>JADJHR010000002.1 GCA_016707445.1 Rubrivivax sp.
CGATCGCCATCAGCGACAAGCGCGGGATGTCAACGCCGACCTCAATGATGCTTGACGCAAGGCAAGCGTCGATTGCCGCGGGACTCGGTATTGGAGTACCGGTCCCTTCCCGGACCGACAACGGCACCTCGAGGCGCTCCAGCAGACGTGGGATGTGATCCCCTCGGATGCGGCTGGTCAGTTCTTCGACGTGGAAGAGCTGGCGGATCTTGGCGTACTCGACTCCGTGACGATTCAGGATGACCTTGAGATATTCACGAGTGTCAGCCGTGAACAGCGTCGCGGCGCCCCCCAGTTCCCTCAGAGAGTTGAAGAAGACAAGCAACGTCCACCAGGGATCCAGATCGCGCCTCGCCTTCCAGAAGCGAAGCATGCTGCATCAGCGTGGCGAAGACTCGGGCTTCCGATGTTTGGAGGGACGTGTACAGGAGCCAGCACCCCTGCATAGAGCCTGCCCGGCTTCGGCCGGCCGTGCTCATTGACGGCTTCGCGCGCGAAAATGAGTCGGCGGCGTCGAGGCCGGAAGGCGGGAAGAGCATGACCGCTGTCCGCGCATACAGCCCGGCAATCTGCTCACGTGCCCGGCTGATTGTCGCGGTCGAGGCAACAATCTTCGGAAGGATCATCCCGCCGAGAGGGTCGACGCACAACGCCTCGATGACGGTCTCGTAGGCACCAACCATCGAACCCAGCGGTCCGGAAATCAGATGCAATTCGTCCTGAATGATCAATGTGGGCGGCACACCACGGTGACGACCTGAAGCGTCCAGGCCGAAGATGCTCCGCGCCGCCGGTGTCCACGCAAGCATCGCGAACTTGTCGACCGTGCCGATCAGGAGATTGGGAGGCGCATCCAGCAGGTCTTCGTCAATGACAACGATAGGCAGAGGAGGCGAGGACAAACCGGGCAATCCGCCGAACTCGCAATTGCTGTCGCCGCATCTGAAGACGACAGTGTCCCCAGATGGTCCCCTCTCCTTCGAGTAGCCATACACATGCGCTCCTGTGGCCTGGCGGCCACGCCCACCCCGGGTCCGCTGGGTCGATGCAGATGCTGCTTCGTGCGGACCAAATTTGGCCGCACACCACGGACATCTGAGCAGGACGTAGGGATTCTCCGCATCAGGATCACGCTGTAGAGTTCTCAACTTCTCGACAGCGTCGTCCCGCTTGTTTGGCGTCGCAGCACTTCCGACCCACAGTCCAATCCGGAAGGGCCGGTTGCCCAAGGACGCGATGTCCCTCCGACGAAGTTGCTCCATTGCACAAAACAGAGTAGCCGCGCGCTGGAACTGCTGAGCCGTGAGAAGTCTCAACGTGTACCGCATGAGCACGTCGACGCCGCCGCTGGAAACCCCTGAAAGCGCATTGAAGAAGACGGTGAACGCGGTCAGCCCCAGGTAGGCCTCCGTCTTTCCGCCGCCGGTGGGAAACCAGATCAGATCCACCACCTTGCGATCATGATGCGCCGGATCGCAGATGCCGCGCAATGACATTAGCAGGAAGGCAATCTGGAACGGCCTCCAGTAGCCTTGCTTCTCATTGCGAACAGCCGGATCCACGGCCGCAATGGGCCTGGACCATGTCATCGTCGGCCGCCGGGATCGCGATCTGGCAACCGCAATTCCTGTCGTGACCGGAGCTGTGCGACCAGCATCGCATGGTTCGCGAGCCTGAATGCCTTTCGCGCGACTTCGCCTTGCGAGTCAGTTTGCCGCAGGAGCAAGAGCCCGTCCGCGATCCGTCTCGCGCATTGACGACACTTTTCAATGAGTTCCGTTGCCGTTGGTCGATGCCGCTCTGCAATCGTGGAGACCTTCGAGTCGAGCGCGACTATCCAGGCTTGGTACTCCAGCATCAGTCGATCGACGTCGGTCAGCCCGTCGGTATCGGACTCCAGGCCTGCCAACAGTCGCATGCTGACCCGCAGTGGCTCCAGCTTGCCGGAAGGGTCCTTTACGAATAGGTCAGCACTCGTGGCTGGCGTTTCAAAGACCGGCAGCACATCCGACCACACCGTCCCTACCAGCTGCGGGCGGCCATCTATCCAGTCAGCGCCGCAACCGTGGCCAATGGCAAACGTCCGGTTCTCCTGTACAGGACACGATTGACGTTCTCGTCGGCGAGCGGATCGGGATCCTGAAAGTCCGCGATCAGATTCTCCGGGTATGCATCGATCCATCGGTTGCTGCTTGCGCCACTGACTCGAATCCCTGCCTGGTAGAGACACTGCGAGTCAAGCTCTGTCTCCTTGGCCTTCTTCTTGTTGGCAACCGAGATCGTGAGGAGCCGATGTGCCTTGCTTGGCGCCGCATGCCAGAAGCGCGACACGATGACCAGTTCCAGCCCGAGAGCCACCGGTCCGATCAAGCACCTGATCGGCCGGTTCGCCTTGAGCAGATCCGCCGTGGAGACGGTCACGGCAGGCATCTTGCCCTCGTTGTCGACCACCGGCATTCGCAGCCAGACCTTGCGTGACGTCGGCTGCTTGCCTACTGCACCGCCAAGTTGAAGGGTCAACGGCGCATACGTGCCACAGGCATGCTCGACCGTTCGAGCCGAACCTACCCTTCCGACATTGACGAGTTCAACGACCAGTCCGGTCGTCTCGGTCGAGAGATCAGCCATGAAGCTAATGCCGATCGCAGAAGGTCGGAACGAGTTGGCGAGAGTGACATCCTCTTCCTCCGGATCGTCAGCAGGTGCGCCATAAGATGGCGCCCGCTCTCGAGCCGCCAGTTCATCGTCCGACTGCAGTCCGGGCGGTGCCAGCTCCGGAGAGTTGACCGGCACCAGTGCTTCTCCCTCGGTTGCGTTGACCAAGACCTCTTCAGTGGATCCGATCGGGAACAGGATTCCTGCACCAAATCGTTTGGTAGGCGGGTCTTGCCACACGATCTCTTCACCGTTTGCCTGCATCCGAGGAATGCGGTACTCCTCCCCAGGTCATCGCCTGCTTGTCGGCCAGAGCCACCGGCTTACCGGCCGGGTCCGGACCAACGATCTCGGCTCGAAGTCGCGCGAGCATCTGCTCTCTGTTGGCAAGATTCTGGTCGAGTGGTGACATCAGGAAGACCTCCGAAGTGCTGCCTTCAGTCCGGCATCGAGCATCGAGTCGTAGCTTGAGCGAAGACGCTCGTGCATGAGGACATGCAGCCGAATTCGTGCGCGCGACATGCCGACATAGAGCAGCGCCTTGGCCTGATCGTCCTCGATGGCTTCGATATCCGTCAGCACGACCGCCGCCGCCTCCAACCCCTTGAAGGCATGAACGCTGCAGTAGCGAATTGCAGCGCCGTCGCCTGGCTCCTCGCGATAGGAAGCAAAGTGCCAACCAGCCTGATCGCGACCTTGTCTCGCCACGCAGGACGTAGCGTCAGCGCGCATGGACAGAACAACGATCTCCGCCGGGGCAAACGACTTCAGGAGCTTCGCAATGGTCGCGAGGAGCAGGTCACCCTGGTGCGAGGGGCTGCGGTAGAAGACGGGCTCGACATCGGCCGAGTCGGCGGTGTTGAGGACCCGGCTGTAGCCGGGAGACATCCCGCTGGTGATCGTGACGGCCTCGGCGATCCTCGTGGCATTCCGGCAGTTGATTCGCAGGCGGTATGTGGACACGCTGTCGGCCGTCCGGTTTCGCAGTCTGTCGAGGCCCAGCGTCGCACCTTTGTCGGCATATATGGCCTGCCTTTCGAAATCCCCGAACATTGCCCAGCATCCGCTTCCGAGGCCACCGCTCAACAGCAATTCCATGACGTCGAGCAGCGGCTCGGACAGCAGGTCCTGTGCTTCGTCCACGAGCAGCAACTCGAAGGTTGGCACGTCGCGGCCATCGGCCAGCAGGGCATCCACCGCGCGCATCGGCAGTTCGACGCCCCAGAACTCCTGGTTTGCCGTCGCCGGCACGTCGATCTCGGCAATGCTGAGCATGAGCCCCGAAAAGCTGCCGACGTAGAACGAGAGTGCGCGCGCCTTCGCTTCTTGCGCGATCGATTCGGCTTCATGTTTCAGCCATGAGGCCAGAAGACTGTTGAAACACAGGAGCGCAACGGTGCGCCCGGCGCGAACTGCTCTTCGCGCAGCCTCGATCGCCAGAAACGTCTTGCCCGTACCAGCCGGCCCCTTGAACAGGACACGCCGGTTGTCCTCAAGGTGATCGATGGCTTCGAACTGCTCGTCCGTGAAGCGGCGGATTGCCGCCTCGGCAAGCTCTACGTCGTTGCGGGCAGATGCGGTGTATTCGAAATCTGGACGCAGAAGCCTCAGGACGGCCTCCAGTTGTCGAAGCGTCGGACGACTTTGGCTCCCGTACCATGCTGGCACCGGCTTGCGCGAACGACACTGGGAATGCGCCGCCTCCAGCACACGGGTGACGAGCGACGAGATCGGCTGCCGGAGAAACTCGGTTCGCCCGATGATCTGCCACGGTTCCCACTCGAGCGACTTGTCGGCGAAGTCCACCTCCGTGAACAAGACTGCGGAGTGAAACACGAGGGACGCGAGTGAAGAGTCCTTGAGCGAGAGGTACTGACGAATCGAGTGAGCGGCCTGGCTTGCTTGGCGAAAGGGGCCGACCGTAGACGTCTTGGGCGGGTTGTAGGAATAGGTCCAGAGCCCCCCCTCTCGGACAACCCCGCAGCCCTTGACCTCTATGCAGAGCACGCCGAGGCCGGGCACGACGACCACCATGTCGGCCTCACCTTCGGCCCGTGCGACATGCCTGCGTATGTCGAAGGAGTGCAGGACCAGCCAATCCCTCGCATTCGGATCATCTCGAAGCCTGGCGAACAACTGCTTTTCGCCCTTTGGCGCATCTGCAGCGACGAGGGGGGGGATCATCCTTGCCACTAGGTCACCTTCACTCTACTCAGATGGAACAACCTGGACATTGGAACTCGCCTCGACTTGATGTCGACAGCGGACACGCGCAGGAGGCCCATTCGACCAGCGGCCACCCCTGGCAATTCAATTGACTCGACCGAATCGATGCGTCGACGCTCGGCAACAAGGCCCCGCACTCGCGTCAGCAACGCAGCTCGTATTGCGACGCCTGCCTTGTGGTGGTAGGCCTTCAGGCGCTCCATGTCGTCCCACCGCGCATCTGCATAGGCTGCGGCCTCGTCGTCGCTCTCGCGACTGCCGAGCTGCCAGATAGTTGCAATCAGACTTTGAAATGTCTGCCGGTCTTGAGGTGCCATGACGGCGTCACCTGCCCAGGCCCAGAGGTATTGGGAGATCGGAGTCTTACGCCCAGACCTCGAACCTTCATCGCCACGACACCTTCTCCATGGCGCTTGATGACTTCGTGCAGCCGATCCTTCCACTGAAGGGCCCTGCCACGCAGGCCGGCCTCGCCGGCCTTCTCGATGAGCGAATCGGCCACGTCGTCGAGATAGTCGCCACTTCCGGTCAATCGGAGCATCACCAGATCCCCTTCTTCCAGGTCTCTGACTGAAGTTCGAGGAAGCTTGTCTTCCGTGATATCGAAGTTCGCGCCCGTCTCGAACAAGGCCGAGACCTCCACGACGCGTCCATCTTCCGGGAGGAATGCGCCGCTGCCATCGGCAAACAGGACAAACCGCGCGTCCACGGTGACATCCTTGTCCGATGTTGGCGCGACATCGGTGTGCTGCGCGTGGATCGACGACCAGAACGATTCATGGGCCCAACTGTCGAGCTGGATCTCCTCATCGGGTTGGCTTGCCTCCGGGAGTTGCCGGGACTGACCGCTGGGTGCCGGGAAGTGGGTGTCCTGTGGCAATCTCCGGGGAGCCGGCAAGGATGCGCGTTCCGCGCGGTAGGTCAGTACGACGATGTCAGAAGTTCGTCCGCCGTACAGGAGGTCGAACAGCAGGCCGGCTGGTGCGAACCAAGGATTCCCCGGAATGATCAATCGCGCGAACAGCGCATTTCGGGTTTGCCTGCGCAGACGGACGAGCTCCACGGCCGTTGAGCCGAGGTCGCTTTCGGCCTCCATGGTGATCGGCCAACCTGGGGTTGGCGAACCGCAGATGTTGGCTAGTATTGCTACCGGCTCGCCTTCCTCGGGAGGGCTCTCGAGCATCGCAAGGGCACGCTCTCGCTTCGGATTGACGTTTTCAGACGCGAGGGATCGAACCAAGCTCGCGAGGTCGTCGACTGCAGCGCGGATACCGGGAACGCTCTGGGAAACGTGCGCCAGATTGTTCATGATGGCGTCCAGTCCCAGTCGCGCGTCGTTGAACGGCAACACAGTGAGCATGAGCGACGACTTGACGAGCCACGCATCTCGCGCAGCGCGACGCTGGACCGGGTCGTCGCGATCGACTTTCGAGAAAATGGCGGAGCAAGCCTTTGAGACTTCGACCATGGGCGGGAAGTCAAGGACAACGCGCCCGATGCGGCAATCAATGGCGTTTGCGTGGTAGGCGGATACCAGCCCAAGCACGGATGGGACGCCGGATGATCGGTCCGCGTCGCGTTCTTCAGGGGCAGGCTCGGCGCGCCGAAGCACCTGACTCGTGAGTCTCTTCTTGGATCGCGTCATGTCTGCGATCGGGACTGCAAGGGCAAGCCAAAAATGAAGGCTTCGATGCTCGCCGGTGAGGTCTTCACACCATTGGCAGGCGCGTGGATGTGGACATCAACTGCAGAGCCCAGGAAGGTCTGAATCAGCTGCTCGACTTCCTCGTCATACTCGGATTGATCGAGCAGGACTACGACGCTCCTTGCAATCGTGTCTCCCATGCGGACCGCCGCAGAGGTTCCGTCGAGAATCGTGATGGATCCGGATTCGTCGAGGACCCCGTCACTCCGCGCCGGCGCAACTCTCGTCTTTCCGTGGGACCGACCGCCGGAATCTGCGATCGCAAGGAGATCCGAGCAGGATGCCTCGACACCAGGACCGGCGCAGATGGCCAAGCCGTCCAAGTCGCTCAGGAAGGAAGTGCGCTCCGTGACGATCGTGCATTCGATGGCCGGCGAACGCATCCACCCCTGCGCGGCGCCCGTCAACGCCGCCCGCATGACACGCTCAGCGGAGGCCAAGCGCTCATCGGCCTGAGCGCTCACGGAGCCCACAGTTATCCCGTAAGACAGTGCGGCCGACCTGGCGAAGAGGCGCGTGCTCTTCTGAGCCTCGACGACAACTTCCATTAAGTCGCCGCCTTCGTTCTGCCGCAGACCTTAAACAATCCCTGAGCCACGCGTGGATTTCCCCAAAGCAGGTTCACGCCAGAAGATCTTGGTGCCTGGAGGCAGGCCCTGAGGCTTTTTCCCAATCGAGTGAATCGTCATGGAGCCGCACCGACGCAAAGACAGCGCCCACTGCCGTGAACGCGGCCCCCAAGCCGCCTGCTCGGCATCCTCACGACCGCGATACGTCGCCCCTCCAGAGCAGCCCTGCGCGCATCCACTGGCCCAGCCAGACGAGCCAGTCGGACCATGGAGGATTGAAGTCGGTTCTCCGTCAGCCCGCAAGCTCAGATCATCGCGCCTCAGCGCACCCAGACTTCATCCATATCAATGGACACAGCGCGCAGCCTCCCCGAACTTCCTTCTTGTCAAAGTAGGATACCAGTGCTTACGTCTTGGAAGCAGGCCCCACGTGTGGGCCACTTCGAACCAGGCGATGCGGGCATGACGATCCACAAGGGAGCGATCGATTGGACGAACATCTCAGGGCATTTCGCGACGGGGTCATCGTGCGCGCCATGGCGGAATTCGGGGGACGCGACCCGGAAGGCGGCTTCGGATCGGTAGCGGGCGAGATGCTGGAAGAGGCAGAGGAACTGGTCGACTTCGTCCCATGCCCGTACCGCGGCACCGGAACGCGGCGACGGAGCCTCGGCATTGATGGATATGCCTTCGACGAGGCCGACGGATCTCTGCGCCTGGTGATAGCCGAGTTCGAAGGTGAACGACAGCCGGCGACCGTGACGCAAACGACCGCGAAGGCGACCTTCTCGAAGGTTGTAGCCTTTGTGGACGAGGCGTTTGCGGGAAACGACGATCATCTTCCGGCCGACGAGGACCCTGCCGCAGATTTCTCCGGGCTCCTCCAGATTCATCAGCCGAACATCACGAGGCTGAGGTTCTACCTGGTCACCGACGGGATCCTGAGCGACCGGATTCGAGATTGGCCGGAACAGAGCATCGGCGGCATCCCCGCGGAGTTCCACATCTGGGACATTGCGCGGTTCCACGATGCGCTCTCGTCGAGATCCGGGCGCGAGGCATTGACCGTCGACTTTGGAAGTCTCGTCGCCGGTGGAGTTCCATGCCTCAAGGCCAGTCTCAACCAATCGGAGTACAGCGGCTATCTCTGCGTGTTGCCCGCTGACGCATTGGCGCGAATGTACGAGGAGTATGGCAGCCGACTTCTCGAAGGCAACGTCAGAAGCTTTCTGGGCAAGGCCGTGAAGGTGAACAAGGCGATCCGGGAGACTGTCTTGCGGAGCCCGGAGATGTTCTTTGCATTCAACAATGGCATCGCGGCGACTTCAACTTCGGTTGAAACGCGCGACACGCCCGAGGGTCCGCGGCTTCTGGCGGCGACAGATCTACAGATCGTGAATGGTGGGCAGACCACCGCATCGCTTGCTCTCGCACGCCGCAAGGACGGCGCAGAGCTCGCGGGCATCTTCGTCCAGATGAAGCTCTCCGTTGTCGACGCAGAAAAGTCCGGCGAATTGATTCCAAAGATTTCGGAGTACGCGAACAGGCAGACGAAGGTGTCTGACTCCGATCTGTTCTCGAACCATCCATTCCACCGAAAGCTCGAAGAGTTGTCGAGACGGATCAAGGCACCGCCAAGGGCGGGCTCGCAGAGGCCGACAACCTGGTTCTACGAGCGCGCAAAGGGTCAGTACCGCATCGAGACATCGAAGATGAGCCCGGCTGAGAAGCTTCGATTTGAAGCCGACAATCCAAGGCGTCAGGTCATCACGAAGACTGACATCGCGAAGATCGAAAACTCTTGGCGCCAGTTGCCACACGAGGTCGCAAGGGCGCACAGAAGAACTTTGACGTCTACAGCAAGTTTGTTGTGACGGAGTGCAGAACAGGCCGCTGCAGTACAACGATGAGTTTTTCAAGTGCGCCGTTGCCCATGCGATCGTGTTCCGCGAACTGGAGCAATTGGTTCCGACCCAGACCGACTGGTACGACGGTGGCTACCGCGCAAACATCGTCACGTTCACGATTGCCAAGCTGGCGCAGCTCATCGCCGAACAAGGAGCTGGAGGCGCGCTGAATGTTCAGTCAATCTGGCGGACACAGTCGATTTCACCAGCGCTGTCTGCGCAGCTGAAAGTTGTCGCGCGTGCGATGTACTCCGTGATCACCTCGCCCGAGCAGGGACTGGAGAACGTCACCGAGTGGTGCAAGAAGGAACTGGCCTCGGCAACGCGCACAGCAGCAGAGCGTGCGGCTTCTGCCCGAACTTTCCGCGGAACTCGTATCGCAGGCGGAGGAGCTGGAACGCGAGGCCGACGCAGTCGATACCGCGCGCATCGACGCGGGAATCGCCGCTGTCACTGAGGTGGTGAACTACAAGTCATCAAACTGGCGAACGTTGCGCGATTGGGGGGTCCAGCGGAACGAACTCACGGCCAGGGAAGATCAGCTCTTGCGGCAATGGGGTTTGCGGCAGGGTCACCGCTTGGCCCCGGCGGCGGCCCCGTGGCCTGGGCGTCGGGCCCCGGCTGGGCTGGGGGCCGGGTCGGAACCCCTGCCGGTGGCTGGGGTGCCGGCCCGACGGCCGCGCGGGGGGGGCCCGCCGAGCGGGCGCCCGCGGTGAGGGGAGTGGTAGGCCGTGTTGGGCTCGAACCAACGACCAAAGGATTATGAGTCCTCTGCTCTGACCAACTGAGCTAACGGCCCGTCTTGAACGGCCTGCATTCTAGAAGCCGCAGGGCTGCGCCGACTTGGGCGGCCTACTTGGCCGACAGCGCGTTGCCGACCAGCCGCGACGTGATGTCGACGATCTGGATCATGCGGTCGTAGGCCATGCGCGTGGGGCCGATTACGCCCAGCGTGCCGACCACGCGGCCGTCGACTTCGTAGGGGGCGGTGACCACCGACAGTTCTTCGAACGGCACCACCTGGCTTTCGCCGCCGATGTAGATGCGAACGCCCTCGGCGCGGCTGCTGGTGTCCAAGAGCCGCATCAGCTCGGTCTTGTGCTCGAACATGTCGAACAGCCGGCGCAGGCTGCTCATGTCGTTGCCGAAGTCCTGCACGCCCAGCAGGTTGTGCTCGCCCGACACCACGACGTTGTCCTCGCTCTCGGCCAGCACCTCGGTGCCGGCCTGCACGGCGGCCTGCATCAATGTTGCGATCTCGCTGCGCAGTGCCTCGATCTCGCGTTTGAGCCGCTCGCGCACCTCTTCGATCGAGAGCCCGGCGTAGTGCTGGTTCAGGTAGTTGGTGGCTTCGATCAACTCGCTTTGCGAATAGTCGCGTGTGGTGAAGATCACGCGGTTCTGCACGTCGCCGTCGGGGGCAACCAGGATCACCAGCACGCGGCGCTCGCCCAGGCGCAGGAACTCGATGTGGTGGAACACGCTGGCCTTGCGCGGTGCTGTGACCACGCCGACGAAGCTCGACAGGCTGGACAGCAGTTGTGCGGCCTGCGCGATCACGCGCTGCGGTTGGTCGGGATTGAGCTGGCCGCGCGCCACGTCGGGCGACAGCCGCGACATGTCCAGCGGCCGCGCAGTGAGCATGGTGTCGACGAACAAGCGATAGCCGCGTGCGGTCGGCACGCGCCCGGAGCTGGTGTGCGGGCTGGCGATCAGGCCCAGCTCTTCCAGATCGGCCATCACGTTGCGGATGGTCGCGGGCGACAACTCGAGCCCCGATGCGCGCGACAGCGTGCGCGAGCCCACCGGCTGGCCGTCGGCGATGTAGCGCTCGACCAGGGTCTTCAGCAAGCTCTTGGCGCGGTCATCCAGCATGTGTGCATTGTACGAATCAGGGCCCCGCCGCAGGGTTATCCGCGCCGTTTGTGCCCGAGGGCCCTATGGTGTAATGCCACGCATGTCCGAGCGTTTCCGCCACGCTGCCATCGTCGGCAAGTACCAGGCACGGGGCATTCGCCCGGTACTGGAGGAGCTTGCCCACTTCCTGGTCGGGCTGGGCCTTGAGGTTTCGTTCGAGCGCGACACTGCGATTGCCACCGGGGTCAGCGACTTTGACGTCGTGCCGGTGGATCAGCTGGGCCAGCGCTGCGACCTGGCGGTGGTGTTGGGTGGTGACGGCACGATGATCGGCATCGCGCGCGAGGTGGCACGCCACAACGTGCCGCTGGTGGGCATCAATCAGGGCCGGCTGGGCTTCATCACCGACATCCCGCATGGCCAGTACCGCGAAGCGCTGGGCTCGATGGTGGCCGGCGACTACGAGGAAGAGCATCGTTCGATGCTCGAAGGCAAGGTCTGGCGCGACGGCGAGCCGATCTTCGAGGGCCTGTCGCTGAACGACGTGGTGGTGTCGCGCGGCGGCACGGCCAGCATGGTCGAGCTGCGTGTGGACATCGGTGACGACTTCGTGGCCAACATGCGGGCCGACGGCCTGATCGTGGCCTCGCCCACTGGATCGACGGCCTACGCGCTGTCGGCGGGCGGGCCGATCCTGCACCCCGGCATCGCCGCCTGGGTGCTGTTGCCGATTGCCAGCCACACGCTGACCAACCGCCCGATCGTCCTGCCCGATCTTGGCGAGATTCGAATCACCGTCGTCGCCGGGCGCGATGCCTCGGCCAACTTCGACATGCACAGCATGGCCAGCCTGCTGCACGGCGACCAGGTTCGCGTGCGGCGTTCGGCGCACAAGGTGCGCTTTCTGCATCCGCGTGGCTGGAGCTACTACGCGACCTTGCGGCGCAAGCTGCGTTGGTACGAAGGCGTGGTGTAGGTCGAGGTGACGACGTCATGCTGCGCCGCCTGACCCTTCGCGACGTGGTCATCGTCAGCCAGCTCGAACTCGACTTCGAGGCCGGCTTCACGGTGCTGACCGGCGAGACCGGCGCCGGCAAGTCGATCCTCGTCGATGCGCTGCAACTGGCGCTGGGCAACCGCGCCGACGCCACGCTGGTGCGTGAAGCCGCCGTGCGCGCCGAGGTCAGTGCCGAGTTCGACGTGCCGCCCACGCTGGTGCCCTGGCTGGCGGACGCCGATTTCGCGGCTGCCGACGGCCTGCTGCTGGTGCGCCGCACAGTGGACGCCCACGGCAAGAGCCGAGCCTGGATCAACGGCAGCGCCGCCACGATGGGCCAGCTGCGCGAGATGGCCGAGCACCTGGTCGACATCCACGGCCAGCACGCCTGGCAGGGTCTGACGCGCCCGGCCACGGTGCGCGCGCTGCTCGACAGCCAGGCCGGCGCCGACACCAGCGCCTTGACCGCTGGCTGGCAGGCCTGGCGCAGCGCACAGGCGACGCTGGATGCGGCCCGCGCCCGGCGCGACACGCTGGAGCGAGAGCGTGAACGCCTGGCCTGGCAGATCGGCGAGGTCGACAAGCTGGCACCCGGCACCGACGAATGGGATGCGCTGAATGCCGAGCACCAGCGCCTGGCCCATGGGCAGGCGCTGCTCGACGGCGCACGCACGGCACTGCAAGCGCTGACCGACGGTGACCCGGCCGCCGATGGGTTGCTGGGCCGTGCCCTCGATGCGGTGGACGAGGTGGCGCGCTACGACGCCGACATCGCGTCGGTGGCCGAGGTGATGCGCGCCGCGCAGGTGCAGCTGCAAGACGCCGCGCACAGCCTGCAGGCGTATCTCGGGCATCGTGATCCCGATCCCCAGCGGCTGGCACAGCTTGACGACCGGCTGGCGGCCTGGGTCTCGCTGGCGCGCCGCTATCGCCGTGCGCCAGCCGAGTTGCCTGCCTTGCTGGCCGCCTGGAAGGAAGAACTGAAGGCGCTGGACGCGGCCGCCGACCTGGATGCGCTCGAGCGCGCGCAGCGGGCAGCCGAACAGACCTGGCGCGACGAGGCACGGCGCATCAGCGCCTTGCGCGCCAAGGCTGCGCCGCGGCTGTCGGCCGCGGTCACGCAGGTCATGCAGCAGCTGGGCATGGCCGGCGGCCGTTTCGAGGTGGCGCTGCTGCCGCAGGACACGCCGCAGTCGTTCGGCCTGGAGTCGGTCGAGCTGCGCGTGGCCGGCCACGCCGGCAGCAGTCCGCGCGCGCTGGCCAAGGTGGCTTCGGGCGGTGAACTGTCGCGGCTGGCGTTGGCGATTGCGGTGACCACCGCGCGCGGCGGCAGCGCATCGACGCCGACGCTGATCTTCGACGAGATCGACAGCGGCGTGGGCGGCAGCGTGGCCGACAGCGTGGGCGCGCTGATGAAGCGCCTGGGCGCTTCGGTCCAGGTGCTGGCGGTCACGCACCTGGCGCAAGTGGCGGCCTGTGCCGACCATCATCTGGTGGTGTCCAAGGCACTCAAGGGCAAGGCCACGGTCAGCGACGTGCAGCCCGTGGCGGCCGACGAGCGCGTGGCCGAAGTGGCACGCATGCTGGGTGGCGAGCGCTTGTCCGGTGCCGTGCATGCGCGGGCCCTGCTCGATCGCGGCGCGCAGGCGCAGGTCTCGAAATGAGCGACTGGACACCCCTGGACCTGGCGTCGGCGCGCGACGAGGTCATCCTGATCACCGGCATTTCGGGCTCGGGCAAGTCGGTGGCGCTGCATGCGCTGGAGGATGCCGGCTACTTCTGCGTCGACAACCTGCCGCCCGAGTTGCTGCGCGACTTCATCCGGCTGGAGCACCAGCGTTTCACGCACCGGGTGGCCGTGGCGGTGGACGTGCGCACGGCCGGATCGCTGCCGACCTTGTTGCCACTGATCGAACAGCTGCGCGCCGAGGGCCTGAGTGTGCGGCCCTTGTTCCTGGACGCCAGCACCGACGCGCTGGTGCGGCGCTTCTCCGAGACGCGGCGCCCACATCCGCTGTCGACTGCGCCGGTGGGCGAAGACAACGCACGCGCACTGATCGAGGCCATCGAGCTCGAACGCGAGTTGCTGGCCGATCTGCGCGACATCGCCACCGTGATCGACACCAGCCAGTTGCGCCCTTCGATGCTGCGCAGCTGGGTGCGGGCGATGGTCGGCGCGCGCGAAACCAGGTTGACCCTGGTCTTCGAATCCTTCGCCTTCAAGCACGGTGTGCCGCTGGACGCCGACTACGTGTTCGATGTGCGCGTGCTGCCCAATCCCTTCTACATCCGCGAATTGCGACCGCTGAGCGGGCGCGATGCCAAGGTGGCCGACTACCTGGGGCAACAACCCGAGGTGAATGCGATGCTCGACCAGATCGAAGGCTTTCTGGCCAACTGGCTGCCGGCTTTCGAGGAAGACCAGCGCAGCTACTTGACGGTGGCCATCGGCTGCACCGGCGGCCAGCATCGCTCGGTGTACGCGGTGGAAATGCTGGCGCGGCGATTCGAAGGCCGCCACGCCACGCTGGTGCGCCACCGCGAGCTCGAATCTCGTGATTGAGATGCCAGGTCCGGCCGTCGGGGCCGAATTGCTGCCGCTGTTTCCGTTGCAGGCCGTGCTGTTCCCGGGTGGGCTGCTGACGCTCAAGGTCTTCGAGGCCCGCTATCTCGATCTGGTCGCACGCTGCATGCGCAGCGGGCAGGGTTTCGGCGTGGTCTGTCTGCGCCAGGGCGCCGAGGTCGGCCGCAGCAAACGCCCGACCTTGTTCGAAAGCGTGGGCGTGCATGCGCACATCGACGAGGTGGACGGCGATCAGGCCGGCATCCTCAAACTGCGCTGCACCGGGCGCGAGCGGTTCCGCCTCGAAGGTGCACCGTCGCAGCAGGCTGACGGCTTGTGGCAATGTGCGATCGGCGAGGTCGAGGCCGATGCCCGCGAGCTGCCGGCTGCGGCGATGTTCGAAACCGTGAAGGCGCTGTCGAATGCGATCGCCACCTTGCGCGAGCGCGGACAGCTGCCCTTTGTCGAGCCGTTCCGACTGGACGATGCCGGCTGGGTGGCCAACCGCTGGTGCGAGCTGCTGCCGATCCCGCTGTCGGCCAAGTACAAGCTGATGGCGCTGGAAGACCCTGCGGTGCGCCTGTCGGTGGTTGATGGCTATCTGCGGGACAAGCAGGTCGTGCGTTAGGTCGAAGACCTTCAAACGGCCACTGAGGGATCTGCTGCTGTCAGCAGCCGCCGCAGCGGCGTCGGAATCCCCATCGCCAGCGCGGCGGACGGTGTGACCCAGCGGCCATCGGGCCAGAGTTGCTGCAGGCACACGGCGGCCGCCTTTGGCAGGCGCGCCGGCAGCGGCCAGTGCAGCGGCGCCAGCGTCCAGTCGAGGTGCGTCAGCTTGTGCACGAAGGGCGCCAGCGGCTGCGGCTCACCGGGCAGACTGCTGAGCGCCTGCAGGGCCTCGTCCACCGCATCGAACTCCGGCAAGCTCCACAGGCCCGCCCACACCCCTTGTTCCGGTCGCGGCACCAGCCACACCTGGCCCTTGTGAGTCAACCACAGCCAGGCACTGTGGCGCACGCTGCGGCGCAGCTTGCGCGTCTTCAGCGGATAGGCCTGCACTTGTCTCAGCGCGTTCGCGCGGCAGACGCTGGCCACGGGACAGGCCTCGCAGCGCGGCGCCCGGCTCAAGCAGACGCTGGCGCCCAGGTCCATCAGGCCCTGGGTGTAGGACTCAATGCCCTGCGCGGGCAGCAGCGACGCGGCCAGTGCCCACAAGCGCTCGATCTCGGGCGCGCGCGACAGGTCGCCATCAAAGGCAAAGGCGCGCGCCAGCACGCGCTTGACGTTGCCGTCGAGGATGGCCACGCGCTCGCCGTGGCAGAAGGCCGCGATTGCCGCTGCCGTCGATCTGCCGACACCCGGCAGTTGCTGCAAGCCTGCGGCCGAGTCGGGAAAGCGGCCACGATGGGACAGCACCACGGCCTGGGCCGCGCGGTGCAGGTTGCGTGCACGGCTGTAGTAGCCCAGGCCGCTCCACAGCGCCAGCACCTCGTCCTGCGACGCGGCCGCCAGCTGCTGCACGGAGGGAAAGCGGTCGAGAAAGCGGGCGTAGTAGTCCAGGACCGTGGTGACCTGGGTCTGCTGCAGCATCACCTCGGACAGCCACACGCGGTATGGATCGCGCGTGCCTTGCCACGGCAGCCGATGACGACCATGCACACGCTGCCAGCGCATCACCTGGTCGGCAAAGGACGATCCAGTACCGGCGCCCGCCGGGCGCGGGCTCACACTGCGGCCTGCGGACTCACCGCCTCGGGTCGGATTGGCGCTGTCGGGGCCCGGGCGTGGGCTCTTGCCAGCACCTCGTCGGCGCGCGTGTCCAGCAGGCGCTGCAGTTCGGCCAGCTGCGTGTCCTGCGTTTCGACCTCGCCGATGCGCTGCTCGAGCTCACCCGCCGCCGACTGAATGCGCTGCAGGGCCTCGCGCCGCTGCTTGAACGCGCGGCGGCGGTCGCCCAGTTGCTGGTCGACCTGGTTCGACGCTGTGCGGCTCCACAGCTCGAGTTCGCTGCAGGCACTTTCGAAGACCACGCGCAGCTTGGACATCAGCATGCGCCGGAACTGCTCCATGAAGCCCGGCGAGGCCATGCGCCAGGCCTGCAGCAAGCCCAGGTAGTGGCTGTAGTTGTGCTCGATCAGGTCGAGCTCGCGCGCAAAGCGCTGCAGCTCGGGCTGCGCTTGCTTGGCAAAAGCGAAGCCGTACTCGGCGTTCAGCGCCATGAAACTGGCGTCGAGCATCTCGCGGATCTCGTCGGCCTGCTGCTGCGCCGAACCGAGTGCGGCCTTCAAGCGGCCGCACAGCGTGACGAACGCCGCCTTGCCACCCAGGTTGAAGGGGCGCGCGCCCATGGCCGACTGCATCGCCGTGACCTCGGATCGCAACACCATGTTCGAGATGCGTGCCAGTGCCGACTTCAGCATGCGCTGCTGCACCGCGCGCACGGCCTGCAGGCGGGCAATGCAACGTTCGAAATCGGCCGATTCGGCGTCCACACGTTGCAGCATCAGCCGCACCTTGCCACCGCTCTTGCCGCGCAGACCCTTGAGCTCGAGCATCTGCTCGTTCTGGTGGCGTCGGTTTTGGCCGATGCGGCGCGTGGCCACCTGGCGAACGCGGTTGACAACGGCCGCGACACTGGCTTCGAGCAGCTCGCGCTGGCGCGGCAGCAGCCCGGTGGACAAGGCATCTTCCAATTCACCCAGGTTGCTGCGCTCGAGGTTGCCTGCACTGCCCGAAACACGGGCGGCCAGGCCTTCCCGGGCCGACAGCGCAAACACGCGGCTCGCCGGCAGGCCCAGGGTATCGGCCACCTTTTCGCGCTGCTTGCTGATCTGCGCCTGCACCTCGGCCTCGGAGCTCAAGGGGTCGTAAAGGGCGTCGATCTTGTTCAGCACGACATAACGTTCGAGCGCATTCGACGCCAGATGCTCGCGCCAGATTGCCAGGTCGGACTTGGTGACGCCGGTGTCGGCCGCCAGCACGAACACGGTGGCATGCGCGGTGGGCAGCAGCCCCAGCGTCAGCTCGGGTTCGGCGCCGATGGCGTTCAGCCCCGGGGTGTCGATGACCACCAGGCCGCGGCGCAGCAGCGGATGCGGGTAGTTGATCAGCGCATGCCGCCAGGCAGGCACTTCCACCGTGCCGTCGGCGGCCTGAGGCGGGTTGTCATCGGCCTGTTCGTCGCTCCAGAATCCCAGCGCCGTTGCAGTCTCGACGCTGACGCGCTGCGTGCGTGTCACCGCCTCGAGGGCGCGCGCCAGCGCTTGCGGGTTGTCGATCTCCAGCGGCACGTGCTGCCAGGGTTCGTCGCGCTTGCGCAGGTCGGCCAGTGACAGGCCGCGCAGCCGCGTCTCGATCGGCAGCAGCGACAGCCGGGCCGGTGCGCTGGCGTCGTGGAACAACTCCACCGGGCACATCGTGGTACGCCCGGGCGTGGCGGGCAGCACGCGGCGGCCCGCGCCGGCGAAGAAGATCGCGTTGATCAGTTCAGACTTGCCGCGCGAGAACTCGGCCACGAAGGCCAGTACCAGACGGTCGGACGCCAGCCGCTCGCGCAGGGCGGCCAGGGCCGCCGTCTGGGGTTCGTCGATCAGTTCATGGTCGACGAGAAAGCGTGCCAGGACGGTGACGGCGCGATCGACATCGGCGCGCCAACCGGCCAGTTCATCCAATCGGGTGACGATCGAGCTGTGCATCTAGGGGGCCATCAAGGGCTGTTGATCCTAGCGCAAGGGCTTCGGGCAGCTTGGTCAAAGTGCAACAACCCGATCGACGGTGTGCCGACCTGGCGCCATGATTTCACGTGCCGCGTCCGGCCGCACAGCCTGTGCCTTGGCCAGGTTGGCGCTCAGCGGCGCTGGCAGCGGGGGCAGAAGTAGCTCGAGCGCTGGGCCTGCACGATGCGGCGCAGCGCCGTGCCGCAAGTGCCGCAGGGTTGGCCGGCACGGCCATAGACGGCGGCCTGCAACTGATACGCCCCGCTCGAACCATGGGCATCGCGAAAGTCACGCAGGGTCGAGCCACCGAGCTCGAGTGCACGGGCCAAGGTCTGCCGCAACGCACCGAGCAGGCGTTCGGCACGGGGCCGGCTCAGCCGATCGGCGGCCAGTCGCGGATCAATGCCCGCCAGGAACAGTGCTTCGCAGGCGTAGATGTTGCCGGCGCCGACGATCAGGTCACCGGCCAGCAGCACCGACTTGATGGGGCTGCGCCGGCGCTGCAAGGCGGCATGAAAACTCGCCGGGGTCAGCGCCGGGTCGAAGGGTTCGGCACCCAGCCCGCCGAGCAGCTTGGCGGCAGGGTCTTCGTTCAGCGCGTTCGACCACACCACGGCGCCAAATCGGCGTGGATCGGTCAGGCGCAGCAGGCCACGGTCGGTGTCCAGGTCGAAGTGATCGTGCGGCCCTGGCGGGCGCTCGTCTGGTAGCAACGCCAGCGACCCCGACATGCCCAGGTGAAGCAAGATGCCGGCGCCGTCGGCGGGCGCCCGCTGCAAGGGAAGCCACAGGTATTTGCCCCTGCGCACGATGGGGCCGATGGTGCGCCCTTGCAGTTGCTGCGGGTCGATGCCGAGCGGCCAGCGCAGCGGCTTGCCCAGGCGCGCGTTGCGTACGCGGGCCCCGCGCAGCGGCCCGTCGATGCTGCGTCGCGTGACCTCGACTTCGGGGAGTTCGGGCATCGGGCCATTATGTGAGAATGACTTTCAACCCCCACGGGAGCCAGTCATGCCCAAGCGTTGTCGACGGCGGTTCGCCGGGCCCGCGGCAATGGCCGTGGTGCTGTTCAGCAGTTTTCCGGTGGCGGCGCAAAGCGCGCCCGCGCCAGCTTCGGCACCGCTGAATTCGGCGCTCGACGCGCCCTTGTTCTACCAGCTGCTGCTCGGCGAAATGGAGTTGCGCGAAGGTCAGCCTGGTAATGCCTTCGAGGTCATTCTTGACGCGGCGCGGCGCACGCGCGATGAGCAGCTGTTCCGGCGTGCCGTCGACATCGCCTTGCAGTCGCGCGCCGGTGACCAGGCCCTGATCGCCAGCCGCGCCTGGCTGCAGGCCCAGCCGCGGTCGCTGGATGCGCTGCGCATGCAGTTGCAGATCCTGTCGGCGCTGAACCGCACCGCCGACGCCGCCGAGCCCTTGAAGAGCCTGCTGGCGATGACGCCCGACGCCGAGCGCGCCAGTCTGATTGCGGCGGTGCCACGCTTCCTGCAACGTGCGACCGACAAACGCCAGGCGGCAAAGTTGGTCGAATCGCTGCTCGAGCCCTACAAGAACAGCGCCGACCTGCGCGTGCCGGTGCTGGTGGCGTCGGGCCGGGCTTGGGCTGCGGCCGACGATGGCGCGCTGGCGCTGTCGCTGGCCCGCGAGGCTCATGCCATCGATGCGGCTGCACCGGGCCCGGTGTTGCTGGCGCTGGATTTGATGGCCAAACAGCCCGAAGCCGAGCAACTGGTGTTGTCGCAGCTGGGCAGGCCGAACGTCGAGCCGGCGATGCGCCTGGCCTACGCACGCAACTTGATGGCGGCGCAACGCCTGGTCGACGCCGTTGCGCAGGTCGAGCGTGTCACGACGGAAAGCCCCGACCTGGCTCAGCCGTTCCTGTCCCTGGGGGCGCTGCAGCTCGAGTTGCGGCACCCGGTCGCGGCCGAGACCGCGCTGCAGCGCTATCTGCAGCTGGCCGGGACCGGATCGGCGCCGGTTCCCGCGGCGACGGCCGAAGGCGGCGACACCGATGACTCAGATGCCGATACGTCGTCGCGACAGGGTGTGATCCAGGCCTGGCTGATGCTGGCCCAGGCCGCGGAACAGCGTGGTGACTTCAAGGCGGCAGAAACCTGGCTGGGCAAAATCGACGACCCGAAGCGGGCGCTCGAGGTGCAGACACGTCGCGCAACGCTGATGGCGCGCCAGGGCAAACTGGCCGAGGCACGCGAGACCGTGCGGCGTGCACCCGAGCGTGAGCCGGGCGATGCGCGCGCCAAGCTGCTGGCCGAGGCCGGGGTGCTGCGCGACGTCAAGCAATGGGGCGAGGCCTTCGAGGTGCTGGGCAGTGCCGCGATGCGCTTCCCCGACGACAGCGATCTGCTTTACGAGCAGGCCATGGTGGCCGAGAAGATGGACCGTCTCGACGAGATGGAGCGTCTGCTGCGCCGGGTGATCGAACTCAAACCTGACAGCGCGCAGGCGCACAACGCCTTGGGCTACTCGCTCGCCGACCGCAGCCAGCGCCTGCCCGAAGCGCGCGTGCTGATCCGGCGCGCGCTCGAACTGTCGCCAGGTGATCCTTTCATCACCGACAGCCTGGGCTGGGTCGAGTACCGGCTGGGCGAGCTGGCTGAGGCGACAAGGCTGCTGCGTCAGGCTTATGCGGCGCGCCCCGATGTCGAGATCGGCGCCCACCTGGGTGAAGTGCTCTGGGCCGCTGGCCAGGTCGAAGAAGCGCGCCGGATCTGGGCCGAGTCCAAGGGCCGCGACGCGGCCAACGATGTGTTGCGCGAGACCCTGGCCCGGCTCAAGGTCGAGCTGTGAATCGCATGCTCGTTCGCGCCGCGGGGCTGGCACTCGCGGTGGTCGGCCTTGTCGGCTGCGCCACGCGGCCAACCGCCGACGCCGGCATGCCCTGGACCAGCGGTCGGCTTTCGGTGCGCGTCGAAGCTGCGGCCGCGCAGCCGGCGCGCAGTGTCAACGCCGACTTCGATTTGCGCGGCGATGGTGAACGCGGCGAATTGCGCTTGAGCTCGCCGCTGGGCACCATGATCGCCGCTACCCGCTGGGCGCCGGGCGTGGCGGTGCTGGACCAGGGGCAGGGGGAGGTCCGCTACGCCGACCTCGACAGCCTGTCTCGCGACGCGCTGGGTGAGGTGCTGCCGCTGCGTGCGTTGCCGGACTGGCTGGCCGGCAGGCCCTGGGCCGGCGCTGCCAGCGTGATGCAGCCGTCGGGTTTCGAGCAACTGGGCTGGACCGTGTCGCTGTCGTCGCTGGGTGAGGGACTGATTGCTGCGGTTCGCGAGACACTGCCCCGGGTCGTCGTGCGGGTGCGCCTGACGCAGCCAGGTTCATGACACTGCGCGCCTTATACGATCTGCCGGCGCCGGCCAAGCTCAATCTGTTCCTGCATGTCGTCGGCCGCCGCGCCGATGGCTACCACCTGCTGCAGTCGGTCTTTGTGCTGATCGACTGGGCCGACACCTTGCACGTCGAGCGCCGCGACGACGGACAGTTGCACCGTCACGACCTGGGTGCGGCTCTGCCTGGTGACGACTTGAGTTTGCGCGCGGCGCGGCTGCTGCAGCAGGAGAGCGGCTGCAGTCTGGGCGCCGACCTCAGCATCGACAAGCAACTACCCTGGGGTGCCGGCTTGGGCGGGGGCAGCTCCGACGCCGCCACCACGTTGCTGGCGCTGAACCGGCTGTGGGGCCTGAACTGGCCGCGTTCGCGTTTGCTGGCCCTGGGCGCCAGGCTCGGCGCCGATGTGCCGTTCTTCATCGGCGGGCGCAACGCCTTCGTTGAAGGGGTCGGTGAGCGCCTGATTCCGATCGTTTTTCCCACGCAGCACTTTGCGGTCGTCAAGCCGGCGGCGTCGCTCGCCACGGCTGCCGTTTTCGCCAGCCCGCTGGTCAGGCGCGACACGGAAGCTGCTATACTCGCGGGCTCTTTCGATGACGCTTGTGATCCAGAAGCGGGCTTGCGGGGGTTGACTGACAGGGTCGTCGGTGGTTTCGGCCGCAACGACCTGCAGGCAGCGGCCGAAGCCCAGTGCGACGAGGTGGTGAAGGCGGTCACCTGGGTGCACACCCGATTCGGCAACAGCCGCATGACGGGCTCTGGCAGTGCGGTGTTTGCGAGAGTCGGCACTGGTGACCAGCCCGTGGCGACCTTTCCGGCGGGGCTGTTGCCGCCGGGTTGGGTCGGTCGTTTGTGCCGCAGTCTGGACCGGCATCCCTTGTGGGGCTGGGCCTGCTGAAACGGTTTATGGGCGACGGGCCTGTTCCGCCGCCTGTGTAGGGGAGTCGCCAAGTTGGTCAAGGCATCGGATTTTGATTCCGACATGCGAGGGTTCGAGTCCTTCCTCCCCTGCCACCCATCCTGACGAGGCAGTCCCTCGGTCGCACCTTCGACGCACCGTCCTCAAGCCCGTCCCGGAGAATCCATCGTGCTGTTCAACACCGTGCTGTTCACCGGCAACGCCAACCCGGTGCTGGCGCAGGAGATCGCCACGCACCTGGGCATCGAACTCGGCCGCGCGATGGTGGGTCGCTTTTCCGACGGTGAGGTCTCGATCGAGATCCGGCAGAACGTCCGTGCGCGCGATGTCTTCGTGGTGCAGCCGACCTGCTCGCCGACGAACGAGAACCTGATGGAACTGTTCATCATGGTCGATGCGCTGAAGCGGGCCAGCGCGCGCCGCATCACTGCGGTGATTCCGTACTTCGGCTATGCACGCCAGGACCGCCGGCCGCGCAGCACACGCGTTCCCATCAGCGCCAAGGTGGTGGCCAACATGCTGCAGACCGTGGGCGTTGAACGTCTGCTCACGATGGACCTGCACGCCGACCAGATCCAGGGCTTCTTCGACATCCCGGTGGACAACATCTATGCGTCGCCGGTGCTGTTGTCCGACTTGAAGAGCCGCAACTACAACAACCTGGTGGTGGTGTCGCCCGACGTCGGCGGCGTGGTGCGTGCACGTGCGCTGGCCAAGCAACTGGGTTGCGACCTGGCCATCATCGACAAGCGCCGCCCCACCGCCAACGTGTCCGAGGTGATGCACGTGATCGGCGAGATCGAGGGCCGCAACTGCGTGATCATGGACGACATGATCGACACCGCGGGCACCCTGGTGAAGGCCGCCGAAGTTCTGAAGGAGCGTGGCGCCAAGCGTGTGTACGCGTATTGCACGCACCCGGTGTTCTCGGGCCCGGCGATCGAACGGCTGACGAATTCGTCCATCGACGAGGTCGTGATCACCAACACCATTCCGCTGTCCGACGCGGCCAAGGCGGCAAAGAACATCCGCCAGCTGTCGGTGGCCTTCCTGTTTGCCGAGACCATCCGCCGCATCAGCGACGGTGAGTCGGTGACCTCGCTGTTCGCCGAACAGAACAGCAACTTCTAGATGGAAGAGCGGGCTGCATTCGCGGCCCTTTTCTGTGAGCCCTGGTCGCGGGGCTTCTTTTGCAACCTGGAGAAACCATGAAATTCACCGCTTACGAGCGTACGCTGCAGGGGACCGGAGCGAGCCGCCGCCTGCGCAACGCCGCCAAGGTGCCCGGTATCGTCTACGGCGCCGGTACGCCCGCCATGATCGAGCTCGATCACAACGCGCTGTTCTTCGCGCTGAAGAAGGAGGCCTTCCACAGCTCGATCCTCGAGATGGACCTGGCCGGCAAGTCCGAGAAGGTGCTGTTGCGCGACTTCCAGATGCACGCCTGGAAGCCGATCGTGCTGCACATCGATTTCCAGCGTGTGGATGAGACCACCAAGCTGCGCAAGAAGGTGCCGCTGCACTTCATCAACGAAGAAACCTCGCCCGCGGTCAAGACCGACCACTGCCTGGTCAGCCGCGTCGCCACCGAAATCGAGATCGCCTGCCTGGCCTCGCAACTGCCTGAGTTCGTGACCATCGATCTCGGTCAACTGGTCAAGGGTCAGTCTCTGCACGCCAGCGACCTGAAGCTGCCCGACGGCATCAAGGCGGTCAAGCATGGCACGCTCAACCCGGTGATCGTGGCGGTGACCACGCCGCGTGTGGAAGAAGAAGTCGCACCCCTGGCCTTGGTGGCGCCCGCCGACAAGGACAAGGGCAAGCCCAAGAAGAGCGAGAAGCAGAACAAGAAATAAGCCGCCGCACGGCTGAAAGCACCGATCGAGGGCCCCCACAACGGGGCCCTCTTTCTTTGTGCCGCCACACCCCCGGCCGTGGGACGACCCGATGAAAGCCGCTACCCATAATCGAGCCCATGATTCGACTCTTCGTCGGCCTGGGCAACCCGGGCCCTGAATACGAGGCCACGCGCCACAACGCCGGGTTCTGGTGGGTGGACGCGCTGGCGGCAAAGCTGGGCGCGCGCATGTCGGCCGAGCGCAGCTGTCACGGCCTGCTGGCGCGCGTGAATCGCACCGACGGTCCGCTGTGGCTGCTGCAGCCCATGACTTACATGAACCGGTCGGGCCAGGCGGTGGCGACGCTGGCCCGGTTCTTCAAGATCGTGCCCGAGCAGATTCTGGTCGTGCACGATGAACTCGACATCGCTCCGGGGCTGGCCAAGCTGAAGTTCGGCGGCGGCAGCGGCGGCCACAACGGCTTGAAGGACATCCACGCGCAGCTCGGCAGCGCAGACTACTGGCGGCTGCGGTTGGGCATTGGCCATCCTGGCATCAAGGCCGAGGTCGTGGACTACGTGTTGCGCAAACCTGCGCCCGAACAGCGCGAAGCCATCCTGGCCTGCATCACGCGCACGCTGGACGCCAGCGACGACCTGATCACGGGCGACATGGCGCGCGCCACGATGAAGGTCCATGCCGGTTTGCAGCGGCCCAAGCCGCCGCGCCCGCCCTCGGCGACGCCGCCACCGACACCAACCGGAGGTTCAACATGAAGATCAGTCACGCCATCGTGGTCTGTGTCGCCTTATGGGGCGGCGTGGCCGCCTCGCTGCAGGCGCAGACGGTGTGGCGCTGCGGCGTCGACGGTCGCAGCTACGGTGACGCGCCCTGCACGGGCGGTCAGGCGGTGGCGGTGGCCGACCTGCGCAGCCAGTCCGATCAGGCGCAGGCGCAAACAGTGCTTGTGCGTGACCGACGGCTGGCACAGGCCCTGGTGGCCGAACGCCATGAGCGCGAACGCGAGGCACGACTGCAGGGCAACGGCCTGGCCGCAATCCGCAACGGGCCAGGCGAACTTAGTCCGCGCCCGAAGCCGAAGTTGAAGCCCGCAGCGAAGCTTCGTCCAAAGTCGAAGCGGCGACCGGATGCAGGCGCAGGAACTTCGCGTGCAGCTGCTCGCGCGTCTCGACGAGATCCGGGTTGAGTGGGATGCAGGCCACCGGGCACAGCTGCACACATTGCGGCTCGTCGAAGTGGCCCACACATTCGGTGCAACGCCGCGCGTCGATCTGGTAGATCTCGGCACCCATCGAAATCGCGTCGTTCGGGCACTCGGGCTCGCACACGTCGCAGTTGATGCACTCGTCGGTGATCATCAGGGCCATGGCTTCACACGCTCTCACTCGGGTTGGGTGACCCGCTCCTTCAAGCGCCGCAGCACCGACGGTGCGACGAACTTCGACACGTCGCCACCCAGGCTGGCGATCTCGCGCACGAAGGTGCCGCTGACGAACTGGTACTGGTCGGACGGCGTCATGAACACCGTCTCGACCTCGGGCATCAGCTGGCGGTTCATGCCGGCCATCTGAAATTCGTACTCGAAGTCGCTCACCGCACGCAGCCCGCGCACCACCACCTGGCCGCCGCTGTCGACCACGAAATCGCGCAGCAGCCCGCGAAACGCGGTGACCTCGACGTTCTTGTACGGGCCGGCGATCTCTTGCGCGATCTCAAGCCGTTCGGCGATGGTGAACATGGTGCGCTTGTGATGCCCGACCGCCACCGCCAGGATCAGGCGGTCGAACAGGCACGACGCGCGTCGCATCAGGTCCTCATGGCCGAGCGTCATCGGGTCGAAGGTGCCCGGGTACACGGCGGTCAGCGGCTTGGATGGGATCACGGCGCGGGCCCTCGTCGGTCGTCGCGCTAAGTGTAGCCGCGCTGCCAGAGTCCATGGTGCACTGCACCAGCGCGGCCGCTGCGGTACAGAGAGAACCCCGGCTGCGGATCCGGCAGCGGCTGGCCCGACTCCAGGTAGACGAAGCCGCCGTCGGCGACGAGCCTGTGGGCCAGTGTCAGCGCGGGCTGCAGCAATGCGGCCTCGAAAGGTGGGTCGAGCAGCACCAGGTCGAAGCGGCCGGCGGCGCAGCGCGCCATCCAGGCCAGCGCGTCGGCGGCTTCGATGCGCACATAGTCGGCACCCAGGCGCTGCCGTGTGGCTTCGAGCTGGCGCACCAGGCCGGCGTCGCGCTCGATCAGCGTCACTTCGGCCGCACCACGGGACGCCGCCTCGAAACCCAGCGCGCCGCTGCCGGCGAAGGCGTCCAGGCAGCGCCAGCCGGTCAGATCCTGGCCCAGCCAGTTGAACAGGGTCTCGCGCACGCGGTCGGGCGTGGGGCGCAGGCCGGGACGGTCGATCACGGGCAGCTTGCTGCGCTTCCAGCGGCCACCGATGAGGCGGACCTCGTTCGGTCGACCGGACGCGGCAGCCACGACAGCTACAGGCGCACGAGGATGCCGTCGCGCGCCATCAGCGCCTTGGCCTGCCCGATGGTGAATTCCCCGTAATGGAAGATGCTGGCGGCCAGCACCGCGTCGGCGCCACCGAGGCGGATGCCGTCGGACAGGTGTTCGAGCGCGCCGACACCGCCAGAGGCGATCACCGGGACTGGCACGGCGTCGGACACCGCCCGTGTGAGTTCGAGGTCGAAGCCGATCTTGGTGCCGTCGCGGTCCATGCTGGTCAGCAGGATCTCGCCTGCGCCCATGTCGGCCATGCGGCGCGCCCAGTCCACCGCGTCGAGATGCATGTTCTTGCGCCCGCCATGGGTGTAGACGTCCCAGCCCGTACCCTGGGTCGCAAGGCCATCGCCCACCCGGCGCTTGGCGTCGATCGCGACCACGATGCACTGTGCGCCGTACTTGTCCGATGCGTCGCGGATCAGCTGCGGGTTGGCCACCGCGGCCGAGTTGAAGCTGACCTTGTCGGCGCCGGCGTTGAGCAGCCGCCGCACGTCGGCCACGCTGCGCACGCCGCCGCCCACGGTCAGCGGAATGAAAACCTGGGCGGCCACCGCCTCGATGATGTGCAGGATCAGGTCGCGCTCGTCGCTGGTGGCGGTGATGTCGAGAAAGGTCAGTTCGTCGGCGCCCTGGTCGTTGTAGCGTGCGGCGATCTCCACCGGGTCGCCGGCGTCGCGCAGGTCGACGAAGTTGACGCCCTTGACGACGCGGCCGCCGGTGACGTCCAGGCAGGGGATGATGCGTTTGGCCAGCATCAGCGCGCGGCGCCGAGCTCATCGGCCCGGGTCTGACCGGCCGCGAAGTCGAGGGCGCCGGTGTAGATGCTGCGCCCGCAGATCACGCCTTCGATGCCTTCAGATTCCACTGCACACAACTGTTCGATATCGGCCATGCCGGCCAGGCCACCCGACGCGATGACGGGGATGCTCAGCGCCTGCGCCAGCTTGACGGTGGCGTCGATGTTGATGCCGGACAGCATGCCGTCGCGGCCGATGTCGGTGTAGATCACGGCGTTGACGCCATAGTCCTCGAACTTGCGGGCCAGGTCGATCACCTCGTGGCCGGTCAGCTTGCTCCAGCCGTCGGTGGCCACCTTGCCGTCTTTGGCGTCCAGGCCCACGATGATGTGGCCGCCGAACGCGCTGCAGGCGTCTTTCAGGAAGCCCGGGCTCTTGACCGCAGCCGTGCCGATGATGACGTAGCTCAGGCCGTCGTCGAGGTAGCGCTCGATCGTGTCCAGGTCGCGGATGCCGCCGCCGAGCTGCACCGGGATCTCTTCGCCGACCTCGCGCAGGATGGCCTTCACGGCGCCCTCATTGATCGGCTTGCCGGCAAAGGCGCCGTTCAGATCGACCAGGTGCAGGCGCCGGGCGCCGGCGTCGAGCCAGCGCCGGGCCATCGCGGCCGGATCTTCACCGAAGGTGGTCGAGGCCTTCATGTCGCCTTGCTGCAGGCGAACACAATGGCCGTCCTTGAGGTCGATGGCAGGGATCAGCAACATGGCTCGTGGCGGAGCGTGGGGGGTGGATCCGGGTGGGGATCGGGAAGAGGGTTGGCTCTCGGTCAGGGCTTCCAGGACAGGAAGTTGCGGTACAGGGCCAGGCCGTGCTCGGCGCTCTTCTCGGGGTGAAACTGGGTGGCGAAAATGTTATCTCGTGCCAGCGCGCAGGTAAAGCGCAGACCGTAGTCGGTGATGCCGGCGCTGTGCGCTGCATCGACCGGGTCGGCATGGTAACTGTGCACGAAGTAGAACCAGCTCTGGTCAGGCACACCGGCCCAGATCGGGTGCGTGCGCGACTGCTGCACGCGGTTCCAGCCCATCTGCGGCACCTTGTAGCGGCTGCCATCGGGTTGCAGACGGCCGTCCAGCCGGAAGCGCCGAACCTCGCCCGGGATCAGACCCAGGCCGGGCGTGTCCTGCTCTTCGCTGTGCGTCAGCAGCATCTGCATGCCCACGCACACGCCCATCAACGGCTTGTTCGCGGCAGCATGCAGCACCGCGTCGTGCAGGCCCGAGTCGCGCAGCTCGCGCATGCATTCGCGCATCGCCCCTGGCCCGGCAAGACCACCCGCTCTGCGGCAAGGACCTGAGCGGGCTGGCTGGTGACGACCACATCGACGCCGGTGCCGGCCGCCACATGCAGCAGCGCCTGCGATACCGATCGCAGGTTGCCCATGCCGTAGTCGACCACCGCAACCGTGGTCATCTCAAAGCGTGCCCTTGGTCGATGGAATCATGCCGGCTGCGCGTGGGTCGCTCGTCAGCGCCATGCGCAGGGCACGCGCGAAGGCTTTGAACACCGTCTCGCACTGGTGGTGGGCGTTGTCGCCATGCAGGTTGTCGATGTGCAACGTGACCAGCGCGTGGTTGGCAAAACCCTGGAAGAACTCGACTGCCAGCTGGGTGTCGAAGCCGCCGATCATGGCGGCCTTGAAGGGCACCCGCATGTGCAGGCCGGGACGGCCAGAAAAGTCGATCACCACGCGCGACAGCGCCTCGTCCAGCGGCACGTAGGCATGGCCGTAGCGTGTGATGCCGGCCTTGTTGCCCACCGCCTGCGCCACCGCCATGCCCAGCGTGATGCCGACGTCTTCCACCGTGTGGTGGCCGTCGATGTGCAGGTCGCCATCGGCCTCGACCGTCAGGTCGATCAGACCATGACGGGCCACCTGGTCGAGCATGTGGTCGAAAAAGCCGATGCCGGTGGCCAGTTCGGCCTGCCCGCTGCCATCGATGTCGATGCGGACGCGGATCCGGGTTTCCTTGGTGTCGCGCCGGACGTCGGCGGTGCGGTGCTGCAGTTCCATGCGGTGTGGGTATCCAAAGCGGGGTCAGAGGCTGGCGCGCAAGGCGTCGATCATGGCGTCATTTTCTTCCGGCGCGCCGACTGTCAGCCGAAGGCAGTTGACGAGCAGGGGGTGCAGGCCGGCAATGTGCTTGACCAGGATGCCCCGGCGCTTCAGGCCTTCGAAGGCGGCGGTCGAGTCCGGCACCCGCACGAGGATCATGTTGGCCTCGCTGGGGAAGGGTTGCACGCCGGCAATGCCACGCAAGGCTTGTTGAAGGCGTTCGCGCTCGCTGCGCAGCAAGGCGGCCTGGTGCGCGTATTCGTCGGCGTGGTCCAGCGCGAACAGCGTCGCCTCGGCGTTCAGTGCACTGACGTTGTAGGGCGGGCGCACCTTGTCGATCTCGTCGATCAGCGCCGCGCGGCCGCACAGGTAGCCCAGCCGCACGCCGGCCAGGCCGAACTTGGACAAGGTGCGCATCACCAGCACATGGTCTTGCGTGGCCAGGCTTTGCATGCGGCTGCGGGCGGCAAATGGCTGGTAGGCCTCGTCGAACACCACCAGGCCATGCTGGGCCGCCACGGCGGCGACGATGCGGTCGACGATGGCATCGCTGAACAGGTTGGCGGTCGGGTTGTTCGGATAGGCGATGTAGGTCAGCGCCGGGCAATGGCTTTCGATAGCCGCCAGCATGGCCGTTTCGTCGAGTTCGAAGTCGGCACTCAGGGCCACACCGACGAAGCCCAGCCCGCGCAGGCGCGCTGACATCTCGTACATCACGAAGCCCGGCAAGGGCGCCAGCACGCTGGCTCCGGGCACGTTGCAGGCGACCGACAGGATGTCGATCAGTTCGTCCGATCCGTTGCCCAGCATCAGCTTGCAACCGGCCGGCAGTTCGACGAATGCCGACAGGCGCTCGACAACGTCGGTAACGCACTGCGCCGGGTAACGGTTGATCGCCACGCGCGCCAGCCGTTCGCCCAGCTCGCGCTGCAGATCGGGCGGCAGGCGAAACGGGTTTTCCATCGCGTCGAGCTTGATGAAACCGGCACTGGGCTGGATGGCATAGGCGTGCATCGATTTCACGTCCTGACGGACGGTTCGCTGCAGGCGGTCGGCAAGCGGGGTATTCATGCGGTGCTGGCATCCAGAAGGTCAGGCCCGACGAGAAAAGGACTGATGATGCGCACGCCGTCGATCTGCCGGTCGTGCGACAGGTCTTCGCTCAGCAAGCAGGCACAGCCTTGCTGTTGTGCGGCAGCGACGATCAGGGCATCGCCGAAGCCCAGTTGGTAGCGGCTTTCGATGGCCCAGGCGTTCTCTACGGTGGCTTGGTCAGTCCTCCACGGCTGCCAGCGCTGATAGCGGCGCACCTCGGCGCGAGCGTCTCCGGCGGGCATCGCGGGCTTGAGCCCGGCCGTGGCCCGGGTGTAGAACTCGTCGAGCACCTGGCTGCTGATGCGTCCGCAGCGTCGAAGCCAGAGTTCGCGCAACCAGGCCCTCGCGGCCTGGTGCTTGACCGGGTCGGCCAGATCCTCTGAATACAGCAGGATGTTGGTATCAACGAAGACGGTCGGGCCGATTGCCATGGGATAGCTCGCGTGTCGGGTAAGGGCTGCCGTCGGAGCTGAAGCTCAGGTCGCGCTGCAGCCAATCCTGCATCGCCCGTTCGTAGGCGTCGTCGTGCCGCATCTTGTCGGCCAGCATTTCACCCACCAAACGGGACACGCTGGTGTTGCGCCGCGCAGCCTCCAGCCTGGCCCAGTCGGCGACGCAGTCTTCCATCGTGACGGTGACGTTTTTCATTAAAGGTTTGACACGAAGATCGTGATGCACGAGTTTCGTGTCACACGAACTTCGTGTCAACAGTTGTTGCTGTGATGCAGCAGCACCGCACGGCATCATGGCGGCATGAAACACGACGCTTGGCGACACGACCTCGGCCGATACGACTTCACCTTCGAGATTCCGACACGCTACAGCGACGTCGACACGCTGCGCCATCTGAACAACTCGGCGCTTTCCGGTCTGCACCAGGAGGCACGCCATCGCTTCCTGGTCGACCGCCTTGGCGATGCGTTCTGGCGAGCGCGCGGCCCGCGTCTGCTGGCCGCCCGGGTAACCACAGAATTTCTGCTCGAGAGTCAATATCCACAGGCGATGCAGGCCGCAGTCCGCACGACGGCACTCGACCAGCAAACGCTGACACTGGCGTCTGCCTTGTTTCAGGACGGGCATTGTGTCGGCCTGCAGCAGGCCCAACTGGCAGCCAGCGATCGTGGTCAGGTGATCGATCTGCCGCCGACCTGGGTTTCGGCGCTGGGCACCCTCGAGCCGGCATTGGCCAGCGATCGGCGATCGGACAAGCCTGTGCCGCCGGCTCTGAGCCAGTTTGTGCAGCGCGGTGAACTTGATACCCTCTACGCCGACCTCGACGCGACCGGCCGCATCAGTGAGCTGGCGCTGATGCGAAGTTCCGAACAGGGTAGATCGACACTGCTGCGGGCCGCTTTCGCCACACTCGGTGATTCGGCCGAACGCGCCTGGCTGGGCATGCTGGTGGCGCGCGTGGACCTGCACCTGCTGCAGCACGCGCCCTTGCCGCCGCGCTGGCAGCTGGGTTCTGGAGTCGGCCACCTGGGCCGCAGTTCGGTCGTGTTGCGTGTGGCCTTCTTCGATCAGCACGCTCACTGCGCCGCCTATGCCGACAGCGTGCTGGTCTTCGTCGACCGCAAGGCCGGCAAGCCGGTGGCGATGCCCGACGTCATTCGGCAACTGCTTGACCAGCAGCGGCTTCTGGCGCCTTAGGCGCTGCATCGGCAATCCCAGAATGCAGCCCTGGATCTGTCGCCGGCAACTCATCTGGAAGCCCCCTTCATTTCTAAAAGTATCGACTTGCTCGGCGAAATGGATGACAAGACTCAACAACTGACCCTGGTGCAGGCCAACCTGCGCCAGATCTCGGTCTTGTTCAAAATCAATCTGTACAGCCTGGGCCTGGCTGATCGTCCACTGGGCCCGCTGCTCGATGCCGTGGCGCACGCCGCTGCGGTCAACCGCAGGGGTCTTGAGCCGTTGTATCCAGGGTGTGGGGTTGGCTCGTCGCGCCCATGCAACGATCCAGGCCGGGTAGTGGTCTGTTCGCGGTTCAAGGGCCCAACGGCGTCAGAATCGCTGGTCGCGCCCGAGGACCCGGCAGCATCCGCGCAGGGCCCCGGATTTCTCCCTCTACGATCGAGTCGAAAGGACCTTCGCACCATGTTCCGTCGCGCACTGTTCATCTCGGCCTTGCTGGCCACGGCATCTGTTCCTGCTATGGCCAACATGGCACTGGCCACCAAGCTCGGTTGCACGGCCTGCCACGCTGTCGACAAGAAGCTTGTCGGTCCCAGCTACCAGGATGTGTCCAAGAAATACGCAGGCCAGAAAGACGCCGAGGCCAAGCTGGAGGCCAAGGTGAAGAAGGGTGGCTCCGGTGTCTGGGGCCCGGTGCCGATGCCGCCGAACCCGACGGTCAGTGATGCCGACCTGCAGACCGTGGTCAAGTGGATCCTGAGCGGCGCCAAGTAAGCGCACCAGCAACCACCGAAGGGCGCCCACGGGCGCCCTTCTTGCTTTTTCTTGAGGCGCGCCGTGACTACAGGCGACCCGCGGTCCCGAAATCGAAGGCGCGTGCCAGCAACCGGGTGGGAAACAGTCGCACGGCGTCGTTGTACGTTTGTGCCGCCTCGTTGAACATCTGGCGCGCAAAGACCAGCCTCGCTTCGGTCTCACGCAAGGTGGCCACATGCGTCGTTGCAGAGTTGTCGCCCAGAACGCGCGGGCGTTGCTCCAGCAGCGCCATCACCCTGGCTCCGGCGGCAGCCAGCGGCGCCTCGGCAGCCACCAGTGCCGCGGCCAGCGACGCCAACACTGGCCGTGCGCGCAGCGCATCGGCTGCCTGGCGACATTGGTCCTGAGCCGCCAGCCAGGCCTCGATGGCACTGTGCTCGCCAATCATCTCGTCGTGTGCCGCGGCCGCCAGCGCATGGGCCGCTGCGGCCCTGCGCTGGATCAGGTCATCGACCTGCGCATACACCGCACCGATCGCCGTGCGCATCGCTACCAGCCGGTTGTAGGCGCCGATCACCCAGAACATCAGCAGCGCGCAAACGCCGACGCCGAGCCATTGGGCCTGGCTCATCGGTCAGCGGCGGCTTGAAGTCGGGTGCAAGCCATGGCTAGAGCCGCACTTCGCCCTGGCCCAGCACCACCCACTTGAGGGAAGTGAGGCCTTCCAGGCCCACCGGTCCGCGGGCGTGGAACTTGTCGGTGCTGATGCCGATCTCGGCCCCCAGGCCGTACTCGAAGCCATCGGCGAAGCGGGTGCTCGCATTGACCATGACGCTGGCCGAGTCGACTTCGCGCAGAAACCGCATCGCGTTCGGATGGTTCGTCGTCAGGATCGCGTCGGTGTGGTGCGAGCCATGGCGGTTGATGTGAGCAATGGCCTCATCGAGGTTGTCGACGACCTTGATGCTGATCACATGGTCCAGGTATTCCTGGTCCCAGTCGGCGGCCGTGGCGGGCACGACCTTGGGACGCGGCGACAGCAGCGCCGCGGCACGCGGGCAGCAGCGCATCTCCACGCCCTTGCTTGCAAAGACATCGCCGATGCGCGGCAGAAAGGCCCCGGCCTGGCTGGCATGCACCAGCAGCGACTCAGCGGCATTGCAGGGGCTGACTTTCTGCGTCTTGGCGTTGTCGGTCACGGCCACGGCCAGCCCGAGGTCGACCTCGGCGTCGACGTAGACATGGCAATTGCCGTCCAGATGCTTGATGACCGGCACGCGCGCCTCGCGGGTGATGCGTTCGATCAACCCCTTGCCGCCGCGCGGGATGATCACATCCACCGACTCGGGCATCGTGATCAGGTGGCCGACCGCCGCGCGGTCGGTGGTTTGGATCAGTTGCACCGCGTCCGGCGGCAGGCCGGCGTCGACCAGTGCCGCCTGCACCAGCCCCCACAGTGCCAGGTTGGACTGCAGCGCCTCCGAGCCACCGCGCAGGATGCAGGCGTTGCCGCTCTTGATGGCCAGCGACGCCGCCTCGATGGTGACGTTGGGCCGGCTCTCGTAGATCATGCCGAACACGCCCAGCGGCACGCGCATCCGGCCCACGCTGATGCCGCTGGGGCGGCGCTTGACGCCACTGATCTCGCCCACCGGGTCGGGCATCGCGGCGATCTGCTCGCAGCCCTCGGCGACGGTCTCGATGGCCTTGGCGTCGAGCTGCAGTCGATCGACCAGCGCCGGCGCCAGGCCGGCGCCGCGCGCGGCACTCAGGTCCTTTTCGTTGGCCGCCTGCAGCGATGCGCCGGCGCCGCGCAGCCGGCAAGCCAGCGCGCTCAGCGCGGCGTTTCGGGCTGCCGTGGATGCGGCTGCCATCGTGGTGGCCGCTGCACGTGCGGCGGCACCCACGTGGGCCATGTAGGCAGGGAGGTCGCTCGGGTTCATGCGCCGATTGTCCCAAATCCGGCGTCGAGCACCCGAGTTCAGGCCAGCCAGGCCAGTAGCGCCAGCCACAGCGACCCGGTGGCGGCGAAAGCCACGGTGCTGATCATGATGGCTGCCGTGGTCTCGGCCTGCAGCGAGTCATAGCGCTGGCTGAACATCAGCGCGTTGCTGCCGACTGGCAGCGCCGCCATCATCACCACCACCGACAGCGGCAGCCCGGCGAGGCCGAAAACCCCTTGCGCCGTGGCCAGCACCAGGGCCGGCAGGCCCAGCAGCTTGAGTGCACCGACGCCGATGGCGCCTTGCCACTGACCTTTCAGATTGCTGTAGGCGAGCGTCAACCCGATCAGCACCAGGCAGACCGGCACCACGGCCGAGCCCAATGTGGTCAGCGTCTCGTCCAGCACCGGCGCCAGACCCAGGCCGGTGGCATTCCAGAGCAGTCCGGCCAGCACAGGCAGCACCACCGGATGCACGATGGTGTTGCGCAAGGTCTGTCGCAACATCGGCCACAGGCGCGACGCCTGACCGGTGGCGGCGCGGTGGCGCCCAACGTCCAGTTCCGCCAGCACGGTCAGCAACGACAGCAGGATGATGGCGTGCAGGCTGACAAGCGCGATGTGGATGGCCAACCCGGCTTCGCCGAACAACGCTGCGGCCAGCGGAATGCCAACCTGAACCGAATTGCCGAACACCGCCGAGATCGCACGCACCGAGGGCGCGGCTGCACCCTGTGCGCCCGGGCCGGCCGTGCGCCGCTGCCACAGGTAGACGACGGCCACGAACAGCAGTGCCGGCACGAAGAAGGCCGCCACGGTGCGCCAGGGCATGCTGGCGAAGTCCAGCCGCACCGTGGTGCGAAACAGCAGCGCCGGCACGAAGATCGTGAACGCGGCGTTGCCGAGCAGCCGGGCCGGGTCGCCACCGCCGGCACCGGTTTCCAGCCAGCGCAGACGCCCCGCCACCCAGCCCAGGCCCACCGTTAGGAAGATCGCCAGCAGCTTGTAGAAGACGGTGATCGTCATGCGCGCGGCCTGGCGCAGGCGTTCAGGCTTCGGTCTTTTTCGCCGCAGTCTTTTTGGCGGCGGGTACCCGGGGCGCGCGCGGCTCGAACTCGAAGATCACCTTGCCTTCCTTCTTGTCGTAGGTCAGGAAGGCCTTGAACTTGCGCCTTGTCTTGTTCGACACGAAGTTCTCCAGCAGACTGGTCTTGCCGCTGGCCAGCAAGCGGCTCATCTCTTCGGGCGGCACCGATTGCTGCAGGATGATCTTGCCGCTCTTGAAGTCGCAGGTCAGGTGCGCACCCACGGCGTGCTCGCAGACATAGCTGCTGCCATGCTCGTACACGTGGCCCTTGCACTTGGGGCACGCGCCCAGGCTGCGCTGGTCAGTGAAGTCAACCGGCTCGCCGTCGCCTTCACCACCTTTGGCGTCGTCGCCGAAGTCGAACTCGAGCTTCCAGTTTGCGATCTCCTCGTCGAGCACCAGCTTGAGCTCGGCCGTGAACGGCCAGCCGGCCTTGCTGCGGAAGCCCTCCAGCGGCCCGATCTTGCGGTCGCGGATGAAGGCCTCGGCCTCGGCCGTTTCGAAGGCGCGGCCGGCCGGGATCTTGGTGATCGAGAAGCCGCAGCCTTCGTCATTGCCCGACGCACCGCTGCAGGCAAAGCGCCGGTAGTTCTCCTTGACCACGCCAGCGCACTTGGGGCAGGGCGTGGTCAGCGTGGCGTAGTCGCCGGGGATGGTGTCGCGGTCATATTCCTTGGCCTTCTTGACGATGCGCTCGGCCATCTTGGCGATCTCGGCCATGAAGGTGTCTCGCTTCAGGCGGCCGTGCTCCATCTCGGCCAGCTGGTACTCCCAGTTGCCGGTCAGTTCAGGCTTGGTCAGGTCCTCGATCGCCAGGCCGCGCAGCAAGGTCATCAGCTGGAAGGCCTTGGCCGTGGGCACCAGCTCACGGCCGTCGCGGAACATGTATTTCTCCAGGATCAGGCCCTCGATCACCTGTGCCCGCGTGGCCGGCGTGCCCAGGCCTTTCTCGGCCATGGCCTCGCGCAGTTCGTCGTCGTCGATCAGCTTGCCGGCACCTTCCATCGCGCTGAGCAGAGTCGCCTCGGTGTAGCGCGCCGGCGGCCGGGTCTGCAGCGCCTTCACGTCGGCGCTCTCGACGCGCACGTTCTCGCCTTGCTGCACGGGCACCAGGTTGGCGTCTTCGTCCTGCGCCTCCTTGCCGTAGACGGCCAGCCAGCCGGGGTTGACCAGCACCTTGCCGTTGGTCTGGAAATGGTGCGTCGCAGCGGGCAGCGCCACCTTGCTGATGCGCGTGGTGACCATGTATTCGGCCGGTGGGTAGAACACGGCCAGGAAGCGCTTGACCACCATGTCGTACAGCTTGGCCTCGATTTCGCTCAGGCTGGTGGGTGCCTGCAGCGTCGGGATGATCGCAAAGTGGTCCGACACCTTGGCGTTGTCGAACACGCGCTTGCCGGGCCTGACATAGCCCTCGTCCAGCCCCTTGCGCGCATGCACGGCCAGTTCGCGCAGCGGCCCCGGCAGGTGACCACCAGACTTGCCGTCGCCGGCAATCATCTCGAAGGCGTTCTTCACCACCGGCAGGTAGTCTTCGGGCAGGTGGCGCGAATCGGTTCGCGGGTAGGTCAGCACCTTGTGCTTTTCGTACAGCGCCTGTGCGATCGACAGCGTGGTCTTGGCGCTGAAGCCGAAACGGCTGTTGGCCTCGCGCTGCAGTGTGGTCAGGTCGTACAGCGCCGGGCTGCTCTGGCTGCTGGGCTTGGCCTCTTCGGTGACGACCGCCGGCTGGCCCTGCACTGCGCCGCGAATGGTCTCGGCTTCGGCCGCACTCCAGAGTCGATCGGCACGTTGCTCGGCGTCGTCGGGGTTCTTCTTCCACTTCGGGTCGAACCATTTGCCCTCGTACTGGCCGGCCTGCGCGTCGAAGCCGGCGCGCAGTTCCCAGTAGTCGCGTGCCACGTGCTTGCGGATCTTTTCCTCGCGTTCGACCACGATGCTCAGCGTGGGGGTCTGCACGCGCCCGACGGTCGTCAGGAAGAACCCACCGTCACGCGAGTTGAAGGCCGTCATCGCTCGTGTGCCGTTGATGCCGACCAGCCAGTCGGCCTCGGAGCGGCTGCGCGCGGCGTCGGCCAGGCCCTGCATCTGCGCGTCGCTGCGCAGCTTTGCAAAGCCGTCGCGGATGGCCTGCGGTGTCATGCTCTGCAGCCACAGGCGCTGGATGGGCTTGGGGTTGGGCTTGTCGCCGAACGCAAACTGCACGATCAACCGGAAGATCAGCTCGCCTTCGCGTCCGGCGTCGCAGGCGTTGATCAGGGCGCTGACGTCCTTGCGCTTGATCTGCTTGACCACGGCCGACAGGCGCGACTTGGCCTTGTCGATCGGCGCCAGGTCGAAATGCGGTGGCACCACGGGCAGGTGGGCAAAGCTCCACTTGCCGCGCTTGACGTCATAGGCTTCCGGGGCCTTGATCTCGACCAGGTGGCCAACCGCCGACGTGACCACGTACTGATCATTCTCGAAGTGGTCACTGCCCTTTTCGAACTTGCCGGAGACGGGCGTGAGCGCGCGCACGATGTCCTGCGCGACGCTGGGCTTCTCCGCGATGATGACTGTCTTTCCCATTGTCTCGATTCACTGTGAAGGCCGCACGCTGCGGCCGTGCCTACAATTCGCTGCCCTCGCGCGCTCGCAGGTGCAGGTGCCTGCACACACCCGCACGCCCACTCGCACGCGCGCGCCCATGATTTCAATGTACCGAATGAAGAAGTCTGCGCAAGCGTTCGTTGTCAACAAGCCCGCCGCCCGCAAGGACGGCCGCCGCATCCAGGTCCGACGTTCGGGTGTGCATGGCAAGGGTGTCTTTGCCCTGCGCCCGATGGCCGCCGGCGACACCATCATCGAATACACCGGCGAGATCATCAGCTGGCCCGAGGCCCTGCGCCGCCATCCGCATGACCCGAAGGACCCGAACCATACCTTCTATTTCCACATCGACGACCGCCATGTCATCGATGCCAAGGTGGGCGGCAATGCGTCGCGCTGGATCAACCATGCCTGCGAACCCAACTGCCAGGCCGACGAAGACGGTGGCCGTGTGTACATCAAGGCCCTGGTCGACCTGTCGCCGGGCGAAGAGCTGTTCTACGACTACGGTCTAGTCATCGACGAGCGCTACACGCCGACGCTGAAGAAGCAGTACGCATGCCGCTGCGGCAGCCCGGCCTGTCGCGGCACCATGCTGTCACCGAAACGACGCTGAAGTGGCCGGCACTTCGCTGGATTGGCATACCGAAACGCTGCAGCGCGACCTGCAGACCGTGCTGCCCGGCGTCCTGGTGCAGGCCCTGGCCGAGGTCGATTCCACCAACACGCAATTGCTCGCCCGGCTGCGGGCAGACCCGACGCAGCCGCAGCTGCTGGTGGCCGAGTCGCAGTCCCAGGGTCGCGGGCGCAATGGTCGCAGCTGGCAGTCGGCGCCGGCAGCGTCGCTGACCTTCTCGCTCGGTCTGCCCTTGGCCCCGGTCGACTGGTCGGGCCTGTCGCTGGCGGTGGGCGTGGCCCTGGCCGACACCATCGAGCCGCTGGGCCCCGGGCAACGGCCGCGCCTGCAGATCAAGTGGCCCAACGACCTGTGGCTGCGTGATGCCCCGGGCCGATGGCGCAAGCTGGGCGGCATCCTGATCGAGACGGTGTCTGCGGCGGGGCAGCGCGCCTGCGTCGTCGGCGTCGGGCTGAACCTGATGCCGCGCGATGACCTGCACGGCCTGGGCAGCGGCCACGCCGGCGTGCACGAGCTGACCCCCGAACTGGAAGCTCCTGCGCTGCTGGCGCGCGTGGCTGCGCCGCTGGCGAAGGCGCTGCGACGCTTCGAGCGTGATGGGCTGGCACCCTTTGCCGACGGTTTTGCGCGGCGTGATCTGCTGCAGGGCCTGCTGGTCAGCACCACGCTGGCCGCGGTGCCCGAGGGCACGGCCGAAGGCATCGACGCCCAGGGTGCGCTGCGAGTTCGCCAGGGCACGCAGCAGTTGTCGGTCAGCAGCGGCGAGGTCAGCGTGCGGCCGCTGGCCGAGGCGCCCTTGGGGGTCTGATGCTGCGCCTGCTGCTCATGCTGCTGTTGCTGGCCAATGCGGGCTTTTACGCCTGGACCCAGGACTGGCTGGCGCCGCTGCTGCCGGCCCTGGCCGAACAGCGCGAACCCGAACGGCTGGCGGCCCAGGTGCGGCCCGAGTTGATCAGCGTGCTCAGCGCCAAAGCCGCCAGCGCCGCCGTGGCGGCTGCCGTCAACGAACCCGATCCCCTGATCTGCCTGGAGGCCGGCCCCTTCAGTGAAGCGGCCGTGGTCGCCGCCGAATCGGCGCTGGCGGGCAACAGCGTGCCCGACGGCGCGGTGCTGCGCGAGCCGCGCTGGCAGACCTTCACCTGGGGCGTTGTGATGGGGCGTTTTGCCGATCGCGAGACCCTGCGCAGCAAGGCTGACGAACTGAAGAAGCTGGGCATCCGCTACGACGAGCTGACGCTGCCGCCATCGCTGGTGCCTGGCCTGCGCCTGGGCAACTTCAGCGACCGCTACGGTGCTGAAACGGCGTTGAACAGCCTGACCCGTAAGGGTGTTCGCAGCGCCCGTGTCGTGCCGCTGCCGACCGGCACGGCGCAATGGTGGCTGCGCGTGGCGCGTGCCGACGCCGAAATGCAGACGCGCCTGAAGAGCCTGCCGCCCGAGCGCCTGGGCTCCGGCTTCAGGCCCTGCGCCGTGGTCAAGGGCGCCGTGGCCGGCTGATCAGACGTGGCAAGGCCGCGCTCAAGCGGCCTGCGACCCTCGATGCGCCCATCCGGTGGTGCGCTTCTCGATCCAGCTGAACAGCTCGTACATCACCATCGCCATCGCGCCGATGGTCACCAGTCCGGCAAAGGCCAGCGGCATGCGCTGCTGGCTGCCGGCGGTCTGCATCAGGTAGCCGATGCCCGAGTCGCCGGCCGTCATCTCGGCCAGCACGGTGCCGACGAAGGCCAGCGTGATGGCGATCTTCAGGCTGCCGTAGAAGTACGGCATCGAGCGCGGCAACCCCACCTTGACCAGCACGTCCCAGCGTCGGGCGCCCAGCACGCGCAGCACGTCTTCCAGCTCGGGCTCGAGCGTGGCCAGGCCGGTGGCGATGTTGACCGTGATCGGGAAGAACGAGATCAGGAACGCGGTCAGCACACCCGGCCCCAGGCCGATGCCGAACCACACCACCAGGATCGGCACCACCGCGGCCTTGGGCACCGCGTTGAAGGCCACCATCAACGGGTACAGCGCGGTGTAGGCCAGGCGCGAACTGCCGATCAGGAAGCCCAGCAGCACGCCGACCAGGATGCTGAGCGCAAAGCCCAGCATCGTGACCCAGAAAGTCTTCCACGCGGCCTCGAACAGTGCGGCCTTGAATTCGACGAACTGCAGCGTGATCGCCCACGGACTGGGAAAGATGTATTCGGGGATCGAAAACAGCATCACCACCAGCTGCCACAGCAACAGCGCCGCGGCCAGCACGATCAGCGGCGACCAGCGTTCGAGCTTGCGCGAGATCTTCATGTCGGCAGCACCACGCCGCTGGTGTCGGCAGGCTTGCGGAACGCCCCGATGTGCCCGCGCAGCTCGTGCACGATGTCGGTGAAGACGCTGGTGTAGGTGATCTCCAGGTCGCGCGGGCGCGGCAGTTCGATCTCGCGCTTGACGACGAAGCGCCCGGGGCTGCGGCTCATGCAGTACACGGTGTCGGCCAGGAACACGCTTTCACGCAGGTCGTGCGTGACCAGGATGACGTTGAACTTCTGTGCCGCATGCAGGTCGCGCAAGGTGCACCACAGTTCCTCGCGCGTGAACGCGTCCAGCGCGCCGAAGGGCTCGTCGAGCAACAGCATCTGCGGCTCGTGGATCAAGGCCCGGCAGATGCTGGCGCGCTGCTGCATGCCGCCCGACAGCTGCCAGGGGAACTTGTCCTCGTAGCCGGCCAGACCCACGCTCTGCAGCAGCTGGCGCGCGCGGTTTTCGTATTCGCGCCGCTTGGACTTGAAGTTGGAGCGGTAGGGCTCGACGATCTCCAGCGGCAGCAGCACGTTGTCGACCGTGCTGCGCCAGGGCAGCAGGCTGGGCGCCTGGAAGGCCATGCCGCTGATCTTCAGCGGGCCGGTCACCGGCTGGCCGCCGATGGTGATGCTGCCCTTGCTGGGCATCTTCAGGCCGGTGGTCAGCTTCATGAAGGTCGACTTGCCGCAGCCCGAGGGGCCGACGATGGCGATGAAAGCGCCGCGGTCCACCTGCAGCGAGATGTCCTCGACCGCAAAGTGGCCCTGCGCCAGCAATTCGTCGTTGTAGGCCAGCCAGACGTTGCGGAAGTCGACGAACGGCGCCATGCCTACCTTTTCACCGGCGGCAGCACGTTCAGCTCGGCCTTGCTGGGCAGGAAGGCGTCGGTCCACAAGGTGCTGGCATCGACGCGCGTCTTGGTGTTGAAGGCGTCGGACACCTGCGACGCCATCAGCGCCAGGCGCGCCGGGTTGACCACGCCGAAACCTTCGGCACGTGCATCGGGGCTGGCCACCACGGCGTCGATGGACAGACGCAGGCGGCGCTTTTCCAGCTCGACGTTGATGATGCCGTCACGCGCCTTCACGTAGTCGATCGTCGGGTCGGGGTTGGCCATCACCTCCTTGATGCCCTTGCTGAAGGCCGACAGGAAGGCCTTCACCGCCTGCGGGTTCTCCTTGATCAGCTTGGGGCTGGCGATGATCACGTTGCCGTAGAGCTTGACGCCATGGGCCGGGAAGGGCAGCACGACGATGTCCTCGGTCTTGACGCCACGCGCCTCGAGGTTGAGCAGCGACGTGAACGAGAAACCGGTGATGGCGTCGACGTCGCCCCGGGCCAGCATGGTCTCGCGCAGCGGCGGGTCCATGCTGACCCAGCTCACGTTCGAGATTCCGTTGGCCTTGGCAAAGATCGGGAATGCGCGGCGGCCGGCGTCGAAACCGGGTGCCCCCAGCTTCTTGCCGCTCAGGTCGGCGGGCTTGGTGATGCCGCTTTTCTTCAGTGCCAGCACTGCGGCCGGCGTGTTGTTGTAGACCATCATCACCGCCACCGGCTTGTTCGGCGCATCGGCGTTGTTGGCGTGGAACTCCATCAGCGCCGCCAGGTCGGCAAACCCCATGTCGTAGCTGCCGCTGGCCACGCGCGTGACCGTGCCGCCCGACCCGTTGCCGGCGTCGATGCGCACGTCCAGGCCGGCGGCCTTGTAGTAGCCCTTGGCTTGCGACGCCAGGAACAGCGCGGCCGGGCCTTCGAAGCGCCAGTCGAGCTGGAACTTGATCGGGGTCTGCGCCAGGGCCAGCGAAGGCGCGGCCAGCAGCGCCGCTGCGCCCGCCAGCAGCCTGCGCTTCACGGGATCGAGCAGGGAAGGATGAGTGGTCATGGGGAGTCTCCGGATGGGTGAGTTGCAGGAAGGGGGTTGTCGCGGATTGTGCAAGTTCCCTGCACGGCGTCATCCCGGGACTTGCACCACGATGAGGTGCCGCGTGCGAAGCCGGCGCCGACCCAGGGGGCTTGCAGCAAAATAGGTCAAAGGCCGCTGCGCCGTGGTGGCATTCGAACGACCCCGAAGGAGACCGACATGCTTGGCCAGATGATGCAGCAACCGCTGCTGATCTCTTCCCTGATCGTCCATGCCGAGAGGCACCATCCCGAGCGCGAGATCGTCTCCCGACGGGTCGAGGGCGACCTGCACCGCACGACCTACAAGGCACTGGCCGCACGTTCGCGTCGCATGGCCAATGCACTGGCGGGTTTCGGGCTGCAGATGTCCGACCGGGTTGCCACACTGGCCTGGAACGGCTACCGCCACATGGAGTTGTACTACGCGGTCTCGGGATCGGGCTTGGTGCTGCACACCATCAACCCGCGGCTGCACCCCGACCAGATCGTCTACATCGCCGACCACGCCGAGGACCGCGTGCTGTTCTTCGACCTCACCTTCCTGCCGCTGATCGCCGCCGTGGCCGGCCGCTGCAAGACGGTCAAGCGCTTCGTCGCGATGTGTGACCGTGCGGCGCTGCCGGCCGATGCTCTGACCAAGGTGCCCGGCCTGCTGTGCTACGAGGACCTGATCGAGGCCCATGGCGACGACTACGCCTGGCCCGAGTTCGACGAGAACATGGCCAGTTCGCTGTGCTACACCTCGGGCACCACAGGCAACCCCAAGGGCGTGCTGTACAGCCACCGCTCGACCTTGCTGCACACCTTTGCCGCGGCCTTGCCCGATGCGCTGAACTGCTCGGCCAGCGACGCGATCCTGCCGGTAGTGCCGATGTTCCACGTCAATGCCTGGGGCCTGCCCTACGCGGCGTGCATGACCGGTGCCAAGCTGGTCTTTCCGGGGCCTGCGCTGGACGGCAAGTCGCTCTACGAACTGTTCGAGAGCGAGAAGGTCACGGTATCGGCGGGCGTGCCGACCGTCTGGCAGGGCCTGCTCGGCCATGTGCAGGCCCATGGCCTGAAGTTCAGCACCATGAAACGCACCGTGATCGGTGGATCCGCCTGCCCGCCGGCGATGCTGCGCACCTTCGGTGACGAGTTCGGCGTGCACGTGCTGCACGCCTGGGGCATGACCGAGATGAGCCCGCTGGGCACCGTCTGCGCGTTCAAGCCGGGGCATCTGGCGCAAACGCAGGAGCAGCGGTATGCGGTGATGGCCAAGCGGGCCGCGCGGTGTTCGGTGTCGACATGAAGGTCGTCGACGAGAGCCGAAAGGCGCTGCCGTTCGGCGCTGAAGCCACGGGCGACCTGCTGGTGCGCGGGCCCTGGATCGTGTCGAACTACTTCAAGGGCGAGGGCGGTGACCCGCTGGAGGACGGCTGGTTCCCCACCGGTGATGTGGCGCGCATCGACGCCGAGGGCTACATGCAGATCACCGATCGCAGCAAGGACGTGATCAAGTCGGGCGGTGAATGGATCGGCTCGATTGACCTCGAGAACATCGCGATGGCGCACCCTGCGGTGGCGATGGCCGCCTGCATTGCCGCTCCGCACCCGAAGTGGGACGAAAGGCCGCTGCTGGTGGTGATGAAGAAGCCCGGCGCCGCGGTCACGCGCGACGAGCTGCTGGCCTTCTTCGACGGCAAGATTGCCAAGTGGTGGACACCCGACGATGTGGTCTTCGTCGACGCCATTCCCTTGGGTGCCACCGGCAAGATGCAGAAGAACAAGCTGCGCGAGCAGTTCAAGGACCATCAACTGCCGACGGCCTGAACGTGTCGTCGCGCCAGGGCAGTGGCGCCGACTCGGGCACCGACCCGGCCACGGGGTCAACCACCGACTTCTGGCAGCACCTGCTGCCGGCGCTGCCACCGCCCGCTGACTGCCGGCCGCCCTGGCAGCGCAGCGTGCCGGTGGCCCTGCCCGACGGGCGTTGGCTGCGGCTGCCGATCCGCCCCTTGCCGCACGAGCCCGGCCATGCGGTGGCGTCGCTGCTGTGCAACCACGCGTCGCTTGAAGTAGTCGACGCCCTGGCATCGATGCTGGCCGAACGTGTGGCCGGGCTGAGCGCCGATGTTGTCGTCGGCCTGCCCACGCTGGGCCTCACGCTGGCGCCCACCGTGGCGCGCGCGCTGGGCCACCAGCGCTATGTGCCGCTGGGCACCTCACGCAAGTTCTGGTACGACGACGCCTTGTCGGCGGCCGTGGTCTCGGTGACCAGCCCGACACCCGGCAAGCGGGTCTATCTCGACCCGCACCTGCGGCCGCTGGTCGAAGGCCGGCGCGTGTTGCTGATCGATGCTGCCGTCAGCACCGGCCGCACCGCTGGTGCGCCCTGGGACCTGCTGGAGTCTCTGGGTGCGCAGGTGGTGGCGCTGGGCGTGGTCATGTGCCAGGGCCGGCGCTGGGTGGCCGAGCTCGGGCCAGACCGTGCAGCCCGTGTGTTCAGCGTGTTTGACAGTCCCTTGCTGCGGGCCCTGGCCGAAGGCTGGGTGCCGCGCGACTGAGTCCACGCACAGGTCGCCGGAAGGCGAGCTGTGGCTGACCCCGCAGCAGATTCAGCCGCAGGGCGTGACGGTGACTTCGACCCGGCGATCGAGTGCGTCGGACAGGTCGTCGTGGCCGTTGCCCACCAAGGTCTTGGATGATCCGTAGCCCTTGGAGTCCAGCCGCTTGCGCAGCGTGGGCGCCACCGCCTCGAGCGACTGGCGCACCGAGTCTGCGCGCAGCAGCGACAGCCTTTCGTTCAGCGGTTCCGATCCGGTGGGGCTGGTGTGGCCACCCAGTTCGATGCAGGTGTCGCGCTTGGACACGCGTGCCGCGATTTCGTGCAGCCACATCGGGTAGGGCAGGGGACCGACGTGCGGGTCAACCCACATCGCCGCGGTGCCGGGGCGGAACAGGAACTTGACGCCCAGGCGCTTGTTGTTCAGGCCGCGATCGACGACGTCGCCGAAGGCCTTGCGCGCCGGGCCCATGCGGCGCAGTTTCAGATTGGTCAGGTACAGGCCGGTGTGCACGCGCAGTTGATCGCCGCCCGGGGCGGTCAGCGCCACCTCGTACAGCTTGAGCGCGTCGGCGTAGCGGCCGGCGTCGTAGGACTCAATCGCGTCGGCGATGGTGGCGGCGGTCACGATGCGGTCGAGATAGGCCGGGTTGATCGGATCCCCGGCGCGGGTGCCCTGGCAGGTGCGCACATAGCCCGAGGTGGCGGCGTCGTCCAGCCAGATCGGGGCGTCGCGGAAGTAGGGCAGCGGTGACGGGTCGACGCCATCGGTCTTGGCGAAGGCCAGACCCTTGCTGACCAGTTTGCCAGTCTTCAGGTCGGCCAGCGCCAGGCAGATGCGGTAGGCCTCGCGCAGGCCCTCGGACTTGCGCTCGCCGTTGACTCCGGTGAGCGTGCCGATCAGGATCAGCGGACCTTGTTGCACGGTTGCAGCCGAGAAGGGTTGCACCGCATAGCGCGGATAGCCTTCCTTGATGATCTGCGTCAGCCGCGCGCCCATCGCCCGCGTAGTCACGGTCTGCATGCCGGTCACGCCGTCGATCAAGGGGTCGATGACGACGTCGAACTTGGTATTGGCCGGCAGCTGGGCTTTGCCCAACAGGGCATTGGCGGCGCTTGTCACGGCCTCGTCGAAGGGCAGCACGGGCGGCGGCGCGACCGGTGGAGGCGGTGCTGCCGGGCGCGGTGCCGGGGCGGGGGCAGCTGCCGGTGTCGTTGCTGCTGCTGGCGGGGCGGCGGAAGCTTCATTCGGTGGCGCAGCCGGTGGCGGTGATGTGCAGGCCGCCAGACAGGTCAGGGTGGTCAGAGCCAGCGCACGGGGCCAGCGCCCGCCCGAGAATTGAATCGGTCGAATCGAACGCTTGCTTGCATCGCTCATCGTTGCTCCTCGGCGCCACGTCGTCAGTCGCCCGAGTATGCCCCTGCAAGCCCTGCCGCGCATCCCCTGCGACACGGACACGCCGCAACCCGGCACCACGATCCGCAGCGTCTGGTTTCGGCACCGCCATTCGCGGCGCTCGCGGCTGGCGCTGGCCGTCGCTTACCTTGATGCGCCCCAGTCCTTGCGCAGTTGCTTGCCCACGCCCAGCATGAAGCGCAGCGTGTCCTGCGACTCCGGGTCGCGCATCAACTGCCACAGGCCGCCGAAGCCCCCGGCCGAGGGCGGAGCGGCACGGCTGGCGGTTGCCGCCGCGTCGATCGAGCGCAACAGGCCCTGCACCGTGTCGAGCCGGTCGGCGAGCTGCGGCAGCGCGGTGGCGATGCGTTCCAGCGATCCGCTGTCCTGCAGACCCTCAAGCATCTTGACCACCTGCTCGGCGCCGCCGCGGTTGGCGCGGTCGAGCAGCGACAGGCCGTTGCCCAGGGTCTCGCTGAGGCGGCCCACCATCTCGTCGGTGAGCGCGTCTTCGGCCGAGCCATAGAGGCGCGCCAGTTTGACCAGGCGCTGCAGGTCACCGTTGTTGACCATTTCGGCCAGGGCGGGGATGGCGCGGCCTAGCCCCGAGCGATTGACTTCGTCGAGCAAGGCCAAGCTGTCGCCGACGGCCTGGCTGAGGCGGCCGACCATGTCGTCGGTCATCGCATCGCGCGCGGCCGCGACCCACACGTTCAAGCTCCAGATCGACGAGCCGGGTCTGTTCAGCAGGTGCGTTCATGTCCACCTCCGTCAAAGCAAGCCGCGCGCCGAGATCCAGTACAGCTTGTTGTAGGCCATCTTGAACCAGTGCACGGCCTTGGTTGGCGGCTTCGGATCGGGCGGGTTGAGGTAGTCGAACATCGCGTAGGTGGCGCGGTCCTTGCCGGCCTCGATGAAGCAGAAAACCTTGCCGTCGTAATCACGCACGGGCGCGCCCAGCTTGATCATCGCCGCGATGTTCTCGCCCAGCGTATCGGCCTCGAAGTGGGCGGTCGAGCCGGCCTTGCTGATCGGGATGTTGGTCGTGTCGCCAAGCACGAAGACGTTGCTGCGGCCTTCCATGTTGAGCTGCTGGCGGTTCGTGGGGATCCAGCCACCCGCGCCGAGCTTGTTCTTCTCGATCACCTCCATGCCGCGGTGCGCCGGGATCGAGATCAGCAGGTCATAGGGGGCCTGGGTGCCTTCCTCGCTGTGCACGACCTTGGCTTCTCCGTCGACCTCCTTCATGTTGAACAAGGTCTCGTAGGTGATGCCCAGACGGTCGAACTCGGGTGCGGCCCATTTGGCGACGTTTTCCAGCGAATGCACGCGCCCGATCGGGTAGGTGTAGTGCAGCTTGACCTTGTCACCGATGCCGCGGTCCTTGAAGTAGTCGTGCAGCATGAACGTGATCTCGAGCGGCGCCATCGGGCACTTGTGCGGCACGCCCACGGCGATCACCACGCGGCCACCTTCAAAAGTGCGCAGCTTGTGGAACATCTTCAGCGCGGACGCTTCGGTGTAGAAGGTCTCGCTGTTCTCGGCCAGGCCGGGGATGAGCTCGGGCACCATGCGCGAGCCGGTGGCGATGGCCAGGATGTCGTAGTCGAAGGTCTTGCCGCTCTTGGTCTTGACGCGCTTGTCGTCGAGCATGAACTCCTCGACCGGGTCGACGACCAGCGTGATGCCGGGTTCGAGCAGCGAGGCCTGGTCCTTGTACAGCTCGTCGGGGGTCACGCGGCCGAAAGCCAGGTACAGCAGCCCGGGCTGGTACATGTGCTTTTCCGATGCCGTCAGCATCGTGATGCGCGCTTTGCCGGACTTGAGTTCGGGGCCGAGCCGCCGTGCCAGATTGTTGGCCAGGATCGTGCCACCCATGCCACCGCCGATGATGAGGATCTTCATTGCCGCTCCTTGCGTGTATGCCTGTCAACGTCTGCCGTCACTTGGTCTTCCTGATCAGGATGTGCCATACGCCAGCCTTCTCGCTCGCGCCGAGGAATTCGTGGCCGACTTTGTTCACCCATTCGGGAACGTCACTGGCCGAACCCTTGTCGGTCGACAGCAGTTCGAGTTCGTCGCCGACCGCGGCCAGCTTGATCCAGCCGATCAGTTCCATCAGCGGCCCTGGGCAGAAGCTGCCGCGGGCGTCGATCACCTTGCGTTCGGACATGTCGTGCAATCTGTGGTTTTTGGGTCGGTCAGAACGACCAGACTTGAGTGTGGCGTGCGTCGTGCAGGAACTTGGTCAGCCCCAGCGGCGCGCCCAGGTGGGGCAAGAGCGTGTCCTGGGCGATGCCCAACACGTCCATCGCCATCGAACAAGGGTGCAGCTTCGCGTCGCCCAATTCCACCGCCTGTTCGAACAGGGTGCGAAATGCGGGAACGTTCTTGCCCGCCATCAGCTCGCCGAAAGGCCCCTCAGGGGGTGCAGCGGCGACGCTGCCCTTGAGGAAATACGGCAAGGCATTCATCGACAGGAACACTGTGACCGCATTGCCGCTGACGGCACCCACCGAGGCAACCATGGCCGCCATCTGCAGCCGCTCGAGCGCACCGGACACGACCAGGATGCTGATTCCGCCTTGCTCCATCGAAGTCTCCCCCAGCTGCGTCACGGCATCCCAGCGCTTTGCGGCCCATCATCCGCGTCATGTTGCACGGAACCCTGACCAATCTCAAGGTCCTGGGCATTCATGTTCCTTCATCAGGTATGCGGAGGCGAAGGTGGAAACCCGGGCATCGGCCCGCCCCTCGCCCCTCGCCGCTAGCGGCTGCACCGCGTCTGGAAGTAGCTGGTCTGTTCCGTCGACAGCGGCTCGCCGAGCTGCATGCGCTGCAGCAGGTCGCCGCAGCGTGACTCGATGCCGGTATTGCGCGGTTCGGCCTGGGTCGGCGCTTGCGGCCGGGCGGCGGGTTCCGCGTTGTTGCGACGCGCCGGGGCGTTGTGGCCCTTCGCCGGCCGCGGCTGCACCCTGGCCGGTTCGACCGTGACTGCCGGCGGCGGCAACGATTCAGTCTGCGCCCGTGTCGGTGCGGGCGTGTCGGTCACGGCAGGCACGGGTGTCGGCGTGGTTGCCTGAGGCACGGGTTTGCTGCGCACCGGGGGTGGTGCTGGGTTGGTCGCAGGCACCGCCTGCGTCTGTGGGGTCAGCGCGGGAGCTGACTGGGTGTACGCGTGCTTGTCGGCCCAGGGGCGCACCACCAGCAGCCAGCCAGCAAGCAGGAGCACGGCGACCCCGGCGCCGGCTGCCAGTGGCATCAGGCTGCGGCGGGGCGCAGCTGCAGGCAGTTTGATCGTGCGAGAACTGCGCAACGGTGCCGCGGCCGGCGTGGACGGCCTCGGCCGTGGCAGGGCCATGGTCATTGGATAGGCGGCAGCTTCCGGGGTCGGGGCCGGCGCCGCCGCAGGCGCTGTCGGCGGCCTCGATGCAGGGCGCGGAGGTCGGGTTGTCGTGAGGCTGGCTGCCGCTGCAGCCGCAGAAGCCGCCGCCTGTGCCGGCCTGGACGAGGGCGTCAGGGGCGGCGGCCGAACGGGCGCGCCGGCCAACGGTGGCGGCGCACCGGGTGCAGACCGCGACGGTGCGGTCGATGCGGGCGCTGCGGTCGGTATTGACGTCTTTGTGCCCTCTGGCCGCAACGTCGACAGATCAGGCGCCGAAGGCTTGAACATGATCACCGTGGCCTCGGGATCGAAGCTCGGCTCGTTCGGATCGATGTCGGCCCTGTCGGGCGTCGGGCCACCGAAGGGTTGCTCGGGAATCAGGTTGAGGCTCAGATCACGCGGCTGCGGCTGCGGCGGCGGCGGCGGTGGTGATGGCGCCGCCGCCTTCGCCGGCTCGGCGCGTGGCGCCACCGGCATGGTCGCTGTCGGCAGGTCAAGGTCGAGCAGCGGCTGCCTGCGCGGCACGCTGAGGCCGATGCGTTCGAGGTCGGCGGCAAAGGCGCCGGCCGATTCGTAGCGGTTCTCGGGCTTCTTGGCCAGTGCGCGCGCGACGATGAGATCGAACGCCTTGGGCAGATCCGCATTCACCTGCGATGGCGGGTCGGGATCGTCCTGCACGATCTTGCGCTGCACGCCGAAGGGACCACCACCCGTGAAGGGCCGCCTGCCGACCAGGAACTGGTACAGGATGACGCCGGCCGCGAAGATGTCGGCGCGCGAGCCCACCGCAAGCCCCAGGATCTGCTCGGGCGACATGTAGCTGGGCGTGCCGACCAGGGTGCCCGGCATGGTGCGGTCCTGGTTGGCATTGGCCACCCGGGCCACGCCGAAGTCGGTGAGCTTGACGCGGCCGATCTGGTCGAGCATCACGTTGGCCGGTTTCACGTCGCGGTGCACGACGCCCTGCTGGTGCGCGTAGTCCAGCGCCAGCAGCAGTTCGCGCATCATGCGGATGGTCTCGGGCAGGCTGAACTTTTCGCCCGCCTCGAAGGCCTGGTTCAGTTCGCGCCCGCGCACGAACTCCATCACGATGTACGAGATGTCCTCGTGCTCGCCGAAGTCGAACACTGTCACCACATGCGGGTGCGACAGCCGGGCCGCGGCCTGGGCTTCACGTTCGAAGCGCGTGGCGTATTCGTTGGCCGTGGTTTCGTCGGCCAGGTGGCTGCGCAGCACCGTCTTGATGGCCACCGTGCGGTTCAGCCGCGTGTCTACACCTTCGTAGACCACGCCCATGGCACCCTGCCCCAGCACTTTCACCAGCCGGTAGCGGCCCAGAAAGCTCTCAGTGGTGGAGTTCATCGGCGGCGCGCAGAGACCGCCAGGCGGTGGCGGCGGCAGGACGGAACGGCGCAGTATAGGCGGCCATGCCCTGCGTCGGCAGCAGGCTCTGAGCGCCACTGAAGCACAATCGACAGCTTTGCGAACTCAGTTTTCACCCCGATCAATGAACGATTTCATCTTGAGGCGCGTCAAGCGCGCCATGTTGACTGGCCTGGCAGCGCTGCTGGTGACCCTTCCCTTGCTGTCGCAGGCCACGATGGTGCGTGTGCACACCACCCAGGGCCCGATCGACTTGCAACTGCTGGACATCGAGACGCCGATCACGGTGGCCAATTTCCTGGCTTACGTGAATGCGGGCGACTTCGGTAACGTGTTCTTCCACCGCAGCGTGAAGAACTTCGTCGTGCAGGGTGGCGGTTTTCGCTGGGATTCGGCCGCCGCCACCTGCTGCACGTCGGTGACTTCGCGCGGCACCATCCAGAACGAGTACAGCGACCTGCGCTCCAACCTGCGCGGCACGGTGGCAATGGCCAAGGTGGGCGGCAATCCCAACAGTGCCACCAGCCAGTGGTTCTTCAATCTGGGCAACAACTCGGCGAACCTGGACACGCAGAACGGCGGCTTCACCGTGTTCGCGCGCGTCACGACGCCCGGCATGGCGGTGGTGGACAAGATCGCCGCGTTGCCGATCGTCAACGCCGGCGGCACCTACAGCGAGTTGCCGGTGACTGGCTGGAGCAGCCCGAACCCGATCTCGCGCAGCAACGTGGTGCTGATCCGTGAAGTGACGGTGTTCCCGTCGCTGCCGTTGCAGAGCGAATCCGACCGCATCTTCAATTACCTGGAGGCGGCCTACCCCGACATCCTGTCGCCGTCGATCGGCGATGCCGGCATCGTCGATGGCTATGCCTACCGCTATTACAGCGGCAGCGACAGCTACGTCGGCAGCAAGGACGGCAAGGTCTACTACCGCAGCCCGACGCAGACGAACAACCAGATCACCGAGATCGGCAGCGTGGCCGACTGGCTGGCACTGGCGCAGTCCGCCGGCTACTGATCAGGTCACCGGCGCCGGGTTGAACAGCACCAACGAATTGGCCAGGCCATGGGTCTCGGCCCAGGTGCGCTTGCCGCTGGCCACGTCCAGCATCAACCGGAACAGCGCCCAGCCCAGGTCCTCGATCGACGCCCGCCCTTCGGCAATCGGGCCGGCGTCGAGGTCCATCAGGTCGTGCCAGCGCCTGGCCAGCTCGCTGCGCGTGGCAATCTTGATCACCGGGCATTCGGCCAGACCATAGGGCGTGCCGCGGCCGGTGGTGAAGACGTGCAGGTTCATGCCGGCGGCCAGCTGCAGCGTGCCGCAGATGAAGTCGCTGGCCGGCGTGGCGGCGTAGTTCAGGCCGCGCGTGCAGACGCGCTCGCCCGCTGAGACCACGCCGCTGATCGGCGCCGTGCCGCTCTTGATGATCGAGCCCATCGCCTTTTCGACGATGTTGGACAGGCCGCCGGCCTTGTTACCCGGCGTGGTGTTGGCGCTGCGGTCGACCCGGCCGCGCGCCAGGTAGGCGTCGTACCAGGCCATTTCGTCGATGATGCGCTGCGCCAGCTCGGGCGTGGCGGCGCGCGAGGTCAGCTGCTCGACGGCGTCGCGCACTTCGGTGACCTCGCTGAACATCACGGTGGCGCCCGCGCGCACCAGCAGGTCGCTGCAAAAGCCCACGGCCGGGTTCGCGGTGATGCCGCTGAAGGCGTCGCTGCCGCCGCATTGCAGGCCCACCACCAGTTCGCTCGCCGGCACGGTCTCGCGCCGCCGCAGGTCCAGCCGCTGCAGGTGGTGCTCGGCGGTGCTCATGATCGAGTCGATCATCGACGCAAAGCCGACATGCCGCTCGTCCTGCAGCCGCACTTGGCTGGGTAGGCCAGCGCCAATCGCCATGCTGCCTGGCGGCAGCAGCCGCTCGGGCTGCAACTTTTCGCAGCCCAGGCTGAGCACCATCACCTCGCCGCCGAAATTCGGATTCTGGCTGATGTGGCGCAGCGTGCGGATCGGAATCACCGCGTCGGGCGCATCGATGGCCACGCCGCAGCCATAGCTGTGCTCAAGCCCAACCACGCCGTCGACGTAGCGATACTGGGGCAGCAGCTCGCGGCGGATGCGTTCGAGCGCATGGTCGAGCACGCCGGCCACACATTGCACCGTGGTGGTGATGGCCAGCAGGTTGCGCGTTCCCACCGAACCATCGGCGTTGCGGTAACCCTGGAAGCTGTGGCCGTCCAGCGGCGGCAGCGCCGGTGGCCTGACGGTGGCCATCGGCAGGCCTGAGAGCGTGCGTGCGGTCGGCATCTCAAGCAGGCGTTCGTGCACCCAGCTGCCGGCCGAGATGGGCTTCAGTGCCCGGCCGATCACGACGCCGTAGCGCCGCACCTCGGCGCCCTGGGCGATGTCGGCCAAGGCCACCTTGTGCGCCTGCGGCAGCTTCTCGCGCAGCGTGGGGCCGTCAGGCACCACCGTGCCTTCGGGCAGCCCGCCGTCGTTGCCGACCACGGCCACGTTGTCGGCCGCGTGCATGCGGATCAGCACCGGACGGGTCATCAAGCGCAACCCTGGACGTTGACGAAAAGCGCGTACAGCGAATGGCTGGCGGCCATGAACAGCCGGTTCGGCGTGGCGCGGCTTTCGATCACGTACAGCACCGACTCATCGGGCGAGAAGGCCAGGCCGTTGGGTGCGGCCAGATCGCTGCCATGTTGCTGCAGCGCACCGGTGGTGGGGTCGAGCCGGTAGAAGGCGTGAGAGTTCGGATGCCGCTGGCTCGCCCTCCCACCAGCCATGGATGCCGAAGCCGGGGTCGCTGAACCAGATGCCGCCATCACGCGCGCAGACGATGTCGTTCGGCGAATTGAATCGCTTGCCGCCGTAGCAGTCAGCCAGCACGGTGATGGCGCCGTCGCGTTCGGTGCGCGAGATGCACCGCGGCAGGTGCTCGCAGCTCAGCAGCCGGCCCTGGCGGTCGCGCGCATGGCCATTGGCATGGCTGGACGGTTGACGGAACACGCTGGTCGTGCCCGAGCATTCGTCCCAGCGCAGGATGCGGTTGTTCGGGATGTCGGACAGCAGCAGGTAGCGCCCGTCGCCGAACCACACCGGCCCTTCGCCCCAGCGCAGGCCGGTGGCCAGCTGTTCGACGCTGGCACTGAACAGGCGCAGCGCGAGAAATCTGTTGTCCAGCGCCTCGATCGCCGGATCGGGATAGCGTGCATTCGGCGTGAACGGCACGCGGGTCTCGGACCCCATCGGCAAGCTCGACAGCAGCATCTACAACCCCATCGCCCGCGGCAGCCACAAGCTCAGCCGCGGAATGTAGGTCACCAGCAGCAGCACCACGAACAGCGCGGCGAAAAACGGCGCCATCGCCCTGTTCACCACGCCGCCCGCTGTCCATCCAGGCCAGGCCGACCATGCGTGCCGGGCTGGCGCTGATCTTGTTGAGCAGTTCCTGCCCGATCGGGCCGCCGATCACCGCACGCATGTGCTGGACGTTCTTCTTGCCCATGTTTTTCACCGCGACCAGGGTGGATGTCGGGTTCATGTCGTCTCGCCGGTCAGGCTGACGATGCAGCGGTGGTTGGGGTCGTCACGAAGGTCCACAAGAGCACTGGACCCTGGCGCGCACGCTGAATCTTCGATCGGCACGCGTCTTGTTGTCTGTTGTCGTACAACATGACACGATGGCGTTGCATGCTTGGCCCGTTCATCGCGAACACCCGACCCGGCGTCGCTGCCGCGACGCCCTCGCTCAGGCGAGGGCTTGGTGACTCACGTCAGCCGCATGTGGCCTTGCTGGCACTGCGCCTGGCCGGTGCCGATGCGCGCCGGGCTGCCGCCTTCGGCAACCGCGTGGCGGCGCGCGTGATCCAGCACCACGGTGCCCTGATCGCCGCCGAGACCATGGCCGATCTGGTGCAGGCGGCGGGCCAGGCTGTCGGAGCCGACGCATGAGCCGGCGCACCGCTGCCGGCGCACCGCGATCGCTGGCGCTGCAACTCGTCGACGTGCTGGTCGAGCGCATCCGCAGCGGGCAGCTCACGGCCGGTACTCAGCTGCCCACCGAATCGGCGCTGATGGCCGAACAGGGTGTCAGCCGCACGGCGGTGCGCGAGGCGCTGTCGCAGCTGCAGGCGTCGGGCCAGGTCGAGACCCGGCATGGCATCGGCACCTTCGTGCTCGCCGACGCCGACTCGGCTGCCTTTCGCATCCGCCCGCAGCAGCGGGCGACGCTGCAGGATGTGGTGGCCGTGCTCGAGCTGCGCATCGGCGTCGAAACCGAGGCCGCGGGGCTTGCGGCGCAGCGCCGCACTTCACGCAACCTGGCCGTGCTGCGCGCCGCGCTCGACGATTTCGAGCGGGCGGTGACGCAGGGCGGTGACGCCGTGGCGGCGGACTTTCGGTTCCACAGCGAGATCGGGCGCGCCACGCAGAACACGCATTTTTCCGGCCTCATGGGCATGCTGGGCCCGCGCAGTATCCCGCGTGCCAGGCTGCACCCGACCAAGGCGCGCGCCTCGGGCGGCGCGGCGGGACCCCAGGACGCGGCTGGCGATGACGAAGCACACCGCGCCTACCTGCGGCACGTGAATGCCGAGCACGAGAGCATCTTCGACGCCATTGCGCGCCAGGACGCCGACGCCGCCCGCGCGGCCATGCGCACGCACCTGTCGAACAGCCGCGAGCGTCGACGGCGCGATTTCGACGTTGCGTCCTGATGCTGCCCATGGGCACGCCGAACAGACCGCGAAACGCACCCACCCCCCAGAACCACGGAGCCCGAGCATGAGAGAGAACCGCCTGCGAACCCTTTGGCGCGACGACCGCGCCGCCATCAACGGCTGGCTGGCCGTGCCCAGCAGCTTCAGCGCCGAAGTGATGGCCCACCAGGGCTGGGACACCCTGACCATCGACCTGCAGCATGGCGTGATCGACTACGCGCAGATGGTGACCATGCTGCAGGCGATCAGCAGCACGCCGACCGTGCCCGTCGTCCGCGTGCCCTGGCTCGAGCCGGGCATCGTGATGAAGGCGCTGGACGCCGGTGCCTACGGCCTGATCTGTCCGATGATCAGCACGCGCGAACAGGCGCAGCGCCTGGTCTCGTACACGCACTACGCGCCCCAGGGCGAACGCAGTTTCGGCCCTGTTCGCGCCAGCCTGTATGGCGGCGCGGACTACGCCACCGAAGCCAACAAGACGGTGGTCGTGTTCGCGATGATCGAGACCGCGCAGGCGCTGGACAAGCTGGACGACATCCTCAGCGTCGAGGGCCTGGACGCGATCTACGTCGGCCCCTCGGACCTGTCGCTGGCGCTGGGCTGCAAGCCGGTGTTCGACGATGTCGATCCCAAGGTTGCGCAGGCACTGGACCACATCGTCGAACGTGCACGCGCCCACGGCGTGATGGCGGGGGTGCACAACGGCCGGCCCGACGTGGCCCTGGCCCGAATTGCCAAGGGCTATCGCTTTGTCACCGTCAGTTCCGACGCCCGCATGCTGGCGGCCGGATCACAGGACTTGCTGAGCGCCATGCGCAAGGGATGAGGATGATGAAACTGGGATTCATTGGACTGGGCATCATGGGTGAGCCGATGGCGGACCAGCTGCGCGCCGCTGGACAACGCTGTTCGCACACACGCGGCGTGCGGTGCCGCAGGGGCTGCAGCTGATGGCGGCGCACCCGGTGGCCTGATGGCGTGAAAACTTGACCCTGCAGTTGCAGCGGGCGCGTACAACCCGGTTCAATCCCCGGGAGCGAACGATGAGCCTGAACCGAACTCTGCTGACCACCCTGGCTGGCCTGGGCCTGGCGGCGCTGGCAGCCTGTGCCAGCAGCGATGCTGCCGCACCGCGCACGCTGGCCGCCTATGCCGACGACCATGAGCTGGCGCAGGCGCTGGACCACTGGCGCGATGAAGCGGCACGCCGCCAGGTCGATCGCCGGCGCTATGGCATGGCCATGCAGCAGGCGTCTCCACCGCCATCACCTTCACCGGCTGCGGCGCCGGCCGCCGCTGCCAAGGTGGCCGAAGCGGCGACGGCCGATGGCATCACCAACGTGCAGACTGCCGGCGTCGACGAAGGCGGCATTGTCAAGCGTGCAGGCGATCATCTGGTCGTCCTGCGTCGCGGGCGCTTGTTCACGGTGCGTGTGGGCGGCGACGACCTGCAGCCGGTGGCCGCCATCGACGCCTATGCCCCGGGCAGCGACCCGCGCGGCGCCTGGTACGACGAGCTGCTGGTGTCGGGCTCGACCGTGGTCGTGGTCGGCTTCAGCTACGCGCGCGGCGGCACCGAGATCGGCCTGTTCGAGATCGATGCGCAAGGGGGGTTGAGCTACCGCGCCACCTACCACCTGCGCAGCAACGACTACTACTCGGCGCGCAACTACGCCAGCCGGCTGATCGGCCGCCAGCTGGTCTTCTACAGCCCCACGCTGCTGCAGCCGGCCGGTCTGCATCCGCTGCAGATGCTGCCCAGTGTGCGCCGTTGGCCGGGCCAGGCAGCGCCGGCCAACGACCCGAGCTGGCGGCGCCTGCTGCCGGCCACGCGCATCTTCCGCAGCGACGACGACTTCGACCCCGGTCAGGCGCTGGCGCTGCACACCATCACCCGCTGCGACATCGAAGGCGCTGCGCTGAACTGCAAGGCGACGGCGGTGCTGGGGCCGGCGGGCCGCATCTTCTACGCCTCGGCGACATCGGTCTATGTCTGGACCGCCACCCGATCGCCGTTGAACCCGGCGCCGCGTCGTGAAGCCACGGCGGTGCTGTTCCGCCTGCCGCTGGACGGCGCCGCGCCGACGGCGATCAAGACCGTGGGCATGCCGATCGACCAGATGTCGTTCCTGGAAGACGACCAGGGCCATCTCAACGTGCTGCTGCGCGCTGGCGGTGCCGGCGAAGGCATGTTCGGCCAGCAGCAGCTGCAGGGTGACACGGCCTTGCTGCGACTGCCGCTGTCGGCGCTGGGCGACGGCCATGGCGCGGCCACGCGGGACCAGTACCGCAGCCTGCCGGCTCGGCAGCCGACACAGAACCGCTTTGTTGGTGACTGGCTGCTCATGGGCGGGCGATCGCAGCCCGGGCCTGCTGCCTGGGCATTGCGTTATGCCGACCCCTCGACACCGGCGCAGCCGCTGGATCCGGGCCATGCGGTCGAGCGCATCGAGGCCATGGGTGCGCAAGCCGTGCTGGTGGGCAATGCGGGCGCTGATCTGGTGTTCTCGGCAGTGCAGCTGGGCCCCACCCAGGCCCGGTTGGCCGGGCGCCACGTGCAGCCCGGCGCGCGCCAGGGCGAGACGCGCACGCATGGGTTCTTCTACCGCCCCACCGCTGCCGACGAAGGCCTGCTGGGCCTGCCGGTGCTGGGGCCCGTCGGCAATCCCGGCACCGTGTTCCGCGGTGGCCAGGGTGCGGCCTCGGTGCTGTTCCTGCGCCAGCAGGGCCCGGGTTTCCAGGCCCTGGGTTCACTGGCCTCTGGTCCGGTGCGCGCCGACGACGGCTGCAAGGCCAGCTGCGTCGACTGGTACGGCAACGCGCGCCCGCTGTTCCTGGGTGAGCGCGTGCTGGCGCTGCTGGGCTATGAACTGGTGGAAGGGCGGCTGGCCGGGCGCGGTGCGGCCGAGCGCATCGTCGAGCGCCGGCGCAGCAGCTTTGCGCCGCGCCCGCCGGCGCCCGAAGGTGGGCGAGGGTCGCCGTTCCATCCCTGAGCGGCCGGGGCTGCACCCATAATGGGGCGCATCCCCAACCTATGCAGGTGAGGTGAATGGAATCCAGCACCGTCGCGGTCGTGCTTGCCCTGACGCTGGCATGCACAGGCGGCATGTTCTTGCTGATCTCGCACCAGATCACCGGGCGCAGCGGCATGGCCACCTTTGCGCTCGGCCTGGCGCTGTTCGGGCTGGTGTTCGCAGTGCCGCCGTCGGTGGACCAGAACGCGTCGCTGCTGCTGGGCATGGCGATCGACACCATCGCGGTGGCAGCGGTGCTGCTGCTGCGCCGCGGCATGCAGCGGTTCATGCAGCGGCACGAACTGTCGTGGCGCGCGCTGGCGGCGCTGCTGCTGGCCTACGCGCTGCTGTCGATGGCGGCCCGGCTGGCCTTCGGCGATGCCGCGCGTGCGCTGGTGCTGGACCTGAGCCTGGGCCTGCTTTTCGCCTGGCTGGCGCTGACCACTGCGCGCGATGCCTACCGCGACAACCCGCTGCTGCGGATGCCGCTGGCGCTGCTGGCCGGCGTGCTGTCGCTGCTGTCGCTGCTCAGCTTTGGGCAGGCGATCTACCGGGCGGACAGCACCCCGGGGGCCGACGCCGACCGCATCTACGAAGCGGTGCTGATGCTCAGCGCGCTGCTGCTCGGCCCGACCTTGCTGTGGCTGCACACGGTCCAGTTGACACGCCAGATCGGCGAGCTGTCGACGCGCGACGCGCTGACGCGGCTGCTCAACGAGAACGGGCTCGACGAGGTGCTGCGCCGCCATTTCGCGCGCCGCCAGCACGAACCGGTCTCGCTGATGCACATCGACGTCGACCACTTCGCTCGTGTCAATGCGCTGCACGGTGAATCGTCGGGCGACGACGTGCTGCGCATGATCGGGCTGGCGCTGGAATCCGGCCTGCGTGCCGACGACTTCGTGGCCCGCGTCGGCGGCGAGGAGTTCGTGGTCGGCTGTGTCAGCGCCGACGTCGGCCAGGCCGCCGTGCTGGCCGAGCGGCTGCGTGCCGCAGTGGCCGCGGTGCAGACGGGGCTGAGCGAAGGTGGTGGCCACCTGCGTTGCACCGTCAGCATCGGCCTGTCGCGGCCCTTTGGCGACATCGATCAGTGGCGCAATGCCTGGCGCGAGGCCGAGGTTTCGCTGCAGGCCGCCAAGGACGCCGGCTGCAACTGCGTCGTGCACCCGACTGCAGCCTGAATCCGGTTCCGGCCTGCCGGCGCCGGGCAGGTGGTAGCCTCGTTCACCCCATGGCCGCAGCGCTCCCCAGCCCCGAGCCGACGATCCGCGCCACCTTGCGCCATCGCTCGTTCCGCGCGCTGCTGTACGGTGGCAGCGTCTACTTCGTCGGCAACGCGATGCAGGCCATGGCCGCGGCTTGGCTGATGATCGAGCTGACCGGCTCGTCGTTCCTGGCCGCGCTGGTGCAGACAGCGGTCTTCCTGCCGATGTTCCTGCTGGCGCTGCCGGCCGGCGTGATGGCCGACACCACCGACCGTCGGCGGCTGATCCTTTCGGCGCTGGTGGTGCAGGCGGCCGTGGTGGCGTTGCTGGCGCTGCTGGTGCTGGCCGGCTGGGCCGGTGCCGCCACATTGCTGGCGCTGACCTTCGTTGCTGGTTGCTGCACGGCCCTGCTGTCGCCGTCATGGAACTCGGCCATCGTCGATGTGGTCCCGCGCCACGAACTGCCGCAGGCCATCACCGCGGTGGGCATCAGCTATAACGCCGCCCGCGCACTGGGCCCGGCGGCGGCCGGCTGGGTGTTCACGCTGACCGGCAGCGGCTGGGTCTTCATGCTGTCGGTGCTGGGCGTGCTGGCCCTGCTGGAATCTGTGCGGCGCTTCCCGCCACGGCCGCACCCACCCAGCCGCCTGCCGGCCGAACGACTGTGGGGTGGCGTGCTCAGTGCACTGCGCTTTGCGCGCCATTCCGAGACCGTGCTGGCGCAGCTGGTGCGCACAGTGGCCTACAGCGCGGCAGGGTCGGCGCTGTGGGCCCTGCTGCCGGTGATCGCGCAGCGGCAGCTGGGGCTGGGCGCGGCGGGCTTCGGTTTTCTGATCGGCTGCCTGGGTGCTGGTGCGGTTTTGACAGCCCCATTCATCGGTGCGCTGCGCCAGCGCCTGGGGCTGGACCGGCTGGTGGCTGTGGGCTGCGTGGCCTATGCCGGGGTGATGGCGGTGACCGCCTACACCCGGCTGGCGCCGCTGGTCTACGCCGTGCTGCTGGTGGCCGGAGGCTGCTGGATGGCCGTGATGTCGACCTTCAACACCGCCACCCAGACCAGCGTGCCGCCCTGGGTGCGGGCGCGTGCGACGGCCATGCACACGCTGTGCGCACTGGGCTCGTTTGCGATCGGCTCGGCGTTCTGGGGCGCCCTGTCCGACATCGCCGGCCTGCCGGCGGCGCTGACGCTGGCAGCCGTGGGCATGCTGGCGGGCCTGCTGCTGGCGCGTCCCTTCCCGCTGCGCATGGGCGAGCTGGTCGAGGTCACCCAGGTCAAGGCGAGCGAGAACCTGTTCATCGTGCATGAGCCCGACCCCGAAGCCGGCCCGGTGGCGGTGGAGATCAGCTACCGCATCCAGCCTGAACGCACCGACGTCTTCCTCGAGGCGGTGAGCCTGCTTCGTGCGCCGCGGCGGCGCGACGGCGCAACCTTCTGGCGCGTCTATCGTGATCTGTCGGACGCATCGCGTTTCGTCGAACGTTTCATCGTCACCAGCTGGGCCGACTACCTGCACCAGCGATCACGGGCCACGCTGGCCGACCAGGCGCTGGAAGCGCGCGTGTGCGAGCACCTGCTGCCCGGTGAGGTCACGCACATCGCGCACTACGTGGCCGAGCGTTAGCCCGGCGCGGCCAAATTGATCCAGCGCGGCATGGGTCGCGCTTCGAGGGGGGGCCGCCGGCACGCGGCCGCCTTCCCGTTGATCTGGCGCAAGTGTGGCCGGCCGGTGCTGCCCGAAAGTGCGTCCACGTCCACCTCCAACGCGACGAAGGTTCGACTCGGATCCCTCGCGCCTTGCAGGTCATGGGCTGCGGTCCCGGCCCTGCGGGACGCGAGCAACAGGAGGGGCTTTCAGCCACGACGCATGGGACCAATGCAATTGATCGAGAGCCGCCCGGACGGCGCCACCGTGATGGCTGAAGCCCGACCGCGGCCGACCACCGTCGGGCCGTCGGTCGGAACCCGGCGACCGCAGCGCAGCGCGGAGGCCCTGATGCCCGATGCCGGAGTCTGGAACGAGTTGCTGGGCGGGCCCCCGCTGAACAGCCAGGAGCTGGCGGCCCTGGCCGCCATGGCACGACCGCGCTTCGTGGCGCAGGGCGGCAGCATCTTCTCGCAGCAAGAGCAGGCGCGTTCGCTGGTTTTCGTCCGTGAAGGCGAAGCGGCCCTGGGCCACCGTGCCAGCGACGGACACTTCCGCATCGAAAGGCCGGTGCGCGGGCCCGGTTGGCTGGATCAGAGTTCGGCCTGGATCGACGCCGCGCACCCGATCGACGCGCGTGCAATGACGCCGCTGGTGGCGGTCGAACTGCCGCGCGAAGACCTGCAGGCCCTGTTGGCCGTACAGCCGCAGCTGGCCCGGCGCCTGATCGCCGGCCTGGCGCGTGAGGTCCATACGCTGGCCGTCAACACACATGGCCTGATGCACAAGGACGCACCGGCGCGCTTTGCCCAGTGGTTGGTGGACCGTTGCCAGGCCTCGGCCGAGAACGAAAACGGGGGTGTCGTCAAGCTGGTGGAACGCAAGCGCGACATCGCGTCGCAGCTGGCGATCACGCCCGAGACGCTGTCACGCCTGATGCGCAGCCTCAGCCGTCAGGGCCTGATCAACGTTGCTGGCTATACCGTCCATGTCAGCGATCTCGACGGGCTCAAACGGGTGGCAGCAGCGGGCGACTGAGGCCCCTTCAGGCCAGTTCAGGTCGCTGCATCGGGGGCGGCGCTGCTGACCTGCAGCAGCTGTGCGACGACGCCCAGCGCGATCACCTCGGGTTCCTTGCCGACGATGCCCGGCACACCGATCGGGCAGGTGATGCGCGCCAGCAGTTCCGGTGCGATGCCGCGCGCCTCGAAGCGGTGCAGGAAGCGCGCGCGCTTGGTGGCCGACCCGATCAGCCCCAGGTAGGCAAAGTCACCGCGCTGCAGGATGGCTTCGGTGATCGCCAGGTCCAGCGCATGGCTGTGCGTCAGCACCAGAAAGCAGCTGCCCGCGGGCGCCAGCGCCACCTCGGCCTCGACCGGCTCGACACACAGGCGCTCGATGTGCGGCGCCGAGGCTGATTGCGGAAATTCGTCGTCGCGTTCGTCGATCCACTGCACGCGGCAGGGCAGGTCGGACAGCAGGTGCACGATCGCGCGGCCGACATGGCCGGCGCCATACAGCTGCAGATGAAATCTCGGCAACGGCAGGGGCCAGTCGGTGGGCTGTGCATGGTCCAGCGGCCAAAGATGCAGCGTCACGGCGCCACCGCAGCATTGCCCCAGCGCGGGGCCCAGCGCGTAGTGCTGCTCCGTCGGCTCGGCGTTGCCGGCCAGCAGGCGTCGTGCGCTGGCGATCGCCTTGAGTTCGAGGTGGCCGCCGCCGATGCTGCCCAGAACCTGGTCGGCAGCCACCAGCATGCGTGTACCGGCCTCGCGCGGCACCGAGCCGCGGCTGCGTGTCACTTCGACCACCACCGCTGGCCTTGCGGCTGCCCGCCAGGCCAGCGCCTGTGCGCGCACATCAATCGTCATGCCGGGCGATCGTGTATCGCCTGCACGGCCTGCACGGCCTGCACGGCGCGCAGGATGGCCTCGGGCGTGGCCGGTGCGTCGAGCGGTACATCGACACCCGGTGCGGCCACGGTACCCACCGCATCGCGGATCGCGAAGAAAACCGAGAACGCCAGCAGCAAGGGGGGCTCGCCCACTGCCTTGCTGCGGTGGATGCTGTCGACGGCGTTGTCGGCGTCGAACAGCCGCGTGTGGAACAGGGCCGGCGCGTCGTTGGCGGTCGGGATCTTGTAGGTGCTGGGCGCGTGTGTCAGCAAGGCGCCGGTCTGCGGGTGCCAGACCAGCTCTTCCATCGTCAGCCAGCCCATGCCCTGGATGAAGGCGCCTTCGACCTGGCCGATGTCCAGCGCCGGGTTCAGCGAACGGCCGGCGTCGTGCAGCAGGTCGGCGCGCAGCAGTCGGTTCTCGCCGGTCAGCGTGTCGACGATCACCTCGCTCACCGCGGCACCGTACGCAAAGTAGTAGAACGGCCGCCCCTGCATCGTGTTGCGGTCCCAGCTCAATCCGGGGGTGGCGTAGAAGCCGTCGCTCCACAGCTGCACGCGCGCCAGGTAGGCCTGGTTGACCAGCTCGGCAAAGGGCATCGAATGTTCGCCCAGCCGCACCTGGCCGTGCGCAAAGACCACGGCGACGGCGTCGCCGCCCCAGGCTGCTGCGGCCACTGCGGCCAGACGCTGGCGCAGCTGTTGCGCCGCATCCTGCGCTGCCTTGCCGTTGAGGTCACTGCCGGTCGACGCCGCGGTGGCCGAGGTGTTGGCGACCTTCTGCGTGTCGGTGGCGGTGACGCGCACCGACTCGAAGGCGATGCCCAGCTCGTGCGCCACCACCTGCGCCACCTTGGTGTTCAGGCCCTGGCCCATCTCGGTGCCGCCGTGGTTCACCAGCACCGAACCATCGGTGTAGATGTGCACCAGCGCGCCGGCCTGGTTGAGGTGCACCACGTTGAACGAGATGCCGAACTTCACCGGCGTCAGCGCCAGGCCCTTCTTCAGCACCGGGCTGCTGGCGTTGAAGCGGGCAATCGCCGCACGCCGGGCGCGGTAGTCGCTGCTGGCCTCCAGCTGTTGCAGCAGCGGCTGCAGCAGCTTGTCGTCCACCGGCTGGCCATAGGGCGTGGTCGACCGCTCCGGGCCGCCGTAGAAGTTGAGCCGCCGCACGTCCAGCGCGTCGCGCCCCAGCCGGCGCGCCAGCAGGTCCATCACATGCTCGATCGCGATTGCACCCTGCGGGCCGCCGAAGCCGCGGAACGCGGTGTTGCTCTGCGTGTTCGTCTTCGCCGAATAGCCGTGCATCGCCACATGCGGCAGCCAGTAGGCGTTGTCGAAGTGGCACAGCGCACGCGTCATCACTGGCGCCGACAGGTCGGCCGAATGCCCGGCGTTGGACACCATGTCGACCTCGACGCCGAGGACACGGCCTTCGTCATCGTGGCCGACCTCGATCTCGAAGTGAAAACCGTGGCGGCGGCCGGTGATCATGAAATCGTCGTCGCGGTCCAGCCGCAGCTTGACCGGGCGCTGCAGGCGATGCGCGGCCACCGCCGCGACGCAGGCGAACAGCGCCGACTGCGATTCCTTGCCGCCGAAGCCGCCACCCATGCGCCGGCATTCGACCTGCACCGCATGCGCCGGCCGCTGCAGCGCATGCGCTACCACCGTCTGCATTTCGCTGGGGTGCTGGGTCGAGCACCAGACCTTCATGCCGCCGCCTTCGGTCGGTGCGGCGTAGGCGATCTGGCCTTCCAGGTAGAACTGCTCCTGGCCGCCGACTGCAAAGCGCGTTGTCAGCCGGTGCGGTGCGCTGGCAATGGCCCGGCGTGCCTCACCCCGCGTCAGGTGCATCGCCGGCACCACGTACTGCCCGGCGGCATGCGCCTGCAGCGGGTCGAGCACCGGAGGCAGCGGCTCGGCCACGATCACGTCGCGGGCGCGTGCGGCTGCGTGCCGCGCGGCATCACGCGTGCGGGCCACCACCACGAACACCGGCTGGCCCAGCCAGCGCAGCGTGGCGCCGGCCTCGCCGGCCAGGATGGGGTCGTCGTGCACCAGGGGCCCGCAATCGTTGGCGCCGGGGATCGCGGCGGCGCTGAAGACGTCGACCACACCGGGCAGCGCGCGCAGCGTGTCGAGCCGGATGGCCTTCACAACGCCATGCGCCAGCGGCGACAGGCCCAGCGCCGCGTGCAGCGTGCCGGCCAGTTCGGGCAGGTCGTCGGTGTAGGGCGCGCGGCCGCTGACATGCAGCGCAGCCGACTCGTGCGGCAGCGCCACGCCCACCTGCGCAAAGACCGGCTCCTGCAGCGCTGCATCGTTGGGCTTGTTCATGCCGAGGTCTCCCGCGCCCACACGCTGAGCGCCGACGCGGGCAGCGGACCATCGACCCGCGTTTCGAGCCAGAAGCGCCGCAACAGGTTCTGCGCCACCTGCAGCCGGTAGGCCGCGCTGGCGCGTTGATCGCTCATCGGCTTGAAATCACCGGCCAAGGCAGCCATGGCTTGTTGCAGCGCTGCCTCGGTCCAGCTCTGGCCGACCAGAGCCGCTTCGGCCGCCGCGGCGCGCTGCACGGTGGCCGCCATGCCGCCGTAAGCCAGTCGCGCGGCAAGCACGCTGCCTTGCGCGTCCAGATCGACCGCCAGCGCCGCGCACAGCGCCGAGATGTCGCTGTCGAAGCGCTTGCTGATCTTGTAGGCCCGCATGCGGGTCTGCGGCTTTGGCAGCGGCACGACCAGGCTGTGCACGAACTCGCCGATTTCGAGCCGGTTCTTCAGGTAGCCGGTGTAGAAGTCAGTGAGCGCCATCTCGCGCCGACGCTCAGCGCGCTGCAGCACGATGCGCGCGCCAAGGGCCATCAGCACGGGGGCCGAATCGCCGATCGGTGAGCCGTTGGCCACGTTGCCACCCATCGTGCCGGCGTGGCGCACCGGCGGCGACGCAAAGCGCAGCCACAGCTCGTGCAGCTGCGGCCAGTGTTCCGCCAGGGCACGCCACGCAGCATCCAGTGTTGCTGCGGCGCCGATGTGCAGCCGGCCATCGACGCAGTCGATGCGCTGCAATTCGGCCACGTCGCCGATGAAGATCAGCTCGGGCAGTTCACGCAGCTGCTTGTTGACCCACAGGCCGATGTCGGTGGCACCGGCCAGCACCAGGGCCTGCGGACGCTCGGCGCGCAGGCGGGCAAACTCGGCCAGGCTGCGCGGCGCCCAGTAGCGGTCGCGGTAGGCCAGCGGCGGGTCTGTTGCCAAGGTCTGCAACGCTGCGCACAGCGGGTCGCTGTCGAACGCCGGGGCCGGCCGCTCGAACAGGCTCTGGCCGGCATCCAGGATCGGCCTGTAGCCGGTGCAGCGGCACAGGTTGCCGGCCAGCTCGTCGGCCAGGTCCTGCCGTGTCGGCGTGGTCGCGGCTGCTGTATGGCGCTGCTGGCAGGCCCACAGCGACATCACGAAACCCGGCGTGCAGAAACCGCACTGCGAGCCGTGGCAGTCGACCATGGCCTGTTGCACCGGGTGCAAGGGGCCTTGCGGCGGCGACAGGTCTTCGACCGTGATCACCGCCTTGCCGTCGAGCACCGGCAGGAACTGGATGCAGGCGTTGACCGTCTGAGTCTGCAGCGCCCCGTCGGCGTCGAGGTGGCCGACCACCACGGTGCAGGCACCACAATCGCCTTCGGCGCAGCCCTCTTTGGTGCCGGTGCAGCCGGCGTCCTCGCGCAGCCAGTCGAGCAGGCTGCGCGTGGCCGCCGGGCCGTCGACTTCGACGACCTGGCCGCGGTGGACGAAGCGGATCGGGCGAGTGTTCATCGTGAAGGTGCCTTGGGGCTGGTGGTTTCCCGTAAAGGTAGCGTGACGGGCTGCTGCATGTATACGATGCAAACCATACTGCGCCTCAGAGCTCGGGTATCACCAGGCGGGCCGAAATCGCGAACATCGACCTTCATCGCATCCCGGGCCTGCACACCTTGATCATCGAACGCAGCGTCGCACGGGCCGCCCCGCGCCCGACCCGCACCGAGCCCGGCGCCGCGCTGCGGCGCCAATCGGCATGATCGCCCTGCGCGCCGACCTGCTCGACTTCACGGCCGAACCCGACTGGGGCCCGCCATCGATGGCGGGTGTGCGCTGGCGGCCCGACCATTGGCTGCTGATCGGCGACGACGGCCGCATTGCCGGCGTGCAGCCGGGCGACCAGGCACCGGGCGCCGGCTGCCGCTGCGAGGACCATCGGGGTCGCCTGCTGATGCCGGGGTTCATCGACACCCACGTGCACAGCGCGCAGCTCGACGTCATCGCCAGCCACGGCACCGAGCTGCTCGACTGGCTCGAGCGCTACACCTTTCCGTGCGAGCGCGCCTATGCCGACCCGGCGCTGGCAGCGCGCGGCGCCGCACTGTTCCTCGACGCGCTGCTGGCGCACGGCACGACCGCGGCGGTGGTCTTTCCCACCGTGCACAAGGTGTCGGCCGAGGCCCTGTTTGCCGCCGCTCATGAACGTGGCATGCGGCTGATTGCCGGCAAGGTGCTGATGGACCGCCATGCGCCCGACGGCCTGCGCGACGATGTCGACCAGGCCGAACGCGACTGTGTCGATCTGATCCAGCGCTGGCACGGCCGCGGTCGCAGCAGCTATGCCGTGACCGTGCGCTTTGCGCCCACCAGCACCCCCGGGCAGCTGGCGATGGCCGGTGCACTGTGCGGTGCCGACCCCAGCCTGTACATGCAGACGCACGTCGCGGAAAACCCGGACGAGGTGCAGTGGGTGCGCCAGCTGTTCCCGCAGGCACGCAGCTATCTCGACGTCTATGCCAGTGCCGGGTTGTTGCACGCCCGCAGCGTGCTGGCACATGGCATCTGGATCGACGACGCCGATCGTGCCCAGCTGCACGAGCGCGGCGCCCAGATCGCGTTCTGTCCATCGAGCAACCTGTTCCTGGGCAGTGGCCTGTTCGACTGGCCGGCCACGGCGGCGGCCGGCGTGCAGGTCAGCGTGGCCAGCGACGTGGGCGGCGGCACCAGCCTGTCGATGCAGCGCACGCTGGCCGACGGCTACAAGGTGCAGGCACTGCTGGCGCGCGGCAGCGGGTCGCCGCTGAATGCCTTCAGCGCACTGTATGCGGCCACGCGCGGGTCGGCGCGGGCGCTGCAGCTCGACCATGAGATCGGCAGCCTCGAGCCCGGCCGCATGGCCGATCTGTGCCTGTGGCAATGGTCGGTGGGCGCGGTCGACGGCCATCGCATGGCGCGCGCGCGCGACCTGCACGAGAAGGTTTTTGCGTGGATGACACTGGCCGACGACCGCCACCTGCAGGCGGCCTGGATTGCCGGCCGGCAGAGGGTCGGCCGCGGGCAACGGGAGACTGGATGAGCGCCCTCAGACTCGAGCTCGACGGCATCAGCAAGCAGTATCCGGCGGTACGCGCCAACGACCGCGTCAGCCTGCGCGTGAAGCCCGGCGAGATCCACGCCGTGCTGGGCGAAAACGGTGCCGGCAAGAGCACGCTGATGAAGATCATCTACGGCGCCGTGCAGCCCGACGAGGGCACGCTGAAATGGAATGGCCAGCCGGTGCAGGTGCGCAGCCCGGCCGCCGCACGCGAGCTGGGCATCAGCATGGTCTACCAGCACTTCTCGCTGTTCGACACGCTGACCGTGGCCGAAAACGTCTGGCTGGGGCTGGACAAGGCCGGAACGCTGGCCCAGGTGGCGGCGCGCATCAGCGAGGTCGCGCACAGCTACGGTCTGGACATCGACCCGCAGCGCCCGGTGCACACGCTCAGCGTCGGCGAGAAGCAGCGCGTCGAGATCGTGCGCGCGCTGCTGACGAATCCGCAGCTGCTGATCCTGGACGAACCGACCTCGGTGCTGACGCCGCAGGCGGTGGACAAGCTCTTCGTCACGCTGCGGGCTTTGAGCGACGGCGGCTGCAGCATCCTGTACATCAGCCACAAGCTCGACGAGATCCGCGCGCTGTGCCACCACTGCACCGTGCTGCGTGGCGGCAAGGTCACCGGCGAAGTCGACCCCGCGCAGCAGGACAACGCCAGCCTGTCGCGGCTGATGATCGGTGTTGAGCCACCGCCGCTGCGGCACGAGCAGCGCAGCGCCGGTGACGTGGTGCTGGCGGTACAGGGGCTGAGCTTGACCCGGCAGGACCCCTTCGGCGTCGACCTGAAGTCGATCGATTTCGAGGTGCACGCCGGCGAGATCGTCGGCATCGCCGGGGTCTCGGGCAATGGCCAGCAGGAGCTGATGGCCACACTGTCGGGCGAAGACCCGCGTGCGCCACCAGGCTCGGTGCGGCTGATGGGCCGTGACATTGCCGCCCACTCGCCACGACGGCGCCGCCACCAGGGCCTGCATTTCGTGCCCGAAGAGCGCCTGGGTCGCGGGGCCGTGCCCACCCTGAGCCTGGCGCACAACACCTTGCTCACGCGCACGTCCACCGTCGGCCGCAGCGGCTGGATCTCAACGAATGACGTGCGCCGGCTGGCCGAGCACATCATCAACCGTTTTCAGGTCAAGGCCGGCGGGTCGGGGGCGGCCGCGCGCAGCCTGTCGGGCGGCAACCTGCAGAAGTTCATCGTCGGCCGCGAGATCGACGCCAACCCGCGGCTGCTGATCGTGTCGCAGCCGACCTGGGGCGTCGACGTCGGCGCGGCGGCGCTGATCCGCGGCGAGCTGTTGAAGCTGCGTGATGCCGGCTGTGCGCTGCTGGTGGTCAGCGAAGAGCTCGACGAGCTGTTCGAGATCAGCGACCGCCTGATCGTCATCGCGCAGGGCCGCATGTCGCCCAGCGTGCCGATCGCCGAAGCACGGGTCGAGCGCATCGGCGAATGGATGAGCGGCCTGTTCGACCGCGAGGCCCTGCATGCTCAGGCTTGAAGCTCGGCCGCAGCCGTCGAAGCTGCTGTCGCTGGTGTCGCCGCTGCTGGCGCTGGTGCTGACGGTGCTGATTGGCGTGGCGCTGTTCGTGCTGCTCGGCCAGAACCCGCTGCGCGGCCTGCAGATGTTCTTCGTCGAGCCGGTGAAGAGCTTGTACGCGTTGTCCGAGCTGTCGATCAAGGCGACGCCGCTGGTGCTGATCGCGCTCGGCCTGGCAGTGTGCTTTCGCTCCAACGTCTGGAACATCGGCGCCGAAGGGCAGTTCGTGCTCGGTGCCATGGCCGCGGGCTGGGTGGCGATGCAGGCCGGACCGGAGCTGGCCTGGATGGGCCGCGGCATCGTGCTGCCCATCCTGCTGGCCGGCGTGCTGGGCGGCATGGCCTGGGCGGCCATCGTCGCGCTGCTGCGCGACCGCTTCAACGCCAACGAGATCCTGGTCAGCCTGATGCTGGTCTACGTGGCCGAACTGCTGCTGTCCTACCTGGTCTACGGGCCCTGGAAGGATCCCAAGGGCTACAACTTTCCACAGACCATCACCTTCGACGCGGTGACCCAGGTGCCACGCCTGCTGCCCAAGCTGCGTGCCAACATCGGCACCCTGATCGCGCTGGCCGGTGTGGGCGCGTTGTGGATCTTCATGTTTCGCATCTACCGCGGCTTCGCGCTGCAGGTGGGTGGCCTGGCGCCGCTGGCGGCGCGGTATGCCGGCTTCTCGTCGCGCAGCGCGCTGTGGACCACGCTGCTGCTGTCGGGCGGCCTGGCCGGCCTGGCCGGCGGGCTGGAGGCCGCCGGACCGCTGGGCCAGCTGACGCCCTACGTGCCGGCCGGCTACGGCTTCGCCGCGATCATCGTCGCCTTCGTCGGCCGGCTGCATCCGGTCGGCATTGTCTTTTCGGCGATCTTGATGAGCATGTTCTACATCGGGGGCGAACTGGCGCAGTCGCGCCTGGGCTTGCCGAAGTCGTTGACCGGGGTGTTCCAGGGCCTGCTGCTGTTCACGCTGCTGGCCTGCGACACGCTGATCCATTACCGACTGCGATCCGGCAAAGGGAAGTGACATGGAAAGCTTCGCCTTGCTCATCGCCGCCACGCTCAACGCAGGCACCGTGCTGGCGCTGGCGGGCTGGGCTTGTTGATCAACGAACGGGCAGGCATCGTCAACCTCGGTGCCGAGGGCATGATGCTGGTGGCCGCGATCGCCGGCTTTGCCGCCACTGCCACCACCGGCAGCGACTGGCTGGGCTTTGCCGCCGGCATGGGTGCCGGTGCGCTGATGGCGGCAGCCTTCGGTGTGCTGGTGATCTGGCTGAACACCAACCAGTACGCCACCGGGCTCGCGCTCAGTCTGTTCGGCAGCGGCTTCTCGGCCTTCGTCGGCATCGGCTTCGCGCAGGGCAAGCTGGGTGAGCGCGCCTCGTTTGCCGTTCCCGGGCTGGCCGACATCCCTTTTGTCGGCCTGGCGCTGTTCCGCCAGCATCCGATGGTGTACGTGGCGATCGGGGTGGCCGCGACGCTGGCCTGGTTCCTGTACCGCAGCCGTGCCGGCCTGGTGCTGCGTGCGGTGGGTGAATCGCCCGAGTCAGCGCACGCACTGGGCTACCCGGTGCGCCGCATCCGGCTGGCCGCGGTGTGTGCGGGCGGCGCTTTGTGCGGGCTGGCGGGGTCGTACCTGTCGGTGGTCTATTCGCCGCTGTGGATGGAAGGCATGGTCGCCGGCAAGGGCTGGATCGCACTGGCGCTGACCACCTTTGCCACTTGGCGACCGGCCCGTGTGCTGCTGGGGGCCTATCTCTTCGGCGGCGTGACCATGCTGCAGTTCTACCTGCAGGGTCAGGGTGTCGAGGTGGCCAGCCAGTTCCTCAGCATGCTGCCCTATGTCGCCACCATCGTCGTGCTGGTGCTGATCTCGCGCAACGCTGATTTCATCCGCATCAACATGCCGGCGTCGATCGGCAAGCCGTTCCATCCGGGCGCCTGATGCGCGCCAACTGATAATTCGACCCCACACTTTCAACCCAGGAGCGAGATTCCATGATCCAGCCGTCCAAGCGTGCGTTGCTCAAGTTCACCAGCCTGTCCGTCGTCGCTGCGGCCACGGCTCTGGTCGGCTGCAGCAAGAAGGAAGAGGCACCGGCCCCGGTGGCCGCGGCGCCGTCGGCCCCGGCCCCGGCCCCGGCGCCCAAGCCCGAGCCGCTGAAGATTGCCTTCGCCTACGTCGGCCCGGTGGGTGACGGTGGCTGGACCTTTGCGCACGACAACGCGCGCAAGGCGATGGAGAAGGCGTTCGGCGACAAGATCGTCACCAGCTACGTCGAAAAGGTGCCCGAGGCGGCCGATGCCGAGCGGGTGTTCCGCGACATGGTCGGCCAGGGCAACAAGCTGATCTTCGGCACCACCTTCGGCTACATGGAGCCGATGCTGAAGGTGGCCGCCGACAGCAAGGACGTGAAGTTCGAGCATGCCACCGGCTACAAGCAGGGCGACAACATGCGCACCTACGACAGCCGCACCTACGAGGGCGCCTACATGGCCGGCGTGATCGCCGGCGGCATGACCAAGAGCAACACGCTGGGCGTTGTCGGCTCGATCCCCATCCCCGAGGTCATCCGCAACATCGACAGCTTCACGCTGGGCGCACAGAGCGTGAACCCGAAGGTGAAGACCAAGGTGGTGTGGGTCAACACCTGGTACGACACGGCCAAAGAGACCGAGGCCGCGCAGAGCCTGATCAATGGTGGGGCCGACGTGCTGTTCCAGAACACCGACAGCTCGGCCGTGCTGCAGACCGCGGGCAAGAACAAGAAGTGGGCCTTCGGCTGGGACAGCGACATGACGGCCTACGCGCCCGAGGCCCACCTGGCCAGCGCCGTCATCAACTGGGTGCCGTACTACACCAAGGCAATCGGCGAAGCGCTGGATGGCAGCTGGAAGGGCGGCGGCCACACCTGGTGGGGCGTGAAGGAAGGTGCGATCGACATCGTGTCGATCAACGACAAGGTGCCGGCCGAACTGAAGGACAAGCTGGAGAAGGTCAAGGCCGGCCTGAAGGACGGCAGCTTCGTGATCTGGAAGGGCCCGATCGTCGGCCAGGACGGCAAGCCGGTGCTGAAGAAGGACGAGCTTGCCGACGACAAGTTCATGAGCGGCATCAACTTCTACGTCAAGGGCGTGGAAGGCAAGTTGCCCAGCGGCGGCAAGTAAGCCGCATCACCGGACGCATGCGTTCGGGCCTGACCCGGCGGTGCCGGGTCAGGCCGCGATCACGCGGTCGCGGCCTGCGGACTTGGCCCGGTACAGCGCTGCGTCGGCGCTGGACAGCAGCGATGCCGCGTCGTCACCGGGGCGCCAGGCGGCCACACCGGCCGAGACCGTGACCGTCATCTCGACGGTCTGCGTGCCGCGATTGCGCAGCCGGATCCCGCGCGTGCGGCTGCGCAGCGTCTCGGCCACTTGCAGCGCCTTGCTCAGCGAACTCGCGGGCAACAGCACCGCGAATTCCTCGCCACCGTAACGCGCGCAGGTCATGTCCGGCTCGTCCGGCACGCTGCGCAGCACCGCGCCCAGGCCCTCGAGCACACGGTCGCCCAGTTGGTGACCATGGGTGTCGTTGACACGCTTGAAGTGGTCGATGTCGAGCATGATCAGACAGTGTTGGGTGCCATTGGGCGGCGGCGTATGCAGCATGTCCTGCAGCTTCTGGTCGAAACCGCGCCGGTTCAGCACGCGGGTCAGCGGGCACAGGATGGCCTCTTCGCGCGTGCGCAGCAGGTCGGCGCGCAAGCCGTCGATCTCACGCTGGCTGGCGCTGACCTGCTGCTGCAGGGTCTGCACCGAGTCGCGCATGGCCTGCGTGCTCACGCGGGCCGACTGCACCTGCTGCGCCAGGTCGGGGCTGGATTCGGCGCTCAGCGCGCCGCTCAGGTCGGCCAATCGATTGCCGAAGGCCCCAGCGGCTTCGCCGGTGCGGGCGGCCGATTGCACAATGTCGGTCATCACGCGCTGCATGTCGCCCTGGATGCGCTGTGCCTGGTCGATCCCGACCTCGGCCACATGTGCGGCGTACAGGCGTACCAGCACCGCGTCGTCCAGGCGGGGCGAGGCTTTCAGCGCTTCTTCCAGCGCCGCGCTCAGGCGCGGATTGATGCCGGCGGCGTGCTCGTAGAACACCGCGAAGCTCATCGGGTTCAGCGGTGCATCGTGCGGCGCAGCCAACGCCAGTACCTGGCGCAAAAGCGCAACGCTTTCGTCTTTGTTTTGTGAGTAGCGCATGTTGATCGCTGCTGCTTCGGCATGGGGCCGAGGAGCGCTGCACTTGTTGTCGGCAGCCAGGCGGCAGGACTTGAGCTCTCCCGACAGGGTTTCTCGCCCCCGCAGTCAGGCAGCAATGCGCACCGGCAGGCGCGTGAAGCCGCGCACGAAGGTCGATCGCACCCGCACGGGTTCGCCCACCACCTCGATCACCGGGAAGCGCACCAGGATCTCTTCCCACAGGATCTTCAGCTGCATCTCGGCCAGGCGATTGCCCACGCAGCGGTGGATGCCGAAGCCGAACGACAGGTGCTGACGCGGACGCGCGCGGTCGACGATGAAGTCGTCGGGGCGCTCGATCGCGGTGTCGTCACGGTTGCCCGACAGGTACCACATCGCGACCTTGTCACCTCGTCTGATCAGCTTGCCGCCGACCTCGCTGTCGGCGACCGCGGTGCGCCGCATGTAGGCCAGCGGGGTCTGCCAGCGGATGATCTCGGGCACCAGGCTGTCGACCAGCTTGGGGTTGGCGCGCAGCTTGGCCCATTGCTCGGGGTGCTGGTGCAGCGCCAGCAGGCCGCCGGTCATGCTGTTGCGCGTGGTGTCGTTGCCGCCCACGATCAGCAGCACCAGGTTGCCCATGTACTCCAGCGGCGTCATGTTGCGCGTGGCCGGGTTGTGCGCCAGCATCGACACCAGGTCGTTGCCCGGGGCCGCGTTCACCCGCTCGTTCCACAGACGCGTGAAGTAGCCCAGCATCTTGCCCAGTTCGGCCATGCGTTCGGCCGGGTCCAGCGCGTCGGGGTTGATGCGCTTGTTCATCGTCGACACGTCGGACCACCAGGTCAGCAGCCGCCGGTCCTCGACCGGAAAGTCGAACAAGGTGGCCAGCATCAACGTGGTCAGCTCGATCGAGACCTTGTCCACCCAGTCGAAGGTCTCGCCGCGTGGCAGGCTGTCCAGCACCTTGATCGTGCGCTCGCGGATCAGCGCCTCCATCGTGGCCAGGTTGGCCGGCGCGACGATGGGCTGCACCGCCTTGCGCTGCTCGTCGTGCTTGGGCGCGTCCATCGCGATGAACATCGGCAGCTGTTCTTCGGGCGGCGGGTCGAACAGCGTGATGCCGCCGTAGCCCCATTCCGACGAGAACAGCGCCGGATGGGTGTCGACATGCATGATGTCCTGATAGCGCGTGATCGACCAGTAAGGCCCGGCCCAGGGGCTGACCGCATGGTGCACCGGGTCGTCACGGCGCAGGCGTTCGAAGTAGGGCAGTTCGACGCCGTCGGCGAAGTACTGGACCGTGGCCGGGTCGAGCTGGTCCAGCGGCATGCTGGCGGCGTGTTCGCGGGCGGCGGCAAGGGCAGGCGTCATCATCTTGACTTTCGTGTCGTGACGAGTTTTCAGCCGCTCAGTGCTGGCCTTCTGGCAAGGTCACCACGATGCCGTCCAACGCGTCGCTCATCGTGATCTGGCAGGCCAGTCGTGAGCTGTCCTGCAGGCCGGCGCTGAAGTTCAGCATCTCATTTTCCTGGCTGGTTCGCGCACCGGACACTGCATTCCAGGGGGCGTCGATGTAGATGTGGCAGGTGGCGCAGGCGCATTGCCCGCCGCAGTCACCGTCGATGCCCGGCACGCCGTGGTCGGTGGCGGCGCGCATCAGCGTGGTGCCGGTCGGCACGTCCACCGCATGCCGGCGGCCGTCGAACGCAATGAAGTTCACTGTCGGCATATCGAGGGTCAGTGGTTCTGCGGCCGGAGGTTGAGGCCTGAATTCCCTGCCGTCCATGTCGAAAACCCGTGGCCGCACCACGCCGGTGCGTCAAAGCCCGCGCAGGAATTCGATCAGGTGCTGGTTGACGGCGTCAGCGCGCTCGCGCTGGATCCAGTGGCCGGCACCGTCGATCAGGTGGCAGCCGCGCAGCCCCGGCAGGGTGCGCGCAAAGGCGTCGATCTGCCCCTGCGACGCCGGAAAGCGCAGCACGTCGTCACGCGTGCCGGCGATGAACAGCGAGGGCTGGCGGATCGGCTGGCCACGCCAGGGCGACAGCAGCGCCGTGTTGCGGCGCAGGTTACGGTACCAGTTCAGGCCGCCTCGAAAGCCGCTGGCTGCAAAGGCCGCGCCGTAAACCGCCAGGTCGTCGGCGCTCAGCCAGGCCGGCAGTTGCTCGGGCTCACACGTGTTGGCCAGCAGGCCGCCGGCGCCCAGGCGGCCGAAGGTGCTGCGTGCCGACGCGTCGCCCGAGCCGCTGTAGTGGATGCGGCGGATGCTGGCCGTGGGGTCGCTTTCGAGCTCGGCTTCGGCCTGGCCCGGCGGCTGGAAGTACTGCATGTAGAAGTCATGGATGCCGGCCTGTTCCAGTGCGCTGATGAGGTCGATGCGCCCCGGCGGGGCGTAGGGCACGCTCATGCCCACGACGGCGTGGAACAGGTCGGGCCGCAGCAGTGCGCAGTGCCAGGCCACGGCCGCGCCCCAGTCGTGGCCGACCACCACGGCACGCGTGTGCCCCGTCTCCTTGCCCAGCACCTTCACCAGGTCGACCATGTCGCCCACCAGGTGCAGCAGCGTGTAGGCCTCGACGTCAGCCGGTGCCTCGGTGCCGCCGTAGCCACGCATGTCGGGTGCGGCCACGCGGTAGCCGGCGGCGGCCAGCGCCTGTACCTGGTGGCGCCATGAGCAGGCCAGCTCGGGGAAGCCGTGGCACAGCAGCACCAGCGGGCCCTGCCCACTTTCGGTGACGCTCATGCGCAGGCCGTTGACCTGCAGGCGGCGCGTGGCAACGGCTGTCATGCGCTACACGTCCAGCGCCGCGATCGATGCGTAGCTGCTGCCGAGCCACATCTTCAGCCGCTGGCGTTCCATCAGGCCCAGGCCCGGGCCGTCGGCGCCGCTGCCATGGCGCGCGGCCCAGAAGCTGGCGTTGCGCGAATCGATCTTCTGCACCACTGCATCCTGCAGCTTCTTCAGGTCCATCACCTTGGCGCCCAGGCCGCGCGCGCGCTCTAGCTGGCCCGAGCGGTCGAGCTGGCCGAAATCGTCACCACGCAGCTGGTTGCGCACGATCACGTACTGCAGGCGCTGGCCGAAGCGGTCGAGCAGCCGCGCCAGCAGGTCCACCGAATCTCGGCCCGAATCCATCACATGCCAGTAGTGCAGCGCCAGGCCCGACAGGTCGGCCATGTCGAGCACGCCCGACTCGTCCATCCACTTGACCAGGCCGTCCTGGGTCTGCGCGGCCAGGTCGACCAGCACACGCCGCCCGGGCTGCTCGACGGCGGCTTCGATGATCGCGTCCAGCGCCTCGTAGCGATCGACCAGGGCCGGCGACGCGTATTCGGCATAGAAGCGAAGCAGCGAGCCGTGCGAGCGGTCGGTGTCGAAACCGACGAAAGGCAGGCCGTTGTCGATGAAGTACTGCGCCAGCAGCCGCGACACCATTGACTTGCCGACGCCGCCCTTCTCACCCCCGATCAGATGGATGCGGGAGATGACAGGGTTGGTGATGGTCGGGATTTCCATGGCACGGGGCCTTGCAGACGGTGGTGGGGCGGCCATTGTGCACAGCCCGACCCGACCCGACCCGCCCTGCGCTGTGTACGGCAGCGCCCGCGTTTGGCCAATGCTCGGCCCGACTTCGGCAATGGGCCGGTGCGGCTGCTGCGATTTCAGGGGCTGGGCGCTGTCGGCGACGAATCCTCGGCCGGCGCAGCCTCGGCAGGGCGGCGCCGCGCGCGGTGGTCAGTGCCGGCCAGGTGCTCGATGCGGGCGCCCCGGCTGCACTGCCGGCAGACCAGCACCGGCACGCGCGAATGTGTGATCAGGCCGGGGATCACGCTGCCGGTCAGCAGCCGCATCACGGCGTTGCTGCCGGTCGAGGCCACCACGATCAGGTCGCACTGCAGGTCGGCTGCCGCCTGCGAGATGCAATGCGCATCGTCGGGCCCGGCGCTCATGGCCTTGCGCCAGCGCACGCCGGCACGCTCGGCCACCTGGCCGGCCGTGGCCAGCAACTGTTCGGCATTGATGCGGGCCTGACGGTCGAACTCCTCCGAGGACGGCAGGCTGACCGCCGGCATCTCGGTGGCCGGCATCACGTAGGTCGGCAGCACAGCGTACAGCACGACCTCGGCGTCGTGCGCATGGGCCAGTGCCACGCCCTCGTCCAGCGCAAATTGCACCGATGGATCGGCGTCGACGACGATCAGGATACGGTCGTAAGCCATGGGGCCTCCTTGCAGTGCACGCCTTGCCAGCCACGGGCGTGGCCGGATCGGGGACCAGCATATCGACAGCCCCTGCGTGGGGCAATCGGGTTCAGCGCGCGCCTTCGCGGCCCGCCTTGCGCTGCGTCATCATCGGTGCTGCCGCTGGCATACCGGCGCTGGCCCCCGCTGCTGCGATGCAGATTCTTCGATGAAAGGCGAATACATGACCGCTCACCCCGCCAAGGTGCTGCTGCTGGGCCTGGCCCTGGCCACCGGTTGCACCTTGGCCGCCGATACGATCGGCGAGGTCGACACGGTGTTCAAGCTGATCGGCCCCGACCACAAGATCGTCGTCGAAGCCTTCGACGACCCCAAGGTGCTGGGCGTGACCTGCTATGTGTCGCGTGCCCGGACGGGCGGCATCAAGGGCGCTTTCGGCCTGGCCGAGGACAAGGCCGAGGCCTCGATCGCCTGCCGCCAGGTCGGCGCTATCAGCTTTGCCAAGCCGCTGCCGCAGCAGGAAGAGGTGTTCAGCGAACGCATGTCGATCCTGTTCAAGAAGCTGCGCGTCGTGCGCATGGTGGACCTGCGGCGCAACGCCCTGGTCTACCTGACCTACTCTGAGCGCGTCATCGAAGGCTCGCCGCAGAACAGCGTGACGGCGGTGGCCGTAGACCGCGCCACGCCGATCCCGCTGCGCTGAGGCACCGCACGGCGGCAGTGCGCCTGCGCTGAATTCGGACTCGAATCAGCCGGGAGACGCCTGCGCCCCCAGCGCCGCCAGCGCGCGCAGGTCGGCCGCCTGGCCCAGGCCCCAGCAGGCCTGGATCAAAGCGCTGCAGCGTTCGGCGCCCAGCACCGGGTCGGCCATGCCGTGAAACTTGGCTTCGAGCTGCGCATCGCTCATGGGCCTGGCCAGCGAGCCGATCGCGTGCTCGACGAACACGCGCACGCGGCGGCCGTCGGTCAGCACCGCGGTGACGTCGGCGCTGGCCTCGTCGATCGAATCGTCGACCGTGGCCACCACCTTGCGCCGCAGCGCCACCATGTCAGCGCGGTTGACGATGGCGTCGGCAAATTCATCTTCGCCCGCGCGGCCGAAGCTCAGGCCCGCAGCGCAGCCGTGATAGACGCTGAACTTGGCCTGCAGACCGTCGGCAGGCTCTTTCTTGCCGGTGAGTTCGAGCACCAGCGAATGCACCTTCAGCTCGATGCGCTCGACCAGCTGCGGCGCAACACCCTGGGCGCGCAGCTGCGCGCAGGCGTCGATGCTGGGGTGGATCACGATGCCGCAGGCAAAGGGCTTGTAGGTGTTGAAGCTGATCTCGAAACGTTGGCCCAGCTCCGAGGTGACCTGCGGCCAGTCGTTCTTGGTCGAGATGGTCTGCATCATGCCGCGCGGGGCCTCCAGCGCGCGGCTGCTGGCGGTGTAGCCGTGCTGCGCCATCAGCGCCGCCATCAGCCCGGCGCGCGCCGCGCCGCCGGGATGGAAGGGCTTGGTCATGGTGCCGAACTGCTCGCGCACGCCGATCGGCTGCGACGCCGCGATGCCCAGCGCCATCGCGGTGCGCGGCGCATCAAGCTGCAGCAGCCGTGCACAGGCCGCGGCCGCGCCCAGCATGCCGGTGCTGCCGGTGATGTGCCAGCCGCGGTCGTAGTGTTCCGGGTACATCGCGTTGCCGACGCGGCAGCTCACGTCGATGCCCAGCACCAGCGCGTCGATCAGCGCACGGCCGCTGGCGCCGGTCAGCTCGGCCAGCGCCAGCAGTGCGCTGGCCACCGGCCCGGCCGGATGGATGATGGTCTTGAGGTGGGTGTCGTCGAAGTCGAAGGTGTGCGAGCTGATGCCGTTGATCAGCGCCGCGCTGGCCACGTCCACACGTTCATGCCGGCCCAGCAGCGTGGCCTGCGCGGCGGGTTGCAGCACCTGCACCGCCGCCAGCGCAGCCTGTGCCGTGTCGTGCTGCGCCGCCCCGACCGCACAGCCCGCCCAGTTCAGGAAGGTGCGGTGGGCCTCGTGGTCGACGGCGTCGCTCCAGCCGCGTGACGGATGCTTGGCGACGAAGTCCGCCAGCGTCTGTGTGATCGGCGGGGCATGGTGGTCGGCGGCGACCTGGGTGTTGCGGGCCATTGAGGGGGATTCCGGGCGAAGTGGGGTGAATCAGCTGTCGAGCTGGATGTTGCGGGCCTTGGCCAGCGTGGTCCAGCGAGCGATGTCGGCGCGCATGAAGGCGCCGAAGGCCTCGGGGCTCATCGGGTTGGGCTCGACCGCTTCGATGGCCAGCTTCTCGCGCAGGTCGGGCGCCGTCAGCACGCCGGCCAACGTGTCGTTCAGATGTTTCACCACCACAGCAGGAATTCCCGCCGGGCCGACCACGCCATACCATTGCTGCGCGTCGAAACCCTTGAAGCCCGACTCGTCCAGTGTGGGCAGGTCCTTGAACAGCGGATGGCGCTGCAGGCCGGTCACCGCAAGAGGCCGCACGCGGCCCGAGCGGATGTGCGGCACGGCGGCCGCCAGGCCCGGGAACATGGCCTGGGTCTGGCCGCCGATCAGGTCGGTGAAGGCCGGCGCGATGCCGCGGTAGGGGATGTGCACCATGAACGAGTCGACCTGCTGCTTGAACAGTTCCATCGTCAGGTGCGTCAGCGAGCCCGCGCCAGCCGAGCCGTAGCTGAGCTTGCCGGGATTGCGGCGCAGGTAGGCGACGAACTCCTTCAAGCTGTTCACCGGCAGTGCGGCGTTGACGACCAGCACGTTGGGCGTGCCGCCGATCATGCCCACCGGTGTGAAGTCCTTGATCGCATCGTAGGGCAGCCGGCGCGTCGCCGGGCTGGTACCGTGGGTGGCAACATAACCCTGCATCAAGGTATAGCCATCGGGTGCGGCACGCAGGGTGGCCTGGCAGGCGATGGTGCCACCGCCGCCGCTCTGGTTGTCGACCACGATGGTCTGTCTGAGCACCTGGCCCCAGCGCTCGGTGACGGTGCGGCCGATGAAGTCGCTGCCGCCGCCCGGGGCCACCGGCACGATGTAGCGGATGGGCTTGCTCGGAAAGGCGGACTGGGCCAGCGCCGGCAGGGCCAGCAGCGCGGGTGTGGCCTGAAGCAGGTGGCGTCGTTTCAAGCGAGTTTCCTTTCGGGGGCTGTGGACGGTGCATCCAGTGTGATCAGCAGGCGCTGCCGGCCCTGCAGCACATGGGCCTGGGCGAGCTTGTTGGCGCGCTCCTTGGCGCCGGCCACGATGGCTTCGTAGATGCGCCGGTGTTCGTTGTTCGATCTGCGCATGTTGACCTTGGCGTTGAAGTAGCGTCGCCGATACAGGTGCAGTTCCTTGGCGTGGTCTTCGTAGGCCCGCCGCGCGCGCTGGTTCGGCCATTGCGTCATCAGCAGCGCATGAAAGCGCAGGTTCAGCAGGTAGTAGCGCTGACCGTCGCCGGTCTCGCAGGCGGTGTCCATGCCGTCCAGCAGTTGCTCGAATTGCGGTCGGTCGGCATCTTCGAGCAGCTCGGCCGCGTGCTGCGCCGCGTGACCGAACAGCAGCGCGCGCAGCTCGTAGATTTCCAGCATCTCGCGCACCGAGATCTGGCGCACGAAGACGCCGCGGTTCGGTGCGGGCACCACCAGGCCGATGCCCGTCAGCATGCGGATGGCCTCGCGGATCGGGCCGCGACTGGTGCCCATGCGCAGGGCCAGCGCGGCTTCGTTCAGCCGCTCGCCGGGCGCGATCTCGCCGCCGTAGATCAGCTGCTGCAGCTGCTCGCAGATGCCATGTGCCAGCCCCAGCTCGGCCCGCGCCGCACGGGGCGGCGCGGGCGCGGTGCTGCGCGTGCTGACAGTGCGGGAAGGCATGCTGCGGATGCTAGCGCAGCAGATCGCGTTGCGGTGCCAAGTGTTTTCGATCATCGACAAAGTGTTGACACTTTGTATGATCACGATCGACACTCGATCCCATGGCCAACCTGTTGACGCGCTGATCGTGGCCTGCTTTGGCAGCGACGATCACCGCGACAGCCGGCGCCCCCTCTGACCAGGTACTGCCGATGAAGTCCTACACCCTGCGCGTGGACGGCACACAGGTGCTGCTGCAGCGCGTCGATCTACCTTGTCCCGAACCCGGCCCGGGCCAGCTGCTGTTGAAGATGCACGCGGCCGGCCTGAACCGCGGCGAATTCATTCCTGGCGGGCTGGTCAAGGGCGGCGCCAGCAAGCCGGCGGGCATGGAAGGGGCGGGCGAGATCGTCGCGCTGGGTGCCGATGTCAGCAGCCTGCAACCCGGCCAGCGCGTGATGGGGCGCTGCGCCGGCGCTTTCTCGGAATACGCGTTGATGGATGCGCGCGAAGCGCTGCCGGTGCCGGCCGGGCTGTCGATGCAGGCCGCCGCCGCGGTGCCGCTGGCCTTTCTGGTGGTGCACGACATGCTGGTCTTGCAGGGTCGCCTGCAGGCTGGGCAATGGTTGCTGGTGACCGGCGTGTCATCGGGCGTGGGCGTGGCCTCGCTGCAGGCCGCCAAGGCCCTGGGCGCGCGCGTGATCGGCACCTCAGGCTCGTCCGACAAGCTGGCGCGATTGCAGCCGCTGGGGCTGGATTCTTCGATCAACACGCGCGCGCCGGACTTCGCCGGCCGCGTGCTCGACGCCACCGGCGGCCACGGTGCCGACCTGGTGATCAACACCGTGGGCGGCAGCGTCTTTGCCGAGTGTGTGCGCTGCATGGCCTTCGAGGGCCGGCTGGCCACGGTCGGCTACGTCGACCACCAGCTCAAGGCCGAGATCGACCTGCAGGCGCTGCACGCCAAGCGCCTGACCTTGTTTGGTGTGTCCAACAAGCTGCGCAATGCCGAGCAGCGCGCTGCCGGTGTCCCGGCCTTCAAGGCGGATCTGTGGCCGGCGATTGCCGACGGCCGCATCCAACCCTTGGTCGACCGGGTGTTCGCCTTCGACGAGTTGCCGGCCGCGCAGGCCCACATGCAGGCCAACCAGCACCTGGGCAAGATCGTGCTGAAGATCTTCGACTGAAGGGACCACCCTGCGCCGCATCACGTCGAACTGCAACCCGCTCCGCATGCGGGGCCGAGGTCGATGTTCAGCGTCCGGGGACTCGCCCGTGTGAGCCGCGCACATGCGCATGGCTGGGCCGATCGGGTGCAACCGGAGCCGCTGCCGCATGCGCCAGTTCGTTCAGGATCCCGCACTGGCCGGCGGCCTGCACCACGGGACAGGTCTCGCGCAGGGCCTTGAGCTGCCTTTCCAGCTGCTTGAGCTCGCGGATGCGCGCTGCGACATGGCCGATGTGCTCGTCGAGCAGCGCATTCACGTCGCCGCAGTCTTCGCCGGGTGCGTCCTTGAAGCGCAGCAGCACGCGGATCTCGTCGAGCGTCATGTCCAGTGATCGGCAATGGCGGATGAAGCTCAGGCGTTCGGTGTGTTCGCTGCCGTACAGGCGGTAGTTGCTGTCGCTGCGCGGCGCAGGCGGCAGCAGGCCTTCGCGCTCGTAGTAGCGGATGGTCTCCACCGCGGTGCCGGTGGCCGCCGCCAGGGCACCGATCTTCATCGCTGGGTTCATTGCTTGACTCTACAGCGGCTTCAGGGTTTCAAATGCCGGCATCGAAGCGAGAGGGCCCGTCATGAGTGCATCCTGCGGCAGCCACGGCTGCAGCCACACACCGCCCGCCCATCGGAGCGCGCGCTACCGACGCGTGCTGTGGTTGGCGCTGATCATCAACGCTGCGATGTTCGTGGTCGAAGCGGTGGGTGGCTGGCGCGCCGATTCGGTGTCGCTGCTGGCCGACGCGGTCGACTTCTTCGGTGACGCGGCGAACTACGGCGTGTCGTTGCTGGTGCTGGGCATGGCGCTGCAGTGGCGCGCGCGTGCGGCGCTGCTCAAGGGTCTGAGCATGGGCGTCTTCGGCGTCTTCGTGCTCGGCCGCGCGATCTGGTCCGCGAGCAGCGGTGCCATGCCCGAGCCCGTCACCATGGGGACCATCGGCAGCCTGGCGCTGGTGGCCAACGTGGTGGTGGCGCTGATGCTCTATGCCTGGCGTGAGGGTGACGCCAACATGCGATCGGTGTGGTTGTGCAGCCGCAACGACGCCATCGGCAACCTGGCCGTGATGGTGGCCGCATTCGGCGTGTTCGGCACCGGCAGTGCCTGGCCCGATCTGGTGGTGGCCAGCGTGATGGCGCTGCTGGCACTGAGCGCGGCACGCGCGGTGGTGCTGCAAGCGCGGCTGGAGCTGCAGCCGGCCGCCGCGCACGTCTGAAAGTCTGGCGCCACGAAGGCGCTCAGCGCATTGCCAATGCCGATTTCGCGCGCGGCGGCGGAAAGCGGGCGTCGATCTGCTGCAGTTCATCGGCACTCAGCACCAGCTCGGCCGCCGCCAGGTTGTCGCGCTGATGCTGCGGGTGCACGGCCTTCGGAATCGCGACGACGCCGGGCAGCGACAGCACCCAGGCCAGCGCCACCTGCGCTGCCGTGGCGCCACGCGCTGCCGCGATGGCCTGTAGCGTCGGGTCGGCGGCAGCACGGCCCTGGTCGATCGGGCAGTAGGCCATCAGCGGCATGCCGCGCTGGCGCATCCAGGGCAGCAGGTCGAACTCGGGTCCGCGCTCGCTGACCGACAGATAGACCTGGTTGCACGCACAGCCTGGCGCCGTGCGGTCCGCGGCCTGCAGCGCGGCCAGTTCCTGCAGGTCGTCGACATCGAAGTTGCTGACCCCCCAGTGCACGATTCGGCCCTGGGCCTGCAGTTCATGCATCGCGGCCACGGTGTCGGCCAGCGCATGTTGCCCGCGCCAGTGCAGCAGGTAGAGGTCGATGTGATCCAGCTGCAGCCGCTGCAGGCTGCGCGCGCAGGCCGCCAAGGTGCCGCGGCGGCTGGCATTGTGCGGGTAGACCTTGCTCACGATGAACAGGTCCTGTCGCCGCACGACGCCGTCGCGCAGCGCGCCGGCCAGGGCCTCGCCGACCACCGTCTCGGCCCCGCCTTCGCCGTACATCTCGGCGCTGTCGATCAGCCGGTAGCCCATGTCGATCGCGCCACGCACCGCAGCCACCTCAGCGGTGCGTCGGCGGCCCGATTCACCCATCTTCCAGGTGCCCAGGCCGAGCAGGGGCAGGGTGCTGCCATCGGGCATGGAGGCGTTGCGCATCGAATTCTCCCGGAACATTGCGGCAGATCATCGCAGGCGACGGCCATGCGCCGCGCCCGAACAGGGCTTGCGATACTCGCTGCATGACCAACGACGACCACCGCCGCGCGGCCATGGTCGAGCGCGACATTGCCGGCCGGGGCATCACCGATGCCCGCGTGCTGGCGGCGATGCGCGCCGTGCCGCGCGAACATTTTGTGCCCGCCAACCTGCGCCAGCGCGCCTTCGACGACAGGCCCTTGCCGATCGGTAACGCTCAGACCATCTCGCAACCCTACATCGTGGCACTGATGGCGCAGGCGCTGCAGTTGCAGGGTGACGAGCACGTGCTCGAGATCGGCACCGGTTCGGGCTACGGCGCCGCGGTGCTGGCGCGCCTGTGCCGCCATGTCGACACCGTCGAGCGCATCAGCGACCTGGCCGACCGTGCACGACAGCAGCTGGCCGACCTGGGTGTGACCAACGTCGATGTGCATGGCGGTGACGGCACGCTGGGTTGGCCCGCCGCCGCGCCGTTCGACGCCATCGTCGTCACCGCCGGCGGGCCTTCGGTGCCGCCGGCGCTGCAGGCGCAGCTGGCACCGGGCGGCCGGCTGGTGATGCCGGTGGGCGCACAGCACGGCGGACAGGACCTGCTGCGCCTGACACGCAGCGGCGGTGACGACTTTCGCACCGAGTCGCTGTGCGGGGTGGCGTTCGTGCCGCTGCTGGGCGCGCAGGGCTGGCCTGAAGCCTGAGTCGGCTCGGACGGCGCGCCGGCCCGGATAGGGGAAAGCGCGGGCACCGGCCGACGGTGTGCAATGGACACTCAGACCACCCTTGCAGCCCGGAGCCAAGCCATGGCCACACGCCGCAAACCATCCGCGCCACAGCTGCTGGACGAGGTGCGCATCGCGTCGGTCACCTGCCCTGGCGGCTGGCCACTGTCGATGCCGCAGACCGTCAGCCGCGAAGCGTTGCATGCCCTGATCGCGCGTGAGGCGATGCGCTGGACCTACGTGCTGCGTTCGCGCAAGCGCTGGGTCGGCGGCAGCCGGGCGCGCGAACGCAACGAAGAAGAAGCACGCGCCGCGCTGCTGGGCATCGGCATCGGCAAGGCCGAACTGCTGGACCTGGCGCGCAGCGACCGCATCGTCGTGCGCATCCCCCATGTTCGCGAAACGCTGCACTGGGAGTCGCGCATCTTCCCCTGGGAGTACGTGCTGGCCGCCGCCACGCGGGACCAACGCATACAGCCCGCCAGCGGCGGCAAGGCGCGGGCGCTGACGGTGATGCGCGAGCTGCAGGTGCAGACGCCGCTGCAACGCCCCCTGCCCGACCCGAAAACGCTGTTCGCATCGGGGCTTCGTGCCTTCTTCGTCGAATGCCTGCCGTCGGAGCTGCGCGAAAACTGGTCCCTGGGCCACGAACAGGCTCGCCTGCGTGCGGCGCTGCCTGAGGCCACGCACTGGCAAGTGCTGAGCTATCCCACGCTGGACGAGCTGCGCCAGGCCGTTGCCCGGCACCAACCGCAACTGATCCACTTTGCCGGCCTGGACAGCCACCAGGGTCTGCGCGAGCTGCGCACCTGTCTGGGCCCGCGCGCCCTGGTCGACCTGGGGCCGCAGCGTGCGCCCGTGTCGCCCGCCACCACCACCACCGCCGAAGGTGAAACGGTCCAGTACCTTCCATCGGGTCTGCAATTGGTCGACGATGTGATCGCCGACCGCCGCGTGATGGTGGACGGGGTCTTGCTGCGCGGGCTGGGGTTGGCCGACAACGAGGAACCGGACGCGCCGTCGGCAGCAATGGTCAGCTACCCCTGCCTGGTGCGGGCACAAGACCTGGCGCTGGCGCTGGCCGGCACCGGACATACGGCCTTCCTGGTCAGCTTCAACCAATGGAACACGGCAGCCCGGGTGGCGGCGCTGATGGTGGCCGAACGTGCTGCGCTGGCCGCGGTCGGCTTTCAGGATGCCTTCGACGATGCGCTGGCTGAGTTCGTTCACGCCACGCTGTATGCCGAGTTGCTGGCCGGCGGCTGGAATCTGCCCGAGGCCTTCAAGCGCACCTGGCTGGCAGTACGCGAACTGCCGCAATCGGTCGACGCCACCGGCATCACGCTGTGGGCCGGCGCGCCGCTGCTGGGCCAGCCGGCGACGCCCCGTGCCGCGGGCAGCGTGCCGGCGGCAGCCCCGCTGGAGCTGGCGCGCAAACCCCGGGTGCGGGTCGACATCAAGCCCTACGAGGAGCTCAACTACGCAGTGCTGCACAACGCGCAGCCGCTGTTCGAGAAGTTCATTCTCGAATGTGATCTTCCTGGTGACGACGTGCTGGTCGACGTCGACGTCGCGGTGCACATGGGCACCGAGACCGCACGCTACAAGCGCCAGCTGCCGATGTGCCACAAGCTCGTCGCACTGACGCGCGAGATCCACGTGCCGCTGACCGCCGAGGTGGCGCGCAGCGTGCGCGAAGCCATCACCAGCAGCCTCAGCATCGAGGTGCGCCACGGTTCGCAGCTGCTGTACTGCAATTCGCACCGCCTGCGCCTGCTGCCGGTCGACCAATGGCGCGACAACCGCCGCGACGGCCGCTGGCTGCCCAGCTTCGTGCAGCCGCGGGACCCGGTGGTCGCGCGCGCGCTCGAGCAGGCCCAGCGCTATGTTCGGGTGCTGCGTGACGACCCCACTGCGGGCTTCGAGGGCTACCAGCTGGCCAACCAGAACGACGAGGCCAGCCTGCGCGCGGTCGACCGCCAGGTCGAAGCCATCTGGGCCACGCTGCTGCACGACTGGCAGCTGGGCTACATCAATCCGCCGCCCAGCTACAGCGGCACGCTGGATTCGCAGCGCCTGCGCATGCCGTCCACGGTGCTGGAACACCGTGCCGGCACCTGCATCGACCTGGCGCTGCTGTTTGCGGCCTGTCTGGAGCTGGTCGACATCTATCCGGTGATCTTCCTGCTCGAAGGGCATGCGCTGCCGGGCTGGTGGCGGCACCCCTCGTTCCGCGACGAATATGCCGAGATGCCGGCTGACAACTTCGCCGAGATCCTGCCCTTGTCGCAGGACGAGAACACCGTGGCCAATGCGCAGGTGGTGGCCTGGCACACCGGCAAGGCCAGCTGGCCCGAGGTGCGGCGCTGGATCCGCGAACGCAAGCTGGTGCCCATCGAGACCGTGCGGCTGACCGAGCATTGCGGCTTTGTCGAAGCCATCGAAGCCGGCGTGCAGGCCTTGTCGGACCGCCGCGATTTCGACTCGATGCTGGACATCATCACCGCGCGGCTGGAACTCGTGACGCCGCTGCCGGTGCGCAAGGAGGCACCATGACCGACAGCAGCCTGTGGGCCGAGGTGGGCCGCGCTGTGGCGCCGGCGCTGCCGGCGGTGACCGAGCCGCAGTCGCCGTTGCAGCAGCGGCGCCGCCGCGGCTTTCCGGTCGCCATGGACGACGGCCGCGAAGCCGTCGAACTGGTGCGCGACGACGGCGTGCTGCGCTGGGTCTACCGCCCGCCGGTGCAGGAACTGCACCAGGGGCGGCGTGCCTGGCGGTCGCTGGGTGTGGACGCGCGCGACGTGGTGCAGCGGTTCGAGTACCCGCCGCTGGGCCGCAATCAGATTACCAGCGCGCTGGTCGCGCTGGACCTGCAGCTCAACCCGAACCGCGGACTGCGGCGCTGGGTGGGGGGTGCCTGGCAGCCGGTCGGCGCGCAAGATCTGGCCACGATCCAGGGCCGTGTGCTGCTGCTGGTGCATGGCACTTTCAGCCGCAGCGAGATGTACGACACCGAGCTGCAGGCCACCCCGCAAGGCCGGCAGTTGTTCGACCGCATCAGCGCTGCGGCGCCCGACCCCTACGCGGCGCTGCTGGCGTTCGACCACGCCACGCTGTCGATGGCGCCCTGGCTGAACGCACTCGACCTGAACCAGGCGCTGGCACCGCTGCGCTCGCGCATCGATGTCGTCTGCCACAGCCGCGGCGGGCTGGTGCTGGGCTGGGCGCTGAAGCTGGCGCCGCTGCCGGTCGACCAGGTGGTGTTCGTCGGTTCGCCCCTGATGGGCACCAGCCTGGCGTCACCCTACCGGCTGCGCGAGGCGCTGGACTTTCTGGCCAATGTGGCCGATGCGATCAGTGTGCTGTCGCGTGGCGCCGCGCTGGTCTTTCCACCCGCGATGCCGCTGGCCATGGGCGCGGCCGGACTGGCCAAGGTGCTGGGCAAGGTGCTGAACCTCGGGGCCTCGCTGCCGGTGGCCGACGCGGTGGTCGGTCTGGTGCCGGGACTGATGTCACAAAGCCGGGTCGACAACAACCTGGAACTCGAGCGCCTGTTCCCTTTGCCGACGCAGGCGCGGCTGTCGGGCGTCGGCGTGGTCTTCAAGCCCGACGAGGTGCAGCAGCCGATGTGGAAGTTCTGGAACCGTTTCAGCAACCTGGCCGACCAGGCCAAGTACTACGGCGCCGAACTGATCTTCCGCCAGCCCAACGACCTGGTGGTCGACACCGATTCGATGAACCAGCTTGGCCACGTCGCCCGCATTCCGGGGACCGACTGGAAGTTTCTGGGCGAGGGCGGTGGCACCCACCATTGCAGCTACTTTCGCAACGCCGATGCGATTGCCTTTCTCGAACAGCGACTGCGGTGAGCGCTTCGTTTCAGGCAGCCCGGCGTTGTGCGCCGTCGGCCGCGGGTTCGACGAATCCAATGACCCCTTGATGCGCCAACCTGCCCTGAAGCTCCAGGCGATGACGATCAGCAGTGGCAGTCGGAATGCCGAGGTTGTTTGGCATGAAGCGGAGCTTCCAGCCGGCCCGATGAACGGGAGGCCCTCATGGGGCCTCTTGAGCTCAGTCACACCAGCGGCGCGCAGCGGCTCGTTGGATGCCCAGCGCCGGCGAATACCGCGCCAGCAGGGTGCGAATCTCGGGCAGCGCCTTGCGCACGGCAGCGTCGCCCGCTGCCATCAGCGCCACTCGGTTGTGCATGTTGAACTCGGTGGCCGCTGGAAAGGCCGGACGGATCACCAGGTCGGCCTCCTGTGTCTCTTGCGACGCCAGCGAGTGCGCCATCACGAGACTGATCTGGAACAGACGGTCGACGATGCCGTCGAGCTTCGATTCGCTGGGCGGGTAGGTCACGTCGACGGCAATCACACGCTCAGCGCCGAGCGCACGAGCGACCCGCACCGGCACCGGACTGGTCAGGGCGCCATCCGCATAGGTGCGGCCTGCGATCGGGGTCGCGGCAAACAACCCCGGTAGCCCGGTCGAGGCCTGGACCGCCAAGGCCGCGCCGCCTGCGTTGAAGACATTCATGCAGCCGGACTGCAAGTCGGTCACGACCGCGGCAAAGGCGATGGGGAACTGTTCGATGCGCTGACGCCTGAGGTTCAGCTGGACAAATTGATAGACGTTCTGCTTTGGCCGGTCCGCTGCAGGGTTCATCCAATCCTTGCCGAAGTCGAAGTCGTCTGCCCCGACGAGAAGCCCGATCTCTGCCCCGCTCGCGCCCGAGGCGTTGATCGCGCCCACCAAAGCCCCGACGCTGGAGCCCACGATCAGGTCGGGCCGGATGCCTGCACGCTCCAGAGCGCGCAGCACGCCGACATGGGCGAGGCCGCGCAACGCACCACTGGACAGCACCAGCGCCAACCGCACGGGTGCGGCCACCGGCGCCAGGAAGGGTTCTTCGCCAGGGGTTGGCAGCGTCGCCGGCTGCTCCGCGCAGGCCAGCAAGGCGGCAACGGCCAGCAGCACAGGCCAGCGGCGCGGCGGACTCACGATGGGCCTCGTCGTGAGGGGGCGTTCATCACGGCCGCCGCCTGAGTCGAAACGTCACGATGGGTGTTGTGGCGACCCACACAGCGCATCACCGCAGCCCTTATGGCGTGACGAGGAAGACCTGGCTCATGCCGGCATCGGCCAGTTGATTGACGACCTTGGCCGCCAATCGCTGATCGACCGCCGTCACCAGCACGGGCGCACTGGCTGGCAGACTCTTCGCAGCCTGCACGCCGTAGGTCACCCCCAGCGCCAGGCCGATAGCTTCGTCGCCGCAACAGTCGACGGCGATCCAGACCACATCGCCTCGCAATCGTTGATCGAGTTCATCGGCGTCCGCCGCGCTCATGGCGCGCACGAAGACACCCAGGCGTTTGGTGCTGCCTGAGTGGTAGGTCCGCAGCTGCTCGGCCGCTTGCAGGGCCCGGTCGACCGCGTTGGCGTTCGGGACTTCGATCACCACGGTTTGGGTGCTTGCGATCAGCTCCTCGTGTGCGAGCTGCGCGCGCGTGGCGTAGCGCTGACCGCTCCATGCTGCAGCGGGATCAGCGGGTCGGTCTTCGGGCGCGGTGGGCAGCGGCTGGCCGGAGGCGTCCCACAGGTCGGGCGGCACCGCTCCCGCTGCTTGCGCGCTGCGCGCCGACGGGGCAGCGCCTTCAAGCGCGTCGGCGGTGTCCTGTCCGGCGCCGCCGCAGGCGCTGAGCAGCGTAGCCGCGGCGACACCAGCGACGTGGAAAAGGAAAACGCGCACAGCCCGCGCGACCGGATTGCGAGACAGGATGGATGTCATCACGGTTTCCTTCGTTGAACCAAGGGGGCCGAGTTGTCGGGGCAAAGCCAGTCTGCCGAGTGCAGCCGTTTCGTGCGATCCCGTGTCGGCGTTTGTGCGTACCGCGTTGGCGGTACGTCGCCCCTGGCACGGCGCTGATCGGGGAAATGACACGCCCAGGCAGCGCTCTGCAGTACCGCTTGTGCGGTATCCCGCGCCACAACCGCGATGCGACAATGGACCGGCTAACGCATGAAGGGCTTATGGCCACCAGCGTGCTGATCGTCGAGGACGAACCCGAGTTCCTGCGTCGCTTTTCTGAAGCGGTGCTGGCCGATACCGGGCTGCACCTGCTGGCCGCAGTCTCAACCGGGCGGGCCGGACGCGCGATGCTCGACGCGCAGCCGCCCGACGTCATGCTGATCGACCTGGGCCTGCCCGACATGGACGGCGTCGAGTTGATCCGCCATGCGGCGCACCACCACCCCGGCTGCGACGTGCTCGTGGTCACGATGTTCGCCGATGACCTGCACTTGTTGTCGAGCATCGAGGCGGGCGCCACCGGCTACCTCCTGAAAGATGCGGGCGGTCGGCGCATTGCCGGCGCCATCCACGAACTGCGCGCGGGCGGCTCGCCCATCAGTCCCAGCATCGCGCGTCGGGTACTTGAGCGTTTTCGCGTCGCAACGGCTCCGTTGCCTGCAGCCACTCCCCCCGTGCTGGCAGCCAACGCCTCGCCTATGTCCGAGCGCGAAAGCGAAATCTTGCGCCTCGTGAGCAAGGGTTTCAGTTTCGACACGGTGGGCGAGCTGCTTGGCATTTCGCCGCACACCGTGGTCACGCACGTGAAGAAGATCTATCGCAAGCTTGCCGTGCACTCGCGTGGTGAGGCCGTGCACGAAGCCAGGCAGATGGGTTTGCTTTGACGATCCTCGGGCGGCAAGCCGCGCGCCTGCTGCTCGGCATGCTTGCGCTGCTGGGCCCAGTCAACGCCGCGGCGGTGACGATCGAGCCGCGTCAGGTGTCGGTGCTGATCGGCTCAGACAGTGCACCACCCGGTGTGGCAGACGCTCGCTGGCAGCCGACCTCGCTGCCCGACGTGCGGACTGCCGACGTCGTGTGGTACCGCGTCGAGTTCGACATCGCGGCGGCGATCGCCACTGAGTACTGGGTGTTGTACCTGCCGTATCTCTACGGCGGTGGCCGGATCTGGCTGAACGGCGAGCCGCTGGCGGCAGTACCGGAGTCGAGCCAGGTCCTGCGCGTGCGCAGGGAGCGTCCGCTGCTGCTGTCGCTGCCAGCCAGCATGCTGCATGCCGGCAAGAAGAACGTTCTGCATCTGCGAGCGGTGCCGGCCTACACCCATCGAGGGACGGGTGCGCCGCGTTTGGTGGTGGGCACGCAGGACGAAGTGCAGCCGAAGTTCGAACGCCGCTTGTTCTTCATGCGCACGCTGCCGCTGGTCACCCTTGTCATGGCGAGTGTGGTCGGTCTGCTGGTCATCTTCGTCTGGCTGCGCCGGCGCCAGGAGGTGCTGTACGGCCTGTTCGGGCTGGCGGCGGTGTTGTGGGCGGCGCGCACGACGAACCTGCTTGTCGATGCCCTCCCGGCCTCTGTATGGCCCGCCTGGCGCCTTCTCTATCACGCCACGAACGGCGGCTTCGTCATCTGCATGGCCTTGTTCGCTCTCAGCCTGGCCGGCTGGTTGCGGCCGGGCGTCGCGCGCGCGCTCGCGGCTTACGCCGTGCTTGGCCCTGTGCTGTACTTGGCGGCTGGAGCGCAAGCGGAGAACCTCGTTGCCCGCTGGTGGACCGCCGGCCTGATACCGATCGGTTTATCGATCGTGGTGGTCTCGGTCGCGGCGGCCTGGCGCCAGCGCACGCCGGGTACGGTGGTGATCGCGCTTGCCATGTCGTTCGCCGTCGGCGCCGGTGCTCACGATTACTTCATCGCCTGGAACGCGCCGAGGATCGAGGCGCTGTCGGGCTGGATCGGCCACCGCATCTTCTTGCTGCACTACGGCGCGAACCTGCTCCTTGTGGTGATGGGCGTCTTGCTGACGCTGCGTTTCGTGAGTTCCCTGCACGAAGCCGAAGGCGCCAGGCACACGCTGGAAGCCCGGGTGGCCGAGCGGGAGAGCGAGATCGCCGCAAGCTACCAACGCATCGCTGTGTTGCAGCAGCGCCAGGCTGCCACCGACGAGCGCCATCGCATCATGCAGGACTTGCACGACGGCCTCGGCTCGCAGCTTTTCACGTCACTCTTGCGTGCTGAACGAGGTGCGCTCGACCACAAGGCCATGGTCGACACACTGCGCAGTTCAATCGACGAGATGCGCTTGGCAATCGACGCGCTGGCCTCTGACGAGCAGGACTTCCGCACCGCGTTCGGCAACTTCTGCTTCCGCTGGGAGGTGCGGCTGCGGGAGGCGGGGGTCATACCCAGCTGGGTCATCGACCTTCCCGACGCGGTGCCCGTGGTCCCCGCGCACGATGCACTGCAACTGCTGCGGATCGCGCAGGAAGCGTTGACCAACGTGCTCAAGCACGCACGCGCCATGCGCGTGCGAGTGAGCTTGATTCATGACGCCGGGCGCCTCGTGCTCGAAGTCGAGGACGATGGTTGCGGTAGCGCCGCGCCCGTCTCCAGCGGCGGGCGTGGGCAGGCCAACATGCGCGCGCGCGCCCTGCGGCTGGGGGCGGACCTCGACATCGCCGCGATAGCGCACGGCCTGCGCGTCCGACTCGTGCTGCCGCTGGCCCCAGGCTGAGTGCCGGCCATGCTCACCTCTACCCCGAAAAGTTCTGGCGCACGCGCATAGGAGTTTGAAACGCCCTCCACAACGCCCAAGGCGAGCGCGGGATCGGCCTGTGGTGGCGCCGTGGTGGCGATCGGCCCAACGCGGCGACCACAGCATGATGGGTGCGCCCTGAACGCCAGCCGTGTCGATGAGCTCGCGCCGTACCGCTTCGGCGCGCCCTTGGAGCAGGCGAACCAGATCCGCTTCGCCCATCGGCGGTTCGACGATCAGACGATCGAGCAGGCCGCGCCATTCGAAGTCGAGCTGCAGTTGTCTGAAGCCCAGCATCCTCTGGCCTCCGGCATTGTGCAAAGCCAGGTTGTCCGCCTCGAGCTCGAAGGACGGTGGGTCGAAACGGATCGCGGCCACTTCAAGCTGCGGCCCCAGCATGTCGCCCGCCTGTTTTTCGAGTTGCCACTGCGGCAGCGAAATCGGCCGGACTCTTGCAGGCTCGTCGGCAGGCACCTCAAGATCGTGCGCCTCACCGTGGTTCAACGCATCGGGACGGCCTAGCGTGGACAGCCTACACCTTGATGCGCCAGCCGGTCTTGAAGATCCAGGTGATGACGCCCAGCGCCGCGGCCAGAAAGACCAGCGTCATGCCCAGACTGATCGCAAGGCTGACGTCGGCTGTGCCGTGAAAGCTCCAGCGAAATCCGCTGATCAGATAGACCACCGGGTTGAACAACGCCACCTTCTGCCAGAACGGCGGCAGCATGTCGATCGAATAGAAACTGCCGCCCAGGAAGGTCAGCGGCGTGACGATCAGCAGCGGCACCACCTGCAGCTTCTCGAAGCCGTCGGCCCAGATGCCGATGATGAAGCCGACCAGGCTGAACGTGACGGCGGTCAGCACCAGGAACAGCAGCATCCACAGCGGGTGCGCGACCTGCAGCGGCACGAACAGCGTCGACGTGGCCAGGATGATCAGGCCCAGCAGCACCGACTTCGACGCCGCCGCGCCGACGTAGCTGATCACGACCTCGGCATGCGACACCGGCGCCGACAGCAGCTCGTAGATGGTGCCGGTGAACTTGGGGAAGTAGATGCCGAACGAGGCGTTGGAGATGCTCTGCGTCAGCAGCGACAGCATCACCAGCCCGGGCACGATGAAGGCGCCGTAGCTGACGCCGCCCACGTCGGGCATGCGCGAGCCGATGGCCGCACCGAAGACCACGAAGTACAGCGAGGTCGACAGCACCGGCGAGATGATGCTTTGCATCAGCGTGCGCCAGGTGCGGTGCATCTCGAACAAATAGATCGCGCGAATCGCGTGCAGGTTCGCTTGCAGGTTCACGTGCAGCTTCATGCCGTGTCCTTCAGCAGGCCGACGAAGATGTCTTCGAGCGAGCTCTGCATCGTGCGCAGGTCCTTGAAGCGGATGCCGGCCGCGGTCAGGCGGTCCAGCATCTCGACCATGCCGATGCTGTCGCCGTTGCCGCCGTGCGTGTCATAGGTGTAGGTCAGCTCGCTACCGTCCTTCGACAGCTCCAGCGCCTGGCCGGCCAGTGTGGCGGGAAGCTGTTGCAGCGGGGCCTGCAGCTGCAGCGTCAGTTGCTTGCGGCCCAGCTTGTGCATCAGCACGGTCTTGTCCTCGACCAGCATCAGCTCGCCCTTGCGGATGACGCCGATGCGGTCGGCCATCTCCTCGGCCTCTTCGATGTAATGCGTGGTCAGGATGACGGTGACGCCGGTTTCGCGCAGGCCGCGCACCAGGCGCCACATGTCGCGCCGCAGTTCGACGTCGACGCCGGCGGTGGGTTCGTCCAGGAACAGAATCTGCGGCTCGTGCGACAGTGCCTTGGCGATCATCACGCGGCGCTTCATGCCGCCCGACAGCGTGCGCAGCTGGCTGTCCTTCTTGTCCCACAGCGAGAGCGACTTCAGCACGCGCTCGATATGGCCGGGGTTGGCCGACTTGCCGAACAGGCCGCGGCTGAAACTGACCGTGGCCCACACGGTCTCGAAGGCGTCGGTGGTCAGCTCTTGCGGCACCAGGCCGATCATCGAACGCGACGCCCGGTAGTCGCGCACGATGTCGTGGCCGTCCACCGTCACCGTGCCGCTGCTGGCATTGACGATGCCGCAGACGATGCCGATCAATGTCGTCTTGCCGGCCCCGTTCGGGCCCAGCAGCGCAAAGATCTCGCCGCGCCGGATCTCCAGGTTGATGCCCTTCAGCGCCTGGAAACCCGAGGCATAGGTCTTGTTCAGGTCGCTGATGCGCAGGATGGGGGGCATCGGCCGAGCATAGCCGGGCGCGCTGCCTTTCGAGTGCGCCTGCGGCCGCCGCCACGTATGTCTTCATGGACACCCCTGCACCCCTTGACGCGGCGCTGGCGCTGCGCGCAGCCGGTGACCCGCCGCCTGCATCGACGCGCACCGCCTGGGCGAGCCGCTGGCGCTGACCGTCAACTGCGCCGGTTCCACGCCGACACGGCGGCGCTGGCAGCGCAGGGTGAACGGCCGCTGCTGGCGGTGGCCACGGGGCGGCGCTTCACGCAGGGTTTCTTCGACCAGACGGCCGAGCTGTGGTCGCGACGGTCACCTGCAGGCCAGCAGCCATCAGGTGGTGTACTACAAGAACTGAGCCGCGCGCCCTCAGCGCGCGTCCGGCAACCGGAAGCGCGCCACGTCGGCGGCCAGCGCATGTGCCTGCTCGCGCAGCGTGTGGGACGCGCTGGCCGTGCGGTCCACCAGCGCCGCATGGCGCTGCGTGGCCTGGTCGAGTTCGGCCACGGTGCGGCCGATCTGCGCCACGCCGCCCGATTGCTCGCGCGCGCCGTCGGTGATCTCGCCCAGCAGGCGGTCGACCTTGTCGGCGTTGGCCACGATCTCGGCGATGGTGGTGCCGGCTTCGCGCACGATCTCGGTACCCGAGGCCACCTTGTCGACGTTGCTGCCGATCAGGGTCTTGATCTCGCGTGCGGCCTTGGCCGAGCGCTGGGCCAGGCTGCGCACCTCGGCGGCCACGACCGCGAAGCCGCGCCCCTGCTCGCCGGCGCGTGCCGCTTCCACGGCCGCATTCAGCGCCAGGATGTTGGTCTGGAAGGCGATGCCGTCGATGGTGCCGATGATGTCGCCGATGCGCGACGACGCCGCGTTGATGTCCTCCATGGTCTGCACCACCTGCGTCATCACCTGGCCGCCGCGCATGGCCACGTCGGCGTTGCCGCGCGCCAGGCCCGCGGCCTGCTGCACGTGCTCGGCGGTGGTCTGCACGGTGGCCGAGATGTGCGCCATCGCCGACGCCGAGCGTTCCAGGTGCGCGGCGCTGAGCGCGCTGCGGTTCTTCAGATCGATGGCGTCGCTGGCCACTTCGCCACTGGTGTGCACGATGGCGCCACTGGTCTCGCGCACGGTGGCCACCATGCCGCGCAGCGAGGCCTGCATGTCGCACACGCTGAGCATCAGCCGCGCCGCCTCGTCGTGGCCCCAGGGGCGTGGCGACGTGGTCAGGTCACCGTCGGCCATGGCGCGCAGGTGGCGTTCGGTCTCGCGCAGGCCGCCCATCATCACGACGTAGAAACAATGAAAGGCATAGCCGCCCAGCAGCACGGTCAGCAGCACCAGGGCGCCTTGCGCGCGCCAGGGTGCCAGCGCCTGCGCCCGGATGCCGTCGACGCTGACGGCACTGCCCACCACCCAGCCCCAGGGCTCGAACGCGGCGACATAGGCCAGCCGTTGTTGCACCGTGGCCGACGCCGGCGCCGGCCCCTGGAACGACACGTAGCCGGCCTGGTGCTGGCGCACGGTGTCGGCGAAAACCTGATACAGCGCCTGGCCACCGGCGTCCTTCGTCGACGCCAGGTCCTGGCCGTCGAGCTCGGGCTCTAGCGGGTGCATCACCATGCGCGGCGCCAGGTCGGTGATCCAGAAGTGCCCGCCATCCCCGAAGCGCAGCGCACCGATGCTGGTGCGTGCCAGGGCCTGCGCCTGGTCGCGGGTGAGTTTGCCCGCGCCCTGCTGGGCGTGGGCCTGCGCGATCAGGCCCTGCGCCAGCTGCACCTGCTGCTGCAGGGCCGCGCGCTGCTGCGCCAGGCTGGACTGGTAGGCCTGCCAGGATTGCCACAGCTGCAGCGCCAGCAGCGGCAGCACGAGCAGGGCCATGACGATGCTGGCCTTGGCGCGAAAGCCCAGGCGACGGAACAGCCGCACCCCCGGCGCCCAGACGCCGTGGTAGGCGAAAAATCCGAACAGCGGCGACGAAGGCGGCGGCTGCACCGGCGGGCTGGCGGTGAGGGATGGGGGGTTCATGCGCAAGGTCGTTCGGCTCAGCGTGTCGGTAAGTTCCCGACAAGGGTCGGGCCCGCTCGATGGTGCTGCGACGGCGTCGCCTGCAAACTTCGATAAGCGGCCGCTTCGGCCCCCAGATCGCGCGCGGCTATCGTCGGCCAGATGTCAGCAGCCGCCAGTCCGCCCGTTCCAGCCCTCGTCGCAGGCCGTCGCCTGGCCCTGGTCGGGCTGCTGCTGGGTGTGGCGCTGGGTGCGCTGGAGGCGGCGATCGCCAATACCGCGCTGCCGGCCATCGCAGCCGACCTGCGTGCGACGCCGGCGGCATCGATCTGGGTCATCAACGCCTACCAGCTGGCGGTGGTGGCCAGCCTGCTGCCCTTTGCCGCGCTCGGCGACCGGCTGGGCGTGCGCCGGGTGTTTCTCGGCGGCCTGGCGTTCTTCAGCGTGGCGTCGCTGTTGTGCGCGCTGGCGCCGTCGCTGCAAGGGCTGGTCTTCGCGCGCACCCTGCAGGGCCTGGGCGCAGGCGCGCTGATGAGCGTGAACGTCGCGCTCATCCGGCTGCTCTACCCACCGCAGCAGTTGGGCCGCGGCGTGGGCCTGAACGCGCTGGTGGTCGGCCTGGGCTTCGTCAGCGGGCCCACGGTGGCGTCGCTGGTGCTGACGGTGGCGCCCTGGCCCTGGCTGTTCGGCATCAACCTGCCGCTGGGGCTGCTGGCGCTGGCCTTCGCCTGGCCGTCGCTGCCCGACAGCCGGCCGCAGCCGCATGGATTCGACGCCGTGGCAGCCGCACTGACGGCGCTGGGTTTCGCCGCGCTGGTGCTGGGCGCGGCCGCGGCCGCCCAGCGTGAGCCCTGGCTGCTGGTGCTGGCACCGCTGATGGTCGCGCTGGCCTGCGCGCTGGCGCTGCGGCGTCGCCAGCGTGGGCACCCGGCGCCGATGCTGCCGGTGGATTTGCTGCGCCGGCCACTGTTCGCGTTGTCGGCGCTGACGTCGATGGCCTCGTTCACCACGCAGGGCCTGGCGTTTGTGGCCTTGCCGTTCTACTTCGAGCGTGTGCTGCTGCGGCCGCCGGTGGAGACCGGTTTCCTGATGTTGCCCTGGGCCGTGGTGGTGACGCTGGCCGCGCCGCTGGCCGGGCGCTTGTCCGAGCGCTACCGCGCGGGCTGGCTGGGCGGCATCGGTCTGGTCACGCTGAGTGTGGGCATGTTGCTGCTGGCGCTGCTGAAGCCGGGTGCGGCGTCGGCCGACATCGCCTGGCGCATGGCGCTGTGTGGGGCCGGCTTCGGCCTGTTCCAGTCGCCCAACCTGAATGCGCTGATGTCCAGCGCGCCGCCGCAGCGTGCGGGTGCCGCCAGCGGCGTGATCGCCGTCTCCCGGCTGCTGGGCCAGGCCCTGGGCGCGGCGCTGGTGGCGCTGTGCTTCGGGCTGGCTGCGGCGCAGGGGCCGACCTGGGCGCTGCGCCTGGGTGCCTGCACGGCGGCCGTGGCCGCGCTGGCCAGCCTGGCGCGGTTGCGCGTGCGGACGCCGTGAGGCGCCGGGCGTCCGCTGCGTGTCAACCGGTGCACGGCAGCGGGTCGATCAGGGTCACCGCGGCCTCCAGCGGGTCGATCAGGTCGGCCAGGTGCTTGAGCGTGGCGTCCCAGCCGCGCTGGTGCGGCGGCACCATCGCTTGCGCCGGAAGGCCGCTGTGCCGCATGCGCAGTTCGGTGCCACCGTCGCGCGCCAGCAGATCGGCCTCGATCAGCGTGTGCATGCCTTCGGGCAGCGGGCCGCCCCTTTCCAGGCCCAGGTGTAGGCCAGATGTTCAGGCCGCCGCAGTTCGACATGGTGGCCACCCACGATATGGCGCTTGCCGCCGCGGGCATTGGCAGTCGCCTGCACGGTCATGCCGCGTGGACAATGCCCAGCGCTGAGCAACTCGGCGTTGACGAAGGCGTCATAGACCTTTTCGCGTGCGGCGCGGATGAAGCGAGTGAGCCTGAGCTCGAAGCTGGCGGTGGTCATCGTGGGATCCGCGGACGGGTCTTGCGGGGGCACCGCTTCCAGCAGTTCGGCCAGACGGTCGAGGCCGGACTCTCAGTCGTCGCGATAGGGCGCCAGCCGGTCGTGCGCCTGCTGCTGTCCCGCAGGCCGCAGGTGGCAGATGCGTCAACGTGCGTCGACCTCACGTTCGATCAGGCCGGCCTGCTGCAACACGCGCAGCTGGTGCGACAACGTCGGGCCCGAAATGCCGAAATGCCGAAATGCCGAAATGCCGAAATGCCGAAATGCCGAAATGCCGAAATGCCGAAAGGCTGGGCCAGGTCGTCCAGATGCATGTGGCCCTGGGCCAGGCGGGCCAGGATGGCACGGCGCGTGGGGTCGGCCAAGGCGGCAAAGTTGGCGTCGAGCGGATCGCGGTGCGCAAGCATGAAGTCATCTAACGATTCAGTTAAGTGAAAGGCTCGCCGACCCGCGTAGCATCGCGCCATGCCTGCTGAACCGCTGACCCTGACCCCACCCGGCGCCACACCCTTGCCCATCGTGGTCGACTCGCCGCACAGTGGCACCGACTACCCGGCCGACTTCGGCTGCGTGCTGTCGGGCCTGGCGCTGCGCCAGGGCGAAGACACCTGGGTGCACGAGCTGTACGCCAACGCACCGGCGCAGGGCGCCACGCTGCTGGCGGCCAACTTTCCACGCGCCTACATCGACCCCAACCGCAGCCTGGGCGACATCGACGCCGCACTGCTGGCCGAGCCCTGGCCCGGCCCGGTGACGCCGGGCCGCAAGACCGAGCTCGGCATCGGCCTGGTCTGGCGGCTGATGGACGGCCAGCCCATCTACGACCGCAAGTTGCCGGTGGCCGAGGTGCAGGGCCGCATCGACCGCTGCTGGCGCCCGTACCACGCGGCGCTGAACAGCGCGCTCGATGCCGCCGCGGCACGCTGGCCGCAGCGCTGGCATCTGAACGTGCACTCGATGCCCGACGAGAGCTACCGCAAGCTGGGTCTGCCCGAAAAACCGCTGGCCGACTTCGTGCTGGGCAACCTGGACGGCAGCACCTGCGACGAGGCCACGATGGCGGTGATCGAAGACGCCCTGCGCAGTGCCGGCTACAGCGTGGCGCGCAACGATCCGTTCAAGGGCGTCGAGATCATCCGCGCGTCGGGCCAGCCCGCGCGCGGCTGGCATTCACTGCAGATCGAGGTCAAGCGCTCGTGCTATATGGACCGGCAGCTGCAAAAGAACGCCAGCTTCGGTCGTCTGCAAAAGGCCATTGACGAGATGCTGGCGGCGTTGGCCGCGCACGTGCGACGGCAGCTCGGCTGAAGCGTCAGTTGCCCGCCAGCAGTCGCGCCCGGATCGCCTCGATGCGCGCGCGGTTGACACCGAAATCCTTGCGCCCCAGGCGCGACGCCGAACGCACCTGGATCACCTGCGCCTTGGGGTCGAACCAGAACTCGGTGTCATCGACGAACTTCAGCAGTCGGGTCGAGAAGCGCACGTACAGGTAGTCGGATTTGTTGGTGACGATCTCGGCGCCAGGGATGGCCTGACAGACGGCGCGCAACCGCGCCATGGTGTCGTCGGGGCCGCCGCGGATCAGTGCCAGCGGCGCGATGCGCGCATAGGCCTGCTGCGCGTGGCCGGGCCAGCGGTCGGCCTGACTGCTGACGCTGTTTGGGGTGTCGGACGGCGCCTTGAGTTTGCCGTCGTGCACGCCCAGGTCGGCGGGCGCAGTGCCGTGCAGCAGCCCGAACTGCCCTGCCAGCAGCAGCGCGATCGGCACGCCGACCAGCACCACGACGATCCATTTGAAGGCCGTCAACGGCGTTTGCTCCCGCCCAGCAGCGAACCCAGCACACCGCGCATGATCTCGCGCCCCATCGCCGAGCCCATGCTGCGCACGGCCGACGATGCGGCCTTCTCTGCCAGCCCCGCATGTTTTCCACCGCGAGGGCCGGTCGTGCCCATCACCATGTCCTTGAACATGCCCATCAGGCCGCCGTCGGCTTCGGCCGCCGGGGTCTGGCCGGGCAGCTTGAGCGTCGGTGTGGGCGCACCCGCAGCGCCCGCGGGCGGGCTGGCGGCGGCGGCATCACCCGACACCGCCGTGCGGCCCTTGATCTTCTCGTAGGCCGATTCACGGTCGACCGCCTTTTCATAGGTGCCGGCCACCAGCGAGCCGGCGATCAGCGCCTTGCGCTGCTCGGGCGTGATGGGCCCGATCTGGCTGCCCGGCGGGATGACGTACACACGTTCGGTGACGCTGGGCCGGCCCTTGGCGTCGAGAAAGCTGATCAGGGCCTCTCCCACCGCCAGCTCGGTGATGGCGGTGGCCATGTCGCCGATCTTGGGGTTGGCGCGCATGGTGTCGGCCGCGCTCTTCACCGCCTTCTGGTCGCGTGGCGTGAAGGCACGCAGCGCGTGCTGCACGCGGTTGCCCAGCTGCGCCAGCACGGTGTCGGGCACGTCCAGCGGGTTCTGCGTCACGAAGTACACGCCCACGCCCTTGCTGCGCACCAGGCGCACCACCAGCTCGATGCGCTCGACCAGCGCCGCCGGCGCGTCCTTGAACAGCAGGTGCGCCTCGTCGAAGAAGAACACCAGCTTGGGCTTGTCGAGGTCGCCCACCTCGGGCAGCAGCTCGAACAGCTCGCTCAGCATCCACAGCAGGAAGGTGGCGTACAGCCGCGGCGCGTTCATCAGCCGATCGGCGCTGAGGATGTTGATCACCCCCTTGCCATCGACGGTCTGCATGAAGTCGCTGATGTCGAGCATCGGCTCGCCGAAGAAGCGGTCGCCGCCCTGTTCCTCGATCTGCAGCAGCCCGCGCTGGATGGCGCCGACGCTGGCGGCGCTGATGTTGCCGTACTCGGTGGTGAACTGGCTGGCGTTGTCGCCGACGTACTGCAGCATCGCGCGCAGGTCTTTCATGTCGAGCAGCAGCAGGCCGTTGTCGTCGGCAATCTTGAACACCAGGTTCAGCACGCCGGCCTGGGTGTCGTTGAGCGCCAGCATGCGCGCCAGCAGCAGCGGCCCCATGTCGCTGACGGTGGCGCGCACCGGGTGGCCCTGCTCGCCGAACACGTCCCACAAGGTGGCCGGGCAGGCTTGCGGCTCGGGCAGCGGCAGGCCACGTTCTTTCAGGATGCCAGCGATCTTGGGGCTGAGGCTGCCGAGCTGGGTGACGCCGGTCAGATCACCTTTGACGTCGGCCATGAACACCGGCACGCCCAGGTTGCTGAAGCCCTCGGCCAGCCGCTGCAGGCTGATGGTCTTGCCGGTGCCGGTGGCGCCGGTGATCAGGCCATGGCGGTTGGCCAGCGACGGCAGCAACTCACAGAAGACATCGCCGCGCTGGGCGACGAGGATGGGGTCGGGCATCGTGGCTCCCAGGGTCGCCGCCGCCTGGCGGACGTTCGAGGGAGTTTAGAGCACGCTATCGACGGCCTTGCTGCACGTGCCTGCACGCGCCCTCATGGTGCGTGTCGTCGCATCGCCGCCTCGAGGTCACTTGGCCGCAACAAGGTCGTACTCGACCTCATGTTCGTTGTCGCCTGTGGTGCCTGCATTGCCGCCACGGCCGACATTGAAGCCCCGCCAGCGTGAGCCATCCAACTTTCCGCTGGGGTGGCGCACTGACGTCAGCACGTAGATCTGGTCGTGCGCCAGCGTCTTTGCGGCCTCGCGAATGGATTGCACCGCCGGCACCGCGATCTGGCCCGGACTGCCTTGATCCGGCGCACGCAGATTCATCAGGCCACGGGCGGCTGGCAGCGCATGGCCATGCACGAAGGCCACCAGAACTTCGTCTTCGAGTTCTGGCAAGCAGAACCAAGAAAGTGGCGGCCGCGGGCCGAGCTGCAGGCCCTGCCGAGTCACGGCTTCCACCAGGACGCTGGCGGGCGAAGCGGCGCCGCTGACGCAGGCCACCAGTGGCCCACGCAGCTGACGCAGCCGCTTGACCAGGGCATCGAGATTCTGCGTTCGGTGGTTGGCAGGCATCACGAACTCCGTGGTGGTGGGCAAGGGTGGCATTTTGCTGGCCGCGGCCTTGCAGCCGTACTGCAGCAGGACCGATGAACTAGGGGCGTGGAGGGCAAGTGATCGGGGTCGGGCATCGCGGCTCCCAGGGCCGCACCCTGATCCCGTGACAGCGCGCTCAGCAGCGGCCACGACATCGGGCCCACGCCCAGGCGCAGCCCGAAGTCAAGTGCCGGCCAGCCCTGCTGCAGCAGCGCCCAGACCAGGGCGCCGGCCAGCAGCGCCAGCAAGGTTGCCGGCCAGGTCGGCTGGTGGCGTTGAATCAACTGGATCAACAAGGCCGTGACCAGGCCAAGCATCAAGGCGGCCGGACGCAGAGCGGGCCAGCTGCTCAGGCCCAGTTGCGGATCAGGCAGCTGGCCGGCCAGCAAGGGCACCTGGCTGAACAGGATCACCAGCGCCACCCCGTTCATGAAGCCCGCCAGCACCGGCTGCGACACCAACCGGGTCAACTGTGCCAGACCCAGCGCCGCCAGCAGCAGCTGCAGCACGCCGGCCAGCGCCATCGCCAGCGCACAGCCAGTCAATGCGCGGGCCAGCGTGGCGTCGGCGTCAGCCCCGGCGGCCGGCAGCGCCGCGCGGCCCGACAGGCCGTAGACCAGCCCGCCCACCACGGCCGTGACGAAACTGGCCGTCACGCCGACCCGGGCCGCATCGGCACCCAGCGGCGCGAACGCCAGCATGCCCAGCGTCAGCAGCACCGCCAGCACCGACAGGCTGCCCACGGCGCCTGCCAGAGCCGCGGTCCACCAAGTCTGGCTGGCGTCGGGTTGCATTGGGGCGGACGGGGTCGCTACGGCCATGATCTGAGTGTCTCGCAGGGTGGAACCGACACATTCGAGGGCGAACCCGACGCAGCCCACGAGCTGCTTGGCCCCATCGGTAGAATCCCGCACCCCACCGACCGACGATCAGGTGTGCCGACGACCGGCGCGCCGAGGAGCCCTACCCACCATGGCTGGACATTCCAAATGGGCCAACATCCAGCACCGCAAGGGCCGCCAGGACGAAAAGCGCGGCAAGGCCTGGACGCGCGTGATCCGCGAGATCATGGTCGCCGCGCGCCTGGGCGGGGGTGACCCATCGGCCAACCCGCGGCTGCGGCTGGCGATCGAGAAGGCCAAGGCCGTCAACCTGCCGGTCGAGACCGTCAAGCGCAACATCGACAAGGCCACCGGCAACCTCGAAGGCGTGAACTACGAAGAGATCCGCTACGAGGGCTACGGCATCGGTGGCGCGGCGGTGATCGTCGACTGCATGACCGACAACCGCGTGCGCACGGTGGCCGAGGTGCGCCACGCCTTCAGCAAGTACGGCGGCAACATGGGCACCGAAGGCTCGGTGGCCTTCCAGTTCAAGCACTGCGGGCAGTTCGTGTTCGCGCCTGGCGCCAGCGAAGACAAGGTGATGGAAGTGGCGCTCGACGCCGGTGCCGAGGACGTGATCAGCGGCGACGACGGCTCGATCGAGGTGCTGTGCGCGCCGGCTGACTTCGAGGCCGTGAAGACGGCGCTGGAAGGCGCGGGTTTGAAGCCCGAGGTGGCCGAAGTGACCATGCGCGCCGAGAACCCGGTCGAGATCACGGGCGACGACGCGCAGCGCATGCAGAAGCTGCTGGACGTGCTCGAGGACCTGGACGACGTGCAGGACGTCTTCCACAACGCCTTGCTCGGCGAATGAGGCGGCGATGAAGGTCCTGGTCATCGGCGGCGGCGGGCGCGAGCACGCGCTGGCCTGGAAGCTGGCGCAGGCCGGACGGGTGCAGACGGTCTACGTCGCTCCGGGCAACGGCGGCACGGCCACCGAGCCCGGCGTGCGCAACCTGCCGCTGTCCGACCCCGCGCAACTGGCCGACTTTGCCGAGCAGGAGAAGGTGGCGCTGACCGTGGTCGGCCCCGAGGCGCCGCTGGCCGCCGGCGTGGTCGACCTGTTCCGCGCGCGCGGGCTGCGCATCTTCGGCCCCACGCAGGCGGCGGCCCAGCTCGAAAGCTCCAAGGCCTTCAGCAAGGCCTTCATGCAGCGCCACCGGATCCCGACCGCGCGCGCGCAGACCTTTGCCGACGCCGCGCTGGCGCACGCCTATGTCGACGCCGAAGGCGCGCCCGATCGTCATCAAGGCCGACGGCCTGGCGGCCGGCAAGGGCGTGGTGGTGGCGATGACGCTGGCCGAGGCGCACGCCGCCATCGACGACATGCTGGGTGCCAACACGCTGGGGGTGCAGCACAACGCCGACGGCGCACGGGTGGTGATCGAGGAGTTCATGGTCGGCGAAGAGGCCAGCTTCATGGTCATCGCCAACGGCAGCCAGGTGCTGTCGCTGGCCACCAGCCAGGACCACAAGCGCATCGGCGACGGCGACACCGGCCCCAACACCGGCGGCATGGGCGCCTATTCGCCGGCACCGGTGGTCACGCCCAACGTGCATGCGCGCGTGATGCAGGAGATCATCCAGCCCACACTGGCCGGCATGGTGCGCGAGGGCATGCCCTTCAGCGGATTCCTGTACGCCGGGCTGATGATCGACGCCAAGGCGTGCCGCGCACGGTCGAGTTCAACTGCCGCCTTGGTGACCCCGAAGCCGAGGTCATCCTGATGCGCCTGAAGAGCGACCTGTTCGAGGTGTTGATGCAGGCCGCCGACGGTGCGCTGGACAAGGTCGAGCTGCAATGGGACCGCCGCACGGCGCTGGGCGTGGTGATGGCGGCAGCCGGCTACCCGGCTGCGCCGCGCAAGGGCGACGTGATCAGCATCGGGCCCGCGGCCGAAGCCGACGACCTGAAGGTCTTTCACGCCGGCACCACACGTGTCGACGGCCCGCTGAGCAGCAGCGGCGGCCGCGTGCTGTGCGTCACCGCGCTGGGCGACTCGGTGCGCCTGGCGCAGCAGCGTGCCTATGAGGGCGTGGGCGCCATTCGGTTCGACGGCGCGCAATGGCGCAGCGACATCGGCCACAGGGCGATCAGGCATTGACGATGAACACACAGCCCGTTCGCGACTATCTGCTCGGCCTGCAAGGCCGCATCGTCGACACACTGCAGACCGAGGACGGCAAGGCTTTCGTCAGCGACGGCTGGACGCGCCGAGCCGGCGGCCGGCTCGAAGGCGACGGCCTGTCGCAGCTGGTCGAAGAAGGCAACCTGCTCGAGCGCGGCGGCTGCAACTTCAGCCACGTCAAGGGGCAGACGCTGCCGCCGTCGGCCACCCAGCACCGGCCCGAACTGGCCGGCGCGCCCTTCGAGGCGATGGGCGTGTCGCTGGTCTTCCACCCGCGCAACCCGCACGTGCCCACGGTGCACATGAACGTGCGCATGTTCGCCGCGCTGCCCGAGGGCAAGGCGCCGGTGGTGTGGTTCGGCGGCGGCATGGACCTGACGCCCTACTACGGCTTCGAGGAAGACGCGGCGCACTTCCACCGCACCTGCCGCGACGCGCTGGCGCCCTTCGGGCCGGACCTGCACCCGCGCTTCAAGCGCTGGTGCGACGACTACTTCTTCCTCAAGCACCGCAACGAAGCGCGCGGCATCGGCGGCATCTTCTTCGACGACTTTTCCGAGCTTGGCTTCGAGCCCAGCTTTGCGATGACACGTGCGGTGGGCGACGCGTTTGTCGACGCCTATCTGCCCATCGTGCGCCGCCGCCGCGACCTGCCCTACGGCGAGCGCGAACGCGACTTCCAGGCCTACCGGCGCGGGCGCTACGTCGAGTTCAACCTGGTGTTCGACCGCGGCACGCTGTTCGGCCTGCAATCGGGCGGGCGCACCGAGAGCATCCTGATGTCGATGCCGCCGATCGTGAAGTGGCGCTACGACTGGAAGCCCGAGGCCGGCACGCCTGAGGCGCGCCTGTACAGCGACTTCCTGCGTCCCCGCGACTGGGCCGAGTGGACACCGTGAACGCCCGCATCGGGATCTTCGGCGGCAGCTTCGACCCGGTCCACAACGCGCACCTGGCGCTGGCGCGCACCGCGCTGGCCGAATTGCCGCTGGACCGCGTGTTGTGGATCCCGGCCGGCCAGCCCTGGCAGAAGTCGCGTGAACTGGGCGCGGCCGTGCACCGCGAGGCCATGCTGCGCCTGGCCATCGGCGGCGAGCCGCGCTTCACGCTGGACCGCCGCGAACTCGAACGCACCGGCCCCAGCTACACGCTGGACACGGTGCGCGAGCTGCGCGCCGAATGGCCCGATGCGCTGCTGTTCCTGCTCATCGGGCAAGACCAGTACGCCGGGCTGCACACCTGGGACCATTGGCAGGACCTGCTGCAACTGGTGGTGCTGGCGGTGGCCAACCGGCCCGGCAGCCCGCCGGCGGTGAATGCCGCGGTGCGGCCCATCCGCACCAGGAGGTGCCGCTGGCGATGCTCGACATCGCCGCCACCGACATCCGCCAGCGCGTGGCGCAGGGCCAGGGCATCGCCCATCTGGTGCCGCCCGATGTGGCGCGCTATATTGAACAGCAGGGGCTCTACCGCCTCAAACCCGGACCCTGAATGGACATTCGAAAGCTGCAGAGGGCCATCGTCGATGGCCTCGAGGACGTGAAGGCGCAGAACATCGTCGTCTTCAACACCGAACACCTCTCCCCGCTGTTCGAGCGCGTGATCATCGCCTCGGGCACCAGCAACCGGCAGACCAAGGCGCTGGCATCCAGCGTGCGCGAGACCGTCAAGAAGCGCGGCCTGGCCGTGCTGCGCACCGAAGGCGAGGACAACGGCGAGTGGATCATCGTCGACTGCGGGGCCGCGGTGGCGCACATCATGCAACCGGCCATCCGCGACTACTACCGTCTCGAAGAGCTGTGGGGCGGCAAGTCGGTGAAGCTGAAGTTCGGCGACAAGTCAGTCGGTCTGGTCAAGGCCAGCGAGCCCGAACCGGCCCCGAAGAAGGTGGCGACCAAGAAGGCGGTCGCAAAGAAGGTGCCGGCCACACCGGCCGCCCGCAAGGCGGCTGCCACCAAGGACGCCAACCGCACGGCGGCGTTCAAGCGGGTGGCCGCCAAGTCGCCGGCGCGCCGGGCCCCGGCCAAGACCGCTGCAAGCAAGGCGCCGGCGACCAAGGCGCCCGCGCGCAAGGCGGCACCGCGCAAGACCGCCACGGCCAAGCCCAGCCGCAAGGCTTGACGCGATGAAGCTGCTGGTGGTGGCCGTGGGCCAACGCCAGCCAGCCTGGGCCGACCAGGCCTGGGCCGACTTTGCCAAGCGTTTTCCGCCCGAGATGCGGCTGGAACTGAAGGCGCTGAAGGCCGAACCGCGCAGCGGCAAGAGCGCCGAACAGTGCATGGCCGCCGAGGCCCGGCGCATCGACGCCGCGCTGCCCAAGGGCGCACGCCGCGTGTTGTTGGACGAGCACGGCAGCCGCCTGAGCAGCGCGCAGCTGGCCGAGCGCCTGGGCTTCTGGCGCGGCGACGGGCGCGACGTGGCGCTGCTGATCGGCGGCCCCGACGGGCTGGACCCGAGCTGAAGGCCGGCGCCGACGAGACGCTGCGCCTGTCCGACCTGACGCTGCCGCATGCGCTGGCGCGCGTGCTGCTGGCCGAGGCGCTGTACCGTGCCTGGTCGCTGCACCAGGGTCATCCGTACCACCGCGAGTAGCCCCATGTCACTGCCCAATCAATTCGACTTCGTCTACCTGGCCAGCCAGAGCCCGCGCCGCGTGCAACTGCTGGACCAGCTGGGCGTGGCGCACAAGCCGCTGCTGCCCGGCCGTGACGAGAACGCCGAGGCGCTGGAGGTCGAGCGCAGCCGCGAACTGCCGATGCTGTACGTGCAGCGCGTGACGCTGCGCAAGCTGGCGGCCGCGCGCAAGCGGCTGGATCAACGCCGCCTGCCCGAAGCGCCGATCCTGGTGGCCGACACCACGGTGGCGCTGGGCCGTCGCATCCTGGGCAAACCGGGCAACCCGGACGAGGCCCGCGCGATGCTGAGCGCGCTGTCGGGGCGCAGCCACCGCGTCTTGACGGCGGTGGCCGTCAGCGCCGGCAAGCTGCACTACATGGAAGTCAGCGTGTCGCGCGTGCGTTTTGCGCCGCTGTCGGCGATGACCATCCAGCGCTACGTCGACAGCGGCGAACCGCAGGGCAAGGCCGGCGCCTACGCCATCCAGGGCCGCATCGCGGCGTGGATAGAACACATCGAAGGCAGCTACACCGGCATCATGGGCCTGCCGCTGCATGAGACCGCACTGCTGCTGTCGCGCGCGCGGGTGCGGCTGCAGCTGTAGGGAAAGTCGCGGCGGGCACTAGACTCTGCCGATGGCCAGCCAAGACATCCTGATCAACTGGGCCCCGCAAGAGACGCGGGTGGCCATCATCGAGAACGGCGCCGTGCAGGAGCTGCACATCGAGCGCACGCTCGAACGCGGGCTGGTCGGCAACGTCTACCTGGGCAAGGTGGTGCGCGTGCTGCCGGGCATGCAGAGCGCCTTCATCGACATCGGGCTGGAGCGCGCCGCCTTCCTGCACGTGGCCGACCTGCATCCGCATGGCAACGGCGGCGGCCGCGGCGACCACCATGGCGCCGATCGAGCGCCAGGTGTTCGAGGGCCAGACGCTGACCGTGCAGGTGATCAAGGACGCCATCGGCACCAAGGGCGCGCGGCTGTCCACGCAGGTGTCGATCGCCGGGCGCATGCTGGTCTTTCTGCCGCAGGACAACCACATCGGCATCAGCCAGAAGATCGGCAGCCCCGAACTGCGCGAGCAGCTGCGCACGCGCATGCAGACGCTGGTGGGCAAGCCCGAAGACGGCGGTGGCGGTGGCTTCATCCTGCGCACCAACGCCGAAGAGGCCAGCGACGCCGAGCTGGCCGACGACATCGCCTACCTGCGCAAGGCCTGGGCCACGATCCGCGAGCGCAGCCACACCCTGCCCGCGGGCAGCTTGCTGCACCAGGACCTGAGCCTGGCCGAACGCGTGCTGCGCGACCTGAGCACCGAGGCCACGCAGGCCATCCGCATCGACAGCAAGATGCAGTTCGACGCGCTGCATGTCTTTGGCAACACCTACATGCCCGGCGCGGTGAACAAGCTCGAGCACTACAAGGGCGAGCGGCCGATCTTCGACCTGTTCGGCATCGAGGAAGAGATCGCACGCGCGCTGGCGCGGCGCGTCGACCTGAAGAGCGGCGGCTACCTCATCTTCGACCAGACCGAGGCGCTGACCACGGTGGACGTGAACACCGGCGGCTTCGTCGGCGCGCGCAACTTCGACGACACCATCTTCAAGACCAACCTGGAAGCGGCCGGCGCCATCGCGCGCCAGCTGCGGCTGCGCAACCTGGGCGGCATCATCATCGTCGACTTCATCGACATGGCGCGCGACGAACACCAGCAGGCGGTGCTGGCCGAGTTTCGCAAGCAGCTGGCGCGCGACCGCACGCGCACCACGGTCAGCGGCTTCACGCAGCTGGGCCTGGTCGAGATGACGCGCAAGCGCACGCGCGAGAGCCTGGCCCACATGCTGTGCGAACCCTGCCCCACCTGCCAGGGCCGCGGCCAGGTGAAGACGGCGCGCAGCGTGTGCTACGACATCCTGCGCGAGATCCTGCGCGAGGCGCGCCAGTTCGACCCCAAGGAATTCCGCGTCGTCGCCAACGCCGCGGTGGTCGAGATGCTGCTCGACGAAGAAAGCGTGCACCTGGCAGGCTTGAGCGAATTCGTCGGCAAACCCATCAGCCTGAGCGCCGAGCCGACGATGAATCCGGAGCAGTACGACATCGTGTTGTTGTAGTGCCGGCCCGGCCGCCGGGGCCGCCGGGGGGCCGCGGCGCCGGCCCGTTCCCGGGAGTAACCCGCCTGCCGGCCTTCTCTGCGAGCGCGTCCCCATGGACGCCGCGTGGGCTGGGTTCGAAAGCGTCGCGCTGCTCCGGCGCGGCAGCCAGCAATCCGGGGATCCACAGGGCAGGCAAAGTGCTTTGCGGATCCTCGGCACCAGGGGTGGCAGCCCGCAGGGCCCGGGTCGACCGCGGGACTGCGACAATCACGCCACACTGACCGACCGTGCCGATGACCAGACCGTGAACCGCGACGACCTACTGCAGCAACTGTCATCGAGCAAGGCCGAGCTCGCCCGTCGGTTCGGGGTGACGGGTCTCGCGCTCTTTGGGTCGGTCGTCCGCGATTCGGCGTATGCCGACAGCGATGTGGACATCCTGGTCTCGTTCGACGGACCAGCCACGTCGGCACGCTACTTCGGGGTTCAGTTCTTCCTTGAGGACCTGCTGGGGCGGAGGGTGGACCTCGTGACCGACAAGGCGCTTCGCCCCGAACTTCGGCCCTACGTCGAGCGCGAGGCCGTGCATGTCTGACGGTATGCGCGAGTGGCGCTTCTACGTCGATGACATGATCGTCTTCGGCGGGAAGGTGCTGACCTACACCGCAGGGATGGATCAGAGCGCCTTTGTCGCCAACACGCTGGTGTTCGATGTGACGCTGCGAAACCTGGAACGAACCACCTGGAACGCGCGCTGCGACCGATTCCGATGGGACGCAGGAACTGGTTGTTCTGCTGGACCGAGGTCGGCGCCAGGCATGCCGGCATCGTGCAGAGCCTGCTCGCCACTTGCCGGCTGCACGGCATCGATGCGACAACCTACCTGATCGACGTGCTGCAGCGCGTCGGCCAGCATCCAGCCAGCCGTGTCGCCGAACTCACGCCCAGGCTGTGGAAGCAGCACTTCACCGACCAACCCCTGCGGTCGGACTTGCACGGGATTGGCGTGTAGGCAAGAACGCCGCGGGGTTACCGCTTACCCTCGTACCGATCCACGAGGCCGCGGGCCATGGGTCTGCCCGGGTGCGGGGCGCACATCCCAAAGTGCCGTCACGCAAGACTCTGTGCCGCCATCACTGAGCACTTGCCCAGCGCGCATACAGTGCAGCCCATGAAACAGCTGGGCCCCTTCCTCAGCCAGCAGCTCGGCATCGAGCCCTGGGTCGCGTCGCTGATCGTCATCGCGCTGGCCACGCTGCTGCTCAATCAGCTGGCGCAGCTGCTGTTACGCCATGCGGTCAAGGTCACGCAGCGCACGGCGTCGGTCTGGGACGACGCGCTGGTGGGCACCGCCGGGCGGCCGCTGCTGCTGGCGATGTGGATCGTTGGCGCCGGGTTCATGGCGCGTGTGCTGCAGACGCAGATCGACGACAACTTTCTGACTGAGGCGCTGGCGCTGCGCGACGTGGCGCTGATCGTCTGCGTGACCTGGTTTCTGGTGCGTTTCATCGGCCGTGTCGGCCATAACGTGATCGCGGCGCGCGAGTCGCGTGGCGACGAGGTCGACCACACGACGGTCGACGCGCTGGGCAAGCTGGCGCGGCTGGTCACGGTGCTGGTGGCCCTGATCACGGCCGCGCAGACGCTGGGCTTTCAGATCACCGGCTTGCTGGCGCTGGGCGGCGTGGGCGGCATCGCGGTGGGCTTCGCGGCGAAGGACCTGCTGGCCAACTTCTTCGGCGGCTTGACGATCTATCTCGACCGGCCGTTCAGCGTGGGCGACTGGATCCGCTCGCCCGACAAGGCGATCGAGGGTTCGGTCGAATACATCAGCTGGCGCCACACGCGCATCCGCGCCTTCAACAAGAACCCGATCTACGTGCCCAACGCGGTGTTCACCAGCATCGTGGTGGAGAACCCGTCGCGCATGAGCCACCGCCGCATCAAGGAGACGATCGGCCTGCGCTACGACGACTTCGACAAGGTCGAGGCCATTGCTGCCGACATCAAGGTCATGCTGCAGTCGCATCCCGACATCGACCAGACGGCCACGCTGATCGTCAACTTCAATCGCTTTGGCCCCTCGTCGCTGGACCTGATGGTCTACACCTTCACGCGCACCACCGCCTGGGTGGCCTTCCAGCAGATCAAGCAGGATGTGCTGCTGCGCATCGGCACGATCGTCGCCGGCCACGGCGCCGAGATCGCGTTTCCGACGCGCACGCTGCACCTGCAGCAGGCGGTGGTCGAAGAAGGGCTGCAGCCGGATGGCGTTCAGCCCGGCGGCTTGTAGTCGAAGCGGATCTGCGTCTTGGTGAGACCACCGCACAGGCCGTCGACTTCGATGTACAGCGTCGGCTGGCGTTCGTAGTAGCTGCTTTCAGCGCGTTCAGGGGCAAGGTAACTCAAATCCAGCTGATTCCCCTGGGCGGTGTTGGTCCGGGTCGAGGACGGGTCGATGACGTCACCGATCCGGGTGGCGAACTGGCCGTTGCCGACGGGCATCACGCGGCTCATGTAGCTCAGGTACTTCAGGAAAAAGGTGTCGTTCTGCGTCACGCCGTCGCGCTTGAGCAGTCTCACGATGCGCATCTGCAGCGGCTGGTTGTGGCTGCTCGGCAACGTCCAGTCCACGGTCAGGCTGCATTGCAGTGCGGCGCCGTTGTAGCTGCGGCTCATCTCGGCGCGCATGCGGCCTTCGCGGTTCTCGGTCACGGTCCAGGGCTGTTCGAAAACGCGCACGGCGTCGAAGTCGGACGGCGAGGCCTTCTCGACCGAGGCCAGCAATTCGCTGCCGTCTTTCAAGACCACCACCACCGCGACCGTCCCCGTTGGAACGGCCGCAGCGCTGGCTGTGGCACTGAACTGCCCGCTGGCATCGTGCTGAAACACGAGGGCACCGATCACGCTGCCGGAACTGGTGCCCGCACGCGCTTCCACCCGTGCGATCAGCGCACCCGTTTTCGCAGGGGCCGAGGCCAGGGCGGGGAAAAAGGCGCGCCCCGCCACGGTCACCGTGCCCGACCCGGCACTCAGGGCCAGGCCCTGGATCGACGGGCACGTGTTCTCCGTCCGGTCGAGCCGGCCTTCGTGCAGCGTGCGTTCGGCCGTCAACCGGCCTTTGCGCAGGCTGTCGGCGTTGCGCTGCGCCGGCTCGGCGCCGTAGAACTGTTCGTGGTCGGTGTCGCCCATGTCGATGGCTTCGGGCCCGTACAGGCCGGCAGCCTGCTGGCTGAACAGCGGCGCGGCGCCGTCGCTGGCCTGGTATGGGCTCTTCAGCAGCAGCCGGTTCAACGTCGTGCCCTGCTCGGTGCCGGTCGACGCCTTGAACTTGCTGACCTGCTGGCCGCGGAACTTCAGCCACCAGCCGCTGGCGTCCTCGAGCTCGACGCTGGCGGAGCTTTGCTTGGTGCCGGTCAGGAAGCTGTAGTGCGGCCCGGGGTCGATCTCGCGTGTGCCGATGTTGGTGTTGAACTCATCCAGGTTGGCGCTGTACAGCGTGGGCGCCAAGGCGGTTTCGGCGCCCGCGTCCAGGCTCGGGAACATCGCCCGCAAGTTCATCTTGTCCTTCTGGCGCAGGCTCAGCCGCAGGTCGCGCGTGCCCGGGGTGTCCAGCTGTATCCAGGTCACGCCGGCCTGCAACAGGTTCTGCAGCGGCATGCGATGGCCGTCGATCACCAGGTCATGACCAGCCTGCATCGCATAGCGCATGCTGATCAGCGCCGCCCCGTGGTGTGGCGTGCCCCAGGTCACCAGCCGCTTGACGCTGGCCTTGAACTTGGTCGGCATGAAGCGCAGGCCGGCGCGCGCCACCAGGCCGCCCTGTGAATGGCCGACGATCACCGTGTTCAGCGGCATGCCGTTGTCGAGCATGCGACTGAGCTGGCTGTTGCGTTTGATCTCTTCGCCGACCAGCCGGCCCAGCGCCTCGCCCAGCGTCTCTTGCACGCCGCCGCCCTTGGCCGACACCGGCGAGAAGATCGCGCGGTAGCTCGGGTAGATGAACTCGTAGAACGCGGTGCAGGCGTGCGGGTACAGCGGCTGATCGGTGATCAGGTCGGTCGACAGGGCCTGCTCGTACAGCTGGTCCCACACCAATTTCTTGTAGCTGAACATCCAGGGACTGGCGGCGTCACCCTGCACGTAGTTGCCGCGCTTCTCGGGCTCGTTGTGCCCATGCACCAGCAGCACCAGGTTGCAGATCGGCTGGCGTGCCATCGCGGCCAGTTCGGCGGCCGTGGCCGGCCGGCGCCCGCCGGTCTTGGCCTGTGCCGGATCGGCCACCATGCGCACCAACACGGGTTCCTGCGCCCAGTTGATGTCCTTCTGAAAGGTGGCCAGCACGTAGCGCGCGCCGCCGACCCATTCCTCGACGATCCCGCCGCTGCGTGCGCGGGCCTGCAGCGCGCGGGCCCGCGCACGCAGTGGCGCGCGCGCGGCTTCGGCGACAGGGACCAGCCCGTCCCGAAACAGCGGGTCGACGAACGACAGCCGCCCCTGGGCGTCGCGCGCCACCGGCAACAGCGCCTCGTGTTCGAAGTCCATCACGCCGTCGACCACGGCCGTACCCAGGCGCAGCACGATCAAGGTGTCGGGGTTGAGGCCGAGGGCTTCGGTCGCGGGCAGGCTGAACGTCGGCTTCAGCCCGTCGACGCTTTTCGACCCCAGCAGGTACAGACCACGCACCGATCCGGTGGCCTGCAGCCCCGGGCGCCGCGCCAGCGCGGCCAAGGCGTCGGCATCGATGCGGGACTCGCGCTCGAGCGCCATTTCGAAACCGGCCGGCTGCGCCGCCAGGTCGACGCGCGAACCATCAACCAGCACCACCGAATTCGCGGCGCCGTCGGTCGAGGTCGTGCTCAGGTAATGCTCCGTGCCGGCCGGCGGCACCGGCGTGCCGTTGCTGTAGCCGGTAGTGCCGGCGTTGCAGTCGGCCGGGCGCACGCGGCACCAGTCCTGCAGCACCTGCGTGGCCCAGTAGTCGATGGTCTCGAACTGCTCGAGCCGGCCCTGCGTGAAGTCGCCCAGACCGAACACCCGGCCATCGGTGGTGATGCCCAGGTAGCGTGTGCCCCAGGGGCCGCTGTAGTCGCGTGCGTTGAAGGTCAGCCCCAGGTAGTCGACGCTGGGAAAGTGCAGGCTGGCCGCCGCCGGGAACAGGTCGCCGATGCTGTATTCGGCCCAGTCCAGGGTCATCTCGGCCGTCACCAGCGCGGCGCGCCCGTCCACGGCCAGCGCCGTGCGCGATCGGTTCTCGGCCTGTGCCAGCGCGCTGGGGTCCCGATCGTCGTCACCACCCCCGCAGGCGGCCAGTGACAGCAGGGCCAGCCCGCAAAGCATCGATCGATTCATGTCTTGTCGGCTCCGTCGGCCACCGACCGCGTCACGGCCAGGGCGCAGCGACCCCGCCGTGGGCCCTGCCAGCAGGGCCACGCCGTCAAGCAACCGGATTGGTTTGAGATCGCCCCAGGTGCCGGCATTACCGGACCTGTCCGCGGGGATGGCGTCGACGCAGCATGGGCCGCGGCCGACTCAAGGGCAAGAGCGAGAATGTTCGAGTTGAATATAGGCCAGCCACGGGCCCGACGACCCGCCGTGCGGCCACGATCGGAGCCTTGAATGATCAAACTCAAAAAATTTTCAAGGAGACGACCGGCCTGCGCTGCGTCGACGTCGACAAGGACGAGGTCATTGCTGCCGACATCAGGGCCTTGCTGCAGTCGCACCCCGACATCGACCAGACCGCCACGCTGATCATCACCTTCAACCGGCTCGGCCCCTCTTCGATGTACCTCCAGCAGGCACCGGCGACGACGGCGCGCCACCCCCGCCCGCCGCTGAGCGCCATTCATAGTCGAAGCGCATCGCCGTCGTATTTCTGGCGCCGCACAAACCCAGCACTTCGATGGTCATCAATGGACGGCGAGCGATGGTTTCGCTTTCGATCCGTGGGGGTGGCAGCGCGCTCAGGTCCAGTTGATTGCCCAGCGCCGTGTTGGTGCGCGTCGTCGGCGGATCGATCATCTGGGCGACACGTCGAGCGTAGGTCCCATCGCCGACGGGCAACACGGGGCCGCTGTAGCTCAGATACTTCAGAAAGAAGGTTTCGTTGACCTGCACCCCGTCACGGGTCAGCAGGCGCACGATGCGCATCTGCAGCGGCTGCGTGTGGCTGGTCGGCAAGGCCCAGTCCAGCGTCACCGCGCACTTCAACGCGGCGCCTTCATAGTTGATGTGGGACAGCTCGGCACGCAGGCGGCCATCACGGTTTTCGAACACGGTGGCAGGCTCGAACAGACGCACGACGCCGGTGTAGCCCGATGTCTCCTGCTGCACCAGGCCCTGCATCTGGCTGCCGTCCTTCAGCACCACCAGCACGGCAACGTTGCCCGGGGGCACCGCGCTGCTGTCGGCGCTGGCGCTGAACTGTCCATTGGCGTCGTACTGGAAGCTCAGGCCCGGGATCACGCTGCCCTCGACCGAGCCCACGCGCGCTTCCACACGCTGGATCAACGCGCCGCTTCGACCCGGGGTCGACGCCAGGCGCGGAAACAGCGCGCGTCCGCTGACCGTCAGCTGGTCCGATCCGGTGGCACTCAGCTTCAGTGCGTCGATCGACGGGCAGGCACTGTCGGCGGCGTCGAGCCGGCCCTTGTTCAAGCTGCGATCGGCGGCCAGCCTGCCCTTGGCCAGACTGGCCGCGTTGCGCTGCGCGGGCTCTGAGCCGTAGAACTCTTCATGGTCGACGTCGCCCAGGTCGATGGCTTCGGGGCCGTACAGGCCGGCAGCCTGCTGACTGAACAGCGGTGCGGCGCCGTCGCTGGTCTGGCTGCCGCCTTTCAGCAGCAGCCGGTTCAGCGTGGCACCCTTTTCGGTGCCGGAGGACGCCGCGAACTTCGCCACTTGCTGGCCGCGGAACAGCAGCCACCAGGCGCCGCTGGCGTCTTCGTGCTCGACCGTGGCCGAGCCTTGCTTGGTGCCGGTCAGAAAGCTGTAGCTCGGCCCGGGATCGATCTCGCGTGTGCCGATGTTGGTGTTGAACTCATCCAGGTTGGCGCTGTACAGCGTGGGCGCCAGCGCAGTTTCGGCGGCCGCGTCCAGGGTCGGGAACATCGCCCGCAGGTTCATCCTGTCCTTCTGGCGCAGGCTCAGCCGCAGGTCGCGCGTGCCCGGGGTGTCCAGCTGCATCCAGGCCACGCCGGTCTGCACCAGGTTCTGCAGCGGCAGCCGGTAGCCGTCGATCACCAGGTCGTGCCCGGCCTGCATCGCGAAGCGCATGCTGATCAGGGCCGCACCGTGGTGCGGCGTGCCCCAGGTCACCAGTCGCTTGACCTGCGCCTTGAACTTGGTCGGCATGAAGCGCAGGCCCGCGCGTGCCACCAGGCCGCCTTGCGAATGGCCAACGATCAGCGTGTTCAGCGGCATGGCGTTGTCGAGCATGCGGCTGAGCTGGCTGTTGCTCTTGACCTCTTCGCCGACCAGGCGGCCCAGGGCTTCGCCCAACGTTTCCTGTACGCCACCGCCCTTGGCCGACACCGGCGAGTAGATCGCGCGATAGCTCGGGTAGATGAACTCGTAGAACGCCGTGCAGGCGTGCGGGTACAGCGGCTTGCCGCTGAGATCGGTGGCCAGCACCTGCTGGTACAGCAGGTCCCAGACGCGCTTCTTGTAGCCGAACTCCCAGGGGGCTGCAGCATTGCCCTGCGTGTAGCCGGCCTTTTCTTCCTCGTTGTGGCCATGCACCAGCAGCACCAGGTTGCAGATCGGCTGGCGCGCCAGCGTGGCCAGTTCGGCGGCCGTGGCCGGCCTGCGTCCGCCGCTGCCGACCAGGGCCGGATCGGCCACCATGCGCACCAGCGCCGGTTCACGTTTCCAGTTGAGGTCGTTCTGGAAGGTGGTCAGGATGTAGCGCGCGCCACCCACCCAGTCATAGTCGTCCACCGACGTGCGTGCACGCGCGCGCAAGGCCCGGGCACGTGTGCGCTGCGCAGCCTGGGTGGCGTCGCTGGTGGCATACAGCCCGTCGCGAAACAGCGGGTCGACGAACGACAGCCGCCCCTGCGCGTCTCGCGCCACCGGCAGCAGCGCCTCGTGCTCGTGGTCCATCACCCCGTCGACCACGGCCGCACCCAGGCGCAGCACGGCCAGCGTGTCGGGGTTGAGACCGGCCGCATCCTGGGCCGGAATCCTGAAGACCGGTTTCAGGGCGGTGACGTTTTTCGAGCCCAACACGTACAGGCCACGCAGTGAACCAGTGGCCTGCAGTTCCGGGCGCCTGGCCAGCGCGGCCAACGCCTCGGCGTCGAACCCTGCTTCGCGCTCGAGTTCCATGCCGAAGCCGGCCGGCTGCGCGCCCAGGTCGACGCGTGAGCCGTCTTCCAGCACCACGGCCAGCGCGGCACCGTTGTTCGAAAAGTCGCTGCGGTCCAGCACCGTGCCGGCCGGTGGCACCGGCGTGCCGTTGCTGTAGCCCGTGGCGCCGGCGTTGCAGTCGGCCGGGCGCACCCGGCACCAGTCCTGCAGCACCTGCGGGGCCCAGTAGTCGATGGTCTCGAACTGCTCGAGCCGGCCCTGCGTGAAGTCGCCCAGACCGAACACCCGGCCATCGGTGGTGATGCCCAGGTAGCGTGTGCCCCAGGGGCCGCTGTAGTCGCGTGCGTTGAAGGTCAGCCCCAGGTAATCGACGCTGGGAAAGTGCAGGCTGGCCGCCGCCGGGAACAGGTCGCCGATGCTGTATTCGGCCCAGTCCAGGGTCATCTCGGCCGTCACCAGCGCGGCGCGCCCGTCCACGGCCAGCGCCGTGCGCGATCGGTTCTCGGCCTGTGCCAGCGCGCTGGGGTCCCGATCGTCGTCACCACCCCCCGCAGGCGGCCAGTGACAGCAGGGCCAGCCCGCAAAGCATCGAACGATTCATGTCTTGTCGGCTCCGTCGGCCACCGACCGCGTCACGGCCAGGGCGCAGCGACCCCGCCGTGGGCCCTGCCAGCAGGGCCACGCCGTCAAGAAACCAGATTGGGTTGAGATCGCCCCAGGTGCCGGCATTGCCGGACCTGTCCGCGGGGATGGCGTCGATGCGGCATGGGCCGCGGCCGACTCAAGGGCAAGAGCGAGAATGTTCGAGTTGAATATAGGCCGGCCACGGGCCCGACGACCCGACGTGCGGCCACGATCTGCGCCTTGGATGATCAAACTCAACGATCATCGGTTGCCGCCGACAGGCAGCGGCTGGAAAGTCTTGGGCGTGCTGTGGCGGACGCGCTGTTTCAAGGCTGCAGCTGCGCCTGCCAGGCGCGGCCGTCGTTGCCTTGCCAGGTGATGTTCGGGCCATCGACGCGCAGGCGGCCCAGCGGCCGGCCGAGCGCGTCGCTCACCACGTCACCCGCACCGGGCGGCAGCGGCTCGCTGGGCCGCCACTCGCCCTGCACGCGGGTACGCAACGCCGACAGGCGATCACGCCAGACCGCGTCTCCCGCACCGCCAGCTGCGGCCAGTTCGGCGATGACCGGCGCCAGCACATCGTGGGCGGGCGCGGCCAGGCGCGCGGCGGCCTGCGCGTTGGTCGCAGCTGGCGGTGCCGCGGCACCCTTGATCGCGGCTTCGGACCGTTCGGCGCGCTGAGGCCCAGGGCCCTGGATCTGCCCGGTGGCCGAGCCAAGCTTGGCGTCCGCCGCCGTTTCGGGCCTGGGCGCTGCGGCCGGCGCCACGACAGGGGCGGGCGCCGGCGCGGGCGCTGCCGGCGCAGGTTCGCGTTGGCGCTCGGCCAAAGCATCGTGGCGCGCTGCGCGGCCGGCCCCGGGCTGCGGCGCTGTTTGCGGTGCTGGCGGTGCTTGCGGTGCCGATAACGCGGCCGATGGTTTGGCAGGTGCAGTGGCTTCGGTTTGAATTGCAGGCGCTGCTGCTGTCGGTGTCGCCTCTTGCGCCGGTGCGGCAATCGGGTCCTGGCCGGGCAGGGCCTCGGGCGGTGGCCCACCCTGCCACATCAGGCCGACCAGGCCGGCGATCAGCAGCGAGCCCAGCGCGCCCGCGGCCATCGGGGTCGACAGCCAGCCGAACCAGCGTTCGAACCCACGGCCCTGCGAAGCGGCGGCCCGGGTTGGCAGCGCGGCCTGTCGCGCGTGTTCGAGAATGCGCGCGCTCAGTGCCGGTGGTGGCGCCGCATCGTGGTCGGGCGCGTGGCGCAATGCCGCCTGCAACCGCGCGTCGCGCGGCACGTCGTCGTCTGGCCGGTGCGGCGTGTTCATCGCAGGCCCGCCGCGGACAGGTGAGCGCCCATGCAGTCGCGCAGTTTGCTCATTGCGTAGCGCAGCCGGCTCTTGGCGGTCTCGAAGCCGAGGTCGAGCGTGCGCGCCAATTCGTCCAGCGTCAGCCCATCCTCGTGATGCAGCAGGAACACCGCACGCTGCGCCACCGGCAGGCGGTCCAGGCAGTGCAGCAGGCGTTCGCCGGCCTTGCGCCAGAAGGCCTGCTCGGCTGGGTCGTTCGCGTCGGCCGATGGCCAGTCGGCCCAGGGGTCGTCACCGGCGCCGTCATCGCCTGGCGGGCCGTCGTCCACCGACAGCTCGCGGCCGCTCTTGCGCAGACAATCCACCGCGCGGTGGTGTGCCAGCGTGAACAGCCAGGTGCGAAAACTGGCACCCTGCGGGGCCCAGCGCTGGCGCGCCTGGATCACGCGTGCCCAGGTGTCCTGGAACACCTCGTCGGCCTGTTGCGCCAGCGCCCGGCCCAGCACGCGGCGCACGAAGCGGTACAGCGCCGCATGGTGGCGCTGGTACAGCGCATCGAAGGCGCGTGCATCACCTTGCGCGTAGGCACGCATCAGGTGGTCGTCGTCGGCGGCGTTCATGTCACTTCTACGTTTCAACCCCGCAAACGGGGCTGGCGCGTATCACCTGCCATGACCGATACCGGATCCACCGAATCAGGCTTTGACTTTCGGCACGCGCCCCATCAGGTAGAACTCGTCGTTGGGCCGCATGCCGCTGACGTTGGCCAGCCGGTTCGACAGGCCGAAGAAGGCGGTGATGGCCGCGATGTCCCAGATGTCGTCGTCGGAAAAACCATGCGGGCGCAGGGCCTCGAAATCGGCTTCTTCGACCTCGTGCGAGGTGGTGCACACTTTCATCGCGAAGTCGAGCATGGCACGCTGGCGTGGCGGGATGTCGGCCTTGCGGTGGTTCACCGCCACCTGGTCGGCGATCAGCGGCTTCTTCTCGTAGATGCGCAGGATGGCGCCGTGCGCCACCACGCAGTACAGGCAATGGTTCACCGCCGAGGTGGCGGTGATGATCATCTCGCGTTCGCCCTTGGTCAGGCTGCCCGTGTTCTTCACCAGCAGTGCATCGTGATAGGCCATGAAGGCGCGCCACTCGGCCGGCCGGTGCGCCAGCGCCAGAAAGACGTTGGGCACGAACCCGGTCTTGGACTGCACGTCCAGGATGCGCGTCTTCATGTCGTCGGGCAGGCTGTTCAGGTCGGGCACGGGCCAGCGGGAAATGGGTGCGTTCATGGTCGGTCTCCTTCAGGTACGGAACTGCATGGCATGCAGGCGGGCGTAAAGGCCGCCCTGCGCAAGCAGTGCGGCATGGTTGCCTTGTTCGATCAGCCGCCCGGCCTCGAGCACCAGCACGCGGTCGGCATGTTCGATGGTGGCCAGACGGTGTGCGATGACCAGCGTGGTGCGGCCCTTCATCAGCCGCTCCAGCGCATCCTGCACGGCACGTTCGCTTTCGGCGTCCAGCGCCGAGGTGGCCTCGTCCAGGATCAGGATCGGCGCGTCCTTGTAGATCGCGCGCGCGATCGCCACGCGCTGACGCTGCCCACCCGAGAGTTGGCTGCCGTTGTGGCCGACCAGCGTCTGCAGGCCCTGCGGCAGCGCACTGACGAAGTCGAGCAGGTTGGCCGCGCGCAGCGCGGCGCGCACGCGGCCTTCGTCCACGGCATCACCCAGCGCCACGTTGGCCGCCACGGTGTCGTTGAACAGCACCACGTCCTGGCTGACGAGCGCGAACTGCCGGCGCAGCGCGCGCATGTCCCAGTCGCGCAGCGGCCGGCCATCGAGCAGCAACTGGCCCGAGCTGGGTTCAATGAAACGCGGCAGCAGGTTGACCAGGGTGCTCTTGCCGGCGCCCGAGGGCCCGACCAGGGCCACCGTCTCGCCTTGCCGCAGCTGCAGGTTCAAGCCCTGCAGTGCAGGCTCGCCGTCGCTGCGGTAGCGCAGGCACACGTCCTTCAGTTCGATCGCGCCCAATGCGCGCACCGGGGCGTGGTCGCCGCCTACTTCGAACGGGCTTTGCTCGATCAGCTCGACGCTGCGTTCCACCGCAGCCAGGCCGCGGGTGATCGGCGCCATCACGTCCGACAGGTGCTTGATCGGCGTCACCAGCAACAGCATCGCGGTGATGAAAGCGACAAAGCTGCCCACCGACGAGCCGCCGCTGCCGGCCTGCCACAGCGCCATCGCGATCACCGACGACAGCGCGAACGCGGCCAGCATCTGCGTCACCGGTGTGATGCTGGCGCTGGCCACCACCGATTTCAGCAGCAGCCGGCGCAGCGCACTGGCCTTGGCCGTGAAGCGCCCGGCCTGCGCCGGCCCTGCGCCGTGCAGGCGCACGATGCGCCAGGCCAGCACGTTTTCTTCGACCACGTAGGCCAGCTCGTCGGTGGCACCCTGGCCCTGCACGGTCAGCTTGTGCAGGCGCCGACCCATGGTGCGCATCACGAAGGCCAGGGTGGGAAACAGCAGGGCGACGAACAGCGTGAGCGGCCAGTTCAGCCACAGCAGATAGCCCAGCAGCGCAACCATGGTCAGCGAGTCCTTGACCAGCGTGAGCAGCGCGCCGATCAGCTGCGTGGTGCCCTGCTGCACCTCATACACCAGCGTGTTCGTCAGCTGGCTGGCCGAATGCCGTGTGTACAGCCCGGGGTCGGCCGCCAGCAGGCGGTCGAACATCGCCTGTCTCAACTGCAGCACACCGTTCTGCGCCGCCGACGCCAGCCCGTACTGGGCGACGAAGCCGGCCACGCCACGCACGAAGAACAGCGCGATCAGCGCCGTCGGGATGCTCCACAGCGGCAGCTCTCGGCTGGTGAAACCCTTGTCCAGCAGTGGCTGCAGCAGCGCCGGGATCATCGGTTCGGTGCTCGCACCGACTACCGCACCCAGGCCCGCCAGCATCAGCGCGCGGCGGCCGGACTTCAGGTAAGGCGAGATGCGTGCAAGACGCTGCGTGATCGGGGCCATGGAGCGGGCTCATTATCGCGGCCGACCGTGACCTGGCCGCTGCCTACAATGCCCGACGCCGGGCGCGCGGCCCGGTCTCGGTTGCGGCGGCCCGCGCATGGGCGGCGATGACGAAAGGCCACAGGTGGAGGACCGGGTGAACGCAGTGAACCTTTTGCACGCACGGCGATCCATCGGCCCCATGCCATCACGCAGACAGTTCATGGGCGGCCTGGCCGCATGGGGCGCGCTCGGTCCCTTGCCCGCTGCCGCGCAGTTCAGGGTCGAGATCTCCGGCATCGGCGCCACCCAGGTGCCGATCGCCGTGGCCAACTTTCGCGACGAAGGCAAGACCGGCCTGTCGCTGGCCGGCGTGATCCGCGCCGATCTGGCGCGCAGCGGCCTGTTCCGCACCAGCGAGTCGAGTGAAGCGCTGGACGAGCGCAGTGTCATCAACACCGCCGAATGGCGCGGTCGCGGCTTCGATGCCGTGGTGGGTGGCTCGGTCACGCGGCTGGCCGATGGCCGGCTGGACGTGCGCTACAAGCTCTGGGATGCCGTTCGCGGCGAGCAGCTGCTGGGCCAGAGCAAGCTGGTGCTGGCGGCCGACCTGCGGCTGGCCGCCCACCGCGTGGCCGACGAGATCTATCAGGCCATCACCGGCGAGCCCGGCGTGTTTGCCACGCGCATCGCCTACGTGGTGCGCAACGGCCGTCGTCACACGCTGCTGGTGACCGATGCCGACGGCGAAGGCGGCCAGGTGGCGCTGGCCAGCAACGAGCCCATCATCTCGCCCGCCTGGTCACACGACGGGCGCGAACTGGCCTACGTGTCGTTCGAGCTGCAGAAGGCCGTGGTCTGGATCCAGAACGTGCAGACCGGCGAACGCCGGCAGCTGGCCAACTTCCGTGGCTCGAACAGCGCGCCGGCCTGGTCGCCCGACGGGCGCGAGCTGGTGGTCACGTTGTCGACCGCCGGCATCGCGCAGCTGTTCGTGATGCCGCGCCAGGGCGGCACGCCGCGCCGACTGACGACCAGCAATTCGATCGACACCGAGGCCACCTACAGCCCCGACGGCCGGTTGGTGTACTTCGTCAGCGACCGCGGTGGCGGCCCGCAGATCTACCGCGTGCCGGTCGGCGGCGGCAACCCCGAGCGCGTCACCTTCGACGGTGCGCACAACATCAGCCCCGCCATCAGCCGCGACGGCCGCTTGATGGCCTACGTCGCGCGGCAGGCCAATGGTGCCTTCAAGCTGGCCACGATGGCGCTGGACGGCAGCGGCGGCGCCCCGCGCTTGCTGAGCGACACCAGCGACGACGAAAGCCCGAGCTTTGCGCCCAACGGCCGGCTGATCGTCTACACCTCGCGCGAGAAGGGGCGTGACGTGTTGATGACCACCACGGTCGATGGCAAGATCAAGACGCGCCTGGTCAGCAGCGGCGCCGACATGCTCGAACCGGCGTGGGGCCCGTTCAACAAGTGAACCTGCCCCCGACGCGATCTCGCCGACTTTCCGATTCCCCCTGACCCAGGAGCGAACGATGACCCTCAAACCCACCCTGTCACTGGCGGCGCTGTGTGCTGCCGCCTTGCTGGCCGGCTGTGCGTCCAGCGTCAAGCTGTCAGACACGCCGGTCGAGACGCTGACCGCCAAACCGGTGGGCGGTGGCGGCAGTTCGTCCAGCTCGTCGGGCGCGCCGGGTACCTCATCGGCAACGCCGCAGTCGGGCGTGGCCACGGTCAACCTGGCGCAGCCGGGCGCCGATGCAGCGGGCTCGGGCATAGGGCGGGTGGTGTTTTTCGACTTCGACAGCTTCGTCATCAAGGACGATTACAAGCCCGTGATCGAAGGCAATGCCAAGGCGCTGGTGGCCAACAAGCAGCGTCACATGGTCGTCGAAGGCCACACCGATGAGCGCGGCAGCCGCGAATACAACCTGGCGCTGGGCCAGAAGCGCGCCGAGTCGGTGGGTCGCGCACTGGCCCTGCTGGGTGCAGAGCCGCAGCAGGTCGAAGCCGTCAGCTTCGGCGAAGAGCGCCCGGCGGTGCAAGGCAGCGACGAGGCAGCCTGGGCCAAGAACCGGCGCGCCGAGATCAAGGACCGTTGATGAATCGGCTGTCCGCCGCAACCCGCGGCCACCTGCACAGCGTGCATCTGATCGTGGGGTCGGTGCTGTCGCTGATGCTGGCGGCGGGCCCGGCACGCGCGGCGTTGTTCGACGACGACGAGGCGCGCAAGGCGATTCTCGATCTGCGCGCCCGCGTGACGCAGAACGACGAGCAGACCAAGGCCCGGATGTCGGAACTGACCGCGGCCAATGCGCGGCTGACCGAGCAGATCAACGCCCTGCGGGGCAGCCTGCTCGATCTGAACAACCAGCTCGAGGTCCTGCGCAGCGACATGGCCCGCCTGCGCGGTGGCGACGAGCAGACGCAGCGCGCGCTGGCTGACCTGCAGAAGCTGCAGAAGGACCTGGGCCAGGCCGTGGACGACCGGCTGCGCAAGCTCGAACCGGTGAAGGTCTCGCTCGATGGCCGTCAGTTCAACGCCGACCCCGAAGAGCGCCGCAGCTACGACGACGCCGTGGCGCTGGTGCGGGGTGGCGACTTCGACAAGGCGGCAGTGGCACTGGCCGCCTTCCAGCGGCGCTTTCCGAGCAGCGGTTATGGTGATTCGGTGCGCTACTGGCTGGGCAATGCGCAGTACGCGCGGCGCGACTACAAGGAGGCCATCGCCACCTTCCGTGCCTTTGTCGCCGCGGCGCCCGAACATCCGCGGGCGCCCGAGGCCTTGCTGGCGCTGGCCAACAGCCAGGCCGAGATGAAGGACACCAAGGGTGCGCGCAAAACGGTCGAAGACCTGATCAAGACCTACCCGCGCAGCGAGGCCGCTCAAGCCGGCAAGGAACGCCTGGCGTCGCTGAAGTAGCGCCCGCCCTGTGGGCGGCAATCGAGTGGAAGTGCGAACCTAGAATC
>JADJHR010000001.1 GCA_016707445.1 Rubrivivax sp.
GCGCGCCATGCAGGAATCCGAACTTCCTGGCCTGATCCAGCAGGTCTTGTGGGCCAGCTTCGTGCTGGCCCTCGCGTTTGGCGCGATCGCCCAGCGCACGCATTTCTGCACCATGGGTGCGGTGGCCGACATCGTCAACATCGGCGACTGGAGCCGCATGCGCATGTGGGTGCTGGCGCTGGGTGTGGCGATGATCGGCTTCAATGTGATGGTCGGTCTGGGCTGGATCGAAGCCCGTCACAGCATCTATGCCGGGCCGCGCCTGCTGTGGTTGTCCAACCTGCTGGGCGGGCTGATGTTCGGCTTCGGCATGGTGCTGGCGTCGGGCTGCGCCAGCAAGACCCTGGTGCGCGTGGGCGCTGGCAACCTGAAGGCGCTGGTGGTCTTTCTGGTGCTGGGCCTGGCAGCCTATGCCACGCTGCGCGGCGTGGTTGCGGTGTTGCGCGTGAACAGCGTCGACACTGTGAACCTTGTGCTGCCGCGCGGGCAGGACCTGCCGACGCTGCTGGCGCCCTGGCTGGGTACCGGTGCTCAGACGCAAACCCTGGCCCTGGTGCTGGGCCTGGGCCTGGGCCTGGCACTGGTGCTGTTTGCCGTGTTGCGGGCCGAAGGCCGCAGCGCCGATGTGCTGCTGGGCGGCTTTGGCATCGGTGCGCTGGTGGCGGCGGCCTGGTGGGTGTCGGGCCGCCTGGGTCATCTCAGCGAGCACCCGCTGACGCTGGAAGAATCCTTCCTGGCCACCAACTCGCGGGCGATGGAAGCGCTGAGTTTCGTGGCACCGGTCGCCTACACGCTGGACTGGTTGATCCTGTTCAGCGACAGCAGCAAGGTGCTGAGCATCGGCATCGTGTCGACGCTGGGCGTGATCGCCGGGTCTGGCCTGATGGCGCTGGCCACGCGCAAGTTTCGCTGGGAGGGTTTCGGCGGCGTGGAAGACACCGCCAACCACCTGGTGGGCGCCGTGCTGATGGGCGTGGGCGGCGTGATGGCGGTGGGCTGCACCATCGGCCAGGGCTTGTCGGGCATGTCGACGCTGGCGCTGGGCAGCTTCATCGCCCTGGCCGCCATCATTGCCGGCGCGGTGCTGGCGCTGCGCTGGCAGATCTGGCGACTGGAGCGCAGCCTTTGAGTGCATCGCCTGCATCGCCCGCATCCCCCGAACTGGCCGGCGCCGACCTCGAGCGGCGTTTCGGCGGCCTGCGCCGCTTGTACGGCGACCTGGCTTACGCGCGCCTGCGCGCAGCCCGGGTGGCCGTGGTGGGGCTGGGCGGTGTCGGGTCGTGGGCGGTCGAGGCGCTGGCGCGCAGCGGCGTGGCCGAGCTGCAGCTGTTCGACCTCGACCATGTGGCCGAATCCAACGTCAACCGCCAGGTGCAGGCGCTGGGCCGCACGCTGGGGCAGGCCAAGACGCGCGCGCTGGCCGAGCGTGTGGCCGACATCCACCCCGGCTGCCGCGTGCTGGAGATCGACGACTTCGTGCAGCCCGACAACTGGCCGGCGCTGCTGCCGTCGCCGGTGGACCTGCTGATCGATGCCTGCGATCAAAGCAGCGCCAAGCTGGTGCTGGCGCAATGGGCGCTGGCCAGCGCCGTGCCACTGGTCTGCGTGGGCGCGGCCGGCGGCAAGCGCCGCGCCGAAGCTGTGAGCGTCGAGGACCTGGCCGACACCACGCACGACCCGCTGCTGGCCAGTTTGCGCCAGCGCCTGCGCAAGGCCGGCACGGCAGCACGCCAGGGCCGCATCGGCCTGCGCTGCGTGTTTTCGCGCGAGGCCGTGCAACGCCCGGCTGCGGTGGACTGCGACATCGCCGGTGCCACGGCCAGCGGTGCCGCGCTGGCCTGCGCCGGTTATGGCTCCAGTGTCACCGTCACCGCCACCTTCGGCCTGGTGGCCGCGGGTGAGGCGATCGAACAACTGCTGGCACCGCGGCCGGGCTGAGGCCTGGATTTTCCTGGCTATAATTTAAGGCTCTGCGGAGAGGGTCGTTAGCTCAGTCGGTAGAGCAGCGGACTTTTAATCCGTTGGTCGCGTGTTCGAGTCACGCACGACCCACCACGTGACCGTCGAAGTTTCGGGCTCTTAGCTCAGTTGGTAGAGCAGCGGACTCTTAATCCGTTGGTCGGCAGTTCGAGCCTGCCAGGGCCTACCAGAAAATATAGTGGAAACAACCACCTAGCAGCTCCCCTGCTAGGTGGTTGTTGTCCTTTGGGCAGCCGTTGCCAGTTCTGATGGATTGCCCAGCCGGTGTCACGCTTGATCCTCTAAGAGCCTTCAGGCGCCCGACATTTGTAGCAGCTGCCCAGCAGGGCCCGGCCACAGAAGCCCGCACCTGCCACCGACGATTTTGCGGGCCACTTAACAATCTGGTCGGAGCGCCGCTGCCCTTGCCCGCAGGCTGGCCGTCGCCGCCGGAACACCAGCGGGTTCGGCAGCAGGCCAATATCTCAGCCAGCTTGGCGGGATGACCGCGGTCATCGAGGAGATCTGCCGAAGCCATCGCCGAAGGTGCGGCATTGGCAGCAGGCGCCTTGCGCCTAAGCGGCCTTGGTGCCTTTGCGCTGCAAGCTGCGGTCGCGGCGGTGCATGCAGAAGCGGCGCGGACGAGGTCGTCCGACTGGCCGCAGATCGCCGGTCAGAACGACGCCAGGCTGCCCGGCAACCACCTGGTGCCGGCCGCGATGGACGAACTGGGCGGCTGACGAAATGTTCTCGGGTGCTGTCGAAATCTGGTGAAACCATTCGTCGTCTCCTTGCCGGCAAATCGAAAACCCACCCTCTTGAAGCGACCCATCTGGAGACTTGCATGACCAAGCTCACCCCCTACCTTGGCTTCGACGGCAACTGTGCCGAAGCGATGCGCTTCTATGAAATTGCCCTCGGTGGCAGCATCAACATGACGCTGACCTACGGCGAATCGCCGATGGCCGAGCAGTTTCCTGCGGAGCACCACAAGCGCGTCATGCATTCAGCCCTGAGCCTGCCCGCCGGCGGCCAGCTCTTTGCGGCCGACAGACCGCCTGGAACCGAAAGCAGCACCCCGAGCGGCAATCGCGGTGTTGGCCTGACACTGGAGTACGCGGATATCGCCGCCGGTGAAGCCGCCTTCAATGCGCTGGCCGAAGGCGGCAAGGTCACCATGCCGATGGCCGCCAGCTTCTGGGTCGAACGCTTCGGCATGCTGACTGACCGCTTCGGGGTTGGCTGGATGGTCAACGCCGGTCCGTCCAAGCTCTAGCCCAACCCTCAAGACCCATACCGAGGAACCCGCCATGTCAGACCGAACCGTCAAGTTGCACCGTGTCTTGCGTGCCCCTCCCGAGAAGGTCTATCGCGCCTTTCTCGAACCCGAGGCGTTGAGCAAATGGATTTCGCCCTACGGCTTCACATGCACCGTCCACCACATGGAGGCCAGAGCCGGCGGCCGTTTCAGGATGTCGTTCCGCAACTTCGGTTCCGGCACTGTGCACTCGTTCGGCGGCGAGTATCTCGAGCTGAAGTCGAACGAACTGATTCGTTACACCGACAAGTTCGACGATCCCAGTCTGCCCGGGGTGCTGCAGGTCACGGTCACGTTGCGGGCCGTCATGTGCGGCACCGAGCTCAGCATCGAGCAGAGCGGCATTCCGGATGCCATCCCCCTGGAAATGTGCTACCTCGGCTGGCAGGAATCGCTGACCCAGCTGGCGACGCTGGTCGAGCCCGAGATCCCCGGCTGACAACCCCGAACCCACAGGCCGAACCTCATGAACTACCTGTGGCTGGTCTACCTCGATCCCGAACATTGGAGCGCCTGCAGCGACCAGGTCTGCATGGACTTCGTGTTCGAACTGCAGGCTTGAGGCCGTCTGACGGCGAGGTGTGCTTTGTCCTGCGTTGACAACAACAGGAGAACCGCAGTGGTGAACAAGAACACGATTTGCCTCTGGTACGACGGCACCGCATTGGAGGCCGCGCATTTCTATGCCGCGACCTTCCCGGACAGTGCTGTGGGCGCGGTCCATCGCGCGCCCGGCGACTATCCCGCCGGCAAGGAAGGCGACGTGCTGACGGTGGAGTTCACGGTGATGGATATTCCGTGCCTCGGCTTGAACGGTGGCCCGCAGTTCATGCACAGTGAGGCCTTTTCATTCCAGGTTGCGACCGACGATCAGGCCGAGACAGACCGCCTTTGGAACGCGATCATCGGCAACGGTGGCCAGGAAAGCGCGTGCGGTTGGTGCAAGGACAAGTGGGGTCTGTCGTGGCAGATCACGCCGCGCGCCCTGACGGCAGCGTACACCGACCCCGATCGCGCTGCGGCCCAGCGAGCCTTCGAGGCCATGATGTCGATGACAAAGATCGATATCGCCGCGATCGAGGCGGCACGGCGCGGCTGATGCTCTGCGAGCGACTCAGCGAATTCAACCCCCTGCACGCTGCAGCCTCGACGGAAGAAGACCATGCACCCATCGGCGACCCGCTCCCCGGTACCCAAGGCCGCCGCGGCCCGCGGCACCCCCGCAGCTTCGTCACGCCTGGTGTTGCTGGTGGCGACGCGCAAGGGCGCATGGCTCTTCTGCGCCGACCACACGCGGCGCACTTGGACGACTGACGGACCGCATTTTCTGGGACACACCATCAGCCATGTCCATCTCGACCCGCGCGATGGCAGCACGCTGCTGGCGGCGGCCAGGACCGGCCACCTCGGGCCCACCGTGTTTCGCTCCACCAACCTGGGCCGCACCTGGAAAGAAGCCCGGCAGCCGCCCGCGTTCGCGAAGCCAACCAGTGCGTTGCCGCCACGTTCTGTCGAGCACACCTTCTGGCTGACGCCAGGCCACGCCAGCGAGTGCGACAGCTGGTACGCCGGCACCTCGCCGCAAGGCCTGTTCCGCTCCGAAGACGGCGGCAACACCTGGGCGCCGCTGCCGGCGGTCAACGACAGCGCCGAGTTCCGTGAGTGGATGGGCTCGGCGCAAGACGGCACGCCTGATGGACCGAAACTGCACTCCATCCTCATCGACCCGCGCGACCCGAAGCATCTTTACTTTGCGATGTCCGGCGGCGGCGTGCACGAGTCGCACGACGCCGGGCGCAGCTGGGCGACGCTGATCAAGGGCATGGAGGTGGTCGAAGGCATGGACGCGGCCACCGTCACCTTTCACGACCCGCACTGTGTGCGCCTGTGTCCGAGCAATCCCGATCGGCTGTATCAGCAGAACCACTGCGGCATCTACCGGCTCGATCGCCCCGGCGATACCTGGCAGCGCATCGGCCGCAAGATGCCCAAGCGCGTGGGCGACATCGGCTTCCCGATGGTCGTCCATCCGCGCGACGCCGACACGGCCTGGGTGTTCCCGATGGATGGCACGAGCGTCTGGCCGCGCACCAGCCCTGACGGTCGCCCTGCCGCCTACGTCACGCGCAATGCCGGCAAGACATGGCAACGGCTGGACCAGGGCCTGCCCGCGAGCCAGGCGTGGTGGACGGTGAAGCGCCAGGCGATGACGGTGGACGCGCGACCGGCCCCCGCGCTGTACCTCGGCACCACCAGCGGTGAACTCTGGATCGGGTATGAGGAAGGCGCGCGCTGGATGAACATCGCCCGCCATCTGCCCGAGATCTACGCGGTGGAAGTGGCCGAACTCAGGTGACCGTGAACCGGCAGGTCAGGGCGGCGCGATGCAGGTGCTGATTCCAGGGGCGCTGCGGTCCTACACGAAGGCCTCGCACGTCGAGGCCGTCGGCGAGACGCTGGCTGCGCTGCTGCTTGACCTCGAACGCCGCTACCCCGGCCTACGCTTTCGCGTCGTCGATGAGCAAGATCGGCTGCGGCCGAACATGCGCATCTTCATCAACGGTCGAGGTATGCGCGACCTCGGACATGTCTTGCAACCAGACGACTTCGTTGCCATCGTGCTGGCGCTCAGTGGCGGCTGAGCAAGTTGGAAAGAAGTGCCCAAGCGGGTAGGCGACGTGCGCTCGCGCCTCGCAGTGTTTAGGTCGCGATCAGCCAGCAGCTTGCTCGCGTGTGCAGGCTGAATCCAGGCCTTCGGGCCCGTCGCGAAGAAGGCTTCGAGCCCTTTGTGCGCGACCGTTCGAATCTCGACCGAGGTGTATCGCGTGGCGTTTTGGTACGCAAGATGAACGCGGTGCGAGCCAGGCCCGCTTGCTCTCGATGTCGATGATCTTCACCGACGGCCTGCCCAGGTCGTCGCTCCACGCGGCCATTAATGTGGAAGACAGCAATCGCCGAGCGCACAAACGCCTGGCCTGATGCCGGCCACAAGGCTAATAACGCGGCTGCGGCGGATCAGGCGGCTGCAGTTAATGTGGAAGACAGCAATCGCCGAGCGCACAAACGCCTGGCCTGATGCCGGCCACAAGGCTAATAACGCGGCTGCGGCGGATCAGGCGGCTGCACTTTCGGTCATGAAGCCATGCTTGCGCAGCATCTTCATCCACCGCGGTGCATTGCGGGCCACGCTCAAGGCCTCGTAATCGACGGTCTTGTCCTTGTAGTGCGTGCCACTGGAGAGCATGGCGTAGATGGTGCGCAGCATCTTGTGCGCCAGCGCCACGATGGACTTTTTGTGTCCCTTGCGGATCGCCAGCGACTCGAACTTGGCCTTGAGCGCGCAGCGCGTACGCGCCGCAGCTTGGGCGAATTCGCACAGCAGCCGGCGCACCCAGGCATTGCCCTTGCGGATGCGCCCGCTCTTGCGTTTGCCCGCGCTCTCGTTGTTGCCCGGGCAGATGCCCACCCACGACGCCAGACGCTGGGCGCTGCCAAACACGTTCATGTCCGCACCGATCTCCACCAGCAGCATGGCCGCCCCCTGCTCGTCGATGCCCGGCAGGGTCTGCAGCAGCCTGAGCTGTGGCTGCCAGGGTTGCAGGCCCTGCAGCAGGTACTGGTCCATGCGGGCGATGCGCTGCTCGATCTGCTCGATATGCTGCATGATCTCCTCGGCCACGAAGCGGTGCACGTCGCTGAACTGCTCGGTGCTCAAGGCCTCGAACAACTCTTCTCGACTGGCCCGCAGCCGGCCCTTGCAGTCCAGCACCTCGTGCATGGGCTTGTCCGCGATCAGGGCCTTGACCATGGCCCGTGCGCTGGCACCGTGGATGTCGGCCACCACCACGTTGATGCGCATGCCCGCGTCCACCAGCACCTTGTGCAGCCGGTTCTTCTCGGCGCTGCACATGCCCACCAGCTTCTGCCGCTGGCGCGCCACCAGGCGAAGCTGGCGAAAGTCCACCGGTGGGATGAACGAGGCGCGCAGCAAACCCGCGCGCGCCAGCGTGGCCAGCCACTGCGCGTCAGCCATGTCGGTCTTGCGACCCGGCACGGTCTTGACGTGGTGCGCGTTGACGACCCAGGCGATGATCCCCACCGCCTCCAGCGCCGCAAACGGGCTCTTCCAGTACACGCCCGTGCTCTCCATCACCACCACCTCGGGCCTGATCTGCAGCGCCCACTGCGCCAGGGCGCGGCGGTCACGCTTGAATGCGCCGAAGTCGCGCTTGGTGACCTCCACCCGGCCGTCGTCATGTTCGACAACGGCGCAGGCGGTGATCTTGGCCTGGTGCACATCCAGCGCGATGACGCGCTTGTGCATAGCGGTCAAATCCATTGCCAGCCTCCTGCAGCTTGAAGAACAATCACAAGCGTGCGGAGCCAGGGCAGGTGCCGCCGACCAACGGCCTGCCGGGCACGCCCGGCGGCTCTCTTTAATGTGGGCTGTCAGGCGCGCCCAAACCCGCAAGGGTCTGGGCAACGCTCGCAGGCAATCCTGGGTACGAGTGGTCGGCAGCGGGTCAACTTAGCGATCGCGGTCCAAAGTGCCATCAAAAATTCGACCAACCTCTACCCGCGCTGGCCCGCACACTCGCCAGTGTCTTCCATCATCCAGGGTGACCCGCCTGTGTGAGCCCCAAACGGTAGTGTCCCCTTCGCCCCAGATAGAAGTGTCCCCTTGCGAGCAGCGAGGAGACAGAGGTGTGCGAGATGGGGGAGAGGCTGATGAGTCAGAAGGAAGCGCAGCGGTACGCGGTTGTGCAGCGGCTGGTGGCGAGCGAGATGAGCCAAGCGCAGGCTGCGCTGGTATTGGGTATATCGGTACGGCAGGTCAAAAGGCTGTGCCGGCGAGTTCGCGAGCAGGGCCAGCGGGGCTGGTCTCGCGCAAGCGCGGCGTTCCGAGCAACCGGCGGATCGCGCCCTTGGAGCGCGAGCAATTCGTCGCGCTGGTGCGCCAGCACTACGCCGACTTCGGCCCCGAGCTGGCGCGCGAGACCTGGCGCGAGATCCGGCTTTGTCTACAGCACCGAGACGCTCCGCGGCTGGATAATCGAAGCCGGGCTGTGGAAGGCCCGGCTGCGCCGGGCCAAGCGCGTGCACAGCCCGCGCGAGCGCCGCGCCTGCGTGGGCGAGTTGGTGCAGATCGACGGCAGCCACCACGACTGGTTCGAGGGCCGTGCTGACAAGTGCTGCTTGATCGCCTTCATCGACGACGCTACAGGCCAGGTGCTTGGCGCGAAGTTCTCGCCACAGGAAACCACCGAGGCGTACTTCGCCGTGCTGCACGAGGTCGTACAGCGCCACGGCGCGCCGTTGGCCCTGTACAGCGACCGCCACGGCATCTTCACCAAATCCGACCCCGAAGACCCCAAGCCGACGCAGTTCGAGCGCGTTGCTGCAGCTTCACATCGAGCCCATCTGCGCCCACGCCACAAGCCAAGGGCCGGGTGGAGCGGCTGTTCCAGACGCTGCAAGACCGCCTGTGCAAAGCACTGCGGCTGCAAGGCATCGCAGGCATCGAGCAAGCCAACGAATGGCTGGGCACGTACTTGCAACAGCACAACCGGCGCTTCGCCGTGGCACCGCGCGAGGCGGCTGATCTGCACCAGCCCTGGCGCGGCACGAGCCAGGCGCTGCGCAGATTGCGCGCTGCACCACCAGCGTCAACTCAGCGCCCAGGGTGCTTGCCGCTTCGAGGGCAAGGTGCTGCAAATCGAGCCCGCTCAGCCGCACGCGCCAGCAGCGCGCGCGATGGTCGACATCGTGCAGCATGCTGACGGCGAACTCGGCCTGAGTTACCGGGCGGCGCTTGCGGCACCGGCAATTCGCTTGTCATGAGCACCTGAGCCGGGGCAAAGGAGCTGACGCCAAGACGCTGGACGACAAACTCAAGCCGCTGCGCAGGGCCGCCGACCCTGAGCGCGAGCGGCTGGCCCTCGAAGTCGGAACTGGCGTTCCAGGACAGCCAGCGCGCACACGGCGTCTATCGACCAGATACACCACCCATCGTGGCGGCGCGCGTTGCGGCGGGCCGCTCCGGGCTTGGCCCTGCGCAGCCCGCCGCAACGCAAAAGCGGCCCTGACCTCCGCCGCCCTCAAGGGACATCTCTATCTGGTGCGAAGGGGGACATTTCTACTTTGGGTTGACAAGGGTGACCCGCCTGGGTCATGAGACTTAGCGCTTCAGGACCGGCGCGCCGCGCTCAGAGACTCGGCGCGAGCGCGTGCTCGTAGCCGAACAGCGCGACCGAGCCGCCGGTGTGCAGGAACACGACGTTCTCGCCCTTCTTGAAGATGCCCTTCTTCACTTGGTCGATAAGGCCGTCGGCACCCTTGCCCGAGTACACGGGGTCGAGAAGAATCCCCTCGTTGCGCGCGAACATCTTCACGGCGTCCACCATGCCCGGGGTCGGCATGCCATAGCCCGGGCCGACGTAGTCGCAGTTGGCCATGACATCACCACGGGCGACGGTGCCCGCGGCGCCGATGGCTTCAGCGACCTTCTGGGCCAGCTTGAAGACATTGCCTTCCTGGGCCGCCTGGGGCGCGCGCACGCCGATGCCGAGCACACGGATGCCGGAGTGCATGGCCTGCAGGCCCGCCACCAGCCCGGCCTGGGTGCCCGAGCTCCCCGTGGCGTGCACCACCCAGTCGATCTTGAGCTCGAGGTCGTTGGCCTGCGACACCAGTTCGAGCGCGCAGTTCACATAGCCGAGCGCGCCGGTGACGTTGGATCCGCCGCCGGGAATGATGTACGGCTTGCCCGACGCGGCACGGACCTCGACGGCCACCTTGTCCATCTCGGCGGCCATGTCGCTGCCACCGGCGACGACGCGAATCCGGGCGCCGAACAGCTTGTCCAGGAGCACGTTGCCGGACTCGCGGTAATCGTGTTCCTTTGATCCGGTCCGGTCCTCGAGAATGATCTCGCACTTCATGCCGAGCTTGCAGGCCGCGGCAGCGGTCTGGCGGGCGTGGTTCGACTGCGTCGCACCCTGCGTGATCACCGTGTCGGCGCCCTGCACCGAGGCCTCGGCCATCAGGAACTCGAGCTTGCGCGTCTTATTGCCACCGGAGGCCAACCCGGTGCAGTCGTCGCGCTTGATCCACAGGTTCGCGCCGCCGAGCGCCCGCGTCAGGTTGTCCATCGGCTCCAACGGCGTCGGACCATGGCCGAGGCGAATTCGGGGAAAGCGGGCGAGATGCATGGAAGGTCCAATGGCGGTCTGTGGGATTCGAATCAGGGTCGGCGAGGCGGCGAGCCTCAACCCGCGAGTGCCGCTGCGCGGCCGATGATGGCTTCGATCGTCGCGGCGACCGCGAGCAGGCGGCGATCGTGGCTCGGTGCGGCGCAAAGCTGCAGTCCGGCGGGCCAGCGGGCGCCGAGATGCTGCATCGGCAACGAGATGCCGCACTGGCCGAACAAGTTGGCCGGGCGCGTGTTCTGGGTCGTCACCCGGTTCCAGGCCGCGACGTCGTCGACGCCGCGGAAGTCGGTGCAGGGCGCTGGCAGCTTGACGACCGTCGGGCTGAGCCAGCCGTCGATGCCTTCGGCGCGCTCGCCGATCAGGGTGGTGAGCGCCTGCTGCCGCGACGCGAGGCGCACGTATTGGTCGGCGCGCAGCTCAAGGCCGCCACGCACGCGCGCCGCCACCACCGGATCGATGATCGACTCATTGGCCAGGAATCGATCGCGGCCGACGAAGGCCAGCCACTCGGCGGTGACAAGCCGGCCGAAGACCTCTTCGATCTCCGCTGCTTCCGGCAAGGCGACCTCGCGGATGGCCACGCCGGCGTCGCGCAGAAGCTCGACCGCACGCGTGAAACAGGCCTCGACCTCCGGCTCGATATTCTGGAAGAAATGCGCGCCCGGCAACGCCAGCACGAGCTGCGACGGCAGCGGCGCTTCAGCCACGGACACGCCGGCGAGCGCGGCATGCACCACGCGCAGATCGGCGACGCAGGACGTGAACACGCCGATGCTGTCCATCGCGCGCGAGAGCGGGAAGATGCCGTCCTGCGGCCAGTGATCGGTCGTCGACTTGTAGCCGACGACGCCGCACAGAGCCGCCGGCCAACGAACGGAGCCGCCGGTGTCGGAGCCGAACGAGAAGGCGCACAGGCCGGCGGCCATGGCCACTGCCGAGCCGTGGCTGGAGCCGCCCGTCATGCGTGGCACGCCGAGGTCGCACGGGTTCCACGGGGGTGGCCGGCGGAGGTTGAAGCCGCCGAGCGCGAACTCGGTCGTCGCGGTCTTGCCGAGGATCACGCAGCCGGCGCGCTGCAGCTGGTCGACGAAGCGGCCCTGCGGCGGCACGAGGTCGGAGATGTCGACGTCGCTGCCCGCGGTGGTCGGCATGCCGTCGACGCTGAAGAGGTCCTTCACCGCGATCGGCACGCCCATCAGCGGCCCGAGGTCGACGCCGGCCGTGAGCAGCTGGTCGAGCGCCGCGGCGCGCGCCAGCGCCCGCTCCGCGTCGACGAAGGTGTACGCGTGGAGCTTCGCGTCGAGGGTCTCGATGCGCCTGAGCAGGTTGCGCGTGGCCCCGAGCGCCGACGCTTCGCCCGAGCGCAGGCGCCGCGCGAAGGTGGCGAGCGGCGTGTCGTGAAAGGGGGAGGCGGGAAGGTTCATGGGTGCTGCCTTTTCGCGGCGGCCGAACGGCGCAGGCTCCAGTCGCGGCCGGGAACGGCGGCGAAGAGCGCCTGTGTGTAGGGATGAACCGGCGCGTTGAAGACCGTCTCGGTGCGCCCGAACTCCACGATCTCGCCGTAGCGCATCACCGCGATCGAGTCGCACACCTGCCCGGCCACGCGGAGGTCGTGGGTGATGAAGAGCACCGAGAGACCGAGCCGCTCGCGGATGTCGGCCAGCAGGCGCAGGACCTGGTCCTGCACCGACACGTCGAGCGCCGACACCGGCTCGTCGGCGACCAGGATGGCGGGCTCGAGCGCGAGCGCGCGCGCCAGGCCGATGCGCTGGCGCTGGCCGCCCGAGAACTCGTGCGGGAAACGATCGGCGCTACGCGCATCGAGGCCAACGAGCATCAGCAGCTCGATCGCGCGCTGGCGCGACGCCTCGGCGGTCGCACCGTGAATGCGCGGCCCCTCGGCGATTAGGCTGCCGACCGACTGGCGCGGGTCGAGCGAGCCGTACGGGTCCTGGAACACCATCTGGATCCGGTTGCGCTTGGGTCGCAACGCGCGCTGGGACAGGCGGCCGAAATCGACGTCGCCGACCCGGATCTCGCCGGCGTCCGGCTCGACCAGCCGGGCGATGCAGCGGGCCACGGTCGACTTGCCCGAGCCCGATTCGCCCACGATGCCGACGGTCTCGCCGCGACGGATCTGGATCGCGACGTCCTTCGCGGCGTGCACCGTCTTGGTCGCCGCCGCACGGAAGATGCCCTTGCTGCGATAGGACTTCTGCAGGCCGCTGACCTTGAGCGCGACCTCCGCCGAATCGAAGTCGTGCCGCGCCGGCGCGGACGCCAGGTCGGGCACCGCCGCCAGCAACGCACGGGTGTAGGGATGCTGCGGTCGCTCGAGGATGTCGGCCGCCGGCCCGTGCTCGACGAGCTTGCCGTGCTGCATCACGGCGATGCGGTCGGCGATCTCGGCGACGACGCCGAAGTCGTGGGTGATGAACAGCACCGCCATCTGCCGTTTGCGCTGCATCTCGCGGATGAGCGCCAGGACCTGCGCCTGGGTGGTGACGTCGAGAGCCGTGGTGGGCTCGTCGGCAATCAGGATGTCGGGCTCGAGCATCAGTGCCATCGCGATCATCGCGCGCTGTCGCTGGCCACCCGACCTGATGCGGATAGGCCGCGTGGATTCGTGCCGGGTCGGGCAGCTGGACGGCAGCGAGCATGTCGAGCACCTTGCGTCGTCGCTCGTCGCGCGAGATGCGCACGTGCACCGCCACCGCTTCCTCGATCTGCTGACCGATGGTGAGCACCGGGTTGAGCGCCGTCATCGGCTCCTGGAAGATCATGGCGATGCGGCTGCCGCGAACCGCGCGCATGCGCTCGGGTGCGGCCTTCAGCAGGTCTTCGCCGGCGTACAGGATGCGGCCGGCGCTGGGCTGCACGTGACGCGACGTCGACAGGCCGAGAACGGAACGCGCCATCACCGACTTGCCTGAGCCCGACTCGCCGACCACGCAGAGGATCTCGTTGCGGCGCAGCGCGAGGCTTACGCCTTCCACTGCATGCGGGCGGTCGGCCCAGGGCGGCAGGTCGACGGTCAGCGCCTCGATCGACAGCACGTTCTCGTCGTCGGTCATAGCGTGCGCAGGCGCGGGTTGAGCGCGTCGTTGAGGCCTTCGCCGACCAGGTTGATGGCCATCACGGTGAGCAGGATCGCGATGCCCGGGATGGCGCAGACCCACCACGCCGAGCGGATCGCGGTGCGGCCGGCGCCGATGATGAAGCCCCAGCTCATCACGTTCGGATCGGAGAGGCCGAGGAACGACAGGCTCGACTCGATCAGGATCGCCGTGGCCACCATCAGCGAGGCGGTGACGATGATCGAGGACAAGGTGTTGGGCAGGATGTGGCGCAGGATGATCCGCGAGTGGCTCATGCCCATCGAGATGCAGGCGAGCACGAATTCACGGTCGCGCATGGCGATGAATTCGCCGCGCACGAGGCGCGCCATCGGCGGCCAAGACACGACGGCGATGGCGAGTATGACGTTGCCGATCGACGGCGTCAGCACCGCCAGCAGCAGGATCGCGAAGAGGAAGAACGGGATCGTCTGGAAGATCTCCGTCAGGCGCATCAGCCACGAGTCGATGCGGCCGCCGTAGTAGCCCGCGAGGCCGCCGATCGTGACGCCAACGAGCACCGCGATGGCCGTCGCGACGAGGCCGATCAAGAGCGTCGTGCGGGCGCCGTAGAGAAGTGCGGCGGCGAGATCGCGGCCGAGCTGGTCGGTGCCGAACAGGTACTCGCCGAACGGCGCCTGGAACGGCTTGCCGATGAGACTGAAGGGGCTCGCCGGATGGATCGCTGGTGCCAGCAGCGCGAAGGCGGTTACCGCCAGCAGGATCACCAGCCCGAGCACGGCCGGGCGGTGGCGGACGAAACGCTTCAGGAAGGCGCGCATCGGATCAGCCTCAGTTCAGCTCGATGCGCGGATCGAGCAATGAATATGAAAGGTCGACGAGCAGGTTGACGACGACCACGAGGCAGGCCGAGATGAAGAAGATGCCGAGCAGCAGGTTGATGTCGCGCGCGAACAGCGACTCGTAGGCGAGCAGGCCTAGGCCCGGCCAACCGAACACCGTCTCGACGACGACGGCACCGCCGAGCAGGCCGCCGAACTGCACCCCGGCCATCGTGAGCACCGGCAGCACGGCGTTGCGCAGGACGTGGCGGCGGGCGATCTGCCGCTCCGTCAAGCCCTTGGCGCGGGCGGTGGTGACGTAGTCCATCGCGTACTGGTCGAGCACCGAGGCGCGCATCAGCCGCGTGTAGAGCGCGATGTAGAAGAGCGACAGCGTGAGCGCCGGCAGCACCAAGTGATGCGCGATATCGCCGATGCGGGTCCAGCCTTCGTTGAAGGCGCCAATCTGCTCGATGCCACTGGTCGGAAACCAGCCGAACTTGATCGAGAACACCACGATCGCCATCAACCCTGCCCAGAACACCGGCGTCGCGTAGGCCACGATGGCGAGCATCGATAGCATGTGATCGGACCAGCGGTTGACGTTTCGCGCCGCCACCGCACCGAGCGCGATGCCGCTGCCGACCGAGATGGCGAAGACGGTCAGCATCAGCAGCAGCGTCGGCCCGAGCCGGCCGAGGATGAGGTCCGTCACGGCCATGCCATGCCGGAACGAATAGCCGAGATCGAGCGTGGCGACGCGCTTGAGGTAGACGGCGAGCTGCACGTAGGTCGGCTGGTCGAGGCCGAACTTCTGGCGCAGCTGGACCATGTACTCCGGCGTCGCCGCCCCGGCCTCGCCGGCGAGCACGTCGGCGGCGTCGCCCGGCGCGAGGTGCAGCAACGCGAAGTTGAGCACCACGATGACCAGGATCGTGACCACGCCGAGCGCCAGGCGCCACGCGACGTAGCGCACACCTCGCATCAAGCCGCTCATCGCGAGCCGCCCGCCGTCGCGCCTACTTGGCCAGCCAGGCCTGATCGAACGCCGAGTAGAGGCCGAGCGGGCTCACCAGCCAACCCTGCAGTTTCTTGTTGGAGACGGTCAGGAAATCGAGCTCCATGACGTAGATGATCGGGGAGGCGTCTACGATGTCTTTCTGCAACTGGTGATAGAGCTCGTTGCGACGCTTCTGGTCGATCTCGACGGTGGCCTTGTCCATCAACTCGTCGGTCGCCTTCGAACTCCAGCCTGTCTCGTTCACGAACACCGTGCCCGGCTTGATCATCTTCGAGTGGTAGAGCCGGTGCACGCCGATGACCGGGTCGGCCAGCGTCTGGATCCAGTTGCTCGTCATCGTGTAGTCGTAACTGGTGTAGACGCGGCGCAGCCAGGTCGGCACGTCCTCGTAGCGCAGGTTGACCTTGATGCCGACTGGGGGCGGCGCCCGCTGGGGGCCGCCAAGCGGCGCCGTCCCCCGCGTATGGCGTGACGTCGTGGGTGATCTCGAAGCGCGTGCCGTCGGCCTTCTTGGGATAGCCGGCCTCGTCGAGCAGCTTGTTGGCGAGCTCGACGCCGTTGGCCACGTTGTAGCTCTTGACGTCGGCGGTGTAGAGGCCGTTGGCCTTGAAGTTCGAGCTGATCGGGCCGGTCGCGGCCTTGCCGAAGCCGAACCAGACGTTGTCGATGATGAACTTGCGATCAATCGCGTAGGCGACGGCCTGGCGAACCTTGACGTTGTCGAACGGCTTGACGCGCGTGTTGAGATCGAGCTCGACGATCGGCGACTGCATCTCGTAACCCTTCGCCGTGACGGCGATGTCCGGCAGCGCCTGCAAGCGCTTGACGTCGAGCGGCGGGATCGAGTTGAAGCCACCGATCTGCACCTCGCCGGTCTCCAGTGCGGCAGCGCGGGTGCCGCCGTCGCCGATGAAGCGGGCGACGATGCGGTTGAGGTAGGGACGGCCGGGCTTGCGATAGTCCGGGTAGCGGTCGAACCGCATGTACTGGCCCTTCTGCCACTCGACGAACTTGAAGGGGCCGGTACCGATCGGCTTGTTCGCGTTCGGGTGGTTGGCGATGTCCGAGCCGGCTTGGGCAGCATCGGCGATTCGCCCGGGGGCCCGCCGCGGGTAGGACCCGGTGCGGGCCCGGCCTGGCCCGGCCACGGCTGGGCGGCCTGGTGGGCGGGGCCTGGCCCCGGGCCAGGCGGGGGAGGGATCGCCACTGCCGCGAAGGCCATTTGCTTCGCCCGTGAACCAAGACTACCCATTGAATCTCTCCCTGTGGGCGGGGCGGGCCGGCGGGGGGGGGGCGCCCGCCCGCATTCCCTCAATGGCTACCCGTGAATCCGTCAACTTGGTCATTCATATGACCTGGATGTGTAGTCCGGAGGTGCACCGTCGTGCGTGTTTTCGGACGTGAAAGCACCCTCGCGGTGCGCCGCGAGACATTGCAGACTGCACGCAATGACGCGATCCATTGAGACCCTGGGCGCGGCCTCAACACACCAGGAACTTCTCCACATACAGCGCGCGCGCCCGGTTCATGTGCGTCCGCGTCAGCGCATCGAGTTGCGTGCGGTCGCAGGCCCTGATCGCGGCAACCATGGCCGCGTGCTCGGCGCATGCGAGCTGCTGCGCTTGCGGATCGGCGATGCCGTAGGCGCGCGCCGGAAAACTGATCCAGTCGTGCAGCCGGATCGATTCTTCGAGATACGGGTTGTCGCACAGCCCGAACAACAGGCGGTGGAAGGCCATGTTGGCACGATGGATGGCGATCAGATCGCCGCTGGCCACCGCCTGGCCGTGCACCTGCGCAGACTGTTCGACTGCCGCCAGACGTGCAGCGTCAACGGGCAAGGGCATGATCGCCACCGCAGCGCCATGCAAGACGGCTCGAAACTGGTACAGCGCATGCAGACTGCTTTCGTCGAAACGCCGGACATGCGCGCCAAGGTGCGGTGGCTTGACCACCACGCCCAGCCGCTGCAGCTCAGTCAGTGCCGCGCGCACGACGTGGCGCTTGGCGTCGTAGTCCTCCATCAGGTGGTCTTCGATCAGGCGATTGCGAGGCAGGATGCGGCCGCGAATGATGTCGGTCTCGATGGCCGCAATCACCGCAGCCACCTGCGCAGGCAGCAAGGCATGCGGGAAGGCACCCGCCGTGGCGCCGGACGTTTTGCTGGGGCTCATGGGGATGGGATTGGTGGCGGCATTGTTATCGATAGTTCTATCGCCGATCTTGGCGACAACGTGCTCGTTGTGATTCGCCTGCGCGCTGCCTAGACTGCCGACACCATTTGATCCCAGGACCCTTCATGGCCCCGTCCGGCGCAGCCCAGGAAATCATCAGCACCAACCCCGCCACCGGCGCCGAAGTGGCCCGCGTCGCGGTGACCACGCGACCTGAACTGGACGCCATGGTCGAGCGTGCCTGGCACGCGTTTCGTCACTCGGGCTGGAAGTCGCTGTTGCCGCACCGGCGCGCGCTGGTGCTGCAGGCCATCGCCGACGGCCTGCAGGCCGAGAAGGAATTGCTCGCGCGGCTGCAGATGCAGGACAACGGCAAGCCGCTGGGCGAATGCCGCGGCATGGTGGACTCGGCCATCGGCAGCTTTCGCTACTACGCCGGCGTGTGCGAAACCATCGAAGGCGAGGTCACGCCCTCGCGCGGCGACTACGTGTCGATGACGGTGCTGGAGCCGTTCGGTGTGGTGGCCGCGATCACGCCCTGGAACTCGCCGATCATGAACGACGCCACCAAGGTCGCCCCCGCGCTGGCGGCCGGCAACGCGGTGCTGCTCAAGCCCTCCGAGGATTCGCCCCTGCTGGCGCCTGAGCTGGCCCGCATCGCGCTGGCCGCCGGCCTGCCCAAGGACCTGCTGCAGGTGGTGCAGGGCCGTGGCGCCGACGTCGGCGCAGCCCTGGTGGCCCACCCCGGCGTGCGCATGATCTCGTTCACCGGCGGCACCACATCAGGCCGCGCCATCGCCCGTGTGGCCGGTGACCGGCTCGTGCCTGCCGCGCTGGAGCTGGGCGGCAAGTCGCCTCACGTGGTGTTTGCCGACGCCAACCTCGAGCATGCCGTGGCCGCCGTGGTGGCGGGCATCTTCGGCTCTGCCGGCCAGTCGTGCGTGGCCGGTTCGCGCTTGTTCATCGAAGCCGGCATCTACGACCAGGTGCTGAGCGCCGTGGTCGCGCGTGCCCGTGGCCTGCGCCTGGCCCTGCCCGATGCCGATGGCGTGGAAATGGGCCCGCTGGCCTCGTTTCACCACCGCGAACGTGTGGCCGCGTTCGTGGACCGCGCACGCGCTGAAGGCGGCCGCATCCTGTGTGGCGGCGCCGCCCCCACAGGCGGTGATTTCGACCAGGGCGCCTTCTACCTGCCCACGGTGATCGACGGCCTGGATGCGCAGGCCCTGTCCTGCCAGGAAGAAGCCTTCGGTCCCGTCCTGGTGGTGCTGCCCTTCAAGGACGAAGAAGACCTGATCGCACAGGCCAACGGCACGGCGTTCGGCCTCGCCTGCGGCATCTGGACCGAGAACTTCAAGCGCGCCTGGCGCATCGGCCGCGCGCTGGAGGCGGGCTCGGTGTGGATCAACACCTACAAGCAGTCGGTCGTCAGCACGCCGTTCGGCGGCTTCAAGAACAGCGGCATCGGCCGCGAGAAGGGCATTGACGGGCTGCGCATGTATGCGCAGGTCAAGAGCATGTACTTCGGCCTGCACGAGCACCCCCTGGCCGTCGCCAAGTAAGGCCCGCACCCGACCCGGCGCGCGGCCCCGGCCTTGCCGACCCTGCAGCGCCTTCCATCCACCGCACATCAAGAGACACCATGAGCATCGCGCAGAAAGTGGCCATCTACGGCCTGGGCAACATGGGATTTCCGCTGGCCCGGCGCATCGGCAGCCGATTTCCGACCCAGGTGTTCGACCTGGATGAACAGGCCCTGCAGCGTGCCGGCACCGAGTTCGGCGCGACGCGCATCGAAGCGCCCGCCGACCTGGCTGGCACGCAGGTCGTCGTGCTGTGCCTGCCCAACCCCGGCATCTCGCAGGCCGTGCTCGCACAGATCGCGCCGCAGCTGCCCAAGGGCAGCGTGGTGCTCGAAACCAGCACCGTGAACCCCGAACACATCCATGCCGCGCAACGCCTGCTGACGCCTTACGGCATCGACATGGTCGACGCGTCCATCATGGCCGGCGTGAGCCAGATGGAGGCGGGAACTGCATCGCTGGCCCTGGGCGGATCGCCGGACGCGATTCGCCGCGCGCAGCCGGTGCTGGACGCGATCGCGACCAAGCAGACCTACTTCGGCGCCAGCGGCGCGGGTGCGGCCGCCAAGGTGATCAACAACGCGGTCGCGCATGCGGTGATGGTCGTCGTCGCCGAAGCTGGCGCCTTGGCCACGGCCAGTGGCGTCAGTTGCGACAAGCTGATCGCCCTGCTGTCCGACAAGCAGATGGGCCTGCATCGGCCGCTGACCTACCGCTACGCCGAGCGCATCGTGCAAGGCGACTACGCCGGCGGCATGCCGCTGGACGCCGCGCGCAAGGACTCGGTGCTGGCGCTGCAACTGGCGCAGACCCTGGGCGTGCCGCTGTTTGCCATCCAGGGCTCGCACAGCGTGTACGACATGGCCGCCGCCGCGGGCTACGGCCGCGACGACTACGCCGCCGTGGCCAAGCTCTGGGCCGATTGGGGCTGCCCCACGGTGCCCGCCCGGGCCGAGTGATTTTCAAGACGTCCATCGATTCAACAGGAGACACCATGAACCGCTTTTCAAGCTTGCTGTCGGGCACACGCCGCAGCGTCGTTCTTGCGCTCGGCGCGCTCACGCTGGCCAGTGCGCCGGCCCTGGCCGCATGGCCCGAGCGCCCGATCGAAATCGTCGTGGGCTTTGCCCCGGGCGGCGGCACCGACATCACGGCGCGCAGCCTGGCCGTGTTCCTGGGCAAGCAGCTGGGCACGTCGGTGGTGGTGGTCAACAAGCCCGGTGCCTCGGGCGAGCTGGGCCTGGCCTATGTGGCCAAGGCGGCACCTGAGGGCTACGTGCTGGGCATGACCAACATGCCCGGCCTGGTCACGCTGCCGATCGAGCGCCGCACCCAGTTCAAGGGCAGTGATTTCGCCTACATCGCCAACCTGGTGCGCGATCCCAGTGACTTCAGCGTGCTGCCCAGCAGCAAGTACAAGACGCTGGCCGATCTGATTGCCGACGCCAAGGCCAACCCCGGCCAGCTCAGCTACGGCTCCACCGGCAACGGCACCGACGACCACCTGGCGATGGTGCTGTTCGAACGCCTGACCGGCACGCAACTCAACCATGTGCCCTTCAACGGCGCCGGCCCATTGCGCAATTCGGTCATGGGCGGCCACATCGTCATCGCCGGCATGAACCTGGGCGAAGTCATGCCCATGGGCAACAAGATGCGCGTGCTGGCGCAGGCCAGTGCCGGGCGTTCGCGGCTGGCCCCCGATGTGCCCAGCTTCACCGAGCAGGGCGTGAAGCTGGTCTTCAGCTCCGAGCGTGGCATCGTGGCACCGGTGGGTCTGCCGGCCGACGTGCAGCGTCGACTGACCGAGGCGCTGCGTGCCGTCGCCGCCGACCCTGAGTTCCAGAAGCAGATGGCGCAGCAGTTCACCGAAATGGACTACCTGGAAGACCCGGCTGGACAAGGCGACGGCCGAGTTCAATGCGCTGTGGAAATCCAAGCCCTGGTCAGACAATACGAAGTAGTCTGCCCGGGCACCGGCCCCAGGTCGTCTGGGGTTTCGGGTTGATCGCCTTTACATAGACCTCGATGCAATATAGATTGAGGCCAATGCAAATCGGATCCTTCACCCCTGTCCGCTGTCGCGCGCGCGGTGCTTCGAAGGTGCTGAGCGCGGCCGCTTCCTCGGGCCGTATCCCCTGATCGCAGGGGCAGCGGCCCCGGCGTCGATCACCACACGCACGAGGAGGCCGGCATGAGCCCGGACGGTTTCATGGCCACGCGCTGGCTGGCCATCCTGGCGCATCCACCGGAAGCCCTGTTCGTGATCACCGCGATGCTGGTGGCGGGCGCGCTGGCCGGAGAGTTCATCGCGCGCACGACGCGGCTGCCGCGGCTGGTGGGCTATACCGCGGCCGGCTGCGTGGCCGCAGCCGTCGGCCTGGGCGCGCCGCAACCCTTGAGCGGCGCCGCGCGAGTGCTGGTCGACCTGGCGATGGCGCTGCTGCTGTTCGAGATCGGCAGCCGTGTGCACCTGCGCTGGCTGCGTCGCAACCCCGGCCTGCTGGCCACCAGCCTGGCCGAGGCCCTGCTCGGCGCACTGGCCGTGGCGGCCGCGCTGCTGGCGCTCGACCAGTCGCCCGCCACGGCCGCCACCTGCGCCATCCTGGCCATGCCGGCCTCAGCGGCAGTGGCCGGGCGCGTGGCGCTGGAACTCGGCGCCGAAGGCCAGGTGACACAACGCATGGCGCTGCTGACGGCGATGAACACGCTGTATGCCGTGCTGGCCCTGAGCGTGTTGCGGCTGTGGTGGGTGACCGGGCAAGAGCCCCATGTGCTGGCGGCGCTGACGGTGCTGGCGCAGTCGTTCTTCGGCTCCTTGCTGCTGGCCGCCGTGCTGGCGGGGGCGGTGGCGCTGGCGGCGCGCCGGCTCGACCTGCGCGACGAGAACGCGGTGCTGCTGCTGCTCGGCCTGGTGGTGCTGGCGGTGATGGCCGCGCGCTGGCTGCAGCTGTCGACCTTGCTGGTGCCCTTGCTGGCCGGCCTGCTGTTGCGCAACACCACCGAGCGGCCCTGGGTCTGGCCGCGCCATTTCGGCACCGCAGGCGGCGTGCTGGTGCTGATGCTGTTCATCATCGTCGGCGCGTCGTGGTCACCGCAGGTGCTGGTGGCCGGCGGCATCGCGGCGCTGGCGCTGGTGGCTGCACGCGGCCTGGGCAAGGCCGCGGCGGTGCTGGTGCTGTCGCGCTGGTCGCGCTGCAGCCTGCGCCAGGGGCTGGCCTTGTCGATCACCTTGACGCCGCTGTCTGCCACTGCGCTGGTCATGCTCAGCGACCTGATGCAGGCTGCGCCGCAGCTGGCCGGCACGGCGGCGCCGATCGTGCTGACCAGCATCGCCCTGCTCGAACTGGTGGGCCCGATCGCGGTGCAGCTGGCGTTGCGCTTTGCCGGCGAAGTGGGTGATTCGCCGCGCCGTCGGCGCCAGGAGTCCTGATGAGCCTCGAAGCCTTTGCCCGTTCGGGTGAGCTCAGCCTGGGCGTCGAGCTCGAGCTGCAGATCGTCAACAGCCACGACCACGACCTGGCCCCTGCCGCGGCCGACCTGATGCGGCTGATGAAGGGCCGGCGCATCCCGGGCGAGGTCAAGCCCGAGATCACGCGCAGCATGATCGAGATGTCGACCGGCATTTGCAGCCACCATGCGCAAGCGCTGTCGGAACTGCGCGAGATCCGCGACGCACTGGTCGACAGTGCCGATCAGCTCGATGTGCGCTTGTGCGGCGGCGGCACGCACCCGTTCCAGCACTGGCCGCAGCAGCGCATCTTCGAAGCGCCGCGCTTTCATGAGCTGTCGGCGCTTTACGGTTACCTGTCCAAGCAGTTCACCGTGTTCGGCCAGCACGTGCACATCGGCTGCCCCAGTGCCGACGAGGCGCTGGTGCTGCTGCACGGCATCAGCCGCTACATCCCGCACCTGATCGCGCTGGCCGCGTCGTCGCCGTTCGTGCAGGGCGAGGACACGGGCTTTCATTCGGCGCGGCTGAATTCGGTGTTCGCCTTTCCGCTTTCGGGCAACGCGCCTTTCGTCACCACCTGGCAAGACTTCGAGACCTATTTCGACAAGATGAAGCGCACCGGGGTCGTCAAGAGCATGAAGGACTTCTACTGGGACATCCGGCCCAAGCCCGAGTTCGGCACCATCGAAGTCAGGGTGCTCGACACGCCGCTGACGGTGGAGAAGGCAGCCGCGCTGGCCGCCTACATCCAGTGCCTGGCGCGCTGGATCCGCGTCGAGAAACCTTTCCAGCTCGACCGCGACGACTACCTGCCCTACACCTACAACCGCTTCCAGGCATGTCGTTTCGGACTCGACGGCACCTATGTCGACCCGGGCAGCGGCGAACACCGCGTGCTGCGCGACGAGGTGCTGGCCAGCTTCGAGCGGGTGGGCTGGCACGCCGCTGAACTGCAGGCCGAAGCAGGCCTGCAATTGCTGCGCCGCGAAGTGCAGGGCGACGGCAACGACGCCGCCTGGCTGCGCGAGGTCGAGGCGCGCGAGCACCTGCTGCCCGAGGTGGTCCGCCAGGCGTCACAGCGCTGGCATGGCAAGACGCCTTGAGCACGGCTGGTTCGAACTCGACAAGTCATCTCCATTGATCGCGCCATAAGCCGTCCATCGTCTCAGCCTGCCAGGCGACAAGCCTGGTGCGCTGCCCCTCCAAGGCCCGCCCACCATGCCCCAGGTTCCCGTTCAGAAGCTGCCTGCGCGGCCGCGCCCGGCCATGCCCGCTGTTGTCTCGACCGACGACCCGGCGCCGGACCACGCGGGCCGCGTGCTGCGCCAGTTCCGCATCGTCTTCAACGCGGTCAAGACCCACTTCCAGCAGGTCGAACGCCTGGCCGGTGCGTCGGGCGCGCAAGTCTGGGCCCTGCACGTCATCAGCCAGCGGCCGGGCATCGGTGTCAGCGAACTGGCGCGCGCGCTCGATGTGCGGCAGCCTACCGCCAGCTCGTTCGTGAAGGCCCTGGTGGGCCAGCAGCTGATCGACGCGCGGCGTGAGGGCATCGACCGGCGCGCCGTGCAGCTGCACCTGACGCCGCAGGGTCGCCGGGCCTTGCGCCGGGCCCCCGGGCCGATGGCGGGCGTGCTGCCGCAGGCCCTGGCGGCGCTGGACGAGGGCACGCTGACACAGCTCGAAGGCGCGCTCGGCCAGCTGATCCAGCGCCTGGGCGCCGGTGACTCGGGCGCCAAGACGCCGTTGGCCGACCTGGCTACGCGCGGCCGTTGAACAAACGTTCCATCGCCACGTCGATGACCATGCCGCACACGCTGTAGATCAGCGATCCGACCAGCGCAGCACCGAAGCCGGCCACGGTCAAGCCGCTGAACAGCGACGCGGCCCACCAGAACATCAAGGCGTTGATCACGAACAGGAACAGGCCCAGCGTCAGCAGCGTGACCGGGAATGTCAGCAGCACCAGTACCGGGCGCACCAGGGTGTTGAGCAGGCCCAGCACCAGTGCAGCGCCCATCGCGGCGCCGAAGCTCGACACGCTGACACCCGCATTCAGGTTGGCCACCAGCAGCAGCGCGGCGGCCAGCAGCACCCAGCGCACGACGATCTTGATCATGGCCGCAGCTTAGCAGCGCCGCGATGCCGGGTTGCGCATCGGGTCAGACGATGCGGCTTGCATGCCCTGCCCAGTAGCGATCGCGCAGCGGCTTCTTGTAGAGCTTGCCGGTGGGCAGGCGTGGCATCTGCTCGATGAAGTCGATCGAACGCGGGCACTTCTGGCGTGCCAGGTGCTCGGCGCAGAAGTCGATCAGCGCCTGCGCCGTGCTGCCGTCGGCGGGCACACCGGGCATTGTCTGTACCACCGCCTTGACCTCTTCGCCGAGGTCGGCGTTGGGTACGCCGAACACCGCGGCGTCGGCCACCAGCGGGTGCGTGATCAGCAGGTTCTCGCATTCCTGCGGATAGATGTTGACGCCGCCGCTGATGATCATGAAGGTCGAGCGGTCGGTCAGGTACAGAAAACCGTCGTCGACGTAGCCGATGTCGCCCACCGTGCTCATGCTGCCATCGGCCGAGCGCGTGAGCGCGGTGCGTTCGGGGTCGTTGAAATACTCGAAGGGGGAGGCCGTCTTGAACCAGATCTCGCCCGGCTGCCCCTTGGGGCTGGGCTGCATCTGGTCGTCCAGCACGTGCAATTCGCCCAGCAGCACCCGGCCCACGCTGCCGCGGTGGGCCAGCCATTCGGCGCTGTCGCAGGCGGTGAAACCCAGGCCCTCGGTGGCGCCGTAGTACTCGTGGATGATCGGCCCCCACCAGTCGATCATCTGTTCCTTCACCTGCACCGGGCAGGGCGCGGCGGCGTGGATCACGACCTCCAGCGAGCTCAGGTCGTAGCGCTTGCGCACATCGGCGGGCAGCTTGAGCAAGCGGCTGAACATCGTGGGCACCATCTGCGTGCTGGTGATGCGATGGCGCTGTACCAGGGCCAGGAACTGTTCGGGATCGAAGCGTTCCATCACCACCACCGTGCCGCCGTTGCGCAGCGTCACGCCCAGGTGGGCCAGCGGTGCGGAGTGATACAGCGGTGCCGGCGACAGGTGCACCATGCCTGCGCGGCCATGCCACAGCTTGTTCAGGAAGGCGAACAAAGGCAGTCCGGGTTCGGGCGCTTCGTCGGGCAGCGGACGCAGCACGCCCTTGGGCCGACCCGTGGTGCCCGACGAATACAGCATCGCCGCGCCCAGCCGCTCGTGTGCCAGCGGCGTGTCGGGGTGGGCCGCGAGCGCGGCTTCGTAGTCCTGCTCCCGGCCTTCTTGCAGCCCCGGCGCGTCGAGCACCAGGCAGCGCTCGATGCGCGGGCACAGCGCCAGCGCCTGGCGTGCGACGTCGAGCCGGGCGGCCGATGTGATCAGCAGCCGGGCGCGGCAGTTGTCGAGGATGTAGGCCAGTTCTTCGGCCGTCAGGAAGCTGTTGATGCAGGTGTAGTACAGGCCCGTGCGTTCACCGGCGCTGCAGATCTCGGCATAACGCGGGTGGTTCTCCATGAACACCGCGTAGTGGTCCAGCCGCTGCAGCCCCTGGGCGCGCAGCAGATGCGCCATGCGGTTGGCGCGGCGGTCGAGCTCGCCGTAGCTCACGCGGATGCCGCTGCCGGCCATCACGATGGCCGGTTGCTCCGGGTGTTCGACAGCATGGCGACCTGGGTACATGCGACGCTCCGGCAGTTGCGGTGCCGCCATGCTAGGACCCTGGCAGCACCGGGCCTATTGGGGCAGACGCGGGAATCGACGTCGAACGATCACCGCGCTGACGACACCCAGCAAGATGGCCCATTCGAGCGACAAGGTCACGGTGCACACCAGGGTCACCGCCAGCGGCAGCCTCTCGGCCGGCTCTTCGCGCCAGACGCGCACGATCTCGCGCCGGTCGATCAGGCCCGAGGCCACCACCAGCAGCAGCCCGGCGATCACCGCCAACGGCAGCAGTTCGGCCCAGGGTGCGACGAACAACAGGATCACGCCCAGAAACACGGCCGCACTGGCGGCGGCCATCGGCGTGCGCGCGCCCGCCTGCACGTTGACGCCCGAGCGGTTGAACGAGCCGCTGCAAGGCATGGCCGAGAAAAACGAGCCCGTCAGGTTGGCCAGGCCCTGACCCAGGAATTCGCGGTTGCCGTCGAGCACGTCGTTGTGGCGCAGCGCCACCGCCTTGGCAATGGCCACCGCCTCGGTCAGTGCCAGCAGCGTCATCACCAGCGTGGCACCGAACAGGCTGCGCACCGTTTCGATCGACAGGTCGGGCATCGACAGCGTCGGCAGCGCGCTGGGCACGGCACTGACCGTGGCCAGCTTGGGCAGACTCGGCGCCACCCACGCCACCAGCGTGGCCGCCAGCGTGCCCGCCAGCAGCGACACCAGCATCGCCGGGATGCGACGGTTGTAAGGCCGCCAGGCGATGGCGACGGCCACCGTGACCACGGCCGCGATCACCGCTGCCACGTGCGACTGGCCGATCTGCGACATCGCGTTGCCGACGTTGGTCCAGACCGTGTTGCCACGCGGCAGCTCAATGCCCAGCAGGTGACCGATCTGGCTGTTGACGATGAGCACGGCGGCACCGGTGGTGAATCCGACCACCACCGAGTGCGGCACCCGGTCGACCAGCATGCCGGCGCGCGCGGCGCCCAGCAGGATCTGCATCGTGCCGACCAGGAAACTCAGCGTCAGCACCAGGTGGATGTAGCGGTCAGAGCCGACCTCGGCCAGCGGCGCGATCAAGGCCATGGTGGTCAGCGAGATGGCGTTGGCCGGCCCCGTCACCATCAGCCGGCTGGAGCCGGCCAGCGCGGCCACGATGCACGGCAGCATGGCCGCGTAAAGGCCGTATTGCGCCGGCACGCCGGCCAGCGTGGCAAAGGCCATGCCCTGCGGCAGCACCACCACCGCGCCGGTCAGGCCGGCCATCAGGTCGGCGCGCCAGGTGGCGGGATCGCGCCACAGCGGCAACCAGCGTTCAAAGGGATTTCTCATGCGTTACATGCGGCCTTTCCAGGGCACGAGCTTAACCTCCACCCACCGCATGAACAGGTCGAACAGGTAGGCCACCACGCCGATCACGATGATGCCCATGATGACGATGTCGGTGCGCAGGAAGTTGGACGCGTTGAGCACCATCTGACCCAGCCCGACGTTGGCCGCCACCATCTCCGCGGCCACCAGCGTGGTCCAACCGAAGCCGATGGCGATGCGCATGCCGACCAGGATCTCGGGCAGCGCCGACGGCAGGATCACGTGGCGCACCACCTGCCTGTAGGTGGCACCCATCGAGTACGCGGCGTTGATCTGCTCGGTCGCGGCGCTCTTCATGCCCGAGCGCGCGGCCAGTGCCAGCGGCGCGAAGCAGGCCAGGTAGATCAGCAGCACCTTCGGGGTTTCGTCGATGCCGAACCAGATGATGATCATCGGCAGGTAGGCCAGCGGCGGCAGCGGGCGGTAGAACTCGATCGGCGGATCGAAGATGCCGCGCGCGACGCGGCTCACGCCCATCGCGATGCCGACCGGCACGGCGGTCAGGAAGGCCGCCCAGAAGGCCACCGTCACACGCAGCATGCTGGCCACGAAGTGCTGCCACAGCGGCTTGTCGTTGGCGGTGCCGGTCAGGTATTCGTAGAACTGCTGCCACACCGCCTGCGGGCTGGGCAGGAACAGCGGCTTGATCAAACCCAGGTTGGTCACCACGAACCACATCAGCAAGAGCACGCTGATCGAGACCACGCTGATGCCGACGCTCGAGCCTTCGCCGGGCACCTTGAAGCGGCTGGTCTTCAGCGGCGCAGCCGAAGGCACCGGCGGCGCGCTGTCGGGCGCTGGCGGTGCAGCCGTGTTCACGGTGGGGTCAGGCATGGGCGGTTTCCCGGTGGTGCACCAGGGCCAGCACCTCTTCGCGCAAGCGGATGAAGTCCGGCTCGGACTTGACGCGGCGCGCGTCGTGGTGCGAGAGAAACTCGCGCGAGAAGGGCAGATCGTCGTAGACGTTCGAGATGCGGCCCGGGCTGGGGCTCATCACGATCAGCCGGGTGGCCAGGAACAGGGCTTCTTCGACCGAGTGCGTGATGAAGAAGACCATCTTGTGGGTCTTGGCCCAGGCCTCGAGCAGGATCTCCTGCACCTGCTCGCGCGTGAACGCATCCAGCGCGCCCATCGGCTCGTCCATCAACAGCACCGCCGGGTCGTTGGCCAGCGCACGCGCAATGCCCACGCGCTGCTGCATGCCGCCTGACAGTTCGTACACGGCGCGGTCGGCGTAGTCCTTCAGGCCCACCAGGGCCAGCTTGTCGGCCGCCACGCTGTCGCGTGTGGCGCGGTCGACACCGCGCAGCCGCAGGCCCAGCGCCACGTTGTCGCGCACGCTCAGCCAGGGCATCAGCGCGTGTTTCTGGAACACCACGCCGCGGTCGGCACCGGGGCCGTCGACGGGCCGGCCGTCGAGCAGGATCTGCCCGGTGGACGGCGGCAGAAAACCGGCGATGCAGTTCAGCAGCGTGGTCTTGCCGCAGCCCGAGGCACCCAGCGCGACGACGAAGTCGTCGTCACGCAGCGTCAGGTTGACCGACGCCAGCGCCTGCAGCGTGCCGCCCTTGACCGCATAGTTGACGGTCAGGTCGCGGATGTCGAGCGTGGGCATCGGCCATCCTTTCAGGTCGGCGCTGACAACAAAAAGGGGCGACGCGCCGGGCGGCCGCCCCTGCCGGGAGCTGCAGTCGTCGCGCAGGCTACTTGGCCATCGCCTTCTTCACGTAGACGTCGGTGACGAAGCTGGCGTAATTGGGCTTGAGCTCCTGGATGCGGCCCTGCTCCTTCAGGAAGATCGCGGTGTTGGTCATGGCCTTGGCCGCGCCGCCACCCAGCCAGGCGGGCGAGGCCTGTTCCTGCAGCGTGAGGAAGCGGTACAGCTTCATCGCCGCCGGCACGTTCTTGGCGTCGGCCTTGCTCCACTTGGCCACCGCCTTGACTTCGGCCGAGTCGGGCGTCCACTTGGCGGTGTTCGTGCGATAGGCCTCGTCGGCCTTGGCCAGCTGGCGCACCAGTTCGACCATGAAGGCTTCGTTCTCTGCCGCCCACTTGGCGTTGACCACGATGCCATCGAAGGTGGGGTAGCCCTTCTTGCCGATCGAGCCCGAGGTGGCGATGACCTTGCCATTGCCCTTGATCCTGGACAGCACCGGGTCCCAGATGAACGTGGCATCGATGTCGCCGCGCTCCCAGGCGGCGGCGACCTCGGGCGGGCGCAAGTTCATCACGTTGACGGTCTTGGGGTCGACGCCCTCGAGCTTCATGCCGACCATCAGCTGGTAGTGCGCGGTCGACACGAAGGGCGTGGCCACCTTCTTGCCCTTCAGGTCCTTCATGCTCTTGATACCCGAGCCGTTGCGCGCCACCAGCGCCTCGGCGTCGGCGATGTCGTCCAGGATCCAGAACAGCTTGATGTCCTGGCCCTGGCTGGCCGCCGCCGTGAGCGGGCTGGAGCCGGCTTCGCCGATCTGGATGTCACCGCTGGCCATGGCCTTGATGACGTCGCCGCCGCCGCCGAACATGCGCCAGTTGATCTTGTAGCCGGTGGCCTTTTCCAGCTCACCCGACTCCATCACCGTGCGCAGCGGCACCAGCATGTCCTGGTGGGCGAAGGTGACTTCCTTGGATTGCGCCATCGCGCCACCGGCCAGGCCGAATGTGGCCAGCGTCACCAGGGTGGCGATCGTTCGTCTTTGGATCATCGGGTGCTCTCCGGGGTGCTGCGGTTTGTGTTCTGCACAGCGGCGCTGGCAGGGGTCTGATTGCAGGGCGGACTGTGGCCGCTGTCAATGGTGGCTGCCAGGGCCAGTGCCCACCCCGCGGTGGGGCCAGAGACTGGGGCTTACCCTCACAGGCTGCCGCGGCGGGCACCCCTCGCGGCGCCCAGTTCGTCGACCGCGCCGGCCAGCGCGCGCAGGCCGGGCTCGATCAGGGTGGGTGCGATCGACGACAGGCGCAGGCGGAAGAACGGGCAGGGGTAGGGCGGCTTGGCGAAGAAGACATCACCAGCTTCGATCAGCACGCCGTGGCGTCGCGCCGTCAACGCCAGGTCGGCGGCGTCGACCCATGCCGGCGCCCGCACCCAGATCGAGGCACCACCCTGCGGCAGCGTGAAACGGAAATCGGGCAGGTGCTGGCGCAGCGCTTCGGCGGCCAGGTGCAGGCGTTCGCGCATGGCCTGGTTGACGCGGCGCGCGTGCGATTCGTGGTGGCCCAAAGACAGGAACAGCGCGTACGCATGCTGCAGGAAGGCGCTGGGATGGCGCACGATGGCGTGGCGCAGCACGCGCAGCTCGGCCACCAGCGCGCGCGGCGCGACGATGTAGCCCAGCCGCACCGCCGGCGACAGGCTCTTGGACAGCGAGCCGACATAGATCACGCGGCCGCTGCGGTCCATGCTCTTGAGCGCCGGCATCGGCGTGCCCTCGTGCAGGTTCTCCGATTCGTAGTCGTCCTCGATGATCACGAAGTCGTCGGCTTGCGCACGCTGCAGCAGGGCACGGCGCCGCGCCAGACTGAGCGAGACGGTGGTCGGGCTCTGGCGCGACGGCGTGACGAACACGTAGTCCGGCGGTTGCGCGCCGGCGGCGAAGGCGCGGTCGATCGTCAGCCCGTCGCCGTCCACCGGCAGCGGCACCCAGTGCGGCTCGCGCAAGGCGAAGGCGGTGCGCGCATGCGGGTAGCCGGGCTCTTCGAAGCCGACCCGTGTGCTGCGGTCGAGCAGGGCTTCTGCCAGCATGTGGAAGGCCTGCTGCGCACCCACGGTGACGATGATCTCCTCGGGCAGCGCGAACACGCCGCGCTTGGGCAGCAGGCGCAGCCGGATCTGCTCGATCAGCTCGGGCACGTCCTCGGTCTCGAAGTCGGGCGCCCATTGCGCCAGCTGCGCACGCGCCAGGCTGCGCGCGCAGCACTCGCGAAAGTCCTCGGTCGGGAACAGCTGCGGGTCGTGATGGCCGTAGACGAAGGCGTAGCGGTAGTCGTCGCGCCAGCGTTCAGGCTTGCTCAGCGTGGGCCGGCCGCTGAGCGAACGCAGCACGCGCGACGACCAGTCGGGCGGCTGCGTGCCGGCGGCCGCGGCGCCCGACGACGGCGTGGGTGCGGTCGGCAGTGCCATCGACGGCCGCGCACCGTCGGCCACGAAGTTGCCGCTGCGCGGACGCGACTGCAGATAGCCTTCATCCACCAGCTGCTGGTAGGCCGAGGTGACGGTGTTGCGGCTGAGCCCCAGCAGGCGCGCCAGGTCGCGCGACGAAGGCAGCGCCGCGCCGCTGACCAGCCGGCCGGCCAGGATCTCGCGCACCACCGCCGAGCGCAGCCGGGCCTGCAGCGGCAGCGCCGGCTGGTCGGGCAGGCGCAGCAATTCGTCCCAGAGCTGGTGGCGAGGGGTTCGCATCGAGCGCCGAGTCTATGCGCGCTGGCCCGGCCGATCGCCCGCGTCTGGCTCCATCGATGCGCGCCCGGGCTGCCTAAACTCGGCTGCCGATTCCACCTTGCAGGAGAGTTCCCTTGAGCACGCCCCACGAGACGGTCACCGTCGAAACCCTGGCTGCCTTCGGCGACGCCTGGAACCGCCATGACCTGGACGCCTTGATGTCGTTCATGGCCGACGACTGTGAATTTCACGGTGTGGCCGGCCCCGATCTGCTGGGGCGCAGTTTCATCGGCCGCGATGCCGTGCGCCAGGGTTTTGCGCTGGCCTGGCAGACCTGTGCCGATGCGTCGTGGACCGAGGCGGTGCACGTGGTGCACGGCGACCGCGGCTTCAGCGAATGCACGTTTCGCGGCACGCGCGCCGACGGCTTGCGCATCGAGGCCCGCATGGTCGACATCTTCACGTTTCGCGGCGGCAAGATCGCGGTGAAGAACGCGTTCAGAAAAGATCGCCCACCGTTCAAGGCTTGAGATGAACCCGTCGACGCCGGTCCGGCCTGCCCATGCGGCCTATGACCCGCAGTACGACCCGCTGGTGGCGCCCAACCCGGGCCAGGGCCGTGACTACGCGCCCACCTACTGGGTGGCCACTGCAGGCCCGCCGCCGGTCGACGACGGCCCGGTGCAGCAGGACATCGATGCCGACGTGGCGATCGTCGGTTCGGGCTTCACCGGCCTGGCCAGCGCCTTGTTCCTGGCGCGTGAGCATGGCATCAAGGCCACCGTGCTCGAGGCCAACCAGCTGGCCTGGGGCTGCACCAGCCGCAACGGTGGCCAAGGGCAGAACGCCAGCGGCCGCCTGTACCGCTCACAATGGATCGCGCGCTGGGGCAAGGACGTGGCACTCAGGCTCGATGCCGAGATCCGCAGCGGCTTCGAGACCTTCAAGTCGCTGGTGGCCGAGGTGCCCTGCGAGGCGCAGCCCGGCGGCCACCTGTACATCGCGCACCGTGCCAGCAAGATGCCATTCCTGCACAACGAAGGGCAGGTGATGCGGCAGGTGTTCGGCTACGACACGCACATGCTGTCGGTCGACGAGGTGCGGCGGCGCTATGTCGACGACGCCGAGACCTTCGGCGCGCTGCACGAGCCCGACGGCATCGGCGTGCACCCGCTCAAGCTGGCCTTCGGCTATCAGCGCCTGGCACGCGCGCTGGGCGCCCGCGTGCACACCGGCAGCCCGGTGACCGGATTCGAGACCCGGGGCGGCGTGCACCATCTGCGCACACCGGGTGGCACGGTGCGCGCACGTGCGGTGGGCTTTGCCACCGGCGGCTACACCAGCAACGGGCTGCATGCCAGTCTGGACAGCAAGATCATGCCGGTGCTGTCGAACTCGCTGGTGACGCGCCCGCTGACGCCGGCCGAACTCGAGGCCACCAACTTCCTCACCACCGAGGTCATCACCGACACGCGCACGCTGCGCTTCTATTACCGCCGCCTGCCCGACAACCGGGTGCAGATCGGCAGCCGCAGCGCAATCACCGGTGCCGATGCCCCGCACCCGCGCCACATGCAGGTGCTGGTCGACGGCCTGCACCGCAAGTTTCCGGCGCTCAAGGGCATTCCGATCGAGCATTCGTGGTGGGGCTGGGTCGACGTCAGCCACGACATGATGCCGCGCATCACCCAGCCTGACACGCGCGAATCGGTCTACTACGCGCTGGGCTACGGCGGCAACGGCGTGTCGTTCTCGGCGCATGCCGGCCGGCGACTGGCGCAGCGCATCGCCGGCAAGACCGACCGGGCCTTCGACCTGCCGATCTACCAGCGGCCGCTGGAGTACCCCAACGTCTTCAATGCGGTGCGCTCGCGCGGCTTTGCGCCGTTCAGGCGGCTGGGCCAGCAGATGCTGTACCGCTGGTACTACCTGCGCGACGAGCGGCTGTAGGCTCGGCGCGACCGGCGTCAGAAGCGGTGTGCCAGGCCCGCGCCTCGCGTGCAGCCACTGACAAGCAAGCAGCCACTGCGGCTGTCGGAGCCTTGCCTGCCCGCACAATTCGGGCATGACGCCTCAGGTGATCGAACTGTGGCCCGGAAGCGGCCGCATGCATCTGGACTGCCGGCCCGACGGCCGCTGCTTGCCGACACCGGCCTGGTGGCGGCATTGGCTGGCGCGGCCCGAACTGGCGCTGGTGGCCGAGTCGTGCCGCGCCGAGACTCGGCTGCACCGGGCGTTGCAGCAAGACCCGCTGCGTCCGGTGCGTGCGGCCGAGCTCGATGCGCTGGCCGACACCGACGTGCGCGACAACTACCGCCACTGGCTGGTCTTGCGCGACGGCCTGCAGGCGGCCGGGTCGCTGCAGGGCTGGCTGGTCGGGCAGTTCCACCAGGGTGTGCAACTGCCGCCGCTGTTCATCGACCTGGTCCTGCAGGCCATCGTCACGGGTTTGCTCGACGACCCTGCGGTTGCGTTGCAGGCGCGCGCGGCCGAGCTGTTCTTCCGCCCGCAGCGCTTGAGCTTCGAGCAGGGCAGGGTGCTGGCGGCCGACGCCAAAACCGTGCAGCAGACCCGGCAGGACCAGGGCCTGGGTGAGCTGGGCCGCCTGATGGCGCAGGCCCAGGTCAGGGCACTGGCACCGCAGCTGCCGGTGCTGGCTGATGACAACGAATCACGTTACTGGGGTGAGGCGGTCCAGGCCGAGTTCCGCAGCAGCCTGCTGCTGGACCTGACCGCGCAGCTCAGCCGCGACGTCGGCCATGGCCTGCAGTTCAAGCTGGGCAACGCACGCTCGGGGCTGAAGCCGCTGGCCTTGCTGCTGCAGCGCTGGGTGCAGCAGATGCTGGGCGTGGCGGTGACGATCGAGCCCGTGCCGCGCATCGACGATGCGCACTGGCGCTGGCATGTCGGGCTGGACGCAGACGCCTCGGCGCTGCTCGACGACCTGTATGCCGGCAGGCCGGTCGACGATCAGCGGCTGGCGCGGGTGGTCGGACTGTTCAGGCTGCAGTTCGCCGATGCCGCCGAGATGCGCAGCGACGTGGCCGGTGTGCCCGTGTACCTGGGCCTGATGGCCGACGCCCAGGGGCGACTGCGGCTGAAGCCGCAGAACCTGCTGCTCAACCTGCCACTGGCCACCCGGTCTTGAGCGCGGGCTGCCACAGGCTGGGTTTCATGGGGTCGATTGAAAGCAGTAAACTTTCTGCATCTTTAAGCCATCGTCCCTGCCGTGGTGGCCTGCGGCGCTGCGCGAGACTTCGCCTGTGAACAAGACCCGACCTGCTCCCGTGATCCCGATCCTGGCCGTTCCGGCCGCCGCCGGCGCCGACGAGGCGCTGATGGTCTCGATGTACGAGAAGCAGGCCAAGGTCTATCCGCGCGCAGTGACCGGGCTGTTTGCACGCTGGCGCTGGACCATGGTCTGGCTGACGCAGCTGGTCTTCTACGGCATGCCCTGGCTGACCTGGAACGGTCGCCAGGCGGTGCTGTTCGATCTGAACGAACGCCGCTTCCACATCTTCGGCCTGCTGCTGCAGCCGCAGGACCTGATCTACCTGGCGGCGCTGCTGGTCATCTCGGCGCTGGCGCTGTTTCTGTTCACTGCCGTGGCCGGCCGTCTGTGGTGCGGTTACGCCTGCCCGCAGACGGTCTACACCGAGCTCTTCCTGTGGGTCGAGCGCCGTCTCGAAGGCGACCGCCAGGCGCGCATCCGGCTCGACGCCGCCCCCTGGGGCCTGGAAAAACTCGCACGCAAGGGTGCCAAGCAGGCGGTGTGGCTGGCCATCGGCCTGGTCACCGGCTTCACCTTCGTCGGCTACTTCACGCCCATCCGCTCGCTGGCGGCCGACGCGGTGGCGCTGGCCTTCACGCCCTGGGAATGGTTCTGGGTGCTGTTCTACGGTGCGGCCACCTACGGCAATGCCGGTTACCTGCGTGAGCAGGTGTGCAAGTACATGTGCCCCTATGCGCGCTTCCAGAGCGCGCTGATCGACAAGGACTCGCTGGTCATCGCCTACGACACCGGCCGCGGCGAGGCGCGCGGCTCACGCTCGCGCAAGGCCGACCCCAAGGCCCTCGGGCTGGGCGACTGCATCGACTGCACGCTGTGTGTGCAGGTCTGCCCCACCGGCATCGACATCCGCAACGGCCTGCAGAACGAATGCATCGGCTGCGCCGCCTGCATCGACGTCTGCGACGACGTGATGGGCAAGATGGGCTATGCGCCGGGGCTGATCCGCTATTCCACCGAAAACGGCGTGGCCAAGGGCTGGACGCGTGCGCAGATGATGCGCCGCGCACTGCGCCCGCGCGTGCTGCTGTATGCCGCGGCGTTGCTGCTGGTGAGCGGGGCCTTCGTCATCAGCCTGTCGATGCGCAGCGGTTTCAGCGTCGACGTCTTCAAGGACCGGGGTGCGCTGGCGCGCGAGATCCAGGGCGGCGTGATCGAGAACACCTACACGCTGCACCTGTCGAACCTGAGCGAGCAACCGCGCCAGTACCGCCTTGCCGTGTCTGGCCTGCCCGGGCTGGAGCTGCGCAGCGCCGCGCGGCTGGACGTGGGGGCGATGGCCAATCGCACCTGGCCGGTACAACTGGCACTGCCGCCGCAAGCGGCGCAATCGCTGCGCGGGCGGGCGCACGCGATCGAGTTCGAGGTCAGCACCGGCGACGGTGCTGAGGCGCGCACGCGGCGCGAGAAGGCCACCTTCTACGTGCCACGCTGAAGCGGGTCGACGGCCGTGCCGACCAGGTGCACGTCACGCTGCGGAAACGGGAACGAGCAGCCACCCGCTTCCAGCGCCAGCTTGCAGCGCTGCACCAGATCCAGCTTGGTGGCCCACCAGTCGGCCCTGGCGGTCCAGACGCGGAACAGGATGTTGACCGCACTGTCGCCCAGGCTCTGCACCTGGATCAGCGGCGCCGGGTCTTTCAGCACGCGCGCTTCGTCGTCGGCCACGCGGCGCAGGATGGTCAGTGCCTGCTCGATGTCATCGCCGTAGGCGATGCCGTAGACCTCGTCGATGCGGCGCTGGTCCTGATCGGTGACCGACAGGTTGACGATGGTCTGGCCCCAGACCTTCGAATTGGGCAGCATCACCCTGGGGCCGTCGGGCAGGTGACCCCTGCAGATGAAGAAGCCCAGCGAGTCGATGACGTAGACCTCGTCGCCCAGCTTGACGGTGTCGCCCACGCCGAAGGGGCGAAAGACCAGCATCATAACGCCCGCGGCCACGTTGCTCAGCGTGCCCTGCAGCGCGAGGCCGATCGCCAGCCCGGCCGCGCCCAGCAAGGCCACCAGGCTCGAGGTTTCGACGCCGAACCGGTTGAGCACCGCGATCAGCGTGAAGGCCAGCACCAGCACGCGCACCGCGCGGCCTGGCAGCGGGTGGAACACGGGGTCGATCGAGGTGACCCTGCGCATCGAGCGGGTGACCAGCCGCGCCAGCCAGCCCGAAAGCGCAAAGCCGGCGATCAGGGTCAGGATGGCGCCGACGACGTTCATGCCGTAGGTCGAGAGCGTGCGCGTCAACGCTTCGATGAGGTGTTCGGTGGTGTAGTTCATGCTCGGACCACTCTAACAAAACGGTTTCCCGGCTATCGTCATGCGGATGCCATGGCTGCCGGCTGATCACGCGGCGAACTGCCCGATCGATGAACCAGGCCTTCCCTCAGCAGATCCAAATCACGCTCACCGGGCGCCCGTGCTGGCGCACCGCTGAAGCCGACGGGCCGTTGGCGCGCATCGACGCTGCCTGGCTGTGCCTGCTGCTGCTTGACGGCGAACAGCCGCGTGACCGAGTCGCGGCCTGGCTGTGGCCCGACGCCACGCTGGCCAACGCCCGCCTGGCGTTGCGCCAGCGCCTGTTCCAGTTGCGTCGCCGTGTGGGGCATGCGCTGGTGGAGACCGCGGCGACGCTGCGCCTGGCGCCCGGTGTCAGCAGCAACCTCGACCCGCAACAGCCCGATCCCGACGGCGGCGAACTGCTCGGCGGTCACGACTTCGGCGACCTGGGCGCTTTCGACACCTGGCTGACGGGTCAGCGCGACGAGCTCGAGCGCCGCCGTGCCGACGCCCTGAGCGGCCAGGCCGCACGCCTGGAGGCCCAGGGCGCGCTGGCCGAAGCCATTGCCTGCTGCGAACGCATCGTGGCGCGACGGCCGGCCTTCGAACATGCCTGGCGCCGTTTGATGCGGTTGCATTACCTGCGCGGCGACCGCGCGGCGGCCATTGACAGTTTCGAGCGCTTCGAGCGCTGCGTCTGTCGTGAGCTCGGCCTGCGGCCGTCACCCGAGACGCTGGCGCTGCTGGACACGCTGGAGCACGCCGTTGCGCCACCGCAGGACGCGCCTGCGGTCCTGCCGGCGGCGTTGCTGCGTCCGCCACAACGGGTGGGTCGCGAGTCGGCGTGGGCACGCATGCAGCAGGCCTGGGACGCCGGGCGCGGGGTGCTGCTGCAGGGCGAGGGCGGCATCGGCAAGTCCCGGCTGATGGAGGACTTCATCGTGATCCATGACGGCGGCCTGGTGCATCGCGCGCGGCCGGGCGATGCGGGCATGCCCTATGCCACCGTCAGCGGTCTGCTGGGCCGCCTGAACGAACGTTTTGCGCCCGCGCTGCCTGTACCGGTTCGCAGCGAGCTGGCGCGGCTGTCGGCTGACTTCGGTACAGCGTCGACGGCGCCGGCCAGCACCTTGCTGTTGTGGCGTGCTGTCGAGGCCATGTTGGGCGCCTGCGTCGCGCAGGGCCTCAGGGCGCTGGGCGTGGACGACCTGCACCAGGCCGATTCAGCATCGCTCGAACTGCTGCAGTGGCTGCTGGCTGATGATCGTGCGCATGCCTTGCGCTGGTGCCTGGCCACGCGGCCCGGCGAAGGTGCGGCGGCCGAGATCCAGCGCTGGCTGGGTGACTCGCAGCGCATCGAGCCTGTGGTGCTGGACCGGCTGACGCTGAACGATGTGCGGGCGCTGGTGGACTCGCTGCAGTACCCTTTGCAACTGCACAACGCTGCGCCTGAGGACCAGGCGCTGGCCGACAGCCTGTACCGGCATGCCGGTGGACATGCCTTCTGCACGCTCGAGACCTTGAAGGACTGGCTGCTCGGCGGGCGGCCGGCCCAGGCATCCTGGCCGGCGTCGCGGGCGGCGCAGGCGCTGATCGCGCGGCGTCTGGCACGGACCAGTGAAACCGCCCGCGCGCTGGCGCAATGGATGGCCCTGGTGCCGGCAGGCCTGCAGCCCGACATCGCAGCGCGGGTCACTGGCCTGTCGCTGCCCACGCTGGCGAAGGCCTTCGCCGAACTGCAGGCGGCGCAACTCGTCGAAGGTCGACAGCTTGCGCATGACCTGGTGCGCGAGACGGTGTTGGCTGAACTGCCCGGTGCGGCACTGCAGCTGCTGCATCTGACGCTGGCACGTGCGCTGGCCGGCGACGGCCATACCCCACCAATGCGGATGGCCGAACACTGGCTGGGCGCCCAAGCCTGGCCCGAGGCGGCGCTGGCGCTGCGCGAGGCCGCGCAGCAGGCTCGGCAGGCCGGCCGGCTCGAAGAAACCGAGGCACTGCTTCAGCGTGTCGCCGACGCCGCTGCACAGGGCGGCGACGACGCGGCGCGTTTCGACGCGCTGTGCCATGCCCTGTCAGCCCGCATGTTCAGGCAAGGTGCTGCGGCCGTGCTGTCGCAGTTGGACGCACTGCTCTCGCAGGCCAGCGGGCCGGCGCAGCGCACGCGGCTGAACGCCTTGCGCTGTGAGGCACTGCTCAACCTCGGCCAGGTGGACGATGCGCTGGTGGTCGGCGCTGCAGCGCTCGACGAGGCGATGCCCGGCACGCGCGCCCAGTTCGAGGCCGAGGTGCTGCATGGCCGCGCGCTGGCGCTCAGCGGTCGGGCGGCCGATGCCGTGGTGGCGCTGCAGGCCGCATGTGACAGCGCCGATCGCCTGCCCGATCAGGCCGACCCGCAGCGCGCGCTGCAGGCGCGTGCTGCGCTGGCCTATGCCCTGTACATCGACAACCGGCACGCGCAGGCGCTGCAGGCCCAGGCGCAGGCGGTGGCGATGGCCACGCGAATGGCCGACGTGACCGAGCAGGCGCACCTGAACGCCAACCTGGGTGTCATCGCCGCCCATGCGGGTGAGACGCTGCTGGCCCTTGGCGCCGCTGAACACGCGCACCGGGCCTTCGCCACGATGGGCCTGCGCAGCACCCACAGCCACACCAACGCGGTCAACCTGGCGCGGCTGGCGGCGTACCGTGGTCGCTTCGACCTGTCACTGCAGGCCTTGCAGACGGTGCTGAACGACGACCCGGCGCACAACGGCCCGTCGGTACGGGCGTTGGCGCTGGCGGCGCATACCTCGCTGCGTCTGACGCTGGTCGACGAAGGCCCACTGGCGGCGGCGAAACAGGCGCTGCAGGTGCTGCCGCTGGACGATCTGCTGCCGCAGGTGCAGGCCATGGTGCTGTTGGTGCGCCTGCGCCTGGCCGTGCACCAGCAGGGCCCGACGGCGGCGCTGCAGGGCCGGTTGCTGAAGTTGGGCGAAACCGCGGCCGCGCTGCGCGACGTGCCCCTGCTCTATCGCGAATGGGCGACTTGGGAACGTGATCCGCGTCAAGCGCTGCAGCAGCTGTTGCTGCTGGAACAGCGCTGTCGTGTCAGCGGCGCCCACGGTGCCGCGCGCAGCCTGCTGCTCGCTGCCTTGCCGCTCGCCCGTCAGACCGTGCCGGCACGCGCGCAGCGCTGGGCCCGGCGTCTGCGCCGCGACCTGACCAAGGGTCTACTGGCCAGCGTCTACGTTCCCGAGGCCTGGTTGACGCTGGCCGACGCGCTGCAGGCGGCTGGCGACGAAGCGGCCGCCGGCGATTGCCTGCAGGTGGCACGGCGCTGGATTGCCGACGCTGTCATGCCCGACGTGCTGCCGGCCACGCGGGCGGCGTTCGAACAGGCTCACCCGATCAACCGGGTTGTGCTGGCGGGCCTGTCTCAGCCGCTGCCGCTCGGGTCAGGGTCCTAACAGCTTCATAACGCTGCCAGGGGTAGAACCCGTCCACGCTGCGTAGGCCGGGCACCTCGTCGAGCAGCCCAAGAACTGAAGGACGCACCCATGAAGCTTCATCGTTTGCTCCCGGGCGGAATCTGCTGGTGTCTGCTGGCGTGGCTGGCCGTCGTCGTGCCTTTGCCGGCCAGCGCCGATGTCGTGGTCGGCGGTCTGGGCGGCGTGCCGATGGGCGGCGAGTCCCAATTTGAGGCTTCTGGCGGGATTCGGATGGGGAGCAGTCTGGTCTCATGGGCTGAGTCCGGGCAGGGCAACGACGCTTTCATCTACCTGGCACCAGGAGATGGCAATGGCAGGGTGACCCTCGCGCACAAGTCAGTGGACTCCTCGTCGAGCCCGCTGGACCTGGTGTCGTCATCCCGCGTGCAAGCCCAATTGATGAGCTCGGGCTCCGTTCAGGCCTTCGGGTGGTCGCAGGCAACGGTCAACGACGTCGTGTACGCCCAGAACTCGAGCGGCAATGTGATCTCCGGCGTCATCAAGTTCGATTGGAAAACGACGGGCACTCTGAAGCTGCATGCGAACTCGGTCGACTATCCCTTGAATATCCAGAACGGCGTCAATTTTGGTTACCTGGCCCAAGCCCAGATCTTCGTCAACTGGATCGACCGCAGTGGGGAGACCCAGGGTAGCCTGGCAGGAGAAAGCCGATTCGGAAGCAGCTTTCTTCGCGGCGACGCGACCCGGAACCAGTGGAACGGCCACACGTGGCTGGACGCCGAGCTGGCCGTCCAGGCGGATCGGGTGTTTAACGACAACGACTACCAGCACGAGATCTCCAAGCATGTGAGCGAAACGCACAGCTTCCGAGAGAACGTGCTGGCGTTCGAGGGGTTTCCGGTGCAGATCATGCTGGGCCTGATGACCAGCTACAACCTGTACGCTGAACTGATCGACCACACTGGCCTGGACATCGGCAGTGAAGCGATGTTCGATCACACCTCGACGCTCGAATCGGTGCAATTCTTCAACCCGGACGGCACCCCCTACGTGGGACAGTGGACGCTGGTCTCGGCCAACGGCATCGACTACCCCGAACTCATCGTCACCGACATCGGCGTCGTCCCGCTGCCGGGCACGCTGGCGCTGGCGCTGGTCGGGCTGTGGCCGGCACTTCGGATGCAACGGGTGCGCAGCCGCCCGCGGCTGCCGCTCGCCCGGATCGCCTAAGCGTTTCACAACGTGTGGGTGCGCAGACTCAAGACCACGTGTTCACAAGGTGATGCCATGACCATGCACTGCCGACCCTTGCTCCGATTCGGCGCCACGCTGCTGTGCGTTGCCAGCTGCTGCGGTACGGCTGCCGCCGGTGCCGTCACCGAAAACTGGGGTGGCGAGTTGCGCATCGATGAACGCCAGGACAACGGCGTGCGACAGACCTTTGGCGGTACCGGGGCCGACGACGACAGGCTCTACTATCTGAATGGCGGGGCTGACCCCGCCAACCAAGTGCATCTTTGGCCGATCACCGAAGCGACCGCCACCGGCGAACTGAAGGCGCTGGGCCTGATCGGTTACCACCTGCCGGGCTGGTACTCGTTGCGCGGCCGCGCCTGGGCCGAGTCGCGCATCGACGACCTGCTGCGCGTGCGGGTCGACGGCGAACTGCCCAGTGGCCAGCTGACCTTGCGCATGAACATCCAGGTCGACGGGCGGTTCTGGGGGGAGATCAATGGTCTCGACCCTTTGTCGACGCTGAAACTGATGGACTATCAGTACTACAGCGCCGCCTACGTGTATGCCCGGTGGACGAGCAGCAACGCCATCTATGGCGACCAGCGTGACCTGTTCGCCAACTCCATGCACCGCTTGGGTGCCGGCGGTGTTGGCGACGCTCAACTGTTCCAGGGCATGATCCCTTTTGTCGGCGACCTGTTCGACAGCCAGACACGCCTGCATTCGAGTTCGAACCGACTGGTTGATGACGTGAGCTTCTCGCGCGACCGAACCTACACCCTGGAGATTCCGGTCGAGGCGGACGAGTCACTGGGCTTTTCGCTGGCGCTGGTTGCCGGCACGGCACTGACGCTGGAGAACATCGACTTCTACGGGGTCACCGGGCAGGTGGACGCCGGATTCGAGCACACTGCCAGCATTGCCAGCGTCGAATTGCTCGACGGCAGCGGCCGGCCCTTCGTAGGCCGCTGGCGCATCGATTCCGACCTCGGCATCGACTACCCTGAGTTCATCGTTACCGGCACTGGCGCCGTGCCGCTGCCCGGCACGCTGGTGCTGGCGTTGGCCGGGTCGTGGCCAGCGTGGCGGATGCGAAGGATGCGCCGGGCTCCACCTTGATCGGCAGACTGCCGTACAACTTCATGGGCGGGCTGCTCAGCCTGCTGGCTCAGACCCTGGCTGGCCCGACTCAGGCCCAGGGCATCCCGCCCGCAACGCCCACGGCGACCGAAAGCTTCGAATGGGCCGAGACCCAGGACCCCGACGACTTTCCGGGTGGGCAGACCAACCGCCAGTCGCTGCCCGATACGCCCTATATCTATCGCTTCGACCCATCGACGCAGAACTGCGTCGCGGTGGCCGGCACCGGGCGTTGCTTCAGCGCCATCGACGCGGCGCAAGCTTCGATGGCTTGCGCGACAGGCCGAAGCGTGATTGCGCCGACGGCGCGCTGTGCGATGCGCTGCGGGCAACCAGCGCGCCGCAAACCGAGCGGCTCCACGCCAAGAAATGCGCAACTCGACCGTTGAAGCGTGATGGAAGTCACGAGCCGAAACCCCTGCTTGTGAACTTCGGTAAGGTTGCGGCCGCCAGCAACGGCCTGTTGCTTCTTGCCGTCCACTCGCCCGCAGCATCCGCCCCCAGCCCACCGGGACCGGTGCGGCATCGACATCGAGGCCGGGGGAGATCGGGATGGTGCACAGACATTGGACGGGGCTGGCGGCTGCGGTCTGCCTGGCGCTGGCGGCGTGTGGCGGTGGCGAGACGGCAGGGCCAGGTGTCACCACCAGCACCAGCAGCTCTGCCGGCAACGGCACGGCTGCGGGCGAGCGGGTTCGTGCGCTGGCCGTGGTCAGTGCGAAGGCCGCGCTGGCGGCGGCAGTGCTCGACAAGCCGGCCTCGTTCGACGAAGCGGCCCGCTTTGCCTCGCAGGCCAGCTTCGGTCTCAATGACGCCCTGCTGGCGCGGCTGAACCAGATCGGCTACAGCGCCTGGATCGACGAGCAGTTCGCGTTGCCCGCGACATCGCACCGCCTGACCTGGGAGGCCAAGGACGCCGCGATCCGGCTGGCGGACCCGAATCCGAACGCCGACGACGAGCAGGTGCTGGAGTCGTTCTGGCAACAGGCCGTCACCGGGCCCGACCAGTTGCGTCAACGTGTGGCCTACGCGCTGTCGCAGATCTTCGTGATCTCGATGGTCGACGGCAACGTGGGCAATGAGCCGCGCGCCGTGGCTGCCTGGCTGGACATGCTGGGCGACAAGGGTCTGGGCAACTATCGGCAACTGCTGGAATCGGTGTCGCTGCACCCGATGATGGGCCTGTACCTGTCGCACCTGCGCAACCAGAAGGCCAACGCACGCACCGGCCGCGTGCCCGACGAGAACTACGGCCGCGAGGTGATGCAGCTGTTCTCGATCGGCCTGGTGCAGCTCAACGCCGACGGCTCGCCGCGCCTGGATGCCAACGGCCGCCCCATCGACAGCTACGGGCCGGCCGACATCAGCGGCATGGCGCGTGTGTTCACCGGCTTCAGCTGGGCCTGTCCGGCACATCCGAACAACAGCTGCTTCTATTCGGGATCGTCGAACAACGTGTCTGATCCTGATCGCAGTTTCAAGCCGATGCTGGGCTATCCGCAGTTCCACAGCACCGAAGAAAAGCACTTTCTCGGCGTGACGATCGCGCCGCAGGCCGTGGCCGACCCGGCGGCCAGCCTGCGCGTGGCGCTGGACACGCTGCATGCGCATCCCAGCGTCGGGCCCTTCATCGGCCGCCAGTTGATCCAGCGCCTGGTGATGAGCAACCCGAGCCCGGCCTACATCGCCGCGGTGGCGGCCGCGTTTGCCAACAACGGCGCCGGTGTGCGCGGTGACATGAAGGCCGTGATCAAGGCGGTGCTGCTGAACCCCGAGGCGCGGCGACTGTCGAGTACCTCGGCCAAGGTGCGTGAGCCGGTGTTGCGCCTGGCGGCCTACCTGCGCGCGTTCCCGCACCGGTCCGACACCGGCAACTGGCGCGTCGGCACCACCGATGCAGTGGCCTCGTCGCTGGGCCAGACGCCGCTGCGCGCGCCGTCGGTGTTCAACTTCTATCGCCCGGGCTACGTGTCGCCGAACTCGCTCAGCGGCGCTGCCGGCCTGGTGGCGCCCGAGCTGCAACTGGTGCACGAAACCAGCACCGCCGGCTATGTCAATTACATGCGCGACAACGTGGCCAGCGGCGTCGGCCAATACAACGGCACGGTGGGCGGCGTGGTCTTCAACCGGCGCGACATCCAGCCTGATTTCAGCGCCGAGCTGGCGCTGGCCAGCAATGCCAATGCCTTGGTCAGCCGCGTCGTCAGCAAGCTGATCTCGGGCTACGTCACACGTTCGCTGGCGGCCACGGTGGCCGGGGCTGTCTCGTCGATCACGATCCCGGCGCCCAACGGCAACAACCAGGCCCAGATCGACAACGCCAAGCGCGCGCGTGTCAACGCGGCGGTGTTGCTGGTGCTGGCGTCGCCTGAATTCCAGGTTCAAAAGTAAGGCAGGGCCCGCATCATGAACAACCCTCGTGTTTCCCAAGCCTCGCGCCGCGAGTTCCTGCGCCGGGCCGGCCTGTTCTCGGCCCTGACCGGCAGCGCTGCGCCGCTGGCACTGAACCTGGCCGCGCTGGGCACGGCCGCCGCGCAGACCAGCGGCGACTACAAGGCCCTGGTCTGCCTGTTCCTGTTCGGCGGCAACGATGCTTTCAACATGGTGCTGCCGACCGATGCGGCGTCGTGGAGCGCCTACAACGCCACACGCAACCAGGCGCCCGATTCGATTGCGCTGCTGCCGGCGGGCACCGCGCCCGTGCTCACGGCAGAAGCCGGGTCGCCGGCCCGCCTGGGCGGCGTGCTGGGCATCAACCCGGCCCGCCCGCAGGGCCGCAGCTTCGCGCTGCATCCGTTGATGGGCGCGCTGCAAACGATGTTCAACAGCGACCGGCGGCTGGCCATCGTGCCCAATGTCGGGCCGCTGATCGTGCCGACCACCAAGGCGCAGATCAACGGCGTGCCGTTGCCGGCCCGGCTGTACTCGCACAACGACCAGCAGAGCACCTGGCAGGCGCTGGGCCCCGAAGGGGCGACGCTGGGCTGGGGCGGCCGCATGGGCGACCTGCTGGCCAGCGCCAATTCACGCACCGTGTTCACCACCGTCTCGGCATCGGGCAATGCGGTGTTCCTGTCGGGCAACGTGATCCGCCAGTACCAGGTCGGCAGCAACGGGGCCATCCGCATGGGCGCCGACGGTGCCGGCCGCGTCTACGGCTCGACCAGCGTGGCCAGCGCCCTGCAGCGGCTGGCGTCCAGCGCACGATCGGGCAACCTGCTCGAGGCCGACATGGCTGCGGTGGGTGGTCGCACGATCACCGCCGAGACCGTGCTGCGCACCGCCCTGCGTCCGGCCAGCGACCCCGCCTTCGGCACGCCGACGGCTGGCAATTACAACGCCAACGCCGACCCCAAGCTGCGCTACGACAACCCGCTGACCGGCGCCACCGCCTTCAACAACGTGGCGCAGCAGCTGCAGATCGTGGCACGCATGATCGACGCCGGCGTTTCGGGTGCGATCGGGGCGAAGCGCCAGGTGTTCTTCGTCAGCCTGGGCGGCTTCGACACCCACGACCAGCAGAACCGCGGCCATGCCGACCTGATGGCGCGCCTGGCCCATGCCCTGCGCTACTTCGACACCACGCTGGGCGCGATCGGTGCGCAACAGCGCGTGACCACCTTCACGGGGTCGGATTTCGGCCGCACCTTCACCAGCAACGGCGACGGCACCGACCACGGCTGGGGCGGGCACCACTTCGTGATGGGCGGTGCGGTGCGGGGCGGTGACCTGTACGGCAGCTTTCCACTGCTGGGGCTGAAGAACGCGAACAACAACAACTTCGACAGCAGCCCCGACCAGCTCGGCAACGGCGCGCTGTTGCCGGCGACTTCGGTCGACCAGCTCGGCGCGACGCTGGGCCGCTGGTTCGGTCTCAGCGACGCGCAACTGCTCGACGTCTTTCCGAACCTGGCGAACTTCAACCCCGGCGTGCGCAACCTCGGCTTCATGACCTGAGGCCGCATCTGTAGAAAACCCGACCCCAAGGAGTGCATCGTGAAATTTCATCGTCCATTCAAAGCCCTGGTTTTTGCCGCGCTGTGCGCCGCGGTCGGGCTGTCACAAGCCGTCGTGACCCCCTTCAACTCGCAGTCGGCGTTCAATGCCGCGGTGCAGTCACCGGGTTTCGACAGCTTCGACGATCTGGTGCCCGGCGACCCGCTGGCGAGCCCGACGACGCGGTCGGCCGGCGCCTACGCCTACACCGCGGCGGCCAGCACTTTCGGCTTCTTCGGTGCCGGCAGCAGCGCCGATGCCTGGCTGTCGACCGACCAGTTCAGCGATGCGATCGTGTTCGACGGCTTCAGCGCCGGCGTGGGCGCGATCGGTGGCCTGTTCTTTGGCAGTGACCTCTTCGGCGAGTTGTTGGCTGGCCAGTCCATCTTTCTGGAAGCGACCGACGCCGACGGCACGCTGACCATGGCCTTGGACAACGCGATGGCCGACAGCTTCTTCGGCTTCGTGTCCGACGGCACGTTGCTGTCGCTGCGCGTCAGCGCAGTGTCGTCGGACCAGTTCAACGTCTGGCCGACGGTCAACAGCCTCGTGCTGGCCGGCGCTGGCGACCCGCCGACCTACCCGATACCCGAGCCAACGTCGCTGGCGCTGGCGGCCTTCGGCCTTGCAATCGGACTGAGGTGGCGCCGGCGCTCCTGAGTACCGACCACGGCGGCGACCGCAGCGCCGCAGGCCTTGGTGCCAAACGCGGGTGATCCTTGGGGCCAGATCGACGTCTTCGGGTAAGTCCCGGTCGGATCGCCTTGGCGCCGTCGGGGGAAGTGCGCAAGATCGTCGCACTGCAGCTTGCCTGACTCCCCCCGATCAGGAGCCCCGCCATGGCACACACCGAACCAGCGTCGCCCCCGACCGGCAAGCTCGCGCTTCGCCCTTCTCGGCCGAGCGCCGGCTGTTGTCGTGCGGGCGCGAATTTCGTCGTTCGAGTTGTCGGTGTGACAGCTGAGCTGCCGACCATGGCCGAGGGCATTTCCGTCGGTGCACAGACCCTGGGCGTGGTGGCGACATGAGCGACACCACGATCTTCCAGGCGCGCAAGATCATCACGATGAATCCGGCGCGGCCGGTGTGCACGCACGTGGCGGTGCGCGACGGGCGCATCCTGGGCGCGGGCACGCTGGCCGAACTGCAGGGCTGGGGCGCGCACCAGCTGGACACACGCTTTGCCGGCCAGGTGCTGATGCCGGGGCTGGTGGAAGGGCACAGCCACCTCATGGCCGGCACGCTGTGGCGCTACGTGTACTGCGGCTACTTCGACGCCACCGACCCTGCAGGCCAGGTCTGGCCCGGGCTGAAGTCACTCGACGAGATGGTGGGTGCGCTGTCCCAGGCCGCAGCCACGCACGGCGACGGCCCGGTGGTGGGCTGGGGTTTCGACCCGATCTACTTCGGCGAGCAGCGCTGCAGCCGCGACGACCTCGACCGCGTGAGCCGCACGCGCGCGGTCGGCGTCATGCACGCCAGCGGCCACATCCTGAACGTCAATTCGGTGGCGCTGGAGCGGGCGGGCTTTCTGCGCCAGGGCATCGATCATCCGGCCTTTCCGCTTGGCGTCGACGGTGTGCCCACGGGTGAGCTGAAGGGCCCTGAAGCGATGATGCCGGCGCTCGATCAGGTGGGGCTGAACCGGTCCTTTCTGTCGGGTGACGCGCAAGGCATCCACGACTTTGCGCGCCTGTGCGTGCGTGCCGGCGTCACTACCGCCACCGACCTGGCGGCCACGCTCGGCGACGCCGAGGTCGACACGCTTCAGCGCATCACGGGTGACGATGCTTACCCGGTGCGCATCGTCCCGCTGCTGCGCTTGATCGGCATGACGCCCGCCGCTGCAGTACAACGCGCGCTGGCGCTGCGCGAGCGCAGCAGCGAGCGGCTGCGCCTGGGCCGCATCAAGGTGGTGGCCGACGGTTCGATCCAGGGCTTCTCGGCGCGTTTGCGCTGGCCCGGCTACTACAACGGCAAACCCAACGGCCTTTGGTACACCGCACCCGAAACCATGCGCGAGGTCTACACGCTGGGCCTGAAGGCGGGTATCTTGATCCACACGCACACCAACGGCGACCAGGCCACCGAGATGGCGCTCGACTGTATGCAGCAGGCGCTGGCCGCCAGCCCGGTGCGCGACCACCGTTACACGCTGCAGCACTGCCAGTTGGCCGACGAGGCGCAGTTTCGCCGCATGGCCGCACTGGGCCTGTGCGCCAACCTGTTTGCCAACCACCACCACTATTGGGGCGATCAACACCATGCGGTGACGGTGGGCCCCGAGCGCGCCGAACGCATGAACGCCTGCCGCTCGGCGATCGACGCCGGCGTGCCGTTCGCAATCCATTCCGACGCGCCGATCACGCCGCTGGGGCCACTCTTCACCGCCTGGTGTGCCGTCAATCGGCTGACCGCCAGCGGCCGTGTGCTGGGCGAATACCAGCGCATCAGCGTCGACCAGGCACTGCGCGCGATCACGCTGGGCGCAGCCTACACGCTCAAGCTCGACGGCGAGATCGGCAGCATCGAATGTGGCAAGCGTGCCGACTTCTGTGTGCTGGACGACGACCCTACGGCGACCCCGCCCGACGCGCTGAAGGATGTTCGTGTCTGGGGCACGGTGCAGGGCGGGCGGGTGTTCGCGGCCTGAGCCTTCGATCGTGCGTTCAGCCGGCTGCGGCGTCGGCGCCGGGGCCTGCGATGGCGGCAAACAGAACCACGATGCTGCGCGCATCCACGGTGTGGGTGCTGCCGCCGACTGTTGCAGCCTGCGCGTAGTCGCACAGGTCCTGCGGCGATGGCTGTGCGGTGTCGATGATGCGTCGCCAGGCCGCGCCGGATCCGGCCGGCAGCGGCGGCAGTTCGAAGTCGAGCGGCTGTCGCCAGGCGTTGAGCGCGAAATGCATCAGCAGGTCGCCCGACAGGCTGCTGGCGGTAACGGCCAGGCTGTGTGATTCGGGGCCGAGATCCGGCGCGTCCAGGCGCACGCCGTGCAGCTGCGCCTTCACATGCGCCACCAGTTCGGCCAGCGTCAGGTGGTGGTCGCTCTGCACCGATTCGCGCAGGTTGCGCACGCGGATCAGGCCGCGCACGAAGCGCTGCAGCCCGGTATGGCGCTGCAGCAGTGTCCAGTCGAGCCAGCTGGTCTCGTTGTCCTGACCGTAGGCGTTGTTGTTGCCCTGCTGGCTGCGGCCCATTTCGTCACCCATCAGCAGCATCGGCGTGCCCAGCGACAGCACGGTGATGGCGAGCAGGTTCTTCATCTGGCGCAGTCGCAGCGCCAGCACCTCGGGGTCGTCGGTCTCGCCTTCGACGCCGCAGTTCCAGCTGCGGTTGTCGTCGCCGCCGTCGCGATTGCCCTCGCCGTTGGCCAGGTTGTGCTTGCTGTTGTACGACACCAGGTCGTGCAACGTGAAGCCATCATGGCTGGTCACGAAGTTGATGCTCTGCGCCGGCTCGCGCGGGGTCTCGCCGTACAGTGACGGGCTGCCGAACAGCCGGTCGGCCAGCGCCGGCACGCTGTGCTCGTCACCGCGCACGAACGAGCGCACGTCGTCGCGGAAGCGGCCGTTCCACTCTTTCCAGTGGTCACCCGCGAAGTCGCCCACCTGGTACAGCCCGGCGGCGTCCCAGGCCTCGGCGATCAGCTTGGTGCCGGCCAGCACGGGGTCGGAGTCGATGTCCCAGATCACTGGTGCACGCGCCTGCGGCAGACCGTCTTCGTCGCGCGACAGGATGGCTGCCAGGTCGAAGCGGAATCCATCGACATGCATCACCTGCACCCAGTAGCGCAGGCTGTCGATGATCAGCCGCCGCATCACCGGGTGGTTGCCGTTGAGTGTGTTGCCGCAGCCCGAATAGTTGGCGTAGCGGCCGTCGGCTTCCAGCATGTAGTAGGTGGCGTTGTCCAGCCCGCGCAGGCTGTAGGTGGGGCCGCGTTCGTCGCCCTCGGCACTGTGGTTGTAGACCACGTCGAGAATCACTTCGAGCCCGGCGCGGTGCAGCGCCTTCACCATGTCGCGGAACTCGTCGAGCACTTGCAGCGGCCGCTGGGTGCTGGCAGTGGTGCTGGCAGTGTTGGTGGCAGAGGTGCTGGCATACGCGCTGTGCGGCGCGAAGAACGACACCGGCGCATAGCCCCAGTAGTTGACCAGCCCGCGCGGCGCGTCTTCAGGGTCGAACTGGAATACCGGCATCAGCTCGACCGCGGTGATGCCCAGGTCGACCAGGTAGGGAATCTTGGCCACCAGCCCGGCATAGGTGCCACGGTGCCGCGCCGGCAGGCCCGAGCTGGGGTGGCGCGTGAAGCCGCGCACATGGGCTTCGTAGATCACGGTCGACGTGAACGGGCGGCGCAGCGGGTGGTCGCCTTCCCAGTCATAGGCACCGTCGTCGACGACCACGCTCTTCAGCGCCCAGGCATCGTTGGCGCCGGCCGCCTGGGCCGCGCTGCGGCGCGGCGCGCCTGGCACGGCGACCGCGCGGCCGTAGGGATCGAGCAGCACCTTGTCGCCGTCGAAGCGGTGGCCATGCAGGGGGTCGAAGGGACCGTGCGCGCGCCAGGCGTAGATCTGCCCGGGCCCGATGCCCGGCACGAAGACATGCCAGTAGTGCCAGGTGCGGTGGCGCCGCGCATCCAGCTTGATCACCTGCGCCGGCCGGGCGTCGTCGGCGTGGTGGTACAGCAAGAGCTCGAGCTGTGTCGCGTGCCGTGAATAGACGCTGAAGTTGACGCCGCCGAATTGCGGCATCGTGCCCAGCGGGTGCGGGCTTCCGGCTGCGGGTTCGCGCCGACCAAGTTGTGAGCCTGCCATGTGGAGCCTCCGGATCGGACCACAGCATCGCACAGCGGCGCCGCCTTGGGGCTGGCCCGATGGCGTCACCGTCCGCCTCTACACTGCCAGCGATCCGATGCTCTGGACCCCTTGCCGCGCATGGTCGATGCCCTGCCCACGGTGGTGATCGGTGGCTACCTCGGCGCCGGCAAGACCACCCTCGTCAACCACCTGCTGCGCCATGCCGGCGGGCGGCGCATCGCGGTGCTGGTCAACGACTTCGGTGACATCGCCATCGATGCCGAGCTGATCGATGCGACCAGCGGCGACGCTTCGGCCGGCGTGCTCAGCCTGTCGGGTGGCTGCCTGTGCTGCAGCTTCGGCGACGACCTGGTCGGCACCCTGAATGGCCTGGCGCAGCGACAGCCGGCACCCGATCTGTGCCTGATCGAGCTCAGCGGGGTGGCCTTGCCCGCGGCCGTGGTGCGCACGGCCCGGCTGGCGCTGGCGGTCGACATCGTCGGCACCCTGGTGCTGGCCGATGCCAGCGCGATCCGTGCCCAGGCCAGCGACCGCTACGTGGGCGACACCGTGCGCCAGCAATTGGCCGACGCCGACTGGCTGCTGCTGAACAAGCCCGATCTGCTGCCCGGCGCCGCGCTGCAGTCCTGCACCGACTGGCTGGCTGGCATGCTGCCCGGCGCACGCGTGATGGCCGCTGCCGCCAACGACCTGCCGGCCGAGCTGGTGCTGGGTTGGCAAGGTGAACTTGAAGCGCCCGAAGCAGCGGACACGATGGTGGCCTTCGCGCCGCACCCCATCGGGCCCAGGAAGCAACCCGTGTCGCCGTTCGACAGCGTCAGCCTGGCCTTGCCCGACGGCATCGACCTCTCGGCCCTGGGCCGACGCCTGGTCGACCCGGCGCTGGGCGTGCTGCGTGCCAAGGCGCTGGCGCGCGATGCGCAGGGCAGGGGCCAACTGCTGCAGGTGGCCGCCGGTCGCTGGGCGGTGACGGCGCAGCCGCTGCGGGGCGCGGGGCGGCTGGTGGTGATCGGCCTGCGTGAGCGCCTGGTGCTGGCGTCGGTGCAGGCGCTGGTTCAGGCGCTGGTGCAGTCGTTGGGGTAAGGCATCGGCATGCCGACCTGACACACCACTTCCATTCGACCCTACAGCAGCCGCCCCATGCGCAAAGCTGCCGCCGTCATCGCCGGCAGGCGCTGCAAGGCCTGCTCGATCGACATGCGTGCCGAAGGTGCGTGCACCGCGAGTGCGGCGCGCACGCGGCCGCTGTCGTCGCGCACCGGCACCGCCAGCGCCACCAGGCCGGCGATGAATTCCCCACGGTCCAGTGAGTGGCCGCACTGTGCAATGCGTGCGCATTCGGCGCGCAGGTCTTTGGTTCGCGTGATCGTGGTGGGCGTCAGCTTCGGCAGCGGCAGCTGGGCCAGCAGCTGCTGCCGTTCGGCGTCGGGCAGGTGGGCCAAAAACAGCTTGCCGCTGGCGGTGCAGTGCAGCGGCACGCGGCTGCCGACATCCATGCTCAAGCGCCAGGGCCACGTTGCTTCGACCCGGTCGAGGTAGAGCACGCTGGCGCCGTCCAGCGTGGTGAAGTTGCAGGTCTCGCCGACCTCGGCCACCAGGTCGGCCAGCAGTTCGTGGCGCAGGCCGCGCACGCTGCCGTGGTTCAGCGTGTCCAGCGCCAGCCGGCGCAGCGCCGGGCCGATCACGAAGCGCTTCTCGTCGACATCACGTGCCAGATAGGCGCTGGCCTGCAACTGTGCGCACAAGCGGTGCGCCGTGGCCTTGGGCAAGTGCAGGGCCTGAGACAGTTCGGCCAGCGTCAGTGCGCGGTTGGCAGCGGCCAGTTGCGCCAGCAGCCGCAGACATCGTTCGGCCGACGAGCCACTGGCCGCATCCGCGCCTTGCGGTACCGGCGACACCGCCTGTGTCGCGCCGGGGCGACCGCTGGACCTGGGTTTTCTCAGGGTAAGCATGGTGTCCGGAACATTGTGTTCCGAAATTTGAAGCCCTATCATGAATTGAAAACGGATCGCTGTGTTCCGTTTTTTTTCTACCCACGCCAACCGCAGCCACCACGCCCGCCATGTCCGAGAACGAGACGTTCGACTACATCGTCGTCGGTGCCGGCTCTGCCGGCGCCGTTCTCGCCGCGCGACTGAGCCAGGATCCGGCGGTGCGCGTGCTGCTGCTCGAGGCCGGTCCGCGCGACCGCAGCTTCTGGATCCACCTGCCCATTGGCTACGGCAAGACGATGTGGAATCGCACCTACAACTGGTGCTTCGAGACCGACCCCGACCCCTTCATGAACGGCCGGCGCATCTACTGGCCGCGCGGCAAGACGCTGGGCGGATCGAGTTCGATCAACGGCCTGATCTACATCCGCGGCCAGCGCGAGGATTACGACCACTGGGCCGCGCTGGGCAACCCGGGCTGGGGCTACGACGACCTGCTGCCCTACTTCAAGCGCAGCGAAAGCAACCAGCGCGGTGCCGGCCCCTGGCACGGTGCAGACGGCCCGCTGAAGGTGTCGGACATCGGCGCTGAACACGAACTGATCGAGGCCTTCATTGCCGGTGCCGCCCAGTGCGGCGTGCCGCGCAACGACGACTTCAATGGCGCCACGCAGGAAGGCGCTGGCTACTACCAGCTGACCACGCACCGTGGCTGGCGCTGCAGCACGGCCAAGGGCTATCTGGCGCCGGCCCGCAGCCGGCGCAACCTGGTGGTCCGCACCAATGCGCAGGCCACCGGCGTCATCCTGCAAGGGCGGCGTGCCACCGGCGTGCGCTACCGCCAGGGCGGCGCCGAGCGCAGGGCCGGCGCGCGTGCCGAGGTGTTGCTGTGTGCCGGTGCGCTGCAATCGCCGCAGCTGCTGCAGCTGTCGGGCATCGGACCACCGGCACTGCTGCAGCAGCACGGCGTGCCGGTGGTGCAGGCACTGCCTGGCGTTGGCGAGAACCTGCAGGACCACCTGCAGCTGCGCCTGTCGTACGAGTGCACGAAGCCGATCACCACCAACGACCAGTTGCTCACGCTGTGGGGCCAAGCGCGCATCGGGCTGCAGTGGCTGCTGTTGCGCAGCGGGCCGCTGGCGATCGGCATCAACCAGGGCGGCTGCTTCATGCGCGCGCTGCCCGAGTCGAACCGGCCCGACATCCAGTTCCACGTCGGCACGCTGTCGGCCGACATGGCGGGCGGCAAGCCGCATCCCTGGTCGGGCTTCACGCTGTCGGTGTGCCAGCTGCGCCCCGAGTCGCGCGGTCGGGTGCAGATCGCCTCGGCCGACCCGCTGCAGGCACCGTCGATGTTGGCCAACTACCTGTCGACCGAACTCGATCGCCGCACCGCCCTGGCATCGATCCGCGCGGCGCGCTCGATCGCCGCGTCGGCGGCGATGAAGCCCTACATCAAGCGCGAGGTCAAGCCCGGCCCCGAGACTGAAGATGACGACGCGCTGCTCGAATTCAGCCGCAACGCCGGCGCCACCATCTTCCACCCCAGCGGCAGCTGCAAGATGGGGCCGATCGCCCGTGACCCGATGGCCGTGGTCGATGCCCGGTTGCGCGTGCACGGCATCGACGCCTTGCGCGTGATCGATTGTTCGGTGATGCCCACGCTGGTGTCGGGCAACACCAATGCGCCCGTGGTGGCGATGGCAGAAAAGGCCGCGGACCTGATCCGCGGCGATGCCCGGCACTGACGGGCTTTCCTGGCTGGGGCGCTGGCTGGCCCCGATGTTCGACAGCACTGAAGATGGAGACCATGCACATGAAGACCTTGAACAATCCGACCCGGCGCCGCGCGCTGGGCGCCAGCGCCGTGGCGCTTGGATCGGGCGCCGGGGCGCTGATGGGCAGCCCTGCGATCGCGCAGGGCGTGACGCGTCTGAAGATCCAGACTGCGGTGCCCAGCTCGAGCATCTATTACGAGCTGATGAAGCACTTTGCGGTGCGGGTGGACAAGATGTCCAACGGCCGCCTGAAGTTCGAGATGCTGCCCGACGGTGCGGTGGTCGCGGCCTTCGAGATCCTGGACGCGGTCGACAAGGGCGTGGTCGACGGCGGCTACGCCTGGACGCACTACTGGTCGGGCAAGAACACCGCGGCCGGCCTGTTCTCGAACCCGGCTGCCGGCGGCGGCACCGGGATGGACCAGCTCTCGCACGTCGCCTGGTTGTTCCAGGGCGGCGGCTATGCGCTGTACAAGAAGTTCTACAGCGACGCACTCAAGCTCAACATCGAGCCCTTCATGGTGCAGCCCATGGGCCCCGACCCGCTGGGCTGGTTCAAGACACCGATCAAGTCGCTCGACGACATGAGGAAGCTCAAGTACCGCTCGCCCCCGGGCCTGGTCGGCGAGATCTTCAAGGAGATGGGCATCAATGCGGTCGCGATGCCGGGCGGCGAGATCGTTCCCGCGGCGCAGCGGGGTGTGCTTGACGCGGCCGAGTGGATCGGGCCCGCAGACGACATGGCGCTGGGTTTTCACACCGTTTTCAAGCACTACTACCTGCAGGGGCTGCACCAGAGCTCCGACGTCGGCGAGTTGCTGATCAACAAGACCACTTGGAACAAGCTGACGCCCGACCTGAAGGCAATCGTCGAGGACGCTGCGATGGCCACGATGACCGAGACCTACACCTACAACGTGTACCGCAACGCGCAGGCGCTGCACAAGCTGCAGACTGAATTCAAGGTGCAGATCCACGACACGCCGCGCGACATCTTTCCAGCCTTCATCAAGGCCACCAACACGATCTACGACCGTGAGGCCTCGAAGAACCCCGTCTTCAAGGAGGCGCTGGATTCGCAGCGCAGCTTTGCCAAGCTGGTGGTGCCGTACTGGAACAAGATCAACGGTCTCTACTACAACCTCGGCATCGATTCGCCGAACGCCAAGTAGGACAGGGCACGAGGCGGCATGAGCGCGACGGGCCGGACCCAAGCGGTGAGCCCCGCGGCTCCAACTCACCCTGCGGCGAGTTGGACGGGGCGAGCGCCGTGCCCGTCTCGGGCCTGGCTCATCCCGCAGCGCGCAGCGCAAAGGGTATTGCAGTGAACATGACCGATTCCGGCCTGGCGCGGGCAGCGCGCCGCCTCGATCAATTGGCGATCTGGTCAGGCCATGTGGTGGCCTGGCTGATCGCCCCGATGGTGCTGTCGCTGTGCTGGGAGGTGGTGGCGCGCTTTGTGTTCAACGCGCCGACCCAGTGGGCCTACGACATGACCTTCATGTTGTATGGCAGCTTCTTCATGCTGGGGTCGGCGTTCACGCTGCAGCGCCGGGGCCATGTGCGCACCGACTCGTTTTACGCGGGCTGGACGCCGCGTCGCCAGGCCCAGGTCGACTTCGCCGGCTATCTGCTGATGGCCGTGCCCCTGGCCGGCATCTTCGCTTTTGTCGGCTGGGGCTATTTCGCCAAATCCTACGTCGGCAACGAGACCTTCGTCAGCAGTGTCTGGCAGCCCATCGCCTGGCCCTTCAAGCTGACCATGCCGCTGAGCGGCGCGCTGCTGCTGGTGCAGATCACCAGCGAATGCCTGAAGTGCCTGCACACGATGCGCACTGGGCAATGGCCCGCGCAAGCCGGCACCAGCGTGACGAAGGAGGTGGTGGTATGAGCAACGAGATCCTCGGCCTGCTCGCCCTGGGCGTGCTGTTCGCGGTCATCTTCATCGGCTTTCCGATCGCCTTCACGCTGGGGGCGGTGGCGCTGGGCACGGGCTGGATCGCGCTCGGGCCGGTGGTGTTCGACCTGGCCGTGCTGCAGACCTATTCGGTGATGAAGGACACCGTGCTCGCAGCGATCCCTTTCTTCCTGTTCATGGGTTTCCTGCTCGAGCAGTCGGGCATCATGGAGCGCTTGTTCACCGGCATCCAGCAGCTGCTGTCGGGCCTGAACGGATCGCTGTATCTGGCGGTGTTGATCACGGCCACGATCTTTGCCGCGGCCACCGGCATCGTCGGCTCGTCGGTCACGCTGCTCGGTGTGATGGCGGGCCCGTCGATGATCAAGAGCGGCTACGACCCCAAGATGTCGGCCGGTGCGATCACCGCCGGCGGTACGCTGGGCATCCTGATCCCGCCCAGTGTGATGCTCATCGTGATGGGTCCGGTGGTGGGTGTGCCAGCCACCGATCTGTTCGCCGCGGCGGTGCTGCCCGGGCTGCTGCTGTCGGGCCTGTTCATCTCCTGGACCCTGGTGCGCTGCTGGATCAACCCGGCGCTCGGGCCCGCCCTGCCACCCGAGATGCGGCCCGCGTCGCTGTGGCCGGTGGTGCTCGATCTGATGGTCGGCGTGTTGCCGGTCGTGACCGTGATCCTGGCCACGCTGGGTGTGATCCTGGCCGGCATCGCCACACCCACCGACGCCGGTGCGGTCGGATGCGCGGCGACCTTCCTGCTGGTCGTCGGTTCCGGGCGCCTGACCTGGCCGCGCCTGAGGCGTGCTGGCCTGGCCACGCTCGAGATCAGCAGCATGATCCTGCTGCTGGTCACCTCGTCCAACCTGTTCGGTTCGGTCTTCTCGCGCCTGGGCAGCGCCGACTTCCTCGCCCAGGGACTGACCAGCCTGGCTTTGCCGCCGATGATGATGCTGCTGGTGATCCTGGCGCTGATCTTCGTGCTCGGCTGGCCGCTCGAGTGGGTGCCGATTGTGCTGATCGTGGTGCCGATCGCGCTGCCCATCGTCACCGCGGCCGGCATCGATCTGCTGTGGTTCAGCACGCTGGTCGCGGTCACGCTGCAGACCGCCTGGCTGAGTCCGCCAGTGGCCTTGTCGGCCTATTTCCTGAAGGGGGTGGTACCGCAGTGGTCGTTGAAGGACATCTATGCGGGCATGGTGCAGTTCATGGTTCTGCAACTGCTGGCGGTCGGCATCCTGCTGATGTTCCCCAAGCTGGTGACCTGGCTGCCGAGTGTCAACTGAGCCCGCTGGGCGTCCTGATGCAGGCCGCGCTCAACGCCAGGCCTGGGCCAGCGTCGTGGCCAGACCGAGCGCCGACACCAGCATCAGCAGGTTGAGCACGAAGCGGCGATAACGTTCCGGGTGAGCCTGCCCGAAACTGCGCTGTCCGATGCGGATGCCCAGCGTCATCGCCGGCCACAGCAGCAGCGCCCAGCGCAGCATGTCCAGCCCCATCAGGCCGGGCGCGGCCGACCCGCGCAGGGCCGTCAGCAGCGCCGACCACAGCAACGCGTACAGGCTGATCCACAGCAGGAAGGTGATCATCGTGGCGCGCAGTCGGGCCGGCGTCGGGTGGGTAGTGGACATCAGCAGCGCCGCGGCCACGCCACCGCTGGCCGCCAGGCCGTTGAGCAGGCCCGAGGCCACGCCCGCGGTGCCGCGCAGCGCAGCCGAATCGGCGAACAGGCGGCCGTTGGTCAGGCGCAGCGCCACCGCGCCGGCCAGCAGCGCGCTGCTGACCAGCAGGCGGACCGGCGTCACCGGCAGCCAGGCCAGCGCCGCCAGGCCCAGCGGCACGCACAGCAAGTTGCCCAGCAGCAGGCTGCGGTGCCAGCTGTGGTCGAGGTCGACCGCCACGCGCCGCACCAGGACCAGGCTGGCCACCGCCTCCAGCGCCATCATGGCCGTCACCAGCGGCCCCGGCGCGACGAAAGGCGACAGCCCGGCCACCACGAGCGCCGAAAAGCCGAAGCCGGCAAAGCCGCGCACCACGCCCGCACCCACGGCCACCAGCAGCGCCAGCACCAGCAGCAGCGGTGACCAGGGCCAGATCAGCTCGCGGGGGGGGGCGGGCCGGGGCGCCGGGCGCGGGGGGGACGGCGGGGGCGGGGCCCCCGGGCACCAGGGCGGGGGGGGGGCGGACGCGGGGGCGGGCGCGGCGGTGGCGGGGCGGGGCGGGGCCGGGGCGGGCGGGCGGGCGGGCGGCGGGGGCGGGGGGGGGGAGGGCCCGGGGGAGGCGCGCACCCGCACGGGGGGCGGCACCACCGGAAAGGGGGCCCGGGCGGCGCGCCACCGGGCGGGGCGGCCGCGCGACGGGGACCGCCGGGCCCGGGGCGCGCGGCCAGGGGGGAGAGGCCGCGCCCGGGGGGGGCGCGCCAGCCGGGGGGAAGGGTGGGGCGCCGGCCGCCCGGCGGGGGGGGGGGGGGAGCGGGGCCGCCGGGGGCCAGCGCGGGGGGGTGGGCCAGGGCGGGGGGCGCACCAGCGACCGGGGGGCGGGGGGCGAACGGGAAGGACCGGGGGGCACGGGCCAGGGGGGAGGCGGGGAGGGACGGCCGGGACCGGCGCCCCACCGGGGAGACCAGGCGAAGCCGCAGGGCCGCGGGGGGCGCCCGGCGGGGGGGCGAAGGGAGGTTGGGGGGCAGCGGCAGACAGCACGCGGGGGGGGGGCAGGGGGGGGGGCGACCAAGACCAGGCACGCCCCGCCGGGGTTTGACGCAGTAAGGGGCACGCCATGCCCAACGGGAGATGTCAAGGCGGGCGAGGGCACCGAGTGGAGGGGGTCGGGGGGGGGGCAGGGGAGCCCCGGGGGGGACGGGGGGGCCGACCGGCGCCGGGACGACGCAAGGGCGGGCCGGCGGCACCCCCCGCCGCGACGGGGGGGCGGGACACGCACCCCGCGGCGGGGAGACAAAGTCTTTGCCGTCACCCCGACGGGGGGGAGCCCGGGGGGGGGCCACCCCCCGCGGAAAGAGAACGCACCGAGCATCGGGTCGCGGATCGCAGCTTACGGCGGCGACCTGCGCTCAGGCGTTGAAGTTCAGCCGCAGCCCCGGCGTCGGCCAGTCGTCGATGGCGATCAGCTTGCCCACGCCCGACAGGGTGACGAACAGCGTGCGCAGGTCGGGCCCGCCAAAGCACAGGTTGGTGACGTAGCGGTCGGGCAGCGGCACGTGGCTGCACATGCGGCCGTCGGGTGAGATCACGCTGATGCCGCCGTGCAGCAGCGTGGCCACCAGCAGGTTGCCGAAGGCGTCGACCGCCATCGAGTCGAAACGCTGGTAGTGCCCGCCCGGCGCTGCGGCCAGCAAACGCGCGCCCTGCGGCGACGGCCAGGGCAGCTTGTGCACCTGGCCGGGAGCCGTGACGTCGAAGGCCCACAGCCGCGCGCCCTCGGTGTCGGCGTAGTACAGCGTGCTGCCGTCTGGCGACAGTGCCACGCCATTGGGCGTCATCGCCGGATGCGCGACGACGTGCGCGCTGCGGCCATCGGTGCTGGCGTAGAACACGCCGCCGCGGTCGATCTCGCGCTCGCGCACCTTGCCCAGGTCGGTGAAGTAGAAGCCACCTTCGGCATCGAACACGATGTCGTTGGGGCCGCGCAAGGGCACGCCGCCAACCTGTTCGTACAGGCGATCGATTCGGCCTGTGGCCAGGTCGACGCGTTCGATGCGGCCGCCCGAGTAGTCGTCGGCCTGCGCGACCGGTCGCAGGCAGTCGCCCGGTTGCGACACATAGCGAAAGCCGCCGTTGTTGCACACGTAGACCGCACCATCGGGCCCGATGGCCGCGCCGTTGGGGCCGCCACCAAGATCGGCCACCACCTGCACGCGGCCGTCGACCGTGACGCGGCTGAGCGTGCCACGGGCGATCTCGACCAGCAGCACCGAACCATCGGCCATCGCCACCGGCCCTTCGGGAAACTGCAGGCCGCTGGCCAGTTCACGGATCTTCATCGGGGTGCTCCTCGGGGGCGACGGGATGGCACCGCGGGCGCTGCCGCGGTGCTGTTGCGAATGATCAGCTCGACCGGCAGCAGCACCACCCGCGTGGGCGTTTCGCCCTTGAGCTGCGCCACCAGTTGCGCGGCCGACTGCTCGCCGATGGCGCGGATCGGCACCCGCACCGTGGTCAGTGGCGGATGCAGATAGGGCGCGAAATCGTTGTCGTTGAAGCTGGCCACCGACATCTGCTGCGGCACGGGCACGCCGGCCGCGTCCAGCGCCGACAGTGCGCCGCCGGCCAGGTAGTCGTTGCCGCACACGATGGCAGTGACCGGGGTTCGCCGTTGCAGCACGGCCTGCATGGCCTCGAAGCCTTCGCGAAAACCGTACTCGGTTTCCAGCAGGGCGTCAGCGTTGAGGGTCAGGCCGCGTCGGGCCACGGCCTCGATCACGCCACGGAAGCGCCGGCGCGCGCGTTCGTTGTCGGCCGTGCGCCCGCCGATGAAGCCGATCTGGCGGTGGCCGAGGTCGGCCAGATGATCGACCACCAACGCTGCCGCTTCGCGTTCGTCGAAACCGATGCAGGGGCCCTGGTCGCTTTGCTGCGCCCACATCATCACGAAAGGCACACGGTGCGCGTGCAGCAACGTGAACACGGGCGCCGGATGTTCAGCGCCCAGCAACGCCAACGCATCGACACCGCGTTCGAGCAGGGTGCGCACGATCGCCGGGTCGTCGGCGCGCGCATGGTCGGGGGCCGACAGCAGCAGCTTGTAGCCGCTGGCGGCGAGTGCACTTTCCAGTGCCTGCACCAGCGTGGGGAACGACGAGCCGCCAAAGCGCGGCACCAGCGCACCCACCGTCTGCGTCTTGCGCATGGCCAGTGCCCGCGCAGCGCCGTTGGCGACATAACCCAGACGATTGACGGCCTCTTGAACGCGCTCTCGCGTGGCCGCACTGATCATCTCGGGGCGCGACAGCACGCGTGACACGGTGCCGGGCGAGACTCCGGCCAGTGCCGCCACGTCGGCCAGCGAGGTCGAGTTGCGGCCGACCGCAGCTGCGACGCGGCGCGCCGGGGTGGTCTTGGGCGGGATCGCGGTTCGAGGCATGCGGCAGGGTGCTGAAGCGCAAACGCTTGCAGGATTGACGAGCATGATACCCACCAACCCCTGTAGTGGTACGCATTGCAGGCAAGGGTTGACCCCAGGCCCGGCTGCATTGACAGCCAGGATGCGGCTGACTAGAGTTCAATGCAAGCGCTTGCATCAGCTTGTTTGAATCGTCCCACCCAGCGTGCCGCGCACGCCTCGGTGCGCACGTCGACCCCTGGAGCTTCCTTTGACCGTCACCAAGAACGCCCTTGTCCAGACGCTGCTCGAATGCGGCGCCAGCCACGCCTTCACGCTGCCGGGCCTGGGCATCACCTGGACCCTGGACGAGTTCTACGAGGTGCGTGACCGCTTCCGCGTGGTTCTGACGCGCAGCGAGCAGACGGCGTCGGTGATGGCGCAGGTGTACGGCAAACTGACCGGTCGGCCGGGCGTGTTCATGGGGCAGGGGCCGTTCGCCAGCACCACCGGCGCCTTCGGCATCCTTGAGGCGCAGTTCGCCGGCTCGCCGATGGTGGTGCTGACCGACACCTCGTGCTACGACGGCTTCGGCATGTACGGCGTCTACCAGACCATGACCGGCGACTACGGCGCCGCCGACGTGCGCACGGTGCTGGGCACGATGACCAAGTACTGCGCCTACGCCACCGAACCGCACGAGGCGGTGTACGGCCTGCAGCTGGCTTTCAAGCATGCGCAGCTGCCGCGCATGGGCCCGGCCGCTCTGGTGATGAAGACGCCCATCATCCGGCGCGAGATGCCCGAGCAGACCCGGGTCAAGCTGTACCCCTCGGCCGGCTATCTGCGGCACACGCCAGCACGGCCTGACGCCGCCGCGGTGGCCGAACTGGCGGCCTTGGTGGCCGCCGCCGAATGTCCGGTGATCATCGCGGGCCAGGGCACGCAGACCGACGCCGCGCGCAGCCTGCTGGCGCCGCTGGTGCAGCGCGCTGGCATCGCGGTGGCCACCAGCTACAACGGCAAGGGCGTGATCGACGAAACCAGCCCGGTGGCCGTGGGCATGCTGGGCACCTGGGGCAGCAAGAGCGCCAACCGCATGCTGGGCCGGGCCGACCTGGTGCTGGTGCTGGGCGCCAGCCTGGGCCCCGACTACCTGCGCTTTCGAGACGACGGCATGATCGACCCGACGCGCCAGCGCATCGTGCAGGTCGACATCGACCCACGCCACGCCGGCTGGGTGCTGCCGGTCGACCTGGCCATCACCGGCGACGTGGCCGATGTTCTGCAGCAGTTGTCGGGCATGGACCTGGGTGCCGCCCGCTGCGATGCCCGGCTGGCCGCCATCGCCGCCAACAACCGCGAGCACGGCTTCGGCGTGCTGCCGCCGGTGATGGCCGCCGACGGCACGCTGCATTACGCCGATGTGGTGCGTGTGCTCGACCGGGCCATGGGCCCGCAAGACATGCTGGTGCTCGACGCTGGCAACAACCGCATCTGGGTGACCAGCATGCTGCGTCTGCGCACGCCCGGGCGCCTGGTGGTTCCGGGCGGCATCGGCGGCATGGGCTGGGGCTTGCCCGCCGCCGCGGCCACGCAGCTGGTGCACCCCGATCGCCACACCATCTGCCTGATCGGCGACGGCGGCGCGGCGATGACGCTCAGCACCCTGGCCACCTGCGTGCAGGAAGGCCTGCCGATCACCGTGATCGTCGCCAACAACCAGGGCCTGGGCATGGTGCGCGACAACATGAAGGGCCGGCGCATCGCGGTCGACTTCTCGCCGATCGACTTTTCCGCCGTCGCGCAAGGCATGGGCTGCCGCGGCATCCGTGTCAACCGCGCCGACGCGCTGGGCGACGCCATCGCGGCGGCGCGCGAATCGGGCCGCCAGGGCATCACCACCGTGATCGACGTCGCCATCGACCCCACCGCCAGCCACGTGCCGGTATCGGACTACTGAAGTGAACATCCCCCTGGCCATCGTGACCGGTGGGTCCAGCAACATCGGCTGGGCCTGCGTGCAGCGGCTGGCGGTCGACCACCGCGTGCTGATCGCCGACCTCAGACCGCCGGCCGGTGCCTTGCCGCCTCAGGTTCAGTATCGGGCACTGGACATCACCGACAGCGTGGCCTGCGCGCAGCTGATGGCCGATGCAGCAGGTGACGACGGCCTGGCAGTGCTGGTGCATTCGGCGGCCATCACCGCGCCAGCTCGGCCGATCGAGCAGATCCTCGCAGACGAATGGCGGCGGCTGATCGAGGTCAACCTGACCGGCGCCTTCCTTGTCGCGCAGGCGGCGATCCCGGCCTTGCGGCGCGCGCGCGGCTGCGCGGTGATGATCGCCTCGCGCGCGGGCCGCACCGGCTATGCGGCGCTGAACGCCACGCCGGCGGGTACCAAGGCGCACTACGCGGCGTCCAAGGCCGCGCTGCTGTCGCTGGTCAAGTCGCTGGCGATCGAACTGGCACCCGACGGCGTGCGCGTCAACGCCGTGGTGCCGGGCTCGATCGAGGGCCAGATGATCCCGCGCGAACGCTGGCCCGAAATGGCCGCGCGCATCCCGCTGGGGCGACTGGGCACGCCCGACGAGGTAGCTGCCGCCGTGCACTGGCTGTGTTCGGTCGACGCAGGCTACGTGACCGGCCATGCGCTGGACGTCAACGGCGGCACGTGGATGAGTTGATGGCATTCAAACCCCACACCGGATCGCATGGCAGCGGACGGTGTGTCAACAGGAGACGACGATGAACCCTTTCTCGTACCGCGCGACGCGCTGGCTGGCCCTGGCGGCAATGGCTTCGGGCCTGTCCCTGAGCGCCCATGCACAAGACGTGCGGGTTGCCCGTCAGTACGGCATTGCCTACATCCCGCTGATGATCATGCAGGACCGCAAGTTGATCGAGAAGCACGCCGCAGAACTGGGCCTGCCCAACGTCAAGGTCACCTGGCAGCAGTTCACCGGCGGTGCGGTCATGAACGACGCGCTGATCTCGGGCAATCTCGACTTTGCAGTCGTCGGCCCGCCGCCTTTCCTGGCCATGTGGGCGCGTACCCACGGCACACCCAACCAGGTGCTGGGCATTGCCGCATTGAATTCGATGCCGATGTACCTGATGACGCGCAATCCGGCCATCAAGTCGATCAAGGACTTCGGCGAGAAGGATCGCATCGTGGTCAGCGGCGTCAAGGTTTCGACCCAGGCCGTGGTGCTGCAGATGGCGGCGGCCAAGGAATGGGGCATGAAGGAACACGATCGGCTGGACAAGCTGACGGTCGCCATGCCGCTGTCGGACAGCATGGCCCTGATGTTGTCGGGCAAGAGTGAGGTGACCGGCGACTTCACGGTGCCGCCCTTCTCGTTCCGTGAGATGAAAGCTGGCATGAAGCCGGTGATCGACACCTTCTCGGTGCTTGGCGGGCCGAGTTCGACCAACGTGATCTACGCGACCCGCAAGTACGTCGACGCCAATCCGAAGATGGTGCAGGCCTTCAGCGCTGCGCTGCGCGAGGCTCAGGAAGCGATCGGAAAGGACAAGGCTGGCGCGGCCGCCACCTACCTGAAGCTGTCGGGTGACAAGGAGTCGGTCGGCAACGTGGTCGAGATGCTCAACGACCCGAAGGTCGAATTCAGTGTCACACCGCGCGGCATCATGGCCTTCGCCGACTTCCTGCATGCCACAGGTGCCATCAAGGTCAAGCTGGCGTCGTGGAAGGACGCCTTCATTGCGCCACTGCACACCACAGCCGGCAACTGATGGCCGCCGCGCTGCTCGAGGTCGATGGCGTCACGCTGCGCTATGCCGGCGAGCGCGGCCTGGTCACGGCCACCGAGCGGGTCAGCTTCTCGATCACCGAGGGTGAGCGTCTGGTGCTGCTCGGGCCGTCGGGCTGTGGCAAATCGTCGCTGCTCAAGGCCATCGGCGGTTATCTGGCTCCGGCCGAAGGTGAGATCCGCCTGCGTGGCCGGCGTGTCAGCGAGCCCGGGCCCGACCGCATGATGGTGTTCCAGGAGTTCGACCAGCTGCTGCCCTGGAAGACGGTGCGTGGCAATGTGCAGTTCGCGTTGCAAGCTTCTGGCCGGGCCACCGCGGTGGCCGCTGCACAACGGGCGGATGCGGCCATCGCCAAGGTGCAACTGGGTGCCTTCGCCAACGCCTACCCACATGAACTGTCGGGTGGCATGAAGCAGCGCGTGGCCATTGCACGCGGCATGGCGATGGAGCCCGACATCCTGTTGATGGATGAACCCTTCGCCGCGCTCGACGCGATGACGCGCACCGCGATGCAGGACGAGCTTCTGCAGCTGTGGCAGGACACGCGCTTCACGGTGGTCTTTGTCACCCATTCCATACAGGAAGCGATCCGTGTGGGCAGCCGCATCCTGCTGTTGTCGCCGCACCCCGGGCGGCTTAAGGCCGAGGTCAACAGCGACGGCGTCGACCGGCGGCTCGAAGACGGCCGGCTGCTGTCGGAGATGATCCATCTGAGCCTTTTTGCCACCGCCGCGGCGACCTCAATCGAAAGCTGAACATGACCAGCGCCCCTGTCGACATCGTCACGCCAAGTCGCTGGAACCAGCCGCTGCCGCGCAAGATCGCCCTGCTGCTGCTGATCGGCCTGGCCTGGGAGATCTACGGCCGTGTGCTCGACAACGACCTGCTGTTTCCCACCCTGCTGCAGACCTTGCGCAGCCTGTACGAGGCCGTGATCAGCGGGGTACTGCCGCAGCGCGCGGGCAACTCCCTGGCCGTTCTCTTGCAGGGCTTTCTGCTGGGCACGGCTGGCGCCATGCTGCTGGCTGCCCTGGCCGCGACCACGCGCATCGGGGCCGATCTGCTGGACATGCTGACCGCGGTCTTCAACCCGCTGCCGGCAATTGCGCTGCTGCCGCTGGCGTTGATGTGGTTCGGTCTGGGCAACGGCAGCCTGGTTTTTGTACTGGTGCATTCGGTGATGTGGCCGATGGCACTGAACACGCATTCCGGGTTTCGTTCGGTGTCGCCCACCTTGCGCATGGTCGGCCGCAACGTGGGGCTGCGCGGCCTGCGCTACACCGCGGCGATCCTGATCCCGGCCGCATTTCCCAGCATCCTGGCCGGCCTGAAGATCGGCTGGGCCTTTGCCTGGCGCACCTTGATTGCCGCCGAGCTGGTGTTCGGCGTCAGCTCGGGCTCGGGCGGTCTCGGCTGGTTCATCTACGAGCGCAAGAACCAGCTCGACACTGGCGCCGTGTTTGCCGGCTTGCTGAGCGTGATCCTGATCGGCCTGGTGGTCGAGGGCGTGCTGTTTCGCTGGGTGGAGAACCGAACGATTCGCCGCTGGGGCATGCAATCGCAATGAAATCTGGGACCAGCATGAACACCGACTCCTTGCATGGCAATGCCGCGCCCGAAGTGCGCGAAGCAGACCCCGGCCGCGGCTGCCGCCGGCTGGGCGGGCGCACGGCGCTGCTGACGGCGGCCGCGCGCGGCATCGGATTCGCCTCGGCCGTGCGCCTGGCGGCCGAGGGTGCGCAGGTCTGGATCACCGATCGCGACGAGGCCGCGCTGGCACAGGCGGCGCAGGCCGCAGCGGCAGCCGGCCTGCGCTTGCACACTCAGTGCATGGACTCGTCCAACGCCGCCGACGTGGCGTCATCGATCGCGGCGGTGCTGGCACAGGCCGGCCGCGTCGACGTGCTGGTGAACAATGCCGGTGGTTCTCTGCACACGCCGTTTCGCCTGCTCGACGAGACCGACGCCCATTGGCAGCAGGTGATGGACCTGAACGTGATGGGTGCGGTGTGGGCCAGCCGCGCGGTGCTGCCGGCGATGGCGGCGCAGGGCTTCGGCCGCATCGTCAACTTCGGGTCCAAGGCAGGGCGTTTCGGCAGCCTGATCGCCGGGCCCAACTACGCCGCCGCCAAGGGCGCGATTGCCGCGCTGACGCGCCAGATGGCGCAAGAATTCGGGCCGCAGGGCATCAGCGTGAACTGCATCTGCCCCGGCGTGGTGATGACCGAGCGCACGCGCGGGCTGTGGGCAGAACGCCGCAGCGCCGAAGAACGTGAGCGCGTGCTCAAAGAGATCCCGCTGCGCCGCCATGCCGAGGTGGAAGACGTGGCTGCCGCGGTGGCCTGGCTGGTCAGCGACGACGCAGCCTTCATCACCGGCATCACTCTGGATCTGAACGGCGGCCAGGGTATGGGCTGACCGCAACATCACCGTATCAACGACGATCTAACCCGAAGGAGATTTCATGACCCACCCGATCCCGCGCCGCCATGTGCTGCCCCTCTTCGCCGCCGCGCTGCTGGCCGCACACGGTCTGGGCCAGGCCCAGACACCGAACTTTCCGCAACCCGGCAAGCCGGTGCGCATCGTCGTGCCGTTTCCACCGGGATCGGGGTCGGACGTGAACGCGCGCATCGTCGCCAAGCAGCTGCAGGACCTGCTGGGCGGCCACCCGGTGATCGTCGACAACAAGCCCGGCGCCGGCACCTTCATCGGCGCGCAGGAAGTGGCGCGCGCGCCGGCCGACGGCCACACGCTGCTGTACACCATCGTGATCACGCACACGCAGAACCCGCACCTGTACAGCAAGCTGCCCTACGACCCCTTCAAGGACTTCACGCCGCTGACGCAGGTGATGAAGTCAGCCACCGTGCTGATTGCGAACCCGTCGGCGCCTTTCAGCACGGTCAAAGAGCTGGTGACCTACGCCAAGGCCAACCCGGGCAAGCTGAACTTCGCCTCGTATTCGGCCGGATCCACCTCGCATCTGAACGGCGAGCTGCTGATGATGCGCACCGGCATCCAGATGGTGCACGTGCCGTACAAGGGCACGGCCGATGCGTCGCGCGCGCTGGTGGCCGGTGACGTGCAGCTGTACTTCGATGGCACCTCGTCTGCGGTGCAGCTGATCAAGGCTGGCCGTGCCAAGGGCCTGGGCACGGCCACGCCCAAGCGCGTGCCGGTGCTGCCCGACTTGCCGACCATTGCCGAGGCCGGCGTGCCGGGCATCGACATCGTGGGCTGGCAGGGCCTGTTCGCACCGGGCCACATGGACCCGGCGCTGGCTGCCCGCCTGGCGGGCCTGCTGCAGAAGGCCGTCACCTCGCCCGACATGCTGAAGGCGATCGAACAGCAGGGCAATGAGCCTTCGGGCGTGTCGGGCGCCGAGTTCGCGGCCATCGTCAAGAGCGACTACGAGCGCTGGGGCGAGGTCATTCGTTCGGCCAAGATCAAGCTCGACTGAAGGCGACAGCATGCACGACACCACCATTCGCGGCGGCACGCTGGTCGACGGCAGCGGCCGGCCGCGCTTCCAGGGCGACATCGGCATCGACGATGGCCGCATCACCGCCGTCGGTGGCAAGCTGTCACCGGGCCGGCGCGACATCGACGCCAGCGGGGCGCTGGTCACGCCGGGCTGGGTCGACGTGCACACGCACTACGACGGCCAGGTCACCTGGGACCCCTACCTCAGCCCGTCCACCGACCACGGCGTGACGACGGTGGTGATGGGCAATTGCGGCGTCGGCTTCGCGCCCGTGCGCGCTGACCGCCGCGACTGGCTGATCAGTGTGATGGAGGGCGTGGAGGACATCCCGGGCACGGTGCTGTCCGAGGGCATTCGCTGGCAGTGGGAAAGCTTTCCTGAGTATCTGGACGCGCTGGACGCCATGCCGCGTGCGCTGGACGTCGGCGCGCAGATCCCGCATTCGGCGCTGCGCACCTACGTGATGGGTGAACGCGGCGTCACCCACGACGAGGCCGAGCCGGCCGACATCAAGGCCATGGTGGCCTTGGTGCGTGAGGGCCTGCGTGCCGGCGCGCTGGGTTTCTCGACCAGCCGCACCATCATCCACAAGTACCAGGGCCGCAAGTACCCACCGGGCACCTTCGCGTCGCCCGACGAGATCCTGGGCCTGGCGCGCGCGCTGGGCGAGGTGGGGCATGGCGTGTTCCAGATGACGTCCAACCACACGCAGATGGAAAGCGAGCTGCCCTGGCTGACGCAGGTGGCGCGTGACAACCGGCTGCCGGTGGCTTTCGCGCTGGTGCAGACCGACCAGACGCCCGACACCTGGAAGCGATTGCTGGCAGCGCTGGACCAGACCCACGCCGAAGGGGTGCCGCTGTACGGCGCGGTGGCTGGGCGTCCGGCCGGCATCCTGATGGCCTGGCTGGGGTCGATCCACCCGTTCATGGCCCATCCGCTGTGGCAGCAACTGCTGACGCTGCCCTGGGACCAGCGGCTGGCGCGGCTGCGTGATCCGGACGTGCGCGCGCAGCTGACCGACGCGGCCGTGCTGCAGAGCGCGGCGCAGCACGACTCGCGCCTGGCCTACCTGACCCAGGGCTTCCACAAGATGTTCGCGCTGGGCACCGAGCCCGACTACGAGCCCGCGCCCGAACACAGCGTGGCGGCGATTGCGCAGCGTGAAGGCCGAAGCCCGCTGCAGGTGGTGTACGACCTGCTGATGGCCGACGAGGGCCGTGGCATCGTCTATTTTCCGAGCTTCAACTACGCCTACAACGATCTCAGCCAGCTGCACACCGAACTGCAGCACCCGCGCACCATGATGAGCCTGGCCGATGGCGGTGCGCATTGCGGCTACATCTGCGACGTCAGCATGCCGACCTTCATGCTGACGCACTGGGCGCGCGACCGCAAGCGCGGCCCGACGCTGCCGCTCGAGCTGATGGTGCAGCGCCAGACGCGCGACACCGCCGCCATCTACGGCCTGCACGACCGGGGCCAACTGCGCCCCGGCGCGCTGGCCGACATCAACATCATCGACTTCGACCGCCTGAGCCTGCCGCCGCCGCGCGTGGCCTTCGACCTGCCGGCCGGCGGCCGCCGGCTGGTGCAGGGCGCCCGTGGCTACGTGGCGACCTTGAAATCCGGTCAGGTCATCATGCAACAGGGTGAGCGTACCGGGGCGCTGCCAGGCAAGTTGGTGCGCGGGCCGCGGTCGGCGGCAGCCTGAGGCTGCACGCGATCCTGTAGGCTGCAGCGTTCGTCGCACCCAGGAAGCCCGATGCCCTACGTCCTGCTCAAGACCCTGCATGTTCTCGGCGTCATCGTCTGGATCGGTGGCATGCTGTTTGCGCACGTCTTCCTGCGCCCTGCGGTGCGGCGCTTGAACCGCCGCTGCGCCTGCGGCTGATGCACGACGTGCTGGGTCGGTTCTTCGGGGCCGTGGTGCTGGCGTCGCTGGCGGTGCTGATCAGCGGGGTCTGGATGCTGGCTCGCGTGACGGCCACGGCCGGTTTTGTGATCAGGTTCAGGGTAGGCGCAGCGTGCCCGTCAGCGTGACCCGATCGAGGCCCGCACTGCACACCACCAGCAACGCGCGCCGGGCAGCGCCGGCGCTGGCGGTCGAGGTGGGGGCCAGGGCCGTCAGGCTGCGCATCAGGTGGTCTGCTGATGCAGCGTCCAGCCCGCGGGTGGGTTCGTCCAGCAGGGTCAGCGCACATTCGGCGCTCAGCGCCACGGCCAGGCCCGCCTTCTGGCGCGAACCGGTGGACAGCGCGTACAAGGGCTTGTCGCGATGCGGCAGCAGATCAAACGCGGCGAGGTGGTGCTGCCAACCTTGTTCATCCAGCAGGGGGTGGCGCTGGCGCAGCGCCTGCATCAGTCCGACCGGGGTCAAAGCGTCGCAGCCGGGGTCGCGCACGTCGAAGAAGCACAGCTGTTGCCGGTAGGCCGCCGGGTCGTCTTCGCATCGCCGCCCGCGCAGCCGCAGTTCACCACGGCCTTGCAGGTCGGCAGCCAGCAGGCGAAGCAGCGTGGTCTTGCCACTGGCCATCTCGCCGTCGAGCAGGGTCACGCCGGGGTGCAGATCAGCCGACCAATCGTCGAACAGGGCGGCCTGGCCAGGATGGGCGAAGCTCAGGTGGCGCACCTGCAGCACTGGATCGGACAACGCGCCTTGCATGCTGGGCCGTCGCCCTTCAAGGCCGCAAGGCTGCCGCTTCGCGCAGCTTGTCCTTGCGGCTCTTGCGGTGGCCCTTGACACCACCAGCGCTGGCCGCGGCGACGCTGCCGTCGAGCGGGGCCGCGGGTTCGAAGCCCGCCACCTGCTCGCGCGGCACGCGCTGCTGGCGGCGCTTTTCGATCAATCGGAACTGCGCTTCGCTGCCCGCGGCATCGGCCATGATGAAGCTGACCGCCAGGCCCGCCTGGCCGGCGCGGCCGGTACGGCCGATGCGGTGCGTGTAGTCGACCACCGAGCGCGGCAGGTCATGGTTGACCACCACCGGCAGTTGCGTCACATCGATGCCGCGTGCTGCCAGGTCGGTGGCCACCAGCACGGTCAGTGCGCCGCTGTGCAGGTCGGCCAGCGCCTGGTTGCGCCGGCCCTGGCTGAGCGCGCCGTGCAGTGCCGCTGCGGGCACGCCGGACTGACGCAGCTTGTCGGCGACATGCTCGGTGGCGTGCTGGGTGGCCACGAAGACCAGCACGCGCGGCCAGTGCTCACTGCGGATCAGGTGGCGCAGCAGCGCGGTGCGGCGTGCCTTGTCGACCTGGATGGCACGTTGGCGGATGTCTGGCAAAGCCGCGGTGCTGCCACTGCCGACGTCCACATGAAGGGGATCGTGCAAGGCCCGGCCGGCCAGCGCGGCCACGTCGTCGGGCATGGTGGCCGACAGCATCAGGGTCTGTCGCACCTTTGGCAATCCGGCCAGCACGGCACCCACCTCGTCGGCAAAACCCAGGTCCAGCAGGCGATCGGCCTCGTCCAGCACCAGCAGCTGCAGCGCCGCCAGGGACAGGGCCTTGTGACCGATCAGGTCGAGCAAGCGGCCCGGCGTGGCCACCACCAGGTGGGCACCGCCACGCAGCGCCATCAGCTGCGGGTTGATCGAGCCGCCGCCTACTGTCACCACGGTCTTCAGTGGCGGTGCCAGCGCGCCCAGCACGGCACCGATCTGCAGCGCCAGCTCACGGGTCGGGGTCAGGATCAGCGCGCGCAAGCGGCGTGGCTTCTCGATCCTCAGGTCGGGTTGGGCCAGCAGCCGCTGCAGCAGCGGCAGCACGAAGGTCGCGGTCTTGCCTGAGCCCGTGGGCGCCACGGCCAGCAGGTCGCGGCCCTGCAGGATGGCCGGAATGGCCGCCGCCTGGACGGCCGTGGCCGAGCGCCAGCCGACGGCAGCGGCGCGGCGCAGCAGATCGGGTGTCAGGCCCAGGTCGGCCAGGTTCAGGGCGGGCGCAGCGGATTCGGCAGTCATGCGGTGGCGGCAAGGGCTTTCATCGACAAGGGGTCAGGCCTGCCAGACGCCGTAGCCGGCCTCGCGCAGCGCTATGGCCAGCTCGACCTCCATCTCGCGCGCAGCCTGGTAGGGCATGGGGTTGTACACCGCATACAGCTGCGGCAGCAGCCGCAGGCCGTAGTCGCGTACAAAACGGTTGGCCTGGATGCCGGCCTTGTGCTTGTCGAAGCGCAGGTCGGGGTCGAGGCCGGTCATGCCGACGTAGACCAGCAGTTTGCCCAGCTGGTGGTCCGGGTTGGCCTGGCGAAAGCGCGGCTCGTTCCAGACCCGGTCGCTGAGTTCGACCACGTAGACATGGTGATGGTGGCGTGCCATCTGCCGCGCCGGATGGTCGCTACCGCAGCAGGTTCTTGCGGCTGGCGTGCGCCATGGCCGCCGGCGCGGTAGGCCGCAAGCCTCGCTCGATGAGATACAGCATCCGATGGATTTCTTCGCGCGAGCAGCTGTGGTCGACGCCCATGCCTTGATTCTCGGGTGAAGGCCCGACCGTGTTGCTGCCAACACCGTCAGGATGGGCCTCATCTTAGCGGCCTGACGCCCACGAAGCGCGGCCTTGCTTCGTACCTCCTCCTTCGCGAACAGCACACGCCGAAGCCGCAGCGCTGCTGCGCTGCGGCTTCGGGATGGATCAACCCAGTTGCACCGGGATGAAGATCTGCTGACCGCCGCGAGCCACCAGCAGGGCCACGTGCTTGGGGTGCTTGTTGAGAGCTTCACGCACTTGCTCGATGCCTTGCACCGGCTTGCCGTTCAGCGCCATCAGCACATCACCGGGGGCCACACCGGCCAGCTGCGACGGCCCGCTCACGCCTTCGATCAGCAGGCCGTGGTCCAGCCCCGACTGGCGAAGCTCGTCGCTGGTGAGGGGGCGCACGTTCAGGCCCAGCGAGGCGCCTTCGCCCTGCGCCACGGTGGTGGCCTTGTTGGTGCTCGCGCTGCCCAGCGCCACCGCGATCTCGCGCGCGGTCTTGTCGCGTTGCACGGTCAAGGTCAGGCGGTCGCCCGGCTTGGCCATGCCGACGCGGCTGGACACATCGCCGGCGGTGTGCACGCCCTGCGTGTCGATGGCGGTGATCACGTCGCCCGGCTTCAGGCCCGCCTTGGCCGCCGCACTGTCAGCGACCACGCTGGACACCAGCGCGCCGTCGGGCGACTTCAGGCCGAAGGATTCGGCCAGCGGTGCCGACAGGTCCTGCAGCGTCACACCCAGGCGCGCGTGGTCGACATGCCCGTGCGCCACGATCTGGTCGCCCACGCGCATCGCCACGTCGATCGGGATCGCGAAGGCCACACCCTGGAAGCCACCGGTGCGTGAATAGATCTGCGCGTTGATGCCCACCACACGGCCCGCGGCGTCGAACAGCGGCCCACCCGAATTGCCGGGGTTGACTGCGGCGTCGGTCTGGATGAAGGGCACGTAACTGTCGCCCGGCAGCGAGCGGCCCTTGGCGCTGACGATGCCCTGGGTGGCCGTCTGCTCGAAACCGAAGGGCGCGCCGATGGCCAATACATAATCTCCAACCTGAATGGCCTTGGGGTCACCCAGCGACACCGTGGGCAGGCCTTTGGCATCGATCTTCAGCACCGCGATGTCGGTTGCCGGGTCGCTGCCCAGCACCTTGGCGGTGAATTCGCGGCGGTCGCTCAACTTGACCGTCACCTGCTTGGCGTCGCGCACCACGTGGGCGTTGGTCAGCACGGTGCCGTCGGCGCTGACGATGAAGCCCGAGCCCTGGCCGCGGAAGGGCTGCGCGCCCTGCGGGCCCTGGAAGCCGGGCACGCCGTGGAAGAAGCGATAGAACGGATCCTGATCGAACGACGGGCCGTCGGAGTTGTCGGCGTTGTGCAGACCGGACACGGTGACGCCCACCACCGCGGGACCCTGGCTCTGCACGATGGCCCGGTAGTTCGGCGCGCTGCCGGCGGGCAGGGCTTCGACCGGTTTCGCCGCCGTGGCGACGAGCGTGCTGACGGGTGTCGCGGCACTGCTGGATTCGGACTTGTGCAGCCACGATGGCAAGGTCCAGGCCTGCGCGCTGGTGGCGGTGAAGGTGGCGGTGACCAGCGATGCGGCGGCGGCCGCGATGATGAGAAGCTTGGGTTTCATGAGGGGTCTCCGTTTCGAACGAACGGCCGGCGGCCGTCGATGCCAGCCACTGTGCCGACCCCGGATGAATGCTGGATGAAGCGAAGGTGAGGCGAGGATTAAGACGCGGCCGGCTCTGGCGGCGGCTGCCTCGGTGGCGCAGCCAGCGGCAGCTGCACCTGCACACGCAGCCCGCCCAGCGGTGACGGCGCCAGCGACACGCGGCCGCCGTGGCGCTCGGCGATCGTGCGCACGATCGCCAGGCCCAGGCCGCTGCCTTCGTCGCGGCCGTCGGCGCCCCGGTGAAAGCGCGCAAACACCCGCTCGCGTTCGGCCATCGGAATGCCGGGGCCGTCGTCATCCACCCGCAGCAGGGCGTGGTTGCCTTCGCAGCGCAGTTGCACCACCACCTGCGGCCTGGCACCGCCATGCAGGATGGCGTTGTCGACCAGGTTGCGCACCAGGCCCTGCAGGGCCGCGGCATTGCCGTGCATCGTGCAGGCGGCGGGCGCGTCCAGCGTGACGCTGGCGTGGTGCTGGGCCGCCAGTGCGGCACTGTCACCCAGCGCCAGCCGCAGCACCGTGGTCAGCTCGAACTCGGCCACCGGCCAGGCATGGCCAGGCTCGGCGCGCGCCAGCGTCAGCAACTGGTCGACCAGGCGGGCAGCGCGGTCCACGCCGGCGCGCAGGCGGTCCAGTGCGGTCTGGCGGTCGTCGGCGTCGTGCGCGTCGCGTACCAGGCCGAGCTGCAGGCGCAGCGCGGTCAGCGGCGTTCGCAGCTCGTGTGCCGCGTCGGCCACGAAGGCGCGTTGCGCCTCGAAGGCGCCGGCCAGTCGTGACAGCAGCTGATTGAAGGCCTGCACCAGGGGTTCGATCTCGCTGGGCAGACCGGCCAGCGGCAGTGGCGCCAGCGAATGGGCGTCACGCCGGCTGGCCGCTGCGACCACGCGCTGCAGCGGCGCCAGCATCAGCCCCACCAACCACCACAGCGCCAGGCCCAGCAGCGGCGCCGCCACCACGATGGGCAGCACGCTGCGCCATGCGGCGCTGGTGGCCAGCTGGCGGCGCACCGCCAGCGGTTGCGCCACCTGCACCACGCGCGCTGGCGTCGCTGCGCCGTAGACGCGCCAGGTGATGCCACCGGCCTGCACGTTGCTCAAACCCAGCGTGGTGCGCGGCGGCAACGGCGCGCTTTCACGCGGCTGGCTGCTGTACAGCGCCACGCCGTCCATCGACCAGACCTGCACCACATAGTCGAGCTCGGGGTTGTCCAGGCCGGCACGTTCGGCGTCGGTGATGTGGCCCTGGTCGCGCAGCGACAGCGCCATCTGCCGCAGGTGGTAGTCGAACAGTTCGTCGGCCTGCTCGTGCACGCTGACGTAGGTGGCGCTGCCGACCGCAATCGACGCCAGCACGCCCAGCAACAGCAGGAAGACGAACAGGCGCGCGCGCAGCGATCGCATCGCTCAGGTCTGCTTGGCCGGCCCGACGTAGTAGCCCACGCCGCGCACGGTGTGCAGCAGGTCGTCGCCCAGCTTCTTGCGCAATTGGTGCATGTAGACGCTGATGGCGTTGCTTTCGACTTCCTCGCCCCAGCCGTACAAGCGGTCTTCGAGTTGCGCGCGCGACAGGATGGCGCCGGGCCGCTCGAGCAGGGCCTGCAGCACGGCGTATTCGCGTGCCGACAGCAGCACGGCCCGGTCTGCTCGACTGACCTCGCGCGTGGTCGGGTCCAGCTTCAGGTCAGCCACCGACAGCACCGTGCTGGCGCGGCCGGCCTGGCGGCGGCCCAGCGCGCGCAAACGTGCCAGCAGTTCGTCCAGCTCGAAGGGCTTGACCAGGTAGTCGTCGGCGCCGGCGTCCAGGCCGCGCACCTTGTCGGCCAGCGCATCGCGCGCGGTGAGCACGATCACCGGCGTGGTGTCGCCGCGTGCGCGCAAGGCCTGCAGCACCTCGAGCCCGCTGCGCTGCGGCAGACCCAGGTCGAGCAGCACGGCGTCGAAGCGCTCGCTGGCCAGGGTGGCATCGGCGGCGCGGCCATCGCGTACCCAGTCGGTCGCCATGCCTTGCCGACGCAGGGCTTCGCGCAGGCTTTCGCCGATCATCCGGTCGTCTTCCACCAACAGCACGCGCATGCCCGTACCTCAGGACCCCAGCACTCTAGTACCCCACATCGCCGTGGCCTGAGCGGCGACAGTCCAGACCCTAGCACGGGCCCCACCTGCCCTCATCCGATATCCGAAGGGCAAGGCCCGCGGATGCTTGGGGCAGACAGAACCCAGGGTGAACCCGGTGTCCAGTAGCATGCGCGACTTTCGCTGAACCCTGCGGCCCAGCGCCTTGCAGCCACCAGCGTCCGACTCTGGCTACCGCGCGTCGGTGCCGCCTACCCAACATGAACGACTCTCCTGCCTTCGGGGCGCCCGCGGCCAGCGTGCCCTTGACCCTGGCCCAGGTGTTGCCGTCGAGCTGGCCGGCCCTCAACACGATGACCGTGTTCGGCCTGCTGCTGGCCTTCGGCGTCTTGGGCGGCCTGCTGGCGGCGCGTGCGCGCTGGTTGCCGTCGATCACCGGCTTCATGGTGTTCGGCCTGCTGATCGGACCCAGCGGGCTGGGCCTGCTGTCGAAGGAGGCGTTGTCCGGCGCCAGCGTGCTGGTCGACATCGCACTTGGTTTGATCCTGTTCCGGCTGGGCGTCACCTTGCATCCGACGAAGGCCCTGCGCAACAAGCCGCTGCTGGTCACCGCGCTGGCTGAAAGTTTGCTCACCTTCGGCCTCATCCTGGCCCTGATGCTGTTCATCAACGCGCCGCCGGTGGTGGCCGTGCTGGCGGCGGCGATCGCGGTGTCGTCGTCACCTGCGGTGCTGATCCATGTGTCGGAGGAACTGCACGCCAAGGGCCCCACGCTGGACCGCACCGAGTCGCTGGTGGCGGCCAACAACGTGTTGTCGTTCCTGATGTTCTCGCTGGCGCTGCCGGTGGCCCTGGTGGGTGAACGGTTCGAGCTGAAGACGGCACTGGTGCTGCCGGTCTACCAGATGCTGGGCGCCATCGTGGTCAGCGTGGCGGTGGCCTGGCTGGTGACCTCGATCGCGCGCCTGACGCGCAATGACGAGGCGCACTTTCGCTTTGCGCTGGTGGTCGGCGCGGTCACGCTCACGCTGGGCCTGGCGCAGGCGCTGAACGTGTCGGGCCTGTTCGCGGGGCTGTCGCTGGGCATTGCGTGCCGCTGGTTGCAGGGCCGCACCCGGTTGACGCGGGTTGAGTTCGGCGGCGGCGGCGACGTCTTCTTCATCATCCTGTTCGTCTTTGCCGGTGCCAACCTGCACCTGAAGGAAGTGATCCTGTACGGCCCGATCGCACTGGCCTTCGTGGGCGCACGCATCTTTGCCAAGCTGGGCACCGTCTACGGCTGTGGGCTGGCGTTCAGGCAGTCGCATCGCAGCGCACTGGCGTCGGGGATGATGTTGATCCCCATGGCCGGCCTGGCGATCGGGCTGGTGCAGACCACCAGCCAGCTGATGCCCGAACTGGGTGGACGGGTGGCCGCGATCGTGCTGGCCGCCGTGGCCCTGTTCGAGACCATCGGCCCGCCGCTCACGGCGCTTGCGCTCCGCTTTGCCGGTGAGGCCGGACGGGCACTGCCCGAATCCGATGGCGCCGAGACCACGGCCGCAACGTCGCCCGCAGAGCAGGCTTGATCCCGGCGGCGCTGTGCTTGCGCTCATCGATACGCGCGCAGATAGCGCCACTCGAACACGCGCTTGGCCCAGTGAAACAAGCGCATCGACGGCAGCAGCACGTTGCGCTGCGGCGTGCGCCAGACCAGGGTGCCGTGCTTGAGGGTGTCGACGATGCACATCAGCTCGACCTTGAACGTGGCGTCGGCCTTGTGCCCGCGCAGGTCGCCAAGCAGGTTCTGCGCTGCCGCGGCAGCCTGCAGGTCGGCCATGTGCGCCTGCTTGGGCATCCAGTCGGGGCCTGGAAAGCTGCCCGAATCACCGACCACGTAGACACGCTGCGTGCCGGGCACGCGGCAATGCGGGTCGGCCTGAAGCAGGCCGCCGGGTGAGCGTGGCAGCGTTGTCTGGTCGAACCAGGCATTGCCGGTCATGCCGGGCATGAAGATGATCAGGTCGGCCGCAAACTCGCCGCCTGCGGTGCGCACCTTGTCGGCCTCGAAACGCTCGAGCTTGTGGCCCAGGTGCGTTCGGATGCCGCGCCGCGCCATCTCTTCGAGAAGGTACTTCACCGCCTTGGGGCCGAGCCGGTTGCCGGGTTCGGTGCTCGGGTTGAAGAAGCTCAGTTCGAAGCGCTCGCGCCGACCTTCGCGGCGCAGTTGCTCGTCGATGCCGAAGACAAACTCGAACATCGGCCCGCCGCGCACCGCCATCGGCTCGTTGGGGTTGCCGGCAAAGCCGAAGGCGATGCTGCCGCCCTGCATCTCGCGCAGCCGGTCGCGGATCTTCTCGGCCGCGGCGATGCCTTCGCAAGGCGTGATCGCATGCTCGATGCCCGGCAGCTTCTTCAGAAAGCGCCCGCCGGTGGCGATGACGAGCGCGTCGTTCTTCACATCGCCCGCCGTGGTCTGCACCAAACGGGCATCGGCAGAAAGCCCGGTCACCTCGGCGGCGTGGAACTGCACGTCCATGCGGCGCAGGAAGTTCTGCAGCGGCACGATCAGGTCCTCGCGCCGGCGCAGCCCGCTCGGGATCCAGATGATGCCCGGCAGGTAGTGCAGCTCGGCGCGCGGCGCCACCAGCGTGATGGGCACCTGCTGGTCGCGCTTGCGAAGTTCACGGATGGTGGACAGGCCCGCGAAACCGGCGCCAAGGATGGTGATCTGATCGTGCTGGGTCACTGCAATCTCCAGGAATGAACTCGTGGGCGGCCGCCCTTGCACATCTTGCCGCGCATCAGCCGGCAGGCCCACGAGGTATACAGGATGCCCGCAGCATGACGAGCAGCGTGACGCCGGGCATCTGGCCCGGCGGCATGGGGCTGGACAGGCAAGCCCCATGCCCTGAGGCTGGAATCGGGCATCGTCGGCCAGGGCATGATGAACCGGAACATGGCGGCAACCGCCGTGCCGACCACGCCGACGATGGGATGTGACGGTGCGACGATGCGACGAAGGCCGTGAGCGTGTGGCGCGTGCGCAGCAGCCTGCGCTGCTGGTCGCCGCGGGCTCAGGCGGTGTCGAACCGGACCAGCGTTCTGCCCGCGCTGCGGCCGGCAACCTGCGCCTCGCAGTGCGCCGGCACATCGTCGAGCCCGATCTCACGCACATGCGCGTCCAGCGCGCTCAGGTCAGGCTTCCAGTCGGACGCCAGCCGCCCCCAGAGCCGGCGCCGGACGGGCCAGGCCGCATTGGCCACGATGCCGAACATCGTCACCTGACGCAGGATGAAGGGCAGCACGTTGGTCGAGAAGGCGATGCCCGAGGCGTTGCCCACCGAGGCCAGTTGCCCATGGTCAGACAGGCTGCGCAGCAACCACGACAACACCGACCCGCCGACGTTGTCGATGGCCGCGCCAAAGCGCCCGCGTTCCAGCGGTCGCCGGTCGTCCACGGCCGCGTCCACCAGCAAGACCTCGGACGCGCCCAGCCGCATCAAGGGCTCGACCCAGTCGGCGCGCCGGCTCAGCGCAACCGCTTCGTAGCCTGCGCGACGCAGGATCGCGAGCGCTGCCATGCCGACCGCACCGCTCGCACCGCTGACCGCGATCGCACCGGCGGCCGGCACCAGGCCCGCGGCTTCGAAGCGGTCCAGGGCCAGGGCCACGGTAAAGGCCGGCACGCCGAGCAGCGCAGCGTCCCGTGGCGTCAGGCCGGGGGGAATGGGCATCACGTGCCCGGCGGGCGCGCGAACCAGCTCCGACAGGCTGCCGTCGAAGTCGATGCCGGTCTGGAACCCGTGCACGATGACATCGCTTCCGACGGCGAATTCGGGCGACGCACTGGCCTGGACAACGCCCACCAGTTCGATGCCGGGCACCCGGGGGTAGCCCGACAGCACCTTGGCCTTGCCGGTGACCGCCAGGCTGTCCTTGTAGTTGATGCCCGCCCATCGGGTGCGGATCAGCACATCGCCTGCCGTCAAGGCATCGAGACCCAGAGACTCGATGCGCGCTGAGGTGCCGGAAGGCGTCTGATGCACACGCAGTGCACGAAAAGTCTGGCTCACACTGTGCCCTTTGCCTGCCGTGGTTCCAGGACCGAGCAGACCACCCGCAGCGGTCGGGGTCCATCCATTGTTCCGCACAGCGAAACTGCGGCACCGAGACATGCTTCTTTGCGGCGAGCATTGCGGTTCACATGGATCCGGAGCATCACGATGCGACTCTTCAGCGATCACTACGTGCAGGCCCTCGACGCCGAAGAGCGCGTCTGGGTCGACAAGGTGCGCACCCTGTGCCGCGACACCTTGGGGCCGAAGGCGGCCGAGGTTGCCCGCGAGGACGTGTTTGCCTGGGACAATTTTCGCCTGCTGTGCCACACCGGCATCGTTGGCACGGCCTTTCCGCTGGCCTACGGTGGCACCGAGGCGCGGATGCAGCTGCGCGTCCGCTTGATCGAGGAACTGGGGCGCGTATGCAGTGCATCGGCGTCCATCATCACCGGAACCGACCTGTCCACCCGCGCCATCGTGTCCGGCGCGTCGGACGCGATGAAGCGTGAGCTGTTGCCCGGCCTTTGCGATGGTCGCCTTCAGGCCGCGTTCGCGCTCACCGAACCGGGCGCCGGGTCTGACGTCCGGCGCCTGTCGACGACGGCACAGCTCGAGGGTGAAACCTACCTTGTCACCGGGCGAAAGAAGTTCATCACGCGCGCCAACACCGCAGACTGGCTGGTGGTGGTCGCTCGACAGGCCGGCACCGAGGCGCGCGGTACCCCCGCGCTGATTGCACTGCTGGTGCCGACCGGGGCCGAAGGCGTTCACATCAGCGAGCCCGTGGCCAAGCTCAGCTGGTACGGGGTGCCCATCTGCGAGATCGAACTGTCTTCGGTGCAAGTGCCCACAAGCTGGCGGCTGGGTGCGGTGGGCGATGGATTCGAGCTCGCGCAGGACGCCCTCGTCCGCGCGCGCATCGGTCATGCCTCGATGGCCCTCGGCCGCGCCATCGGCGCGATCGAGATCGCGGCCACGTACTGCAACGACCGCTCGGTCTTTGGTGAGCGCCTCGGTGCCAAGCAGGGGGTTCAGTGGATGCTGGCAGACCTGGCGACCCAGATCGAGGCCTCACGCGCTTTGGTCTTCAACGCCGCGGCTGCGTACGACCGGGGTGCCCCTGACGCCGCGATGATGGCGTCGATGGCCAAACTGCATGCCACGGACCTGTGCATGCGCGTGGTGACCGACGCCCTGCAGCTTGCAGGCGGGCGAGGATTTCTCAAGAACTTTCCGCTGGAGCGGTTCTTCCGCGATGCCAAGCTCAACCAGATCGGCGAGGGCTCGAGCGAGGTCCACAAGACCGTGATCGGCCGGGACCTCGTCCGCCGGGCCCGCGAGGCCGAGCGTCACCCCTGCCTGCACGACGGCTCCACCGAGCTGTACTGAAGGCGGAAGGCCTCTGCGCCAGCCGGCGCGCAGGCTTCCTCAGATGACGCCCTCGTTGCGCAGCACATCGAGTTCGGCCGCACCGAGTCCGAGCTGGCCGTAGACCTCGTCGTTGTGCTGGCCCACGGCGGGGCCACTGTGCGGCACGCGGGTCGACCGCCCGACGACACGCGGCACGATGCACGGTGCCGGCACCGACCCCAGCTCGTCGTCGAGCAGTCGGATGAGCGCCTGCCGGGCCTGGAAGTGCGGGTCGGCCAGGATGTCGTCGATGCTGTAGGCCTTGCTGAACGGCACCCCGGCGGCGTTCAGCACCGCAGACGCCTCGGCATAAGGGCGCCCGGCAAACCAGTCGGCCAGGATGGCATCCAGTTCGGCGCAATGCCTGACGCGGGACGGGTTGGTCCGGAACCGGTCGTCGTCTTTGAGCGCTGCCAGGCCGAGCGAGTCACACAGGCGCCGAAAGATGGCATCCGACGAAGCGACCAGCGTGAAGTGCTGGCCGTCCGAAGACCGGTACATGTTCGACGGGGCGGTGTAGCTGGCGAGATTGCCGCTGCGCTTGCGCACGAGGCCGAGTTGCTCGCGCTCGACCGCCAGCGGCTCGAGCATGCGCATCAGGGCCTCGGTGGCCGACAGGTCGATCTCGACGGCTCGGGCTTCGGGGTCTGCCTGCAGGCGCAACAGCTCTGCCACGATGGCAAATGCACCGAACACGCCGGCCACGGTGTCGCCGATCGGGAAGTTCATGTGCAGCGGCGGACCATCGGCTTCGCCGGTCAGGTTCGTCAAGCCGCTCATTGCTTCGAAGATGCGGGCGAAGCCGGGCTTTGGGGCGTAGGGGCCGCTCTGGCCGAAGCCCGTCACACGCAGCAAGACCAGGCGCGGGTTGGCTTCGAAAAGAACGTCAGGCCCGATGCCCCAGCGTTCGAGCGTGCCCGTCCGAAAGTTCTCGACCAGCACGTCGAAGCTTGCAACCAGCTCGAGGAACAGAGCGCGTCCCTTGGGAGTGCGCACGTCCAGCGTGATGCCCTTCTTGCCGCGGTTGGTGACCTTCCAGTACAGCGGCATCCCGTCTTTCACCGGCGCCAGCGAGCGCAGCGGATCGCTGCCGTCGGGCAGTTCGAGCTTCACCACGTCGGCCCCCAGGTCGGCGCACAACGAAGCGGCAAACGGCGCTGCCAACACGGTGGCCATGTCGAGGATGCGCACCCCCTGCAGCGGTCCGGCGGGCGCTGGATTCGATCCGGTGGCCAGAGGCATAGCGATTCCAGGCAGTTGCAGCCGCGAAACCTTACGCGTACCGTCGCCGCCGATTCAATCAGTGTTTCGCACAGCGAAACTGCTTGCTCATTGCATTGACCCTGACCGGTGCGGCATCCATCATGACTTCAACCAAGACGACAGGCCACCATGGGCGCCGCAGCGCCGGATCACCCGCTCGAGACCCGAAGACACCCATGCCTGCCCGCACGAACACCGTCAACCGTGAAGCCCCGGGCCATCGGCCTGCGGCCGCGGTCGATGCGGTGGCGAATGCCTCTGTCCCCGGGCTGCTTGGCGTCGAAGAACTCGCCACCGACCGGCAGTTCGCAACCAATCTGGCGCGGGGCCTGGATATCCTGCGCGCGTTCACGCCGACCGACCCCATGCTGGGCAACCGCGAGATCGCCGATCGAACCGGCCTGCCGAAGGCCACGGTCTCGCGACTGACCTACACCTTGACCTTGCTTGGCTATCTGACGCGCCTTGAGAAGTTCCAGAAGTACAGGCTGGGCTCGGGCGTTCTGTCACTGGGCTACCCCTTGCTGGCCAGCCTTCAGGTTCGCCACGTCGCCCGTCCGTACATGGAGCAGATTGCGCGCGAAACGGGGTGCACCGTCAACCTGGGCATGCGCGACCGGCTGGGCGTGGTCTATGTCGACACCATCCGCGCCGATGCGGGCAACCTGTATCAACCCGACATCGGCAGCACCAGGCCGCTGCTGTCGACGTCGATGGGGCGTGCCCTGCTGCTGGGGGTTTCGGTGGCCGAGCGCACCGCGATCCTCAACCGCCTGAAGGTCGAGGACCCGGCGCGCTTTGCGCTCGACGTCCCGTTCTTCGAAGCCGACCACAAGCTGTTCCGGGCCCGGGGCTATTGCCACAGCGCGGGCGACTGGCGCCGCGAGGTGCATGCCGTTGCGGTGCCGGTGCGCCAGCGCGACGAGGTCGTCGCGCTCAACTGCACGATGTCGGCCTACCGCTTGCGCAAGGGCATGCTCGAGAAGGAGGTCGCGCCGCGCCTGCTCGAGGCGGCACTTCGCATCGAGCAGTCCAGCGGCCTGCATTGAAGCCTGATGGGGACGAAGCAACATGATCCGAGATGCCGAGCGACTGAATGCCCTGCTGAGCGACATCCACCACTTCATCACGGCGGAATGCATGCCGCTGGAAGAGGACATCGACCGCAGCGGCGTGCTGCCTGACGGCCTGGTCCAGCGCATGCGACAGCTGGGCCTGTTCGGCCACAGCATTCCTGAAGCCTACGGTGGCGCGGGCCTCACTTGCGAAGAGCTCAGCTGCGTGAACATGGTGGTGTCGCAGGCGGCTACAGTCTTTCGTGCCCGCTTCGGCGGCAACACCGGCATCGCATCAGAGGCCCTGGTGGTCGATGGCACCGACGTGCAGAAGCGCGCCTACCTGCCCCGTCTGGCCAGTGGCGAGTGGACCGGCTGCTTTGCTCTGACCGAGCCCGAAGCGGGTTCGGATGCCACGGCCTTGCGCACCACGGCCGAGCGCGACGGCGACCATTTCGTCTTGAATGGTCGCAAGTGCTACATCACCAATGCACCGCTGGCCGATCTGTTCACCGTCTTCGCGCGCACCGACCCCGACGCGCCCGGTGCACGTGGTGTGTCGGCGTTTCTCATCGAGCGCGGCACGCCCGGTCTGAGCACGCCGCCCGAGATGGGCAAGATGGGGCAGCATGGCTCGCCGGTGGGTGAGGTCGTGCTCGAGAACTGCCGGGTTGCTGCGGCGTCGGTGCTGGGTGGCGAGCTGGGCCGGGGTTTTCGCAGTGCGATGAAGGCGCTGAACAAGCAGCGCATCAATCTGGCCGGGCTGTGTGTCGGGCCGGCCATGCGGCTGGTCGACGAGATGCTGAAACGCGCCCAGGCGCGGCGACAGTTCGGCCGGCCCATCGCCGACTTCCAGCTCGTGCAGCAACTGATTGCCGACAGCGCCACCGAAGTGCAGGCGGCCAAGGCGCTGGTGCTCGAGACCTCGCGTCGCCGTGACCGCGGTGAAGACGTGACGATGGAGGCCTCGATGTGCAAGCTGTTTGCGTCGGAGATGTGCAATCGCGTTGCAGACCGTGCCGTGCAGGTGTTCGGCGGCAGCGGCTACGAGGCCGGCAACGTGGCCGAGCGCTTTTTCCGTGATGTGCGCCTGTTCCGGCTTTACGAAGGCACCTCGCAGATCCATCAGCTCAACATCGCGAAGCAGTTGCTGTCGCAGCCCGCGTTGCGCCCATCGCATCATCAGATGCATCAACCCTCGGCTTGACCCCCACAACGATCTGGAGACCCGACATGAAACGCTTGAAGTCGCTCACCCTCGGCCTGGCGGCGCTGCTGACCGCCGGCACCGCACTGGCCCAAGGCAGCTTCCCTGACAAGCCGCTGCACATCATCGTTCCGTTCACGCCGGGCGGCATCGTCGACAACATCGCCCGCATCGTGGGCGAGAAGCTGCAATCGCGCCTGGGCCAGACCGTGATCGTCGAGAACAAGACCGGTGCGGGCGGCGCCATCGGCACCGACGCCGCGATGCGCGCGGCGCCGGATGGCTACACGATGCTCTGCGTCAGCCCCGGCCATGCGGTGTTGCCGTCGCTGACCAAGGCGGCCAAGTGGAACCCGACAACCGACTTTCGCGGTATCGCCGGCATCGGCATCGTGCCCAACGTGGTGGTGGTGAATCCTCGGGTACCGGTCAACAGCCTGAAAGAGCTGCTTGAACGGGCCAAGACCCACAACATCACCTACGGCACGGCAGGCATCGGAACGTCCAATCACCTGTCGGGTGAACTGCTGGCGCAGATGGCCGGCGTGAAGTTCACCCATGTGCCGTACAAGGGCCAGCCCGAAGCCGTCAACGATCTGCTGGGCGGGAACATCGACATGATGCCGCTGACGGCGGCCATCGCGAAAGGGCACATCGCCACCGGCAAGCTGAAGGGGCTGGCGGTCACCACCGCCAAGCGTGCGACTGCTTTGCCGGACCTGCCGACGGTGGCGGAAGCTGCGGGCCTGCCTGGCTACGACGTGGGCACCTGGTTCGGCTTCGTGGTGCCCGGCAAGGTGCCTGACCCGATCGTCGCCAGGCTGGCCCAGGAAGTGGCGGCGGTGCTGGCGATGCCTGAGGTCGCCGACAAGCTCACGCGCATGAGCATGGAACTGGCACCGCAGACGCCAGCCCAGTTCGATCGTTATGTGGCGGCCGAATTCATCAAGTGGGCAAAGGTCATGAAGTCGGCCGGCATCGAGCCGAACTGAGCGCTGCGATGGCCCATCTTCGCCCCACGCCCTTGTGCGAACGCCTGGGCGTTCGCTACCCGATCTTCGGCTTCTCGCACTCGCCGGATGTCATTGTCGAGCTGGCACGGGCAGGCGGCTTCGGCGTGCTCGGCCTGGCGCGCGAAATGCCGGACGACGTGCCCCAGATCCTTGCCGATGTCGAGGCCAGGCTGCAAGGCAGGCCCTACGGCGTCGACCTCATGCTGCCCCAGAACGTGCCGCAGCAGGGCGACCTGGCGGCCTTGCGTGCCAGCCTGCCGGCCGGCCATGTCGAGTTCGTCCAGACGCTGCGCAACCGCTTCGACCTGCCGCCTTCGGTCAAGCCCAGCTTCTTCACCACGCAGGTGCGCAGCGAGGCGCTGTTCGAACGCCAGGCCGAACTGGTGCTGGCCAGCCGGGCCACGATGGTGGCCACGGCGATCGGCATCCGACCCGAGCTCATCACGCGGGCCAAGGCCGCCGGCAAGGTCACGGCGTCTCTGGTGGGCTCGGTGCGGCATGCACGCAAGGCGATGGCGCTGGGCGTCGAGGTGCTCGTGGCGCAGGGCTACGATGCTGGCGGGCATACCGGGCCCGTTGGCACGATGTCGCTGTTGCCGCAGATCGTGGAAGCGGCCGAGGGTCTGCCGGTGCTCGGCGCGGGCGGCGTCGCCACCGGCGGCCAGGTGGTGGCTTGCCTGGCCATGGGTGCGCAGGGGGGCTGGCTGGGCACTCTGTGGATGGCGGCGAAGGAAAGCCATACCCCGCCCAACCTGCTGCGGCGGCTGGTCGACGGGCGAAGCGAAGACACGGTCATCACGCGTGCGCACAGCGGCAAGCCCTGTCGCGTCATTCGCAGCCCCTGGATCGATGCCTGGTCGGACGAGCAGGCGCCCGAGCCACTCGGCATGCCTGCGCAACAAGCGCTGACGGGTGACGCATTCGCGTCGATGTTCGAGCGTGACGATGCCGCAACCATCTACGAAGCCGCGGGGCAGAGCGTGTTCCGCATCCGCGGCGAGACGAGCATCCACGACCAGATGCAGCGTCTGGTGGCAGAGGCAGAGGCCGCATTGGCGGGACTTGCGGGTTTTGCGGCCTGAGGCGGCCTGACGGATCTGTTGGACCGAGGGAGCCCTGAAGCGCGGCGAAGCAGACCGGCGGGGCAAGCCACCACGGGTGCTTCATGCCGTGAATCCTTGGGCGCACGATCGAGACCGTAAACTCGTTTCATCGCTCCAGGAGGCAAGCATGCAGAAACTGGGTATCTGGCTGTCGCTGATCGTGGCGGCCGCCATCGCGCTGCTGGCGCTGATGAACTGGAACACGCTGTCGTCACCGACCTCGGTCGAGCTTGGCGCCACCCGCATCGTGGCGCCCATCGGCTTGCTGATGCTGGGGCTGACCGCGGCGCTGATCGTGGTCTTCCTGATCGTGCTGCTGCGCAACCAGCTCGGTTTCCTGATCGAGTCGCGCAAGCTGCTGAAGGAAGTGCAGCGCCTGCAAGCCCTGGCCGATCAGGCCGAGGCGTCGCGCATGGAATCGCTCAACCACCTGGTGGTGACCGAGTTCAGGCAGCTGAACCGGCGGCTGGACGCGCTGGTGCCCGTGGCCGAAACTCCGTTGCTCAAGCTGCCCTGAGTTCGACCCCGACCGGTCTGTTCAACCCCAGCCGCCGTAGCGGTCGACGATGACGTCGGCGCTGGTGATGGCGGCGATGCCGACGAACACGATCACCATGTCGACCGCCGGTGCGTAGTTGCCGTCGCCGTCGGCATCGATGAACACGGTCAGGCTGCTGCCACCCGCTGCGGTCTGCGTCGCGGCGGCCAGCGGACGCCAGGTGCCGGCGTCGATGAACAGCTTGTCGATCGGGCTGTTGATCGCAAACACCGGTGCCGATCCGAGCGTGCGAACGAGTCCGGTCTCCAGCGCGTCGACGATGTTGTTGCCGTTGCCGTCGTAGGCCACGCCGTTGCCGGCATGCTGGCTCTCCGACCGCGCCATCTGCATGAACGACAGGTCGATGCGGTCCGAACCCGGGCGGAAGTGCACGATCTGGTCGTAGCCGGCTGCCTGCGATTGCGACGCCGCACTGTACACGATCTCGACGCGCGCATCGTCGGTCGCGGGCGCCGCCAGCGGCCCCGGGGTCAGGCCGGCCGAGGCGTCCAGCGTATCGGCGCCGGCGCTGGCGCGCACGCGCAGCACCAGGTCGGCCAAGGTCAGCGTGGCACCGGGGGTGTCGATGGCGAAGTTGTCCTGGTGCGCTGCGGGGTCGGTGGCGCCGGCGTCGCGCCCGATGTCCAGTTGCACCGACCCCGGCGCCAGCAGCGCCAGCAACGGCTGCGCGGCGTTGGCGCTGCCGGCCAGTGACGCCGGCAGCGCACCCGGTACGCGCACCGCGTCGGCGCTGTCGTCGATGTCGAACAGCAGGTGGTCGACGCCAGGGCTGAAATCGGTGATCGTGTCGCGCGCATTGACGAGCATGAACTCGTTGAAGCCGAAATCGCTGCCGCGCTGCTGGCCGCCGGCAATGCTGCCACCGGGTGATTCGTTCTCGGCACGGTATTCGAAGACATCGGCCCCCGCGCCGCCGGTCAGCCGGTCGCCGCGCTGGCCGGCGCCGACATCGGCAGTGCCGCCGCCCGCGCTGCCGCGGCCGCCATACAGCAGGTCGTCGGCGCTGCCACCGGTCAGTGCGTTGACGCCCCCGTCACCGAGCAGATGCACGGCATCGGCATCACCGGCGTTGCTGGCGTTCTCGAAACCCAGCACGCGTGTCCCGAACGCCCGCGGCAGGATCTGGCCGACGCTGCCCGGCGGTGTGTACTCGCCGAACAGGCTTTCGACGACGCGCCCCGCGGCCAGGTCGACGAGGTGGAAGGCCGGGTCGACCTGCGAGTGCGTCGGCAGCGCCGGGTCGGCGCGCACCACCGCGCCCAGTGACAGCGCGCCCAGCAGCAGCGTGTCGCCGGCTGCGCCCGAGCCGACGACGGTCAGCCGATCGTCTTGTGAGTCACCCTGCGGGTCGGCGCCGAGCAGCTGCTCGACCAGATCGCCGGCGATGGTGCTGAGCTGCGGCAGTGCCGGCAGCGTGGTGTCGACCGCGCCCAGCTGCGCGTCGATGGCGAAGTGCGCCGCCGCATGGTCGACGCGGTTGGCACCGCCGCCCAGCTGCAGCAGATGCGACGTTGCCAGTTCGTCGTCGCCCAGCAGCACGGTTTCTGCGGCATTGCCGCCCTGCACCCAGCGCCATTCGGCCGCCGCCAGGGTGCCGGCGCCAGTGCGGTCGACAAAGGTCGCAAGCACCGTACCGTCGGCGCTGCGCAGCTCAGTGCCGCGCGTCAGCCCGGCTGCTGAACGGTCACCGTCGGGCTCGGCGATCTCGCTGCTGCCCTGCCAGCGTGTGAATTCCAGCGTTGTCGGCAACGTGCTGGCGGCCAGGTCGATCCAGTTCGCCCCGCCCTGAGCGCCGAAGTAGCGCTCGACGCCCAGCGCCAGGTCGACGCGGCCGTTGCCGCTGCCGGCTGAACCGACATACACATGGTCCGGGCCACCGTCGGTGGCCACGGCGACCGTGACGCCCGCGGTTTCGGCGTGGTAGTCCAGCATGTCCGTAGTGCCGGCGCCGAGGTCGAAGCGGTACAGGCCCTGGTCTTCCCAGCGCGACGGAGCGCTGGAAAAACCGCCAAGCTCGGCCAGCGAGTGATCGAAGTGCGTGCGCTGCGGCGCGTCGGACAGCGCGAAGGCGCCGCTGCCCACGCTTTGCATCGCAGCGTCGGCAGCGACGATCACACGCTCGTCACCGGCGCCGCCCAGCACGCGTTCGATCAGCGTCGCACCGATCAGCGTCAGCGTTTCCAGGCCCAGCGTCGACCCCTGCGCGGCAATGCCGCCGGCGTCCAGCGCATTGGCGTCGATGCGCCCGACGCGATCGAGGTCGACAAAGCCGCCACCGGCACCGGGGCCTACCGCGCGCGCCGGGCCCAGGTTCAGCGTGGCGCCCGGCAGCGCCGACAGGTCGACGCTGTCGTCGAAGCGGTCGCTGGTGGCCGCCTGCTGCAGGTCGAGCTGCTCGACACCCAGCAGCGTGTAGCGCGCGGTCTGAGCCAGCAGCGCGCCGCCGCTGGCCACCAGCTGCGCGCGGCCGCCGGGCTCGACGGCAAGCGCCAGCGTCGGCCGCCAGGTGGCATCGGCGGCATCGACGATGCCGTTGCGGTCGATGTCGGCATGCACCAGGGTCAGGCGGTCGCCGCCCTCGCGCAGGAAGCCTGGCCGTGTGTTGTCCTGCTGGCTGCCCAGATCGATGTGCGCGTCGACGCGCAGCTGGTCCTGCGTCAGCGTCAGCCGGTCGTTGGCCGCACCGGTCAGCACGTTGTCGGCGCCCATCACCAGGGTCAGGTCTGTGATTTCGCTGGCGCCCACGACACCATCGCCGTTGGCGTCAATACGCACTTGAATCGACGGCGTCGACGACAGGACTACGTCCAGCCCCTCGTCGGCCAGCGTGTCGCCGCCGATCGCCGCGGCGGCCTGGTCCGACACAGCAATCAGGTCGAGCGTGCTCCCGCCACCGGTGGGCGGTGGGTCGTCCGTACCCCCGCCGGGCAGCGGGTCAACGCCGCCTCCGCCGGGTGGCGGGTCGGTTCCACCCCCGCCGGGCAGTGGATCTTCGCCACCGGGGTGGGGCGTGACGCTGATCCAGGACGCGTAGTGCCCCGCTTCGGCCTGCGGGCGCAGGTAGCTGTCGTGCAGCGGCGGTGACTGCAGCACGGCAGCCACCTGGGTGTTGAAGCGACTTGCCCAGATGCCCCAGTTGGGGTCGGCCGTCAGCGCCGCCAGGCCGTCGAGAATGTCGATCACCGCTGCGCCGCGGGCGTCGGTTGGCACGCCTTCAAGGCGTGCCTGCACGGCCGCCAGCGCGTTCAGCCGCGCACCGCCGCTGATGCCGATGTCGTCGACCAGGCGGGCAGCGACCTGTGCCGCGTCCAGGCTGCCCAGGTCGTGCAGCAGCAAACCGTCCATCACGGCCTCGACGCTGCCGGCCTGCTGCACCGCGTCGAGCGCGAGCTGCATCGACGCCGTGCCCAGCCGCGCGCCGTAGACCGCCAGCGCCACACGCGCCAGCTGCACTTCGGGTTGTGCGGTTGTTGTCATCCTTGCTTGCTCCGCCGAAGTCGACTCCAGCCGAAGCATCATAGGCACGCCGCAATCGCTGCCGCGGGGCCTTTACATGTTGTAGCGCCAGGCCAGAAGCCAGGACAGGCCGGCCCACATGATCAGGAACAGCGGCGTGCCCACGCGCACGAAGTCGGCGAAGCGGTAGCCGCCGGCGTTCATCACCAGCAGGTTGGTCTGGTAGCCCATCGGCGTCAGGTAACACAGGTTGCAACCGAACAGCACGGCCAGCACGAAGGGCTCGGGCGGCACCCCCAGCGCTGCAGCCAGTGAAATGCCCAGCGGCGTGCCGATCGCGGCGGCGGCGTTGTTCGACACGAAGTTGGTCACCAGCCCCATCAACGCCATCAGCAAGGCTGCCACCCAGGCCGGCGGCAGGCTGCCGACGCCCGCTGCCAGGCCCTGGGCCAGCCAGGCCGTGGCGCCGGTGATCTGCAGCGCGTCGCCCAGCGCCAGGCTGGCCGCCACCAGCAGGATCACCTTGGTCGACAGTGACTGCGCCACGTCCTGCCACGACAGGCAGCGCGTGGCCACCAGCACCAGCGCGCCGCCCAGTGCGGCCAGCGCGATCGGCAATGTCTTGGTCGCCGCCAGAACCACCACCGCCGCCATCGTTGCCAGCGCCAGCATGGCCTTGTCCTGGCGCGGCAGGATCAACCGTTCGTCGAGCAGCAGCCCCAGGCCCTGGCGTTGCGCGCTGCGCATCGCATCAGGCTGACCTTGCAGCAACAGCACGTCACCTGCGGCCAGCAGCCGCTCGTGCAGGTCAGCAGCGCCGCGCGCGCTGGTCGGCCGCACCTGCCGCAGGCCAACCACGATCACGTTCAGGCGATCGGCCAGACCCAGGCTGCGTGCACTGCGCCCCACCAGCGGTGAGGTGGGCGAGACGATCAGCTGTGCCACCACCTGAGTGGGCGGGGTCGCCTTGGTATCGGCATCGGCATCGGCATCGGCATCGGTGTCGGCCTCGTTGTCGGTATCGGCTTCGGTCCCCTCGTGATCGCCTTTGCGGCCCTCGTCGATGCGGTGAAGCTTCAGATCCATGTGCGACTCGATCTCCTTCAGCCGGGCGGCGGTGTCGCGCAGCACGATGCGATCTTCGGCGCGCAGCCTCAGCGACGGCAGGCGCGTCAGCGACACGCCGCCGCGGCGCAGGTCGACCACCTGCAGCCCGCTGCCGGCTTCGGTCAGTGCGGCGTGCAGCGGCTGGCCGACCAGCTTGCTGTCGGCGCCCACATGCAGCACGGCGTCGAACACGTCGTCGCTGAGGTGCTGCACCGGCGTTTCCACCCGGGACAGCAGCTTGGGCGCCAGCAGCCACAGATAGGCCAGCGCCGGCAGCGCTGCCATCGCCACCAGATCGAAGTAGCTGAAGAGCGAGAACGGACGCAGGCCCATTGAAGCGGCGATGGCCACCACGATCAGGTTGGTCGAGGTGCCGATGGTGGTGGCCATGCCGCCGATCAGCACCGCATAGTTCATCGGCAGCAGCATGCCCGCGGCCGATGCCTTGGCCTGGCGCGCCGCCGACAGCAGCAGCGGGATCAGCAGCACCACCACCGGGGTGTCGTTGATGAAGCCGCTGCTGGCCATCGCCAGCACCAGCACCGCCAGCAGCGCGCTGCGCGGGTGATGCGCCACCACGCGCGCCAGCCGCCGCGCCACGGGTTCCAGCGCGCCGGTGACCACCAGGCCATGGCCCACGATCATCAGGCTGCAGATCGCAACCAGCGCCGGATTGCCGAAGCCGGCAAAGAAATGCAGCGGATCGAGCGCGCGGCCGTCGACCTGGAAGGGAAAGATCGCAAAGCCCAGCGGCAGCAGTGCCAGGATGCCCAGGCTGACGGTGGCGATGGGCCAGCGGTCGCGCACGAAGACGGCAAACACCAGGGCCGTGAAGATCAGGCAGGCAACACCGTGCGGGCTGAGCGCAGTCATGGGACGGGATGTGGCTGGGGAGGGAGACGCTTTGGCCGCGACGGCGCGCGGCGCGCAGTGTCGCGCATGTCGCGGGCCAGCCCGCAACTGGGGTCAAGGTTGACTCACTGCATAGAGATCTATATAAGACTTTCAATGCCCGATCACACGACAACGCGAAAGGAATCAATGTTCAAGCGCATTCTGATCGTCGTCGACCCGCGTGCCGTTTCGCGTGCGGCGGTCGGGGTGGGCGCGGCGCTGGCACACACGCACGGCGCCGAGGTCGTGCTCTTCTACGTGTTGCCGCGGTTTTCGGTGCCGGTGGCCGACATGCCGCCCTTCCTGCCGACGTCGCCGCAAGAATTTCAGCAGGCAGCCCAGGCAGCCGCCGACAAGGCGCTGAAAGCCGCCTGCGCACTTTGCGACCGTGCCGGCGTGGTGTCGAAGTCGGTGACCGGCAGTGGTGAAGACGATGCCCGCGTCATCGTCGAGGCTGCCCGCAAGCGCCGCTGTGACTTGATCGTGGTGGCCTCCGAAGGTCGCAACGCGCTGCTGCGACTGCTTACCGGCAGCGTCATCCCGGGGGTCATCACCGCATCGCCGGTGCCGGTGCTGGTGTGCAAGGCACCGGCCCGTGCCAAGGTGGGCGCAGAGGTGGCGGTGATGCCCTTGAAGGCGCGGCGCGCACGCCGGGCCGCAGGGTCGTCGATGCATTGAAGCTGCAGGTGCCGCGCCGGCGCTGATCAGGCCGGCATGGTCGAAGGCGACGGGTCGATTCGAGGTCGTCGAAACCCATCACCGACAGATCTTGCGACACCTGCAGGCCGCGGCACGCCGACTGACGACCGTGCGAGAAAGACGGTTAGGCTGCGCCGATGCAACGACGTGACCTTGGTGAACTGCTGCTGCTGGCCCTGCTGTGGGGTGCGGCCTATCTGTTCATGCGCTCGGCGGTGCCGGCCTTCGGGCCGGGGCCGCTGATCGCACTGCGCATGGCGATCGCGGCGGCCGTGCTGCTGCCGCTGTTGGTCTGGCGCGGAAGCCTGGGTCAATTGCGCAAGCACCCGGTCGCGCTGCTGATGCAGGCGCTGCCGTTCACGGCGCTGCCCTTCCTGATGCTGGGCTTTGCGGCGCAGCACCTCACGGCCGGCCTGCTGGCGGTGCTGAATGCGACGGCGCCGTTGTTCGCGGCACTGGTCGCCCATTTCTGGTACCGCGAGCGATTGGGCCGCTGGCGCGGTGCCGGGCTGGTGATCGGCTTCGCCGGCGTCGGCCTGCTGACCGCAGGCAGTGTCTCGTTTCGGTCCGCGCAGGGCCTGCTGGCCGTGGTCGCAGTGCTGTTGACTTCGACCCTGTGGGGTCTGGGCGCCAATTTCACGCGGCGCCATCTTGGCGGCATGGACAGCCTGGCGCTGACCGTCGGCAGCCTGGCGCTGGCCGGCCTGGCCCTGGCGCCGCTGGCCGTGGCCACCTGGCCCAGCACGCCACCGCCGCTGCGCGCCTGGATCGAGATGGCCTTTCTCGGCGTGGCCAGTTCGGGCCTGGGCTTCTTGCTGTACTACCGCTTGCTGCGCCGCATCGGCCCGGTGCGCGCGATCTCGGTCACTTTTCTGAACCCGGTGGTGGCGTTGATCTCTGGCGCGCTGTACCTGGGCGAAGCCATCAGCTGGCAGACCCTGGCTGGCGCGGCCGTGGTGCTCGTCGGCACTGCGCTGTCGCTGGGCCTGTGGCCGGCGCGGCCGCTTTCGTCGCCAAGGCCCGAATCATCGAACTGAGTCGTGCTTCCCTGACTCAAGCCGCAGCGCCGATCGGCCGAAATGATGCGATGAGCTTCGATCTCCTGGCCCGGCATGACCGACGGCTGCAATGCCTGGTCCTGACGCTGCTGCTGTTGTTCGGCGTTGTCCTGGACGCGGCGGCGTTGCAGCGCCGCGAAGTCTTCGTGCTGCATTCGTACAGCCAGGAGTACCCCTGGACCAAGCGCCAGCACGAGGGCTTCCTGGGCGGACTGGCGCGTGACACCGGCCACCGCTACGGCGTGCAGACCGAGTATCTGGACACCAAGCGGGTGCGCTTCGATGCGGCCTACGAGCAGCTGATGGCCGACCATCTGGCCGCCAAGTACCGCGGCTACAAGCCCGATGCGGTCTACGTCACCGACGACAACGCCCTGGTGTTTGCGCTCGACCACCTGGGCCGCATCTTTCCGAACGCGCCGCTGATCTTCTCGGGCATCAATGATTTCGACATCCAGCGGCGCCTGGACCCTGCCCGCATGACCGGGGTCTTCGAACGCAAGGAGATCGCGCCCAACCTCGACCTGGTGCGGCTGATCTCGCCCGATGTCGGTGACATCGTGGTGGTCGGCGACGACTCGGAGACCTATCGCGCGATCGCGCAGGAAGTCCGCGGCGAGCTCGGCCGCTACCCGGGCATCCGGGCCCGCTTCTTGGCCGACCGCCAGCTGGACAAGGTGCTCGACGGCCTGCGAGCCGGCACCGAGCGCTTCGTCATCCTGACCACCCTGGGGGCGCTGGTCGATGCCAATGGGTCACCGCTGATGCTGGACCAAAGCCTGTCGGCCATCGCCGGGCTGCAACGACACACCATCATCAGCATGGAAGACGTCTATCTGCAGCAGGGCGTGCTGGGCGGCTACGTCACCAGCGGCATTGCACAGGGTGAGGCGGCCGCGCGCCTGATGGTGCGCCACTTCGGCGGTGAACCCATCGACGCGATCGCGCCGCTGCTGCAAAGCCCGAACCAGTATCTGGTCGATGACCGCGAGCTGCAGCGGGCCGGCCTGCGCCTGCCGCCTGCGATTGCCGCGCAAGCGACGATCCTGAACCCGCTGCCCGGCATCTACCAGCGCCACCAGCGTGCCATCGTGGTCACGCTGTGCCTGCTGGCCGCGATGCTGGGGCTGTCGCTGGCCGCCGGGCTGCTGCTGGTGCTGCGCAAGAACCGCCAGATCGGCGCCAACGCCGGTGCCTTGCGTCGGCAGTCGGCGCAGATGGTCGAAGTGCAGGACAGCCTGGTGCGCGCGCAGCAGATCGCCGCCGTGGGCAACTGGGACTTGCGCATCAGCGACAACCACTTGTTCTGCTCGGACGAGATCTATCGCATCTTCGGCATCGAGCGCAGCGGCCGCGCGGCCAGCGCGCGGACTTTCCTGGCGCGTGTGCACGCGGACGACCGGCATGCCGTGGCCGCATCGTTGCGCCGCACGCGGGAATCGGGCCAGGCATGCGACATCACCTATCGCATCGTGCTGCCCGACGGCAGCGTGCGCTTCGTGCGCGAGAACGCCGAGCTGGAATGTGACACGGCAGGCAGCGCGGTGCGCCTGATCGGCACGGTGATGGACGTCACCGCGCGCGAACGCACCGAACGTGCCTTGCGGGAAAGCGAGGACACGCTGCGCAAGGTGATCGAGGGATTGCCGGTGGTGCTGTGGATGGTGGACGTCGATGGCCGCTTTCTGCTCTCGGAAGGCAAGGGCCTGCAGGCCATGGGGCTCGAGCCTGGGCAAGTGGTCGGCGAATCGCTGTTCGTCCACTACGCGGACTTTCCCGAGATCGTCGACGACACGCGCCGTGCACTTGGCGGCCAGTCCTTTGCCTGCACGCGCCAGCTTGGCCCTCTGGTGTTCGAGTTGCGCTACTCGCCGCTGCGCGACGAGGCGGACGAGATCAAGGGCGCGATCGGCGTGGCGATCGACATCACCGAGCGCAAGCAGTCCGAGGACCGGCTGGTCTTCCTGGCCAACTACGATCCGGTGACCGAGCTTCCCAACCGCTTCCTGTTCGGCGACCGCCTGACGCACGCGATGCATGCCGCCGACCGCCAACGCAGCCGTGTGGCGCTGCTGTTCGTCGACCTCGACAATTTCAAGAACATCAACGATTCGCTCGGCCATGCCGCCGGCGATGAACTGCTCAAGCAGGTGGCCACGCGGCTGGGCCTGCTGGTGCGCTCGTCCGACACCGTCAGCCGACTGGGCGGCGATGAATTCACGGTGATCCTGGAGAACCTGGCGCACGATGACGAGGCGGTGCGTGTCGCGGCCAGCATCCTGGACCAGGCGTTGCGGCCCTATGCCGTGGGTTCGCGCGAGGTCTACGTCACCGCCAGCGTGGGCATCGCGATCTATCCCCAGGATGGCGCCAGCGTCGACCTGCTGCTGATGAATGCCGACGCGGCGATGTACCGCGCCAAGGAGAACGGACGCAACGCCTTTGAGTTCTTCACCCAGGACATCAACGCGCGCGCCCAGGAGCGGCTGGAGCTGGGCAATGAACTGCGCGGGGCGCTGGGGCGCAACGAGTTCTCGCTGCACTACCAGCCCAAGGTGGCGATGGCCGACAGTGCGGTGGTCGGCTTCGAGGCCTTGCTGCGCTGGCGCAACCCCAGGTTGGGTGCGGTCTCGCCAGCGGTCTTCGTGCCGGTGCTGGAAGAGATCGGCCTCATCGTCGATGTCGGTGAATGGGTTCTGCAAGAGGCCTGCCGCTGGGCCGCCGGCCTGCGCGGCCGCTGTGGTCAGGCGCCCAGCATCTCGGTCAACCTGTCGGCGCGGCAGTTTCGCCATCCCAACCTCGATCGCATGGTGCACGACACCCTGCTGGCCACCGGCTTGCCGGCAGCGCGGCTGGAGCTGGAGATCACCGAGTCCAGCCTGATGGACCTGGAGTCCAACCTGCAGACCATGGACCGTCTGAAGCGCCTGGGCGTCGGTCTGTCGATCGACGACTTCGGCACCGGTTATTCGTCGCTGTCGTACCTGAAGCGCTTTCCGGTGGACGAGCTGAAGATCGATGCGTCCTTCGTGCGCGACGTGGCGGTCGACCGCGACGACGCTGCCATCGTCGTGGCCATCATCGGCCTGGCGCACCATCTGCATCTGAAGGTCATCGCCGAAGGCGTTGAAACGCAGGAGCAGCTGGCCTTCCTGCGTCGACACGGCTGCGACGAGGTGCAGGGCTACCTGATTGCGCGTCCGATGCCCGCCGAGCAGGCGCAAGGCTGGCTGGGTGACCAGCAGGCCGCCGCCGCATCCTCGCAGCACCTGGTCGCCATCGAGGCCTAGCCCTGGCCTGGAGGACAGCCGAAACTGATCAGCGCCTGATCAGCGCCTGACCGGCGAGCGCGGGAGCGGGCGCTTGACATCTTCCTATAATTCCATAAACATGGAAACATGGATGAACAAGCTGCTGTCAGCACCTTGGCGGCCCTGGCCCAGGGTGCCCGCTTGCGGATCTTCCGTGCACTGGTCGGTGCGGCGCCCGATGGCCTGACGCCGGGCGCGCTGTCGGCACTGCTGGACATCCCGTCGTCGACGCTGTCGTTCCACCTGAAGGAGCTGATCCACGCCGATCTGGTCAGCGTCGAGCGTGATGGCCGCAACCTCACCTACCGCCCCGCACTGCCGCACATGAACGCCTTGCTGGGCTACCTCACCGATCACTGCTGCCAGGGCCGGGCTTGCGCCACGAGCACGAGCACGGGCCGCCGCCGAACCACCACCTCTTGCTGAAACGGAGTGCTCTCATGAAGCGGTTCCACGTCCACCTGCATGTCGATGATCTCGACAAGTCCGTCGGCTTCTATTCGAAGCTTTTCGCCGCCGAGCCGGCCCGCGTCGAGGCGGACTACGCCAAGTGGATGCTCGACGACCCGGCGATCAACTTCGCGATCTCCACGCGTGGCGACAAGGCCGGCATCGACCACCTCGGGTTCCAGACCGACGATGCGGCCGAACTGGCGTCGCTGAAGGCGCGTGCTGCAGCGGCCGACATGGCCTTGCTCGACGAAGGCGAAACCACCTGCTGCTACGCGCGCAGTGAAAAGCACTGGATCACCGATCCGCAGGGCATCGCGTGGGAACATTTCCACACGCTGGGCAACATCCCCGTCTTTCACCTGCCGGCCGCGGTTGGTGCGGCCGGCACGACGGCCGACGCCACAGCACCGGCCTGCTGCGCAGCGGCGCCACGCAGCACACCGATGACCCTGCCCGAAACGTCGAAATCGTCCTGCTGCTGAGCACCCCCCGGCGCCGGCTGCGCCCGCCCGCACCAGAGCTTCGACGCCCTTTCCATGAAGCGCAATACCCTACCGAAATCGGCACCGACCCCGGCGCCGATGAGTGTTTTCGAACGTTACCTGACGGTGTGGGTGCTGCTGTGCATCGTCGTCGGCATCTCGCTGGGCCAATGGCTGCCGGCGCCGTTCCAGGCCCTCGGGCGTTTGGAGTTTGCGCGCGTCAACCTGCCGGTCGGCCTGCTGATCTGGGTGATGGTCATCCCGATGCTGCTGCGCGTCGACTTCGGTGCGCTGCACCAGGTGCGCCAGCACTGGCGCGGCATCGGCGTCACCTTGTTCGTCAACTGGGCGGTCAAGCCCTTCTCGATGGCGTTGCTGGCATGGCTGTTCATCCGCCACCTGTTCGCGCCCTGGCTGCCGGTTGACCAGATCGACAGCTACGTTGCCGGCCTGATCCTGCTGGCGGCGGCGCCCTGCACCGCGATGGTCTTCGTCTGGAGCCGTTTGAGCAACGGCCACCCGCTGTTCACGCTCAGCCAGGTGGCCTTGAACGACACCATCATGGTGTTCGCGTTCGCGCCCATCGTGGCGCTGCTGTTGGGGCTGTCGGCGATCATCGTGCCCTGGGACACGCTGGTCACGTCGGTCGTGCTCTACATCGTGGTGCCGGTGCTGATCGCCCAGATCGCGCGCAAGGTCTTGCTGCAGCGCGGGCAGGCGGCGCTGGACGCGGCGCTGGCGGCCATCGGGCCCTGGTCGATCGCTGCACTGCTGTTGACGCTGGTGCTGCTGTTCGCCTTGCAGGGTGAGGCCATCCTGCGGCAGCCGCTGGTGATCGTGATGCTGGCGGTGCCGATCCTGATCCAGGTGTTCTTCAACTCGGCGCTGGCCTATTGGCTGAACCGCCGGCTCGGTGAGTCGCACAACGTGGCCTGCCCGTCGGCCTTGATCGGTGCCAGCAACTTCTTCGAGCTGGCGGTGGCGGCCGCGATCAGCCTGTTCGGCTTCGAGTCCGGCGCGGCGCTGGCCACGGTGGTGGGTGTGCTGATCGAAGTGCCGGTGATGCTGCTGGTGGTGCGCGTCGTCAACGGCAGCAAGGCCTGGTACGAGGCGGGCGTGCGCGCCTGACACCCGGGCCGCGCCCGTGGCCAGCGGCGCCACGATGCGCGAAGATCGCACCGTCAGGCCAGGGAGCTTCATGAACCAGCGCTTCATCGTCATCGCGACTGCGGCATTGGCCACGACCTTGCGGATGACCGAGGCCAACCCCGGACTGGCCGCGAAGTGGCCGCAGCAGGCGGGCAGTTTCGTGTTCGATCACGGCTTGATCGTGACCACCACCGATGGCCTGCATTGGCGCATCGCGACCGACACCTGGCGCGCCAAGGCCTATCAGCCGCCGGACGCCGACCGCTTCAGCCGTGCCCGCTTTCTGGCCACCGACTGGAATGGCGGCCATCGCACGACTGAGTTCCTGGTTCGCCAGCTGAGCACCTTCGACGGGTGATGGATCGGCCTGTACACCGACCATGAAGCGGCGGACGCCGCCGATGACGGCTTCGGCAGCCACTTCAGGGATCCGAACGGCGTGGTCGACGATGGCGCGCGGGCGCGGCGCGGTGTCATCATCGCCCGCTCAGGGCATCGGATAAGCCTGTTCGTCCGGTGTGTCGAGCGCGATGGCGCGGTACTGCGCCTGCCAGCTGTCCGGGGCGAAGCTGCCCGGGTCGCGCGGTGCCAAATGCGCCACGATGTCGAAGTGGTTCACCTTGTGGCCCACGGGTGCAAGGTCGAGTCGCGCCGTGCCTCGGATGTGCGACATGATGCTGCGCGCCATCAAGGCATTGGCCCAGGGTGCTGCGCCGATGCCGTCAAGACCCGACTGCGGCAGGTACAGGTTGCCGGCGTCCAGGCTGCGAAAGATGCAGCCGCAATGGGCCACCAGGGCGTCGGTCGTGCGCAGCGCAGCCAGCGCGGGCACCTCAAGCCAACCCAGATCCATGCTGTAGCCGGTTCCCCACAGCAGCACATCGGCCGTGATGCTTTCACCGCCGGTCAGCGTGATCGTCCGACCGTGGATCGAGGCCACGCTGCCGCGCAGCCGCTGCAGCGCATCGAAGCAGGCCAGCATGCGTGGCCGTCCCGGGATCAGCTGGTCCTTCAGCACGTCGAAGGGCTGCGCCGGCAGGATCGCTTCGATGCCGAACTTGGCATAACGCGCACGCATATCGGCGTCGATCTTCGCGCTCTGCTGTGCCGCGTCCAGGCCGCTGGCCTGCAGCCGGGCAAAGGCGCGCACGCTGCCGGCGATGTGCTTGGGCTTGGTGGTGGGCAGAAACCACTTCAGGCCGCGGTGCACCCAGCTGATGTGCCGGGCCCCCTGCTCGAGGCATTGGTCCAGCAGGTCGAACGCCGACGCACCGCCGCCGACGACCAGCACGTCGCGGTCGCGCAGCAGCGTCGGGTCGCGCAGCGCGTGTGAATGCCATTCCTGCACCACGGAGGCCTGGCGCACGACCCGTGGGACGACGGGGATGTTGTGCGCGCCGGTGGCGGCCACCAGATGCCGCGCATGCACCGTGCCACCAGACGTTTGCAGAACCCATCCGCCGTCGACCGGGCTTGCCCGCTCGACCGCTGTGTCCAGCCGGATGCCGTCAGCCAGCGAAAAGCGCTGCACCCAGGCTTCGATGTTGGCCAGCACCTGCGCCTGCAGGGCCCCCTCGATCGGCACCCCGGCCAGCGCCCAGTCGGCGGGGCTGATCTGGATGTCTTGCCACGCCGGCAAGCTGCGCCACAGGCCGCCCACACCGGGGCCCTTCTCGAACACCATCGCGTCGAGCCCGGCGCGGCGCGCGTGGTGGAGGTTGATCACGCCGGCGATGCCGGCGCCGACGATGGCGACGTCGAGTGGCCGGGATGGCATGTTCATATCCTGCCGCGCGCGGCGGTGTTGGAGGTCTTCATTCCTGCAGGCTCAGCATCAGGCCTTCGCGCGGATTGGCGCGGCCATCGAGCAGCGCCCGATAGGCGGCCTCGGTGGCTTTGCTGCCGCTGCCCTGAACCACTTTCAGCCAAGGGTCGTCGCTGCGTTCGACGCGAGCGATGAAGGCGGACCAGGCCTGGGCGATGCGGCGGTCGAGTTCGTCGCGGCCCCAGCCTTCGGGCGGCGCTGCGCTGCGTGTCTTGATCTGCGCCGGCGCGAAGAACAGCGTCGGCCGTGGCCCCGGCAGGCCGCCAGCCGACCCGATCGCCTCCCAGTGGGTGCCACCGATCGAACTGCTGAACTTCAGCGCGCCGCCAAAGGTTTCGTGCACCTGGCGGCGCAGTGCCGCGTCGCCGGCAAAGTCGACATAGACCGTGGGCAGGGCCGGGTCCATGTTGGCGACGTCGGTGTAGGGCCGTACTTCGTCGTAGCAGCCCAGACTTTGCGCGAAGCCCAGATTGCCGGGCGAAGTCAGGCCGACGATGCGCGGCAGGTCGGGGCTGCCGCGCCGCTGCGCCAGACAGAAGGCCGTGCCGTAGGCGGTCTTGCTCGACGCGCTGGACAGCAGCAGCTGGCGCGCGCCGAAGAACTGGTTGTCGGCCAGGAAGTCGTCGATCAGGAACGAGGTGACGAACAGCGGCTTCAGCACCGCCTGCAGGCCTTCGAGCCTTGCCTGCCAGCTCGGGTCACGGTCGCAGAACTGATAGTGCTGATAGACCGCAGCCAGTTCCTGGCGGTGCGCGGCCCCATCGGCGAAGCCCGCCGCATGGACACGGCTCGGCGTCACCACCAGGTGCGTGCCGGCCGGGAAGTAGCCGTACACCCGCTGGCCCACAGCCACACCGGCGGCGCGCGACTCGGTGACGGTGGCGAAGCCCCACACCGGCAGGCAACCCCAGTCGGGGTCGGGGGCGGGAAAGAACTGCCAGTATTTCATCGCCTCGCCGAACGCGGCGTAGGTGATGTTGTTGGCGGTCAGCGCGAAGTGTTCAAGCGCCAGACGCGCCTGGCCGTCGGCCAACGTTGTCGTCGCATCGGGGTCGGGCCCGAAGCGGGTCTGATGCAGGTCTTTGCGTTGGATGTACAAGCGTGTGCCGGCGGCAGCGATGGTCATGTTCGACTCGTGGGCAGCGAAAGCTTGCAGCATAGACTGCGCCGATCCGAGCTACTGGTGCCCCGCCGTGAAGTCCATCGAAACCGACTACCTCGTCATCGGCAGCGGCGCCGCCGGCCTGGCCTTCGTCGACACGCTGATCGACGAGACCGACGCCCAGGTGACGCTGGTCGACCGTCATGGCAAGCCCGGCGGGCACTGGAACGACGCCTATTCGTTCGTCTCGCTGCACCAGCCTTCGGCCTTCTATGGCGTCAACTCGATGGAGCTGGGAAGCCGACGCACCGACCGTTTCGGCCTCAACAAGGGGCTGTACGAACTGGCCTCGGGCCCCGAGGTCTGCGGCTACTTCGACCGCGTGATGAACCACAAGCTGCTGCCCAGCGGACGCGTGGCCTACCACCCGATGTGCAACCATCTCGGCGGCGGTGTGGTCGAGTCGATCCTCAGCGGCAAACGCACGCAGGTCGTGGTGCGCCGCAAGATCGTCGACGCGACTTACCACAGCCCGTCGGTGCCGGCCACGCACCGGCCTGCATTCGAGGTCGCCGCGGGCGTGCGGCTGGTGCCGCCGAACGCCTTGCCGCAGCTGTGGACAGGTCTGTGCGAGGCGGGCCTGCCGCGCCACTTCGTGATCGTCGGGGCCGGCAAGACGGCGATGGACGCTGCGGTGTGGTTGATCAATGCCGGCGCAGATCCTGACGCCATCCAGTGGCTGATGCCGCGCGATTCCTGGCTGATCAACCGCATCACCACCCAGCCGGGCCCTGAGTTCTTCGACGAAGCCATCGGCGGCCAGGCCGACCAGATGCAGGCGATGGCCGAAGCCAGCTCGGTCGACGACCTCTTCCTGCGGCTGGAAGCCTGCGGCATGCTGCTGCGCATCGACCCGGCCCGCACACCGACCATGTTCCATCTGGCGACGATTGCGCCAGGCGAGGTCGAACTGCTGCGCCGCATCCGCAACGTCGTCCGTCTGGGCCGCGTGCAGCGCATCGCGCCCGACCGCGTGACGCTCGAACACGGCCAGCTGCCAGTCGCGCCCGACACCTTGTTCATCGATTGCACAGCATCGGCTGTAGAGCCGCGGCCGACGCAGCCGATCTTCCAGGGCGACCAGATCGTGCTGCAGCTGGTGCGGCTGCCGCAGCCGGCCTTCAGCGCTGCCTTGATCGCCTACGTCGAGGCGCATTACGACGGCGACAAGGCGAAGAACCGGCTGTGCGGCCCGGTGCCGTTCCCGCACCGGATGCAGGACTATCCACGGTCGATGATGGCCAACCTGTGGAACCAGGCGCAGTGGGGCCAGGACAAGATACTGCGAAGCTGGATCCGGCAAAGCCGACTCGACGGTTTCGGCAAGCTGATGACGGGCATCGACCCCAACGATTCACACAAGCAGGCGATCATGGTGCGCCTGAAGGACCAGGCGATGGCGGCGATGGCCAACCTGCCCAAGTTGAGCTGAGTCTCGTTTGGATTCGGTCGCAGCGCTGAGCAAGCTCGCGTCCCCTCGCATGGGCCGCGTGTTCGATCGCGAGCGACTGTTCTGTTTGCTCGACGGTCTGACCGAGCATCCCGCCATCTGGTTGGGCGCCGCGCCCGGCGCCGGCAAGTTGACGCTGGTCGCCACCTGGCTGCGCAGCCGCGGCTTGCCGACGCTGTGGTTGCAGCTCGATTCGGGCGACGCCGATCCCGCCGCCTTCATGCACTCGCTCGATGCGCTGCTCGCGCTGGCCGCGGCGACGCCGCTGACGCTGCCGACCTTGGGGGCCGACGATCTGTGGGACCTGGCTGGCAGCCTGCGCCGGCGTCTGCGGCTGTTCATGCAGCATCACCCGCCACCCTGGGTGCTGGTGCTGGACAACCACCAGGAGTTGCCCGCCGACGCCTTGCTGCATGTCGCGCTGACGCGCTGCCTGGGCGAGCTGCCACGCGGTGTGCAGTGCCTCTTCATCAGTCGTGAGGCGCCGCCCGCGGCCTATGCCAGCGCGCTCGTTCAGCAGCAGCTGGCTGCCGTCGACGCTGACCTGCTGCGCTTCGACGACAGCGAGACGCTGGCGCTGACACGGCTGCACGGGCGCGCCGATGCCTTCGCCGATGCCTTGGGGGTGGCCCAGGGCTGGACCGGCGGCCTGACGCTGATGCTGCTCAGCTCGCCGCCCGACGCGCGCTTGCCGGGCCTGGACGCACGGCAGCATCTGTTCGACTACTTCGCCGGCGAGGTGCTGGCGCGCATGCCCGCCGACGAGCAGCAGGCGCTGTGTGCCATCGCCTGTCTGCCCAGTGCCACGGCCGACCTCGCGGTGGCGGTCAGCGGCCTGGCCACGGCGCCGCAGTTGCTGGAACGGCTGGCCGCGCAGAGCCTGTTCACCGACCGCCGCGAGGGCGCGCCGACAGCCTATGTGTTTCATGCCCTGTTCAGCGAATTCCTGCGCAGGCAGTTCGAGCGCCGAAACCCGGCCGACGCATGGCGTGCGCTGCAGTGTCGTGCCGGCCAGGTGTTGGCCGCCGCCGGGCAGGTCGGCGCCGGTCTGCAGCGCCTGATCGATGCGCAAGACTGGTCGCAGGCCGAAGCCCTGCTGCTGCGCAGCGCCGCCGGCTTCGTCGCCGGCGGCCGCACCGAGGCGCTGCGCCAGTTGATCGACGGGCTGCCCGAAGAGCATCGCGGGCGCCTGCGCTACTGGCGCGGCTATGGCGCGCTCGACACCGATCCGCTGCAGGCGCTGTCGGATCTCGACATCGCTTTCGGGGCCTGCGCGCAAGCGGGTGATGTCGACGGCCAACTCGCAGCCGCGGCGGCGGCCAGCACCGCACTGGTTTCCTGTGGACGCGTGCATGAACTCGACCGCTGGATCGCTGTCTTCAGCACCCACGCCGAGCGCGCGGCCGCGCGCCAGCCCGAGGACGTGGAGATGCGCTGGGTGCCGGGCATGCTGGCCGCCGTGATTTATCGCGCGCCCTGGCATGCCTTGGCCGAAGGCCTGGCCGAGCGGGCTGAGCGCTTGCCGCACCGCGATTCCGCGCCCGGCCAGCGCCTGTTGCTGGGCTCGCTGGTCTATCACCTGCTGTGGCGTGGCCAGGTGGATCGGCTGGAGCGCATCCTGCTTCGCATCGACGCCTTGTGTGCGCAGCCGCTGGCAGCGCCGGCCACGTTGATGCGCTGGTGGGGCGTGGGCATTCTGGTGAAGACCTTGCTGGGCCAGCACGCCTCTGCACAGGCCGACGCCGAACGTGCGCTGGCGCTGGCCGACGCCGAGCCGGCCGCGGCGCCGCAGCGCGCCAGCGCCGAGCTGTTGCGCATGTTCGTCGGGTTGGCCTGTGCCGATGCACCGGCGGCGCGCCGCCACATGGATCGCGCAGCGCAGGCACTGCACCCTGACAACGCGGTGGACCGCAGCACCTACGAGCACCAGCGCGGCATGCTGGCGCTGCTCGAAGGCGACGGCCCGACCGCGCTGCGCCTGATGCGTGCGGCGGCGGCCAGCGCGCGCGCGGGAGGCTTTCCGATGCGCGAGCACATCGCGATGACGGCCAACGCGCTGGTGGCGGCGCGCAGCGACGAGCACGCCGAGGCCGAACACTTGCTGACGCGGGCCTTCGCCCACCCGTTCTACGGCGCTGCCCGTTGGCACCATTGGGTGACCGGCATGGTGGCGGCCTACGCCGCATGGCGTCGCGGCGACGAGCCGGCGCTGTTGAAACACCTGCGCACAGCGCTCGGCGTCGCCCGCGACTGCGGCTATCGCCACGGGCCGATGCTGTTCTGCTGCGATGACCTGGCGCCCACGCTGGCCGCGCTGGCCTTGCGGCATGGCATCGAAGCCGAGGTGGCGCGCGACATCGTGCTGCGCAACGACCTCAAGGCACCACCGCAGGCCGATGGGTCCTGGCCCTGGGCGCTGAAGGTCCGGGCGCTCGGGGGCTGGCACATCGAACGCGCCGACGGGCCCTTGCCCAAGGGCCGCAAGGAAAGCCGGCGTCTGCAAGAGCTGCTGCACCTGTTGGCGGCCCAGGGCGACGGCGCCATCGCGCAAGACGCGCTGGCCGATGCGCTGTGGCCCGACGCCGATGGCGACGCCGCGCGCAACGCACTCGACAACGCGCTGCATCGTTTGCGCAAATGGCTGGGCGGCGATGACCGCGTGCTGCTGCGCCAGGGCTCGCTGAGCCTGAACGGCCAGCGCTGCTGGTCCGATGTGGCCGCACTGGAGCGTGCGCTGGATCGGCTGGAGCATTGTTCGATGCCTGAGTTTGCGGCGCTGATCGACAGCCTGCGCACGCTCTACCGCGGGCCGCTGCTGCCGGGTGTTGAACTGGCGGTTGTGGCCGCGCGCCGCCTGGCACTGCAGCGCCGTGTGCAGCGCGGGCTGCAGGCCGCCGGCCAGCGGCTGGGCAGCCTGGGCCATGCCGACGCGGCCGCCATGGCCAGCGCGGCGTGCGAATCGCTACCCGATCTCTAAGCCGGCTGCCTGCAGTCTTGCTCCTGACCGACACCTCGGTCGGCCCCCTCAGGAGCGAACATGGCCACTGTTCCCACCGCGTTGACCACTGCGTTTTCCGAATTCACCGCATGCAACGGGAAGCCATCGCGGCGGCAGCTGCTTCGAGGCGCCGCCGCTTGGGTTGGGGCAAGCGCTTTCGGCGTCACATCCGCCGTTCAGACCCAGACCGGCGCGCCCGGTAGCAGTCTGCGCATCCTGTGCACGGCGCCGGGCGGCACCATTCCCGACATTGTTGCGCGCAGCTATGCCGAGCAGCTTGGCGCCAGCCACTCGCGCGGCGTGGTCGTCGACAACCGTGCCGGCGCGGCCGGCCGCATTGCCGTGGGTGTGCTGAAGCAGGCCGCGCCCGACGGCAGCACCTTGTTGCTCGCCCAAGGTGCCGTGGCCAGCGTCTATCCGTACCTGTACGACACGCTCGCCTACGACCCCGTGGCCGATTTGAAGCCGCTGTCGCTGGCCGCCGAGGCCGTGCTCGGCCTGGCCGTGGGGCCGGCGGTGCCCGACAGCGTCACCAGCCTGACCAGCCTCGTCGATTGGATCCGCGCCAACCCCGACAAGGCCACGCATGGCTCACCCGGTGTGGGCACGCTGCCGCACCTGATGGTGGCGCTGCTGGCGCGCGAAGCCCAGCTGCATTGGCAGCATGTGCCTTATGCCGGCGGGCCGCAGGCCCTGACCGACCTGATGGCCGGCCGGCTGACTGCGCTGGCCTTGCCCGAGGGCCTGCTGCGCCCGCTGCAGGCGGCCGGCAAACTGAGGGTGCTGGCCACGTCGGGGCCCACGCGCAGCAGCTTCCTGCCGAACGTGGCCAGCGTGGTGGAGCAAGGTTTCCCCAGGCTGGTGATGCGCGAGTGGTTCGCCTTCTTCGCGCCGGGCGGCACGCCATCGAGCCTGGCCGACGAGCTGTCAGCGTCGTTGCAGCAGGTGGCGGCGCAGCCGGCAGTCAAGGCGGCGCTGGCTGAGATCGGCATGTTGGCACTGGCCAGCACGGGCGGTGAACTGCGCGAGCGCATCGCGCGTGAGCAGCCTTACTGGCGCGCGGTCGTCAGCAGCACCGGCGTTCGTGTCGAATGAACGCGCCCGCCCCCCAATCGGCGGCGGCCACGGCCTGGGATGACGCCGCGCACGGTTGGAACCGGCACAGCCCGCTGATCCGGTCGTGGCTGAGTGACGCCACGGCGTCGATGCTCGACGCTGCCGGCATCATGCCGGGCGGCCGCGCGCTCGACGTCGCGGCCAGCGCCGGTGACCAGACGCTGGACATCGCGCGACGCGTCGGCGCCAGCGGTTTTGTGCTGGCCACCGATGTCTCGCCCGGCATCCTGCGCCTGGCCGCGGACAAGCTGCGCAGCGCCGGGCTGCATCACGTAGGATTTCAGCCCGCTGACGCCCAGGCCTTGGGCGCTGAGGCCAGCGGCTTCGACGCAGCGGTGTGCCGGCTCGGCCTGATGTTTTGTCCCGAGCCGCTGCTCGCGCTGAAGGAGGTCCATCGCGCGCTGCGCGAAGGCGGGCGGTTTGGCGCGCTGGTGTTCTCTCGGCCAGAGAACAACCCCTGCATCACGATCACGATCCGCACCGCACAAAGTCACGCCGGCGCAATGGCGGGCGACCCGTACGCGCCCGGCGCCTTGCTCAGCCTCGGACGTCCGGGCCTGGTCGAGGCGTTGATGCAAGAGGCTGGATTCGAAGCCGTCAGCGTGCAGGCCCGGTCGACGCCCTTCGTGGCTGCGCGCTGCGAAGACTACGTCGACTTCGTTCGCAGCGCGGGGTCCCCCGTGATCGAGATGCTCAAGCCCTTGGCAGCAGCGGCGCGTGAGGCGGCGTGGGCCGACATCGCCCGACAGCTCGACCGGTACACGGGCGCCAACGGGTGGGTGGGGCCTAACGAATTGCTGCTGTGCTCAGGCGTCAAGCCCATCACCGCGTCTGGTCAGGCGCGAAAGTCCCCCCGACCGGATGTGGTTCGCAGAAAGCTCGAAGTTCAGCCCCCCGATCGCGGCACTGTCACGCAGCACGACACACCACCACGCCGGATGGCCGCTCGGCACTGGCGCGAGAATCGGGGCCTGAAGCGAGGGGCATCTCCGTGAACAGGCGTTTTCTCATCGTGGCGACCGTGGGCGGGGTGTTGCTGACCGTCGTCGCCCTGTTCTTCAGTCTCGGCGGCCTCGAACACCTGCGCCGGGCCACGGCGACGCTGGAGCCGCCGCAACGGGTCGGCCCACCGGGGCTGGTGCCGGCCCGCCTTGGTGCACCCGACACGCTGTGGCTGTTGACGAAGCGGGAAGAGCGGCGCCAAGGGCCAGCCCAGCGCCTGCTTCACTTCGACCTGCACGGCCACGATGCGGCGACCACGCAGCGGCGCTGGACGCGCCGCCTGCTGACCGTCTATGACATGAGCCAGAACGCCAGCGCGCGCATCCTGGGCCTGGAGCGGCACCTGGTCTGGCTGTACGTCGGCAACCAGCCGGTGGCGGTTTCGGCCAGGGACGGCAGCGTGCTGGCGACCTCGCTGCAGCTGACCGAAGCCAACCCCGGGTTGGCCTCGACCTGGCCCAAGCAGGCCGGCAGCTTCGTCTTCGACGGCCGCTTGATCGTGACCACCACCGACGGCCTGCATTGGTGGATCGCGGCCGACACCTGGCGCGCCACCGCCTACCAGCCGCCGGACGCCGACCGCTTCAGCCGTGCCCGCTTTCTGGCCACCGACTGGAACGGCGGCTACCGCACGACCGAATTCCTGACCCGCGAGCTCGGCAGCCACGACGGGCGATGGATTGCGCTGTACAGCGACCGTGAAGCCGCCGACGCCGCCGACGACGGCTACGGCAGCCATTTCAAGGACCCCGATGGCGTGCTGAAGGACGGCGCTCAGGCGCGACGCCGTTTCCATCAAGCCACTGTGGGCAAGACCCGAAGCCTCGGCGGCAGCACACCGCTCGACCGTATCGAATCGCTGACACCGCTGCCTGAAGGCGAGACCTATCTGCAAGGCGGCATGCTGCGCGTGCCCGGGGCGAGCGGGGCGGCACATCCCGGCGCCGACGGTGGTGCGTTGGTGCTGCACCGCGAACGTGCCGAAGACCCAAGCCCGCTGCTGCTGTCGCGAGTCGGTCCTGCGTTGCAGACCCGCTGGCGCCAGCCGCTGCCCTTGATCGAGCTGAACAACCGCTGGGAGCTGACGGGCGCGCTGCTGCTGTTGGGCCCGGGGGCCGCAGTTGCCGACGGCCAGAGCGTGGGCGAAGCGATCGTCGCGGTCAATCTGGACGACGGCCGGGTGCAGTCCTGGAGCTTGCGGCAGGAGCGCAGCCTGTCTGCGCAGGCTGCGGCAGGCCCGGCCCGATGAACATGTTGAGCGCACGCCACGGGCAGGGCCAGTCGGCATGATCGGCCCTGAAGCCGCGGCGCTGCAGCACGACTTTGAGGCGAAGGGGTTTGCGATCCTGCGACGGGCCTTGGCCGGCCCATTGCTCGAAGCCGGCTGGTCTGACCTGCAGGCTGCGCAGGCGCGTGGCGAAATCCTGAGCTGTCACCGTGAAGGTCACGGCGTGTTTCGCAGCGATGCGCTGGCGCGCCAGGGCCTGCAAGCGGGCGACGTGGCGATCCACGACTTTCACCTGCATTCACCTGCGACGCTGGCCGTGGCCTCGCACCCGGCTTTCATGGCCTTGGCCACGCGCTTGCTGGGTGAAGATCCGGTGCTGATGCAGTCGCAAATGCTTCGTTTCGGCTCGGGCAAGGGAACGCATGCCGACCACGTCTATTGCCCGATCGCGCGACCGCTGCAGACCCTGACCGTCTGGATTGCAGCGGACGCCGTCGGTGCCGACAACGGTGCACTCTATGTGCTGCCGGGTTCGCATCGACTGCCCCTGCATCGCTTCGACGGCGACCGCCTGCTGTGGCCACACGGCGAAGACCTGGACCGCATGCGCGAGTACCACGTTGCGCTCGATGCGCAATGCGAAGCTGCCGGCTTGCTGCGCCACACGATCGAGGCGTCTGCCGGCGATGTGGTCCTGCTCCACCCCCGGCTGGCGCATGGGGCCTGGCCATCGTTGACGGCCAGGCGAACCCGTCGCAGCCTGGTACTGCACCTGGCGGGGACGTCGGCTTACACCGCCGACCATCGCGGCCTGCCGGGCGGCTCCAGCTTGCGGCGGGCCGGGCGCCTGCGTTACTACCGGCCGCTTGGGGCCTGAGCCGGCAGCGCGGTACCGGCCACACGCTCGGCGTCCCGCCACGGCACCGGATCGGCGGTCAGCAGCAGGTCGGCCGCCAGCCGGTTGCTTTCGAGGGCCAGCAGCTTGGCCATCATTTCGGGGCCGACACCGCCGGGATCGCCCGGCACCACGGCCAGGCAGGGGCGCGGATGCTGGGAGTGAGTCATCGATGCAGGTCTCCTCGAGGGTGCTTGTGATTGAGCCGCTGCGGCCCGTGCCGCCAGACGCCATTCGCCTTCGGCTGCAGCAAGCGTCGTGGCTCGCCTCATGCCATTTCAATGCACAGTACGAAAGCATGGATACCATTTCAGGCATGGCACGAATCTCATCCCGCCCTACGCCGCTGGCCGACGAACCGGCCTGGCTGCGATTGCGAACGCGCCAGTTGCTGCTGCTGGCGCAGCGCGCCACGCCGTCCTTGCCCGCTTCGCCCGAACCTGGATCGTCATGAACCAGGTGCTGCGCGGTCGGGTCCAGGCCGGAAAGGGGGACGCCTCGCGCTGGCTCTCGCTCTTCAATGCCGCGTACAGCCGCAAGCTCGGCCATCCGATCTACCCGGGGTCCTTGAACCTTGCGCTCGACCATGACTTCAGATGGTTCGACCCCGCGTACAAGGCGCACCTCATCTGCTTCGGTCGCGGCGAGTACGGCGGAGACCGAGACATCCTGTTTCTGCCCTGCGAGCTGGGGGTCCCCGGCAGAAGGAAGGCGTGGCTCTGGACCCCGACCACAGCCGCCCGAGAACGCGCGGACCCCTGGGTCATTGAACTGGTGTCGGATGTGCGGTTGAGGGATGTCTATGCGATCGAGGATGGTTCGAGCCTGGAAATCACCCTCAGTCTGGGTCCGGAGCTTCCCGACTCACCGAACCAGGCCAAGCGCAGCGGCGAGGTCTTCCAGGGCGTCGCTCTGCTGAGGCGCCAACGCGCAGGCCAACGGGTCCTGAGGCGTGGCGTTGCGCTCGGTTACCGGCTTGCCGTGATCAAGCCAGCACAGCGGCGCGCGTCGGCGCGCCTGGGCTCAGGTGCCGGCGCTGGATGACGCAGCAACTTTCGAATCTCGGGCAAGGCCCGCCGAACAGCCTCGTCGCCAAGCGCCATCAGCGCCGCCCGGTTGTTCATGTTCACGCTCAGTTCCGCGGGGAAGCTCGGGCGGATCACCAGGTCGGCTTCCTGTGCTTCCTGCGTCGCCAGTGAATGGGTCAACACCAGCCCGATCTGAAACAGCCGATCGACCATGCCATCGAGCCTGGACTCGACCGGCGGATAGATCACGTCGATGGCGATCACCCGTTGGGCGCCGAGTTCACGCGCCACGCGCACCGGCAAAGGGCTGCTCAGCGCGCCATCTGCATAGTCACGACCGGCCAACGTCGTCGCGGCAAAGACCCCGGGCAAACCGGTCGAGGCCTGAACCGCGAGCGCCGCGCCGCCCGCGTTGAAGACCGCCATGCAACCTTGGCGGAGATCGGTGACGACAGCGGCAAAGCGCACCGGAAAGCGCTCGATGCGCTGGTGTTTGAGATTCTGCTGGGTGAACTGGTAGACCGACAGCCGTGGCCGTCCGACGGCGGAAGTCAGCCAGTCCGAGCCGAAATCGAAATCATCGGCGGCGACGCTGCGGCCGATATCCCCCGCACTGACGCCAGAAGCGTTGATCGCGCCGATCAGCGCGCCGACACTCGAGCCGACGATCAACTCGGGCCGGATCCCTTCGGCCTCCAGCGCCCGCAGCACGCCGACATGGGCCAGACCGCGCAAGGCGCCGCTGGACAAGACGACCGCCAGTCGCGCTGGCTCAGCGGGCCCGGCCAGGAAAGGTTCCTCGCCAGGGCTGGCCAGGCTCGCCGGCTGCTCGGCGCAGGCGAGCAAGGCGGCGGCACCGACCGCGGCAAGCAGACCCCAGAGCCTCATGGCGCACGCAGCGATGCGGTGACGCCAGGCGCTGCCGGGTCGTAGACCTCGTAGTCCCAGGCGTAGCCACCGACCATGCCGGCGTACCCATGCCAGACCGGTACCCAGCTGCGCGGGTCGATCAGCACCGTGGCCGGTTGAAACCGTTCTTCAAGCTCGGGGTGACGGAACTCGATGCGGGTCACGGGCTTGCCGCCGTAGGCGGCAGCGCCGCCCACACGACACCAGGCATTGCCAATCAGCGCCTGGCCGATCAGCGCATCGGCCAGCAGATCCTGCCCGGGCAGCAGCGCTTTCACCGCCATCGCGCCGGCTTCGGACTCGTGCACGAGGTCGTTGATTCGAAAGGCGCGCGGCTGGGCGTGAATCCGGCGCGCGTTCGCATCCACCAGATACTGGGCCACCTGCGGTCTGGCGCGCGCATTGGCCAGGGCGCGGATCAGCCCGCTGCAATCAGGGTCCATGCCCGAGACGGGCGCCACCCGATCGACCGACGCTGGCATCGGCGCACAGGCGCCCAGCACGATGGCCGTGACAGCCATCGACAAGGTGACCGCAAGTGACTTCATGGTGCGCTCCTTCAGGGCTGACCTCATTGGAATGAGAGGCCTGTCCGAGACTGTGGCGATCCGCCGCCCGCGCGTCTTTAAGCGACCTAACGAGTTCTAAAGCGGGGTTCCACGCCGCCTCTGCGCCGACTACATTGCCTGCACCATGGATCGCATGCATCGTTTCGGCAGCTTTGAGCTGCGGGTCGCCGAGCGCTTGTTGCTGCGCGATGGCGAGCCCTTGAATCTGGGTGCCCGCACCCTCGATCTGCTGATCGCCCTGGTCGAAGCCGCCGGATCGAGGTTGAGCAAGGCCGACCTGATGGGGCAGGTCTGGCCGGGCCTGGTGGTCGAGGAAGCCAACGTTCATGTGCAGGTGTCGCTGCTGCGAAAGCTGCTTGGCGCCAACGCGATCGGCACGGTGGCTGGCCTGGGGTATCAGTTCACGCTGCCGCTGGACCGAGGGCCGGCGCGCCACCATCTTCCAGAACAGCAGACCGGTTTCATCGGCCGTGAAGCCGCGCTGGTCGAGGCACAGACGCTGCTCAAAGGCACCCGGCTGTTGACCCTGATCGGCATGGGCGGCAGCGGCAAGACCCGGCTGGCCCTGAAACTCGCGCAGCAGAGCCTGGGCGATCCGATCGACCTCGTCGCCTGGGTCAACCTGGCGCCGATCGAAGCGCCCGACCAGTTGTTTGCGGCCGTGGCAGAGGCGGTCGGCCTCAAGCTGCGTGGCCTCACACCCGCCTTGGAAACGCTGGCCGCTCATCTGCAAGGGCTGCGCTGCTTCTTGCTGCTCGACAACTGCGAGACCCTGCTCGATCCGGTGGCCTCGATGGTCGACCTGCTGCTGGGCGCGGTGCCGGGTCTGCGTGTGCTGGCGACCAGCCGCGAAGCCCTGAGCCTGCCCGGCGAGACCGTGCTCGCCGTTGGGCCGATGGATCTGCCGACCCTTGGTGCCGGCGCCGAAGACGTGCGGCAGGCCGACGCCGTGCGCCTCTTCGTGCAAGCCGCAAGCACAGCCCGCCCCGGCTGGACGCTGGCCGAAGCAGACGTCGCGGTCGTCGCCGACATCTGCCGCCGACTCGACGGCATCCCGTTGGCGTTGGAGCTTGCGGCCGCCCAGTTGCGCGTCATCACGACGAAGCAACTGGCCGAGTTGTTGTCGGAGCGATTTCGTGTGCTGGTCGGCGATCGCCGCGCCCTGCGCCGACACGACACGCTGGCCACGGTCATCCAGTGGAGCTACGACCGCCTTGAGCCGGCTGAACAGCGTCTGCTGGCCTGCATCGGCGTGTGCGCAGGCGGTTGTGACCTGGAGGCCGCTGCTGCATTGATGGGCAGCGAGGCGCATCAGGCCGACCTGCTGGCCGGACTGATGCGACTGAGCAAGCTGTCGCTGTTGACCGTGCGCCAGTCGACACAGAACTCTCGTTATGATTTGCTCGACACGGTTCGACAGTTCACGCTGGAACGTGAACAGGACAAAGGAGCCCTGAGCCTGTTGCGGGACCGCCATGCGCAGCATTACCTGGCCTTGGCTGAATCGGCCTTCGCCGAGATCGCAGCTCACGGTGAAGGCGAGGCCGTGCTGCGCATGCTCGACCTGGAGCGTGAGAACCTGTTGCGTGCGCTGCATTGGTGGCTCAGCGATGGGGCCTTGCCGGCAAGGGCACTGGCAATTCGGCTGGTGGCTGCCTTGCGTTACTACTGGCCTTCGCGCGGGTTGGTGAAATTGGGCATCGGGTTGAGCACGGCCGTCATCGACCAAGCCTGGGCCTTGCCCTTCACTCGCCATCACACCGAAGCCGTGGGAGGGCTGGTTCAGATGCTGGCGCAAACCGGAGAGCATGCAGTCGCAGCGGCGCTGGCCAATCGGCTGCTCGACTTCGCCGGCTCGAGCGCGGACGATACCGATCGTTTGATGGTTCACCTGCTGCTGGGTGAAGTCGAATGCACGGCAGGCCGATTTGATGAATCCCGCACCCACTTCAGCAGAGCCAGAGAGCTCGCCCAGAGGCTCGGTCAGGCCCGTCGCGAGATCGGGGCATTGAGTGGCCTGGCCAGGGTGGCCGCTCTCGCCGGTCTACTGGAGGAGGCGACTCGTCTGGAAGAAGATGTCCTGGCCCACAGGCGACGGGACGGTCAGGGCTACAACCTGATGATCGCCTTGCTCAACACAGCATCATTGGCGCTTGACCGCGGTGACCCGGTGGTTGCCGCGACACTGCTGACCGAGGCCGCAGCCCTGGCACCGCGGGTGGGTTCAGAGTGCCTCGTCATGCACCTGCTGACTGAATCGGCACGCCTGCTCGCGAGGCGCGCCAACTGGGCTGCCAGCGTCGAGATACAGGCAGCGGCGCGCCAGTTGCGCCTGACGCAGGACTATCGGCCGGGCGATCTCGAAAGTGCACGTGAGGAGGCCGACCTGCAACGCGCCAGAGCGGCGCTCGGAACGACCGCCTTCGACGCCGCCTGGCAGGCCGGGCAGGCTTGGCCGGCGGCGTCGGAACTGGAGCGCATCACGAACTACGTCGCCATGGCGGCAGCGCCAAGCTGAGGCACTCACGACACGGGCGGGCCGCAACATTCATTGCCCATCCGAATTCTTCAACGGGTCATCACATTGGGTGCATGACCGGGGTCGGTTGGAACCTGTGGGCGTGCTGCGGCCCGCTCAGCGGCGCTGCGAGAGCAGCCCGATCAAATGCTGCTTCATCTCGTCGGCTGTGGCGTTGTCACCCTGGCAGGTGCCGGCCGCGGGGTGGCCGCCGCCGCCATGTTGCAGCATCAGTGCACCGACATCGACCGGGCAGCTGCGGTCGAAGATGCTCTTGCCCACGGTGTAGGCGGTGTTGCTCTTCTCGCGGCCCCACATCACGTGCATGCTGATGTCGCACTGCGGGAACAAGGCATAGACGATGAATCGATTGCCGGCGTGGATGACTTCTTCGTCGCGCAGGTCCAGCACGACCAGCTTGCCATGCGCCTTGGCCACGCGTTTCACCTGAGCCCGGAACGCGACATGCTGGTCGAAGAACAGGTCCACGCGCTCCTTCACATCGGGCAGCGCCAGGATGTCGGCGATCGCCATGTCGCGGCAGCAGTCGATCAGCTGCATCATCAGCTGATAGTTCGAGACGCGGAAGCTGCGAAAGCGGCCCAGGCCGGTGCGCGCGTCCATCAGGAAGCTCAGCAGTTCCCAGCCTCGCGGTTCCAGCACGTCGTTCATGCTGAAGCCGGCCGAATCGGCCTTGTCCACCGCGTCCATCATCGCGTCGCTGATGCGGCTGAAGCGTGCCTTGCCGCCGTAGTGGTCGTAGACCACGCGCGCGGCGCTCTTGGCGTCGGGCTGCAGGATGTGATTGGGCAAGGGCTGGCCGCCGTTGCGAACGCCCTCGCTGGCGTGGTGGTCGAAGCACAGGCCGCAGCCTGGCACATAGGGCAGGTTGGTCAGGATGTCGCGGTCGGTCACCTGCACCTTGCCGTCCTGCATGTCCTTGGGATGCTGGAACACGATCTCGCCCAGCAGGCCCAGCTCCTTCAGCAGCACGGCACAGACCAGGCCGTCCATGTCGCTGCGGGTGATGAGTCGGTACTTCAGTTCGGCGGGGGCGTTCATGGGGCGGGTCTCCGGCAAAGGCGGCGTGGCACGGCACGATGGTCTGGCCGCAACGTCTTATCGGCCTGCGGCTTGCCGCACTTGAGGCTTCGGTTCGCCTGCGCGACCGCGCGCTCGACCGGGGACAGCTGAGTCCGAACCGAACTTCGATCAAGGCCTGATGCAGATGCTGACCATCAACGCGCGGCTGCTCTGCCCCGACAGTCCCTCTCAACCCAGCGGCGCCGTGTCGCTGACCAGCTTGGACAGTTCGGTGAATCCGATCGGCGGCACCGTCAGCCACGGCAGCGTGAAAAGGCGCCTGGCCAAGCCGGCCGACATGCGTTCGATCTGCTTGCGTTCACCCGCCAGCCGTGCCGCCAGCAAAGGGTCGCGTGTGCCTGCCGCGAGCACGCTCTTGTTCAGCACCCAGGCATAGGGCTCGACACCCGCGCGGCGCAGGTCATCCTGCAAGGCAGCGGCCTGTGATACCGGTGTCACCTCCGGCAGCGTGACCAGAATGATCCGGGTGTACGCGGCGTCCTGCAGTCGCATCAGCGGCGTGACGACGCGCGTGCTGCCGTGGCCTTCGAACTCGCGCATCATCTGCCGGTGGTAGGCCCCGGTCGCATCCATCAGCAGCATCGAATGCCCCGTGGGTGCGGTGTCCAGCACCACGAAGGCGCTGCGCCCTTCGCTGACGATTCGCGAGAAGGCATGGAACACGGCCACCTCCTCGGTACAGGGCGAGCGCAGGTCTTCGAGCAGCAGGGCCTGTTCCTGCGCGTCCAGCTTGGCGGACTTGGCCGCCATGATCTTGTCGACGTAACGCTGGGTCTCCACTTTCGGATCGATGCGGCTGACCTGCAGACCCGGCACCTCGCCATTCAGCGTGGCGGCCAGATGCGCAGCCGGGTCGGTGGTGCTCAGGTGCACGGTCTTGCCGCGCTGGATCAGCCCCAGGGCCAGGGCAGCCGCGACCGTCGTCTTGCCGACACCGCCTTTGCCCATCACCATGATCAAGCCGTGCCCGGCAGCAGCCAGTTCGTCAGCCAATGCGGACAGCCCCTGGATGTGATCGATGGACTGGACCGGCGCGGCCTGCACGGGCTGGCCGGTCGGTGTCGCTGACGACAGCAAGGCGCGCAGGGCCGGCAGGCCGATCGTGTCGAAGGCCCGCAACGGCACCTGGTCCTGCGGCAAGTCCTTCAGCGACAGCGGCATCTCGTCCAGCGCCCGCTGCCCCAGGCTCTCGATGGCACATGCCACGGCATCGCTTCGATCCACCGCATAGAACACACCGTTGATCGCGAGGCGCTGGTTGTTCAAGCCCAGCTCGTGCAAGTCCTGCGACGTGCGCGCCGCCTCGCCGATCGCGCCCTGGTCGGGCCGGGTCACAAGGATCACGGTGGTCAGGGCCGGATCGCTCAGCGCCTTCAGCGCGGCCTTGAAGCGCACTTCCTGCATCTTCAGCCCTGAATGCGGCCCCAGGCACGAGGCACCGCGATCGTTGCCAGCCAGGAAGCCGCTCCAGGCCTTGGGCAGGCTGAGCAGTCGCAAGGTGTGCCCGGTGGGCGCGGTGTCGAAGACGATGTGGTCGAAGTGTTCGGCGTCGTCAGACAGCAAGGCCGCGAATTCGTCGAAGGACGCGATCTCTGTGGTGCAGGCGCCCGACAATTGTTCGCGCACGGTCGACCGTTCGGTCGCGCTGGCCGCGTCACCCATTTGAGCCAGCACACGCTGCCGATACGACTCTGCAGCGTGGTCCGGGTCGATGTTCAGCACCCACAGACCCGGAGCGTCGGGCACCGGCGTCGGGCTGTTGCGAAGCTCGACGCCCAGCATCTCGTCGAGGTTCGAAGCCGCGTCGGTACTCACTAGAAGCACTTTCTTGCCGGCGTCGGCCAGGCTCAGTGCGGCCGCCGTCGACAACGACGTCTTGCCGACGCCGCCCTTGCCGGTGAAGAACAGATGCCGTGTCGGGTGGCGCAGAAATCCGATGGGCTGGGGTTTCAGCCACCCCAGCACGTCGTCGCGCGAAGGAAGGCCGCCGCTGTGCACAACCTTGCCGCCGATGACGACGGCCGGCGTCGCGTGGACACCGTAGCTGTGAATGTCATCGGGGTTCTCGATCTTGACGATCTCGACCTCGACGCCCAAGTCCGATGCCGCTCGCTCGATGATGCCCATCGTGCTGCGGCACTTGCTGCACCCCGATCCCAGAATCTTGATCTCCATTGCAAATGCCTCCCGCCTGAATTCGTTGAATGCGCGCTCTGCCTGGTGCAGCGGTCAGTGGCTGGGCCCAAGGGGTAGGCCATCGCAGCCAGGGCCGCACAGGCAGATTGAACAGGTTGTCGCGCTGACTTCCTTTGACATCGCTCAGCCGGGTGCGAGCAGCGCGAGTGGAAGATGGCGCCATCAACGAGCCTGGTCGGCGTGCAGCCCGCTCGACACTCTGAACCATGATTCCACGGCGTTCTTCTTGCACCCATTGGCTCGCCGGCGCGGCGGCGGCAGTCATCAGCCTGGTCCTATCTGCGCAGGCACAGGCCACGTCGGCGCAGTCCGCCACATCGCGCCCAGCCGGTGCGTCTGGGCCGCTCGCTCAGCCAATGCGCTACCGCGTGCAGTCGCCTCACGTGCGAGAGCTGCAGGTGCGGTTGCGGCTTGCCAAATACTTGGCGCTGTATGACGTCGACGACCGCTTCGGCATGCTCACGCGCGACGGCGTGCTGAAGTTTCAACGCGACAACGGACTGAACCCCACCGGCATGGTCGACCAGCAGACCTGGGACGCGCTGCTGCTGCGTTCGCGCCCGCCGACCGAAGCCGAGCTGAACAACACCGACATCGGCGCCTGGTTCGCCGCGCCAACGCAGACCGGCTACATGATGGAGCTGCAACACCGGCTGCGCCAGACGGGGCTGTACCAAGGCGCGGTCGACGGGGCATTCAACGCCACCACTCGGCGGGCCATTGAAGCCTGGCGCGCGCGCATGGGCTTGCCCGTCAGCGAGGTCATGGACGAGCGCACCTGGGTGCCTTTGATCCGCCGCACGCGCAACCCCCGCTATGCGGAATTGTTCGACGCCCCGCCGGCCAGCACGCTGGTCCAGCAGCTCGACCCCCGCTGCGCCGCCGGCAAGGTGGTGTGCGTGTCCAAGCTTCAGCGAAAGATGTCCTACGTCGTCGATGGCAAGGTGCGCTTCACGCGGGAGGCGCGCTTTTCCCGGCCCGGCTGGGACAGCCCCGAGGGGGAATTTCGCATCTGGCACATGAACAGCGACACGGTGTCGGCGATCTTTGGCGAACGCACCCCGATGCCCTACGCGATCTTCTATCAGGGCAACGTTGCCATCCACTACTCACAGGACTTCGCCGACAAGGGCTACGAGAGTGGTTCGCACGGTTGCAGCCAGCTGCGCGACTATCAGGTCGCCAAGTGGCTGTATGAGCAGCTGAAGGTCGGCGACCGGGTGGTGGTCTATTAGCTGCCGCGCGGGCCTTGCTGTCGATGAGGCGGCCCGGCTCGATGGCGAATCGCTGCCGCTCGCGCCCGCCGGTCCTGACCTGACCTGGCCTGGCCTGGCCTGACCTTCTCCTTGCCAACCCGTCAGGCCTGAGCGCTTTCTGCTGCCAGCGTCGCCGCGGCAATCGCGGCGTGGTCCAGACGCGGTTGCCAGCCGGCCGGCAATCGAATCGCACCGCCCTCGACGCGCATCGGTGATTCGAAGATCGGCCGACTCATCTTCAGCCAGCCGTTCATCTCGCCGGCGTTGCGGATATGCCGCGCGGCCACGCAGGTCTCCATCCAGCAACCGACGTCGCTGGCAACGCCGTTGCCCAGCACCGGCTCGAGGCCGTGCCCCCGGATGCGCTCGATGGCCGCGGCCAGTCGCTCTAGCGTCGCGAACTTCATCAGCTTGACTTTGACGAAGCGGGCTGCGCGGCGCCTTGCAACCTCGTCGATGTCGGCCTCGTGGTAAATCGACTCGTCGAGCATCAACGGCAACGGGCAGTGCGGCACCACGGCCATGTGCGCCGCCCAGTCGCCGGCGGCGCAAGGCTGCTCGAAGAGCTCGATGCCGTCGACCGGAACGGCGTTGGCGAAGGCGATCGCCTGCGCCGGCGTGTAGCCTTGATTGGCGTCCACGCGCAATGCGGCGCGGCCAACCACGTGCGCCAGCGCCGCGCTGATGCGCCGGGCATCTGCCTCGGGGGCTGCCGAGCCGACCTTGATCTTCAGCGTGCGGTAGCCGGCGGCGCAGAGCCGGTCGATCTGGGCTCGCATGGCGTCGGGTTCGGTGTCGTTGATGGCGCCGAGCACCGGTACGGCGATGTCGTGCTCAAGGCGCAGGACAGGCGCGGACTCGAGCATCTCCACGGCGCTGGCGAAAGCTGTGGCCACGAACGGCGCCCGCGGCGCCAGCGCCAGCGCCTCGGCCTTGGCGGCGGCGAGGTCGAGGCCAACCAGGCGGTGGGCGAACGCGCTGGCGAGCGGCCAGCTGGCCTCGATGGTTTCGTCGGTGTAGCCGGTCAGTACGGTGGCGTCGCCGTAACCTTCGCCGCCGCGGTCGTCGTGCATCACCACGAGGATGGTGTCCAAGGCAATCACGTCGCCGAAGGCGAGGTGGTACGGCGTGGTCAGCGGCAGGCTCAGTCGGTAGGTGTCGATGCGGGTCAGCATGAAGGCTCCAGAAACATCGGATCGGGCGCGCGACTCACGATGCAGCTCAAGCCCCGGGGATGTCGAGCAGCAGCTTGCCGCGCGTCCGGCCGGCTTCGAGATAGCGCATCGCGTCGGCGGTTTCGGCCAGCGGCCAGCGGCGGTCGATCGTGACCTGCAGGCGCCCGCGCAGGGCATGGTCGAACAGCTCGCCGGCCCGGCCTGCCAGTTCTGCCGGCGTTGCGATGTAGTCGGCCAGGTGCGGACGGGTGAAGAAGACGGAGCCCGCCTCGCCAAGCTCCAGCGGCACGATGCTCTCGACCAGGCCGGACGCGCCGCCGAAATTGATGCAAAGGCCGCGCCGGGCCAGCGAGCGGATGCTGCGTGCAATGGTGTCGCGGCCGATGGAGTCGTAGACGACGTCGACACCGCGGCCCTCGGTGATGCGCAGCGTCTCGGCGCGGAAGTCTTGCTCGCGGTACAGGATGACGTGATCGGCGCCGAGCGCCCGCGCACGCACCGCCTTCTCTGGTGAACCCACGGTCGCGATCACCGTCGCGCCGCGCAGCTTGGCGAGCTGCACCAGCAAGCCGCCGACGCCCCCTGCCGCGGCATGCACCAGGCAGATGCTGCCGCTCTTCAGCTCGAAGGCCGAATGCGCCAGGTAGTGTGCGGTCAGCCCCTGCAGCATCAGCGCCGCGGCACGGGCGAGGTCGAGCGCGTCGGGCACCACAACCAGTTTGGCGGCGGGCAGCAGCGCGTACTGCGCGAAGCTGCCGCGCACGATGCACCAGGCGACACGATCACCCACCGCCAGGCCGTCCACGTCGGCCCCGACCGCTGCGACCGTGCCGGCGCCTTCCATGCCGAGGGTCATCGGCAAGGCGTTGCGGTAGGTGTCGGATTTTGCGTAGCGGCCCAGCCTGAGGTGCACGTCGATGAAATTGAGGCCGGCGACTTCGACCTTGATGAGAACCTCTCCGACCCCGGGTCGCGGCACCTCGACCGATTCGAGCCGGCAGACATCGGCGTCGCCATATTCGTGGATGCGGATGGCCTGCATGGCGAGCGTCTCTGCTGGGAAGCCACCGGCCCTATGCGGCCACGACCTTGCGGTCGCGGAACCAGCCGTCGGGAAGCAGTTGCGCCAGCGGTTCGCTGTGCTCGTAGACGCTCTGCACCGCGAGCTCATGGTCGACCGCGCAGCCGAGCTTTTCAGCGCGCCGCGCCAGCCCGTCCTGGTGCACGTCCATGACCTCGCGCGGCAACGGTACGGCCCCCGGGTCGAGCACCCGCAGATAGCCGTCGGCATCGCGCGCCGGCATGATGCGGCTCTTCACGTGGCGGTTCGGTGACCACGGCACGTCGAGCACCCCGGCCTCGAAGGCACGTACCGTGCCGAGGGCGGCATCGCCGTCGCCCATCTCAAGCGTGCGGTCGACGATGGCGCGCACTTCGGCGCGGATGAGCGCCTTCTCGCGCTCGTACTCCGGCATGCCGTCCAGGCGCATGCCGCGGGCCAGGTAGATCCCCATGCGCGTCATCCGCAGACCTGCGGCATTGGCCTCGCGCGTCGGGATGCCGTGGGCCTCTTGCACGCTCTTGGTCGTCACGCTGACGGCGCCGCCGACGGCGGCGATGTAGCCGCCCAGCGTGACGAGCGCCGCGGCCTGGGCCTCGTCGTAGGGCCAGGCACCCATCCAGTGCAGCGAGGTCACCGGCGTGAAGACGTCGACATAGCCCTTCTTCGCAAGGTATTCCTGCGTCAGCTCTTCGCAGCAGGCAATCGCCGCGGCATCCTGGATCAGGTGCAGCGTCTGGCCGAGCTCCAGGCCATAGTGGCGCACGCCCTGGGCTGCCGCGAGCAGGCAATCGAGCACGGCGATGGCGATGGCGATGCACGGTGGCACGTTGGTGCCGGTCAGGAAGCTTGGCTGGCGCCGGTGCAGCTCGACGCCGCGCGTCTGGTATTCGGCGACCAGCCGGTCGAGGTACTGGTAGTTGCGAATGCCTTCTGAAACCGGCAGTTCCTTGATGTACGACACGGTGTAGGCGATGCCCGAGCCGAGGTAGCCGGTGTAGCCCGCTGCGTAGCCGATTTCACCGGTGAGCTTGGGCATCGTCGTGCCGGTGAGCATGATGGCCGGCTTGTCGATCGCCTCGATCAGTGCACGCGTGGCCCGGTGGCCGTAGTTGACGATCGGAAACCCGTTCAGCATCGAGCGGCCTTCGCGCTCGGATTCCTCGAGGCCCTTCTGCGCCAGCTCGAACATCTCGTTGCGTGTGTAGCTGTCAGTCGTCGTCGGCACGATGTCGGCCAGACCGTCGCGGTCGAGGGCGAGCATCAGCTCCTTCTGCATGCCGATCGTGCCAAAGCCGCCGCGCGGCTGCGTCAGGCAGCGCCGCTCGGCGTGCGCGGCGCGCGTCACCGCGGCAAGGTCCTTGTGCGTCGGCAGTCTCCGGAGGTAGTCGACGGCCTCATCGAGATCGACCTGGCTGCCGGTGGGCCAGCGCGCGAGGTTGTCACGTCGCAGGGCCTTGAAGGCGTCGGCATCGATCGCGGTTTCGGCGAGCGCCGGACGCAGGCGTTCGCGGGATTCAAGGATGTTGGCCATGGGATCCTCAGGAAACGGAAGGGGACGATGCCGACGATCCGGCGGCGTGCGTTGAGCGTGCGTCGGGCGCCGCAGCGGTATCGCTGACCTCACTGGCCTCACTGGTGGCATCACGCAGGGCATGACGCGCCAACTCATAGGCAGCGCGCCGGTCGACCCGCGCGAGCAGGCCACTGGCGAACAAAGCGTAGTCGCGGTCGATGAGCAGGCGGGGCTCGCGAGGGCCGAGCGAAAACGGATCACCGCGATCGGCGAGTGCGGCCTCGAGCAATTCGCGCGGATGGGGTGCATGCACGATCACGCCGCCGGTGCCGATCAGCGTGGCGACCCGGCTCAGGTCCTTGCCGCGTTGCACCCGCACCGGCCCTTGCGCCGTTTGCACGGTCTCCACCGTGCCGGCATGACGCCTCACCGCAAGCCGGATCGCCGCCCGGCCAAGGCTGCGGTCGAGCGCATGCTCGTGCGCGCTTTCGGGCAGCCGCTCGACATCGGCCGCGATCTGCGCCAGCAAGGCATGCAATTGCGCGACGTCGATGCCGGCGGCAGCCGCAATGGCATTGGCACCGCAGCTCTCGACGATGGACGCGGCGTTGTGGCGCATGCCGAGGTCACCTTCGACGGTGCGCTTGGCGTGCGGCTCGGGCAGTCCGAGCCGGACCACACCGCTGTCCGCCGGGCTCTCGCCGACCGAGTGAACGTCGGTCGTCGCGCCGCCCGGATCGACGACGACGAGCGGGCCGAGGCCGTCGTCGCCAGTCGGACCCGCCGCGAGCAGTTCCGCCCCCTCGAGCACGGCCGCCGGTGTCGGCAGGACGACATCGTCCAGCAGGCCGCGGGCGCGATCGATGCCCTTGGCGTGCACGATCCGGTTCATGAACACCTCACGGATGCGTGCGCGCGCCGGGTCCGTGTCGAGGACATTGAACGAGGGCATGACGTTCGCGCAGAACAGCGTACCGGGCAGGATCCCGGCGACCTCGTCTGCGGCATCCCGGTTGCCGGCGACGATCACCGGCCCGGCATAGGCGCTTGCGGCCAGGGCCCGTGCGTTGTGGATGATGATGTCGCGGTTGCCGCCATCGGTGCCGCCACACAAGAGCAGGATGTCAGGACGGCAGGCCTCGATCTCCTGCACGTCGGCCCGCGTCAAGCGATACGCGTAGCTGCCGACCAGGCGCGCCCCCGCGCCCAGCGCGGCCTGGCGCGCCGCCTCTGCGGTGAGTTCGCGCACCAGGCCGACAGTGACCATGCGCAGTCCGCCGGCGGCACTCGACGAACCCAGCCGGGCACGATAGCGAGGCACGTGGCCGAGCCCTGCATGCAGGCGGGCGAGCGCATGTTCGAGCCCGATCGTGATGTCGGTCGCCACCGTTGAAGGTCCCTGCGCACTGCCGACGACACGGGCCTGGTCGAGGTCGACCGCTCGCACCTTGGTCCAGGTGCTGCCGAAATCAACCAGAAGCGCCAGGTTCATCATGTTTGCTGCCGCTCGCTACCCTGCGCGTCAGGGCTCGGCGCCCTGACGAGTAGCCCAGGGCGTCGGCAACGTGGCATCAAGGCGTTCGCCGCGATCGCGCGCGACGAAGTCGGCCGCAAGCGTGGCCAGCACGTCCTCGATGCGGGTGCCGGGCGGGAACACGCGGTCGAAGCCCATCGCAAGGAAGCGCTGCTCGACCTCGCGCCACGGCTGCTTGCCGACGACGAGGTTGCCGCCGAGGTAGATCAGGATGTCTTCCATCCCGGCTTCGACGCAGAGGTCGCGAAAACCGCGGCAGTCGATCTCGCCCTGCCCGTAGAGCGAAGACACCATGATCGCGTCGGCCGCGGTCTCGATCGCAGCCTTGATGAAATCGCCTGCCGGCGTCAGTGCGCCGAGCGCGACGACCTTGTAACCCGCCTTCTCGAGCGCCGTCGACAGGATGCGATTGCCGACGATGTGGGTGTCGGCACCGATGACACCGGTGACCAGGGTCTTGGCTTGCATGGGGTCGGCTGCTGCTGAAAAAAGTCATTCTGAACGAGTCCCGCGCATCGCAGTGAAGGGGACGCGCCAGCCCAGGGCCCGCCGAATCAAGCACTTGCGGTCTTCCGTGTCGCGGGGCCGAGAGCCGGTCATGTACATGACTTTATGATCGGATCCACGACCATTCAGCTGCGAGACCCGATGAACCAGCGTGATTCGCTTTACCGCGATGTCAAGCAGCAGATCACCGAAGCCCTGCGATCGGGCAAGTGGAAACACGGCCAGAAGATTGCCAGCGAGCCGCAACTGGCCGAACGCTTCGGTGTCAGCGTCGGCACGGTGCGCAGGGCCATCGGCGAGCTCGAAGCCGAGAACATCCTGGTGCGCGAGCAGGGGCGCGGCACCTTCGTCGTCAGCCACACCCGTGACTACATGCTGAACGTGTTCTTTCGCATCGTCGACGCCGACGGCCAGAAGGAACTGCCGACGGTCTCGCTGCTCAGCATGAAGCGCGGCCGCGCCGACCGCAGCACTGCCGGGCTGCTCAAGCTCACACCGCGGGCGCCGGTGATCGATATCGAGGCGCTGCTGTCGCTCAAGGGCCGGCCGACGATCCTCGATCGCATCCGCCTGCCCGCGCATCTCTTCCGCGAGCTGGGTGACCATCTCTTCAAGCGCCGTTCGGGGACCATCTATGGCCTCTTTCAGGATCGCTTCGGCATCACCGTGGTCCGCGCCGAAGAGCTCATCACCGCCGTTGCCGCCGGCGAACGCGAGGCTGGTCTGCTCGGCGTCGCACAAGGCGCGCCGCTGTTGCGCATCCAGCGTGTCGCCTATACCTACAAGGACGTGGCGGTGGACGCACGTGTGCGCCTGGTCAATTCGTCTCAGCACGCCTACGCCAGCGTGCTCGGCAGCCGGGCTTGAATCGGCAGCCGCCCGTGTCATCGCGGGATGGAGGCGCCACCGCGCCGCAACTGCGCCCTTAGACTGCCTGCGTCCGCACAGCGTCATGCCCATGAGTCAGACGAACCGCCTGCACCTGGATTTGACTTGGCACACGCCGCGATGATCGAAACGCTGTCGCTGACCTTGGGTGCCCTGCTTGCGGCCATCATCTCCGGCGCGACCGGATTTGGCTTCGCGCTGGCCGCCACGGCGATGTGGAGCTTCTCTCTCGAACCGCGCCTGGTGGCGGTGCTGGCGTTGGTGTTCACGACGGTGCTGAACATCGGCTATCTGCCGGTCTTCTGGCGCGACATCGACCTCAGGCGCCTGGCCCCGTTCGCCCTTGGCGGCCTCTGTGGTGTGCCGCTTGGCGCGTATGCGCTCGCCACGCTGCCCGCGTCTGCGGTGCGACTGTGGGTTGGCAGCTTGCTGCTCACCTACGGCAGTTACCGGCTGCTGCGACACCGCGCCATCGCGCTGCAGATGTCGCCGTCTGTCGCGCGAACCGGCGACCTCGTCGTCGGATTCATCGGCGGCGTGTTCGGCGGGCTTGGCGGCCTCTCGGGATTCCTGCCGGTGCTGTGGTGCGGCCTGCGCGACTGGGACAAGCGCAGCCAGCGCGCGCTGATCCAGTCTTACATCCTCTTCGCCAACTTCCTCAGCATGGCCTGGATCGGCCGTCTCGTCGGCGTCGACGCTGCCGCCCGCGGCAACATCCTGCTGGGTCTGCCATTCGTGATCCTGGGCGGATGGCTCGGCTTGCGGCTCTTCGCCCGCTTCGACACGCCGACCTTCAACCGCATCGTGCTGTGGGTGATCGCGGGCTGTGGTCTGGTGCTGGTGCTGAACCGCTGAGCGCAGCGAAGAAGGGTACGGTTTCGCGGCGCGGCACGCATGTGCATCGATCCAGCAACAGCAAAGGAGAAAGAATGAAATTCGGGGTGAGGCTCGCGGTTCAGGGCGAGATGGGCGCGCCAGGTGCGGGATTCGACTATGCGAAGACGATGACGCTGGAGGCCGAGGCGCTTGGTTTCGACAGTGCCTGGCTGCCCGACCACGTCATCAACGCCCACATGCAGAAGAAGACGCCGATGCTCGAGTGCTGGACCGTGCTTTCGGCACTGGCGGTGCTGACGACCCGAATCCGCCTCGCCGGGCACACCTTCAACAACTCGCTGCGCAATCCGGCGGTGCTCGCGAAGATGGCCGCCACACTCGACGTCGTGTCTGGCGGCCGCCTGATCTATTCGCTCGGCTCGGCCTGGTTCAAGCAGGAGACGTCCTCTTACGGCTTGCCGTTCGACGACCATGACACCCGGGTCGAGCGCCTGCGCGAAGCGCTCGAGATCGCCAAGGCGCTGTGGACCCGCGACGAGGTCAGCTACGACGGCCGGTTCAACACCTTGAAAGAGGCCTACCTCGAGCCCAAGCCGGTGCAAAGGCCGCACATCCCGATCTGGGTGCCGGGCGACTCGGAAGCCACCCGGCGCCTGGCGGCCGAGATCGGTGACGTCTGGCTGACCTACTCGAAGCCACCCGAGGTCATCGCCGAATGGGTCGAGGACATGACCCGTCGGCGCGGCGGCCACCGCCTGCCGATGGCGATCTCGACGGTCTCGCTCGCCGGACTGCCGCAGACCGAGGTCGAGCGCTGGAGCGTGCTCTACGCGAAGGAACGCGAGCACCGCTTCGCCAGCCCGCCGACGCCGCAGGACGTGCTCGACGAGAACCTCTGGGGCTCGCCCCAGGCCTGCATCGACCGCATCCGCCGATACGAGGCCGCCGGTGTCGAGCACCTCGTCATCCAGCCGATTCCGCCGCTCGAGGGCATGCGCCACTTCGCGCGCGAGGTGATGCCTGCTTTCACTTAGGCACTCTCCTGCGGGCGACCAAAAGTCTCGCCGATGGCGGCGGCGGCCTCGCGCAGCCGGGGCACGTGGGCCAGCAGCTCTTCGAGCGACATGCGGCCTTCGGGTGCCTGGATCGCCACTGCCGCGCAGGCGCGCTGACGGTCGATCATCACCGGCACCGCGACACCGCTCATGCCACGCAGGTGTTCGGAGCGATTGATGCCGATGCGGCGCCGGCTGGTCTCGCGCAACTCGGCCTCGAGGGCGTCGCGATCGATGATGGTGTTCTCGGTGAACGCACGCAGCGTGAGGTCCCGCAGCAACCGCTCGCGCTGGGGCTTGGGCAGCAGACTGGCCAGCAGCTTGCCGCTCGACGTGGCGTGCAGCGGCACGTGCGATCCCGGCGCCAACATCATGCGCAAGGGCCATGAGGTCTCGACCCGGTCGAGGTAGACGATGTCGGTGCCGGCGAGCGCGGTGAGGTTGCAGGTCTCGCCGGTGCTTTCCACCACTGCCGAGAGGATCGCGTGCCGTTCGGCCCGGCCGGGGCCGTTCATCAGTGCAGCGATGGAGAATCGTTCCAGCCGGCATCCGAGCTGCAGTCGCCGCAACCCCGGCTCGCGAAACACCAGCCCGCCGTATTCGAGGGTGCGAACGAGACGGTGCACGGTCTGCTTCGGCAACTCGACGCTCGCGGCCACTTCCGCGACCGTGCAGCCGTCAAGATGCTGCGCGATCGCTTCGAGTATCCGAAACGCGCGCAGTGCCGCCGAGTTGGCGTGGTTACTTTCCATGAAGGTTTGTCCCGATGCACTTGCAATGAATTTACCGAAAAACGGGACTGCAAGGAACCGTAAAAGCGAATACTGTGGATGCTCGCTCGCTGGTGCTCTTTGAGCGAGCCGTGCTTCATCGGAACAGACCAGGAGACCATCATGACCCGCCACGACCTCGACCACGATGGGCGCTTACGCCGCAGCCTGCTGACGGCAGGCGCTTCGCTCGCCGTGTTGCCGACGATCGCCTGGGGCCAGGACAAATACCCGTCCCGCCCGGTCGAATTCATCGTGCCCTGGGGCCCGGGCGGCGGCGCCGACCAACTTGCGCGTCGCGTCGGCAAGCTGCTGGAGGAGGAACTGAAGGTGTCCTTCCCCATCATCAACATCCCCGGAGCCACGGGCAACACCGGCACCGCCAAGTTGTTGGCCGCACCCGCGGATGGCCAGACCATCGCCGTCTTCATCGGCGACACCATGGGCACGCTGGTCAGCGGCCAGGCACGCTGGAAGCTGGCCGATGTCACCCCGCTGGGCGTGATGATCCGCCAGCCGACCGGCCTCTTCGTCAAGGCCGACGCCAAGTGGAAGAACTTTGCCGAACTGCTGGCCGACGCCAAGACCACCGAATTGAAGGCCGGCATCACGGGCTTCGGCAGCCCCGACGAGATCCACATCAACCAGTTGAACCGGATCGCCGGAACCAAGTTCCGGGTCGTTCCCTTCGCTTCCCCTGGCGAGCGCTACGCCTCGATCCTCGGTGGCCATGCGGACGTCCTGATCGAGCAGGCGGGCGACATCAAGTCGTTCCTGAAAGGCAAGCAAATGCGGCCGATCGTCTTCTTCTCGGATGAACCACAGTTTGGTTACGAAGACATTCCGCTCGCCAAGGCGTCCGGCTTTCCAATCGCCATCGACCAGTGGCGCTCGGTCGTCATGCGCGCCGGCACCGACCCCAAGCACATGGCGGCAATGACGGCCGCCGTGCAGAAGATCGCTCAAAGCGAGGACTTCAAGAAGTACCTTGCCGACGAACTGGCGTTTCCGAACAGTTTCGTTCCGGCTGACAAGACCGCAGCCTTCTTCGAGCACGAGTTCAACACCATCAAGTCCAACCTGCCTCCCAAGAAGTAGTCGCGATGTGATCGCGCCACCCTGCCTGCCCAATCGGTAGGCTCACTTCGGTTGGCCGCTGTCTGGAGAAATTTGATGCGATCTCGTCTGCGCGTGTGCTTGCCCCACTTCGTGATGCTGCTCATCGCCATCGCGCTCTACGTGGCGGCGATGCAGATCGATACGAGCGGCACCAATGGGGGCAAGCGCATTGGCCCGGACTTCTGGCCCAAGGCGGTGATCATCTTCATGGGCGCTCTGGCCCTGTATGAGGTTGTGAAGCGGGCCATTTTCGGCAGCGACTTCGAGGCGACCGGTCTCACCGAGGGCCTGACGACCAATCCTGCAGGCGATCCGGCCACCGAGACCATCAGCAAAGACACGACGACCGAATACCCACGCCTGCTTTGGGCAGGCCTGCTGTTGATCCTGGGCTATGTCGTCGCAGTCGACTGGCTCGGTTTTTTCGTGACGACCGTTGCTTTCCTGTTCACCTTCACCTGGGTGGGCGGCTTCCGGCGTCACGGCTGGAACGCGCTGATCTCGCTGGTCGGCGCGTTCGTCATGGTCGTGCTGTTCATGCGCGTGGCCTACATCTCGCTTCCGCTGGGCGAGGGTCCATTCCGCAGTTTGTCGATCGCGCTCATGAGCGCCATTGGCGTGCACTAGTCCACTGAAACGGAAGAATCGGCTGTGATGCGACGAGTCGGATCGGCGAACTTCCATTTGAGCGGTTTGGGGTTCTTGTTGTATTGGCGGATGTATCGCATGAGCTTCTTGTCGAGGTCTTTGATGGAAGAGAAGATGCCCCGCGTAATGACATCGCGCTGGATGCGGGCGAACCAGTTCTCGACCTGGTTCAGCCAGGACGAGTACGTCGGCGTGTAGTGCATATGGACGCGCCGGTGCTTTGCCAGGAACGCTTGCACGAGGGGCGTCTTGTGGCTGCTCACGTTGTCGCAGATGACGTGGATCTCGCGCCGTGGAGACTGGGTGGCGACGATCTCTTCGAGGAAGCCGACGAACTGCTCGCTGGTGTGTCGTGCGGCCGTCTTGCCCAGCACTTGGCCCGTGCTCGTGTTGAGGGCCGCGAACAGGCTGAGCGTGCCGTTGCGCTTGTATTCGAAGCCATGGCTTTGGGCGCGCCCCGGCGACAGTGGCAGCATGCGATCCTTGCGGTCAAGCGCCTGGATTGCCGTCTTCTCGTCCACGCAGAACACGGCCGCGTGCGCCGGAGGGTCCAGGTACAGCCCGATCACGTCGGCCGCCTTGGTCTCGAAGTCTGGATCGTTGGAGACCATGTGAGTGTCCAGCCGATGCGGGGCGCACCCGTGCTTGCGCCAGATGCGCTGCACCGCAGAGAACGATACGTCGCCGAGTTCGTTGGCGAGCTTGCGGCTGCTCCAGTGTGGGAGCCATCCCGGGGCAGGTGCTTGAGCGTGCGGTTCAGCACCCGAGCCTCCAGCGGCCTGGGCACCTGGGGCGCGCCCTGGGTGCAACGACACCAGGCCAGCCAAGCCCTGCGAGTCGAACGAGGTCGTCCACTTGGTGACGAACGCATCGTTGCACGCCAGCTTCTCGCGAATATCGACCCGGCGCTCCCCAGCCGCCCAAAGCACCACGCAACGCGCTCGACGCGAGCGCCGCATTGCCATGCCGCTTGCGCATCACAGCGTCCAATTCAGCGCGTTGTTCACTCGTCAGCATCGTTCTTTGCATACCTCAAGATATGCGGGCAATGCATTCGATTTCAATGGTTCAGTGGACTAGCGGGCTGCTGTCATGGAATCGCTCACGCACCTGCTCGGCGGCCTCGGCGCCCACCTGTTGCCCGGCAACATGCTGGCCATGGTGATCGGCCTCGTCCTGGGCATGCTGGTGGCGGTGCTGCCGGGTCTCACACTGGTGATGGGCGTGGTGCTGGCGCTACCCTTCACCTACAAGATGGGGGTCGAACCGGCGCTGATCCTGCTGACCGCGATGTACGTCTCGGGCACCTACGCCGGGGCGATCACCTCCATCCTCTTTCGCATCCCGGGTGAGCCCATGGACGTCCCGCTGCTCTGGGATGGTTACGCCATGACACGCCGCGGCGAGGCGGCAAAGGCACTCGGCTGGTCTCTGGCAGGGGCCTTCATCGGCGGCCTGATCTCGGCGTTGCTGATGGTCGCCATGGCCAAACCCGTCGCTCACCTGGCGCTGCGCTTCTCGTCGCCCGAGTTCTTCGCCGTCGTCTTCTTCGGGTTGGCCAGCGTGGTCGCGCTGTCGGGCGGTACGGTCGTGAACGCGCTGATCAGCCTGTGCCTCGGCCTTTTTCTCGCCACCATCGGCGTCGACACGATCTACGGCGCAGAGCGCTTCGCGTTCGGCCAGCCCTTCCTGCTCGACGGTATCGAATTCCTGCTGGTGATGGTCGGTGCCTACGGCATCGGTGAGGTTCTGTCACGCCTGAACACCGGCTTCAAGAGCGAGGGCTCTGCCGAGGGCGGCCAGAATCGCTTCAAGACTTCACTGCCGTCGATCCGCGAGATGTGGCGGATCAAGTGGACCTTCATGCGCGGCACCGCGACCGGCATCGTCGTCGGCGTCGTGCCGGGCGCGGGCGCCACCGTGTCGGCCTTCGTTGCCTACGGTCTCGAAAGCCAGTACGGCAAGAATGGCAAGGCGCTGGGCAGCGGCGTGCCCGAAGGCATTGTCGCTGCCAAGTCAGCAGCAACGGCGTCGGTCGGCGGCGCCCTGGTGCCGCTGCTGACCATGGGCATTCCCGGCAGCGGGGCGACCGCGATCATCCTGGCCGCCTTCCTGCTGCACGGCATACAGCCCGGGCCCCAGGTCTTCGTCAACAGCCCGGGCCTCGTCAACGTCATCTTTGCCGCGGTCTTCGTCTCCCTGGTCGGGATGTGCATCCTCGGCTACTTCGCGATCAAGCCACTGTGCAAGGTGCTCGACGCGCCCGAGGCCATCGTCTCGGCCTTCGTGGTGCTGTTCTGTTTCGTCGGTGCCTTCGCGGCACGCAACAACCTCTCGGACCTCTACGTCATCGCCTTCTTCGGTGCAGTCGGTTTCCTGTTCGACAAGTACAGGTTCCCGATCGCGCCGATGGTGCTCGGCACCATTCTCGGCCCGCTCGCCGAGAGCAACTTCATGACCACGATGGTGAGCTTCGACAACGACTGGACGGTCCTGTTCACGCGCCCGATCAGCGGGGCGGTGATGGCGCTCGCGATCTTCGGCCTGATCTTCCCGATTCTCAAGGCGCTGTTCCCGCGCCTGAGGCGTTTACGTCCCGCTGCCCGCGTCTAGACCCACGGCACCGAAACAGGGCCATGAGCGCCGTAGGAACGCTCAGCCCATCCCGTCCAGCAGCTTCAGCCGCTGCACCTTGCCCGACGGCCCGCGTGGCAGTTCGGTCACGAAGCGAAAGCGCTTGGGCGTCTTGTAGCGGCCCAGATGCTGCTCGCAAAAGCCGCGCAGGTCGGCTTCGACGGCGGCATCGGCGGCCACACCGTCGCGCAGCACCACGCAGGCCAGGATCTCTTGTCCGTAGTGCGGGTCGGGCATGCCCACGGCCGCGGCGTCCAGCACGGCGGGGTGCTGCAGCAGCGCCTCGTCGATCTCGCGCGGGGCGATGTTCTCGCCGCCCTTGATGATCAGCTCCTTGATGCGGCCGGTGACGAAGAAGAAGCCGTCGGCATCGCGATGGCCCAGGTCACCGGTGCGCAGCCAGCCGTCGGGTGTGAACGACGCCGCGGTGGCCTCGGGGTTCTTGTAGTAGCCCATCATCACGTGCGGGCCACGGATGGTGATCTCGCCCGTTGTGCCGTCGGGCAAGGGTTTCAGATCGGCGTCGACCACCCGCGCTTCGCCGCCACTGGCGCGGCCGACGGCGCCGGTCTTGCGCTGTTCGGGGTCGAGTGGGTTGCTGAAGCTTGGCGCCACGGTCTCGGTCAGGCCCATGGTCTCGATCACGCCGATGCCGAACCTGGTTTCGAAGGCGCGAAGGTGTTCGGGCGGCAGCGCGCTGCTGGCCGAGCGGCAGAAGCGGATGCGTGCCAGTGCTTCGCGCGCCGGTACTTCACCTTCGAGCAGGATCGACAGGATGGTGGGCACCGCATTGATCCAGGTGCAGCCGTGGTCCACCGCCTGCGACCAGAACCGTGCGGCCGAGAAGCGCGGCGCCATCACCACGCTGCCGCCGCTGGCCAAGGGCGCCAGCATGGTCACGGCGAAGGCGTTGATGTGGTACAGCGGCAGCACACCCAGCACGCGGTCTTGCGCGCCCAGCGCATGTTCGGCCGCGATGGCGCGTGCATTGGCGGCCAGGTTGGCCTGCGTCAGCATCACGCCCTTGGGGTTGCCGGTGGTGCCCGAGGTGTACATCAGCAGCGCCAGGGCCTGCGCATCGGGTGGCGTGCTGTCGATGCCGTCGTCGGGCAGAGCCAGCACTTCGGGGTCGACCTGCAGCACCGGCAAGCCGGGCATCAGTGCACGCACTTTGTCGGCCCAGTCGACTGAGGCCAGCACCAGCTTGCAGTCGCTGTGCTTCAGCACATAGCGCATCTGTTCGGCTTGCGACAGCAGGTTGACCGGGTTGACGACGAAGCCGCCGTGCATCGCACCCAGCAGCAGCTGCAGTGTGCCCAGGCCGTTGGGCATCACGAGCGACACCGTGTCGCCCGGCGCCAGGCCCTGCGCCCGCAGCAACGCCGCCACCTGGCGGCAGCGCTGTTGCAGCTGCGCGTAGGTCAGCGTGGCAGGGTTGTCGCTGGCCAGCGCGTACAGCGCCTGCGGCCTGGCCGCCGCTGCCGCATCGACCAGCGCCCTGACCGTATTCATGCCCGGCCGTAGCGTGCGAAGTAGTCGCCGAAGATGTCCTGCTCGCTCGGCACCTGCTCGGCGATGGTGGTCGAGATGCGCGTGATGTTCAGGTAGTGGCGGTAGTTCATGTTGTCGCTGAAGTTGTTGCCGCCCCAGGTGCCGCAACCCATGCTCAGCGAGAACGGCAGCCCGTTGTCGAAGCTGCCGCCGGTGGCGATGCAGTGCGCCTGGTTGACGATCACGCGCGACACCGGCAGCGTCAAGGCCAGCTGCATCGCCTGCTCGGGTTTGTTGCCGTGCAAGCCCACCGAATGGCCGGCACCCTGCCAGGCATACAGGCTGCGCACGATCTGCTGCGCGTGCTCGAAATCACGCGCCGTGTACACCGCCAGCACCGGGCTGAGCTTCTCGCCACTAAAAGGGTATTCGGCGCCGAAACCGTCTTCCTCGACCATCAGCATGCGCGGCTGCAATGCCGCCACATCGGCCAGCCCGGCGCGCTCGGCCACCACGGTGGCCGACTGCCCGGTGGCCGCCGCCGACAGCTTGCCGTCGGGCCACATCAGCCGCTGCAGCGCCGCCTTCTGCGCGGTGTCCAGCAGCACCGCGCCGCGTTGGCGCAGTGCGGCCAGCATGGGTTCGCGCGCGGCGCCGATCAGCACCACGCTGTTCTCCGACGAACAGCTGGTGGCGTTGTCAAAGGTCTTGCTGCGCACGATGCGGTCGGCCGCGGCGTCGATGTCGGCGCTGTCGTCGACGATGCCGGCGGCGTTGCCCGCGCCGACGCCGAAAGCCGGCGTGCCGCAGGTGGCGGCGGCACGTACATTGGCTTGCGAGCCGGTGGCCACCACCAGGTCGCACTGGCGCATCAGCTCGTGGGTCGACGCCTTGCTGATCGGCTGGGGCAGCACCTGCACCAGGTCGTGCGGTGCACCGATGCGGTCGAATTGCGCATGGATGAACTCGATCAGCCGCTGCGCGGTCGTCCAGCCCTTGGGCGATGGGGCGACGATGACCGCGTTGCGCCCTTTCAGCGCATTGATGATCTTGTTGGCCGGTGTGGCGCCTGGGTTGGTCGACGGCGTGATCGCGCACACCACGCCCACCGGGCGCGCGATCTCCACCAGCCCCAGTTCGGGCAGCTCGCGGATCACGCCGACCGACTTCGCGCCTTTCAGGTCGCGCAGCAGGCCCAGGGTCTTGCGGTGGTTCTTGGCGATCTTGTCGGCCACGTTGCCGATGCCGCTGTCGGCCACCGCCATTTCGGCCAGCTCGCGGTTGCGACCGGGCTCCATGATGGCCCAGCCGGCCGCGGCCACCAGCTCGTCCACACGCGCCTGGTCGTAGCCATCCGCCACGGCCTGGGCGACGCGCGCGCGGTCAATCAGTTCAGCCACCTGGGCCGCAATGTCGGTCATGTCGTCGTCCAATCGATGCTGATGTTCGCGGCGCGGATCCGCTGCGGCCACATGGGGATCTCGGTGGCCTCAGCTTGACCCAGGGGGGTGGCGCTCTGCGGGCGGGGCAGTCGGTTCATGCGGGTCTCCTCTTTGCGGGGGAGGGAAGGCGCGCAGTCTTCACCAGCGCTGATCGGTAGCCCAGGGCCAGGCTGGCCGCATGTGCGCAGTCCAGCAGTTGTGCCGCCAATGCCCGCACCTGGGTGCGCGCGAAGCGGATCGACGGCACGCTCATGCCCACGGCGGCCACCGGCTGCCCCAGCGCATTGAACACCGGCGCGCCCAGGCCGCACACACCCAGGCGCCATTCTTCGCGATTTTCGGCATGGCCTTGCTGGCGCACGCGTTCCAGCTCGGCCAGCAGGCGCGGCCATTGCACGATGCTGTTGGGCGTGTGCGCCACCAGGCTGCCCAGGCGCTGCCTCAGCGCCGCCTCGTCGGGCCGTAGCGCGGCCAGCAGCGCCTTGCCCGAGGCCGCACAGCAGGCCGGTGCGCGCCCGCCGATGCGCGAATAGGCGGCCACCGGCAACGGCGAATCGAACTTGTCGAGATAGACGATGTCGGCGTCGTCGAGCACGGCCAGGTGGATGGTCTCGCCGCAGGCCCGGGCCAGCTCGGCCAGCACCGGGTGCAGCCGGCTGCGCAGGTCGGCAGCGTCGTTCACCAGCGCGCCCAGCTCAAACAAGCGCAGCCCGGCGCGGTAGCTGCTGTCACGCGCATCCTGAAGCACCCAGCCGCACTGCCGCAGTGTCTGCAGCGTGCGGTGCGCGTTGCTGCGTGCCAGACCGAATGCCGCGGCCACATCGCTCACCCGACGCGGCTGCTGCTCGCGGGCCAGCCATTCCAGCACGGCCAGGCCCTTGGCCAGGGTTGAATCCATGGTTCGACAATAGTTCTATATTTTGGAACAAAGCACCGAATGTTGGAATTACTTTAATCGCCTGTCGAGCCCGCTGTCAACCGGCAGAACCTGCGGCGCAACAAGCTGCTGTGTCAGCTCGCCGGCGTGCGTTCGGCAGGCACAAGCACTCTTCGGACCTTGTGTCCGGCCTCATCGCCGGCTGCGGTGGCTGATCAGGGCCACGATCTCGTTGAACACGCGGCTGCCCAGCGCGGCGTCGAGGTCGATCGCCTGGCAGCGGCCATAGTAGGGGCTCAAGTCCAGCCCGACGCCGACCGCGGCCAGCTCGATGTCGCCTGCGCTCTCGATCTCGGCGGCCACCTGCTGCAGGTGGTGGTCGAGGTACTGCGCATCGTTGGCCTGTTGCGTGGCGCCTTCCATCGGGCAACCGTCGGACACCACGATCAGCAGCTTGCGCGACTCGTCGCGGCGGCGCAGCCTTGTGGCGGCCCAGGCCAGCGCCTCGCCGTCCACGCCTTCGCGAAACAGGTCGGGGCGCAGCAGGGCGGCGATGTCGTGCCGGGCATGGCGCCAGGGCGTGTCGGCGTCCTTGAACACCAGGTGGGCAGTCTCGGCCAGGCGCCCCGGGTGGCGAGGCCGGCCGGCGCGCTGCCAGTCGCGCATCGCGCGCCCGCCATGCCAGGCGCCGGTGGAAAAACCCAGCACCTCGCAAGGCACTTCGGCCATCTGCAGCGTGCGTGCGAACACGTCGACCAGCATCGCGATCGATTCGATGTGCTGACGCATCGATCCCGAGCAGTCGATCAGGAAAGCGACCACGGCATCGGACTGCGGCTCTTGCAGTTCGAGTCGGAACAGCCGCCGCTCGGTCGGCGACGCCACCAGCTGCGACAGCCGCCGGCCGTCGATCAGGCCTTCCTCCTGGGCGCTGGCCCAATCGTCGCGGCGGGCTTTCGACAATACGGCCTGCAGCTGGCGCGCCAGCCGCGACAGGTTCAGGCCTTGCGCGGCCACGCGGCTGTCGAGCTGCAGCCGGAACTGGTCGAGCTGCTCGCGGCGCATGCTGGCGGCTGGCCGCAGCTCACGGTCGTAGGCGCTGGTGAAGATGCGGTAGCCGCCGGCGCTGTCTTGCAGCACCCGGCTGCGGCCGGTGGCCACGGTGGCAATGCCGTCGCCTTCAGCCACATCGTCCAGGTCCATCATGAAACCGAAGGCCGTGCGCTCGTCGGCTTCGCGCGGGCCGTCGTCGGTGGTGACCAGGGCCGGGCCGTCGGCGTCTTCCAGCAACTGCGCCACCGCGTCGGCGATGGCCAGCGCAGCCTGGGCATAGGCGGCCTGGTCGTGCCGCGTTCGTCGCAGCGTGGCCAGGCCGTGGCCGAGCAGGGGCGCGATGCCGCCGCGCGTGGTTTCCATCAGGTCTTCGATGGCTTCCAGCGGTGGCTGCAGCGTGACCCGGGCGCGGGCGATCTGCGCCACCGTGAACAGCAGCAGCCCGCGTGCGCTGTCGCTCAGGCCGCTGTCGTGATAAGCCAGTGTCCAGCGCTCGAAGCGATGCTGCAGGTTGCGCTGCACGCCGGGCCACTGATCGCCGGCCAGGGCCTCGCATCGGTACTGCTCGAGCAGGTCGAACAGCAGGCGGCGCATGGGCTCGGCCGGCAGCAGGCTGCGGTGCAGGGCGTCGTCGGACATGCGCAGCCGCAGCGCCAGGCCGTCGGCGGCACCGCGGAACGACCTGAAGTCGTCCCGGTCCAGATGCGGATGCAGGTGCGGTGCAAACAGCGGCAGCCGCTGCCACCCGCGGTGCAGGCGGCGGCCGCGAAAATGCAGGTCGCGCTGGCCGGCCAGCGCGCGGATGGCGGCGACGCACAACTCTTCGACCTGCTGCTGGTGCCGCGCCGTGGCCTGGACCTGGCTCATGAGCAAATGTGGCTTCGCAACTTTGCTCAGCCCCCTCGGGGGGGGGGCCGGGCGCAGCCCGGGCCTGGGGGTACTGATTCGCCTGGCCGCACCGGCGGCGCCTGCAGCTCGAGATCGAAGCAGCGCTGGAAGTACTCGGCCACCAGCGGCTTTTCAGCGTCGTCGCACTTGTTGCCGAAGGACAAGCGGAAGGCCAGCGCCACGTCGCCGAAGATCTGCAGGTTCTCGGCCCAGGTGATCACGGTGCGCGGTGACATCAGCGTGCTCAGGTCGCCGGCGGCAAAGCCCTGGCGCGTCAGATCGGCCATCGCCACCATGCGGTGTGCCAGGCTGCGACCGGCGTCGTCGGCCAGCGCCGGCACGCGCGCCAGCACGATGGCGACCTCTTCGTCGGCCGGCAGGAAGTTCAGCGTGGCCACGATGTTCCAGCGGTCGATCTGCGCGTGGTTCAGGCGCTGCGCGCCGTGGTACAGGCCGTTCAGGTTGCCCAGGCCCACGGTGTTGGCGGTGGCGAACAAGCGGAACGCCGGGTGCGGTGACAGCACGCGGTTCTGGTCCATCAGCGTGAACTTGCCTTCGCGTTCCAGCACGCGCTGGATCACGAACATCACGTCGGGTCGGCCGGCGTCGTATTCGTCGAACACCAGCGCCACCGGGCGCTGCAGCGCCCAGGGCACGATGCCGGGTTGAAATTCGGTCACCTGCTGGCCGTCGCGCAGCACCACCGCGTCGCGCCCCACCAGGTCGAGCCGGCTGACGTGGCCGTCGAGGTTGACGCGCACGCAGGGCCAGTTCAGCCGCGCCGCCACCTGTTCGATATGGGTGGACTTGCCGGTGCCGTGCAGGCCCTGCACCAGCACGCGTCGGTCTTGCGCAAAGCCGGCCAGGATGGCCAGCGTGACGTCGTGGTTGAAGCGGTAGGCGGCGTCGATCTCGGGCACATGCGCATCGCGTTCCCGGAAGGCGGGCACGGTCAACGGGCTGTGCAGGCCAAAGCGCTCGCGCACCGAGACACGGGCATCGGGCTTCAGGTCGATCAGGTCGCTCATCGGGACTTTCGTCTGGCCTTGGCCGGCGGGGGTGGTGTGGGTGGTGTGGGTGGTGTGGGGGGGGCAGCTGAAGGGGGTGGCTCGGTCAGCGCATCACTTTCGATGCGGCCCAGCGCCTGCGCCGCGCGCTGCAGCGCAGGCAGCCATTGCAGTGCCCGGTCGATCGGCAGGCGTACCGCCGGCGCCTGCAACGCCACGCAAAGGCCCGAGCGGCCTTGCGGCGTGGAAGGCGGCACCGGCACGGCCACGCAGACCAGGCCGGGCAGGAACTCTTCGCGATCCAGACCATGGCCGTCGCGGCTGACGGCGTCGAGTTCGGCCTCCAGTGCGCCCAGGTCGGTCAGCGTTGCCGGCGTGAAGCGGTCCAAAGGCGCCGCCTGCAGCAGCCGTGCGCGTTGCGCCGCACTCATCTGCGACAGGAAGATCTTGCCGCTGGCCGAACAATGGGCCGGCACGCGCGAGCCTGGGTGCAGGTAAAAACGCAGCGGCGCAGCGGTCTCGACACGGTCGAGGTAGACCACCTCGCCGCTGACGAAGGCGGTGATGTTGCAGCTCTCGCCGATCTCGTCGACCAGCGCCCGCAGCACACGGTGGCGCGCGCCGTGAAAGGTGTTGTTGACCAGCAGCGTCTCGGCAAAGCGCCGCAGGCGCACGCCGGTGCTGTAGTGGCGCGCGTCGGCATCGCGACGTACCAGGCCGCCGGCTTCCAGCTGCTGCAGCATGCGGTGCACCGTGGGCTTGGGCCAGCCGGTGTCCTCGCACAGGCTCTGCAGCGAAAACAGCCGGTCGTGCGCAGCGATGCGCTCGAGCAGCGCGAACAGGCGCAACATCGGCGACTCGGCGCCCGCAGCACGATCGTCGGGCCGCCATTGCGCATCATGGTCGTCGCGGTTCATGCTGCGAATGGTAGCGCTGTTTCAACGAATTGGGTGATAATCGGAACGCTTCGTCCCGAATTTCGGAAATTCAATCCAGCAGGAGACCTCATGAACGCCGCCAGCCGACCCGAACAGATTGCCGCCCGCACCGTGGTGCAGGGCGTGCAGAAGATGACCCCGTCCGAAGCCTTCGTCGAGACCCTGGTGGCCAACGGCGTCAACCACATGTTCGGCATCATGGGTTCGGCCTTCATGGACGCGATGGACATCTTCGCGCCGGCCGGCATCACGCTGATCCCGGTGGTGCATGAGCAGGGTGCCGCCCACATGGCCGACGGTTATGCGCGCGTGTCGGGCCGCCACGGGGTGGTGATCGGCCAGAACGGCCCCGGCATCAGCAACTGCGTGACGGCGATCGCCGCCGCCTACTGGGCGCACAGCCCGGTGGTGATGATCACGCCCGAGACCGGCACCATGGGCATGGGCCTGGGCGGCTTTCAAGAGGCCAACCAGCTGCCGATGTTCCAGGAGTTCACCAAGTACCAGGGCCACGTGGTCAACCCCAAGCGCATGGCCGAGTTCACCGCGCGCTGCTTCGACCGTGCGATGTCCGACATGGGGCCGACGCAGCTGAACATCCCGCGTGACTACTTCTACGGCGAGATCACCTGCGAGATCCCCAAGCCCATGCGCGTGGACCGCGGCGCCGGTGGTGAAGACAGCCTGAACGCCGCCGCCGAACTGCTGGCCACGGCCAAGTTCCCGGTCATCCTGTCCGGCGGCGGGGTGGTGATGGGCGACGCGGTGGCCGAATGCCAGGCGCTGGCCGAGCGCCTGGGCGCGCCGGTGGTCAACAGCTACCTGCACAACGACAGCTTCCCCGCCAGCCACCCGCAGTGGTGCGGCCCGCTGGGCTACCAGGGCAGCAAGGCGGCGATGAAGCTGATCGCGCAGGCCGACGTGGTGGTGGCACTGGGCTCGCGCATGGGCCCCTTTGGCACCCTGCCGCAACATGGCCTGGACTACTGGCCGAAAGACGCCAAGATCATCCAGATCGAAGCCGACCACACCAACCTGGGCCTGGTGAAGAAGATCAACGTCGGCATCTGCGGCGACGCCAAGGCGGCGGCCAAGGCGCTGGTGGCGCGGCTGGCCGGCAAGACCCTGGCCTGCGACGCCAGCAAGGCCGAGCGCGCCGACAAGATCAAAGCCGAGAAGGCCGCGTGGGAGAAAGAGCTCGACGCCTGGACGCACGAGAAAGACGCGTACAGCCTGGACATGATCGAAGAGAACGCAAAGGAAAAACCCTTCAGCGGCGGCCAGTGGCTGCACCCGCGCCAGGTGCTTCGCGAGCTGGAAAAGGCCATGCCCAAGCGCGTGATGGTGTCCACCGACATCGGCAACATCAACTCTGTGGCCAACAGCTATCTGCGCTTCGATGAGCCGCGCAGCTTCTTCGCGCCGATGAGCTTCGGCAACTGCGGCTACGCGCTGCCCACCATCATCGGCGCCAAGCTGGCGGCGATGGACCGACCCGCTGTCGCCTACGCCGGCGACGGTGCCTGGGGCATGAGCATGGTCGAGATCATGACCTGCGTGCGCCATGCGATCCCGGTCACCGCGGTCGTCTTCCACAACCGCCAGTGGGGCGCCGAGAAGAAGAACCAGGTCGACTTCTACAACCGCCGCTTCGTCGCCGGCGAGCTCGACAACCAGAGCTTTGCCGGCATCGCCCGGTCGATGGGTGCCGAGGCGATCGTGGTCGACAAGCTCGAAGACGTGGGCAAGGCGCTGAAGAAGGCCATCGACATGCAGATGAACGAAGGCAAGACCTGTGTCATCGAGATCATGTGCACCCGCGAACTGGGTGACCCCTTCCGCCGCGACGCGCTGGCCAAGCCGGTGCGCTTCCTCGACAAGTACAAGGACTACGTCTGAACGGCCGGCCGTCGTGAGTCCGACCGAAGGTGCCCACCCGCGCCTGGCCGCGCTGGTGGCGCGGGCGCGAGCGAAGTCGCAATCGCAGTCGCAGTCGCAGTCGAGCCAGCAGCTGCCGCGTGTGGCGCTGGTGCATCCCGGTGATGCACTGGCGCTGCAGGCTGCGGCGGCCATGCTGCAGCAGGGCATCGCGCGGCCGCTGCTGGTGGGCGGGCGTGAGCTGATCCAGCGTGCCGCCGACAGCGCCGGCATCGACCTGCGCGACTTCGAGATCGTCGATGCGCCCGACGGTGGCCCTGGGGCCGCACGCCGCGCCACGGCACTGGCACGCGATGGCGCCGTGATGGCGCTGATGAAGGGCAGCCTGCACACCGACGAGTTGATGGCCGCGGTGGTCAACAAGCAAGACGGCCTGCGCACCGACACGCGCATCAGCCATGCCTTCGTGTTCGACCTGCCGCGCTACGACAAGCTGCTGGCGCTGGCCGACTGCGTGGTCAACATCGCACCCGACCTGCGCACCAAGCGCGACATCCTGGGCAATGCGCTGACCTTCCTGCAGCGGCTGGGCGTGGCGCAGCCGCACGTGGGCGTGGTGGCGGCGGTAGAGGCAGTGAACCCATCGATTCCGGCCACGATGGACGCGCAGGCGCTGGTCGAACACGCCCGCGATGGCCATTGGCCCGGGGCTGTCGTCGAAGGCCCGTTCGGTTTCGACAACGCCTTCTCGGCCGAAGCCGCGCGCATCAAGGGCATGGACTCACGCGTGGCCGGCCATGCCGACCTGCTGCTGATGCCCGACCTGAACGCCGGCAACATGCTCTACAAGAGCTTTGTCTATGTCGGCGGCGGTGACTGCGCCGGGCTGGTGCTGGGGGCACGTGTGCCGATCGTGCTGACCTCGCGCGCCGATTCGCAGCAGGCCAGGATTGCGTCGGTCGCGTTGGCCGTGTTGACGGCGGCAAATTGAGATGTGGGTGGCGAGCTTGAGGTCGGCTGCAGACGATCGCTTCGGGCTGATCGAGAATCATCGAGTTTCTGCCCTTGTCCATCCTCAGCCAGCCACAGAGTTGCACAGAAACATCAACTGCCTGGGAGACCGATGGCATCCCATGCGCTTGCACAAACGTCAAGGCGCGAACGCTACCTATACTGGATCGAGTGACTTCGTCGATGCATTGAGTGGTCATGCTGGAGGAAGCCCTGCAAGTCGACCATTCAAGCGAACGCCTGCCGTTTCACGTCAAGATCGCGAACGCCGAAGAATTGATGGCGGCTGTGCGCTTGCGAGCGGCAGCCTATGGCAGGCACCTGCCCGCGTTGGCGGCAAAACTGCTGCAACCTGAAGCAGCGGACTTCGAGCCGGGCAATGAGGTTTTTGTCGCCGTGTCCAAGTTGGACGGCTCCATGCTCGGCACCATCCGCACGCACTCCAATCTGTTCAAGCCTCTGCCCTTGGAGGCTTCGTTGGAATTACCCGCCCATTTCCGCGGTCTTCGATTGATAGAGGCCACTCGTCTGAGCGTGCTCGGCAGTCTGGACGCGTCCTTGGTCAGAAACGCGCTCTTCAAAGTCTTCTTCCAGTACTGCTTGTCGCAAAAGGTGGACTGGATGCTGGCAGCAGGCCGCCGGCCGGTCGATCGCTTGTATGACGCCATGCTCTGGCGCGATGTCGATCGCATTGGCGCGCTGTACCCCATGGCTCATGCGGCAGGTGTTCCCCATCGCGTCATGTGCATGGCGCCCACCGAGGCCGAAGCCACCTGGCGTGCGGCGGATCACCCACTGTTTCGCTTTGCGTTTCAGACCGTGCATCCGGACTTGATCCTGTCGGGCTTGCGACCCTTGGATGCGATGCTGCCGAGCATCGACACGTCGCACGGTATCGCCCATGCGATCGCCCTGGCGCTCGACGGTGCGCCTGCCTCGCCGGCCGCGCGACGTTTGCCTCAGTGCATGGGCAAAGCCGCCCATGCGTCTTCCGATTCGACCGTCGCCGACAGACTCGCCACGGGCTGACTCTGAAGTTGCCGGACGTATTCGAGGATCTTGGGGTCCTCAATGAATTCTGCGGCTGAACGGGCGGCCAAGATGCGCTCGGGAGAGACGGGTTTGCTGATGCCATAGCCTTGCGCATAGTCCACGCCAGCGGCGACCAGGGCTTTGATGGCTTGCAGGTTCTCGGCAAACTCGCCCACGGACTTCATGCCAAGATTTCGCACCAGACCGCCCAGCGCACCCAGGATGGCCACACCCGCCATCGTCTTGGCGGCGTCCTTGACGAGCGATCCATCGATCTTCAGTGCGTCGACACTCAGTCCCTTCAGGTAACCGAAAGACGAGTAGCCCGCCCCGAAGTCGTCGAGAGCCACCTTGGCGCCGATCGCTTGCAGGCGGCTGATCAATCGTTGCATGTGACACATGTCGGTCAACGCGACGGTCTCGGTGATCTCCAGGCACAACATGGGCGCCACGCGGGGATGCTGCATCAGCAGGTCGATCAATGCTTCAACGAAGGATTCGTCATTGAGCGAACCGCCGGACAGGTTGGCGCCGACGAACTGCGTATGGGAGAGTTGCTCGCGATGTGTTTCCAGCCACGCCAAGAGCGTTCTCATCACCCACAGGTCGATGATGGCTGTCTTGCTGTGCGCTTCAGCGGCTTCAATGATGACGGAGGCCGGAATGATCTCTCCGTTGGGCTTGCGCATGCGCACCAGCGCCTCGAAGTTCAGCGAGTCGAAAGGCTGCGAGAGCGAAAGTTCGGGTTGCATCAACAGGAACAGTCCACGAGGCGTCTCGCCGCGCTCCAGACAGGAAATCAACTCCAGCTCCACCTTGTGATGCTGCAGGAAGGCGCTGCCACTTTCCATCACCACAAGGCGGTCTGGTGGGCGCTTCTTGGCCATGCGGCACAGGGTGTCAGCAGCCGAAACCACTTCCTTGAAGGATGACACGCCAATTTGCTGCGCTGCCACCAGGCCCGCCGAGATGCTCAACGAGAATCGCTGGGAGTCGATTCGGAACGGCATCGACGAGATGAGCGCGCCGATGTTCTGGCAACACGTCTTGGCTGCCGCGAGACTGGAATCGGCAAAGGCGATGACGAACTCGTCTCCACCCACACGCGCCAGGCAGTCCTCCGGACCGAGTTGACTTCGAATGCGTTCGCACACCTGGCGCAGCACGGTGTCGCCGGCCGTGTGACCATACAGATCGTTGATCAGCTTGAAGCGGTCCAGGTCCAGGTAGGCGAGTGCCTTCGCGGGTTGGTGGGATCGCTCGAAGTGGCGAGACAAGCCCCGCAGATTCAGACATTCGGTCAGTGGATCGTGATTGACCAGGAACTCAAGCCTGTGCGTTGCCCGCACGATCTCGCTGATGTCCTGCAGAGACCCTTCGAAAGACTGACCATCCTGGGTGGAAAGCTTGATTTCAAACCAGCTTTCTTCTGACGCACTCAGTCCTGGCTGCAACAGCGTGGTTTGCAGTTCCATCGCGGCAGGCAGGGGCTGTGTGCGCAGATGCTGGATCTTCGTCGCAACGTCGGCGCCGAAGATCTGCGACAGGTGCGTCATCTCGGTCGGCGCGTGTGCCTTCAACATGGTCCTGAACGTCGGATTGCTGTTCACCAGCTGATCGCCGTCGTGCAGCGTGAACAAGCCGATGGGAGAGTCTTCGTAGGCTGTCTTCAGCGATTCCTGGGCGGCGATCATCTGCTTGCGGCCCAGCCGCATGTGTTCCGCCGCCGCCGCGAAGACAAACACCGCTGACACCAGGGCCGCCGATACGCTGTTCAGGCCGCCGAGCGGGTTCTGGAGGCCCATGGCGGCTGCCACCACCTCACTCAAGCTGGCCAGCAGGGTGGTCATGATCGACAGCGCATACCAAAGCGCCATCGCCGTGCAGTTGTGCCTCAGGATGCTGTAAAGGTAATACAGCATGATCCCAGTGCCAGCAAAGGACGAGACCCACACGACCGGCAGGATCTGCTCAAAATTCAGCAGCGCGCAGGCGGCCAAAAGAGCGACCGCGGTCAACTGCAGCCCGGTCAGCATGCGCCGCCGGCCCATGGCGGCAAGCTCGACCTTGAAGAGCTGACTGAACAGCGCCACCGTGGCGGCGGAGTACATACAGACGGTCCATTGCCGGACGGCAATCAGCCAATCCGATCGGATCGGTACACCGAACCAGTCGAAATCGGCCCCTGCAGAAAGGCCAGCCATGCGCATGCTCAGCAGCAGCCAGACCACCAGGGCGCCGTAGAGCGCGCTGCGATTGATGATGGCCATCAGCAGCATGGCCAGGGCAAGCAAGCCCAGGCCCGCTTCGATCTTCGCGCCGGCCTTGTTGTGCGATATCTGGGCCAGCTTCAGCGCGTCCGCGTCCCAGACCTGGGCAGTCAGTCTCGCCGGTCCCCGGAAGTGGGCCCTGCAGAGCACCTCTGCTTTGCGCGCGCCAGCCTGCAGATGGAGTGCGAAACCGCCGCGGCTGTGCCTGAGCAGACCTTCTTCGCGGTCACGCGTGGCCCGACCCAATGGGGCATCGGTGTCGAGGTCCCAGCACGCCATCCCCATCGCGTGGCGTGACGGGAACTCGATCGCCCACTGCGCATCCGGTCGCGGAGCGCTGACGTTCAGCACCAGCCAGAACGGCCGGACTGAGAGGTTTGTGACGACAGAGGCTTTTGCGGCTGATTGCCGGGCCGCAGCCGCGATCTGGGCGTGTTGAACGATCGCGTCGCCACTTTGCTCAACAACTCGAAGAGGAAGGTCGGTACCTCGAGGCGCCTGCGCCTCTTCGATGTAGCTGTACAGCGCGACCGCGGAAATGCCGATCAATGCCGCCGGGATGATCACCGCAACGACCTTGTTCAGCATGCGCTCGGCGATTTGACCCAACACCATCGGACGTCCGCCCCCAGATCGCTCGGGCAAAGTGAGCTTCAAGTCGCTGTATCGGCCACTTGCCGGCAAAGCTGATCTGAACCGGAACAGAGGGCAGCTCAAGCGTGTATTGCGTCATGCTGGAACACATCGCGCGACTTCGATCGCATCTTCACGCCAAATTCCGCTCTGGCGATGACCCCATTGACTGGGCTGCTCCGACGAAGCGAGCCAGATGGACCAACGATCGTTCCCAATGGTCGTGAACGACAGCAATGGCTCACTTCCGGCCACCATCCCAGCCATCAGAAGGCGGAAGATCGGGTTTTGACCGCCGCCCCAGCCTGGACAGGCGCAGCGCGCTTCAGCCCGCGGGGAACGCGGTGCCCGGCAGCGTGGCCAAGACCTGGTGCTCGCCCGGCAGCCTGACCACATCCAGCTGGCCGGCGCGCTCGAAATGGCACCGGCTCGCCACCGTGAAGCAAAGTGCGGACCTTGCTTCGAAAGTCTTGAATGGTGATGCCGTCCCGATCGCCGACTGCCAGCAGGTCGCCACTGAACCGCCCAGCCATGCGGTTGAACGTCCTATCCTCTTTCGGTTCCAGATGATTCTCAAAACCCGGTTGGACGCTTACGCGACGTGAAATGAACTTCCCGGATATTTGTTCTTTGTGTACGCGGCTAAATCTTCAATGAAGCTTCGGACCAGCGGCGGCACATGACGTCGTGGGTCCCACAAGGCCCGCATCTGAATTCCCAAACGGCAACCATTCTGGGTGAGCGGCACAACGGGCGGGTGGCCCTTGGCGAGGTGCACCGTGGACGGAATGATCGCGAGCCCCAGCCCGCCCTGTACCAGCGCCAGCAGACAATGGGGGCTTGCGCTTTCGATCAGTACCCGCGGTGCAACGCGGGCGACCGAGCAGGCACCGTCGAACAGCTTGCGGGTCATGAAGTCTTTGCGCAGCAGAAGCAACTGCTCATTGGAGAGTTCCGCGACCTCTATGCTTTTGCGTTTTCTGAGACGATGATCCTTTGGTAACGCGACCAGAACCACCAACGGGAACAACGGGCGCGATTCGAGCTCGTGGTCGCCATCTAAAGCACCGACCACCAGATCGATATTGCCTCGTTCGACTTCCTGTACGAGCTTTGCAGAGCCGTTCTCGACAAGCAGAATTCGCGCTTCGGGCAGTCTTTTCTGGAATTGCGTCAGGATCGGCGTGAGCAAGGTCTCAAGTGTCTGCGGCGTGGCGCCGATGCGAACAACGCCGTGAGTCCCCGACACGATCTCGGCCGCCTTGGACCTCAGCGAGGAGACCCCCTTCTGAACCTCGTAGGCATGGTCCAACAACTCCGAGCCGGCCTGCGTGAGAAAGACTTTGCGGCCCACGCGATCGAACAACGGGACACCAAGCTCATCTTCCAGCAACAGTATCTGACGTGATACCGCTGACTGCGAAATCTTCAAGTTCTCAGCTGCGGCAGAGAAATTGAGCAACTCCGCCACGGTGATGAAATAGCGCAAAGTCCTAAGTTCCATATCCAATACGCTTCAAGGCTTTCCATCCCTACGGCGATGTCTCGCTCGCTGTTGAACCGTGATCGGTAACGGCGCCTGGTTGGACATGCTACGCGGCCTTTGGGACGCAAGGCGGCTACGGCCAAGGCCCCCAAGGCCACCTGGGAGCGCTGCCGGGTGCACTTCATGCGCAACGCCCGCGCGCACGACGGCAAATCACAGCGGCGCATGGTCAGCGCGGCGGTCGGCACGGTGTTCGTGCAGGGCTCGGCCGACAAGGCGCGGGCGCAGTGGCGCTCGGTGGCCGAGCAGTTGCGCGGCAAGTTTCCCAAGCTTGGCGCACTGATTGAGGAAGTCGAGAACGACGTGCTACCGTTCGTGATATTCCCCTGGGCGCACTGGGCGCACTGGGCGCACTGGGCGCACTGGGCGCAGATCGATTCGACCAATCCTCTGCAGCGCCTGAGCGCCGAGATCAAGCGACACACCCGCGTCGTGGGCATCTTCCCCAACGACGCATCCATCACGTAGCGGGTCGGCGCCATGATGCTCGAGCAGTACGACGAGTGGAGCCTGACCCGGCGCTACATGCAGCTTGAGGGCCTGCAATCCCTCGGCGATACTGTTCCCACTCTGCTGTCCGCTGTGGCTCGCTGAGTAACGCGCATCGCAGCTCTTCTGGACTTGGACTTACACCACGCGCTGGGACATCACCGTCCGAATTGCTCGCCCGCAACATCGCGGAGTCAGGGCCAACTACGGTTGGTCGGGGGCTCATATTCGCCCGTCATATTCGCATTTCTGAATATGGCAAGCAATGATCGAGAAGGTATTTTCGACCATTGATTGGCGGAGTGCATCAGCCAAGGTCTCACGGCTGTCGACGTCAAACCCGACCCCGCCCAGGGCTCGCGCCACGCCTGCGAAGTCGGTCGCTCCGAACTCGACCCCTAGATTTCGCATCCCCGAGCTACGCTGCTTGAGTTCGATCAGCGCCAGCGACTGATCGACAAAGACCACACAGATGACACCAATCTTGCGGTCACGCGCCGTCGCGAGTTCACCGAGGACCATTTCGAACCCGGCATCTCCGCTGAACGAGACGACCGGGCGCTGCGGGCTCGCGAGCTTGGCGCCCATTGCCAGCGGCACCGCGCAGCCCATCGTGCACAGACCCGTCGACTGCATCAGCCCGTGCGGCTCGCTACATTGCCAGACTTGGCTCAGCAAGATGCGGTGCGCGCCGCTGTCGGCGCTGGCCAGGGTGTCGGGCGGCATCGTCCGACGCACAGTGTCGACGATCGCCGCTGGCCCCCATTCCTCGGTGGTACGGAAGATCTCGGCCAGTGCATGGCGTTTCGCGTCGAGTTCGGCGGAGGTCCACGCCGAAACCACCTGCTGTCCTGCGAATAACGCCACCATCGTCTCACCGACGTGCCCAATGAAGCTCAGCGGAGCTTGGTGTACGTAGTGCGTGTTCGGCATTGCCGCTACTTCGATGACCCGTGCGCCTCGGGGCCATGGGTCGCGCCAACCGGCCCGCATCTCGATCGGGTCATAGCCCGCCAGCACGATCAGGTCGGCCTCTTGAAGCGTGCCGATCAACACCTGGTCGGCATGCGGCGAGAGGCCCGCGCCGCCAAGCGCCAGCGGGTCGCGCTCGTCGACGATGCCCTTGGCCTTGTAGGTCGTGATCAGCGGCAGACGGTGTGCCTTGATCAGGTCCGCCACCTGCGGCGCGCATTGCTGCGACAGCACCTCGACGCCGGCCAGAACCACAGGCTTGCGGGCCTGTGCGATCCACTCGCGCGCCTGCGCGAACTGTTGCGTTGCCGCTGGCGCCATGGGTGCAGACTTGGCGCGGCGCACAGGCAGGGCCGCCGGTTCGAGTGCGCGTGCCACCGCGATCGGGATGTCGATGTGCACCGGGCCGGGAGGATCTTCGAGTGCGATCGCAACCGCCTTGTCGATCATCACATCGATCGCGCCAGTGGCGGCAGTAAACGTGGCCTTGACAATGGGCCTGAAGGCGGCAGCGTGGTCGAAAACCTGGTGGGTGTAGGTGTAAGTCTCGGACGGGTCGACCCGTCCGGTCAGGAAGATGAGTGGCACCCGATCCTGCTGAGCGTTGGCGACAACATTGAAGGCGTTGGCAGCGCCCGGCCCCACGGTCGCGAGCAGGACACCTGGCGCGTGCGTGCGATGGTACGTACCTTCTGCCATGAAGCCACCGCAGTTCTCGTGCTTGACGAGCACGAAGTCGATACCCGCTTCGTCAAGCGCGTCCATCATCGTCAGTATTTCACCGCCAGGCATGCCGAAGGCATGCCGCACGCCGGCTTCCTTCAGGCGCCGCGCGATTACCTGGGCGGCGGTGAGCGACTCCGTCGGGTTGGGTGTCGCGGCCGACATCAGGCAGCACCCATCGGCTTCGCGGCGGGTGCGGAACCGTCAGCAGGCCGCGCCAAGTAGCCATCGCGCGTTTGCGGCAGCTTGCGCCGAAGCAGGCTACCAGCAACCTGGGTGCGCAAAATCTGCGCGGTGCCACCAGCGATTGTGAACATGCGCGCGTCGCGGACGTGCCGCTCCAACGGCATCTCGCGGGCGTAGCCCGATGAACCGAAGATCTGCAGTGCGTCGCTGGTGACCCTGTTTGCGGCTTCCGCAGCGAATATCTTGGCCTGGGCCGCATGTGTGATGTCTGGGAAACCCCCGTCCTCGGGGCTCGCGGCACGGTGCAACAACAATCGCGCGGCCTCCAACTGGATAGACATGTCGGCGAGCATCCATTGCAGGCCTTGGAATTCGGCAATCGGCCGTCCAAATTGCTCGCGGGTGTTTGCATAGGCCAACGCCTCGTTGAAGGCTCCCTGGGCGATGCCGAGTGCGACCGCGCCGGCACCGACGCGCTGCGCGTTGTAGGCTCGCATCAGGGACGCGAAGCCGCGCCTGGGCCCCCACGGCCCGGCCAGCAGCATCGACTTGTGAACCATCAGATCGTGGAAAAGGATGTGCGCCTCTGGGATACCACGCACGCCCATCGCCAGCGTGCGGTCGGCAACCTGCATCGCCGCTGGATCGGAGGCGTCGCGGCGAACCACGATGAAGCCTGCAATACCCTGCTCGACTCCGTCGTCGAACACCCGCGCAAACACCAGGTGCAGACGCGAGACGCCACCGCCGGTGATCCAGTATTTGTGTCCGTTGATTCGGTAGTGATCACCCTGACGGTCAGCCCGGGTCGTCATCTCGCTGGCCGCGCTGCCGGCATTCGGCTCGGAAATGCAGATCGCCGGCTTGTCGCCCGCAAGCACGCATTCGGCGGCGATCTTCTTCTGCTCGTCGGTGCCGTACGCCATCACCGCGCCGATGACACCGAGGTTGGAGTCAACGGTGATGCGGCCCATCGCGGCGCAGGCCTGAGCCATCTCCTCGATAACAATTCCGGTGTCCAGATGGCTGAGACCGCGGCCGCCGTGCGATTTCGGGATCATCATGCCCATGAAGCCGGCGTCGCGCAGCTTTGCAATGTTGTCCCAAGGGTAGGCTTCGGTCGCATCGGTGTGTGCGGCGGTGGCTGCGAATTCGCCTTGTGCCAGTTCGCGCGCGGCGGCCTGCAAGGCGGTCTGTTCGGGTGTCAATGGATACACGGTGCTGTTCCTCGGTTCAAACATCTGTGAATCGGTTCGTAGGGCCAAGCCATTCGGCAAGCACCGCGTCACGGTGTTCATCCTGTCGGGGCGGCGCGTGGCGATAGGTGACGGGGGTCTCCGACAACTTCAGTGGGTTAGCCAGTAGGCTCACGGTGCCCGAGGCCGCCCCCGCGTACGCTTGAGTCAGTTCAGCGCCGCGCGCGCGCACATGCGGGTCCGAGAACACCTGCTCGAGGTTGTTGACAGGGCCGCACGGCACGCCGACCGATTCGAGCAGGTCGAGCCAATCGGCACGTGGGCGTGTGCCCAGATGTCGGCCAATCTGATCGCACAGCTGTTCGCGGTGCTCGACGCGCGCGAGGTTCGTGGCATAACGCGGGTCTGAGGCGAGGCCCGGCGAGCCCAAGCAATCGCATAGCTTGCGGAACTGACCATCGTTTCCGACCGCCAGGATCATCGGTGCATCGGCTGTGCCGAAGACCTGATACGGCACGATGTTGGGGTGGCCGTTGCCGAGCCGCGCCGGATTCTGCCGCGACATCAGAAAATTGGTGCCTGCGTTGACCAACCAGGCGATCTGCGTGTCCAGCAGCGAGATGTCGATCTGCTGGCCTTGCCCTGTGGCGTCTCGGTGCCGTAGCGCTGCCAGGATGCCAACGGTCGCGTACATGCCGGTCATCACGTCGGCGATCCCCACGCCAACTTTCATCGGCAGGCCTGCGGGCTCGCCGGTGAGGCTCATGATGCCACCCATGCCCTGGATCAAGAAGTCGTAGCCGGCGCGATGCGCGTAGGGGCCGATCTGGCCAAATCCGGTTATCGAGCAGTACACGAGCCTCGGGAAGCGCGCCTTCAACTGGGCATACGCCAGGCCGTACTTCGCCAGCCCGCCGACCTTGTAGTTCTCAACCAAGATGTCGGCATGCTCGAGCAACTCAATCACCAGCGCCACGCCGTGGGGTGTAGCGATATCTATAGCAATCGAGCGCTTGTTGCGGTTCGCGCAGAGGTAGTAGGCACTCTCTGCAGTCACCTGACCGTCCTGTCCTGTCACGAAAGGTGGGCCCCAGCGTCGCGTATCGTCGCCCTCACCAGGTTTTTCGACCTTCACGACATCTGCGCCAAGGTCGCCCAGCAGCTGTGTGGCTGTGGGGCCAGCGAGGATGCGCGACAGGTCGAGAACGCGGACGCCTGCGAGCGACATCGAATTCACAGGAGTAGCTCCACGGCGACCTTGATCCGATCTGCGGCCTGCTCCAACTTGACTTCCGACGTGGCGTACGAAAGACGCACATGCCCGGACATGCCGAAACCCGAGCCAGGCACCACGGCCACGCCTTGTGTCAGCAGATAGTTGGAGAAGGCAACATCGTCGACCAGCGTCTCGCCCTCCGGTGTTTGCCGGCCGAGCAGCGCGGCAACCGAAGGAAACAGGTAGAACGCACCCTGGGGCCGCGGGCATACCAGCGAAGGATTCTCGGCAAATCGTGTCAGTAGAAGGTCGCGACGCGCCTGGAAGTGTGCGCAGCGGTCGCGAACGAAATCATGCGGGCCGTCCAGCGCCGCCGCCGCCGCCGCCTGGGAGATCGAAGAAGTGTGCGAGTTGACTTGCATCTGCAGCTTAGTCATCGCGTCGATCAGCGGCTTGGGACCGCCGGCGAATCCAACGCGCCAGCCCGTCATCGAGTAGGCCTTGGAGACGCCGTTGGCCGTCAGTGTGCGCTCGCGCAACTTCGGCGCGACCTGGGCGACGGTGGCAAACGTCATGCCGTCGAACAGGATGTGTTCGTAGATGTCGTCGGCGAGAATCCAGAAGTTCCGATGTGGGCTGTTCTCGATAACGTCGGTCAACGCCTTCAACTGTGCGCCCGTATAGGCTGCGCCGCTAGGGTTGCTGGGCGAATTGAGCACGACCCACTTGGTGCGTTCGGTGAGCGCTGCTTCGAGCGCTTCGGGTTGCAGCAGAAAGCCGTCTTCAACGCGTGTCGTGATCGGTTTCAAAACGCCAGCGTGCAAGGTCACCATGTCGGCATACGAGGCCCAATATGGTGTGGGCATCACGACTTCATCGCCCGGCCTGAGTGTGGCGAGAAACGCTTGGTAGAGGACCTGCTTACCGCCGCAGGCGACGCTGATCTCACCCAGTCCGAACTCGAGGCCGTTGTCTCGTTTGAATTTTCGAGAAATGGCCTCGCGCAGCGCGATCGTGCCATTGATCGGCGTGTATTTGGTCTCCTGGTTTGCAATGGCTGTTACGGCTGCGTCGCATATGTGCTTGGGAGTCGGGAAGTCGGGCTCGCCGAGCGTCATGTCGATGACGCTTCTGCCAGACAAAATGACCTGGCGCGTCTTTTCTGCCATTGCCTGAATCGGAGATACGCGGATGCGTTGAACGCCATCTGAATACACGGCTTGGCCTTTCTGGATATGGAGCCCAGGTAGATACGGAAGCGCGGCGCATCAGGCACCACTTGGCGTTATCATCGGTTCAAGTCTTGTCACATTCAATTGAATCTAGGATCAACTCGACCGAACTCATGATCGTGCCGTGTAATGGGCTCCCGCATCAGTGGTCACGCTGAAACAACTCGAGTTGCTGATCGCCATGACGGAGGCGCGCAGCATGGCGGCCGGCGGCTCACGAATCGGCATGAGCGCGTCAGCAACCAGCCACGCGTTACGTGCGCTGGAGGCCAATCTGGGCGTCGTGGTCGTCGATCGACACGCCAAGGATTTCGAACTCACGGATGTCGGGAATCGGGTGCTGCAACATGCGCTTGATGTCTTCACCTCGCTCAAGACCATTGAGCAAGAAGGCAAGGCAGCCGCCGAGCTGAAAACGGGTGTGTTGCGCATCGGCTCGTTCGGCATCAGCTCGTCAGTTCGAATCCTGCCGATGTTGGTGGATCGCTTCCGTGCGCAGTACCCGGGGATCGAGATCTGCATTCTCGAAGACCCCGATCAAGGCGTCGAGCAGGCGCTGACCGAAGGTCGCATCGATCTCGGCGTGGTGGTGCTTCCGAAGCCGCAGTTCGATACGATCTTGTTGGCGGTCGACGAATTGGTCGCTGTCCTGCCTGCCTCCAATCCGCTGACTCGTCACGAGCGTATTGAACTGCGTGACCTTGCGAAGTTCCCGTTCATCATGACCCAGGCCGGTTCGCAGGAGCTTGTGCGCAAGCTCTTCGATCGCTGCGGACTGGTACCACGCATTACGCACGAGCTCTCCCAACTGTGGTCGATCCTGGACTTCGTGAGTCGAGGTCAGGGTGTCTCGGTCGTTGCCTCGCTGGCCTTGCCAGACAGTTTCCCCGGCATCGTCACACGCCCCATCCTGCCGCGTGCCCAGCGCCGGATCTGCCTGGCGTGTCGCGACGAAGCCCGCCTCGCATTACCAGGCCGTGCTTTCTGGCGCATGGCACGAAGCGTCTCGCCGAGTGGTCGGAAACTCGCCGGTGGCTGAGCGCCCGCGCTAGCCTGGCGGCGCGGCGGCCCCTCGGTCGACCACCACGCGGCCCTTCTTGATCACCTTGGCGACGCTGTTGGTGGCAAAACGGAAAGCCGCCTGCTCGAAGGAAGGGACGTCGAGGATCACGATATCAGCCTGCTTGCCCGGCTCAAGCGAGCCGATGCGGTGGGCGAGTCCGAGTGCTGCGGCCGCGTGGATGGTGGCGCCGCGCAGCGACTCTTCCGGTGTCATGCGGTTGATCCGACAGCCCAGCGCCACCGCCAGCTGCATCGATTCGAGCCAGCAGACCGGGCACTGGTCGGTCCCCAGTGCGAGAGTGACGCCGCTGTCGCGCACTGCCTGTATGCTGGTCGGCGACGAATGATTGACGATGAAATCGAAGCCAGGGAAGGTGACAGCCACTGTGCCAGCGTCGGCAAGCGCGCGAAAGTCGGCCGTCGTCGTGTGGTTCACATGGTCGCATGACACTGCACCCATCTCTGCTGCGAGCCGCGTGCCGCCGATATTGTTCTTGGCATCGACGTGGAGCTTCAGCCTCAGTCCCAGGTCGCTGGCGCGGCGCAGCACGCGCTCTGTTTCCTTCAAGTCGAAGACGTGCGGGTCGCAATAGACGTCGCAGAATTCGGCCAGACCCTGGCTGCTTACTTGCGGCAGACCTTCGTTCAGGATCTCATCGAGAAAGCGCTCTTTCGTTGCTCCTGGCGGCAGCACATGCGCGCCGAGGTAGGACGAGACGATCTCCACCGGTAACAGCTCCGCAAGGCGTCGTGCGGCACGCAACGAGCGGATGTCGCTGTCGGGGGTGAGTCCGTACCCGCTCTTAGTTTCCAGAGTCGTAGTACCCGATTCCAGCATTCGGCGCAGGCGCGGCAGAGATGCGTTCACGAGTTCGTCAACGGAAAGTTCGCGGTTTGCCGCTATGGACACCGGCACGTCGAACGGAATGCCCGCTGCGCGCAGGCCGGCATCGTCCAGACCTCGCATGCGCGCGAAGTATTCGTGGCGGCGGTCGCCGGCAAAGATCAGGTGCGTGTGGCAGTCAACGTAGCCTGGAATCACAGCCCCACCGTTGGCGTCGAGAGGCTGGATGCCGCGATCCCCCAGCGCGCTCATGACGTCATCCCGGGAACCGACCGCGAGGATGGTCTCGTCTTCGATTGCGATGACGCCGTTCTCGATCAGCCCGACGCCATGACGTCCTGCGCAAGTCACCACTTGCGCGGCCCCGGTGATGAGAGTCACCGGGGCGAGCGTGTCTGCCCTCGAGTTCATCTAGGCGGCTCCGTCTGCGCTGGCGCCCTCGCGCTCTTGCGACGGCAGCTCGGAGAGGCTTGAGCCACGCGACAACATGTCTTCCACGACACCGTCCTCGATGTCGATCATCAGTGCATCGTTGAACCGGTTGAAGAAGCCGCATAGCGCGGTGCGAAGCGTCAACTCGACGATCTGTTCTTCACTGAAGTGCTTGCGAAGTGCGACGAAGACTTGATCGCGGATTCGCTGCGGATTCGTCGTCACCTGGACAGCGTAATCCCGCACCAGCAGGTCGACCTCGTCGAATCCTGGCACGTCGGGGTCGAGGATCCGCGCGACCGCATCGGGCAGGAATCCGTGATCCACCAGGCGTGGCGTGTGATGACTCACGCAGTAGCTGCATTCGTTGAGCTTGGACACCACGACCAGCGCGATCTCGAGGTAACGCTTGGGGAGTAGTTTTTCGTCGTACAGGTCGAGCAGCAAGCCCATGATGTGCTTGAGGGCGGGCGGACGGTGCGCGAACACCTTGACCTGGTTCATGAAGGGACCGTAGTCCTGCACGAAGCGCTCGTAAATCGGCCGAACATCGGCCGGTACTTCGTCCACCTGAACATCTCTAACTCGTGCCATGTGACTCCCCTCGGTGTGATGCCTGCCGGATGCAGTTAGCCCTTGCGGGTGGACAGAATCACGTCCTTGCCGCCTTTGATCTCGTAGAGTTGCACGTCGCGATCGACTGTTTGGCGACGGCTGTCGAATTCCACAGGTGAGCCAGCGCCCGAGTAATTGATCTCCTCGCCGGCGCGTAACGCCTTCAGGCCATCAAGCACGTTGTACACGGTCTTCTTGCCAGGGCCGGTCGAGACATCGAAGATGGCTTTCTTCACCTTGTCGGCATCTGTGCTGCCCGCTTTCTGGATCGCCAACGCGAGTACGGAAACTTGATCGCGGCAGAGAGTTCCATATGGGTGCTGAATCTGGCCGTTGTCCTCGAGCCCCGCCTCGCGTAGATACTGCTTGTACGCCGGACTGTCCAATGGCGGGATCGGATAGCCGTGCAAAATTCCTTCCGCTGCATCTCCGACCGCGGCTTTGAACGGACCGCTGGCGGCGAACGTGACTGTGATGACCCGGCCCTTGTATCCGGAACGATAGATGTCCTTGTAGATCGCGGTGAAGTCGGTGACGTAGCCTGGAATGAACACAGCGTCAGGAGTTCCCGCCAGCAGATGCGAGACCTCGGACTTGTAGGAGGCTTGGTTCGCGTTGTAGTAAAACGGCTTTTCGAGCAGCCGACCCGCGCCGACTGCGTCGACAAAGCCGTCGAGTATTGACTTTGTGAAATCGTTGTTTAGCGCCATCAGCTTGAAGCGCTTGTAACCATGCTCCAGTGCGAGCTGCCCCAGCGCTCTGCCCCATACCGGGTTCAGAACTTGGAAATTGAAAACAAGGCCCTTGGTGTCACGCAGCGGGATGTCGCTCGACGACGAGACACACATCTGGATCACATTCGCACTTTGGCACTTGGGCATGATTCCGAGTGTCACTGAAGAGGCCCATGTGCCGAGAATCGCCATGACCTGATTGACGTTAATCAGCTTGTCGGCAGCGCGTGTTGCAGTCTCCGGGTTGGTTTCACCATCTTCTTGTGTCAGCTTGATCTGGCGATTCAGTACGCCACCTGCGGCGTTGATCTGGTCGACCGTGCGTTTGATGGCTGCAGCCATGTTCCCGCCATAGGGCGCACCGCCACCCGTGTTGGGCGTCAGCGATCCGATGTTGATGGGGTCACTCGCGGATGCGAAACGAGGGATGAAAGCCGCGCCGAGCACGGCTGCAGTTGATCCGGTAACAACGCGACGGCGGGAAATAAGGATTCGCATGGTTTAGTCTCCTTCGGTAATTGAGAATGAACGGGTACAGGCTTCGTTACGAAGCCTTCTCGAACTCGGATACGAACTTGGGTTCAGGAATCAACCCGCGCGGCTTGAAACGCAGCACGGCCATCAGAATGACGCCGATCAGGATGATGCGAATCGAAGAGAGCTGTTGCGAGGTCACGATCGAAGTGAAGTCTCCAAGAAAACGCGAACCTTCGAGAATCAGCATGACGATTCCGGCACCAAGCAACAAGCCCTTGTTGTTGCCGTACCCGCCGACGATCACCGACATCCAGATGAAGATCGCAATCATCGGCATGAAGGTGTCGGGGCTGATGTTCTGGATGTAATGCGCGAAGAGCGCTCCAGCGATCCCCATGAAGACGGAGCCCAGGACGAATATCTGAACGCGGAACCGCAGGACATACTTGCCGAGTACGCCAGCCACCACGTCGTCTTCGCGAATCGCTCGAAGCGTGCGGCCATACGGGCCGGTTCGAATCCGCTCGCAGATGGCATAGATCACCAGCACGACCAGCGCCACGACGCCGAGGTAGACGAGCGAGTACGCTGTGTTGCCCAGGCCGAAGTCGAACGGGCGCACCGGAATCCTCAGCCCCTTGGGACCTTCGGTCAACCAATCTTCGTTGAGCGCGAAGAGACGCACGATCTCGCCGAAGCCAAGAGTGACAATTGCAAAATAGTCTTCTCGCAGTCGCACGGTGAGGAGGCTGACGCCAAGGCCCGCCACTCCAGCGATCGCGCCCGCGAGTGCTATCGCGAGTTCCGGTGTAATTCCGACGCGGGTCGAGAGCAGCGCACCGCTGTATGCGCCGATTGCGTAGAAGCCTGCGACGCCGAAGTTCACCATCCCGGTCATGCCCCATTGCAGGTTGAGACCCTGCGCCAGGATCATGAAGAACCCGGCGTAGGTGGCCATGGCGACGAAGTACGCAAGCATCGGACTATCCCTATTTCTTGATCTCGGGTTGGCCGAGCAGGCCATGTGGACGCAGCAGCAACAAGATGGTGATCATTACGAAGCCCACGCCGATCTTGTACGAGCTGGGCAGGACCAGCGTGGTGAACTCCTCCGCCAAGCCCACCAGAACTGCACCGAGCATCGCTCCGTACACTGAGCCGATGCCGCCGAGAATGGCTGCGGCGATGATCGGGATCGTCAGACCCCAGCCGAGAAGCGGCTCGATCACCAGATCCAGCCCCGCTGAGACACCGCTAATTCCGAGTAACGCCCCGCAGTAAAGCGTGACCGCGATGCGAACCAGCACCGACCGAATGCCGCGAACCTCGGCAAGTTGTGGGTTGTCGGCCATCGCCCGCATCGCCTTTCCCAGCCGCGTGCGCGTCAGCAGAAGGTGAGTGATGATGACGACCAAAACCGCTGCACCGATCAGATAGAGCTGCGGACGCGTGACATGCACGCCACCGAAGACCAGTGGGCGCTCGAGTGGAAGGTCGAAGCCTTTCACGTCTGCGCCGAAGATCAGGCGCACTGAATGTTCGAGCACGAAGGTTAGCGCGATCGACACCACAAGCAGCGTCACCGGCGCGCTGGCGCGCATTGGCCGGAAGATGATCTGGTCGCTGGCCCACACGACTACCGAACCGGCGAGCATGGCGCCAAGCGAGGCGAGCCAGAGCGGCAGGCCGAATTGAACATTGATGGCGTAGGCTGCGAAAACCCCGACCGTGATGTAGCCCCCGATCGCGAAGTTCGGAAATCGCAGGATTCCGAACAGCATAGAAAACGCGACCGCTGGCGGCGCGATCAAAGCAGCGGAGATGAGACCATTCACGATCATCTGTGCCGTCATGCTCGTGTCCCTAAGTAGAGCTCGGCCACTTCACGGTTGTTCAAGAGCTCGGACGCGGGGCCGGTCATTGCAACGCGCCCTGCCGTCATGACGGTGCCGAAGTTCGATATCTGCAAGGCTTGCATCGCGTTTTGTTCGACCATCAAGATCGCGATGCCGCGTTCCCGGACTTGCCGGATCGCCTCGAACATCTGCTCTACCATTGCAGGGGAGAGTCCCGCTGACGGCTCGTCGAGAAGCAACAACTTCGGTTCAACCATCAGGGCCATGCCGAAAGCAACCATCTGGCGCTGCCCGCCGGAGAGATTGCCTGCCTTTACCGCTCTGAGGGTACGCAGTGCGGGAAAAAGCTCCAACACGCTTTCCATGCGTGATTTGAACTTGCGCGGCTCGATCCACGCGCCCATCTCAAAGTTCTCCACGACGCTCAGCGAACGGAAGACGTTGTGCTCCTGCGGCACATAAGCGATGGCATGGCGCGAGACCTCGCTGGGCGGCAAACCACCGACGTCGTGACCATCGATCAGGATCTTCCCCGTTCGGCGTTGTACGACGCCAGCCAAGGTCTTGATGAAGGTCGACTTGCCCGCGCCGTTTGGGCCGATGATCGTCATGATGCTGCCCGACTCCACTGCGACGTTGACGTCGCTGACTATGTCGCCCCGGCCGTAGCCGGAACACACGCCTTCGGCGCGAAAGAAGACGTCAGACATTCGCGGCAGCGCCTCCGAGATATGCCTTGATGACTTCGGGGTCTCTACGGATCTCTTCGAATGAGGCTTCTATCAGGTGCCGGCCTTCGGTCATCACGATGACCGGATCACACAGACGCGCAATGAAGTCCATGTCGTGTTCGATGATCAGGAAAGTCTTGCCATATTTGGCGTTGAGCTGGCGAATCATGTCGGTAAGCAGCCCCATCAGGGCCGGGTTCACGCCGGCGCCGGGTTCGTCGAGCAAAATGACAGGGCAGTCAGTCATCAGGGCGCGGCCAAGCTCGAGCAGCTTTTTCTGCCCCCCTGACAGATTTGCCGCGTACTCGTTGCTCAAAGGCGTGAGTTGCGAAAGCGCGAGGACGTCCACTGCGCGTCTGTAGAGACTCTCTTGCTTGGCCTTTACCTTCGCTGGACTGAAAAATAGCGGGAGCAGCCGCTCTCCGCGCTGCCTTTGAGGGGCTAGCAGCAAGTTCTCCAGTACGGTGAGCGGACCAAACTCACGCGCCAGTTGGAAGCTGCGCACCATGCCGCGCTGCGCGCGTGCATGAGTGGGCAGCGTCGTAACGTCATCGCCGAAGAGTTCGACGCGGCCGGAGTCCGGACGGATCACGCCGCTCAGCAGATGAAACAAAGTTGACTTCCCCGCTCCGTTCGGCCCGATCAGACCCGTGATCGATCCTTCCCGCAACGTGAGGTTCATGCCCGAGACCGCGCGCACGCCACCGAACGACTTCTGCAGGTCTTGACCGCTGAGGACGATGCGCGGTCGACTGTTCCCGGTGACGCTTGCGTGCATGAGTCGTTCGTCAGAAGGGCGGATTCGAGCCGCTGAGGTGTGTGGGCGTATACATCGAATCCTTCGTTAGCGCGGCCGCAATACATAGTTACCCGAAGGTAAGCCCCGGATCAGTCTATGTTTCAATGCTTTCATTCGCAATTGAAGTCATCTTCAAGTATCTTCAAACCAAGGAGAGGCTCGCTGGCCAGCGCGTGCGCTGGCAGTCCCGCAGCACCCCCAGCGCGGGCAGCGAGATCTGGACCTGCGCAGCAGGCACCACCTGCAATTCGCGCTTCGTAGGAGACTTCATCTTGGTGGCTCTTCGGTTGCTTGCGAGGCAACCCGCAGGCTTGCGCATGCGGGTCGAAGGAGCCACCATCTCAGCCCACGCGTTCATCAGATTCCGCGGCCTCGCCAGTCCCTATCCATTACCAAATTAGATTGTGACTGTACTTTGAATGTATTGGACAAATAGGTAGTGCGTTGGTAGTGTTGTCTCGCCCTCCATTCAATGACATCGCGAAACGGACATGACAATGAATTTTCAGCTCAGCGAAGAGCAAAAGATGCTGGTCGACTTGGCCAATCGTCTTGGGCGCGACGAGTTCGCTTCTAAGGCCGCGCGATGGGATCGAGAACACGAATATCCGCATGAGAACGTCGAAGTCCTGCGCCGCGCCGGCCTGCTCGGAATGACCATTCCGAAGAAGTTCGGCGGTACCGAGCGACCGTTAATCGACGCCGTGCTGGCGATCGAGCAAATCGGCAAATACTGTGGGGTCACCGCACGAATCGTCGTGGAGACCAATATGGGGGCGCTTGGGTCAATCATGGCCTATGGCACCGAGGCGCAGCAGATCGAGGTCGCTCGTCGCATTCTGGAGGATGGCGACAAGCCAGCCATCGGCATGACTGAGCCCGATGCCGGCACCGATCTGACGTCACTCAAAACCACGGCTGTGGAGCATGACGGCTGCTACGTCGTGAACGGTACCAAGCACTGGATTACTGGCGGCGGCATCTCCAGGACCAACTTGATCTACACGCGCATCATCGATCGCGAAGGGAACGACCAAGGGATTGGAGGCATCCTGGTCGACAAGGGGACGCGAGGTTTTTCAGTGGGGCGGGTGGAGGACGCCATGGGACTGCGAGGAATTCCGGAGGCCGAACTCATCTTCGAGAATTGCGAGGTTCCAGCGGCCAACCTTGTGGTGCGCGATCCAAAGGATGGTTTCAAGAAGCTCATGAATGGCTACAACGCCCAACGCATCGGCGCGTCCGCGGTGGCGCTGGGGATTGCCCAAGGAGCGCACGATTTGGCAATCGAGTTTATGGGTCAGCGCGAAACATTTGGCAGAAAACTCAAGGAGTTCCAGGGACTGCAGTGGATGATGGCGGACAGCGAAATGAAGCTCGAAGCAGCCCGGCTGCTCATCTATCAGGCGGCGTGCAACGCTCGCAAGTTGGCCAATAACGTGATGCTTCCAGAGATGAGAGAAGCGTCGATTGCCAAGGCATTCACGGCGCACGAGTCATTTCACGTGGTGAGCGAGGCACTGCAGATGTTCGGCGCCTCGGGCTATTCGCGCGACCTACCGCTGGAGCGCATGCTCAGGGATGTGCGCATGTTCCAGATCGGTGGTGGCACCTCCCAGGCCCAAATGAATATGATCGCTCGCAGCATGTTTGCGGAGCACTAAGGCGGCATCGCAGTCTCACTGAAAAAGGAGATTCCGCATGCACAAGATACATGCTGCGGCTGGTCGTTCCGGCGTTGCTGGCGACCCGATCGCTGGAGAAGGGCTAGTTCACCAAGCTGATCGCCATCATCCCGTCGTTTTCGATCGGTGGTTCGTCCGATCCCACAGCCAGTCCGTGTCCTTCCGTCAAGCGATTGGGCCTGCGCGCAAACAGCAAGCAGTCACAGGGAACAGCGGCGGCGCCGAACACCAGCGTGTTCCCCACGTTCCGGCGCAAGCCCGAGTCGGGCTGCGACATGTCGCCGGAGGCACTAAGGCTGCAGATGCAGGGAGGCGGCTGTCGTGAACCCGATGTCGCTCGATGGCGTGAAAGTGCTGGATCTCTCACGCATTCTTGCCGGCCCAACCGCCACGCAATTGCTCGGTGATCTCGGCGCGGACATCGTGAAGGTCGAAAGACCAGGCGAGGGAGATGACACGCGGCATTGGGGGCCACCGTATGTAACCGGCAAAGATGGTCAGCCTACGGGCGAGAGCGCGTACTACCTCTGTGCCAATCGCAACAAGCGCTCAATTGCCATCGACATCGCCGCACCCGAGGGCTTCACACTCGTGCTGAGACTGCTCGAACGCGCAGACATTCTGGTAGAGAACTACAAGGTCGGCGGCCTCGCGAAATACGGCCTCGCCTATGCCCAGTTGAAAGAGCGGTTCCCGCGGCTCGTGTACTGCTCGATCACCGGCTTCGGCCAGACAGGTCCCAACGCCCACCGTGCCGGGTACGATTTTCTGATTCAAGGCATGGGCGGCATCATGAGCTTGACCGGCGAACCGGACGGCGATCCGATGAAGGTTGGGGTCGGTATCGCCGACGTAATGACCGGTATGTTTGCAACCGTTGGCATCCTCGCGGCTCTGCGACATCGCGACGCTACCGGAGTCGGCCAGCATATCGACATTTCGTTGCTGGACGCGCAGATTGCCTGGTTGGTTAATGCTGGTACAAACTACCTGATGTCGCGGAAAAAGCCTTCGCGGCTCGGTAACGGCCACCCGAACATTGTTCCCTACCAAGTGTTCGACACTGCTGATTCGCCAATGATCCTTGCCGTCGGTAACGATGGCCAGTTCCGCAGATTTTGCGACTCCACCGGACTTCGGGAACTTGCCTCGGATCCGCTCTACGCCACAAACCTTGCACGTGTCGAAAACCGGGAGCGATTGTGTGAACTGATCGCCCGATGCCTGAGGAGTCGCAGGCGTGCCGAATGGCTGGCGAAGTTCGAGGGGGTCGGCGTTCCCTGTGGTCCAGTAAACGACTTGGAACAGGTGTTCGCCGACCCGCACGTGCAGGCACGCGGTGCTGAATTGACTTTGGCTTATCCGGGTTCGGCAACCGGCTCGGTTAGCCTGTTGGCGAACCCACTGAAGCTATCTGAAACGCCCGTCTCGTATCGCCACGCACCCCCGAAGCTCGACGAGCATCGCGAGGATGTGCTCGCTGACTGGTTGGGCTCTGCGAACCGATCCAATAGCGAATGAAATCGTGAAGTGGCAAAGTGTTTGGATCGCCGTAAAAGTAGACTGCCCAGTTCGATTCATAAAGCAGAACCTGGTTGCCTAATGCAACGGCAGTGTTTTCCGCAGGCTGTTGGCACTTCGGTTACACCGATCGCAACGGCCTGAATTGGGTAATCAATTTTTGAACTTGGAGACGACATGAGAAAGATGAAGAAGTATCACCGTACGTTCACTGCCAGCCTGCTGATTGCTGCGTTTGCGCTCGGCGGGATGATGGGCGCGCACGCGCAAGGGGTCCAGTACCCCAACAAACCCATCAGGATGATCGTCGGCTTTCCCCCGGGCGGTCCTACTGATGTGGTTGCACGGATCGTTGGGCAGAAGTTGGGAGACCAGTTGGGTCAGCCCGTGGTCATTGACAACAAACCCGGTGCCGGCGGAAACATCGGTGCAGACATGGTGGCGAAGGCTGCGCCAGACGGATATACGGTGCTGTACACCTCGTCATCCATCACAATCTCTCCGTGGATTTACGCGAAGGTGAACTACGACACGGTGAAGGACTTTGCACCCGTCGCCTTGACCGCCGAGATGCCTCTTGTGCTGTTGGTAAATCCAAGCGTGCCGGCCAAAACCGCGCCTGAACTGGTTCAGCTCATCAAGGCCAACCCCGGGAAATTCAATTACGGCTCCTCGAGTGTCGGTGCCATTGAACACTTGACAGCGGCACAGTTCGTTTCCATGCATGGACTCAAGGCATCGCATGTTCCGTACAAAGGCTCCGCTCCGGCCCTGATCGGCATCATTGGAGGGCAAACCCAATTCATGGTCACCGCCCTGAATTCGGCACTACCTTTTCTGAAGGACGGTCGCTTGCGCGCCTTGGCCGTCTCGTCCGTCGAGCGCTCCCGTGTGCTGCCCGACGTGCCGACGGTTGCTGAGGCGATGAAAGGCGACTTCGCCGCGACCGCCTGGCAAGGCATCGTCGCCCCTGCAGGAACGCCTCGAGAAATCATTGAAAAGCTCAATCGGGCGATAAACACTTTGCTCAAGGACCCTGCTCTCGTTCAGCAACTGGCAGATCAGGGGGTGTCCGCGCTGGGCGGAACTTCGGAACAATTCGGAAAGTCAATCCACAAAGAACTGGTTCGTTGGCAGCAAGTTGTCAAAGACACGGGCGCCACGGCGGAATAATGAAGAAGCAAGCCAAGCCAATTTCTTTGAAGGGACTTGGCTAGGCTGGGACGTCTGTTGGCAAGAACTCAGAGCGGCGCAGCCACATCGTCGATGGATCGAAAACGCGGCCACGGCGACAGATGGCCATAACTGCTTGGCCATGCTTGTGCGTCGCAAGGGCGAGAGCCTGCAGGCACTGCTGCGGCGCCTGGACAAGGCGATGGCGACAGTCCTGAATCGTGGACGATCCCATCGACGAAACCAACGCCCCCCGCGTCAGAATAGTTGTCGCCTCCATAGAACACCCCCGGGGGCGGCGATGAAGGACGGACTTGGCTCGATACGGACAGGCATTCAAGGACAGAGCGGTGGCGAGGTTGCTGCCGCCGGAGAGCGCAGCGATCGACGTGGTCGCGCGCGAGGTTGGGATCGGCATGGGCACCTTGGAACGCTGGCGCGAGGATGCGCGGTCCATGCCCGCCCGAGGGCGGGCATGGACCGCGGCCGGCCGCCTGGAGGCTGTGGTCACCACGGCGGCGATGAACGAGGCCGACAAGAGCGCCTGGTGCCGTTCGCACGGGGCGTACCCCGAGGAGCTGGCCAATTGGCGCGCGAGTGCCACCACCGCGCTGGCCGCGCCTGAGGAGCTGCGCGCCAGCCCGCAGGCCACGCGGGCTTGCGCCAAGCGCATCAAGGAACTCGAGCGCGAGTTGCTGCGCAAGGACCGCGCGCTGGCCGAGACTGCGGCGCTGCTGGTGCTGTCAAAAAAGTGCAGGCGATCTTCAACAAGGGAGAGGACGAATGATCGGCCTCGAAGATCGCCAATGCCTGTCCCAAGAAATCGGTGTTGCGCATGCCGCAGGCGCACGGCTGCACCTGGCCTGTGAGACCGCCGGCATCGACGTGCGCACCCTGCAGCGCTGGAAGGCCCACGCAGGCCTCACAGCGGGCGATGGCAGGCCGCAGGCGGTGCGCCCGACCCCGGGTCACGCGTTGAGCGGTGCCGAGCGCGCTGAGCTCGTGCGGGTGGCCAACGAGCCGCGCTTCGCGGCCGTGCCGCCTGCGCGCATCGTGCCCATGCTGGCCGATGACGGCGTGTACCTGGCCAGCGAGTCCACCTTCAGTCGCGTGCTGCGTGACGAGGGTCAGGCTGCGCATCGCGGGCGTGCGAAGAAGCCCCGCGCCGTGCGACCGCCGACCACGCACATCGCCACCGCGCCGAAGCAGGTCTGGTGCTGGGACATGACCTATCTGCCGGCCAGCGTGATCGGCATGTGGTTCCATCTGTACCTGATCCTGGACCTGTACAGCCGCAAGATCGTCGGCTGGGAAGTGCACGCCACGGACGACTCCGTGCACGCCGCGCACCTGGTGCGCCGCACGGCGCTGGCCGAGGGCATCGCCACGATGACGACCAAGCCCGTGCTGCACGGCGATAACGGCTCCACGCTGAAGGCCACCACGGTGCTGGCAATGCTGTACTGGCTGGGCGTCAAGCCCTCGTACTCGCGACCCCGCGTGAGCGATGACAACGCCTACGCCGAGTCGCTGTTCCGCACCGCCAAGTACCGCCCCGAATTCCCTGCCAAAGGCTTCACCGACCTCGACGCCGCACGCGCTTGGGCAGCCGAATTCGTGCGCTGGTACAACGACGAGCACCGCCACAGCGGCATCCGCTACGTCACCCCTGGGCAGCGCCATTGCGGCGAGGATCACGCCATCCTGGCCGCTCGCCACGCGCTGTACCTCCAAGCCCGTGAGCGCAATCCGGCGCGATGGTCGGGCCTCACGCGAGACTGGTCACCGATCGGCCCAGTCACCCTCAACCCCGAACCCGACTCGGTCGTCGCGGCCCACTCGAAACCAGAAGATGGGCAGCCGATGGCTGCATGAATGAGGCGACAACTAGCTTGACACGCGCCGAACGGCAGAAAGCGCGACCCAGTCCGCGTCAAGGCGGGGTCGCTGGCCGTTCACACGGCTACGGCTTTTTCGGCGTCTTGTATTCGACTTCCTTCTGGAACGGTTTCCAGACCGTTTCGTAACCGACAAATCCCTTTTCATTGGGCGCCATCTGGCGTGTCGTCAAGAAACGCGAGTGGCCGTCAGGAACCTTGGCGGGTGGAGGGGCGTGGTCGCTCATAAGTCACCTTCCTTTTGCTGTGATGTCAGGACTGCAAGTGCAGGTCGCTGAAGCCGAAACCCGTTCGATGCCATTCAATGCCGCTGCTCAGACAGGTCTCATGAGTGAGGGGTCGACATCTGCGTCCGCAATGATTGCGCCGCCTGCTCTTGCCTCTTCATCCGTTGCGTCGCGCACCGTCAGGATCTCGAGCACAAAAACGACCTCTCTGCCGCAAAGCGGATTGTTGCCATCGACCGTCAATGTCTCGTCGTCCATCCGGGTCACGAGAAAGCTGCGCGTCTGGCCCCTGTCGCTTTCCATCAGGATGGAAGTGCCGATCTTTCGATACTCCTCGGGGACGTTTTCGATGTCGTCGCTGAAGACCAGCGACTCGTCTCTGGCGCCAAAGATCTGGTTGCCATCGATGGGCACTTCGATCACGTCTCCGGCGCACTTGCCCTCGAGTTGCTTATGGATGGATGGGGCCAGAATTTCATTGTGTCCGTGCACATAACCCAACGGGAAGTCGACTCGGGTGAGGATATGCCCCGACTTCTTGTCGGTCACCTTGTAGGTGAGTTCGACGAACCTGCCGTCCCGGATGGATTCACTCATGTCGAATCGCAAGGATCTGCTCAAAAGATGGATGCACCAAAGATCTTGATCTCTTGATCTTCATAGCCGAGCACAAGTCGTCCAAGCCACTCGCCTGGCTTCTTGGTGCTGCGCTGCCGGTAAAGCACGGTCACATGTTCGCCCCGGCGGATGATGCCCAGCGAGTCGATGTCTTCAGACAGGCTTCTCGCCAGCTCGCTGTTGGCGAACTGGTGGCCGGCCACGACCTGAGTCACGGCAAGCGCCAGCGAGTTGGAGAAGTTCTTGACGAATTCGCCGTACTTGCCTTCGTTCGAATACTTGACGAGATCACGCCACAAGGGTTCGGCGATGGCCAGGATCTCTTCATCGGTCTTTTCAATGATGTTCACACGCGGCTCTCTGCGACCGGAAGAGATCAAATCGATGGGGTTCGCAACACACGACACGCTCGCCCCACGTGCGCCAGGCAGACGATCCGTGCGGGCGTCTGCCTGGGGATGCTGTTATTCGTTCTCGGTGACCAGGTGATAACAAGGCGCTTTTTCCATGGTGTATTCACCATTCTTCGGATCGCGACGCGAAACGGTCAACACGTGCCAGTTCTCGTCGTCCAGCTTCATGGCATCGCCCCGGTAGTAGTAGCCTGGCCAACGGGTCTCCTTGCGGAACAGCGTGTGCTGCGTGACGCATTCTGCGGCGCGATGACGGTGCTTCAATTCCCAGGCGCGCAGCAATTCGTGGACATCTTCAGCGGCCAGGCTTTCGAGGTCTTCCTCCATGATCGCGAGCTTCTTGAGCCCGATGTTCAGCAGCTTCTCGTTGGTCATGTAGCTCACGGTCACACCGCCACAATACTCGTCCATCAGCTTTTGCAGGCGGTCCAGGCCCTGCTTGGGGTTGATGTAGTGCGGATTGACTGACCCCGCCACGATCGCATTGCGGTAGGTCTTGTAGTGCTCCATGGGCTTGTAGATCTGCGTCCGGCGGCGGTTGATCTGCTCATCGGACACAACAATGCCTTCGGCCTTGCCGTCGTCGATGTACTTGCAGGCGGCCTTCGCGGCGAGACGACCTTCGGTGAACGACCCGGATGAGAAGGCGTGCGGCGTGCCGCCGACCGCGTCACCGGCGCCGAACAACCCTTCGATCGTCGTCATGCGGTTGTAGCCCCAGAAGTACTCTGGAGGGGAAACGTCCTCTGGGCCCGAGCACCAGGCCCCCGAGCCGGTCGCGTGCGAGCCCATGACGTAGGGCTCGGATGTGGTCAGTTCGGGGTTCTCGTTCTTGGGATCGACGTCGGTGGCGGCCCACAGAACCGCCTGGCCGACCGTCATGCCGAGGAAGTTCTCCCAGCCCACTTCTTCCAGATGAGGATCCTGGAAGGCGCGCATCGTGATCATGTGAATGGGGCCGCGGCCGGCATTGACTTCACTGATCAATGCATGGTTGCGCAAGCAGGTCGGGATCGGCCGATGGGTCAGGTGCGAAGCCTCAGGATCGAGATATTCCTTGCCGACCATCTTCTGCAGTTCGGGGAACCACTTCGATTCGTACTCTTCGCCCAGACCGTTCTGCGTATAGGTCTTCAGGTGCAGGAAGTAGGCGCCGACCGGGCCGTAGCCGTCCTTGAATCGCGCCAGCACGATGCGGTTTTCCATCTGCGTCATCTTGGCGCCGGCGTCGATCATGAGCCCGTAGGCCGACGCGGACGACCAGGGCGCATACCAGGTGCGGCCGGAGCCTTCGCCCACCGAACGCGGCTTGAAGATGTTGGATGCACCGCCCGCACCGCAGATCACGGTCTTGGACTTGAAGACGTGGTAGTTGCCCGTGCGAACGTTGAAACCGACGGCGCCGGCAACCCGGTTCTCCTTGCTGTCGTCCATCAACAGGTGGGTGACGCAGATTCGGTTGAAGACCTTGTCCGCCGATTTCTTGGCGGCCTCGGCCACGATGGGCTTGTAGGACTCGCCGTGAATCATGATCTGCCAGCGGCCTTCACGCAGGTAGCGCCCGGTCTTGGGGTCCTTCATGATGGGCAGGCCCCACTCTTCGAACTGGTGCACGGTGGAGTCGACGTGGCGGGCCATGTCGAACAGCAGGTCTTCGCGCACCATCCCCATCAGGTCGATGCGGGCGTAGCGGACATGGTCCTCCGGCTTGTTCTCGCCCCAGCGGGTGCCCATGTAGCAGTTGATGGCGTACAGGCCCTGGGCGACCGCACCGGAGCGATCGATATTGGCCTTCTCGGCAATGACGATTTTCTTGTCCTGCCCCCAGAATCTGGCCTCCCATGCGGCACCCGTGCCGCCAAGGCCTGCGCCGACGACCAGAACATCGATGCCGTCTTCGACGATCGTTTCGTAAGCCATCAGTAGTACACCCCTTGCTTCATCTTGAGACCGGCCGATGCCAGCGTGTGCAAACCGCCGTCATCCATGCGGATGTATTTCGGCTCGCTGTACAGCAGATGGCCGTCGCGCATTTCCTTGCTGGGCCCTGGTACATCCGCAAGCTTGGGGATCGCCGTTCCCCAGGGCTTGGTGGTGATGGGTGACAGGAAATTCTTTTCCGTCCCGTTGCGGAACTTGATCTTCCAGGCGATCGTGCCCTTCTGCTCGTCGCGGTGGACCCGAACGCTGTGGCCGAGCGGGGCGAAGTCGGCATAGCCGCGCACATCGATCGCATGCTGCGGGCAAGCCTTGACGCAGGAGTAGCACTCCCAGCACATGCTGGGCTCGATGTTGTAGGCACGTCGATACGTCTTGTCGATGTGCATGATGTCCGAGGGGCAGATGTCGACGCAATGTCCGCATCCGTCGCACCTTGTCATGTAGACGAAGGTTGGCATTGTTCCGGCTCCTTATCTGGTCCAGCAAAACTTGCAGGCGGTTTCTTGACTCAATAGTGGCGCGGCGCTTCGCGCTTGATGCCCAGACCCATGTCCATCGGCGCGTCACGCAACAGTTCCATCGAGTGTCTTCTCTGTTGCTCGGGATCGTCACGCGTCTGCGTCGGCAGATTCGCCGCCGTGCCATTGGCCTTCGATACTCTTTTCTCGAAGGCCGCGGCAGGCTTGAAGAACATGTGGGCGAACTTGGACCAGGGCACGCCCGCGAACAAGACCGTGGTGGCCAGGATGTACAGGCCGAAGACCACGGTGGACCAGGCACTGCCCATCGATTGCAAGGCGGCCCAGATGAGGCCCAGCGTCACGCTGCCCAACAGCGACAGCACGAACAGGTCGGCGCGCATCAAACGCCACGGCGTGCCGCCCTCGGCGGCAACGTCGACCCGGATGAAGAACCAGAACCAGTAGCCGCCGACGCAGACCATCAGGCCGCCGATCCACCACAGCGCCGTCACGATGGCGGGTGTCGCCGTTGCCGGCGTCGGGTAGCTGAACACCATGATGATGGTGGTGACGACGTACAGCACGAAACCGTACATGGTCAGCAAGTGGGCGATGCGGCGGCGCTGGTTGCAGAACTCGCCCGACGCGAGCACGTCGACGACGCCGGTCTTGACCGCCAGCGAAACCATCTCACCACCACCCAGAGAACGTGCGCCCTTGCTGCCGGACTTGCGAAAGTTCTCGAAGAAGTATCTGGCGCTGCCCTTGTGCACCACATCGAACAGCGTGCCCGCCACCACCAGCACGAACATGATGACGACGTAGGTCTGCATGACGGTGGGCGACAAGGACGCCGAAAGCCCGGCAAACGGATTGCTGGCGAACATCTTTTCCCCTCAGCTCAGGTATCGACGGCCGTCTTTTGGCGGTGTGCCGGACGGCCAGCTTGCGTATGGACGCAGGCGATTCTGCAATGAGGGCTGCCCAGCACGAAGCCGAAGATACTTATGGCTCGATAGAGGTCCCGAATGCGCTGCCTGGGCGGCCAACGAACTCGCGTAAACCCTGAGACGGTTTACGACTTTGCGGCAATGCTGGCGTAGTACTCGCGCAGGATGGCCAGCACCTCGGGCCGGCTGAACTCGGGCGGCACAGGGTCGTTGGCCTCGAGCCACTTGCGCAGCTGCGTCCCTGAAACCAGCAGCCGGTCACCGGCCTCGTGCCGGCAAGTTCGTGCAGACGCCATGCTGCCGCACTGGTAGCACCAGAAGGTCCAGTCGATCTTCAAAGGCTGGATCTGCAGCGCATCGGCCGGGATCTGGTCGAAGATGTGGTGCGAGTCGAACGGGCCGTAGTAGCTGCCGACGCCCGCATGGTCGCGCCCGAGAATCTGGAACGAGCAGCCGTAGTTCTGGCGGAACAGCGCGTGCAGCAGCGCCTCGCGCGGGCCGGCGTACCGCATGTCCAGCGGATAACCCGCCTGCACCACGGTACCGGGAACGAACTGCGTGTCGATCAGCGTGCCGATCGCCCGCGTGCGAACCTCTGCCGGGATGTCGCCGGGCTTGAGGTTGCCGAGCAGCGAGTGCACCAGCACCCCGTCGCAGATCTCGATCGCGATCTTGGCCAGATACTCGTGCGAGCGGTGCATCGGGTTGCGCGTCTGGAAAGCGGCAACGCGATGCCAGCCCAGGCGCTCGAACTCGGCGCGCGTCTCGGCAGGCGTCATGAACAGCGCGCCGTACTTCGCCTTGAACCCACCGTCGGAAAGCACGCGCAGCGGCCCCGCAAGATTGACGTCGCCCTGGTCCATCACCATGCGCACGCCGGGATGCGCTGCATCTGCGGTCTTGAAGACCTGCAGGCATTCGTGCGTCTTGTCGATGCGGTACTTCTCGTCGACCCGCATGATGGCGAGCACGCCCTCACCGTCGGGATCGGCAAGTGCGACCTCGGTGCCCAGGGCCATCGAATCGGCGGTCGCGGCGTCGGTGGACAGCGTGATCGGGATCGGCCAGAACAAGCCCTGCGACGTCTGCATGCGGTCGCACACGCCCTGCCAGTCGGCCTGCCCCATGAATCCGCCGAGCGGCGTGAAACCGCCGATGCCGAGCATGATCAGGTCGCCCTTCTCGCGCGAACTGATGCTGATCGTGGGCAAACGCTGCGCGCGCGCGCGCTCGGCGACGAGAGTTTCGCCCGTCAGCATCAAGGGCTTGAGGGGGCCACCACCATGGGGCGCAATCAGGGTCGGCAAGTGAATCCTCCGCGGCTCGATACAGCCCGGGTCATTTTCAGCAGCTGCAGGGTCGGATGCAATGTCGATCTACTGATCAGCCGATAAACCCCGCTGATCGACTGATCGACTGATCCGCTCACGGCGCTGCGAGAATGCCAAGAGAACGATGGGGGTTCGCCATGGCGATCGATGACAGCGCCGAACTGGTACCGACCCGACTGGTCGATGTCGATGCGCTGGCGCGGGCGCTCGAGACATTCGCGACCGATCGCGACTGGGTCCGGTTCCATTCTCCGAAGAACTTGGTGATGGCGCTCACCGGTGAAGTGGGTGAACTGTCCGAGCTGTTCCAGTGGATGCCCGAGGACGCCTCGGGCAGCGCTGCCAGCGACCCTCGGCTGGCCGAGCCCTTGCGCGACGAGTTGGCCGACGTGCTGCTGTACCTGGTGCGCCTGGCCAGCGTGCTGGGCGTGGACCTCGATGCGGCGGCACGGCACAAGCTGGCCAAGAATGCCCTCAAGTACCCCATCGCCACGGCCTACGGCAGCAGCAAGAAGTACACCGAGCTTTAGGAGCCCAGCCCGCGCGGAAACATCAGGGTCAGCGACATCAGCCCATGCAATGCCGGATGAATTGCGCCGTCGACTGGCCCAGGCGCTTGTCACGTCGAACCGCAATGGCCAGGCGCCGACGCGAGCGCGGCAGTCGCGTGCGCAGTTCCACCAGGGTGCCCTGCGCCAGTTCAGTCGTCACCGCGTGGCGCGACACGCAGGCCAGGCCAACGCCGGCGGCCGCCAGTCGCTTGATGGCCTCGGTGCTGCCCAGCTCGAATTCCACGTGCAAGGGGCCCAGATGTTCAAGCAGCCAGGCATCGGCCGCCTGGCGCGTGCCTGAGGCTGGCTCGCGCAGGATCCAGGTCGCGTCGGCAAGCTGGCGGTGCGTGGCCCGGCGCGCGGCCAGCGGATGCGAAGGCGTAGCGACGATGACCAGTTCGTCTTCCAGCCAGCGCTGAACCTTCAGGTCGGCATGGGTCTGCGGACCCTCGATGAAACCGACGTCGACGTCCATGTCGACGACCGACTGGATCACCTTGCTGGTGTTGCCGATCATCAGCTGGACCAGGCTGGACGGGCATTCGAGCTTCCAGCGCGCGATGTACCCGGGCAGCAGGTATTCGCCGATCGTCAGGCTGGCCGCCACGCGCAGCGGTGCGAGCCGCTCGGTGGCAAACAGTCCCTGCAGTTCGGTCGCCTGGTCGAGCAGCGCGATTGCACCGGGCAGCAGCGCGCGCCCGTTTTCGTTGAGCACCAGGCGGCGGCCGACCCGATCGAACAGCGGCGATTCGAGCGAGGCCTCGAGCTCGGCCAGCGATGCGCTCGCCGCCGATTGAGAGCGTGCCACGCGGCGCGCCGCGCCATGCGTGGAGCCGGCCCGCGCCGTGGCAACGAAGACCTCCAGCTGGCGCAGGTTCAAGCGCAGTCGGGCATCGACTGCCTGGCCTGTTTTATCGATCATCTTGAGCAGGATTATCCGCTTTTGGTTTTCAGCGCAGACCTTTAACATCGAGCACGATCACCCGCAGGAGACGTTGTCTTGAATCCGCTGTCCGGCACCCCCTTGCACGACCCGACGGCCAAGCCCCTGCCCGACGCCAAGACCGAGGTCAAGACCACCACCTGCTACATGTGCGCCTGCCGCTGCGGCATCCGCGTCCACCTGCGCGATGGTGAACTGCGCTACATCGAGGGCAACCCCGACCATCCGCTCAACCAGGGCGTGCTGTGTGCCAAGGGCTCGTCGGGGATCATGAAGCAGTATTCGCCGGCCCGGCTGCTGCAGCCGCTGCGGCGCAAGCCCGGCAGCGAGCGTGGTGCTGGCGAGTTCGAGCCGATCTCGTGGGACGAGACCTTCGACATTCTCGAGAAGCGGCTGTCGCATCTTCGTGCCACCGACCCCAAGAAGTTCGCCCTCTTCACCGGACGCGACCAGATGCAGGCCCTTACCGGCCTGTTCGCGCGCCAGTTCGGCACGCCCAACTACGCCGCGCACGGCGGCTTCTGCTCGGTCAACATGGCCGCCGGGATGATCTACACCATTGGTGGGTCGTTCTGGGAATTCGGCGGGCCTGACCTCGAGCGTGCCAAGCTGTTCATCATGATCGGCACCGCGGAAGACCACCACAGCAACCCGATGAAGATCGCGATCTCGAAGTTCAAGCGTTCGGGCGGGCGCTTCATCTCGATCAACCCGGTGCGTACCGGCTATTCGGCGATCGCTGACGAGTGGGTGCCGATCCGCCCGGGCACCGACGGTGCGCTGCTGCTGGCGCTAGTCCACGAACTGATTGCGCTGGGCCTGTACGACCGCGATTTCATGGTGAACTACACCAACGCCGGGCAGCTGGTGAACCTGGACGCGGCGCACGACGAGTTCGGCATGTTCGTTCGCACCGAGGTGCCTGTGGAGGAAGGCTGCTACGACGCCCAGAACAAGCTGTGGTGGGACCGCACGTCGAACCGGCCGGTGACCACGCACACCGAGGGCTGCGATCCGTTCCTGCTGGGTGAGTTCACACTGTCCGACGGCACCCCCGTCAAGCCGGCGTTCCAGTTGCTCAAGGAGCGCGTGGCCGACTACACACCCGAATGGGCCGCCGACGTCACCGGCATCCCGGCCAGCGTCATCCGGCGCCTGGCGCATGAGATGGGCATCACCGCACGCGACCAGACGATCGAACTGCCGATCCCCTGGACCGACATCTGGGGCCACGAGCACGACAAGGTCACCGGCAACCCGGTGGCCTTTCACGCCATGCGGGGACTGGCGGCGCATTCCAATGGCTTCCACACCGTGCGCGCGCTGTCGATCCTGATGACGCTGCTGGGCACCATCGACCGACCGGGCGGCTTCAGGCACAAGGCGCCGTTTCCGCGGCCGATCCCACCTTGCGCAAAGACGCCCAACACGCCGCTGGCGGTGAAGCCCAATTCGCCGCTGGACGGCATGCCGCTGGGCTGGCCGGCCGAACCCGACGACCTGTTCGTCGATGACGACGGCAAGCCGGTGCGCATCGACAAGGCCTTCTCGTGGGAATTTCCGCTCTCGGTGCACGGGCTGATGCACAACGTGATCACCAACGCCTGGCGCGGTGACCCCTACCGCATCGACACGCTGCTGATCTTCATGGCCAACATGGCGTGGAACTCGACGATGAACACGTCCGAGGTGCGCCGCATGCTCAACGATAAGGACGAGGACGGCGAGTACAAGATTCCGTTTCTGGTCGTGTGCGACGCCTTCCAGTCCGAGATGACGGCCTTTGCCGACCTGGTCCTGCCCGACACCACCTACCTCGAGCGGCACGACGTGATGTCCATGCTCGACCGGCCGATCTCGGAGTTCGAAGGGCCGGTGGATGCGGTGCGCATTCCGGTGCTGCCGCCTTCCGGTCAGAGCAAGCCCTTCCAGGAGGTGCTGGTTGAACTGGGTGGTCGGCTCAAGCTGCCGGCCTTCGTGCGCCCCGACGGCACGCGGCGCTTCCGAGACTACCCGGACTTCATCGTCAACTACGAGACCGAGCCCGGCTCGGGCATCGGTTTTCTCGCCGGCTGGCGCGGCAAGGGCGGCGAGAAGTCGATGCGTGGCGAACCCAACTCGCGCCAGTGGGAGATGTACGCCAAGAACAACTGCGTCTTCCAGTACAAGCTGCCGCCGTCCTACCAGTACATGCGCAACTGGAACAAGGGCTACCTGGAATGGTCGCAGCGCATGCGCGTGCAGCGCTACGCCGAGCCGATCCTGATCCACGTCTACTCCGAGGTGCTGCAGAAGTTCCGCCTGGCGGCGCAGGGCAAGAGCATCTCGCGCCAGCCGCCGGCCCATCTGCGCAAGCGCGTCGAAGAGTTCTTCGACCCGCTGCCGTTCTATTACGAGCCGCTCGAATCGCAGCAGACCGACCGTGTGCGCTACCCGCTGTCGGCGGTGACGCAGCGGCCGATGGCGATGTACCACTCGTGGGATTCACAGAATGCCTGGTTGCGCCAGATCCACACGCACAACCTGCTGTACCTGAACCCCGAGCTGGCGCGCGCGCAAGGCATCGCCGACGGCGGCTGGATGTGGGTCGAGTCGCCTTGGGGCAAGGTGCGCTGCATGGCCGCGTATTCAGAGGCGGTCGAGCCCGGAACGGTGTGGACCTGGAACGCGATCGGCAAGGCCGCTGGTGCCTGGAATCTGGCGCCCGACGCCAACGAGTCGCAGCGTGGCTTCCTGCTCAATCACCTGATTACCGAAGAATTGCCGACCGCGGGTGGCCAGCCGATCTCGAACTCTGACCCCGTGACCGGCCAGGCAGGCTGGTACGACGTGCGCGTGCGCATCTACCCGGCCGGTGCCGACGAGCCCGAGCAGGTCTGGCCGCAGGTGCCGGCGGTCCCTGCGCCGCCGCAGTCCGGCGCGGCGCCGAAGTGGCTGGCCTGGATGGCGGGCGCCAGGAGGACCAAGTGAGCCGCATGACCCGCCAGCGGGACCTGCCATGACACAGCTCGCCCTGGTCATCGACCTGAACGTCTGTGTCGGCTGTCACGCCTGCGTGACCAGCTGCAAGCAATGGAACACCTCGGGTGCCGCGGGGCCGCTGGGCGACACCAACCCCTACGGCAAGGATCCGTCGGGAACCTTCTTCAACCGCGTGCAGACCTTCGAGGTGGGCAGCTTCCCCGACACGCAGACGGTGCACTTTCCCAAGAGCTGCCTGCATTGTGAAGATCCGCCCTGCGTACCGGTATGCCCGACCGGGGCCAGCTACAAGCGCCCCGAAGACGGCATCGTGCTGGTCGACTACGACAAGTGCATCGGCTGCAAGTACTGCGCCTGGGCCTGCCCGTATGGCGCGCGCGAGATCGACGACGAGCGCAAGGTGATGACCAAATGCACGCTGTGCGTCGACCGCATCTACGACGCGGCGCTGCCCAAGGCCGAGCGCAAGCCCGCCTGCGTGATGGCCTGCCCGACCAGCGCTCGCCTGTTCGGCGACATCCACGACCCGGATTCCGAGGTCTCGCAGGCGATCCGCGACAACGCCGGCTATGCCTTGATGCCCGAATGGGGCACGCATCCCGCCAACCACTACCTGCCACGGCGCAAGACGCCGATGCACGTGCACGAAGACGAATTGATCCGCGCCGACAACCCGCTCAAGGTCGACGGTCAACTTCCCAAGCCCGCGAAGTCCGAGCCGACGCTCGACGACGCATCATGGTGAGCCGAACATGAACCCGGCCTGGTCGGTGATCCTGCTCACTACGTTGATCGGTGCGGGCCAGGGCCTGTTCCTGGCGCTGTTCACGGTGCAGGTCTGTGCGCTGTTCGGGCTGCCGCCGCCACCCGATGGTGCCGCTTTCTACGGTTGGGGCAGTGCGATCGCGCTGGCGCTGCTGGCGGCAGGCCTGCTGGCCTCGTTCTTCCATCTCGGGCGGCCCGAACGCGCCTGGCGGTCGGCGGCCATGTGGCGCACCTCATGGCTGTCGCGCGAGGTCATCGCGCTGCCGTTGGCGATGGGGGCGGTGGCGCTTTACGGCCTGGCCCAGGTCGGCAGCGTCAAGCCGCTGTTCGCGGTGCTGGGTACCGGCAGGGCCATCGATGCCAGCGTGGTGCTGGGCGTGCTGGCCACGGTGGCGATGTTCGTGCTGTTTCTTTGCACCGCCATGGTCTACGCCAGCGTGCGGTTCCTGCGCGAATGGGCAACCCCGCTGACGGTGCTGAACTACACGCTGCTCGGCTGCGCGTCCGGCTTCACGCTGGCGGCAGCGTTCGCGGCGCGCATCGCACCGGACCTGGCGCCGTTCCTGGCGGCCTGGGCGCTGACGCTGACGCTGCTGGCGGCGCTGGGCCGCGGCGCATCGCTGCGGCGCAACGCCAGGCTCAAGCCCACCTCGACCTTGCAGACCGCCATCGGCATCAAGCATCCGCGCATCGTGCAGAAGTCGCGCGGCTTCATGGGCCCCGCGTTCGCGACGCGCGAGTTCTTCCATGGCCGCACGCTGCAGGCGCTGGCTGCGGTGAAGTGGGTGTTCCTGCTGGTCGCATTCGTCGTGCCGGCGCTGCTGCTCATGGCAGGCTTGCTGCGCGCTTCGCCCTCGCTGCTGGCGCTGGCTTTCGTGGTCCAGTATGTCGGCCTGCTGGCCGAGCGCTGGTTCTTCCTGGCGCAGGCGAACCACCCGCAGAACCTGTACTACCAGGCGGTGGCCTGAAGGCTGCGCCATATGCTCATGACGAACTTGTCTCTGGGCGAGCGGCGGATGCACGCACAATCCGGCGCCACGGACGCACGCCATGGAACACTTGCACCCCACCCAAGCCTACGAGATGCTTCAGGGCAACCCGAACACGCTGCTGATCGACTGTCGCACCGACGTCGAGCACTACTTCGTCGGCCATCCGCACGGCGCGATCAGCATCGAATGGAACACGGCACCCGATTTCGACATCAACCCGCATTTCTGCGATGAGGTTCTGCGCATGGCCGGTCGCAAGGATCGGGCGATCGTGCTCATCTGCCGCAGCGGCAAGCGCTCGGTCGATGCCGGCGTCGAACTTGAAAAGCACGGCTTCACGAACGTGAGCAACGTGCTCGAAGGCTTCGAGGGCGAACTTGATGCCGAGCATCACCGCGGCAACCTGGGAGGATGGCGCAAGCACGGCCTGCCTTGGCGGCAGGTGTGATCGCCGCCACCGCGGGCCAGGCGGTCATCGTGCCGAGGCGGTCGAAAGTCTGATCCCGGGCAAGCTCGGCATCCCTCACACCGGCACGGCCTGCACCTCGAAACGCAGGTCCACCAGGTCTGCCAGCATCCAGGTCGCCGGGCCGCCGAGCGCGGCCACCGTTCCCGGGTTGACCAGCCAGGTCGAGCCGCCCTCCACCGTGCGCTGTTGCACCGCCGATGCCTGGTGCGAATGGCCGCAGCAGACGATGTCGTAGTCTCCGGTGCAGGCCATGCCCCGCGCGTAGTGCGGATAGTGCGTCGCGAACAGCCGGCGACCGGCCAGCCGCAGATCGGCGTCGGCGCCGTGGTAGTTGATCAAACCGCCGGATTCGCGGCACAGGTTCCAGATGGCCTGCATGTCGCCGAGATTGTTGCCATGCACCAGGTGCACCGGCAGGCCGATCTCGAGCAAGGGGCGCAGCGTCATGGCGCCGATCAGGTCGCCGCAGTGCAGCACTGCCTGCGCGCCCGCGCGCTGCCCGGCGGCGACCGCGGCGGCCAGCATCGGCGCGCGGTCGTGGCTGTCGGAAACGATGCACAGTTTCATCGGATTTAGTCGTCGCACTCGCGGTTGGTTGGCTGTTCGGGCTTGGGCGTGCCGTGGCGCGCATGAGTATCGCCGCACCCGACGCAGGCCTCGCTGCCCGAATGGGCTGCGGCGGCGCTCCCCATCGCAGTTATAGACGACGCCCTTGCTTTGGCGAAGCGCTCGAGCGCTCGACCGCTTGCGCGCGCCCCATGTCTGCCGTGGTCTGCCCCAATTACCGGGCCAGCGGTTTCATGCTCGAATCCGGGCGGGTCTAAATCTCTGGAGCAGGTCGATGGCGGATCGTCGTCTTCAGGTGTTTCATGCGGTCGCAAAGCACCTGTCGTTCACCAAGGCGGCTGAAGCGCTGTTCATGACACAGCCGGCGGTCACCTTCCAGATCCGCCAGCTCGAGGAGCAGTTCCATACCCGGCTGTTCGATCGTGGGCATGGGCGCGTTTCGCTCACCGCTGCCGGCATCCTGGCGCTGGATTTTGCCGAGCGCATCCTCTCGCTGTCCAGCGAACTCGACAACCGGCTGCAGGAGCTCGGGGGTCAGCTCGGAGGCCCCTTGCACATCGGCGCGAGCACCACCATCGCCGACTACCTGCTGCCTCGCGTGCTGGGTGCATTCAAGGCCAACTTTCCGACCGCCGTGCCGCGGCTGTTCGTCGCCAATTCGGATGCGGTGCAGGCGCGCGTGCTCGAGCGCAGCCTCGATGTCGGCTTCATCGAAGGTGACTCGCACATGCCCGCGCTCGTCGCCGACGTCGTCTGCGACGATGAGCTGCAGATCACCTGCGCGCCCACGCACCCGCTGGCGCAACTGACGTCGGCCAGCGCCCAGTCGCTGCTGGGGCATGCCCACATCAGCCGCGAGCCCGGCTCGGGCACGCGTGAGGTGGTCGATCACTACCTGCTCAGCTCGGGGGTTGCGCCCGACACGCTGCAGGGCGTGATGGAACTCGGCAGCCCCGAAGCCTTGAAGGGTCTGGTGGCGACCGGCCTGGGGTTCTCGATCATGTCGCGCGCGACCGTGGTCAATGAGATCCGCCTGGGCCAGCTCGTGCAGATCCCGCTCGAACCGCGCTTGATTCGCCAGTTGTCGGTCGTCTATCCGAAGGAGCGGATCCATTCAGGACTGGTGAGCAGCTTCGTGGAGTTCGCCAAGCAGGCGCTGGGCGCGACGCCCAGGGCCGAAGCGGCGCCAGGCGACGTGGCGCGCGAACGCGCAGACACTGCCGTCAGAACCCTGAACAAGCACAGCGCAGGACGCGCAGCGCGGCAGTCGATCCCGATCGAGGAGTGAGGGCGGGCCATCCCGGATGTGGGGGCCGTTGACTGAAGGCGGGTTGCAACGATTCTGAGCAACCACCCCCAGGGACACTCAGCGCCAGAAGACGATGGTATCGGCGGCCAACGTGGCGTCGAGGATCTGATCGTACGGCTCGACGCAAGCGCGCACATCGACTTGCAGGCCCAGCGCGCGCAGTGCCTCGACCTGGGCTGCCAGGTCATCGGGCGCACCGTCTGGCTCGTGCAGCACCAGCACTGTGCGATCGGCGCTCACAGCTGGTACACCACATCGGCCTGCGCCACGGCAGCGGCCACGCGTGCGGGCGCTTCGGCCGGGTCAGTCACCGCCTCGCAAGGAATCTCGATGAACTCGACCAGCTCTTGCTGCTCGCGCACGGCCGCGGTATCGGGCCATGCGCCGATGCCCAGCACGCGCAATTCGGTGTGCAGCAGCGACAAGCCGGCGGCCACGCGCAGCGCTTCGGCAGGGTTGTGTTTGGCGATGACGAGAATTCGTTTCATGGGCGTGGCCATTTCAAATGACGATGACGCGATCGCAGTCGCGCGCGAGCATCGCGTTCTGCAACTGGCTGCGCAGCTTGAACCCGTCAGGCGCCGGGCCGCCGCCGAACATCTGCCAGGCGTGCTCGCAGACCTCAAGCTGCAACTGCCCGGCCCGGGCCATCTCGCGCAGCGCGGCGTCGCTCAGCAGGCGCACGCCGGTATCGGTGAGAAAGCAGCGGCAGGCCCAGCCGCGGGCCACCGCTGCGCGCGCCAGGCCCAGCAGATGCGGGGCCGCGGCGTCGCAGGTGGCCACCAGCCCGAGGCACACGGGCGCCGCCTGCGACACGTCCGCGGCGGCGGTTTGCACGGCGTCGGCCATCAGCTCTTGCGGATCGTCCAGCGCATCGTGCTGCCGGCGTCCTGCGTCTGGTCGACGATGTCGTTGCCTTCGCTCTGGCACATCGCGCTGATCGATTCGCCCGAAGACGGGTTGTCGAAGACGAGTTGCAGGGTGTCGCCGGTCTTGAGTTTTTCCAGCGCCTTCTTGGTGTAGATCTGCGGATGCGGGCAGACGTAGCCCTGCACGTCGAGCTGATAACTGCCTTCGCCGAGCTTTTCGAACTTGGCTGCCATGTCGAGGGTTTCCTTTCGCTGCTGTCGTAGCGGGTGCTACAGATCGAACTCGAGCGGTGTCTCGCGCGCCATCTTGCGTTCGATCCACCAGTTGAAGAACTTCACGCCGACCCAGCCGCCGCTTGTCATGCCCAGCATGAACAGCCAGCCCGAAGGGTCGCCATTGGTCACCGTGGCGAAGAAGGCGCCGATGTTGCAGCCCATGCCCACGCGCGCGCCGATGCCCATCAGGATGCCGCCCAGGATGGCCCAGGTGGCGATCTCCAGCGTGGGGAACTTGAGCTTGAATTCGTTGTGATACAGCGCCATCACCGCGGCGCCGCCGATCACCGCCGCCGACATCCACAGCACCGGGTTGAACAGCGGCGCGGGAATGCCGTTGTCCAGCCCGAAGAAGACGTTGTCGGTGATGTTCATGCCCAGCTTGGACAGCACCCACGCCGCGCCCTGTGCCTCCTGCGTGGTGACGTAGAAGTAGCCCGGGTCGAACACCGTGTCCTGGATGCTGAGTCCGGCCTTGTGGCCCATCGCCAACAGCAGCTCACCCGCATTGTTGATGCCCAGATTGAGCTGCAAGGTCTGTATGACCCAGATGTGCAGGCCGGCCGCCACACCCAGCACCAGACCGGCGATGGCCGTGCGGCGTGAGGCGGTGACCATGCTCCACAGTCCGGCCAGATGCGTCGACAGGCTCGCCTGGGTGATCTTTTGGCTGCGCAGGTAACCCTTGCGGTACCAGCCGTAGTAGATCACTGCCAGGATGACGATGGCGGGCAGGATCGCGTTGAGCAATGCATTGCCGATGAAGGCGCCCACGGCACTGTGGTCGTCCATGCCGAGCAGCGCGGCCAGGGTGGTGGCCTTGAGATCCCAGATGTAGCCGGCAAGGAACTGGTCATACCAGCCGTTGTTGGCCGAGACCGCCGCAGGCAAGGCCTTGGCCTCGGCCGAGGCGGCCCACGATGCCGGCACGAGCGCATTCGCCACGCCGCCGATATCGACGAAGATCGCCTGCGCGAAGCTGAGTGAGAACACCACCAGCAGGGCGGCCACGCTGCCCTCGCCGCTCTTGTACAGGGAGCCCGACGCGCAGCCGCCGGTGAAGATCATGCCGAAGCCGAAGATGGCGCCGCCGATGACCGAATACAGCCCGATGGGCGAAGCGTGGAAGACGCTCTTGCCCGTCATCGTGACCGCGGCCGAGACCAGGCTGAACAGCACCACCGCGATCATGATGCCCACCGCCATGCGCGGCACGCCCACGGCAAAGAGGTCGCGGATCGCCGACGCCATGCAGAAGCGTCCGTACTGCAGGCACATGCCGTAGATGAGGCCGAACCACAGGTAGGCCGAGAAGTAGATGTAGCGTGTGTCTGCCGCGTAGGTGCCCAGTGAGATGAGCACGAAGGCGCCCACCAGGGCAAAGGCAGCCAAGCGGTGCGTTCGCCCGGCGGCTGCGCCCACGGCCTCTATGGTGTTGCTGGCATGAGCCCCCATCGTCGCTTCTCCTGCTGTCACTGGCCGCCGCTCAGGCGCCGACCTTCTTCGCAAAAATCTTCCAGCAATCGTCCAGATGCACCGTGGCCAGGTGGACACAGTCATGCCCGGGCAGCATGAATGGAATGGTTTCAACCGCGCTCAGGTTGTCCGACACGATCTCGACCACCAGGCCGGGGCGCATCGAGGCCAGCACGCGCTTGATCACGAGATTCGTGCGCAGGCAGGTCTGGCCGAGAAAGTCGAGTTGCAGGTCGGCGCCGTAGGCGTTTGCAGGTGCCGGCTGGGCGACGCTGACCTTCAGCCCGCTGAGATCAAAGCCGCGCGCAAACATGCCCGGCAACAAATGCTTCAGCGGATCCGACGACTCTTGGCGGGCCATGCCAGCAGCACTCCGTTCTCGATTCGACTGCCACGCTCAAAGCAAGTCATGTGCCTGTCAAGAACCTCCAGGGTCGGGCTGCATCCAACCCCCCTGATCGCCTTGATGCAGGGCCTGCGATGCATGCAAATTGACAGCGCTCTGACCCCACAGCTTGAAATGTGCAATCCACCCTCGGCCTCGGCAAAGCTGCGCTGCCCGCTGGAAATGCGGCCGCGTGCCCGGCACGCAAAGTGCTAAGCGTTGTTGATCGCAGGAGAAGATCCACCGGATCAGGGCCAACCATAGGAAGGGTGACGACCATGATGAGCAGGAGACTTGCCGCAACAGCCACCGCGTTCACGCCATGGCGTGTGTGGGCGTCGATCAGCTTGGCGGCCGTGCTGGCTGCTTGCGGCGGTGCGGGCAGCGACGAAGACCGTTCGAGCGGCGCTTTGGCCACGATCGTCGTGAATTCGCCGGCCGCCATCGCACAGGCCTCGGCCGACGACTACGAGGCCAATGTCAACGGCCTCATCACCGCCACGACGCTGCAGCGCTGGATGGCCGACTGGGTCGCCAACCGTCCGGCCGGCGTCACCGGCAAGTTGATCATTTTCCAGGCCAGCGCTGGCCCCGCCGGTGCCGAGTACATCAAACCGAACAACCTGGCGGTCTTCACGTATCTGTCGCCCTCGTCGGAGTGGATCCAGACGCGTTCCAACGGCGTCATCCTGACGCCGAGCATGGTGCCCGACGGCCCGACGATGGACGCCTTGCTTGCCAAGTACAACATCGACCCCAAGAACGACATGGTCGTGTGCGCCCAGGGCACCGGCAACACCGGCAATGCCATGGCGCAGGGGCGATGCTGGTATGCGTTGCGCTACTGGGGCATGGATGCGAAGAATCTCGCGTTGCTCAATGGCGGTAATCAGTGGATCAATGGCAACGGGCTCGCGGCAGGCGATTTCGCCACCACCGCCAGCGCAGCGCCGGGCGCGGGCCGCGCCAGCGTGAAAGACCTGCGGGTGGACAACTCCGCGCTGCTGGCCACCTTCGAGGATCTGCTCAACGTGCTGCCCGCCAACGACGCCAACCTGCGCAGCGACGGCGTGATGATCTGGGACGCACGCAGCGTGGGCCAGTTCAGCGCGGGTGAGCGGCTGGAGCAGGGCGACTCGGGCTTTGCCGCCTGCGGCTCGCCGATCTGCGTGCCGGCGGCGGGCTACGACTACATGAAGTCGTTCCAGAACAGCGGCTCGCGCCAGGGTCACCCACGCGGCACGCTGCAGTTGAATTTCTCCAACCTGCTCGACGGCAGCAAGGGTTTTGCCTACAAGCCCAAGGCGCAGATTGCGGCCTACATGAACGGCGATGCCGACTCCAACGGCGTGCGCATGATCGACGCGGCTTACATCGGCGTGGGCGGTGGCGCTGCCTACCAGGCCGGCGATACCGTCTATGTCTATTGCGAGACGACCTTCCGCGCGATGATCACCGGCATGGCCAGCGCGGTCATCATGGGCTACCCGACGCGCTTCTACGACGGTGCGATGGTGGAATGGAATTCGTTGTCGAACCTTGCCGATGCCACGGGCCAGGCCATCCTGCCGGCCGACTCGCCTTGGCGCACGGATCTGAAGTCGTTCTTCCGCCCGGCGTCCAGCCCGTCCCTGGTCGCCCAGCGCAGCATCGTCGACGCCTATGCCACGCATGCCAACCGGATCGTTCTGGACGACAAGTCCTACAAGCAGAACCTGGGTGGCGCAGGCGGCGGTGGCAGCGGTGCACCACCCAATCCCTGCGGCGGCTGATGCGGCCAAGGTGCCGCTGCCGCGTTCCCGCGGTGCGGCGCGTCAGGTAGATCGATGAGCCCCCGCGGCTGGCGCCGGCTGGTCACAGCGTTGCTGGCCGTGCTGCTTGCCGCGGCAGCGTGGTGGGGCTGGCAGGCCTGGCTGGCGCGGCAGGACCGCGTCGTGCAGGCTTTCATTGCCGGACATTGGGCGCAGCCGCTGGCGCCGCAGGGCAAGGCGCCGGCAAACTGGTCTGCGCTTGAAGCCTCGCTCGAGCCGCAGTCCTGCGGACAATGTCATGCACAGCAATTTGCAGACTGGTCCACCAGCCTGCACAGCCGCGCTGTCGGGCCCGGGCTGCGCTGGCAGCTGCGCACCTTCGAGCCTGCCCAGGCCAACCAGTGCCTGAACTGCCATGCACCGCTCGCCGAGCAGAAGGCACTCACCGCGCTGGAGCATGGCTGGCCGAATGCGCCGGCCGCCTCGGCGCCGGCCTTCGTGGGCGCTCAACTGCACCGTCAAGGGCTGGTCTGTGCAGCCTGCCATGTGCGTGCGCACCAGCGCTTCGGTCCACCGGGGGTCGTGGCGCCATCGGCCTCGCAGCCGCATGGCGGCTATGTGGCTGCCGCGGGGTTCTCGGACAGCCGCTTTTGCTCAAGTTGCCACCAGTTTCCGCCCGATGGCCGGCGCGTCAACGGCAAGCTGGTCGAAGATACCTACGAGGAGTGGCGCGTCAGCCCGTATGCGAAGGAAGGGCGCAGCTGCCAGTCGTGCCACATGCCGGGTCGGCGCCACCTTTGGCGCGGTGTGCACGATGCGAGCATGGTCGACGCCGCGCTGGGGCGCGAATTGCGCGTGCAGCGGCTCGATGCCACACGCATCCGCGTCAGCGCGGTGATGCGCAACCGCGGCGCCGGCCACCGCCTGCCCACCTACCTGGTACCCAAGATCCGCGTCGAGCTTCATCTGTACGGCGAGCGGCCCGCCGATCACCTGCGGCTCGGTCATCACGTCATCGGCCGTACCGTGGACGTGGCGCTCGAACGCGAACTGGCCGATACGCGGCTGGCGCCCGGCGAACAGCAGGCCATCAGCTTCGAGACCGCAGTGCCGGCCGGCGCCTGGCGCGTGGTGCTCAGGACCGTGGTCGCACCGGCCGAGCACTACGAGCGCATGTTTGCCGAGATGGACCGTCGCCACCCGGAATTCGATGTCACCACGCGCAACCTTCTGCACGAGGCCAGGTCCGCTGCCGAAGCAGCGCGCTTCACGCTGCCCGACCTGACGCTGGCCGTGCCGGCCGCAGCCGGTGCACAAGCCAGCGCACAAGCCAGCGCACCCGCCAGCGCGGTTGCAAATTGAAAGGTCGCAGCCGGCCCATTGCGTTGCCCGGCGTCTTCTGCACGGTGGCTGCCAGCGCCGCCCCGGTGCGCGGCCCGGCACAGGCGTTGGCATGCATCGTGCTCAATGCTGCTCATTCGTGCGGACTCGAGCCCTGGCGCGCTGGGAGGAGCGAGATGCAAATTTCAACGATCCTGCTGATGGCCATGTTGCTTTGCCCGGTGCTGGCCTGTGCACAGGCCAAGGCCGGGCAGCCTGCGGCCTCGGCGGCGCAGGCTGCCGCGAGCGCCGTACCCGAGGCTGCATCCGAGGCCAGCACCCGCGCGCGCCGCCTCAAGTTCAAGGGGCGTGGCCGATCGTGCCATTGCGCCGACCCGCTGGGCGAGGAAGAGATCGAGGCCGCCGCCCGTGCTCTGGCCGAGTCCGACCGCCGTACACCACCCAAGAGGAGCCCCTGATGACCGGAAACGTTGAACTCATCGACCGCCTGCGTGCCATGGGCCGATCGCTCTGGCGCGCGGCAGCCGGGCTCGCCCTGGTCTTCGCTTTCGCAATCACATGGACCTTCGTCGCCAGCGAAGAGCCGATGGCTGCGCCGCAAGCCAGCGCCGCACCGTCGCAAGGCTGGGGCCACGAGGCGCTGGCCGATGTGCGCCAGCGCATGCGCTCGGTCTCGATCATTGCCGACGCCAATGCCTGCGGCATGGGTGCCTCGTCCTGCTTCAAGTGCCACAACGGCACGCGCGCAGCCGCGCCCAAGCAAGAGAAATGGCACACCGACCACAAGACGGTGAACGACTCCTGCGTCGGCTGCCACAAGGGCAATGCCCGCCTGATCAAGGCCGATCTGGCGCACGCCAACATGATCAAGGATGCGCGCACCGCGCCTGACACCTGCACCAAGTGCCACAAGGGCAACGAGGCGGCCGAGCTTCTGAAGAGCTACAAGAAATGACCACCAGCACGAGGGGCATCACCATGACACGAGGCATCCGACAGTTCATCCGCCAACCCGTACTGGGCGCGTGCGCCGTTGCGGCCCTGCTGCTCGGTGCGGCCCCCGCGCAGGCCGGGCCGACGATTGCGTTCGGCAAGGAAGGCAGCCTGACCTTCGTCTACTCGCTGCAGGCCTGGGGGCAGGCACGGGACTTCACGTCCAGCACCGATGCGGGCAAGTCGACAGACTTCTTCCTGCGCCGCAACCGCTTCACGGCCTTCGGCCAGTTCAACGACCTGGTGGGCTACTACGCCAACATCGACGCGCCGGCGGACAGCAAGGGCGGGCGCGACGAGAAGAGCATCTTCTGGCGCGATGCCTACATCACCATCGACCACAGCGACGCGCTGCGCCTGATCGTGGGGCGCTTCAAGAACGCCTTCTCGCGCGAGAACCTCGAGGCCTGCTTCGACCCCCTCACGATGGACCGTGCCGAAGTGGTCTCCTACACGCCCTGGGGTGGCAGCCGTGACACCGGCGTTGCGCTGTGGGGCAACCTGGCCGACGGACTCGTCAACTACAAGCTGATGGTGTCCGACGGCCGCGAGGGTGACGCGGTGGTGCGCGACCGCCAGCGTGTCACCGCGCGCGCGCACGTCAGCCTGCTCGACCCGGAAACCGACTACGGCTACCGCGGCACATACCTCGGCACCAAGCATGTGCTGACCATCGGTGCCGCGGTCGACTACCAGCCCAAGGTGGCCTACGGCGACTACATCGGCAAGACCGACCCCAAGGACTACAAGGCCTGGACCGTCGATGCCTTCTATGAGCAGCCCACCGCGGCGGGCACCTTCACCATCGCGGCCGCGGTGATGAAATACGACACCGGCAAGGTCGCGCTGGGGCTGTCACCCGACGGCACCGTGCCGGCCCAGGCCGACCTGAAGGCGCATTACATCAAGGCAGGGTATCTGCTGCCGCACAAGATCGGCCCCGGTCGCTTGCAGCTCTTCGGCCGCTTCGAGCGCTCGACGTACAGCCAGCCACGCGGTTACCGCGACCAGAAGTGGGCCGGCATCGGCGCGCACTACCTGATCTCGGGGCAGAACCTCAAGCTCAGCGTGGAGTACGCCACCGTCAAGTTCGACGTGCAGAACCCCTACGACCCTTCGCAGCGCGACTACAAGCAGGCCACGGCAGGGCTGCAGTTCATCTTCTGAGCGACGCAGGGCGCGCCCCGCAGGCCGCTTGAGGCGGCACCGGTCCGGGCGCGCTTGCTGCATCTGAAGCGGGCTGACAAGATCGGGGTGCGTCAGCTCGTTCAGGAGGTTCGATGACAAGCGCCGGTACGCCTGTCCACGCCGATGTTGCCGGGGGCACGGACGGGCATGCCCTAGCAGCCAGACCGCTGCGCCATGCTGCGCTGGCGATCGCCGTGCTGTTCTGCGGCTGGGCCCTGTGGCAAGGGGGCATTGCCGCCGGGCAGGGCGAGCGTGCGCTTCTCGCCGTGCTGGCCGTAGCACTGGCCACAGCACTGGCCGCGAGCCTGTGGATCTTGCTCGCCTACCGACGCGGCATGCACCAGCTGCATCAGGCCGTGCGCGAGGCCCACGCGGGGCGGATCGAACCCGTGCAGTTGGAAGGCCTGTCCAGGCGCCTGGTCGGCCCGCTGGGCGACGACTACGACGCGTTGACGCACGACGTGGAGCGCCTGTTCGGCGACATGGAGCAGGCGCAGCTTTCGATCATCGGCGAGCGCAATCGCCACGAAGCGATCCTGCAAAGCCTGCCCGGTGCCTTGCTCATCGTCGACCTGGCGGGGCGTGTGCGCATGTCCAACCTGCAGGCGCAGACGCTCTTCGGTCAGGTTTCGGCCGCGTTCGATGGTGCCAATGTCTTCGAGTTGCTGGGTGTCGACGAGGCGGGCCGACTGATGCTGCACGAGGCCTTCGAACAGATGCAACCCGTGCGCAATGCCGTTCTTGCCGCCACCATCGGCGCCGAGTCGCGATGGATCAGCATCAATCTGACCTTCTTCCGCGATTCGAAGAAGGCGACCGAATCCAGCGCAGCTGTCATCGTGCAGGATCTGACCGATCGTCGGCGCTTCGAGGAACTGACGAACCAGACCGAAAAGCTGGTGGCCATGGGGCAGCTCGCGGGCGGGGTGGCGCACGAGCTGAACACGCCGCTGGGCACCATCCTGGGTTATGCGCAATTGCTGGTCGAGGGCAAGGGCAACGAAGCGCGGCGCACCGAACAGGCGCGCATCATCCACGACGAGACGAAGCGCTGCGCACGCATCATCGACGATCTGCTCACGTATGCACGTCGGCCCGTCTGCGACCCTGAGCGCTCGGAGATCGGCACGGTCGTGCTTGAGGCTGTCGAGGCGGTCTCGAATTGCCAGGGCCGCCGCCTGAGCGTGCCGATCGAGACCGAATTGCAGGGACCCGTGACGGTGCTGGGCGGTTCGGGCCAGCTCGATATCGTTCTCGTCAACCTGCTGGTCAATGCCGTGCAGGCCGCGGCCATGAGCGCACGACCACAGGTGCAGGTGCGCACGGGCGTCGAAGGCGGGCATGCGATCGTGACCGTCAGCGACAACGGCCCTGGCGTGCCGCCCCAGCACCGGCGCAAGCTGTTCGACCCCTTCTTCACCACCAAGGCCGATGCGCGTGGCACCGGGCTGGGGCTGCCCCTCAGCCATGCGATCATCACCCGCGTCGGCGGCACGCTGCACTGCGACCCAGATTTCGAGGGCGGTGCGCGTTTCATTCTGAAGTTGCCGCTGGCAACCTGAATCCGATGTCAACAGACCCCAGCGCCTGCACCCCCGAAGCAGAGTCCACCGACACCAGCCCGGCTGATGTGGCGGCTGCTTCCGGTGCGATACCCGCGCCGGGCGCGCTGCCTGGTCGCGCACTGGTGCTCGTGGTGGAAGACGATGCCGCGATGCGGCGCATGATCGGCGAGGTGCTCGAAGAGATCGACGCCGAAGTGATCTGCGTCGGCGCCCAAATTGCGCTCGACCTGCTCGAGCAGCGCGAGGCCGCCGTGGTGGTCACCGACCTGCGCATGCCGCAGGTGGACGGCCTGGAGATCCTGCAATTCGCCCGCCAGCACCATGCGTCGACACAGGTGATCCTGCTGACGGGCTTTGCCACGGTCGAGACGGCGGTCGAGGCGCTCAAGGGGGGTGCCTGCGACTATCTGCGCAAGCCCTTCGAGCCCGACGATCTGCGCCGCGTGGTCGACCGCGCGCTGGCCTTCAACCGGCTGATGCGCGAGAACATCCGTCTGCGCGAGGCCAGCGGCACACAGGCAGTCGCAGATGGGCTGGTGGGCAAGAGCCCGGCCACCGAGCAGGTGCGACGGCTTATTCGCGCCTGCGCCGGCTATGACTGCTGCGTGCTGCTGACCGGTGAATCGGGCACCGGCAAGGAAGTGGCGGCGCGCCAGATCCACGGGCTCAGCCAGCGGCGTGAGAAGCGCTTCGTGGCGCTGAACTGCGCCGCGATTGCCGAGACGGTGATCGAGAGCGAGCTTTTTGGCCACCAGCGTGGCGCCTTCACCGGTGCTGACCGTGCCAAGCCGGGGCTGTTCGAGACGGCGCACGGCGGCACCCTGTTTCTCGATGAAATCAACAATGCCTCGCCCGGCTTCCAGGCCAAGCTGCTGCGTGTCCTGCAGGACGGCACCTTCTACCGCATGGGTGACACCGAGCCGCGCCACGCCGACGTGCGGCTGATCGCTGCAAGCAACGCTCCGCTGCCCGCGCTGGTGCAGGCCGGCAGCTTCCGCGCCGACCTGTACTACCGGCTCAAGATCGTCGAGATCGTGATGCCGCCGCTGCGCGAGCGTCGTACCGACATCCCGTTGCTGGCCAGCGCCTTTCTGGCGCGCCATGCCGAGCGCCTGCGCAAACCTGTCAAGGGTTTCACCACGGCGGCGCTGGCCGCGCTGGTGCAGCACGGCTGGCCCGGCAATGCGCGCGAACTCGAAAATGCCATCCAGTCGATGATCGTGCTGACCGAGACCGACATGCTCGATGTCGATGTGCTGCCGATCGGTCTGTCGGTGTCGGATGCCTCGGCACCCAGGCGTGCGCTGGGACGCATCGAACCGCAGAGCCTGGACGAGATCGAGGCCTACTTCATTGCCAAGACCCTGCACGAAACCCAGGGCAGTCGCGCCGCCACGGCCGAGATCCTGGGCATCGACAAGTCGACGCTGTGGCGCAAGATCAAGCGCTACGGTCTGGAGTAGCCCAGGGGCGTGCGGGTCGATCGCCTGGGCGCTTTCGCTGAAGGCCGGCAGCGGCGCAGCCTGTGCGCGTGGCAAGCGGGTTGAAGGCCGAAGTCGATCAGGGTTCGTCGACCGGTGTCGGGCGCTCGCTCGCATCGGCGCCGTCGATGGCAAAACGTTCGCGGGTCTTGACGTACAGGCTGGCACCGAAGCGGCCCACCGGGTGGTAGTCGGCCAGTCGCACGCGCCAGCTGTCGCGGTCGACCAGGCCGTCGCGAACGGTCAGCCATGACACGCGGCCGATGAAGATCAGCCGGCTCGCGGTCTCGAGCTTTTCGTGCAGCACACATTCGAAGGCCACCGGCGCCTCGATGATGCGCGGCGGCGCCACCGTGTGGCAAGGTGCCGCGTGCAGGCCGGCGTGGATCAGTTCGCTGACGTCTGACGGCACTGGGTCGCCACAGCGGTGCATCTGCCCGGCCATCGCCTCGTCGGTCAGGTGCACGACGAATTCGCCGCTGCGCAGGATGTTGGCCGCGGTGTCCTTCAGGTGACCGTCCTGCAGCCGGTTGATGCTGAGCATCACGATCGGTGGGTCCTCGCCCAGCATGTTGAACAGCGAGAACGGTGCCGCGTTGACCACGCCGTTGGCACCCAGCGTGGTCACCAGTGCAATCGGCCGCGGCACGATCAGGCCGGCCATCAGCTTGTAGCGCTGGTAAGCCGTCAGTTGCGTGAAATCGATGTCCATCCTGGCAGCATACGTTGCAAGCCGCGCTGCGCTGGCGGCGCTACCGGGTCAGGCGCTGGCGATGCGCATCAGGTTGGTCGTGCCGGGTGTGCCGAAGGGCATGCCGGCAATGCACACGATGAACTGCCCGGCCTGGGCAAAACCATCGCGGCGCGCCTGTTCGCACGCCCGCTGCGTCATCTGATCGACGTTGACCACGTCGGCGGTGTGCACCGAATGCACGCCCCACACCAGGGCCAGCCGGCGCGCCGTGGTCAGGCGTGGTGTCAGGCTCAGGATCGGCGACTCGGGGCGCTCGCGCGCGGCGCGCAGGCTGGTGTGGCCCGAACTGGTGTAGCAGACGATGGCGGCCGCCTGAAGCAGTGCCACCGCACCCCGCATCGCGCAGCACACGGCTTCGGCGACGTTGCCGCCGGGCCGCGACGCGCTGTGCGACGCGTCGATCAACTGCCGGTACGCCGGGTCGGATTCAACCTGCTCGATGATGCGGTTCATCATGTCGACGGTCGGCACCGGGTAGCGGCCCACCGCCGATTCGGCCGACAGCATCACCGCATCGGCACCGTCGTAGATCGCAGTGGCCACGTCCGAGGCTTCGGCGCGTGTGGGCACGGGGCTTTCGACCATCGACTCCAGCATCTGCGTGGCCACGATCACCGGCTTGCCTGCAGCGCGGCAAAGCCGCACGATGCGTTTCTGGATGGCCGGCACGCGTTCGGCCGGCAGTTCGACGCCGAGGTCGCCGCGCGCCACCATCACGGCGTCGCTCAGTGCCACGATCTCGTCCAGACAGTCCACCGCCGCCGGCTTTTCGAGCTTGACGACGATGGCCGCGCGATCACCGATCAGCGCGCGCGCCTCGCTCACGTCTTCGGGCCGCTGCACGAAGGACAGCGCGATCCAGTCGGCGCCGAGTTCCAGCGCCAGCGTCAGGTCGACCCGGTCCTTCTCGGTCAGCGCCGTGATCGGCAGCAGCACACCGGGCACGTTGACGCCCTTGTGTTCGGACAGCCTGCCGCCCACGGCCACCCGGGTGTCGGCAAAGTCGGCGCCGCAGCGCTCGACCACCAGCCGCAGCTTGCCGTCGTCGAGCAGCAGCTCGGCCCCCGGTGCCAACGCCGCGAAGATCTCGGGGTGCGGCAGCTGAACGCGCTGCGCGTTGCCGGCCGCGGTGTCGAGGTCGAGGCGAAAGGCCTGCCCCTGGGCCAGCATCACGGGCCCGCCGGCAAAGCTGCCCACGCGCAGTTTGGGGCCCTGCAGGTCGGCCAGGATGGCGATCGGCCGACCGGTCTCGGCCTCCAGCGCACGCAGGAACTTGAACCGTTCGGCGTGGTCGGCATGGCTGCCATGGCTGAAGTTGAGGCGGAACACGTCCACCCCCGTCATGAACAACTGGCGGATCAGTTCGGGACTCGAGCTGGCCGGCCCTAGCGTGGCGACGATCTTGGCGTTGCGGGTTCTGCGCATGGTGATTCTGTGGAAGGCGCGTCGATCCAGATCGCGCGAAAGTCGTTCACGTTCGTCAGTGTCGGCCCGGTGACCACCGCGTCGCCCAGCGCCTCGAAAAAGCCATGTCCATCGTTATCCGACAGGCGATCCGGCGGCTTGATGCCCAGCGCCCAGGCGCGGGCCAGCGAATCAGGGGTCAGCAGCGCACCGGCAACTTCTTCCTGGCCGTCGACGCCATCGGTGTCGCCGGCCAGCGCGTGGATTTGTGGGTGACCGTTCAAGGCGATGCCCAGCGACAGCAGGAACTCGACGTTGCGGCCGCCGCGGCCCTGGCCACGCACGGTGACGGTGGTCTCTCCCCCCGACAGCAGCACGCAGGGTGCGGCAACGGGCTGGCCGCGCTTGGCCACCTGCAGTGCAATGGCGGCCAGTACCTTGCCGACGTCGCGTGCCTCGCCTTCGATGGCGTCACTCAGGATGTAGGGGCTGACGCCGGCAGCCCTGGCCACAGTGGCCGCCGCCTCCAGCGCCATCTGCGGCGTGGCGATCATTCGCGTCTCGACACGCGCCATGCGGGGGTCGTCAGGCTTGATCGATTCACCACGGCCGCTTTCCAGCACCTGCAGCACTTCGGCCGGCAGCGCAATGCCGTAACGGCGGACGATGTCCAGCGCATCGGCACAGGTCGTGGCGTCGGCCACGGTCGGCCCCGAGGCGATGTCGAGCGCCTGGTCGCCGGGCACGTCGGAGATCAGCAGCGTGAGCACTTGTGCCGGGTGGCAGGCGGCGGCCAGGCGCCCGCCCTTGATGGCCGACAGGTGGCGCCGAACGCAGTTCATCTCGCTGATGCTGGCGCCCGAGGTCAGCAGCGCGCGGTTGACGGCCTGCTTGTGCAGCAGCGTCAGCCCCGGCAGGGGCAGCGGCAGCAGTGACGACCCGCCACCCGAGATCAGGCACAGCACCAGGTCGTCGGCGCTCAGGCCCTGCACCAGTTTCAGCATGCGTCCGGCCGCTGCCAGGCCGGCCGTGTCGGGTACCGGGTGCGCGGCCTCGACGATCTCGATGCGCTGGCAGGGCACGGCATAGCCATAGCGGGTGACCACCAGCCCGCCGAGTTGTGCCGCGTCACCGGTCCAGTGGTCTTCGACCGCACGCGCCATCGCCGCCGACGCCTTTCCGGCGCCGATCACGATCAGCCGGCCGCGGCCCAGGCTGTGCGGCGTGGGCAGGTGCGCCGGCATGCAGCGCGACGGTTGTGCCGATTCGATGGCCGCAGCGAACATCGCGGACAGCAGGTCCCGCGTTCGGCCGCTGTGGGTGCGGGTATCGGTACCGGATTTGGGCATCGGCGTCATTGCGGTCCTCAGGTTCATGCGCTGGCCGGCGATGGGTGGCTGCGGGCGACCTGTGGGCTGCCCGCGGGGGCACGTTCAGGGCGTCGGCCTTGGCGCCGACTTCGTGCTCCACAACACGCCGCCCGTGGCCCAGTTGTGGCGCGACACGTCGACGAAGATGACGTCGACGCTGTCGCCGCTGCCGCCCAGCACCTCGACACAGGCCGCGGTGAGTTTGTGTGCCAGCGCCGCCTTCTGCTGTTCGCTGCGGCCTTCGAAAAGTTCAACGTGCAAGGTCGGCATGGTCAGGGGTTCCTCGAGGTTCAGTCTCTGAAGCCTGGCGATTGTCGGTCGGCGCGCCCGCCAGCGCGGCCAGCCGGTAGGCAGCGGCGAGGTCCGTTCGCACCTCGCATTCGCTGCGGGCTGATGGGCGCTGGTTCATGCGCGCGTTGCCGCGGGCCTCAGTGGGCTTCGACCGCCTTGGTGGCTTCGATCGAACCGGCGATGTCTTCCTTGGCGCCGTTGAAGAAAACGTTCAGCAGCACGGCTGCAATCGAAGTCAGCAGGATGCCGCTTTCCAGCAGCGGATGCAGGCTGTGCGCCATCTGCTGCATCCAGCGCGGTGCGACCAGCGGAATCAAGCCGAAGCCGATGGACAGCGCGACGATATACAGGTTGTGACGGTTGCCCTTGAAGTCCACCGAGGACAGGATGCGGATGCCGGTGGCTGCCACCATGCCGAACATCACCAGCCCCGCGCCGCCGAGTACGAATTGCGGAATCGCCTCGACGATGGCGCCCATTTTGGGCAGCAGGCCCAGGATGACCATGATGATGCCGCCGGCCACGGTGACATAGCGGCTGCGTACACCCGTCACGCCAACCAGACCCACGTTCTGCGAGAAGCTGGTGTACGGAAAGGTATTGAACAAACCGCCGATCAAGGTGCCCAGGCCATCGGTGCGCAGGCCGGCCGAGAGTTGCGACTGGCTGATCTTCTTGCCGGTCATGTCCGACAGCGCCAGGAACATGCCGGTGGACTCGATCATCACGACGATCATCACCAGCGTCATCGTCAGGATCATCACGATGTCGAAGGTCGGCATGCCGAAGGCCAACGGCGTGACGATGTCGACCCAGGCGGCCTTGCCCACCTTGTCGAAACTCATCTTGCCCATGGCATAGGCCGCGATGCAGCCGGCAATGATGCCCAGCAGCACCGAGATGTTGGCGATGAAGCCTTTGGCGAATTTCACCAGCAGCAGGATGAAGATGAGCACCGCGGCGGCAATGGCCAGGTGGTCCAGTGCGCCGTAGTTGGGGTTGTCGAGCAGCGGAATCTGACCCAGCGTGAGCGGTGGTGCCGATGCGCCGACGGCTGCCGCGGCAGCTGCCTTGGCCTCGGCCGCATGGACCATTTCCGCCAGCTTGGGCACGTCGGTGCGCTGCGCCAGGAAGGCCGGCCCGCCGACCGCCCAGCCCACGCCCACGCGCATCAGGCTGACGCCGATGATCGTGATGATCGTGCCCGTGACCACCGGCGGGAAGAAGCGCAACATGCGGCTGACCAGCGGCGCAATGATCATCGAGACGATGCCCGCGCCGATGATCGCGCCGAAGAGCGCGCGCGCACCGGCCTCACCGGGCACCGAATTGGCGATCGCCACCATGGGCCCCACGGCGGCAAAGGTCACGCCCATCATCACCGGCAGCTTGATGCCGAACCACTTCGTCATGCCCAGCGATTGGATCAGCGTGACGACGCCGCAGGCGAACAGGTCGGCCGAGATCAGCAGCGCCACATGTTCGGGACTGAGCTTGAGCGCGCGACCGACGATCAACGGCACGGCGATGGCGCCGGCGTACATCACCAGCACATGCTGCAGACCGAGCGCTGCAAGCCGCCCTGTGGGCAAACTCTCGTCCACCGGGTCGACGCTTGTCGTTGTCATGGGTGTCTCCTCACGTTGATGGGCGACGGGCCCGGGGCGGACCGCCGGTCTGGTAAAGCCGGTCAGTGAATCGGCGCGCCCGACTCGTACCAGCGCTTGATCAGCGTGCGCTCGGCGTCGGTGATCTGGGTCGCGTTGTTGAGTGGCATCAGCTTGAGCACGGCGGCCTGCTGGTAGACCATCTGCGCGTGCTGCTTGATCAGTTCGGGCGTGTGCAGCGCCACGTTCTTGCTGGCCAGTTGCGCGTTGTGGCACAGGCTGCAGCGCTGGTCGATCACGGCCTTGACCGCCGTGAACGTGACCGGTTGCGCCGCGGCCAGCCGGTCGGCGGCTGAAGGCGGCGGCGGTGCCAGCCAGATCGCCAGACCGATCAGCACCGCGGTGCCGACGCCGGCATGTTCCCAGGGCACCCGCTTGCCCTGCACCAGGGCCTTGTGCCGCACCACGAAGCTGTGGCGGATGAGTGCACCGGCCAGCATCAGCAGCACCAGCACGACCCAGTTGTGCGCCCCCGTGTACAGCCAGCCGTAGTGGTTGGACAGCATCGCCACCAGCACCGGCAGCGTGAAGTAGGTGTTGTGCACGCTGCGTTGCTTGGCGCGCCAGCCGTGCACCGGGTCGACGGCCTGGCCGGCCTTGAGCTGGGCCACCACCGTGCGCTGGCCGGGAATGATCCAGAAGAACACGTTGGCGCTCATGCTGGTGGCCAGCATCGCGCCCACCAGCAGAAAGGCCGCGCGGCCGGCGAACAGCTGGCAGGCCAGCCAGGAGGCGAAGACGACGAAGGCCAGCACGCCCAGGCCGACGATCAGGTCACCGTTCTTCTTCTGGCCGAAGGCGCGGCAGATGATGTCGTAGACCAGCCAGCAGACGACCAGGAAACCCAGCGACGCCGCGATGGCGGCTGTCGCTGACCAGTCGTACACGCTCTTGTCGACCAGGAAGGTGCCGGCGTTGAACAGGTACAGCACCGTGAACAATGCAAAACCGGTCAGCCAGGTCGAGTAGCTCTCCCAGTAGAACCAGTGCAGGTGCTCGGGCATGACCTTGGGCGCGACCAGGTACTTCTGCGGGTGATAGAAACCACCACCGTGCACCGCCCACAGTTCACCGTCGACGCCCTTGTCCTTCAGGACCGGGTCGACCGGCTTGGTCAGGCTGTTGTCGAGAAAGACGAAGTAGAACGACGAGCCGATCCAGGCGATGGCCACGATGACATGGGCCCAGCGCAGCAGCAGGTTGACCCAGTCGAGCAGGTATGCGTCCAAGAGCGGCTCCAGATGGTTGGGGCAACGCACCGGGGCCGGTTCGTTCCCCTCTCACCACAGCGGGCTCTGTGAGAAGCGTGAGTCGCAAATCCGTTGTACCGGCAACCCGGTGGCAACGACGCTCCGCGGCGACGTGCACAAAGTGTATGCAGTATGGTACTCACTTGTGCACCCGGGTAAACCCCTGAAAGGGCTTCGACGGTTCAGCTTCGGTGGCTGTGAATTGCTGTCGCCGGCCGCGCTCAGGACCCCCGATAGGTCGAGTAGGCCCAGGGCGACACCAGCAGCGGCACGTGGTAGCGGCCGGCCGCATCGGCGATGCCGAAGTCGACCGGCACGGTGTCGATGAAAGGCGGATCGGGCAGCGTCACGCCCAGGCCGCGGAAATACGGCGCCACGGCAAACAGCAGGCGATAGCGGCCCACTGCCATGCCTTTGGCGTCGAGCAGGGCGCCGCCTTCGTTGCGGCCGTCGGCGTTGAGCGTGAAGCGCGTCAGCGTGACGGTCTGGGCGCCGTCCAGCCGCTGCAGCGTGACCTGCATGCCCGCCGCGGGGCAGCCATTCATGGTGTCCAGTACGTGGGTGCTGAGGTGTCCCATCGAAGTCCTTTCGAGTTGCTTGAGCCCAGGCGCCCATCACGAGCTGGGTGTGCTTGAAATGTCGCTCAAAGTGTATACACTAAAGTGCGCCACATCCAGCCCAGAGACACCCCAACGCATCCCGTCGACGCCGTGGCCAGAACCCGCAACCCGCTCAAGATCGTGGCTTCGCCCAGCTCGTCCCGGTCGCAACCCGTCGGCGCGACCGAACGCATCGTCGACGCGATCACCCTGGCCATCGTCGAGCGGCGGCTGATGCCGGGCACCAAGCTGTCGGAGCAGAAGCTGGCCGACATCTTCGAGGTCTCGCGCACGCTGGTGCGCCAGGCGCTGAACCAGCTCAGTCGTGATCGTCTGGTGACGCTGGAACGCGCGCGTGGCGCCTTTGTCGCGATGCCCAGCGTCGACGAGGCGCGCCAGGTGTTCGAGGTGCGTGCGATGCTCGAAGCCGCATTGGCCCGCCAGCTCTGTGCGCGCATCACCGACCGCCAGATTGCCGAGTTGCGCAGCCACCTGCGTGATGAAGCGTCGGCGGTGGCGCGCACCGACGTGGCCGGCCGCACGCGGCTGCTGGCAGACTTTCATGCCGTTTTGGCACGCATGCTGGGCAACGAGGTGCTGGCGCAGCTGCTGGTCGACTTGCTCAGCCGCTCGTCGCTGATCGCGCTGATGTACCAGTCGTCGCATTCGGCCGAACATTCGCTGGACGAACATGTGCAGATCGTCGATGCGCTGGAAAAGCGCGACGCGCGCGCGGCGGCCAGGCTGATGGAGCACCACATCGCCGCCGTCGAGAAGAACCTGCGGCTCGATCCGCACACCGTGGACCTGTCGGCGGTGCTGCGGCCGCAGGCCTGAAAACGCATCCCGACCCACGCAACGCATCATGCGCATTCCCACCGACACCGCCTCGAACTACCCGCGCGACCTTCGTGGCCATGGCCGCCATCCGCCGCAGGCGCAGTGGCCCGGCCGCGCCCGCGTGGCGCTGCAGTTCGTGCTCAACTTCGAGGAAGGCGGCGAGAACGCCGTCGTGCATGGTGACCCCGCCAGCGAACAGTTCCTGTCCGAGATGTTCAACCCGCCGGCCCTGCCGGCGCGCCATCTCAGCATGGAAAGCATCTACGAATACGGCTCGCGCGTGGGCGTCTGGCGGCTGCTGCGCGAATTCGAACGCCGCAGTCTGCCGCTGACGGTGTTCGGTGTCGGCATGGCGCTCGAGCGCTGCCCCGAGGTGACGGCTGCTTTCAAGGACCTTGGGCACGAGATCGCCTGCCACGGCTGGCGCTGGATCAGCTACCAGAACGCCGACGAGGCCACCGAGCGCGCGCACATGGCACTGGCGATGGCGCGCATCACGGCGCTGACCGGTGAACGCCCGCTGGGCTGGTACACCGGGCGCGACAGCCCGGCCACGCGCCGCCTGGTGGCTGATTTCGGGGGTTTCGAATACGACAGCGATTGCTACGGCGACGATCTGCCGTTCTGGCTGCAGGTGCGCAAGAGCGATGCCACTCTGGTGTCGCACCTGGTGGTTCCGTACACGCTGGACACCAACGACATGCGCTTTGCGCTGCCGCAGGGATTCTCGAACGGCGATGCGTTCTTCCAGTATCTGCGCGACGCCTTCGACGTGCACTATGCCGAGGGCGACGAGCGGCCCACGATGATGAACATCGGCATGCACTGCCGGCTGCTGGGCCGGCCCGGGCGGATGCGCGCGCTGCAGCGCTTTCTCGACCACGTGCAGCAGCACGACCGCGTCTGGGTGGCGCGCCGCATCGACATCGCGCGGCACTGGAAGGCGACGCACCCCTTCGACCCCGCCACCGCCTTCATTTGGGAGTGAGCTCTTGTTGACCCTGGACCAGATCAATGCCGCGTCGGCCGACGATTTTGTCGCGCTGCTGGACGGCACCTACGAACATTCGCCATGGATCGCGCAGGCTGCGGCCGCCGCACGGCCCTTTGCCAGCCTGGTGCAGCTGAAGCTGGCGCTGGCCCGGGTGGTGCGTGAGGCGGATGCCGACGTGCAACTGGCGCTGATTCGTGCCCACCCCGAACTGGCCGGCAAGGCCATGGTCATCCAGTCGCTGACGGCGGAGTCGACGAACGAACAAGGCAAGGCCGGACTGACCGATTGCACGCCGGCCGAGTTCGCGCAGATTCAGCGGCTGAACGCCGACTACAACGCGCGCTTCGGTTTCCCGTTCATCCTGGCCGTGCGCGGCCCGCGCGGTTTGGGCATGGGCCGGGCAGAGATCATCGCCACCTTCGAGCGCCGGCTGCAGCACCACCCCGACTTCGAACGCGCCGAGTGCCTGCGCAACATCCACCGCATCGCCGAAATCCGGCTCGACGACACGTTCGGCCATGTCCCGGTGCTCGGCAACCAGGTGTGGGACTGGGCCGAGCGGCTGGCCGTGCACAGCGACCCTGGTTATGCCGAGCGCGGCGAGCTCACCGTCACCTACCTCACCGACGCGCATCGGGCTTGCGCGCAGCGGCTGGCGCACTGGATGAAGGCCGACTGCGGCTTCGACGAGGTCGAGATCGATGCCGTCGGCAACGTGGTCGGCATCTATCACGGCAGCGACCGTTCGGCGCAACGACTGCTCACCGGCAGCCACTACGACACCGTGCGCAACGGTGGCAAGTACGACGGCCGGCTGGGCATCCTGGTGCCGATGGCCTGCGTGCGTGAACTGCATGGCCAGGGCCGGCGCCTGCCCTTCGACGTCGAGGTGGTGGGCTTTGCCGAGGAAGAAGGGCAGCGCTACAAGGCGGTGTTTCTGGGTTCGGGTGCGCTGACCGGGCACTTCGACCCGGCCTGGCTCGAACAGAAGGACGCGCAGGGCATCTCGATGCGCGAAGCGATGCAGCACGCCGGCCTGTGCATCGACGACATCCCCAAGCTGCAGCGCGACGCGGCGAAGTACCTCGGTTTTGTCGAGGTGCACATCGAGCAGGGCCCGGTGCTCAACGAGATCGACCTGCCGCTGGGCATGGTCACCTCGATCAACGGCAGCGTGCGCTACCTGGGTGAAATCATCGGCATGGCCAGCCACGCCGGCACCACGCCGATGGGCCGCCGCCGCGACGCCGCCACCGCGGCCGCCGAACTGGCGCTGTACCTGGAGCAGCGTGCTGCCGCGGTACCGCACCTGGTGGGCACGATGGGCATGCTGGACGTGCCCAGCGGATCGATCAACGTCGTTCCGGGCCGCTGTCGCTTCAGCCTGGACATCCGCGCCACCACCGACGCGGTGCGCGACGCCTGCGAGGCCGATGTGAAGGCCGAGCTGCAGCGCATCTGCGAGCGTCGCGGCCTGCATTTCAGCCTCGAGGAAACGGTGCGTGCGGCCGCCGCACCGTCTGCGCCCGAATGGCAGCAGCGCTGGGAGCGTGCCGTGCAGGCCCTGGGGCTGCCGCTGCACCGCATGCCCAGCGGCGCCGGCCATGACGCGATGAAGCTGCACGAAGTGATGCCGCAGGCCATGCTCTTCCTGCGCGGCCTGAACGCCGGCATCAGCCACAACCCGCTGGAGTCGATCACCAACGACGACACCGAGCTGTGCGTCAACGCCTTCATGCAACTGCTCGAACAACTCTGCGTGGAACGCTCATGACACCCGAACAACATCACGCCCTTGACACCTGGGTCGACGCCCATTTCGACGACGAAGTGCGCTTTCTGCAGCAACTGGTGCAGGTGCCCACCGACACCCCGCCAGGCAACAACGCGCCGCATGCGGTGCGAACGGCCGAACTGCTGCGCGAGTTCGGTTTCGAGGTCGAGCAGCATGTGGTGCCGGCCGAACAGGTGCAGGCTGCGGGGCTGCAGAGCATCACCAACCTGGTGGTGCGTCGCGCCTATGGGCCGGGCCGCACGGTGGGCCTGAACGCGCACGGTGACGTGGTGCCGCCGGGTGAAGGCTGGACGCAGCACCCCTACGGCGGCGCCGTGGTCGACGGCAAGCTCTACGGTCGCGCCGCTGCGGTCAGCAAGTGCGATTTCGCCAGCTTCACCTTCGCCACGCGCGCCATCGAGTCGCTGCGCGCGCAACTCAAGGGCAAGGTCGAGCTGTACTTCACCTACGACGAAGAGTTCGGCGGTGAACTCGGACCGGGCTGGCTGCTGCAACAGGGCATCGTCAAGCCCGACCTGCTGATCGCCGCCGGTTTCAGCTACCAGGTTGTCACCGGTCACAACGGCTGCCTGCAGATGGAAGTCACCGTGCACGGCAAGATGGGCCATGCGGCGGTGCCGCACACCGCGGTCGATGCGCTGCAGGCCGCCACGCGCATCCTGAATGCGCTGTACCACCAGAACACCCTGTACCAGCAGGTCACGAGTCAGGTCAAGGGCATCATCCATCCCTATCTGAACGTGGGCCTGATTCAGGGCGGCACCAACACCAACGTGGTGCCCGGCAAGGTGGTGCTCAAGCTCGACCGCCGCATGATCCCCGAGGAGAACCCGGCCGAAGTCGAAGCCACGCTGCGCCGCGTGATCGCCGATGCGGTGGCCCAGTCGCCCGGCATCACGGTCGAGGTCAAGCGCATATTGCTGGCCCATGCACTGAAGCCGCTGGCCGGCAACCAGCCGCTGGTGCAGGTCCTGTGCCAGCACGCCAGCGCGGTGTTCGGTGAGGCGATCGAGGCCTCGGGCACACCGCTGTACACCGACGCGCGATTGTTCTGCGAGCAGGGCATCCCGGCCGTGCTGTACGGCTGCGGCCCGCGCACCGTGCTTGAAAGCAACGCCAAGCGCGCCGACGAACACATCGAGCTTGAAGACCTGCGCCGCGCTACCAAGGTACTGGCGCGCGCGCTGGGTGATCTGCTGAGCTGAGCTGCGCGGGCGCAAGCGCGGCATCAGCCCAGCGCCCTCAGTCAGGCACGGCGAAGAATTTGGGGCCTTGTCGCGTCGGCGACCACGCGGCGCGGCGTGGCCGGGGATGGGTGTTCGCGGCTTCCATTTGACCTTCTACCTCGCAGGGCGGCCAAGGCCGTGCCCTTGATCCAGCCTAAGGGTGTGGCGCACGATCACCGCTAGAGTGCCGCCATCGTGATGTCGCATCGGGTCTCCTGCCGTCGTTCTCGCGCCCTCTGGGTGCTGGCCGTGCTGCTGTTGCTGGGCCAGTGGGTCGGCAGCCATGCTGCGCTGGCGCACCATGCGCGACAACTGCTGGCCGCATCACCGCTGTCCCAGATCTGCACCGCGCCCGAAGCGGGCGCGACCGGCGGCACCACCGCGCCCGCTGACTCCGATGCGGCGGCGCGTGTGTCAGCGTGTTGCGCCGCCTGCGCCGTGCTGCTGGCCGCGCCGGCACCGGCGCGGCCAGACACCAGCCCGCTGCTGCCTGGCGACCCGGCCCCTGCAGTCCAAAGCGAAGCAAGCGATCTGCGCCTGCAGGTCGTGCTGCTGCCTCCGGCGCGCGCACCGCCGACCCGGGCCTAGCCCGCTCCCTCCGCAAGCCTTCTGCCCGCCGGCATGCCCGCGTCGACGACGCCGGGGCCGACGCGTGCGCCCTTGTCGACGACGCTGCCGCCGCCGCGCGGTGCATGGCGCGTCACTTTCGGATCCGTATTGCCATGAACATTTCCAGCCTCCGCCGCCGCCCCGCCCGGCATCACGCGCCGCTCGAACCCAGGCCGCCTCGCCGGCTGCGCCATCATCTGAATCCCGTCGCGGCAGCGCTGCTGGTGGCCCTGTCGCTGGCCGCCCAGGCCCAGACGGCTGCCTTGGATCCCGTGGTCATCGAAGGGCTCAGGCCCGCGGCCGAGGCATCGGCCATGCGACCTGCAACACTCGACACCGAGGCGTTGCGCCGTGCACGAACGGCCAGCAGCGACAGCGCGGCGCTGCTGCGCGACATTCCCGGCGTCGCGCTGCAAGGTGCAGGCGGCTTGTCCAGCCTGCCGATCGTGCATGGCCTGTCGGGTGACCGCCTGCGCATCAAGATCGACGGCATGGACCTGATCGCGTCCTGCCCCAACCACATGAACCCGCCGCTGTCGTCTCTCGATCCCGCCGCCATCGGCGCGCTGGAGGTCTACGCCGGCATCACGCCGGTGAGTGTGGGCGGCGACAGCATCGGCGGCACGGTGGTGGCGCGCACGCGCGACCCGGTGTTCGCCACCGACGCGCAGGGCAAGGTCAGCAACGGCGAGATCGGCGCCTACTGGCGCAGCAATGGCAACGCGCAGGGCGTCAACGCCAGTGCGTCGATGGCCACGCCCACGCTGTATGTGGCCTACAGCGGGGCCATGGCACGGTCGGACAACCTGCGTGCCGGAGCTGACTTCAAGTCGCTGCAGGAAACGGGTCGGCCCGGCCACCTGCTGCCAGGCGACGAGATCGGCTCGACCGCCTACGACACGCGCAACCACAGCCTGAGCCTGGCGCACCGCCAGGGCAACCACCTGTTCGAAGCGCGTCTGGGCCTGCAGGACTTGCCACTGCAGCTGTACCCGAACCAGCGCATGGACATGCTGGACAACCGCCAGCAGCGCGTGAACCTGCGCTACCTGGGCCGCTTCGACGGCGGCACGGTCGAAGCGCGCCTGTACCACGAGGGCGTCGAGCACCGCATGGATTTCGGGCCAGATCGGCGCTTCTGGTACGGCAGCCAATCGGGCACCGGCAGCGCCTGCGATCCGATCCGCTTTGCCGGCGACCCTGCGGGTACCTGCGCGGCCGGCATGCCGATGACCACCGAGAGCCGCAACCTGGGGCTGACGGTGAAGGCCGACCTGCAGTTGCACAAGGATGCGCTGCTGCGCATCGGCGCCGAGGCCCAGACCTATCGCCTGCAGGATCTGTGGCCGGCATCGGGGGGTGGCATGGGACCGGACGTGTTCCAGAACATCCACGACGGTGAACGTGATCGCACGGCGCTGTTTGCCGAGTGGCAGGCCACACACAGTCGCGGCTGGACGACCTCGGTCGGGCTGCGTGCCGAGCGCGTGCGCACGGCGGCTGGCGAGGTGCAGGGCTACAGCACGGCCACCAACGCACCAGGCAATCAATTGATAGATGCCGCGCGCTTCAACGCCGGCGATCGCAGCCGCAGCGACATCAACCTGGACGTCACGCTGCTGGCCCGGCGCACGATCAGCCGTGATCTGGATCTGGAGTTCGGCGTTGCGCGCAAGCTGCGCTCACCCAACCTGTACGAACGCTACACCTGGTCGACCTGGGCCATGGCGGCCACGATGAACAACTTCGTGGGCGATGGTAACGGCTACGTGGGGCTTGCGAGCTTGAAGCCCGAGCGCGCGCACACCCTGTCCGCGACCCTCGACTGGCACGGTGCAGACGGTCGTTGGGGCATGAAGGTCACGCCCTACCTGACCCAGGTTGCCGACTACATCGACGCGATGGCCCGCCCGGGCTGGGTGGCCGGCAAGTTCAACGTGCTGAGCTACGCCAACCAGTCGGCGCGCATCGTCGGTGCCGACCTCTCGGGACACCTGGCGCTGCACGCCACGCGCTGGGGCAGCTGGCGGGTCGACGCGCTGCTGAACCTGACGCATGGCGAGAACCGCGACAGCGGCGCCGCGCTGTTCAACATCATGCCGCTGAACGGCAAGCTGAGCCTGTCCAACCAGCATGGCGATTGGCGCCACGGCGTCGAGCTGGTCGCGGTGGCCAACAAGACCCGGGTCTCGACGGTACGCAACGAAGTCCCGTCGCCGGGCTACGGTCTTGTCAACCTGCGCACGGGATACGCCTGGAAGCGACTGCGCCTGGACCTCGGCGTCGACAACCTGTTCGACAAGTCGTATGTGCTGCCCACGGGCGGCGCCTATGTCGGGCAGGGCACGACGATGAGCATCAACGGTGTGCCCTGGGGCGTCGGCGTGCCCGGGCCCGGGCGCTCATTCAGCGTGGCGGCCACGCTGCTGTTCTGAAGGGCTGACCCGCAAGCGGTTTGCCACGGCTGTGTCCTTGCATCGAGCAGCCGTGGTTCACGAACATTTTGTTGCCGCACCGACCAGGCACTCACCCGGCACCTCGAATCCATCGGGCGATTCGAAGTGGCGCATCGCGTCTTCGACCTCGTTCCACACCGAGTCGCGTTCCGCAGCAGGCAGGTGGGCCATCATGGCATTGAATGCACCGAATGCTTCTCGTGCGACTCGCACGTACTCGGCGGCACGGGTCGCCCTGTGCGGGACCGACACGGCATGAACCTCGGCGTCGGCAAAGCCGGCGTCACGAAAGACATCCTGAAGCACCCCGGGGCTGCCCAGGCTGAAGGGCCCCGGTTGTCCCTGAGCGGGGGCTGAGCGTTGCGCGCGCCGACGGATGATCGAAGCCGGCATGGCGCCCCAAGGGATTCGATCGGGTGTGGAAAACACGAGGACCGCGACCCGACCACCCGTTTTCAGGGCACGGCGCCACTCGCGCAGCGCTGTCACGGGTTGCGGCATGTACATCAGACCCAGCCGACACAGCACCACATCAAAGCCAGCGTCGGGCAGGGCCAATTTCTCACCGTCCATGGCGCGGGCCTCGATCTGTTCGAGTCCACGTTCTTGGGGGACCTGCAGCGCAAGCTCGACGATCCCTTCCGAGATGTCGGTCGCCAGCACGCAGCCGCCGGCGCCAACTCGTTCGGCGGCACTGACCGCCGGTTCACCTGCGCCGGCGGCGATGTCCAGAATGCGCTGATTCGGCTGGATCCGCGCCAGGCCGAGCATCTGTCGCGTTGCGCCGCCATACCAGCGATCCAAGGTGGGGTTCCAGCGTCGCCAGGCGGCGCCGTCCTTGTTCCATTGTTCCCGCTGCGCGTTCTTGTACGTCGTCGCGTCGAATGAGGGTTGCGGTTCGGCCATGCACCCTCTCACGTTCGATGAGCGTCGTGTGCTTCCCGGTCTGCTGTGGGGCCCAGGCCTCAGGAGTCTGAGTCGTCTGCCATCGATCCTGCGTACGCAAGAAGGTCGATCCGACCGGGTCTGGGGTGAGCGCGCTCAGATGCGGCGCTCGACGGCGCGTACCGCCAGTTCGGTGCGGCTGCGCGCGTGCAGCCTTTACATGATGCGGCTGACGTAGTTCTTCACCGTGCCTTCGGCCAGAAAGATGGTTGCCGCGATCTGCTTGTTGCTCATGCCTTGCGCGATCAGGACGATGACGTGCTTTTCCTTGTCGGTCAGCGGCTCGTGCAGCGGATCGATGGCTGGCGGTGTCATCGACTGGCTCGGCAAGCCGCTTGCCGGGACCGACCTCAACGAGTGCGGACGCTGTCTCGCGGCGCGCCACGACGAGCTGGAAACTGCCGAGCTCGGCCGCGCCGAGGAGGTGGCGGTCAGTGGCCTGGCCGGAGCTGCGTGATCTGCTGACCCACTTCACGCAGCGCACCGGGGTGGCGACCGATCTGCAGGCCGATGCCGCGGCGGCGGCCGTGTCCGACCAGCGCGCCGAGACGCTGTTCCGCATGGTCGAAGAGGCGCTGCACAACGTCGAACGCCATGCGTCGGCCCGGCGCGTCACGGTCGAACTGCGCCAAACCGGCGACGTGCTGGCGCCGTGCCGAAGCCTGTGCATCGCCGAATACGGCGTCGGCTTCGATCCGTCGACACCCATGCCGGGGCACTACGGCCTGCTGGGCATGCGCGAGCAGGCCGCGCTGGTGGGGGCCACCTTGGGCGTGCTCAGCGCGCCCGGTCAAGGGACGCGCATCGAGCTGGCATTCCCGGCCTGAGCCTGCCGGACCAATCGCCGCGTCAGCCGGCGCCGCCCACGACCTGCGGCAGGGTTGATTGATGACGACCGGCACTGTCGGGTCGAGCCTGCGCCGCCTACAGTAGGCCATGGCAGGCGACCTCGGTACGGAGCGCGAATGGCTGGAAGCCGATGGCCTGGGCGGTTATGCGTCGGGCACGGCGGCGCTGGTTCGTACGCGGCGCTATCACGCGCTGCTGCTCGCCGCGGCCACGCCACCCACAGGGCGGCAGGTGCTGGCGAACGGTTGTGACGCCTGGCTGCAGACGCCGCAAGGTCGATTCGACCTCAGCGCGCAGGCCTATGCACCGGGTGTCGTGACGGGCAGCGGCCTGCAGCAGCTCGAGTCGTTCGAACCTGCGCCGTGGCCGACCTGGATCTTCCGCCTGCCCGACGGCACCCGGGTGCGGCATGACGTCTTCGTCGTCCCCGGTCAGGCGCTGACCTGCATGAGCTGGAAGCTGCTCACGCCGGGTGTTGGCTTGCACCTGTTCGTGCGCCCGTTCCTGAGCGGCCGCGACCATCATGCGCTGCACAAGTGCAATCCGGCGTTCCGCTTCGATGCCGACGAAGCGCCGGGCCAAGTCGCCTGGCAGCCCTATGCCGACGTGGACGGCGTGGTCGCACTGGGCAACGGCCGCTATCGGCACGATCCCCTGTGGTACTACAACTTCCGCTATGAGGCCGAGCGCGCGCGCGGTCTCGACTGCGACGAGGACCTGGCGGCGCCGGGTGTCTTCGATTGGTTGCTCGATGTTGGCGAGGCGGTGTTGATGCTCACGACGAAGGCCCATGCCGCCGAGGCGACGGCGTCGACGGCAGCGGCGTTGGCCGCTTGGGTCGAACGTCGGCGTGCCGCCGAGCGTGCGCGTCGCCAGCAACTCGGCAGCGGCCTCGATGCTGCCGCCGAGGTCTACCTGGTGCAGCGCCGTTCCACGGCGGCACCAGGCGGAAAATCCGTCATCGCGGGCTACCCCTGGTTTGCCGACTGGGGCCGCGACACCTTCATTGCACTGCGCGGTCTGTGCCTGGCGCGCGGCCGGTTGGACGACGCACGCGCGATCCTGCTGGCCTGGGCGGCCACCGTGTCAGAGGGCATGCTGCCGAACCGGTTTGCCGATCGAGGTGACGCGCCCGAGTTCAATTCGGTCGACGCGTCGCTGTGGTTCGCCGTTGCCGTGCGCGAGTTTGTGCGCAGCGCTGCCGCGTCGCCCGCAGACACGCAGACCCTGCGTGATGCCGTCGAGGCCATCCTCGGCGGCTACTCGCGTGGCACACGCTACGGCATTCGCGCCGACACCGACGGCCTGCTGGCCTGCGGCGAACCCGGCGTGCAGCTGACCTGGATGGACGCCAAGGTGGGCGACCGGGTCGTCACGCCGCGCATCGGCAAGCCGGTGGAGGTGCAGGCGCTGTGGCTCAATGCGCTGGATTTCGCGTCAAGCTGGCAGCCGCGCTGGCGCGACGTCCTTGCCACCGGTCTGGCATCGTTCGATGCGAAATTCTGGAACGCACAGCGGGGCTGCTTGTTCGACGTTGTCGATGCCGATCACGAACCGGGCCGTCATGATGCGGCGTTGCGGCCGAACCAGATCTTTGCCGTCGGCGGGCTGCCGTTGCCGTTGCTGCGCGGGGTGCGGGCACGGCAGGTGGTCGACGTGGTGCAGCAGCATTTGTGGACGCCCGCGGGCCTGCGCTCACTGGCGCCGGGTGAAGCTGGCTACGCGCCGCGCTACGAGGGTGACGTGCGGGCGCGCGATGCCAGCTACCACCAGGGGACGGTATGGCCCTGGCTGGCCGGCGCCTTCGTCGAAGCCTGGCTGCGCACGCATGGCGACGATGCGGCCGCGCGGCAAACGGCGCGCGAGCGCTTCCTGGCGCCGCTGCTGGCGCGGCTGCAGATCGCCGGGCTCGGGCACCTGAGCGAGATTGCCGACGGCGACGCCCCGCACACGGCACGCGGCTGCCCGTTCCAGGCCTGGTCGATGGCTGAACTGCTGCGCCTCGATCGGGTCGTACTGGCCACACCGAACAGACGCAAGGCGCGAACATGAGCAGCACGGCAGATTCGAAATCGGCAGCGGGTGCCGAACGGCAACGCATGAAGCACCCCGAGCGCGAGCGCTGGCAGCGCTGGGGGCCGTATCTTTCCGAGCGCCAGTGGGGCACCGTGCGCGAGGACTACAGCGCAGGCGGAACGGCCTGGGATTATTTCCCGCACGATCATGCACGCAGCCGCGCCTACCGCTGGGGCGAGGACGGCATCGCCGGTTTCAGCGATTCGACGCAGCAGATCTGCCTCTCGCTGGCGCTGTGGAACAAGCAGGACCCGATCCTGAAAGAGCGCCTGTTCGGCTTGAACAACGCCGAGGGCAACCACGGCGAAGACGTGAAGGAGCTGTACTACTACCTCGACGCCACGCCCAGCCATTCGTACCTGAAGATGCTCTACAAGTACCCGCAGGCGGCGTTCCCGTACGCGCAGCTGGTGGCCGAGAACGGCCGGCGCGGCAAGGACGAGTGTGAGTTCGAACTGCTGGATACCGGCACCTTCGACGAAGACCGCTACTTCGATGTCTTCGTCGAATACGCACAGGCTGCACCTGACGACATCCTGATGGTCATCACGGTGCACAACCGTGGGCCGCAGGCACACCCGATCGTGCTGCTGCCGCAGATCTTCTTCCGCAACACCTGGTCGTGGCGGCCAGGCAGCGTCAGGCCGCAGCTGTCGGCCACCGGCAACGGCGGCGTTCGCGTGGCGCACGCCAGGTTGGGTGAATGGCGGCTTGACATCGACGGCCCGGCATCCCTGCTGTTCTGCGACAACGAAACCAATCCGCGCCGCCACTTCGATCAGCCCGATGCATCTGGATATTTCAAGGATGCCTTCCACGATGTCCTGATTGGCGGCAATGCGGCCGCCGCGAACCCGGCACACACCGGCACCAAGGCCGGGCTGTGCCGCGAGCTGAGCGTGCCTCCCGGTGGCTCGCAGCAGGTTCGGCTGCGTCTGCACCCGCCTGGCGCGCGGAAGTCAGGTGCGCCATTCGCTGATTTCGACCGCGTGCTGTCGCAACGACGCAGCGAGGCCGACGCGTTCTACGCCGAACTGCAGAAGGGCATTGCCGACGCCGACGCCCGCGCGGTGCAGCGCCAGGCTCTGGCCGGCATGATCTGGAGCAAGCAGTTCTTCCACTTCGGAGTTCGGCGCTGGTTGCAGGGTGATCCTTCGCAGCCGGCACCACCGCCCGAGCGCCGCCGCGGTCGCAACCACGACTGGCAGCATCTCAACACGGCCGAGATCATGTCGATGCCCGACAAGTGGGAATACCCCTGGTTCGCTGCTTGGGACCTGGCCTTCCATTGCCTGCCATTCGCCCTGATCGACGCCGACTTCGCCAAGTCGCAGCTGCTGCTGCTGACGCGCGAGTGGTACATGCACCCGAACGGCCAGCTGCCGGCCTATGAATGGGCCTTCGGCGACGTGAACCCGCCGGTGCACGCCTGGGCGGCGCTGCGGGTGTTCCAGATCGACCGCAAGCAGCGCCGCTGCCAGAGCGGCGACCCCGGCGAACCCGGTGATCTGGCTTTCCTGGAGCGCGTCTTCCAGAAGCTGCTGCTCAACTTCACCTGGTGGGTGAACCGCAAGGACGAGCAGGGCCGCAACATCTTCCAGGGCGGCTTTCTCGGCCTGGACAACATCAGCTGCTTCGACCGCAGCAGCCCACTGCCCAATGGCGGCTTCATCAATCAGGTCGACGGCACCAGCTGGATGGGCATGTACTGCCTGAACCTGCTCGGCATCGCGATCGAACTGGCGCAGACGAACCCGGTCTACGAAGACATCGCGACCAAGTTCTTCGAGCATTTCCTGTCCATTGCCGCGGCCATCAATGGTGTCAGCGACGGACCGAGCGGCCTGTGGGACGAGGCCGACCAGTTCTACTACGACCACCTGTGCCTGCCTGACGGCCGCAACCTGCCGCTGAAGATCCACTCCTTCGTCGGCCTGATTCCGCTGTTCTCGGTGCAGGTGCTCGAACCCGACATGCTGGCCAGGCTGCCCGCATTTTCGGCGCGCATGGACTGGTATTTGTTGCACCGGCCCGAGCTGGCGGCGCTGATCTCGAACTGGAAGGCGCCAGGGCATGGCGATCGGCGGCTGCTGTCGTTGCTGCGCGGCCATCGCACCAAGGCGCTGCTGCGGCACGCGCTCGACGAATCACGCTTCCTGTCCGATCATGGCGTGCGCTCGCTGTCCAAGACGCTCGGCAGCGAGCCCTTTCATTTCGACTTCGATGACGCCTGCTACGACGTAGCCTATTGGCCGGCCGAGTCGCGCGGCGGCCTGTTCGGTGGCAATTCCAACTGGCGCGGGCCAGTCTGGATGCCGCTGAACTTCCTGCTCATCGAGTCCTTGCAGAAGTTTCACTACTTCTACGGTGACGATTTCAAGATCGAGTGCCCCACCGGCTCGGGCCGCGAGGCCACGCTGCGCGAGGTGGCCGACGAACTGGCGCAACGGCTCGCCGGTCTGTTCCTCAAGGGTGCCGACGGTCAGCGGCCGGTGTTGAAGATGCACCCCAAGCTGGCCACCGACCCGCACTTCCGTGACCATGTGCTGTTCCACGAATATTTTCATGGCGACACCGGCCGCGGTGTCGGTGCCTCGCACCAGACCGGCTGGAGCGGGGTCGTGGCCAAACTGCTGCAACCGCGCGAAGCCGGTGCGGACAACGTGTCCGAAACCGGCGCCGGCACCGGCACCGGCAGCGATACCGACACCGACACCGGCAACGCCTGATGAACGACGACAGGCGCTATGACGTGATCATCATCGGCAGCGGCGCGGGCGGCGGCACGCTGGCATGCAAGCTGGCGCCTTCGGGCAAGCGCATCCTGATCCTCGAGCGTGGCGACTAGCTGCCGCGCGAGAAGGCCAACTGGTGCGCCACCCCGGTCTTCGTCGACAGCCGCTACGTCTCGCCAGACACCTGGTTCGACGCTGCCGGCCAGGCTTTCCAGCCCGGCGTGCACTACTTCGTGGGCGGCGCGGCCAAGATGTACGGTGCCGCCTTGTTCCGGCTGCGGCAGCAAGACTTTCAGGCCCACCGCACAGCCGACGGCAAGACACCCGACTGGCCGCTGGGCTACGACGACTTCGAGCCCTGGTACACCGGGGCCGAGCAGCTTTACCAGGTGCACGGCCAACGCGGCGACGATCCACCGACCCGCCGGCCAGTGCGCCGTATCCCTACCCTGCGGTGTCACACGAGCCGCGTGTGCAGGAGATCGCCGACGGCCTGAAACGCGCTGGCTGCCGGCCCACCTACGCACCGCGCGCCATCCTGCTCGACGAGGCCGACCCCGTGCACAGCCGCTGCATCCGCTGCGACACCTGCGACGGTTTTCCCTGCCTCGTGCACGCCAAGGCCGATGCCGAGGTCATCGCCGTGGCGCCGGCACTGCAGTACGCCAACGTCACGCTGCGCACCCGCGCGCAGGTGCAGCAGTTGCAAACCGACCCCGTCGGGCGCACGGTGACGCGTGGTGTCTTCGTCGATCACGACGGTGAGCGTGAGACCTACGCCGCCGACATCGTGGTCGTCGCCTGCGGCGCGGCCAACTCGGCACGGCTGCTGCTGATGTCGGCCAGCGACCAACACCCACGCGGCCTGGCCAACGGCTCCGACCAGGTCGGCCGCAAATACATGTCTCACAACGCGATGGCGCTGGTGGCGACCCTTCGCGACAGTGTCTGCCGGCACTTCCCGGCGGTGCCTTGCGTCACGAATCGGGGCCCTCGTTCGCGCGGATACCGTGATGCCCGGATCGGTTCGCACGGCAACCTTTTGCGCACCGGGCGCCACCATGGCCTGCTCGCCATTCAAGCTGCGCCACGGGGGCGCGGGCCGATTCATGCTCACGCTCGAAACCCGCCAACCGCGTCCCGACACACCGACGCAGACGCCGTCCGCTGCGGTGCGCCAATCGCCGCAGAACCAGCGCTTCCTCTCGTCGCTGGGCCGCTCGGCGCCCGAGGCAGCAAGCACCGACCGGTTGACCGACCAGGACTACCGGACCGTCATGCGCTGGGTCCCGCTGGTCGATCCAGGCATCGCGTTGACCCTGGTCGCTTGCACCCTGATGGTCTTGTCCGACCTGTGAGTTGCAGGCCTGGCTTGCAGGCAGGCTGTCTGTCTGGAACCGAAGAACAGGAAGGCCGGCAGCCCCAGATAGGGAAATGCCGCGATGCAGATGACCCAGGCCAGCGCCGCTGCGGGGTGCCTGCGTTGGTGGTCGATGCGGGTCAGCAACACATAGATCAGCAGCCCGCCGCAGACGAAGGCGGCATGCTCAAGTGCCGATGACGCAGGCGAAACAGAAGAAGTCGGCGTAGTCGGGGTCTGCCGTGCCCGGAAACTGCAGCGGGTCGGCGCGGTGGTGATGTCGTTCGGCGTAAAAGCCGTGTGCATAGTGCAGGGTGAACATCGTCTGCGTGAACGCCCACGCGCTGAGTACGGTGAACGCAGCCAGCCCGATGTGCAGCGACTTCTGCACGCCATGAAAATCCTTCACCGACGACAGCTGCGTGCCCACCGCAGCCAGCACCGCCACCAGCACAAGCATGAGCATGAGCATGAGCATGAGCTTGCGGCCCTCGTCTTGTTCGAGCGCGCGCTGACGCATGCGCTCGATGCCGGCGTCGCGCACCATCTGCCAGGCCAGCGTGAGGTAGAGCAAAGCGCCCGCGTTCCAGCCGAGCAGCCCGCGCGAAGGGCCATCGGGCACCCATGCCGCGGGCATCAACAGCGTCAGCGCCACACCCACGGCGTTGCAGATCAGCAGGCGCGGGCGAGAACGCAGGATGCGCAGCCAGCGCGGGAGTCGGGTGTGGGCGGTTGGCGGCACGGCTCAGCTCGGGGCGCCGGCAAGGGGCCCAGCCCGGACGTGGTACCTGTCGAGGGTTGACTGTCGAAAGTTGGGACCGGCGCCGCGCGCTGCGCGCCAGTGACCAACGGCACCGCGGCGCGCTGCAGGTCAGGCAAAGTGGCGAAGCCAAATCTGCATGAGAGAGCTGGCGCCCGGCTGCGGTCAGGCGCCCATGCGGCCAAGTGAGTGCACACCGGCGCGCTGCAGCGTGCGCTCGGCCTGCAGCACCACCGGGCGGTCGATCATGCGGCCGTCCAGCCGCGCCGCGCCGGGCGACGCGGCCTCGGCGGCCAGCACGCGGTGTGCCCACGCGACGGCCTCGGCGCTCGGCGCCAGCGCTGCATGGACGGGCTCGATCTGGCGCGGATGGATGCACAGCTTGGCGCCGAAACCATGGCGGCGCTCCCAGGCCAGGTCGGCGGCCAGGCGGGCGGTGTCGTCGATCTGCGGCGTGACGCCGGCCACCGGCGTCGGCAACCCGGCCAGGCGTGACGCGATGCCCAGACAGCCGGCGCCGTGACTCAGGGCATCGAACTGCTCGCTGATGTCGAGCTCGAGATCGAGCGCGAAGTCCAGCGTGCCGAACACCAGGCGCGTCACACCGGCGCAGGCAGCCAGGGTCTGCGCGTTGGCGATGCCACGCGCCGTCTCGACCAGCGCCAGCACCAACACTGCGGGCACGACAGCGCGCACGGCGGCCAGTTGCTGCGGTGTCTCGGTCTTGGGCAGCATCAGCTGGCCGATGCCGACCTCGGCGCACAAGCGCAGGTCGTCGGCAAAGTGCGCCGACGCGGCATCGTTGATGCGCAGCACCACACGCTGGCGTTCGGCCACCGTCGGCAGCCAGCCGGCGATGGCGTGGCGCGCCGCCGACTTGGCGTCGGCGCTGACCGCGTCTTCCAGGTCCAGCACCACCGCGTCGGCGCCGCTGAGCAGGGCCTTGCCGAAACGCTCGGGGCGGTTGCCGGGCACGAACAGGTAGGTGCGCGGCGCGTTCATGGGCGCAGCGTGGCCACGGCGTCCATCGTCAGCCAGCCTTCGTGGTCCTGCGCCCACAGCGCCACCGTGCGGCCGTCGGCTGCGGGCTGGCCGTTCACGCGCAATGGCGGCCCGTCGAAGGTCGGGCGCACGGCCTTGAAGCGGAAGGTGGCCAGATCGGCAGCCGGCGCCTGCCGCCGCAGCAGGTCGAGCAGCAAGGTGGCGATCAGCGGGCCGTGCACGACCAGGCCCGGATAGCCTTCGATCGCGGTGACATAACGTCGATCATAGTGGATGCGATGACCGTTGAAAGTGAGCGCGCTGTAGCGAAACAGCAGCACCTCGTCGGGCAGCACCTCACGTTGCCAGGCGGCGCCGGAGCTTGCCTTCTGCGGCGGGGCGTCCACGTCACCGGGCTGGCGTGCCGCGCGGTAGACGATGTCGTGCCACTCGACCAGCGCGGGGTCGACGGCATCGTTGCAGAACAGCTCGTGCCGCACCTTGACGAACACCAGCGCGCCGCTGCGCCCGTCCTTGCGGCTGACGTCGGCGATGGTCGAGCGGCGCTCGACGCGGTCACCGACGCGGATCGGCGTGTGAAATTCGAACTGGCTGCCGGCCCACATGCGCCGCGGCAGCGGCACCGGCGGCAAGAACCCGCCGCGCCGGGGGTGGCCGTCGGCACCGATCTCGCTTTGCCGGTGCAAGGGCAGGAAGTAGAGCCAGTGCCACAGCGGCGGCAACACGCTGCCCACCGAAACGGCGGCCGGCGGGTGGTCGAGGGTGGCGTTCAGCGCCTGTACCGGTGGGACGCTGATGACGTCGGTCAGGGTTTCGCTGCGGCCGATCCAGGCGGCCAGGTCGGGGTCTGTGGTCATCGATGGGGGCTCGTTGGGGTTTGACTCCAACCCACTGTGTACCACCGTCTTGCGGCCCGTCATGCCCGGCCCCCTCACAGCGCGGCCACAGATTGCAGCCGCGGCGCCGTCCTGGCCGATCTGCAGCGCCTGTCGCCGTCGCGGGGAAATTGTCGCGGCGCCGCCCGGCCGTGCGGCTGTCCTTATAGTTCTGGGCCTTCTGAAAGTGAGTTTCATGTCAGTCAGGACACGTCAATCGATCGCTGCCGCCACGCGCTGTGCGTGGGGTCTGACCGCGCTGAGTCTGGTCCTGGCCGGCCTGGTCGCCTGCGGACCGGCGCCTGCGCCGGCCACGGCAGCGGCGCCGCCACCGGCCGAGGTGGGCGTGGTCACCGTGGTGCCGGCGTCGGTCGGCCTGGTGGTCGACCTGCCCGGGCGTACCGAAGCCTCGCGCGTGGCGCAGGTGCGTGCGCGCACCGCGGGCATCGTGCAGCGCCAGCTGTTTCGCGAAGGCAGCGACGTGCGTGCCGGCCAGCCGCTGTTCCAGATCGACGACGCACCGTACCGCGCCACGCTTTCCAGTGCGCAGGCGGCGCTGGCACGGGCCGAGGCCAACCTGATGCAGGCACGTGCGCAGGCCGATCGCTACAAGCCGCTGGTCGAGGCCCGCGCCGTCAGCCAGCAGGACTACGTTGCCGCACAGGCCGCGCAGAAGCAGGCCGAAGCCGACGTCGCGGCGGGCAAGGCCGCCGTGCAGACGGCACAGATCAACGTCGGCTATGCGGCCGTGGCCGCACCGATCAGCGGCCGCATCGGGCGCGCGCTGGTCACCGAAGGCGCGCTGGTCGGCCAGGGCGAGGCCACCCCGTTGGCGCTGGTGCAGCAGATCAATCCGCTGTACGTCAACTTCACCCAGCCTGCGGCCGAGGTGCTGCGCCTGCGCGCGGCGATCCGCAACGGCCAGCTCAAGCGCGCCGGTAACGGCGACGCTGCCGCGGTGAAAGTGGTGCTGGAAGACGGCAGCGTCTATCCGCTGCCCGGGCGGCTGCTGTTCTCCGACCTGTCGGTCGACCCTGGCACCGGCCAGATCACGCTGCGCGCCGAGGTGCCCAATCCCAAGGGCGAACTGCTGCCGGGCCTGTACGTGCGTGTGCAGATCGAGCAGGCGCAGGCGCAAGGCGCGTTCGTGCTGCCGCAGCAGGCGGTGGCACCGTCGGCTCAGGGTTACACGGTGCAGGTGGTGGCGGCCGACGGCAAGGTCAGTGCACGGCCGGTCAAGCTGGGCACGGCCCAGGGCGGGCAGTGGGTGGTACTGGACGGGTTGAAAGCGGGTGAGCAGGTGGTGGTCGATGGTTTCCAGAAGATCCGCCCCAACGTTCCGGTCAAGCCGGTGGCGTGGACGGCCCCGGCGGCCCCTGCGGCCACGGCGGCCGCGGTGGCGGCATCGGTACCCGCTTCTGCCACCGCCGGTGCAGCGTCCACCGCGGCCTCGCGCTGAGGGCCGACGATGGCGCAATTCTTCATCGACCGGCCCATCTTCGCGTGGGTGATCGCACTCTTCATCATGGTGGCCGGTGGCGTTGCCGTCACCCAGCTGCCGGTGGCGCAGTTTCCGTCGGTCGCACCACCGTCGATCGTGCTCAACGCGTTCTATCCGGGCGCGTCGGCGAAGACGCTGGAAGACAGCGTGATCAGCGTGATCGAACGCGAGATGAACGGCTCGCCCGGGCTGATCTACAGCGAATCGGTGGCTCAGGCCGACGGCAGCGGCAACATCACGCTCAGTTTCCAGCCTGGCACCCACCCCGACCTGGCGCAGGTCGACGTGCAGAACCGTCTGAGCCGGGCCTCGCCGCGGCTGCCGCAGTCGGTGGTGCAGCAGGGCGTGCGGGTCGACAAGGCGCGCAGCAACTTCCTGCTGTTCACCATCCTGACCTCGGAAGACGGCGCGCTCGACCCGGTGGCGCTGGGCGACTTTGCGTCGCGCAACGTGCTGCCCGAGATCCAGCGTGTGCCCGGCGTCGGCCAGGCGCAGCTGTTCGGCACCGAACGTGCGATGCGCATCTGGATCGACCCCGCCAAGCTGGTCGGTCTGCGCCTGTCCACCACCGACGTCACGGCCGCCATCGCGGCGCAGAACGCGCAGGTGGCTTCGGGCACGATCGGTGACCTGCCCAACGTCGACGGCCAGGGCTTGTTCGCCACCGTGGTGGTGCGCGGCCAGCTCAACTCGGTGGCGCAGTTCGGCAACATCGTGCTGCGCGCCAACACCGATGGTTCGAGCGTGCGGCTGAAGGACGTGGCGCGCATCGAGCTGGGCGCCCAGGCCTATGCCACGCAGGCGCGGCTCAACGGCCGCCCGTCCACCGGCATCGGCGTGCAGTTGTCGCCCACCGGCAATGCGCTGGCCACGGCCAAGGCCATCCGGCTGCGGCTGGATCAGCTGAGCCCGTACTTTCCACCCGGCGTGAAGGCGGTGATCCCGTACGACAGCTCCAAGTTCGTCGGCATCTCGATCCGCCAGGTGGCGACCACGCTGCTGGAGGCGGTGGCGCTGGTGTTCCTGGTGATGTTCCTGTTCCTGCAGGATTTTCGCTACACCATCATCCCCACGCTGGTGGTGCCGGTGGCGCTGCTGGGCACTTTCGCCACGTTGCTGGCCCTGGGCTTCTCGATCAACGTGCTGACCATGTTCGGCATGGTGCTGGTGATCGGCATCGTGGTCGACGACGCCATCGTGGTGGTGGAGAACGTCGAACGCATCATGAGCGAGGAAGGCCTGGCGCCGCTGCAGGCCACGCGCAAGGCAATGCAGCAGATCTCGGGCGCGATCATCGGCGTCACCGTGGTGCTGGTGTCGGTGTTCGTGCCGCTGGCCTTCTTTGCCGGCGCGGTGGGCAACATCTACCGGCAGTTCGCGGCCGTGATGGTGAGCTCGATCCTGTTCTCGGCCTTCATGGCGCTGTCGTTCACGCCTGCCCTGTGCGCCACCCTGCTGCGCCCGGTCGAAGCCGGCCATCACCATGCCAAGCGCGGCTTCTTCGGCTGGTTCAACCGCGGCTTCACGCGCACGACCAAGGGTTACGAAAGCGTCGTCGCGCGCATCTTGCGGCGCGCCGCGCGCTCGCTGGTGGTCTATGCCGCGGTGATCGCGGCGCTGGCGGTGTTGTGGAACCGGCTGCCCACGTCCTTCCTGCCCAACGAGGACCAGGGCAACATCCTGGTCAACGTGCAGCTGCCGCCCGGCGCCACGCAGGGCCGCACGCTCGAGGTGATGAAGCAGGTCGAGGCCTGGATGCTCAAGCAGCCCGAGGTCGAGAGCATGGTCAGCGTGCTGGGCTTCAGCTTCTCGGGCAGCGGGCAGAACGCCGCGCTGGCCTTCGTCACGCTGAAGGACTGGGACACCCGGCCCGAGGCCTCGCAGTCGGCGCAGGCGCTGGCGGCGCGGGCCTTCGAGGGCCTGGCCGGCATCCGCGATGCCTTCATCTTTGCACTCAGCCCGCCGCCGATCCCCGAGCTGGGCCGTGCCAACGGATTTGCCTTGCGCCTGCAGGACCGTGGTGGCAACGGCCGTGCCGCGCTGCTGGCGGCACGCAACCAGCTGCTCGGCGACGCTGCGCAAAGCCCCTTGCTGCGCGGGGTGCGCGCCGACGGGCTGGAAGACGCGCCGCAGCTGCAGCTCGACATCGACCGCGACAAGGCCAGCGCCCTGGGCGTGCCGTTCAACGCGATCAATGCGGCGCTGTCCACCGCGCTGGGTTCGTCGTACGTCAACGACTTCCCCAATGCCGGCCGGCTGCAGCGTGTGGTGGTGCAGGCCGATGCACCGGCGCGCATGCAACCCGAGGACCTGCTGCGCATCAACACGGTCAACGCATCAGGTCAGCCGGTGCCGCTGGCCGCGTTTGCGTCCACGCGCTGGGCCGTCGGTCCGATCCAGACGGTGCGCTACAACGGCTACCCGACGATGCGCATTGCCGGTGAACCGGCGCCCGGCCAGAGCACCGGGGCCGCGATGCTGGAGATGGAGCGCCTGGCGGCGAAGCTGCCCCCCGGCTTTGCCTTCGAATGGACCGGCCAGTCGCGCGAAGAGCGGCTGTCGGGCTCGACCGCCTTCATCCTGTTCGGCTTTTCGCTGCTGTCGGTCTTCCTGTGTCTGGCGGCCTTGTACGAAAGCTGGTCGATCCCGCTGTCGGTGATCCTGATCGTGCCGCTGGGCGTGGTGGGCGTGCTGGCCGGGGTCAGTCTGCGCGGTCTGGAAAACGACGTGTACTTCAAGGTCGGCCTGATCACCATCATCGGCCTGTCGGCGAAGAACGCGGTGCTGATCATCGAATTCGCCAAGGACCTGCACGCGCAGGGCCGAAGCGTGGTCGACGCGGTGCTGGAGGCGGCGCACCTGCGCTTTCGGCCGATCGTCATGACATCGATGGCCTTCATCCTGGGCGTGATGCCGCTGGTGCTGGCCAGCGGCGCGGGTTCGGCCAGCCAGCGTGCCATCGGCACGGGGGTGCTCAGCGGCATGCTCAGCGCCACCACGCTGGCGGTGTTCTTCGTGCCGGTGTTCTTCGTGCTGGTGCGGCGCGTCTTCAAGGGCAGCGAACGACAGCGCCGCAAGTATGCGCACGCGGCCGATGCCGAACCCGCCGCGCCGAAGGAGCCGCAATGACGGCGGGCCGTGGCGCGGCTGCGGCTGTCTCGACTTTGCTGGCCCTGCTGCTGGCGGCGTGCTCGTCGATGGCGCCGCCGTATGAACGGCCAGCGGCGCCGGTGGCTGCGGTCTTTCCGGGCGCGGGTGCCGGCACCAGCACGAACGCCAGCACGAACGCCAGCACGGCCACGCCGGCCGACCAGCTGGACTGGCAGCGGTTCTTCAACGACCCACGCCTGAAGCGCCTGATTGAACTGGCGTTGCGCAACAACCGCGACCTGCGCATCGCGGTGCTCAACATCGAGCAGGCGCGGGCCACTGCGCAAGCGCGTGACGCCGACCGTTGGCCCACGGTCAACGCTGGCCTGGCCGCGTCGCGCCAGCCCATCGCCAGCGGGGGCAGCAGCAGCCTGTACACCGCCGGTGTGCAAGTCACGGCGTACGAGCTCGACCTGTTCCAGCGCCTGCGCACGCTGAGCGACGTCGCCGCAGCACAGGTGCTGGCCAGCCTGGAAGCGCGCAAGGCGGTGCAGATCAGCCTGGTGGCCGCGGTGGCCACCGCCCATCTGTCGCTGACCGCCGATGACGAGCAATTGCGCGTCACACAGCAGGCGCTGGTCACGCGGCAGGACTCGCTGAAGCTGGTCCAGCTGCGCGTGGACAACGGTGCCAGTTCCGACGTCGACCTGCGCCAGGCCGAATCGCTGTTCGAATCGGCCCGCGTGGCGCTGGCCCAGGCCACGCGCCAGCGTGCGCTGGACGAGAACGCGCTGGTGCTGCTGCTGGGCCAAGCGCTGCCGCTCGAGCTGCCGCCGGCGTTGCCGATTGCGCAGGCCGCTGGTCTGCCCGAGCTGCCGGTGGGCCTGCCCTCCGAAGCTGCTGACGCGCCGGCCCGATGTGCGCCAGGCCGAGCAGCAGCTGATCGCCGCCAACGCCAACATCGGTGCGGCGCGGGCGGCCTTCTTTCCGAGCATCAGCCTGACCGGCAGCCTGGGCCAGGCCAGCAGTGATCTGGCCGGCCTGTTCAAGACCGGGCACTTCGCCTGGAGCCTGGCGTCGCAGTTGCTGGCGCCGATCTTCGATGCCGGGCGCAACCAGGCCAATCTGCAGCTGGCCACCGTCAGCCGCGACATTGCGCTGGCGCAGTACGAGCGTGCGATCCAGAGCGCGTTCCGCGAAGTGGCCGATGCGCTGGCCGGTCGCGCCACCTTGGGCGAGCAGCTGGCCGCACAGCAGCGCCTGGTTCGGGCCGAGAACGGGCGCAACGACCTGGCCGACCTGCGCTACCGCAACGGGGCAGCCAGTTACCTGGAAGTGCTGGACGCGCAACGCTCGCTGCTGGCCGCGCAGCAAGGCCTGGTTCAGGTACAGACGCTGGTGGCGCAGAACCTGACCGGCCTGTACCGGGTGCTGGGCGGTGGCTGGTCGGCAGCGGATGGAGGTTGAGACCGGGGTTCTGGGCCCCGGCCGGGGCGACGCGAATCATGGCGGGCGCGTTGCGCACAATCGCTGTATGCAGGCGTTGCTGGTCATTCTTCTGCTGCTCGGCCCAACGCTGGCCGGTGCGGCGCCGTGGTTCGACGGTGCGCGTCCGAGCGCGCAGGCACGCGAGGCCGTGGCCCTGCTTGCCGATGCCGCCAGCCATGGCCTGGACCCGCGCGTCTATGGGGCCGATGCCCTGGCGCGCGAACTCGATGACGGCAGCGCAGCAGACGCGCTCGGCCCACGCCTGGACGCCGCGCTGCAGCGTTACCTGAACGACCTGCACTTCGGCCGCATTGACCCACGCACGATCCACCACGGCTTTCGCCCGCTGCGCCGCGTGCCCTTCGACGCCGCCGCCGAAGTACAGCGCGCGCTGGCCACCGGCCGCATGGCCGACGCGGTGCAGGCTGCGGTGCCACCGCTGCCCACCTACGGCCAGTTGCGCGAGGCCCTGCTGCGCTACCGGGTGCTGGCCACCCACCCTGCCTGGGCGTCGCCACTGCCGCCGCTGCCATCGCTGCCGTCAAGGCCCGCGAAGAGCAAGACCGATGCAGACGCAGCCTGGGCCGGCGATGCGCTGCTGCACGAACGCCTGACGGCCCTGGGCGACGCTGCCGAAGGCACGCCGCCCGACGCCGCACTGCGCAGCTTTCAGCGCCGCCACGGCCTGGACGACGATGGGGTGCTCGGCCGCGCCACCTGGGCCGCGCTGCAGGTGACCCCGGCGCAGCGGGTGCGGCAGATCGAACTGACGCTCGAGCGATTGCGCTGGACGCCGCTGCTGCAAGGGCCGCGCATGATCGTCATCAACGTGCCCGAATATGTGCTGCGTGCTTATGCCGTGGAGGATGGCCGCATCCGCGTGCAGCAGACGATGAAGGTGGTGGTGGGCAGGGCGGCCGTCACGCGCACGCCGCTGATCGACGAAGATCTGCGCGCCATCGAGTTCAGCCCCTACTGGAACGTGCCACCGTCGATCGCGCGCGCCGAACTGGTGCCACGCCTGCGCCGAGACCCGGCGCACTGGTCGAAAGAGGGCTACGAATTCGTCGGCCCCGGCGGCCGGGTGGAAACGGCGTTGTCGACGGCGCGGCTGGATCTGGTGCCCGGCGGCGGCTGGCGCATCCGCCAGCGCCCGGGGCCGCGCAACGCGCTGGGCGACATCAAGTTCGTGTTTCCGAATGCCGAGAACATCTATCTGCACCACACGCCGTCGGTGCAGCTCTTCGATCGTGCGCGGCGCGACTTCAGCCACGGCTGCATCCGCATCGAGCAGCCCGAGGCGCTCGCCGCCTGGGTGCTGCAAGGGCAGCCCGGCTGGGACCTCGGCCGCATCCGCGCGGCGATGACGGCCGGCACGTCGAGCACCTTGAAGCTCGACACGCCGATACCCGTGCTGATCGCCTACGCAACGAGTCTGGTCAAGAATGGCCGGATCCATTTCTACGATGATGTCTATGGGCTTGACCGGCAACTGGACGCCGCCTTGCGCCAGACCGCCACCCGACGATGAAACAACTCGACCGCCGCTCCTTCCTGCACCACGGCCTGCGCGCCGCCGCCGTCGCCGTGCCGGTGCTGAGCCTGCCCGGTCGCGCCCTGGCCGCGGCGCCGCGTGCGCTGGCCATGGTGCATACGCACACGCGCGAGACGATCGACATCGTCTATGCGGCAGGCACCGACTACCGGCCCGACGCCTTGCAGGTGCTGAACCACTTCCTGCGCGACCACTACAGCGGCGCGGTCGCACCCATCGACCCGAACCTGCACGACCTGCTGCATGCACTGCATGTCACGCTGGACGCGCGCCAGCCCTTCCAGGTGATCTCGGGCTACCGCTCACCGAACACCAACGCCCATCTGAAGGCCACGCGCGGCGGCGGCGTGGCCACGCGCAGCCTGCACATGGACGGCCAGGCGATCGACATCCGGCTGCCCGGCGTGAAACTGGCCGACCTGCGCGACGCGGCGCTGTTGCTCAAGCGCGGTGGCGTTGGCTACTACGCGGACTCGCAGTTCGTGCATGTCGACATCGGGCGCGTGCGGCGCTGGTGACGGCGACTGGCGCGCGTCGACCTACCCTGTCAAGCCATCGGTGATGCAAGCCCTGCACAGCCCCGCCGCCGAGCGCAACCGCGGCCCCATCCTGGCTGAGCTGCAGCGCCTGCTGCCGGCGCAGGGCCTGGCGCTGGAGATCGCCAGCGGCACGGGCCAGCACGCTGCGCACTTCGCCGCCGCGCTGCCGCAGTGGCGATGGTTGCCGAGTGATGTCGACCCGCAGGCGCTGGCCTCGATCAGCGCCCGCTGCCAGGGCCTGGCCAACGTGCTGCCGCCGCTGCTGCTGGACATCCTGCGCACGCCCTGGGCCGGCGTACCGGCGCCGCTGGACCTGGTGTTCAGCGCCAACCTGCTGCACATCGCGCCCTGGGCCGCCTGCGCGGCGCTGATGCAGGGTGCGGCGCGGCACCTGGGTGCGACGGGTCTGCTGATCACCTACGGCCCCTATGTGCTGGACGACGAACCCACGGCGCCCGGCAACCTGGCCTTCGACGCCGACCTGCGTGCGCGCAATGCCGAATGGGGCCTGCGCCGGCTGGCTGATGTTGCCGACCAGGCGCGGGCCGCCGGCCTGCACTTGCGCGAACAGGTGTTGATGCCGGCCAACAACCGGCTGCTGGTGTGGGCCCGGCGTGCCGGTTCAGCAGGTGCGTGATCAGCAGATGCGCGGCAGCTGGTCGCCCTGCAGCAGGTCGACGACTCGCTCGCCACCGAAGGCCGAACGCAGCGTGACCAGCCCGGGCTGACCGTCGGCCAGCACCTCGCCCACCACCGCAGCGGCGCGGCCCAGCGGGTGGGCGCGCATCGCGGCCAGCACCGCGTCGCAATGCTCGGGCGCCACGATCGCGGCCAGCTTGCCTTCGTTGGCCAGGTACAGCATGTCCAGCCCCAGGATCTCGCAGGCTCCGCGCACCGCGTCGCTGTGCGGTAGCGCGGCCTCTTCCAGGCGGATCTGCAGTCGGCCCTCGCGTGCGAATTCGTTGACCACGGTGGCCAGCCCGCCGCGTGTGCAGTCGCGCAGCCAGCGCAGCCTGGCGTCGCCGGGCACGGCCGCGAACATGGCGTCGACCAGGCCACCCAGCGGCGCGCAGTCGCTGCGCACCGGGATCTGCAGCGCCAGATCGTTGCGCGCTGCCAGCACCGCGATGCCGTGTTCGCCCAGGCAGCCGTTGATCAGCAGGCGGTCACCGGCGCGCACCGCCTGCGGGCCCGTGCAACGCCCGGCCGGGATGGTGCCGATGCCCGCGGTGTTGATGAACAGGCCGTCGGCGGCGCCGCGTTCGACGACCTTGGTGTCGCCGGTGACGATGGCCACCCCGGCTTCGCGCGCGCAGCGCGCCATGCTGGCCAGCACCTGCAACAGGGTCTCGATGGCCAGGCCTTCTTCCAGGATCAGCCCGCAGCTCAGCCAGCGTGGCGTGGCGCCGCCCACGGCCAGGTCGTTGACGGTGCCGCAGACCGCCAGCGTGCCGATGTCGCCGCCGGCAAAGACCAGCGGCGACACGACGTAGCTGTCGGTCGTGAAGGCCAGCTGCGCGCCGGGCGGGATCAAGCCATACGGCAGGCGCGCCTGGTCTTCCAGCGGCGCCAGCCATTCGTTGTCGAAGGCCGGCGCGATCACTTCGCGGATCAGCTCGTGCATCGCGCGGCCGCCGGCGCCATGCGCCATGGCGATGCGCTGACCCTGCCAGCGGCTGCTCATGACAGCGCCGCCGGTTCCCGGCGCGCAAACTGGTAGTAGGCGGCGCAGGCGCCTTCGCTGCTGACCATCAGCGCGCCCAGCGGCGTCTGCGGCGTGCAGGCGTTGCCGAAGACGCGGCACTGGCGCGGCTTGATGGCACCGGTCAACACCTCGGCGCATTGGCAGCCCGGTGGGTCGGCCACGCGCGCAGCGGGCAGCGCGAACAGGCGTTCGGCGTCGAAGCGTGCATAGGCTTCGCACATGCGAACGCCGGAATGTTCGATCGACCCCAGGCCACGCCATTCGAAGCGATCGCGCAGCTCGAACACGCGCGCGATCGCGGCCTGCGCCACGGCGTTGCCGCGTGCGTCGACCAGGCGCGCGTACTGGTTCTCGATCTCGGCGCGGCCCTGTTCGATCTGGCGCAGCACCATCAGCAGGCTTTGCAGCAGGTCGGTCGGCTCGAAGCCCGACACCACCAGCGGCCGCCGGTAGTGCTGCGCGATGAACTCGAACGGCGCCGTGCCGATGATCATCGCCACATGGCCGGGGCCGATGAAACCGGCGATGCCCATCTGCGGCGCGTCGAGAATGGCCCTGAGCGTCGGCACGATGGTGATGTGGTTGCAGAACAGCGAGAAGTTGCCGATGCCTCGCCGCTCGGCTTCGAGCACCGTCAGCGCGGTGGACGGCATCGTGGTCTCGAAACCCAGCGCGAAGAACACCACGTGGCGATCGGGATTCGCCGCGGCCAGCGCCAGCGCGTCCAGCGGCGAGTACACCATGCGCACGTCGGCGCCTTCGGCGCGCGCCTGCAGCAGCGATGCCTTGGACCCTGGCACGCGCATGGCGTCACCAAAGGTCGTGAAGGTCACGCCGGGCTGCTGCGCGATGGCGATGGCGTCGTCCACGCGCCCCATCGGCAGCACGCACACGGGGCAACCGGGGCCGTGCACGAATTCAATCGCCGGCGGGATCAGGTCTTTCAGCGCATAGCGAAAGATCGCATGCGTGTGGCCGCCGCAGACCTCCATGATCTGTATCGGCCGGTCTGCGCTTGCGCCCAGCCGCACGCTGGCGGCGTCGATCTCGCGCAGCAGCGCTTTTGCGGCCAGCGGGTCGCGGAACTCGTCGACGTACTTCATGCCGTCACCGAGGCTTTGTAGGCCTCGAACTCGGCCTGCGCATCGCCCAGCTGCTGCAACAGCTGCAGCGTCAGCCGGGCTTCGTCTTCGTCGATGCGGTTCAGCGCAAAGCCCACATGCACCAGCACCCAGGCACCGACGCAGTCGTCCGGCGTCTGGCCGTCATCGAGGATGCAGGCGATGTTGACCTCGCGCCGCACGCCGAGCACGTCGACCAGCGCCAGCAGCGCCTCGGGCTGGGTGATGGCGACGATCTGTCCGGGTATGCCCAGGCACATGCTGATTTCCTTCGGGGTTGAACTTCAGTCTCGGCGCGCCAGTGCCACCAGCGCCTGGCCCCAGGCCAGGCCACCGTCGCCCGCCGGAACCTGCTGCGGCAGCAGCGCCTGCAGGCCGGCGTCGGCCAGACCCTGCAGCACCAGTTCGGCAAGTATGCGGTTCTGGAACACACCGCCGCCCAGCGCCACCGTCGTCAGCCCGTGCCGCCGCGCCAGTGGTACGGCCGTGCGCACTACCGCGGCAGCCAGGCCGCGGTGAAAGCGCGTTGCGATGTGTGCTGCCGGCGTCTGCCGGGCCAGGTCATCGAGCAGCGCCTGCCACATCGGCAGCGGGTCGATCTGCGGCAGGCCGCGGGCCGGCGTCACGATCGAGAAAGGGTAGGGCGGCAGCGCGTCATCGGCAAGGGCCTCGTCGTCGACCAGCGCTTCGAGCCGCATCGCCGCTTCGCCTTCGTAGGCCACGTGATCGCGGCAGACGCCGATCGCCGCCGCCACGGCGTCGAACCAGCGGCCGCAACTGCTGGTCGGCGGGGCCAGCTTGGCGTGGTCGAACAGGCCATCGAGCAAGGCGCGCGGCTTGGCGGCAAGAAAGCGCACCAGTTCCAGGTCACCGTGTTCGGCAAGCAGCCGCGTCCATCCCAGGCCGCGCACCAAATGGGCATAGGTGTTGCGCCAGGGCTGCAGCGCGGCGCGGTCGCTGCCGAGCAGCGGCTGCTGTTGCAGGTGGCCCAGGCGCGTGCACTGGCGATAGTCGACGCGCAGAAATTCTCCGCCCCACAGTTCGGGCCGGCCGTCATCGCCGTGCCCCAGGCCGAGGCCGTCGAGCGCGATGCCGAGCACCGGGCCGGCGTGCAGCGGCCAACCCCATTCACCCAGGCAGGCCGCGATGTGCGCATGATGGTGGTCGACCTCGACCACGCGTGTGCCGAAGCGATCATGTGCCGCCTGCGTCGAGGCATAGCCCGGATGGGCATCGCAGGCCACGATCTCGGGGTCGAAATCGTAGAAGCGCAGGTGGTCGGCCAGTGCACGCTGCTGGTCGGCGCGGCAGGCCGCGTCGTGCAGGCCACCCAGGTGATGCGACAGCAGCCCGGCGCCGTCGCGCAAGAGCACGAAGCTGTTCTTCAGGTCGCCGCCCAGCGCCAGCACGCGGGTGTCGGGGTCGAAGCCCGGCGGCAGCGGCAGCGGCGCCGGTGCCAGGCCGCGTGCGCGGCGCAGCACACGAAAGGTGCCTGCGATGACGCGCCCGACCGAATCGTCGAGGCGGCGTTCGATCTCGCGGTCGTGGTCGAGCACCCAGGTCACGGCCGTGCCCAGGCTCGCTGCGGCGCCGGGCAGCGTGATGGCCTGCGGTTCGTCGCTGAGGTTGCCGCTGGTCAGCACGATGGCCGTGCGGCGGCTGCCCATCAGCAGGTGGTGCAGCGGCGTGGCCGGCAGCATCAGGCCCAGCGTCGACAGCCCTGGCGCGATGCCCTCGGCAAGGTGCACCGCAGACGCTGGGCAGCGTGGCAGCAGCACGATGGGTGCGGCAGCGCTGCCCAGCGCCGCGGCGGCCAGGTCGTCGACCCGGCACACGCTGCGCGCCATGTCCAGGTCGCGCACCAACAGGGCCAGCGGTTTGGCCTCGCGGCGCTTGAGTGCCCGCAAGCGTGCAACGGCGGCGTCGTTGCCGGCATCGCAGGCGATCTGGTAGCCGCCGATGCCCTTCACCAGCAGCAGCTCACCGCGATCGATCAAGGTGGCAGCGGCATCGATGTCGTCGATCGATGTCAGCGCGGCCAGGTCCCCGGTCTCGCCGTCGAGCCGGCGCAGCGTGGCCTTCGGTCCGCAGGTCGGGCAGGCCATGGCCTGCGCATGAAAGCGGCGGTCGTCGGGGTCGGTGTATTCGCGCAGGCAGTCGGCACACAGCGCAAACGCGGCCATCGTCGTATTGGCGCGGTCGTAGGGCGACTGCCTGAACACCGACAGGCGCGGTCCGCAGTCGGTGCAGGCCGTGAACGGATATCGATGGCGGCGCGATGCGCGGTTCAGCGTCTCAGCCAGACAGGCTGCACAGGTGGCGCGGTCGGGCGCGACGCCCAGGCCGGGTTGTTCGGCGCTGCTGGCGCGAATGTGGAAGCCGGACGCTCGATCGTCGGGCGGATCGAGGTCGCAGACCTGCAGGCTGTCGATGCGCAGCCCGCCTTGCGCCAGGCCGCGCAGCCGCGCTTCGAAGTCACGCAGCGCGGCTGCCGTGCCATAGGCCTGGACCACGGCGGCGGTGCCGGCGTTGTGCACCGAGCCCTCGATGTGCAGTGCGCGCGCCAGGCGCAGCACCTGCGGCCGGCAGCCCACGCCCTGAACGACGCCGCGCAGTTCGAAACGCCGACCTTCGATCGCGGCCTGGCTGGCCGCCGGGGCAGTCGACAGCGGGGGGTCTGCTTGGGCCGGCATCACGGATGGCGATCAGGGTAGCACCCGGGCCTGACCGGGTTCCGCTCTGCCCTATGATGGTGCACTGCAACAACACCATCCGGGGGCGCAATGGACTTTTCGAAGCGGGCAGCGGTCATTACCGGGGGCGGCAGTGGCATCGGCCGTGCCGTGGCCGCGGCGATGGGAAAACGCGGCATTGGCGCTGTTGCGCTGGTGGACTTGAACGCCGCAGTCGACGGGGTGGCCGACGCGCTGAACACCGAGGCCGGGCGCAGCTTCGCGCTGCCATTCCGCGGCGACACCACCGACGAGGCCTTTCGGGCCCAGGTCTTCGACCGCATCAGCCAGCAGCATGGCCCGGTGTCGCTGTGCGTGCCGGCAGCCGGCATCACGCGTGACGACCTGTCGGTGCGCATCGACAAGCTGACCGGCAAGGCCCGCATCTACCCGCTGGAGCAGTTCAAGCAGGTCGTCGACGTCAACCTGATCGCGCCCGTGTACTGGTCGCTGGAGATGATCGGCCGCATCGCCGAGGACCGCGCCGCGCGCGGCCTCAAGCGCTGGCGGCCCGACGAAGGCATCCAGGGCTCGGTGGTCTTCATCGGGTCGATCTCGTCGCAGGGCAATCGCGGCCAGATCTCGTACGCCAGCACCAAGGCCGGACTCGAAGGCGCGGCAGCGACGATCATGAAAGAGGCCATGTTCTACGGCGTGCGCTGCAGCGTCATCCACCCCGGCTTCACCGACACGCCGATGGTGCGCGCGATGGGTGAAGACTACGTGGCCAAGAACATCCTGCCCTATACGCAGCTGGGCCGCCTGATCCAGCCCGACGAGATCGCCGACGCGATCTGCTTCATGCTGGCCAACGCTGCCGTCAGCGGCGAGCTGTGGGTCGACGCCGGCTGGCACGCGCCGGCGTAGCGGGAGAGCTCAAATGGCCAGCCGCCGCCCATCCACCCCCCGCACCCAGGATTTCGACCGTGAGTTCCGCGCCCAGATGGCGCAGATGACCGCCGGCCTCGCGCCCACGGCCTTCACCACCGCCTGGGCCGACTGGGCGATGCACCTGGCCCTGTCGCCTGCGCGCCGCGCCGAGCTGCGCCAGCAGTCGCTGGAATGCGCCAACGACACCTGGGCCTTTGTGCTGCGCGCGCTGGGCGGTGCGCCGCTGGCGCCGTCCGACGGCCTGCCCGACACGGGCGAAAAGCCCGACCGTCGCTTCCAGGCCGAGCCCTGGTCGCAGTTTCCGTTCAACGTCTACGCACGCGCCTACCAGAACAACGTGGCGCTGATGAAGTCGGCGCTGCACGATGTGGACGGTGTCAGCGACAGCCACGCGCAGCTGCTCGAATTTGCAGTGCGCCTGCTGCTGGACGCCACGTCGCCGTCGAACACCCTGGCCACCAACCCCGAACTGCTGGCGCTGACGAAGGCCGAGCAGGGGCAGAACCTGGTGCGCGGCCTGCAGAACCTGGCCGAAGACGTGAAACGCTTGCTCGAAGGCCAGCCGCCGGCGGGCACCGAGAATTTCGAGCTTGGCAAGGTGGTGGCCGCGACGCCGGGCAAGGTGGTGCTGCGCAACGCGCTGATCGAACTGATCCAGTACACGCCGACCACCAAGACGGTCTGCGCCGAGCCGGTGCTGATCGTGCCGGCCTGGATCATGAAGTACTACATCCTCGACCTGAGTGCGCGCAACTCGCTCGTCAAGTACCTGGTCGACCAGGGGCACACGGTGTTCATGGTGTCGTGGAAGAACCCGGGCGAGGACGACCGCAACCTGGGCATGGACGACTACGTCGAGCTGGGTTTTCGTGCCGCGGTGGATGCGGTGTCGGCCATCGTGCCGAAGCGCAAGATGCACGCGGTGGGCTACTGCATCGGCGGCACGCTGCTGAGCATCGGCGCGGCGACGCTGGCGCGCGACCGCGACGAGCGGCTTGCGTCGCTCACGATGTTCGCGGCGCAGACCGACTTCAGCGAGCCCGGTGAGCTGGCCTATTTCATCAACCCCAGCCAGCTGGCCACGCTGGAAGCGACGATGAGCAAGAAGGGCGTGCTGGACAGCCGGCAGATGGGCGGTGCCTTCGTGCTGCTGCGCGCGCCGGACCTGCTGTGGCAGCCGATCATCGATCAGTACGTCAAGGGCAAGCGCGAGGCCATGATCGACCTCATGGCCTGGAACGCCGACGGCACCCGCATGCCCTGGCGCATGCATACGGAATACCTGTACCGCCTGTACCTGGACAACGAACTGGCGGGCAACCGCTTTCCGGTTGGCGGCAAGTTGATCCGGCTGTCGGACATCCGCGTGCCGATGTTCGTGGTCGGCACCGAGACCGACCATGTCGCACCCTGGAAGTCGGTCTACAAGGTCGACAACCTGGTGCGCTCGGACGACCTGACCTTCTTGCTGACCTCGGGCGGCCACAACGCCGGCATCGTGGCCGGCCCGGTGCACCCCAAGCGCCACTACCGCATGCGCACGCGCCGGCTGGTCGACCCGCACCTGGCACCCGACGACTGGCTGGCGGCCGCGAAGAAGCACGAGGGCTCGTGGTGGCCGGCCTGGCAGCGTTGGCTGGCGTCGCATTCCGGCGCCCAGGTCAAGCCGCCGGCGATGGGGGCGGCGAAAAGCGGCTTGCCGGTGCTGGGCGACGCGCCCGGTGACTATGTTCGGCAGCGATAGACGCGTGGTTGACCGAGTCACGATCGAATTCGTGAAACAGGCTCTGTTCGCGTCAGCTGACGATGACGCCATGTACCGACGGCCAAGGTCAACAGCGAGGCGGGCTTGGCGCCGGATCGGGTATTGCGGTCCAGCGCCCGGAACCAGCCGAGGTAGTTGGGCAGGTATGAGGTTGCGACGCCCTTGAAGCGGCGCATCCTTCCTTGAACCGCCCGTGATACGCGTTGACGTTTTGGATGTGCCGGTCGGTTTGCCGGGGATTTCTAACTCCCAACCGAGAACAGGTCGGCACGCTCGGAGAACATCGGTGCCCTTCATCTGGCCGCGTTCGGACCGTGCCACGTCCCATTCTTCTGGCGCGGTACCCAGGCGTTAGCACTGCCATCGCGGCCGACACACAACGACAGCGCGGATGGCGCGCTGGCCAAGCCCGTTGCGGTCGTCGATAGCGCCTTGCACCGCTGGTCTGGGCGGCCGATGACGACAGGCGTGCGACCATTCCCGCGTGACCGGTCCGTCAACCTTCTGCCGCGCGGCCTGCGTGCGCTGCCAGCGGCCGCAGGGGCGCTGCCTGTGCGCGCTGGCACGGCCGATCGCCCACCGCACCGAGGTGCTGGTGCTGCAGCACCCGCAGGAACAGCGCCAGCCTAAGAACAGCGTGACGCTGCTGCGTCTGTCGCTGGTGCATTGCGACGTGGTCGTCGGCGAGCAGTTCGACCCCGGGGCGCTGCAGGCCTTGCTGTATCGCCCCGGGCGCGACACGCGGCTGCTGTACCCGGACGTGCCGGCCGCGCCCGCGCCGGAAGCACCCGAAATCATGGCGGGCGCGCCCCTGCGGCTGGTGGTGCTGGACGCAACGTGGCGCAAGAGCTTGCGCATGCTGCTCGAGCACCCGGCCCTGGCCGCACTGCCACGGCTGCAGCTGGACGCACCAGCACCCACGCGCTACCGCGCGATCCGCGCGGCGCGGCGCGCCGATCAGGTCTCGACCTTGGAAGCCACCGTGCAGGCGCTGGCGATGCTGGAGGGCTCGTCCTTCGACGGTGCGCCGCTGCTCGACGCTTTCAGCTGCTTCGTCGCTGACATCGCGGCACGGCAGCGGCCGTAGGCATCCACGAGCCAGACGCCGGGTTCCGGCAGATCACCCCCGCCCGCGCCCGCGAGCCGACAGGTGGCTCCGCTTGATTGAACACGCAGCGGCTCGTGGATGGGCTGCGGTCAAGCTTGCTTTTATCCGAGGCCCCTGCCAGGCCGGCGGCGGAACGTCCATACGCCGCATCAGCGTGCATACGTGCCGGCGGTAGACCTCGAAACTCCGTTGTCGAGATGTCTTACAGTGGAATTATCTTTTCATGTTAAGTTCTTGATTCTTCAATAAAAAAAATATCCGGCTTCGTTATTGCATGCTCTCCTGAACCCGAAAATCGGAGATCGTCACCAAAACGTCCACAGCCGGCACCATCGAAAGGGCGGCGTTCGGTACTTTGGTTGAAGATGTTTTCCTCAACGAATTCAGGAGCCCTAATGCCTCGCATCACCGCAGGTCTTGTCTTGTTCACCGCCGCCCTCGCGAGCAGCTCGGTTTCCGCGACGGTTGTCACCCCGGCGGACCTGAAGGGGTGGGAAACGTATACCTACGGGACCAGTTCGCCGGCACCCTATGGTGCCATCACCGCAGCATTTCCTCATCTCGGCAACGGTTCCGCCGAGATCGGCCTCTATGACCAAGGTGTCACCACGGTGCAGTGGTGGTACCAGCTCACCACCGCTACGCCGCTGAGCAGCTTGAACCAGCTCTCCTTCGACTGGTACGTCTCCAGCAGCTCCACCACGCCGGCATTTACGACGCCCGCCTTCGGGATGTACGTGACCAGCGCGAACGGCAGCGGGTACCTCATCTGGGAAGGTGCCTACAACGGAACCAGCGGGGGGGCAGCGCAGGACACTTGGGTAAGTTCGGACATCCTGAACGACAAGTTTTGGTGGAACAGCAGCGACGGTACGGGCATCTGTGCCAACGCTTCGGCTTACGAGACGCTGAGTTGGTTCAAAACGAATTGCCTCGGTGACACGGCGGAGGTTGTTGGCTTGTCGCCCTTCCTCGGCAACGGGTACGCCGGAACGCAATTCTTCGGAGCGTTCGACAACGTTGCCTACGGGTTCAGAGACGGGGCCTCCGATAGCTTCAACTTCGAAGTGGCGACAGCTGCCATCCCCGAGCCGGCGACCCTGACGTTGCTGGGGCTCGCGCTTGCAGGGCTCGCCACGTCACGGCGCCAGAAGCGGCAAGGCCGAACAGCGAGCTGAGCAGAAAGCAGCCAGATCGAACGAAGCGCTGGTATGGCGCTCGGCGCAGCTGACGTTGAGCGCTTTGCAGCGCCGCCGCGTCCCCACAGCGCATTTGCCGAGCCGGCTCAGGGGCGTCGCACCGTTGTCCAGATCGTCTTTGCAGGTCTCCCGCCTGCAGCTCGAGGCGGAGCAGCCCGGCGGCGAGACGCTTCAAAGTGACGTTGTTGCTGACCTCGGGCGGCCACAACGCCGGCATCGTGGCCGGCCCGGTGCACCCGAAGCGCCATTACCGCATGCGCACGCGGCGCCTGGTCGACCCGCACCTGGCACCCGACGACTGGCTTGCCGCGGCGCACAAGCACGAGGGCTCGTGGTGGCCGGCCTGGCAGGCCTGGCTGGCGTCGCATTCCGCCGCCCAGGTCAGCCTCCGGCCCTGGGGTGTTCAGTCGACCGTCACGGTTGTTCGCAAGTTACCGGTCACACGACCAGACGCTTGTCGATCATGTGCTTCACGCAGTCATTGACGTGCTTCGTCAGCGTGCTTTGCGCGCCCATCCAGTCGCGTTTCAAGGCGCAGTCCAGCAGTCGGCGGTGCTCGCCGGATGCAACGTCACCGCGGTACACCGCAGCCACCATCTGGTAGCGCAGGTAGCGGTCGTAGATGACGGCGTGGGTCTCCATCAGGACCTGCGAGCCGCAGGCCGATATCAGTGCGCGGTGGAATTCCCGGTCGTACTGCTTCCACACCTGAGCCTGAGACCGTTCGCCCCCCTTCATGCGGCGTTCCATCGCCCCCAGCTTGTGATGGGCGGCAACGACGCTGCCTTCCCACTCCATGTCGCCGGCCTCGAAAGACTCGCGCAGGGCATGCGACTCGAGCAGGCAGCGCATGGCCGCCACCTCGCGCAGGTTGGCTGCCGAGATCGGGGTGACCTGAAAGCCACGCGACCCGTCGGCGACGATGAGGCCTTCCGACGACAGGCGGTTCAGGTTTTCTCGCAGCGTGCCGACGCTGGCCTCGTAGGCGTCACGCATCCGGTCCAGCGTCAGCCGACCGCCGGGCGGCAGCCTGCCGCAGACGATGTCCGCTCGTATCCGCTGATAGGTCTTCTCGCCGACGGACTCCGTCGACCGGGCTTCGTCCAGCATCACCTTGGTGCTCGTTCGTCGCCGTGGCATCGAGGCTGCCCCAGCTTGGCAGCTTGATCATACGCGGTTGACCGATTTACGATTGATCGTCGGAGCCGATTGTTTTTGTTCGATAAACTGGCTATCGTCTGATTACAGGCCGCTTCGGACCGCCTGCCCGCTGAATCGATTCGAGGAGACCGACATGACGACCAAGATTGCGCGCCGCACGATGCTGCGTGCGGGTGCCTCTACGCTGGCCCTGACGGCTGCGGCCCGCCTTTGGGCGCAGGATTTGCCGAAGATGCGGCTCAGCGCGGCCTTCACCGAACAGGATCTTCGCGCCGACGCCTACAAGGCCTTCGGCGCGGCCATGAAGAGCGCCTTCGTGCTCGAGCCGTTCTGGGGCAACACCCTGTTCAAGCAGGGCACCGAACTCGTGGCGCTGCAACGCGGCAACCTGGAGATGGCCAACCTCGCGCCGCAGGACATCTCCAAGCAGTTGCCGGCCTGGTCGTTGCTGACGTCGGCCTATCTGTTCCGCGACGCTGCGCACCTGCAGAAGACGTTCAATAGCGATGTGGGCCGGGATTTCATCAAGATGGCGCGCGACAAGCTCGACATCGAGGTGATCGCACCCGTCTACTTCGGTGCCCGCCAGGTCAACCTCAAGCCCGACCGCGTGATCCGCACCCCCGCCGATCTGTCGGGCATCAAGCTGCGCATGCCGCCGGGCGAGTTCTGGCAGTTCCTCGGTGAGTCGATCGGTGTCAACCCGACACCGGTGGCGTTTGCCGAGGTCTACACCGCGCTGCAGACGGGTGCCATCGACGGTCAGGACAACCCCTTGCTGCTGAGCAAGCTGATGAAGTTCGACGAAGTCACGACCCAGTTCGTACTCACCAGCCACGTCATCGGCTTCGACGTGATGACGGTCTCGTCGAAGGCATGGAACGCACTCAAGCCCGATCAGCAGCAGCGCTTGCGTGCGGCGGCAGAAAAGGCGATCGGCGACTACACCGTCAAGTTCGAGGGCAAGGAAGGCGAGGTGATCGCCGCCTTGAAGGCCGAAGGAAAGAAGGTCTACACGCCCGACGTCAACGCGTTTCGCACCTTCGCCCAGAAGCGCTATGTCGAAAAATATGGGCGCGACTGGCCGAGCGGCGCCATGGAGCGCATCAACGCGCTGTAGCCCGGACGCCCGGTGCCCTTGCCCGACGCGTCCGCACCCGCCGGCGGCGCTGCAAAGCGCCCGGGGCTGCGCCGGTTGGCCGACAACGTCGCGGTCGCCCTGATCGCGACGATGTTCGGCTCGTTCCTGCTGCAGATCGTCTTTCGATACGTGCTGAACCGACCACTCGGCTGGACCGAGGAGGTCACGGTGCTGTGCTGGGTCTGGGTCGTGCTGTGGGGTGCTTCGTTCATCGTCGCCGACGCCGACGAGGTGCGCTTCGACATCCTCTACAACGTGGTGCCACCGAGGGTGAGACGGGTGTTCACGATCACCGCCTGTGTCGTGCTGATCGTGCTGATGGCGCTCTCGCTGCCGGCGACCTGGCACTACATCGCGTTCATGCGGCGCGAGCGTTCTGCCTATCTCGGCATGCGCTTCGATTACCTCTATTCGATCTACTTCGTGTTCGCCGTGGTGTGCATCCTGCGCCAGGCGCGTGTGGCGTGGCTGGCATGGCGTGGCCTGGAGCCCTACACCAGCGTGGCCCCGCCCGAGGACCGCATCCCATGACGATGCCATCACCCTTCGTGATGTGCGTCATCGTCCTGCTCGTGCTGGCGGCGCTGGGCTTGCCGATCGGCCTGTCGATGATCGCCGCCTCGATCTTCTATCTGCTGGCGGCGGGTCTGGACCCGGGCACGGCAGCCGAGCAGATCCTCAACGGCCTGTACAACAGCTACGTGCTGCTGGCGGTGCCGCTGTTCATTCTTGCGGCCGATCTGATGAATGCCGGCAGCCTCACCGATCGTTTGCTGAAGTTCTGCCTCGTCCTGGTCGGCCGGTTCCGCGGCGGCCTGGGGCACGTCAACATTGTTTCCAACATCATCTTCGCGGGCATGTCGGGGTCGGCCATCGCCGACGCGGTGGGCATCGGCCGGATCATCATCGGCATGATGTCGCGTGCCGGGCGGTACCCGGTTGCCTATGCCGCCGCGATCACCGCGTCGGCCGCGATCATCGGTCCGATCATTCCACCGTCGATCCCGATGGTGATCTACGCACTGGTCTCGGATGCGTCGATCGGCTATCTGTTTCTCGGCGGCGTGGTGCCGGGCCTGCTGCTCGGTGCCGCCTTCATGGTGATGAACGCCGTGATCTCGCGACGTCGAAATTACCCCGTCGAGCCGCCGGTCAAGCTGCGCGATGTGCCGCGCGTGACGTTCGATGCGATCCCGGCGCTGCTGCTGCCGATCATCCTGCTGGTGGGCATCTACGGCGGCGTGATGACGCCCACCGAGGCGGCGGCCGCGGCGGCAGCCTATGCGCTGTTCGCGGCCACCGTCATCTATCGTGCGATGACGCGCCGCCAACTGCACACCGTGCTGTTGTCCAGTGCGAAGGCGACCACCTCGGTGGGCATGCTGATCGCCGGCGCGCTGGCCTTCAACTACGTCGTCACGGCAGAGAACATCCCGGTCGCGGTGCAGCACTTCGTGGCCGGCTTCCATCTGTCGAAGACCAGTTTCCTGCTGCTGGTCAACGCGATCCTGCTCGTTCTGGGTTGCCTGCTCGAAGGCACGACGATCCTGCTCATCATCGTGCCGATCTTCATCCCGACCGTGAAGGCGCTGGGCATCGACACCGTGCACTTCGGCGTGGTCGCGGTCGTCAACATCATGATCGGACTGCTGACGCCGCCGTTCGGTCTGCTGCTCTTCATCGTCGCGAACATGACCCGCCAGCCGCTGGTCGCGATCGTGCGTGAAGCCGCACCGTTCATCGTGGCCGCGATCGCGATGCTGGCGCTGATCACGTTCATCCCCGACACCGTGCTCTGGCTGCCGCGTGTGATGGGCTACAAGGGCTGACCCCGGTACCGCAGGACATCACATGCTCAAGCCGATCTACGTGCTCAACGGCCCGAACCTGAACCGCCTGGGGCTGCGCGAACCCGACATCTACGGCCGCACGACGCTGGCCGAGATCGAGACCCTGTGCCGACAGGCCGCCGGCGCACGGCCGGTCGAGTTCAGGCAGACGAACAGCGAAACCCAGATGATCGACTGGATCCACGAGGCCACCGATCAGGATCGTGCGGGCGGCATCGTCATCAACCCGGCCGCCTACTCGTTCACCTCGATCGCGATTCTCGATGCGCTGAAGATGTTCGCCGGGCCGATCATCGAGCTGCACATCTCGAACATCCACCGGCGCGAAGCGATCTACCAGCACTCGCTGATGTCGCGTGCGGCGACGGCGGTGATTGCGGGGCTCGGCGCCAGGGGCTATGTCGCTGCCGTGCAGGCCATGATCGAGATCATCGAACGCGATCCGACCGGCGCCGCCGCGTTGCAGGGCGAAGCCTTGCGATGATCAGCGGCCGGACCATTCTGATCGCCCACCTCGGTCATCCGACCGAAGGTTTCCGGGCGCCGATGATCTACAACCCCTGGTTCGAGAAAGCCGGGGTCGACGCAGTCGTCGTGCCCATGGGAGTGCAGGCCGCCGACTATCCCGCCGCACTGGCCACGCTGGCACGCGTCACCAACCTGCACGGTGCGCTGGTGACGATGCCGCACAAGGTGAGCACCTTGTCGCTTGTGGCCGAGGCCTCGCCCGCGGCCCGGATCGCCGGCGCCTGCAACGCCTTGTTGAAGCGCCCCGACGGCAGCTGGTTCGGGGACCAGTTCGATGGTGCCGGGTTCGTGCGTGGCGTCCAGCGCAGGGGTCGCGCCCTTGAAGGCGTGCGCGCCATCGTCGCAGGTGCGGGTGGCGTCGGCTCGGCGATTGCCGCAGCACTCGCAGCGGCCGGCGCTGCGCAGCTGATGCTCTTCGACAGCAACGCTGCGGCGGCGACATCGCTGCGCGAGCGGCTGCTTGCACACTACCCTGCGTTGCGCGTCGAGACAGGGTCGAACGATCCGGCCGGTTTCGAGCTCGTCGTCAATGCCACCCCGCTGGGCATGCGCGACGGCGACCCGCTGCCGTTCGACCCGAGCCGCATCGCGTCGTCCGCACTCGTCGGCGACGTGGTGATGCAGTCGACCATGACGCCGTTCCTGTGCGCCGCCCGCGGGCGCGGGTGCGAGACGCAACCCGGCATCGACATGCTGTTCGAGATGATTCCGGCCTACCTCGAGTTCTTCGGCTTCCCCAGCGCGACTTCCGATGACTTGCGCGCCGCCGCTGCTTTGCCTGAGCACGGGACACGACCGATCCAGGCGTGAACCAGCAGCTGCATGAAGCTCTGAGGCAGGACCCTAGCGGCAATGCGTCGGCCGCGCAGCTGAACTGCCGTTCAGCTCGAGCTTCAGGCACCCGGCCTGCGCCTTCAGCACCTCGCGCGCGGTCGGGGACAGGTACCACCCCAGCGGCAGCAGGGCACCGTTGGTGAGCTGGTCGATCGGCATCACCCGCGTCAGCGCCCCGGCGCGGGCCGCCTGGTCGGCTGCGGCGAGCAGGTCAGCCGCAGCATGGCGGCCGTGCGCACCGATGCCCGACACGTTGAGCACGGCCACCAGGGGCCCCAGCGCGTCGACGTACAGGCCCCAGTTGCGGCGCAGGGTCGGGTGTGCCAGATCCGCCGGCAGCGACAGTGCCAGGCGCGGCGGCAGGATGCAGCGTTTTTCGGGGCCGCGCGCATCGGGCTGCTCGCAGGCGGGCGGCTTCTGCCCGTTGCGGATCATGACGACGACCAGCCTGCGCTTCCATCCCTGCTGGCTGAGGGCCGCGCTCACCCGGCGCCAGACCGGCGTCAGCGCCACGACGGCGCTGTTGTCGAAGTAGCCACCATCGGCCAGATGGCCGTCCAGCCCTTGCACCGGCAGGTCGCCGGGTGCAGGGCCGCGCAGGGACGCGCGGGCTGCGCCACTGGCCGGTTGCAGCGCCGCCAGGGGGTTGATGAAGGGGAACCGCGCGGCGACATGTGCGCCGCCGATCAGGTTCAGCTCTCGACCCAGGCGTGCCTGCACGTCGCGCGCACCGGGGAACTGGTGGTAGTCCACCCTCAGGCTGGCGGCCGACGCCAGCTCACCGGACTCGACCCAGGTGCTGTTGAGCAGCAGGTGCGGCTCCCAACGGCCGTCGTCCCCGCCCACGGCGGACAGCGGCTGTGCCATGGCCGGCAGGGCGCGCATCCACTCGCGCTCGAAGCCCTGGACGCGGCTCAGGTAGCCACAGGCCGGCTGGCTGCATTTCAGCCAGCCGCGGCGACCATCGGTTGCCATCGGTACCGGCAGCACGCGCGCCAGCACATCCTCGAACAGCCAGGCCGACAGCAGCGGCGACAGCGGGTCGACGTTGCCGAAGCCGCGCTGCACGCAGGCCGCCACCCCATCGCCGCCTGAGGCTCGCAGGCAGGCGCTGTAGGCGGCGATGCCGATGGCGCCTCCCGACACGCCGGACAGGGCGAAGCTGCGGCGGTCGAAGTCGGGGTACCTCGCGCGCAGTTCGAGCAGCACCAGCGCTGTCCAGTACGCACTGCGGATGCCACCGCCTTCGCTGGCAACGAGGAAGACATCGCCCTTCTCGGCCGGCGAGTCTGGCGACGCAGCATCCGGCAGTTGCGCCAGCCAGCTGGCCACCGCGGTGTCGAGCGAGTCGACCTTCATCGGCAGTGGCCGCGCAGCGGCCACTTCACCGACCTTCGGTGCCGACATTTCGGCATGGTCGGCCAGGCGCAGCGAAAACAGGGCCACGAACAGTGCGGCGATCAGCGCGCCACCGCGCAGCGCCGGGCGCCAGGGTGCCGGCACCCGCCAGTCTGCCAACTCGGCGGTCAGCAGCCACCAGAGCAGCCCGACCACCGTGGCCAGTCCGCTCACCACGAACAAACCCTGCATGCGCTGGGCCGCGAGCGCGGCCTCGCCCGCCGGCGGCAGCATGACCGGCAGCAGGTGGTTGTCGGCCAGGCCGATCGGCAGCAAGGTCAACAGGCCGATCGCCGCGACCAGGAACAACCCGTACGGCCGTCCGTGCCGCACCTCGACCAGCGTGAGCGCGCCGCCCACGCCCATCCACCACCAGGCTCAGCGTCACCAGCGCCAGCGCAGCCGGCATCCTGCTCATCGCCATGGGGTCCCAGGCCAGGCCGAAGCGCAGCAGCACCACGCCACCCAGCGCCAGCAGCGGCAGGCTGCGCGGGTTCACCCAGGCCAATGCATCGACCATGCGCTGCAGGCCATGCGGCAGGGGTTGACGCCTGGTCTCGTCCTTGCCGGTGAGCAGGCGATTCAGGTTCATGGCCTGGTTGAAGTAGTCGGCATCGTGCGTGAGCGCCATCGCGCGCCGCAACACCAGGAACGCGGCCCCCAGGCCCACAGCCACGAAACCGATGAGGCACAGCATGAGCACCGTGAGACCGAGGTCACCGCGCAGCGAGCCGTCGTCGGACAGCGCCGAAGCCGCGTTGGTGGCGTCACTGATGGTCAAGGCGACCAGCGCGTAGATGCAGGCCAGCGGCAGCAGCGACAGGGCGCGTGCCCACTGCCGCGCGAACACGCCCAGGCGCGCCTGCACGAGCGCCGCCGCAGCATCCGGCGCACGGGCACCCACGTCGCGCTGGCGCCGTACCCGACAGGCCAATCGCGCCCACAACCAGGTCGAATACACCAGCAGCGCGACCGACACGGCGACCATGCCCACCATGCCGGCGCGTTGCCAGCCTGGCGCGGCGGTGGCATCGGCCGTATCGGGTGCCCATCGAGCCAAAGCCAGCAGCACATCGCGGCACTGATCCAGTCCGAGTGTCAGGGCGGCGTAGGCGGCCAGCGCCAGCAGCACGTAGCGCGTGCGCCAGACGATGGCGGCCATGCCGCTGCGCAGCGCAGCGCGCTGCGCGCGCACGATCGACCGGTCTTGCCGAAAGAACTCGTCGGACTCGCGGTCGGCTCCAAAGAGCCACAGCAGCCAGGCGCCGGCTAACAGGCCGACGACAGCCGTCACCAGCCAGGGCTTGGCCCTGTGGGCGCTCCTGCCCCAGGACTGGCAGACCTCGGCCGCGTCGAGGCGTGCACAGCCGCCGGCCTCGAGGGCCCCGAAAAATCCGCGACCCACGAGCAGCGCGCCGACGACGAACGCCAGCACCAACCACCACCACGCCGCGCGCCGCACTTCGACCCGCGCATGGGTGGCGGCCGTCCACATCGCCACCCCGAAGACCGCGCCGGCCACCAGGCAGCCGCTGAACAGCCAGCCGGGGACGCCGATGCGTACCGCGCCACCGTGGTTCTCCACCGCATCCACGACCAGCAGCAGCGCCACGCCGACGGCGGTTGCTGTGAAGTAGCCGCGGCGCAGCCAGTCACCCAGCTCGGAGCGACCCGGCAACGCGTCGTCGGATTGAAGCTCGGTGTGCAGTGCGTGCGCGCCCATCAGCAGCAGCACCGCATAGACCGGCATGAAGAGCCCCGTGTCGACCAGCAGGTAGGCCGCCTCGACATGCCAGCGCTGCGGCGCCGGCGACCCCGGTGGCAACATCGACAGGCCGCGCCAGTGCGACAGCGCCGCCGCCACCGCCTCGGGGTGGGTCCAGCCCAGCAGGTCTTCGATGCCCTGACCGCCCGGCAGTTTCAGGGCCAGCTGCAGACCCAGCAGGCTGAGCAAGATGGCGCAGGCCAGCACGGCCACCACGGGCAACGACATCGCTCGGCGTGGCTTGGCCGTCGTCACGGGGTCATCAGCCTCGGTGGTCGACATCGCGACTCCTCGTTGCGCGGCGTGGCACGGCCAGCATCCGGCGTTGCAGTCTCCGGGTCATCATCAGCACTGCGGTTGAGTGTTGTCAACGGTCACCGAGACCAGGCCCTGAACCGTCTTCGGCCGGCGAGGGTTGGATGGCCGTGGGGAGGTGCCGAGGCGTCAACAGCACGACGACCACGGTCAGCAGTGCGACCGCCGTCAGCCCCACATACACATCATGCGTGGCCGTGTAGATGGCCAGCCGCAGCTGGTGATCGGCGGCCTCGGTCAGCGCATGACCTTGCAGATCACCGATTCGAGAACACCCAGCCGAACAAGGCGACACCGCCACGGGCGGCGACGATCTGCGGGATCGCGGTGGACACGATGGTGGTGTCCATCGCAGCCAGCATCATGGCAATCATCAGCGCGGCGAGGATTCAGCGCCGACGCTCGGGGTCCGGCACGGGATCTCCCACGGCCGAGGCTTGCGTTGTCGCGGCGAAATTCTTGCTGCTGAGCGTGCGCCGCAGGCCCACGCAGCCAAGTCATTGTGCGTGGCCAGGCAATGCGGCGTCTTGCGTGCCGCAGCCGCTGCCGGGCATGGGCAGCGCCTGCAATCTCGGACATGCACGCGTGGGTTCTGCTTGAAAGTGGGGTGTCCATTTGCCGTTTACGCAATAATGCAAACAGTTCTCATTCGCACATGATGACGCGCGCGCCCCTCTCGATGTCGCTAAATAGCCGCTGGCTGAGCCTGCTGGTGTTGCTCGTCGGCCTGGCTATGGCAACGTTCGCGCAGGCCACCGAAACTGACACGCAGACCAAGGCCAAGCAGCTGTGGCAGCTGCTGGACTATCTGGCCGTCGACTACGGCGGCGCAGTGCGCGACGGCAAGGTGATCAGTGCCTCTGAATACGCGGAGATGCAGGAATTTGCACTCACCGCGCAGCGCCAGCTCGATGAGTTGCCCGCCTCAGCCGCCCAGGGCTCGTTGCAGCAGCGCGCGGCGCAATTGCGCGCCGCTGTGGCCGCCAAGGCCGAAGCCGTCGCCATCGCGCAGTTGGCGCACGGCCTGGCCGATGACGTGCAGAAGGCCTATCCGTTTGTCATGGCGCCTGCCGTGCTGCCTGACCTGCAGCGCGGCGCGGTGCTGTACCAGCAGCAGTGCTCGGCCTGTCACGGCGCAGGCGGCCACGCCGATGGGCCGTCGGCCGCAGCGTTGCAGCCACCGCCGACCGATCTGACGGATCGCGAACGTGCTGCGCAGAGAACGCCTTTTGCCCTGCACCAGATCATCACCAACGGCGTCGAAGGCACGGCCATGTCCAGCTTCGCCGCCTTGCCCGAAGCCGACCGCTGGGCACTCGCCTTCTTCGTCGGCACCCTGGCCTACAGCGATGCCGACAAGGCGGCCGGCGCCAAGCGGTGGCAACCCGGGTCGCCGGCGCGGCAGGCCATTGTTGACCTGGCGGCGCTGACACAAAGTTCGCAGCAGTCGCTGGCGCAGCGCCTGGGCGACGCCGATGTGGCGCGCGAGCTGACGGCGTATCTGCGCGCCAACCCGGCGCAGGTCGAAGCCGCGCCGCAAGAGCGCACCGCCATTGCCAGGACCCGGCTTGAACAAAGCGTCGAGGCCGTTCGCACCGGCGATCGCGCTGCCGCTCGCAAGCTCGCGTTGTCGGCCTATCTCGACGGTTTCGAGCCGGTCGAGCCTGCGCTGGCGGCGCGCGACCACGCGCTGTTCGAGAAGATCGAGGCCGGCATGATGGCCTACCGCGCACACGTGCAAAGCGGCAGCCTCGAGCAGGTGCAGGCCAGCGCGCAGCAGCTGCTCGCGCTGCTTGAGCCAGGCTGATGCTGCGCTGGCACCGTCGCAAAGCGATGCCTGGGCTTCTTACGTCGGTGCGCTGACGATCCTGCTGCGCGAAGGCCTGGAGGCGCTGCTCGTGGTGGTGGCGATGATCGCCTTCCTGAACAAGGCGCAGCGCCAGGACGTGCTGGTCTACGTGCACGCCGGCTGGGTTCTCGCCCTGGCGGCTGGCGGCGCCACCTGGTTCGTCGCCACCTATCTGGTCAGCATCAGCGGTGCCAGTCGCGAGTTGACCGAAGGCCTGTCGTCGTTGTTTGCCGCCGCCGTGCTGCTGGGCGTGGGCATGTGGATGCACCGCAAGAGCGTGGCCGGGCGCTGGCAGACCTACCTGCACCAGAAGATGTCGTCGGCGCTGACCCGGCGCACCGCATGGTTCCTGTTCTCGCTGGCTTTCATCGCGGTGTACCGCGAGGTCTTCGAGACGGTGCTGTTCTACGCCGCGTTGTGGACCGACGGCAACGGCTGGCCGCTGCTTGCAGGCCTGGCCAGCGGCGGCGTGCTGCTGGGCATCATCGCGGCGGTCTTGCTGCGCACCAGTGCGCGATTGCCGATCGGCAAGTTCTTCGCCGCCAGCTCGATGCTGATCGCGGTGCTGGCGGTGGTGCTGGCGGGCAAGGGCATGGCGGCCTTGCAGGAGGCAGGCTGGGTGCATGCGACCCCGGTGGTCTTTCCGCGCATCGACGTGCTCGGCGTGTTGCCCACCTGGCAGACGCTGCTGGCGCAAGCGCTGGTGCTGGCGCTCGTGCTGGTCGCCTATTTCGCGAACACGCGGCCCATGGCGTCGGACCGGCACGCCGGCACGGCGCCGACCTGACGGCCATGACGCCGGTGCCAGAAAGTCTGGGCGCTGGGGCCTGGGGATGACGCCATCGAGTGGCCGCACCGTCCAGGTCGGCAGCCTCAGTGTTGTGAGTCAGGGCCTCGCCGCGCAAGCATCGTTGCCGAGCTACGCCACGGCCGGTGTCGCGGGCAGCCTGGGTCTTTTGGGCAGCAGCACCGCAACGACACCGAGCAGCGGCAGATAGGCGATGGACTGGTAGACGAATTCGATGCTGGTTCGATCGGCCAGAACGCCGAGCACGGCAGCGCCAAGACCGCCCATGCCGAACGCGAAGCCGAAGAAGAGCCCCGAAACCATTCCGACCTTGCCGGGTATCAATTCCTGCGCATAGACCAGGATGGCGGAGAACGCCGACGACAGGATCAGGCCGATGAGGACCGTGAGCACGGTCGTCCAGAACAGGTTCGCGTGCGGCAGCAGCAGCGTGAACGGCGCAATGCCAAGGATCGAAAACCAGATCACGGGCTTGCGGCCGACCCGGTCCCCCACCGGTCCGCCGAGCAGCGTGCCCAGCGCGGTCGCGAACAGGAACACGAACAGGTGCACTTGCGCATCCCGTACCGACACGCCGAACTTCTCGCTCAGGTAGAACGTGTAGAAGGTGGCGAGGCCTGCGACGTAGAAGTACTTCGAGAAGATCAGGACCAGCAGCACGGCGATGGCGCCGAGCACGGTCTTGCGCGGGTAGGGCGACGCTTCGGGTGCGGGCCGTGCGCGGCCTCTTGTCGTGTGACCGAAGGCATACCAGCGACTGACGCGCGAAAGCATGAAGATGCCCAGCAGCGCAAAGCCTGCGAACCACGCGACGGCATGCTGACCGTAGGGCACGATCACCAGCGCGGCGAGCAGCGGCCCGATGGCGCTGCCGGTGTTGCCGCCGACCTGGAACATCGACTGCGCAAAACCATGGCGCCCGCCGGACGCCATGCGCGCGACCCGGGATGATTCGGGATGAAACACGGCCGAACCCAGGCCGACGAACGCGGCGGCAAGCAGCAGCGTGGCGTAATTCGGTGCAAAGGCGAGAAACAGCAGGCCGCACAGGGTCGACGTCATGCCCAGAGGAAGCGAATACGGCATCGGCCGCCGGTCGGTATACAGACCGATCAAGGGCTGGAACAAGGACGCCGTGAGCTGGTAGGTGAGCGTGATGAGCCCGATCTGCGTGAACGACAGCGAGAACGTGCCCTTCAGCACCGGGTACAGCGCCAGGATCAGCGACTGCATCATGTCGTTGATCAGGTGCGACGCGCTGAGCGCCCCGAGGATGCCGAGCGCCACCGGTTTCACCGCAACGGCAGCGTCCCGGGGTGCTGTGGCGACCGGCAGAGCACCGGGATCAAGGGCGGTGGTCGAGGGGCGGTTCATGAAGAGTTTCGCTTCTGTTCGTGCCGCAGTCGGCAAGGCCGTTGAAGGTGCGGGTCTCAATCGAAGTCGGCGGCGTCGTGGCGCTCGTGCAGCTGGCTGGCCGGGTCACCCCAGCTGCGGTTGACCCTGCGGCCGCGTTGCACGGCCGGCCGCTGCGCGATCTGGTCGGCCCAGCGCTGCACGTGGGTGTACTGCTGCACCTGCAGGAATTCGCCGGCCTCGTACAGCAGGCCCTTGGCCAAAGCGCCGTACCAGGGCCAGACGGCGATGTCGGCGATGCTGTAGTCGTCGCCTGCCAGGCAGGGGCTTTCGGCCAGCCGGCGATCGAGCACGTCGAGCTGACGTTTGACTTCCATCGCGAAGCGGTCGATCGGGTATTCGAACTTGGCCGGCGCGTAGGCGTAGAAATGGCCGAAACCGCCGCCCAGGTAGGGTGCACTGCCCATCTGCCAGAACAACCACGACAGGCATTCGGCGCGCTGCGCGGGGGCGGGCGGCAGCAGGGCGCCGAACTTCTCGGCCAGGTACAGCAGGATCGCACCCGACTCGAACACGCGGATCGGCTCGGGCCCGCTGCGGTCGAGCAAGGCCGGGATCTTCGAGTTCGGGTTGATGGCGACAAAACCAGTGCCGAACTGATCGCCTTCATTGATGCGGATCGGCCAGGCGTCGTATTCGGCGCCGGCATGACCGAGCGCCAGCAGTTCTTCCAGCATCACCGTCACCTTCACGCCGTTGGGCGTGGCCAGTGAATACAGCTGCAGCGGGTGCCGGCCCACGGGCAGGGCCTTGTCGTGTGTCGGCCCCGCGATCGGGCGGTTGATGTTGGTGAACTTGCCGCCGCTCTGCCGATTCCAGGCCCAGACGGCGGGCGGTGTGTAGGCGCTTGAATCGGACATGCCGGATGCTCCAGGGTGGTGGCCGCTGCGACGCGCTGGGGCCGCTCAGCCCGCGGCAAAGCCGCGCAGACGCTGGCCGATGGTGGCCTCGGCCTCGGCCATGATGCGGTCGATCAGCTGTTTGACGGTAGGCACGTCGTGGATCAGGCCGGCCACCATGCCGCAGCTCCAGGCGCCGGCGTCCATCGCGCCCTCCAGCATGATCTTCGGGTACACGCCGGCCACCTCGTCGATGATGTCCTCGAACTTCAGCTGCGCGCCCAGCTCGCGCTCCTTGGCCAGCAGGCGTTCGACGGCGGCGTTGTTCAGCACGCGCTCGGTGTTGCGCAGCGGACGCATCACCAGCCGGGTGTCGAGTTCGCTGGCCGCCACGATGGCCTGCTTGACGGCGTCGTGCACCGGCGCCTCTTGCGTGGCGATGAAGCGCGTGCCCATGTTCATGCCTTCGGCGCCCAGCGCCAGCGCGGCCACCAGGCTGCGCCCGTCGGCCATGCCGCCGCTGGCCACGAACGGGATCTTCAGCTCGTCGGCGGCGCGCGGCAGCAGGATGAAGTTGGGCACGTCGTCCTCGCCCGGGTGGCCGCCGCACTCGAAGCCGTCGACGCTGACGGCATCGCAGCCGATGCTCTGCGCCTTCAGCGAATGGCGCACCGAGGTGCATTTGTGGATCACCTTGATGCCGGCCTCGTGCAGCGCCGGCAGCCACTTCTGCGGGTTGTTGCCGGCGGTCTCGACGGCCTTGATGCCGCCGTCGATGATGGCCCGGATGTAGCCCGGGTAGTCGGGCGACGCCACCGTGGGCAGGAAGGTCAGATTGACGCCGAAGGGCTTGTCGGTCATCGCGCGGCAACGCTTGATCTCATTCGCCAGCAGTTCCGGCGTGCGCTGCGTCAGCCCGGTGATGATGCCCAGCCCGCCGGCGTTGGACACCGCCGCCGCCAGCTCGGCAAAACCGACGTAGTGCATGCCACCCTGGATGATGGGGTGCTGGATGCCGAACAGCTCGGTGATGCGGGTCTTCATGAACACGGTCTCCTGCGGGAATGAATGGGGTTCAGGGGTACTCAGCCGGCCGCGGCCCGATACCAGCGCACGCCGGCGTCGTCGAGTTCGGCGCTGGCCTCGCCGCGCTGCAGCAGGTGGTTTAGGCAGGCGATGCTCTCGCCGGTGGCCATGCCCAGCAGGCCGACGTCGGCGTCGCCGATCTGGCGCGCGAACAGGGCACCGAAGACGTCGATCGCGCGCCGTGGCTCGCTCAAGCGCCGAAGCAGGCGTTGCAGCGCACGTTCCTGGCCGCTGGCCAATGCGTCCAGCCTCGTGTGCAGGCCGCGGAAGGGCTCGTTGTGCGACGGCAGCACCAGCACGTCGTCGCTGACCAGTTGCCTGAGCTTGGCCAGCGACGCCAGCCAGTCGCCCATCGGATCGGCATCGGGCTCGATCGGGTTGACTGAAACGTTGGATGAAATGCGGGGCAGCACCTGATCACCGCTGATCAGCAGCTTCTGTTCGGGGCAGAACAGGCAGGCGTGTTCGGGTGAATGGCCGTTGCCGACGACGACCTGCCAGCGCCGGCCGCCGATCGTCAGTTCGTCGCCATCGGCAAGCCGACGGTAACTCTCGGGCAGCGGGTGGATGAGCTTGCCGAAGTTGCCGAAGCGCGCGCGGTAGGTCTCGATGGCTTCGTCGCTCCAGCCGGCATGGCGATAGAACTGGATCGCGTCGGGCGGCGCCTCGCGCCCGGTGTCGGCGGCCATCACACGGCAGCTCAGGTATTCCAGCCGCGTCATCCACAGGCGCACGCCGAACTTGCGCGTGATCCAGCCGGCCATGCCGACATGATCGGGATGCATGTGCGTGACGAACACGCGCGTCGGCGCCTGCCCCTCGGGCAAGGCCGCGAAGATGTCGTGCCAGACGGCGGCGCCGTCATCGGTGCGCGTGCCGGTGTCGACGATCGCGTAGCCGCTGTCATCATCCAGTGTCCACAGGTTGATGTGGTCCAGTGCGAAAGGCAGCGGCATGCGGATCCAGTGCACACCGGGGGCGACCTGCAGGCGCTGGGCCCGGGTCGGCAGTTCGGAAAAGGGGTAGACCAGCCGGGGCCGGTCGGCTGGGGTGGCGTCGAGCGATGCGTCTGACATGGGGGCGGGTGCTGCTGTGGTCGCGGGCCCAAGTGTCGCTGCAATCGCGGCCACCACCCGGTCGCCGCGGCGACAGACACATGCCGGTGACATTGGCGCCCCAGCATTCAGCACTTGCCCGCCGGCCTGAACGGAGATTCGATGCCCACCAGCCCAGAGCGAACTGCTGCCGCCGTGGCGCTGAACCGTTTCGGCCTCGGTGTTCGCAGCGGCGAGCTCCTGCCTGCCGACCCCCGGGCTGGCTGCTCGCGCAGTTCGATCGTTACGCACCGGCCACGCCGCCCTGGCAAGCCCAGCCTGGCAGCGCGGCGCTGGTGATCGAGTACGTCGACTACCAGCGCGCCCTGCGCCAGGCCGGCGCCGACACCGACCCCATGCTGCGCCAGCAACAGCGCCGGCAGACCCAGGCCTGCTACCGCTCGGCCGTCGATGCCCGCGTGCAAAGTGCGCTGACCACGCCCGCACCGTTTGTCATCTCTGGGGCCCGACAGTGCGATCGGCCAACGCGCCGCCCGGAATAACCCCGCGCGCCCACGGGGCCTGAACGAGAACCTGGCGCGAGAAGTCCTGGAGCTGCACACGCTGGGCGTGCGCAGTGGCTACGGCCAGCAGGATGTCGTTGCGCTGGCGCGCCACTTCGTCGCCGACACCCCGCCGCCGGCGCTGCGCGGCGCAGCCGAGGTGAATGCCTATGCGCCCTCGGCGCTGCGGCCGGCCAGTGAAGATCTGCTGCAACGCGTGCAGCAGCTGTACGCAACCGACGCGCAGCTGCATGCGATGTGGACGGCGGCGCTGCAGGCGCGCGGCATGGCCGGGCCGGCGCTGCGCCAGAGCCCGGCCGACCTGGGCGAGCTGGCGGCGCGCTTTCTGGTGCAGCCGGCGGGCCCGCGCATCGCCATGCTCGAAACCGGCGGCTGGGACACGCACAGCGCGCAAGCCCCGCGCCTGGCCAACCAGCTGAAGGCGCTGGATGCGCTTCTGGCTGCGCTGCACGTGGGCCTGGGGGCCCATTGGGCCGAGACCTTCGGGCTCGACTCCGAGCGTGTGGCGCGCGCGCTGTTTCCGCCGCAGCCGGCCTTGCCCGCCTTGCCGCGGCTTCTGCGCAGCTGAGAGGGCGGCGGCGCCGGCGAACGCCGCCGCGTGACCAATGGGCGCTACAAGGCCATCCGGCCCGGCAGCGTGATCGCTCAGGGTGACTGCGATGGCCAGGCCAGCAGCGGCAGGCGCACGTCGAGGCGTGATGCACGATCGTCGATTCGCCCGCTGTCGATGCGGCCGCCGAACAGGTGCACCAGGCCCCGCCAGGTTGCGTTGGTGTTGCCCAGCGCCGCTTCTTCGACGCCGTCGTGCGTGAGCGTCAGGCGGTATTCGTCGCGCCCCTGGTGCAGGTGCAGACCCACTTCCCGGGCACCGCTGCGCAAAACCAGGGCAGCCAGCGTTTCCTGCACGATGCGGTACAACGCGGCCGAGGCGTCGGGTCCGAGCGAGGGTTCGTCCTCGTCGGTGCGCTGCGTGATGTGCACACCACTGCGTCGGGCGGTATCACGCACCAGTGCATCGATCGCCGCGTTGAAGCCGAGGTCGTCGAGCATGGGTGGCCCCAGGTCGGCAGCGATGCGTCGCACCGTGGCGATGGCCTGGTCCACGGTGCCGAGCAGGGTCACGGTGCGCTGCGCCGCCTGGGGCAGCGAGAGCACCTTGCCACGGTGCGCGATCTCCATCTTCAGCGCGCTCAGTCGCTGGCCGAGATCTTCGTGCAACTCGCGCGCCACGCGCCTGCGCTCGGCTTCACGGGTCAGCACCGCGGTCTGCGCAACCTGCCGGGTTGTCTCGGCCAAGTGGCGCTGCGTCAGGTCGACCGCCGTGACGCGCAGCAGGGGCTGGCCGTCGGTGCCGTCGCTGCGCAGACTGTCGAGCTGCACCAGCGGGATGTCACCGCCGCGTCGGCGCAGCGCGAGTTCGACCCGTTGCGGCCCGGTCTGCTGCAGCGCGTGGCTCAGGTGCTGCTGCCAGGTTTCGGCTGCAGCCGGCGCGATGAAGCGCACGAAGGGCTGGCCGATCAGTTCCGGCCGCAGCCGTCCGAACAAGCCGGCGGCCGTGAGATTGGCTTCGACCACGAACCCTGTCTCGTTCAGCGTGAGGTAGGCCACAGGCGCGAAGTCGTACAGGTCCACGCAGCGGTCGCGCGCGGCTGCGAGTTCGAACTGGGTGTGCCGCAAGGTCTGGTTCTGAGCCTCCAGCTCGGCCTGATTCATCTGCAGTTCGTGCGCCAGCGCAGCGGCAGACCGCTGGCGCCGCGGCTTGGTCGCTGTCTTGCCGGTCGCGACATCGACCCTGCGTTGGCCCTTTGCAGTGGGGTGCGTCACCGCTGAAACCTGCCCCATCGTTCGACTCCGTGAATGTCAAGCCATTGGCCTGCCGGTTCAGCGTGCACGCTGTTTGCAGGGGCCCGACTGCAGGAAGGTGGGCAACTGAAAGGGAATGTTGATCGGGCTCAGATCGTTCATGGCCGCTCCTGGAGGCAAACGGGAAGGCGATCACGTCGCCAGAGCCGATTCTTCGCGGACCTGCGCAGCATCGCTTGAGTGTGCGCAATGCCGGTGCGCGCGGCGCCACGACCGCGCGGTGTCTCAGAACAATTCACCAAGCCCGGAGTCGGTGCTCCAGCCCGCAGGCCGTTCAGCGCCGTCGCCCGGCAGCGCATCGGCATGCAGACCGTGGGTCAGGCCGTAGCGGATCAGTGCCGCCGTGCTGTCCAGCGACAGCTTGGCCATGATGCGTGTCTTGTGCGTGCTGATCGTCTTGTGCGACAGGTGCAGCGCACGTGCGATGTCGGTGGCACGCTGGCCGGCGATCAGGCGCTGCAGGATGTCGAACTCGCGTGTGGTCAGGCGCGCATGCGGGGGTTCGTCGGCCGGCTTGTTGAGCTGCATCACGACGCGTTCGGCCAGCGCCGCGCTCACGTAGGCGCCGCCGCTCGCCACCTTGTGCACGGCCTGGATCAACTCGTCGGCCGCGCTGTCTTTCGTGAGATAGCCGTTTGCGCCGGCCTTGAAGGCGCGCAGCGCGTACGCATCCTCGGCATGCATGGTCAGCACCAGCAGCGGCAGCTGCGCGAACTCGGCGCGCACGCGCGCAATCAGGTCCAGCCCGTTCATGCCGGGCATCGACAAGTCGACGATCGCGAGGTCGAAGCGCGCGCGGCGCAGGGCATCGAGAGCGCCGAAACCCGAGCTGGCCTCGGCCACGGTCCAGCCGGCGTCGCTGCAGGTCAGGATGTGCTTGAGACCCTCGCGTACCGTGGTGTGGTCGTCCACCAGCAGCAGATGCAGGCCCTGGGGCGTGGACACGAGGGTCATGGCGTGGCGGCAGCCAGTGGCAGTCGCACCGTGATGCGCCCGCCGCCGCCGACGGGGTTGTCGATGTTGAAGCTGCCGCCCAGCATGTGCACGCGCTCGCGCATGCCCAGCAGGCCGAAGCGGCCGTCGTGCAGGGCCGAGCGGTCAGGGAAGCCGATGCCGTCGTCGCGCACCGACAGCACGATCTCCTGCTTGACACAGCGCAGCGTGATGCGGGCCGCGCCAGCCTGGGCATGACGACCGACATTCGTCAGCGCTTCCTGCACCATGCGGTACAGCGCGATCGTGGTCTGCTCGGAAAGCGCCGCTCGGCTGCATTGCAGATCGACGCTGATCTCGATGCCCAGCTGCGCCGCCGTCTCGCGCGCCAGGGTTTCGATGGCCGCGTCCAGCCCCAGGTCGTCCAGCATCAAGGGGCGCAGGTTGGCGGCGATCCGACGCATCGCGATCACCATCTCGTCGACCATGGCGATGGCATGCGCAATCGTGTCGCCGGGCCGCTTGAGCGACAGCTTGAGGGCACTCAGGCGTTGCCCGAGTTCGTCGTGCAACTCGCGTGCGAGGTGCCGGCGCTCATCTTCGCGCGCGTCGACCAGGTTGGCAGACAGGCGGCGCAACTCGAGCCGGCGTGCGTGCTCGTGACGCTGCTGAAGCCGCCGCGGCGTGACGTCGGTGATGAGCAGATGCACGGCGGCGGCAGTTCCCGGAAGGGTCGAGCTTCGGATCTCCACCTCGCGCCGCTCGCCATCGGCGCGCACCACCGTGCCCTCCACGGCAGCACCGTTGGACTGCTTGCGCAGCGCCGCGTTGATCTGTGTCTGCAGCGCCGCATGCGACCCCGGGTCCAGCAGCTCGGCCAGGCGCCGTCCCGCCAGGTCGCTCCCAACTGCCACACCGGCCAGCACGCAGGCCGCACGGTTGGCATAGGTGATGCGTTCGTCTTCACAGACCCAGACTGCGATCGGTGTCAGCTCGAGCAGCCCGTGCAAGCGTCCGGACAAGGAGGCCACTTCGTCCTGCAGGGCGCGCTCGTGGCTGAGGTCGCGGATCAAGGCCACGAACAAGGGGTGCACCTGATTGCCCGCGCGCAACTCGATGCGCGAGATGCTGGCCTCGGCCGGAAAGACCTCACCGTCGCTGCGCAAGCCCTGGATCGACAGGCCCTCGCAGCGGCTGTGCTCGGCAGCTCCCGATGCCACAAAGCGGCGTACATGCTCGTCATGAGCCGGGCGCAACCCTTGCGGTATCAGCGCCGACAGGGCCTGCCCGACAAGCGGCGTGGCCTCGCAACGGAACATGCGCTGTGCAGCGGGATTCATGGCCACGATGAGCTGCTGGGCGTCCACGGTCACCATGGCCTCGCGTGCAGCCTGCATCACCGCAAGCAGCGGCGGGTCGAACAGTGGCCAAGGTTCACGGGGGGCGGGCAACACGGGGCTCAAGGTGTTCGGCGGTAAGAGGCCCGAGTCTAGTCTTGCCCCCTCGGGCGACGGCGGCGATGGTGACGCCGACGAAGGTGGCGCCATCGCTTGAGCGCACTCCAGATCGGCTCGGCAATCCGGGTCTACACCGCAGCCGGCTGGTGGTCGGTGCGGCGGTGCGCGGCCTGAGGGGCGCATTGGACTTCCCACGGCAGCCGTTGCCTGCGGCCGTCCACAGCCACTGCAGTGGCTGTTCGAAGCCGCCCGCTTTCGCGCTTTACGCGTTGTACGCGCTGTACGCTCAGTGCGGTACCGGGGCTGTGGCGGTTGCCGAGGGCCGGCCGAACGCCGCCGTCGGCGTGGCCACCCGACACCTGCTGGCTGCTGATTCGCGCAGGAAGGCTTCGGCCGCGTCGGCCTTGACAGCCGGACTGAACAGGAAACCCTGGATCGAGTCGCAACCCTTTCGGCGCAGGAAATCCAGTTGTCCGGTCGTCTCCACGCCTTCGGCGAGGACGCTCAGCTTGAGGCTGTGCGACATGGCGATGATGGCGGCGCTGATCTCGGCGTCGCGCGGATCGGATTCCAGGTCCTTGATGAAGCAGCGGTCGATCTTGACGCCATCGAGCGGAAAGTTCTTCAGGTAGAACAGCGACGAATAACCGGTGCCGAAGTCGTCGATCGAGAGCTTCACACCGACCTGCTTCAGTTCGGTCAATCGACGTGCGGCATCGACCGCGTTGTCGGCCAGGATGCCTTCGGTCAACTCGAGTTCGAGGAACCGGGCCTCGAGGCCCGTTTTCTCGAGCACGCGCCTGACGTCGTTGACCAAGGCCGGCCGCATGAACTGCTTGTGCGCGATGTTCACCGCCATGGTGACCTTCGGCAGGCCGGCCTGCTGCCAGGCCCGGTTCTGGCGGCAGGCCTCAGCCATGACCCAGTCGCCGATGTCGACGATGAACCCGGTCTCTTCAGCCAGCGGCAGAAAGTCGTTCGGCGCCAGCAGGCCCCGGACGGGATGCAACCACCGCACCAGGGCCTCGAACCCGGTGATCGCCCCGTCGGCGGCGCTGAACTGCGGCTGGTAGTGCACGACCATCTCCCCCCGATCCAGGGCGTGCCGCATTTCGGTCTCCAGGCTCAGGCGCTCGCCCGCGCGATGGTCCGTGCGCTCGTCGTAGAAGCCGTAGTTGTTCTTGCCCTGCGCCTTGACCCGGTACATGGTGGCATCGGCGTTCTTCAACAGCATTTCAGAGGTTGTGCCGTTCTCCGGGAACAGGGCGATGCCGATGCTGGCGCTGGTGAAGAATTCCGAGGCATCGACGCAGAACGGATCGTGAAATGCCTGCAACAGTCTGGCGGCCATCTGCTGCACGGCCGCACGCTGGCCGACCGAGCGCATCACGATGACGAACTCGTCGCCACCCAGACGGCTCACGATGTCGCCTTCGCGGACGCAGGCCTTCAATCGACGGGCCACCTCGCGCAGCAACTGGTCGCCGGCATCATGGCCGAGCGTGTCGTTGACGATCTTGAATCGATCGAGATCGAGAAACATCACGGCGAGCGAACGGCCGCCGTCCCCGGCGGCCTCCAGCGAGGCCTGCAGGTGCTCGGTCAGGCGGACCCGGTTGGGCAGGTGGGTCAACGCGTCGTGGGTTGCCTGGAACGACATCTGCTGGCTGAGCAGCCGGGCCTTGCTGACATCGTGCCGCACGAGGACGAGTCCCGTGGTCCGGCCTGACGCGTCGCGGATCGGTGCCGCCGATTCGTTGATGGCGACGGTGTCGCCGCGCCGGTCCATGAACAGCGACTTCTCGTGGTGCAGTACGGGGATCCCGCTGCGCAGACAGCCGAGCGCCGGGTTCTCGACCTCCTGTCCCGAGGTTTCGTCGAGCACCTTGAACAGATCCGCGATCGACCGACCGACCAGATCCTTCTCCGACCACCCGCTCAGCCGTTCGGCAACCGGGTTCAGGTAGTCGATGGTGCCGTTTGCGTCCGAGGTCACGACCCCGTCGGCGATCGATTCAAGCGTCACCAGCGCGCGCTCCTTCGAGGCTGCCAGCTCGTGCGTCCTTTCTTCGACGACCTGCTGGATGTCGGCGTTGCGGCGCTGCAGATCCTCGGCCCGCGCCCTGATCGAACGCGCCAGGGACACCAGCATCGTGGTGAAGACGCCACCCGCCAGCAGTGCGAAGAGCAGGGACCGGAAATTCAGATCCTGCCAGTGAATGTCCTGCTGGAAGCGGACCAGGAAGTGCTGGTTGCCGACCACCACGTCGCGATCGCGCATCAGCGTGCTGAACATCCAGCGCCCGGCCGAAGGGGCTTCGGCAGACACCTGCCGCGCCAGGGCGACGCAACGGCCGGGGTCGAGCGCCGGGCGAGCGCAGACCGCCACCGACATGTTCGGGTTGAGCGGCCGCGACATTGCGAGAAGTCGGCGCGCGTCCACCTTGACGGCGACGAGGCCGCTCACGAGTTGTCGCCGCTCGGTGACGGCATCGGGGCCCGGCTTGGGCTTGTCCGCATAGACCGCCTGGAAGACCAGGTACTCGTCGGCGGCGGCCGTCCGGGCGTCGATGGACGCCGTTGCGACGCCGGTGTCGATCGCCTGTTGCACGAAGGTTCGGGTGTCGGCCTCGCTGAGCAGGTCGAGGCCGAGCCGCTTGGACGTCAGCGGAGTGAAGGGCTCGAAGAAGACGATCGGAAAGTGCTGCTCATGGCGATCGGCCGGCACGTACTCGCCACCACGCTGGTTGTTGATGCGAAAGGACGGATAACCTTCCGCATGCTTCGATCGCTCGAAGGCGTCGCGCTCGTCGCTGGCAATGCGCGGCAGGTACATCACCTCCTTGGCCAGCGCGTTCGTCGTCAGCGCGTCGTTGCCGACGATCTGGAAGGCGTCGGCATCCACCGACTTCGAGGCGTCGAACAGCAGCCGCATGCCGTGCAGCATCTCGTTCACCGACGTCAGGCGCTGCACCAGGTTGTCTTTGACGGCACCGACCCCGATGCCGAAGGACGCTTCCTCGTCCTGGATCAGCCCCTTGACGGCCAGACTCATCAGGCCGGCGGTGATGGCCACGCCCAGAACCAGTGCCAGGCCGATCAGCGGCGGCGCCGGCAACCTGGCCAGCCAACGGCTCATGGGCGATCGGCCTTCAGGGCCTGGTGCACCAGCCTGGGAGGCAGTTCGATACCCGCCTGATGGGCCAGCGTTGGGTTGACGTAGGTCTGCCAGCGCCGATTGACCACGATCGGCAGGGTGCCCGGCCTGGCACCGCCAAGAATGGTGCGGGCGAGGTGCGCCGACCACTCGCCCTGCTCTTCGGCGACCTTGGTCATGGCAAGCACGGCCAAGGGCGCCATCCAGTCGTAGTTGGTGACGGTCAGCTTGCGCGTGCCGGCCAGAACGGCCCGGTGCGCACCAGCGCTGTCCCAGTCGGCGATGCCTGCGTTGGTCCCGAGGACAACGAAGTCAGCGTTCTGCGCGGCCACGAACGCCGCGGTCCACTCGGCCATCGTCTTCACGAACGACGCGCTCAGCTTGATGCCACCCAGCGCGTAGGCTTCGCGGTTCTCCTCGAACTCCTTGCGCTGCGTGATCACGTCGGCGGCCAAATAGACCCCCGAGTTCAACTGTCGAACGAGGCTGCGCACCTCCTTCATGAGCGGCTTGATCGGCGCGATCTCGATCATTCCCGTCACGTTGGTGTACGGGTAGCCATAGGCACTGACCGAGCCATTCACGCCGCAGAAGATGATCGGCAGCGGCGCGTCCTTGTAGTACGGCTTGACCAGGTAGAGCGATGCCGCGTCGTCGCAGGCAATCACCACGTCGGGGCGTGTGCGGTTGATGAGGTCGCGCGCCTCCGCCGCCTTGCGCCGCGCGAACTCTGCATCGGTATGGCGATTGGTGTCCAGGTAGAACCGGGACAGCTCACAAGACCCCTTCAGGCCCGCCTCGATGCCCCTCTCGATACCGTCGTTCCATTCGTAGCCCTTGTGGTACGAGGAGACATAAAGGCAATTGGCAGCCTGGCAATCGGCGGAACAGAGCAGGGCGAGGACAGCGAGTGGCAGCAGCTTGCGGCCACGGCGCCATCCGGCGCTCAGCTGGCGCGCGCTTCGCGGCGCAATCGGTTCACGATCTTCATTCATCCGGAGGCCTCGGTGGCGGTTGCCGGCAACGGGTCGTCGGTGGCGGCTGGGACGAACCCTGAGTCATTTTCGGCCGGGCAGCACCCTGCTTGACCGCGGCGCCGCGCCTGCTCGCGCAAAAGTGCCGGCAGTTCCACATGCGCCGAATCCGCCCGCGAGCGCCGAGATGTGGCGCACGGCCGCTGCCGGCAGCGCCCGCGCGGCGGGAAGGGTCAGTTCAGCCTGTCGTCGGCAGCTGGGCGAGCAACTGCTGGACCGCAAGCTCTGCCGCTTCCAGCGCCCCTTCGAGATAGCCACCGTGCTCGCAGGCCGACTCCGTACCCGCCAACCACAGCCGGCGCTGCCAGCACCCGGGCATGGCCGCGTGGGCGCCGTAGGCGGGGTGGGACGGCGGCGCCGTCTCGTCGTCGCTGGTGGCGATGAACGGGTCGTCCGCCCAGTCCTTGTAGAAGGTGCACAGCGGCGCCGCCGCGTCGGGTCCGAACAGTCGCTGCAGTTGTGCGAGCGCGGCCTGATGGAGTTGGGCGCCGGCCTTTCGGCGCACATCAGCGGGCACGCCGACGAATCCGAACAGCGCGGGCTGGCCGCCCGGTTCGGTCGCGTCGTGAATCTCCACCAGCGGCCCGACGCGGCTTTGCGCCTGGCCCGACAGGCCGGCATCGCGCCAGAACGCACGCTCGAAGACCGCCACGAATTTGGCCTGTGCGGCCATCCACGTCGGGACTGCCAACCAGCCGTCGATGACGGCATCCGGCAGCGGTGGATCGAAGGACACCCGCCACGCCAGCAGACGCGGCGGCAGCGTGCAGATGACCGCCGTCGCACGCAGGCGCCTGCCCGGGCCCCCGTCGCCCGCGGCGATGTCCAGCTCAAGGGCGCCATCGACCCGATGCAGGCCGACCACGCGATGGCCAAGCCGGACGCGGCCGGGGTCGATGTGCGATGCCAGCGCGGTGATGAGGCTCGCCATGCCGCCGCGCAGGCGCATCGATCCGGCCATCGCGGGGCTGTAGGCCATCCGCTGGCGATGGCCGAGCGAGGGCTCGAACAGCGCAGCGCCGTCGGCAGGCTGCTCGAACGCATGAAGACCCAGCTGCCGAATCAGCTGCGGCAGTCGGGTCTGCATCGCGGGCCAGTACCAGGTGGGCCCGAGGTCACAGGTGGCGCCGGCAGCGTGAGTCAGCCCCGGCAGCGGCTCTGACAGGATCCGGCCGCCGAGCCGCTGCTGGGCTTCGAACAGCACAACCTTGGCGCCGCCCTGTGTCAGCCGCCAGGCGGCATACAGCCCGGCAAGCCCGCCGCCCATCACGACCACCGGGTCGCGATCCGTGTCAAGCAACATGGGCGTTGGCATCGGGCTGGCTGCGCAGGCGGGCCGCCGGATGGTCGGTGCTTGCAGGTTCATGGTGAATTCGTCGGCTGCCAGGCGGCGAGGCTGGCATCACGCGTTGGACACGCTGCCGCCAGAACCCAGCGATGCAGATGCATGCTGACTTCGATCGATGCCTGCTGTTGCATGGCACCGCCATGCCATGAAATGATTCGCCGGTGCCGGGCGCGCAGCGCCGGATGCTGGATCGCATCGGCGGCGAGCTTGCGCGCGAGACGCGGTCAGCGCACGCCCTTGCCGATCATCTTCAGGATGTCGTCCAGCGGATTGCCGTCGCGGTTCAGGTCGAGCATGGAGGCGAGTCCTCCCAGGCCACCGCCCGCGCTCGCGCTGCCGCCAGCCTGGCCGCCGCCGAGCAGGCTGCCGAGCAGATCGCCCAGCCCCCCACCGCCCTGCGATGGCTGCTCTGCGGCACCACCTTGCTGCTTCGCCATCATGCCGGCGACCACCATCGCCAGCATCGGCAGCATCTTCTTCAGCAGTGTTGTGTCCAGCCCGGTGCGCACTGACGCGTTCTGCGCTACCGCGCGGCTCACATCCCGGGAACCGAAGATCTGCCCGAGCACCTCGTTGCCTGGGTTCAGGTCGGTCGGCTGGGGGGCCAGTACCTGGTCGAGCAGGCCGCCGCCGCCGAGTTGCCCGAGCAGACCGCCGAGCCCGTCCAGGCCGCTGGGTTGCGACTGCGTCTGCTTCTTGAAGCCGCCCAGGATGGCCGGCAGCAGCGCCTCGGCACCGCTCGCGGCTTGTGATTCGCTGACGCCCAGTTCGCGCGCGATCGCCTGCAGGCCGCCCATCTGGGAGAGGATGTCGGTGAGTTGCATGCGGGTGTCTCCAGGAAGGGGTGATGACGGCCGGCGACGCCGGGCACTGCCCGAGTGTGCGATAAGCCGGACCGGATCAGCCGAGCTTGCCCAGCGTGCCGGTCGCTTCGGCGAGCAGGTAGTAGAACGTGACTCTACCCTTGCGCGGCTCGGCCTTCATCTTCTCGGTCACCACCTTGATCGCCACATCGGCGGCAGCGGGCTCGAGCCCGAGCTTCTTCGCCGCAAAGCCGTCGCGGATCGTCGCCAGTTCCTTGGGATCCGTGGCCGCCACCAGCGAGGAATCGACATTTCGAAGTGCGATGCCGCAGTACGTCACGATCGCCTTGACCGCGGCTTCATTGACCGCGGATGTGTACTTGCTGATGTCGGCTGCGTAGTCGCTCATTCGAAGCTCCTTGAGTGGGTCCGGGAAGTATCAGTGCAAAGCGACATCGGCAAGCTTGCCGCTGCGCCTGACGCGGTTCATCGTAGTTGTCGGTCCCCTATGCGATTTGATCTCAGTCAGTGCTCACGTTGACCACGACGCAGTCCGGTCTGATGGAGCAGGAAGTGCGTGATGGCTCGATGCAAGGCCCACTGCCTGTGCGGGGCCTCGACCCTTGATCAAGGGTTGTACGGTCGCAGACCAGGAACCATGGGTGAGCACGAACCACTGGCGTAGTCGTAGCTGTAGCTGCCACCGCAGCGCGACGCACTGCCTCCACCCGAGTGGGTGTTTGCGGGCCGGTCGTAGTCGGGTGAACGCAGATTGGCCGCTGCACGCCTGGCCAAGGTACTGCCGCGCGCCGCTGCCCGGTCGTAGTAAAGCAAAGCCATGGCCCGGTCTGCCTTGACGCCCAGCCCGAACTCATACATGTAGGCCAGCGCGCGCGCGCCGTCGGCCAGTTTTCCGGCTTCAGACTTCCGGTACAACGCCACCGCAGCCTGCAGATCCTTTGGTGTGCCCAGAGCAAAGTGATAGGCCCGGCCCAGCAGCAGCTGACCATTGGCGCTGCCGGCCTGCGCGGCACGCCTGGCATAGGGAATTGCCGCTTCGTACATCTTCAGATCGGTCAGCGCCAGCGCCCTGCGAAAGTCCCGCTGCCCCGGCATCGTCTGGTCGCTCTCGATTTGCCCACGCGCCGTCTCGTTTCCCAGGCGCGCAGCCTGTTGGCGCAGGCTCTGGGCACGATCGGGATCGAGTGCAACGCCCTGCCCGATGTCATGCAGCGCGGCCAAGGCCACCATCGCCTGCGGCAATCCGCCCTTGCTGCTGGCCTCCAACCACCTGGCCGCTGCGGGCAGATTTTGCTTCGTCTCGTGGCCGAACATCAGCATCATGCCGGCGATGTATTGAGATCTCGCGTCACCCCGTTCCGCTGCGCGCAAGGCGTCCGAAAACCTCGGATTCGCTGCGTGGCTGGACACGAAAGGCAGCAAGGCGATCAACAACACCCACAGCAGCCGATTCATGTCGCAGACCTTTGCGGTGTGATGGATCCTGAACTCCGATTCTCGTCCGCCCCGCGGTATCCCGCTCATCCATCGGTGCGTTCAGCCGAGCGCAGTATCGAGCAGCATCATGACGATGAAGCCGCCGATCAGGCCCAGCGTGGCGGCTTGCTCGTGGCCCTTGCGGTGGGTCTCGGGGATGATCTCGTGCGAGACGACCCAGATCATGGCGCCGGCGGCGAACCCCAGCCCGAGTGGATAGAGCGGCGCGAAGCCCGAGGTGAGGGCGACGCCGACCACGGCGCCTAGCGGCTCGGCCAGCCCGGTGAGGGCACCGGCGGCTGCGGCCTTCCAGGGCGAGTAGGCCACCGTGCGCAGCGCGACCGCTACCACCAGCCCTTCTGGCACGTCCTGGATGGCGATGGCGGCGGCCAGCGGGATGCCCACCGAAACATCGCCGCCGGCGAAGCCGACACCGATCGCCATGCCTTCGGGGAAGTTGTGCAGGGCGATGGCGAACACCATCAGCCAGACCCGGCGCAGTTGCATCCAGTCGGGCCCATGGCGTCGGGCGGCGGCATGCTCGTGGGGCACCACCTTGTCGGCGAGCAGCAGGAACAGGGCGCCCAGCAGCAAGCCCGCGGCCACCGTCAGCACGCCGGCCAGCTTGCCGCCCAGGATGCCGGCACCGGCAGCGATGCCCGGCAGGATCAGTGAAAAGCAGGCGGCGGCCACCATCACACCGGCGCCGAAACCGAGCAGGATCGCCTCCCAGCGTGCCGAGATGTGACGCAGGAACAGGGCAGGCAGCGCCCCCAGGGCAGTGGCCAGCGCCGCTACCGCCGAGCCGGCCAGTGCCTGGCCCATCGGTGTGTCGAGTCGTGTGCCTCCCAGCGCCCAGGCGACCCAGGCCAGCCCGGCCAGCAGCGCGATGGACAAGGCGCCGCCCCCCACCCGCAGTGCGCGCGCGGCGCGCGGGTCACTGAAGACATCCTGCAGGCTGCGCGCGGCCGTGTTCATGCCTTCACCTTATCCGAAGTCGCAGCGGCGTTGCGCGGGCTCAACGGAAGTGGCCGATCGAGCGGCACAGTGACCGCTTCATTCAACACCAGCATGTCCACAGGAATCGAGATGTCCAGACTTCAAGACAAGGTTGCTTTGATCACCGGCGGGGCCAATGGCCTTGGCGCAGCGATTGCCCAGCGCATGTGCGAAGAAGGCTGCGCGGTGCTGATCACCGATCGCGACGACCAAGGCCGAGAGCTGGCCGAGAAGCTCGCTGCCGCGGGCCACAAGGCGGCGTTTCGTGCCTGCGACGTGACCAGTGAAGCGCAGGTGAAGGCCGCTGTGCAATCGGCCGTCGACCAGTTCGGCCGGCTCGACGTGCTGGTCAACAACGCCGGCATCGAAGGCGTCAACAAGCCGACCGACCAGCTCGAGCTGGCCGAGTGGGAGGCGGTGATGGCCGTCAACACGACGGGGGTCTTCCTGTGCACCAAACATGCCATCGCACCGATGCGCAAGGCCGGCGGTGGTTCGATCGTCAACATCTCGTCGATCTACGGCATCGTCGGCGGCGCCGACATTCCGGCGTACCACGCGTCGAAGGGCGCGGTGCGCACGATGTCGAAGAACGATGCGCTGACCTTCGCGCCCGACAAGATCCGCGTCAATTCGGTTCATCCGGGTTTCATCTTCACGGCGCTGGTCGACCGCTACGTCAAGCAAGCCGGCTGGCAACATGATCAGGCCAAGACCGCGTTGGACGCCCTGCATCCGCTGGGCGGCACCGGCCACCCGGACGACATCGCCTGGGGCGTGGTCTATCTGGCTTCGGACGAGGCGCGCTGGGTGACCGGAAGCGAACTGGTGATCGACGGCGGCTACTTGGCGCGCTGAATGGGCTGATTGCGCTGAACGCGCGCCAGCACCTGTCAGGGCCGGGCCGACTGTGCGTCGAACCCGGCCACGACGTCGAACAGTTCCTCGTCGATCGCGGCCTGGCGCACACGTTGGTGGACGGTGCGCAGATCGGCCAGCAGTTCATCGATATTCTTGTCGGCGCGCTCCATCGCCGCCAGGCGGCTGGCGTTTTCGGCGGCCAGTGATTCGGCGCAGGCGCGGAACAGGGAAATGAACAGGAATTCGCGCACCAGCAGGCGCAGCGTGCCGCTGTGCGATCCCATCACCTGCGGCACCACCCGGGTCGGCCAGCGCTGCGCGACATGGTGTCGGCGCCAGCGCCCGTCCAGCGGCAGCAGGCACTGCTGGACCGGCGTGTAGAGCCCCACGGCCGTCGGCCGGTTGTGGAAGACCAGCAGGCGCGTCAGCGGCGTGCGCTGCGTTTCGGCGTCGATCTGGATGCGCCCGACCAGCGGCGCGATCGCCTGCACCGACGTGGGTACCGCATGCACACCGCGCGGCGTCAGGCCGGCATCGCACAGCCGCGCGTGCACCCGTTCGCCGACCGCCCAGACCTCGGGTGCGCGACCTTCTGAACCCACTGCACCTGATGCACCCGGCGCGCGCAGCGCGCGCACGACATGGTCGACGACCACGTCGTTGAAGGCGCCAACCAGCCCCTGGTCGGCACCGAAGACGATGACGACGACCGCGCTGTCCCGGGCCGCCGGCTCGTCTTCTGGCAGGCCCGATTGCGCGCCCTGGTCGCGCAGGCAGGCGCCGAGACCGAGCTCGACCGCGCGGTGGTACGCACCCAGCGCCAGCACCGACTGGCGGTAGGCCTGGATGCTCGACGCCGCCATCGCGCGCATGGTGCGCACCACGCCCTGCAGATCGCCCGCGCTGTCGATCTGGCGCCGCAGTCCGACCCGTGTATCGGTCATGGGGTGCTGGCCGGCGTGTTGTGCGGCGCATCATGCGGCGCGTCGTGCGGCACCTCGTCGGCCGTGAAGCCGTCCAGCGCCGCACTCGCCGTTGCCAGCAGCACGGCACGGTCATCCGCGCTGGGCACCGCTGCAGTGGCCAGACGGGCACACAGCGCGGCCGGCAAGTCCTGCACGGCCAGGTGCACGGCGCGTTCGGCTTCGGCCATGCGGGCCAGCGGCACCGCGTCGAAGCGTTGCGCCGTCAGCGCCTGCAGCACGGCGATCTGCGCCGGCAGGGCGACTGGCTGCGATTCAGGTTGTTGCAGGCAGGCGCGGATGCGTCGCCCATGTTCGATCGAACGGCGGCTGTGGGTGTCCAGCCGGGCGCCGAAGCGCTCGAAGGTCTCAAGCTCCTCGAACTGCGCATAGGCCAGCTTGAGCGTGCCGGCGAGGGCGCGGAAGGCACCATGCTGCGCCTTGCCACCGACCCGGGACACCGAAAGGCCGACGTTGACCGCCGGCAGCACGCCGAGCCCGAACAGGGTCGGCGACAACACGATCTGACCGTCGGTCATCGAGATCAGGTTGGTCGGGATGTAGGCCGAGAGGTTCTGCGCCTCGGTCTCGATGATCGGCAGCGCGGTCAGCGAGCCGCCACCGCGCGCCGGCGACAGGCGGGTCGCGCGCTCGAGCAGGCGCGCATGCAAGTAGAAGATGTCGCCCGGGAAGGCCTCGCGCCCGGGCGGCCGCCGCAGCAGCAGCGACAACTCGCGGTAGGCGCGTGCGTGATGGGTCAGGTCGTCGTAGACGATCAGCACATCGCGACCCGATTCCATGAAGAACTCGGCGATGCTGGTGGCCGCGTAGGGTGCGATGTAGGCCAACCCCGGTGGCTGGTCGCCCTCGGTGACGACGACCACGGTGTAGGCCATCGCGCCTGCGTCGCGCAGCGTGGCCACCACCTTGGCCACCGCGGCGCTGCGCTGGCCGATCGCGCAGTAGATGCACACCACGTCGCCGCCACGCTGATTCAGCAAGGTGTCGAGCGCGATTGCCGTCTTGCCGGTCTGGCGGTCGCCGAGGATCAGTTCGCGCTGGCCGCGGCCGATCGGGATCAGCGCGTCGACGACCTTCAAGCCGGTCTGCAAGGGCACGTTCACCGGCGCGCGGTCCATGATCGGCGGTGCGGGCCGTTCGATCGGCCATCGGGTTTGCGTGGCCACCGCGCCGCGACCATCCAGCGGCCGGCCGAGCGGGTCGATCACGCGCCCGATGAGCGGTTCACCCACAGCCACGTCCATCACGCGACCGGTGCGCTCGACCGCCTCACCGGCCGACAGCCGCCAGGACGGGTCGAGCAGGACGACGCCGATCTGGTCTTCGTCGATGTTGAATGCGATGCCCTGGGCGCCGCGCTCGAAGCGCAGCAATTCGTCGCAGCCGACACCGGGCAGCCCTGCCACGCTCGCCACGCCGGTGCCGACACTGAGGACGCGCCCGCTTTCCACCGCCTGCAGCGTCGGCCTGTAGGCATCGCGTGCGCGTGCGATGCGGTCGAGCAACGCCTGCGTGTTGGGCATGGCGACGTCGGGCGCGCCGCGTTCTGCGCTCATGCCGGTGGCGCCGTCAGCGCGGCCACTGCAGCGTGCAGGTCGGCCAGGTAATGCGCGATGTTCCAGGCCAGGGTACGTCCACCGGCCTCGAGTTCGATGCCGGCAATCAGCTGCGGCGCGGTCTGGAACTGCAGCGCCAGGTTGGTGCCGAAGGCGGCGTCGACAGCTGCCTGGATGACGCCGCGCTGCGCGGCCGACAGCTCGAAGGCACTGCGCAGGATGGCCGTTGTGCACGGGTCGGCCAGCACCTGCACCAGCTCGGCCCGCGCGGCGGCGTCGAGTGCGTTCACGCGCTCGACAAAGCGCTCGGCGATGCGTGCCTCCAGGCTCGCCGACGCCAGGTCGGCCAGCGCGCGGCGTGCGATGGCGAAAACCTCGTGCCCGACCCCTTGGTCCAGCGTCTGCTGCAGTTGCGCGGCCTGTTCGGCCAGCGCGCGCTGGTGCTTGGCCTTCAGCGCGTCGGCTTCGTGCGTGGCTTCATCGACCAGGCGCTGGCGCTCGACCTGCGCGTCATGCACCGCCTGCTTCAGCAGCGCCTGGCGCTCGTGCTCGAAGGCCTCGTGCCGTGCATGCAAGGCGTCGCGTTCGGCGACCGCCTTGGCCTGCAGCGCCTGGGCGTCTGCCAGCTGGCCCGCGATGCGAGCTTCGCGGGCGTCGACCGCGTCGAGCACGGGCTGATACAGGAAATGCTTGAGCAGCCCGATCAGGACGATGAAGTTGATCGCCTGCGCGCCGACCGTGAACCAGTCGATCAGCATGATGGGCTACTTCCCCGCCGCCTGTGCGATCGCGTGGTTCCAGAACGGGTTGGCGAAGATCAGGATCATCGACATGACGAAGCAGTAGATCGCCGTCGACTCGATCATCGCCAGGCCGACGAACAGCGTGCGCGTGATCGTCGCCGATGCGTCGGGCTGCGTTGCCAGCGCGGTCAATGCGCTCGCGACAGCACGGCCCTCGGCCAGCGCCGGCCCGATGCCGCCGATGCCGGTGGTCAGGCCGGCCAGGATGATCGAGACCGCCGCGATGATGGTCAGACTGTCCATGGGATGCTCACTCCTTGTTGATCGATGTTGTGGGGGCGTTCGGGTCGGCCGCTGCATCGGCGCGCTGGGTGGCTGCCGCCATGAACACCGCCGACAGGATGGTGAAGATGTAGGCCTGCACCATGCCGGTCAGCAGGCCGAGCGCGGTCATCACGATCGGGAAGAAGAACGGCGTGATCGTCAGCAGGATGGCCAGGATCATGGCGCCGCTCATCATGTTGCCGAACAGGCGCACGGCCAGTGCCAGCGTGCGCGAAGCTTCGCTGATCAGGTTGAAGGGCAGCATCAAGACGGTCGGTTCGACGTAGGACTTCAGATAGCCGCGCAGACCCTGCTCGCGGATGCCGGCAAAGGGTATGCCGATGAAGACGCAAAGCGCCAGCGCCACCGTGGTCGACAGTGATCCCGTCGGCGGCTCGAAGCCGGGCACGATGGTGAACAGCGCCGACGCGCCGATGAACAGAAACAGGCTGCCCAGGAAGGCGAGAAAGCGCCGCGGCCGGCGCAGCCCGACCTCGTCGATCTGCTGCACGATGCCAGTGACGACGATTTCCAGCAGGTTCTGCCAACGGGAGCGGTGGGCATCCGTACGCAGCCGCCGCGTCACCAGCCAGGCGGCGAGCGTCAGCACCGCCATCACGACCCATGTGAAGACGATGGTGGCGTCGAGCTTGATGAAGCCATGCTGCCAGAAGATCAGTTGATCAGGGCTGAGCCGCATGCGGCACCTCCAGCATCGTGCCGCTGCGCCGTGTCAGGCGCAGCACCCACATGCGCGTGACCATGAAGCCCGAAAGGCAGAACAGCCAGCGCTGCCACGACGCGCCGCACAGCAGCCAGAACCCGCCCAGCGCCACCGCGTTGCGCACCAGCAGGCTTGCCAGCTGCCAAGAAACCACGTGCGCCGAGCGCAGCGTGCGCTGCAGCGTCCACCACAGGCCGCCGAAGAAGAAGCCGCCCAGCGCCACGCCCCCAAGCGCTGCGAGCAGGGCGCCGGACCATTCATCGCTCGTCATCGTCATTTCCTCCCTGCGCGTCCTTGGCGTCTGTTGCGTCCTTGGCCATGGCCTGGTCTTCCTTGCGCACCCAGTACCAGGCATTGAAGCAGCCCAGCACAAGCCCGGCCATCAGCAGCGCCAGTGTCCAGGGATGCGTGCCGGGGTAGTGGGTGTCGAGCCAGCGCCCGAGCGCGGCGCCGATCAGCGTCGGCACCACCACCGACCAGCCGATCATGCCCATCATGCCGAGTCCGAACCAGACGCCGGCGCGGTCACGGCGGCGCGAACGCAGTTTGCGTCGCGCCTTGGCGTCCACCTGCGCGGCGAGGTCGATGGCCGGGGCGGCGGCGGGGTGGGGACGCTCAGCCATGGCGCAGCGCGCCCAGGCGCGTCAGGAACGCTATTTCGAGCTTGTCCATGGCCTCGCGCAGCTGGCGTGCCAGTTCGTCCTCGGCGCGAAATTCGCGTTCCACCGCGGCGCGCAGCGTGCCCAGGTCGGCGCCGATCATCGCGCGGCGCACCGAGACAACGACATCGGCGCCGGCCTTGATCAGCACGCCGTCGTCGACGGCGACGAAGACTTCGCCGTCGGCCGCTGTCTCGAAGCTGAAGATGCCGGGCGCCAGCGCGGCCACGCAGTCGCGCCGGCGCGGCAGCAGGCCGAACGAACCGTCTGCCGTCTCAGCCACGATGCGCAGCACGTCGGTCCTGCGCAGCAGCCGCTGCGCGGGCAGCAGGATGTCGAGCTTCATGCCGCGACAGCCCTTGCTGCCTTGGTCTTCGCCTCGGCGATGGCACCAATCATGTACAGCGCGTCCTCGGGCAGGTCCTTCAGCTGGTCGCCCAGGATGTGCTCGCAGCCGTCGAGCGCGTCGTGCAGGCTGACCATGCGGCCTTCGGTGCCGGTGAACTGCTCGGTGGTGAAGAAGGGCTGGGTCAGGAAGCGCTCGAGCCGGCGCGCCCGGCCGACCAGGTTGCGGTCCTGCGGCGACAGCTGCTCCAGCCCCAGCATCGCGATCATGTCCTTCAAGCCGGCGTATTGCGCCAGCGTGCGTCGCACGTCCTGCGCAATCCGGTAGTGCCGTGCGCCGACGATGCCCGGTGTGGCCATCTTCGAATTCGATTGCAACGGGTCGATGGCCGGAAACAGGCCTTCGCTGGCACGCTGGCGCGACAGTGCGATGGTGGCCGACAGGTGCGAGAAGGTGTGCACCGCAGCGGGGTCGGTGAAATCGTCGGCCGGCACGTAGACGGCCTGGATCGACGTGACTGCGCCGCGGTCGGTGCTGGCGATGCGCTCCTGCAGCGCCGACAACTCGGTGCCCAGCGTCGGCTGATAGCCCAGGCGCGACGGCATCTGCCCCATCAGGCCCGAGACTTCGGCGCCGGCCTGTATGAAACGAAAGATGTTGTCGATCAGCAGCAGCACGTCTTGCCGCTGGTCGTCGCGAAAGTACTCGGCCATCGTCATCGCCGCATGGCCGACCCGAAAGCGCGCCCCCGGCGGTTCGTTCATCTGGCCGAACAGCATCACCATATTGGGCAGCACGCCGGCATCGCGCATCTCGCGGTAGAGCTCCTCGCCCTCGCGGCAGCGCTCGCCGATGCCGCAGAAGATGCTGACGCCGCGGTGCTGGCCGACCATGTTGTGGATCAGCTCGGTCAGCAGCACCGTCTTGCCGACGCCGGCGCCGCCGAACAGGCCGGCCTTGCCGCCGGATTCGAGCGGCAGCAAGACGTCGATGGCCTTGATGCCGGTCTCGAACACCGTCGATTGGGTCGAGCGCCGCGCCAGCGGCGGCGGTGCGTTGTGCACCGAACGCCATTGCACGTCAGCCGGTGCCGGCTGGCCGTCGATGGCGCGCCCGAAGACGTCGAACATGCGACCGACGATCGCCTTGCCCACCGGGGCCAGCAGCGGCCCGCCGCTGTGCTGCACCGCGGTGCCGCGCGCCAGGCCCTGGGTCGAGGTGAGGGCGATGCAGCGCACACGCCCGGCGTCGAGTTGCGACGCTACCTCGAGCACGACGGCACCGTCAGTGCCGGTGCGCAGCAGGCTGCGGATGACCGGCAGGCCCGGCGCGCATCGAACGTCGACGACGCTGCCGCGCACCGCCGTCACGACGCCTTGGGCAAGCGCGGTGGTGTTCAAGGTCGGTGCAAGCACATCGCTCATTCTGGTGCAAGACCCGACCTATGACGTCTTGCAGTGGCCCACGGTCTGCGACAGCAGCACCTGCTGGTCATGCGTGAGCCCCAGTGCGTCGGCGATCGCCGTGCGGTCGATCCAGGCGCGCAGCACCGTGGCCAGGCCGTTGCCGGCGGCGAACAGGTAGACGTTCTGCGCGATCGCACCGGCCGCCACGGCCGCGTAGGACTCGCGCTGGGATGCCGGCACCATGTGCATGCGCGCGTGATCGGCCACGAAGACGAGGTCGAGCGGCGCGTCGTCGACGAAGTCCTGGTAGCCCGTCACCCGCCGCAGGTCGCAGGCGGCCACGCGCTGCAGCGCGTGGGCCGTGGCGTCGTACAGGTAGGCGCCATCGGGCAGGGCCAGGTAGAGGTCGATCTCCTGCACGCCCAGCGCGCTGGGCGCGGTGCGTCCGACATCGGCGCGGTTGACGCCCCAGGCCGCCCACAGCAGGTTGGACAGCAGAGGCAGCGTCAGCGCCGTGTTTGCGAATTCGCGCGTCGAGCGACGCCGCGCCAGCGCCTCCATCAGCGGCATGCCGCCTGTGCGCTCGGGCGCTGGCAGCGCCACCGTGGTGGCGCCATCGCCTGTGGCGGGGCGCGGCCTCAATCGGCCCATGGCGCCCAGTGCAAGTTTTGTCAGTGTGCTCATCGCGGTTTCCTTCGGCCGATCGCGCGGCCGCGTTCGTGTCGTGAGTCTGCGCCTGCGGTCGATTCAGGTTGGTGCATGGTCCTCGCCCATGTTCGGCGCACGCGGCTCGAGGGCGGCGGCCAGCGCGTCGTCCACGTTGTCCATCCAGACGAACTGCAGCGCGCTGCGCGCCGTGTCGGGTAGATCGTGCAGATCCTTGCGGTTGCGTGCGGGCAGCAGCACGGTGCCGACGCCGGCGCGCTGCGCGGCCAGCACCTTGTCCTTGATGCCACCCACCGGCAGCACCAGGCCCCGCAGGCTGATCTCGCCAGTCATCGCCACGTCGTGGCGCACCTTGCGGTTGCCGAACATCGAGGCCAGCGCCACGAACATCGCGACACCGGCACTCGGGCCGTCTTTCGGGATGGCACCGGCCGGCACGTGCAGGTGCACGTCGACTGCCTCGAACAGGTCCGCCGCCAGCCCCAGCGCCCGTGCGCGTGACTTCACCAGTGTCAATGCGGCCTGTGCGCTTTCCTTCATGACGTCGCCGAGATGGCCGGTCAGGATCAGCCGACCGGTGCCGGCGATGCGCATGGCCTCGATGAACAGGATGTCGCCACCCACCGGCGTCCAGGCCAAGCCGGTGGCCACGCCGGGCGCGCCGCTGCGCAACGCCACTTCGTGTTCGAAGCTGGGCGGACCGAGGATGGACTCGAGAGCGCCCGCGTCGATGGTGATCGCGTCGTCTGCCTTGCCCACGGCCACCTGCATCGCCACGGAGCGCATCACGCGGCCGATCTCGCGCTCGAGTTGGCGCACACCGGCCTCGCGCGTGTAGCCCGCCGTCAGGCTGCGCAGGGCCTCGTCGTCGATGAGGCATTGCGATTCATTCAGGCCGTTGAGTTCGAGCTGGCGCGGCACCAGGTGCCGGCGCGCGATCTGCTGCTTCTCTTCGAGCGTGTAGCCGGACAGCTCGATCACCTCCATGCGGTCGCGCACGGCTGCGGGCACGTTGTCGATCACGTTGGCGGTGCCGATGAAGAGCACGCGGCTGAGGTCGAAGGGCACGCCCAGGTAGTTGTCGCGGAAGCTGCCGTTCTGCGCCGGGTCGAGCACCTCAAGCAGCGCAGCCGAAGGGTCGCCGTGCAGGCTGGACGCCATCTTGTCGAGCTCGTCGAGCATCATCACCGCGTCGCGCGCTCCGGCCTTGCGCAGGGCCTGCACGATGTTGCCCGGCATGGCGCCGATGTAGGTGCGGCGGTGGCCGCGGATCTCGGCCTCGTCGTGCACGCCGCCGAGCGAGACGCGCGCAAACGGCCGCCCGATGGCGCGCGCCACGCTCTGGCCGAGCGAGGTCTTGCCCACGCCGGGCGGGCCGACGAAGCACAGGATGGGTGCGCGGCCGTGCGGGTTGAGCTTCTTCACCGCGAGGAACTCGACGATGCGCCGCTTCACGCGCTGCAGGCCGAAGTGGTCGGTTTCCAGCACGCCACGCGCGACCTCGATGTCGATCTGCAGCTCGGCCGGTGTGGCCCAGGGCAGTTCGCACATCCAGTCGATCCAGTTGCTGAGCATCGAGTATTCGCCCGAGCCGTCCTGCATGTGCTCGAGACGCTTGCACTCCTTGCGCACCTGGGCATCGATGTCGGGCGGCATGCCGGCAGCTGTGATGGCCTTGACGATGCGCTCGATTTCCTGCGCGTTGCCACCGTTGTCGCCCAGCTCCTTCTTGATCGTCTTCAGCTGCTCCTCGAGCAGGAAGCGGCGCTGCCGATCGTCGAGCTGCTCTTTCGTGCGCGCACCGATCTCGCGCGACAGGCGCAGCACTTCGAGGCGATCGGTGACGATCTTCAGCACGCGCTCCAGCCGCTCTTCAGGCGCCAGCATCTCCAGCAGGGCCTGCTTGTCCGCCGCTTCGATGTCGAGCAGGCTGGCCGCCAGGTCGGCCAGTTGCGAGGGCGATCGCGTGCCCTGCAGCACCTGCCCCAGCTCGGCCGGCACGCTGGGCATGAGCTCGAGGATCTCCATGCCGCGCTCGCGCAGCTGCAGGGCGAGTGCCTGCGCCTGCGTGGACGACGTGGCGGGCTCGTCGATCAGTTCGGTCTCTGCAGCGAGGAAGCCGTGGCCTGCCAACGGCGCGACGATGCGCACGCGCTGCAGGCCCTGGCACACGGCGTGCATCTGGCCGTCCTGCGCCTGCTTGTGCTGGATGACGTTGACCAGCGTGCCGATGCGGTACAGGTCATCAACGGCCGGGTCGTCGACCTGCGCGTCCTTCTGCATCACGATCACCAGCGGTGACGGCTGGCCCAGCGCGTGTTGCAGAGCGGCCAGCGACCGCGGCCGCCCGACGGTGACGGGCATCAACAGGTGCGGGAACAGCACCACGTTGCGCATCGGCACGATGGCATAGGTGCCGACCGGCAAGGCTGGCGTGGACGAGACGGCGCGGTCCATCAGGCCTGGCCCTCAGGGTCTTCGGCGATCTGCCCATCGGCCCGCAGTGCGCTGGGCGCCTGGGCTTGAGTCGACAACGCGCCGGTGCGTGTGGTCGCCTTCCTTGGCGGTGGTTTGATTCTCATGGCGTACCCCTGTGCGTCGACGCTTGTCTTGATCATGCTGCGGGCTGTCCGGGTCAATCGCATTGAGCGCACGCAAGGCGTGGTCAGCACGTGCCGGCGAGGCTGGGCAACAGGATGCAGGTTAGGAGAAGTCCGAACCGCGATTCAGGCTTTTCCGCCGCGACTCGGACCACTCTGCCTGCAAGTCAGCCCGGGCTCCGATGGCCACAGTGTGCGCTCACAGGGCATGCTCCGATCAAACCCGGATCGTCAAGGTCATCGCATGAAATAGGGGAGCCTCCATGGAACTGTCGATCGCACGTCTCGACTTCACGGTACAGACCCGTGGCCGCCGACGGGCCCGCGCGCCGCAAGGCGCCGGCAGCACCGTGGCGGACGTCTTGTCGCTGATGGGCGTCGACCCTTGCAACGAGCCGCAAGCCGCCTGCGTGCCGCTGGCGATGCGCCGGCTGCAAGCGGGTGACACCCTGTTCCACGAAGGCAGCCGGGCCACGGCCCTGTATTTCGTGCTCGCCGGCATGTTCAAGGCCTTCCGCACGGCGCAGGATGGTTACGAACAGGTGATCGACTTCGCAGGGCGCGCCGACCTGCTGGGTTTCGACGCGCTTTACACGGGTGTGCATCCCAGTGCGGCGGTGGCGCTGGAGATCTGCAGTGTGCTGGCCGTGCCCTTGCGCGACCTGGATGGACTTGTGCGGCAGATCCCGGCCTTGAGCGGGGTCGTGAACCGGGCCGCCAGCCAGGCGCTGGCTTGCCGCGACGACATGGCCGAGATGATGGCCGCGGTGGCGGCCGAGGTGCGGCTGGCGCGCTTCCTGATGCTGTGGTCGCGGCGCATGGAGGCGCAGGGGCAATCGCCGCGCAGGCTGCGTCTGCGCATGAGCCGGCGCGACATTGCCAGCAACCTGGGTGTCGCGCACGAGACGGTGAGCCGATCGTTCAGTGCGCTGGTGCAGGCGGGCTTGATCCGCGTCGAGAACCGCGAGGTCGAGATTCTCTGTGCCCAGGCCTTGGCGACTTTTGCGCGCAGCACACGGCGGCATCCCGACGATGCCGAGGATGCAGGCTCGCCCGCGCCCGCGCCATCACCGGCACGTCCGGCCCTGCGCAGGGTGGCGTGACGCAGCCCCCCCACCCCCCTCCCGCCAGCACCGATCTGGCGCGCGCTTCGGATTGCGGCCGCCGGCGACTGTCCTGCTCGTCTTGCCCCCTCGGGGAGGAGTGATCTGCCATGAACAGCATGCGCGCCTTCGGGTTGTGGCTGGCGATGTGCGCGGTGCCGGCTGCAGCGCAGGCGCTGGATGTCGCCCGTGCCGAGCGCTTGTTCGGGCAGCATTGCGCGGTGTGCCACGGGGCCGACCGGGGTGGCTACATCGCACCGGCACTCAATCGCGACGATACCCAGCTGAGCCGGGCCGTGATCGACCAGAAGATCGTGGGCGGCGCACCGCCCACTTTGATGCCGGCGCATCCCTCATGGCGCGGCGGGCTTTCGGCGAAGGATCGTGCGTTGCTGGTCGATCTGATCACGACACAAGCCAAACCCGTGCTGACCTGGGACCTGGACGCGACCCGCAAGTCGCTCGAGGTGTTCGTCGCGGACGAATCGCGCCTGGCGGCTGCACCCCGGTATCGCATCGACCACATCGATGACCTGATGGCGGTCATGTCGCGCGGGCAGCGCGCGGCCGGTGCCGAATCCAAGGTGCTGTTCTTCGACGGGCGCAGGCACCGCAAGGTCGGTGAAGTGGCCACCGGTCAGGCCCCCCATCTGATGGATTTCCATCCAACGAAGCCGCGCTGGGCCTATGTGCGCGACGATGCCGGCTATGTTCACAAGATCGACCTGTACACGATGAAGGTCGTGCGCAAGGTGCGCGCCGGCCTCAACGGCACCTCGCTGGCGGTGTCGCGCGACGGGCGCTACGTGGCCGCGGGCTCGTACGTGCCGCGCACGATGGTCATCCTCGATGCCGACACGCTCGAGCCGGTCCGTCTGCTCGAGCTGACCGGGGTCGATCCAGACGGCAAGACGGTGACAGCCGACGCGGGAATCATCACCGCCACGCCGTTCGCGAACGTTTTCGTGGTCGCGCTCGAGCAAGCCGGACAGGTCTGGATCGTCGATCTCGACCGGCCCGGCATGCCGGTCACCGCCATCACTGGCGTGGGCCGTCACCTGCACGACGGCTTTCTCTCGCCCGACGGCCGCATGCTGGTGGTGTCGTCCTATGACGATCACCTCAACGCCGTCATCGATCTGGCCCAGGCGCGCATCGTCCGCAAGATCCCGGCGGGCTGCAAACCTCACCTGGGTTCGGGCGCGGTGGTGCAATCGAAGGGCCGCCTGCTCGGCATCGGCACCAACATCGGCGAGGCCAATTGCCCGTCGTACGAAGTGACCGTCTTCGACATGAGCAGCTTCGAGGTGGTCAAGCGCATCGCCGTCATCGGCCCGACCGAATCACCGGCCGCGCATCCCGATGCGCCCTACATCGTGGTCGACATCGTGGGCACCGGACCGAACGCCAACAAGATCCAGTTCATCGACAAGGACACGCTCGAGGTCGTTCGCACACTGGAAGTCGCGGGCACGCTGGGGCACTCTCACTTCCCCGAGTACACCGCGCGCGGCGACTTCATCTACATCAGCTCGCGCTACCGCGGCGACCGCAGCATGGGGGGGCCGAGCGGCCGGCTGGTGGTCTTCGATTCGCACACGCTGAAGCAGCTGAAGTCGATCCCGGTCGATGTGCCGGCAGGCGTGTTCTCGCGCACACGGGCGCGCAGCGTGGTGGTGGGCCTGCAGAAGTCGCCGGTGCAGTGAAGCCTTGTCCAGACCATCGACAAGTCCCACCCGGTTGATGTCGCGCGACCCCGTGCCCGACAGGAGATGACCGGCATGCGCTACCTCGCGTTGGCAACCGACTACGACGGCACCCTGGCCACGAACGACCGCGTGCCCGAGCAGGCGGTGCAGGCGCTGGAACGCCTGCGCAGGTCCGGCCGGCGCGTGATCCTGGTGACGGGTCGGCGGCTGGCCGACCTGCTGTCGGTCTGCACCTGTACCGCCTTGTTCGACCGCGTGGTGGCCGAGAACGGCGCGGTCGTCTACGACCCGCGCAGCCGCGAAGAGACGCGGCTGGGCAATCCGCCGTCCAAGCAGCTGATACAGGGATTGCGCGCGCGCGGGGTCGAGCCGCTCGAGATCGGCGAGGTGCTGCTGGCCACCCATGCACCGCACCGTGCGGCGGTGCAGGACGTGATCTGGGAACTGGGCCTGGAAGCCCAGGTGATCGCCAATCGCGAAGCGGTGATGGTGCTGCCGGCCGGTGTCAACAAGGCCTCGGGGCTCGAATACGCGCTGCGCGAACTGGCACTGTCGCGGCATGAGGTGGTGGGCGTCGGTGACGCGGAGAACGATCACTCTTTCCTGGCGCGCTGCGAATGCGCGGTGGCGGTGGCCAACGCCGCGCCCTCGATCAAGCGCATCGCTGCCTTCGTGACAGCGGCCGAAAACGCCGACGGCGTGGTCGAGCTGATCGACGAGCTGATCACGCACGATCTGGCGCGGCACCAGGGCCAGCTGCCGCAGAACCTGATCCTGCTCGGCAAACGCGCCGACGGAACGGGCGTGCAACTGTCGCCCTACGGGCACAACCTGCTGGTGGCCGGCCCTTCGGGCTGCGGCAAGTCGACCCTCACCGCGGGCATCATCGAACGCCTGATCGACAAGGATTACCAAGTTTGCATCGTCGACCCTGAGGGTGACTACGGCAGCCTGCGCGATGTGGCGGCCCTGGGCAACCAGTGGCGCGCGCCCAGCGTGCAGGAAAGCCTGGCCATCCTGGAGGACCCGAAGGTCAACCTGAGCATCAACCTGCTGGGCATCCCCTTGCACGATCGGCCCGACTTCTTTGCACAACTGGCGCCAAACCTGCAGGCCATGCGCGCGCGCACCGGGCGGCCGCACTGGCTGGTGCTGGACGAGGCGCACCACATGCTGCCCGACACCTGGGGCCACGCCGGTGCCGTGTTGCCGTTGAAGCTGCACGAGACCATTCTGATCACCGTGCATCCAGGCCATGTCGCCTCGGCCATCCTGGCGCCGGTCGACATCGTGGTGGCGATCGGCCATTCGCCCGCACAGACGCTCGGGGACTTCGCGCGTGCGACGGGGCGACCGCTGGCCTGGCCGGCCGATCTGGGCGAACAGCCAGAAGGCGTCGTCGTGTGGCAGGACGCCGACCAGCAGCCGCCCTTCGTGATGCAGCCCGAACCCAGCCGGGTGCAGCGCATTCGGCACCGCCGCAAATATGCGCAGGGCGACCTGCGCTGGCACAGCTTCTACTTTCGCGGCCCGGATGAGCAACACAACCTGAAGGCGCAGAACCTGATGGTCTTCTGCCAGATTGCCCAGGGCATCGACGAGGCGACCTGGCTCTTCCACCTGAAGCGCGGCGACTACGCGCGCTGGTTTCGCCACGCCATCAAGGACGAGCACCTGGCCAGCGAGACAGAACGCATCCAGCGCCGTGACGACCTGTCGCCCTGGCAGACGCGCATGATGGTGCAAGAGCTGGTGATGGCGCGCTACACCTTGCCGGAATGATGCCTGGCCGTCGCCGGGGATCTGGTCCGACGTGACGCCGCCTGCACGCTCAGGCGCTTGCGGTCGACGTCGACACCAGCACGTCGCCCACCGACTCGGCCAGCACGTGCGAGGTCACGCTGCCCAGCAGCAGTTCTTCAGCCACGTTCTGGCCGTGCTTGCCGACCACGATCAGGTCGCAGGCCCGTTCCTGCTCGTGCTCGACGATGGCCAGCGAGGGATCGGCATGCGGCAGGCAGGGCGTCCAGTCGGCCGGTGCGAGGCCGGTGCGGGCGGCCATTGCATGCAGCTGGCGTTCGGCAGTCTGCCTGGCCTGCTCGCGGTAGGACTTGATCACCGCCTCGGACACGCTGGCGAAGCGCAACTTGCCCTCGAAGGGAACCTCATAAGCGCTCAGCAGCACCAGATGCGCGCGCGGCGCCACCCGGCGCGCCAGGTCCACCAGCGGGGCCGACCAGGGTGAGAAGTCGACGGCTACCAGGACCCGCCGATACGGCTCGTGCGCACGCTGCTTGACCACCAGCATCGGCCGCGCCGACTTGCGCAGCAGCCGTTCGGCGGTCGAGCCGAGCGTCATGCGGCGCAGAAAACCCCGGCCGCGGGCGCCGAGCACCACCAGGTCGGCCTGCATCGCCTGAGCTTCGCGATGGATCTCGTCGACCACGTTGCCGTGTAGCAGCGTCTGCTCGACCGACACCTGGCGTTCGGCGGCCAGTTCCGTGGCCAGGTTCTGCAGTTCCTGGCGTGTCTGCTCGATCAGGGTCGTTTCGAGTGCATTGCCCATGCCCAGCAACTGCTGCAGCTGGGCCGCCAGGCCGGCGCTCAGTGCGTGCGCCAGCCGCAGCTGCGCGCCCGCGGCCCGTGCAAGCCTGGCGGCGCGCTCGGCTGCCTGGCGTGCCGGGCTCGACAGATCGGTGGCGGCCAGAATGTTCTTCAGGTGGTGCATGGGGACTCGCTCCTTCTCTTCAGATGGCACGAGCCCGCAAGGCGGCTCGTGACGTGGCGGTACGACCGTCTCTGCGCTTCAATCCTTCAGCCTTTCAAACCGAGGCCGATGCGCGAGATGCGGCTGCCCTCGACTTCACGCACCACCAGCGTGGCCGCCCCGAGGGGGACCAGGTCACCGGCCACCGGGGCCCGCCGCAATTCGGCAACCATCCAGTTGCCCAGCGTGGTGGACCCATCGCCCGGCGTGGGCAGGCCATAGAACTCGCACACCGAGCCTACCGTGGTGCCCGGGTCGAGGGCGAAATCGCGAAAGACGGCGCGCACCTGCTGTTCGTCGGCCGGATCGGGCAGCGCCACGCCCAGCTTGCGCGCCATCAGCGCGATCGTGCTGCCTTGTGTCAGCAAGGACGCCAGCACGACCATGAAGGCGATGTTGAACAGCAGCCCGGCATGAGGTGTGCCGGCCATCAGCGGAAACAGCGCCAGCACGATCGGCACCGCGCCGCGCAGGCCGACCCAGGAGATGAACCAGGTCTCGCGCGCCGTGAAGCGAAACGGCAGCAGGCACAGCCACACGGTCACCGGCCGCGCAATGAAGATCAGGGTCAGTACGACGCCCAGCGCCGGGCCTGCCGAGTCCAGCATGTCACTCGGCGTCACCAGCAGGCCGAGCAGCAAAAACATGCCCGCCTGCGCCAGCCAGGCATAACCGTCCATCACCGCCAGCGTCGGCGCGATCGTCCTGGCGGCGCGGTTGGCGACCGTCATGCCGAACAGGTAGACCGCCAGAAAGCCCGAGCCGCCGGCCATGCCGGTGGCGGCGAAGACCGACAGCCCGGCAGCGACGATGAGCAAGGCCAGGATGCTGCTTTCGGCATGGCGCAGGGCCACGCGTTGCAGCAACATGGCAAAGGCCACGCCGCCGGCCGCGCCGGCCAGCATGCCCCAGCCGAACTGCTGCACGAACGACCACAGCACCGTCGACCAGACCGAATCGGCCGCGGGGCCGTTGCCGAGCAGCGCGATGAAGGTCAGGGTGAGATAGATCGCCATCGGATCGTTCATTCCCGATTCGATCTCCAGCGTCGACGCGACGCGCTCGTTGAGCGTCACGCCCGAGCGCCGCAGCAAGGCGAACACCGCGGCGGCGTCGGTCGAGCCCACGATCGAACCCAGCAGCAAGGCGCTGCGCCAGTCCAGCCCGACGAACCAGACGCCGGCCAGCGCGGTGATGGCCGCGCAGATCAGCACGCCGAAGGTGGCCAGTACGAGTGCCGGGCGCAGCCCGGTGCGAAAGCGCGCGTATTCGGTGCTCAGCCCACCGTCTAGCAGGATCACCGCCAAGGCCACGTTGCCGACCCAGAAGCTCAGCACGAAGTTGTCGAACCGGTAGCCGCCCAGGCCGTCCTCGCCGGCCAGCATGCCGGCGCCGAGAAAGACGAGCAGGAACGAAAACCCGATGCGCACCGAGAACAGGCCCGCCAGCACGCTGATGAAGACCAGCAGGGCAGCCGCAAGCATCGGCAGGTTGACGAAGTCCATGCGTCGATTGTCGGTGCTCGCACCGCCGGCTCGAAGCCGTCGCGCCTGGTTGCCGATGCGCGAGCCCGCTGCCGAGCCGCGCGCTGAGTGGGCCCGATGCCGGTGCCGGTGCCGAGTCGGGCCTCGCGCGCAGGGCGGGCGAAATCAGGCGGTCACGGCCGGCGCTGCCGGGCTTGCCACCTTGTCATCGCGCAACTCGCGGCGCAGGATCTTGCCGATGTTGCTCTTGGGCAGGGGTTCACTGCGGAACTCGACGACCCGCGGGATCTTGTACGCGGTCAGATGGCGCTTGCAGTGCGCCAGCACTTCGGCTTCGGTCAGCGCCGGCGAGGTGGGCACGATCACCACCTTGACCGCCTCGCCCGAACGCTCGTCCTTGACGCCGATCGCCGCGGCCTCGAGCACATCGGGGTGCAGCGTCAGCACGTCCTCGATCTCGTTCGGGAAGACCTTGAAGCCCGACACCACGATCATGTCCTTCTTGCGGTCGGTGATGCGGATGCTGCCGTGTTCGTCCATCAGGCCCATGTCGCCGGTGCGCAGCCAGCCATTGGGGGTGAATACCTTGGCGCTTTCCTGTGGCTGGTTCCAGTAGCCCTTCATCACCTGCGGGCCGCGCAGGCAGATCTCGCCCACCTCGCCCAGCGCGATCGGGCCGCCGTCGTCGTCGAGAATGGCCACCTCGGTGCTGGGCACCGGAACGCCGATCTGTCCGCTCCATTCCTGGATCGTGACCGGGTTGGCGATCGCCACCGGCGAAGTTTCGGTCAGACCATAGCCTTCCACCAGAGGTACACCGGCACGCTGTTTCCAGCGCTGCGCCACCACCTGCTGCACCGCCATGCCTCCGGCCACCGCCAGCTTGAGCGGCTTGAGGTCGATCGCGGCAAAGCCGGGCGCGTCGAGCATGGCGCGAAACAGCGTGTTGACGCCGATGATGGCGGTGAAGGGCGCACTGCCCAGCACCTTGAGAAAGTCAGGCATGTCGCGCGGGTTGGCGATCAGCACCGCCTGCGCGCCCTGGCTGAAGAAGGACAGCGCGCCGGTGAGCGCAAACACGTGGTACATCGGCAGCGGCAGGATCAGCGTCTCCTGGCCCTCGCGCAGGTTGGGCGACATCCATGCGCCCACCTGCAGCACGTTGGCCACCATGTTGCCGTGGCTGAGCTGGGCCCCCTTGGCCACGCCGGTGGTGCCCCCGGTGTATTGCAGGAAGGCGAGATCGTCGTGGCCGAGCGGAAGCGCGGCCAAGGGCAGCGCGCGTCCGGCCGCCAGCGCGTCTCGCCAGCGCACCGATCCGGGCAACCGCCAGGCCGGCACCATCTTCTTTACGTGTTTGACCACCGCGTTCGTCAGCAGCCGCTTCAGCGTCGGCAGCAGGTCGCCCACCTCGGTCGTGACCACCTTGCGCACGGCGGTTTCAGCGATCACCTGCTCCAGCGTGTGCGCAAAGTTCTCCAGCACCACGATGGCGCGCACATCGGCGTCCCTGAGCTGGTGCTTGAGCTCGCGCGGTGTGTACAGCGGGTTGACGTTCACCACCACCATGCCGGCGCGCAGGATGCCGAACAGCGCCACCGGGTACTGCAGCAGGTTGGGCATCATGAGCGCGACACGGTCGCCGCGCTGCAGCCCGGCGGAACCTTGCAGCCATGCGGCAAAGGCGTGACTGGCCTCGTCCAGCTCACGAAAGCTCATCGCCACGCCCATCGACCGGTAAGCGGGCAGATCGGCAAAGCGCTTGCAGCTGTCGGAAAGCATGTCCACCAGCGACGCAAAGCGCTGCATGTCGATTTCGGCAGGTACACCCGCCGGATATTGCTTGAGCCAGGGTTTGTTCATCGCACGTCCTTCCATCTGGCAATTGTCGGCTCGCCAACGACAAGCCGGCCTCTCAAAGGCCATCTGGTTTGGTGCGGTCGACGACGATTGAGCCTTCCATTGCGAATTCGCAAGCCACGACCTGGGAAAGCTTCAAACCAGGCCCACACGATGCGGCGGCATGTGCCGCTGCGAACCCTTCACGACGGGCTTGGCGGTGCTGGCGCTGAAGCCGTCTCCGGCTGCTCGAGCAGCAGCGACTGTGAGTCGTCGTCGTACTCGTAGACCTCGGCGTAGCGGCCCCATTCGATCGCCGTGTCGAGCGTCTCGCGGGCGTACTGCTCGCTGAGATGGTCCTCGAGTTCGGCCTCGAAGCGAACGCGCGGTGCGCGGCCCTGCGGGCGCGTCTGAAGCACGCCGAGGATGTGCGCCACCAGCGCGACGTTGCGCAGGGCAAGTGCACGAAAGATGGCCTTGCGCTGCTGCGTGCCGGCATCGGCGTATTCGAGCCCCGCTGGCGTGAGCGCGATGTCGCCGCGCGCAAGCTCGGCCAGGCCGAGCAGCTGCAGACCCTCGGCGGCAGAAAACAGTTCATCGAGCTCGAGCTGCAGTTCGTGCGCCACCACCGGCAGGTCGCCGCGGCCGTGGTAGGGCGCTGCGGCCATCGTTTCGAGCAGGCCGGCCATGACGTTGACCGACACATGGCGGATGTGGCGCGCCGTCGCCGGCTCGGCGCTGCGGGTCGTCGCCGCGGGCCGGGCGGTGAGGATGGCGTAGACCTCTTCGACGGCCTGGCTGAAGGGCGCCGACAGCCGATCGCGCGGATGCGGCAGGTCGATCGTGATGTCGGCCTGCACACGCCCCGGATGCGCCGCGAGCACGATGATGCGATCGCACAGGAACACCGCCTCCTCGATGTTGTGGGTGACCAGAATGACGCTGCGGATCTGCGTGCGGCCCTCGGTCCACAGATCGAGAAAATCGGTGCGCAGCGTTTCGGCGGTCAGCACATCGAGCGCCGAGAACGGCTCGTCCATCAGCATCAGTACCGGGTCGACGACCAGCGCCCGCGCGAAGCCCACGCGCTGCTGCATGCCGCCCGAGAGTTCGCGCGGATAGGCGCTCTCGAAGCCGTCGAGACCGATCAGGTCGATCGCTGCCAGCGACCGGCGCCGCGCCTCGTCGCCGTGCACGCCCATCGCGCGCAGGCCCAGCGAGACGTTCTCGAGCACCGTGAGCCACGGGAACAGCGCAAAGCTCTGGAACACCAGCGAGATGCCTTCGGCCGGGCCGTCGATCGGCTGGCCCTGGAAGTGGACCGTTCCGCTGCTGGGCGACAGCAGCCCGGCGATGCTGCGCAGCAGCGTCGACTTGCCCGATCCCGATCGACCCAGCAAGCCGACGATTTCGCCCGACCGGACGTTCAGGTCGATGTCGTCAAGCACCAGCAGTTCGCCCGAGGCCTTCTCAAAGGTCTTGCAAAGCTTCGAGACCTGCAGCAGCGGTTCGTCGGGCATGGCGGTGTTCGGGTCCATCAATCGAGGCGGAAGCGGCGTTCGGCTGCGTCGTACAGGGGTCGCCACATCAGCCGGTTGAAGACGACGACGTAGACGCACATCACGGCCACGCCCAGCGCGATGCGCGCAAAGTCGCCGGCTTCGGTGTTGCCCGCTATGTAGGCGCCCAATCCGTGTGCAACCAGCCGCTGGTCGCCCCAGTACACGACTTCGGCGACGATCGTCGCGTTCCAGGCACCGCCCCAGGCGGTGAGCGCACCGGTGATGGCATACGGGGCAACGCCCGGCAGCAGCACGCTGCGCCAGCGCAGCCAGCCCTTGACCTGCAGGTTGCGCGAGATTTCGAGCAGGTCCTGCGGAATCGTGCTGGTGCCGGCGATGACGTTGAACAGGATGTACCACTGCGCGCCGAGCACGATCAAGGGGCTGAGCCAGATGTCGGGGTTCAGGCGCAGATGAACGATGGCATAGACCGCAAGCGGAAACACCAGGTTCACCGGGATCGCGGCCAGGAACTGAACAATCGGCTGCACGCGCGTCGTCCACGCCGGTTGCAGGCCGATGATCACGCCCACCGGAACCCAGACCAGCATGGCAAGCGCCGTGACCACGAGCACGCGCACCAGGGTGAGCGCGCCGAGCGCAAACACGTGCAGCCATTCCGCGGCCTCGAACGCGGTCAGGAAGTGCAGCGCGTACCAGGCGGCGGCCGCTGCGATCGCCGACAGGCTTGTGTAGTACGCAAGACCGGCCAGACCGCCGATCAGTCGCGGCGCGGCAGTGCGATCCACCCGCCTTGAGGCGTGTCCCAGCGTGACCCGGCCGACCAGGCGCCGCAATGCGGCGCCGGCGTTGCGCAGCAGCCGGGTCCGACGCCAGACGTTCAGCATCCAGCTCTTGGGCGCCACGGCCGTACGCGAGCCACCCAGCCTGAACTGGTCCGACCAGGCCACGAGCGGCCCGAAGATCAAGAGGTCGGTGAGGCCGATGACGACCAGCATCACCGCCAGCGCCCAGCCGATCGCAGCGAGATCACGCTGCTCGATTGCAAGCGCCACGTACGAACCGATGCCGGGCAACTGCACCGTGTGGGCACCGACCGCGATGGCTTCGCAGGCGACGACGAAGAACCAGCTGCCCGAGATCGAGACCATGGCATTCCAGACCAGGCCCGGCGTCGCAAAGGGAACATCCAGATGCCAGAAGCGCTGCCAGGGTGACAGGCGCAGTGAGCGCGCTGCGTCGTGCAGGTCGGCGGGCACCGTGCGCAGCGACTGGTAGAAGCTGAAGGTCATGTTCCAGACCTGGCTGGTGAAGATCGCGAAGATCGCCGCCAGTTCGGCACCGAACACCGAGTCGGGAAACAGCGTGAGAAACAGCACCACGGTGAATGACAGGTACCCGAGCACCGGCACCGACTGAAGAACGTCGAGCAAGGGCAGCAGGATCGAGCGTGCGCGCCGGTTGCGCGCCGCCAGGGTGCCGACGACCAGCGTGAACAGCAGCGAGACGGCCATCGCCACAGCCATGCGCACCACCGTGCGCAGCGCATAACCCGCCAGCCGATCAGGCTCAAGCGATATCGGCGCAGCGTCCAGCGCGGCCATCGGCGCGCGCATCTGATGGCCGGCGACCACGAACAACGCGATCGCTGCCAGCACCAGGCCGCCGGCCAGCAGGTCCCATCGGTTCGCGCCGATGCGTGGAGGAAGCGAAGACTCGAAGCGGCGAACCATGGTGGCGGCATTGTGGCCTGCGCGAGGTCTCGCGCTGGCCCCGGCACCGGGTCACAAGAAGGCTGCCAGTCGTTGCCGATCGAGCGCCTTGACCGACTGCCTGGCCAGGCGGGTCAGCACCTTTGCTGCCTGGGGCGTGGCAATGTCGATGCCCAATCCGGCGTCGGCTGGCCAGCGCGCGTCGATGCGCAGGTAGCGCGCACCGAGGCGGTCTTCCATCATCGCCTGCACATGCTGCTGGCCGACCGCGATCAAGGTCATGATGAGACGGCCGTCGGACAGCCAGCCGACCGCGCCGGCGTCGGCATCGATCCCTTCGGCGGGCTGATAGCCGACGGTGGCGGTGCCGATGGACAGCATGCGCACGCGCGCCACGTCGATGCCCATGAAATGCTCGGCTTCGTGCAAGGCCACCTGGTCGGGTGCGACGGCGAACAGGCCGCCGTCGGCAAACAGCGATCCGCCAATCGGCACTGGCGCAAAGTAGGCCGGTGCGGCACAGGCAGCGAGCACGGCATCGGCCACGCTGACGTGTTCGTCACCGCGCGACGCGGGCGCGTGCGGCGTCTTGAAGACCTTGGTCTGGCTGGTCGTCACGTTGACCGCCGGCAACAGCAGCGGGTGCAGGGCGTCGGCGAAGCGCGCCTGGCCCAGGCGCTGTTCGAGCAACTGCCGCAGCGCACGGCCCGAATACTTGGGGCCGAGCACCGAGCGGCTCAGGTCGACCAGGCGTGCGACCCTTCCGCTGGGCAGCGCGCGTGACGAGAAGACCTCGTCCCCCTGATCGACGAAATACTCGACGAGTTGCGACAGCGGCAACTCGAAGGCCACGGCGGCGGCCAGAATGCCGCCGACCGAGGTGCCGGCGATGAGGTCGAAGCGGCGACCGATCGGCTCGCCGATCTGCGCCTCCAGCGCGGCCAGAACGGCCGCCGAGTACAGCCCCAGATAACCGCCCCCGGACAGCGCCAGGATGCGGAACTCGCCGGGGTCGCGCAGGCCGGGCGGTTGGTCGCGCTGGCTGGTCTTCCGGGGGTCGTCGCTCATGGCGCTCCTTCAGTCGGCGTGCCTCATGCTGGCGCGGCCGCGTGCGTTGGGGTGCGTTTGGGTGCGTTGAGAATTGTGCCTGCGCGACGCAGTGCCGCAGGCGGCCTGCTCCAGGGCGGGCGGGCACGGCATGCGCGCGTTCGCTGCGCCGCCCTGATCCGTTCCGGGGTGCGAAGATCGGGCCGCGCGGCTATGGCCGGACCGACACCCCAGCCTGCACCGGCGCGCCAGCCTGCGAGGAGCCCGATGCCCATCCATCCCGATCCGGCCTGCATCGTGGGGGCCTTCGAGCACCCCACACGCAAGGCGCCCGACAAGACCGTGGCCCAGCTGCACGCCGAATGTGCGGCGGGCGCGCTGGCCGACGCCGGCCTGGCCAAGGACAACGTCGACGCCTACTTCTGCTCGGGTGACGCGCCGGGCATGGGCCCGACCTCGATGATCGACTACCTGAACCTGCGCGTGCGCCACAGCGAGAGCACCGACCTGGGCGGCTGCTCGTACCTGGCGCTGGTGGCGCATGCGCGCGACGCCATTGCCGCAGGCCGCTGTGACGTGGCGCTGATCACGTTGGCCGGCCGCCCGCGCAGCGAGGGCCACAGCGGCACCACGCCGCGCACACGTGCCGGCACGCCCGAGGCACCCTGGGAGGCACCGTACGGCCTGAGCACCGTCAACGGCTACGGCATGGTCGCGCAGCGCCACATGCACGAGTTCGGCACCACCAGCGAACAGCTGGCCTGGATCAAGGTGGCGGCATCGCAGCACGCGCAGCACAACCCGCACGCCATGCTGCGCGACCTGGTGACGGTGCAGGACGTGCTGGACTCGCCGCTCATCAGCGACCCGCTGCACCGGCTGGACTGCTGCGTGGTCAGCGACGGCGGCGGCGCGCTCATCGTGGCCCGCCCCGAAATCGCGCGCAGCCTGAAGCGGCCGCTGGTGCGGGTGATCGGCGCTGGCGAGACGGTGCGCCACGGCCGCGCCGGCAATGTCGACCTGACCACCACCGGCGCCGCGTGGTCGGGCGCGGCCGCCTTTGCCCAGGCCGGCGTGAAGCCGGCCGACATCCGCTATGCCAGCATCTACGACAGCTTCACGATCACTGTGCTGCTGCAGCTGGAAGACCTCGGGTTCTGCAAGAAGGGCGAGGGCGGTCGCTTCGTGGCCGACGGCAACCTGATCAGCGGCGTCGGCCGGCTGCCCTTCAACACCGATGGCGGCGGCCTGTGCAACAACCACCCGGCCAACCGGGGCGGCATGACCAAGGTGATCGAGGCCGTGCGCCAGCTGCGCGGCGAGGCCCACCCTGCGGTGCAGGTGAAGGATTGCGGCCTGGCGCTCGCGCAGGGCATCGGCGGCAACCTGGCCACACGCCATGGCAGTGCCACCCTGATTCTGGAAAGGCAGTGACGACGATGAGCGAACGTCTGCTGCCCGCTCCGGGCGTCACCCCCGAGACCGAGGCTTTCGTCGCCGCCGCACGCGCGGGCCGCCTCATGCTGCCCTGGTGTGCCGACTGCGGCCGCACGCACTGGTACCCGCGCGCGTTGTGCCCGCATTGCAGCTCGACGCGACTGCACTGGAAGCCCGCCAGCGGGCGCGGCACCGTGTACTCGCACTCGACCCTGCAGCGTGTGGCGGTGCCGTTCACGCTGGCCTATGTCACGCTGGACGAGGGGCCGTCGATGCTGACCAACCTGGTCGACGCGCCGGCCAGCGGCTGGCACATCGGCATGGCGGTGCGGGTGCAGTTCCAAGCCGCCGAGGACGGCACGCCGGTTGCGGTGTTCTCGCCCGACCAGCCTGGAAGTGCCGGCCTTGCGCGTGAAAGCGGGGGTGGCATCGCTCGGTGAATGCCCGTTGATCAAGACGGTCTGCAAGGCACCGATGGGCCGCGATCACCAACCCGCTGGACCTGGGCATTGACCCCTGGGCGTGTCAACGTCGTTCATGCGCTTGACCGGGGTCATCGCAAGGAGGCCCTGCTTTTTTCGTGCATGCACGACACGCTCAGCATTTTCCCTGTGGTGCGGCCGCAGTGATTGGGCGACTGTAGCGCCGCGCGACCAGCACAATCTGGGCCAGGTGCCGCACGTGGCCAGGCGCTGGATGGGTTTGCGTCATGGCCCGCCCCCGGATTCACCTCGACAACCTGACTATCACGGAGACATCGCATGATGATCGACCGCAAGGCTTTCCTGGGCGCGCTGAGCGTTGCCGCCACGATGAGCGTCTGGTCCGCTGCACAGGCTGCAGACGTGACGCTGCGCTTTCAGCAGTTTCTTCCGCCCCAGGCCACGATCCCGGCCAAGGCCATCGTGCCCTGGGCGCAGAAGGTGGAAAGGGAAAGCGGAGGCCGCATCAAGGTGCAGCTTTTCCCCAGCATGCAGCTGGGCGGCAAGCCCCCCGAGCTGTACGACCAGGCCAAGGACGGGGTGGTCGACCTGGTCTGGACCGTGCTCGGCTATACGCCTGGCCGATTTCCAAAGACCGAAGTCTTCGAGCTGCCGTTCTCCACCGGCCTGGCCGAGCCCGCGTCGCGCGCCTTCCAGCAGTACGTCGAGAAGTACGCGATGGACGAGTTCAAGGGGGTGAAGCTGATCGCCGTGCACGTGCACGGCCCTGGCCTGATTCACAGCAAGGACCCCGTGAACAAGCTGGAGGATCTGAAGGGGATGAAGGTGCGCGGGGGCTCGAGGGTCATCAACATGATGCTCGAGCAGTTGGGGGCCACACCCGTGGGCATGCCGGTGCCCGCAGTGGGCGAGGCACTGAGCAAGGGCGTCATCAGCGCCACCACCATTCCCTGGGAAGTGGTGCCGGCCGTGAAGGTGCAGCAGATCGTCAAGAACCACACCGGATTCACGGGCAGCAAGGGCCTGTACACACAGACCTTCGCCGTGGTCATGAACCAGGCTGCCTACGACAAGCTGCCGGCTGACCTGAAGAAGGTCATCGACAGCAACAGCGGCATTGCCGTTGCTGCCCTGTTCGGCGCGGCGATGGATGCCGGTGACAAGGTGGGTCTGAGCCTGGCGCAGAAGGCCGGCAACAAGGTCGTCACGCTGGACGCGGCAGAAACGCAGCGCTGGCAGCGGGCCGCGGCCGGGGTGCGCGCGCAGTGGTACAAGGAAGTGGCCGCCAAAGGCATCGATGGTCCCAAGCGGGTGGCTGAGGCTGAAGCGCTGCTGGCCAAGCAGGGTGTCAAGTGAGCGCGCGGCGACATCGCTCGATGCATTGATGCTGGCGCTCGGATTGGCGTTGCGCGCCACGCGGGCGCCCTCGTTCACCACTCGGCTGCCTTTGGAGTTGGGCCGCCTTCAGACCTCGTTCTGGCCCCGCCTTGCGCGGTCCCGGCCTGATTCCGGATCGGCATGAGCCACATCGTCTACAGCACAAGCCGGGCCATGGCCTGGCTTGGCGCGTGTGTGCTCGTCTTTCTGGCGGTGCTGAGCGTGGTCAGCATCGGTGGTCGCGCCTTGTCGGGTCTGGGCCTCGGGCCGGTGCCCGGCGACTTCGAACTCGTCGAGGCCGGAACGGCGCTGGCCGTTTTCTGTTTCCTGCCCTGGGCGCATCTGCGACGCAGTCATGCTGCGGTGGACATGCTGTGGCAAGCCTATCCGGCGTCGCTGAAGCGGGTGCTGGCCGTGATGGCTGACGCATTGATGCTGCTCGTGTGGATGCTGCTGGTCTGGCGCATGGCCTTGGCCACGCTCGACTACCGGGCCAACGCCGAAGTCAGCTTCATTCTGCAGATGCCCGTCTGGTGGGGCTATGCCGCGTCGATGGTGCCGGCCGCATTGGGCTGCGTGGCTTATGCGTGGCGACTGCTTGAAACGCTGGATCTGGTGCAGGCACCTGACGAGATTCGCACTGAAGCGATGGTGCACTGATGGATCCTCTGGTGCTTGCCGGCCTGTCGTTCCCGGTGCTGATGGTCCTGATCTTCCTTCGCGTGCCCATCGGCCTGTCGATGCTCGTCGTCGGCTTGTTCGGTTCATGGCAGGTGTACGGCAGTGTGGCGCCGCTCTTGAACCAGCTCAAGAACCTTGCCTACAGCCAGTTCTCGACGCATTCGCTGTCCATCGTGCCTCTGTTCCTGCTGATGGGGCAGTTCGCGACCCTGGGTGGCATGTCGAAGGCCTTGTTCAAAGCGGCCGAGGCATTGCTGGGGCACTACCGCGGCGGCGTGGGGATGGCGGCGATAGGCGCCTGTGCCGGCTTTGGATCCATCTGTGGCTCGTCGCTCGCGACGGCGGCCACGATGGGCCAGGTTGCACTGCCTGAGCTCAGGCGGGCCGGTTACAGCGGCGCGCTTTCCACCGGCTTGCTGGCCGCCGGTGGCACGCTGGGCATCTTGATTCCGCCGTCCATCGTTCTCGTCATCTACGCCATCCTTGCCGAACAGAACATCGCCAAACTGTTCGCTGCGGCATTCGTACCTGGCCTGCTCGCGGCAGGGGGTTACATGGGCGTGATTGCGCTGTATGTGCGCCTGGTGCCTGGATCAGCCAACCAGGTGCCAGCGCTGCCTTGGCGCGAACGTGGCGCGGCGCTGGCCAATGTGTGGCCGGTGCTGCTGATCTTCGTCGTCGTCATCGGCGGCATCTACAGCGGCATCTTCACGCCCACTGAGGGGGCTGCCGTCGGCGCGGTGGCCACCGGCGCCATGGCCTGGCGGCGCGGTGGCCTGACCCGCGCCGGCCTGGGTGCAGCGTTCGAAGCGACGGCCAGCGCAACGGGCATGGTGTTCATGATCGTGCTGGGCGCCGCGGCCTACAACTCGTTTCTGGCGCTGTCGCAGATGCCGCAGGAGCTGGCCGGCTGGGTGGGGCGGCAGGGCTTTGGTCCGTATACCGTGCTCTGGGCCATTCTGCTGTTCTACCTGGTCTTCGGCTGCGTGATGGACTCGCTGTCGATGATCCTGCTGACCATTCCGATCTTCTTCCCCATGGTCTCCGGGCTCGACTTTGGCCTCGGCCCTGAGGAGATGGCCATCTGGTTCGGCGTGTTGGTGCTGATCGTGGTCGAGGTCGGGCTCATCACGCCACCGGTGGGTATGAATCTCTTCGTCATTCAGTCGATGACGCCGGAAATCTCGATACGACAGTCCTACCTCGGCGTGCTGCCCTTTGTGGCGAGCGATCTGCTCCGTGTCGTGCTGCTGGTTGCCGTGCCGGGAATCACGCTCTTTGTATTGAGACTTTGAGGCCGCTTCGCGACCGGCGCCCGGCCCGGCGCAGCTGACCCGGGCAGAGGGTGAATGCTGCCGAATTGCCTTCTGCCAGGCGTTGATCGCCGGTTGGCGCAGGCTGTCCAACAAGCGCTTGCGCCCGTTTCGCGGGCCTGGCCTCGCGGGCTGCCATCTAGGGGGGTGGACGGACCCAGTCCCTGCGCCCCGTGAAAACCACAACGGAGACGACGGCGTCGCCGCGGTCTACTCGGGCACGCAAGTCTTCTGGGGGTGAATCGGTGGTCTGTCGTGTGCTCGTCGTGGTCTGGTTGTTGTTGCTGGCGTCTTGTGGCGGCAATGGCGACGCCCCGCTCAACCGCCATGCACAGCAGCTGGCCGGCAAGGCCGGCCGCGTGGCCGAACGCACAGCCATCGACGCCACGCTGTTCACCCGCAAGCAGGCAATGGCGGCACCAGTGGCCGCTACAGCTGCCGCAGCGACCGACACAGCCACACAGCTGTTCGAAGTGGGCGAAACGAGTTACTCGGAATTCTTTCCCAGCCGCGAGACCAGCCGCACGGTCGGCGGCTTCACCTACCGCTTCTATCCCCTCACCAAGGCCTACCTGATCGTCGACGAGGCGCTGCGCGTGTACGTGCTCGGCGGCCCCTTCGGGTCGCAGATCACGCTGGTCGGCGTGGCGACCGATTTCCTCACCCCGCCCAGCCCGGTCTGCGCGCCGGTGACCGCGTCGTTCGACATCCAGAAGCTCGACCTGGCGCCCGGGGGCGGCACGGGGGGTGATGGTGACGGGGATGGTGGCGGGGGCGGTGTGGGCAGCAACGGCTCCGAGGGTGCGATCCGCGGTGCCGACGTCAAGCTGTACGACAGTACCGGCGCGCTGCTCGGCACGGCAGTGTCCGACGACAAGGGCATGGTCACGCTGCGCGCCTGCGGGCTCGTGGGGCCTTTCCGCATCGAGTACGTCGGCAACGCGACGGCGCAGTACTTCGACGAAGGCATCGCCGCACGCGACGGCAGCGACAGCAACGCCTGGGTGCCCTTCCCGGCCGGCGAGAAGCTGACCGCCTTCGTCGAAGACCTGTCGAGCCATCACGTCGTCGTTTCGCCGCTGACGCAGATGGCGGCGCTGGAGCTGCAACTGGCCCCCGGCGGCGCGGCTGCGCCAGACCGCGCGCGGGCGTTGGCGGCGGCCGGGGCCGAAAGGTCGGGCAGGGTACATGCGGCTGCGATCACCGTGAATGCCGTGCGCGCCGCCAACGAGCGCGTGCGGCTGCTGTTCAACCAGCAGTTCGTCGGCTCGGGTCTGGCCATCACCGACATCACCCGGGTGCCGGCGCTGGCCTACGGCATCGATTCGTTGCGTGCCTTCCGCAACGACCAGCGTGGCCAGTACGGCCAGGTGCTGACGGCGCTGGCCAAGAGCGCGGCGCAGTTCAATCCGAACCTGCCGAACCCGGCGCGCGAGATGACCAAGCAGCTGGTGCGCGACTTCAGCGACGGTGTCATCGACGGCAAGGACAGCACCGGTGCGCCGGTGGCCGTCCCCGGTCAGCAGGCCTACGACAAGCAGCTGCTGAAGGCCAGCCTGGTGCGCCAGGCCAACGGGCGACTGGTCACGCAGCCCCTGGGCCAGGGCAGCATCACGGTGACGTCCAGCAGCCAGACCGCCGAGACCTGCGCGTCGGGCAGCGGCCAGTGCTTTCCGTTCGGCACTGTCGTCAACCTGTCGGCGCAGGCGGCGGCGGGCTGGACCTTCCAGGGCTGGTCGGGTGCCTGCAGCGGCAGCGGCAATTGCCAGGTGACGATGTCGGGCGACAAGGGCGTGTTCGCGACCTTCATCACCAGCGGGCCGCAGCTGACGGTGGTCAAGGGCGGCGCCGGCAACGGCATCGTCACCTCGTCGCCCAGCGGCATCTTCTGCGGCAGCAGCTGCTCGGCGGCCTTCCCGCAGGGCACGACGGTGACGCTGCAGGCCAGCGCGGGCAACGGCGCCACCTTCAGCGGCTGGAGCGAGCCCTCGTGCAGCGGCGCCAGCTGCACCGTCATGCTGAACGCGGCACGCACGGTGACGGCCAACTTCGCCGCCGGGGTGGTGCTCAGTGTCGCCAAGGCCGGCAATGGCGGCGGGCTGGTCTATTCGACGGCGGTGGGCATCAACTGCGGCAGCAGCTGTTCGGCCACCGTGCCGCCCGGCACTCTGGTGTCGCTGGTGGCCGCACCGGCGCCGGGCGCCAGCTTCATCGGCTGTAGCGACCCCGCCTGCACGGGCAATGTGTGCCAGGTGGCGATGAACAGCGCGCGCACGCTGACGGCCACCTTCGGTGCCGACGCCACGCTGAGCCTGGCCGTGCTGGGCTCGGGCACCGTCACTGCCGCGGGTGGCGAAATCAGCTGCAGCGCGGTCTGCAGCAAGGTGTTCCCGTATGGCACCTCGCTCGTGTTGACGGCCACGCCGGCCGCGGGCTTCCGCTTTGCGGGCTGGTCGGGTGCCTGCAGTGGAACGGCCAACCCCTGCACCGTGACGATGGATGCGGCGCGCTCGGTCACGGCCAACTTCGAGCAGGCGCCCTCATTCCAGCTCAGCGTCACGGTGGGTGCGGGCGGCACGGTTTCGTCGTCGCCGGCCGGCATCAGCAACTGCAGCAACGGCACCTGCACGGCGCTGTTCGTGCAAGGCACGCCGGTCAGCCTGAGCGCATCGCCGTTTTCAGGTTCCACCTTCTCCAGCTGGGGCGGCGACTGCAGCGGCAGCGCGGGCTGCAGCGTGCAGATGACCACCAACCGCAGCGTCAGTGCCAGCTTCCGGGGCGGCCTGTACCAGCTGGGTGGAACGATCAGCGGCCTGAGCGCCAGCGGCCTGCGGCTGGCCAACGGCAATGTGCTGCTGCTGATCCCGGGCGGCGCCACGCAGTTCTCGTTCGGGCCGGTGCTGTCGCCGGGTGTGCCTTACAACGTCACGGTGGCCGCGCAACCCAGCGGGCAGCAGTGCAGCGTGAGTAACGGCAGCGGCACGGCCCCAGCGGCCGATGTCAACACGGTGGCGGTGGTCTGCGGGTCGGCCTCGGTGGGCTGGGCCTGGATGGGCGGCTCGCGCATGACGGGCGGCACGGGCGTCTACGGCAGCCTGGGTGTGGCGTCCACCGCCAACATTCCAGGCAGCCGACTGCATGCCGCGACCTGGAAGGACGCCAGCGGCAACCTGTGGCTGTTCGGGGGTGTCGGCGACAGCCAGAACTCGGTCAGGTTCAACGACCTCTGGCGTTTCAACCCCGCCAGCCGTACCTGGGCCTGGATGGGCGGTTCCAGCCAGGCGGGCGCGGCCGGGGTCTACGGGGTGCAGGGCCAGGCGGCCTCTCGCAACATCCCCGGCGCGCGCTGGGGGGCAAAGACCTGGGTCGACGGCAGCGGCAACTTCTGGTTGTTCGGGGGGGTCGGCGTCGACTCCAGTGGCGACGGTGGGCTGCTCAACGACCTGTGGCGCTACAACCCGGGTGCCGGCACCTGGACCTGGGTCAAGGGCTCGAGTGCGGCCTATGGAAGTGGGTTCTGGGGCGCCTTGGGTTCGATCAACGACAGCCGTGTGCCCAGTGCAAGAGAAGCCGCTGCGTCCTGGGTCGACCGCAATGGTGACCTCTGGCTGTTCGGAGGCATCGGAAACGACGTCAGCGGCGCCTACGGCACACTGGGTGACCTGTGGAAGTTCAGCATCAACCAGAACGCCTGGGGCTGGATGGGCGGTAGCAACGTGACACCGGGTACCGCCGTTTACGGCGTCCGAGGTCAGCCTTCGAGCGGCAATCGGCCGTCCGGCAGGGTGCGCGCTGCCGCCTGGACCGACAGTTCGGGCAACCTGTGGCTGTTCGGCGGCAACGCCGACTCCACGTTGGAATCGCGGCTGAACGACCTTTGGCGCTACGACCCAGGTGGTGGCACCTGGACCTGGATGAGCGGCGACAACTCGACCATCGGGGCGCCAGTCTACGGTGTGCAGGGCGTGGCGGCGGCGGCAAACGTGCCGGGCGCGCGCAGCGGCGCAGCGGCCTGGGTGGACGCAGCGGGCACGGTCTGGCTGCTCGGCGGATATGGCCGCCTGCCTGCGACCTTCACCTTTGTACCAACCGGCTACCTCAATGATCTCTGGCGCTACACCCCAAGCGACGGGCTTTGGACTTGGATGGCCGGCACGAACACGATCGATGCGCTGGGCCTCTATGGCAGCCTGGGCGTTGCCGCGGCCGGCAATCGGCCTGGTGGCATCTACGCGCCGGCCACCTGGTTCGATCCCGCCACCGGACTGTGGCTGTTTGGCGGTACCGGCTACGGTGAGGACTCCGGCCCGGGGCAGCTGAACAGCCTGTGGCGGCGATGAGGGAGGGCCTGACGATGTGGCGATGCCTGCGGGCCCACCTGCTGGCGATGGCACTGCTGGGCAGTTCGGCATTGCATGCAGCGCCGCTGCTGCAGCTGCGCGTCGAGGCGGGTGAACACCAGGCCACGGTGCGCCGCATCGCGGTCAGCGCCGACGGTGCGCTGGTGGCCACCGCCAGCGACGACAAGACGGCGCGGCTGTGGCGCGCCGCCGACCGCCGCCTGCTGGCCACGCTGCGGGTGCCGATCGGTGACGGTGACCAGGGTCGGCTGTACGGGGTCACGTTTTCGCCCGACGGTCGGCAGCTGGCGGTGGCCGGCACCAACGGCGATCCGGCCACACCGCACCGCATCGACGTCTTCGATGCCGGCAATGCGCGGCACCTGCGCACGCTGCAGCTCGACGCCGGCCATGTCGTGCGGCTGCTGTGGACGCGCGACGGCCGCCACCTGGCGGCCTGCCTTTCGGGGCGCGACGGCCTGCGCATCGTGGCCGCCGACAGCGGGCAGACGGTGTACAGCGAGGCCTTTGCGGCACCCTGCTTCGGCTTGGCCGAACTGCCCGATGGCAGCCTGCTGGCCTCGGGTTTCGACGGCCAGATCCGTCAGCTGCGCTCGCAGGGCGGGCGCTGGCAGGCGGTGGCCAGCCTGCGCACCGAGATCGCCGACCCGCAGGCGATCGCGGTGGCGCCCGACGGCCTGCATTTCGCCGTCGGTTATCGGTCGCGGCTGCCCTCGGGCGACATCGCCATCGATGTCTTCGATGCGGGCAAGCTGACACTGGCGCGGCGTTTCAGCTTCGGTGGTTTGCGGGGCGGCAGCCTGGGTAGCGTGGCTTGGTCCGGCGACGGCCGCACCCTGGCAGCCAGCGGCCGGGCGGGCGCCGATGGCCAGATCGTGCTCAAGCGCATCACCTGGCCGCAGGGCAGCGTGGCCAGCGACATCGTGGCCACCAACACCGTGCAGGACATGGTGCCTTATGGCGTCGACTGGTTTGCGCTGGCGTCGAGCAACGGATCGTGGGCGCTGATTCCGGCCGCGGGCGCGGTGTCGACACTGGGCGGCTCGGTGATCGACATTCGCGGCGCCGACAGCCTGCGTGCCGACGAAACACTGCGCGCGCTGTCGTTCGGTGCTGGCGGCACCCAGGGCGCGCTGCGCTTCGAGTTGCCGCGGCGCCTGCTGGCCAGCGGCCAGGGCAGTGGGCTCGACTCGGCGCGCCGGGTCTCGTTCTCGCTGCGGGTCACGCAGTGGGAGAACCAATTCCAGCCGCAGATCGCCGGCCGTGCGGTCACGATGGAGCCACTCGAACTCTCGCGCGCCTACGCTTTGCTGCCCGACAGTGCGGGCGTGATGCTGGGCACCTCGCGCACGCTGCGCCGCGTCGACCGCGACGGCAAGCCGATCTGGTCGGCGCGGGTGTCGGGCGAGGTGATGTCGGTGACCGTTTCGGCCGACGGCCGCCTGGTGCTCAGCGCGCGCAGGCCGACGGCACGCTGCGCTGGTGGCGCGCGTCAGACGGTTTGCTGCTGCTGTCGCTGTTCGTCAGCGTCGACCAGCGCTGGGTGTTGTGGACCGAACAGGGCTACTACGACGCGTCGGTGGGTGCCGAGTCGCTGCTCGGCTGGCATGTCAATCGCAGCGACGGCGTGGGCGTTGATTTCTTTTCGATCGGACGCTTTCGTGACAAGTACCTGCGCCCGGACGTCATCGACCAGGTGCTGGCGACGCTGGATCCGCAGCGCGCACTGGTCGCGGCTGACGCAAAACGCAGCGTGCGGGTGCAGGCGGAAGTGGTGGCACCGGTGATGGCGCCGGTGACGGGGCCAGTGATTCCGCCCGTGCAGGCGCCCGTTTTGGCCGACCCGCACCGCCAGCTGCTGCCGCCGGTGGTGTCGGTGCTGACCGAGCGCAGCGTCAGCAGCGCGTCGAAGACGCTGCAGCTGCGTTTCGCGATCCGTGCCAGCGAGCCGCGTGCGCAGACCATGCTGGTGCGCGTCAACGGGCGCCCGGTCGACCTGACCGAACTGGTGATGCCGCTGCGCCAGGACGGCGAGGCCAACGGCTCGCTGACCGTAGTGATGCCCGAAGGGCAGGCCGAGGTGGCCTTGCTGGCACAGGCTGGCAGCCTGTTCTCGGACCCGGTGTTCGTGTCGTGGAACTGGCGGCCGCCGGCGCCACCACCGCCCGTGGCGACCACGGCGCCGCCAAAGCCCGCGCCGGCGATCGCCGCCGGACCGGCGCCGCGCCTGTTCCTGGTGGCCGTCGGCGTGTCCGACTACGCGCGCAAGGCGTATGCGCTCGACCTCGCGGCCAAGGACGCAAGCGACTTTGCCGCCGTGATGGCGGCGCAGGGCGGCCGGCTGTATGCCAGCGTCGAGTCGCGCTTGCTCACCGATCGCCGCGCCACGCGCGCGGCCGTGCTCGACGCGCTGGCCTGGCTGCAGGCGTCGGCCGGGCCGCGCGATACGGCGATGCTGTTCATCGCCGGCCATGGTGTGAACGACGACAACGGCCAGTATTTCTTCATGGGCCACGACGCCGATGTCGACCGGCTGGCCGCCACCGCGATCAGCGAGTCGCAGCTGCGCGGCAGCCTGGCCGCCATCAAGGGCAAGGCGCTGTTGTTTGCCGACACCTGCCACGCCGGCAACGTGATTGGCAGCGGCGCCGCGGTCAGCCAGGAACTCGGGCGCTTGAGCAACACGCTGACCTCGGCCGAGAACGGCGTCATCGTGTTCTCGGCCAGCACCGGGCGCCAGGAATCGATCGAGAAGAAGAACTGGGGCAATGGCGCCTTCACCAAGGCGTTGATCGAAGGCCTGCGCGGCGCCGCCGACTTTCGCAAGGAAGGCGTGGTGACGCACCAGGGCCTGAGCTACTTCCTGGGCCAGGAGGTGCGCAAGCTGACCGGCAACCTGCAGACCCCGGTGACCGCGGTGCCGGTGGGCGTGGTCGACTATCCGATGGTGGCCCTGGTGGCGGCGCGCTGAAGCGACGCCGTGCCGCTCATCCCCCCATGCCGTTGGGCCTGCGCCAGGCGCGTTCGAACGGCAGCCGCCAGGCTTGCGGTGCGATCAGCTGGTGGATCGACTTCGGCCCCCACGACCCGGGTTCGTACAGGCGCACCGGGGGCGGGGCTTCGAGCAGCGACGTCGAAAGCTGCCACAAGCGCTCAATGCCTTCGGCGGTGTTGAACAGCGTGTGGTCGCCGCGCATGGCGTCCAGGATCAGCCGTTCGTAGGCCTCGAGCACGTCGCCCAGCAGGCCGGTGTCGTGCATCGCGAACTGCAGGCTCAGCTTGTCCAGACGCATGCCCGGGCCAGGGCGTTTGCCATAGAACGACAGCGACATCTTCGACGCGTCGGCAAGGTCGAAGGTCAGATGGTCCGGCCCCTGTGCGCCCACGCCCGATCCGGCCGGAAACATGCTCTTGGGTGGCTCGCGAAAGGCGATCGAGATGATGCGCTGGCCTTCAGCCAGCTTCTTGCCGGTGCGCAGGAAGAAGGGCACGCCGGCCCAGCGCCAGTTGTCGATGAAGCACTTCAGCGCGATGAAGGTCTCGTTCTCCGACTCGGGGTCGACACCGTCCTCGCTGCGATAGCCGGTGTACTGCCCGCGCACCACGTCGCCGGGGTGGATCGGCAGCATGCTGCGAAACACCTTGTTCTTCTCTTCGCTGATCGGTGCCGATTCCAGCGCCGTGGGCGGCTCCATGGCCATGAAGGCCAGGATCTGGAACAGGTGCGTGACCACCATGTCGCGGTAGGCGCCGGTCTGTTCGTAGAAGGCCGAGCGCCGGCCCAGGCCCAGGGTCTCGGGCACGTCGATCTGCACGTGGTCGATGAAGTTGCGGTTCCAGATGGGCTCGAACAGGCCGTTGGCGAAGCGGAAGGCCAGGATGTTCTGCGCCGGCTCCTTGCCCAGGAAGTGGTCGATGCGGAAGATCTGCTGCTCGTCGAAGACCTCGTGCAACCGGGCATTCAGCGCCACCGCGCTGGCCAGGTCGGTGCCGAAGGGCTTCTCCATCACGATGCGCGAGCGTTCGACCAGCCCGGCCGCGGCCAGCATGCGCACCGCCGACAGCGCGCTGCTGGGCGGCACGCTGAGGTAGTGCAGCCGCCGGCTCTCACGGCCGATGCTGTCTTCGGCGCGCTGCACGGCCGCCTTCAGGGCTTCGGGCCCGGCCGCCAGCGGCACGTAGTCCAGGTTGCCTGCGAAGGTCGCCCAGTCGCTGTCGGTCACCTCGCGCGCGAAGTACTCGGCCAGCGCCGCGCGTGCGACGCGGCGAAATCCGTCGGCGTCGATGTCGTCCAGCGACACGCCGACGATGCGGCAAGCGGGGATGAAGCCGGCGCTGGCCAGGTGGTACAGCCCCGGCAGCAGCTTGCGCCGCGTCAGATCGCCGGTGGCGCCGAACAGCACCACCACCTGCGGGAATCGCGGACCCACACCCGGGGGGATCTTGGCCATGCGCAGGCTCCTTGCGGTGGATCGAAGGCCCGGGGCGTCTCGGTGCTGCAGCGGACGCCCTTCAGTCCCTCAGTATGCGGCCGCCCAGCCCGATGGCCCCCGCCGTGGCCCGATCAGCTGCAGTGCCTCAGAACGAAGTCCACTCGTCACTGTCGGCGCTGGCCGCTTCGGCAACGGGCCGCTTGACGGCCGGCTGCGCGGCCGACGCCGACAGCGGCGGCGCAAGCGGCGCCACGGCAGGCCATGCCTGACGGCTGACGGCCTGTGCCACCGGCCTTGCGGCGGGCAACGGCGGCGTCGGCTTCCACGCGGGCCGCGTTATCGACGACGGCGACGCGGTCAAAGGGAGCGGGGCGGGCGCGACAACGTCGGGCTGGCGCGCCAGCGTGAACACCGCAACCGCCTGCACCAGCTGTTGTGCCTGCTGCCTCAGGCTGTCGGCCGCGGCGGCACTCTGTTCGACCAGGGCCGCGTTCTGCTGCGTGGCGCGGTCCATCTGCGTGACGGCCTCTCCCACCTGCGACACGCCGGCACTCTGCTCGTTGCTGGCCGCGCTGATCTCGCCCACGATGTCGCTCACGCGGCGGATCGAGCCCACCACCTCGGTCATCGTCGTGCCGGCCTTGCCGACCAGCTGTGTACCCTGCTCGACCCGTTCGACGCTGGCCGTGATCAGGGTCTTGATCTGCTTGGCGGCGTCGGCGCTGCGCCCGGCCAGGCTGCGCACTTCGCTGGCCACGACGGCAAAGCCGCGGCCCTGCTCGCCGGCGCGCGCGGCCTCGACGGCCGCGTTCAGCGCCAGGATGTTGGTCTGGAAGGCAATGCTGTCGATCACGCCGATGATGTCGGCGATCTGCTGCGAGGCTTCGTTGATGCGCTTCATGGTGTCCACCACCTGGCCCACCACCTCGCCGCCGCGCACGGCAACGGTCGATGCGGTCTTCGCCAGCTGGTTGGCCTGCAGCGCGTTGTCGGCGTTGTGGCGCACGGTGGCACCCAGCTCTTCCATCGACGCGGCGGTTTCCTGCAGCGCGCTGGCCTGCGCCTCGGTGCGGCCCGACAGGTCGTTGTTGCCCTGTGCGATCTGTGCGCTGGCAGTGGCCACGCTCTCGGCGTTGTGGCGCACACCGCTGACGACGACCGCCAGCTTGCCCTGCATGTCGAGCAGGGTGCGCTGCAGATCGCCGATGGCGTCGTTGCGCGCTCGCACGGGCTTCGCATCGGGCACCAGGTCACCGTCGGCGATGCGCCGGGCCAGCCGGTTGCAGGCGTCGACCGGCCGCTGGATGCTGCGCAGCACCAGGCGGTAGAAGGTGAGCAGCACCGCGATGGCCGCTGCCGCGAGCAGCAAACCGAACAGGCCGGATCGGCTCTGGGTGGCGCCGAAATCGGTCACCGCCTGCTCGGCGGCGATCTTGGCGGCCGCCACGGTGGCGTCGACGCCGGCCCGGTGCTCGAGGTACAGGCGATGCATCGCGGCCAGCTGGTCGGGCTTGACGGTGGCCGCCCCGCCCTGCAGCGGTTCGATGATCTGCGTGCGTGCCTGGGCGATGAACTTCTGCGCCGCCTCGTTCTGCCGTGCCAGCAGCTTGCCGTCCAGCCCCTGGGGCGGATTCCGGGTCCAGTGCGTGACACGCTGGGCGTAGGCCGCGACGCCGCGCTCGAACTGCTTCTTCGTTTCAGCCGGGTCCAGTGTGCCTTCGACGCCCTGCGACAGCAGCAGCCGCAACTCGATCAGGTCCATCGGAGGCGGCAGGATGTCGGCCACCAGGTCCTTGGCGATGAAGGCGCTGCTCGCGCTCTGTTCGCTGCGGCTGTTGCTCCAATGGCCTTCGACGGCCATCAGCACCGCCGCCAGCACGCCCATTGCGCCCAACATGAAAACCGACCAACGAAATGACCTGAACATGGCGCACACCTCGAATCACAGCCGGTCGTCGACCAGGCTGTGTACTGCTGGAGACCCGTGCGCCCACTGCAAGGCAGCCACGAGCGTGATGAGTCCTCTGTATCGGCCGTCGGGGGCCCCGGGTTGAGCGCGTTCGTTCAATGCGCGTCGGCACGCGGGCCGCACCGTGTGGGGTGTTCTTGACCGCAGCGTCAGACGAATCCCAGGTTGCGCGTGGCGAAGTTGCCGATGTTGGGCACCACGCGCGCCAGGTCACTGTCGGCCACCCCGAACCAGGTGGCCAGCGTGGCCGCGTATTCATCGACTGCGGTGCTGGGCAGCAGCCGGCCCTGGCCGACGTCGTCGGGGCCATTCACCGCCACCGCCGGGGGTTTGCCGTAGAAGCGCCCACCGCGCACTGCGCCGCCCAGCACGAAGTGATGGCTGCCCCAGCCGTGGTCGCTGCCGTCGCCGTTGGCCGACAGCGTGCGGCCGAAGTCCGACGCCGTGAAGGCCGTGACCTGCTGGGCTACACCCAGCTCGACGGTGGCGTCGTGAAAGGACTTCATGGCCCCGCCCAATTTGGCCATCAGCACCGGGTGGCCCGCCGGCAGGCCGTCGTGCTGGTCGAAGCCGCCCAGCGACACCATGAAGACCTGGCGCCGCGGCCCCAGCGCGGTGCGTGCCGCGATCATGCGGGCCACCATGCGAAGCTGCAGTGCCAACGAGTTGGTGCTGTCGAACCCGGTGACCAGGTCGGGCAAGTTCGCCAGCGCGCCGCTGACCTGCGCTTCGGCGTCGATCGAGCGGCGAGTGACGCGCGTGTATTCGTCTTCGAACAGGTTCGTGCGTGGCGCCGTGATCAGCGTGCGCAACGCGGTCTGTGCGGTCCTTGAGCCGAACAGCGACGACCGGATGCCCGCGATGGCCACGGCGCCGTTGCTGCCCAGCTGGTACTGCACGGCCTGCGTGCCGCTGAGGAAAACTGCGTTGCCGGTGACCGAGATGCAGCTGAAAACGCTGTTGCCGTTGCCGGCCAGCATCAGGTCGCCCAGGCGCCCGCCCCAGCCGCTGGCCGCGCCTTCGGGCAGGTCGCTCTGCCAGGTGCTCTGCTGGTCGTTGTGCGAAAACAGCTTGGCCGGCAGCCTGACCGATTTGGCCTGGTACTGGGCCAGTGTGGTGGGCTGCAGCAGCGGCCCGACGTTGAGCTGCACCGCCAGCCGACCGCTGTCGAACAGCGGCTTGATCGGGACCAGCCCTGGTGCCAGTGCGTACTGCAGGCCCGACGGCAGCGCGACGTTGGGCGTCAAGGCCGTGGCCGCCAGTTCGGCCTGCGACAGCGCCAGCAGCCCGCGGATGCTGGCGTACGCCTGATGGTTGCTGCTGTCCACCGGGACCAGGGTGTTGCCGTAGTCGTTGCCGCCGTACAGGAAGATGCAGACCAGGGCCTTGTAGTCGTCTGCGCCGGTGGCGGCTGCGGCGTCGGCCAGCAGCGACAGGTTCAGCGCCCAGGGCGCGGCACTGCCAGCCAGTCCCAGCAAGGCGCCGCGGCGCAGGAAGGCGCGGCGGGCGAGGTCGGATGCGGATGTGGTCATGATGCTGCGGCCTCCTACTTCTGCACCAGGGCTTCGGGGCTGGCCAGCACCAGCAGGATGGCCGCATACACACGGTTGGCACGGCCGGCGTCAGTGGCCGCGGCGATGGCGCCGACCGCGTCGACGATGGTGCTGCGCGTGCCGGCTTGCAGCGACGCGTGGCACAGCAGCGCCTGCACGCGGTCGACCAGTGCCGCCGCGTCGGCAGCCAGCGCCAGCTCGGCGCCGTAGGCCAGGCGCAGGTCGTTGCGGCCACCGGGGATCACGCGCTGCATGAAGTTCAAGTAGCCCGCCACCGTGGTTTCGGTGGTGATCTGGAACTCGGGTGCGGCCAGGCTGGCATTGCCCAGCGCGGTGCCGGCTGGCACGTAGCCCGGGCGGAAGAAGTTGAACACCGAGGCCGAGCGCAGCGGGCTTTGCCCCAGCCGGGTGGCACTGTCGCTGAGGTCGCCGATCGTCCAGTCGCCACTGGCCGACGTTGCCCCGAAGCTGCGCGCCCAGCTCAGGAAGCGCAGCAGCGGCTCGCGCAGCTTGCCGTAGGCCGGGTCGTCACTGCGCGTGGGTTCGCGTGCCTCGTAGTCCAGCAGCACCGCGCGCAGCACCGCCTTCAGATCGCCGCGAACGCCCTGGCCGTTGTCGGCAAAGGCGGCCGAGACGCGCGCCACGTAGGCGGGGCTCGGGTTGCTGGTGACCAGGCGCTGGATCAGCTGGCGGCCGATGAAGGGGCCGACGTTGGCGTGCCCGGCCAGGCGGTCCAGCGCCAGGCGCAGGGCCGTGCTGCCATCGGTGCCGGCCGGGATGGTCATGCCCAGCGCGTCGACCGCCAGTGTCGAGTGCAGCGACGCGGTCAGCACCATGGGCCGCTGGGTCAGCTCGGGGCCGGTCTCGCCGCGGCGCGCATCGACGTTCCAGCCGGTGAACACGCGTGCCATCTGCGACACCGTGTTCAGCGTATAGGTCTCGATCGGCTGGCCCTGGGCGTCGAGTCGGTGGCTGCCGTCGACATTCAGTTCGTACAGGCCGATCGAGAACAGCTGCATCACCTCGCGCGCATAGTTCTCGTCGGGCAGGCGGCCGGTGCTCGGGTTTTCCTTCTGGTTGCCGGCATAGGTCAGGTACTGGCCCATCGCCGGGCTCAGCGTCACGGCTTCCAGCAACTGGCGGTAGGTGCCGAAGGCGTGGCTGGCCAGCAGGTCCCACCAGGCCGCCAGCTTGAACTGTCGCCAGGGCCCGGTGATGCCGTCGAAGCCGACGACGAAGATCTCCGACAAGGCCAGTGCCATGCGCTGGCGCAGGCTGTCGCCGGCGCCGATCAGCCGCTGCCACAGCGCCGGGTCGCTGCCGACCGCGCTGTTGCGGTTGTCCAGGTTGGCAGCGATGCCCTTGTCGAGCAGGTACTGCCAGTTGCTCTCGCTTGGTGGTCTGGCGAATTCGGCATTCAGCCAGGCGTCGTAGCCCTGGTTGCGCACGGCGCTGATGTCGGCGTCGGTGACACCCAGCGTGGCCTGCATCAGGAAGCGTGCCGCTTGCGCGTCGTCGGCGGCCAGGCTGAGCGCGAACACCGGTGCTGCATAGTCGGCCAGCGCACCGGCGTCGACCAGGTCGCTGCCGCCGGCGACCGGGCCGTACAGGTAGACACGGCCGCCGGCCACGCCCAGGTAGTTGCCGGTGTTCTTGTAATAGCGGTAGGTGTAGGGTGCCGAAACCAGGTCGGGCTGCGGGCCTGGAAAGTAGCTTCCGTAGGCCTGTTCAGCCCAGTCCATCAGCGCCTTGGCGCTGGGCTCGGCGATCGTGGTGCCCTGCGGCGGGGCTTGCAGCGCCAGCGCGTGGCGCCGCAGCGTGGCGGCCTCGGGCTGGCTGAAGGCCTGCGGCAGCGCAGTGTCGGCCCCGCCTCCGCAGGCGGCCAGACCCGAAGCGGCCAATGCGGCCAGCGCCGGGGTGGTGATCGAGGTGGTGAGCGGGGTGGTGATCTCAGGCCATCCACCGGCCGCCGGTGCGACGCGCCCCGGTGCTTGCCTTGCTGTCGATGCCTTCGGTTCCATCAGCGGCTCTCGTGCAGGGATCGAGGCGATTGATTGTGCCGAGGACAGGTCTTGCCATCCATCCGCATTGCGCATCGATACCCCAGGTTCACGATACAGAAACCTGGTGTCGAATTGTGAGCGTCGCGCAGGCTCGTTCAGCGCGTCAGGTGGTGGGCGGCCCGAACCACCGCGGCGGCATCGACGCCGAAGAACTGCCGCAGCGCCGCTCGGGTATCGCTGCGCCCAAAGCCGTCGGTGCCCAAGGTCAGGTAGCGGCGGTCGGCGGGCACGAAGGCACGCACGCTGTCGGGTACCGCGCACACGTAGTCGGTGGCGGCCACCAAGGGCCCGCGCGTGTTGGCCAGCAGCTGCGTGACCCAGGGCTCGGCGCCGGTCGGCTGGCCTTGCAGCGCACGCTGCTGCCAGGCCTGGCCGTCGCGCGCCAGTTCGCTCCAGCTGGTCACGCTGTACACGTCGACGTGCACGCCCTCTGCGGCCAGTTGCTCGGCGGCCTTGATCACTTCGGCCAGGATGGCGCCCGATCCCAGCAGCGTGACGGCATGCGGTGCGAGCGGGTCGCCCAGTGACTTGAAGCGGTAGGCGCCACGCAGCACGCCTTCGGCCGCGCCGTCCGGAAGATCGGGCTGGGCCTGGTTCTCGTTCATCAGCGTGATGTAGTGGAAGACGTCGCGCTGTTCGACCAGCATCTCGCGCATGCCGTGGTCCAGGATCAGCGCCAGCTCGCAGGCGAAGGCCGGGTCCCAGGCGCGGCAGTTGGGCACCGTGGCGGCCTGCAGCAGGCTGCTGCCGTCCTGGTGCTGCAGGCCTTCGCCGCCGAGCGTGGTGCGGCCGGCGGTGGCGCCGAGCAGGAAGCCGCGCGCGCGCTGGTCGGCGGCGGCCCAGATCTGGTCGCCCACACGCTGGAAGCCGAACATCGAGTAGTAGATGTAGAACGGCAGCATCGCCAGCCCGTGCACGCTGTAGCTGGTGGCTGCCGCTGTCCAGCTGGCGATGGCGCTGGCCTCGCTGATGCCCTCTTCCATGATCTGGCCGTCCAGCGCCTCGCGGTAGCTCAGCACCGAGCCGATGTCTTCCGGCGCGTAGCGCTGGCCCACGCTGGAATAGATGCCGACCTGCTTGAACAGGTTGGCCATGCCGAAGGTGCGTGCCTCGTCGGCCACGATGGGCACGATGCGCGGGCCCAGCTGCGGGTCCTTCAGCAGCGCGGTCAGCATGCGCACGAAGGCCATGGTGGTGCTCATCACCTTGCCGTCGGCCTGCAGCGCAAATGCGGCCCAGGTCTGCAGCGCGGGCACCGGCAGCACCGCGCAGTCGGCACGGCGCCGCGGCAGGTAGCCGCCCAGCGCCTGCCGGTGCGCGTGCAGGTAGCGCAGGTCGGCGCTGTCGGCAGCCGGCTTGTAGAAGGCCAGCGAGGTGGCCTGCTCGTCGCTGAGCGGCAGGTTGAAACGGTTGCGAAACTCGATCAGGTCGGCCGCGTCGAGCTTCTTCTGCTGGTGCGTGGTCATGCGGCCCTGGCCGGCGTTGCCCATGCCGTAGCCCTTCTTGGTGTGCGCCAGGATCACCGTGGGCTGGCCCCGGTGGGCCTGCGCCGCGCGGTAGGCGGCGTGGATCTTCACCAGGTCGTGGCCACCGCGCTTCAGGCGGTCGATCTGCTCGTCGGTCATGCCTTGCGCCAAGGCGGCCAGTTCGGCGTCCTGGCCGAAGAAGGTGTCGCGGTTGTAGCGCCCGTCTTTCGCTGCAAAGGTCTGCATCTGGCCGTCGACCGTGTGCGCGAAGGCGCGCAGCAGCGCACGGTGCGTGTCGCGTGCGAACAGGCCGTCCCAGTCGCTGCCCCACAGCAGCTTGATCACGTTCCAGCCGGCACCGGCGAACAGCCGCTCGAGTTCGTCGACGATGCGGCCGTTGCCACGCACCGGGCCGTCCAGCCGCTGCAGGTTGCAGTTGACCACCCACACCAGGTTGTCCAGGTTCTCGCGGCTGGCCAGCGTCAGCGCGCTCATGGACTCGGGCTCGTCCATCTCGCCGTCGCCGAACACGCCCCACACCCGGCGCGTGCTGCAGTCGAGCAGCCGCCGGTGCGTCAGGTAGCGCATGAAGCGCGCGTGAAAGATCGAGCTGATCGGCCCGATGCCCATCGAGCCGGTGGGGAACTGCCAGAAGTCGGGCATCAGCCAGGGGTGCGGGTAGCTCGACAGGCCCTGGGCACCGCGCGCTGTGGCGCTGATCTCCTGGCGGTAGTGCAGCAAGTCGTTCTCGACCAGCCGCCCTTCGAGGAAGGCGCGCGCATAGACGCCCGGTGCGCTGTGCGGCTGGAAGAACACCAGGTCACCGCCGTGCTGCGTCGTTGCGCGCGCGGAAGAAGTGGTTGAAGCCGACCTCGAACAGGTCGGCCGCGCTGGCGTAACTGGCGATGTGGCCACCCAGCTCGCTGGAGCCACCCAGCTCGGCCTGGTTGGCGCGCACCACCATCGCCAGCGCGTTCCAGCGCATGATCGACGCCAGCCGTTCCTCGACCGCCAGGTCACCGGGGAACGCCGCCTGGTGCTCTACCGCCACCGTGTTGGCGTAGGGCGTGTTCAGGTCGGGTTGCCAGGCGATGCGCTGCTGCCGTGCCAGCCGCGCCAGTTCGTCGAGCATGAAGCGTGCACGATCCGGTCCCTGCTGCTGCAGCAGCATCTGGAAGGCGTCACGCCACTCGGCGGTTTCCTGCGGGTCGGGGTCGGCCGGGGTCAGGCTCAGGTCGGGTGCGTTCATGGGTCACACTGTAGGCTGATGCAGGACAGCGCATGAATCACCGACCCCACTTCGACCGCAGCCGCGACCCGTTCGTGCGCTGAATGCCATGGCCAGAACCGACCGCGTCTACAAGATCGAGCTGCTGATCCGCAGCCGGGGCCATCTCAGCTTCAAGGCCCTGCTCGACGAGCTGGAAGTTTCGCCGGCCACGCTCAAGCGTGACCTCGAGTTCCTGCGCGACCGCCTGGGTGCGCCGATCGAATACGACCGCGACCTCAACGCCTACCGCTTCGGCCCCGACTATCGGGGCCAGAAACACGAACTGCCCGGCCTGTGGTTCAGCGAGACCGAGCTGTACAGCCTGCTGATGGCGCACCAGCTGCTGTCCGAACTGGACAGCGACGGCGTGATCAGCCGCCACCTGTTGCCGCTGCTCGAACGCATCCACGGCATGCTGGGTGGCGCCGGCGTCGACGCCACGGCGCTGATGCGCCGCGTGAAGATCATCAGCCCCGCCAAGCGTCCGGTGCCGGGGCCGTTTTTCGAGCGTGTGGCCGAGGCCCTGCTGCAGCGCCGCCAGCTGCACATGCGCTATCTCACCCGGGGTCGGCGCGAACGGGGTGAACGTGACGTGTCACCGCAGCGACTGGTGCACTACCGCAGCACCTGGTATCTGGACGCCTGGTGCCACACGCGCAACAAGCTGCTGCGTTTTGCACTCGACGCGATCGAGGCGGCGCAGGTGCTGGAAGCCAGGGCCAAGGATCTGCCGATGCGCCAGGTGCAGGCCGAGATGGACGCCGGCTACGGCATTTATGCCGGCAGCGCGCGGCGTTGGGCGCGTTTGCGCTTCGACCCCCAGGCAGCGCAGTGGGCCAGCCGTGAGCAATGGCACCCCGAGCAGAAGGGTGGCTGGCTCGACGATGGCGGTTACGAACTGCGCGTGCCCTACGTCGACGAGACCGAGATCGTGATGGACCTGATGCGCCAGGGCCCCGAGGTGCAGGTGCTGGCGCCGGCGTCGCTGCGCGAACGCGTGCGCCAACGCCATGCGCAGGCCGCTGCGCTGTACGGCCCTGCAGCCGTCGCGGCCGGCCCGCTTTGATCAGAATGCCGCCAGAGCAACCCCGATCGCCGCGATGAACTTTGACCACAACGAATCCCTGCGCGAGGCGCTGCAGCGCAACGTGCGCGACGCGCTGACGGAAGACATCGGCCGTGGCGACTGGACGGCGCAACTGGTGCCGGCCGGCCGCCGCGTGAGTGCGCGCGTGCAGGCCAAGCAGGCGGCCGTGATCTGCGGCCGGCCCTGGTTCGACGCCTGCGTGCGCGCGCTCGACCCCCGCGCCGAACTGCACTGGGCGGTGACCGAAGGGGCCAGCGTCGATGCCGGCGCCGAAGTCTGCCGCATCGAGGCCGATGCGCGCGCGCTGCTTTCGGCCGAACGCCCGGCACTCAACTTCCTGCAGCTGCTGTCGGCCGTGGCCGGCACGACCCGCCAGTACGTGCAGGCCATTGCGGGGCTTTCGCCCAACCCGCGCGGCTGTGTCGTGCTGGACACACGCAAGACCCTGCCCGGCTTGCGCCAGGCGCAGAAGTACGCCGTGCGCACCGGTGGTGGCAGCAACCAGCGCATGGCGCTGTGGGACGGCATCCTGATCAAGGAAAACCACATCACCGCGGCCGGCGGCATCGGCGCCGCGCTGCGGGCGGCGCAGGCCCTGGACGCCGGCGTCAACATCCAGATCGAGGTCGAGAGTCTGGACGAGTTGGCGCAGGCGCTGGCCGCTGGCGCCAGCAGCGTGCTGCTCGACGACTTCAGCCTGGCCGACATGCACCATGCCTATGCCCTGAACGCCGGCCGCGCGCTGCTCGAAGTGTCGGGCGGCGTCGACCTCGAAGTGATTCGCGACATCGCCCGCACCGGAGTCGACCGCATCAGCAGCGGCAAGCTGACCAAGGACGTGCAGGCGGTCGACCTGTCTTTGCGCATCGACCCCGTCGGAGGTACAACATGACGCTGACATCCCGCGCCACACTCATCGCTGCGGCCACGCTCGTTGCTGGCTGTGCGGTCTTTGCGCCACCGCCGCTGGCGGTCGGCCAGACCGAATCCGAGGTCACCGCACTGCTGGGCGCGCCGACCGGGCGCTATGCGATGGGCGACGGCGTGCAGCGGCTCGAGTTCGCACGCGGCCCCTACGGACGCCAGACCTGGATGGTCGACCTCGGCCCCGACGGCCGCAGCCGCCGCTTTGATCAGGTGCTGAACACCCGGCATTTCGCCGACTTCGCCGAACGCGCGCCGGGCATGAGCATCGATCAGCTGCTGCGCGAACTGGGTCGTCCCGGCGAGCGCGAACAGGGCGGCTGGGCCGGCGGCGAGACCTGGAGCTGGCGCTACCCGACCAACGACTGCCTGTGGTTTCGCGTCAGCATCGGCGACGACCGCAAGGTGATCAGCGGCGGCTACGGCATCGACCCCGACTGCGACGTCAAGGACACCCCCGCGCTGATGCGGTAGGCCGCCACCATGGCCATCACGCTGTACGGCATTCCCAACTGCGACACCGTCAAGCGCGCCCGCGCCTGGCTGACCGAACGCGGCATCGAGCACCGGTTCCACGATTTCAAGAAGTCCGGCGTGCCGCTGGACGCGCTGGACGCCGCGCTGGCCCAGCTGGGCTGGGACCGGCTGCTGAATCGGCGCGGCACGGCCTGGCGCGCCCTGCCCGAGGCATTGAAGGCGTCGGTGCACGACTCGGCCAGCGCCCACCAGGTGATGCTCGACCATGCCAGCACCATCAAGCGCCCGCTGGTCGACTGGGGCGACGCGCGCTACAGCGTCGGCTTCGACGCGGCGAACTGGCCGTACCAATAGACGATCGAGTGGCAGAGGGCGGCGCCGGTCTCAAGCCCGGCCGGCATGTGCCGATAGAAGGCAAATGCCGGTCACCCTCACATGCTCCAGCTCGATGTCTTGAGCGCATTCGCGATCTGCGGTGCCGGCTCGCTGGTCGGTGCTTCGGTGCTGCGGCCTTCGTTGTGCCCTGAGGCTGCGGGCGCCGAGGCACTGCGGCTGACACGAGGGGGTTACATCGCCATCGGCGTCGGTCTGACGCTGCCGGTACTGCTCGACGCGCCACTGCCCTTGTGGGGGCAGGCGGTAATGACCCTGGGGTCGGTCGGCGGGGTCTTCATGCTGGCCTGGGCGCTGGCGGCGCTGGCCGGCAATGCCCAGTCACGCACCTCGATGTGGTGCTCGCTGGTCGCCGTGCTGGCACTGGTGCTGGCTGCGTACCCGGCCGGTACGGCGGGCCAATCGATTGCCTGCACGCTCGGCCTGACGGTCGGGTCGGTGCTGATGGCCTGGCTCAGCCGCCGACTATTGTGGCGTCCGCACGATCTGCACGAACGGCTGATCGGCGTGCTGACCGCTCTGATGGTGTTCAGTTCGGTGCTTCGCATCGCCTATCTGCTGACCTGGAACGGCCACTTCGAGCACCACTTGCTGTACGTGCCGCCCAGCATGATCACGCCGTTCACGCTGATGTATGGCCTGCTGCCCATCCTGCTGGCCATGCTGCTGAACAACGTGATCCATGCGCGGCTGCTGGCCCGCCTGCACAAGCGCGCGACCACCGATCACCTGACCGGCTCACTCACCCGCCACGCGCTGGCCGATGGTGCCGAACTGCTGATTGCACGCCAGCAATCGGGCGAGAACCGGCTGGCCACGATCATGATCGATCTCGATCATTTCAAGGTCTTCAACGACCGGCACGGCCATGCCGGCGGCGACGCCGTGCTGTGCCGCGTGGCCGAACTGCTGCAGGCGCAGCTGCGCGGCGACGCCCTGCTGGCCCGCTATGGTGGCGAGGAGTTCGTCGCGCTGATCCCGGTGCCCGACCTGCCGGCCGCCCGGCGCGTGGCCGAGCGCATGCGGCTGGCGCTGGAGGAATCGAACTGGTCGTTGACTGTGCCCGGACTGAACCGCGTCACCGCCAGCCTAGGTGTCACGCTGCTGATGGCCAACGAATCGCTCGAAACTGCGCTGGCGCGTGCCGACGAAGCGCTGTACCGGGCCAAGAACGGCGGCCGCAACCAGGTGCAGGTGAGTCTGGCTGCGGCCTGAGCGCTGCGGCTCAGGCGTCCAGCAGATCGAACTCGGCCTGCGCCCGCACACGGCCGTTGATCAGGATGTCCAGCGCATGTCGCCCTGCGTGGTAGCGGCGCGTGCTGATCAGCCGCATCGAATGGCGTTTGACCAGGCTGCGCTGGCCACCAGCCGGCAGCTCGATCACCCAGCCCTTGAAGACCTTGGGCGTGCGGCGACCGTCGGCCTTGACGTGATGCACCGCATAGTCGATGGCCAGTTTCTGGCTGCGCCGCGACTGCGATTGCAGGCTCAGCTTGAGCTCGAAATGCCCGCCCACGCGCAGGCGCTGTGGCGCCAGCGACAGCTCGACGCTGCCCTTGAAGTCCTTGTCCAGCCCCCAGGCGGCCAGCACCCGACGGTCACCGGCCTTGATCAGGCTGCGGCTGGCGTGGCGCAACAGCGCGCGGCGATCGGCCATCGCGCCGGGCAGGTGGGTCTGCAGCCAGTCGGCCACCAGGCCCGGATGATCCTTGGCGATGTCGTTGAGGTGGTTGGCCACGCTGCGTCGCACCGATTCGTCGGCGTCGTCCTGCAGTGCCAGCAGCAGCGGCAGTGTGGGCGAGGGGTCGGTGATCAGCGACTTCAACTGCAGGCCCCAAGGCAGGCGAGGGCGGCTGCCTTCGCTGACCAGGCGACGTACCGCGGCGTTGTCGTCTCGGGTCCAGCGTTCCAGCGTCACCAGCGTCAGCTTCGGGTGCGCAACGATGAAAGGCCGGATCGCAAATTCGGCGGTGAAGCGCTGGGTCAGTGCATGCAGCACACGCAGCGCCCGCTCGGGCTGCTGCTGGCCGCGGCGCGCGACGAACTCGCCCACCGGCCACAGCACCCAGCCGGCCAGGCCTTGATTTCCGCTGGGCTGATCGGCCCAGGCCACACCGGCCGGCGCCAGCGTGGCTTCGATCAGCGCCGCTGCAGCTCTGAACTCGGCCGGCAGCGTGGCTTCCAGCGCTTGGCAGATCTGCATCGCCCGCGCCTTCAGTTCCAGCGCCTCGAGCCCGGGCAGGGCCAGCGCCAGAAACTGCCCGTGGTCGAAGTGCGGGTCGTGACGCGCGAAATGCTTGGCGGCCGTCTCGACCAGGCCCGGATGGATCAGGTTCTTGAACAGCTCGGCCATGAGAACGCGACGCGGGCGCAGCGGGCAATGGCCTGCTGCCGGCTTAGGGTGTCAACGCCACGGGGCCACCCAGGTGACGGCCAGCCAGCACGTAGACCTGTGCGGCGCTCTTGAGCACGGCTGCGGGCAGCAACGTGGCCAGGTCGACCGAGAACGCGGCATCGATCAGCTTGCCAGGCACCAGTTCGTGCTCAGCCCAGACCGGGATCTCGATCGGGAACAGGTAAGGGTTGTTGTGGTCCTTGCGAACGACCAGCACGGTGGCACGCACGACGGCTGCAGGAAGCGGCAAATCCTTGTCCGCCCTGGAGGCTGCGTCCTGGCGCACGATCATCGGTGCGAACAGTTCAATGCGCAGCGCCGCGTGCAGGGGTACCGAAGACCCGCTGCGCCCGATCGTGAAGGCTGCCCCCGCTGCGGAGAGTGTCGGCGTCGATTCATGGCGCCGGTAGGCCGGGAGCTTGTGCGTCGACTGTCCGGCGGCTCGCAGTCGAGCGACCAGCGCCCTCGCGTCGGCAGCGGGCAATTGGGCCAGCGGCGTCGAATTGACCACGCGCGCAACCACGGCAGCATTCGAAAACTGATCGAAATAGAGCGCGCGCAAGGCCAGCCGCGAATTCTGTCGCGGCAGTCTGAGCAGGCGCTGAACGTCGAGCCAGGCGGTGCCCGCGTCGCTGCCTTCCGGTGGGGGCGGAATGCCTGGAACGGCTGGCATGACCACGCTTGGCGCCGGGGCTGGTGCCGGTGCCGGCTCTGGTGGCTCCGGTGATTTCGACGCATCGATTGGGAACGCTGGTCCCGCGAATACGGCGCCACGATCGATGTCGACCGCCACAAGCACGGCGTTCAGGTGCCACGGCACCCGGGCCGAACGACTGGGCGTGCGCCCGGCCAGCAGCAGTGCCGCGAATTCTGGATTGCGCGCCAGGTCGACCCGGCGCGGCGCACCGAGCAGCAGCCCCTGGAAGTCGGACAGGGCAGCTTCGGCTGGCAATGCCGCCACCGCAGAATCATCTCGCAGCGCATAGACGTTGTCGCCCAAGCCGGCGATCTTTTCCTTCAGCATTGTGCTTACGTCCATCTTTCGCACCCGGTTCTCGGCAGCATGGGAAACGCCGGTCGCCAGTGCAACCAGCAGCAATGCACTGAAGACGAATGGCGGCATGGCATGGTGTCTGGTTTCAATGGAACTTGGACATGTCGTGGAAGAGGTAGTCCAGCGCGCAATGCTTGCACCACTCGACCTTGGCAGCGGCCACGATGCCGAACATGATGCACTTGCCATCGTCGTAGCGACCGGCGCCATTGCCTTGCGCGTCGCGTTCTTCGGCCGTGGCCGGATTCAGCGCGGGCGCCGTGGCGTCGGCCGTCCAGGTCGCGCCGAACGCGCAGTGCGACCCGCTGCCGCCGCGCTGCTGGTAGAAGAACTTGTGGTCCGGGATGCCCGCCAGGCTGTCGACCCGTGCCTTCGCAAACAAGTGACCCATCTCGTGCGCGGCCACATCCTGCATGCGGGCGTCGGAACTGCTGGCTTTGACGACGCTGGCCACCGTGCCGTCCGGAGCCCAGCCGGCCCAGGGTCCGTTGGCGCCTTTCAACTCGAGCCTGACACGCACGACGTGGGTGGCGTCGATGACGCCCGCCGCCGGCGGGGTCAGATTGACCTGGTTCTTTGCTCCGCGCGTCTTCAGCACCTTGATGTTGGCCGCCGGCAGGTCGTTCGCGGCGCCGGTCGTCCAGGCGCCGGCGGCAAATGTCATCTGCTGCCATTTGGCCTGGATGGCCAGATTGCCCCCTTGCAGCGGCGGGTCGATCATGGTCAGCTTGTGTGATGGCACGGAGGTGCTGGTCAGCGTGACGTCGCGTGCGACCTTGTTCGCATTGTCAAAGTCGAAGTGCACGAAGTCTGACTGGACACCGTCGGCATCGAACTGCTCGTCGCAGACGACGATGTGGAACTTCGGTGCCTTGTCCTTGGTTTCAACGGTGAACAGATCGGTGGCCTTCTTGTCGTTGTGGGTGCCGATGCACAGCATGGCCTTGTCGCCGGCGCCGGCCTCGAACTGCCAGGCCGCCCGGTAGGGGTCGACCGTGAAGTTGCTGGCATCCATCAGCTTCTCGTTGGTGAACACCGGCTCGAGGAAGATCTTGCGCTGGCTGGTGTCGAAACCGCCCATCGCCGCCATTGCGGTGTCCTTGGGCCGCGTCACCTGGTAGAACACCTTGCGCCAGACCTGAACCGGCGTCACCGCAGCGAACTTGGGCTCGCGCTTGCCCAGGTCGGCATGGCCGTGCACGTACTTGCACAGGTGCGGGTCCTGCTCGATGTACACCGCCGGGTGGAACTTGTCCCCGCCCCAGCGCGACAGCTGCAGTTCGACCTCAGCCTCACCGTTGGCGTTGGTCACTGCGCGCAGGTGCAGCAGGCGGTTGCGTGCGGTCTTGTCGACATGCTTCAGCGCGGCTGGCACGTCCTTCCACTTCACGTCGGCGGCGCCGCTCTTGCCGTCGGTGGGGAAGTCGATGTTCCAGTTGGCGGCCTTGGTGTTGTCCTTGTCGGGCGCCAGCATGAAGCGCAGCGGGATGCCGGCCAGCTTGACACTCAGCTTGGCCTTGAACGTGATCTTGCGTCCCGGAACGTCGCCCTTCTTGTTGATGTTGATGTAGAAGCGCTTCTGCGCTTCGTCCCAGGCCTGGTGCTCGTCGGCGGCCTTGGTGTAGTTGATCTTCAGCGATTCAAACTTGACGACGCTGAAGCAGCCGAAGTCGCCGCGCGCCTTGGGCGTCTTGGCCAGGCCGCCGGCCGCACGGTCGAGTCCGAGTTCGAGCCGCGTGTCGCGCAGCGCTGCACCTGCGGTCTTGCCCTCGACCCACAGCGTCTCGGCATTGGCTTTCAGGGCACTGACCTTGAGCTTGAACGGCAAAGCCTTGAGGTCGGCGTCGACTTCCTTGCCATGCAGATCGAGTCCACCCACGGCCGACAGCGTGATCTCATAGTCGTCGGTGCCGGCCGGCCATTGGCCGGCATCGAGCTTGGACACCACCAGCTTGGCGCGCCCATGATGGCCTGCGTTCTGCTCGTGCAGTGCCCGGCCCGGGTTGATCTTGTCGGCGTCGCTGAGCACGATCTGGTCGGGCAGCACCTTGCCCTTGAGCTTGGTGTGGTAGGTGCTGACGGGCTCGGTATCGGGGTCTTCGGTCAGGTTGCTGATGGCCGGAATGTCGTGCTGGTGCACCAGCATCTTCAGCTCGACCACGCCCATCTCTTCGGTCGCCGGCGGCTTGACCTGCACATGGCCGTTGCCCGACGGGTCCATCGTCAGCTTGGCGGTGAATTTGCCGGCCGTCTTGGCGCGCAGGAACAGCTTGACCGGCCCGGCGAACAGGTCGGCACGCTTGATCTTGCCGGCCAGCGGTTGGGTGCATTTGTCGTCGGTGAAGACCTCGCAGTTGGGCGCCTCGAAGCTGGCACCCTCGGCGGTGTAGGGTGGTGCGCCGGTGCTCTCGCTGGCCGACACCTGGACATAGGTGACGTTCTCAGTCAGCAGCTTGGCCTCGCCCGCCGGCTGGTGCGCCGACAGGCCGCGGTCGAGCAGCACGACCTTGTATTCGACCTCGATCTTGGGTGTGACGACGTTCAGCAGCCACTTGAACTCAAGCCTGGCCTTGCCCAGGCCGCCGTCGGTGACCTCGGTCGAGCTGGTGTTGCGGCTGAGCGCGTCGAACAGGTCCTTGGGCACCTTGGCCGTCACCGAGTAGACGCCCAGCGCCACGCCCTTGAACGTGTGATTGCCGGTGTGCGTGACCTGTTTCAGGGTCTCGGGCCCGCTGGCGCTGATCTCGACCTCTTCGGTGACCGGCTTGCCCAGTTCGTCGAAGACCTCGACCAGCAGGTCGCCCTTGGGCTTCTCGGGTGGCGGGGGCGGAGGGGGTGGCGGTGGGGGAGGCGGCGGTGGTGGTGGTGGGGGCGGTGGAGGCGGCGGTGGCGGCGGTGGCGGCGGGGCGCACCGCCACCCCCGGGCACCGAGCCACCCAGCGCATCGCCCGACACCACGATGCGGCCCAGTTCAACCTCGGCCGCAACCCGCTGCAACACCTGTTCATCATCCAGCCGCAGCAAATCGCCTGGATCGTTGCCATAGCGGCGCAAGGCCTCGCGCAGCGCCGACATGGCCTCGGGTTCAGCGCGATAGCTGCGCAGCCACAGCAAGATGGCGTGCGGATCCTGCCGCCGCAATGCAGAGTCGGTCTGCCGGGTCTCGTCCCAGCCGTAGAGCCAGCATTCACGGGAAGTCGACGGAATCTTGAGCATGGGCCGCAGGTTGTCAGAGGGTTTTCGACCGGTCGCGAGGGTGGCGGTTCTCAGCGGCCCCGTCAAGCCAGCCGAACCGGCAGCGCGCGCAGACCCCTAAAACGCAGGCGCTGGTCACGCCGCGGCGCGCCGGCGCGCTGAAGCCGCGGGAAACGCGCCAGCAGCGCTGCGATCGCGATGCGGCCTTCGAGCCGCGCCACGTTCATGCCTGAGCAGGCGTGGGCACCTTGGCCGAACGCCAGGTGATTGTTCGGTTTGCGCGCGATGTCCAGTCGCTCGGGGTCGGCAAAGACGGTCGGGTCGCGGTTGGCCGCGCCGATGCCCAGCGTGATGAAACAACCGGCCGGCAGCACGCGGTCGCTGATCGGCACCGGTCCGGTGGCACGCCGGTTGTTCAGCTGCAGCGGGCTTTCGAAGCGCAACAGTTCTTCCACTGCCGTGGGGATCAGGCCGGGCTCTGCCACCAGCCGCTCGAGCTGGTCGCCGTGCGTCAGCAAGGCGTCGATGCCGTTGCCGATCAGATTGCTGGTGGTCTCGTGGCCGGCGTTGAGCAGGAAGATGCAGTTGTGCATCAGCTCGCGCTCGCTCAGGCAACCTTCGTCGTCGCCCTGGATCAGCCGCGTCAGTACGTCGGTGTCGGCGTCACCGGGTGACGCCCGCCGGCGTGCGATCAGATCGCCCAGATACGCCAGAAAGGCAGTCACCGCGACGTTGCCGCGCGCCAGCAGATCGGGGCCGGGTGCAGGCTCCAGCGCCGACAGGATGGCCAGCGACCAGTCACGCAAGGGGCCGCGCTCGGCATGCGGCACGTCGAGCAGGTTGCCGATCACCTCGACCGGGATCTGCGCCGCGAAGTCCTCGATCAGGTCGGGCGTCGGCCGCTTGGCCAAGCGGTCGAGCAGGCCGTCGACCAGCGCCACCAGGCCGGGTTCCATGCGCGTGACGATGCGCTGGCTGAGCGCGCCCATCAGGATGCGCCGCACGCGCGTGTGCAGCGGCGGGTCGCTGAACACCAGGCTGCTGGTGTGGTGTTCGTATAGCGGGCTGCCCGGCCCCAGCTTGGGCGCGAACTCGACCTGCTTGTCCGAGCTGACTTGCGGGCTGCGGTACACCGCCAGCACGTCTTGGTGCCGGGTCAGCAGCACGCTGTTGGCGCTTAGCGCGTGCACCGGGCTGTGCTGGCGCAGCGCGGCGTACCAGGGGTAGGGGTCGTCGATGAAACCCGGCGGCGGCGCGGCCAGGCTGAAGGCCTGCACCGTGGCGGCGTCGGGCGCGCCCCTGCTCATGGCAAGGGCCGGGCCAGGTAGACGCCTTCGCGGCCGACGATGGGTGTGCGCGTGGGCATCAGCACGGTGCAATCGGCGCACAGGGCGCGGATCTCGTCACCCCCATCGGTGGCGATCAGGTCGCCTTCCGCGAAGGTCTCGAAACCGATCAGCGGCCGTGTGAAGCGGAAGTCGGGCGTCTTCACCACCCAGGTCTGCAGCAGCTCGAAGCGCAGCTGTGGCGCCGCCGCGGCCGGCCGCGGCGCGATGAGGCCGAAGTGCGCCAGGAAGTCCAGCGTCACCTCGACCGCCAGCTCGCCGCTGGCGCGCTTGAAGTGCTGGCCACATTCGGCCACCATCGCCACGCCGTGGTGGCCTAGTGTGCCGTGCAGGCCATGGCGGATCAGCGGCGTGCCCGTGCCCTTGCCGGCCGGCATCACCAGGTGCGTGGCTGGCCGGCCGATGGCCAGGGCGGCCGCGCCGTTGCGCTCGAACTGCGGGTAGACCCAGAACGGCGACACGTCCTGGCTGGTCGAATGCAGGTCTAGGATGTGGTCGGCCGCTGCCACCACCGGGCGCAACTCGCGGGCACGCTGCAGCTCGGGGCTGTGTTCACTGCCGTCGAGCTGCTCGTCCGACCAGATGCGGTTCAGGTTGTGCACCAGTTGCCGGCTGTCGAAGGGCCGCGTGATGTCGAAGCTCTCGTAGGCAGCCACGTTGGCGAAGCTGACCGTCAGGGTGCCGATGAGCGGCCGCACGCCCTGGTCCAGCAACTGCGTGGCGGCGACCATGCCGCAGAACTCATTGCCATGCGTCAGCGCATTGATCAGCACGTGCGGCCCGGGCCGGCCCGATTCGAAGCGGTGCACGTAGGCGACGCCGATGTTGCCCTGTCGGTAAGTGTCGAGGTTGCGCGGCAGCAGTTCGAAGGCGGGCAGGGCGGTGGTCATGGGGTGTCTGGGACGGTGGGTCAATCGAGCTGGATGGGTGATCCAGGCTTTCGACTTTAGCCCGTCGTCGCTACGATGCGCGGCGTCAGCAATCACAAACCAGAGGAGACGATTCATGAAACTCACGAAGAAGCCGGCGCTGCTGCTCGCGCCCTTGTTGCTGGTGGCAGCCAGCCTGGCCCAGGCAGCCTGCCTCAGCGACGCCGAGGTGGCCGCGATGTACGACGCCTACAACCAGCGCAAGCCGGCGGCCAACCCCGAGGGCCTGTCGCTGGCCGACGGCGAGTGCACGCGCGCCAAGTTCAACCGCCTGCTGCAAGCCAGCATGGGCGCGCCGGTGGGCTACAAGGCCGGGCTGACCAACCCGGCGGTGCAAAAGCGTTTTGACGCCAGTGCGCCGGTGTGGGGCACGCTGTATGGCCCGATGCTGCTGAAGAACGGCGCGGTGGTCGAAGCGCGCCGCACGGCTTTGGGTCACGGCCGCTGTTCGAGGCCGACCTGCTGGTGCGTGTCAGCAACGTCGCCATCAATCGCGCGGCCAACGTCGACGATGTGCTGAAGGCGATCGACCAGGTGATCCCGTTCATCGAATTGCCTGACCTGGTGGTGCAGGTGCCGGCGCCGCCCAAGCTCAACGGTGCCGGCGTCACCGCGATCAACGTCGGCGCGCGCCTGGGTGTGCTGGGTGAACCGATCGCGGTGGCCGGCCAGGCTGGCATCGGTGACGCGCTGCGCGACATGGTGGCGGTGGTCAAGGGTGACGGCGTCGAGCTCGACCGCGGCAAGGGCAGCGACGTGCTCGGCCACCCGCTGAACGCCGTGGTCTGGCTGGCCCAGGACATGGCGCGAAACGGGCAGGCGATGAAGGTCGGTGACCTCATCAGCCTGGGCTCGTTTTCCAAGCTGATGCCGCCCAAGCCCGGGCTCGCGGTCGAGGTGCAGTACCAGGGCCTGCCCGGCAACCCGGTGGTCAAGGTCAGCTTCAAGTGACCTGAGCGCACTTCGGCCGGCGCAGCGGCTGCTAAGCTCGCGGCCCCATGTTCACCGGCATCGTCCAAGGCATTGCGCATGTCGCCCGGGTCAACGACCGCCCGGGCCTGCGCAGCTTCAGGCTGCAGTTTCCGCCCGGTTTTGCCGACGGTCTGGCCATCGGCGCCAGCGTGGCCGTCGATGGCACCTGCCTGACGGTGACCGCGCTGCAGGGCAGCGATGCGGCCGACTTCGACGTCATGCAGCAAAGCCTGGCGCTGACCACGCTGGCGGCCTTGCGCGAAGGCAGTCGCGTCAACGTCGAGCGCGCCGCGCGCGACGGTGCCGAGATCGGTGGTCACCCGCTGTCGGGCCATGTCGACGTGATGGCGCAGCTTGCGCAGATGCGGCGGCCCGAGAACAACTGCGTGCTGCGCATCGTGGTGCCGGCACCCTGGATGCGCTATGTGTTCGCCAAGGGCTACATCGCGGTCAACGGCGCCAGCCTGACGGTGGCCGAGGCGCAGCGTGAGCGCGACGGCAGCGGCTGGTTCGAGGTCTGGCTGATTCCCGAGACCCTGCGCATGACGACCTTCGGCGACAAGGCCGAGGGCGACGCGCTCAACCTCGAGATCGAGCGTTCGACCCAGGTCTTCGTCGACACCGTGCGCAGCGCCATCGACGAGCGCCTGGGCCCGCTGCTGCCGCTGCTGGAAGGGCTGTTGCAACAGCAGGGCAAGAGCCTGGACGAGCTGGCGGCGCCGACTACACTGCCGCGCACCTGAAGTTGCGCGAAGAAGAACAAGGAGCAGCGGCATGGCGATGTCCACAGCCAGGCGGGCGGTGATCACGGCGGTGCTCGTCGCGGTGTTCGGCGGCGCGCTGTACTTTGCGCTGCAGGGCCAGCAGCAGGCGCGCATCGGTCAGCAGCAGGCGGCCGATGCGGCCAGCACGGTGGTGCTCAAGGGCCTGATTGCGCTTGACGTCGAGACCTACTTCAAGGACGAGCGCGTCGTGCGCGCGCTGGCCGCAAAGAAGCTGCCGGTGTCGGTGCTGCGCGTGGGCAGCCGCGATATGGGCGCCAAGGTGGTGGCCGGTGCCAACCCCGACTTCTTCTTCCAGTCGGGCGTGGTCGCTGCCAACCAGATCGTCGACGCGGCGCGCAAGGCCAATCTGCCGGCCACGCAGATGGCGCCGTTCCACACACCGATGGTCATCGCGTCGTGGGAATCGATTGCCCGGATCCTGGTCACCAACGGCGTGGCCAAGGCGGTGTCGCCCAAGGTCTACGGCGTGGACATGGGCAAGCTGACCGAACTGATGCTGGCGCGCAAGCGCTGGAAGGACCTGAAAGGCGCGGCCGCCTATGACGTGGGCCGCAGCGTGCTGGTGTCGACCACCGACCTGCGGCGCAGCAATTCGGGTGCGATGTACCTGGCGCTGACCAGCCAGGCGCTGCAGGGCGACATCGTCACCGACCGCGCCACCGCGCAGCAGGTGGCGCTGAAGCTGGCCGAGCTGTTCAAGCGCCAGGGCTACCAGGAGAACTACGTCGACGGCAACTTCGACGACTACGTCTCCATCGGCATCGGCAAGACGCCGATGGCCTTCATCTACGAGAACCAGCTGGTGCGCTACGCGCTGACCAAGGGCGGCGTGGGCGCCGACATGGTGCTGCTGTACCCATTGCCCACGATCGTCAACAAGGTGGTCTTCGTGGCCATGAACGAGCGTGCCAAGCTGCTGGGCGAGGCCCTGGCCAATGACGCCGAGCTGCAGGCGATCGCGGTGGAATACGGATTTCGCATCGCCGACACCGACAAGTTCGTGGCCGCGCTCAAGCCCACCGGGCTGGCGGTCGAGCCGCGGCTGACGCAGGTGGTCGACCCGCCGTCGGCCGAGATCATGGCCGAGATGATCGATACCGTGGCCAAGGAGATGGCGCAATGAAGCTGACCCGCCGCTGGCTGTTTGCCAGCCTGTCGATGCTGCTGATGTTGATGGCCTGCAGCAAGAACGACGAGCCGCCCCCGCCACCGCCGCCAGCGCCCGTGGCCGCCGCCGAGTTCACCGTGCTGGCCACCAGCGACCTGCGCGACGTGCAGCCCCTGGAGGACATGGCGCTCAAGGCCACCGGCGTGAAGCTCAAGTTCCGCTTTGGCGGCACGATGGAGAGCACCGAGGCAGTGCTGACCGGGGAGGCCAAGTCCGCAGCCGCCTGGTTCGCCAACGCCAAGTACCTGCTGGCCAGCCCGCAGGGACAGCAGCGTGTGAAGCTGCAGGAAAAGATCATGCTGTCGCCGATCGCGGTGGGTGTCAGTGAAAGCGACGCGCGCCGCTACGGCTGGGACAAGCCCGATCTGAAGTTGACCTGGAAGGACATCGCGCAGGCCGCCAAGACGGGCAAGCTGCGCTATGCGCTGAGCAACCCGGCCACCAGCAACCAGGGTTTCATGGCCTTGATGGGTGTGGTGGCGGCAAGCGGCGGCAAGGCCGAGGCGCTGTCGGCGGACGACGTCGACCGCGGCGCGATCGCCGATTTCCTCAAGGGCTACAAGATCCCGGGCGACAACTCGACCTATCTGTCCGAGCAGTTCATCCTGCAGCAGGGGACCAAGGCCAATGCCTTCATCAACTATGAAAGCTGGCTGATGAGCCTGAACACCAGCGGCAAGCTGCGCGAGAAACTGGTGTTGATCTACCCCTTCGAAGGCGTGAGCAACGCCGACTATCCCTTCATGCTGCTGGACGACAGCCGTCGTGACGACTACCTGAAGCTGGTGGCCTACCTGAAGGGCGACGCCGCGCAGACCTGGCTGGCGCGGCAGACGCTGCGCCGGCCGATCAAGCCCGAGGTGGCGGCGCGCGTGGAAGACCTGCTGCCCAAGTCGGGCCTGCAGATCGAGCTGCCGTTCTCGCCCGACCGCGCACTGGCCGACGGCCTGATCGCAGCCTACCTGAACGAGTTCCGCACGCCGATCGCCAGCACCTTCGTGCTCGACACCAGCGGCAGCATGCAAGGCGGCGGACGGCGCCAGCAACTGGTGCAGGCCATGGGCTACATCGCCGGCGCCGACGCGTCGCTGACCGGTCGCATCGCCAAACTGACCAACCGCGAGAAGGTCTGGCTGCAGCCTTTTTCCGACGTGCCCTACGGCCTGACAGGGTTCGAGGTGCCGGCGGGCAATGCCGGCGCCAGGGGCGTGGCCGAGCAGGCTGATTCCGAAGCCAAGCAGAAGGTGCTGGCCGACGTGCGCGACTTTGCCGAGAACCTGCAGATGAAGGGCGGCACCGCGCTGTATGACGCGGTGTACAAGTCGCTGCAGCACATGCTGGCCGAACGCGCGAGGAACCCGCGCTACCAGTATTCGGTGGTTGCCTTCACCGACGGCGAGGTCAACAAGGGCCGCGACTTCGAGCAGTTCAAGCAGGATTACGCGGCGCTGCCCGAAGACGTGCGCGCGATCCCGGTGTTCTGGGTGCTGTTTGGCGAAGCCAACGAAGCGCAGCTGAAAGAGCTGGCCAAGCTGACCGGCGGGCAGGTGTTCGATGCCCGCAAGCGCAGTCTGTACAGCGTGTTCAAGGACATCAGGGCCTATCAGTAGCACGATGTTCGAACGCCTGCTTCGCATCCTGACCTCACCCGCGCACTGGTGCGCGCTGGCATTGGGCGGCGCGGTGCTGCTGCTCAAGGGCCTGGGCCTGCTGGGCACGGCAGGGCTGGGCGTGGCGCTGCTGGGTTATGCCGCGGGCTGGGTGGTCGGCGGGCTGTGGCTGGGCATTCCGTCGTGGAATGCGGCCGAATGGGAAGCGCTGGACTTCAAGGACGAAGGCGATGCGCGCGAGGCCATGGAGCGTGCACTCGACGGCGTGCGCCGCCTGACCGAATTCAACCCCGAGAACAAGATCCCGGCCAGCCTGCAGGCGCGGGTGCTGGAGCTGTGCAAGGCGCTCGACGAACTGCTGCAGCAGTGGGAGCGCAGCAAGGGCAACCTGTCGCTGCAGGACAGTTTTCACGCCCGCCACATCGCGATCAGCTACCTGCCCGAAGCGCTGAACACCTATCTGTCGATCCCGGCGCGCTACGCCACCACGCGGCTGCTGGACAACGGCAAGACCGCGGTCGACACCTTCAAGGAGAGCATCATCGAGCTCGAGGCCAAGGTGGGCCAGCTCGGCGACGACCTGGCCGGGCAGGACGCGCATGCCTTCCTGGTGCACAGCAAGTTCCTGAGCCAGAAGTTCACGCCGCAGGGCCTGGACGCCCCGGCACTCAACCTGCCCCCCGACCCGGAGAAGAAGTCATGAGCGACCCCAAGCCCACGGCCACCGCCACCGCAAGCTCGAGCCTGCCGCCGTTCACGCTCGAACCGCCCGAAGTCATCACCCCGGTGGCGGTCGAAGCCGCGCGCGAAGCGGTGCCGTTGAAGCCCGAGCTGGCGCAGCAGGTCGACAGCCAGGTGCTGCGCTTCATCGACGCGCTGGCCAGCGAAGACGTGCATTCCGACGCCTTCAAGCAGCGCCTGGACAGCGCCTTCGCGCTCGGCAAGGAAGAGATCAGCAATGCCTCGTCGCTGATGCAGGGCCGCTTCATGCAGCGCAATTTCGATGGCATCGAGGACAGCCCGGCCTACAAGGCGATCGGGGCCATCCGCGAGCAGCTCGACGAGCTCAACCCGGGCAAGGACGGTGACCTGCTGCAGCCGCGCAAGCTGCTCGGGCTGATCCCGTTCGGCAACAAGCTCGAAGCCTATTTCCGCAAATACCAGAGCGCGGCCGAGCAGCTGAAGACCAGCATGGGCCAGTTGTATGCGGCACGCGACGACATGCAAAAGGACGTGGTCGACATCGAGTCCACGCGCGCCAAGCTGTGGGAAGCGATGACCAAGCTGGCCGCGGCGTCACGCTTTGCCACGCAGCTGGACGCCCGGCTCGACGAGAAGGTGAAAGCGCTGGAAGCCAGCGACCCGCAGAAGGCCCAGGCGCTGCGGCAAGAGGTACTGTTCTACGCGCGCCAGAACCTGACCGACATCCAGACCCAGCAGGCGGTGTGCGTGAACGGCTACCTGGCGCTGGACGTTCTGAAGAAGACCGGCCGCGAGATGATCAACGGCTGCACGCGCGTGGCCACCACCGGCATGAGCGCGCTGGCTGTGGCGCAGACGGTTGCACGCGCCACCGGCAACCAGATCCGCGTGATGGAGATGCTGCAGGGCGTCAACGCCACCATCGGCAATCTCATCAGCGAGACCGGCCGTGCGCTGAATCAGCATGTCGACGCGACCACGCAGTTCGCCAGCAACCCGATGCTGGGCATCGAGAAGATCAAGGAAATGTTCGACCAGACCTTTCAGGCCATGGACGCGATGGACAGCTTTCGCGCCAAGGCGATCGACGTGATGGGGCAGAACAACGCGCTGATCCGCGACCAGCTGGCGCGCGCCGACAACTACGTCGACCGCACGCGGCAACATCAGGCGCGCGAGGCGGCGGGGCAGGTGCTGCTGCCGGGCAGCGAGGGGCCAGTGAAGTTGTGAGGGGGTTTTTGTTTTGAGGGTTGAGGTCAGTGGGGGGGCGTGTTCGATCAGTGGCCGCCGGACCTGAGTTTGGGAAGGCTGCAGTGCAGCGCTAGTGTGAGTACGGGAGCGAACCAGTAACCTGACCTTCGATGCATCGGCCCGGCCGGCCAAGGTCGGCCAGCGTTGGCGCCCGAAGAAAATCAGGCCACTCAGCCGCCACCCGGCAGGCCCGCCTTCCAGGCCAGTGCCCAGAGCCATAAGTCATTGTCGATGCGCTCAAGAAAGCGCGGCTTGTGCAAGGGTGACACCAGGAAGTTCAGGGCCTCCAGCTGATGGAATGTCCGCTCGAAACCGTCAGGCAGGCCCGAGGTGCCCTTGCCGGACTTCTTGAACACGTCCACCGCCATCTGGTAGATGTCGCGGTGCCACCTGGCTGCTTCAGCCTCCAGGTACTTGCCGCGTTCATGCAGGTGATTCCAGGCGTGAAAGAACTCGTCGGCCAAGGTGGCCAAATCAGGGGTAGCTGCCGGCAGCGTGATGCCTGCGGTTGGGCTGAATCGGCCCAGCGTGTGCTTGTCGTGCTTTAGCTTGATCTCCATTGCGCGCAGTGCCGCCCGGAAGCTTTCGTACTCCCCTTTGGAGACCACAAGTCCCGTGCCGGGGTACGGATCGGTCAGTCGACTGAATGTCAGGGGCGGGCCTTGGATTGGCATGGTGGGCCTCCGTGTCTGCGCAAGGTCGAACGAGCATAACGAATGGCCGTCGAGCCTGGAACAGCCCGAAGTCAGGCGGGTCCATCGGAAGTGGGACGTCAACCGGCACGGCGTCGCCTGCCTTTGAGTGCAGTCGACCCTCCTGGACTCGCGGTATTGACCCTCTGCTGACGGCGCGCCAGCCGATCTGGTGTCCGAAGAGCAGACAGTGAGGTGGTCGCTGCTTGGCATGCGGCGACAGCCTCGTCGGCCTCGTGCGGCAACGGGCCACGGTGGACGCGTTGCGCACCCGCCAAGGCGCAGTGGTTGGTCCTGAAGTACCGACTGGCCAGCCCATTGCAATCCTTCGCGGCCGCACCAGCAGCCTCAGCGGCAAACCGCCAACGGCACCAACACGGCCTGAGTGCCACAGTGCGGCAGCACCGCCGCGCGCTGAACGGCCTCGACCGTGCGGGCGAGCAGGCCCTGGATTTCGGCGACCGCTGCGCTGTCGTAGCCGACGATGTAGCCCTGGTTGACCTGGCTCGTGGACGCCAGACTGAACTCGGTCGCCTGCAGGTGGCGCTCGGCGGTAGCGATGTCCGGCGCCACGGCCGCACGCTGGCGCTGCACGGCGTCGCGACGCAGCGCCAGCACTTCGCTCTCGCGCGCCATCATCAAGGGCAGCATCTTCGCGGCGTAGGCCTCCCACTGCGCTTGGCAGCGTTTGTCGCAGCCAGGGTTGTCCCACTCCATGCCCGGCTTGGGAACGTCCACCGTCAGCTTGCGGGCACGCACACGCTGCACCGCATTTTCGGTGTCAACCCACAGCACGCCGTGGCGCTCGAAGCGCTGCAGCCGCTGTTGGGCGTAGACCATGCCGGCCTCGGCCGCAGCGCGTGCGGCCGGCTTGTCCTTCTCCATTGCCGCGGCCTGGTTGACGAAGCGCCGGTCGTTGTTCAAGGGCTGCGACATGCGTTGCGCCATCGCCATCTGCTCGGCCGGCGTCATGCGGCGCATGCGGTCCTGCACCTGTTGTGCGTAGGCCGGGTCTGTCTGCAAACGCTGCACGTCGATGCCCTCGTCCTTTAGACCGCGCAGCATGTTGTCGGTGACGACCTGTCCTTGGTCGACGTTGGTACGGCCTTGCGCGGCCGCGATGCGCTGCATCGCCTGCTGATGCTGAGCAATGGCCGCCTGCAGCTGCAGCAGCGCGGGGTGCACGATGCGGCCGGTCTTGTCGACCCAAGTGGCAGCCTGCTCGGCGCTGGCCGGCAATTCGGGCAAGGCCTTGAGCAGCGCCGCCACCGACTCGGGGGCCTGCGCCTGCGCACCGGCGCTGAAGGCAGCTGTCGCAGCAGCCGTCGCAAGGAGCAATGAGGTGAAGATCTTCATGCGGATGAGTCCGTTCAAAGTTGTGAGCCCAGCGCCCAGTCCCAGGCGATGTCGTTGACCACCGCGTTGCCGGTGATGGAGCTGCCGTTGCCGTCGACCGTGCCTTCCACGAGCAAGCGCCCGGGCACGTCGAAGGCAACGCTGCCGCTGCCCTGGCCCGGGCAGCTGCCGGTGAGCGTGTTGCGCCAGACGCTGCCCACGTCCAGCGTGTAACGCGGCGGGTTGACGATGCGGTCGATCACCAGCGCACCCGGCGGCAGCACCGCGCTGGACGGCGACACGCTGCCGGTGCAGGTGATCTCGATCACGCCCAGACCCTGTGTTCCGTTCGCGGTGAAGCGCGAGTCATTGCCCTGCGGGTCAGGGGCCCATACCGCCTGTATCGGCAGGCTGAAGGCCAGGCCGCCACCCGCCGCCGAAAGCGTGCCGCGCGCGATGCCGGTCCACACCGGTTCCTTGACGGTGACGCTGGCGGTCACCGTGACGGTGCGGCCAGTTTGCTGGTTCGTGCTGACGAAGCTGACCAGCACCGGGTTGACATCGGGCACACGCGCTGGCGCCCGGTAGGTGGCGCCCAGCGTGGCGCGCGGGGTCACCGTGCCGCTGGCAGCGTCACCGCCTTCTTGCGCAAACACATACCAGCGTCGCGAATAACCCGGCTTGCTGTTCTCGAAGGGCACGGTCGTGGCGCCAATCAGCGGCATGGGTATGCAGCCATAAACGTCGTCAGCTACGCACACCGTGCCGATGACGCCGCGTGTGTAGGCATAGGGCACAAAAACCTGGCTCTCGCCAAGCTTGAGCGTGGCCTGGCGGGGCGACAGGCAAAAGTCGCGGTAGAGCACGACGCGGAAGTCCAGCGTCACGCTGGCCGCGCTGCTGCTCAAGCTGCTGGCTGTGGCCAAGGCCGCTGGTGCGGACGTAGGCGCCGGAATTGATGCAGGTGCAGATGCGGGCGCACCGCTGTGCAGCCGGCCGTCCAGCGCCACGGTCAGCGTGCGCGTGGCCTTGTCCAGCGCCGTCATTGGCAGGGCCAGCCAGCTGCCGTCGGCGCGTTGCAGCGCCACGCCCAGGCCATCGGCATCACGTGCCACGGCCTCGGCGTAGCTGACCGTCAATGCCAGCGGCTTGCTCAAGCCGCCGTCCACTTGCAACAGCACGCCGTCAGCGATGCCGTCGGGCGCCGTGTTGGCGATGGGTTGAAGGCGCACGGCGGTGTCCGCGGCCAGCGCACCGGCCGGCACCTCGATGCTGATGCGCCCGTCAGGCGAAACCAGGCGGCCACCAATGGCGCCAAGCGGTTGCGCCACCGCGCTGCCCGTGGCCGCGCCCAGCGGCCTGACCAGTACGGCCTCTTCGCCGGTGTCGGCGGTGGTTTCGGCCTGCTGCGAGGTGCCGTCGGCACGCACGCGGTAGCTGTAGCGCGTGTTGCGCTGCAGCCCGCCGTCGAGGTGGTGCTGGGCCTGCGCGTCCAGCACGGCCACCGCCGTCCAGGCGCCGTTGTCCTGCTTGCGCTCCACGGTGTAACCGCTGGCCCCGGCCAGCTTCGTCCAGCCCAGGCTGACCGTGCTGTCGGAACTGCCGACGGCCCTGAAACCGTCAGCAAAGGCCACCGTCTGGGGGCCATCACCCGCGCCGGGGCTGACGCCCGGGCTGAGGCTGCTGCCGCCACCGCTGCAGGCGACGAGTGACCCGAGCAGCAGCAAACAGCTGCCCAACGTGGCAGCGACTCGCTGCATGACTTTCATGATTCTCTTCCTCGTGAATCGTTCTGGGATGCGGTCTCGGCTGGACCAGAGCTTTGGTCTTTGCGCTGAGGCGCGCAGCGCCTCAGACCGTCACCAGCCCGGGCACGGGAGGCTGGCCCAGGGCGCGCGCCAGCTGCGCCCAACGGCGTTCGTCCAGCTGCGTGCGGGCGCCGCCCAGCATCGCCTCGAAGGCCGGTGGCGGCGCTTTGCCGCGCATGTCGCTGAACACGGCTACCAGTTCCGGCACGCTCAGCGCCGCGGCCATCCAGCGCACCGCATGGCCCATCTCGGCCGGCGCAATGCTGGCTACCAGGCGGTCGTGAATGGCGACCAGCTCTTCGTCGCTGTACAGCGCCCAGAGTGTGGTGTTGCCGCGCGTTTCCTCCACCTGCATGTGCATCAGGTTCTCGCCGATGAAGGCGGCCAGGTGGCGGTACAGACTCAGCGCCAGTTGCGGGCGATGTTCGTCGTGCGCGTGGCGCAGGGAAGAGACCTCGTCTTCGAGGTTGCGGATGGCCTCCTGGTGCTCGACGTGGTCGTCGGCGGTCTGGCGTGCGCCGCCCGGCTGGCGCGCCTCGATGGCGGTGTGCACGAAGTCGTTTTCGTGCTGCAGGTGGCCGCGCAGCGTGGCCAGCAGGCTCTCAACGTCGTCAAGCACAGCGTTGCGTTCGACGTCTTCGCTTGCATCCAACGCGCCCATGCGGTGCAGCGTGTGCGCCATGCACTGGCGCAGCGCCTTGTGGATCGCACAGTACATGTCGAAGCGCGGTGCCTTCGAGGGCATGCCCGGTGCGGTGACGGAAATGGCGGCCTGGGTGTGGCCGGGGAAGGTGGTGTCGTGGTTCATGGTGGCTTTCGGTTGCGATGGCTGCCGGCGGCTTGCCGGCGTGCTTCGCAGTCTGCGCACCAGGGGGCCACGCGGCATCGCCCGAACGGGCCATCGCGGCCACGGCGACGGGCCATGCCGCTCTCGCCGCAGGGGAGGATGAGCGGTCGATCAGCGTTCGATCAGCGGCCGTTGCGCCAGGCGGCGGCCTGGCCGCGTGAACTCAGGCCCAGCTTGTCGAGGATGTTGGCGACATGCCGTTTCACCGTGTGCGGGCTGATGTCCAGCGCACGCGCGATGAGCTTGTTGCTGTCGCCGGCGGCGATGCGTTCCAGCACCTCGCTCTCGCGCTGGCTGAGCAGCTCGTCGCCCGTGGCAGGCGCGGCAGCCGGCGTGCGTCGTTGCAGCGTGGCCGAGAGCAAGGCCGCTGCCTGCAGTTCCTCGCACTGCGTGGGGTTGAGCAGGCCGCCCCAGGGGGCGCCGGCCAGTTCCTGCAGCACCGCCGGGCCGCACATGAGGGCCTGGCCGCGCACACCTTCGATGATCAGGCGGTCCATCACCGGCGCCACCGCGGCAGCGGCCTCGGGCAGCCGTTTCAGGCGCAGCAGCACATGGCCGGCGCGCAGCGTGAGATCGGTGCGCTGGCCCATCACGTCCATCTCGTGCAGCTTGGGCAGCAGCAGCTGGAACTGTTCGGCGGCCTCTTCCCAGCGCCCGGTGGCCGCCGCATAGCGTGCACGCACGGCCCAGGCGCGTGGGTTCCAGGCGGTGTCGTCCTCCAGCGGGTTCTCGCGGATCATGGCCGCCCAGCCGCGCAGCGCCACCGGTTCGCCGCCCAAGGTGCCGTTCAGGCGCACGCCGTAGATCGCCGTCTGGTGGCGCCAGAAGCGGCGCTGTTCCTCCGGGGCCTCGTCGTAGCTGGCGATGCGCTCGTCCAGCCGCGCCTGCACCGCGCCGGTGTTGCCGCACATGGCGTCGAGAAACATGTGGAACATGTTCGCCGACCACGACAGCTCACCCGACACGGCCAGCCACTTCATGTCTGCTTCGGCTTCGCGCAGGTCGGCCCGCGCGGCTTCGATGCGGCCCGCCCAGAGCGCCTGGAAGGCACGCAGCACGCGCGTTTCGCCGTGCATCGGCAAGGGCCGCTCGCCGATGCGCGGCAGCACAGCGGCGAGGTAGCGGTCGATCAGGGCCGACATGCCGGCGATGGTGGTCCAGTTCGTCACCGGCACGCACAGCCACCACAGCAGCAGCTCGTCGCGGCCGGCGAGCAGGCCCAGCAGTTCGGCGTAGCGCGCCGTCAGCAGCTTGTGCTGGCCGCGGCGGTAACACTGGGAGCAGTCGGCCATCAGCGCCAGCAGGCGCGCTTCGGGCGCCACGTCGTCGCCGCGCAGCGCCTCGACCAGTTCTTCCACCTCGACATTGCGGTCCAGCGGGTAGAGCGCGTGGGCCAGCATGGCCTGCACACGCTGCAGCTCCGGCACGTCCCCGGCGGCCTGGGCCAGCCGCACGCCCTGTTCGGCCCAGAGCGCCATCTCTATCCACTGCCAGCGCAGGCCACAAGTGATGGCGGCCAGCCGGCACAGCCTGGCGCTGTGATGTGCCAGGGGAAACTGCTCCACCAGGCGCAACACCTCGCCGCCGCCGCCAAGCAGCAGCAGTTCGGGCGCTGCGGCATCGAGTGTGTCTTCGGCCAGCGCCCAGTCGCCGGCACGCACCAGGTAGCCGACGCGGCGCAGCGCATCGCCTTCGCCAGCCGCTGCACGGCGCAGCAGATCGGGCGCTTCACCCGGCAGGCGCAGCGCCTGGCGCGCCAGCAGCGCGTCGCGGAAGAGGTCGTGCAGCACCAGGGTGCGCTCCTGCGCGTCCAGCGCCGTGGCGAAGAGGCCGCGCCGTTCGATCTCGTCCAACCATTCGGCGGCGCGGCTGTCACCGCTGACGGCGGCGGCGCGGCCGGCGGTCAGCTCGCGCAGCACCGCCACCCGCAGCAAGAAGTCGTGCAGCGGCGCCGGCAGGTCGTCCAGCACCTCGGCGGCCAGGTAATCGAAAAGGTGGCGGTCGATGAGACGGGCGCTGCCGGCCGCCGATTTGGCGCTGGCCGCGCCGCCGGAAGCTGGGCCCCCAGAAGCAGCACCGCTGCGGCCGCGCAGCGCCAGCAGCGCCAGGCCCAGGCCGGCTGGCCAGCCGGCCGTGCGCTCGAAGAGGTCGCTGGCGCGTTCCGTCGCCAGCTCGGCGACGCTGCTGTCGGTCTGTGCTGTGGCGTCACCCGCAAACAGCGCCAGGGCCTCGCTGCGGCTGAAGCGCAATTCGTCTTGGTTGAACTCAGCCAGGTCGCCACTGGCGCGCAAACGTGCCAGCGCCAGCGGCGGCGGCGTACGGCTGGCCAGCAACAGCGTCCAGCGCGGCGGCAAGCGTTCGATCAGTGTGTCCAGCAGCGCAAAAGTGCTGCGCGCGCTGGTGCGGTGCAGGTCGTCGAGCACGATCACGCCGCGTGGCACATCGCTGTCGGCCAGCGCGTTCAGCAACTCGGCCATGGCGCGCTTCAGGCCGCTGCCGTTCGTGCCGCTGTTCGTGCTGCCCGCGTCCGTACTGCCCGCCAGCGCCACCAAGGCCTCGGGCGCCGTGCGCCACGGCAGGTCATGCGGCTCCAGCGCGGCCACGAGGCAGGCAAACAGGCGCTCGGCGTCGTCATCGTCGTCCAGCGAGACCCAGGCGCTGGCCGTGCCCGCGGCCAGCCGCGTGAGCTGCGCACCGAGTGCGGTGGTCTTGCTGAAGCCCGCGGGGGCCTGCAGCAGCACCACGCGGTGGGTGGCCAGCGCCTGAGCGATGGCGTCGTCCAGCTGCGTGCGCGGCAGGCGCGACAGGCGCAGGCGGGGCGGCTGGATCTTGGCAGCGGGAAAGCGCAGGGTGTCCATGGGTGGCGGCAGTGTTTTCGCGGCAGACATCGGGGCCCGTGCCATGAAGTGTGCCGGATGACCACGGCAGGCTGAAGCCCCCGCATGGCCCGTCGCGGGCACTGGCGATGGCTCCTTCGGGTGACGCCGCGCAGCGGGCGGAAAAACACACTGCCGGCCATGCCGCTGGCCCTCAGCACGCGGCTTGGCACCTCTGCCTTCAGCCCCTGCCCTCACCACCAGAAACCCGCACCATGAAACCTTCATTCAGCACCAGCGCAACCCTGCTCTGCGCCGCCCTGGGCAGTTCTGCTCAGGCCTACACCCTTGACTTCGGCCGCAGCGCCGCAGAACCCCTGGTTGCCTGCACCACCACCAGCGGCGTGTGTAGCACCTTCAGCCGACTGCAGCAAACCTATGGCGATGTTGCCGGCGTTGTCGACGTCACCACGCACTCGGCCGACGGCCAGGTGCTGACCTGGTGGAACGACCACTACAACGACCTCTACGGCGTGGTCTTCAACAACTGCTACAGAGCCGCCGCACCAGCCTGAGTGGACCTGGTGCCGCAGGCAGCGGGCACGGCCGTGAACCTGAGCCAGCTCGACATCGGTGGCTATCGCGGTGTTCACAGTCGCGTCCGTGTTGTGCGCACTCTCTCCATCGCTGCCGTGGCTGGTCGCTGCACGCTTCCTCCAGGGTCTCGGGGCGGCGGCGATCCTGGCACTCGGCATGGCGTTGCTGCGCCTCGTGGTTCCTCAGCACCAGCTCGGCGCGCAGGCTCGACGCCGTCAGCATGGCGCTGAACGTCGGGGCCCTGGCGTCACTGGTGGTCGGCGCGGAAGTGCTGATCACCGCGCCGGCGATCGCCGCCGTCCGGCTCGCCGCGGCGGCCCTCGGCCTGACCATATTGGTTCGTCGGGAGAAGCGCAGCGAAACGCCCTTGATCCCGCTCGACCTGCTGCGTGCCAACTCCTTCCGCACGTCGGTGATCGCCTCGATGTGTTGCTTTGCCGGCGTCACCATGGGCTTGTTCGCGCTGCCGTTTCATCTGCAGCACGGCCTTGGCCGGGACACGCAGACGACCGGGCTTTACATGACCGCATGGCCGTTGACCGTGGCCATCGTGGCCCCTCCCCTCTGGCGGGCCGGCTTGCCAATCGTGTCGCGACCGGCCGGGTATGTGCTGCAGGCGGCGTCGGTCTTGCCGTCGGGCTCGCCGCCGCCGCGCTGTGGCCGCTCGAAGGCGACCTGCTGCCGCTGGTGCCGCTCACCATGTTGTGTGGCCTGGGGTCGGCCTCTTTCAGGTTCCGAACAACCGCAACATGCTCCTTTCGACAGCGCCCGAAAGAAGCGGCGCAGCAGGGGGCATGCAGGCCAGCGCCAGATTGGCGGGCCAGACCGCAGGTGGCGTCGCCATGAGCCTGCTCTTCACCGTGGCCTCCGCCGAGGCGGCACCGAGAATTGGGCTTGCGCTGGGCGCGCTATTGTGAGCGCTGCGGCGGTGTTCGACGACATCGAGACCGTCATTCCCGCGGCCGAACGCGAGGCCTTCATGGCCCGCTACAAGGCTGCGGCCGGGCTGGCCATCGAAGCGCTGAACGCGGCGCCGCCGACGATCGCCCCGGGTGCGCGCGTGCGCGCTTGAGTCAGCGTTGAGGGGCCAACGACGATGCGCCGGTGCCGCTTGGCGACGATGGCCACCGGTCAAGCTGGCAGCACCCGCGCCGGCTGTCGGCTTCGTGGCGCATCCTGGGTTTCAGGCTCACGGTCAGCAGGAGGCGCTCACGAGGGGCGGCATTCTGGCCGGCCAGGTCTTGAAGAATCGCTGACGCTTGGATGAGGCTACTGGTAGTCCTGTTCGCGCTGGTGACGTGCGCCGATCACCAGTACCAGTTCCGGGGTGCGAATGTCGAAGCGAAGGACGTACCCAGTAGCGCCGAACGGAACGATGAGTTCGCGCAACGTCGGGCGAGCGCCTACCTTCCGGTAGCTATAGGGGGTCGTTGAGAGGTGGCTGGTGGCCACCAAACGAATGAGCTCGAGGGCCTCGTCAGCGCGCATTGCCTCTTCAACCGTTTCGGCACGATCGAGCAAGAAGTCGAACAGTCGATTCAGATCCGCCTCTGCCTCGGGAGTGAACTCAACCTTGAACGTCATTTCCGCAGCTGTTTGACCCGTGCTGCGACCTTGGCCTCGAGCTTGGAGAGGACGACGTCTGCTGGTACGGAGATCCCTGTGCGCTCGTACTGAGCCAACGAGGCGTTGCAACGGGTTGCAAAATCGGTTTGCACCCTCCGAAACTCAACGGCATTGCGAACCGAAGCCTCGACGAAATCGGTCAGCGTTTCGCCTGGCAACAGCACCGAATCGAGATCAGCGCGAAGCTCAGGATCGACACGCACTTGAGGAATGACAGCGGTTTTCATCATGAAAATGTAGTGCATCCGCACTACACTTTCAAGCGCTGGCTCCCGGCGGTCAAGAGCGATCTAACGGGATCTCTCCGTCGTCGCAGTTCGGCCACAAGCTGACGGTCGCGACGGGCCAGTGTCTGGCGCTCAGTCTCATCGATAGCATCGGAGTTTCAAGCACCATCGCCAGACTAGGTCTTGGGAGGGCTGAAGTTCATACGCGAAGTGCGGCTTCTTGACTGGCGCGGCGGTTTAGTCGGCAGTTCTCCGACCCTTCACAGCTCGCAGTCTTGGCGTTGAGCTCAGAGTCGACCCTGAAAGCAGCCACGTCGTGCCGACGCGGCGCGCGACGCCAACCCTGTGGCCGGGTGGCGTACAGCCTATGGCGATGTGCTTTTGCGGCGAATGCGGCTCAGGCTGCGAAGCGGGGCCCCGGCTCGCGCCTGCCCCGGCCCAAAAACGTCGCCAGCGACCGTCTAGACGTCCGCGTGGTCAGGAGCTACAGCACCGGCACCCCGAGTACAGACGCCTGCACGGTCATTTGCTGCTGTGCAACATTTGACGCCGACTAGGGTCAACACCTCGTTGATTCCCTAGGTAACGACCCTACACTTGCACATGAAACGGCGACCAGCAGAGATGCACCTCCACTGGCCGCCGAGTGAACGACTGGTTCTGTTGGCTCGCGCTACTTAGCGGTCAGGCACGATCAGCGGGAATGCCCGCTTACCGACCTGCGCCGCAAAGAGCTTCTTGCCGTTCTTGAGGGTGATCCACGGGCGGAACACCAGCTTGAATCCCTCAGGGATCGGCAGCGGCAGCTTCAGTTGCTTCACGCATATGCCTCCTTTCTGCCGGCCTACCGGCGGTCGGGTTGACTAGGGTCCAGTCGTTCGATTGGTGCCCGCCTGGGCCCTGATGACGTCGTTTCTTCGCGGGAGCAAACGTCATCGGGGCCTTCCTCTTTGCCCCCCGGTAGCAGCGGGCTACGACTACCGGGTTCGGCTTATCTCCTCATGACGATCCCCCAGGCTGCTTCACGGTGATCTCGATGGTCATGGCCTCGCTCGGCGCCGAGTACATCAGGTCGAAGATGTTCGCGGCCGTGGTCAGCCACTTGGCGCGGTCTTTGATAGCCCACTCGGCATCCGGCGCAGGCAGCTTGTCGAGGAGACCCTTCACGAACGGGTGCAGCGTTTCCGGTGGCGGCGGGGGTGGCGGCGGTGGGGCCGTTACCGTATCCGGCGCAGTCTTCGCAGCGCTTGACTGACCGTTGAGCCCAGGCGGCATCGCCAGCCGGTCCGGCGACAGGTCGAACATGCCCGCCTGTTTCGCAGACCGAATGAAGCTCTGGCGCGCCCGGTCCTTCTGCTTCGGGGCGACACCGGCCTGCTCAGCCATACGCTCAAGAGCTTGCGGCGGCGGCAGCGTCTGCCCGACCAACTTGTCGTAAAGCGCCTTGAACAGCTGCACCCGCATGAACGCTTCGACCTTGGCGGCACGCTCGTACTGAGGGTCAACGATGCGGATGCCAAGGTCGGTCAACTCGACGTGGCCCCGGTCGTTGTCGACGATGCCGAACACGCGAGCCGTCAGGATGCGCAGGCGAAACGCCCCGCCATCCGCCTGCATGCTCAGCTTGATCGCAATCTGAGGCCAGTCTGCGGAGGTGCCGCCTACCGCCTTGACGGCATGCGCCACCTCCATCGCATTGGACAGGTCCAGATACGGGAACTCAATGGTCGAACGGCCGCGCGCCTGCTCGGGCTTCTTCGCCGTGTCGGCCTCGGCAGCCTGGATGTCGTCGCTCATGGGGCGCTCCTTGTAGTGGGCACCCCGGATCGTAAACGAGCCGGCGCCGGACTTCAAGCTTGTTTGCGAACATTCGCATAAGTCCGCAAACGTCTTTTCAGAATAACCAGGAAGCGCATTCGCGGCGGGCAACGTGGGGGGATACATGCTTCGGCGCCGACGCTCTTGTACGAATCTATAGATCGCGGAAATGGCAGATGGCATCCAACCTGGTTGTTCAAAAGCCCGCCGAAGCGGGCCTTGGGGCGGGTGCTATCTCTCCCGTACCTGCGCCAGTGTGGACAGCACGCAGGTAGCGGCAGGCCCGCTCAGCTCGGTAGTCGTGCAGCCCCGGGGCTCCCTGCGCTGGGCAACTACTACCTGCCGTACCACTCCGGGCCTCTACCGCTCCGATGTCCTCAGCTCGGGAACCTCCTTCGGGTTCCTCGGTAAGAGCGGGCGGCAGCTTTGCGGCGACGAAACCTGGACGACGTATGTCTCTTGAGGGTCGGAAGGGTAAGTTCGCTGCTATCGGTTGCAGTCATTCGGCCGGCGGCGTCAGCTTCGCACCGATGGCGATCCCGTGAGCCTTCTCGACTCGGCGACCAACTGCACGTCGACGCCAGCCAGCGTCAAGTTTCAGAGTGGACCGGTCGCTCGCCCCGGCGACCGCTGGCCGGCAGTGATAGGCAGCCATCGACGTTCATCCGCCCAAGCCCAACGGCTGCAGACAGTCTTGTTCCTGCCCATCGCAGGCCTGCTCGATGTTCTGCTATGGGCCACGGAAATCCCTGCATCGCCTTCCTGTAGCGAACTCGCTGCCCTGATCTGACGGTCATCAGGCGGTCACTCTCGCGGGGTCATTCGCGCACGACCCAACCGCCACAACCACCACCATCCCCGCCAATCCAGCGCGCACCCCTTGCGCAAGGCTCAGCTGTCTTCGTCCTGCACAGGCGCGTCTCCCGCGCGCGGAATCAGCAGCCGTTCGATGATGTTGCCCGAGATGCTGGCGGCGCCGTCGGAGATCAGGTGCATCAGCGTGGGCACCACCTCGTCGGGCGTCGAGGTTCCCAGTGCGCGTTCATACATCGCCAATTCGTTGGCACTGGCCGATTGCAGGAACACGGGCGTGGCCACCAGGCCGGGCGAAACCGCGTTGATGCGCACGCCAAAGGGCCGCAGTTCGTGCGCTGCGCACTTCACCAGGCCGACGATGCCGGCCTTGCTGGTCGCATAGGCCGCCGCCCCTGGCCAGGCCCGACGTGAACGCCAGGATGGACCCGAAGCGATATCGTTTCATCACCGGGAACAGGGCACGCAGAAAGTAGAAGACGCCTGACAGGTTGACATTGAGATGGCGTTGCCATTGATCGTCGCCGATGTCTTCGATCGGTGCGCGCTGTTGAATGGCGCTGCTCAGGATCGCAGCGTCGACGCGGCCGGTGCGTGCCAGCGTTCCGGCGCCGGCCGCCACGCAGGCCAGCACGGTGGCGCGGCCGACGCCCGACGCCGGGCCCACCACCGGCACGGTGCGACCTGAAAAATCGCTATGAACCTTCATGGCGTATCGGCTGTGGGTGGCGGCATTCCGGTGACCTGTTGGTCGAGCGCTGAATGCCAGGACTGGAACGACCTGCCCTACATCTGGCCGTCCTGGGCACCCGAGTTCTGGGCCCACGACATGAACGCCAACCACGAACCACGCTGAAGCGGCCCGCATGTTCGACGTCGACGATCACACCCATCTGGCCCCGATCAACGCAGGCCGCCTGTCAGGCCTGCCGGGCGTGCAGTAGCAGGCCGACGCGGAGGCCCTGGTGCTCGATGGCCATCGCATCGGTGTGAAGGACCTCTTTCACCCCGAGCGCCTTCGCACCGCGCCCTTGGCAGCGTGTCCCCCGTGGCGCCTCAGCGTCGCAAGTTCGCGCGGCGAAAGGTCAAATTGAAGCGCACGTTGTCGGTCAGAACGTGGTGGTCTTCGCGCAGCACGTCAATGCCATGGAAGTTCAGGCGGGCCGGGCCGCCCCAGACGACGATGTCCCCGTGTTCGAGGCGCACGCGGCGCGGCCGATCCGCGCGCGCGCCGCCGCCCCACAGAAACGTTGCCGGCACACCCAGGGAGACGGAAACGATCGGTGCGTCGAAGTCTTGTTCGTTTCGATCCTGATGAAGCGACAGGCGAGCACCCGGTGCATACCGGTTGATGAGGCAAGCATCTGGCTCGAAGTGCGCGAAGCCTGCCGCAAGGGCGGCTCGCGCGGCCAGGCGGGCAAAGCGCTCTGGCATCGCGGGCCAGGGCCGGCCCGTCTGCGGATCGACCGCGTCGTAGCGATACCCGCTGTGGTCGCTCAGCCATCCGGCATGGCCGCAGTTGCTCATCGCGACCGACATGCGCCAGCCGCGAGCCGTTGTCATGCAACGCAAGGGTGCCGCTTGCGTGACATGCTCAATTGCAGCCAGCAAGGCCGGCGCTTCGTTGACGGCGTAGCCTCGCAGGACCACGGCACCGGGTTCGAGTTCGAGATCAAGGTCATTACCCTTGCCGGTCAACGGTGTCGCCCGATCAAACAAGTCGCCTTGCGCAGCCGGATCAGTTCGCGTCATGGAAGATGACCCCGAGCGTGTGTCGACGCCCTTCGATGATCCTGCTGACGCCGTGGCGCAGCTTCACTCGGTAGTCGCCCCGCGTGCCCTGCACCGGACGGCTGTTGACCGCGAAGACGACGGCATCGCCCTTGCTCAGCGGCACGACCGAGGCGCGCGTCTGCATGCGCGGGCGTTGCTCGGTCAGCACGAATTCGCCACCGCTGAAGTCGATCCCAGGCTCAGACAGCAGCACCGCCACTTGCAGCGGAAAGACATGCTCTCCGTACAGGTCCTGGTGCAGGCAGTTGTAGTCGCCAGCGCCGTACTGCAGCAGCAAAGACGTCGGTCGGCACTGGCCGGAAGCGGCGCAGCGCGGGGGGAACCCCGGGGCCCGGGGGGGGGGGCCCCCCGGCCCCGGGGGCGGGGGCCCGGGGGGGGGGGGGGGGGGGGGGGGGGAGAGGGGGGGGAAGGCTGCAAGGGGCGGCAGCGGATAGGAAAAGTAGCGGTACTCGCCGCGCCCGAACCCGTAGCGCGCCATCACGACATGGCTGCGAAAGCCCGCTTCCATGCCGTAGAGGGACGCGATGTGGTCGCACTCGGGCGCTGTCAACAAACTGCCCAGCACGGCCCAGCCCTGCGCCTCGAGCTCACTTTCAAGCCCCGCAAGATCGATGCCTTGCACGCGCGCAGTGATGTCGTCGTGCACCAGGTCGTCGCGCCTCACGCCGTCTGCTCCTGTTCGCGATGGGCGTGTACTTTCGATTCGCGCGTTATCAATTCACGCTTTCGATCGACGCCCCATCGGTAGCCCGATAGACCGCCGTCATGTCGAACCACACGGTGGCAGGGGATGGCCACCGCGATGGCGTTGGCCGCGCAGGCACCCGCCACCGCGCGCACCGACCGCGGCGATCCGATCTTCTTCGCGATGCTGGTGTAGGTCGCCGTTTCGCCCGCCGGAATCTCGCGCAGCGCCAGCCAGACGCGCTGCTGAAACGCCGTGCCTCGCACGTCCAGCGGCAAGGCGTGTCCGTGCGCAGGGGCCTCGACCAGTCCGACCACCTGGGCCATCAACTGCTCGTACGCCGGGTCTGCGCCGACGAGTTGTGCGTTTGGAAAGCGGTTTTCGAGTTCGCGCACCAGGCCGTCCGGGTCGTCGCCGAGCATGATCGCTGCGACGCCCTTGGTGCTGGATGCGACAAGGATGGCGCCGAGCGAGCATTGGCCGACGGCGAAGCTCAGCACTTCGTGCGCGCCACCTGCGCGGTAGCGGGTCGGGCTCATGCCGAGTACAGCGGCCGAGGCTTCGTAGAAACGGCCGTTCGATCCGAAGCCTGCGTCGTGAAACGCTTCAGTGACTGTCCCGGGTTTGGCCAGGCCCGTGCGCAAACGCGCCGAACGACCCGCCGCCGCGTAGGCCTTCGGCGTCAGGCCCGTCGCCTTCCTGAAGAGGCGGTGGAAGTAGTGAGGGCTGAGTTCGACGGACTGCGCGAGCTGCGTCAGTGAAAGTGGCTCAATCGATTCGTCGATGAGTCTGCAAGCCTTGGTCACGATGGCCGTGTTCGCCGCGTCGATGGAGATGCCACCCGGGTTGCAACGGCGGCAGGCCCGAAAGCCCGCGGCCTCGGCCGCGGCAACGCTCAGATGCAGTTGCACGTTCTTCGGGTTTGCCAGGCGAGACGGGCACGATGGCCGACAGTAGATGCCCGTCGTCTTCACCGAATACCAGAACGCACCATCGGCGGTCTTGTCACGGGCGACGACGCTGGCCCAACGTGGATCCTGCGTGATATCGGATGCGTGCGCCTTCATGATGTCTTGCTCAAAGTGGTCAGGTGCGCAGTGTCGCCACGGACATCGTACGGCGCACTCCGAGTCTTGCTTTCGAATCGAGGGTCGGACACGCGAGAACCGGGCGGTCGCGGCAGACAGCTTCAGGCCCCGCCACCGAACCTGCCGATGTCTCAGCGCGACGCAGCCGTTCGTTCGAAACCTCGGTCTCCAAGAGGGCGCAGGCGTTGCGATGGACAACTTTCGCGTCAAGGCGATCGACGTGATGGGGCAGAACAACGCGCTGATCCGTGACCCGCTTCAACGCGAGCGCACGGGCCACGGCTTGCGTGCAGCGTGTCCAGCGGCCTGCCCCCCAAGGCTCAGGGCTTCAGCGCCACTTTGAAGAAGCCCAGGATCGCCGCGTTGAACTCGCGGTGAAATGCCACCCTGTTGAAGCCGGGCTGACTGTTGCACAACGGGGGCGCCATCGCAGCAAAGCGCGGCGTGCAGGGCGCCAGGAAGTCGAAGTGGCCGGCATTCGGCACCTCGCGGTAATCCAGTGGCTTGGGCAGCGCCGCACGCACCGGTTCGACGTACCAGGGTTGCGGCAGCACCACGTCTTGTTCAGCGCGCCACAGCTGGATGGGCACCGAAATGGCCCCAAGCGATGCCTGCGTGAAGGTGAACCCGAGCGCCGGCGCCGCGACCACGGCGGCGCGCACACGTGTGTCACGGTCTGGTTGAACCATGGCGGCCACCATGGCTGCCGTAGCAGCGGGCTGCCGCGCCACCAACTGACAAGGGTAGTCACCCGGGCGTTGCTGGCAATGCGGCGCGATGCGCCCCAGATCAGCGGCACCACCCACCACGGTCAGTGCGGTGAAGGCACCCGACGAAAAGCCGAACACGCCAATGCGTGCGGCATCGATGTGGTCTCGGCCAGGCCACTTCGTCAGCATGTGGTCGATCACGCGGCTGATGTGACGCGGGCGATCCATCATCGACGCCGCTCTGCTCTGATCGGCGTGGTTGTCACCCGTGTGCGCGACAGCGGCAACGACAAAGCCCGCCTGGGCCAAAGCAACCGCCGTGTCGTGGTGAGAGAGAGAAGAGCCCCCATTGCCGTGCGAGATCACGATCAGCGGCAAGCCCTGGCCTGCGACGGCGCCGCCGCGCGCGATGTTGAGCGTGAAGGGGCCGAGATCGACCTGCTGCGCCACCGCCTCGGTGGGATACCAGACCGATACCTCCAGCGGCTTGTCTGCGCCGTCGGCGGCCTGCAGGGTCTCGAAGCCAGCGGCAATGGGCGCTGCCGCTTGCGCCGGCGACAGCAACACGGCGGAGATGCAGAGAAGTGCCGAACAGACCAGGCGAGAAATGAAGCGGTAGCTTGTGATCGGGGGCTTCAGACACGACCGGGTGGTCGACTGTTTGATGCGGGGCATCGTTTTCATGGGTTCAGGTCTTGATCGGTAGAAGTTGAGTCGGGTTTGCATGAAGCGGTCCTTGGGGTGTCAATGTGAGAGTGGTTGGCCGCGACCAGCAGACCACCACAACGGCGAACGCGCGGGACCCGCAGCGCCGGCACGGGTCAACTTCAGCAGTGCCAGCGCGCGGCCCAGAAAGATCCCGCTGAAGCCGCCGTAGAGCAGCGCCAGTGGCAGCAGCAGCTCGGGCGCGGTGCGCCAGCCCGGGTTGAACGCCATGCCCACGTTGGCGGCGTAGCGCAGCGAGAAGATGACCAGAATGAGCAGCATCGGCACCCAGCTGCCGGGCAGATGAAGCCGTTGCTCGGCAGGCAGCCATGCTGCGCCGGCCGGTGCCGGGCGGCCGGCCAGCAGCGCCACGCCCGCGCCCAGTGCCGCCAGCCAGACCAGCGCGGACAGCGGCAGCACCCTGAAGCCGGGCGCCATCGACCACAGGCCCAGCCCGAGCAGCACCAGCGGCAGCATCAGCAGGCGCCAGGATGACAAACGGCGCTCACGAGTTTGAGAAAAGCCCAGCGCCATCAGGGCGGCCAGCAGGCCCCATACCCAGACGGGGGTGTGCGAAAGGATGAGGACGATCATGGGGGTGCTCCGGCGTCGGGTTGAAGAAGGCGTGCCGCAAATGTGGCGCCCGCCCCGCGCTGCTGCCAGCGCAACGCGACAGGGCGGCGCGCCGCGGCGCGGAACGCCGCTGACAGGGCGCGAACCGAAGGGACAGGAAGCTTTTCATCAGCCGCTCGTTCCACCGATGCAAGTTTGGCAAGGCAGCCGACATGGCGGAAGGCGCATGATTTGCACTTGGTTCGTGCATGAGGCGCCATGTCATGACAGCCGCGATGGGAGCGACGCCTTGACCAGACCCGATCTCAACCTGCTGTTCACGCTCGACGTGTTGCTCGCTGAAGGCAACGTCGCGCGCGCTGCACGACGCCTGCGTCTGAGCCCGTCGGCCATGAGTCGCGCATTGGCGCGATTGCGCGAGGCGACCGGCGACCCGCTGCTGGTGCGGGCGGGTCGCGGCATGGTGGCCTCGCCCCGGGCGCTCGAACTTCGCGATTCCATCGCTCAACTGGTTCACGACGCCGAAGCGGCCCTGCGTCCCGCCAACACGCTCGACCTCGGACAACTCGACCGAACCTTCACCCTAAGGGCCAGCGAGGGTTTCGTGGAGAACTTCGGCGCCGCACTCCTGGCTCGCCTGGCCGCAGAGGCACCCGGCGCACGCTTGCACTTCCTGCACAAGCTCGACAAGGGCAGCGGGCCGCTGAGGGACGGGACTGTCGATCTGGAAACCGGCGTGGTCGACAAGGCCATCGGCCCGGAAGTGCGCGCGCAGGCCTTGTTTCGAGACCGCTACCTGGGTGTTGTTCGAGCCGGGCACCCGCTGAGCGACGGCGAGGTCACGCCCCTGCGCTTTGCCGAGGCCGCGCACGTGCACGTCTCGCGCCGAGACGACGACAAAGGGCCCATCGACAGCGCCCTGGCAGGCTTGGGGCTGGAACGGCGGATCGCGGTCATCGTTGGCGGTTTCTCGGCGGCACTGGCCTTGGCCCGCGCCACCGACCTGGTCGCAACCGTTCATGAGCGGCACACCGGCATGCTGTACGCCGGCATGCACAGCTTTACGGTTCCGCTGGCCCTTCCGCAGTTCACGGTTTCGCTGCTCTGGCACCCGCGGCTGGACGGTGACATAGCGCACCGCTGGCTTCGCGGATGTGTTCGAGAGGTCTGTCGCGCCACGCCGGGTCTGGACGACGCACCAGAGCCGACGGTGGTCTCGCGGGATCAGGCAGTGCGCTGAAGATGCGGCGTGAACAGCGCAACGCCCACCACGAGCACCATGGCCGCCAGGACTGCGGCAATCGCGACCGTGCGCTGCGGCTCGAGCAGACCGGCATCGGCAACAGCCGTTTGCATTGGGGGCGGCGAGATCTTGCGCTCATCGTTCCGAGCGGAAATCGAAGGCTCTTGCTGCACATCGGAAGGCGCCATGAAGGTCGGCGCTTAAGGTCGGTCCAGCACCTGTCTGAAGAGTCGGGTCATAGCAAATCCACGGTCCACGCGCCGTCTCGCTCGATGTACCGCGTCACCCGGTGTTCTTCCTTGTCCTCCTTCTTCAAGTCTCTATCCGTGAAGCGGAACAACAGTGCGGGCCCGGTCACGCACCGCGTGTCATGAATGTCGCCCGGCAGATAAACCTGGACCTGCCCAGGTTGCACCAGGGTCGAGTTTCTTTTCACAAGCCGGATGCGCCCATCCGGTGCCTCGATGCGGGCATAGGTTCCCATCTCGATTTCACCCTGCTGAAGGGCATAGATGACCCAGCCCCGACCGTGGTCGTGGGGCGGTCTGTACAGCCCTGCATGCTCGGTGTGCGCCAGCAGCACGTAGCCATGGGACGGATCCCGGTGGAGCTCCTGGTTGGCCGGACCTTCCCGGTGCAGGGCCGCCAGCCACGCCTCCGTCGCCGGCGCCTTGACCAGGTCCTTCAGGTGCCGGCAACAACCCGCGACCACGTCGGTGCTCAAGGGCCCCCAGACCGAATGGATGCCCTTCATCGATGCGTCCAACGTGTTGCTGTCCATGCTTCTTCCTTTCGCTTCGCTCGCACGAAATGGTTCGAGCGCGTGCCGGGAAGATAGTCATTCACCCGAGGCGGCGGAAGGCGCAGCGTCTGCATTCTGTTCTTGCGTTCGACGCCATGCCATCGCATCACGCGCTTGGGCTGGTCGTGCCTCTGGGTGATGCGCCGGGTGATTTCAAGATCTCAGAGAAACCTTCTTCGCGGGCTCGCACCGCGGCTGTTCGGCCGGGCGCTTTGAGACTCTTTGCGTCGGCCAGACATCGAGCCGGGTCTGTGTCCTGAATTGGGAGGGGACGGCGCGCAGGAGGCAACGATGCTCTACGCTGAACCTTCGACGCCTCGCGACGGGCAACAGCAGAGGAGAGCTTGCTATCGGTTGCGGGAAGCCCGTCCCCACTGACGCCATTCGCCCAAGCCTGGGAGATTCTCCAGCGGCAACCCCGGTACACCTATGGAGCGCTGGCCCTATGCTCTTGAAATGAGGGTTGCGAGGATCTCCAATGTTTGACAACGCGCGGCCGGCCTTGATTGCCGCGGGCGTGGCGGTACAACTGCTCTTGACATCGTGCGGCGGTGGTGGAGGCAGCGCAGGCACGGCGGAATTACCGGCTCGCGAAGCGCTGATCGCTCGCGCAAAGGCGCTTGAACTGAATACGCCCTACGTGCCGCCGCCAGGTGATCCGCTCGAGCACGCTACGTCAGGCTATGCAAAGGCGATGTGTTCCGCGGTGTTCATCACGCATCTGGATCCCGATGTTGCCGCCGAGAGCGTCGGCTACTTCACCGCGCCTTACGACCAGCGCAAGTTGGTCGGAAAACCAGTCGTCGACCGGGCGAAGCAGGAAGTTCGCATCACCATCCCGAACGGTCCGACGCTGGTCGCGCGCTATCACGGCTCGCAAGGTTGTATCACTTTGCCTGCTGGCGCCACCGACGTGTACTTCAAGCCGGTGGCGGTCACCAGCGCCTTGCCCGATCCCGCGAACCTGCCGTGGCCGATGGGCGACGTTCTGTCGACCGCACCGGCCACCGGTTACCACCCGGGATTGGTGGCACAGGCCGTGACCGCCGCGTTCGACGTGCCCCTGGCCTATACCGCGGCGTTCGTGATCACACACAAGGGTCGCATCATTGGCGAACGCTACATGACTGGCGTCACCGCCGCGACGCCGCTCGAATCGTGGTCGATGGGAAAGAGCGTTACCGCGACGATGATGGGCGTGCTGATCAGGCAAGGCGTCTACCAACTCGACCAACCGGCGCCGATCCCCGAGTGGCAGACACAGGGCGACCCGCGGCAGCAGATCAGGATCGCCGATATCCTGCACATGTCGAGCGGCCTGCGCATCAAGGCGCCGGACGACCCGGACTTCGATCCCAATGGCACCTATCCCGACCACAAGTATTTCTATACCGGGCGGGTCGATGCCTTCAACTACGCGGCGACTCGGCCGCAGCAATGGCCGCCCAACACTGTCGGGCGCTATCGCAACACTGACCCGGTGCTCGCGAACTATTTGATTCGTCTGGCCGTCGAGAAGCGTGGCGAACAATACCTGTCGTTTCCACAACGGCAAATCTTCGACAAAATCGGCATTCGAACGATGGTCATGGAAACCGATCCCTATGGCAACTTCCTGACGCAGGGCTATGACTTCATGTCGGCGCGAGACTGGGCCCGACTCGGCAACCTGTACCTTCAAGACGGTGTCTGGAACGGAGAGCGAATCCTCCCAGAAGGATTCGTCAGCTTCGTCAGCACGGTTGCGCCTGCGTGGGCCGCAGACCGACGCCCGATCTACGGCGGATTCTTCTGGCTGAACGGAACAGGGGCGTTGGCCGTGCCTACTACGGCCTACTACATGCTGGGTGCTGGCGGCCAACTCGTGCTCATCGTTCCATCGCATGATCTCGTCGTCGTGCGCCTCGGGTTCGACAAGGGCGAGCCTTTCTTCGCCACGACCGTACAGCGGGCGCTGCGGCTGCTGCTGCAGGGCGTGGAGGCCTCACGATAGCGCTGAGAGTCCCGGGTTCGACAGCGTGATTTCGACGTTTTGAGAAGCGATCTTTCGACGAACCAGATCGACAAACGTCTGGTACCAACGAAGGCGACGTTCGCTTGCCGGGGTCGGCCAGCGAATCCGATGTGGACTGAACGCAAAGCAGCGTCTCGTTCCAGACCATGGCTCCAAGAATGCGCGGGCACTTCGGTGCGGGCCTTTGGATTTGATCGCCGCGCGCTGCCGCTTGACGATGGGCGCAAAGTCGATCAGCGCGCAGGCTCGACCGGTGGCGAAGCCTCGGCCAAAAAGCGGTCGATCTCGGCCAGCGCGTCGCGTGCCTCGGTCAACTCGGGGTTGAAGATCTGCCACACATGCACCATGTGGTTCCAGGTCTGCAGCCGTACCGGCGAGCCGGCGGCACGCGCCTTGTTGACGTAGCGTCGCGCGTCGTCCAGCAGCATCTCCAGCTCGCTGGCCTGCACCAGCACCGGCGGCAGGCGCGACAAGTCGCCGCGCAGCGGCGACACCACCGGGTCGCTCGGATTGATGCGCGTCTGCAGCCAACCGCCCCACAACATCATCCAGCGCGGCACGCGCGCCAGCTTGCCGAACAGCGGGCCGAGCATCGCGTCGCTGTGCACGTTGGCTCGCAGGCTGGGGCTGGCCAGCGTGGCGTCGGTCAGCGGCGACAGCGCCACCGCGGCGTCGGGCGCGCGCAGCCCGCTGTCGCGGACCCAGGCGATCAAAGACAGCGTCAGGTTGCCGCCGGCCGAGTCGCCGGCGACGAACATCGCACGCGCCGGCGTCGCGCCGTCGGGCCCGTTGGCCAGCAACCAACGATAGGCGTTGCGGCAGTCGTCGATGCCGGCACGGCGCGGGTGCTCGGGCATCAGGCGGTAGTCGATGGCCAGCACGGCGCCGCCGGTCATCGCCGAGAAGCGTGTCGTCAGCGTGCGATGGCTGAGCGGGCTGCCCATCATGAAGGCGCCGCCGTGGATGTACAGCGTGCGCCGCGCCGGGTCGGATCCGGGCGACAACACCCACTCGGCCCGCACTCCGCCGGCGTCCACCGGCACGAAGCGCGCGTCGAAGGCGCGGCCGGCGAAGATCTTGTCCATGTAGGTGCGCAGTGCCGCCGTGTGCTGGCGCATCGGCGTGTCCTTCAGCACTTGACGAACACCGCCGAGCGACGCAATCACCGCCCGTGCCTCTTCGCTGGGCTTCTCGCCGCGCGAGAAGCGTTCGCCCACCGGGCCGTCGAAGGCCGACAGGTCGGCCCCGCGCAGATGCCAGCGCGCCACGGCCCAGCCCATGGCCGTGGCTACTGCAACAACGGCAGCAACGCTCAGCAGGATGTCGGTCATGCGGATTCCTTCAGCAAACCGCGTTCCGTGGCGGCAGATTGGGGCAGGTCAACGACAGGGCGAAGGTCTGCATGCCCAATCTGGGTGGATCAACTTGCCGGAGTCAGCCATGCATGCCCTGAAAGATCTGTTCACCAGCGACGTGGGCCTGATGAGCGCGGCCGGCATCGCCTTCATGCTGGGCATGGCGGTGTTCTACATTCGCTTTTTCCTCAGGCACATGCGTGAGGACGAGGCGCGGCAGCGCGCGTCGAAGCCCTGATCCGCAACCGGCATCGGCCCGCGCAAGGGCCGGTCAGCCGTCGGGCGTGAAATCGCGCTCCGGCTCAGTCATGTGTCAGCGGCTTGTCGGTGAAGAGGTAGTCGCGCATCTCTTTTTCGAAGCTGCTGTCGGTGCGGCGGATCCATTCCATCAACATCGCTGCGTGCTCTTTCTCCTCGTCGCGGTTGTGCGCCAGGATCGAGCGCAGCACCGGGTCCTTGCAGGCGTCGACGCGCTGGTTGTACCAGTCCACGGCCTCCAGCTCTTCCATCAGCGACACGATGGCGCGATGCATGTCGCGTGTGCTGTCACGCAGCTCGTCGATGGGTTCGTGATAGCCCTCGTTGGCCATGATTTCTCCTGGTTGTGTCGTGTTTCGATGGTGCTTGTGCTTGCGCTTCTGCGGAGGGGCCTGGCCCAGCCTGACTGGCAGGTACCTCGCCGCCAACAGTCTATGCGCGTTGGCCTGTCGACGATGATCCTGCATCAAGGGTGGGCGCGTCGCAGGCGAGGCGTCGACCGACCGTGGCCAAGCGCGACACATTCCCCACGATTGCAGTACCAGGCTCGTCAGGCGGCGGGTCAGGTGCTGCTGCCCGGGACCAGGCAGCCGCTGAAGATGCCAGGGCCTGGTCACTTCTTGACGATCTGGCCGTCCAGCGTGATGGCCTCGCCCGTCCGGACGCCGGTGGCGGAGACGATCGGGAACAGCGTCCCTTCCCGACGGGTGAAGAGCGGAAAGCATGTCGTGCCATCTCCGTGCTGCCGGTAGGCGACGACGATCTCGTTGCGCGCGCCGCTGGACAGGATGGATTTGTACTTGATGGCCAGTTGCTTGCGGCGGGCGATCTCGAGGTCATCGGCCTTGGAGGCAACTTTCTTCCCTGGGCTGGAGACCGTCCCCGACAATCCATACCGAAACTTGCCCGGGCCCTGGGTTCCGCGATCCGCGATGTCGCAGTAGGTTGTTCCCATGTCGTATTCGTAGGCAGACTTCACCCGGGTCAGCTTGCTCGCGATCATCCGCACGTAGTCCTTGAACTTCTTGCTGCCCGAAGTCTTGGCGATGCCGTTGAGGACGGCAAAGACCTGCAGATCTTCCTCCCTCGGCAAGGGCATGAACACATAGGTTGCCGACGCGTAGTACTTGATCTGGTTCTGCGCCAGGCCGCGGTCACCGGTCAGCAGGCTGGCGCTCAGCTCGTGCAGGCCCAGCTTGTTCTTCTGCTTGTTCACGAAGTTCTCTGGCGTGCCTCGGGCCTGCACCCCCTTGACCCCGTAGGCGAACGTCATCTTTCGATCGGTCTGGACGTTGGGCTCGGCGCCCTCTGCCTTGACCTGGAATTCGAGCACCTTGTCGCCCCGGTTGTCGGCCATGGCGCGCACGGTCATCCGTTTTTCGCCAAGCACCTCTGAAAACGTGTCCTTGGCTTCTTCGTCCTTGACGTCCTTCCACCAATCGCTCAACGCCTGCTCCGCGGTTTCCCACGATGCGTCGGTCGCAAACGAGACGGCCGAGGACCCGGTCAGCATGTCGTTCAGCTTGTTCCGGCTGCGTGTCAGATCGCCCATGGCTTCTCCGTCGGTCGTTGGTGGCTCAACAGAATAGATCAGGCGCTGTCAACTTGCAGAGCTCATCGCGCCGGGGCGCGTTGGGGCGTGTCGGCAGGGGCCGCGATCGGCGAGGGATCCGCCCTGGCTGGAAGGGCGGATTCAAACCTCGGATGCGGTTCGTCGAGACTGTCGACAGCCCCAGGCCTGGTCTCAATCGAACACGATCACCCCACGCGCGTTGCGCCCGCTGGCCAGGTCATCGAAGGCCTGCGGGGCCTCGTCGATGGTGTAGCGGCGCGTGATCAGTTCGTCCAGCTTCAGCCGGCCGGCCTTGTACAGACCCAGCAGGCGCGGAAAGTCGTGCCGCGGGCGGGCGCCGCCGTACAGGCTGCCGGTGAGCGTCTTCTCTTCGAAGACCAGCGTGTTGGTGCGCACGCTGGCTGTGTCCTCGGGCTTGGCCACGCCCACCATCACCGCGCTGCCGCCCTTGCGCAGGCAGCCGTAGGCCTGCGCGATCAGGCTGCCGTAGCCCACACATTCGAAGGCGTAGTCGGCACCGCCCACGGTCAGTTTGCGCAGGGCCTTGACCACATCGGTTTCGCCTTGCGGGTTCAGGGTGTGGGTGGCGCCGAAGGCCGTGGCAATCGTCAGCTTGGCGTCGTTCATGTCGACCGCGACGACCATCGCAGCACCGCTCATCGCGCAGCCCTGGATGGCATTCAGCCCCACGCCCCCGGCACCGAAGACCACGCAGACCGAGCCCGGCGTCACCTGCGCGGTGTTCACCGCTGCGCCCCAGCCGGTCATCACGCCGCAGCTGACCAGGGCGCAGCATTCCATCTTCACGCCCGTGGCGTCGACCTTGACGACGTTGCGGGTGTGCAGCGTGGCGTACTCGGCCATCACGCCGCAACCGCTGAAGATCTTCAGCGGCTGACCCTGCGCGTCGTGCGTGCGCAGCGTGCCGTCGGGCAGCGTCAGCAGCGCCTTGCCCGACAGGTCGCACAGCGCCGGGCGGCCGGTGCTGCAGTAGCGGCACTGGCCGCACATGCTGACGAAGGAGCTGAGCACCGTGTCGCCGACGGCGAACTCGGTCACGCCGGCACCCACTTCGACCACCGTGCCGGCGCCTTCGTGGCCCAGCACCACGGGGGGCGGAAAGGGCAGCGTGCCGTTCACCGCCGACAGATCGCTGTGGCACACGCCACAGGCGCCCAGCTTGATCGTCACCTCGTCGGACTTCGGGCCGTCCACGGTGATGGTCTCCACCACGACAGGGGTGTTGACGGCGCGCGTGATTGCGGCCCTGGCGGTGTAGCTCATCGGGTTCTCCTGGACAGATCGGTGAATTGAAGTCAAACGAACCGGCAGTGCTTGCTGGCGGCGGCGGTCCCCCCTATTCTGTGGCTGGATTCACCGCGCTTGCGGACGCCGGTGATCCCAGAATCGGCCAGCTGCGGTGACGTGGCCGCCAGCCAAGGCCGTTTCGCCAGCCGCCCATCAACAAGAATCAGGAGAAACCCATGCCCTATCTGCGCGCCAAGCCGGTGGCCACGAGTGAATCGTCTGGCACCGTCAGCTTTGTTGTTTTTCTCGATGTCGCTTCGGTCAACGAGATCAAGGTCAACTACGGCTTCAACAACGGTACGGCGGTCTCCAGCGGCAGCGGCATCGACTTCAGAACGCAAAGCGGCACCCTCACCTTTGCGCCCGGCGAGACCAGCAAGACGCTGACCGTACAGGTGGTCGACAACACCGCGGCCGAAAGCACCGAACTGTTCTGGCTCGACCTCAACACGCCCGTCAATGCCACCGTCGAACAGCGCTGGACGCCAGGCTTCATCTTCGACAACGACGCCACGGCCGGCACGCCGGTGCTCAAGGTCAGCAGCCCGGTGGTCGACGAAAGCGGGCGCAGCGCCGACTTCTTCGTCTGGCTGTCGAAGCCGTCGACTTTGCCGGTCAGCGTGAGTTACAGCACCGCCGACGACACTGCCATCGCGGGCCAGGATTACCAAGAAGGGGCCGGGCTGCTGAATTTCGCGCCGGGCGAGATGGTCAAGACCGTCAGCATCGACCTCATCAACGACAGCCTGGCCGAGACGCAAGAGTACTTCCGCCTAGTGCTGGCCAACGCCAGCGGCGCAACACTGGCGCAGCCGTCAGCCAGCGCCGAGATCGGCGCCAACGACGGGCCGATCGTCGGTGCGCCGTATGTCAGCGCGCGCCCGATTGCCGCGGCCGAGGGCGAGACGTCGACCCAGTTCGTGATTTCGCTGTCGGCCCCGTCGGGCAACGAAGTGCGCGTCAACTACGGCCTGAACGATGGCACCGCGGTCTACAGCGGCAGCGGGCAGGACTTCCAGTCGTATTCGGGCACGCTGGTGTTCGCGCCGGGCGAGACCACCAAGACCCTGCCTGTGGTGGTGATCGACAACAGCACGGCTGAGAGCACCGAAGTCTTCTGGCTCGACCTGAACACGCCGGTGAACGCGGTGATCAATCAGCGTTGGACGCCCGCGCTGCTGTTTGACAACGACGGCACCAGCGGCACGCCGGTGATCGAGGTGACCGAACCCGTGGTCGACGAAAGCGGGCATACGGCCAGCTTCTTCGTGTCGCTGTCGCGGCCGTCGACGGGCGTGGTCAGCGTCAACTACGCCACCGCTGACGACACCGCGACCGCCGGGGCCGACTACCGCGCCCTCTCGGGCAGCCTGAGTTTCCAGCCCGGCGAAGTGCTGAAGGCGGTGCAGGTCGACATCATCGACGACAGTCTGGCTGAGACGCAGGAGTACTTTCGCCTGACCTTCAGCAACCCTACCGGCGCAACGCTGGCGCAGCCTGCCGCACGCGCCGAGATCGGTCCCAGCGACAGCGCGACCGTGGGTGCGCCCTATATCCACGCACGCACCGTGGCCGCTGGCGAAAGCGACACCACGGCACAGTTCGTGATCACCTTGTCGGCGCCATCGACCAATGAGGTGCGCGTCAACTTCGGGCTGGACAGCGGCACCGCGGTCTACAGCGGCAGCGGACAGGATTTCCAGACCTATTCGGGAACGTTGGTGTTCGCGCCCGGCGAGACCACCAAGACACTTCCCCTGGTGGTGACCGACAACAGCGTCGCCGAAGGCACCGAGACCTTCTGGCTCGACCTGAACACCCCCGTCAATGCCGTCGTGCCCCAGCGCTGGACGCAAGGCTTCGTGTTCGACAACGACGGCACCACGGGCACGCCGGCAATCTCGGTCAGCGACGTCGTGACCGACGAAAGCAGCGGTGTGGCGGCCTTCAGGGTGTCGCTGTCAAGGCCGTCAAACGGCATCGTCAGCGTCGATTTCCACAGTGCCAACGACACGGCGGCTGCCGGCAGCGACTTTCACGCGGTGGCCGGCAGCCTGAGCTTCCAGCCCGGCGAGATGGTCAAGACGGTGCTGGTCGACATCGTCGACGACAGCCTGAGCGAGAGCGACGAATGGTTCCAGATGCTGCTGTCCAACCCGGCCGGCGGCACACTGGGCGACGCCGTGGGGGCGGCGCTGATCGGGCGCAGCGACGGGCAGGCCGTCAGCCAGCCGCAGATCACGTCGCAACCCATCTTCGTCAGCGAAGCCGATGCCGCCACGCACTTCATCGTGCAGCTGTCGGCGCCTTCGAGCAACGAGGTGCGCGTCAACTTCGGCCTGAACGGCGGCACCGCGGCCTACAGCGGCAGCGGACAAGACTTTCAGACGTATTCGGGCACGCTGGTGTTCGCGCCGGGCGAGACCACGAAGATGCTGCCGTTCAACCTGATCAACAACACCACGGCCGAAGGTGACGAGGCCTTCACGCTGGACCTGAACTCGCCCGTCAATGCCACCGTCCCGCAGCGCTACACCACCGCCACCATCATCGACGACGATGGCGCCAGCACGGTGTACAGCGGCGGCATCAGCAACGACGTCTACCACGTCAGCGGTGCACTCGACCGCATTGCCGAAAGCCCTGGCGGTGGCATCGACACCGTGATTTCGACCATCAGCTACACGCTGCCCGACAACGTCGAGAACCTGGTGCTGACCGGCAGTGCGCTGAACGCCCTGGGCAACGCCGGCAACAACGTGTTCCGCGGCACGGCGGCCAACAACGTGTTCGACGGCAAGGCGGGTGTGGACACCGTGGTCTACGACGGACCGGCAGCGGCCTACACGGTGACGGGCAGCATCGCATCGCGCACCGTCACCAGCGCGGCCGAGGGCAACGACACGCTGCTGTCGATCGAACGCCTGCAGTTCAGCGACCGCATCCTGGCGCAGGACACCACCGCCACCGGCAACACCTACCTGGCCTACGCGATGTTGAACGCTGCCTTCGACACCGCACCCGACACCGCGCTGCTCAGCCAGTGGACCGCGCAGCTCGATCGCGTGGGCAGCCTGGGCGCGCTGGCACAGGCCATGATCAACGCCTATGCGCCGGGGGTGTCCGACGAGGCGCTGGTGGCCTACCTGTGGGGCACGATCGTCGAGACGCCGATCCCGCTGGATGCACTGAGCACCTACGTCGGTCTGGTGCGCAGCGGCAGCTACACCCAGGCTGGACTGGTCGAGCTGGTGACCACGCTGGACCTGAACACGGTGGAGATCGCCGGCATCGTTGGCCAGACGCTGCAGCTCGACCCGGCCTGGTTCCCGCCGCCCGGCGCCTGATCGGGCGCTGCAATGCCGTTCAGCGCGCTGGCATCAGCTCGCGTGTCAGCGTGGCGGCCGGCACCGCCCGGCAGCCGCTGGTGTTCTGCCCTGCCCACAGCGGCGAGAAATCGCTGCTGCCCGCCGCCTCGGCGCGCACGCGCAGCGGCGCCATCGCTGCACCGGCCAGCGGAAAGGCCGGCGTCTGCGTGCTCATCGGGCCCAGCTCGCGCAGCACGCGATTCACGATGCCACGCGCCGGCCGACCGGTGAAGAGGTTGGTCAGTGCCGTGTGGCCCGCCGCCGGGCTGAGCAGTGCAGCGCGGTGCAGCGCGCTGGTGCCGGTCTCGATGCAGCACAGGTAGGCGGTGCCGACCTGCACGCCGGCGGCACCCAGCGCCAGCGCCGCCGCCACGCCCTGCGCGTCGGCAATGCCACCGGCAGCGATCACGGGCAGCGCCGTGGCGGCCACGATCTGCGGCAGCAGCGCGAAGCTGCCGCTTTGCAGGCTGAGGTCGTCGCTGAGGAAGTGTCCGCGGTGGCCGCCAGCCTCCAGCCCTTGCGCGATGATCGCGTCGGCGCCATGTGCCTGCAGCCAGCGCGCCTCGTCGACCGTGGTGGCGGTCGACATCACCTTCGACCCCCAGCCTTTCACGCGTGCCAGCAGGGCCGCCTCGGGCAAGCCGAAGTGGAAGCTGACGACCGGCGGCGCAAACGGCTGCAGCAGGTCGGCGATGGCCGAGTTGAAGGGCTGTCGCCCGGGCCCGGCCGGGATGCTGGCCGCATCGATGCCGAATTCAGCATGGTAGGGCGCCAGCGCCTGGCGCCAGGCCGCTTCACGCGCGGCATCGGCGGGCGGTGACGTGTGGCAGAAGAAGTTGATGTTGAAGGGGCGGTCGGTCTTTGCACGGATCGCCAGCAGTTCAGCGCGAATCGCCTCGGGCGCCAGCATCGCGCAGGGCAGCGAGCCCAGGCCGCCCGCCTGGCTGACTGCGATCGCCAGGGCGCTGCCCTGCACGCCGGCCATCGGGGCCTGGATGATCGGGAGTTCGATGCCGAACAATTCGGTGATGCGCATGGTGGGTGGGCCCTGAAAATGCCGTGTTGACAATGCTAAGGCCGGTGCCGCCCGGGCCCGGTGCTGACCCCGCCGACGGCGCTGGCAGCAGGCTGTGCCGATAATCCAGGGTTTTGCCACCACGCTGCCATCGCCTTGCTTTCAGGCAGCTGTCCGGAGTCATCCCTTCCCCATGTCCGATCTCATCGTTCACGGCGGCACGCCGTTGCGAGGGCGCCTCGTGCCCTCGGCCAACAAGAACGCGGTGCTGCCCATCCTGTGCGCCACGCTGCTGACCAAAGAGCCGGTGCGCCTGCGCGGCATCCCCGAGATCACCGACGTGAAGAAGATCCTGGACATCTTCCGCACCCTGGGCAGCCGGGTCGAGGTCGACTTCGAAACCCGCGTGCTGGACGTGCACCACGAGCACACGCGGTTCGATGAATCGCTGCACAGGCTGCCTGAAGAAATGCGCAGCAGCATCATGCTGGTGCCCGGGCTGCTGGCACGTTTCGGTGCCGCGCGCATCGAGGACGACGTCAAGGGCTGCAGCCTGGGCATGCGCGAGATCGACCCGCACGTCGAGGTGATGCAGAGCTTCGGCGCCACGGTCGAGCGCCGTCCGGACGGCATCGTGATGCGCGCCGATCGCCCGCTCAGGGCCACGCAGCACTGGCTGGACTACGCCAGCGTCACCACGACCGAGAACTACGTGCTGTGTGCCGCATTGGCGCAGGGCCGATCGCTGCTTATGAACGCCGCCAGCGAGCCGCACGTGCAGGAGTTCTGCCAGTTCATGACGATGCTGGGCGCGCGCATCGAAGGCCTGGGCACCTCGCGCCTGGTGGTCGAAGGCGTCGCGAGCTGCGCGGCGGCGAATTCACCTTCGCCGAGGACTTCCACGAGATCGTCACCTTCCTGGCGCTGGGCGCCATCACCGGCGGCGGCGTCGCGGTGAAGAACTCGACCCCCGAACAGTTTCCGCTGATCGACCGTACCTTCGCCAAGTTCGGTGTGCACATCGTGCACGAAGGCGGCTGGTCGCGCGCCGAGGTCGAAGGCCGCCTGCGCGTGCGCGAGCCGTTCACGCCCAACATCCTGCAGAAGATCGAGGCTGCACCCTGGCCCTACCTGCCGGTGGACCTGCTGCCGATCTTCGTGGCGCTGGGTGTGCGCGCCGAAGGCAGCATGATGTTCTGGAACAAGGTCTACGACGGTGCGATGGGCTGGACGTCCGAGCTGTCGAAGTTCGGCGCGCATGCGGTGATGTGCGACCCGCACCGGGTGATCATCTTCGGCGGCAAGCCGCTGGTGCCGGCGGCGGTGGACAGCCCCTACATCATCCGCGTGGCCATCGCCTTGCTGATGCTGGCCGCATCGATCCCGGGAAATTCGACGATCCGCAATGCGGCGCCGATCCGGCGCGCGCACCCGAACTTCGTCGAGAACCTGACCACGCTGGGCGCCCAGATCGAGTGGCGTGAGAGCGCATGAGGATCGAGATCGAACCCGGTGTGCGGCTGTTCGTCGATGTCGAGGGCGCTGCACTGGTTCCCGACGGACCGCGACTGCGTGAGAAGCCGACGCTGATCCTGCTGCACGGCGGGCCGGGTTTCGACCACAGCAGCTTCAAGCCGCTGTTCAGTCGCCTGGCCGACATTGCGCAAGTGCTGTATGTCGACCACCGCGGCCATGGCCGCAGCGACCGCTGCAGCCCGGCGTACTGGAACCTCGACACCTTTGCCGACGACGTGGTGCGCCTGTGTGCCGCGCTGGGCATCGCCCGGCCGATCGTGCTGGGCCAGAGCTACGGCGGCTTCGTCGCGCAGCGCTACCTGGCCAGGCATCCCGATCATCCGGCCAAGGTGATCCTGTCGAGCACCAGCCATCACATGGGCCTGGCGCGCAAGCTGGCGATGTTCGAGCGCCTGGGCGGCACCGACGCTCGGCGCGCTGCCGAGACCTTCTGGACCGATCCCACGGCAGCGACCTGGGCCGACTACGAACGCGTCTGCCGGCCGCACTACAACACCACGCAGCCGGGCAATGACGACGCGAAGCGACGCACGATCGCGGTCGACGAGATCCTGTTCCACACCGCCCGCCACGAGATGCCGACCATGCAGCTGCTGCCCGGATTGAAGGACGTGTGCTGCCCGGTGCTGGTGATGGCCGGCGACGCCGACCCGGTGACACCGATCGAGGACGCACAAGACATCGCAGCGGCACTGCCGCCGCAATGGCTGCAGTTCGAGCGCTTCGCCAACGTCGGCCATGGCGCCTGGCGCGACGATGCAGACGCCGCGTTTGCGGTCTTGCGGCGCTTCATCCTGGCTTGAGCGATGGCCTGGCGCGCTGCTTGCATCGGCTTGTTGTTGCTGGCCGCGCCTGGGCTGCAGGCTGCGCCCAAGGCGCATGACCATGGCGTGGCGAGCCTGTCGGTGGCGATCGACGGCCGCACGCTCAGCATCGAGTTCGAAGCCCCGCTCGACAGCCTGCTCGGCTTCGAGCGCCCGCCGCGCACCGATGCCGAACGCCGCTCGGCGGTGATGCTGCTGGCGCTGCTGCACGACGGAGTGCGGCTGTTCGTGCCCGATGCCGACGCCCGCTGCCTGCCGCAGCCGACCACGCTGCAGGCGCCGGCGCTGCAGCCGGGCGCCCATGCGGCGGGCGACCATGCCGACCTGCTGGCGCGGATTTCCTTCCACTGCGGGCGGCCGCAGGCGCTGCGCAGCTTGAAGCTCGGGCTGTTCCAGGCCTTTGACCGTCTGCAACGCATCGACGTGCAGATCGTGGGCCCGCAAGGGCAGCACAAGGCCAGCTTGCGGCCGCCGGCGTCAATGCTGAACTTGCAACGCTGAGCTTGTCGCGCTGGGCTTGCCGTGCTACCCGGCGCCGCGCCCTGCGCCTACTGGATCTGGATGTTCGCCGCGCGGATGACCTGGCCCCATTTCTGGGTCTCGGCGGCCAGGTGGTCGGCAAGTGCCTGGCGCGAGCCGCCCAACGGGGCTGCGCCCATGTCGGCAAAGCGCTTGCGGATGTCGGGGTCGCGCAGGATTTCGTTGACCTCGGCATTCACGCGGTCGAGCACGGCCACCGGCGTGTCCTTGGGCGCCAGCAGGGCGAACCAGGTCGACGACAGCAGCTTGGGATAGCCCTGTTCGGCCGTGGTCGGCACGTCCGGCAGGGCCGGCGAGCGCGACTCGGACATCACCGCCACCGCGCGCAGCTTGCCGCCCTTGACCTGCCCCACGACGCCGGGCACGAGCTGGAACATCGACTGGATGTCGTTGGCGATCAGATTCGTCGTCGCCTGCCCGGGTGATGCATAGGGCACGTGCACCAGCTGGGTCGCGGTCTCGCGCATGAAGAGCTCACCGGCCAGGTGCATCGAGCTGCCATTGCCGGTCGAGCCGAAGTTCAGGCGCGTCGGGTTTTCCTTGGCGTAGTGCACGAAGTCGGCGACGGTCTTCACCGGCAGGTCCTTGTTCACGACCAGGATGTTCGGCACGTCGGCCACCAGCACGATGGGCACGAAGCTCTTCTGCGGGTCGAACGACAGATTTCGATAGAGGGTCGGGTTGACGGCCAGGGTTCCGGCCCAGGAGAACAGCAGCTTGTAGCCGTCAGGGTCGGCACTGGCCGCGGCCGCGGCCCCGATGTTGCCGTTGGCACCGGCGCGGTTCTCGATGATGACGCTGGCCTTCATGCGCTTGCCCAGTTGCTCGGCGACCACGCGGGCGATGGTGTCGCCCGTACCGCCGCCGCCCGGTGCCGGTACCACGATGCTGACCGTCTTGCCCGCCAGGGGCCAGTCGGCCGCCAGCGCGGGTGCTGCAAGACCAGGGATGAACGCCACCACGGCGGCAAGTCGCAAGAGCAGGGATCGCATGAAGAGTCCTCGTCTGGATGGATGGAATAACGTTTGAGCCGCGCTGCGACCTCAGGCGTGCACGGCCTGGTCCCGGAACGAATGCGTGGCCTGCACGACGGCGCGAATGCTCGGGTCACGGGCGGCCACGGGCAGCACGCAGCCGGGCGCGATCATGAGCCGCCGGCCATCGGTCTGCGACAGCGCCTCGTGCACCTGGGCCTCGATCTCGGCCTCGCTGCCGTGCAGCAGCGTTCCGTGTTCGCTCAGGCCGCCGACCAGCAGGCCGGGGAACCGGCGGCCGGCCTCGCGCAGGCCGGGCTCGGTCAGGCGGTCGTGCCAGTTCAGCATGTCGGCCGGGTAGGCGGCCAGAAGATCGAACATGATGTCGTCGCCATGCGCATGCAGCATGTTGAACCTGGCCTTGCCACGCAGCGCTGCAAACACCTCGAGGTCGAAGCGGCGGCCGAAGTGCTCGTACTCCGCCACGCCCAGCAGCCGGTGCGACGCCAGCTGGGTGGCGAAGAAGATGCCGTCGGCGCCGTTGTCGATGGCGTCGAGCGCGAAGCGGCAGGTGACATCGGTGATGATTCGAAGCGCGTGCTCCAGCGCCTGCGGCGATTGCCGCAGGTCGCTGAACAGTCGCTCGCCGGCCATCTTGCAGGCCGTCGTCAGCGGGCTGAACACGGTCTGCAGCAGCGGCACCGACCCGCGCAGGGCCTTCACCGTGGTGGCCAGCGCCTGGTTCTGGCGGCCGTACGAGCCCTGGCGCACGTCGAGGTCGCGCAAGTTCAGCCAGTCCCGCGCGCAGGTCACCGCGGGCTGGATGACTTCGCGCGTGCCGTTGGCCGTGCCGCGGTAGGCACTGACGGCACCCCAGTCTTCGACGCTGTAGGTGCCCGAGGGCATGAACTTGACGAGGTCGAAGTCCCACTGCGCCTGCCAGGCCAGGGTGTGGGCCACCAGCTTGTCGGGGCTTTGATCGTCGACCGGAAAATGCCGCCACAGCGCCACCGGCGCACGATCGGTGGGGAGGCCGCGAAGGGCTGCTTCGAGCCGCTGGTGATGGTTCATCATGGTCATCGCCGTTCGAATGGGGTTGCGCTGAAGCCAGTCTTCCACGCGCACCCCGTGGCGACAAACGGGCTCTGCCAACAGCACGGTTTGTCGATCACAAACGCTGCGGCCGTCACACCGCGGCACGCACCCGCGGCGCAGGGTGATGTCTTCAGGCCGGCAGCGCAGCCGCGGCGGCACCGGGCGCACCGGCGCACAAGAGCTGCAGCAGCACCTTGGCGTGCGTGGACAGCTGGTCCTCGGCCCGCCGCGAGCACACGCGCAGGTGCCGTCGGGCCCAGGGTTCGCGCAGGGCCAGCACGCGCACGCCGTCGCTGCCTGCGTGGCCCAGCACCGAACGCGGCACGATTGCGATGCCGGCGCCGGACTGCACCAGGGTCACCACGGCGGCAAAGCTGGCCAGCTGGATGCGCACATCCAGCGGGTGGCCCATCGACGCCGCCTTGCCGACCAGGAAGGTGTGGATCGCGGTGCCGCTGCGCAAGCCGATGAAAGGCTGGCTCAGGCATTGCGCAAAGCTGGTCGAGCCCGCGCTGCCGAGTTCCGCCGTCAGCGGCGCGACGACGACGAGCTCGTCGTCGCGGTAGGGGTGAAAGTCCAGACCCGGGTGCTCGTCGTCCCAGGTCACGATGCCCAGATCGGCGCGCCCTTCGGCCACAGCCGCGACGATGTCGTGACTGAGGCGCTCTTCCAGACTGACACGCACATCGGGATAGGCGCGCAGAAAGACCTGCAGATCGGCGGGCAGGAACGAGGCGATGGCGGTGCTGTTGGCAAACAGCGTGACCTGCGTCTTCACGCCGCGCGCGTAGGGTGCCAGGTTGGCGTGCATCTGTTCGAGATCGGCCAGGCAGCGGCGGCAATGTTCGAGCATCACCTGGCCCGGCCGCGTCAGCGAGACACCACGCACCTCGCGCTTGAAGAGCTGCACGCCGAAGCTGCTCTCCAGCGCCTTGATGCGCAGGCTGGCCGACGACGGCGCCAGAAAGCAGTTTGCGGCGCCGCGCGAGACACTGCCGGCGTCGGCGATCGCCACAAAGAGCCTGAGGTCCACGAGGCTGTAACGCATGGCGTTCGTCCTGCACAAAAGCCGGTTTCGGAAGTGCTCGATGGTGCAGCGCAGGCCAGCGTGAAACACTGCCGCCAAAGCCAGGCGATCCTACAACCCGGCCGATCGGGCACGGGCTCGCGGCCGCGCGATGCCATGATCCCGCCGGCGCGAAGGCTTTCGATCCGACCCCGAGGTGCAACCGACCATGCCCAGAACCTGGACCCAAGAAGCGATCCACCGCATCGAGCGCGACTACCAGCGCTCGTCCGACACCCACCTGCTGCTGTTGGAGCTGCCGGCGATGCCGAAGGTGCAGCTCTACATCAAGGACGAATCGACGCACCCGACGGGCAGCCTAAAGCACCGGCTGGCACGCTCGCTGTTCCTCTATGCGCTGTGCAACGGATGGATCCGCGACCAGACCACGATCGTCGAGGCCTCGTCGGGCAGCACCGCGGTGTCGGAGGCTTATTTCGCGCGCATGCTGGGCCTGCCCTTCATCGCCGTGATGCCGCGCAGCACCTCGCCAAGCAAGGTGGCGCTGATCGAGTTCTATGGCGGCCGCTGCCACTTCACCGACGACCCGTCGCAGATGTATGCCGAGGCGCAACAGGTGGCACGCGACTGCAAGGGTCACTACATGGACCAGTTCACGCATGCCGAGCGCGCCACCGACTGGCGTGGCAACAACAACATCGCCGAGTCGATCTTCCAGCAGATGGCCGACGAGCCGAACGCCGTGCCGCGCTGGATCGTGGTCGGCGCCGGCACGGGCGGCACCTCGGCCACGATCGGCCGCTACATCCGCTACCAGGGGCACATGACGCAGCTGTGCGTGGTCGATCCCGATCGTTCGGTGTTCTACGACTACTTCCACGGCCGCGACGCCAGCATCACGATCGACCAGGGCTCCGACGTCGAAGGCATAGGCCGGCCGCGTGTCGAGCCTTCCTTCGTCCCCGATGTCATCGACCGCATGATGCGTGTTCCCAACGCGGCCTCGTACGCCGGCATGCGCTTTCTCGAGCGCCTGATCGGTCGCCGCTACGGGGCGTCGACCGGCACCGACTTCTATGGTGCGTTGCAGCTGGCCTGCGAGATGGCCGGGCGTGGCGAGTCGGGCTCCATCGTCACCCTGGCCTGTGATGCCGGCGACCGCTACCTGGACACCTACTACAACACGGCCTGGCTCAGCCGCAACGGCTACGACCTGGCCCCTTACGACGCCCAGCTGCAGCGCGCCTTCGATACCGGAACCTGGTCGGACGTGGGCCCGGCCGGCGCACCGGCGCGCCCGCAGAAAATCGACGCGGCGCTGGTCACGGCACCCTGAACTCAGGGGGCGTCGCGGCCTCAGGCCCCGTCGCCATGCCGGCCGGCGCCGGCGGCAAAGCGCGCTGCACCTGGCACGCCTTCGGCCAGCACCACCGCGTACCCGCCGGCACCTTCGCACTGCAGGGCCTGGGCCAAGGGCAGTGACGCCTGCGCAAAAGCCGAAGCGCGATCGGCGCGCAGGCATTGCTGCGGAAAACCGGCGATCTGCTGCGCCAGAGCCAGCGCCTGGCTCAAGGCCTGGCCGTCGTCGACGACGCGGTTGACCAGGCCCATTGCCAGCGCCTCGTCGGCGCCCACGGCGCGGCCGGTCAGGATGAGGTCGAGCGCGCGCTCCATGCCCACGATGCGCGGCAGCCGCACGGTGCCGCCATCGATCAACGGCACACCCCAGCGCCGGCAGTAGACGCCGAACACCGCACTGCGCGCGGCCACGCGCAGGTCGCACATCAGCGCCAGTTCGAGCCCACCGGCCACGGCGTAGCCCTCGATGGCGGCGATCACCGGCTTGATGAAGTCCATGCGCGTGGGCCCCATCGGGCCAGGGCCGCTGCCGTCGCTTCGCACTTCGTTGCGACGCGCCGGGTCGCCCAGGGCCTTGAGGTCGGCACCGGCGCAGAACTGTCCACCGCCGCCGGTGAATACGGCCACGCTCAGGCTGTCGTCGGCCTCGAAAGCCTCGAAGGCCTGGCGCAAGGCCAGCGCGGTGGGGCCGTCGACGGCGTTGCGTTCGGCAGGGCGGTGCAACGTGATCGTGCACACCGGGCCTTCGCAGTGGCGGCTGACGGCGGGCTCGGCCATGGTCGTATCCTCGGATGCTGAAGCGTGCAGTGTGGCACTGCGCGCCAGTGCATCGGAGCCGCGCATGGACCAACCCCGCCCCAGCATTGCCGACAAGCGCCGTGCTTTCCACCAGCTGCATGCGAGCGGCTGTTTCGTGATTCCCAACCCCTGGGACATCGGCAGCGCGCGCTGGTTGCAGGGACTGGGTTTCAAGGCGCTGGCCAGCACCAGCTCGGGCATGGCCTGGTCGAAGGGCCATGCCGACAACGGCATCCCGCGCGAGATGGCGCTGGCGCACCTGCACGATCTGGTGGCTGCCACCGACCTGCCGATCAATGCCGATTTTGAAAGCGGCTTTGCCGTCGATGCGGCGGGCATAACAGAGAGCGTGCGCCTGGCGGTCGAGACCGGCGTCGCCGGTCTGTCGATCGAGGACAGCACCGGCGACGCCACGAACCCGCTGTTCGGTCTGGACGAGGCCGTGGCGCGCATGCGCGCGGCGCGCCGTGCGATCGACCAGGCCGGCGCTGACGTGCTGCTGGTCGGCCGCGCCGAGGGTTTTCTTTGCGGCCGGCCCGACCTCGACGAGACCCTGGTGCGGCTGCGGGCCTACGCCGACGCCGGCGCCGACTGTCTGTACGCCCCGGGCGTGCGCCAGCCCGAGCAGATCCGCGCGCTCGTCGACGGTGTGGCGCCCAGGCCCTTCAACCTGCTGGTCGGCTGGCCCAGCGAGTTGACGAAGCACGACATTGCCGCGCTGGGCGTGCGCCGCATCAGCGTCGGCGGGGCGCTGGCGCGGTCGGCCTGGGGTGCCTTCATGCGTGCCGCCGAGGGGCTGGTGCAGGGGCGCTTCGACGGCTTTGCCGATGCGGCGTCGGGGCAGGCCTTGAACGGTTTCTTCGGCACCGACCGACCGCGGCGCGGCTGAGCGGCAGCGAAGCAGCGATGAGCATCGCCAGCGATCTGTTGCACAGCTTGCAGCAAGCCTGGGCCGGCCGGCCGAAACCGCGCGTGCGCGCCCTGCACCTGCCGCCCGTGCCCTGGAACGGCAGCAAGGACGGTGAGTTCGGCGCCATCGAGCTCGATTCGGGCGCGCTGGGGCTGAGCTACCTGTTGTTCGACGACGCACTGGCGCGCGTGAGCGCGGCCAGCCGGGCCGGTGCCGGCCTGGTCGGTGCGGACGCGCTCGACCTGGCCGCCGAGTGGGCCGGTGGTGAGGCCTCGCCCGCGCGCGCCACGCTGGGCTTTGCCGCCGTCAACGCCTTGTCGCGCGAGCTGTTCGACCGCGCCGGCTTCGTGCCACCGGCCGCCGGCGATTCGGTGGCCGGCATCGACGCCGCGGCAGGCGAGTCGATCGGCATGGTGGGCTACTTTCCGCCGCTGCTCAAACCGCTGCTGGCGCGCGGTGCGCAGCTGACCGTGCTGGAGCTGCGTGCCGACCTGGCCGGTCAGCACGAGGGCTACCGCGTCACGCTCGACCCGCAGGACCTTGCGGGCTGCAGCCAGGTGCTGTGCACCAGCACCGCGCTGCTCAACCACACGCTGGACAGCGTGCTGGCGCATTGTGCGAAGGCGCGGCGTGTGGTGCTGATCGGCCCCGGTGCCGGCTGCCTGCCCGACGCCTTGTTTGCGCACGGCATCAGCGCGCTGGCGGGCAGCTGGATCAGCGACCCCGCGGCCTTCAAGCAGGCGCTGGCCACGGGGGCGCCGTGGAGTCACGCAGCGCGCAAGTTCCTGCTGCAGCGCGATGGCTACCCAGGCCTGGCCGAGCTGCGCTGAGCGCACCGGGCTGCCAACGGCCTGTCCACATGCTGGACCGATTGAGGGCCTGTGCATGGCGCTCAACCGGTGTCGGCAGGACAATCGCCGCCTTCGACACCACTGCCGCGCAGCACCATGACATCCACCTCTTCACCCACCCGCGTTGCCTTCGTCACCGGCGGCGCCCGCGGCATCGGCCTGGCCATCGGCCAATGGTTTCTGGCCGACGGCTGGCAGGTCGCGCTGATCGACAACAACGCCGAAACCCTGTTTCCGGCCGCGACGGCGCTGGGCCAGCCCGAACGTGTGCTGCCCTTGCACTGCGATGTCTCGATCCCCGAACAGGTGGCGCAGGCCGTGCAGGCCGTGGTCGAACGCTTCGGCCGCATCGATGCCCTGGTCAACAACGCCGGGGTGGCGGTGTTCAAGCGCATCGGCGCCACCAGCTTCGAGGAATGGCGCTACGTGATGAACACCAACCTCGACGGCCCCTTCATCTGCACCCAGGCCGTGGCCCCGGTGATGCTGCGCACCGGTGGCGGCGCGGTGGTCAACATCGCGTCCATCTCGGGCCTGCGTGCCAGCACCATGCGCGTGGCCTATGGCACCAGCAAGGGTGCGCTCATCCACCTGACCAAGCAGCAGGCGATCGAGCTCGGCGATGCCGGCATCCGCGTCAACGCCGTGGCGCCGGGTCCGGTGGAGACCGAGATGGCCAAGCAGGTGCACGACGAGACGATTCGCCGCGACTACTTCGACGCCATCCCGCTGCGCCGCTACGGCAGCACCGAAGAGATCGCGAGTGCCGTGGGCTACCTGTGCAGCCCGGCGGCCAGCTACATCAACGGCCAGGTGCTGGCCGTCGACGGCGGCTTCGACGCCAGCGGCGTGGGATTGCCCACGCTGCGCAAGAACAGCTGAGCGGGCGCTGACGACGCGCTGGTGTCGAGCTGATCTCGATTTGATCCCGCACTGATGTCAACGAGCCCGGTCTCGGTCCCTTCGCCGCAGGACACCGCGGGCGCACAGACCCTGCGCCGCGGCCTGATGGTGCTGCGCCTGCTGACACGCGCCGGCCCCGGCGGCCTGCGCATGGGCGAGATCTGCCGCCACGTGGCGCTGGCCAAATCGACCGCGGTGCGTTTGACGCGCACCCTGGTCGACGAGGGTTTCGTGCTGCAGGACAGCGTGTCGGGGCGCTACCGCCTGGGCCCCGAGGCCTTTGCCGTCGGGCTGGCGGCCGAGCCCAGCTACGAGCTGCAGCGCCTGGCCGCACCCATCCTGCGCGGCATGGCAGCCGAGACCGAAGACACGGTGTTCTTCACCGTGCTGCACGGCTACGAGAACATCTGCCTGTCGCGCGACGAGGGCGATTTTCCGATCCGCAACCAGTTGCTCAAGCCGGGCGACCGCGTGCCCTTGGGTGTGGGCGCCGGCGGTGCCGCATTGCTGGCCGCACTGGGCGACGACGACGTGCGCAAGGTGCTGGCGCTGACGCTGACGCTGCGCCAGCACAAGTACCCGCGCTGCACCGACCAGGCGCTGATGCGCCAGGTGGCCGAGGCGCGCGAGCGCGGCTTCTGCGTGATGCCGGGCCTGCTGCTGCCCGACGCCTGGGCGGTGGGCGCGGTGGTGCGCGACGCCAATGCGCAGCCGGTGGCGTCGATCAGCGTGGCGGCGATCCGGTCGCGCCTGGGCAGCACGCGCTGCACGCTGATCGGCCATCGACTGGTGCAGGCCAGCGCCAACATCACGGCGCTGGCGGCGCAGCTGCGTCGCTGACGCGCGATCCAACGCAGCTCGCCTGCGATCTTCGCTACAACGCCACCGTCGAGATCCAAGGCACCGCGGCGATCACCACCAGGCCGATCACCAGCGCCACCAGGTAGGGCCAGATCGCGCCCATCACATCGTCGGGCAGGGCCTCGCCGATGCGGCAGGCGACATAGAAGCCGACGCCGATCGGCGGCATCATCAGCCCGATGTTCATCGCCACCACGACCACCATCGCATAGTGCACGTCGTGGATGCCGAGCTTGCGCGCGATCGGGAACATGATCGGCGCCAGCAGCAGGATGGCGGGCAGCCCTTCGAGCACGCAGCCCAGCAGCAGGAAGACCAGAATCGTCACCGCCAGATAGGCCCAGGGACCACCCGGCAGCGTGGTCAGAAAGCCCGACAGCTGCTGCACCACGCCGCTTTGCGCGATCGCCCAGGCCATGCCCGAGGCGGTGCCCAGGATGAGCAGGATGGCGCCGCTGAGCGACGCCGTTTCGACCAGCATGCTGTACACCTGACGTGCGCTGAGGCCACCGTACAGGTACTTGCCGATGACCAGTGTGTACAGCACCGCGATCGTCGACACCTCGGTGGCCGTGGCCACACCTTCACCGACCGCACTGCGGATCAGAAAGGGCAGCACCAGCGCCGGTGCCGCGAACACCAGCAGCTTGCGCAGCGTCACCCAGGGTGCCCGCCGCACGCCTTCCATGATCTCGTGCCGCGCCTTCCAGCGCGCCAGCAGCATCAGCGCGAGCAGCAGCACCATCGCGACCACGAAACCGCTCTGGAACAGGCCGGCGATCGAGACCCCGGCCACCGAACCCAGCACGATCAGCACGATGCTGGGCGGCACCGTGTCGGCCATGGCCGCACCGGTGGCCAGCAGCGCGATCATCTCGGGCGGCTTGTGGCCGCGGCGTTTCATTTCGGGGAACAGTGCCGGCGCCACCGTGGCCATGTCCGAGACCTTGGAGCCCGAGATGCCCGAGACGATGAACAGCGAGCCCAGCAGCACGTACGACATGCCGGCGCGCACATGGCCGAACAACGCGGCCAGCACATCGACAATGGCCTTGCCCATGCCGGAGCTGTCGAGCACGCAGCCCAGCATCACGAAGATCGGCACCGACACCAGCACGATGCTGGACATGCCCTCGTCCATGCGACTGACCACCACCGACAGCGGCACCGTGGTGGCAAAACCCAGGTACGACAACGTGGCCAGACCGAAGCAGAAGCCGATCGGCACGCCGGCCACCAGGCACAAGGTGACCACGCCGACCAGGAAGATCACCAGGTTCAGGTTGCCCAGCGACTGCAGGCCTACCGAGCCGGCCTGGCAGGCCAGTGCCGCGGCGCCCAGCACCCCTGCGGCCACGATCAGCTGGCGCAGGGCCACCGTGCGCAGCGCAAAGCTCAACACCAGCCCCAGCATGGCGATCACGCCGAAGGCGATCGCCGCCACGCGCCAGGCATTGGGCATGCTGAGCTCAGGGGTGCGGATGGCCCATTCGTCGCGCGTGTATTCCAGCGCCGGGCCGGCCAGCGCCAGCAAGGTGACGGCCACCGCGCACAGCGCGAAGGCCTGCACGTAGCCGCGCAACGGTGCGGGCAGCTTCTCGACTATCAGCGTCAGGCGCAGATGTTCGTTGCGGTGCATCGCGATCACCGCGCCCAGCATGGCCAGCCACAGGAACGACAGCGAGACGACTTCGTCGACCCACACCACGGGCAGCGAGAACACGTAGCGCGCCGCCACGCCGACCAGCAGCAGCGTGATGATCACGGCCAGCAGCAAGGCGCTGACGACTTCCAGCGGCCGCATCAACCGCGCCGCCAGCTTGGGCGGCGTGCTGGCCAGGGCGGCCGCGTCAGCCGCGCCGGCCGCAGCCATCAGCCCAGCTTGCCCGAGTATTTCTCGAGCTTGGCCATCGCCTCGTCGCCGAACTTGCCGCGCCATTCGGCGTAGAAGCCGGCCTTGGCCAGCACGTCACGGAAGCTCTTGCCGTCGGGCGTGTTGAGCACCATGCCCTTGCCCTTGAGCGTGGTCTCCAGGCTCAGGTTGAGCTGGCGGATGTCCTCGCGCTGCTTGATGACGGCGTCGGTCACGTGCTTGGTGATCAGCGCCTGCACGTCGGCCGGTGTGCTGTTCCAGCGCTTGCCATTGGCCAGGATCCACTGGCCGTCCCACATGTGGCCGGTCATCGACAGGTACTTCTGCACCTCGTAGAGCTTGGCGATCTCGATGATCGCCAGCGGGTTCTCTTGCCCTTCGACGACCTTGGTCTGCAGCGCCGAATAGACCTCGCTGAAGTTGATGCCGGTGGGCGCGGCACCGAAGGCCTTGAACATGCTGGTCCACAGCGGGCTGATCGGCACGCGGATCTTGAAGCCCTGCAGGTCGGCAGCGTTGTTGATCGGCTTGGTGCTGGTGGTGATGTTGCGAAAGCCGTTGTCCAGGATGCGGTCGAAACTGTGCAGTCCGGTCTTGCCGATCGCCTCGCGGATGAAGGCACCGAGCTCGCCGTCCATCGCCTTCCAGACCGTGGGGTAGTCCTTGAATGCAAAGGCCAGGCCGTTGATGCCGGCCAGCGGCACCAGGGTCTGCAGGATCAGGCCCGACAGCGGAAAGATGTCGATCGCACCCGAGCGCACCTGCGACAGCATGTCGGTGTCGCCGCCGAGCTGGTTGTTCGGAAAGATCTGGATGTCGACGCGGCCGTTGCTGGCCGCGCGGATGGCGTCGGCTGCTTCTTTCACGCGCAAGGTGGACGGGTGCGTGGCCGGGATGTTGTTGGCCCACTTGAAGACCAGCGGCGTGCCCTGCGCGAAGGCGGGCGCCCCCAGGCTGGCCAGCACGCCGGCCGACGCGGTGGCGCGCACGAACTGGCGGCGGCTGCTGTTGAGGGGTTGGCGCATGGTGTGTCTCCTGTCGGGGTGATCGTGGGCGAAACGGGGTCGAAACGGAATCGAATCGGGGTGAGGGTTGTACCGCCGCTCAGCGCGGCTTGTCGAGCAAGGTGCGCGCCGCCCGGGCGATTTTCTCTGGCGACAGGCGCGATTCTCGTTCCAGCACGTCGGCATAGCCTACCGGGATGCGCGGCGCGCCCAGTCGGGCCACGCGGCAACCGGTGGCTTCAGCCGTGCTGGCGGCCACTTCGGCGCCGAAGCCGGCCACCTGCACGGCCTCGTGCACCACCAGCAGCCGGCCGGTGTGGGTGGCCGATCGGTGCACCGCGGCCTGGTCCCAGGGCCACAGCGTGCGCAGGTCGATGACCTCGATGCTGGCGCCGGCCAGTTCGGGCTGCTGCAGCGCAGCCAGGGTGGGGGCGACGCCACGCGACCAGGTCACGATCGTCAGGTCGGCGCCGCTGCACAGCGTGGACGCCTGGCCCAGCGGCAGCTCGAGCGTGGTGTCGACCTCGCCGGTTTCGCCCCAGAGCTCCTTGTGCTCCATGTAGATCACCGGGTCACCGCTGGCCAGCGCGGCCTTCAGTAGCGAGAAGTTGTCCTGCGCCGTGGCCGGCGTGATGACCACCAGCCCGGGCAGGTGTGCGAACCAGGCCTCCAGCGATTGCGAATGCTGTGCCGCCGACGCCGACCAGATGCCGATCGGCAGCCGCGCCACCAGCGGCACGCGGCCCTGGCCGCCGAACATGTAGCGGTTCTTCGCCGCCTGGTTGACGATCTCGTCCATCGCGCACAGCGCGAAATCGATGACGCGCATCTCGACCACCGGGCGCAGGCCGGCCAGTGCCATGCCCACCGCGGCACCCATGATGTTGGCCTCGGAGATCGGCGTGTCGATCACACGTTCGGCGCCGAACTGCTGCTGCAGCCCGCGGTACTGGCCGAACACACCGCCGCGGCCCAGGTCTTCGCCGAGGGCCACCACGGTGGCGTCGGCCTGCATGGCCTGCTGCAGCGCCAGCGCACCGGCCTGCGCGTAGCTGAGGGTCTGCACCGCGCTCATCGCCACACCCCCGCACCGCTGTTCATGATGTCGTCATACGCCGCTGAAGCCTCGGGCCAGGGGGCAGCCTCGGCCACGCGCATGGCCTCGTCGATCTCGGTCTGTGCCGCCTGGTCGATGGCGTCGATCGCCGTCGCGGCTTCACCGCGGGCCAGCAGGCGCTGGCGCAGCAGCAGCAGCGGGTCGCGGGCCTGTGCCGCAGCCACTTCGGCAGGGTCACGATAGGTGCCGGGGTCGACCGAGACATGACCCTTGACGCGGTAGGTCACGGCATGCAGCAGGCGCGGGCCGCTGCCGGCGCGCACCTGCGCCACCAGCTCGGCCGCGGCAGCGTCCACGGCCTCGGCATCATTGCCGTCGACCTGCACGGCGGGGATCGCCAGCGCCTCGGCGCGTGCCGACACGCCCGGGCCGGCGGTCATGGGTGCGGTGGGCGTGGTTGCCGAAATGCGGTTGTCCTCGCAGACGAAGAGCACCGGCAGGCGGTAAACCTGCGCCCAGTTCAGGCCTTCGAGAAAGGGGCCGCGATTGGCCGCGCCGTCGCCGAAGAAACAGGCCACGATGTGCGGCAGGCCGCGCAGCTTGAGCGCGTGCGCGGCGCCGGTGGCGATCGGGATGCCCGCGGCGACGACGCCGTTGGCGCCCAGCATGCCGACCGAGAAGTCGGCGATGTGCATCGAGCCGCCCTTGCCCTTGTTGGTGCCGCTGGCGCGGCCGAACAGCTCGCACATCATGCGTGTGGTGTCGGCGCCCTTGGCCAGCGTGTGGCCGTGCCCGCGGTGGGTGGAGGTCAGCAGGTCGGCGCGCTGCAGGTTCAGGCACACGCCGGCAGCTACGGCCTCTTGTCCGGTGGACAGGTGCAGCGGGCCGCGCACGCGCGCGGGTTTGTCCGAGGCCGCCAGCCCCCAGGCGGCCACGCCGCCCAGGCTGGCCTGCTCGGCAGCATCTTCAAAGGCACGGATGCGGCGCATCAGCGTGTAGAGCTCACGCAATCGGGTCAAGGCGCAATCTTTCGCAGGACAGGACCGGCTGGGGTCGATCGGAAAATTCTAGGTTTCGATCGGGCAGGCCGAGGGCCGGATGATCGGCCGTGGGTAGAAAGCGGTCCATTCTATGGACCGCGGTACAACCCCGATGCGGTGGCCCTCGAACCGCTTTGACGGCCCCTGTCGGACTGCAGGCCGGCAGGCCGATGTCGCCGCTGAAGATGTTGGCCACCGACGTGGTGTCGGCAAGCTCATGATGGCGCCGGGTTCACAGGGGGCGCGACAGCACCCGGTTCTCGTGCCGTTCGTCTTCGAAGACGTACCAGGCCGCACCGCGATCGAGGTAGCCCTGGCGGGCGTAGAAGGCCAGCGCGCGGTGGTTGTGCACCCAGGGTGTCAGCCACATCGCGTCGGCGCCGGCCACAGCGGCTGCCTGCTCGGCCTGACGCAGCAAGGCGCTGCCGATGCCCTGTCGCGTGAACGGCTCCTGCACGTAGAGCCGTTCCAGCTCGGCCGGCCGACTGGCCGGCACCTGGCCCTGCGGCACCTGCAGGCCGACCTGCGCAAACCCCAGCAAGTGGCCGTCACGCTCGGCCACCAGCAGCCGCGCATCACGGCGATCGAACTGCGCGGCCATGGCCTGGGTGGAGAACTGCGACAGCACCTCGCGCGCCAGCGCCGGCCGAATGCCGCCGGTGGCGTAGGTGTCGAGAAAGACCTGCTGCGCCAGCACGCCCAGGCACAGCGCGTCGGCCACATCGGCGACGCGCAGCGAGACCTCGGGGTCGTTTGCGATGGGCATGCGGGATTGTCCTTCTCTGGGCCGGCGTCGGTGCAAGCCCGATGTCGGCGCGCCGGGGCGGGGTGTATCTTTGTCGCCATTGCATCTTGAGCCTGCTGCCATGTCCCTTGTCCGCACCGTGTTCACCCGCGCCCTCTTGCCCGTGCTGTGCCTTGGCGCTGCCTTGCTGGGGGCCACCCCGATAGCCCGCGCCGCCGAGACCGTCAACGTGTATTCGATCTGGCCCGAGAACTGGGCGCGGCCGATGTTCGAAGAGTTCGAGAAGGCCAGCGGCATCAAGGTCAACTTCGTGCGCTTCTCGTCGGGCGAGGCGCTGGCGCGCGTGATCGCCGAGAAGAACAACCCGCGTGTGGACGTGCTGTTCGGCGGGCCGGTCGAAACGCATGCCGCTGGCATCGCCGAAGGTGTGTTCGAGGCCTACAAGCCGCCATCGTTCGCGCGCCTGGCGCCGCGCTTTCGCCAGGCCGACGGGCTGTGGGTGGCGATCGCCGACGACCCGCTGGTGTTCATGACGAACAACAAGTTTCTCAAGGACAACAAGCTGCAGCCGCCGGCCAGCTGGGCCGACCTGCTGGCGCCGGCCTACAAGAACATGCTGCAGATGGCCGACGCGCGCACCTCGGGCACCGCGGTGACGCGCATCTTCAGCATCCTCGAGGTGAACGGCCGCGACGAGGCCAAGGCCTTCGACTACATGAAGAAGCTGCGCCCCAACGTGCAGCTGTTCACCAAGAGCGGCGGTGGCGGCACCTTGCCGGTGGGCCTGGGCCAGGCTGGGGGCGGCATCTTCTTCATCGTCGACGCGCTGGACACCAAGGCCAAGGGCTATGACGTCAGCATCAGCTTCCCCAAAGAGGGCATCGGCACCTCGGCCGAGGCCATTGCGCTGATCAAGGGTGCGAAGAACCCGGCCGCGGGCAAGAAACTGATCGACTGGGCCACGTCGCCAGGCATGCAGAACCAGTTCGCCAAGTACAAGATCAACTTCCTGCCGGCCCACCCCGACGTGCAGACCGAAGCCAGCCTGGCCCAGGTGCTGAAGGACGCCAAGATCTTCCCGATCGACGCCGACTACGCCGGCGCCAACCGCAAGCGCGTGGTCGAGCGCTGGATCGCCGAAGTGCTGAACCCCTGACATCTTGACTGCCGTGGCGGCGCCGGCGCAAGCCCGGCGCGACCCTCTGGTCTCGGCCAGCGCGCTGGTGCTGTGGCTGCTGCTGGCGCTGTTCGTCGTCTACCCGCTGGTGATGATGGCCGCGCGCATGCTGGCGCCGCCGACCGCGGCCGGCAGTGCCAGCCTGTGGCAGCTGCTGACCAACAAGCACCAGGTGCGTGCCTTCGGCAACAGCTTGTTGCTGGCAACCCTTGTGGGCCTGATCGGCACCGTCACCGGCTTCGTCTTTGCGTTTACCGCAGCGCGCGCGAAGCTGCCACCCTGGTTGCAGCGCGCCATCGACGCCAGCGTGCTGCTGCCCCTGGTCAGCCCGCCGTTCACCACGGCGATCGCCATCATCTTCAGCTTCGGTCCGCGCGGGTTGATCACACATGACCTGCTGGGCATGAAGGGTGGGTCGGTGTATGGCCTGACGAGCACCATGCTGTCTGAGGCGGTGACGTACTTTCCGATCGCCTACCTCACGCTCAAGCCCATCCTGGCGGGCATCGACAGCAACATCGAAGGCATGGCGCTGTCGCTGGGCGCGTCGCGCTGGCGCGTGTTTCGCACCGTCACGCTGCCGCTGGCCATCCCGGGCCTGGCGAATGCCTTCCTGCTGCTGTTTGCCGCGTCGCTGGCCGACTTCGCCACGCCGCTGATCCTGGCCGGCAACCAGTTTCCGGTGCTGCCGACGCAGGCTTTCCTGCAGATCACCGGTTTGTTCGACCTGCGTGGCGGCGCCGCGCTGTCGTTCATCCTGCTGGTGCCGGCGCTGGCGGTGTTTCTGCTGCAGCGGCACTGGGTGGCGCGCCGGCACTACGTCACCGTGACCGGCAAGGGCGCGGGGCAGACGCCGTTCGACAGTGTGTCGCCCGCAGTGCGCAATGCGCTGGTGGCGCTGTGCCTGCTGATCACGCTGGCCATCGCCTACTTCTACGCGCTGCTGCTGTACGCGTCACTGGTGGTGGCGCTGGGCGCCAACCACAACTGGACCTTGCAGCACTACCACGTGATCTTCACCGAAGGCCTGAAGGCCACGCGCGACACGCTGATCATTGCCGGCTTCGCGATGCCGCTGGGCGGGCTGTACGGGGTGCTGGTGGGCTACCTGGTGGCGAAGAAGAATTTCTTCGGCCGCCGCTCGATGGAACTGGTGTCGATGGTCAACTACGCCTTGCCGGGCACCATCGTCGGCATCGCCTACCTGATCGCCTTCAACGACCCGCCGATCGAGCTGACCGGCACCGCGCTGCTGATCATCGCCTGCTACGTCTTTCGCTACGGCCCCACCGGCATCCGCGCCACCGTGGCCCTGTTGTCGCAGATCGACAAGAGCCTGGAAGAAGCCTCGGCCAGCCTGGGTGCGGGCAGCGGCACCACGTTTCGCCGCATCACGTTGCCGCTGATCCTGCCGGCCTTCTTTGCCGGCCTGGGCGTGGTCTTCATCCGCTCAATGACGGCCATCAGCGCCACCATCTTCCTGGTCTCGATGTCGTGGACGCTGATCACGGTGAAGATCCTGGAAAACATCACCGAGCTGTCACTCGGCCCGGCGGCCGCGTTTTCGGTGCTGGTGTGCGTGATCGTGTTCATCGTCATCGCCCTGATCGGGCGCGCGCTGGCGCGCTTCAAGGCGCCGGGCAGCGGCTCGGTCACCAACCTGCTCGGAGGCTGACCCCGTGTCCGAACCCAAGCTCGGCGTCAGCGCCGAAGGCATCGCCAAGCGCTACCAGCATCGCATCAAGGGCGAGGTGTGGGCGGCGCGCGATGTCGACCTGGCGGTACAGCCGGGCGAGTTCCTCACGCTGCTGGGCCCTTCGGGCTGCGGCAAGACCACGGTGCTGCGCATGATCGCCGGCTTCGAGATGCCCGACACCGGTCGCGTGCTGTTTGGCGGGCGCGACGTGACCACGCTGCCGGCCAACCAGCGCGACATCGGCTTCGTGTTCCAGAACTACGCGCTGTTTCCGCACCTCACGGTGTTCGACAACGTGGCCTATGGCCTGCGGGTGCGCAACAAGGCCGACGCCGAGATCCGGCGCGCGGTGAACGATGTGCTGGCCCTGGTCGGCCTGGCCGGATACGAGCCGCAGTTCAGCAGCCAGCTCTCGGGCGGCGAACAGCAGCGTGTAGCGCTGGCGCGTGCCATCGTGATTCAGCCCGGCGTGCTGCTGTTCGATGAGCCCTTGTCCAACCTGGATGCGCGGCTGCGTGTGCTGATGCGCCACGAGATTCGCTCGCTGCAGCGCCGGCTGGGCATCACCACCATCTACGTCACGCACGACCAGGAAGAGGCGATGGCGGTGTCCGACCGCATCGTGGTGATGAACCAGGGCCGTCTGGTGCAGGTGGGCAGCGCCGAAGACCTGTACCTGCGCCCGCGCAGCGACTTCGTCGCGCGTTTCATCGGCCGCATCAACAGCATCGAAGCCCGGGTGGTGGCCGTGGACGACGCTGGCGTCGAACTGATGGCGCTGGGCCGGCGCTTGCGCGTGCCCAGACCGGACATGGCCGTGGCCGAAGGGCAGGCCGTGCAGCTGATGATCCGGCCCGAGGCGTTGCACGCGACGGCGGCTGACGATGCCCAGGCCTGGCCGGCCACGGTGAGCAACTGCAGCTTTCTGGGCGAGAAGATCGAGCTGCACCTGGACTGCGCGGGCCAGCGGCTGCTGCTGGTGCGGCCCGGCGGGGCGGGCGCTGCACTGCCCGAGGGCCAGGCGCTGGGGGTGACGGCAGACCCTGCGGCCATGCTGCTGCTGCCGGCACAGGACAAGCCGTCATGAGCCTCGACCGCCGCCAACTTTTTCTGGCCCTGCTGCTGACCATGGCGCTGCCCGTGCCGACGCTGGCGCAGACCGTGCGTGAGGTGCATGGCGCGCACGATGCCTGGGCCGAGCCCGGGCTGGCGCTGGCCTGGGGCGTGCTGCGTGGGCCCGACGAGACCCGCACGCGTGTGGTGATCCGCATCGAAGCCGATGCGCAGCGCCATGCCGGCCTGCGCGCCAGCGGGCGCGACCCCTTCGGCGGCGGCAGTGTCGACCTGCCGGTGCAGCGCGACGCCGACGGCGCCTGGCGCATCGACCTGCCGCGCAGCCACTTTGCCGATCATCCCCGTACCGAATTGCGCTTTCAGGCACCGGGCCAGTCGGCCCCCGGCCTGCTGGTCTACTTTCAGGGCGTGCCCGACACGACACCCGAATCCAGCACCGCGTTGCAGCTCGACGAAAGCCTGCGCTCGCGCCTGGCCGGCGCGCGTGCGGCGCTGCGCTGAGCCCGGATGCGTCTGCCAGAATCCCAACTCACCTCGAACAACAAGGAGACCACCGATGAACCCGACGATTCGTTTCACGTCTGCACTGCTGCTGGCAGCGGCCATCGCGCCGGCCTGGGCCCAGGACTGCAAGAACCGCGGCGACCTCGATCCCATGTACTGCGACGAAAACGCCGACATGGTGGCCGATGCACCCACCGACCCGAAGAAGTTCAAGAACCCCAGCACGCTGGTCTTCACCTACACGCCAGTGGAAGACCCGGCGGTGTACGAGAAGATCTTCAAGCCCTTCACCGACTACCTGGCGCAGTGCACGGCCAAGCGCGTGGTGTTCTATCAGGTGCAGAGCAATGCCGCCGAGATCGAGGCCATGCGTTCGGGCCGGCTGCATGTGGGGGGCTTCTCCACCGGGCCCACCGCCTTTGCCGTCAACATCGCCGGCGCGGTGCCGTTCGCGATCAAGGGTTACGAGAAGGACTTCCAGGGCTACAACCTGATCGTCATCGTGAAGAAGGACAGCCCGTTCCAGAAGCTGTCCGACTTGAAGGGTCACAAGGTGGCGCATACGGCGCCGTCGTCGAACTCGGGCCACATGGCGCCGATGGCGCTGTTCCCCAAGGAAGGTCTGGCGCCGGAGAAGGACTACAAGATCCTGTTCAGCGGCAAGCATGACCAGTCAGTGATGGGCGTCAACAGCGGCGACTACGAAGCCGCCGCGGTGGCGTCGGACGTGTTCCACCGCATGGCCACGCGCGGGCAGATCAAGGAAACCGACTTCCGCATCATTTACCGCAGCGCCAAGTTCCCGACCTCGTCGTTCGCCTACGCGCACGACCTCGAGCCGGCGCTGCGCGACAAGATGGTCAAGTGCTTCTACGACTACCGTTACACCGACGACATGAAGAAGGCCTTCGACGGCGCCGACCGCTTCTTCCCGATCAACTTCAAGGAGCATTGGGCGGTGGTGCGGCAGGTGGCCGAGTTCGGTGGCGAGAAGTTCAACAGCGCCGCCTACGAGAAGGAAAGCAAGCGCGAGGAAGAGGCCCGCAAGAAGACCGCCGGGGCCAAGAAGCCCTGATGAGCGAGCACGCGCAGGGCCAGGCCGCGCTCAGTGTGCGCGGCCTGGTCAAGGAATACGTGCGCGGCAAGAAGGTGCTCGACGGTCTGTCGCTCGATTTCGACGGCCAGGGCCTGACGGCGGTGATCGGCCCGTCGGGCACCGGCAAGTCGACCCTGCTGCGTTGCATCAACCGCCTGGTCGAGCCCACGGCCGGACAGATCCTGTTTGGCGGCCGCGACATCGTGCCGCTGTCGGGACGCGAACTGCGACAGGTGCGGCGGCGCATCGGCATGGTGTTCCAGGAATACAACCTGGTCGAGCGGCTGTCGGTGATGGAGAACCTGCTGTGCGGCCGGCTCGGCTACGTGTCGGCGCTGCGCGCCTGGCTGCGGCGCTTTGCGCCGGCCGACATCGAACGCGCCTTCCAGCTGCTGGACCAGGTGGGCCTGGCCGAGCAGGTGCACCAGCGTGCCGATGCGCTGTCGGGCGGCCAGCGCCAGCGCGTGGGCATCGCACGCGCGCTGATGCAGGCACCACAGCTGCTGCTGGCCGACGAGCCGACTTCGTCGCTCGACCCGCGCACCTCGGTCGAGATCATGGAACTGATGCGCACGCTGGGCCGCGAGCATGGCATCCCCGTCATCGTGAACATGCACGACGTCGACCTGGCGCGGCGCTTTGCCGACCGCATCGTCGGCCTGGCCGGTGGCGCCAGGGTCTTCGACGGGCCGCCGGCCGAGCTGGATGAAGCGATGCTGTCGCGCATCTACGGTGGTGCGTCGTGGATGCAGTGAAGCCCGCATCGGCCGCACGGGCGCGCCGCGCCTTCAAGCCCGACTGGCCGGCGCGTGCGGGCTGGCTGCTGCTGGTCGCCTATGTGGTCTACGCGGTGCTGCGGCTCGACTTCAGTGTCGATCGTTTCGTCACCGGGCTGGGCCACGGGGCGCGATTTCTCGAGCGCATGATGCCGCCGCGCATCGCGCAGCCCGACTCGCTGTTGACGGGCCTGCTTGAGTCGCTGGAAATCGCGGTGCTGGCCTCATTTGCCGGCATCCTGCTGTCGCTGCCGATCGGGCTGCTGGCCGCGCGCAACCTGATGCCGGCCTGGGCCAGCTGGCCCGCGCGCGCGGTGATTGCCGCTGCACGCTCGTTCCATCCGGTGATCGTGGCGATCATCTTCGTCAAGGCCGTGGGCTTCGGCGCGCTGGCCGGCATCTGCGCGCTGGTGGTGGCGTCGATCGGCTTCACGGCCAAGCTGTTTGCCGAGGCGATCGAGGAGATCTCGCTCAAGCAGGTCGAGGCCGTGCGTGCCACCGGCGCCAGCTTCATGAACGTGCTGAGCTTCGGTGTGCTGCCCCAGGTGTTCGGCCGCTTCATCGGCTTTGCCACCTACCAGCTCGATTCCAACCTGCGCAATTCGACCATGGTCGGCATCGTCGGTGCCGGTGGCATCGGCGGCACGCTGTTCTCGGCCTTCCAGCGCTTCGACTACGACTTTGTGGCCGCGATCCTGCTGTGCATCATCGCCATGATCATGGTCGGCGAGATCCTGGCCACCTGGGTGCGCCGCGTGTTCGTCGAACGTGGCCGGGTGGACGAGGAATGAACGCCGTCACGCCGGCAGACACCCGCGGCCCGCCGCGCCAATGGCATCGCTTCACGCCCGCGCAGCGGCTGGCGCGCTTCACCGTCTACCTGGTGGTGGTGGCTGCCGTGCTGCAGTCGGCACGCACGGTTCAGGTGATTCCTGAATTCCTGCTCGATGCGCCCGAGCAGATGCAGGACCTGCTCAAGCGCATGTGGCCGATCGCCTGGAGCCACTATCCGCAGGGCGTGCACGACGCGCTGGTCGACACGTTGCACATCGCCACGCTGGGCACCTTGCTGGCGGTGCTGATGGCGCTGCCGATCGGGCTGGCGGCGGCGCACAACGTGGTGCCCAACAAGGCCGTCAACCTGCTGGCCAGGCTGTTGCTGGTGTCCAGTCGATCGGTCAACTCGCTGGTCTGGGCGCTGCTGTTCGTGGCCGTGTTCGGCCCCGGCGCGTTGGCCGGCACGCTGGCGATCGCGTTCCGTTCGATCGGCTTCATCGGCAAGCTGCTGGGCGAGGCGCTGGAGGAATCGGCGCCCGGCCCGATCGAGGCCTTGCAGGCCGCTGGCGCGCCCTGGTTGTCGCGCCTGGCCTTCGGCTGGTGGCCGCAGGTCAAGCCGGCGTTCTGGTCGATTCTGCTGTTTCGCTGGGACATCAACGTGCGCGAATCGGCGGTGCTGGGCCTGGTCGGGGCCGGCGGCATCGGCATGGCGCTGGACAGTGCGATGAACCTGTTCCAGTGGGACCGGGTGGCGATGGTGCTGTTCTCGATCTTCAGCGTGGTGGTGCTGGCCGAGGTCGTGGTCACCCAGCTGCGCAAGCGTATCCTGTGAACATGCGCCCGGCCCTTGTGCTGTCCAGTTCGTTGCTGTTGATGCTGTCCAGCGCGGTTGGGGCCGCCAGCGCGGCCGACAACTGCGAAGCCATCAGCGCACAGATCGCAGCCCGCATCCAGCTGCCGCCGGGCATGAGCTTCACACTGAACACGGTGGATGTCGCCGCCAGCGCGCCAGGCAGGGTGGTCGGCAGTTGCGCACGCGGCAGCCGCAAGATCGTCTACCTGCAAAGCGCGGCTGCGCCTGCGGGCAAGCCGGCTTCTGCGGCCCCTGACAACATCCTCACCGAGTGCAAGGACGGCACGGTGCAGCGCGGGGGCAGCTGCAAGAAGCGCTAGCCAACCGCCTGCATGGCCGCCACGGTGTCGCGGATCAGGTGTCCAGAAATCGAGAAGCGCGGCGGGATCTGCGGCAGCGCGGCGATGTCGAACCACTGCGCGTCCTCGATCTCGTCGGGCTGGCGCACGATGTCGCCGGCCAGCCATTCGGCGGTGAACGCGATCATCAGGCTGTTCGGGAACGGCCAGCTCTGGCTGCCGTAGTAGCGCAGCCCCGCGACCTGCACACCCACCTCTTCGGTCACTTCGCGGCGGATGCACTGCTCGATCGATTCACCGGCCTCGACGAAGCCGGCCAGCGCGCTGTACATGTGCGGCGCGAAGTGCGGCCCGCGCGCCAGCAGCAGCTGGCCCGGCCGCCAGACCAGGGTCATCATCGCCGGGTTGATGCGCGGATAGACCGTCAGGCCGCAGGCCGGGCAGCGGCGCGCGCGCTCACCGCGCCGTGCTTCAGTGGGCGTGCCGCAGGCACCGCAGAAGCGGTGCGCGCGGTCCCATTCCAGCACCTGCGCGGCACGCCCGGCCACACCGGCCAGGGTCTCGGGCAAGCCCATCATCGCGCTGCGCAAGGGCACGCTGCGCCAGCCCGGCGGTGCCGCCGGCAGGCGCAGCGCCCAGCAGTCCAGACCGTCCAGCTGGCCCAGGTAGTGCCGCACCTGGGCCATCGGCGCCACCTGCTGCCAGGCGGCCTCGGCCAGCGCGCACAGGCACAGGTCCTCGGGTTCGGGCAGCAGCAGCATGCCGTCGACGAAGGCCAGGCACCAGTGCGTGGTGCTGGGCACGGCGGCCGGGTCGATCGCGGGAACGAAGATCATGCGGGCCTCGACAGCGGGGTTCCCATGATGCCGCAGCGCCGCGGCCGCCGCCCCATGCGGGTCAGCGGCGCATCAGCAACCGATTGCCTGACCGTCGCGCCGATGATCCGACCCCGCTGCATAGGCATGCCCGTCACCATCGCCAGTCTCGGCATCGAGGTGAACAATCATCTGCGCACTGCCGAAGTCCAGACTGTCTTGTGCTGCCACATTAGGCGCATGGCCCATGCCCCGCAGACCGTCGATGACCTCGGGTGAGACGGTGGACTCGACCGTCAGCGCGCCGTGGTCGTCGATGCGCCATCGGGGCGCGTCGGAGCAGGCCTGCGGATTCAGTCCCTCGACGACATGTCGCAGCACCATCTGCGTGTGGCCCTGCGCCTGCATGTTGCCGCCCATCACGCCGAATGCCATCACGGGCCGGCCCTCGCGCGTGACGAAGGCCGGAATGATGCTGTGCAGCGGACGCTTGCGCCCGCCCACCTGGTTGGGGTGTCCCGGCGTCGTCACGAAGCCGAAGCCGCGGTTGTGCAGGGCAATGCCGGTGCCGGGCACGACCACGCCCGACCCGAAACCCTTGTAGTTGGACTGGATGAAGGAGACCATGCGCCCTTGTGCATCTGCAGTGCACAGGTACACGGTCCCGCCACCCGCGGGTTGACCCGGCGGATGATGGCCGGCGTGCGCCGGGTCGATGCGGCGCGCGCGCTCTCGCAGGTAGTCAGGGTCCAGCAGGGCTTGGGTGCTGGTTCGCATCGACGCGGGGTCACCCACATGGGCCTGCAGATCGGCAAAGGCCAGTCGCATGGCCTCGACCTCGAGATGCAGGCGCTGCGCACTGCCCGGTGCCGTGTCGGCGTAGGCAAGCTGCTGCAGGATGCCGAGTGCCATCAGCGCGGCCACGCCCTGTCCGCTGGGCGGGATTTCGTGCACACGATGTCCGCCGAAGCCAACCGAGATCGGGTCCACCCATTCACAGCGGTGTTCACGCAGATCGTCGGCATCGAGCGCTGCGCCATGCTCGGCGGCAAGGGCACTGATGGCCTGCGCCAGCGGCCCGCGGTAGAAGCTTTCGCCGCGCGTGCGGGCGATTTCCTGCAGCGTGCGCGCCTGGTCGGCGAAGCGCCAGATTTCACCCACGCGCGGCGCGCGGCCCCTGGGCATGAACGCGGCAAAACCTGGCTGAGCATGCAGCTCGTCGACCGCAGTCGCCCACTGGCGCGCGATCACCGGGCTGACCGGAAAGCCGTCGCTGGCGTGGCGAATCGCGTCGAGAAACAGATCTTCAAACGGCAATTGACCGAAGCGTTCGGACAGTGCGCTCCAGGCTGAAACGCCACCGGGCACGGTCACGCTGTCCCAGCCGATCCTGGGCATCGCATCAAGACCGGCGAATCGATCGGGGTGCCAGCCTTGGGGTGATCGGCCCGCCGCGTTCAGGCCGTGCAGCGTCTGCCCGTCCCAGACCAGCGCGAACGCATCGCCACCGATGCCGTTCATCGTCGGCTCGACCACCGTCAAGGTGATGGCCGCAGCCAGCGCCGCATCGATGGCGTTGCCGCCACGGGCGAAGGCTGCGGCGCCGGCTTGCGCGGCCAGGGGTTGGGAAGTGGCAACGACGTTGCGCGCCAACACGGGCTGGCGCCCGGATGGGAAAGGAAGCTGCCAGTCCATCGTGATCGGATTCACCGCCGCGGCCTCAGATCCTGACGTTTGCCGATTTCACGACGCGGCCCCATTTTTCGATTTCCTGGGCCGTCACCTGCGCCAGACGAGACGCCGGCCCGTGCGCACTGGCAAAGCCGTTGCGGCCAAGCAGGGTTTGCAACTCGGGGTTGGCCAGCGCTTTCGTGATTTCGTCGTTCAGCCGCGTGATCGCGCTCTCGGGCGAGCCCTTGGGCAGGTAGACGCCGAACCAGTTGTCAACGTCATAGCCGGGCACACCGCCCTCGGCGATGGTCGGCAGATCGGGCAGGATGGGCAGCCGCTGTGTCGCCGCCACGCCGAGTGCGCGCAGCGCACCCGACTTGACGTGCGGCATCGACGCGGCCACGCTGTCGAACATGAACGAGACATTGCCCGCGATGAGGTCGGGCAACGCGCCCGAGCTGCCCTTGTAGGGCACGTGGACCAGGCGCACGCCGATGCGCTGCGAGAGCAGTTCGGTTTCCAGGTGGGAAAGCGTTCCATTGCCCTGCGACGCGTAGTTGACCTTGCCATCGTTGGCCTTCAGCCAGGCGACGAACTCGCTGACCGTGCGTGCCGGCACCGAGGGGTGGACATTCAGCATGTGGGCGCCGTTGGCCACCAGCCCCACCGGGTCGAAATCACGAACGAGCGAACCGGCGGCCTTGGGGTACAGGTGCTCGGCGATCGCCTGATTGGTCATCGCGCAAAAGTAGGCGTTGTAGCCGTCGGCCGGTGACCGCGCGGCAATGTCGAGGCCGATGGTGCCACCAGCGCCGGGGCGGTTTTCGATGACGATCTGCTGCCCCAGGCTGATTGCCATGCGCTGCGAGATCGCGCGCGCCAGGATGTCGGTTGCACCGGCCGGCGGAAAGGCAACGATCAGGCGAATCGGCTTCGACGGGTAAGTGTCGGCGCGCGCCGCCGAAGTCCAGCCCAGCAGCCCCGCACCGGTTGCTGCCAGGGTGCCGCGGGCACCGACAGCGAGCACTTCGCGGCGCGACACGGAAACGGTATGGAGTGGTTTGCCAAGCGTCATGAGATCGGATTCCTGTGAATGTCAAAGCATGTGATCAGTGCCGGACCTCGCGACCGCGATCCAGCGACGTACCGAGCATAGGCAGGTGCACACGGCGCCCATGAGTCCACATGCCGGGGTTTGATGGGTCCAGCGTACCAGACCGTTCAGACCGTGCAGACCGTGGCCCGGGATGGCCTGCGAGAGCGTAGTCAGAACCAAGGGCCTGGCCGTGACCACCATTCCCGGGCAGCCCCGGATCGACAGCCCCGTGCGGGGCGCTGACACTGTGGGCATCGAAACTCTGGCCACCACGGGCGCCCCTTTGCATGTTCGATCTGCCTGCACGACCCGAGTACTTCAGCCCTGACCACGAGGCCTTTCGCCAGACCGTGCGCGACTTCGTGGCACGCGAGATCACGCCGCACGCGTCAGCCTGGGACGAGGCCGGCAGCTTTCCGCGTGCGCTGTATGCCCGCGCCGCGAGCATCGGCCTGATGGGCATCGGCTACCCCGAACACCTGGGCGGCACACCGGCCGACCTGTTCTACACGGTAGTGGCCGCCGAAGAGCTGGCGCGCGCTGGCTCGGGCGGTCTGCAGGCCAGCCTGGGTTCGCACCACATCGCGCTGCCGCCCATCCTTGCCGAAGGCAGCGCGGCGATGCAGGCGCGTGTGCTGCCGCCGGTGCTGGCCGGCGAGAAGATCGCGGCGCTGGCGATCACCGAACCCGGTGGCGGCTCCGATGTCGCGGCGCTGGCCACCACCGCCGTGCGGGCGGTCGACAGCGCCGGCGACCACTACGTCGTGAACGGCGAGAAGACCTTCATCACCAGCGGACTGCGCGCCGATTTCCTGACCGTGGCCGTGCGCACCGACCCCGCCAACAAGGGGCCGGGCGGCCTGTCGCTGCTGCTCGTCGACGGTGACAGCCCCGGCCTGCAGCGCACGCTGCTGGCCAAGACCGGCTGGTGGGCGTCGGACACCGCGCACCTGCGTTTCGACCAGTGCCGCGTGCCGGCCAGCCACCTGATCGGCGCCGAAGGGGGCGGCTTCAGGTCCATCATGCGCAACTTCAACCACGAAAGACTGATGATGGCCGTGATGGCCTGCGCTTATGCTCAGGTCTGCACCGAAGAGGCACTGGACTGGGCACGCCAGCGACGCACTTTCGGCGCCGCATTGGTCGAGCGACAGGTGATCCGGCACAAGCTGATGGACATGCTGGCGCGCGTGGAATCGGCACGCGCCATGGTCTACGAGCTGGCCTATCGCGTGCAGCAGCGCCTGGGTGACGACGCGGCGCTGGTGGCGCGCACCTGCATGGCCAAGGTGGTGGCCACGCAGGCCATGCAGTTCTGTGCCGACCAGTCGGTGCAGATCCTGGGCGGGGCGGGCTACATGCGGGGCACGCGCAGTGAGCGGCTGTACCGGGAGGTGAAGGTGATGATGATCGGCGGCGGCTCGGAAGAGATCATGAAGGATCTGGCGGCGCGCAAGCTGGCGCTGTAGCCCGACCCCGTGCATGGACGACCCCGACGCCACCGTCATCCGACCGACGCCGACGCAGGCGGTCGACCCCGACGCAACGGTGCGGCGGCCCCCGGGCGCGGGCAAGGCAAACGATGCCACTCATGAGCCTAGCGAGCCTGTCGAGCGCGATGCGACCACGGTCGTCAAGCCACGTCGCGCGGACGCCACCACGCGGGTGTTGCCGCGTGAGGCTGCCGATGATGTCGACAGCGACGCCACCGTCATCCGCAACACCGTCGTCCGCCCCTACACCGGTGGCGCCGACCGCACGGTGCAGCGCGGTACCACGCTGCGGCCGCTGCCGCACAAGTCACTGGCGCTTTCCAAGGGGCTGAGGCTGCACGAATACCGCATCGAGCGTGTGCTCGGCCAGGGCGGTTTCGGCATCACCTACCTGGCGACCGACGTCAACCTCGACGCGCAGGTGGCGATCAAGGAATACCTGCCCGAGGAGATCGCGTTTCGCGCCAGCGACCGCAGCGTGTCGCCCAACGCGTCGCAGCACCGGGACCGCTACCAGCAGGGGCTGGAGAACTTCCTCACCGAAGCGCGCACACTGGCCAGCTTTCGCCACCCCAACATCGTGCGTGTGGCGCGTTTCTTCGAAGCGCACAGCACGGCCTACATGGTGCTGGAATACGAGCGCGGGCGCTCGTTCAAGAAATGGTGGTTGCGCCAGCGCCATCTGCCGCAGACGCCGGCACCGGGCGCCCAGGCCGGGCAGGGTGAGCGGCTGCTGGTCGAGCGGCTGCTGCCGCTGCTGGACGGGCTGTCGGCCGTGCACGCCGCGGGCTACCTGCACCGCGACATCAAGCCCGACAACATCCAGGTGCGCGCCGAAGACGGGCGCCTGGTGCTGCTCGATTTCGGCTCGGCCGGCCAGACCGTGGCGCTGGCCGACCAGGACGCGGTGGTGGTCACGCCCGGTTATGCACCGATCGAGCAGTACGGCATCGGCGAGCAAGGCGCCTGGACCGACATCTACGCCATGGCCGCCACGCTGTACTGGGCCGTGACCGGCAGCAAGCCGCCCGACGCCGAGGCGCGGGCCAGCGGCATCAGCCTGCCGCCCGCCGCCGAACTGGGCAAGGGCCGCTATGGCCGTGCCTTTCTCGACGCCATCGACTGGGCGCTGCTGATGGACCCGGCCCAGCGGCCGCAAAGCGTGGAGCAATGGCGCACCAAGTTGCTGGCCGACCATGTCAACAGCCTTGACCTGAGCGAGGCGCTGCGCCACGAAGAATCACGCTTCGAAGCCGATGACGGCAGCGGCGCGCCGGCCGCCTGGCAGCTGCGCTGGCGGCAGGTTCGCCGCCGTGTGCTGTCGCCCGCTGCCTGGCCGATGGCCGCCAAGCTGGCGGTGGCCACGCTGGTCACGGCCTTGCTGCCGATGTTGATCACCGGCCTGTACAACCTCAACGGTGCGCAGGCCGCCTTGCAGGACGCGCAGCTGGGCAAGACCGAGCAGCTGGCGCGCAGCACTGCCGGGCGCGTGGGTCAACTGCTGGCCAGCAGCGGCCGCCTGGCGCGTGGCCTGGGTGACGACGCCGAACTGACGCACTGGCTGGCCGCGCCGGGCGAGGCTGGCTTCGGCGCCTTGCAGCAGCGTCTGCAGGCGCTGGCCGGGGCCAATCCCGACATCCAGTTCGTGATGGTGATGGACGCCGCCGGCAAGGTGCGCATCTCGACCGACCCTGAGCTGCTGAACCGCAACTTCGGCTTCCGCGACTACTTCAAGCAAGCGATGGCCGGCCACGGCTACAGCACCGGCATCGTGGTCGGTGCGGCCGCCGGTTCGGCCGGCGTTTTCTTTGCCGAGCCGGTGCGCGACAACAGTGGACCGGTGCTGGGCGCGGTGGTGCTGCGTGTGAAGGCCTCGGCCTTCGACACCATCCTCGACGACGTACGGCACGATGCGCAGCTGACGCCCTTCATGGTCGATGCCGACGGCGTGCTGGTGCATCACCCACGAGCCGACCTGATGTACCGCAGCCTGATGCCGTTGACTGTCCAGCAGCAGCAGCGCATCAAGGCCGACCAGCGTTTTCGGCGCGATCGGGTCGAATCGCTCGGCGAGTCGGCGCTGGCCGGCGCCATGCTGGGCCAGCGTGCCGCCGGTCATGTGGTCTATCGCTCGGTGATCAGCGGTGTCGACGAGATCGCCGGTTTTGCGCCCGTTCCCGGTCATGGCTGGATGGTCGGTGTGTCGCAGACCCGAGAGACCTTCGAGCAGCCCATTACGCGGCTGCTGACGCATCTGCAGCTCAGCCTGGCCCTGGTCGGCCTGCTCTTTGTCGGCCTGGGCTTGCGTTTTGCGCGCAGCGTGGTGCGGCCGGTGCGTGCGCTGACGGCTGGTGCCCATGCGCTGAAGTCGGGCCAGTTCGAGCAGGCCTATGTCGACGTGAAGGGCCGCGACGAACTGGGCCAGCTGGCGCGCACCTTCAACGTGATGGTCGACGTGCTGCGCCAGCGCGAGCGCGAACGGGCCACGCGGCGCAAGCCTTGACCCTGGGGCAGCCTCACTCCGGCTGCCAGCGCTTGGCGCTGAACTGCACGCATTCCATTGCCAGGTCGCCGGCGCCGTCGATCGTGAAGCCGCTGACACGCACCTGGTCGAAGCGCAGCCGGCCCAGCGCCTCGCTGCCTTCCACCTGGTGCACGCGCACCCGGCTGAAGGCCTTGCCCGATCTGCGCAGGCCCATCAGCACACTCGACAGCGCGTCGGGCGTCTTGAAGATGGTGAACGCCGCCGCGTCCTTCTCGAGCAGCGGGCGATCGAACAGCAGCTGCTGCACCTCCAGCCAATGGCGGTAGCCGCGGCGGACCGACGCACCGGCATGACCGGGCAGCTTGAGGTAGATGTCCATGGGTGGGCGCGGGCAAGCGGTGTCGGGGCAGTATCCGGGGCGCGCCGCACAGGGTCAATCGTGTCCATGCCCCTAGCTTGAAGTGTGGCCGCGTGGGTCGATCTTGATTCAGGTCGAATCGGCCGGCCACAGCGCCTGCATGGCCGCTGCGTGCCGCGCGGCCAGGGCAGCCGGGGCCGGGTCGACCCAGCGCCCGGCGACCATCACGCGCTGGAAGGGGCGCGCCGGTGCTGCGAACACCAGCGCATCCAGCAGTTGTGGCGCCGGCACGCCGATCAGCGCCGGGTCTTCGGCGTGCAGCAGCAACAGGTCGGCGCGCGCACCAAGCTGCAGGCCCCAACGTTCGAAGCCAGCCGCTGCAGCGCCGCCGGCCAGCATGCGGTCGAACAGCCGTGCCGCCGTGGACGCCTGCTGGCCCGGTGCCGCAGCCACGCAACGCTGCTGCTGCAGCAGGCGCTGCGTGTATTCGAGCCAGCGCAGCTCTTCGCTCCAGCTGCGCGTGACCTGGCTGTCCGAGCCCAGGCTGAGCGGCACACCGGTGCGCAACCAGCCACCCAGATCGGGCAGGCCGTCGCCCAGGTTGGCCTCGGTGCCGGGGCACAGCACCACGCCGGCGCCGCAGCGGGCCAGGCCTTCGATCTCGCTCGGCACGCTGTGCGTGGCGTGCACCAGCTGCCAGCGGCGGTCGGGCGATGCATGGCGAAGCAGCCATTCGATGGGCCTGCAGCCGGTGCTGGCCAGGCAGTCGCGCAATTCGGCCTGTTGCTCGGCGATGTGGATGTGCACCGGCCCGTCGCAGCGTGCGGCCAGGTCGTGCAGCGACTCGGGGCGCGCAGCACGCAGCGAGTGGATCGCTGCACCGGCGTTCAGCAGCGGCCGGCCGGAATGGCTGAATGCGCGCTGCAGCGCCAGCACCGCGGCGGTGTCGGCTCGAAAGCGGCGCTGGTCGTCGCGCAGCGCGGCTGCGGTGAAGCCCGCGCGTTCGTACAGCGTGGGCAGCAGCGTCAGGCCGATGCCGGCGTCGGCGGCGGCGTCGGCCAGCGCCCAGCCCATGGTTGCCGGGTCGTCGTAGGCGCTGCCGTCGACCTGATGCTGCAGGTAGTGAAATTCGCAGACCTGCGTATAGCCGCCGGCCAGCAGCTCGGTGTACAGGTGCGCGGCCACCGCGCGCAGCTGCGCGGGCGTGATGCGCAGCGCCACGCCGTACATGCGGTCGCGCCAGGACCAGAAGTCGTCGTGCAGGCCGTCGCGCCGTTCGGCCAGGCCGACGAAGGCGCGCTGGAAGGCGTGGCTGTGGGCGTCCACCAGCGACGGGATCACCGGTGCTGGCAGTTGCTGCGCGGCTTCGGGTGCGGGTGTGTCGGGCTGGACCTGCTGCCAATGGCCGTCGGCGCCGGCCTGCAGCAGCACGCGTTCGCGCCAGCGGCCATCGACCCAGGCCCGCGGCGCCCACAGCAGGGCTTCAGGCATCGGGGGACCATTCGAGCAGGGTCTCGATCAGGCGGCGCAGCAGCGGCGTCACCGCCGCGGCGCGGTCATCATGCCAGCGGTACGGTGGGGTCTCGTCCATGTAGGCGCGCCAGCACATCTCGAGCTGCACCGCGTGCACACCGTCGGCCGGGCGGCCGTACTGGCGCGTGATGTGGCCGCCCTTGAAGCGGCCGTCGAGCACATGGCTGTAGGTCGACTGTGTTGCGAACACCGCGGCCACGCGCGCTGAAAGCGACGCCGCGCAGGCCGTGCCACTCACCGTGCCCAGGTTCATGTGCGGCAGCGTGCCGTCGAACAGCCACGGCAGCTCGCTCTTGATGCTGTGGCCGTCGAACAGCACGGCGTGACCATGCTGCGCCTGCAAGCGCGCCAGTTCAGCGGCCAGCGCGTCGTGATAGGGCTGCCAGTAGGTGGCCACGCGCCGGCGCACTTCGGTCTCGTCGGGCGCCTGGCCGTCGCGGTAGATCGGGTCGCCGGTGAAGAAGCGCGTGGGGCACAGCTCGGTGTTGTTGCTGCCGGCGTACATGGGCCGGTTGTCGCTGGGCCGGTTCAGGTCGACCACGAACCGGCTGTGTCGCGACACCAGCATCGACGCCCCCAGGTCGGCGGCAAAGCCGTACAGCCGATCGAGGAACCAGTCGGTGTCTTCGACCGCCAGGGCACGGTCGACCAAGCGGCCGCGCAGCGTCTCGGGGATCAGCGTGCCCACGTGCGGCAGGCTGATCAGCAAGGGCCGATGGCCTCGAATCAGCGTGTAGATGTCATCGTTCATCGGACGGTCTCGACACCGCCCGCGAAGACGCGGCGGCAGGGGTTGTGGCCGAAGCGGTAGGCCATCTCGCGCGGGTGTTCGGCATCCCAGACGACGAAGTCGGCGCGTGCGCCGCTGCGCAGCACGCCGCGGTCGGCCAGGCCCAGCGCGCGCGCGCCGTTCACGGTGACGCCGCGCCAGGCTTCTTCGGGCGTCAGGCGAAACAGCGTGCATGCCATGTTGAGCATCAGCAGCAGCGAAAGCGTGGGTGACGACCCCGGGTTGTGGTCGGTCGCGATCGCGATCGGCACGCCGCCCTCGCGCAGCGCCTGCACCGGGGGCAGCCGCGTTTCGCGCAAAAAGTAATACGCGCCGGGCAGCAGCACGGCCACGCTGCCGGCCTGGCGCATGGCGGCGATGCCGTCGGCCGACAGGTGTTCGAGGTGGTCGCACGACAGCGCACCATAACGTGCTGCCAGTGCGGCACCGCCCTGGTCGCTGAGCTGCTCGGCGTGCAGCTTGACAGGCAGCCCCAGATGGTGCGCCGCGCGGAAGACTCGCTCGGTCTGCGCCGGGCTGAATGCGATGTGGTCACAGAAGACATCGACCGCGTCGACCAGGCCGGCGCCGACCTGGCCGGGCAGCCATTCGATCAGCGTGTCGACGTAATCGTCGGCACGGCCTTCGAACTCGGGCGGCACGGCATGGGCGGCCAGCGAGGTGGTGCGTACGTTCAGCGGCAGTTCGGCGCCCAGGCGGCGTGCCACCGCCAGGCAGCGCGCCTCGTGCGCTTCGGACAGGCCGTAGCCGGACTTGATCTCGATCGTGGTCACGCCCTCGGCCATCAGGCAGCGCGCGCGTGCCGCGGCGCTGGCGAACAGCGCTTGATCGCTGGCATGGCGCGTCGCGGCCAGCGTGCTGCGAATGCCGCCGCCGGCCAGGGCGATCTGTTCGTAGCTGGCGCCGCGCAAACGCAGTTCGAACTCGGCGGCGCGGTCACCGCCGTAGACCAGGTGGGTGTGGCAGTCGACCAGACCCGGCGTGACCAGGGCACCCTGCAGGGATTGCTCGGCATCGACCTGCAAGCCCGGGTCGAGCTGCATTTCAGGGCCCACCCAGGCCAGGTGCTGGCCATCGACCAGCAGCGCGCCGTCGTCAATCCAGCCCCAGGGCAGGGTGTCGTCCATGGTGGCCAGACGGGCATGGCGGTACAGGGTACGCATCAGGCCTCCAGCCACATCCACAGTGCGGGGCCACCGTCGTGCAGCCGCCAGGCGCTGCCATCGGCATCGTCGGACCAGGCCAGCGTGCCGGCGGCCAGAACCTGGCTGCGGTCGCCGACGTCGAGCCGCGCCGGCGCGACGGCGAACAGCGCGCGCCAGCGTGTGGGGCCATCGATGTCGCTGCCCGGCGTGGCCCGGTGCATCACCGCGTGGCCGGCGTCGCGGTGCACCATCAGGTTCAGGTCGTCGGTCGGGCCGTCGAGCAGGTGGCACATCGGTGCGGCTTCGCCGTCGAAGCTCAGCGGGCTGTCGGCAGCGGTCACGGCACGCGCGCCACCGGGCAGGTCGAGCCGCACGCCCTGGCCGTGCAGCACGGCAAAGCAGCGCTGCACGCCGGGAAAGGGCGAAAACGGCCCGCTGCGGGCGATGCGCGCCACGCTGACGCGCAGCTGCCAGCCGTCGGGCTGGGGCCAGGTCAGCAGCTCACGCGTCAGGCCGCCGCCGTTGCGCCAGGGTTGCGCCGGGCAGTGTTGCAGGTCGACGACATGCACGGTCATGGCTGGAACTCACCTTGCAGCAGATAGCGCTTGCCCGGATGCACCAGGCGCGCGATGGTGATGGTGGCGTCGCGCGAGAAGGTGCGCCGCGTGACCACCAGACAGGGTTCGTCGGCTGCGATGCGCAGGTGCAGCGCTTCTTGTCCGGTGGGCAGGGCCGATTCGATCGAATACTGCGCGCGCCACAGAGCCGTGGTCTCGAACAGCACCTGGGTGGGTGTGGTCTGCGTGAAGTCGGCCTGCAGGAAGTTCGGGCTGCATGCCGGATTGACGTAGCGGTCTTCGAACTGCAGCGGCACGCCGTTCTCGAAATGCACGATGGCGGTGTGGAAGATGCGCGCCCCGCGGGCCAGGCCCAGTGCGTCGGCCTCGGTCTGGCTGGCCGGCTTGCTGCGTTGCCAGATCACGTTGGCGTGATGGCGATGGCCGCGCGACTCGATCTCTTCGTGCAGGTCGCGCAGCGTCAGCGTGGCGCTGACGCGGTGCAGCCTGGCGGCAAAGGTGCCCGAGCCCTTGCTGCGCTCGATCAGGCCGTCTGCCTGCAGCTCTTTCAGCGCGCGGATCACCGTCATGCGGCTCAGGCCGAACTGCGCCACCAGCTCGGCCTCGGACGGCATGCGCTCACCCGGCGCCCAGGTGCCGGCGGCCAGGCCGTCCTTCAGATGCTGCTTGACGCGGGTGTAACGCGCCGGTTCTTCGACGCTGGGGGAAACCATGCGGCAGATCCTACTTGCATCAACTTGTCTAGACAAGTAGGATTCGCAGCCATCGAAGCCAGCCTTGCAGCCCGGGAGCAGCCCATGACCGACCTGTCCACCCTTCATTCCGTGGCGCAGCCGCACCCGGTGCGATCGCCGCGCGGCACCCAGATCAGCTGCGCCAACTGGCTGATCGAGGCGGCCTACCGCATGATCCAGAACAACCTCGACCCCGAGGTGGCCGAGAACCCCGACGCGCTGGTGGTCTACGGCGGCATCGGCAAGGCCGCGCGCAATTGGGACTGCTTCGAGGCGATCCTGCTGGCGCTGAAGAAGCTGAAGGAAGACGAGACGCTGCTGGTGCAGAGCGGCAAGCCGGTCGGCGTGTTCCGCACCCACACCGACGCGCCGCGCGTGCTGATCGCCAATTCCAACCTGGTGCCCAAGTGGGCCACCTGGGAGCACTTCGACGAGCTCGACCGCAAGGGCCTGATGATGTATGGGCAGATGACCGCCGGCAGCTGGATCTACATCGGCAGCCAGGGCATCGTTCAGGGCACCTACGAGACCTTTGTCGAAGCCGGCGTGCAGCACTACGGCGGCGACCTGTCCGGCCGCTGGATCCTGACGGCGGGGCTGGGTGGCATGGGGGGTGCGCAGCCGCTGGCCGCCACCTTTGCCGGTGCCTGCAGCCTGAACATCGAGTGCCAGCAAAGCCGCATCGACTTCCGGCTGCGCAGCCGCTACCTGGACGAGCAGGCGGCCGACCTCGACGACGCGCTGGCGCGCATCAAGCGCTACACCACCGAGAAGAAGGCGATCTCGATCGGCCTGCTGGGCAACGCCGCCGAGATCCTGCCCGAACTGGTCAGGCGCGGCGTCAGGCCCGACCTGGTGACCGACCAGACCAGCGCGCACGACCTCGTCAACGGCTACCTGCCTGCCGGCTGGAGCGTCGAACGCTGGCGCATGGCGCAGGCCGATTCGTCCTTGCATGCCGGGCTGCGCGAAGCCGCGGCGCAGGGCTGTGCGCAGCATGTGCAGGCCATGCTGGCCTTCAAGGCCATGGGCATTCCCACCGTCGACTACGGCAACAACATCCGACAGGTGGCCTTCGACGCCGGGGTGAAGAACGCCTTCGACTTTCCCGGTTTCGTGCCGGCCTATGTGCGGCCCTTGTTCTGCCGCGGTCGTGGTCCCTTCCGCTGGGTGGCGTTGAGCGGTGACCCCGAGGACATTCGCAAGACCGACGCCAAGATGAAGGAACTCTTTCCGCACGACCAGCACCTGCACCGCTGGCTCGACATGGCCGGCGAGCGCATCGCCTTCCAGGGCCTGCCGGCGCGCATCTGCTGGATCGGGCTGGGCGAACGTCACCGCGCGGGCCTGGCCTTCAATGAGATGGTGAAAAGCGGCGAGCTGAAGGCGCCCATCGTGATCGGCCGCGACCACCTCGACAGCGGGTCGGTGGCCAGCCCGAACCGCGAGACCGAAAGCATGAAGGACGGCAGCGACGCGGTCAGCGACTGGCCGCTGCTGAATGCGCTGCTCAACACCGCCGGCGGCGCCACCTGGGTCAGCCTGCACCACGGCGGCGGCGTCGGCATGGGCTACAGCCAGCACAGCGGCGTGGTCATCGTCTGCGACGGTACGGATGAGGCCGCCAGACGCATCGAACGTGTTTTGTGGAACGACCCGGCCAGCGGCGTGATGCGGCACGCGGATGCGGGTTACGACAGCGCCGTGGCCTGCGCGCACGAGCAGAGCCTGAACCTGCCGATGGTGGCACGCTGATGCTGCTGCGCCCGGGAAGGCTCAGCCTGGATGAGTTGCAGGCCATCCACGCCAGTGGCCACACGCTGATGCCTGCCCCCAGGGCCGGGCTCGCCCGGCCCGCCCCCCAAGGGAGTTCGAACGAAGTGGCGCAGCCACTTTCGCTCGAGATCGACCCGCAGGCGCTGCCGGCGATCCGGGCCAGCGCCGCGGTGGTGCGGCGCGCGGCAGAGGGCAGTGAACCGGTCTACGGCGTCAACACCGGTTTCGGCAAGCTGGCCAGCACGCGCATCAGTGCCGACGACCTGGCCACGCTGCAGTGGAACCTGATTCGCAGCCACAGCGTGGGCGTGGGTGAACCGCTGGCACCGGCCGTCGTGCGGCTGATGCTGGCCCTGAAGGCGGCCAGCCTGGCGCGCGGGCATTCCGGCGTGCGGCCGGTGGTCATCGACACCCTGCTGGCGGTGCACAACGCCGGCCTGTTGCCTTGCGTGCCCAGCCAGGGTTCGGTGGGCGCGTCGGGTGACCTGGCGCCGCTGGCGCACATGACGCTGGCGCTGATGGGTGAGGGCGAGTTCTTCGACGGCAACCAGCGAACCCCGGCCGCCGAGGCGTTGCGCGCCAAGGGCATTGCGCCGCTGGCGCTGCAGGCCAAGGAAGGGCTGGCGCTGATCAACGGCACGCAGACCAGCACCGCGCTGGCGCTGCACGCGCTGTTCAGCTTCGAGCCGGTGCTCGAGTCGGCACTGGTGGTCGGCGCGCTGACGGTCGATGCGGCGCGCGGCAGCGACGGCCCGTTCGACCCGCGCATCCACGCGCTGCGCGGCCAGCCCGGGCAGATCGACGTCGCCGTGTACTACCGCGAACTGCTCAAGGGCAGCGCCATCCGGCCAGCCACCTGGAAGGCGACGACCGCGTGCAAGACCCCTATTGCTTGCGCTGCCAGCCGCAGGTGGTGGGCGCCTGCCTCGACCAGCTGCGCCATGCGGCGTTGGTGCTGCTGCGCGAAGCCAATGCCGTCACCGACAACCCGCTCGTCTTTGCTGACGACGGCGCGATGATCAGTGGCGGCAACTTCCACGCCGAACCGGTGGCGCTGGCCTGCGACGCGATGGCGAACGCCATCGCCGAGGTGGGTGCGATCGCCGAGCGCCGCATCGCGATGCTCATCGATTCCAACGTGTCACGCCTGCCGCCGTTCCTGACGCCGAATGCCGGCTTGAACAGCGGCTTCATGATCCTGCACGTCACTGCCGCCTCACTGGCCAGCGAGAACAAGACTTACGCCCACCCGGCCAGCGTCGACAGCCTGCCCACCAGCGCCAACCAGGAAGATCACGTCAGCATGGCCACCTTTGCCGCGCGCCGGCTGCAGCCGATGATCACCAATGTGACACGCATCCTGGCCATCGAATGGCTGGCCGCGGCGCAAGGCATCGAGTTCCTGCGCCCGCTGCAGAGTTCGCCGGCGCTGGAATCGGCGCATGCGATGTTGCGTGCCTTCAGCCCGGCGATGATGACCGACCGCAGCCTGGCCAGCGACATCGAAGCGGCGGCTTCGCAGATCGGAGGCGGTCAGCTCGGCGCCATCTTCCGTGGCCGGCCCGACATGCCGACGCTCTGGGTGCCCGCCTGATCGCGTTGCGTTCCGCCCTTCGGTGCGGCCGGCGGGCCCGCCGGCCCGGCATACTTCGCGCCTGATCCGATTTCCCCACCCACCACCGCTCAACAAAGGACGAGTTCCATGAAAACACGCGTAGCCGCGCTGGCCCTGACGGCCGCCATGAGCCTGGCGCAGGCCCAGGACACCAAGGTCGTGATCGGCATCTCGGGCTGGACCGGCTTTGCCCCGCTGACGCTGGCCAAGGAGGCCGGCCTGTTCAAGAAGCACGGCCTGGACGTCAGCATCAAGAAGATCCCGCAGAAAGACCGCCACCTGGCCATCGCGTCGGGCGACATCCAGTGTGCGGCCACCACGGTGGAGACCTGGGTGGTGTGGAACGCCAACGGCGTGGCCACGACGCAGATCTTCCAGCTCGACAAGAGCTACGGCGCCGACGGCATGGTGGTCAAACCGAACATCAGCAAGATTTCCGACCTGAAGGGCAAGACCGTGGCTGCCAGTGCGCCCGGCACCTCACCCTATTTCGCGCTGGCCTGGATGCTGAAGAAGAACGGCCTGTCGGTGAAGGACGTGAAGGTGGTCAATCTCGAGCCGCAGGCGGCCGCCAACGCGATGATCTCGGGCACCACCGGCGTCGACGCCGCGATGACCTACGAGCCCTACCTGGGCGCCGTTCGCGCCAAGCCCGAGGCCGGCAAGATCATCGCCACCACGCTGGACTACCCGATGGTGATGGACACCGTGGGCTGCACGCCCAAGTTCCTGGCCGACAACCCCAAGGCCGCCAAGGCCTGGCCGACGGCTATTTCGACGCCGTGGCGATGATCAAGGCCGACCCCAAGAAAAGCTTCGAGATCATGGGCGCCGACGTCAAGCAGACCGCTGAGCAGTTCGAGAAGAGCCAGGCCTACCTGCGCTGGCAGGACCGCGCCGCCAACCAGAAGTACTTCAGCGGCGAGCACGCCGCGTTCAGCAAGGAAGCCGCCGATCTGCTGCTGGAAGCCGGCATCATCAAGGCCATCCCCGACCTGACCAAGCTGGCCGATACACGATTCATCAAGTGAAGCCGCTGACGCCGGTGGCGCCGGGCACGCGCATCGTGCTCGGCGTGAGCTTCTTCGTGCTCTTCGTGGCCGTGTGGGCGGCGGCCACCTTCGGGGGCTTCGTCAGCAAGACCTTTCTGGCCGACCCGGTGACCATGGTGCGCAGCGGCTACACGCTGCTGACCGAGATGGGCTTCGGGTACGACATCGGCATGACCGTGTGGCGCGTGCTCGGCGGCTTCGTGATCGCGGCCGCGCTGGCGCTGCCGCTGGGCGTGGCGATGGGCGCCTACAAGCCGGTGGAGGCCTTCTTCGAGCCCTTCGTCAGCTTCGCGCGCTACCTGCCGGCCAGTGCCTTCATCCCGCTGCTGATCCTGTGGGCCGGCATCGGCGAGGCGCAGAAGCTGGCGGTGATCTTCATCGGCAGCTTCTTCCAGCTGGTGCTGATGATCGCGGTGACGGTCGGCAACACCCGCCGCGACCTGGTCGAGGCCGCCTACACGCTGGGCAGCAGCGACGCCAGCCTGGTGCGCCGCGTGTTGATCCCCGGCGCCGCGCCCGAGATCGCCGAGACGCTGCGCATGGTGCTGGGCTGGGCCTGGACCTACGTCATCGTGGCCGAGTTGATCGGCGCCAGCAGCGGCATCGGCCACATGATCACCGACAGCCAGGCGCTGCTGGCCACCGACCAGATCATCTTCGGCATCATCGTGATCGGGCTCATCGGGCTGGCCAGCGACCTGCTGTTCAAGTGGGGCAACCGGCAGCTGTTTCCCGTGGGCGCAGCTCGGTCGCTGATCGTCGCCATCGCGGCGGTGGCACTGCTGGCCAGCTGTGCCAGCCCGGCGCAGCACGCGGCGCCGACGACAAACGACGAAGCGGCACTGTCGCGGGCTGTCGATGCCCTGGTCGAGCCGCTGGTGGCGGCAAGTCAGTTCAGCGGTGCCGTGGCGCTGATGCGCGACGGCCGGCTGGTGCATGCACGCGGGTGGGGCCTGGCCAACCACGCTTCGGGCGTCGCATTCACGCCCGACACGCCCAGCGATGGCGGCTCGCTGGCCAAGACCTTCACCGCCGCCGGCCTGTGGCGGCTGGTGCATGAAGGGCGGCTGGCCATGGACCAGCCGGTGCGCACGATCGTTCCCGAGTACCCGCATGGCGGTGTCAGCGTCGGCCAGCTGCTGACGCACAGCAATGGCCTGGTGCTCGACTACGACGCGTTCGACGCGCATTTCCGGCCCGGTGAGGCGCGCCACACGGCCGCACTGCTCACGATCGCCGGACGCATGGCACCCGCGCCGAGCTTTCCCCCAGGTTCGCGCTTCGAATACGCCAACCTGGCCTACGACGCGGCCGGTCTGGTGATCGAGCGCATCAGCGGGCAGCGCTACGAGGCTTTCGTGCGCGAACGTTTCTTCAGGCCGCACGGTCTGGTGCACAGTTTCGCGCGGCCGGCGCACTTTGCCGACTGGCCCGTGCCGCGCGCCCGTGGCTACCGCTTCCGCGAAGGCCGCTGGCAGGACCACGACGCCTACGACGACGAGGCCTTTCTCGGCGGGTCCAACTTGATCTTCTCGGCGACCGATCTGGCACGTTGGGGTCAGGCCTGGGCGCTGGCGCGCGTGCTGCCGGAAGCGGCTGAGCGCGCCGGGCGCCAGGCCCCGTTGATCGCTGGCCGGCCCTCGGCGATCAACGGCCTGAGCTGGTACTGCGATGGCGCCGGGCGGCGCTGCCACTACAGCGGCAGCCTGAACGGCTTTCACGCGCTGGTCTACTGGGACCGCGACCGCCGCGAGTCGGTGGCCTTCACCTCCAACAGCGCGATCCCGGCGTGGCCGCTGATTGCGCTGCAGCGCGCGCTGGTGGACCTGATGGCCGGCCGACCTGCGACCGCGCCCGACCCGCTGACCGCCGAGTTGAAGACCGTCGAACGATCGGCGCGGGGCGCCGTGGCGGGCCGCTACCGGCTGCCGGGCATGGGGACTGCGACACTGGCCGTGGCCGGCGAGCGGCTGCAACTGCAGATTGACGACGGTCTGGTCTACGACGCCCACCCGGTCTCGAAACAGGTTTTCTATGTGCCCGGCACCGACTGGTGGCTGGCTTTCAGCGACACCACCAAAAGCATGGTGTCTGGCGTGCAGCGGGTTTCCTCGCCGAACCTGCACCTGCGCGGCATGTACCACGACGCACAGGCACCACGCCTGCTGCCTTGACTGCGAGAACCCCGCATGAGCTTCGATCGATGACACCGATACTTTCGGTCCGTGGCGTTGAGCGCCGGTTCGCCACGTCCACCGGCTCGATGCTGGCGCTGCAGGCCACCGACCTCGACGTCGCCGAAAACGACTTCATCACCATCCTGGGCCCCAGCGGCTGCGGCAAGAGCACGCTGCTGCGCATCGTCGCCGGGCTGGACACGCAGACCGCGGGCCAGGTGCTGCTCGAGGGCAAGCCGGTACGCGGCCCCGGCGCCGACCGCGGCATGGTCTTCCAGAGCTACACGCTGTTCCCTTGGTTGAGCGTGATCGACAACGTCTGCTTCGGTCTGCGCGAACGTGGCTGGCCGCGCACTCGGCAGCTCGAGGTGGCGCAGGACTTCATCGTCAAGGTCGGGCTCAAGGGCTTCGAGTCGCACTACCCCAAGCAGCTGTCGGGCGGCATGCAGCAGCGCACGGCGCTGGCGCGCGCGCTGGCCAACGACCCGCGCATGCTGCTGATGGACGAGCCCTTCGGCGCGCTGGACCACCAGACGCGCGAACTGATGCAGGAGCTGCTGCTGGGCATCTGGGAAGAGCAGCGCAAGACGGTGCTGTTCGTCACCCACGACATCGACGAGGCCGTGTTCATGGGCAGCCGCGTCGTGGTCATGAGCGCACGCCCGGGGCGCATCAAGCTCGACCGCGTGGTGCCGCTGGCGCACCCGCGGCACTACTCGGTGAAGACGACGCCGGCCTTCACCGAACTGAAGGCCGAGCTGACCGAAGCCGTGCGGTCCGAGGTTCTGCGATCGGACGCAAGAGCCTGACGGCTCAGGCTCTTGCGCCTACGAGGGCCGGAGCGCATCTCGCGCGCAACGGCTGACGGCTCAGGCCCAGGGCGCTTGAGTGCGCAGGCGAAGCTCTAGCTGAGCGCCCGCCCGATCTCGGCAAAGCTGCTGGCGATCTCGCTCAGCACGATGGGTTGGCCGAGCTGACGTTCGATCTGCGCGCGCGAGATGACGCCGCGCACGCAGGACGGGGCGCTGGGGCCGGCGCGCTGCAGCACCAGCAGGTGATTGCGCCCGAAGCGCTTGAGCGTGGCGATCAAGTTGGCCACGCTGGCATTGCGCAGGCTGTCGAAGTCGACCGCGTCCAGCACCGCCACTTCGGTCATCACGTCGGCCACGCACAGCGCGTCCCAGCGCACCCGACGCTCGTTGACCACGCTCATCTGGCGCGCGCCATGCAGGTCGGTGTGCGTGATCAGGCCTTCGAAGGCGGGCAGGTCACTGACGACGAAGAGCATGCGCACGCCCTGCAGGATCATGGTCTGCTCGGCCTGTGGCAGCGATGTGCCCGGCGCCACCGTGGCCGCCTTCACCTGCGCCAGATCGGTGATCACCTCGATCGCCGGCGACTGCAGGCTGACCGGTCGCGTCGACGGCAGCTGGGCCTGCGCCAGGGCCGTGCCCGGGTCGATGCGAAAGGTGGGCAGGGCAGTTTGCGGGCTCATGGACAGGTGCCTCCGCGCCGCAGTGAAGGGTGCGGCAAGCGCGTGCACCTTACGCCTGTTGTCTGGCCCGCCGCAAGCCTCGTGCATGCGGCCGGTGGGGGCGTCGTTCATCTGGCGCAGGGACCGGCCGGGTCATGACGTGACCCCCAGGCGGGGCTGCGGCATGATGCTGCTGCACGGCGCCACCGAGGCAAGGAGACTGACCATGATCCCCCAGCAAGCAAGGCTGCATCTGCACGTGCCCGAGCCCAGCGGTCGGCCCGGGCACGAGACCGACTTTGCGTATCTTCACGTGGCGGCGGCCGGTGCCGTGCGGCGCCCACCGGTGGACGTGGCCGCGGCCGACACCGCCGACCTGGCGGCCACGCTGGTGCGCGTGCTTGACGACGAGGGCCAGGCCGTCGGGCCCTGGGCACCGCCGGTCGACATCCCGTTGCTGCAGCGCGGCCTGCGCGCCATGCTTCGCACCCGTGCCTTCGACGCGCGCATGCAGATCGCGCAGCGGCAGAAGAAGATCTCGTTCTACATGCAATGCCTGGGCGAAGAAGCCATCGCCTGCGCGCATGCGCTGGCCATCGCACCGGGCGACATGTGCTTTCCCACCTACCGCCAGCAGGGGCTGCTGCTGGCGCGCGACGACATCGACCTGGTCGAACTGTGCTGCCAGCTGATGAGCAACTCGCGCGACCCCATGCGCGGCCGCCAGCTGCCGGTGATGTATTCGTACAAGCGCGCCGGCTTCTTCTCGATCAGCGGCAATCTGGCCACGCAGTTCATCCAGGCCGTGGGCTGGGCCATGGCCTCGGCGATCAAGGGCGACACGCGCATCGCATCGGCCTGGATCGGCGACGGCTCTACCGCCGAAGCCGACTTTCACACCGCGCTGACTTTCGCCCATGTCTATCGCGCGCCGGTGATCCTGAACGTGGTCAACAACCAGTGGGCGATTTCGACCTTTCAGGCCATCGCCGGCGGCGAGTCGACCACCTTTGCCGGCCGCGGCGTGGGCAGCGGCATCGCGTCGCTGCGTGTCGACGGCAACGACTTTCTGGCCGTGCTGGCGGCATCGCGCTGGGCCGCCGAACGTGCGCGCCGCAACCTGGGGCCGACCTTGATCGAGTGGCTGACCTACCGCGCCGGCGCGCATTCCACCGCCGACGATCCGTCGCGCTACCGCCCGGTCGACGACTGGCAGCGCTTTCCCCTGGGTGACCCGGTCGAACGCCTGAAGCGCCATCTGATCGGCCTGGGCGCGTGGTCTGACGCCGAACATGAAAAGGCGCGTCAGGCTTTCGACGCCGAGGTGGCTGCGGCACTGAAACAGGCGCAGACCTACGGCGGGGCGCTGGTCGACAACCACGTGCCGCCGATCGAGTCGATGTTCGAGGACGTCTACAAGGACATGCCGGCGCACCTGCACGAGCAGTTGCGCCAGGCCAGCGTCGAATGGCATCGGCATCAGGCCAATCCCGCCAACACGGCCAACGCCACGCCGCGGCAGGAGGTCTGAGCCATGACGCGAATGACCATGGTGCAGGCACTGCGTTCGGCGATGGACGTGATGCTCGAGCGCGACCCCGACGTGGTGGTCTACGGGCAGGACGTGGGCTACTTCGGCGGCGTGTTTCGTTGCACCGACGGCCTGCAGGCCAAGTACGGGCGCACGCGCGTGTTCGACGCGCCGATCTCCGAAGGCGGCATCGTCGGCTCGGCGATCGGCATGGCCGCCTACGGGCTGCGTCCGGTGGTCGAAGTGCAGTTTGCCGACTACTTCTACCCGGCGTCTGACCAGATCGTGTCCGAGGCGGCGCGGCTGCGCTACCGCTCGGCCGGCGACTTCAGCGCGCCGCTGACCATCCGCATGCCCTGCGGCGGCGGCATTTACGGCGGGCAGACGCACAGCCAGAGCCCCGAAGCGCTGTTCACCCATGTCTGCGGCCTGCGCACCGTGATGCCCAGCAATCCGTATGACGCCAAGGGGCTGCTGATCGCGGCCATCGAGTGCGACGACCCGGTGATCTTTCTCGAACCCAAGCGTTTGTACAACGGCCCTTTCGACGGTCACCACGACCGGCCGGTGGTGCCCTGGGCGCAGCATGCGATGGGCGAGGTGCCCGAGGGCCATTACACGGTGGCGCTGGACAGTGCCACGATCAGCCGGCCGGGCCAGGCCGTCACGGTGCTGAGCTACGGCACCATGGTGCATGTGTGCGAGGCAGCCGCGCAGGAAAGCGGCATCGACGCCGAGATCATCGACCTGCGTTGCCTGTGGCCGCTGGACCTGCCGACCATCGTGTCGTCGGTGCACAAGACCGGCCGCTGCGTGATCGTGCACGAAGCCACGCGCACCAGCGGCTTCGGCGCCGAACTGTCGGCGCTGGTGCAGGAGCATTGTTTTTATCACCTGCTGGCGCCGATCGAACGCGTGACAGGCTGGGACACGCCGTATCCGCATGCGCTGGAGTGGGCCTATTTCCCGGGGCCCGACCGTGTGGCCGCTGCCTTGCGTCGAGCTGTGGAGGAATGACATGAGCACACACACGATCAAGGTGCCCGATGTCGGCGAAGGCATTGCCGAGGTCGAACTGGTCGTCTGGCACGTCAAGCCCGGCGACGTGGTGGCTGAAGACCAGAGTCTGGCCGACGTGATGACCGACAAGGCCAGCGTCGAAATTCCGTCGCCGGTGGCCGGCCGCGTGCAAAGCCTGGGCGGTGAAGTCGGGCAGATGCTGGCGGTGGGTGGCGTATTGATCATGATCGAGACCGATGCTGATGCGGTGTCGACTGCGGCTGCGCCTCCCGCTGCCGCAGCGCCAGCAGCAGCGCCGATCGTCACCCCTGCGACTGCGGCGCCCCACGCGCGCGTCGCGCCAGTCGCGTCCACTTTGCCGGCACCTGCAGCGGCGGCAGTTGATCGCCCCATCGCCTCACCGGCGGTGCGCCGCCGCGCGTGGGAGCTGGGTGTCGACCTGAACGACGTCAAGGCGAGCGGCACGGCGGGCCGTATCCGGCTGGCCGACCTGGACGCCGCGCCGCGCTCGGCGGTGCCTGCCGCAGCGTTCGATGAACGCCCGCAACTCGAAGCGCCGACCGACTCGGTGGAGACGATCCGCGTGCTGGGCCTGCGCCGTCGCATCGCGATGCAGATGCAGGAGTCCAAGCGCCGCATCCCGCACTTCAGCTACGTTGAAGAGCTCGACGTGACCGAGGCCGAGGCGCTGCGTGCGGCGCTGAACGCACGCTGGGCCAAGACGCGCGGGCACCTCACGCTGCTGCCGCTGCTGATGCGCGCGATGGTGCTGGCGGTGCGCGACTTTCCGCAGATCAACGCGCGCTTCGACGACGACACCGGCGTCATCACCCGTCACCAGGCGGTGCACCTGGGCGTGGCCACGCAGACCGACGGCGGCCTGATGGTGCCGGTGGTGATGCAGGCGCAGACGCTGGACCTGTGGGGCCTGGCCGCCGCGGTCGCGCGGCTGGCCGACGCCGCGCGCGCCGGTCGTGCGACACGTGCCGAGCTGAGCGGATCGACGCTGACCATCAGCAGCCTGGGCGCGCTGGGCGGCATCGTGTCGACACCGGTCATCAACCGGCCCGAGGTGGCGATCGTCGCCGTCAACCGCATCGTCGAGAAGCCGGTCGTGCGCGGCGGCCACATCGTGGTGCGCCAGACCATGAACCTGTCGTCGTCGTTCGACCACCGCGTGGTCGATGGCGCCGATGCGGCGCGTTATGTGCAGGCGCTGCGTGCGCTGATGGAGACGCCGGCGCTGCTGTTCGTGGGTTGAGGGCTGCGGCCGTCCATGAGCTCAACGCCAGGCGGTGCCCCGGTTCGGCCGGGTCGGCTCAGCCTTGCAAGCTCAGGCGTTCGACCGCGCCGTCCCTTATGCTGCCCGGTGGTGACGCGTCGCTGCGCAAGCCACCCCATCCCAAACCTTCGGAGTCATCGCTGATGCAACGTCGCCTTCTGCTCGCTGCCGCCCTTGCCATGAGCACCTCATGGGCCCAGGCCCAGACCTACCCGAACAAGCCGATCCGGCTGATCGTCACCTTCCCCAGCGGTGGTGCGCCCGACATCCTGGCGCGCTTGTTCGCCGACAAGGCCAAGCTGGGCCAGTCGGTGGTGGTCGACAACAAGCCCGGCGCCGGCGGCAACATCGGCGCCGACAACGTGGCCAAGTCGCCGCCCGACGGCCATACGCTGGTGATGGGTACGGTGGGCACGCATTCGATCAACGGCGCGCTGTACAGCAAGATGCCCTACGACATGGTCAAGGACTTCACGCCGATCGCGCATGTCGCGTCGGCCCCCAACCTGCTGGTGGTGACCAACAGCCTGCCGGTGAAGAACGTGGCCGAGCTGATCAGCTACATGAAGGCCAACCCGAACAAGCTGAGCTTCGGCTCGCCGGGCATCGGCACCTCGGTGCACGTGTCGGGGGAACTGTTCAAGTCGCTCACCGGCACGACGATGCAGCACGTGCCCTACAAGGGCCGGCAGTTCGCGATCCCCGACCTGGTGGGCGGGCAGATCCAGGTGATGTTCGACAACATGCCATCGGCGCTGCCGATGGCCAAGGACGGCAAGATCCGTGCGCTGGCGGTCACCACCGAGAAGCGTTCGCCGGCCGCGTCCGAACTGCCCACCGTGGCCGAGACCGTGCCTGGCTTCGAGGCCACCACCTGGTTCGCGATGTTCGCGCCAGCCGGCACGCCCAAGGAAATCGTCGCCAGGATCAATGCCGAGATGAAGCGTGTGTATGCGCTGCCCGACGTGCAGGACAAACTGAAGAACCTGGGCCTGGACGCGTGGATCTCGACGCCCGACGAACTGGCAAAGTTGCAGGCGCGCGAGATCATCAAATGGGCCAAGGTGGTCAAGGACTCGGGCGCCAGGGCCGATTGAAGTCCTGCATCGGCTTCCGACCGGCCCTGCCCTTGCTGTCGATCTCGATCGGGCCCGTGGCGCTGCCGGTTGCGCCGCTGCTGCTGCTGGGTGCCACTTTTGCAGCAGCGTTCACGGCGCGGCGTCTGCTGGTGGGGGACGACGCAGCGCGCGTCGAGACCCAGGTCTGGCTGGCGCTGCTGGTGGGCCTGCTGGCCGCGCGTGTGGCGCATGTGGCACTGAACGCCGGCGCCTACGGCCCCAGACCCTGGCTGGTGTTCGACCTGCGCGACGGTGGCTGGAACGGCGGCCTGGGTCTGGCTGCTGCCGGCCTGTGGCTGGCCTGGGTGCTGCAGCGCCACGCGCATTGGCGGCGGGCGCTGCTGGGTGCGGGATTGGCCGCGCTGGCAGTCTGGGCGCTGTTCAGTGTGCTCGTCTTTCGTGGGTTCGATGGTCGCGACTCCGGCCCGCAGGTGCCTGCGGTGGCGCTGTCGGCCTTTCCCGGGGGCCAGGCCAGCACTTTCGAACAGTTGCGCGACGGCCGGCCGATGGTCGTCAACCTGTGGGCCAGCTGGTGCGGTCCTTGCCGCGCCGAGATGCCAATGCTGGCCGACGCGCAACGGCGCGAGCCCGGTGTGCGCTTCCTGTTCGTCAACCAGGGTGAAGCTGCGGCCGCCGTGCAGGCCTACCTGCTGCGCGAGGGGCTGGCGCTGCACGACGTCTGGCTGGACGGCGCATCGGCTCTGGGCCCGGCGGTGGGCTCGCAAGGCCTGCCGACCACGTTGTTCCTCGACGCCGAAGGTCGGCGTGTGGATGCCCATTTCGGCGTGCTCAACCAGGCCGCGCTGACCGTGCAGCTGAAGACGCTGAAGCGCCCTTGAGTCATCGGGCAGGCTGCTTCGCTGCGGCGCCGACCCCGATTGACGCTGTCCAGAGCGCGCGCCGAGAATCGCGGCTCACTTGTCGACCAGGCGGTCAATGAACTACTGCCCTCTGCCATGACCAACCCCGTGCTGCAAAGCCACATCGCCGACCGCTGGTTCGGTCATTCGCCCGCGCAAAGCCTGCGCAGCGCGATCAACGGCCGCGCCGTGGCGTCGACGCATGCAGAGGCGATCGACTTTGCGCACGCGCTGGACCACGCGCGCCGGGTCGGCTTGCCGGCCTTGCTGGCGCTCGATTTCCAGCAGCGTGCGACACGCTTGCGTGCGCTGGCCAAGTTCCTGACCGAACGCAAGGAGCAGCTGTACACGATCTCGGCACACACCGGTGCCACGCGGGCCGACAGCTGGATCGACATCGAAGGCGGCACCGGCACGTTGTTTGCCTATGCCAGCGTGGGCAGCAACGAACTGCCCTCAGGCAACCTGATGCACGAAGGGCCGGTGCTGCCCTTGTCCAAGAAGGGCGGGTTTGCGGCCACCCACATCCTGGTGCCGCGTGGCGGCGTGGTGGTGCACATCAATGCTTTCAACTTCCCGGTCTGGGGCTTGCTGGAAAAGATGGCGCCCAGCTTTTTGGCCGGCATGCCCTGCATCGCCAAGCCGGCCACCGCCACCAGCTACCTGACCGAGGCCCTGGTGCGGCTGATGGTCGAGTCGGGCCTGCTGCCCGAGGGCAGCCTGCAGCTGGTGATCGGCGGCACCGGCGACCTGCTCGACCGCTTGCAGGGCAGCGACATGGTCACCTTCACCGGGTCGGCAGACACCGCGGCGATGCTTCGCGTGCGGCCGAATCTGGTGCGCCAGTCGGTGCCGTTCAACGCCGAGGTCGATTCGCTGAACTGCGCGATGCTGGCGCCCGACATCGGACCCGACGACCCCGAGTTCGACCTCTTCGTCAACGAGGTGGCGCGAGAGATGACGGTCAAGGCCGGGCAGAAGTGCACCGCGATCCGCCGCGCCATCGTGCCGCGGCGACACCTGGACGCTGTGGCCACTCGCCTGCGTGAACGGCTGGACCAGGTGGTGCTGGGCGACCCCGCGCTCGAGGCCGTGCGCATGGGCGCGCTGGCGTCGCATGCGCAGGCGGCCGATGTCGCTGAGCGCGTGGCGGCGTTGCGTGCTGTGGCCTCGCTGGTCAACGACCCGGGCCGTATGGCACCGGTGGGCGACGGTGTGGCCGAAGGCGCCTTCTTCGCGCCCATGCTGCTGCTGTGCGACAAGCCTTTCGACACCGACACGGCGCACGAGGTCGAGGCCTTCGGCCCGGTGAGCACGCTGATGCCCTATGACGGTGATATCGACGAAGCGCTGGCGCTGGCCGCGCGCGGGCGCGGCAGCCTGGTCGGCACGCTGGTGACCCGGTCGCCGGCGATTGCCGCGCACGCGATCCCGCAGGCGGCGGCCTGGCATGGCCGGCTGCTGGTGCTGGACCGCGAGGCGGCGGTCGAGTCCACCGGCCATGGCTCGCCGTTGCCGCAGCTCAAGCACGGCGGGCCGGGCCGGGCCGGTGGCGGGGAAGAGCTGGGCGGCCTGCGTGCCGTCACGCATTGCCTGCAGCGCGCGGCGCTGCAGGGCTCGCCGACCATGCTGGCCGCCGTGACACGCGAACATGTTCGAGGTGCGGCGCTGATCGAGACCAAGATTCACCCCTTCCGCCGATACTTCGAGGACCTGCAGATCGGCGAGAGCCTGCTGACGCACCGGCGCACGGTCAGCGAGGCCGACATCGTGGCCTTCGGCGGCATTAGCGGCGACTACTTCTACATGCACTTCGACGACATCGCGGCCAAGGAAAGCCCCTTCGGCAAGCGCATCGCGCACGGCTACTTCGTGCTGTCGGCGGCGGCCGGTCTGTTCGTGTCGCCGGCGCCCGGCCCGGTGCTGGCCAACTACGGGCTGGACACGCTGCGCTTCGTCAAGCCGGTGGGCATTGGCGACACCATCCGCGCGCGCCTGACCTGCAAGCGCAAGACCGACCGCCAGCGCAAGGGGCCGGACGGCGTGGGCCAGGGCGTGGTGGCCTGGGACGTGGAAGTCAGCAACCAGCATGGCGAGCTGGTGGCCAGTTACGACATCCTGACGCTGGTGGCCAAGCGCAGCTAGTGTCCTGCGCGTCCGTGCTTCAGCGGCCAAGCAGCCGCGACATCTTGTCCAGGAAGTCGGGCACGTTGACCGGCTTGGTCCAGTAGTCGATCGCGCCGGCCGCGCGTGCGGCCTCGACATCAGATGGCATGGCATTGGCCGATAGCGCAACACAGCGCAAATGGGCGGTGCAGTCATCGGCGCGCAGTTCGTGCAGCACGGCCACGCCGTCGATGTCGGGCAGCTGCATGTCCAGCAGCACCAGGTCGGGCTGCCACTGGCGCGCGCGCTGCAGGCCGCTGCGGCCGTCGACCGCCACCTCCAGGTTCAGCCCTTCCAGCTTGCTCAGCACCTCGCTGATCAACATGGCGTTGACCGGGTTGTCCTCGATGTACAGCACACGCGCGGTTGCGCGAGCAGCATCGTCGGGCTGCGCGCTGTGTGCGGGGGTCGGCGACGACGCTGGCTGCGCCCCGGCCAACCCTGCTGTCGGTTCCGGTGCGGCTGCCGCAGAGGAGGGCAGCAGCACGGAGAAGGTCGACCCCAGGCCGACACTGCTGCGCACTTCGATGCGACCGCCCATCTGCTCGACCAGCGCCTTGGCGATCGACAGCCCGATGCCGGTGCCTTCGACGCCCCGCGCGTCGGTGCCCAGGCGATGGAAGGGTTCGAAGGCCGCTGCGATCGACGCTTCGTCGATGCCCGGCCCGGTGTCGGCCACGTGCAGCGCCGCCCAGCCCGGGCTGACCTGGGTCGACAGTCGCACCTCACCCCCCTGGCGGTTGTACTTGACGGCGTTGGACAGCAGGTTCAGCAGCACCTGGCGCAGCCGCACCGGGTCGGCCTGCACCACGGCGGCAACGGGCTGCTCGACCACGATGTGCACCTGGCGCGCCAGCGCCTGGCGGTCCAGCAGTGGCAACGTGCCGTCGATCAACGTCGCCAGCGACACCGGCTGCAGTGTCATGCGCATCTCGCCGGCGTCCACGCGCGACAGATCGAGCACGTCGTCGATCAGCGCCAACAGGTGGCGGCCGGCATCGTCGATCAGGCCCAGCCAGTGGCGCCGGCGCGCCTCGTCGGTGTCGGCCTGGCCGGCGCGCAGCAGTTGCGTGAAGCCCAGCACGGCGTTCAAGGGTGTGCGCAGCTCGTGGCTCATGCGCGACATGAAGCGTGACTTGGCCAGGCTGGCGGCGACCGCCAGTTCGCGCTCGCGCATCGCCTGCTCGGCCAGCACCGTTTCGGTGACGTCCCAGTTCAGCCCGATGCGTCGCGCCGAGCGTTCGGAGTCAGCGGGCACCGGTACCGAACGCGACGCCAACCAGCGCACGCTGCCATCGGGCCAGATCACGCGAAAGGTGCGCCTCCAGCCTTCGCCGGTGCTGAGTTGCCGGTCCTGGTCGGCCATCACCCAGCTGCGGTCGTCGGGATGCACGTACATCGCCATCTGCTCGCGCGTGACCGCCTGCGCGGCCGCCTCGATGCCGCGCAGCCTGAACATGCCTTCATCCCACAGGCTGAGCTTGCGTTCGACGTCGACGTCCCAGCTGCCCAGACCGACGGCCGACGCGGTCAGGGACACCCGCTCGGCCGCGTCGCGCAAGCGTTGCAGGGTTTCGTGCTGCTGCGTGACGTCGAGCAGCACGCCTTCGGTGTTGCGCTGGTCTGCGCTGGCGGTGGATGCGACGTTGCCGCGCACGATCACCCAGCGCAAGGCCTGGTCGTTCTGGCGCACGATGCGGAACTCGATCTCGATCGGGCCCTGTCCTTCACGCAGCCAGGTCGTCGCCTCGAGGGCAATGCGGTCGCGGTCGTCCGCGTGCACGCAGCGGCGAAGCCAGTCGCCCAGGCTCGGTGGCGGCTGCGCTGCGTCCAGGCCCAGCAGCTCGAACATGTTGCGGTTCCACTGCGGCAGGCTGCCGTCGGTGCGCGTCGACCACAGGCCGATGCGTGCGGCTTCGGCGGCAGTTTCCAGCCGCCGCGCCAGCTCGTAGACCTCGGTGTCGTCGCTGTTGACGCCGACCACGCGCGCCGGCCGGCCATCGGCACCATCGACCACCTTCCAGCGCGCGTGGATGTGGCGCACCACCCCGTCGGGCCGGCGCAGCCTCACGTGGGCGTTATGGGTGCCGGAAACTCCCAGCGTGCCGCGAAAACCGCCGGCCGGGCGATCTTCGGGGAACATCATTCCCGTCGCCAGTTCGTAGGGCGGTGATTGTGCGGACGGGTCGGCCGGCGGCGGCAGGCCGTAGATGCCGTACATGTGCCGGTCCCAGCGGCCCTGCAAGGTGTGCGGATCGCGCTCGAAGATGCCAGTCTGCGTGAAGGTCTGCACCATCTCCAGGCGCTCGCGCAGTTCGGCCACCTGCTGGCGCAGCGCCGCCACGTCGTTCAAGGGGGCGTTGTCAGCCGCGGTCAGGGGTGCGCAGGGGTCGCTTCTGCGCTCAGGTGGGTCGTCAGCATCGTCGGCCATCGCGCCAATGTAGCGCGCCACTGCGGCCGCCCCAAATGAGCCAAATCAGCTGAAGTGCAGGCCCGCGATGCGCAGCCAGGGCAGGGCGCCGCTGCCGGTGTCGATGCGTTCGCGACTGACCGCCACAACCTGGTCGAGCATCTGTGCCACGTTGCCGCTGATCATGGTCTCGGCCAGGGCGGCGCCACGCTGGCCGTCGTCGATGCGAAAGCTGTTCTTGATGACACCGGAAAAGTCACCGTTGGGCGCCGGGTTGCCCATCGACAGTCGGTCGACCAGCGCACCGCGCGGCACGGCGGCGATGACCTCGGCCAGGGGCGTACTGCCGGCGACCAGCTCCCAGCCATCGGCCGCCACCGGCCGGTGCGCCAGGCCGGTCTTGCGGCTGCCGTAAAGGCTGGGCGTCAGCTGCGTCAGGTGGCCGGCATCGAGCAAGGTGACCGCGGGCGTGACGAAGGCATCGGCCGACAGCGGCGCGCAGCCCGGCGCGTCGTAGCGGCTGCGCAGCGTGAGCAGCGGCGACGCCACCCGGTCGCCGACACGGTTGCGGAAGAGCGAACTGCCGTCGATCAGCGGGCCGTCGCGCAGCTGCCCCATCAGCCAGCCCAGCAGGTCGGTCACGGCGCCCGGCGCCAGCACGACGTCACCGACAAAGCGCTCACCCAGCGGCTGCGTGTGCACCTGCTGCGTCAGCTCGCGCATCATGCGGTCGATGCCGAACAGCGTGGGCACTTCGGTCAGGGTCTCGGCGCTGCCACCGGCGAAGTTGAACGAACTGGTCTGCCCTGCGTCTCGCGCCAGACCGAAGACCGACATCTCGCACCAGCCGAGCTCGCAGTCGATCACGCTGCCGCCGCTGGTCAGGGTGTGCGAACGGCTGCGCACATGAGCCGCCAGTGCCTCCTCGATCATCATCGTGGGCGTGTGTGCGGCGCGCCAGTCGAGCAGCTGACGCAAGGCCGCTGCCAGCGCCGGTGGATCGGCCTGCTGCGGGCCGCGGCGCAGTCGCAGCAGCTGGCCGGTCGAGACCGCATTGGCCTCGTCCACGGGCGCCGATTGCGCGCTGGACCAGATCTGGTCGACCAGCGCCGCCACACCGGCGGGGCCGAGATCGCTGCCTTCGGACGATGCGCGCCGGCCGGCCACGATGCCGGTGGCCGAGAGCTTGCGCGCCTCGTTGCTGCGCAGCAGGCTGGGCTCGTTGTGCGCCAGGTTCAGCTCGCAGCGCAGGGTGTCGCTGACCGTGACCTGAACCTGCTCGAAACCGCGCCGGCGCAGCGCCTGCAGCACCTGCTCGGCGGCGCTGTCGATGGCGAAGGCGGCACCCCTGATGGCAGCGCTCATCGTCACTCCCCGCCCAGGTGCGCACGGGCACGCAAGGACGGCCCGCCGACCGACACCACCATCGGCTGCTTCTTGCCGCAATAGCCGTTGCAGCTCCACTTCATGTCGCTGCCGACACCGTCCACACTTTGCAGCACCTTCAGTGCCGAGCCCGACAAGGTGGTGTCGCGCACCGCCCGGCCGAGCTTGCCGGCGCGGATCTCGTAGGCCAGGTTGACGCCGAACATGAACTCGGTGGTGGCGTCGGCCTGGCCGTTGCTGGTGTCCAGCAGCAGGTAGCCGTCGTCGACGCCGGCGATCAGCTCGTCCAGCGTGCTGCTGCCGGGCAGGATGGCCGTGTTGCGCATGCGCACCAAGGGTTCATCGTCGGGGCCGTAGGCGCGCGCATTGCCGCTGGGCGCCAGGTTCAGCCGTGCTGCCGTCTCGCGGCTGTGCATGAACTGGCGCAGCATGCCGCGCTCGATCATCGTCACGTCTTCGGCCGGCGTGCCTTCGTCGTCGACGTAGACCGGGCACATCAGCTCATGGCCGTTCCAGTGGTGCGCCAGGTCGACCATGGTGATCAGGTCGCTGGCGACGCGGCGACCCTGCAGGTCGGCGGTGACGGCGCCCGACAGCACGGCATCGGCCTCGCAGGGGTGGCCCATGGCCTCGTGCGCCAACATGCCGGCCAGATCGGGCGCCAGCACCACGGTGTGTTCGCCGCCACGTGCGGCCACGGCATGGCGCTTGGCCTGCAGGTGGTCGTGCAGGCGGTCCAGCGCCGGCGCCAGCGCCGGCACCGACCAGTCGAGGTCGGCCAGGCTGCCCAGGCCCGAGATGATCTCGGCCAGCTCGATCGGAGCGCCCTGGTCGTCCTGGCCGACCAGCACCACGTAGACGGCGGCGCGCTGGATGCGCGCCAGCGCCTGGCCACCACCTTCGGTCTGCAACTGCTTGATGTGGTGTTCGTCGGTGATCATCACCCGCGTCGAGCGCAGCCCCGGATAGCGCGCCATGCAATGGGCGTGCAGCGCGGCCATGCGCTCGCCGCAGTCGGCCGCGCTCAAGGCCGGCCGCCCCTGGGCGGGCTGGTCGCCGCGGTAGTGGGCGCCGGGCAGGTTCAGCGTCGTGCGTGTCCCGAAGCCCACCATCGTGCGTGCGTTGTCGGCCGCCAGCTGGCGCACGCGGGCCTGCACGTCGGCGCCGTCGGCCGGTGCCGACGCGAAGCCCCAGTAGCCGTCGCGGTAGGCGCGTGCGCTGACGCCGGCCTGCACGCTGCGCAGGTTGCCGGTCAGGTTGCCGTCGAGCATGCTCATGCGCGTCTTGCGCAGTTCATGGTGGCGGGTTTCGAGGTAGGTTTCGGCAAGCGGCATGTCGCGGGCCCCGGGGTCGGGGCGTGGCCTGGAGAGGAGCGGATCATACGGAGCAGTCGACGGCAAGGTCGGCCGCAAGGACACCCGCAAAGTCGGCCGCAAGGCCGACTGCAAGGTGGGCCGCAAGCGCTGCGGCCGCGGCCGGCGTCAGGGCAGTGCGGCTTGCAGCAGGCCGCGCGCGACGACCTTCAGCGCCAGCGTCTCTTCGGCGCCCTCGAAGATCGACAGCACGCGCGCGTCGACGAAGTAGCGGCTGACGGCGGTCTCCTCGGCGTAGCCCATGCCGCCGTGGATCTGCTGCGCGTCGCGCGTCACCATCTCGGCGGTGCGGCAGGCCAGCAGCTTGACCAGGCTGGATTCGATGCGCCCGCCGCCCTCGTCCATGCGCCGGCCGACCGCATAGGCGAGTTGGCGGCAGGCCGCGTAGCGTGCGGCCATGCGCGCGATCTTGATGCGTGTGAGCGGATAGTCGATCAGCGGCTGGTCGAAGACGCGCCGGTCGTGCGCATAGCGGATGGCCGCCGTCAGCGCGGCGCGCATCACGCCTGAGGCGCGCGCCGCCGTCTGCAGCCGCCCGCCCATCATGCCGGCCATCGTGTAGTAGAAGCCCTGGCCCAGCCCGGCGTCGCCGCCGACCAGGTGGCTGTCGGGCACGAACAGATTCTCGAACGTGAGGTCGAAGGAATGCATGCCGCGGTAGCCGATGGTCGGGATCGCGCGGCCGCCCAGACGCCCACCGCCGGCCTGCGTGTGTTCGAAGGCATGGCCCTCGAACGACGGTTTCTCGACCAGCAGCAGGCTCAGCCCGTTGTGGCCCCTGGATTTGTCGGGGTCGGTGCGCGCCACCACCATCAGCAGCCCTGCCTTGCCGGCAAAGGTGCACCAGGTCTTGGCACCGTTCAGGTGCCAGCCACCGGCGGTGCGCGTGGCTTTCAGCGACAGGCCGGCGACATCGGAGCCGAAGTCGGGCTCGGTGATCGCGATCGCGCACAGCGGGTCGCCGGCCGCGATGCGCGGCAGCCAGTGGGCCTTCTGTCCGTCGGTGCCGCCGGCCAGCAGCGCGCGCGACAGGATCTCGGGCCGCGTGATCAGGCTGCCCGCAGCCGCCAGCGAGGCCTCGGACAACGCCTCGGTGACCGTGATCATCATCAGCGCGTCACCTCCCGCGCCAGCGCTGCCGCCATGGCATTCGGGGATCGACAGCCCAAACACGCCCATCTCGCGCATCGGCTGCAGCAAGGTCTCGGGCACGGTCAGGTCGTGGCGGTGGATCTGCTCGGCCAGTGGCGCCACCACGTCGGCCGCAAAGCGGCGAAAGCTGGCCTGCGCCATCGACAGCGTCTCGTCCAGTGCCACCTGGCCGATCTCGGCGCTGGCGGCGGCCACCGCGCGGCCCAGTTCAGCCAGATCGGCGGCGCCGGCACTGGCGCGGCGCAATCGTGTCAGCTCGGCGCTGCCGGCCAGTGCATGCAGGCCTTCGACGTCATCGTCCGTATCGAGCGCGATGCCTTGCAGCCTGGCCACGACCGCCGTGATGGCATCGCAGGCGAACACCAGGGCCAGCGCGGCGTCGATGGCCGACGCTGGCGACGCCTGCTCGATCGTGGTTTCGGCGGCCAGCAGATCGGCGCAGGCCAGGGCCAGCTCGTGGCAGACCCATTGCCGATCATCGAGCCGGCCGGCGTCGAGCCGGCCATCCACCGCACACAGGTCAGCCACGCGGCGCACGGCGGCGTCGAAGTGCTGGCGCAGCTGCGCCAGCAGCGGCCGTGCCAGTGCGCGGGCGCTGGCGAGACGCGCGGGGTCGGTCAACGGGGTCGGGATCGTCATGGCCCGATTGTGGTCGCCGGCGGCGGGCTCAGGCCCGAATCAACCCTGGCGACGCCTCGAGTGCACGCTCGCTGGCCGCACGCGGCAGCTTGCCGGCCAGCGCCAACGCGCCGCCGGCGTTCAGCATGGCCGCGAACTGGTGGCGCAACGCTGCAGCGTCCACGCGCTGGATGCGCGCCAGCATGTCGGCGGCGTCGCGCGGCTGGCCGAAGGCAAAGACCTCGAGCGCCGCATCCTCCAGCCGGCGCAGCGGCCGCTCGAGCGCACGCAGCTGGCGCACCACGATCTGGTTGTGTGCACGCTCCAGGTCGACCGGGTCGATGGCCTCGGCGTGCTGGCGCAACAGCCGCGCCAGCTCGCGCAGCGATGCGTCCAGCTGCGGCGGCGAGGTGGACAGCTCGACCACGAACTGACCGGCGCTGTCGATCACGTCGGCCGAGCAGGCGGCGTAGTAGGCCAGACCCCGCTGTTCGCGCAGCTGGTCGAGCAGCGGCGCACTCATGCCGTCGCCCAGCACCGCTGCGGCCACCATCGCGGTGGGGTCGTCGGCGGCGCGGGCGGCGATCGGAAAACCCAGCACCAGGTGCGACTGGCTGCAGCCGTCCAGCCGCTTGCTGGCCACGCCGCCCTGCCAGGCCGGCGCCGGCACCGCCGCGTCTTCGTCGCCAGCCGGCATGCCGGCAAAGGCCGACTGCACCAGGCGCAGCACCTCGTCGGGGTCGACCGGGCCGGCGACACCGACCACGCAGCGCCTGGCCGTGTAGTGGCGCCGCACCCAATGCACCAGTTCGTCGCGTGTGAAGCGCTGCAGGTTGCGCCGGCTGCCGATCACCGGCTGCGCCACCGGGTGCTTGCCCCAGCACTGCTTGTCGAACAGCTTGAAGGCGGTGGACAGCGGGTCGTCGTCGTCCTCGGTGAATTCATGCAGCAGCACCTCGCGCTCGCGCTCCAGCTCGTCGGCCGGGAAGGTGGGCGTCAGCACCAGCTCGGCCAGCATCGGCACGAACTGCGCCAGGTGCTGCGGCAGCCCGCGCATGTGGAAGGCCGTGTGGTCCTTGTCGGTGTGCGCGTTGACCTCCGCACCCAGCCGCTCGGCGTCGAGGTTGATGCGCCGCGCGTCGCGCGAGGCCGTGCCCTTGAAGACCATGTGCTCGACGGCGTGGCTGATGCCCGACTCGCGCGCCGACTCGTGCTGGCTGCCGCTGTGCATGAAGACGCTGGCCACCACGGTGGACAGCTGCGGCATCGGGATCACGAGCAGGCGCACGCCGTTCGGAAGCCGGTGCAGCAAGGGCGCGGTGGGAATCAGGGTGGGCAAGGCAGGGCGGGGGAGGTGGACGGGAGCGCGGCGCCGATCTTAGGGCTTACCGCCAGATGCACGCCGCGCATCAATCCCATGCAGAACTTTCGTTTGTCCATCCATGGAAACCCGTATCCAATTCGGCCATCGACGCCCGCTGCGTCGGCCAACCGGAAATCGACATGAACCGCAGACCAACCACCGTCAGCACGATCGACCTCGACCGCGACCAGATGATCGTGCTCAGCGCCGGTCAGGACGCCCCGCTGAGTGCGTTCTATGGCGCCCTGTGGTTGGGCGTGGGTCGCCCGAGCGACCGACCGCAGCGTTTCGATCGGTCCGTTGTCGCGCCGGCCGTGCCGTACAGCCGCGATGGGGGCGACGGTTCACCGCCGGCAGGCCGCAAGACCGGCCCGTCGCGCACCACAGTGCTGTCGTCACTGCGCATGGCGCTGCGCCCCTGGCAGCAGAGCCTGCAGCGCTTCGTGCAGCGTCAGCAGTTAGGCCCGGTCGGCGCCGCTGCCGAATTCTGAAGGCGGCCGTCAGGCCGCGCGCCAGGCCTGGACCTGAGCGCGCACGAATTCGTCCAACCGTGTCAGCCGCAGCCCGAAGCGCGCTTCGAGCTCGGCCGCGCCAACGAAGCGCTCGCTGAACGCATCGTCGGGCAGCGCGAACAGGCCCATGATGCGCGCCAGCCCGGGGTTGAACGGCCGCGCCAGCACGGCAATGATGCGTGCAGCGCCACGCGGCAGGTGGTTCAGTTTCAGCGGCACGCCAGCCAGGCGCGAATAAAGCGCCGCCACCTCGGCGTTGCTCGCGTGGTCGGGGCCGCCGATGTCCAGTCGAGCAAACGGGGCGGGGTCGTCCAGCAGTGCGTGTAAGGCGATCTGCGCCACGTCACTGGCGGCGACGAAGTTGCGCGTCTTGCTGCCCGGCCCGATCAGGTCGACCTTGCCTTTGCTCAGCAGCGACAGGCCGTTGAAGCCGTGCACATGGTGTTCCATGAAGGCGCTGGGCCGCAGCACCACCACCTGCGGCAGACGGCTGGCAGCCAGCGCTTGTTCGATCGCGTATTTGGTGCGGAAGAAGTCCACCGGGTGGTCGGCCGCGGCGCCCAACGCCGAGCAATAGACGAGGCGCTGCACGCCAGCGTCGCAGGCGACCTCGATCAGCGTGCGCACGCCGGCGTCGTCCACCGCGTCCGACCGCCAGCGGCCGCGGCCCAGCATGCCGTGCGCAGCCATGGTCAGCCGGTCGACGCCAGCGCAGGCGCGCTGCAGGGACGCGCGGTCGGTGAGATCGGCCGCCATCACGTCGGCACCCAGCGCAGCCAGATCGGCCCCGGCCTCGGGATGGCGGCAGGCCGCGCGCACGTCGACGCCTTGCGCGCGCAGGGCCTTCACCAGCGGGCGGCCGAGTGCGCCGGTGGCGCCGAGAACCAGGATCTTCATCGTCGATCGATGATGCACAGCGCAGCCGGGGCGTCAATGGCCCGTGGCGCTGAGGCTGCCGCCGACCGGGTTCGAACGTCAAAGGCCGATCTTGCCGCTCGCCCGAGGGGTGTGCAGCCGGGTGCAGAGCGGCGATATGCTCGCCGCCTTGTCGCCCCGACAGTCAAGGGCTGCGGGTGTGGCCGGCAGCACATCCACAAGTCCATGAACACGCCGCTTGTCGATTCCAGTTTCGCCCTTCTGCTGGTTGACGACGCGCTGGCCCGCCGGCCGCTCGAAGACGCCTGGCAGCAAGCGCATTCGGGCGGCGATGAGACTACGCAGGCACTGCTTTCGGCCGCGGCCTTGTTGTCCATGGGCGTCGAGTTTGCTGATTTTCGCGTGCTGCGGCGCTGGATCGACCGTTTCAATGTCGCTCGCACATCGATGGCGCAGGTCGAGCGTGACATCGACCGCGGCCGCATCGATGCCGCACTGGTGCTGCAGCCGTCGCTCGACCACGCCTGGGCCTATGACTCACCATCGGCCAGCGGCGCCGCGGACCGACTGCTCAACACCTTGCGGGCCGGCACCTGGCCGCCCGGCGATGAAGGTGCGCTGTAGGCAAAGATGCTGTACGACTACTTTGGCATGCTCAACGACGAGGCCCGGTGCGAGCGTGAGGTGGCCCTGGTCGCGGGTGAGCAGGCACAGTCACCGCCCAGCCCGGCATGGCGGGTGCGCTGGTTGCTATTGCTGGCACATTGCCTCGACTACTGGAACCACCCGCACGGCGCGCAGGCCTGCCGCGACGAGATCCGGCAACGGGTGCAGGAAGGCGCCACCGATCGACCAGCGGATGCCGGCTGGCGGGCGGCCTTGCAATTGGGGCTGCTGCTGTCCGATCTGCAGCGTGCGCCGGCCGCCGAAGACACGGCACGGCAAGACCGCTTGTTCGAGCGCATCGAGGCCCTGCGCGTGCACCTGCGACCGGGGCTGCTGCCGCGCGGTCTGTTTGGGCAGGCTGTGCTGTTGATGCAGCGTGGTCGCTGGGATGCCGCGCTGTCGCGCATCGACCTGGCGCTGGCCGTGGCGCGAGACGTCGAAGTGCCTGAGCGCGACTGCGGCGTCTACCATGAACTGCGCAGTTATGCCCTGGCCGGCCTCGACCGCTGGGACGATGCCCAGGCCGAGATCGTGGTGCTGCAGCGTGCGCAAACCGGCGCGCAGGCCGAAGTCGCTCTGGCCATTGCCGCGTCATTGCAGGCCGCACGTCGGTTGCAAGGCGCCGCGCCGGGAAGCCGCGATCCGGCCATCGTCGACCCGGTGCTGTCGGCCTTGCGGGCCGCCGCCGCACTGTCGTGGAAGCGATTCCTGCCGTACTTTCCAAGGCTGGTCGCGGCTTGTGCCCAGATCGGGCTGCAAGCGCGCCAGGATGTCGAGTTCCTGCGCGCCATGGTGCGCGAGCGGCGCCTGGTGCCACCCGGCGAGAGCGTCGAAGACTGGCCTTGGCTGTTGCGCGTGCGTGCGCTCGGGCCCCTGCGCATCGAACATGACGATCGTGTGCTCGCGGACCGTGGCAAAGCCCAGCGCAAGCCGCTGGAGTTGTTGGCCGTGCTGGCGGCTCATGGCGGTTGTTCCCTGCCCACCGAGACCTTGATCGATACCCTGTGGCCGTCGACCGACGCCGACGCGCCGCGGGCCTCGCTCGACATGGCGGTCTCGCGCCTGCGCAAGCTGCTGCGCAGCAGCGACTCGGTCGTGGTTGCCGACGGCTGTGCGGCCTTGCACACGGCCCTGGTGTGGACCGATGTCGGTGCATTGGAAGGCCTGTGCGATGGGTCGCCTCTGTCAGACCCGGCGGCAGCGCTGGATGCGGTGCTGGACTTGTACGAGCAGCCCTTGCTCAGCGGCGAGCGCGTAGGCGTACTGCTGCTGCAGCGGCGCCAGCAACTACAGGCACGGCTTGAACACCTGGTGTGCCGCTGCGGCGCCGCGATGGAACAGGCCGGCCAGTGGACCCTGGCCTTGTCGGCCTACCGGCGCGCCCTGGGCGTGCTGCCACTGTCTGAAGCCGTGCTGCGTGCCGCACTGCAGGCCTGCCTGCACAGCGGCGAGCGCGTGCTCGCCGCCACGCTCTACCGCGAAGCCGCTGAACGCTGGCGCCTGATGTTGGGCGCCGAACCTGGGCCGGCCAGTGCCGCGATCATGAGTGCCGTGAACGGGACCGGCTGATTCGCGCGGCTGCGCCTGCCGCCAGCAACAGCCACAGCGTGGCGGGCGTGGGCACGTCATTGCCGCCCGGGTCGGTGCGGTCAAAGTAGCCGACCAGGTCGCCGTTGGCGCCGCCCGAGAACAGCGCGCCGCGCGGTGCGTTTACGCCACTCAGCCGAAAAGTGTTGAAGAAGTCGATCTCGCCGCCGTTCGTCGCTTCCAGGTTGAGGGTGCCGACCGCCAGGTAACGATGTCCGGCAGTGACCTGAAAGCTCAGGTTGCCCTCGTACTTGAAGTCGAGCGGCAGTTCGTCGTCACCCGAATAGCGGGCCGTGAAGATGGCCATGGGCATCGGGTGCGGGACATCAGAGTAGCCGCATTCGTCCAGATCTTCTTCGGCGCAGTAGGCCAGCCGGCCCAGGTCGTAGACGATGAACTTGGCAGACAAGGACACCCAGCCCTGGTCGGATCGAAAGGCGTCGGTGCCGGTCGGCAGCTGGCGGGTTGGGCAGAAGGGGCTCGTGGCCAGCTGCCCGTCGATCGACAACGAAAGGCTGGTGATGGTGTCGATGTTGGCCGTCCAGGTGTCGTACCAGGCTGACGTGGCGAAGGCGCTGCGCCCGTGTTGCAGATAGAAAAAGTGGATCTTCCGGACAATTTGTGGGCGGCTTTCGGCCGTCCTGAGCCTCGGAGACGAGTTGCCCACCGCGTCGGTCGGTCGGTTCGTCGCAAGCGCCGACCGCCCGCCGCCGTGGACAACTCTGCGCCGCAGGCCGCGATACACCCGCGTGGGAGCGCCAAGACAGTTGACGCTGCGCATAGGCGTTGGACGTTGCGTCAGTCGGCTCTCGTGCCTGCAGCCGATTCGTGCAAGAAGCGATTGAGCTTGCGACAGGTAGCGTCCAGCGAGTCCTGTTCCGGCTCGGTGATGCGCGGCCACATCAGCGGCCCACCATCGCCTTCGATGAGTTGTCGCAGGGCGTCCTTGACGTTCTTCCTGGCGAGTTCGTCGTCGTAGCGGCGCCGGATGAGTTCACCGCCGAGCGTCCAGAGGTTGTCGCGATGCCGGCGCAAGGTTGTCTTGGCCAGGCCCTGATCCAGCAGCTGCAGCAGGAACGGCGTGAGCACCTGGACGATCTGCTGGCCCACGGGGATGTCTGCGGGATCGACGTGCCAGGATCGAGGCCAGTCATCGAGGTCCGGGACGGCCTGGTACAGGCGCTGTGCGTGCTGCGGATCGAGGCTGATCGCGCCCTGGGTGCCGCCACCGGAGTTGGCCATGTTGCTCGCTCGCTTGCTCAATGCCTGCCACCACTTTCCAGGTTTCGTCTACGCTGCCGTGCGGCTGGTCGAGACCACCAACACCATCGAGGTCGACGTTCGCCCGCGCCGCGGCTCCAAGCCGCATTGCTCATGCTGCGGCAAAGCCGCGCCGGGATACGACTTGCTGCCCGTGCGGCGCTTTGAGTTCATCCCGATCTGGGGCTATGCCGTGATGTTGCTGTATGCCATGCGGCGGGTGCAGTGTCGCGATTGTGGCGTCAAGGTGGAGTCGGTACCCTGGGCCATCGGCAAACACAGTCTGACCAAGGCCTACATGCTGTACCTGGCGCACTGGGCGCGCAAGCCGTCGTGGAAGGAGACGGCCTCGAGCTTCGGCACGACCTGGGATCAGGTCTGCCATGCGGTGGAATATGTCGTTCAGTGGGGACTGGCGCATCCTGAGCTCGGGGCCTTGCGCGCCATCGGCGTCGACGAGATCCACATCGGCAAGAGCCACAAGTTCCTGACGCTGGTCTACCAGATTGAGGTCGGCTGCGTGCGACTGCTGTGGGTGGGCAAGGACCGCACCAAGCGCAGCTTCGACAAGTTCTTCGCCCTCATCGGTGAGGAACTGGCCGGCAAGGTCGAGTTCGTCTGCTCGGACATGTGGCGGCCCTACCTGGAGGTCATCGCCAAGCACTGCCCGCAGGCGCTGAACATTCTGGACCGCTTCCACATGGTGGCCAAGCTCAACAAGGCGCTGGACGAGGTGCGCGCAGGCGAGGCACGCCGCATGGTTCGCGAGGGCTACGAACCGGTGCTGAAGAACAAGCGTTGGTGCCTGCTCAAGCGGCCGGAGAATTTGACCGACAAGCAAAACGTCAGTCTGCGCGAGTTGCTGGCCTACAACCTGAAGAGCGTGCGGGCCTACTTGCTCAAGGAAGAGTTCCAGCTGTTCTGGGAGTACGACTCGCCAGCCTGGGCGGCCAAATTCCTGGACGCCTGATGCAAGCGGGCGATGCGCTCACGCATCGAGCCGGTGAAGAGGTTTGCCCGCACCGTGCGCGCGCACCGGGAACTGCTGCTCAACTACTTCAGGGCCAAGAAGCAGTTCTCCAGCGGCGTCATCGAGGGCTTGAACCTGAACAACAAGGCCAAAGTCACACTGAGAAAAGCGTACGGCTATCGGACCTTCAGAATCGCCGAGCTCTCTCTGTATCACGTGCTTGGCAGGCTTCCGGAGCCAAAACTCGCCCACAGATTCTTCTGACGAAGCAAAACTCCTATGCTCCCTGCCTCTTGTTTGAAGCGGGCCGGCCACCGCGGGTGGTATGCCCTCAGCTCGACCTTCTCGTCCCTGGCCTGGCGGATCTTTTGCCGTGCGTTGGGTACGAACCTGCTGTGCTTGCCACACTGCTCCTGCCGACGGCTGGAACCGACAGTGGTTGTCGCCATTTTCCTACAGTCGAGTTTTAGCGCGAGAGGCACAAATGACCGAGTGACTTCATTGACCATTGACGACAAAACCGTGTCGGCGCAAACGAGCCGACCGTCCCTGCGGGTGTTGACGGGCAACATGCACAAGGGATTCAATGTTTCGATTGATTGGCGCACCAGGACGAGTGCGCATCTTGCGCGCGGAGCCGGGCTACAGGAGGTATTCCAGATGGTGCATGGACAGGAGGCACGCACTTCCCAAGTCAATCGCCAAAAATGGGCCCGCGGGTAACGCGGGTCATCTCGTCGCGGGTGTCAAATATGCGAACCTGCAACTCAGATATCGCGGGATTGTTTTTGTGCCTGCCCAGCATCGGACCATCGACATAGCTCTGGGCAGAGCTTCGGTCCTCAAAAAGATACAGGCCACCGGTCATTTTTTCGTCCGGTCCATCGAGCCAGATCTTCCATTTCAACCCAGGAAGATTGACGAACATTTCCGCGCGTTCCTGGGTGTAGTTCTTCGCCCATTCCACCGGGTCGCCAGCGTATTTGTAGTTGACTTGAACGATGACCACAGGTTTCTCCAATAGCTGAATTAGGATTGGTGACGAGTGCACAGCCCTACTGAGGCTCGATGCGCGCCGTTTTGACGACACCGGCCCACTTGGCAATTTCTGCTTCTTGCTGCACTCGAAGTTGTTGCGGAGATCCAGTCTGCTCGTAGCCACCAAGTTGTCGGATCGTTTCCTTGAAACGGGGGGTTTGGATTACCACACTCATCATGCGGTTCAGCTGGTCCACCGTTTCGCGTGGTGTTCCCGCCGGAGCGAAAACCGCGAACCAAGCGGAGAGATCGAAACCCGAGAATCCGAGCGCCTGCATAGTCTCAACTTCCGGCACGACCGGCAAACGGCGGGTCGTCGTCACAGCGAGCAGTCGAACTTTGCGCCCCTCGGCAAGAGGCACGAGCTGACCGGGGTCGGCGAATACGAAATCCAGGCGCCCCCCCATCAGTTCGAGCACGGCGTCGGGCAAGCTCTTGTATTGGATGTCCTCCGCGTCGATTCCGGCCATCACCGCGTAGAGCCTGGCGGAGGCGCGACTGGTGGCGCTGCCACTCCCCGAATTCACCTTGCCTGACCGACCTTTAGCCCACTTAGTCAATTCACCAAGACTTTTTGCTTCGGACCCATACGGCACCGCTAAGACAAGTCCTGCCGTCGCAAGTGGTGTGACTGGCTCGAAGTCCTTCAAGGGATCGTAGTTGAGCTTGCGGAACAAGCTCAGATTGGCTGCATGTGTTGAATTAGTGGCGAGTATTAGCGTGTACCCGTCAGGCTGGGCTTGAGCCACTGCTTGCGCCGCGATTGAACCATTCGCACCCGGCTTGTTATCCACCAGAACTTTGGCCTTCGCGGTCTCCTGCAGGCCATCGGCGAGCGCCCTGGCGATCTTGTCGGTCGAACTGGCCGGCCCGAAGGGAACGACAATCCGAATTTGCTTCTCTGGGAAGGATTGCGCTTGCGCCGGCGCGACCATAGCGCCGAATAGGAAAATTCCCGCTAGCCATGTCGTGGATTTGGCCCACATACGCGCACTGCGCGCCGTAGCGTTCATTCTCAGGATCCCGGCACCGCCACTGTCGCTCATAGCTCGTTCCTTCTGCTGAGTTCTCCCGCATCGTCGACAACGACCTAATCAGCGTCAGCGCCCGAATCTTTGATCCGTTTGGCAGCATCCGCGTGCGGATAATGCGTAGATCGCCAGTGTGCTTATCGGAGGTCCAAAAAAAGAGAATGCAAACTTGTACTTCGCTGCGAAAGATTCTAGCCTAAATCCGTGACCTCGCCTGGGTGACAAAGCACCCTCGGGGTGAAGCTGGCTGTGCGGATGCGTGGGTTGTTTGGACAATCACGGGCATGCGCGCAATCGAAGTCAAGCAACTCGATTACGACCTCACTCCTGTGGCCGGCCTGGCCCTGGTGGGACACCACCTGAAGACATTGGCGCCGGTGCTGGCGCGGCTGGACGCGGCACAGCCGGTGCGCACTGGCGTGAGCAACAGCGACATCGTGCGCAGCTACCTGGGGTTGCTGGCACAGGGCAAGAGCGACTTCGACGCCATCGAGAACCACCGGGGCGAGAAGTTCTACAAGCACGCACTGGGCATCACGCTGCTGCCGTCCAGCCCCACGCTGCGCCAGCGCATGGACGCGCAGGCCAGCGCGCTGTCGCAGCACGTGCTGCCGATGATCGAGACGCTGTTGACGCATCGGGCGCCGGACTACGGGGTGCTGCCCTGCGGGTGGCTGGCGGTGGACATCGACACCTTCGCGACGCAGGGGTGCAGGTGCCCCTTCCCCTGCTGAGACAACGGCGGCACGGCCAAGGAAGGTGTGGGGCGCACCTATGCCGGCGTGGACGGCTACTGTCCGCTTGCGTCGTACATCGGCTCGCACGGGTTCTGCGCTGGAGTTGTCGCTGCGCCCGGGCACACAGCATTCGGCCAAGCACACCGAGGACAACCTGCTGCGCGTGATCCCACTGGCCCAGCGGCTCAGTGCGGCGGGCCCCAAGGCACCGCTGCTGGCGCGGCTGGACTCGGGCTTCAACTCTGCGGCGCTGATGGGTTGCCTGGAATCGATGAACCAGCGCACGAATCGGCCGGGGCTGCCGCAGGTGGACTGGATCATCAAGTGGAACACGCGCAGTACCGACCGCGTCGAGATGGCCGCCCAGATCGATGCCGCGATCAACACCGTGGGTGCCGTGCGGTGGGCGCGTCCCCGCGTGGGCAAGCGCGTCGCGCTGTGGGAGCAGGCTGTGGCGGTGGCCGGTGTGGAGCGCCCGGTGCGCCGGGTGCTGCGCTTGATCGAGCGCACCATCGCCGGCGGCGGCCAGCACCTGATCGTGCCGGAGTACGAACTCGACGGCTGGACGACGACGCTGCCGGCCGGCATGGGGCAGAACAGATCATCGCGCTGTACGCCGACCACGGCACGCACGAGCAGTTCCACGCCGAGTTCAAGACCGACCTGGACCTCACGCGGCTGCCCTCGGGCAAGTTCGACACCAACGCGCTGGTGTGCGAACTTGCCGCGCTGACGATGAACATCCTGCGCCTGATGGGTCAGAGCGGACTGCTCGGGCCCGACGCCCCGGTGCGGTACCCGGCCAAGCGGCGGCGCATCAAGACCGTGATGCAGGAGCTGATCTACCGTGCCGGCAGGCTCATCGAACATGGGCGGTGCCTGGTCCTCGGCTTGGGTGCCAACGACCGCGCGGCCACGGTGTTCAAACGGCTGCATGCGCAGTTGGCTGCGGCACCGTAGCGAGCGCGGCGCGCGACGCTGTCCGATGGGTTCATACAGTACCTGCACTTCGCCCAAGGCCCCGCAGGACAGACAAAGCCGTGCCTACACGCGGCCAGGACAGTAAATTCGTGGCTCGCGTGCGGGATTCAGGCCGCCAACGCTCGCAAACGCCACGAGACCGCGTCGAAAAACGCCAAATGACTGCACAGTGCACGCCAAAATCTGATGCCCGCGAGGCAACTTGGGCGAGAGGCGATCGAGGCCACGGATTCAGTTTCACGTTTGTGCGCGCCACGCTGAGCGCTGGCGGGCTCGGGCGACAATCCGTGCCTGAACGCACGCCCTTTCGCTTGCCAACGTCATCGTCACCATGCCCGCCAACATCCTGCAATCCCTGCCCGTCGGTCAACGCGTCGGCATCGCCTTCAGCGGCGGCCTGGACACCAGTGCCGCCGTGCACTGGATGCGCGCCAAGGGCGCCATCCCCTGTGCCTACACCGCCAACCTCGGACAGCCCGACGAGACCGACTACGACGAGATTCCGCGCAAGGCGCTGGCCTATGGCGCCGACCTGGCGCGACTGGTCGACTGCCGTGCGCAGCTGGTGGCCGAAGGCATCGCTGCGATCCAGAGCGCGGCCTTCCACATCAGCAGTGCCGGCGCCACCTACTTCAACACCACGCCGCTGGGCCGCGCCGTCACCGGCACCTCGCTGGTGGTGGCGATGCGCGAGGACGGCGTCAACATCTGGGGCGACGGCAGCACCTACAAGGGCAACGACATCGAGCGCTTCTACCGCTACGGGCTGCTGGCCAACCCGTCGCTGAAGATCTACAAGCCCTGGCTTGACCAGACCTTCATCGATGAGCTGGGCGGACGCAAGGAGATGAGTGAATACCTCATCGCCGCCGGCTTCGACTACAAGATGAGCGTCGAGAAGGCCTACAGCACCGACTCCAACATGCTGGGCGCCACGCACGAGGCCAAGGACCTGGAGTTCCTGGACAAGGGCATCCGCATCGTCAACCCGATCATGGGCGTGGCCTTCTGGCGCGACGACGTGGCCGTGAAGGCCGAAGAGGTGAGCGTGCGCTTCGAGCAAGGCCAGCCGGTGGCGCTGAACGGCCAGACCTTCGCCAGCGCGGTGGCCCTGTTCGAGGAGGCCAACCGCATCGGCGGCCGCCATGGCCTGGGCATGTGCGACCAGATCGAGAACCGCATCATCGAGGCCAAGAGCCGCGGCATCTACGAAGCGCCCGGCATGGCGCTGCTGCACATCGCCTACGAGCGGCTGGTCACCGGCATCCACAACGAGGACACCATCGAGCAGTACCGCAGCAACGGCCGCCGCCTGGGCCGCCTGCTCTACCAGGGCCGCTGGTTCGACCCGCAGGCGCTGATGCTGCGCGAGACCGCCCAGCGCTGGGTGGCCAGCGCCGTGACCGGCGAGGTGGTGCTCGAACTGCGCCGCGGCAACGACTATTCGCTGCTCGACACCAGCAGCCCCAACCTGACCTACAAGCCCGAACGCCTGAGCATGGAAAAGGTCGAGGGCGCCTTCACGCCCGCGGATCGCATCGGCCAGCTGACGATGCGCGACCTGGACATCGCCGACACGCGCGCCAAGCTGGGAATCTACAGCAGTGCCGGCCTGCTGGCCGGCGCCGAGGGCAGCATTCCGCTGCTGGGCGGCGCGGTGTCGGCGCCCGACGCCTGAGCCCCAGGCCTGCGGGCAATCCCGCGCTGGCTGCCCGCGCCACGGCCGGCACAATGGGGCGGTCATCATGCCTTCGAGCCTTTCAGGCGATGCACCGCCACATCACTTCTTCATGCCTGCCCATGCAGGGCGCGTTGCTCAGCACGGTCGACCGGTGTTGCCGGCACTGGGCTGATGCGCGACCGACCCGCGGCAGGGTCGGCTGAATGGTGTCTGCGCCGGGCCGTGCGCTCGAGGCCTCGAAGGGCGCCGCGCGCACGCAGGCCTTGCTGGCGACGGTGCTGGTGCTGCTGATGTTGGTGGCCGGGCTGATCTGGCGCCATGAGCAACACCTGCAATCGGCTCGACACGAGGTGCAGCTTCAGTCCGCGCTGCTGGCGCGTGATGTGCAGGCCTGGCGTGCGCAGCGCCTGATCGAAGCGCGCTTCATCGGCACCAGCGCGCACCTGCTCGACCTGCACCGCCAGTACCTGGCGGGCGACCCCGCTGCCGGCGCGCGGCTGCTGGAACGCCTGCACGAACTGGGGGCGCAGAGTGCCGCTGACCGCGAGGCCGTGCTCGACGCACAGGGCCGCGTCGCGCTCGGCAGCGGCGGCGTGTCGGTCACGCCGGCCGTGCGCAGCACGCTGCAGGGCGCCCTGGCCAGCGGTCAGCCGCAATTCGTCGATGTCGATGCCGACGCGCCGGGCCTGCTGCAACTGCTGGTGCCGCTGCAGCACAGCGGCACGCCGCCGCGGGTGGCGGTGCTGCTGGTGATAGATGCTCGCCACCTGCAACGCAGCTGGCAGGCCCGCATCGACGCACTGACCGGCGGGCTGCAGGCCCATTTGTGGCTGGCCGATGCCCAGTCGCTGCGCGAGATCATGCTGCAGCCGCCGGGCCCGGTGCCACCGCGCCGCTGGACGCTGACTGGCGCCGCACTGGGCGCCGCGCTGGATGCCGCCCGCGGCCCGGCCACCGAAGCACAGAACCTGGTCGATGAACACGGGCAGCCGGTGATCGTGTCCCTGGTGCGGGTGGCCGGTACGCCCTGGCTGGTCAGCGTTGGCGTCGCAGCGCAGCAGGTGTGGGCCGCCACGCTGCGCGACGCCGCCTGGGCCGTGCCGGCGGCCTTGCTGCTGCTGCTCGCGCTGATGCTGTGGCTGCGTCTGCGCCAGCAGGCCCTGGTGTTGTCGCAGAGCGGCCTGTACGCGGCCATCGCCGAAGGCAGCCAGGATCAGATCTTCGCCAAGGACATCCACGGCGTCTATCTGCTGTTCAACGACCGCGCCTGCGAGGCCTTCGGTGTCACGCGCGAGCAAGTGATCGGCCACACGGGTGCTGCCTTCCAGGCGCCCGAGCGTGTCGACGAGATCCGAGCGCAGGACGCGCGCGTGCTGGCCGAGGGCTGCACGCTGCAGTTCGATGACCGCTGGCAGGGCCCGGACGGTGAGCGCGAGTACCTCGTCACCAAGGGGCCGCTGCGTGACGCTGCCGGTCGCATCGTGGGCATGTTCGGCATCGGGCGCGAAGTCACCGACAGCCGTCGCCTGCGGCGCGACCTGCAGGACAGCCTGCAACTGCGGTCCAGCCTGCTCGAGCATTCGCGTGACGGTGTCGTCCTGCTTGACGAGGCCGGCGCCGTGGTCGAGTGCAACCAGGCCTTTGCACGACTGCTGGGCTGCAGTGTCGAGCAGGCCGGCCAACTGCACGTGTGGGACTGGGACACGCGCTACGACGGCAACCGCGAGCGCCTGTCGCTGTTGCGCGGGCCGGTCGACCTGCCGCCCACGCCGACGCGCTTTCGGCGCCTCGACGGCAGCCTGGTGGACGTGGAGGTGCAGGCCTGCTCGATCGCGGCGGCCGGCCGCCGGCTGTCGATGGACACCTGCCGCGACATCACGAACCGCCTGCAGGTGATGGGCGAGCTCGAGCAGCACCGGGATCACCTGGAAGAGCTGGTGCAGGCGCGTTCCGACGAACTGCGTGCCGCACTGCAGGAGCAGGAGCGCGGCCGCCGTTTCACGCAGTCGGTGGCCGATGCGATCCCGGGCCTGGTGGCCTATTGGGACAGTGACTATCGCTGCCGTTTTGCCAACCGCTCGTACATCGACTGGTATGGACGATCGCCCGAGCAGATGATCGGCATGTACCTGCCCGACGTGGTGGGCATGGAGGCCTTCGAGCGCAACCTGCCCTACCTCGAGGCCATGCTGCGCGGCGAGCCGCGGCACTACGAGCGCGAGCTGGTCAAGGCCAACGGTGAGAAGGTCCATGTCCTGACCAGTGGCATCCCCGACATGCACACCGACGGCACGGTACGCGGCTTCATCGTCGTGGTGACCGACATCACCGCCGTCAAGCAGGCCGAGCTGGGCCTGCAGCGACTGAACCAGCAGTTGCTGGCGGCGCGTGACCGCGCCGATGCGGCGAACCAGGCCAAGAGCGCCTTTCTGGCCAACATGAGCCACGAAATCCGCACACCGATGAACGCCATCGTCGGCCTGACCCACCTGCTGCGCCGCGAGATCGGTGACCGCGATGTGGCGGCGCGCCTGGTGCGCATCGACGAGGCCGCCCAACACCTGCTGGCCATCATCAACGACATCCTCGATCTGTCGAAGATCGAGGCCGGCAAGCTCGAACTCGAGGCGGTCGACTTCTCGCTGGACACCGTGGTCTCGCGCGTGATCGCACTCATGGCCGACCGCGTGCGTGCCAAGGGTGTCGAATTGGTGGTCGACACCGACCACCTGCCCGAGTGGCTGAATGGCGACCCCACGCGCTTGTCGCAGGCCTTGCTGAACCTGCTGAACAACGCTGCCAAGTTCACCGCCAGCGGCAGCATCGTGCTGCGCTGCCAGCGGGTGCAGGACGACGCGCAGGGCCTGCTGGCGCGCTTCGAGGTGCAGGACACCGGCATCGGCGTCGACGCGGCGCAGGCTGAGCGCCTGTTCCAGGCCTTCGAGCAGGCCGATGGCTCGACCACGCGCCGTTTCGGCGGCAGCGGGCTGGGCCTGGCGATCACGCGTCGGCTGGCCGAAATGATGGGCGGCAACATCGGGGTCAGCAGTGAACCCGGGGGCGGCAGCACTTTCTGGTTCACGGCCCGGCTGCAAGCGGCCCGGGTGCCGCGCCAGACCGGCAAGCTGGTGCAGTTCCAGGGGCGGCGTGCGCTGCTCGCCGACGACCTGCCGATGGCGCGCAAGGCGCTGGTCGGCATGCTGGGCCGCCTGGGCTTGCAAGTGGACGCTGTCGCCGACGGCGCCGCCGCTTTGGCGCAGTGGACCGCCGCCGACGGGCCCGTGGTGCCGTACGACCTGCTGTTGCTGGACGACGGACTGCCCGACGGCGACGGGGTGCAGTTGCTGCAGCGGCTGCGCGAGCGCGCGCGCCATCTGCTGCCGCCGGCCCTGCTGCTGACGGCCGCCGACGTCGGGCGGGCCACTGAGCGCGCGCGCGCCGCCGGCTTTGATCTCATGCTGGTCAAGCCAGTGACGCCGTCGGCGCTGCTGGACGCGCTGGCTCGGCTGTGGTCCGACGGCGCCGCGCCGGCCGCCGGGCCACCCGCGTTGCTGGCACCGGCCATCGGCTTGGTGGCATCCCTGACGGCATCACCCGACCGTGCCGAGGTCGAGCGTCGGTTGCGCGGCGAGCACCAGGGTGCACGCGTGCTGCTGGCCGAAGACAACGTCGTCAATCAGGAGGTGGCGCTGGCGCTGCTGCAGGCCGTGGGCCTGCAGGTCGATGTCGTCGACGACGGCGCGCAGGCGGTGGCCAGGGCGCGTGCGCAGCGCTTTGACCTCATCCTGATGGACGTGCAGATGCCGGTGATGGACGGCCTGCAGGCCACGCGGCAGATCCGCGCGCTGCCCGGCGGGGCCGACCTGCCGATCCTGGCCATGACCGCCAACGCCTATGCCGAAGACCGCGCCGACTGCCTGACCGCCGGCATGAACGATCACATCAGCAAGCCGGTCGATCCGAAGGGCCTGTTCGAGACCTTGCTGCGCTGGCTGCCCGTGCGCCGCCAGGCGATGGCGTTCGACGCGGCGATCGAAGCCGCCTTGCCGGGCCAGCATGCCAGGGCCTATGAACGCGCGCAGGCCGAATTCGTGCGCCTGTATGGCGCCGACGGCGGTGGCCTGGCGGCTTTGCAGGCCAGCGACCCGGCCGCTCAGGCCGCGGCCCTGCATTCATTGCGTGGCGCTGCCGCGACCCTGGGTGCGCTGCACCTGCAGGCACTGGCGCTGGAATGCGAAGCGGCGATTCAGCAAGGCCAGGCGCCGCCGCAAGCCGCGCTGCTGAGCGAGCTGGCGCGCGTGACGCGCGCCATGGGTGAGCCGCCTGCCTGAAGCCGGGCCGGTCATCAGCCGCGATCGACTTCGATGGCGGCCAGCCGCCCGACCTCGATGCCGTTCCAGTTGCGCAGCGTCTGGTCGGCCAGCCCGCGCAGGAACACATCGTCGGTATCGGCCAGGGGCAGCAGCCGCTGCAGCAGTGCCGCCAGCACCACCTCGCAGGCGCGCGAGTTGTTGCCGTCGTCCATCTTGATGGCAATGCCCAAACCCAGCTCTGGCAGCGCCGCGCAGTGCACGCCTTCGGCGCCGACCTTGCAGAACACACGTTCACCGAAGCGTTCCATCACCCGCGTGTCGAAGCGGCCCGTGCCGCCGACCATGAAGGGTTGTCGCGCGACGGCCTGGCGCAGCCGCTGTGCGGCGCGCGCGTGGTCGGGGCTGAGCCCCTGGCCGCTGCCCACGCGTGCGAAGGCCAGCGCCAGGTGACGCAGCGGCACCGCGTGGGTGGGGATCGAACAGCCGTCGGTGCCTCGCGCGCTGCGCGACAGGTCGAAGCCGGTGGCTGCCTGCAAGGCCGCGCTGACCTCGCGCATCACCGCATGGTCGGGCTTCACGTAGCCGGTGAGAAAGCCGCGCAGGTTCTGGCGGCCGCCGTTGAGCTGGCAGCCCAGGCAGACGAAGCCGGCATGTTTGCCCGAGCAGTTGTTGTTCAATGCGCTGGGGCTTTCGCCGCGCCGCGCCAGTTCGCGTGCGGCCGTTTCGTTGTAGGGCCAGTGTGTGCCGCATTCGAGCGCGTCGACGTCGACACCGGCCTTGGCCAGCATGGCCGCCGCGGTGCGTGCATGGCGCTCCTCGCCGGCGTGCGACGCGCAGGCCAGCGCCAGTTCCTCGTCGGTCAGCTGCAGCAGGTCGGCCGCGCCGCTGGCCACCAGGGGCAGCGCCTGCAGCACCTTGATCGCCGAGCGCGGGAAGATCGGGCGGTCGATGTCGCCCAGTGCCGTGTGCAGGCTGCCCTGCACATCGACGATGGCCAGCGCGCCGCGGTGCGCCGACTCGACGATGCCACCGCGCCAGGCCTGCACCAGCACGGGATTGTTGGAATTGGGGGTGTTCATCGCGCGCACTGTAGCGCGCCGCAGCCAGACCCAGTCGATGCCGCCCGACGCCACAATGGATCGATGCACACCGTCTCTGCAGCCACGCCTGAACCAGGCGTTGCGCCCACCCTGCAGCTGCTCGGTGTCGACTTCAGCTGCGCACCCAGCCGGCGCAAGCCGATCACCGTGGCGCGCGGCCACATCGACCGCGGGCTGCTGCGGCTGCTGGACGTCGAGAGCCTGCCGACCCTGCAGGCGTTCGAGCAGCTGTTGCAGCGCCCCGGCCCCTGGCTGGGTGCATTCGACTTTCCCTTCGGGTTGCCACGTGCGTTTGTCGACGCGCAGCAGCTGGGCAACCACAGTGCCACCGTGATCGCCGAGCTGCAACGGCGCTGCCCCACGCGCATGGACTGGCGCCGCCTGGTCGATGCCTGGGGCAATGCGCGGCCAGCCGGTCAGCGCCTGCTGCACCGGCGCTGCGACACGGCCATGCCGGGTGTGCGTTCGACCAGCCCGCTGCAGACCCGCTACGTGCCCGTGGGTTTCATGTACTACGAGGGCCTGTCGCGCTTGCTGGCAGCAGGCCTCACGCTGCCGCGCTTGCACGCCGGCGACCCGGCGCGTCTGGCGGTCGAGGGCTACCCCGGTCTGCTGGCGTTCGAGCTGGTGGGCCGTCGTTCGTACAAGAACAGCCCGCTGCCCGACCGTCTGATCACACGCAAGGACATGGTCGAACGGCTGGAACAGGGCCGGACCCGGCTGGGGCTGCGCCTGAAGCTCGGCCATGCGCTGCGCGAAAGCCTGGTCGATGACGCCTCGGGCGACCGGCTGGACGCCGTGCTGTGCCTGCTGCAGGCCGCCTGGTGCGCGTTGCAGCCTGCGCAGGGCCTGCCGGCCGAGGTGGACACGGTCGAAGGCTGGATCGCCACCATGCCTGCGCTGTAGCGCAGCGGACAGCAGGGGCGGCACGAGCAAGGCACACTGCAGGGTCCGACGCTTTCGCTGCTTGCCGTGAACCCGAACCCCCCGACCCCCGCCTGCCTGGCGCCTACGGCGCTGATCGACAGCGACCACCCGGCCGTGCAGGCCTTCGCGCACCAGCATGATCGCGGCGACGATGTGCGCCAGCGTGCCGTTGCGCTGACGCTGGCCGTGCGTGACGGCTTTCGCTACGACCCCTACCGCATCGACCTGTCGACGCAAGGCATGCGCGCCAGCACGGTGATCGAACAGGGCTTCGGCTGGTGCGTGCCCAAGGCCGCCTTGCTGGCCGCGGTGTGCCGGGCGGCAGGCATCCCGGCGCGCGTGGGCTATGCCGACGTGCGCAACCACCTCAGCACCGAACGCATGCGTCAATCGATGCAGACCGACCTCTACATCTGGCACGGTTATGCCGACCTGTGGATCGACGGCGCCTGGGTGAAGGCCACACCGGCCTTCAACATCGAGCTGTGCCAGCGCTTCGGCCTGCTGCCGCTGGATTTCGACGGCCGCAGCGACTCGATCTACCACCCCTTCGACAAGCGCCGGCAACCGCCACATGGAATACGTGAACCAGCACGGCGCCTTCGACGACATGCCGCTGGCACAGATCGTGGCCGACTTCGCGGCGCTGTATCCGGACACGGCCGGCCTGTCGAAGGCCGACTTCAGCGCCGACGTGGACGATGAACTGAAATGAGCGCCACCAGCGTCGACATCCCGCCGGGGTTCATGCCGGCCGTCGTGGGGGGCGAGTTCATCGCCAACAACGGGCCGCTGTTCGAGCGCGAGCACGAGGGCCGCTTCCAGCTTGGATTTCGGGTCGAGGCGCGGCACACCAACCCGCTGGGCAACTGCCATGGCGGCATGATGGCGAGCTTTTGCGACATGCTGCTGCCGATGGCCGCGCACCGCCACCACGACGTGGGCATGCGCTTCTTGCCCACCATCAGCCTGCAGATCGACTACCTGGCCGCGGCGGCGCTGGGCGTCTGGGTGCAGGGTGAAGCCCAGGTGTTGCGCACGACGCGGGCGCTGGTCTTCATGCAGGGCCTGGTCGAGGCCGACGGCCAGCCAGTGGCGCGCGTGAGTGGCCTCTTCAAGATCGGCCCGGCGCTTGAGCCGCGGCGCGAGATCGCCGGCTGATCAGCCGGCGCAACCCGCCTTGCGGCGATTTGCGCGCGGGCTCAGTGCAAAACCAGCAGCGGCAGCCGACTGCCCGCCAACACGGCCTTGGTCTGTGAGCCGTAGAGAAATTCGCCGAACGCGCCGCGGCCGTGTGTGACCATCACGATGAGGTCGCAACCGCGTGACTCGGCGGCGTCGATGATCGCCTTGTCGATGCGTGGCACCTGGGCATGATGGCCTTCGAAGGACACGCCGGCAGCCTGCGCCTGTAGCGCGAAGCGGTCGAGCACCTGCTGCGCGTGGGCGGCGGTCAGTGCGTCGTCGTCCTCGGCGTCACCCAGCATGCCCGAAGGGCTGCTGGGCAGGTCGGGCACCTCCGGCACCGGCTCGGCGACGAAGCCGGTGATCGCTGCCCCCAACTGCCGCGCCAGGTCGATGCTGGCGCTGATCGCACGATCGGTCAGCTCGCTGCCGTCAACGGGAACCAGGATGCGTTGGTACATGGCGTGCCTCCAACCCCTGCGGGGGTGAAGAACAATGTACGAACGGCTGCCACTGCGATCCTTGCGCCTGCGCAAGGGTGGCCGCCGGGGCCCAGGCTTCGAAGGTCGGTTTGTGTCAAGCGGTCACGACTTCGGGTCTAACTGCAGTGGGTACGGGTGCGGCTGCGGGCGTGAGCAGCCGTGCGATCAATTCGGGCACGCTGACGATGCGCTGGCCGAAGGGCAGCGTGCCGGCGCCGCGGAAGAACAGGCCTTTCTTGACATCACCGCGCAACGCCGCGGCCAGCTGGGTGTCGATGCAGAACTGGCCCCAACCGGGCAGGCCGTCGCGCAGGCCGCACTGCGCCAGGCAGTCCCAGGCCAGCGTGCAGCGCGGCTTCTTGTGCGTCTTGGCCTCCAGTCGGGGCAGGGCCTGCAGGTAGTTCTGCAGCCAGGGCGTGTTGACGGCGCGCGCGGGCAGGCCCGCCACGCTGACGAACTCGAGCACGTCCTCGTCGCGCGCCTCGGCCAGCACACGCTTGAACTCGGGGTGGGCGTCGCATTCGGTGGTGACGGCAAAAGGTGTTCCCAGCTGCACCGCGGCCGCACCCAGCGACTGCAGCCGGGTGATGTCTTCGAAGCTGCGGATGCCACCGGCAGCGATCAGGGGCACTTCGCGTTCGATGCCGGCCTGGCGCAGGAAGTCCAGCGATTGCGGAATCACGTTCTCGAAATCGAAGCGCGGGTCGTTCAGATCGGTGACCTTGGCCGCACCCAGGTGGCCGCCAGCCAGTCGCGGGTGCTCGATCACGATGGCGTCAGGGATGCGACCCTTGCGCTGCCACTTCTTGACCAGCAGCGCGACACCACGCGCGTCGCTCAGGATCGGGATCAGCAGCGCCTTCGGGTGGTCCTGCGCCAGCTCGGGCAGGTCCAGCGGCAGGCCTGCGCCCACCACCACCGCGTCGATGCCGTTTTCCAGCGCGGTGCGAACGGCGGCCGCGTATTCGCTGACGGCGCGCATCACGTTCACGGCCAGCAGCCCGCGGCCCTGCGACAGCGTGCGTGCGGCGCGGATCTCGCGCGCCAGCGCTTCCAGATTTGCGGCATTGATGGCCTGCTTGGCCTCGTCACCCACGCGCAGGTGGCCCGTGCGTTCCATCAGGTCGGGGTGCAGCCGGCGCAGGTCGACCGAGCTGATCGTGCCCACCGCGTTCTCGGCCGCCACGCTGCCGGCCAGACGATGGGCCGAGATGCCGACGCCCATGCCGCCTTGCACGATGGGCAGCAGGTCACGTTGGCCGAGGCGCAGTGGTCGCAGGACTGGCGCAGGGGGAGGGGGTGGGTGCATGGCGAAAGGCGCGCAACCGCGCCACCTCGGGCAGGTCGGAAAGCCGCGAGCCTAGTGGCGGCCGTGTGAAATGCCCTTGACACAGCGCAAGTTACCGAAGGACACAGCCCTCGCCTGCAAGCGCTAGCGGCCTTGTCCTACGTGGTAGCGTCGTCGGTGACGGTCCAATGGCGACGTTGACTCGAGCCCTGCACCTGTTCGGTCGGGCGGTCGGCGAGAACTGAAGGAGGATGTCATGAACGGAATCAGGATCGTGGCCTTGGCCCTGCTGGTGGCAGGTGTGCTGGCGTTGGCCTACGGTGGCTTCAGCTACACCAAGGACACCACGGCCGTGAAGCTGGGGCCCGTGGAGTTGTCGGTGAAGGAGAAGCAATCCGTCAACATCCCGATCTGGGCCGGCGCTGGTGCCGTGGTGGTCGGTGCCCTGATGCTGGTGATGGGCGGACGCCGATCGTGATTGACCGCTGAGGGCGGGCAGGCGCCGCGCGCAGGGGTCGCATCAGGCCCGGCCGGCGCTCAGCACACGGCTCAATTCGGGCAGCAGCGTGCCCGGATCGGTCTGCGCGACCGCGCTTTCCAGCGTGCCCAGCACCGCGGCGGCGATGGCCCGCTGCGCGCCGGCATCGGCCGCCATGGTCTGGTAGTAGCCCAGATCCTTGGCCGCGTTGGCGATCGAGAAGCGCAGCCCCGAAGGGTCGCCTGCCAGCAGGAAGGGTTTCAGGCGTTCCAGTGCGGTACCGCCGCCCCCGCCCTTGGCCAGCACGTCGACGAAAACCTCGGCGGCCACGCCGCCCCGCTGGGCGCAGGCGGCGGCTTCGGCCAGCAGCGTCACCGATCCCAACGACACATAGTTGTGCAACAGCTTCATGCTGTGTCCGGCGCCCACTGTGCCGACATGGGTGATGTTCTCGGCAAAACAGGCCAGCAGCGGCCGCCACGTGTTGAACAGCGCCTCGTCGCCGCCCACCAGCAGGTTCAGCCGGCCTTCGGCTGCCTCTTTCGGCGTGCGGGTCATCGGCGCGTCCAGCATGGCGCTGCCGGCGACCTGCACGGCCTGCGCCATGCGCAGCGTGGACGATGGGATCGCGGTGCTGCAGTCGATCACCACACTGCCGGGCTTCAGGCCCGACAGCACGCCGCCATCTCCCGTCAGTACCGCCTCGACCTGAGGCGACCCGGTCAGCACCAGAATCACCACCTGCGAGCGAGCGGCCACCTCGGCGGCGCTGCCGAAGGACTGCGCACCAGCGGCCTTCAGCGCATCCAGCGGCTGGTTGCCGGCATGTTCCATCAGCGCCAGTTCATGGCCATGCCTGAGCAGATTGCTGGCGATGCCATGGCCCATCAGGCCGATGCCGATCATGCCGATCTTCGTCTTCATTGCAGTCTCCATGCGGGGGATGCCGGTGCCTCAGGCCTTGGCGGCCAAGCTGCGTCGAAAACGCACCGGCCGCTACTCGACCACCGTCTGCGACTGTTCGCGCAAATACTGCGGCAGATACCAGAACGAGCCGATCGCCTTGCCGGTGCTGCCGCTGCCCTTCCAGCCGCCAAAGGGCTGGTAGCCGGGCCAGGCGCCGGTGGTCGCACCCTGCGGCCGGTTGACGTAGGTGACGCCGGCCTCGATGCGGTCGAGGAAGACGTCGATCTCATTCGTCGCGCCGTAGAAGCCGGCCGTCAGGCCGTAGTCGCTGTCGTTGGCGCGCGTCAGGGCTTCGTCCAGTGACGACACCTCGCCCACCAGCAGCAGCGGCAGGAAGAGCTCGTCGCGCCACAAGCGATGGTCGAAACCGACGCTGGCGACCGTGGGGGCGACGAAATGACCGCGCGCCAGTGCGCCCTGGTCCAGCACCTGAGCGCCGCCATGCAGCTCACCTTCGATGCTCAGTTCAGCCACCGCCTGGCGGTAGCGTGCCACCGCCGCGGCATCGATCACCGGGCCCATCCAGTGCGCGATGTCGGTCGGGTCACCGACGGCGATCGCGCGCGTGCGCTCGACGATCAGTTCACGCAGCGCCGCGGCCACGTCGTGCTCGACGTACACGCGCGAGCAGGCCGAACATTTCTGCCCCTGCAGCCCGAAGGCGGAGCGCACGATGCCGGTGGCGGCACGTTCGAGGTCGGCGTGGCGCGTGACGATGGCGGCGTTCTTGCCACCCATCTCGGCGATCAGCGGGCGCGGCCGCGCGCCAGCCGCAAAGTGGCGCAGCAGCGCCATCCCGACCTCGTGCGACCCGGTGAAGGTGGCACCGGCCAGCGCCGGATCGCGCATCAGCGCGTTGCCGACCACATGGCCGCTGCCGCTGACGAGGTTGAGCACCCCCGGCGGCAGCCCGGCTGCGGTGAACAGGTCCATCAGCAGGCGGCCGCTCCAGGCCGTGGCGCTGGCGGTCTTGAAGACCACCGTGTTGCCGGCCACCAGCGCCGCACCGATCGGGCCGCCGGCCAGTGCAAACGGAAAGTTGAACGGCGCCACCACTGCCCACACGCCATGCGGCTTGAGCAGCGTGCGGTTGTGGCTGCGCCAGTCGCGCAGCGGGTCGTCGGGCAGGCGGCGGTCGAAGCCCGCGTGTTCGGACATCTGGTCGCAGTACCAGCGGATCAGGTCGGCCGTCTCCTGCACCTCGCCGATGGCTTCCATGCGGTTCTTGCCGACTTCCAGCGCCACCGCGGCAGCGAGCTCGAAGACGCGCTCTTCGATCAGCGCAGCCGCAGTGCGCAGCAGGTCGATGCGTTGCCCGTAAGGCATGGCTGCCCAACCCGGCGCGGCAGCGCGCGCGGCGGCCACGGCGTCGGCGGCGTCGACCGCGGTGCCTGCCGCAAAGCGGCCCAGCAACAGTTGATGGTCGATCGGCGAACGCAGCTCGAAGCCGCTGCTGCCGGCACGCGCCTGGCCGCCGATCGTCATCGGGAAATCGCCACCCAGGTTCTGCCGCACACGGACCAGCGCCTCGTCGAATCGCCGGTGCAGCGACGCCGGCGGGTCGAACATGGTGGCGTAGGTCAGTCGATAAGCGCTGTCGTCGGCTGACATGCGATCACTCCGTCGATGGGCGGCGGCCCGAGGTCAGCGCGCGACGGCCGGACCGCCACCAGCCGGTCGCGCGCACGGCGCACTACAGCGGCTTGCGCAGCCAGTGCCCCAGCTCGCCGATGATGCCGCGTCGAAAGGCCAGCACGCAGACCACGAAGATCACGCCCTGCACCACGGTGACCCAGGCGCCCAGTTGTGCCAGGTAGTTCTGCATCGTGATGATCAGCGCGGCGCCGACCACCGGGCCGAAGACCGTGCCCATGCCGCCGAGCAGCGTCATCAGCACCACCTCGCCCGACATCGTCCAGTGCACGTCGGTCAGCGAGGCGAGCTGGAAGACGATCGCCTTGGTGGCCCCGGCCAGCCCGGCGATGGTGCCCGACAGCACGAAGGCCAGCAGCTTGTAGCGGTCGACGTCGTAGCCGAGCGAGATGGCGCGGTCCTCGTTCTCGCGGATGGCCTTGAGCACCTGGCCGAAGGGCGAGTGCACGATGCGGTAGATGAGCGCGAAGCCGCCCAGGAAGATCACCAGCACCACGCCATACATGGCCAGCGGGTTCTTCAGGTCGATCAGGCCGAACAGCATGCCGCGCGGCACGCCCTGGATGCCGTCCTCGCCGCCGGTGAAAGGCGCCTGCAGGCTGAAGAAGAACACCATCTGCGCCAGCGCCAGCGTGATCATCGCGAAGTAGATGCCCTGGCGGCGGATCGCCAGCAGCCCGGCGCCGACGCTGAGCACGCACGCGCACAGTGTGCCGAACAGGATCGCCAATTCCGGCGTCAGCGACCACACCTTGGCGGAATGCGCAGCCGCATAGCCTGCCGACCCGAGGAACATCGCATGGCCGAAGGACAGCAGCCCGCCGAAGCCGAGCAGCAGATTGAAGGCACAGGCGAAGAGCGCAAAGCACATGATCTTCATCATGAACACCGGGTACAGGACCGCCGGTGCGAAGAACAGCAGCAGCGCCATCAGGCCGAAGGCGATGCGGTGCGTGCGCAGTTCAGCGGCGCGCTTTTGCGCCGCGGCCGAAGGAAGCGTATCGCGCGTCATTTCTGTGTCCCGAACAGGCCGGCCGGGCGCACCAGCAGCACGATGACCATGATGATGAAGATCACGGTGCTCGACGCTTCCGGGTAGAAGACCTTGGTCAGGCCCTCGATCAGGCCGAGCGCGAAGCCGGTGGTGATGGCGCCCAGGATCGAGCCCATGCCGCCGATCACCACGACCGCGAAGACGACGATGATCAGGTCCGCGCCCATCTGCGGGCTGACCTGATAGACCGGTGCGGCCATCACGCCGGCCAGCGCGGCCAGCCCGACGCCGAAGCCGTAGGTCAGCGTGATCATGCGCGGCACGTTGACGCCGAAGGCCTGCACCAGCTGCGGGTTCTCGGTGGCCGCGCGCAGGTAGGCGCCGAGCTTGGTGCGCTCGATCACGTACCAGGTCGACAGGCAGGTGATCAGCGACGCCACGATGATCCAGGCGCGGTAGTTGGGCAGGAACATGAAGCCCAGGTTCTGCCCACCCTGCAACGCATCCGGGATCTGGTAGGGCTCACCCGAGGAGCCGTAGATGTTGCGGAACACGCCCTGGATGATCAGCGCCAGGCCGAAGGTCAGCAGCAGCCCGTAGAGGTGGTCCAGCTTGTACAGCTTGGACAGCATCAGCCGCTCGATGACCATGCCGCTGGCACCGACCACCAGCGGCGTGATCAGCAGCGCCCACCAGTAGTTGATGCCAAGCTTGCTGAGCAGCAGGTAGGCGACGAAAGCGCCCAGCATGTACTGCGCGCCGTGCGCGAAGTTGATGATGTTCAGCAGCCCGAAGATCACCGCCAGCCCAAGCGACAGCAACGCGTAGAACGAGCCATTGATCAGGCCGATCAGCAGCTGTCCGAACAAGGCCTGCGTGGGGATGCCGAAGATTTCGGTCATGGTTGTGTTTGTCAGCGGGCGGCGCCGCACGCGGCGCCGCCCGAAGGCAGCTTGCTTACTTGACGAGCGGGCAACCGCCGTCGGCCAGCGGCCTGAAGGCCTGGTCGGCCGGAATCGTCGCGCGAATCTTCAGGTAGTCGTACGGCCCCTTCGATTCAGACGGCTTCTTCACCTCGACCAGGTAGGCCGGGTGCAGCGCGCGGCCATCGGCGCGGATCGAGCCCTTGCCGAACAGCGGGTCGTCGGTGGGCAGTTCCTTCATCTTGGCGACCACCTTGGTGCCGTCGTCCGTCTTGGCCGCCTCGACCGCCTTCAGGTAGTGCAGCACTGACGAATACACACCGGCCTGCACCATGGTCGGGTACTTGCCGTTGTTGGCCGCGGCCATGCGCTTGGCGAACGCGCGCGTCTGATCGTTCAGGTCCCAGTAGAAGGTGGTCGTGAAGATCAACCCTTGCGCGGTGTTCAGCCCAAGGCTGTGCACGTCGGCGAGGAACATCAGCATGCCGGCCAGGCTCTGGCCACCCTTGGTGATGCCGAATTCCGCAGCCTGCTTGATCGAGTTGATGGTGTCGCCGCCGGCATTGGCCAGGCCGATGACCTTGGCCTTGGAGGCCTGCGCCTGCAGCAGGAAGGACGAGAAGTCGGTGCCCGGGAACGGCACGCGCACACTGCCGATCACCTTGCCGCCGGCCTTGTTGATCGCGGCGGTGGTGTCGCGCTCGAGCGCATGGCCGAAGGCGTAGTCGGCGGTCAGGAAGAACCAGGTGTTGCCGCCGGTCTTGACGATCGCGCTGCCGGTGCCGTTGGCCAGCATCCAGGTGTCGTAGGTCCAGTGCACCGTGTTCGGGCTGCAGGCCTTGCCGGTCAGGTCGGAGCTGGCGGCGCCGGAGTTGATGAAGGCCTTGCCCTTGTCGCGCGTGATCTGGTTGATGGCCAGCGCCACCGACGAGGTCGGCACGTCGAAGATGGCGTCCACCTTGTCCACGTCGTACCAGGTGCGCGCGACGGTCGAGCCGACGTCGGGCTTGTTCTGGTGGTCGGCCGCGACGATCTCGACCTTCATGCCCTTTTTCGCGGCGCCGAAGTCCTCGACCGCCATCTTCGCGGCAACCACCGCGCCGGGGCCGGACACGTCGGCGTAGAGGCCGGACATGTCGTTCATCACACCGATCTTGATGACGCCGTCAGAAATCTGGGCTTGCGCGCTGGCCGCAGCCAGGCCGCAGGCGGCAGCCACCAGTGTCGACAGGAGATTGGGTTTCAGTTTCATTTGCAGACCTTTCAGTTGAACCAACATCCGGCGCGCGGGCCGGTTCCTCATACACCCAGCACTTCGTGCAGCATGCTCTTCTTGGTTTCCAGTTCGGCGGCGCTGAACGTCTCGATCACGCGGCCGTGTTCGATGATGTAGAAGCGGTCGGCCAGCGGCGCGGCGAAGCGGAAATTCTGCTCCACCATGACGATGGTCATGCCGCGCTCGCGCAGCGTGCGGATTGCCCGGCCGAGGGCTTGCACGATCACCGGCGCCAGGCCCTCCGAGATCTCGTCCAGCAGCAGCAGCTTGGCGCCGGTGCGCAGGATGCGCGCCACCGCCAGCATCTGCTGCTCGCCGCCGGACAGGCGCCCGCCCGGGCTGTTGCGCCGCTCCTTCAGGTTGGGGAACATGGCGTAGATCTCGTCCACGCTCATGCCGCCGCTGGCCACCGGCGGCGGCAGCATCAGGTTTTCCTCGCAGCTCAGGCTGGCGAAGATGCCGCGTTCCTCGGGGCAATAGCCGATGCCGAGGTGGGCGATGCGGTGCGGCGCCATCGCCACCGCCTGGCGGCCGTTGATCATGATCGAGCCGCTGCGGCGCCCGACCAGGCCCAGGATGGCCTTCAGCGTGGTCGTGCGCCCGGCACCGTTGCGGCCCAGCAGCGTGACCACCTCGCCGCGGTTCACCGTGAGGTCGACGCCGTGCAGGATGTGCGACTCGCCGTAGAAGGCGTGCACACCGCTCAGGCGCAGGAACTCCACACCCTCAGCCATGGGCGCCCTGCAGTTCGGCGGCCTCGGTGCCCATGTAGGCCTCGAGGACTTGTGGGTTCTTCGACACCTGCTCGTACGGCCCTTCGGCAATCACGGCGCCGCGCGCCAGCACGGTGATGGTGTCGGCGATGCTGGCGACGACGTTCATGTTGTGCTCGACCATCAGCACGGTGCGGTTGGCCGCCACCTTCTTGATCAGTTGCGTGACCAGCTCGACGTCCTCGTGGCCCATGCCCTGCGTCGGCTCGTCGAGCAGCATCAGCTCCGGGTCCATCGCCAGCGTGGTGGCGATCTCCAGCGCGCGCTTGCGGCCATAGGGCAGCTCGACCGTGACCATCTCGGCCAGGTCACGCAGGCCCACCGTGTCCAGCAGCTGCAGCGCACGCTCGTTCAACTGGTCGAGCACGCGCTCGGAGCGCCAGAAATGGAAGGACACGCCCAGCTTGTGCTGCAAGGCGATACGCACGTTCTCCAGCACCGTCAGGTGCGGGAAGGTGGCCGAGATCTGGAACGAGCGGATCACGCCACGGCGTGCAATCTGCGCCGGCTTCTCGCGCGTGATGTCCTGGCCGTCGAACAGGATCTGGCCGCGCGTGGGGATCAGGAACTTGGTCAGCAGGTTGAAGCAGGTCGTCTTGCCGGCGCCATTGGGGCCGATCAGCGCGTGGATCTCGCCACGCCGCACCTTCAGGTCGACGCCGTCCACGGCGACGAAGCCCTTGAATTCCTTCACCAGGCCGCGCGTTTCCAGGATCGTGTCGCCGGCCATGGGGTTGGGGGATGTCGGGTTGTCGTTGCGGGTCGAAGCGGGCGATTATGCCGACAGCCGGGCCTGCAATCGCAGCGCGCGCATGCGGGCAGATGCCGATGCCAGCCGCCGGCAAATCGCTTAAAGCAGGCTGCCGCGGTCGTTCAGGCTGACCCTTGCGCTGACGACCGAGCCGGCTGCTTACGCTGCCTGCCCGTCGAGGTCGAGATGCCGCCACGACAGCGCCAGCGCCGCCATCACCACGATGGCGACGATGAACGACAGCGCCGCCCCCAGGCCGAGCTGGAAGGCCTGCATCTGGTTGGCGATCAGCGGCGCGATCATCACGCTGGACGCGTCGCCCATCAGCATCGGCACGAAGAACATGCCGGTCAGCGGCACGAAGGTGAGCACGGCGGCCGACGCCACGCCGGGCAAGGTTTGCGGCAACGTGACGTGGCCAAAGGCGCGCATTGGCGACGCCCCCAGGTCGGCTGCCGCGTCAACCAGCGACCAGTCCATCTTCTCCAGCGACGCATAGATCGTGATGACCGCAAAGGGCAGGCAGAAATAGGTCATCACCAGCACCACGGCGAACGGGCTGAACAGCAAGAAGGGCAGCGGCGCATCGATCAGGCCGATGCTCTTCAAGCCCTTGTTGATGATGCCCGAGTCGCCCAGCAGGGCCATCCAGGCGTAGGCGCGCAGCAGGCCGCTGGTCCAGAACGACAGGATCACCGCGCCGAGCAGCAGCTTTTGCCAGCGCCGCGTGTAGCGCACGATGAAGTAGGCCAGCGGATAGGCCGCCAGCAAGGTCAGGGCCGTGATGATCAGCGCCGCCACCAGGGTGCGCAGCAGCACCTTCGGATAGATCCAGCCGTCGAAGAAGCTGCGGTAGTTGGCCAGCGTCCACTCGGTCACGATCTGGAAATCCCTGGTCGTCCAGAAGCTGTAGACGAACATGATGCCCAGCGGCACCACGAACAGCGCCAGCTGCACCACGATCATCGGCACCAGGCCCCACAGCAGGGCCCGATCGGCGGCGCGCGCTTCGTCCATCTTGTGACCCTGAGGATGGCTGGCCTAGGCCGCCAGCACCTCGTTCCAGGCGGCGGCGTATTCGTCCTGGTTCGGCGGCGCCTCGATCAGGCGCATCTTCAGCGCCACCTCGGGCTGGTCCATCAGGTTGGCCTTGACCATGTCGCCCAGGCCCTGCTGCTTGAGCAGTTCCATGCCGCCGCGGTTGGCCGTGCCGCGCTGCAGGCGCTTGAAGTTGGTGGCCACGTATTCGGGGCTGTGGATGTGGTTGATCCAGGCCAGCGCCGAATCGCGGTTGGCGGCGCCCTTGACCAGCATGTCGCCGTCGATCCAGCCGTAGTAGCCTTCCTTCGGGTTGGCATGGCCCATCGCCGGGCCACCGGCGGCCTGGATGGTCAGCGCGCGGCCTGGCGACGACAGACCGATCCACACGGTCTCGTCGACGTACAGGCGCATCTGCTCGTTCCAGCCCTTGCTGATGGTGGGCGCGTTGCGCTTGATGCGGATCAGCATGTCGCGGGCCTTGCCGAGCTGCGCCTTGTTCATCTTGAAGGGTTCGGCATAGCCCAGCAGCATGGCGGCCACCGGCCACATGAATTCATGCTGATCACTGAAGCCGATGCGGCCCTTGTATTTGGGGTCGATCAGGGCCTCGTACGAGGTCGGCGGCGTGCCGACCTTGGCCTTGTTGTAGATCAGTACGGTGGGGTTCCAGCCCCAGGGCACGATCAGCGACTTGCCGCCGGACTGCAGCGCCGGAATTTTTTTGAACTCGGGGTGCAGGTGCTTGGCGACGTTGGGGATGCTGTCCATGTCGACCGGCTCGATCATGCCCTCCTGCATGTAGCGCAGCGGCCACAGGCCATCGGCCTCGAACAGGTCGTACTGCGCTGTGCCCGACAGCTTGAGCTTGGCAAAGGTCTCGGCGTTGCCGCTCATGCCGATGTGGTTGACGCGGATGCCGCTGCTGTCGAAGAAGCTCTTGATGCCCTGGGGTTCGACATGGCCACCCCAGGCCAGCCAGTTGACCGTGCCGGCGGCCGCGGCGCGGCCGGGCCAGGCGCCCAGCGCTGCCGCGCCAAGGCCTGTGCCGGCCAGGGCGGCCTGACGCAGGAAGTCACGCCGATCAGAATGGAACGCCATTGCAGTCTCCTCAGGGGTCGCAGGACGCGGACAGCGGCGCCCCATCGCTTGCGCTTGCAGCCTGCGCGGGATACACGCGGGCGTCGGACGGATCCCACCACAGCCAGATGCGCTGGCCTTCGGCAGGCAGATCGGTGGCGCTGCGGTCGGCGCTGTTGAGCTGAAAGGCCAGCAGTTCGGCGCCGTTGTCCAGCCGCAGCGTGCAATGCGTGACCAGGCCCAGGTGCGCCACCTTGGCCAGCACACCCGACAGCTGGAAGGCCGCATCGGGCCTGGCCGTCGCGGCCAGGCGAACGCGTTCGGGTCGGATCAGCAGCACCGCGGCGGTGCCGGCGGCCAGGGCCTCGGCACCGGGCACGTGCAGGCCGGTCTGGTTGAACGGGGCGGGCAGGTCGGCCAGCGTGATCGCACCCAGCGCGTCGATGCGCCCGGCCAGCACGTTGACCGAGCCGATGAACTCAAACACCGTGCGGTTGGCCGGTGTGTCGTAGATCTCGGCCGGCGTGCCCACCTGCAGCAATCGGCCCTGGTCCATCACCGCGATGCGGTCGGACATCGCCAGCGCCTCTTCCTGGTCGTGCGTGACGTAGACGAAGGTGATGCCGACCTGACGCTGGATGCGCATCAGCTCGGCCTGCATCTGCTTGCGCAGCTTGAGGTCGAGTGCGCCCAGCGGCTCGTCGAGCAGCAGCACCGAGGGCCGGTTGACGAGGGCACGCGCCAGCGCCACGCGCTGACGCTGGCCGCCGCTGAGCTGCGCCGGCCGGCGGTCACCGTAGCCGTCCAGCGACACCAGGCGCAGCATGTCGGCCGCGGCCTGCCGGCGCTGGGCCTGGGGCACGTCCTTCATGCGCAGGCCGAATTCGACGTTCTGCGCCACGCTCAAGTGCGGAAACAGTGCGTAGTTCTGGAACACCGTGTTCACGGGCCGACGGTATGGCGGCGTGTGCGCCACCGGCTGGCCGTCGATCAGCAGCTCGCCAGCGCTGGGCAGCTCGAAGCCGCCGATCAGGTTCAGCGTGGTCGTCTTGCCGCAGCCGCTGGGCCCGAGCAGCGAAAAGAACTCGCCTTTGCGGATCGTAAGGTCCAGGGCGTGCAGCGCCGTGGTGCTGCCGAAGCGCTTGGCCACGCCGCGCAGCTGGACCGCAGGGCCTTGGTTGCCGCTCATGCCGATCGGCTCCGCCGGCCCGGCGCCCCGGCGCCGCGGTCGAGCACCCAGGCGCCGAACAGCAGCAGGGCAAACGACGCGGCCAGCAGCACGCTGGCCAGCGCATTGACGCGCGGGGCGATGCCGTCTTTCAGCAGGCTCCAGATGTACATCGTCAAGGTGCCCTTCTGCCCCGAGACGAAGTAGGTGATGAGAAATTCGTCCATCGACAGCGTGAACACCAGCAGCGCCGCGCCGACCACGCCGGGCATGATCAGCGGCAGCGTGACATGCCAAAAGGTGCGCGCCGGGTTGGCGCCCAGGTCGCTGGCGGCGCGCTCGAGCGTGCGGTCGAAGCCGTACAGCCGCGTCGAAACGATCAGGATCGCGAACGGCAGCGTGAACACCACGTGGCCCAGGATGATGGTCAGCCGCGACAGCGGCAGCTTGACGAAGCTGAACAGCAGCAGCAGCGCCACGCCCATCAGGAAGTGCGGAATGATCATCGGCAGGATCACCAGCAGCCGGCTGGAGCGCTTGAAGCGGTAGCTGCAGCGCACCAGCGGAAAGGCGGCCGCGGTGCCCAGCACGGTGGAGATCACGGTGGTGCAGCCGGCGATGAACAGGCTGTTCAGCAGCGCCTCGTGCAGCACGAAGTCGTAGCTCAGCTCGCGGTACCACTGCAGCGTGAAACCGCGAAAGGGCAGTGACGGGATGATGTAGTCGTTGAACGAGAACAGCACCAGAAAGAAGATCGGCAGGTACAGGAAACCGAAGCCGAGCACGCCGTAGGCGATCAGCGCCGAGCGGCCCAGCGATGCCGGCGCAGCACGGCCGCTCACGCGTGCCGCTCCGTGCGCGGTGACCGCCGGCTGGCGGCGGCTTGGCGGCGTGGCGCCGGCGCTGCCGGCGCGGGCAATACCGGCCGCTGCAGCGCCGGCCCCCCCAGCTGCCGCTCGATGGCGGCCGCCGTAGCGACCACGGCCGCGGCGATCTCCTGCAGCCGCGTCGGCGTCAATCGTTCCAGCGGCAGCGCAATTGCCACCGCCGCCGCGGCGCGATGGTCGGCACCGAGGATGGGGGCAGCGATGCCGGCCACGTCGAGCCGCCAGCTGCCGCGGCACACCGCATGGCCGCGCCGGCGCACGCGACCCAGCTCGGCCAGCAGCTCGTCACGCGTGCCCAGCGCGCTTGCGGTGGGCTGCTCGAGCTTCTTCGGCAGCAGTGCCAGCACCTCGTCGTCGCTCAGCGTCGACAGCAGGGCCAGCCCGTTGGAGACCGCGTGTGCTGGGTTGCGTTCGCCGACATGCCGGTGCACGCGCACCGCCTGCTGGCTTTCGGCGATCTGGATGCACACCGTGTGCCGGCCGTCGAGCACTGCCAGCGCCGCACCTTCGCTGACGCTGCGCACCAGGGCGGCCATGTGCGGCTCGGCCACGCGACCGATCTCGACGAAGGTGGCCTGGCTGCCGACCTCCCAGGCCTTGATGCCGATGCCGTAGCGCTGGTCGCCCTGACGCTGCACGTAGCCGCGCGTCAGCAGTGACTGCAGCAGCTGGTGCACGCTGGACTTGGCCATGCCCAGGGTCAGCGCCAGCTCGGTCAGGCTCAAGGGCCGCTGCGCTGTGGCCAGGCACTCGAGCAGGTCGAGACCGCTGTTGATTCCCGAGCGCGGGCGGCCCGCCGCTGCCTGCGTCAAAGGGGGTGTTCGGTGGTTCGCTTTTGACGAACGAAGGGTAGGCATTGACGAATCCTAGGCAGCTGTCTAAGCTTTGTCAACGACGCCACCACTGGAAGACCACGATGCGCAAGATGCTGGCCCCGCAGGGGCGACCGCAGGCCGAGGTTCTGCGCGAGATGCGGGACTTCAAGGCGACCGATTGCGACTGGACGCACGGCCGTGCCCCGTTGTTCGTGTTCAAGGCCAGCGATTCGCTGTACGAGTTCGGTCGCGCCGCCTTCGTCGAGTATTTCTCCGAGAACGCGCTCGGCGGCGGACGCGCCTTCCCAAGCGTCAAGCGCATGGAGGACGATGTCGTCGAGATGGCCCTGTCGCTGTTCAGCGCCCCCGACGGTGCGCAGGGCTTCATGTCCACCGGCGGCACCGAGAGCATCGTGCAGGCGATGCAGACCTGCCGCGACTGGAACCGCCGCCGCCGCGGGCAGGCGCGCCATCGCGGCAACATCGTGATGTCGGAAACCGGCCACCCGGCGTTCAACAAGGGCGCCAAGTTGATGGACCTGGACGTGCGCCGCGTGCCGGTCGGGCCCGGCCTGGAACTGGACGCGGCGGCGCTCGAGTCGGCGATCGACGAAGACACCATCATGCTGGTCGGGTCGGCGCCCAACTTTTCCTACGGCAGCATCGACCCCATCACCGAACTGGGCGCGATGGCGCTGCGGCGCAACGTCTGGCTGCATGTCGACGCCTGCGTCGGTGGCTATCTGGCGCCCTTCGTGCGCCAGATCGGTCGCGACATCCCGGCATTCGACTTCGCGGTGCCGGGCGTGGCGTCGATCTCGGCCGATCTGCACAAGTTCGGCTTCTGCCCCAAACCGGCGTCCACCGTGTTCTACCGTGACGCCGACAAGGCACGCCACCATCATTTCGATTGCAACGTCTGGCCCAACGGGCGCTTTCTCACCGGCACGCTGGTGGGCACTCGACCAGCCGGCGGCGTGGCCGGCGCCTGGGCCACCTTCCAGCACCTGGGGGTCGAAGGCTACCGCGACATCGCACGCGCGCTGATGGGCTTCATCGATCGTTACAAGGCGGGCATCACGGCGATCCCGGGCCTGAAGCTGCTGGGCCAGCCGCACCTGTCGATCGTGGCCTTCGGGTCCGACGAGGTCGACATCTTCCGCGTTGCCGAAGTGATGGCGCGCGACGGCTGGTTGCCCGGTCTGGTGCAAAAGCCCAAGGGCATCCACCGCATGATGTCGATGATCCACGAACCATCGCTGGACGAATACCTGCAGGCCGTGCGGACGGCGTTGGCCGAGGTGCGTGGCCAGGGGCCGCAGCGGCAGGCAACGATCAAGGCCACATACTGACGCAGTTGCGATGAGTACCTTGCCCACCGACTGGTCGAGCGCCGGCATCGCCGAGCGGCGCGAGCGCTACTACGCGGCGTCGCAGCGCAGCTTCATGCCCTATCGCAAGCCGCTGATCCTCAGCCGCGGCGAAGGGGCCCATCTGTGGGACGAAAGCGGTCGCCGCTACATCGACCTGCTGGGCATGAACGTCTGCATCTCGGTCGGCCACTGCCACCCGGTGGTGACGGCCGCGGTGCAGCAGCAGATCACGCAACTGCCGCATTGCACGACCATGTTCGGCCACCCGGTGCCGGCGCACTTTGCGCAGGAACTGGTGGCCCGCATGCCGGCGGGGCCCGACTGGGTGGTGCATTTCACCAGCAGTGGTGCCGAAGCGATCGACCTGGCGCTGGTGATGGCGCAGAGTTTCACGCGCCACAGCGACATGCTGGCGCTGCGCAACGCCTATCACGGCGCGACCCTGGGTGCACAGTCACTGACCGGCATCAGCGCGTTCCGGCATGAGGTGCCGCTGCTGGGCGGCGTGCACCACATGGCCAATCCAGATCCTTACCGCGGCATCTTCGGTGACGATACGCAGGCCTACCTGGACGAGATCGATCGCACGCTGCAGTGCGCCACGCCGGGGCGGGTGGCCGGCCTGATCGTCGAGCCGGTGCAGGGTTATGGCGGCATCGTCGAGCTGCCGGCGGGCTACCTGAAGGCAGCCGCCGACAAGGTGCGTGCCGCCGGCGGTGTCTTGATCGTTGACGAGGTGCAGTCGGGCTTCGGCCGCACCGGCGACAGCTTCTGGGCCTTCGAGGCCCACGCGGTGATGCCCGAGATCGTGGTCATGGCCAAGGGCATCGGCAACGGCTATCCGCTGGGCGCCGTGGTCGCGCAGCGCGCTGTCGCCGACAGCATGGCCGGCAAGTTCTACTTCAACACCTATGGTGCCAACCCGATGAGCTGCGCCGCCGGCCGCGCCGTGCTGCAGGTGATCGATGACGAGGGCCTGCAGCGGCGTAGCCAGCAGGTGGGTGCTGCGCTCAAGCAGGTGCTGCTGGACCTGCAGCAGCGGCATGCGCTGATCGGCGACGTTCGCGGGCGTGGTTTGATGCTGGCCATCGAACTGGTCAGCGACCGCCGCACCAAGGCGCCGGCGGTCGCGCAGACGGCCGAGATCTTCGAGCGCACGCGTGAGCAAGGCCTGGTGGTCAGCCGCTCGGGGGCGCACAAGAACATCCTGCGCCTGGTGCCGCCGATGTGCCTGTCGATGGCCGATGTGGACGAGGTGGCCACTGCCTTCGAGCGCGCCTTCGACGGCTGTTGAGGCCGCGCCTCACCGCAAATCGACCATGACACGCTTTTGCGGCGGCGTGCTGCTGGTTCTGTTCCTCTCCGGGCTGGCGCAGGCGGCGGCGCCGGCACTGCCCGTAGTCGGCGTCGACGGCCGGGTGACCCGCGTGGTCGACGGTGACAGCCTGTGGGTCAGTCCGCGATCCGGGGGCAGGGCGATCGAGGTGCGGTTGGCCGACATCGACGCGCCCGAGATCTGTCAGGACGGTGGCATCGAGTCGCGGCGCCAGCTGGCCGCGCGGGTGCTCAAGCGCAAGGTGCGGCTGCGGGTGCCGGCCGGCCGCGCCGGGCGCGACAAGTACGGCCGCACGCTGGCGACCGTGTGGCTGGGCGGCCTGCAGGTCAACCGCAGCATGGTCGAGCAAGGTCAGGCCTGGAGCCGGCGCGGCCAAGGCGACCGCGGTCCCTACCTGGCAGAGGAACGTCAGGCCAGGGCGTTGAACCGGGGCGTGTTCCGCGCGGGAACGTCTGCGATGCCGCCCTGGGACTTTCGCAAGCGGCACGGGCCCTGCCGCTGATCTGCGTTATGCGTGCAGCGCTTTCACGCGCTGCACCGCAGGCAGGTCGGCCATGCGGCGCTGATGGTCGGCAACCTTGGCGAAGCGTGAAACGTCCACGCTGTCGCCGGGCAGCCATTGAGTGACCGTGAACAGGTAGGCGTCGCAGATGCTCAGACGGTCGCCCAGCACCCAGGGGCCTTGCAGCAGGTCGCGCTCGATGAGGTCGAAGCATTCGGTCATGTTCTGCGCCACCCTGCGCTGCATCGATTCCAGTGCCGCCTCGTCGTCGACCCAGCGCGTACCACGCCGGCGGTGCGCGTGGGCCACGTGCACGGTGGAACACAGGTAGCTGTTGAAGGCCTGTGCCTGCGCCAGCACAAAGAGGTCGTCCAACGGGGCCAGGCCGCCCTCAGGGTACCGCTGCGCCAGGTACAGCAGCAGCGCGGGCGTCTCGGTGATCACGCCACGCTCGGTCACCAGCGCCGGTACCCGCGCCTTGGGGTTGACCTTCAGGTAGTCGGGCGACTGCTGTTCGTTGCGGCTGAAATCCAGTCGCACGGCCTCGTGCGGGCAACCCAGTTGCTCAAGCACGATGTGCGGCGCCATCGCACAGGTTCCGCTGGCGTAGAAGAATTTCAGCATGGGTGATCGAGGGGTGAGGTTTGAAGCGAAGGGTTTGACCTGCGTGGGCCCGTCATCGGGCTCAGCTCAGCAGTGACACGATCGGCCAGCCGCGCGTGGTCGCCAGCGCGCGCAGCGCGGGCTCGGGGTCGACGGCCACCGGCTGCTGTGCGGCTTCAAGCAGCGGCAGGTCGTTCATCGAGTCGCTGTAGAAGCTGACGGTCAGCCCGCCGATCGTCTGTCCGCGTGCGGCCAGCCAGGCCGACAGGTTCTCGATCTTGCCGGCGCGCATGTTCGGTGTGCCGCGTGTGCGCCCCGTGAAGCGGCCCTGGCCGTCGGTTTCGCAGTCGGTGCCGATCAGGTGTTCGAAACCCAATGCGCTGGCAGTGGGTTCGGTGATGAAGCGGTTGGTGGCGGTGCTCAGCATCAGCAGGTCGCCCTGCTGCCGGTGCCGGCGCAGCAGCGCCGCCGTGCCCGGCTTGATGCGCGGCAGCACGCGCTCGTCGACGAAGCGCTGGCGCAGCGGCTGCCACTGTGCCGACGTGCGGCCGGCCAGGGTACCGATGTAGAAATCGCAGAAGGCCTGCGTGCTGATGCTGCCGGCACGGTAGCCGCGTTCGGTTTCGGCGTTGCGCGGGCCGAAGGACGCACCGTCGAGCACGCCCTCGTCGATCAGGAAGGCGCACCACAACGCGTCGCTGTCGCCGTCGAGCAGGGTGTGGTCGAGATCGAAGATGGCCAGCGACTGCATCATGCGGGTGCGCGCAGATGCCAGGCCTTGGGCCGTGTGAAGGTCTGTATGCCCTGGCGCGACAGGGTCAGGCCGATTCCCGAGTCACCCCAGCCCGACCAGGGCAGGCGCGGGCTGACGCGGTCGCAGCAGTTCCAGTACACGCTGCCGGCGTTGACGCGCGCCAGCAGTTCGCGTGCCTTGGCCTCGTCGCGCGTGTAGACGCCGGCCGTCAGGCCGTAGCGCGTGTCGTTCATCAGCGCCAGCGCCTCGTCGTCGCTGTCCACCTTCTGGATGCCGACGATGGGGCCGAAGCTTTCTTCGCGCATGACCTGCATGTCGTGGTTCACGTCGACCAGCACGGTGGGCTCGAACCAGTTGCCCGGCCCGGGCAGCACCTGCCCACCGAACAGCACCCGGGCGCCGCGGCCGACGGCGTCGTCGACCTGTGCGCGCAGCACCTGCAGTTGCGGCGCGCGCGTGATGGCGCCGATGTAGCTGCTGTCGTCCATCGGGTCGCCGCGCTTCATGCCGCGCACGGTGTCGACAAAGTGCTGCACGAAGGCGTCGTGCACATCGGCATGCACGTAGATGCGCTCGACGCTGCAGCAGCCCTGGCCGGTGTTGTACATCGCGCCGTCGGCCAGTGATTCGGCGGCGGCGCGCACATCGACATCGGCGCGCACGTAGGTCGGGTCCTTGCCGCCGAGCTCGAGTTGCAGCTTGATCAGCCGCGCGGCCACCGCCTGCGCGATCTTCTGCCCGGTGGCGTGGCTGCCGGTGAAAAAGACGCCGTTGATGGGCTGTGCCAGCGCGGCCGCGCCGACCGCGCCAGCACCCACCAGGCACTGCATCACCGCCGGCGGCACGCCCGCTTCGTGCAGCAGCCGCGTGATATGCAGCCCGGTCAGCGTGGCGTATTCGCTGGGCTTGTAGAGCACGGCGTTGCCGGTCAGCAGCGCCGGCACGATGACGTTGCAGCCGACGAAGTACGGGTAGTTCCAGGCCGAGATGTTGAGCACCAGGCCCAGCGGCACATGCGCGATCTGTTCGTGCAGGCCGCCGCCGTCGAACACATGCTCATCGTGCACCGCGTCTTCGGCCTGCTCGACGAAGAAGTCGATGCGCGGCAGCAGGCCGTTGATCTCGTTGCGCGACAGCGCGATCGGCTTGCCCGTTTCCTGCGTCATGGTCGCGGCCAGGGTGTCGATCTGTGCCAGCAGCGCAGCACGAAAGCGCTGCATCACGGCCAGCCGTTCCGCCATCGGCAGCGCGGCCCAGGCCGGCTGTGCGGCGCGGGCCGCTGCGGCCTTGGCGGCAACCGAGGCGTCGCTGTCGGCGTCCAGCGTGGTGATCAGGGTACCTGTGGCGGGGTTGTGGATGTCCAGCGTGGCCATGGTGTCGACGCCCTAGACGCGGCGCAGCGCGCGTGCGGTGTGGAGGAAATCGTTGAGCAGCGGGGTGTCGTCGAACACGCCGTTGTCACCGTGTGGATGGAACTCGGGGTGCCATTGCACGCCGGCGATGTAGGTCGGCCCCAGGTGGCGGATGGCCTCGATCATGCCGTCTTCGGAGCAGCGCGCCTCGATGCGGAAGCCATCCGCCAGCGTCTGGATGCCCTGGTGGTGGATGCTGTTGATGCGGGTGTCGTTCATCCCCGGATAGAGCTCGGCCAGGTGCGACCCCGGCTCAATGTGCACGCTGTGCAGATTGCGTTCGTAGTGGTTGCGGTTGATGTGCTGCACCGGCCCCGGGGCCTGGGTGTCGATGTCCTGCATCAGCGTGCCGCCGAAAGCCACGTTGAGCAGCTGATGCCCGCGGCAGATGCCGAACACCGGCTTGCCGGCATCGACGAACGCGCGGATGAGTTCGATCTCGTAGCGGTCGCGCACCGGGTCACCGGCCCATTCGGGACGCATCGGCTGCTCACCATAGGACTGTGGCGCGACGTCGTTGCCGCCTTGCAGCACCAGGGCGTCCAGGGCCTCGGCATATTGGCGCAGCTTGAAGTCGGCGCGCGTGGTCAGGCTCTGCGAATCGACGGCCGGAATCATCACCGCCAGCGCGCCACCGCGCAGCAGCCAGTGGCCCACCGACTGCTCCAGGTAGTGCAGGGTCTTGGTCCACACACCACCCAGATCGAGCACCGGGGCCGATGGGTAGTAGATGCGGGCCGATACGCCGATCAACAGGTAAGGGCGCTGGAAGGGCATGGTCACATCGCCTGGTGGAACAGGCGCTCGTAGTCGGCCGCCACCGCGGGCCGGGGGTTGGTGCTGCCGGTGAAGTCGGCCGCCGCCAGCGGCACCAGGCGCGGCAACATGGCTTCGGTGACACCGTGCGCGGCCAGGCCGCCGGTGATGCCGACCTGCTGCTTGAGGTGTTTGAGCCAGCCCATGAAGGCGGGTCCGCCGCCGGCCACACCGGCCGCATGCGCCAGTTCGTCGAACTTCGCCGGCACCGCCTCGAAGTTCCAGGCCAGCACGGTGTCGATCATCAGCGCGTTGGCCAAGCCATGGTGCAGGTCGCACGCCGCGCCGAGCGCGTGGGCGCAGGCATGCACCGAGCCCAGATCCTTCTGGAAGGCGATGGCACCCATCATGCTGCTCATCATCATGTCGGCCCGCGCCTGCAGGTTGCCCGGTTCCTGGACGGCGGTGAGCAGCGCGCGCGCGCCGATGCGCAGGCCTTCGAGCGCGATGCCGTCGCACAGCGGGTGATAGGCCGGCGACAGGTAACTTTCGATGTTGTGCGTCAGCGCGTCCATGCCGGTGGCGGCGGTGATGGCAGCGGGCAGCGTCAGTGTCAGTTCGGGGTCGGCGAACACCGCGCGCGCCAGGATCTGCGGGCTGAACACGGTGCGCTTGACGTGGCTGTCGTTCTCGCTGACCACGGCCGAACGGCCAACCTCGGATCCGGTGCCCGAGGTGGTGGGCAGCGCCACGAAGTAGGGCAGCGGGTTGACGATGGGCCGCACCTGCGGGTGGTCCCACACGTACTGCAGCACGTCGCCGTCATGTGTGGCCATCAGGCCGACCACCTTGGCCACGTCGAGCGCAGCACCGCCGCCGAAGCCGATCACGCAGTCGGCGGCGTGCGCCTTGAAGGCTGCGCTGCCTTCCATCACCTGCGCGCAGGTCGGGTTGCCGGCCACGCCGTCGAACAACGCCACCTGCAGGCCCGCCAGGTGCGACCTGAACTCGGCCAGCAGCGGCAGCGCGGCCAGGGCACGGTCGGTGACGATCAGCGGGCGCTTCAGGCCCTGTTCCAGCAGGTGCGCGGCCACCAGCCGGCGCGCGCCGGCGCCGAAGTGAATGGGCGTGGGAAAGGCGAAACGGGTGATGGTGCTCATGATCGTGATTGTCAAATGATCTCGAAATAGCGCTTGAGCTCCCAATCGGTCACGGCATCCTGCCACTGCCGATGTTCCCATTCGCGCGTGGCGGCAAAGTGATCGACGAAGGTGTCACCCAGCCAGTCGCGCGCGATGCTGCTGGCCTGGAAGATTCTGGTGGTCTCGATCAGCGAGCGCGGCGCACGCGGGATGTGCTCGGCGCCCTGGTTGGTGCCGGTGATGGGGGGTGCGGTGAGCTTGAGGCCTTTCTCCACGCCGTGCAGGCCGGCGGCGATGACGGCGGCCATGGCCAGGTAGGGGTTGACGTCGGCGCCGGGGCAGCGGGTCTCCAGCCGCGTGCTTTTCGGGCTGCCGGCGATGACCCGGAAACTGGCGGTGCGGTTGTCGATGCCCCAGGTCGGCTTGACGGGTGCCCAGAAGCCGTCGACCAGACGCTTGTAGCTGTTGATCGTGGGCCAGAACAGCGGCGCAAACTCCATCAGGCAGGCCACCTGGCCGGCCAGGTAGCTTTCGAACAGCGGGCTCATGCGCCGCGCGCTGCGGGCGTCGAAGAAGAGGTTGGTCTTGCCGTCCGACAGGCTCTGGTGGATGTGCCCGGAACAGCCCGGGTACTGCTGGCTCCACTTGGCCATGAAGCTGGGCATGATGCCGAAGCGCTTGCCGATCTCCTTGGCGCCGGTCTTGAACAGGATCGCGCGGTCGGCCTGCTCGAGCGCGGTGCTGAAGGCGATGGCCGCTTCGTACACGCCGGGGCCGGTCTCGGTGTGCAGGCCCTCGATCGGCACGCCGAAGGCCGCCATGTCGTCCATCAGCGCGTTGAAGAACTCGCGCTGGTCCGCCATGCGCAGCAGCGAATAACCGAACATGCCCGGTGTCAGATTGGTCGGCGCCACGCCCTGTTTGGCGGCCCAGCTGTGCGGTGTTTCCAGGAAGTTGAACCACTCGAATTCCATGCCCGCCATGGCTGCGAAGCCGAGCTTTTCGGCTCGTTTCAAGACACGCTTGAGCGTCTGCCGTGGGCACACCGGGTAGGGTGAGCCGTCGGCCTGCACAAATTCGCCCAGGAAGAAGGGCACGCCCTCGTCCCAGGGCACGTGGCGCGCGGTGTCGAGGTCGATGCGCGCCAGCGCGTCAGGGAAGCCATGCTGCCAGCCGGTGACCTGGGCGTTGTCGTAGCAGACGTCGTGCGCGTCCCAGCCGAAGACCACGTCGCAGAAGCCGAAACCCCCCTGAGGGTGGGGCTCGGTGGCGCCGAGGAACTTGTCGCGGTGCAGGTACTTGCCGCGCAGGATGCCGTCGATGTCGCTGACGGCGACCTTGACCTTGACGCTGCTGCCGCCGCGCACGGCGGCGACGGCGGGATGTTCTTTCTGCCTGGCCATGGGGTGCTGCTCCTCAGCGTGCGGGGGCGCCGGACGGGATGCCCATCTCGCGCAAGGTGTCGGCCACGGCCTGCACCGCCTGGTTCATCTCGTTGCGGCCGATGGCGCCGATGCAGCCGACACGGAAGGTCTCGATCTGCGTCAGCTTGCCCGGGTAGAGCATGAAGCCGCGTGCCTTGGCGCCTTCGTAAAAGCGCCTGAAGTCGTACGCTGGGTGTGCGGGGGCGTGGAAGGTCACGATGATCGGGGCCTGAAGTTCGGCCCGCAACAGCGGCCTGAAGCCGAGCGCCGCCATGCCGTCGATCAGCGTGCGGCAGTTGTCGGCATAACGTGCCAGCCGCGCTGGCTGCCCGCCTTCCTCGACGTACTGCGTGACGGCCTCGGACAGCGCGGCCACCACGTGCGTGGGCGGCGTGAAGCGCCACTGCCCCGTCTTGCCCATGTAGACATGCTGGTCGTGCAGATCCATCGCCAGGCTCTGGCTGCGGCCGGCGCAACTGTCGAGGATGGCCTGGCGCAGCAACACGAAGCCCATGCCGGGCACGCCTTCCAGGCATTTGCCGCTGGCTGCGATCAGGGCGTCGAAGCGCACCGAGCGGGCGTCGATCGGCAGCGCGCCGAAGCTGGACATGGCGTCGACGATCAGCCCCTTGCCATGCCGTTCGCACACTGCGGCCACCTCGACCAACGGGTTCTCGACGCCGGTGCCGGTTTCACAGTGGATCAGGATCACGTGCGTGATGCCGGGCGAGGTCGCCAGCCGCTCGTCCAGCGCAGCGGCCGAGACCGCCTCGTCTTCGCCGAAGGCCAGCACGCTGACCTGTCGCCCCATCATCTGGCTGAGCCGGGCGGCGCGCTTGCAGTAGGCGCCGTTGTCCAGTACCAGCACGTGGCCGTCGTGGGGTACCACGGTGGCCACCGCGGCTTCGACGCTGAAGGTGCCGCTGCCCTGCAAGGGCACCACGACATGCGTTTGCTGGCCGTGCACGACGTCGAGCAGGCGGCTGCGCAGGCTGGCGGTGACGGCGTTGAAGTCGGCGTCCCAGCTGCCCCAGTCCTTCAGCATCGCCAGCTTGGTGCGCAAGGTGGTGGTCAGGGGGCCGGGGGTGAGCAGGATGCGGTCGCGGTCCATGGGGTGTCTCCGGTCGGGTCTCGGTCTCGATCTTGAGTTTGAGTCGGTGGGCGGTCGATCCGGACGGAACCGGGCTCTCGGATCGGTGGGTGGGTGTGTCGGGGTGGGCGTCAGCGGGCCGTGGTTCGCCAGGCCTGGGTGCGTCGATCCACCCAGCGACCCAGCAGCGTGAACAGCACGGTGGCCACGGCCGAGGCCGCGCTGATCAGCACTGCCATCGCTGCGGCCGGGCTCAGCTCGCCGGCTTCATCCATGTTCAATACGGCAATCGAGGCCAGCCGCGTGTCGGGTGCATAGAGGAACACCACCGCCGATATCGTGGTCATCGCGTTGATGAAGAAGTAACGGGCGATGTCCACCAGGGTGGGCGTGCAGATGGGCAGCGTGACGCGCCAGAAGGTCTTGAAGAACGGCACCTTCAACGACGCCGAGACGGCTTCGAACTCACCGTCCAGCGCCTTCAGTGCCGTCACCGCCGTCAGGTGCCCGGTGGTGTAGAAGTGCACCACGGTGCACAGGGTCATCAGCAGCAGCGTGTGGTACATCCCGTTGAGCGGATTGGCCGGTGCATTGAAGAAGAAGATGTAGCCCAGGCCGAGCACCAGCCCCGGCACCGCCATCGGCAGGATGGCCAGCATGCGCAAGGTGCCGCGCAGGGTTTCCATGCCCCGGGTCTTTTCCTGCAGATACGCGCCGACGAAGACCACCGTCGTGCCCAGCACCGCCGTGCCGCCAGCCATCTCCAGGCTGTTGACGAAGCCGCTGGCAACCTCGTTGTCGATCAGGCCGTAGACATAGTGCTTGAAGCTCGGTGTCAGGTTGTACGGCCAGAAGGTCACGAACGAGGCAAACACCGCCATGCCCAGCATGGCCAGCATCAAGATCGCGATCAGGCAGCAGTAGGCCGTCATCAGGCCATCGAACCCGCGTGACGGCGCGGGCGCATAGGGCACGGCACGCGCGGTCAGCATCGCCGTCTGCTTGCGCTGCACGAAGTGATCGACCGAGAAGGTCAGTACCGCAGGCATCAGCAGCACGATCGCCACCACGGCGCCCTTGGCAAAATCCTGCTGGCCGATCACCAGCTTGAAGACATCGGTGGCCAGCACGTTGAAGCTGCCGCCGATCACCTTGGGAATGCCGAAGTCGGTGATCACCAGGGTGAACGTGACCAGGGCCGCCGAGATCAGCCCGTACTTGGCGCCGGGCAAGGTGATGGTGAAGAACTTGCGCGTCCGCGTGGTGCCCATGGCGTCGGCCACTTCGTACAGCCGCGCATCGGCCAGCGCCAGTGCCGAGATCAGGATCATCAGCGTGTGCGGAAAGATGTACATGCACTCGGCCAGCACGATGCCCGGTGCACCGTAGATCTGATCGATGCCCAGCGCCTGCAGGCTTGACTTCAACACGCCCTGATTGCCGAACCAGTAGATCAGCGAGATCGCCGACAGCAGCGACGGCGCCAGCAGCGGCACCAGTGCGATGCCCCGGAACAGCCCCTTCAGCGGCATGCACGAGCGCGTGAGCGCGTAGGCAAAACCAAAGGCCAGAGGCACCGTGATCACGGTGACCACGGCCGACACCCACAGGCTGTTCCACAGGCTCTGCAGCAGCTCGGGCGTTTGCGCGTAGACGATGAAATTGGCCAGGCCGACAAAGTGGCCGTCGGCGTTTTCCAGGGCCTGCCTGAGGATGGTCAGCAGCGGCAGCGCCAGAAACACCACCAGCACCAGCACGATCAGCACGATCGCAGTCTGCGCGACCCGCTCGGTCCAGTGGGCGCGCAGCCGCAGCGGCACGGCCTTGGCTGCGTTGGGCAGTGCGGCCATGTTCAAAACACCCGCACCCGGTCTTCCAGCAGGCGCAGGCGCAGGCTCGAGCCCACCTGCAGCGATTGTTCGGCCAGAAAATTCAGTGAAAGGTAGACGATCAGCGGGTGCGGCCCCAGGGCCTGGGTGATCACGTGCACATGGCAGAAGGACCCGAGAAACTCGATCTTCTGGATGGTGGCGTCGAACACATGGGGGTCGCCGTCGGCGATCGGTCGTGCCAGCACGTCCTCGGGCCGCAGATACACGCGCACATCACGGTCAGCGCCTTCGCCCTGCAGGTTCAAGCTGCCGGCCAGCAGCCGGCCCTGGCGCACCTGGCCGTGCAGCACATTGGCCTTGCCCACGAAGTCGGCGACGAAGGGCGAGGCCGGCTCGCGGTAGACGTCACGCGGCGAGCCGATCTGTTCGATCGCGCCGTGGTTCATGACGACGATGCGGTCGGCCACCGACAGCGCCTCTTCCTGATCGTGAGTGACCATGATCGTGGTCACGCCCAGGTCCTGCTGCAGCGCGCGGATCTCCTGGCGCAGCCGCACGCGCTCGAGGGCGTCCAGCGCCGACAGCGGTTCGTCCAGCAGCAGCAAGCCCGGTGAGGTGGCCAGCGCACGCGCCAGCGCGATGCGCTGCTGCTGCCCGCCCGACAGCTGCGCCGGGTACTTCTTTTCACTGCCCGGCAGGCCGACCAGCTTGACCAGTTCGCTCACCCGTTCACGAGCCTGCGCGCGCGGCGTCTTGCGGTTGACCAGGCCGTAGGCCACGTTGTCGGCCACGCTCAGGTTGGGAAACAGCGCATAGCTCTGGAACACGATGCCGTAGTCGCGCAGCGCCGGTGGCAGCCGCGAGATGTCGCGGCCGTTCTGCCGGATCTCACCCCGCGTCTGTACCTCGAGCCCGGCGATCACGCGCAACAAGGTGGTCTTGCCGCAGCCCGATGGCCCCAGAAAGCACATGAACTCGCCCTTGCGCACGCTCAGGTCGATGTGCTGCAGCGCGACGAAGTTGCCGAAGGCCTTGTGGATACCGCGAAGTTCGAGCGAGAGTTCAGCAGTCATGGGCAAGACGGGGTGCGCGCGAGCGCGCGGGCCTGAGCGCCGCGCGGGCCGTGGTATCGGTCGGCAGCGGCGTCAAGGCCCGGCGCCCGGGCGATGGCGAAGGATCAGCGCTTCTCGGACTTGGTGTTGTAGCGCTTGTTCCACTCGGCCAGGATGCGCTCGCGGTTGCTGGCCGAATAGCCGAAGTCCATCTTGATCAGTCGCTTCTCATAGTCGGCCGGAATGTTGGCCAGCTTGGGTGCCACACCGGGCTGCGCGGTGATCGCGAAGTTCTTGCCGTACAGGATCATCGCGTCCTTGCTGCTGGCCCAGTCGGCGAGCTTCTTGGCGGCGGCCAGCTTCTTGGTGCCCTTGTGGATGGCAAAGGCCTCAAGGTCCCAGCCCAGGCCTTCCTTCGGAAACACGAGGTCGATCGGTGCACCCTTGGACTTGTTGCTGTGACCGCGGTACTCGAACGAGATGCCGACCACGTATTCACCGGCGGCCGCCATGTTGCAGGGCTTGGAGCCCGAATGCGTGTACTGCGCGATGTTGTCGTGCAGCCCGTCCATGAACTTCCAGCCACCGCCCTTGCCGTTGTCGTCGCCCCACATCTGCAGCCAGGCCACGACGTCGAAGTAACCGGTGCCCGATGAGCCCGGGTTGGGCATTACGACCTGACCCTTGTAGGCCGGCTTGAGCAGGTCTTTCCAGCCCTCGGGCTTGGGGATCTTGCGCTTGGCGGCTTCGACGGTGTTGAAGCAGACCACGGCACCGTACACGTCCATGCCCCACCAGGCCGGCGGATTCTTCTTGTCGCGGTACTGGTTCATGATGGCGTCCAGATTCAGCGGCGCGTAGGGCTCGAGCATGCCCTGCTGGTCGAACAGCGCCAGGCCCGATGCCGCCACACCCCAGATCACGTCGGCCTGCGGATTGGATTTTTCGGCCAGCAGCTTGGCGATGACCACACCGGTGCTGTCGCGCACGAACTTCAGTTCGATGTCCGGGTTGACCTTGTTGAAGCCTTCCTGGTAGGCCTTGATCTGGTCGGTCTCGAGCGCGGTGTAGACCAGCAACTGGGTTTTCTGCGCCAGGGCGGATCCGCCGGGCAAGGCCAGGCACAGGGCGGCAAGGGCAAGGGTGGGAACGGACATGCGCATGAACGGCTCTCCGGTTGAAGTGATCGGGCAGATGCGGGCAAACCCCAGACCATGGCCTGCCGACGAAGCAGGCGGCAGGCGGTGCCGGCATTGCTGGCGCCGCCCCAAGCATGGGCATGCGAGGATCGTGCCCGGCCGGCAGGGCAGCTGTCAACGGTAGGAACGACAGGTTGCAGATTGTTGACACTGTGGGTCGCCCCTGCTTCAATCCTGCCGGATGCCTGAACCCGAGTTGATGGTTCGCGTCGCCCGGCCGCCGGTGCCCGACGCCGCCGACTGACCCACACCCCCCATGGATACGCTGGTCGTGGTCCTGGTGCTGTTTGGCGCGCTGCTGCATGCGGCCTGGAATGCGCTGGTCAAGTCCAGCGGCGACAAGGAACTCGACCTCGCGCTGGTGCACTTCCTGGGTGCGCTGGCGGCGCTGCCGCTGTTGCTGCTGCTGGGCCCGCCACCATCAGTGGTGTGGCCCTTCCTGGCCACATCGCTGCTGATCCACATCGCCTACTACGTGACCTTGAACGGCGCCTACCAGCATGGCGAGCTGGGCATCACCTATCCCATCATGCGCGGCAGTGCGCCGATGCTGGTGGCGCTGGGCAGCTTTACGGTGTTGGGTGAATCGCTGAGTGCTGCCGCCTGGCTGGGGGTGTGCGCGGTCACCGCCGGCGTGCTGATGGTCGGCCTGTCGCGGCCCGTCGAAGCGCTGCACCACCGCCGTGCGCTGGCTTTTGCGCTGGCCAACGCCTTCGTCATTGCCGGCTACACCTTCGTCGACGGCCAGGGCGTGCGGCACAGCGTGACCGCAGGCGGCAGCAGCTTCAGCTACATCGCCATGCTGTTCGTGCTGGACGGCATCCCGTACCCGGCGCTGGTGGTCTGGCGCCGCAATGCCGAGGGCCGCGCCCGCATCATGGCCTACGCCCGACGACGCTGGCCGCTGGCCACGCTGGGCGGCCTGGCCTCGCTGGGCAGCTACGGCATCGCGCTGTGGGCGATGACGCGTGCGCCGGTGGCCGCGGTGTCGGCGTTGCGCGAGACCTCGGTGCTGTTTGCCACCGCGCTGTCGGTGCTGGTGCTGAAGGAACGCTTCGGTGCGCAACGTGCCGTCGGCGCCTTGATCATCGTGGCGGGGGTGGTGGCCCTGCGCCTGAGTTAGCCGAGGATGACGAGATGACGATGCCCAGCCGTTTCAAGGTCGTGCGCACCGACCGCGAGCTCGAGATGCCACGCGTCGATGACCAGCTCAGGGCCTGGGGCGGCGAGCTGCTGCTGCTGCCCGACCGCACGCCGGCGCCGCAATTGGCGCAGGCGCTGGCCGATGCCGACCTGCTGCTGATGTGCTACGCGCCGATCACGCGCGCCATGATCGATGGCGCCGCGCGGCTGAAGGCCATCATCAAGTACGGGGTCGGCATCGATGCCATCGACATCGAGGCGGCGCGCGAGCGCGGCGTCCCGGTGGTCAACGTGCCGGCTTACGCCGAAGAGACGGTGGCCGAAGGCGCTTTCGCGTTGCTGCTGGGTCTGTTCAAGCGCTTCAAGCCGATCCAGCAGGCGATGCAGCAGCAGGGCTGGATCTGGCCCGAGCCGCGCTGGCTGGCCAGCGACCTGTCGGGCAAAACCCTGGGTCTGCTGGGCCTGGGGCGCATCGGCCGCAGCGTGGCGCGCATGGCGGGGGGCTTTCGCATGACCGTGCTGGCCCACGACCCCTACGTCGACCCGGCAGTCGCCGCAGCGGCGGGTGTCGAACTGTGCCCCGATATGGGCGCCATGCTGGCGCGCTGCGATGCGCTGTCGGTGCACTGCGTGCTGAACGCCGACACCCGGCACCGCATCGGCGCGGCTGAACTGGCGCTGCTCAAACCCTCGGCCGTGCTGGTCAATGTCTCGCGCGGCGAAATCGTCGACGAAGCGGCGTTGCTGCAGGCCCTGCAGTCGGGCCGCCTGGCCGGCGCTGCACTGGACGTGTACGGCCAGGAGCCGCTGTCGCTGACTGGGCATGCGCTGTCGGCGCTGTATGCGATGGACAAGGTGCTGCTGTGGCCGCACCTGAGCTTCTACACCCATGAGGCGATGCAGCGACTGCAGGACGAGACCCTGGCGCGCTGCCTGGAAGCGCTGCAGGGCCAGCCGTTGACGGTGGCCTCGGCCGACCCGCGGCTGCGCGCACAGACCCGGGGCGTTCGCTTCGTCGACGATCTCGGTTGAAGGCCATGCCCGCAGTTTGCCTATTGTTGACAATCTGCAAACCTCTGCCGAAAATCCGCGACCTCGGGCCTGGCCCCGCACCACCGTCATCGACCCGACATGCCTGCTGAGTTCAACCATCGAATGGCCGGCGCCGCGCAGGCGATCGAGCTGCTGCGCGAGCAGTCGCTGGCCACGCTGGCGCAGCAAGAGCTCGAGCGCCGCATCGTCTGCGGCGAGATTGCCGCCGGCACCAAGCTCAACGAAGTCGACGTCGCCGGCACGCTGGGTGTGTCGCGCGGTCCGGTGCGCGAGGCCTTTCGTGCACTCAGCCAGGCCGGCCTGGTGCGCGTGGAGAAGAACCGCGGCGTCTTCGTGCGCCAGGTCTCGCTGGACGAAGCCAGCGAGTTCTACGAGGTGCGCGCCGCCCTCGAGGGCCTGATTGGTCGCCTGGCCGCGCGGCGCATCGCGATCGACGAGATCGAACAGCTGCGTGCCGTGGTCAGGCGCATGCACCAGGTGCACAAGACGCGCAATGCCGACGAGTACTTCGTGCTGAACGTCGAATTCCACGACCTGCTGGCGCGCGCCGCGCGCAACAACGCGCTGCTGGCCAACTACCGCGGCGTGGTCAACCAGCTCGACCTGTACCGCCGCGCCAGCATCTCGCGCAGCGTGGACATCATCACGCTGTCGACGCAGGAACACGAAACCATCGTCGAGGCCGTGGCCGCGCGCGACGAGGCGCGTGTCGAGGCCTTGCTGACCCGGCACGTGCTGCTCAGCCGCGAGCGGATGTATCAGGCGCTGGGGATCACGCCCCCATCGATCGGCAGCGCCTGAGCGCGTGGCCGCCCACCACCCCACCACGGCATTGCCGCCCCCAGCGACCATGAACCCCAATCAGCCCTCCGTCGTCGTCAACGACACCCCTTACCGCTGGCCCTTGCGGCCGGTGGTGGTCGTGTGTGTCGACGGCGGCGACCCGAGCTACCTGCAGCAGTACCTGGCCGACGGCAGCGTGTCGAACATCGCGCGCTTCATCAGCCAGGGCTTTGCCGGCGTCGCCGACGGTTCGATGCCGTCGTTCACCTGCCCGAACAACATGTCGCTGATCACGGGCACGCCCACCGCCCGGCATGGCATCTCGGGCAACTACTACCTCGACACCGCAACCTGGCAGCCGGTGGTGATGACCGGGCCCGAACTGTTGCGCGGCGACACCATCATCGCCCGCTTTGCCGCCGCTGGCGCCAAGGTGGTGTCGATCACCGCCAAGGACAAGCTGCGCAAGCAGCTGGCCAAGGGGCTGGACGTGTCCCAGGGCCACGTGAGCTTCTCGAGCGAGTTCGCCGACCGCTGCACGCTGGCCGAGAACGGCATCGAGAACGTGCTCGAGCTGGTCGGCATGGACAAGCCGGGCATGTATTCGATGGAACTGTCGCTGCTCGTGCTCGAGGCCGGGCTGAAGCTGCTGCAGCAGCGCCGGCCCGATCTGCTGTACCTGTCGCTGACCGACTGGGTGCAGCACAAGTGGGCACCGCAGGAAGAGGATGCGCGCGCCTTCTACCGCAAGCTCGACGACGTCTTCGGCCGCCTGGCCGCGTGCGACGTCACATTGGCGCTGACCGCCGACCACGGCATGAGCGACAAGAGCAATGCCGCGGGCGAGCCCAACGTGATCTGGTTGCAGGACATCCTGGACGCCAGGTTCGGCGCCGGCGAAACGGTGGTGATCTGCCCGATCACCGACGCCTTCGTCGCCCACCACGGTGCGCTGGGCGGCTTCGTTCGCGTCTGGTCGCGCGGCAAGGTGAGCGCGCAGCAGATCATCCAGCACATCGTCAGCATCGACGGCATCGAGCTGGCGCTGGACAAGGCCACCGCCTGCCGCATGTTTGACCTGCCGGCCGACCGCGAGGCCGACGTCGCGGTCGTCTCGCGGCATGACGTGTGCATCGGCGCGTCGGCGGTCAACCACGACCTCACCGGCTTGAAGGGCAACCGCCTGCGCACGCATGGCGGCACCTCGGAAACCAAGGTGCCCTTCATCCTGAACCGGCCCTTGAACGATGCCTACAAGGCCAAGGCCGCGTCGCAGCCGCTCAAGAGCTGGCAGCTCTTCGACTACGCCATCAACGGCACGCTGTGAGGCTGGCTTGAAGCCTGGCGACCTGCTCCCCGGTCCCGGCGAAGGCGACGTCAACGGCACGCCGCTGCGCACCGCCTGGCAGCAGCAGCACCTGGACCCAGCCAGCCGGCAACTGCTGGCGCGCGACAGCGCGGCCTTCGTGCACCAGTCGCTGTCCACGCCCTGCCTGGCGCCGATCGTGCGCGCGCAGGGCCTGTACATCGAAGACCTGAGCGGCCGGCGCTACATGGACTTTCACGGCAACAACGTGCACCACCTGGGCCATGGCCATCCCGAGGTGATTGCCGCCATCAAGGCCCAACTCGATGAACTGAGCTTTGCGCCGCGCCGCTTTGCGCCACTGCGCGCGGTCGAACTGGCCGAGCGCCTGGGTGAGAAGTTCCGCGGCTTGACCGGGCAGCCGGGGCGGGTGCTGTTCACCACCGGCGGCAGCGACGCCCTGGAAGTGGCGCTGAAGCTGGCGCGCGCAGCCACCGGCCGCTTCAAGACCTTGAGCTTCTGGGATTCGTTCCACGGTGCCGGTTTCGGCGCCAGCAGTGTCGGCGGCGAAGCGCTGTTCCGCTCGGGCCGGCTGGGCCCGCTTTTGCCGGGCAGCGAACATGTGGCGCCGTTCGGCTGCTACCGCTGCGCTTACGGGCACGCGGTGGACGAGCGCGGGCAACCCGATCTGGCCACCTGCAAGCTGGCCTGCGCGGCCATGGTGCGCTACGTGCTGGAGCGCGAAGGCGACGTCGCCGCGGTGGTGGCCGAACCGGCGCGCGCCGTGCCCTACATCCCGCCGCCGGGCTACTGGCAGGCGGTGCAGCAGGCCTGCCAAGAGCACGGCACGTTGCTGATCTTCGACGAGATCCCCACCGGCCTGGGCAAGACAGGCCGCTTCTTTGCCGCCGAACACGACGGCGCCGCGCCCGACATCGTGGTGCTGGGCAAGGCGCTCGGCGGTGGTGTGCTGCCCATCGCGGCCTGCATCGCGCGCGACGGCTCGAACATGGCCACCGACTTTGCGCTGGGCCACTACACACACGAGAAGAACCCGGTGACGGCCGCCGCCGCCCTGGCCACGCTGGACGTGATCGAGCGCGACGACCTGGTCGCCAACGCCGAGCGCGTCGGCCGCCAGGCGCTCGAGCGCCTGCACGCGATGAAGGAACGCCATTCGATCATCGGCGACGTGCGCGGCCGCGGCCTGCTGCTGGGGCTGGAGCTGGTCGAGCAGCGCAGCAGCAAGGTGCCGGCGCGTGCCGCGGCCGAGCGTGTGCTGTACCGTGCGCTCAGCCGTGGCCTGTCGTTCAAGACCACGATGGGCAATGTGATCACGCTGACGCCGCCGCTGACCATCACGCCGGCGCAGATGAGCCAGGCGCTGGACATCCTGGACGATTGCCTGGCCGAAGAGGCCGTCCACTGAACCGTACCCCCAAGCTGCAGGAGATCCCGATGAACGCCCGAACCCCCGTCGTCGACCAGCCGCTGCGCGAAGCCATGCGCATTGCCGGCGACAAGGTGCATGCCGCTTCGCCCGAGCGTGTGATCGAGATCCGATACCCCTATACCGGCGAGCTGGTGGCCACGGTGCCCAAGGCCACGGTCGAGGACGTGCGGCGCGCCATTCAGATCGCGCACCAGTACAAACCCAAGCTGACGCGGCACGATCGCTACCGCATCCTGATGAAGGCCGGTGAGTTGATCGCCGCGCGCAAGGCGCAGATGGCGCGGTTGATCACGCTGGAATCGGGCCTGTGCATCAAGGACACGCTGTACGAGGTGGGCCGTGCCAGCGACGTGCTGCTGTTCGCCGCGCAGCAGGCGCTGGTGGACGACGGCCAGTCGTTCGCGTGCGACCTCACGCACCACGGCAAGAGCCGGCGTGTGCACACCATGCGCGAGCCGATGATGGGCGTGATTTCGGCCATCACGCCGTTCAATCACCCGCTGAACCAGGTGATCCACAAGGTGGCACCGTCGGTGGCCACGAACAACCGCATGGTGCTGAAGCCGACCGAGAAGACGCCGCTGGCGGCGATCGCCCTGGCCGACGTGCTGTACGAAGCCGGCCTGCCGCCCGAGATGCTGAGCGTGATCACCGGTGACCCGAAGGAGATCGCCGACGAGATGCTGACCCACCCGCTGGTCGACATCGTCACCTTCACCGGCGGCGTGCCGATTGGCAAGTACATCGCGGCCAAGGCGGTGTACAAGCGCCAGGTGCTCGAGCTCGGCGGCAACGACCCGCTGGTGGTGATGGACGATGCCGACGTGGTGAAGGCGGCCGATCTGGCAGCCAACGGCTCTTACAAGAACTCGGGCCAGCGCTGCACGGCGGTCAAGCGCATCCTCGTGCACGAGAAGATCGCCGCCGACTTCACCGATGCCTTGCTGGCCAAGACCCGCGCCTGGACCTACGGTGACCCGCTGGACCCGGCGGTCGACATGGGCACGGTGATCGACGAAGGGGCGGCGCGGCTGTTCGAGCGCCGCGTCAACGACGCGGTGGCGCAGGGGGCGCGGCTGCTGCACGGCAACCAGCGCCAGGGTGCGCTGTACGCGCCGACGCTGATCGACCAGGTGCATGGCGAGATGGAGGTCGTGAAGCTGGAGACCTTCGGCCCGGTGTCGCCGGTGATGACGTTCAAGGATGTCGACGACGCCATCGCGCAGGTCAATTCCACCGTCTATGGCCTCAGTTCGGGTGTGTGCACAAACCGGCTGGACGACATCATGCGCTTCGTGCGCGAGCTCAACCTCGGCTCGGTCAACGTCTGGGAGGTGCCCGGCTACCGGCTCGAAGTGACGCCCTTCGGCGGCATCAAGGACTCAGGCACTGGCGTTAAGGAAGGTGTGCAGGAATGCTGCAAGGCCTTCACCAACGTGAAGACCTACTCACTGCCGTGGTGAACGTGCACGCCGCTCGGCTCGAGCGCATCCGTCTCCCGCGGCATGATCACCGGTTCCTCCGCCTGCGGGCCGCCCCGTGATCCACCTGCTCAATCTGCTCGCTGCCATTGCCCTGCTGGTGTGGGGTACGCACATCGTGCGCACCGGCGTCCTGCGCGTGTTCGGCGAGAACCTGCGCCATGTGCTGTCGCGCAGCTTCAGCAACCGCTTCACGGCTGCCCTGGCCGGCCTGGGCGTGACCGGGCTGGTGCAGAGCAGTACCGCCACCTGCCTGATCGTAGCCTCGTTCGTCGGCACCGGACTGGTCGGCACATCGGCTGCGCTGGCTGTGATGCTGGGGGCCGACGTCGGCACCGCGATGATGGTGCTGGTGTTCTCGTTCGATCTGTCGTGGTTGTCGCCGCTGCTGATCTTCGTCGGCGTGGTGCTGTTCCTCAGCCGCCAGACCAGCACCATCGGCCATGTCGGCCGTGTGCTGATCGGACTGGGGCTGATCACGCTGGCGCTGCAACTGATCGTCGGTGCCACCAAGCCGCTGACGGCAGCGCCCGAGGTGCGCGCCCTGCTGCTGGCCTTGCCCAACGAGATCATGCTCGACATGTTCGTCGGTGCGCTGCTGGCGGTGGTGTCGTACTCCAGCCTGGCCGTCGTGCTGCTGGTGGCGACGCTCGGCGCACAAGGCCTGCTGCCTGCCTCGGTGGTGTTCGGGCTGGTGCTGGGCGCCAACGTCGGCAGCGGTTTTCTGGCCATGCTGGTCACCGCATCGGGCAAGGCCGAACTGCGCCGTCTGCCGCTGGGCAATTTCATCTTCAAGGCGGTGGGCGTGGTGCTGGCCGTGCCCTTGATGGGCGATGCCCAGGCGCTGCTGCAGACTTACGTCCCCGAGGTGCACCAGCAGGTCGTGCTGTTCCACCTGGGCTTCAACGTGCTGATGGCGATGACCTTCATCGGCCTCACCGGCCCGATGGCCCGGCTGGTCGAGCGCATCCTGCCCAAGCCCAGCAACGAGGCCGGGTCCGACCGGCCGCGCCACCTCGACCCGGTGGCGCTGGCCACGCCTTCGCTGGCGATCAGCTGTGCCGCGCGCGAGGCGCTGCACCAGGCCGACGTGGTCGAGACCATGCTGCGCGGGTCGCTGACGGTGATTCGCGAGAACGATCTCGAACTGGGCGGACGCCTGCGCAAGCTCGACGACACGGTCGACGAGCTGTACTCGGCGATCAAGTTCTACCTGACGCAGATCTCGCGCGAGGCGCTGTCCGAGCGCGAAGGCCGGCGCTGGACCGACATCGTCAGCTTCACGATCAACATGGAGCAGATCGGCGACATCATCGAGCGTGTGCTGCAGGACGTCGAGGACAAGAAGATCCGCAAGAACCGCCGTTTCAGCGAAGCCGGCATGGCCGAGATCTGCCACCTGCATGAACGCCTGACCAGCAACCTGCGCCTGGGCATGAGCGTGTTTCTCGACGGCCACCTGCGCGACGCACAGAAGCTGCTGGAAGAGAAGGCCCGCTTTCGCGACCTGGAGCATGAATACGCGGCCAACCACATTGCGCGGCTGCAGGACAACACCGCCCAGAGCATCGAGACCAGCTCACTGCACCTGGACCTGATCAGCGAGTTGAAGCGCATCAATTCGCACATCTGCTCGATCGCCTACCCGATCCTGGAATCGGCCGGCGCGCTGACCAACACGCGGCTGCGCCATTCGCAGCTGGCCGGGCTGGACGACGGCCGCTGATCCGGATCAGTCGCGTCGTTCGTTGGTGATGACGTTGGACTCGGATGCGGCCGGGGCCTCATCGTCCGGCCGCGGTGGCGGTGCTGTTGCCGGCGTGGCCTGCGGTTGCAGGGCCGGCAGGGCGGGCCCAACGACGGGCGGCGGGGCCAAACCGGCGTCGAGGGCCGCGGTGGTGTCGGTGATGGGTGTGCCGTCGGCCCTTTCGGACAGCACCGCCTGCTGCGGCAGGGCGGCGCCTGCCGTCTTGGCCAGCGGTGGCGCGGCCTGCAGGGCGGCCAGTCGGGCTTGTGCGGCGTTCATCTGCTCGATGCGCGCATAACGTTCGACAAGTTCCTTTGATTGCGCCACGTTGAAGCGCTCGCGCGCGTCCAGCACCGGCTGCGGATCGGCGATCTCGCCGGCCGCCAGCAGCATGCCGTCGCTGCGCGCCTGCATCAGCTCGGCCATGACCTCGGCGCGTGTCAACGTGGACGCGGCGGTGGCCTCGCGGTCCAGCCGCATCTGCACTTCGGGCGGGTCGGCTTCACCGGCCTGGGCGGTCAGGCTGAGCAAGGCGGCCAGGCCGCCGCTGCAGGTCAGGCGCAGGATCTTGTGTTTCATCGGGGTGCTCCGGTTCGTGGGCACGTCCGCGCAGGCCGGCCGGGCCGTCTGCAGCGTCGCGTGTGCGCATGCTGGCGGCTTCGCCGGTGACCGTCTGTTGGAAAGTGTGCGCAGGCGCTCGGCGGCAACGCCGTGCCGCTCGGCGTTCTCAGGGCGTTGGCGGTGGCCGGCGGCGCGGCCGCGCCTGCCGTGCCTGTCGTTCGGCCTCAATCGCCTGGCCGGCCGTCCACCAGGCGTCGAACTCGGCGGGCGCCTCCAGCGTGATGCGGCCCCAGGCGCCGGCGCGAAAGTCGTTCAGCGTGATCTCGGCCGCCTTTGCGCGGTTGATGCGTCCGCCGCTCATCAGCGCACCGCGCCGGCGGCCCACGGCCGTCAGCAGGCTGTCGCTGCTGGCCAGCGCCGCGTCGTCGAGTTGGTAGCGCGTGCGCAGTCGGTCGGCGTAGCGCAGGCGCACGCTGTCCAGCAGTTGCAGCGCCACGTCTTCGTCGTCGTAGGCGTTGCGGCCGATGCCGCCGCTGGCCGCCAGGTGGTAGCCGCTGCGTTCGACCGTGATGCGCGGCCACAGCATGCCCGGCGTGTCGAACAGGTCGACGTCGCTGGCCAGCGCGATGCGCTGCTCGTTGCGCGTGATGCCGGCCTCGTCACCGGTGTTCGCCGCGCGCTGCCCCGCCAGCGTGTTGATCAGCGTCGACTTGCCGACGTTGGGGATGCCGCAGATCAGCACGCGCAGCGGCTTGACCATGCCGCCGCGGCGCGGCGCCAGTTCACGGCAGGCGTCGATCAGCAGGCGTGCCGGTGCGCGCTCGCCGGCATCGAGCGCGATCGCCCGCGTGCCCGGGTGCGACTGCAGGTGGGCAAGCCACTGCGGGGTGAGCTCAGGGTCGGCCAGGTCCCGCTTGTTCAGGACCTTCAGCGCCGGTTTGCCTGCGGTCAGCTCGGCCAGCAGCGGGTTGCTGCTGGACCCCGGCAGCCGCGCGTCCAGCATTTCGATCACCACGTCAATGTCAGGCAGACGCTCCAGCAACGCCTTCTTTGTCGTGTGCATGTGCCCCGGAAACCACTGGATGGCCATCAGACCAGGTCCAGTTCGGGGTAACGGCGAAAGATCCCCTGTTCATTGAACGCAAGTCGCCGCGGGCTGCGCAGGTAGGCGGCGACGCGCGGCTGCGCCTGCACCCGCTGGTGCAGCTGCAGCACCAGCAGGGCCAGGCCTTTTGCTTGCGCCTGCGCCATCGCACGCGGAAAGGCGTACCGCAGGCCCTCCACCACTTGAAACAAGGACAGGTCGGCATAACTCAGCCGTCCCCCTACCAGGTGTCGCGGCCCGGCTGGGTTGTGCGCCAGGATGCGCTCGAACCAGTGCAGGTACTTGGACAGCCGCGTGCGGCAGAAGTCGGCGGCGCGGCGCTGCGCCTCGGCCTTCTGGTCCTCGTAGAACAGGCTGTTGGCGATCGGGTGATGGGTGTCGTGGGCCTCGGTTACCAAGTCGGCGATGGTCAGCTGGATCTGCTGCGTCCACACGCGGGCCTGTTCGTTGCGCGCCACCAGCTTCAGCGCGGGTGCCAGGTAATGCAGGATGGCGGCCGTCTGCCCGACCAGAATCTTGCCGTCCTTCAGGAAGGGCGGCGCAAAGGGCGGGTGCGGCTGCGCGGCGTCGTCCATCGTGCGCTGCATCGCGGCCACACCCTGGCCTTGATCGTCGCGGCCCCGCGCCACATCGACATAGGGCGCACCGGCCGCCTCCAGCGCCAGGCGCACAAATTCACCGCGGCCCAGGATCGTCGGCCAATAGTGCAGTTCGTAGCTCATGCGACGCACTGTAGCGCCGCACTGCGGCACCCGCGCGCTGCGCTTCTATTTAACCGCTCGACCCGCTTCGGCTGGCGGTCGGATGTGCGGGTCTGCACGACCGCAGGGGCCCAACCTCAGCGCGGGCTGCTGGCTGCGCGGCGCGGCGCTGTCGACTCGGCCGGCACCGTCATCTCGTGGACCACGGCGCCTTCGGCGACGCTGCCTTTGGTCTTGCCCTCACCCAGGGCCATGCGCTCGCAGGCGCTGCGTTTCTGCACGTCGTGGTGTACAGCGCAGCGCGCCTGCGCATTGCGGCGCCAGTCGGCGGCGGAACTGCGGTCGCCGAGGTCGCCGCGCAGCGCCTCCTGCCGCGCCGCGGCCGCTTCACGCAGACAGGCCTGACGGGTCGGCGCCGCCTCAGCCAGGCAGGCCTGCCGGTCGCTGCGGTACTGCGACTCGGCGGCACTGCGGTCGACCGCGGCCTGCGCGCCCATCAGCGGCGCCAGGGCGAACAGGGAACACAAAAGGGTGGGGATTTTTTTCATCGGGTTCTCCATGCCGTAAGCGTCGGCATCGGTTTCGAGCCTAGGCCCAACCCTTGCCGACACCTGTCCGAGAGCATCGAGCCGGCGTGTAGGACGCCGCCGCGCGGCGGCATTCGCCGCTTCTCAGGCCACCGGCAGCAGTGCTTGCACGGTCGTGCCCTTGCCTGGCGCGGAGCGAATCGTCACGTCGCCGCCGCAGGCGCGGATGCGAAACCGCATGCCCTGCAGCCCATGGCCTCCGGTCGCCACGCTTGTGGTCGGATCGAAACCGCGGCCATCGTCCTCGACCCGCAGCTCGATCTGGTCGCCACGACGCTGCAGCAGCACCTGCACATGGCGGGCCTCGGCGTACTTCGCGATGTTGGTCAGCGCTTCCTGGACCAGGCGGTAGATTGCCAGCGCGTGTTCAGCTGGCAGGGTCAGGTCCTCGAACTGCGTGTCCACGGTCACTTCGGCGCGCTCGGCGAACTCGGCGCACTGGATCGACAGCGTGGCCTGCAGGCCGAGGTTCGACAGCGACGACGGCCGCAGGTCTTCGATGATGCGCCGCTTCAGCGCGATGCCTGCGTCCAGCGAGTCACCGAGGTGAGTCATCAGCTGCTGTTTGTAGCCCGTGTCGTCGTGGATGCGCTTGCGGATGCGCGCGACGTCCAGTTTTGCCGCCGTCAGCAGCCCGCCGAGCTCGTCGTGCAGCTCGCGTGCCAGCCGCGCCCGTTCGTCCTCGCGCACCCGTTCCATGTGGCGCGCGAGCTCGACGGTTTCGGCGGTGCGCTGGTTGACCTCGTCGTCCAGCCGGTCGCGCTCGGCGTGCAGCTCCAGCAGGTGCGCGCGGCGCTCACGTTCCTGCTCGCGCCCGAGGCGCATCAGCGCGAGTGCGCCCGCGATGCAAACCAGCACCAGCAGCCAGATGCCGCCTCGAGTCCAGCGGAACACCTGCTCGCGGGCGCTGGTGTTTTGCCGGTAGTAGATGGCCTCTTGGTGCAGGATCACTTCAGTCAGTGTGCTGAAGTCGACCATCATCTCTCGCCCGAAACCCGTCAGCATCAGTTCCGTCGCGCCGCCGCGGTCACCGGCGTCGAAACGTTTCAGGACTTCGCGCATGTGCGAGTACTTGCGCTGCGCCAGTTCGATCAGCTTGTTCAGTTCGTCGCGCTGCTCGTTGCCTTCACGGGCTGCTCGGGCGGTTTCATCGATGGTCTGCGAGAAGACCTTCTCCTGTGCCTTGAACGGTTCCAGGTACTCGGCACGGCCAGTCAGCATGTAGCCGCGCTGCGCGCTTTCCATGAACACCAGTGCACGTCGAAGCCGGCCTGCCGCGAGCTGGGTCTCGACACTGGCCGAGCGATACACGCTGATGTCCTGCAAGCGCTGGAAACCCATCTCGCTGACGACGAGCACGAGCAACGCAAGTGCCACCGCCATCGGGCCGACGATGCGGCCCGAGACCCAGGTCGTCAGCTCGTTGATCCTCGTTTTCATGGACCCTCCGCAGACTGCAGGCAGTCGACGCTGCTGGTTCGAGGATCGCCACCATCCCAACCGAATTCAGCGACAACCACGACATCGTGCGTGTGGGCCTGCGGCACATGAAGACTGCGAGCACCGATCGCACGCGGCTGCTGCGGAAACTGTCCCTGGCCACAAACAGCGAGCTGACTTGAAAGGCGCTGAAGAATGGTCTGACAACTTGAGGTCGCGGGCATGTCGGGACCGACAGGGCGCCCGACAGCGCTGGCCATCAGTCCGCAGCGATCCGCATGCAGTAATTGACCAGGGCTTCGATGTCGCGCGACTTGTCGAACACCTCTGACGCGCCAAGCGCGAGGCATTCGGCGCGGATGCCCGGCGTGGCGTAGTTCGTCAGCACGACGCGCCGCAGCGATGAATCCTGGCCGCGCAGGCTGCGCAGCACGTCCAGGCCCGAGCCCGACTTGAGGAAGATGTCGACGATGACGAGGTCGCAGCCGCCGGCGGCTTCGAGCGCCGTGAGTTGATGGCAGGCATCGTTGGCAGACTCGGCATGGCCGACCACGTTGACGGGGGCCAGATCTTCCAATGCGGCGATGAGGTTGGACCGGATCACCGGGCTGTCTTCGACGAGAAAGGTCTTCAGATTCGACATCGTTGGGTACTGCTCACGACACCATGAGCTGACTGGGTCTCTCGCGCTCGGTGCTCGATGCATTCTAGGAGTGGCACCCGACATCCCCTGTAGGACATGTCCGACAGTGACGTTCCCCGTGCTCCTTGTGTCACGCTCGATGCCGTTGTGAAGTTGACGATCGGTCATCACTGCACCTGTACACCAGACGTGCTGCCGGTGATTGGGCGTGCTGCGGCCCCATCTGAGCAGCCGCGCCTTGCCGTTGCCGCGCGACCGGGTCTGACTTCAAGGAAGACATAGCCGATCAGCGCCGCTGCCAGCGGCAGCCCGTAGTAGGCCGCGCGGTAGGCCAGCAGTGCTGCGAGCAGCGTCGACGGCGGTACGACGCCGCCCAGTGTGCTCAGCAATACCGCCTCCAGAACACCCAGGCCGGCAGGCACATGCGTGATCACGCCGGCGATCGCAGCCAGCAACATCGCGCCGGCCACCGTCCACCAGGGTAGGGCGCTCTGCAGCAGCATCCAGACCACGGTGGAGATCAGCGCCCACGACATCACCGCCAGCAGCAACCACGCGCTGGCCTGGGGCAGTGACGGGAAGCGCAGGGCCGACAGCATCGGCAGCCGGCGCCATGTGGGCAGCGGTTGCCCGGCCCGGCGCGCACAGGCGAACAACACCAGGGCCGGCACCGCCAGGGCCGGCAGCGCGAGTGCCACACGCCAGGCTCCGCCAGGGGCCTGGCCCTGACCGGGCCAGGGCAGTGGGTCGGCCCACAGCAGCGCGCCGGCCAGCAGAGCCGCCCAGCCGCACCAGTTGGCCAGCATGCCACCGGCCACCACCGCGCCTGCCTGGGGCAGCGGCACACCGGCGCGCTGATACAGACGCAGACGAACCGCGACACCGCCGATCAAGGCGCCGAAGTTCAGGTTCAGGGCGTAACCGATCGCGCCGATCAGTGCGCTGCGTTGTACTGAGGCGTAGTGTCCGACCACGCGGCGGGCGACGAGGTCGTAGCTGGCGAAAGCGGCATGCCCTGCGAAGGCGACGGCAGCGGCCCCGGCCAGAACCGGCCAGGGCAGACCGGCAAGCGCCAGCCGCACGGCCGGCCAGTCGAGACCCACCGCCTGCCGCACCACGAGCGTGAGCACGATTCCGGCGAGCAGCCAGGGTGCGATGCGCACCAGGTACCGCCATACCGGTTGCCGGTCTGGGCCCGCGGTGGTGCCCGATGCACGGCCTGGGTCCCTGCGCTTGTTCATGGCAGATCCCGCAGCGGCTGGATCACCGCCTGCTGGGCCGGCAGGGCATGCAGCCAGCGCGGCCACCAGTGCAGCAAGCGGTACAGCAGGGCATGGTTCCAGCGCGACCACCAAAGCGTCGACGGCGAGGGCATCGCCAGCTCGACCTCGCGGCAGCGGTGCACCACCAGTTCGCGCAGCCTGGCTTGCAGTCCGAGGGCGAAGTCGCGGTCTCGGATCAGCACATTGGCCTCGAGGTTCAGGCCCAGGCTGAGCGGGTCGAGGTTGCTCGAGCCCACGGTGGCCCATGCGCCGTCGACCACGGCCACCTTGCCGTGCAGCGGGCGTTCGCAATACTCGAAGATGCGCACGCCGCTGCGGATCAGCTGGGCGTGCAGCAACGAGGCTGCGACCTTCACGATCGGCATGTCGGGCCGGCCCTGCAGGATCAGTTCGACGCGCACGCCACGGGTGGCCGCGCGTCGCATCTCGCGCAGCAGCCGGTGGCCGGGAAAGAAGTAGGCATTGGCGATGATCACGTGGCTGCGCGCGCTGCGCAGCGCAAGTCGGTACTGGCGCTCGATGTCATGTCGGTGCAGGCCGTTGTCGCGCACGACGAAGGCGGCCCAGCCCTGCTCGCCGGCGCGCACGCGGCGTGCGCGACGGTGTTGCAGCCAGCGCGTCCACAAAGATTCGCGCGGGCCCGTTCGCGCCTGCTGGCGGCAGAAGGCGTGGACCTGTGCCACCACCGGCCCTTTCAGCAACACGGCGTAGTCCTGCTTGGCCAGCGAGCCGAAGCTGGCCAGATGGTCGGCCGAGTAGTTGATGCCACCGACGAATGCGATCTCGGCATCGACCACCACCAGCTTGCGGTGCATGCGCCGGAAGGCATTCAGGCGCCAGCCGAAACAGCGCAAGGCGGGCTCGAAAACGCGCCAGCGCACGCCCGCGTCAAGCAAGGCGCGCAGGAAATCTTCGTCGAGGTCGGGTGAACCCCAGCCGTCGACCAGCACCTCCACCCGAACGCCGCGCCGTGCCGCGGCCAGCAGCGCGGTGCGCAGCTCTCGGCCGACTGGATCGTCGAACAGGATGAAGGTCTCGAGCAGAACCTCGGACCGCGCTGCGGCGATTGCTGCGAACACGCGCGGGTAGAAGGCTTCGCCGTTTTCCAGCAACTCGAACTGGTTGCCGGCAACCCAGTGCGGCTTCATGCGACAGCTCCCTCGAGGGTCAGCGCGGCGGCCACCGGCACATGGTCTGACAGTGCGCGCCAGGGCCGGCGCGGCATCGGCAGCGGCCGGCTCGCGGCGATGCCGCGCAGGTAGATGCGGTCCAGTGCCAGCACCGGCCAGCGTGCCGGGAAGCTGCGCGCCGGGCTGCCGTGGTGGCGCACATGCACCTCGTGCAGCCCGACCGGCGACAGGATGCGGTCGGCGCGCTGGCGCCAGTCGTTGAAGTCGCCGGCCACGATCAGCGGGGCGCTGTCAGGCACAGTGGCCACCAGGCCGAGCAGGCGATCGAGCTGCCATCGACGGTGTGACTCGCGCAGGCCCAGATGCACGCAGATCAGCTGCAGATCCTGCGCCAGCCCGGGCAGGGCGAGCACACAGTGCAACAGGCCGCGCGCCTCGTCGCCGGGCACGGTGACATCATGGTTGCGGGTGAACAGGATCGGCCAGCGCGACAACACGGCGTTGCCGTGGTCGCTGGTCGGTCCGGCGGCATTGCGGCCGTAGGCATGCTGCGGCCACAGGCCGTCGGCCAGGGCCTCGTACTGCGGCACTGCGGCGGGCGTTCCGCCGCGCACTTCCTGCAGGCAGACGATATCGGCGCCGACCATGGCAACCGCCTCGCGCAGGTGTTTGAGAATCGGCCGCCGCCACAGACCGACACCCTTGTGAACGTTGATCGTCAGCAGCTTCAGGCTGAGTTGCGGATGGCGTGGCGGCATGCCGTCATCGTGCCTCGCAACGCGCCGCATTGCGATCGGGGGAGGCCGCCTCATCGTGTAGGACCAGGCCTATGTCGAGACCAGGCCGGGCCCGTTGGTATCGGCGTCAACAGCAGCAGACGCGGGCGTTGCTGACGCCGTGGCGGGGCCCTCAGGGCGGAGCTGTCGACTCTGTCCTACAAGCTGCCGCTGCAGCCTCCGACACCATGGATGCAGGCTCAGGCGCACGCTCCGGGCTGTTCAATCAACCCCGTTCGAGGACACCATGACCACCCTGCCCGTGCCACCGTCGGAAGCCGAGATCGCCACCCCGCCGACAAGCGTCCGCGACCTGCTGCTGGCGGCGGCACTGGTGGCCGCGCTGCTGATGCTTTCGATGCTGACGGATCTGCTGCAGCAGAACATCGAGCGCGGTGCTCGCATTCGCGACGCACAACGGGCGGACGCGACGACCCTGGTCAGCCGGTCTGCTGCGGCAGGCCAGGTGCTGCAGGACCAGCGGCTCGACCTTCGCGCTGTGGCCAGTGTCATCGAACGTTGATTGCCGAAGGGTTGGCAGCCATTCTTTCTATGGTTCAGTGCGGCCGGGCAGCTCGATGGGGCGTGAAGCGGGTGGGTGCTGATTCCAGGTCGCAAACGGGATCAGCCCAGCAGTGCCGGATTGAGCTGCCAGGTCGCGAACGTCAGCGCGGCTGCAAGTGACACCCAGGCCAGGTAAGGCAGCATCAGTACGGCGGCGCCCTTGCTGACGCGGCGGAAGAGGACGATGGTGGCGGCAATGGCTGTCCACAACAGCAGAACCTCGACGAATGCCATGGCGCCCAGGCGCCATTTGAAGAAGAGCCAGGTCCAAAGGGCGTTCAACAACAGTTGGGCGATGAACAGGCCCAGCGCAAAGCCCGCACCGGCGAACCCGCGAAGGCGCCACACGCGCCAGGCTGCAACGCCCATCAGCAGGTACAGAATCGTCCACACCGGCGCGAACAGCCAGGCCGGCGGCGCCCAGCCCGGACGAATCAGCCCGGCATAGAAATCAGCGGCCTGGGCCGAGGCGAATCCGCCCACTGCCGCAGCCGCGAAGACCACCAGCAACCATGCGACAAGGCCCCAGTACGGGTGCCTTTCGAACATCATCTGGGGATGATGGACAGGTGATGAGCGACGTTGCATACCTGATCTTACCGAGATGACACACGAACTCGAGGCTGGTTCTGGCGTCGCAGTTGGCCGCGCCTGTCAGACGAGTGTTAACCGATCCGGGAACGCGCCTGCTCAAGCCTGGCCGGCCAGATCAGCATCTCCGATAACAAGCCAACCAACAGAACGGCGAGTGAAGCGATCGCCACGCCCGCCAACACGACCATCAAATGCATCACCCATGGCATTGCAGACTCCAGACGTTGAAACAAGCTTGCGGCGCTGGATTCAGGGCGAATACAGGGCCGCTGATGCGCTGCGGCAGCCCCACCAAGCTGGTGCACACGGTCTGTTTGCAGGTCATGCACTGATCCAGCGGGCGGGGCAAAGCCATCAGTAGCCGTAGTAGCTGTTCACGCGATTGCCGTAGCTGGTATCGGTCGTGAAGGGCGGCACGTCGCTGCTCGTGTAGCGCGGCGCATCCTTCAACCGATCCTTGTCGAGCGGGACCACGTAGCCGTCCTTGCTGGTGTCGTAGTGCAACATGCTCCACGGCAGTGGGTAGCGGTCGGTGCCGATGCCCAAGAAACCGCCGAATTCAAGCACGGCATGCCGGACCTGGCCAGAGCGCTTGTCAATCACGAGCTTGTCGATGGAGCCGAGCTTGTCGCCAGCGTTGTTGTAGACGGCCGTGCCTTCGACCTTGTCCGAGCAGATGACGGCGCTGTTGGTGCTTGTGATGTCCATGGGATCTACCTTTCAGTTGAGTTGCAAGGCCGGATGTTCTCCCGGCGCTGGACTTCAATTTACGTAGTGCAGATCGACTGCGCAGTCGGTCATCGGCGTGAACGCCTGTAGGAGGCGTCCTAGTTGAACGCAGTTATCCGCAGGTGAATCGCCCGACGGAACAGGGCTCGGCGGGCAGACCTGGACAGGTCTTGACTCCTCTCCCATGCGACAACGCTCATCGCAATCCCCAAGTCTTACGGCCTTTCAGCGCAGTTCAGCTTGAAGGCTTACCTGTCGAAGCCCCCGCGCAACCCGCCAATATCTACGGATGCAGCGCCGGTGCCCTTTCAGGACAACGCGGCGAACTGCAATCGGCAAGCGTGTGGCAGGCGTTGCACCGAGGCAATCGGTGGCAGACCCAGTCAGGGTCAGACCGCTCCTACGTTGATTTGGCGTTCTCGCCGATGCTGCGGGCAGGTGCGCCGCTGCATATTTCACTGACCGATTTGTTTCCCAACGACCACCCGCAAGCAGCGGTGTCACCAACCCAAGGAAGAAGAGAAATGGCGACTGCAAAGAAGGCATCGACGCGGCCCGAATCGAAGAAGAACCAGGAAGCCACCGCGCTGCTGCGCGCTGACCACAAGCAGGTCAGCCAGTTGTTCGAGGAGTTCGAGAAGGCTCGATCTACAACGCGCAAACAAGGGATCGTGGCGAACATCTGCCGGGAGTTGACGGTGCATGCTCTGATTGAAGAGGAGATCTTCTACCCCTGCGGTTAAGAAGGCGCTGAAGGACAGCGAATTGGTGCCCGAGGCCACCGTCGAGCATGCCACCTTGAAAGACCTGATCTCGCAGCTGGACGGTGTTGCTGCTGGCGGCGAGATGTACGACGCCAAGGTGAAGGTTCTTTCAGAGTACGTGAAGCATCACGTCAAGGAAGAGCAGACCGAGATGTTCCCCAAGGTCAGAAAGAGCAAGCTGGATCTCAAGGCCTTGGGCGCCGCCCTGGCGGCACGCAAGCAGGCGCTGTTGGCCGCTTACCGCTGATGGGAGGGGGCATGGCCGCCTTCGTGGCGCTGCCCCGTGCGATGATCTCCATGGTTCGATGTTGCCGGAGATCCGCAGTTGTGAAGACGATCGACGAGATGCTGACGCTCGAGCTGCTGACACAGGCTCAGCACCGCGAGATCTCCGCCTGGATTGCGCGCGCCAGAACGCCCGAGGCCATCATGGCGATGCAGCCGACGCTGTGGCGTGCGCTGGAGCGCGCCAGTCTGGTGATGAACATCGACGCCGACCTCACGCGCACGCCGCTGCTGGGCGGTGACGACTGAGCAGTTGCAGGCATGAACCTGCAGGCCATCGTTGACGAGATCACGGCCACGCTGCGCCCGCAGGCCGGACAGCAGGGCCAGGTGGCCAGCTACATCCCGGCACTGGCGCGTGTTCGAGCCGACCGGTTCGGCATCGCGTTGCGAACTTTCGATGGCCTCGAGGCAGCCGCCGGCGACAGCGACGTGCCGTTCTCGATCCAGAGCGTGTCCAAACTGTTCTCGCTCACGCTCGGCCTGCAGCTGATCGGAGAATCGATGTGGGACCGCATCGGCCGTGAGCCTTCGGGCAACCCGTTCAACTCGCTGGTGCAACTCGAGCGCGAAGAAGGCAAGCCGCGCAACCCCTTCATCAATGCCGGGTCGATCGCGGTGGCCGACCGCCTGATCAGCCAGGGACGAACCGAGATCGACCTGGTGGCCATGCTGTCCGACCTGGCTGGTGCACCGATCGACATCGACGAAGAGGTGGCCGCGTCGGAGGCCGCCACCGGTTTTCGCAACGTTGCGCTGGCCAATTTCATGAAGAGCTTTGGTCAGATCGACAACGAGGTGGCCGCAGTGCTCAGGCTGTACTTTGGCCAATGTTCGATTCGCATGAACTGCCGGCAGCTGGCGCGCGCGGCCGGCTACCTGTGCCGCGACGGTGCACACCCGGGTGGCGGCGCAGCGGTGGTGTCCGAGCGCCAGGCGCGCCGCGTCAACGCGCTGATGCTGACCTGCGGCACCTACGACATGGCGGGCGAGTTCGCCTACCTGATCGGGCTGCCGTGCAAGAGCGGGGTCGGCGGCGGCATCGTGGCCGTGGTGCCCGACCGGCTGACGCTGTGTGTCTGGTCACCGGCGCTCGATGTCAGCGGCAATTCGTGGCTGGGCATGCGGGCGCTGGAAATGTTCGTCGCACGCACCGGCTTGTCGGTGTTCTGACGCTTTGACCGCCGGGCCTGCGGCCTGGATGTTCAGGCGATCGTTCCGATCCTCTGACCTTGCTCTGCCAACGACAAGCTTGCCACCGATCTGCTTCAAGCAATCACTCAAGGACCACCATGCTTTTCGAACCCCTCGTCGCCACTTCGCTTCAGCTTGCCAACCGCATCGTCATGGCGCCGATGACGCGCAGCCGTGCGGTCGATGCCAACACCCCCAACGCCTTGATGGCCGAGTACTACGGCCAGCGTGCAACGGCCGGACTGATCATCACCGAGGGCACGTCGCCGTCGCCCAACGGCTTGGGTTACGCGCGCATCCCCGGGCTCTTCAACGATGGGCAGGTGCGTGGGTGGAAGGCGATCACCGAGGCGGTGCACGCCCGCGGCGGCAAGATCGTCGTGCAGCTCATGCACACCGGCCGCGTCAGTCATGTGGCGAACCTGCCTGCCGGCGCTGAAGTGCTCGGCCCCGTGGCCCAGGCATGCCCCGGCAAGATGTACACCGACCTGCAGGGCATGCAGCCGCACAGCATGCCGCGCGCGATGACCACGACCGACATCGCGCATGCCGTGGACGGGTACGCCCGCTCGGCACGGCTCGCCATCGACGCGGGCTTCGACGGAGTCGAATTGCATGCCGCCAATGGTTACCTGATCGAGCAGTTTCTGAATGCCAACGTGAACCTGCGCAGCGACGCCTACGGCGGCAGTATTGAGGGCCGCAACCGCTTTGCGCTCGAGATCGCGTGTGCCACGGCAACGGCGATCGGCGCCCATCGGGTCGGCATCCGGCTGTCGCCCTACGGCGTGTTCAATGGCACCGGCGCCTTCGCGGATGTCGATGGCCAGTACCTGGCGCTCACCGAGGAATTGTCGAAGCTGGGCCTGCTGTATGTCCATCTGCTGGACCACTCGGCCCTGGGCACGCCGCCGGTGCCTGCTGCATTGAAGTCGCGGCTTCGCGCCGCCTTTGACGGCTGGTTCATCCTGGCCGGCGGCTTCGATCGTGCCAGTGCGCAGGCTGCGCTCGATGCCGGCCAGGCCGATCTCATCGCCTTCGCCCGCCCGTTCCTCGCCAATCCAGATCTGGTGCTGCGCATGCGCGCCGACGCGGCGCTGAATGTGCCCGACATGACGACGTTCTATACCCCGGGCCCGAAGGGCTACACCGACTATCCGGCCCTTGCGGCCGCCGCGGGCCGTTCAAAGGTCGATCAGGGGCCGTCGGCCAGCAGCACGCGATCGCGGCCCTCGCTCTTGGCGCGGTAAAGCGCCACGTCGGCGGCCAGCATCAGCGATTCGACGGCACGCGCAGGGCTGGCCCCCGGCTGCAGCGTGGCCACGCCGATGCTCACCGTGTAGGCCACGGTGCCGCTGTCCAGCAGCACCGGCCGTGCGCGCACCAGGGTCTGCAGCCGCTGCGCCAGCGCCGCCGCACCGGCCAGGTCGGTCTGCGGCAGCAAGGCCGCGAACTCCTCGCCACCCACGCGACCGAGCAGGTCGCTGCCGCGGATGACCGCGCGCGCGGTCTTCACGAAGTCCTGCAGCACGGCGTCGCCGCCAGCATGGCCATGACGGTCGTTGACCGACTTGAAGTGATCGAGGTCGACCATCAGCAGCGCCACCGGCTGACCATGGCGCAGGCCACGCGAGACCTCGACATCGGCCAGTTCGAGAAAGCGCCGCCGCGTCAGCGTGCCGGTCAGGCTGTCGGTGAAGGCCTGCTGCTCGAGCACCTGCTCGGCCTGCTTGCGGCGCGTGATGTCGACGCGGCTGCCGACCACCAGCAAGGCACGGCCGTTTGCGTCGCGTTCGATCGCACGGCCGCGCGCCAGCATCCAGCGCCATTGACCGTCCTTGTGGCGCAGCCGGAACTCGGATTCGTAGGCCGCACTGCGGCCCTGCACATGGGCGCGCCAGGACTCGTGACGCGAAGCTGCGTCGTCGGGGTGCACCAGTTCGTCCCAGGCCCGGAGCCCGGGCGCGATTTCGCCGGGCGCATAGCCCAGCGACCGCGCCAGCCATTGCGGGTTGGCCGAGCTGATGTCGTCGGCGGCAAGGTCGACGCGCCAGAACACGATGTCGGCGTCGACCATCGCCATGTCCATCTGCGCCGTGGTTTCGAGCTCGCGCTGGCGAATGCGCACTTCGTCGGAGACGTCGGACAGGATCGACAGGTGCACGCCGGGCTGGATGTTGGCCACCGAGCTGAATCGCGCCACCGGGCGGCTGCTGTCCTTGCGCGTCAGCGCGACCAGGCCATTGGCCTTGCCCTGGCGCAGGAAATCGGCCCAGACGGCGCTGAACTGCTCGGCATCGAGCCCGGTCACCTCGGCCACCGTCAGGCGCAGCAGTTCGTCGCGGCTGCGGTCCAGCAGCGTGCAGGCGGCGGCGTTGGCGTCCAGGTAGCGGCCCTGGTCGTCGGTGAGCAGGATGGCGTTGAGCGCATGGTCGAACACGGCCTCGGTGCGCGCGCGCAACTGCACCAGCGCCCGCTCGGCCACGCGCTGGCGCGTGACGTCGCGCCAGCGTGCCACCACCGCGCCCGGAATGCCGGCATCGCCGAGCGGCGCCACCTGGCGCTCGAGGATGCGGCCATCGCAATGCTCGAATTCGGTCACGTCGACGCTGTGACCGTCGATGGCGTGCGTCGGCAAGCCATGCAGAAAGGCGTTCGGGTCCTTCAGCTGGGGCGCCACGATCTGGCGCAGCGTGAGCACGTCGCCAATCGGCGGCGCGCCCGGCGACAGGCCCCAGAGGGTCATGAAGCTGGCGTTCATGGCCACCACCCGGCCACCGACGGCCACCACCACCAGGCCGTCGGGTGCCGATTCGAAGGTGGCCTGAATGACCCGGGCGTCGTCGGGGTTCGTCGAGGGCGGCAGTGGTGGGGTCATGGCGGCGCGATCGGGGTTCAATGCGGCACGAACGATCAGACCGCGCAGCTGCGAAATCCGCAGAAGGCCTGATCGGCCTGCGGCGGCGCGAAACGACGCGCCTTCGGGTGCCGCCAGCGTGGTGCGGTGACAAACGACGCACCCCGCAGCACGCCCTGGCCGAGCGGGGCGGGCAGGCGGTCCAGGCTGCCGGGGGTGGTGGCATGGCCGGTCCAGGCCCGGGCACTGCCGGCCACCCACTCGAAGACATCGCCCCAGACGAAGCCGCGGCTGCCTGCGCGCAGCGCCGCCAGCTCCCATTCAGGCTCGGTGGGCAGGCGGCGGCCCGCCCATTGGCACCAGGCCTGGGCCTCGTGGCGGCTGACGTGCAACACCGGCTGGCCCGCGGGCACACGTTGCAACTCACCCAGGCGCTGCACGAGCACACCACCACGCAACTGCTCGACGTCGCGCGGCGCACGGCGGCCGCTGGCCTGCAGCCAGTCCCAGCCGGCCTCGGTCCAGAGTTCGCGCTGGTCGTAGCCACCGTCTTCGGCAAACTCGATGTAGCGTGCCCAGCTCACGGCCTGGGCATCGATCTCGAACTCGGGCAGGTCCAGTGGCTGCGCCCAGCGCTCGTTGTCGGGCACAAAACCGCCGCGTTCGCTGCCCAGGTCCAGGCGCGCCGCCGGCAGCCACAGCGGCGGCTGCTCGACACGGGCCGGCAGCGGCGGAAACGGCGGTGGCGGGTCGGGCCGGCGCCGCAGCTGCAGCTGCGCGGCACGTTCGGCCAGGGCCTCGATCAGCCGGTCTTCATGCAACAGTGCGGCGCGAAAGAAATGCAGCGTCGGGTCGTCGTCGTCGGCCGCGGCCAGCAGTTCGAGCGTGGTTTCCAGCGTGCCGGCCAGATGCTCGCGCACGGTGGCGGCATCGGGCGGCATGGCGCCCGCTTCGAACCAGCCGTCGCTGCGCGGATCGATCGACGCCAGCCGCGGGCCGGCACCGTCGCAAAGTTCGCCGCGGCCGCGCTGCACGTGGCGGCCGATCCACCATTCCTGGAACCAGCCTGCATGCGCGGCCAGCCACAGCGCAGGGCGGCCGCCTTCGGCATCGCGCTCACGGTCGCGGCGTTCGAACACCTCAAGCCAGCGCAGGCACAGGTTGCGCGCGTCGATCAGCGCCAGCGACAGCAGATCGCGCCCGGCGTGCCGAATGGCCCGAGCGTCATCGAGCGCAGCCGTGCGCAAGCTCACTGGCGCACCCTACGGCCTCCGGCCGCTCCCGCCAAGCGGGAATGAGCCCCTTCGGGCGGCCGGGCGGTGCTCATTCACCCACCAGCCCGTTGCGGATGGCGTAGACCGTGAGCTCGGAGTTGTTGCCCAGCTGCAGTTTCTCGAGCACGCGGGCGCGATAGACCGACACCGTCTTCGGGCTCAGCATCAAGTCTTCGGCGATGTCGGACAGCCGCTTGCCCGACGCGATCATGACCAGCGTCTGCAGTTCGCGGTCGGACAGCTTGTGGTGCGGCATCTCGGCCACCGGCGTGGTCAGGCTTTCAACCAGCATCTGCGCGATCTCGGGCGTGACGTACTTGCGGCCCTGGGCCACGGTGCGCACGGCGGCCACGATCTGCTGCGGGTCACCGCCCTTGTTGACGTAGCCGTAGGCGCCGGCGCGCAGGGCTCGGATGGCGTACTGGTCCTCGGGGTACATGCTGACCACCAGTACCTTGACCGGCGAGCCCTCGTCCTTCAGCGCATGCAGCGCGTCCAGGCCGCTGCGCCCGGGCAGGTTGATGTCGAGCACCAGCACGTCGCAGGCCTCGCCGCGCATCAGGCTGCGCAGCTCGCGTAGTCGCCGGCCTCGCCGACGACGCGCATGTCGGGCGCGTCGGCCAGCGTGTCGCGGATGCCGCGGCGGATCAGCGCATGGTCGTCGCACAGGATGACACGGATCATGGGGCCGGAGGCTTCACAGTGAGGTCCAGGACGAGGGATCGTGGTCGCGATTGTCGCCGTCGTGGCCGTCGTCTTCCACCGGGTTGCCCCCGGTGGGCGCATCGATCGGGATCGACAGGATCAGCGTCGTGCCCTGGGCGTCGCCCGACAGATCGACCCAGCCGCCGACCGTGCTGGCCCTTTCATGCAGGCCGCGGATGCCGAAGCTGCCCGACTTGGCCAGGTCGGCTCGGCTCAGGCCGCGGCCGTTGTCGCTGATCTCCAGCGACAACACGCCGGCGCTGAACGACAGGTCGATGCCCACGCGCGTGGCCCGGGCGTGCTTGCTGATGTTGGTCAGCGCCTCTTGCGCGGTGCGATAGGCCACCAGCGGCACGCCTTCGGGCAGCGCGGGCCCTTGGGTGCCGATCTGCTCATCGCTGGTGCGAAAGCGGCACATGACACCGGTGCGTTTTTCGAAGCGGCTGGTCAGCCACTGCAGCGCGGCCACCAGGCCCTGCTCCAGGATGGCTGGCCGCAGGTTGTGCATCACGCGCTGGCTGGCGCCGATGGCATGCGTCACCGTCTCCAGCGCCGAGATCGCACGCTGCTGCACCGCGGCCTCGCTGCTGTGCCTGCGGATCCAGTCGATGTCGAACTTCAGCGCCGTCAGCGACCCGCCCACGTCGTCGTGGATCTCGCGCGCGATCGCAGCGCGCTCGGCTTCGACGCGGGTCTGCAGGTGCTGCGCCAGCTCGGCCAGGCGTTGGCGCGACGCGGCCAGGTCGCGGTCGGCCTGCAGGCGTGCCGCGGCCGTGCGTGCGGCCGCGATCGTGTGCTCCAGCGCCGGCGCCAGCCGCGCCAGGTTGTTCTTCAGCAGGTAGTCGCTGGCGCCATGGCGCATGGCGGCCACTGCGGTGTCCTCGCCGATCTCGCCCGACAGCAGGATGAAGGGGATGACGCTGTCGCGTGCGCGCACGATCTGCAGCGCCTGCAGGCCCGAGAAACCGGGCAGGTTGAAGTCGGACACGATGGCGTCCCAGGGCGCGGACAGCGCCGCCTCGAACTCGGGCCGGGTGTCGACGCGCAGGCCGCGCACCGCCAGTCCGCCGCGTCGCAGCTGCGCCAGCACCAGTTCATGGTCGGGCTCCGAATCCTCCAGGTGCAGGATGCGCAGCGGCACCACGTTGGCAGTCATGGCGCCAGTATCGCAAAGGCGGCCGCTCAGGCTCGAATTGCGGCCTGATCGCGCGCTTGTTCGGGGCTACGGCTGGCGCCGGGCTGCCGAAAATGCAAGACAAGGAAGGCCGTGGCCCTGCGTTCGGACGACGTGGCCGCCGCATGTGCGACCCGCCGTACTGGACCCCCGATGCTTGCTTCTCCCGACCCTTCACGATCAGGTGCGCCGGCAATGAACGTGCTGGCGGCCACCGAACTGCAGGACCAGCTGCTGGTGGCCAAGTGCGACCTGGAACGGCTGCAGCGGCTGCTTGACGACGCCAGCCAGGCCCTGCTGCAGCATTTCACCTTCGCATCGGACCACATGGACGCAGCACTGTTGCAGCTGCATGCCGATGCCACCGAGCAGCCCGCACGCATCCGCCTGGCGCGCCAGACGCTGGGCAGCGCCATCACCGCGTTGCAGTTTCAGGACATGGCCACCCAGCTCATCGCCCACACCAGCCAGCGCCTGCGCCATTGCGCCGACCGGCTGGCGCGTGACGCGCTGGGCGACGACGACGAGGACGGTGCTGCCCTGGTCGAGCCTGCCGCGCAGGGCCCGAACCCGGTGACGCAGGACGAGATGCACGCCGGCTCGATCGAGCTGTTCTAGCCCCCGCACGATTCACGACCACGGAGTACCCCATGCACACAATTCTTGCCGTCGACGATTCGGCCTCGATGCGCCAGATGGTGTCATTCACCCTGAAGAACGCCGGCTTCAACGTGGTCGAGGCCGTGGATGGCCAGGATGCCTGCGAAAAGGCCAATGGCCGTGATTTCAACCTGGTGCTGACCGACCAGAACATGCCCCGCATGGACGGCATCAGCCTGACGCGAAAGCTGCGCGAGAACCCGCGCTTCAAGACGACGCCGATCCTGATCCTGACCACCGAGTCGAGCGACCAGATGAAGCAGGCGGGCCGTGCGGCCGGGGCCACCGGCTGGCTGGTCAAGCCCTTCGACCCAGCCAAGCTGATCGAGGTGATCGGCAAGGTCATCCGCTGACGCCGGCGCGTCGACTTCGTTCGCGTCGCGAGGACATCTTCCATGAGCGAGACCACACCCTATAGCGCCAGCCTGAATGCCGGCATCGACCTCAGCCAGTTCTACCAGGTCTTCTTCGAGGAGGCCGGCGAGAACCTGGAGAACATGGAGCGCATGCTGCTGGCGCTGGACATCGACAGTGCCGACGATGAGGAGCTGAACGCCATCTTTCGCTGTGCGCACTCGGTCAAGGGCGGTGCGGCGACCTTCGGCTTCAGCGACGTGGCCGAACTGACGCACCAGATGGAGACGCTGCTGGACAAGCTGCGCCGCCACGAACTGGCGCCGACCAAGGAGATGGTGGATGTGCTGCTGCAGTCGGGCGACGCGCTGAAGGCGCAATTGGCGCGCCACCAGGGCAATGGCGCCGATGCGATCGACACGGCCGCGCTGGTGCATTCGATCCGCGGCATGGCCGATCAGCGGATGGCTGCGACAGCGCCGCGCCAGAACGTGGCGGCCGAGACGTCCGCGCCGTCCGCGCCGTCCGCCCCGTCAGCGCCGCTTGCCCTTGCCAACGATGCGCAGCCAGACACGGCCGGTGGCGCGGTCGAGTCTCGTGTGCTGGTGCTGACGGTCGGCCCCTTGCCCGACGCGAACCAGGCCGAGCAGCTGTTCGAACTGTTCCGCGAGATCCCCGACCTGGGCAGCTTCGAGGCCATCGACGGCGGCCAGCCGGCCGAAGGCCTGCGCCGCTTTCGCATCGTTTCCAGCAGCAGCGAGTCCGAACTGCTGGACCTGTGCACCTTCCACGTGGCGCGTGAGCATCTGCGACTGGAGTCAGCTTCGCCGGGCTACGGCTTCTTTGCCGGCGCGCCCGGGGCGCCGGCCGATGCCGCGCCGGTGGCCGCAAGCGAACCCGCATACGGATTCTTCGACCGTGCGCCCGGCGCACTGGCCGCCGAGTCGACCGGCCCGACCGGCCCGACCGGATCGGCCGTCGCCGGCACGGCGGCGCGTACAGCAGCGCCCAAGGCCGACAAGGCCGCGGCCAACCCCGAATCGAGCACGCTGCGCGTGTCGGTGGAGAAGGTCGACCAGCTGATCAACCTGGTCGGCGAACTCGTGATCACGCAGGCCATGCTGGCGCTGAACGGCAAGAGCATCGATGCCGCGTTGTACCAGCAACTGGCGTCGGGTCTGGCCGACCTGGAGCGCAACACACGCGATCTGCAGGAAGCGGTGATGTCGATCCGCATGATCCCGATGTCGCTGGTGTTCAACCGCTTCCCGCGCATGCTGCGCGACCTGGCCGGCAAGCTGGGCAAGAAGGTCGAACTGGTCACCCAGGGTGAAGCGACCGAACTCGACAAGGGCCTGGTGGAGAAGATCACCGACCCGCTGACCCATCTGGTGCGCAACAGTTGCGACCACGGCATCGAGATGCCGGCCGATCGCCTGGCCAAGGGCAAGCCAGAAACCGGCACCATCACGCTGGTGGCCAGCCATCAGGGTGGCAGCATCGTGATCGAGGTGCGCGACGACGGCCGCGGTCTGAACCGCGCCAAGCTGATCGCCAAGGCGCGCGAGCGTGGCATCGAAGCCAGTGAGGCCATGAGTGACCAGGAGGCCTGGGCCCTGATCCTCGCCCCCGGTTTTTCCACCGCCGAGGTGGTAACCGACGTGTCGGGCCGTGGCGTGGGCATGGACGTGGTGAAGAAGAACATCACTTCACTCGGCGGCACGGTGGAGATCGACTCGGCCGAAGGCCATGGCATGAAGGTGCGCGTGCGCCTGCCGCTGACGCTGGCCATCATGGACGGCATGAGCGTGGGCGTGGGCGAGGAGTGCTACATCCTGCCGCTGTCCAGCGTGGTCGAGTCGTTCCAGGTGCAGCCCGGCATGATCAAGACCATCGGCGGCAGCGGCCGCGTGGTCGAGGTGCGCGACGAATTCATGCCCGTGATCGATCTCGAGCAGGTGTTCGAAGTGCCTCGTTTCGACTTCGAGCGCGCCAGCAGCATCATGGTCGTGGTCGAGGCCGAAGGCGGCCGCGTGGCCCTGCTGGTCGACGAGCTGCTCGGTCAGCAGCAGGTGGTGGTGAAGAACCTCGAAGCCAACTACCGCAAGGTCGACGACGTGTCGGGCGCCACCATCCTGGGTGACGGGCGCGTGGCGCTGATCCTGGACGTGGGCTCGCTGGTGCGGCACTCGCGACATTGACCGCACCCGATTAACGAGCCAGCTGACACGGCACGGGGCCCTCAGGCTCATGCGCAGGGTCGTCCCGTTGCAGCTCGGTGACGGTGCAAGCCCAGTTCGAACGACCCAGGCGGCGTGCACTGCGCGGGACTTCAGTCGAGCGGCCATTGGCCGATATCGATTCGACGAGCCCGCGACAGGGCCCGACTTGCAACAGGAGCAGTCATGGACATGATCACCGACGCCGCCGTGGTGGCGCGCCACGAAGCGGCCCGCCAGGCCGGCAAGCCCGGCAGCACGGCCAAGAGCGGCGAATACCTGACCTTCCGCCTGGGTGGCGAGGAATACGGCATCGACATCCTGCGGGTGCAGGAGATCCGCTCTTACGAGCCGCCCACGCGCATCGCCAATTCGCCGAACTTCATCAAGGGCGTGGTCAACCTGCGCGGTGTGATCGTGCCGATCATCGACCTGCGCCTGAAGCTGGGCTGCGACACCGCCGAGTACAACGCCTTCACGGTGGTGATCGTGCTGAACGTGAAGGGCCGTGTGGTGGGCGCGGTGGTCGACTCGGTGTCCGACGTGCTGGAGCTCACGCGCGAGCAGATCAAGCCGGCGCCCGAGCTGAGCAGCAGCGTCGACGGCAACTTCATCACCGGCATCGGCAGCGTGGCCGAGCGCATGCTGATCCTGATGGACATCGAGGGCCTGATGAGCAGCGCCGACATGGGCTTGATTGGCTGATCGCCCAGTCAACCCGAGCGCACAAGCCGACACGAGCGCGGGCCACCGATCGGCACTACGTCCGTCGCTGTCAAGAAGCCCTGACTCAGCCGGGCGCCTGGCCCGTCGATATCAGGGAACCCATCAGTGCACACCACAGGTCGAGCGCCTCGTTCCGATGCGCGGCCACTTTTGTAGCCTTCATTTGTCCAGGAGACCGAAACATGAAACAGTTTTCCACTGCGCTGATCGCTGCCGCTGCCACCATGCTCTGCGGCACCGCCCTGGCCAACAGTGGCCCCAGCAAGGACGATGCCGTGGCCATGGTCAAGAAGGGCGTGGCCTTTCTCAAGGCCAATGGGGTCGACAAGGCCTATGCGGAGATCACCGCCAAGAACCCGCAGTTCATCGACCGCGACCTTTACCTGGTGGTGTACGGCCTGGACGGCAAATGCCTGGCCCATGGCGCCAACACCAAGCAGGTCGGCAAGGAGCTGATCGAGCTGACCGATATCGACGGCAAGTACTTCGTCAAGGAGCGCGTCGCGCTGGTCAAGAGCAAGCCCGCCGGCGTCTGGCAGGACTACAAGTTCACCAACCCGGTGAGCAAGAAGATCGAACAGAAGGTGATGTATTGCGAGAAGGTCGGCGAGACCGCGCTGTGCGGCGGCGTCTACCCCTGATGCGAGCCTGACTCCCTCCACGCGCTCCTGACCCGAAGACCCCGAGTCCCCGAGGAAACTGACATGAAACTGCGCGGCAAGCTGCTGGCTGCCCCCTTGATCACCGCTGCCGTGGCGCTGGGCGCCGCGGCCGGCCATTCATGGAGCCTGCAGGCCGGCGCCGTGCAGGAGCGTCGTGCGCTGGTCGAGGACATCGATACCTACAAGACGCTGGGCCAGGCCCATGCCCAGCTCGGTACGTTGCAGGCCGGGGTCTACCGCACGCTGGCCATCCTGGATTCTCTGGACGCCGCGCAGGTCAAGACCTTCGTCGCCAGCTCGCTGCAGCAGCTCGAGGGCATGACACGCACGCTGCAGACCCTGGGTTCGGCAGCGTCGGTCGACGCCGATCTGAAGCAGCAGATCGCCGCGCTGCTGCCGCTGCTCGACACCTACAAGAAGCAGTTGCTGAAGGCGGTGGAGCTGAGTGCCGTCGAGACCAACATGGGCGTGAGCGCGATGAAGGCGGCCGAACAGAGTTTCGGGCTGCTGGGCAAGGGCATGGCCGCTGCGGTGGCGCGCACCGAAGCCGCCTATCAGCAGCGCCAGATCGCCAGTGAGGCGCAAGCGCGCTGGCGCGCCGCGCTGTTCGGCCTTCTGGCCCTGCTCGCCACTGCTGCTGCCCTGGCGGCCAGCTGGGTGATGCAGCGCCGCCTGGTGGCCGACCTGTCGCGTGCCGTGCAGCTCAGTCACGAGGTCGCGTCCGGCACCCTGACGGCAGAGGCCCACAGCGATCGCAAGGACGAGATCGGAGAACTGCTGCGTGCGCTGGGTGAGATGGTGGTCAAGCTGCGCACCACCTTGCAGACCGTGCATGCGGCCAGCAACAGCATCGGCACCGCGTCGTCCGAAATCGCAGCCGGCAACGCCGACCTGTCGCAGCGCACCGAAGAGACGGCGTCCAACCTGCAGCAGTCGGCCAGTTCGATCGAGCAGTTGTCGGGCGCGGTGCGGCAAAGTGCCGACGCCGCGTCGCAGGCCAATCAGCTGGCCACGTCGGCCGCCAGCGTCGCGAAACGCGGCGGCGAGGTGGTGGCCAAGGTGGTCTCGACGATGGACGAGATCAACAGCAGCAGCCGCAGGATCGGCGACATCATCGGCACCATCGACGGCATCGCCTTCCAGACCAACATCCTGGCGCTGAACGCAGCGGTGGAAGCGGCGCGCGCCGGTGAGCAGGGCCGCGGCTTCGCCGTCGTGGCCAGCGAAGTGCGCAGCCTGGCCCAGCGCAGTGCCGAGGCCGCACGCGAGATCAAGGCGCTGATCGGTGCCAGCGTCGAGCGTGTCGAGGCAGGCGCCCGCCTGGTGCAGGACGCCGGCGGCACGATGGGCGAGATCGTCAACAGCGTGCAGCGCGTGTCGGACATCATCGCCGAGATCTCGGTCGCGGCCGGCGAGCAGAGCACCGGCATCACGCAGGTCAACGCGTCGGTGTCGCAGCTCGATCAGATGACGCAACAGAACGCGGCGCTGGTCGAACAATCGGCCGCCGCCGCCGAAAGCCTGAAGCAGCAGTCCGTGCGGCTGGGCGAGGTGGTGAATCGCTTTGTGCTGACGGCCTGAGCCAAGGGCCCCGTCATACTGCGCCGGCGCGGCGCAAGGTTTCGAGCACCGGGCGGCGCAGCACCTCGCGCAGGCTCCACCAGCCGGCCATCAGGGCCAGCACGGCGCCGGCACCGGCGCCGGCCAGAACGACCCAGGGCGAGGGGTTCCAGCTGAACTCGAAGGCGTAACGCGCCAGCAGCGAGCCGATCAGCACCGCGGCCACCGATGCCAGCGTGCCGGCCAGCGCGCCCACGCCCAGCAGTTCGGCACGCTGCACCTGCGCCAGCAGGCGGCTGCCGGCGCCCATTGCCCGCATCAATGCGAATTCGCGCGCACGCGCCTCGCGCGTGGCGCTGATGGCAGCGAACAGCACGATCAGGCCCGCCATCAGCGTGAAGCCGAACAGGAATTCGACCGCGCGGATCACCTGGTCCAGCACGCGCTGCACCTGGCCGATCGACGCCGACACGTCGACGTTGGTGATGTTCGGAAACTGACGCGACAGCCGGTTGTCGAAACCCGGTGTGGCCGGCGCGCGAAAGGCGCTGATCGACGTGCTGGGCAGATCGGGCATCGCCGAGAGCGGGAACATGACGAAGAAGTTGACCCGCATCGAGCCCCAGTCGACCTTGCGCAGGCTGGTGATGCGTGCCTCTTTCATCTGCCCCGCGACGTCGAAGCGCAGGCGGTCGCCCAGCTTCAGGCCCAGGGTCTGCGCCAGGCCGTCTTCGACCGACAGCGCGTCGGCCTCTTCAGGCTGCCAGCGCCCCGCGGACAGCGTGTTTTGCTGCGGCAGCGTGGCGGCGTGGCTGATGTTGAATTCGCGCTCGACCAGGCGCTGCGCGCGTGCGTCGCTGAAGTGGGTGGGCGTGATGTCCTGGCCGTTGATCGCCACCAGGCGGCCCCGAATCATCGGGTACCAGTCGTAGCGCGTGACACCAGCGTCGGCCAGTGTCTTGCGGAACGCGTCGCCCTGGTCGGGCTGCAGGTTGATCACGAAGCGGTTGGGGGCATCGGGCGGTGTCGCTTGACGCCAGGCGCCGATGAGGTCGGTGCGCAGCAGCACCAGCAGCACCAGGGCCAGCAGGCCGACCGCCAGCGCGCTCACCTGCACCACGGCGAAGGCCGGCCGCGCCGCGATCTGCCGCGTGGCCAGAACCAGCCAGCGCGGCGCACTGGCACCCAGCAGCCACCAACGCGGTTCACCGGCTTCGGGTACCAGGCGGCGCAGCAGCTGCACCGCGGCCCAGGCCAGCAGCGCGAACACGCCGATGGCCACCGCAAAACCGCCCACGGCAATCGCGCCCAGTTTCAGGTCCGACGACACCGCCATCAGCAAGGCGACAAAGCCGCCGGCACCGGCAGCCAATACCAGCAGCGAGCTGGCCTTGAGGTTGCCGACGTCGCGGCGGATCACGCGCAACGGTGGCACGCGTGCCAGTTGCAGCACCGGCGGCAGGCCGAAGCCCAGCAGCAGCGTCAGCCCCACGCCCAGGCCGAACAAGGCCGGCCAGGGCCCGGGCGGCGGCAGCTGCGCGTCGACCAGGCCGCGCAGCAGCCAGACGAAGACGTTGTGCACCAGCAGCCCCAGCAGCACGCCGCCCACACTGGCCAGCACGCCGACAAAGGCGAATTCCAGCGTGTAGGCACTGGCGATGCGGCGCTGCGACTGGCCCAGCACACGCAGCATCGCGCAGTCGTCCAGGTGCGATTCGGCGAAGTCGCGCGCAGCAATGCCCACCGCCACCGCGGCCAGCAGCGCGGCCAGCAGCGCCACCAGGTTGAGGAACTTCTCGGCCCGGTCCAACGTCTGCCGCATCTCGGGGCGGCCGGATTCCAGCGATTCGACCCGCACGCCACGCAGCTTGGCCTGCTGGATGTGCGCGTCGGCCCAGGCCACGAAGGCCTTGACCGGGGCGTCGCTGGCGCCGGTTGCGGCCACCGCCAGCCGCCAGCCGACGCGGCTGGCCGGCTGGATCAGCCCGGTGGCGTCGAGGTCGGCGCGGTTGAGCATCACGCGCGGTGCAAAGCTCATGAAGCCGGCCCCGCGGTCGGGCTCGATCACGATCAGGCGGTCGATGCGCAGCCTGGCGTCACCCAGCAGCAAGGGATCACCCAGCCGGATCTGCAGCGCGTCGAGCAGCGAGGCATCGATCCAAACCGTGCCGGCCTCGGGCGCCGCAGCCAGCGTCAGGACCGGCCCGTCGACGGCGTTTCGCAGCTGCAACTGGCCGCGCAGCGGGTAGTCTGCGCTGACCGCCTTCACCGCCACCAGCCGGGTGGTGCCGCCTTGCGCATCGGTAGCGCGCGCCATGCTGGGAAAGGCGGCGCTGGTGGCGACCTTCAGACCCATGGCGCGCGCCTTGGCGATCATGTCGGGCGGCGTCGGCTGGTCGCTGCCGATGATGGCATCGCCACCTAGCAGTTGCCGTGCGTCGCGTGCCAGCCCGGTGTTCAGCCGGTCGGCGAAGAAGCCGACCGCGGTGAGCGCCGCGACCGCGAGCATCACCGCGACCGCGAGCAACCGCAGCTCACCGGCGCGCAGGTCGCGCAGCGTCTGCCGCCAGGCGAGCAGCAGCACCGAGGGCGGACGAGCAGTGGAGGGGTTCATGCAGCAACTTTGGAGTGACCCGGGACGGTAGCGCATCGGCCGTCGCACCATTCGAATCCTGCGTGCAAGGCCCTTGAACGCGCACGGCCGGTGGCGGTGCTTCAATCGTGGCATGACGCGATTGCCGACCCTGTACCTGTCCCATGGCTCACCGATGACGGCGCTGGAACCTGGCGCTGCCGGCGCCTTCATGCAGCGCCTGGGCCCGGCCATCGACGCCCGCTTCGGCCGCCCCAGGGCGGTGCTGGCGCTGTCGGCGCATACGCTGGCACGCGAGCCGGTGCTGCTGGCAGCGCCGCGGCACGAGACATTGCACGACTTCTCGGGCTTCCCCGAGGCGCTGTACCGGTTGCGCTACGACACCGCCGGTGCGCCTGAGCTGGCCACACAGGTGCAGCAGCTGCTGGGCGATGCCGGCGTGCCCGTGCAGCGGCTGGATCAAGGTGGTCTCGACCATGGCATCTGGACGCCGCTGCGCTACATGTACCCAGGCGCCGAGGTGCCGGTTTTGCCGCTGGGCTTTGTGCCCGACTGGACCCCGCAGCGCCTGCATGCCTTCGGCCAGGCGCTGGCACCGCTGGCCGACGAAGGCGTGCTGATCATCGGCAGCGGCAGCATCACGCACAACCTGCGCTTGCTGTTCGGCAGCGAGCGGCCACCGGTTGACGCGCCCGAGATCGCCCAGAGCGCAGCCTTCCGCGCCTGGGTGGCCGAGCGCGCCGCAGCGGCCGACTGGGGCGCGCTGAACGACTATCGCCGGCAGGCACCGTTTGCAGCACTGATGCACCCGACCGACGAACATTGGCTGCCCTGGTACCCGGCCGGCGGCGCGGCCGGCCTTGCCGCGGCGGGAACGCGGCTGCACGACAGCGTGACCTACGGCTGCCTGGGCATGGACGCCTACGCCTTCGGGGCGCAGGGGCAGGCGCTGCTGCAGGCCCTGGCGCACTGACGAGACCTTGCCGGCTTGGTCGGCCCTTGCAGCTTGTAGCATGGCCGCCTGTCGCGGAGCCCTGCCATGATCGTTGCCATCTGGATCGTCACCTTGCTGCTGGTCGGCCTTTGGAGCCTGGCCGCGTGGGGCCTGAGCAGTCTGCTGGCAATCAACGGCGCCTGGGTCGCTCAGCTCGAGCCCTGGCTGCAACGGGTGCCCTTCGGTGCCTGGCTGGAGACCTGGTTCCCCGACTGGCTGCAGGTGGCCAAGGCCCTGCTCGACGCTGCGCAGATGGGCCTGTCGTGGCTGGGCAGTGCAGGGCCGACGCTGGTCTGGCTGAGCTGGGGCGTGGTGACCGGGCTGATGCTGTTGCTGGCGGGTGGGCTGAGCCTGCTGGTAGCGCTGATCCAAAAATCGACGCCGCGGCTGCCACCGAACCCGCCACCGAACCCACCCCTGCCGCCGACGGCGGCGGCCTGATCAGGCCGCGCCGGCGATCACCGCGTCAAGCTCGCGCAGCCAGACCGCCTTGCGCTCGGCCGGCACAAAGCTGGCCTCGAAACTGTTGGCGGCCATCTGCCGCGCGTGCGCAGCCGTGAGTTGCGGCAGCGCCGCGAAGGTCTCGACGAAGTTCTGGTTGATGTAGCCACCGAAATAGGCTGGGTCATCGCTGTTGATGGTCACGCACAGGCCGGCGTCCAGCAGCGCCGGCAGGTTGTGCGCGGCCAGCGACTTGAACACGCACAGCTTGACGTTGGACAGCGGGCACACGGTCAGCGGCATGCGCGTCGCCGCCAAGCGCTGCACCAGCGCCGGGCTTTCCAGGCAGCGCACGCCATGGTCGATGCGCTCGACCTTCAGCACGTCGAGCGCGCTCTCGATGTAGGCCGGCGGGCCTTCTTCGCCGGCATGGGCCACAAGTCGCAGCCCTAGATCCCGCGCTTTCGAAAACACACGCGCGAACTTCTCTGGCGGATGGCCTCGTTCGCTGCTGTCCAGGCCCACGCCGATGAAGTGTTCGCGGTAGGGCAGCGCCTGCGTCAGCGCGGTCAGCGCCGCGTCTTCGCTCAGGTGGCGCAAAAAGCACAGGATCAGCGACGCGCTGAGGCCGAACTCGGCATGTGCGCGCCGGCAGGCATGGGACAGGCCGAGGATCACCGCCTCGATCGGCACGCCGCGATCGGTGTGCGTCTGCGGGTCGAAGAAGATCTCGGCATGCACCACGTTGTCGGCCGCTGCACGCTCGAAATAGGCCCAGGCCATGTCGAAGAAGTCTTCTTCCTTCAACAGCACCGATGCGCCAGCGTAGTAGATGTCGAGAAAGCTCTGCAGATCGCTGAACGCGTAGGCCGCGCGCAGCGCCTCGACGCTGGGGTAGGGTAGGGTGACGCCATTGCGCGCCGCCAGCTTGAAGATCAGCTCGGGCTCGAGACTGCCTTCGATGTGCAGGTGCAGTTCGGCTTTGGGGATGCGGCGAAGAAGGGTGGGGAGGTGATGGGCGCGGATCTCGTCGACAGTCATGATGCGTTCCGACAGTAGCCGTTCACTATAGCCAACGAGTTCGGTCAAACCCGTTCGTCACTTTCGCTGCCCCGCTTTCGCCGAGCGCGCGCTTTGTGCCAGAGGTGCGGTAGCAACAGGTGAATCGGCATGCGCCCCCAGTGGTAGCGCGTCAGCAATGCCGTGGCAGCGAGACCTTGTTGCCAGGAGTCACGGGCATCGGGCAGGGTGGGCGTCAGGACGGCATCCAGCAACGGCAAGAGCCAACGTCGTCGAATGGGCCCGGGGCCTTGGCGCCTGAATTCTCGATGCACATCAGCCGGTATCGGCGTCTGCAGCCACTTCGTGGTGTAGTGAACGGCTAGGGCAACCGGTTCGAGTAGTCCAAGGGCATTCGAGCGATCCACGAGTTCAGTCCAGAACGACGGCGAACGACCGAAGTGACGGCCTAATTCGTCAAGATCGACCAGATCACGAATGCGGTCGCGCAATTCGGAGTCCAGCATCAGGTGGACGGCACAGTGGATCCACTGGTCAACCGGCGCAAACACCGACCATCCGGGCTGCCCCGAGGGAATGATCCGGGCGAGCAGGAGATCGGCGTCGACCGTCGTACTCGCTACGGGTGGCAGGATTCCATGGTGCACATCCAGTTCAAGAGAGAACAGGGCGTGACGCATGGGTGGAATCTCGTGGCTCCACTCGTTGTAATAGCGCTGATCATGAGCATCCAGTTCAACTGTTTTCCATTCGTGCTCACCCAGTCTTTGCTGCGCATCTGCCAGCATCGCGCGGGGGACAAGGATGTCCAGGTCGGATGGCAGGCGGCCCTGCGAATTGGGCAGGCGCTGTGCCATGTAAGCTGCACCCTTGAGCAACACTTTGGGATATTCCGTATCCGCTAATGCCTGCCCGACATGCGCCAAGGTCCACCACATCGCGCGACCGCGTGCCTGCGACTGCCGCCGTTCGGCCAGCAAGTGCCGCTGAACAGGTTCAGGGAGCCTGCCTTGGAGTTCGGCGCTGTGAACTCGCTCGGCCAGTCGACCCAGCAGTCGCAGCCTCCGCGCCAAACGTATCCGGTCCTGCCAATCGGGCAAGGACCATCCTGTGACGATTTCAGGGTCCCGTAGCGCTTGCAGCCAATGCAGGTCAGTGCCGATGGATTCGATCAAGACCAATCACCCGCTGGAAGTGCTTGCCATTCGACGTCAAGCGCCTTGATCGCATCGTCAAGGTCGCTGTAAACCAGTTCCCAGGCGGGAGACTGGCGCACGATGTCCAGCACGGCGTCAAATCCTGCTTCACCGAGTAGCTGGTAGTTGAAGGCGTTGAAGGCCAGCGAGGAAAAGGCAGTCTCCGGCGATGCCCGCTGCAATTTCGTCGGACTTCCTGCCTCCCAGCGGGGTAGGACGATGGCGCCGGGCCGCGCACCTTCCTTTCGTCGCCGTACTGCCAGCGCCGACGCGGCCATGTGGGCTACGTCTCCTTTGCGAGTCTTCGGGAATATCGGTCCAATGCAGGCGCTGGGTTCAAACTTACGGATGACCTCGATCGACTCGTTCTTCAAGGCGACTGGCTTGAGCATGGCGCGAAACTGGCCGGTCATCGGGTCGAAAGCACCGAACTCGTCAGATAGCAGACGCCAGCCTCGGTGCGAAAGCGCCGCGGTCAAGGTGCTCTTGCCTGAACCTGGCAAGGCAGGCAGGACGAGCGCACGCCCGTCGCGCTCCAAGGCCCCGGCATGCAGCAGCAACAGGTGATGGGTTCTTTGTCCGATCAGCCAGTTGGCACCCCACTCCATCAATGGCAGCGGCGAATCAGCCGGGAAAGGCGCAAACACTTCACGGGCATCGGCCAGAAATACAGCTTGCGGCTTTATGAAGCGCCGTAAACCGCGCCCCGGCTCTAGTCGAACATGCACGTCTGCCCAATCGCTACGAGTGACAAACGGAAACTCAGGGTAGCAAGCCTGCAACTGTGCTGGAAGATTTTCAGCGCAACTCCGTACGTGCAGGGTTAAGGCCCCCAGATCGAGCCACAGGCCTTTCCCTTTGAGGGCCTCGGCCACGTGGGCCCTAGAGATGTCAGCAAGTCGCGCAGCGGTAGCGGTGGCGTCAATGACTCGTTTGGTTGCGGTCACGCCGCGGATTCTCGCGCAGGGCGAACGACACCAGCGCTGATGAGATACGGCCAAGTCATCTCCACGACAAACCGCAGGGATTCACGACCTGCCGCGGCGGCGACCCCTTCAGCAACCAACTTCGACACCAGCGTGCCGGCGTCCATGACGCCACATTCCGCCAGCACCTCAACGATGGCCGCCGCTTCGTCGTTCAAGACGTGCGTTTCACCGCTTGCTGGGCTCCACGTGACCCAGGCTTCTCCGACCGACTCGACCCTCAATCCCGGGACGAGTTCAAAGCGGGGCATGAATCAGGGCTTGACCGACGACCAGCAGGAGGCGTTAGCGCCCGATTGATTGGTACCCGCGCTCGACTGCCCCGGCTTGACATAGCCGACTACCTTGATGACACCGGAGTAGTTCTGCAACAGGACTGCTGCGCGAGTCGATGTCCCGGTCGTGCTGCCGATGGGCGTCACATACTGATACGGGGCCGTTGCGCTGAACTCTACCCAAGTTGTTCCACTGCCGGAGGCTGGCGCGACAAACCCACCTACATAGGTGCCAACCGTCAACAAATCACTGACCAAAATGTAGTATTTGGTCTCGGTCATTGTGGTTGCCGAATACACCTTCACCCAGCCGTTCTTCTTGCGAAGGCCGTTCGGAGCCGGCTGCGGGAAAACTTGTGCGCCAGTCAAAGTCGTCGCATTGATCATGCAGCGGAACTGATTCGACGTCGCTGCCAGCGCGCTGCCGTTATGCACCGCCAATACCGCCGGCAGCGAAAAAGACCCGCGCAGCAGGCGGCGCCGGGCGCTTGACCGGGCTGGGGTTGCTGGTTGAGTTTGGTCCATTCGGCTTCCCTGATTCAGTTCTGATGGTCGCTTGCAAGAGTCATGCCAGTCTTGGGCCGGCGGCTATGGGTGGCTTGGATCTCTTGCCTGCAGACCGCCTGCCGCAGCACGCACGCTGCTGGTTGTTTCCAGATGTCCCATTTTGACGGCAATAACCCTTGAAAAGGAGTCAAAGGCCGGTACTGTGACGCAAGACCCCTGAATCGAGGGGGCGGGCGCCCCGCTTGTCCGCCGATCGGCCGCCGTACCCGGGTGTAAAGCAGACCGACACCCGCTCAGACCGCCACCGTGTAGTTCAAGGTCATCCTGCCCCCATCCACCACCACGATCTCGCCCGTCACGTAGCTGGCGGCGTCACTCAGCAGCCAGGCGCAGACATCGGCGATCTCTCGGGGTTCACCAAGCCGTTTCATTGGCGTCCGGCTCATGATGCGCGCCTTCGCGTCTTCACTGGTCAATACCGCCTTGGCGGCCAGTTCGGTGGCGATGGTGCCCGGGGCCACGGCGTTGACGCGCACGCCGCGGTCGGCCAGGCTGAGCGCCATCACGCGGGTCAACTGGTTGATGCCGCCCTTGCTGACGTTGTAGCTGGCGATGGTCGGGATGGTCAGCGTGCCGTTGACCGAGCTCATGTTGACGATGGCGCCGCGCCCGGTCGCCACCATGGCCCGTGCCACCGCCTGGCCGACCAGAAAGCTGCCTTTCAGGTTGACGGCGATCACGGCGTCCCAGTCGGACTCGGCGATGTCGAGGAAATCCGCCGCCTTGAAGATGCCGGCGTTGTTGACCAGGCCGTCGACCTGGCCGAAGCGCGCCAGCGTGGCCGCCAAGGCCGCGTCGACTTGCGCCTTGTCGGCCACGTCGCAATGCTGGTAGGCCACGTCGGCGCCTTCGGCATGCAGTGCGGCGGCCAGCGCCTGGCCCGGGCCGTCGGCCAGGTCCCAGATCGACACGCGGGCGCCGTCGGCGGTCAGCCTGCGCACGCAGGCCTCGCCGATGCCCTGCGAACCGCCGGTCACCACCATTGCGCGGCCGTTCAGGCCGAATCGAATCGCTTGTTCTTTCATGGGTCTCTCGTCAAAAGGTTCAGGCCGCTGCCGGCGGTTGCCGCCTGGCCTTCCAGGCACCGTACAGCACGACCAGGCCCGGCAGCAGGATCATCGCCCAGATGATCTTCGACAGGTTCGTCTGCACCCAGGGCACGTTGCCGAACAGATAGCCGGCGGTGACCACGCTGCCCACCCACAGCACGCCCCCGGTCACGTCGTACAGGCTGAACTTGCGGCGCGACATCTCGGCCACGCCGGCAACAAACGGCGCGAAGGTACGCACAAAGGGCATGAAGCGGCCGGCCACCAAGGTGATGCCGCCGTACTTTTCGAAGAAGGCATGCGTTTGGTCGAAAGCGCGGCGGTTGAACCAGCGCGACTGCTCCCACTGGAACGCACGCTGGCCGACCCGGCGGCCGATGGCGTAGTTGGACTGGTTGCCCAGCACCGCAGCGGTGGTCAGCAGGACATAGGTCAGCGGCAGGTTCATCAGCCCCAGCCCGCACAGCGCGCCCACCACGAACAGCAAGGAATCGCCGGGCAGGAAGGGCATCACGACGACGCCGGTCTCGACGAAGATGATCAGGAACAGCAGCGCATACACCCAGGCGCCGTAGCCCAGCACGAACTCGCGCAGGTGCACGTCCACGTGCAGGATGAAGTCGATCAGCCACAGCAGCAGGTCCATGCGGCCGATTATCGGCAGGGGTCGGGGGCCGGCTCCTAGAATGCCCCGCAATGAATGCCGTGAATCCGCGAATTGAGGCTGCACCACGCCGCCCGATCCGCGAACTGCCCGACGAACTGATCAGCCAGATCGCCGCCGGCGAGGTGGTCGAGCGCCCGGCCTCGGTGGTGCGCGAACTGGTCGACAACGCGCTCGACGCGGGTGCGCAGCAGATCACGGTGCGCATGACCGCCGGCGGCGTGCGCAGCACCGTGGTCGAGGACGACGGCCTGGGCATTGCACCCGACGAACTGACCCTGGCGCTGCGCCGTCACGCCACCAGCAAGATCGCCAGCCTGTCCGAGCTGGAATCGGTGGCTACCATGGGTTTTCGCGGCGAAGCGCTGGCCGCGATCGCGTCGGTGGCCGATGTCACGATCACCAGCCGCACGGCTGGCGCCAGCCACGCCATGCGCCTGGACGCACGCGGTGGCGAGCTGCAGCCGGCGGCACGCGCGCAAGGTACGACGGTCGAGGTGCGTGAGCTGTTCTTCAACACGCCCGCGCGGCGCAAGTTCCTGAAGACCGACGCCACCGAACTGGCGCATGCGCTGGACGCGGTGCGCCGCCATGCCCTGGCCCGGCCCGATGTCGGTTTTGCGGTCTGGCACGAAGGGCGTCTGGTGGTGCAATGGCGTGCGGTGCAGCAGGCGCTGCTCGACGACGCCGCCACGCAGCGCCTGGGCGACGTGCTGGGCGCTGACTTCATGGCCGCCAGCCGCACGCTGGCGGTGCAACGCGGCCCGTTGGCCATCAGCGGCCGCGTCGGCCTGCCCGAGGCGGCACGCAGCCGCGCAGACCAGCAGTACCTGTTCGTCAACGGCCGCTTCGTGCGTGACCGCCTGGTCGCGCATGCGGTGCGCAGCGCCTACGACGACCAGCTGCACGGCGGTCGGCAGCCGGCCTACGCGCTGTTTCTGCAGATATCGCCTGAGCTGGTCGACGTCAACGTGCACCCGACCAAGATCGAAGTTCGCTTTCGTGATGGCCGCGCCGTGCATGGTATGGTGCAGTCGGCGGTGCACGAGGCGCTGGCGATCACGCGTGCGATGCAGCCTGCGGCTGAGCCGGCCGCCAACAGCCTCGCTGTGGCCGCAGCACCGGCCTGGCAGGCACCGCTGGGACTGGTACCGATGCAGGCGCATGAGCCCGCGCCTGCCTGGTCGCGCCCGGCGCCTGCGGGCGGCGCGGCGGGCCTGGCGCAATGGGCCGCGTTGCGGCCGCCCGCGTCAGCCCAGCAGCCACCCGATCCCGGCGCCTGGCCGCTGGGGCGCGCCATCGCGCAGATCGCCGGCGTCTACGTGCTGGCCGAAAACGACCAGGGTCTGGTCATCGTCGACATGCACGCTGCGCACGAACGCATCGTCTACGAACGCCTGAAGGCGGCGCAGCAGGGCACGCCGCGCATGCCCGCGCAGCCGCTGCTGCTGCCGCTGAGTTTTGCCGCCACTGCGGCCGAGATCGCCACTGCAGAAAGTGAGCAGCAGACCCTGCTCGACCTCGGCCTGGATGTGGCACCGCTGTCGGCGGCCACGCTGGCGGTGCGCAGTCGCCCGGCCGCGCTGCCCGATGCCGACCTGGCCGAGCTGACGCGCTCGGTGCTGGCCGAACTGCAGGCGGTGGGGTCCAGCCGCGTGGTGCAGCGTTCACGCGATGAACTGCTGGCCACCATGGCCTGCCACGGCGCCGTGCGGGCCAACCGGCGGCTGACGATCGAAGAGATGAACGCGCTGCTGCGCGACATGGAAGCCACCGAGCGTGCCGACCAGTGCAATCACGGCCGGCCCACCTGGCGCCAGGTGACGATGAAGGAACTGGACGCCCTGTTCCTGCGCGGTCGCTGAACAACCCCCAAGGACCCGTCATGACCACCCGATTGAGCCTGCAGGTGAATGGCCGCACGGTCGACGCCGACATCGATGTGCAAACCCTGCTGGTCGAGCTGATCCGCGGACCGCTGGGCTTGACCGGCACCCATGTCGGCTGCGACACCAGCCAGTGCGGCGCCTGCACCGTGTTGCTCGATGGTCAGGCGGTCAAGAGCTGCAGCGTGCTGGCGCTGCAGGCCGCCGGCCGCAGCGTGACGACGATCGAAGGCCTGGCCCGTGACGGCCAGCTGCACCCGGTACAGGACGCCTTCATCGCCTGCCACGGTCTGCAGTGCGGCTTCTGCACGCCGGGCATGATCATGAGCGCCGTGTGCCTGCTGTCGTCCAACGCCCAACCCGGTGAAGACCAGATCGCGCAGGCGCTGGAAGGCAACCTGTGCCGTTGCACGGGTTACACCAACATCGTCGAATCGGTGCAGCGGGCAGCACGCACGATGCAGGGGCCATCGGCATGAGCGCCGACAGCGTGGCCGGCCGCTACGGCAGCGGGCAGGCCGTCCGCCGCATCGAAGACCCGGCATTGGTGCAGGGCCTGGGCCGCTACACCGACGACGTGAGCCTGCCGGACCAGTTGTACCTGGCTTTCGTTCGCAGCAGCGTGGCGCATGGCCAGATCGTCGGCATCGACCTCGACGACGCGCGCGCAACGCCCGGTGTGGTGGCGGTCTACACCGGCGCTGACCGGTGGCCGCCGGCGTCAAGCCGATCCCCACTGCACCCGCCTTCAAGCGCCCCGACGGTCAGCCTATGGCGGCACCGCCCAAGCTGCCGCTGGCGCATCAACGTGTGCGTTATGTCGGTGAACCGGTGGTGGCGATCGTGGCCTCATCGCGCCAGGCCGCCAAGGCCGCGGCCGACCTCGTCATCGTTGAAACCGAAGACCTGCCGGTCAACGTCGATCCGATGCGCGCGCTGCAACCCGGCGCGCCAGTGCTGTGGGAAGGTGCGCCCGACAACATCAGCGCCGAGATGTGCCATGGCGATGCGGCGGCGACCGAGGCCGCCTTTGCAAGCGCCGCGCACCGCGTCTCGCTGGATCTGGTCAACCAGCGTGTGGCGCCGTCACCGATGGAGCCGCGCAGCGTGCTGGCCTACGTCGACGGCGGGCGGCTGACGGTGCGCCTGTCCAGCCAGATGCCGACCGGCGTTCGCGGCAGCCTGGTCGATGCGATCCCCGGGTTGAGCGTCGACACGGTTCGCGTGCTGGTGGGCGATGTGGGTGGCGGCTTCGGCATGAAGACCGGCATCTACCCCGAGGACATCGCGGTCGCCTGGTGCGCGCTGCAGCTGCAGCGGCCGGTCAAATGGCAGGCCGAGCGGCTGGAGGACTTCTTGTCGGCCGTGCATGGCCGCGACGTGCTCAGCCGGGCCGAGCTGGCGCTCGATGCCCAGGGCCGCGTGCTGGCGATGCGGGTGCACTCGGTGGCCAATTGCGGCGCCTATCCGTCGACCACGTCGGCGGCGATCCAGCTGCTGATCGGGCCCTGGGTGGCGACCAGCATCTACGACATCGCGGTGATCGACTTTCGCTTCACCGCGGTGCTGACCCACTGCGCGCCCACCGGCGCCTACCGCGGCGCCGGCCGGCCCGAGGCGATCTACATCACCGAGCGGCTGATGGACGCCGCCGCTCGCGAGCTCAGGCTCGACGGCGCCGAGCTGCGCCGGCGCAACATGATCCGCCCCGAACAGATGCCCTACCGCAACCCGATGGGGCAGGTCTACGACAGCGGTCGTTTCGAATCGATCATGGACCAGGGCCTGGCCTTGGCGGACTGGGCCGGCTTTGACAAGCGCAAGGCCGACAGCGCGCAGCGCGGCAAGTTGCGTGGCCGTGGCATCGCGACCTTTCTCGAATGGACCGGTGGCAACGTGTTCGAAGAACGAGTCACTGTCGACGTCACGCCCGACGGCTTCATCGAGATCGGTTCGGCCACCCAGGCCATGGGCCAGGGCATCGCCACCAGCTATGCGCAGCTGGCGGTCGACGTGTTCGACGTGCCGATCGAGCGTGTGCGCATCGTGCAAGGCGACACCGATCGGCTGAACGGTTTCGGCAGTGCCGGCAGCCGATCGCTGTTCACCGGCGGCAGTGCGGTGCGTGTGGCGGCCCAGCGCACGGTCGACAAGGGCAGGGAACTGGCCGCGCAGGCGCTGGAAGCACCACTGGCCGACGTCGAGTACCGCGCCGGCCGCTTCAACGTGGCCGGCACCGACCTCGGCGTCGAGCTTGCAACGCTGGCGGGTCAGCAGCCCGAGCAGCGCATCTTCGTCGACAGCACGTCCAGCGTCGGCGGCCCCACCTGGCCCAACGGCTGCCATGTCTGCGAGGTCGAGATCGACCCCGAAACCGGCGCTGTGCAGATCGTGGCCTACGCCTCGGTGAACGACATCGGCCGCGTCGTCAGCCCGGCCATCGTGCGCGGTCAGATCGACGGCGGTGCGGTGCAGGGCATCGGCCAGGCGCTGTGCGAACGCATCACCTACGACCCGGACACCGGCCAGCTGCTGTCGGCCAGCTTCATGGACTACGCCATGCCGCATGCCGATGGGTTTCGGGCCTTCAAGACGCGTTTCGACACCTCGATCCCGTGCCTCAACAACACCATGGGCGTCAAGGGCGTGGGAGAGCTGGGCACCATCGGCGCCACGCCGGCGGTGGTCAACGCCGTGGTCGATGCGCTGGCCTCGGCCGGCCTGGGCCGCAATGCCGAACGCGTGCAGATGCCGTTGACCAGCGAGGTGGTCTGGCGCGCGCTGAAGGGTGATTTCGGGCCATCGGTGTGGCCCGCGTGATTTGAAGCGAAACGCGGCCGGCGTCTATTCGATCGCCCACTTCGAGGTCTCGTTGCTGCCCTTGTAGTGCAGGTAGCTCGAGCGTCTGCGCAGGCCGAAGTCGTCACAGATCGGCCACTCGTTGCGCGCGAGGTTGTCGGCTTCGATTTCGGCGATGCCACCGGATCCGCTGGCAAACAAGGTGGCGTAGGTCGGCATTTCGCCGATGTGCTGCGCGGCGTGACCCAGCTCGTGGATCAGCACGATCTCTGGCGGCAAGGGTGACAGCTTGGCCGCGGTCTTCGTGGTCGTGAGATCCTTTCCCATGAACTTCCTCGTCGTACTGACCTGGGTGGCGTCGACGAGGATCGGAAACTCGACCTTCTCGTCCCAGACCAGCTTTGAAGTGGTCTCGCTGCCGGTGGCGCCACGAAAGGCAGATTCCTGACCCACCGACGGGCCGATCACCACTTCAATGACATGCAGGCTGCTTTCGACGAGCTTGATGATCTCCGCCGCCCGCTTCGACTTCGCGATCAGGACGGCGCGCGCCCGCTGATACGACGCGTTGGGATCGTCGTTGCTGGTGAAGGCATAGATCGTGTCGACGAACTTCAGCATGTCGGCTCTCCGGGCGCGGTGGTTGATCGCTGAATCGTCGTCGCCCGCATGGTCGCTGTCGAGTGGATTTGCCCGCATGCAATCCCGATCGGCACTATTCACGCAACCCAGGTCGGTGCCCGCGCCCGCCTGGTGGCAGCGAGCGATCAGGTGCGCCGCATCAGCTCAGTTGTGCGGCCAGCAGTCTTGCCACATGCACCGCCTGGCGCTGCGTGCCGTCGGCGATCTGATGCCGGCAGCTGGTGCCGTCGGCGACGACGATGGCGTCGGGCTGCTGGCGGATGGCCGGCAGCAGCGTGGCCTCGGCCATCTGCATCGAGATGTCGTGATGCCGCGCCTCGTAGCCGAAGCTGCCGGCCATGCCGCAGCATGAGCTTTCGATCAGCTGCGGCTTGGCGCCGGGGATCAGCTTGAGCACGTCCATGATCGCGCTGACCGCACCGAAGGCCTTCTGGTGGCAGTGCCCGTGCAGCAGCAGCGGCTTGTCGACCGGCTTGAACGCCAGATCGAATCGACCGGCCTTGTGCTCGCGCGCGATGAACTCCTCGAACAGCAGCGCGTGCTGTGCCACGGTCTGCGCCTTCTGACCCAGGCCCAGCACCAGCGCCTCGTCGCGCAAGGTCAACAGGCAGCTGGGCTCCAGCCCGACGATGGCGATGCCGGCCTGGGCAAAGGGCAGCAGCGCGTCGACCAGTTCCCCGGCCTTGGCGCGGGCCTGCTCGACCATGCCGCCGGCCAGGTAGGTGCGGCCGCAGCAGACATGGCCACCGGCCTTGGTCACGGTGTGCAGTGTGTAGCCCGCGGCCTTCAGCACGCGTGCTGCGGCGTGTGCGTTTTCGCCTTCGAAGCTGCCGTTGAAGGTGTCGACGAACAATACCGCGGCCTTGGGTGCGGCCGCCAGCGTTTGCGCGCGGCTGGCAAAGTTCGAAGGGTCGATCGTCTTCCAGAAGGTGTCGCTGCGCCAGCGCGGCAATGACCGCCGGGCCGACAGGCCCAGCCAGCGTTCGCCCAGCGTCTTGGCCAAAGGCAACTGCTCACGCAGGTTCATCAGCCAGGGCCAGCGGCTGGCCGCAGCGGCGTAGTCGGGCAGCCGCGCCACCAGGCGGTCGAGCAGGCTGTGGCCGTGGCGGCGCCGGTGTTGCGCGGTGCTCTCGATCTTCATGCGCGCCATGTCGACACCGGTCGGGCATTCACGCTTGCAGCCCTTGCAGCCGACACACAGGTCCATCGCTTCGGCGACCGCGTCGCTGCCCAGTGCGTCGGGGCCCAGTTGGCCCGACAAGGCCAGTCGCAAGGTGTTGGCGCGGCCGCGCGTCAGGTGCTGTTCGTCGCGCGTGACGCGGTAGCTGGGGCACATGGTGCCGGCATCGAACTTGCGGCAATGGCCGTTGTTGTTGCACATCTCCACCGCCATCGCCAGGCCGCCGGTGCTGTCGCCACCGCTGCCCGGTGCGCTGGCGATCTCGGTGACCGCATCGACCTTGACGTTCCAGGCCGACCAGTCGAGCGCAGGCTGGATCACGATGCGCTTGTAGGGCTGCGGCGCATCGGCCGGTGGAAAGCGGAACAAGGCGCCGTCGTCCATCTTCGGCGGATCGATGATCTTGCCCGGATTGAACAGACCGCGCGGGTCGAGCTCGGACTTGATCGCACGAAAGGCCTGGTTGATCGCCGGGCCGAACTGCCACTCGATCCATTCGCCGCGGCACAGGCCGTCGCCATGCTCGCCACTGAACGCACCCTTGTACCGGCGCACCAGCGGCGCGGCCTCTTCGGCGATGGCGCGCATCTTGGTGGCGCCGTCGGTGCGCATGTCCAGGATGGGCCGCACGTGCAGCGTGCCCACCGACGCATGCGCGTACCAGGTGCCGCGTGTGCCATGGCGCGCAAAGACCTCGGTCAGCGCGTCGGTGTAGTCGGCCAGGTGTTCGAGCGGCACCGCGCAGTCTTCGATGAAGCTGACCGGCTTGCCGTCGCCCTTCAGGCTCATCATGATGTTCAGCCCGGCCTTGCGCACCTCCCACAGCGCCTTCTGCGCTGCTTCATCGGGCATCGCGACCACGCGGCCGGGCTGGCTCAGCTCGCTTCCCAAATCACCCATCAGCTCGACCAGGCGTTGCAGCTGCTGCAGCAGTGCGCCGCGGTCATCGCCGGCAAACTCAACCAGCAGGATGGCCTCGGGCTGGCCGATCAGCGCGCCCTGCATCGTCGGCCTGAACGCCGGGTTGGCCAGTGCCAGCTCGACCATCGTGCGGTCGACCAGTTCCACCGCCGTGGGCATCAGCTTGACGATGTGCTGCGCACTGGCCATGGCGTCGCGAAAGCGCGCAAAGTTCACCACACCCAGCACCTTGGCGCGCGGCAGGGGGCTGAGTTTGAGCGTCAGGCTGCGCGTGAAGGCCAGCGTGCCTTCAGACCCCACCAGCAGCTGCGCCAGGTTGACGCTGCCGTCCGCCGTATAAGGGCGTTCGCTTTGCGGGTGGAAGATGTCCAGGTTGTAGCCGGCCACGCGACGCAGCAGCTTGGGCCAGTGCGCCTCGATCTCGGCCCGGTGCTGCTCGGCCAGTGACCGCACGAAAGCCGCGATGTGCGCGGCGCGGCCCGTGGCTGCGTCGACCGGACCGAAGCGCACCAACTCACCGTCGGCCAGCCAGGCTTGGGCGCCGACCACGTTGTGCACCATGTTGCCGTAGGCGATGCTGCGCGAGCCGCAGCTGTTGTTGCCCGCCATGCCGCCCAGCGTGGCCTGGGCACTGGTGGAGACATCGACCGGGAACCACAGGCCATGACCCTTGAGCTGCGCGTTCAGGTGGTCCAGCACCAGACCGGGTTCGACGGTGGCACGCTGGCCCTCGACATCAAGGTCGAGCAGGCCGCGCAGGTGCTTGCTGCAATCGATCACCAGTGCGGCGCCGGTGGTCTGGCCGCACTGGCTGGTGCCGCCGCCGCGTGGCAGCACCGGCACCTTCAGCTCGGCTGCGACCGCCAGTGCGGTGGCCACGTCGGCGGGCGTGCGTGGCACCAGCACACCCACCGGCATGATCTGGTAGATCGATGCGTCGGTGGCATAACGGCCCCGTGAAGCGGCATCGAACAGCAGCTCAGCCTGCGTCTCTTCACGCAAACGGCGCGCCAGCTGCTGACACAGATCGTCGGGTGGCATTTGCGTGCCCGCCGCCCTTCGGGTCATGGGGCGGACCCCTGCAGGCCGACGTAGGCAGTGCCGCTGTGCATCAGCTGCAAGACGGCGTCGCGCTTGTGCTGCAGGTGCTGCACCAGCACCTGGCGCAGCGCGGCGCCGTCGCGCGCGCTCAGCGCCTGCACCATCTGTTCGTGCTCGAGCACCGCGCGCTGCCACTTGGCCGCGTCCTGGTTGGTGCGAAAGCGCAGCGACTGCACGCGCGCGTTCATGGCCGTGAAGGTCTGCATCAGCACCGGGTTACCGGCCGCGGCATTGATGGCGGCATGAATCTGCGCGTTCAACCGGTAGTAGCCCGACAGGTCGCGCCGCGCATGGCAGGCGCGCATCTCGTAGTGCAGGGCCTGGATCTCGGCAATGCCGGCGTCGCTGGCGCGCGTGGCAGCCAGTTCACCCGACAGGCCTTCCAGTGCGGCCAGCACCTCGAAGGCATGTTCCACATCAGCCGTCGTCAGCTTGACAGCCACCGCGCCACGGTTGGGCAGCAGGTCGACCAGGCCTTCGGCGGCCAGGCGTTTGATGGCCTCGCGCAGCGGCGTGCGTGACACCTTCAGCAACTCGCACAGCTCACGCTCGTTGAGCTTGGCGCCGGGGGCGATGCGACCCTCGACCAGCAGGGTGCGCAGCCGCTGCGTGACCTGGTCGTGCAGGCCGCCGCGGGTGATGTCGATGATGTCGGCCATGATCAATCGGCATTTTGCATTCAAAATCGAATGAGTCGGTCAGCAGGGAAATCCTCGTAATCCCTGATCGTGTTTCGTGCTTTGAATGCAAAAATTGCCAGCGAAAGGTCCATCCATGCTGCAACTCGACGCCCATCCCTCGGGCCGCCACTTTCTTCAGATCCCCGGTCCCAGCCCCGTGCCCGACCGCATCCTGCGCGCGCTGAGCCTGCCCACGATCGACCATCGCGGGCCCGAATTCGGCGGCCTTGGGCGCAAGGTGCTGGTCGGCCTGCAGGCCGTGTTCAAGACCCGGCATCCGGTGGTGATCTACCCGGCCTCGGGCACCGGCGCCTGGGAGGCGGCACTGGTCAACGTCACCAGCCCGGGCGACGCGGTGCTGATGGTCGAGACCGGGCACTTTGCCGCGCTGTGGGCCAAGATGGCCGGCAAGCTGGGCCTGCAGACCGAGGTGCTGGCCTGGCAGGGTGCCGACGATCAACTGCCGGCCGCGCCGAACTGGCGCCGTGGTGTCAGCGCCGATCTGGTCGAGCAGCGGTTGAAGGCCGACAGCGAACACCGCATCAAGGCGGTGTGCGTGGTGCACAACGAGACCTCCACCGGTGTCACGTCCGACATCGCCGCTGTGCGCCGTGCGATCGACGCCGCGCGCCACCCGGCGCTGTTGATGGTCGACACCATCAGCGGCCTGGCCAGCGCCGACTACCGGCATGACGAATGGGGCGTCGACGTGGCGATCAGCGGGTCGCAGAAGGGCCTGATGCTGCCGCCGGGCATCAGCTTCAACGCGCTGTCGCCGCGCGCGATCGAGGTGTCCCAGGGCGCACGCATGCCGCGCTCGTTCTGGGGCTGGGACGAGATGGTCGAGATGGGTCGAGACGGCTACTTTCCCTACACCCCCAGCACCAACTTGCTGTATGCCTTGTCCGAATCGCTCGACATGCTGGCCGCCGAGGGGCTGGACGCGGTGTTCGCGCGCCATCAGCGCTGGGCCGCCGGTGTGCGCGCCGGCGTGCAGGCGTGGGGGCTGCCGATCCAATGTGCCGATCCGGCGCTGTATTCGCCGGTTTTGACGGGCGTCATCACACCGCCTGGCGTGGATGCCGACGCCGTGCGCCGGCTGATCCACAGCCGCTTCGATCTGTCGCTGGGCACAGGCCTGGGCAAGGTGCGTGGCCGCATGTTCCGCATCGGCCATCTGGGCGACAGCAACGACCTGACCTTGCTGGCCACGATGGCCGGCTGCGAGATGGGCCTGCAGCTGTCCGGCGTGCCGCTGGCCGGCAGCGGCGTGCAGGCCGCGATGGCCCACTTTGCCGCGCACCCGGCCGGGCTGGCCACATCGGCCTGAGGCCGGTATTCACATCACCCGAATTCATCCGAACCCGAGGAGACACCACCATGAGCCTGCGCCGCCGCTTCACCTTCACCCTCATCGGCGCCGTAGCCGGTGCCGCCTTTGCGCTGCCGGCCGCCGCGCAGATGGAGCTCAAGCTGGGCCATGTGGGCGGGCCGGGGTCGCTGTTCGAGCTGTCGGCCAACGAGTTCGCGCGCCGTGCCAACGAGAAGCTGGGCAACAAGGCCAAGGTGGTGGTGTTCGGCTCCAGCCAGCTCGGCGGCGACAGCGAGATGATGCAGAAGCTGCGCCTGGGCACGCTCGAGTTCGCGATCCCGTCGACCGTGATGTCGTCGGCGGTCGACGCCTTCGGCATGTTCGAGATGCCCTACCTGGTGAAGAGCCGCGAGCACATGAAGAAGATCGAGGCCGCGGTGGTCTGGCCGTCGCTGGCGCCGATGGCCGAGGCCAAGGGCTACAAGCTGCTGGCGGTGTGGGAGAACGGTTTTCGCAACATCACGACCAACACCAAACCGATCGTCAAGCCGGTTGACCTGGCGGGCATGAAGCTGCGCGTGCCGCAGGGCAAATGGCGCGTCAAGATGTTCCAGGCCTATGGTGCCAACCCGTCGCCGATGGCCTTGTCCGAGGTCTTCGTCGCGCTGCAGACCGGCGTCATGGACGGCCAGGAGAACCCGCTGACGCAGATCTACTCCAGCAAGTTCCAGGAGGTGCAGAAGTACCTGTCGATGACCGGCCACGTCTACACGCCGGCCTTCCTGGCTGCTGGCAAGACCAAGTTCGCATCGCTGCCGGCCGACGTGCAGGCGACCCTGACACAAGCCGCCCGCGACACCCAGGCCTATGTCTACGAGCAGGCGGCCAAGCTCGACAACGAGCTGCAGGCCAAGATCGCCGCCGCTGGTGTCAAGGTGAACCAGGCCGACAAGGACGCCTTCATCGCTGCCAGCAAGGGCGTCTACGAAGAGTTCGCCAAGGAAGTGCCTGATGGCGGCAAGCTGGTCGACAAGGCGATCGCACTCGGCAAGGGCATGTGAGCATCGTGTTCACCGCGCTGCGCACCGCGTTCGACCGCACGCTCACCGCCTTCGTCATCTTCTTGCTGGCCGCGCTGGCGGTGTTGATCCTGGTCGGGGTGGCCTGTCGCAAGCTGGGCATCGCGATCGTCTGGTACGACGAAGGCGCGTCGATCATGCTCGCCTGGTTGACCTACTATGGCGCCGCGCTGGCCGCGCTCAAGCGAGCGCACATCGGCTTTCCGGGCCTGGTGAATGCACTGCGGCCGACTTGGCGCGTGCCGGCAGTGCTGTTCGGCGAAGTCTGCGTGATCGGTTTCTTCGGGCTGCTGACCTGGTTCGGCGTCAAGGTGCTGCTGATCCTGCAGGGTGACACCATGGTCAGCCTGCCTGAGGTGTCGACACAGATCACGCAGTCTGTGATCCCCATCGGTGGCGCGCTGTTCATCGTGGCGCAGCTGTTCAGCTTGCCCGAGGTGCTGCGCCAGGCACGTGGCAGCGGCATCGTCGACCATGAGCAGGCGCCGGTGGCCGAGGTGATGAAGGCATGATCGTCGCATTGATGTTCCTGGGCATGGTCGGCCTGATCCTGATCAACGTGCCGATCGCGATCGCGCTGGGCATCGTGGCGATGGGCGCGATGGTGTATTCCAGTGGCCTCGATTCGCTGCTCAACGCGGCGATCGTGATGTTCACCGGTGCCACCAGCTTTCCGCTGCTGGCGATCCCGCTGTTCGTGCTGGCCGGCGCGATCATGAACTCGTCGAGCCTGTCACGCCGCCTGATCTCGTTTGCATCGGCGCTGGTCGGTTTCGTCAAGGGCGGCCTGGCGATGATCAACATCGCGACCTCGATGTTCTTTGCCGAGATCTCGGGCTCGGCGGTGGCCGATGTCGCCGCGATGGGCTCGATCCTGATCCCGGCGATGAAGAAGCGCGGCTACCCGAAAGAATTCGCCGCCGCCATCACGTCGAGCTCGGCGACGCTGGCGGTGATCATCCCGCCTTCGATCCCGATGATCCTGTACGCGGTGATGGCCGACACCTCGGTGGTGCAGCTGTTCGTCGCCGGCATCGTGCCGGGCGTGCTGTGTGGCGGCGCGATGATGGCGCTGTGCTACTGGTACGCCAAGCGGCGCAACTATCCGGTCGAGGAAGTGTTCCAGTGGAGCAAGGTGAGGTCGACCTTCAAGGATGCGGCCTGGGCCTTCTTGCTGCCGGTGATCATCCTGGGCGGCATCTTCGGCGGCATCGTCACGGCCACCGAAGGCGCGGCGCTGGCGGTGCTGGCTGCGCTGTTCATCGGCGGCGTGATCTACCGCGAACTGGACTGGCAGCACCTGTACAACTCGATGATCGACGGCGCCACGCAGACTGCCACCGTGATGCTGCTGGTCGCCGCGTCGGCGCTGCTGGGCGTCTACCTGACCGAGCAGCAGATGCCGCAACAGCTGGCCGCCTGGCTGTCGAGCATCACCAGCAACAAGATCGCGGTGCTGGCGATCCTGAACGTCTTCTTCCTCGTGATCGGCCTGTTCCTGCACTCGGCGGCGGCGATCATCCTGGTGGTGCCGATCGTGATGCCGCTGGTGAAGGCAGTCGGCATCGACCCCGTTCACTTCGGCCTGATCGTCACGCTGAACCTGGGCATCGGCCAGCAGACGCCGCCGGTGGCCAGCGTGTTGATGGCCAGCTGCGCCATCGCCAAGGCCGACATGTGGAAGGTGACGCGCGTGAACCTGCCCTTCATCGGCGTGCTGCTGGCCACCTTGATGCTGGTGACCTATGTGCCGGCGGTGCCGATGTTCCTGGTCGAGATGTTCTACCGATGAGCAGCGACATCCTGGTCGACCGCGACGGGGCGATCGCCACCGTCACGCTGAACCGGCCCGACAAGCTGAACGCGCTGACCAAGCCGATGTGGCAACGCCTGGGCACGCTGATGCGCGAGCTGTCGGCCGATGACGGGCTGCGCTGCGTGCTGCTGCGCGGTGCCGGCGGCAACTTCGCGCCCGGCAACGACATCGCCGAGTTCGAGACCGAGCGCTGCAACTTCGATCAAGGCAAGGCCTACGGCGCCATCCTGCACGACGCGCTCGGCGCGATCGCCGATTGCCGCCACCCCACGCTGGCATTGATCGAAGGCATCTGTGTCGGTGGCGGGCTGGAGATCGCGGCGCTGTGTGACATCCGCATCTGCGGCGAAGGCAGCCGCTTCGGCGTGCCGATCAACCGGCTCGGGCTGGTGATGGCGCATGCCGAGCTGGCCGCGCTGGTGCAGCTGGCCGGGCGTGCGGTGGCGCTGGAGATGCTGCTCGAAGGCCGTGTCTTCGACGCCCGCGAGGCGCTGGAAAAGCGCCTGGTGCACCGGGTGGTGGCCGACGCCGCGGTCGAGGCCGAGGCGCATGCCACGGCGCGCCGCATCGCCGCCGGTGCGCCGCTGGCCGCGCGCTGGCACAAGCAGTTTCTGCGCGAACTCGAATCCGGCGCCCCGCTGACCGAGGCGCAGCGCGACGAGGGCTTTCGCTGCTACGACACGCAGGACTTTCGCAGCGGCTACCGCGCCTTTCTGGCCAAGACCGCACCGGTGTTCAGCGGACGATGAAACCGACGGGCCCCTTGGCCGGCGTCACGGTGCTCGAGCTGGCCCAGATCATGGCCGGTCCCAGCTGCGGCGCCTTGCTGGCCGACCTGGGCGCCGACGTGATCAAGGTCGAACGCCTGCCCGGGGGCGATGACACGCGGCGTTATGCCGAGCCGCAGGTGAATGGCGAATCGGCGGCGTTCATGATGATGAACCGCAACAAGCGCTCGGTGGCGATCGACCTGAAGACCGCCGGCGGCGTGCGTGTACTGAAGCGCCTGGCGCAGTCCGCCGACGTGCTGACCGAGAACTACCGCAAAGGCGCGCTCGACCGTCTGGGCCTGGGCTTCGACGCGCTGCATGCGCTGAACCCGGCGCTGATCTATTGCTCGATCTCGGGCTACGGTCGCACCGGGCCGGCGGCCGACAAGGGCGGTTTCGATCTCATCGCGCAGGGGGTGTCGGGGCTGATGAGCATCACCGGCGAGCCCGGCGGCGCACCGGTGAAGGTGGGCAGCCCGGTGACCGACATGAACGCCGGGCTGCTGGCCGCGCTGGGCATCGTGTCGGCCTATGTGCACCGCTTGAAGACGGGCCAGGGTCAATGGGTAGACACCTCGCTGTTCGAGGCCGGCATCCACCAGACCGCGTGGCAGGCGGCGATCTTCTTCGCCACCGGCGTGTCGCCGGGGCCGGGTGGCTCGGCGCATGTGCTGGCCGCGCCCTACCAGGCCTTTCCCACGGCCGACGGCTGGATCAACATTGGCGGCGCGAACCAGGCGAACTGGGAGCGCATTGCAGGCCTGATCGGTGCGCCCGAACTCATCATCGACGCGCGCTTCGTCGACAACAGTGCGCGCATGAAGAACCGCGACGAGCTGGCGGCGCTGATCGGCGCGCATCTGCGCACCCGCAGCACGCGCGACTGGCTGCTTGACCTGGACGCGGCCGGGATTCCGGCCGGCCCGATCCAGAGCATTGGCGAAATGGCGGCTGACCCGCAGACGCTGGCGCGCGAGATGGTGGTCGAACTCGATCACCCGCGCGCGGGGCACACACGCGCCTTGGGCGTGCCGCTGAAATTCAGCGCCACGCCGGGCAACATTCGCCGGCCTGCGCCGATGTTCGGCCAGCACACGCACGAGGTGCTGCAGCAGCACGGCTTCGGTGACGCCGAGATCAAGACGCTGGCCGCCGAGGGCGCGGTGCAGCTGGGCTGAACGCGCACAACTGAAAAGCGCGCGCCTGAAGAGCGCGCGTCTGAAAATCGAGCATGGGACCGCACCGGCGTGCGGCCCCATGCCAGGGGCTCAGTTCACGCGCACGTCGATGCGCCGCGGCTGGGCGTGTTCGGCCTTGGGGATGCGAACCCGCAGCACGCCCTGCGCCAGCTCGGCGCTGACCTTGCCGGCGTCGAGCTCCTTGCTCAAGGTGAAGGCACGGCGGTAGCGCGGCAGCGTGACCTCGGCATGCGTCGATTCCATGCCCTGGGTGACCGCCAGCTGGATGTCACCTTCGATCATCAGCTGGTCGCCTTCGACGCGCAGCTGCAGCTTGTCGCGCGGCACGCCGGGCAGGTCGGCGTACAGCGTGATGCCCGTGCTGTCCTCGATCACGTCCACCGGCGGCAGCAGCGACGCTTCGTTGCGAGGGTTGGCGACCGCGGCCGCCGTCTTGTCCTGGGTCTGGCTGAGGTTGTTCATGGTGTCACTCCGATCGAGGGTTGGGGGTCACTGCACTTCGATGCGTCGCGGCTGCGCAGCGGCCCTGCGCTGCGCGCTGATGCGCACCACGCCGTCGCGGAATTCAGCGCTGACGCTGGCCGGGTCGATGTCGTCGGACAGGCTCACGACGCGGCGGAAGCGACCCGCGAAGCGTTCATTCAGGTGCAGCGTGTTCTTGTCGTCGCTGGCTGCGGGCGTGGCGGCCTTGCGCTCGCCGGCGATGCTGAGCACGCCGCGGTCGAGGTTGACCTCGAGCGTGGCCGGGTCGATGCCGGGCGCGAAGGCGAACACCTCGACGCCGGTGGGCGTGCTGCCCACGTTCAGCGCCGGATAGCCGCCGCGGCCAAGGCCGCGGATCGAGGGCGAGTAGTCGTACATGCCGCTCATGTCGCGCTGCAGGCGATCAAGCTCGGCAAACAGGTCGCGGGAAAAAAGGCTGCGGTACATGATGATCCTCCAGATGGGGCCGGCGGCGACTGTGCCGTCCGGGTCATCCACAGTTAGGACCTCAGAGGCCTGCTTTCAAGACCCCGTCATCGCAGATCAGCGACTTCGCTGCGTCAGATCAACAAGCACCCGGGATCAGGCCGCCAGCCGGCGGTACAGCAGGCCGGCCCAGCCCTGGGGGCTGAACGGCTGCCACTGCCCGTCGGGCTGGGCCAGGCGGGCCGCGACGATGCCCAGCGCCATCGGGTTGACGCCCAGGCCGGTGTGGCTGCCCAGCACGCGGATGTTCTCGTGCAGCGCGGGGTCACCGTCGAGCGTGGCCTCTTGCGGCGGTACCACGCCGTCGGACAGTGAATACAGGCAGCTCATGGGCACGGGCGGCAACAGGCGCTGGCGCAGCTTCTTCACGCGCGGTTGCGCCACATGCACGCCCGGGCCCAGCGGGTGGGCGATCAGCCGGTACAGCGCCTTGACGACGGCCGGGCTCTGGCTGCCGCCGTCGTCGACGCTGATCGGGCTGCCCAGCGTGATCACCTGACGCACACATTCCGGCGCCTGGTGCGCGCCGTAGAGCGAGAACACGCCACCCAGGCTCCAGCCGACCAGGCTGACCTTGCGCCCGCTGTGGTGGTGCAGGTGGCGGATCTTCTGCTCCAGTGCGGCCGCGTGGCGCGCCTGAAAGCCGACGTTGCGGCCGAAGCCCCAGGCCGCCACATCGTGACCCAGCATTCGCAGGTACCAGCGCAGCGGCGCCAGCGTGGTCTCGTCGGCCATGAAGCCGGGCAGCAGCAGCACCGGGTGACCATCGCCGCGCGGCGCCTGCATCAGCAGTGGCCAGCTGCCGGGCAGCAGCGCCATCTCGAACAGGGCGCGCCATTCCATCAGCGAGTACAGCGTGTGCGGCGGGCCCTGGTGGCGGTGGCGCTGTGTCATCACCTTGCATTGTGGGGGCGCGACCGGCATTTGCCAGTAGCGAGAGCCCTTGGCAGCGCGTCGCGCAGGCGACACGCTGCGGGGCGCATTCAATGCAGCGGCAGCGCGATGTTGACGGTGTCCTCGCCCGGCTGGGGTGGCGCCACCGAGAAGCCCAGATCCCGCGCCAGCTCTAGCATGCGTGCGTTCTCGGCCAGCACGGTGGCCACCAGGCGCTGCGTGCCGCGTTCACGCAGGTGGCCGATCAGCTTGTGCATCAGCATTTCGCCCAGGCCACCGCCCTTGAGGTCGCTGCGCACCACGATGCCGAACTCGGCGTCGGCGTTGTCGGGGTCGATCACGGCGCGCACCACGCCCAGCGTCTCTTCAGCGTCGGCGGTGCTGCGCGTGGCGATGTAGGCCAGCTCGCGTTCGTAGTCAACCTGGGTCTGCCGGGCCAGTTCGCTGCGCTCGATGCTGCGCCGGCTGTAGAACACGCGCATGCGGATGTCGATGGCGTCCAGTTGCTCGAGAAAGCGCAGGTGCTGCGCCTCGTCCTCGGGGCGGATCGGTCGCAGCACCAGCGGCGCGCCCTGCCACTGCAGGGTCTGCACCTGATCGCTGGGGTAGGGCCGGATCGCAAAATGCGCGGCCCCGCCAGGGCTCGCGGCTGAGACGCGCACACGGGCGTCCAGCGCGAGCACGCCGCGCGCATCGGCCAGCAGCGGGTTGATGTCGATCTCGGCGATGCGCGGTTCCTCGGCCAGCAGCTGCGACAAGGCCATCAGCGTGCGCACCAGTGCGCCGCGGTCGGCCGGCGGCACGTCGCGCCAGCCGGCCAGCAGCCGCGCAATGCGGGTCTGCTCGATCAATGCTTCGGCCAGCGGCTCGTTCAGCGGCGGCAGTGCGACGGCACGGTCGGCCACCACCTCGACCGCGGTGCCACCCTGGCCGAACAGGATCACCGGGCCGAACAGCGGGTCGACATGGCTGCCGACGATCAGCTCCAGCGCCTGCGGGCGGCGCACCATGGCCTGCACGGTGAAGCCCTGCAGCGTGGCGTCCGGCCGCAGCCGGCGCACGCGCGCCAGCATCGCGCTGGCGGCGCGGCGCACGTCATCCTCGCTCTCGAGCTGCAGCGCCACGCCGCCAACATCGCTCTTGTGGCTGATCTGCGCCGACAGGATCTTCAGCACCGTCGGGAAACCGATCGCGCGTGCCGCCAGCGCGGCTTCTTCGGGGTCGGGGCCCACCACCTCGGTGGCCACCACCGGCACGCCGGCGGCCTGCAGCAGGGCTTTGGCCTCGGGCTCGGTCAGCATCTCGCGGCCATCACCCAGCACCTGCGCAATCAGCTCGCGCACGCGGGCCAGATCGGGCTGCACCTGTGCCGTTCGCGCAGGCGGTGCCTGCATCAGCTGCTCCTGGTTGCGGCGGTAGGTGCTCAGCATCGCGCAGGCATGCACCGCCTGCTCGGGCGTGTCGTAGTTGGGGATGCCGGCGTCGTGGAAGACCTGCCGTGCCTCGGCCACGCCGGGGCCGCCGAGCCAGCTGCTGACCACCCGGCGCGGGTCGGACTTGGCCAGCGGCACCAGCGCGCGCGCGATGTCGGCGCTGGGCACGATGGCGGTGGGTGCGTGCATGAACAGCAGCGTGCCGGTGTCGCGGTCGGCCAGCAGGGTCTGCAGCGCCTTGACATAGCGCTCGACCGGGGCGTCTCCGATGATGTCCACCGGGTTGCCATGCGACCAGTTGGCGGGCAGGAACTGGTTCAGCGCGGTCTGCGTGGCCGGCGACAGCGCTGCCAGGTCCAGCCCGGCGGCGGCGGCCGCGTCGGCCGCCATCACGCCGGCGCCACCCCCATTGGTCAGCAGCGTCAGTTGCTCCAGGCGGGCGGCGGCATCGGCCGCCAGGCCCTGGCTGGCGGCCGAGCGATAGTGGCCGAGCGCTTCGGCGGCGATGAACAGGTCCTGCAGCGTGTCCACGCGCAGCATGCCGGCGCGCCGGATCGCGGCGTCGAAGACGATGTCGGCGCTGGCCAGTGCCCCGGTGTGCGATGCCGCCGCCTGCTGGCCTTGCGCCGAGCGACCGGCCTTGACCACCAGCACCGGCTTGTTGCGCGCTGCGGCCCTTGCGGCCGACATGAACTTGCGCGGTGATTCGATCGATTCGATGTAGAGCAGGATGGCGCGCGTGCGGGCGTCGCTGGCCAGCCAGTCGAGCATGTCGCCGAAGTCGATGTCGGCACTTTCGCCCATCGACACGAAATGCGAGAAACCGACACCGCTGCCGCGCGCCCAGTCGAGCATGGCCGTGACCAGCGCGCCCGACTGCGAGACGAAGGCCAGCGTGCCGGGGCTGGCGCCGACATGCGCGAAGCTGGCATTCAAGCCGATGTGCGGCACCAGCAGGCCCAGGCAGTTGGGCCCTAGGATGCGCAGCAGATGCTGCCGCGCGGCGTCGAGCATGGCCTGCTTGAGCGCCGGGGTCAGGCCGGCGGTCATCACGATCGCGGCGCGCGTGCCGCGCTCGCCCAGCGCCTGGATCAGCCCGGGCACGGTCGCTGGCGGGGTGCAGATCACGGCCAGCTCGGGGGCGATGGGCAGATCGGCCACGGTGGCCACCACGGGGTGTCCGTCGAGTTCGCGGTAGTTGGGGTTGACCGCCATCAGCGTGCCGGCGTAGCTGCCTTGGCTGAGGTTGCGCCACACCGTGGCGCCGACGCTGGCGGGGCGCTGGCTGGCGCCAATCACGGCCACCGAGGCAGGGTCGAACAGGGAATCGAGATGTCGGATGCTCATGCGGCCATCATGCCTGCATCGCCAAACGCCAGGCTGACTCGGCGCAAGGCCATGCCACCGCAGGCAAGGCATGATGCAATGCATTGATACCGCGCGGAGGCGCCATGAAGATCCTGATTGCCATCGATGGCTCGGCGCCAGCATTGCACGCCGTCGAATGGGCCCTGCGCCAGGCGGCCGAAGGCCTGAAGAGTGAGTTCGTGCTCGTCAACGTGCAGGAGCCGGCCTCGCTGTACGAGGTGGTGACCGCGCACGACAGCGCGCTGATCGAAAAGGTGCGTGGTGCCGCCGGCGCCGACCTGCTGCGTGCGGCCGAAGCGCGCCTGGAATATGCCGGTGTCGGTTTCGAGAGCGAGGTGGCCGGCGGCGTGCCCGAGCACCTGATCGTCGAGCTGGCCGAGAACTACGGCTGTGATGCCATCGTGATGGGCGCGCGCGGCCTGGGTGACCCCGAAGGCAGCGGCCTGGGATCGGTGGCGCAGGCGGTGCTGGGCAGCAGCCCGATGCCGGTCACCGTGGTGCGGCCCTCGCAGGACGCAGTGGGCAGCGACGAGGCCTGAAGCCAGAAACCCCGTCACCCGGCCGGGGCGGTCGATCAGATCGCCGCGTCGGCGCGCAAGGCGGCGATCTGCGCCTGCGTCCAGCCCAGGCCCAGAAGAATCGCTTCGGTGTGCTGGCCGAGCGCCGGCACGGCGTCCATGCGCGGCTCGAAGGCATCGCTTTGGCCAGGCGGCAGCAGTGCGGGCACCGGGCCGGCGGGGGTCTGAACCTCGGTCCAGCGCTGGCGCGCCTGCAGTTGCGGGTGTGCCCACACCGCCTGCATGTCGTTCATGCGCGCATTGGCGATCTGCGCGCCGTCCAGCCGTGCGATCACCTCGTCGGCACTGAGCGACGCAAAGCTGTCGACGATGATCGAACGCAAGGCCGTGCGGTTGGCCGTGCGGCGCGAATTCGAGGCAAAGCGCTCGTCGGTCGCCAGCGTGTCCTGGCGCAGTACCTGCTGGCAGAACGCCGCCCATTCGCGCTCGTTCTGCAGGCCCAGCATCACCGTCTGCCCGTCGCCGGCCGGGAACGGCCCGTAGGGATAGATCGTGGCATGCGCCGCGCCGGCGCGCGGCGGTGGCGTTGCGCCATCGAACGCGTAGTACAGCGGGTAGCCCATCCACTCGACCATGCTTTCCAGCATCGACACATCGATGCCGCAGCCGCGCCCGGTGCGGCCGCGCTGGATCAGCGCCGACAGGATGCTGCTGTAGGCATACATGCCCGCGGCGATGTCGGCGATCGAGCAGCCCGCCTTGGCCGGTTCTTCTTTTGAGCCGGTGATTGACAGGAAGCCCGATTCGCTCTGGATCAGCAGGTCGTAGGCCTTCTTGTCGCGGTAAGGGCCATCGGCGCCGTAGCCCGAGATGTCACACACGATGAGGCGCGGATGACGGTCCTTCAGCGCCTCGTACGACAAGCCCAGGCGCGCCGCCGCGCCGGGTGCCAGGTTTTGCACCAGCACGTCGGCACCCTGCAGCAGGGCGGCCAGCACCTTGGGCGCCTGCGTGTGCTTGACGTCGAGCGTCAGACTCTCCTTCGAGCGGTTGGTCCACACGAAGTGCGAGGCCATGCCCTTCACGCGCTCGTCGTAGGCGCGCGCGAAGTCACCGCTGCCGGGGCGCTCGATCTTGATGACCCGGGCCCCCAGGTCGGCCAGCTGGCGCGTGCAGAACGGCGCCGCGACGGCGTGTTCGAGGGTGACGACGGTGATGCCGTCCAGCGGTCGGGTCATGGTCGGCTCCGGCGGCGCAATGGGGTTCAATAGGATTTGGGCAGGCCGAGGATGTGCTCGGCGACGTAGCTGAAGATCATGTTGGTGGAGATCGGTGCCACCTGGTACAGGCGCGTCTCGCGGAACTTGCGCTCGATGTCGTATTCGCAGGCAAAGCCGAAGCCGCCGTGTGTCTGCAGGCAGACGTTGGCTGCCTCCCAGCTGGCCTTGGCGGCCAGGTGTTTGGCCATGTTGGCGGCCGCACCGGCGTTGAGTTGCGCGTCGATCTTCGCGCAGGCCTGCCAGCGCATCAGGTTCGCCGCCTCGAGCTCGATGTAGACCTCGGCGATCGGGAACTGCACGCCCTGGTTCTGGCCGATCCGCCGGTTGAAGACGATGCGCTCGTTGGCGTACTTCGTGGCGCGGTCGATGAACCAGTAGCCGTCGCCGATGCACTCGGCCGCGATCAGCGTGCGCTCGGCGTTCAAGCCGTCGAGCAGCACCTTGAAGCCCTTGCCCTCGGGGCCGAGCAGGTTCTCTTCAGGGATCTCCAGGTTGTCGAAGAACAGCTCGTTGGTCTCGTGGTTGACCATGTTGAGAATGGGCCGCACGGTCAGGCCGTGGCCGATCGACGCTTTCAGGTCGACCAGGAAGCAGCTCAGCCCGTCGGAGCGCTTCTGCACTTCGTCCAGCGGCGTGGTGCGCGCCAGCAGGATCATCATGTCGCTGTGCTGGATGCGCGAGATCCACACCTTCTGCCCGTTGACGACCCAGCGGCCGTCCTTCTTCACCGCCAGAGTCTTCAGCCGCGTGGTGTCGCTGCCGGTGGTGGGCTCGGTCACGCCCATCGACTGGATGCGCAGTTCACCGCTGGCGATGCGCGGCAGGTAGAGCTGCCTTTGCGCCGCCGTGCCGCTGCGCACGATGGCGTTCATCACATACATCTGGCCGTGGCAGGCGCCCGAGTTGCCGCCGCAGCGGTTGATCTCTTCCATGATCACCGAGGCCTCGGCCATCGACAGGCCTGAGCCGCCGTAGTCGGCCGGGATCAAGGCCGCCATCCAGCCGGCCTTGGTCAATTCGTCGACGAAGGCTTCCGGGTAGGCGCGTTGCTCGTCGATCTTGCGGAAGTACTCGTCCGGAAACTGCTTGCACAGCTGGCGCACCGCGTCGCGGATCTCCTGGTGGGTGTCGGGCTCGTTCAGCATGTTGAGGTCCTCGGGGGTCTTGCTTGGGCCGGCATCGTGCCGGGACCTGTCGCCAGCGGGACGGTGCCCGTGTTCGGCGGCCCGCTCGGCTTGAAACCCGGGCCGCGACAGGCGGGTGGAGCGTGATGTCTGGATGGATTCTGGCTCGGCTGTGGCCGCGCCAGAAATCGCAGGGCAAATTGTGGGAAGGATGCGCTGGCGCCTCATCGTTATCAGGGTCAACCCTGATTGGTCGCGACCATTTGCCAGACTTTGGTGGCACGCCTCTTGCCTGGGGATGTTGCACACGTGTGACCTTGTTGCAGTGAACAGGGCCTCGACGTGCACGGTTGACTGCCGTGCTGCAGCCGATGGTGATCGTTGCAGCGCGGCTCGATCGAATGCGTTGATTGGTGCAGACGGGTTTGTGTTCGCTGATGCAAACGGTTCTGCAGCAAGTGCCTTCCCGTCCTCACCCTGCCATCCACCACCCGGAGCTTTCGATGTCACCTTCCAAGCCGTTGCTGCTGATTGCCGCAATTCTGGCGGCGTACCCCGCAATCGCCCAGACCACGTCTGCGGCACCGGCTGCATCAGCCGCCAGCGCTGCGGCAGCCGCCAATGCCGATTCGCCGCAGGCCATCGAATCCGTCATCGTCACCGCGCGGCGCATCGCCGAACGCCTGCAGGACGTGCCGCTGTCCATCGTGGCCTTGACCGGCAAGGACCTGGAGGAACGTGGCATCACCTCGCTGGTCGACCTGTCGTTGCTGACGCCCGGGCTGAGCTACTCGACCGACTTTGGTCGTACCGGTGAGCGCCCGGTGGTGCGCGGCATTTCGGTGACGCGTCTGGACGCGCCGCAGCCGGTGTCCGTCTTCATCGATGGCGTCTATGTTCGCGACGGCGTGCTCAGCCTGGGCATCGACGACGCGCAACGCATAGAGGTGATCAAGGGCCCGCAGTCGGCGCTCTACGGCCGCGCCACCTACGCCGGTGCCATCAACTACGTGACGGTGAAACCCGGCAATGTGCTGTCGGGCAAGGTCACCACCACGGTGGCCGAGGACGGCGAACGGGCCGTCTTCGGTGCCCTGACCGTGCCGCTCGTGAACGACATGCTGTCGATGCGCGTGCGCCTGAAACACTCTGAGTTCGGTGGCCAGTACACCAATTCGGTTGATGGCAGCAAACTGGGCACAGAGAATTCGGATTCCGGTGGCGTGAAGTTCGCGCTGCGCCTGAGCGAGAACTTCGATGCCTCGCTGTCGCTGGACACCGCGCGCAGCCGCGACGGCATGTTCGTCACCGTGGTACGGCCCATTCCCCTGCAGGCTGGCGGCAAGGTCACCAACCAGAACGGCTCGTCCAACGTGGCCAACGGCAGCGAGTGCAACGGCCACTTGATCAACCTGGTGGGTACCGATCCGGTCACCAAGCTGCCCAGCGCCTCTTTCCCTGCATCGCCATCGACCATCGCCAATGGCTGGCCCTGTGGCGCGGTGTCGATTTCGGGGACCAGCTTCCCGCTCGTCGCCACGGAACTGGCCAGCTACATCGACCCGGTGTCCGGCATCGACTATGGTGACGTCCGCGGAAGTCGCCGCAGCGTCGATCGCGGGGCGCTCACACTCAACTACGGATTTGGCGACGGCTATCAGCTGACGTCGCAGACGGCCTATACGCGCACCGCCACCAACGCGGGCACCGATCAGTCCTACGGTGGCACCGCCCTTGCGCTCGGTACATCGTGGCTCAGCTACACCCGCGACAAGCTCAACTACAAGTCGCAGGAGATCCGTCTGACCTCACCGCTGGACGCCGATCTGACCTGGGCAGTGGGTGCCTTCTACTACAAGGAAGAAGCCGATGGCCTGACGACCAACCTGCTCGTGCAGAAGGGCGCTGCGGTAGTGCCCGACACGATGCGGCTCAAGCCAGCCAGCACGATCGAGAACATGGCCCCCTTCGCCACTGTGCAGTACCAGTTCAACAAGCAACTGCGCATGTCATTTGAAGGCCGTTACAGCAGCGAGCGCGTGCAGGTCGGGGGCCCGCCCCAGGGCATCGCCGTGGTCACCACCGGTCCCTGCGTGGCCGGACAACCCTGCGGCATCACAGGCGACCGCACCTTCACCGACTTCGCGCCGCGTGTGACCGTGGACTACAAGCTGAACAAGGAGACGATGCTCTATGCCCAGGTGGCCAAGGGCAGCAAGGCCGGTGGCTTCAATACGCTTCCCGGGCTGGCTGCCAACTACCTGACCTTCGAAGGTGAACGCATCCGCGCGACGGAAATCGGCGCCAAGAGCCGGTTGCTGGGCGGCCGCTTGCTGGTGAACCTGGCGCTGTTCGAGAACGACATCTCCGGCCTGCAGTTGTCGAACGCCATCACCCTCGTCAACCCGTTCACGGGCGCGTTCCAGAACGACACGGCGACGGTCAACGTCGGCAAGGCACGCACACGCGGGCTCGAAGCCGAAGTCGTGTACCAGGCCGCTCAGTGGCTGCAGTTGTCCGGCAACTACGCCTACACCGACGCCAAGGCGCTGGCCGGCACCGAAACCACCAGCGGTTCGGTCTTCGGCGGCAACATGTCGGTGGCCGGCTTCACGCTGCAGCGCACGCCCAAGCACTCGCTGTCCCTGTCGGCGGCGATGGATCTGCCGATCCAGGGCACCGGTCTGAGATTCGTGTCGCGCGCGGACCTCACGTACCAGTCGAGGCGCTATGCGGACATCACGAACACGATCTGGGCTGATCCATTCACGCGCATCAATGTGAATGCCGGCGTGCGTGGCAAGGACTGGCGCGTCGTCGCTTTTGTACGTAACGCAACGGACGACGCGACCCCGGGCAACGCCTTCCGCTACTTCAATGCGGGCACGTTCCGCCGCACGGCGGTGGACTTCCCCGTGCGCATGCGTCAGTTTGGGGTCACGGCCTCGTACGACTTCTGAGTCGCGGGGTCGCGGGTTGCGGCCGCGCGGTTCCTGCGCGTCCCTGTGGAGTGCGTGTCGGCAGGCCGGCAACGGCAGTGCAGTCGCATGAGTGTTTTGGCCACGAGCCCGGCGACGGTGGCTCATGCCTGCACCGCTCATGCAGCAAGTTCATGACAAGAGGAACAAGACAATGACGCAGGGTTCGCGCATCGATCGACGCCGGATGATGACCGGCATCACGGGCCTGGCGGGCCTCACCGCCCTTGAAGGCATGTCCATGGCGGCCGCGGCGGCCGACAAGCCCGCACCGGGGTCGAAGCCGGAAGACCTGGGCGTGCCCGCCAACGGCCGGGCCTACGAGCGCAAGCCCTTGCGCTCGGACGTCATCACCGTGGCTGCCGTGCAATCGCGCGTTCGTTCCGTGAACGGCCAGACCCCGGCGCCCGGCATCCGCGCCAACCTGGCGCACATGCTGGAGCTGATCGACAAGGTTCAGGGGTTCGGCGGCACCAAGGACCTGCTGTGCTTTCACGAATTTCCGCTGCAGGGCTGGAACCCCTGGGACCGCAAGGAACTCGAGCGCATCGCGATCACCATTCCGGGGCCCGAGACCGAGGCCATCGCAGCCAAGGCCCGGCAGTACAACTGCTACATCCAGTTCGGTGCCTACGCGGTCGACAAGGACTGGCCCGGCCATATCCTGAGCATCACGTCGATCATCGGCCCCACCGGTGAGCTGGTCGCGCGCGACTGGAAGGCGCGCAACATCGTGGGCGTCTTCCCCGGCTTCGAACTGGTGACCACCACGATCTACAACGCACTGGACCGCTTTGTCGAGATGTATGGCGTCGACGCGGTGATTCCGGTGCACCGCACCGACATCGGCAACCTCGCCACCTCGTCAACACAACTCGAGCCCGAGCTGTTCCGTGCCATGGCCTTGAAGGGCGCCGAGCTGCTGCTGCGCACGGCGTCGGGCGGGTTCAACGCCGACGATGTGCGCATGACATCGATGTACAACCGCGTGTTTTCGGTGATCGTCAACAACTCGGTGTCACCCGACAACCCGGGCTTTCTGGACGATCCGGGGGGTGGGTCCGGTGGCACCGAAATCCACGGGCCGCGGGGTGAATCGCTGGCCAAGGCGAGTGGAAAGTTCGAGCAGGAAGTCGTCGCGCGGCTGCCGATGGCTGCCTTCCGCCGCACGCATCAGATTCCCGACTTTCACCTGGCGCTGTACCAGCCCGTCTTCGACCGCTATCGGCCGCGCCAGTCCCCCGGACTGTTCAACCGCTACTTGCCGACCAGCCTGAAGGACGCCAAGCGTTACCTCGACGAAAAGAACAACTGGCGCTGAGGCTTCAAGGGCCGACCATCACTGCAAGCACGGGATTCGCATGTTCAAGACCTTCCCCAAGACGCTGAAGGCGAGACTCCGGGTTTGCAGCCGGCGGGTTGTGGCTTTGCTGGCTGCGGGCTTCTTGCTGAATGGGCTTGCCTTCGGTGCCGATGGCGCGGCAACAGACCCTGCGTCGGCGCTGCCCCGTCTGTTGACCATGCTGAACGGTCAGTTCGACAACCTGCAACAGATGTCGTTTGTGGCCTCGCCGTCGGTAGGCGACCCGAAGAGTCGCTACGAAACGATGCGCATCGAGTTCAGACCCGTCAACAGCCAACTGCTCGAAGGCGACTGGATCTACGCCCAGACCGACAAGATCGAAGCTGGCGACACCGCCAGAGCAAGGTCTATCGCCAGACCCTGCAGCAGTTTTTCGTCAAGGACCAGCAGATCTATTCCCGCGTCTGGCGTTTCAACGATCCGGCGATCAAGCAACAGGGAATGCCCAGCCCGGAGTTCCTGCAACAGGTCAGCCCGCAGCAGATCAGCCTGGTCATGTCCGAGGCTTGCCTGACGAAGTGGACACCGCTTGGTGACCAGTTCATCGGCCGCATCGACCCGGCCAGCTGCGTGATCCAGTCGAAATACAAGAACGAAAAGCGCCGGCTGTTTTCCGAAGAGATCGTCTTTCCGTCGGGTGTCTGGTTCCGTGAAGGGGCCTATGGCGAGGACGGCTCCCTGGCCTTCGGGCTCGAGGAGGGCCGCCACGTGCGCTTGAACCGGCAGCGCCCGAACAAGCCCTGATCGTGTGGGCCGCCCACAGGCCCCGAGGAACGAAGAAGCCCCATGACCAGCCCATCCTTCGAAATATCCGGATTCAACGAGGCGGTGCTGATCGTGCGCGACGAACAGCCCCACCTGGACTGCTGGCTGGGCCAGGGCGCCTGGCAACTGCGCCACGAGGGTGCGGTGGACCGGCGCTTGTTGCAGGCCTGGGGGCGCCCCGGCGCCAGCGGCCGCGAGTGGCTGCTGGCGCACCCCGATTGCAGCGTTGGCCTTGTGCGTCTGATGAGGCTGGACGGCGCTGCACCACAGACCGACATCCGCCAGGACGACCAGTGCTGGGACGTGGGCGGCATCTTCGACCTCAACGTGCGCGTGCTCGATCTCGAACGCCAGGCCGCACGCATGCGCGCCTTGCACTGGCAGGCTGGCGCACCGCCGATCGGCTGGGACTTCGGCGCGCTGAAGGTCCGCGAATGGCTGGTGCGCGGCCCCGACAACGTGCGCCTGGCGCTGATCGAGCGCGTGGCGCCGCCGCTTGCCGGTTTCGACCACATCCGCGAGTTCAGCCAGGTCTTCAATTCCAGTCAGATCGTGCGCGATATGGGAGCGGCCGTTGCCTTCTATCGCAACGTTCTCGGCTTCCAGACGGTGATGCAGTACGAGGTGCCGCAGTTCCCGCCGGGCCCCAACCTGTTCGGCATTCCGCCCGGTGTGTCGGACCGCATCGGTCTGCACCTGGTCATCCTGCATCCTCAGGGCAAGAACGAAGGTTCGATCGAGCTGGTGACCAACCCGGGTGCACAGGGCCGGGACCTGAGCGCCGATGCCGGGCCGCCCCACTACGGCATGGCGGCATTGCGCTTTCCGGTGCGTGGCATCGAAGCCTTTGCCGCGCATCTCACCCGCCAGGGCCACGAACCCGCGATGCCGTTGACGCAGCTGGACCTGGCCCCGTCGGGGCCGGTACGCATGCTGGCGCTGCGCAGCCCCGACGGCGCCTGGCTGGAGTTCGTCGAATCCGTCTGATGAGCGGCCCGCCGCGGCGCCGCAACGATCAACCCCTTTCAGGAGAAAGACATGAGCAGTCTGGCGTCCGTCACGCAGTGGCACCACGAGGTCGATGTGCTGATTTGCGGCTTTGGGCTTGCCGGTGCGTCGGCGGCCATCGAGGCGCTCGAGGCCGATCCGGCGGCGCGCGTGATGATCATCGAGAAGATGCCCGAGCACCAGGCCGGTGGCAACACGCGCGCGTCGGGGCAGTCGCTGATGATCAGCAAGAACGCGCAGGCGCTGAAGGACTACCAGCGTTTGATGAGTGAATCCAATCCGATCCCTGAGGACATGCTGGACACCTGGGCCACGCGCATGACGCAGCTGGAACCCTGGATCCAGGCCCGTGCCGACGAGGCTGGCGCGCGCTTCATCAAGGGCACGGGGTTCAGCGAACGTGAAGCGGTGCTCGAGTACCCCGAACTCGGCGCCCAAGAGGCCGTGGCCTACACGGCCACCATCCTGCCGATTCCGGCCGGTGTCTGGCTGGCCTTCAAGGCCAACGTCGACAAGCGTCCGGTCGAGGTGCTGTATCAAACGCCGCTGGTCGAGCTGATCCAGGACCCGGACAGCCTGGAAGTGTTCGGCGCGGTGGTCGAACAGCAAGGCCAGCGCCGTCATATCAAGGCACGGCGCGGCGTGATCATCGCCGTCGGCGGCTACGAGGCCGACCTGGAAATGCAGCGCAACTACTGCGGCTACCAGGACGTCTATCCGATGGGCACGCCGGGCAACACCGGCGACGGTGTGCGCGTGCTGCAGAAGGCGGGCGCCGAGCTCTGGCACATGCGCAACAAGGGGCAGTCGGGTGGCATCTGGCCCGGCATCCAGCACCCTTCGGTGAACACCGTGTTCCTGCGCAACATCTTCATGCAGACCTTCAGCTGGCTGGAGATCGCGGCCGACAACCAGCGCTTCTACAACGAGACCGCCGAGCTGCAGCTGACGCACTACAAGGAGAAGATCCACGGCCACTGGGTGGACACGCCGCACGTCAGCGCGCAGCCGGTGCACATGATCTTCGACGAGGCCACGCGCGAGGCCAACTGTCTGGTGACCAAGGCCTTCACCTGGAACATCGTGGAGGGGCTCGACTGGAGCGACGACAACAGCGCCGAAGTTGCACAGGGGCTGGTGCTGAAGGCCGAAACGCTGACTGAGCTGGCGCGCAAGATGGGGCGCGACCCGGCCGCGGTGCAGGCCACCGTCAGCCAGTACAACGCTGACTGCGCCAAGGGCCAGGACACACGCTTCGGCCGTCACCCCGCCACCTTGCAGCCGATCACCAGCGGGCCGTTCTATGCCGTGCGCCTGGTGCCGGCGCTGGTGTGCACCAGCGGCGGCGCCAAGCGCAACATGGAAGCCGAGGTGCTGGACCCGAAGGGCCGGCCGATCCCGCGCCTGTATGAGGCCGGTGAGTGCGGCTCGATGTTCTCCAACCTCTACCAGAACGGCTGCTACCTGACCGAGGCCATGATCACCGGCCGGGCGGCAGGCAGGAATGTCGCCCTCAGCAAGCCCTGGGCTTGAGTCGCGCAGGAGCTCACGATGCGCGTCAACACCATTTCAATGAAGCTGTCCCTGCGCATCGAGCAGGCCGGTGTCAAAGACGGCAACATCGTGATGAATGGGTTCGCGGGTGCCATGCCCTGTGAGACCATCATCTCGCCCGAAGAGGCGTTGCAGGTCATGCGGCTGGGCATGAAGCTGTCGATCTTCAAGCTCCTGTTCAAGGGCCTGTTCGCGAAACAGAAAGTCGTGGACGGGCCCGCCAAGTAGGGGCATTGACGACTGAGACCCGGGCTTGATGGCCACCACCCGCCCTGAGGGCTGCCGCGATCGGCGCTGAGGCTACAGTTGCGCCCTCGCTTCGCATCCCACCATGCCTTCCAAGTCCAGCCCGGCCAGCCCTGCAGCAGTCAAGACCCGAACCCGCAGCCGTCGCCCGGCTGCCGATGCGCCCGCTCCCGCAGACGCTGCCGCAGCGCCCGCAGCGGCAGCGCCGCCGCCAGCCGCCGAGCCTGCAGCGGCTGTCTCTGCGCCTGCCCCAGCCAAGCGTGCGCCCGCCGCCCGCAGCGCCGGGCCCAAAGCCGGTGCCCGCGGTGCGAGCAAGACCGTGAAGGCGGCCCCGGCCCCGGCCAAGGCGCAGATGACTTCGAAGCCCGTGAAGGATGCCGGCGCTGAGCCCGCCGCGCCAGAGGCAGCCAAGCCCGCCCCGCGAGCGCGACGTGGCACGGCCAAGCCGAAGCCCGTACAGAAGGCAGTGCCGAAGCAGGCCAAGGCGCCGCCGGCAGCACCAGCGCCAGCCGCGCCGCCGGCCGACATCACCGCCCCAGCCGATGGTTCTCTTTTCGGTCGTTATGTGATCGCCTTGCCCGACGAGGAGCGTGCCGAGTTGCACCTGCGCACGCCGTACCCGGGCACGGCGCTGTGCAGCTGCCTGGACTTTGCCTTGTCCGAAGACGCCAGCTGCCCGCATGTGCAGGCGCTGGACGCCTTCATCGCGACCGACCCCGGTCGGGCGGCCGCGCGTGCGCGCGGGCCGCAAGCGGTGGGCAGCCGCATCGAGATGCTGCACGGCGCGCGCCGTCGTCTGCTGTGGCTGCCCGGCCTCGAATGCCCGACGGCCTTGAACGAGCTGGCCGACGAGTTGCTGGGCGTGCCGGCGGACGCGATGGACGATCGCGCCGTGCCGCGATTGCGGCGCGCGGCGCGCGAGGTCGGCCACGACCTGTCGGTCGACGAATCGGTGTGGACCCACCTGGCGGCTGCGCGCGATGCCCGCTGGCGCGTGCAGCGGCTGGAGAGCCTGCTGCCGCAGGGCCCGGACAGCCCTGTGCTGCAGGCGCTGCGGCCGCTGCTGCCGTTGCAATGGGAAGGCGCGCTGTTCGCGGTCTGTGCCGGGCGTTGCATCCTGGCCGACTGCGCGCCGCTGCAGCCCGAGCAGCAGGCGCTGGCCGCAGTGACCTTGTGGCGCCGGCACTTTGGCCTGCAGCGCGTGCTGGTGCTGACGGCGTCCGCGGCGCTGGACCGCTGGCGCCGCGAACTGCCCGCCGACGACTTGGCCTTCAGCCTGACGGCGATCGACAACCTGGTGACTGATGCCGAGCTGCACCGTTCGCTGGCGCCCGAGCTGGTGATCGTCGACGAGCCCGCCGAGGGCGGCCTGTGGGTCGACGCCGAGCGCGCTGCCGCGCTGTTGCGCCTGCAAGCCCACTTTGTCATCGTGCTGCCGGGCAGCCAGGGCCTGCAGCGCCTGGCCGAGTGGCCCCTGCGGCTGGCCTTTGTCGACACCGAGCGGCGTGGCCCCTACGCTGCACTGCTCGACAGCCATGGTGTGCGCGACGATGCCGGCCAGCTCTGCGGCTTGCACGACGCCGACGACCTGCCTGCCACGCTGCCGTCGGTGCTGCTGGCGCGCAGCCTGGACCAGGTGCGCAGTCAGCTGCCCGAGCGGCTGGACCGTGTGCAGCGTGTCGAGATGCCGCTGGCCGAACGTGACCGGCACGACGGCCTGCTGGCCGCGCTGCGCGACAGCCTGGCGTTCTGGCAGGCAGCCGACTGGTTGCCCGACGCGCAGCAGCGCCAGCTGCAGGCCCAGGTGCAGGCCCTGCGCGGCTTGTGCGCCGGTGTCGACGCGCCCACGGTGGCACAGCTGAAGGCGCGCGCCGTGCAAGCCGTGCTGGCCGAGGCCGAAACGCCGCTGGTGGTGTTCAGCCAATGGCCGCAGGCGCTGGACGCCTTGCGTGCCGCACTGGCTGATATCGAGGCCGATGCCGATCTGCCCGTGCAGGTCTGGCGGTCGAGCGACGCCCTGGCCGTACGGCAATCGGCGCAGCGGCAGTTCGAGTCCGGCCAGGGCCCGCGATTGCTGCTGGTGGCCGACCCCGGCAGCGCGACCTTGTCCTTGCGCTGCCCCGACGCCCGTGTGCTGCATCTGGACCGCCCCTGGAATCCGGGCCAGCTGCAGCGCCGCTTCGGCCATGTGCACGCGCCTGGCCTTGCGCATCTGGTGCCGGTGACCCAGCTGCTGCTTGATGGCAGTTTCGAGGCTGGCGTGTTCCAGTGCCTGGCCGAGCGTCCCGAACCGGTGTGCGAGTTGCTGGACGCCGACGCGGCGGACGGTTTCCTGCAAGGTGCCGACCTGCGGCAATGGCTGGCCGACCTGGCGCAGGTGCTGACATTGTCGGTGCCCGGTCCGTCGCGATCGGGGTCGGCACACTGACAGTCCCGGGGCCGGGCAGGCGGCCTGCCGACCCGGGTGCCCCGGGGCGGCAATCAGCCGCTGCGGCCCGGCTGCGCGGCCGGCACTTCGGCTTTGGTTGCGACATTGGGCCCGGCGTACAGCAGCCGCAGCTCTTGCAGCACCTCGGCGACCACGTCGGCGCGGCTGCGCTGGCTGGTGATCGGCTGCTGGCCCATGTGCAGCGCACCGCTGTCCTCGCCGTACATTGTGTCGCAGACCTTGCCGCAGGATGCCAGGTCGCCCAGCACCTGGGCGCGTGTCATGGCACTGCGACCGGCCTGGCGTGACAGCCAGAACGAGCCGCTGTCCTCGGCCCCGATGGCGTCGAGTTCGCCGCTGGCGCGCGCGGCGTTCAGCTCGGCCATGACCTGGGCGCGGCTGAGCGGTGCTTCGTCCTGGGCGCTGGCCAGTCCACTGAGCATGGCGCTGACCAGCACCAGGGCCGACAGTTTTGCAAACGTGTTCATCACCTACTCCTTCGAACGGCATCCGGATGGGGTACGGCCCGCAGTGGATGCCGCCTTGTGCGGGCCGTTGCGGCGACCTTAGGTGGGCAGCGCAGGCCGGCCATCCGGCAGCCAGACGATGGCGACTGCGCTGTCGTCTGCCTTCGGGACCGCCGCGACGCGGCGGTCTGCAGCCGGGGCGAAGGCATGATCGGCACATGCGCCGCTTTGCCGCCCTGTTCGACGCGCTGGACGTCAGTACCGCTTCAGGCGACAAGCTGGCGGCGCTGCAGCAGTACTTCGGCGCGGCGCCCCCCGAGGACGCGGCCTGGGCGGTGCACTTGCTGCTCGGCGGCAGGCTGCGGCAGGTCTTGCCTGCGGCGCTGATGCGCAGCACCGTCTGTGCCCTGGCCGACATACCCGACTGGCTGTTCGAGGCCAGCCATCAGTCGGTGGGCGATCTGGCCGAAACCATCGCCCACGTGCTGCCGCCGCCGGCGCAGCCCAGCGACCAGGGCCTGGCGTACTGGGTCGAACAGCGCCTGCTGCCGCTGCGCGGTTTGTCACCCGACGAGCAGGCAGCCCGATTGCGGCAGGCGCTTTCCGAGCTGGATGCGCCCGGGCGATTCGTGTTCGTCAAGCTGAGCGGCGGGGGCTTTCGCAGCGGCTTCGGCGTCGACAGGCTGCTGCTGCAGCGCGCGCTGGCCCTGCACGCGGGCATCGACAGCCAGCGCGTGGCGCAGCGCCTGCTGAGCTGGACCGACGCCCGTGCCACCGTCAGCGCCGAGCGCTTTCGCCGCCTGGTGGCGCCGACGGGCGATGGCGTCGATACCGTCGATAGCGACCTGGGCCGGCCCTATGCCTTCTGCCGGGCCCAGACCTTGCTGACCGACCCCGAGGCGCTGGGCCCCTTGCGCGACTGGCAGCTGGAATGGCAGTACGCCGGCCTGCGCGCGCAACTGATCCGTCGGGGTGGCCGCTGCTGGATCTGGTCGAGCGACGACGAGCTGCTGACCGACCGCCTGCCCGAACTGGTGGCGCAGGCGTCGACGCTGCCCGACGGCTGCGCGCTCGACGGTGAACTGCTGGTCTGGCCCGCCAACCATGCGCTGCCGTCGAGCTTGCAGCAGCTGCAGGCTCGCATGGCACGCAAGACCTTGAGCAAGACCTTGCTGGCCGATGCGCCGGTGGTTTTCATCGCCTACGACCTGCTGCAGCGCGATGGTCTCGACCTGCGCGAGCGGCCCCTGCACGAGCGACGCGAGCAACTCGAAGATCTGCTGCAGGGCCATGCGCTGCGTTTGTCGCCGCTGCTGCTGGCCGACGACGGCGCTGCGCTGGCCGCGCTGCGTGCGCAGGCACGCCAGCGCGGCGCTGTGGGTCTGATGCTCAAGCAGCGTGACGCGGGCTACGGCAGTGGCCGCAGCAAGTCCGACGGCAGCTGGTGGGCCTGGAAGCTCGACCCGCTGACGGTGAACGCCGTGCTGACCTACGCCCAGGCCGGCCAGGGCCGCGGTGCCGGTGTCTGCACCGAGTACAGCTTCGCGGTCTGGAGCCGGCCGCCGCGCGACGCCAACGAGGCGCAGGCGGTGGTCGACGCGATCGCCGCGCGCCGGCCCTACGAACCCGGCGCGCTGCAGCTGGTGGCCATTGGGAAGGCAGATTGCGGGCTCAGCGATGCCGAGCTGGCGCAGGTCGACCGCGAGGTCCGCGCCCACACGCTGGAGAAGTTCGGCCCGGTGCGCAGCCTGCGGCCGAACCTGGTGCTGGAGCTGGCTTTCGATGGCATCGACCGCAGCGCGCGGCACAAGAGCGGCATCGTGCTGCGCTCACCACGCATGCTGCGCATTTGCCACGACAAGCCCTTGCATCAGGCCGCTTCATTGCCCGCGCTGCGGGCAATGGCCCCTGGCCGTGCTACGGCGTCGGCCGCCCCGGCCCCTGCGTGCCCTGGGCTCTTGCCGACAGATAGGCAAAGAGGTCGATCACGTGAGCGCTGACCTGCGGTTCACCTTGCCATGCCGGCATGGTCAGCTCGCCCTGCCGGCCCTGCAACAGGTCTTCCGTCAAGGCGTCGAGCGCAGCGGGGTCGCGGCCCGCCGGGGCCGGCGGCAGCATCCAGTCGTAGCGCCGCAGCACCAGACCGATGAAGCGCCGCGCGCCCATCTGGCGCACACGCGGCAGCAGGTCGGGGCCGCGCGACGTGCCCGTGGCATCGCTGCCATGACAGGCCACACATTTGTCCTGGAAGACGCGCCAACCGGTGTAGACCGACCCCGGCGGCTTGGCACGTTGCGCCATTTCATCGGCGGCTTGCCTGTTCTGGATCTGCACCGTGCAGCCGGCCAGCAAAAGCGCGCTGGCAACGGCAGTGGCGATGCGCGCGCCCTGGCTGCGCAGCCCCGATTTGGCGAGCGCGTCGATCGAGGCTGTGACCATGGCGGGCATCCTTGTGCTGCCGGCAGCCGCATCAACCATTGACGCAAGGCACCTGCCGACGATGCCCTCATCGTGGCCGCCAAGTGTGCTGCCGAACTTGCCGCAGATCATGCCGGACGGCAGCTCAGCGACTGCGGCAAGGCGCCGCGCCAGCCTAGCGGCCGTAAGTCTGCGCCAGCAGTTGCCTGGTCTTGTCTTCGGGCTGTGGGTGACCGGCCGCATCCGTGTCGACGATGGTGGCGCCGGCCACCATGCCGTCGCGCACGGTGTTCGGCACGGGGCTCATGCTGCCGAGCTGGTCATACAGGTCCGCCGACACCGTGCCACCCAGACTGACCCAGTCGTCGGCGGTCTGTACCGCGTCGGCCGGTGGTGCGGCGCTGTCGGCATCGTCGGCCTGCCGTGCCTGCGGTGGTGGCTGGTCGGCGTGCGGCTGGCCACCGCGCTCGCGGCCATTCGAATCGGTCTTGTGAACCGACATGCGGGCTAGCGGGGGGTGCTGCAACAGGAAGTTCACGAGCATGGTGCGAAGTCCTCGGCCGTTGACGCCCAAGGCACCGTGCGCGCTGACTCCGCGGCCGGCGTGGCTGCTCAGCAGATCCGACGGGCGTCCCCGGCGGCGCCGGGACTGACCCGACGAGACAAGGCTTCGTGACCTGTTGGCAACCCCGCTGTCATGGCTTTTCAGCTGTAGACCGGAAGCTTTGCGGCCCCGCCTTTCGAACGGGTGTGCCCTGTAGCTGCGAGCAGCCTAGCGCGATCCGGTCTTGGTTGCGCAGTCGATCTGCGCTTAGGCGGCTCGCACGGCCCTGTCGTGAGACTTACTGCCGGCATTCACGGTAGGCGTCGAAATTGATCCAGACGGCGACATGGTCCGCGTTGGGCAGTGGCCCTGGCCGCCGGCACCGCCCCTCACTCGTAGCGCTGCACCTTCTTCCAGTCGGCGCGGTCGCTGAAGCTGACCACCGGTGCCGCTTCAGGCTTGTGCTGGCGTGCAAAGCCCTGGAAGTTGCGCATGCGGCGTGTGGCCGGGTCGAGCGCGCGCGCCAGGATCTCGCCGACGCGGGCCTTGCTCAGGCTGTCCAGCGCGGCCAGCGTGGCCTGGTTGCGGGCCCAGTCGGCGTGCCGCTCATAGGCCAGCAGGTACAGGCGCTGCGCGCGCTCGGCGATCGACTTGTCTCGTTCGAGCAGGTGTGATCGCACGCCGGCCACGATCGTCGCCCAGGCCTCGTCAGGCAGGGCCTGCAGCTGTGCCGGCAGCGTGCGGATGAAGGCCTCGGCGCGCGCCTCTTGCTGGTCGGCGCTGTACTCGCCCGACTGGATGATGAACATCGCCTCCGTCTGCTGCTCGTCAACGAAGGCGTTGGCCTGCACGATGTAGCCCAGTTGCTGGCGCGTGCGCATCTCGCTGTAGAACGGATCGGCGATGACGGCCGAGATCAGCATCGTCGCGGCCCGCAACTCGGGGCTGTCGTCGCCCAACACGTACTCGCGGCGCAGCGTCGAGTTGTTCACCTTGAGCCGCTCGCTGCTGCGCAGGTCCTGGCCGGGGCCCATCACCAGCTGGCGGCCGCGCAGCAGTTCGGTGTCGGCCACCGGCTGCGTGTTCAGCCGTTGCGCCACGCGGCGCACCGCCGCCTGCGCGTCGGTCGGGCCCAGGTTGCCGAAGGCCAGCGCCTCAAGCTTGCCTTGCGCATACAGCTGGCGCGCAAAGGCCCGTACCTGGTCCAGCGTGACCGTGCGCGCCAGCGGCAGCATCTCGGCCGGCGTGGCATAGAACTCGCGCACCAAAGCACGGCGTGTTTCGCGCACGCTGACGTAGGCGTCGGCGTTGTCATAGGCCGACAGCCCGCGCAGCAGCCGGTCCTTGATGTCGGCAAAGCGCTCGGCCGAGAGATCGAAGTCGATCAAGCGTGGCGCCACCGCGTCGAGCAGCCGCGCGCCGGCTTCGTCCCAGCCCTCGATGACCAGGGCCACCCCATCGAGCGAGGCGCTGAGCTGAAAGCGCTGGCCGGCCTCGGCCGCCTGGTAGGTGGTCTGGTTCAGCGCCTCGTTCACGCAGGCCTGGTAGTAGCGCAGCAACACCGAGGTCTGCGCCGCACCGGCAGACGTGACCAGGCTGCGCGGCAGCCGCTGGCGCATCAGCATCGCGGCTTGCGGGCGCTGGAACTCGCTGTCCTGCAGGTGGTACAGGCTGAGCGTGGGCTCGTCGATCAGCCGTGCCGGCTGCAGCGCCTGCTGCGTGGTGTGCGCCGGGATGAAGGGGTTGGGCGGCGGCGTGTGGATGGCGGCCACCACCGGCGGCTGCAGCAAGGCCGCGTACGCGGCGCCACTGTCTTCGCTGTAGCTGTAGCGCGTGCCGTAGATCGGCTCGACGCGGTCGGTGGGCTGGCCCTTGGCGACCACGGTGACCAGCAGGTTGTCGGGCCTGATGCGGGACAGCAGCGCGTTGAAGGCCGCCGGGTCGGGCTGCAGCCACAGGTAGGGCACACGTTCGGCCAGTGGCAGCGGATAGTCCATTGCGGCATTCGCCAGCCCGGTTGCCAGGTTGGCACCTTCACCGCGATCGCGGAACCGTTCGTCCAGTCGCGCGAGAGTCTGCCATTCCTTGAACAACTGTGGCGGCAGGCCTTGCTCGCGCAGCATGCGTGCCGCGCTGAATACCAGCGCCAGCACGCGCGGCACCTGCTTCAGGCCGCTCGGTGTCAGGCCGATCTGCAACTCCATCGCGCCGTATTGCCGCGTGGCCGGCTGGGCGCCGGCGCTGAGGCTGGGGCCAGGCCTTCGGCTTTCAGCTGCGCCAGCAGGCTGCCCGGACCCTCGCTCCCGAAGAGGTAACCCAACAGTTCAGCCGACTTGTTGGGCCAGCCCCCGTAAAGGCCCGGCAGCGGAAACTGCAGGCTGAGCTGGCGCAGGTCCTTGATGGGCTCCATGCGCAGCATGCGCAGCGCGGCCTTGTGCGGCAGGTAGTCGCTCGGGTAGACCAGGGCCGGCAGCGCGCGGTCGGGTACGGCGGCAAAGTACTGGCGCGCCCAATGCTCCAGCTGGTCGAGGCTGGCGTTGCCGGTCAGCGCCAGCGTCATGCGGCCGGCGCTGTATTCGCTGCGGTAGAAGGCCAGCAACTCGTCACGCGTGACGCCGGCCAGCGTGGTCTTGCTTCCGGTGCCGAAATGGCGCGCCGGATGCCCGACGGCGTAGGCCTGCACCTGCACCTGTTGCTCGCGCCAGAGGTCGTTTTCCAGGTTTTTCTGGTGTTCAGAGGCCACGGCGTTCATCTCGCGCTCGGTGTAGCGGGCGTCGAACAGCGGCGCGATGAAAAACTGGGCAAAGCGGTCGAGCGCACCTTCGAACGCCGCGTGGCGGATCTCGAAGTGAAAGTTGGTGCGGTCTTCGGCGGTGTAGGCGTTGTTGAACCCGCTGTTGCGCCGCAGGTAGGCGTCGAAGCCGGTGATGTCGGGGTACTTCTCGGTGCCCAGGAACAGCATGTGTTCCAGAAAGTGCGCCAGGCCCTGGCGCGCGGGCGGGTCGGCCAGCGAACCCACACCCACCGCCCGCGACGCCGACGAGACGTTCAGCTTGGGGTCGGACAGCAGCATCGCCTTGATGCCGTTGGGCAGCACCAGGCGCCGCCACTGCGCCAGGTCGCCCGGTGCCGGGTCGCGCGGCGGCACCGCCGGCAAGGCGGCTGCGGCTTCTGCCGGCGCGGCCTGGGCCCTTGCCGGGCCGGCCAGCGTCGTGGTGAGAGTGATTGTCAGCGTGAAGGCCAGCGCGACGTTCAGCGCCGCCTGCAGCGGCAGCTGCAGGAGTTTCTTGGCAAGAGGCATGGTGGGCGGCGGCAGCCGCCGGGGCGGGGCTGCGGTCTGGGCTGGCGGGTTGGACGGCCAGTTTAGGGGCTGCCCGCGGCGGTAGGTTCCGTCGCCCTGCAATCTTCTTCGGTCGTTCAGCCGGCAGTGAACTGCGCGCGGCGCTGATGCAGGGCGTCGAGCTCGAGTTCAGGGAAGCGTTGCGCCAGCAGCAGCAGAACGTCGCCTTCAAGCGCGTGCAGCGCCGCGGCCGCCGCAGGCGGGGGCGCGGCCAGCAGCGATTCGATGCGGTCGGCCAGGCTCGGCGGCGCCAGCTCGAACGAGCCCGCAAGCTGGTGCAGCCGCTTGTTCTGCAAACGGCTGTAGTAGCGCCCGTTGACCGCCGACATCAGGCCCAGCAGCCGGTAGCAGGCCTGCACCTGCAGGTCGCGGCACCACAGCGGCGCATCACGTTCGACGATCTGAGCCATCACCTTCCAGGGTGTGGGCGGGGCACTGAAGTGGCGCGCCATCGCCAGCGCCAGCGGCGCTGGAAAAGGCGACAGCTGCACCTGCAGGGCGCGCAGCCGGCGCTCGCCGAACAGCGGCTCGGCCTTGAGCAGGGCGTCGGCCAGCTGATGCAGCGGCGTGTCGGGGTTGTGGCGCAGCACCAGCTCGTCGATCTGCTGCTGCAGCAGATCGTGCGAGACATAGGTCAGCTGCACCTCGATGCCGTCGATCAGCATGGCGGCCAGCAGCTGCTGCTGCATCAGGTCACCCGAGGTCAGGATCCAGGGCGATGCGCCGGCGGCCTGGCAGGCCTGTTCAAGCAAGGCCCGCTCGGGCAGCTCGGTCATGGCAATGCTGATGTCGACGTCGGACCGCTCGTCGGCCAGGCCGTCGACGACCGACCCCGATACGAAGCTCAGCAGCGTGCTGTCATCGATGCCGCGGTGCGCGTCGGCCACGCGCTGGGCCAGGCGGCGCCGTTCGTTGGACGCGGCAAAGCTCGGTGCTGCCGAGCCGGGCGTGTGTTTCATCGGATCCCTTGTCGCGCAGCGCACAACGCCCATGTTGCCGCGTTCAACCTGTACCGGCCTTTGAAGAGTGCCGGCACGGTCAGGCCTGTCGCGTGCCGGCCGCCAGGTCGTGCACATGCTCGCTGTCGCGTGACCGCAGCGCATGGATCGAGCGCAGCGCACTATCACGCGCGGATGCATGATCTGTCCGACCAGGCCCATCGACGCCGACAGGTCGGCCGGGCCGATGAACAGCGCGTCCACACCCGGGACGGCGGCGATGGCCTCGAGCTCGGCCAGCGCAGCCTCGGACTCGAGCTGCACGATCACCGACAGGCCGCGGTTGGCGGTCTTCAGGTAGTCGCCGCGCATGCCGAACTGCGCCGCCCGGCTCATGCCCGCCATGCCGCGCACGCCTTCGGGCGGGTAGCGCGTGGCGGCCACCGCGCGTGCGGCCTCGGCGGCGTTCTGCACAAAGGGCACCAGCAGCGTGGTGGCGCCGGCGTCGAGCACGCGCTTGATGGTCACCGTGTCGTTCCAGGGCACGCGCAGCACCGGCACCATGCGCGTGCCCGCCACCGCCTGCAGCAGGTGCACCACGTCGCCCAGGTCCAGCGGTGCATGCTCCATGTCGATCACGCCCCAGTCGAAACCGGCATGGCCGGCGGCCTCGGCCAGCAGCGGCGAGGCCGACATCAGCCAGGTGCCGATGGGCGGCTGGCTGCCGGCGCTGTTGAGCAGATGCTTGAAGGGGTTCATCAGGGCCTCCGGGTCAGGTGCCGATGGTGGCGCGGCGACCGACGGTGGTCAAATCGGGGCGACACGCGGCAGTGCTTGGCCATCCACGGCTGATCAGTTGCGGCGCGTGGCGCCGCGCAGCAGGGTCAGCATGTCCGACGGCGGGGTGATGCGGGCGTCGAAGGGGTGCGAGCGCTGGCCGTTCAGCGACGCGATGATCTTGCGCACGTACAGCCGCGTCTCGGCATAGGGCGGCACGCCGCGGTAGCGCTCGACCGCACGTTCGCCCGCGTTGTAGGCCGCCAGCGTCAGCGTCAGGTCACCTTCGAAAAAAGCCAGCAACCAGCGCAGGTAGGCCATGCCGCCACGGATGTTCTGCGCCGGATCGCCGGCGTTGCGCACGTTGAATCGCCGTGCCGTATCGGGGATCAGCTGCATCAGGCCCTGTGCGTTCTTCGGCGACAGCGCCAGCGGGTCGAAGTTCGATTCCTGTGCCATCACGGCCAGCACCACGTGCGGCTCGAGCTGGTATTCGGGCGCCACCAGCTGCACGAAACGCACGATCTGCGGTGGCGCGCCCGGCGGCGGCGGGGGTGGCGGCAGCGTGGCCACCGGCGGAAAGGGCGCTGGGCGCACGCCCGGCCGTGGCACCAGCACCCGGGCCGGCTGTGGCGCGGCCGCCAGCGGCAACAGATCGCCATCGGGCGGGTTCAGACAGGGCGGCGGCGCGCCCAGCGGCGTGCCCAGCCGTGCCGCCATGGCCTGGGCCTGCGGATGGCCTTGCTCGGCCGCTGCGCTGAACAGGTGCGCGGCCTGCGCATCGTCGCGTTCGATGCCGCGCGCGTTGGTCAGCATCCAGGCCAGGCTGTACTGGGCTTCGGCGTCGCCGTAGCGCGATGCGCGGCAGTACAGCTGCGCGGCGCGCACCGGGTCGCGCTCGGCGCCTTCACCGTATTCGAGCGCGCGCGCTTCCTGGCGCCATCGCTCCACCTGCGCCGGCACGACCGGGCCGCGCTCGCTGGGCGGCATGGTCGGGCGCGGCAGCGTTTCCAGCGTCAGGCCCGGCAGCACCACCGCATTCGGGGCCGGCAGGTTCTGCGCAGGCTGCTGCGCCAGCGCCGGGGCGACGGCCGCCGTGGCCAGCAAGCCTGCCGCCCAGACCGGGCTGCGGCGTCGGCCAGCCAGCCGTGTGGGTGGGCAGGGGCGGGACATGGGTTGGTCAGTCTAGCGCGCCCGTTTTGGGGCAGGGCGGGTAGAGGGTTGATCACGGCTGATGAGGGTCGATCAGGGCCGATCGGGTCGAACCCGCACCGCGCGCGGCAAGGCGCTGGCTATAGTCGAAACCATGTCTGCGCCACGTCCCAACATCGTCTTCATCGTCGCCGACGATCTCGGATTCGCCGACCTGGGCTGCTATGGCGGCCGCGACGCCCCCTTCGGCGCGGTCTCGCCGGTGCTCGATGGTCTGGCCGCGAACGGACTGAGATTTACCCAGGGCTACGCCAATTCGCCGGTCTGTTCGCCGACGCGCTTTGCGCTCATGACCGCACGCTGGCAGTACCGGCTGCGGGGCGCGGCTGAAGAGCCGATCAACAGCAAGAGCCGCGGCAGCACCACGCTGGGGCTGCCGCCCGCACACCCCACGTTGCCGTCGCTGCTGCGCGACGCCGGCTACCGCAGCGCGCTGATCGGCAAGTGGCATCTGGGCTACCCGCCGAGCTTCGGGCCGCTGCTGTCGGGCTACGACGAATTCTTCGGCCCGATGTCGGGCGGCGTCGACTACTTCAGCCATTGCGACAGCCGCGGCACCCACGACCTGTGGCAGGGCGAGGACGAACACCCCGAGATCGGCTACCTGACCGACCTCATCAGCGACCGCGCGGTCGACTACGTGCAGCGCGTCGGTGGCACCGCCCAGCCCTTCTTCCTCAGCCTGCACTACACGGCGCCGCACTGGCCCTGGGAGACGCGCGACGACGCCACGCTGGCCGCCGAGATCAAGGACAACCTGTTCCACCTGCACGGCGGCAACATCCACACCTACCGCCGCATGATCCACCACATGGACGAAGGCATCGGTCGCCTGATGGCCGCGCTGCGCCGGCAGGGCATCGAGCGCGACACGCTGGTGGTCTTCACCAGCGACAACGGCGGTGAGCGCTTTTCCGACAACTGGCCGCTGGTGGGCGGCAAGATGGACCTCACCGAAGGCGGCATCCGCGTGCCCTGGATCGCACACTGGCCGGCCGCCATCGCACCCGGCGGCGTGACCGACCAGAATTGCCTGACCATGGACTGGTCGGCCACGATGCTGGCGCTGGGCGGTGCGCAGGCGCACCCGGACTACCCGCTCGACGGCGTGTCGCTGCAGCCGGTGCTGCAAGACCCGTCGGCCACCTTCGAGCGGCCGCTGTTCTGGCGCATGAACCACCGCGGCCAGCGGGCCTGCCGCATCGGCCGCTGGAAGTACCTGCAGGTCGACGGCCACGACTACCTGTTCGACATCCCGGCCGACGAACGTGAACGTGCCAACCTGGCCGCGCGCGAACCGGCGCGCCTGGCGGCGCTGCGCCAGGCTTGGGCAGCTTGGCAGGACACCATGCCGCCGATACCACAGGATGCGACCGTCAGCCTGGGCTACGGTGTCAAGGACATGCCGCAGCGCTGACCTTTGATGCGCGCCCAGGCAGCGGGCGCGCAAACCTGCTAAGTTGCGCGCCTTTCGTCGAAACCGCGACCAGGCACCTGCCCATGACCCGTCTTGCCACCCGATTGGCCAGTCTTTCCGCCGACCGTCTGCGCGCCATGCGCCGCGGCGTGGAAAAGGAAAGCCTGCGCGTGACGCCGAACAACGGCCTGGCGCTGACCCCGCATCCGCAGGCGCTGGGCTCGGCGCTGACGCACCCGCACATCACCACCGACTTCAGCGAGTCGCAGCTCGAACTGATCACCGGCGTGCATGCCGACGCCCTTGCCTGCGAACGCGAGCTGACCGAGATCCACCAGTTTGTCTACCGGGCCATCGGCGACGAGATGCTGTGGGTGGCCAGCATGCCCTGCGGCCTGCCGCCCGACGAGAACATCCCGATCGGCAGCTACGGCAGCTCCAACGTGGCGCGCGCCAAGAGCGTTTACCGCATGGGCCTGGGCCACCGCTACGGGCGGCGCATGCAGACCATCTCGGGCATCCACTACAACTGGTCGCTGCCGGGGCTGAGCAACGACGAGTACTTCGGACTGATCCGCAACTTCCGCCGCCAATCGTTCTTGCTGCTGCTGCTGTTCGGCGCGTCGCCGGCGGTGTGCAAGACTTTCGTCGAGGGGCGCCCGCACGAACTGCAGCCGCTGGGCGAGGGCGGCAGCCTTTACCTGCCGCACGCCACCTCGCTGCGCATGGGGCGGCTGGGCTACCAGAGCGACGCGCAGGCGGCGCTGGCCGTCAGCTTCAACAGCCTGGCCAGCTACGCGTATTCACTGCACGGCGCGCTGACGCGGCCGCACCCGCCGTACGAGCGCATCGGCATCCGCAGCCTGGGTGGTGACTACAACCAGCTGGCCACCAGCCTGCTGCAGATCGAGAATGAGTTCTACGGCACCATCCGTCCCAAGCGCGTGATCCATGCGGGCGAGCGGCCCTTGCACGCGCTGCGCGAGCGGGGTGTCGAGTACATCGAGGTGCGGCTGATGGACCTCGACCCCTTCGAGCCGGCCGGCATCAACGCCGACACCATGCGCTTTCTCGACATCTTCCTGCTGCACTGCCTGCTGTCGCACAGCCCGCCCGATTCACCCAAGGAAGGGGTCAGCATTTCGCAGAACCAGCAGCGCACGGCAGTGCGTGGTCGCGAGCCCGGCCTGAGCCTGGAAAGTCAGGAAGGCGACGTGCCCTTGCTGGGCTGGGCCGAACAACTGCTGCACGAATGCGGGCCGATCGCCGAAGCGGCGGCGCATGCCACCGGTGACGAGCGTTATCTGCACGCGCTGGAGCGGGCGACGACCGGCTTGCAGCAGATGGACACGCTGCCGTCGGCGCGTGTGCTCGACGCGCTGCAGCGAGATTTCGACAGCTCGTTCGTTCGTTTCGGGCGCGCGCAGTCGGCGGCCGCGCGCACGCAGTTGCTTTCGCGGCCCTACGACGCCGCGCTGCAGGCGCGTTTCGAAGCCCTGGCGCGTGAGTCGATCGACAGCCAGCTGGCCATCGAGGCCGCCGATTCGATGCCGTTCGAGCAGTATCGGCAGGAGTACCTGGCGCCCGAGCGGCTGGGGCGCTGAGCGCTGACGACAGCACCTTCCGCGGCCGCGTCGCACACCCTCAACCCCCGACCACCGCAATGCCCTTGAACTGACCGGCTGCCGCCGTGGCCGGCGGCCGCGGATGCCGCGCCGGGTCCCAGCGGTGCAGCAGTTCGGCCTCGCGCGCACGCGCCAGCGCCACGTTGGCCAGCTTGACATGGCCGAAGCCGCGCATCGTCAGCGGCAGCCGCGCGATCGCAATCGCGGTCGGCAGTCGATCGCGCTCGAGCGATGCCGCCAGTTCGGCCACACGATTCTCGAAGTCGACGATCAGCTGGCGCTCCAGGCGGCGTTCTTCGCTGCGGCCGAACAGGTCCAGTGCCGTTCCGCGCAAGGCCTTGCCATGCGCCAGCAGCTTCAGCGCCGGCAGCAGCCAGGGGCCGAGGGTGATCTTGCGCGGCGGCTGGCCGTTCTTCGGCCTGGCCAGCAGCGGCGGTGCCATGTGGAAGGCCAGTTGCAGCTCACCCTCGAACTGGTCGTGCAAAGCGCGCTGAAAGCTGCCGTCGGTATACAGCCGCGCCACTTCGTACTCGTCCTTGTAGCTCATCAGCTTGAACAGGCTGCGCGCAACGGCCTGGGTGAAGGGCAGGGCAGGATCATCGTTCAGCGCCTGTTCGCGCGCCTGGGCGCCACGCACGCAACGTTCGAAACGATCGGCCCAGGCCGCGTTCTGCCAGGCACTCAGGTGGACGCGCGCGCGTCCGATCAGCGCCGCCAGGCTCTCCGTGACGACGTCTTCGTCGGTCGACGGCTCGCGCCACGCGGTCAGCGCCGCCGGGTCGGCCGCCGCCAGCCGGCCCAGCGACAGCGCCAGCTGATTCGTGGCCACTGCCACGCCGTTCAGTTCGATCGCGCGCTGCAGCGCGGGCAGGGCTACCGGCACCAGGCCACGCTGCCAGGCAAAGCCCAGGGCGACGATGTTCGACGTGATGGTGTCGCCCAGAAAGTCCTGCGCCAGCGACTGTGCGTCGAAGGTCTGCACGCGTTCGGCACCGGCCGCATGCTGCAGCTTGGCCAGCAGCTCGGCCAGGTGCAGTTCGGCGTCGGGCTTGCGCACGCTCTCGGCGACCGGGATCGGGTGCTGGTTGGCCAGGATGCGCGTGCGGCCATGGCGCACGGTCTGCAGTGCGTCGGCTGAAGCCGCCACCACCAGGTCGCAGGCCAGCACCGCGTCGGCCTGTTGCGCGTCGATGCGCACCTGGTTCAATGCGGCCGGGTCGGCGGCCAGACGAACGAAGCTCAGCACCGCGCCGCCTTTCTGCGCAAAGCCCATGAAGTCGAGCACGCTGGCGCTGTGGCCCTGCAGGTGCGCGGCCATGGTCACCAGCGCGCCCACGGTCACCACGCCGGTGCCGCCGACGCCGGTGACCAGCAGGTCGTAAGGGCCGGTCCAGGCGTGCGGCGCCGGCAGTGGCAGCGCCTGCACGCGCTGCAGGAAGTCGTCGCGCCGCGCCGTCAGCAGCCCCGAATGCTTGCGCGGCTGACCGCCGGTCACGCTCACGAAGCTGGGGCAGAAGCCCTTGGCGCAGCTGTAGTCCTTGTTGCAGCTGCTCTGGTCGATGTGGCGCTTGCGCCCCAGCGGCGTTTCCAGCGGCAGCACGGCCACGCAGTTGCTCTGCACGCCGCAGTCGCCGCAGCCTTCGCACACCGCTCGTTGATGAACAGACGCTTCGGCGGGTCGGCCAGTTCGCCCTTCTTGCGCCGGCGCCGCTTTTCGGCCGCACAGGTCTGCTCGTAGATCAGCACCGTGACGCCTTGCATCTCGCGCAATCGGCGCTGCACGGCATCGAGCTCGGCGCGGTCGTGGAACTCGGTGCCGGCCGGAAAGCGGCTCTTGATGGCGTCGTACTTGCCGATGTCGTCGCTGAGCACGACGACGCAGCGCACGCCTTCGCTTTCGACCTGGCGCGCGATGGCGTCGACGCTGATCGTGCCGTCCACCGGCTGGCCGCCGGTCATCGCCACCGCGTCGTTGTAGAGGATCTTGTAGGTGATGTTGGCCTTGGCCGCCACCGCCTGCCGGATCGCCAGATAGCCCGAGTGGTAGTAGGTGCCGTCACCCAGGTTCTGGAAGACATGCGGCACCTGCGTGAACATCGCGTGCGATACCCAGTCGACGCCTTCGCCGCCCATCTGGATCAGACCTTCGGTGCTGCGCTCCATCCAGTTGGCCATGAAGTGGCAGCCGATGCCGGCGCGCGCATGGCTGCCTTCGGGCACCCGGGTGCTGATGTTGTGCGGGCAGCCGGCGCAGAAGTAGGGCTGGCGCTTGACCGCATCGGCGATGTTCGAGAGCAGTTCGGGCACGGTGAAGTCGCGCACGTGCTCGTGGCGGTCAAGCGATTGATCGTGACGCGCCAGCCAGGCGGCCAGCGCCTCGATCAGGCGCGACGGCCGCAGCTCACCGGTGGCGCTGAGCAGCGGCTGCCCCAACGCGTCGCTCTTGCCGACGATGCGCGGCCGCACGGCGTCGTTGTAGAACAGCTGGCGCAGCTGGGCTTCGACCAGGCCGGCTTTCTCCTCGATCACCAGCACCTCGTCCAGGCCCTTGCAGAACTCGCGCAGGCTGCTCGTCTCGACCGGAAACACCAGCCCCAGCTTGCGCACGCGAACGCCGGCCGTGGCCAGCTGCTGAGGTGTCAGTTGCAGCCGGCGCAAGACCTCGATGAAGTCGTGATGGGCCTTGCCGGCAGTGACGATGCCCACGCGCGCCTGCGGCGCCACGATGATGTCGCGGTCGATGCGGTTGACGCGTGCAAAGGCCGCCACCGCAGCCAGCTTGTCGGCCAGCCGCGTCTCGATACGCAGCGACGGCAGGTCGGGCCAGCGGTAGTGCAGCCCGTCGGGCGGTGCGGCATGTGCGGTGGCAGCCGCCACGGCATCGGCAGCCAGCCAGGTGGCGGCACGTGCGTGGATCAGGTCGAGGTCGATCGTCGAGCCACTTTCGACCACCTCAGACGGCGAGGTCATCGCCACCCAGGCGCCGCTGTAGCGCGACAGCGCATAGCCGTAGAGTCCGAACTCGACCAGGTCGGCCACGCTGGACGGTGCCAGCACAGGCAGACCCCAGGCCTGGAACACGGCGTCACTCTGGTGCGGCATCGAGCTCGACACGCAGCCATGATCGTCGCCGGCCACCACCAGCACGCCGCCATGCGGCGAGCTGCCGTAGGCATTGCCGTGGCGCAGCGCATCACCGGCGCGGTCCACGCCCGGGCCCTTGCCGTACCACATCGCGAACACGCCGTCGCAACGGCGCTCGGGGTCGGATTCGACGCGCTGCGTGCCCAGCACCGCGGTGGCGGCCAGCTCTTCGTTGACCGCCGGCAGAAAGCGCAAACCGGCTTGCGTGAAACGTTCACCCGCCTTCCATACCGCCAGGTCCACCGCGCCTAGCGGCGATCCGCGGTAGCCGCTGAGAAAGCCCTGTGTGCTCATACCCGCCGCCCGGTCGCGCCGCGCCTGCATCAGCATCACACGCAGCAGGGCCTGGGTGCCGGTCAGGTAGACCTTGCCCTGCGCAGCCCAGAGGCTGTCGGACAGCGCGTAATCGGGGCGGGCCAAAGGGGGGGCATCGGTGGCCATGGGGGCTCCTGCGAGCAAGGGTGTCAATGGTGGACGCTCCAGCACGATCGCGTCGGCGATGATGCCGTCTGCCAGAGGCTGCAGGCGCCCGCCAGAGCCTGCAACAGGGGTATCGCATGCACGACCACCGACTTGACGATCAGTCACCCGAACTCTGCCGGCTGCGCAACGACCTCGCGGTCGCCTTGCGCGCCGCGGCACGGCATGGCCTGTCCGAAGGCGTGTGCAACCACTTCAGCGTCGAGCTGCCCGACGACTCAGGTCGTTTCCTGCTCAACCCGCAGGGTCTGATGTGGCAGGAGGTGACTGCAAACGACATCGTGCTGGTCGATGGTGGCGGCCAGGTGCTGGCCGGCCGCCATCCGGTGGAGTCGACGGCGATGTTCATCCATGCGGCGATCCATCGCATCGCGCGCAAGGCCTGTGTGCTGCACACCCACATGCCGTATGGCACCGCGATGAGCCTGACGGCAGAACGGGCGCTGGACACCCGGCTGTCGCAGAACGCGATGCGCTTTCACGACCGCGTGGCCTTCGATGCGCACTACAACGGGCTGGCGCTCGACGCGACCGAAGGCGAGCGCATTGCGCGCGCGATGCAGGGCGCCGACGTGGTGTTCCTGGGCAACCATGGGGTGATCGTCTGCGGCAGCCGCATCGACCATGCCTACGACGACCTGTACTACCTGGAACGTGCCTGCCAGGTGCAGGTGCTGGCGGCGTCGACGGGGCGCCGCCTGGTTCCGGTGAATACCGACCTGGCGCGCCGTGTGGGCGAGCAGACACGCGGCGAACGCCTGCAATCCGAACTGTTCTTCCAGGCGCTTCGGCGCACGGTCTGAAGGTCGCATCATGTGCCGCAACATTCGCACGTTGTTCAATTTCGAGCCCCCGGCCAGCGAGCAGGAGTTGCGCGCTGCCGCGCTGCAGTTCGTGCGCAAGCTGAGCGGCTTCAACGCGCCGTCACGCGCCAACGAAGCTGCTTTCGAAATGGCGGTGCAAGAGGTCACGGCCTCGGCGCAGCGCCTGATCGCCAACCTGGTCACCCACACCGGGCCGCGTGACCGCGAGACTGAAGTCGCGCGACTGCGCGAGCGGTCGCGGCAGCGCTTCGGCCCGGGCGCGCGCTGATCCTGCTTTTTTCGCTACGAGCTCGACCCCTGCTTCGTCGCGGCTCAGCCGCCAGCGCTCTTGGCCTTGAAACCCTGTTGCAGCAGCGCTGCCAGCACGCGGTCGCGATGATCGCCCTGGATTTCGATCACACCGTCCTTGACCGTGCCGCCGCTGCCACAGGTGCTGCGCAGCTGCTTGCCGAGCGCCGCCAGTTCGGCATCGACCAGCGACAGTCCGCGCACCAGGGTCACGGTCTTGCCGCCGCGGCCCTTGCTTTCGCGGCTGACGCGGGCGATGCCATTACCGGCCGGGCGTGCGGCTGCCGCCAGTGCCTTGCAGCGGCAGTCGGCCATGGCCTGGTGGCAATCGGGGCACAGCCGGCCGAGGTCGGTGCTGTAGACCAGCCGGGTGGGTGAAGCAGGGCTGCGCATGCCGGCATTCTGCGGCAGGTGCTTACCGCATCGGTTAGGCTGTGCGGGATGAATCCGTCCGCCGTTGCCGTCCCCTTGCACGCCGAGCGTGCCCAAACCCTGGGCGAGGAGATCGCCAACGCCATCAGCCACGGCCTGGGTTTTCTTCTGGCGCTGGCCGCGCTGCCGATCCTGGTGCTGCACAGCCAGGGGCCGTCGGCAGTGGTCGGGGCGAGCTTGTTTGCCGTCACCATGATGCTGCTGTACGGCGTGTCGACGCTGTACCACGCGCTGCCCAGGGGGCGCGCCAAACGCTGGTTCAACCGGCTGGACCATGCGGCGATCTTCGTCTTCATCGCCGGCAGCTACACGCCGTTCACGCTGGGCGTGCTGAGCGGGCCCTGGGGCTGGTCGCTGTTCGGCGTGGTCTGGGGCATCGCCACGCTGGGGGTCACGCTCAAGCTGATCGACCGCTGGCGCCACCCGCTGTGGTCGACCGGCCTCTACCTGGCCATGGGCTGGGTGGTGCTGGCGGCGTTGGCGCCGTTGATCGATCGCATGCCGGCTGCCGGCCTGGCCTGGCTGCTGGCCGGTGGCTTGTCGTACACGCTGGGGGCGGTGGTGTTCAGCTTCGATTCGCGCTGGCGCTATGCGCACGCGTTGTGGCATCTGTTCGTGCTGGGCGGCAGCGCCTGCCACTTCATTGCCGTGCTGCATTACGCCAGCTGAAGCATGGACCTGCCGAGTCAGGCGCGTGTGGTCATCGTCGGCGGCGGCATCGCCGGCTGCTCCACCGCCTATCACCTCACGAAGCTGGGCATCACCGACGTGCTGCTGCTCGAGCAGGGCCGGCTGACCAGCGGCACCACCTGGCATGCCGCCGGGCTGATCGGGCAGATGCGGCCCAACCGCACGATGACCGCGATGTCCAAGTACGGCATCGAGCTCTACGCCACGCTGGAGGCCGAGACCGGCCTGGCCACGGGCTGGAAGCAGTGCGGCAGCGTCAACGTGGCGCGCACGCCCGAGCGCATGCAGGTGCTGCGCAAGCAAGCGGCACTGGCACGCAGCTTCGGCGTCGAGGTGCAGCTGATCAGCCCGCTCGAGGCCGGTGAGCACTTTCCGCTGATGCGCACCGACGATCTGCAGGGGGCGATCTGGATTCCGGGCGATGGCAAGACCAATCCGGCCGACCTGTGCATGAGCCTGGCCAAGGGCGCGCGCCAGCGGGGTGCCCGCATGCTGGAGGGTGTTGAGGTCACCGACGTGCTGAGTGATGCCGGTGGCGTGACCGGCGTGCGCACCGCGCAGGGCGATGTGCGCTGCGAACTGCTGGTCAACTGCGCCGGCCAATGGGCGCGTCAGTTCGGCCGCCTGGCCGGTGTCAACGTGCCGCTGTACCCGGCCGAGCATTTCTACATCGTCACCGACCGCATCGAGGGCGTGCACCCCATGCTGCCCGTGATGCGCGACCCCGACGGTTTCATCTACTTCAAGGAAGAGGTCGGCGGCCTGCTGATGGGCGGTTTCGAGCCGCAGGCCAAACCCTGGCGCGTGGATCCGATTCCCAGCACCTTTCAGTTTCAGCTGCTCGACGAGGACTGGGATCAGTTCGAGCCGCTGATGACGTGCGCGATCCACCGCACGCCCTGCCTGGAGACCGCCAAGATCAAGATGTTGCTCAACGGCCCCGAGAGCTTCACGCCCGACGGTAATTTCATTCTCGGTGAGGCGCCCGAACTGCGGCGTTATTTCGTCTGCGCCGGCTTCAATTCAGCTGGCATCGCCAACAGCGGCGGCGCAGGCCGGCTGATCGCCGAATGGATCGCTGGTGGACAGGCGCCGGGTGACCTGTGGGAGGTGGACATCCGCCGCTTTGGCGCCTTCAGCGCCAACCGCCGCGCGCTGGCCGAGCGCACCGGCGAGACCCTGGGCCTGCATTACGCGATGCGCTGGCCGCGGCAGGAGCTGGTCAGCGCGCGGCCGCTGCGCACCTCGCCGCTGTACGACCGGCTGGCCGCGCGCGGGGCCGAGTTCGGCGCCAAGAACGGCTGGGAGCGCGCCAACTACTTCCGGCCTGCCGGTGCGGCCCGACCTGCCGATACGCTGGGCCGCCCCGGCTGGCTGGGCTGGATGACGGCCGAGCAGCGCGCCACGCGCGAGGCGGTGGCGCTGTACGACCAGACCAGTTTCGGCAAGCTGCTGCTGCAGGGCCGCGACGCACTGGCGGTGCTGCAGCGGGTGTGCGCCAACGACATCGACGTCGTGCCCGGGCGCATGGTCTACAGCGCCGTGCTGAACGAACGTGGGGGCTTCGAGAGCGACCTGACCGTGCTGCGGCTGGCTGCCGATCGCTTCCTGATCGTCACCGGATCGGCGCAGCCAGTGCGCGACGCCGACTGGATCAACCGCCAAATCGGCCCGGCAGAGTTTGCCGTGCTGACCGATGTCAGCGCGCTGTGGAGCGTGCTGTCGCTGATGGGGCCCAGGGCACGTGAGCTGCTGGCGCGTGTCAGCCCCGATGACCTGTCGCCGGCGGCGCTGAAGTTCTCGCACAGCACCGAGATCGACCTTGGACACGCCCGCGTGCGGGCCGCGCGCATGAGCTACGTCGGTGGCCCCGGCTACGAGCTTTACGTGCCGGTCGAGATGGCACGCCATGTCGACGGCGTGCTGCAGCAGGCTGGTGCCGACCTGGGCCTGGTCGACGCCGGCTATTACGCGCTGGATGCCTTGCGCATCGAGGCCGGGCGCCGCGCCTGGGGCGCCGAACTCGGCCCCGACGAGACGCCGTTCGAAGCCGGTTTGCTGGCCGGCGTGAAGCTCGACAAGGGCAGTGATTTCATCGGCCGCGACGCGCTGCTGCGCGCCCGTGGGCAGCCCTTGCGCAAGAAGCTGCTGACGGTGGTTTTCGACGACCCGGCGGCCTATGCCTGGGGCGGCGAAACCCTGGCCATCGACGGCCAGCCGGTGGGTGAACTCAGTTCGGTCGGCTGGAGCCCGCGGGCCGGCGCCTGCGTCGCACTGGGCTATGCGCGCGGTGCGGCGGCGCTGCAAGAGCACCATGGCACGCTGGTCAGCATCGACTTGTGGGGCGAGCCGGTGCCGGCGCACGCCTGGGACCGCTGGCCACCGGGCTAAGCGGGCGACGTCGCCCCGGTGTGCGGCGACGCGGGGTTCAGCGCTGCAGCCGCGCGGGTGACAGGGCGGCCAGGTCGATGGGTTTCAGGTCGTCGGTCAGCGGCTGGCCCAGCAGCAGCGCGCGTGCGAGTCTCGAGCTGCCCTCGGCACTCTGGATGCCGTAACCGCCCTGGCCTGCCAACCAGAAGAAGCCAGCCGCCTGCACGTCGAAGCCGACCACCAGTTCGCCGTCGGGCGCAAAGCTGCGCAAGCCGGCCCAGCTGCGGCGCGGGCGGCGGATCGTCAGTGTGGTGTCGCGTTCGATGGCCGCGATGGCCCGTGCGATGTCCAGCTCCTCGGGCTGCACGTCGTGCGGCGGCACCGGATCGGCATTGGCCGGCGAGCCCAGCAGCTGCCCGGCCTCGGGCTTGAGGTACCAGTCCTCGGCCACGCTGGCGACCACCGGCCAGGCACGAAAGTCCAGACCCGGCGGCGCGTCGAAGGTGAACGCGCTGCGCCGCTTCGGCTGGATGCCCAACGGTGACACGCCGCATCGCTGTGCCACCTCGTCGGCCCAGGCGCCGGCGGCGTCGACGATGACGCCGGCCTGCAGCTGCCGGCCATCGGCCAGCTGCAGCCGCCAGCTGTCAGCGCTGCGCTCGGCCTGCTGCAGCTTGGCTTCGATCCACAGCTCGGCGCCGGCCCGGCGCGCGCCGCGCAACCAGCCCTGGTGCAGCGCGTTGACGTCGATGTCCAGCGCGTCGGGCTCGAGCAGCGCGGCCAGCAGGCCCTGGGCACGCAGGACCGGCACGCGCTGCAGGGCGTCTGCAGCGTGCAGGCACTGCACGCGGCAGCCCGTGCCCTGCAGCTCGGCGTGCAGCGCATCGAGCCCGGCCTGCTGCCCCTGCCAGGCCACGTAGAGCGCGCCGCGCGGGCTGACCAGCGGCGTGCTGGCGAAGCCCTCGGGTGGCTGCTCGTAGAAGGCGCGGCTGGCGCGCGTGAGCGCACGCACCTGCGGTGGCCCGTAACTTTCCATGAACATCGCTGCGCTGCGGCCGGTGCTGTGCAGCCCGGGCTGGATCTCGGCTTCCAGCAGCAGCACACGCGCCCGCCGTGCCAGCTGCCAGGCCAGCGACGCACCGGCGATGCCGGCACCGACGATGGCGATGTCGAAGCTCACGCCGTCGCCCGCTTCAGGATCGATCCCGCATCAGGGTGCTCTTGCCGAACAGGCTCTCGATCAGGTCTACCGCCAGTTCGGCCGTCTTGTTGCGAATGTCCAGCGCCGGGTTCAGCTCCATCACGTCCAGGCTGCGCAGGCGGCCCGTGTCGGCAATCATCTCCATGCACAGCTGCGCCTCGCGGTAGGTCGGGCCGCCGGGCACGGTGGTGCCCACGCCGGGCGCGATCTCGGGGTCGAGAAAGTCGACGTCGAAGCTGACGTGCAGGTGCGTGTTGGCGTCCAGCGTGGCCAGCGCCAGCTCCATCGTGTGGCGCATGCCCATCTCGTCGATGTAGCGCATGTCGAAGACCTCGAGCCCGGCCTGGTGCACGAAGCGCTTCTCGCCGGCGTCGACGCTGCGGATGCCGATCTGGCGCACCACCTTGGGCTGGATCGCGGGCACGCTGCCGCCAATCTGCACCAGCGCCTCGGGGCCGTGGCCGCACAGGCAGGCCACCGGCATGCCGTGGATGTTGCCGCTGGGTGTCAGCGTGCTGGTGTTGAAGTCGGCGTGCGCGTCCAGCCACAGCACGCGCAGCTTCTTGCCCACCGTGCGGCAATGGCGCGCCACTGCGCTGATGCTGCCGATGCCCAGGCAATGGTCGCCACCCAGCAGGATCGGCAGCTGGCCGGCCTGCAGCTCGGCCAGCACGGCGGCGTGCACGGTCTGGTTCCAGGCCACCACCTCGTCGAGGTGGCGGTAGCCGTTCTCGGGGGGCAGCCAGGGGTTGGGCGGACCGCTGAGATTGCCGCGGTCGCTGACCGCCAGGCCATGGTCTTGCAGCGCCTGCTGCAGCCCGGCCACGCGCAGCGCCTCAGGCCCCATGCTGGCACCGCGCGTGCCGGCGCCGATGTCGGTGGGGGCGCCGATCAGGCTGATCGAGGTGGCCATTCAGATGTAGTCCGCGAACTCACCGGTCTGGCTGCCTGGTTGGTCGAAACCGTAGTGCGCCGCCAGCACGTCCCAGGCCTGCTCGGCGGTCTCGACGACGTGGAACAGGTCGAGGTCGGCGGCGCCGATCATGCCGGTGTCCACCAGGTGCTGGAAGTCGATCAGCTTGCGCCAGAAGTCCTTCCCGAAGAGCAGGATCGGGCGCCGGCGGCTCTTGCCGGTCTGCACCAGCGCCAGCGTCTCGAACAACTCGTCCAGCGTGCCGAAGCCACCCGGAAAACACACCAGCGCGATGCTGCGCATCAGGAAGTGCATCTTGCGCAGCGCGAAGTAGTGGAACTGGAAACACAGCTCCGGCGTGATGTACGGGTTGGGTGCCTGTTCGTGCGGCAGCACGATGTTCAGCCCGATGCTCTTGCCGCCCACGTCGTGCGCGCCGCGGTTGCCGGCCTCCATGATGCCGGGGCCACCGCCGGTGACCACGTAGATCGGCGTGTCGAGCTGGCGCGAACGGGTGGTGACGATGCCCGCAAAGCGCCTGGCTTCGTCGTAGTAGTGGCTCATCGCCAGCGCCGTCTCGGCGCGCCGCAGCGCCTGCAGGTCAGTGCCGGCGCGTGCCTGTTCCAGCGCCACGGCCGCGGCTTCGGGGTCGGGGATGCGGGCGCTGCCGTAGATCACGATGGTCGAACGAATGCCGAGTTCCTGCTGCACCAGTTCCGGCTTCAACAGTTCGAGCTGCAGCCGCACCGGGCGCAACTCTTCGCGCAGCAGGAAGTCGGTGTCGGTGAAGGCGAGGCGGTAGCTGCTCTCGGGGCCGGCATAGCGCCGATCGGTCGCCGGCTGGCGCGCTTCGTCGTGAGCGCTGGGAAAGTTGCGGGCGGTCAGCGCCGAGGTCTTGTCGTCCATGGCGGCAGCTTAACGCGTCGCCGGCAGTCGACACGACAAGCGCGTTGCGGTGATGGCGGTCACATTGCCGTGGCCGCTTGCTGCGGACAATCGCCTTTGCCAGGGAGCCCGACATGACACCGCAGATCCGCACACGACCCCCCAGTCTTCGCAGCCGCCTGTGGGGCGCGCGCCCCGAGCGAGTGCCCCGGCGCGACCACCGTGACGATTCAGCCCATCTGTTGGCGCCGCTGGCACCGCGTGCACCTGAATTGCCCTTGGCGCCGCCTGCGGTGGAAGTTGTCCCTGACGATGCCACGTCCGGCGAAGACCTGCTGCGCCGTCTGCGCGAAGCGGGGTTGTAAGTCGACGATCAGGGCGCTGGCGGTCGGCCCTGGCACACGGGGCAATGCGGCTGACGCGCCAGCCGCACCTCGTCCCAGCTCATCGTGCGGCCGTCCAGCATCAGCAGTCGACCGGCCAGCGAGCGCCCGATGCCGATCAGCAGCTTCAGCGCCTCGGCCGCCTGCACCGCACCGATGATGCCGACCATGGGCGCGAACACACCCATCGTGGCGCAGGCCACCTCTTCGAAGGCCGCCTCGGGCGGAAACAGGCAGGCGTAGCAGGGCCCATCGGCTGCGCGCGTGTCGTAGACCGAGATCTGGCCGTCGAAGCCGATCACCGCGCCGCTGACCAGCGGCTTGTGATGGCGCACACACGCGGCATTGATGGCGTGGCGGGTGGCGAAGTTGTCGCTGCAGTCCAGCACCACGTCGGCCGTGGGCAGCAGCCGGTCGAGCAAGGCCGCGTCGGCGCGCTGCACCAGCGCCTGCAACTGCACGTCGACGTTGATGGCGCGCACCGAATGGGCGGCCGAATCGGCCTTGGGCTGGCCGACGCGTGAACGGTTGTGCGCGATCTGGCGCTGCAGGTTGGTCACGTCGACATGGTCGTGGTCGATCAGGGTCAGCCGGCCGATGCCGGCCGTGCCCAGGTACAGCGCCGCCGGCGAGCCCAGGCCGCCGGCGCCGACCACCAGCGCGTGTGCGGCCAGCAGGCGCTGCTGGCCCTCGATGCCGATGTCATCGAGCAGCACGTGGCGCGAATAGCGCAGCAGTTGATCGTCGGTCATGGGGGCTCCAGCAAGCGCGAAGCCCGCCGGGCGGCGGGCTTCGTGGGGTGGCAAAGGGCCGGCTCGCCTATTCCTTGGCCGCCTCGGCCTTGCGCTCGGACATGGTCTTGCTGACCATCACCGGCTGGCCACGCAGCTGGTTCAGCGCCTGCATCAGCGGGAAGTCTTCGGCACTGCCGAACTCGGGCAGGGGCTTGATCGGCTCCTTGCCCTTGGCCTGCTGTTCTTCGAGCTTCTTGCGCGCTTCTTCGCGTGCCTTCTCGCGCGCCTCGTCCTTCACCTCGTCCTTGCCCTGCAGGTGTTTCTCGAGGTCGGCTTCGCGCATGCGCAGCGCGGCGAAGACATTGCCTTCGGCCGTCTCGTCGAGCCAGATGTCGGGCACGATGCCCTTGGCCTGGATGCTGCGGCCGCTGGGCGTGTAGTAGCGCGCGGTGGTGATCTTCAGCGCGGTGTCGGCCGACAGCGGACGCACGGTCTGCACCGAGCCCTTGCCGAAGGTCTGTGCGCCCATGATGGCCGCGCGTTTGTGGTCCTGCAGCGCACCGGCCACGATCTCGCTGGCCGAGGCCGACCCCTCGTTGACCAGCACCACCAGCGGCACGCTCTTGATCGCGGCCGGCAGCCGACGCAGCGGGTCGCTGCCGCTGCGGCGCTGGTAGTACTCGGGGCTGGCCTTGAAGGTGGCCTTGGATTCGGCGATCTGGCCGTTGGTGCTGACCACCGTCACGTCGGCCGGCAAGAAGGCCGCCGAAATCGCCACCGCACCGTCGAGCAGGCCGCCGGGGTCGTTGCGCAGGTCGAGCACCAGGCCCTTCAGGTTGGGATCCTGCTTGTACAGCTCGTCGACCTTGCGCACGAAGTCGTCGACCGTGCGGTCCTGGAACTGGCTCACTCGCACCCAGCCGAAGCCTGGCTCGACCATGCGCGCCCGCACGCTCTGCATGCGGATTTCTTCGCGGATGATGGTCACCGGGAAGGTCCGGCTCTCGCTCTTGCGGAACACCGTCAGCACGACCTTGGTGTTGGGCTCGCCCCGCATGCGCTTGACGGCCTGATCGACGCTCAGGCCCTTGACCGGCGTGTCGTCGATGCGGGTGATGAGGTCACCCGACTTCATGCCGGCACGAAACGCCGGCGAGCCTTCGATCGGCGTCTGCACCTTCACCAGGCCGTCTTCCATCGCCATCTCGATGCCGATGCCGACGAACTTGCCGCCGGTGCTTTCGCGAAATTCCTTGAAGCTCTTCTTGTCAAAGTACTGCGAATGCGGGTCCAGGCCGGACACCAAGCCGCCGATGGCATCGGAGATCAGCTTCTTCTCGTCCACCGGTTCAACGTATTCGCCTTTGACCATGCCGAACACGGCGGCCAATTGCTGCAATTCTTCCAGTGGCATCGGTGCCAGCGAACTTCGCGCCACCGCCTGCAATTGCATGGTGGTCAGGGCACCTGCAACGGCCCCCGCGATCAACAAGCCCGCGACTCTCAGTTTGGCACCCATGAAGGACGGCCTCCTGCAGATTTTCTGCAAATGCATCCGGTCCCAGTATAGGACCGCACCCCGCTCCGAGTGCGCCGGAAGGGGAAAGTTGCATCCCGCGATCCGGTGCTTTGCGACACCTGCCGGCCGTGTCTTCAGGTGCCGATGCGCGGGAAGGTCACCACGTGGTCGACTTCGGCTCGAATGCCGATCCATTCGCCGACCTGGTGGTCGTGGTGCGACGGCACATGGGCCATCACCTGTTCGCCGCTGGTCAGCCGCAGCGTGTAAAGAAATTCCGAGCCGCGAAAGGCCTTGCGCTCGATGCAGGCCTTCACCGGGCTGGCGTCGTCGTGCACGATGTCGTCGGCACGCAGCAGCAGTTCGCAATCGCAGTCGCAGGGGCCGGCGGCGATGGTCGGTGCGCCCGCTGCGCCCGGTGGGGTCGGGGTGGGTGCCAGGTCACCCAGCGGTGTGCGCAGCACGTCCAGATCGCCCTGGTGCACGCGCTGTGCCGGCGTGAACACGCCGTGCCCGATGAACTGCGCCACGAAGCGGCTGCGCGGCCGGTGGTACAGCGCGTAGGCGTCGTCCCATTGCTCCAGGTGGCCGCGCTGCATGACACCGATCACGTCGCCCAGTGCAAAGGCCTCGAACTGATCGTGCGTGACGAACAGTGCCGTGGTGCGGCTGTTCTTCAGGATGTCGCGCACCTCGGCCGCCAGACGTTCGCGCAGGTCGACGTCGAGGCTGGAAAAAGGCTCGTCCAGCAGCAGCAGCTGCGGCCGCGGCGCCAGTGCGCGCGCCAGCGCGATGCGCTGCTGCTGCCCACCCGAAAGCTGGTGCGGCCCACGTCTGGCGGCGTGCCCAAGGCCCACCAGGTCGAGCATCTGCTGCACGCGTTCGGCACGTTCGCTGCGTGGCAGCGACTGCACGCCGAAGGCCACGTTGTCGGCCACGTTCAGGTGTGGAAACAGCGCGTAGTCCTGGAACACCATGCCGATGCGGCGGCTTTCGGGCGGCAGCTGCAGCTTTGTGGCCGCATCGCTCAGCACGCGGCCGTCCATGCGGATGGTTCCGGTTTCGCAGGGTTCCAGCCCGGCCACCGCACGCAGCAGCGAGGTCTTGCCGCAGCCTGAAGGTCCGATCAGCACGCCGATCTGCCCCTGCTCCAGGGCGAGCGTGGCGTCGGCGACGGCGATACGGGCGCCGGCGCCACGGCCGTAGCGCACCGACACGCTGTCGAGCTGTAGGAACATGTGTCGATGATAATGTGTCAATCAGAATGAGGATCGTTCTCATCCAAGAAATGACCCTCCTCGTGCTGGTTCAGCGGTCTCGCGTCCACATCCCATGCGCAGCGTCCTGACGGTGCTGTGCCTGTTGCTGGCGCTGCCGGTGCTGGGCGTGCTGGGGGCGTGGCTGATTTTCGATGCCGACGCTTGGCAGGTGCTGCGCCACCAGGCCGGCACCGTGTTGCCGGGCTATGCGCTGCAGTCGGCGTTGCTGGCCGCCGGCGTGGCAGTGGGCGTGATGCTGCTGGGCACGGTCTGCGCCGCGGCCGTCACGCTGTTCGACTTTCCGGGCCGGCGCAGCTTCGAATGGGCCTTGCTGCTGCCGATGGCCATGCCGGCCTACGTGCTGGCCTACGCCTGGACCGACGGGCTGCAGTACGGCAGCCCCTTGCAGATGGCGCTGCGCCAGGCGCTGGGCCTTCAGGGCCCGCTGTGGCCCGACGTGCGCAGCCTGTGGGGCGCGGTGATCCTGTTCGTGCTGTGCCTGTACCCCTACGTCTACCTGCTGGCGCGCACCGCCTTGAGCGAGCGAGCGGTGCAGCTGCTGGAGGCAGCGCGGCTTCTGGGGGCCGGGCCGCGTCGGCGCATCCTGGCGGTGGCCTTGCCGTTGGCGCGGCCGGCCATCATGGCCGGTGTGGCGCTGGCGTTGATGGAAACCCTGGCCGACTACGGCGTCGGCGCGTACTTCGGGCTGACCACGTTCAGCACCGGCATCATCAAGGCTTGGCTGGTGATGAACGACGGCGTCGCCGCGGCGCAGCTGGCGTCGATGTTGCTGGCGGTGGTGGCGCTGCTGCTGGCGGCCGAACGTGCGGCGCAGCGGCGGCTGCGCTTTGCCAGCAGCCGTGCCGGCCCGGGCCAAGCGGCCGACGGGCGACCGCTGCCGCTGCGGCGCGGCGCGGCCGTTCTGGCCTGGCTGTTGTGCGCCGTGCCGGTGCTGCTGGGTTTTGTGCTGCCGGTGGCCTGGCTGGCGCACATGTTGTGGCAGGAAGCGGCCCACTCTGACCTGGGCCTGCCGCTGGCGCGTTTTGCCGGCTGGGCCTGGTCCAGCTTTCGGCTGGCGGCCGCAGCCGCACTGCTGGCCGCGGGCCTGGCGTTGGCCCTGGGTTTTGCGCTGCGCCAGCGCGGCAGCCCCTGGCTGCACGGGGCTGCGCGGCTGCTGTCGCTGGGCTATGCGGTACCCGGCGCGGTGGTGGCCATCGGCATCCTGCTGCCGGCAGGCTGGCTGCAGCAGCGCTGGCCGCAGTTGCCGATTGCGGCCGCAGTCACCGGCACGCTGCTGGGCGTGATGCTGGCTTACCTGTCGCGCTTCTCGGCGGTGGCCCTGCAATCGATCGAAGCCGGCTACGCCCGTGTCCCGCTGTCGATCGACGAGACCGCACGCATGCTGGGCGCCGGGTCGGCCCGCCTGTTCTGGCGCCTGCACGCACCGCTGCTGCGCCGTTCGACTTTGGCGGCGGCGTTGCTGGTCTTCGTCGATGTGATGAAGGAACTGCCGGCAACACTGGTGCTGCGGCCCTTCGGCAGCGACACCCTGGCCGTGGTGGCCTTCAACTTCGCGCGCGACGAGCGCCTGGGCGAGGCCGCCCTGCCGTCACTGGCCATGGTCGCCGTCGGGCTGGTGCCGGTGATGATGCTGTCGCGCGCATTGCGCGGCCCGACCCGAACCTTGGATCCAGAATTCAGCGCGCCCTGATCGAAACCGTCGTTCGGGCCGGGCTGACCTTGCACCTTGAACAGGAGATGCCATGAGCTTGTCCCCGGAGTTGTTGAAGTACCTGGAATCACAAGCGTTCTCCCAGGGCGACATGCTCAAGCGCCATCTGGCGCAGCGCATCGACCTCGCCAAGGAGTCGCAGGCCCGCTACGGCGTCGAACAGACCGAATCCAGTCATGCCGAGGCGATGCGGGTCACTTTGCGCGCGAAAGCTGCCGCGGATGTTCAGGGCGGTGTCTGCGAAGCGCTGGCCATGAAGTGGATCAAGATGAAGCGGGCCGAAGTCGACCAGGGCCTGAAGGGTGATCAGAAACCGTCGGCTGGCAGCCGGATGCAGGCGCTGTCGGACGACCAGCGCTTCGGCAAGGCGATCGACAAGCATGACGCGAGCAAGAAGGTCCACGGCATGAGCCTCGAAACGCTGGCCAGGTCCTACAAGATGCCGATGGGCCAGTCTCGCAACCACCAAAGCAGCGTGGCAACCGTCGCCAGTGTGATCACCGGCGCCGCGCATGGCTGCGCCTTGCTGTCGTTCTTCTGCCCGAAATACGACAACGGCCCGCACGCCATCGGCCTGTACATGTCCAGCGGAAAAATCCTGGGCACCGGCAAGCACGTGTACCTGTTCGATCCCAACGAGGGCGAATTCAAGATACCCGAAAAGCGTTTCTCGAAGTTTCTTCGCGATCTGCTCTTCGACGGCTACGGCGCCGCCGATCAGCAGCTCAAGGATTTCCTGCAGTGGCCGGGTTGAATGCGTCCTTTCCGACCCGAGTCGCGACGACGTCAATCCAAACAGCGAGCCCGATCGTGATGGACAAATCGGGGGAGAAGCGGACGGCGGCGGATGCCAGCGAGTGAAGGCGTGGCGCCCCGGCGGGAATCGAACCCACATCTGAGACTTAGGAGGTCCCCGTTCTATCCATTGAACTACGGCGGCAAAGCAATCGGCCCGCACTCGCTTACCTATGACGACATAGCGTGACGTAGCACTTAATCGCCTATACTTCCCCGTAGCAGTGCTACCAACACGCTACAGGAGTGCTACGAATGGCAAGCGTCATCAAGATCGGCGACAAGTGGCGAGCGCAAGTCCGACGCCGGAATCATAGCCCGCAGACCAAGACCTTCAGGACGAAACGTGAGGCTGACGAATGGGCGCGGTCCATTGAAACTCGCATCGATGCGGGTGCAGAGCCGAAGGCCGCCGCGCTGGTCAGAGTGGGCGATCTGATCCGCGAATACCTGCAGATCAGAGAGCAAGGCGGGCGGCCGGTGGACCCGACCACGAACACTTGGTACATGCTCAAGCACTTGGAAGACGACCTAGGGCATGAGTCCGTCACCGCGCTGATTCCTGCCCGCCTGGTTCAATGGGCCAGCGCGCGCAAGGCCGAAGGCGCCGGGCCCTACACCGTCAACATGGAGTTGTCCTGCCTGGGGACGACCCTGCGGCATGCGGCGTCGTTCATGAACTTGCAGCTGCCCGACGTGACCGGGCAGGCCCGGCCGCTGTTGCTGCACCTCGAGCTGATCGGCGGCGGCACCCGGCGCACCCGCAGGCCGACTGAGGACGAGTTGCAAGCCGTGTTGGCCTACGTCGAACAGCGTGACCCGAAGGTGGCCGACGCGATGCGCGTAGGCGCCATCACTGGCCTGCGCCGGTCGGAACTGGTGCAGAAGCTGAAATGGGCCGACATCGACGACGACAAGCGTGCCGCCCTGATCCGCCAGCGCAAACACCCGCGGCGGACCCTGGCGCGGGATGAGTGGGTGCCCCTGTTGGGCGCGGCCTGGGACATCGTGCAGCGGCAGCCGAAGGCCGGCGACCGGGTGTTTCCGGTCAGCCCCGAGAAGATCACCGACCTGTTCACCGCAGCCTGCAAGGAACTGGGCATCCCCGACTTGCGCTTGCACGACTTGCGCCATCTGGCATCGAGCCGGCTGCAGGAACTGGGGTTCGACGACGTTGAGCGGATGGCCATCACCGGTCATCGCAGCGTCGGCATGAACGCGAGGTACACGCACCCGACGCCAGAGCACCTGCATGCGAAGTTCGATCAGGCCACGATGAAGCCTGCCGAGGCAACGAAGTGATCTCTTTCGATGACGTGGACGCCGCGCAGCTGCTTCGTTTCGCAGAGATCGCCGCGGGCGAGGATCGGATCGAGGCAATGCGGCAGCTACTACGCCTGTCCGGACGGGCGTTAGCCCTGGGCGAGCCGTTGCCCCACTCGGTGACCCTATGGCTGGCGCAAGGGCTTTCAGACGTCGCGGCTGGCGTGGAACCCGCGGTGGCGCTGGGGCTCGTCCGTCGCGGCCGACCGAGCAGTCAAGTGACCACGCTGACGCGCGCTGCACACGTCCATGCGCTGGTGGCCTGGGGCGCGACCAAGGAGGGGGCCGCCGATGCAGTCTGCACATTTTTCAGCTTGGCCGAGCGGTCGCACTTGATCAAGGCCTACAACCTTGCCGCCAGGGCGTGGGAGATTCGCGGACCGCATATCACCCGATTGACGCCGGCAGAGGTGTCGGCGGGTGAAGACTGCCGCGCCGCAACACTCGCAGACTTCGAGGTGGGCCGCTATGTGGCCGTCAGCTTCGCCATGTTCGCGCGCTTTGGCACCGGCAGCCATGGGCGGTCGTTTCTGTGCCAGCTTGACCCGGCTTTCCGCTTGCATGTCATGAAGTCTTCTAGCGGCCTTTTTGGGCATGGCTTGAAGCGGTAGCGGTCGGCATAGTGCAACCACCAGAAAGGAGGTTGCACTATGAAAGATACCGTACTACTTGAGCAAGGCGCGGCCGTGCCACGCTACGTCACAGACCGCAAGCTGGCCCCGATCCTGGGCATCAGCGTAGACTTTCTTCAGAAGGACCGGATCACCGCCCAGCGCATCCCGTTTGTGCGTCTTGGTGACCGTTGTCTGTACGACGTAGCCGAGGCGTTGGCCGCCGTCAAGGCGATGACAGTTGGAGGAGCTCGGCCACGGCGCGGGCGCGGGGGTGCGCAGTGACCGCCGCCGAACGTGACGACGCCCCGACCGGTGCAAACGGACGAGGCGCCAAGGGGCAAAGCAAAGCAGACCGGCACGATTGTGCCACCGGTACGGCGCCGCTTGAATGCCTGGGCACGTGCGCGGACTACTCGACCGCTGAGGCCACCGACGAAAAGGAGGCCGCCCGGGTCCGCGCCATAGCGGCGCTGGCCGGCTGCGGGCTCTATCGGCTGGCCGGCGGCGGATGGCTGCTGACCCGGTGGTCGCTTTGCCGTGAGCTGCCGGACCTGGCGGCCGTCGGCGCGGTGTTGCGGGCAATGGGAGTGCGGGCATGAGCACCGACCTGCACGAGACGATGCCCGAGCTTGACACCTTCCGCGTGTTCTGTTTGGCCTGGAGGTTATGCATCCTTGTGACCGACGAGGGTGCCGCAGCCCCGCCTTGGATGGTCGATGCCATCTTTGAGCAGCACCATGCTGAGCACCTGCGGCCGTCGCTGTTGCGCTGGATGGAGGAGCTTCGGCAGTGGCAGCGGGATGACGCGGCCGAGCGGGCACTGGGCGCTGCTATCCGTGCGGGGCTGCCAGTGTGGGAAGAAGGCGGCATCGTCGCGCTGGCCCTGTCCGAGCTGGCGATCAGGCGGGCAAGGGGATCCTCGTGACCGCCGACCTGCACGAAGTCGAGCCCGCGCCGCTCTGGCGTGGCTCTGGACGCCATCGCGTCGTCGCGCAAGCAGTGGCAGCGTGAACAGCGTAGGCCATCGGCGTTGACCGCGCGCGAAGCACTGGCCGCGCTGTCGTTTGAAGCGCTGCTGGTTTGGACCGCAGCAGCAAACATCCGCAACAACGTCGAGTTGACCGCCGAAGACTTCGAGCGTCTGACGATCGCGTGCAGCCGAATCACCGTCATCACCGAGGAGGTGGCCCATGTCGCTGGTTGAACAGGCGGAGAAGGCGCACGCCAAGATTGACGCCAGGGCCAAGCGCAAGAAGTCCGCCCCACGGCTGGCGGTAGTGAACGACGCGCCACAGCCAATGACAACGCCGGAATTCTCCGACGATGCATTGGCGCTGACCTTCGTGACGCGCTGCTTCGATGACTTCCGATGGAGTCCGGGCCTGGGCTGGATGGTCAACGACGGCACCGTCTGGCGTCGTGATGACCGCCTACAGCGCTTCGACCTGGCTCGGCATGTGTGTCGTGATGCCGCATCCGCGACCGACGACGAAGGCGAGGGCAAGCGTATCGCGTCATCGCGCACGGTGGCCGCTGTGTTGACGCTCGCGCAGGCGGACCAGCGCATCGTCGTTCCCGCCGAATTGTGGGATGCCGAGCCGCTGGAACTCAACACGCCGCAAGGGCTTGTCAATCTGAGAACCGGCCACAAAGGGCGAGAGAGGGCTTTCGTCACCCAGGCCGCAAGGGTGGCGCCCGCCGACACCGTATGCCCGACGTGGATTCGATTCCTGAGCACGGTGTTCGTCGGCGACCGCGACTTGATCGAGTTCATGCGCCGGGCGCTGGGTTACTGCATCACCGGCGATCGCAGGGAACAGGTGCTGTTCTTTTGGTACGGCCTGGGCGCCAACGGCAAGAGCGTGTTGGCGGAGTTCCTGATGTGGCTGATCGGCACCTACGCCACCAAGCTGCCGGCGACAGCGCTCATGCAGGCCAGGGGCGAGCGGCACCCGACAGAGCTCGCCGGACTGCGCGCCAAGCGGCTGGCGATCAGCAGCGAGTTGGACGAATCCAGCTTCTTCAACGAGAGCTTGATCAAGGAGCTGACCGGCGATCACACCCTGTCGGCGCGCTTCATGCGTCAGGACTTCTTCGAGTTCGAGATGACGCAGAAGCACATCATCGTCGGCAACTTCAAGCCACGGCTGAAGGGGGGCGACCCGGCGATGGCCCGGCGCATGTTGCTGGTGCCGTTCATGGCGTGCTTCAAGGGCAGCGCACGCGACCCGCAGATGCTGGACAAGCTGAAGGACGAGGCGCCGGCAATCCTGCACTGGATCATCGGCGGGGCAAGCGCTTGGTATTCCGAAGGCCTTGCCATCCCTGAGTCTGTGCGGGCTGCATCGGCGGACTACATGGCCGATCACGACGACCTTGCCCTATGGATAGACGAGTGTTGCGAACGCGAAGGGCAGGCCCGCGCGTCTGACCTGTACGCCAGCTTCAGCATGTGGAAGAAGGCACGCGGCGAGCACGCGCCTTCCTTGACTTCGTGGGGCTCTCGGTTGGCATCGGCGGGTGGCATTGAGAAGCTGCGATCCAACGGAATCAGGTACGCCGGGCTGCGGCTGACCTATGCCGAACAGGAGGCGCTGAATGCGTCGCGCCGCTGAGTTGGAACAGTTGGAACACTTCTCCCATATAGGCCGTATGTGTGCGCGCGCGCATACGTCCCATAAAGGAGAACTATTCCAACCCTTCCAAATCGCCGACCGCTGGGCCTTGACCGTGCAAGGCCTGCAGGGCATCCCCTGGCCCGCACCGGCCGCCATGCCAGGCCGCGTGATCGAGTGCCGCGACGAGCCAATCGAACCCGACGAACTGGCCGGCGTGACGAACGCAACCGAGTTGGGGTTGTTGCTGGGCATCAGCCGGCAGGCTGCGCACAAGCGGATCGCAAAGCGCGCCGCGGCAGCAGCGGGTCCTTCCTGCGCATCGCCAATACGGGTCATTCGCGAGCCCGATTCGTGTGCCGTCCCCGAGTTTTTCACTCACTTGACGCCTGACGCTTGACACCTGAAGGGATCTTCACTTGACGAACATTTCCTACTCCGAGCTCGGCCGAGCCCTTGGCATTTCGAAACAGGCCGCTCATGAGCTCGCTCGGCGAGGCATGCCGCGCGATGTCGAGGGCGCCCGTGCCTGGCGCCTGAAGTTTCTCGATCCGGCCCGGTCTGCAGGCCTTCGCATGGCTACGTCCGCAGCGCCCGGCATGCGGGCGTCTGCTGCCAGCGCTGCATGCCGGGCGGTCATCAAGGCGGCCAAGCTGGCGGCGCGTGACTTCATTGCGCACGGCCACGCGCTGCGGGCTGCGCTGCGGCTTGTGCCCCGCGCCGCGCGGTCATCGGTTGAACTGGACGAGACGATCTGGCGCCAGTTGATCGACTGCGAAAACCTGCAGGCGTGGTGCCGGCTGAGCGCCGAGTGGGACGCCGAACTCGGACGAACACCAAGCAGCCAGCACCCGTCCGACGACGAAGCGACAGCGCGACTCATGGATGACTTCATGTACCAGCTGGCGGCCGGCGAGCTCACCATCGGCCGGGCCTTGCCGCCATGAGCACGGAAAGGCTCGAGCTCGAAGTTCGCAGGCTTGGTGGCCTCGTCGAACAACTGCTGGAGGAGCAGCACCTGCTCATGTGCCGCGTGCTGGCCAGCGAGGACCGCCGCGCCGGATCGGTCGTCTTGCCGCTGGCCGTTGAACTGATCGGCGACGGCGTCGACTTCTCGGCCAGCGAGCTGCTGGCCGCCGCGCTCGACGACCGCACCGTGGTGGGCGAGGCCCTGCGCGAGGTGTTGGCTCCCATGGTGGACGCGACGGACGGCGGTGTTGCCAACGTCGGCCGCTTCCTGACGCGCCTGGCCCGCGTGCGCCTGGCCGGCTGCAGATTGACAGTCACGCCACGCGCGCGCCGGCCCTACAAGATTCGGGGATCTCGGCCTTTAATCCCCGCGGCACTTGGCGCGCGAGCGCTGCGCGGCACAAGATGCAAAACATGAACCCCACCCCGCCATCAACCCCGGCTCAATCGATGCTCGCGCAGGACCGTCAGGTACCCGCCAGCATCGCCCGCGCCCTCGTCAACCACTACCGCAGCGATTTGGCCTCAGCCGCGGCGCAAGAGCCGCCACGCTTCTCGGTCGTCCGGCTGCTGCGGTCAGTGGTCGATCGAACCCCGCTCTCGGGGTATGACTCCGAGATCGTTTGCGCTGCTTCGCAACTGGCCGGCGAGCGCTACCCCGATCCGTTCAGATCGTGGGTGCCATTCGCGGCCTTGCGTTCCATGACAACGAGTTCTGGTCCGAGCGGCGGGTACGCGGTCGGCGTTGATGTCGGCAGCCCGGCGTTTCTGCTGAGCCCTTGGTCGGTTGCGGCCGCATCCGGGGCAGTGATCTTGCCCGGATTGAAGAGCCCGTTCACGGTGCCGGCCGTGAGTGCTAACCCAGTCGTTACGTGGCTGGCAGAAGGCGGCCCGGGCCCCACGGACACCGAGCCCACTCTGGGCCAGGTTTCGATGACGCCGCGGACGGCCATCGGCGTGCTTCGGGTGTCGATTCAGCTGCTCAAGCAAGGCGAAGGTGCCGAGCCCATGATTCGGAAGCTGCTTCTCGCGGCGGTCGGTCAGGCCATCGATCGCGCCTTTTTCGCGGGCGCAGGCGGCGCAGAGCCGTTGGGCCTGTTCAACACGGCCGGGCACAACGCGGTCAGCGGAACAAGTCTGGATCTGGCCGACCTGCTGTCGATGCGGCGCAAGGTGCTGGACGCAGGCGGAAAAGAGGAGATGCTGCAGTGGGTGGGCAGCCCGGCGGTCCAAGAAACCTTGGGCGCAAGGGCGCGCTCTACAGGTGGTGACCGCCTGCTGTGGGACGACGATGGTGTACTCGGCCGCCCGGCCTTCGCCACGGCCACCGCGCCCGCCACCGGCCTCGTGTGTGGTGATTTTTCAGCGGCCACGATCGGTTTGTGGGGCGCTGGCGTGCGAATCGACGTCAATCCGAGTCAGGACTTTGACCAGGCCGGCGTCGCGTTTCGGGTGTTGGTCGACATCGACGTGGGCTTCCCGCAGCCGGCGGCCTTCTCTGTGGCCGCTGTTGTGACGTGATGGCCGCCGGCACGACGTTCAGGGTGCGCCTGTTGCACGCTGCAATCATCGAAGGACGGCGCTGGGTGGCCGGCGCTGAGCTGGAAGCCGACGCCGCGACCGCGCGGCGGATGATCGAGGCCGGCTCGGCTCGGTTGGCGTCGGACGGCGACCTCGCAAGGCTAATCAGACAAGTAGGCGGACAGCGGCCGCGGATCATGACGCGCTGAGAGCGGGCGCACGTTGAAAGTTATGTCACCTCGAGCGCCGTCAGTGCATAGAGGTGGGTCGGGGGTGCCGCCGCGCCGGCACCTACGGGAAATGCACTGGCACGGCCAGGCGCTGCCGCGGCGGCACCTGGGGCGCCCCTCCGCTGTCGGGCCGATCGCGCGTCATTCACTTCGCGCGTGGGTCGGCCGATTGCACGAGGCACTTTTCAAGGTCGACGACGCCAGAACCGTGGCCGCGTAAGTGCGCCAATTGGCGTACTTACGGACGGGCCGAGCCGCGCGCGGGGCTGCCGCCGCCGGTCGAACGATGCGACAGGCGGCCACCACCGCCAGCTCGCTACGGGCGCCGCGGACCCGGCCGGCTACTACCCCACCGGCTGCAGGCTGATCGCGCCGCCTGGGCCGATCTGAGCGGCGGTGGGCAATCTGGCACTGCATCTGGTTCGTCGTCCGACCCGACCTCACGTTCGAAGGCGCTGCAGCCGCCGGCCGGCATCGACACTATCCGCGGGCCGTTGGGCAGGCTGCAGCGGGCGGCGCTGCCTTCGTAGACCAGCGCGACGAACTGGGTGCAGTGCCAGCACGGGCGCTGCTGGGCATTCCATGGGGTGAAGTGGGCATTCATTGGCCAATGTTGCGCTGGTCAGTAGCTCACCGAGCGAGCTTGCGCGCAACGGTGGCATGGCCGCGCGCGCGAGGGTTCAGACATGCAGCCAAAGAAAAGGGGCGCGTTGGCGCCCCTGGCTGTTGCATGCCGCAGCGCTACGCAGCCGGATCGGGTCGCGGCAGCCGTCCATCCGCTGGGATGAGCCATTCGGTCGCATCGACCCTGAAGCACGGGCCGTGCAGTAGCTTCGCGGTGTGATCTGCGGAGAAGCCGATCTGCAACGCGAGCGCCCGTATCACTTCCAGTGTCGCGTCAGGGTCGTCCGAGAGCGCTGCGCTCGAAACCATGAAATCAACGGTCTCGGCCAGCGAAGCGATTGTTCCCGCCATCATGCGGGCTGCCTTGATTTCGGCGGGTGTCGGTTGGGTTGCGGTGTCCATGGTGTGAGAGCTCCAGAGTCGCCGGGCGTGGCGCCGGCCGCCTGCTTGTCCGGAGTGCTACGGGAAGTGCTACAGATTGCACACCCTACCTATGGAAATCTTCCCCGTGAACTACGGCGGCGCTGAGGCGGCGGATTTTGGCACGGGCGCTGACTTGGGCGTGGGCTGCGGCGGGTCGCCTTGCAGGCGCCAGACCCAGATCAGGTCGAGCGAGTTCTCCAGCCCTGACTGCGCGCGCAACGTGAAGCGCTGCGCGATGCGATAGATCAGCTGCCAGGTGCCGGCGGTGGCGTTGACACCGCGTTCGTAGCCGACGTACCAGCGCCGCGACAACTGCTTGCCCAGCGAGACGACGGTCTCGCGCACGTCGGTGTCGCTCTGACGCACGCTCAGCTGGTCCAGACCCAGATTGCGCAGCAGGGTGTCGGTGGGGGCTTCGCCGTCGCCGGCCAGCAGCGCCACTGCGGCGCGCTGCAGCAGCGCCGTGTCCGACCGCCCCAGCCCTTCGGACGCGCGTCCCAGCACCAGCCAGCTCAGCTTGTCCGATTCGCTCATGTCGGTGCTGGTGTACAGGCGCACGCGCGGGCTCCGCAGCGGGCCGTTGATGGCCACGCCGGCCTGGATGTCCAGGTCGGGTCGCAGCGCCAGCACATCGAGCGCGGGGTTCTCGACATCGCCGTTGAAAATCACCATGCCACGTTCAATCTCCAGCTTCTGGCCGTAGGCGGCGTAGGTGCCGTCGCTGGCACTGACGATGCCGTTGACGGTGAGCCGGCCGGAAGTGCTGCCGATGCGCAGTTCGCCGCCGAGTGTGGTGTCCAGTCCGCGGCCGCGCACGCGCAGCTTGTCACCCAGGTCGAGCTCGATCGCCACCACCTGGTTGCGGCGCGGCCGCGCGCTGGCCGCCGGCGCATTGCTCTCGGCGCTGCTGGCAGCACCGGCCTGGCGGATGCTGACGTCGTCGTCCAGGCTCGGCGCGTCGCTGCGGCTGAGGTCGAACAGCCCTTCGTCGACACGCACCTTGCCATCCACGCGCAGCTGATCGGCGCTGGCGGTCAAGTTGATCGTGCCGCTGGCAGTCAGCTGGCGGTCGATGCGGCCCAGCACGCGGAACTTGTCGGCGTCCAGGCGCAGGCGGGCCACCGGCTTGGCGCCCAGGTCGGCCCGGCCGCTGACCTTGATCTCGCCGTCGCCGCCGCGCAGCGTGAACCGTTCGATCTCCGCGGTGGCGCCGTTGAGCTTGATCGATGCCTCGCCCTGGCGCACGTCCACACCCAGCAGCAGGTTGCGCACGGTAACCTCGCTGGCGCGCACTTCGCCGGTGTAGGTGGGCGCGGCCAGCGTGCCGGCGATGCTGGCGCTGGTTTGCAGCTCGCCCGACAGGCGCCAGCCCGGCGGCACCCAGGTGCCCCAGATACCCAGGTTGGCCACCGCCGCATCGATGCGGCCCTGGATGGGCGTGTCGGCCGTGGGCCAGCGCTGCTCGGGCCGGGTGCGCAAATCCAGGTTCGCCGAAGCCTGGCCCAATGCCTGGCCGGCAAAGCTGCCGTTCAGCTGCCAGCGGCCGTCGTGGGCTTGCGCCGCAACGCGCACTTCGGTCAAACCGAAGGGTACGCGGCTGACCTCGTCGGTCAGGCGCAGGTCGCCGTCGCGGCGCTCGAACACCAGGTCGGCATCCACCTTGTCGCCGACCTTCAGGTCGATCCGCGCGGCCAACCGCAAATCACCCGACCAGCCCATGTCGGGTTGGGCGCGGGCCAGCAGCGGCGCCAGCGCAAAGGGTTCGATGTCGGCGCGCAGTGCAAAGTGGGGGTTGGTGCCACGCAGGTCGACGCTGACCTCGTCCCAGCGTACGGTCACCGCGTCGGCCAGTTGCAGCCGGCCGGCTGCCGCCTGCAGGTCTGTCAGGCCGTCCTTGGCATCGAAGCGGGCCTGGGCGCGCAGGTCTCGCGCATCCAGCCATGTGCTGCCGGCTCCGGTTGGCGCGGCCACGCCAGGCCCGCCCCAGGGTCCCAACGTCAGCTGCGCCACCTGGCCGGTCCAGCGGCCGCCACCGTTGCCATCGGCAAGCCATTGCCCATCAGCACGCATCTGCACCAGGGTGCCGACCGCGGTGCGCAGGCCCAGCGCCAGCTCCAGCCCCGGCGGCGGGTTGATCGGCAGGGCAGCGGCCACGTCCAGGTGATGCTGGCGTCCGGTGCCGCGCAGGTCGATGCGCAGGTTGTCGAGCTTCTGGCCGCCGCGGTTCAGGCCTTGCAGTTCGGCCTGCAGCATCAGCGGCTGACCATTGGCGGTGTCGAAGCGCCAAGAGGCCTGCAGCTGGCGTGCCTGCAGCGTGCCCAGCGTCAGGTCCTGGGCGGCGGCCTTGCCGTCGCTGCGGATGTCGGGCCAGCGCCCTTCCACGCTGAGCGTCGCCTGCGCCTTGCCGCTGCGTGGCGCCCAGGGGGCCAGATCGGGCAACAGCCGGGCCAGTGGCGCCAGGCCAGCCAGGTTGTCGCCTTGCAGATCCAGGCGCAGGCGGTCGGCCTGGCCATCACCCAGCGGGTTGCCCTGGCCGGTGACGTTCAGGCGGTTGCCGCCCAGCACCAGCTCGCCGCGCAAGCTGCTCGGGGCCGGCCCTGTCCCCGGCCGATGGCCCAGCTCGAGTTGCAAGGCCAGCGGCACACCGGCCAGCACCGAGCGTTCGACGCTGAGCTTGCCGCTGCCCACCACGGTCTGTGCCAGCGCCAGCGGCGACATCTCGGGCAGCACACGCGGCAGCGTCAGGTCCAGCGTCCAGTTGCCCGACAAGCGGTGCGGGCCGTTTCGCCAGGCCGTGCCTTCACTGCCCGGCCACCACGCCACGGGGTCGAAATCACTGAGCCGGCCGCTGCTGCGCAGCTGCCAGGGCTGGCCGGCGGCGCGCTGCGCGCTCAGCGTCAGCGCCGCCTGGGCCGCGCCCGCTTCGGCGCGCAATTCGCGCACTTCGACGCGCTGGCGATCGGCCGTGCCGTCAACGATCAGCTTGACCGGGTGCGGGCTGCCTTCGATGCTGCCTTCCAGCGTGGCTTGCAGTTCGACGCTGGGCGTGAACGGGCCCTTGGCCGGCGCCGCCATGGGGTCGGGTGAGGGCAGGCCGCTGACGGTTAAGGCCAGCGGGCCCGACAGGTTCATCACCGCCGCGCGTGCGTCCAGCCCCTGCGGGCGCAGGGCCTCGATGCGGGTGTTGAGCTGCAGTCGGGATGCGGTCCATTGGCCGCTGCCACGCCAGCGACCGACGTTGTCGCTGCCGTTGGCGAACTGCAGGTCGAAGTCCTCGATCTGCAGATGGCTGCGATCCTTGTCGGGGCTGCGCAGCCGCGCGTGCAGGCGGCGTACCGGCACCCGACCTTCGTTCCAGCGCCCGGGCAGGGCGTTGTCGATTTCGACCGTGGCACCCAGCGGGCCGGTGAACGATTGGCTGTCGATGTCCATCTGGCCACTCAGCGCCGTGCGCGGCGCCTGGCTGATCAGGCTGGCCAGGTCCAGTGCCTGAGTGCGCAGGTGCAATCGACCGACCGGCCACGCCTCCAGCGGCGTCAAGCTGGTTTGCAGATCGAGTTCAGGCGCTGTCGCGCCGCGCCGCGCTTCACCGCGCAAGCTGGCCTTCAGGTCGAAGCGCGCCAGCGGGCCGGCGGCGCTGGCCTCGGCCGTCCAGGCCGGCGTCTGCCCGGGCTCGGTGCGCGCCACGATGCGCGCTTGCGCCTGCAGGTTGAAGGGTGGCTGGGCCGCGAGTGAAACCCGGCCCTCGATGTGGGCTCGGTCCCAGTCGAGCGTCACCGCTTCGGCGTGGTAGCCGCGTGCGCCCGGTTCCCACAGCACGACGCCGCGGCCTTTGACGGCGTGCATCGGCGGCAGCGCGTCGATCTGCAGCTCGACCACCTGCAGTTGCGTCACCTGCAGCCGCAGCGGCATCTGCAGCGTGCCCGGCAACTGGATCGGCCGTGGCCCGGCGGGGCCGGTCTGCAGGTCGACACGGCGCGCCTTCAGCTGAGCGGCTTGCAGCCCGACCCAGGCACCGGCCGCCGGGTGCCAGGCCCATTGCAGGCCGCTGCCCTGCAGCTCGTCGATGGCCAGTGACTGCTGCCCCTGGTCCCAGCGCAGCACCAGCCGCTCGGCGCCGAAGGCGTCGGACAGCAAGGCGCCGCGCAGCCCCTTGACCTCGAGCCCCGGCACGCGTGCCAGCAGCCAGGCCGTGCCTTCGGGGCTGCGCAGCAGCCATACGGCTGTCGCCAGCGCCGCCGCGCCGATCAGCATCAGCAGCAGCAACACGCCCAGCACCGGCTGCAGCAGCTGCCACAGTGCGCGCCAGGGGCCACCGGGCGGCGCCACGCGCAGCGGCAGCGCGGGCGCTGCTGCGTCGTGGCCGGGGTCGGTAGGAGGGGTGCTCGGATCCATGATCGCTGGCGTCAGATCGTCACGGCATCAGAAGGCGATGCCGACGCTGAAATGCAGGCGCAGCTTGCGCACCGCCTGGCCCCAGGCCAGGTCCAGCCGCAAGGGCCCCACGGGGCTGCGCCAGCGCACGCCGACACCATAGCCCAGCACGGGTTTCAGGCTGCCGAAATCGTTGGCGGCGTTGCCGGCATCGACGAACATCGCGCCCCACAGCGAGGGCATGGACGCCATGATCGGCCGCGCCAACTCGATGCTGCCGGTGGCCAGCGACGACCCGCTGCCGACCACGCCATCGTTGAGCGGCCCCAGGCTGCGGTAGGCGTAGCCGCGCACCGAGTCGTCACCGCCGGCGCGAAACAGCTGCGAATCGGGTGCCGCCACCCTCGACGGCAGAAAGACCTGGCCGAGTTCGACCCGTGCCAGCCCGTACCACGACTGACCCAGCGGCCGGTAGTAGGTGAGCCGGCCATAGGCGCGCGTGAAGAAGCCACTGGCCGACTGGTTGCCGTGCGATCGACCGACGCCGCCCTGCAATGCCAGCGTGTAGCCGTCGGTCGGCAGCAGCACGCTGTCCAGTCGACGCAGCACGATGTGGTGGTTGACTGACAGTGCGAAGACCGAGGTCTGGCTGAGATCGGTGCTGCGCACGCCACGCTCGGCCTCGATGAAGCTCAGCTGTTCGAGCGCTCGCGTGTCCTGCGCGCGGCCGAAACGCAGCCGCTGCGACGCCACCACGTCGGTGCTGGACACCAGCCGGTCGATCGTGCCGCCCAGCAGCCAGCGGCGGCTGCGCTCGGCGGGATGGGTGCTGATCTCGCCCGTCCAGGCCTGTTCGACGCGGCCGAGCGTCAACTTGTTGGTCGACGACACGGCCAGGCCGAAAACGCGGCGGTAGACATGCTCGAGCGACGCGCGCGGGCCGGTATTGCCGCTGATGCCCACGCCCACCGTGTACACCTGCACCGGCGCTTCGCGCAAGCGCACGTTGACCGTGGCCGCGGCGGCCTGCTCGGGGTCGGTGTCCAGCGTCACCGTCACGCTCTCGAACAGCCCGGCCTTCTGCAAACGCTCCTGGTAGTCGAGCATCAGCGCTTCGGTCACCGGCGTACCGGGCGCAAAGCCGGCAAGGGCCTGCACCGTGCTGTCGTCCTGGCGCGCCAGGCCATCGACCTTGATGCGGCCGCTGAGGAACAGCGGGCCGCTGTCGGCCACCAGGAACAAGCGTGCGTTGTGCTGCTGAGGGTCGACCTCGGCGCCGGTACCGCTCCACGTGGCCGCGGCGTAGCCGGCGCTGCGCAGGCGCGCCAGCGCGGTCGCCTTGGCGTCGCTCCAGTCGGCGTTGATGAAGTTGTCGCCGGGTGCCAGCTTCCAGTTCGATCGCAGGTCGGCCAGCGTCGATGTTGCACGCACGTCGCCGGCTGCGACGGCACGCTCGAGATCACCTTCGACCTCGAAGGTCACGCGCGAGACCCGGGTCCGTGGCCCTGTCGTGACGCGCAGGTGCACGGTTTCGGGCAAGCCCGGTGCGGCGGCGGGCAGCCGCTGCACGCTGGTCTCAGGTGCGAAGTAGCCCTCGGTCTGCAGCAGGCCCCGCACCTGCGCCGGTGCCGCGTCGAGCAGGCGCTGCAGTTCGGTGTCGGTGACCGCATCACCCTTGGTCAGGCGCGCCAGCCGCGAGAGGTCCAGGTACCTTTCGAGCAGGTCCTTCAAGTCACCCGGGGCGTCGATCTCGACCTTGACGACCGGGTTGCCTGCGGGTTCACTGGCGGTGGCATCCGGCCCGGTGGCAGGGTTCGTTGGCGACGCCGACAGCCCCAGCATGGCGCAGCCGCCCTGCGACAGGGCCAGCAGCAGTGCCAGCAAGACCACTCCCCCCCGCCGCGCAGAAAGCGCGCGCGCGCAGGGTGCGTACAGGCTCATTTGCTCAACAACCGCATCGCACCTTCGAGCCCGGCCAGCGTCAGCGGGAACATGCGCTGGTTGACCAGTTGCTGCACGATCGAGATGCTTTGCCGGTACTGCCACACGCCCTGTGGTTCGGGGTTGATCCAGGCGTACTTCGGGAACGCATGCGTCAAGCGCTGCAGCCACTCGGCGCCGGTCTCTTCGTTGTTGTATTCAACGCTGCCGCCGGGCTGCAGGATCTCGTAGGGGCTCATCGTCGCATCGCCGACGAAGATCAGCTTGTAGTCCTTGTTGTACTTGCGGATCACGTCCCAGGTGGCGAACTTCTCGCTGAAGCGGCGCCGGTTGTTCTTCCACATGAAGTCGTAGACGCAGTTGTGGAAGTAATAGAACTCCAGGTGTTTGAGCTCGCCCTTGGCGGCGCTGAAGAGTTCTTCCACGCGGTGGATGTGCTCGTCCATCGTGCCGCCCACGTCCATCAGCAGCAGCACCTTCACCTTGTTGTGGCGCTCGGGCACCATCTTGATGTCCAGCATGCCGGCATTGGCCGCCGTGCTGTGGATGGTGTCGTCGATGTCGAGTTCGTCGAGCGAGCCTTCCCGCGCGAAGCGGCGCAGCCGGCGCAGCGCCACCTTGATGTTGCGCGTGCCCAGTTCCTTGGTGTCGTCGTAGTCCTTGTAGGCGCGCTGGTCCCAGACCTTGACCGCACTCTTGTTGCGGCCCTTGTCCTGGCCGATGCGGATGCCCTGCGGGTTGTAGCCATAGGCGCCGAAGGGGCTGGTGCCGCCGGTGCCGATCATGCGGTTGCCGCCCTCGTGGCGTTCCTTCTGCTCTTCGAAGCGCTTCTTCAGCGTCGCCATCAACTCGTCCCAGCCCATCTTCTCGATGGCCGCCCTTTCCTCTGCGCTGAGCTCGAGTTCGAGCGTCTTGCGCAGCCATTCCAGCGGCAGGTCCTGCGTGAAGTCGGTCAGCAGTTCCACGCCCTTGAAATAAGCGCCGAACGCGCGATCGAACTTGTCGAACAGCGACTCGTCCTTGACCAGGGTGGCACGTGCCAGATAGTAGAAATCGTCGACCGAGGGGCCGATCACTTCGGCGCGGATCGCTTCCAGCAAGGTCAGGTACTCCTTGACCGAGACCGGCAGCTTGGCTGCGCGCAGCGTGTAGAAGAAGTTGATCAGCATGGCTGGGCAGAGGAGCGGGCACCGCCATTGTGCCCCGGGGCCACCGCGCGCGCGGCCGGCGGGCAGAATGCAGGTTGGCCCGACGACGGTCGGGCCAACTGCTACCCGGTGCTCAAGTTCGGCGGCCGGGGTCCGAATTCAATGAATGCCCTCGGCACCCGAGGATCGCCCCGCCATGGGCATGCCCATGGCCCATGCCTGTGAGCAGCAGCACCCTCATCCTGATTGTCATCGCCTTGCAGCAAGGCCTGTTTGCGGGCTTGTGGGCGCTCGCAGCTGTCGCGGGCATGTCGCGCCGCGCCGCACTGCACTGGTCGGCGGGCATGCTGGTGGTGGCGCTGGGCATGATGCTGGTCGTGCAGCGCGACCAGGTGCCGGTGTGGTTGGGTTGGTGGGTGGCCAACACGTGCGTCGTCGTCGGGCTGGTGCTCTTTCGACGCGGTATCGAGCGCTTTGCCGGCACCTCGCCGGCCGACGTCGAACATGTGCTGGTCTGCGTTGTCACGGCGGTGCTGACAGCACTGGCGACCAGGGCGGGCAGCGTCTGGGCCTTGGCCTGCGTAGTCTCGCTGGTGGCCGGCACAGTCCTGTTGCGCACGGCCTTGTGCGTGGTGCGCGACCTGGCCGGCGCAGCGGGCCGTGGCGTCAGCCTGGCCAGTGCGGCACCTCTCGGGCTGCTGGGCAGCTTGTTGATCGCGCGCGGTGTGCTGGCGCTGCTGCAGCCCGAGCGCTTTGGCCAGGCGCTCACTGCAACCAACGCCCTCAGCGTCAGCGTGGTGCTGGGTATTGTCGCCAGCGGCCTGCTGGTCAACTTCAGTCTGGCCGGGCTGGTCGTGGCTCGCATGGTTGGCGAACTTCGGCACTACAGCGACCATGACGCGCTGACCGGCCTGCTGAACCGGCGCGGCATCGAACAACGCCTGCGGGCCGAGCGCCAGCGCCTGATCCGGCATGGCAGCCCCTACAGCCTGCTGTCGCTCGACCTCGACCACTTCAAGCGTGTCAACGACCAGCATGGCCACCCGGTCGGCGACGAGGTGCTGCGGGCCATCGGCGAGATCCTGCGCCGCGTCGGTCGCGGGGCGGACTCGGCAGGCCGGGTCGGCGGCGAGGAGTTCTGGTTCCTGTTGCCGGACACCGATCTGGTGGGCGCATTGCCGCTGGCAGATCGCATCCTGCGCGAAGCGCGTGCGCTGCGACTGCCTGGCAGTGAGGTGCTGGTGCAGATCACGGTCAGCATCGGCGTCGCGGCGGCGACCGATCGCACCGAATCCGACGAATCGCTGATGCGGCGCCTTGACGAAGCGCTGTACAGGGCGAAGACGAACGGCCGCGACCGCCTCGAGATCGCCGCCCACGCCTAGTGCAGCTTGGGCCGGGCGCGCCGCCGGTCGTCAGCGCAGCCCGGTGCCCTTGGCCGGGTGGGCCCGCTTGCCGGCCTTGTCGTGGCCACGCAACCAGCCGAAAAACTCGGTGTACCACTGTCGGCTGTTGCGGGGCTTGAGGATCCAGTGGTTCTCGTCGGCAAACCACAGCAGTCGCGCATCGACGCCGCGGGCCTTCAGCGTGTTGTAGTAGGCCAAGCCCTGACCGTCGGGCACGCGGTAGTCCAGCGCGCCGTGGATCACCAGCGTGGGCGTGCTCATGCGGCCGGCGCTGGCGTGCGGGCTTTGCCGCAGCACCTGCTCTGGCTTGTCCCAGTAATACGCGCCCAGTTCCCTGGCGTGCCAGCTGAAGGCGTCGTCGGCAAACATCGCCGTCCAGTCGAAGCAGCCGGCGTGGCAGACGTAGGCGGCGTAGCGGCCGGCCGGCACGTGGCCGTTCATCCACGCCACCATGAAGCCGCCATAGCTGCCGCCGCTGGCGAACACTCGCCGCGGGTCGGCCCAAGGCTTCTTCAGCAGCCAGTCGGTGGCGCGTTCGATGTCCTGCAGTTCCAGCTCGCCCCAGCGGTGGGTGATGCTGTCGAGAAAGGCATAGCCGAAGCTGCTGGAGCCGTGGTAGTTGACGCAGGCCACCACATAGCCCTGGGCGGCGAAGGTCTGCACGTTCCAGCGGTAATGGAAGGCATCGCCGAAGGCGGTGTGCGGGCCGCCGTGGATCAGGTGCAGGATCGGGTACTTCTTCCTCGGGTCGAAGTCGGGCGGGTAGCTCAGCCACATCTGCACCGGGTCGCCTGGGCCCTTGCCGCTGGCGCAGGCGCCATCGAACCAGACCTCTTCGCTGCGCGCAAACCTCAGTGGTGCCAGCAGCGCGTCGTTGAAGGTCTCGATGCGTTGCGCCGGCGCGCCCGGCAGGTGGGCGCTCAGGCGCGCCGGGTGATCGATGGCATCGGCCAGCGTCACCAGCACGCCGGCGCGCTTGTCAAAGCCCTGCAGTGTGCCGCCCGAGACCACACGCTCGGCACGGCGGTCGGCCAGGTCGAAGCGCCACAAGTGTTTGCGACCGTGCTGCTCGGCGGCAAACAGCAGCTGCTGGCCGTCGTCTTCCCAGCGCAGCAGTGCGCTCACCGCATGGTCCCATTCGGCGCTGTAGACGTCCCAGGTGTGTGCCTCGCGGTCCCACACGGCCAGCTGTTCGGGGGCGGTGTGCTTCAGGGCGTCGTGCTGGGCCACGAAGGCAATGCGATCGCCTCTGGGGCTGTAGCGCGGTGCGGCGAAATGCCAGTCGGCGTCCTTCACGATGACGTCGATGCGGCCGGTCTTGAGCGTGATCTCGGCCAGCGCCTGGCGGTTCTCGATGCGCTTCTCGGGCGCCGGGTCGAAGGCGAACACGATGCGGCTGCCGTCGGGCGAGACGTCGAAGCAATCGGCGTCGGGCTCGCTGCGCTGCAGGCTGAAGGGCGTGCCCTCGAACAGGTTCTTCACGCGTGCGGCTTGGCCGTCGCGTCCGGGTTCGAGCAAATGCAGCTGTGGCTCGCGGCCCATCGGCAGGTTGTGGTCCCAGTAGCGGTACTGCATCTCGCTGGTGGCGTAGCCGCTTTCCTTGCGCTTCTTGAATTCGGCCAGCCGCCTGGCCTGTGCCTTCTCGCCTTTCAGGTCCGGCCAGACCCAGGACACGAAGACGAAGCGCTTGCCGTCGGGCATCCAGCGAAAGGCGTCGACACCGGTGGCCACGCTGGCGGCGCGCTGCGCTTCACCGCCGTCGGGCGCGATCAGGTAGAGCTGGGCCTCGTCGTCCTTGCAGCCTTGCTGCTCACGCTTGGCGACAAAGGCGATGCGGTCACCGTGCGGGCTCCACTGCGGCTGGCCGTCCTTGTTGCCGCAGGACGTGAGCGCGCGCGGCTTGCCGCCCAGCGTGGACAGCAGCCACAGGCTGCTGGACGCGCTGTTGTCGTCCATCGAATGGCGCGTGACGGCGGCCACCGCCTGCGCGCCATCGGGCGACAGGCTGGGCGGGCCCAGGCGTTCGATGCGCCACAGAGTGTCGATGTCGAGGGTCTTCGTCTGTGCCATGGCAGGGGCCGGCGCTGGGCCGGATCATGGAATCTTGGGATGAGGGTCAGCGCGGCCTGGCCAGTTGCCAGTCGAGGTGGGCGCGCACGGTCGGCCATTCGGTGGCCGTGATGCTGTAGACGGCGGTGTCGCGCAGCGTGCCGTTGGGGCTGATCTGGTGCGCGCGCAACATGCCGTCGAGCTGTGCGCCCAGGCGCTCGATCGCGCGCCGGCTTTGCAAGTTCAGGCGGTGCGTGCGGAACTCGACCGCAATGCACTGCAGCGTGTCGAAGGCATGCGCCAGCAGCAGCCGCTTGCATTGCGTGTTCAGCGGGCTGCGCTGTGCCGACGCGGCATACCAGGTGCTGCCGATCTCGACGCGGCAGTGCGTGGCGTCGACGTTCATGTAGGTGCTCATGCCGACGATGCGGCCGGCGGCGTCGAACACGGTCCAGGGCAGCATCACGCCCTGAGCCTGCAGGCCCAGGCGGCGTTCGATCTCGGCCGCCATGCCCTCGGGCGAAGGCACGGCGGTGTACCAGAGCTGCCACAGCGCGCCATCGCGCGTGGCGTCGCACAGGCCCTCGAGGTGGTCGCGCGACAGCGGCTCCAGCCGCGCATGCAAGCCACTCAGCGTGACCGGTTCGAGCCAGGCCATGGCGTGCTCAGCGGTTGTGGCGCTGCATGAACACCAGCTTCTCGAACAAGGTCACGTCCTGCTCGTTCTTCAGCAAGGCGCCCACCAGTGGTGGCACGGCGACCTTGTCGTCCTTGCTCTGCAGGGCCTCGAGCGGGATGTCTTCGGCGACCAGCAGCTTGAGCCAGTCGAGCAGTTCCGAGGTACTGGGCTTCTTCTTCAACCCCGGCAGGTTGCGCACGTCGTAGAAGGTCTTCAGCGCGGCCGCCAGCAACTGCTTTTTCAGCCCCGGAAAGTGCACGTCGACGATGCGCTGCATCGTGTCGGCGTCGGGGAACTTGATGTAGTGGAAGAAGCAGCGGCGCAGGAAGGCGTCGGGCAGTTCCTTTTCGTTGTTGGACGTGATGAAGACGATCGGCCGATGCACCGCCTTCACCAGTTCGCGCGTCTCGTAGACGTAGAACTCCATGCGGTCGAGTTCGCGCAGCAGGTCGTTGGGAAACTCGATGTCCGCCTTGTCGATCTCGTCGATCAGCAGCACCACCTGCCGGTCGGCGCTGAAGGCCTGCCAAAGCACGCCCTGCACGATGTAGTTGCGGATGTCGCGAACCTTCTCGGCGTCACCCACGCCCGACAGCTGGCTGTCGCGCAAGCGGCTCACGGCGTCGTATTCGTACAGACCCTGCTGGGCCTTGGTGGTGCTCTTGATGTGCCACTGCATCAGCGGCATGCCCAGCGCTGTGGCCACTTCCTCGGCCAGCATGGTCTTGCCGGTGCCGGGCTCGCCCTTGACGAGCAGAGGACGCTGCAGTGTCACCGCGGCGTTGACAGCCAGCATCAGATCCTGTGTGGCGACGTACTGGTCCGAACCCTGGAATTTCATCGTGTGCGAGTGGATTTCGACGCTGGCGTCGGGGGTCGGACCAGTATAAGCGGGCCCTATAATCGATGGCTCGATCCCGCCCCGCGGCCCCGTGGGCCGGATGGACCTTCGCGAATCCTTTGCCGCCACTTTCCGCGCAGCCGACATGAACAAAGCGATCTTCTTCCTGCTGGCCCTGTCCGGCACTTTCTCGATGGCCCAGGCGCAGGACGCCACTGCAGGGCGCAACAAGGCCGCCATGTGCATCGGCTGCCACGGCATTCCGGGCTATCAGGCCAGTTTCCCCGAGGTGCACAAGGTGCCCATGATCTCGGGCCAGAGCGCCAAGTACATCATCGCCGCGCTGACCGAGTACAAGAAGGGTGACCGCAAGCACCCGACCATGAGGGCCGCGGCGACATCGCTGAGCGACCAGGACATGGCCGACCTGGGCGCCTTCTACGAAAAGAACCTCAAGGCCAGCATGATCAAGACCGTGGCCGATACGCCCGCCGTGGCGCCGTCGGCCCAGGTGGAAGCGCTGCTCACCAAGGGCGCCTGCACCTCCTGCCACGGGGCCAACTTCAGCAAGCCGATCGATCCCAGCTACCCCAAGCTTGCCGGCCAGTACGCCGACTACCTCTACGTGGCGCTGAAGTCCTACCAGATCGAAGGCAACCCACAGGTGGGTCGCGGCAATGCCATCATGGCCGGGCAGGCCAAGCAGTTCACGCACGCCGAACTCAAGGCGCTGGCCGGCTACATCGCGTCGCTGCCCGGTGAATTGCAGACCGTGCGCGAAAACCCGTTCCGCTGAGCGCCCTGCTCCTGAATCCGGCCGCTGCACGTCAGCGGCCTTTTTGTTTGTGCCCCGCGCATGATGGTCACGTGCAGGCTCAAGCCGTCGCCGCCACGGCCGATAAAAGATCGTTCCGAGCTCGGTTCGGACCCTCCTGCATCGTGACCGCCACCCTCAAGAAGATCAGCGTCGACTAGGTCCGTGTGGGCATGTACCTGCACGCGCTGGAGGGCGCCTGGATCGACCATCCGTTCTGGAAGAACCAATTCGTCATTGGTGATGCAGCCGACCTGCGCAAGCTGCGTGACAGCAAGATTCGTGAGGTCTGGATCGATGCCGGCAAAGGCCTGGACACCGGCGAGCCGATGGCCGCGCCGGTGCTGACGCCTGCACGCGCTGCGGTGCCTTCGGCACCCGTCGCATCGGTGTCGCCCAGGCCCGCACCGGCCGCCACCCATTCGCTGAACGACGAACTGCATGCGGCCGCGGCGATCTGCAACCGCGGCAAGAAGGCCGTGGCCCTGATGTTCCGCGAGGCCCGCATGGGCAAGGCCGTGGACGCCGAGAGCTGCCTGCCGCTGGTGCAGGAGATCAGCTCGTCGGTCTACCGCAACCCGGGTGCACTGGTCAGCCTGGCGCGGCTGAAGACGCAGGACGAATACACCTACATGCATTCGCTGGCGGTGTGTGCGCTGATGGTGGCGCTGGGCCGGCAGACCGGCATGGACGAGGCCGAATGCCGCGCCGCCGGGCTGGCCGGCCTGATGCACGACCTGGGCAAGGTCATGATGCCGATTGACGTGCTCAACAAGCCCGGCAAGTTGACCGACGAAGAGTTCGACGTCATTCGCACGCACCCCGTGCGCGGCCATGCGCTGCTGCTCGAAGGACGGGGCGCGGGCCCCGAGACGCTGGATGTATGCCTGCACCACCATGAGCGCATGGACGGCACGGGCTACCCGCACAAGCTGGCCGGCGATGCGATCTCGCGCGTGGCGCGCATGGGTGCGATCTGCGACGTCTACGACGCCATCACATCCAATCGCCCATACAAGAACGGCTGGGACCCGGCCGAATCGGTGGCGCGCATGGCGTCGTGGAGGGGCCATTTCGACCCTGCGCTGTTCACGCACTTCGTCAAGAGCCTGGGCATCTATCCGGTCGGATCGCTGGTGCGCCTGCAGTCCGGGCGCCTGGCGGTGGTGGTGGAGCAGAACGCCTCGGCGCTGACCGCACCCGCGGTGAAGATCTTCTTCTCGACCAAGAGCAACATGCCGATTCCGGTGCAGCGGCTTGAACTGGCCGCCAGCAGCGACTGCATCGTGGGCCGCGAGTCGGTGGCGCATTGGGGCTTCAAGAACCTGGATGCGTTGTGGAGCGACGACGCCCGTTGATGCCGGCCGTCATCGGCGGCGCTCAGTCCGCGGTGGCGCGTCGCCGCACCGCCTGCAGATAGGCCTGCCCATCGGGCGGAAGGCCGCTGCGCTGGCTGGTCCAGATCATCTCGCCCAGGCATTCCATCACCACGTGATGCGCCTCATGCAGTGACTGGTGCCGTGCGGCCAGCAGCTGCACGGCCTGGCGGATGCCGGTGGGCTGGTCGATGCTGCACTGCTCGTCGATGGTGAGGTGCATGGACAGGTGCAGGAACGGGTTGCTGCGACCGCCTTCCACGCTGTAGACGGCGGCCAGCGCAGCCGTCTCGTCGGCCAGGTCGGCGTGGTATTCGGGGTGCTCGTCGATCCAGCGCAGGGCCAGCACGTCCATCGGGGCCAAGGGCTCGCCGCTGCGCTGGCGGCGCCACGCCGTACAGAAGAAGCGGCGCACGTCGTCTTGCGAGGGTTGGAACATCGCACAATTGTCGCCTTCGCAACCAACGCCGGCCGGGCGCCCCGATGAACGTCAGCACCGAACAGCTTTTCACCGCCGCACGCACGCAGAACGGCTATTTCGATGACCCGGTGTCCGACGACACCTTGCGCCAGTTGTACGAGCTGATGAAGTGGGGCCCGACCGCGGCCAACAGCAGCCCGGCACGGCTGGCCTTCGTTCGCAGTGCCGAGGCCAAGGCGCGCCTGCTGGCCTGCATGAGCCCGGGCAACGTGGCCAAGGTGCAGCAGGCGCCGGTGACGGTGATCGTGGGCATGGACCTCGAGTTCCATCACCAGCTGCCGCAGTTGTTCCCGCACACCGACGCCAGATCCTGGTTCGAGGGCAAGCCGGCGCTGATCGAGACCAGCGCGATGCGCAACAGCAGCCTGCAGGGCGGCTACCTGATCCTGGCGGCACGCGCGCTGGGGCTGGACTGCGGGCCGATGAGCGGATTCGACGCCGCCAAGCTGGACGCCGCCTTCTGGTCCGGCAGCGCGGTGCGCACCAACTTCGTGTGCACGCTGGGGCGAGGTGATCCATCCAAGGTTTTTGTGCGCAACCCGAGGTTGACGTTCGACCAGGCCTGCCGGCTGTTTTGAGACCTCACGCGGTGTGATCACCGACCCCTGGTTCTACGCGGTCGCGCTGCCCGCGGTGCTGCTGCTGGGCCTGTCCAAGAGCGGCTTCGGTGGCGGCTTCGGGGCGCTGGCGGTGCCGCTGATGGCGCTGGTGGTGCCGGTGCCGCAGGCCGCCGCCATCCTGCTGCCGGTCCTGCTGCTGGCCGACATGCTGGGCCTGGCGTCGCTGATGCGCGACCGCGACCGCGCGCTGGTGCGCCTGCTGCTGCCGGCCGGCCTGGTGGGCACGGTGCTGGGTACCGTCAGCTTCGGCCTGCTGCCGGCGTCGATGGTGGCCGGCGTGGTTGGTGTCATCACGCTGGCCTTTCTGGCCGTGCGCACGCTGTTCCCGCCGCATGCCGACGCAGCGCCGCCGCCGCGCTGGCTGGGCCTGGTGCTGGGCACGGTGTCGGGTTTCACCAGCTTCGTCGCCCATGCCGGCAGCCCGCCGCTGGCCTTCTATGTCATGCCCTTGCGTCTGCAGCCCGTGGTCTTCACGGCCACCCTGTCGGTCTTCTTTGCCGCCATCAACCTGTCGAAGTGGATGCCCTATGCCTGGCTGGGCCTGATCGACAGCCGCAACATGCTGACCTCGCTGGCGCTGCTGCCGGCCACGCCGCTGGGCGTGTGGCTGGGCCTGCGCTTCGTGCGACGGGTGCCACAGCTGCTGTTCTACCGGCTGTTCAGCCTGGGCATGCTGCTCACCGGCTGCAAGCTGGTGTGGGACGCGCTGTGACGGCCGCGGCGGTGTGTCAGCCCGGCGGCGTGCCCCCGTTGCCGGCGCGCTCGCGCGCCCACAGCTCTTCGAGTTGCTGGCGGCCCTGCTTGGCGATGGCGATCAGCTTGGCCTCATTGCCGAAGTGCGGCGCCATCTGTTCCATCAGCTCGATGCTGTGCGCGCGGAAGCGCCGCGCCGAGGCCTCGGCCTGGTCGGCGTCCATGCCCATCACCTGCAGCACGCTGCGCGCGCTGAGCAGCGCCGAGTCCAGCGTCTCTCGCTCGATCATCGTCACGCCCAGTTCACGCAGCCGGTAGTAGTGCGTGACGTTGCGCGCACGCGCAATCAAAGGCAGCCGCGGAAAATGTTCGCGCACCAGGCGCGCACATTCGACGCTCTGATCGACATCGTCGATGGCCAGCACGAACACGCAGGCGCGCTCGGCGCCGGCGGTGCGCAGCAGGTCCAGCCGCGTGGCGTCGCCATAGAACGCCGGCCAGCCAAAGCGGCGCACGGCTTCGATCTGCTCGACGCTGTGGTCCAGCACCGTGGCGCTGAAACCGTTGGCGCTGAGCAGCCGGCCCACGATCTGCCCGTAGCGGCCGAAGCCGGCGATGATGGCCGGCGCATGCTGCGGATCGCGCAACTCGCTGATGCCGTCCGGCAGCGACCGGTGCAGCGCGCGTCGTGCGCGCCAGCGATCGGCCAGCACCAGCAGCAGCGGCGTCAGCAGCATCGACAAGGCGACCGATGCCACCAGCAGCGACGCGCTGCGGGCAGCGATCACGCCGGCGCCGAAAGCGCCTTGAAAGACCACGAAGCCGAACTCGCCACCCTGGGCCAGCAGGATCACGAACACCGGTCGTTCGGCCTCGGGCAGCGACATCGGCCGCGCCATGGCCCACAGCACCAGGGCCTTGACGCTCAGGAACGCCAGCACCACGACGGCGACCGTGCCGGGTGCCTGCAGCACGACCGCGAAGTCGACGCTCATGCCCACCGCGATGAAGAACAGGCCCAGCAGCAGGCCCTTGAAGGGTTCGAGGTCGGTCTCGAGCTCGCGCCGGTATTCGCTCTCGGCCAGCAGCACGCCGGCCAGGAAAGCGCCCAGCGCCATCGACAGCCCCACGCTCTGCATCAGCGCCGCGGTGGCCACCACCAGCAGCAGCGACGCGGCGGTGAAGATCTCGGGCGTGTCGCTGCGTGCGATCCAGCGCAGCGCCGGGCGCAGCAGCAGCCGGCCGCCGAAGACGATGGCCAGCACCACGCCGACCGCCTTGGCGCCTTCGATCCAGCCCGCGCCGCCACCCGCCGTGGCGCCCTGCACCACCAGCAACGGCAGCAGCGCCAGGATGGGGATGGCGGCAATGTCCTGCAGCAGCGCCACGCTGAGCACGCTCTGGCCGGCGCTGGTGGGCATCAGGTTGCGCTCGCTCAGCACCGACAGGCCGATGGCGGTCGATGACAGCGCCAGTCCCAGGCCCGCCACCAGTGCCAGCCGCCATTCGACGCCGGCGGCGACACCCAGTGCCAGCAGCAGCACCGTCGAGCCCAGCAGCTGCACGCTGCCCCAGCCGAAGATCGGCCGCCGCAGTGACCACAGGCGGCGCGGTTCCAGTTCCAGTCCGACCAGGAACAGCATCAGCACGACGCCGAACTCGGCGAAGTGCAGCATGGACTGCGCGTCGGTGACCAGCTTCAGACCCCAGGGGCCGATGGCGATGCCCGCGCCCAGGTAGCCGATGATGGAACCCAGCCCCAGCAGGCGCGCCAGCGGCACCGCCAGCACGGCCGCGCACAGGTAGACCAGGCTCGAATGAATCCAGCTGGCGCCGTGTTCCATCGGATGAAGCCGGGTGTGTGGACGAAGGCGCTGACCTCAGGATGCCGAATAGGCCAGGCGCACGTAGATCGGCGCAAAGGCCTCGGCCTGCGTCAGCTCGATCAGGCTCTCGCGTGAGAGTTCGAGCATCGCGATGAAGGTCACCACCAGCACCGGCATGCCGCGTGTGGTGTCGAACAGGTCCTGAAACTCGAGAAAGCGCCGTCCCTGCAGGCGGCGCAACACGATGCTCATGTGTTCGCGCACCGACAGCTGCTCGCGGCTGATCAGGTGGTGCTGGTTCAGGCGCGCGCGCTGCAGGATCTCGGCCCAGGCCTGGCGCAGGTCGTCGGGGTCGACCTCGGGCAGACGCGGCTCCAGGGTCTGTTCGACCGTGACCTGCGCGCGCAGGAAGTCGCGGCCCAGCAGCGGCAGCGCGTCCAGGCGCGCCGCGGCCAGCTTGATCTGCTCGTATTCGACCAGCCGGCGCATGAGGTCGGCGCGCGGGTCTTCGGGTTCATCGCCGTCGGCACTTTTCTTGGACGGCAGCAGCATGCGCGACTTGATCTCGATCAGCATGGCCGCCATCAGCAGGTACTCGCTGGCGAGCTCGAGGTTGTGCTTGCGGATCTGCTCGACGTAGTCGAGGTACTGGCGCGTTACGCTGGCCAGCGGGATGTCGAGGATGTTGAAGTTCTGCCTGCGGATCAGGTACAGCAGCAGGTCGAGCGGGCCTTCGAAGGCCTCGAGAAAGACCTCCAGCGCGTCGGGCGGGATGTACAGGTCATGCGGCAGCCGGAACAGCGGCTCACCATACAGGCGGGCGACGGCAACCTGATCGACCACGGCGGGCAAACTGTCGTCGGCGTTGTCGATGGAGGGCGCAGCCACCGACAGCGCGTGCTGCAGGTCCACCTACTGCTTGGTCTGGTAGACGTAGGGTTGCTGCGGCACGCGGGCGCGCCGGTAATCGGCCTGCGCCTTGCGGTCAATGGCCTTGTCCCACAGCAGCGCGCGGCCGGCGCGTTGTTCAGCCTCGAGCGTGGGCTTCTTGGCCTTGAGCGTGTCGATGAACTGCGTGACGTCGGAGGTGTAGGGCTTCCAGAACAGCGGCATGGCGGGTCGGGGCAGGGCGCAGGGCAGAATCACCGGCTGTCATTTTAAGGGGGAACGCATGCGCAGCCTGTTCATCGTGATCGCCGGCCTGCTGGCCGCCGGCGTGCTGCTGAGCGCCTGCGACCCGGCGCGCGTGGCGCGGCTGGAAGAAGGCGTGTCGACCGAAACCCAGGTGCGCCAGGAGTTCGGCGACCCGGTCACCGTCACCCAGTTGCCGGATGGCAGCAAGGTGATGGACTACCCGCGCCAGCCCGAAGGCTGGACCAATTACCGCATCACGATCGGCAGCGACGGCAAGATGAGTTCACTGCGCCAGCTGCTGCACGCCGACAACTTCGCCCAGGTGCAGCCCGGGCAGACCCAGGACCAGGTGCGCGAGCGACTGGGCCGGCCCGCCGCCATGCAGGACTGGGCGCTGAAGAACGAGCACGAATGGACCTGGCACTTTCGGCCCGACGCCAACCATTCCAAGGTCTTCAGCGTCATCTTCGGCACCGACGGCAAGGTGCTGCGCAGTGCCGTTGCCGACGACCCGCGCGAGACCCTACCCAGCCGCTGACGCCCCGGCGCCGGCCGCCGGGGGCGGCCGCTCGTCGAAGGCGCCGTCCACCGTGGGCACGATCTGGTCGGCGCCCAGACGCTGCTCGAAGCCCGAGCGGCGGATCAGCGACAGCGGCTGCTCGTTGACGTTGGCCAGCACCAGCGCCTGGCCCTGCCGCTGCAGCGTGCGGTGCAGCTGCTCCAGCGCGTCCAGGCCCGAGGTGTCCATCGAGATCAGCCGATGCATGTCCAGCACCAGGGCACGCGTGTCGGGCAGCAGCTGCGCCTGCAGCTGCTCGATCTTGCCCACCGCGCCGAAGAACAGCGAGCCGAACAGCTCGAACACCTGCACGCCGTCGGGCAGTTGGCCGCGCGGCAGCGACTGCACGCGAAACAGCGTGCTCATGCGGTAGATGAAGAAGGCGCAGGCCAGGATCAGGCCCACCTGTACCGCCACCGTCAGGTCGAAGATCACCGTCATCAAGAAGGTGCCGAGCAGGATGGTGCGGTACTGCAGCGTGAAGCGGCGCAGCCGCCCGAACTCGCGCCATTCACCCATGTTCCAGGCCACGAAGGCGAGGATGCCGGCCAGCGCGGCGAGTGGCACGTTGGCCGCCAGCGGGGCCGCCAGCAGCACCACCAGCAGGATGGTCAGCGCATGCACGATGCCGGCCACCGGGGTGTGCGCGCCGGCGCGCAGGTTGGTCACGGTGCGCGCGATGGTGCCGGTGGCCGGCAGGCCGCCGAACATCGGGCTGATCAGGTTGGCCAGGCCTTGCGCCATCAGCTCCTGGTTGGGGTCGTGACGCTCGAACTCGCTCAGGTTGTCGGCCACGCGGGCGCACAGCAGCGACTCGATGGCGCCGAGCAGTGCGATCGTGATCGTGGGGATCACCAGCTCCTTGGCCGTGGTCCAGCTGAAGGGTGGCAGCGCCAGCTGGGGCAGGCCCTGGGGGATGCCGCCGAAGCGACTGCCGATGGTTTCCACGGGCAGATGAAACCAGGTCACCGCCAGCGTGGCCAGGCCGAGCGCGACGATGGTGCCCGGTACATGCGCGGCCACGCGGCGGCTGCGTGCACGCAAGCCCACGGGGCCGGTGGGCATGGCGTAGCTCTTGGGCCAAAGCACCACCAGCGCCAGGCTGACGCCGGCGATCGCCACAGCCCATGGGTTGACGGTGTGGGCGTTCGCCGCCAAGACCGACAGCAGCGAGAAGAAGTCGCCCGGCAGCTTGGGCGTGACCAGTCCGAAGAAGTCCTTCAGCTGCGACAGCCCGATCAGCACCGCAATGCCGTTGGTGAAGCCGATGACGATGGCCACCGGCACGTAGCGCACCAGTGCCCCGAGCTTGAACAGCCCCATCAGGAACAGCAGCACGCCGGCCATCGCGGTGCTGATCAGCAAATTGGTCAGGCCGTAGCGTTCGACGATGCCGTAGACGATGACGATGAAGGCACCGGCCGGCCCGCCGATCTGCACCTGCGAGCCGCCCAGCGCCGAGATCAGAAGGCCGGCAATGATGGCCGTGAACAGGCCCTGTTCGGGTTTGACACCCGAGGCGATGGCAAAGGCCATGGCCAGCGGCAGCGCAACGACGCCGACCGTGAGGCCGGCGCCGATGTCGGCCATCAGGTCGGGCCGCGAATAGCCGGTCAGGGCATCGAGCAGCCGGGGTCGGAAGCGATGAAAACGGGTGGGTAGCATGCAGTCTCCGGGGCGGTGGCAAGGCGGGCAGGGCCGCCGGCCGGAGGGCCACAGTGGTGGGCGCGAACGATGAAACGCCGCCGGCGCGACGGCAGGCACACCCTCGGCTCGTCCACCGGTATCGACTGCATGGCCCCGATCATGCCATTGGCCATCGCGGCGACCCGACAACGCCCTGCCGCGGGTCGCGCATCAGCGCAACAGGAAGGGCAGCAGGCCCGTGCGCCACAGGCGATAGACGTAGGCCGCCAGCGCCAGCGTGACCAGCAAGCCCAGGCCAATCCACAGCCAGTGGCGGTGACGGCGAAACTGCATGCCCCAGCGCGCCTTGCGGCTGGGCGCGTGGCGTGCGGGCACCGGGCTTTCGCCGGCCAGCGCGGCGCGCAACTCGGCCACGCTTTGCGGCCGGTCGGCCGGCTGCAGCGCCAGCAGCCAGTCGATGATCGACAGGAAGAGCAGCGAATGCCGGTGGTCGCGCCGCTGCAGTGTGAAGCCGATGCGGTCGCCCTGGTGGCGGCTGCTCGCTGCCGGCGGCGGCTTGCCGATGATCATCAGGTGCAGGATGGCGCCCAGCGCATAGAAGTCGGTCCAGGGCCCGCGCTTGAGCTGCTGGTGCTGGCTGTACATCTCCAACGCTGCATAGCCGTCGCGCGGCCCGACCGCACCGGCCTCGCCGCGCGCCGAACTGACCCGACGTGCTGCGCCCAGGTCCATCAGCAAGGGTCGGCCGTCGGCCTCGATCATGATGTTCTGCGGCGCAATGTCGCGGTGCTGCAGGCCGGCGCCGTGCAGGTGCTCCAGCGCGCCCAGCAGGGTGTCGAGCAGTGAGCGCAGCGCCGATTCGCTGGGCGAGCGCCAGCGCGCCTGCAGCGTGTCGTGCAGGTTGCGACCGGTGCACATGTCCATCGCCAGGTAGGCCGTGCCGTTCGCCTCCCAGCAGCCGTGCACCTTGATCAGCGCCGGATGATCGAGCTGCTGCAGCAGCCGGCCCTCGTTGAGAAAAAAGCGCAGGCCCTGGGCAAAGGCCTCGGCCTCGGCGGGGCCGCGTGCGGCCACGTCGGTGGCGCCGATGCGCAGGGCCCAGTGCATGGGCATGAATTCCTTCACGGCCAGGTCGATGTCGGCCGCGGCGTCGGTGACGCGGTACACGAAACCGAAGCTGCCCTGACCCAGCACGTGGCGCACTTCGTACTCGCCCAGCATCGTGCCCACCGCCAGCGGAGTGGGCGGCTGCAGACGACGGGATGGACGTTCGGCGCGCATCAGTCGTGAGCCTAGCAAGCCCGGGCGCGCCGCGACGGCCTCAGCGCACCCTCAACCCGGGGGTGGCGCCGGAGCCGGGTTGCAGCAGATGAAGCCCGGGATGGGCCTTCTCGTCGGCGTGGCCGGCGGTCAGAACCATGCCCTCGCTGATGCCGAACTTCATCTGTCGCGGGGCCAGATTGGCCACCACCACGGTCAGCTGGCCGACCAGGCTCTCGGGCTGGTGGGCGCTGGCGATGCCACTGAACACGGTGCGCAGCCGCGGCCGGCCGTCGGCGTCGATGCCTTCGCCCACGTCCAGCGTCAGGCGCAGCAGCTTGCTGCTGCCTTCGACGCGCTCGGCGGCCATGATGCGGGCGACGCGCAGGTCGACGCGGCTGAAGTCGGCGATGCCGATCTCGGCGGCCAGCGGCTCTCCGCCCGGCGCGACCACGGCCGCTGCAGGCGGTGGCTCGAACAGGGCGTCGAGCATCTTCGGGTCGACGCGCTGCATCAGGTGGCGATAGTCGCCGATGGTGTGCGCACCCATGGCGCGCGCGGCGTCGCCCCAGCGCAGCGGCTCGATGCGCAGGAACGCCTCGACCTGTGCGGCAAGCGCTGGCAGCACCGGCTTGAGATACAGCGTGAGCAGTCGAAAGGCCTCGATGCAGACCGTGCACACGTCGTGCAGCGCCGCGTCCTGGCCGGGGCGCTTGGCGATCTCCCAGGGTTTGTGCTGGTCGACGTACTCGTTGACCTTGTCGGCCAGCAGCATCACCTCGCGCATCGCCTTGCCGAATTCGCGGTCCTCGTACAGCGTGGCGATGGGTTCGGCGTGGGCACGCAGCGCGTCCAGCACGATGCGGCCCTCGACGCCCATGTCGGCGCTCAGCCGGCCGTCGAAACGCTTGCCGATGAAGCCGGCGGCGCGGCTGGCGATGTTGATGTACTTGCCGACCAGGTCGGCGTTGACGCGCGCGACGAAGTCGTCGGGGTTGAAGTCCAGGTCCTCGACGCGGGCGTTGAGCTTGGCCGCGATGTAGTAGCGCAGCCACTCGGCGTTCAGCCCGAGTTCGAGGTAGCGCAGCGGGCTGATGCCGGTGCCGCGGCTCTTGCTCATCTTCTCGCCGCTGACCGTGAGGTGGCCGTGCACGTAGACGCGGTCGGGCGCCTTGCGGCCGCTGAAATGCAGCATCGCCGGCCAGAACAGCGTGTGGAAGGTGACGATGTCCTTGCCGATGAAGTGAATCTGCTCGAGCTCAGGCTGCGCCAGGTAGTGGTCGAAGTCGATGTCCAGTCTGGCCAGCAGGTTCTTCAGGCTGGCCAGATAGCCCACCGGCGCGTCGAGCCAGACGTAGAAGTACTTGCCCGGGGCGTCGGGAATCTCGATGCCGAAGTAGGGTGCGTCGCGGCTGATGTCCCAGTCGCCCAAGCCCACCTTGCCCGTCTCGTCGCGCACGAACCACTCGCGCACCTTGTTGGCCACCTCGGGCTGCAGTCGACCGTCCTGCGTCCAGGATTCGAGGAAGGCCACGCAGCGCGGGTCACTGAGCTTGAAGAAGAAATGTTCGCTGCTCTTGAGCACCGGGGTGGCGCCACTGAGCGCCGAGTACGGGTTCTTCAGGTCGGTTGGCGCATACACCGCGCCGCAGACTTCGCAGTTGTCGCCGTACTGGTCTTTGGCGCCGCATTTCGGGCACTCGCCCTTGATGAAGCGATCGGCCAGGAACATGCCCTTGTCGGGGTCGAAGAACTGTTCGATCGTTCGCGTTTCGATCAGCTCGTTCTGGCGCAGCGACAGGTAGATGCTGCGCGCGAGTTCGTGGTTCTCGGGCGCGTCGGTGCTGTGCCAGTTGTCGAAGGCGATGTGAAAGCCGTCGAGGTAGCGCTGGCGGCCAGCGGCGATCTGCGCGACGAATGCCTGCGGCGTCAACCCGGCCTTGTCTGCCGCGATCATGATCGCGGCGCCATGGACGTCGTCGGCGCAGACGAAATGCACGTCGTGACCGCGCAACCGTTGAAAGCGCACCCAGGTGTCGGCCTGGATGTACTCCATCATGTGCCCGATGTGGAACGCGGCGTTGGCGTAGGGCAGGGCGGTGGTGACGAACAGCTTGCGGGTCATGTCGGGCTGGCGCTGCGGCGGGCGCAGCAGGGGCTGAAAGTGGGGCCTGAAGGGCAGGGCGGGATTCTAGGCTCTGGCCCCAAGCGCCGGCGGCCAAGGCCGGGGACAATGGCGGCCTTCCCTTTGACTCCTTTGCGCGCGATCTGCCCGCGAACCTCCTGCCGTGTCCCTGACCGTCGTCGCCCCGGCGCCCAAGCCCCTGACCGCCTACCGCCCCTACTGGGCCAAGCGTTTTGGCAGCGCTCCCTTCCTGCCCATGAGCCGCGCCGAGATGGACGTGCTGGGCTGGGACAGCTGCGACATCATCGTGGTCACCGGCGACGCCTATGTCGACCACCCCAGCTTCGGCATGGCGGTGATCGGGCGGGTGCTCGAAGCCCAGGGGTTTCGCGTCGGCATCATCGCGCAGCCGCAATGGGACAGCGCCGAGCCCTTCAAGGCGCTGGGCAAGCCGAATCTGTTCTTCGGCGTCACCGCCGGCAACATGGATTCGATGATCAACCGCTACACCGCCGATCGCAAGATCCGCAGTGACGACGCCTACACGCCCGGCGGACAGGGTGGCGCGCGGCCGGACCGCAGCAATCTGGTCTACGTGAACCGCTGCAAGGAAGCGTTTGCGGACGTGCCGATCGTGGTGGGCGGCATCGAGGCCAGCCTGCGCCGCATCGCACACTACGACTACTGGCAGGACAAGGTGCGCCGCAGCCTGCTGGTTGACAGCAAGGCCGACCTGCTGCTGTTCGGCAACGCCGAGCGCGCCATCGTCGAGATCGCGCACCGCCTGGCCGCGCGGCAGCCGGTGGCGACGATCACCGATGTGCGTGGTACCGCCTTCATGCGCCGCAGCGACGACGACAGCGCGCGGGGCTGGTTCGAGATCGATTCGACCGAAGTCGATCTGCCGGGCCGCATCGACGATCACATCAGCCCCTACCTGACGACCGAACAGGCCGCCGCGTCGCAGGGCCAGTCTTGCGAGGCGCAGGGTGCTGGTCCCAAGGAGCCGCAAGTCGCGGTGGTGGCCATGCCCACCTCGCGCAAGACCGGCGCGGTGCAGATGCCGCCGCGCGAGCGCACCGTCATTCGCCTGCCCAGCTACGAGCAGGTGAAGAGCGACCCGGTGCTGTACGCGCATGCCAGCCGCGTGCTGCACCTGGAGACCAACCCGGGCAATGCGCGCGCGCTGGTGCAGCGTCACGGCAGTGATGCCGGTGCACGGGACGTCTGGATCAACCCGCCGCCGATCCCGCTCGCCACGGCCGAGATGGACCATGTGTTCGACCTCGCCTACGCGCGCAGCCCGCATCCGCGTTATGCCGACGAACACGGTGGCCACGATGGCGCGACCAAGATCCCGGCCTGGGAGATGATCCGCTTCAGCATCAACATCATGCGCGGCTGCTTCGGCGGCTGCACTTTCTGCTCGATCACCGAGCATGAGGGCCGCATCATCCAGAGCCGCAGCGAAGACTCGGTGATCCGCGAGATCGAAGACATCCGCGACCGCGTGCAAGGCTTCACCGGCGTCATCAGTGATCTGGGCGGGCCGACGGCCAACATGTACCGCCTGGGCTGCAAGAGCCGCGAGATCGAGGCCGCCTGCCGCAAGCCCAGCTGCGTCTACCCCGGTATCTGCGCCAACCTGGGCACCGACCACGGCCCGCTGATCCAGATGTACCGCCGCGCGCGGCAGCTGCGCGGCGTGAAGAAGATCCTGATCGGTTCGGGTCTGCGCTACGACCTGGCGGTGCAGTCGCCCGAGTACGTGAAGGAGCTGGTGAGCCACCACGTGGGCGGCTATCTGAAGATCGCGCCCGAGCACACCGAAGGCGGGCCGCTGGGCAAGATGATGAAGCCCGGCATCGGCAGCTACGAGCGCTTCAAGCAGCTGTTCGAGACCTTCAGTGCCGAAGCGGGCAAGAAGCAGTACCTGATTCCGTACTTCATCGCTGCGCACCCGGGCACCAGCGACGAGGACATGATGAACTTGGCGCTGTGGCTGAAGAAGAACGGTTTCAAGGCCGACCAGGTGCAGACCTTCTATCCCAGCCCGATGGCCAGCGCCACCGCGATGTACCACTCGGGGCTGAATCCGCTGAAGGGCATCAGCCGCGACAGCCGGCGGGCGGAGAAGGTCGACATCGTTCGCGGTGAGCGCCGGCGCCGGCTGCACAAGGCCTTCCTGCGCTGGCACGACCCCAACAACTGGCCCTTGCTGCGCCAGGCGCTGAAGGACCTGGGCCGAGCCGACCTGATTGGCAACGGCCGCCAGCATCTGATTCCGAACTTCCAGCCAGCCGTCGACGGCAGCTACCAGGGTGCGCGGCGCAGCAACTCGACGCCGGCCAGGCCGAGCCAGCCCACGAAGGGCCGATTGCTGACCCAGCACACCGGCTTGCCGCCGCGCGCGACCGGCGCCGCACGCAAGAAGCCGCGCCCGGCCTGACGCGGGCCGCGAACCCTCGCTGCCGACCCTGCCGGCGCATTACCAGTTCGCCAGCAAGCGCCCTTTCACGACCTTGCTCTCCCACTCGCGCAGCGGCGCATCGCCGACGGCGGTGCAGCGCCCGTCCTGCAGACTGAAGGTCCAGCCATGCTGGGGGCAGGTCAGCGTGTCGCCCTGCAGCGCCTGCAGCGGCATGTCGGTGCCCTGGTGCGGGCAGCGGCTGTCGTAGACGCGCCAGCGCCGGCCCTGGCGGCGCACGAACACGCTGCGGCCGTCGCAGTCCACGCGCTGCGTCTGCCCGTCGGCGACGCCGCGCGTGGCCATCAGGTCGTGCCATTGCGCGGCCGCCGCTGGCGTCGCCGGTGTTGCTTCTGCCGCGGGCGTGATGGACTTGACGTGCTCGAAGCCCGGCAGGTTCATGGTCAGCAGGATGTCGACGGCCCAGACGATGCGGCTCAGACCTAGCGCCGGAAAAGCCATCAGCAGCGCATCCAGCAGCTCGTCGGCGCTGCAGCCAGCGCGCAGCGCACGTTTGGAGTACTGCCTGAAGCCGCGCTCAGTCTGCGCATGGACCTTGGTGATGACCGAGATCAGATCGCGCGTCTTCGGGTCGAGCCGACTGCCGGCGTCCTTCAGGAAAGCGAAGTAGTGGCCCATGGCTTCGGGCCGGGCCTTGGTGAGGTAGGCGAGTGCGTCGCTCATGGATACCTTGTAGAGTTTGGCCACAAAACCGCCCCAGTTTGCAGGGCAGCACCCCAGGAGACAGCATGAATCTTCGTCGAATTTTCGCCGCGCTGGCCCTGGCGGCCTGCACCACCCTGGCCTGGTCGCAGGACCATGTGGTCTACCACATCGACGATGCCGTCAGCCAGGGCCTGAAGGGCCTGCGCAACATCCGCAACCACCTGGACACCGAGCCGACGACCAAGATCACCGTGGTCACGCATGCCAATGGTGTGGACCTGCTCCTGGAAGGCGCCAAGGACGCGAACGGCGGCCTGTATGCGGGGCCGATCGCCGCGCTGGTGGCGCGCGGCGTCAAGTTCGAGATTTGCGAGATCACGCTGAAGAACCGCAATCTGAAGAAAGAGCAGTTCCTGCAGGAAGCCGATTTCACGCCGTCTGGCGTGGTGCGGCTGGCCAAGCTGCAGATCCAGGGTTACGCCTACATCAAGCCTTAGGCGCGTGGGCTGCTTCTGCGGCGGGCCGCAGCAGCGGGGTGTCATGGTCGACCAGGTGCCGTTCGCCCTGCTCGATCAGGAAGTAGCGGAAGGCTTCGGCCACCGGCGACAGCGTGCGCGACGGCAAGTGCACCACGTTCCAGGTGCGCATCACCGGCGTGCCTTCGATGTCCAGCAGCATCAGCAGGCCGCTGCGCAGTTCCAGCCCCAGCGTGTGCAGTGACAGAAAGCTCAGGCCCAGCCCGGCGATCACGGCCTGCTTGATCGTCTCGTTGCTCGAGATCTCCATCGTGATGCTGGGTGAGAAGCGCTGCTCAGTGAAGAACTGCTGCATCGCGCTTCGTGTGCCCGAACCCTGCTCGCGCACGATGAAAGGGTAGGGCGCCAGCGCCCCGACCGGCGCATGGCCGACCTGCAGCAGCGGGTGGCCGGGCGGGCCGACCACCACCATCGGATGCGCGGCGAAGGCCTCGCTGCGCGTGGCGATCTCTTTCGGCGGGCGCCCCATCACGGCCAGGTCCACGTTGGACTGCTGCAGCATCGCCACCAGTTGCTCGCGATTGCCGGCCACGTGCAGCTTGACCTCCACGCCCTGATGGTCCTGGCAGAAGCGCCCCAGCAGTTGCGGCACGAAGTACTTGGCGGTGCTGACCATGCCGATGCTCAGCAGCCCGCGCTCGACGCGCTTGAGCCGCGCCATCGCGTTCTGTGCTTCTGACAGTGCGCCCAGCATGCGCCGGGCGTGCACCAGGAAGTACTCGCCCGCGGTGGACAGCGACAGCCCGCGCCCCTCGCGATCGAACAGGGTCAGCCCGACCTGCGACTCGACTTCCTTGATCTGCATCGACACCGCCGGCGGCGTCAGGTGCAGTGCTTCGGCGGCACGCGTGACGCTGCCCTGCTGGGCCACCTCGACGAACACGCGCAACTGGCGAAAGGTGATGTTCATTCAGGTTTAGCTTAATCGAATCGGAAGAAAGTCTGACTGTCAATGAACAGACGACTTGCCTATCGTGGCCCCCAGACCCCTGCACCGAGGACCGCGAATGAACAAGCCCGTCGAGCCCGGCGTCGTCATCGACTCCCCCCTGGACCCGAAACAACGCTACCGCGCCGGTGTCCTGAAATACCGGCAGATGGGCTACTGGGATGCCGACTACCTGCCCAAGGACACCGACACGCTGTGCCTGTTCCGCATCACGCCGCAGGATGGTGTGGACCCCATCGAGGCCGCCGCCGCGGTGGCCGGCGAGAGCAGCACCGCCACCTGGACCGTGGTCTGGACCGACCGCCTGACGGCCTGCGACAGCTACCGCGCCAAGGCCTACAAGGTCGAGCCGGTGCCGGGCCGGCCTGGCGAGTTCTTCGCCTGGGTGGCCTACGACATCATCCTGTTCGAAGAAGGTTCGATCGCCAACATCACGGCCAGCCTGATCGGCAACGTGTTCAGCTTCAAGCCGCTGCGCGCCGCGCGGCTGGAAGACATCCGCATGCCGGTGGCGCTGGTCAAGACCTTCAAGGGCCCGCCCACGGGGCTGGTGGCCGAGCGCGAGCGGCTCGACAAGTTCGGTCGCCCGCTGCTGGGCGCGACCACCAAGCCCAAGCTGGGCTTGTCCGCCCGCAACTACGGCCGCGTGATCTACGAAGGCCTGAAAGGCGGGCTCGATTTCATGAAGGACGACGAGAACATCAACTCGCAGCCCTTCATGCACTGGCGCGACCGCTTCCTGTACGTGATGGAAGCCGTCAACAAGGCGAGTGCCGCCACCGGCGAGGTCAAGGGCAGCTACCTGAACGTGACCGGCGCGACGATGGAAGACATCTACGAACGCGCCGAGTTCGCCAAGGAACTGGGCAGCGTGGTCATCATGGTCGACCTGATCATCGGCTGGAGCGCGATCCAGAGCATCGCCAACTGGGCGCGCAAGCACGACATGATCGTGCACATGCACCGTGCCGGCCATGGCACCTACACGCGGCAGAAGAACCATGGCGTGAGCTTTCGCGTGATGGCCAAGTGGCTGCGCCTGGCCGGCGTGGACCACCTGCACACCGGCACTGCGGTCGGCAAGCTCGAAGGCGACCCGATGACGGTGCAGGGCTACTACAACGTCTGCCGCGATGCCTTCACACGGCAGGACCTGCCGCGCGGGCTGTTCTTCGACCAGGACTGGTGCGACATGAAGAAGGTCATGCCGGTGGCCAGCGGCGGCATCCACGCCGGCCAGATGCACCAACTGCTCGACCTCTTCGGCGACGACGTGATCCTGCAGTTCGGCGGCGGCACCATCGGCCACCCGGCAGGCATCCAGGCCGGTGCGGTGGCCAACCGGGTGGCGCTGGAGTGCATGGTCAAGGCGCGCAACGAAGGGCGCGACATCAGGAACGAAGGCCCCGACATCCTGCGCCAGGCGGCGCAGTTCTGTACCCCGCTGAAGCAGGCGCTCGACACCTGGGGCGACATCAGCTTCAACTACACCAGCACCGACACCAGCGACTACGCCGTGACGGCGGCTGTGGCCTGACCCGAGGAGCACCCACCATGATGAGCAACCCCAGCGGCCGCATCACCCAGGGCCAGTTCAGCTTCCTGCCCGAGCTCGACGATGCCGAGATCCGGTTGCAAGTGCAGTACGGCCTGAACAAGGGCTATGCCTGGAGCGTCGAATACACCGACGACCCGCACCCGCGCAACACCTACTGGGAGATGTTCGGCATGCCGATGTTCGACCTGCACGACGCGGCCGGCGTGCTGGCGGAACTGAACGAATGCCGTCAGGCCTTCCCGCAGCACTACATCCGGTTGATGGCCTTCGACAGCACCCGCGGCGTCGAAAGCATCGCGATGAGCTTCATCGTCAATCGGCCGGCCCACGAGCCCGGGTTCGCGCTGCTGCGGCAGGAAGTGAACGGGCGCACGCAGCGCTACACGGTGCGGGCTTATGCCGCTGACAAGGCCGAGGGTGAGCGCTACGGCGCCTGAAGGAGTCGACATGCAGCACATTTCCCGCACGCACCGCAGCCACGTCATCGCGCCGTCGATCCTGTCCGCCGACTTCGCCCGCCTGGACGACGAGGTGCAGCGCGTCGTCGCCGCCGGTGCCGACTGGATCCACTTCGACGTGATGGACAACCACTACGTGCCCAACCTGAGCATCGGGCACATGGTCTGCCAGTCGCTGCGCAGGCGCTGCAGCGTGCCGATCGACGTGCACCTGATGGTGCAGCCGGTGGACGCGCTGGCCGAGCGCTTTGCCGAAGCCGGTGCCGACCTGATCAGCTTCCATCCCGACGCCAGCACACATGTCGACCGCACACTGCAGCAGATCCACGCTGCAGGTTGCAAGACCGGCCTGGCCTTCAACCCGGCCGAACCGCTGGGCCGGCTGGAATGGGTGATCGACAAGGTGGACCTGGTGCTCATCATGAGCGTCAACCCGGGCTTTGGCGGGCAGAGTTTCATCGAGACGGCGCTGCGCAAGGTCGAACAGGCGCGGCGCATCATCGACGCCAGCGGTCGCGACATCCGGCTGCAGGTGGACGGCGGCATCAAGGTCGACAACATCCGCCGCGTGGCCGAAGCCGGGGCCGACACCTTCGTCGCCGGCAGCGCGATCTTCGGCCAGCCCGACTACAAGGCCGTCATCGATGCGATGCGCGCCGAACTGGCCGCCACCGAGGCACAGGAAGCCGCGGCATGAATCGACCGCTGTACGCCATCCCCGGCAGCAGCGTGCCCGTGGCTGCGCAGCCGGCGGGGCCGGTGCCGGCCCTACCCACCACGGTGGCCGAGGTGCTGGCGCAAAGCCAGGTCGAAGCGGTGTTCGACGAACTCGAACGCGACCTGGTCGGCCTGGTACCGGTCAAGCAGCGCATCCGCGACATCGCCGCGCTGCTGGTCATCGACCGCCTGCGACTGGCGCAGGGCCTGGCCAACGCCAACCCCACCTTGCACATGTCGTTCACCGGCAATCCGGGCACCGGCAAGACCACGGTGGCAATGCGCATGGCGCAGGTCCTGCACCGCCTGGGCTATGTGCGGCACGACCGGCTGGTGGCGGTGACGCGCGACGATCTGGTCGGCTCGTACATCGGCCACACCGGCCCCAAGACCAAAGAGGTGCTCAAGCGTGCGATGGGCGGCGTGCTGTTCATCGACGAGGCCTACACGCTGTACCGGCCAGAGAACGAACGCGATTACGGGCAGGAGGCGATCGAGATCCTGCTGCAAGTGATGGAGAACCAGCGCGATGACCTGGTGGTCATCCTGGCCGGCTACAAGGACCGCATGGACAGCTTCTTCAGGTCCAACCCGGGCTTGAGCTCACGCATTGCGCACCACCTGGATTTTCCAGACTACGCGCAGGTCGAACTGCTGCAGATCGCCGAGCGTCTGCTGGCCACGTTGCATTACCAGTTTGGCACGGGTGCGCGCGAGGCCTTCGACGACTACCTGCGCCGGCGCATCCGCCAGCCGCACTTTGCCAACGCGCGCAGCGTGCGCAACGCGCTCGACCGTGCGCGGCTGCGCCAGGCCAGCCGCTTGTTCGGCGAGCGCGACCGCGTGCTGTCGCGCGACGAGCTGAGCACCCTGGCCGAAAGCGACATCCGCGCCAGCCGCGTGTTCGACACGCCGGCCCCCTGACCACCTGCTTCGGAGCCCGCCATGCCGCTGTGCCAACGCTGGACCCTCACGCGCTACCTGATCGAGCAGCGGCGGCGCTTTCCGGGCGCCGGCGGCGACCTCAACGCGTTGCTCTTGGATGTCTCGCTGGCCTGCAAGGCCATCGCACGCATCGTGTCGTTCGGAGAACTGGGTGAACCCCTGGGCGCCTTGCCCGCGGCCGAAACCAGGTGCAACGTGCACGGTGAAATGCAGAAGCCGCTGGACCTGTTGTCCAACGAGATCTTCATCCGCATGAGCGAATGGAACGGTCACCTGGCCGGCCTGGCGTCGGAAGAGATGGACGCGCCCCGGCAGATTCCGGCAGCGCACCAGCGCGGCAAGTACCTGCTGGTGTTCGACCCTCTGGACGGATCGAGCAACATCGACGTCGACGTGTCGGTGGGCAGCATCTTCTCGATCCTGCGCGCGCCTGACGACGTGGTGGCCAGCGGGCGTGACGTGATCGAGGCCGACTTCCTGCAACCCGGTGCGGCGCAGGTGGCCGCGGGCTACGCGATCTACGGCCCCAGCACGATGATCGTGCTGAGCGTGGGCAATGGCGTGGCCGGCTTCACGCTGAACCCGAATCTGGGCGAGTTCATGCTCACGCACGCCGAAATCCGCGTGCCCGACGACACGCACGAGTTCGCCATCAACGCCAGCAACAGTCGCTTCTGGGAGCCACCCGTCAAGCGCTACGTCGACGAATGCCTGGCCGGCCGCTCTGGGCCGCGCGGCAAGGACTTCAACACGCGCTGGATCGCCAGCCTGGTGGCCGAGGCGCACCGCATCCTGATGCGCGGCGGCGTCTTCATGTATCCGCGCGACCACAAGGACGCCGCGATGCCGGGGCGATTGCGTCTGCTCTACGAGGCCAACCCGATCGGCTTTCTGATGGAGCAGGCCGGCGGGCGCGCCAGCACCGGGCGCCAGCCGGTGCTGGGGGTCAAGCCGACGGCGTTGCACCAGCGCATCGGCCTGATCTTCGGATCGAAGAACGAGGTCGACCGCATCGAGCGCTACCACCACGAGCCCGCGTCGGCGCGCGACGACCGGGTGCCGCTGTTCGCTGCCCGCAGCCTGTTTCGGGATTGAGCCCGCCCATGTCCGAACGCCACCCCATCATCGCCATCACCGGCTCTTCCGGCGCCGGAACCACCTCGGTGACGCGCACCTTCGAGAACATCTTCCGCCGCGAGGGCGTCAGCGCCGCCGTCATCGAAGGCGACAGCTTCCACCGCTACGACCGCCTGGAAATGCGCGCGCGCCAGGCCGACGCCGAGAAGGCCGGCGATGCGCACTTCAGCCACTTCGGGCCCGAAAACAACCTGTTCGCCGAACTGGAGCAACTGTTCCGCGACTACAGCGAATGTGGCAGCGGCCGGCGCCGCAGGTACCTGCACGACATCGGCGAGGCCGCGCCCTACCGCCAGGACCCCGGCACCTTCACGCCCTGGGAAGACCTGGCCGCGGGCACCGACATGCTGTTCTACGAGGGCCTGCACGGCGCCGTGGTGACCGACGATGTCGACATCGCGCGCTACCCCGACCTGCTGATCGGTGTGGTGCCGGTCATCAACCTTGAGTGGATCCAGAAGCTGTACCGGGACAAGAACGTACGCGGCTACAGCGCCGAGGCGGTGACCGACACCATCCTGCGCCGCATGCCCGACTACGTGCACTACATCTGCCCGCAGTTCGCGCACACGCACGTCAATTTTCAGCGGGTGCCGGTGGTCGACACCAGCAATCCCTTCATCGCGCGGGACATCCCCAGTGCCGACGAAAGCCTGTGCGTGATCCGCTTCGCCAACCCCAAGGGCATTGATTTTCCGTACCTGCTGAACATGATGGACGGCTCGTGGATGAGCCGCGCCAACACCGTGGTCGTTCCCGGCGGCAAGATGGAGCTCGCCATGCAGCTGATCTTCACGCCCTTCATCTGGCGCATGATGGAGCGGCGCACGCGCGCCAAGAGTGCGCTGTGACGCTGCAGGCCCTGCTGTGGGACGTGGACGGCACGCTGGCCGAAACCGAGCGTGACGGGCACCGCGTGGCCTTCAACCAGGCTTTCGAATCACTTGGCCTGTCGTGGCGTTGGGACGAAGTGCACTACGGCCGCCTGCTGGCGGTGTCCGGCGGGCGCGAGCGGCTGCTGCACGACATGAGCAGCCGCAGTGACGCACCCGCCTTGTCGCAGCAGCGCGAGACGCTGGTTGTCGAATTGCACGCCCTGAAGAATCGCTTCTATGCCGACCGTGTGGCCGCAGGTCATGTTGCGCTGCGCCCCGGCGTTGCCGATCTGATGGCCGAGTGCCGTGCTCAGGGCGTGCGACAGGCCATCACCACCACCACCAGCCGCAGCAACGTCGACGCGCTGCTCAAGACGGCCTTCGGTGGCGGCTGGGCAGAGCCCTTCGATGCCGTGGTCTGCGGCGAAGACGTGCGGTGCAAGAAGCCCGATCCTGAGGTTTTTCTGCTGGCACTGCAGCGGCTGCAGATCGGCCCGCTGGACGCGATCGCGATCGAAGACTCGCCGGGCGGTGTGGCCGCGGCGCGGGCCGCGCAGGTGCCGGTGCTGGTGACCTTGAGCAGCTACTTTCAGCAGGCCACGGTCGAGGCTGCGTTGGCGATCGGGCCGGGGCTGGGCCAGCGTCGCGGCTGGCGCCCGGCGCTGGTCGATGAGGGCCCGGGCCGCGTTACGTTGGACGATCTGTTGCAGTGGCGCGAACGGGCCGACTCGGTGTCACAGCACGCCTGAACCGCGACCCACGCGAAGCACTCACCAAAGCAAAGGGCCACCGTTTCAAGGGTGGCCCTTTCGGCTACCGGACAGGGCTCGAAGGCCCTGACGGGTGCTGGCGCCGGGTACGGGTTCCGGTGTTCCGCCCAATGTGCGGTCGGTTGTCGTCAGTGACAAACGGCATTGTGGCCATGCGCCGACGACACGATCGTGTCAATTGATGGTCGTTTGCCGTTCAATCGCGGGCATCGATCAGCGGAACACCACCGTCTTGTGCCCGTTGACCAGCACCCGGTGCTGGGCGTGCCAGGTGACCGCGCGCGCCAGCACGGCGCATTCGATGTCGCGGCCGATGTGGGTCAGCTGGTCGGGCGTGCAGGCATGGTCCACGCGTGCGATGTCCTGTTCGATGATCGGCCCTTCATCGAGGTCGGCGGTCACGTAGTGCGCCGTGGCGCCGATGATCTTGACGCCGCGGTCATGCGCCTGGTGGTAGGGCTTGGCGCCCTTGAAGCTGGGCAGGAAGCTGTGATGGATGTTGATCGCGCGGCCTGCCAGCGCACGGCACAGGTCGTTGCGACAGCACCTGCATGTAGCGCGCCAGCACCACCAGTTCGGCCTGCTCCTGCTCGACGACCTCGAGCAGCCGTGCTTCGGCCTGCGGCTTGGTCGCGCCGCTGACCGGGATGTGATGGAACGCAATGTCGTAGCTGGCCGCCAGCTGGTAGAAGTCGCGGTGGTTCGACACCACGGCACAGATGTCGAGCGGCAGCAACTGGCTCTTGTAGCGAAACAGCAGATCGTTCAGGCAGTGTCCCAGCTTGCTGACCAGCAGCACCGTGCGCAGCCGGGCATGGGCCTCGTGCAACTGCCACTTCATCTGCATGCCGGTGGCCAGCGTGCCGACCGCGTCACGCATGCCGGCCCACTGCGATTCGGGCAGATCGAACTGCACGCGCATGAAGAACTGCCCGGTGCTCTGGTCGTTGAACTGCGCGGCGTCGGTGATGTTGCCGCCGCGCTCGGCCAGCGCGCCCGTGACGGCATGCACGATGCCGGTGCGGTCGGGGCCGGACAGGGTGAGGATCAGGGCGTCTGGCATGGGGCGGGCATTCGCGGTGCAGGAAGGGGCGCGCATTGTCGCCGGCCACGAAGGCCTTGCAACGCCCCAGAGGGCGCCGCGCCTGTTCAGTCCACCGTGACGTTTGCGGCCTTGACGATCGGCGCGTTCTTCGCCAGGTCGGACTTCACCAGTGCGCCGAACTCTGCTGCCGTGCCACCCGCGGGCTCCAGGCTCATCGACACCAGTTTGGTGCGAATCTCAGGCAACGCGAGCATGCGCAGGAGCTCGGCGTTGAGCTTGTCGACCACCGGCTTCGGCGTGCCCTTTGGCGCCACGATGCCGTACCACGTGCCGGTCTCGAAGCCGGGCAATGCCGATTCGGCGAGGGTCGGCACGTCGGGCAATGCCGTGACGCGGTGCGTGGACGATACGGCCAGCGCCTTCAGCCTGCCGCTCTTGACGAAGGGGACCAGCGTCACCAGGTTGTCGAATTGCGAATCGACCACACCGCCCAACAAATCGGTGGTGGCAGGTGCGCTGCCCTTGTAGGGAATCTGCGCGATGTCGACACCAGCGGCCACGCTGAAGTTCACGCCGCCCAGCTGCTGGGCGGTGCCGGTTCCGTCATTGCCCGTCGTGATCTTCCCGGGAGAGCGCTGCGGCGAACGCCAGGCCAAAGGCGGTGCGACGGGCAGGCCTCGGGTTCTTCACGGGGATGAGTTCGGCGGGCTTGCGTTTGCGTGGGGATCTGGGTCTTCAGCGTGCGCTCAATCGATCCTGGCGCCGGCATCTTTGACCACCTTTGCCCAGCGCGTGGTTTCGCTCTGCAGGTAGCGGCTGAAAGTCTCGGGCGAACCCGGCATTGGCGTCACGCCCATGCCAACCAGCTGGGCTTGGAATGCGGGCTCGTTGAGTGCCTTGACCATTTCGCCATTCAGCTTGCCGATGATGGCCGACAGCGTGCCCTGTGGTGCCAGCAGGCCGAACCAGACCAGCATGTCGAAGCCCGGCAAGGTGTCGGCGATGGGCGGGATGTCGGGGGCCGCGGCGGAGTGCTTGATGCTCGACACCCCGAGCACCCGGACACGGCCACTCTTGACCTGCGGCAGCACCGCCGGCATCTGGTCGAAGAGCATCGTCACCTGGCCGCCCATCATCTCCTGCAGCGCCGGTGCGCCGCCCTTGTAGGGCACGTGAACGATGTTCAGGCCGGCCGCAGACTTGAGCATCTCGGCGGCCAGGTGGCTCGACGTGCCATTGCCGTTGGATGCGTAGTTCAGCTTGCCCGGGTTGGACTTGGCATAGGCGATGAACTCAGCCAGGTTGGTGGCCGGCACCGAAGGATTCACCACCAGCAGATTGGGCACGCCGCCGTACAGGCCGATCGGCGCCAGGTCCTTCAGCGGGTCGAACGGCATCTTGGAATACAGCGCCGGATTGATCGCGAGCCCGATCGGTCCCATCAGGATGGTGTAGCCATCGGGCTCGGCCTTGGCGACGAGGTCCATGCCCACGTTGCCGCCGGCACCCGGGCGGTTGTCGACCACGATCGGCTGGCCGATCGATTGCGACATGCGGTCGGCCAGCAGGCGCGCCAGGATGCTGGTGGTGCCTCCGGCTGCAAACGGCACGATCAGCCTGATCGGCTTGGTCGGGTAAGCGGGTTGCGCCAGTACAGTGCTGCCCATCAGCATGCTGCTGACCACGGCGACTGTGCCGAGCATGGCGACGGCGCGCCGCCTGACTGGGGTTGTTGCAACAGTTGGAATGACGGACATCGAATGGCTCCTGGAGGGATCGGGCAGAAGGGAGTGGCCGTTCAGGCCACGGTATGGCGGTCGACGAAGTCCTGACGAATCGTGACACCCAGGCCAGGCCGGTCGGCGATCTCGACCATGCCCTGATGCACGCTGAACTGTTCTTCGGCCAGTTCCTGCAGCAGCGGGTTGGCACCGACCGAGTACTCCAGCAACCAGCCTGCCGGCGACGCGGCAGCCACATGCATGCCGGCGGCGAAGGCCAGCGCGCCGGTCCACAAATGGGGCGCCAGCTTGATGTTCCATGCCGAGGCGATGGCGCCGATGCGCATGGCCTCGGTGATGCCGCCGCAGATCGCCAGGTCAGGCTGGAACACATCGGCCGCCCGAAGCTCGGCCAGGTCGCGGAAATCGAAGCGGTTGAACTCGCTCTCGCCGGTGGCGATCGGAATCGCCGTGGCGGCGCGCACCTCGGCCATGCCGCGTTTGTCGTCGGCTGTGACCGGCTCTTCGAACCACAGCAGATTGCAATCTTCCACCAGTCTGCAGAAGCGCTTGGCCTCGGCGACGGTGTAGGTGCCATGCGCATCACAGGCCAGCCCGATGTTCGGGCCCAGCGCTTCACGCGCCGCCTTGACACGCCGGGCCGAATGGATGGGGTCGCCGTCGATCACGCCGACCCGCATCTTCACGGCGCCGAAGCCACCCTTGTCGATGTAGCCCAGCAACTGGTCGCCGATGTGTTCGGCATCGGCCCAGCCCCCCGAGGCATAGGCAGGCATGCGCTCTGCCTTGCGACCGCCCAGCAGGCGCCATACCGGTGCGTTCAGATGCTTGCCCAGCAGGTCCCACAGCGCCAGGTCGATGCCGCTGATGGCCGACACCGATACGCCGCGCCGGCCCAGGATGGGGAATACGTGGCCTTGTGTCAGCGCGTAGTGGCCGCGACAGCCGCTGTACATCAGCTCTGACAGGCGGCTGATGTCGCGCGGGTCTTCACCGACCAGTGCCGGCCCGAACTTCTGGTTGATGATCGCCACCAGCCCGCGGCTGTTGCCTTCGCTGCCGACCTCTTCCTTGGCCTCGCCCCAGCCGACGATGCCGCACTCGGTCTCGATGCGCACCAGCACCGAGTCGAAGGATGCGACCCGGCCGAAATCGGACACATGCTGCTTGTCCTCGGGGATCGGAACGTGCAACCAGCGCGCATGGATGTTCTTGATCTTCATGATGGTGTCTCCAGACTTGCCCAGCGCGCGAGGATGGCGGCGCGCGCCTGCGGGTTCACCAGGTGTTGCGGCAGATGTCCGGCCTGCATCTGGCGCAGCTGTGCGGCCACGCCCTGGCTCATGCGCTTCATGCTTTCGCGCGTGATACCCGCCAGATGCGGCGACAGCAGCACCTGAGGCATCAGGCGCAGCGCAGAGTCCTCAGGCAGGGGCTGCACGGCGAAGACGTCGAGCGCCGCGCCGGCCAGGCGGCCACTTTGCAGCGCTGCGACGAGTGCGGTCTCGCAAACGACAGGTCCGCGCGCGACATTGATCAGGCAGGCGCCGGGCTTGAGCAACGCCAGTTGCCGGGCACCGATCAGCCCGCGCGTGGTTTCGGTCAGAGGACAGGCCAGTACCAGGTAGTCGGCCAGCGGCAGGGCGTGCTCCAGCGGCAGATGGCGAATGACGGCATCGTCGGCTGGGGTTGTCGTGCGCCGGACGCCGACGACCGACATGCCGAAACCCGCAACGCAGATGCGCGCCAACGCCTGGCCGACCGCACCCATGCCGACGATCACCACTGTCTTGCCGCTGAGGTCTGTGGCATCGTCGGCATACCCACGGGCATGGCTCCAGTTGCCTGCATGCAGCGCGGCATTGATCTGAGGCAGCCGGCGCGCCAGCGCCAGCATCTGGCCGATCGCGTATTCGGCCACGCTCGGCGCATTTACTGCGGGCACGTTGGCGACCGCCACGCCATGGCGACTTGCCGCATCGACCGGAATCATGTCGACGCCGGCGCCATGCCGTACCACGGCGCGCAAGCGGGGCGTCTCGGCAAACAGCTCGGGTGGCAGCGGTGCGCGCACGACGACGAAGCTGGCCTCGCGCGCTTCGCGGCGCAAGCTCATGCCATCGGTGGCGCTGGCCAGACGAAGGTCGAAATCATCCGCCAGATCGGCCCTTATGGCATCGTCGATCGGATTGGTCAAAAGGACCATGGGGCGCGCGTTCACGGCTTCAGGCCACCCTGGGTCGCGGATGTCAAATGCGCCATCCAGTAGCGCTCGACGTTGCCAAGGTGTTTGCCCAGCACGCCCAGTGCCCGATCGACATCCCCGGCTGCCACGGCGTGTCGCAGGGCGGTGTGTTGCGCCAATGACCGCTTGGCGTTGGCCGGCACGCTGAAATAGCGTTCGCGACGTGCACGCGACGCCAACCAGAAAGAATTGGCCGCGCGCTGGATCAGCTTGTTGCCGCTGGCGGCGCACAGCGCCATGTGAAATTCGGCGTCCTGCTCGCTCAGCGACTGGCCGGATGCCAGTCGCGCACGGGATCGTTCGAGCACGGCGTCGATGCGCGCCAGATCGGCGTCGGTACGCCGGCTGCAGGCCAATGCGGTCGATTGCATTTCCAGCATCGATCGAAATTCGTTCAGATCCTTCACGTCGGCCGCCGACACCGGCATGCCAAGATCGGACTGCAGCACCAGCATGTCGACCGAAGCCTCGCGCTCGACGTCACGCAGGAAGATGCCGGATTGCGGCCGCCGCTCGATGACGCGCATCGCTTCCAGCGCCGACAAGGCTTCGCGCAGGATTCCCCGACTGACACCGAAGCGCTCGGCGAGCTCACGTTCGGACGGCATGCGATCACCAGCCTCATAGCCGCGATCGCGAATGAAGGGCAGCATGCGGGACAGCACGCCGGATGTGTCTGGGGCAGTGATCACGAAAATTGGTAAGACCAAACTGGTCCGACCAATTATGTCTCAATGCTCATCCGAAACCAAGCCTTCGGGATGTTTTGCTGCCAGGCCGGTATGGCCTGCAAGGCCACGCGGCTGCCTGTTGCGGTCTGATCAAGCAGTCAGCGCGGGATCACGCGATGCACAACTTGCGACATCGGCGTCTCCAGTTTGGGCTGCGCTGCCAACAACGGCTGCAGCGGGACCGGCGGCGAAAGCACTCAATGGTCTACTGGCACATCGCGAATGCCCTGCACGATCAGGTGAGCCGCGCAAGGGGCGTGCGGTGCGCTCGGCCGGGCTGAAGCCCTTCACCTGTCGTCGTTGTGCGGTTGCAGCCCGGCGCAGGTCGGGGCGTTCAATGCTGCCGACCAGCCCCCATGTGGTCAACCTGGGCTGCCGGGATAGATGAACTCGATGCCTGTCTGCTGCAGTCCGACCAGGTTGATGTTGACCAGGTTTTCTGTCAGGTCTGCTGCCATCTGGGCCAGCGAGGCATGGGTGTAGTGACCTGAACCGAGTTCTGTTAACCAGTAGGTGAGCTGGTCCAGCGGCGGTGCGACGCCCACCAGGTTCTGGTACAGCAGGTTGACTTCTGCTGTATCCGAGAAGTTCGGGCCAAGCTGGGCCTGCAAAGCGTATTGCATCAAGTCCGGGTAGCTCATGCCGCTGTCGAGCAGCGACAAGCCCAAACCCACAGCTTCCTTGATGTGTACGGCTGACGCACCGAACACCGCCCCCAGGATCTTAACCGTTTCACCGGCATTGCCGTCCAGGTCGCCCGCCAAACCGAAGTCAGCAAACTTCAATCGTTCGATCCGGGTCAAGGTGTCGACGCCGTCGGCGCCGCTCTTGTCGCTGACCGTGAACCCGCTGGTGGTTGTACCGATCTCATACGTGCTGCGGCTGCCAGCGTAGGTCGCGGTATCGACACCCGCTCCGCCATCCAGGCTGTCGTTGCCCCTGCCGCCGGTGAGTGTGTCGTTGCCTGCACCACCGATCAGCGTGTCGCTGCTGGTCCCGCCCGTCAAGGTCTTGTCGATCGCAAAGATCTGGGCCTTGACCGCAGAGCCGCTGCCATCGGTCGGGCCGTAACCGCCATCGTTCCACCCGATCACGAACGCACTTGCGTTCAATGCGGTCACTTGCGCACCGCTCTGGTCTCCGGCCATGACGGTGTTGGCCAGGCTGGCGGCGCCAACCTTGGTGCCGTTGCCGTCGAACGCCTGGAACTTCACGTCGCGCCAGTTCTCGCTCCAGCTCACCACGAAGCCGCCGTCGTCCAAGGCAGCCAGCTGGACTCCGTCCTGGGCGCCGTCCTTGGGGGAGTTCACGTGGATTTCATTCCCGATCCTGGTGCCGGAGTTCGAGAACATCTGCGCATTGACATCGATGCCGCTGCTCCAGTCGTCCCAGGCGACCACGAAGCCCCCGTTCTTCAATCCAATGACCTGGCCGTGCAACTGGTCTGCCAAGGTGGTGGTGTTGGCCAGCAGTTCGGCGCCCACGCGTGCGCCGAAGGCATCGAAGACCTGCGCCTTGACGCCCCGACCGTCACTGTCGCCGTTCAGGTCGGTCCAGGTGACCACAAAGCCGCCGTTGCTCAAGCCGACAACCTGCTCTTCGGTCTGTGTTGAATAGGTCGCGCCCGATCCGGCCGTGTTGACAAGGATCTGCTGCCCGACGGTGACGCCCGCCGCCGAGTACACCTGCGCCATCACGTCATCGACGGCGTAATGCCCGTCGTGCCACACCACCACGAATCCACCACCCGCCAGCGAGCTGATCTTGGGTGCGTAGTTGTAGGTACCGGTCACCATCAATTCCGAGCCGGTCTTCCTGCCGCTGGCGTCGAAGATCTGCGCCAGGATGCTGGGCCCGCCGCCGCATCGGTCTGGGCCGCATGAACTCGCCCAGTCCTCCCAGGTCACCACGAAGTTCCCATTGGCCAGCGCCGTGATCTTTTCGCCGGTCTGGTCCATCGCATGCGTGCTGTTGACCAACACTTCGTTGCCGATCACCTGCCCCGTCGGATCGAAGACCTGGGCCTTGATGGCCTTGCCCTGCCCGTCACCCGTTGCGCCACCCACACCCAGGCTGCCGTGGTGGTCTGCGTAGCCGAAGTAGTCCCAGCCGTCGGTCCAGGTCACCACGACGTTGCCGTTCGACAGCACGGCGACATGCGGATCCTGTTGCCAGTTGAGGGTCGCGGTATTGACCCTGATCTCAGGCCCGACCTTGGCGCCATTGGTTGCGAACCACTGCGCCTTGATGCCCGACCAACTTCCGTCAGCAACGGTCGGGTGCTCGGCATCAGCCCAGTCCACCCAGACCGTCACGAAGCCACCGTTGTTCAGCTTGGCCGTCTGGCCCAAGGTTTGATCACTGATCGTTTGCGTGTTGACCAGGATCTCGCTTCCGATCTTCGACATGTGGGGCTCCCTGTAGTGCTTGTTTCATCTCGCTACAGACAATCCTAGGCACAGCCGCCAGGGGGCGATTGATTTGCTTCAATTTCGGACCGCGGCAGATCGCGTCTAGAGTGCACCCCTTAAATGGCCGACACCCGTTTGCGCCGACGTCATTCGACGGCGGCAGGTTTGCCACCGATTGGCTGTATGCAGGTGGTTGATCTGGCGCGGCGACGAGCGCCACGGTTCATCCAGAGGCTGGTGACGGCGTGCGCCGCTCCGGCCGGGCCGGTACGTGCGGGTCAGTTGCGCGATCGCTCCAGCAGTGCCGGCCGTTCGCGCATGGGGTCGGCCGATCCTGGCCAGGGCCTTCAGCCGCTTGGGTACGTCGTGCTTGGAGGCCGGCCGCCTGTCTTGACTCAGCGGCCCTGATGTCTACCCGTGCCCGAACACCTGCCGCAGTGCCTGCGCCAGCGCATCAAGCTCGGCGCGTGTGTTGTAGCCCTGCACCGACGCGCGCACGAAGCATCGTCCTTCGTGCCGGGTCACCGGCACCTCGATGTGGTGCTCGTCGAACAGCCTTGCGCGCAGGGTTTCGGCGTCGCAGGGGGGCACCGGGATCGGCACCATCTGGGCGAAGTCGGCGTCTCGTCCGATCGGTGCCTGATCGAACTCGTGGGCCAGTTCGTGCATCAGTGCCAACGCCAGTTCATGGCAGCGTGCGCGCACCTCGGGCGGCAGGTGCTCGCGGTGGAAGTCGATCGCCGTGCCCACCGCCAGCCAGCCACAGATGTCGCGCGTACCCTGCCACTGCAGCCGGCGCTCGAAGGTGCTGTTGCCGGTGTAGGCGTCGAAGCCGGTGTGGCCGCCGCTGCCGGCCACATAGCCCCAGCTGATGACGCTGGCGTCAAGCCGCTCGTGCTGTTCGGGCCGCGCGTGCAAAAACGCCGTGCCCTTGGGCGCGCACATCCACTTGTGGCAGTTGCCGGTGTAGAAGTCGGCGCCGATCGCATCCAGCGCCAGCTCGAGCTGGCCCGGGGCGTGTGCCCCGTCCACCAGCACCGGCAGGCCACGCTGGTGTGCCGCCTGCACCAGATCGGCCAGCGGCATGATCAATGCGGTGGTCGAGGTCAGGTGGCTGACGAAGATCAGTCGCGTACTGGGTGTCACGCGGGCCAGCACCTGGTCGACAAAGGCATCACGCTCGAAGGGCAGCGCGATCTCGGCGCGAACATAGTGCGCAGCACGTTGTGCACACACGAACTGCCAGGTGGCGTCGCAGGCGCCGTATTCCAGCGTCGGTGCCCAGCACCTCGTCGCCCGGCTGCAGCACCAGCGAGCGCGCCACGATGTTGACGCCGGTGGTGGCGTTGGGCACGAACACCAGGTGCTCGGCCTGTGCGCCGACAAAGCCGGCCAGCTGCTCGCGCGCCTGGCGCAGCAGCGTGGCCGAGCGCCGACCCAAAAACTCGACCGGGTTGCGCTCCATCTGGCGCTGCCAGTCGTGCAAGGCCTGCGTCACCGGCCGCGGGCAGGCGCCGAACGAACCGTGGTTGAGAAAGACCAGGTCAGGGTCGAGTTCGAACAGTTTGCGCAACGCTTGTCCTTTCTGCGGCGTTCAGCCGGCGTCGAACTGGCGTGCGTTGCGCCCCTTGAACGGCGCGTAGAAGGCCTTGATCGCCGCCATGTCCTTTTCGATGTCGCCGCTGGGCCGGAATACCGGCCCCAGGCCGCTGAGCTTGCGTTCATAGTCCATGTAGGCCATCACGATGGGCACCTGGGCTGACAGCGCAATGTAGTAGAAGCCGGTCTTCCAGTGCCGCGTGGCGCCGCGCGTGCCTTCGGGTGGCACCACCAGCTGCACGCGGCCGTCGGCCGCCGTCAGCGCCGCCGCCGATGCCGCCACCAGGTTGCCCGACTGACCGCGCTGGACGGCGATGCCGCCCAGCCAGCGCATCAGGCCGCCGAAAGGAAAGTCGAACAGGCTGTGCTTGCCCATCCAGTAAAGGTTCAGGCGCAGCGAGAAGCCGACCATCAGCGTGTACGGCAGGTCCCAGTTGCTGGTGTGCGGCGCGGCGATCAGCACGCACTTGTTGGCACCCTCAGGCAACTGGCCTTCCACGGTCCAGCCGCGCAGCCGCAGCCAGGCCAGCGACAGCGCACGCAACGCCGGGCTGACACCGGGCGTGTCGAAGATGGTGCGCTGCATGTCAGTGACCCGTGAATCGAGGTGGCCGCCGGGCGGCAAAGGCCGCCAGGCCCTCGCGCAGGTCGGTGCTGCGGGCGCAGGTGTCCAGCCGTTGTCGCAGCGCGGCGGCATCGATCTGCCCGCGCGCGATCTCGTCGAGTGAACGTTTCATGCCACTGACTGCCAGCGGTGCGTTGGCCGCCAGTGCAGCCACGTAACGCGACACCGTGGTGTCGAGCGCTTCGGCGGCGACCAGCTCGTCCAGATAGCCGATCTGCCGCAGGGTCGGTGCGTCGATGGCCTCGGCCAGCAGGAACAGCCGTTTGGCTGCCCCCAGCCCCAGCCGCGTCACGTAGCGCTGCAGGCCGCTGGGGTAGTAGTGCAGGCCCAGGCGCGCGGCCGGCATGCGCAGTTCCATGTCGGCCACGCCGATGCGGAAATCACAGGCCAGCGCCAGATCGGTGGCGCCGCCATACACGCTGCCGTTGAGTCGTGCCACGCTGGGCACGGGCAGCGCTTCGAGCGCGTCGACCGTGTGCTCGAACAGCTGCGGATCGTGCTGGGCCGATGCCGCGCCCTGTTCGAGCTCACCCAGGTGAAAGCCAGCGCAAAAGGCGCGGCCGCTGCCGGTCAGCACCAGTGCACGCACCGAGCGGCTGGCGCGCAGCGTCGCAAAGTGCGCCTGCAGTTGCAGCAGGTCTTCGCGGTGCAGTCGGTTCAGGTGCTGCGGCCGCAGCAGCGTGATGGTGGCCACACCGTCGCCGCCGATCTGCAGCAGCGGCTGGCCATCGGGGTGTTCATTCATGGGCGGGTCTGGTCCGGGACCGCGCGGATTCGAGGTGCATCGAGGGAAGACCGTTCCAGGCAGGACCGTCGATTATCGATGGCGCACAAGAGCGGTCGAGACGTTTAGCATCGCGCCCGTGCCACGCCTTTTGATCTTTGTCATTTGTTGGGCCACGGCCCTGCTGGCCTTGCCGGCTGACGCGGCGGCGCAGGCCGATGCGTCGATCCAGGCCGTGCCGCTGTCCCCCGGCGAGACCCCGCGCCTGACCGGGCGCCTGGATCATCCGGCCTGGAAGCGCGCGCCCGTCTATGACCAGTTCGTCGAGAAAGCGCCGACGCTGGATGCCCAGCCGACACAGGCCACCCAGGTGCAGGTGCTGTTCGACGAGCAGGCGCTGTACGTCGGCATCACAGCTTTTGATACCGAACCCGCCCTCATCCGCAAGCCGCTGGTGCGCTACGACCAGGTCAATCGCACGCAGGATTTCGTGGTGGTCTATGTCGACCCCATCGGCAGCCGTCGTTCGGCGCAATGGTTTCGCGTCAGCGCCGCCGGCAGCCAGGCCGACGGGCTGCACACCGCGGCCGACGACAACGAAGACTTTGCGCCCGACTTCGACTGGGACGCTGCGGTGGCCCCGCATCCGCTGGGTTGGACGGCGGTGTTGCGGCTGCCTTTTGCCAGCCTGCGTTTCACCGAAGGCGGGGCCGATCGCTGGCGCATCATGGTGGCGCGTCGATTGCCTCGGCAGGATTTCCACCTCTTCACTTCGGTGCGGGTGCCGCAGGAGGCGGCGAGCTTTATCGACCGGCTTCAGCCCTTGCGGGGCGTGACGCTGCCCGAGCGGCACAGCTTCCTGACGCTGCGGCCCGGCTTGACGCTGCGCGGCGCGCGCGAGCGATCGCCCGACGGCACACGGCGCAGCGAGCAGGTGGTGGACGCCAGCCTGGACATCAAGTGGCGTCCGCTCGCCGAATTGGTGGTCGACGCCACGCTCAACCCTGATTTTTCGCAGGTCGCACTCGACGTGCCGCAGCTGAGCGGCAATACGCGCTTTGCGCTGTCGATTCCCGAAAAGCGTCCCTTCTTCTTCGAGTCGGCCGACCTGCTGCGCTCGCCGACCGAGGCCTTCTACACGCGCAGCTTCACGGCGCCACGCGCCGGCTTGCGTGCCACCTGGCGCGGCAGCCGGCTGGCGGGCAGCACGCTCATGGTCGACGACCGCGGGGGTGGTCAGGTGCTGCTGCCCCGCACCTATGGCACTGACGTGGCCGAGCAGCCGGCGTCGCGCACGCTGGCCGCGCGTGGTCGCGTCGACGAGGGCCCGCTGCAATGGGGTGCGGTGATGGCCGTGCGTCGGTACGAGCAGCAGCGTGGCGACAACGTGGTGTTCGGTCCTGACCTGGGCTGGCGCATCGATGATCGATGGCGGCTGCGTGCACAGTGGCTGCACGCGCGCAGCACGGCGCTGCCTGACGGCCGGGGTGTGCTGCAGCGCGCCGCCGCGGCCGACGGCGACCGGCTGTATCTCGAACTCAAACGCAATGGTGACCTGCGCGAGTCGGAGGTCATCGTGCAGGACATTGGCGCCGGCTTTCGCCACGATGGCGGCTTCGTCAACCAGGCTGGCGTGCGCAAGCTGTCGCTGTTCCAGAGTCAGGGTTGGCAAGCGGTGGGGCCGTTCCACGAGTTCTGGCTGAACATCAAGGCCACACGCAGCCAGGCGCGCGACGACGGCCGCACGGTCGAACAGCAGATCATTCCGGGCCTGTACACCACGGCGGCGCACAACCTCGAATGGTGGCTGGAGCTGCACCCTGTGGCCCAGCTGCGTGCGTCGCACGACGGGCCGTTGCTGCCGCAGCGCTACCTGTCCAGCGGGCTGGTCTTCAGCCCGGCAACCTGGTTTCCGCTGCTCGACACCAGCATCGACATCGGGCGGCTGGCCGATACGCATGACGAGCGGCTGCGTTCGGGGCTGCGCTGGAACACCACGGCCAAACTGCGCCCACTGGCCGCACTGGAGCTCGAACCCTCGCTGTCGAGCAGCTGGTTGCGCGGCGATGGCCAGCGCGCCTACGACGAGCAGATCGCCAACCTGCTGGCGGTGTGGCACCTGGGCCCGCGCAGCCATCTTCGTGCCATCGTGCAACGCAGCCGCGTCGAGCGTGAGGGCCTGCGCCTGGACCAGCGGCAGGAGCAGTCGATCACCTGGAGCTGGCGGCCTTCCGCGGGCAGCGTGTTCTACGTCGGTGTCAGCCGTGTGCGTGACGGCGTGCGCGCGCAGCAGCGTGGCACCGAGGCTTTCGTCAAGCTGCAATTTGATCTCGACGACAGCCGCCGATGGATCGACCGGATGTCCGGCGCGGGCACTTGACTTGACGCTTGACTCGGGTCAATGTCGAGCCTTCCCGATGGCCTACAGTGCAAGTAGAGGGCCGACGCGGTTCAGCCCCGGCTGGTCACCTCAAAGGAGCCTTGATGTTCACCCACCTTCTCGTGCCGATCGACGGCAGCGAATTGTCCGAACGTGCTGCCCAGACCAGCCTGGAGCTGGCGCACAAGCTGGGTGCGCGCATCACCGGTTTCGTCGCCGAGCCGATGGCGCCGATGCCCACGATGGCGGTCAACGTGGCGCTGTACCAGCGTGAAACCGAAGCCCACCAGGCGCGCACCGAGACGCATGCCAACGAGGTGCTGGCTGCCTTTGCCGCCAAGGCGGCCGAAAAGGGGGTGTCGTTCCAGGGCAAGTTCCAGCGCACCGACAGCGTCGACAGCGCGATCGTGAAGGCCGCACAGGAATTCGGCTGCGACCTGATCGTCATGGTCACGCATGGACGCGGCCCCTTCGCCGAGTTGCTGTTCGGCTCGCACACGCGCAACGTCATCATGCGCAGCCAGTTGCCTTTGCTGGTGCTGCACTGAGCAGGGTTTGACGAAGTCGATTGCCCGCCGCCGGCTTCGGTGCGAGCATCGAAACCCCCACACTGCCAGGAGCCGCACATGGCCAAGCCGCTGATCGACGCCGACGCCCTCATCGCCCAGTTCGAGAACGCCACCGCCCAGCAGGGCGAGCAGTTGCGCAAGGCCGTCAGCAGCGCCACCCTGCAGGCGCTGCAGGGCCGTGAACTGTCGCTGAAGAACATCCGCGCCTCGCTCAAGGGCGTGACCGACGCTGTTGGAGCGGGCATGGCCAAGAGCGGCTTGCCGGCGGCCGATGCCGAGGGCTTGCTGGACAAGGCCGTGGCCGGCATGGACGACGCGATGCTGAAGGCAGTAGAAGCCAACCGGCTGGCGCTGGGCCAGCTGGTGGCGCAAGGTGCTGACCTGCGCGACAAGCACCTGGCCAAGGCGCTGGGCGACCTGGAGAAGTTCGAGGACACGCTGATGGCTACCGTGCGCAAGGCCGCCAGCGGTGCCGGCGATCAGCTGGGTGCCAGCTGGGGCCAGGTGCTTGAAAAAATGCAGGCCGGCGGCACTGCGTCGGGCAGCCGCGCCAGTGCCACCGCCGACAAGCTGATGGACGACATGCAGGCGGCGATGCGCAACTCGCGCGCTGCCAGCCTGAAGGCCGCGCAGGCGATGGCCGAGAGCTACACCGCGATGGTCAGCGGCGTGTTGCTGGGCATGTCCGAAGCGCTGCAGCAGGGCGGCGCCGGCAAGGCGGCAGCCAAGTCACGCAAGTAACGCGAGGGCAGCCGATCGGCCAAGGTCTGCGGGCGGGCGCCCGCACGGCGCAAACCCGCAGGGCCGGCTGCCTTGGCTGCATCTACACTGCCGCGCCATGCCCAACGTCGTCATCAGCGGAACCGGCCTGTACACGCCGCCCCAGGTCATCACCAACGCCGAGCTGGTCGAAAGCTACAACGCTTACGCCGACCTGCAAAACGCACGCAACGCCAGTCGCATCGCCGCCGGTGAGTGCCAGCCGCTGGTGCATTCCAGCGTCGAATTCATCGAGAAGGCGTCAGGCATCAAGCAGCGCCACGTGATCGACAAGGCCGGCGTGCTCGACCCGCAGCGCATGAAGCCGCGCTTTGCACCACGGCCCGACGATCAACCCAGCCTGATGGCCGAGATCGCCGCCGACGCGGGTGCCAAGGCACTGGTCGCTGCCGGCCGCAGCGGGAGCGATGTCGACGGCGTGCTGTGCGCCGCGGCCAACATGCAGCGTGCCTACCCGGCGATGGCCTGCGAGATCCAGCACGCGCTGGGCTGCGGCGGCTACGGCTTCGACATGAACGTGGCCTGCTCGTCGGCCACCTTCGCGATCGAGCAGGCGGTGAACGCGGTGCGCGGCGGCAGTGCGCGCTGCGTGCTCATCGTCAACCCCGAGATCACCTCGGCGCATCTGGAATGGCGCGACCGCGACTGCCACTTCATCTTCGGTGATGTCTGCACGGCCATCGTCGTCGAGGCCGAGGACAACGCGCGCTCTTCCGACCGCTGGCGCGTGCTGGGCACGCGGCTGCAGACGCAGTATTCGAACCACATCCGCAACAACGCGGGCTTTCTCAACCGCTGCGAAGACACCGACCCCGACGCGCGCGACAAGACCTTCATGCAAGAGGGCCGCAAGGTGTTCAAGGAGGTGGTGCCGCTGGCCGCTGCACACATCCAGCACCATCTGGCCGATCTGGGCCATACGCCGCAGCAGGTGCGCCGCTACTGGCTGCACCAGGCCAACCTGGGCATGAACCAGTTGGTGATGAAGAAGCTGGTCGACCGCGCGGTGGACGACGACATCGCACCGCTGATCCTGGACGAGTACGCCAACACCGCGTCGGCCGGGTCGATCATCGCCTTCCATGCGCATCATGCCGACATGCAGCCCGGCGAGCTGGGGGTGATCTGCTCGTTCGGCGCCGGCTATTCGATCGGCAGCGTGGTGGTGCAGCGGGTCTGAACGGCGCGAGCCCGGGTCCATCGCGTATCGTCGCTCGATGACCGATCTCAGCTTCTTCTGGCACGACTACGAAACCTTCGGCCGCGTGCCGCGGCGTGACCGGCCGGCGCAGTTTGCAGGGCTGCGCACCGACGCCGACCTGAACCTGATCGGTAAGCCGGTGATGCACTACTGCCAGCCGGCTCCCGACTTTCTGCCCGACCCCGAGAGCTGCCTGCTGACCGGCATCCTGCCGCAGCACTGCCTGCAGCAAGGCCTGCCCGAGCACGCCTTTGCCGACGTGATCGAGGCCGAGCTGGCGCGGCCCGGCACCATCGGTGTGGGCTACAACAGCATCCGCTTCGACGACGAGGTCACACGCCATCTGTTCTGGCGCAGCCTGCTCGACCCCTACGCCCGTGAATGGCAGAACGGCTGCAGCCGCTGGGACCTGCTGGACCTGCTGCGCTGCACCTGGGCCTTGCGCCCCGAGGGCATCCAGTGGCCGCAGCACGACGACGGCCGGCCTTCGTTCAAGCTCGAACACCTGACGGCGGCCAACGACCTGGTGCACGAGACCGCGCACGACGCGCTGTCCGACGTGCGTGCCACGATCGCGTTGGCGCAACTCGTCAAGGGCCGCCAACCCCGGCTGTGGGACTTTGCGCTGAAGTTGCGCGACAAGAACGCCGTGCGTGCCGAGATGGGCGTGAACCGGCCCTTCGTGCACCTGTCGGGCATGTATCCGGTGGAGCAGGGCTGCATGGCGATTGTCTGGCCGCTGGCGCCGCACCCCGGCAACAAGAACGAGGTCATCGTCTGGGACTTGGCACACGACCCGTCGGAGCTGGCCACGCTCGACGCCGACAGCGTGCGCCAGCGGCTGTTCAGCAAGCGCGACGAGCTGCCCGAAGGCGTGCAGCGGCTGCCGATCAAGACCATCCACGTCAACAAGTCGCCGATCGTGATTGGCAACCTGAAGACGCTGGGTGCGGCGGCAGCGCGTTGGCAGATCGACGTGGCGGCCGCTGAGCGTCATGCGAAGGCGGCCGCCGCGATCAGCGATGCCGTGCACCACCTGTGGCAGCCGGTGTTCAGGCGCGTACCGCCCGCCACACCGGTCGACGTCGACGAAGATCTGTATGGCGGCTTCGTCGGCAACGAAGACCGGCGCACGCTGATGCGACTTCGCGCATTGCCGCCCGACCATTTGACCGAACGCCATACGGCCTTCGAGGACTCGCGGCTCGACGACCTGCTGTGGCGTTACCGCGCGCGCAACTTCCCGCACACGCTGAACGATGACGATCGCGCGCGCTGGCAGCAGCACCGTGCCGACCGGCTGCACCGTGGCGCCGGCGGCGCGATGACGCTGGCGCAGTACTTTCAGCGCATCGACGACCTGGCTGAAAGTTCGGACGACGGCGAGCAGGACATCCTGGAAGCGCTGTATGACTACGGGCAGGACATCGCACCCGACGCCTAACCCAGCCGCTGCTCAGGGCGCGCTGCCGCCCATGACGTCGGCAAACTCGACCGGCGCCTGGTTGACGATGGTGGGCGGATTGCCGTTGGGCGGAAACTGCCAGAGATTGCCTTCCCACTCACCGAACTCGTAGCGGCCGTTCGACAGGTTGTTGTAGCGGTGGTACCACTGGATGCGGTCGGCGGCATACACCACCGCGTTGGTGTGGATGGCCAGCGCACCCATCAGGTAGCGGCCGTCGGCCGTGGAGCCTTCGTTGCCACGCTCGGTGTTGGCGGCGCCGCAGCTGTACACCACGATGTTCGAAACCTTGCCCGCGATCGCCGACCACATGGCCACGTTGCCATGGACCACGTTTTCGGCGCCCAGTTGCAGGCCCTCGCCGCCGGCATCCATGCTCATGGCGGCGCGCGCGTTGCGTCCGGCGAAGCCGTGACACAGGATGAACAACGAGTGAACGCCGCCGGCGGCATTGGCAGCGCCGCGGATCTGTCCGAACACCGACGACAGCGGTGTGTGGGCCGAGGTGTTGATGATGCTCAGCCCGCCTCGGGCGGGTACGCCGCCGACCAGCCGGCGGTCGCGCAGTGCAATGTAGTTTGCCATCGGGAATCCTCGTTCGATCGCGTGGAGGGGATCGGCGCAGCACCTTGAGTCTCTGGCCGCGGACGCGAGTTCAAGCGCGCTGCCGAAAGCATGGCACGCTGGGGCGTGGCCCGGCGTCGACAACATGGGGGGTGCCATGATCGTCGGCGTGCATTCCGTCGCGCCGTCGTTGCGGTGCATTCGCCTCGAATGACCGCGCGCGGGGGTCAGTGCCTGTGCGCCCTGGGGTATCGTCAGGCCTTCAACTCTGTGAGCGACAGGCCGTGGCGAAACCCAACTACGCGTTCGAGAAGCGCCAGCGCGAGCTGGAAAAGAAGCGCAAGAAGGAAGAGAAAACCCAGCGCAAGGGCCCGGCACCCTTGCGGGACGATGGCACGCCGGCGCCGGCCGACGACAGTCCGCCGCCCACTCAGCCCTGATCGCCCCAGCCGTCCGGCCGTTCAGCGCGGCCCGGACGCGGCGGCCTGGGGGCCCGGTGCAACAATGCGCAGCAGGGCGGGCGGCCCGCCCACCGGCCGCCAGTCGACCGGTCCGCGTTCGACACTGGCAGGGGCCCGAAGTACCTGTACCGGGACGTCCTTCAGCGCGATCTTCATGAAGTCGATCCAGGCCGGCAGCGCCAGGCCGCCACCGGATTCACCCTCGCCCAGGCTGCCCGGCGTGTCGTAGCCGATCCAGCTGACGGCGACCAGGCTGGGCTGGAAGCCGGCAAACCAGGCGTCGACGGCATCGTTGGTGGTGCCGGTCTTGCCGTACAGGTCGGTGCGGCCCAGGCTGGCCTGTGCCCTGGCGGCAGTGCCGCGCAGCGTCACATCGGCCAGCAGGCTGCGCATCAGGAACACGTTGGCCTCGTCAATCGCGCGGTTGCCGTCGATCAGGAACGGCGCCGGCGCCGCCTCGAACAGCACCTGGCCCTGCGCGTCGACGATCTTCTCGATCAGCACCGGGTCCAGCCGCCAGCCGCCGTTGGCAAAGACGCCATAGGCCGTCGCCATCTGCAGCGGGGTGACGCTGCCGGCGCCCAGCGCCAGCGTCAGGTTGTCGGGCTGCCGGTCGCGGTCAAAGCCGAAGCGGCCGATCCAGGCCTTGGCCGCAGGCACGCCGATCTGCCGCAGCAGTCGCAGGCTGACCAGGTTCCTCGACCGCACCAGGGCTTCGCGCACCGTGATCGGGCCGTCGAAGCGGCCGTCGCTGTTCTTCGGGTTCCAGTCGGAGCGGGCGCCTTCGTCGGGCGTCAGCGGCAGGTCGTCGACCACGGTCTCGGGCAGCACGCCGTGGGCGAACGCGGCAGAGTACAAGAAGGGCTTGAAGCTCGACCCCGGCTGCCGCCAGGCCTGGGTGACGTGGTTGAACTGCTGGTGGTTGAAGTCGAATCCGCCCACCAGCGCCCGCACGCGACCGCTGGCCGGGTCGAGCGCGACGAAAGCACCTTCGGCCTCGGGCCATTGCACGATGGCCCAGGCCGTGCCGTCGCGGCCAGCTTGAGCCTGCACGCGGATCACCGCACCGCGGCTGATGGCCAGGTTAGCCGGCGCACGCGGCTGCAGGCCCTTCATCGCCAGTCGCAGGCCGGCGCCGACGATGTCCACCGCCTCGCCGCTGGCCAGCTGTACGCGCACTGCGCTCGGTGACGCATCGAGCACCATGGCCACGCGCAGGTCGTCGTCGTCGCGCTGATCCTTCAGTGCCTGCGCGGCCAGGCGCTCGAGGTCCGGACCCTGGGCGTCGCCCAGGTCCTCGCGGTCTTCGGGGCCGCGCCAGGCCTGCTTGCTGCCTTGCGCCAGCACGGCGCGACGCAGGGCGGCATGGGCTGCGCGCTGCTCGCGGGCGCGAATCGACGTGATCACGCGCAGGCCCTGCGTATAGGCCTGGGCACCGAAGCGGGCCACCACCGCCTGGCGCGCCATCTCGGCCACGTACTCGGCGTGCAGGTCGTCGGTGTGGGTGGCGCGCAGGCTCAGCTTTTCGGCAATCGCGGCGTCGCGCTGCGCGGCGTCGATCAGGCCCAGCTTGCGCATGCGGTGCAGCACCAGCAGCTGACGTCGGCGCGCACGTTCGGCATTGGTCACTGGGTTGGCCCAGATCGGGTTCTGCGGCAGCCCGGCCAGCATCGCGTTCTCGGCCAGCGTCAGCGCGGCCAGCGGTTTGCCGAAATAGACCCGGGCGGCGGCGGCGAAGCCGTAGGCATGCTGGCCCAGGTAGACCTGATTCATGTAGCGCTCGAGGATCTCGTCCTTGCTCAGCCGGTGCTCGATCTGCAGCGCCAGCAGCGCTTCCTTGATCTTGCGTTCGGGTGTGCGCCGGGTGGACAGGAAGAAGGTGCGCGCCACCTGCTGCGTGATGGTCGACGCGCCTTGCGGCATGCCGCCGCTCAGGTTGGCCAGCGTCGCCCGCAGCAGCCCTTTCAGACTGATGCCGAAGTGGGTGCGGAACTGCGTGTCCTCGATCGCCAGCAGCGCTGCCTGCAATTGCTCCGGGATCTGCGCCAGCGGCACGACGATGCGGCGTTCGCTGCCGAAGGCCGCGATCTGTTCACCGTCAGCGGTCAGCACCTGCAAATGCTGATGCGGCTGGTAGTCGGTGAGCTTGGTCAGCGGCGGCAGGTCCTTCCAGTACCAGGCGGCCGCCAGCGCCAGCACGGCAGCGGCCAGCAGCGCCGCACCGCCCAGCACCAGCAGCAAAGCCGTCAGCACCAGCCCGCGAGCCGTCCCCCGGCGCGCAGGCCACGGCGTCACGGGGCGATCTCGTACAGCACCGAGCCGTCGCCGCTTTCCTTCACCGGCTTGATCATCGGGTAGCTCGCAAGCTGGGCCAGGCCGCCCTGGCCGGACAGGAAGCGCAGCTTGACGCCGGGCACCGGCTGCAGCTGCCAGTTGTTGTCAGCACTGGGGTCGAAGGACCTGGCGTTGGTCAGGTACTGGGCCAGCGCCTGCCGGTTCTCGTCCTGCGCGTCCATCACGATCTGGCTACCGTCCAGCCCTGGAAATCCGCCGCCACCCGAGGCGCGGTAGTTGTTGGTGACGACGATGAAGAAAGCGCTGTCGTCGATCGGCTTGCCCTGGTGGCGCAGGTTCTGGATGCGATGCGACTGCGGCGCCACCAGCTTGCCGTTGGCGTCGTAGCGGGCCGGCTGCGTGACGTCGATGCGATAGCTCACACCGTCGATGACGTCGAAGTTGTAGGTGCGGAACTGCGGGTTGATCAGGTCCTGCTCGGGTGCGCCTTGCGGGTCGATGCGCCTGAACTGGCCGGCCGACATCTCCAGCCATTGGCGCACCTGGGCGCCGCTGATCTTCACCGCCTTGATCGTGTTGGGGTAGATGTACAGGGACGCGATATGGCGCAGCGCCACCGCCCCGGCCGGAATGTCGGTGTAGTAGCCCCAGCCCATGCGGCCGCCGGCCTTGAAGGGTGCGGCAGCTGACAGCAGCGGCAGCGCTTCATGTGGCGTGCCCTTCAGCGTGGCGCGGGCGTATGCCAGCTGCGCTTGCGAAACCAGCTGCACCGAGGGGTCGTCGGCCACCAGCGCGAAGTAGCTGGTGATCGGCGCGGTGGTGCGGGCGACCTCGGCGCCCATGTACGTGCGCGTGGCGGCATGTTCGGTGGCGATCAGTTCGGCGATCGCCGGGTCGGCATCGACCAGCGACTTGCGCGTGGCACGGTCCCACACCGGGCGCAGGTGGGCGCGGCCTTCATCCTGTCTGACTTGCCAGCGGCCGCCATTGTTGTCCAGCACCAGGTCGATCACGCCCAGGTGGCTGCCCCAGGCGCCGGCCATCACCGCCGGCACGCCGTTGATCGTGCCGCGCGTGAGGTCGACCTTGGCGTGCCGGCTGAAGTAGCCGCCGGGAAACTCGCCGTGCGCATGCCCGAACAGGATGGCGTCGATGCCCGGCACCTCGCTCAGCTTGGCGACCACGTTCTCGGCAAACAGCGCCGAGGTGCCGAACTCCAGCCCCGAGTGCGGGATCGCCACCACCACGTCGGCGCCGCGGGCCCGCATCTCGGGCAGCAGGCGGCGCGCGGTTTGCACGATGTCCAGCACACGCACCTTGCCCAGCAGGTTGGAGCGGTCCCAGAGCATGATCTGCGGCGGCACGAAGCCGATCACGCCGATCTTGACGCTGTGCGTCGCACCGCCGTCGTCGGTCAGCGTGCGGTCCAGGATCACGTAAGGCGTGAAGACCGGCTCGGGCTTGTCATCCGGGCTGCCTGCCCTGACCACGTTGGCATTCACGTAGGGGAAGCGGGCTCCGGCCAGCACCCGCTGCAGATAGGGCAGGCCGTAGTTGAACTCGTGGTTGCCGATGTTGGCGGCGTCGTAGCCCAGGGCGTTCAGCAGCTTCATCGCCGGGTGCACGCTGCCGGCCGCAAAGGGCTGCACCGTGGCCACCTGGTCGCCCAGCGGCGTGCCCTGGATCAGGTCGCCGTTGTCGAACAGCAGGCTGTTCTTCACCTCGGCGCGTGCGGCCCTGATCAGCGTGGCGGTCTTGGCAGCGCCGAACTCGTCGGTCGACTTGTCCAGGTAGTAGTCGAAGTTGAGCAGATTCATGTGCAGGTCGGTGGTCTCCAGCAGGCGCAGCCTGAGCGTGGCGGCGCTGGCCGTACCCATCAGGACCAGGGTCAGCACGAAGATGAACGAGCGGTGCAGCATGGGGTGGATCTCAAATGTGGAACAGCATGGGCGAGCACGCGCCCGGGGCGCATTGTGGCCAATGCCGATCGACCATGAAGAAGGCCCGCCGAAGCGGGCCCCCGGGTCGGCGCGGTCGAAACCCTAGACCGTCACGCCCTTGGCGGTGTCGGCGTATTCCTCTATCTGGTCGAAGTTCAGGTAGCGGTACACGCTGTCGGCGTCCTTGTTCACGATGCCCATGGCCGCGTGGTATTCGGCCAGCGTGGGCAGCTTGCCCAGCGTGGACGCGATCGCCGCCAGTTCGGCCGACGCCAGGAAGACGTTGGTGTTCTTGCCCAGCCGGTTGGGGAAGTTGCGCGTGCTGGTCGACACCACCGTGGCGCCTTCGCGCACCTGCGCCTGGTTGCCCATGCACAGGCTGCAGCCCGGCATCTCGGTGCGCGCACCGGCGGTGCCGAAGGCTGCGTAATGGCCTTCCTTGATGAGTTCGCTTTCGTCCATCTTGGTGGGCGGTGCCACCCACAGCTTGACCGGGATGTCACGCTGGCCACCCAGCAGCTTGGCGGCGGCACGGAAGTGGCCGATGTTGGTCATGCAGCTGCCGATGAAGGCCTCGTCGATCTTCGTGCCCGCCACCTCGGACAGCAGCTTGGCGTCGTCGGGGTCGTTCGGGCAGCACAGCACCGGTTCCTTCAGCTCGTTCAGATCGATCTCGATCACGGCCGCGTATTCGGCGTCCTTGTCAGCCTGCAGCAGCTCGGGCTTGTCCAGCCAGGCCTGCACCTTCTTGATGCGGCGCTCGAGGCTGCGCTTGTCCTGATAGCCCTGCGCGATCATGTTCTTCATCAGCACCACGTTGCTGGTCAGGTACTCCTTGATCGGCGCCGGGTTGAGCTTGATCGTGCAACCCGCGGCGCTGCGCTCGGCGCTGGCATCGCTGAGCTCGAAGGCCTGTTCGACCTTCAGATCGGGCAGGCCCTCGATCTCGAGGATGCGACCGCTGAAGGCGTTGATCTTGCCGGCCTTGGCCACGGTCAGCAGCCCGGCCTTGATGGCGTACAGCGGGATCGCGTGCACCAGGTCGCGCAGCGTCACGCCGGGTTGCATCTGGCCCTTGAAGCGCACCAGCACGCTCTCGGGCATGTCCAGCGGCATCACGCCGGTGGCCGCGCCAAAGGCCACCAGGCCCGAACCTGCAGGGAAGCTGATGCCGATCGGGAAGCGGGTGTGGCTGTCGCCGCCGGTGCCCACGGTGTCGGGCAGCAGCAGCCGGTTCAGCCAGCTGTGGATGATGCCGTCGCCCGGGCGCAGGCTGACGCCGCCGCGCGTGCTGATGAAGGCCGGCAGCTCGCGGTGGGTCTTCACGTCCACCGGCTTCGGGTAGGCCGCGGTGTGGCAGAAGCTCTGCATCACCATGTCGGCACTGAAGCCCAGGCAGGCCAGGTCCTTCAGCTCGTCGCGCGTCATCGGGCCGGTGGTGTCCTGGCTGCCCACCGTGGTCATGCGCGGTTCGCAGTAGGTGCCGGGGCGCACGCCCTGGCCTTCGGGCAGGCCGCAGGCGCGGCCGACCATCTTCTGCGCCAGCGTGAAGCCGGCCTTGGTTTCGACCGGCGGCGCGGGCAGGCGGAAGGTGGTCGCCGCAGCCAGGCCCAGCAACTCACGCGCCTTGGCGGTCAGCGCGCGGCCGATGATCAGGTTGATGCGGCCGCCGGCGCGCACCTCGTCGAACAGCACCTCGCTCTTGAGCTTGAACTCGGCCACGGTCTTGCCGTTCTTGACGATCTTGCCGTCGTAGGGCAGCACGTCGATCACGTCGCCCATCTCCAGCGCACCCACGTCCACCTCGATCGGCAGCGCGCCCGAGTCTTCCATCGTGTTGAAGAAGATCGGCGCGATCTTGCCGCCCAGCGTGACGCCGCCGAAGCGCTTGTTGGGCACGAAGGGGATGTCTTCGCCGAAGCCCCAGATCAAGCTGTTGGTGGCGCTCTTGCGGCTGGAGCCGGTGCCCACCACGTCGCCCACGTAGGCCACCAGGTGGCCCTTCTTCTTCAGGTCCTCGATGAACTGCATCGGGCCGCGCTTGCCGTCTTCTTCGGGCGTGATGCCCGGGCGTGCGTTCTTCAGCATCGCCAGGTAGTGCAGCGGGATGTCGGGGCGGCTCCAGGCGTCGGGTGCGGGCGACAGGTCGTCGGTGTTGGTCTCGCCGGCCACCTTGAAGACGCTGACGGTGATTTTCTTTGGCACTTCGGGGCGCGATGTGAACCACTCGGCGTCGGCCCAGCTCTGCATCACCTCCTTGGCATGGGCGTTGCCGGCCTTGGCCTTCTCGGCCACGTCGTTGAAGAAGTCGAACATCAGCAGCGTCTTCTTCAGCCCGGTGGCGGCCACGTCGGCCACCTCGGCGTCGTCGAGCAGCTCGATCAGCGGGTGCACGTTGTAGCCCCCGACCATGGTGCCCAGCAGTTCGGTGGCCTTGGCCTTGTCGATCAAGCCGACCTTCAGGTCACCATGGGCCACGGCGGCCAGGAAGCTGGCCTTGACCTGGGCAGCGTCGTCCACGCCCGGGGGCACGCGGTGCGTCAGCAGGTCGAGCAGGAAGGCCTCTTCGCCTTTGGGCGGAGCCTTGATCAGCTCAATCAGTTCGGCCGTCTGTTGGGCGTCGAGCGGCAGCGGCGGAATGCCGAGCGCGGCGCGTTCGGCAACATGTTGGCGGTAGGCGTTCAGCATCGAGATCTCCGGTCGGAATGAAGAGAATGGGCCCGCAGGCTGACATCATGCTTGGGGCACGATGACCTTCAGGCCCTTGAAGTAGTCGCGGTAGAAGCTGGCGTCGCGCGTGATCAGGGCATCACACTGCAGCAGGGCATGGGCACCGATCAGGAAGTCCGCCACCACGCGCTCGCGCCGGCCGCCGCGGTCGCGAAATCGCCGTTGCATGTGCCCAGCACGCACCGCCGCCTGCTCGCTGGTGGCCAGAAATCGGATGCCGAAGGTGGCCAGCGGCTCCATGGCGGTATCCCGCGTGTCGAGCATGGTCTGCACCTCGGCGACCACAGCGTCGCACACCACCACGTCGCCGGCGGCCAGGGCGACGCCGATGGCGTCGGCCGACGCCGAGGCAAAGACCGGGTCGTCGGTCAGCACGTCCAGCAGCACCGACGAATCGACGGCAATCATGTGCTCTTGTCGTCCGGCGGCGGGTACGGGTCGCCCGGCGCGCGGCCGCGCAAGGCACGCATGGCCTCGTCGGTGCTCTTGAAGCCCTCGGCCAGTTTGAAGCTGCCGCGCAGGCGAGCCAGCGCTTCGGAGACGTCCTTGCGCATCACGATGCGCCCGCCTTCGATCTCGATCTTGAGCTTGGTGCCCTTGGTCAGGCCCAGTGCGTCACGCACCGCCTTGGGCAGGGTGATCTGGCCGCGTTCGGCCACGGTGGCTTCCATGGGCGCTCCTGACGGTGGGAAGGGGGATCGAGCAGATCCGACGAAATTGGTATGCATGAATTGTACATACCGAAATCGTCAGAATCAAGGTTTACCCTGAGCAAGCGGCCGCTGGCTCTGCGAAGGGGTCAGCGCGTCGCCGCCGATGCTGATGCTGATACCGCCGCCGATGCCGCCGATGCCGCCGATGCCGCGGACGCTGCGGCTTGTGCCGCCACCACGGCCGCCTGTGCCGCTTCTGAAGCGGCCTGGGCAGCCGATGCCGCGGCCTGGGCCGCGGCCACGGCGGCGGCCTTCACCGGGTCGATGCCGAGCGAATCACCGTCGTCCTTGCGGTTGGCCATGGCTTCACGCTGCTTCTGGTGGATGCAGTTGTCGACCACGCGGTGGCCGGACTGGGTGTCCATCAGCATCGACTTGTTGGCGATCTGCAGCATCAGCATGCGGCCGCGCACGTCCTCCAGCCGCAGCGCGCCAGTTTGCGACAGCACCGGCTTCATGGTCCAGGTGCTCTTGCGCAGGCGCACATCGACATAGCCGTCGTATTTGCGGTTGATGTCGATGTCGATCTTCTCGTTGAACTCGCACTCGTAGTTGCCGAAGTAGGTCAATGCGGCAGCCGCCAGCTGCTCGCCGGGCGCCACGGGCAGCGGCGCTTCGACCACCGGGGCCGGGCGCGGCGGCGCGCCCCTGGTCCTGACACGCTTGGGTTGTGCCGTTGCCGCCAGGGTCAGCAGGCACAGCGCCAGCAGCGCCGTCGCACGCACAAGTGATGCTGGAATCATGTCGTCGTCCTTGCCGGCGGTTCACCGGTCTTGGGGGTCTGGGATCGTGGCCGGCGATTGTGGCCAGCGATCGTGGCCGGTGATTGTGGCCGGCGATTGTGGAGGCGTCAGCGCCCGGATGTCGCCGAACGTAGCGCAGTCTCGCAACGTCGCACGCTCAGTCGTCGAACCAGGCGGCACGCACTTCGGCGGGCAGCTGTCGGCCCTGCGTGCCCGAGGTGCGTTGCGCGCGTTCCAGCACCTGCCAGAAGTAGCGGTAGCTGGCGCGGTCGTGCAGCACGTCGTGGTGGCGGATCGGTGCCCAGCTGGCCGCCTGCGCCAGCTGCAGGATCTCGATCGCCTGGTCGATCTCGGCCGCCTTGGGCGTGAAGGCATCGACGATCGGGCGGATCTGTGCCGGGTGAATGCTCCACATGCGCGTGAAGCCCAGGCGGCGGCTGGCGATCTCGGCGGCCTCTTGCAGCGCCGCGGTGTGCTTGAATTCGGTGACCACACAGTGCGACGGCACCTTGCCCTCGGCATGGCAGGCCGCGGCGATCTCGAGCTTGGCGCGCAGCACCAGCGGATGGTCGAACTGACCATGCGGCGACGCCACGCCCATCGCCGACTGCGGAATCGCGCCGCGGTGCGCCGACACGAAATCCATCAGCCCGAACGACAGCGACTCGATGCGCGGATGGCGCGCGATGGCCTGCACGTCGCGCAGCGCGCCATGCGTCTCGATCAGCGCATGCAGCGGGATGTCGCTGCCGCCGCCGGCATCGATCGCCGCAGCCGCGCGCTGCAGCTCAGTGACGCTGCGCGGCTTGGGCAGCATCAGGTAGGCCGGGCGCCGCGCCGCCGCCAGCACGATGGCCACGACGTCGGCAAAGCGCGGGTGATCGACCGGCAGCACGCGCACGCCCACCCGTCCGTAGCGGTTGGACGGGCTGGCCAGCAGCTCGGCGATCAGGTGCGCATGGTCGACCTCGCCGCCCACCGGCGCGCCATCCTCGTTGTCCAGCGTGACGTCGAACACCGGGCCCATCTCGGCCTGCAGGTCCAGGCTCTTGTGCATGCGTTGCGCCACGCCGGCGTAGTGGTCGCACACCGGCAACGACGGCACGGCGCGCTCGTCGGGGTCGAACAGGGCCTGGCGGGGGTGTGTGCGGGTCATGGCGGGCACTCGGTGGGACGTGGGACTGCAAGCGTAGCGCGTGGCGGGGTTCCGCGATTGTCCGGCAGCGGTCTGGATGCCGGATTCGAGCGTTCTGACAGGACGATAGAAGGCCAGGTTTCGGCCTGTCCAGGCGTGCGCGGGCGGCGCTGCACAGGGCATGATGCGGGGATGAATCCATGCAATGACTTCGGCCTGATCGGCCTGGCCGTGATGGGCCAGAACCTGGTGCTCAACGTCGAGAGCCGCGGCTTTGCGGTCAGCGTCTACAACCGCACCGCGAGCGTCACACACGACTTCCTGGCGCAGCACGCGGGCAAGCGGCTGCAGGGCTTCGATGCGCTGGCCGACTTTGTCGCCAGCCTGTGCCGGCCCCGCAAGGTGCAGCTGATGGTTCAGGCCGGCGCCGCGGTGGACGCGGTGATCGAACAGCTGCTGCCGCTGCTTGAGGCCGGCGACATCGTCATCGACGGCGGCAACAGCCTGTACACCGACACCGAACGGCGCGACGCGCAGCTTTCGGCCAAGGGCCTGCGCTTTGTCGGCGCCGGCATCAGCGGCGGTGAAGAAGGCGCGCGCAAGGGCCCCAGCATCATGCCCGGCGGGCCGGCCAGCACCTGGGACGAGATCCGCCCCATCTACGAGGCCATCGCCGCGCGCGTGGACGGCCAGCCCTGCGTCATCCACATCGGGCCGGGCGGTGCGGGGCACTTCGTGAAGATGGTGCACAACGGCATCGAATACGGTGACATGCAACTGATCTGCGAAGCCTACGCGCTGCTGCAGGCCGCGGGCCTGCCGGCGGCCGAGATCGCCGCCGTCTTCGCCGACTGGAACCGCGGCGAGTTGCAGAGCTACCTGATCGAGATCACTGCACGTGCGCTGGAGCAGATCGACCCCGACACCGGCCGGCCGCTGGTCGACCTGATCGTCGACAAGGCCGGGCAGAAGGGCACCGGCCGCTGGACGCTGATCAACGCCGCCGAGAACGCGGTGGTGGTCAGCACCATCAACGCCGCGGTCGAGGCGCGTGTGCTGTCGTCGATGCGCGCCTTGCGCCAGGTGGCGGCCACGCAGCTGCCGGGGCCGACGCCGCGGCTGAACATGGCCAAGGCGCAGCTGGTGGCCCAGGTGCACGAGGCCTTGTTTGCCTCGAAGATCATCAGCTACACGCAGGGCCTGGACCTGCTGCGCACGATGGGCGAGAAGAAGGCCTGGGGCCTGGACCTGGGTGGCATCGCGTCGATCTGGCGCGGCGGCTGCATCATCCGCGCGCGCTTTCTCGAACGCATCACCGAGGTCTACCGCGCCGATCCGTCGCTGGCCAACCTGGCGCTGGCGCCGTATTTCCGGCAGGTGCTGGGCCGCGCGCAGCAACCCTGGCGCGAGGTGGTTGCGCTGGCGGTGTCGGCCGGCATTCCCGTGCCGGCCTTCAGCGCGTCACTGGCCTACTACGACAGCCTGCGCAGCGCACGGCTGCCGGCCAACCTGCTGCAGGCGCAGCGTGATTTCTTCGGCGCTCACACCTATGAGCGCATCGACCGGCCCGAGGGGCAGTTCTTCCATACGAACTGGCCTGAAGTGATCGACTGAGTCCGAACTCGACACAGTGCCTGTGTGCAGTTTTGTGGCCGATGGCGCGGGGCGTTTGATCGGCGGAGGTCCGCCGCAGAACGTTCTGCAGGCTCAGTGGGGTGTCGACACCGTGGCCAACGCGGCGGCCAGGGCCGAAGCCTCGCGTTCGCGCAGGCGCGAGCGGATCTGGATTCCGGCCGCGACGCGTTCGGCGGTGGACGCGCCCGTGGCGCCGGCCAGTCGCTGCTGGTCCTGCAGCAGCCGCTGTGCCATCTGCGGATCACTGGGCCACCAGACAATGCCCGGCAACAGCCAGCTGCTGCCGCCAAACGCGCCATCGCCTGCCAGTCGCGCCAGAGCCTGCCAGTGCTCGATGGCGAACGCATAGTCCACGGCCTGAAGGTCCCGCGCGTGCAGCACGATGGCCGGCACCGGCTTGCGCACACGCAGCGTGATCGTCACGTCACCGCTGAAGGTGGGCTTCGCGGGGTCGAGATCCAGGCGCAGTTGAACACGAGACGGCAGAACCGTCTTGGGCAGAAGGGTTGCCGTGCGTTCGAAGTCGAAGCGCGGCTGCGCCGTGACCGGGCCTGCGGCCAGCAGCAAAAGTGCGACCAGGCCGATGAACGATCGTACGATCATGTCGGATCCCAGGTCGTCGTGGTGGGCGAGCTTGTGGTGCGAAGCTGGGCCGCGCGTCTCCTCAGAGTGCAGGGCGCGCTGACTGAGGGGGCGCAGAATGCGGGCATGTCAGCCGCGCCCGCCCCCGTCCGCCACACCGTGCTGATCACCGGCGCCTCGTCGGGCATCGGTGCCGCGCTGGCGCACTGTTTTGCGCGTGACGGCCACCGGCTGGTTCTGGTGGCGCGCCGGGCCGACAAGCTGCAGTCGCTGGCCGACGAGTTGAAGCGTGAGTCGGGCGCCAGGGCCGAGGTCTGGCCGGCCGACCTGGCGCAGCCCGGTGCGGCGGCCGACCTGGTGGCACAGCTGCAGCGCAAGCGCCGCCGCGTCGACGTGCTGGTCAACAACGCCGGCGTGCTCGAGCAGGGCGCTTTTGCCGGCCAGGGCGCCGCCACCCATCAGGCGCTGATCGATCTCAACGTGTCGGCGCTGACGGCCCTGCTGGCGGCGGTGCTGCCCGGCATGCAGCGGCGCGGCTTCGGGCGCGTGCTCAACGTGGCGTCGATCGCCTCGTTCCAGCCGGTGCCCGGGCTGGCCACCTACGCCGCCACCAAGGCCTACGTGCTGTCGCTGAGCGAGTCGCTGGCCGAAGAGTTGCGCGACAGCGGCATCACCGTCACTGCACTGTGCCCGGGCATCACTGCCACCGGCATGCTCGAGCTGGCGGCACAAGCCAACCCGCGGTTGGCAGCGCTGCCGTCTTTCGTGATCGGCAACGTCGACGAGGTGGCTGAAGCCGGATACCGCGCCTGCCTGAAGGGCGAGGTGATCGCCGTGCCCGGCCTGGTCAATCGGGCCGCCACGCTGGCGGCGCGCAGCACACCGCGCTGGCTGCTGCGGCGCGTGACCGGTGCGCTAGGCCGGCAGTTGAAGTGAGAGCCCGGGGCAGGCGCTGGCGGTTGACCAGACACTGGGTTCGGCCTGGCCCGCGGCGCCGCCAGACAAGCTCTTGAATCGGGGCCGGGCTCGATTGACCTCGGGATGGCGCGCTTCCACACTCGCGGACCAAACTTCAGGAGACGCCCTGATGAGTGAACCGCGCCTGATCCTCGACCATGTCTACGAGCACGAAGTCGAACAGCCCGACCGCGTCTTCCTGACGCAGCCGACGGGTGGCGGCCAGGTGGTCGACTACAGCTGGGCGCAGTCTCTGGACCAGTCACGGCGCATGGCGGCGCACCTGAAGTCGCTGCAGCTGCCGCCGGGCGCGCGCATCGCGATGCTGGCCAAGAACAGCGCCCACTTCTTCATCGCCGAGCTGGCAATCTGGATGGCCGGCGGCACCACGGTGGCGATCTTCCCCACCGAGACTGCCGACAACGTGCGCTATGTCCTGCAGCACAGCGAGGCCAGCCTGCTGTTCATCGGCAAGCTCGACACCTGGGCGCAGCAGCGCGGCGGCGTGCCCGCCGGCCTGCCCTGCATCGCGTTGCCGCTGGCGCCGGTGCTCGAACCCGATGTCGGCGCCGAGCGCTGGGACGACATCGTCGCGCGCACCGCGCCGCTGCCCGGGCGGCCGGCACGCTGGGCCGACGACCTGGCGATGCTGCTCTACACCTCGGGATCGACCGGCCAGCCCAAGGGCGTGATGCAGAGTTTTCGCAGCATCACGGCAGCCACCAACGGCATCCTCGCGCAGGGCAGGTCGCGCGACGGCGATTTGATGCAGAACGAGCGTGTGATTTCCTATCTGCCTCTGGCGCACTGTTTCGAGCGCGCCTGGATCGAATGTTCGTCATTGATCGCCGGCAACACCCAGGTCTTTTTCAGCGAATCGCTGGCCACTTTCATGTCCGACATCCAGCGTGCGCAGCCGACCTGGTTCATCTCGGTGCCGCGCCTGTGGACCAAGTTCCAGCAAGCGGTGCTGGCCCGGATGCCGGCGGCGCAGCTCGACGCCGCCCTGGCCAACCCGGCGCTGGCGGCGGCGGTCGGTGTCAAGGTGCTGGACGGGCTGGGGCTGGGGCAGGTAAGGCGTGCGGGCTGTGGCTCGGCGCCCTTACCCGCCGAGTTGCTGCGCTGGTACCGGCGCCTGGGCCTGGACCTCTACGAGGGCTACGCGATGACCGAGGACTTTGCCTATTCGCACACGGGCCAGCCCGGTGCGCAGGCGGTGGGCACGGTCGGCCGCCCCTTCGCCGATGTGCAGGCCCGCATCGACGACGACGGCGAGGTGTTGGTGAAGTCGCCGGGCCAGATGGTCGGCTACTACAAGCTGCCCGAGTTGAACGCGCAGAGCTTCACCGCAGACGGGTTTTTTCGAACCGGTGACCTCGGCCGTTACGATGAATCGGGCCAGCTGGTGCTGACCGGACGCAAGAAGGAACTCTTCAAGACCGCCAAGGGCAAGTACGTGGCGCCAGCCCCGATCGAGAACCGCTTGAACGAGCACCCGATGGTCGAGCTGTCGCTGGTCGCGGGCGTCGGCCAGCCCGCGGCGCATGCGGTGCTGGTGCTGGACGAGCACCTGCGCCCGCAACTCGGCGACCCGGTCGTGCGTGACCGCGTGGAAACGGCCTTGACCCGCTTGCTGAACGAGGTCAACGACGGCCTGGCCAGCCACGAACGGCTGCAGATGCTGGTGGTGGTGAAGGAACCCTGGAGCATCGAGGCCGGCACGCTGACCCCGACCATGAAGATCAAGCGCGCCTGCATCGAAGCCCAGGTGGCCGACGCGGTCGACGGCTGGTACCTGTCGGGCGCGCCGGTGGTCTGGGCCTGATGCTGGCCTGCTCGATCACTGCACCGTGACGTCCAGGCTCTGCGCCTGCCAGGGCAGCAGGTCGATTTGCTGCAGGCTGGCATCGACGACGTAGCGGGCCAGATCACTGGCGTTGGCGCTCGCGCTCAGGCGCACGCTGCCCGGGTTGAACGACTGCGCCAGCTCGAAATCGAAGCGCGCCGTGCCGTTGCGGTTGAAGCCACGCAGGATCACGCCGCCCGCCTCGACCGGCCCGGGCTCACCCAGACACCGGGTGACCTGGCCGGCCAGCACGCAGGCCACGCCGTCGTCGCGCTCGAACAGCCGGGCCACGCGCGTGAAGGCGCCGAAGAACAGGTTGGACGGTCGCAGCAGGTCCAGCGTGCGCGATTGCACCGTGCCCAGGCTGGTGCTGAAGTCGGCCGTCACCCGGTGCACCATGCCACGTGCCATCGTGGCCTGCGGCTGGTTGACGAGGGTCAGGTTGCGGGTGCGCGCGCTCAAGGTCTGGTTCAGGGCGATCGGCCCGGCCTGCGGCGTGTCCGCGACGAAGCCGCTGAGCGTGGCCGCTTGGCCCAGGCCGTTGGCGCCCGACAGGCGCAGGCCAAAGCGAAACAGGTCGGCATTGATGCCGACGCGCGAGCACTGCACCTCGATCGGGTCGTTGCTCTGCGCCGGCGTGGCCGGCGTGTCGAAGCTGGCCGTGTAGCGGGTGATCAGGCGGGGCCGGATCGTCAGTTGCCCGCCCGGCAAGGTGATGCGCTCGAAGGTGGTCAGCGTCTGTTCGACAAGGTCCTGCGAGGGGTTGCTCTTGAAGCCCATGCCGTCGGGGCAGACATTGCGCTGCACCGTCAGCACCGGGCTCAGGCCCGGCGGCAGGCCCCCGATCGACACCGTCACCGGCACCGCCTGGGCGCCGAATGCCGCGGCCGCGGCTGCCAGGGCCAGCAGCTTGCGGACTGGGTGCAAGCAACGCGTGGTGCGCAGGGGGCGAATCGTCGAATGGGTCAGCGGCTGGTTCATGGGGGCTCCGGAGGTTGGGGAGGATTGCGGCTGTTTGCCGCATGTCCCTGACGCGGATCGCCCCGTGCTGGATTCAGCGCCAGCGGCCAAGGTGAAGATTCACGCCGGCGGACGCACCGGCACGACGCTTGCAACGCTGGTCGGCAGAGATGGCCAACTCGAGGTCGGCGGGGTGTTCGATGCCGCGTGGCATGCTGGCGTGACTTCGCCCGCTTCACTTGGAGACGCCAACATGCCCTTCGACTTTTCCGGCAAGCGCGTGCTTGTCGCCGGCGGCAGCCGCGGCATCGGCCGCGCCATTGCACTCAACTTCGCCTTCAGCGGCGCCGATGTCTCGATCTGCGCGCGTGCTGCCGACGCGCTGGCGGCGGCGCGCGCCGACATCGCCGCCCACGGGCACGGGGTGCATGCCGCGCAATGCGATCTGGGCGATGCGAGTTCGGTCGAGCATTACGTCGCTGAAGCCGCTGCGGCGCTGGGGGGCATCGACGTGCTCGTCAACAACGCTTCGGGCTTCGGCATGAGCGACGACGAGGCCGGCTGGGCCGCCGGGCTGTCTGTCGACGTGATGGCAATGGTGCGCGCATCGCATGCGGCGCTGCCCTGGCTGCGCAAGGCCGGCGCCGGTGCGTCGATCATCCACATCTCGTCGATCTCGGCCTACCGCCCGTCCACGCGGTCGGCGCCCTATGCCGCGGCGAAGGCGGCGATGAACAGCTACACCGGCAGCCAGGCCGCGATGCTGTCTCGCCAGGGCATCCGCGTGAATGCCATCGCGCCCGGTTCGATCGAATTCCCGGGCGGCGTGTGGGACCAGCGCAAACAGGCCGCCGATGGTCTGTACGAACGCACGCTGAAAAGCATCCCCTTCGGCCGCCTGGGCACGCCCGACGAGATCGCCGAGGTGGCGCTGTTCCTGGCCTCGTCACATGCGCGCTGGATCACGGGCCAGACCCTGATCGTCGACGGCGGCCAACTGCTGGGAGCCTGAGCGGGACGTCAGGCCCCGCCTGCGCGGGGATTGTCGCCCGCGAAGGGGCCAGCGCCTGCAAGCGCTGGCGCGGCCTGCAAGGCTGAGCGGGACGTCAGGCCCCGCCTGCGCGGGGACTGTCGCCCGCGAAGGGGCCAGCGCCTGCAAGCGCTGGCGCGGCCTGCAAGGCTGAGCGGGACGTCAGGCCCCGCCTGCGCGGGGACTGTCGCCCGCGAAGGGGCCAGCGCCGCGCCGCGGGGTCACTGGAAGCTGATCCGGCTCTGCACGATGCCCTGGTTGCGGTCACTGAAGTACAGCAGGTACTCCAGGTAGCTGCGGCTGCTGCTTTCGGCAGGGCGTGCCGCAGCCGGCCAGGCTGCCGCCGACGTCGCGGTCGGCCCCGGATAGGTGCTCGTGAGCTGCCGCACGCGCGGCCAGCTGGCACCGCTGGCGCTGCCTGTCTTCAGACCCTCGGCATACTCCCAGCCTTGCACCAGCCGCAGCGGCTGCAGGGTCGACAGCGGGGGCTGTGTCGACCAGCTCAGCGCGAGAGCTGCCGGTGTCGCCGATTTGCTGTTCGCCAGCACGCCGGTCGCGCCCAGCGCGCCCAGGTTCAGCCGCGCGAACTGGTCGGTGGTGGCCGGGCTGGTGCCGCTGCCGGCCATCTCGACAAAGGTGTGCGGCAGCGCCTTCAGGGTTTCGTAGTAGGTGGCAATCGGCGTGCGGCCGGCCTGGCCGTTCACGGTCTTCCAGCCATCGTCGTTGTAGACGTCGATGCGGTACACGCCGCCAACCGCCCAGCCCTGGTTGGCAAAGCCCTGGTCAGCAGCCGCATCGGGGGTGCTGGTGTAGCCCCAGCCCCAGTTGTCACCTTGCGCGCCGTAGGTCAGGCAGTCGGCCAGGCTGGCCTGCGGCGTGCCGGTGCCGTTCACGCCGCAATAGCGGAAGCCGTCGTCGTCCTCGAAGTTGACGTAGTTGCCGCTCTTGCCCGCCAGCTCGGGCGCGCTGCGCATCAGGAACGGTGACACCATCTTCCACGCCCACAGCTGGTTGACGCCGTTGACGGTGACGCCCGGCCCCGGCCCGCTGACCACCACGTGGGTGGCATTGGCCAGCGGGTCGCTGACGCGCACGCGGATGTCGCGGCGGTAGCGCACCTCGGGGTTCAGCGCAGCGCCGGTGGCCATCGAATGGCGCGCTTCGCGCAAGGTGCGCGCATCGAGCGAAAAGCCGACCAGGCGCTGGTTGCCCAGAAAGCGCCAGCCCGCACTGCTCTGCGCGCTGGCGCAGCCCGGTGTGCCGGCCGAGCTGCCCGAGATCAGCGTCTCGCGCACGTCGCGCGTGCGGCTGCCGTCGGCGTACCCAATGTCGTACTGCACGTCGACTTCGCGCCGGCTGCTGCCATCGGCGTTGGCCTGGTTGCGCAAGGCCAGCACTTGGATCTTGGTTCGCGTGGCGCCGACGTTGTAGGCCCCGGCCGCCAACGAGCTTGCCAGGTCCTGGTCGAAGTCAGCAGTCAACCAGGCCCGGGTGCGGCCGCTGCTGCGGTAGCAGGCGTCCATCATCGACGTCGCCATGGCGCCGCTCGCTGGCACGGCGCGCGCCCACAACGCATCGTAGGACGCCGCGAAGGCCTTGATCTCGGCCAGCGTGGCGGCCGCAAGCAGCGTGGCGCCTTGCAGGGCAAAGGTGTTGTTGCCGCTGTCGGCCAGGGTCACGTCGAGATAGGTGTCGGCGCCGACCTGTACCGCCGGGAGGATCACGACGCCTCGGCCGAGGTCGTAGGTGGCGACACCGGGCCCGGCCGGCTTCTGCTCGGTGGCCCCGCGCAGCGAAAAGACGAAGTTGTCGTCAGCCAGCAAGCTGACGTCGGCAAAGGTGCTGCTGCCGACGCTGACCGAAGGGATGGTCAGCAGCTTGCTGCTGAGGTCGAACGTCGAAACCTGCGCGATCGTGGCGCCGGCGCTGAGCAGGGCTGCCGCCCCGGCGGTCAGCTGGCGGGTTGTCGTGAACATGTCGGGTCTCCTCGGGTTGATCTTCGAGGTCCGACGATAGGCGAACACCCGCGCTGCCGCATCTGCACCCGAAACGACAGGCCACCGCAGCTGGTGGCAGCCCGTCGGCACTCAGGGCTGTTGCAGCGCCAGCTGGCAGGCGCGCAGGGGCTCACCCTTGGCACCACAGCGCCACACGCGTGACCAGCGGGCCAGCTGGTGTGCGCTGGCGGGAAACGACTGGCGGTACAGCCCGGGCCCATGCCGCCACATCTGCAAGGCCAGGCGTGCGGCTTCGGGGTGGCCCTGGTCGGCCAGCGCCGTGAAGGCGGCGTAGGCGCTGTCCCAGTGGTTGCGCTCGTAGGCGACCAGCGCGTTGTCGAAGGCGGCCGCGGTGTCGATGGCCGCCGGCGTCTGCGCGCCGGCGGTGATGCCGGCGAACAAGGCGCCCAGCAGTGCCGCACGGGCGAGGGCGGTGGCCAGCGTGCGCAGCGGGGATGAGGTCTTGCGATGCATGTCTTACTCCCGGTGTCGGGGTGCCGCAGGGCACCCTCTGATCGGAAGTACGGCAACGGGCCGGCAAAGCGGCCACGGCGGGTCGGGCTGGCCCGACCCCAGGGGGAAGGCAGTATCCGGTGCGCCGGCCGGCCGGCCGGCCGGCGCCGCGCCCGTCAGCCGCCGCGCCAGCTGCGCAACAGCAGGCTGCTGCCGCTGACCACCAGCAGCAGCCACACCGCCTGCACCAGGCGCTGCGGCGACAGCCGGGTGTGCATGCGGCTGCCGATCAGGTAGCCGGCAAAGGCGCAGGGCACCAGCACCGCGGCCAGCGTCAGAAGCCCGGCCTGGCTGTAGAAGCCACCCGCGGTGAACAGCACCAGCCGCACCAGTGCCGAACCGAAGACGATGCCGCCCATGGTGGCGCGCAGGTCGGCCACATCGGCCAGGCGGCGCGCCAGGTACAGCGTATAGACCGGGCCACCGGTGCCGAACAGCGCGGTGAAGGTGCCGCCCACCAGGCCGGCCGGCAGGGCCCAGCGTGTCGACGTCGGCCGCGGCGGGCCCTTGGACAGCAGGCTCCAGCCGGCATAGGCCAGCACGAATGTGCCCAGGCAGCCCAGCAACACCGACTCAGGGGCCTTCGACAGCAGCGTGACGCCAATCAGCATGCCCAGCAGCAGCCAGGGCAGCAGCCGCTGCATCTCGTGCCACTGGATGCGCTTGCGGTTCTTCAGCCCCAGCGTCGACGCGGTGAACAGGTCCAATACCAGCAGCATCGGCACTGCGAACTTCAGCGGCAGCACGTGTGCCAGCAGGGGCAGGGCCACAACGTTGGCGCCGAAGCCGGTGAGGCCGAAGACCGAATAGGCCAGCAGCACCGTCAGTGCCACCCCCAGCAGCTCGGGCCAGGGCAGCAAGGTCACGAAGCGCTGACGTCGAGTGCGGCGGTCAACAGGGACTGTCCGGGCGCCACGCGGGTGAACTGCACCGGCCGGCGGTCGATATGCAAGGCCTGGCCCTGCTGCGTGACCACGGTGTAGGTCGAGCCCGGCAGATCACCGGTGTGGGGATGGTCCTCACGGAAATGCGCGCCGCGAGAATCCTCGCGCGCCAGCGCCGCAGTGGCGATCACGCGGCTGGTGGCCAGCAGGTTCTTCAGGTTGATCCAGTCGTGCCAGGCCAGGTGAAAGGCACGGTCGCCGTCGGCCGCGGGCGCAACCCCGGTGCGCGACAGCAGCGCGTCCAGCTCGGCCAGCGTGCGCAGCGCGCGCTGCAGCGCATCGGCCGTGCGCAGGATGCCCACGTCCTGCCACATGCAGTCGAAGAGCGCGTCACGCACCGTCTCCAGGTTGCCTGGCGCTTGTGCGAAAGGGGCCAGATGCCAGTCCAGGCTGCGTGCGATGGTCGTTTCGTCGGGCGCCGACCAGCGGCCGTGCTCGCGCACCCAGCCGGCCATGGTGTCACCGGCGATGCCGCCGAACACGGTGGAATTGGCCACGCCGTTGCCACCCAGGCGGTTGGCACCGTGCACGCCGCCAGTGTCCTCGCCGGCCGCGAACAGGCCGCCCAGATCGGTGCCGCAGTCGGCGCGAAAGACCAGCCCGCCCATCAGGTAGTGCGCCGTCGGCACCACCTCGACGCGGTCGCCCGCCAGGTCGAAGCCGCAATCGGCGCAGCGCTCGACCATGCCCTTGAACTGGCGCTTCACCTTGTCGGGGCCCAGGTGCGACATCTGCAGGTAGACGCCGCCGTTAGGGCTGGTGCGGCCGGCACGCATCTCGGCAAAGATCGATCGCGACACGATGTCGCGCGTGGCACGTTCGGCACGCTCGTCGTAGCGTGACATGAAACGTTGCCCCTGACCGTCCAGCAGCCAGCCGCCGGCGCCGCGCAGGCCTTCTTCCAGCACCGTGCCGGTCATGCGCGTGTCGCTGCCGGCGAGCAGGCCGGTGGGGTGGAACTGCACCATCTCCATGTCGCGCAGCGGCAGGCCGGCGCGCAGCGCCATCGCCAGGCCGTCGCAGGTCTTGTCGCCCGATGGCGTGTGGTACTTGTACATCGTAGGCCCGCCGCCGGTGGCCAGCAGCACGGCCCGGGCCTGCACGAAGACGAATTCGCCGCTGCGCATGTCGATCATCAGCACGCCGGCCAGCGCGCTGCCGTCGGCGGTCTTGATGAGTTCGATCGCGCGGTGTTCTTCCAGCCGGTCGATGCCGCGCGCCCAAACCTGTTCGGCCAGGCGGTTGATGATCTCGATGCCGGTCAGGTCGCCCTTGTGCACCGTGCGGTCGAAGGTCTGGCCGGCAAAGGCCTTCTGGTGCACCGTGCCGTCGGGGTTGCGGTCGAAGAAGCAGCCGAGCTCGTTCTCGAGCTCGTGGATGCGCTCCACCGCCTGCGTCACCAGGGTCCAGGCCAGGTCCTGGTCGGCCAGCCACTTGCTGCCTTCGATGGTGTCCATGAAATGGCGCTCGACCGAATCACCTTCGGCCAGCGCCACGTTGTAGCCGCCCTGCACCATGCGCGTGCAGCCGCACTTGCCCAGCAAACCCTTGACGGCCACGGTGATCTTCAGCTCGGGTGCCTGCTGGTGCGCGTGCAGCGCGGCGAACAGGCCGGCCCCGCCCGAACCCAGGATCAGGATGTCGGTCTGCAGCCGGCGCGGGCGCCGCCGTCATGTCTTCACACCCAGCCCGGCCAGCACCTGGGCGCGGCGCGCCTGCGCGTCGTCGCGCACCACGCTGTACAGGCTGCCGCCGTGGCTGTCCATCGCCACCAGCAGCGGGCCGAAGTCGCGGATGCGGAACTGCCACAGCGACTCGGGGTTCAGGTCGTCCAGGTCGACGTCCTCGATCTGCTCGATCCAGGTCGTCTCCAGCGCCGCGGTGCCACCGACGATGGCCAGGTAGGCGCCGCCAAGCTCGGCAAAGGCCGCGGCCGACGCCTCGCGCAGGCCGCCCTTGCCGATGATCAGGCGCACGCCTTCACGTTCCATCAGCGGCCGCGTGAAGCGCTCCATGCGGTCGGACGTGGTGGTGCCGATGCAGACCGGGGCATAACCCGAAGGATGAACGGCATCGGGCACGACCTTGCGCACATTGGGCGCGGTGTGGATCACGGCATGCCCGGCCAGATCCAGCCGCGTGCGGCGGCCGCGGTCGAACATGTGGATCTGCGTGGCGTCGCGGATGCCGAACAGCCGGTGCTGCAGCGTGACGGTGTCGTTGACCTTCAGCGCGCGCGCCTGCGCCTGGCTGATCGGCATCTCGAGCACGTGGTGGGCCATGGCGGTGCTCTTTCAGAAGCCGTAGGTAACGCCTTCGGGCGTGAAGGTGGCGCGCGCGCGTCGCGCCGAATGGCACTGCATGTTCACAGCGATCGGGTTCATCGTGATGTGCGTGGCCGCCAGTTCGATGTGCACGGCAAAGGCCGTGGAGTCACCGCCGAGCCCCTGTGGGCCCACGCCCAGCTGGTTGACGGCGACCGACAGCTGGGCTTCCAGCGCCGCGCCGTCGGCGTCGGCACAGTGGCTGCCCAGCGGGCGCGTGGCGGCGCGCTTGGCCAGCGCCACGGCCAGATCGGACGTGCCGCCCAGACCGACGCCGACGATGGTCGGCGGGCAGGTCTTGCCGCCGGCAGCCAGCACGCAGTCGATGACGAAGGTCTTGATCGCATCCACGCCCTCGGCCGGCACGGCCATCTTCAGGAACGAGTTGTTCTCCGACCCGCTGCCCTTGGGCACCATCTCGATCTGCACCTGCCCGGCCGGGGCGTCGAAGTCGACATGCACCACCGGCACCCCGATGCCGCAAGAGCTGTGCTCGTTGCGCCGCGTCAGCGGGTGCACGACCGAGCTGCGCAGCGGGTATTCACGCGTGGCGCGTTCGCAGCCGCGGCGTATTGCGGCCAGCACCGCCTGGCCGTCGAACAGCACGCCAGGCCCGACGTGCAGGTTGTAGATCGGGATGCCGGTGTCCTGGCACAGCAGGTTGTCGGTGGCCTCGGCGACGTCGATGTTGCGCAGCATCGTGGCCAGCACACCCTGCGCCGTCGGCACCGTCTCGCGGTCCACCAGCCGGCCGAAGCCGGCCTTGATGTCGGGCGGCAGGTCTTTCAGCGCGCGGATGTACAGCTGCTTGGCCGCCTCTTCGACAGTCGCGGGATCGAGTTGCATGGCCTGACCTCAGTTCACCTTGATCTTGCGGCTCTTGATCACTTCGGCCCAGACCTTGGATTCGGCGTCGATCGCACTGCCCAGTGCCTGCGGCGAGTTGCCCACGCCCTGCATGCCGAGCGCCTGCAGGCGTTCGGCCACGTCCTTCTTCGCCAGCACGGTGGCAGTGTCCCTGGCCACGCGGTCGATCACCGCCTGTGGCGTGCCGGCGGGTGCCAGCAGGCCGAACCAGCCGGTGTTCTCGAACCCCGGGTAGCCGCTTTCAGCCACCGTGGGCACATCGGGCAGCATCTTGCTGCGCTCGGCGCTGGTGACGGCCAGGCCGCGCAGCTTGCCGCCGGCGATCAGCGGCGTGGCGGCTGCGATGTTGCCCACCACCACCTGCACCTGCCCGGCCATCAGGTCGGTCAGCGCCGCCGACTCGCCCTTGTAAGGGATGTGCGTCAGATCGACGCCGGTGGTGAAGGCCACGCGCTCGGCGGCCATGTGCACCTGGCTGCCGGGGCCGGCCGAGCCGAAGTTGACCTTGCCCGGGTCGGCCTTGGCCTTGGCGATCAGGCCCTTGAAGTCGCGGAACTCGCTGTTCGCCGGCACCGACACCACCATCGGTCCGGTGGCCACGTTGGTGATCGGCGTGAAATCCTTCTTGGGGTCGAAGGGCAGGCTGGAGTACAGGTGCGGGTTGACCGTGAAGATGCTGCCCGAGGCCATCAGCAGCATGTAGCCGTCGGCGGGCGCCTTGGCCACCACGACGGTGCCGATGTTGCCGCCAGCGCCACTGCGGTTCTCGATGATCACGGTCTGGCCCCACATCTCGCTGAGCTTCTGGCCGAGCATGCGCGCCACCACGTCGGTGCTGCCACCGGCGACGAAGGGCACGATCATCGTCACCGATCGGGTCGGCCAGGTCTGCGCCGCGGCCGGCACGGCCAGCAGCGCCAGCGGGGCGGCAGCGGCCAGCAGGCACAGGGCACGTCGTTGAAGGGTCTTGGCAAAGGTCATCGATGTCTCCATGGGTCGGTTTCTAGAGCAATGGGTCGAGGGCTGTCGTCAGCCCAGCAGCGCCAGGGCAAAGGCCAGGCTGGTCGCCAGGCCGAATCCGGCCCCGGCTGCGATCCAATTCTTGCGCAAGCCGTTCCAGGGCCCGAACTCGATCAGCAGCAGCCGCAGGCCACCAGCCAGGTGCAGCGCCAGCAGCAGCACCAGCGTCCACTCGGCGAACTTGACCAGCGGATGGTCGGCAAAGCGCAAGAAGGTCTCCAGCCCCGGTTCGCCCTGCAGCGCGCGCCCCAGTGCCCAGAAGTGCAGCGGCAGGAACAGGCCCAGCGCCAGCCCGGACAGGCGGTGCACCAGGTAGGCCCACCAAGCCGGGTGGTTGTGTGCGCGGATGTCGTTGCGGCGCATCACAACCCCGCCGTGAACACGGCCACGACCGCGCGCAGGCCGCTCACCAGCAGCAGCACGCCGAAGGCCCGGGCCAGCCACAGTGCGGCGGTTTCACCCATGCCCAGCCATTCGCGGGCAATGCTGGCCAGACCCAGCGGAACGTGTACCGAGCAGGCCAGCACGAAGGTGCCGTAGAACAGCGCAAATCCCCAGTGGCCCTGGGTGCGGCCCAAGATCTCGGCGCCGGTCAGGCCGCCGCGCACGGCGTAGATCATCACCGCCAGATGGCCCAGCACACACAGCGCCAGCACCATCGCGCTGATGCGCTGCCAGTACCAGCGCCGGGCCTGGGCGACGCCCAGGGCGTGGCTCGCGCTGGCGCCATTCACAGCTTGCCCCGGATGGCAGCGCGCGCCACCGTGCGCTTGAGGCCGGCGATGGACTGCGTGGGCGAAATCTGCTTGGGGCAACGCTCGGTGCACGAGCCCTGCGTGTGGCAGGCGTGGCAGCCGGCGTCGCCGGCCACCGCGCGCAGGCGCTCGGTCTGTCGCGTGTCGCGTTCGTCGTTGACCAGGGTCCAGGCGCGGTTCAGCGCCGCCGGGCCCAGGTAGTCGGGGCGCTGCGCGACGACGTCGCACGAGGCATAGCAGACCGCGCAGCCGATGCATTCAATGCCGGCATCGGCGGCCTGGCGTTCTGCCGACGCCGGCTGCACGCGGGCGAACTCGTCATGCCGCGTGCGGCTGCCGCTGAACTGGCCCTGGGCACGCGCCCACTTGTCGAAGAAGCCGCTCATGTCGGTGGCCAGGTCCTTGATCACCGGCAGGTGCGCCAGCGGCGCCACCTCCAGCCGGCCGTCGCTGCCGACGACCTTGGACACATGGGTGCGGCAGGTCCAGCGTGCCTGGCCGTTGACCGTCATCGCGCACGAGCCGCACATGCCGACTCGGCACGCAAAGCGGTAGCTCAGCGTGGGGTCGAGCTGGCGCTGCACATGGGTCACCACGTCCAGCACGGTCTGGCTGTCGCGGCGCGGCACTTCGTAGTGCACGAAGCGGCCGTCGTCACGACCTCGCCAGATGCTCACGTCCAGGGTGGTCGACATCGTGCAGCTCAGGGGGCCGGTCGGCGCAGCAGCGGCGCCGGCAGGCCTTCGATCATCACGTTGACACAGGCCGGCAGGCCGCTGGCCTGAGCGCGTTGCAGCGCCGCCGGCAGGGCCTGGGCGTCGACCACCCATTCACCATGCCCGCCCAGTGCCGCGGTGGCCAGGTCGTAACGCGTGGGCTCGAGTTCGCAGCCGATCAGGCGCTCGGGGCCGTAGTCCTTGAGCTGGATCTGGTGCTCGGCATTCCAGCGCGCGTCGTTGCCGACCAACACCACGACTGGTAGCCGGTAGCGCACAGCGGTATCGAATTCGCTCAGATGAAAACCGATGCTGCCGTCGCCCGACACCGCCACCACCGGTACTTCAGGCGGCAGCGCGCAGCGTGCGGCGAGGGCAAATGGCAGGGCCGATCCGATCGAGCCAGCGACGCCGTTGAGCACGCGCTGTGGTGCCCGCAGGCAGGCCTGTGCCCATTGGCCGATCTCGCCGCCGTCGCTGACGAAGACCGCATCGGGGTGGCTGTCGAGCAGGGCCTGCAGGGGCTTCAGCGCCTGCACCGGGTGCAGCCGGGCTGGCTGGGTGGAACTGGCCGTCGACCACTGCGGCGGACGCCAGTCGACCGCGCTGCGCACGGCGGACAACCAGCCGGAGTCGGCAACCGGTGTCGACGCCGCGTGCTGCAGCGCCATCAGCGCCGACGGCAGATCGGCCTGCTCGGTGATCTCGAGCCGCGGGCCCAGCGCACGCCGGCTGCGTTCGATCTCTGGCTCGTCGGCGTCGACCTGGGCCCAGCGTGCGTCGGCAGCAAAGGTCGGCGCCTGGCCGAACTTGAGGGTGAAGTCCAGCCGCTTGCCCAGCAGCAGCACGGCGTCGGCCTGCACCAGCATCTCGGCCAGTGCGCCCAGGGCCGGGTCGGCCACACCGCGCGGGCTTTCCATGCCGATCACCGGCACGCCGCAGGCGGCCTGCAGCGCTGCGGTGCGGGTGCGGCCGCTGCGTGTGCAGGCGCTCGGGCCGGCCAGAATCAGCGGGCGCTGCGCCCGCTGCAGCCAGGCCATCAGCTTCTGCGCCTGCGCGAAACCCAGTGACTGATGGTGGGTGGCAAAGGCTTCGAGCGCCGGCACGGTGGCGGCGTCGGCCCGGCCTTCGAGCGCATCGCTGGGCAGGCTCAAGTGCACCGGGCCGGGCCGGCCGCTGCGTGCGATCTGCATGGCACGCGCCAGGTCGGGTGCCACGGCATCGGGGCCGGCGCAGGTCCAGGACGCCTTGCACACCGGCGCCGCGAGATCGGCCTGGCGCATTTCCTGGAAGGCGCCCATGCCGAGCTGGCTGTTCGGCGCGTGACCCGACAGCAGCACCACCGGGGCCTCGGCCATCTGCGCCGTGTACAGCGCCGACACGGCGTTGGCGTGGCCGGGGCCGCCGGTGACCAGTGCCACGCCGACCTCGCCGGTCAGCCGCGACCAGGCATCGGCCATGTGCACGGTGGCCGCTTCGTGGCGGGTGTGGATCAGCCGGATGCCGCTGCCGATCAGCGCGTCGAAGACCGGCATGATGTGGTTGCCCGACAGCGTGAACAGGCAGCGCACGCCGGCGCGCTGCAGCGACTGCACCAGACGATCGGCGCCGCGCGTGCCGGCTGGAGGGTTGGCAGGAATCATGAGGGAGTGGGTGTCCGGAATCGAGCGCGCGGCCGGCAGGTCGCCGGGGCTTCAGCGGCAGACGATAGACTGGACCGAGGGCAAGGAAAAGCGAATCTTTCTGACGCTGAGACCAAGCCGATCTTTCGAATGAAGGGCGATCCGAATGCCATCGATCCGAGTCCTGCAGACCTTTCTCAGCGCGGCGCGACTGGGCAGTTTTGCCGCCGCTGGCCAGGACGTGGGCCTGACCGCGGCCGCCGTCGGCCTGCAGGTGCGCGCACTCGAGGCCGAACTCGGGCTCAGCCTGTTCGACCGCAGCGGCCGCGCGGTGGTGCTCAACACCGACGGCCGGCGGCTGGTCGAGCCTATGAAGGAGATCGTCGACCGCTACCAGGCGCTGAACAGCCGCCCGGCCGGTGGCGAGCTTGGTGGCACGGTGGTGATGGGCGCGCTGGTGTCGGCGCTGATGGGCGCCTTCGCGGATGCGCTGTGGACGCTCAAGCGCCAGCACCCGGCGCTGGACGTGCGCCTGTTCGCCGGCCAGTCGGCGGACTTTGCGGCCCGCGTCGAGCGCGGCGAACTCGATGCCGCGGTGGTCACGCAGCCGCCGGTGCGGCTGTCGATGTCACTCGCATGGACCCCGCTGTACAGTGAACCGATGGTGCTGATCGTGCCGCGGCGGCCGCACTTCACGCTGCCGGCGGCGCCGCTGCAGATGCTGACCAGCTGCCCGTTCATGCGCTTCGACCGCAGCACCTGGACCGGCCATCTGGTGGGCGAAGTGCTGACGCAATGCCGGGCCCAGGTCAACGAAGGCATGGAGCTGAACTCGGTCGAGGCCATCGTGGCGCTGGTGCGCCAGGGCTTTGGCGTGTCGGTGGTGCCGCAGCTGGCCAACCTGCAGTGGGCCAGCGACAAGGCGCTGCGCGTCGTGCCGCTGCCGCGGGTGAAGGTGCAGCGCCACGTCGGCCTGCTCGAGCGCCGCCAGCACAGCCGCGAGCGCTTCACCGCGGCAATCAAGGCCTATTTCGGCGCCAGCCAGGCCGCAGCGCGATCGCTGCACCGGGGCTGAAGACGAGCGGGCCGGGAACCCTGCGGTGCCCGGCCCGTCGCTGGCCTTGCGCTCGCCACAGCTTGTGGCTGCCGACTTACAGCAGGTGCTTGACGCCGTCCTGCTCGCCGATCAGTTCGGCCAGCGTCTTGTCGATGCAGCCCTGGCTGAAGGGATCGATCGGCAGGCCGGCAACGATGCTGTACTTACCGCCCTCGCAGGTCACCGGGTAGCCGAAGATCACGTCCTTGGGAATGCCGTATTCGCCGTTGCTGGGCACCCCCATGGTCACCCAGTCGCCGTTCGTGCCCAGCGCCCAGTCGTGCATGTGGTCGATGGCGGCGTTGGCGGCGGATGCCGCGGACGACAGGCCGCGTGCCTCGATGATGGCGGCGCCGCGCTTGCCCACCGTGGGCAGGAACACGTCCTTGTTCCAGACCTGGTCGTTGATCATGTCCTTCACGCTCGCGCCGTCGATGGTGGCGAAGCGGTAGTCGGCGTACATGGTGGGCGAGTGGTTGCCCCATACGGCCAGCTTCTTGATGCTGGCCACCGGCTTGCCGGTCTTGGCGGCGATCTGGCTCAGCGCGCGGTTGTGGTCCAGGCGCAGCATCGCGGTGAAGTTCTCGCGCGGCAGGTCGGGCGCGCTCTTCATCGCGATGTAGGCGTTGGTGTTGGCCGGGTTGCCGACCACCAGCACCTTGACGTTGCGGCTGGCCTGCAGGTCCAGCGCCTGCCCCTGGCCGATGAAGATCTTGCCGTTGATCGACAGCAGTTCGGCGCGCTCCATGCCCGCCTTGCGCGGCATCGAGCCGACCAGCAGCGCGTAGTCGATGTCCTTGAAGGCGGTCATCGGGTCGCTGTGCGCCTGCATGCCCGCCAGCAGCGGGAAGGCGCAGTCTTCCAGCTCCATCATCACGCCCTTCAGTGCCTTCTGCGGGCCTTCGATCGGCACCTCGAGCAGTTGCAGGATGACGGGCTGATCCTTGCCCAGCATTTCTCCCGAGGCGATGCGGAACAGCAGGGCGTAGCCGATCTGGCCGGCTGCGCCGGTCACGGCGACGCGGACGGGTTTCTTGCTCATGGGAGGGCTCCTGGGGTGGGGGTGGCAAGGGGTGGAAAGATGGCCGGCATTCTAGTGCGCGCACCCTGACGCGACCCTGAAGTCTTCTATAAGACAATCGTGTGATGGCCAGCAGCTTCGCCCGCACCGAAATCGACAAGCCGGGCCCGGCTGAAGGCGGCACTGCGCCGTCGTTCAGCCCGCTGTACCAGCAGATCAAGGGGCTGTTGCTGGGCAGCCTGCAGGCGGCCGAATGGAAGCCCGGCGAAATGATCCCCAGCGAGATCGAGCTGGCCGGGCGCTTCAAGGTCAGCCAGGGCACGGTGCGCAAGGCCATCGACGAGCTGGCACAGGAGAACCACCTCGTGCGCCGGCAAGGCAAGGGCACCTTCGTCGCCACGCACGCCGAACAGCGCACGCAGTACCGCTTCTTGCGCCTGATGCCCGACGACGGTGGCGACGGCCGCCTGCAGCGCCGCCTGCTCGAATGCCGCCGCATGCGCGCGCCGGCCGAGATCGCACGCGCGCTCGACCTGAAAGCCGGCGAGGCGGCGGTGCAGGTGCGGCGCTTGCTGCTGTCCGCGGGTGCGGAGCCTGTGCAGCCGGTGGTGCTGGACGAGATCTGGCTGGCGGGCCCGCTGTTCAAGGGCTTGACGGCCGACAAGCTGGCCGGCTGGCGCGGGCCGATGTACGGGCTGTTCGAAACCGAATTCGGCGTGCGCATGATTCGCGCCGAAGAGAAGATCCGCGCCGTCACGGCCAGCGCTGATGAGGCGGCGCTGCTTGCCGTGGCGCCGGGCTCGGCCTTGCTGCTGGTCGAGCGTCTGTCGTTCACCTACGGCGACCAGCCGGTCGAGCTGCGCCGCGGCCTGTACCACACCGGTCGCTTCCACTACCGCAATGCGCTCAACTGATGCCGGTCGGCCGTCGCGGCGGCGGTCGCAGGGTCATCGGCCGACCAGTTCCACGTAAGCCTGTTGCATTGCAATAGAATTTCATTGGTTCCCTGCGTCGGCGACCATGCCGCACCCACCGCAGACCCCGAGCGGTCGCGACCCCAACGAACGACGACAGCGAAGCGATGACAAGTATGGCCACCCCTCCACGCCCGGTCTTCCGCAACATCCACATCACCGACATCGCCAGCTACCGGCTGCCGCTGGCCGGCCTCGTGTCGATCCTGCACCGCATCAGCGGCGCGCTGATGTTCCTGCTGATGCCTTTCATCATCTGGCTGTTCGACACCAGCCTGAGCAGTGAGGTCTCGTACGAGCGATTCAGTGCCGCCTTCGTCTCGGGCATCGGCGTGGTGCCGGGCCTGATCGTCAAACTGGTCACGCTGGGTCTGATCTGGGCCTATCTGCACCACTTCATCGCCGGCGTGCGCCACCTGTGGATGGACGCCACGCACAGCGTGAGCAAGGTGCAGGGTCGCACGTCTGCGCTGTTCACGCTGGTGCTGAGCCTGCTGCTCACGCTGGCGCTGGGTGCCAAGCTGTTCGGCCTGTACTGAGGACAACACCATGTCGGTCAACTACGGTTCCAAGCGCATCGTCGTCGGTGCGCACTACGGCATGCGCGACTGGCTCAGTCAGCGCATCACCGCCACGCTGATGGCGCTGTTCACGCTGGTCGTGCTGGTGCAGGTGCTGATGCCCGGCGAGATGGGCTACGACAAATGGGCCGGCATCTTCTCGGCCCAGTGGATGAAGCTGCTGACCTTCGTCGTCATCGTCTCGCTGCTGTGGCATGCCTGGGTCGGCATGCGCGACATCTGGATGGATTACATCAAGCCCATGGGCCTGCGCCTTGCACTGCAGGTGGCCACGCTGGTGTGGCTGGTGGGTTGCGCCGGCTGGGCGCTGCAAGTGCTCTGGAGACTTTGAACCCATGGCTTCTACTTCATCGCTGAGCAAGCGCAAGTTCGACGTCGTCATCGTCGGTGCCGGCGGCTCGGGCATGCGCGCGTCGCTGCAGCTGGCGCTGGCCGGGCTGAACGTGGCCGTGCTTTCCAAGGTGTTCCCGACACGGTCGCACACGGTGGCCGCGCAGGGCGGCATCGGCGCCAGCCTGGGCAACATGTCCGAGGACAACTGGCACTACCACTTCTACGACACCGTCAAGGGGTCGGACTGGCTGGGTGACCAGGACGCGATCGAGTTCATGTGCCGCGAGGCGCCCAAGGTCGTGTACGAGCTCGAGCATTTCGGCATGCCTTTCGACCGCAACCCCGACGGCACGATCTACCAGCGCCCGTTCGGCGGCCACACCGCCAACTATGGTGAAAAACCGGTGCAGCGCGCCTGCGCCGCGGCCGACCGCACCGGCCACGCGATGCTGCACACGCTGTACCAGCGCAACGTGGCCGCGCGCACCAACTTCTTCGTCGAGTGGATGGCGCTGGACCTGATCCGCGATGCGTCGGGTGACGTGCTGGGCGTCATCGCGCTGGAGATGGAAACCGGCGAGGTGCACATCCTGCAGGCCAAGACCACGATGCTGGCCACCGGGGGTGCCGGCCGCATTTTTGCGGCCAGCACCAACGCCTACATCAACACCGGCGACGGCCTGGGCATGGCCGCGCGCGCCGGCATCCCGCTCGAGGACATGGAGTTCTGGCAGTTCCACCCGACCGGCGTGCACAACGCCGGCGTGCTGCTGACCGAAGGCTGCCGGGGCGAAGGCGCGATCCTGCGCAACGTCAACGGCGAGCGTTTCATGGAGCGCTACGCGCCGACGCTGAAGGACCTGGCGCCGCGCGACTTCGTCTCGCGCTGCATGGACCAGGAGATCAAGGAAGGGCGCGGCTGCGGTCCGAACAAGGACTACATCAACCTCGACATGACGCACCTGGGCGCCGAGACGATCATGAAGCGCCTGCCCAGCGTGTTCGAGATCGGCCACAACTTCGCCAACGTCGACATCACCAAGGAGCCGATCCCGGTGGTGCCGACCATCCACTACCAGATGGGCGGCATCCCGACCAACATCCACGGCCAGGTGGTGACGCCGAAGAACGGTGACCCCAACACCGTCGTGAACGGTCTGTATGCGGTGGGCGAATGCTCCTGCGTCAGCGTGCACGGCGCCAACCGGCTGGGCACCAACTCGCTGCTCGACCTGCTGGTCTTCGGCCGCGCCGCGGGCAATCACATCGTCGAGTTCAACAACAAGAGCAAGCTGCACAAGCCGCTGCCGGGCGACGCCGCCGACCGCACGCTGGCGCGTCTGGCGCGGCTGGACGCCAGCACCAGCGGCGAATACGCGCAGGACGTGGCCGGCGACATCCGCAGCACGATGCAGTTGCACGCGGGCGTGTTCCGTACCCAGGCCACCATGGACGAAGGCAAGACGCAGATCGCCGCGTTGCGCAAGCGCGTCCAGGCCATCACGCTCAAGGACAAGAGCCAGGTCTTCAACACCGCCCGCATCGAGGCGCTGGAGGTCGAGAACCTGATCGAGTGCGCGCAGGCGACGATGGTCTCGGCCGCGGCGCGCAAGGAATGCCGGGGCGCGCACACGGTCGAGGACTACGAGCGCGGCGCCGACGATCCCGAGTTTCCGCTCGGCCGCAACGACCGCGACTGGCTCAAGCACACGCTGTGGTCATCGGCCACCAACAGCCTGGACTACAAGCCGGTCAAGCTGCAGCCGCTGACCGTCGACAGCGTACCCCCGAAAGTGCGCACCTTCTGATCGCGCAGGAAAGCAACCCGAACATGACCAAGCGCAGTTTCCAGATCTACCGCTACGACCCGGACAAGGACACCAAACCGTACATGCAGACGCTGGAGGTCGAGCTCGACGGCAGCGAACGCATGCTGCTCGACGCGCTGATGAAGCTCAAGGCGATCGACCCGTCGTTGAGCTTTCGCCGCAGCTGCCGCGAAGGCGTGTGCGGGTCGGACGCCATGAACATCAACGGCAAGAACGGCCTGGCCTGCCTGACCAACATGCGCGAGCTGCAGGGCACGGTGGTGCTCAAGCCGCTGCCGGGCCTGCCGGTGGTGCGCGACCTGATCGTCGACATGACGCAGTTCTTCACGCAGTACCACTCGATCAAGCCCTACCTGATCAACGAGACGCTGCCGCCCGAGACCGAGCGTCTGCAAAGCCCCGAAGAGCGCGACGAGCTCAACGGCCTGTACGAGTGCATCCTGTGCGCCAGCTGCTCGACCAGCTGCCCCAGTTTCTGGTGGAACCCCGACAAGTTCGTCGGCCCGGCCGGATTGCTGCAGGCCTACCGCTTCATCGCCGACAGCCGCGATCAGGCCACCGGTGAGCGACTGGACAACCTGGAAGACCCGTACCGGCTGTTCCGTTGCCACAGCATCATGAACTGCGTCGACGCCTGCCCCAAGGGCCTGAACCCGACCAAGGCGATCGGCAAGATCAAAGAGCTGATGGTCCGCCGGGCGGTCTGAACGACGTCATGAGACTCGACGAACGGTCCTTGAGCAAGCTGAAGTGGCGTTGCCGCCGCGGTTTGCTGGAGAACGATCTGTTCATCGAGCGCTTCTTTCGCCACCACGAGGAGACGATCACGACAAGGCAGGCTGCAGGACTACAGATCCTGATGGACCTGGCCGACAACGATCTGCTGGACCTGTTGCTGGCACGCCGAGAGCCCGAGGGGGATGCCGATTGCCCCGAAGTGCGCGAAGTGCTGGCCCTGATGCGGCGGCCACCTGCAATCACGACCTGACCCGAAAGGCCAAGCGATGACCCCCTCTGACGTGAAAGCCACCCTGTCGTTCTCTGACGGCAGCCCCAGCATGGACCTGCCGATCTACAAGGGCTCGATCGGGCCCGACGTGATCGACATCCGCAAGCTCTACGGCCAGTCCGGCAAGTTCACGTATGACCCGGGGTTCCTGAGCACCGCCTCGTGCAACAGCACCATCACCTACATCGACGGCGACAAGGGTGAGCTGCTGTACCGCGGCTACCCGATCGAGCAGCTGGCCACGGAATGCGATTTTCTCGACACCTGCTATCTGCTACTTTATGGCGAGCTGCCGAACGAAGTGCAGCAGAGGGACTTCCACAAGCTCGTCAACAACCACACGATGGTCAACGAGCAGATGCAGTTCTTCCTGCGCGGCTTTCGCCGTGACGCGCACCCGATGGCGGTGATGACCGGCCTGGTGGGCGCGCTGTCGGCCTTCTATCACGACAGCACCGACATCAACAACCCGCGCCACCGCGAGATCTCGGCGATCCGCCTGATCGCCAAGATGCCCACGCTGGTGGCGATGGCCTACAAGTACGGCGTCGGCCAGCCCTACATGTACCCGCGCAACGACCTGTCGTATTCGGGCAACTTCATGCGCATGATGTTCGCCACGCCGTGCGAGGACTACAAGCCCAACGACGTGCTGGTGCGGGCGATGGACCGCATCTTCATCCTGCACGCCGACCACGAGCAGAACGCGTCGACCTCGACGGTGCGCCTGTGCGGCAGTTCGGGCACCAACCCCTTCGCGGCCATCGCCGCCGGCGTGGCCTGCCTGTGGGGCCCGGCGCACGGCGGCGCCAACGAGGCGGCGCTGAACATGCTGGAGGACATCCAGCGCCAGGGCGGTGTCGAAAAGATCGGCGAGTTCATCAAGCAGGTCAAGGACAAGGGCAGCAGCGTCAAGCTGATGGGCTTCGGCCACCGCGTCTACAAGAACTACGACCCGCGCGCCAAGCTGATGCGCGAGACCTGCCATGAGGTGCTGGAGGCCCTGGGCCTGCACGACGACCCGCTGTTCAAGCTGGCGATGGCGCTGGAGAAGATCGCGCTCGAGGACGACTATTTCGTCTCGCGCAAGCTCTACCCCAATGTCGATTTCTATTCGGGCATCGTGCAACGCGCAATCGGCATCCCGGTGAGCCTGTTCACCGCCATCTTCTCGCTGGCACGCACCGTGGGCTGGATCGCGCAGCTCAACGAGATGATCGGCGACCCCGAATACAAGATCGGGCGCCCGCGCCAGCTGTACACGGGCGCGAAGGCGCGCGACGTTCAGCCCATCGCGCAGCGTTGAGCGGCCATGAGCTGGCTGTCACGCCTCCTGGGTGGCCAGCCGGCTGCAAAGGCAGCCGTGAGGCCGGCTGCCGTGGCGGGGCCGGGCGATGCGCCGCCGAAGCTTGCCGGCGCGAAGATCGCAACCGATGCAGCGGCGGCCGAAGGGCCGCCTTTTTTATGCTGGCTGTTCGGCACGCCGCTGGCGGAACCTGGCCTGACGCCGCAAGAGCAGCAGGCACTGGCGCAGATCGACCAGGTGCTGGCGCAGCCGGCATTGCCGCCCGAACTGCTGCCGCGCGCGGCCAGCGTGGTGCCGCAGCTGATCGCCATGCTGCGCCAGCATGACCTGCCGGTGGCCGCACTGTCCGAGCGCATCGCCAAGGATCCGATCGTCGCCGCCGAGGTGCTGCGCATGGCCGGCAGCGCCTACTACAGCCGCATGGGGCCGGTGCAGGACCTGGCCCAGGCCATCCAGCGCCTGGGTGTCGAAGGCCTGCAGATGGCCATCTCGCGGGTCGTGCTGCGCCCCATGTACCAGGCCAGTCCAGGCACGCTGACGGCCAGCGTGGCGCCCCGCCTGTGGGAGCATGCCGACGCCTTGTCGCGCCACTGTGCCGGCGGCGCCCGCCAGGCGGGCCTGTCGCCGTTCGACGGTTACCTGGCGGGCCTGCTGCTCGACACCGGCTGGACCGTGCTGTTTCACGCCCTGCAACGTGGCGGCCAGACCGATCTGACGCGGTTCAGCGCCGAGGCTGCCGCGGCGTTCCAGCAGCGTGCGCACCGCCTGTTCGGGCGTGTGGCCGAAACCTGGCAGATCACGCCGGCCTTCAGCGCCTTTGCCGCCGATGCGGCCCGCGTGCCGCTGGGTCAGAGCCACGACCCGATGGCCACCACGCTGCGCACGGCGCAGTCGCTGTGCATGCTGGAACTGGCGACGGCCGCAGCTTGAGCGGCCGCAGCGCTGCGCCGCGGTTCAGCCGATCGTGGCCAGGATCACGTCGGACGCCTTGACCAGCACGGTCACTGGCTGGCCCGGCTGCAGTCCGAGTGCCTCGACCGAGCCCTGCGTGACGATGGCCACGACGGGCAGTCCCCCGGCCGATTCAACCGTGACCTCGGCATTCACGGCGCCGGGACGCACGCTGCGCACGGTGCCGTCGAACCGGTTGCTGGCCGACACCTTGGCGCCGTTCAGATCGGTGGCCAGCAGCACCGCCGGCGCTTTGACGAGCGCAATCACGGTCTGCTGCAGGCGCAGGCCCAGGGCATCGGTGCTTTCGCGGGTGACGATGGCGATCAGCCGTGTGCCGTCAGGCAGCAGGACTTCGACCTCGTCATTGACGGCCCCGGCACGGATCGCGCTGACGACCCCCGCCCATTGATTGCGCGCGCTTGTTTTCATGTTCAACACCTTGAGCAGCGAAAAATCCTGGCTGAGGTCCATGCTGTGGTCGGCCAGCAGTTGCACGAAGCGCTGGTGCACCGCATCGAGCTGTTCGTAGCGCTCCACGAGTCGACGACCATGCTCGGTCAGGCAGGTCGAGCCGCCGCCGCGGCCGCCCGTGATGCGTTCGACCACCGGCAGTCCGGACACCTGATTCATCGTGTCGATGGCATCCCAGGCGCCCTTGTAGCTGATGCCGAAAGCCCGAGCGGCCTGGGTGATCGACCCCTGCTCGGCGACGGCACGCAGCAGGGCCACGCGGCCGTGGCCCCCCAGGGGCTGGCCATCGACGGCGATCCACAGCGAGCCCCGGACCTGCAAGGCCGAGGGCTGGCGCGGCGGTCGAATGGCGCGTGGCTTGGGCGTCTTTCGGGTGGGCATGGTGGGCGTTGCCGGCACTCGAAGGATGCGTGCCGCGATGGGCAAGCATAGCGGGCCAGTGCGGCGTGCTCGCGGGCGTTCACGCTGCGCGCGGGCTCACAAGCCCTGGGGTCGGACCTGGGGTCGGGCCCGGGGGTGCAGGGGCGGCGATATCAGGGCGTCGTCACTCACGCGCCCGCCTTCGATCTGCACCACGGTCTGGGCCAGGCAACGCAGGTCCTCGTCGTCGTGCGTGATCAGCAGCAAGGGCAGTTGCAGCGTCACCTGCAGTTCCAGCAGTTCCTCGCGCAGCCGCTGCCGCAGACCCTTGTCGAGCGCGGCAAAGGGCTCGTCGAGCAGCAGGGCCGAAGGTTCGTTGACCAGGGCGCGGGCCAGGGCCGTGCGCTGTCGCTGGCCGCCGGACAGCTGGTGTGGGCAATGCCCGGCCACCGCCTGCAGGCGGCACTGCTCGATCCAGCGCTCGACGCGTGGATCACGGGCCACGCGCCGCGGGTTGCGCCAGCTGCGGTGCAGCCCGAAGGCGATGTTCTGGCGCACGGTCAGGTGCGGAAACAGCGCGTAGTCCTGAAAGACGCAGCCCAGGCGCCGATCCTGCGGCGACAGGCACCGGCCGCTGGCCTGGTCGAACAGCTCGCGCCCGGCGATGCGCACGTGTCCGGCGTCGGGCCTGGAGATGCCGGCGATCATGCGCAGGGTCTGCGTCTTGCCGGCGCCCGACGGGCCGTACAGCACCACACGCGGCAGCTCGCAGCGCAGCTGCACGTCCAGCTCGAAATGGCTGGCGCCGTGCCGCAAGCGCTTGTGCAGGCTGACGTCCCAGACGGTCATCGTTGCCCTACTTCAGGCGCGTGCGATCACGCGCCCCGGCACCAGGCGCCCGGCACTGAGCAGCACGGCCACGCAGGTGATCGAGGTCACGGCGACCAGGAAGTTGGCGCTGTCGTCCTGGCCCGCCTGCACGGCCTCGTAGACGGCGATCGACAGCGTCTGCGTCTTGCCGACGATGCTGCCGGCCACCATCAGCGTGGCACCGAATTCGCCCAGCGCGCGCGCGAACGACAGCAGCAAGCCGGCCAGGATGCCGCGCCAGGCCAACGGCAGAGAGACCCGGAAGAACACCCCCCAGGCGCCGATGCCCAGCGTGCTGGCGGCGTCCTCGAGCTGGGGCTCCACCGTCTCGAACGCGGCGCGGGCGGCCTTGAACACCAGCGGAAAGGACACGATGGTGGCGGCCAGCACCGCGGCCTGCCAGGTGAAGATGAGCCGGATGCCGAAGTGCTGGAGCAACCAGGCGCCGACGACCCCCTGGCTGCCGACGAGCACGAGCAGGTAGTAGCCCAGCACGGTGGGCGGCATCACCATCGGCAGCGTCAGCGCGGCGTCGAGCAGGTCGCGCCCCGGGAAACGCCAGCGCGCCATCACAAAGCCGACTGCAACGCCGAACACCAGGTTCAGCGCGGTCGCCCAGCCCGCCACCTTCAGCGTCAGCGCCAGTGCGACCCAGGCTGCGGACATGGTGGGCCAGCCTGCCTTTCAGGGCTTGCCGAAGCCGTATTTCGCCAGCACCGCCTGTGCCGCCGGCGTGAACAGGAAGTCGACGAACTTTGTCGCCTCGGCCGGATTGGGGGCGCCGGCCAGCGCTGCCACGGGGTACAGGATGGGTTTGGCCGTGGATACGGTGAGCGCGACCTTCACCTTGTCGGGCATGATGGCCGCGTCGGTGGCGTACACGAAGCCGGCGTCGACCTCGGCGCGGGCCACGTAGTCCAGCGCCTGGCGCACCGAACTGGCACCGATCATCTTGGGCTCGATGGCGCCCCACAGCCCTGCGGCCTGCAGCACGTCCTTGGTGTAGCTGCCAACCGGGACGCTGGCCGGCACGCCGATCGCGATGCGCGCAAAGGGTGCCCGGGCCAGGTCTTCGATCGAGTGCGGCAGACTCGCCGCGCTGACGGGCGTGATCACCACCAGCGTGTTCCTGACGAAGTCGCGCCGCGACTCGGGCTTGATCAGCTTCTGTGTCTGTGCCTGATCCATGCGCAACTGATCGGCACTGGCAAACACGTCGGCCGGTGCACCCTTGGCGATCTGCGTCAGCAGCGCGCCCGAGGCGCCGAAGTTCAGCTGCACCCGGGCACCGGGATGTGCCGCTTCGAACAGCGGCGCAATGTCGCGAAAGGCGTTGGTCAGGCTGGCGGCCGCCGAAACCGTGACGTCGCCGGCCTGTGCCGTCAGGTTGACGAGCAGGGCGGCGAAGGTGGCCAGGGCACGCAGAGGGCGAATGTTCATGTCGGTCAGAAGATTTCGTAATGTTCAAATATATACGACGAAAGCCAGTGAGCAAGATTCTGCTGTTTTTCTCTCGCAGATAGCTACTGGAAGATCAAAGAGAAACCTCAGAATGAGTTGCTGTCACTTTCGCAATATAAACAAGAATATATCGAAGTTTGAAAACGATGAATACCCTCTGCGCCCAGTGTTCCGCGATGTTGCTGGCCTGCCTGGCCCTGACCAAGAACGACGCGCTGGACGCCGGCTTTCCGGCCGCTGGACGCAGCGGGTTTGCGCAGGCACGCTACGCGTTCTGAACCTCGGGGAGACGGGCCATGAACGCCGAAGCAACAGCGGGGCTGCGCGCGGCCGCGATCGAGGACGACGGCACCTGCGACGTGGATGGCCTGCTGGCTGCCATCGCGCGCCAGCAGCAAGACGCCGGCCGCCGTGTGAGCGGCCTGGTGATGGTTTATCCCGAAGGCGATCCGGCGGCGCCGGCAGGCTGCGCCAGGCCGATGGAGCTGGTGGACTTGCAGACGCAGCAGGCGTACCGGGTCTCGCAAGCGCTGGGCCGCGATTCGACCGGCTGCCGCGCCGACCCGCAGGGTTTCGCGCGTGCCAGCGGGGTGCTGCGGCGCGCGCTCGACGAGGCCCCCGACCTCGTGATCAGCAACCGCTTCGGTGCGCTGGAGGCCGAAGGCGGTGGCTTTCGTGCCGAGCTGCTTGAGATCCTGGGTCGCGACCTGCCTTTGTTGACCGTGGTGGCCAGTCGCCACCTGGATGCGTGGCAGCGCTTCACGGGTGGCACGCCGGTGCTGCCCGCTCAGGCCGAAGCAATAACCGCCTGGCTCTGCAAGGTGCTCGCCCCCACGATGCCGGCCGCTGGCGCCGGGGCCACCCGTGGTTGAACCGGAGCTGGCGGTGCAAGGGCCCCCTTGCGGACGAGACGGGCACTGACACTGGGCGGGCCGGGAGGCTGGCTGGCCGCGGCAGCACGGTCAGTCTGGAGGCCTTGCTGGCGCTGCAACCCGACCTGACCGCCGACGCCGGCACGGTGGGCGAGACCCAGGTGTCGGCCGTTCGGTGCGTGGCCGATCAGACCGCCTTGCCCGTCGTGCTGCTGTCGACTCGCCAGCCTGAACATGAGAGGCGCTTCGCAGACTGCGCGGCGCTGATGGGGGAGGGCGGCTGCATGCGCTGTATGACTTGTCCGCCGACGAGGTCGTGCGCCGCGCCTGGGGGCTGGCCCGCAGGTGTGCGCCCAGGTCCGCCACGGCGCCTTCGGGGCAACCCTGACCGCGCCCCTAAAATGTGTGCCGGCACCTGAGGGGTGCACTTCGCCCAAGTGCCTTGGCCGGCCGGGTTCTTTTGACCACTGGAGAAAGTTTTGACCTTCGATCGCCCGGAAGACTTCCTGGACGCGGTGGCACGCCGCGACCCGCACCAACCCGAGTTCCTGCAGGCCGTGCGCGAGGTCATGGTCAGTCTGTGGCCCTTCATCCAGTCCCACCCGCGCTACGGCGAATTTGCGCTGCTCGAGCGACTGGTCGAGGCCGAGCGCGTGATCCAGTTTCGCGTGGCCTGGGTCGACGACCAGGGCCGCACCCAGGTCAACCGCGCCTTTCGCGTGCAGCACAGTTCGGCGATCGGGCCCTTCAAGGGGGGCATGCGCTTTCACCCGTCGGTGAACCTGTCGATCCTGAAGTTTCTGGCGTTCGAGCAGACCTTGAAGAACTCGTTGACCACCTTGCCGATGGGCGGTGGCAAGGGTGGGTCCGATTTCGACCCCAAAGGCAAGAGCGACGGCGAGGTGATGCGTTTTTGCCAGGCGCTGATGGCCGAGCTGTACCGGCATCTGGGTGCCGGCACCGACGTGCCGGCGGGTGACATCGGCGTCGGCGCGCGCGAGGTCGGCTTCATGGCCGGCGCGATGAAGAAGCTGTCCAACGACACCGGCTGCGTATTCACCGGCAAGCACATCGCCTTCGGTGGCAGCCTGATCCGGCCCGAAGGCACGGGTTACGGCACGGTGTACTTTGCCGAGCAGATGCTGCGCCGCGAGCAGCAATCGTTCGACGGGCGCCGGGTGTCGATCTCGGGCTCGGGCAACGTGGCGCAGTTCGCCGCCGAGAAGGCGATCGAGATGGGCGCGCGCGTGATCACGTTCTCCGACTCCGACGGCACGGTCGTCGACCGTGACGGCATCGACGAAGAAAAGCTGAAGGCCCTGAAGGAATTGAAGAACGTTCAGCGTGGGCGCTTGTCCGCCTTCGCACAACGCTTCGGCCTGACGTTCGAGGCCGGCAAGAGGCCCTGGCACGTGCCGACCGACATCGCCTTGCCCTGCGCCACCGAGAACGAACTCGACGAGCACGACGCCGCCACCCTGGTGACCAACGGCGTGTTTTGTGTGGCCGAGGGCGCCAACATGCCATGCACGCCCGAGGCGATGGACACCTTCCTGCAGGCGCGCACCCTGTACGCACCGGGCAAGGCGAGCAATGCCGGCGGCGTTGCCGTCTCGGGGCTGGAGATGTCGCAGAACGCGCAGCGCCTGTCCTGGTCGGCGGGTGAGGTCGACGAGCGGCTGCACGCGATCATGATGGACATCCACGAAAACTGCGTTCGCCACGGCAAGCGCGAAGACGGTTCGATCAACTACGTGGCCGGCGCCAACATTGCCGGTTTCGTCAAGGTGGCCGACGCCATGCTGATGCAGGGCGTGTACTGACGCTTGCGCAAGGCCGGGGGCCGCGGGCGGTCGATCAGAAGTGAATGGTCACCGCGTCGATCACGCGGTAGTCGTCGTCGACCACCGGCATCCAGTGCCATTTGTCGAAGGTGGTGCAGGGGTGCGAGATGCCCAGCGCCACCAGGTCGCCCACCTGCGGTGCCCGTTTGGGCACGTCGTCGAACCGCAGGTGGGCGTGCTGATCGTTCAGGCCCCGGACGCGCCAACTGCCGTCGCCAGGCAGGGCGCGCAGCCGGCCCGCACGCGCCAGCATCAACGGATGCGGCAGTTCGATGTCGAACGACAGGTCGCGGCGGCCGCCGGTCAGCAGCGCCAGACCGGGTTCGGGCACGCTCTGCACCGTGGTCCACACCTCCAGCGCCGGCTGCAGTTCGTCGGCGCAGCCGCAACGCTGCGCCAGCTGGTGCACCAGGCGCCGGTAGTGGCCATGGTCGTGCGTGACATAGCAGCCCGAGCGCAGGATGCCGCGCAGCGGCCGTGCCAGCGCCGGGCGCAGCCGCGCGGCCACCAGGTCGAAGATCGCCGAGCCACCGGCTGACACGATCACCTCGTCGGTTTCGAACAGGTTGGCGTCGTCGCAGGCCAGTGCCAGGGCATTCACGCGCGTCATCAGCGCGTCAGCGGCGGCTTCGATGTCGGCGATGTCGCCGCTGACGTTCAGGCCTTCGTAACACTCGATGCCCACCAGCCGCACCGCGGCGCTGGCGCGGAGCGCCCGGCACAGTGCCAACGCGTCGTCGGCCGGGCGCATGCCGGTGCGCCCGCCATCGACGCCCAGCTCGAGCAGAACCTCGAACACCGGTGACTGGGGCTGTGACGCGCGCCAGGCCTCGATCTGCCGCAGCTGGGCCATCGAGTCGACCAGAAAGGCCACGCGCAGGCCAGCGTGGCCGGCCAGCAGCGTCGACAGTCCGTCCAGGTCGGGCGCGGTGTAGACCTGGTTGGCGATCAGGGCCCGCCGCACGCCGGCGAGCACACCCAGACGCAGCTGGAACACGTTGGCGAAGGTCATGCCCCAGGCACCGGCGTCGAGCTGGCGCCGAAAGAGCTGCGGCGACATCGTCGTCTTGCCGTGCGGCGCCAAGTCCAGGCCTCGATCTTGTGCGAAGGCCTGCATCCAGGCCAAGTTGTGCGCCAGCGCGCCGGCTTTCAGCACCGCGATCGGCAGCGGTAGGTGACCGGCCAGGATGTTCCAGCCTTGACGCGCCAGCTGCGACCGGCGCACAGGTTCGGCGGCCGGTGGAAAGCCCTTGAGCCAGGGGCCAAGCAGCGGGTCGTCGAGGTTGTCGGTGGCGGCGGCGATCATGCCGCCATTCTGATGCGCCAAGCCCGTACGCAAGCCAGTTCGCAAGCGCTTGCGTAAGCGCTACAGCAAGCCCTTGAGCAACCGGGCCATCTCGCTGGGGTTGCGCGTGACGGTGAAGCCGCACGCCTCCATGATCGCCAGCTTGGCGTCAGCCGTGTCGGCGCCGCCACTGATCAGCGCCCCGGCATGCCCCATGCGCTTGCCCGCCGGGGCCGTCACGCCGGCGATGAAACCCACGATGGGTTTCTTCATGTGGTCCTTGCACCAGCGTGCGGCCTCGGCCTCGTCGGGGCCGCCGATCTCGCCGATCATGATCACCGCATCGGTGTCCGGGTCGTCGTTGAAGAGCTTCATCACGTCGATGTGCTTCAGGCCGTTGATCGGGTCGCCGCCGATGCCCACCGCGCTGGATTGGCCCAGGCCGATCTCGGTCAGCTGTGCCACCGCCTCATAGGTCAGCGTGCCGCTGCGGCTGACCACGCCGATGCGGCCCTTGCGGTGGATGTGCCCGGGCATGATGCCGATCTTGATCTCCTCGGGCGTGATCGTGCCCGGGCAGTTGGGCCCCAGCAGCAGCGTCTTCTTGCCGCCCTGCGCCTCCTTGAGCTTCATCTTGTTGCGCACCTCGAGCATGTCCTTGATCGGGATGCCCTCGGTGATGCAGATCGCCAGGTCAAGGTCGGCCTGCACGGCCTCCCAGATGGCCGCCGCAGCACCCGCCGGCGGCACGTAGATCACGCTGACCGTGGCGCCGGTCTGCTTGGCCGCCTCCTGCACGCTGGCGTAGATCGGAATGCCCTCGAAGTCCTCGCCCGCCTTCTTCGGGTTGACCCCGGCCACGAAGCAGTTCTTGCCATTGGCATAGGCCACGCACATGCGGGTGTGAAACTGCCCCGTCTTGCCGGTGATGCCCTGCGTGATGACCTTGGTGTTCTTGTCGATCAGGATGCTCATGGTGGTTCCTTAGCGCACTGCGGCAACGATCTGCATGGCCGCATCGGCCATGGTGTCGGCACTGATGATCGGCAGCCCCGATTCCTTGAGCATCTTCTTGCCCAGGTCCTCGTTCGTGCCCTTCATGCGCACCACCAGCGGCACCGACAGGTTGACCGCCTTGCAGGCCTGGATCACGCCTTCGGCGATGGTGTCGCACTTCATGATGCCGCCGAAGATGTTGACGAGGATGCCCTTCACGCTCTTGTTGCCCAGCATGATCTTGAAGGCCTCGGTGACCTTCTCGGCGGTGGCGCCACCGCCCACGTCGAGGAAGTTGGCCGGCTCGCCGCCGAAGAGCTTGATGGTGTCCATCGTGGCCATGGCCAGGCCCGCGCCGTTGACCAGGCAGCCGATGTTGCCGTCCAGGCTGATGTAGCTCAAGTCGAACTTGCTGGCCGCGACCTCGGCCGGGTCTTCTTCGTCGAGGTCTCGCCAGGCCACGATGTCGGGGTGGCGGTACAGCGCGTTGGCGTCGAAGTTGAACTTGGCGTCCAGTGCCTTGATGCCGCCGTTGCCCTCCAGGATCAGCGGGTTGATCTCGGCCAGCGAAGCATCGCTGTCCATGTAGCAGGCGTAGAGCTTCTTGAGCACGTCCACGCACTGCGCCTGCGAGGACAGCGGCACGCCGATGCCCGCGGCCAGGCCCAGCGCCTGCGCATCGCTCAGCCCGAGCAGCGGGTCGACGAAGACCTTGAGGATCTTCTCGGGCGTGGCGTGCGCCACCTCCTCGATGTCCATGCCGCCTTCGGACGAGGCCATCAGCGCGACCTTCTGCGTGGCACGGTCGGTGAGGGCTGCGACGTAGTATTCCTTCACGATGTCGGCACCTTCTTCGACCAGCAGCCGGCGCACCTTCTGGCCTTCGGGGCCGGTCTGGTGGGTCTTGAGCTGCATGCCCAGGATCTGGCCGGCCAGGGTGGTGACCTCAGCCAGCGAGCGCGCGAGCTTGACGCCGCCGCCCTTGCCGCGACCGCCGGCGTGGATCTGGGCCTTGACGACCGCGACGGCCGGACGCAGGCCGGGGGGGCCCGCCGCACCGCCGCCCAGCTTTTGCGCCGCTTCTTCGGCTTCGCGAACGCTGAAGGCCGGGTAGCCGCGCGGTACCGGCACGCCGTGCGCGCGCAACAGTTCCTTGGCCTGGTATTCGTGGATCTTCATCGCGGGGTCCTTGGGGTCGGTGGTGGCGTGACGGTAGTGGGGTCGTCTGACCCGAAACTGAAGGGTGGGTGGCGTGCTGGTGCGGGCGCGGCGTCGCGCATCATGCCGCGGCTTCCAGTCCGCTGTCGAAATGGGCCCGCATCAGCCGCGTGGCCTGCGCCGGCTGGCGCTGCTCGATGGCCGCCATCAGCGCGCGGTGTTCGGCCAGAGAGTCGGCCAGCCGCCCCTGCTTGAACAGTGAGTGGTGGCGGTTGAGCTTCATCACCTTGCGCAGATCGGCCACGATCTGCGTGCGCCAGCGGTTGCCGGCGATCTCCAGCAGCTTCAGGTGGAACTGCTCGTTGGTGGCGAAGTAGGCATCCCGCTGGCGCGCGCTTCGTTCCAGTCGATCGTGCAGCGCGCGCAGCTCGGCGCGCTGGGTGTCGGTGGCCTTGCTGGCCACCTCGCCGATGGCGTCGCTTTCCAGCAGCGCCAGCAGGTGGTAGACCTGCGCCACGTCGTCGCGCGACATCTCGGTGACGTAGGCGCCGCGACGCACCTTCATCGTGACCAGGCCTTCGACGGCCAGCACCTTCAACGCCTCGCGCAGCGGCGTGCGGCTGATGCCGAACTCGGCGCAGAGCTTGAGCTCGTCGATCCAGCTGCCGGGTTCGAGCTCGCGCGCGAAGATCTGCTGGCGCAGGCGTTCTGCCACGTCCTGGTACAGGGCGCGTGGCGACAGCAGGCGCTGCGCGTCGGCGGGGGTGTCAAGGGCGGCCACGGCAGACTGGGAGTGTCAGCGGGATGTCAATTTTGAATTCATAATTATGCATAATCAATCTGACGTGACAAGCGAACAAACCACGCCCGACGGCCCGGCCGGTCGTCGAGCCGCATCGGCCGCCCGGCCAGATGCGCGTTGTCCGTCGAAGGAGGCCCACCATGAGCAGCAGCCCCGAATTCAAGACCGCCACGCTGGCCGACTGGTCACGCGCCGCGGCACGATCGGCGCCCGGCGGTGAGCTGTCGGCGCTGAACTGGGTGACGCCCGAGGGCATCACGGTCAAGCCCTTGTACACCGCGGCCGACCTGGCTGGTGCAACGCTGGCCGACACCTTGCCCGGCTTCGAGCCCTTCATCCGAGGCCCGCAGGCCACGATGTACGCCGGCCGCCCCTGGACCATCCGCCAGTACGCGGGCTTCTCAACCGCCGAAGACAGCAATGCCTTCTACCGACAGGCCCTGGCCGCCGGCGGACAGGGCGTCAGCGTGGCCTTCGACCTGGCCACGCACCGCGGCTACGACAGCGACCACCCGCGTGTGCTGGGCGACGTGGGCAAGGCCGGCGTGGCGATCGACTCGGTCGAGGACATGAAGATCTTGTTCGACCAGATCCCGCTCGACAAGGTGAGCGTGTCGATGACGATGAACGGCGCCGTGCTGCCGGTGCTGGCCGGCTATGTGGTGGCTGCCGAAGAGCAGGGCGTGGCCCAGGAACAGCTGAGCGGGACCATCCAGAACGACGTCCTCAAGGAGTTCATGGTCCGCAACACCTACATCTACCCGCCCGAGCCCAGCATGCGCATCGTGGGCGACATCATCGCGTACACGGCCGAGCGCATGCCGAAGTTCAACTCGATCAGCATCAGCGGCTATCACATGCAGGAGGCCGGCGCCAACCAGGCGCTGGAACTGGCCTTCACGCTGGCCGACGGCAAGGAATACGTGAAGACCGCCATGGCCAAGGGACTGGACGTGGACGACTTCGCCGGCCGCCTGAGCTTCTTCTGGGCGATTGGCATGAACTTCTATCTCGAAGTCGCCAAGATGCGGGCCGCGCGCCTGCTGTGGTGCAGGATCATGAAGGGCTTCGACGCGAAGAACCCCAAGAGCCTGATGCTGCGCACGCACTGCCAGACCAGCGGCTGGAGCCTGACCGAGCAGGACCCGTACAACAACATCGTGCGCACCACGATCGAGGCCATGGCCGCGGTGTTCGGCGGCACGCAAAGCCTGCACACCAACAGCTTCGACGAGGCGATCGCGCTGCCCACCGAGTTCAGCAGCCGCATCGCGCGCAACACGCAGCTGATCATCCAGGAAGAGACGCACATCACCAGCGTGGTCGACCCCTGGGCCGGCAGCTACCTGATGGAGAAACTGACGCAGGACATGGCCGATGCGGCCTGGGCCATCATCGAAGAGGTCGAGGCCCTGGGCGGCATGACGCGCGCCGTCGACAGCGGCTGGGCCAAGCTGAAGATCGAGGCCAGCGCAGCAGAAAAGCAGGCCCGCATCGACAGCGGGCGCGACGTCATCGTCGGTGTCAACAAGTACAAGCTGAAATCGCACGACACGGTCGACATCCTGGAGGTCGACAACGTCAAGGTGCGCGAAGGCCAGATCGCGCGCCTGCAGACCATCAAGGCCGGCCGTGACGGCACCAAGGTGGCCGCCACGCTCGCCGCACTGACCGCGGCAGCACGAACGGGCGAAGGCAACCTGCTGGCGCTGAGCATCGAGGCCGTGCGCGCGCGCGCCACCGTGGGCGAGGTCAGCGACGCCCTGGAAACGGTGTACGGTCGCCATCGGGCCGACATCCAGAAGGTGACCGGTGTGTACGCCAATGCTTACGACAGTGCCGAAGGCTGGGAGCAGCTGAAGACCGAGATCGCCGCCTTCGGCGAGGCCCAGGGCCGTCGCCCTCGCGTGATGATCGCCAAGCTGGGCCAGGACGGCCACGATCGCGGCGCCAAGGTGGTAGCCACGGCCTTCGCCGATCTCGGCTTCGATGTCGACATCGGCCCGCTGTTCCAGACACCCGAAGAATGCGCGCGCCAGGCGATCGAGAACGACGTGCACGCGGTCGGCGTCAGCACGCTGGCAGCCGGTCACAAGACGCTGGTGCCGGCGATCCTCGCCGAGTTGAAGAAGCAGGGTGCCGACGACATCATCGTCTTCGTCGGCGGTGTGGTGCCTGCGCAGGACTACGACGTCTTGATGCAGGCCGGCGTCAAGGGCATCTACGGCCCCGGCACGCCGATCCCGGTGAGTGCCAAGCACGTGCTCGAACAGATCAAGGCCAGCCTGACCTGAGCGGGTCCAGGACCATGCTCGACGCCGCCGACCAGGTGCTGCTGCAACAGGTGACGGGCCCACCCGGCCTGTCGCAGCGGCGCGCGCTGGCCAAGACCATCACGCTGCTGGAATCGACGCGCGCCGACCACCGCGCGCGCGCCGACCTGCTGCTGAACGCGCTGCTGCCACTTGGCGGGCCATCGTTTCGCCTGGGCATCAGCGGCGTGCCGGGTGTGGGCAAGAGCACCTTCATCGAGACGCTCGGGCTGTACCTGGTCGAGCGTGGTCACCGCGTCGCGGTATTGACGGTGGACCCATCGTCCACGGTGTCGGGCGGTTCGATCCTGGGCGACAAGACGCGCATGGAGCGCTTGTCGATCGACGAGCGCGCCTACATCCGGCCCAGCCCCAGCAGCGGCACGCTGGGCGGCGTGGCCGAGAAGACGCGTGAGTCGCTGCGCGTGTGCGAAGCAGCCGCTTACGACATCGTCATCGTCGAGACGGTCGGCGTGGGCCAGAGCGAGACCGCCGTGGCCGGCATGACCGACATCTTCGTGCTGCTGCAGCTGCCCAACGCCGGCGACGACCTGCAGGCGATCAAGAAGGGCGTGATGGAGCTGGCCGATCTGGTGGTGATCAACAAGGCCGATCTCGATCTGGCGGCGGCCACGCGTGCGCGCGCCCAGATCACCAGCGCGCTGCGGCTGCTGGGGCTGCACGGCAACCCCGATCAGGGTCACCACGACAGCCGGCATTGGCAGCCTCAGGTGCTGCAGCTCAGTGCGCTCAAGGGCCAGGGACTCGATGAGTTCTGGATCGCGGCGTCGCGCTTTCGAGAACTGCAGACTGCCAGCGGCCGGCTGGCGGCGCGCCGCCTTGCCCAGGATCAGGCCTGGATGTGGGAGCGCATCGAGGCCGGGCTGCGCCAGCGCTTCAGGGCCCATGCTGCGGTGCGTCAAGCGTTGCCGCACATCAGCGACGAGGTTCGAGGTGGCCGCCTGGCGCCGTCGGTGGCCGCGCGCCGCCTGCTCGACCTGATGACCTGATGACTTGACGACTCGAGGACCGGAGACCCCCCATGCACGACATCAACGAACAGCTGGAAGCCAAGCGTGCACTGGCGCGCCTGGGTGGCGGCAGCAAGCGCATCGCCGCGCAGCATGCCAAGGGCAAGCTCACCGCGCGCGAGCGCATCGAGCTGCTGCTCGACGAAGGCAGCTTCGAAGAATGGGACATGTTCGTCGAGCACCGCTGTGCCGAGTTCGGCATGCAGGCCAACAAGCCACCGGGTGACGGCGTGGTCACCGGCTACGGCACCATCAACGGCCGCCTGGTGTTCGTCTTCAGCCAGGACTTCACCGTCTTCGGCGGCGCGCTGAGCGAGGCGCATGCCGAGAAGATCTGCAAGGTGATGGACCAGGCGATGAAGGTCGGCGCGCCGGTGATCGGCCTCAACGACAGCGGCGGCGCGCGCATCCAGGAAGGCGTGGCGTCGCTGGGCGGTTATGCCGATGTCTTCCAGCGCAACGTGATGGCCAGCGGTGTGGTGCCGCAGATCAGCCTGATCATGGGCCCCTGCGCCGGTGGCGCCGTGTATTCGCCGGCGATGACCGACTTCATCTTCATGGTCAAGGACAGCAGCTACATGTTCGTCACCGGCCCCGAGGTGGTGAAGACCGTGACCCATGAAGAGGTGACGGCCGAAGAACTGGGCGGCGCTGGCACGCACACCAGCAAGAGCGGTGTCGCCGACCTGGCGTTCGAGAACGATGTCGAGGCCCTGCTGATGCTGCGTCGCTTCTTCAACTACCTGCCGCTGAACAACCGCGACCGCCCACCGAATCGCCCCAGCGGCGACCCGGCCGAGCGCCTGGACCTGTCGCTCGACACACTGGTGCCCGACAACGCCAACAAGCCCTACGACATCAAGGAGCTGATCCTGAAGGTGGTGGATGACGGCGATTTCTTCGAACTTCAGCCCGACTATGCGCGCAACATCGTGATCGGCTTCGGCCGCATGGACAGTCAGAGCGTGGGCATCGTCGCCAACAATCCGATGGTGCTGGCAGGCTGCCTGGACATCCGCAGCAGCATCAAGGCGGCGCGTTTCGTGCGGTTCTGCGACGCCTTCAACATCCCGGTGCTGACCTTCGTCGACGTGCCCGGCTTCATGCCCGGTACCAGCCAGGAATACGGCGGCATCATCAGGCACGGCGCCAAGCTGCTGTACGCCTATGCCGAATGCACGGTGCCCAAGGTGACGGTGATCACGCGCAAGGCCTACGGCGGCGCCTACGACGTGATGAGCTCCAAGCACCTGCGCGGCGACGTCAACTTCGCCTGGCCGAACGCCGAGATCGCGGTGATGGGCGCCAAGGGCGCGGTCGAGATCATCTTCCGCGAAGACAAGGGCGACCCGGCCAAGCTGGCCGCGCGCGAGGCCGAGTACAAGGCCCGCTTCGCCAACCCCTTCGTCGCCGGCGCACGCGGTTTCATCGACGACGTGATCCAGCCGCACGAGACACGCAAGCGCATCTGCCGATCGTTGGCGATGCTGAAGGACAAGAAGCTCGACAACCCGTGGCGCAAGCACGGCAACATCCCCTTGTGAGGAGCAACGGCATGTTCACCAAGATCCTCATCGCCAATCGCGGGGAGATCGCCTGCCGGGTGATCAAGACCGCTAAGAAGCTCGGCATCGCCACCGTGGCCGTCTACTCCGAAGCCGACCGCGATGCGCGCCATGTTCAGCTGGCCGACGAGGCGGTGTTCATCGGCGCCGCGCCCAGCCGCGAAAGCTACCTGGTGGCGCAGAAGATCATCGACGCCTGCAAGGCCACGGGCGCGCAGGCCGTGCATCCAGGCTACGGCTTTCTGTCCGAGAACGAGGACTTCGCGCGCCGCGTCGAGGAAGAAGGCATCACCTTCATCGGGCCCAAGCACCACAGCATCGCCGCGATGGGCGACAAGATCGCGTCGAAGAAGCTGGCGATCGAGGCCCAGGTCAACACCATCCCGGGCTACAACGACGTCATTGAATCGCCCGAGGCCGCGGTGAAGATCGCGCAGGGCATCGGCTACCCGGTGATGATCAAGGCCAGTGCCGGCGGTGGCGGCAAGGGCCTGCGCGTGGCCATCGACGATCAGCAGACCTTGGACGGCTTCAGCGCCTGCCGCAACGAAGCGCGCAACAGCTTCGGCGACGACCGTGTCTTCATCGAGAAGTTCGTCGAGCAGCCGCGCCATATCGAGATCCAGGTGCTGGGCGACGCGCACGGCAACGTGGTCTACCTGAACGAGCGCGAATGTTCGATCCAGCGTCGCCACCAGAAGGTGATCGAGGAAGCGCCGTCACCCTTCATCAGCGACGCCACGCGCCGTGCCATGGGTGAACAAGCGGTGGCCCTGGCCCGTGCCGTGAAGTACCAGAGTGCGGGCACGGTGGAATTTGTCGTCGGGCGTGACCAGAGTTTCTTTTTCCTGGAAATGAACACGCGGCTGCAGGTCGAGCATCCGGTGACCGAGAGCATCACCGGCATCGACCTGGTCGAGCAGATGATCCGCGTCGCTGCCGGCGAGTCGCTGCCGTTCACGCAGGACCAGATTCCCCGGCGCGGCTGGGCGATCGAGTGCCGCATCAACGCCGAGGACCCGTTCCGCAACTTCCTGCCCTCGACCGGCCGCCTGGTGCGCTACCTGCCGCCCGCCACCACGATGGAGGCGGCGCTTGCGATGCCTGAAGGCGGTGGTGTGCGCGTGGACACCGGGGTCCGCGAAGGTGGCGAGATCCCGATGTTCTACGACTCGATGATCGCCAAGCTGGTCGTGCACGGTGCGGACCGGCTCGATGCCATCGCCCGCATGCGCGAGGCCCTGAACGCGTTCGTGATCCGCGGCGTGTCCAGCAACATCCCGTTCCAGGCCGCGCTGCTGGCGCACCCGAAATTCGTTGCCGGCGACTTCGACACCGGCTTCATCGCCCAGCACTACGCCCAGGGTTTTCGTGCCGAGGACGTGCCGCATGACGACCCGGACTTCCTCGTGGCGTTGGCGGCCGGCGTCTACCGCCGCTACCGCGACCGCGCCGCGGGCATCACCGGTCAGTTGCCCGGCCACCACATGCGCATCGGCAGTGACTTCGTCGTTGTCGTGCGCGGCGACGGCGGTGTGCACCGCCATGTGCCGGTGAACATCGTCGTCAATGGCTCCACCCAGGTCACCCTGGGCGGGCGAAGCTACGGCATCGTCGTCGACTGGAACTTCGGCACCATTCGTGCCAGTGGCAGCTGCAACGGACTGCCCTTCGTCGCCCAGGTCGAACGTCAGGGCTTGTGGTACCGCGTCGAGCACAACGGCCGCCGCATCGAAGCGATGGTGATGAGTGCGCGCGCCAGCGAACTGCTGCGCGTGATGCCTTTCAAGGCGCCCGCCGACATGAGCAAGTTTTTGCTCTCGCCGATGCCGGGGCTGCTGGTCAGCGTGGCCGTCAAGCCCGGGCAGGCGGTGCAGGCGGGCGAGCGGCTGGCCGTGATCGAGGCCATGAAGATGGAAAACATCCTCACCGCCACGCAGGACGGCGTGGTCAAGGAGGTGCTGGCCAACCAGGGCGAAAGCCTGGCGGTCGATCAGGCGATCGTGAGCTTCCAGTGACCACCAAACCCTTTCGCATCCTTGGCGTCCAGCAGATCGCGATCGGCGGGCCCGACAAGCAGCGACTGAAGTCGCTGTGGGTCGACGTGTTCGGCCTGACGGTCAAGAGCCGCTTCGTCAGCGAACGCGAAAACGTCGACGAGGACATCTGCGCGCTCGGCACCGGGCCGCACGCGGTCGAGGTCGATCTGATGCAGCCCCTGGACCCCGACGGCAAGCCCGCGGTGCACGCCACGCCGCTCAATCATGTCGGACTGTGGGTAGACGATCTGCCACGTGCCGTCGATTGGATGACGGCGCACGGCGTTCGTTTTGCGCCGGGTGGCATCCGCAAGGGCGCGTCGGGCCACGACATCTGCTTCATCCATCCCAAGGGCAATGCGGAGTTCCCGCTGGGAGGCGAGGGTGTGCTGATCGAGCTGGTGCAGGCGCCGCCCGAGGTGGTGGCGGCACTGAGCGATGGCCCTGCCACAATCGCGCGGTGAACCCGAACGACACGCCGCCGTCTGCCGGCCAACCCTTGCCCCCGCATCAGCCCTTGTCGGGCTACTACCGCGACGCGGCCGATCGGCGGCGCTTTCTGACTTCGATCTTCGACGACACCGCCGCCGACTACGACCGCATCGAGCATGTGCTGGCACTGGGCTCGGGCCCCTGGTACCGCAACATGGCGCTGCAGCGTGCGGGGCTGGCCGCCGGTGCCCAGGTGCTCGACGTCGGTATCGGCACCGGTCTGGTGGCAAGAGAAGCGCTGACCTTGATCGGCGAGCATGGCCGCCTGGTCGGTGTCGACCCCAGCGCCGGCATGATGGGCGAGGTCAAGCTGCCGGGCATCGAGCTGGTGCAGGGCCGGGCCGAGAGCCTGCCACGCGACGATGACAGCTGCGACTTTCTGAGCATGGGCTATGCGCTGCGTCACATCGACGATGTGGCGGCGGCCTTTGCCGAATTCCATCGTGTGCTCAAGCCTGGCGGCCGGGTGCTGGTGCTCGAGATCAGCAAGCCCGCGTCGCGCCTGGGCACGCTGGCGCTGAAGACCTACATGCGCGCATTGGTGCCCTTGATCGCCCGCTTCGTCTCGCGCCAGCGCCAGACGGCTCATCTGTGGCGTTATTACTGGGACACGATCGAGGCCTGCATCTCGCCGGTGTCCATCGTTGAGGCGCTGCGCGCCGCCGGCTTCGAACAAGTCGAGCGCCATGTCGAGCTGGGCATCTTCTCCGAGTACCGGGGTTTCAAGCCGGCTTGAGGCGGATGGTGCGGGTGCGACACCGGGCGTCGCCCGGTCGGCGCAGCTTGTTAGGCTTGGCCCATCCTGTTGCGAGAACACCGATGCCGCAATTCGCCGCCAACCTGTCGATGATGTACACCGAGTTCGATGTTCTTGACCGCTTCGGCGCAGCTGCCGAAGACGGATTCAAGGCGGTCGAGTTCCTGTTCCCCTATGCCTTCGAGCGCGCGCCGCTGGCGCAGCGACTGGCCGATCAGGGACTGAAGCAGGTGCTGCTCAATGGCCCGCCCGGCGACTGGGACCGCGGCGAACGGGGTCTGGCCTGCCTGCCCGACCGACGTGACGAATTCCGCCGCGGCATCGTGGATCAGGCCTTGCCGTACGCCTTGGCGCTGCAATGCCCGCGCATCCACGTGATGGCCGGGCTGGCTCCGGCGGGCGCCGACCGCGCTGCGCTGCGTGCCACCTATGTCGACAACCTGGCCTGGGCGGCAGCGCAGGCTGCATCGGTCGGCGTCGAGTTGCTGATCGAGCCGATCAACACGCGTGACATTCCGGGCTTCTTCCTCAATCGACAGGACGAGGCGCATGCCATCGTGGCCGCGGTAGGTGCGCTCAACCTGAAAGTACAGATGGACCTGTACCACTGCCAGATCGTCGAGGGTGATGTCGCGACGAAGCTGCGCCTGTACCTTTCGACCGGCAAGGTGGGACACATCCAGATCGCCGGCGTGCCGCAGCGCCACGAGCCCGATCGGGGCGAACTCAACTACCCTTATCTGTTCGAATTGATCGATGAGCTGGGCTATCAGGGTCATGTCGGTGCCGAGTACCGGCCACGCGCCGGAACGCGGGCCGGACTGGCATGGTTTGCGCCGTGGAAGGCCTCGCAACGCTGAACCCGGCACACTCGATCGGCATTCCTTGAAGTCCTTCGGAGCACCCCATGAAATCGCTGCCCGCCCAACTCAATCTGATCAACGGTGAATCGGTCGCTGCCGCGTCGGGTCTGACCATCGACGTCATCGACCCGGCCGACGGCGGGGTGTTCACCACGCTTCCGCGCAGCGATCGGCGCGACGTCGACGCCGCGGTGATGGCCGCGCGCGCCGCCTTTCACGGCCTCTGGGGCCGCATGACGGCAACCGAACGCGGCCGTGTGCTGAGCCGGCTGGCCACGCTGATCACCGAGCACCATGCCGAGCTGGCCGAACTGGAAAGCCGCGACGCCGGCAAGCCGATCCAGCAGGCGCGTGTCGACATCACGGCCTGCGCGCGCTACTTCGAGTACTACGGGGGTGCGGCCGACAAGCTGCACGGTGAGACCATTCCGTATGCCGCCGGCAGCACCGTGATGGCACTGCGCGTGCCGCATGGCGTCACCGGCCACATCATCCCGTGGAACTACCCGGCGCAGATCTTCGGCCGCTCGGTCGGTGGCGCGCTGGCGGCGGGCAATGCCTGCGTCGTCAAGCCGGCCGAGGACGCCTGCCTGACGCCGCTGCGCATCGCCACGCTGGCGCTGCAGGCCGGGTTGCCGCCGGGGGCGTTGAACATGGTCTGCGGCCTGGGAGTCGAAGCCGGTGCTGCGCTGGCGGCGCACAGCGGCATCAACCACATCTCGTTCACCGGCTCCACCGGCACCGGCACTGCGGTGGCGCAGGCGGCGGCCGTCAATCATGTGCCGGTGACGCTCGAGCTGGGCGGCAAGTCGCCGCAGATCTTGTTTGCCGATGCCGATCTCGATACCGCCTTGCCGGTGGTGGTCAACGCGATCATCCAGAACGCTGGGCAGACCTGCTCGGCCGGCAGCCGCGTGCTGATCGAGCGCGGCATCTACGCCGACGTGCTGGCGCGGCTGAAACTGCGCTTCGAGTCGCTGCGCACCGGGCCCGGCGCTGCCGCGCCCGACTGCGGGCCGCTGATCAGCCGCAAGCAACTCGATCGGGTCGAGGGCAAGGCGGCATCGGCGCGCGAGGCGGGTGCTCGCGTGGTCGCGTGTGCACAGCTGATGGCCGATGCGCCCAGGACCGGCTTCTACTTTCCGCCGCTGCTGCTGAGCGATCTGCCGCTGTCGCACGAGGTGGCGCAGGACGAGGTCTTTGGGCCGGTGCTGGCAGCGTTTGCCTTCGACGGCGAGGACGAGGCGGCAACGCTGGCCAACGGCACACCGTATGGGCTTACCGCGTCGGTGTGGACACGCGACGGCAGCCGCGCGCTGCGCATGGCACACCGCATCGACGCCGGCCAGGTCTTCATCAACAACTACGGCGCCGGCGGCGGCATCGAACTGCCCTTCGGTGGCATGAAACATTCGGGCTACGGCCGCGAGAAGGCGCTGGAGGGCTTGAAGAGCTTCACGACGATCAAGACGATTGCCATCTCGCACGGCTAGCCTTCGCGCCTGACGAAACCTCGGTTCACAATCGGCGCATTGCTGTTTTCGGTGCGCGGGCTATGGTCCGGGTCTACGCGCATCGGCCCTCGATGCGCTTCGACCTCACCACCCTCAACCTTGTGCTGGCCATAGCCGACACCCGCAGCATCACGCGCGGCGCCGAGCGCGAAAGCCTGGCGCTGGCCGCAGCCAGCAAGCGCCTGTCCGATCTGGAATCGCGCCTGGGCGTCAGCCTGTTCGACCGCCATGCCCGCGGCGTCACGCCCACCGAGGCCGGGCGTGCGCTGCTGCGCCACATCCGGTCGCTGAACGCGTCGCTGCACGCGCTGGAAAGCGAAGTCGTCGAGTTCTCGCGCGGCATCAAGGGGCATTTGCGCGTGGTGGCCAACGCCAGCGCGATCGCCGAGCACCTTCCGGCCGACCTGGCCGCGTTTGCCCAGGCGCATCCGGGTATTCGTGTCAGCCTGGAAGAGCTGACCAGCACCGAGGTGCAGATCGCATTGGCCGAAGGCCGGGCCGATGTCGGCATCTTCATCGCACCGGCGACCGAGCCTGAGCTGGACAGCCGGCCCTACCGCGAAGGCGAGCTGGCGATCCTGGTGCCGCGCGGACACGCGCTGGCGCTCAAGCCTTCGCACCGTTTCGATGCGCTGCTCGACAACGACATCGTCGGGCTGCACGCCGGGGCGGCAGCGCATTCGCAGATGCTCGAGCGTGCCCAGGCGCTGGGCCGGCCGCTGAAGGCACGCATGCAGGTGCACGGTTTCGACGCCATCGCGCAGCTGGTCGAGGCCGGACTCGGCGTGGCCGTGCTGCCGGCCGTGGTGGCGCGTCGTTTTGCCAAGGTCTTTCGCGTGCAGCCGCTGGTGCTGCAGGAAGACTGGGCGCACCGCAGCTACCTGCTGGCGGTGCGCCGACAACCGGTATTGCCGCCGCCGCTGCAACGTTTCGTCGAAACCCTCGTCCCCGCCAGGAAACTGCCATGACTGCCCGCACCCTGTACGACAAGCTCTGGGACGACCATGTCGTCCACACCGAGGACGACGGCACCGCGCTGCTCTACATCGACCGCCACCTGGTGCACGAAGTGACCAGCCCGCAGGCCTTCGAGGGCCTGCGCCTGGCCGACCGCAAGGTCTGGCGCGTCAGCTCGATCGTCGCCACCGCCGACCACAACACGCCCACCACCGGCTGGGAGCGCGGCTACGACGGCATCACCGACCCCATCAGCAAGCTGCAGGTGACCACGCTGGACGCCAACATCAAGGCCTTCGGCGCGGCGGCCTACTTCCCCTACCTTGACCGGCGCCAGGGCATCGTGCACGTGATGGGCCCCGAGCAGGGCGCCACGCTGCCGGGCATGACCGTGGTCTGCGGCGACAGCCACACCAGCACCCATGGCGCCTTCGGTGCGCTGGCGCATGGCATCGGCACCAGCGAGGTCGAGCATGTGATGGCCACCCAGACCCTGCTGGCCAAGAAGGCGAAAAACTTGCTGATCAAGGTCGACGGCCAGCTTGCGCGCGGCATGACGGCCAAGGACATCGTGCTGGCCATCATCGGCCGCATCGGCACCGCCGGCGGCACCGGCTACACGATCGAATTCGCCGGCAGTGCGATCCGTGCGCTCAGCATGGAAGGCCGCATGACGGTGTGCAACATGGCCATCGAGGCCGGCGCCCGCGCCGGGCTGGTGGCGGTCGATGACAAGACCATCGACTATGTGCGTGGGCGGCCGTTCGCACCCAAGGGGCTGGAGTTCGACCAGGCCGTGACCTACTGGCGCACGCTGCATTCCGATGCGGGCGCGAAGTTCGATGCCGTGGTCGAGATCGACGCGTCCGCGTTGCGCCCGCAGGTCAGCTGGGGCACCAGCCCCGAGATGGTGCTGGCTATCGATGATCGGCTGCCCGACCCCGACAAGGAAAGCGACGCCAACAAGCGCGGCGCCATCGAGCGTGCGCTGACCTACATGGGGCTGCAGCCGAACAAGGCCATCAGCGACATCGTGATCGACAAGGTCTTCATCGGCAGCTGCACCAACAGCCGCATCGAGGACCTGCGCGACGCCGCAGCAGTGGTCAAGAAGCTGGGCCGCAAGCTGGCCGCCAACGTCAAGCTGGCGCTGGTGGTGCCGGGTTCGGGCCTGGTGAAGGCGCAGGCCGAAGCCGAAGGCCTGCACCTGATCTTCAAGGCCGCCGGCTTCGAGTGGCGTGAACCCGGCTGCAGCATGTGCCTGGCGATGAACGCCGACCGGCTCGAACCTGGCGAACGCTGCGCGTCGACCAGCAACCGCAACTTCGAAGGCCGCCAGGGCACCGGCGGCCGCACCCACCTGGTCAGCCCGGCAATGGCCGCTGCGGCGGCCATCGAAGGCCATTTCGTCGACATCCGTCGCATCGCCTGAGGAACCGCCATGCAAGCCTTCACCGTGCACAAGGGCCTGGTGGCCCCGATGGACCGCGAGAACGTCGACACCGACGCCATCATCCCCAAGCAGTTCCTGAAGTCGATCGCGCGCAGCGGCTTCGGCCCCAACCTGTTCGACGAGTGGCGCTACCTGGACCCGGGCGAGCCCGGGCAGGACCCGGCCACGCGCAGGCCCAACCCCGACTTCGTGCTCAACCAGCCGCGCTACAAGGGCGCGTCGATCCTGCTCGCGCGCAAGAACTTCGGCTGCGGCTCGAGCCGCGAGCACGCGCCCTGGGCGCTGGACCAATACGGCTTTCGCGCCCTCATCGCGCCCAGTTACGCCGACATCTTCTTCAACAACTGCTTCAAGAACGGTCTGCTGCCCATCGTGCTGAGCGAATCGCAGGTGGCGCAGCTGTTCGACGAGGTGGCGGCTTTCCCGGGCTACCAGCTGACGGTCGACCTGCCACGCCAGGTGGTGGTCAAGCCCGATGGCAGCGAGCTGCCGTTCGACGTGCAGCCCTTTCGCAAATACTGCATGGTGGGCGGCTTCGACGACATCGGGCTGACGCTGCGCCACGCCGACAAGATCAGGGCCTTCGAGGCAGAGCGGCTGGCGCGCATGCCCTGGCTGGCGACGCGAAACCTGGCCTGAAGGAGACCCCATGAAGATCGCCATCCTGCCCGGAGACGGCATCGGCCCCGAGATCATGGCCGAGGCCGTGAAGGTGCTGAACGTGCTGGACCTGGACTTCGAGACCGAGACCGCGCTGGTCGGCGGCGCCGCCTACGAAGCGCACGGCCATCCGCTGCCCGAAGCGACGCTGAACCTGGCCAAGGCCGCCGACGCCGTGCTGTTCGGCGCCGTCGGCGACTGGAAGTACGACAAGCTCGAACGTTCGCTGCGCCCCGAGCAGGCCATCCTGGGCTTGCGCAAGCACCTGGGCTTGTTTGCCAACTTTCGCCCCGCGATCTGCTACGAACAGCTGACGCATGCGTCCAGCCTGAAGCCCGAGCTGGTGGCCGGGCTGGACATCCTGATCATCCGCGAGCTGACCGGTGACATCTACTTCGGCCAGCCGCGCGGCCGCCGGGTGGCGGTCGACGGTCACTTCCCCGGTGCCGAAGAGGCCTTCGACACCATGCGCTACAGCCGGCCCGAGATCGAGCGCATCGCGCATGTCGCGTTCCAGGCCGCGCGCAAGCGCAGCAAGAAGGTGACCAGCGTCGACAAGGCCAACGTGCTGGAGACCTTCCAGTTCTGGAAGGACGTGGTCACCGAGGTGCACGCGCAGTACCCCGACGTCGAGCTCGACCACATGTACGTCGACAACGCGGCGATGCAGCTGGTCAAGGCGCCCAAGGCCTTCGACGTGGTGGTCACCGGCAACATGTTCGGCGACATCCTGTCGGACGAGGCGGCGATGCTCACCGGCTCGATCGGCATGCTGCCCTCGGCGTCGCTCGACAAGGCCAACAAGGGCCTGTACGAGCCCAGCCACGGCAGCGCGCCCGACATCGCCGGTAAGGGTGTTGCAAACCCGCTGGCTACAATCCTGTCTGCCGCCATGATGCTTCGCTTCTCGCTCAACCAGCCCCAGGCCGCCGACCGCATCGAGTCGGCGGTCAAGGCTGTGCTGTCCGCTGGCCTGCGCACGGGCGACATCTGGAGCGAAGGCACGCGCAAGGTCGGCACGCGCGAGATGGGCGACGCCGTGGTCGCGGCCTCGATCACCGGCAAAACCATCACCACCAAGACCTAGCGTCTCGGATCGTCTCGCCCCACCCTTTGGACCCCGGCGAACGAGCCGGGAACGAAGCAAGGGGTCCGGTCCATCGGAAAGGCAAGACTGAAATGGCACTCGTAGGATTGGTCGGCTGGCGCGGCATGGTCGGCTCCGTGCTGATGGACCGCATGCAGGCCGAGGGCGACTTCGCGCTCATCGAGCCCGTGTTCTTCTCCACCTCTGACGCGGGCGGCAAGGCGCCGGCCGCGGTGGCCCGGTTCGCGAAGAGCGAAACCACGCTGAAGAGTGCGTTCGACATCGACGCGCTCAGGCGCTGTGACATCGTGATCACCGCGCAGGGCGGTGACTACACCACCGAGGTCTTCCCCAAGCTGCGCGCCGCCGGCTGGAACGGCCACTGGATCGACGCCGCGTCGACGCTGCGCATGAAGGACGATGCGGTCATCATCCTCGACCCCGTGAACCTGCCGGTCATCCAGGCCGCGCTGAAGAAGGGCGGGCGCAACTGGATCGGCGGCAACTGCACGGTCAGCTGCATGCTGATGGGCGTGGGTGCGCTGTTCAAGGCCGGCCTGGTCGAGTGGATGAGCACCCAGACCTACCAGGCGGCCAGCGGCGGTGGCGCGCAGCACATGCGCGAATTGCTCACCCAGTACGGCACGCTGCATGCCGAGGTGCGTGACCTGCTGGCCGACCCGAAGAGCGCGATCCTCGAGATCGACCGCCGCGTGATCGCCCGCCAGCGCGGCCTGTCGGCTGTCGAGACCGCCCACTTCGGCGTGCCGCTGGGCGGCTCGCTGATTCCGTGGATCGACAAGGACTTGGGCAACGGCGTTTCGAAAGAAGAATGGAAGGGCATGGCCGAGACCAACAAGATCCTCGGCCAGGGCGAGGGCTTCGGCACGGCGCCGGTACCGGTCGACGGCTTTTGCGTGCGCGTGGGCGCCATGCGCTGCCACAGCCAGGCGCTGACCTTCAAGCTGAAGAAAGACGTGCCGCTGGCCGACATCGAGGCCATGATCGCCGCCGACAACGCCTGGGTGAAGGTGGTGCCCAACACCCGCGAAGCGACGCTGCGCGACCTGACGCCGGTGGCCGTGACCGGCACGATGACCATTCCGGTGGGGCGCATCCGCAAGCTGGCGATGGGGCCCGAGTACCTGGGCGCCTTCACCATCGGTGACCAATTGCTGTGGGGCGCGGCCGAGCCGCTGCGGCGCATGCTGCGGATCCTGGTGCAAAGCTGAGGCCCGGCCAGCAGGCTGTCTGGGCGTTGCCGGACGACAACACTGGGGCTCGAGCGGGAGAAACAAAGCATTTCCACCGTGAACATCAGTCTTTAGGTGAGCTTGTCAGCCTATATGCTTGATGCTATTGTGTTTTCCACCGCGTCAGCATGAATGGCGAGCCGCTCGGTGGAGTCATCAGACGTCATCGTCGGCGGATCTCGCTCTGAGCATCCGCCGATCGCTTTGGGGGACGCCTTGGAACAACGCTCGATGAACGCAAGGCGCTTTGCGCTGACCACGGTGGCTTTGGCCACCGCCTGCCTGTGGGGCCCGTCGGCCTGGGCCCTGGGCTTGGGCCGGCTGAGCGTGCAATCGGCGCTTGGCGAGACCCTGCGCGCCGAAATCGACATCACCAGCCTGACGGCCGATGAATCGTCGACCCTGGCGCTGCGGGTGGCTTCGCCCGAGGCCTACCGTGCCGCCGGCGTCGAATACAACGCGGCACTGGCGAACGCACAGGTCACCCTGCAGCGGCGCAGCGACGGCCGACCGGTGTTGCGCGTGGTCAGTGACCGCCCGCTGCTCGAACCCTTCATCGACGTGATCGTCGAGGCCAGTTGGGCCACCGGCCGCCTGGTGCGTGAATACACCCTGTTGCTCGACCCGCCGACGCGCACGGCGGCTGCACCACCGGCGCCCAGCCCGGCCATTGCGGCTGCGGCACCTGCTGCGGCACTGACACCCGCGACGTCGCCTGCCGCACCGCCGCCGCGCACGGCAGCACCGGCGCCGGCCGCAGCACCACCAGCACCCGCCACCGCGGCGCCGCGCACCGCTGCCGCGGGAAGCGGCGAATACCGGGTGCAGCGGGGTGACACCTTGACCGGCATCGCATCGCGATCCGGGCGTTCCGGCGTTTCGCTCGACCAGATGCTGGTGGCGCTGTACCGCGGCAATCCGCAGGCCTTTGCGGGCGAGAACATGAACCGGCTCAAAGCGGGCGCGGTGCTCACCGTGCCGGCTGCCGATGCAGCGGCCAAGGTCGATCTCGGTGAAGCGCGCGAGGTGATCCAGGCGCAGAGCGCCGACTTCGCCGCCTACCGACAGCGATTGGCCAGCGGGGTGACGACACGCGCCGACTCCGCGCCGGCGCGGCAATCCAGGGGCAAGGTGCAGGCCCGGGTCGACGATCGCAAGCAGCCCGCCGGCGCCAGCCCCGACAAGCTGACCTTGTCGCAGGGCGGGGTCAAGGCCAGCGCGCCCGAGGCCAAGGTCTCGCGCGAGGCCGAGCGCAAGGACAGTGCGACACGCGTGGCCGAACTGTCGCGCAACGTCGAAGACCTCAAACGCCTGCAGCAAGGCGCCACGGTGCCGGCACCAGCGCCTGCGCCGGCTGCGGCGACACCAGCCGCCCCCGCCCCGGCTCCGGCTCCGGCCCTTGCCCCGGTGCCAGCTCCGGTGACGCCGGCCACAGCCCCGGCAACCGCACCCACGGTGGCCACAGCGCCCGTCGCAGCGCCCGCGCCGACCCCCGCGCCAGTGGCCTCGTCGCCTGCAGCGCGCCCGGCAGCGCCAGCCGAGGAACCGGGTTTCCTGGCCAGCCTGATGGACAACCCGTTCGCCTTGCCCGGTGCCGTGGGTCTGGTGGCGCTGCTGGTGGGCCTGGGCTTGTACCGCGCGCGCAGCGGCAGGAAGAAGAGTGGCGGCGAGACTTCGTTCCTCGAAAGTCGACTGCAGCCCGATTCCTTCTTCGGCGCCAGTGGCGGGCAGCGCATCGACACGCGTGAGGCGGCCGGGTCGAGCTCATCATCGTCGTCGATGAGCTATTCGCTCAGCCAGCTCGACGCCATCGGTGACGTCGATCCGGTGGCCGAGGCCGATGTCTACCTGGCCTATGGCCGCGACCTGCAGGCCGAGGAGATCCTCAAGGAGGCGATGCGCGCCAACCCGCAGCGCATGGCGATCCGCACCAAGCTGCTCGAGGTCTATGCCAAGCGGCGCGACATCAAGGGCTTCGAGCTGCTGGCCGCGCAGGTGCATTCGCTGACCCAGGGTGAGGGCGAAGACTGGGCTGCCATTCAGGAGATGGGTCAGCAGATCGATCCCGACAACCTCATGTACCAGCCGGGCGGCCAGCCCGAGCCCGTGCAAGGTGCCGGTGGCCAGTCGGTGATCGAGCCGCTGGGCGCATCGACGATGCCGCATACGGCCAAGCCGGCGCCGCCGGTGTTCGTGCCCGACCCGGGTCTCGATTCGGCGCCTGGCGACCTCGACCTCGACCTCGATCTGGGGCACGAGGCGCCGCTGTCGCCGGTTGAAGTGACGCGGCCGCTCCAGACCAGCGCCGACATCGCGCTCGACCACTCGCTCGATTTCGACCCGCAGCGGCTCGACGAGGCTTCGACGCAGCCTGCGGCGATGTTGGCCACGCCGCCGGCGACCGATCATGGCGGCATCGATTTCGACCTCGACAGCCTGGCGCTCGACGAGCCCGCGCCAAAGACCATGCCGCTGCCCCGGGCCGACTTCGGCGACAAGGCACTCGACTTTGCGGACTTCGGCATTTCCACGCAGGAGATCAAGACGGTGTCGATGGGCAAGTCAGCGCCGGCCACCGAGGTGCCGCCGATCGACGAGGACGGTGACCCGCTGGCGCGCAAGCTCGAACTTGCCGAAGAGTTTCGCCAGATCGGCGACGTCGAAGGGGCGCGCGACCTGCTCGAGGAAGTGATCGCCAAGGCTGACGGGGTGCTCAAGTCCAAGGCCCAGGTGATGCTGGACGGTCTTGCCTGATGCGGCAGGCCTTGCGCAGCCGGCGCGCCTTGCCCTCGGCCTGAGCTACCGCGGCGCGGCCTATCAGGGCTGGCAGTCGCAGCCCAGCAGGCAGACCGTGCAGGACCGCCTGGAGGCGGCGCTGAGCAGCTTTGCGGCACAGCCGGTGAAGACGGTCTGTGCCGGCCGCACCGATGCGGGCGTGCACGGGGTCAACCAGGTGGTGCACATCGATCCGCCGGTCCATCGCGAGCCCTACGGCTGGATGCGCGGCTGCAACCGCTACCTGCCGCACGACATCGCGGTGCAATGGTGCCGGCCGGTCACGCCCGATTTCCATGCACGCTACAGCGCGCGCGGGCGGCGCTACCGCTTCGTCGTGCTCGAGTCCCCGGTGCGCCCGGCGCTGGAGCAGGGCCTGTGCGGCTGGGTGTTCCGGCCCCTGGATGCGCAAGCCATGCAGGCGGCGGCCATGCAATTGATTGGCGAGCACGACTTCAGTGCCTTTCGCGCGGCCGACTGCCAGGCCGCCACGCCCGTGAAGACGCTGCGCAGCATCGGCATCGAGCGCCGGGGTGCCTACTGGCGTTTCGATTTCGACGGCAACGCCTTCCTGCACCACATGGTGCGCAACATCCTGGGCTGCCTGGTGGCCGTGGGCAGCGGCCGTCAGCCGCCAGCATGGCTGGGCGAGGTGCTGGCGGCGCGCAACCGGGACCTGGCTGCCCCCACCTTTCCGCCCGATGGCCTGTATTTTCTTGGCCCGTACTACGATGCCCGGCATGCCATTCCCGATCGAACCCCGGCCAGCGACTGGATCGCCTGAATGAGCAGGACGCGGATCAAGATCTGCGGCCTGACGCGCGAAGCCGATGTCGACGACGCGATCGACGCCGGTGCCGACGCGCTGGGCTTCGTGCTCTACGCCAAGAGCCCGCGGCATGTGGTGCTCGAGCGTGCCGTCGAGCTGACGGCGCGGCTGCCGCCCTTCATCACGCCGGTGCTGCTGTTCGTCAACGCCTCGCCCAGCGAGGTGCAGCGGGCGGCCGAACGCGTTCCGCAAGCTTTGCTGCAGTTTCACGGCGACGAGACTCCCGACCAGTGTGCGGCCGCCGGTCACCCCTGGATGCGCGCGGCGCGCATGGCGACGGGCTTCGATTTGTTAGACTTCGCCGCACGTTTCCAGGGCGCGCAGGCCCTGCTGCTCGACGCCCATGTCGACGGCTACGGGGGCGGTGGAAAGGCATTCGATTGGTCTCTGATTCCTCACGGCGTGGGCTCTCCGCTCGTTTTGTCTGGTGGGTTGAATCCGGCAAACGTGATCGATGGAGTGACGAACGTCCGGCCCTGGGCCGTTGACGTGAGTTCCGGCGTCGAGTTGGCCAAGGGCGTCAAGAACGCCGCGCTGATGCGACGCTTCTGCAAGGCCGTCCGCGAAGCAGACGTCCAGCTGTCGAACCTCTAGGTGCCCCGGGCTGCAGCCGGTTCGGGCGCCGAACCGAAAGCCCGATCATGTTGAACTACCAGCAACCCGATGCCCGCGGGCATTTCGGGCCTGTCAATGGCACCAGCTATGGTGGCACTTTCGTCGCCGAAACGCTGATCCACGCTTTGCACGAACTGGAAGCCGCGTACGAGCAGTACCGGAACGACCCAGAATTCGTGGCCGAATTCCGCCGCGAGCTGAAGCATTTCGTCGGCCGCCCGAGCCCGATCTACCACGCAGCCCGCCTGAGTCGAGAGATCGGCGGCGCACAGATTTTTCTCAAGCGCGAGGACCTCAACCACACCGGCGCGCACAAGATCAACAACACCATCGGCCAGGCGCTGCTGGCGCGGCGCATGGGCAAGCCGCGCGTGATCGCCGAGACCGGCGCCGGCCAGCACGGCGTGGCCACCGCCACCATCTGCGCGCGCTACGGCATGGAGTGCGTGGTCTACATGGGCAGCGAGGACGTCAAGCGGCAGAGCCCCAACGTCTACCGCATGCACCTGCTGGGCGCCACGTGTGGTGCCGGTGGAAAGTGGCAGCAAGACGCTGAAGGACGCGCTCAACGAGGCGCTGCGCGACTGGGTCACGCATGTCGAGGACACCTTCTACATCATCGGCACCGTGGCCGGCCCGCACCCGTACCCGATGATGGTGCGCGACTTCCAGCGCGTGATCGGCGACGAATGCCTGCTGCAGATGCCCGAGATGATCGGGCCGCCAGCCCGACGCGGTGATCGCCTGCGTGGGCGGCGGCAGCAATGCGATGGGCATCTTCTACCCGTACATCCCGCATGAAAGCACGCGGCTGATCGGTGTCGAGGCCGCAGGGCAGGGCCTGCATACGGGCAAGCACGCGGCGTCGATCTCGGCCGGCTCGCCCGGCGTGCTGCACGGCAACCGCACCTACCTGCTGCAGGACGACAACGGCCAGATCACCGAGACGCATTCGATCTCGGCCGGCCTGGACTACCCCGGCGTCGGCCCCGAGCATGCCTACCTGAAGGACATCGGCCGCGCCGAGTACGTGGGCATCACCGACGACGAGGCGCTGTCCGCCTTCCACCGGCTGTGCCGCACCGAGGGCATCATCCCGGCGCTGGAATCCAGCCATGCGGTGGCCTACGCGATGAAGCTGGCGGCGACGATGCGGCCCGACCAGCACCTGCTGGTCAACCTGTCGGGCCGCGGCGACAAGGACATCGGCACCGTGGCCGACCTGTCGGGCGCCGAGTTCTTCTGCCGGCCCTCGTGCCGGGGCAGAGTCGCGGGCGGCGCCCAGACCGTCGAGGTGAAGCGATGAGCCGCATCCAACCGACCCTGGCGGCGCTGCAGCAGGCCGGCCGCAAGGCGCTGATCCCCTACGTCACCACCGGCGACCCGTTTGCCGACGGCACGCCCGAGATCATGCACGCGCTGGTGGCCGGCGGCGCCGACATCATCGAGCTCGGCGTGCCGTTTTCCGACCCGATGGCCGACGGCCCGGTGATCCAGCAGGCCAGCGAGCGCGCCCTGTCGCGTGGCATCGGCTCGAAACAGGTGCTGCAGGCGGTGCGTGAGTTCCGCCAGCGCGATACGCGAACGCCGGTCGTGCTGATGGGCTACGCCAACCCGATCGAGCGCTACGACGGGCTGCACGGCAGTGGCGCCTTCATCGCTGCGGCCAGCGAGGCTGGCGTCGACGGCCTGCTGGTCGTCGACTACCCACCCGAGGAGTGTGAGCTCTTCGCGCAGCGGCTGCAGGCCGCGGACATGGATGCCATCTTTCTGCTGGCGCCGACCAGCACTGAGCAGCGCATGCGTGAAGTCGGGCGCATCGCCAGCGGCTACGTGTACTATGTCTCGCTCAAGGGCGTGACCGGTGCCGGCCACCTCGACACCGACGCGGTGGCACAGATGCTGCCGCGCATCCGGGCCCATGTGAAGGTGCCGGTGGGTGTGGGTTTCGGCATCCGCGATGCGGCCACGGCGCAGGCCGTGGCGCGCGTGGCCGATGCGGTGGTGATCGGTTCACGCCTGGTGCAGATTCTGCAAGCCCAGCCGCGCGACCAGCTGGCCGCGGCGGCGACCGGCTTCATGGCCGAGATCCGCAAGGCTCTGGACGACGTGGCAAAGGAGTAGATCCGATGAGTTGGCTCGAAAAACTGCTGCCGCCCAAGATCCAGCCCACCGACCCCACCGAGCGCCGCACGGTGCCCGAAGGGCTGTGGATCAAGTGTCCGTCGTGCGAAACCGTGCTCTACAAGACCGACCTCGAGCAGAACCTCAACGTCTGCCCGAAATGCGACCACCACCACCGCATCGGCGCCCGGGCGCGGCTCGACGCCTTCCTCGACCCCGAAGGCCGCTACGAGATCGGGCAGGAGGTGCTGCCGGTCGACCCGCTGAAGTTCCGCGACAGCAAGAAGTACCCCGAACGCCTGAAGGCAGCGCTTGAGACCACCGGCGAGACCGACGCGCTGATCGTGATCGGCGGCGCCGTGATGAGCGTGCCGGTGGTCGCCGCCTGCTTCGAGTTCGACTTCATGGGCGGCTCGATGGGCTCGGTGGTCGGCGAACGCTTCGCCCGCGGCGTGCTCAACGGCGATCGAGCAGAAGGTGCCCTTCGTCAGCTTTGCCGCCACCGGCGGCGCGCGCATGCAGGAAGGCCTGCTGAGCCTGCTGCAGATGGCCAAGACCAACGCCGCGCTGACCCACCTGGCCAAGGCGCGGCTGCCCTACGTCAGCGTGCTGACCGACCCGACGATGGGCGGCGTCTCGGCCAGCTTCGCCTTCGTCGGCGACGTCGTCATCGCCGAGCCGAAGGCGCTGATCGGCTTCGCCGGCCCGCGGGTGATCGAGAACACCGTGCGCGAGAAGCTGCCCGAAGGCTTCCAGCGCTCGGAGTTCCTGCTCGGCAAGGGCGCGCTCGACATGATCGTCGACCGCCGCCAACTGCGTTCGACGATCGCCCGCGCGCTGGCGATGCTGCAGCGCCAGAGCGCCGACGCCGTGGCCTGAGTGGCGGCCCGCTTGGGAACGAACCGGGCCAGTCGGGCCCGGTTTTCAATTTTCAGCCCTGCATGAGCTTACCGACCACCCTTGCCGACTGGCTGACGTACTGCGAGCAGCAGCACACCAAGACCAAGGACCGCCCCCTGGACGACCTGCGCGCCTTGCGCGACCGGCTGGCCTTGACGTTCGATGTGCCCGTCATCGTTGTCGCCGGCACCAACGGCAAGGGCTCGACCTGCGCCATGCTCGACGCCATTGCGCACCAGGCGGGTTATCGGGTTGGCCTGTATTCGAAGCCGCACCTGGTGCACTTCGAGGAGCGCTGTCGCATCAACGGCGACACCATCGACGCTGAGGCGCTGCTGCCGCACTTCGAGGCCGTGGAAGCCGCGCGCCAGGGTCTGCCACTGACCTGGTTCGAATTCACCACCTTCGTGATCCTGCGTGCACTGTCGCGCGCCGAACTCGACCTGGTGGTGCTCGAGGTTGGCCTTGGCGGCCGCCTGGACGCGGTCAACGTCATCGACGCCGACTGCGTGATCCTGACCAGCATCGACCTCGATCACATGGAAACGCTGGGCCCTGATCGCGAAAGCATCGGCCTTGAAAAGGCCCACGTGATGCGCCCCGGCCGGCCGGCGATCGTCAGCGACCCGATGCCGCCACGCAGCGTGCTGGCCCATGGCGAGCACATCGGCGCCGACCTGTGGCTGGTGGGCCGTGACTTCAACCATGCCGGTGACCGCCAGCAATGGAGCTGGGCCGGCCGCGGCCGGCGCTACAGCGGGCTGGCCTATCCGGCGCTGCGCGGCGCCAACCAGCTGATCAATGCGGCCGGCGTGCTGGCAGCCTTTGAGTCCCTGCGCGACCGCCTGCCCATCACCGCGCAGGCTGTCAGGGTCGGCCTGGCCACTGTCGAGCTTCCCGGGCGGTTCCAGATCGTGCCCGGGCAGCCGACGCTGGTGCTCGATGTCGCGCACAACGTGCAGGCGGTGTCGGTGCTGGCGCGCAACCTCGATGCGATGGGCTTCTACCCGCGCACGCACGCCGTTTTCGGCGCCATGCGCGACAAGGCGCTGCATCCGCTGCTGGCACAGATCCGGCATCTGATCGACGACTGGTACCTGTGCAGCCTGCCGTCGGCGCGTGCGGCGCCGACGGCCGAGTTGGCCGCACTGCTGGGGGATGCCCGACTCAGCCGTCATGCCGATCCGGCCGCTGCCTTGCGCGCCGCGGCGGCGGCGGCCGAACCCGCCGATAGAATCGTCGTCTTCGGGTCGCTTCTTCACCGTCGGTGGCGTGCTCAAGGGCGGCCTGCCGAGACTGTCGGCGCCGCACCTGGGCTGACCTCCTGCCATGGCCCTGCCTTCATTCTTCAAGCGCAAAGACCCCAAGCCCGCCCGGTCGAAGGTGGCCGATGCGCTGGCCGATGACGCCGGCCCCGTACAGCAGGCGCGTGCGCGAGCGCGGCGACGCCTGATCGGCGCCGTGGTGCTGCTGGCTCTGGGCGTGATCGGGTTCCCGATGCTGTTCGAGACGCAGCCACGGCCGCTGCCGCAGGACATCCCGATCGAGTTGCCGCGCCGCGAAGCCTCGGCCGCGCGACCGACCGCCGAGCCACGAAGCCTGCCGGCGCAGACCGGCCAGTCGCCGCCCAATGCCTCTGCGGCCCCGGCCATCCCTGGCCGGCGGGGTCGCGACGCCACCGACCCTGCAATGCTGCCCGGCGCAGGTGCCGGCTGTCGACCGCGGCCCGGTCGTGTCAGCCGAGCCCAAGCCTGCGCCGTCGAAAGCCGCTGCTGGGCCATCAAGGTCCGAGGTCGACAAACCCGGGATACCCAAAGCCGCTGATGCTGCACGGCCCGATGACGCACGCAAGGCCGAGGCCGAACGCGCGCGCTCGCTGCTCGAGGGGCGTGGCGACGGCAAGGCCGGGCCGGCAGCCGCGGCAGCCGACGGCAAGGCGGCACGCTACGTGGTCCAGGTGGGCGCATTCACCGATCCCGGCGCCTTGCGCGACCTGCGTGCCAAGGTCGAAAAGCTGGGCCTGAAGACCTACACGCAGTCGATCGACACCGAGGCGGGCAAGCGAACGCGCGTGCGCGTGGGCCCCTTCGCGTCTCGCCACGAAGCCGAGGCGGCAGGCGCCCGACTGAAGGATGCGGGCCTGCCCGGCAACGTGCTGACGCTGTGATGCCCGACCTGCACTGGATCGACTGGACACTGCTGGCGGTGTTGCTGCTGTCCATCGTCGTCGGTCTGGTGCGGGGTTTCCTGTTCGAGCTGATGTCGCTGGCGGGCTGGCTGGTGGCCTGGTTCGGCGCCCAGTTCCTGGCCCATGAGGTCTCGCCCCATCTGCCCGTCGGCACGCCGGGGTCGGCGACCAACATGGCCGCGGCCTACGTGCTGTGCTTCTTCACGATCCTGATCGTGTGGACGCTGCTGGCCAAGTTGGTGCGCCTGCTGCTGCACGCCACGCCGCTGAGCCTGCCCGACCGGCTGCTCGGCGCCGGCTTCGGGATGCTGCGTGGCGGCGTGCTGTTGCTGGCCATAGCCACCGCGGTGACACTGACACCGGCCGCACAGTCAGCGCCCTGGAAGCGCTCGGAAGGTGCGCGCTGGCTGGAAATGGCGATGCTGGGACTCAAGCCGCTGCTGCCGGGTGAGATCGCCCGCTACCTACCCCTCTGAGGTCATCCACCATGTGCGGCATCGTCGGCGTCATTTCCAAGGCCCCCGTCAACCAGCTGATCTACGACGCGCTGCTGCTGCTGCAGCACCGCGGGCAGGACGCCGCAGGCATCGTCACGATGCAGGGCACACGCTGCTTCATGCACAAGGCGCGCGGCATGGTGCGCGACGTCTTCCGCACCCGCAACATGCGCGCGCTGCCCGGCCTGGTGGGCCTGGGCCAGGTGCGCTACCCGACGGCCGGCAATGCCTACAGCGAAGAAGAAGCGCAGCCGTTCTACGTCAATGCGCCCTTCGGCATCGTGCTGGTGCACAACGGCAACCTGACCAACGCAGCGGCGCTGAAGCAGGAGCTGTTCGCCATCGACCGCCGCCACATCAACACCGACAGCGATACCGAGGTGCTGATCAACGTGCTGGCGCACGAACTGGAACAGGCCGCGCGCGACCTGCCGCTGACACCCGACGAGATCTTCAAGGCCGTGGCCGCGGTGCACAAGCGCATCAAGGGTTCGTACGCCGTGATCGCGCTCATCGCCGGCTACGGCCTGCTGGCCTTTCGCGACCCCTTCGGCATCCGCCCGCTGTGCCTGGGCGAAGGTGAAGGCGCGATGGGCCGCGAGGTGATGCTGGCCAGCGAGACGGTGGCCATCGAAGGCACGGGCCACAAGGCCATGCGCGACGTGGCACCGGGCGAAGCCATCTTCGTCGACCTGCAGGGCCGCGTGCACGCCCGGCAATGTGCCGATCATCCGCAGCGCCACCCCTGCATGTTCGAGTACGTCTACCTGGCGCGGCCCGACTCGGTGATCGACGGCATCTCGGTCTACCAGGCGCGGCTGAACCTGGGCGAGACGCTGGCGCAGCGCGTCATCTCCACCATGCCGCCGAGCGAGATCGACGTCGTGATCCCGATCCCCGAAAGCAGCCGCCCCAGTGCCATGCAGCTGGCGCACAAGATCGGACGGCCCTACCGCGAGGGCTTCGTCAAGAACCGCTACGTGGGCCGTACCTTCATCATGCCGGGCCAGGCCGTGCGCAAGAAGAGCGTGCGCCAGAAGCTCAATGCCATCGGCGTCGAGTTCCGCGGCCGCAACGTGCTGCTGGTCGACGACTCCATCGTGCGTGGCACGACCAGCAAGGAGATCGTGCAGATGGCGCGCGAGGCCGGTGCGCGCAAGGTCTACATGGCCAGCGCTGCGCCGCCGGTGCGCTTCCCCAACGTCTACGGCATCGACATGCCCACGCGCGCCGAGCTGGTGGCGCATGGCCGCAGCATCGAGGAGATTCGCGACTTCATCGGCGCCGATGCGCTGATCTACCAGGACGTCGATGCCATGAAGCGCGTGGTCAGGGCGCTCAACCCGGGACTCGACGGCTTCGAGGCCAGTTGCTTCGACGGCGAGTACATCACCGGCGACATCAGCAGCGCCGATTTCGAAATGCTGGAAGCCCAGCGCCGCCAGCAGCCCGACGACGAAGACGAGATGCAGGGCTCGCGGCTGGCGCTGCAGGACGCACAGGACCGAGCATGAGCATCCCCCGACCGAACCTGCCCGCCGACGCGCGGCTCGAAACTCTGGCCGTGCGTGACGGCCTGCCGGCGTCTCGCTGGGGCGAGAACTCCGAGGCGCTGTACCTCACCAGCTGCTTCGTGCACCCCGATGCGGCCACCGCCGCGCGGCGCTTCGCCAACGAGGAAGACGCCTTCGTCTACAGCCGCTTCTCCAACCCCAACGTCACCATCATGGAGCGCCGCCTGGCGGCGCTGGAGGGCACCAGCGGCTGCATCGGCACCAGCAGCGGCATGGGCGCCATCCTGCTGCTGGTCATGGGCCTGCTGAAAAGCGGTGACCATGTGGTGTGTTCGCAGAGCGTGTTCGGCAGCACGATCAAGCTGCTGCACGGTGACATGGGCAAGTTCGGTGTCGAAAGCAGCTTCGTCAGCCAGACCGACGTCGCGCAATGGCGTTCGGCGATCCGGCCGAACACGAAACTGCTGTTTGTCGAGACACCGACCAATCCGTTGACCGAGGTCTGCGACATCCAGGCTCTGGCCGACATCGCGCATGACGCCGGTGCGCTGCTGGTGGTGGACAACTGCATGTGTTCACCGGCGCTGCAGCAGCCGGTGAAGTTTGGCGCCGACATCGTGATCCATTCGGGCACCAAGTTTCTCGATGGTCAGGGTCGCGTGGTGGCCGGTGCGATCTGTGCGTCCGAGGACCTGGTGGAACAGAAGTTCGTGCCGCTGATGCGCAGCTGCGGCATGAGCCTGTCGCCCTTCAACGCCTGGGTGGTGGCCAAGGGCCTGGAAACCCTGTCGGTGCGCGTGAAGGCGCAGAGCGAGGCGGCGCTGCAACTGGCGCGCTGGCTCGAAGCCCACCCCGCCGTCGACCGCGTCTATCACCCGGGGCTGGCGTCGCATCCGCAGCACGCGCTGGCAATGAAGCAGCAGTCGGGCATCGGCGGCGCGGTGCTGGCCTTCGTCGCAGGGCGCGCGAGAGCAGGCCTTTTCCGTCGTCGACGCCACGCGCATCTGCAGCATCGCCGCCAACTTCGGCGACGTGCGCAGCATCATCACGCATCCGGCCAGCACCTCGCACGGCCGGCTGAGCGAGGCGCAACGTCAGGCGGCCGGCATCGTGCAGGGCATGATCCGGCTCGGTGTGGGGTTGGAGAACCTGGACGATCTGAAGACCGACCTGGCCCGCGGCCTGGATGCGCTGGTCTGACATGACGACCGTCCGCACCCGCATTGCGCCGTCGCCCACCGGTTTTCTGCACCTGGGCACGGCGCGCACGGCGCTGTATTCCTGGGCCTACGCGCGTCACCATGGTGGCCAGTTCGTGCTGCGCATCGAGGACACCGACGTCGCGCGGTCGACGCAGGATTCGGTGCAGCAGATCCTGCACTCGATGCACTGGCTGGGTCTGGATTACGACGAAGGCCCGATCTACCAGATGCAGCGGCTGGCGCGCTACCACGAGGTGGCCGAGCAGATGATCGCCGCCGGCACCGCCTACCGCTGCTATGCCACGCCGGAAGAACTGGATGCGATGCGCGAGGCGCAGCGCGAGCGCGGCGAGAAGACCCGCTACGACGGCCGCTGGCGCCCGGCCCCGGGCAAGACCTTGCCGCCGGTGCCGGCGGGCGTGAATCCGGTACTGCGTTTTGCCAATCCGGCGCAGGGCGTGGTCAGCTGGGACGACCTGGTCAAGGGGCTGATCAGCATCAGCAACGAAGAGATCGACGACCTGATCATCCTTCGGCCCGGCCCGACAGACGTGGGTGCCGACCTACAACTTCGCAGTCGTGGTCGACGACTGGGACATGCGCATCACGCATGTCTTCCGCGGCGACGAGCACATCAACAACACGCCCTGGCAGATCAACATCTTCCGCGCGCTGGGCGCGCCGCTGCCGCGTTTCGGCCACTGCCCGATCATCCTCGGCGACGACGGCCAGAAGCTGTCCAAGCGCCGCGGCGCGGTCAGCGTCACCGCCTACGAAGACGCTGGCTACCTGCCCGAGGCCATGCTCAACTACCTGGCCCGGCTGGGCTGGAGCCACGGCGACGACGAACTGTTCAGCCGCGAGCAGATGGTGCAGTGGTTCGACGGCAGCCACCTGGCCCGCAGCCCGGCGCAATGGGATCCGGCCAAGCTGGCCTGGGTCAACGCGCACTACATGAAGAGCGCCGACGACGGCCGCCTGGCGGGCCTGGTTGCGGCGCAGCTGCAGCGGCGTGGATTGAGCGCGCCGGCGGCCGAACAACTGCTGCCGGCCTGCGCGCTGTTCAAGGACCGCTGCAGCACGGTGGTCGAACTGGCCGACTGGATCGAGATGATGATCATCGACATCAAGCCGCGCGGCGAAGACCTGGCGGCACATGTGCCCGACGGGCTGCGTCCCGCCTTGCAGGATCTGCGCGAACGCTTCAGCGGCATCGCCTGGGACAAGGCCTCGATCGCGCAAGCCATGAAGGACGTGCTGGCCCTGCACAAGCTGAAAATGCCGCAGCTGGCACCGGCCTTGCGCGTGCTGGTTTGCGGGCGCACCCAGACGCCCTCGATCGACGCGGTGCTGGCCTTGTTCGCCCGTGAGACCGTGCTCGCCAGGTTGCGTGGTGTTTGAAATGCAAGCTATACTCCTGGACTCGCTTGAACAGGGCTGGAGCCACGTCGGAAGACATGGTTCATGGTGGAAATACCTGGGGGTATAGCTCAGCTGGGAGAGCGCTTGCATGGCATGCAAGAGGTCAGCGGTTCGATCCCGCTTACCTCCACCAAAGCGAACCAGTTTCTGTCCCCTTCGTCTAGAGGCCTAGGACACGACCCTTTCACGGTTGTAACAGGGGTTCGAATCCCCTAGGGGACGCCAACCGGCATTGCCGGTCTGGCGCAGCGCAAGACAAGTGCGGTGGCACTTGCGGCTTCGGCCGGAATACTGCCAACCACATGGAGTGGTAGTTCAGTTGGTTAGAATACCGGCCTGTCACGCCGGGGGTCGCGGGTTCGAGTCCCGTCCACTCCGCCAATAAAATCAACGGGTTAGCAACGAAAGTTGCTAACCCGTTTTGTCTTGTGACGGCCTGAGGGGTAAACCAAGGGGTAAACCGTGCAGCGGCTGCATACGGTCCGCGACGGACTGCAGCGGACAGTGCGAGCGGTATTGGCGTTCGACGTGGAATGAACATGACGGGTGGGCGCGGAGTGCCTGCGAAGTGGCTTGGAACTACTCCGCACCCGCCAGCACTTGCCCGGTGGCCGTCGTAGTGCGAGCGCCGCGCGACCGACCTTTCCGGGCGACCTGTTTCGAGGACGCAGCGGCGGACAGAATCGTCGCGAGGTGTTGCCCAAGGCGGTTCCACGCGGCACGCTTTTCGTTGGCGTAGTCGTGGTGCAGATAGTGGCGCCGCACCTTCGGGCCCGGCAGCTTGTGGTTCTGGCACCGATCGATGACATCCAGCGGGACACCCATTGCCTGCATCAGCGTGCCGCCCGTGCGGCGAAGATCGTGGAGCGTCCAGACACCGCGCTCACCGTTGGCCAGCACAAGCGAGTCGTCATGCTTGCGGTGGTCGAGCGATCCCTCCCGACTCATGAAGCGCACTTGCCGGTCGCCGACTTGCTTGCTGGCGCTCTTCTCGTGCACGTGCCGGTCCGGCGGCTGGGCGCCTTCTCGCACCCGGCCGCTCGGCCGAGCGGGAAAGCACCACGGCGTGTGCCCGGTCAACAGGTGAAGTTCCTCGAACTGGCGCAGCGCAAAAGGCGAGAGAAACACGAGCATCGGCACCTTCGTCTTCGTGTTCGCTGCCGGCAAGAACCACTCGGCCTTCTGGAGGTCGACATCCTTCCACTCGGCCTTCATCGTTTCGCCGGCTCGACACAGGGTCGCGAGCATGATCCAGATGGCCAGTTCGTTCTCGCGCTTCATCGGACGGACACCCCCATACCGATGACCGGCGGGAAGCGATTCATAGGTGCTTCGCAGCCGGACCTGGATCTCGTGGAGTTCGCGGATCTCGGCGTCTGACAGCACACGGTCGCGGATCCCATCTTCATAGTCGTCATTGACGACCTGTCGTGCCTCGACAAGTTCGGCAGGGCTGCCATCGGCAACGAGTGTTCGCCAAGGCTTGCGCGACAGCGACCAGCGATACAGCTGGCGAAGTTCACTGAGCATGCGCTGCGCGGTGCGCCCTGCGCCGCGATCACGGCCGACGCGTCGCAACGCGGCGCGAAGGTCCGAGTCGTCGACCAAGCGCACCGGCTTGTCGCCGATCGCGGGGAGTACGTCTCTCTCGAAGGCGCGCCGAAGCTCGGCGTTGCCATCCTCACGAGACACGCCATCTGCCAACCAGGCCTCGAACATCTCGCGGAACGTGAGGTCTTCCGCTTCGTGTCGACGGGCATCGGCAAGTCTGGCCTCCACCTCCAACCGCGAATCGATGCGTTGCACCTTCTTGTGGTCGTTCGGATTGACCCCTTGCTTCAAGAGCTGGCGAGCTTGATCACGCTGCGCCCGGACGTCGGCCATCGACGCCGAAGGCCACGTGCCGCACTGATGCCAGGTGACCTTGCCTTCCCACTTGAAGGCACTCTTGAAGCGGACCGAGATCGTGCCGCCCGAAGACACGCGGACCTCGCCCGTCAGTCCATCGCCGTCGGCGACGGTGTCACCCAGCCAGGACTCAGGGATGGACTTGAGTTCTGCGACGGTCCATCGGGTTCCCTTTCCGCTCTTTGGGTATCGTGTCATCTCAAGCTACCGTCGCGATCTGAAGTTGGGGGTCCACGGGAGGCGCACGACCGAGGCCGACGCCACCCCGCGTCGAGAACTGCTGGCAGGTTACGGGAGGCGACGACGTCAGCTGGATGTGTCGCGTCTCGCGGCCAGTTCCTGGATCCAGCGCGTGATCTCGACATCGATCCAGGCACTTGCCGCGCCGACCTTGACGGGCCTCGGAAACTTGCCGGCCTTGATCAGTTCGTAGACCGCGGTGCGGCCCATGCTGACACGTTCCTGCACCGCCGGGAACCGGATCAGCTTTGCCTCGCCAAGGGCGTTGACTGTATGAACAACAAGTTCGTTCGTGGAGTCGCCACGCGCGGTGTTGCCGATTCCGGCTCGGCCCGCTTGCCGCACGGACAGGCGGCGAGTTCCCCGGTCGGGTGTAGACGCCTCCATCGGCTGGGAGGACAACAGCTGGTCCATGGCAAACCTCCATAGAGTGTGGTGCCGACGCGCGGGGGCCGCTGTCCGCGTCAATGAGTGCGGAAGAGCAATGGCGGCAAGTGAGCACGTGAGCATGGAAACAGGTATGAGCGGCGACACGGCCGAGCCGACCGCAGCCGGTAGCTGTGCGCGTCGGGAGGCGGACCAGCAGTGCGCTGTTGCCGGATTCGTGGTCCTGGAGCCATGGGCTGAGACACCCTGGCGGACCGTTCGAGCCTGCTCCATCGAGAGGCAGGCTACTGTTGCGTTTCACGATCACCAGGGCTGCACCTTGGCAGCGCCCACGGTCCTGTTCATCGGCAACTGCCGTCCTCAATGTCGCGCAGCGAAGGTGTCGTGAGCGTCATCGGCGGCACCGACGGGTCAGGACTTCGCGCGAAGACGTCGAACCTGCAGCTCTCGCGAAGCGATCAGGAGCATGCAGGCATAGACCGACAGCGTCGGTTCGATCGGAGGGAGGGTCACGACCTCGAACGGCTGCTCTGGCCCGGGAAGGGTAGCGGCGACAGCACCGGCCTGCTTCAGAACTGAACCGTCGATGGCAGGCGTGTTGCGACGGTCAAGCGCATTAAACCGGCACCATCGGCAAGCGTCAATCAAGGCAGATCATCAGACTTGGATCGACCAAATGATCCTGCGACACCAACGATGCCTGTGCAGTCCCCAGCGGCGTCAACCACCTGGTGCCCACGAAGAAAATCGGCCCCACCGCAGATGCGATGGGGCCTGAGTTGCAGCTTCAGGCTGCCAATGATTCTTCGGATGCTTCCAGGCCTTGGGTGCCGGCCTCGTCCTTGTCGAGGTCCAGTTCGGCAGCCAGTGCACGCTGCCTGCCCAGCAGGTCGGTCAGCCGTTCCTCATGTTCGAACGGCTTGCCCAGTTCCTCGCGCAGTTCGTCCAGCCGGCGACGTGTCGACGCGAGCTTGCGCTCGGTCTCCACCCGCCGGTCCGGCATGGCCAGGATCGTGTCGCGCAGCGCCTGGTACAGCGCCGGCCCCGTCTGGCAGGACCGGCAGTCGTGGACGGCTTCGCCTTTCAGGTACAGGTGCACATCGTCGAACTCACGGCCGATGAAGACCCAGAGCTCGAAGCTGCCGACCTCGCCCAGCAGTTCCTCGGTCGACCGGGCCGACACGCTCGCGCGCGCCATCCTGATCACCGTCCGCAGGGCATCGCCCAGGTTTTCCGGACCCCGGTGCGTTCGACCATGGACCGTAGCCACCAGGTCTCCCGCTTTGAGCAGGCTGGCAGCCGTGTCGGCGTCACTCGTCAGCGCCCTGAGCAGCTTCGCGCTGCTTTCGATGCGCATCGGCAGGTGCGCCACTTCCGACTCGTTGGCATAGCGCTGGTTGCGCCACACCATGAACAGCGACGAGTAGCGCGCGATGTCGGCATCCACGCCGGCCTTCTCGATCACCTTCGGATTGCCGGAGGCAAGCGCCTTGACCTCCGCATAGCTCAGCGTCGCGAGTTCCACGTCCTCGATGGAACGCAGGCCCTTGTCGCCGCTCATCACCTGCGCGATGAACTTCGCCTTGGTCAGCACCGTCTGCCAGCTGTAGGCGTCGAAGCTGCCCTCCGCGACGTAGCGCACGATCTCCACTTCCTCGCAATCGTTGCCTTGCCGCAGGATGCGGCCTTCCCGCTGTTCCACGTCGCAGGGGCGCCATGGGCAGTCGAGTTCATGCAGGGCGACAAGTCGCTTCTGCACGTTGGTGCCGATGCCCATCTTCTGCGTCGACCCCAGCAGGACACGCACCGAGCCTTCGCGCACCCGGCGGAACAACCTTGCCTTCTGGGCATCCGTTTCGGCGTCGTGGATGAACGCGATCTCGTCGGCGGGCAGGCCCCGTTCGACGAGGTGATCCCGCAGGTCCTCGTAGACGCTGAATTCCCTGCCGCCCTTCGGCGTCGACAGGTCGCAGAACACGAGCTGGGCACACTTGCTGCCCGCTGTTCGCTGCCAGATCTCGTGCACCTCGTGGGCACACTTCACCACCTTGCCTTCGGGATCGGCCAGGGCGGTCGCATCGACGAGCCTCATGTCCAGCGCAGCCTTGCGGCCGTCATTGGTGATGCTCAGCATGTTGTCCACCCGCGGATCGATGCGGTCGGTCCTGAGCCGCTCCGCGCGGCGCACCAGCGATTGCACATACGCCTTGAGCGCGCTGCTCGGCCGGCAGGTCACCGTCCGGGGCTTCTGGCCCCTCAGGTCCGGCACCGGCAGATTCAGCATCTCGCGTGTGCGGATGTCGGCCAGCTCGCAGAACACGCCCATCAGGTCCGGCACGTTGATGAACCGCGCGAACCGCGTGTTCAGGCGGTAGCCGCTGCCGTCGGGTGCGATCTCGAGCGCGGTGACAGTCTCGCCGAAGGTCGCTGCCCAGGCGTCGAACTGCTCCAGCCCCAGGGCCTCCAGCGTGTTGGGCTGCAGGTAGCGCTGGAAGGTGTGGATCTCCGCCATGCTGTTGGCCACCGGGGTTGCGGTGGACAGGACCACGCCACGGTGCTGGCCCCGAGACCTGTCGTACAGGCTCATCGTGTGGCGCGTCTTCAGGTACAGGTCGAACGCCCGCTGGGAGTTGGCGAGCGGCAGTCCTGCGATCCGCGCCATCTTCGTGTGGCGCCAGAGGTTCTTGGCCAGGTGGGCTTCGTCGTAGAGCACCCAGTCGATGCCGAGCGACTCCCAGCTCAGGAAGTCGTCCCTCTTCTTCTCGTTCGCCAGGCGGTCGAGGCGCACCTTCCAGGCCTTCTTCATCCGCTCCAGCTGCTTCACGATCCGGTTGGACCGATCGTCGGACCTCGACATGCGGACGGCCATCTCCAGGTCGTGGATGATGGCCTTGATGTGCCGTGTGGTGTAGGCCACGGACATCCCGAGCAGCTCGAAGGTCGAGTGCGTCATCACGATGGCGTCCCAGTCGCCGGTGGCGATGCGGGAGACGAACTCGCGCCGGCGGTCGCCGGCCAGATCGTCCTTGGTGGCCATCAGGACCGCTGCGCAGGGGTACAGGCGCACGAACTCGGCCGTGTACTGCTCCAGCATGTGGTTCGGCACGATGTGGGCCGGCTTGGCCGCCAGGCCCAGCCGCCGCAGTTCCATGCTGGCGGCCACCATGACGGCGGTCTTGCCCGCCCCCACCGCATGGAACAGCCCGGTGTTGCCGGACTGCACGATGCGCCAGATGGCGTTGCGCTGGTGGGCATGCAGTTCGAAGCAGCGGGAGAACCCCGGCAGCTTCAGGTGCGAGCCGTCGAACTCGCGCTGGCGCGAGCAGTTGAACAGGTCGTTGTAGATCCTGCACAGCCTCTCGCGGCGCTCCGGGTCCTCGTAGGCCCAGGTCGCGAAGCGTTCCTTCAGCAGGCCCAGTTTCTCGCGCGCCGCCACCGTCTCCGGCTTGTTGACGACGTAGGTGTCGCGGTCGGGATGCGGGTCGCGGACCGTCGGCGTCTGCACGTTCAGCGAGCACAGCACCAGTTCGATCGCGTTCATGCGGGCCGTGCCGAACTCCTGCGAGCAGGTCACGTTCCCCTGGGCTTCGTACTTGTTGACCTGGACCGACCAGGTGCCGGCCTTGGCCAGGTACTGCACGGCGGCGCCGCGCAGTTTGAGGACCTCGCGAATGAAGGCCTCGACCGTCTCGGCCGGGATCCACACCGCGCCGAGCCTGGGCTCGATGGAGGCGGGTGGAAGGTCTTCCGGGATCACCCGTTCGAGCGCCCGGACGTTCGACTCGTAGGCCGCGCCGGCCGCCAGCGCCGCGTGCAGCTTGCGCTTCACGTTGCCCGACAGGTAGGCGTCGGCGGTTTCGTGGTCGCCGGTTTCGGGATTCCGGTAGATCAGGCCGCGATCCTCCAGGTCGCGGGCCACTGCATGCGCATCGGCCTGCAGCAGTTCGGCCATGTAGGCCAGATCGACGCGCCCCCGCCATTGCGTGGAGTGCGCCAGCGCTTCGTCGGGCTCAGCGGCCCGGACCGGTTCGACGACACGGCTGACCGTGCGCCGGTGAAAGATGTCGGCCTTGGTCGCCGCTTCCTCCTCTTCGTCGTAGTGCTCCAGCGACAGCAGGAGCGGATAGTCGGGATCCCGCCGGAAGGCGAGGGCGTTGGCACGGCTCGTGAGACAGCCGTGCCTGGCGACGAACCTGTCGTAGCTGCCGTTGAGGCCGCGTCGCAGGTCCGCCAGCGCGTTGTCGCTCACGTCGTCCAGTTGGGCGGCCAGGAGCTTGCGCGCGCGGTCACGGATGTCGCACATGCCGGCGATGCGCTGGCGCACGGTGGCGTTCGTCCTGTCGTGGACGTCGACGAGTTCACCCTGCTGTGCGATGTGGATGCGCCCGCCGTGCAGCACGTGGCTGCCCGGGCGTGCGCCTTCGGGTGCGGCGACCGTGGTCGCCGGAGCGCTCGGTGCTGCTGAAGCCACCGGCAGCGGCACATAGACACCGCTGGGGATCAGGCCGGCGGCCTGCTGCAGCGCTGCGCCGAGGTCGCCGTCGAGGACGGCGGTGGGCACCGGCGTGTAGCCCCGGGTCACCTTGTCGATGAGGCCGAGCACGTTGCGCGGATTGGCCGCGTACCAGGCGTTGAACTGCATGTACTTGTCCTGGCAGCGCGGATCGCGCAACTCGTCGGGGACGAAGTCGAGGTCGACCCACTCCACGCCGCCGGCTTCGCCAGGCTGGCTCCTGCGCAGCATCACGATGTCGGACTGCACGTCGGTGCTCGCCAGCCGCATGAAGGCCCCTTGCGGCAGGCGGATGGCGCTGACCAGGTCGGCCTGTGACGCCGCGTGGGCCCGGGCCGATTCGTCGCGCTGGTCGAGGAACCAGGCCGACGTGATGAGACACACCAGCCCGCCCGGCCGCACGAGGTCGAGCGCCTTGCCGACGAACCAGTTGTGGATGCTGAACCTGCTGTACGGCCGGTTGCGGCCATCGCTGACCTGGTAGTTGCCGAACGGGACGTTCGAGACCACCAGATCGAAGGAGCCGTCGGCCAGCGTCGCGGCTTCCAGGCCCTGGATGCGGACGTCCACGCCCACGGGGCCGTACAGCGCCCTGAGGATGCGCCCGGCCAGGTCGTCCAGTTCAACCGCGGTGATGCGGCTTCGCGTGGCGATGTCGGCCGGCATGCAGCCCAGGAAGTGGCCGATGCCGCTGCTGGGGTCCAGGATGCGCCCGCCCTCGAAACCCAGGCGGCGCAGTGCCGCCCAGATCCAGCGGACGATGAAGGGCTCGGTGTAGTGGCTGTTGTTGACCGAAGCCCTGGCCGACTCGTACTCACCGGGCTGGAGCAGTTCCGACAACTGCCGGGCGCGCTGCTTCCACGCGGCGTCGGTGCCGTCGAGGTTGAAGCTCGCCGGAATGCCGCCCCATCCGGTGAAGCGCAGCAGCGCGACGCGTTCATCGGGAGTGGGCGAACGTCCTTCCCGCTCGATGGCGCGCAGCACGGCGATGGCTTCGATGTTGGCGTTGAACTTCGTCGCCTGGCCTTCGAGGCCATCAAGCGCGGAGTCCGTCCACTGCGGCCAGTTGATCGCCGGGTTGTCGGCAGTGTGCTGGGTGGCCTGGGCCGTGGCGGGCCGCCAGGGTCTTGGCAGATCGCCGGCTGTATCCGCGGTCGCGGACTCGCCTGAGTCTGCCGATAGGTCTGCTGCCGGGGCTGCAGCTTCGTCGTTCGAACTGAAGAGGTCGGGATAGGCTGGGGCATCGATCTCGAAGCCCGGCAGCCAGAGGGATGCGTGCGTGGCTTTGCTTGCCATGGGGTTCTCCAGGGAATGGAGAGCGCACGTCCCCCAGGGGGAGCGTGTGCTCCCCGGTTGGGAGGATTCGGTCGATGCAGGCTTGTGGGTTCAAGCGCGGCTGATCGACCCCGAAGGATCTGTTGGAGGCCGGCCATGCCGCTGGCCGCGCCGGTGATGGGTGCGGCTGGCGTTCGGAGGCTGGACTCGGCTGGGGATGTGCCCGGCGTTCAGGGCGCGTCGCAGGGGAGCGCTCTGGCGGGTCGTGCGTGCCGTGGATTCACGGCGTACGCGTTCGATGAAAGGTCATGGGCGGGTCACGACCGCTAACGCCGACTTGCGTCGGTGCGCCCGGGAGGGCGGCACGGGCTGATGCCTGAAGTGCGACGCCAGTATGGCGAAAGGCCGGCGGCGGCGAAAGGGTGCGAGCGCGACCGTCGCATGCTCATCTGTTCGTACCTCGGACGGGTGCGCACGGTCTGGTGACCCTGCGCTGGCCAAGGGGGGTGGGAGGCACGCGGCTGCAGCATCGTCCCGCGCCGGTGTCGAGAGCCTGAATGCTCATCCGGACGCCACTCATGACACCGGAAAGCGGGCCATTTGCGGCGGGATTTCCGCTGGCGCGAGGTGGATCACAGGGGAACACTGGGCCCGAACGACAGCCGGCCTGCGCGACCGGCTTGGAGCCGACCCGGACGAGAAAGCACGCGATGAAGCCGGAGACGATCGCCAAGGCCAGGACGATGCTTTCCAGCGTCCTGCTCGACGGCCTGAGCTATCGCGAGGCCGGCGCCCCCTTCGGCGTGGGGCGATCGACGGTCGAGCGCTCGATCAAGAGCCTGGTGCTGGAAGTCGCCCGCGAGCGCGGCATACCCGAACTGGACGAGGACGGCCTGTCCTGCCTGCCGCGCCTGCGGCAGTTTCGCGAGCCTGTGCTGAGGGCCGTGGCCGCGTACACACCGGTCCATCCGCGGCGCAAGCGCCTCACCTTGCTGGAGCCCGACGAAATCGCTGCGGGTGCCAACCGCGTGCGCCTGCGCAGCGAGAACGCCAACCGGGACGTCGCGCTGATCTACGTGCTGTTCTGCACCGGCGCCAAGCCGATCGAGATCGCACGGCTCGAGGTGCGCGACTACCTGAACAGCGACGGGTCGATCCGTGAACGCTCGGAGATGCGGCCCGAAACCGCCGTCAACGGGCGGAGTCGACCACTCTTCTTCACTTCGTCGCGAGCCTGCGCGGCGGTCGATGCCTACCTCGTCGAGCGCCGCCGCCGCAAACTCGGCGTCGCGGTGCCTGCGTCCGGTTTCGACGCCTACAGGGGACTCGATCCTTCCAGTGCGTTGTTCCTGACCGAAGGTGGCTGGCCCTTCGAGATCGGTGGACGGGGCCCGAACGATCAGCGTGAGACATGCCGACTCATGATCGCGACCCTGCGCTCCATATTCAAGCGGGCAGGGTGGACTGGCGTGACTGCACAGTCCGCCCGGCGCGTGGTGGCTCGGAGGCTCGCGGACAAGGGCGCCGACGGAGCGCAGGTCGGGGAGATCCTGGGTCTCTCGAGTTCGCGGGCGGTGCGCCGCCTGCTGGGCAGCAACCGCAGGCCGCTCGAGAACCTGGCCCGCGAACTGGTGTGAGCAGAACGCGAACGCCGGACCGGACGAGAGTGCAGGGCGAGGACACGTTGGAGCCGACCCGCTACTTCATCAAGGGGCGGACCTACCCAGCGGCCGATCCGGGGCTGCAGGACGCCCTTGCTCAGGTCTATGGATCGCCGGAGCGGCCGCGTTGCCTGTGCGTGTCCGGCGGCATCGAGATGTACATCGCCAGGCACGCCGAGTACATCGTCAAGCGCATGCCCGACACCGGGCACCTGCACCATCCGACCTGCCCGTCGTTCGAACCGGAACCGGGCATGTCGGGGCTGGGCGAACTGGTCGGCGAAGCGATCATCGAACACGCGCCGGATCAGGTCGAGGTGCGGACGGACTTCGCGATGTCGCGGTTGCCGGGCAAGGCCGTGCCGCGTGGCGAAGCGGTGATCGACCCTGCCGAGGTTCACGCGCCGCGCAAGCGCATGAGCCTGCGCGCATTGCTGCACTTCCTGTTCGAGCGGGCAGGATTCAACCGCTGGTATCCGGCGATGGAAGGCCGGCGCAACCAGGGCGTTCTTCACAAGTACCTGTCCGAGGCTGCCAGGGGCGTGACGGTCAAGGGAGCATCACTGGACGAGCGGCTGTATGTCCCGGAGCCGTTCAGGGTCGAACTCAAGGACGAGATCGGCGAGCGCAGGCGCAAGAAGCTCGCGCTGCTGCTGTCGCCTGAAGATGCCGTCCAGTACAAGATGGCCATCATCGTCGGCGAGTACAACGGTTCGGAGGCGACGGCCTTCGGCCGCAGGATCGTCGTCAAGCACATGCCGGATGTGCCTCTGTACATCGAGACCAAGGCATGGGAGCGCGTCGAACGCAGCTATGCACCCACCCTGCAGGCCCGCGACGCGGATGTGCCGAAGAAGCCGCGCGTGATGATGGCCGCCCTGGTCTACGCCAAGCGCGAGTACGTCTACCAGGTGGACACGGTGAGCATGATGCTGACCACGGATCAGTGGATACCCCTGGACGGGTTGCATGAACTGCCGCTGATCGAGTTGCTCCAGCGCGAGCAGCGCGCGTTCATGAAGCCGATGAGGTACGACGCCAGATCGGCGGCGGGTTTTCCCAACGTCTTGCTGCTGGACAGTGGAACGGTGCCGATGCCGCTGCATGTGATGAGTCCGCTCATGGAGGCGAAAGAGCGGTCGGCGAAGGAGAAGGTGCTGGCCGGTCTGCCTGCTGCGTGGGTATGGATGACCGCCAAGAGCATGCCAGCGCTGCCTGCCCATCGATGAGGACGTCCGACCCCTGAATCTTTCGCGACGTTTCCTGACGCACGTCGCCTGGGCCTGCTTCTGACGCCCTGAAAAGTGTTCTTATCAGGACGTCAGGAAGTCGCGGTGTTCCCCAATGCCGCTGGAATCGATGTTGGCGCAACGAGCCACTGGGTGGCCGTGCCGCCGCATCTGGCAGATGGTCCGGTACGCGAGTTCGGGCCGATGACGACCGACCTCAATGCGCTGGCCGACTGGCTGCTGGCGTGCGGCGTCGACACGGTGGCACTGGAATCAACTGGCGTCTACTGGATCCCGGTGTACGAGGTTCTCGAACAGCGTGGCCTGAAGGTCTGGCTGGTCGATGCCCGGCAGCTGAAGTACGTTCCCGGCCGCAAAAGCGACATCCAGGATTGCCAGTGGCTGCAGAAGCTCATGAGCCTGGGACTGCTGCGAGCGGCGTGGCGGCCTGACGGTGAAGTGTGCGTCGTGCGTGCTGTGGCGCGCCAGCGCGAGGTGCTGCTCACCGAGCAGGCGAGTTGGGTGCAGCGTATGCAGAAGTCGCTCGTGCAGATGAACCTCCAACTCACCGAGGTGCTGACCGACGTGATGGGCGTGACCGGGCAGGCGATCATCCGCGCCATCGTCGCTGGCGAGCGCGACGCGGTCGTGCTGGCGCAGCATCGCAACCGGCGCGTCAAGGCCAGCAAGGACGATGTCATCAAGGCGCTCAGCGGCAACTGGCGGGAAGAGCATCTGTTCGTTCTCGGTCAGTCTCTGGCGATGTATGACGACATTGCTCGGCATCTTGCCGGCTGCGATACCAAGCTCCAGGCGCTGCTGACCGAGCGCAGCCGCGGGGGTATAGAACTTGGCAAGCCTCCCCGGGCCGGAAGCAGAACGCGCGCGGTGTTCGACCTTCGCCAGACGCTGGCCGACTGGGCGGGCGTGGACCTCACGCGCATCAACGGGCTGGAGGTGACCTCGGTGATGAAGATCCTGTCCGAAGTCGGTCCTGACCTGAGCCGGTTCGCGAACGTCAAGCACTTCTGTTCGTGGCTGGGCCTGTGCCCGGCCACGAAGATCAGTGGCGGCAAGGTCATTTCGGCGAGCACCAAGCACTCGGCCAATCGGGTTCGCCAGACGCTGAAGTTGGCGGCCATGAGCCTGTCGCGCAGCCAATCGGCGCTCGGAGCGTTCTATCGCCGGCTGTGCACGCGCATGGGCAAGCCCAGCGCCAACACTGCTGCGGCGCACAAACTCGCGCGACTCGTCTACTTCATGCTCACCCGAGGTGAGGCTTTCGTGGACCAAGGCCAGCAGCGCTATGAAGAGCAGCAGCGTGAGCGCAGCGTCGCTGCTTTGAAGCGTCGGGCTGCGGCCCTGGGCTTCAAGGTCGCTCCGGTCGCACCTGCCGCGACATGAACACCTGGACGGGTAGATCTGTTTCTTGTGAGGACGTCATTTGGCGGGCGAATTCGATCGGTGCGCCGAGTCGTCGCTCGTTCAACAAAATTGATGCCACTCGGCAACCAAGTTTGATGATTGGCTCGGGACTGCGCCGGTCAACTATCCAGTCGGGACTGAACAACCCGATTTCAGCGGAGTCGAGACGTCATTGGCATCCGGAGCGCTGGCGTAACGAACAACAACGCCAGCATGAGTTGCCCGATGAAGGCGCACTAAAGCGCCCGCAGGTGCGCCAGGATCATCCTCAGGTTGTGACCTTCGCCGCGCAGCACCGCGTGCATCGCGTCACCCAGGGCGCCCTTCAACCAATTCCGGTCCAGCAGCCCATCGGTCTTCATGTGGCCGATCATCGGTTCGACCACCTGGCGCCGTTTGAGCAGCTTCTTCAGATTCTTCGGCAGCCGCCGCGGTGTGGCTGACCGGCAGCCGCGTACCCGCACTGGCCTGAACGCCGCGGTAGCCGCGGTCCACCAACGCCATCTTGGGCGTCGTGCCCGTGAGGATGCCGATCTGCTCGATCTGGCTGTCCACCGTGTGCCCGTCGTAGGGGTTGCCCGGCATCGAGCGCATGCCCACCACCAGGCCCTCCTTGGCCGTCACTGCCACCGAGGTCTTCACGCCGAACTCGTAGGGCGCCCTGGCCTTGCCCTTGGCAATGCACTCCACCTCCGGCGCGTGCAACGCGTACGGCTTGTTCTTGGAGTCGCGGCGTTGCTCGTACAGGCGTTGCGCGATGTCGATCTTGGTCTTCAGCGCGCCGGTGATCTCGCCGCCCTGCGCGCTGCACGTCGCGGATGACGCGGCCCAGCCAGGTGCGCAGCTTCCTGATCTCGCGCTGCATGCGACGGTACTGCTTGGCGTGCGCGTAGCGCCCGGCCTGGTGCTCGGCGACCTTGCCCACGCGGGCGTAACTCTGGCGCAGGGTGATGCCGGCGTCCTGCGCCGCGTCCACCAGTTGCTCGCGCGCCCGGTTCAGCAGGCGGCTGTCGGTGGGGTGCGCGATGGCCTTGGGCTGCACTGTCGTGTCCAGCACCACCGTGTCCAGGCTGGCGCGCTTGATCACACGGCCGCGCCGTGCCGCCTCGATGCTCTGCGCCAGCAGCCGCTCGCAGCCGGCCTCGCCGATGCGCTGGCGCCAACGCACCAGGCTGGACGGGTCACAGGGCAGCTCGTGCCGGAAGTAGCGCTCGCCGCTGAAGTGCTGCCAGTACGGGTTCTCGATCCAGCGCTCGACGGTGTCCTCATCCGACAGCGCGAAGGTGTGCTTCAGGTACAGCAGCGAGGCCATCAGCCGCGTGGGCAGCATGGTCATTGGATGACTCCACAGGCTTCGGACCATCGGCAACCTCGTGCAGTTTGCAAGGAACTGATATCGATTCGACCCGAAATCCTGCAAGCTCTACCATCGGCATCGGCCCCAATCGCTAGGATTCATGCGGGTTCTGGGGTTGTTCAGGCCCGACTATCCACACTACGCCGATTCGCCCCGCACGCAAAATCACCGGCGCCGTGCGGCCCCTGATGGCCACCCAAATTCCCCCACCCATGGCCACCTCAAATTCCCCCACCCTGATCGCGCTTCGATGAGGCGCTGAACGGGCCGGCGAGGCCGGCCAGTCAGGGCTGAGCAGGACGTTACTTTCCGCCCCCTCAATGTCGAGGGGATACAAGGAGTGAACGTCTTGAAGCCACATCTACAGACAACCGTCTGGACCCTGCTGGAAGCCGGCGCCAGCCAGCGACAGATTGAGCGGGTCACGGGGATCGATCGCAAGACGATCCGCGGATACCAGCAACAGTTCGCCGCCGTCGCTGCGGCAAATTCCCCGGGTGGCCACCGGCTCCGTAGGGGTGGCCGCCGGTCCGACACAGCAAATTCCCCCACCCCGGCCACCGGCACCGACACCGGTGGTGGCGACGGCGACGGCGTCGGCTTGCGAGCCTCACCGCGCCTTCATCGAGGCCCAGCTGCGCCTGCGCCGCAACGCCATGGCCATCTACCAGGACCTGGTGGATCTGCACGGCTATGCCGGCGCGTACAACTCGGTCAAGCGCTTCGCGGGCAAGCTGCGTCACCGCGAGCCCGAGCAGTTCGACCGCCTGGCCTTCCTGCCCGGCGAGGAGATGCAGGTCGACTACGGCGAGGGGGCGGTCACGCGCGTGCCGGGCACTGATCGCTGGCGCAAGCCGCGGCTGTTCGTGGCCACGCTGCGCTACTCGCGGCGCAGCTACCGCTGCGTGGTCTGGCGCTCCAGCCAGGAGACCTGGGCACGGCTGCACGAGCAGGCCTGGCGCCACTTCGGCGGCAGCTGCCGCTACGTCGTGCTCGATAACCTCAAGGAGGGCGTGCTCAAGCCCGACCTGTACGAGCCCGAACTCAATCCGGTCTATGCCGCGACCCTGAAGCACTACGGCGTGGTGCCCGACCCGGCCCGCGTGCGCGACCCCAACCGCAAGGGAACCGTGGAACACGCCATCAGCCACACCCAGGCCACCGCGCTCAAGGGGCGGCGCTTCGAGAGCATCGAAGAGCAGAACACCTTCCTCGAGCACTGGGAGACCAAGTGGGCGGCCCAGCGAATCTACGGCGCCGAGCGCCGCCAGGTGCAGGCCATGTTCGAGGAAGAGAAGCCCCACCTGCAGCCCTGCCGTTGCTGGGGATGCAGTACTTCACCGAAGCCCAGCGAACGGTCTGCGACGACAGCTGCGTGCGCGTGGACCACAGCAGCTACGCCGCACGCCCGGCGCGCATCGGTAGCCGGGTGCTGGTGCGCGTGTTCGAGCGTCGCATCGAGATCCGCGACCTGCCATCCCAGGCCTTGCTGCGCAGCCACCCGCGCGCCGAACGCCCGGGCACCGTGGTGCTGCCGGCCGACGAGCGCGTGTTCAACCCCTCGCGCGAGACGCGTCACATCCTGGGCCAGGCCAAGGCCATCGGCGTGGACGCCGAGCGGCTGTGCGAACTGCTGTTCGCCATCGAAGGCAGTGTCGGCCAACGCAAGCTGGGGGCATCGTCAGTCTGGCCGAGCGATACCCCCGCCGCCTGGTCAACAGCGCCTGCACGCGTGCCCTGGCCGACGGCATCTACAGCTACCGGCACGTCAAGGCCGCCACCGAGCGGCTGGTCACCGAGGCACTGGCGGCCATCGACATCGCAGATGCCTCGCCAGCGCAGGGCGAGCTCGCTCTGACCCAGGAGCACCCGCTGATCCGCAGCGCCGACGACTACGCCGAACTGTTCGCGCGTGGCGCCGCACAGCCCGACACCAGCACCGTAAGCGCGCGGGCAACACCCCCCGCGAGCTCGAGGCGGATCAGCGCGATGCGCCCGGCTGCCAGCGATGCGGCAGCAGTTCCTCGATCCGCCCTGCCGGCTGCGTCGGTAACCGGGCCAGCACGTCCTTGATGTAGCTGTACGGATCCAGCCCATTGAGCCGTGCCGACTGCAACAGGCTCGTCACCGCCGCTGCTCGCTGGCCGGCGCGCAGCGATCCTGCGAACAGCCAGTTCGACCTGCCGATGGCAATCACCGGGTCATTCTGCCCATGTCGGGCAAGAAGTTGAAGTCTTCTATCGTTGGCACCCGCTGTACGGACGTCGCGTCGGACGCCAATACAGCGAGCAGCGTGCCAATGGCGAGGTCATTCACGTCGAGGTCGCACCAGGCATCGTGATCGTGGTCGCCGCCTGGATGCTGGACGCCGCTGCATGCGCAGGCATGGAGCTCGGCGCTCCACGAGCATCGGTGGACGCGCTGGCAGACCTGCACTTGGTGCTGTCTCATCAAGGACTTCGACGAAGCTTCTCGGGTGTTTCCCACACCTGCGAGGCGCGCCATGACCCATCTACCCAGATCGCATCGACTGCCGACGACATCGGCATCGCCAACAACACACTCCCAGCATCAACTGAGCATCGCGTTCGAGTCCCCGGCGCTCCAAGATCTGGACCCGAGCGAACGGAACAAGGTGGTCATGCAGCTGGCACTACTCCTGTTGCAAGCAGCCGGTGTTCCGGTCGCAGGGGGTGACCATGACGAACGCTGATCTGTTGCCGGCCGAAGTCCTTCGGCGCAAGGCTGTCGTCTATGTGCGTCAGTCCACACAGACGCAGGTCCAGAACAACCTGGAGAGCAAGCGCCGGCAGTACGACCTCGTGGCGGAAGCTCGCCGTCGCGGTTTCACGCACGTAGAGGTCATCGACGATGACCTCGGCCGTTCGGCTAGCGGCATGGTGGCCCGACCGGGCTTCGATCGCCTCGTGGCGTGGCTGTGCGCCGGCGAAGTCGGCGCCGTCTTGTGCTTCGATGCCTCGCGGCTTGCTCGCAACGGACGTGACTGGCACCACCTGCTGGAGCTGTGCGGTCTGGTCGAGGCACGCGTCATCGACCTGGACGGCGTGTACGACCCGTGTCGGCCCAACGATCGGCTGCTGCTGGGCATGAAGGGCAGCATCAGCGAGTTCGAGCTGGGCGTGCTCAGGGCGAGGATGTTCGACGCCGCCCGTGCCAAGGCGCATCGCGGTGAGCTGCGCATCAGTGTGCCATCGGCTACATCTGGCATCGCGAGATCGGCCTGGGTTTCGACCCGGACATGCGCCTTCAGGAGACGATCCGGTTGATCTTCGAGCGGTTTCGCAAGCTCGGCAGCGGCCGCCAGGCGCTGCTGTCGCTGGCCGCCGACAGAGTCCATTTCCGCGGCCATCGGACGGCAAGAAGATGGTGAGCTTTGACTGGACGCCGATCCGCTACCGCAACGTGATCTCGGTACTCAAGAATCCCTTCTATGCGGGGGTCTACGCGTACGGCAAGAGTGAGAAGCGCACGACCCTCGTGGAGGGGCGGCTTCGCAAGACCTACAAGCACGGCAAGC
>JADJHR010000003.1 GCA_016707445.1 Rubrivivax sp.
ACAGGTCGCGCTGGAGAACGGCAGCGTGATCAGCGCATTGGCGGCCGACGGCGTGGTCATCGTTCCCGCCGACGACGCCTGCACGCCGATCTGGCGCGGCCTGGCCGGCGCGCGGCGCATCGTCACCTTTGCGCTCGATGGCGCGGCCGACGTGCGCGGGCAGGCGAGTTGGCAGCGTGACCACTGGGCCCTGTGCATCGACCTGCCCGACGCTCGGGTCGAGACCCAAGTGGCCATTGCAGGCCGCCACAACGCCAAGAACGCCGTCGCCGCTGCAGCCTGTGCCTGGGCTGCGGGTGCACCCGCCGACGCGGTGCTGCGCGGGCTGGCGGCGTTCAGGCCGGTGGCCGGCCGCAGCCGTGCGCTGGAGATCGTGTGGCAGGGCCGCGCCGCCACCCTGGTCGACGACAGCTACAACGCCAACCCCGATTCGGTGCTGGCCGCGATCGACGTGCTGGCCGAACTGCCCGGCCCGCGCTGGCTGCTGCTGGGCGACATGGCTGAGGTCGGCTCGCAGGGTGCGGCCTTCCACGCCGAAGTGGGCCGCCACGCCGCTGCCCGCGGCATCGACACCGTGTGGACCTTCGGCACCGCCAGTGCCGGCGCAGCGCGCGAATGTGGTGGCCGCCATTTCGAGCAGATGGACGCCTTGCTGGCCGCGCTGCCGACCGGCCCCGCCGCGGCGTCCCTGCTGGTCAAGGGCTCTCGCTCGATGCGCATGGAACGCGTGGTGCGCGGCATCGCGCCGGCGGCCGGAGATGCCCATGCTGCTTAGCCTTTCACAATACCTGCTGGGCCTGTATCCCGAGCAGCTGGGTTTCCTGCGGGTCTTTCAGTACCTGACCTTTCGCTCGGTGCTGGCGGCGCTGACGTCGTTGCTGATCGGTCTGGCCTTCGGGCCCTGGGTGATCCGCCGGTTGACGGCGCTGAAGATCGGCCAACCGATCCGCGACTACGGCGTGCAGGCGCACCTGGGCAAGCGCAACACGCCGACCATGGGCGGTGTGCTGGTGCTGATCGGCATCGGCGTGTCCACCGTGCTGTGGTTCGACTGGAGCAACCGCTTCGTCTGGGTGGTGATGCTGGTGACCTTCGGCTTCGGTGCCATCGGCTGGGTCGACGACTACCGCAAGGTGGTCAACAAGGACCCCGAGGGCATGCGCAGCCGCGAGAAGTTCTTCTGGCAGAGCCTGATCGGCCTGGTGGCGGCGCTGTACCTGGCGTTCAGCGTGTCGGAGACATCCAACCTGCGCGTGCTCGAACTCTTCCTGCGCTGGATCAGCAGCGGCTTTTCCAACGATCTGCCGCCGCGTGCCGACCTGATGGTGCCGTTCTTCAAGTCGGTGAGCTACCCGCTGGGCGTGTTCGGTTTCATCGCGCTGACCTGGTTCGTGATCGTCGGCGCCAGCAACGCGGTCAACTTCACCGACGGCCTCGACGGTCTGGCGATCATGCCGGTGGTGATGGTCGGCTCGGCGCTGGGCGTGTTCGCCTACGTCACCGGCAACGCGGTGTTCAGCCGCTACCTGCTGATTCCGCACATCCCGGGGGCGGGCGAGCTGCTGGTGTTCTGCGCCGCGATGGCCGGCGCGGGCCTGGCCTTCCTGTGGTTCAACGCCTACCCGGCGCAGGTCTTCATGGGCGACGTGGGCGCGCTGGCGCTGGGCGGCGCCCTGGGCACCATCGCCGTCATCACGCGGCAGGAAATCGTGCTCGGCATCATGGGCGGCGTGTTCGTCGCCGAGGCGCTGAGCGTGATGGTCCAGGTCGCCTGGTTCAAGTACACCAAGCGCCGCTACGGCGAAGGCCGGCGCATCTTCCTGATGGCGCCGCTGCACCATCACTTCGAGAAGAAGGGCTGGGCCGAAGGTCAAGTCGTGGTGCGCTTCTGGATCATCACCATGCTGCTGTGCCTGGTCGGCCTGGCCAGCCTGAAGCTGCGGTGAGCCATCGATGAACTTCCTGCGTGACCTCGATGTGCTGGTGCTGGGCCTCGGTGAGTCCGGGCTGGCCATGGCACGCTGGTGTGCGCGCCACGGCGCCCGGGTGCGGGTCTGGGATTCGCGCGACCAGCCGCCGCATGCCGATACGCTGCGCGCCGAATGGCCGACGGTCGAACGGCTCAGCGGCGACCTGGGCGATGGTCTGCCCACGGGTGTGCAGCTCGTGCTGAAAAGCCCGGGCCTGATGCCGCACGACATGCGCATCGCGCCGCTGCTGGCCAGCGCGCGCGCCACCGGTGTGGCGGTGATGGCCGAGCTGGACCTGTTTGTGCAGGCACTGGCCGACCTCAAGCTGCAGACCACGCCGATGGCGGCCGAAGTGGCCGGGACCACCGAGCCGCGCGCCGACGACGTGGTCGTGGTGGTGGACGAAAGTGACGACCGTGACGACAGCGACCACAGCGACGTGGACGACGAACCGGCGCCGGTCTTGGTCGCGCCGCCGCCGCCCGACCCGGCCTACGCGCCGCAGATCGTCGCGATCACCGGCACCAATGGCAAGACCACCACCACCGCGATGGCTGCGCTGCTGATCGAGCGCAGCGGCCGGCGCGTGGCGATGGCCGGCAACATCATGCCCACGATGCTCGACCGCCTGGGCGCCATGCTCGAGCGGCCGCGTGATGACTGGGCGCAGGTCTGGGTGCTCGAGCTGTCGAGCTTTCAACTGGCCGACTCTGGCCCCTTCGAGCCCAGCGCCGCGGCGGTCCTCAACCTGAGCCAGGATCACCTCGACTGGCATGGCGACACGGCCGCCTATGCTTCGGCCAAGGCGCGCATCTTCGGCCAGCAGGCCACGATGATCATCAACCGCGACGATGCCCAGGTCGAGGCCCTGGTGCCGGCGCCGGTGGTCAGCAGGGTCGGCCGCGGCAAGCCGGTGAGCACGGCGCGACGTGTGCTGCGCTTCGGCGTCACGCCGCCCGAGCGGCCGGGTGACTTTGGCCTGGTGGTCGAGAACGGTATGGCCTGGCTGGTGCGTGCCTTGCCGGTGGACGAGACCTTGAAGCGGCGCAAGGACGAGGTCGACGAGATCCATCTGCAGCGCCTGATGCCGGCCGACGCGCTGCGTGTGCGCGGCCGCCACAACGCCGCCAATGCGCTGGCCGCGCTGGCACTGGCCACGGCCATCGGCTGCCCGCTGGCACCGATGCTGCACGGGCTGCGCGAATACACCGGCGAGCCGCACCGCGTGCAATGGATCGCCACGCTGGGCGAGGTCGAGGCCTTCGACGACAGCAAGGGCACCAACGTCGGTGCCACCGTGGCCGCGCTCGAAGGGCTGGGCAGCGACAAGGCACCGGGCAAGCTGCTGCTGATCCTGGGCGGTGACGGCAAGGGACAGGACTTCGGCCCCCTGCGCAACCCCGTGCAACAGCATGCGCGCGCCGTCGCGCTGATCGGCCGCGACGCCGCCACGATCGCGGCCGTGCTGGCCGACACCGGCGTGCCGATGCAGCATCACGTCAGTCTGCCCGAGGCCGTAGCCTGGTGCTTCGAGCAGGCGCGCGCCGGGGATGCCGTGCTGCTCAGCCCGGCCTGCGCCAGCCTGGACATGTTTGGCAGCTACGTGCAGCGCGGCGAAGTCTTCGTCGACGCGGTGCGGGCGCTGGCGGCCGACCGTGGGCAGTCGATCTGATGGCCGCCTCGGCGCTTCGCGGCTGGATGAGCTGGCAGGGCCTGCGCGAACGCGTCGCGGCGCAGCGCGACCGCAGTTTCGGCCTGCCGGTGCAGGACAGCGTGCGCCTGGGTGGCGCAAGGCCGGTGCGGCTGGCCGATTTCGACCACGCGCTGGTGCTGGTGGTGCTGGCCCTGGTCGCCTTCGGCCTGGTGATGGTCTATTCGGCGTCGGTGGCGCTGCCCGACAACCCCAAGTTCGCGCGCTACTCGGCGACCTACTTTCTCAGTCGCCACCTGCTGGCGATCGGCATCGGCCTGGTCTGCGCCCTGGTGGTGGTGCAACTGCCGATCGCCTTCTGGGAGCGCCATGCCGGCCATGTCTTCCTGCTTGCGCTGCTGCTGCTGGTGATCGTGCTGCTGCCCTTCGTCGGCAAGGTCGTGAACTACTCGCGCCGCTGGATTCCGCTGGGCATCATGAACTTCCAGCCCAGCGAACTGGCCAAGCTGGCCATCGCCCTGTACGCCGCCGACTACATGGTGCGCAAGATGGACGTGAAGGAGAACTTCTTCCAGGCGGTGTGGCCGATGGTGGTGGCGGTGGCCGTCGTCGGCGTGCTGCTGCTGCGCCAGCCCGACATGGGCGCCTTCATCGTCATCGCCACCATCGCGATGGGCATCCTGTTCCTGGGCGGTGTCAACGGTCGCATGTTCTTGCTCATCGCCACCGTGCTGGTGGCCACCTTCGCCATCATCATCGCCTTCGACGACCTGCGGCGCGAACGCATCCTGGCCTACCTGGACCCCTGGAACCCCAAGTACGTGCAGGGCAAGGCCTACCAGCTGACACACAGCCTGATCGCCATCGGGCGCGGCGAGATCTTCGGCCAGGGCCTGGGCGCCAGCGTCGAGAAGCTGCACTACCTGCCCGAGGCGCACACCGACTTCCTGCTGGCCGTGATCGGCGAGGAGCTCGGCTTCGTCGGCGTGGCCAGCGTGATCGTGCTGTTCTTCTGGCTGACGCGGCGCATCTTCATGATCGGCCGCCAGGCGATTGCCCTCGACCGTGTGTTCGCCGGCCTGATGGTGCAGGGCATCGGCCTGTGGATCGGCGCGCAGGCCTTCATCAACATGGGCGTCAACCTGGGCGTGCTGCCGACCAAGGGCCTGACGCTGCCGCTGATGAGCTACGGCGGCTCGGCGATCCTGATGAACCTGGTCGCGCTGGCGATCGTGCTGCGGGTGGACCGCGAAACGCGCGCGCTGATGCGGGGTGGCAAAGCATGAGTCATCTGGTGATCATGGCCGCCGGCACCGGGGGGCACATCATCCCGGGGCTGGCGGTGGCGCGCGAGATGAAGGCGCGCGGCTGGTCGGTCAGCTGGCTGGGCATTGGGCATGGGCGGCTACGTTTGCTTTCCCGGCGGCCTGATGGCGTCGGCGCTGAGCAAGCCGCTGATGCTGGTGAATGCCGATGCGGCGCTGCTGCTGTCCAACAAATGGCTGCTGCCGCTGGCCGACCGCGTGGCCTTCGGCTTCGACGGCGAGACCGCCGGCAAGACGCGCAACGCCGTCGTCACCGGCAACCCGGTGCGCGCCGAGATCGAGGCGCTGTTGCCACCCGAGCGCCGCTGGGCTGGCCGCAGCGGCCCGTTGCGCGTGCTGGTGGTCGGCGGCAGCCTGGGCGCGCAGGTGCTCAACAGCACACTGCCCGCGGCGCTGGCCTTGATCCCGGCGGCGCAGCGGCCGCACATCACGCACCAGACCGGCAACGCGCACCACGCCGACGTGAAGGCCGCCTACGACGAGGCCGGGGTGAGTGCCGAGCTGCTGCCCTTCATCGACGACATGGCCGCTCAGCTGGCGCGCTGCGACCTGATGGTGTGCCGTGCCGGCGCCATCACGGTCAGCGAGCTCTGTGCCGCCGGCGTGCCGGCGATCCTGGTGCCGCTGATCGTGTCGACCACCAGCCACCAGCGTGACAACGCCGATTTCATGGCGCGCCAGGGCGCGGCGGTGCACCTGCCGCAGGCCGAGCTGACCGCGGTGCGGCTGGCCGCCGAACTGAGCGCCATGACGCGCGAAAACCTGCTCGCCATGGCCACCCGGGCGCGCGCCCTGGCCAGGCCCAAGGCCGCGGCGCGTGTGGCCGATGAAATCGAGAAGCTGGTCAAGGGGCGCGGCGCATGAAGCACGCCCTGCAGCGCATCCACTTCCTGGGCATCGGCGGCGCCGGCATGAGCGGCATTGCCGAGATCCTGCACCGGCTGGGCTACACGGTGTCGGGCAGCGACCAGGCGGCCAGCGCCAGCACCGAACGGCTGCAGGCGCTGGGCCTGCGCGTGGCCATCGGCCACGACGCCTCCCAGCTCGGCACGGCGCAGGCGGTGGTGGTGTCCAGTGCGATCAGTGCCGACAACCCCGAGCGGATGGCTGCACATGCCCGCGGCCTGCCGGTGGTGCCGCGCGCGCAGATGCTGGCCGAATTGATGCGGCGACAAAAGGGCATCGCGATTGCCGGCACGCATGGCAAGACCACCACCACGTCGCTGGTCACCAGCGTGCTGGTCGAAGCCGGGCTCGACCCCAGTTTCGTGATCGGTGGCACCCTGGCCGCCACCGGCAGCAACAGCCGGCTGGGCAGTGGCGAGTTCATCGTCGCCGAGGCCGACGAGAGCGATGCTTCGTTCCTGCACCTGCTGCCGGTGCTGGCGGTGGTGACCAACATCGACACCGACCACATGGCCACTTACGGCCACAGCCTGGACCGGCTGCAGCAGGCCTTCGTCGACTTCCTGCACCGCCTGCCGTTCTACGGCGCAGCCATCGTCTGCGGCGACGACGCCGGCGTGCGCGCCGTCGCCGCACGGGTGCAGCGGCCGTTGCTGCGCTACGGGCTCGGCACCGGGCTCGACTTGCGTGCACGCGACCTGCGCGCGCTGCCCGGCGGCCGCATGGCATTCGCGGTCGATCGTCGTGACCGCGCACCGCTGGCCATCGAGCTGAACCTGGCTGGCGAGCACAACGTGCGCAATGCGCTGGCCGCGATTGCCGTGGCGGCCGAACTCGAATTGCCCGACGCGGCCGTGCAGCGTGCGCTGGCCGGGTTTGCCGGTGTCGGCCGGCGCTTTGAGCACCATGGCGATCTGCCGGCGCGCCGGGGTGGGCACTTCACGCTCATCGACGACTACGGCCATCACCCGGTGGAAATTGCGGCCGTGCTGGCGGCGGCGCGCGGCGCCTACCCAGGCCGGCGCCTGGTGCTGGCCTTCCAGCCGCACCGCTACAGCCGCACGCGCGACTGCTTCGACGACTTTGTGCGCGTGCTCGGCCAGGCCGACGCCCTGTGGCTGACCGAGGTCTATGCCGCCGGCGAAGTGCCCATCGCTGGCGCCGACGGCCAGGCGCTGGCGACGGCGCTGCGTGTGGCCGGTCGTGTCGATCTCGAATTCGTGGCCGACCTCGCCGCGCTGCCGGCGCTGATTGCCGGGCGTGCGCTGGCCGGTGATGTGCTGATCACGCTGGGCGCGGGGTCGATTTGCGACCTGCCGAAAAAGATCGTCGCGTTGCTGGATGCGACGGTGGGGGCGGCACAATGACCGACTTCGTGAACATGGCCAACACCTCCCTGGGCAAGACGGCGGTCCTGATGGGCGGTGACAGCGCCGAGCGCGAGGTCTCGCTGATGTCGGGCCACGGCGTTCTGGCCGCGCTGCAGTCGCAGGGTGTCGACGTCCAGGCCTTCGACCCGGCCGAGCGGCCGCTGCATCAGCTGAAGGACCAGGGCTTCGCGCGTGTCTTCATCGCCTTGCATGGCCGCCATGGTGAAGACGGCACGGTGCAGGGCGCGCTCGAGCTGATGGGCATCCCTTACACCGGCTCGGGCGTGATGGCCAGCGCCATCGCGATGGACAAGGTGATGACCAAGCGCGTCTGGCTGGCCGAGGGCCTGCCGACACCGCGCTGGTGCTGGCTGCCACCGGGCGAGCAGGGCCGCGAGCGGCTGCTGAAGGTGCCCGACGAACTGGGCCTGCCGCTGATCGTCAAGCCGCCGCGCGAGGGGTCGTCGATCGGTGTCACCAAGGTGCAGGGTTATTCGCAGATGCAGGACGCTGCCGCGCTGGCCACGCGTTACGACCCCGATCTGCTGTGCGAGCAGTTCATCGACGGCATCGAGCTGACCTGCCCGGTGCTGGGCCAGGGCGCGCAGGCGCAGGCCTTGCCGGTGGTGCGCATCGACGCGCCCGACGGCAATTACGACATGCACCACAAGTACTACTCCGACGACACCGGCTATCGCTGCCCCAGCGGGCTGAGCGCCGAGGTCGAGGCCGAGGTGCAGCGCATCACGCTGGCGGCCTACCGTGCGCTGGGCTGCCGCGGCTGGGGTCGCGCCGACCTGATGCTCAGCCTCCAGGACGGCTGCGCCTACCTGCTGGAGATGAATACCAGCCCTGGCATGACCGGCCATTCGCTGGTGCCAATGTCGGCACGTGCAGCCGGCATCGGCTACGAACAGCTGTGCCTGCAGCTGCTGGCGATGGCCACGCTCGACTCGGCGCGCTGAGCGCAACCACAACAACAACGACGATGGCCACCGCCCGCCTCACCCGCCCGCCACTCGCGCCGCCTTGCCGCTGGTGCTGCCCGGCGACGTGCGCCTGATGAACATGGTGTCGACCGCACTCTACGGGTTGGCCGCGCTGGCTGCGCTGGCCGCGCTGGTGCTGTGGCTGGCGCGCTCACCGTGGTTCGCGATCCGCAGCATCCGCATCGACGGCGACCTGCAGCGCATCAACGGCGACACGCTGAGCGCCAATGCCGCGCCACGCCTGGCCGGCAACTTCTTCAGCGCTGACCTGGGCCGTGCACGCGCCGCCTTCGAGGCCGTGCCCTGGGTGCGGCGTGCCGTGGTGCGCCGGGTCTGGCCTGACCGTCTGGTGGTGCACATCGAGGAACACCATGCCGCTGCGCTGTGGCAGGGCGACGAGCGTGACGACCGCCTGGTGAATCGGCGGGGCGAGGTCTTCAGCGCCAACGTCGGCGACGTCGAGGACGAGGCATTGCCCAGCTTTGCCGGCCCACCGGGCAGTGCGGCGTCGGTGCTGGCCATGTACCGGCGCCTGCTGCCGACGCTGCGCACGCTGGACTTGGAGATCGAACAGATGCAGCTGTCCACGCGCGGATCCTGGCGCGTGTTGCTGGACAGCGGCGCCACGATCGAACTGGGCCGCGGCAGCGAAGACGAGGTGGCCGCGCGCAGCGAGCGCTTCGTGCGCACGCTGAGCCAGGTGACCAGCCGCTACCACGCCCCGCTGGAATACGCCGACCTGCGCCACGCCGACGGTTATGCCGTGCGGCTGCGCGGTGTCACCACCACCTTGCCCGGCGCCAAGCCCTGAGGCACCGCATACCTATGGCCAAAGAAAACAAGGACCTGATCTTCGGGCTGGACATCGGCACCGCCAAGGTGATGGTGGTGGCCGCCGAGGTGATGCCCGACGGCGAGCTGCGCGTGGCCGGGCTGGGCATTGCGCCCACGCACGGCCTCAAGCGTGGTGTGGTCGTCAACATCGACGCCACCGTGCAAAGCATCCAGCAGGCACTGAAAGAGGCCGAGATGATGGCCGCCTGCAAGATCGACCGCGTCTACACCGGCATCACCGGCAGCCACATCCGCGGCCAGAACAGCACCGGCATGGTCATCGTGCGCGACAACCGCGAGGTGACGCCGGTCGACGTGACGCGTGTGGTCGAGACCGCCAAGGCCATCAACATCCCCGGCGACCAGCGGCTGCTGCTGGTCGAGCCGCAGGAATTCATCATCGATGGCCACGAGGTGAAAGAGCCGATCGGCATGAGCGGCAGCCGGCTCGAGGTGAAGGTGCACATCGTCACCGGCGCGCAGAGCGCGGCCGAGAACGTGCTGAAGTGCGTGCGCCGCTGCGGGTTGGAAGTGGAGCGCCTGGTGCTGAACCCCAGCGCCAGTGCCGCCGCCGTGCTGACCGAGGACGAGAAGAGCCTGGGTGTGGCCGTGGTCGACATCGGCGCCGGCACCACCGACGTGCAGATCTACACCGACGGCAGCGTGCGCCACACCGCGGTGATCCCGATCGCCGGTGACCTCATCACCAGCGACATCGCGATGGCCTTGCGCACGCCGACCAAGGACGCCGAGGAGATCAAGGTCGAGTACGGCGTGGCCAAGCAGCTGCTGGCCGATGCCAGCCAGCAGCTCGAGGTGCCGGGCCTGGGTGACCGTGCGCCGCGATTGCTGAGCCGCCAGGCGCTGGCCGGCGTGATCGAGCCGCGCGTGGAAGAGATCTTCTCGCTGGTGCACCAGGTGATCCGCGAGAGCGGCTTCGAAGAGCTGCTGTCCAGCGGCGTGGTGATCACCGGCGGCAGCGCCGTGATGCCGGGCATGGTCGAGCTGGGCGAGGACATCTTCCTGAAGCCCGTGCGCCGAGGCCTGCCCACCTACAGCGGCGCCTTGTTCGACATGGTGGCCAACCCGAGGTCGGCCACCGTGATGGGTTTGTTGGAGGAAGCGCGCATGGCGCGGGCACGAGGGCACAAGGCAGCAGCGCAGGCCGGGTCGGTGTCCACCTTGTTCGGCCGCGCCAAGGATTGGTTCTTGGGCAATTTCTGAGTTTCAAAAAGGGGTGCCCGTTCGAGGCCCCGGCGATGACGAAGTGAAGTGTTGGTTCACGTGTTGGTTTTAGTTTGGCAACTGCAAAACCTAGGAGGTTCACATGCCGATCGAAATGATTGAAGAGTTTGACCAGGGCACCCAGATCAAGGTGATCGGTGTGGGCGGCGGTGGCGGCAATGCCGTCGAGCACATGATCGGGCAGGGCGTGCAAGGCGTGGATTTCATCTGCGCCAACACCGACGCGCAGGCGCTCAACCGCAGCAATGCGCGCAGCCTGGTGCAGCTGGGCACATCGGGCCTGGGCGCAGGCAGCAAGCCCGATGTCGGCCGCAGTTCGGCCGAAGATGCGGTGGAGAAGATCCGTGAGGCCATCACCGGCGCGCACATGCTGTTCATCACCGCCGGCATGGGTGGCGGCACCGGCACCGGCGCCGCGCCGGTGATCGCTCGTGTGGCCAAGGACATGGGCATCCTGACCGTGGGCGTGGTGACCAAGCCCTTCGAGTTCGAGGGGCGCAAACGGGGCAAGCAGGCCGAAGACGGCGTGAGTGAACTCGAAGCCAACGTCGACAGCCTGATCGTGGTGCTGAACGAAAAGCTGCTCGAAGTGATGGGCGACGACGTGACGCAGGAGCAGGCCTTCGCGCATGCCAACGATGTGCTGAAGAACGCCGTCGGCGGCATCAGCGACATCATCCACATCCCGGGCCTGGTCAACGTCGACTTCGAAGACGTGAAGACCGTGATGAGCGAGCCCGGCAAGGCGATGATGGGCACGGCCACCGCCGGCGGCCCCGACCGTGCGACCAAGGCCGCCGACCTGGCCGTGGCCTGCCCGCTGCTGGAAGGCATCGACCTGAGCGGCGCGCGTGGCGTGCTGGTGCTGATCGCGGCCAGCAAGACCAGCTTCAAGCTGGCCGAGAGCCGCAATGCGATGAACACCATCCGCCGCTACGCCGCTGACGATGCGCACGTGATCTACGGCACCGCCTACGATGAAACGTTGGGCGACCAGCTGCGCGTAACCGTCATCGCCACCGGCCTGAGCAGCGTTCGGAGGGCTGAAAGTCGCACACCGCCCCTGAGCGTGGTGCAACCGCAGATGACCACCCAGCTGCGCACCGGAACCGACAACTTGCCGATCCTGAACCAGCCCATGCAGGCCGGCCAGCCGGGCCAGCCCGGTGGCACCGACTACACCGGGCTGAACACGCCCAGCGTGTGGCGCAACGCGCGTTCACAAGCGGCGGCCAAGGTCGAAGCGCTGTCGAGCAATGGGATGGACGAGATCGAGATTCCGGCGTTTCTGAGGAAGCAAGCCGACTGAGGACGTTGAAAGGTCCCTGCGGACCTTTCAACGCCTCAGGAGGGGCCCGAGCTCTGCGAGGGCGCGCCCTGCAAGGGGATTAACGGTCGCGACCTTGCGTGCGATCGAAAGGCGCCTGCGGGCGCTTTTCTGGTTGGTGGGGTGGTAGGCGGCTTGAGACTGGGTGCGGCCGGTCGGATCTGGCAAGCAGACGACGGCGGCGGCCGAAACCGGCCATTTCATCGGTTGCCGGGGCGGATGGCTGCGGTAGATCCCTGTCATTGGACCCGGAAGGTAGTCTGCAGCGGCGCTGGTCCAGCGCCGCTGCAGAGCTCGTGTCCTACTTTCGGGTAGGCCGCGTCGATTTGGCTTCCTGTCGTTCGTCGATGGGGCACGATGCGTCCTCGGGCAGGCACGCCGATCGATCAAGCCAACAGGAGTGAAGACATGTCATACATCGATGGTTTCGTGATCGCGGTCCCCACCGCCAACAGGCAGAAGTTCATCGAGCACGCGCGCCATTTCGACGCAATGTTCATCGAGTTGGGCGCAATCCGCGTGATCGAAAGTTGGGGCGACGACGTCCCAGACGGCAAGGTCACCGACTTTCGCCGCGCAGTCCAGGCCACGACCGAGGAGACAGTGGCCTTTTCTTGGGTCGAATGGCCGGACAAGCCCACGCGCGACGCCGGCATGAAGAAGATGATGGAAGACCCGCGCATGGATCCGTCTACACCCGGCAACCCCCCCATGCCCTTCGATGGCAAGCGCATGATCTTCGGCGGCTTCGAACAGGTGGTCGAAGTGAAGGCTTGAGCGGCGGGGGCGACGCCGCCCCTTGACGTGCGTCGCGACAAGGCGGGTGTTGGGCGCAAGGTATCGGCCACGCGTGCAGTCTGCCCCTCGGGATGTCGCGCTGTACGACGTCGATCGGCGAGCGTCTCTTCGTGTTAAGGCTTATGCAACACCTGCCCGGACGCGCTGGGGTAGCGCGACCGCCTGCGCGTGAGGGCAGGTGTCACACAAGCCTTAACAATACCAGCCCATCGACACGCTCCGAAGCTGCCCGACGACCGGCCCGGATCCTTCACGTTCCGGATCTACGAAGCTGCCGTTCGTGGCCTCCGGCGGTCGGCGGGGAGCCGTTCGTAACCGTCGACTCTTGTGCCGCACGGATTGCGGAGTTGACACAGCCAGCGGTGCTTCAGCCTGGCATTTGGCGACCGGCAGGCGACTCGAACTTGCAGTAGACCTTGCCTTCGCTGAGTGGCAGGTGGCTCTTGACACTGCGCCGTAGCACGGTCTGCACGGGCGGCATGCCGCCGTTCGCTTCGAGCTCGACGAGCCTCGTGCGGGTCGAGGCTAATGCCTCGGTGTCCTCCGTGAAGCCGAACCACACCAGCGCCTCCTGCAGTGCCACGCGGGCCTGAGCGATCTCGCCTCGAAGCGCATGGATGTAGGACAGTTCGACCAGGTCGTGCCCCAGCGCGTGGGCATAGCCGATCACGCGGTCGATCTCGATCGCCCGACGCATGTGGGCGAGGGCTGTGTCCAGCGCGCCATTTGCGGCATGCTGCATGGCCAGCGCGTGCAATGCACGCGAGTGCATGACGCGCTCGCCACTGCGCTCGCTGAGCTTCAAGGCGGCTTCGTACTTCTCTGTCGACCCGCGAAGGTCGCCGCTCTGGCGCAAGGCCTGTGCCCAGCCGAACAGGCTGAGGATCTCGCCGGCGGGGTTGTGCGCCGACCAATGGAGCTGCAACGCCTGCTCGAACCATTGCACGGCCTGCAGCGGACTTCCCAGGTCGCGGTGAATCTCGGCCAGGTTGTGCAACGCCGTGGCCTCGCCGGCCAGGTCGCCCATCTGCCGGTGCAAAGCCACCGCCTCGCGGGCGTGTTGCAATGCGGCGCCATGGTCTCCGGCGTGCCAGTGGACGAACCCGAGGTCGCGCAGCGCTTCGGCCTCGCCCGGAAGGTCGCCCAGGTCACGATAGATCTGCAGCGCCCGCTCCGCGGCACGGCACGCTTCGGCGTGACGGCCCAGATAGGCGCAGGCACCGGCACGGCGCAGTAGCACCGTCGCGACGCGCGCTGCGTCGCCCAGCGCCTCGGCGACCGAGAGCGCCTCGGCAATGACCTGTTCCTGGTCGGCGCGACGACCCAGCCGTTCGAGCACCGCTTCGTGCAGCAGCAGCACATCGGCAAGGCGCTCCTGCAGCACAGGCGCGAACTGCTGCATCAGCTTGAGCGCCCGGTGGTACAGGTCCGCAGCCTGGCTGAACGCATGCACGCGCTCCGCGGCCTGGCCGGCGCGCACGATGGACTCGATATCGCACGACGCCACGGGCGCGGGCGCGTCAGGCCTGTGGCCGGCGTCCCCCGCAGGCATCGTGGTTTTCGGCATCCGTGAACCGCCGTCGCGTCGACGCAGTGAGCTGTAGAGCTGCGCAGTCTCGGTTGAGGGCTCGATGCCGAACTGCTGCGTCAGCAGGCGGCACAGTCGCGACCACTCGGCATCGGCGGCAAGCGGTTGGTTCGTCGCGGCGTAGATCCTCAACCGGTACTGCGACGCGGCCTCATTCGTCGGGTCGAGTGCGCACATGGTTTCGGCGAATCCGCTTGCCGCCTCCCACTCGGACCTGGCGATGTGGCCGACCACCAGGCGGCCCAGGTTGTGCATCGCCAGTGCATGCAGACGTTCGCGCGCTGCGGACAGCCACGTCTCGTAGTCCGGACAGGCTTGAAGGTGACGGCCTTCCAGTAGTGGTGCCTTGTAAAGGGCGGCCGCATCTCGCCACAGCCTTTCATCGGTGCTGCGCACGGAGGCAAGGAAGCGCGTGACATCGATGTCGACGGCTGCGTCCGGCGCAGGGCAGTTGAACTGCACCCACTCGGACTCGACGTGCAGGCAGCTGCCCAGTTGCCCCGCCCCGAGCGTGCGCAGTGAATACAGCGCCTGGCGCAGGCCTTGCCGGCTCAGGGCCTCCGGCACGCCTTCCCACAGCAGTTCAGCCAGTCGCGCCCGCGAATGCGGCCGGTCTGGCTCGAGAACAAGGAAGGACAGCAGCGCCAGCGTCCGCGCCGAATGCGTGCGTACGGCAGCGCCTTCGGCGCTCAGCACGCCGGGGCCGAGAAGGCGCAGGGTCAACGGGCTCATGGCAGCGGGCGAGGTGACTATTCCGTGACGGGGGGTCAATATGCTGTGAGGCGCATGATCATGCAACGGATTCATTCAATGAGGAGCACGACGATGTCAACCACACTTGCAACCGCATCGGCGAGCTGCCGCTTGTCCAACGAACCCGGCCGCGCGCTACTCACCGTGCGCGGGCAGCATGTTGTGACCGATTCGCCACCCACGCTGGGCGGGCCGAACGAGGCGCCCAACCCGGTGGAGATGCTGCTTTGCGCGCTGGCGGGCTGTGCCGCCTTCGTCTGTGAGTGCGCAGCCCGGGAATTGGATATTGCACTCACGTCCGTGAGCGTGACCGCCGCCGGCGACTTCGATCCGCGCGGGGTCTGCGGCGAAGCCGTCGACCCGCGCTTCCAGTCCTTCAAGCTCAGGCTCGCCCTCGAAGGCCCCGACGCCGCGCAGCGCGAACTGCTGCTGCAAGCCTTCAAGACGCGTTGCCCGGTCTACACGACGTTGTCGCGTGCCGCGCCAGTGGAGATCGTGCTGGCGTGATCTTCCACCCGTGACGGGCTCGTGACGGCCCGGTGTTTCACTTCGAACAACGACCACGACGGATGTCGAACCCCTTCGGTTCGACCAGTGCGCCGGTCGGCATATTTGAAGGAGACAGCGATGTACGAACTGCGCTGCAGGGATGTGGGCTTCGACTGCCCTGGCGTGGTGCACGGCGCGACGAAGGAAGACGTGCTTATGCGGGCGGCGGAACACGCTGCCGAAGTGCACAGCACCCAGGTGACGCCTGCGTTGGCGGAGAAAGTCTCCGCGCTCATACGCATACGCGAGGACGCATCGCCAAGTGCCAACGTGTAGCGGACGGATACCACCACCCTGAAGCAGTGGTCCCCTCGGATCGAGCGGCTGCTATCGAGCAAGCAATCTGGCCTGCCGGCCGGCAGCAATGGGTCGGTCAGCAACAGCAGGGTGAACGATCTCACCGCCGGAAAGCTGCCCCCCAAGTCGAGCGACCGGAGAGCCGACGCCCGCGGTCGGCAGTGACCGACCAGCTCCGCGTTGACTCGCCCTGACAGTGGCCACAGCCGCTTCAGTTTCTCGGACCATCACGGTCTACTTGCACGACCAATGGAGTTGTTGATGCTTAGTCGAAACAGTCGCCTCCTGGCTGGCGCGATGGCCTCGGGTTGGTTCTTAGTAGCCGGAGGCGTACAGGCTGCCGCATGCGTTTCGGCCGATTTCGTGGGCCTGAATTCCCTCGCCGGTAGCTGTTACGGGACCTCGGCGGACTCGACCGTCAGGTTCATGCCCACCGACCCTTTAGTGCAGTTTTCGACGAGTGGTGGATACACAGGCGAAGGCACCTTCACAACGCCGGTCATCCAGCAGCCGGGCGGCGTTACCTTCGGGTTGGCGAGCGCGTTCGGAACGCACTCATCGCGCGCAAGCATCACCGGCGTGGCGCCGGGAGGCAGCGCCAGCGCATCGACATCATCGGACCTGCGAATGGGCGCACTCAAGCTCTCGGGTTCGGTCAATTCGGATGAGTTGAATCCTGCGATCGCCAACGGCTTCTACGCGATTGCGAATCTCGCGGACCTGCTGACCATTCTTGTTCCTAAGGCCCTCGATCATCCAACTATTATTTTCAACCTGGATGTCGATGGCGTTATAGGCGGCAGCGGGGTAGCAGGGGGCAGTCCCGGGATTGTGCAGGCAGGGCTGTTGATGACCTCGTTGGACGGGACGATTTCTTATCGGGGCTCTCCAGATTTCCAAGCCAACGCGCTTGGCTTTTATGCTGACACACTGTCGATTGCTATTGCGTCGCTACAAGGGGCAGAAGACTTGGGAGACGCCTGGTTGCTGTCGGTCCAGTTAGACGCGTCACTCTTTGCTATCGGTGACCCGAACTATTCCTTCGACTTCTCGAACACGGCCCAGTTGCGCTTCGAGTTAAGTGATGGCATTACTTTCACGAGTGGCAGTGGAGTACTGCTCGCAGGCCCACAGGTCAGTGCCGTGCCCGAGCCGTCCACAGCCCTCCTAGCGTTCCTGGCCTTCGGAGTCTTTCTCGCGGGTGGGACTAGTCCACGCGAGAAGTGCCGGGGGGGGGGGGAAGGAAGGGGGGGGGGGGGGGAAAAGGGATGGGGGGGGGGGGGGGGGGGGGGGGGGGGGGGGGGGGGGGGGGGGGGGCGCGCGGGGGGGCGCGGGGGGGGGGGGGGGGGGGGGGGGGGGGGGGGGGGGGGGGGGGGGGGGGGGGGGGGGGGGGGGGGGGGGGGGGGGGGGGGGGGGGCGGGGGGGGGGGGGGGGGGGGGGGGGGGGCGCCGCCGCGTCTTCCGTTTCAGTGGACTAGCTGGCGCAAGGCTGGAGTACCGCCGGTACTGTGAAGGGCCTCACCAGGGCCTCACCAGGGCACCGCTGGGCTGGCCTGCGTTGTCTATTGATGCGGTACTCAATTCTTGAATTTGTTGCCTGTGGTAGCGGCAAATCGAGCACAGAAGTGCGGCCTACTTCGACTGCATTCCGGAACCGGTCGGTGGTGAGACGAACCTCAGGCCGTTCAGATGACCTTGGATCCGGCGTCGGAGTTGGACCGTGCGAAGGGCGTCGAGCAGCGGCTCCAGCCGAGGGCGATGCAGGTACATCGTGTTGCCCTTGATCGACGTGAACGCGGCGGGGATTGGCTTAGATACTGCGCTTCGGCGCGCCCGAGGCCACCGCCAAAGGCGCGCCAGACTCAGCAGCGATCGAGCGTCGGGAAGCAGCCTGCTCCGCGCACGCAACTCCACAGCACGCAGGCCACGCCCAGGTCGCCGGTCCACAAGCTGTGGCGGCCCTGGCCGTGGCGGGCGCGCGCCTGTTCGACCTGCCGGGCCGCATGCATCGCCAGCTGGCGTGCGCGCTGCAGCCAGATCGGCTCGCCGAAGCGCTCCCACAGCTTCAGGCAGGCCATCGCACTGCCCGCAGTGCCGTGGCACAGCGACGCGCCCTTGACCAGCGGGCCAGCGGACCACGTCATCTCGCCGGCGGCGCGCAGCAAGGCGTCCCACGAAGCGGGGGCGGTGGCCAGGCGGCACACGATGCCCGGCGCGCCATGGCAATCCTGCACCAGCGGCCGCTGGCCGGCGGCCAGCGCTGCGGCAATGCGCGCACGTTCCGTGACCGGCTGCCAGTTGGCGACGGGCACGCCGCCCTCGGGCCCGTTCGTCACCGCCTGCAGTGCGGTAGCCGACAAGGTGTCGAGGCAGCGCTGCAGCAGCGCGTCGACGACAGTGGGGTCCACGAGCCCGACCGCGCGCAGCACGGGGTAAGCGTTGCCCGCCAGCCCGTGTCCAGCGCCGAGGTGATGCCGGACACGGCCATACAGGTCTTGCCGCCAGAGCCAATGGCCGTCGTCGGGTTCCCGCACCATGTCGTCGAGCAGGGCCTGCACGCCGTCGTGCACCAGTGCTTGCCAGCGCGCACGCTCGGCGGCCGGCAGGTCGGCGGCTTCGGCCATCGCGATGGCCGCCAGCAGCGTGCCGGCATTGCCCCAGAGTGGCTCATGTGCGGGGTTATGCAGATTGCTGCGCACGAGGTCGTGAAGACGGTCGGCAAAGTCGGCGCGGCGCGTGGTCTGCCAGGCCAGCAACAGGGGCGCACCCTGGCCGAACAGGTACGAGGCCGTGCCGTGCTGCTCGTCAGCAGCCTCGAGCCGTGCGCGATCAGGCAGCGCTTCGATCCAGGATGTGTAGTCGCGCACCGGCAAGACCGCACCTTGCAAAGCCAGGTCACGCAGCGCCCAGACGACGCCGGTGGCACCCCAGTAGGCGTTGACCGACCGCGCGCCAGGCACTGGCGGGTCGTCATTGGGGTGTAGCAACCAGCCGCCTTCGGTCTCGTCGAACTCCCGCTCGGCGGCCGCGCAGATGCGCGTGATCGCGGCGCGTGCCGCGTCATCGCACCAGACCGCGTCCATCAACGCTTCATGGCGCGCCGGGTCATAGAGGTCGGAGAGTGAGGAACGCATGCAAGGCATCATGCCGTACAAGCGCGAGAGGCTGGCGGCCCGAGATCGGCCCTTCGCCTCCAACGTCGTTCGAACGGCCAGCCTTCGGCTGCCGCTCAACGCCTTGCTGACGCCTCACCGTCGTGCTCAACGGAAAGCCGCTCGAGGTGATGGGCGACGACGCGACGAACGAGCAGGCTTTTGCGCATGCGAACAACGTGCTGAACCGCGGTGGGCGGCGCACTTGCACAGCGAGCGACATCAACACCACTCCGGGGCGCAGGTCTGAAGTCGACTTCGAAGGCGTCAAGATCGTGATGAGCTGGCAGGCTGCGGCCCAGGTTGAGGTGCTGTCGGGCAGCCGGTGCAGGCCCGGCACCCGCGTGCGAGATCACGCCCACGGTCCTTGGCACCGACCAGGCTGCGCCCGCCAGCATCAGTGCGGTGACTTCGGGTTGGCGGCGTGAAGCAGGATCCACTCGGCCACATAACGCTGCACCGAGGGGTAGTCGTAGATGGCGTGTCGCAGCGAACCCTTGCGCCTCAAGTCATCGAGATCGGCCGACGAGGGGAACACCATGCGCATCGTCGCCGGAGCGCCGAGCCCGTCCCTCGAACGTGGCAGCGGTTCGGCAAAGATCTTCATGACACCCGGTGCCTGCAGGGCCTCAGGACCGCAGGCCAGTGCGATAAGCAGCGTTGCCGTGGACTTGACCAGCAGCGTCAGCATCAGCAGCGCCATCGGAACCATGATCGGTAGCGACCAGGTCAGCGTGACGGCGAGCTTCCATGCCGCGTGGTTAGGAAACGCGATCGATCCCACCAGGGTTGCGATCAGCGCGACGCCGAGTACAGCGAAGGCAGCGCCCGGGATGCGGCCCAGGGTCTTGAATCCGACCGAACTGAGGGTATCGCTGACCCACACCGCTGCGCTGGCCGCGGAGATCGCCAGGCTGGCTTCGTCGCCCGGTGCACGGATGGCGAGCAGTTCGGTCTTCAGCGGCGGAGGAAGTTCATCCTCTCGCAAGCCATCGCTGGATCCCAGGAAGTGCACCGAACGCAGCACCATCAGACGCGGAGCGAGGAACACCGCGAACACCAAGGACACGACCGCGCTGGCAAGCAGGGTTGCGAGCGATCCGGACGAACCCCGCAGATCAAAGCTCACAAAAAAGGCCACGAGCGCCGCCAACGGGATCGTGGCGTTCAGCAGTTCCGCAACGAACCTCAGTCGCGGAATCCTCGCGAAAGTCCACGGCAGCAGCGAAAGCACCGCGCTCGAAGCGGCCAAGGCGTGACGCCCCTCGAAGAGAAAGCACAGGGCCAGGGTGAAGGCAAAGAAGAAGGCGATGGCGTGCGCGTAGAAACCCGTGAGGCTGTCGAAGGACACCTCATCCCTGCGCTCGGCCTTCCGGAAGCGCTCCACGAAGGGGGTGCCGAGCGTCAGCAGACCCGAGAACTCCGCTGCCAGCGGGCCGAGCTTGCGCAGGGCCTCGGCAGCGACCGTGCCACCGTGACTGTGCGCGATGACCACGTGCCGATCAAAGGTGGTGCGGTGGTCGAACAGCACGCCCTTGAAGTATTCACTCAGCTGGTCCGCAGCGGCCGAACGGGCCGCAAACGAGTTCTGCCCCGACCAGTGCGGCGCGTCAGCAAAACAAATCTGCCGCCAATCGTTGGCATCGCCATGTGCACGCAAGGCCGCTTCGAGTGAGCCACCCGGCTCGAACCATGTGGGCCGTGACCTTGCCTTTGCCGGGTTCGCCCAGGTCCCGTGGATCAGGTGCACCCACAAGATCAGCGACTTTTCTTGCGGGTGCTTGCGCCGCGCCTCGTCCCGAAAGAACGCCAAGCGCTGTCGCGAAAGGTCGCCGCTGCGCTCATCGAGTGAGCGCAGTCCGTCTTGATCATCCAGCATCGAAAGGCAGTGTAGGCCCGACTTGAAAAGTCGGAGCCCGACACGCCACGGAGATGCGACGACCAGGCCCAGCCAACGACCGTTCCCACCGGCGACCTCCGGTCGCTTCCGACCCCTATGCCGAGGACTCAACTATGCGTAGTTATCCGTCGCAGGTTGTTCGCTGATGAGGCAAGACGCGGCATGCGCTCCCTGGATGCCGTGACTATCTATACATAGTCTTTGCGCCCGTGTGCACTGGCAACTCCACAACCTGGAGACTGCCATGCGTACCAAGCCTACTTCTCGCCCCAATCCTTCAGGCCGCTCTCGCGGCTGCGCCCAGTTGGACCGCCACATCCTGGGGTACCGAGCGTACCTCGTGGAGCGCGGCAATGCCGCCGGCTACGTGCGCAATTGCGTGGCGGCGGTGGCGCATTTGTCGATGTGGATGAAGGGCGCCAGCAAGCGCCTGTCGGACGTTGACGAAGGGCTAGTGGCCGAGTTCGTCGACAAGCATCTACCAGGCTGCCAGTGCGCGACGAATGCTCGATATCCGAGCACCGTCCGCGCCGCGTTGGGCCACCTGCTCGTCGTCCTGCGCGAGGCCAACGCCATCTCACCCGTACCGCTGGACATCACCGAGGTCGGTCAGGAACTGCGCCGCTACGACCAGTACATGGAGCAGGTGCGAGGGCTTGCCCCGAAGACCCGCGAGGGTGCACTGCGCATCGTCGAAGCCTTGCTGCGCAAGCACTTCAGCGACGCCACCATCCAGTTCGACGTCATCACGGCCGAGCGCGTACGTCGCTTCTTCGCCGCCCAGGCCAAGAACTACAAGACGCCATCGAGCCTGGGCGTCGTGGTTTCATCCTTGCGCAGTTACTTCCGGTGGCGTGCGACGCTGGGCGACCGGACCCACGCACTGGTTGGCGCCCTGGCGTACCCGGCGAACTGGCAACTGGCGTCGTTGCCCAAGTCGCTGGAGCCGGCAGAGGTCGAACAACTCGAGGCTGCACTCGGCCAGGGCGGCCCGTCGATGCTGCGTGCCGACGCCATGGTGCGCTGCATGCTCGATCTGGGCCTGCGAAGCGGCGAGGTTGCGTGCCTGAGTCTGGACGACATCGACTGGAATGCCAGCACGATCACCTTGCGCCGCACCAAGGGCCGGCGTGAAGACGTGATGCCCCTGCCGCAAGCCACAGGGAAGGCGATCGCCAAGTACCTACGTGACGAGCGACCGAAGACCCAGCACCGGATGGTCTTCGCCCGGCACATGACGCCACGGAGCGGCCGATCGGTCCGGACCTCGTGCGCAAGACCATCCGCCAGGCCTATGCGCGCGCCGGGCTGCCGCGCACGCGCTCACACCTGTTGCGTCACACGATGGCCAGCCGTCTGCTGGCCGGCGGCTCCTCGCTCAAGGAGGTGGCCGACGTGCTGCGGCACCGCTCGCTGAACACGACGCTGATCTACGCCAAGCTCGACAGCGGCCGCCTCGTCGAAGTGGCCCTGCCTTGGCCGGGCATCGCCGCCGCTGTCACGACCGGGAGGGCGTCATGACGATCGGCCTGACCGCGCTCGTGGAGCGTTACCTCACGGAACGCCGCACTCTGGGCTTCCAACTGCGTACGGCCGCCTACAGCCTGCGCAGCTTGGCCGAGTACGTGCGACGCACGCGTCACCGCGGACCGTTGACCTTGGAGGTCATGGCCGAGTGGGCGCGTCTGGACTCGCACGCCAGCGTCGATCCCCGGACCTGGGCCAGGCGGCTGAAGCAGTTGCGCTCCTTCACGCGATGGATGCAGCAGTTCGAGCCCGCCACCGAGGTGCCCGACGACACGATCTTCGGGCGGCTGCCTGAGCGCCAGGCCCCGCACATCTACAGCCCTGAAGAAGTACGGCAGTTGCTGGCCGCCGCGCGCGAACTCGGGCCCAGCCCCGGGCTGCGCGGCTTGATCTACGAGACGCTGTTCGGCTTGATCGCCAGTTGCGGTCTTCGCCTGTCCGAGGCGCTGTCGCTGAACATCGGTGACGTGGATCTGCGGCGTGGGCTGCTGACGATCCGGCGCACCAAGTTCGTCAAGTCCCGCCAGGTGCCGCTGCATCCGAGTACGGCCAAGGCCCTGGGGCGCTACCGCTGGACGCGGGACGTGGCCGGCGCCTCCCGCGACGAAGACGCGCCGTTCTTCATCGGCACCCGGGGCCGTCTGTTCGGCAAGCCCATCAGCGGGCACCAAGTGGAGAACGTCTTCGCCACGCTGCGCAGCGAGCTGGGCTGGGTCAACCGCGGCACGCACCATGCGCCGCGCATCCACGACCTGCGGCACACCTTCGTGGTCAGGCGCATGCTGCTGTGGCAGCAACAGGGCATCGACGTGGACGAGGCGATGCTGTCGCTGTCGACTTATGTCGGGCACGCGATGGTGACCAACACCTACTGGTACCTGCAGGCGGTGCCGGAGTTGATGGCGGTGGCCGCGCAGCGCTTCGAGTCGTGCATGCCGGAGTTCAGTCATGCCTGAGGACCGACCCAACCGGAAGGGATCGCCACCAAGCTTCCCGGCACTGGTTCAGCAGTTCTTCACCGAGTACCTGGTCGCGCAGCGCGCTCAGCCCGCAAACGGTAGCTTGCTACCGCGACGCGATGACGCTGTTCCTCGGGTATGCGACTGAGCACCTGGGCAAGTCGCCGATGGCCGTGCAACTGACGGACATCACGCCGGAATTGGTCCTGAAGTTCCTGGCTCACCTGGAGCGCGAGCGGGCACAACTCGGTGCGCAGCCGCAACCTGCGGCTGACGGCATTGCGGTCGTTCCTGAAGTTCGCCGGCCGCCGCGACGTGACGGCGCTACACGCTGTCGAACGGGTGATGGCCGTGCCGATGAAGCGCTTCGAGCGGCCGTTGCTGGGCCACCTGACGCGGCCCGAGATGATTGCCGTGCTGGGGCAGCCCGGCGCGGATTGGACTTCGCAGCGCGACCACCTGCTGTTGACCTTGCTCTACAACACCGGCGCACGCGTGTCGGAGATCGTCGGGGTGCGCGTCGTCGACGTGGTGCTGGGCGGTGCGGCCTGCGTCCACCTGCACGGCAAGGGCCGCAAGGATCGCTCGGTGCCGCTGTGGAAGTCGACCGCGGCGGCCATCCGCGCATGGCTTCATGCGAACTCCGATCGGCGCGGTTCGGCGGCATTGCTGCCCAATCGATCCGGCCATCCGATGACGCGGTGCAATGTGGCGCAGCGACTGGCGCTCGCGGTCGACCGGGCCTCGGTCGAGCAGCCGAGCCTGAAGACCAAACGCATCTCGCCGCACACCTTGCGGCACACGACGGCCATGCATCTGCTGCAAAGCGGAGTGCCCTTCAACGTCATCGCCCTGTGGCTCGGTCACGAGAGCACGAACACGACACACCGCTACGTCGAGGCAAATCTGGAGATGAAGGAGAAGGCGCTCGCCCGGCTTGAGGCGCCCGACATCAAGCTCAAGCGCTTCCGCGCCAGCGACGACCTGATGAAGTTCCTGCAGAGCCTGTAACTATGCAAAGCACGGCGAACCCCAGCACGCCTGTCGACCCAGCGGACGGCAGTGCTGGGTGCCGCGGACCTACGCATAGTTGAGTCCTCGGCATAGGGGTCGCTATGCAAAGCTTTCCATAGCGACCCATCAGCGACATCCGCTGCCGTGAGCTCGTCGCCCCGAAGCGGCCGGTCGGATATGCACCGCGGCGCCCGAAGGTGTTCCCGCAGCAGTGGGCATACGGGGCAAGTCGTTGAAATCACGAGCCCGGCTCCAGGCTCATACCTCGTTGGACAAGACTGAGGCGACAGCGCCGCCGCAGCTACCATCAGCGCCGTGCAGATCGACCCGGTCCCCCTCATGGTCATCGTGCTGAGCCCGCTGGCCTGGGCCTCGGCCTGGTACCAGTTGGTGCGCCCGCACCGCGCACTCGGCCCGTCGACGGTCGCACTGCTGACGCTGCTCGCGATCACGTTCATGGGTGGGTTCGGCGGCGCATTCGTCTGGTGGTTCCCGGAACTCGGCGTATTCGGCTGGAAGCTGCCGCTCTTGGCGAGCCGCCTGCTGTCGGGAGCAGGGCTGGCGTTCGCGCTGATCAGCATGTCTGCATTGCGGTTTCCGACGCCGGGGCGGGTCAGGCTGGCGCTGATCTGGCTGGCGGTCTACCTGTGGCCGGTCGCGCTCGCCGCGCTGTTCGCGCACCTGGACCGCTTCGACTTTTCACAGGCCCTCGTTCCCGCGTTCTTTGCCGTCGTCGCCCTCATGACCGGGGCCGCGACCTGGTTCCTGGTGCGCCGCCCGTGGCGGCTTCCCGACACCAAGCTGCCGGTACCCGCTGCGGGGGCGGCTTCGGCGACGGCGATCTGGCTCGCGCTCATCGCATGCTTCTTCATGGTCTGGTCGGTCTTGCTGTTTGCAACCGACAAGGGCTTCTCCGCCGCGATCTGGGCCTGGCCGGGAGATCTGCTGACGACGCGGCTGATCGCGGCCATGCTGCTGACCTTGTCGGTCGGCGCCTGGATCACCCGCCACGACGCCGACCTGTCCGGCCTGATGCTGGGCGCCATCACAATCTATGGGCTGACGGCTGTCACCGCCCACACGGTCAATGCAGCGATGGGACGGCCGTTCAAGATCTCCTATTGCGTCGCCTTCGGCATCGCCGCGATCGTGTCGACCGGACTACTCATCGCCCGTAGCCGCGGACACCGGATGCCGACCTCCAGATCGGGGTGACCGCTCAGGCGACCCGGCGGCGGTTCTTGCCCGCGCGCTTCGCCTCGCACTGCGCCAGGTCGGCCCAGTCGAGCGCCTTGCGAGCGGTTCGCCGTTGCGGTAGGCGGTGAGGCTCGCCGAGAAGGTCACGAAGATCTGCTTGTTCTCGGTGCCACGCCCGCGGCTGCACCCGAGTGGCTGACCGGTTAGCCGCCTGTCGACAGTTGCGGCTGGTGGCCCCGACCCGGTGTCTACCGGGGTCGCCGCAAGCTGACTTTGGCTTTGTCGCGAGGCGGCATAAGCTGGCGGGGACCGCGCACCGAAGGTCAACTTCCTGGCCCTGCCGCTTACTCACGCTGCCGACCCTGAAGAGACACTCGCCTTCTCGACTCCATCGCTCCAAAGCTGCCGGCCAGACTTTTGCACGGCCCCCGAAAGGGTGCCCGCGGCGCCGAACGGTGGTCGGCGCATCGCTTCTACCGACACCGTAGCGGTGGTCCCGGCGCGCACCGCTAGCGGCTTCAAACGGCACAGTGCAGCGCGGTAGCCTTCACGTCGCGACACGCAGGACGAGCTTGCCGAGCACCCGGTTCGAAACCAGCGCGCGCATTCCGTCCGCTGCCTCCTCGAGCGGGAAGGTGCGGCCGACTGCGGGCGTCACGCCCGGCTGATCGAGGATGTGGGCAAGCGCCTGCAGCGGTTCCGGCTTCACGAAGCCTGCCAGCATCGCCAGCCGCTGCTTCAGGAACATCGACCACAGCACTGCGCGCAAGGTGCGCCCCATACCGCCGACGAAGCGGTCACCATCTTCGCCGCCGCCCAGCACCAGCGTCCCCTGCGGCGCCAGCGCCTTGCGCAGGACGCTCAAGGGTCGGTTCCCCGCGAAGTCGAGGATCACATCGAAGCGGCCATCCGTGGGCAATGGGACCTTCGTGTAGTCGATGACCGAGGTGGCGCCGAGCGCGCGCACGAACTCAACCTTCGAGGTGCTGCACACCGCGGTGACGTGGGCGCCGAAGTGCCGTGCGAGTTGCACGGCCCACGAGCCGACGCCGCCACCGGCACCGATCACGCACACCGACTGCCCGGGCTTCACCTTCGCCACATCGCGCAGGCCGATGAGCGCGGTCACGCCGGAAATCGCCGCAGTCGCCGCCTGCTCGAAGCTCAATCGTTCGGGCTTGGCGCAGAGTTGATCTTCACGAGCACAGGTGAACTCCGCGAACGTGCGCGACGATGCGCCGAACACCGCGTCTCCGATTTTGAAGCGCGTCACCTCGGCACCGACGGCCTCGACCACGCCACTCACGTCCATGCCGAGCACCTGTTGCTTCGGCTGGGTCAGACCCGTGGCAAGGCGCATCGCGTATGGCCTGCCCGTCATGAGATGCCACTGGCCGCGGTCGAGGCCGGCGGCCATCACGCGGATCAGCACTTCATCCTTCTGCGGCACCGGGCGCTCGAGCCTCTTGATCCGGAGCACGCCGGTGTCGCCGTACTCCGGGCGGACGACGGCCTTCATCAGCATGACAGGCGCGCTCATCGGAATTCGAGGCTCCGCGGAGCTTGCTCGCCGCGAGCGCGGATCAGCATGAGCCCGGCCACGAGCACCGCCGCGGTCACGTCGAAGCTCATGCCGCCCATCGGCGACGGCAAACGCCAGGTAGTACGAGGTGACCGCGATGGCCACGGCGGGATAGAACACGCGATCACGGTCCATGCCCAGCCCCGCGGCGGCGCCGCAAAAGATCAGCGCGAGGGTGATTCCGACGATGTATTCCATGGTTTGATCTCCTCGGCTCAAGGTACGAGGTGCCGCAGGTCTTCGGGCACTTGCATCGGCTTGAAGGCGCTGACGCACGCTCGCCCGCTGTTGCCTCTTGGAACCCACAGCCGGGAGAACAGGACCGAGGCCAGCATGCGCGGAGCCTGGCCGGCGACCTCTCGCCAATCGCGCCGGCGCCACCCCGCCACCAACATCAGCCAATGCACATGGGTGTGCCTTAGGGTCATGCGCTGCGAGAGCACATGTGCCCGCTCGAGGTGAGCAAAGCACACCTCGAACTTGCCGGTGGCCAGTGCCGCGCGAGCCCGTGACAGTTCTTCCTCGTAGATCTCGTCCATGTCAGCGCCTTTCGAACCTGTGCGACGGCACCGCGCCATCGCTGCCGAGCACGATCGTCGACCACGGAGCCTGCGCACAGCCACTTGCGACCAGACGCCTCCTTCAGTCCGGCAAGGGTCCGGAACCACGCTCGAACGGTAGGCACCAGCGACGAGCTGCAAAGACGAGCGGGCTCGATCCGGCTCGGGGCAGGCCTTCGACCACTGGGTCGAGTTGCGCGACCGGTCCGGCACACGCGCAGACGGCTCGTCGCAAACGCCTGTCGGGAACGGGTCGTCGCGCCGAAAGTCGTCCATCGATGACATCCCGTCGTCGAGCCACCAAGGAGATCCACCATGAACGAAACGAAGCAATCCACCCCCTGCACCTGCACGATCTGCCCCGGTGCGGCGTGTACCTGCGGCTGCCAGACGGTTGCCGCCCAGGCCGTCACCCAAGCCGCCTGCGTCTGCGGCCCGCAATGCCAATGCGGCCAGGCCTGCAACTGCGCCAAGTCCTGATCCGCGCAGTGCCGAAGGCCATGCCGGCGGCGAGGGGCGACCGAAGCGCCGGCGCCCGATGACCTCGTGTAGCAGTTCAACGTTCGGGAGTTCCCTATGAAAACCTTCGCACTTGCCTTCCTCGGTGGCATCTTCGGTGCCCTCCTGATGGACCTTACCGAAGCCGCGATGGCCAAGATCGGCATCCGCAGCGGCGTCAACATCGCCCTGGTCGGCCGCTGGTGCCTGGGCCTGACGCGGGGGCGCCTGGCCCACGCCGACATCCAGGCGTCGCCGCCCCTGCCGTGCGAGGCCGGTGTGGGTTGGGCCTTCCATTTCCTCATCGGCGGCGGCGGCGTGGCGCTCTTCTACCCCGCCGCGTTGCTGGCCACGGGCGCGCCTTTGCCCGATCAGCCCCTCCTGGACGGACTGATTTTCGGCCTGGCCACGTCGGTCTTGCCCTGGTTCGTGCTGCTGCCGGCATTCGGCTGGGGCTGGTTCGGTCGGCGCGGCCCCCGCGGCGCCAATGCCTTGCTCGCGAGCCCGCTCTCGCACATTCCCTATGGCCTGGGGATCGGCGCCGTCATGGCAGTCGGGAGCGGGTTCCGGTAGTCCGACATCGCAGCCAAGCCCAGCCGTGGATACCGTTCGGTCGAAGGAATCGACAGCTCATGGACAAGCCCTTCCTTTCGCCCCCACCGCCGCTTGGCGGTGGACCACCCTGGCCCTACAGTGGATCAGCCCCCTCAGGTTGCAGCACCCTTGCCCTCGATGTCTCCGTCAAGCACACCCCTCGCCAGCCCCTGGCCAGAACGACTCAAAGGCGCGTTGCCGGTCATCGGCGCCGCTGTCGCCTTCTGGGCCCTGGCCTCGACTCTGCTGTACGTCCTCGTCCCCGGACTCGAAACCTATCCGCGCCTGCTGGTATTTCATGAATGCGTCGGCCTGACGATGATGGCGTGCGTGTTTGTTCTGCTGCGGTCGCACCGGTTCGACCGATTCAAGCCGGCGCTGCGTTGGCTGCTGATCGGCCTGATCGCGATTCCCGTGGGCTACTTCCTGGGACACCAGTTCGCGTTCGTGGCGCTGGCTGAACCGATGCGCATGGTCGGACATCAGCAGATCAGCCTGATCCCGATCCTCTTCACCGTGCTGGCGGGCGGCATCGCTCTGAACTACTTCGCGACCCGGGAAACGCTGGCCAGGGAAGCGACGGCACGCTCCGAGGCGCAGCGCCTGGCCGTCGAAGCGCAGCTGCGGCTGCTTCGGGCTCAACTCGATCCGCACATGCTCTTCAATTCGCTGGCCAATGTGCGTTCGCTGGTGCGCGAGGATGTCGACCGCGCGGAGTCGATGATCGACCAGCTGATCGTCTACCTGCGCAGCGCACTGGCCGCTTCGCAGACCGAGTCAGTGGCGCTCAGCCGCGAGTTCACGCAGCTGCGCGCCTACCTGGACATCATGGCCTTGCGCATGGGGCCGCGCCTGAGCTACCGGCTCGATCTGCCCGCCGCGTTGGAGCGCACCGAGGTGCCGCCGATGCTGCTGCAGCCGCTGGTCGAGAACGCCATCAAGCACGGCCTGGAGCCGAAGGTCGGCCAAGGCAGCATCGAGGTGGTGGCGCGAGCCCTGCCCGGAGGCATCGAGATCCGCGTGAGTGACAGCGGCCTGGGACTGCCACCCGACGAGGACGGCGATCGCCCGGAGCTCTCCGCGCGGCCTGCCAACACCAGCTACGGGCTGCAGCATGTGCGGGACCGTCTGCGCGTCCTCTATGGTCACCGTGCCCGCCTCTACCTCGAACGCCGTGACCCCACGGGCGTCAGCGCCGTTGTGTTCATTCCGACCTGATCCGTCTCACGCCGAGGAGACCCGCATGACCCCGAGCCGCCCGCCGACTGCAGTCATCGCCGAGGACGAGCCCGTCCTCGCTCGCACCCTGACTCGCCTGTTGGAGCAGGTGTGGCCCGAGCTTCGCATCGTCGGCGTGGCCGACGACGGCCTGAAGGCAACCGAACTGGCGCTGGCGTCGCTGCCCGACGTGATGTTCCTCGACATCAAGATGCCCGGCCGCACGGGGATCGAGGTCGCCGAGGTGGTGGCCGACGACTGGCCAGACGACCGGGCCGAACCGCTGTTCGTGTTCATCACCGCCTACGACAACTTTGCCATCCCGGCATTCGAGCGCGCCGCGGTCGACTACCTGCTCAAGCCCGCCACGGCCGAGCGCCTGCAGCAGAGCGTGGACCGGCTGAAGTCGAGACTGGCGCAACGGGCGGCATCTCCCCAGGCGGGCGACATGGCGGCGCTGATGCAGCGCATGCAGTCGATCGCCAAACCCGAGGGCGAGTCTGGCGAGCGCATCAAGGTCATCCGCGCCGGCGTGGGCAACACCGTGCGAATGATCCCGGTGGTCGACGTGGTCTGCTTCGAGGCGACCGAGAAGTACGTGAATGTCGTCACGCCGAACGGCGAGGCGCTGGTGCGCATGAGCCTGCGCGAGCTGATGGCGCGCATCGATTCGACCGAGTTCATCCAGGTGCATCGCAGCGTGATGGTCAATTCGAGCGCCATCGTCAGCGCAACGCGCGACGAGAACGGTCACTACAGCCTCGCGGTGCGCGGGCTGCAGCGGCCCTTGAAGGTGAGCCGCGCCTTCGGCCACCTGTTCCGGCCGATGTAGGCGGTCAGGGGCGCGCCCGCTCGAGGGCGAGCAAGCGAACCTGCAGATCCTGGGCATCCACCGCTTGCGCGAGGTACTGCTCTTCGATGCTGGGCGTGCGCCGCCCCGCCAACAGGTTTGCAAGGGTTCTCAGAAGCGTCTTCATGGTCTGACTCCGTCGTGATGGCGAGGCCGACAGCGCGCGCCGATGGGTGACTTGCGTGCCGGCTCGACGACGGGATGCCGTCGATGGACGCCACTCTCGTCGGCCAGACGCATGGCCGATAGCCGCTTGCGACGAAGCGTCGCACGCCTTCCGCAAGTGGGCGATGGCGCCGACCCAATGGCGAGCCGCTGTCGTCTTGCGGGACGTCCAGGCGACCTGGCCCGGCTCGATCGCGCCTTTCAGCAACCCCCGGCGGTGCGCCCACTGATACCGCTCGGTCGACACAGAAAACCGCTGCCGGACACCAGCGCACAGCTGATCGCACTGCGCTGTCGCAGCTGGCGACTGACAACGAAAGTGCGTCCACTGCTTCGCTGCTTCCCGCGGTGGACCAGACCCTCATCGAAACCCTTGACGCTCAAAGGATCCCACCATGAACCGCTTCGCTTCTGCCGCTCTCGCCCTCACCGTGCTCGCCGCAACCGCCGGCTGCATGTCGGCGCCGTCCAACCTCGACCTGTCGCTGACACGGCCGACCGTCGACAACAAGTTCGTCGTCACGCTTCAGCCGCCCGCCAAGCCTGCGGCCATCAATCAGCTGCACAGCTGGCAAGTCCGGCTCGCCTCACCGTCGGGCACGCCCATCGCACACGCGCGCATCAAGGTCGACGGTGGCATGCCGCAGCACGGTCATGGCCTTCCAACGCGGCCGCAGGCAACGCAGGAACTGGCCGACGGCACCTACGTGATCGAGGGCATGAAGTTCAGCATGACCGGCTGGTGGGAAATCAAGCTGGCCATCGACAGCCCCGAAGGAGTCGACAAGGTGACCTTCAACACCGTGGTTGCCGAGGCCGCCGCCGGCCGCTGAAGCCAAGAACGCCCTCTCGAGGAGACGACGATGCGCAGGATCATGAACTCGGCCTGGCTGCTCTGCAGCATCATGGCCATGAGCGCGGCGCTGGTGGTGACCCTGGCGCACGCGGCCCCTCCATCACGAGACTCGAACGCTCAGGGCTGGAGCAAGGAAGAGCGGGCCGTGCTGGCCTCGCTCAGCCTCAAGCGGCTGCCGCCAGTGCCGGTCGACCCGTCCAATGCGGTCGAACGCCTGCCTGCGGCGATCGAGCTCGGCCGGCGCCTCTTCGCCGACGCGCGCTTCAGCGCCAACGGCGCGGTGTCGTGCGCGAGCTGCCACGACCCCCGCAAGCAGTTTCAGGACGGACTGCCGGTGGGGCGCGGTGTGGGCACGGGCTCGCGCCGAGCCATGCCCATCGTCGGCGCCGGCTACAGCAGTTGGCTCTTCTGGGACGGCCGCAAGGACAGCCTGTGGGCGCAGGCGCTCGGGCCGCTTGAAGACGCAGTGGAGCACGGCGGCACCCGAACGCGCTATGCGCACCTGCTTGCGTCGAACTATCGCAAGGAGTACGAGTCGCTCTTCGGCGCGATGCCGAGGCTCGAAAACCTGCCGCGGGACGCCGGTCCACAGGGGGACGTGGCCGAGAAGGCGGCCTGGGCCGTGATGGATACGGGCCAGCGCGAAGCGGTGTCGCGGGTGTTCGCGAACATGGGCAAAGCCATTGCGGCGTACGAGAAGTCTTTGCGGCACGAAGCGTCGCTGTTGGATCGTTATGTCGATGCCGTCGCAGCCGGCAGCACAGCCGATCGAGGTGTGCTGCAGCCCGGCGAAGTGCGAGGGCTTCGGCTGTTCATCGGCAAGGGCCAGTGCGTCACCTGCCACAACGGGCCGCTATTCACCGACCAGCAGTTCCACAACACCGGCGTGCCGCCCCGCGACCTGGCGCGGACGGACCGGGGCCGTGCTGACGCGACGACCCAGGTGCGTGGCGATGAGTTCAACTGCCTCGGGCCGTTCAGCGATGCACAGCCAACGCAGTGCCAGGAACTCCGTTTCATGGTGGATGACGATCCGACGCTCGTCGGCGCCTTCAAGACGCCGGGCCTGCGCGGCGTGGCGCAGCGCGCGCCGTACATGCACGCCGGCCAGTTGGCCACACTTGAGCAGTTGGTGCGCCACTACATCGCCGCGCCGCATGCCGCCGTGGGGCACTCGGAACTGACACACCGGCATGCAGGCGGCGCTGCCGTCCCCAAGCACGACGAGCGCGCACCCATCGAGTTGACTGATGCCGAGGTGACCGATCTGATGAGCCTCCTTGGTGCGCTCGGTCCCGAGCCGGTTTCGGCCATTGCCGCGCAGTCGGATCCGCGACCCGAGCAAGGCCGTGCCTCACTTCCGATGGGATCCACCGAGTGCAACGACGTGGCCTGTCGCGCCAACAAGCACCTGGGCTACATCGAGTTGCCGCAGTCCGACGGCGGTACGACGACGGTCTTCTATCCCACCCACGCCGCCGAAGCGCCGGTCCAGAAGGGACCCTTCAAGTTCTCCTGGGCCCACGATGCAGACCCCATGCGCGGCAACGGCAGACTCGTCGTCATCTCGCATGGCTCCGGCGGTTCGCCATGGGTCCATGTCGATCTGGCGCGCGTTCTCATCGGCCGGGGCTTCACGGTGGCCATACCGCAGCACGCGGGTGACAACTACCAAGACCTCGCAGAGCCGGGCCCGACGAGCTGGGCCCGGCGCCCGGTCGAGGTCAGCCAGGCCATCGACAGGGTGTCATCCCACGGCAAGCTGGGCCCGCTTCTGCGTCTGGACGCGGTCGGTGTCTTCGGCGGATCCGCAGGCGGCCACACCGCGCTCACGCTGGCGGGTGGCCGCTGGTCACCCAGCCGATTCCGCGACCACTGCCTGCAGAACATCGAGCAGGACTTTTCCTCGTGCGTCGGCTTCACCACCTTGCAGCAAGGCGATGGGCTCGACGCGATCAAGGCCTGGGCGGCAAAGCTCGTCATTCGCCTCAGGTTCTCCGACGCCACGCCGCACGGACACATCGACCCTCGCATCGGAGCCGCCATCGCCATGGTTCCCTTTGCGGCCGACTTCGATCCCGAGTCCTTGCGGCAGCCGCAGGTCCCATTGGGACTGGTGATTGCGGACAAGGACGTCAACCAGGTGCCCCGCTTTCATGTGGAGGCCATTGCAGCGGCCTGCGAGCTGCGGTGCGAGGTCCTGCAGCGCCTGGCCGAAGGAGGGCACGGGACCATGCTGTCGCCGATGCCGCCACTCCAGCCGGGCAGTGTGGCGGATAGGCTTCTTGGCGATCTGCCGTCGTTCGATCGTGCGGCCACGATTCCGCGGTTGCATGCCGATGTCGCCGAGTTCTTCGTGCAGCATCTCAGGCCTGCGAGGTAGTGCCTGCCGCCAAGGCCGGCTGGTTGTGTCACCAGATAGCAGCCCGCCGGCGATGACAGCTGGTGGCCGACACCGGTTCTTCGCCTTCAACGTCGTTCGAACGGACAACCTTCGGCCGCCGCTCAACGCCTTGCTGCCGCCTGATCGTTGTTCTTAACGAAAAACCGCCCGAAGTGATGGGCGACGACGACGTGACACAGGAGCAGGCTTTTGCGCATGCGAATGACGTGCTGAAAAGCGCCGTCGGCGGCGCACTTGCCAAGCGAGCGACATCATCCACATCCCGGGCGCAGGTCAGAAGTCGACTTTGAAGACGTCAAGACCGTGATGAGCGTGCCCGTCAAGGCGATGATGGGCATCGCATCCGTGGGTGGCCCTGACCGTGCGACCAAGGTGGCTGACGCGGCCGTGGCCTGCCCGCTGCTGGAAGGCATCGACCTCAGCGGTGCACGCGGCGTGCTGGTGCTGATTGCCGCCAGCAAAGGCTCGTTCAAGGTGGCCGAGAGCCCGAACTTGGAAAGGTCAGCGATGAACACGATTCGTCGTTATGCGTCTGACGACGCCCATGTGATCTACGGCACCGCCTACGATGAAACGTTGGGAAGCCAACTGCGCGTGACCGTCATCGCGACCGGTCTGCCCAACGCCCGGAGGGCAGAAAGTCGCACGCCCCCACTGAGCGTGGTGCAGCCGCAGGCGCAACAGCTGCGCACCGGCACTGACAACCTGCCGATCCTGAACCAGCCGGTGCAAGGGCAACAACCCGGGGCCACCGACTACACCGGGCTGAACACCCCCAGCGTGTGGCGCAACGCGCGTTCACAAGCCGCTGCGAAAGTTGAGGCGTTGTCGAGCAACGGGATGGACGAGATCGAGATTCCGGCGTTCCTGCGCAAGCAGGCGGACTGATCATCAAGGGGCGGTCGGGTTCTGCAGAGAACTGACGACCCGGGAGCCGCGGGGGCGCCCGCGGGCGCCCTTTGTCGTTGGCCCGGGCGCGGACGACGGCACGGTCCGGCCTTTCGCCGCATCAGCGCTGGCAGCCGCCCTGCAGCGTGTAGTCCGGCTGACTGGTACCCAGCAGTCGTTGGTCTCGCGACCATCTGCCGGGGCACCTACGTCCTCAAGAGACGGAACGGCGAATTTCCCCGGACAGCACCCGGAAACAGGGTCAGCGCAGTCTTCTCCGGGTCGAGCTTGAACGCTTCGGCACATGTCGAGGCAATCAGTATGTCCAGGCCCAACGTCGGCTTGAGATCGCGTCCTTCAAACAGGTTTGCCTGAGCCAGGCCCGGCCAATCCGCGAGGATTCGCCCGCCCTGCACCGCCCCACCCACCAGCATGGCAGCCGAAGCCGTGCCATGGTCAGTGCCGCCTGTGCCGTTGGCGGCCACCGTGCGCCCGAACTCGGTGGCGACCAGGACCACGGTTTGCCCCCAGACCGGGCCCAGACCTTCGCGCAGTGCGCCGATGAGGCCATCGAGGCCGCGCAACTGCGCGGCCAGGCGTGCGTCCTGCCCGCTGTGCGTGTCCCAGCCGCTGGTTTCGATCATCGCGATACGCGGGCCGTCCGCACGCGCCAGGAACCCCGCCGCGATCTTTCCGATTGCGGCGGCATTCTGCCGGCTCCCGCCGCCCATCCTTTCGCCCGCCATGCCACGCGCCTCGAGCGCCGATGCCCACAGCGCACGCAGTTGCGGGTCGGGCGCATAAAGCTGTTCCACCCGCATCAGCAGGTCGTCGTTGGCCTGCGGCAAGGTTGATGGCGCATAGGTCGTGACCTCGGCCGCACCTTGAAGCGCCAGAGGCACCGCCGGCGAGAACGCGATCGCTTCCTTGCCGCCGCGGGGCAGCAGGCCCAGCAGGCGGTTCATCCAGCCATCCTTCAACTGGTACGGCGCCTTGCCGCCCGTTTCCAGCACGTTCTGGCCATCGAAGTGCGAGCGGTCGCGATACGGGGAAGCAACCGCGTGCAGGAAGCTCGCTTCCCCCGCCCCATAAAGCTCGCGAAGCTTCGGCAATGCGGGATGCAGGGCGAACGTCCCGTCCAGCTTCAGTGCGGCGGCGGGGTCGATGGCGAGCGCCCCGCGCAGGCTCGCATAGGCCGGCTCCGCGTAAGGGATGACCGTGTTCAACCCGTCGGCTGCGCCGCGCTGGATGATGAAGATGAAGCGACGCTCAGTCGCGGCTTGTGCAAAGACGATCTTCGGTGCGGCCAACAGCGTGGCGGCGCCCAGGAAACTGCGTCGGTCCACGCTCATTCTCATCTCCTCAGGAACTCGGGGGAAACCAACAAGAGGGCGAGGGCCGTGCCTGCGCTCTCTGCGCGGGCAATTGCTGCCGCCGTGGCCTCTGTCAGCGCACCCGGCAGCACGCGTGGCGCCAGGCTGCGCGCGTCGATCGCGTCGCCTGCCTGCTGCGCGAAACGCTGCGCCACTTCCACCCGCCGCATCAACGCATCTGGCGCTGCCCAGGAGGCGGCCGAATCGTTGTATCCCGCGGGCGAGCCCGGCCGCCACACGGGTTGGCCCAGTTGCGTCATCAGGTTGGAAGCCTGCGTGGGCGGCATCGAGCGGCGGCCGAGTGCGCGCAGGCTGGAAATCGACCAGTCCCAGGGCGACTTGAACTTGACGGTGGACGGCTGCCAAGCCTCCGCCGAGGCCACCAGTTCGCGGTAGACACTGACCAGGTCGCCGCCGGTGCGCGTGAAGGTGTCCGCCAGCCTCAGGACCAGCGCCTGGGGCGGATCGTCGGCGACGAAGTGCCGTGCGAGTTTGCGTGCGATGTGAAGGGCGGTGGCGGGTGCGGTGACCAGGTCATGGATCACGGCTCGGGCCTGCTGTTCGCCGTCTTCTGAATAGACCTTGCCCAGGATGGTTCGCGGCCCGGGCTCGTGCAGCGCCGGGACGAAGCGGAACGTGGCGTCACCGCCCGAGCCGTCGCCCGGCAGCGTCCAGCCGGTGAGCGCCCGCGCAAACTCCGTGACGTCTTCCTGTGCATACCCGCTGCGCACGCCCAGCGTATGCAACTCCATGATTTCGCGTGCGAGGTTCTCGTTGAGACCGCGGCCGCGCTGTTGCGCTTCCCTGGCACGAGATCCCATCATGCTTCGCGGGCCGATGGACTGCGCCTGATCGAGGTACAGCATCATGGTCGGGTGCCGGACAACGGCCAGCAGCAAGTCCTCGAAGCGCCCCAGCACATTCGGCCGGATCGCGTCGGCTTCGAACCCGCCGGCCAAGCCCACGATCAGCAGCTTGTCGACCGAGACAGCGAAGTGGTTCGACCAGAAATGCACCAGCCGCTCGACGAACGGCGTCGACGTTTGCAGGGCGCTGCTGGTTCGCGCCCCGACCCCGGCCTGGTACTCCACGCTCCCCTGGCGCAGGTAGGCTTCGCGGATGCTGCTTCGCTGGCCTTCGGGCGCCTGCCGCACCGAGCGCTGCATGGTGTTCCAGGTACTCACCAATGCGGGAGTGCGCGCCAACGGCTTCCACGCTGCAGGCAGGGGCTCGTACGCATCGAACTGCGCGAGAAGCCAGCGTTGGGGGTCGGCGGGTGGTACATCGTCGGGACGGGCACCGAGGCCGAAGCGGTTCAGGGCAAGGGCAGGTGGAGTCATGGGCGAAATTTTTCCACTTCCAGGTGACCCAGGAGATGTCTGGCGCGTTTCTAGAGGGTGAAACCCGGGAAGCGCACACCCGGCGCACCGATCAGACTGAGGTCACTTCAAACGAACGTCGATCCGCCGAAGGGCAAGTTCAGTTGAGGCTTGTGCGACACCTGCCCTCACGCGCAAGCGATCGCCGGTCCTCGTTGCATGCGGGCAGGTGTTGCATAAGCCTTACCGCCGTTGTCGCTGCCGCGCCGGTGCTGGAGATCGACGTCAATGGCTCGCATCAATGGCTCGCCATGGGCGCGTCGCCTGCAGGGCAAGGCCGACATCGTCGGAGCCCCGGGCATTCAAGCAACCGGGCGTTCTTTGCCATCGCCAGAAACAGCACCGCCGAACCGCAGCGCGATGTCGCATTGCACATGGCTGCCAGTCGCCAGGGGCTCACCCCTAAGATGCCACCATGCCCAGCCCGCTCGCGAGACGACCCGTTGCCCTGGGCAAGACGCGCCCGCCGCGGCTGGGCCGGGTGTTCGGTCGCGAGCGGCTGTTCGAGAGGATCGAGGCGAGCCCCAGCGCAGCGATTTGGATCGCCGGGCCACCGGGCATTGGCAAGACGACGCTCGTCGCGTCCTACCTGCAAGCCCGCGACATGCCGTGCCTGTGGCTGCAGCTCGATGCTGGGGATGCCGATCCGGCCAGCTTTGCGCACTTTCTGCAGCTCGCCGCGGCGCCGCCCCAGCCGACCCGCGCACCCTCACCACCCAGCGCCGACGACCTGCGCGACGTGCCGGCCTACGTGCGCCGCTGCGTGCGCCGGCTCGCCGCCGAGCGCCCGCTGCCCTGGGCGTTGGTACTCGACAACCTGCAAGAACTCGGCGACGCGCCAGGGCTGCACAGCGGCATCGCCGCCGCGCTCGCCGAGTTGCCCGAGGGCGCACGTGTGTTCGCCATCAGCCGCGAGCCGCCACCGCCGGCCTATGCACGTGCGATAGCGGGCCAGCAGCTCGAATTCATCGACGAGACGATGCTGCGCTTTGACGACAGCGACGCGCAGCAGCTCGTCGACCTGCACGGCCGTGATTGGCGCGGCGCCGAACTGCGCGAGCTGACCGACGGCTGGGCGGCAGCGATGATCCTGCTGATCGCCGCGCGCACCGAGCTCGGCCCCGGCGCCGCACTGCGCAGCGGCACCGCACGCGAAAGGCTGTTCGCGTTTTTCGCCACCGAGGTGCTGGCGGGCATGAGCACAGCCGATGCGCAGGCCCTGATGTGCATCGCCTTCCTGCCCAGCGCAACGGCAGCCATGGCGGTGGCCGTCAGCGGCGATGCACGTGCCGGCGATTTGCTGGCCGAGCTCACGCGGCGCAGCCTGTTCACCGAATGCCGCGAAGGTACGGTGGCGGCCTACACCTTCCATGCCCTGTTCAGCGAATTCCTGCGCACCCGCGCCGCGGACACCATGGCCGCACCGGCGCTGCGCGCCTTGCGTGTGCAGGCCGCGGACGTGTTGACGGCGCACGGCCAGGGCGACGCTGCGATCGCGCTGTTGCTGGCCGCCGAAGCCTGGCCTGAAGCGTTGCAGCGCATCGACGCGCAAGGCGCCGGGCTGGTCACGCAGGGGCGAACCGCGCTGCTGCGTGATGCGATCCTCGCGGTGCCCGAACCGGCGCGCGATGTGGCGCAAGCCTGGTACTGGCTCGGCCACTGCAGCCTGGCGTTCGACCCCGCGCAGGCGCTGATTCAACTTGAACAAGCATGTGACGGCTATCAAGCAGCAGGTGACGCGGGCGGCGCCTTCTGCACCGCCGCCGCTGCGGCCGATGCCATCGTCTTCATGGGCGCCAGCCTGCAGCCGGTCCAGCGCTGGCTGCCCCTGCTGGAAGCCCATGCCGGCAGCTACCTGGCACAACGTGACGACGAGACCGACCTGCGGGTGCTGCCCGGGCTGCTGGCAGCCTTTGTGCACTGCGCCACCGCGCACGCGCTCACCGCGCCCATTGCCGACCGCGCCGAGCGCCTGCTCGACCAGCCGCTGGGCGCCAGCCAGCGCATCCTGCTCGGCACACTCGCCTACTACCTGCTGTGGACAGGCCAGACGGCGCGGCTCGACCGTGTGCTGCTGAAGGTGGACCGAATGTGTGCCGGTGTCGATGCCGCCCCGGCGACGCTGCTGCGCTGGTACAGCGCGTCGGTGATGATCCGCTCGCTGCGCGGCCAGGTCGATGAAGCGCTGGCCCACGCGCGCCAGGCCCTGGCCGTGACGCACGACGGCCCGGCGCCGATGCGCGGCCGGGCCCACCTGCTGCTGGTACTGGCGGCGCTCGCGGCGCGAAACGCAGCGCTGGCGCGCCTGCATCTGGCTGAATCGGCCGCGCTGCTGGAGCTGCACAACGCCAGCGATTCGACGATCTACGAATTCCAGCGCGGCATGCTGATGCTGCTGGACGGCGACTGGACCGGTGCCGACCAGCTGATGCGTGCCGCCGTCGTCAGCGGCCAGGCCAGCGGCTGGCCGCTGCGCGAGCACATCGCGCTGCTGGGTCAAACACTCGCCGCGACGCAGGTGGGCGCACTGGCCGACGCGCAGACCACCCTGGATGCCGTGCTGGCGCACCCGTTCTACGCCGTCTGTCGCTGGCACCACTGGCTGGCCGCCTTGATCGAGGCCCACCTCGCCGAGCACAGCCACCAGCGCGCCCGTGCGCTCGCCGCCCTGGCGCGTGCTTTTGCGCTGGGCCGTGAGCACGGCTTCGACTTCGGACCGATGCCCTACTGCTGCGGCGACATGATGCCCCGGCTGGCTGCGCTGGCCCTGGCCCACGACATCGATGCGCCGTTTGCGCTGCACCTGATCCGGCGCCATGCGCTTGCCGCACCGGCCGACGCCGGCGCTCACTGGCCGTGGCCGGTGCGCATCCGTTGCCTGGGGTCGTTTTCGATCGAGCGCGACGGTCAGGCCCTGACGCAATCGCGCAAGGAAAGCCGCAAGCCGCTGGACCTGCTCAAGCTGACGATCGCGCTGGGCGGTGTCTCCGTGCGCGCTGACCGGCTGACCGCGCTGCTCTGGCCCGAGGCCGACGGCGATGCGGCACAGAACTCGTTCGACAACGCACTGCACCGCCTGCGCAAGTTGATTGGCGAAGCCTCGCTCGTGATGCAGGCCGGCGCGCTGAGACTGAACCCGGCCCACTGCTGGACCGATGTGGCTGCGCTGGAAGCGGGTCTGCGCGAAGCCGCAGCCTTGCCTGCCGAGGTGCAGACCGGCGCGGCCGGGGAGGCTGCCGTGAAGGATGCCGCCACCGTGGCCGACCAGGTGCTGGCGCTGTACCAGGGCGACTTTCTGGCTGGCGACGAGGCGCACCCCGACGTGCTGGTCGCGCGGCATCGGCTGCGCGCGGCCTTCGTGCGACACATGGTGGCGCTGGGCGCACTGCTCGAGGCGCGTGGCGAACACGCCGCTGCCGAGCGTGTGTACCGCCGCGTGATCGAGCGTGAGCCGCTGGCCGAAGACATCGTGCGCCGGCTGATCCAGTGTCTGCTCGCTCTGGGCCGCCGCGCCGAGGCTTTTGAGGTTTACCGCCACTGCCGTCAGCAGCTGTCGGTGCTGCTGGGCATCCGGCCCGCGGCCGAGACCGAGGCCCTGGTCGAGACCCTGCGCGATGCCTGAAAGTTGAATCCTTAAGTCATCTCTAGGTGGGTGGCCCTTACGGTCAGTGCCTGCGGGCTCTGCACTTCGGGCGACGGCCCAACACCAGGAGATGACATGTTTGAACGAGCGATTTCACGTCGCGGGTTTGCAGGCGCGCTGGCCGCCCTTCCGGCACTGGCTGCGGTGGCCGCGTTCATGCGGCCAGGCACGGCACAAGCGGCTGCCCTGCCGGCCACGTTGCGCATCCTTTGCACGGGCCCCGCCGGCAGCATTCCGGACATCGTGGCGCGACGTTATGCCGAGCGCCTGACGGGCCGCATCGCAGACCAGGTGATCGTCGACAACCGCGTCGGTGCGGCGGGCCAGTTGGCGGTCGCTGCGCTGCGCCAGGCCAGTGCCGATGGCACGACGATGCTGCTGGCTCAGGGCGCGGTCGCATCCGTGTACCCGTTTCTCTATGCCAAGCTCGCCTACGACGCGGCGGTCGACCTGAAACCGGTGTCGCTGGCCGCCGAAGCGACCATGGGCTTGGCCGTCGGACCCGCGGTGCCGGTCAGCGTCACCACGCTTGGAGAGTTCGTCGCGTGGGGGCGCCTCAACCCGAGCCTGGCGAATTTCGCCTCGCCGGGCACCGGCACGCTGCCGCATCTGCTGGGCGCGGCCTTCTTCCGCGAGGCCGGGGTCGCTTGGCAGCATGTCCCGTACCCCGGTGGGCCGCCGGCGCTGCTCGACCTGATGGGCGGGCGCATCGCTGCGCTGGTGCTGCCCGAGGGGCTGCTGCGGCCCCACCTGGCAGCGGGCCGGCTGCGTGTGCTGGCAACGTCGGCAGCTGCACGCAGCGCCTATCTGCCTCAGGTGCCGACCTTTGTCGAACAAGGCTGGCCGAGCCTGGTGATGCAAGAGTGGTTCGCCTTCTTCATGCCGGGCGCCACGCCGGCAGCCAGCCTGGAAGCGGCGTCGTTGGCCGTGCAGCTGGCGGCGGCCGACACGGGGGTGAAGTCGACCTTCGCCGACGCCGGCATGGTTGCCGCGGCCAGCACGCCGCTGGCGCTGGCCGGGCGCATCACCGCCGAGCAGGCGTATTGGCAAGGCGTCGTGCGCGCCACCGGCATCCGGGCAGCGTCATGAGTGCGTCCGTGAATGTGTTTGAGAGCACATCCGTCGGCGCAGCCCTTGCAGAACCCCCACCGCACCCCTGGGACGACGCCGCGCAAGGCTGGAACCACCACACCACAGCGATCCGTACCTGGCTGCACGACGCCACTGCGGCCATGCTCGACGCCGCGCAGCTCACACCGGGCGCACGGGTGCTCGACATTGCCGCCGGTGCCGGCGACCAGACGCTGGACATCGCCCAGCGCATCGGCCCGGGCGGCGCGGTGCTGGCCACCGACATCTCGCCACGCATCCTGGCGCTGGCGCAAGCCCGCTTGCGCGCGGCCGGCATCACCTGCGCAGCCACGCGCGCGGCTGACGCGCAGGCGCTCGACCTGGCCGGTGCGAACTTCGATGCCGCCGTCTGCCGGCTCGGCCTGATGTTCTGCACGTCGCCGCTGCAGGCCCTGCAGGGCATCCACGCGGCGTTGCGGCCAGGCGGTCGCTTCAGCGCGCTGGTGTTCTCGCAGCCGCAGGCCAACCCCTGCCTGGTGATCCTGGCGCGCACCGCCCAGCGCCATGCCGGCCTGCCGGACCGCAACCCCTACGAACCGGGCAGCCTGATGAGCCTGGGCCAGCCTGGCGTGATGCCACGGCTGCTGCACCAGACCGGGTTCACCGACATCGCCGTGCAGCCGATGGCCGCGCCGTTTGTGCTGCCTTCGGTGCAGCACTACATCGACTTTGTGCGCAGCTCGGCGTCACCGGTCATGCAGATGTTGAAGGCGCTGCCAGCGGCCGCGCAGGCCGCCGCGTGGGACGAGATGCGCGCGCAGCTGCAGGTGTTCTCGACGCCCCAAGGCTGGGCCGGACCGAACGAACTGTTGATCTGCTCGGCCACGGCCGGCATCAACGAACCGCCGAGCCCCACTTGACACGGAGCACCCACACGATGTGCCACGACACCCTGGTTGGTACGCACCGCCTTGGCATGGGCGGCCAGCGCCCCGCTGGCGCTCGGTTCACTGACCTTTGGTGACGCCCACGCTGCGCCGGTGCTTTGGACCGGCCAGGGCACGTCCGCCTTCTGGAGCGATGCGCTGAACTGGTCGCCACAAGGCGCGCCAGCCGATGGCGACAACCTCGTCTTCAGCGCCGCGCCGCTGCGCACCAGCGGCGCGCTCGACCTCGCACGTTCCTTCGGTTCGCTGACCTTCAGCGCCGATTCGCCCCTGTACACCGCGCTCGTGCTGGGCGGCGGTGCGCAGCTGGCGTTTTCAGGGCTCGGTATCCGCGCCTTCAACGCCGTCGTCGGTACCGCCATCGGGTACCAGCGTTTCGTCGCCGAGGCGGGCAGCGCGGGCGGCACGGTGCTGTTCACCGGCAGCTCGGGCCTCAACGTGGGCAGCGGCGAGTTCTGGCGCGCCATCGACATCACGGCCCGGGGCGGTGCGGCCGTGGGTGCGACCGGCGGCCACATCGTGTTTCAGGACCGCTCGACGACCGGTGGCTCGACCTTCGACCTGCTGCGAGCCGACGGCGCCAGCATGGCGGGCGCAACCGGCGGCGAGATCATCTTTCGCGACACCGCAAGCGTCACACGCTTGACGTCGGTGGTTGTGGGCGGCGGCACTTCCGCAGGCGCGTTGGGCATGGCACCTGGCGGGCGAGCCAGCTTTCAAGGAACAGCGCAGAACACGGGCGGTGTGGCGGTTCAGGCAGGGCAGTCCGGTGGCCTGGGCGGGCGTGTCGACATCGGCGAGAACGCCGTCATCCTCGGCACGTCGAGCCTCTATGCCGAGGGCGGCACCTCGGCGCTGGCCGGCTCGGAGGCGGTGGTGAGCTTTCGCGGCGACGCGCGCTTCATGGGCTCGGCCTACCTGAACGCCGGCACAGCGGCCGGCGCCAACGGCGGCCGCATCGACTTCTTTGACCGCGCCAGCCACGACACCACCGGCTTCGCGTCAGGCTTGGTCCCCATCTACAACGTCGGCGCGGTGGTCAGCGGCGCCAGCGGCGGCGCGCTGGTCTTCCACGACGATGCCGCCATCCGCGGCGCGCATCTGGTCATCGCCAACCAGACCGCCGAGTTCCTGGCGCCCGGCGCTTTGGCCGGCAGCACCAGCTTCCTGGACCGTTCTCGCGCCGGGCAGGTGACCTTCGACAACGCGGGCGCGGGCGGCGCGGGCGCTGCTGGCGGCGCCACCACCTTCAGGCACCAGTCCCATGCCGAGAACGCGAACATCACGTCGTTCGGCGGTGTGGCCAACGGTGCGGGCGGCGGCAGCACGCGGTTCAGCGACAGTGCGAGCGCTGGCTCGGCCAGCCTGCACAACGCCGGCGGCAGCGCGGCCGGGGCGCTGGGTGGCACCACTGAGTTCCAGCACACCAGCCGCGCCGGCGCGGCAACCATCGTCAATGCGCCTGGCGAGGTGGCTGGCGCTGCGGGCGGCGTCACCACATTCTCGGTCGCTGCCGGAGCCGGCAACGCCTTCATCAGCAACGAGACCAACCTCAGCGCCGCAGGCGGCGGGCGTGGCACGACGTTTTTCAAGGATGCGAGCTCGGCGCAAAACGCAAGCATCGACAACCAAGGCGGCATCCAGTCGATCAACGGGTTCACCGTCTTCTCGCAATCTGCCACGGCAGGCAGCGCCCACATCACCAACTTCGGCGGCCGTGCGGCCGGTGCTGGCGGGGGCCACACGCAGTTTCTCGACCGTTCGACAGCGGCAAACGCCACCGTGGTGATGGCCGGCGGCGGCGTCAGCGGCGCGCTGGGTGGGTCCACGAACTTCTTCGCTGACGCCAGCGCTGGCAGCGCCACGCTGGATGTGCGCGGCGCCACGGTGGTGGGCGCCGCGGGCGGCAGCGCCCGTTTTGCGGGCCAGGCCAGCGCCGGTCGATCGACGGTGCTGGTCCAGGGCGCACAGGTCAACAGCGTCGCCGGCCCGGAAGGCGGCATCGTCAGCTTTGCGTTCGACGCGTCGGCGGGCCAGGCGCACTTCAGCATTGGCGGCAACGAATTTGCGTTCGGCAGCCCAGGTCGGGTGCAGTTCGAGGACGCCGCGACCGCAGCCGACGGGAGCTTTGCGACGCTGGCCGGTGCCACCAGCGGCGGCCGCATCAGCTTCACCGGCACCGCATTCCGCACCGCCAGTGCCGGCCGTGCGTCGATCATCAACGGCTCGCGCTTGCCCGGGTCGGTGAGCACGGGCGATGACTTCGGGGGTGCGACGCTGTTCCTGGCGCACAGCAGTGCCGAGCGGGCTGCCATCACCAACGCAGCGGGCGCAACGGCCTTTGGTGCGCAGACGGTGTTTCGCGCCAACAGCACGGCCGCCGACGCGGTGATCGTCAATGCCGGCGGCCTTGCCGGTGACAGAGGCGGCATCACCTTCTTCAACGACACCGCCAGCGCTGGCCGGGCCGCCATCACCAACCACGCGGGTGCGCTGAACGCGAGCGGCATCACGCTGTTCGACGGCACCGCCAGTGCAGCGCAAGCCACCCTGACGGCGGGTGGCGCAACAAGCCATGGTGATGTCGGCGGGCGGGTACTCTTCACCGCCGTGTCCACCGCAGCGCAATCGACCTTGGTCGCCGACGGCGGCAGCGCAGGGGGCTCCGGCGGACGCTTGGAGTTCAGCGGCCAGGCGAGTGGCGGCATGGCGCGTGTCGTACTGAACGCAGGCAGCGACACGGCATCGGGTGGCACGCTCGACCTCAGCGGCGTCAACGTGTGGCTGCCGGTCGGCTCGATCGAAGGGGCGGCAACGTCAGCCTGGGCTCGAAGTCGCTGATCGTCGTGGGCAATGGCCACGCGACGACTTTCTCCGGCGTCATCGGCGGCAGCGTGCCGGCGGCGTTCCCGTCGCTGGCCGTGCTGGGCGGCACGCTGACGCTGACCGGCGCCAACACCTACGCCGGCCGCACCCAGGTCGGTGATGGTGTGAACGCCGACAGCGGCAAGCTGGTTGCAGCCAACACCAGCGGCTCGGCGACGGGCAGTGGCGCCGTGGTGGTCGAGCGCGGCGGCACGCTGGGCGGCGGTGGTTTCATCGACGGGCCGGTGACGCTGCGCGACGGCGGCACCCTCGCCCCGGGCGATCCAGTCACGCTGACCTTGCAGAGCAGCCTGACGTGGGACGGCTTCGGCCTGATTCGCCTGGTGCTGGGCGCCGATGACGCGGGCAGCGATCACCTCGTCGTGGAAAGCCTCGTGCGCGGTGCGAGCGGCCCGTTCGTCTTCGAGCTGATCGACGCCGGCATCGTTGGCGGCACCACATACTCGCTGCTGCAGTTCAACAGCCTGATCGGCTTCGTCGCGAGCGATTTCGCGATCTTTGGCGCGGGGGTCGCCGGCAACTTTTCGCTTGTCGATGGGGCGATCGCCTTCACCGCCGCCATGCCCGAGCCGCCCGCGGCGGCGCTGTTCATGCTGGGGCTTCTGGGCATCGCGTGGTTCGTGAGGAGGTCTCGCGCTCAACCTGCTCGTGACATGCACTGAACGCTGCAATATGCGCCGCGCCAGAGGATGATCTCGAACGCCGACGGAGCCGCAAGCCCCAGGGGAGGCGCCGAACAGCAGCCCTTCAACAGAGCCCGCCGATGGCCGGTGCCGCCCTCGACACTACGCCGTTCGAACCGACATCCTGCCGCCAGGAAGGGGCGTCGCCTCGGACGCAGGAAGTCGCGGCGGTGGGCACGAGCATGGAGTCCAGAACAGATCGCGAACCGGCTGCTGATCGACTTCCCCGACGACACCTCCATGCGCATCAGCCACGAAGCGATCTACCAAGCACTGTACGTGCCGGGCCGCGGTGCACTTCGTCGCGAGTTGACCGCCTGCCTGCGCACGGGAAGAGCGCTGCGCGAACCCCGGCAGCGCGCACGGGGGCGCGGCAAGTCCTTCGTGACGCCGGACATCCTCATCAGCGAGCGGCCTGCGTCGGTGGAGGATCGGGCTGTGCCTGGTCACTGAGAGGGCGACCTCATCCTGGGGCTCGCCAGCTCGGCGATCGGCACGCTGGTGGAGCGGACGACGCGATTCACGATGCTGCTGCATCTGCCACCTCTACCGGGTCGTGGTGAGCAGCGACGCGACAAACACGGCCCAGCACTCACCGGTCATGGCCAGCCCCTGGAATCGGTGGTCGATTCTGGCGCCGTATCGTCAGCTGCGCCGGAAGTCCAGCGTGCGCAGCAACTGCGCTGTCTCCCGCCGCAGCCGGGTGGTGGGCCGGCCGCGCCACGCATCAGCAGCTCGCAGCGGATCTGCGCTCAGCGACAAGACCCTCGACTGGAGGCGCACCCATCGCGAGCTACATTCGCATCGAGAAGTGCCTTGTGAGGGAGAACAGATGATCAAAACGACGCTGTTATTGGCTTGCACAGTGATGGCCATGACAGGTACTGCTGTGTCACAGACGAATCCGCCATTGGCGGCATCGGCTTCCGACCCCAAAGCAATGGGCTGGATGCAAGGCTTTCCACCGCCGGCCGACAAGGCGATCCGCTTCACCGACCCTGACTACTTCGCCTTTCCGAAGTTGCGCTGGACGGTGTGCCACTTTCGAGATCTGATGCCCACTGCTGGTGTGGCCAATGGCAGCGGTGCTGCACGCGCACTGCCTGCAGCGCTCGACCCGAAGCTCGACGACGTGACGTTCACGCCCATCGGCGCCAACCAGAAAATGACATGGAAAGCAGTCTTCGACGCCAACTACTCGGACGGCGTGCTGGTGCTGCACCATGGCCGCGTCGTCTATGAGCGCTACGCCGGCTGTCTGGATGCCCACACCCTGCATGGCGCGATGTCGGTCACCAAGTCGCTGACCGGTTTGCTGGCCGAGGTGCTGGTGGCCGAAGGCAAGCTCGACCCGAACGCGCTGGCCAGCAAGCTGCTGCCGGAGCTGAAGCAGAGCGCTTTTGGCGATGCCACTGTGCGCCAGGTCATGGACATGAGCACGGCCCTTGACTACTCGGAAGACTATGCCAATCCGAAGGCCGAGGTCTGGACCTATGCACAAGCCGGCAGCCCCCTGCCCAAACCGGCCGACTACACCGGCCCGCGCAGCTACTACGAGTATTTGCAAACCGTCAAGAAGAAAGGGCAGCACGGCGAAGCCTTCGGCTACAAGACGGTGAACGCCGACGCGCTGGGCTGGCTGATCGCGCGCGTCACGGGCAAGTCGGTCGCACAGGCGTTGTCCGATCGCATCTGGAGCCGGCTCGGTACCGAGCGCGAAGCGTTCTACACGGTCGACTCGATCGGCACGCCCTTTGCCGGTGGCGGCTTCAACGCCACGCTGCGCGATATGGCACGGTTGGGTCAACTGGTGTTGGATGGCGGTAGGGCCCATGGTCAGCAGTTGCTGCCGCCGGCTGCGGTGGCCAGCCTGCGCGCGGGCGGTGACCGTGCCACCTTCGCCAAGGCCGGCTACGGCCTGCTTTCTGGCTGGAGCTACAAGAGCATGTGGTGGGTCAGTCATGACCCGCATGGCGCATTCGCGGCACGCGGGGTGCATGGGCAGACGATCTGGATCGACCCGAAGGCCGACATGGTGATCGTTCGCTTCGCGTCCAATCCGGTGGCCGCCAATGCTGCCAGCGACCCGACCTCGCTGCCCGCGTACCGCGCCGTGGCGGAACACCTGATGGCGAACGACCCGAGCCCACTGCTGGGTTCTGAATGGAAGATCGAAAACCTGGACGGCGGCGGCGTCATCGACAACAGCCACGCCACGCTGCAGTTCCTGCCTGGCGGCCGGCTGGCAGGCAGCGCCACTTGCAACCGCATTCTCGGCAGCTACACCCGCAGTGGCGGCAAGCTGACGATCAAGCCTGCCGGCACAACGATGATGGCCTGCCCGCCCGCATTGATAGACCAGGAGCGCAAGCTGCTGGACCTGCTGCCGAAAATCAGGCAGTTCCGAATGGATGCAAACGGGGCGCTGGTGCTGAGCACCGCTGACGGCCGCAGCATCGCGGCCCGGCGCTAACCAGCGGCTTGGTGCTCTGGACAACGGTCTGAATTTCAAGCTGCCGAACTGGGCGTGCTTGCGCCAGGGGCGGCTGCTGGTCAGGTTGGCGTACGCACAGCGCGCAAATGTTCTTTTTCGATCAAGTAGACAGGAGACCTGATCATGAAAATATTGGAGCCGATCACCATCGGCGGCGTGGTCTTCAAGAACCGGATCATGTTTCCACCGCTCACCACCGGGTATGAAGCGAAGGACGGCAGCATCAGCGCGCAGAGCCGATCGTTCTACACACGTCTTGCCAAGGGCGGCACGGGCTACATCGTTCTGGGCGATGTAGCGCCTATCCGCAGCTTTGCCCCCACACCCAAGCTGTTTGCAGACAGCCAGATCGAAAGCTTCCGCCTACTCGCTGACAACGTGCATGCCTACGGCGCAAAGCTCGGTGTGCAGCTTTTTTACCCCGAATATGACGTAGATGCCCTTAACGCGCTGTTTGACAACGGCGAAATGGACAACGTGCGCACGCAGCTGCACCACGACATGCAGCACTTCGTGAATGACGTGACCGAAGCCACCCTGATGCAAATCATCAACAAGATGTGTGCCTGCGCGGTGCGCGCGCAAAAAGCGGGTGTCGACGTGGTTCAGGTGCATGGCGACAGGCTTGTGGGTGCGCTGTGCAGCACGAAGATGAACCAGCGCACAGATCATTTCGGCGGCTCTCTTGAGAATCGCACGCGCTTTGCCTTGCTGCTGCTGCGTGCGCTGAAGAACGCCGCGCCGAGGATGATCCTCGACTACAAATTGTCTGTCGTCACGCCAGAGCGCGGCAAGGGCGGCGTTGATGAGGCGGACGCGCCGCAGTTCGCGAAATGGCTTCAGGACGCTGGCGTGGATATGTTGCATGTGGGGCAGGCAAACCACACTGGCAACATGGCCGACACGATCCCGCCGATGGGCGTTCAGCCCTACTGCTTCTTCGCGGATATCACCGGCACGGTGAAACAAGCCGTCTCTATCCCGGTCAGCACGTCGGGGCGCATCATCGACCCTGAAATGGGAGAAGGTGTGCTGCAAGCCGGCAAGGCCGACATGATCGGGATTGGCCGTGCGCTATTGGCCGACCCCTACTGGGCGAACAAGACCGCGGCCGGAAAGGCTTGCGACATCGTCCGATGCATTTCGTGCAACGAGGGCTGCGTCGACGCTGTCCTGAATCGCGGGTTCATCGCCTGCGTGGTCAATCCCGAGAACGGCTTTGAGGAAACTCGCGTCATCACACCTGCGAAGGCGGTGAAAAACGTGGTGGTCATCGGCGGTGGCCCCGCGGGGCTTGAGGCTGCGCGGGTCGCTGCCATCAAGGGACACAAGGTCACGTTGTTCGAGAAAGACGCTCGGCTGGGCGGGCAGTTGAACATCGCCGACGTGCCGCCGCGAAAGATTGAAATACGCCGCGCCACAGAAGACCTTGTACACGCGGTCCGCTGCGGCGGCGTGGCACTGCGCCTGGGCGAAACAGCCACCCCCGAAGGCGTGCTGGCGTTGGCGCCCGACGCCGTGATCCTGGCGGTTGGCGCGTCGAGCTTCACACCCCCGATCCCCGGTGTCGATGGCCCGAACGTGCGTGATGCGTGGAAGGTACTTGCGGGAGTGCAGGGTGTGTCCGGACGCGTGGCCATTGTCGGCGGCGGCGTGGTCGGTTGCGAGACGGCAGAACATCTTGGTGCTCAGGGTTACAAGGTATCGATAGTGGAGATGCAGGGGCAGATTGCAATCGGCCTGAGCACCACCGTCTTGCCCACGATGCTCCAAAATTACAGGAGATTCGGGGTAGAGCAATACACAGGGCACAAGGTGTTGGAAATTGCGATCGGTCAGTTGATCTGCACGGACAAGGACGGCAGAGTCGTGAAAATACGCTGCGACAGTGTGGTCATCGCCAGTGGCGCTCGGCCTGTCGCATTCGAGACTGAAGGGCTGACTAACCAAGGCGTCGAGGTCGTCATGGTCGGCGACTGCCGCGAGGTGGCCGATATTTCACACGCAACCAAAACCGCATATGACGCGGCGAATGCGTTGTGAAATAGAACGCAAATTCCGCGGAAGCATCTCCTGCGGTTCGAATATTGCGCAATGAATTCGTTGTTCGAGCTGAAGCCAGGTCGAATTGCGCTTCTTTGATCGACTGCCTTCCGCGGGCGAATTCAGCGGGCCAAGTTGAATACCCGCTACTAAGTGACATGAACCAGGCAGCACTCTGGATGATGGAAGACACCGGGATGTGCGGGCCAGCGGAGGTAGAGGTCGATCAATTCATTGATGGCCCTGGACTGCGATCTCTAACTTGACCCGCTGCCGACCACCCGTACCCAGGATTGCCTGCGAGCGTTGTTCAGTCCCGTGAGGGTCTGGGCGCGCCTGACAGCCCACATTAAACAGAGCCGCCGGGCTTGCCCGGCAGGCCGTTGGTCGGCGGCACCTGCGCTGGCCCGCACGCTTGTGATTGTTGTTCAAGCTGCAGGAGCCCGGCAATGGATTTGACCCCGATGCACAAGCGCGTCATCGCGCTGGATGTTCACCAGGCCAAGATCACCGCCTGTGCCGTTTCGAACATGATGACGGCCGAGTGGAGGTTACCAAGCGCGACTTCGGTGCCTTCAATCGCGACCGCCGCGCCCTGGCATAGTGGTCGCTGGAGATCAGGCCCGAGGTTGTCGTCATGGAGAGCACGGGGTTGTATTGGAAGAGCCCGTTTGCGGCGCTGGAGGCGGTGGGCATCATCGCCTGGGTGGTCAACGCGCGGCACGTCAAGGCCGTACCCGGTCGCAAGACCGATATGGCCGATGCGCAATGGCTGGCCACGCTGGCGCGCTCGGGGCTGCTGCGGGCGTCGTTCATCCCGCCAGTGGAGTTCCGCCAGCTTCGGCTGGTGGCGCCAGCGGCAGAAGTTGGTGGGCATGTGCAGCGCCGAGAAGAACCGGTTGCACAAGGTGCTGGTGGACGCCGGCATTCGCATCAACGTGCTGGTCACCGACATCCACGGCCAGAGTGCACGCGCCATGGTCCATGGTCCATGGTCATACTGCTTCTCAGCGTTCGTGACTGATGAGACGCTGGGGCATGCGGCGGGAGTCATTGCCACGGCGCCATAGGTGCATCAGGAATCGTGCGGCGCGAGCCAACGCGTTGTCCAGCGCCGTGCACCAGTTGTTCACCACAGAGGCGACGACCACAGACCCGGTGCCGTCGGTTCGCAACTCCACCTGGCAGCGCTTGTCGACACCGCCGCGGGGCCGTTCACGTCCGACATCTGCACCTCGGCGCGGGGCACCATCCAGCCCAGTTCAGGAGAACCCTCCACGCCCATCACCCGAACCACGAACGCCGTCCCCATGGAATTCGCACCCAGCTCCCTGGTTCAGAGCGATCCGTCTGGTCAACCTGCTGGATCTGCCCGGGAATCAGTGGCTGCCAGGTTCGCTTTTTCCTGAGCTGGAGATACAAAAAGTGCGCTTCCTTCGAATCCTTTCAAGATGCACATTCCGTCTCGTCAACACTCTTTGATTCCACCGCCATGAAGCTCTTGCCTACTTTCGCGCCTCTCATTCTTGCCCGGCTACGCCAGGCTCTGCGGTCACTGCAGGCTTCGCTTCGGGGGTGGGCGCCACGGCCGGCTCCGGTGCTGGTGCCCATCCCGCTCCAGGCAGACCACAGCCCCCACCATGCCGTCGAGCACCGTCACCGTCGCGGCCTCTGAGGCCACGCTCTCATTCAGCCACCCGATCACTCATTGAAATGGAATCCGATCATGCGCAGTTATCCCCGCAACAGCCCCGAAGCCGCCGCACGCATCGTCGCGCTCGTGCTCATCTCCGACGGCCATGTCTGCCGCTCGGAAGTCGAGGCACTGCAACAACTCCAGCTCGAACATGAGCTCGGACTGGCGCCGGGCTCGTTCGCGCAGGTGGTGCAGAGCCTCTGCGAGGACCTACTGATGGGTGTCTACGGCGGCGGCTCGATGATGCACAACGTGGATGAGACCGCCCTGGCATCGCTTCTCGCCGAGGTGGACGAACCCGGCCTGCAGGCCAAGGTGCTGCGCCTGGCGAGCGCGGCGGCCGAAGCCGACAAGCATCTGGCCGATGCCGAAGCCCTGGTGATGGCGGCTGCGCACCAGCACTGGCGCAGCGGCGATGCCGCACAACGGGCCCGCACCGAGGCGCAGGTGCCTCATCCGGCCTGAACGAAGCGCCTGATCGGTGCTGGATCGGGTGGTCGGATCAGGCCCCCGTGCGGGTTGCGGCGGCAGCCATCACCTTCTGCACCAGTGGGTGGTGCTGACCGCGGCGCGACCGGATCGCGTGGATCTCTTCCTTCGTGCCGTCACTGCTGCCCAGCAGGCGTAGACCACGCATCAGCCCGATGTCGTCCGCGCCAAGTCGGCTGACCGGAAACACGCCCAACCCGCGAGCGGCGAACACGGCCAGCAGCGCGCTGTCTTCGAACTCGCCGACGATGCGGGGCCGCAGGCCCTGTGTCTCGAACCAGTGCTCCAGCGTCGTGCGCAGCGCCGAGTGCCCGGTCGGCAGCAGCACAGGCAACTCGTTCAGGCTATGCGGAAACCGGTGGCGCTCGGACTTGCCGACCAGGCGCGCCGGTCCGTACCACGCGATCGGCGCATTCACCAGGCGTTCGCTGGACAGCCGCAGGTTGGGGTTGCGCGGCGCGGCCTGACCCGCCAGCACCAGGTCCAGGTGATGGAGCGCCAGTTCGCCAAGCAATTGCTCGAACTCGCCCTCGTGGCACACCAGGCGCAGGTTCGGGGTGGCCAGCACCGGCTCCAGCAGCGCATGGGCCGCAAGTTTGGAGATGCCGTCCGAGAAGCCCACTGCCAAGCGTGCTACTTTGGCGCTGGCCGCTTCGCGCACCTCGTCGGGGATGACTTGGCCGAGCTGAAAGATCTCCTCGGCGCGCGCGAACGCGGCCTGGCCCGCCTCGGTGAGTGCCACGCCTCGGCCCGAAGGCTTGAGCAACTGATGGCCCAGCGCCTTCTCCAGTTCGCGCACCTGGGCGCTGATCGTCTGCACCGCCATGTCCAGCCGCTCGGCGGCCCGGGCAAAGCCGCCTTCCTTGGTCACGACCCAGAAGTAGTGAAGGTGGCGGTAGTTGAGCATGCTCGCTCCGGTTCGGAAAAGCCGAATCTTAGGTGAGCAGGAATCTGGTTTGTTCGAGTCTCGTCCATCCCCACACTCCAGGACATCCCAACACAGTTCAACCGTCCCCCATCTTCTATGCCCTCAGCTGGTTTGTCGTCGTCGCGCTATTGGCCCTGTGGTCCCTGGCCGCCTGGGCGTTGCATGCCGTGGCGGTCTGGACCGTCTCGAACGCGGGCGCGCTCTCCGGTGCCGCATCGGGCGCCGGCGCTCTGGCCCTGCCGGACTGGTTGGCGCCCTGGGTGCCGCCGGCGCTTGCACAAGCCATGAACCAGCTGATGGCGGGTCTCGGGCCAGTGGTCGACAGCCTGCTGCGGGCCGTGCCCGCGCTGGCCGGTGGCCTGACCGTGGCGACCTGGGTGGTCTGGGGCGTCGGCAGTGCACTGCTCCTGCTGCTGGGCGCCGGGCTGCACTTGCTGGTCGCGTTGTGGCGCCATCGTGGCGGCGGCGGATCCGCCGTTACTGTCGTCCTCTGAAGCATCACCATGGACTTTCTCCCTTCTTTCCTCGCGTCCGACTTCATGGGCAAGCCGGCATGGGTCTGGCTGGCCTTCGTCGGCATCGTCGTCGCGCTGCTGGCTTTTGACCTGGGCGTACTGCATTAGGACGACCACGAGATCGGCGTGCGCGAGAGCCTGCTGCTCTCGGCCGGCTACATCAGCGTGGCACTGCTCTTCGGGGCCTGGGTGTGGTGGTACCTGGGCGCGCAAAGCGGCATGGACTACTACACCGGCTTCATGATCGAGAAGTCGCTGTCGATGGACAACGTCTTCGTCATCGCGCTGATCTTCAGCTTCTTCGCCATTCCGCGGCAGTACCAGCACCGGGTGCTGTTCTGGGGCATCCTGGGTGTGATCGTGCTGCGCGCGATCATGATCGGCCTGGGTGCCACGCTGGTCAGCCAGTTCAGCTGGGTGCTGTACTTGTTCGGCGCTTTCCTGGTCTTCACGGGCATCAAGATGTGGATCATTGCAGACCACATGCCCGACATCGAGAACAACCCGCTGCTGAAGTATCTGACGAAGCGCATGCGCATGACCGATGGTTTGCGCGGCAACGCCTTCTGGGTGCACGAGCCCGACCCGGCCACGGGCAAGGTGGTGCGCTTCGCCACGCCCTTGTTCCTGGCGCTGGTGTTGATCGAGTTCGTCGATCTGGTGTTTGCGGTCGACTCGGTGCCGGCCATCTTCGCCATCACCACCGACCCGTTCATCGTCTACACGAGCAACATCTTCGCCATCCTGGGCCTGCGCGCGCTGTACTTCGCGCTGGCGGCGATGATCCACCGCTTCAAGTACCTGAAGTACGCGCTGGCCCTCGTGCTGGTGTTCATCGGCTCCAAGATCTTCCTGGTAGGCATCATCGGCAAGATCCCCGCGGTGATCTCGTTGACCGTGACCTTCGGGCTGATCGCCGGTGGTGTGGTGGTCTCGATGTGGAAGACGCGCGGGCAATCGGCCGTCGCTGAGGCACTGTGACGCCGCCGATCGTGCAGCGGTTGCGCTATGCAGCGGCGGCCATCCGCGACGAACGCGCGCCGATGCGTGCGGGTGGTGACCACTGGCCAGCGTTGAACGTCCGCAGTTGCACTTCGTCTACGCCAGCTTTGGGTCGAAAGTGGTCGACCACCACGACCAACGGGCCAGTCCCGACTCTGAGCCGTGCAACGTTGTCCGCATCCACGCTTGTTCCGTCATCCACGGTCGGCAGTTTCAGGGTCAACTGAAAATCGTTGTCGCCAATCTGGAGCAGCCGTCTTCGCGGCCAAGAACAACGGTCGGTACAGCGCTGCATGAATGGCGGCGATCTACACCGCGCACCCGGAGCGTCTGCGACGAGTTGCACGCCACTGCCGCCGCCGCTTGAAGGCCGCCGTGCAATCAGCTTGCAAGCGCTGGCGGCGGAACGAATCCACCAAATTCGCGCTCAGCGAGATCAGCAAAGGTGATCGTCGTGTGGTCCTCCAAATGCGGACCAACAATCTGTACGCCAAGTGGCAGCCCGTTGCCACTCAAGCCGATGGGCATTGAAGTCGCGGGGAGACCCGAAAAAGTCGCCGCGCTCGTCCACACACCTTGCACCAGATAAGGAACCGGAGCTCCGTCGACAACGATAAAGCGTTCATTCATTTCGGTATGGTCGTGAACGATCGCCTCGGTCGGCAAAACGGGGCATACCACGACGTCCCAATCTCGAAACAGCTGTCTCCACTGATCCGCGACGGCGCTTCGAACTCGGTCGGCAAGGATCCAGTCCCGGTGTGTCATGACCAGTCCTCGCAACTGGCTCGAGGCAGGACTGTCGTCGCTGACATCCAACGCCGAGGCTCCCATCTGCGCCCCCTGATACGCTGCAGCCGGCATATCGGCACCGAAAAACGACATCAGCATTTTCGTGAACGTGCTTGCAACCAGCAGCAGGTCAGGGACTTTGGTGCCCTGGCGATCGACTTTGCAGCCGACTGCAATGAGCCCTTCGGCGAATCGGTGCACGGCCTGTCGAATCCCGCTCGAAGTCGGCAGCATCGGATGCCGCTCCAGTACGAGAACCCTGAAGTCGCTCAGGCGCGTATGCCGAGGCGGCGGCAGTGCCAGCCGATAACCGGTTGCCGAGGCGACATCCGGCCCGGCAAGGACGCCGATGGCCAAACCCAAATCCTGCGCACTCCTGGCCATCGGTCCGGCCACCGCGAAGTCGATGTCAGGTGCGCCGATCAACACGGGTGTACCGGGAGGCGCAGAGCCACGCATGGGCACGAGACCGTGCGTTGGCTTGTGGGCGAAGACACCGCAGCAGTGCGCCGGAACACGCAACGAGCCACTCAGGTCGGAGCCCAGTTCAAGCGAAACATAGCCCGCCGCGAGCGCCACCGCCGAGCCGCCAGACGAGCCACCGGGTGACCGACCCACGTCCCAGGGATTGTTGGTGACGCCGTAGACCGGATTGCAAGTTTGCCAATCCGCGAGGTTGGTCGGAACGTTTGTCTTGCCGATCACGATCGCGCCAGCCGCCTTGAGACGAGCCACCGCGACAGCGTCTTCAGACACCTTGATGGTGTCAGTGCCGGGGATCCCCCAGGTCGTCGGGAGTCCAGCGACGTTGAAAGCCTCTTTGACGGTCATGGGAACGCCCAGTAGCGCTCCAGGCTGCCCACGAGCAAGTGCAACGTCGGCTGCCTTGGCCGCAATTCGTGCACGCTCAAAGTCGCGCACCACGACCGCATTCAAGCGCGCGTCGACTTCATCGATGCGAGCAATTGCATGGTCGACAAGTTCGACAGCTGAGATCCGTCTGTCTCGCAACGCTGAAACAAGTGACTTAGTCGTTGAAAACACCATGCCCCCTCGATGAACGCCAGAACGGCGCATGCCCAAGACGGTTCTGCGCAAGGTGAGATGCTGATTGGGCAAACGGGCTGTGCCTTGATGGCGTTTGCGATGCCATTGATGGATCTTGCGCAAGTTCGCGTGTGATGCCGCGGCGCCCATGTGCAGGCTGCCGATGCACCAGGGCTCGAGGAAGGCAGACAATTGCTACAACGCATGCACGGGGAGACAGAGCTCGCAAACCGCGCCGCCATGCTGCGGCGCGACCAGCGTCGGATCGCCATACATTTCTACAGCTGGACGATCGTCGAGTTGGTAGGCCGATTGCGGCAACCATTCCGCGAACAGGCGCAGCCACGCAGGGTAGAACTCCGCGGTCGTGCCCTTGAACGACGTGCAGGCGTATAGGCCCCCACGAATGTCTTGAACGCCGATCTCCCCCTGCGCCCGGAAGGACTCGTCGACTTCAATGCATGTGTCATACCGGCATTGAATGGCGAGTGTGATGTCGGGGCTGTCGTGGCAAACGCCCACGATGGCCCGACCACGGTGAAAAAGCGGCCGAGACCCACACCACGCGATGAATCGCTCCCACAGCCTTGTGATGGCCGGATCGCCGTAGGGGCCCACGTGGCGCAAGTAGGCGACACGCATCTTGGGCAAAGGCTTGACTTCGACGACGGTCGTTGGGTTCGCCGCCACTCGGTGAAGCCCGCGACGCACCTGTTCATCGTCTTGGAACATATCCTCGACCACGGCCCAGTGGTAATGATGTCGATGGACGGCATCCAGTTCAGAGCGACGTTCATTGACCCAATTCCTGAACCCTCCTTGCCGCCATTGAGTCGGTGTGAGCCCGAAGTGGCTCTTGAACCCTCGGCAGAACACTTCGGCGGATCCGAAGCCGACCTCCAGTGCAACTTGAATTGCCGTCAGCGGGGGCGAGCGAAGCAGTCGCACAGCCGCAGACTCAAGCCGTCGCCGGCGGACGCGCTCAGCCAGCGTCTCACCCGTCAATGCCTGGAACAGCCGATGGAAGTGCCACGGCGATACATAGGCCATCGACGACAGCCGCTGAAAATCCAGCTGCTCATCCAAGTGCTTGTCGACGTAGTCAACGACGCCGTTGATGCGAGCGCTATAGAAAGTCAGATTCGTCATCCAAGCATCCCCCTTCTTGGGTCGCTTCGAGTTGTACTGGGATTCGCTTTTCCTGTCGCGCTCCTCGGTCCCGACGACGGCGATCTCCCGGCCACCGTCGGGGGCCACGGTGCATTTCACGCCGGCCGCTTCCAGGCGCGGGCCCTCGCGCACGCCAGCGGCGTGCTGAAGAATGCCCTGGTCGGCACGCTTGGCAAGTCAGCGACATCATTCACATCCCGGGCGCAAGTCAGAAGTCGACTTCGAAGACGTGAAGACCGTGATGAGCGAGCCCGGCAAGGCGATGATGGGCACCGCCACCGCGGGCGGCCCCGACCGCGCCACCAAGGCCGCCGACCTGGCCGTGGCCTGCCCGCTGCTGGAAGGCATCGACCTGAGCGGCGCAGGGGGCGTGCTGGTGCTGATCGCGGCCGGCAAGAACGGCTTCAAGCTGGCCGAGAGCCCGGGCTTGCCAAGTGCGGCGATGAACGCCATCCGCCGCTACGCCGCCGACGATGCGCGATGATCTTCGGCACCCGCCTACGACGAGAGCCTGGTCGACCAGAAGCGCGTGACCGTTTCGCCACCGGCCCGAGCAGCGTGCGCAGGGCCCAGGCCAGGCCCCCGCTGGGCGTGGTGCAGCAGCCCATGCAGCAAGGCCTGCGCACCGGCACCGACAACCTGCCCATCCTCAACACCGTGGCCCAGCCCAACCCCAGCGTGAATGCCGCGCAGACCCACAGCTGCGAGGGCCTGAACACGCCCAGCGTGTGGCGCAGCGCGCGCAGCCAGGCCGTGGCCAAAGTCGAGGCGCTGTCCAGCAACGGGATGGATGAGATCGAGGTCCCGGCGTTCCTGCGCAAGCAGGCGAATTGAGCTTGTTTGACGGAGGGATCAAGGGGCGCTGCGGCGCCCCCTTTCCATTCATGAAGACAAAGGCGGCAGTCGGCCATGAGCCGGCCTTCGCTGTCATGCGACCAGTACAGTGGTGAACCATCCCCACGCCGTTGTCACAGCGCCGCGCGACCTATGAGTGAACAGCCGACAAGCACCAGTCCAGCGGACACGGTCGAGCCCAGCCCGCCATCCATGAAGGCCGCCGTTCTGATTGATGCTGCCCGGCCGCCGGCAATGCGGGCCGTTGCCGAAGTCTTTGCAGTCTTTCTGAAACTCGGCGTGACATCCTTTGGCGGGCCCGTCGCCCATCTCGGCTACTTTCTGGAAGAACTGGTGCAACGTCGGCGGTGGATTGACGAAGCCGGATATGCGGACTTGATCGCGCTTTGCCAGTTCCTGCCCGGCCCGGCTTCGAGTCAGGTGGGGTTTTCGCTGGGTGTGCTGCGGGGGGGCGGGTTGCTCGGCGGCTTGGCCGCCTGGCTTGGCTTCACCCTTCCGTCCGCCGTTCTACTCATCGCCTTCGCCTTCGGGGCGAGTGCTTTCAACGGGCCGGTTGCGGATGGCCTGATCCACGGTCTCAAGATCGTTGCCGTGGCGGTCGTGGCGCAGGCGGTCTGGGGCATGGCACGCAACCTGACGCCAGACCGCGAGCGGGCTTCGATAGCCGTTGTCGCCGTTCTCCTGACGATCTTGGTTGGGGGTTCTTTCGGGCAGGTCGCGGCGATCCTCTTCGGAGCCGCTGGCGGCCTTGTCTTGTGCCGCAAGGGGTTTGTCACCGACGCCGGCCACCTCGTCTTTCCGATTTCCCGGCGGGCGTCTGCCGTCGCCTTGGCCGTGTTCCTTGCCATGCTCGCCGTGCCGGCGCTGCTGGCTGGATATTTTCATTCCCAAGCCCTCGCGCTGTTCGACGCCTTCTACCGCTCGGGTGCCTTGGTGTTCGGCGGTGGCCACGTGGTGCTGCCGTTGTTGCGGGCCGAAGTAGTCGACCCCGGTTGGGTCACCTCAAGCGCATTTCTCGCCGGCTACGGTGCCGCCCAAGCCGTACCTGGGCCGCTCTTCAGCTTCGCGGCCTACCTCGGTGCGGTGGTCCAACCTGTTCCGCATGGCATCGTCGGTGCGGTCATCGCTTTGGTTGCCATTTTTCTGCCAGGCATTCTTCTCGTTTATGGGGCCCTGCCGTTTTGGGATGTCGTTCGTACCCGTCCGTTCGCGCAAGCGGCAATGCGGGGCACCAACGCGGCGGTGGTCGGCATCCTGGGGGCCGCACTGTATGACCCCGTGTGGACAAGCGCCGTGGGCAACTCCCGCGACTTTGCACTCGCGACCGCAGCCTTCGTCCTCCTCACGATCTGGAAGGCACCCCCCTGGATCGTGGTGGCGCTGAGCGCCGCTGGAGGCATCGGGCTTGCAGTCGCCTGAATCACGAGTCGCGGGCTATGTCCCTTGCGAGATGGACGACTGACCGCAATGGGTCGAAGGACCAAACCGCGATGGTGGTAGGTGCTCCGGCTGCGCCCTGGCGGCCCGGAGCGATCCCCGTTCTGCGAAATTGACGAGCGAGGCAATCGGCCTCGTCCATCAACGCAACTGCAACCATGGACACGAGCATCCACGCGGGAGCGCCACTGTGTCAGCGCATGACCGAAGACATGGGCATGCGCAAGCTTGAGACGAGAACCCGGGAAGGCTGCATCGGCGCGCTGTTCCCAAGCCAACGGTCTACCACCGGCTGATGGTCGTAGGCGTGCCCGTGGTACGGACCAATGCCGTACTTGCCGAGCACCTACCCGATGGACTGGGGCAGACGCTGCTCGAGCGCATTCGGCTTGATCCTGCCCTTGAGGCGACGCAGATGATCGTTGTCTCGGCCGACGCGTCCGAGCACAGCTGGAAGGCGGCGCAGGGGGCAGGCGTTCGGGCCTTCCTGAACAAAGCCGCTTCAGATCGCCGAGGTCTTGCGGGAAATCGATGCCGCACTGGCGGGCACCTGACGCGAAGAGCGTCACTTCGGTTTTCGCCCGTCCACCGCCTCGGCGTTCATCGACCCGCGCGTGCCACGCCGGCCACTGAACCGCACCGGCACCAGACAACCTGCCAATCCTCAACCAGCCTGCAGGCCAGCCAGCCAGCCAGCCAGACCCGCCTGAAGCCTTGTTCAGGCCTACTTCGCCTTCTTGCTCGGACGCGGCTTGGCTTCGGTCACGACCTCGATCTTCGCGTCGACCACACCCGAGCGTGACATGCCCAGTTTGCGCGCGGCGGCGGCCGAGACGTCACCCACCCGGTCGGCCTGGGTCGGGCCGCGGTCGTTCACGCGCAGCACCACGCTGCGCTTGTTCTTCAGGTTGGTGACGCGGACCATGGTACCGAAGGGCAGGGTCTTGTGCGCCATGGTCATGGCTTCGGGGTTGAAGGCCTGGCCGCTGGCGGTGCGGCGGCCCGCAAACTTCTTGCCGTACCAGGCCAGCTTGCCTTCGTCGCCTGCAGCAGCAGGGGCGGCTGCAGGGGCCACTGTTGCGGCAGGGGCTGCAACGGCAGCCGGTGCCGAAGCAGGGGTCTGCGCCTGGGCCAGACCACAGACTGCCAGCAGCACGGTCAGCTGTCGAAGACGGAACGTGACGGACATGAATACCTCCGAGAGCTTGTTGTTGAAGAGAGCGAGGGCTCAGATCTTACGCGGTCTCCAAGAGATGCCCTGTGTCGACCGGCGACTGCGCAGCGTGCACCACCTGCCCTGGTTTCACCCGCACCCGGGCCTCAAGCTCGCTTGCACCGCGCACCCCCCGACTCCCGGTGTGCTGCGCGGCGGTGACGAACCCCTCGGCACCCACGTCGGCCGCCTGCTCCTTGAAGCACAGCACGCCGATCAGTGCGGTGACCACCGTGCCGACCCAGGCCTGTTTCAGCCCGGGTTGTTAGCAACCCGCGTCAGGCTTTGTCGATCACGCGGGCCGTGATGGTGTACTTGAAGTCGTCGGGTGCCAGCGGGTCGATGCGTTCGCCGCCCAGCTCGGCCTGCGGATACATCAAAAAGCCCAGTTTCGGGCCGCTCGACCCCGGCAGCACCACGTCGTGCGCCACGTTGTAGGCCAGCCAGTTGCCCTCCCAGCCGCCGAACAAGGCCTTCTTCACCGGCAGCACCACGGGGTCGTCGGGGTTCTTGATCCACTCCGGCGTTTCCAGCCGCATCACCTTGCCCACATCGGCCGGGTCCATCGCCACCCAGCCGTACTCTTTCAAGAAGACCTCGGCGCGGCAGTGCTGGGCGCCCTTCAGGCTGGCCGGGTTGCCGCCCAATTCGCGGTAGCCAAAGGCCGATGGCACCAGGCGAATGCCGTATACGTCGCGCGCCGGCACGCCGGCGGATCGGCACAGCCCGACGAACAAGGCGTTGATGTCACCGCACTTGCCGCCAAAGTTCTTGGTCTCGAGCATGGTCTTGATGTCACCCACGCCGCAGCCGCGCACCTTGGGTTCGCGGTGGGTGTTCTCCACGATCCAGTCGTACAGGCGCTGCACCTTCTCGACGTCGGTCCTGGCGTCGGCCACGACCTCACGCGCGGTGTCGCGCACGATGCCGTCGGTGGGCATCAAATCGGTGGGCTGCACCCAGTAGCGCAGCGTTTCGGCGCTTTCACGCGTGGCCACCTTGCGCGTCCAGTCGGTGGCGCGGCTCTGGGTGGCAAAGCGGCTGGTGACCTGCAGCGTGGGCTTGACCGTGCCTTCGCTGAACTCGGCCACCACCATGCGCGCGCCGTAGCGCGCATCGGCGGCCACCTGCATGCGGCTGGCGTTGCCGGTGTAGCTGCTCTCCAGGCTGCGCTGGTAGTCGCTGTCGACCGACGGCACCGGCACCCACGCCCTCGCCACGCCCTTGGTCTCGCGCAACTCGATGGTGGTGGTGATCTCGAAGCTGCGCCAGTCGCCCGGCTGCGGCTGGAACCGACGCTCTTGCGCGGCCACGCGCGATGCGAGCGGCACCAGGGCCAGTGCGGACGCCAGGCCAAGCACGCTGCGGCGGTCGATGGGGGTCATATCAAGGCTCCTGCTGGGTGGGATGTTGTTCGATCGTGTGTTCGATCGATTGTTCGATGGGCACGCTGCGCCGCATTGTCCGCATCAAGTTGTGCGCAGCAGCGGGGCCAGGATGCGGGCGGCGGCGTCACCGTCCCAATCGATTTCGCCGACCACGGTGCCGACAGGCTTGCCCTGGCGGTCGAAGACCACGGTACTCGGAAAGATGCGCGGCGTGTAGGCCACGGCAATGGCCCCGTCGCGATCCAGCAGCGTGGGCAACTTGAGCGGCAGGCCGTCAAGAAAACGCGTCACGGTGCTGGCTGATTCGCGGTAGTTGACGCCCATCACCACCAGGCCGTCAGCGGCGCGTTGAGCGGCCAGGCGCATCAGGGATGGCATCTCGTCGCGGCAGGGTGCACACCAACTGGCCCAGAAATTGGCCAGCACCACCCGGCCAGCCTGTGACGACAGTTGCCAGCGTGTGCCGTCAAGCAGCGGCAGGTTCAGCGGCGGCGCACGCTTGCTGGGCGGCCACGGGCGCCACTCAAAGGCATCGGCGGCGCGTGCGACCCGTGTGGCGGGCGCACCCAGCACCACACTGGCGGCCAGCCACTGCAGGCCTTGCCGGCGATCGATGCGGCAAGCGGTGGCAGGCCGGGCGGTGGATGGAGCAAACATCGGTCCATTGTCGAGGCGCCGGTGATTTCCTTACAGCCGTCAGGGATCGGCGTCTGGTGCGGCTGATGGCTTGCCCTGGTCCACCGCAGCGATTCGAGCGACGGCGCCGCCAGCGAGGTTCCGGCACCAGCCAGATCCGCCGGTTTCGTCGTGCCATCCGGGCTCAAGCCGCCTTGCCGTCGGTCCAGCGTTGGCGGTCGACCGCATCGCCGTCGACCATGCCGCGGAACGGCAGCATCAGCATGCCACCCAGACGTGCCACCTGGTGCGGGTCGCGATGGCCGCGGATTCCGATGACGATGGCGTCATGCCCGGCGCGCGGCTGCGCACGGTAGGTGCCGAACAATCGGTCCCACCACGGGAGGTTGAACCCGAAGTTGGAGTTGGTCTCGTCGCCTTCGACCGAGTGGTGCACGCGGTGCATGTCGGGCGTGACGATGAACCAGCGCAGCACCCGGTCGACCCCGGCCGGCAGCTGGATGTTGCCGTGGTTGAACATCGCAGTGGCGTTGAGCAGGATTTCGAAGGTCACCACGGCCAGCACCGGCGGGCCGAGCGCCGTGATCGTGGCGAGCTTGATCACCATCGACAGCGCGATCTCGATGGGGTGAAAGCGTGACCCGGTGGTCAGGTCGTAGTCCAGGTCGGCGTGGTGCACCTGGTGCAAGCGCCACAGCGTCGGCACGGCATGCACCATCACATGCTGTAGCCAGATCACGAAGTCCATCGCGATCACCGCCATCGGCACGGCCAGCCAGAACGGCGGTTCGAAGTGGTTGAGCAGGCCCCAGCCGTTGGCCGCGCAGAAGGCCGCCACGCCGACCGCGGCAAGAGGAAAGATCAGCCGCAACAGCACGGCATTGAGCATGGCCAGCCCCAGGTTGCTGCCCCAGCGCAAGGCCTTGGACACGGTCAACGCGCGGCGCGGGGCGGCCAGTTCCCACAAGGCCACGAGCGCGAACATCGCCACGAAGACGCTCAGCCGCAGGGCTGGCTCGTGGGAAAGTACAAACTGTTCGATCGCCATGGCAGTCTCCAGTGGCCAGCGCTGCGGCATCACGATCGATCATCGATCGCTTATGCCAACGCCCGTTAGAATGTATACCAATGAACAACCGAACGCTCAAGGACCTTCTGTACGAACAGGTCGCCCGTGTGGGCAAGGCCCTGGCCAGCCCGAAGCGCCTGGAGATGCTGGAGATGCTGGCCCAGGGCGAGAAGGCGGTCGAGACGGTGGCGGCGGAAGTGGCCATCGACGTGAAGCTTGCCAGTGCGCATCTGAAGGCGCTGAAGGAGGCTCGCCTGGTGCAGAGCCGCCGTGACGGCAAACGCATGATCTACCGCCTCAGCGGTGCCGATGTGGCACAGCTGGGCGTCACGCTGCGCGACGTGGCCGAAGAACACTTGGTCGAGTTGCGCCTGGCCTTGCAACAGATGATGACCGAGCCCGACCGCCTGGCGCAGGTGAGCCGCAAGGAACTGATGGCCCGGGCCAAGAGAGGCGAGGTCGTGGTGCTCGATGTGCGCCCACCCGACGAGTTCGACACCGCGCACCTGCCGTTTGCCCGGTCCATGCCGCTGGCCGAACTTGAGCAGCGGCTGGGTGAACTGCCGCGCGACACGGAGATCGTGGCCTATTGCCGCGGGCCGTTCTGCCTGATGTCCGACGAGGCGGTCAGGCTGCTGACGCAGCGCGGCTTCCGGGCGCGCAAGACTTTCGATGGCGTCAGCGAGTGGCGGGCCGCGGGCCTGCCGCTGGCCAAGCCCTGAACCTTGAGAGGATCTTCCATGTCCAAGACGCTCTTCATCCTCAACGACGCGCCGTATGGCAACGAGCGGGTGTACAACGGGCTGCGGCTCGCGGGTGCGCTGGCGGCCAGGGACGGGCAGTCGGTGCGGCTCTTCCTGATGGCCGACGCCGTGGGCTGCGCCAAGGATGGGCAAAAAGTGCCCGAGGGCTACTACAACGTGCAGATCATGTTGGGCAAGCTGCTGCGCAAGGGCGAGGTCGGTCTGTGCGGCACCTGCATGGACGCACGTGGCATGCGCGATGACGAGTTGATCGACGGCGCCAGGCGCAGCACGCTCGCGCAGCTGGCGGACTGGACGGCCGAGGCCGACAAGGTTCTGGTGTTCTGACGCTGCGGCACCCGGCACATGACCCCCGAACTCGGCGTCATCGAAGGCTACTTTGGCCGGCCCTGGCGGCACACGGACCGCCAGCAGGTGATGTCCCAACTGCGCGAGATGGGCTACGCGTTCTTCCACTTCGCGCCCAAGGCCGACGCCTTTTTGCGGCGACGCTGGCGCGAACCTCACCCGGGCGCTGCACTGGCTGAGCTGACCGAGCTGTCGGCGCACTGCCGCAGCCTCGGGCTGCGCTTTGGTCTGGGCCTGAGCCCGTACGAGTTGTACCGGGACTTCAGCGCGCCGGCAAAAGCGGCGTTCATCGACAAGGTGCGCTTGCTCGATGCGATCGGCATCGACGATCTCGCGATCCTGTTCGACGACACCCGCGGCGACGTGCCCGACCTGGCCGCACGCGAGGCCGAGATCGTTCACACGGCCATGGCGAACACCCGTGCCAGCCGGGTCTTCATGTGCCCGACCTACTATTCAGATGACTCGATGCTGGACGTCGTGTTTGGCGCGCGGCCGGCCGGCTACCTAAATGACCTGGGGCGCCGGCTCGACCCGCGGGTGCACGTGTACTGGACCGGCGAGGAGATCTGCGCACGCGAATACAGCCCCGGCCATCTGGCGCGCGTGGGCGAAGCCCTGCGCCGCAAGCCCACCCTGTGGGATAACTACCCGGTGAACGACGGGCCGCGCATGTCGCGCCATCTGCACCTGCGCGGGTTCACCGGCCGCCCGAGCACGATCGGGCCGCACATCGCGGCGCATGCCATCAACCCGGCGCTGCAACCACACCTCAGCCTCATTCCTGCCGCCACGCTGGTGGCCAGCTACCGCGACGGCCCGGCCTACTGCTACATGAATGCCTTCAAGGCAGCAGCGTGTGCCACGGCAGGGCAAGAGCTTGCCGGCATGCTCGAGACCGACCTGCACGCGCTGCAGGACCGCGGTCTGGATCAGCTGGGCGAAGACCTAGATCGCCTGCGCCAGCGCTACGCCGCTGTTGTCCACCCCGTGGCCGCAGAAGTGCTGCGCTGGCTTGAAGGCAGCGACACGGTCGATGGCTGGGTCGAAGACGCCTGACGCGGTACATGGGCCATGTCTCTCCGCCTGCACGCTGTGCTCCATCGCGTGGGGTCGTGCTCGCTCTTGCAAGCCGACGAAGCATCGAAGCAGGCCGATGGGACACCGTCGCAGCGCGCTGCAACCGGTGCGGCGCTGAATTGAAAGCCGCCGGCAACTGTGCATTGCCATCAACGATGCACGCTCAGTCCACGATTTTCCATTCATACGTGTAGCGCGTTCCGGCCATGTTCTGGAAGCCTTGGACGTAGGCAATCATCGCGATCCTGGCGCCGTCCGACCCCGTGCGAAGGCTCGACGCGCTGAGCGAAAGCGACCTTGAGATCGTGGTTCCGGCAGGATCGCCGCCGCGACTGACCTCGAGATAGCCCGTCTGACCTTGTTCGTTCGTGAACTCGACGGGGCTTTGGATGTAGCCTGGCTCGATGTTGGCCGCGTCGAAGCGCACGCCGAACGCGCCGTTGATGAAGAAATCCCGGCCGGTGTTGGCCGTGACGGCGATGCTCATGTTCATCGCGATGCGGTCGCCGGCGCGGATGATGTTCGGCGGGTTGCTCCAGCTCGACCTGAAGTCGAAGGTGTTCGCGCCGTTGCTCCAGCCCATGGTGACGTTGCCGCGTGCGTAGCCGATCGTGGTGACGTACCCGCCGTTGTTGTACGGCGTTGGGTTGAAGTCCTTGGTTTCGACCAGGACCCAGGCCCTGGCGGTCGACGGCTCGACCCCGCAGACGGCCGGTTCGCTCTTGAACAGGTTGGGCGCGCCGGTCTGCAGCGCTGCCGCAACGCCTTGCTTCCAGGCTTTCACATCGAACGGCACCGAGGTCGATCCGTGCAGGTAGGCGCCGCGCAGGATCAGCCCAGCCCTGACATCCAGGTTCTGCTGGGTGTCGTTGAACGCGGTCAGCCGCGCGCGGGTCGTGTTCATCTTGGCCACGTAGGCGGCAAAGGCATCCGCATCGGTGGCGTTGAGTGGCAGTGACTTGCGGATTCCCGCTTCCAGCCAGATCTTGTCCTGCGCCCATGTGGCCTTGAGTTGCACCAGCCGATCGTGCAAGGGCCCGGACTCGGACTCGCGCAGCTTCCAGGTGCTGAAGATGCGGTTCAGTTCGGCCTCGGCATGGGCCGTGTCGATGCCCTTCTTGCGGGCGTACTGGACGACCAGCGGGTAGCCATAGCCATTCAAGGACCAGTCGACCAGGGGATCGTTGTCCTGCCGGTACTTGTCGTAGACCTTGCGGGCGAGCGCGTCGGTGACCAGCCCGCGCAGATCCTTGGCCGACTGCAGCATCAGGTCGACGCCGCATGACGACAACGGAAACGCGGCCCGTGCCAGACCTTCGAGCACGACCGCGCCCGCTTGTTTGTAGTCGACGGTGCAGGCACCGGCGCCCTTGGCCAACGCCTTGCCGTAGTCGCCCTTCTCGGCCAGCGCATTGAGGAAGGCGCCGAGCTGGTTCTTGTTCTTGGCGTAGATGGCCAGGCCCTTGAAGCCCAGTTCCGAGATGATCAGCGACGCGTCAAGCGGGTTGCCCAGTGCCGCCGCTTCATAGGCGTCCTTCAGCGCCGCGGGAGAGTCCTTGGCCAGCGCCTTGATGATTTGCGGGCCGGTGGCGTCGATAAAATCCAGATTGTCGATGCCTGCGCTCAGGCAGCTGAGCACCGCATCGCTCCAGTCGCTGAGCGTCGGCAAGCCAATCTCGACACGCGTCTGCTCCGCGATGAAGGCATCGACAGATCCTGCCGAGGCCTGCGCCAGCAGGGCGCGCTTCGCGCGCAGCAGGTCGCTGGCCGCCTTGTTCAAGGGCTGGATGTCGGCAATCCGCAGGCGCGCTGCCTGCGGGTCGTAGTCACCCAGATCGACGAGGTAGTCCTGCCCGGCAATACCGATGGGCAGTACCGTGACCGTGAATGGCGGGCCCCGCATCGACGACATCGCCTTGCTGCTGTCGACGCCGGGGATCTCGGGACGGGCGATCGATTCACCCCGTCCGGCACCCGTCTGCACGAGCTGGAAGAACTGGGTGCCGTCGAAGCGGAAGTCGGCCCAGTAGTTGTTCTCGTCAAGCAGGATGTCGTGCAGGCGCAAGGTGTCGCCCACGAACTCGGCCCAGCTGTACTCGAGGGACGCGCCGCTGAGGCTCAGGATGTCGACGCGGTTGAAGACCCGAGGCGCGATGTTCAGCGCCGAAGGCGCCAGGATCACCGAGGCCAGTTCATCCTCAGAGATGGTCAGCGGGGCGGTGGCGGCCATGGCGTTCGCGAACAGCAGGCTGCAGGCGATCGCCATCAGGGCGGACAGCGGGCGGAAGGACATCGGTTGTTCCTGTTGCCGGACAGCGGCGAGCCTGTCCTGGCAGTCTGAGCGGCAGGCTGCCTGATGGGTGGGTGAGATTCGAAAGTCCGATGGACCGCGGTCGATGCGCCTTCGATCGCGGTTCATGTCCGGATTGCCCTGGCGCAAGGCCGCAGCCGACAGGGAGCGGGCGTCTGCAATCCGTTCCCATCCGCAAGCCAAACCAGTACGGCGTCGAGCATGACAGGTGGGCCAGAACGGTGATTGCTCACCGTCAATTTTGCGGATCTGCGAGCGTCGGACGATGGCGCGGCAGCGATCTCTGCGGTGAACTGGACGTCTGATCCGCAGGGCTGCTCAGCAGCGCCGATGGGTCAGCGCGGCATTCGTCGATTCGATGGCGACGGTGAGTGCCATGACCATCGGTACGCTCATGCCTTGGCAGACGTCACACGCCACTGCGCCAATACCAGCTCGAGTTCGTGCAACGGCCTCAGGTGCTGCGGCCCCAGCTGCTTATGCCGCTGGTGGATCGCCTTGATCCGCCGCAGCGCGCTTTCGGGCGGCCAGCATCGCCTGCTCGGTGACGAGGGTCAGATCGAGCGACGACTCGACTTGCGCTGGATCGGTGTTGATCGCCGCGAACCGCTTCTCGATCTCGTCGCGCAACGTGGCGTGCAGTCGCGGCGCGCGGTACAGCGTCGCCCACAGGCGCAGTGCGTCTGCCGGGCGCTCGTTGTGGCGCGACAGCCAGTCGCCGTACAGCGCCAGCGTTTCGTTGCCGCTGCCGGCGTCGCCGTGTCGTACACAAAGATCGAGCGCTTCGCCGATGTGGATCAACGCGGCATCGCCATCGCCTCGATCCAGCGCGAGCTGCGCGCGCAGTTGTGCCGCATCCGCGCGCACCGGGCCTTCCACCCTGTTGGCGTCGCAGGCATCCAGCAGGGCCAGGTACTCCTGGGCCTGCAGCGCGTTGCCGGCTTCACGCTGCAACAGGGCCAGGCCAATCAGCGCGAACGGGCGCTCGGCGTCAAGCCCATGTTCGCGCGTCAAGCGCAGGCATTCATGCGCCAGAACCTCGCATTCGTAGAGTCGATGTTGATGCCGAAGCAGATTGGCCAGGTTGTTCATGTCATTGCAAACCGCAAACCAATCTCCGCGGGAAGCGCGGACATCGATGGCGCGCCGCCACCGCGATTCGGCGGCCGCGAAGTCGCCCAGCCCCTTCTCGACCAACGCGAGATTGGCGCTGAAGACGTCTTCGTAGCGTAGGTCTTCGGCGGCTTCGGCCAGGTGGCCAGCACGTCGTCCAGCGACGCCGTGACTTGGGCAACCGTCAGCTGCGGCTGGCCCATGTCCACCGGCCAGGGGTCCATGCGCGCGGCGACGCCATCGATGTAGCGACTGATGGCTGCGCGCCGATTGACGGGTGCCGCCCTCAGCCTGGCGCCGGCAAAGGCCCGCACCAAGGCGTGCAGACGCAGGCGGGGTGATGGGCCCTGATCCAGGTCGACCAGGCCGCGGTCGATCAGCGACTCAATGATGTCGACCGGCACCGCAGCCAGCAGAACCGCGGCGGGCATGTCGAAGGCACCCGGGCTGAGGCTGAGCGACCCCAGGGCCAGTCGCTGAGGCGCCGAGAGCCGATCCCAGACCGGCGCCAGCCAGTCGTGCAGCGAGCCATCGAGCGCGCCGACGGCGGTCGACGCCGCGAGCGCGATGTGTTGGGCGATGGACCGCGGCTCCATCCAGCGGCTCCACGCCGCCGCCAGTTTCAAGGCCAGCGGCAGGCCGCCACTGGCGCGCGCAATGGCCTCGATGTCGGCGTCGGTTGTAATGCCGCTGTGCGGGGTTCGCAGGCGCTGGGCCTCTCGCACGAACAGCCGGCCTGCTGCGCTCAGGCTGCCTGTTGCGCCAGGCGACGTGAGCAGGCCGCCCAGTCGGTGCACCTGTTCGCCGGGCAACCCGAGCGGCTCGCGCGAGCAAGCCAGCACCTGCACGCCGGCGGCTTCGGTGGCGATCAGCTGCAGCAGGTCTGGCCAGTCGGCGCCCCAGGTCGCAGGGTCCAGACCGTCAAGAACCAGCCGGCCCCGAAGCTGCGCCACCTGCTCGGGCGGGCTCATCTTGCGCGTGGTTGGTGTGCCCGCCAATGACGAGATGGCTGAGTCCAGGACCGCGCTGGCCGCGGTCCTTTCGTTGACCTCGATGTGCAGCGTGGGTGCCTGACCTTGCGCTGCGGCTTGCTGCGCCAGCCAGGCGCGAACGAGCGTGGATTTGCCGGCGCCCGGCAAGCCCACAACGGTCACCCAGCGATGGGCCTGCACGGCCGCCTGGAGCGCCGCCAGGTCGGCCTCGCGTCCGAGCAAGACGGTGGCTTCGCGCGCGACCGGGCCCGGCACGGCGCCTGCGACAGCATGTTCGATCTGCCGCAGACTGGCATCCAGCTCGGCCGCGGTCAGGTCGTCGCCTGCTGCCTGTCGGAATGACGCGATCGCGTCCTGCGCTTCCGACGCGCGGCCACCAGCGACCAGGCGCGTGGCCTGCAAGGTTGCCATGTCGCCGTCTGAAGGATGTGCAGCCCGATAGCGCGCCAGCGGCACTTCGATCTCGGCGCCTGCGGCAGCGGCTTCGAACAAGGCCTTGCGCCACGAGCGGCGTATCGTTTCGCGCTCGACGGTCAACCACGCGGCGAGTGCCGGGTAGGGCACGAACTGAACGCCGTCGAGGAACTGTCCGTTCGGCAACTGGCACGCGGGCAGCCATTCTCGCGATGCCAGAAAGGCGCGGAACTGGGCCAGGTCCGAGTTGACGCCAAAGCGCAAGCGTCAGCGCTCGGTCAGCAGAGCCTCTTGCAGGCCCCAGTCCGCGAGCAGAGGGGAGAGCCGATTCAGCGCCACGCGCAGGTTGTGCTGGGCGCGATCGGTGGGCAGTTCGGGCCACAGGTAGGCGGCCACGGTCTCGCGTCCGACCCAGCCGGCTTGCGAGGCCAGGAACAAGCCGAGGTAGGCGGGCGCGGTCTCGGGCAGGTCGATGCGGCCGCCTGCGCTGGCGACACAGGGCGCACCCAGCAGCAGCAGTTGCGTCGTTGACTCCGCCGTCATCGCCTATCGCTCCCTGAGGACAACGCGTTCATCGTAGGCACGCATCGGGTGCCGGGCAAGTCGTTCTTGCAGCGCACAGAGACGATTCGGATACCGCGCCCCGTCAGCATGGCGCATGGCCGATCCAGACATCGAAAGTGCGCGCCGACTCGTGCGCAGCTACATCCTGCGCGTCGTCGAGCAGCGCACGCTCAAGGTCGAGCTGGTCTACGAACTGCATGACATCGAAGCGGGAACACGGCGCCGCTTCAGCTCGCTGCCCGCGCTGGAGCGCCATCTTGCGCTCCAGCGCGGGCGCAAGGCGTGATGTGGCACCGGTCCGGGCACGCTGAGACGGTGTGGAGACCCGGGCTGTTCACAGTGCGTGACCAGAGTCGGGAATCAGTCTTGACTTGCAGGCGCAGGAGGCTTCCATGAGCACGTTCCACATTCAGCCCTCGCAGGAAGCGCTGGCCATGCTGGCCCTGACCCTCGGTCTGGCCGCGTACGGACGACGAGAAGAACACACGACATCGGCAGCCCCGGAACTGACCACAGATCAAGCGGCCGCCAGGGTCATGCCCCTGCTGCTGGGCGACGAGGCCAGGGAAGTTCCACGGCTTGCGCTGTCTGCGCGAGCGGGCGGGCGCCGGTCAAGCTACCTGACCACGCTGACCTGGTGCTTCACGTTCTTCAGCACGGCGCGTCTGCCGGCCTACTTGCCGACGGTGATGGCCATCGTCCAGCACAGGGATTCCACGCAGCACTCGCTTTGGACCTGGCTGACCTGGCTGGGGGCGAACATCACGATGGCCGCGTGGCTGTACGAGAACAACGGCGCGAGGATGAACAAGGCCACCGCGGTGAGCCTGGGCAACGCGGCCATGTGCCTCGCGACCGCGGTCGTGATCCTTGCCTTCCGGTTTTGACACTGGAAGTGGGTCATGCGGCGCCCGCACTTGCCTGCACTTGCCCGCGCCTGCCGGCGATCGCCGCGAACGCGCGCACCGGTGGGTCGGCCTTCAGATCTTGTCGAGCGGGAACACGGGGCGCTTCACCTGCGTGAAAGGGAACAGCGCGTAGTTCGACGTGGTGACTCCGGTCGGACTGTCGCATTCCACCAAAGCATGCGCCAAGGGCACGAACACCGGTCGGCAATACATGCGCGACTTGAGCAGCAGGAAGGCGCACGCGGTGGGATCGATGCCCACGACTTGGAACACACCCAGATCCCAGGGTTCGTGCGTGCGCTCGGTCACCACGAGCTGGGCACTGCCGATGTCCAGATGCACCGTGCGCCCCATGGCGCAGCGCTGTCCGGTGTAGATCGGCCCCGTCACGGTGTATTCACCATCGCTGATGGCGCGCACCGTGCCGCTGACCTCGAGTGGCTGCTTGCTGATGCCCAGTGCCGCCAATGGCACCTTGTTGCCCAAGCGCAGGGTGAGCGTCGCGCCGACGCCGGCCCGCACCAGCACATCCACCGCCTGCGGGTCGCACAAAGGCCCTACGGCGATGCCCTTGAGCCCCTGGGCCAGCGCGGCCTGCAGGACGTCCATCGAGTCGCAGGTGCCGCCCGACATGCAGTTGTCGCTGTGGTCCAGCAGCAGAACTGGGCGCGTTGCCCCTTGCGCCAGGGCCTGGGCGCGCGCCAGCGATGCCTGCAGGGGTTCGCTTTCATAGACGAACCCGTTGCGCTCGTCCCAGATCTGGTGCGCGATGCGATCCGCCACCGACTGTGCGGCCTGAGGGTTGTCGGCGTCGCCTGTCACCACCACGCTCATGCAGGGTGCTTCGACGTCGGCCAGTGAGAAGCCGGCAAACACGGATACCGCCGGCATGCCGTCATGCTCCGCGTCGCGGGCAGCCGCCACGGCGCGTTGCATGGCGCCCTCCAGCGTGGTGCTGCGAAGCGTGTGGCTCATCAAGGGCAAGGGGTGCCAGCGCACGCTGTGGCGTGCATGGCCCTTGAGCATGTTCAGAAGAAGGGCGCCTGCATGGGCCCCGGTCTCATACATGTCGACATGCGGATAGGTCTTGAACCCCACCGCGACGTCGGCGTTGTCGATCATCTTCTGGGTGATGTTGCCGTGCAGGTCGAGCGCCACGCCGATCGGCACACCAGGTGCGGCGGCGCGCACGCGCGCCAGCAGATCGCCTTCGCCGTCCACGCTGTTCTCGGCCACCATGGCGCCGTGCAGATCGAGCAAGATGGCGTCGCAGCCCGGGGCCGCATCGACGATCGCCTGTGTCAGCGCGTCGTAGGCGTCGGCTTGCACCTTGCCACTGGGGTTGGCCGTCGCCGAGACGGGCGTGACCAAGGTGGCGCCCATCGCTTCGGCCAGGTCGATGAAGGCCGCCATGGCCGTTCGCATGCCCTTGTTGTCGCGGTAGGCAGCAGCGCCGTAGCTGGGGAAGAAAGATTCGAGTGGCGTGGGAACGGGTGAAAACGTATTTGTTTCGTGGTTCAGCCTGGCGATGAGTATTTTCATGGCGCCACCCGGGCACTGCGCAGCATGGCTTGCAAGAGCACATTGCAGCCCGCCTCCAGGTGTTCGGGCTTGGCGTCTTCGATCTCGTTGTGGCTGATGCCGTCCGCGCAGGGCACAAAGATCATGGCCGTGGGGGCCACCCGCGCGAGATAGACGGCGTCGTGGCCGGCCCCGCTGACCACGTCCATGGCGCTGAAGCCCAGCACCTTGGCCCCGCTGCGGATGTCTTCCACCAGATCAGGCGTGAAGGGCTGGGGCGGGAAGTAGACGACCTCCTGCACATCAATCGTCACGCCCCTTGCCTGCGCCATGCGGGCGCAGGTTCGGCGCAGGTCTGCGTCCATGTCGAGCAGTACCGCATCGTCGCCCGCGCGCAGATCAACGCTCATGCTGACCCGGCCCGGAATCACGTTGCGCGAGTTCGGGTACACCTCGAGCGACCCCACCGTGCCCCGCGCATGCGGCGCCCGATCCAGGGCGATGCGGTTGACCTCGAGCACCAGTTCGCTGGCCGCAAGCAGTGCATCGCGCCGCAGCGCCATCGGCGTCGGGCCTGCATGCGCTTCCATGCCCTGCACGACCACGTCGTACCAGCGCTGACCCAGCGCACCCTGCACCACGCCGATCACGCAGTCGGCGGTTTCCAGCACCGGGCCTTGCTCGATGTGGGCCTCGAAATAGGCGCCCACATCGGGTGTGCCGACAACCGGTCCGGCGTAGTGGATGTCCTGCAGGGCCTGTCCCACGCTGATGCCCTGGGCGTCACACTGCGCCAGGGCATGCTCGAGCGTGAAGGCGCCGACGTACACGCCCGAGCCCATCATCACCGGCACGAAGCGCGAGCCCTCTTCGTTCGTCCACACCACCACTTCAATCGGGGCCTCGGTCTGCACACCGGCGTCGTTCAGGCTGCGCACCACCTCGAGCCCTGCCAGCACGCCGTAGTTGCCATCGAACTTGCCGCCGGTGGGCTGGGTGTCGATGTGGCTGCCGGTCATGATGGCGGGCAGGCGGTCGTCGCGGCCGCTGCGGCGCGCAAAGATGTTGCCGATGGCGTCGATGCGGATGCTGCAACCGGCCTCGCGCGCCCAGCGCACGAACAGGTCACGGCCCTGGCCGTCGAGTGCGGTCAAGGCCAGGCGGCATACGCCGCCCTTGGGCGTCGCGCCGATGGCGGCCAGATCCATCAGCGATTGCCAAAGACGGGCGCCGTCGACTCGAAGCGCCGAGGCGCCGATCAATGCTGAAGGTGCGGAGGTGTTCATGGTGCTTGCTCAGATGGATTTCAGACCAGGCCGACACCCAGGTAACGGTCCTTGACCGCGTCATCGGCCAGAAACGCCGCGTTCCCCGACTCGTGCACGATGGCTCCTTGTTCGATGATGTAGTGGCGGTCGGCCAGTTGCGTGCAGACCTCCAGGTTCTGCTCCACCAGCAAGATCGCCACGCCCGCCGCCTTGATGATCTTGAGCTGGGCCACGATCTCTTCCACGATCACGGGCGCCAGGCCCTCGACGGGCTCATCGAGCATCAGCAACCTCGGTGCATTCATCAACGCACGGCCGATCGACAGCATCTGCTGCTCGCCGCCCGAAAGCTGGCCACCGCCGTTGCTGCGCCGCTCTTTGAGGCGGGGAAAGATGCGGTAGATGTCGCCCAGCTGCCACTGCGAGCGCTTGCGCTGGCCCAGCAGCAGGTTTTCTTCGACGGTCAACAGCTTGAAGATGCCGCGGTGCTCGGGCACCAGGCACACGCCCCGTTGCGCAATGGCGTGGGCAGGTTTGCCCTGCACCGCTTCGCCTGCAAAGCACACACGCCCCTGCGTGGGCACCACCACCCCGCAGATGCTCTTGAGCGTGGTCGTCTTGCCGGCGCCATTGCGCCCCAGCAGGGTGACCAGTTCGCCGTCACCCACATGCAGCGACACCCCTTGTAGGACATGGCTCTTGCCGTAGTGGGCGTGCAGGTCTTCGATGTCGAGAATCATGCCTTGCCCCCGGTGATCATGTTGCCCAGGTAGGCACTGCGTACGCGGTCGTCGCTGCGAATCTCGTGCGGTAGCCCCTCGGCCAGCACGCGGCCCAGCTGCATCACGGTGACGGTGTCTGAAATGTCCATCACGATGTTCATGTTGTGCTCGATCAGCACCACGGTGTGCTCGACCTTGAGGCCCTGAATCAGGCGTTTCATCTCGTCCAGATCGTCAATGCCCATGCCTGAGGTGGGCTCGTCCAGAAAGATCGCCTTCGGCCGCGCAGCCAGGGCCATGCCCACTTCGAGCCGCCGCTGCTGGCCGTGCGACAGGTTGCCCACCGGCGTGTCCGCATGGCGTTCCAGCCCCAGCCGGGCGAGCACGCTGGCCACCGCATCGGCATTGGCGCGAGCGCCCACGGGTGCGTGCCAGCAGTTCAGGGCGTGCGAGGGCGCCGTGCCCTGTGCGGCCAGGCGCAGGTTTTCGCGCACCGGCAGCGTCAGAAACAGGCTGGTGACCTGGAAGGACCGCGCCATGCCGCGCTGCACACGGCGGTGGTCGGGCTCGTGGGTGACGTCGTGGCCATCAAAGACGATGCGCCCGCCGCTGACCGTCTTGGTGCCGGTGAGCATGTGGAACAGCGTGGTCTTGCCCGCGCCGTTGGGCCCGATCACCGAATGCACCGTGTTGGCTCGCACCCTGAGATCGACCCCTGCGAGCGCGGCAAACTTGTCGTAGCGCTTTTCGACGCCCACGGCTTCGAGCAGGATGGGCGTGCTCATGCCTTGTCTCCCAGGGCCGCAGGTGCGGCGGCAGCACGGTCCTTGCGGCGCACCAGGTGCCACAGCGTCTCGCCCAGGCCCCACAGGCCGCGCTGCATGCCCAGACTCACCACCATCAGCACCACGCCCAGCAGCAGCAGCCAGCGCGGCCACAGCGTGGACAGCCAATCGCCCAGCAAGACATAGAAAGCCGACCCCAGCAGCGATGCCAGCAGGTTGCCGGTGCCGCCGATCACCGTCATCACCAGGATCATCTCGCTGGTGTGGTATTCGGCGCTCGACAGCGGCGCGATGCCGGTCATCATGGCGTGCAGGGCACCTGCCAGGCCGGTGACCGCGCCAGAGATCACGAAGGCCTGCAGCTTGAGCAGCTTGAGGTTGTAGCCGATCGCGCCGGCACGTTCTTCGTTGTCGCGCACGGCCAGCAAGGTGCGACCGAAGATCGAGTTCGACGCCTTCTGCAGGAACCAGAAGGTCACCAGAAACACCGCGGCCACGAACCCGTAGTACTGCCAGGGCGACACCAGTGGCCACAGGGTGTGGCCGGCTACGGCAATCGAGGGGCGGGGAATGTCGAGCAGGCCGTTGTCGCCGCCCGTGAGCCGCGGGAACGAATACGCCATAAAGTAGAACATCTGCGCAAACGCGAGGGTCAGCATCACGAAATAGGTGCCGCGCTGGCGGATCGCGATCCAGCCCACCGCCGCTGCGCCCAGGGCCCCCATGGCCACGGCAGCCGCCAGCGCGAGCGGCATGGGCAAAGGCCAGCGTGTGAGCGTGAGCGCGATGGTGTAGCTGCCCAGCCCGAAGAAGATCCCTTGCCCGAACGACAGCAGCCCGGTGTAGCCGAGCAGCAGGTTGCAACCCATGGCCGCCAGGCCGAAGATCAGCACCTCACTGGCCAGCGAGCCTGAATGCATGACCAGCGGCATGACCAGAACGACGGCCAGCGCCAGCAGCAAGTGGAAATGTTTGCGCATCGCAGTCAACCCTTTCGGCCCAGCAGGCCATGCGGGAGCAGCAGCAACACTGCTGCCATGGCGACGTAGATCATCAGCCGCGCGCCTTCCGGCCACAGGGTGCTCATCACGCTTTGCACGATCCCGATCAGCAGTCCGCCCACCAGCGCACCCGTAAAGCTGCCCAGCCCGCCCACCACCACGATCACAAACGCCACGCCCAGCGCCTCGATCCCCATGAAGGGTTCGGCCCCACGAATCGGCGCCGCCAGCACACCCGCCAGTGCCGCCGTGGCCGCACCCAGCGCAAACACCAGGCTGAAGATGCGAAACACGTTCACGCCCAGCAGCGACACCATTTCAGTGGACTCGCTGCCCGCACGGACCGCGCTGCCAAGCCGTGTGCCTTCGAGCAGGTACCACAGCCCCACGGCCAGCACCGCGGTGAAGCCGATCACGAACAAGCGGTACTTGGGGTACACGAAGTTGCCCCACATCACCACGCCCTGCAACAGGTCGGGCACGGGCACGTTTTCGCCCAACGGCCCCCACTGCACGATGACCAGCTCCTGCACCACCAGGGCCAGGCCCACCGTGACCAGAATGTGAAACTCGTGCGGCTTGTCGTACACGTGGCGCAGCACCAGTTTCTCTGTCGCCCAGCCCACCGCCCCCACCACCAGGGGTACCACCAGCAAGGACAGCCAGAAGCTCAAGCCCCAACGCGTCATCTGGTAGCAGAAATACGCCCCCAGGAGATAGAAGGCGCCATGCGCGAAGTTCACGAAGCGCAGCAAACCAAACACGATGGAGAGGCCGACGGCCAGCAGGAAATACAGCATGCCGATGCCGATCCCGTTGATGACCTGCAGCAGGTAGATGCTCATGGAAATTCCAGGCGATGTGACAGGCTGCCGGCCGCGTGCAAGGGCAGATGCAGCCGCTGCTTGGGGATGGCGCAAGGGGCGCGCCCGCAGCGCGCCCCGTCCGGGTCAACCCAGCTTGCAGCCCGTCTGGTCCACGGGCAGGAACGACTTGCCGGAACTCACCACGTCCACGAAGTCGTCCTTGTTGCTCATCTTGGACTTGGCCTTGCCCCTGAGCAGGTAGTAGTTCTTGATCACCTGGTGGTCTGCCTTGCGCACTTCCTCATCGCCTGTCAGGCCCTGGTACTTCATGCCTTCCAGCGCCGCGATCACGGCCTTCTGGTCGACCGAACCAGCCTTGATGATGCCGTCGATCAGCAGCTTGGTGCAGATGTACGAACCGGCCAGGCTGTAGTTGGGGTTGGCCTTGTACTTGGCGTTGGCGCGCTTGACCAGATCGAGATTCAGCGGCGTGTTGGCGGTGTGCCAGTACTGCGCGCCGAAATAGACGCCCTCGCACAGATCCGCACCCAGCGATTCGAATTGCTCCAGGCCCGAGGCCCAGGCAATCACGATGGTCGTGTTCTTGTGCATGCCAAAGCTCACCGCCTGGCGCAAGGCATCTGACGACTGCGAGCCGAAGTTGAGCAGCAGCAGCACATCGGGCTTGGCGGCGATGGCATTGGTCAGGTAGCCGCTGAATTCCTTCTCGTTGAGCGAGTGGTAGCTGTTGCCCACATGCTCCAGGCCCTTTTCCTTGAAGATGTTCTTGGCCGCGGACAGCAGGCCATCACCAAAGACGTACTGCGGCGTGATGGTGTACCAGCGCTTGGCCTTGGGGTTGGCCGCGATCAGGGGACGGACGGTCTGCTCGATGGCGCCGAAGGTGGGCACCGACCAGCGGAAGGTGGCGGTGTTGCAGTCCTTGCCGGTGATCTCATCGGCACCGGCCGTGGTGATGAAGATGCCGCCTGCCTTTTCGGCCTCTTTGCCCATGGCCAGCGATTCGGACGACAAGATGCCGCCGGCAAAGAAGCGCGTGCCCTGCTGCTGCGAGGCCTCTTGCACCTTGCGCACGGCGGTGGCGGGCTTGCCTTCGGTATCCAGCACGGTGTAGGCCAGCTGGCGCTTGAGCGCCGTGCCGTACTGCTCGATGGCCAGCTTCATGCCCAGGTCGGCATATTTGCCGTTCGCAGCAAAGGGGCCCGACATCGGCACCGGGCAGCCGAATTGAATGGCGTCGGATGCCTGCGCCCAGGCGCTTCGGACGAGACCCAGCGAAGCGGGCAGGGCGCCCAGGGCCGAAAGCTGAAGTAGTTGACGACGCTGCATGAATGTCTCCTTGGGGATGGGAAAGGGCCGGACGGCCGGTTGCGGGGTTCGGGTGCCTGCCAGGCGGGTTCTCGATGTCGATCCATTTTTTCATATTTATAGGTATAAATAGAACAAACGAGATAGGGGCAAACCCGAGGCGGCACGCCCAGGCCGGAGGATGCTGCCTAAACTGCGTCACGCAAGACGATGCCGTGCACGCAGTGCACCCACCTGGTCTTCGCCAGACACTGAAAACACAATCGAGAATGGCCAAATCACCGTCGACGCAACGCCCGATCAAGCCGCTCAAGCGCCCCGACCTGGTGGCGCAGGAGATCAAGCGACTGATCGCCGAGAAGAACCTCAGTCCGGGTGACCGCTTGCCGCGCGAAGTCGAATTGCAGGCCCAGTTCGAGGTGAGCAAGGGCACCATCCGCGAGGCGCTCAAGTCGCTCGAAGTCCAGGGTCTGGTGACCATCTCGACCGGCCCCTCGGGGGGCGGCACGATTGCCGAAGTGCCGCTGGACCGCACCCTGCAGTTCATGCAGAACTATCTGTTCTTCCAGGCCGTCACGATTGCCGACATCTACACCGTGCGCCAGCTGCTCGAGCCCGAACTGGCTGCCGGTGCAGTGCCTCACCTGACCGACGCCGACTTCGAGGCGCTCGAGCTCAGCATCGCCTGTTGCGACCCCACGTCGAGCAGTGAAAACCTCGTCAGTCAGCGTCGCGAGGATGTGAACTTCCACGACATCCTGGCCGCCGCCAACCCCAACCCCTTTCTGCGTTTCACCTGCGAGCTGATCAATGAAATGATCCGCCAGCTCATCGTCTACGGCAACCGGACGCCGCAGACCGAGCACCGCCGTTTTGGCGAAGCCAATGCGAACTTTCACCGCCAGATCACGCAGGCGGCGCGTGCACGCGACGCCGATCGGGTGCGCATGCTGATGCAGCGCCACATGCTGGACGCGGCGAGCAGCGTCAAGCGCATGAAGGGGCGCATCCAGGGGCGGCTGCTGCTCGACGCCGATTCCCTGCGCAGCCCGCGCGCGGCGCACGTGCGCGTCGAACCTGTCCCGGTGCAAGCGAAAGGCGGGAAGCGCAGCGCCAGACTTCAACCCCTGGCGGCCAAATCGCCATGAAATGCGGCCCCGAAGGGCCGCATGAGGGGGTGGCGCGGGGGTCTCTTACCGGCTGCTGGGGAAGCTGAACACCGCCCCTTCGCGCAGCCCCGCCGAAGGCCAGCGCTGCGTGATGGCCTTGCGCCGCGTGTAGAAGCGAACGGCGTCGGGCCCGTAGGCATGCAGGTCGCCAAACAGGCTGCGCTTCCAGCCGCCGAACGAATGGTAGGCCACCGGCACCGGCAGCGGCACATTCACGCCCACCATGCCGACCTGGATGTGGTCGGTGAAGTAGCGTGCGGCCTCGCCGTCGCGCGTGAAGATGCAGGTGCCGTTGCCGTATTCGTGCGCGTCGATGAGCTGCATGGCCTGTTGCAGCGTCTGCACGCGCACCACGCCGAGCACCGGGCCGAAGATCTCTTCCTGATAGATCTTCATGCCTGGCTTCACGTTGTCGAACAGGCAGGCGCCCAGGAAGTAGCCGTTCTCGTGCCCTGCGGCCACCTTCACGCCGCGGCCGTCCACCACCAGCGTGGCGCCCTCGGCCACGCCGCCGTCGACGTAGGCTTTCACCTTCTCGAAGTGCTGCCGCGTCACCAGCGGGCCCATGTCGTTGCCGTTGTCGGTGCCGGGGCCGACCTTCATCGTGGCGATCTCTGCCTTCAGTCCCGCAACAACGGCGTCCGCCACTTCGTCGCCCACCGCAACCAGCAGCGGGATCGCCATGCAGCGCTCGCCGCACGAGCCGTAGGCGGCCCCCATCAAGGCGTTGACGGCGTTGCCGACATCGGCGTCGGGCATGAGCACGGCGTGATTCTTCGCACCGCCCAGCGCCTGCACGCGCTTGCCGTGCGCGGTGCCGGTGGCGTAGATCGCCTGGGCAATGGGCGTGGAGCCGACAAAGCTGACCGCCTGCACGCGCGGGTCGGTCAGCAGCACGTCCACGGCCTCCTTGTCACCATTGACGACGTTGAGCACGCCGGGCGGCAGCCCCGCTTCCAGCGCCAGTTCGGCGATGCGCAGCGTGGAGCTGGGGTCGCGCTCGGAGGGCTTCAGCACAAAGGTGTTGCCGCAGGCCACGGCCATGGGCCACATCCACAGCGGCACCATGGCCGGGAAGTTGAAGGGCGTGATGCCGGCGCACACGCCCAGCGGCTGGAACTCGCTCCACGAATCGATGCCCGGGCCGACATTGCGGCTGTGCTCGCCCTTGAGCAGCTCGGGCGCGTAGCTCGCGTATTCGATGTTCTCGATGCCGCGCTGCAGTTCGCCATGCGCGTCGCTCAGCACCTTGCCATGCTCGGCGGTGATGAGCCGGGTGATCTCGTCGGCATGCTCTTCGAGCACTTGCTTGAGGCGCGACATGATCCGTGCGCGCTTGAGCGGCGGTGTGTTGCGCCAGGCCGGAAAGGCCGCTTGCGCCGAGGCAATGGCCTGCTCGACCGTCGCGCGGCTGGCCAGGGCCACGCTCTTGTGTGACAGGCCGGTGGCAGGGTCGAATATGGGCTGGGTGCGGGCGGCATCGATGACGATCTTGCCGTCGATCAGATGGCCGACGGTGGCCGTGACGTTTTGGTCGTGGTGCATGGTCAAAGTTTGATGTAGTCGGCCTCTGGCGCTCGTCGGTCGAGCGGTCAAGGCCATCAGAGGAGTCGACCCCTCGGGGCCCTTGGACAACAACCTACGCGGAAGTTGCTGTTGCGAGTGGCGAAAGACGCCGCGCTGCCAGCGAAGGTGGCGGGTGCGCAGCGTCACAAAGGGTGCCGCCTTGCCTCAGGCTGTTTCGGCCAGCGCGTCGCCCAGGGCGTTGATGAGGCGGTCGATCTCGGCCCTTTCGCTGATGAACGGGGGTGCCAGCTGGATGGTGTCACCGCCGTAGCGAACGTAAAAGCCCTTCTTCCAGCAGCTCATCGCGATGTCGTAGGGCCGGCGTGCCGGCTCCCCGGGCAAGGCCGCAATGGTGAAGCCAGCAGCCAGGCCGAAGTTGCGGATGTCGGCCACATGCTTGGCGCCCTTCAAGCTGTGCACGGCCTGCTCGAAGTACGGCGCCAGGGCCTTCACGCGGCCGATCATGTCTTCCTTTTGCAGGATGTCGAGCGCCGCAATGCCGGCCGCGCAGGTGACGGGGTGGGCCGAGTAGGTGTAGCCGTGCGCAAACTCCAGCATGTACGTGGGCCCGCCCGCGGCCATGAAGGTGTCGTAGATCTCCTTGGTGGCCACCAGCCGCCCAGCGGCTGGGCGCCGTTGGTCACCTGCTTGGCAAAGTTCATGATGTCGGGCGTCACGCCAAAGGCCTCGGAGCCGGTCATCGCGCCCGAGCGGCCAAAGCCGGAGATGACTTCGTCAAAGATCAGCAGGATGTTGTTCTGCGTGCAGATCTCGCGCAGGCGCTGCAGGTAGCCCACCGGGGGAATCACCACGCCGGCCGATCCCGAGAACGGCTCGACGATGACGGCCGCAATGTTCGATGCGTCGTGCAGTGCAATCAGGTCGAGCAGTCGGTCGGCCAGCTCTTTGCCGGTGGGCGGCATGCCCTTGAAGAACGAGCCCGCCGGGGGCTGCGTGTGCGGCAGGTGGTCGGCCTCGACGCCCTGCCCGAACATCTTGCGGTTGGCGCCAATGCCGCCCACCGAGATGCCGCCGTAGTTCACGCCGTGGTAGCCCTTTTCGCGGCCGATCAAGCGTGTCTTGCTCGCCTGGCCCTTGGTGCGCCAGTAGGCGCGGGCCATCTTCAGCGAGGTGTCGGCGGCCTCGGAGCCCGAGCCGGTGAAGAACACATAGTCAAGCCCCGCGGGCGTGAGCGACTTGATGCGGTTGGCCAATTCGAACGCCAGCGGGTGGCCGAATTGGAAGGCGGGTGCGTAGTCGAGCTTCATGGCCTGCTTGCCGATCGCCTCGGCAATCTCGCGGCGACCATGGCCCAGACCCGCGCACCACAGGCCAGACAGGCCGTCGAAGATCTTGCGCCCTTCGCTGTCGGTGAAATACGCGCCCTGCGCTTCGACAATCATGCGCGGATTGGCCTTGAACTCGCGGTTGGCCGTGTAGGGCATCCAGTGGGCATCGAGCCAGGCCGCATCCATGCGGGGTGCAGCGTCAATCGGAGGTGCGGTGTGGGCAATGCTCATGGAGGTCTCCTGTGGGTGTGCTGCAAGGGCGGTGGTACTCAGGGAAGCGCCATTGTTGGGCCAGACGATAATCTCTCATAGCAACAAATATCAATGTTTACTTGACGATTTATGCAAGTAACACCGCCATCGCCCAAACATCGCGCCGTGCTCGGCCAGCTCAGCGACATGGACCTGCGCCTGCTGCAGGTCTTCAAGAGCGTGGCCGAGTGCGGTGGGCTCTCGGCGGCCGAACTCGAGCTGAACATCGGCACCAGTACGGTCAGTCGCCACATGAAAGACCTGGAGACGCGCCTGGGCCTGACGCTGTGTCGCCGGGGCCGGGCCGGCTTTGCCCTGACGGCCGAGGGCCAGCGCGTGTACGACGAAACCCTGCGCCTGCTCTCGGCCGTGGACGCGTTTCGCAGCAGCATCGACGACATCCACCGCCGCATGGGTGGGCGGCTGGAGGTGGCGGTGTTCGACAAGACCGCCAGCAACCCGGCGGCGCACATCGGTGAAGCCATCGCGCGTTTTGCCGAGCAGGCGCCCGAGGTCAACCTGCAGATGCATGTGGCCAGCATCCCGGCGATCGAGCGCGGCCTGATGGACGGAGGCTTTCACGTCGGCATCATCCCCGCGCACCGGGTCTCGCAAAGCCTCGTCTATGCCAACCTGTTTACCGAGACCATGCTGCTGTACTGCGGTGCGCGCCATCCGCTGTTCGGCGCAGACCACGCGGCGCTGACCTGGGACGCCTTGCGCACCTGGCAATTTGCCGGGCTGGGTTACCACTCGCCCAATATGGAGCTGAGTCACGGCGCCCGGCTGCCACGCAAGGCCACGGGCTTTGACCAGGAGTCGATCGCGACGCTGATTCTCTCGGGCCGTTACCTCGGGTTTCTGCCCGAGCACTACGCCGAGAGTTTTGAACGCAAGCGCCTGATGCAGGCCGTGCAACCCGCAGAGTTCTTCTACCCCTGCCAGTTTGTCAGCGTGCTGCGCAAGTCACCGCAGCCGACGCGTGCGGCACAGGCGTTTGCCGCCTGCCTGCGCGCAGCACATGATCCTGGGTAAGCCGGCTGCCGGGGCCGGCAGACTGCGTTCGACTTCTGCCGCGAACCGACGAGGTGCGGCAGGTGATGAACGATTCAGGGCCGGATGTAGGCCCAGCCCTGCTGCTGCTTGCGCATCAGTTCGACAACGCCGGCGGGCACGTAGCTGATGTTGGCCAGCATGTCAGCGTGCACGAGCTTCTGCGCCGTCAGCGTGTTCTGGCAGGCCACGACCTGGATGCCCTTGCGCAGAGCTTCGGCAACGCGCGTGGCGGCCACCGAATCGAGCTTGAGCATGCCGATGCCCGGGCCGTAGGCCACGATCTCGATCTGCACCTTGTCGACGCCGAGATCCTTCTGGACGTTGGCGATGTTGTTGAGCGTCAGGTTCCACTTGGCCGGGTCGGCGTCGCTGACCTGGAAGATCACCTTCTCCTGCGCGCAGGCGGCCCCGGACAGCAGCAAGCTGCAAGCGATGGCGAGCGCGCCGCGGCTCAGGGTGGACAGGGCGGGTCGGTTCAAGGGTGTCTCCGTGTACGAACGACGGGTCGGTTCGCATGCCGCGAGGGTCGCAGAACCCACCCGTGATCGCATCGAGACCAACCCGGTACGCGCACGCCATCGCCGCGCGATCTGCCGCCAAACCCGTTTGCCGAGCTCCATTTGGAGTTCTGTGCGGCGTTGTGGAAGCCAGAGGCGCAACAGCGTCGTGCGCACTTGAAAGGGAAGCTCCGTGGCTTCGAAGTCACCGTGCGCCTTGATGCCGCCCGCCGGGGCGACTTGAAGGCGACCGGCGAAGGCTTGAGTCGGCTCTATGACGACCTTCGTCGTCTGGCGGCAGCGGCAGCCACGGTCCGGATGGGTTTCGTTGCTCGCGGTCGATTCCTCGGGGGCCACTGTCCAGGCGATGCTGGCGGCGTCAGCCGATACTGCCGGCATGCACTTCGACATCAGCGCCCGCCCCGCCCTGCTCAAGCACGACCCTTTCAAGGCCCTGGTGGTGCCAAGACCGATCGGCTGGATCGGCAGCATCGATGCCCAGGGCCGGCCCAACCTCGCGCCCTACAGCTTCTTCAACGCGGTCAGCGACCGGCCGCCGATGCTGATGTTCTCGTCCGGCGGCCACAAGGACAGCCTGCGCAACATCGAGGCCACCGGCGAGTTCACCTGCTCGCTGGCCAGTTGGGACCTGCGCGAGGCGATGAACCTCAGCTCGGCGCCGCTGGCACCGGGTGTCGACGAGTTCGCCGCAGCAGGCCTGGCCACCGCGGCCAGCCTGCGCGTGCGGGCACCGCGCGTGGCCGCGGCGCCGGCCGCGCTGGAGTGCCGGTTGTGGCGCACGCTGGATCTGCCCGGCAGCCGCTATACGGTGGTTTTCGGTGAGGTGGTGGCGATCCATATCGACGACCGCTTCGTGCGTGACGGCCGGGTCGACACCGGCGCCATGCGCATCCTGTCGCGGCTGGGCTACATGGACTACGGCGTGCTGGAGGCGGCCGACATCTTCACGCTGCAGCGCCCTCTGGCCAGTGACGACGGCCAGACTGCCGTGCCCCCGCCGGCGGAGTGGGATGGCGTTTACCGCTGATCCTGCAAGCCATACTGTCCCTTGTGGCGGTCACGCCGCCGCCGATCATGGAGTGGGCATGGGTTGGTTCTCGAAGACGGACAGCGGTTTCTTTCTGTCCACCATCACGCCGTCGCCCGAAGTGGCACGTGTCGAACGTTGCCTGGGCGTGGTCCACGGTGAAGCCATCATCGGCGCCAACATCTTTCGCGACCTGTTCTCGTCGGTGCGAGACGTGGTCGGCGGCCGCGCCGGTGGTTACGAGCGGGCGCTGGCCGGCGCCCGCGACTCGGCGCTGGAAGACCTGATCGAAGCCGCCAGGCAGATGGGCGCCGACGGTGTGATCGGTGTCGACTTCGACTACGCGGTGCTGGGCGAAGCCAACGGCATGATGTTGGTCGCCGTCAGCGGCACCGCGGTGAAGATGGGCTGAAGTCTCGGGCCCGGCGGCGCAGCGGATTGACATCGCCGACGTCGAGCCGGTCGACGCCCATATGGCCCAGCAGCTGCGCGGACAGCATGCCGATGGCACCGCCGCTGAACACCAGCACCCGGCCTTCGTGGATCGGCGGCGCAGTCGCTGACAACGCAGCGCTGCGCGCTGCATCGCCGGCCATGTTCTTGCTGCGACCCCGCGTGCAGACCTGCGCAGCGGCAGTGCCTGCCGCGCACTACAACTGCCGGAACCGTCCGGCGTAGCTGCTGCCCACCTTCAAGGTTTCGGGCCGCTGCTTCAGATGCAGTGACAGGCTGCCGTCGATGTCGCGGCTGAGGCTGCGCACCGCGCTCAGGTTGACCACGGTGCCTCGGTGCACCTGCCAGAACACGGCCGGGTCGAGCTTGGCCAGCAGATCTTTCAGCGGTGTGCTGATGAGTGATTCACCGTCGACCGTGACCACGGCCACGTACTTGTTGTCGGCGCGGAAGTAGCAGATGTCCTCGACCGTGATCAGCCGGATCTCGCGACCATGCAGCACGCTGATCCAGCGCAGGGGCTCAGCGGCTGGCGCCAGTTGCCGGGCGCGGTCGACCAGCTTGCCCAGATCTGCCGGCACCTGGCCGAGCCGCTCCTTGAGACGCTGGGTGGCGCGCACCAGGCGGGCGCTGTCCAGCGGTTTGAGCAGGTAGTCGACAGCGCCCTCGTCGAAGGCCTGCACCGCATAGTGGTCAAAGGCCGTGATGAAGACGATGTGCGCGCGCCGCCCCGCCAGGCGTGCCAGCTCCAGGCCGGTCAGCCCGGGCAGCTGCACGTCGAGAAACAGCACCTCGGGCCGCAGGTTCTCGATGGCCCGATGCGCGGCATGGCCATCGTGTGCCAGGGCGCAGATCGCCAGGTCCGGCCAGACGCGGCCGAGCTCCTCGCGGATCTCGTCGCACAGCAGCGGCTCGTCTTCAGCGATCAGGGCGCGGGTCATGGTGTTCGTCGTGGCGCTTGGCTTGCCTGTCGTGATCGAGGTGAGGGAGGTGAGGGAGGTCGAGCACGAGGACGGCAGACGGCGCCGCTGTCACCTGCAGGCTGGCATCTGCGCCATGCAGGCTGGCCAGGCGCTCGCGCAACAAGGCCAGCGCGGTGGAGTCGACCGCAGCCGCCGGGGGCACCTGGGCCTGCTGCCCGTCATCGGCGCCAAACGTCAGGCGCAGTCGATCACCGTCGATGGCCGCAGTGACCGCACATGGCTGCGTCGGGCCGAGTGCAGCCTGCAGCAGGCGCAACAGGGGCAGCACCAGCATCGGCGCGATCGGCGACCGGGCCGTGTCGGCGGCCATCACCAGGCGAGGCGGCACACCGCCGCTCACGCGGGCATGCGAGCGCAGCAGCGCAAACTCGCGCTGCACGTCGCTCATCGCGACGCTGCGGCCGGGCAGCAGCGCGCGCAGCAGGGCGATCAGATCGGCCAGCAATGCATCGGCCGCTGCAGGATCGCCGGGCACCTGGTCCAGCACCCGGTGCAGGGTGTCGAACAGCAGCTGGGGCTCGACACGCGCCTGCAGGGCCTGCAGGCGTTGCACCTGCAGCTGCTGCATCTGGCGTGCGCGTTCCGTTTCCATTCGCTGCAGCCGCGTCAGCGACAGCCGGGCCCGGCGCCCCTGCACGTAGGCCGCCGCGCCCAGTCCGTACAGCGTGGCGATCGCCAGCGCCACCCAGGCGCTGCGTGTCTGGGTGGCGGGCCTGCCATCCCACACGCTCAGCTGCAGCATCGCACCGAGCCAACTACCGCCGACGGCCACCGCCACCACCGCCAGGCCATAGGCCCAGGCGGCGGGCGCGCCGCGGTCTGCAGCACGATCGGCCAGACGCATGGCCAGCACGAAGGGCAGGCCGAGCATCAGCACATTGAACAGCAGCGCGCTGCCATACTGCTTGTTGGCCGTCGGGGCCGGCCACAGCAGCAGGCCACCGCCAGGACCGAGCGCGATGTTGAACAGCCCGAGGGCGATGCCGATGGCGGTGTGGCGCCAGGTCCAGCCGCGCAGAACCTCGGCCAGGTCGGCCACGAGGGGCCGGTGCGCAGTGGCCATGGCGCTCATCCCGGCACCGTCGGCAAGGTGATCGTGGCCCGCACGCCGCGTGGCTCATTGACCTGCAGGGACAGCGCAGCGGCGGCGCCATGCAGCGCGCGCAGCCGGGCGCGAATGTTGGCCAGCCCCGTGCCGTGGCCGCTGGCGTCGCCCATGCCGCGGCCGGTGTCGCCCACGGTCAGGGTCAATACAGCGCCCGACCGGCTGGCGCCGACCTGGATGCAGCCGCCCTCGGGCAGCGGCTGAAGGCCATGCTTGAGCGCGTTCTCGACCAGCGTCAACAGCAGCATCGGCGGCACGGGCAGCTGGGCCAGGGTTTCCGGCATCACGATGTCGTAACGCAGCCGTGGGCCCATGCGAACACCGTGCACGTCCAGGAAAGCGCGCACCAGTTCGATCTCCTGGCCCAGGGTCGATTCGGTCTCGCGCAGGCGCGGCAGCGCTTCCTGCAGGTAACGCAACAGATCGGCCAGCATCGACGCGGCAGCCGCGGCGTCGGTGCGGACCAGGCGCCTCACGTTGGCCAGCGAATTGAACAGGAAGTGCGGCTCGATCTGCGCTTGCAACAGCTGCGCGCGGCCAGCGGCCAGGTCGCGCGCCAGGCTCATCTGGCGCAGGCCGGCCTCATGCAAGGCCTCGGCCGCCCGCCGGCTGCGCGACGCGAACTCGTACAGGCCGACCATCGGCAGCGCAAACTGCAGCTGGCGGACGACCATCACGGGCACCTGGCGCTGCGGAAAGCCGGCAGAACCGCAATATCTGGAGTAACGCAGCTCGAAGCCGAGCCAGCGCCCGATGTCGCAGAAGGACTGCACAAACACGATCCAGCCCGCCGCGGTGGCAACCAGCACCAGCGCGGCCAAGGCCAGCCAACGTGAGATGCCACCCGTCGGCAGCAGCCGGTGCCCGAGCACCACCACCAGCATCATCACGGCCAGGCACATGAAACGCAGCATCCCGACGCCGGGGAAGATGCGCCAGACCTGCTGCGGCGCTGCCTGGGCGCCCGTCGAAAGCAGCGAGCCGAGCACCCACAGCATGGCATCGGCGGCGGCCACGGCCAGGCAGATCAACACGCCCCAGCCGACCCATGCGAGGGTCGTGGGCCGATGAGGGATCCCTGCAGCATCCACGCGTCGACTCCTTGTGGGAGCAGCCCCGCGCGCATCATCGTCGCCCACGGTCGGCCTTGGCAAGCCAGGGCTGGCCGCGACCCCCACGGTCACGGCTTGACCAGCTGGGCCAGGCGCTGCGGGCCTTGCGCCGCGGGATGCAGATCGAAGCGGATCGCGAAGACGAAACGATCGCCTGCGCTGCCGGGCTTGCACGACAAACCGGTCAGCGCGCGCCGGATCGGCTGGCGGTACTCTTGTGGGCCGCCGCTCGACACGACACGCCACACCTGGTCGTCCTGCAACCGGAATTCGACCCGCACCGTGCCCTCCTTGCCCAGCATCTTGATGGCCGGGGTCAGCTCACGGTTCAAGGTGTCGGCGATGTCGGGGCAGGCGGCCTGCACGTCCACCCGTGGCGTCGGTGCCGGTCGACGTGCGGTGATCTCCGCCTGCTGCGGGTCGGCTGCGGCAGACCCACCGGCCACCAGCGTCAGAGCGGCGAAGGAGACGGCCCATTGCAAACGAAGGTACATGTCGAACTCCCGTCGGGTTGCCCGGCCACTGCGTGCGCCTGGAGATCGGCGCCCATCTCGGGCTGGTGTGAAGGCAGCGTAGGAGTTCGGCCGGCACGCTGCCATCGAAACCCGATCAGGGCGGGTTTCGGGTCGACGAAAGCGGGCCTGTGCCCGACGAATCAGTGGGCTCGGCGTCCGCGTGCAGCCCGCGCGCGCAGCGAACTCAGCCGCCGTCAGGTTTGCCCTGCCACAGCATCTCGTATCCGAACTCTTGCGTTTCAGTGCACATCGTCGCCAGCGCCTCGAACTTCGAGGTGAAGATCTTGTCCGCGTGCGATCTTTCGTGTTCTTCGAAAGAGCGCCAGTAGGTGACGATCGCGTAGTGCTCGTCGCCGGCAGCCGTGGGCCCGAGCGAGCCACCGTCGGACACGAAGCCCGTGAACTTGAAGACCTGGCCGGCGATGAAGCCGCCCTTGTCGCCGCCGTAGGTTTCCTTGACGACATTGCACATCTCGGCCACGGCAAGCTCGACATCGTCGAAGCTGACCCCCGGTTTCAACTTGACCGTGTTGAACAGCATCTTGGCGCCGAACGGCAGCGTGATCGGTGCGTACATCGCTTTCCCCTCTGGATGAAAGATGCCGGCGGCTCTTGCCGCCGGCAGTGCCGCGCTTGTCTGAACGCCACGGTACCGGGAACGAGTATTGACCGTTCAGGTATCCGGTGGCGCGAGCGTGGGCTTGAGCACGCGAAACGCTTGGTGCTGCACGCGGACCTTGTCGACCGACAGCTTGTCACGGGCGCAGCGTGGCTGCGCCATTGCGCATACCATCCGCCGCCACCGCGCCATGAAAACACCCACCGACACCTGGTCCGACCGCAGCGAATCGCTGGCCCTGGCACTGGCACGCGTGGGGCTGGGCGAGCGCGCCGCGCTGGAAACGCTCTACAAGGCCACATCTGCGCATCTCTTTGGTGTCATCCTGCGTATCAATCCCGACCGCGGTCAAGCGGAGGATCTCTTGCAGGACATTTTCGTCAACATCTGGCGCGCCGCATCGGGCTACGACGCAGCGCGCGCCCAACCCATGACCTGGCTGACCAGCATCGCTCGCAACCGTGCCATCGACAGCCTGCGCCGCCGCAAGACCGAGGTGGCCACCGTCAGCACGCATGCGGTTGACGACGATGGCGACGAGCACGACCTGCTGGCCGCCCAGCCTGCGGCCGATGGCGGGCCACTCGACCTGCTGCTGCAGGCCGCCGCGGCGCGCCAGGTGACCCATTGCGTGGGCGAACTTTCGTCGGAACAGCAGCAGTGCGTGGCCCTGGCCTACTACCAGGGCTATTCGCACACTGAAGTGGCGCAACACCTGACGCAACCGCTGGGCACGGTGAAAAGCTGGGTGCGTCGCGCCCTGTTGGCGCTGAAGGATTGCCTGCAGCGCGCAGACGGTACACCGGCCTGACATGAAGCTCGCACGCTCACATCGTTTGCTGCCCCCCGAGAAGGCGCTCAGACCCTTCGGAAAGGCCGGGCGGTACTGATATGGACTACAGCCGTCCCGAACGGGCCGAACGCCTGGCCGCCGAGTACGTGCTGGGTACGCTGCGTGGCCCGGCGCGGCGCCGCTTCGAGACCCTGCTGCCAGCGCACCCGGCGCTGCGCCAGGCAGTGGCGCAGTGGCAGCAGGCCCTGGTGCCGCTGGCCACCAGCGTGGTGCCGGTGGCGCCGCCGCTGCAGGTCTGGCAGGGCGTGCAGACGCGGCTGTTCGGTGCTGCGGCGGCGGCGCCTTCGTTGTGGCAGCGGCTGGCGCTGTGGCGCGGGCTCAGCGGCTTTGCCACCGCCGCGGCGGTGGCGATGTTCCTCGTCGCCAGCCAGACCCCGGCGCCCCAGGCGCCGGTGGTCGTGGTGCTGGCCGCCAACCCGCAGGCGGCGCTGGCCCTGAACGCCAGCTTCGTGGCCAGCATCAGCGGCGATGGTCGCGCTCTGGTGCTCAAGCCGCTGAACGACTTGTCGCTGGAGGCCGGCCGCGCACTCGAATTGTGGGCGGTGCCGGCACAAGGCGCGCCGCGCTCGCTGGGCCTGGTGCAGGGCGCGGCCGCCACCACGCTGGTGCGCGCACAACTGCTGCGCGACACCGCGGCCTTCGCGGTAAGTGTTGAGCCCCAGGGCGGCTCGCCCACCGGCGCGCCGACGGGCCCCATCGTCTCGGTCGGCAAGCTGCAGATCTGAGCCGGCAGCGCGGCAGGCCGAAATCCAGACCCGGATTTCAACTGTCGATGGGCCCACGGCGACACGGCGCCGTTTTCCTTGCATCCGGTTCACGCTGGTCTGCGTAAGTGGGGTCTGGGGCCGCGCCGCGGCTTCCAAGTCCGGCGCAGCACCTGCGCCGCATCGAACCGCACCGAGGAGAAGACCCCGTGAAACAAGCCAAGCCCTACAGCGGCGCACTGGCCGCCGTGCCGATCGCCCTGGCGCTGCTGGCCGGTGGCGCCAGCGCCTCCAGCCATCGTGAAGCGCCCTTCATCACCACCGTGCCCAAGGTCGACGCGACCGATTTCTACATGTTCCGCAGCTATGAAAGCGGCCGCGGCGACTACGTGACGCTGATCGCCAACTACCAGCCGCTGCAGGACGCCTACGGCGGCCCGAACTACTTCGCGATGGACCCGAACGCGCTGTACGAGATCCACATCGACAACGATGGCGACGCGCGCGAGAACATCAGCCTCCAGTTCCGCTTCCAGAACGCGCTGGCCAACAACGGCGCCGGCGTGAACCTGAACATCGGCGGCAAGTCGGTCAACATCCCGCTCATCCAGGCCGGTGCGGTGGCCAATGTGAAGGACGCCAACCTGCAGCTGGGCGAAAGCTACACCGTGCAGGTGGTGCGCGGCGACCGCCGTGCCGGCACCGTGCAGTCAGTCAGCAATGCGGCCAACGGCAGCACGCGCTTCGACAAGCCGGTTGACAACATCGGCAGCAAGACCATCGCCGACTACGCCACTTACGCCGCGCGCCACCTCTACACCGTGAACATCCCGGGCTGCAGCATGCCGGCGCGGCTGTTCGTGGGCCAGCGGCAGGACCCGTTCGCGGTCAACCTGGGCACCATCTTCGACCTTGTCAACGCACCCGTCGGCGTCATCACCGACCCGACGCTGATCGGCGCGCTGCCGAACACCATCGGCGACAAGAACGTCACCACGCTGGCCATCGAGATGCACAAGAGCTGCCTGACCGGCGGCGACGACGTCATCGGCGGCTGGACCAGCGCCAGCCTGCGCCAGGCACGGCTGCTGAACGGCAAGACCGGGTCCGGCCACCAGGCCAGCGAAAAGGCCGGCGGCGCGTGGGTGCAGGTCTCGCGCCTGGGCATGCCCCTGGTCAACGAGGTCGTCATCGGGCTGAAGGACAAGGACCGCTTCAACGGCTCCAAGCCCTCGGGCGACGCCCAGTTCGCCGACTACGTGACCAACCCGACGCTGCCCGCACTGATGGAGATTGCGCTGGCGTTGCCGAACGCGGCGCCGACCAACTTCCCGCGCACCGACCTGGTGACGACCTTCCTTACCGGCATCAAGGGTGTGAACCAGCCCAAGGTGGTGACGCCCTCGGAGATGCTGCGCCTGAACACCGCCATCGCGCCCTTGCCCTTTGCGCAGCAGAACCGGCTGGGCATCGTGGGCAACCTGTTGGCCCGCGGCAACGACAACGCCGGTTACCCGAACGGACGGCGGCCCAAGGACGACGTGGTCGACATCTCGCTGGTGGCGGTGATGGGTGGCCTGTGCCTGGCCAACGGCGACAACGACGCGCTGGCCCTGGGCGCAGCCTGCAAGCCATCGGCGGTGCCGCTGGGCGCCACGGCGTTCAAGCTGCACGACGCGGTGGACCAGGCCGTGGTGCCGCTGCTGCCGGGCTTCCCCTACCTGAACACGCCCCTGCCGGGCAGCAAGTGAGGGGCACGCCATGACAAAGACAAAGTTTCAAGTGACTTTGATGGCGGCGGCAGTGGCCCTGCTGACCGGCTGTGGGGGTGGCGGCGGCAACGGTGACACCGTCGAAGCGCCAGCCGGCACGCAAGGCGTGCCGGCCAGCGCGACGGCCTCACCCAAGGCCTTCAGCACCTACGTCGCGTCCTTGCCTGCGGACGACCGGGCCGAACCTCTGGACCTGGACGGCGTGATGCCGCCGACGTCCGAGACGGCCGAGCCGGAAGAGTCGGTGTGATGGCCGGCCGCAGCTTGGTCCAGCTCTGGCTGGTCTGGGCTGCGGTCGCGCTGGCCGCGCCCTTCACGCCGGCCAGCGACAGCGACGTGGTGCAGCAGTTGCCGATCCGCTGGAACGCCGCGGCGCGCGCCGAGCGAGCGCAGCTGGCGCGCCACCCGCAACAACTGCCGCTGGCTCTGGCCACCGCTCGGGCAGCGACCACCCGCGCCCGGGCGACTGGCGATCCGCGCGAACTGGGCCTGGCACAAGCTGCACTGGCGCCGTGGTGGGCGCAGCAGACGCCGCCGGCACCGGTGCGCCTGCTGCGCGCCACGGTGCTGCAGAGCCAGCATCTTTTCGCAGCGGCCCTGCCCGACCTGCAGGCGCTGGCCGGCGATCCGGCGGCCCGGACGACGCCGACACGCTGCTGCTGCGCCGCGCCATCGCGCTGCATGCGCTGGGCGACCCGCAGGCCGCGGTCGCTGCAGTCACGCTGCAGGAACGTCTGGACGCCGCCAAGCTGCGTGGTGAAAACCTTCATGCACGCGAAGAGGCCAGGCTGGCGCTGGACCTGCCGCTGGCCTCAAGCTCGCCGGCAGGTGCATGCATTGCGCCGCGCGCTGCGTGGTCAACCCTTGCTTTCCACCGTTCCCGCCGCCACCTCAACCGGCCCGCGCGAAGTCGATGAATCCGAGTTCGACGTTGGTCGAGACCAGCTTCACGCGCAGTGGCTGGCCGACGTCGAGCTCGGCGCCACGGCCGATGAGCATGCCCTCCACGGGGGGCGTGAAGACGCGCACGAAAGTGCCGGACGGTGTGCGGCCGGTGACGATGGCGTCGTAGGTCTGGCCGATGTGCGACTGCAGCAGCAGCGCGGCTTCTGACTTTCGCATCCGCCGCTCCACCTTGCGGGCGGCGTCTTCCTGCTGGGTGCAGTGCAGCGCCAGGGCCTGCAGGTCGGCCGCACCGTATGGCGGCGGGTTGCCCGACAGCACCGACTTGACCATGCGCAGCGTGATCAGGTCAGGGTATCGGCGGTTGGGCGCGGTGGAATGGGTGTAGTCGCGCAGCGCCAGGCCGAAGTGACCGATCGGCAGGGTGCCGGGGCGCTCGACCACGTATTCGCTCGCGCCCATCAGCTTGACGATGACCAGCGACAGATCGGGGAAGCGCAGCGGATCGGCCTTGTGGCGCCGGGCCAGGAACTGCGCCAGCGCGCGCGAGTCCGGATCCTGCGGCAGTGATTCGCCGTAGCGCTGCGCCAGTTCGCCGATGCGCAGCCAGCGCTCGGGCGAGCGCACCACGCGGCGCAGCCAGGCACCGCCGGCATCGGCAAGAAATTGCGCGGTGCAGGTGTTGGTGGCGATCATCAACTCTTCGATCAGCTGGCGGGCGCGGTTCTGCACCTGTTGCTGGATGTCGACCACCTGCTCGCCTTTGAACAAGGCGCGCGGCTGGAAGGTCTCGAATTGGAGCGAGCCCTGGGCGTGCGCGCAGGCGCTGCGCCACCTCGTCCTGCTTGCGCAACTGCTCGTCCATGCCGGGCACCGCACGGGCCGGCTGTGGCAACGCGGCGCTGCCGTCGATCCAGGCCGAGACGGCGTCGTAGGCGAGCTTGGCCTTGTTGCGCACCAGGGCCCGATAGACGGTGGACTGCACGATCGACGCGTCGCCTGCGACCACCATCTCGCTGACCAGCGCCAGCCGGTCCTGGTCGGGATTGAGCGATGTGAGGTCGGTGCTCAGCCGCTCGGGCAGCATCGGAAACACCTTGGCCGAGGTGTAGACCGACGTGGTGTTGATCCAGGCATGCTGGTCGATCGCCGAGCCCTTCTTCACCACCGCGTCCACGTCGGCCCCGGCCACGCGCAGCCTGACCTGACCGTCGGCAAGTGCTTCGCAGGCCGTCAGCTGGTCGAGGTCGAGCGAATCGTCGTTGTCGAGCGAACACCAGGGCAGCGAGGTCAGATCGCGGATGTGCGGATCGGTGTCCCGGCCCGGGCCGGTGATCGACGCCAGCTCCTGCAGCAGGGCCGGCGGAAAAGCCGGTTCCAGGCCGCGTTCGCGCATGGCGTCGGTGGCGATGCGAACCAGGTCGATGCGATAGCGTGCAGTGGGCGTGTTCATGGGGTTCCCCGAGTCGGTGTTCACTGCCAGCCGAAGCGCTGCAGGTAGAAGCGCTTCATCACGGTGGTGAGCACCGCGTAGCCGGCCAGGATGCCGGCCAGCCACAGGAAGTACGCCGCTGGCAGCGCCTGCAGCTTGAAGTCATCGGCCAGCGGCCCCATCGGCAGCCACAGCCCGGCGGCGACGACACACCCGGTGGCAACCAGCAAGGGCAGGGCCGCACGGCTTTCGATGAAAGGCAGCCTGGGCGTGCGGATCATGTGCACGATCAGGGTCTGCGTAAGCAGGCCCTCGACGAACCAGCCCGACTGGAACAGCCCCTGCTGGGCCAGCGTCTGCGCGCTGAACACCCACCACATGACCGCGAAGGTGGCGATGTCGAAGACCGAGCTGACGGGCCCGAAGAACACCATGAAGCGGCCGATGTCGGCTGGGTTCCACTTCAAGGGCTGCGCCACCAGTTCGGCGTCGACGTTGTCGAACGGGATCGCGGTCTGCGAGATGTCGTACATCAGGTTCTGCACCAGCAACTGCAGCGGCAGCATCGGCAGAAAGGGCAGGAAGGCGCTGGCCACCAGCACCGACAGCACGTTGCCGAAGTTCGAGCTCGCCGTCATGCGGATGTACTTCAGCATGTTGCAGAAGGTGTTGCGTCCCTCGACCACGCCCTGGTCCAGCACGAGCAGGCTCTTTTCCAGCAGGATGATGTCGGCCGCTTCCTTGGCAATGTCCACCGCGCTGTCGACCGAGATGCCGATGTCGGCCGCGCGCAGCGCCGGCGCGTCGTTGATGCCGTCGCCCATGTAGCCGACCACGTGGCCCTGCGCGCGCAGCGAGCGCACGATGCGTTCCTTCTGCATCGGGGCCAGCTTGGCGAAGACCTGATGCTGCTGCATCGCCAGCGCCAGCGCCGCGTCGTCCATGGCGTCGATCTGTGGGCCCAGCAGCACACGGTCGACGGCCAGCCCGACCTGCCGGCACACGCGCGCCGTCACCAGTTCGTTGTCGCCGGTGAGCACCTTCACGTGCACGCCGTGTGCGGCCAGCTTCTCGAGCGCCGGCGCGGCGCTGTCCTTGGGCGGGTCGAGGAAGGCGATGTAACCCACCAGGGTCAGCCCGGTCTCGTCGGCCACCGAGTACGTGGCCTGGCTGGTCGGCAGCTCTTTCGTCGCCACCGCCACCACGCGCAGTCCGTCTTCGTTGAGCTTGCGGGCGGCCTGGCTGACGCGCGCGAACAGGGTCGCGTCCAGCGTCGACTCGCGGGTTGGCTGGCCCGGCTCGGCACGAACCTGCGTGCAGCAGGCCAGCACCTCCTCGAGTGCACCCTTGCAGATCAGCTGATGGCGCTCGTTGCGCTCGGACACCACCACCGACATGCGTCGACGCTCGAAGTCGAACGGGATCTCGTCGATCTTGCGCCAGTCCTGCTCGAGCTTGAGCTCGGTGGGCAGCTCGATGTGGGCGAGCACGGCGCGGTCGAGCAGGTTCTTCAGCCCGGTCTGGTAGTGGCTGTTCAGGAAGGCCAGGCCGAGCACCTCCTCCGACGTGTTGCCGAAGGCGTCGATGTGGTGGCCCAGCACCACCTGGTCCTGCGTCAGCGTGCCCGTCTTGTCGGTGCACAGGACATCCATCGCGCCGAAGTTCTGGATCGCGTCCAGCCGCTTGACCACGACCTTCTTGCGCGACAGCAGTACCGCGCCCTTGGCCAGCGTGGTGGTCACGATCATCGGCAGCATCTCGGGCGTCAGCCCCACCGCGACCGACAGCGTGAAGAGGAAGGCTTCGGGCCAGTTGCCCTTGGTCAGACCGTTGATCAGCAGCACGATCGGCACCATCACCATGGCAAACCGGATCAGCAGCCAGCTGACGCTGTTGACCCCCGCCTGGAACGCGTTGGGCGTGCTGTCGGTGGCCGTCACGCGCGCGGCCAGGGTGCCAAAGTAGGTTCTGGTGCCGGTCGTCAACACCAGCGCCGTCGCCGAACCCGAGACCACGCTGGTGCCCATGAAGACGAGGTTGCTCTGTTCCAGCGGCCCGCCGCTGGCATCGCTGGCATTGCCGGCGCCACGGTTTTCGCTGAACTTCTCCACCGGCAGCGATTCGCCCGTCATCGCCGACTGCGCCACGAACAGGTCGCGCGCCGTGAGCACGCGGCAGTCGGCGGGGATCATGTCGCCCGCGGAAAGCACCACCACGTCGCCCGGGACGAGCCGGCGCATGGCCAGCTCGACACCGGCTGCAGCCTGCGCGCCGGGATGCGCTGCCGCAGCCGCAGAACGCGACGCCGCCGTGTGGCGGTCGCGCCGCAGCACCGTGGCGGTGTTGCTGACCATCGCCTTCAGGCGTTCGGCGGCGCGGTTGGATCGCCCCTCCTGCACGAAGCGCACGCCGGTGCTCAGCAGCACCATGACGCCGATGACGAGCGTGGCCTTGACGTCCTTGGTCAGGTACGACACGCCGGCCAGCACGGTCAGCAGCAGGTTGAACGGGTTCTGGTAGCAGTGCCACAGGTGCAGCCACCAGGGCAGTGGCGGGTCGTGCTCGACCTCGTTCGGCCCTTGCCTGGCCAGACGCGCCGCCGCCTCGCGCTGGCTCAACCCGTCGGCGTGCGACTTGAGCCGGGTCAGCGCCGCTGCCGGGTCGTCGTGCGCAGCCTGCAGCAGGACGCGCGCGATCTCGGCGGGCAACGGCTGCGGCGTACCGCGTCTGCCCAGGCGGTCCTGCAAGGGGTGGCGGCCAAAGTGGCGCAGGCGGTGCTGGCGGCGCAGAGCCCCGGTGAACCGTCTGCGCAGACGGTCGATGATGCCGGTCCGCCGCACGGGGTCAGTCATGGCCTGGGGTGGGTGGTCGACGTGTCCGAGCGGGGTCAGTACGGTAGAGACCGCAGCGCCTGCTCAGGGCAGGGCGCGGGCCTTTGCCGTTTCGAATCTCGGCTCGTTCATGGGGGCGATGATGACATCGCGGCCGCGCGGATCGCGCCCCGGCGGCGCAGCAGGTTCCGGCCGACCGCTGACCAGGGTGCGATGGCCGGCAGTGTGTGCCGCGCTGCCGCACGCGCCGTGGTGCCGGGTCCAGCCCGATCTTGATGCCGCCTTGATGCCACGGGCTCGATTCTTGTCATCGTCTTGACGGGCCCCGAATCAGCATGCAGGCCTGTGAATCGGAGGATGCATGGACTTCCAATACCTCATCGTCGCGGGCGCACTCTGGGCCATCGCGTTCGGCCTCGCACTCGGATGCGAGCGTCTGCAGTCGCGTGCGGTGACGCCATGAGCGGCTGGGATGTCACCGCTGCCTTGCTCGCCCTGGGGCTGCTGGTGTATCTGCTGGCGGCGCTGCTGCGACCGGAGGACTTCTCGTGAGCACGTCCGCCTGGATGCAGCTGGTCGCCTTCCTGGCTGTCCTGCTGCTGCTGGCGTGGCCGCTGGCCAGTGCCATCGGGGCCCTGATGGCCGGGCGCTTCGGCTGGGGCCGACATGTCGAGGCGCCGCTGTATCGCCTGGCCGGCATCGACCCCGATCGTGGGCAAGGCTGGCTGGCCTACGCCGTGGGCCTGCTGGTCTTCAATGGCCTTGGCGTGCTGGCGGTCTACGCGTTGCAGCGCCTGCAGGGCGCGCTGCCGCTGAATCCCCAGGCCATGTCTGCCGTCTCGCCCGACTCTGCCTTCAACACCGCGATCAGCTTCGTCACCAACACCAACTGGCAGGGCTACGGCGGCGAATCGACGATGAGCTACCTCACGCAGATGCTGGCGCTGACGGTGCAGAACTTTCTGTCGGCCGCCACCGGCATCGTCGTCGTGGTGGCGCTGATTCGCGGCTTTGCGGGCCATTGCGCGCAGGTGGTGGGCAACGTCTGGGTGGACCTGACACGCGTCACGCTGTGGATCCTGCTGCCGCTGTCGTTCGTTGTCGCGCTGCTGCTGGCCGGCCAGGGCGTGATCCAGAACCTCAAGCCTTACCAGCCCGTGCAGACCCTCGAGGCAGTCGCCTGGCAGCAGGCCAAAGCCGGCGCGGACGGGCAAGCCGTGAAGGACGACAAGGGCCAGCCGGTGATGGACAAGCAGTCGTCCTCGACGCAGACGCTCGCGATGGGCCCCGTCGCGTCGCAACTGGCGATCAAGATGCTCGGCACCAACGGCGGCGGCTTCTTCAACGCCAACTCGGCGCATCCCTTCGAGAACCCGAGTGCTGCCACCAACTTCGTGCAGATGCTGTCGATCTTCCTGATCCCGACGGCACTGTGCCTGGTGCTCGGGCGCATGGTCGGTGACCTGCGCCAGGGCTGGGCCGTGCTGGCCGCCATGACGCTGGTGTTCGTCGTCGCCGTTTTTGTCGCGACGACGGCCGAGCAGCAAGGCAATCCGGTGTTCGCAGTGCTCGGTGTCGACAGCCAGGCCAGCGCCGTGCAGGCCGGCGGCAACATGGAAGGCAAGGAAGTGCGCTTCGGCGTCAACGCCTCGGCCCTGTTTGCCACCATCACCACCGCGGCCAGCTGCGGCGCGGTGAACTCGATGCACGACAGCTACACGCCGCTGGGTGGTGCGGTGCCGCTGGTGATGATGCAGCTGGGCGAGGTCATCTTCGGCGGGGTCGGCTCGGGCCTGTACGGCATGCTCGTCTTCGCCATCATGGCCGTCTTCATCGCCGGGCTGATGATCGGCCGCACGCCCGAATATCTGGGCAAGAAGATCGAGACGCACGAGATGAAGATGGTGGCCATCGCCATCCTGGTGACGCCGCTGCTGGTGCTGCTGGGCACCGCTGTTGCCGCGATGACCGAGGCCGGGCGCGCCGGCATGGCCAACCCGGGGCCGCATGGTTTCTCGGAAATCCTGTACGCGCTGTCCTCGGCGGCCAACAACAACGGCAGCGCGTTCGCAGGGCTGTCGGCCAACACGCCGTTCTACAACGTGCTGCTCGCGGTGGCCATGTGGCTGGGCCGGTTTGGCGTGATCGTGCCGGTGCTGGCGATTGCCGGATCGCTGGCCGCCAAGAAGCGCATCGCGGCCACCGAGGGCACGCTGCCGACGCATGGCCCGCTGTTCGTCGTGCTGCTGATCGCTACCGTGCTCTTGATCGGCTTGCTGAACTACGTGCCCGCGCTGGCGCTGGGCCCCGTGGTCGAGCACCTGATGCTGCAAGCCCGCTGAAGGATTTCCATGACGCGACAGACCTTGACCCTGTTCGACCCCGCGCTGATCAGGCCGGCGCTAATCGACGCCTTGCGCAAGCTCGACCCGCGCGTGCAATGGCGCAACCCGGTGATGTTCGTCGTCTACGTGGGCAGCGCCTTCACGACCGCGCTGGCGGCGGCCAGACCCGACACGTTCACGATCGGCGTCACCGTGTGGCTCTGGTTCACCGTGCTGTTCGCCAACTTCGCCGAGGCGCTGGCCGAAGGCCGCAGCAAGGCGCAGGCGGCGTCGCTGCGCGGCCTGAAGAAGCAGACCTGGGCCAAGCGCCTGGAGGGTGACTATCACCACGGTGCGCTGCGCACGGCGATGAAATGGCACCCGCTGGAAGCCGACAGCCTGCGCAAGGGCGATGTCGTTCTGGCCGAGGCCGGCGACACCATCCCTGCCGACGGCGAAGTGATCGATGGTGTGGCCTCGGTCGACGAAAGCGCCATCACGGGTGAGTCGGCGCCGGTGATCCGGGAGTCGGGGGGCGACTTCTCGGCGGTGACCGGCGGCACGCGCGTGCTGTCGGACTGGATCGTCGTGCGCGTGACCGTCAACCCCGGCGAGACCTTTGTCGACCGCATGATCGCGATGGTCGAGAACGCCAAGCGGCAGAAGACGCCCAACGAGATCGCGCTGACCATCCTGCTGGTGGCGCTGACCATCGTGTTCCTGGGCGTCGTCGTCACCCTGCTGCCGTTCTCGGCCTTCGGCGTGCAGGCGGTCGCGGCGCCAGGCGGCACGGGTCAGCCGGTGAGCCTGGTGATCCTGGTGGCGCTGCTGGTGTGCCTGATCCCGACCACCATCGCCGGGCTGCTGTCGGCCATCGGCGTGGCCGGCATGAGCCGCATGATGCAGGCCAACGTCATCGCCACCTCCGGCCGCGCGGTGGAGGCGGCCGGCGACGTGGACGTGCTGCTGCTGGACAAGACCGGCACCATCACGCTCGGCAACCGCCAGGCCAGCGCTTGCTTCCCGCCGCAGGCGTGACGGACGCCGAGCTGGCCGACGCCGCGCAGCTGGCCTCGCTGGCCGATGAAACCCCCGAGGGCCGCAGCATCGTGGTGCTGGCCAAGCAGAAGTTCCAGCTGCGCGAGCGTGACCTGGCGGCGCTGGGTGCGAGCTTCGTGCACTTCACGGCGCAGACGCGCATGAGCGGCGCCGATCTGCCCGGCACCGCGGGCCAGGTGCGGCAACTGCGCAAGGGTGCGGCCGACGCCATCCGCCGTCACGTCGAATCGCTCGGCGGTGCGTTTCCACCGGCGCTGCAGGCCACCGTCGACGACGTGGCCCGCCGCGGCAGCACGCCGCTGGTGGTGGCCGATGACACCCGGGTGCTGGGCGTGGTGGAGCTGAAGGACATCGTCAAGGGCGGCATCAAGGAGCGCTTTGCCGAGCTGCGCCGCATGGGCATCAAGACGGTCATGGTCACCGGCGACAACCGCCTGACCGCCGCGGCCATCGCCGCCGAAGCCGGCGTCGACGACTTCCTGGCCGAGGCCACGCCCGAGGCCAAGCTGAAGCTGATCCGCGAGCACCAGGCCGCCGGCCGGCTGGTGGCGATGACCGGCGACGGCACCAACGATGCGCCGGCGCTGGCGCAGGCCGACGTGGCCGTGGCCATGAACACCGGCACCCAGGCCGCCAAGGAGGCCGGCAACATGGTCGACCTCGACAGCAACCCGACCAAGCTGATCGAGATCGTCGAGACCGGCAAGCAGATGCTGATGACACGCGGCTCGCTCACCACCTTCAGCATCGCCAACGACCTGGCCAAGTACTTCGCCATCATCCCGGCGGCCTTCGTCGCCACCTACCCGCAGCTGGGCGCGCTGAACGTGATGCAGCTGGCCAGCCCGAACTCGGCCATCCTGTCGGCGGTGATCTTCAACGCGCTGATCATCGTCGTGCTGATCCCGCTGGCGCTCAAGGGCGTGGCCTATCGGGCGGTGGGTGCGGCCGCGCTGCTGCGGCGCAATCTGCTGGTGTACGGCCTGGGCGGCGTGATCGTGCCCTTCATCGGCATCAAGCTCATCGACCTGGGCCTGGCCGCCATCGGGCTGGCCTGACGCCCGGCACAAGGGGGAACCCCATGAACTTTCAACTTCGCCCCGCGCTCACGCTGTTCGTCGCGCTGTCCCTGGTCACCGGCCTGGCCTTTCCGCTGGCGGTGACGGGCATCGCGCAGCTTGTGTTTGCCGAACGTGCCAACGGCAGCCTGATCGTTCGCGACGGCAAGGCCGTGGGATCCGATCTGATCGGCCAGGCGTTCAGCGATCCCGGGCATTTCTGGAGCCGGCCGTCCGCGACCTCGCCGATGCCCTACAACGCGGCCAACTCGTCGGGGTCGAACCAGGGCCCGAGCAACCCGGCGCTGGCCGAGGCCGTGAAGGCGCGGATCGAGGCCCTGCGCGCCGTCGACCCGGGCAACACCGCGCCGGTGCCGGTGGATCTGGTCACGGCATCGGCCAGCGGGCTGGATCCGCACATCAGCCGCGCGGCGGCCGACTACCAGGTGGCCCGCGTGGCGCGTGCGCGCGGCCTGCCTGAGCGCCTTGTTCGCGACCGGGTCGAACAGCACACCGAGCAAGCCCTGTTCGGCTTCATCGGCGAGCCGCGGGTGCAGGTGCTGCGCCTGAACCTGGCGCTCGATGCCGCCCGCCCCTGAGCGCATGGGAAGATGCCACGCAACGACGGAGGCATGACCCATGCTGATCAATTGCGTGGCCTACGAAGACGGGCGCAAGCTGGCGGACATCGCGGTGGAGGACATCGGCAACTGGGTGCACCGGCCCGGCTGCTTCGTCTGGGTCGCACTGCGCGATACCACCGACGATGAACTGCATCGCATGCAGCAGCAGTTCGGTCTGCACGACCTGGCGGTCGAGGATGCGCGGCACGGCCACCAGCGGCCAAAGGTCGAGGAGTACGGCGACACCATCTTCGTGGTGATGCACCTGCTGGGCACCGAGAGCGGTGAGGTGGAGCAGGGCGAGTTGGCGATCTTCGTCGGCCCGAACTTCGTGCTCTCGGTGCGCAACCGCAGCCAGCAGAGTTTTCTGGCCGTGCGCGAGCGTTGCGAGCGCGAGCCCGAACTGCTCAAGCACGGCGCGGGGTTCGTGTTCTACGCACTGATGGATGCCGCGGTCGACCACTACTTTCCGTTCCTCGATGACATCGAGACCGAGCTCGACGACATCGAGGGCCAGATCTTCGAGCGCGGTGCGGCGCGCTGGAACATCGAGCGGCTGTACGCCCTCAAGCGGCGCGCCATGATGCTGCGCCATGCCGTTGCGCCCTTGCTGGAAGTGGCCGGCAAGTTCCACGGCGGGCGCGTGCCCGCCGTTTGTGCGCAGACGCAGGAATACTTTCGCGACGTGCACGACCACCTGGCCCGCATCAACGGCGCCATCGATGCGATTCGCGACACCATCGGCACGGCGATCCAGGTCAACCTGTCGATGGTCACCATCGAGGAGTCGGAGACGACCAAGCGGCTGGCCGCCTGGGCGGCGATCTTTGCGGTGTCCACGGCTCTGGCTGGGATCTGGGGCATGAACTTCGAACACATGCCCGAGCTCAAGTGGGCCTGGGGCTACCCGATGGCGCTGGGTGCGATCGCCACCTCGGCCGGCCTGTTGTTCTGGCGCTTCCGCCGCGCCGGCTGGCTGTGACGCCGGAAGCCACCGGGCGCCCCGACCCCGACCGGCTGCTGCAGCAGCTGCAGCGGGACGCGGCGCGCGAGCGCCGGGGCAAGCTGAAGATCTTCTTCGGGGCCTGCGCCGGCGTGGGCAAGACCTGCGCGATGCTGAGCGCGGCCCTCGCGGCCAGGGCGCAGGGCACGGCGCTGGCGGTCGGGCTGGTCGAGACGCACGGCCGCGCCGACACAGAGGCCATGGCGCGCGACCTGCCGCGGCTGCCGCTGAAGGCCGTTGCGTACCGCGAACGGGTGCTGCATGAGTTCGATCTCGACGCGGCGCTGGCCTGGGCCAAGGACCACGCCGAACCCTTGGTTCTGCTGGACGAACTGGCGCACAGCAACGCGCCGGGTTCGCGCCATCCCAAGCGCTGGCAGGACGTCGAAGAGCTGCTCGACGCCGGCATCGACGTCTGGTCGACGATGAACGTGCAGCACCTGGAGAGCCTGAACGACATCGTCAGCGGCATCACCGGCATCCGCGTCTGGGAGACCGTGCCCGACCGGCTGTTCGACGAGGCCGACGAGGTGGTGGTGGTCGACCTGCCACCCGACGAACTGCTGCAGCGGCTGAAGGCCGGCAAGGTCTACCTGCCGGCGCAGGCCGAGCGGGCCGCGGGCAACTTCTTCCGCAAGGGCAACCTGCTGGCGCTGCGCGAACTGGCGCTGCGGCGCACGGCCGACCGCGTCGACGACGAGATGCAGGCCTACCGGCGGCGCAGCTCGGTGCAGTCGGTCTGGCCCAACCGCGAGGCGCTGCTGGCCTGTGTCGGCCCCGGCGAAGGTGGCGAGAAGGTCGTGCGGGCCTGCGCGCGCCTGGCGGCGCAGCTCGACGTGCCCTGGCACGCCGTGCATGTCGAGACGCCTGCGGTCCACCGTTTGCCGCAGGGTCGGCGCGAACAGGCGATGCGGGTGTTGAAGCTGGCCCAGGAGCTCGGCGCCACGGTCGCCACGCCAGCGGCACCGGGGGCCGTGGCGGCGCTCGTGCGCCATGCGCGCGAGCACAACCTGTCGCGCCTGGTGATCGGCAGAACGCGGCGTCGCTGGCCCTGGCAGATTTCGTCGGCCGATCGAATCGCCGAACTGGCCGATGACCTCGATGTGGTGCAAGGTGGCCATGCCGGCAGCTGCGCGGCAACGAGACACGCCGCAGGCGTCCAGGGTCCTGGCCGGTGAGTTCCCCTGGCGCGGCTACGCCGCGGCCATGGCGGCCTGCGCGCTGACTGCGCTGCTGGCCACGCCGCTGCTGGGCGTGCTGGAACTGACCAACATCGTGATGATCTTCCTGCTCGCCGTGGTCGGCGTGGGCTGGATCTACGGCCGGGGGCCGGCGGTGCTGGCCGCCTTTCTCGGCGTGGCGCTGTTCGACTTCTTCTTCGCGCCGCCGCGCTTCTCTTTTGCCGTCAGCGACGTGCAGTACCTGGTGACCTTCGCCGTGATGCTGGTGGTGGCGCTGGCGATCGGTCAGCTCACCGCTGGCCTGAAGGTGCAGGCCGAGGCCGCCACGCAGCGCGAGCACCGCATGCGGGGTCTGTACGACATGTCGCGCGATCTGTCGGCCGCATTGATGCCCCAGCAGGTGGCACAGATCGGCGCGCGCTTCCTGGCGTCGGAGTTCCGCGCAAAGTCGACCTTGCTCGCTGCCGACGACAACGACCGACTGCTGGCGCTGCAGGGCGGCACGGCGGCGGTCGACGAGGCGGTGGCGCAATGGGCGTTCGACCGCGGTGAGCCGGCCGGTTTCGGCACCGATACCCTGGCCGCCAGTGCCTGCCTGGTGCTGCCCCTGAAGGCGCCGATGCGCTTGCGCGGCGTGCTGGCGGTGCAGCCGCTCGACCGCCGCACCCTGGGCCCGGACCAGCGCCGGCTGCTGGACACCTGCGCGTCGCTGCTGGCGATCTCGCTCGAGCGCATCCATTACGTCGAGGTGGCGCAGAAGAGCACCGTGCAGATCGAATCTGAGCGCCTGCGCAACTCGCTGCTGTCGGCGATCTCGCACGACCTGCGCACGCCCTTGGCGGCGCTGGTCGGCCTGGCCGACACGCTGGTGATGACGCCACCTGCGCTGGCGCCGGTGCAAAGCGAGGTGGTCACGTCGATCCGGGCGTCGGCGCTGCGCATGAATGCGATGGTCAACAACCTGCTGGACATGGCGCGCCTGGAGGCCGGCGCGCTGCCGCTGCGCCGCGAGTGGCAGCCGCTGGAAGAGGTGGTCGGCAGTGCGCTGGCGGCCTGCGCGCCAGCGCTGCGGGGCCGGCCGGTGCGTGTGCAACTGGCCGACGGGTTGCCGCTGCTGCACCTGGACGCGGCGCTGTTCGAGCGGGTGCTGGTCAACCTGCTGGAGAACGCGGCCAAGTACACGCCCGCCGGCAGCGCCATCGTGTTGAGCGCGTCGGCCTCGTCGTCGGCGGTGACGGTTCATGTCGACGATTTCGGGCCCGGCCTGCCTGCCGGACGCGAGGCCGCGGTGTTCGACAAGTTCGAGCGTGGCAGCAAGGAGAGCGCGACGTCCGGCGTCGGGCTGGGGCTGGCGATCGCGCGCGCCATCGTGCTGGCGCACCAGGGCGCCATCCGTGCCGAGAACCGGCAGCAAGCGAACGGCGTCGAAGGTGCCCGCTTCACGATCACGCTTCCGCGCGGCGAACCACCCTTGGACGACGGCAGCTCGAGCGTGCTTGCCCTAGGATGAACCGATGGAACTGCGTGCCCGCATGCTGGTGGTCGAAGACGAGCCCGACATCCGACGCTTCGTGCGCATGACGCTGGAGTCGCAGGGCCACGAGGTCTTCGAGGCAGCCACCTTGGAACGCGGTTTGATCGAGGCCGGCAGCCGGCGCCCCGATCTGGCCATCTTCGACCTCGGGCTGCCCGACGGCGACGGCATCGACCTGATCCGCAACTTGCGGACCTGGTCATCGGCTGCCGTGATCGTGCTTTCGGCGCGCAGTGGTGAAGCCGACAAGATCGACGCACTGGACGCCGGTGCCGATGACTACCTGGTCAAACCCTTCGGTGCCGGCGAGCTTCTGGCGCGCGTGCGCGCGCAGCTGCGCCGGCAGTCGCTGACCTCGTCGTCGGCAGACACGGTGCTTCGTTTCGGCACGGTGACCGTCGACCTTGTCCGCCGTGTGGTCGAGCGCAACGGCGCGCCGCTGCGCCTGACGCCGATCGAGTACCGGCTGCTGACGCATCTGGCATCGCAGCCCGACCGGGTGATCGTGCACCGCCAGCTGCTGAAGGCCGTCTGGGGGCCGGGCCATGCCGAAGACACCCACTACGTGAGGGTGCACATGGCCAACCTGCGAAAGAAGGTCGAGGACGATCCCGCCCGACCCAGGCACCTGCTGACCGAGGCGGGCATCGGCTACCGGTTTCGCCTTTGAGCGCACGGTGCAGCCGCATCGGGCCGCATCGTTTTCAGCCGTCGTTGGCGGCCTGTTGCGGCAGGAAGGAGTCGCCTTCGGCCAGTGGCGCGAAACGGTAACTGGCGGGCGTGCGGCTGAGCTTGATCGGCGAGCCCAGGCCGCGGTAGCCGCCGGGCAGTTCGACGACCATGCCGCGGTGCTGCGTGTGCGGGTGCTGCAGCGCCTGCGGCACGCTGAGCACCGGCGCGCAGGGCACGCCCAGTTGCACCAGGGTCTGCGCCAGCGCCGGGCCATCGTGCGCGGCCAGCAGGGCTTCGAGCTCGGCCTTCAGCGCCAAGCGGTTCTGCGAGCGCGCGCCGGCACGGGCAAAGCGGGCGTCATCGGCCATTGCGGGCGCGCCCAGGTGCCGGCACAGGATGGCGAACTGGCGGTCGTTGCCGACCGCGAAGAACACCGGGTCGCTGCCGGTGGCCAGCGTGTCGTAGGGGTAGATGTTGGGGTGCGCGTTGCCGGTGCGCTGCGGCGTGCGGCCGTCCATGAACCAGTTGGCCGCATGCGGGTGCAGCAGCGACAGCCCGGCGTCGTACAGCGCCGACTCGACGAACTGGCCGCGCCCGCTGCGCGCCCGTTCGTGCAGCGCCAGCATCACGCCCAGCGCGGCATTCAAGCCGGCCACCATGTCGACCACTGGCACGCCCACGCGCAGCGGCTCGCCCGTGGCTTCGCCGTTCACGCTCATCAGGCCGCACAGGGCCTGCAGCGCGGCGTCGTAGCCCGGCAGCCCGCCCAGCGGGCCGTCGGCGCCAAAGCCGGACACACGGCAGTGCACCAGGCGCGGAAAGCGCTGCGCCAGCACCTCGTGGCCGATGCCCCATTTCTCCAGCGTGCCGGTCTTGAAGTTCTCGATCAGCACATCGGCGCCGGCCAGCAGCGCCAGCAGCTGCTCGCGGCCGGCCGGCGAGGCCAGGTCGAGTGTCAGCAGCCGCTTGTTGCGGTTCAGGCCCAGGTAGTACGACGCCACGCCGCGCTCGTCGAAGGGCGGGCCCCAGGCGCGGGTGTCGTCGCCCTGGGGCGGCTCGACCTTCAGCACGTCGGCACCATGGTCACCCAGCACCTGGCCGCAGAACGGGCCGCCCAGGATGCGCGACGCGTCGACGACGCGGATGCCGGCGAGCGCGCCGGCGCCAGTGCTTGCTTGGTTCATGTCGCTGCGCGCCGGGTCTAGTCGGCTTTTGCGCCCGAGGCCTTGACCACGTCGCGCCACTTGTCTGACTCGCTGCGCATGTAGGCCGACAACTGCGCCGGCGTGGTGTCGGCCGGCGGCTCGAGCCCCTGCGCCGACAGCCGGCCGCGCACCTCGGGGTCGGCCAGCACCTTGATGAAGGCGGCGTTCAGTTTCGCCACCACATCGGGCGGCGTGCCGGCGGGCGCCACGATGCCGAAGAAGACGCTGACATCGAAGTCCTTCATGCCCTGTTCGGCCAGCGTGGGCACGTTCGGCAGCGCCTTCGAGCGCTGCGCCGTGGTCACGCCCAGCGCGCGCAGCTTGCCGGCCTGGATGTGCGGCAACGCGGTCAGCACGTCGGTGAAGGTCATCGTGACCTGGCCGCCGAGCAGGTCGTTCAGCGCCGGGCCCGTGCCCTTGTACGGCACGTGCTGGATGTCGGTGCCGGCACGGCGGTTGAACATCACGCCGGCCAGGTGCGACGACGCGCCGTTGCCGGACGAGGCATAGCTCAGCGAGCTGTTCGGTGTCTTGGCCAGCGCCACCAGTTCCTTCAGGTTGTGCACCGGCACCTTCGGGTTGACCACCAGCACGTTGGGCAGATAGCCGACCTGGATCACCGGCGCAAAGCTCTTCAGCGGGTCGTAGCCGACCTTGCTGTACAGGTACTGGTTGATGGCCAGCGGCCCCGAGGTGCCGAACAGCAGCGTGTAGCCGTCGGCCGGCGCGCGTGCCACCGCCTCGGCGCCCAGGTTGCCCCCGGCGCCGGCCTTGTTCTCGACGATCACCGTCTGCCCCAGGGGTCCACGCAAGGAGGCAGCCAGGATGCGCGCCATGGCGTCGGTCGGGCCGCCGGGCGCGAAGGGCACGATCAGGGTCACGGTCTTGCTGGGGAAGTCGGCGGCCTGCGCCAGCGGCGTCAGGGTCGTCAGGGTCATCAAGGTCGTCAGCGCCAGGGCGGCATGGCCGATCAGGGTGCGGCGGGTGGTCATGGTCTTGTCTCCGTTGTTGTGAGGGCAAACGTGTTCAGAGCAGATCGATGGCGTCGACGGCTTGCGGCGCCGGGCCGTGCCCCGGCTCGAGCAGAGCGGGCAGCCAGGTCGGCACGTCGTCGACGGCCAGCGGGTCTTGCGGCAGCACGCGGTGGCGCAGCACCAGTTGCGCCAGCTGCATGCGGCGTGCGCTGCCCAGGCGGCCGGCTTCCCAGGCCATCGCGCAGGCGGTGCTCAAGTGGTACAGCGCCGACGCCACCTGGCGCGCCGCATGGTCGTCGCGGCCATGGCCTTCGGCCACGCGGGTGGCGGCTGCGCCGGCGCTGGTCAGCGCGTGCTCGAAGCGCTGGCGCACACCCTCTTGCATCGGCGTCGCGGCCAGCAGCCCGCGCAGGTGCCGGTCCAGCACGGGCAGCGAGCCTTCGCGGCGGATCGCGCGGATCACGTCCAGCGCCACGATGTTGCTGGTGCCTTCCCAGATCGACCCCAGGTGGGCGTCGCGCACCAGGCGCGGGTCGCTCCATTCCTCGATGTAGCCACAGCCGCCGCGAACTTCCATTGCGTCGCCGGTGACGCGGCGCGCGTCGCGGCAGGCGCGGAACTTGATCATCGGCGTGAGGATGCGCACCAGCGCGTAGGCGTCGGCTTCACCGGCATCGGCGCGGCGCAGCGCGTCGGCAGCCTGGAACACCATCGTGCGTGCCTGCTCGGCGGGCAGCAGGATCTTCAGCAGCTGCCGACGCATCAGCGGCAGATCGATCAGGCGCTGGCCGAAGGCGCGGCGGTGCGTGGCGACGAAAAAGGCCTCGCTGCAGGCACGGCGCATCAGCCCGGCCGCACGCATGCCGTTGGACAGGCGAGAGTTGTTGATCATGTCGGCCATCTGCTGAAAGCCGCGGCCAGCTTCACCGATCAGCCAGGCGCGTGCACCTTCCAGCCGGACCTCGCCGCTGGCCATCGACCGTGTGCCCATCTTGTCCTTCAGCCGGATGGTGCGGTAGGCGTTGATGCTGCCATCGGGCAGCTGGCGCGGCAGCAGGAACAGCGACACGCCCTTCAGGCCCGACGGCGCACCGTCGATGCGCGCCAGCACCATCGCCAGCCCGGCGTCGGGGTTGGTGCAGAACCACTTGTCGCCCCACAGACGGAAGGCGTCGCCGTCGGGTTCGGCACGCACCGTGGTGGCGCCGATGTCCGAGCCGGCACCCTGCTCGGTCATGAACATCGCGCCCTGCGACAGCTGGTCGAAATCCTGCGTGGTCAGTTGCTGAAGGTAGCGCTCGATGAGTTGCGCGCTGCCGTACTTGCGCAGCGTGCGGGTCAGTGAATCGGTCATCGACAGCGGGCAGCACAGGCCGAACTCGGCCTGTACGAAGAGGTAGCTCAGCGCGTATTTGGCGGCCGCGGGCATGGCCTGCGGCCAGCCCAGCACGCCGCCGCGGTGCGACAGCGCGGCCAGGCCGTACTGGGCAAAGGCCACGCGCTCGAGCTCGACATAGGCCGGGTGCTTGACGATGCGCTGGCCGTCGACGCCGCTGCGCGTGCGGTGTTCCAGCGTCGGCGGGCATTTGTCGGCGGTCAGCGCCAGATCGTCCAGCGGGCCACCGGCCAGCGCGCCGAGCTGCACCAGGTGCGGCTCGAGGTGCGCCCGCAGGTCGGCCGGCAGGTACAGCGACAACAGCTCACCGAGCGTGGCATCACTGGTGTAGAGGTTGGCGCCGCGCTGGTCGGGCACCGGATGTTCTGCAGCCTGGGTCATGCGGGGGCTCCTTGGGGTCGGTCGCAGTATCGAGGGGCGGTCGATTCGTGTCCAATTCGACTTCTGGATCCGCCGATACTTGCTGCGAATGGTCATCGATTCACGTTTCGAGTTCCGGCATCTGCGTTGTTTCCTGATGCTGGCCGACGAGTTGCACTTCGGCCGCGCTGCGCAGCGGCTGGCCATGACGCAGCCGCCGCTGTCGGTCAACATCCGACAGCTGGAAGACGCCGTGGGCACGCGGCTGTTCGAGCGCGACAGCCGCGGTGTGCGGCTGACGGCGGCGGGCCAGGCCTTTCGCGGCCACGCCACGGCCATGCTGGCGCGTGCCGACGAGGCCTGCGTGACGGCGCGCGAAGTGGCCGCCGGCGCCGTCGGGCGCCTGCGCATCGGGCTGGTCGGCACCTTGCTGTACCGCGGTCTGCCGCAGTGGATGCAGGCCTTTGCCAAGACCCACCCTGGCATCGAGCTGGCACTGGTCGAACTGAACTCGCAGCAGCAGCTTGACGCGCTGTCGCGCGGCGAGCTCGATCTTGCCTTCGTGCACGGGCGACGCGCGCCGCCCTCGCTGCAGGCGCGGCCGGTCTTTGCCGAGCCGTTCATGGCCTGCGTCCCGGCCGATCACGCGGTGGCGCGCCGACGCAAGCTGCACCTGGCCGAGCTGCGCGACGAGCCCTTCATCCTCTTTTCGCGCAGTGTCTCACCCGACTATCACGCGCAGATCATCGAGCTGTGTGCCGAAGCCGGTTTCTACCCGCGCGTGCGGCATGAACTGCGACATTGGCTGTCGGTGGTGGCATTGGTCTCGCAAGGCATGGGCGTGGCGGTGGTGCCGGCGCCGCTGCAGCGTTCCGGCCTGGCCGGCGCGGCGTTCAGACCACTGGCCGACTGCGATGCGACCTCGCAGCTGCGCTGCGTGTGGTCACCCGAGCGCGACCTGCCGGCCTTGCAGGCCTTCAGGCGCACGGTGCTCGGCGACAGCGCCGACGGGGCCGGCGCCACGCATTCGGTCCGAACCTGAGCCCGCCCCGTCGCGGGTCGGTGCGATCAGAACGAATGGCGCAAGGTCAGGCGCAGGGTGCGGGGTTCTGCAGGGTGCAGGTGACGGTCCGCCACGGGCGCCGTCTCGCCGGGCAGCTGTGACTCGTAGAAGTACTCGATGTCGTTGACCTTGCGGCCGAACAGGTTGAAGACGTCCAGCGTCAGCTCGGTGCCTTTGCCGAAGTTGCGGCTGACGCGCAGGTTGCTCGTCAGCGACGAGCGCGAGCGCTGGCTGTTGTCTTCGATCAGCGCGCCGGACCCCAGGTAGCGCCACTGCAGGCTGGCCGACCACGGGCCCACGCCGCGCGCGGTGAAGGCGATCGACGCCACCTTGTCGACGGCATTCGGGATTCGGTTGCCGGCAGCGTCGGCGTCCGAGAAGCGGGCGTGGGTCCAGGCCAGATCGGCGTCGACCAGCAGCCAGGGCAGCGGGATGTAGCGGTTGTTCCACTCGACACCGCGCCGCTTGCTGGGACGGTTGGGCTCGGTTGCGCCGGCATCCCCCACGTAGACGAGTTCCGAATCGAAGTCGAGCGTCCACAGTGCCAGCGAGCTCTGCAGGCCCGGCAGCCATTCGGTGCGCGCGCCGATCTCGAAGCCTCGTGCGGCCACCAGGCCGGGGACGCGGTCGACCGCATCGCCGGTCTTCGGGTCCAGCGTCGCGGTGGTGCCGCGTGCGTCGTTGCTGTGGAAGCCGCGGCCGGCGTTGAAGAAGAACTCGGTGCGGCGCCAGGGGCCCAGGATCAGCGACAGCTTGGGTGACACCAGGTGGTCGGATGCCGAACCGGAATTGGCCGCGTTGCTCAGGCTGTCGACATTGAAGCGCGCCTGGTCGGCGCGCAGACCCACGATGCTGCGCAGCCAGGGTGTCCACTCGACCGAGGTCTGGCCGTAGACGCCCAGCAGCGTCTCGCGCACCTTGTCGTCGCGCGTGGTGCCGGTGACGTCGCGGCCGACGGTGTCGAACAGGCCGACACGAATGCGGTCGTGCCTCAGCGTGACGCCGAACTCGCTGCGTGCCGGCAGACCACCCAGAGGGTGATCGATCGCATGGCTGGCCGTCAGCCCGACGATGAAGCGCCGGTCCTGCTGCGAGAACTGGTCGCCCTGGTTCGGCCGTTCGAGCGCGTAGGTGAAGTTCGAGAACAGCTTGAGCCGATAGTCGATCGCGTAGGCCTGCAGCTTGGTGGTGCCGGCGTCGCTGTTGCGATGCCACGCGCCCGACAGGCTGCTGCGCTGCGTCTGGCCGCCATCGGTCGGGTCCAGCGAGCCGAAGCGGTCCAGCCCGGCGTCGATCGCGCGCTGCGGAATCTGGTCGGTCGAGTCCCATTTGGCGTCGTAGGCCATCAGGCTGGCGCTCCAGCCTTGGGCGCGGGTGCCGCCGCTCAGCGTCAGTGCCGCGTTCGCCTTGCGCAGGTTCTCGGGCACCAGCCAGGGGCCGTCGTTGTGCTGCAGTTCCAGCGCACCCAGCAGCTTCAGGCCCAGGCCCAGGTCCGCTGAGCCGCCACCCACCAGGCGCTGGAAGCCGCGCTGGCCGAGCGTCAGCGCGGCAAAGGGCTGGTCCAGCGCGGTGCGGTAGACGATGTCGGCCGAGCCGGCTGCCGAGAAGTCACCCGTCTGCGCGAAGTAGGGGCCCTTGCGGTACGCGATGCGGTCGACCAGTTCGGGGATCAGGAAGTTGAGATCCGAGTAGCCCTGGCCATGGCCGTGTGTGGGCATGTTGACCGGCATGCCGTTGATGGAGGTGGTGAAGTCGGTGCCGTGGTCGAGGTTGAAGCCGCGCAGGAAGTACTGGTTGGCCTTGCCGTCGCCCGAGTGCTGCGTGACGATCATGCCGGGCACGAACTCGAGCACCTCGCCCGGGCGCAGCGCCGGCCGGCTGTTGAGCAGTTCGGCGCGGATCGTGCCCTGCGAGGCGGCGTCCGAACTGCCGACGGCGTTGTCGTAGTGGCGGCCGGAAATCTCGACGCGATCAGCCTGCTGGCCGCGGGCGCCTTGCATCAGCAGCAACAGCGATGCCGCAACGGCCAGCGAAGGGCGAAGGTTTCGGAAGGTTGGGGACATGTCGGGCCTGAACGGGATGGTCGTTGCCCGGTCGAGCAACATCGAATACCGATGTCATACGCGTCGGCGCTTGAATCGGATGCCATGCGCTCAGGTTCGAGCGACGGAGCCTGCGGCGTCGGCGGGGCGGGGTGGTGCCCTGCGGCAGGCCAGCAGATAGCTCAGGCCGACCAGGGCCACGACCGACAGGCCGATGGTCAGCTCCGAGCCCTGCAGCCAGCCATCGACCCAGCGCGAGGCCATGCGCGCGGCGCCGATCGCGGCCACCAGCAGGCTCACGCAGGCCACGGCCAAGGTCATGGTTCGCGACGCCACCGCGGCCAGACGGTCGGTGCGGCCGATCAGCCGCGAGATCCACCAGCCGTTGGCGCCGTCGCTGATGACCATGCCCAGCACGAACAGCAGCCCCAGTGTCAGCGCATGCGCGACGCCACCGAACTGCACCGCCATCACTGCGAACAGCGCCGACTGGCTGAGGGTGTCGAAAGACAGCGCGAACAGCGCGCCCACGCCCATCACCGCGGTCGGGCTGGATGACTTGGTGGTGCGGCCCAGCAGCCGGTCCACCAGCCGGCCACGTACACCCACCAAGGGCACCGGCGCGCCGGCCGGGGCCTTGAGCACGGCGCGCAGGTTGACCAGGCCAATCAGCAGCAGGAAGGCGATCGAGACGCCACCGCCGAGCAGCTCGAACCAGCCTGGCGGCACCCATCGTGCGCCCAGGGTGCCCGCCAGCAGCGCGATCGTCAGCACGATGGCGCCATGGCCCAGCGAGAACAAGGCGCCGCAGTAGCGGGCATGCCGCTGATGTCGTCGCGCGCTGATGCGGGTCAGCCCATCGATGGCGGCCAGATGGTCGGCGTCCAGACCATGGCGCATGCCGAGCAGGAACACCAGGGCGCACAGGGCGCCCCAGTCGGCGGGCAGATCGTGCATGAAACGATTCAGCAGGCGGTATGACGGATCTGGAAAGTATCACACAGGCTGCGTGCGGGCCCCCGGGCCGACGGCAGCGCGTCACCCATGCGGGCGCCGTGCCTTCGTGCGTTTGGTCTGTTTGGCCTGTTTCGCCGGCTTGCCCTGCGCTGCCGCAGCGGCCGTGACCGGCCCGAGGTGTTCGTGCCCGTGTGAAAGCCGCGTGGCCATGGGCACAAGGTGCAGGCTGCCGTGGCTGACGCCGGGCTGGGCGATCACCGACTCGGCAAAGGCACGCACGGCGGCGGTCTTGCCGCGCAGGATCACGGTCTCGATGCAATGGTCGTGGTCGAGGTGGGCGTGCGTGGTCGACACCGTCAGCTCGTGGTGCTCGTGTTGCAGGTCGGTCAGCCGCAGGCTCAGCTGCCGCTGGTGGTGGTTGTAGACGTAGCTCAGCGTGGCGACGCAGGGCTCATCGGGGTGATCGCGAAGCCGGGCATTGCCCAGGTCCTGCCGCAACAGGTCGCGAAAGGCTTCGGACCGGTTTTGATAGCCGCGCGAACGCACCAGTGCGTCGAAGGCCTCGGCCAGGCCGTCGTCCAGCGACATGGTCAAACGCTTCATGGGATCAAGGTCGGTGATGGTGACGCCGTCAGTCTGACAGGTTGGACTCGCTGGGCTGCAGCGTCAGCGCGGGCCGCCCATGCCCAGCACGTCGATCTCGTCGCGCTGCAGCAGTTGCTTCAGCAGCGGGGGTTCGAAATGGCGCTTCACCGTGACGGCGTAGAAGGTTTCGATCAGGTCGGGCACCACGCAGTATTCGACCAGCTGCCGGCTGCGCAGTTCGTCGCGCACCACCACCGACGGCAGCAGCGCCACGGCGCCCGAGTCGCGCGCCAGCAGTCGCAGCAAGGCCATGTCGTCGACCTCGGCCAGCACATGGCAGCGCAGCCCGTGCTGCTCGCACAGCAGGTCGAAGCCGGCGCGGATGTCGCTCTCGCGGCTGGGCAGCAGCAGGGGCAGTCCGGCCAGGTCCTGGGGGAATCGAAAGGCGCTGCGCTTGCGGCGCGGCCGGCCGACCAGGCTGACCGGCTGGCGCGCGATGCTGCGGCATCGCCAGGGGTGATCGGCGTCGCCATGCACGCGACGGTTGGACAGCACGACGTCCAGCGTGTGCACGCGCAGGCGCCGCAGCAGTTCGTCCAGACCGCCCGACTGCAGCACCAGCTCGACGTCGGATCGTGTCATCAGTGGCCTGACGAAGTTTTCCTGGAAGTTGCGCGACAGCGTGGCCACCGAACCGATGCGCAGCACCTGGCGCTCGGGTCGCGAGCCGTCGCGCAGCATGGCCAGCAGTTCGTTGCCCGAGCTGAAGATCGACTCGGCATAGGTCAGCGTCATGCGGCCGGCCTCGGTGATCTGCAACGTCCGGCCCACGCGGTTGAACAGCGCGTGCCCGAGTTGTTCCTCGAGCCGCCTGATCTGGGTCGACAGCACCGACTGCGACACATGCAGCCGCGCCGCCGCGCGTGTCAGATTGCCGTCCTTGGCCACGGCCCAGAAGTAGTGCAGGTGGTGAAAGTTAAGTCGCGCCATCTCTCAAAGCATCTGTTTTTTGAAACGAACCCTCGCAAACAATGAATTTTACGGAACTCGGTGTCGGCGGCACAGTGGCCCCCAATTCCACGCCCACGAGATCGCAACGATGGACACAACCCTGTTCGAACTCTCGCCCTGGCGCGCTGCGCTGCTGGCGCTGGTGCCGCTACTGTATGTCGGTGCAGCCGTGGCGGCCTGTGGGATGCGGCCGGCCATCGGCTGGCGCCTCATGCGCGCGGGTGCCGCCCTGGCTGTGGCCGCGGCGCTGCTGTCACTGGGCTGGCTGCTGGTCGAAGGCGCCGCCGTCGGGCTGCGCGGCCCGACCGGTGCGCTGCATTTCAGCCTGCGCAGCGATGCCCTGGGCGGCCTGATGCTGCTGTTGGTCAGCTTCATCGGCTGGGTCATCGTCGGCTTTTCGCGGACCTGCCTGGACGGTGAGCCGGAGCAGCCGCGCTACCTGCGCGGCCTGGGTCTGACGCTGGCGTCGGTGACGCTGCTGGTGATCACGAACAACCTGCTGGTGCTGGCTTTGGCCTGGACGGCCACCAGCCTGGCGCTGCACGGGCTGCTGACCTTCTTTCGCACACGGCCGCAGGCGCTGATCGCGGCGCACAAGAAGTTTCTGGCCAGCCGCGTCGCCGACCTGTGCCTGCTGGCGGCCGTGGCGCTGATCCACCATCAGCTCGGCACGCTGGAGATCGACCGCGCGACAGCCGCTGCGCGCGCGCTGCCCCAGCTGCCCGCAGCGCTGCAGGCAGCGGCGCTGCTGCTGGCGGCCAGTGCACTGCTCAAATGTGCGCAGCTGCCGGTGCACGGCTGGCTGATCCAGGTGATGGAGGCGCCGACGCCGGTGTCGGCGCTGTTGCATGCGGGGGTGGTGAACCTGGGTGGCTTCGTGCTGATCCGCGTCGGTGCCCTGGTGGCCGACGTGCCGGCCGCACAGGCCTTGCTGGTGGTGGTCGGCAGCCTGACGGCCGTGGTGGCGGCGTTGGTGGCCATGACGCGCATCAGTATCAAGGTTGCCCTGGCCTGGTCGACCTGCGCACAGATGGGCTTCATGCTGATGCAATGCGGGCTGGGCCTGCACGAGCTGGCGCTGCTGCATCTGGTGGCGCATTCGCTCTACAAGGCGCACGCCTTTCTCGCCGCCGGTACGGCGGTCGAACACAATCGTTTGCACCAGATGACGCCGGCAGAACCGGTGCCGGGCCTGCGGGCCTGGCTGCTCGGCGCGCTGGCCGGCCTGGCGCTGGTGGCATTGGCTGCCCTGGCCTGGGGGCTGACCGCGGCCGCAGCGCCGGGGTTGTGGGCGCTGATGTTCATCCTGGCGCTGGCGCTGGTGCCGCTGCTCACGGGCACGGTGCAACGTGCCGAGGGGCTCTGGCCGTTGGCCGGCCCCGCTGCGGCGTTTGCGCTCGCGCTGGCCTACTTCGGGCTGCATGCCGCATTCGGCCACATCCTGGGCAACGCGAGCGATGTTGCGCCAGCGGGATGGGCCTTGGCGGGCTCGGTGATGGTCTGCTTCCTGGCGCTGTTCGTCGTGCAAGGCACGCTGCGCGCCCGGCCGCAGGGGGCGCTGGCACGACGGCTCTACCCGGCGCTGTTCGCCGGTCTGTATCTCGACGAACTGTTCACTCGACTGACCTTTCGCGTGTGGCCGGCGCGCCTGCCGGCCCCGCCTGCCGCACGGACGCAGTCGCAGACGTCGACCACCGGCGTCGCGACCGAAATCTGAACGCACTCTGAACGCACGAAACCCTTCTCGGAGCCCGCCGATGCAAACCCTTGCCGATACCGCGCACACCGCGTCTTTGCCGCCACCCGACACCGCGCTGCAGACGGCCATCGAGCGCGCGTGTGCGCGCATCGCACCGACCTGGCCGCTGGACCGTTTCATCGCGGTCAACCCGTACTGGGGCCTGCGCGACCGGCTGATTCCTGCAGCGGCCGCGCAACTGGCCGCACTGTCAGGCAGCCCGATGCTGATGCCGCGCGACGGCTACCGCGCGCAGTGGCAGTCGGGCCGCGTGCGGCGTGAACACCTGCAGGCCGCCATCGCTGCAGCCGGCGCCCGCTGCACGGTGGACGAACTGCTGGCCGGGCTCGACGGCCAGCCAATGCTGCCGCCGCGCCTGCCCCTGGCCACCGACCTGGTGGACGAGCAGCGCGACGTCGGGCATGCGGTGGCCTGGCGCGACTACATCACGCAGCATGTCAGTCAGCACTGTGCGGCCTATTTCGACCAGGGCCAGGCCGCCTTGGGCCCCGACCGCAGCGAGGGCCTGTACGCCAGTTGGCGGCAGCAGGCGGTGCACGACCTGGGCCCGGCCATGTTGATGGCCTACCCGGGCTTCAGCGCCCGCGTGGCCGCGCTGCCGGCCGATGCGCTGGCACTGATTGCCGCCGCCCGGCAGGCACTGCAGCTGCCTGCGGCCGCCACCGAGTCCTACTTCAGTGCCTTGCTGATGAGCATCAACGGCTGGGCCTCGTGGTGCGCCTACCTGCGCTGGCAGGCGCGGCTGGTGCAACACGACGACGCGCAGATCGTGCAGCTGCTGGCCGTGCGTCTGGCCTGGGAATGGCTGCTGCACGACGGCCATCCCGCGCTCGGCGTGGCCGACCGGCTGGCCAAGGTCTGGAGCGGCTGCGACCGCGTGATTGCAAGCGCCCAGCGTGCGCAAGAGATCGACTGGCTGTGGCAGGCGGCGCTCGAACGCAGCGACCAGGAGCCGCTGTGCCGTGGTCTGGCACGGGCACCGGCTGCGGCTGAGCACGCGGCCGCGCCGCCCGCGGTGCAGGCGGTGTTCTGCATCGATGTGCGGTCCGAGGTCTACCGCCGTGCTCTGGAAGCCTGCAGCCCGGCGCTGCAGACGCTGGGCTTCGCCGGCTTCTTTGCCATGGCCGTGGCCTACCGCCCGCTGGGCAGCGAGATGTCGCGCCCGCAACTGCCCGGCCTGCTGGCGCCCACCCTGTGCGTCACCGACGAGTGCGACGCGCCGGGCCTGGGCGAGGTGCTGGCCCTGCAGCGGCGGCGCAAGCTGCAATGGCGGCAGATTTGGCAGGGTTTTCGCAGCGGCGCGGGGTCGGGCTTTTCCTTCGTCGAGTCTTGCGGATGGCTGTTTGCCGGCAAGCTGCTGCAGCGCATCGGCAGCGGCGGGCCGATGCCGGTCCCGGTCGAGCAGTCCGGCCTGCCGGCGCATCCGCGCAGCCCCTTGCGCCCACGCCTGCCGACCCTGCCGACCCTCGATCTCGATGCACGCGTCGACCTGGCGGCCACCGCACTGGGTGCCATGGGCCTGACTTCGGGCCTGGCACGCCTGGTATTGATCGCGGGCCATGGCAGCAGCAGCAGCAACAACCCGCATGCCGCCGGGCTGGATTGCGGCGCCTGCGGGGGCCAGACCGGCGAGGTCAACGCACGTGTGCTGGCCCTGCTGCTGAACGACGCCGCGGTGCGCCGGGGCCTGCTCCCGCGCGGCCTGACGGTGCCCGACAGCAGCTGCTTTGTCGCCGGCCTGCACAACACCACCACCGACGATCTGCAGCTGTTCGATGTCGACCTGCTGCCGGCCAGCCACGCCCCTGACCTGGTGCGGTTGCAGGGCTGGTTGGCCGATGCCGGGCAGCGTGCACGTGCCGAGCGTGCGCCTTCGCTGGGCTTGTCGGCCCGGGTCGATGACGCCGATGCGCTGCACGCTGCCGTGGCCTCACGCGGCAGCGACTGGGCCCAGGTGCGGCCCGAATGGGGCCTGGCCGATTGCGCCGCCTTCATCGTCGCGCCGCGCAGCCGCAGCCGGCACCTGAACCTGGCGGGTCGAAGCTTCCTGCACGACTACGCCTGGCAGCGCGACGCTGGCTTCAAGCTGCTGGAGCTGATCATGACGGCGCCGATGGTGGTGACGAACTGGATCAACCTGCAGTACCACGCGTCCACCGTCGACAACCTGCGTTATGGCAGTGGCAACAAGCTGCTGCACAACGTCGTCGGCGGCAACGTCGGCGTGTTCGAAGGCAATGGTGGTGACCTGCGCATCGGGCTGCCGATGCAGTCGCTGCACGACGGCCAGGGCTTTCGCCATACGCCGCTGCGGCTGAGCGTGTACATCCAGGCCCCGCAGGCGCCGATCGATGAGGTCATCGCGCGGCAGGAGACGGTGCGCCAGCTGGTCGACAACGGCTGGCTGCATCTGTTCCGACTGGAGGACGACGCAAGGGAAGACGCAGGGGTCTGGCGCTACCGGCCGGGTGGCGCCTGGGAGCCGGTGCCCCTGAACGCAGCCTGAACGCCGGCTTCAGATGCGGTTCAGGCGACGCCCTGCAGCATGTGGGCACGGTCGAAGAAACGACTGCAACCCCAAGACTCAAGGAGTACCCCCATGCGCAAGCAAGCTGTCTTTGCCGTCCTCGCCGTTGCCGCAGCCCTGACTGCCGGCGTGGCGGCTGTCCCCACCGTGCTGGCCCAAGGCAGTGCACAACCGGCCACCGCCACCCCGGCGCCCAGCCTGAGCATGCTGCAGATCGTGCAGCGCCTGGAAGCAGCCGGCTACACCGGCATTGAATCGGTCGAGCGCAAGCGCAAGGGCTACGAGGTGAAGGCAGTCGACCGCGAAGGCCGCCGTGTCGAGCTCGATGTCAGTGCGCTGACCGGAGAAGTGACGAAGACCGAGCTCAAGCGCGCGCGTCGTGCCGATCAGGATCGCACGACGCCGGCGAGCCGTTGAGCCGGAACCGGGGCGCGAGATGTTCATCTGCGGTTCAGTTGCGCGCATGGACAATCCGGGTGTGAGTCTGCACCGCATCCGAAACCGCCTTGCTGCCCGCATCGTGCGTGGCGCCCTGCTGCTTCTGGCGTGGGCGCCGGTACTGCCACTGCCGGCAGCGGCCGGCGACAAGGTCGACCACGAGCGTGCGCGTGCGGCCGTGCAGGCGGGTGAGGTGCTGCCGCTGGCGACGCTGCTCGAACGCCTGCAGCGCACACACCCGGGCCAGGTGCTCGAACTCGAACTCGAGCGCGAAGACGGCCGCTGGATCTACGAGCTCAAGCTGCTGCAGACCGACGGGCAGTTGCTCAAGCTGGAGGTCGACGCGGCCACCGGCCAGGTGCTTGAGCTCAAGCGCAAAGACCAGCGCAAGGTCCAGCGCAAGACGCCAAGCAAGACCCCACCGCCCGTCGACCCGGCCCGTTGATGCAGCGCCGCGAACCACCCAACCCATGAGATTGCTGCTGGTCGAGGACGAACCCACCTTGCGCGCGCAACTGCGCGCTGGCCTGGTCGAGGCCGGCTACGCGGTCGATGAAGCCGCCAACGGCCAGGATGCGCTTCATCTCGGCCAGACCGAGCCCTTCGACGCCGTGGTGCTCGACCTGGGCCTGCCGGTGCTGGACGGTCTGTCGGTGCTGCGACGCTGGCGCGCCGAGGGTCACAGCATGCCCGTGCTCATCCTGACTGCACGCGATGCCTGGCACGACAAGGTGACCGGCATCGATGCCGGCGCTGACGACTACCTGGCCAAGCCGTTTCACCTGGAAGAGTTGCTGGCCCGCGTGCGTGCCTTGATCCGGCGCGCGCAGGGCCTGGCGGCGCCGGTGCTGCAGTGTGGCGCGCTCAGCCTGGACACCCGCAGCGGCCGTGTCACGTCGAACGGGCAACCGGTCACCGTGACCAGCCATGAATACCGGCTGCTGTCGTACCTGATGCACCGGCCCGGCCACGTGGTGTCGCGCACCGAGCTGACCGAACACCTCTACGCGCAGGACTTCGACCGCGACTCGAACACGATCGAGGTCTTCATCGGCCGCCTGCGCAAGAAGCTGCCACCCGACACCATCGAGACCGTGCGCGGCATGGGCTACCGCCTGGTCGGTGCCGCATGTCCCTGAAACCAGGCAGCCGCTGGGCGCGATCGCTGCGCTTTCGGCTGCTGGTGGCCACGCTGGTGGGCCTGGCGCTGGCGCTGTTGCTGGCCGGCGTGCTGCTGGCCGGCCTGTTCAGAGACCACGTGATGCGACAGTTCGGCGTCGCCTTGACGGCCCAGCTCGATCAGCTCACGGCACGGCTCGAATTCGACGATCAGGGGCAGCCGCAGATCGACCCCGCCAGCCTGACCGACCCACGCTGGTCGCGCCCCTATTCGGGTCTGTACTGGCAGCTGGACGGCGGCCACAGCCTAGCGCAGCGTGGCGTGCTCAGGTCGCGCTCGCTCTGGGACGTGGCCCTGGTCGCGCCTGCCGATGCGCTGGCCAATGGCGTGGTGCACACGCACGAGGTGGTCGGCCCGGGCGGATCAAGGCTGCTGCTGGTCGAACGCACCGTCAGGCGCGACGACGGTCCGGCCGCGCCGTGGCGATTGCTGGTGGCGCAAGACCTGCAAGCGACCGATTCCGCCGTGACGCGCTTCAATGGTGTGCTGGCGGCATCGCTGGCGTTGCAGCTGCTGCTGCTGGGCGCGTCTGCCGTCGCGCAGCTGACCGTGGGCCTGGCGCCCCTGCGTGCCTTGCAGCGTGCGCTGGCGGCCGTCAACGACGCACGGGCGCAGCGACTGGTCGGCCGCTTTCCCGACGAGCTGCAGCCACTGGTGGACGATTTCAACCGTGTGCTCGATCGCAACGCCGAGGTTGTCGAGCGTGCGCGCACGCAGGCCGGCAACCTGGCGCATGCCATCAAGACGCCGCTGGCGGCGATGTCGCAGGCCGCGGCCAGCGCCGATCGCAACCCGCAGGCGGCCGCAGCTCTGGCGCCGCTGGTGCTGGAGCAGGTGGGCCTGGCGCGCCGACAGGTCGACTGGCACCTGGCACGCGCGCGCGCCGCGGCCGCGCACGGCCTGCCGTCGTTCCGGGTGCCGGTGGCCGGCGTGCTGGATGGCTTGCTGCGGGTGATGGAACGTGTGCATGCCGCGCGTGGCCTGGTCTTCGTCTGCGAGCCGGTGGCGCCCGAGCTGGCCTTTGCGGGTGAGGCCCAGGACCTGCAGGAGATCCTGGGCAACCTGCTGGACAACGCCAGCAAGTGGGCGCGGCGGCAGGTTCATGTGGCGGCGTCGGCGCGTCAGGATGACGGCGGCAGTCGGCTGCAGATCGTGATCGACGACGACGGCCCCGGCATCGACGTCGGCCAGCGCGCGGCCGTGATCGCGCGTGGTGCGCGGCTCGACGAGTCGGTGCCCGGCAGCGGCCTGGGCCTGGCGATCGTGCACGAGCTGGTCGGCCTTTACGGCGGCAGTGTGGTTCTGGGCAGCGCGGCGTTGGGTGGGCTGCGCGTCGAATTGAGCCTGCCAGGCGGCTGAGAGCTTGTGAACCTATGCATCGTGCCCGCGTGAGGCCCCAGAACCGGCCCAATCTAGGCGCAAGGCGCAGCCGGGTTGGTGACCCGGCGATGCCTTGCAACGACGGGTGGGCCTGTTCTGGGGCCTCACCCTAAGTCTCATGACCCAGGCGGGTCACCCTGGATGATGGAAGACACTGGCGGGTGTGCGGGCCAGCGCGGGTAGAGGTTGGTCGAATTTTTGATGGCACTTTGGACCGCGATCGCTAAGTTGACCCGCTGCCGACCACTCGTACCCAGGATTGCCTGCGAGCGTTGCCCAGACCCTTGCGGGTTTGGGCGCGCCTGACAGCCCACATTACTCATAAGTCAGTAAGTTAGAAGACATAAGTGGAACTTTTGTGGGGGCGCAGAATCAGACGCTCCATGAAGCGAGACGGACGAACACTTGGCCACGAGACGCTCGAAGAGATGCGCGTTTTGGCAGTGCAGCGCATGAACGAAGGAGAACGGCCAGCCGATGTTGCTGCGTCATTCGGACTGCATCGATCGTGGGCGTTCAAGTGCCGCGCGGCGGCCAAGGGTCGCGGCAAGGGGTTGAGGGCGCTGAGGTCAACCAAGGCCACGGGCAGGCCACGCAAACTCGGCCCGACGCAGGAGCGGCAGGTTTTTCGGTGGGTCAACGGCAAGAACCCACAACAGTACGGGTTTGACTTCGGACTGTGGACGCGCCAGATCGTGCAGTTGCTCGTGCTCGAGCGCTTCGACATCCGGCTGTCCTTGGCCAGCGTCGGAGCGATGCTGGCGCGGCTGGGGCTGACGGCGCAAAAGCCGCTGCAGCGCGCCTACCAGCGCGATCCCCAGGCCATAGAACATTGGCAGCGGGTGGCGTACCCGGCCATCGCCGCCCAGGCGCGCAAGGAATCGGCAGAGGTGTTCTTCTGGGACGAGTCGGGGTTTCGGGCCGACGCCGTGCATGGCAAGACGTGGAGCCAGCGCGGTCACACGCCGGTGGTGCATCGGCCCGGTCAGAGGCAGAGCGTCAGCGCCGCTTCGGCGGTCAATTCCAAGGGCGCGTTCTGGTTTCAGACTTATCAAGGCGCTCTGACGGGCGAACTGTTCGTGGAGTTGCTGCGCAAACTCATGTGCCGACGCAAGAAGCCGGTGCATCTGGTCATCGACGGCCTGCCTGCGCACAAGAAGGCGCTCGTCAAGCACTACGTGGTCGGCACTCAGGGTCGTCTGACCTTGCACTTCTTGCCGGGGTACGCGCCGGAGCTCAATCCGGACGAACTGGTTTGGAGTCACACCAAGCGAACCGGCGTGGCGCGCCGACCGCTGCGAAAGGGCGAAAAGCTCGAACAGCGAGTCAATGAGCAATTGCAGGCCGTTGCCGAAGATCCAGAGCTCGTTCGCTCATTCTTCGGTCACCCATCTGTCGCCTATGTTTCTGACTTATGAGTAAAGAGAGCCGCCGGGCGTGCCCGGCAGGCCGTTGGTCGGCGGCACCTGCCCTGGCTCCGCACGCTTGTGATTGTTCTTCAAGCTGCAGGAGGCTGGCAATGGATTTGACCGCTATGCACAAGCGCGTCATCGCGCTGGATGTGCACCAGGCCAAGATCACCGCCTGCGCCGTTGTCGAACATGACGACGGCCGGGTGGAGGTCACCAAGCGCGACTTCGGCGCATTCAAGCGTGACCGCCGCGCCCTGGCGCAGTGGGCGCTGGAGCTCAGGCCCGAGGTTGTCGTCATGGAGAGCACGGGCGTGTACTGGAAGAGCCCGTTTGCGGCGCTGGAGGCGGTGGGGATCATCGCCTGGGTCGTCAACGCGCACCACGTCAAGACCGTGCCGGGTCGCAAGACCGACATGGCTGACGCGCAGTGGCTGGCCACGCTGGCGCGCGCTGGGCTGCTGCGCGCGTCGTTCATCCCACCGGTGGACTTTCGCCAGCTTCGCCTGGTGGCGCGCCAGAGGCAGAAGTTGGTGGGGATGTGCAGCGCCGAGAAGAACCGGCTGCACAAGGTGCTGGTGGACGCGGGCATGCGCATCAACGTGGTGGTGGCCGACATCCACGGTGCCAGCGCACGGGCCATGGTCAAGGCCCTCATTGCGGGTCAGCCGATGCACGCGGTGCTGGACCGCAAGGGCCGGCTGCGCGCCAGTCGCGAGGAACTGTTCGAAGCCTTGAGCACCGAGCAGTTCAGTGCCGTGCACCGCTTCGTGGCCGAAGAGATCATGCAGCACATCGAACAGATCGAGCAGCGCATCGCCCGCATGGACCAGTACCTGTTGGAGGGGCTGAAGGCGTGGCAGCCGCAACTGAACCTGCTGCAGACCATTCCCGGTATCGACCTCCAGGGTGCGGCGATGCTGCTGGTGGAGATCGGTGCGGACATGGCCGTCTTCGGCAGTGCCGAGCGGCTGGCCTCGTGGGTGGGCATCTGCCCAGGCAATAACGAGAGTGCCGGCAAACGCAAGAGCGGGCGCATTCGACGCGGCAATGCCTGGGTGCGCCGGCTGCTGTGTGAGTTCGCCCAGGCGGCGGCCCGAACGCGCTGCGCGCTGCAGGCCAAGTTCGAGTCGCTGGCGATCCGCAAGGGACACAAAAAGTCCATCGTGGCGCTGGCGCACAAGATGCTGCGCACCATCTACGCCATGCTCTCCAGTGGCACGCACTACAAGGACAAGACCGTCGATTACGAGGCCTTGAGCGTGGCCCGCAATGCACCGCGGTGGATGAAGATGCTGCGCAAGCATGGCTTCATGGCCGAAACTGCAGCCGCCTGATCCGCCGCAGCCGCGTTTCTAGCCTTGTGGCCGGCATCAGGCCAGGCGTTTGTGCGCTCGGCGATTGCTGTCTTCCACATTACTCATAAGTCAGAAACATAGGCGACAGATGGGTGACCGAAGAATGAGCGAACGAGCTCTGGATCTTCGGCAACGGCCTGCAATTGCTCATTGACTCGCTGTTCGAGCTTTTCGCCCTTTCGCAGCGGTCGGCGCGCCACGCCGGTTCGCTTGGTGTGACTCCAAACCAGTTCGTCCGGATTGAGCTCCGGCGCGTACCCCGGCAAGAAGTGCAAGGTCAGACGACCCTGAGTGCCGACCACGTAGTGCTTGACGAGCGCCTTCTTTGTGCGCAGGCAGGCCGTCGATGACCAGATGCACCGGCTTCTTGCGTCGGCACATGAGTTTGCGCAGCAACTCCACGAACAGTTCGCCCGTCAGAGCGCCTTGATAAGTCTGAAACCAGAACGCGCCCTTGAATTGACCGCCGAAGCGGCGCTGACGCTCTGCCTCTGACCGGGCCGATGCACCACCGGCGTGTGACCACGCTGGCTCCACGTCTTGCCATGCACGGCGTCGGCCCGAAACCCCGACTCGTCCCAGAAGAACACCTCTGCCGATTCCTTGCGCGCCTGGGCGGCGATGGCCGGGTACGCCACCCGCCGCCAATGTTCTATGGCCTGGGATCGCGCTGGTAGGCGCGCTGCAGCGGCTTTTGCGCCGTCAGCCCCAGCCGCGCCAGCATCGCCCGACGCTGGCCAAGGACAGCCGGATGTCGAGCGCTCGAGCACGAGCAACTGCACGATCTGGCGCGTCCACAGTCCGAAGTCAAACCCGTACTGTTGTGGGTTCTGCCGTTGACCCACCGAAAAACCTGCCGCTCCTGCGTCGGGCCGAGTTTGCGTGGCCTGCCCGTGGCCTTGGTTGACCTCAGCGCCCTCAACCCCTTGCCGCGACCCTTGGCCGCCGCGCGGCACTTGAACGCCCACGATCGATGCAGTCCGAATGACGCAGCAACATCGGCTGGCCGTTCTCCTTCGTTCATGCGCTGCACTGCCAAAACGCGCATCTCTTCGAGCGTCTCGTGGCCAAGTGTTCGTCCGTCTCGCTTCATGGAGCGTCTGATTCTGCGCCCCCAAAAGTTCCACTTATGTCTTCTAACTTACTGACTTATGAGTAAGGGCTGGGGTACCCAAGGACGCTGGGCCGCGTTGCGCCGCTTGCCCAGGTCCTGAACATGGGCTGCGCGCCGCGCCTTGCGCAGCGCCCTTGGCCACCCCAGCGCGGGCATGATGCATAGGTTCACAAGCTCTGAGGCCTCGCGGCAAGGCCGCACAATCGACCGCGCCTGTCGCCCGGCTGCCCGAGCGCCACCCGATGCCAACCCCGCGCCCCATGCGCCCACCCGGAGACCCCGCAGCATGTTTTCTCACATCATGATCGGCACCAACAACCTGGAGAGGGCCAAGACCTTCTACGACGCCGTGTTGCACACGCTGGGGGTGCCCGCCGGCGCCGTGGACCGCCAACGCGTCTTCTGGCGCACGCCCAGCGGTGTGTTCTCGGTGTCGGTGCCGATCGACGGCCAGCCGGCCACGGTGGCCAACGGCGGCACCATCGGCTTTGCCTGCCAGACGACCGCGCAGGCCGATGCCTGGCATGCGGCCGGACTCGCACACGGTGGCAGCACCTGCGAAGACCCGCCGGGCCCGCGCGAAGGCGGTTTCGGCCGGCTCTATCTGGCCTATCTGCGCGACCCCGACGGCAACAAGATCTGCGCGCTGCACCGCATGCCGAAGGCCTGAGCCGGCGGGCGCCGACGGCCAGCCGCGGCCGCCACCGCTCGATGGCTGGTACCGGGCGTCAGCCCGGCGCCGCTTTCAGCAGCTCGATGAAGCGCTGGGTCAGCAGCGACGGCGCCAGCGTGATCGATCGGGCCAGCACGACCTGCATCGCGATGCGCGGGCGCAGTTCCTTGATCACCAGCCGATCCGAAAACGTGCTGGCCACGAAGGGGTTGACGATGCCCACGCCGGCGCCGGCGGCGACCAGCGAGCAGATCGTGATCGACGAGTTGGTCTCGATCACGATGTCGTCGGGCTGGCGGTGCTTGCCCAGTGCCGCGCGCATCGCGATCATGATGTCGTCGGCCTCGTTCAAGACGACCAGCCGGTGCGAATGCAGCCGGTCCAGCGCCACATGGTCGACGCGCGCCAGTTCATGGTCCTTCGGGATGATGCAGACGGCGCTGGCGCGCATCAGCCGCGTCGACACGATGTCGTCATGCTCGATGGCACCGGTGGTCAACACGAAATCCACCAGATCCTGGCGCAGGTATTCCAGCAGCTGCGGTGTGCCCAGGGTCTGCACGTTGATGTGGATGCCCGGGTGCATGCGCAAGAAGCGACTGATGATCTCGGGCAGCAGACCGGCACCCAGCGTGGGCGTGGCGCCGATGCGCAGAACGCCGGTGCCCGACTTGCGCAGGATCTGCACGGCCGACTCGATTTTCTCGAGCCCGGCGAAGTGCTTGCGCACCGACTGGTAAAGCTGCAGGCCTTCGCGCGTCGGGCGCAAGCGGCCATTGAAACGATCGAACAGGTCGAGTCCGGTTGCCGAGCGCAGTTCGCTCAGGCGCCGGCTGACCGAGGGCTGGGTGGTGTTGAGAACCAGCGCGGCGCGCGTCGTGGTGCCGGTCTCCATGACCGCCTTGAACGCCTGGATCTGCTGGAAGTTGAGCGCTCGGGTCATGGTGGCCGGGGTATATCAATCCTGAATCGACGCTGCCAATCAATGAATTATCCCGAATTGATGGCCGTCCCTAGAATGCTTCTCAGCAACACGGGATCAAGCCCATCCCGTCGACCCATCTCGCGCAGAAGTCGACCGAGGCGGGTGTGACCCTTCAGCAAGACAGGCCCCATCGCGCCATGAGCACCGACCACCGAACCATCGAACGCGTTTGTCCGATCCGCAGGCTTGGCCACGGGGATCGGCACCATTTTTTCGGCTACTACGACAAGACGGTCTGGGACCGCAGCGACCGTCGCATCCTGGCCAACCGGGTGGCGATGATGAATGCCGATCTGACGCCCGAACTGGTGGCCGAGGTGGGCTACTTCGACAGCACCGTCGGCGGCAGCTTTCAATCTTGCGGCACCACGACAGCCTGGAACTGGCAGATGGGGTGCCAGCTGCAATGGCTGGGTGGCGGCGATGATCCGCAATTCATCTACAACATTCGCCGTGACAGCCACGCCGGGCCCTACCCGGGTTTTGGTTCGGCCGTCTTCAACCTGCGCAGCGGCCACACGCGTGAGCTGGACACACCGATCTACGTGGCCGCGCCCGACGGCAGCTTTGCGCTGACGGTCGACTACAGCCGCTTGTTCATCACGCACGAAACCATCGGCTACAGCGAGCGTGGCGGCAAGCGCTGCGACATGCCGCCCTGTCCAACGGATGACGGCATCCGCCATGTCGACCTGGCCAGCGGTGCCAGCCGGTTGCTGATCAGCTACGACGGGTTGAAGAACTTCCATCACCGCCCGTCGATGGACAAGGCCATCCACTGGGTCAGCCACATCGAGATCAATCCGGCGTCCAGCCGCATCGTCTTCCTGCACCGCTGGACCGAACGCATTGAGGACGAAACCTGCTTTCTGCACCGGCTGATCACGATGGACCCGGACGGTGGCCGCATGCGTCTGCTCGAATGCTCAGACCATCCCTTGCCGCAACTGGCGGATGATTTCGATCCCGCCGCCGTAGGCACCTACGATTACGAAAAATCCGAGTACCAGATCTCGCACCCGCTGTGGCGCGATGACCGCACGATCATCGTCTGGGGGCCGCATCAGGGCCGCATCCACTACCACCTGTACACGGACGACGACAACGCTCCAGTACAGGTCATCGGCGCCGGCGTGCTGACCGAAAACGGCCACATGTCGTTTTCGCCGGTGAACACGCGCTGGTTGCTCACCGACACCTACCCCGACCCCACCAGCAACGAGCGCAGCTTGCTCATCTACGACGTCGAACAGAACCTGCGCTACGACATCGGGCGCTTTTACGCCGACCCCGGGCTGCGCAAGGAAAACCGCTGCGACCTGCACCCGCGATGGCGCCACGACGGCACGCAGGTGTGCATCGATTCCGTGCACGAACACGAACGTCAGATGTACGTCATCGACGTCACTTCCGTGGTGGGCCGGGGCTGATCGCCCGGCCGCCACATCACCGCAACAGGAGCCGACATGAGCCTATCAACTTCCATCCGCTGCAAGCGCGCTGGCCACGCACTGGGTCACTCCGTACTCGCCGCGGCGCTGCTGGGCGGCATAGCGGCCGCCCAGGCTGCCGGCCCCGCGCTGGACGGCACGCTGAAGAAGATCAAGGACTCGGGTGTCGTGGTGGTGGGTTTTCGCGAGGCGTCGATTCCGTTTTCGTACTACAACGACGACAAGCAGCCGATCGGTTATTCGGCCGATATCACACGGCTGGTGCTCGACCAGATCAAGAACAAGCTTGAGCTGCCCGGCCTGCAGGTGCGGCAACTGCCGATCACCTCGCAGAACCGGATCTCGTTGCTGCAGAACGGCACCATCGACTTCGAGTGCAACACGACCACGCACAACGAGTCGCGTGAAAAGCAGGTCGATTTCTCGAACAGCTTCTTCATCGTGGGTACGCGGCTGCTGGCCAAGAAGGATTCGGGCATCAAGGACTTCGACGACCTGAAAGGCAACACGGTGGTTGTCGGCGCCGGCACCACGTCGGAGATCCTGCTGCGCAAGATGAATGCCGAAAAGAATATGGGCATGAACGTCATCAGCGCCAAGGACCACAGCGAGTCGTTCCTGACGCTGTCCACCGGTCGCGCCAAGGCGATGATGATGGACGATGCCTTGCTGGCCGGCGAACGCGCCAAGACGCGTGACCCCAAGGACTACGTGATCACCGGCACGCCGCAATCCTTCGAGGTCTATGGCTGCATGCTGCGCAAGGGCGACAGCCAGATGAAGACCCTGCTCGACGAGGTCATCGCGAAAGCCGAGACATCCGGTGCGGCTGCAAAGATCTACGACACCTGGTTCATGAAGCCGATCCCGCCCAAGCAGCTGAATCTCGACTTCCCGATGTCCGACACGATGAAGGCCTTGTTCGCCAAGCCGAACGACAGGGTCACGCCCTGATCGAAGTCGGCGGCCCGGCGCACGGCCGCCCGACCTGTGAAGCAACGCGTCGGTTCCAGCATCCATCATGAGCTACAAGTGGAACTGGGGTGTGCTGCTCGATCCGGTCGTCACCGGCGAGAACGCGACCTACCTCGAGTGGATCGTCCACGGGTTCTTCATCACGCTGGGCTTGACCTTGTGCGCCTGGACGCTGGCGCTGGTGGTGGGCACCGTGTTCGGCGTGATGCGCACCTGGCCGAATCGTTTCGGCCAGGCCATCGGTACCGCGTACGTGTCGATCTTCCGCAACGTGCCGCTGATCGTGCAGTTCTTCGTCTGGTACTTCGTCGTGCCCGAGATCCTGCCCGCCGCCATTGGTGACTGGATCAAGGGCGTCAAACCTAACGTGCAGTTCTTTGTCGTGTCGGTGCTGGCACTGGGCATGTACACCGGCTCGCGCATCTGCGAGCAGTTGCGCGCCGGCATCCAGGCACTGCCGCGCGGTCAAAGACAGGCGGGACTTGCGATGGGTTTCAGCACGGCGCAAACCTACGGCCATGTCATGTTGCCGCAGGTCTTCAGGCACATCATGCCGCCGCTCACGTCCGAGTTTTTGATCATCTCCAAGAACTCGGCCATCGCGTCGACCATCGGCCTGCTCGAACTCAGCCGCCAGGCGCAGCAGCTCGTCGACTTCACGGCCCAGCCTTATGAATCGTTCATCGTCGTCACGCTGGCGTATGTGTTGCTGAACTTCCTGATCCTTCGCTTCATGGCCTGGATCAACAACCGCATCAGCCTGCCCGGCCTGATGGGGCATTGACATGTTCGACTTCGACTGGCAGGCCCTGATCGCATCGCGCCATATCCTGGCCGCCGGTGCCTGGATCACCTTGCAGGTGACGCTGGTGGCGATCGCCTGCGGCGTCGTCTGGGGCACCGTGCTTGCGCTGTGCGCGGTCTCGGCCATCAAACCCCTGGCGCTGTTCGCCAAGGCCTACGTCGCGCTGTTCAGGTCGATCCCGCTGGTCATGCTGTTGCTGTGGTTCTTCCTCATCGTGCCGCAGCTGCTGAAGGCCGTGTTCGACCTCTCGCCCACGGTCGACATCCGACTGGTCTCGGCCATGGTGGCTTTCTCGATGCTGGAGGCCGCGTTCTTTTCGGAAATCATCCGCGCCGGCATCCTGGGCTTGTCGCGGGGGCAGTTTCTTGCCGCACGGTCGCTCGGCATGACAACGGTCCAGATGATGCGCTACATCATCCTGCCGCAGGCCTTCAAGGCCATGTTGCCGATCCTGCTGACGCAGTGCATCGTGATCTTCCAGGACACCTCGCTGGTCTACGTGATTGCGCTCGGCGACTTCTTCCGCAACGCGGTCAGCCTGGGCGAGCGCGACGGCACCCTGGTGCAGATGCTGCTGTTCGCCGGCCTGGTCTACTGGCTGATCTGCTCGACCCTGAGTGCCAGCGTCAAACTGGTCCAGCAACGGATGCAACATGATTGAACTGAAGAACGTGTCCAAGTGGTACGGCAAGTTCCAGGCTCTGCGCGACTGCAGCGTGTCGGTGGCGCAAGGTGAAGTCGTGGTCTTCTGCGGCCCGTCGGGGTCGGGCAAGTCCACCCTGATCAAGCTGATCAACGGACTCGAGGACTTCCAGTCGGGCGACATCCTGTTCAAGTCGAAGTCGATCCGGGGCGGCGAGATGAAGATGTCCGAACTGCGCACCCGTGTCGGCATGGTGTTCCAGAGTTTCGAGCTGTTCCCGCACCTGTCGGTCCTGCGCAACCTGACGATCGCGCAGGAAAAGGTGCTGGGCCGCCCTGCGGCCGAGGCTACAACCAAGGCCCTGGCCCTGCTTGAGCGGGTCGGGCTGACGTCGCAGGCCGAAAAGTACCCCGCGCAGTTGTCAGGCGGGCAGCAGCAACGGGTGGCGATCGCACGATCGCTGTCGATGGACCCCGAGGTGATGCTGTTCGACGAGCCGACCTCGGCGCTTGATCCCGAGATGATCAATGAGGTCTTGTCGGTGATGGTCGAACTGGCGCAGGAAGGCATGACCATGCTGTGCGTGACGCACGAGATGGGTTTTGCCAGGAAGGTTGCCGACAAGGTCGTCTTCATGGACGCTGGGTCCATCGTCGAGATCGGCGCGACGCAGGCCTTCTTCGACGCACCGGCAACCGAGCGGGCGCGCGACTTCCTGCAGAAGATCCTGCACTGAAGCGGGCCCGCGGTGGCCGGTCGGCGCCGGCCCGCGAGCGCCGATCACCGGCCTGCCGCAAGGGCATACTTCGAACAGCTTCGCGCCGCCAACCGACCCGACATGCCTACAGCGCCGGACCCGGCACCGCCGCCCACCCCGGACATCGATCTGCACGATGTCCTGCTCGCGCTGCCGACGGCTGCCGTGGTGCTCGGGCCCGACGGTGGCGTGCGCTGGTGCAATGCTGCTGCTGCCACGCTGCTGGGCGCATCGTGCACGGCACCTGGCGCCTTTCTTGCGGCGGCCTTCGAGGGCGAGGCTGCGCTGACCGATGGCGCGCTGCGGCGGGCCCGGGCGTCAGCGCGCTGGGTGACGTTGCGCATGGCTGCGATGCGTGACGGGGCGCAGATGCTGAACCTCGAAGCTGCCGACGAGCCGGTGCAGCTGCGCGCCGAGTCGCAGCGCCAGCAGGCCCTGCTGGACCTGGCCCAGGGCTTTGGCCGCCTGGGCACCTGGCACCGAGATCCGGTCACCCTGAAGGGTCACTGGGATCGCCATATGTTCCGCTTCTGGGGTCTGCCGCCCAGCAGCGCCACGCCCGATTTCGCGCAGGCGATCGAGGCGATCGACGCCGCTGATCGCGAGGGTGTCGACCGCACCTTCAGAACGTCGCTGCGCACTCCGGGGTCGTATGCGCACCGCTACCGCGTGCGGCGGCCCGACGGCAGCGTGCGCCACCTGCAGTCGCAGTGGGTGGTGGGATCGGTCCAGCCCGACGGTTCGCCGGCCGAGGTGCTGGGCGTGGTGGTCGACGACACCGAGGTCTGGCTGCAGGCCCGCGCACGCAGCGAGATCGAGTCGCAGCTGGCACTGGCCGAGGACATGGCCGGCGTGGTGCGTTGGGTGCGCGATCTGCGAACCCAGCGCATGCTCTACAACGCGCGTGGCAGCGACATGATGGGTGTCGATCTCAAGTCCGACGGCATGTCGGCGGACGATTTCCGCACCATGGTGCACCCGGATGACGTGGCGGCCCTCGAGGTCGCCGCCGAGCACACGATCCGCACCGGTGAACCGACCGACGTGGAGGCGCGCTACCGGCGCCAGGACGGCAGCTGGCGACATGTGCTGTCCAGGCGCTCGCTGCTGCGCGACGAAGACGGCGCACCGCTGGCATTGATCGGCATCGCGATCGACCTGACGGCGCGCCACCAGACCGAGCAGGCGCTGCACCGCGTCACCGAGCGCGCAGCGCTGGCCGCACGTGGCGCCGGCCTGGGCACCTGGGAGGTCGACCTGCAAAGCGGCGAGACCTTCTGGGACGAACAGATGTGGCACTTGCGCGGGCGGGAACCGCAGTCGCAGGTGCCCGATCCCGACGACAAGTTGGCCATGGTCCACCCCGACGACCGCGCGGAAATGGCCCAGGCCGCCAGCGCCGCCGGCATCGCGACCCTGGGCGACGAGATGCGCAACCGCCAGTTCAGGGTGATCTGGCCCGACGGCAGCGTGCGCTGGCTGGCAACACGATCGCAGCCGATCAAGGACCCGAGCGGCCGGGTGCTGCGGCGCATCGGCGTCAATTGGGACATCACGGATGCGCGCCGTGGCGACGACGAACGGATGGCCCGCGAGCGCGCCCAGAGTGCCAGTCAGGCCAAGAGCGAATTCCTGTCGCGCATGAGCCACGAGCTGCGCACGCCGCTGAACGCGGTGCTGGGTTTCACGCAGCTGCTGCTGCAGCGGCATGCCGCACCCGACGACCCCGACCATGGCCAGCTGACGACGCTTCTAGGCGCTGGCCGGCACCTGCTGGCCCTGGTCGACGACGTGCTTGACCTGACCAGCCTGGAAGACGGCCGCATGCGCCTGGCGCGGGAGCCCGTGGACTTGCAGGCGCTGGTGCAGGATGGCCTGGCCTTCGTCGAGCCGCTGCGCGTGACGCACCAGGTGCGGCCCATCGACGTTGACGTGGACGGCGCGGTGCCGCTGGCCGACCCGACGCGGTTGCGCCAGGTGTTGCTCAACGTGCTGACCAACGCCATCAAGTACAACCGCCCGGGGGGTCGCGTCGAGCTGCGTGCACGCAGCCGCGCCGGCAGGGTGCTGGTGCAGGTGACGGACACCGGCCGCGGCCTGGGCCAGGACCAGTTGGCCCACCTCTTCGAACCCTTCAACCGGCTGGGTGTCGAGGCCGGCACCGTCGAGGGCACGGGCATCGGCCTGGCGATCAGCAAGGCGCTGATCGAGCGCATGGGTGGCAGCCTGTCGGTGAGCAGCCAACCGGGCCTGGGCACGGCGTTTTCGATCAACCTGCCGGCGTCCGAGCAGCCGGTCGCTGTGGCCACAGTCGATGCAACACCGGCGCGCCCCGCACTCGACGCAGCCCGGGGCGCGGCGGTGCGCGGCAGCGTGCTCTACATCGAGGACAACCCGGTCAACATGATGCTGATGGTGCAGACCCTGGCCCGTCTGCCCGAGGTGACGCTGCACCAGGCCGTCGACGGTGCGGCCGGGCTTGCGCGGGCGCGCGAGCATCGGCCCGACCTGGTGCTGCTGGACATGCAGTTGCCTGATTTCGACGGCCATGAGGTGTACCGCCGCCTGCAGGCCGACCCGACCACGGCCGGCCTGCGCTGCATCGCGGTCTCGGCCGATGCGATGCCGCAGGGCATCGCGCGTGCACGCCAGGCGGGGTTCGTCGACTACTGGACCAAGCCGCTGGACCTGCAGGCGGTGCTGGGCGCGGTCGAGCAGTTGCTGCAGCGTTGAGGCGAGAGCAGCCGACGCAGCGGGCCGATTTGCAGGCGCGTTGCCGCGTTGTTCTGGCCACTGCCGCGTGGTCGCGGGGCCAAGATGTCCGGTGCCTTCGATGGTCGGGGGTGCGGGGGATCCAAGTGACGTTGCGCAGCCTGTCCTCGTTCGTCGGCCCTGTGCTGGCCGGCATCGTGCTGGGCCTGCCCTTGCCCGGATCGGCTGCGGGTTGCCAGGACGTGGCCTTCGTCGATGTCATTGCCGAATCGGCCTGGGTCAATCTGGACCTGGTACCGGCGCAGGGCACGGCCGGCGTACGGGATGCGTTGCGACAGGCACAGAGCCAGTATGCCGGGCGCCCGGTTCGCATCCGGCTGGCGCCGGGGCACTACACCGACAACCTGGGCAGCGAGATCTTTGCGCAGGCCTTGTGGCGCAGCGACGCGGCACCGCTGTGGCTGACCGCCACCGACCCGCGGCCGAACGCCACCGTGCTGGGCCAGGGCCTGAACCTGCTGGCGGTGTCCTACGTGGCGATCGACGGCCTGACCATCGGGCCGGCCCAGGTTGGCGCCTGGGACGGCCGGCGCCATGCTGCGCCGGGCCCGCTGCAGGCGGCGGCCGGCATCCATGTGGCCGGTGCGGCATTGGACGGCGCCCGTGCCGGCGCGTCGGGCCAGAACCTGAACCTGCAGGTCTACGGCCGCTTTCTGCCGTCGCACCATGTGCTGGTGCGGCGCGTCACGGTGCAGAACCTGTTCGGGGACGATGAACGTGACGCCGAAACCGCCGAAGGCCACGACATGGACGGCATGAAGTTCAACCAGGTGCAGGACCTGTGGGTGCTGGACAGCCGTGTCGACCGCACGTCGCGCCACGGCATCGACAACGTGGGCGTGCACCGCGCCGCGTTCTGCCGCAACCTGGTGGCGCGCAACGGCGGCGGCATGGGCATCGAGGCCAAGGGTGGATCGGTCGACGTGCTGTACGACAGCAACAGCTTCTACCGTGTGCGCCGGGTCGAGCTGGGCGGCGAAGAGACCGACGCGGTGTACTACTTTTCGCTCGACGGCCGCTGGGACTACGAGGCCCTGCGCACGGTGGCGCGCAACAACCTGATCGTCGACGCGCGTGAGGCGGCACTCGACTTCTCGGGCTGCAGCGATTGCAGCGCGGTCGGCAACACCATCCTCTTTTCGGCCGCGTACCGGCCCGCGGGCACGGCGATCGAGCCGCTGGGCGGCGATGCCGTGCGCGCCCACGACAGCCGCGTGCTGGGCGCCGATGACGGCGCCGGCAACGACTGCCAGACCTGGGACACGGGGCAGGCCGATCACGTCACGGTCGACCCCTGCTGGGGCGTGGGGTCGCGCGCGCCGGCACCGGTGAACCGCGTGCTGCGCAACCAGCGCCTGCTGCTCGCCAACAACGTGTTCATGAGCGAACGCCCGCTGTTCGGGCAGGGCGGCGGCGCGGTCGTGCCCTGCCCGCTGAACGCCAGCGGTGCGCTGCCCGAGATCAGCTGGACCGGCAACTACTGGTGGAACGGTGGCGCCGCGCTGCCGGCTGCGGGCTGCAGCGTGCTGGCCGAAGGCAGCAGTTCGCGTTTGCCCTTGGCCGGTGCGGTGTCGGCGCCGCTGCGCGGTGGTGCGATCGATGCCAGCACGCTGGACAGGCTGGCCGGCAGCCTGCTGCAGGTGTCGCGCCCGCTGTCCGACGGGTCGCTGCTGCGCCATGCAGTGAGCGCGGCGACCATGGCCAGCCACGACCATCAGGGGGCACCACGCGGCAGCGCGTCGGGTGGGATTGCTGCTGGGTTCGTGGGCGCGCTCGCCGGTCCCGGTCAGGACGCCGACCGCGTGTTCAACTGGGCCCAGCGTCTGTACCCGACGTTGTTGCCCGCCGCAGCCATCAGTCAAACCCTGGGCGACTACTACGCGCGCCACTACCCGCAGACGCAGACTTACCTGGGCGCCTGGAACGGCCACCTGTATGCGCTGGGTCCGTCCTTCGGGTTCGCCGTCGTCGACCTGGGACCGTTGGCAGACTGGATGGCGCTGGCGGCTGCTGCCGGGTATTGAGATCCTGCCTCCGGATCAGCGCGCGAACTGGTAGTCGATCGATTCGACACGGCCACGCCGGTTCGGCCCGCGCCGCCGCGCTGCGAATCGACCAGCCCTTGTTTGGCGACAGGCATGCGCAAGATCACGCCGATATTGCGGTCGTCGCGCTGCCTTGGCGGCTGTCGGATGTCACCTCTTGCACTGCGCGGCGTTCTCGATCTGCCGCAGCAGATCGCCCATCACCACGGGCTTCACTAGAAAGGCGGCGCACCCGGCCGCCATCAGACGCTCGCGCCTGAAGTCATCGGGGAAGGCGGTGATGGCCACGATCGGCAACTCGCGGGTCCTTGGGTCACCTTTGACCCGACGCACGAAATCCAGGCCGTCCATGCCTGGCAGGTTCAGGTCCAGCAGGATGACGTCAGGGTGGTCGCGTTCGAGGTTTTCGATGGCCTGTTCGGCCGTGCAGTTGTCGAGCGCGACATGGCCGCTCAGGCGGATGCGGTCACCGGCCAGCTTGAGGTCGATGCGGTGGTCTTCGACGACCATCACGTTCAAGCGCTGCTGCTCCTTGTGTTTGCCGTCGGCGAGGTACATGGCCACCTGCCGCGGCAGCTGCCGCGTGTCGATCGGTTTGGTGATGTAGCCGTCGCAGCCGGCGTCCAGCGCCTTCTGCTCGTCGCCCTTCATGGCAAATGCAGTCAGCGCCACGATGACCACACCCGCCATCCGTGGCTCGCTGCGCAACTGCCGGGTCAAGGTCAGACCATCCATGCCGGGCAGCGAGATGTCCATCAAGATGAGGTCGGGCAACCCGGCGCCGGCCAGGCATTGCAGCACCTCCTCGGCGTCGTCGCAGGTCGATATCTCGTAGCCCTCGATTTCCAGCAACTCGCTCGCCAACTTGCGATTCAAGGCGTTGTCGTCGACGATCAGGATGCGTGAGTTCATCGAGGTACCTTGGATTCAGGCGGACCTGCTGGGCAGTGCACGAGGCAGCCAGACCGAGAAGACGCTGCCTTTGCCGGGTTCGCTTTGAACCGTGATCCGGCCACCCTGCAGTTCGACCAGTTTGCGTGTCAGCGCCAGCCCCAGGCCAGTGCCGTCGTGGCGGCGCGAGGCGCCGCTGTCGAGCTGCACAAAGGCGCCGAACAAGCGGGCCTGGTCGGCCGCCGTGATGCCGATGCCGGTGTCGATCACCCTGATCCGCACACCGGCCTCGCCGTCGAGTTCGAGTTCCAGCGTGACTTGGCCGTTGTCCTCGGTGAACTTGATGGCGTTCGACAGCAGGTTGAACAGGATCTGCTTGACCTTCTGCGCGTCCAGCGTCACCGGCGGCATTGCGGCAGGAACGTCGGTGCCGACCAGGATGTGCTTCTTGCGGGCGATCGGCGCGACCACGGCGCACACGGAGGCGATCGTCGCCAGCATGTCGAAGGTTTCCGCATAGGCCTCCATCTTTCCCGCCTCGACCTTGGACAGATCGAGCACGTCGTTGATCAGCTGCAGCAGGTGGCGCCCACACTGATGAATGTCGGTGATGTATTCGATCTGCTTCTGGTTCAGCGGGCCTATGCGTTGATCGACCAGCAGCTCGGAAAATCCGAGGATGCCGTTCAGGGGCGTGCGCAGTTCATGCGACATGCTGGCCAGGAACTCGCTCTTGAGCCGATTGGCCTCTTCCAGTTTGTGCTCGATGCGCTTGCGGTCGCTGGCGTCGCGGATCGCGCTGGCCACCAACAGGCCATCCTCGGTCTCGATCGGGCTCAGGCTGATTTCCACCGGGAACTCGCTGCCGTCGCGGCGCAGTCCCTGAAGTTCGAGCCCGGCTCCCATCCGGCGCATCTTCGGTCGATCGAAGAAGCCGTTCCGACTCTTGAAATGGTCACCGCGGTAGCGCGGCGGCACCAGGGTCTCGATCGGCTGGCCCAGCAACTCGTCGCGCGCCCAGCCGAACAGACGCACCGCCTGCGAGTTCACCAGCACGATCAGACCCTGACCGTCGACGATCACCATCGCGTCGGGTGCCGATTCGAGCAGGCCGCGAAACTTTCGATCGGCCTTGTTGCGCGCCTCTTCGCGGTCGGTGATGTCGCGAAGCGCGCACATCACCAGCAGGCCTTCCTCGGTCTGCAGCGGGCTCAAACTGATCTCGACCGGGAACTCGCGGCCGTCACTGCGTTGCCCGTGCAGTTCGAGCCCAGCCCCCATCGACCGCTTGCGGGGAAGATCGAAGTAGCGACCGCGATGGCCCAGATGTGCCCTGCGATAGCGTTCGGGCATCAGCAGCTCGACCGGCTGTCCGATCAGTGTTTCATGTGCGTGGCCAAAGAGATGCAGGGCCTGGGCGTTGGCCAGCACGATCAGCCCGGTGATATTGACGATCAAGATCGCATCGGGTGTGTCTTCCAGCAGATCACGGTACCTGGCCTCGACGAGCTGGGTGTGTCGGATGAGCTTGAGGCGGGTCACGTCCTTCGTGGTGACGACGAAGCACTGTGGCTTGCCATCGGCATCGGTCACCGCCTTGGCCGAACCGCTGACGTACAGGCTGCTGCCATCCTTGCGGTGGCGCACCGCCTCGTCGACAGACTGGCCATCGCGCTCAGCGTCGCTCAGCAGGGTTTGAAACTGACCGACCCGATCGGGCGCCACGACGAGATCGGTGAAGGACTCGCCGATCGCCTCGTCGGCGCTGTAGCCGAATATGCTTTCGGCGGCGCGGTTCCAGTGGAGGACCGTGCCTTGCGGGGTAAGCACCGTCACTGCGTCCGGGTTGTGCCCGAGCACTGTGGCATCAAGCGACAGGTTCATCGTGACACACCTACCAGGGAAGTGAAGGTTGCAAGCATCGACGTGAAACCGCCGGCCAGGCACATCCGCTCGGCCGACGGCCTTGGCGAGATATCGTAAACCGGGTTTCACCGTAAGCGCCGAGAGCCGATCGCCGTGCCACACGCTTGCCCGCAAGCGGCACGTGATGGGTCGCGTCGATAGATCTTGGGCTGGTCTAGACTCGGCCGCATCAATCACGATGGAGGTGTGCCGTGCGACTCTGGTTGGCAACGCTGCTGCTGGGCGTCTCGTCCCTGGCCTGGGCGCAGGACAAGTTCCCGCAACGAAATGTTGAAGTCATCCTGCCGTATGCCGCGGGCGGTGGGGTCGATGCCATGGGCCGCGCCTTTGCGCGCGAAGCAGCACGCATCACCGGGCAGAGCTGGGTGGTGGTGAATCGCGATGGCGGCGCCGGTGTGATCGGCTTCTCGGCGTTGACCCGGGCCCCCGCTGACGGCCATACGCTGGTGTTCTCGCCGGCATCGCCGCTGACCAACGCACCTTTTCTGACCAAGACCATGCCGTTTCGCAACGACCAGGTCGAACCGGTGTGCCAGGTGTTCGAGAACGTGTTCTCGATTGCGGTTCGTCCCGATTCGCCGATCCAGTCGATGCAGGACCTGGTGGCACGTGCCAAGGCCGCGCCGGGCAAGCTGTCGTACGGTCATGCCGGTCCAGGGTCGGTGCCGCACATGGGCGTGGCGGCGGTGGCCAAGGCGCTGGGCCTGCAGCTTAACGGCATCCCCTACCGCGGCGACGGCGCCATGCTGCCGCAGCTGATGGGCGGTCAGCTTGATTTCGGCGCACCCGCACTGTCGTCGATCGGCGGCAAGGGCCTGCGCGTGCTGGCGGTGCTGGCCGACAAGCGTCACCCGGCGGCGCCCGACGTGCCGTCGCTGACCGAGCTGGGCTATCCGGCGGTCACGCCGGGCCTGAACGGCGTGTACGCGCCGGCCGGCACGCCGCGCGCCACCCTCGATCAGTTGCAGACCCTGTGTCAGCAGGTGCTGGCGTCCGACGGCTTCAAGCAGGCTGCGAAGACGCTGCAGCAGACACCGGTGTTCCTGAACGCGGCGCAGTTCAAGGCGCGCATCGACAGCACCTACCGCACGCATGCCGAGCTGGTGCCCGACCTCGGTTTGGAGAAAAACTGAGATGGTGCTGCCCCCCATCCGCCGCGTGCTGACCGGGGACGATGCCGGCGGCCGCTCGTCCATCGTCGAGGATGGTCCTTCACCCGCGGTGCGGCTGGTGCCCGAGCGGCCCGGTTACCGCGTCACCAACCTGTGGTGCACGGCGGCCGCACCGGCGCCGGTGGCCGCTGCCGACCGCATTGCCGAGCACCGCGGCGTGCTGCCGCCGGCCGGCGGCACGGTGCTGCGCATCATCGACTTTCCGCCCGAACCGCAAGACCCGGCAGAGCTGCAGCGCCAGCTGCAGGCCACCTTCGGCAGCATGTTCAGCGACGCCAGCCACGCACCGCAACCGGGCCAGCACCCGGGCATGCACCGCACCGCGACGGTGGACTACGCGCTGATGCTGGCGGGTGAACTGGTGGCCATCATGGACGACGGCGAGACCGTGCTGCGCGCCGGCGACGTGCTGGTGCAGCGTGGCACCCACCATGCCTGGGCCAACCGTTCAGGTCAGCCGGCACGCGTCGCTTTCGTATTGATCGACGGCAGCCCGCAGGAAACCGGCTGAGCGCTGGGTCGCGGTGGGCCCGGAGATGGAATCGGTCAAGCGCTGAGTTCAGGCTCCAGGGCGCGGCCTTCGCCGGCCTCTTCGACGGTGCGACCGTCGCGGATGTGATAGATGCGCTTGAAGGTCGGAATGATCTTCTCGTCGTGCGTGACGACGATGATCGCCGTGTCGTACTGGCGGGCCATCTGGTTGAGGATGCGCACCACGGCCAGCGCGCGTTCGCTGTCCAGCGGCGCCGTCGGTTCGTCGGCCAGGATCACCGGCGGGCGATTGGCCAGCGCGCGTGCGATCGACACCCGCTGCTGCTCGCCGCCCGACAGTGCCGATGGCTGGGCTTGCGCGCGGTGCGCCACGTCCAGCGCCTGCAGCAGTTCGAGGGCGCGCGCGCGTGCTTCGCGATTCGGGCTACCGGCCAGCATCGGCAGCAGGGCGACGTTGTCGGTGACGTCGAGGAAAGGGATCAGGTGCGGCGCCTGGAAGACGAAGCCGATGCGGTCGCGGCGCAGCGCACGCAGGTCCTTGATCTGCCAGCCGTCGTCGTAGATGGTCTGGCCGCCCAGCACCATGCGCCCGGCGGTAGGCTCGATCACCGCGCCCAGGCACTTCAGCAAGGTGCTCTTGCCCGAGCCCGAAGGCCCGATCAGGCCGACCACCTCGCCGGGCGCGACGACCATGTTGACGTCCTTCAGCGCGTCGACCGCGGTGTCGCCGCTGCCGTAGCGCTTGCGCAGATTCTCGATGCGGATGCCGGGTTCGGTCATGGCTTCAGAGGGCTTCAGCCGCCGATGGCTTCGGCCGGATCGACCTTCAGCGCGACGCGGATCGCCAGCGTGCTGGCCAGCGCGCAGATCAGCATCACGGCCAGCAGGCCGCTCAGGGCGTCACCCGATTCCAGCAGCACGTACTTGGGGAACACCGGCGCCCAGACGGTGGCCACCACCTTGCCGACGATGAAGCCGATCAAGCCCAGCCCCAGCGCCTGCTGCAGGATCATGCCGGCGATGGTGGTGTTGCGCGTGCCGATCAGCTTGAGCACCGCGATCTCGCGGATCTTGCCCAGCGTCATGGTGTAGATGATGAAGGCCACGATGGCCGCACTGACAAAGGCCAGGATGACGAGGAACATCGCGATCTGGCGCGCCGCGGTGGCGATCAGCTTGGCCACTAGGATCTCTTCCATCTGTACCCTGGTGTAGGCCTCCAGGTGCTTCCAGCGCCGGATCGGTGCCGCCACCTCATCGGCCCGATACCCGGGCTGCACCTGCACCAGCACGGCGTTGACGTTGTGGTTGCTGGACTGCGCGGCCAGCACCGCGTCCAGCAGGCCCGGCACGCCGGGGCGGTTCAGCGCCGGGTTGGCGGCGGTGCGGGCGCGCTCGTTGAGGATGGCGTCGTTGTCCTTCAGGAACTGCGCCTGCTGCGCATCGGGCAGCGGGATGAAGACCATCGGGTCCCCGCCCGACGACACCATGCGTCGTGTCATGCCGACCACCGTGTAGTCGTGGCGCCGGATGCGGATCTGCTGGCCCAGCTTGAAGCCGGTGCGCTCGTCCACCACGGCCTCGTAGTGGCTGCGCGTGATGTGCCGGCCGGCCAGCAGGTGGCCGGGCTCGCCGGGCTGGCCCGACTCGAAGCCGACGACCATCGCCCGCACCTCGTGTGCGCCCTGCGTCACCTGCATCGTCAGGTAGGTGACGTTGGCCGCACGTGCCACGCCGGGCAGGCCCAGCACGCTGCGCACCACGTCGTCGCGCAGGCTCGACGCCTCGGCATAGGGGCCCTGCGTTTCCTGCTGCACCACCCAGAGGTCGGCGCCGCTGTTGACGAGCAAAGCGCGTGCATCGTCGACCATGCCCCGGTAGACGCCGGCCATGGTCAAGGTCACGCCGATCAGCAGACCCAGGCCGATCGCGGTGAGCACGAACTTGCCCCAGCCATGCAGGATGTCGCGGCCCGCCAGACTGATCATGGCGTGTTGGCCGCCAGTGCGGGCACCACCTTGACGCGCATGGCGGCGTTCAGCGCGCGTTCGCTGTGCACCACCACCGCATCGCCGCTGCGCAGGCCTTCGAGCACCTGCACCTGGCCATCCAGGCTGGCCTGCCCGATGCGAACGGGCACGAAGCTCGGGCTGCCGTCGACGAGCCGCCACACGCCCAGTCGATCGCCCAGGCGTTGCAGGCTGGCGTTGGGCAGCACGATCGCGGGCGAGGTCTGGGCCAGTTGCAGCGTCACCTCGGCCAGTTCACCGACCGACACACCTGGCGGCAAGGCATCGAAGGCGACCTGCGCCACCCGCTCCTCGGTGATGCTGTCGCTGACGGCCTCGATGCGGACCAGGCGCCCTGGCAGCGCCTGGCCCGGGTTGGCACGCATCACGATCTGCGCCGGCAGCCCGACCGCCAGCCCCGCGGACCGACCCTGGTCGAGCCGCGTGCGGATCCACAGCGATGACGGATCGATCAGGCGCAGCACCGGCTGCCCGGCGACCAGCGTCGTCCCGGCTTCGGCGTCGCGGCTGATGACCAGGCCATCGGCCGGCGCCAGCAGGCGCAGCCGGTCGCGCTGCTGCTGCAGGGCGTCGCGCTCGGCGCCCAGGCGCTGCAGGTCCTGCCGTGCTGCCGCCAGGTTGGACTCGGCCGCGCTCAGCGCCGCGTCTGCCGAGGTCTGCTCTTGCAGCTTGGCCTCGACCGCACCGGTGCTGATGAAGTTCTGCCGGCCCAGCTCGATCGTGCGCTGCGTGGCCAGCCGCGTCATCTCGCGCCGAGCCGTGGTATCACGGAGTTGCGCCTGCACGGCGCTGGCGGTGCTGCCGGCGCGCGCCAGCGCGGCCTGCTGCGCGGCCAGCCGCTGGTCCAGGTCGACGGGGTCCATCTCGGCGAGCAACTGGCCGGCCTTGACACGATCGCCAACGTCGACCAGCACGCGCACCACGCGGCCGGCGGCGGTGGGGCCGATCAGCACCGAACGGCGTGCCTCGACCGTGCCGATGCCGAACAGCGACGGCGCGAAGCTGCCGCTGGCCGCATGGACCACGGTCACGCGGGTCGGCGCCAGCGGGCCGCTGCGCAGTGCGACATAGGCCATCCCGGCCAGCAGCACAAGCAGCATCAGCAGCAGGCCGATGCGGCGACTCAGGGGGGTTGCTCGTTTCATGGTGCCTCGAACGGACCTTGCGGAAACAGGTTCTGGACCGTTGACCACGATGGACGTGACGGTCGATTCAACCGCCGAGGCCACACATCCGGCACCCGATACGGCCAGGGCAAGTATACCCCATACCGTATATGAATCGATGTGAAATCGAGGCAGCCGCTCAGTGCGGGTAGACCCAGTCGCGCAGCGTCAGCGACAGCGCCGGCACATGGCTGATCACCATCAGGCAGGCCAGCACCACCAGCCGGCCAGGATGAAGTACGGAATGGCCGCCAGCGGAAACTTGTTCAAGGAATTGAACATTTCCCGACCGAGGTGGGCATGTGGGCGTTGTTCGACTGGATGCCGAGCACGGCCGACAGGCCGATGGCCACCGCCACCGAGGTGGTGAGCGCAAAAGCACCATCGACACCAGGATGGTCAGGCTCACAGCGCGGTCTCCAGCTCCAGCCCCTGTGGGTCCAGCAGGTTGCCCACGGTGCTGAACACGCTGAACACGCCGCCCACCGGCAGCGCCAGGTAAGCCCAGAACATCGTCACGCCTTCGAGCCCGATCACGCTTTGCACGCTGCCGCGGTTGGCGTAATCCCAGCCCCACCAGATGATGATGCCGACCAGCGTCAGTGCGGCCAGCGCCGCGATCGCGTTCAGGATGCGCCGGCCGGCGGGGCCGCTGCGCCGCCAGGCCATGTCAACGCTGACCATCGCGCCCTGGCGCAAGGCCGGCGCGATGCCCAGGAAAACCATCCACACCAGGCTGAAGCGGATCAGCACCTCGGTCCATTCGGCCGGCGCTTCGAGCACGAAGCGCATGAAGACCTGGAACAGGCCCAGACTGGCGGCGATGACCAGCATGGCGCAGGCGCCCACCAGCGAGACATGCTTTTGCACCTGATCGAACTTGGCCGCCATGATCACCGACAGCGGGTTCTCCTGGACGTCCACGGTGCCCTGCTGCAGCGCGGTGAAGACCTCGGGGAAGGCCATCGGCGTGGGCACGATGCCCAGGCTCTTGAAGGCCGCCACGTGCACCGGATTTTCCAACGTGCGCATCTTCAGACCCTTCAGGTCGTCGGGCACGTTGACGTCCCGCTTGCTGTTGGTCATGTGGCGGATGCCGTTGTCGCACCAGGCCAGCACCTTCAGTCCCTTGGACTCGAACTCCTTGGACATGTCCTGCCCGATCGGGCCGTCGAGCACGGCACGCGCATGCGCCTTGTCGCGGAACAGGAAGGGGATGTCGAGGATGCGCGCCGCAGGCACGAAGTTCGGCACCGGCCCGGTGGAGGTGAAGGTGAGCTCCTGCGTGCCCAGCTGCACGGGCTCGATCGACTCGCGCTCGCCGCCCAATGAGCCGGCGTAGAAGATTTCGAACTTGTAGCGGCCTCCAGTGCGTTCGTTCACTTCCTTGGCGAACTGATCGATGGCAACGCCCTGGTGCGAGTCCTTGGCGATCGACATGTTGATGCGCATCACCGACTGTGCGGCTGCGCTGCCCATCCGCCGCACGCTCAAGCCCGGGCTCAGACCCCGGGGCCAGCAGCAGGCGGGTTGATCTGAGCGTCTACCGCTGGTTGGTTGCTGGCGAGGTCAGGGCAAGGGTGTCGATCATGTCGGTCTCCTGTGCGGGTTTGGATGTGGGGTGGGGCTTGGGCGGGTGACGATAGGGCGACCCATTCGCCCGCTGCCCGCTTCCCTTGGGTTGCGCAGCCGTTCAGCCCTTGCCCGCCAATGCCCCGCCGCCGCTGCTTGTGCCCTGCCGGCGCGCCCGTGCGCGCTGCAGCATCACCACCAGGGCCAGCAAAACCAGCGAGGGCAGGAACATCCATTCTTTGACAGGCCGCTCGGTCGGCATCTCGATGCTGGCAATGTCGAAGCCTTGTTCGATGCCCAGCTTCTCGGCGCGCGAGCCGAACTTCACCTGCGCGATCTGCATCTTGTCGCCCAAGGGCACCACGGTCAGCCCGATGCGGCCCAGACGCTCGCGCGCCGTGCCGGCGTCGCCCAGCGGCAGCAGCACGCCCTTGCGGACGTCCTTGCCGTCGAGGTTGGTGCCAGCGATCCAGACCCGTTTGCTGGCACCCGGCTCGGCCTTTTCGACCAGCTGCATCAGCTGCGCTGCCGGCACGTCCTGGTACGGCGGGTAGACCATGTCCCACCAGAAGCCGGGGCGGAACAGCGTGAACGTGACCAGCAGCAAGGCCAGCGATTCCCACCAGCGCGAGCGCACCAGGAAGTAGCCCTGCGTTGCTGCGGCGAAGACCAGCATCGCGGCGGTTGCGCTGGTTACCGTCAGCACCAGATGCCAGGCGCTGTCGATGCCGATCAGCAGCAGCTGCGTGTTGAAGATGAACAGGAACGGCAGGATCGCCGTGCGCATGCTGTAGAAGAATGCGGTGATGCCGGTCTTGATCGGATCGCTGCGCGCGATCGCGGCCGCCGCGAACGAGGCCAGCCCCACCGGCGGCGTGACGTCGGCCATCAACCCGAAGTAGAAGACGAACAGGTGCACTGCGATCAGCGGCACGATGAGGCCGCTCTGCGCCCCCAGTTCGACCACCACCGGCGCCATCAGCGTCGACACCACGATGTAGTTGGCGGTCGTCGGCAGCCCCATGCCCAGCACCAGGCTGACCACGGCCACCAGCATCAGCATCAGGATGAGGTTGCCGCCCGAGAGCAGTTCGACGACCTCGGTCATCACCAGGCCGATGCCGGTCAGCGACACCGTGCCGACGATGATGCCGGCCGCCGCCGTGGCCACGCCGATGCCGATCATGTTGCGTGCGCCGGCCTCCAGGCCCTTGATCAGGTCGACCAGACCCAGCCGTGCGGCCGCGCCGTAGTTGCCACGGCCGCGCAGCGCCGACATCAGCGGCCGCTGCGTCAGCATCACGAAGACCATGAACAGCGTGGCCCAGAAGGCCGACAGTGCCGGTGACAGCTGTTCGATCATCAGGCACCAGATCAGCACCACCACCGACAGCAGATAGTGCAGGCCCGATTTCAACGTGGGTGCGGTTTCTGGCAGCTCGAACACCGGTGCATCGGGATCGTCGAGTTCGAGTTCGGGCTGGCGCGACCCGATCCACAGCAAGGCACCGTAGGCAGCCAGCACCAGCAGGCCGATGACATAGATCGCTGCTGCGCCCAGCGCGCCCTTGACCCAGCCGATGGTGTAGTAGACGGCGCCGGACAGCACAACGAAGCCGGCCACCGTCATCACCAGGTTGCGCAGGCGCTGCAGCGGACTTGCCTGCGAGCGGCGCGGCAGGCCGACCAGGTTGGCCTTCAGCGCTTCGAGGTGCACGATGTAGAACAGCGCCACGTACGAGATGATGGCCGGCAGGAAGGCGTGCTTGATGATTTCGGTGTACGGGATACCCACGTACTCGACCATCAGGAAGGCAGCTGCACCCATCACCGGCGGCATCAGCTGGCCGTTGACCGAGCTCGATACCTCGACCGCACCGGCCTGGTCGGGGCGGTAGCCCACGCGCTTCATGAGCGGGATCGTGAAGGTGCCGGTGGTCACCACGTTGGCGATCGACGAGCCGCTGATGATGCCCGTGGCCGCCGACGACACCACGGCCGCCTTGGCCGGGCCGCCGCGCATGTGGCCCAGCAGGGCAAACGCGCTCTTGATGAAGTAGTTGCCCGCGCCGGCGCGGTCGAGCAAGGAGCCGAACAGCACGAAGAGGAAGATGAAGCCGCTGGACACGCCCAGGGCGACCCCGAACACGCCTTCGGTGGTCAGCCACTGGTGCGAGACCACACGCGACAGCGACGCGCCCTTGTGCGCGATCAGGTCGGGCATGTAGGGCCCGCCGAAGGTGTAGCCCAGGAACACCAGCGCCACCATGACCATGGGCAGGCCCAGCGCGCGCCGTGTGGCCTCGAGCAGCAGCAGAACGCCGACCACGCCCACCACCAGGTCCTGCGTGGTGGGCTGGCCGGGGCGGGTGGCCAGTTCACGGTAGAAGACAAACAGGTAGCTGGCGCAGGCCGCGCCGACGATCGCCAGCAGCCAGTCGATGGCCGGCACGCGGTCGCGTGGTGAACGCGCCAGCGCCGGGTAGGCCAGGTAGGCCAGAAAGACCGCAAAGGCGAGGTGGATCGCGCGCGACTGCGTGTCGTTGAAGACGCCGATGCCCAGTGCAAAGGGCAAGGGCGATGCGATCCACAGCTGGAACAGGCTCCAGGCCAGGCAGATGCCCACGATCAGCAGCGACACCTTGGGCCCGGGCTGGCGCCCGCCCGAATCGTTCTCGGCGACCAGCTTGTTGACGTCGACCTCGGCGACGGAGTCCTTCTTGTTCTTGCCCATGGGTCTCCTCGCGCCGGGTCAGGTCAGGGGTTGGTCGTTCGACTTACAGCCAGCCCTTTTCCTTGTAGTACTTCACCGCGCCCGGGTGCAGCGGCGCCGAGTTGCCGTTCTTCACCATGTCCTTGGGATCGAGGTGCGCAAAGGCCGGGTGCAGCTTCTTGAAGTCGTCGAAGTTCTCGAACATCGCCTTCACCAGTTCGTACACCGTGGCGTCAGGCACCTTGGCCGAGGTGACGAAGGTGGCCAGCACGCCGTAGGTGGGCGTCGGGTTCGGGTTGCCGATGTACAGGCCGCCGGGGATGTTGACCTTGGCGTAGTAGGGCGCGGCAGCAACGATCTTGTCCACCGCGGGGCCGGTCACGGGCACCAGCTTGGCACCGCAGGTGGTGATCGGGTCCTGGATGTTGGCCGAGGGGTGGCCGACGCCGTAGAAGAAGGCGTCGATCTTGTTGTCGCACAGCGCGGCGCCGTGTTCGTCGGCCTTCAGCTCGGAGGCGAGCGCGAAGTCGCTCAGCTTCCAGCCCATCGCCGTCATCAACTCGTCCATCGACGCACGCGTGCCCGAACCCGGGTTGCCGACGTTGAAGCGCTTGCCTTTCAGGTCGGCCAGCTTGGTGATGTTGGCTTCCTTGCGGGCCAGCACCGTGAAGGGCTCGGGGTGCAGCGAGAACACGGCACGCAGGTCCTTGAAGGCGCCGTCCTTCTCGAACTGCTTCAGGCCCTTGGCGGCGTTGTACTGCACGTCCGACTGCGCGACGCCGAAGTCGAGCTCGCCGGCGCGAATGGTGTTGACGTTGAAGACCGAGCCGCCGGTCGATTCGACCGAGCAGCGGATGCCGTGCTTGGCACGGTCCTTGTTCATCAGGCGGCAGATCGCGCCGCCAGCGGCGTAGTAGACGCCGGTGACGCCGCCGGTGCCGATGGTGATGAACTTCTGCTGTGCCAGGGCGGTGCTTGCGGGCAGGGCCAGGGCAAGTGCAGCGGTTGCGGCCAGCACGACGCGCAGCGGACGGGGAATGGATCGATTCACGGGAGTGCTCCTTCAGCGTTGGGTTTGGGTTTGGGTTGGGGGCAATTCGCTCAGCGCCGCGTTGATGGCCTGGGCCAGTCGCTCGACGAGGAGGTCGAGTTCAGCGTCGCTGACGATGAACGGGGGCGCCAGCAGCACGTGGTCGCCGCGGCGACCATCGATGGTGCCGCCCATCGGATAGACCATGAGGCCGCGCGCCATGGCCTGCGCCTTGATGCGCGCGTGCAGTTTCAGGGCCGGATCAAAGGGCTCGCGGGTGCTGCGGTCGGCCACCAGTTCGATCGCGCGGAACAAGCCGCGGCCGCGCAGGTCGCCGACATGCGGGTGCATCGCCAGTGCCTGCAGCAGCCGCGCGGCCAGGCCTTCGCCCTGACGGCGCACCGCCGTCAGCAGATCATCGCGTTCGATCACCTGCTGCACGGCCAGGGCAGCGGCGCAAGCCACAGGGTGGCCAAGATAGGTGTGGCCGTGCTGGAACAGGCCGCTGCCGCGCTCGAAGGCGTCGACGATGGGCTTTTGCGCCAACACCGCGCCGATCGGCTGGTAGCCGCCGCCCAGGCCCTTGGCCACGACCAGCAGGTCGGGCACCACGCCCTCGGCCTCGCAGGCGTGCAGGGTGCCGGTGCGGCCCATGCCGCACATCACCTCGTCCAGGATCAGCAGGATGCCGTGCCGCGTGCACAGCTCGCGCACGCCGGCCAGGTAGCCCGGCACCGGGGTCAACGCGCCCGAGGTGGCGCCGACCACGGTCTCGGCGACGAAACCGATCACGTTTTCGGGGCCAAGGCGCTCGAAGGTCTCGGCCAGTTCCTGCACCAGGCGCTGGCCGTACTGCGCGGCGCTTTCGTCGGCGCGACGGTCGCGGTATTCGTAGCAGGGCGAGACATGTTCGACATCGATCAGCAGCGGCGCGAACTGCGCGCGCCGCCAGGCGTTGCCGCCGACCGCCAGCGCACCCAGCGTGTTGCCGTGGTAGCTCTGGCGCCGGGCAACGAATTTCTGCCGCTGCGGCTGGCCGATCTCGACGCAGTACTGGCGCGCCATCTTCAGCGCCGCTTCGACGGCCTCGGAGCCGCCAGACACGAAGTAGGCGTGGCTGGTGCCGGCCGGGGCCGTGGCCACCAGGCGGTCGGCCAGTTGTTCGGCCACTTCGGTGCTGAAAAAACTGGTGTGGGCATAGGCCACGCGGTCGATCTGCGCGTGCATCGCGGCCAGCACGTCGGGGTGGCCGTGGCCCAGGCACGACACGGCCGCACCGCCCGAGGCGTCGAGGTAGCGCTTGCCCTGTTGGTCGATCAGCCAGGCGCCGTCGGTGGCGACGGCCAGCGGCAGCGTGTGCCCCAGGCGGCGGTGCAGGATGTGGGAGTCGGTCACGGGCGGTGTGTCGCGCATTCAGGGTGTGCAGCCGGGCGCGACATCGCGCGGCGCCATTTTCCACGAGCCTTGATCAAGCCTCGAATTGTCAGCGGACGGCGTGGGGAGAAACGGCTGTCGATCGGGATGGTGTTCTCCAGCAGGGCCTGGTAGCAGGAAATTCCGGCGGTGTCTGACCCGCGGCGTCGAGTGTCATTATATTGATAGGAATATATTTACTTATCAAGCATCTTGAGACGAAGGTAGCGGGTTCGTCTGCCGGCCGGCCGGCCGCACGTGCAGGTGCAGGCTCAGGTCAGGACTTGACGACGCCGAGCTCGATCAGGCCACGTGCGCAATCGACAATGCTCTGCGCCACCGGCCGTGGCGTCCAGCCGAGCACGGCCTGCGCATGCGACGCGTCCTGGTGGCGCACCGATCCGAGTTCACCCACCACCGCGCGCGCCAGGGGGTTGAAGCGGGCGGCCACGCGCACCAGCCAGTCGGGCAGCGTGCGCGTGGGCACGCCGTGCGCCTGCGCGCCCAGGCCGTCGCGCAGGATCTCGGCGATCTGGTGCAATTTCAGGAATGGGCCGGACGCGATGAAGCGCTCGCCGGCCATGCCGGCCGCGGTCAAGGCGCGCACGTGCAGGTCGGCGACGTCGCGCACGTCGACCACGCCGAAGCCGATGTCGGGGCAGGCCATCATGCTGCCGTCGAGCAGCTTCTTCACGATTGTCAGCGACGATGAGTAGTCGCGGCTCCACACCGGGCCCAGCACCACCGATGGGTTGATGCTGCAGAACTCGAGTGCAGCACCCTCGGCCGCCACCCAGTCGCGTGCCGCGCGCTCGGCCAGCGTCTTCGACCGGATGTAGGCCGACAGATCCGTTCGATCGAGCGGCGTCCAGTCGGCCTCGGTGAAGTGGTGCACACCACGCCCGCGGCCGTAGGCGATGGCAGCCACCGACGAGGTCATCACGAAGCGCCGCACGCCCGCGGCGCGCGCGGCACGCAGTGCGCGCAGCACGCCGTCGCGGGCCGGCACGATCACCTCGTCGGCATTCTTGGGCACACGGGCCGGTACGGGTGAGGCCAGGTGCGCCACGTGGCTGCAGCCGGCCATGGCCTGTTGCCAGCCTGCGTCGTCCAAGAGGTCGGCAGCAAAGACCTGCAGCCGCGCGTTGTCGACCGCCAGCCGCTCGCGCAGCGTCGCTTCGTGTGCCAGGCTGCGCACGGTGGTGTGCACGGTCCAGCCTGCGCTCACCAGCTGACGGATCAAGAAGCCGGCGATGTAGCCGCTGCCACCGGAGACGAGAACCTTGTCGGACATGACCCAGTTGCTGCAAGCACTGTCGATGAACGCTGCATTGTGGTCCCCATTCGGCCTTCCATAATGGGCCGGTCCCCACCTTGATTGCCCGCGATGATCGTCGTCCACCATCTCAACGAATCACGCTCGCAGCGCATCCTGTGGTTGCTGGAGGAACTGGGCCTGGCTTACGAGGTGCGCCACTACCAGCGCGATGCGCGCACCCGGCTGGCGCCGCCCGAGTTGGCGGCCGTGCATGCGCTGGGCAAATCGCCGGTGGTCGAGGACGGTGAGTTGCAACTGATCGAATCGGGCGCCATCGTCGACTACCTGATCCGGCACTACGGCGGCGGCCGCCTGCAGCCGGCGCCGGATTCGCGCGACTACGAGCTGTACAACCAGTGGCTGCATTACGCCGAAGGCTCGGCCATGCTGCCACTGCTGCTGAAGCTGTACGTGTCGCGTCTGGGCGATGCCGGCGCGCCGCTGGCACCGCGCATCGACAGCGAGCTGCAGAACCACCTGGGCTATGTCGACCGTGCGCTGCAGGGCCGCGACTGGCTGGTCGGCCAGGACCTCAGCGGCGCCGATGTGCAGATGAGCTTCGTCGGCGAAGCCGCGCGCGGGCTGCGTGCCGACCATCCGGCGCTGGACGCCTGGGTGCGACGCTTCCAGCAGCGTCCGGCCTACCGTCGCGCGCTGGAGCGCGGCGGCCCGTATTCGATGGCCGGCTGAGCCAGACTCAATCCGCCGGCAGCACCGGCTCGCCCAGGTTGTGCATCAGGCGGTTGGCCCAGCCGAAGATGGCCACCGCGTGCAGCAGGTCGATGATCTCCGGGTCCGACAGGCCGACCGCGCGCAGCGCTTGCATGTCGTCGGCGACCAGCGACGCCGGCCGCAGCGTCACCGCCTGCGCGAAGGTCGCGATGGCGCGTTCACGATCGCTCGTGCCGGCGCTGGCCGGGTCGTCGAAGACCTGCTCGACGGTGCCGCTGCGTCGGGCCAGTTGCGCAAAACGTTGGGCGTGAACCGAGGTGCAGTAGACGCAGCCGTTGGTCACCGACACCACCATCGCACCAAGCTCGCGTTCGGCGCGCGGCAGGCCGCCGGGTGCGTACATGATGGCGTTGTAGGCCTCGCTGCGGTGGCGCAGCATCAGCGGCTGGTGCGCCAGCGTCAGGTAGTACTCGGACGTCCTGGCCTGGGCGTGGCTCTGATCCAGCACCTCGAGCTGCTGCACGCTGGCACGCTGCGGGTCGAGCGGCGTCAGCCAGGACCGCCAGTCCAGTGACTCGTTGGTGAAGCCATTTCGGCGGATGACGGTGCTGTCGCTCATGTCTTGTCCCCGGTGCTGCCGCGCAGGGCCTTCAATCCGGCCACCACGCGCGTCTGATACGACAGGAACGCCACCAGCTGGGCCAGCGCGACGATGGCCTCGTCGTCCAGGCCGGCGGCCTTCAGGCTGCCGATGGCGGCGCGGTCGCCGCGCCGCGGGTCGGTGGTGAGTGCCAGTGCAAAGGCCTGCATCGCCGGCCAGGCGGCCGATGCCGGCTCGGCATGCGCCTGCTGCATCTGCCGGTAGTGCGCTGCCAGCTCGGGCGCGGCGGCGGCTTCACAGGCCTGCACCGCCACGCGCAGCCGGTCGGCCACCGACAGCCCGGCCACCGGCTGCAGCAGCAGCGCGTCGTGGCTGGCCTGGGAGGCGTCGACCACCTTGCTGCGAAAGCGCCGCGCGTCGTGCAGGGCGTCGCCCGGGTTCAGGCCCACGGCCTGGTCGATCACGTCGGGAGGGTTCATCTTGGGGTCAGGGTGCATACAAGGTTCAGGTCGAGGCTGGGGGCAGCGGCACGGAGGTCCATTCATCGCCCAGCACCTCGGGCTCGGAAAAGATCTGCATGCGCTCGAAATGATGGTCGATGTCCTCGACGTAGAACAGGCCGGCCAGGCTGCGCGCCAACTGCTGCGCGCCGTCGCTGATGGCCGGGATGTCGCCGGTGATCACGCCCAGCGACAACGCCGCCGGGTAGCAGAAGCAGTGCACCCGCTCCAGCCCCGGGCAGGGGCTGTCGGCGCGCGCGCGGAACTCGAAGGCCGGGCCGAGGTCGGGTGAATCGGTCAGCTCGGCGTCCTCATCGCCGGCCGGCGGTTGGTAGCGGTGCTGCCACAGCCGCACATGCGGCGCGATGTGGCGCAGCATCGGCCGCTGTGCCCAGTCGACGCGAAAGCCAGTGGCGAAGACCAGGAAGTCGAGCTCGATCGGCCCCTGCGAGGTGTGCACGCGCAGGGCGTTGCCGAGCTCGTCGACACCTTCGATCGCGCAGCCCAGGTGAAAGAACGCGTTTTCGTGGCGCGACACGCGCAAGGTGCTGCCGCGCGGGGGTGGCACCTGCTGCACGTTGATGTAGTGGCGGATGCGCCATTTCCAGTCATCGGGCAGCAATGCGTGGCCGTGCACGAAGCCGGGGTGACTGGCGCCCTTGCCCTTGTTGATGCGCGGGATGTCGCGCCGGCGCACCAGCAGGTGCACACGCGCCGCGCCTTCTTCCAGCGCCGTAGCGGCGCTGTCCATCGCCGACGCGCCGGCCCCGATCACGCCCACGCGCAGGCCCTGCAGCGTGGCGTAGTCGAAGGGCTCGGACGAATGCACCCGGCGCGAGGTCGACAGGCCGTGCGCAAACTCGGGCATCCAGGGCCCGCCCAGGCCGGCGCGGCCGGTGGCCAGCACCACACGCCGGGCCCAGGCGCTCTGCGTGCGGTCGCGCACCGCCAGCTTCAGCTGCACCAGCCCATCGGCGCGCGGCAGCACGTCGGTGACCCGATGCTCGTTGTGCACCACCAGGCCCAGCACCTGCCGGTACCAGCGCAGGTAGTCCATCCACTGCAGCCGCGGAATCTTGTCCAGCGCGTCCCAGGCGGCGGCGCCGAACTGCGCCTCGAACCAGGCCCGAAAACTCAGGCTGGCGATGCCCAGCGCCGGCCCCGCCAGATGCTTGGGGCTGCGCAGCGTCTCCATGCGCGCGGTGGTCGCCCACGGCCCTTCCCAGCCGGCCGGCGCCTCGTCGTAGACGGCCACTGCCATGCCCTGGTGCTGCAGCGCTGCCGCCAGCGCCAGCCCGGCCATGCCGCCGCCGATGATCGCCACGTCGGCCACCGCCTGGCCCTCGTGCTGCAACGGTGGGGTCCAGCGCGACAAAGGCAGCTGCAGGCAGGCCAGATCGTGCGCCAGTCGGTCTTCCAGGGCCCGCAGGCCGCTTGCAAGCGGTTGCATCGTGGTCAGCCCGCCGCCAGCATCTGCACGCCGGCGGCTTCACCATGCCGCGTGCAGGCCTCGTCCAGCGCGCTCAGCGCGGTGTCGAGCAGCCGCGTGTGCAGGCCGTGCGATCGCGCCTCGTCGCGCGCCAGACGCAGGTCCTTGCGCAGCAGGCCGAGCGAGAAGCTCACGGGCCCGGCGCCGCCCATCATGCGTGGCAGGTAGGCGTCGAACAGAAAACCGCGTGCGCTGCCGTCGCCCAGCGCGTCCTGCAGCGTGCCGGCATCGATGCCGGCGGCGCGCGCCAGCGTCGCGCCTTCGGCCAGGCCGAGCAGCACGCCGGCGATCATGGTCTGGTTGACCAGCTTGGTGCGGTAGCCCGCGCCGGCTGCACCACAGGGCACGATGCGCTGGCTGAAGGTGGCCAGCAGCGGCCGGCCCAGCGCCAGCGCGTCGGCCGGCCCGCCGACGAAGCAGCTCAGCGTGCCGTTGCCGGCGCCGGCCACACCGCCGCTGACCGGGGCGTCGAGCAGCTGCAGGCCATGCTGGCGCGCCAGCGCAGCCGAGATCTCGGCACTGCGCGGCGCTGCCGTGCTGAGCTCGATGAAGAGCGTGCCCGGCCGTGCCTGCGGCATCAGCCGCGTGTGCAGCTCGGCCACGTCGCCGGGGCCGCCGACACAGGTGCAGACGATGTCGCTGTCGCGGGCCAGCTGCAAGTCGTCGTCACACCAGCCTGCGCCTGCGGCCCGCAAGGCATCGGCGGCATCTTGCCGCCGCGCCCACAGGGACAACGCAAACCCTGCGTCCAGCACCCGCCGCGCCATCGGCGCGCCGATGTGGCCCAGGCCGATCCAGCCCACCTTCATCACGGTGCCGGCGTCACTGCGTCTGGATGCGAGCCTGTTGCACCAGCTGGCCCCATTTGACGGTCTCGGCCGCCAGGTGGTCGGCCAGTTGCTTGCTGCTGCCGCCCAATGTGGTGGCGCCCATCGCCGCCAGGCGCTGGCGCACCGCCGGGTCGGCCAGGATCTCGTTGCTGACCTGGTTCAGGCGATCGACGATGGCCGCCGGTGTGCCCTTGGGGGCCAGCAGCGCGAACCAGGTCGACGACAGCAGCGTGGGCTGCCCCAGCTCGACCGTGGTCGGCACGTCGGGCAGCGCCGGCGACCGTTGCGGCGCCATCACCGCCAGTGCGCGCACCTTGCCGGCCTTGACCTGGCCGGCGATGCCGGGAATCAGCTGGAACATCAGCTGGATGTCGCCGGCGATCAGGTTGGTGGTGGCGGTGCCGGGCGCGTTGTAGGGCACGTGCTGCATCTGCGCGCCCGATTCGCGCATGAACAGCTCGCCGGCCAGGTGCATGCTGCTGCCGATGCCGGTGGAGCCGAAGTTCAGCTTGCCCGGGTTGGCCTTGGCATAGCGCGTGAACTCGGCCAGGTCCTTGGCCGGCAGCTCGTTGTTGATGACCAGGATGTTCGGCACGTCGGCCAGCAGCAGCACCGGCACGAAGTCCTTCTGTGCGTCGAAGGGCATGCTCTTGTACAGGCTGCGGTTGACCGCCAGCGTGCCGGCCCAGCTGAACAGGAAGTGATGGCCGTCGGGCGGCGCCGCTGCCGCCGCCGCGGCGCCGATGTTGCCGTTGGCGCCGGCCTTGTTGTCGATCACGAAGGTGGTCTTCAGCCGCTTGCCCAGCTCTTCGGCCAGCACTCGAGCGATGGTGTCGCCCGTACCGCCGCCGCCGGGTGCGGGCACGATGATCTGCACCGTCTTGCCGGCGGCCGGCCAGTCCTGCGCCTGCGCCGCGGTGCACAGGCCGAGGCCCGCCACGGCAGCCCACATCACCAGGGGGGAGAGAAATTTGAGCATCGCTTGTCCTCGACCTTTGCACATCACCCCGCGATCTTGTCATGCCTTGCAGGCGACGCCGGTTGCGCTTTCGGATTGCCCCGACCCCGGGCCCTGCGGCATCATCGTCGGCAGCCGGATGACCCGGAATCAACAGGGGAGCTCGATGAGAACGTTCGCCACCACCGTTTGTGCGGTCGCGCTGCTGGGCGGCTGTGCCATGCACCCACATCACCCAGACGGACCCCGGGGACCGTATCGCGGCGAGGCCCAGCACCAGCAGGTGCGGGTGACGGTCAAGGGCGGCATCATCTCGGTCAGCCCCGAGCCGCTGGTGTTTCTGCGCAGCGAGCGTGAACAGCGCATCCAGTGGCTGCTGCCCCGCGGCCTGAGCTTTGCCGACAACGGCATCACCATCGAGGGCCAGTTGCTCGATCCGGCCACGAAGCGGCCGCTGCGGCCCGTGCCCGACGCGACCAAGACCGAGCGCGCCCTGGTCGACCGGTCGCAGCAGGAGCTCGTCGACTGCAGGCCCGAGGCCGATGGCCAGCGCTATTCCTGCCTGAACCGCAACAGCCGCCCCGGCGTGTACCGCTACACCATCCGCGTGCGCGCCGACGGCAAGCTGCTGGTGTGGGACCCGGCGATCATGAACATGGAGTAGCCGGGCCTGGTGCCGGGCCCATCGCGCTGGCCAACGTGTCGACCAGCGCGTCGGCGGAAAGGGTGCGGCCGCAATGCTCGGCCGCCGCAAAGGCCGCGTCGCCCAGCCTCTGGCGGGCGTGCTGCAACAAGGGCAGCAAGAAGGCATCGTCGTTGGCGTCACGCCGGATGCCGGTGGTTTCGCCCAGCGCTTCAGCAGCGCCGAACAGCCTTGCTGCAGCCTTGTCGTCACCGCGATTCGCGCACAGTCCGGCGCAGACCTCGAGCAGGCTTTTCTCGACCGGCAGTGAGCGGATGCGCGCGGCGATGGCGCGCACCTCGGTCAGCATCGGCACGGCCATCGCCATCTGTTGGCGGCTGATGGCCACCATGGCGCGGTTCAGCTGTGCGATCGCGATGCTCTCGGGGTCGTCGAGTTCGCGTGCGATCTGCAGCACGCGGCAGTACAGGTCTTCGGCATCGTCGAGCGCGCCGTTGGCGTGGTGCAGTTGCGCCAGCGCGTTCAGCGCCGCCGCCAGCTGACGGCGTTCGCCCACATCCTGCGCCAGTGCCACAGCGCTTTCGTAGGTGCTGCGGGCCTGGTCGCGCAGGCCCAGTGCGACATAGGTCATGCCCAGCGGCTGCAGCACTGCGGCCATGCGGCCCTTGTCGCCGATGTCGGCAGCCAGTCGACGGCTTTCCTCGAGGTCGCGTCGCGCCTGCTCGTAGCGGCCGCTGAAATAGGCCAGCTGACCGGCGTCGCACAGCACGCGGCAGCGCGCAAAGCTGAGCTCAGCGGCCGGCACCCGGCCCAGCGCCTCGACGGTGATGCGGTAGCCGACCTCGAGCAGCCCACGCAGACGCCAGTAGGTCTTGAGCACGAAGACCAGCTGCAGCCCGCGGTCGCGGCAGCGCAGGTCGACGCCGCACCAGGCGTGGGCGGCCAGCAGGTTTTCGCGTTCCTCGTCCAGGCGCTGCAGCCAGGCCGCCTGCTCGGGCCCGGCCAGATGCTGGCGCGCGGCTTCAGCCAGCTGCAGGCAGCATTCGACGTGGCGCCCGCGCGTCGCCGCCTCGTCGCCACCTGCGGCCAGCTTTTCCTGCGCGTAGGCGCGCACCGTCTCCAGCATGCGGTAGCGCGCGCCGCCGGCCTCCATCAGCACCAGCGACTTGCCCACCAGCTGCGCCAGCAGGTCGAGCACCTCGTCGGCCTGCAGGTCGTCACCGGCACCGACGGCCTCGGCGGCTTCCAGCGTGCAGCCACCGGCAAACACCGCCAGGCGACGGAACAGCACGCGCTCGGGCTCGCTGAGCAGCTCGAAGCTCCAGTCGATCAGCGCGCGCAGGGTGCGCTGGCGCGGCAGCACCGTGCGGTCGCCGCTGACCAGCAGCCGGAAGCGGTCGTCCAGCCGCGCTGCGATGGCCTGCACCGACATCGCCCGCGTGCGCGCCGCGGCAAGTTCCAGCGCCAGCGGAATGCCGTCCAGCCGCCGGCAGATCTGCGCCACCGCGGCGGCGTTGTCGCGATCGAGCCTGAAGCGCGCCTGCGCCGCGCTGGCGCGCTCGACGAACAGGCGCACCGCTTCGTGGCGACCGAGCCGATCGGCGTCGACCTCGGCGGCATCGGCAGGCACCGACAGCGCGGGCACCGGATAGGTGGTCTCGCCGGCCACCTGCAGCACGTCGCGGCTGCTGGCCAGCACCTTCACGCCGGCGCCGGCCTGCAGCAGCTGCTTGGCCAGCATCGCGCAGGCCTGCAGCACATGCTCGCAGTTGTCCAGGATCAGCAGCAGCGTCTTGTCGCGCACATGGCTCAGCAGTGATGCGGTCACCGTCTGGCCGACCTGTTCCTGCACGCCCAGCACGCTGGCCAGCGCCTGCGGCACCAGGCGGGCGTCGGTCAACGGCGCCAGTTCGACCAGCCAGACGCCGTCGGGGTATTCGTCCAGCAGCTCGGCGCCCAGCTGTACCGAAAGACGTGACTTGCCGATGCCACCCATGCCCAGCAGCGTGAGCAGCCGGCAGCGCGCCAGCAGCGACCGCAGTTCGCCCAGCTCGCGCTCGCGGCCGACGAAGGAATCGAGCTGCTGCGCCAGGTTGTTGGGCGTGGCCTCCAGCGACCGCAGCGGCGGAAACTGCGCGCGCAGCCGCGGGTGCAGCAACTGGTGCACACGTTCGGGTGCCGCCAGGTCGCGCAGCCGCACGCTGCCCAGGTCGCGCAGCGCCAGCTCGGCAGGCAGCCGCGCCGCGACGCGTTCGGCCAGGTCTTGCGACAGCAGCACCTGGCCGCCGTGCGCGATGCCCATGATGCGTGCCGTGCGGTTGAGCACGGGGCCGAAGTAGTCGTCGTCGCGGCGCTCGCAGGGCCCCAGGTGCAGGCCGCAGCGCACCTGCAGCGGCAGCGCGCCGGGGTCTTGTGCCGAGGCGTCGGCCAGCGCCTGCTGCAGCTCAAGCACGGCCAGCACGGCGTCCAGCGGCTCGTCGAACACGGCGTGGATGCCGTCGCCCGTGCGCTTGACCAGCCGCCCGCGATGCGCCTGCACGCTGGCGTGCGACAGCGCGTCGTGCCGGGCCAGCGCGCGCCGCATGCGATCGGGCTCACGCTCCCACCAGCGGGTGCTGCCTTCGATGTCGGTGAAGACAAAGGTGGCGACGAAAGAGTCGGAGGACACGCGGACCAGGTGGTGGATCAAGGTGGACGCGCAGCCATTGTGTCGTGTTTCGGCGCTGCCGCCGAGTCGCGTGCGCCTTTGCACGAGAGGGCTGGATGGCACACCCGGACCGAGTCTTCAGGCGGTCACAATCGCCGCCTTACGTTCGTCGCACCACGTTCGCCGCCTCACGTTCACCCACGCACTTGGCCCTGACCAGACCGCATGCTGCGCATCGTTCGATTCCTGCCCCTGGTGATGCTGGTTGCCTTCGTGGCCTGGTGCAGCGCCAGCAGTGACCGCCGGCGCGAGGCAGCACCGCAGCGCACCGAGCTGACCGAACTCATGCTGCAACAGGGACTGATCAGCACCGGCAGTCCGCGCAGCGAGGCGCTGGCCGACGCCGCCCGCGTGGCTGGCCCCAGCGGCATGAACCAGCTGCTGCACAGCGTGGCCGCCCAGGCCTCACCCGAGGCGCTGCGCTGGATCGTCGCCCATGGTGCCGATCCGGCCAGCGTCGGCACGCCGCAGGGCGTGCCGCTGCTGCAGCAGGCGGCGCGGCAACCCTCGTTCGTGCGCATGGACTACTTTCTCGGGCTGGGTCTGGATGCGCGCCAGCGTGGGCCCGGTGGCGACACCGTGCTGCACGTGGCGGCCCGCGCGGGGCTCGACGCGCGCGTGCTGCAGCTGCTGCTGTCCAAGGGCCTGAAGCTGACCGATGTGAATGACGCCGGGCAGACGGCGGTGCATGTGGCGGCGCTGAAATCACTGGGCCCGCTGGTGCAGGCCGGTGCCGACGTCGACGCCGTCGACGCGCTGGGGCGATCGGCGCTGCACCTGGCGGCGGCCGAAAAACGCGCCGATCTGGTGGTCGAGCTGGTGCGCTTGCGGGCATCGGTGTTCAAGACCGACAACCGGCAGCGCACGCCGCTGCACCTGGCCGCGCAATCCCGTTGCGAGCCCTGCGTCGACGCCCTGCTGGCCGCCGATGCGCCGCGCAGCGCGCGCGACAGCGACGGCCTGACCGCGCGTGACCTGGCGCAGGCCCGGCGCAGCAACAACAGCCGGTATCGGGACTGGACCGAGCGGCTGTAGTCGCTGCCGGGGCCGGGCCTGCGCGCGCCCTATCATCGTCTGCATGGCTGCCACCGCCCCGCCGGCGCGATCACTGCTGCACGCGCTGCGGCGGGCGGCACACGTGTCGTGGCAGATGCTGAACCTGGGCGCGCTGGTGCTGGCACTGGCGATCACGCCGTCCAGCTACCGCCAGCCCTGGCGCCACCCGCTGACGCAGCAGGTGCTGCGTGCTGTGCTGCCGCTGCTGCCCTGGTTCACGCTGCTGGCGGCCGTGCTCAGCCTGGTCATCGTTCGCATCGTGCTGGTCACCGCGCTCAGTTACGGGCTGTCGCAGTTTGCGCTGGAGATGGTGATCCGCGTGCTGGTGATCGAGCTGATCCCGCTCACGGCGGCGTTGGCCGTGGCGCTGCGGGTGACCATGCCGATGGCCAGCGAACTGGCGCAGGCGCGGCGCCAGGGCCGGCTGCAACACCAGCGTGCGGGCAGCGCACTGCGCGCCGAGATCGCGCCGCGGGTGCTGGCCGGCATCTTCAGCGTGCTGCTGCTGGCCGCCGTCAGCTCGGCGGTGGCGCTGCTGCTGGCCTATCTGCTGGCGCATGGCTTCACCCCTTGGGCCCTGCCACGTTTCACGCGCATGGTCGGCCATGTGTTCAGCCCGGTGGTGGCGCTGGTCTTCGTGCTCAAGACCGGCGCGCTGGCGCTGGCGGTGTCGGTGGTGCCGATCGGGTCGGTACTGTACGGCGGTGACGGGCCGCCCGACTCGACCGAGCTGGAGCTCAGCGGCCTGGTTCGCATGTTCGTCGTCGTGCTGGCGGTCGAAGTGGCCGCATTGGCCGGAAACTACCTGTAGCCCCATGGTCGATCCCGCAACCGATCCCGCAACCGATCCTGTCCCCGATCCCGCCCCGCCGCCGGAGGTCGATGCCCGCCTGGAGCGCCGCGCCGGGCTGCTGCTGCTGCTGTTCGTGCTGCTGGTCGGCGCGTCGATCGTCTACCTGCTGTATGCACGCGGCGCCTTCGAGGCCACGCAGCGCCTGGTGCTGGTGGCCGACGATTCCGAAGGCGTGCAGGTCGGCATGGACCTGACCTTCTCCGGCTTTGCGGTCGGGCGGGTGAGCCGCATCGAGCTGGCCGCCGATGGCAGCGCGCGCATCCTGGTCGACGTGCCGCTGCGCGATGCGCGCTGGCTGCGCAGCTCGAGCGTGTTCACGATGACGCGCTCGCTGCTGGGCGGCACGGCCATCCGTGCCTACAGCGGCATCCTCAGTGATCCGCCGCTGCCTGACGGTGCCGAACGCAGCGTGCTGCTGGGTGACGCCGCGGCCGACGTGCCGCGCATCATGAACGAGGTGCGTGGCCTGGTGGCCAACCTGACGGCGCTGACCGCGTCCGACTCGGCACTGGCCACCGCACTCGACAAGGTCAACCAGGTGACGACGCGGGTCGAATCGGGCATGGCCGGCAAGCGCGGCGCGCTCGACCTGCTGCTCGGCGCCGAGGCGCCCAAGCTCATTACCACGCTGGAGCGCAGCAACCAGCTGCTGGCCAACCTGGACGCGCTGGTGCGCCGCACCGACGGCGTGGTCGGGCGTGCCGACGAGAAGCTGCTGGGCGATCAGGGCCTGGTGGTCGACGGCCAGGCCACCGTGCGCCAGCTCAATCAGCTGCTGACCGAGGCGCGTGCCAGCCTGGGCAAGGTCGATGCGGTGCTGCGCGAAGCCGAGCTCGTGGCGCGCAACGCCCGTGTCGCCAGCACCGACCTGGGGCAGCTGCGCGCCGAGGTCGAATCCAGCCTGCGCAAGGTCGAACAGCTGGTCAACGAGGTGAATCGCCTGTGGCCGTTCAAACGCGACACCGAGGTGAAGCTGCCATGACCTGGGCCACATCGCCGCGTTTGCTGACCGCGCTGATCATGCTGACCGTGCTGGCCGGCTGTGCCGGCAGCAAGCCACCGCCCGACTGGCAGATGAACGCCCACGGTGCCTTGCAGCGCTCGGTGCAGGCCTATCTGGTCGGCAACGACCGCGTGGCCGGCGCCGAGCTCGACCGCGCGCGCGCCGAGATTTCGACCACCGGGCGCATCGACCTGATGGCGCGTGCCGAGCTGCTGCGCTGCGCGGCGCAGGCGGCGGCGCTGGCCTTCGACGATTGCCCCGGCTTCGAGCGCCTGCGCGCCGACGCGGCGCCGGCCGACCAGGCTTATGCCGACCTTCTGCGCGGTCGGCTGCAGGCCGGGCAGGCGGCACTGCTGCCAGCGCCGCAGCAGGCGCTGGCTCAGGTGCGGCCGGGGTCAGACGGCGAAGCCGCCGCCTTGCAGGCGGTGGCCGATCCGCTGTCGCGCCTGCTCGGTGCGGCCTTGCTGCTGCGCGCCGGCGGCGCCACCGCAGCCAGCGCTGCGCTGGCCGTCGACACCGCGTCGGCGCAGGGCTGGCGGCGGCCGCTGCTGGCCTGGCTGCGCCTGCAGCAGCTGCGTGCCGAACGCGCCGGCGACGCGACCGAGGCGCTGCGACTGGGCCGTCGCATCGAGCTGGTGCTGTCAGCGGGGTCACCCACGGCCGAGCCACGCTGAGGCCCTGTCGGCGCAGGTCAGGCGTGCAGCGCTTAGCATGGCTGCGTCGCCACCGGCAGGAGCCCATTCATGCACTACACGCGTCTCGGCCGCAGCGGCCTGCAGGTCTCGCGCCTGTGCCTGGGCTGCATGACCTATGGCGATCCCGGCCGTGGCCAGCACCCCTGGACGCTGGACGAAGCGGCCAGCCGGCCGCTGATCCGGCAGGCGGTGGAAGCGGGGATCAACTTCTTCGACACCGCCAACGCCTACAGCGACGGCAGCTCGGAAGAGATCGTCGGCCGCGCGCTGCGCGACTTCGCGCGCCGCGACGAGATCGTGGTTGCGACCAAGGTCCGCTTTGCCGGCCGCCGCGCGCCCAACGTGGGCGGTTTGTCGCGCAAGGCCATCTTCCACGAGGTCGACGCCAGCCTGCAGCGCCTGGGCATGGACTTCGTCGACCTGTACCAGATCCACCGCTGGGACGCGGCCACACCGATCGAAGAGACGATGGAGGCGTTGCACGACCTGGTCAAGACCGGCAAGGTGCGATACCTGGGTGCGTCGTCGATGCCGGCCTGGCAGTTCGCCAAGGCGCAGCAGGTGGCGGCCGACAAGGGCTGGACACGCTTCATCAGCATGCAGCCTGAGCTGAGTCTGCTGTACCGCGAGGAAGAGCGCGAGATGCTGCCGCTGTGCCTGGACCAGGGCGTGGGCGTGATCCCCTGGAGCCCGCTGGCGCGCGGCCGGCTGGCGCGGCCCTGGGGCGAGAACACACCGCGCATCGGCAGCGACGCCTTCGGTGCCACGCTGTTTGCACACACCGAAGCCGCCGACCGTGGTGTGGCTGACGCACTGGCTGCGGTGTGCGCGCAGCGCGGCACGCCGCGGGCGCAGGTGGCGCTGGCCTGGGTGCTGGGCAAGGCCGGCGTGACGGCACCCATCGTCGGCGTGTCCAGGCCGGCGCAACTGGACGATGCGCTGGCCGCGCTCGAACTGAACTTGACGGCCGACGAGGTGGCCGCGCTGGAAACCCCCTACCTGCCGCATGCGGTGGTGGGGCACTGATGGCAATCGAAGGAGCCGACATGAACACGCCCGCCCTGCCCAGGACCGCGCTGCAGATGCAGTCGCTGATCAGTGCCGATGGCACGTTGACGCTGTCGCTGCACGAGGTGGCGGTGTCGGCACCGGCCGCCGACGAGGTGCTGCTGCGCGTGCAGGCGACGCCGATCAACCCATCCGACATCGGCCTGCTGTTCGGCGCCGCCGACCTGGCCACGCTGAAGGTGGTGGGCAGCGCCGACCGTCCGCAGGCCAGCGCGCAGGTGCCGCCGGCGGCGATGACGGCCATGGCGGCGCGTGTGGGGCAGTCGCTGCCGGTGGGCAATGAAGGCGCCGGCCTGGTGGTGGCTGCCGGCAGCTCGGCCGCGGCGCAGGCGCTGCTGGGGCGTACCGTGGCCGCCATCGGCGGCGCCATGTACGGCCAGTACCGTGCCGTCAAGGCCGCGCAGTGCCTGGCGCTGCCGGCTGGTGCCAGCGCGGAGCAGGGTGCGTCTTGCTTCGTCAATCCGCTGACCGCGCTGGGCATGACCGAAACCATGCGGCGTGAAGGCCACAGCGCGCTGGTGCACACGGCGGCGGCGTCCAATCTGGGGCAGATGCTGAACCGCATCTGCCTGAAGGACGGCATCGGCCTGGTCAACGTGGTGCGCAAGCCGGCACAGGCCGAGCTGCTGCGTTCGCAAGGCGCGTTGCACGTGGTCGACCAGAGCGATCCGCAGTTTGCCGAGCGGCTGACCGACGCCATTTCGGCCACCGGCGCGACGATCGGTTTCGATGCCACCGGCGGCGGCCCGCTGGGCGGGCAGATTCTGTCCAGCATGGAAGACGCCCTGCAGCGCAAGGCCATTGAATACAGCCGTTATGGCAGCAGCACGCACAAGCAGGTCTATCTGTATGGAGGCCTGGACCTGAGGCCGACCGAATTTCGCCGCAGCTTCGGCATGGCCTGGGGCATGGGCGGCTGGCTGCTGTTCCCGTTTCTCGGCCGCATCGGCGCCGAGGCCACGCAGGCGCTGAAGCAACGCGTGGCCGACGAATTGCACAGCACCTTTGTCAGCCACTACAGCCACCGCGTCTCGCTGGCGCAGGCACTCAGCGCCGAGGCGATCGCCGGTTACGGCCGCCGCGCCACGGGCGAGAAGTACCTGATCACGCCCTGAGTGAAGGGGTGAATGCATGAAAGTGCAGAGGCCAGCGCTGACCCAGGAAGTGCGCTTTGCGTCAGTGGCTTCCGGCGCCCGCATCGCCTGGGCGCGCAGCGGGCGCACCGGCGCAGCGACTCTGTTGCACGCCGCGCACTGGATGACGCATGTCGAATACGACCTGGGATCGTTGCTGTGGGCGCCCTGGATCGAACGCATGGGCCGCGACCTGCAGTTGGTCCGGTATGACGAGCGCGGCTGCGGCCTGTCATCGCCCGACGAGGTGCCGCTGGGCCTGGACTCGCTGGTCGAGGAACTGGACGCGGTGGTCTGCGCGCAGAGTGCGCCGCGCGTGGCGCTGCTCGGTGCCAGTGGCGCAGCGGCCACCGCCGTGGCCTATGCGGCGCTGCATCCCGAGCGACTGTCGCACCTGGTGCTTCTCGGTGGTTATCAGCGTGGTCTGCTGCGTCGCGATCCCTCGGCCGAGACCCTGGCGTTTTTCGATGCCCAGGAACGGCTCATGGCGCTGGGTTGGGGCCGCAATGATCCGGCGGTGCAGACCTTCTTCAGCACCCGTTTCCTGCCCGATGCGCCGCGCGCCGCGCTCGACGCACTGAACGAGCAGCAGCGGCGAAGCTGCGACGGCCGGCGGGCAGCGGCTGTGATGCGGGCGCGGGCCTCGCTGGACGTCAGCGCGCTGGCGCCACAGGTGCGCGTGCCCACGTTGGTGCTGCACAGCGAGGGTGACTTGGCAGTGCCGATCGCCTTGGGCCTTGAGCTGGCTGCCGCGATCCCGGGCGCTCGCTTCGAGTCGCTGCACTGCCGCAACCACATACCGGTGGCGACGGACGCCGCTTTCGAACGCCTGTGCCTGGCGGTTCACGACTTTGTTTGCGAGCCCGAGCCCGGCCCTGTGCTGACTCGCCGCGAGCGTGAACTGGGCGCTCTGGTCGGACGGGGGCTGGACAACCTGCAGATCGCCGCGCAACTGGGCCTGGCCGAAAAGACCGTGCGCAACATGGTGTCGGCGCTGTACACGAAGCTGGGCGTCGAAGGCCGAGCAATGGCCGTGGTGCGGTCCCGGGACCTGGGGCTGTAGCCCCCGGCAATCGGGACGGCAGTCCCGTTGGCGGCGCAGCCCGGGCGACGTGCAATCGTGGCTCCACCAACCGGAGGCCCGACATGATCAAGATCAGCGTGATGTACCCCAACCCGCCCGGCGCGCGATTCGATCACGCCTACTACAGCAACCACCACATGCCGCTGGTGAAGTCGCTGATGGGCGAATACTGCAGCCACTACACGGTGGACAAGGGCCTGGCCGTGGCGCCGCCGGTGAGCCAGCCCCCTATATCGGCATGTGTCACCTGTTCTGCGAGTCGGTGCAGGCCTTCCAGGCCGGCTTCGCGCCGCACGCGCAGCAGCTCATGGCCGACATGCCGAACTACACCGACCAGGCGCCGGTGCTGCAGATCAGCGAAGTCGTCACCGCCTGAGCTGCCCGGTTCCTGCACCGACCGGCTTCAGGCCGGGGGGAAGTTGTGCGCCATCACCGGCAACAGCGCCGGCAAGGCGGCGGCACGCTCGCCGGCCGCCAGCAGCCGCGGTGCATGCTCGGCAAACCAGGCGCGGCGCGGGCGCCAGCGCGTCATCACGGCCAGATAGAAGTCCAGCGCCGACATCCGGTCGCCGAGAAACCAGGGCGCGCCAGCGGTGGCTTCCACCGCCAGCCACAGGCGCTGGGCGTAGGCATTGCATTCGCCTTGAAAGCCTGACTGCGCCGCCTCGAGCTTGACGAAGCGCGACGGGTCGTCGGCGTAGGTGAAGGTCGGGTAGATGTTGGCCACGATGAAGATCAACCAGCGCAGAAAGGCCGCCCGCTGCGGCGACTGCGGGCCGGGCACCAGGTCGTCGCGGCCGCACAGGTCGGCCAGGTGCAGCGTGATGGCCGCGCTCTCGGTCATCACCTGGCCATCGGGCAGCACCAGCGTCGGCACCTGGCTGACCGGGTTCAGCGCGCGCAGTTTCGAACGCGCTTCTTCCGACGCGAACAGGTCGCCGCTGGGCTCGAAGCGAAACGGCAGCCCGTACCAGGCCAGTTGGGCTTCGACGATCGCCGATCCCCATCCGGGGTTGCCGTACAGGACATGGTGCTGCATGGTTGCTCCAGATTTGCCGGGGTTCAGATGCCCATCTCCTTGAACACCTCGCGCGCCGTGCGAAAGGCGTCCATCGCCGCCGGTACGCCGCAGTAGATCGCCGTCTGCAGAAAGATCTCGCGGATCTCGTCCTTGCTGAGCCCGTTGGTGATGGCGCCGCGAACGTGGATGCGCAGCTCGTGCGGCCGGTTCAGCGCCACCAGCATGCCCATGTTGACGATGCTGCGCGTTCGCCGGTCCAGCCCCGGGCGGTTCCAGATGCCGTCCCAGGCGTATTCGGTGATCAGCTCTTGCAGCGGACGGTTGAAGTCGTCGGCGCTGCCGATGGCGTTGTCGACATAGTCGGCACCCAGCACCTCGCGGCGGGTCTTCAGGCCTTTGTCGTAGGCATCCGGGTTCATGGGGGTACTCCGGTGGTTGGGGGTGGTGAGGGGGTGGTGGTGGGTTGTGCTGGGTGGTGCTTGACGGAACAGCGTGGCTCAGACGCCGAGCTGCTCGCACAGCTGCAGCAGATCGTGTGCCTGGTGGTCCACCGGCGTTTCGGCCCGGCGTTCGCCGCGGCCAGGGCCGTGCTCGTCAGGGCGTGCCACATGCGCGGTGCGCAGGCCGCAGGCAGCCGCCGCTGCCAGGTCGGACGAATGGCAGGCCACCATCACCACCTCGGCCGGCGCACAGTCGAAGGCCGCCGCGGCGTTCAGATAGACCTCGGGCTTGGGCTTGTAGTCGCGCGCCAGTTCGGCGCCCAGGATGGCGTCCCAGGGCAGGTCGTTGCGCCGCGCCAGGTCGACCATCAGCGAGATGTTGCCGTTGGAGCAGGGGGCGATGCGAAAGTGCGGGCGCAGCCGGTGCAAGGCCGGCGCCACGTCGGGCCAGGCGTCCAGCCGGTGCCAGGCCAGATTGAGCTGCTGGCGTGTGGCTTCGTCGACATCGTCCAGCTTCAGGTCGGCGAGCACGCGGTCGAGGTTGTGCCGGTGCAGCAGGTCCAGCTTGCAAAAGGGCAGCGCGCCGCTGCGCACCGCCTGCATCGCCGGCTGGTACTGCGCGCGCCAGGCCTCGGCAAAAGCTGCCGGGTCGGACACGCGCGGCCCCAGGATCTGCCGCAGCTCGCGCGCGATCGATCCATGCCAGTCGACCAGGGTGCCGAAGACGTCGAAGATCAGGGCGCGGACGGCGGGCATGGCGGGGCTCCAGGTCGTCAGAGGGGGGTCGTGGAACGCAAGCGGGCCTGCGCCAGCAGCAGCCGCACCGCGCCGAAGGCCAGCAGCAGGCCGCTGACGACGGCGACGATGCCCAGCACCTGCAGCGTGGTCGGCACTTCATCCAGCACCGGGATCGCCAGCAGCGATGCGACACCGGGTACCACGGCGCCGAAGAAGGCCGCGCGCCCCGGGCCCAGCAGCGCCACCGCGCGGCTGTAGCCCAGCACCGCCACTAGGCCGGCGCCCAGGCCCTGCGCCAGCACCTGCAAGGCCAGCATGCCGGCGCCGGCGCTGGCCAGGCGGCTGACGTCGCTGAGGATCAGGAACGCCGGCGTGAAGATCAGGCTGGCCAGCACCACCACCACGCCGGTGATGCGCAGCGGGTCGACCTGCCAGCGCCGCGACAGCGCGCCGAACAGGCCCCAGCTGCAGCCGGCGGCGACAAACAGCGCATCACCCAGCAGCGTGAGCCTGCTCTCGCCCTGCAGCAGGCTGTCACCGCCCATGAACATCAGCCCCAGCAAGACGAAGACGGCGCCGCTGAGCGTCTCGCGTGTGATGGGCTGCTGCGCCAGCAGCGCCGACAGCACCAGGCCGGCCAGCATCTGGCAGGCCGGCGCAATCACGGCCCCATGGGCCAGCGGCGCGAACGAGAAGCCGGTCATGAACAGCAGGCTGAAGCCGGGCCCGGCCAGCATCGTCAGCAGCAGACCGCGGCCCCAGCCGATGCCGCCCAGATCGCGCCAGCCCCAGCGCCACAGCAGCGGCGCCATCAGCAGCGCCCCAGGCGCAAAGCGCAGCAGCGTGAGGTCGGCGGGTGACAGCCCGGCCTTGATGGCCAGGCGCGCCAGTACCGAATAGCTGGCCCAGATCGCAGCCGCCAGCAGGCCCCAGCCCAGACCGGCCAGGGTGGCGTTGCCGGGCGCGGAAGGGGATGCCATGGCCATGTGCGAGCCTAGCAGCAGCGACCGCCAGCCAGCCGCGGTCAGCACCGACCCTGCGCTGGCGCAAACGATCCCGCAGGCCACCGAGGGCCGGGGCCGATGCCCGACAATCTGCCGCATGGTTCCTCAACGCACCCTGAAGACGCTGACCCGCGCCGTGGGCGTGGGTGTGCACAGCGGGCACAAGGTCGAGCTCACGCTGCGCCCCGCACCGCCCGACACCGGCATCGTCTTTCGCCGTGTCGACCTGGCGGTGCCGGTGGACATCCCGGTCACGCCCGAATCGGTCAGCGACACGCGCATGGCCACCACCATCAGCCGCATCGGTGACCCGGGCGGCCCCAAGGTGCAGACGATCGAACACCTGCTGTCGGCCTGCGCGGGGCTGGGGCTGGACAACCTGTTCGTCGACATCACCGCCGAAGAGGTGCCGATCCTCGACGGCAGCGCCGCCAGTTTCGTGTTCCTGCTGCAAAGCGCCGGCATCGAGCTGCAGGCTGCGCCCAAGCGCTTCTTGCGTGTGAACAAGCGCGTCGAGCTGCGCGAAGGCGAGGGCGACACCTTGAAGTGGGCGCGGCTGGACCCGCACGACGGCTACACGCTGGCGTTCGAGATCGAGTTCAAGCACCCTGCGCTCGACGCCACCGGCCAGCGCATGGTGTTCGACTTCGGCAGCGGCCGCTACAAGCGCGACATCGCACGCGCGCGCACCTTCGGCTTCACCAAGGACGTGGAGATGATGCGCGCGCGCGGCCTGGGCCTGGGCGGCAGCATGGACAACGTCATCGTCGTCGACGACACCGCGTGCTCAATGCCGGCGGGCTGCGCTACGACGACGAGTTCGTCAAGCACAAGATCCTCGACGCCATGGGCGACATGATGGTGCTGGGCAAGCCGCTGATCGGCGCCTACACCGCGTTCAAGGGCGGCCATGCACTGAACAACAAGCTGCTGCGAGCGCTGCTGGCCGACCGCACGGCCTACGACATCGTCAGCTTCGACAAGCCGGCGCAGGCGCCGCGCGGCCTGGCCGATCTGGCGCCGGCCTGGTGACCCGGCCATGATGCTGTTTCGCCTGGTGTTCGGCCTGCTGCTGCTCAGCGGCCTGCTGTGTTTTGCGATGTACATCGGCACCAGCCAAGTGGTGTGGCGCCAGCGCGGCATCGTGATCGTCAAGTGGACGGTGCTGGCGGCGTTCGGTTTCTTCGCCGTGCTGATCCTCGAGCGCCTGGTGCTGCTGCTGTAGCGGTCAGTAGGTCCTGCCCTTGCGGTACTGCGCATGCTGGCGCCGTGTGACCGCAGTGGCGCCGGCCAGCGCCGCGATCGACGCGCCGGCATGGGCGTGCGAGATCGCCAGCCCCAGTGCATCGGCAGCGTCACGGCCGGGCAGGGCCGACAAGTGCAGCAGGCGCTTGACCATCTCCTGCACCTGGTCCTTGTTGGCCAGGCCATGGCCGACGATGGCCTTCTTCATCTGCAGCGCGGTGTATTCCGACACCGCCAGTCCGCCCGACACCAGCGCGGCCAGCGCCGCGCCACGCGCCTGGCCCAGCAGCAGCGTGCTCTGCGGGTTGACGTTGACGAACACGATCTCGACCGAAGCGCAGGCCGGGCCGTAGCGCTGCACCACCTCGTGCACGCCGTCGAAGATGATCTTCAGCCGCCCCGGCAGGTCACCGCGCGGCGCTTCCAGCGTGCTGATGGTGCCGCTGGCCACGTAGGCCAGCCGCTGCCCCTCGGCATCGATGACGCCAAAGCCTGTGCGTTGCAGGCCGGGGTCGATGCCGAGGATGCGCATGGGGCGAGGCTACCGCACTCTGTGCGGCACCCAGGTCGCACAATGCGCCGGCACAGGGCTTCATCGGAGGCACGATGGTCAGCGCGGTTTTCGCAGGTCAGCACCGACTTGCGGTGCGACTGCACCATGTGCTGGCCGCCGGATTGCTGCTGGCGGCGTTGGGCATGACGGTGGCACTGGCCCTCGAGGTCGTCGAGCAGATCGAGGTGCTGACGGCCTGGCCCCGGCACGAGGGTCGGGTCGAAGCCCTGTCCGACAGCAATCCATGGATCGAACTCGAGGTCGAACAGGCTGTGCTGCAGCGCTGGCCGCAACTGCCGCAGCCGCTGCAGGCGACGCCGCGTGACGGCCAGGCCAGGGTGCTGCTGCGCAGGCCGGCGCAGGTGCTGGCCGACTGGGGCAGCAGCGTGAGCTTTGCGGTCGATCCGCAGCAGCCCGACCGGGCGCGCCTGCTCGATCCGCTGGCGATGGGGGTTCCGATCGCCTTCAAGCTGCTGTTGCTGGTGCTGCTGGCGCTGGCCTGGCTGGGCCAGCGACGCCTGCCCTGGGGGCGTGACCAGATCTGGCTCGACGGCGCCTGGCGTGACAGCGCCGGTGCCGGTCAGCACCCGGGGCAGCGTGCGGGGCCGCAAGATCGTGTGCACGAGCCCCCCGAGCTGCGGCGCAGCCTTCGCTGGTGGACCTGGGTGATGGGCGCCGTGACGCTGCTGATGGTGTCGGGCTGGGCGATCGAGGTTTGGGCGATGGGCCCTGACCAGCGGGCCCAGGCCCAGGTCTCGCCGCTGATGGCGCTGACCTTGCTGCTGGTGCTGGGCCTGGACCTGGTACTGGCCCATCACGTGGTCGCCGCGCGCACACGCCGCGTCGTGTTCGACGACGAGGGCCTGGCCGACGTCGACTTGTTTCGCACGCGTCGCGTGACCTGGGCGGCGGTGGCCCGCTTCGACAAGCTCAATCTGAACCAGGCGGACCAGGAGCGCCACGACCGTGGGCCCCTGAACCGCAGGCAAGGGCGCCGTCGACCTCGCAGCGACTGGTGCTGGGTGGCCAGCGACCCGAAGGGCCAGGCGCTGCTTCGGATCGCGGCTGGCGTTGAAGCGCAGCCGGCCTTCCAGTTGCTGCAGCAGCGGCTGCATGGGCAGCTGCAGGCGGCGCCGCCGGTGTTCGCGCCGCAGCGCGCCACCAGCAACGCCGTCAGCAACGCCGTCAGCAACGCCGCCGACGTCCGCGCCCACACGCAGGCGCCGCCGTGGATTCCCGCCAGGGCTGGCGTGTGGCTGCTGCTGCTGGTGCTGTCGCCGTTCCTGTTGGGCACGGTCTTGAGCACCTCACGCTCGCTCTGGTTCGTCACGCTGGCCGATCGAGCCCAGGGCAAGGTCGTGGAAAAGTCGGAAGGCAGTCCGACCTCGCTGGTGGTGGCCTACACACCACTCGGGGGCCAGATGCAGCAGATCCACAGCAACGGCAGCGAGGCCTACTCAGACCTTGCGCTGGGTGCGACGATCACCGTGTTCTACGACCCGGCACAACCGGCGCGGGCCCGGCTCGACCGGTTCGAAGCGCTGTGGTTGTGGCCGCTGATCCTGGGCGGCGTGACCTTGCTGGTTGCGCTGCTGGTTGCGCTGCCCCTGGCCTGGGGCTTGCGCTTGCTGCGTCGCCGTTTCTAGGCCCAGGCCTCACCCAGCGCCTGGGCCTGCTGCAACACGAGTTCAACCGCGGCGTCCTGCTGGTCTGGCGGGTACTTGTACTTGCGCAGGATGCGCTTGACCATCAGTCGCAGCTTGGCCTGCACACTCTCGCGCGCCGACCAATCCACCGTCAGGTTCTTGCGCAGGTTCTCGGCCAGTTCGTGGGCGATCTTCTTCAGGGTCTCGTCGGTCAGCTCGCGCACGGCTGATTCGTTGTTGGCCAGCGCGTCGTAGAAGCGAACCTCGTCTTCGCTCAGGCCGAGCTGCTCGCCGCGTGCCGCCGCCGCGCGGAACTTCCGGGCCATCTGCACCAGTTCTTCCATCACCTGCGCAGCCTCGATCGACCGGTTCTGGTAACGCTGCACCACGTCGGTCAGCATGTCCGAGAACTTCTTGTTCTGGACCACGTTGCCGGCGAAGCGTGACTTGATCTCGCCTTCGAGCAGCCGCTCCAGCAACTCCACCGCCAGGTTGCGCTCGGGCAGGTTGTGCACCTCGGCCAGGAAGGCGTCGTCGAGGATGCCGATGTTGGGTTTGTCCAGGCCCACGGCGTCGAAGATGTCGACCACTTCTTCGGACACCACGGCCGAACTGATGATCTGGCGGATGGCCAGTTCGCGTTGTTCGTCGGTCTTCTTCTGCGAGCTGATCTCGCGCTTGGTCAGGATCACCTTCACGGCCTGGAAGAATGCCACCTCTTCGCGCACCGCCTTCGCCTCGTCGAGCGTGCAGCACAGCGTGAAGGCCTTGCTCATCGCCAGTGCCAGGTCGGCAAAGCGCTTCTTGCCGTCTCGCCCTTGGGATGAAGACAGGCCCAGCACGAAGTTGGCGGCGCCCGCCAGTGGCTTGTACCCGCCGGTGAGGAAGCCGCTGTAGTCGTGGCCATGCAGCATGCCGCGCAGCGCGTCGAGCTTTTCTGCCAGCACGCTGTAGGCCTCGTGTGCGTCCACCGTGGGCCGGCCGCGGCCCTTGCTGGCGGTGTACTCGTTCAGCGCAGACTTCAGCTCGTTGGCAATGCCGATGTAGTCCACCACCAGGCCGCCCTGCTTGTCCTTGAACACCCGATTGACGCGCGCAATGGCCTGCATCAGGTTGTGGCCCTTCATCGGCTTGTCGATGTAGAGCGTGTGCACGCAGGGCGCGTCGAAACCGGTCAGCCACATGTCGCGCACGATCACCAGGCGCAGCGGGTCGCCGGGGTTTTTGAAGCGTTTTTCCAGGCGCTTCTTCACCTGCGCGCTGTAGATGTGTGGGCGCAGCAACGCCTTGTCGCTGGCCGAACCGGTCATCACGATCTTGATGGCACCCTGCTCGGGGTCGGCGCTGTGCCAGTCGGGCCGCAGCGTGATGATCTCGTTGTAAAGGTGCACGCAGATGTCGCGGCTCATGCCCACCACCATAGCCTTGCCGGTCTGCGCTTGGCCTCGTTCCTCGAAGTGGGCCGCCAGGTCGGCCGCCACGCTGGCGATGCGCGGCGCGGCGCCCACCACCTTCTCCAGCGCAGCCCAGCGGCTCTTCAGCCTGGCCTGCTGGCTCTCTTCTTCGTCTTCGGCCAACTCGTCCACCTCGTCGTCGATGGTGGCCAGCTCATCGGCTTTCAGTCCCAGTTTGGCGAGCCGGCTTTCGTAGTAGATGGCCACCGTGGCGCCATCTTCCTTGGCCTGCTGCATGTCGTAGACGCTGATGTAGTCGCCGAACACGGCGCGTGTGTCGCGGTCCTCGCCCGACACCGGCGTGCCGGTGAAGGCCACGAAGGTGGCGTGGGGCAGCGCGTCGCGCAGGTGCTGCGCGTATCCCACTTGATAGCGCGCCACCTGGTCGCGGTCGACCGTGGGCGCGAACTCGGCCTTGTGCGTGGCAGGCAGGCCGGTGCCGGTGGTCAGCACGGTCGGGGTTGCCGACCGCTGCTTCACCGTCTTCAGCCTGGCCTCGAAGCCGTACTGCGTGCGGTGCGCCTCGTCGGCGATCACCACGATGTTGCTGCGGTCAGAGAGCAGCGGAAACACGTCTTCGTCCTCACCTGGCATGAACTTCTGGATCGTTGCGAACACGATGCCGCCGCTGGGCCGGTTGCCCAGCAGCGCCCGCAGGTCTTGCCGGGTGCCGGCCTGCACCGGCTGTTCACGCAGCAGGTCTTGCGCCAGCGAGAACACGCCGAACAATTGACCGTCGAGGTCGTTGCGATCGGTGATGACGACGATGGTCGGGTTCTCCATCAGCGGCTCTTGCATCACCCGCGCTGCAAAGCAGGTCATGGTGATGCTCTTGCCGCTGCCCTGCGTGTGCCACACCACGCCGCCCTTGCCGCGCACACTGGGCAGGCCGTCGGGGCGGGACGCGGCCACCACTTGGGCGATGGCCGCTCGCACCGCATGGAACTGGTGGTAGCCGGCGATCTTCTTGACCAAATGTCCGTCGTCTTCGAAAAGCACGAAGTAGCGCAGGTAGTCCAGCAGGTAAGCCGGCGCCAGCACCCCACGTACCAGGGTCTGCAGCTCATTGAACGGGCCCAGCGGATCGAGCTTGACGCCGTCGATCGTGCGCCAGGCCATGAAGCGTTCGCTGTCGCTTGAGAGCGAGCCCAGCAGCGCCTGGCTGCCGTCCGAGATCACCAGCAGCTCGTTGTACTGGAAGGCGTCGGCGATCTGGTCCTTGTAGGTCTGGATCTGCTGGAAGGCCTTCCACACATCGGCGTTGGGGTCGGACGGGTTCTTCAGCTCGATCAGCGCCAGCGGCAGGCCGTTGACGAACAGCACGATGTCGGGCCGGCGCGTGTGGTTGCGGCCCGGTGATGCTGAACTGGTTGACGGCCAGCCACTCGTTGCGTGCCGGGTCGGCCCAGTCGACCAGGCGCACGAAGTCGCCGCGGGTTTCGCCGTCACGTTGGTACTGCACCGGCACGCCGCCCACCAGCAGGCGATGGAACTGCCGGTTGGCGGCCAGCAGCACGGGCGTGCCCAGGTCCAGCACCTGTTTGACCGCATCCTCACACGCGGCCTGCGGCACGGCGGGGTTCAGCGCCGCCACGGCCTGGCGCAAGCGGCCGATCAGCAGCACCTGGCGGTAGTTTTCGCGCTCGGGTTCGATGCCATCGGGTGCCAGGTCCGGCCCGTAACGGAGCTGCCAGCCTACGTCGGCCAGCCAGGCCAGGCACTCCTGCTCGAGCTGGTCTTCTGTCATGCGCCGCTTGTGGTCTTCTGGCGCGGGGGCATGGGCGCCGCCAGCAACACCGCGTTGAGCGCCACGTTGACGTAGTAGTTGCTGCGACCTACCTTCAGCTTGCGCACGAAACCGCCGTCGGCCAACGCATCGAGGTACTTGGATGCGGTCAGGCGTGACACCTGCAGATCGCGCTGCACGTGCTCGATCTTGGTGTAGGGATGCGTGAAGAGGTTGTTGATCAGGTCCTGACTGTAGAACCGGTACGCGGCCCGGATGCGATGCTTGTAGTCGAACAGCGCGGTCTTGATGCCGCCGATGGTCGCGATGCCCTGCGCCGCCGTGTGCTCCACCGCTTGCAGCATGTAGAGCACCCACGCTTCCCAGCGGTCTTCGTCGCGAACAGCCTGCAGCAGCCGGTAGTAGTCGGCCTTGTGACGGACGATGTAGCTGCTGAGGTAAAGCACCGGGATGTCGAGCAGCCCCTCCTTGACCAGGTAGAGCACGTTCAGGATGCGGCCCGTGCGGCCATTGCCGTCGTAGAACGGATGGATCGTCTCGAATCGGTGGTGGATCAGCGCCATCTTCACCAGGGGGTCGGCCGCGAAGAGCCCAGGCTCGTTGACGAAGCGCTCCAGTGCGCCCATCAGCGCCACGATCTCGGCGGCGTCCTGCGGCGGCGTGTACACCGTGCGCCCGCCACCGTCCTTCAACGCCGTACCCGGCAGGCGGCGGAATCCGGCCTGGTTGTGTTCCAGCGCGGCCTGGATGTCGACCAGGTGGTTGTTGGTGATCAGGCCGGTCTTGCGTACATGGTCGAAGCCCACACGCAGTGCTTCGCGGTAGCGCAGCACTTCCTTGGCAGCCGGGCTGGGCGCCATCTCGGCCAGCATGTCGCTCTTGAACAGCTCGTCGTGCGTGGTGACGATGTTCTCGATCTCCGAGCTGTCCTTGGCCTCCTGCAGGCCCAGGGTGCTGATCAGGATGGCCTGGTTGGGGATCGAGGCTGCCACGCCCTTCAACTCCGCCAGCTGCCGGCTGGCAGCCGCCAGCCGCTTCAGGATGGCCGGCGTCTCGAAGCGCGCGACACCAAGTTGCTCCAGCGGTGAAAACGGGGCCAGGACGCTCATCGGTCGGTGCCGGGGTCAGACGTGTATAGAGATTGGTTGAAATCTATGCGCGTCCGGCGTGACCTGCAAGGAAAATCGAATTCGTGATGCAGGTCGCGGGGCACCTGAAAGGACTCTTGAATGTGCGCTGCCACCACAAAAAGCAAATCTCAATCACGGCAGTCGGACCCGGGGCTGCTGTTCGAGCGGGTTTTCGGTCACTTCAATTGGGCTGCGCCGTGCAGCGAGGCGGCGGCCTTGTCCAAGGTCCACAGCGGCTGCTCACCGGCCTGCGCGGCCGACGCAACATGAAGGCAGTCCGCGAAGCCCGCCGGGCCCTTGCGGAACAGATGCAGCGCGACCTCAAGCGCGCGCTCGGACTCGAAGCTCAACTCGGCTGCCGAGAACAGACTGGAAAGCGTCTGCAGCACCTCGTCCTTGCCGAACCCGAAGCCCGACCGCAGCACCCACTCGAGCTCCAGCACGACGGTCACCGGTACGAACAGTGCCGAGCCCTGGGCGACGCAGCGGCGGATGAGACGCCTGGCCGCGGCGAGCTGCGCCGCGTCGTCCTGCACGATGTAACGCACCAGGACATTGCTATCAAGCGCCGGCATCTCGAACTGCCGACGTCAGCGCCAGGGGTTCATGTCGTCGACGCTGACCTGCTTGCCCTTGGGCGCCTTCAGCATGCCGGCCATGTCGAGGATGGACTTGGTCTTGGCCCGGACGATGATGGTGCCGTCGGGCATCGCCGACCAGACCAGGCGCGTGCCGGGCTTGGCATCCACGAGAGCCCGGATGTCGGCGGGCACGGTGGTCTGGCCCTTTGCGGTGATGGTCGATTCGGCCATGGGGGTTCCTTACGAAGGGGCAAATCGTAAGGCGTCGCTCGGGCTGCCGCAAGCGGCGGACGGCACGGCCCTGCGGCCGCTCAAGCCATCAGCGCTGCGGCCTCGGGCAGGCGAAGTTGGCCGGAGATCAGGCGGGGGAGCAGGGTGTCGCGCAGGGTGACGAGGGTTTGGGCTTGGCGCTGGTTGCCGGATACCTGTTCCAGCAGCGGACGGGCCGCAGCGTTGAAAACACATAGGACAGCGGTGGGCGGCACGACACAGGCAAGGGCGGAGACGACATCCGGTCGAACTGCCGGATAGGCCCCTCCATCGGCTACATGAGCAAGACGCTCGATGCTCAAATCCTGGGTGGCCGAAAGGTAGACGAACGCCGTGTTTTCGACTGCTCTCGGGCTCAGCACAGCGAAGCCGGTGCTCGCGGTCAGATGAGCCACCGGTTTGTCGATAAAGGCAAACGAACGGTTCCCCGGCCGTACAGTCCCGACGAGCGTATCGCCGCTCCGCAGTGCGCGCCGTGCACGCGATGGCGCTTCCTCGAACGCAAACTCAATAACCGCATTGATCTCGTTGGCCTTCACATTGGCAAGGTCCAGATAACGAACGCGCTCAGGATGAGTGCGCGCCGACCAGGATTGGGAGTTCAAGGCCGCAAGGTCGTTCAACGTTCCTGGGGGCCAGCCCTTCGGAACGGGCCCTACTCCCGACTCCTCGAACCCCTCCGGAAACAAGGCCGCCGTGGCTTCGTCCATGCCGGCCGGGGCGAGGCCTTGCTGCTTGGCGCGAACGGGATCGAAGTCGACGAACCACGACTTGAACAGCGCCTGCGCGATGGCTTCGAGGGTGGAGTTGGTTTCGCGCAGGAGAGCAACGCGGGCATCAAGCACGTCGAACACCTCGGCGATGTGCAGTTGCTCATCGAGGGGTGGAAGTGCGATTGCCATCTGCCGCAGGTGAGACGGTCCGAAGTGCCGAATGACGCTCCCGGTCGCCATCTGCTCAGCTTGCTGAATGAATGCAGAAGACGACAAGAACGCACGAAGGTACTTGTGATGAAGTTTCGGACTTGCGCTACGAAAACGAATGATCCCGGTGTACGGGATCGCACCAACCGCGTCGGGGCCAACGACGCTGACACGCCCGAGCGAAGCACTCGTGCTGATGAGAAAATCGCCTTCCGCCAAGCCGAAGTGTCGCCATCGCTTCGCAACAAGCTCAGGATCAAGAAAGTTGCACCCACCAAGCTGGACAGCGGGCGTCTCGATGTTCCGCAGCCTCAGCAGTGGCACACCCGAATTGCGAAAGTCCTTCGCGAGGATTCCCGGTCCTTCTTGAAAGTCAGTCACCGAAGCGAGCGCAGGAACGTCCCAGTCAGCTGGGACTTGATTCCTCAGCGCCACGCAGGCCGGCACATCAGAACTCATATCCCAGCCCAGCCAGCTTCTGCCGGATCACCAAGTCAAGCTCCGCCCCCTTCGCCATCTGCTCGCCCAGCTTCTCGGTCAGCGACTGCATCTTGGCCTCGAAGCCTTCGTCGTCGTCGGCCACCGCTTCGGCGCCCACGTAGCGCCCCGGCGTCAGCACATGGCCGTGCTCGGCGATCTCGGCCAGCTTCACGCTGCGGCAGTAACCCGGCACATCGGCGTACTGACCCGCGTCAACGACCCCTCGCCAGGCGGCCACCGTGCCGGCGATGCGGTCGATCACCGCATCGGTCAGCTCGCACTGCACGCGGCTGATCATGGTCGCCAGCTTGCGTGCGTCGATGAACAGCACTTCACCGCGCCGCGTGCGCTTGTCCTTGACCAGGAACCACAAACACGCCGGAATCTGCGTGTTGAAGAACAGCTGCCCCGGCAACGCGATCATCACCTCCACCACGTCGGCGTCGACCATCGCGGCGCGGATCTGGCCTTCGTTGTTCTGGCTGCTGCTCATGCTGCCGTTGGCCAGCACGATGCCGGCGCGGCCGCCGGGTTTGAGGTGGTGCAGCATGTGCTGCAACCAGGCGTAGTTGGCGTTGCCCTGCGGCGGGTCGCCATACAGCCAACGCGCGTCGCCAGAAAGGCTGGCGTGCCACCAGTCGCTGATGTTGAACGGCGGGTTGGCCAGGATGAAGTCGGCGCGCAGGTCGGGAAACTGGTCGCGCGTGAAGCTGTCGGCGGGCTCGCGGCCCAGGTTGAAGTCGATGCCGCGAATGGCCAGGTTCATCGCCGCCAGGCGCCAGGTGGTGGGGTTGGCCTCTTGGCCGAAGATGGCCACGTCGCCTTGTCTGCCGCCGTGCGCTTCGATGAATTCCTCGCTCTGCACGAACATGCCGCCGCTGCCGCAGCAGGGGTCGTAGACCTTGCCGTGGTGCGGCGCCAGCACGGCCACCAGCGTGCGTACGATGCTGCGCGGCGTGTAGAACTGGCCGCCGCGTTTGCCCTCGGCGCTGGCGAACATGCCGAGAAAGTATTCGTAGACCTGGCCCAGCACGTCGCGCGCTTCGCGGGCCGACGCGCCGAAGCCGATGGTCGACACCAGGTCGACCAGCTCGCCGAGCTTGCCGTCAGGCAGCTGCGCGCGCGCGAAGCGCTTGTCGAGAATGCCCTTGAGCTTGGGGTTCTCGGCCTCGATCAGCGCCAGCGCGTCGTCGATGCGCTTGCCGATGTCGGGTTGTTTGGCAGCGGCCCGCAGCGCCTCCCAGCGCGCGGCCTCGGGCACCCAGAAGACGTTGACCTCACGGTAGTAGTCGCGGTCTTCCAGTTCCACCTTCACCAAATTCGTCAGCAGTTCGGGCGAGCTGTCGGCCAGAAAGTATTCGTCGGCCGGGTCAGCAAAGCGTGTGCTCAGCTCGGCTCGCTTGGCAGAGAAAGTGTCGGAGATGTATTTGACGAAGATGAGTCCCAGCACCAGGTGCTTGTACTCGGCGGCGTCCATGTTGGCGCGCAGCTTGTCGGCGGTGGCCCAGAGGGTCTTCTTCAGGTCGTCGATCATCGGGCGAGAGTGTCCAGGGTGCTTGAATCAGAAATACCAGCGCACCGCATGGAAGAACACCGGTGCCGCAAAACACAGCGGTGCCACGCGGTCGAGCAGGCCCACGGCGCCGGTGATCGAGCTGCGGTTGCCCCAGTAGCGAACGCCGGCGTCCTTCTTCAGCGCGCGCATCACCAGGTCGCCCAGCGTGCCGCAGCCGGCGGCCAGCACCGCCATCAGCGCTGCGGTGCCGGGCTTGACCGGTGTGATCCAGAACAGCGCCGCACCCACCATCGCGGCGAACAGCAGGCCCAGGCCCCAGGCGCGCCACGAGAAGCTGCGGTCGATCTGGCGCACGGTGGGGCGGCGGCGCAGGCGGCGGCTGGCCAGTTCCTGCGCGATCTGGCCGGCAGCGACCACGATGACCAGAAAGAACAGCAGGAAGGCACCTTTGCCGTCGAAGCGCGGCAGGTCCAGCAGCAGCAGGGCCGGCGCGTGACTGAGGCCGAACACGCAGACCATGATGCCCCACTGGATCTTGGCGTTGCGCTCGAGAAATCGATGCGGGTCACCGGCCAGCGCGCTGACGACCGGGATCGCCAGGAACACGTAGACCGGGATGAAGACGGTGAACAGGTCGAAGCGCTGCAGACCGACGATCAGGTACTGCAGCGGCAGCACGATGAAGAAGGCCATGATCAGGCTGCGGTGGTCGCCGCGGCGGGTGTGTGCCAGCGTGATGAACTCGCGCAGCGCCAGGAACGAGAACACGCTGAAAGTCAGCGTGGCACCCAGCGGGCCGGCGATCCAGCTGACCCAGAACACCGCCGCGCCCAGCCACACCGCGCGCAGGTCGCGGCGCAGCTGCATCTCGCGCTCGAAGCGGTCTTCGTCGTCGCGTGTGATGGCACGCAGCGCCACGGCAATGCTGGTCAACGCCAGCAGGCCGAACAGCGCGACGAACAGCAGCGCCACCTGTTCGTCGACGCTCAGGTTGCGCAGCCGGGTCAGGTCGATCATGTCAATGGCTTTCCGGCGGGCGCAGCGCCAGCACGGCGTCACGCGCACGCGCCAGGAACCCGCGCTTGTCTTCGTCCGGCTGCAGCTGAACGGGTGCACCGAAGGTCACGGTGCACAGGATGGGCACCGGCACCACCTCGCCCTTGGGCATCACGCGCTGCACGTTGTCGATCCAGGCCGGGATCAGCCGCACCCCCGGGAATTGCTCGGCCAGGTGGTAGAGACCGCTCTTGAAGGCCTGCGGCTCACCCTTGTTGCTGCGCGTGCCTTCGGGAAAGATGACCAGCGAATCACCGCTCTTCAGCGCGTCCTGCAGCGGCCCCAGAGGGTCCTGGTCGTCGGTTCGCTGACGGCTGACATAGACCGCGTTGAAGACCTCACGCGTGATCCAGTGCTTGAAGCGGCCGCTGGTCCAGTAGTCGCGTGCCGCGATCGGCCGCGTCTGTGCGCGCAGTTCTTCGGGCAGCGCGGCCCAGATCAGCACCCAGTCCAGGTGGCTCTGGTGGTTGGCGAAGTAGATGCGCTGCTCGGCCTTGGGCGGGCAGCCCTTCCAATGGCCCTGCGCGCCCGTGATCAGGCGGGCGATGAAGGCGATCAGCAGGCCCATGGCGTCGGCGCGGGTCATGGCCGGCATGCTAGCCGGTCGCCCCCTGCTGCCGCAGCCGACGGCTCAGCGGTAGAGCATCCTGGGCAGCCAGGTCGCCAGCGCCGGGAAGCTCAGCAGCAATGCGATGGCGATGACCTGCAAGGCCACGATGGGCACGACGCCACGGTAGATCTGCCCCGTCGTCACCTCGGCCGGCGCGACGCCGCGCAGGTAGAACAGCGAGAAGCCGAACGGTGGCGTCAGGAAGCTGGTCTGCAGGTTCACGCCGACCAGCACGCCCAGCCACAGCGGATCGACGCCCAGGTTGAGCAGCACCGGTGCGGTGATCGGGATCACGATGAAGATGATCTCGAAGGTGTCGAGGATGAAGCCGAGCAGGAACATCACGAACATGACGATGATCAGCGCACCCATCGCGCCGCCCGGCAGATCGGACAGGATGCTGTGCACCAGGTTGTCGCCGCCCATCATGCGGAACACGATCGAGAACACGGCCGCGCCGAGCAGGATGACGAACACCATCGAGGTCACGGTGGCGGTGTTGAGCGTGGCTTCGCGCAGCGTCTTCAGATTGAATCGCCGCTTGACGGCGGCCAGGATGACGGCGCCGACGGCACCCACCGACGCCGACTCGGTGGGCGTGGCGATGCCGCCCAGGATGGACCCGAGCACGGTGACGATGAGCAGCAGCGGCGGCAGCAGCGCAGTCAGCACGTCGCGGCCGAGCGCGGCCCTCTCGGCGTCGGTGACGACCATCGCCGGGCAGGATTTCGGGTCGAAGATCGTCTTCCAGAGCGTGTACAGGAAGTACAGGCCGACCAGCAGCAGGCCCGGAATCATGGCGCCGGCGAACAGGTCACCCACCGACACCGGCGTCGGCGCGAAGTTGCCCTTGGCCATCTGCACCTGCGCGTTGATGCCGGCCAGCATGTCGCCCATGAAGATCAGCACCGTCGACGGCGGAATGATCTGGCCCAGCGTGCCCGATGCGCAGATCACGCCGCAGGCCAGCTTGGGGTCGTAGCCCGCGCGCAGCATGGCCGGCAGGCTGATCAGCCCCATCGTGACGACGGTGGCGCCGACGACACCGGTCGACGCCGCCAGCAGCGCCCCGACCGCGATGACCGAAAACGCCAGCCCGCCGCGCAGCGTGCCGAACACGCGGCCCATCGTGGTCAGCAGTTCCTCGGCGATGTTCGAGCGCTCGAGCACGGTGCCCATGAAGATGAACAGCGGTACCGCGACCAGCACCTCGTTGGTCATCGACCCGACATAGCGCGACGCCAGCGCGCCGAAGTTCGACGGGTCGAAAACATCCAGCAGCCAGCCGACGAGTGCGAAGACCAGCGAGGTGCCGGCCAGCGAAAACGCGACCGGAAACCCGAGCAGCAGCGTGCCGATGACGCCGACGAACATCAGCACGGCCAGGATCTCGCCGATCAGGACCAGATCCATCAGATCACTCCACGGGATATCGGTAGGCGACGGGCAGCAGGCTTTCGCGCCCGGCGAGCACGAGCACGCTGCGCAGTGCCATCGCCACGCCCTGCAATCCGACCAGCGCCACGAAGACCAGGATGAAGGTCTTCAGGATGTACAGCCCCGGCATGCCGCCCGGGTTTTCCGACCCTTCGTGAAGCATCCAGGCGCGATGCACGTACTCGAATCCCCAGATCCAGACGACGGCGCAGAAAGGCAGCAGGAAGATCAGCACGCCGACGAGGTCCATGATGGCCTTGCGGCGCAGACCCGCCGGGCGGTAGAGGATGTCGACACGGACATGGCCGTTGATCAGCAGCGTGTAGCCGGCCAGCGCCATGAACATGGCGCCATTCAGCCAGACGTACAGATCCTGCAGCCACAGCTGCGTGGTCGAGAACACGTAGCGCTGGATCACCACGGCAAAGCAGATCAGTACCGAGATCGGCACCAGCCACGCAAACGTACGCCCGACCACAGTGTTCAGGCGCCCGACGGCGGTCACGAAAAGGGCGATGGCCCGCATGATCGTTGCAGTGCCTCAGGCAGATTCGAGATGCGACCAAGCCGCGCTGCGTGTCGCAGCGCGGCGGTCGACGGGCCAGCGGCTGACCGGCATGCAATCGATGCGGCCAGCGCCCGGCACAATGCTTACTTCAGCTTGAAGAACTTCTCGCGTGCGCGCAGGTACGGGCTGTCCGTGATTTCGGCGCGCTGGCGCAGCAGGTTCAAGCCGGCGATGAAACTCTCGGCCGTCTTCTTGGCCAGCGCGTTGTCGCTGTTGCGCACCCCGGTGAGCACTTCGGCCGATGCCTTGGCGCCGGCCGACAGGATCTCGTCGGAGAACATGTGCACCTTCACGCCATGCTTGCTGACCATGGTCTCGAGCGCACGCGGGTCGTTGGCGTAGATGTCCGACGCGACCTGGTCGTACTCGGCCTGGCAGGCGGTGCGGATGATCTCCTGCAGGTCGGCCGGCAGCGCCTTGTACTTCGACTTGTTGACCACCGCCTCGGTGGCCAGGCCCGGCTCGATGAAGCTCGGGAAGTAGTAGTTCTTGGCGATCTGGTAGAAGCCCAGCGCGAGGTCGTTGTACGGACCGACGAACTCGGCCGCGTCCAGCGTGCCGGCCTGCAGCGCCTGGAAGATCTGGCCGGCGGCCAGATTCGTCACCGACGCGCCCAGCTTGGCCCAGACCTGCCCGCCCAGGCCCGGCGTGCGAAAGCGCAGGCCCTTGATGTCCTCGACCTTGTTGATCTCCTTGCGGAACCAGCCACCGGCCTGCGTGCCGGTGTCGCCCGACAGGAAGCCCTGCACGCCGAACTGGTCGTAGATCTCGTCCCAGATCTGCTGGCCGCCGAGGATGCGAACCCAGGCCGCGTGCTCACGTGAGGTCATGCCGTAGGGCACACCGGTGAAGAACGACAGGCCGACGTTCTTGTTCTGCCAGTAGTAGGCCGCGCCGTGACTCATCTCGGCCGTGCCGTTGATGACGGCGTCCAGTGCCTGCAGCGGCGGCACCAGTTCACCGGCCGAGTAGACCTTGATCGTGAGCCGGCCGGCCGACATGATGTTGATGCGCTTGACCAGGTTCTCGGCACCGACGCCCAGGCCCGGAAAGTTCTTGGGCCAGGTCGTGACCATGCGCCACTCGATCTTGCCCTGCGAGAAGGCGGGTGCGGCCAGGGCCGCGCCGGCGCCGGCGGTGAGGGATTTTTTCAGTACGGAACGGCGATCCATCGAGGTGTCTCCTAGGTGCAAAGAATTGAGGGCCAACACAATCGGCTGACCACAGGTCCGGGGCCGCAACACGCGACCGACGCATCCAACCGAGCGGAAATTGTATTCGAGCCCCTTCGGGCCACAGGCATCGAGAACCCGGTGTCCAAGCCTGGCCAGACGCAAGGCCCTAGCCGGGCGGTGACGACCGCGCGGAGGTGTCGGGCGCGAGCAGCTGCAACTGCTGTCCGCCGATCGACACACGGTCGCCGCTGCGCAGCTTGCGGCCGCGACGGGTCTCGGTCTCGCCGTTGACGCTGACCGCGCCGCTGGCGATCAAGGTCTTGGCCACACCGCCGCTGTCGGCCAGCCCGGTGGCCTTGAGCAGGGCGTCGAGCGTGATGTGATCGCCGCGCAAGACGAAGTCGGTGCCGTGCATGTCGGGTCCTCAAAACAAAGGCGGCCCGCAGGCCGCCTTGATGTCAGTGCAGCCGCACGATCACAGCCGCTCGAACACGGCGGCAATGCCCTGGCCACCGCCGATGCACATCGTCACCAGCGCATAACGGCCGCCGATGCGCTGCAGTTCGTACAGCGCCTTGGTGGCGATGAAGGCGCCCGAGCAGCCGATGGGGTGGCCGAGCGCGATCGCGCCGCCATTGGGGTTGGTCTTGGCCGGGTCGAGTTCGAGCGCGCGCGTGACGGTGATGGCCTGGGCCGCGAAGGCTTCGTTGCTTTCGACCACGTCCATCTGGCTGACCGTCAGGCCGGCCTTCTTCAGCGCCATGCGCGACGCCGGAATCGGGCCTTCACCCATCACGTCGTTGGGCACACCGGCCACGGCATACGACACCAGGCGCGCCATCGGCTTGTGGCCCGCCTTGGCCGCCACGTCGGCGGCAGCCAGCACGAAGAAGGCCGCGCCGTCGTTGATGCCCGAGGCGTTGCCGGCGGTGACCGAGCCGCCTTCCTTCTTGAACGCGGGCTTCAGCTTGGCCAGCGATTCCATCGTGGTGCCTGCCTTCACGTGTTCGTCGGTGTCGAACACGGTGTCGCCCTTGCGGCTCTTGAGCGTGATCGGCACGATCTGGCTCTTGAAGCGGCCCTCGGCGATGGCGGCCGCGGCGCGGCGGTGCGATTCGACCGCCAGCGCATCCTGCTCTTCACGCGTGATGCCGTGCTTGGTGCACAGGTTCTCGGCCGTGATGCCCATGTGGCCGACGCCGAAGGGGTCGGTCAGCACGGCCACCATCGCGTCCAGCGCCTTGGTGTCGCCCATGCGGGCGCCGCTGCGCAGCGCGGTCTGCAGGTAGGTGCCGCGGCTCATCACTTCCACGCCGCCGCCGACACCGTAGTCGCAGTCGCCGAGCATGATGTTCTGCGCCGTGGTCACGATGGCCTGCAGGCCCGATGAACACAGCCGGTTGACGGCCATCGCCACCGATTCCATCGGCAACCCGGCCTGGATGCTGGCCACGCGGGCCACGTAGGCGTAGCGCGACTCGGTCGGAATGGTGTTGCCCACCGTCACGTAGTTGATCAGCTTGGGGTCGACGCCAGAACGGCCCACCGCCTCTTTCATCACCGTGCCGGCCAGCTCGGGCGGCTCGATGCCGCTCAGCGACCCGCCGAAAGTGCCGATCGCCGACCGCACCGCACTCAGGACCACGACTTCACGTTGGCTCATGTCTCATCTCCTTGGGGTAGTGAAGGGCGCCATGACGCCGGCGACCCACCGTGAAATGGTACGCCCCAGAGGATTCACGGGGCTTACGTGTGATGACGTAAGGGACGTTGCCGGCCTGAGCCGGCCCCGGTCAATGCCTGAAATGCCGGGTGCCGGTGAAGACCATGGCCACGCCGCGCTCGTCCGCCGCGGCGATCACCTCGTCGTCGCGCATCGAGCCGCCGGGCTGGATGACGCAGGCCGCGCCCTCGTCGATCACCACGTCCAGGCCGTCGCGGAAGGGGAAGAAGGCGTCGCTGGCCACCACCGACCCGGCCAGCGACAACCCGGCGTGGCCGGCCTTGATGCGCGCAATGCGGGCGCTGTCGACGCGGCTCATCTGGCCGGCGCCCACGCCCAGCGTCATGCCCTTGCCGCAGAAGACGATGGCATTGCTCTTCACGAACTTGGCCACTTTCCAGGCGAACATCAGGTCGGCCATCTGCGCTTCGGTCGGTGCCAGCCGGGTGACCACCCGCAGTTCGGCGCGGCCCACGTTCTTGGTGTCGGGCGACTGCAGCAACATGCCGCCGCCCACGCGCTTGAAGTCCAGCGCATTGACCGCAGGCCCGAGCGGCAGCTCGAGCACGCGCAGGTTCTGCTTGCCGGCCAGCAGGGCGCGCGCCTGGGCACTGAAGCCCGGCGCGATCAGCACCTCGACGAACTGCTTGTTGTCGCCGATCTGGCGTGCCGTGGCTTCGTCCAGCGGCTGGTTGAAGGCCAGGATGCCGCCGTAGGCCGAAGTCGGGTCGGTCTGCCAGGCTTTGGCATAGGCCTCGACCGGGTTGGCGCCCAGCGCCACGCCGCAGGGGTTGGCATGCTTGACGATGACGCAGGCTGCCGTGCCGGCGTCAAAGCTGCGCACACATTCCCAGGCGGCGTCGGCGTCGGCGATGTTGTTGTAGCTCAGCGCCTTGCCCTGCAGCTGCGTCCAGCGCGCCAGCTGGCCTTCACCGGGCTTGCCCTCGCTGTAGAAGGCCGCGGCCTGGTGCGGGTTCTCGCCATAGCGCATGTCCTGCGTCTTGTGCAGCTGCAGCGTGTAGACGTCGGGGAAGGGCTCGCGCGCCGGCACCGCACTCAGCATGTCCTCGGCGCCGGGCTGCAGCGCGCTGAGGTAGTTGGTGATCATGCCGTCATAGGCGGCGGTGTGGGCGTACACCTTGCGCGCGAGCATGAACTTGGTGCTGCGGCTGACGCCGCCGGCGCGCAGTTCGTCCAGCACGCGGCCGTAGTCGGCTGGGTCGATCACCACCGCCACGTCAGGCCAGTTCTTGGCCGCGGCACGCAACATGGCCGGGCCGCCGATGTCGATGTTCTCGATTGCGTCCTCCAGCGTGCAGTCGGCGCGCGCGGTGGCCTGAGCGAAGGGGTAGAGGTTGACCACCAGCAGGTCGATGGTGGCGATGCCGTGCTGCGCCAGCGCGGCCATGTGCGCAGGCAGGTCGCGCCGCGCCAGCAGGCCGCCGTGGATGCTCGGGTGCAGCGTCTTCACGCGACCGTCCAGCATCTCGGGGAAGCCCGTGACGTCGGCCACCTCGGTCACCGGCAGCCCGGCATCGGCCAGCAGGCGCGCCGTGCCACCCGTGGACAGCAGGCGAACGCCCAGGCCATGCAGCGCGCGGGCGAGGTCGACCACCCCGACCTTGTCGGAGACGGACAGCAGGGCGGTGAGCTTGGCGGTGGACATGGGTGAAGGCAGTGAATTCACTTGATCAGTTTGTGGTCAAGCAGCTTGCGGCGCAAGGTGTTGCGGTTGATGCCCAGCCATTCGGCAGCCCGGCTCTGGTTGCCTTGCGCCTGGCGCATCACCACGTCGAGCATGGGTTTCTCGACCGCGTTGAGGATCATGTCGTGCACCGCGTGCGGTTCGGTGCCGCGCAGGTCCTCGAAATACTGCTCGAGGCTGGCGCGGATGCACTCGTCGATCTGTTTCCTGCTCATGCGCGCAGCGCCGCCGTCGCGTCGTTGGCGGCACCGGCCTGCGGCAGCACGGGGTGCGCATCGGCCAGTTCGTCGAAGAAGGTCTGCACCGCACGCACCTGGGCGTCGGCAGACTCCAGCGTGTTCATCACGGCGCGAAACGCCGCGCCGCCGGGCAGGGCATGCACCGCCCAGCCGATGTGCTTGCGCGCGCTGCGCACGCCCGAAAGTTCACCATGCAGCGTGTAGTGGTCGTGCAGGTGTTCGACCAGCCAGCCGGCCACCTCGCTGGTGGCCGGTGGCGCCAACGGCTTGCCGGTGGCCAGAAAGTGCGCGATCTCGCGAAAGATCCAGGGCCGGCCCTGCGCGGCGCGGCCGATCATCAGCGCGTCAGCGCCGGTGTGCGCCAGCACGGCGCGTGCCGTCGACGGCGAATCGATGTCGCCGTTGGCCACCACCGGAATGCGCAGCGCGGCCTTCACGGCGGCCACCGTATCGTGTTCGGCCCGGCCCTTGTAGCCCTGTTCGCGCGTGCGGCCATGCAGCGTCAGCATGGCGATGCCGGCCTCCTGCGCGGCGCGTGCCAGCACCAGTGCGTTGCGTTCGCCATCGCACCAGCCGGTGCGCATCTTCAGCGTCACCGGCACGCCGCGCGCGCTGCAGGCGGCGACGACCGCATCGACGATGGCCAGCGCCAGCGGCTCGTTGCGCATCAGGGCCGAACCGGCCCAGACCTTGCATACCTTCTTGGCCGGGCAGCCCATGTTGATGTCGATGATCTGCGCGCCGCGGTCGATGTTGTAGCGTGCGGCGTCGGCCATCTCGGCCGGATCGACGCCGGCGATCTGCACTGCCACCGGGCCCGGCTCACCCTCGTGATCGGCGCGCCGCGAGGTTTTCAGCGTGGTCCACAGCGCACGTTGGCTGGTCACCATCTCGCTCACCGCATAACCCGCGCCCAGGCGCCGACAGAGCTGGCGGAAGGGCCGATCGGTGACGCCGGCCATGGGTGCGACGAAGAGTCGATTCGGCAACTCGAAGGGGCCGATGTTCATGCGGATGAGCGGGTGGTGCTGCCTAAAAAGGAGGCAGGAGTATAGCGGCGGCCGCTGGAGCGTCGACCCATAATGCAGACCAATGGAGGCCTGGATCGAATCGCTGCTGGTGGCCCTGGCCTTGCCCAAGTTCGGGCTGTCCACGGTCTTCGTCATCAGCCTGATTTCGGCCACGCTGCTGCCGCTGGGCAGCGAACCCGTGGTGTTCGGCCTGGTCAAGCTCAACCCGGGCCTGTTCTGGCCGGCGGTGCTGGTGGCCACGGCCGGCAATACGGTCGGCGGCGCCATCTCCTGGTGGATGGGCTATGGGGCCGAGCGCGCCTACGAAAGCGTGGTGCACCACAAGCCGATGCAACACCGTGCGCTGGGTTGGCTCAAGCGCTTCGGCCCCAGGGCCTGTTTGCTGAGCTGGCTGCCGGGCATCGGAGACCCGCTGTGCGCCGTGGCGGGCTGGCTGCACCTGCCGTTCTGGCCCTGCATGGCGTACATGGTGGTCGGCAAGTTCTGCCGTTACGTGTCCATGACGGCGGCGCTGCTGTGGGTGTTCCCGGGGCCGATTTCGACCTGAGACACGCACAATCCCGGCCTTGCCGATGCCCCTGGAGCTGCCCTCGATGACGAGCCCCGCCACGCCTGCCTACGACGAACTGACCCACACCTTCACCCGCATGCACCACCTGGGCCATCTGCAGTCGATGGCCAACTGGGACCAGGCGGCCAACATGCCGCCCAAAGGCAACGCCGCCCGCGCCGCCGCGCTGGCCGAGATGTCGGCGCTGCTGCACCGCATGCAGACCGATCCCGCGCTGGGCCAGCGCATCGAGCAGGCGGCACAAGAGCCGCTGTCGGACCCGCAGCGCGCCAACCTGCGCGAGATCCGCCGCGGCTGGCTGGCGGCCACGGCACTGCCCGAGTCGCTGGTGCAGCGCCGTTCGCTGGCCACGTCGTGCTGCGAACACGCCTGGCGCCAGCAGCGGCCGGCCAACGACTGGGCCGGTTTCGTCGACAACTTTCGCCCGGTGCTGGCCGTGGTGCGTGAACAGGCCGCGCTGCTGGCCGAACGGGGTGCTGTCTCGCGCTATGAGGCGCTGATGGACCAGTTCGAGCCGGGGCTGCGCTGCGCCACGGTCGACCGCGTGTTCGGCCAGGTGCGCCAGTGGCTGCCCGACCTGATCCAGCGGGTCACCGAGCAGCAGCGCTCACGGACCATCATCGAGCCGACGGGTCCATTTGCGCTGGCAGCCCAGCGTGCGCTGTGCGAGCGTGTGATGCGCCGGCTCGGATTCGATTTCGATGGCGGCCGGCTCGACGTGTCGACCCACCCCTTTTGCGGTGGCGTGCCCGAGGACGTGCGCCTGACCACGCGCTTTCGCGACGATGAGTTCCTGGGTTCGCTGATGGGAACGATCCACGAGACCGGGCATGGCCGCTACGAGCAGAACCTGCCACGCGATCTGCTCGGACAACCGGTGGCCGAGGCGAGGTCGATGGCGATCCATGAAAGCCAGAGCCTGAGCTTCGAGATGCAGCTGGGCAGCCACCCGGGCTTCGTCGCGCAGCTGGCGCCACTGATCGTCGACGCCTTCGGCGCCCAGCCGGCCTTTGCGCCTGACAACCTGCAGCGGCTGCTGACCCGGGTCAAGCCGGGTCTGATTCGCGTCGACGCCGACGAGGTGACCTACGCCGCCCACATCATCCTGCGCTACGAGATCGAGCGCCCCTTGGTGGAGGGCGAGATCGAAGTCGAGGACGTGCCCGCACTGTGGGACGCCAAGATGGCAGAGCTGCTGGGCGTCGATACGCGCGGCAACTTCAGGGACGGGCCGCTGCAGGACGTGCACTGGCCCGAGGGCCTGCTCGGCTACTTCCCCTGTTATTCGCTGGGGGCCATGTACGCGGCGCAATGGTTCGCGGCCATGCGCCGTGCCCACCCCGATCTGGATGCGCGCATCGCCAGCGGCGACCTGGCGCTGGTGTTCGACTGGCTGCGCGACAACATCTGGACGCAGGCCAGCCGCTGGACCACCGATGAGCTGGCGCTGCGCGCCAGCGGCGAGGTGCTGAACCCGGCCCACTTCAAGGCGCACCTCGAGGCCCGCTACCTCGCGTGAGTGCCGGCGCCCAATGCGCCTTCCAGGTCGTCGAGCACCTCGTCCAACCGCTGCAGCGTGCGTGCACTTTGGTGGGTGCGATGGCGGCGTGTGGCCAGCAGCCGGCGATGCGGGTCGTCCAGCACCGCATGGTCCAGCGCCAGACCATGGGCGGCCAGCGTTGCCGCAACATGGCTGCGGCGTGAACGCAGATCGGCGCGCGTCTGCTGGTAGGCGTGTTCGGCCAGCTGCCGGCGCTGTGCATAGCCGAAGGTGTTGGCCAGGAACATCTCGGGATCACGGCGGTCGGGCTCGAAGACCAGGATGTCGGTCTGCGGGTGGCTGATCTGATAACCCTTCAGACCGAGTTCGAGCCGGGAGTGGATGAGCGAACGAAAGGTCTGCGTCAGCACCACCGGCAGGCCACCGTCCACCAGGTGCGGGATCTTCTCGGCCGTGCCGCCGAAGCTGCGGTGCGGCCGGCGATCCGATGGGGCGAACGGCACCAGCGGGTTCAGGCACAGCACCAGGTCCAGCCCCATGTCGAGCAGCACGCGCGCGTGCAGCGTCTTCTTCAGCGCGCCGTCCACATACCAGCGACCGTCGATCGGCACCGGCGGAAACAGGCCCGGCAATGCGGCGCTGGCCGCCACCGCCTGTGAGATCGGCACATGGTCGAAGCCCGGTTGCCCGAACGGCGCGGCCGTGCCGCTGTCGAGGTCGGTGGCCACCAGCACCAGCTTGTGGGCGAGCTGGCGAAAATCGTTGCTGCGGCCGGGGGCGCTGAGCATGCGCCGCATCTGGGCTTCCAGCGGGGCGTGCGTGAACAGGCCGGTGGGCAGGGCGCGGCCCAGGCGTTCCAGCGTGGCCAGCAAGGACCGGCGCTCGAAGGCGTAGCGCAGCGCCGCCTGCGCCACCAGCCCCGGCAGCATGGCCAGCCGGTGCGCGTATTCGGCCAGCGCCGGACGGATGAACAGCGACGGATGCACCACGTCGTTGCGCGGGCCCTGGTTCTCGATGAAACTGGTGCACAGCTGCCGCGGCGTGATGCCGTTGGCCAGGCCCGCCGCAATGAAGCCGCCGGCCGATACGCCGACATAGGCGTCCAGATCATTCATGTCGAGGCCGTGCACCGACTCGTCCAGCGCACACAGCGCGCCGATCTCGTAGATGGCGCCCAGCGGGCCACCACCGGCCAGCGCCAGACCGACTCGCGGGGCAGGGCGCTGGCGCGTGCGGCGCGCTGCGGTGGTCAAGCCTTCACCTCGGGGTCAGGCCGACGACCAAGAAGAGAGCGGGGCTGCGGCGCGCCCCGGTGCAGCCGTCAAGGCTCAGGCCGACTTGGCGGCCGTCTTGCGTGCGGCGCGCTTGGCGGGGGCCTTGCGGGCCGGTGCCTTGGGTGCGGCTGGCGCTGCAGCCTTGGCAGCCCGGCCTGCCTTGCGGGCCACGGGGCCGGCCGAGCCTGACTTGCCCAGCCGGGCCACGGCGGCGGCGAGGTCTTCGACGCGCTGGCTCAGCGCCTCGACGTCCTTGGACGTGGGCACGCCCAGCTTGGCCATCGCCTTGGCGGTGCGCTGCTCGAAGATCGACTCCAGCTTGTCCCAGTTGTGGCCGGCCTTGGCGGTGACGGTACCGGCCATGGCGCTCATCTTGCCGGTCACTTCGCTGATCTTGTCCTCGGCCAGCCCCTGGGTCTTCTTCTGCAGCGACATGCCTTCCTTGACCAGGGTCTCGAAGACCTTGCCGCCTTCTTCCTGCGCCTTGGAGAAGGCACCCATGCCGGCCAGCCAGATCTGCTGCGCCGAATCCTTGACGGTCTGCGCCAGGTGGCTGTCGAGCAGGCCGGCGCCGGCGCTGGACTTCTTTGCGGAAAGGCTCTTGAGCTTCTTGACCATGGGGTTCCTCGCAGGTGATGGGGGGCGCGGCGCGGCAACCAAAGGCGCCAGTCGCAAGACGAAGAATATAGGGTTCACCCGCGGCGGGTGCAGCCGGAATCTCTAGTGAGACGGCTCTATGCTCGACCCGGGAAAGCGCTGCCTGCGCCGCCGTTGGCGCATGGCCAGAATCGCGGATTCACAGCACCCCACTCACCGTCCTTCGAGGAGACCGCATGCAGTATTTCGTCACCGGCGCCACCGGCTTCATCGGCAAACGTCTCGTCAAGGCCCTGCTTGCGCGCCGCGGCGCCACGGTCCACTTTCTGGTGCGTCCAGGCAGCGAGGGCAAGCTGGCCGACCTGTACGACTACTGGGGCGTGAGCAAGACGCGCGCGATCCCGGTCAGCGGCGACCTCACGGCCAAGAAGCTGGGCGTGTCCAGCGACGACATCAAGGCGCTGAAGGGCCGTGTCGACCATGTCTACCACCTGGCGGCGGTGTACGACCTGTCGGCCGACGAGGAAAGCCAGGTCAGGGTCAACATCGACGGCACGCGCAACCTGGTCGAGTTCGCCAAGGCAGTGGATGCCGGGCACCTGCACCACGTCAGCAGCATCGCGGCCGCGGGCCTCTACGAAGGCGTGTTCCGCGAGGACATGTTCGACGAGGCCGAGGGCCTGGACCACCCCTACTTCATGACCAAGCACGAGAGCGAGAAGATCGTGCGCAAGGAGTGCAAGGTGCCGTGGTCGGTGTACCGGCCTGCCATGGTGGTCGGTGATTCGCACAGTGGCGAGATGGACAAGATCGACGGCCCCTACTACTTCTTCAAGCTGATCCAGCGCATGCGCCAGATCCTGCCGCCCTGGTTTCCCAGCGTCGGCCTGGAGGGCGGCCGCGTCAACATCGTGCCGGTGGACTTCGTGGTCGCGGCACTCGACCACATCAGCCACCGCCGTGCGCTCACCAGCGGTGGCTGCTTCCACCTGGTCGACCCGGTGGGTTACCGCGTGGGCGACGTGCTCGACATCTTCAGCAAGGCCGCGCATGCGCCGAAGATGAACCTGTTCATCAACGCGGCACTGCTGGGCTTCATCCCCAAGAGCGTGAAGAAAGGGCTGATGGCGCTGGCGCCGGTACGCCGCGTGCGCGCGGCGGTGATGAAGGACCTGGGCGTGCCCGAGGACATGCTGACCTTCGTCAACTACCCCACGCGCTTCGACCGCCGCGGCACCGACGCTGCGCTCAAGGGCAGCGGCATCGAGTGCCCGAACCTGCACGACTACGCCTGGCGGCTGTGGGACTACTGGGAGCGCCACCTCGACCCGGCGCTGTTCATCGACCGCAGCCTGAAGGGCGCGGTCGGCGGCAAGGTGGTGCTGATCACCGGCGGCTCGTCGGGCATCGGTCTGTCGGCGGCCTGCCGCTTTGCCGAGGCCGGCGCGGTGACCATCATCGCCGCACGGGGCGAGGACAAGCTGGCCGAGGCGGTGAAAGAGATCCGCCGCTACGTCAAGGACAAGGGCGCAAAGGAAGCCCAGGTCTTCAGCTACAGCGTCGACATCGCCGACGAGAAGGGCTGCGCAGACTTCGTCAGGACGTTGCACGAGCAGCATGGCGGCGTCGACTTCCTGATCAACAACGCCGGCCGTTCGATCCGTCGCGCCATCGAGAGCAGCTACGACCGCTTTCACGACTTCGAGCGCACGATGGCGCTCAACTACTTCGGCAGCCTGCGCATCACGATGGGCTTGCTGCCGGGCATGGTGGCCAAGAAGAAGGGCCATGTCGTCAACCTCAGCTCGATCAGCGTGCTGGTCAACGCGCCGCGCTTCTCGGCCTATGTGGCCAGCAAGGCGGCACTGGACGCCTGGACACGCTGTGCCAGCAGCGAGTTTGCCGACCAGGGCATCACCTTCACCACGGTGAACATGCCGCTGGTGCGCACACCGATGACGGCGCCGACCAAGATCTACGACAGCATGCCGCTGCTGGCGCCCGAAGAGGCGGCCGACATGATCGTGCAGGCCTGCATTGACAAGCCGGTGCGTGTGGCCACGCGGCTGGGCGTGTTCGGCGAGGTGCTGCACGCGGCGGCGCCGCGCGTCACGCAGATCATCATGAACACCAGCTTCCGCATGTTCCCCGACAGCGCGGCGGCCAAGGGCGAGAAGGGCGCCAAGCCGGCGCTGTCAGCTGAGGCGATGGCGATGGCGCAGATGATGAAGGGGATCCATTTCTGAGACTGGACGGGTGACGCCGGAAGGCCGACACCCGCGCCGGGGTCAGCGCGCGTCGTTGAGCTTCCAGTCGTAGTCGAGGAAGCTGATGTCGGCCTTTTGTGCCTTGATGCGCTCGCGGTCTGCGGGTGCATCGGCCAGCGCGTCGGCAAAGCGTGCCAGATAGGCCGGCAGGCTGGTGATGCCGCGGTGGCCGAGGCGGAAGTCCTCGCCGTACCAGTCGAAGATCTTCGACAGCTCGAGCTTGCCGTCGGCAAAACGGTTGCGCGTGCGGTCGGACAGGAAACGCAGCGCCTGCTCGTCGAGTTGCGCGTGCAGCCGTTCGGCAACGAAGGCTTCCTCGCGCAGCATCGGGCAGCCGATGCTGGCGCAGTTGACCGCGAAGTGGATGCGCGGGTCGTCGTAGCGTCCTCGTTCGCGCAGCCGGCCGTGCTCGATGTCGTCCAGCGACAGCTTGTCGCCCAGCAGCGGCACCCACTTGGGTTTCCAGGGGCTGGAAAACAGGCTGCCCAGGTCCTTGATCGAGTCCAGCTTGGGGTAGCGCGTCAGGATCAGCTCGACCGTGAAGGCGTTGTAGGCATTGATCAGGAACGCCATCTGCTGCGGCTTGCCGAACGATGCAAAGCTGCTGACCGAGACGGCCGACAGGCTGTCCAGGTAGCTCTTGAGCGCGGCGTGGTCGCTGGCCATGCCGGCATAGCGCATCTGCGACGCCTGGCCGTTGCGCAGCAGTACCACGTGCTTCTTCAGCAGCGCCGTCCAGGCGCCGTGGCTGTGGTCGAAGCCCTGTTGCGCGCGCAGCGGCAGCGCGATCGACGCTGCCAGCAGCAGCATGGCACGCCGCGGGGTGTTCATTCGTCGGCCACCTTCAGCACCAGCTTGCCGAAGTTCTCGCCGCTGAACAGCTTCAGCAGCGTGGCTGGGAAGGCCTGCACGCCGCCGGCCACCACGTCCTCGCGGCTGATCATGCGGCCGTCCTTCAGGTAGCCGGCCAGTTCGGCAATGGCCTGCGGGTAACGGTCGGCGTAGTCGAACACGACCATGCCTTCCATGCGCGCGCGGTTGACCAGCAGCGACAGGTAGTTCTTCGGTCCCTGCACCGCGCTGGTCGCGTTGTACTGGCTGATGGCGCCGCAGATCACGATGCGCGCGCCCCGCGTGATGCGGGTCAGCACGGTGTCGAGGATGTCGCCGCCCACGTTGTCGAAGTACACGTCCACGCCCTTGGGGCAAAGTTCGCGCAGGCCCTCCTTGACCTGACCGGCCTTGTAGTCGATGCAGGCGTCGAAGCCCAGTTCCTTCACCACCCAGTCGCACTTGGCCTGGCCGCCGGCGATGCCCACCACGCGGCAGCCCTTGATGCGCGCCAGCTGGCCCACCGTCTGCCCCACCGCACCGGCTGCACCCGACACCACCACGGTCTGCCCGGGTTGCGGATGGCCGACCTGCAACAACCCGAAGTAGGCCGTCATGCCGGGCATGCCCAGCACGTTCAGCCACTGCGTCAGCGTGCCCAGGCGCAGGTCGATGCGCGACAGGCCGCTCTTGCGCAGCTGCTCGGCCGGGATGTGGCAATACGCCTGCACGCCCAGCCCGCCGGCGACATGGCTGCCGATTTCGAACGCGGGGCTGTCAGATGCCACCACCACACCGACGCCGCCGGCGCGCATGACCTCGCCGATGCCCACCGGTGGGATGTAGCTCTTGCCTTCGTTCATCCAGCCGCGCATGGCCGGGTCCAGCGACAGTGCCAGCGTCTTCACCAGCACGCCGCCGGGGCCGGGCGGGGCCAGAGTTTCTTGCGTCAGCTGCCAGTTGGCGTCGGTGGGCAGGCCCACCGGCCGGCTGGCCAGGCGCACCTGGTGATTGAGGGTGTTGGCGAGGCTGGGGTTGCTCATGCTGGATCCTGGCGAAGCCCGGCAACGTGCCGAAGCGCAAGGCCGATGCTAGGCGCTACCGGGCCACGGGCCCGTCGCGCCGGCGACGTCAGGGTGCCTTGACCAGCGCGGTGACGGTGTAGTTGCCGGCGACGCGGTCGGCAGCAAAACGCACACGGTCACCGACCGCCAGCGCGTCGAGCCATTTGGTCTCGCTGACGCGAAACACCATGGTCATGGGCGGCATGTCGAGGTTCTTGATCTCGCCGTGGCGCAGCGTGATCTTGCCCTGCGCCTTGTCGATCTTGGTCACCTCGCCGTCGACCGACGGCGTCTGCGCCCACAGCAGGCTGCTGCCCAGCAGGCTGGCGGCCAGGGCCAGGTTTCGCAATGTCATGGTCGGTCCTCGGGTTGACGTCAACGCGCTTCATATCGGGGCGGGCGCACCCCTGTCAAGCCCAGGGCCGGCCGTGGCGGGCGCCGGTGCTCCGATGGGCTTTCCTACAATGAGGATGTTGCCACCGCCGCCGCACCCCATGAGCACCGCCGCCACCGACCATTCGCTGGAACACATCACCGCGCGCGACCAGGCCGAGATTCTGGCGCAGGCGCTGCCCTACATCCGCAAGTTTCATGGCAAGACGCTGGTCATCAAGTACGGTGGCAACGCGATGACCGACCCGGGGCTGCAGCAGGATTTTGCCGAGGACATCGTGCTGCTCAAGCTGGTGGGCATGAACCCGATCGTGGTGCACGGTGGCGGCCCGCAGATCGACGATGCCTTGGCGCGGGTGGGCAAGAAGGGCACCTTCATCCAGGGCATGCGCGTCACCGACGCGGAGACGATGGAGGTCGTCGAATGGGTGCTCGCCGGCCAGGTGCAGCAGGACATCGTCGGCCTGATCAACGCCGCCGGCGGCAAGGCCGTGGGCCTGACCGGCCGCGACGGCGGCCTGATCCGCGCGCGCAAGATGAAGATCGCCGACAAGGATCAGCCGGGCAAGCAGCACGACATCGGTCAGGTCGGGGAAATCACGTCCATCGACCCCAGCGTCGTCAAGGCCCTGCAGGACGACCAGTTCATCCCGGTGGTCAGCCCCATCGGCTTCGGCGAGAACAACGAAAGCTACAACATCAACGCCGACCTGGTGGCCGCCAAGCTGGCCACGGTGCTGGGTGCCGAAAAGCTGCTGTTGCTGACCAACATTCCGGGTGTGCTGAACAAGGCGGGTGAACTGCTGACCGACCTGACCTCGCGCGAGATCGACGAGCTGTTCGCCGATGGCACCATCAGCGGCGGCATGCTGCCCAAGATTGCCGGCGCGCTGGACGCCGCCAGAAGCGGCGTCAACGCCGTGCACATCATCGATGGCCGCGTGCCGCATGCGATGCTGCTCGAGATCCTGACCGACCAGGCCTACGGCACGATGATCCGGTCGCATTGAACGGGTGCGCCGCAGCCCCGAGCGATGCGCCCCATGAAGCGCATCTGGTTGTTCGACCTTGACGACACGCTGCACGACGCGCACCGCTCGGCGATGCCGCAGATGTCGGTCGCGATGGGGCAGTTCATCGAGCGTGAACTCGGCCTCGACCAGGCCGCATCCGATGCGCTGCGGCGGCATTATTTCAAACGTTATGGCCTGACCTTGCTGGGCCTGCTGCGCCACCATGCCGTCAAGGCGGCGCATTTCCTGCACGACACCCACCTGCTGCCGGGGCTGGAAGACCGCGTGCGCAGCCATCCGCATGACGTGGCGGCCCTGCTGGCGCTGCCCGGCCGCAAGTACGTCCTGACCAACGCGCCGCGCGCTTATGCGATGCGCGTGCTCGATGCGCTCGACCTGCTGCCGCTGTTCGACGGTGTGTTCACGGTCGAGGACATGGTGATGTTCGGTCATTTGCGGCCCAAGCCCGACGCCCGCATGCTGCGCCGGCTGGCGGCCCGGCTGGGCGTGCCGCCCTCGCACTGCGTGCTGGTCGAGGACACGCTGGGTCATCAGAAATCCGCGCGCCGCGTCGGCATGAAGACGGTCTGGCTGCGGCGCTGGATCCGAAGGCTGCCGGCGCGCGGCCGCGACCGCACCCGGGTACCGGCCTATGTCGACCGCCGCGTCGGCAGCTTGCGGGAATTGGGTCGACGAATGCCCTGAAACCCGCCTCTGGGTCAAGGTTTGTCAGTGTTTACCTGCAGCCTTGACGGCATGGGCCCTATGCAAGAATCTGTTGCACTGGCCATGCCTCAATCTCCGCACTGCGCGATCTGATGTCCGATTCGACCGAAGAGCCAGCCGACCGCGGGGCCCCCGCCGAAGCGGAAAGCGTCGCAGTCGCAAGCACGCCGGGACGCAAACGCCCGAAACCCGGCGAACGCCGCGTGCAGATCCTGCAGACCCTGGCTGGCATGCTCGAACAGCCCGGCGCCGAGCGCATCACCACCGCCGCGCTGGCCGCCCGGCTCGAGGTGAGCGAGGCCGCGCTGTACCGCCACTTCGCCAGCAAGGCGCAGATGTTCGAGGGCCTGATCGACTTCATCGAAAGCAGCGTCTTCGCGCTCGTCAACCAGATCGCCGAGCGCGATGAGTCGGGTGCGCTGCAGGCGCAACGCATCGCGATGATGCTGCTGCAGTTCGGCGAGAAGAATCCGGGCATGACGCGCGTCATGGTCGGCGACGCCCTGGTGTTCGAGCATGAACGCCTGATCACGCGCATGAACCAGTTCTTCGACCGTGTCGAGTCTCAGCTGCGCAGCTGCCTGCGCCCGGCAGCCGAGGCCAAGGGCTCGGCCACGCCGACGGTCGACGCCAACGTGATGGCGTCGGCGATGACTTCGCTGATCGTCGGCCGCCTGCAGCGCTATGCGCGCTCGGGTTTCCGCCGCCTGCCCACCGAGGCCATCGAAGCCCCGCTGCAGCGCCTGGCGTCCTGACGCCCAGCCCTGGTGCTTGCGCAGCGCTGCGCTTGGGTGCTGGTGTGCGCGTGAGGCGGCTGCCGACCAGCCCCTAAACTCTTGGCATGTCATCTCTCGAAACCCTCATCACCCGTGCCGAATCGTTGCTGCAGCGGCTGGAGGCCGTGCTGCCGCATGCCGCCGCCGCACCCGACTGGTCGGCCTCGGTGGCCTGGCGCTACCGCAAGCGGGCCGGATCGGCGACGCTGGATCCGGTGCGCCAGGTCGCCCGCATCCGTCTGGACGACCTGAAGGAGGTCGACGCGCAGAAGGACAAGCTGCTGCGCAACACCGAGCAGTTCGTCGCCGGCCGGCCGGCCAACAACGTGCTGCTCACCGGTGCGCGCGGCACCGGCAAGAGCTCGTTGATCAAGGCCTGCCTGAACCGGTTCAGCGCGCAGGGCCTGCGCCTGATCGAGGTCGACAAGGCCGATCTGGTCGACCTGCCCGACTTGGTCGAACTGGTCGCCGACCGCCCCGAACGCTTCGTCGTCTTCTGCGACGACCTCAGCTTCGATGAAGGCGAGCCCGGCTACAAGGCGCTCAAGAGCATGCTCGACGGTTCGATCGCGCAGGCCGGTGACAACGTGCTGATCTACGCCACCAGCAACCGCCGCCACCTGCTGCCCGAGTACATGAAGGACAACCTGAGCTACCAGCACACCGACGACGGCGAGGTGCACCCCGGCGAGGTGATCGAAGAGAAGATCTCGTTGTCCGAGCGCTTCGGCCTGTGGCTGAGTTTCTACCCATTCAGCCAGGACGAGTACCTGGCCATCGTGGCGCAGTGGCTGCGCAGCTTCGGCGTGCCGGAGGCCGACATCGTGGCCGCGCGGCAGGAGTCGCTGGTGTGGTCGCTGGAGCGTGGCTCGCGCTCTGGCCGTGTGGCCTACCAGTTCGCGCGCGACTACGCGGGGCGTGCCGTTGGCTGAGCGGGACGCCGTCGATCTCGAACCATCGGAATCGCGCCGTCCGGTGGACGTCGCGGTGGGCGTGCTGATCGACGCCGACGGCCGTTTTCTGCTCACGTCGCGGCCCGACGGCAAGGTCTACGCCGGCTACTGGGAGTTTCCGGGTGGCAAGCTCGAGGCCGGCGAGTCGGTCGAACAGGCGCTGCGTCGCGAGTTGCACGAGGAATTGGGCATCCACATCGGTGCGGCCGAGCCCTGGCGGCAGGAGATCGTCGACTATCCGCATGCCCGGGTGCGACTGCATTTCTGCAAGGTCTTCGACTGGCGGGGCCGGTTCGAGATGCGCGAGGGCCAGCAGATGGCCTGGCAGCAGTTGCCGGTGCAGGTGGCGCCGGTGCTGCCCGGCACGGTGCCGGTGCTGCAGTGGTTCGCGGCCGAGCGCGGCTTTGCCGGGGCGACGCACTAGACTTCCACCATGCAAGCGCTGGACAGCATCAAGTGGGACCGCGACGGCCTGGTGCCGGTGATCGCGCAAGAGCGCGGCAGCGGCGACGTGCTGATGTTCGCCTGGATGAACCGGCAGGCGCTGGCCGAGACGCTGCGGCGTGGCCAGGCCGTGTACTGGAGCCGTTCGCGCGCACGGCTGTGGCATAAGGGCGAGGAATCAGGGCACTTCCAGCAGGTGCACGAGGTGCGCATGGACTGCGACAACGACGTGCTGCTGTTGCAGGTCACGCAGCACGGTCACGAGCCCGGCATCGCCTGCCACACCGGGCGCCACAGCTGTTTCTACCAGCGACTGGAGGGTGGCACCTGGCGGGCCGTGGAACCGGTGCTCGAAGACCCTGACCGCATCTACCGCCGATGAACACCAGCGACACCCTGCAACGGCTGGCAGCCGTGATCGAATCGCGGCGCGGTGGTGACCCCAACCTGAGCTATGTCGCGCGGCTGCTGGCCAAGGGCAACGACGCCATCCTGAAGAAGATCGGCGAAGAAGCCACCGAGGTGGTGATGGCCGGCAAGGATGGTGAGCGGCAGAAGATCGTTGCCGAGATGGCCGACCTGTGGTTCCACTGCCTGGTGGCGCTGGCGCACCACGGTTTGTCACCGGCCGATGTGCTGGTCGAGCTGGACCGCCGTGAAGGTCTTTCCGGGCTCGAAGAATTTGCACTGCGCCGTGCGCAGCAACGAGAGCATGAAGGCAAGAAACCATGAGCGCCGATCCGGACTGCCTGTTCTGCAAGATCATCGCGGGCCAGATTCCGGCCAAGAAGGCGCACGAAGACGACGAGCTGCTGGCCTTTCACGACATCAACCCGTGGGCGCCGGTGCACGTGCTGATCATTCCCAAGCAGCACATCACCACGCTGGCCGATGTCGGGCCCGAACACGAGGCGCTGCTCGGCCGCATGCTGGGCCTGGCACCGCGGTTGATGAAGCAGCTGGGGGTGGTAAACGGATTTCGCACGCTGATCAACACCGGGCCCGACGGTCGACAGGAGGTCTATCACCTGCACATGCACGTCATGGGCGGGCCTCGACCCTGGTTGAAGGGTTGATCCCCGCCACCACCTGGGGTCGGGCGTCCGGGTCACCTAGAATTCGGGGTTCTTCTCCAGGAGAGTGTCATGGGATCGTTCAGCATCTGGCATTGGCTGATCGTGCTGTTGGTCGTGGTGCTGATCTTCGGCACCAAGAAGCTCAAGAACATCGGCGCCGACCTCGGCGGCGCGGTGAAGGGCTTCAAGGATGGTGTCAAGAGCGGGACCGAGGCCGAGACTTCGGCACCGGCCGCGCCGCCGCAGCAGGTCAGCACCGCGCAGCGTCAGGCCGATGCCAACACCGTCGACGTCGAAGCCAAGACCAAGTCCTGAGCGCACCGTCCATGGACCGCAAGGTACGGCCGCTACTGCCACGGCCGATTGCTGCTGAATGATCGATTTCGGTTTCGACAAGATCGCGCTCATTGGAGCGGTGGCGCTGATCGTCATCGGGCCCGAGAAGCTGCCGCGCGTGGCGCGCACCGTTGGCCACATGCTGGGCAAGGCGCAGCGCTACGTGGCCGACGTGAAGGCCGAGGTCAACCGGTCGATCGAGCTCGAAGAGCTGAAGAAGATGAAGACTGAGTTCGAGGACGCGGCACGCGACGTCGAACAATCGGTCAACAAGGAGGTCAGCGCCGCCTCGGCCGAGTTCAACGCCATCGGCGCCGACTGGGCCAGCGACAACACCTACGGCGGCAGCGGGCATGACGGCGCGTCGCCGTCGGTGCCTGAATACAAGCGACCGAAGAAGAACTGGCGCCTCAAGCGTGGCGCCACCCCGCAGTGGTACAAGCAGCGCAGCGGCATCCGCACCAAGGCGCAGTCGGGTGCGGCGCGGGTGGCGCGCTTCAGGCCGCCGGGCGTCAAGCGGCCATGAACAGCCTATGAACGGGGCATGAGCCGGCAATGAGCGACCCCAAGGATCCCGAAGACGAACTGGCTGGCACCGAAGCGCCTTTCGTATCGCATCTGGTCGAGTTGCGCGACCGCATGATCCGCGTCCTGATCGCGGTCGGCATCGCGTTCGGGCTGTTGGCCCTCTGGCCCGGCATGGGGGCGCTTTACGACTTGCTCGCGCAGCCGATGGTCGCGCACCTGCCCGAAGGCACCAAGTTCATCGCCACCAACGTGATCTCGCCGATCCTGGTACCGCTGAAGATCACCTTGATGACCGCCTTCCTGGTCGTGCTGCCGTATGTGCTTTGGCAGGTCTGGGCCTTTGTCGCGCCGGGGCTGTATTCGCACGAGAAGAAGTTTGTGCTGCCGCTGGTGGTGTCGAGCACCTTGTTGTTCTTCATCGGCGTGTGCTTCTGCTATTTCATTGTCATCCCGGCGATGTCGCGCTTCATCCAGGCCTTTGCGCCTGCGGCCATCACCGCCGCGCCTGACATCGAGCAGTACTTCGGATTTGTGCTGACGCTGTTCCTGGTGTTCGGCATCGCCTTCGAGGTGCCGGTGGCGGTGGTGGTGCTGGCCCGCGTCGGTCTGGTGACGATCGAGCAGCTGCGCAAGGCGCGCGGCTATTTCATCGTCGGCGCCTTCATCGTCGCGGCGGTGGTGACGCCACCCGACGTGATCTCGCAGCTGTCGCTGGCGGTGCCGATGTGCATCCTGTATGAGCTGGGCATCCTGGCTGCCAAGTCCTTCGTCAAGCAGACCAAGGCGGGCGAAGAAGCCGCCGACGGCGAAAAAACCACCGCCTGATCACGGCCGGCGCATCAGCGCGGGCGCGCCACGGTGCTGGGCCGCAGTGCCACCGTCAGCTTCAGGTCGATCGCCTTGTCGCCGCGCTGCAGGCCGATCTTGGCTTCTGACTCGGGCTGCAGCGCCGCCACCGTGGCCAGCAGCTGGGTGGTGTTGAGCACGGCCTTGTCGCCGATGCGCAGTACCACGTCACCCGGCCGCAGCCCGGCCCTGGCGGCCGGGCCGCCGCCCAGCACGCCCGCAATCAGCACGCCCTGTTGCACCGGCAGGCCCAGGCTTTCGGCCAGCTCGGGCGTCAGGTCACGCGGCTCGATGCCGATCCAGCCGCGGCGCACGCGGCCGTCGCGCAGCAGGCTGCCCATCACCTGGCTGGCGGTATCGACCGGAATTGCAAATCCGATGCCCAGACTGCCGCCGCTGCGCGAAAAGATCGCGGTGTTGATGCCGATCAGGTTGCCCTGTGCATCGACCAGTGCGCCGCCCGAATTGCCCGGGTTGATCGCCGCATCGGTCTGGATGAAGTTCTCGAAGGTCGACAGCCCCAGCCGGTTGCGCCCCAGCGCGCTGACGATGCCCGAGGTGACGGTCTGCCCGACATTGAACGGGTTGCCGATCGCCAGCACCGCGTCGCCCACCTGCAGCGCAGGCACATTGCCGAGCGCGATCACCGGCAAGCCATCGAGATCGACCTTCAACAGGGCGAGGTCGGTCTCGGGGTCGGTGCCGATCAATTGCGCCTGCACCTGGCGGCCGTCGGCCAGCTGCACCGAAATCTCGGTCGCGCCTTCGACGACGTGGTTGTTGGTCAGCAGGTAGCCTTCGCGCGACACGATCACGCCCGAGCCGAGGCCGGTCTGCGTGGGCGGCGCATTGCCCTGACCTTCGAAGAAGAACCTGAAGCGCGGATCGTCGGCATGCGGGTTGGCGGCGCGGCCGGTCTTGCTGGCCATGATGCTGACCACCGCGGGCGCGGCTCGCCGTGCAGCCTGGGCCAGGCTGGTGACCACCGGCGCGGCCGACGCCGCAGACACGGCTGGCGCCACAGCGGCGACGACCAGACTGGGTGCCGGCAGGGCCGCGACCGGGCTGCGGCCCGGACCCGCTGGCAGCCACTGCGGCTTGAGCGTGCCGACCACGAACAGCACGGCCAGCGCCACGGTGACCGCCTGCGAGAATACGAGCCAGTGTCTACGCCACATCACTGAGGATCGGTCCGCATGACCGAACGCCAACGCATCGAAACCAGCCTGAACGAGCTGCTGCGGCCGGACCTGTTCACGGATTATGGGCCGAACGGTCTGCAGGTCGAGGGCCGGTCCGAGGTGCGCCTGATCGTCTCCGGCGTCACCGCCAGCCTGGCCTTCATCGACGCTGCGCTGCAGGCCGGCGCCGACGCGCTGCTGGTTCATCATGGCCTGTTCTGGCGCGGCCACGACGGGCGCCTGACGGGCTGGCTGAAGGCGCGCGTGGCGCGCCTGCTGCGCGCCGACGTCAGCCTGTTTGCCTACCACCTGCCGCTGGACGCGCATGCCGAGCTGGGCAACAACGCGCAGTTCGGCCTTCGGCTGGCACTGCAGGCCGACGCACGCTTTGGCGAGCAGGACCTGGGCTTCATCGGTGGCGCCGGGCCGGCACGCAGCGCACCGGCCCTGGCCGACCAGGTGCAGCAGGCGCTGGGCAGGGCGCCGCTGTTGCTGCCGGGTGATGGGCGCCCGCTGCGCCGCGTGGCCTGGTGCACCGGAGGCGCTCAGGGCTTCTTCGAAGCGGCCATCGCCGCCGGTGCCGATGCCTTTCTGACCGGCGAGGTGTCGGAACCGCAGGCCCACCTGTCGCGCGAGACCGGGGTCGCCTACCTGGCCTGCGGCCACCACGCCAGCGAACGTTATGGCGCGCCGGCGGTGGCCGCGTACCTGGCGCAGCGCCTGGGCATCGAACACCGCTTCATCGAAATCGACAACCCGGCATGACGCAGGCACCGCTGCTGCTGACCATGGGCGATGCGGTGGGCATCGGCCCCGAGATCGTGTGGCGCGCCTTCGTGCAGGGCCAAGCCGACGCTTGTGTGGTGGTGGGCGATGCAAGCGTGCTGCGGCGCGCGGCGCAGCTGCTGCACCCGCACGGCCTGCCGCTGGCCCTGATCGACGATCCGGCCGATGCGGCCGACCTGCCGCCCGGCTGCCTGCCAGTGCTGCAGCCGCCCGGCCTGCCTGCGGGCCTGGACGAGCTGCCCTGGGGCCAGGTGGACGCACGTTGTGGCGCTGCTGCCGCCGCCTGCATCACCGAGGCGGTGGCACTTGTGCGCCGCGGCCAGGGCGCCGGCCTGGTCACCGCACCGATCCACAAGGAGGCACTGGCCGCCGCCGGCGTGGGCTATCCCGGCCACACCGAGATGCTGCAGGCCTTGTCGGTCGAGAACGGCGACCCGGCGCAACCGGTGCGCATGATGCTGGCCAACGACGAGCTGCGCGTCGTCCTGGTCACGATCCACCTCGCGCTGCGTCGCGCCATCGACGCCGTGACCTTCGACGCCGTCTTGCAGACCTTGCGCATCGCCCACCGTTCGGTGCCGGCCTGGGCTGGCGGCCCACCACGCATCGCGGTCGCCGGGCTCAATCCGCATGCCGGCGAAGGCGGCTTGTTCGGCGACGAGGAGCAGACCATCATTGCGCCGGCGATCGAAGCCGCGCGCCGCGAAGGCATCGATGCCCAGGGCCCGTTCCCGCCCGACACCGTGTTCATGCGGGCGCGTCGCCGCCCCGGCCATGCCGAGCCTTTCGACCTGGTAGTGGCGATGACACACGACCACGGCCTGATTCCGGTCAAGTACCTGGGTGTCGAGCAAGGCGTCAACGTGACGCTGGGCCTGCCCTTCGTGCGCACCAGCCCCGACCACGGCACGGCCTTCGACATCGCCGGCCGCGGTGTGGCCGATGCGGCCAGCCTGGTGGCGGCAATCCGGTCGGCGCGGCAGATGGTCGTGGCAGCGACCGCTGCTCAGCGCACGGTAGCGCCGGGCAGCGACGCCAGCTGACGGCGCGCGCGAGCGGTGGCACGGTCCAGCAGCTGCGCACTCTCGAAGGCGCGCATGCGGCCGCTCTCGCACAGGCGCACCAGCATGCGGTGGGTCAGTGAAATCGTTTGCTGGTGCCGCTGCCCGCGTGTGAAGACGAAGAAGCTGCGCCCCGGGCTGACATGCGCCAGACGCACCTTCTGCCAGTCGTTCTCGATGTGCATCTGGTAGCTGAAGCCGATCTGCACGTGGTCGGCCAGCGAGCGGCCGCTGGCGGGCTCGGGCACTTCCATCGCGTCGGCCGCGGCGGTCAGGCCGGGCAGTTCGAGGTCGACCGTGGTCAAGGGCGGCTCGGCGCTCAGGTCGATGTCGATCTTGCCGTCCCAGTCGATCGAACTCTCGTCGACGAAGCCGAGGCGCGCGGCTTCTTCCTTCGTGAATGCCGGTGTGGCCAGGTCGTCGGCCGCAGGCTCGGCTGCGCTGGCTGGTGGCAGATCGGCGCGCGTGGGCAGCCCGCGTTCAAGCGCCTGTTCGACCTGGCGTTGCAGCATGTTGAAGTCGAGCACGCGGCCGGTCTGCGCCTTCAGCGCATCGGCGTGCGCCGGCATCAGCTGGCCGAAGAATGCACGCCGGCGATCGTCGGGCCAGCCGATGGCGTTCAGACCGGCATTGATCTGCTGCATCAGCTTGGGCAGTTCGCTCAGGAACGCCTTGCGCTGGCCTGGCGAGGTCTTGGGCTGCACGCTCATGAAAAGGTCGCGCCCGGCCTGGCGCAGCGCGCGCACCGACTCGCTGGTCACACCTTCACGCTCGGCGGTCTTCAGGATCACGCGGCTCCAGACGCGCGAGACGAAGTCGCGCACGAACTCGGGCGCGGCCAGCGGCTGCAGTTCGTCCTCGAGCCGCTGCGCGTAATGGCGGTCCATGCGCAGGGCTTCTTCGCGCTGCTGCAGCAGCGCGGTGGCCCCGCTGCGCTGCGCCTCGATGCTGTTGCGTGCCTGCTCGGCGACGAAGGCTTCGAGCTGCGCCAGCCGCGTCTCGTAGGTCTCCATCTGGTCGAAATCGCCCTTGACGATCTCCTGCACCAGGTCGCGCACCTTGGCGACAAAGGTCTGCGCCTGCTCGTCGCTGAAGTCGTCGAAGCCATTGCCCAGCGACGCGATGCGGTTGATGAACTGCCGCACCGGGTGTTTGCGCGTCGAAAAGAAGCTCGGGTCACCCAGCGCCGCACGCAGCACTGGAAGCTGCAGCCTGGCGATCTGCCGCGCCAGCTGTGGCGGCACCTTGGGGTCGGACAGGATCTGGTCGAACAGGCTGCCGATGACGTCGATCACCATGTGATCGATGGCGCCGCGCGAGGCCTGCCTGAGTTCGTCACGGTTGGCGTGGATCAGGTTGGGCAAGGCGCCGATGCCGGTGCCAGAGCCGTATCCGCTGCCGTCGCCGCTCCAGCCCGACCCCGACACATCGGCGCCCGCGGGGTCACTGAAAGCCAGGCGCCGCAGCAAGTCCATCATGCCGGCATCGACCTGCCCGATCGGGGTTCCGCGCATCGGACCGCGGCCACCCAGGCTGGCGCGGCGCGACGTGTCGGCTGCGTCCAGCGGCGCACGGCTGCTGCGCGGACCCAGCGCACCGGATGTCGAAGACCGCGCGTCGCGCTGGCTGTCCGTGCTGCCGCGCCCGCCCGCGCCGCTGCGGTCGATCGGCCTGGCGTCGAAGGCGCCGGCGCGGCTGTGCTCGCCGCGACCGTCGGTGGTGCGCACGCTCAGGCTGACCGGCTGCACGCCGGATTTGCGCATGTCGCTGATGATGTCGCCGTAGGTGTTGCGCAGCACCGCGGCCAGCGATCGGTTGAGCTCGGCGTCGAGCACCTTGCGCACCTCGGGGCGGTCGGCAATGACCGCCACCGCGCGGATCACGCCATGGCCGACGAGTTCGGGCCGAAGGGGATTGCGATCGCGCTCGGCGCGCGCGTGGCCCAGCACCGAGCCGACATAGGCCTCGAGCTCACGCAGCTCCCATTCGCAGGAATGGGCGATCTCGAGGCCGAAGCGCTCGGCCGCGACCTTGATTTCAAGTTCGCGGTCCTCGACCAGGGACAACTGATCCCAGTTGGCGGTCTGTGTGCCCGACGTGCCGCCGCCGCGCGGACCGCAGTCGCGGCGTACCTGCTCGTCGAAGGCGTCACTGAAGGCCTGCACGAAGGCCCCGAGCTTGCGATTGAGTTCGAACTGCGCGCTCAGCAGGGCGTCGCGCTGGAAGGTGTTGTGGGCGGCCATTGCCGCCAGCCCCAGGCTCTCGACCGTGCGTTCGGCCGCCGCACGTGCGGCCTGCTTCACGCGCTGCACGGCAGCAGCGAGCGGGGCGGGCAGCTGGAAGGTCGGTGCGGTGCTCATGGAGGTCGGGATGGCCCGCTATTCTGAGCCATCGCCATCGCCATTTCCCGGCTGTGACGCGGGCAGCATGGGCTGCACGCGGCACAACCGGGCCAAGGGCACCGGGATCGACACCTATTTCTTCAGCGCATCGCGGATCTCGCGCAGCAGCACCACGTCTTCGGGCGTCGGAGCGGGGGGCGCCGGTGCGGGCGGCGGCTCGGTGTTCTTCAGTCGATTGACCTGCTTGATCATCACGAAGATGATGAACGCCAGGATCATAAAGTTGATGGCCACAGTGATGAAGTTGCCATACGCGAACACCGCGCCGGCCTTCTTGGCGTCGGCCAGCACGTTGGTGGTCTGCCCGGCCAGCGGAATGAAGTAGTTGCTGAAATCCAGGCCGCCGAAGATCTTGCCGACGATGGGCATGATGAGGTCGCCGACCAGCGAGTCGACGATCTTGCCGAAGGCGCCGCCGATGATCACGCCGACCGCCAGGTCCATCACGTTGCCCTTGACGGCAAACTCCTTGAATTCCGAAGCAAAGCTCATGGTTCCTCCTGTTGAATCTGGGCTGGCCGCTGCGCACCGTTTTGTGCACGAAGTTCTGACGGCGCAAAAGGGGCCCGACGGTAGGGCCGCCGTCGACAGGCGTCAAGCCCAACTTGCGCCGGGGCAGTCAGCTGCGCCGGGGCCGTCAGTGGCCTGGGCTAGAATCTTAGGTTGACCCTGAAGCCAGAATCGAACCATCTTCCGAGGACTCCATGAGTGATTCCGCAGCGGCCCTGACGGCCGGTGATAGAGGCCGTGGCCCCGTATCCGTTGACAAGGCTGCGGGCGTCGACAGTGGACGTCGAACCTGGATTGCGCTGACCTGTGGCGCCGGTGCCGTGGGTGGCCTGGCGACCGCCGTGCCTCTGGTCAGCAGCTTCGCCCCGTCCGAGCGTGCCAAGGCCGCGGGTGCACCGGTTCAGGTCGACATCAGCGCGCTCAAGCCCGGCGAGAAACTCACCGCAGAGTGGCGCGGCAAGCCAGTGTGGATCATGCGCCGCACGCCCGAGCAGCTGGCGTCACTCAAGTTGATTGACTCGCAGTTGGCCGACCCCAATTCGGATCGCAAGGCCTATCCGACGCCGCCCTACGCGAAGAACGAGCACCGGTCGATCAAGCCGGAGATCTTTGTCGGCGTGGGCATCTGCTCGCACCTGGGGTGCTCGCCGATTGACCGCTTCCAGCCAGGCGCTCAGCCCTCGCTGCCCGACGACTGGCATGGCGGCTATCTGTGCCCCTGCCATGGCTCGACCTTCGATCTGGCCGGCCGCGTGTTCAAGAACAAGCCCGCGCCCGACAATCTCGAGGTGCCGCCGCACTTCTACGTGTCGGACTCGGTGATTCTGATCGGCGAAGACAAGAAGGCCTGATCGACTGCGGTCGCAGCAACAAGAGGACCTCATGGCTGAATTCAAGGAAGCACCTGCCGGCGCGTCGCTCGCGGTGAAGCTCACCACCTGGACCGAAAACCGGTTCCCGACCGCGTTCGACGCCTACAAGGTGCACATGTCGGAGTACTACGCGCCGAAGAATTTCAATGCGTGGTACTTCTTCGGATCGCTGGCCCTGATGGTGCTGGTGATCCAGATCGTCACCGGCATCTTCCTGGTGATGCACTACAAGCCCGACGCGGCGCTGGCCTTCGCGTCGGTCGAGTACATCATGCGCGACGTGCCCTGGGGCTGGCTGGTGCGCTACATGCACAGCACCGGCGCCAGTGCGTTCTTCGTCGTCGTCTACCTGCACATGTTCCGCGGCCTGCTGTACGGCAGCTACCGCAAGCCGCGTGAGCTGGTCTGGATCTTCGGCTGCGCGATCTTCCTGTGCCTGATGGGCGAGGCCTTCTTCGGCTACCTGCTGCCCTGGGGCCAGATGTCGTACTGGGGTGCGCAGGTGATCGTCAACCTGTTTGCCGCCGTGCCTTTCGTCGGCGACGATCTGGCGCTGCTGATCCGCGGCGACTACGTGGTCAGCGATGCCACGCTCAACCGTTTCTTCAGCTTCCACGTGATCGCCATTCCGCTGGTGCTGCTGGGCCTGGTGGTGGCGCACCTGCTCGCGCTGCACGATGTAGGCTCGAACAACCCGGATGGTGTCGAGATCAAGGCCAAGAAGGACCCCAGGACCGGCATCCCGCTCGACGGCATTCCGTTCCACCCTTACTACACCGTGCACGACATGATCGGCGTGGGCGTGTTCCTGATGATCTTCACCGCGATCATCTTCTTCGCACCCGAACTCGGCGGCTATTTCCTCGAGTACAACAATTTCATCCCCGCCAACCCGCTGCAGACGCCGGCCCACATTGCCCCGGTGTGGTACTTCACGCCGTACTACTCGATGCTGCGTGCCACCACCGACCCGATGGTCAACGTCTTCGTCGGCCTGACCGCGCTCGGCACCCTGGTTGCCTTGCTCAAGGGTGGTTTTAGCGGCATGGTCAAGGGTGCCATCGTCGTCGCCGGCCTCGTGATCATCCTGCTGCTGAAGACCTTCGACGCCAAGTTCTGGGGCGTGGTGGTGATGGGTGGCGCGGTGGTGATCCTGTTCGCATTGCCCTGGCTCGACCGCAGCCCGGTCAAGTCGATCCGCTATCGACCCGGCTGGCACAAGATCATGCTCGGCATCTTCGTCATCTTCTTCGTCGTGCTGGGCTACCTCGGCATTCAGCCGGTGTCCGACATCGGCACCCTGCTCGCACAGATCGGCACCATCTTCTACTTCGGCTTCTTTGTGCTGATGCCCTGGTGGAGCCAGATCGGCGAGTTCAAGGCCGTGCCCGACCGCGTGACGTTCCATCCGCATTGACACCGAGCCCGAGCCCGAAAGCCACACCACCATGAAGAAACTGATCCTCTGGTTGCTCGCCAGCCTGGCGTTGATGTCGTCGGCCCAGGCCGCCAGCCTAGGCCCGGCATGGGACAAGTTCCCGCAGGAACGTGTCACGAACATGGCCGCCCTGCAAAATGGCGCCAAGCTGTTCGTCAACTACTGCCTGAACTGCCACTCGGCAGCCTACATGCGCTACAACCGCCTGCGCGACATCGGCCTGACCGAAGAGCAGATCAAGAGCAACCTGGTCTTCACCGACGCCAAGGTCGGCGACACGATGCAGGTGGCGCTCGACCCCAAGGACGCCAAGGAATGGTTCGGCGCTGCACCGCCCGACCTGACGGTGATCGCGCGCTCGCGGGCCGACGGCTCCAAGGGCAGCGGCGCCGACTACCTGTACACCTATCTGCGCAGTTACTACCGCGACGACACCAAGGCCACGGGCTGGGACAACAGGGTGTTCCCCAGCGTGGCCATGCCGCATGTGCTGTGGGAACTGCAGGGCCAGCAGCGCGCCGTCTTCGTCGAGGCCAAGGACCCGCATAACCCCTCGAAGTCGATGCACGTGTTCAAGGGCTACGAAAGCATCAGCCCCGGCACGCTGAGTGCGGTCGACTACAACACCTCGGTCGCCGATCTGGTCGCCTTCCTGCAGTGGATGGGTGAGCCGATGCAGGGTGAACGGGTGCGTCTGGGTGTCTGGGTGCTGCTGTTCCTGATGGGCTTCACGATCATCGCCTGGCGGCTGAACGCTGCGTTCTGGAAGGACATCAAGTAGGATCGCGCCCCCGGTGCCAGGCGCTGGGGGCCTTCACGACCCGGCACGCTGGTGCCGGCAGTGGCGCAGTGGTTGCCGGACGGTACCCACTGCGCTTGATTTTTTCGGGCCACCCGGGCCCGCTTCAGTTGACTGAGGGCTGACCGCCATGATGGTGCTCTATTCCGGAACCACCTGCCCGTATTCGCATCGATGCCGCTTCGTGCTGTTCGAGAAGGGCATGGATTTCGAGATCCGCGACGTCGATCTGTTTGCCAAGCCGGAAGACATCGCGCTGATGAACCCGTACAACGAGGTGCCCATCCTGGTGGAGCGCGACCTCATCCTGTACGAATCGCACATCATCAACGAGTACATCGACGAGCGCTTCCCGCACCCGCAGCTGATGCCCGGCGATCCGGTGGCGCGTGCGCGGGTGCGGTTGTTTCTCTTCAATTTCGAGAAGGAACTGTTTGCGCACGTGAACCTGCTCGAGAGCCGCGGCCAGAAGGCCACCGACAAGCAGCTGGAGAAGGCACGTTCGCAGATTCGTGATCGCCTGACGCAGCTGGCGCCGATCTTCCTGAAGAACAAGTACATGCTGGGCGACGACTTCAGCATGCTTGACGTGGCGATCGCACCGCTGCTGTGGCGCCTGGACTACTACGGCATCGACCTGTCGAAGAACGCCGTGCCGCTGCTGAAGTACGCCGAGCGCATTTTCTCGCGCCCGGCCTACATCGAGGCGCTGACGCCGTCCGAGAAAGTGATGCGCAAGTAGGTCTCGCAGCGCCGCCGTCCATGTCCGTTCCGCAAGCCCCCGACGCGCAAGGCAATTCGACGCGGCCCTACCTGCTGCGGGCGCTGCACGACTGGTGCACCGACAACGGGTTCACGCCGTATGTCGCCGTCTTCGTCGACGCCTCGGTGCAGGTGCCGATGGAGTACGTGAAGAACAACGAGATCGTGCTCAACATCGGTTTCGAGGCCACCAGCGGTCTCAAGCTCGGCAACGAGTGCATCGAGTTCCGCGCCCGCTTCGGCGGCGTGTCGCGAGACATCGTCGTGCCGGTCGACCATGTGGTGGCGATCTATGCCCGTGAAAACGGGCAGGGCATGGCCTTTCCGGTGCCCACCGAAGGGGCGTCGACCGTGACGGTGCCGGGCGGCGATGCCGCGCCCCCGCCGCGCCCCGGTGCCATCCCGCGTGGCCTGCGGCTGGCCAGCGTGGAGACCCAAGCCAGCGACGAGGGCGGCGAGACCGATCAGCCCGAACCGCAACCGCCCGGCCCGCAGCGGCCGTCGCTGAAGCGGGTGAAGTAGCGCTGGGTAGACGTCGAGACGCCGATGACGCACTGCCAAAGCCGCGCTGCAGCGCCTCTTACAATCCTTTTCCCCGTGGCCGGCTTAGCTCAGCTGGTAGAGCACCCGCCTTGTAAGCGGAAGGTCGTCCGTTCGATTCGGACAGCCGGCACCATGCGCCAGCGCCGTCGGGCGATCAGATCAAGGCGCTGCGAGGTTGTATGCGCACCTTGATTGAAGTACCCTGCCAGCCTTCGGCCTGCAGCTGCGCCAGCAGCTGTGGCAGCAACTGCCGCAGCTTGGCTGCCGCGGCGTTGTGCGCGGCCAGCAGCGTCCAGGTGTCACCGTCCACGGGCCCCGGCCTGATGTCGGCGCGCAGGGCAGGGGGCAGCAGCCCGGAGATGGTGTCGAAGTGGCTGCGCGCCTCGGCCAACCGGCGCAGCAGCAGGCCCAGGGGCTCGCTGCGGTCCAGGGCCGTGGCCAGATTCAGCGAGAGTGCGGCGCCCGGCGGCGGCGACTTGTTCGACGACATGAGCGGAGTTTATTGGCGATGCAAGTCCTGATCACCCACAGCCGCATCGCCCGCACGCGCGTGCTGCACCTGAGCGTGCCGAAACTGGCGCTGGCGACGGTGGCGCTGGCCCTGCTGCTGATGCTGCTGTCGGGTGCAATCTATCACTTCGTGTTCCTGAAAGCCGCACGCGAAGGCTGGCCGGTGGTCAGCCAGATCGTCAATCTGATCGTGCGCGACGGCTTTGCCCAGCGTGACCGCTTCATGCGCGAGAACCTGGACGCCATGGCGCAGAAGGTGGGTGACATGCAGGCCAAGCTGGTGCGCCTGGAGCTCATGAGCGAGCGTGTCAGCGGCCTGGCCGGCGTGCGGGCAGACGATCTCAAGACGCTGCGCCGGGTCGACGGGGGCGGCAAGGGTGGCCCCTACGTGCCGGCCCGTGAACCTTCGCTGGCGCAGCTTCAGCATGTGGTCGACCACATGGACGAGCGCGCCGACTGGCAGTCCGACCTGTTCAGCATCAGCGAATCGCTGTTGTTCCAGACCCGGCTGGCCGCGCTGCGTGTGCCCGGCCAGGCGCCGGTTGATGGCCCGGTCGGTTCGGGTTTCGGCGTCCGGTCGGACCCGATCACCGGCCGCTCTGCTTTGCACTCCGGCCTGGATTTTCCCAACGAGCCCGGCACGCCCATCCTGGCATCGGCCAGCGGGGTGGTGCTGTCCAGCAACTACCAGGGTGAATACGGCAAGGCGGTCGAGATCGACCATGGCAACGGCCTGGTCACGCGCTACGCCCATGCCCAGAAGGTGCTGGTGCAGGCCGGCCAGATGGTCAAGCGCGGTCAGTTGATCGCTGAAGTCGGGTCCACCGGCCGCTCGACCGGGCCGCACCTGCACTTCGAGGTGCTGCTGCAGGGCGTGCCGCAGGATCCGGCACGTTTCCTGGCGGCGGCCCTGGCCCCGTCGCCCGTGCCGCCGCTGGCCGCGATGGTGCGCCACTGAGCCGGCGCACATGACAGCACCTGCGTGCTGTCATGTGGCTTGCGAAGACCCTTGATCAACGGGACCGGGCGCCCCCCAGGGCCGCCTGAGCGGGGTGCTAAACTGACCCGCTTTGCGCTCGCTCGGCGACCCCGGCGGTCCTTGTCGGCCGCTGCCTTGTGATGCCGGCACCGGCCCTCATTTGCCGCACACTGCCCGGCCTACGCAGCCCCTGACCGCGGTGCTGCACGCAGCGCCGATCGTTCCGAACACCAAAAACGCCCAGTCGCCGCATGTTCCCCAAGATACTGACCCAGATCTTCGGCAGTCGAAACGATCGCCTGCTCAAGGGCTACCGCCGCACGGTGCAGCAGATCAACGCGCTTGAGCCCCGGTTCGAAGCGCTGGACGACGCGGGTCTGCGCGCCATGACCGATGAGTTTCGCCAGCGCATCGAAAAGGGTGAAACGCTCGACCAGCTGCTGCCCGAGGCCTTTGCCGTCGTGCGCGAGGCCGGCAAGCGCACGCTGAAGATGCGCCACTTCGACGTGCAGCTGGTCGGCGGCATGACGCTGCACAACGGCAAGATCGCCGAGATGCGCACCGGCGAAGGCAAGACGCTGATGGCCACGCTGCCGGTCTACCTGAACGCCCTGGGCGGCAAGGGGGTGCACCTGGTCACCGTCAACGACTATCTGGCGCGGCGCGACGCCGAATGGATGGGGCGGCTGTACACCTTTCTCGGCCTGACGGTCGGCGTCAACGTGCCGGGCATGCAGCGCGAAGAAAAGCAGGCCGCGTTCGCCGCCGACGTCACCTACGGCACCAACAACGAATTCGGCTTCGACTACCTGCGCGACAACATGGTCTACGAGGTGGCCGACCGTGTCGCCCGCGGGCTGAACTACGCCATCGTCGACGAGGTCGATTCGATCCTGATCGACGAGGCGCGCACGCCGCTGATCATCAGCGGCCAGGCCGAGGACCACACCGAGCTCTACGTGCGCATCAACGGCGTGGTGCCGCAGCTCAAGAAGCAGATCGGCGAGGCCGACCCGCGCACCGGCGAGGGCGTGATCGAGCCCGGCGACTTCACGGTCGACGAGAAGACCCACCAGGTCTTCCTCACCGAAGCCGGCCATGAAAAAGCCGAACAGGTGCTGACCGAGGCCGGCCTGCTCGCCGTAGGCGCCAGTCTGTACGACCCGGCCAACATCTCGCTGATGCACCATGTGTACGCGGCCCTGCGCGCCAACAATCTGTACAACCGTGACCAGCACTACGTGGTGCAGAACGGCGAGGTGGTGATCGTCGACGAATTCACCGGCCGCCTGATGACGGGCCGGCGCTGGAGCGACGGCCTGCACCAGGCCGTGGAAGCCAAGGAAGGCGTGGAAATCCAGAGCGAGAACCAGACCCTGGCCTCGGTCACGTTCCAGAACTACTTTCGCATGTACGGCAAGCTGTCGGGCATGACCGGCACCGCCGATACCGAGGCCTATGAATTCCAGGAAATCTACGGCCTGGAAACCGTCGTCATCCCGCCCAACAAGCCGACCATCCGCAAGGACGAGAACGACCTCATCTACAAGACGGCCAAGGAAAAGTACGACGCCGTCACCAACGACATCCGCGACTGCTACGAGCGCGGCCAGCCGGTGCTGGTGGGCACCACGTCGATCGAGAACTCAGAGCTGATCTCGGCGCTGTTGACCAAGGCCAAGCTGCCGCACCAGGTGCTCAACGCCAAGCAGCATGCGAAAGAGGCCGAGATCGTGGCTCAGGCCGGGCGCCCCAAGATGGTGACCATCGCCACCAACATGGCCGGCCGCGGCACCGACATCGTGCTGGGTGGCAACGTCGAAAAGCAGGTGCAGTTCGTCGAAGCCGACCCCGAGCTGTCGGACGACGAGAAGAAGGCGCGCGCGCTCAAGCTCAACGACGAATGGCAGGGCCTGCACGACCAGGTCAAGGCACTGGGCGGGCTGCGCATCGTGGCCACCGAACGCCATGAAAGCCGCCGCATCGACAACCAGCTGCGTGGCCGCTCGGGCCGCCAGGGTGACCCCGGTGCCAGCCGCTTCTACCTGAGCCTGGACGATTCGCTGATGCGCATCTTTGCCGGTGACCGCGTGCGCGCGATCATGGACCGGCTGAAGATGCCCGAGGGCGAGGCCATCGAGGCCGGCATCGTCAACCGCAGCATCGAGAGCGCGCAGCGCAAGGTCGAGGCGCGCAACTTCGACATCCGCAAGCAGCTGCTCGAGTACGACGACGTCAGCAACGACCAGCGCAAGGTGATCTACCAGCAGCGCAACGAGATCCTCGAAGCGGTGACGCTGGACGAGCAGATCGCCAACCTGCGACGCGCGGCAATCACCGACGTCGTGCGCGCCCAGGTGCCGGCCGAGAGCCTGGAAGAGCAATGGGACCTGGACGCGCTGCAGCGCGCGCTGAAGGACGAATGGCAGCTCGACGTCGACCTGAAGGCCAAGGTGGCCGGCAGCGACAGCATCACCGACGACGACATCGTCGACCAGGTGACGGCCGCCGCCGACACGATGTTCAAGGCCAAGGTCGAGCAGGTCGGCGCCGAACAGTTCACGCCCTTCATGCGCATGGTGCTGCTGCAGTCCATGGACAGCCACTGGCGCGAGCACCTGGCGGCGCTGGACTACCTGCGCCAGGGCATCCACCTGCGCGGCTATGCGCAGCAGAACCCCAAGCAGGAATACAAGCGCGAGGCATTCGAGCTGTTTTCGCAACTGCTCGACGTCGTCAAGCATGAGGTCACGCGCACGCTGATGACGGTGCGCATCCAGAGCCAGGAGCAGGCCAGCCAGGCCGCCGAGTCGATCGAAGAGCAGCTGACGCAACTGGCCAACGTCACCTACACCCACCCGAACGAGGACGGCAGCGTGTCGCAAGAGGCCGACCCTGCCACGTTGGCGCAGCAGGTGCCCAAGGTGGGCCGCAACGACCCCTGCCCGTGCGGCAGCGGGAAGAAGTACAAGCAGTGCCACGGGAAGCTGGCCTGAGTCCAGCGCCGGGCTGAAGTCGCCACCGGCTGTATCGCGGGCCCTGCCGGCAACTTGTCGACCCATAGGTCGCCGGCAAGAAAAAAGGGCCGCTGAAAGCGGCCCTTTTCAGATCATGGATTGCCCGAGCTTCAGGGGATCACGAAGGCCTGGCTCTCGTCGCCGGCGTTGCGCCGGTACATGAACAGCAGGCCGGTTTCGCTGCTCTGCGCAGCGGTGACGGCGGTGTTCTTCGTGAACGGCACGTTCAGCAGCGGGCCCTTCGCCACCGACCCGAACGGGACACCGCTGGTGACACTGAACTTCGGGGTGGCAGGCGTGAACTTCATGCTTTCGACGCTGTCGGTGGGGGCGCCAGTGAAGTAGTTGTCGTAGGCATACAGCGAAATACCCAGTGTCGCGGTGGTGGGTGCATTCAGGCTCGGGTAGCTGGCGGGCAGCCCGGCAGTGTTAAGTAGCACCGTGAAGATCAGGTTGCCGGAGTTCAGGTCGGCATCGGTGTAGAAGACCGAAGCGCCCGCGTTGTCGGAGAGCCGAACCAGATAGACACGGTTTTGCCCCGAAGCGCCGAACCCGCCCGACTCCTTGTTGTAAATGACATAGTCATCCACGCCATCATTGTTGGTGTCGATGTAGATGTCGAACTCGGCCGGGTAGTTCGGGTGTGAGCGCCTCCCGAAATTGCTGATCGCGAACTCGAGGCAGTTGGCGCCGCAAATCGCCGGCGGCAGATAGCGCACACCCACTGAACGCACGTCGATGGTCGCGAAGTTGTCGCCGGGGTTCGGGAAATTGCCCGCCGGCTGCTGCGCACTGGTGCCGATGAGCGAGTACACGTCGTAGTCATAGCCGTCGAAGGCTGCGCCGACGTTCTTCAGCGTGATCACGTTGGCGGCGCGCGCACCCGTGGGCCGAATGCCGGTGATGGCGGCGGCTTTTCGCGGCAGCACGTGCCAGGGTACCGAGAGCTTCTCGGCGCCGGCGGTCAGAGTCAAGTAACCGTCGTACTCCGGGCCGTTGAGCAGGGCTCCGTCGCCACCGTTCGAGCCGCCATTCAGCGTCCAGTCGGGCAGCGTGGCTGGGTTTATGACCAGCTTAACCGGCACGGCTGCGCTGCCACCGGCAGGCACCGTTACCGTAGCCTGCACCTGTACCAGAACGGCGCCCGAGGCTGCGTCGTCGGCGTAGCGGAAGCTCGGCGTGATGGTGAAGGTTCGCGCTGTGGCAGAGAAGTTCTCGACCGTCAGCGTCTTGTTCAGGATCAGCTGCTTGTCGGCCTCGACGGCGCCGAAGGACAGCGCCGCAGACAGCGCCTGCGTATCCCAGGCAGCCGAACTCAGGGCCACGGCGCGGTTGACCCGCAGTTCACCAGCGCCTATGCGCGTGATCGGCGCCAGCCCGCCCGGCAAGGTCGCCGGGTTGGTGTAGACCACCGTCTCTGCGCTGTTCATCAACAGCGCCTTGATCTGCAGTGCGGAACGCGCCGGGTGCGCCTGCACCATCAGCGCCGCCGCGCCCGCCACCATCGGTGCAGCACCTGAAGTGCCACCGAAAGCGGTGGTGCCGGTGCCGGTGCCGTGCTCGGCCGATATCGATGCGCCGGGCGCGCCGATCTCGGGCTTGATCAGGTTCGTGCCCATGGCCGGGCCGCGCGACGACGTTCCCGCCATGCTACCAACCAGTGCGATGGAGGCAGCATTGCTCATCGAGACATTGACCGTCTGCAACGCTGTGAGCCTGCCCTTGATGCTGCTGGCCAGCGACTGCTGGATGACCATCGAAGGCACGAAATTCGAACCATCGCCCTGAGAAAAGGATACGGCGTCGCCGGCAGCGACGAGGCCGATCAGGGTGCCGATGGCACCGGCGTTCGCTGCCTTGTCGACCTTCTCGCTGATGCTGCAGGTGCCGCGATCGATGAGCGCAATCTTGCCCGCCGGGCTGACCAGCAATGCGTCGCCGGCGCAGCCTCGTCCGACATAGACCACGTCGCCCGTGACGCCGGCGCCGATGGGCGCCCAATCCAGCGTGGCGGTGTTGCCGTACACGCCGGCGATCGACGCCGGTGCGTTGACGAGCAGCGGGACGGCTGAGGCGCTGGGCACCTGCGTCTGCGCGACGCTGATCGCCCCAGGGGCGATCGACGGCGAACCGGCGATGTACGGCCGGTCTGCCGAATTGCCGGCCGAGATGACCACGATCACGCCTGAAGCCACGGCATTGCTGACGGCCTGCGTCATGTCGTCTTCGACCTGACCGTAGCTGCTGCCCAGCGACAAGTTGATGACGTCGACCGCGTCGTCGGTGGCAGGGTTGCCGTCGGGGTCAAGCGCGAAGTCCATGCCTTTCAGCATGGCGATGCCATTGCAACTGCTGCTGACGCTCGAACACACCTTGACCGCGTAGAGCTGCGCGCCCGGCGCCATGCCCTTGTGCGTGCCGTCCAGGCTCTTGCCGGCGATGATGTCGGACACGTGCGTGCCGTGGCCGCCTGCGGCCCCGTCGTCGATCGGGTTCGGGTCTTCGCTTCGCGTGTTGCTCGTCGTCGACCATGTCGAGCCGGTAAAGTCATAGCCACCGACCACCTTGGCCGTGGGGAAAAGGCCGACCGGGATGACGGCGGGGTTGGCGGTCGCCGCGGCATAATCGGCCGCAAGCCCAGACCCACCGAGGTTCTTGTGCGTGTAGTCGATGCCCGAGTCGAGCACGGCAATGCGCACGCCGGTGCCGTCGGCCCCGCCGGCCTGCACGGCAGCGCCGCCGACGTAGGGCACGGTCTCGCTCAGGTGCATTTCGTAGTGGATCACCGGCCGCACGCGCACCACGCCGGGCATCTTGGCCAGGTCGGGCAGTCGCGCTGCATCAATGGTTACGGCAATGGCGTTGTGCGCTACTGCACGCGGCCAAGTTCCTTGGCACCCAGCGCCGACATGCGGTCGGCCGTGGCGGCCTGCTGTGCCATCACGCTGGCGCGCTGTGCCACCATGGCCGCAGCCATGGTTCTGCCTTCGCCGGTTCGTGAGCTGAGCGCGCGGGCGCGCCCGCTCTCACCCTTGTTCAACAACGCCCTGGCCCGTGCCACCGAGTTCACGTCGAGCTGCACCCAGACGTCGACCTTGCCCTTGGTTGCCTTCAAACGCGGGTCGACGACTGCTGCTACCGGCGCTGTCATCTGGCGCAGTGCGGTGGCCCGGCCGTCTGCCGCGGCGGGCGCCGATGTTGATGGATCGGTCTTGCTGCCGCCGCCACAAGCGGCCAGGGCAGCCGCCACGACGATGGACGAAATGCCCAAACGGAAACGATTCATAAGTGAACTCCGAGAGACAGGGGCGATGCGCGCGAGGCTACCTGCGAAGCGCACGATCGCGAAGGGGTTGTGCTCGAAAAAAGTTCAGACCGCGCGGCGTTGGCGCGTGACAGTGCCGACGGCTGCCAACGCAAGGGCCAGCAGCAGCAGTGAACTGGGCTCAGGGATGGTGCCGTCGTCGATGGTGAAACCGCGGATCGTTGTGGTGGCAGAGCCGCCAAGGTTGTCGGAAGACGTGCTGAAGCCGAAGTACTGGCCGGCCTGGACGAAGACCGAAGTTGCTCCGGACGGTGACGGCGCGTCAAGGTCCGGGTACAGCTGCGCGAAGCCGTCAACCAGGTCCAAAGGAGAGTCGGTGCCTGACAGCACATAGCCGAATGGGTCGTAAAACGGGGAGAGGTCGAGGGTCGAGTAGGCCCAGCTGAAGGTCACCGTGGTGTCGACGGCGAACTGGATATAGAAGTTGGTGTACGACATTTCGAACGAGCCGTCGTCGCCACTCGTCAGACTGATCGAGTTCGGCGCACCCGCGGTGTTGATGGCACCCGTTCCGGCGCTCTGCGTCCAGTTCGCAACTGCGTAGTCGCCATTGAACCCGGAAACGGGGGCGGCGTTGGCCAGGCCGACAACGGACATCACGGCGGCAAGCAAAAGGCGTTTCATCGGATCCTCGATATCAATTGGGTTGAAAGGCTTTGAAGCTGTCCGGTCAACGATTGCAAGAAGTGCGCCAATTCAGACTTAGCCTTGGCAGGGCCAAGCGAAAGCGAGCGAAGCGCGGCGCACGCGGCGGCTTCTGTAAAGTTTTTCGGCGTCGGGTTTACCTTGGTGCCACAGGCCGACGGCCGGAACTGATGCCCTCTGTGCACCGCGCGCTGGACCTGTCTTTGCACGGCAAGGTCAGTGCGTCATTCCCGCGTGCGTGCCGCGCGCCATTTCGGCATGCGCTATCCTGCCCCTGAGACCCTCTGCCCACACAGTCATGGCTGTCCCATGCAAGCCGCCCGCGTCGCGAACCGCTGGCCGCCAAACGTGGAAGCGCGCTGGGTTCAGCTGTTGCGCAGCGGTAATCGTTTGTTCTATGTCGGCCTGCGGCGCAGCCGACCATGCGTGCAGCACTCGCCTGCTGGTCGAAGGGGTACAGGAGTCGGTTGTCGTGGAAGCAGGTCCTTGCAGTGCCACGCCGGCGACCGGGCGCGTGAAGGTCTGGGTCGACCTTGCCATGCCCGCGATGGCCGCCGTGCCCATGCCGTCGCCATCCTCGCGCAGCGACTACTACCAGGCGCTGCAGGCTCAGCAGTCGGGACTGTCCGCACGACTGCATGCGCTTGGCGCCACGGAACTGGCGCGCGTGTATCTGGTGCGCAACGCGATCGTCGTTGAACTGCCCGCCTCGGCCATCGAGGCGGTGCGCCGATTGCCCGGCGTGCGGCGGGTCAGCCTCGTCACTCACCCGTACCGCATCGACCCGCCGCCGCCAACCCAGTGACCCCTGGCGCCAGCGGCTCCCGTGGCCGGTGGCCGCAGTTGTGACACCGGAGACGCCGGGCTCGCAAGTGAACCCACACGGGCCCATGCGTCCATCCGGCGTCCTGATGGTGGTGAGGTTCAACGGAGGCCCGCGCAGGCAAGGATTTGAATCGAAGACTGTGACGGCGCGTCCGTCCGACGCCTTCGCGCTGCGACTTCCTACAATCCCGGCTCCCTGTCGACCGGACGCATTTCATGCCCGTCAATCTCAATGCCCCCGAGCACCTGGCTCTGCACCCGGTTCCCGGCCTGCGCATCGGCACCGCGATGGCCGGCATCCGAAAGGCCAACCGGCGCGACCTGGTGCTGTTCGAGCTGGCCGAGGGCAGTGCGGTGGCCGGGGTGTTCACGAAGAACCGCTTCTGCGCCGCGCCGGTGCAGGTGTGCCGCGAACATCTGGCAGCCGGCAGCGGCATCCGCGCTTTGGTCGTCAACACCGGCAACGCCAACGCCGGCACCGGTGCCGATGGCCTGGTGCGGGCGCGGCGCACCTGTGATGCCGTGGCCGCGCTGCTGGGCATCGAGGTCAGTGCCGTGCTGCCCTTTTCCACCGGCGTGATCATGGAGACGCTGCCGGTCGAACGCATCGAGGCCGGCCTGCCGGCGGCCCAGGCCGACCTGGCCGAGTCGCACTGGGCCGAAGCGGCGCAGGGCATCATGACCACCGACACCGTGCCCAAGGCGGCGTCGCGTCAGGTCTCGATCGGTGGCCGCACGGTCACGATCACCGGCATCAGCAAGGGTGCCGGCATGATCCGGCCGAACATGGCGACCATGCTCGGCTTCGTCGCCACCGACGCCGTGATCGCGCCCGCGCTGCTGGCCACCCTGGTGCGTCAGGCGGCCGACGCCAGCTTCAACCGCATCACGATCGACGGCGACACCTCGACCAACGATTCATTCATGCTGATCGCCACGCAGCGCGCCGGGCATGCCGAGATCAGCGACCTGGCATCGGCCGACGGCCAGGCGCTGGCCGATGCCGTGATCGACGTGTCGCGCCAGCTGGCGCAGGCCATCGTGCGCGACGGCGAAGGCGCCACCAAGTTCATCACCGTCCAGGTCGACGGCGGCCGCGACGAGGCCGAGTGCAGGCTGGTGGCCTATGCGATCGCGCATTCACCGCTGGTCAAGACCGCGTTTTTTGCCAGTGACCCGAACCTCGGGCGCATCCTGGCCGCGGTGGGCTACGCCGGCATCGACGACCTCGACCAGGGGCTGATCGACCTGCACCTGGACGATGTGCTGGTGGCGGTGCAAGGTGGTCGCAACCCGGCCTATCGTGAAGAAGACGGCCAGCGCGTGATGAAGCAGGCCGAGATCACGGTGCGCGTCAGCTTGAACCGCGGGCCGGCGTGCACCGAAGTCTGGACCTGCGACCTGTCGCACGACTACGTCAGCATCAACGCCGACTACCGATCTTGACGCACCCCAGGCGGGTTGTCGCCGCTGCCCATCGCACGCGGCGGCGCAGTCGATGAACGCCGCGCTGAACACCGTGCTGCGCCAGTTCCGCCTGTCGGACGGCGATCTCTGGCATGACCTGGTGTATCGGCGGCTGTGGCTGTCGATCCTGACCAGTTCGTTCGGCGGCCAGGTGATGCTGCTGGCGCTGCCCTTGACGGCGGCAGTGCTGCTCAAGGCCACGCCGACGCAGATGGGGCTGCTGACGGCGGTCGAGCTGTCGCCGTTTCTGCTGCTGTCATTGCCGGCCGGGGTCTGGCTGGACCGCGTGCGCAAGCTGCCGGTGTACGTGGTCGGCGAGGTGCTGGTGGGGCTGGCGGCAGCCAGTGTCACGCTGGCCTGGCTGGCCGGTGGCCTGGGCATGGCCTGGCTGTACGTGGTCGGCTTCATCGTCGGCAGCGTGCATGCGGTGTCGGGCACCGCCGCACAGATCGTGCTGACGCAGGTGGTCGCGCGTGAGCGCCTGGTCGAGGCGCATGCCAAGAACGCGCTGGCCACGTCGGGCGCTGAGGTGGCCGGGCCAGGTTTCGCCGGTTTCTTGATCAAGCTGTTCGGCGCACCCTGGACGATGACGGTCAACGCGGTACTGCTGATCGGGTCGGCCTGGATCCTGCGGGGCGTGCATGTCGACGACAAGCCCGGCCCGCGCAACGGCACCGGCTTCTGGCGCGACCTGATCGCAGGCCTGCGCTTCGTGGCAAACACGCCGCTGCTGGTGGCGCTGGCGGTGCTGATGGCGGTTTGGCAGATGTGCCATTACGCTGCGCTGGTGGTGCAGATCCTGGTGGCCACGCGCACGCTGGGCATGTCCGAGCAGACCGTGGGCCTGTGCTACATGGGCATGGGCCTGGGCACCATCGGCGGCAGCATCTGGGGGCGGCGCATCAGCCAGCGCATCGGCCCCGGGCCCTGCCTGGTGCTGGGCTACGCGGTCACCGGCATCGGCTGGCTGCTGCCGGCGGTGGCACCGGCGGGCCGCTGGGGAGTGGCCGCCTTTGCCGCGATGATGATGCTGTTCACGATGGGCGCGGTGTTCATCTTCATCAACTTCCTGGCCCTGCGTCAGGCCGCCACGCCAGCGCCGCTGCTGGGCCGCATGACCAGCACCATGCGCTGGCTGAGCCTGCTCATGGCGCCGGCGGGTTCGCTCTTCGGTGGCTGGCTGGGCGAACATGTCGGACTGCGTTCGGCGCTGGCCTTTGCCGGCATCGTGTCGCTGCTGCTGGCCGCCTTGGCCTGGCAGTGGCCCTTGATCCGGCAGCTTCGGGCCCTGCCGACGCCGCAGCCTGTCTTGGGATCTATCGCCGCGGCGCCGGTGGCAGCGCACTGAGCGCCGCCGGTCTGGCCACTGCGCTTGGCTTTTTACGCGGCCGGCGCGAAGCGGTCGACCGCGTCGGTGATCAAGCCGTCGATGCCCAGTGCGCGCAGGCGTTCGGCATCGGCAAGTTCGTTCACCGTGTAGCACAGCGCGCGCCGGCCCTGGGCATGCACCTGCGCCAGCAGGTCGGCGTCCATCAACTCGTGGTTCGTGACCACGGCCACGCAGTCCAGTGCCTGCACCACGGCCGGCCAGCCCGGCCACAGCGTGTCCAGCAGCAGTGCGCGCGGCAGGTTGGGGGCGGCCGCCTGTGCCGCGTACAGCGCGTCCGGCGTGAACGAGCTCAGCAGCGGCGGCGTGGCGTCACCCTGCCACAGTCGGCGCACCGCTTCGGCCACCGTGCGGCCGGTGGCGGCCTCGTGCTCAGGCGTCGGCTTGATCTCGATGTTGAGCACGAAGCCGTTGCCGCGCACGAAGCGTGCGATGGCCTCGAGCGTGGGCATGGGCTCGCCGGCGAAGGCGCGGCTGTGCCAGCCGCCGGCGTCCAGCTGCGACAGCGCTGCCCAAGGCAGGTCGGCGGCCCGGCCGGTGCCATTGCTGGTGCGCTCGAGCGTGGCGTCGTGCAGCAGCATGGGCACGCCATCGGCGCTGAGCTTGACGTCGCATTCGAAGGCCCGATAGCCGTACCGCGCGCCCAGCCGAAACGCGGCCAGCGTGTTCTCGGGGGCCAGCGTGCCGGCACCGCGATGTGCCACCCACAGTGGGTAGGGCCAGGGCTTCACGGCACGCGCTGACCCGTGGTGGCGTCGTACCAGTGCAGGTGTTCAGGCGCCACGTGCAGCGGCACCACGTCGCCGGGCCGTGGCGGCACCAGCGTGCCGTCGATGCGCAGCGTGAACGCCGCGTTGCCCAGGCGGCCGTAGACCAGGCGCTCGGCGCCCAGCATCTCCAGCATCTCCACCGTCAGCGGCCACGCACCCTGCGTCGACAACTCGGCATGTTCAGGGCGTGCACCCAGCACCAGCGCGCCTGCGCGCGGCGCGGCCTGCGGCAGCTTCAGCGTCTGCGTGCCCACCGTGAAGCGCGAGCCGTCGGCGCTGCCGGCCAGCAGGTTCATCGGCGGGCTGCCGATGAAGCTGGCAACAAAGGTGGTCGCGGGTTTTCCGTACACCTGTTCGGGCGTGCCGATCTGCTCGATGCGGCCGGCGTTCATCACCACCATGCGCTGCGCCAGCGTCATCGCCTCGACCTGGTCGTGCGTGACGAACAGCGAGGTGACGCCCAGTTCGCGGTGCAGCTTCTGGATCTCGAGCCGCGTCTGTGCGCGCAGTTTGGCGTCCAGGTTGGACAGCGGCTCGTCGAACAGGAACACCGCCGGCTGGCGCACGATGGCACGCCCCATCGCCACGCGCTGGCGCTGCCCGCCCGACAACTGGCGTGGCGTGCGCTCGAGCAGCGTGCCCAGTTCAAGGATCTTGGCGGCCTTCTGCACGCGCACCTCGATCTCGGCCTTGGGCACCTTGGCGATCTTCAGGCCATAGGCCATGTTGTCGTACACGCTCATGTGCGGGTACAGCGCGTAGTTCTGAAAGACCATCGCGATGTCGCGCTCGGCCGGCTCGAGCCGATTGACCAGGCGGCCGCCGATGTGCACCTCGCCGGCGCTGATCTCTTCCAGCCCCGCCACCATGCGCAGCAGCGTGCTCTTGCCGCAGCCGCTGGGGCCGACGATGACGATGAACTCGCCGTCGGCGATCTCGGCGTCGACACCGTGGATCACCTTGTTGGCCTTGGGCCCGTGGCCGTAGACCTTCTCGACCGCGCGCAGGGAAATGGCGCCCATCTGTTGCCTTCTATTTTTCGGTATCGACCAGGCCCTTGACGAACCATTTCTGCATCAGGATCACCACCAATGCGGGCGGGATCATGGCCAGGATGGCGGTGGCCATCACCACGTTCCATTCGGTGGCGGCATCGCCGCCGGTGATCATGCGCTTGATGCCCATCACCACCGGGTACATGTCTTCGCTGGTGGTCATCAGCAGCGGCCACAGGTACTGGTTCCAGCCGTAGATGAACTGGATCACGAACAGCGCGGCGATCGACGTGCGCGACAGCGGCAGCAGCACGTCCCAGAAGAAGCGCAGCGGGCCGGCGCCGTCGATGCGCGCGGCTTCGACCAGTTCGTCGGGCACGGTCAGGAAGAACTGGCGGAACAGGAAGGTGGCCGTGGCCGACGCGATCAGCGGCACCGTCAGGCCGGCGTAGGTGTTGAGCATGCCCAGGTCGGACACCACCTTGTAGGTGGGCAGGATGCGTACCTCCACCGGCAGCATCAGCGTCACGAAGATCATCCAGAACACGATGCTGCGGCCGGGGAAACGAAAGTACACGACGGCAAAGGCCGACAGCAGCGAGATCACGATCTTGCCCACCGCGATCACCAGCGCCGTGATCAGGCTGACCGTCATCATCGGCGCCACCGGCGGGTTGCTGCCGCCCTGCGTGTTGCTGCCGACCAGGGCCCGCGTGTAGTTCGAGATCAACTGGTCGCCGGGCAGCAGCGACATCGGCACGTTCTGCACGATGGCCTCGGCCGTCTGCGTGCTGGCAATGAAGGTGATGTAGACGGGGAAGGCGACGATCAGCACGCCCAGCAGCAGCACCAGGTGCGCCAGCGCATCGGCGACAGGGCGGTTTTCAACCATCTTGCAGACCCGCCCTTCAGTAGTTGACGCGCTTCTCGACGTAGCGGAACTGGATCACCGTGAGCACGATGACGATGACCATCAGCACCACCGATTGCGCCGCTGATCCACCCAGGTCGAGCGCCTTGAAACCATCGTAATAGACCTTGTAGACCAGGATTGCGGTGTCCTTGCCCGGGCCACCCTCGGTGGCGGCGTCGACGATGGCAAAGGTGTCGAAGAAGGCGTAGATGATGTTGATGACGAGCAGGAAGAAGGTGGTTGGCGTGAGCAGCGGAAACTGCACCGTCCAGAAGCGCCGCCAGGGCCCGGCGCCGTCGATGGCCGCTGCTTCAACCAGGCTCTTGGGAATGCTCTGCAAGCCGGCCAGGAAGAACAGGAAGTTGTAGGACACCTGTTTCCAAACTGCGGCCATCACGATCAGGGTCATCGCATGGCGGCTGTTCAGCAGGGCATCCCAGTCGATGCCGGCCGCACGCAACCAGAAACTGACGATGCCCACCGAGGGCGCGAACATGAACAACCAAAGTACTCCGGCCACCGCCGGCGCCACGGCATAGGGCCAGATCAGCAGCGTCTTGTACGTGTTGGCACCGCGCACGACGCGGTCGGCCATCACCGCCAGCACCAGCGCCAGCGCCAGGCCCAGTGTGGCCACGAGCACCGAGAAGATGGCCGTGGTCTTGAACGAGGCCAGATAGGACGCGTCTTGCCACAGCCGCCTGAAGTTCTGCAGCCCGACAAATTCGCTGCTGGTGCCGAAGGCGTCTTCCTGCAGCACGCTCTGGAACAGCGCCTGCCCCGCGGGCCAGAAGAAGAACACGAGCACGATGGCCATCTGCGGTGCCACGAGCACCCAGGGCAACCACCAGCTCTTGAAGCGGACGCGCTTTTCAATTGTCATGGGGGCGCGTTCGCGTGGCGGCGACGCCGACTGACGTCACCGCCAAACGAACTGGAACATCAGCGCTTGTTGGCCTTCTGGAAGCGCTCGAGTTGCTCGTTGCCGCGCTTGACGATGGTGTCCAGGGCTGTCTTGGCGCCCTGCTTGCCGGCCCAGACCTGCTCGAGTTCCTCGTCGACGATGGTGCGGATCTGCAGCATGTTGCCCAGGCGCACGCCGCGCGACTTGTCGGTCGTCTTGCGGATCATCTGGTTGACGGCGGTGTCGGTGCCCGGGTTGGCCTTGTAGAAACCCGACTTCTCCGTCAGGGCCAGTGCCGCCAGCGTGATCGGCAGGTAGCCGGTGGCCTGGTGGCTCTTGGCCTGGATCTCGGGCGACGTCAGGTAGTTGAAGAAAGCAGCCACGCCCTTGTAGTCGGCGGCCGGCTTGCCTGACATGACCCACAACGAGGCGCCACCAATCACGGTGTTCTGCGGCGCGCCAGGCACGTCGGGGTAGTAGGGCAGGGTGGCGATGCCGAAATCAAACTTGGCGTTCTTCTTGATGCTGGCATAGGTCGACGACGAAGCCGTCGCCATCGCGCATTCACCCGAGTAGAAGGGCGCGTCGCCGCGGTTGTCGCGCCCGCGGTAGATGAACAGACCCTGCTTGGCCATGTTCGCCAGGTTCTCGATGTGCCGCACGTGCAGCGGGCTGTTGGTCACCAGCCTGGTGTTGGTGCCGCCGAAACCGTTGTTCTGGGTCGCGAACAGGGTGTTGTGCCAGGTCGAGAAGCTCTCGAGCTGCGTCCAGCCCACCCAGCTGGTCGTGAACGGGCAGGCCACGCCCGAGGCCTTCAGCTTGGCGGCGGCCAGCGCCAGCTCGGGCCAGGTCTGCGGCGGCTTGTTCGGGTCCAGGCCGGCCTTCTTGAACAGGTCCTTGTTGTAGTTCAGCACCGTGGTCGAGCTGTTGAGCGGAAAGCTCAGCATCTGGCCGCTGGGCGCGGTGTAGTAGCCGACCACGGCCGGGATGTAGGCCTTGGGGTCGAACTTGTAGCCGGCATCGGCGAGCACCTTGCCCACCGGCACGATGGCGCCCTTGCTGGCCATCATCGTGGCGGTGCCGACCTCGAAGACCTGCACGATGTGCGGCGCATTGCCGGCGCGGAAAGCGGCGATGGTGGCGGTCATCGACTCGGCGTACTGGCCCTTGTAGGTCGGCACGATCTTGTAATCCTTCTGGCTGGCGTTGAAGCCATTGGCCAGGCCGACCACCCAGTCGTTGAGGCCGCCGGTCATCGAATGCCACCATTGGATCTCGGTCTGCGCCTGCGCAGGCAGGCTGAAGGCCACGATCGTGGCGACGGCAGTGGCGGTGAAGAACTTGCGTGACATGGATGCTCCGTGAAGTCGACGAGACGAAGGCGCCAGTTTGCCGGCGCTTTGTGACAGCCGGCTTTTTTGTCATGGAAGCACCTGTGTGGGCAAGCGGGATTACCCCTCTGCCACGATTCGGCCCGATGGGGCTGGCGGATTCAAAATGCTGCACTGCGGTAGGATTCAGGGCTTACCCATGAACGCTTCACAACCGATGGACCAAGCGCTGGCCATGCGCCAGGATTCGTCCGACCGGCCCGTCGCGGTCGCGCCGGCGCATGTGGCTCGGCTGCGCGAGATCCCGTACAACTACACCTCGTTCACCGACCGCGAGATCGTGCTGCGGCTGCTTGGCGCACGCGCCTGGGAACTGCTGAATCTCTTGCGCGACGAACGCCGCACCGGCCGCTCGGCGCGCATGCTGTACGAGGTGCTGGGCGACATCTGGGTGGTGCAGCGCAACCCGTATCTCGAAGACGACCTGCTGACCAGTGTCAAGCGACGCGGCCAGCTGATCGACGCGCTGCACCATCGCCTGGGCGAGGTGGGCAAACGCCGCACGCCCGATGTCGACCGCGGCCGTGACGCCTATGTCGGGGAGTTGCTGGACGCCGCCGGCAAGGCGGTCGACCGCTTTGCCGCGCGCTTCGACGCCGTGGCCAGGCTGCGGCAGCGCACGCGCCGTGTGCTGGGCCGTGCCACGGTCAAGGACAACATCAAGTTCGACGGCCTGTCGCGTGTGTCCCACGTCACCGACGCCACCGACTGGCGGGTGGAGTACCCCTTCGTGGTGCTGACGCCCGACTCGGAAGCCGAGATGGCGGCCGTGGTCAAGGGCTGCATCGAGCTCGGGCTGACCATCATCCCGCGCGGCGGTGGCACCGGCTACACCGGCGGCGCGGTGCCGCTGACCTGGAAGAGCGCGGTCATCAACACCGAGAAGCTCGAGGCGATGAGCGAGGTCGAGTGGGTCAGCCTGCCCGGCCTGGATCAGCCCGTGCCCACGGTGTTCTGCGAAGCCGGTGTCGTCACCCAGCGCGTGGCCGACGCGGCCGAGCGCGCGGGCCATGTCTTCGCAGTCGACCCCACGTCGGCCGAGGCCAGCTGCGTGGGCGGCAACGTGGCGATGAACGCCGGCGGCAAGAAGGCCGTGCTGTGGGGCACCGCGCTCGACAACCTGGCCAGCTGGCGCATGGTGACCCCGCAAGCCGAGTGGCTGGAAGTGACGCGGCTGAACCACAACCTGGGCAAGATCCACGACGCTGAAACAGCCAGCTTCGAGCTCAAGACCTTCGACGCCAGCGGCAAGACGCTGCTGCGCAGCGAGCGACTGGACATTCCGGGCCCTGTATTTCGCAAGCAAGGGCTGGGCAAGGACGTCACCGACAAGTTCCTGGCCGGACTGCCCGGGGTGCAGAAGGAAGGTTGCGACGGGCTGATCACCAGTGCGCGCTGGATCGTTCACCGCATGCCGGCGCATGTGCGCACGGTGTGCCTGGAGTTCTTCGGCAACGCCAAGGACGCGGTACCTTCGATCGTCGAGATCAAGGATTACCTGTTCACCCGCCCGGGTGGCGCGATCCTGGCCGGCCTGGAGCATCTGGACGACCGCTACCTGAAGGCCGTGGGCTACGCTACCAAGAGCAAGCGCGCGTTGGCGGCCAGCAACGGCCGCGGCCTGCCGAAGATGGTGCTGATCGGCGACATCGTCGGTGACGACGAGGCCGCGGTGGCGCGTGCCGCCAGCGAGGTGGTGCGCATCGCCAACGGCCGCCACGGCGAGGGTTTTGTCGCCGTGAGCGCCGACGCGCGCAAGAAGTTCTGGCTCGACCGCAAGCGCACCGCGGCCATCGCGCGCCACACCAACGCCTTCAAGATCAATGAAGACGTGGTGATCCCGCTGCCGCGCATGGGTGAGTACACCGAGGGCATCGAGCGCATCAACGTCGAGCTGTCGCTGCGCAACAAGCTGCAGCTGGTCGAGCGGCTGATCGAGCTCTTCACGCAGGGCGCGCTGCCGCTGGCGCAGGGCGACGACGCCGCCGAGGTGCCTGGCGCCGAGTTGCTGGAAGGCCGTGTGCAGCAGGCGCTGGTGCTGCTGCGCGAGGTGCAGACACTGTGGCGCTTCTGGCTCGAACAGCTTGACCAGGTGCAGGCGGCCGAGGGCCGCACCCTGTTTGCGCAGCTGCAGGATTACAGCCGGCGCGCGTCGTGGAAGCTGCAGATCCTCAAGCCCTTGCAGTTGCTGTTCTCGGGCGCCGCCTTCGCACCGCTGCTGCAGCGCTGCCAGGCCATCCACCAGCAGGTGTTGCAAGGCCGCGTCTGGGTCGCGCTGCACATGCACGCCGGTGACGGCAACGTGCACACCAACATCCCGGTCAACAGCGACAACTACGAGATGCTGCAGACCGCGCACGAGGCGGTGGCCCGCATCATGGCGCTGGCGCGTCGGCTGGACGGTGTGATCAGCGGTGAGCATGGCATCGGCATCACCAAGCTCGAATTCCTGACCGACGCCGAACTGGCGCCGTTTGCCCAGTACAAGGCGCGCATCGACCCCGAGGGCCGTTTCAACAAGGGAAAGCTGCTGCGTGCGGCAGCTGGTGGCGGTGACAGCGACAGCTGGGCGGCCGACCTCAGCGCCGCCTACACACCGAGCTTCGGGCTGATGGGCCACGAATCGCTGATCATGCAGCGCAGCGACATCGGCGCCATCAGCGACAGCATCAAGGACTGTCTGCGCTGCGGCAAGTGCAAGCCGGTGTGCGCCACCCACGTGCCGCGCGCCAACTTGCTGTACAGCCCGCGCAACAAGATCCTGGCCACCTCGCTGCTGATCGAGGCCTTTCTGTACGAGGAGCAGACCCGCCGCGGCGTCAGCCTGGCGCACTGGGCCGACTTCGAGGACGTGGCCGACCACTGCACGGTGTGCCACAAGTGCCTGTCGCCCTGCCCGGTGAATATCGACTTCGGCGACGTCTCGATGGCCATGCGCAATCTGTTGCGCAAGATGGGTCACAAGAGCTGGCGCCCGGGCCATGCGCTGGCGATGGGTTTTCTCAACGCCACCAACCCGCAGACCATCAAGCTGATGCGCACGGCCATGGTCGGCGTGGGCTTCAAGGCGCAGCGCCTGGCCAACGATCTGCTCAAGCCGGTGGCGAAGAAGCAGACCGCGGCACCGCGGCCGACGCTGGGGGCGGCGCCGATCAAGCAGCAGGTGATCCACTTCATCAACAAGAAGATGCCCGGCGGACTGCCCAAGAAGACGGCACGCGCGTTGCTGGACATCGAGGACCGTGACTACGTGCCGATCATCCGCGACCCGGCGCAGACCAGCAGCGAGAGCGAGGCGGTGTTCTATTTCCCCGGCTGCGGGTCGGAACGGCTGTTCAGCCAGGTCGGCCTGGCCACGCAGGCCATGTTGTGGCACGCCGGCGTGCAGACCGTGCTGCCGCCGGGCTACCTGTGCTGCGGCTACCCGCAGCGTGGCAGCGGCCAGTTCGATCAGGCCGAAACCATGATCACCAGCAACCGGGTGCTGTTCCATCGCATGGCCAACACCTTGAACTACCTGGACATCAAGACCGTGGTGGTCTCGTGCGGCACCTGCTACGACCAGCTGCAGGGCTACCAGTTCGAGGACATCTTCCCCGGCAGCCGCATCATCGACATCCATGAGTACCTGCTGGAAAAGGGCATCACGCTGGGGGATCGCGCCGGTGCCTATCTGTACCACGACCCCTGTCACAGCCCGATGAAGCTGCAGGACCCGATGAAGACGGTGAAGGCCCTGGTCGGCGATCGGGTGCTGAAGAATGCGCGCTGCTGCGGCGAAAGCGGCACGCTGGGCGTGAGCCGTCCTGACATCAGCACCCAGGTGCGATTTCGCAAGGAAGAAGAGATTCGCGCCGATGAAGCTGCGCTGCGGGCGCTGCCCGGCGTGACGGCGCAGCAGGACCTGAAGATCCTGACCAGCTGCCCGAGTTGCCTGCAAGGGCTTTGGCGCTACCAGGACGATCTGAAGAGCGGGCTGCTCGAGGCCGACTACATCGTGATCGAGATGGCACGCAAGATCCTGGGCGAAACCTGGCTCGAGGACTACGTGGCCAAGGCCAACCAGGGTGGCATCGAGCGCGTGCTGGTCTAGCGACCGCGACGGTGACCGCCACCGAGGCCACACCCGCGGCTGTCCCTTGCACTTGCCCCTGCCAGCAGGCAGCCCTTTTGCCGACACGGGTGAGCCGCTGCAAATCGGGGTGCGCAGCGGGCGCGCGGATAGACTGGGCACCCTTTCGACTTGCGTGTGATGCCCACCATGCCAGCTGCCGCTGCAAACCCCACCGCCGTCACCGTCCATGAGGCCTCGCGTGTGCTCGAGATCGGCTTCGACGACGGCCGCAACTTCCGCATTCCCTTCGAGTTGATGCGCATTTTTTCGCCGTCGGCCGAGGTGCAGGGGCATGGGCCGGGGCAGGAGGTGCTGCAGACCGGCAAGCGCGACGTGTTGATCACCGACATCCAGCCCGTCGGCCACTATGCGCTGCAGCCCCGTTTTTCCGACGGGCACGACACCGGCATCTTTTCGTGGGAATACCTGTACCACCTGGGCGCCGATGCGGATGCCAAGTGGGCCCAGTATGAAGAGCGGCTGCGCAGCGCCGGCATCGACCGCGATGCACCGATGAAGGCGGCCGGCGGCCACGGTTGCGGCAGCCATTGAGGCACGGGCATGGCCCAGACCCACTTCGGCTTCCAGAGCGTCGACGACCAGGACAAGGCGCGCCGTGTGCGCGGTGTGTTCGACTCGGTGGCGCAACGCTACGACCTGATGAACGACCTCATGTCGTTCGGCCTGCATCGCGCCTGGAAGGGCTACACGGTGGCGGTGGCCAACCTGAAACGCGGCGACAAGGTGCTGGACATTGCCGGCGGCACCGGCGACCTGGCAAGGGCCTTTGCGCCGCTGGTGGGCGCGCAGGGGCTGGTGGTGCACACCGACATCAACGAAGCCATGCTGCGCGTCGGCCGCGACCGCCTGCTCGACGACGGCCTGGCGCTGCCCACGCTGACCTGCGACGCCGAGCAACTGCCCTTTGCCGACGGTAGCTTCGATCTCGTGTCGGTGGCTTTCGGCCTGCGCAACATGACGCACAAGGACCTGGCGTTGGCCGAGATGGCGCGCGTGCTGCGCCCAGGCGGCCGGCTTCTGGTGCTTGAGTTCTCGAAGATCGCCGCGCCGCTGCGCCGGCCTTACGACTGGTACTCGTTCAACGTGATTCCGCTGATCGGCAGGCTCGTGACCAGGGACGAGGACAGTTACCGCTACCTGGCCGAATCGATCCGGGTCCACCCCGACCAGGCCGCGCTGAAGAGCCTGATGAAGACCGCCGGCTTCGGCCACGTGGACGTGCACAACCTGGCAGCCGGTGCGGTGGCCCTGCACGTGGGGATCAAGTGCTGACCCAGCTGCGGCGGCGGCTGACCACCCGGCGCTGCAGCGCTGCGCCGAACGGCGACATGGCCGCATTTCTGGACGTGGCGCGGCGCAGTTTCGTCTGCGTGCAGCAGGCCTGGGACCGGGCCGACCTGACGGCACTGTCGGCCTTCGCCACCGAGCCGCTGTTCGAAGAGCTGCGCAGCCAGCTCGCCGAGCGCGGCCCCGGGCCCAATCACACCGAGGTGGTCCGCATCGAGGCCCGGCTGCTCGGGGTCGAGGATCTGCGAGAGGCGCAGGTCGCCAGCGTCGAGTTCTCGGGCCTGATCCGCGAGCAGCAAGACGCATTGCCGATACCGTTCCGCGAGTTGTGGATGCTGGCCCGCCTGCAGGGGCCCGACCCCAGCTGGCGCGTGGCCCGGGTGCAGGCCCTGTCCTGAGTCAGCGCGTGATCTGCCGCACTGCGGCGCGGCGTTAAACTGCGCCGCCCGGGCGGGTCGGTGGCATGGTCAGGCCCACCCTGAGCCCGACCCGGGGCGCGGCCTTGCGCGTGCCTGCACTTTCGAGCCCACCTCTGGATCGCCCATGACCCGACTGCTTCATCGACTTTTTGCCCCGGCCCTGCGCGTGGCCTGCCTGTCCCTGGGCGTGGGCGCGCTCGTGCTGGTTGCAGGCTGCGGCGAGAAGAAGGCCGACCGCCTGGCGACCCAGGCCGCAGCGCGTGTCAACAAGGAAGAGCTGACGGTGCACCAGATCAACCTGGTGTTGCAGCATCAACGCAACCTGCGTCCGGAACAGGCCGACGCGGCCAGCCGGCAGATCCTGGAAAAGCTGATCGACCAGGAACTGGCCGTGCAGAAGGCGGTCGACCTCAAGCTCGACCGCGACCCGCGCGTGGTGCAGATGATCGAGGCCGCAAGGCGCGAAGTGATCGCGCGCGCCTATGTCGAGAAGGTCGGAGAAGCCGCCGGCAAGCCGACGCCCGACGAGATCAAGGCCTACTTCGAATCCAAGCCGGCGCTGTTCAGCCAGCGGCGCATCTACAGCATCCAGGAATTGGCCATCGAGGCCAAACCCGAGCAGGTGCCGGTGCTGCGCGATCGCCTGGCCGCCGCCAAGTCGATCACCGAATTCGTCGACTTCCTGAAAGCCAACGACTACCGCTTTGCGGCCAACCAGGCGGTGCGCGCGGCCGAACAGCTGCCGCTGGCCGCCCTGGACGCCTTGTCGCGCATGAAGGACGGCCAGGCCACTGTGACCCAGGGCGCCAACGGCGCACAGGTGGTGGTGCTGGCGGGCTCGCGCAGCCAGCCGGTGACCGAGGAGCAGGCGCGTCCGGCGATCGAGCAGTACTTGCTCAACGAGCGCAAGCGCAAGCTGGTCGAGGACGACATCAAGGCCATGCGCACGGCGGCCAAGATCGAATACTTCGGCAAGTTCGCCGAAGGCCCGCGGCCGGGCAGTGCCAGTTCACCCGCCGCGTCGGCTGGCGCCGAGGCAGCCTCGGCGCCTGAGCTGGCACCGGCCGACATCAGCAAGGGCATGGGTTTGAAGTAGGGTTGCTTTGGGCAGAGCGACCCGTCGCACGAGGTGCCACAGGCGCGCCTGACTGTGAAGGCCTGCCGTTTTGGATCGTCATGACGGTTGCTGATCGCTGCTGACGGCAAGATCGATCATTGCAGCTGGCTGTCAACCCAAAGTAGAAATGTCCCCTTCGCACCAGATAGAGATGTCCCTGGAGGGCGGCGGAGGTCAGGGCCGCTTTTGCGTTGCGGCGGGCTGCGCAGGGCAGCCCGAGCGGCCCGCCGCACCGCGCCGCCACGATGGGTGGTGTATCCGGTCGATAGACGCCGGCGCGCTGGCTGTCCTGGAACGCCAGTTCCGACTTGCGGGCCGCCGCTCGCGCTCAGGCGGCGGCCCGCGCAGCGGCGAGTTTGTCGTCCAGCGTCTTGGCGTCAGCCCTTGCCCCGGCTCAGGTGCTCGCGACAAGCGAATGCCGGTGCCGCAAGCGCCGCCCCCGGTAACTCAGGCCGAGTTCGCCGTCAGCAGCTGCACGATGTCGACCATCGCGCGCTGCTGGCGCGCGGCGAGCGGGCTCGATTTGCAGCACCTTGCCCTCGAAGCGGCAAGCACCCTGGGCGCTGAGTTGACGCTGGTGGTGCAGCGCAATCTCGCGCAGCGCCTGGCTCGTGCCGCGCCAGGGCTGGTGCAGATCAGCCGCCTGCGCGGTGCCACGGCGGCGCCGGTTGTGCTGTTGCAAGTACGTGCCCAGCCATTCGTTGGCTTGCTCGATGCCTGCGATGCCTTGCAGCCGCAGTGCTTTGCCGGCGGTCTTGCAGCGTCTGGAACAGCCGCTCCCGCCCCTTGGCTTGTGGCTGTGGGCGCAGATGGGCTGATGTGAAGCTGCAGCAACGCGCGCTCGAACGCGTCGCGGGGTCTTGGGGTCGGATTTGGTGAAGATGCCGTGGCGGTCGCGGTAACGGCGCGCCGTGGCGCTGTCGCCGTGCAGCACGGCGAAGTACGCCTCGGTGGTTTCCTGGCGAGAACCGCGCCAAGCACCTGGCCTGTAGCGTCGTCGATGAGGGCGATCACAGCACTTGTCAGCACGGCCCTCGAACCAGTCGTGGTGGCTGCCGTCGATCTGCACCAACTCGCCCACGCAGGCGCGGCGCTCGCGCGGGCTGTGCGCTTGGCCCGGCGCAGCCGGGCCTTCCACAGCCGGCTTCGATTATCCAGCCGCGGAGCGTCTCGGTGCTGTAGACAAAGCCGTGATCTCGCCCAGGTACTCGGGCTCGGGGCCGAAGTCGGCGTAGTGCTGGCGCACCAGCGCGACGAATTGCTCGCGCCCCAAGGGCGCGATCCGCCGGTTGCTGAACGCCGCGCTTGCGCGAGACCAGCCCGCTGGCCCCTGCTCGCGAACTCGCCGGCACAGCCTTTGACCTGCCGTACCGATATACCCAATACCAGCGCAGCCTGCGCTCCTGCTCGCCACCAGCCGCTGCACAACCGTCGCTGCGCTCTTCTGACTCATCAGCCTCCCCCCCCTCTTCGGGGCGAGGGCACTACCTGGGGCTCACAATCATTGCAGCTGGCGGGGCCTCAGTTACACTGCATCGAGATGCATCAATGTGCGTCCTGGCGTTAATGCGCGTCGGGCCGCAGTGGCCGGCAGCGGGTCTGGCCCCGCCGGAGCTGCGGATGACATGCGCACGCCATGCGAGCGTGTACGCAACTGAATCCAGGCTGTCCGCCCATGCTGTCCCTCAGGTCTGTCGTCATGCTTCTGGCCGTGCTGGTTCTGGCGGCCGCCGAGCCTGCGCAGGCTCGGCGCCTGGCGCTGGTGGTCGGCAACGACGCCTACCAGAAAGTTGCCAAGCTGGACCGTGCGGGGGCGGACGCCGAGGCAATGGCCAAAGAGCTCGATCGTGCCGGCTTCGAGGTGTCTTTGCACCGCGACCTGACCAACACCCGCTTTGCCGTTGCGGTGTCCCAGTTCTACGACAAGGTCAAGAAGGGCGACGACATCATCGTCTTCTACGCCGGTCATGGTGTGCAGACCGAACGTGGCGCCCAGCTGTTGCCGATCGACATCGAGGGTGACACCGAGTTCGTGATCGAGCGCCTGTCGCTGCCGGTCAACGGCCTGCTCGACAGCCTGGAGCGGCTGCAGACCCGCATGGCCGTGGTCATCGTCGACGCCTGCCGCGACAATCCGCTGCGCGCGCAGGGGCGGCCCATCGGCGCCGCGCGCGGGCTCTCGGGGCCGAACGTGGCGCGCGGGCAGATGCTGATGTTCTCGGCCGCGAGCCGCGAGCGTGCGCTCGATTCGCTGGGCAAGGACGACAAGACCGTTAACGGCGTCTTCACGCGTGAACTGGTGGCACGCATGCGAACGCCCGGTGTGCCCTTCGAGCAGGTTGCCAAGGACGTGCAGAACGCGGTGGAAAGGCTGGCCGCAACGGTCAACCACAAGCAGCGGCCGTTGATCGTCAACGACTCGATCGGTGACTTTGCCTTCTACCCCGGGGCTGGCGCGGTGGCGCAGAACGACCCACCCAAGGACACCGAGGCCGCTGCCACGCAACTGCAGGCCGCACGCGAAGACCGCTTCTGGGACGGCGTGCTGAAGGCAAACAACATCGAGGCCTATCAGGGCTACCTGAAGCGCTATCCGCAGGGTGAATACGCCTTGATCGCGCACGCCGCCATGGCCAAGCTGGCTTCGTCGCCGAGCGCTGTGGTGGCGCAGAACACGCGCGGCGCGGGGCCTGAGCCGGCCCCTGCGGCTACCCCGGCCGCCGGCCCGTCCGCGGTGGCGCCGCCTTCGATTGCCGGGCCCAAGCCGGCACCGGCCACGCCGGCAATGGCCGTTCAGCCGTTGCCCGCCGTGGCGCCGCCTGCGTCTGCAGCGGCGTTACCGGTGCAGCGCACGCGGGCCGCCTATGCCTTGCCGAATGGTGACCGCTACGACGGCGACGTGCTCGGCAACAAGCGCTCTGGCAAGGGCACTTATCAGTTCGCCAACGGGGACCGTTACGAGGGTGAATTTGCGGATGATCATTTCCTGGGCCAGGGCCAGATGGTCTTTGCCAATGGTGACCGCTACGAAGGGGGCTTCCAGGGCATCACCAAGCAAGGCAAGGGCGTGATGACCTTTGCCAACAAGGATCGCTACGAAGGCGACTTCGTCGACAACCTGTTTCAGGGCCAGGGGACCTTCAGCTTTGCCAGCGGCGAGCGCTATACCGGTGAGTACCAGCGCGGGCTGAAGAACGGCAAGGGCGAACAGCTGTTTGCCAACAAGGACCGTTACGTCGGGCAGTTCGAGAACGACAAGCCGCAGGGCAAGGGCACCACCTTCCACGCCAACGGCGATGTCTTCGAAGGCGAGATGGTGCAGGGGATCAAACAGGGCCCGGGCGCCTACAAGTTTGCCAATGGTGACCGTTTCGAGGGCTTCTTCGTCGCCGGGCAGTTCAGCGGCAAGGGTCGCCTGTACATGGCCAGCGGCGACCGCTACGAGGGTGACTTCCACAACAACGTCAAGGAAGGCCGTGGCGTCCACTACTTTGCCAACAAGGACCGCTACGAGGGCATGTTCAAGAACGGGGCCCAGCAGGGTCAGGGCATCCACTACTTTGCCAACGGCGACCGCTACGTCGGTGAATTCGTCGCCGGCGTCCGCCAGGGCAAGGGTGTGCACCATTTCGCCAACGGCCAGACGCGCGAGATCGAGTACGACAAGGGTGTCGAGAAGGCGCCGTAGGCAGGGACCGGCCGCGAGGTTGCAAGCGGCGGTTCAGCCCAGTGCGGGCAGCTGATCAGCGGCGGCTTCGATGCCTGGTGCAGTGGCGTCCTTCGCTGCAATTCGCGGCCCGCCGGGCCAAGGCGCCAGCGGCCAGTCGATGCCGATCACCGGATCGTCCCAGCGCAGGGCCCGTTCGCTGTCACGGGCGTAGACGTCGGTGGTCTTGTAGAGAAACTCGGTGTTGTCTTCCAGCGCCAGGAAACCATGCGCAAAACCTTCGGGAATCCACATCTGGTACCGGTTGGCAGCACTCAGCTCAACACCCATCCATCGGCCGAAATGGGCCGAACCGCGGCGGATGTCGACCGCCACGTCGAAGACCGAACCGCGCACCACGCGCACCAGCTTGCCCTGCGCATGCGGCGGCAGCTGGTAGTGCAGGCCGCGCAGCACGCCGGCCTGCGAGCAGGAATGGTTGTCCTGCACGAAATCGCGTGGCACCGGCAGGCCCAGCGTCTGCAGGCCCTGCTTGAAGCGGCCGGCGTTCCAGCTCTCGAGAAACCAGCCCCGATCGTCGGCATGGACGGTGGGCTCGACGAGCACCACGCCGGGCAGTGCCGTGGCGACCAGCTTCACCGCATCACCTTCTCGGCCAGCAGCTGCATCAGGTACTGGCCGTAGCCGTTTTTGAGCATGGGCCGGGCCTGGGCCTCGAGTTCGGCGGCGCTGATCCAGCCCGAGCGGTAGGCGATCTCTTCGGGGCAGGCCACCTTCAGCCCCTGGCGCTTCTCGAGCGTGGCGATGAACTGGCTGGCCTCGAGCAGGCTGTCGTGCGTGCCGGTGTCCAGCCAGGCGTAGCCGCGGCCCATGATCTCGACGTCGAGCTGGCCCTGTCGCAGGTAGCGCGCGTTGACCTCGGTGATCTCGAGTTCGCCGCGTTCGCTGGGCTGGATGTCGGCGGCGATGTCGCACACCTGGTGGTCGTAGAAGTAAAGGCCGGTGACTGCGTAGTTGCTCTTGGGCCGGGCTGGCTTCTCGGCGATGCTGATGGCGCGCCGCTGCTCGTCGAACTCGACCACGCCGTAGCGCTCGGGGTCGTTGACGTGGTAGGCGAACACCGAAGCGCCTTGCTGGCGATCGTGCGCGCGGCGCAGCAGCGACGGAAGGTCGTGGCCGTAGAAGATGTTGTCGCCCAGCACCAGCGCGCTGGGTGCACCGCCGATGAACAAGCGACCCAGGATGAAGGCCTGAGCCAGGCCATCGGGGCTGGGTTGCACGCAATAGCTCAGGCTCATGCCCCAGCGGCTGCCGTCGCCCAGCAGGGCCTGGAAGCGCGGTGTGTCCTGCGGCGTGCTGATCACCAGCACGTCGCGCATGCCGGCCAGCATCAGCGTGCTCAGCGGGTAGTAGACCATCGGCTTGTCGTACACCGGCAGCAACTGCTTGCTCATGGCCAGCGTGGCCGGATGCAGCCGGGTGCCGGAGCCTCCGGCCAGGATGATGCCTTTGCGATTCATGCGAAGCAGCCTTCTGGGTTCAGGCGTCAATGGTCAAAGGGCCAGAGTCTCGCGCAACATGCGCTCGACGCCGGCTTGCCAGGGCGGCAGTTGCAGGCCGAACGCAGCCTGCAGCCTGGCGGTCGACAAACGCGAATTCAGCGGACGTTGCGCCGGCGTCGGGTAGTCGCGTGTGGCGATGGCCCGAATGGCGTCGGGTGCCACCCGCAACAGCTGGCCCTGCGCACGCGCCCATTCGATGACGAAGCGCGCATAGGCGTGCCAGCTGGTCTCGCCGGCCGCCACGCAATGGTAGGTGCCGGCCCGATCGGGTTCGGCCATGGCGGCACGCAGTGCATGCGCGCTGACGTCGGCCAGCAACTCGGCCCCGGTGGGTGCACCGATCTGGTCGGCGATCACGTCGAGCGACTCGCGCTCGGCCGCCAGCCTGAGCATGGTGCGCGCGAAATTGCCGCCGCGTGCCGCGTAGACCCAGCTCGTGCGCAGGATCAGGTGACGGCAGCCGCTGGCGCGAATGGCCTGTTCGCCTTCGAGCTTGGTGCGACCGTAGACGCTCAGCGGCCCGGTGGCCGCATCTTCGTCGCGCGGCTGATCGCCCGAACCGTCGAACACGTAGTCGGTGCTGTAGTGCAGCAGCCAGGCGTTCAGTGCGCGTGCTTCGCGCGCCAGCACTGCGGGCGCGGCGGCATTCAGCGCCCGTGCCAGATCGGGCTCGCTCTCGGCCTTGTCGACCGCGGTGTGCGCTGCGGCATTGACGATCAACATCGGCTGCACGCGCCGCACCAGTGCAGACAGCGATTCGGGCTGCGAAAAATCGGCGCGCCATTCAGCCGGTGAATCAAAGTCGCAGGCCACCAGGTCGCCCAGCGGCGCCAGCGCGCGCTGCAGCTCCCATCCGACCTGGCCGTTCTTGCCAAGCAGCAGGATCTTCATCGCGCTTCGTAGTTGGCGGCGACCCAGTCGCGGTAGCTGCCGCTTTGCACGCCGCGCACCCAGTCGGCGTTGGCCAGGTACCACTGCACGGTCTTGCGGATGCCCGATTGAAAGGTCTCGGCAGGCCGCCAGCCGAGTTCGGCCTCGATCTTGCGGGCGTCGATCGCATAGCGGCGGTCATGACCCGGCCTGTCCTTCACGTGCGTGATCAGCCGGTTGTAGGGGCCGGCCGGGTCGGGTTGCAGTTCGTCCAGCAGCGCGCACACGGCCTGCACGATGTCGCGGTTGGTCATCTCGTTGCCACCCCCGACGTTGTAGACCTGCCCCGGCCTGCCGCGCTCGAGCACGCTGCGGATGGCGCTGCAATGGTCGCGCACATACAGCCAGTCGCGCACCTGCAGGCCGTCGCCATAGATCGGCAGCGGCTTGCCGGCCAGGGCGTTGACGATCATCAGCGGGATCAGCTTCTCGGGAAAGTGCAGGGGCCCGTAGTTGTTGCTGCAGTTGGTGGTCAGCACCGGCAGCCCGTAGGTGTGGAACCAGGCCCGCACCAGGTGGTCGCTGGCCGCCTTGCTGGCCGAATAGGGGCTGTTGGGCTCGTAGGGGTGGGTCTCGGTGAAGGCCGGGGCGTCGGCGCTCAGGCTGCCGTAGACCTCGTCGGTGCTGACGTGCTGGAAGCGAAAGGCGCGCCGGGCGTCGTCGGCCAAACCCGTCCAGTACGTACGTGCTGCCTCAAGCAGCGTGAACGTGCCGTCGACATTGGTCTTGATGAAGGCGCCGGGACCGTGGATGCTGCGGTCGACATGGCTTTCGGCAGCGAAATGAACGATTGCGCGCGGCCGGTGCTCGGCCAGCAGGCGATCGAGCAGCGCACGGTCGCAGATGTCGCCCCGCACGAAGACATGGCGCGCATCACCCTGCAGCGTGGCCAGGTTCTGCAGGTTGCCGGCATAGGTCAGCGCGTCGAGGTTGACCACCGGCTCGTCGCTGGCGTTCAGCCAGTCGAGCACGAAGTTGCTGCCGATGAAGCCGGCACCGCCGGTGACGAGAATGCTCATGCGATGGCTTGCGTCCGATGACTGATGTGGGACCTAAAGCGCCTCGTAAGGGCACACGCGTCATTCCCGGCCATAGGTGTCCTCGAAACGCACGATGTCGTCTTCGCCCAGGTAGCTGCCTGACTGTACTTCGATGATTTCCAGCGGCACCTTGCCCGGGTTGGCCAGGCGATGGGTCTGACCGAGCGGAATGTAGGTGCTCTGATTTTCGGCCAGCAGCGTCACCTGGTCGCCGTTGGTCACTTCGGCTGTGCCCGAGACGACGATCCAGTGCTCGGCTCGGTGGTGGTGCATCTGCAGGCTCAGCGAAGCACCGGGCTTGACCATGATGCGCTTGACCTGGTGGCGCGGGCCGTGATCGATGCTGTCGTACCAGCCCCAGGGCCGGTGCACCTTGCGGTGCAGCGTGTGTTCGCCACGATGCTCGGCACCGAGTTGCTGCACGATCTTCTTCACGTCCTGGCTGCGCGCGCGGTCGGCCACCAGCACGGCGTCTGGGGTTTCGACGATCACCACGTTGTCCAGGCCGACGGCACTGACCAGGCGGCTGGTGGCATGCACCAGCGTGTTGCGGCTGTCGTTGACGATGGCGTCACCGACGCTGGCGTTGCCCGCCGCGTCCTTGTCGGCCACCTGCCAAACAGCCTCCCAGGCGCCCAGGTCGTTCCAGCCGGCATCGAGCTCGACCATGCGGATGTCGAAGTCGCTGCCGGGGCAGCGCTCCATCACCGCGTAGTCGACCGACTCGGCCGGCACGGCAGCAAATTCGGCCCTTCCCGGACGCACGAACAAGGCGTCGGTGCTGCGCGGCAACCACGCGGCCTGGCAGGCGGCGACGATGTCGGGCCGAAAGCGTTGCAGCGCCGCCAACCAGGTGGATGCGCGCAGCACGAACAGGCCGGCGTTCCAGTAGTAGTGGCCGTCGGCCAGGTAGCCTTCGGCGGTGGCCAGATCGGGTTTCTCGACAAACTGCTGCACGCGGGCTTCACCGCCGCCACTTTCAACTTCGGCGCGGATGTAGCCAAAGCCCGTTTCAGGCCGGTCGGGCGCGACCCCCAGGATCGTGATACCCCCTGCGGCGGCCACCGCGATGGCGCGCCGCAGCGACTGGTTGAAGGCCTCGGGCCGGGTCACGGTCTGGTCGGCCGCGGTGACCACCAGCACCGGGTCGTCGCCCGCTGCCGTTGCCTGCAAGGCGGCCAGGGTCAGCGCCGGCGCCGTGTTGCGGCCCAGCGGCTCGAGCAGCACCGCGGCCGGCACGATGCCGGCTTCGCGCAACTGGTCCAGCACCAGGAAGCGATGTTCCTCGTTGCCGACGATGAGAGGGGCGGTGAGCGCCAGCTGCTCGTCGGCCAGATCCTGCAGCCGAGTCACGGCCTGCTGAAACAGGCTGCGCTGGCCCGACAGCACGAGAAACTGCTTGGGGTAGCCCGCACGCGACAAGGGCCACAGTCGCGTGCCGGAACCGCCGGCCATGATGACTGGAAGCACAGGGATTTTCATGTGTCGAATCCTTGGGGGTTGAGCTGTTGCCAGCGCCAGCTGTCGGCGCACATGCGCCCCAGATCGTGGTGTGCGCGCCAGTCCAGCAAGCGCGCCGCCTGCGCTGGGTCGGCCCAGCACGAGGCCACGTCGCCAGGCCGGCGCGCGACGATGCGGTAGGGGATCTTGCGTCCGCTGGCCAGCGCATACGCACTGACCACGTCGAGCACGCTGTGCCCGGTGCCGGTGCCCAGGTTGACGGTCAACGAGCCGGCGCTGTCGAACAGGTGCCGCAGGGCGGCCACATGGCCTTCGGCAAGGTCACAGACATGGATGTAGTCGCGCACGCCGGTGCCGTCGGGTGTGGCGTAGTCGTTGCCGTAGACCAGCAGTTCGCTGCGTCGGCCCACTGCCACCTGGGCCACGTAGGGCATCAGGTTGTTGGGCGTGCCGCGCGGGTCTTCGCCGATCAGACCGCTGTCGTGCGCGCCCACCGGATTGAAGTAGCGCAGGCAGGCGGTCTGCCATGACGCATCGGCACGCGCCAGGTCGTTCAGGATGGTTTCACCCATCAGCTTGGTCTGGCCATAGGGGTTGGTGGCCGACAAGTCCGCCGTTTCGGTGATCGGCAGCGACTTCGGGTCGCCATAGACGGTGGCGCTGGAGCTGAACACGAAGCGATGCACGGCGTGCGACTGCATCACCTTGCACAGCTGTACCAGCCCGCCGAGGTTGTTGCCGTAGTAGGCCAGGGGCTGTGTCGTCGATTCGCCCACCGCCTTCAGCGCGGCAAAGTGAACGACGGCGTCGATGTGATGGCGGCTGAACACCGCATCCAGCGCGGCCGCGTCGCAGACATCGGCCTGTTCGAACACGGTCGGTCGGCCCAGCAGCGTGGCCAGACGGTCGAGTACGCGCGGCGAGCTGTTGCAGAAGTTGTCCAGACCGATGACGTCATAGCCCGCCGCGTTCAGGGCCAGCCAGGTGTGTGAGCCGATATAGCCGCTGGCGCCGGTGAGAAGGATGGTGGGCATGAGGTAGCGCCGATGGGGCTCTGTTTGCGGGCCTGAAGGTGCCCGCCGCCGGGCCCTGCAGGCAAAACCCGGCGATTGTGTTCGACCGTCGGCGTGCGGACGCACCGGGACCTGTGTCGTCGTGGGCCCCCTGCCTACAATCGTGCGATGCTGCATACCTTGCACCAGATGTTCGCCCCGGCCCTGATGGCGCGCCTGACCCTGCTGGTCAACCATGTGCTCGGGGGCGAGCCGCAGGCCGTGCAGCGCCTGCTGCCGCACGTCGGCAAGACCGTGCAGATCGACATCGAGGGCTGGCCGCGCTGGCTGCCGCCGGCACCCGGTCTGGCCTGGCAGATCACGCCGGCCGGGCTGCTGGAATGGACGGGGCCCGAACTCCTGCACACCCCGGCCTTGCGCCTGTCGCTGCGTGCCGACGACCCGCTGCGCCTGGCCAGCGGATTGGCGGCTGGACAGTTGCCGCCGGTCGAGGTGTCGGGTGACGCGCAGCTGGCTACTGATGTGAACTGGTTGATGCAGAACCTGCGTTGGGACGCTGCGGCCGATCTGGAGCGTGTGTTCCCGGCGCCGGTGGCCGCAGCGTTGCATCGGGCCGGGTCGGGCCTGGCCCGCGGCCTGCACGCGGCGTTGCAGGGCATGGCCTCGGTGCGCGAGCGCTGGCAGACCCGTCAGGGCGTTTGAGGCGGCCGGGTCAGCCTGATGCGGCAACTGTTCCGGCTCAGCTTCATCGTCTTCACCGTCCTGCGCTTCGGGCTCGACGAGGTGGCGTTGTCGGGCTTCCGTCAGCGCTGGGTGCGTGCGCTGGTGCGGCTGGTCACCGTAGGTCGCCGGCTCGACGAACCGCGCGGCGTCAGGCTGCGCCGGGCCTGCGAACGCCTGGGGCCGATCTTCGTCAAGTTCGGGCAGGTGCTGTCGACGCGGCGCGACCTGCTGCCGCTGGACCTGGCCGACGAGCTGGCGCTGTTGCAGGATCGGGTGCCGCCGTTTCCGGCGGCCGTGGCGCGGCATCTGGTCGAGAAGGCCTACGGCCGATCGCTGGAAGAGGTGTTTGCCAGTTTCGACGCCGAGGCGGTGGCCAGTGCGTCGATTGCGCAGGTGCATTTCGCCACGCTCAAGGGCGGCCGCGAGGTGGCGGTGAAAGTGTTGCGGCCCGGCATGCTCGACGTCATCGAGGGCGATCTGGCGCTGCTGCACCAGCTGGCGCGCTGGGTCGAGCGGCTGTCGGTCGACGGCAAGCGGCTGAAGCCCCGCGAGGTGGTGGCTGAATTCGACGGCTACCTGCACGACGAGCTCGATCTCGTGCGCGAAGCCGCCAATGCCGCGCAGCTGCGGCGCAACATGAGCGGCCTGAACCTGGTTCTGGTGCCCGAGATGGTGTGGCCCTTGTGCACTTCGACGGTGCTGGTGATGGAGCGCATGAAGGGCGTGCCGATCGGCCAGTTGCAGCGTCTGCGCGACGCCGGCGTCGACTTCAAGAAACTGTCGCGCGACGGCGTCACGATCTTCTTTACCCAGGTCTTTCGCGACGGTTTTTTCCATGCCGACATGCACCCGGGCAACATCCAGGTCAGCCTGGCGCCGGCCACCTTCGGTCGCTACATCGCGCTGGACTTCGGCATCATCGGCACGCTGACCGAGACCGACAAGGAATACCTGGCGCAGAACTTCATCGCCTTCTTCCGTCGCGATTACAAGCGTGTGGCCGAACTGCACGTGGAAAGCGGCTGGGTGCCGCCGAACACCCGCGTCGATGCGCTCGAAGGTGCGATCCGCGCGGTCTGCGAGCCGCATTTCGACCGGCCGCTGAAGGACATCTCGCTGGGCCAGGTGCTGATGCGGCTGTTCCAGACCTCGCGCCGCTTCAACGTCGAAATCCAGCCGCAGCTGGTGCTGCTGCAGAAGACGCTGCTCAACGTCGAGGGGCTCGGCCGCCAGCTCGACCCCGAGCTCGACCTGTGGACCACCGCCAAGCCCTTCCTCGAGCGCTGGATGAACGACCAGATCGGCTGGCGTGGCCTGCTGCAGCGTCTGCAGCGCGAGGCGCCACGCTATGCACAGCTGCTGCCCGAGCTGCCGCGCCTGCTGCATCAGCGGCTGCAGCCGCGCAACCGCGCCGATGCCGACAGCGCCCTGCTGCGTGCGCTGCTGCTGGAACAGCGGCGCAGCAACCGGCTGCTGCAGGCGGTGCTGTTCGGGGCCATCGGCTTCGTCGCCGGCGTACTGGTGGTCCGCATCGTCATGCAGCTCTGAACCGTATAATCGAGGGTTTTGCAGGCTTAGACGATGCCCTGGCCTTGTACCCGGGCCTCGGCGGGCCAGTCCGATTTCCTGAGTTGCTGAAACCGCGAGAACCCACGCCATGCCGATCTACGCGTACCGCTGCACCTCCTGCGGACACGCACAGGACGTGCTGCAGAAGATCTCCGACCCGCTGCTGACCGTGTGTCCGGCCTGTGGCGCGTCGACCTATGCCAAGCAGGTCACCGCTGCCGGTTTCCAGCTCAAGGGATCGGGCTGGTACGTGACCGACTTCCGCGGTGGCAACGCCGCTGGCGGCAAGGAGGGCAAGGACGACAAGGTGGCGCAGGACGACAAGGCGGTCGACGCCAAGGCGCCGGCGGCTTCCGAGGCGAAGCCGGCCAAGCCGACCGATGCGGCCAGTCCTGCCCCTGCGGCGGCGGCGCCTGTGGCCGCACCCGCTCCTGCCCCCGCTTCTGCCCCCGCGCGTCCACCCTCAGGTGGCAGTGGTGGCAGTAGCGGTGGTGGCTGAACCGGCGCCGGGGTGCACAGCGTGAAGAAGTATCTGATCGCCGGCCTGCTGGTCTGGCTGCCGCTGGCGATCACGGTGTGGGTGCTGAGCTGGCTGCTGTCGGTCTTCGACAGCGTGTTCTTCGCGCTGCTGAGCGCGATGCAGGCGGTGCTGCCGGCGTCGACCAGCGTGGCCTTCGAGGCCCTTCGGCACATGCCGGGTCTGGGCGTGCTGGTGTTGTGCGTTGGGCTGATCCTGACCGGCGTGTTCGTCACCAACATCTTCGGCCAGTGGTGGTTGCGCCAGTGGGACCGGGTGATGCACAAGATCCCGATCGTCAAGTCGATCTACAGCTCGGTCAAGCAGGTCTCGGACACGCTGTTCTCGAGCAATGGCAACGCCTTTCGAGAGGCGGTGCTGGTGCAGTACCCGCGACCGGGTGCCTGGACCATCGCCTTCGTCACCGGCCAGCCCAGTGGTGAAGTGTCCGGCAAGCTGCCGGGCGAACTCGTCAGCGTGTACGTGCCGACCACGCCCAACCCGACCTCGGGTTTTTTCCTCATGATGCCGCGCGCCGACGTGGTGGCGCTGCAGATGAGCGTGGACGAGGCGCTGAAGTACGTGATCTCGATGGGTGTGGTGGCTGCGCCCGTCGCGAAGGTGGCGGCCGCTCGAAATTGACCGGGCTGGCCCGTCCGGCGAACGGCCAGTCCTCAGGGCTCGAGACACAGCCCGCTCAATGCCCCGTCCCCCCCATTTCCCGATGTCCGTGGCCTGCCAGCGTGCAGGCTCGGGCCGAACGCCCAGGAGTGATCCGATGAGAACGACCTACTGCGGCCTGGTCAGCGAAACGCTGATGGGCCAGACCGTGACCCTGATGGGCTGGGCCCATCGTCGCCGCGACCATGGCGGTGTGATCTTTGTCGACCTGCGCGACCGTGAGGGCCTGGTGCAGATCGTCTGCGACCCCGACCGCGCCGAGATGTTCAAGGCCGCCGAAAGCGTGCGCAACGAGTTCTGCCTGAAGGTGGTAGGCCTGGTGCGGTCGCGCCCGGCCGGCACCGAGAACAGCAACCTCACCAGCGGCAAGGTCGAGGTGCTGTGCCACGCGCTCGAGGTGCTGAACCCCAGCGTCACGCCGCCGTTCCAGCTCGACGACGACAACCTCTCGGAAACGGTGCGCCTGACGCACCGCGTGCTCGACCTGCGCCGCCCGCAGATGCAGAAGAACCTGATGCTGCGCTACCGCGTCACGATGGAGGTGCGCAAGTACCTCGACGAGCAGGGTTTCGTCGACATCGAGACGCCGATGCTGACCAAGAGCACGCCCGAGGGCGCGCGCGACTACCTCGTGCCCAGCCGCGTGCACGACGGCAACTTCTTTGCGCTGCCACAGAGCCCGCAGCTGTTCAAGCAGCTGCTGATGGTGTCTGGCTTCGACCGCTACTACCAGATCACGAAGTGCTTTCGTGACGAGGACCTGCGCGCCGATCGCCAGCCCGAGTTCACGCAGATCGACATCGAGACCTCGTTCCTGAACGAGGAAGAGATCCGCGCCATCACCGAGGGCATGGTGCGCACCGTGTTCCGCAAGGCGCTGGGCGTCGAACTGCCGGTCTACGGCCAGCTGACCTATGCCGAGGCGATGCACCGCTACGGCAGCGACAAGCCCGACCTGCGCGTCAAGCTCGAGTTCACCGAGCTGACCGAGGTGATGAAGGATGTCGATTTCAAGGTCTTCTCGGGCCCGGCGCTGATGAAGGGCGGGCGCGTGGCGGCGCTGCGCGTGCCGGGTGGCAGCGAGATGTCGCGCAGCGAGATCGACGCCTACACCGAGTTCGTCAAGATCTATGGCGCCAAGGGTCTGGCCTGGATCAAGGTCAACGACGCTGGCCGTGGCCGCGAAGGGTTGCAGAGCCCGATCGTGAAGAACCTGCACGACGCGGCCATCGCCGAGATCCTGGCCCGCACTGGCGCGGGCAATGGTGACCTGATCTTCTTCGGCGCCGACAAGGCCAAGGTCGTCAACGACGCGCTGGGCGCCCTGCGCGTGAAGATCGGCCACAGCGAGTTCGGGCGCACGCATGGCCTGTTCGATGACGTCTGGGCGCCGCTGTGGGTGGTCGACTTCCCGATGTTCGAGCACGACGAGGAGGCCGGCCGCTGGAACGCGGTGCACCACCCGTTCACCGCGCCCAAGGACGGGCACGAGGACCTGATGGACACCGACCCCGGGGCCTGCGTGGCCAAGGCCTACGACATGGTGCTCAACGGTTGGGAGCTCGGCGGCGGCTCGGTGCGGATCCACCGTGCCGAGGTGCAGAGCAAGGTCTTCAAGGCGCTGAACATTTCGGCCGAGGATGCACAAGTCAAGTTCGGCTTCCTGCTCGACGCGCTGCAGTACGGCGCACCGCCGCATGGTGGCCTGGCCTTCGGGCTCGACCGTCTGGTCACGATGATGACCAAGGCCGAGAGCATCCGCGACGTGATCGCCTTCCCGAAGACGCAGCGTGCGCAATGCCTGCTTACCGGCGCGCCCAGCCAGGTCGACGAAGAGCAACTGCGTGAGCTTCACATCCGGCTGCGCAATCCCTCGGCACAGGCCTGATACCCGAAGAACCGGCGGGGCAGAAGGGGTTGGCTAAACTGGTCAACCCCCCTTTTTCATGGGCCTGGAAAGAACCAAGGACGCATGCACCCGACCGCTGACGAACCGCTGCAGCAGGCCACGCAGGACACCACGCGCATCGACGACGTGCGCATCGCCGCCGTGCGTGCGCTGGTGTCACCGGCGCTGCTGCTCGAAGACCTGCCCGTCACGCCGGCGGTCGAAGCCCTGGTCGAAGGCCGCCGGCAGGCCATCGGCGCGGTTCTGCAGGGGCGCGACGACCGGCTGGTGGCCGTTGTCGGCCCCTGTTCGATCCACGATCACGACGCGGCCATTGCCTACGCGCGGCGGCTGAAGCCGCTGGCCGACGAGCTGGTCGATGAGCTGCTGCTGGTGATGCGCGTCTATTTCGAGAAGCCTCGCACCACGGTCGGCTGGAAGGGCTACATCAACGACCCGCGGCTCGACGGCAGCTTTCGCATCAACGAGGGCCTGCGGCGCGCGCGCGAACTGCTGCTGGAGGTGTCGAGCCTGGGTCTGCCGGCGGCCACCGAGTTTCTGGACCTGCTGTCGCCGCAATACATCAGCGACCTCATCGCCTGGGGCGCGATCGGCGCGCGCACCACCGAAAGCCAGAGCCACCGCCAGCTGGCCAGCGGCCTGAGCTGCCCGGTCGGCTTCAAGAACGGCACCGACGGCAGCGTCCAGATCGCCGCCGACGCCGTGCAGGCGGCACGTGCGGCGCACTCGTTCATGGGCATGACCAAGATGGGCACCGCAGCGATCTTCGAGACGCGCGGCAACCCCGACGGCCATGTCATCCTGCGTGGCGGCAAGGCGCCCAACTATTCAGCCGACCAGGTCGAAGCGGCTTGCGCCGTGCTGCGCAAGGCCGGTCTGCGCGAGCAGGTGATGATCGATTGCTCGCATGCCAACTCGGCCAAGCAGCATCGCCGGCAGATCGAGGTGGCGGCCGACATCGCGCGCCAGATCGAACAAGGCGAACGTCGAATCACCGGCGTGATGATCGAGAGCCATTTGCACGAGGGCCGACAGGACCTGGTGGCGGGCCAGCGTCTGACCGCCGGGGTGTCGATCACCGATGCCTGCATCGGCTGGCACGACACCGAGCCGCTGCTGCGTGGCCTGGCGCAGGCGGTGCGCCGGCGCCGGGCGGGCTGATATCCGATGGACAAACCCTACAAGATCCCGCGTTCGGTGCTGGTGGTGATCCACACCCCGGCGCTCGAGGTGCTGCTGATCGAGCGTGCCGACAAGCCTGGCTTCTGGCAGAGCGTGACCGGCTCGCTCGACCGCGAGGACGAAGCGCTGGACGTGACCGCGCGCCGCGAAGTGGCCGAAGAGACCGGCATCACCGGGGGCACGCTGTGCGACTGGGCCATGCAGAACGTGTATGAGATCTACCCCGTTTGGCGCCACCGCTATGCGCCGGGCGTCACGCGCAACACCGAACAGGTGTTCGGACTGACCGTGCCCGCGGCCACACCGGTGACGCTGAATCCGCGAGAACACCTGGCCTACCAGTGGCTGCCCTGGCCGCAGGCTGCCGAGCGCTGCTTTTCGTCCAGCAACGCCGAGGCCATTCGCCAGCTGCCGCAGCACCTGCCCAAGGGGCCGCTGTGGTAACCCGCCGCGGGCCGCTGCAGACCACCTTGCTGCCACCCTTCACCGGCGTGGGCGGCCTGCGCGTGGCCACCTACAACATCCACAAGGGCGTGCGCGGCATGGGGCCGAACAAGCGCCTGGAGATCCACAACCTGGGCCTGGCGGTCGAGGCGCTGGACGCCGACATGGTGTTTCTGCAAGAGGTGCACCTGTATCACAAGGGGCATGCGATGCAATTCGACCGCACCTCGTTCGGCTGGCCCGAGCAGGGGCAGGCCGACTTCCTGGCGCCGATGGGTTACGACGTGGCCTACCGCACCAATGCCGTCACCCGGCATGGTGAACATGGCAATGCCTTGCTGGCACGCTGGCCGCTGGGTGACGTGGGGCATCACGATGTCAGCGACCACCGCTTCGAGCAGCGCGGCCTGCTGCACGTGCCGGTGCAGTGGAACGGCAACACGGTGCACGCCGTGGTGGTGCACTTCGGGCTGGCGCATGCCAGTCGCATGCGCCAGGTGCAGCGCCTGGCGGCCTTCATCGACGCCAAGGTGCCGCGCCACGAGATGCTGGTGGTGGCCGGTGATTTCAACGACTGGGGCGAAAAGCTCGACGGCCCGATGGCCGATGTGGGACTGTGGCGCGCGCGTCCGCCCCAGACCGGCCGCCACCTGACTTTTCCATCGCGGATGCCGGTGTTCGCGCTCGACCGTTTCTACCTGCGCGGGCTCAGTTGCCGCTCGACCCTGGTGCCGCGCGGCATGGCCTGGGCGCGCATGTCGGACCATCTGCCCCTGGTGGCCGAACTGGAGCCCGACTGAGTGGACACCGGCGACGACAGCCTCGCCGCCCACCTGGCCCGTGGCCACGACCTTCCTTCGGCCCGCCTGGTGGGCGGCAACCAGATCGAACTTCTGAAGGTGGTGATCAGCTGTTCCCGTCCATGCTCGACGCCATGGCCCGCGCGCGCAGCGAGGTCTGGCTGGCCACCTACATCTTCCACAACGATGCCGCCGCGCGGCGGGTGGCCGATGGCCTGCGGGACGCCGCGCGGCGTGGCGTCAAGGTGCGAGTGGTCGTGGATGGTTTCGGCTCGCACGATCAGCTGCCGGCGCTGCGCCAGTGGCTGACCGAGCCGGGCATCGAGCTTGAGGTCTTTCGTCCGCTCGAACGCTGGTGGTCGTGGCTGACGCCCGGCCAGCTGCGCCGGCTGCACCAGAAGCTGTGCGTGGTCGACGCCGATGTGGCCTTTGTCGGCGGCATCAACATCATCGACGACCGCCTCGACCTCACGCACGGCATCACCGAAACGCCGCGGCTGGATTTCGCCGTGGCGTTGCGCGGCCCGCTGGTGGCGGCCGTGCACACCACGGCGCAGGCGATGTGGACCCGCGCCCGGCTGGGGCACCAATGGCGCGACGAGGTGCGGGCGCTGGCCGGCAGCCGCAAGCCGATGGTCGAGGCGCGGCGGCTGCTGCGGCGGCTGCGCGGCAAGGAGGCCGAGCCGCTGGCGGACGAACCGCCGGCGCCGATGCAGGCGGCCTTCGTCGTGCGCGACAACGTGAGCCAGCGCCGGTCCATCGAGCGCGCCTATGTCGAAGCGATTCGATCGGCCAGTCGCTGTGTCGACATTGCCGTGCCCTATTTCTATCCAGGGCGCGCGTTCCGCCGCAGTCTGCGCGGGGCGGCCCGCCGCGGCGTGCAGGTGCGCCTGTTGCTGCAGGGCAAGATCGACTACCGCATCGCTGCGCTGGCTGCGCATGTGCTGTACGACGAGCTGTGCACGCGAGGCATTCGCATCTACGAGTACACACCGGCCTTCCTGCACGCCAAGGTGGCGGTGATCGACGACGACTGGGCCACGGTGGGCAGCTCCAACATCGACCCGCTGTCACTGCTGCTCAACCTGGAGGCCAACGTGGTCGTGCGCGACCCGGGCTTTGCGCTGGCGCTGCGCGCACGTTTCGAATCGGCCTACGCCGTGTCGACCGAAGTCGGTGGCGTGCCGACGCGCCAGGGCTGGCGCGGCTGGCTGCAGCGGGGTGTGGTGGCCTGGGTGGCCGCCACCTACCTGCGCGTCGCGGGCATCACGGGGCGGTACTGACGGATTGGCGCCAGCCTCTCAGCCGTCTGCCGGCGCGTCGCCGTAGCGGTTGCGACCGGGCGTGCCGCGCACGAAGCCGTTGTCCAGCAGCAGCCAGAGCACGCCGGCCACCGGGATCAGCAACACCAGCACCCACCAAGCGGGGCGGTCACGGTCGTGCCAGCGTTTGGCCGAGATCGCCAGCAGCGGCCACGCCAGCAACAGGCTCAGGCCCTGGTCGACCCATTCGGCCGGCACGCGGGCGATGTCCAGCAGCAGACGCAGCAGCAGCGCCAGGCCCGACAACGCAAATACGCCGTGGCGCCAGAACGTGGCGCGGTCGATGCGGCCGCGCGGGTCGAGCCACAGGCGCCACAGGGCCTGGTCGTCGACCAGCAGGGGCTCGGAGGCTGGGATCTGAAGTTGCATGTCGCGAGTATCTCGGGTTCGGCCCACGATAAGCTTGGTGCCACCGCTTTCGATGCATCCGATGACCAGCCGCCAACGCCGCAGCAACAACCAGTTCAAGAATGCCCCGCTCGACCTGGCGCTGCAGGGCGGTGGTTCGCATGGCGCTTTCACCTGGGGCGTGCTCGATCGCTTGCTGCAGGACGACACGCTGGCCATCGACGGCGTGTCGGGCACCAGCGCCGGTGCGCTGAACGCGGCGGTCATGGCCACCGGCTGGGCCGATGGCGGCCGTGAATCTGCGCGCCGCGCCTTGCGTGCCTTCTGGCTCGACCTGGCCGGGCAGGGCGGCTGCTTCGGCAACCCGGCCGTCACCTGGCCGCATGGCCAGGCCAGCAACCCCTGGGTCGCGTGGGCGGCGCTGGGTGGCCTGCACATGGACCAGAACCCCTGGCAGGCCTGGACGCAGCAGTTCCTGCGCGCCTTCAGCCCATACCAGTTCAACCCCTTCGACATCAACCCGCTGCGCCAGGTGGTGGCGCGTCATGTGCATGTGCCGGCGCTGCGCAAGGGACCGCTGTCGCTGTTCGTCACCGCCACGGCGGTGCGCAGCGGGCAGCCACGCGTGTTTCATCGTGATGACCTGAGCGTCGATGCACTGCTCGCCTCGTCGTGCCTGCCGCAACTGTTTCGTGCGGTCGAGATCGACGGCCAGCCGTATTGGGACGGTGGCTACAGCGGCAATCCGTCGATCTGGCCATTGATCTACGAGACTGCGGCGCTGGACGTGATGCTGGTCAAGATCAATCCGCTGCTCCGCCCCGACCTGCCCGACACCAGCGAAGAGATTGCCGATCGCATCAACGAGATCACCTTCAACGCCGGCCTGATGGCCGAGATGCGCGCCATCGGCTTCGTGCAGCGCCTGGTGCAGCAGGGCAGGCTCGGCCAGGGCCAGTACAAGAACCTGCGCCTGCACATGATCGCCGACGAAGAACAGCTGGCGCAGCTGCATCCGTCGAGCAAGCTCAACACCGAGCGCGGCTTCATCGAACACCTGCACGGCCTGGGCCTGGGCGCCGCCGAGCGCTGGCTGGACCAGCACCGTGCCGACATCGGCCAGCGTTCCACGCTCGACCCGGCGGCCACCTTCCTGGCGCCGCGCGGCGTGGCCTGAGCGGGCGCGGGTGGCTGGCGATCGGGTCGCGCCGCGACAGCCTCAGGATCTGGTCGTCCTGCGACCAGAGGGCCTGTACTGCCCGCAGGGTGACTTTCACATCGACCCCTGGCGCCCGGTGCCGCGCGCAGTGATCACGCATGCCCATGCCGACCATGCCCGGCGCGGTCACCAGGCCTATCTGTGCAGTGCGCCGGGTGCCGGCGTGCTGCGCGAGCGCCTGGGTGGCATCAACCTGCAGGCCCTGGACTACGGCAAGCGAATCGACATGAACGGCGTCGCCGTCAGCCTGCACCCGGCCGGCCATGTGCTGGGGTCGGCGCAGGTGCGCATCGAGCACCGTGGTCAAGTCTGGGTGGCGTCGGGTGACTACTTCGTGTCGGGTGCCGGCGATGCGAACGCCAGCTGCACGCCGTTCGAGCCGGTGCGCTGCCACACCTTCATCACCGAGTCGACCTTCGGCCTGCCCGTCTACCGCTGGCGCCCGCAGGCCGAGTTGATGGCCGAGATCGACCGCTGGTGGCAGGGCAATGCCGAAGTCGGCCGCGCCAGCCTGCTGCTGGCCTACAGCTTCGGCAAGGCGCAGCGCGTGCTCACGGGCGTTGATGCCGGCATCGGGCCCATCGTCGTGCACGACACGGTGCACACGATCAACCGGGCCTACCGCGCCGCCGGCGTGGCGCTGCCGGTCACCTTGCGGCTGGACGAGGTGAAGGACATCAACCTGTTGCGCCGGGCGCTGGTGATTGCGCCGCCGGGCGTGCGCAGCGGGCCCTTCGCAGGCGCGTTGGGTGACTTCGGCGACGCCTTTGCCAGTGGCTGGATGCAGCTGCGCGGGGCGCGGCGGCGCCAGGGCGCGGACCGCGGCTTCGCGCTCAGCGACCACGCCGACTGGCCGGGGCTGCAATCGGCCATCGCCGCCACCGGGGCGCAGCGGGTGATCGTCACCCATGGCGAAGAAGCGGTGATGGTGCGCTGGCTGCAGCAGCAGGGCCTGCAGGCGGGCAGCTTCAGCACCGAATTCGGCGTTGACGATGCGCTTGACCAAGCTCAAGGGTGAACGCGTCGGCCTGACCACAATCGCTTGTGGCATCGTCATCCAGCGCCGTCGTCTTCAGTGTCCAGGGATTGAGCAAGGTCTACCGCAGCGGCGAGGTCGAGGTGGTCGCCCTGCACGACGTTTCGCTCGAGGTGCGGCGCAGTGAATTCATCGTGCTGCTCGGGGCTTCGGGCAGCGGCAAGAGCACGCTGCTGAACATCCTGGGCGGGCTGGATGTGCCGACGAGCGGCGAGGTTCGCTTCGGCGCGCAGCGGCTGACCGGTGCCAGCGAGGCCGAGCTCACGCGCTACCGGCGCGAGCATGTCGGCTTCGTCTTCCAGTTCTACAACCTCATCCCCAGCCTGACGGTGCGCGAGAACGTGCAGCTGGTGACCGACATCGCCAGCAACCCGATGGACATCGACGAGGCCATCGACCGTGTCGGCCTGACGCCGCGCCGTGACCACTTCCCGGCCCAGCTGTCGGGTGGCGAGCAGCAGCGGGTGGCGATCGCGCGCGCCATCGTCAAGCGCCCCGACGTGCTGCTGTGCGACGAGCCCACCGGGGCGCTCGACGTGCACACCGGCAAGCTGGTGCTCGAAGCCATTGCCGGCATCAACCGCGAGCTCGGTACCACCGCGCTGGTGATCACGCACAACGCGGCCATCGCGGCCATGGCCGACCGCGTGATCGTGCTGGGCGACGGCCGCATCCAGCGTGTGGACAGCAACGCGCACAAGGCGTTGCCGGCGGACCTGGTGTGGTGATGCGGGCGCTGAACCGCAAGCTCTGGCGCGACCTGCGCCAGATGTGGAGCCAGGCGCTGACCATCGCGCTGGTGGTGGCCAGCGGCATCGGCGGCTTTCTGACCACCTTGTCGGCGGTCGACTCGCTGGCGCTGGCGCGCGACCGCTTCTATGCCCAGGCGCGCTTTGCCGATCTGTTCGCAGGGCTCAAGCGGGCGCCGCTGTCGCTGGTCGATACGCTGCGCCAGACCGCCGGCGTGGCCGACGTGCAGCCCACGGTGGAGGCGATGGTGCGCATCACGCTGCCCAACAGCAGCGACCCGGTGGTGGGGCAGCTGATCGGCATCGATCGCCGGCAGCCGATGCGGCTGAACCGCGTCAGCCTGCGCGGCGGCAACGCCGATGCGGCGGTGGGCTCGCCCGGGCCGCCGCGCGCAGATGGCGCACTGCCGGTCTGGGTGTCGGAAGCCTTCGCCACCGTGCAGGGGCTCAAGCCCGGCGCACGGTTGCAGGCGCTGATCAACGGCCGCCAGCGCACGCTGGAGATGGCCGGCGTGGCGTTGTCGCCCGAGTACATCTTCGCCGGCCTGTGGGGCATGCCCGACCAGCGTGGCTTCGGGGTCTTCTGGATCGACCGCGAGGCACTGGCCGCCGCCTACGACATGGAAGGCGCCTTCAACCATGTGGCCGTCAAGCTGGCGCCGGCGGCCGATGAACGCGCGGTGATCGCTGCGCTGCGCGCCCAGCTGGCGCCGTATGGCGCGCGCGAGGTGAATGGCCGCGAGCAGCAGACCTCGAACGCGATGCTCAGCGACGAGATCAAGGGCCAGACCGTGATGGGCACGCTGTTGCCCAGCATCTTTCTGGCGGTGGCCGCCTTTCTGCTGAACGTGGTGGTGTCGCGCCTGGTGGCCACGCAGCGCGAGCAGATCGCGGCCCTGAAGGCGCTGGGCTATGCCAACCGCAGCATTGCCGCGCATTACCTGGCGCTGGTGCTGGTGATCGTCGCCATCGGGCTGTTGCTGGGCCTGGGCCTGGGCAAGCTGCTGGGCACGGCGCTGACCGGCTTGTATGCCGAGGTCTTTCGCTTCCCGAGCTTTGCGCACCGCATGGACCCGGCGTTGGTGATCACCGGGCTCGGGCTGACGGCGCTGACCGCGGTGGCCGGCACGCTCAACGCCATCCTGGCCAGCGTGCGCCTGACACCGGCCGAGGCCATGCGGCCGCCCGCGCCCGGGCGCTACCGGCGCACGCTGCTCGAACGCCTGGGTCTGCGAAGGGTGCCGACCTCGCTGCGCATGATCCTGCGCCAGATGGAACGCCGGCCCTGGCGCACGCTGCTGGCCATCGTCGGCGTGGCCGCAGCGGTGGCGATCGTGATCCTGGGCAACTTCTTCCGTGACGCCATCGACAGCATCGTCGACAGCCAGTTCAACGTGTCGATGCGCAACGACGTCTCGGTCTGGACCTTCGACCCGCTGGCGGGCAGCGCGCGCAGCGAGCTGCTGCGACTGCCCGGCGTCAAGCAGGCTGAGGCCACGCGCTTCGTGCAGGTCAACCTGGTGCACGGCCACCGGCAAGAGCGCGTTCAGATTAAAGGTTATGCCAGCGCATCTCAGCTGTACCGCGTGGTCGATCTGCACAACCGGGTGCTGCCGCTGGTCGGCGACGGCCTGGTGCTGACCGACCGCCTGGCGCGCAAGCTGGGCCTGCAGGTCGGCGACACGGTGCGTGCCGAGGTGCTGGAAGGCCGCGTGCGCACGCTCGAGCTGAAGGTCGATCGCCTGGTGCCCGAGATGATGGGGCTGAATGCCTACATGCGGCGCGAAGCGCTGAACCAGGCGCTGGCCGAAGGCGACATCGCCAACGGTTTCGTGCTGGCGCTGGATCGTGGTGCCGAAGCGGCGCTGCTGGACGCCACACGCCGCATGCCGCGTGTGGCCGGCGCCTTCAGCAAGGCCAGCATGCTGCGCAACATGCAGGAGGTGAGTGCGCGCAACATCCGCATCATGAGCCTGGTGCTGACCTCCTTTGCCGCGGTGATCGCGGTCGGCGTGGTCTACAACAACGCGCGCATCGCGCTGGCCGAGCGCACCTGGGAGCTGGCCAGCCTGCGAGTGCTGGGTTTCACGCGCGCCGAGGTGTCGGCACTGCTGCTGGGCGAGATGGCGCTGTCGATCGCGCTGGCGCTGCCGCTGGGCATGCTGCTCGGCCTGGGCCTGGTGCACGGCCTGGCCGGCGCGATGGCCACCGACCAGTTCCAGTTTCCGATCGTGATCCAGCCTCGCACCTACGTCTGGGCCGGCCTGTGCGTGCTGGCGGCGGCGCTGGCCAGCGCCCTGGTGGTGCGCCGGCAGATCGACCGGCTGGACATGGTGGCGGCCCTGAAGACCCGAGAATGAAACGACGACATCGATGATGAAGCGATCGACCCTGATCCTGAGCGTGCTGGCCGGCGCGGCGCTGCTGGCCATCTTGGCCTGGGCCTTTGCCCCGCGCCCGCTGGAGGTGGAAACCGCGCTGGCCGTGCAAGGCCCGTTCGAGACCACCATCGACGAAGATGGCCGCACGCGGCTGGCCGAGCGTTACCAGGTCTCGGCGCCTCTGGCCGGGCGGCTGGCGCGCATCACGCTGCGCGAAGGTGACGCCGTCAAGGCCGGCGACACCGTGGCCAGCCTGCAGCCGCTGATGACGCCCTTGCTGGACGAACGCAGCCGCCGCGAGCAGCTGGCCCGGGTGCAGGGCAGCGAGGCCGCGCTGCAGCAGGCCGGCACGCGTGTGGCGGCGGCGCGTGTGGCGCTGGAGCGCGCGCGCGACGACCTTCGGCGCAGCGAGCAGCTGGCTGCGCAGGGCTTCATCGCACCGACCAAGCTGAGCAGCGACCGGCTGGCGGTGCAGGCCGCGCAGAAGGACGTGGAGGCGGCACTCGATGGCCAGCAGATCGCCCGCCACGACCTGGAGCAGGCGCGCGTGGTGCTGAACCTGCAGCGTGGCCCGGCCGGCGCCAGCCCGGCCGTGATGCTGCGTGCACCAGTGGCCGGCCGCGTGCTGAAGGTGCATGTGGCCAGTGAAGGCCCGGTGTTGCCGGGCGCGCCCTTGCTGGACATCGGCGACATCAGCCGGCTCGAGATCGTGGCCGAGCTGCTGACCACCGACGCGCTGCAGGCGCTGCCGGGCGCGTTGGTGCGCATCGAACGTTGGGGCGGCCCCGGCGTGCTGCAGGGCCAGGTGCGCCGGGTCGAACCGGCCGCCTTCACCAAGGTGTCGGCGCTGGGCGTGGAAGAGCAGCGTGTGAACGTGGTCATCGACATCAACAGCCCGCGCGCGCAGTGGGCCGCGCTGGGCGATGGCTTTCGCGTTGGTGTTCACATCGTCACGCGCAGCGAGGCGCAGGTGCTGAAGCTGCCGGTGGGTGCCGTCTTTCCGCTGCCGGCACCGGCCAGCGGGTCGGCGGTGTTCGTCGCCGATGGCGGCCATGCACGGCTGCAGGCGGTGACGGTGGCCGCGCGCAACGGCGAGGAAGCCTGGATCACGCAGGGGCTGGCGGCCGGCACCCGCGTGCTGATCTATCCGCCGGCCGCGGTGACCGACGGCGCGCGCATCCGGCCGCGCACCCAGCGCTGACCCGTCACACGGTTATATTGAGCCCGTCATGCAGCAACTCAGCGAACAGGACGCCGCCTTTCTGGCCAGCGACAGTGCGCATGCCAACGCCAACGTCTCGCTGCTGCACATCTATGACCAGAGCACGGCGCCGTCGGGCAAGGTGCGCTTCAAGACCATCCTGGCGCACATCGAAAGCCGGCTCGGCAGCGCACCGATCTTTCGCCGCAAGCTGATGCGGCTGCCGATGGGGCTGGACCAGCCCTACTGGGTCGACGACCAGCACTTCGACCTCGAATACCACGTGCGCCACATCGCGCTGCCCAAGCCCGGCGACTGGCGGCAGTTCTGCATCCAGGTCTCGCGCATCCACGCCCGGCCGCTCGACCAGAACCGCCCCTTGTGGGAGGTCTACGTGATCGAGGGCCTGGACAGCTTTCTCGACCTGCCGGCCGGCAGCTTCGCGCTGCTGACCAAGACCCACCACGCGGCGCTGGACTTCGAGAACGACGACGAGCTGACGGCGCGGCTGCACGACCTGTCGCCGGCCACCGGCGCACCGCCACCGGCGGCACCCTGGTTCGCGAATGCCGCGCCGGCCATGCTGCCCTTGCTGGCACGCGGCGTGGTGCGCAACCTGCTGGCGCCGCGGCGGCTGGCCGGGCCGCTGTCGCGCCGCCTGCGCAAGCTGGCGCCGAGCCGCCTGGCGCTGGCCGGCGACGTGTTGCTGGGTGGCGCCGAGATGCCGCTGGTGCGCTTCAATGCCGTGGTCTCGCCGCATCGGGTGTTCGAAACCCGGCGTTTCGGCATCGACGAATTCAAGCGCATCCGCGGTCAGGTGCGCGGGGCGACCGTGCACGACGCCGTGCTGGCCGTGTGCGGCGGTGCGCTGCGCCGCTACCTGGACGCACACGACGAGCTGCCGCTGCACAGCAGCCTGTATGCGCTGGCGCCCCTGTCGGTGCGCAGCGGCGCTGCCGCTGTCAACGTTGACGCCGGGCACGACGGCCTGTCGTGGCTGCGCGTGGCGCTGGGCACCGACGTGGCCGACCCGGTACAGCGCCTGCGCCAGATCCATGCCCAGACTTCGGGCGCGCAGGCCATGGGCCAGGCGGTGGGCGCGCGCGAACAGGCTGCCGTGGCAGGCGGTGCGGCAGCGGTACTGGGCCGCACGGCCAAGCTGGCGGCGCGTGCACTGGCCGGGCAGCGCGCGCCGATGGCGGCCTGCAGCATCACCAACGTGCCCGGGCCGCAAGGTCCGCTGTACCTGTGCGGCGCCCGCATGAGCTACTTTTCGGCCATGCTGCCGATCAGCGATGGCCTGGGCCTGAGCTTTGCGGTCACCAGCTATGACGGCCGCATCGTCATCTCGCCGACCAGCTGCCGTGAACTGATGCCCGACCCCGAAGGATTTGCGCAATGCCTGCGCGACAGTTTTCAGGAACTGCTGGCGCTGGCACCGCAACCCGCGGCGGCGGCCCGGGCGCGGCCCCGCAAGCGCGTGCCGTAGAGGGCTTGCGCGTGCCCCGGGGGTCGGCCGTGACGGGCTTTGACCTGACCCTGGCGCGTGACAGCGCCGGCGGTCAACGTGGAACTGCGGTGACTGCGGTCGATGCGCTGACCTGCGGCGCGCACGCAACCCGGTTTCGTCCTTCGGTCTTGGCGCGGTAGAGCTGCTCATCGGCGTTGCGTACCAGCGACTCGGCGCTTGCGTTGTCCTGGTTCAGGTCGGCCACACCGATGCTGACTGTGATGTTGAGTTCGGCCGTCTTGCCGGCATAGCCATGCACCCGAAAGACATGCGACTCGATGTGGCGTCGCAGCCGGTCGGCCAGTTCGCAGGCGGGCTGGGCTTGCGTGTGGGTCGCGATGATCAGGAACTCTTCGCCGCCGTAGCGCGTCAGCACATCGGAGTCGCGCAGGCGCTCGGCGAGCAGCCGCCGGATGCCCACCAGGACCTCGTCCCCGATCGGATCCCATGGGTGTCGTTGACCCGCTTGAAGTGGTCGATGTCGAGCAGCAGCACCGACAGCGGCATGCCGTAGCGTCGGGCCGAAGCCACTTCATCGGTCAGGCGCTGGTCCATGTAGCGCCGGTTGAAGGCACCGGTCAGCGCGTCGGTGATGGCCTCGCGCTCGAGGCGGCCGATGTGAACGATGTCCAGTGCCGTGCGCAGCGACAAGGCCGCGGTCAGGGCCACGAAGCAGGCCCCGAAAAAGAAGATCACCGGCACCATCAGGTCGACCCAGCCGAGGTGGCTGGACCAGCGCAGCACCAGATAGCCCAGGTAGCCGACGAGAAACAGCACGATCATTCCCGTCATCGCGACCCAGCGCTTGCGCAAGGGACCGGGCGGCAACTGGCCGACGAGGCGGCGCACGCCGAAGAGCGACCAGACGAGCATGCCCATGCCGGCACCGATCAGTGCATTGGCGGCCCAGGTGATGAAGGTGTGCATCTTGGTGGCGTCGCAACATGGCTGCTCTGAGGCCTGAAGCGACGATCAGGCTCGACGAGTGGCCTTCGGCAGCCGCGTGCTGCCACTGAAGCCCGCGGGCCGCAGTTGATCCTGAATGGACGCCTGGTGTGTGCTTCTGCCCACCGCGCGCCGACCAGGACGACGCGCTTGGCGGGTTGATGGCCCGCCGTGCCCCCGGTGATCAGGGTGCCGGGTCAGCGCAACCGTAGCGTGCCTGCAGCCGCGCCCGCGCGCGCGGGTCGACATTGACTCGCGACAAGTCTCCGCGCACTTGCGGCAGGGCCAGCAGCCGCGGGTCCATCACGCGAAACCACAGCCGGGGCAGGTAGGCCAGCGGGAACATGCCGAAGTAGCCGCTGGGCAGTTGCGGCAGGTCGGTAAAGTGGCGCAGGCACTGGTAGCGCCGCGACGGGTGGGCGTGGTGGTCGCTGTGGCGCTGCAGGTGGAAGGTGGCCAGATTGGTCACCAGGTGGTTGGTGTTCCAGGAATGGTGTGGTTGTGGTGCTTCGTAGGCGCCACTGGGCAGGCGCTGGCGCAGCAGGCCGTAATGTTCGATGTAATTGGCCGAGGTCAGCTGCCACCAGGCGACCAGGTTGTGCACCAGCAGGAAGACGACCATCACGCCGCCGAAGGCGGCGATCAGCGTGCCCTGCAGCAGCAGCGTCACCGCATAGGATTGCAGCAGCGTGTTGTGCCAGGACCAGACCGGGCGCCCCAGTGCCCGCAGCCGGTCACGCTCGAGCACCCAGGCGCGGCGCACGCCGCCCGGCAGTTCGCGCAGTGCAAAGCGGTAGATCGACTCACCCATGCGCGAGCTGGCATGGTCCTCGGGCGTGGCCACCCAGCGGTGGTGACCGCGGCCGTGTTCGACCGTGAAATGGCCGTAGGCCGGCACCGCCAGCACCAGCCGCGCCAGCCCTTGCTCGACGCGGTTGTGCTTGTGGCCCAGTTCGTGCGCGGTGTTCAAGCCCAGGCCGGCGTCGGTGCCGGCCACGTAGGCCAGCAGCAGCAGCGCCCACCATGGCAGGTCTTGCGTGCCGGCCCACCAGGCGCAGCCGATCAGCGCCACGAAGTGCAGCGGCACCGTCACCCAGGTCAGCCAGCGGTAGTAGCGGTCGGCCATCAGCGCCGGCACCACCGCCTCGGGTGGGTTGTTCTGGTCCTCGCCGATCAGCGCGTCCAGCAGCGGCATCAGACCGTAGCTGATCAAGAGCGGCAGCCCCAGCGCCAGCGGCTGACCGCTGGCCTGGTGGGCCCACAGCCCGAGGAAAGGCAGCAGCGGGTAGACCACCGACAAGCCCCAGGCCCAGCGCTTGCGGTCGCGGTAGCTGACCGGGCGGCCCATCTCATCAGTGGCGGTGTAGGTGATGCTCATGGTGGTGCAAGCACGACCACCTTCGCCGGTTGGGGGCGGCGCGTCAAGCCCCCCGGAAACCCGGCTGCGACGGACGCCCGCGTTGTGACGTGGGCGGCCCAGCTGAACCGTCCCGGCACGGGTCGATCAGCTTGCATTCGACGAGGCGCTCAGCGTTTCGTACGGCGCCGTGCTGCCCCTGCGCCGAGCAGCCCGACCCCCAGAAGTGCCAGCGTCCCGGGCAGCGGCACCGTGTTCGGATCGGGATCGGGTTCGATCGCCTGGGTGGTGCGAATTCCGAAGGTGAAACCGTGCCAGCTCTCGGGTGTCGGCACGGTCCAGGAGAAGGTCGAATACGTGCCCAGGAACTGAATGGTGCCGTGCCCTTCATTGCCTTGCAGCACGTCGCCAGGCAGAGCCTTGAGTGCAGCCGCGCCTCCACCCCAGTAGCCAACGCCCTGACTGACGATGGTGAACGGTGAGTCGAAATCATAGGTCGTCGTGAGACCAGGCTGCCCTAGGCTCAGGATTGCCATGATCGGATCCTTGATTGCTGCCGACAGCGTCACCGTATAGATCTGATTCAGCCCGCCGGAGAGTTGCAGGATGTCGCTGTCAGGCGGGGCGTTTTCGACCTGGGCGCTGATATACGGGGCGCTTGGGTTCCAAAAATTGAAGCCGCCCCCCGATACCTGCGCACCGTATAGAGAGCCTGGCGATCCGTTCGCATTGGTTGCCGCGAAGTTGACAGTCACCGTCGAGCTGTCCGGCAACGTGATCGTGCCCATCGCGGTGCCCTGCGCGACGTTGGCTTCGGTCCAGTTCACGTAGTGGTAGGTCGCGGCAGATGCTGCGAAACTTGCGGCGCAGGTCAAACCGGCGATCAGAAGGCGGGTGACGGGATGTGCTGTAGTAAATGTCATCGGGGACCCCTGCTTCCGAAGTGAATCTGTGATCGGACTGGAAAGCAATCTTCAGGCCATGTCAGCAAGCGATTGAAAACAAGGCGTTTTTGACAACCCTGTCGGTACGGCCCGGGTCGAGTGTCAAGTTCTTCGACAGCGGCGTCTCTCAGCCGCCGAACACCCGCTTCAGCCAGGCCATGAAGCGCGCCCAGGCGCCTTGCGGCGCGGCAGTCGTTGCTTCGGCTGGCGCCACGCCATAGCGCTCCTGCAGCCGGGCATTGAAGCTCTCGAAGAACTCGGTGGCCATCTTCTGTGCTGCCATGTCGACCAGGCGCGAGCCGATCTGCGCGATCTTGCCGCCGACGCTTGCGTGCGCGGTGTAGTGCAAGACGGTCTCGCGGGCGCTGATTGCTTCGAGCCGGATCTCGGCGCTGCCCTTGCCATGGCCTGCCGCGCCGCCCTGGCCCTCGAAGGCCAGCGTGTACGAGTTCGGTGGCTGCAGATTGTCCAGGCGCAGCTTGCCCTTGAACTTGGCCTTCACCGGGCCGATCGCGGCGGTCACCAGCGCTTCGTACTGGTTCTCGCCGGTCGGCGTGATCGATTCGCAGCCCGGGATGGCCGCTTGCAGCAGGCTGATGTCGTTCAGGGCTTCCCAGGCCTGGGCCTGGCTGACCGGCAGCGTCTGCGTGTTGGTGAGTTGCATGTCAGGGTCTCAGCGAAGGGGATGAGGAGTATCGGCGCGCAGCGGTTGTGCCAGCACCGCCACCAATTGCTCGAGGCTGGCCAGGTTGTGCACCGGCATGAAGCGGTCGACGTGCGGCAGCATGGCACGGATGCCGCCGGCGCGCGGCTCGAAGCGGTCGAAGCGCAGCAAGGGGTTCAGCCAGATCAGCCGGCGGCAGCTCTTGTGCAGCCGGTCCATCTCGAAGCTCAGGCGCCCGGTGTCACCATGCTCCAGGCCGTCGGACACCAGCAGCACGGTGGCCTGGCCCGACAGCACGCGGCGCGCCCAGCGCTGGTTGAATTCGTGCAGGCTGGTCGTGATGCGCGTGCCGCCCGACCAGTCTTCGACCGCACGCACCACCTGGCTGACGGCGAGGTCGGGGTCACGGCTTCTCAGCAGCCGCGTGGTGCGTGTCAGCCGGGTGCCGAAGACGAAGCTCTCGACGCGCGCATCGGCATGGCCCAGCAGGTGGCCGAAGTGCAGCAGCATGCGCGAATAGCGGCTCATCGAGCCCGAGATGTCGGCCAGCAGCACCAGCGGCGCCGGCCGGGTGCGTGGCTTGCGCCAGCGTGTGTCCCACAGTTCACCGCCATGGCGTGCCATCGCCTGCAGCGTGGCGCGCCAGTCGGCGCGGCCGGGCTGGGCGGCGCGCCGGCTGCGCCGCGTGAGGATGGGCTCGAAAGCCAGCTGCATGCGCGACAACAGGTGCTGCGCGGCGCGCCACTCGTCGGCCGTCATGGTCTCGAAGTCGGCCTTCTGCAGCTGTTCGCGGTCGTTGAAGGTGAGTGCGGCGTCAACCTCGATCTGATCCTCGCCCGGCGGCGGTGGCGGCTCTTCGGGCCCGCGCGGGAACAGCGCTTCGCCCAGGCGCCGGTTCTCGGGTACCGGGGGCAGCCCGTCCTTGATCTGGACCTTGGGCAGCAGCAGCGCGCGCATGCGGCCTTCGAGGTCGGGGTCGCGCCAGAACAGATCGAAGGCCTGGTCGAACAGTTCGCGGTGCTCGATGCGGTCGAGCAGGCAGGCCGACAGCACGGCATGGAAGTCGCCGCGCCGCGCCAACCCCGCCACCTGCAGTGCCTGCAGCGCCAGCTGCACGCGGTCACTGCCCACCGGCATGCCGGCCGCGCGCAGCACACGCCCGAAGTGCATCACGTTCTCGGCCAGGTGGCCCGGGGTGGCGCGTGCCGGCAGCATGTCAGCCCTTGGTTCTGCCCGCTGACTTGCGTGTCACGGCGTCGCGCTGGCGCCAGTAGTCGAACTCGTTCTCGTGCAGCTCGACATCGACCTCGGCCACGCGCTGGCCCAGTCGCTCCTGCACGTCGGCCACGGCCAGGTTGTAGATGCTGGGGCCGATCTCCTGCACAAAGTAGCCCAGCAGCGCCGACGCGGCGATGTTGCCGATGCGTTCGTCGCGCTCTTGCTGGAACCAGCGTTCGATCGACGCAATCGCCTGCGCACGCGCTTGCTTGCTCAGTTCGATGGCCATGGCGTGGTGCTGTTGTCGTCAGTGCGCTGCGCTGCGCACCTGCTCGAGGATGCGCGCGGCCTCGCTGCCTTGCAGCTTGGCGATGTCGTCCTGGTATTTCAGCAGCACGCCCAAGGTGTCCTGGATCACGCGGGGGTCGAGCACCACGGTGTCGAGTTGCATCAGCGCGCGCGTCCACTCGATGGTCTCGGCGATGCCGGGCAGCTTGTAGAGCTCGATCTCGCGCAGCTTCTGTACGAAGGCGACGATCTGCCGCGCCAGCGCCGGCCCGGCGTCGGGCACGCGGCGCTGCAGGATCTGCAGCTCGCGCGCGGCATCGGGAAACGCCACCCAGTGGTACAGACAGCGGCGCTTGACCGCGTCGTGGATCTCGCGCGTGCGGTTGCTGGTCAGCACCACGATCGGTGGCTGCAGCGCCTTGATGGTGCCCAGCTCGGGGATGGTGATCTGAAACTCCGACAGCACCTCGAGCAGGAAGGCCTCGAAGGGCTCGTCGGCACGATCGAGCTCGTCGATCAGAAGCACCGGCGGCACCGGGCGCGCCGGGTCGATCGCCTGCAGCAACGCGCGCTGGTTGAGGAAGCGCGCGCTGAACAACTCGGCCGCCAGCGCTTCACGACTGGCACCGCTGCCTTCGGCCAGGCGAATCTCCATCATCTGCCGGCCGTAGTTCCATTCGTAGGCGGCGCTGGCCAGGTCCAGGCCCTCGTAGCACTGCAGGCGGATCAGATCGCGGCCGAGCATCGCTGCCAGGGTGCGCGCGATCTCGGTCTTGCCGGTGCCGGGTTCGCCTTCGAGAAACAGCGGGCGTTGCAGCTTCAGCGCCAGATAGACCACGGTGGCCAGCTGGCGATCGGCCACGTAGTCGTGCGCCAGCAGTTGCGCGGCGGTGTCGTCGATGCTGGATGGGATGTCGCTCACGTCGATGTCCAAAGAGAAACGCCGCACTCGCTGCGGCGTTTCGGGTTCGCCAGGAAAAGTGCCTTATCCGACCGCGCGCTGCGTCAGCACCGGCACCAGCGCCGCGCGGTACTCGGCCGAGCCGTGAAGGTCGGTGTTGAAACCGTCGGCAGACACCGTGGCGCCTTTCAGCGCCGCGCCTGCCCAGTTGGCCGCCAACTTGGCTTCCAGATCCTTGGCGCGGAACACACACGCCGCCGCGCCCGTGACCGCCACGCGCACGCCCTGCGGGCCCTTGCTGACGAAGACACCCACGATCGAGAAGCGCGACGCCGGCTGCTTGAACTTCTGCCAGCCGGCCTTTTCGGGCACCGGGAAGCTGACCGCGGTGATGACCTCGTCTTCCTTCAGTGCGGTTTCGTACAGGCCCTTGAAGAAGTCGTCGGCGGCGATGCTGCGCGTGTTGGTGTGGATGGTCGCACCCAGGCCCAGCGCCGCGGCCGGGTAGCAGGCCGCCGGGTCGTTGTTGGCCAGGCTGCCGCCGATCGTGCCGCGGTTGCGCACCTGGCGGTCGCCGATGTTGCCGGCCAGTTCGGCCAGCGCCGGGATGGCCTTGGCCACTTCGGCGTTGGCGGCCACGCTGGCGTGCGTGGCCATGGCACCGATCTTGACGACACCGCCACCGACCGTGATGCCCTTGAGCTCGGCGATCGCGCCCAGGTCGGCCAGTGCCTCGGGCGCGGCCAGACCGAGCTTCATCGACGGCAGCAGGCTTTGCCCGCCGGCAATCAACTTGGCGCCGGCGGCGGCGGCTTTGGCGGCGTCGGCCACCGTGGCCGGGTTGCTGTAAGTGAAGGCTTGCATGGTGCTTGCTCCTGTTCAGGCGGCGCTGCGCGCCGCTTTCCAGACCGTGAAGGGGGTGGCCGGCATCGGCACGTCTTTCACGCCCAAGGCGTTGCAGATCGCGTTGATGACTGCCGGTGGCGAGCCGATGGCGCCGGCTTCACCGCATCCCTTGACGCCCAGCGGATTGTGCGTGCAGGGCGTGCCCTTGGCAGTCTCGACCGTGAAGCTGGGCAGGTCGTCGGCGCGTGGCATGGCGTAGTCCATGTAGCTGCCGGTCAGCAACTGCCCACTTTCGCTGTCGTACACCCCGTGTTCCAGCAGCGCCTGGCCGATGCCCTGGGCCAGGCCACCATGCACCTGGCCTTCGACGATCATCGGATTGATCACGTTGCCGAAGTCGTCGCAGGCGGTCATGCGCTCGATTCGGGTCTTGCCGGTGGCCGGGTCGATCTCGACCTCGCAGATGTAGCTGCCGGCCGGGTAGGTGAAGTTGCTGGGGTCGTAGAAGGCGTTCTCGTTCAGGCCCGGTTCCAGCTTGTCGTGCGGGAAGTTGTGCGGCACGTAGGCCGTCAGCGAGACCTGCGCAAAGGGCACCGCCTTGTCGGTGCCGGCCACCTTGAACTGCCCGCCTTCGAAGATCACGTCGCTGTCGGCGGCCTCCATCAGGTGGGCGGCGATCTTCTTGCCCTTGGCGATGATCTTGTCGATCGCCTTCACGATCGCCGTGCCGCCCACGGCCAGCGAGCGGCTGCCGTAGGTGCCCATGCCGAACAGCACCTTGCCGGTGTCGCCGTGTTCGATGCTGATGTCTTCCATCGGGATGCCCAGCTTGTCGGCCACCACCTGAGCGAAGGTGGTTTCGTGGCCCTGGCCGTGGCTGTGGCTGCCGGTGAAGACCGTCACCTTGCCGGTCGGGTGCACGCGCACCTCGCCGGCTTCGAACAGGCCGGCCCGTGCACCCAGGGCGCCTGCCACCGACGACGGTGCGATGCCGCAGGCCTCGATGTAGGCGCTGTAGCCCAGGCCGCGCTTCAGGCCCTTGGCCTCGCTGGCCGCCTTGCGTGCGGCAAAGCCGGCCACATCGGCCAGCTCGATCGCGCGCCGCAGGGTCGCGTCGTAGTCGCCGGTGTCGTAGGTCAGGCCCACTGGCGTGGCATACGGGAAGGTCTTGACAAAGTTGCGCCGGCGGATCTCGGCCGGGTCGATGCCCAGCTCCTTGGCCGCGGTCTCGACCATGCGCTCGACCACGTAGGTGGCCTCGGGCCGGCCGGCGCCGCGGTAGGCGTCGACCGGCGCGGTGTTGGTGAACACCGCCTGCACCGTGACGTGGATCTTGGGCGTGGCGTACTGCCCCGCCAGCAGCGTGGCGTACAGGATGGTGGGTACCGCGGTCGAGAAGGTCGACAGGTAGGCACCCATGTTGGCGATCGTGTTGACGCGCAGCGCCAGGAACTTGCCGTCCTTGTCCATCGCCAGTTCGGCGGTGGTGACGTGGTCGCGACCATGGGCGTCGGACAGGAAGGCCTCACCGCGTTCGGCGGTCCACTTGATCGGGCGGCCGATCTGCTTGCTGGCCCACACCAGCGCGGTCTCTTCGCCGTACAGGAAGATCTTGCTGCCGAAGCCGCCGCCCACGTCGGGGGCAACCACGCGCATCTTGTGCTCGGGGATGCCAAGCACGAAGGCGCACATCAGCAGGCGCTCGACGTGCGGGTTCTGGTTGGCCACGTACAGCGTGTATTCCTCGCTGTTGGGGTTGTAGCTGGCATTGGCCGCACGCGGCTCGATGGCGTTGGGGATCAGCCGGTTGTTGCGAAAGCTCAGCGTGGTGACATGTGCCGCACCCTTGATCGCGGCGGCCGTGCCGTCGCCGTCGCCGATGCTCCACAGGTAGCACTGGTTGCCCGGTGCGTCGTCGTGCACGTTGGCCTTGGCTGCCGTGGCGGTGGCGGTGTCGACCACGGCCTGCAGTTCGTCGTACTCGACCTCGATCAGCGCTGCCGCGGCCTTGGCCTGCTCGACCGTGTCGGCCACCACCAGTGCCACGCGGTCACCCACGTAGCGCACCTTGCCGTCCGCCAGCACGGGGTGCTTGGGCTCCTTCATCGGCGTGCCGTCGATGTTGTTGATCAGCCAGCCGCAGGGCAGGCCGCCCACGGCCTTGAAGTGCTCGCCGGTGAAGATGCCCAGCACGCCGGGCGCCTTCGCGGCTTCGGAGGTGCTCAGGCTCTTGATGTGCGCGTGTGCATAGGGCGAGCGCAGGAAGACGCCGTAACTCTGATGCTGCAGCGTGATGTCGTCGGTGTACTGGCCGCGGCCGGTCAGGAAGCGGCCGTCTTCACGGCGCTCGACCGATTGGCCGATGAAGCCGGGGGTGGGTGCGTTCATGGTGTTGCCCTCACTTCATGGCGGCAGCACCTTGCTGCACGGCCTTGACGATGTTGTGGTAACCGGTGCAGCGGCAGATGTTGCCTTCCAGCGCCTCGCGGACCTGTAGCTCGCTGGAGCAGCCATGGTGCTGCACCAGGTCGACTGCGCTCATCACCATGCCCGGGGTGCAGAAGCCGCACTGCAGGCCGTGGCAGGCCTTGAAGGCGGCCTGCATGGGGTGCAGGCTGCCGTCTGCGTTGGCCAGACCTTCGATGGTGGTCAGCTCGGCGCCCTGCGCCTGGACGGCCAGCATGTTGCAGGACTTCACCGCGCGGCCGTTCAGGTGCACCGTGCAGGCGCCGCACTGTGCGGTGTCGCAGCCGACATGGGTACCGGTCAGTTGCAGGTGGTCGCGGATGAATTCGACGAGCAGGGTCTGGTCGGGCACGTCGCGCGAAACCTCGCGCCCGTTGACCTTCAGCTTGAGCAGTGTCATGGTGTCTCCGGTCTGGACTGGGCCTTGAACGCCACGGCGGGGCGCCGCGAGCGGATCTGACTGACGTTTGCTGTGAAGCTGCCAGGGATCTGGCCCTACTTCGCAAACGCTGATGAGCATCCAAGCATAAGATGGAACGCTGATCTTGCGCCTCACGGTCAGCGACAGTTCGTATGAGGGCAAACCCGCCATCACCCCTCCGGTGCCGTGTCGGCCAGGAACAGGGCCCTGGAGTAGCAACCACAACCACTGCAAGCCATGGACAACGTCGATCTCAACGTGTTGCGTCAGGTCGTGGCCTGGCGCCAGGAAGGCCATGCCGTCGTGCTGGGCACCATCACCCGCACCTGGGGCTCGGCGCCACGCCCGGTGGGCTCGGTGGTGGCCGTGCGTGCCGACGGCCAGATCGCCGGCTCGGTGTCGGGCGGCTGCATCGAGGACGACCTGATCGAACGCATGCGCGAGAAGGCGCTGGCCGCGCACGGCGTCGAGGTGGTGCGCTACGGCGTCAGTGGTGACGAGGCGGCGCGTTTCGGCCTGCCTTGTGGCGGTACGCTGGAACTGGTGCTCGAGCCGCTGGGCGACGACAGCCAGATCGATGAACTGCTGGCCCGATTGCAGCAGGGCCAGCGTGTGCGGCGCGAACTGTCGATGGTCACCGGCGCCGTCACCCTGGGCGCCGCCGACGGCGCCGATGTGGTGCTGCTCGATGACCAGCGGCTGGTCACCACGCACGGGCCCAAGTGGCGGCTGTTCATCGTCGGCGCCGGCCAGATGTCGCAGTACCTGGCGCAGATGGCGCAGGCGCTGGACTACCAGATCGTGGTCTGCGATCCGCGCGACGAATACATGCCTGACATGCCGGGCGTGCAGTTCACGCGCGAGATGCCCGACGACGCGGTGCAGGCGCTGGCACCCGACGCGCACACCGCGGTGATCGCGCTCACGCACGACCCCAAGCTCGACGACCTGGCGCTGATGGAGGCGCTGCGATCGGACGCCTTCTACGTCGGCGCCATCGGCTCGCGCGCCAATCAGTCCAAGCGCAAGCAGCGCCTGACCGAACACTTCGGCCTGACCGAGGCCGAGCTGGCGCGGCTGCACGGCCCGGTCGGCATCAAGAACGGCGCGCGCACACCGCCCGAGATCGCGGTCTCGATCCTGGCCGAACTGACGGCGGCGCGCTACGGCTGGCGCATTCCCGAGCCGGTGTTCGTGGGGCGCCCGGGCCCTGGCGTCGAAGCCGGCTGCGTGATCTGATCAGGCCGGGTCGCCCTGCGGCAGCGTGAGGCGGAACACCGAACCCTGCGGTTCGTTGGCGCGCCATTCGATGCTGCCCCCGTGCAGCCTGGCCACGCGCTTGACCACGTGCAGCCCGAGCCCATAGCCCGGCATGGTGGGCTGCGGGCCGCGCACGCCTTCGTCGAAGATGCGCTCGCGCAGGCCGTCGGCGATGCCCGGCCCCAGGTCAGCGACCTCGAGCACCAGCGCCAGCGGCTCGTCGCTGTCGAGCACGCGCAATTCCACGGGACTGTCGCCGGGCGCATACAAGGTGGCGTTGGTCAGCAGGTTGCGCAGCGCCAGCCGCACCAGGCTGGCCTCCAGCCGTGCACTGCGCGCGTCGGCGCGGTAGTCGACGTGGATGCGCGCACGGGCCCCGGGCGGCAGGTCACCCAGGCAGAGGTCGATCAGCATCTGCAGGTCGGTGTCGGCGGTGCTGATGCGGCCGTCGGCCGCCAGCAGCGTGGTGGCCGCCACCGTGTTGTCGAGCGTGGCGCTGACGCGGCGGATCACCGCCTGCGCCTGCTCGATTGCGCCGGCAGCCTCGGCAGGGTCACGGCTGTGGGCCAGCGTGGCAATGCCGCTTTGCAGCGCGACGGCGGCGTTGTGCAGGGGTTGCCGCACCTCGTGCGCCAACAGCCGCGTGGTGCGTGCGCGTTCAGTGGCCACGGCTTCGCGCGTGCGCGCCGCCAGCTCCATCGCCTGCTGGCTTTCGCGCAGCGACTCCAGCGTCTGGCGCTGGTCGTCTGCCACGGCGCCGACACGGTCCAGGGCCAGGCCCATGAAGCCGATGTTGGCCGTGACCATGGCCACCACGACCAGCACCACCACGGCCAGAAAATCCAGCTGCGGGCTCAGCGGTGTGCCGTCGGCCCAGCCGCCGACCAGGCGTGCGGTACGCAGTGCGCAGGCCGCGCCGAAGGCCAGGAACAGCCAGGCCATCAGCCGGGCACTTCGGCTGTGACGGCGCGTCGACAGGTCGAAGGCGGCCAGGGTCAGGCCGGTGGCATACAAGGCATAGATGGTCAGCGTGCTGCCCGCGCGCGAATCGGATGCCCACTGCATGGCCGGCACCTGGGCCGACACCACCAGCAGCGTGGCTGCCGACAGCGTGCGCCAACCGGCACGGCGCCCGCTTTCCAGGCGCAGCACGCCCACCTTCAGCGCCATCGACGCGAAGCCGACGGCATTGGCGAGCGCGACGCTCACCCAGTCGGCCACCTGGCCGCGCAAGGCCAGCAGCACCAGCCCGGTGGCGAACAGGCCGCCGCTGAGACACCACAGTTCGAGATTGGGACGGGCGTGCCGGCGGTGCAGCAGGCTCCACACCGTGATCGGCATCGACACGTACAGCATGCCGGCCGCGAGCAGCACCGCCTGCGGATCGGGGCGGATCATGCCGTGGGCCGACCGGCGCTCAGACCGGCCGGTTGTTGCCGAAGCGGATGGGTGCCTTGAACACGTAGCCCACACGCGACTGCGATTGCAGGGGCACCACCGAGCCGGTAACTTTCTCGATGCGCCGACGCAGCCTGTAGATCATCGCGTGCAGGCCGTTGTCCGAGGTGTCCAGCACGGGCCGGCCAAGCTGTTCGCACAGCGTCTCGCGCGGCACCACACCGCCTTCGGCCGGTGGAAAGCATGACAGGATGGTGACGTCGTTGTCGCCGAGGTCGATCACGTCGCCGTCGGGCGAGGTCAGGCGCTGGCGGTCGGTGTCGAGCTGCCAGGCCCGTTGTGCGCTGTCGCGCTGGCGCACGATGCGGCGATAGACGGCGCCGATGGCCAGCGTGATCTGCTCCAGGCTGACCGGCTTGCCCAGGTGCATGTCGGCGCCGGCGGTCAGCACGTTCTCGAACACGCCCGCCTCGGCCTTGCCGGTGATCACCAGCACGCCGCATTCTTCGTTGCGCAGGCGCAGGATGCGGATCAGTTCCTCACCGCCAACACCAGGCAGCATCAGGTCGATGATGTAGAACGCGTCGCCAAAGGGGTCACCATCGGCCAGCAAGTGGTTGCTGTCGCTGAAGGTGCGCACCCGCAGGCCCTGGGCACGCAGGTGTTGCGCCAGGAACTCGCGGTAGTCGCCATCGTCGTCGACGATGGTCAACGTGGCAGGGAGCATGAGATCGCGCGTCTTGTCGTCGGCCATGGGTACTGCTGCGGCTCTTCAGGTTCGGTGAAACGGCATCCGGGCCGGGCGGTCCGGGCTGGCGCGTGCCTGGCATTGTGCACAGCGCCGATTGTGCTGCGGCCTGCCCCGACCGCCGTCGGGCCCTGTTGTCTGAACGCCGGTCGATCGCTAACGGCAAGTCTCGATGACATCGGCAACCGCCGCCTTGGGGGTGCGGAACTGCCACCAGGGCAGGGCCTTGGTCAGCGACAGCACCTCGCCCGGCCGGTTGACGCGGTAACCCGGCAGCGTGGCCAGGGCCTGCGCCCATGGCGCGTCCTGCAGCAGCTGGCGCAGGGCCTGCACGGGCGGCTGGTCCAGCGCCGCCGCCAGACAGACCAGGTGGTACTCCTCGCTCACCAGCGGCACGAAGTCGAGATCGAAGCTGCGCGCGGCGGCTTCGATGCCCAGCGCCACGTCACCGACGCCGGCGGCGACGGCGGCGGCCACGGCCAGGTGGCTGGTCTCGGCATGCGCGGCGCCACCCTGGACGGCCGCGGGCGCCAGGCCCTGCTGGGCCAGCAGGTGTTCGGCCAGCAGCCGTGTGCCCGAACCCTGCTGCCGGTGGATGAAACGCGCCCCGCGCGCCACCACGTCGGCCATGTCGAGCAACGACAGCGGGTTGCCGCGCGCCACCATCAGGCCCTGGCTGCGCTGCATGCAGCCGATCAGCTTGTGCTGCCCGGGCTTGAGCAGCGGCTTGAGCCCGCGTGCGAACAGGTTGCGGTTGTCCACCAGCGGCGGCACATGGAAGCCGGCGACCATGCAGCGCCCCTCGGCCAGCGCGCGCAACGCATCCATGCTGCCGGCGAAACGCAAGTCGACATGCAGGCCCAGCGGGGACGCCAGATCGCGCAGCAGCGGCAGCGCCAGGTCGTGGCTGGCATGCACCGACAGCACCTGCTGGCTGCCGTCCAGAGCGTCGACCAGCACGCGCTCGAGCTCGGCGCGCAGCGCCTCGATGTGCGGCACCAGGCGCGAGCGCGCACGCTTCTCGGCCCACAGCAGCCGCTGCGCAAACGGGGTCAACCGTGCCGGCTGCCCCTGCACCCAGTGCAGCAGGGGTTCGCCCAGCTGGCTTTCCCATTGTTTGCAGGCGCCCCAGACATGGCGGTACGACGCCCCCATGGCCTTGGCTGCGTGCTGGATCGAACCGTGCTCGGCAATTGCCGACAGCAGCTCGAACAGCGGGTTGTGCACGTCGGCCCCGCGCTGTCCGCCTTGATCATCGGCGGCGCGGAAGCTGTATTGCAGATGGACGCTGCGGGCTTTCATGCGAAGGGCGGGGCAGGGCAGTGGTAGTGGCAATGGCAATGGCAATGGCAACGATTGTCGGCGCCTTCACCGCCGGCTGCGCCGCCCCCGCCCCCAGCCCCTTGGCTCAAGGCAGGGCTGCTGCAGACAAGCCGCTGCCTTCGCCATGCAGGGCCACGAAGACCTCGCTGCGAATCAGCCATTGGCCGTCGCGCCGCACCCATTGCGCGCCGTAGCGGCCGCCCATCACGGGTGCTGCGTCGGCGCGGCCTGGGTGTGCCGTCCAGCGTCCCTCTTCCCAGGCCAGCGGCCAGTGCGCGCTGACCTCGACGTGCAGGGCCTGTCGCTGGTAGATCAGCGGGTTGCCCGCGCCCGGCTGCAGCATCTGCCGCGCCTGCTCGACCCCGCTGACCGCATGCCCGAGCGCGCGGCGGACCGTGACGTCGGACGTCCAGTGGCGCGCCACCGCGTCAAGATCACCGGCGGCCAGCGCCCGCGTCTGCGCCGCACGGGCACTGCGGATCAGGGTCTCGTCGTCCGGGGTCTCGTTGTCGGCAGTTTCGTTCATGACGGCATGTTGCCGCAGAACGCGCGGGGCGGCCGGACGCGTTGTCGATCAGTCGCCCGCATTGGCAAAGAACAGCTGCTGGCCACCGATGGTGTAGCCGTTGATCGTCGCCTGGCCAGCCGGCGACACCACCCAGTCGGCGAACTGCTGGGCCAGCGCCGACTTCACGTGCGGATGCTTCGCCGGGTTGACCACCATCACGCCGTACTGGTTGAACAGGCTCTTGTCGCCTTCGACCAGGATGGTCAGGTCGCCGCGGTTCTTGAACGACAGCCAGGTGCCGCGGTCGGTCAGCACGTAGGCATTGCTCGACGAGGCGATGTTCAGCGCCGGGCCCATGCCGCAGCCGCATTCCTTGTAACCGGGCGGCTTGGCCGTGGCCAGGTCGATGCCGACCTTCTTCCACAGTCGCAGTTCAGCCGCATGGGTGCCGCTCTTGTCGCCGCGTGACACGAAGGCCTGATTGCTGCCGGCCAGCTTTTTCAGCGCAGCAGCAATGTCCTTGCCGCGCGTGCCGGCCGGATCGCTGGCCGGGCCCACCAGCACGAAGTCGTTGTACATCACGTTGCGACGCTGAACCGAAAGGCCTTCGGCCACGAACTTCTGCTCGGCAGCGGTGTCGTGCACGAACACCACGTCGGCGTCGCCGCGGCGGGCCATGTCCAGCGCCTGGCCCGTGCCCACCGCCACCACGCGCACGTCGATACCGGTGGCGCTCTTGAAGGCCGGCATCAGGTGCGCAAACAATCCCGACTGCTCGGTCGACGTGGTGCTGGCCATCACGATGGCCTTGTCCTGCGCCTGCGCCGGCAGGGCCGTGGCAAACGCGAGCGTCAGTGCCAGTGCGGCACGGCGGCTGATCAGGTTCAGATCCATGGGTTCTCTCCTCGAATGAAAGCTGCGGCCGCGGGCGGCAGCGCTTGGCTGAAAAAATCGTCGGTCGCCGCCAGCGCGGCCAGCCGGCCGTCCACCAGGCAGGCCACATGCGTGGCCAGTCGCTTGGCCTGGCCCAGGTTGTGCGTGCTCATCACCACGGTGATGCCGTCGCGCCCCAGGTCCTCGATTGCCTGCTCGACCTCGGCCTTCGCGCCGGGGTCGAGGCTGGCTGTGGGTTCGTCCAGCAAGAGGATGTCGGGCTGCAGCGACCAGGCGCGCGCCAGCGCCAGCCGCTGCTGCTGGCCACCCGACAGCGTGGTGGCCGGCCGCAGCGCCAGGTCTGCCAGGCCGATGCGGCGCAGTGCCTGATCGGTGCGTGCGCGGCGCTCGGCGCTCGGCACACCGGCCAGCCACAGCGCCAGCAGCAGGTTGCGCCGCACCGACAGGTTGAGCAGGAAGGGCCGCTGGAACAGCATGGCCATGCGCGGTGCGCGGCCCTCGGGCTGCAGTGTTGACACGCTGCGTTCGCCGCTGCTGGACTCAAGCACGCCGTGCAGCAGGCGCAGCAGCGTGGTCTTGCCCGAACCGTTGGGCCCGATCAGGGCCAGCCGCTGGCCGCGACGCAGCGTGAGGTCGATGCCGCTCAGCGCTACCGTGTGGCCGAAGTTCATGCCGGCCGCGTGCAGGCTGATCAGCGGCGGTGCCGGTGGCGCGGCCGCGACGGCCATCGCCACGCGCGCCACCTGCGCCACGTGCGCTTCGGGCGCGTTCATGCCATGGCCTCGGACATCGCCGGCTCGCGCGTGGGCAGCAGCGCGATCGCGGCGTTGATCAGCCCGACCACGCCCAGCAGCACGGCCCCCAGGGCCAGCGCCAGCGGCAGGTCGCCCTTGCTGGTTTCGAGCGCGATGGTGGTCGTCATCACGCGCGTGACGCCGGCAATGTTGCCGCCGACGATCATCACCGCACCCACTTCGGCGATTGCACGGCCGAAGGCGGTGAGCAGCACCGTGACCACCGCCAGCCGCTCGTGCAGCAGCATCAGCAGTGCGGCGGTCAGCGCCCCGGCACCCAGCGAGCGCAGCTGGTAGCCGCCCTGGGCCAGGCTGTCGTGCACCAGGCGGCGCGACAGGGCGGCAATCAGCGGCAGCACCAGGATGGCCTGCGCGAACACCATCGCTGTGGGCGTGAACAGCAGGCCCCAGGACCCGAGCGGGCCCGAGCGGCTGAGCAGCAGATAGACGAGCAGGCCCACCACCACGGCCGGCAAGGCCAGCAGCGTGTTGACGAGCCAGACCAGCAGCCCGTGGCCCGGAAAGCGTGCCACTGCCAGCCAGGCCCCGGCCAGCAGCCCGAGCAGGGCGCCCAGCACGCAGGCCGTCAGGCTGACACGCAGCGACAGCGAGACGATGCCCAGCAGCTGGGTGTCGGCCTGGGTGATGAGTTGCAGAGCGAGTGCCAGGCTTTCTGACATGCGGCGATGGGATGGGCCGGACTTGCGGCACGGGGATGGGGAAAAGGACGTGGGCGCCGATTCTGTCGGTCGTGGTTGAAGCCGGCGATATGTAGTCGCGTGCATAGATCGCCGCGCGTCGGCCGCTTGGCCGCAGAATGCAAGGCCCTGGCGCAGCCGCTGGCGGGCTGGCCCCGAACGCCTGCGTACCACCAAGCATCGATCCCATGTCCGAACTCGGTCCTTCTCCCCTGACCGCTGGCGACCCCCAGCTCAGCGTTGCCCAGGCGCGCGAGGCCATCCGGCAGGTGTTGCGGCCCATCACCGACATCGAGCCGGTCGCATTGACCCATGGCCTGGGGCGCGTGCTGGCGGCCGACCTGGTCTCGCCGATCGACGTGCCGGCGCACGACAACTCGGCGATGGACGGCTATGCCTTCGACGGTGCCGCGCTCGCCGGCGACGGGCCGCTGCAGCTGCAGTCCGTGGGCACTGTCTATGCTGGCGCGCCGTTTGCCGGCCGCGTGCTGCCGCGCCAGTGCCTGCGCATCATGACCGGCGCCGTGATGCCGGCCGGCTGTGACACCGTGGTGCCGCAGGAGCTGTGCCTGGCCGATGGCGCGTGGGTGACTATCGCCGCCGGCGTGGTGCGCGCCGGTGAGAACCGGCGCCGACGCGGCGAAGACCTGGCCCGCGGCGGCGTGGCCCTGGTTGCTGGCCGGGTCTTGCGGCCGGCCGACCTGGGCCTGGCGGCGTCACTCGGCTTCGAGACGCTGACCGTGCGGCGCCGTCTGCGCGTGGCCCTGTTTTCCACCGGCAACGAGCTGCGGGCGCCTGGTCAGTCGCTCGAACCCGGCTGCATCTACGACAGCAACCGCTACAGCCTGAGCGCTGCGTTGCAGCGACTCGGGGTCGAGGTGATCGATCTCGGCCTGGTGCGCGACGACCCGGCGGCGCTGCGCGCGACCTTCGAGCGTGCGGTGGCCGAGGCCGATGCCGTGCTGACCAGCGGCGGTGTGAGCGTCGGCGAGGCCGACTACACGCGCCAGCTGCTGGCCGAGATGGGCGACGTCGCCTTCTGGAAGGTGGCGATGCGGCCGGGCCGGCCCTTTGCCTTCGGCCCTTTGCGCGGCCCTGGCGGCAGCGCCTGGCTGTTTGCGCTGCCCGGCAACCCGGTGGCCGCGCTGGTCACCTTCTACGCCTTTGCGCGTGAAGCGCTGCTGGCGCTGGCCGGCGCCCGGGTCGAACCGCTGGTCACGCTGTCGGCGCGCTGCAGCACGCCGATCCGCAAGCGCCCCGGGCGCACCGAGTTCCAGCGCGGCATCGTCGAGCGTGCCGCCGACGGCGGCTGGCAGGTGCGGCCGACCGGTTCGCAGGGCGCGGGCATCCTGCGCTCGCTGGTCGAGGCCAACGCGCTGGTGGTGCTGGGGCACGAGCAGTCGTCGGTGGCCGCCGGTGACGCGGTCGAGGTGTGGTTGTTCGACGCGCTGAACTGAAATGCGTTGAAGCGCGCCCCTGAAGCGCGCCATCGCTGAGTTCGCTTCAGGCGGCTGCGACCCCGGCCGGCCCCGCACGAGACGGGTGCTGAACGGGCACAACGTTCGAACTGTCTGGGAATTTCGGTGCTTCACCGGCCATCGAGTGGCGGTGTTCACGGCCAACATGGCCTTGCGTCAACGATGCATTCAAGGATTGCCTGGATGTGTCGAGAACACCGTCGATGACAGCGCCTTGACCCGTGCCATGGCCCGGGATGCGGCAGTGTCGTCGGGCGTCAGGTTGGTTTGCACGGGTCGTGGCGGCGGTGGTCGAGGGACGCTGTCGTTGCGCTTGGCCGGCCCGCCGATCGCCACATGCCCAGGTCAGCCCTGTTCTTCAGTGGCAGCACGCCTGCAGGCCAGACCCGCCGGGTCTGCCCTTGCACGTTCGTGCTGTCGACAGGGACCACGTACGTCAAGGATCAAACATGACTGCCATCACCAGCTTCAAGTCGTATACCGTCGATCAGATAGCGACGCTGTCGACCGAACAGATCAAGTCGGCGAATTCGGCGGCGATCAAGACCTTGACGGCCGACCAGCTCAAGGCCTTGTCGCCCGATCAGATCGCCGCCATCGGCTACACCGACACGGGCTACGACAGCGTGGTCATCGGGTCGCTCAGCGGCTCGCAGCTGGGTGCGTTCACGCCTTACCAGACGCAATTCGGTTTCACCACCGGCCAGATCAACGTCCTGAGCACGGGGCAGGTGAAGGCGTTGACGACGGCGCAGCTGGCCGGCATGGCCTACGACCAGATCGACGCCATCAAGACCGAGAACATCAAGGCGCTGACTTCCACCCAGCTCAAGGCCTTGTCGGCCGACCAGATCAAGGCCCTTGAAGACGACGCCGGCGAGCAACTGACCAATACCCAGATCCAGTCGCTGACGGCCGCGCAGCTCGACGCCGCACTGGGCTCGCTGTCCACCACCCAGGTGAGGGCACTGTCGGCCAAACAGGTGCAGGCCCTTTCCGAAGAACAGCTGCGTTCCTTGAGCACAACCCAGGTTGGCGCCATGAGTTCGACGCAGGTGCAGGCACTCACCTCCAGCCAGCTCGGCGCCATCGACGTGCTGGGGAGCCAGATCGCGTCGCTGAGCACCAAGCAGCTGGCGCTGTTGTCCAGCTCGCAGATGCAGGCCATCGGCACCGGCCAGATCAGCTCCTTGACCGGCACGCAGATCAAGTCGCTGAAGACCAACCAGGTGGCCGCACTCAGCGACACGCAGGTCAAGAACCTCAGCGCCAACCAGATTCGCTCGCTGACCAATGCGCAAGTGGCCGGAATGACGACCGAACAAGTCGGCGCACTGACGCAGGCCAGCATCAGCGCCTTCAACACCAGCCAGATGCAGGCGCTGACCACCGCTCAGGTGCACAGCCTGTCCGACGAGCAGGTGGGGGCCCTGCTCAACGGACAGGTCAGCGCGCTCAAGACCGACCAGGTCGTCGCGCTCAGCAGTGACCAGATGGCTGCGTTGTCGACGGCGGCGATTGCCGCGCTGACCACGGCGCAGGTGCACAGTCTGGGCTCGGCGCAGTTGCAGAGCTTGTCGGACAGTCAGCTCGGTGCGCTGACCTCGGCGCAGGTGCGCGCGTTGACGGCCGACAGCAGCGGTGTCGGGGCGCTGACCGGCGACCGCCTGAGCGCACTGTCCACCGCCGCCGTGCGCGGCCTGACCACGGCGCAGGTGCAGTCGCTCAGCTCCGACCAGCTGGGCCGGTTGACGGCCACCCAGGCCGGCGCGCTCAGCGCCGCGCAGGTGCTGGCGCTGACCGCCGACAGTGACGGCATCGGTGCGCTGAGCAACGAACAGATCTCGGCGCTGTCGACCGCGGCCATTGCCGCGCTGAAGACGGAGCAGATCCAGGCCCTGAGTCAGGAGCAGGTGCAGAGCCTGACCGACGGCCAGGTCGCCAAGCTCAGCTCGGCGGCGGCACGTCAGTTGTCCGGCGGCCAGTTGAAGGCCTTGGCCTACAGCACCGTGCAGTCGCTGCTGCCCACGCTGCTTGCCAACCAGATTGCCGCGCTGAGCACCGACCAGGTGCAGTCGTTCACCACCACGCAGATCGCGGCCTTCACGACCGGCCAGGTCGCGGCACTGACCAGCGACCAGGTGGCGGCGCTGACCGAGACGCAGATCGGCGCCTTGACCACGGCGCAGGCGCGCGCCCTGAGCACCGACGCCACTACCGGCCAGATCCAGGCGCTGAGCAACGAGCAGATCGCGGCCTTCAGCTCGACCGCGATCGCCGCCCTCAAGACCGATCAGATTCGCGCGCTCAGCACCGAACAGATCCGCAGCCTGAGCGACAGTCAGGCGGCCGGCCTGAGCGCCGCCTCGGTCACCGCGCTGACGGCCAACCAGATCAAGGCGCTGGAGCAGGCCGACCTGGTGGCGTTGCGCGCGAAGATTCAGACCAACCAGATCTCGTCGCTGACCGAAGAGCAGATCAACTCGCTGGGCACAGCGCAGGTCAGCGCGCTGTCAACGGGTCAGGTGGCGTCGTTGAGCACCGTGCAGATGGCCGCGCTGACCAGCACGCAGGCCGCGTCCCTGACCAGCGCGCAGGTGCGCGCACTGAACACCACGCAGCTGCAGGCACTGAGCTCTTCGGCCGTGGCGGCGCTGGGCACCGGCGCCATTGCGGCGCTGAGCACGACACAGGTTGCAGCACTCAGCACCGAGCAGGTGCGTGCGCTCAGCAACACCCAGATCGACAGCCTGACCAGCACACAATCGCGCGCGCTCACCACCGACCAGGTGAAGGCACTCGAGTCCTACGACATCGGCGCGCTCAAGGCCAGCTTCCAGAGCGCACAGGTGCAGGCCTTGAGCGCCAGCCAGGTCAGCGGCCTGGGCACCGACGTGTCGGCGCTGAGCACCGCCCAGGTGCGCGCCTTCAGCACCAGCCAGATCGCGCTGATGGCCTACAGCCAGATCGCGGCGCTGACCACGGCGCAGGTGCAGGCGCTGGGCAATACGCAGATCCAGAGCCTGAATGCGGGCCAGATCGGGGCGATGGAGGTTGCCGATCTGCAGGCCCTGCAGACCGGGCAGCTGGCCGCACTCTCGTCCACACAATTGCAGTTCCTGAGCTCGACGCAGGTGCAGAGCCTGAGCAGCACCCAGGTGCGCGCGCTCGGCGCCACGCAGCTCGGCGCCATCCTGGGCAACCTGTCGACCGCGCAGGTGCAGTCGCTGAACACCGCGCAGGTGTCCGCGCTCAGCACCTCGCAGCTGCAAAGCCTGACCAACGCGCAGATCGCCAGCTTCTCGCAGACGCAGTTGCGGTCGCTCGGCCAGCCGCAGTTGGCGGTGCTGAACGACCTGGCGGCCGCAGCCGACATCGCCGACCTTGGCGTCGACCAGATCACTGGCCTGAGCAACGGCGTGCTCTCGTCGCTGACCAGCCGCCAGGTCAACGCGCTCACGTCGGATCAGGTGCAGGCGCTGTCGGACGCGCAGGTCGCCCTGATCATGCCCAAGCTGACCGAGATGTCCGATCTGTCGGCCAGCCAGGTCGGCGCGCTCAACTTCACGACGGTGAAGGGCTCTCAGGTGGCCGCGCTGACCGACGCCCAGATCCAGGCCCTGAGCAGCGCCCAGCTGCAGGCCACCTTGAGCAACCCGGCCGAAGCGCTGCTGCTGAACCTGGGCAACAAGGTCAGCGCGCTGACCGGCGCGCAGATCAGCGACCTGGGCACCAGCGTCGACACGATGTCGCTGACCCAGATCGGACAATTGACGACGGCTCAGCTGCGTTCGTTCAGCGGCGCCCAGCTGAATGCGCTGGCCGACGCCAAGCTGCAGTCGATCGACATCACGGCGTTGCAGAACTCGCAGATCGCCGCCGTCGACGTGACCAAGCTCGACAACGCGCAGGTGACGGCGATGACGGCGTCGCAGATGCGTTCGCTGAGCACGACACAGATCACGGCCATGTCGAACGCGCAATTGGGCGCCATCACCTCGTCCAACATCGGCGAGCTGACACTGTCGCAGGTCGCCTCGTTCAGTGCCGCGCAGGTCGGCGCGCTGGCGAGCTATCAGACCGCGCTCAGCGGCGATCAGAAGGATGCGATCCTGGGCTCGCTGGGGCAGGCGGCCTACGACCTGCTGTTCCCCTGAGCATCGAACCTCTAGACTCGCCAAGCCAGCCCGGCTTCATTGCCGGTCTGGCTTGATTCATTCTGGGCGGGCCGTCGTGCGGCCCTGGGGCGGCGATGGACGAGAACACGAAGCCAGAGGTCGAAGGCGGATTCGAGCAGGCGACATTGGCGGCATGGCGCGGGGATCTCGGTCTGATGGACCTGCTGGAGGCGGCCAATCGCCTGGCGGGCCAGGGCCAGAACCCGCTGGCCGCGGTGCTCTACCGCACCTGGCTGCAGCGCAACCGCACGCCGCACAACCACCTGATCTGGTTCAACCTGGGCGTGCTGTTGTTTGGCGAGAACGATCTCGCTGGTGCGCGCGAGGCCTACAGCCAGGCGCTGAACCTGGCGCCGGCGTTTCTGCAGCCGCGCTTCAACCTCGGGCTGGTGCACGAGCGCCTGGGGCAGAACGACGCCGCCATCGCGCAGTGGCTGTGGATCGAGACCCACGCCCGCGCCGACGACCCCGAGCAGCGCCCCTTCCTGCTGCTGGCACTGAACAACCTGGGCCGCCACCATGAGGATCATGGTCGTCTGGCCGATGCGTTGGCCTGCCTGTGCAAGAGCCTGCAGGTCGAGCCGCAGCAGCCCGACGTCATCCACCATTGGGTGTTCCTGCGCGCCAAACAATGCCTGTGGCCGGTGTACGAGCCGATGCCGGGGCTGGACGAGGACCTGATGCGCCGCTGCACGTCGGCGCTGGCGATGATCAGCCTGTCCGAGGATCCGCAGGCCCAGCTGGAAGCGGCACGCCAGTTCGTGCACAACAAGGTCGAGCTTGAGGTGCCGCGGCTGGCACCGGATCGACCCTACGGTCACGAACGCATCCGCATCGGCTATTGCTCGGGTGACCTCTGCCTGCACCCGGTGGCGATGCTGACGGTCGAGCTGTTCGAGCTGCATGACCGCAACCGCTTCGAGATCTACGGCTTCGACTGGAGCCGTGAGGATGGATCATCGCTGCGCCAGCGCGTGATCGACGGCATGGACCATTTCGAGCGCATCCACGGGCTGAGTGACGCCGACGCGGCGGCGCTGATCCGACGGCACGAGATCGACATCCTGGTCGACCTGCAGGGCCAGACCCTGGGCGCGCGCGCCAACATGCTGGCCTGGCGGCCGGCGCCGATCCAGATCACCTACCTGGGCCTGCCCGCCACCACCGGGCTGCCCTTCATCGACCACGTGATCGCCGACCGCTTCCTGATCCCCGAATCGGCGCAGCCTTTCTATTCGGAAAGACCGCTGTACCTGCCCGACGTCTACCAGGTCAGCGACCGCCAGCGCCAGAGCAGCCCGGCACCCACGCGCCAGAGCTGCGGCCTGCCCGACGGTGCCTTCGTCTTCTGCTCGTTCAACAACAACTACAAGTACACACCCGAGATGTTCGGCGTGTGGATGGACATCCTGCGCCGCGTGCCCGGCAGCGTGCTGTGGCTGCTGGCCGACAACCCCTGGGCGCAGGAGAACCTGCGCCGCGAGGCCCTGGTGCGCGGGGTGTCAGACGATCGCCTGGTGTTCGCGCCGCGCGCCCTGCCACCGGATTACCTGGCCCGTTACGCCGTGGCCGACCTGTTCCTCGATGCCTACCCGTTCAACGGCGGCACCACCGCGAATGACGCCTTGTGGATGGGTCTGCCGGTGCTCACGCGCGCGGGCCAGACCTTCGCGTCGCGCATGGCCGGTGCGCTGTTGACTGCAGCCGGCCTGCCTGAATTGGTGACTGACAACCCGCAGGCCTACGCCGACAAGGCGGTCGCGCTGGCGATGTCGGGCGCCGATTGCCGGCACCTGCGCGAACAGCTGCGTCGGGTGCGGGCCGAGGGCGCCTTGTTCGACACCCCGCGCTTCGTGCGCAATCTGGAACAGGCCTTTCGCCAGCTGGTGGCCGACGCCGCGTAGTGCTTGTACGGCCTGTGCGGCTTGTGCGGCCTGTGCGTGCGCCCCCGGGTCACGGGGTCGACCGGGGTGCGCGTGCGCACTCCTGCGCATCGACGGCCAGCACGTCGGCGCACTGGCGTCGCTTCGCAGGCCGGCTGGGCACAATGCCGTCGCATCCCGATCCGGGACCGAATCTGACCGCCGTTCCCAGCACACCCAGCCTGTTCAACCCGCACCGTGTCAGAAGCTGTCGTCAACCTTTCCCGTCGCCGCTGTCCGCGCTGTGGCAGCCGCGTCAAGCGGGTGCTGCGCACCGCCAACGACAAGCGCCGCTGGGACGCTGACGACTGGCGGCGCTACCGCTGCCGCAGCGACGGCTGCGGCTGGCAGGATTTGCTCGAGGTCTCGGCCGATCGCCAGGGTCCCCGGCAGGCAGCGCCGGCTGCATCGACGCTGCTGCGCGTGCTGCGCGCGGCCCTGCTGCTGCTGGCGGCGGGTGGCCTGGCCTGGGGCGCGATGCTGCTGCTCGAGTTCCTGATTTCGGCACCCGGCTGAAGCGCTCGCAGCAGCGCCGGCACGCCCGGCACCACGTGCAGCTGCGCCCTTGCGGCTGATGCCCAGCGGTCGGCTGGTGCAGGGGCTTATGCCCAGCTGACCGATCTGCAATGGCGCCAAAATGGGTCATGCACAACGTTTCCTCCACCACGCCCGCCGGCGTTGTCGATGACCACGCCGTTAGAGCCGAATCGCGTCGCGAACAGGTGCAGGGTCATGTGCGCAGCCTGGGTGCGATCACGCTGGGCAGTCTGGGTGGCGCGCTGCTGGCCGTGTGGATGCTGCAGGGGCAGGCGCCCGTCCTGGCCCTGGGGCCGTGGCTGCTGCTGATGGCGGCTGTACTGGGCTTGCGCTGGTTGATGGCGCGACGCGTGCAAGCCCAGGCGGCTGCTGGCGCCGATGTCGCCATCGGGTCATGGCTGCCCTGGTTGCAGGCGACCGCGCTGCTGCATGGTCTGGCCTGGGGAAGTCTCGCACTGCTGCCGCCTGACCCGTTGACGGCCGAGAGCCGCGTGGCCCTGGTGCTGATCATCGGTGCGGTGGCACTGGCCGGCATGATGAAGTCGCTGTACGACGGGCTTGCCGCCGCCTGGTTCGCATGTGCGGCGGTGGCGCCCATGGCCTTGCGCGTGGCGTTGTTTGAAACCGTATGGCCGCGCTACGAGCTTGCGGGCGGGGTGATGCTGCTGCTGGTGGGCTCGGGGCTGGCCTTGACGGCGCGGCTGCGGCAAAAGAAGCGGCGCGAACTGGCGCTGGCCCGCGTCACCGAGACCGAACGGCACCGCCGCGCGCAGGACAACGAAGCGCTGCTGCGCCGCGTGCTGGACCATCTGGGCGAAGGTGTGGCGATGTTCGACAGCCAGCAGCGCCTGGTGGCCTGGAACCAGCACATGATCGAGCTGAGCGGGGCCGACGCGGCGCTGGCGCGACCGGGCGTGAGCTTGCGCGAGATGATGCAGGAGATGGCCAGCCGCGGCGAATTCGGCGAACTTGGCGCCGAGGCGGCGGCAGCACGCCGCAAGGCGGTGACGGCGCTGCCGGGGGCGCAGTCGGTGCGCCGGGTGCGCCCGGACGGCCGCGTGGTCGAGACGCGACGAACCGACATGCCCGACGGCGGCTTCACGCTGGTGGCCATCGACATCACCGCGCGCGAGGCCGCTGAGCAGTCCAATCAGCGGCACGAACGCACGCTGCAGTTGCTTCTGCAGAATACGGAACAGGGCGTCTGGTTCGTCGACAACGAGCAGCGCACCACCGACGTCAACCCGGCGATGTGCAGGCTGCTGGGCCTCGAGCGCAGCGAGTTGATGGGCCGCCGCATCTTCGAGTTCGTCGACGCCGAGAACGAGGCCATCTTTCGCCATCAGATCCAGCGCCGCGCGCAAGGGTTTCCCGACAGCTACGAAGTGAGCCTGCGGCGCAGCGACGGCACGCTGGTGCATTGCCAGAACAACCCGACACCGCTGTTCGATGCCGCCGGCGTGAAGATCGGCGCGGTCGGCCTGTTTACCGACATCAGTGCGATCCGGCATGCGTCCGCCGAGTTGCAGCAGACCAGCGAGCTGCTGGCGGCCAAGACGCGGGTGCTGGAGTCCACGCTCGACAGCCTGTCGCAGGGCGTGCTGAGCATTGCGGCCGACGGTCACATCGAAGCCTGGAACCGGCGCGCGCTCGACCTGACGCAGGTTCCCGAGCCGCAGCTGCGCCAGCAGCCGACCCTGCGCGCGATGATCGAGTGGCAGATGCGCAACAGCGTGCTGACGCCCCAGGCCGATGCCCGCGGCAAGAGCTGGTTCGAGGCCGCGACCCGCTACGTGGGCGGTGATGGCTCGGCGCTGTGGACCGACCTGCACTACCGGCGCCAGCGCAGCGACGGCCGCGTGATCGAGGTGCAGCTGCATCCGGCACCCGACGGCGCCCAGGTGCGCACCTACACCGACGTCACCGAACGCGTCGCGGCCGAGCGCAGCCTGATCGCGGCACGCGACGAGGCCGAACGTGCCAACCGTGCCAAGTCCGAGTTCCTGTCGCGCATGTCGCACGAGCTGCGCACGCCGCTGAACGCGGTGCTCGGCTTTGCGCAGCTGATCGCCAGCGACCGTGCCGAGCCGCCCAGTGAGAGTCAGCTCGAGCGCGTGCGCCAGATCCAGCGCGGCGGCGCCCACCTGCTGCAGCTGATCAACGAGGTGCTCGACCTGGCGCGCATCGAGTCGGGCACGTTGGCGCTGCAGCCGGTCGATGTCGATCTTGACCAGGTGATGCGCGAATGTCTGCAGATGATCGAGCCGATGGCCCGCGAGCGTGGCGTCGAGCTTCAGCTGCACGACCTGCCCGCCGGCCAGGCGCGCCTGCACACTGACGTCATGCGGCTGCGCCAGGTGCTGCTGAACCTGCTGTCCAACGCCGTCAAGTACAACCAGCCCGGGGGCGGTGTCAGCATCGGTGGCTGGTCTGACGCGCAGACGCTGCGGCTGGAAATCAGCGACACCGGCCCCGGCCTCAGCGCCGAGCATCAGCAGCGCCTGTTTCAGGCCTTCGAGCGGCTGGACGCCGACCGCAGTGCGGTCGAGGGCACGGGCATCGGCCTGGCGCTGAGCAAGGCACTGATGGAGCTGATGGGCGGGCGCATCGGCGTGCGCAGTCAACCTGGCGTGGGCAGCACCTTCTGGGTCGAGTGGCCACGTGGCGGCGCTGCCGACGCCGGCGCGCCGGCGTCGTCGACCTTGGCCGATGCCCCCGCGCCTGCCGACGCCACGCTGGCCGCGGTGGCTGGACGTGTGCTGTACATCGAGGACAACCCGGTCAACCAGATCGTGGTCGAGGGCATGCTGTCCAGCCTGCCCCAGGTCAGCCTGAGCCTGGCCAGCGACCCCGAGACCGGTCTGCAGATGGCGCAGTCGCAGCCGCTCGACCTGGTGCTGCTGGACATCCAGCTGCCCGGCATGGACGGCTTCGAGGTGCTGCGCCGGCTGCGTGCCCACAGCGACACACGCGCACTGCCGGTGGTTGCCGTCAGCGCCAATGCGATGGCCGAAGACCTGGAACGCGCCCGTGACGCAGGCTTCGATGACTACCTGACCAAGCCGCTGGACCTGCGCTTGCTGCTGTCGGTGGTGGCGCACCGGCTGGCGCGCGGACGCGCCTGAGCACGCGCGGCGGCGCCGCTCAGGCGTTGGTGGTCGCGCGCACCTCGCCGATCGTGGTCACGCCGGCCAGCACCTTCTCGATGCCGTCCTGACGCAAGGTGCGCAGGCCGGCGGCCAGCGCCTCGTGCTGGATCTCCTCGGCGCGGCCGCCGGTCTGCACCAGCTTGCGGATGCCCGGCGTCATGTGCATCAGTTCGTGCACGCCGGCACGGCCCTTGAAGCCTGTGTGATCGCACTTGTTGCAGCCCTTGGCCTCGTGCATCTGTAGCCGGCCGCCACGGCCAAAGCGGGCCATCCAGTCGGCCAGCACGGTGTCGTCCGACGGCGCGTCGGCCGCACCGCGAAACACCTGCTGGTGGTCGGCCAGCAGTTCTTCGATCTCCTGTGGCAACGCGTCGCGCGACTGTACGCAGCTTGGGCACAGGCGGCGCACCAGGCGCTGCGCCAGCACCACCAGCAGCGCATCGGCGAAGTTGAAAGGGTCCATGCCCATGTCGAGCAAGCGCGTCACCGTTTCGGCGGCGCTGTTGGTGTGCAACGTGCTCATCACCAGGTGGCCGGTCAGCGAGGCCTCGATCGCCATGCCGGCGGTTTCCTTGTCGCGGATCTCGCCGACCATGATGACGTCGGGGTCGGCACGCAAGAAGGCGCGCAGTGCCTTCGCAAAGGTCCAGTCGATCTTGGAGTTGACCTGCACCTGGCGCAGGCCCTGTTGCGTGATCTCGATCGGGTCCTCGGCGGTCCAGATCTTGCGCACGGGTGTGTTGATGTAGCCCATCGCCGAATGCAGCGTGGTGGTCTTGCCCGAACCGGTGGGGCCCACGCACAGGATCATGCCGTACGGTCGACCGACCGCGAACTGCAGCCGCTCGAGGTTGTGCGGGCTCAGGTTGAGTTTGTCCAGCGGCAACGGCTTGGCCGACGCCAGCAGTCGCAGCACCGCGTCTTCGCAGTTGTTGTTGGTCGGGATGGTGGCCACGCGCAGCTCGAGCCGCTGGCCCTGCACGAACCGACCGAAGGTGATCTTGCCGTCCTGCGGCTTGCGCCGCTCGGCGATGTCGAGGTCGCACATGATCTTGATGCGGGCGATCAGCGCGTTGCGGTAGGTCGGCGGCAGTTCCATGTAGGGCCGCATCTCGCCGTCGCGGCGAAAGCGCACCTTGACCTTTTCGCGCCCGGGCGCGCATTCGATGTGGATGTCGGACACGCCTTGCGCCTGGGCGTCCAGGATCATGCTGTTGATCAGCCGCACCAGCGAGTTGTCGCTTTGCTCGATGACGGGTGCATTGTCGGCGTCGACCGGCGCGTCGACCTCCTGCTCCAGCGTGGCCAGCAGCTTGCCCGCGTCTTCCATCTCGAAGTCGATGCCGTGACCAGGGTCGGCCGTCTGATTCACATCGACGCCGATGTGCTCGTAGGCGCGGTCCAGCGCCACGCTCAGCGTGCGTGCGCGTGCCAGCACGGGGATCGCCTTGCAGCCCGACGCGAACTCGATCTCGTCGACCGACTTGCGCAGCGTCGGGTCCTCCAGCGCCACCACCATGCGGCCGCCGCGCATCATCAGCGGCAAGGCCTGCAGCCGCGCCGCCACGGCGAAGGGCAGCTTTTGCAGTGCTTCGGTCTCGATCGGGAAACTGGCCACGTCGACCAGCGGATAGCCCATCTTGCGCGCCAGCGCGGTCTGCAGGTCGGCGCGTGTGATGTGGCCCTCGCGCACCAGCAGTTCGCCCAGCGGCACGCCGCGATCGTGCTGCTGCTGCTGCAGTGCCTGTTCCAGCTGGGATTCGGTGATGTAGCCCAGCGCCGTCAGCGCCTGGCCGATGCGCACCATCGGCATGCTGGCCTGTTCTTCGATGGCCTCACTCAACTCTGCCGGCGACAGCAGCTGCTTGACGATCAGCATTTCGCCGAGCTTCTGATTGCGCAGCAGCTGCTGGCGGTCGAGCGCGGCGCCGACCTGCTCGGCGGTGGCGGCGCGCTGCTCGACCAGCGCCTCGCCCAGGCGCAGCCCGATGTCGATGTGGCTGTAGGCGCTGCGGGGCACGAAGCAGCGGCGCACGGCACCGTTGTCGTCGACCGGTTCGAACAGGAACAGGCCGTAGACCGTCTCCTCGTGGGTGATGGTGCGTCCCTCGAGCTGACCGCCACCATGCAGATGCACGCGGTAGGGGTGCGCCTTGCGTTCGGTCAGCGCCAGCGGCGTGGTGTCGGTGGGGTCGAAGGGCAGCGGATGCACGGCCTTGGCCAGGCGCAGGCAGCGAAACTGCGCAAAGCGCAGCGGCAACGTGGTGCGCGACGCCGACACCTGCACGTGGGCCAGGCCGGCACCGGGGTTGAAGTGCATCAGGCGGCCGGCCATGGTGCTGTTGTTCAGGCCCTCGATCACGCAGGCCTCGGGCGCGGTCGCTGGCTGCGGCGCCGGGTAGCAAGGCAGCGACGGTGTTGGCCAGGCAAAACGCTGCTGCTCGATCGGCGCGCTGCTGCCGGGGGTCTGGCTTGCCGGCGGGCTTGCTGTGAAGCTCACGGCCTGGCTGGGCATCTGGCTGGGCGCGGCAGCCGCGGGCCGACTGCCCCTGGGCTCGAGCGCCGCAGCATCCCGGGGCACCAGGGTCAGCGGGGGAACCGACATGTCCGACATGAATCTTCCTTCGCGATCAGCTCGGGCCAACCATGCCCAGAGGTCTGTCGATGCTAGGAAATCCCGACCTTGCCCAAGCGCCGAGAAGCGCGGGCAATCTGCCCCAGTTCAACGGTGCATCTGCGCCGGCAGGAAGCTGACGATCTGCGGAAAGACGTAGATCAGCGTCACCGCGGCCACCATCAGCAAGAAGAAGGGAAAGGTCACCCGCGAGATCCAGCCGATCTCGCGCCGCGTCATGCCCTGCAGCACGAACAGGTTGAAGCCCACCGGCGGCGTGATCTGGGCCATCTCGACCACCAGCACCACGAAGATGCCGAACCACAGCAGGTCGATGCCGGCGCTCTGCACCGTGGGCAGGATCACGCCCATGGTCAGCACCACCATGCTGATGCCGTCGAGAAAGCAGCCCAGCACGATGTAGAACAGCATCAGCGCCAGCAAGAGCTCGAACTTCGACAGCCCCAGCGACGCGATCCATTCGGCCAAGTGTCGCGGCAGCCCGATGTAACCCATGCTCAGCGTCAGAAAGGCGGCGCCTGACAGGATCAGCGCGATCATGCAGTACAGCCGTGTGCCGCCCAGCAGGCTGTCCTTGAAGGTTTTCCAGGTCAGTTCACCCTGTGCTGCGCTGATGAGCAAGGCGCCCAGCACGCCCAGCGCAGCGGCTTCGGTGGCGGTGGCGATGCCGGCGTAGATGCTGCCCAGCACGGCGGTGATGAGCAGCATCACCGGGATCAGGTGGCGCGACTCGCGCAGCTTGTCGGCCAGACTCAGGCTGCGGTCGGGCGGCGGCACCAGCTGCGGGTGCCGCAGCGCCCACACCATCAGGTAGCCCGAGAACAGCAGTGCCAGCATCAGCCCCGGCAGCACGCCGGCAATGAACAGCTGCGAGATCGAGACTTCGGCCGACACGCCGTAGACGATCATGATGATCGAAGGCGGGATCAGGAGGCCCAGCGTGCCCGCACCGGCCAGCGCGCCGACGGCGATGCCGTCGGGGTAGCCGCGGCTCTTCAGCTCGGGCAGGCTCATCTTGCCGATGGTGGCGCAGGTGGCGGCGCTGCTGCCCGAGACGGCGGCGAAGATCGCGCAGCCGATCACGTTGACGTGCAGCAGCCGCCCCGGCAGCGCCTGCATCCACGGCGCCAGGCCGCGGAACATGTCCTGCGACAGCCGCGTGCGGAACAGGATCTCGCCCATCCACACGAACAGCGGCAGCGCGGTCAGCGTCCAGCTGCTGGCGCTGCCCCAGATGGTGACGGCCATGGCGTCGCCCGCAGGTCGCGAGCTGAACAGCTCCATGCCGATCCAGGCCACGCCGGTCAGTGTGAGTCCGATCCAGACGCCACTGCCCAGGATGGCGAACAGCGCCACGATCAGCAGCGCGGTGATGGCAAGATCGTTCATGCGCGCCTATTCGTTGTGCAAGGCTTCGTCGCTCACGGTCTGCACGCGCTGCCCGCGCAACTCGAGCACGAACTCGTCGATGAAGGCGATGGCCAGGATCACGGTGCCGGCGGCCATCGCCAGCTGCGGCATCCACAGTGGCGTGGCGTCACTGGCGGTTGAAATGTCGTGAAAGCTGTACGACTGCCAGGACAGCCGGCAGGCGTAGCCGGCCGACAGCAGCGACAGCAGCACGGCCACGGCCAGCGCCCACAGCTCCAGCGCCCGTCGCGACCTGCCCTTCAGCGCAGTGATCAGCAGCGTGACGCGGATGTGCTCGCCCCGTTTCAGCGTGTGCGCCAAGGCCAGGAAGCCGGCCGCCGCCATCAGGTAGCCGGCATAGGCGTCGGTGCCGGGCAGGTGGAAGTGCAGCTGCCGGCTGACGATGGACAGCAGCACCATGCCCAGCAGGCCCACCATGCACAGCGCGGCCAGGGCCGCCGCGCCGTCATAGAGCGCGTCCAGCAGCTTGCGCACGAGGGGGTCGCGTGCCTACTTGCGGTACGCGTCGACCAGTTGCTTGCCCTCGGGCCCGGCCTTTTCCAGCCACTCCTTGAGCATGATGTCGCCGACCTTCTTCATGTCGGCCTTGAGCTGCGGCGACGGCGGCAGGATCTGCATGCCGTTGGCACGCAGCTTGTCCAGCGAATCGGTGTTCGTCTTCTTGCTGGCGGCCAGGCCACGCACCTCGGCGTCGGCAGCCGCTTTCAGCAGCGCGTCCTGGGTGCCCTTGTCGAGCGCGTTGAAGGCCGCCTTGTTGACCAGCACCGCGTTCTTCGGCAACCAGGCCTGGGTGTCGTACCAGTACTTCAGGTGCTCGTAGGTCTTGCTGTCGTAGCCGGTGCTGCCGCTGGACATGTAGCTTTCGACGACGCCGGTGGCCAGCGCCTGTGACAGCTCGGCGGCCTGCACCGTGACCGGCTGCGCCCCCACCAGTTCGGCGATGCGCGCGGTGGCCGGGCTGTAGGCGCGCCACTTCAGGCCCTTCAGGTCGGCGGCGCTGGCCAGCAGCTTCTTGGTGTAGATGCCCTGCGGCGGCCAGGGCACGGCGTACAGCACCATCATGCCCTGCTCGCCCAGCTTCTTCTCGAGCAGCGGCTTCTGAGCCTTGTAGAGCTTCATCGCCTCGTCGTAGCTGTCGGCCAGGAAGGGCAGGCCGTCGGCACCGAAGAGCTGCCACTCGTTCTGGAAGTTCACCAGCAGGATCTCGCCGATCTGCGCCTGCCCGCCCTGCACCGCGCGCTTGATCTCGGGCGCCTTGAACAGCGACGCACCCGCGTGCACGGTGATCTTCAGCTTGCCGCCGGTGGCGCGGTCGACATCGTTGGCAAAGTCGACCAGGTTGACGGTGTGGAAGTTGCTGGCCGGGTAGGCGGCGGGCAAATCCCACTTGGTCTGCGCCTGGGCAGGCGTGATTGCGACGGCAGTGGCCAGCAGCGCGGCGGCGGCCAGGAACGTGGGCGGGAGTTTCATCGGCAGTCCTCGACAGGGTTGCTGGGTTCAGGGCCGCAAGCATGAGCCGTGCCCGGGGTCAGTCTCATCCGGACTTGCCCCAGGGCGACCGAGAAACCGGCTTGTGCTGACAATCGGCGGCAGCATGGGTAGCGTGGCTCGATCCAACCTCATTCCGCAGGTGCCGTCGCGGCGCCGCCTGGGCGTCCTGATGCTCGACACCCGGTTCCCTCGTCCCCCGGGCGACGTGGGCCACCCGGCCAGCTGGCGCATGCCGGTCGAATACTTCACCGTGCGCGGGGCATCGCCGCAGCGCGTCGTGCGTGAACATGAGCTGGCACTGCTGCAGCCCTTCGTCGCGGCGGCGCTGGGCCTGGTCGAGCGGGGTGCTTGCGCCATCACCACCAGCTGCGGCTTTCTGGTGCAGTTTCAGGCCGCCCTGCAGGCGGCGCTGCCGGTTCCGGTGTGGACCTCGAGCCTGCTGCTGCTGCCCACATTGCAGCGCCCCGGCGTGATCACGGTCGATGCGGCGGCACTCGGTGCGACGCACCTGACCGCGGCCGGCGCGCCGGCCGACACTCCGGTCGAAGGCCTGCAGCCGGGCTGCCACCTGCAGCGCACGCTGCTGCAGGACCTGCCCACGCTGGACCCGGCCGCAGCCGAGGCCGACGTGGTCGCTGTCGCGCGGCGCCTGCTGCGGCGCCAGCCGGCCCTCACCAGCCTGGTGTTCGAATGCACCAACATGCCGCCCTACGCCGATGCCGTGCAGCGCGCCACGGGTCTGCCGGTGCATCATCTGATGACGCTGGTGCACGATCGATTTGCGGCATTGCCATGAAGCTGCCACCATGAACCTTCGATTTGTCGAAGCCTTCTACTGGGTGGTCACGCTACGCAGCGTGACGCGTGCGGCCGAGAAGCTGCACCTCACACAGTCGGCCATGTCCAGTCGCGTGGCCGCGCTCGAACAGGAACTGGGCACCCTGCTGCTCGACCGGCGCGACAAGCAGTTCCGCATCACGGTGGCGGGCCAGCGCTTCTTCGGCTATGCCGAGAAGCTGCTGTCCCTGCAGCGTGAGCTGAAGGCCGAACTCGGCGCCGCGGACGCACAGCCGCTGCGGCTGCGCGTGGGCGCAATCGAATCGGTGCTGCACTCGTGGCTGATGGACTGGGTGCATGGCCTGCGCGCCGCCCAGCCGTCACTGGCGCTGGAGCTGACGGTCGAGACTTCTCCCGTGCTGCTCGACCAGCTGCAGCGCGGCACGCTGGACATCGCGCTGGCCGCATTGCCGGCCGGTGGTGGCCTGCCCTCGCGACCGCTGCCGCCGATGGCCATGGTCTTTGTCGGCCATGCTGCACTGCACCGACGCCGGCGCTGGAACCTGGCCGACCTGGCCGCGCAAGAGCTGCTCACCTTCCAGCGCGGCTCGCAGCCGCAAGTGGCACTGGCCGAGCTGCTGCAGCGCGCCGGCCTCGAGCCGCTGCGGCTGCACACGGTGTCGTCGATCAGTGCCATGGCGCAGATGGTCGAAGCGGGCCTGGGCGTGGCCACCCTGCCACGGGCGGTGGTCGACCGTCTGGCCGAGCGCCTGCCGTTGAAGGTGCTGGCCTGCGATGCGGCTCTGCCGCCTTTGCCGCTGCACGCCAGCTGGCGAGACGACCCGGCATCGGGCGCACAGCGGGCGCTGGTCGACACCTTGCCGGCGTCACCGCCAGCACCGAAGCATCGAAAAAATCGATGATCTGAGCGGGAAAACATCTGTTTGCCGCCACCCTCGGTGCCCGCCACCATAAGTCTTTCGGTCTTGACGGAGCCCCCGCCGTGCCCCCCTTGAGCTTCGACCCCGACGCTGCCGCCCGCGGCGGCGCACTGCGCGCGCAGATCCGCGCCAGCAACTTCAACGGCAATACCAGCGGCGCGGCGGCCGATCTGGTGCAGGCCAACCTGGTGATCCTGCCCCAGGCCGACGCGGCCGACTTCCTGCTCTACTGCCAGCGCAACCCGCGGCCCTGTCCCTTGCTGGCCGTCGGCTCGGTGGGCGATCCGGCGCTGCCCACGCTGGGCCACGACATCGACCTGCGCAGCGACCTGCCGCGCTACCGCGTCTGGCGCCATGGCGAGCTGGTGGCCGAGCCGACCGACGTGCGCGAACTCTGGCGCGATGACCTGGTGGCCTTCGCCATCGGTTGTTCTTTCAGTTTCGAGTGGGCATTGGGCGAAGCCGGCATCCGGCTGCGCCACCAACAGCGGGGCTGCAACGTGGCCATGTACCGCAGCAACATCGCCACCGCTGCCGCCGGGCGCTTTGCCGGGCCGCTGGTGGTGTCGATGCGCCCCATGAAGGCTGCCGACGCCATCCGCGCGGTACAGATCACGTCGCGGTTCCCGGCCGTGCATGGCGCGCCGGTGCACCTGGGTGACCCCGGGCTGATCGGGATCGCCAACCTGGCCGCGCCCGACTATGGTGATGCGGTCGAGCTGATGGCCGACGAATTGCCCGTGTTCTGGGCCTGCGGGGTCACGCCACAGGCCGCGCTGGCCCAGGCACGGCCCGATTTCTGCATCACCCACGCGCCAGGCTCGATGCTCGTGACCGACCTGCGCAACCCCCAACTCGCTGCCTTTTAGCCCCACCCGAGGAGATACCGATGTTCGCCAAACTCGCCCTTGCCACCGCCGTGCTGGCCTCGTCCGTCTGGGCACAGGCGCAGACCACCTTGCCCAAGACCCACCTGCGCGTGGTCGGCTCGATCAGCAGTCTGACGCAGTACAAGGACTACGAAATCCCGTTCTGGACCAAGCAGCTGGCCGAGAAGTCGGGCGGCGCCGTCACCGCCGAGATCAAGGGCTTCAACGAGATGGGTCTGAAAGGCCCCGAGGTGCTGCGCCTGATGGGTCAGGGCGTGATGGAGATCGGCGCCACCGTGGTCGCCTACCTGGCCGCCGACGATCCGGCCAACGAGATGATCGACGTTGCCGGCCTGCTGCCCGACGTGGTCACCGCCCGCAAGGTGACCGACGCCGTGCGCCCGGTGTATGAAAAGCTGTACCGCGACAAGTTCGGCGTCGAACTGCTGGGCTTCGGCACCTACCCGGCGCAGGTCTTCTATTGCAACGGCGAGATCAAGGGCCTGGCCGACATCAAGGGCAAGAAGGTGCGCGCCGCTGGACGGTCGCAGTCGGAACTGGTGGCCGCGCTGGGCGGCACGCCGGTCACGCTGGCTTTTGGCGAGGTCGTGCCTGCGCTGCAGAACAAGACCGTCGATTGCGCCATCACCGGCACGCTGTCGGGCAACGCGGCCAAGTGGCATGAAGTGACCACCCACCTGCTGGCGCTGCCGGTGTCCTGGGGCCAGATCGGCTATGCGGTGAACGCCAAGACCTGGAACGGCTGGGATCCCAAGCTGCGCAGCTTCATCGACACTGAAATCAAGACGCTGGAAAAGCGCCTGTGGGACGCTGCCGACCTCTTCACGCAGCAGGGCTACGAGTGCAACGCCGGCACCGCCAAGTGCACGCTGGGCACCAAGGGCAAGATGATCCTGGTGCAGCCCAGCCAGGCCGACCGCGACATGCTCAAGAAGATCCTCAGCGATGTGACGCTGCCGAAGTGGGCTGAACGCTGCTCGGCCGCCTGCGTGGCCGACTTCAACAACACGGTCGGCAAGGTCGTCGGCGTGTCGGTGAAGAAGTAGCCGCGGTGAGCTCATCCGGCGGGGCTGGCCCCGACCCGTTGCTGGCCCTGGCGCAGCGTTGGTCGGTGGCCGGTGCACTGGCCGGCGGCGTGCTGATCCTGGCCGCCGCCGTGCTGGTGTCGGTCGACGTGACCCTGCGCAAGCTGGCCAACGTCACGCTGGGCGGCGCCGATGAGTTGTCGGGTTATGCCCTGGCCATCGGCTCCACCTGGAGCTTTGCCTTCGTGCTGCTGAACCGCGGCAACGTGCGCATCGACGCGCTGTACCAGCGGCTGCCGCGCGCCGGCGCTGCGCTGTGCGACGTGCTGGCGGTGGTTGCACTGCTGGCTTTTGGCGGCGTGGTGGCCTGGTACGGCTGGGGCGTGGTGGCGCAGTCCTGGGCCAGCAATTCGCACTCCAACAGTGCGCTGGCGGTGCCGCTGGTGGTGCCGCAAGTGCTGTGGTGGCTGGGCTACGTCTGGTTCATGGCCTGCGGCCTGCTGTTGCTGGCGCGAGCGCTGGGGCACTGGGTCGCCCGCGACTGGGACGCGTTGAACGGCCTGGTCGGCGCGCGCAGCGTGGCCGACGAGGCCGAAGAAGAGCTGGCCAACGCGCTGGCCGCGGCGCAGTCGGCGCAGCGTGGGGCACCCCGATGATCTCGACCGCCTTGCTGACCCTGCTGGCGCTGATGGCGCTGGCCATCCCGGTGGCGGCCGCGCTCGGCGTGCTGGGTCTGATGCTGGGGCAGTTCTTCGCCTTCCTGCCGGTCAGCCGCGCTGCCGGCGAGATCGCCTGGACCTCGAGCAACGAGTTCCTGCTGGTCTCGCTGCCGCTGTTCATCCTGCTCGGTGAGCTGCTGCTGCGCTCGGGCCTGGCCGAGCGCATGTACGGCGCGCTGGCCAAGTGGCTGAGCTGGCTGCCCGGCGGCCTGATGCATTCCAACATTGCGGCCTGCGCGCTGTTTGCGGCCACTTCGGGGTCCAGCGTGGCCACCGCGGCCACGGTGGGCACGGTGGCGCTGCCGCAGGCAAGGCGCTTCGGCTACAACGAGCGGCTGTTCCTGGGCACGCTGGCCGCCGGCGGCACGCTGGGCATCCTGATCCCGCCGTCGATCAACATGATCGTCTACGCGGTGCTGACCAACACCTCGGTGCCCAAGTTGTATCTGGCGGGCATCGTGCCGGGCACCCTGCTGGCGCTGAGCTTCATGGTCATCGTGCTCGTGGCCTGCCTGCTGCGCCCCAGCTGGGGCGGCAACCAGCGGCTGGTGTCCAGCCTGCGCGACTGCATCGCGTCGCTGGTGCACCTGGTACCGCCGCTGGGCGTGTTTCTGGTCGTCGTCGGCTCGATCTACGCCGGCATCGCCACCGCCACCGAGGCCGCCAGCCTGGGCGTGATGATGGGCCTGGCGCTGGCGGCCTGGACGCACACGCTCAGCCTGGCCATGCTGCGCGACGCACTGCTGGGCACGATGAAGTCCACCGGCATGATCATGCTGATCGTGGTCGCGGCCTACTTCCTGAACTTCGTGATGTCGTCGATCGGTCTCACCACGAAATTGACCGACGCCATCCAGAACCTGGGTCTGGGCAAGTGGCACATGCTGTTCGCGGTGGTCGTGTTCTACGTCGTGCTGGGCTGCTTCATGGAAACGCTGTCGATGATGATCACCACCGTGCCCGTCATCGCGCCGGTGATGCAGGCGCTGGGCTTCGACATGGTGTGGTTCGGCATCGTCGTCATCGTTTTGGTGGAAACCGCACTCATCACGCCACCGGTCGGTCTGAACCTGTTCGTCGTGCACAACCTGCGCCGTTCGGGGTCGCTGAACGACGTGATCATCGGCGCCTTGCCCTTCGTGGCGGCGCTGTTCACCCTGCTGGCCTTGCTGGCCTTCTTTCCCGGCCTGGCGCTTTGGCTGCCGCAGCTCTTCTCATGACCCAACTGAACTTCGACATCGGCGCCGGCCAGTCACTGGCCTTCACACCCTCGCAGTTGGTGATCGCCGGCTGGACCGGCCGCGATGCCGCGGCGATCGAGCACCACATCGAGGAGCTGGCTGCGCTGGGCGTGCCGCGCCCGTCGGCGGTGCCGCTGTATTACCGCGCAGCCCACCGTCAGCTGACGCAGGACGCGCAGATCGAGGTACTGGGCGACGCCAGCTCGGGTGAGGTCGAGCCGGTGCTGCTGCGCACGCAGGGGCAGTGGTGGCTGACGGTGGGATCCGATCACACCGACCGCGCGGCCGAAGCCTATGCCGTCGATGTCAGCAAGCACATGTGCGCCAAGCCGCTGGCACGCACGGCCTGGCGCTGGGATGAAGTGGCCAGCCGTGCCGATGCGCTGCAGATGCAGTCACAGATCTTCGAAGACGACCGCTGGGTGTTGTACCAGCAAGGCACGCTGGCGCAGATCCGGCCGCTGATCAGCCTGATCGCCGGCCTGCCGGCCGACGCGCCGGTGCAAGACGGCCTGGTGCTGTTCTGCGGCACTTTCGGCGCCCTGCCCGACGCCCAGAGCCGCGGCGTGCGGCCGGCGGCGCGCATGCGGCTGCAGTTGAGCGACCCGGCGGCGGCGCGGCAGATCGCGCACGAGTACCAAAGCCATGTGCTGCCACGTGTGGCCTGACGAGGACCGGCGATGACGAATGCCTCCCACACCCCGAAGTGGCAGTTCTGGATCGACCGTGGCGGTACGTTCACCGACGTGGTCGGCCGCACCCCCGACGGCCAGTTGCAGACCCTGAAGCTGCTGAGCGAGAACCCCGAGCAGTACCGCGACGCGGCGGTCGAGGGCATTCGCCGCCTGCTGCGCCTGCAGCCGGGCGAGCCGATCACGCCGGAGCTGGTCGAGTGCGTGAAGATGGGCACCACGGTGGCCACCAACGCGCTGCTCGAGCGCAAGGGTGACCGCACGCTGCTGGTCATCACGCGCGGCTTTCGCGACGCGCTGCGCATCGCCTACCAGGCGCGGCCGCGGCTGTTCGACCGCCGCATCCTGCTGCCCGAACTGCTGTATGAACAAGTGGTCGAGGCGCAGGAGCGTGTCGGCGCACAGGGCGAATGGCTGCAGCCACTGGACGAAGCAGCACTGCGCCTGGACCTGCAGGCCGCGTTCGACCGCGGCTTGCGCAGCTGCGCCATCGTCTTCATGCACGGCTGGCGCTACACGGCACACGAACAGGCGGCGGCCGTGCTGGCGCGCGACATCGGCTTCACGCAGGTGAGCGTGTCGCACCAGGTCAGCCCGCTGATGAAGCTGGTGTCGCGCGGCGACACCACGGTGGTCGACGCCTACCTCAGCCCCATCCTGCGGCGTTACGTCGACCAGGTGGCAGCCCAGATGCCGGGGGTGCGCCTGTTCTTCATGCAAAGCAGCGGCGGCCTGACCGAGGCGCACCACTTCCAGGGCAAGGACGCGATCCTGTCGGGGCCGGCCGGCGGTATCGTGGGCATGGTGCGCACCGCAGTGGCGGCCGGCCACGGCAAGGTGATCGGCTTCGACATGGGCGGCACCAGCACCGACGTCAGCCACTACGCGGGCGAGTTCGAACGTGCCTTCGAGACGCAGGTGGCCGGCGTGCGCATGCGGGCGCCGATGATGAGCATCCACACCGTGGCCGCCGGCGGTGGATCGATCCTGTCGTTCGACGGCGCCAGGCTGCGCGTGGGCCCGGAAAGTGCCGGCGCGAACCCCGGCCCCGCCAGCTACCGCCGCGGCGGCCCGCTGGCCACCACCGACGCCAACGTGCTGCTGGGCAAGATCCAGCCCGCCTACTTTCCCAAGGTGTTCGGCCCCGGCGCCGACGAGGCGCTGGACCGCGAGGGAGTTGTCCAGCGTTTCACGCAACTGGCAGCCGAGGTGCAGCAGGCCACCGGCCGGCCGACCACGCCCGAAGGCCTGGCCGAAGGGTTTCTGCAGATTGCGGTGCAGAACATGGCCAACGCGATCAAGCGCATCTCGGTGGCGCGCGGCTACGACGTCACGCAGTACACGCTGCAGTGTTTTGGCGGCGCCGGTGGCCAGCATGCCTGCGGGGTGGCCGACGCGCTGGGCATGACGCGCGTCTTCGTGCACCCGCTGGCCGGCGTGCTTTCGGCCTACGGCATGGGCCTGGCCGACCAGATCGCGATGCGCGAGGCCTCGATCGAACAGTCGCTCGATGCGTCGGGCCTGGCGGCCGCGGCCGCGCAGCTGCAGTCGCTGGCGGCTGCGGCCAGTGACGAACTGACCGAGCAGGGCGTGGACCGCACCGACATCCAGCTGCGCCGTCGCATCCACGTGCGCTACCAGGGCACCGACACCGCGCTGGTGGTCGATTTCGGTGACGCGGCGTCGATCCAGGCCGCCTTCGAGGTCGACTACCGCCAACGTTTTGCCTTCCTGATGCCCGACCGCACGCTGGTGATCGAGGCGGTGTCGGTCGAGGCCGTGGCGCCGGGCGAGGGTTTCGAGGCGCCGGCCTCGCACACCGCGGCGCCGCAGCGGCCCGAACCGATGGCGCGCGTGCGCATGCACTGCGGCCAGTGGTTCGACGCTGCCCTGTATGACCGCGAGCAGCTCGACGCCGGCGCCAGCATCGACGGCCCGGCCATCCTGGCAGAGCGCAACGCCACCACCGTGGTCGAACCCGGCTGGCGCGCGCGGCTGATGGCCGGCGGGGCGGTCGAGCTGGCGCGTGTGCGGCCGCGCAGCAACCAGCACGCCATCGGCACCGACGCCGACCCGGTGATGCTCGAGGTCTTCAACAACCTGTTCATGAACATCGCCGAGCAGATGGGGCTGCGGCTGCAGAACACGGCCTATTCGGTCAACATCAAGGAACGGCTGGACTTCAGCTGCGCCCTGTTCAGCGCCGCCGGCGAGCTGATCGCCAATGCGCCGCACATGCCGGTGCACCTGGGGTCGATGAGCGAGAGCATCAAGACGGTGATCGAGCGCAACCCGCACATGCAGCCGGGCGACGTCTTTGTGCTCAACGACCCTTACCACGGCGGCACGCACCTGCCCGATGTGACCGTGGTGACGCCGGTGTATCTGGACGGCAGCGACGCGAAGCCCAGCTTCTATGTCGCCAGCCGCGGCCACCATGCCGACATCGGTGGCAGCACGCCAGGGTCGATGCCACCCTTCAGCACCACCATCGCCGAAGAGGGTGTGCTGTTCGACAACTTCCTGCTGGTGCGCGACGGCCGGTTGCGCGACGCTGAACTGCGGGCGCAGCTCGGATCGGGGGACTTCCCCGCGCGCAACCCCGACCAGACGATCGCCGACCTGCGCGCGCAGATCGCGGCGAACGAAAAGGGCGTGCAAGAGCTGCGCGCGATGGTGGCGCAATTCGGCCGCCAGACGGTGGCCGCCTACATGCAGCATGTGCAGGACAACGCCGAAGAATCGGTGCGGCGCGTCATCACGGCGCTGAAGAACGGTGTCTTTGAATTGCCGCTGGACAACGGCGCCGTCATCCACGTCAAGGTCACGGTGGATGTGCCGCAGCGCGCGGCCACGATCGACTTCAGCGGCACCAGCGCGCAGCTGCCGAACAACTTCAACGCGCCCAAGGCGGTGACCATGGCCGCGGTGCTGTACGTCTTCCGCACCCTGGTCGACGCCGACATCCCGCTCAATGCCGGCTGCCTGAAGCCGCTGCAGGTGATCGTTCCCGAAGGCTGCATGCTCAACCCGAACCCGCCGGCCGCGGTGGTGGCCGGCAATGTCGAGACATCGATGTGCGTCACCAATGCGCTGTACGGCGCTCTGGGCGTGATGGCGGCCAGCCAGTGCACGATGAACAACTTCACCTTCGGCAACGCGCGCTACCAGTATTACGAGACGATCTCGGGCGGCGCCGGCGCCGGGCCCGACTTCGACGGCGCCAGCGTGGTGCAGACGCACATGACCAACTCACGCCTGACCGATCCCGAGGTGCTCGAGTTCCGCTTTCCCGTGCGGCTGGAGAGTTATGCCATCCGCGCCGGATCGGGTGGCGCCGGTGCCCACCGCGGCGGTGACGGCGGCGTGCGGCGTGTGCGCTTTCTCGAACCGATGACGGCGTCGATCTTGTCCAACGGCCGCCACCATGGCGCCTTTGGCATGGCCGGCGGGCAGCCGGGGGCGGTGGGTGTCAACCGCGTCGAACGTGCCGACGGCCGTGTCGAGGCCATGGACCACATCGGTTCGGCCGAGATGGCGCCGGGTGACGCCTTTGTGATCGAGACGCCCGGCGGTGGCGGCTACGGCCGCGCCAGCTGATTGGGCAACGCGTCGCGCAGCGCCTGCGCTTGCGCCTTGCCGACGTCGAACTCGGCACGGCGGCGCGCGATCTCTTCCGCCGACAGGCGATCGACGTTGCTGTAGTCGAGCTTCCAGTCGGCGCTGTCGCTCCAGCGCAGCGGGGATTGCACCGTGGTGCGCGCCGCCGGCGCCGCGGCCAGCAGCTGCAATGCCAGCGCGATCGTGAAGTCCTGCGACGCCACGTCGTGCGGCCGGCCGGCGGCATTGCCGAGCGGAAAATCGCTGAACAGCAGGCGCGGTACGCCGACGAATTCGACGATGTCCTTGGCGCAGCCCAGCACCACGGTGGCGATGCCGCTTGCCTCCAGCGCGCGCGCGGCGAGGCTGACGGTCTGATGGCACACGGGGCAGTTGGGCACCAGGATCGCCGCATGCGCACCGTCGGCCTGACAGCGGCGCACGATCTCGGGCACGTCGACGTCGAGCGTGGTCTGCTGGCTGCGATTGGTGGGTGCGCCGTGGAAGCGTGCCGCCACCGCCCCGATGCGCCCGGCCGCTGCCTGCCGGCGCAATGCCGCCAGCGGGAAGTAGCTGCCGATGTCGGCCGCCGTGGTGTGCTGGCGGTCGATTGCCAGATGGGCGATGCGCAGGTCGGGGTCGCTGGCCGCGTCGCCCGAATACACGCGGTAGAACTTGGCCGCAGCGTTGTAGGCGGCACCCGGCCCCTGGTCACCGGCATCGGGGCGGTAGGGTGCAGCCGTGGTGATGAGCGCGATGCGCGCCGAAGCCAGCGGCCGGCCCAATGCATGGAAAGGGACTTCAGGGTAGTGCGCCCATTCATAGGGGGCGCCATAGCCCAGCGCCTGGTAGTAGCTGCGAATGCGCTGGCGGTAGGCGATGGGCTCGTCGTGCGCCGGGCTGAAGCGTGGAAGGCCGATGGGGGCTGCGCTGGGGGTCTTGTCGGTCACGGTCGGGGCTTGTCGGTTCGAATGGGGTCAATGCGTTCCCGGCGTCGGCCGCATCGGGCGTCGCAGCTCCAGCGCGCCGAGGTCGGACAGTTCGGCCGGCAGCGGCGCCAGGCGCGGCGGCTCCAGCAGCACCAGGTCGATGACGCCGGGCCCGCGGTTGCGCAGTGTCAGTCGCCACTCGTAGTCGATCCACGGTGACTCGGCGGCGGCGCGCGACCAGAACAGGTACAGGCGCTCGCGCCGGCCGACCTCGGCGTCGATGTGCGCACGCCATTGTGGCTGGCTGCGCAAGGGCGCTGCGTCGAGAAACACCTGCAGCCCCGGCGCCACGCGCTGCATCGCCTGCACGCAGGCCAGCACCTCGTCGCGGTCGGGCTGGACATAGGCGGCATAGGCCGAGACCAGCATGCGGCGCGCGGCGTGGGTGTTCTCGGGCGCGGCATCGGGTGCGGCGTTGGGCATCACGTTGAGCACGAAGCTCATCTCGCCGATGTGCAAGCCGCCCACCGCCAGCCGCACCCGCGCGGCGTGCGCGCCGGGCAGTGCGTGTGCCGGCACCGGCACCTCGAAGCGCACCCGGGCCGGCTGCCCGACCCAGACCAGGCGGCGTGTCGTGGTCGCCTGCAATATGCCGTCGATGCGCAGCTGCAGGGTGATCTGCGGCGTGCCGTCGTCGAGCATCGCGGCCTCGGGCGGCGGTTCGGTGGCGGCGTGGGCGTGAATGGCCACTTCACCGGCCTGGCTGGGCAGCGCGACCCAGAGGTCGATCGCTGCCACCCGGCCCGGCACCACGGCCGGCGGCGCCCAGGCATGGAACTGCGCGCTGTGTGGCAGTGCGCGCGTTTCGGCCGCCAGCACGCTGTGCAGGCCGGCGGGTTTCGACGGTGTCGGCTCACCCGCCCAGTCGACGCCGTCGAACTGGGTGTCTGGGCTGGCGGATGCCGGCGCTGCGTCTGCGAAATGAAAGGCGTCGAGCGCCGGCGTGGCGGTGTCGAAGAGGTCGGCAAACCCGGTGTCGACACGGGTGGTGTCGGTGTCGGTTTTGGTGTCGGGGCTGACTGTCGGCAGCGCGCTGCCGGCCGCATCGGGTGCCAGCGGGCGACGCGCGAAGGCGTCGGGGTCGACCGCATGGCGCAGCGCGTCCAGCGCCTTCACCAGGCCCTGGCGCACCAGCTGGCCCAGGTGCTGGTCGGGGCCATGCAGGGCGGCCGCGGCGTCGGCGGGGTGCATCGGGCCGATGCCGGCCACCAGCAGCTGCACGGCAGGCAGGTCGCCGTCGGCCAGGTTGGCGGCCAGCTCGGGTGAGTTCATCAGCACCTCGGTGGCGGCGAGATCGGGCCCTGCGTCGGCCGCCGGCACCGGCCGCAGGTTCAGCAGCCCGTTCAGGGCGATCGCTGTACGCCGCCGCAGTTCGTCGCCGCTGCGCTGTTCGGCCAGCACCATCAGGCGCTGCAAGGCCTGCAGCGGGTTGTCGGCCTGCAAGGTGACGAGGCACAAGGCGCGATCGGTGCAGCGCAGCAAGCGCTCGAGCAAGGCCTGGTCACGAAGCTCGCCCCAGGCGATGGCCAGCGGGCCAGGGGGCGCGCTCGCGGTGGCGATGGCCGCTGAACGGCGTTGCATCAGCTCGTCCAGTGCGGCCGGGCTGAGGCCCTGGTGCACCTTGCAGCGCACCGATTCATGCCAGTAGCGCGAGGCATCGTCGAGCACCACCACCTCACCCTCGGCCTGCTCGATGCGGTGCGTCAGAAGCGCCGCGGCGGCATTGCGGCGCAACGTGCTCGACCGGCTGACCAGCACCAGCAGGCCGCGGTCGGCCAGCGCCGCGCTGCCGGCCAGCGCCGGCAGTGCCAGCGTCTGCAGCGTGGGCGCGTGTTCGGCATAGGGGCGGATCGACATGGCAGGCTGGCCATGTCGGCGAAAGGCATGAACCCGAAAGCGCCCGACCTCGGCCAGCTGGAAGCTGAACTGGATCTCGCGGCTGCGGTCGAGCTGGGCGCGCTGCGCCTCGTCCAGCACGTCCAGCACCAGCAGGGTCGACTGCTCGGGCGTGAACGCCACCGACGACAGCGGCACCGAGCGTTCGTCGATGCGCAGCGTGGGCGGCATCCAGGGCACGACGTAGATGGCCGCCGCCTCCTTTCGCACGGCCAGGCGCAGCAGGTCGAGCAGAAACGGGATTGACGGACGCGCTTGCATTGTTCGTTAGGCGGTGGGCCGGCGCCGCCGCCATGCGTTGCTCCGGAGAAGTGATTGTGTGCCCAGACCGGCGGAAAGGTTGACGATCGGACTGCGGTTGCCTTTGCCGTTGCCCGCCGCATCGCCCACCGTATCGCCCACGATAGCGGCGCCGCGGTTCACACCCTGGGCTTGCTGACCCGGTTTGGGGCGTCGCCGCGGGGCTGCAGCAGGGCCGCGCTCAGGGCCCAGCACAGCCAGGCGGTCCACAGGGTGTGGCTGGGGTAGTGCGCGCCGCGCAGGAACTGGCCCACGCCGAACAGCACGCCGCAGACCAGCACGCCCATGAGCCACAGCCGTGCGGCGCGCGGCTGGTACGGCCGCAGCACGAACCAGCCGCCGATGAAGGCGAACGCCGCGGCCGCGTGGCCCGAGGGGAAGCAGCGACCGGGGCCGCCGTCGGCCACATGGCCCCAGATCGACTGCCAGTGCGGCACGTAGCGGGCCACGCCACCGAATTCGGCCAGATCCCAGGGGCAGCTGGACAGGCTGAACTGCTTGAGCGTGGGCACGACCAGCACGCACAGCACCGTCACCGCCAGCCAGCGCAGCCTTTCGGCGCGGCTGGGGCCGGCCCACAACGGCCGCCAGACGTTGACCACCAGCGCGGCCAGCGCGGCCCAGCCCAACTCGCGCCCGCCTTCGTGCAGCACCACGCGCGTCAGCACCTGGTCGCGCCACGCAAAACCGCTGTGATCGGCCACCAGGTGCATCGCGCTCAGGTCCAGCCCGGCCAGGTCCCACAGCAGCAACAGCACCAGGCCGGCCAGCGTGAGGTGCAGGTTGTCCAGTCGCGCCCGTGGCGCTGTCGGCACGGGCGAGGCTGCGGTGCCGACGACGGCGCTCATGGCTGCGCCTTCCGGCAGGGCTGGCTCAGATCCCAATCCGGCTGGTACAGCGTCGTGCGCACGTCGAGCAGACCGAGCAGCGTGTGGAACACGTTGTCGTGGGCTGCGGGCCGGGCCGCGCGTGCACGCAGGCAGGCCAGGTCGATGTCGCGGTCGGCCGCCATACCCGGTGAGAGCCATATCAGCATCGGCACCCGGGTCTGCACATCCGGCGCGATGGCGTAGGGCATGCCGTGCAGGAACAGATTGTTTTCGCCCAGCGACTCGCCATGGTCGGACACGTAGATCAAGGCACTGTCCACACTGCCGGCCTGGGCCTTCAGCTGGGCGATCAGCAGCGCCAGCACATGGTCGGTGTAGAGCAGCGCGTTGTCGTAGGCGTTGACGATCTGTTCGCGGCTGCAGGTTCTCAGGTCGTCGCTGCGGCACTCGGGCTGGAAGCGCGCAAAGGCCGGTGGGTAGCGGCGAAAGTACGACGGCCCGTGGTTGCCCAGCGCATGCAGCACCAGCAACTGCGTGCCGTGCGTCTGTCGCAGCATGTCGGGCAATCCGGCCAGCAGGCCCTCGTCCAGGCAGCGCCCGTCATGGCACAGGCCCGGTGGGTTGATGTCCAGCACTCGTTGCGCGGGCAGGCCTTCGCACACGCCCTTGCAGCCGCTCTGGTTGTCGCGCCAGGTCACGCCGACACCAGCACGCGCCAGCACGTTCAGCAGCGACTCGCTGCCGCGGATCTTGTCCTCGTCGTAGTTGTGCCGACCCATCGGCGCAAACAAACAGGGCACCGAGGTCTCGGTGTTGGTGCCGCAGGCCTGGGCGTAGGGGAAGTTGAGCAGCGAACCGTCGCTGATCTGCGCCAGCTCAGGCGTGGTCTGTCGCGCATAGCCCGACAGTCCCCAGTTGGCCGCGCGCGCGGTTTCGCCGACCACCAGCACCACCAGCATCGGCTTGCTGCGCGTGGCCCAGCTCGGGCCTGGGTGGGCATCGAGCCCGATGGCTTGCCGCGGGCCCGACCTTGCCTTGGCATCGGCCCCCGCCACGCTGGCCAGTGACCACATCACGTTGGCCGGCGTGATCAGGTAGCGCATCTCCTTGTGGTTGCGCATCAGCGACGAGAAGGGCTGGAACACCGACAGCAGTGCCGCCACCAGCACGCCCACGGCAGCAACGAGCAGCGCCAGTCGCATCAGCAGCGATCGTTTCCAGGACCACAGCACCAGCTGCACGCGCCACAGCACGAGCAGCGGCAGGGCCGCATACAGCAGCAGGTGCAACCCCAGTGACGGGCCCAGCAGTTCGCTGGCCTCGTGCCAGTCGGTGCGCAGCACGTTGCGCAGCATCGAGGGATCAAGGTAGACGCCGTACTGCTGCATGTAGTACGTGGCGAAGGCGGTGGTCACGATGGCCGCCGCCAGCACAGGCTTGACCGTCCAGCGGGTGGACAAGGGCGCCAGCAGCAGCAGGTGCAGCGCCAGCAGGCCCACGATCAGCGCTGCGCCGAAGCCCCAGGCCGAGGCGTCCGACACGCTGCGGCCGCTCAGCGCCGCCTGCACGAACCTGCGATTGCCCAGCAGCGCGAACCAGGCGCAGCCCAGCAGCAGCAGGCCTTCGACCGGCAGGCGCAGCTGCGGCAGGGCAGCGACCAGCCGCGCCGCGCGTGACGGGGCCACTGGTGTCGATGCCCTGGCGGGGGCACGGGGAGGCGTCAGCGGCAGCATCGTTAGCGATTGCAGCCGGTCTGCCTGAAGCCAGCCTGAAGCCAGCCCACGAACGTGGCCCGCCATGGCCAGGGCGACAATCGCCGCCCATGCGACTGCTGCTGCTGGAGGACGACGCCATCCTGGGTGAAGGCCTGCGCGACTACCTGCGCAGCGAAGGCCATGTGGTGGACTGGTTCATGTCGCTGCGTGATCTGCAGGCGGTGGCCGGCGAGCCCTATGACGCCTGGCTGCTCGACTGGCAACTGCCCGATGGTTCGGGGCTGGACTGGCTGGCACGCCAGCGCCAGGCCGGCCTGCGCACACAGGCTTTCTTGCTGACCGCCCGAGACCGCCTGGCCGACCGCGTGCATGGGCTCGATTCGGGGGCCGACGATTACCTGGTCAAGCCCTTCGACCCCGCCGAGCTGGCGGCGCGGCTGCGCGTGCTGCAACGACGCGGCAGCGACCCGACGCAGGCCTTGCGTTGTGTCGGCGGCATCACGCTCGATCTGCCGGCACGCTGTGCCACATTGGCGGGCCGGCGCGTGGAACTGACGGCCCGCGAGTGGGCGCTGGTGGAGTCGCTGGCGCTGCGCGCCGGTCGCATCGTGGCCAAGGCCGACCTCGAACGGCTGCTGCTGGGGGCCGACGCCGACGTGCAGAGCAACGCGCTCGAGGTTCACGTGTCCAGCGTGCGCCGCAAGCTGGGGCGCGAACTGATCGAAACCGTGCGGGGCCTGGGCTACCGCATGCCGGGGCCGACATGACGGCCCGGCCACTGCCCTCGATCCGCGCGCGCCTGACCAAGGTGCTGGTGCTGGCTGCCCTGGGCTGGGGCTTGCTGATGTCGGCGGCGGTCTGGCTCACCGTGCGCGACGAAGTGGGTGAACTGCTCGACGAAACCCTGCATCAGTCGGCCGAGGTGCTGGGCCGCTTGCTGAGCGTCGGTGACACCGCCTTTCAGCAGGCCGCCGGACATGCCTTCGACGACGTGCGTCCCGACCACGAGCAGTTCGCCTGGCAGCTGCTGGGCGGCAATGGTCAGGTGCTGTTGCGCTCGGCACGGGCACCGGTCGGGCCCTGGCTGCCACTGCCAACGCCCGGCTTCGCCGATGCCGCCAGCGGCTGGCGCGTCTACGGGCTGGCTTTGAGCGGCGGCCAGCGCATGCTGTACGTCGGGCAGACGCGCGAAGAACGCACCGAGGCCGAGGTTGAGGTGGCGCTGACGGCGATGGTTGCTGCGCTGGCCCTGGGGGCAGTCAGCGCCTGGTGGTTGCGTCCGGCGCGTGCGGCGTGAACTGCGACCCTTGATCGAACTGTCGACCGCGCTCGATCGTTATGAACCGCTGCAGCCGGTTGTGCCGCTGGCCGCGGCCACGCACCGGGAGTTGGCGCCGGTGCACGACGCCATCGAGGCCATGGGCCAGCGCCTGGCGCGCCGTGTGGCCAACGAGCGCGCCTTCACGGCGCACGCCGCCCATGCACTGCGCACCCCGCTGGCGGGCATCGACACCCAGCTGGCGGTGGCGCAGCGAGAAGCACCGGCCAGCCTGCAGCCGCGCCTGGCCCGTGTGCGTGAAGCCGCCAGCCGGCTGACGCGCGTGGTGACGGCGCTGCTGGCGCTGTTTCGCAGCGGGGTCGACCTGAACTGGTGCGCGCTCGACCCGCAGGCGCTGCTGGAAACGCTGCCGCTGGACGGCATGAAGGTCCAGCTGCAGGCCGGCACCTTCTTGTGGGCCGATGCCGACCTGCTGACCGCGGCCTTGATCAACCTGGTGGACAACGCCGTGCGCCACGGCGCCACGCAGCTGGACGGCAGCCTGCAGTGCGATGGCCAGCGACAGGTGCTGCGCCTGCACGACAACGGGCGCGGCGCAACGGCGGCGCAGCGTGCCGACCTGGCCGCCGCGCTGGACGAGCAGGCCTATGAAGGCCGCATGGGTCTGGGCCTGATGCTGGCTGATCTGGTGGCGCGCGCCCATGGCGGCCGGCTGCACCTGCCCGCGGTGGCACAGGGCTTTGCGGTCGAGCTGGAACTGGGCCTGCCGAACTCGACCCCGTGATGCCGCCCACGCGCCTATTCGGGGCCGGCGCCTGAGCGCCAGCGCGCCATCGCGATGCGCATGAAGCGCACCTGGCGGGCAAAGTTCGGGCAGGTCTTGCAGATCAGCATGTGCAGCCACACACCCAGGCGTTCAGTGGCCGACAGCGGGCGTTCCTCGGCTTCCAGCACCAGGCGGGTGACGTGGCGGCAACGGTGGCGCAGTTTCATCGTGGTCGCTCGGTGGCGTCGAACCAGCGGTCCTGCAGGCATTCGCGCAGCCGCAGTCGCGCCCGGTGCATCAGCACCCACAGGTTGCTCGAGGTGATGGCCAGTTCCTGGCAGACCTCGGCGGTGTCGAGTTCCAGCCACTCGCGCATCATGAACACCCGCCCCTGGGTCGGCGGCAGCTGGGTGACGCACAGCTCCAGCACGTCGAAGAACTGCTGCTGGCGCAGCTGGTGTTCGGGGTCGCCCCAGTCCTTGGGCGCCTCGCGCCAATGGCCGTTGTCGACAAAAAGCTGGTCGTCGAGGTCGGCCTCGTCGTCGCGGCTGAGGATGGTGGCCTCGCGCGCATGGCGGCGCAGCTGGTCGATCACCTTGTGCTTGAGGATGCCCACCAGCCAGGTCTTGAGCTGCGACTGCCCGCCGAACGATTGCGGTTTTTCCAGTGCGGCCAGCAAGGTCTCGGACACGGCGTCCTCAGCCCAGGCGTCGTTGCGCAACTGGTTGCGGGCAAAGCGCAACAGCGGCGGCCGCAGGGCTTGGACCTGGGCGGCAAAGTCGTTCATCGATACGGCATGGTGTGCGGGCAGCGGCGCAGTGTAAGGAAAGTGCCGCGCCAGCGACTGGGGCTGCGTGGGCCGTTATGGGCCCGTGTGGGTCAGCATCGGCAATGGCGGGCGGCGCGTGATGGCAGGCGTCGGCTATCGTCCCGGCATCGGATCGGCATGGACAAGCACATGACACTCAAGCGTCGCACGGCGATGGCCTGGATCGGCGCAGTGCCGCTGCTCGCGCGGGCCCAGGGCAGCGACTGGTCGAAACAGCTGGCGGCCGCGCGTGGCCAGACCGTCTTTTTCAACGCCTGGGGGGGCAGCGAGCGCATCAACAGCTACCTGCAATGGGCGGCGGCCGAGTTGCAGCCGGCGTTCGGCATCCGGCTGCAACACGTCAAGCTGTCCGACACCGTCGAGGTGGTTCGTCGCGTGCGTGCCGAGAAGGCGGCCGGGCGCAGCGACGGGTCGGCCGATCTGGTGTGGATCAACGGCGAGAACTTTCTCACCATGAAGCGCGAAGGCCTGCTGTTCGGGCCCTTTGCCGAATCGCTGCCGAATTACCGCTTCGTCGACACGATCGGCAAACCGACCACGCGTGTCGATTTTTCCGAACCGGTCGAAGGTATGGAGGCACCCTGGGGCATGGCGCAGCTGACCTTCTATGCCGATGCCGGCCGGCTGCCGCTGCCGCCGCAGTCGGTGGCTGAGCTGACCGACTGGGCGCGCCGCAATCCGGGGCGCTTCACCTACCCCAAGCCGCCGCAGTTTCACGGCACCACCTTCGTCAAGCAGGTGCTGATGGAACTCAGCCCCGACCGCGCCGTGCTGGCGCGGCCCTACAGCGAAGCAGCCTTTGCCACCCAGACTGCCCCGCTGTGGCGTGCGCTCGATGCGCTGCACCCGCACTTGTGGCGTGCTGGCCGGCAGTTTCCGGCCAGCACCACGGTGATGCGCCAGATGGTGGCCGATGGCGAGCTGATCATCGGGCTGACCTTCAACCCCAACGAGGCGGCCAACGCGATCGCCGGCAAGCAGCTGCCAGCCACGGTGCAGAGCTGGCAGTTCAGCGGCGGCACCATCGGCAACACACATTTCCTGGCCATCCCGTTCAACGCACGCGCCGCAGCGGCGGCGCAGGTGGTGGCCGACTTCCTGCTGTCACCGCTGGCGCAGGCGCGCAAGGCCGACATCCGCCACTGGGGTGATCCCACCGTGCTGGCGCTGGACAAGCTCAGCGCCGCGCAGCGCGCCGCCTTTGCCGCAAGCGCGCAGGCACCCGGTGCAGTGCGCCAGCCCGCACCCGCCTGGCCCGAGCCGCATGGCAGCTGGGTCGACCCGCTGGAAAAGGAATGGCTGCGCCGCCATGGCGTTTGACGCCGCCGTAACGGCCCGCTGGCGTGGACCGTTTCGCAGCACGCGCTTTCGCATCGGCGCCGGTCTGGGTTTGCTGCTGGGGGCGCTGCTGTTCGTGCTGCCGCTGCTGGGCGCGCTGCCGCTGGCACTGGCCGAAGCCGGCACCGCGCCGGGCTGGCAGGGCCTGCTGGCCGACCGGCAACTGCCCGGGGCACTGGCGCTGTCGCTGCGCAGCGCCCTCACCAGCACCGGTCTGGCCCTGGTGCTGACGGTGCTGATCGTCACCGCGTGGCAGGGCAGTGTGCGCTGGCAACGCCTGGCGGCACTGCTGCCGGCGCTGCTGGCCGTGCCGCATGCGGCCTTTGCGATCGGCCTGGCCTGGCTGATCGCCCCGGCCGGCTGGCTGGCGCGGGCGCTGGCCATGCTGACCGGCTGGACCGAACCGCCGCAATGGCAAAGCGTGAACGACCCCGCTGGTCTGGCGTTGACTGCGGTGCTGGTGTTCAAGGAGCTGCCCTTCCTGCTGTGGAACGCCGCCGCGCTGCTGGCCCGGCCCGAAGTGGCCGCCACCTTGCAGCGCGAACGTGCGCTGGCGCGCAGCCTGGGTTACACACCGACCGCCTGGTGGTGGCGCGTGGGCTGGATGCAGTGGTTGCCACGTCTGGCCTGGCCGCTGCTGGCGGTGCTGGCCTACGGGCTGACCGTGGTCGACCTGGCGCTGATCGTCGGCCCGGGCTCACCGCCCACACTGGCGGTACTGGCCTGGCAGGACCTGAGTGATGCCGACCCACAGCGCAATGCCCAGGGGTCGAGTGCCGCGCTGCTGCTGGCCCTGTTGCTGGCGCTGCTGGTCGGTCTGGCCTGGCTGGGCTGGCACGCGTTGCTGCCGGCCTGGCGTCGCCTGGCCTTGTCGGGGCGGCGTGGGCGCGTCGCGCTGGCGCCCAAGGCCTTGCGCTGCGCCGCCAGCGGCACGGGGTGGCTGCTGCTGGCCACCTACGGCGGTGTGTTGCTCAGCCTGCTGCTGCTGGCGGTGGCCGGGCCCTGGCCGTTTCCGGACCTGCTTCCACCGGCCCTGTCGCTGCAGCATGGGCAACAGATCATGGCCAGCAGTGACACCATCGCCTTCACGGCGCTGCTGGGGCTGGCCGTAGCCGCCGTGGCGCTGCTGCTGGTGCTGGCCTGGTTCGAAGCCGCGCCACCGACCTGGGACCGTTGGCTGATGCCGCTGCTGCTGCTGCCACTGGTACTGCCGCAGCTGCTGCTGCTGGTGGGGCTGTATCGGCAGGCGCTGGAGCTGCGGCTGGACGGCACGGTCTGGGGTTTGGCCTGGGCGCATCTGCTGATGGTGCTGCCCTATGTCTTCGTCGCGCTGGCGCCGGCCTGGCGCAGCTTCGATCGCCGCTACGAATGGTCGGCGCTGTCGCTGGGGCGTGCGCGCGTCACGTTCTGGTGGCGTGTCAAGTGGCCGCTGCTGGCCGCACCGATGGCGTCGGCGCTGGCGATCGGCTTTGCCGTCAGCGTGGCGCAGTACCTCAGCACACAGTTCATCGGTGCCGGCCGCCATGCCACGCTGACCACCGAAGCCGTCACGCTGGCGTCGGGCGGGCAGCGCAACCTGGCGGCCGCGTTCGGCCTGTTGCAGGCATTGCTGCCGGTGCTGGCCTTCGGGCTCGCCGCCTGGGTCGCGCGCCAGCGCGCTGCACTGCGCGGCTGAAATCGTGAGCCTCGAACTGATCGACCTCGAACTGTCGCTGCACGGTCGCGTGCTGGTGCCGAGCCTGAGCGCAAATGTGGACGCCGGCGAGGTGCTGGTGATCATGGGGCCCAGCGGTTCGGGCAAGAGCTCGCTGCTGGCTTTCGCGGCCGGGCTGCTCGAGCCACCGTTGACAGCGCGCGGCCGCGTGCGCCTGCAAGGGCAGGACATCAGCGACTGGCCGACCGAGCGCCGCCGCGTCGGCCTGCTGTTCCAGGACGACCTGTTGTTCCCCCATCTGTCGGTGCGCGACAACCTGTTGTTCGCCGCCCGCGCCGGCGACCGCCGTGCGCGTGTGCGCCACGCCGACGACGCGCTGGCGCAGGCGGGCCTGGCTGGCATGGGCGACCGCGCGCCGGCCAGCCTTTCGGGTGGCCAGCGTGCCCGTGTGTCCTTGCTGCGCGCCTTGCTCGCCGAGCCGCAGGCCTTGCTGCTCGACGAACCCTTCGGCAAGCTCGACGCCGCGCTGCGCCAGCAGCTGCGCGGCTTCGTCTTCGACACGCTGCGCCAACGCGGCGTGCCGACGCTGCTGGTCACGCACGACCCGCAAGACCGCCCGCCCGGCGCCGCCTGCATCGAGCTGCCGGCGCTGGCCGCACCCGATGTTTGACCGCCTGGCCAACCAGTGGCTGCAGCGGCCGCTGCAGGCCGCGGGCCAACGTCTGGTGACACTGGGCGTTGGCGCTGATGCCGTCACGCTGACGGGCTTTGCCATCGGCATGGCCGCGGCGCTGGCGATCGCGCTGCAACAGCCGCTGGCGGGGCTGGCGCTGCTGCTGATCAGCCGGGTGTGCGACGGTCTGGACGGCGCGGTGGCGCGGCTGACGCAGCCCACCGATCGGGGCGCCTACCTCGACATCACGCTCGACTTTCTGTTCTACGCCGGCGTGCCGCTGGCGTTCGCGATCGCCGATCCGCCTGCCAACGCACTGGCGGCGGCGGTTCTGCTGGCCGCGTTCATCGGTACCGGGTCGAGCTTTCTGGCCTTTGCGGCGCTGGCCGCCAAGCGCGGCCTGACGAACATTGAGCATCCGCACAAGGGCCTGTACTACCTGGGCGGTCTGACCGAGGCCGGTGAAACCCTGGCCTGCTTTGCGCTGATGTGCCTGTGGCCGGCGCAGTTCAGCCTGTGGGCCTATGGGTTTGCCTTGTTGTGTGTCTTGACCACGATCACGCGTATCGTCGGCGGCGCCCGCACGCTGGGCCGTCAGGTCGGGCCAGATGCAGCGACCGAGGATCGACAACACCACCAGGGCCCCCGATGAAGAAGTCCAAGATCGTCCTCTTGCTGCTCGTGGTGCTGGCGCTGGGTTTGTTCTTCGCGTTCGATCTCGGGCGCTATTTCAGCCTCGATCACGTGAAGTCGGTGCAGAGCGACTTTGCACGCCTGTATGCCGACCGGCCGGCCTTCGTGATCGGCGGCTTCTTCGCGGTCTACGTGGCCGTGGCCGCACTGTCGCTGCCGGGTGCTGCCGTGCTGACGCTGCTGGGCGGCGCGGTGTTCGGCTTGTGGGTGGGCCTGCTGGTGGTGTCGTTTGCCAGCAGCGTGGGCGCCACGCTGGCGATGCTGGTCTCGCGCTACCTGCTGCGCGACAGCGTGAAGTCGCGCTTTGCCAAGGCACTGGCCGACATCGACCGCGGGGTCGAGCGCGAAGGCGCCTTCTACCTGTTCACGCTGCGCCTGGTGCCGCTGTTCCCGTTCTTCGTCATCAACCTGCTGATGGGGTTGACGACCATGAAGGCGCGCACCTTCTACTGGGTCAGCCAGATCGGCATGCTGGCCGGCACCTTCGTCTACGTCAACGCCGGTACGCAGCTGGCGCAGATCCGATCCTTGCAGGGCATCCTCAGTCCGGGGCTGCTCGGGTCCTTCGTGCTGCTGGGGCTGTTTCCGCTGGTGGCCAAGAAGATCATCGACATCGTCAAGGCGCGCCGCGTCTACGCGCGCTGGGTCGACAAGAAGCCCGCAAGCTTCGACCGCAACATGGTGGTCATCGGCGCCGGCGCCGCCGGCCTGGTGACCAGCTACATCGCCGCCGCCGTGAAAGCCAAGGTGACGCTGGTGGAGGCGCACAAGATGGGCGGCGACTGCCTGAACTACGGCTGCGTGCCCAGCAAGGCGCTGATCAAGACCGCGACGCTGGTGCGCCAGATGCGCCACAGCGCCGACTACGGCGTGGCCAGCGCGCAGTGGACGCTGGACTTCGCGCAGGTGATGGACCGGGTGGCCGGCATCGTCAAGGCGATCGAGCCGCATGATTCGGTCGAACGTTATCAGTCTCTGGGTGTGGACGTGCAGATCGGCCGCGCGAAGATCATCGACCCCTGGCACGTGCAGATCACCGCCGACGACGGCCAGGTGCAGGTGCTGTCGACCAAGACCATCGTCGTGGCCACCGGCGCGCAGCCCTTCGTGCCGCCCTTGCCCGGGCTGGACGAGGTGGGCTACCTGACCAGCGACACCTTGTGGGCGCTGCGCGAGCAGCCCAGGCGCTTGCTGGTGCTGGGCGGCGGCCCGATCGGCTGCGAGCTGGCGCAGAGCTTTGCGCGCCTGGGATCGGCGGTGACGCAGGTCGAGATGGCGCCGCGGCTGATGCTGCGTGAGGACGAGGAGGTCTCGGCCTTCGTGCAGCAGGCGCTGTCGGCCGATGGCGTGACGGTGCTGACCGGCCACAAGGCGCTGCGCTGCGAGAAGCCGGGCGACGAACGTGTGCTGGTGGTCGAGGCCGGCGGCCAGGAGCAGCGCATCGGCTTCGACGTTCTGCTGTGTGCCGTGGGCCGCAGCGCGCGGCTGAAGGGCTTCGGGCTGGAGGAACTGGGCATCCCGGTGCAGCGCACGGTGCAGGTCGACGAGTACCTGCAGACCCTCTACCCCAACATCCTGGCCGCGGGCGACGTCGCCGGGCCCTACCAGTTCACGCACACGGCGGCGCATCAGGCCTGGTACGCCGCGGTCAACGGCCTGTTCGGCGTGTTGAAGAAGTTCAAGGCCGACTACCGCGTCGTGCCCTGGTGCACCTTCGTCGACCCCGAGGTGGCGCGTGTCGGCCTCAACGAACAAGAAGCGCGCGAGCAGGGTATCGCCTACGAGGTCACGCGTTACGGCATCGACGAGCTCGACCGCGCCATCGCCGACAGTGCCGCACACGGCTGGGTCAAGGTGCTGACCGAACCCGGCAAGGACCGCATCCTGGGTGTCACCCTCGTCGGTCTGCATGCGGGTGACCTGATCGCCGAATACGTGCTGGCGATGAAGCACGGCCTGGGGCTGAACAAGATCCTGGGCACCATCCACACCTACCCGACGCTGGCCGAGGCCAACAAGTACGCCGCCGGCGAATGGAAGCGCGCGCACCAGCCCCTGGCGCTGCTGCGCTGGGTCGAACGTTTTCACAGCTGGCGTCGGGCCTGATGGGCTGCGTTCGCATGCTGGGCGCTGTCGCTTTCGGTGTTGCTGTCGCTGTGGCTGCCGTTGTTGCGCTGGCCGCGCCGCTGCGGGCACAGGCGCAGGGTCTGCCGCCGCCGGTCGACGCATCAGGTCAACTCGACCCCGCCTGGCGCGTGGCCGGTCTGCCCGACCAGAAGCCGCCCTTGACGCAGTTCAACGCCGACCGTGTCGACGGCCGGCTGGCACTGCGCATCGAAGCCGCGGGCTCGTACGGCAACTTCGTGCTCGACCGCGCGCGGGTTGCGGCACCGCACCGGCTGTCCTGGGCCTGGCGGGTCGATACGGCGAACCCGGCATCCGACCTGCGCACCAAGCCGGGTGACGACACGCCGGCGCGCGTCTGCCTGAGCTTCGACCTGCCGCTCGAACGTGTGCCTTTCATCGAACGGCAACTGCTGCGCATGGCACGGTCGCGCAGCGGCCAGCCGCTGCCGGCGGCCACGCTGTGCTGGGCCTGGGGCAACGCCGAACCCTTGAACCAGGTGATCGAGAACCCCTACAGCCGCCGCCTGCGCACGCTGGTGCTGCGCGGTGCGGCCGACGCCAGCGGCCGCTGGGCGATGGAGTCGCGCGACGTGGCGGCCGACTTCCAGCGCGCCTTCGGCGACGAAAGCCCGACCCTGCCGCCGCTGGTGGCGGTGTCGCTGGCCGGCGACGCCGACAACACCGGTGGACACACGCTGGCCTACATCGCCGGGCTAAGCTTCGCGCAATGAAGAGACTGGTCTTGCTCGGCGGCGGCCATGCCCATGTGCATGTGCTGCAGGCGCTGGCGCGTGAGCCGCTGGCCGGCGCCGAGGTGACGCTGGTGACGCCGTTCATGCGCCAGATGTACTCGGGCATGGTGCCGGGCCTGGTGGCCGGCCACTACACGGCCGATCAATGTGCGATCCCGCTGCAGCCGCTGGCGCAGGCGGCGCGCGTGCGTGTTGTCGAAGGCGCGGCGGTGGGGCTGGCTGCCGATGCGCGCACGCTGCAGCTTTCCAGTGGCGAAACGCTGGGCTACGACGTTCTGTCGCTCGACACCGGGTCGGTGATGGACCGTGACCGCATTGCCGGCGCGCGCGAGCAGGGCCTGTTCGTGCGGCCGATCGAACACTTCGTTCGCCTGCTCGACCCACTGCTGGCGCTGGCGCAGGACCGTGTGCTCGACGTGGTGGTGATCGGTGGCGGCGCCGCCGGCATGGAGCTGGCGATGGCGCTGCAGTTCCGGCTGGCGGGGCAGGGCGACGAGCGTGCCCGCGTCGCTTTGGTCACCGGCGGGCCGCCGCCCTTGTTCGGCTATCCGCAGACGGTGATCGAGCGCGGACTGAAGGCGCTGGCGCAGCGCCGCATCACGGTCTTTCACGACAGCTGTGCCTCGATCGAGCCTGGGGCGCTGCACCTGGGTTCGGGCGCCAGACTGGCCTGCGATGCGCCGGTGATCGCCACCGGCGGCGACGCGCCGCCCTACCTGGCGGGCAGCGGCCTGCAGCTTGACGATCGCGGCTTCGTGCTCACCGGGCCGACGCTGCAGACGCTGTCGCATCCTGAGGTGCTGGCGGTTGGTGACGTGGCCACACGCAGTGATGCGCCCCATCCGCGCAGCGGCGTGTTCGCGGTGCGGGCCGGCCCGCCGCTGGCGCTGAACCTGCGGCGCCTGGTGGGCGGGGGCGAACTGCAGCCGCACCAGCCGCAGCAGCGCACGCTCAACCTGCTGTCCTGCGGCGACCGCCGTGCCATCGCGTCCTACGGCCGCTGGTCGACGCAGGGGCGTTGGGTGTGGTGGTGGAAGGACCGCATCGACCGCGCCTTCATCGCCCGTTACACGGCCGGCAACGCGGCTTGACCGGCGCAGCGGCAACGCGTGCCTACACTGCGCGCTTCGAATCCGCCACGGAGCCTGCCTTGAAAATCTCGTCCTGTGTGCGGATACTGCTGCTGGCCCTGCTGCTGTCACCCCTGGCCCAGGCCCAGACCCTGCGCTGGGCCAGCCAGGGTGATGCGCTGACGATGGACCCGCAGTCGCAGAACGAGGGCCTGAACAACGCCATCAACGGCCAGGTCTACGAGAACCTGACGCGGCGCGACCGCGACCTGGCGCTGGTGCCCTCGCTGGCCACCGGGTGGGTCCAGACCGGGCCGCTGACCTGGCGTTTCAAGCTGCGCCAGGGCGTGAAGTTCCATGACGGCAGCACCTTCAGCGCCGACGACGTCGTGTTCTCGGTCAACCGCGCCAAGAGCCCGGTGTCGACCTTCAGTGTCTACGCCCATGCGCTGGGCACGCCGGTGGCGATCGATGCACAGACGGTGGAATTCCGCCTCGATCGCGTCAGCCCGGCGTTTCTCGAGCATCTGGATTCGATCGCGATCATGAGCGGCGCCTGGTGCGAGCAGCACAAGGTGACACGACCGCTGGATTTCAAGAGCAAGGAAGAGAGCTTCGCCTCGTTCAACGCCAATGGCACCGGCCCTTACCAATTGCTGCAGCGCCAGCCCGGCATCAAGACCAGTTTCAAGCGCTACCCGGGGTGGTGGGGCAAGGGCATCGTCGAGCCGGCCGGCAACGTGCAGGACATCCTGTTCACGCCGATCGCCAACGACGCCACGCGGCTGGCGGCGCTGATCTCGGGTGAGATCGACTTCGTGCTCGACCCCGCGCCGCGCGACATCCCGCGCCTGCGCCAGGTGCCGGGCGTGAAGGTCGTCGAAGGGCCCGAGAACCGGTTGGTCTTCATCGGCATGGACCAGCAGCGCGATGAACTGCTGTACGGCAACCTGAAGGACCGCAACCCGTTCAAGGACCAGCGGGTGCGGCGTGCGCTGTACCAGGCGGTGGACATCGAGACGATGCGTCGCAAGCTGATGAACGGCCTGTCGGTGCCCACGGGCGGCTATACGCCGTCGCCGCTGGGCGCCTACAACGATGCCGAACTCGAACAGCGCCTGCCCTTTGATCTGGCCGCCGCACGAAAGCTGATGGCCGAGGCCGGCTACGGCGACGGTTTCGAGGTCATTCTGGATTGCCCGAACAACCGCTACGTCAACGATGAAGAGATCTGCATCGCGCTGGCGGCGATGTGGGCGCAGATCAAGGTCAAGGTGCGCGTCAACGGCATGCCGCGTTCGACCTACTTCCCGAAGCTGGAGAAGTGGGACAGCTCGATGTACATGCTGGGCTGGGGTGGCGCCGTGACCGATGCCGAGACCACGCTGACGCCGGTGATGCGCAACCTTGGGCCCAAGGGTGAGGGCCTGTACAACTACGGCCGCTCGCGCAATGACACCTTCGACCGGCTGGCTGCGCAGTCCAGCGTCGAGGCCGATGCGACCAAGCGCCAGGCCCTCGTCAAGGCGGCGCTGCGCGAGTGGAAGCAGCAGGTGCAATCGATTCCGCTGCACCGGCAGGTCATCCCCTGGGCCGCGCGCAGCAACATCAACGTGGTGCACCGGGCCGACAACCGGCTCGAAGTGCCCTGGGTGACCATCAACCCCAAATGACGACCAGCGTCGAAAGACCGCCATGACCCCACGCACGCTGATCACGCACTGCCGCCCTTTTGACGGCGACCGCGGCACGCTGGGCCCGCTGTCGACCCTGGTGATCGAGGGCGATCGCATCGTCGAGTGCGTGGCCGAGCCGCGCAGCGCCGAAGCAGCAACCGTCATCGATGCCGGCGGCCGTGCCGCGCTGCCGGGGCTGATCGACGCCCATGTGCACGTGATGGCGGTCACGCACGACATCTGGCGCATGGCGGCGCAGCCGCCGTCGCTGATCACCGCGCAGACCAAACCCATCCTCGAAGGCATGCTGCAGCGTGGTTTCACCACCGTGCGCGACGCCGCCGGCGCCGACTTCGGGCTGCAGGAGGCGGTCAGGCTCGGCCTGTTCGCCGGCCCGCGGCTGCACATCGCCGCGCGGCCGCTGACGCAGACCGGCGGCCACGCCGACATTCGGCCGCAGGGCGTGCAGGAACTGGTCTGTACCTGCGCCGGTCTGGGCCTGTTCGGCGCGATCGCCGATGGCGACGCCGAAGTGCGGCGCGCGGTGCGCGAGCAGGTGCGCAACGGCGCCAACCAGATCAAGATCATGGCCGGTGGCGGCGTTGCCAGCCCCACCGACCCGATCGACGGCACACAGTATTCGCCGGCCGAACTGGCCGCCATCTGCGAAGAGGCCGAAGCCGCCAACACCTACGTGATGGCACATGCCTATTCGCCCCGATCGATCGTGCGCGCGGTGCGCGCCGGCGTGCGCTCGATCGAGCATGGCAACCTGCTCGACGAGGACAGCGCCCGCGTGATGAAGGAAGAAGGCGCCTTCCTGGTGCCGACGCTGGCGACCTATGCCGCGCTGGGCGACGACGGCGCGCGCCTGGGCTGGTCAGCGGCGATGCTGGCCAAGCTCGAGCGCGTGCGCCACCGTGGCGTGCAGGCGATCGCGATCGCACGCGCGGCCGGCGTCCCGGTCGCCTTCGGCACCGACCTGCTGGGCCACATGCACGAGCGCCAGATGGACGAGTTCGCGTTGCGTGCCGAGGTGCAGACGCCGGCCGAGATCCTGCGCGGTGCCACCACGGTGGCGGCGCGGCTGCTGCGCGCCGAAGGCCAGATCGGCACGCTGGCCGCGGGCGCGCTGGCCGATGTGCTGCTGGTCGACGGCGACCCGACGGCGTCGGTCGAAGGCTGGGCCAACCCAGGTCGCCACATCCGGCTGCTGATGCAGGGCGGGCGGGTGCTGCGCCAGTCGTTGCAGGCGGGCAGCGCTCAGTTCGTCCAGAGCAGCACCAGCACCTGAGTTGCCGACAACCGGATCGCCTGGCCGTTGAGCAACGGCGAGCTGGCGTAGGCCGCAATGCCGTAAGTCGGTGTCACCAGCTGCAGGCGGCCGCTGTCGCTGACCTGAGCCTGCGGCAGTTTGCGCAACGCATCGAACGGTGCATCGAACGTCAACCCGGCCGGGGTCTCGAACAGTTCCTCGGTGGCGGGGCCCGACAAGAAGGCCGCCATGCTGTCGGCCCCCACGTCGAGCACCGCGGCCAGCCACCAGTCACCCCCGTGGGTGGCGCGCTTGCCGGTCTGCCAGGCACAGGACCGGATCTCGGCCGGCAGCTTGATCATTCGTTTCAGGGCGACCAGATCGGTGTTCACGCTGTTGCTCCGGTTGGCAGGGGGCTTGTCGTCGCTGCAAGCCGAGAGGCCCATGGCCAGTGCCAGGGCAGTGGCCAGGATCGACGTTCGGCGCAAGACCATCACCAGCGCGGGATCGACGTCGAAGTCGTTCCTTGTGTGGCCAGGGTTCCATGTTGCCATTCGATCGTGCGCTTGAGTTCCGAGGTCTGGGTGAATTGCTTGCCCAGGCCGGTGATCTCGAAAATGCCGTTGTCGCTGTCTGGAACGCCGGTGGCAATGTCGTGCTGACCGGGATTGAAGTTGTAGCGATCCTCGGCGTGCAGCACCATGTCCAGCTTGAGCCAGTCCTGCCCACCTTTGTGGGTCACGGTGACGCTGCCGCTGAGCCAGATGATGTGCCCGCCGATGGCCTTCTGCCAGTTCTCGGTGGTCGGGTAAGGGAACAGGTCGTTGCCGCCGCAGCTGATCGGCCCGCCCGTGATGCTGAAGCTCGTGAGCGACCTGTCGGCCTCCCAGACGATTTCGGCGCCGTCCTGGATGTCCAGCATCGCGTTGGCCAGCGTGGTCTGGCCCGACTGGTCGTTGAAGACGTAGTTCTCGTACGAGAAGACGTAGGGCATGCCGCCGCCTTCCAGAAAGTGCCGGTAGCCTTCGCAGCCTTCTTTCAGGTCGGGCCGCAGCGACTCGGCCGCCGCCAGCTTGGTCTGCCACAGGGCCAGTTTGGCGTAGTCGCCCAGCGTGGGTTCGCGCGGTGGGAATTTGTCGAGAAAGCCGTTGTCGAAGACGATCGAAATCGGCCGGATCGGCGCGCCCAGCCGGTAGCGGGCGCCGAAGAACTTGGGCGACGGCACCGACTTGCCCTGGGTCGGCACGATGTTCGATTCGCCCGACGCCTGGCGCGTGTCGCGCCGGGCGTTCGGGTTGCCCTGGTCCCGCATGCGCGGGTTCCAGTTCGGGTTTTCTGATCGCTCGCCCATGGTGTGTGCCGTTCGCCTTGACCGGGGCCCATGCTAGTCCAGCACCGTGGGCGGCGCCGGCTTGCAGCGGGCTGCCGCCCGCTGCAAGCTAGGGGGCGAGACCTACTTGCTGATCGTCGTGAAGCGCGCTTCGGGCCGGTCGTCTGATCGGTGCGCGGTGGTCACGCCCTTCTTCATGGCCCAGGGGCGCACCTGGTGGTGCAGCGGAATGGCCAGCACCTCGTCGCGCGTGCGGATCAGTGCCCCGCGGATCATCGCGTTGCGCTTGGGCACGTCGGTCTCGGTCTTCATCGCATCGACCAGGCGGTCGACCGTGGGGTCGCTGATGTGGCTGAAGTTGAAGTTGCCGTCGGCGCCGGTGGCGCGCGTGCGCATCAGCGACTGCAGCGCGTACTGCGCGTCGTAGGTGGCCACGCCCCAGCCCAGCAGGTAGATCGAGGAGTCGAAGTTCTGCACCTTCTGGATGAAGGTGGCCATGTTCTCGGCCACCAGATCGACCTTGACGCCGACCTTGGCCCACATCGCGACCACTGCCTGGCAGATCTCCTCGTCGTTGACGTAGCGGTTGTTCGGGCAGTTCAGCCGCAGCTCGAAGCCGCTTGGGTAGCCGGCGTCGGCCAGCAGTTTCTTCGCGCCCTCGACGTCGACCTTGGCCGGTGTGTCCAGCGCCGGATCGTTGCCGTTGACACCCGGGGCCACCATCAGTGCGGCGGGGATCGACAGCCCGCGCATGATGCCGCGCTGGATGCCGGCACGGTCGATGGCCAGCGACAGCGCCTGCCGCACGCGCTTGTCGGCCAGCGGGTTCTTGCCCTTGATGTTGCTGTACTTGAGGTCGGCGCTGCCCACGTCTGGCGCCAGGTAGATGGTGCGCACCTCGGGGCCGTCGACCACCTTCAGCTTGGGGTCGTTGCGCAGGCGGGCCACGTCCTGCGTGGGCAGGTCGGTCAGCAGGTCGACATCACCCGAGAGCAGGGCCGCCACGCGCGTGGGGTCGGACTTGATCGGCGTGTAGACCACCTCCTTGACGTTGTTGGTGTGCTTGTCCCACCAGTCGTTGTTGATGGTCATCGTGATCTTCTGCTCCGGCGTCCAGCCGGTGATCTTGTAGGACCCGGTGCCCATCGCGTTGCGCGACGCGAAGTTCTCTTCCTTGTTCTTGTAGTCCTGCACGTTGGCGCTGCGGTTCTTTTCCGCCCACGATTTGCTCATGATGCGGAAGTCGATGATGTTGCGCAGCAGCAGCGGGTTCGGCGCCGACATCATGAAGTCGACCGTGTGGTCATCGATCTTCTTGATCTCGGAAACGCCGGTGACGTAGATGCCCATCGTGCCCTGCGGCTGGCGGATGCGGCCGAGCGAAAAGATCACGTCGTCGGCAGTGAAGGGGCTGCCGTCGTGGAACTTGACGCCCTTGCGCAGTTCGAAGCGCACCTGCGTCGGGCTGATCATCGTCCACTTGGTGGCCAGTGCCGGCTCGACCTGGTACTGCGCGTTGTAGCGCGTCAGGCCCTCGTAGGCGTGGCCCAGGATGGCGTTGGTGGTGGCGTGGTTCTGCGAATGCGGATCCAGCGTCAGGATGTCGTTCTGCGCCGCCCAGTGCAGGGTCTGGGCGAGCGCGGGGGCCGCAGGGGCCATCAAGGCAGTCGACAGCGCGGCGGCCGTCATCAGGGCCTTCAGTTTCATCGGGGGTCTCCTCAAAGCACTTGAAAGGCGCTGATGCTAGGGCTTGCCGGTGCGTCGCCGGGGCGGGAATCCCCCGACAACGGCGGTGCCGGATGCAGCCGAGTCGTCGCCACAATCGGACCCCTGTCCTTCAGGCGCCGTCGGCGCTGCCTTGTACATCTCATGCTTGCTTTCATCCTCAGGCGCCTGGTCCAGGCCCTGGCCGTGATGCTGGTGGTGGCCTTCATCGCCTTCATGCTGTTCCAGTACGTCGGCGACCCGGTGACCAACCTGCTCGGTCAGGACGCCACGGTCGAGCAGCGTGACATGCTGCGCCGCGACCTGGGCCTGGACCAGCCCTTCTTCGTGCAGTTCGCGGCATTTGTCGGCAATGCGCTGCAGGGCGAGTTCGGCATGAGCCTGCGCCAGGGCCAGAAGGTGTCGACGCTGATCCTCGAACGGTTGCCGGCCACGCTGGAGCTGTCGCTGGTGGCCGCGGTGATCGCGCTGGTGGTGGGCATCCCGCTGGGTGTCTACGCCGCCTTGCGGCGCGGCAAGCTGCTGGCGCAGACGCTGATGGGCCTGTCGCTGCTGGGCGTGTCGCTGCCCACCTTCCTGATCGGCATCCTGCTGATCCTGGTCTTTGCAGTACTGCTGAAATGGTTGCCCAGCTTCGGTCGCGGCGACACGGTGACGCTGTTCCGGTGCCACCAGCCGCTGGACCACCGGGCTGCTCACCGCCGACGGCTGGAAGCACCTGGTGCTGCCGGCGATCACCTTGTCGATCTACCAGCTGGCGCTGATCATGCGCCTGGTGCGTGCCGAGATGCTGGAGGTGCTGCGCACCGACTTCATCAAGTTCGCGCGGGCGCGCGGCCTGTCCAACCGCGCCGTCTACTTCGGCCATGCGCTGAAGAACACCCTGGTGCCGGTGATGACCATCACCGGGCTGCAGCTGGGCGGCCTGATCGCCTTTGCCATCATCACCGAGACGGTGTTCCAGTGGCCCGGCATGGGTTTCCTGTTCATCCAGGCGGTGCAGTTCGCCGACATCCCGGTGATGGCCGCCTACCTGTGCCTGATCTCGCTGATCTTCGTCGTCATCAACCTGGGCGTCGACCTGCTGTACTTCGCGGTCGACCCGCGCCTGCGCATCGAGCGCCCGGGCCCGGCGCATTGATTCCGGGATGCGAAACCAAGCCCCATGAACCGTCCTGCATCCCTCGAAGCCCCGCCCGGCGCGCTGGCGCGCTTCTTTGCGGGCGATGTCTGGCACAGCTTCACGCATTCGCCGGTGGCCATCGTGTCGGCGCTGCTGGTGCTGCTGTGCGCGGTCAGTGCGCTGTTTGCGCCCTGGCTGTCGCCGCACGACCCCTTCGACCTGGCCACGCTGGACCTGGCCAATTCGCGCCTGCCGCCGGCCTGGATGCCTGAGGGCAAGGCCAGCTTCCTGCTGGGCACCGACGACCAGGGGCGTGACATCCTGTCGGCGCTGATGTACGGCGCGCGCATCTCGCTGCTGGTGGCGCTGGCGGCGGTGACGCTGAGCGTGGTGCTGGGCGTTGGCCTGGGCCTGCTGTCGGGCTTTGTCGGCGGCCGGCTGGATGCCTTCATCATGCGCGTGTGCGACGTGATGCTGTCGTTCCCGGCCATCCTGGTGGCACTGCTGATCGATGGTGTGGGCCGTGCGATGTTTCCCAACGCGCACGAATCGCTGGCCTTTGCGGTGCTGATCCTGGCCATCGCGCTGACCGGCTGGGTGCAGTACGCGCGCACGGTGCGCGGCACCACCATGGTCGAGCGCAGAAGGAATACGTGCAGGCCGCGCGCGTGATCGGCGTGCCGTCGGCGCGCATCATGCGCCGCCACGTGCTGCCCAATGTGCTGGGCCCGGTGCTGGTGTTGGCCACCATCGACGTGGCGCAGGCGATCATCATCGAGGCCACGCTGTCGTTCCTGGGCGTGGGCGTGCCGCCCACCAGCCCCAGCCTGGGCACGCTGATCCGCGTCGGCAACGACTTCCTGTTTTCCGGCGAGTGGTGGATCACGGTCTTCCCCGGGGCCATGCTGGTGCTGATCGCGCTCAGCGTGAACCTGCTGGGCGACTGGCTGCGCGACGCCTTGAACCCGCGGCTGCAATGACCATGAGCCAGCCCTTGCTGCAGGTCCGCAACCTGCGGGTCGAATTCCCCACCCGCCGCGGCACGCTGCTGGCGCTGGACGACATCTCCTTCGACATCGCGCCGGGCGAGATCCTGGGCGTGGTGGGCGAATCGGGCGCCGGCAAGTCGCTCACCGGCGCGGCCATCATCGGCCTGCTCGAGCCGCCGGGGCGTGTGGCGGGTGGCCAGATCCTGCTGGACGGCCGGCGCATCGACAAGCTCGACGCCGACCAGATGCGCCAGGTCCGCGGGCGCCAGATCGGGGCCGTGTTCCAAGACCCGCTGACCTCGCTGAACCCGCTGTACACGGTGGGCCGCCAGCTGATCGAGACCATCCAGACCCATCTGCCGCTGGACGCCAGACAGGCGCGCGAACGCGCCATCGACCTGCTGCGCCAGACCGGCATCCCGGCGCCCGAGGCGCGCATCGCGCAGTATCCGCACCAGTTCTCGGGCGGCATGCGCCAGCGCGTGGTGATCGCGCTGGCACTGGCCGCCGAGCCGCGGCTGGTGGTGGCCGACGAGCCGACGACGGCGCTGGACGTGTCGATCCAGGCGCAGATCATCGCGCTGCTGCGCCGGCTGGCGCGCGACAAGGGCGCGGCGGTGATGCTGATCACGCACGACATGGGCGTGATCGCCGAAACCTGCGACCGCGTGGCGGTGATGTACGCCGGCCGCATCGTCGAGATGGGGCCGGTGCGCGACGTGATCCACCAGCCGGCACACCCCTACACGCAGGGGCTGATGGGGTCGATCCCGGCGATGGACGAAGACCGCGCGCGGCTGCTGCAGATCGACGGCGCGATGCCGCGCCTGAACGCCATCCCCCGCGGCTGCGCCTTCAATCCGCGCTGCCCACGGGTCTTCGACCGCTGCCGCGCCGAGCGGCCCGGAACTGCTGCCGGCCACAGCCACGCTGGCGGCCTGCTGGTTGCACGCCGCCATGGCAGAGGGCGCGCCATGACGGCCCTGGTTCAGGTGCAGGATCTGGCCAAGGTGTTCGACGTCTCGGCACCCTGGCTCAACCGCGTGCTCGAGCGCAAGCCGCGGCAGTTCGTGCATGCGGTGGACGGGGTCAGCTTCAGCATCGAGCGCGGCCGCACGCTGGCCCTGGTGGGTGAATCGGGCTGCGGCAAGAGCACGGTGGCGCGGCTGCTGGTCGGTCTGCACGGGCCCAGCGCAGGCAGCGTACGTTTCGACGGGCAGGACACCGCCGAGGTGTTGAAGGGCTCGCAGGTCCAGGCGCTGGCGTTGCGGCGTCGCATGCAAATGATCTTCCAGGACCCCTATGCCAGCCTGAACCCGCGTTGGCGCGTGCGCGACATCGTGGCCGAGCCGCTGCGCGAGCATGGGCTGCTGCAGGACGTGCAGGCGATCGACGAGCGCGTGGCCGATTTGCTGCGCTCGGTGGGCATGGCGGCGGCCGATGCGCAGAAGTTTCCGCACCAGTTCTCGGGTGGTCAGCGCCAGCGCATCTCGATCGCGCGCGCGCTGGCCACGCAACCCGAGTTCCTGGTCTGCGACGAGCCGACCTCGGCGCTGGATGTGTCGGTGCAGGCGCAGGTGCTGAACATCATGAAGGACCTGCAGCGCGAGCGCGGGCTGACCTACCTGTTCATCAGCCACAACCTGGCGGTGGTGCGCCACGTGGCCGACGACGTGGGCGTGATGTACCTGGGCCGCCTGGTCGAACTGGCGCCCAAGCAGCGCATCTTCGCCCAGCCGCGCCACCCCTATACGCGCATGCTGCTCGATGCGATCCCCGACATCCAGATGAGCGGCCGCGCGCGCACGCCGGTGCAGGGTGAGGTGCCCAACCCGCTGAGCCCGCCGACCGGCTGCAGCTTTCACCCGCGCTGCCCGGTCGCCAATGCACGCTGCAGCGCCGAGCGGCCCGTGCTCATCGTTCGCGATGGTGCCCAGGTGGCCTGCCACGCGGTCGAGGAAGGGCGGATCTGACGCGCCCTATTCCTGCGGCCTGAAGTCCATGATGATGGTCGACGGCACGCGGCCGTCGATGTCGCGCGGCAAGGTGGCCGTGCGGTCGATGGCGCGCAGCACGGCCTCGTCCCAGTCCTTGTTGCCGCTGCTGCGCAGCAGCCGCCGCGCGATGATGCTGCCGCTGGGGCCGGCGCGCACCTCGACCTCGGCCGCCGGGTTGCCGACGACGGTATCGGTGAACACGATGTTGGGCTTGATCGCTGCCACCAGGCGACCGGTGTAGCTGGCCGATGGGCCGCTGGACTGCGCCGCCGCGCCGGTAGTGGTGCTGCTGCTCCCGGCCTGGCCCATCATTCGTGCGAGGTTCTTCTGCCGCTGTTCGGCCAGTCGCTTTTCCTCGGCCTTGGCCTTCTCGCGCTGTTCAAGGGCCAGCTGTTCGCGCTTCCTGGCATCGGCTTCGGCCTTGACCTTGGCTTCGGCCAGCGCCTGCGCCTGGCGTGCCTTGCGCTCGCGTTCCTTCTCGGCGCGCTCGAGTTCGGCGCGCTCGCGCTCCTTCTTCTGGCGTTCGGCCTTGGCCTGCGCGATGGCGATCTGTGGGTCGGGCTGCACGGGCTCGACCCTGGGCGGCACGCGGGGTGCCGGTACCGGCACTGGTCGTGGTGCCGGCGCAGGCGATGGGGGGGGCGGTGGGGGGGATAGTGATGGCGCGGCCACCTGCGGCACGGCCGACCACAGTTCGGCGCTCACGGCATCGGGCGTGCTGGCGCGCCATTGCACCACCGTGGTCAGCGCCAGCAGCAAGGCGGCATGGGCCAGCAGCGCCAGTGTGGCGCCCGGCAGCAGGCCGGCGGGCCGGCGCGGCAGCAGCAGGTCGCGTGACGCGGCGGCGCTCAAGACTCAAGGCCCCTGCTTGACCGTCAGCCCCACGCGCTGGATGTGCTCCTTCTGCAGCGCCGACATCACGTTCATCACCGCGTCGTACTTGATGTTGCGGTCGGCGCTGATGATCACCGGCACCTCGGCGTTGCCCGCCTGCAGCTGGCGCACGCGCGCCACCAGGCGCGGCAGCGTCACCGGTTCAGGGTCACCCTGGTCCAGGCGCAGGCGCAGTTTCTCGTCGGCACCGACCAGCACCTCGACCACGCTGGGCGGCCGCTGTCGGCTCTTGCCGACGGTGGGCACGTCGACCACGCCGGTGGTGATCAGCGGCGCCGTGACCATGAAGATGATCAGCAGCACCAGCATGACGTCGATGAACGGGACCATGTTGATCTCGTTCATCGCTTGGCGGCGGCGGCCGCCGCTGCCACCACTGCGCGATGCGACGGCCGGCATCAGCGCCCCGGCGCCGCGGTGGCGGCGGTGCTGGCGGTGCTGGTTGCACCGCCGGCCAGCGGCGCACTGCCCGCGTTGCGCTGCAGGATGTTGGAGAACTCTTCGATGAAGGTCTCGAGCTGGATCGCGATGCGGTCGATGTCGCGCGCAAAGCGGTTGTAGGCCACCACCGCGGGGATGGCGGCGAACAGGCCGATGGCGGTGGCCACCAGGGCCTCGGCGATGCCCGGCGCCACCGTGGCCAGCGTCACCTGCTGCATGTTCGACAGGCCGACGAAGGCATGCATGATCCCCCACACCGTGCCGAACAGCCCGACATAGGGGCTGACCGAGCCCACCGAGGCCAGAAAGCTGAGGTTGCTCTCGATGACGTCGATCTCGCGCTGGTAGCTGGCGCGCATCGCGCGGCGCGCGCCGTCGAGCTGGGCGCCGGCGTCGAGGCGGCGTTCGCGCAGCTTCAGGAACTCGCGGATGCCGCTGGCAAAGATGCGCTCGATCGGCGCGGTGTCGGCCTTGCCCGCCACCGCCTGGTTCATCTCGCTCAGGCTCTTGCCCGACCAGAACTCTTTCTCGAAGGTCTCATTGCGGCTGCGCACCTTGCGCAGGCCGAACAGCTTGTTGAAGATCACCGTCCAGCTGGCCAGCGAGCCCAGCATCAGCCCGGCCATCACGAGTTGCACGACGAGGCTGGCATGCAGCACCAGCGAAGTGATGGAAATGTCCTGGGTCATGTCATGGCGGCGAGCACGGGTTCGGGGATGCGCCGAGGGCGCAGCGTGGTGGCATCGACGCAGCCGATGCGGATGCGGCCTTCGGTCAGCAGTTGGCCCTGGCACAAGGCCTGTTGCTGGATGACGAACGAGGCGCGCCCCGATTCGACCAGTTGCACCGTCACGTCGAGCAGGTCGTCCAGCCGCGCCGGACGGCGGTAGCTGACTTGGGTGTCGGTGACGACGAACATGGCGCCGGTGCTGTCCTTCAGGTGCTGCTGCGACACGCCGCGTTGGCGCAGCCATTCGGTGCGTGCGCGCTCGAAGAACTTCAGGTAGTTGGCGTAGAACACCACACCGCCGGCATCGGTGTCTTCCCAGTACACCCGCACCGGGTGGTGATAGGGCAGGGCGGGATCGGTCGTGGCGGGGGTAGCGAGAGCGGGCGCAGACATCAGCGCGTGAATTATGGCCGACGCTGTTGACCGGGCCCCATGGCCAGGGCTACTGCAGAACGCGCCGATAGACCGGCCCCCACAGCGGATGACCCGCCTCGGCCCGGTTGAGCACAAAGCCGGGGTCGGCCTGGCGTGCCGCCACGAAGTCGGCCTCGCAGCCGGCCACACGGTCGCTGGTGCACTGGATGAAGGCCAGCAGCTTGTGCGCGCTGGCGCGGTCGCGCCCGCTGGGCAGGCCGGCGGCCAGCGACTGGCGCAGCAGCTGCTCGGCCTGCGCGTACTGCGCATCGTCGTAGGCGCGCAGGCCGTCGAACAGCGCGCGCTCTGCGGGCCGGTCGAGCAGATCGATCAGGCCCGGCGGCGCTGCAGGCGTGGCGCAGGCGCCTAGCATCAGAACCAGCACGCACACCAGCGCCACCCGCGCCACCAGCCGGCAGCCCGCGGGTGCCGGCCCGCCGATGGCGGGCGTCATGAGCCGAAGCGGTGCCGCAGCACCACCGGCTTGTCGGCGCTGACCTGCACCTGCACCTGGTGCGGCGGAAAATCGGCGTTGCGCAGCGTGACCGTGTGCGGGCCCTCGCTCAGGTTCAGGCGCGTCAGCGGTGGCGTGGTGCCTTGCGCCACACCATCGACATCGACCTCGCCCCAGGGCGTGACAGCCAGCTGCAGGTCGCCGTTGGACGTGGCAGCGGCCACCGTGGGAGCGACTGCGCTGCTGTCTTCGCGTTTCGATGCGCGCAGGTCGTTGGCTGTCGCCACCGGCGCGCGGGCGCGCAGCGCCGCGCTGTCGCTGCGTGTCGTCCCGGGTCGCGTCGGCGCCGGTGGCGCAGTTGCCACTGCGGCCACTGCGGCCACTGTTGCCGGGGCTGGATCGAGTGGTGTCGGCACGGCCGGCGTGGCAGCAGTCTCAGGCGCGGTGGCTGCCGGCGTCACCGCCAATGCGGGCATCGTGGGCTGGGCCACTGTGGATGGCGCTGCAGTCGCAGGGTGCGGCACCGCCGCCGGTCCACCCAGCGCCAGGCCCAGCGCCGCGGCCGCCAGCAGCGCGCCGGCGCCCAGCATCCAGGCCGTTGGCGTCGACCGGCGGGTGCGGGTCGAGGCTGCCGCCGGCCCGGCTGCGACGACGGCGACCGCCGGCGCCTGCCGGCTGTGCAACCAGCGGCGCAGGTCGCTGCCCAGTTCACTGGCGCAGGTGTAGCGGTCGGCCGGCGCACGGGCCACCAACCTTGCCACCATCGCCGACAGGTCTAGCGGGATGCTGGGGTCGATCTGATGCACCGACGGCAAGTCATCGTCCTGCACCGCGCGGTTGATGTCGGCCAGCGTGCCGCCGCCGAAGGCGCGGCGGCCGGTCAGCAGCTCATGCATCACGACGCCCAGCGAGAACAGGTCGGTGCGGGCGTCGATGCCGGCGCCGGTCAGCTGCTCGGGCGCGCGGTAGCGCGGCGACCCCAGCACCGCGCCGTCCAGCGCCGGCAAGGCGCCGCCATGCACGATGCGGGCAATGCCGAAATCCAGCACCTTGGGCCGGTCGCGCCGTTGCAGGAAGATGTTGGCCGGCTTGATGTCGCAATGCACCACGCCGTGCGAATGGGCGTAGGCCAGGGCTTCGGCAATGCGCCGCACCAGCTGCACGGCCTGGTCGATGCTGGGCCGCCAGCCGTCGGCCAGCGCACATTGCAGGTCGCGGCCGTACAGCCGCTCCATCGCGATGTAGACGCCATGCGCCGACAGGCCGGCGTCGTGGATGGTGACGATGTAGCGGTGGCTCAGGCTGGCGGCGGCGCGGGCCTCGTTCAGGAACAGGCCGTCGAGCGACACGCGCGCTGCCAGGTCCATGTCGAACTGCAGGGTCTTGACCGCCACCGCGCGTGACAGCAGCGGGTCCCAGGCTTCGAACACGGCACCCAGGCCGCCCGCACCCAGCTGGCGCTTGAGCGCATAACGCCCGATGTGAGACAGCGTGGGCGCGTCGGCCGGGTCAGGCAACTCACCCGGCAGACCGCCGAACCCGGTGACGACATCGGGCACCGCGGCATTCGCGCCCGAAGCGTCGGTGACCACGCTGTCGGGCGCAAAGGTGTCGGGGTTGGGCGCGTCGGCCCCCAGCAGGGCGTCGTCCGCCAGACCGGGCATGGCCACGATGGTGGCTGCAAACTGCGTGCTGGGCGAACCGTCGGCGCGGCCGCGCGAGAACATCTTGGCTGTCACGAAGGCCAGCTTAAGCGGGTGGCGGCGCTGATGTGCCACCAAAAGCGTGTGCTGGCCCGGCTGGTTAACGGCTTGTCACCGTTTGTGCCGGGCTGACGTGTGTTTCGCACACCCCGATCCTTGGGGGCACCTCAGCCCACGGTGGGTTCATCGGCGCAGGCCCGGAACGCGCCCAGCATCGACAATGCCGGCTTTCGATCGTGCGGCTGCCGGCCGCCCCTGTGCCGATGTCCATCTCCCATTCAGATTCCGCCCCCTTGCGCCTGGCTGCGCGAACCGCTCGCATCGAGCCGTTTCGTGTGATGGAGCTCGTCAAGCGCGCGCGTGAACTCGAGCGTGCCGGCCGCTCGATCATTCACCTGAGCATCGGTGAGCCCGATTTCACCGCCGCCGCACCGGTGGTGCAGGCGCTGGCGACAGCGGTCGACGCCGGCAGCACCGGCTACACCGCGGCGCTGGGCCTGCAGCCCTTGCGCGAGGCCATCGCCCGCCACTGCCATGACAGTTACGACGTCGACCTCGACCCGGCGCGGGTGGTGGTCACGGCCGGGGCATCGGGTGCCCTGCTCCTGGCCTGCTGTGCCTTGGTCGACCCGGGTGCGCAGGTGCTGATGGCCGACCCCTGCTATCCCTGCAACCGGCACTTCGTCAGCGCCTTCGACGGCGTGCCGGTGACGATCCCGGTCGGGCCGGCGTCACGCTTTCAGCTTGTCGCGGCAACTGTTGCTTCACACTGGAGTGACGCCGTGCGCGGTGTCTTGCTGGCCACGCCCAGCAACCCCACGGGCACGTCGATCGCGTTCGATGAATTGGGCCGCCTGGTTGATGTGGCGCGCGAGCGCGGCGGCTTCACGCTGGTCGACGAGATCTACCTCGACCTGTCGTACGGCCAGCGGCCGCGCAGCGCGGTGGCGTTGGGGGACGACGTGCTGGTGGCCGGCAGCTTCTCGAAGTTCTTCCACATGACCGGCTGGCGGCTGGGCTGGCTGGTGGTGCCGCCGGCGCTGGTGGCCACGTTCGAGAAACTGGCGCAGAACCTGTTCATCTGCCCGTCGGCGCTGGCCCAGCATGCGGCACTGGCCTGCTTCGAGCCCGAGGCCATGGCCATCTACCGCCAGCGGCGCGATGAGTTCCAGGCGCGGCGCGACTACATCGTGCCGGCCATGCGCGAGCTGGGTTTTGGCGTCCCGGTCGAGCCCGACGGCGCGTTCTACGTCTACCTGGACGCCAGCGCCATCGGCCCCGACAGCACGCTGCTGGCGACACAGATGCTGGAGCAGGCGGGCGTGGCGCTGGTGCCCGGCGCCGATTTCGGCAGCCATGAACCGCAGCGCTACCTGCGCCTGTCGTACGCCGCCAGCATGGACCAGTTACACGAGGCGGTGCACCGCCTGCGCCATTGGCTGCAGGACCGGCGGGCCTGAGCAGGCCAGAGGCCAGCGCCGGCCTCAGCCTGGCGGCGGTTTTCCCCGCGCTGTGCGCGGTGCCGCCACCTCGGCCGGGCGCAGGTCGGCGGCGGCCTTGTCGAGCACGCCGTTGACGTACTTGTGGCCGTCGGTGCCACCGAAGCTCTTGGCCACTTCAACCGCCTCGTTGATGACCACGCGGTAGGGCACGTCCAGGCAATGTGTCAGCTCGTAGGCGCCGATCATCAAAACGCTGTGTTCCACCGGCGACAGCAGCTTGGTGCGGCGGTCGACGTGACGCGCCAGCACGGCGTCCAGCCCGGCGGCCTCGGCGATGCAGCCGTGCAGCAGCGCGTCGAAATGGGCGCGGTCGCACTTGGCGAAATCATCTTGCTCGCGAATGTGGGCGTCGATCACGGCCGCCTCTTCACCCGACACCAGCCATTGGTACAGGCCCTGCAGCGCAAATTCGCGCGAGCGGCGCCGCGCCGAACGCGCTGCCGGCTTGCGTGGAACTTTGGCCGCCGCCGCTGCTGCAGACTTGTCGTCGACCGAAGGATCGCTCACCCGAGCTCCTCCAGCAGGTTGGCCATCTCCACCGCCACGCGGGCGGCGTCACTGCCCTTTTCGTCGACCCGGGCCCAGGCCTGAGCCTCTGACTCGACCGTGAGGATGGCATTGGCGATCGGGATCTGGTGGTCGAGCGACACCCGCGTCACGCCGGCGCCGCTTTCGTTGGCCACCAGTTCGAAGTGGTAGGTCTCGCCGCGAATGATGCAGCCCAGCGCCACCAGCGCGTCGTAGTCACCGCTGTCGGCCATGGTCTTCAGCGCCACCGCCACCTCCAGCGCGCCGGGCACGGTGCAATGCGTGATGTCGCGGTCGGCAACCTGCAGCCGTGCCAGTTCGGCCAGGCAGGCCTGCGCCAGCTTGTCGGTGATGTCCTGGTTGAAGCGGGCCTGGACCACGCCGATGCGCAGCCCGGCACCGGCCAGTTCACCCGCGCTTCCCTTGTTTGCAGCCAACACTCGAGTTCGATCCCTTGCAGGTTCAGGCGCCCACGAAGCCTGTCACTTCGAGGCCATAGCCGGCCATGCTGGGCATGGGCCGCGGGCTGCCCAGCAGCTTCATGTGGCGCACACCCAGCTCGCGCAGGATCTGCGCACCCACGCCGTAGGTCCGCAGGGCCTGCTGGTTGCGCGTGGCCGATTCAGCGGCCGCGGCCTCAGGCACCAGCTGTTTGAGCAGCACATCGGTGTCGTGACTGCAGTTGAGCAGCACTGCGACGCCGCGCGTGGACGCCTGAAGCGTCTGCAGCGCCCGCCCCAGCGGCCACGAATGCCCGGCGGCTGCGGTGTCCAGCATGTCCAGCGCGGTGAAGGGCTCGTGCACGCGCACCAGCACCTCGTCGCCCGGGCCCCATTGCCCATGGCTCAAAGCCAGGTGCACGCCGCCGCCATGGTCACGCCAGACGCTGCAGGCAAATTCGCCCTGCGGCGTGCACATCGGGCGGTCGCCGACGCGCTGCACCAGCGTCTCGTTGCGGCTGCGGTAGCCGATCAGGTCGGCGATGGTGCCGATCTTCAGCTCGTGCTGACGGGCAAACACTTCCAGGTCCGGCAGGCGGGCCATCGTGCCGTCGTCCTTCATCACCTCGCAGATCACGGCGGCTGGCGTCAGCCCGGCCATGCGCGCCAGGTCGCAGCCGGCTTCGGTGTGGCCGGCGCGCATCAATACGCCGCCGTCCTGCGCCAGCAAGGGAAAGATGTGGCCGGGCTGGACCAGGTCGGACGCCTTGGCGTCGCGCGCCACCGCGGCCTGCACGGTGCGCGCCCGGTCGGCCGCCGAAATGCCGGTGCTGACCCCGGTGGCGGCTTCGATCGACACCGTGAACGCGGTGCCGTGCCGCGCGCCGTTGCGGGCTGCCATCGGCGGCAACTGCAGCCGCTCACAGTGTTCGCGCGTCAGCGTCAGGCAGATCAGCCCACGCGCAAAGCGCGCCATGAAGTTGATCGCCGCCGGGCTGACATGCTCGGCCGCCAGCACCAGGTCACCCTCGTTCTCACGGTCTTCCTCGTCGACCAGGATCACCATGCGGCCGGCCGCCAGGTCGGCCACCAGTTCGGGGATGGGGGAGATGGGCATGGAGGGGATTGTAGGAGGGTGGCTGCGGCCCATCCGGCTGTTCAGCGGCGATGCCATAACGACAGCGGGCCCCGAAGGGCCCGCTGGTTCGGAAAGTACTGACTGGTTCAGCGTCGTGCGCGCCGTGCTGCGCCGGCCGCGGCCAGTGCCGCCAGGGCCAACAGGGCGGACATCGGCTCGGGTACGGTGGGCGGCTGCGTAGTACGCAGGCTTCCGACCATCATGTCGTCGAAACCAAATCCGTCTAGCGAGTCGCCTTGCGAAACGACGAACTGCAGGCTCGTGTAAGTCTTGGTGGTATCGACGAAGCCCCAGAACATCAGCCCCCCGTCGGCCGCTCCCCCGGCGTTGTTGTCTTGAATCGACCGGGTGGTCTGGCCGCCGGAAGAATCGGTCAGGATGACGTCGAGCGAGCCGCCGAAATCACCAATGTCGGTGCCGTAGACACCAAATGCGGAAACTGCGGCGCTGAACGTCAGCGTGAACGAATCTGCCACTTCGAGGTACTTGCGAACGTCGGACGATGCGCCCGTACCGGTGGTGTCGAAGCGCCCCGTCGGACTTGCTCCCCCGACTTGAGCCAGGGTGTCGCTGACGACGAACATTTGATCACCGGTCAAGCTGCCAGTGATGCCGCCCGCTGAACCACTGAAGTTGATATTGAGCGTGGTGCTAGAGGACGGAGCAAAATTGGCGAACGAATCAAAGTTCTCGCTGCCTACGCTGGTCAAGGCCGCAACAAAATTGTCTCTGGCTGTCTTTGGGGTGCCATCGACCGTACCGATAGGACCTGAGTTCCTGACACCTGAATAGACGGTGAGGGACGCTTGGGCTGCCGCCGCTCCAGCAAGGAGCGCCACGGCAATACCAATCGAACGAAGTTGGGAGATCATTCTGAGTCCTTCTTGAAGATGTCGATTGGGGCCGGGGCCCTTTCAAGTACTGATGACCTTCTCAGCAAGACTCATGCCGATTAGCTCTAACATCATGAAAAACAACGGCTAGAGATCAAATCTGGAATCACCGACAGCGATAGTGTCAAGCATCCCGACACCTGTGTCAGAGCGCGCGTTTGGGCGTCTGCGGCAGAAACGCCCTCAGCCTCAAGTCGTCACCCACGGACTTGCATTCGGTCCATGCAAAGTTGAGACCGTCTGAGAGCGTGTCGATACGACGCAATTCGGCGACGTTTCGACCGGGCCCAAGCAGCCTCGGCGCCAGATAAACCAACAGTTCGTCCACCAAACCCCCGGCCAGCAGCGCGCCGTTCAGTGCACTGCCGGCTTCGACGTGAACTTCATTCGCCTCGCGCGCGGCAAGCAAACCAAGCAGCGCATTCAAATCCACGCGGCCATCGGTCGCTCCACACTCCACAACGTCGGCATGTGCGGATCGCAGCGCCTGGATGTGTTTCTTGCTCCCGCAAGCAGTGGCAATCAAGCAGGTCCCTGGACCTGCGAGGATAGGCGCATCCAGGGGTGTGCGACACCGCGAATCAGCCACGACACGCAACGGTTGAACCGCAGTGGGCACATGCCTGACGTCCAGTCTCGGCCGGTCATGCAGCACGGTGCCGATCCCGGTCAAGATTGCCGACGCCCGCTTGCGCCAGCGGTGCGTGTCGATCCTGGCTTCCTCGCCGGTGATCCACTGGCTGACCCCGTTCTCCAGTGCGGTGCGCCCATCGAGTGACATCGCCACCTTGAGCCGCACCCAGGGTCTGCCTCGTTCGATGCGGGAAAAGAATCCGACGTTGATCTCGCGTGCGGCCAGTGCCAGTTCATCGTCCGCAGCAATCTTGTCCACCACGATGCCTGCAGCGCGTAACCGATGCATTCCCACGCCGGCCACGCGGGGAAAGGGGTCACCCGTGGCCACGACCACACGCGCCAGTCCGGCGGCCACCAGCGCGTCGCAACAAGGCGGCGTTCGTCCTTGGTGCGCACAGGGCTCCAGCGTGACCCAGGCGGTGCCCCCGCGCAGGTCGACCCGGGCAGATGCAGCCTGCGCCAGTGCAACCGCCTCGGCATGCGGTCCCCCGGCATGCTGCGTGAAGCCTTCGGCGGCCATGGTGCCGTTTGCGGCCGCGATGACACATCCCACGCGGGGGTTCGGGTCGGACAGGCCGATCGACTCTGCGGCCAACGCCAGCGCACGCGTCATGCGGACACGGTCGGCGGCGTCGATGTTCATGCCTGAAGGATCGAGGTCAGGTCATTCCTCAGGAACTCGGCTGGTGATCCCAGGTGTTGCCCTGGAGCAGCGGCGTTGCCGTGTCGTCGGCCGGGCAGCTGAAGGCAGTCGTCCCGTCGCCGGCGGGTATGACCAGGAAATTCTGATTGACCAACGATTGGGTGAGATCGAGATAGTCAAGCGGGTGTTCGGCATTGCTCATCTTGCGGTTGGGCGTCGGACTGGCGCCGGTGCAACTGGCGGTGCTGCCGGCTGCACCCCAGATGACGCTGCCCACTGCCGGGTGACAGCCGCGAACCGGTGTGTAGCGGCAGACGCGGTGTCGACTGGCCGAGGCGTCAGCGGCCGAAGTGGCCACTGACAAAGTACCGCCGGTCAGGTACGAGCGGCCACTCCACTTCGAGCCGGCCAACGGATCCACCGGTACGGCACAGAAATAGGCGACGTAGTGCGGTTGCTGATCCTTGAAGCAGGCCACCGTGAGTGGTGCCGGATCTGTGGCGGCGACCGCCACGTCGAGTGCGAAAGCTGCGCTGGTTGGGGTCTCGGCATCGGCCGGGAGCGGTTGCGCAGGGCCGGTGGCGTAGTTCACGAACCCAGCCAATAGTCGCAAGTAGACGGCGGTGCAGGTTGTCGGGCTCGTACAACTCTTCTCGATGAATCCGGTGGCGTTGTTGAACACCCAGAACACGCTGGCGCCAGGCGGCGTGAAGGTGCTGGTGCCATCGCCCTGGTCGACGGCCGCCGGCGGAATCGCCGCATCGCGGCCCCTGGGCTGACGTGTCAGCGTCCCTCCCCAGGCCGGAATGCCGACTGCGACTGCCAGCTCGGGCAGGCTGCCGGTGATCGACGACGCCAACCGCACCGACTGGGAGGGCACCGTTGCGGTCGACCCATTGCACGTCGACGATCAGGTTCTTGCTGCGGCCGCTGCCCAGGTCGGGAGTGGTCGCGGTGCGCACATAGCTGGCGTTGGTGCCGACGATGGTCTGCGGTGCCTGGTCGATCAGATCAGCCCAGGCCAGGCGACCGGCGGTGTTGGTCATGACGGTGAATGTTCGTCGGCTTTCGATGGCCTGGTGCGCCAGGCGTGTGGCCTCCGAGCGTTGTTTGGCGATGTCCGAGTTCTGCCGCATCGAGCTTTGCATCGCCACCACACCCAGCATGCCGAAGGCCATCACCGCCAAGGCGACCAGAGCCTCGATCAGCGAGACGCCGCGTGATCCTGACTGAAGGCATCGATGCCCACGAAAGCGGATCATCAGAAGTCCTTCCAGGTGCCGGGCACCATCACGAACGACCCGGTGCCGTAGCGCAGCAGATTCAGGATGTCGGCGTCGTAGGCGATGGTTGCGGTGGACGTGCCGCTGACGGCGCTTTCGGCCATCGCGGCGCCTGTGATCGCGCCTGAACCGGCCATGGCCCAATCTGTGGCTTGTGAGTAGACCAAGCCGTAGATCGTGGCGTTGGTGGTGAACTGCACATTGCCGGTGGCGACGATCGCCAACGGTGCAGCAGCGCTGCCGATGTCGCCGCCGGTATCGACGTTCAGGCCACCGTTCAACCAGATGACGCGGCCGGGGTTCTGGTCGCCGGCCGTTCGCACCTGTGCCGCCGTGCAATTGCCGACGCAGTTCAGAATCACTGTACCGGGCTGGTCGCGGTAAGTTGTCCACCTCATGCCAAACGTGGCCACGAACATCGCGTTGGCGCGGTCCGCTGCGGCAAAGTCAGCAAACATCAGCGAGGCATCGTTGTCGATGAACGAGGCATTGTTCGGGCTGCCAGGAATGGTCTGCAATCGCAGACCGACGGGTGTCACGGCGCCGCCAGCTTGCGCGGTGACCCCCGATCCCTTGGGGTTGCTGTTGAACAGGCTAAGGTCTGCAGGGCCACCCGGGTTGACGGCAATGGTGGTGCGCGCCGTCAGCGCCGCGGTCGGGGCGGACGTGACCGCGCCTTTGAGCGTCACATAGGCCGTCGCTCTGGCTCGGCCTTCGTTGTCGGCACCGGCACCATCGAACCTGAGGCAGGCCTCTGAGTACAAGGTGCAGCCGTTGACTTCGATGCGGACCAGCTGACCGCGCGCCGCAATGGGATGCTGCCGGAATCTGACCCTGAAAGCAGGGCTGACAGCCGACCCACTGGGCAATGTGGGTGCCACGACCTCGCCCGTTGTCGGGCAACTGCAGTTCCACGTCGTGCCGTTGAAGACACAGCTGGGTTCGAGTGTTCCGGCTGTCGGCAGCACCGCTGCGGGGGGCAGCGGCGCCACTTTGGGAATCGGTGTCACGAGTCCGGTGGAACCGTCAATGAACAAATAGCGCTGGCGAAAGCTCGTATCGACCACATTGACACTGGGCATGCAGCTGGCGCCGATGCGACCAGAATTCAGCAGCCCCAGAGCCCACTGCAGGCCAGCCTCGGCAGCCTCGGATGCCTGCGTTGATCGCAGCTGATTCGCCGAGGTTCTCTGTTCGAAGATCAGGTTGCGGCTGGTGTAGGCCGCAACCATCGACATGATGAAGAACAGCACCATCACCACGATCAGAGTCGCGGCGCCGCGTTGGCGATTCAACTGGGGGCTCATTTCGGGCAGATCCAGTTGGGGTTCGACGCGTCGTTGTAGAGCACGACGTCGTTGCGAAGTCGGACGTTGGTCGACAGGCTGCGCACCACCTGGCTGTCACTTGCGGCCTCACCAGTGACGTCGATTCGATAGTCACGAACCTGTTGCGTGGGCCAGCAGTCGGCTGTTCCGTCGGTGCACATCTTCGGGCAGGGCACCACCGTTGCGGGCCAGCTCACGTCGGTGATCGCGAACGCGGTGATCTTCAGAGTACGTCGGTCGGTCAGGTCCTGCCATCCAGCACCTGCCATCAAGGTTTTGATCGTGAAGTTCGGCGCGTCGTACTTGAACCCGTAGGGACCGGTTTCACCAGGAGCGCGGTTGTAGACAAAGCTGATCTCCGTGGCCGATGGCTGGTTGACCGTCTGGTTCGCGTTCGGTGCCTCGGTGCCACCGGGCCATACCCACGCATCCATCGCAAGGTTGTATCCCGCGCGGCGAACCTCGCGGGTGATGATGTCGACCGAAGCGCGCAGGTCCTGCTGGATCTGCGTTTCAAGAAGCAGCTGCCGGTTGTTGCTCAGTTGATTGGCCACCAGCATGCCCGCGCCGGCGACAACGAACAGTCCTACGGCAATGCCGACAAGCAATTCAACGAGTGACAAGCCGCGCTCGTACGCCCTCGTATGGCCGGCGCTGCGAGCCTTGGTCAACATGCTTGCACCTGCATCTTCGACCCTGCCGGGGCACAGACGCTGGGTCGTCCGGCCAGTCCAACAATGGTGTTCAGCGCGCGCTCCGAATCAATGAAAGTGCGAATCGTGTACTGCGTGAGCGGCGGCGAAATGAAGTCAGTGGGAACTTTGTAGAGCGCGCCCGTGATGGGTTCGAATGCGAACTCGATTGGCTGACCTCCTTGGGGCCGAACCTGAACCTTGGTGTCCGATTTGACTTGCACCGTCTTGATTTCGACTAGACCGGCAGCGGTGCAAGGCGTGGCGTTGCGGCAATCACATTGAGTCGCATTGTTTGTGTACGTGTAGAGGGAATAACAGGTGCCACTTGCATTAGAGCGAAATGTCACTCTTACATAGGCGTTGCGCGTTGCGGATTCGGATCGTGCGAATTGCAGGTCAGTCACCAGTTGCGAGTTGATGCTTTGCAGGCGCTGTGACTCGATCATCCTCTGGAACGAAGGTGCGGCTAGCGTGATGACAATGACCGTCAGCGCCACAACGACCATCAACTCGACAAGCGTAAAACCGCGCGATGTCGTTTGGGAACAATGAACGGTGCTGAAACCTCTCGTCGGAATCAGTTTCCCCTTCATCATCTGCTCCAGCACTTGTCGGTGCCGGCATAGGCCAAGCTACCGCCAGTCGTGCTCGACGCATAGCTGACATTGCCACCGCTCATCTGCACGGCCAGCTTGGCGCAGCTGCCATCGCTTTCCTGACTGCTACCACTGACTGCCGTGGCAACGGCTTCGTAGCCGATGGCAGTGACATTGGCCAGCGACAGGGCGTAATAGCCGCTCGATGTCGTCGCTGCAATTCCCAAGCCAGTGGGCGCCGAAGCGCTCAGGTCCGAGCTGTAGGCCGCGTTGTTCGACCGCCAACGTTCTTGTGCCTGCTGCACGTTGGATAGCGCGGTGAATGCCTCGGATCGCCGCCCCTTGCGAATCGAGCCCATGAAACTCGGAAATGCCACGGCGGCCAGTATCGCGACGACCACCACCACGATCATCAACTCGATCAACGTGAAGCCGCGTTGACCGGTGTGGGGACGGATCTGGCGTGTTGGCATGGCCCGATTATCGAGACAAGCTGTGATTTCAGATGCAGGGCCGCGGCCGTTGGTCCGCCCGTTGGCACCGCCTGTCGCGGCGATACCGGGCTTAGGGGGTCAGCAGGCGGGGTGCCCAGCCGGGCTGCCGGCAGCCTGGCAGGTTCGGGTGCGCCCCATCACGTTGACCACGACCTTCAGTTGAGCCCCCTGGTCGTTGCGCACGGTCAGCGTGCCGGTGGGTGTGACCGTGCCCTGTGTGCCACTGAAGGCCATGCTGGTCGAATTGCTGGTGATGCCGATGCGCCGTGAGGCCGGCAGCTGTACCGAGCGCAGCGTCCAGCTCGTGCCGGTGCAGCTGGCACCGACTTCGGGTGTGCAGGTGCAGGCCGAAGGGCTGCCGGTGTGGATCACGTAGCAGCTGCCGGCCGCGCCCGATTGCACGTGAAAGCGCAGCGTTTGATCCAGTGAGACCGCGCTGCTGCGGGCGTACTGCAGGTCGGTGCGCAGCAGGGCGGCGGCTGAATTCAGTTGCTGTGTTGCGCGCAGCTGATGCAGCTCGGGCAGGCCCGACCCGAGCAGAACCGAAACGACGCCGAGCACGGCGGCCGATTCGACAAGCGTCAGACCCGATTGGCGTGGACGGGGGCCGTTGGGCATGCTGTTCTCCTGTGTGAGCCGATGCGGTCACTGTAGGAAAACGGCCCTTGCGGCGCGCCCCCAGCGCGGGGGCCTGGAGGGCTGGAAAAGGTGGGCCCCCGGATGGTCCCCCCGGTCGGGGGATGGGGTGGGCTCAGATGCCGCGGATCAGCTGCCTGAACTCGTCCACGTCCTCGAAGCTGCGGTAGACCGACGCAAAGCGCACGTAGGCCACCTTGTCGATGCGCTTGAGCTCGCGCATCACCAGCTCGCCCAACCGGGTGCTGGGCAGTTCACGTGCGCCGCTGGCCAGCAGCTTGTCGCGGATGCGTTCCAGCGCGGCGTCGATCTGTTCCACGCTGACCGGGCGTTTGCGCAGCGCCAGCATCATCGACGCGCGCAGCTTGTCGGGGTCGAAGTCGACCCGCGCGCCGTCCTTCTTCACCACCGCGGGCATCACGATGTCGATGCGCTCGTAGGTGGTGAAGCGCTTCTCGCAGTGCAGGCAGCGGCGGCGGCGCCGGATCACGTCGCCTTCTTCGGATTCGCGCGTCTCGACGACCTGGGTCTCGGCGTGGCCGCAAAAGGGGCAGTGCATGGCGCGCCCGGTCAGCCTGTGCGCAGGCTAGCGATAGACCGGGAAGTCGCGCGTCAGCACCGCCACCTTGGCGCGCACGGCGCCCAGGTTGGCCTCGTCGTGCGGCTTGTCCAGCACGTCGGCGATCAGGTGCGCCGTCTGGCGCGCCTGCGCTTCCTGGAAGCCGCGCGTGGTCAGCGCCGGGCTGCCCAGGCGGATGCCGCTGGTCACCATTGGCTTTTGCGGGTCGTTGGGGATGCCGTTCTTGTTGCAGGTCATGTGCGCCTGCCCCAGCAGGCCTTCCGCATCTTTGCCGGTCAGGCCCTTGGGCCGCAGGTCGACCAGCATCACGTGGCTTTCGGTGCGGCCGCTGACGATGCGCAGGCCGCGCTCGATCAGCGTTTCGGCCAGCACGCGGGCATTCACCACCACCTGCTGCTGGTAGGCCTTGAAGGCGGGTTGCAGCGCCTCCTTGAAGGCCACCGCCTTGCCGGCGATCACGTGCATCAGCGGGCCGCCCTGGATGCCGGGGAAGATCGCGCTGTTGATCTTCTTGGCGATGTCGTCGTGGTTCGTCAGCACGATGCCGCCGCGCGGGCCGCGCAGGCTCTTGTGCGTGGTGCTGGTCACCACGTCGGCATGCGGCAGCGGGTTGGGGTAGACGCCGGCAGCGATCAGCCCGGCGTAGTGCGCCATGTCGACCATGAAGACCGCGCCCACGGCCTTGGCCACGCGGGCAAAACGCTCGAAGTCGATGCGCAGGCTGTAGGCCGAGGCGCCGGCGATGATCAGCTTGGGCTTGTGCTGGTGCGCCAGGCGTTCCATCGCGTCGTAGTCGATGGCCTCATCGGCGTCCAGGCCGTAGCTGACCACCTTGAACCACTTGCCGCTCATGTTCAGCGCCATGCCGTGCGTCAGGTGGCCACCTTCGGCCAGGCTCATGCCCATGATGGTGTCGCCCGGCTGCAGCAGGCCGAAGAACACCGCCTGGTTGGCCTGCGACCCCGAGTTGGCCTGCACGTTGGCATGGCCGGCGCCGAACAGCTGCTTCAGGCGGTCGATGGCCAGCTGCTCCACCACGTCGACGAACTCGCAGCCGCCGTAGTAGCGCTTGCCCGGATAGCCCTCGGCGTACTTGTTGGTCAGCTGGCTGCCCTGGGCGGCCATCACCGCGGGGCTGGCGTAGTTCTCGGACGCGATCAGCTCGATGTGATCTTCCTGGCGGCGGTTCTCGGCCTGCACGGCGGCCCAGATCTCGGGGTCGACGTTGGCAAGGGTGGCGTGGATCGGTCGAACATGGCAGTCCTCTTCAGGGGGTGAAGGGCCATCGCGGCCGCTGGGCTTGAATCCGGCGGCGGAGGGCTGCCCAGGCGAACGGCTGTGGTCAGTCCAGGGCCTGCTGGCGGCCTGGCTCGGCTCGCGCTTCCCGGTGGTCGTCCACCTCGGCCGGGCAAGGGCCCCGCCTATCGCCAGTCGCGCAAGGGGTTGAGTGTAGCGGTGGGCTCTTCCGCCCTGATCGGCCCTGGGCGACCCCGTTCGAAACCGGGTCGGGCCTTACTTCAGCAGCGCAAACTGCTGCGCGTTCGGCTTGTCGGGCGCCGACGCGACGTTGGACGGGCCGGGCAGCTCACGTGCGGGCGGCAGCACGTTGGGCGCTGTCACCGGCACGGCGCGGCCGTCGGCCACCGAACGCATGTGGATCTGCTCGCTCAGCACCTTGGCCACGTAGCCGCCGTCACTTTCCAGGCCGGCTGCGCCGACGTAGAAGCGAAGCCCTTCGGTCAGGCCGCCGGCGCGCGTGATGCACTCTTTCAGCACCTGCACGCCCACGCGCAGGTTGCTCACCGGGTCGAACGCCGCGTGGGTGCCGCCGAAGGCTTCGTACTTGGTGTCGTGCACGCGCGTCATCACCTGCATCAGGCCCTGGGCCCCGACCGAACTCTGGGCGAAGGGGTTGAAGCTGGATTCGACGGCCATGATCGCCAGGATCAGCGTCGGGTCGATGGCCGCGCGCTGGCCGATCTGCCACGCTTCCTGCACCAGCCGTGCGATCGGTTCGGGGGCCACGCGGTAGCGCCGTGAAATCCACTGTGCCACAGCGGCCTGCGGCTTGGACAGGTGGCTGGGGTCGATGGCGGTGGCGCGGGTGACGGCCAGCTGCTCGGCCACGCCGGACAGCACGTCACCCGATTCGAGTGCCCGCGCCTCATTGCGGTCCTGCAGCCAGCCCAGGGCCTGTTGCTCGGCCTGATGGCGCAAGTCAGGCTTGCCGGTGGCAAACAGGGCAACGGCCACCACGGCCAGCCCGAGCAGGGCCAGCGTGTTGTGACTGATTTCGAGCAGGCCGTGGCCGACGTCGCGCAAGAACACGCCGAGTGACCGTGCCGTGGCGCGCCGCGCTCGACCTAACGATTCGATGGCCGTCATGCCAATCCTTTCGAGAACCCACGGAAACCAGGCGCGCGCAACAAGGCGGTGGCCTGGGTTCGATGGCGATAATGAGTTGCGATCCGGTGGCTTCGATTGAGCCCGGCCTCGCAGCGGGATGCAGGACGCTCGGGTCGAGACGGTCCCAACACCGTCGCCGAGGGTTAACCCTTGAACTGGAGGCGGATTCTAGAAATCGTCAAATAACCAGTCAAGCATCAAGATCGTCTCTCTAATTACTATTTGGTATGAAATATCGAGATTTGAGAGACTTCCTGACACAGCTTGAGCAACTTGGCCAACTGCGCCGGGTGGCCGATCCGGTGTCTCCAAGGCTGGAAATGACCGCCGTTGGCGACCTTTTGCTGCAATCGGGCGGACCGGCGGTGCTCTTCACGCAGCCTGTGGGCCACCGAATTCCGGTCTTGATCAATCTGTTCGGCACCCCTGAACGAGTGGCCCTGGGAATGGGTGCCGAATCGACGAGCGCGCTGCGCGACGTCGGCCGCCTGCTGGCGGCGCTGAAAGAGCCAGACCCGCCACGCCGCCTGCAGGATGCCGGCAAGCTGTGGACCATGGCCAAGGCGGTGTGGGACATGAAGCCGTCGGTGCTGCGCAAGGCCGCCTGCCAGGACCAGGTGCTGCAGGGCGACGAGATCGACCTGGCCCGGTTGCCGGTGCAGACTTGCTGGCCAGACGACGCGGGGCCGCTCATCACCTGGGGCCTGGTCGTCACCCGTGGGCCGCAGGATGTGCCGCGCCCGCGGACACGCCAGAACCTGGGCATCTATCGGCAACAGGTGATCGGGCCTCGGCAGGTGATCATGCGCTGGCTGGCACACCGTGGCGGCGCGCTGGATTTCCGCGAATTTGCACTTGCCCACCCGGGCCAGCCGTTTCCGATCGCGGTGGCGCTGGGGGCCGATCCGGCGACCATCCTGGGAGCCGTGACGCCGGTGCCCGACAGCCTGTCCGAATACCAGTTCGCCGGCCTGCTGCGCGGCAGCCGAACCGAGGTGGTCGATACGGCGGTTGGCGAAGGCGCGCTTCGACTGCAGGTGCCAGCCAGCGCCGAGATCGTTCTCGAAGGACACATTCCACCGGCTGCCGCTGGCTTCAAGGGCCTGTCGGCGCAAGGTGTACCCCTGGCCGAGCGCGGCGGCTACCTGCATGCGCTGGAAGGCCCGTTCGGAGACCACACCGGCTACTACAACGAGCAGGACTGGTTTCCGGTGTTCGAGCTGAACCGGCTGACGCATCGAACCGACCCGATCTACCACTCTACCCACACCGGCAAGCCGCCCGACGAGCCGGCGATGCTGGGCGTGGCGCTGAACGAGGTCTTCGTGCCGATCCTGCAGAAGCAGTTTCCCGAGATCACCGACTTCTATTTGCCGCCTGAAGGCTGCAGCTACCGCCTGGCGGTGATCTCGATCCGCAAGGCCTACCCGGGCCACGCCAAGCGCGTGATGTTCGGCCTGTGGAGCTTCCTGCGCCAGTTCATGTACACCAAGTTCATCGTGGTGACCGACGACGACGTCGACATCCGCGACTGGAAGGAAGTGATCTGGGCCATCACCACGCGCATGGACCCGGTGCGCGACACCACGCTGGTCGACGGCACGCCGATCGACTATCTCGACTTCGCGTCACCGGTCAGCGGGCTGGGCGGCAAGATGGGGCTGGACGCCACGCACAAATGGCCCGGCGAAACCAGCCGCGAGTGGGGCCGCGCCATCCGAATGGACGACGAGGTGCAGCGCCGCGCCGAAGCGCTGGTGGCGCAGATGATGCGCAAGACCTGAGTCAGACTCTCGCTGCACCGGGGCGCATAGCCATTTCCGATTGCCACATGGGCCAACTCGGCATAGTCTTGGTCCACCTGCTGATGCAGGCACATCCGATGGCGCAGTCACTGCGCATCAGGAGCCCCGGACCACTTACCTCCGGATCTCCAAATGGTGATTTCGGTCACCCGCCCCTCCAGGCTTCGGCTCGGAGGGGTTTCGTTTTTGTGGGGCGGTGAAATCAGGCCAGATCGAACTCGCGCGCCAGCAAGGCATAGGACTGGCGGCGCACGTCCGGGTCATGGGCCCAGGTGTTGACCACGATCTCGGCCAGGCCCAGCTCAGCAGCCAGGTCGCGGATGCGGCCCGCCACCTCGGGTGCGCTGCCGACGAAGGCGCGGCGCCGCATGCCGGCCAGCTGCGCGTCCTCTTCGGCCGTGAACGCGATCTGGTCCGGTGACTGCAAGGGCCCCAGCGCCCCACGTTGGCGGTCGATGCGCCAACGCTCGCGGCTGCGTGCATGGTGTCTGGCATCAGCTGCATCGTCGGCCACCAGCGCCCAGATGCAGATGGTGGGCTGAGGCTTCGGATGGCGGTCGCTGGGTTTGTACAGCTGGCGGTACAGCTGCAGGGCCTCCTCCACACCCTGGCCGTCCATGAAGAAGTAGGCAAACGCATAAGGCAGGCCGAAATGTGCCGCCAGCTGCGCGCCGTAATCGGAACTGCCCAGCACCCAGACCTCGGGCGCACGCTCGAACCCCGGCCCTGGCAGACCGGGTGCCCGCGGGTGGGCCGCGACGCCCTGGTGCGGGTGGCCGCGCGTCCAGTGGATCAGGTCCATCACCTGCTGCGGAAAGGCTTCGGCCGCGTGCGAGGCGTGGGGGTTGAGCAGCGCCGCGGTGCGCATGTCGCTGCCAGGCGCGCGGCCCACGCCCAGGTCGATGCGGCTCGGCGCCAGTGCATCAAGCACGCGGAACTGCTCGGCCACCTTGAACGCCGAGTAATGCGGCAGCATGACGCCGGCACTGCCCAGGCGGATGCGCTGCGTGCGCGCGGCGATGGCCGCCAGCAGGATCTCGGGCGCGGTGCCGACGATGGTCGGCAAGCCGTGGTGCTCGCTGACCCAGAAGCGGTGGTAGCCCAGGGCCTCGCAATGCGGGGCCAGATCCAGCGTGTCGCGCAGCGCGTGGTCCTCACCGCGCCCGGCGCAGGCGATCGACTGGTCCAGAACAGAAAGCGTCAATGTCATGCGGCAAGTGTGCCGCAGGAATCAAGGCGCTAGCGGTTGTCGGCCCGGATCATGTCGACCGCCTTCTCGCCGATCATGATGGTCGGTGCGTTGGTGTTGCCCGAGACGATGCGCGGCATGATCGATGCATCGACCACGCGCAGGCCCTGCAAGCCATGCACGCGCAGTCGCTCGTCGACCACATCGTCGGCACCCGGGCCCATGCGGCAACTGCCCACCGGGTGGTAGATCGTGTCGGCGTTCGAGCGGATGAATTGTTCGATCTGCGCGTCGCTCTGCGCGTTGGCCGAAGCCGGCAGTTCCTTGCCGCCGAACGCGGCCAGCGCCGGCTGGTTGAGCACGCCGCGCATCAGCTTGACGCCGCGCACCATGCGCTGCACGTCGTCGGGGTCGGACAGGTAGGCGGGGTCGATCAGCGGCGCGGCCAGCGGGTCGGGCCCGGCCAGGCTGACGCGGCCACGGCTGCGTGGTCGCACCACGCACAGGTGGCATGAGATGCCATGGCCGAACACGGTCTTGCGGCCATGGTCGACCAGCTTGGCGATCACGAAGTGCAGTTGCACATCGGGCGCCTCTTCTTCCGGCCGGCTGCGGAAGAAGCCGCCAGCCTCGGCGAAGTTGGTGGTCAGCATGCCGCTACGTCGCGATCGCCACTCGAACATGCCGCCGATGGCGCGCGCCACGCCACCGAACGACAGACCGAAGGACTCGTTCATGCGCGGTGCGTGGACGACGATGATGCTGTCCAGGTGGTCGTGCAGATGCCGGCCCACGCCCGGCAGGTCATGCACCAGCGGCAGGCCCATGGCCTGCAGTTCGCTGCCGCTGCCGACGCCCGACAGCTGCAGGATCTGCGGCGACTGCAGCGCACCGGCGCTGAGCAGCACCTCGCGGCGCGCGTGCAACTCGCGCTTGACGCCGCCCTGCAGCACCTCGATGCCGACCGCGCGTCGGCCCTCGAACAGCACGCGCGTCACATGGGCGCCGGTCAGCAACTGCAGGTTGCTGCGGCCCAGGTTCGGGGTCAGATAGGCGTCGGCGGCGCTGCAGCGCTGACCGTTGCGCTGCGTCACCTGGTACATGCCCGCGCCTTCCTGCGTCGGGCCGTTGAAGTCGGTGTTCAGCGGCAGGCCGGCCTGCTGCGCGGCCTGCAGGAACAGGCCCGACAACCGGTTCGGGCTGCGCAGGTCCATCACGTTCAGCGGACCGCCGCGCGCATGCCAGTCGTCGGCCCCGCGCTCGTTGTGCTCGGCCTTCAGGAAATAGGGCTTGACCTCGTCCCAGGTCCAGCCCGGGTTGCCCTGCGCTGCCCAGTGGTCGTAGTCAGCATGCTGGCCGCGGATGTAGATCATGGCGTTGATCGAACTCGACCCGCCCAGCACTTTGCCGCGGGGCTGGTAGCCGCGGCGGCCGTTCAGTCCGGCCTGTGGCACGGTGTCGAAGGCCCAGTTCATGCTGGGCGCCTTGGCCATCAGCGCAATTCCGGCCGGGCAATGGATCAGCACGCTGCGGTCGGCGTGCCCGGCTTCGATCAGGCAGACGCTGGTGGCGGGGTCTTCGGTCAGACGCGAAGCCAGGACGCAGCCGGCCGAGCCGGCGCCCACGACGATGTAGTCGAACATGAGGGTTCTGTCTCCAGGATGCCTGGCCGAAGTGCCAGTGTTCGATTCATCTTAGCCACGTGCAGCGGCTGCAAAACGGGGGCGCGACTCTAATCGGCCAGGGCCTTTTCGGCGTTGCTCAGCTCGATCGGCTGGCCGTGCGACGTGCGCTCGGCAGCGGCCTCCCAGGCATGTTCCAGCGCATGCAGGCGGTCGGCATCGGCCAGGCCGCGGCTGATGACCAGGGTCTCCAGCGCGTCCAGCCAGTGCCGGTAGTAGGTGTCGCCGTGGTCCGGGTCGCCGGCGGCCTGCGCGCGGCGGATGGCGTCGCTCAGCGCCGCCGCCCAATCGGTCCAGCTGAAGGCGCCGCGCTCGTGCAGCGCCAGCGCCAGCGCAAAGGCCTGGGCCTGCCAGGGAGCGCTGAAGACGGGCCCCTGTTCGTCGCGCGGCAGCCCGGGCAAGTCACAGGCTGGATGCGATGCCGTCGTCATGGTGCAGCTTCCAGATAGGGCTGCCAGGCGTCGACGGAGACGAGGGTGCCGGGTTCGGCATCGGTGCCCCACAGCTGCACGCCGTCGAAGGCCACGGTGTACAGCCATTCGGGCCGGTCATCGAAAGCCTCGCCCGGCGCCGTGTCTGCATGGCGGTCGGCGAACACGTGGCAGCCATGCACCAGTGTCACGGTGCCGACATGCCCGCGCACATACCGCGGAAGTCGCGTATGGCCTTGAGGATGCAGATTGAGTGCGCGCACCCGGTCGCCGACGCGAAAACGAGCTGCGGCGCTGTCAGGTCTTGTGGTCGGGCTGCCGCGGCGCAGGGCTGCATCCACCTCGTCGGCGTGCAAGACGCGGGCCAGCGGGCGCGGCGGGTCGACTGGTTGGCCTGAGCGCAGTTCTTCTGCGCTGACCAGGCCACGCTGCAGCATCAATTTCTCGAGCGCGCGGATCCAGATCTCGTAGTAGCTTGACGACAGATAGACCGCCGGCGGCAGTGTCTCGCGCGCCGATCTCGAGAGGTCGATGTTCCACTGCCCGCTGGCCCCCATGGCCAGTGTCAGGCCCAGCGCGCGGCGTTCCCAGGACGCATGGAACAACGGTTCATCAGTTTCGGGCTGCACCGGGCCGAAGCACTGCAGGCCGCCCATGTCATGCACGCCGTTCATGGCGCTGCCACGGCCGGAGCTTGTGCCAGCCCGGTGCCGATCATCGAGTCGCGCGTGACCAGCGAGGCCAGGCGGTCCTCGCTCCAGCCGTCGGTACCGCCTGGACGCTGCGGGATCACCAGGTAGCGGACCTCGGCCGTCGAGTCCCACACGCGCACCTGGATGTCGGCCGGCAGCGTGACGCCGAAGTCGGCCAGCACCGCGCGCGGTGCCATCACGGCACGCGATCGGTAGGCCGCCGACTTGTACCAGACCGGCGGCAGACCCAGCACCGGCCAGGGGTAGCACGAGCACAGCGTGCAGACCACCATGTAGTGCGTGTCGGCTGTGTTGAACACGGCCACCATGTGTTCACCCTGGCGTCCGCTGTAGCCCAGCGACGCGATGGCTGCGGTGGCGTCGCGCGCCAGCCAGTCGGCATAGGCAGGGTCGGCCCAGGCCCGGGCCACCACGCGCGCGCCGTTGTGCGGGCCGACCTGCACTTCATAGGTTTCGATCAGGCGGTCGATGGCGGCCGGGTCGACATAGCCTTTGCGCACCAGCAGGGTCTCGAGGGCGCGCACGCGCAGGTCCATCTCGCCGAGGTGCGAGTGCGCATGTTGATTTTCGGAATCCTGGTGATGGTGATCACTCATGCCGGCAGTGTAGGCCCGTACAACGCGCGCTCGCTATCATCCGCGCCCGCCGGCCGCAAAAGGGCCGAGCGTGTCACCGACCGGCCGCGCCCCCAAGGCACAGGCCGGACACCAGGGAGCCGTTCTTGTTCAAGCGCTTCGAAGCGCTCGTGCCCAGTTACCCCGAGGCCGAGCCGACCCCGCTGCCAAAGACCTTCTTCGCCTTTCTGTGGCGCAACACCGAAGGTCTGCGACCCTTCCTGCTGGTGCTGACGCTGCTGACTGCGGTGATCGGTGCTTTCGAGGCGTTCTTGTTCAGCATGATGGCGCACGTGGTCGACGTGCTGACCAAGGTGCCGCCGTCCGAGTTCTGGGCGCGCGAGGGCCGCACCCTCATGCTGCTGGCCGTTGTGCTGTTGGCCAGCATCGGCGTGTCTGCGACCTGGGCGCTGGTCAAGTACCAGGCGGTGTTCAGCAACTTCCCGATGCGGCTGCGCTGGAACTTCCACCGGCTGATGCTGGGTCAGAGCATGGCCTTCTACCAGGACGAGTTTGCCGGCCGCATTGCCACCAAGGTGATGCAGACCGCGCTGGCGGTGCGCGACACCTGGCTGATATTCGCCGACATCCTGACCTACGTGCTGATCTATTTCGGCACCATGCTGGTCCTGGTGGGCGGCTTCGACCTGCGTGTGATGCTGCCTTTCCTGGGCTGGCTGGCGCTGTACCTGGTGGCGCTGAAGTATTTCGTGCCGAAACTGGGCAAGGTGGCACAGGCCCAGGCCGACGCGCGCTCGCTGATGACCGGCCGTGTGACCGACGCCTACACCAACATCGCCACTGTCAAGCTGTTCTCGCATTCGAGCCGCGAGGCCGGCTTCGCCCGCGGCGCGATGCAGGAGTTCATGCACACGGCCTACCAGCAGATGCGCCTGGTCAGTGCCTTCGAGGTCGTCAACCAGACCTTGAGCATGCTGTTGATCGCCTGCACCGCGGGCACCACGCTGTGGTTGTGGACACGCGGCGACGTCGGCGTCGGCGCGGTGGCTGCGGCCACCGCGATGGCGCTGCGGCTGAACGGCATCTCGCACTGGGTGATGTGGGAACTGGCTTCACTGTTCGAACACGTGGGCACGGTGCAGGACGGCCTGGCCACGCTGTCACGGCCGCGCGTGGTGCTCGACCAGGACCAGGCGCAACCGCTGCAGGTGCAGCGTGGCGAGATCCGCTTCGAGCAGGTTGGTTTCAACTATGGCGGCAGCAAGGTCATCATCGACGAGCTGTCGCTGCTGATCCGCCCGGGCGAGAAGATCGGTCTGGTCGGGCGCTCGGGCGCCGGCAAGAGCACAGTCGTCAACCTGCTGCTGCGCCTGTACGACGTGCAGAGTGGCCGCATCCTGATCGATGGCCAGGACATCGCCGGGGTGACTCAGGAGTCGCTGCGCCGCCAGGTCGGCATGGTCACGCAGGACACCTCGCTGCTGCACCGCTCGGTGCGCGACAACATCCTGTACGGCCGGCCCGATGCCAACGATGCCGACATGCTGCGCGCGGCCGAACGTGCCGAGGCGCATGACTTCATCGTCGGTCTGACCGACCCCAAGGGGCGCAAGGGCTACGACGCGCATGTCGGCGAGCGTGGCGTCAAGCTCTCGGGCGGGCAGCGCCAGCGCGTGGCGATCGCGCGCGTGATGCTCAAGGACGCGCCGATCCTGCTGCTGGACGAGGCCACCAGCGCGCTCGACAGCGAGGTCGAGGCCGCGATCCAGGCCAGCCTGTACAAGCTGATGGAAGGCAAGACCGTGGTGGCGATCGCGCACCGGCTGTCGACCATCGCCGCGATGGACCGGCTGGTGGTGATGGAACACGGCCGCATCGTCGAGACCGGAGACCATCAAGGCCTGCTCGCCGCCGGTGGCATCTATGCACGTTTGTGGGCGCACCAGAGTGGCGGCTTCCTGGGCGACGAGCCCGACGAAGAAAGCGATGACGAACGCGATGAGGGTGGGCAACTGGCCATGGCGAGCTGAGCGCCCGAGCCTGAACCCAGCAGTGGCCACGATCACGCCGGACTGTTCCCGCCTTGCCATACGATGGCGCCGGCGGCCCAGCGGCCGCGCCGGAGCTGGAGTTGCCCATGAAGTTCATCCTGACCGTGGCGGCGGTGGTCATTTCGCTGTGCAGCGCGGCGCCTGCCGCGCAGGCTGCTGCAGCACGTTCGCCCGGTGCCGCGCCGCATGTGCCGGTGGCCGCGCCCAGCAAGAAGAAGGCTGTGCCCAAGAAGCCGCCGCGGCCGAAAAAACCAGCCAAACCCAAGGCCAAGGGCAAGCCGCGCGACAAGTAGACCGCCGCGGCACAACCTGACCCCGGACCACGCAGTGACCCTGCATTACCTCGACCTGGATCGGTGGCCGCGGCGCGCGACCTTCGATTACTACAGAACCTTCGACAATCCCTATTTCAACGTCTGCACGCGGCTGGACCTGACGGCGCTGGTGGCGCTGAAGCCGCGCCTGGCCGGCCCGCTGCTGCTGGCCTATCACCATCTGCTGCTGCGCCTGGCCAACGAGATCGAGCCCTTTCGCTACCGGCTGGATCAGGGGCGCGTGCGCGTGCACGACGTCGTGCACGGCAGCGCCGCCGTGCTGTGCGTCGACGACAGCATCAGCTTTGCCGATCTGCCCTACGACCCCGACCACCGGGCCTTTGTCGCCGCCGCCGAGCCGCGGCTGCGCGCTGCCCAGCGTGGTGAGCTGCCGTTCGAACCCACCCCGGACCAGCAGGCGCTGCTGCACTTCACCACGCTGCCCTGGATCGACTTCAGCAGCTTCTCGCATGCGCGCAACTGGGGGCGCGAAGACTCGGTGCCCAAGATCGCCTTTGGCCGTCTGCAGCGCGACGGCCAGCGCTGGCAGATGGCGCTGTCGATCGAGGTTCACCATGCGCTGATGGACGGCCTGCACGTGGGCCGCCTGGTGCAGGCACTGCAAGCGCGTCTGCTGCAGCCAGAGAACTGGCTGGCGCTGGAAGGCTGAGCAAGAGCCCGGGGTCCCTGATGCCGGTACCGGTATCCGGCGGGCGCTAGACTCTCAGCCCTGTCCTGACCTGCCATTCCGCCCGCTGCGGCGGCCCAACGACCAACTCCCTGAGCCCATGCCTACCGTGACCGAAGCTGCGCTGATCGAAGCGATCAAGACTGTCGTCGACCCCCACACCGGCCGTGACTTCGTGTCGGGCAAGCAGGTGAAGAACCTTCGCATCGAGGGCGCCGACGTGGCCTTCGATGTCGAATTGGGCTACCCCGCCAAGAGCCAGATACCGACGCTGCGCAAGGCGCTGATCGCGGCGGCGCGCACGGTGCCCGGGGTCGACAACGTCAGCGTCAACGTGACGATGAAGATCGTCTCGCACGCAGTGCAGCGCGGTGTGCAGCTGTTGCCCAAGGTGAAGAACGTGATTGCGGTTGCTTCGGGCAAGGGGGGTGTCGGCAAGAGCACGACCACCGCCAACCTGGCGTTGGCCCTGGCCGCCGAGGGTGCCAGCGTGGGCATCCTCGACGCCGACATCTACGGCCCCAGCCAACCCATGATGATGGGTATCGAGGGCAGGCCCGAGAGCATCGACGGCAAGACCATCGAGGCGATGGAAAACCATGGCGTGCAGGTGATGTCCATCGGCTTCATGGTCGAACCCGACCAGGCCATGATCTGGCGCGGCCCGATGGCCACGCAGGCGCTGGACCAGCTGCTGCACCAGACCAACTGGCGCGACCTCGACTACCTGCTGGTCGACATGCCGCCGGGCACGGGCGACATCGCGCTCACGCTCAGCCAGCGCGTGCCGCTGACGGGCGTGATCATCGTCACCACGCCGCAGGACATCGCGCTGATCGATGCGCGCAAGGGCCTGAAGATGTTCGAAAAGGTCGGCGTGCCGATCCTGGGCATCGTGGAGAACATGGCGGTGCACGTGTGCACGAACTGCGGCCACAGCGAGCACATCTTCGGCGCCGATGGCGGCCGCAAGATGGCGGCCGAGTACAACGTCGACTACCTGGGCGCGCTGCCGCTGACGATGAAGATCCGCGAGCAGGCCGACGCCGGCCGGCCCACCGTGGCGGCCGAGCCCGATGGCGAGATTGCCGCCATCTACAAGGCCGTGGCACGCCAGGTGGCAGTCAAGGTCGCCCTCAAGGCGAAGGATTTCTCGGCCAAGTTCCCGACCATCACGGTCAGCAAGACGACTTGAGCGCGGTCAGCCCAGCCGCGCGCGCAGTTCGGCCACCGCGCTGTCGACGGTGGTCAGCACCGGCAAGCCGGTGGCTTCGCGCACCGCGCCTGCCGCGCGCGCCAGGCTGAACTGCGCCAGGGCAATGCGGTCGACACCGCGCTGGCGCAGGCGCAGTGCGGCCGCCACCACGACACGGTCGTGCGTGTCGGTGTCACCGTGGTTCAGCGCGTCCATCGCGTCGGCCGCCAGCTCACAGTGCAATGCCGTGGCGGGCGAAAATTCGCTCGGCATGCTCTGCAGCGTGGGTGCGAAGCTGGCCAGCAGGCCGATGCGACCGCCGGCGCGTTCGGCCTCGGCGACCATCGCTTCGTTGGGCTTGAGCACCGGCATCGGTGCAAGTCGCTTGGCCACGGCGTCGATGCACGACCCGAAGGCCGAGCAGGTGAACAGGATGGCCTGCGCGCCGCAGCCCACGGCATACGCGGCCAGGTCTTGGAAACGCTGGTGCATCGCCGCGTCGGCCACGCCGCCGCTGGCCGCCAGGTCGGCCGACAGGCTGTCGTCGAGCAGGTTCATGCGCTGGGCCTGCGGCCAGCTGCGCGCCAGCGCCTCGTTGATCGGGGCTGGCGAATGGGCCAGGGCATGAATGAGGGCGATGCGGGGCATGGTTGCAGGGCAGGGGATGTCGACGGCCGAGGGTAGCATCGTGTGCCATGGGCGTTGAGCCTGCCCGGCATGGAGTGAAACGATGATCGACAAACGCGTGGCCAGCGCCGCGCTGGCCTTGGCCGACATCCCCGACGGGGCGACCGTGATGATCGGCGGCTTCGGCACCGCGGGGTTGCCCGACGAGTTGACCGACGCCCTGATCGTTCAGGGTGCGCGCGATCTCACGATCATCAACAACAACGCCGGCAACGGCGAACAGGGCATCGCCGCCTTGCTGGCTGCGGGCCGCGTGCGCAAGGTGATCTGCTCGTTTCCGCGCCAGGCCGACTCGCACCACTTCGACCGCCTGTACCGCGCCGGCCAGGTCGAGCTCGAACTGGTGCCGCAGGGCAACCTGGCCGAGCGCATCCGCGCCGCCGGCGCCGGCATCGGCGCCTTCTTCACGCCCACCGGGTATGGCACCGAGTTGGCGAAAGGCAAGGAGGTGCGCGAGATCGGCGGCCGCATGCAGGTGCTGGAATATCCGCTGCATGCCGACTACGCCTTGATCAAGGCCGAGCGTGGCGACCGCTGGGGCAACCTGTGCTATCGCATGACGGCGCGCAACTTCGGCCCCGTGATGGCCGCGGCGGCGCGCATCACGGTGGCCACGGTGCACGAGCTCGTCGAGCTGGGTGCGATCGACCCCGAGGCCGTGGTGACACCCGGCGTCTACGTGCAGCGCCTGGTGCAGGTGCCCAGGCGCAACACCGGCGCTGCCGCTGTCAAGGCCGCCGCCTGAAGGATTGACGATGAACCGATGGACTCGTGACCAGATGGCCGCGCGCGTGGCGCAGGACATCGCCGAAGGCATGGTGGTGAACCTGGGCATCGGCCTGCCGACGCGAGTGGCCAACCACCTGCCGCCCGACCGCGAGGTGCTGCTGCACAGCGAGAACGGCGTGCTCGGCATGGGCCCGGCGCCCCCGGCGGGCCAAGAGGACTACGACCTCATCAACGCCGGCAAGCAGCCGGTGACCTTGCAGGCCGGTGGCAGCTTCTTCCACCACGCCGACAGCTTCGCGATGATGCGTGGCGGCCACCTCGACATCTGCGTGCTCGGGGCCTTCCAGGTGGCCGGCAATGGTGATCTGGCCAATTGGCATACCGGCGAACCTGATGCCATTCCCGCCGTGGGCGGTGCGATGGACCTGGCCACCGGCGCGCGCCAGACCTGGGTGATGATGGAACACCTGAGCAAGTCAGGTGAAAGCAAGCTGGTGGCGCAGTGCAGCTACCCGCTGACCGGTCTCGCCTGCGTCAAACGGATCTACACCGATCTGGCGGTGATCGACCTCAGCACGCAACCGGCCACGGTGCTGGACCGCGTGGGTGGTCTGGGCTTCGCTGAGTTGCAGCGCCTGACGGGCTTTGCGCTGCAGCCTGCGCGCTGACCCACCAGCGCGTCAACGTTTCACAAGCGCTAGGCGGGCTGCAGGCGGTCACGGCGAAAGTACTGCATCGCCAGTGCCACCGCCACCAGGCCGAAACCGATCAGATCGGCCAGGGCGCCGGGATAGACCAGGGCGAAGCCGGCGAACAGGAACATCGCCTGTTCCAGCCGCGTGGTGCGCTTGATGGCCCAGCCCTGGAAGCCCGCGGCCAGCGCCGCCACCCCGATGGCTGCGGTGATGCTCACCTCGGCGATCATCCACCAGTTGGCACTGGCCAGCGCCTTGGTGCTGCCCATCAGCAGCAGGCCCAGCCCGCTGGGGTCGAGCACGAACATGAAGGGCACGAGGAAGGCCGGCACGGTGTATTTCCAGCACTGCAGCGTCGTCTTGTAGGGGTCGCCGCCGGTGATGGCCGCGGCCGCGAAGGGTGACAGCGCGGTGGGCGGAGAGACCTCGGACAGCACGGCGTAGTAGAAGATGAACATGTGCGCCGCGAAGTCGGGCACGCCCAGTTTGATCAGTGCCGGTGCGGCGATCACCGCGCAGATGATGTAGCTGGCCGTCACCGGCACCGCCAGGCCAACGATCCACACCACCAGCGACGTGAAGACCGCGGTCAGCAGCAGCGAGCCACCGGCGTAGTCGATCACGATGGTGCTGAACTTCAGCCCCAGCCCGGTGAGCGTGACCACGCCGACGATGATGCCAGCGCCGGCGCAGGTGGCGGCCACGTTGAGCACGCCCATCGAGCCGCCTTCCATGGCCTTGACGAACGGTGACTGGAACAGGTTCTTCACCCACGAGCCCTTGCCCGTGAACAGGTCGTAGGAAAGCAGCGCCGTATCGCGGCGCAGGAAGCTGGTGATGAAGGACACCACGGTGGCCCAGAACACCGACAGCACCGGTGAGAAGCCCCACATCATGAAGGCGACGATCGACACCAGCGAGAGGAAATGGAACCAGTACTTGCGCGTCAGGTTCCACACCGAATCGACCTTGGCGAAGGTGGTGTTGCCCATGCCGTACTTGCGCGCGTCGATCTCCACCATGATGAACAGGGCGAGGTAGAACAGCAGCGTGGGGATCACCGCCATCAGCAGCACGTCGAGATAGCTGATCTTCAGGAACTCGGCGATCAGGAAGGCGGCCGCCCCCAGCACCGGTGGCGAGATGATGGCGCCCAGGCCGCCCGCGGCCAGCAGCCCGCCGGCGGCGTTCTTCTCGTAGCCCACCTTGGCCAGCATGGGGTAGGCCACGGCGCCCAGCGTCACCGTGGTGGCCACGCCCGAGCCCGACGGCCCGCCCAGCAGGAACGAGGCCAGCACCACCGTGCGGCCGGCGCCGGTGGGCTTGCCGCCCATCGCCGAGAACGAGAAGTCGATGTAGAACTTGCCTGCGCCCGAGTACTGCAAGAAGGCGCCGAAGATCGTGAACAGGATGATCAGCGACGAGGACACATCGATCGCCACGCCGTAGATGCCTTCCAGCGTCATGTACATCACGCCGACCAGACGGTTGAGTTCGTAGCCCTTGTGTGTCCAGGGTTCGGGCAAGTAAGGCCCGAACAGCGCGTAGGCGATGAAGGCGGACGTGATGACCGGCATGATCCAGCCATTGGTGCGGCGCATGGCCTCCATCACCAGCAGGATCAGACCGAGGCCGAAGGCCACGTCCCAGGGGTTGGGCGAGGTGTTGCGGTCGGTGAAGTCGTCGCCGCCCTGCAGCAGGTACACCACGATCGCGATCGACAGCGCCGCAGCCAGCCAGTCCCACCACATCACGCGGTGGCGAAAGCGCTGGGCGACCGGAAACACCAGGAAGCACAGAAAGAGCACGAAGCCCACGTGCACCGGCCGCAGCGTCTGCGTGGGCACGATGCCGTAGGCCGTGTAGAGGTGGAACACCGACATGCCGAAGGCGACGGCCACCACGAACACATGCAGCCAGCCGCGCAGCTTGTTGCTGGCGCCTTCTTCGGCTTCGATGAACTCTTCGGCCTTGTGCAGGGCTTCGTCGGAAACGACGACCTCGGCCGCTTCGGCCGGGTCGGCAGGGCGATTGGGCTGCATGCGTTGAAGGGGCCAGACCCCGCCTGTCGACGACTCTCGAGGCCCCGGGGTCAGGCCCCGGGGGCAGACCGATCCGTGATCAGTTGACCTTGACGCCCTTCTCGGTGAAGAACTTCAGCGCGCCCGGATGGAACGGGATCGGCGAAGCGGCGGCCTTCTGGTTCTCGAGCTTGAAGTTGGCGGCTTCCTTGTGCACGGCGATCAGGTCGTCGCGCTGATCGAAGATGGCCTTGACAATCTTGTAGGCCTCGGCGTCGGGCATGCTGGCGTTCGCGACCAGGATGTTCATCACCGTGGCCTGCTTGTTGTCGGCCGTCATGCCGTGGTAGACGGCCTTGGGGATGGTGTCTTCGACGTAGAGGTTGCCGTACTTCTTGTTCAGTGCCGGCACCAGGTCGGCGTGGTCGACCAGCACCAGCTTGTTGCCCGGCGTGTTGGCCAGGTCGGTGACGCCTGCGGTGGGCAAGCCGCCGACCCAGAAGAAGGCGTCGATCTTGCCGTCCTTGATGGCGTTGACCGATTCGGCCACGCTCAGGCGCTCGCGCTTGACGTCCTTGTCCTTGTCGAGGCCTGCGGCCTCGAGCAGGCGAAACGCCATCACCTCGGTGGCGCTGCCGGGCGCTCCGGTGGAAATGCGCTTGCCCTTCATGTCGGACATCTTGGTCACGCCACGGCCTTCGACGCTGACGACGTGCATGCGGTTGGGGTACAGCACCATCAGTGTCCTGAGCGCCACCTTGTTGCCGGTGAACTTGTTTTCACCGCGGAACGCGTCCTGAGCGGCGTCGGTCATCGTGAAGCCGATGTAGGGCTTGCCGCTGCCCACCAGCTTGAGGTTGTCGACCGAGCCGCCGGTGACTTCGGCCGTGGCCTGCATGCCCGGCACATGCTTGGACAGCACTGCGGCAACGCCGCCGCCCATCGGGTAGTAGACGCCGCCGGTGCCCCCGGTGGCAATCGACAGGTTCTGCGCCAGCGCGGTCTGCGACAGCAGCAGGGCGGTGACGCCGCCAATCAAGCCCTGAAGGAATTTGTTCATCAATGCTCCATGCAACAGGTGGCCGCCCGGTGCCGACGTTCATTGCGAACGTTCGGGGTGGACGCACGGCGTGCGTGGCCCCGGGGCCGGCCTGGTTGGTGTTTGCCCGGGGACGTTTCCGTAACCCAGGCGCTCGCTCCATTCTGGCACGGGGCCTGTTGCCGACCTACCCGGGATTTCATCACTGCCGATCGGCGGCCGCGCGGGTGTGCACAGGGCCCGCCGAAGTTGGTTTGCACCTCATTCGCGAACCACCGTCACCGTGCAACCGGCCTCGGCCACCACCTGCGAGCTGACGCTGCCCAGGTAGCGCCGCAGCGGCGATGCGCCGCGCGCGCCCAGCACCAGGTGGTCGGTGCGGGTGCGCGCCGCAAAATCGACCAGGGCCGCTGCGACGTCGGGCGCCTCAAGAACGTGAAAGGTCAGCCGCGCCTCGTCGAGTGCCAGCCGCCCGAGCAAAGGCCGAGCCCAGTGCTTGAGGGCCACCAACTGCCTGACATGCCGGTTGCGTCCCTCGGCGTCGACGCGTTCGTCCATGCCGATGCGGCCGTTGCGCATCACGCTGACGCAGGCCAGCCGGGCGCCGGGCTCGGTGATCACGATGCGCTGCACGGTCTCGCGCAACTGCTCCAGCAGGCCCGGCCCTGCCTTGTCGACATCGACTGCGACCATCACGATCGGGCTGTGCCTGATCTGGCTGACGGCGCCCGGGTGCAGATCGGAGCTGCGGTCGCCCCGCATGCCGCCCAGGCGTCGCTTCAGCTGGCGCCACGGGCTGTCAAGGCCGACCCGGTGGGCCCTTGCGGTCAGCACCACCTGGTCAGGGAACTGCAACGCGAGCGCCAGCTGCGCGCCGGTCTGGATGCGGTCCTCGGGGCGCACCTCCAGGCACTGCAGGATCACCTCCTGCAGCCAGGGCGGGCAGTCGGCACGCCAGTGGCGGGGCGGCACGGCGTGGTCGAACAACCGACGGCGCAGTGCGCTCAGGTTGTCCGGCAGGCCGAACGGCCGCTGGCCGGTGGTGAAGTGGTACAGCATCACGCCCAGCGCAAAGAGGTCGCTGCGCGGGTCGTTGCGCACATGCCGCACCTGCTCGGGCGACATGTAGGGGCCGGTGCCCAGCGGCACTTCGAACTGCTCGTCCAGCAGGTCGGGCAGGAGGTCGTGGCGCGACAGCCCGAAGTCCACCAGCACGGCCGTGCCGTCGGGCCGGAACATGATGTTGCTGGGCTTGACGTCCAGATGAACCAGCCCCTGCCGGTGCAGATCGTGCAGCGCGCTGGCCACGCGCGAGCCGATCTCGATGACCTCGTCGATCGGCAGCGGCGCGGCCTGCAGCCGCGGGCGCAGCGACGCGCCGCCGATGCGCTCCATCACGATGTACGGCCGCTGGGTGAAGTCACCGGCCGCGACATGGCGCGGCACGTGCGGCCCGCGCAGATTGGGCAGGATCATCTGTTCGACCTCGAACCCGACGATGCCGGCCGGGTCTTCGTCGGGCAGCAGACGCGGCACCTTCATGACCAGCGGCAGCCCGTCGTCATCGGGCGCAGGCTGGGCACGGCGGGTCTGCCACAAGGTGGCCATGCCGCCCTGGTGCAGTTGCGGACCGACGACAAAACCGTCGATCACCTGGCCTTCGACCGGGCCCTGCGCCACCGCCAGGCCCTGGTCAGACACCGAGCGCCAGGCGCTCGCCCAGCGCGCGCGGCAGCCCGGCGGCGTGGATGCGCGCGGCTGCGCTGTCGTGGTCGTAGGGCACGCGCCAGAAGGTCAGCGTGCCGGCTGCGGTGTCGTGCATGGCATAGCAGGCCGCCGGGTCGCCGTCGCGGGGCTGGCCGACCGAACCCGGAATCACCAGCCAGCGTCGCTGCGTCAGCAACGTGATGGGCACGCCGGGTGTCGGCACGAAGTCACCGGCGCGCCCCAGGCGCGACAGGTGGTACAGGCGCGGCTCGTGCACGTGGCCGCAGAACGTCAGCCGGGCGCGCGTGGCGTGCAGGCTGCGCACAGCATCGAAGCGACCCAGGATGTAGCCCCAATCGGCCGGCGCCCAGGCATTGGCATGAACGTACAGCCGTTCCGGCGTCTCGTCGGTCAGCGGCAGGCTGGCCAGAAAGTCCATCTGCTCGGGGTCGAGCTGCGCCCGCGTCCATTCGATCACCTGGCGCGGCTCGAGCCGCATGCCGGGCGAAGGGCCGAGGATGGTCGCGCGGTCATGATTGCCCATCACCGCGCGCGCACCCTGCTGCACCAGTTCGCGCACGCGGTCGACCACCCAGCCGGGATCGGCGCCGTAACCGACGAAGTCACCCAGCAGGGCGTAGTCCTGCGCCTGCTGGTCGGCCGCGTGCTCGAGCACCGCCTGCACGGCTTCACGGTTGGCGTGCAGATCGGTGAGGATGGCGGTCTTCATGTTGTGGGTCCCTTTGGCGCTGCAGGCGCTTGAGGGGCCGGAATCCTCAGCCTCGACCGACGAAGGGCATCTTGGTCGCCATCACGTTGACGAACAGCATGTTGGCGCTGAGCGGCAGGCGCGACATCATGAGAATGGTGTCGACCACACACTGCAGGTCCATGCGCGGCTCGGGCCGCATGCTGCCGTCGGCCTGCGGCACGCCGCCCACCATGCGCTCGGTCATCTCGCTGGCGGCATTGCCGATGTCGATCTGGCCGACCGCGATGTCGAACGGCCGGCCGTCGAGTGCGGCCGTGCGTGTCAGGCCGCTGACGGCGTGCTTGGTCGCGGTGTAGGCGATCGATCCCGGCCGTGGTGCGTAGGCCGAGATCGAGCCGTTGTTGATGATGCGACCTCCCATCGGCGTCTGGTTCTTCATCAGCTTGAAGGCCTGGCTCAGGCAGTAGAAGCTGCCGTTCAGGTTGGCGTCGACCACGCGACGCCAGTCGGCGCCGCTGATGGCGTCGGGGGTGGCCACTGGCAGACCCATGCCGGCGTTGTTGAACAGCAGATCGAGGCGGCCGAAGCGCTGCCGCACGGCGGCAAAGGCGGCGGCGACCTGATCTTCCTGACCGACGTCGCAGGCCAGTGGCAGCGTGCGCGCAGCGGCGTCGCCAGCCATGGCCGCAGTGGCCTGCAGCGTGTCGATGCGACGGCCCAGCAGCGCGACGGTCCAGCCTTCTTTCAGCAGGCCGAGGGCGCAGGCACGGCCGATGCCGGATCCGGCGCCGGTGATGAGGGCAATCTTGGAGGATGAGCTCATGGAGGTCTTGTGGGGGGTGGTTGCGTCGTTGGGATCGGCGTGCCGCGGCGTCGCCTGAACTCAGTGATTGTCCTTGGGTACTGCCGACCCTCGTCGGCCGACCAGAAAGTCGAGGTCGGCGCCCTGGTCGGCCTGCAGCACATGGTCGATGTAGAGCTTCCAGTAGCCGCTGCTCATGGCCGGCGCCGGCGCGCTCCAGGCGGCGCGGCGGCGCTCGAGTTCGGCATCTTCGACGTGCAGGTGCAGGCGGCGGCCGGCCACGTCCAGCGTGATGCGGTCGCCGTTGTGCACCAGCGCCAGCGGGCCGCCGGCGGCGGCCTCGGGCGTGGTGTGCAGCACCACGGTGCCGTAGGCGGTGCCGCTCATGCGTGCGTCGCTGATGCGCACCATGTCGGTCACGCCCTTGCGCAGCACCTTGGGCGGCAGCGGCATGTTGCCGACCTCAGCCATGCCGGGGTAGCCCTTGGGGCCGCAGTTCTTCAGCACCAGGATGCAGGTCTCGTCGACATCGAGCGATTCGTCGTCGATGCGCACATGGAAGTCGTTGCTGTCCTCGAACACCACCGCGCGGCCGGTGTGCTGCATCAGCGCCGGCGTGGCCGCGCTGGGCTTGATGACCGCGCCGCGCGGCGCCAGGTTGCCGCGCAGCACGGCGATGCCGGCCTTCTCCTTGAAGGGCTGGGCCATGGACTTGATGACCGCCGGGTTGAAGTTCTCGACGTCGGCGATGTTCTGGCCCACGGTGCGTCCGTTGGCAGTGACCGCGTCCAGGTGCAGCGTGGCCGCGATCTCCTTCATCACCACCGGCAGGCCGCCGGCGTAGCAGAAGTCTTCCATCAGGAACTGGCCGCTGGGCTGCAGGTTGACCAGGCAGGGCATCTCGCTGCCCAGCTTTTCGAAGTCGTCGATCGTCAGCTTGACGCCCAGACGACCGGCGATGGCGATCAGGTGGATCACCGCGTTGGTGCTGCCGCCGATGGCGGCCAGCGTGCGGATCGCGTTTTCGAAGGCTTCGCGCGTCAGCACGTCGGAGAGGGTCTGGTCGGCATGCACCATCTCGACGATGCGCCGCCCGGCGTTACGCGCAATCACGTTGCGCCGGCCGTCCACCGCCGGGTAGGCGGCGTTGCCCGGCAGCCCGATGCCGAGCGCCTCGACCATGCTGGCCATCGTGCTGGCGGTGCCCATGGTCATGCAGTGGCCGTGGCTGCGGTGCATGCAGCTCTCGGCCTCGAAGAAGTCGGCCAGCTTCAGCGTGCCGGCGCGCACCTGCTCGCTCATGCTCCACACGCCGGTGCCCGAGCCGAGTTCCTGGCCGCGCCACTTGCCGTTGAGCATGGGCCCGCCGCTGACACCGATGGTCGGCAGGTCGACGCTGGCCGCACCCATCAGCAGGCTGGGCGTGGTCTTGTCGCAGCCCATCAGCAGCACCACGCCGTCGATCGGGTTGCCGCGGATGCTTTCTTCGACGTCCATGCTGGCCAGGTTGCGGTACAGCATGGCGGTCGGACGCAGCATGGTCTCGCCGAGCGACACCACCGGAAATTCGAGCGGGAAGCCACCGGCCTCGTACACACCGATCTTCACTTGCTCGGCCAGCGTGCGAAAGTGGCTGTTGCAGGGTGTGAGCTGGCTGAAGGTGTTGCAGATGCCGATCACCGGCCGGCCGTCGAACTGGTCATGCGGCACACCCTTGCCCTTGACCCAGCTTCGGTAGGCAAAGCCATCGCGATCCTGGCGGCCGAACCACTGCTGGCTGCGCAGGTCTTCGGGCTTCTTGCGCGGTTTCGAACTCATCGCTTGCTGGCATTCCCGGGGTGGGGTTTGTGGTTGCTTGGAATATTATGGTATGACGATTGAGCCGCCATCGGCTGTCACCCTTAGTTCAGCAACGTTCATACCCACCATGCCCGATCCGATCCAAGTCCTCGCCGTTTCCAAGCTCTCACCCCTGTGGTCGCCGCAATTGCGGGCCACCTACCATGTGCACGAACGCCTGCACGAGACCGATGCTGCCGCATTTGCGCAGGTGGCGCCGCAGATCCGCGCCATCGCCGCCAGTGGCGATTCGAAGGTGCCGGCCGAACTGATTGCGCGCTTGCCCGCGCTGGAGATCATTTCGGTGATGGGGGTGGGCTACGACGGCGTCGACGCGCTGGCGGCCAAGGCGCGCGGGGTGCCGGTCACGCACACGCCCGACGTGCTGAACGACGATGTGGCCGACCTGGCGCTGGGCCTGATGCTGTGCGCTGCACGCCAGTTGCCGGCGGCCGACCGCTTCGTGCGCGAGGGCCGCTGGCCGCAAGGCGCGATGCCGCTGGCCACCAAGATGTCGGGCGCGCGCCTGGGCATCGTCGGCATGGGTCGCATCGGCCAGTCCATCGCGCAGCGCGCCGCTGCCTTCGGCATGGTGATCGCGTACACGGCGCGCAGTGCCAAGCCCGATCTGCCTTACCGCTACCTGCCCGATGCGCGCGCGCTGGCGGCCGAAAGCGATTTTCTGGTGCTGATCACACCGGGTGGTGCGCTCACGCGCAAGCTGGTCAATGCCGAGGTGCTGTCGGCACTGGGCAAGGGCGCGGGGCAGGGCATCCTGGTCAACGTGGCGCGTGGCTCGGTGGTCGACGAGGCGGCGCTGATCGATGCACTTGAGCGGGGTGTCATCGCCGGTGCCGCGCTGGATGTGTTCGAAAGCGAACCGCAGGTGCCCGAGCGGCTGCGCGCCTTGCCGCAGGTGGTGCTGGCGCCGCACATCGGCAGTGCCACCGCGGCCACCCGGCAGGCCATGGCCGATCTGGCGCAGGGCAACCTGGCCGCGCACTTCGCCGGCCAGCCTCTGCTGACGCCAGTGCCCGAGTGGCGCAGCCGCTGATGCGCGGCTGCGCCACGGCCGCCGGTGCTGCGCAAGCTCAGGACAAGACGACCGTCTGATGGGACAAGAGCTTCTACAAGGCCGCGGACGACGCGCTGTTCTCGGCCATCAAGGTGTTCGAGACCAACAACAAGGGCATCAAGGTCGATCTGTCGCAGTACCCGATCCAGGGCATGATCCCGGCGGCACTCGATTCGGGCAACCCGCCCGCTGCCGACGCAGCGGCGCTGGTGCTGGACATCGGCGCTTCGGCGCAGCAACTGGCCGACCAGGCCCTGATCTGGTTGCAAGTGAGCACATGACGATCACCGCACAAGGCTTTCGGTTGGACGCGGCGCTTAGGGCCAGTGTGGCTGCCATCGAGCAGGGCATCAGACCGATCGACATCCTGTTCAACAATGCCCGCACCACGCAGCGCGCGCCCTTTCACGAGTTTCCGCACGGGGCCCGGCAACGCATCCTGCGCATCAACGTCGACCGCATGTTCATCGCCGACGCCGCATTCAACCAGTGGCTGGTCAACTGCGCACCCCGCCGGCGCTGGGGCGACGTCGAGGACCTGGGCGGCGCGGCTGCCTTCGTCTACCGCCACAACTTTTACGTCGATGGCGGCGTGACAGCAACACTCTGACCCCATGACCACCTTCACCCAAGTCATCCTCTTCACCGACGCAGACGGCCGGGCGCGCTTTCGCGAACAAGGCATCGAACTGGGCGAAGGCAAGCCGCAGGCGCGGCTGTCGGCGCTGATGCCCAGCAGCGGTTTGCAATTGCGCGAGAGCCCGATCGGGTTTCGCAGCGACTTCCATTGCACCGAGACGCCGCAGTGGGTGTTCATCCTGCGCGGGCGCATGGAGATCGGCCTGCAGGACGGCAGCTCGCGCATCTTCGGGCCGGGCGAACATTTCTACTCGGACGACCGCCTGCCCGAAGCTGCCCGCTTCGACCGCAGCGTGCACGGCCACTGGAGCCGTCAGGTCGGACCCGAGGACCTGGTCACGGCCTTTGTCAGGGCCTGATCGGCAGCGCGATGGCCCCCAAGAACGTGCACGGACTCACGCTCGACCAACTCGGTGAAGCCATCGTCGGAGGTCGCTTCGCCCCGGGTGCGTCGATCCCGCCCGAGCCGCAGCTGTGCGAGTCGTTCAGCGTCAGCCGCACCGTCATTCGAGAAGCGGTCAAGTCGCTGGTGGCCAAGGGCCTGCTGGTCACCGGCCCCAAGGTGGGCACCCGGGTGCTGCCGTCGGACCAGTGGAACTGGTTCGACCCCGACGTGGTGGCCTGGCAGAGCAAGGCCGGATTGACGCGGGATTTTCTGCGCGACCTGCAAGAGCTGCGGCGCGTGATCGAGCCCGCCGCCGTGCGCATGGCCGCCCAGCGTGCCACGACGCAGGACGTGGCGGTCATCGAGTTCGCCTATGCCGGCATGCAGGACGCCATCGAGCACGGCGGCGACTACGTGCGTCACGACCTGGCCTTTCATCAGGGCCTGCTGCAGGCGGCGCACAACCGCATGGTGATGCAGATGAGCAAGGTGCTGGGCGCACTGCTGCGTACCGCGTTCGAGATCAGCACCTCGGGTCTGCACGGGCCGGCCAGCTCGCTGCCAGCGCACCGCGCGGTGCTCGACGCGGTGATCGCGCGCGACCCGGCGCGCGCCGAACGGGCCAGTCTGCTGCTGATCGACAGCGCCGCGGACGACATCGAACGGGTGCTGGGCTCACGCCGCAAGCTGCCTTCGCTGGCGCTGCCGGCACAGCGGCTGGCGCCGCCACGAAAGGCCAGGTCCATCGGGTAGCTGCCTCGGATCGCGCCGGTGCGCGCAGCCCGCCGTCAATTGTCTACAGTTCGACACCATCCCAACGCCTTGCAGGAGTGCTGCCATGCCCGAAACGTTCGACAACCCGATCGGCCTGATGGGCTTCGAATTTGTCGAGTTCGCGTCACCCACGCCCGGCGTGCTGGAGCCGTTGTTCGAGCGCATGGGTTTCTCGCTGGTGGCCCGGCATCGGTCGAAGGATGTGGTGCTGTACCGCCAGGGTGGCTGCAACTTCATCGTCAACCGTGAACCGCGCAGCCTGGCGGCGTACTTCGCGGCCGAGCATGGCCCCAGCGCCTGCGGCCTGGCGTTTCGCGTCAAGGACGCGCACAAGGCCTATGCCCTGGCGCTGGAGCGCGGTGCGCAGCCGGTGGAGATTCCAACCGGGCCGATGGAACTGCGCCTGCCGGCGATCAAGGGCATCGGCGGCGCGCCGCTGTACCTGATCGACCGCTTCGAGGACGGCAAGAGCATCTACGACATCGACTTCGAATTCGTCGATGGTGTCGACCGCAGGCCGCCTGGCCATGGGTTGAAGCTGATCGACCACCTGACGCACAACGTCTACCGCGGCCGCATGGCCTACTGGGGCAGCTTCTACGAGAAGCTGTTCAACTTCCGCGAGATCCGCTACTTCGACATCCAGGGTGAATACACCGGGTTGACCTCGCGCGCGATGACGGCGCCCGACGGCCTGATCCGCATCCCGCTGAACGAGGAGTCGGGCAAGGGTGCCGGCCAGATCGAAGAGTTCCTGATGCAGTTCAACGGCGAAGGCATCCAGCATGTGGCGCTGCTGACCGACGACCTGAGGGCCACCGTCGATTCGCTGCAGCTGGCCGGCATACCGCTGATGACGGCACCCAACGACGTCTACTACGAGATGCTGGAAGAGCGTCTGCCCGACCATGGCCTGCCGGTGGCCGAGTTGCGCACACGCGGCATCCTGGTCGACGGCTCGACCGCAGGTGGCGAGAAGCGGCTGCTGCTGCAGATCTTCTCGCAGACCGTGCTCGGACCGGTGTTCTTCGAATTCATCGAACGGCGTGCCGACGAAGGCTTCGGTGAAGGCAACTTCAAGGCCTTGTTCGAGTCCCTGGAACGCGACCAGCTGCGCCGTGGTGCACTGACGCCGGCGCGCTGAGAGGCCCGGCCGCGGGTGCGCCCTGACACCCAGCAACACGCAGCGACACGCAGGCGGGCCAGGGCGGCGCACAATCGTCATACCTTTGACGGAAACCCATGGCCATGAAGGTCCTGATCACCGGCGGCGCTGGATTCGCCGGCACACGTTTGGCGCGCACCCTGCTTGCCCGCGGCCGGCTCGACGGCCGGCCGATCGACCCGCTGGTGATCGCCGACCAGGCCCAGGCCCCGGCCGAGGCCGACCTGCTGGCCGACCCACGGGTTCAGGGTCGGGTGGGCCAGCTGCTGGTGCATTGCCAGGGCCTGCGCGAGGAAGCCTTCGACAGCGTGTTCCATCTGGCCTCGGCGGTGTCGGGGGAGTGTGAGGCCGACTTCGAACTCGGCCTGCATTCCAACCTTGACAGCACACGCGCCTTGCTCGACGCATTGCGCCGTCGCAACGAACAGGGCACCGCCGCCGCCAAGCTGGTGTTCAGCAGTTCGGTGGCGGTGTTCGGGCCCGATCCGGCGCTGCCCCGGCTGGGCGTGGACGGCATCGTCGCCGACGACACGCTGCCGACGCCGCAGACCAGCTACGGCACGCACAAGCTGATCTGCGAACACCTGGTGGCCGACAACACGCGCAAGGGCTACATCGACGGCTGCGCGGCGCGATTGATGACGGTGACGGTGCGGCCGGGCCGGCCCAACGGTGCCGCCAGCTCCTTCTTCAGCGGCATCATCCGTGAACCGCTGGCAGGCCTGACTGCGGTCTGTCCGGTGTCGGCCGACGTGTCGCACCCCGTGACCTCGGTGCAGCGCACGGTGGACGGGCTGATCGCCGTGCACGAGGCCAGCCGCGAGGCCTTCTGCGGCCGCACGGCGCTGAACCTGCCGGCACTCAACGTCAGCGTTCAACAGATGCTCAACGCGCTGGAAGCGGTGGCCGGCCCGGCGGTGCGCGCGGCGCGCCTGGGATTGCAGCCCGAGCCGGACTTCCATTCCATCATTCGCCAGTACATCGACGATTGCCGTGCTGGCATGCCGCAGGCGCTGAAAGGGCTGTGACCGTGAACCAGATCGATCTGAAGGGCTGCGTCGCGGTGATCACCGGCGGGGCGCAGGGCATCGGCTACGCCTGTGCCGAACGATTCCTGCAATCCGGGGCCAGCTTGATGCTGTGGGACATCGATCGGGCCCGTCTGGCCGAAGCGCAGGCGGCCTTGGGCAAGCTGGGCACGGCGCTGGGGCGCGAGGTGGAACTGACCGACGACGCCTCGGTGGCCACCGCCACCGCCGACACGCTGGCGCAGCTGGGCCGCATCGACATCCTGGTCAACAACGCCGGCATCACCGGCGGCAACGGCACGACCTGGGATCTCGACCCTGCAGTCTGGCGTCGCGTGGTCGAAGTCAACCTGATCGGACCCTACCTGACCTGCCGTCATGTGGCGCCACAGATGCTGAGGCAAGGCTATGGGCGCATCGTCAATATCGCGTCGGTGGCCGGCAAGGAAGGCAACCCGAACGCGTCGCACTACAGCGCCAGCAAGGCCGGCCTGATCGCCTTGACCAAATCACTGGCCAAGGAGATGGCCACCCGGGGTGTGCTGGTCAATGCCATCGCGCCTGCAGCCGCCAACACGGCGATGTTTGCGCAGATGGCGCAGTTGCACATCGACTACATGCTGGGCAAGATCCCGATGGCGCGTTTCGTCGAGGTGCAGGAAATCGCCGCCATGGCAGCCTGGCTGGCCAGCGAGGAATGCAGCTTCAGCACCGGCGCGGTGTTCGACATCAGCGGCGGGCGGTCGACGTACTGACCGGCTGGGCGCTTGCTGCCGCGCCGGCCGTGATCAGCCGATGCGGCCGAGCAGCAGGTACTCCATCAGCGCCTTCTGCACGTGCAGCCGGTTCTCGGCCTCGTCCCAGACCACCGACTGCGGGCCGTCGATGACCTCGGCGGTGACTTCTTCGCCGCGGTGTGCCGGCAGACAATGCATGAACAATGCGTCGGGCCGGGCCACGGCCATCATCTCGTCGTCGACGCACCAGTCGATGAAGGCCTTGCGGCGTTCTTCGTTCTCGGCCTCGTAGCCCATGCTGGTCCAGACGTCGGTGGTCACCAGGTCAGCGCCTTCGCAGGCCTGCAGCGGGTGGTTGAAGACCTTGAAGCACTGCTCGTCGCGAATGCCGGCCACGGCCATGTCGACCCCGTAGCCGCTGGGCGTGCTGACATGCACCTTGAAGCCCAGGATCTCGGCCGCCTGCAGCCAGGTGTTGGCCATGTTGTTGCCATCGCCGACCCAGGCCACGACCTTGCCCTTGAGGCACTGCAGGACGTCGGCTTCGCCGCCGCGCGGGCCACGATGTTCGATGTAGGTGAAGATGTCGGCCAGGATCTGGCACGGGTGGTACTCGTTGGTCAGCCCGTTGATCACCGGCACGCGCGAATGCGCGGCGAAGGCCTCGAGCTTGGCCTGCTCGTAGGTGCGGATCATCACGATGTCGACCATGCGGCTGATCACGCGCGCGCTGTCTTCCACCGGCTCGGCGCGACCGAGCTGGCTGTCGCCGGTGGTCAGGTGAACCACCGAGCCGCCCATCTGGTACATGCCGGCTTCGAAGCTCACGCGCGTGCGCGTGCTGGCCTTCTCGAAGATCATCGCCAGCGTGCGGTCGGCCAGCGGCTGGTAGCGCTCGTAGTTCTTGAAACGCGTCTTGATGATGCGCGCACGGTCGAACAGGTAGGCGTATTCCTCGGTCCTGAGGTCCTTGAACTGCAAGAAGTGCTTCATCAACGACAGCCCGGGCTTCATGGCCGCGGTTCAGCCAAAAAGGCCTTCACCAGCGGCACCAGGATCTGAACCAGCTGGGTCGCCTCGTCGGCGCTCAGGATCAGCGGCGGCAGCAGCCGGATCACGCTGTCGGCGGTGATGCTGATCATCAGGCCGGCATCGGCCGCGCGTTGCAGCAGGGCGCCGCAGGGCCGGTCGAGCTCGATGCCGATCATCAGGCCCTGGCCGCGGATCTCTTTCACGCCGGGCAGCGGCGCCAGCTGCTCGTCGAAGGCACGGCGCAGCTGTGCGCCGATGCGCGCCGCGTTGTCCAGCAGGCCGTCCTCGGTCATGATGCGCAGCGTCTCGACGCCGGCGCGCATGGCCAGCGGGTTGCCGCCGAAGGTGGTGCCGTGGTTGCCCGGGCCCAGCACCCTGGCCGCGCGTGGCCCGGTGACCACGGCGCCGATCGGCACGCCCGAGCCCAGGCCCTTGGCCAGCGGCATCACGTCGGGCCGGATGCCGGCCCACTGGTGCGCAAACCACTTGCCGGTGCGGCCGATGCCGCATTGCACCTCGTCGAGCATCAGCAGCCAGTCCCGGCGGTCGCACAGTGCGCGCAGGCCTTGCAGGATGTCGGTGCGGGTGGCCGTGATGCCGCCCTCGCCCTGGATGGTCTCGAGAAAGACCGCCACCACGTTGGGCCGCGTGCGGGCCACCTCTTCGATGGCGGACAGGTCGTTCAAGGGCACTCGCACGAAACCCTCGACCAGCGGGCCGAAGCCGGCTTGCACCTTGGGGTTGCCGGTGGCCGACAGCGTGGCGATCGAGCGGCCATGGAAGGCCTTCTCGTAGACGATGATCTCGGGGCGGTCGATGCCCTTGTCGTGGCCGAACTTGCGCGCGATCTTCAGCGCTGCCTCGTTGGCCTCGAGACCGGTGTTGCAGAAGAACGTGCAGTCCAGGCCCGACAGTTCGCTCAGCCGGGCCGCCAGCTGCTCCTGCAGCGGCACCTCGTAGTAGTTCGAGCAATGGATGATCTTGCCCAGCTGGTCGTGCAGGGCCGGCACCAGGCGCGGATGGTTGTGCCCCAGCGTGCTGACTGCGATGCCGGCCAGGCCGTCAAGGTAGCGCTTGCTGCGCGTGTCCCAGACCCAGCAGCCTTGCCCATGCGACAAGGCGATCGGCAGCCGGCCATAGGTGTTCATCACGTGCGGCATGGGCGACAGGGCGACGGTTTCGGGGGCGTTCATGCGGTCCTTTCGGCGGTAACGAGTTGGCTGGCGGCAAGGTCTTGGGCCACCACCGGCCGGGCCGGGATTCTAAAGGTGGGCGCCCATTGGTCGACAACGACAAGGTCAGGGTACCAGGGTGCCATCCATGCATGCTGCAACGCAACAAATCCGAAGCGCCATCGTGACTGCGGCCTTGCCGCCGCGCGGCTCAGTGGCGTTGCAACTGCGCCAGCCGCCCGCCGCGCCTCAAGCTGTTTCCTGTGCAGCCTCGCTGCCGATGCCCACGAGCCCGCCGCGTCAGTACTACATCCAGGGCGTGACGGCTCAGGGCCGCGATTTCAGGCCCAGCGACTGGGCCGAGCGCCTGGCAGGCGCGATGTCGAGCTTTCGCCCCGGTGGTGGCCAGGGTGGCATCGGCTCGTTCATCGGCTATTCGCCGTACTGCGTGCCGCGCGTGGTCGACGGCGTGAAGTGCGTGATCGTCAACGAGGCCCTGCGCGACATCGAGCCGATGGCCTGGGACTTCGTGATGAACTTTGCCCGCGACAACGCGCTGCGCGTGGTCGAACGCGTCGACCCCGCGCCACCGTAGGCGCCGGTCAGACATGAAAAAGGGCCCACTGGTGTGGGCCCTTTTCTTGGCAACGCCAGCTGTGGCGTCAGGCGCCGATCGACAGTGCCTTGACCTTGGCAGACAAGCGGCTCTTCAGGCGTGCCGCCTTGTTCTTGTGGAAGATGCGTTTGTCGGCCACCGAATCGATGACACTCTGAGCGCTCTTGAACAGGGCGCTGGCCTTGTCCTTGTCGCCGCCGGCAACCGCCTTTTGCACATTCTTGACGACGGTGCGAAAGCGCGAGCGCAGCGAGGTGTTGGCCGCGTTGATCACGACGTCCTGGCGCGCGCGCTTGCGGCCGGAGGCGAGGCGAACGGTCTTCTTCTTGGCTTTGGAGGAGGTGGCCATGCTTGGTGGTGCGTGGGGGGTTCGTTGCTGGTGCTGTCCCGCAAAAGCGCGGATACAAAGACCGTCGAGTGTAGCACGCAACCCTCGGCTGCCCATCGGCTGCCCAGGCGCGCCCAGGCCGTCCACCTATAATCCGCTGCTTTCCTGGCCTGGGCCTGCCCGCGACCGCTTGCCGTGAATCTTCTGAGGGCCGCGTCCTCCGTCTCGCTGCTGACCCTGGTTTCGCGCATCACCGGCCTGGTGCGAGACCAGCTGATCGCCGCCCAATTCGGCGCCGGCGCGCTCACTGACGCGTTCAACGTGGCCTTCCGGCTGCCCAACCTGCTGCGGCGGCTGTTCGCCGAAGGCGCATTCTCGCAGGCCTTCGTTCCCTTTCTGGGCGCCACGCGTGCTCGCGATGGCGACGACGCCACCCAGCACCTGATCGATGCCGTTGCCACCGTGCTGCTGTGGGTCTTGCTGGCCACCTGCGTGCTGGGTGTGGCCGCAGCGCCGGTGCTGGTCTGGCTGCTGGCCGCCGGGCTGCAGGAGTTCGAGCTCGGCGTGCTGATGGCGCGCTGGATGTTTCCCTACATCGGTTGCATGTCGCTGGTGGCCTTGTCGGCCGGCATCCTCAACACCTGGAAGCGATTCGCGGTGCCGGCGCTGACACCGGTGCTGCTCAACCTGAGCCTGATCGCCGCGGCCTGGATCGGTGCCCCGCTGTTCCAGTCCTGGGGGCTGCGGCCGATCCTGGCGCTGGCCGCCGGTGTGATGCTGGGTGGCGTGCTGCAGCTGGCGGTGCAGGTGCCGGCGTTGGCACGCATCGGGCGACTGCCCCGCCTGGGGCTGGGGCCAGCGGCGATTCGCCGGGCCTGGGCGCACCCCGGCGTGCACCAGATCCTGCGCCTGATGGCGCCGGCCTTGCTGGGCGTGTCGGTGGCGCAGCTGTCGCTGCTGATCAACACGCAGATCGCCTCGCAGCTGGGCGTGGGCGCCGTGTCCTGGCTGTTCTACGCCGACCGGCTGATGGAGTTTCCGACCGGCCTGCTGGGGGTGGCCCTGGGATCGGTGCTGTTGCCGCAGCTGGCGCTGGCGAAGGGAAGCGCCGACACCGCGCGCTATTCCGAACTGCTGGACTGGGGTCTGCGCCTGGTGCTGCTGCTGGCGCTGCCCTGTGCGGTTGCACTGGTGGTGTTCCCGGCCCCGCTGATCGCCGTGCTGTTCCACCACGGCGCCTTCAGTGCCGGCGACGTGGCGCAGACCGCGCAGGCGCTGCGCGGCTACGGCTGCGGTCTGCTGGGCATCGTGGCGATCAAGGTGCTGGCCCCGGCCTTCTATGCGCAGCAGGACATCCGCACGCCGGTTCGCATTGCGGTGGGTGTGCTGATCGCCACACAGATGATGAACCTGCTGTTCGTGCCCTGGCTGGGAACGGCCGGGCTGGCGCTGTCGATCGGTCTGGGCGGGCTGGCCAATGCGGCCCTGCTGCTTCGTGGCTTGCTGCGCCAAGGCAGCTACCGGCCACAGCCCGGCTGGGTCGCCTTTGCGTTGCGTGTACTGTGCGCTTGTGCCGTACTGACTGCGCTGCTGATGGTGGCGGAACGTGGCGTCGACTGGATTGCACTGGGGGCGCACTGGACGCGCCGGGCGGGCTACATGGCGCTGCTGCTGCTGGCAGCTGGACTGGCCTATCTGGGCACGCTGCGGCTGTGCGGCGTGCGACTGCAGCACTTCATGCGCCGGGCCTGAGCCAGCGCCTGACCTACACTCTGGCCCCGTCCCACCATGCCAGGCTCGCTGAACTTCGAAGCCCCGACCGCGCTGCAATACTTCGCCACACTGGTGGCGGATGACGCCAGCCTGTCGACGCTGGAGGCTGCCATCGCGGTGGCTCAGGCCGAATATCCGCGGCTGGACGTGCAACAGACCCTGGCCCAAATCGACGAACTGGCCAACCGGCTGCGCCAGCGCATCGCCGCCGATGCCGCGGCCTTGCAGCGGCTGCGTCTGCTCAACGGGTTTTTCTTCCAAGAGCTGGGCTTCGCCGGCAACGTGAACGACTACTACGACGCCCGCAACAGCTATCTGCCTGACGTGCTGCGCACCCGCCGCGGCATCCCCCTCACACTGGCGCTGCTGTACATCGAGCTGGCCACGCAGGCGGGCCTGCGGGCCTCGGGCATTTCGTTTCCGGGCCATTTCCTGGTCAAGCTGCAGATGCCGCGAGGCGAGGTCGTGATCGACCCGTTCAGTGGCCATTCCTTGTCGCGCGATAAACTTGACAAGCGGCTGCTGCCCTACCGCCGGCAGCGTGGGTTGACGGGCGAGTTCGAAGCGCCTCTGGGTCTGTTCTTGCAGGCCGCACCACCGCGCGACGTGCTCGCCCGCCTTTTGCGCAACCTGAAAGAGATCCATCGCACGGCCGGGGACTGGCCGCGCCTGCTGGCGGTGCTCGAGCGCCTGGTGGTGCTGCTGCCCGAGGCCTGGGACGAGCGTCGCGATCGCGGCCTGGCCCGTGCCGAGCTTGGACTGTTTGTCGGCGCCGCGGCTGACCTGGGCTGTTACCTCGACCATCAGCCCGGCGCAGCCGATGTGTCGGCGCTGCAGCGCCGGCTGGCCGAGTGGCGCAGCCGCGACACGCCACGCTGGCACTGAAGCGATGCGCAACGACGTCATGCAGCAGATTCCACTGGCCATCGGCCCCGAGGCCCTGCCCACCTTCGACAGTTTTCTGCCCGGCCCGAACGGACTGGCGCTTGAGCACCTGCGTGCGTTGGCGCTGGCTGAACCGGCGCCGGGCGTGGCGGTACCCGTGGCGCCGGTCTACCTGTGGGGCCCGGCCGGCAGCGGCAAGACCCACCTGCTGCGAGCCTGGGCGCATCGCCTGCAGCAGCGCGGTCAGCGGGTGGGCTGGTTCGATGCCGGCGACGTGCGGCCCTGGCTGCTGGTGCCCGACTGGACCCTGGTCGTGATCGACCGCTGCGAGCAGCTGGACGAGGCGGCGCAGCACGCGGCCTTCACCTTGTTTGTCGAGGCCACCGTGCAGGGCGTGCAGATTGCCGCTGCAGGGCGCTTGCCGCCGGTGGACCTGCCCTTGCGCGACGACTTGCGCACACGCCTGGGCTGGGGCCATGTGCTGGCTTTGCAACCCTTGTCGGAAGCTGAAACCCGCGCTGCGCTGCGACGCGAGGCCGACCGGCGCGGCATCTTCCTGTCGGACGAGGTGATGGACCATCTGCTCACGCGCTTCGAGCGCGACATGGCCAGCCTGATGCGCTTGCTCGACCGGCTGGACCATTTTTCGCTGGCCCGCTCGCGCGCCATCACCGTGCCGCTGTTGCGCACCATGCTGGCCGAAGACGGGGTGGGGTCTTGAAGCTGGCGCTGTTCGATCTCGACGGCACCTTGCTGCCGATCGATTCCGACCATGCCTTCGGCGAATTCCTGATCACGCTGGGCTGGGTCGACGCCGACGACTACCGTCGTCGCAACGATGCCTTCTACGAGCAGTACAAGGCCGAACGGCTGGACATCGCGGCCTATGTCGATTTCTGCACCTCGCCCTGGCGCGGCCGCGCGCCGCACGAGCTGGCTGAAGCCAGCCGCCGCTTTGTCGACGAGGTGGCGCGCCCGGCTCTGCGCGACAGCGCCCTGGCGCTGGTGCAACGGCACCGCGACGAGGGTGATACGCTGGCCGTGGTGACCGCCACCAACGATTTCGTCACGCGGCCGATCGCCGCATTGTTCGGCATCGACACCTTGATCGCCACCGAACTCGAGCGCGATGACCACGGCCGCGTCACTGGCGCCATCCGTGGCACGCCGGCTTTTCGTGGCGGCAAGGTTGAACGTGTGGCGGCCTGGTTGCAGGACCAGGGCAGGCGCTGGAGCGACTTCGACGCCCAGGTGTTCTACAGCGACTCGACCAACGACCTGGCCTTGCTCGAGCAGGTCAGCCACCCGGTTGCCACCAATCCCGGCCCGGCGCTCGAAGCCGTGGCGCAGCATCGCCACTGGCCCATTCTCAGGCTCTTCAAATGATCAAGAAATTTATCAACCGATTGCTGGGCAAGGAGGACAAGCCTGCAGCCGCGGTCAAGGCCCCGGCCGAGCCGCTGATTCCGCTGGGGCAGCGGCGTGAGATTTCGGCGCAGGACCATGGCATCGACCCCAAGCTGCTGGATGACAACGCGGTGCGGGTGGTGCGCACGCTCAAGGACGCCGGGCACGAGGCCTACATCGTCGGCGGTGCGGTGCGCGACCTGCTGCTGGGCCTGCGACCCAAGGACTTCGACGTCGCCACCAATGCCACCCCCGAGCAGATCAAGTCGTTGTTTCGCCGCGCCTTCATCATTGGCCGACGCTTCCGCCTGGTGCACGTGGTGTTCGGGCGCGGCCGCGAGCACGAGGTGATCGAGGTCTCGACCTTTCGTGCCTACCTCGACAGCGCGGCCGCCGATCAGGTCACGGGCAACGAGAAGACCGCCAAGCATCAGATTTCGGAGAAGAAGCATGTGGTCGACGCCGCCGGCCGCGTGCTGCGCGACAACGTCTGGGGCCCGCAGATCGAGGACGCCGCGCGCCGCGACTTCACCGTCAACGCGATGTACTACGACCCCACCACGCAGCTGATGGTCGACTACCACGCCGGCCTGGCCGACGCCCGCGCCAAGGTGCTGCGCATGATCGGTGACCCGGCCACGCGTTATCGTGAAGACCCGGTGCGCATCGTCCGCGTCGTGCGCTTTGCGGCCAAGCTCGGTTTCGAGCTCGAACCTGGCACGCGCAAGCCGGTGCGCGAGATGGCGGCCCTGCTGGCCAATGTGCCCACGTCGCGCTTGTTCGACGAGATGATCAAGCTGCTGCAGACCGGGCACGCGCTGCGCAGCATCGACGAGCTGCGCAAGCAGGGGCTGGACCGAGGTAACTTCCCGGTGCTGGACGCGGTGCTGCACCCGGATCGGCCGCACCCGCTGCGCCAGCGCTTTGTCGAACTGGCGCTGCGCGACACCGACACCCGTGTCGGAAGGGCGCGCGGTGGCGCCGAGCTTCATGCTCGCCTGCCTGCTCTGGCACGACGTCCAGGCGCGCTGGACGACGCTGCGCGAGGCCGGCGAGCCGCCGTTCCCGGCGCTGCAGCAGGCCATCGACGCGGTCTTCGATGCGCGCATCGGCGACATCTCCGGCCGCGGCAAGCTGGCCGCCGACATGCGCGAGATCTGGCTGATGCAGCCGCGCTTCGAGCGGCGAACCGCCAGCTCGGCGCAGTCGCTGGCCAGTCAAGCGCGGTTTCGCGCCGGCTACGACTTCCTGCGGCTGCGCGCCGACGTCGGCGAGGTCGACGTCGATCTGGCCGACTGGTGGGAGGACTATCACCTGGGCTCGGACGAAGAGCGCGAGGCGCTGGTGCAGGCGCTGCGCGCGACGCAGGGCGGCAAGCGGGCTGCCACACCACGCCGCGGCGCCGAGGCGCCTGTGCCTGATCACGCCGAAGGCGATGACGGCAGCCCGGGTGAGACCGGGACCGAGGCCGATGGTGAAGTCGACAGCGCCGAATCCGGCGAAGCCGCGCAGCCGGCCAAGCGCCGGCGCCGGCGCCGGCGCAAGCCAGCCGTTGCGGCACCGGCCACCGACACCTGAGCGGCCGACGGCCAAGCCACGCCTACAATCGTGGCCGCGCCGTAGAGCTCGGCGCTGGAATTCGAAACCCGCGCCGTTGAGCCCGGGAGGGGACGTCATGGTTTTCGCCCGCCTTCTGCCCAAGGAAGGCAATTTCTTCGAGCTCATCAATGCCCATGGCGCCCACATCGTGTCGGGTGCGCGGTCGTTCATGGCGATGGTGCAGAACTACAGCGACGGCACCCTGCGCGCGAAATACGCGGCCGAAGTCGACGCCGCCGAACGGGCGGCCGACAAGATCACGGCCGAGGTCAGCCGGTTGCTGCATCGGACCTTCATCACACCGATCGACCGCGAGCAGATTCACGGCCTGATCAATGCGATGGACGACATTCTCGACCTGCTGCAGGACTCGAGCGAGGTGATGTCGCTTTACGACGTGCAGCGCATCGGCGACGACGTGGTGCAGCTGACCGAGATCTCGGTGCGCTGCTGCGAGTGCGTGCAGCAGGCGGTGACCCTGTTGCCGCGTCTGTCCAAGGCCGAGGTCGCCGAGTCGGCGCTGAAGCTTTGCGAGGAGATCGATCGCCTGGAAAGCGATGCCGACCACGCGATGCGCAGCGCGATGTCACGCCTGTTCCGCGAGGAGTCGGACACGCGCGAGCTGATCAAGCTCAAGGCCATCTACGAGCATCTCGAATCGATCTCGGATCGCTGTGAAGACGTGGCCAACCTGATCGAGGGCGTGGTGCTCGAAAACTCTTGATCGCAGGCTGCCGCGGTGCTGCCGCAGGGCCGCGACGGCTAACGAAACATCAACGATGGAAACGATACCGACCGCGCTCTGGGTCGTGGTGATGCTGGTCGTGCTGGCCCTGCTGTTCGACTTCATGAACGGCTTCCACGACGCTGCCAACTCGATCGCCACCGTGGTTTCCACCGGGGTGCTCAAGCCGCAGCATGCGGTGGTGTTCGCCACCTTCTTCAACGTGGTGGCGATCTTCGTCTTCCACCTCAAGGTGGCGGCCACGGTGGGCAAGGGCATCGTCGACCCCGGTGTCGTCGATCAGCACGTGGTGTTCGGTGCGCTCATCGGCGCGATCGCCTGGAACGTGCTGACCTGGTGGTACGGCATTCCTTCCAGCAGTTCACATGCCTTGATCGGCGGCATCGTGGGTGCCACCGTGGCCAAGGCGGGCACCGGCCCGCTGGTGACCAGCGGCGTGCTGAAGACGGTGGCCTTCATCTTCGTGTCGCCCGTGATGGGTTTTTTGCTCGGCGCCATGATGATGGTGCTGGTGGCCTGGATCTTCAGGCGCACGTCGCCGCTGCGTGTGGACAATTGGTTTCGCCGGCTGCAGTTGGTGTCGGCCGGGCTGTATTCGTTGGGCCACGGCGGCAACGATGCGCAAAAGACGATCGGCATCATCTGGTTGCTGCTGATCGCGTCGGGCTACGTGGGCGCCGAAGCCCGCATGCCGCCGCTGTGGGTGATCTGGTCGTGCTACCTCGCCATTGGCATGGGCACGCTGTTCGGCGGCTGGCGCATCGTCAAGACCATGGGCCAGCGCATCACCAAGCTCAAGCCGGTGGGCGGTTTCTGCGCCGAGAGCGGCGGCGCCATCACTCTGTTCGTGGCCACCGGCCTGGGCGTGCCGGTCTCGACCACGCACACCATTACCGGCGCCATTTTCGGTGTTGGCTCGGTGCGCAATGCGTCGGCCGTACGCTGGGGACTGGCGCACCGCATCGTGCTGGCCTGGGTCGTGACGATTCCGGCCACGGCACTGATTGCCGCGGTGTTCTACGCCTTCAGCATGCTGCTGTTCTGATCAACGCTGGCGACCCTCGAGCTGCCACTCGAAGAACTTCTGCCCGCCGTAGGCCACGGTGCCCATGAGCGCGATGCCACCGATCAGCAGCGCCAGAATCACCCCCAGGACGGGGCCCCAGGCGGTGGCGCGACTGGGTTGACCGGGGTTGTGGCGGGCGTCCCATTTTTCGTCCGCGGTCAGGCCGTACACGATGGCAGTGAGCATGGCGATCGACACCATCAGGCCCAGCAGGGGCAGCAGCAGCCAGGCCAGGCGGTCGTCCTGTCCCAGCTCTCGCAGTCGGATCACCCCCGCCAGGCCCGCCAGCGTGGGCAGCGGGTGCAGCCAGCCCGCCACATCGCGCACGCCGTACAGGTACAGGCGGTGCAGGCCCAGTGTGCCGCCGAGCAGGGCAATCCAGGTGGCCCAGGCTTTGGACCGATAGCGTGTCATGAGAGGGTCTGCAGTTCGGTGGGCAAGGCGAGCGCGGCAGTTTATAATGCGCGGTTCCCGGTGTCGGCCATGATGTGGCGTATCTACGGTGCCGGGGTGCCCCAAGATGGCGTTGAGCCTGGCACTTGCCCCATGCATCCGACGATCGGCACGATCGACCCGCGGTGCGAAGGGCCAAGACCTGTCAAGACGCCGACCCGATTGCCTGCCTGTGCGTGTCTCCTGGCGCGGTGGTCGCAACAGACGCTGTTGACTCAAGCTGTTGACTCAAGCGCTACTGACTCAAGGATGAATTGAACATGGTCGTAATCCGACTGGCTCGTGGTGGTGCCAAGAAGCGCCCTTTCTACAACGTGGTGGTGGCCGACGCGCGCGAGCGCCGTGATGGTCGCTTTATCGAACGCCTGGGGTTCTACAACCCGATGGCCGCCGGTGGCGAACAGCCGCTGCGCCTGGCGCTCGATCGGGTGAGCTACTGGGCCGGCGTTGGCGCGCAGGTGTCGCCCACCGTGGCGCGCCTGGTCGATCAGGCCAAGAAGGCAGCCTGACGCCGGGTGGGGGAGCGCTGCATGGTGCCACCCCCACCCCGCCTGCCTCGCCTCGGGCCGGCCGATGCCGTCGAGCCGGGCCCGCAAGACCTGTCGCTGCCGCTGCCGTTGGCCGACGACGATGATCCGCGCCTGCCCGCCGACGCGGTCGAGGTGGCACGGGTCATCGGGGCCTGGGGCATCAAGGGCGGCATCAAGCTCAAGCCGTTCTCGGCCGATCCGCAGGCACTGTTTTCGTCCAAGCGCTGGTTCGTGCAGGCCGGCACCAGCCGCGCTGCGCCCAAGCCGGCGCATGCTGCTCGACGGCGATCGCTGCCACGCCTGCTGCGCATCGTGCAGGCCCGTGAACAAGGCGAATTCATCGTTGCCATCTGCCAGGAGCTGCCTGACCGCGACGCGGCCGAAGCGATGGTCGGTGCGCGCATCCTGATCAGCCGCGCCAGCTTTCCCACGCCCGGCGAAAAGGAACATTACTGGGTCGACCTGATCGGCCTGGCGGTGCGCAATCGTCAAGGGCTGGAACTGGGCACCGTGACCACGCTGATCGAGACCGGACCCCATTGCGTGCTGACCATCCAGCCCGATGCACCCGACGCCGAAGAGTTGCTGATCCCCTTTGTTGATGCCTACGTCGACGAGGTCGATCATGAGGCGCGCATCATCCTGGTCGACTGGGATCCCGGCGATTGAGCCACCGATGCGTTTCGACGTCGTCACGCTGTTTCCCGAGCTGTTCGCGCCGCATCTGGCGCATGGCATCACGCGGCGGGCCTTCGAGTCGGCGCAGGTTGAACTGAAGCTGTGGCCCTTGCGGGATTTCGCTGACGGCGGCTACCGCCGCGTGGACGACCGGCCCTTTGGCGGCGGGCCGGGCATGGTGATGTTGGCCGAGCCGCTGCAACGTGCGCTGGATGCCGTGCGCGGTGACCGCGTCGACGTACCCGAAGTCGTGCACTTCACGCCAACCGGCCGTGTGCTCGACCAGAGCCTGGTGCTGGCCATGGCCGGCGGGCCCGGCGCGGTGCTGCTGTGCGGGCGCTATGAAGGGGTCGACCAGCGCTTTCTCGACCGCAACGTCACGCTCGAGATCAGCTTGGGGGACTACGTGCTGTCGGGCGGTGAACTGCCGGCGCTGGTGCTGCTGGACGCGGTCGCGCGTTTGCAGCAGGGGGTTCTCAAACCCGACTCGCATCAGCAGGACAGCTTCTCCGACGGCCTGCTCGAGGGCCCTGCCTACAGCCGCCCTGAGCGCTGGCACACGCCAGAGGGCGAGCGGCCGGTGCCGGCCGTGCTGCTGTCGGGCCACCACGGCGAGATTGCCGCCTGGCGGCGCCGCCGTGCGCTCGAGACCACCGCGCGTCGGCGCCCCGACCTGATAGCCGCTGCGCGTGCGGCGGGCAGGCTCTCGCGCGACGATGAAGGTCATCTGGCAACGCTCGGGCTATAATCAAAGGCTTTTCGATCCTCTGGCGGGGCGCTCCCGCTGCCTTGGCAACGTCCGATGCAGCTGCGGGCCAGCATCAAACTTCCTCCAACCCACCCGCGCACGATCGGCACCGGAGCCTCTGTGGACCTGATCACCACCCTCGAGCAGGAAGAGATTGCTCGCCTGAACCGAACGATTCCCGACTTCGCCCCGGGCGATACCGTGATCGTCAGCGTCAACGTCGTCGAGGGTACGCGCAAGCGGATCCAGGCTTACGAAGGCGTCGTCATCGCCAAGCGTAACCGCGGCCTGAACTCCGGCTTCACCGTCCGCAAGATCAGCAGCGGCGAGGGCGTCGAGCGCACCTTCCAGTTGTACAGCCCGTTGATCGCCAACATCGTGGTCAAGCGCCGCGGTGATGTGCGTCGTGCCAAGCTGTACTACCTGCGTCAGCGCAGCGGCAAGTCGGCGCGCATCAAAGAAAAGCTGTCCTGACCGCAGGTCAGGCAGGGGCCGAAGGGCCCTCAGCGCGCGCAGCGCGATGAGCAGCGGACGCGCCCAAGCGCAAAAACTGTCCTGACCGCAGACTTGGCCCGCAGCAGATGGAATCTGCGTGCACTGATCGCTGAAGCCGCAAGCCGCCGTCAGGCGGCTTTTTCCTGGCCGGACGAGAATCGCGCATGCAGCCGCCCCGCATCCTGAACCCGCACAGCATCCCGGTGGCCGGGGACGATCACCACCTCGATCCGGTCGATCCTCGATTGCTGACCTCGGATGGATTGCGCGCGCGTTTCGGGGAAGGGCGGCCGTTCGAGGCGCCGATCCGAGGCGACGGCACGTTGGCCGAGCGTGCACCTTCGGCTGCCGCAGTGCTGGTCGGCCTGGTGCAGCGTGATCAGGGGTTGCAGGTGCTTTTGACCCGGCGTGCCGAGCAGTTGCGTGACCATGCCGGACAGATCAGCTTTCCCGGCGGCCGCGCCGAACCCGAGGACGCGAGCGTGGAAGCCACGGCACTGCGCGAAGCGCATGAAGAAGTGGGTCTGCCATCCGATCGGGTCGAACTGCTGGGTCGTCTGCCGGCCTACACCACGGTCACGCACTACGTGGTCACACCGGTGGTGGCGCTGGTGCGGCCGCCCTTCGACCTGAAGCTCGACCCTTTCGAGGTGGCCGAAGCTTTCGAGGTGCCGCTGGACTATCTGATGACGCCGGCGCACCACCGGCGCCACCTGTTCCAGTTCGACGGCGGGCAGCGCCAGTTCCTGTCGATGCCGTGGCGCCGTGCAGCGCCCGACGACGAGTACTTCATCTGGGGTGCCACTGCCGCGATGTTGCGCAACCTGTATCACTTCCTGCGCGACTGACGGCGGCCCGGTCGCACCCTATCATCGGCAGCGATGAGTTTCTTTGCCGTCCTGTTCGCGCTGCTGATCGAACAGCTCAAGCCGCTGCCCCGTGACAACGGGGTGCACGACATGGTGTTCGCCTGGGTGCGATGGACCGGGCGCAACTTCGATGCGGGCAAGCCGCGCCACACCTGGGTGGTGTGGGGCGTGTCGGTGCTGGGCCCGACACTGCTGGTGGCGGCCTTGTACCTGCTGGCCGAGCACTACAGCCTGCTGCTGGCACTGGCCGTCGACGTGGGGGTGTTGTACCTCACGCTGGGTTTTCGTCAGTTCAGCCACTACTTCACCGACATCCGCGACGCGCTCGACCGCGGCGACGAGGACCTGGCGCGTCAGCGCCTGGCCGAATGGCGCCACCTCGACGCCAGCGAACTGCCGCGCACCGAGGTGTTGCGCCACGTGATCGAACACGCGCTGCTGGCGGCGCACCGCCACGTGTTCGGGGTGTTCTTCTGGTTCGTCGTCATGTCGGCCCTGGGGCTGGGGCCGACCGGTGCGGTGCTGTACCGCATGGCCGAGTTCTCCAGTCGCTTCTGGGGCTACCGGCACCGCACGCTCGACGCGCCGGCCGACGACCACCTGCTGGCGCTGTCACGCCGGCTGTTCCAGTGGATCGACCATGTGCCGGCGCGCTTGACCGCCTTCGGCTTTGCCGTGGTCGGCAACTTCGAAGAAGCCATCGGCAGCTGGCGGCGCGATGCCTCGCTGTGGATGTACCCGAACGAAGGCATCATCCTGGCCGCGGCGGCGGGTGCTGTCGGTGTGCAGCTCGGGGGGACGGCAGCACCCGGGGTCACGCCCGATCGCTCCAAGACCTTCACCGACGGCGCCGAACCCGGCACCACCGAAGCCCAGGGCTGCACCGCCGGCCTGCCGGCGCAGGCCGGTCATCTGCAGAGCGTCGTCGGCCTGGTGTGGCGGTCGGTGGTGCTGTGGATGCTGCTGACGGCCTTGCTGTCGCTGGCCAACGTCATCGGCTGATCGACCAGGGCGTCTGCGACAGCTCTTCGAACAGTTCGCGGTAAATGCGCCAGCGCGATGTGCTGATGCGGCCGGCCGTCACCGCGGCACGCACGGCGCAATCGGGTTCTTCGCGGTGCGTGCAGTTGCTGAACCGGCACTGCTCACGCTCGAGCGCCAGGTCGGGCATCAGGGTGGCCAGCTGCATCGGCTCGATCTGGCGCAGGCCGAACTCCTGGAAGCCCGGCGAGTCGAGCACCGCACTGCGCCTGTCGACATCCAGCCAGTACCAGGTGGTGGTGGTCGTAGTGTGCTTGCCGCTGGACAGCGCGATCGAGATTTCGCGCACTTGCGCGTCGGCGCCCGGCACCAAGCGGTTGATCAAGGTGCTCTTGCCGGCGCCACTGGGGCCGAGGATCAGCGTCGTGCGGCCCTGCAGCCGTGGCCGCAGGATTGCCAGTGCAGCAACAGGGTCGGCCTTGACGGCCAGTTCCAGCACCTCGATGCCCATCGCAACGTAGGGCCGCAGGCGCTGGCGAACGGCATCGGCAGCTGGCAGGTCGATCTTGTTGAGGCCGATCACCGCGCTGATGCCGGCCGCCTGGGCGGCGATCAGGGCGCGGGCGAGCTGTGACTCGCTGAACGGGGGCTCGACTGCCACCATCATCACCAGCAGGTCGAGGTTGGCGGCAAACGACTTGGTGCGCCATTCGTCCTGGCGGAAGAGCAGGTTGCGGCGCGGTTCCAGCTGTTCGATCACGCCTTCGTCGCCGGCCCGTTGCCAGCGCACACGATCGCCCACCACGACCTCACTCTTCTTGCCCCGGCCATGGCAGCGGATGCGTTCGCCTTCTGGCGTTTCCACCGTCGAATGCCGGCCATGGGCGGCCACCACCAGGCCGATGTCGAGCACGCTGCCGCGTGCCGCGGTTGCGTGTGCACGGCCGTCGCGCGGCCTCGGGTCGCGGCTCAAGGCTGCAGGGCGTCGACCTGGGCGGCGCAGATGAAGTCGTTCATCGACAGTCCGCCCACCGAGTGGGTGGTCCAGCGCACGTTGCACCACCCCCAGCCCAGGTGCAGGTCAGGGTGATGGTCTTCCCGCTGCGCCAGCCAAGCCACGGCATTGACGAATGACATCGTCGCAGCGAAGTCGTCGAAGGTGAAGCGGCGCTGCAGCGCGTCGTCGACCACGGCCCAGGCCGGCACCTGGGCCAGCAGCGGCGGCAGCGCGTCACCACTCAAGGCCGCCCCCTTGACAGGCTGGCAGTGTCGGCGCGCGAGACTGGTCATGCGGGCAGCGCCTGAACCGGTGCCGTCAGCGCCGCCAGGCGCTCGGGTGCTGGTGGATGCGAATAGTAGAAGCGCGCGTACAGCGGGTCGGGCGTCAGCGTGGCGGCGTTGTCCTCGTGCAGTTTGAGCAGTGCATTGGCCAGGTCGCGACCGTCGGCCTGCGCACAGGCGTAGGCGTCGGCCTCGAACTCGTGCTTGCGCGACAGCAATGCCGCCAGCGGCGAGACGAAGAACATGAACGGCGGCAGTGCCAGGCTGAACAGCAGCAGTGCCAGCGCCGAGTTCGGCGCACTCAGGTTGGGGGCGACGCCCAGGCCGGCGTAGAAACCGCTTTGCCCGGCCAGCCAGCCCAGCAGTGCCAGCCCCGCCAGGCTGGCGCCGAAGATCAGGACCATGCGCTTCTGCACGTGCCGGTGTCGGAAGTGGCCGAGTTCATGGGCCAGCACGGCCTCGACTTCGCCGGCGCTCAGGCGCGCCAGCAAGGTGTCGAAGAAGACCACGCGCTTGGCCGCCCCCAGACCCGTGAAGTAGGCGTTGGCGTGTGCCGATCGTTTGCTACCGTCCATCACGAACAGGCCCTTGGCGGCAAAGCCGCAGCGCTGCATCAGCGCCTGCACACGCGACTTCAGCACCTCGTCGGGCAAGGGCTCGAACTTGTTGAACAGCGGCGCGATGACGGTCGGATACAGCACCAGCAGCACCAGGTTGAAGGTCACCCAGGCGACCCAGGCCCACAACCACCAGCTGCTGCCCAGCGTGCCCATGATCCACAGGATCAATGCCGCCAGCGGCAGGCCGATCAGGGCGCCGACGATCGTGCCCTTGACCATGTCGACCAGAAACAGGCGCGGCGTCATGCGGTTGAAACCGAAGCGCTGCTCGACGACGAAGGTGCCATACACGTCGAAGGGCAGTTCGAGCACGGCGCCGACCAGGGTGAACGCGGTCAGCAGCGCCAGCTGGTAGGCCATGTCGCCAAAGCGCGGCTGCACGGAGTCGCGCAATGCAGTGTTCAGCAGGTCCAGACCGCCGAGCAGCGTCCAGCCCAGCAGCACGACGGCGCTGAATGCCATGGCCAGCAGACCAAGCCGGGCCTTGGCCACCGTGTAGTCGGCAGCACGCTGGTGGGTCTGCAGCGTCACCGTGCCGGCAAAGGCGGCCGGCACCCGTGAGCGATGGTTGGCGACGTGGCGGATCTGCCGCGTGGCCAGCCAGAGGCGCGCGGCCAGCCAGGCCATGACGACCCCGGCAAAGACCAGCGAAACGGACGAAGGGTGCATGAGGGTCGAGTGTAGGCTTGGGTGAGAATCGAGCGCTTTCGCAAGTGATTCCTACCAGGTGATGCCATCCATGCCCGACGCCGCGCTGAGCAAGAACGACCACAACCTGATCTGGATCGACCTGGAGATGACCGGGCTCTACCCCGACCGTGACCGCATCATCGAGGTCGCCGTGGTCGTCACCGACCCGCAAGTCAGCGTGCGCATCGAAGGTCCGGTGTTCGCGATTCACCAGACCGATGCGGTGCTCGACGGCATGGACTCCTGGAACAAGGGCACCCATGGCCGCAGCGGCCTGGTCGACCGTGTGAAGGCGTCGACCCTTGACGAAGCCGCTGCCGAAGCAGCGGTGATCGACTTCCTGGCGCAATACGTGGCCGCCGGCAAGAGCCCGATGTGCGGCAACAGCATCTGCCAGGACCGGCGCTTCCTGGCCCGCACCATGCCCCGATTGGAAGCCTTCTTCCATTACCGAAACCTGGACGTCAGCACGCTCAAAGAGCTGGCGCGGCGCTGGAAGCCGGCACTGCTGGACGGCTTCAAGAAGGTGCAGGCCCACACCGCGCTTGCCGACGTGCACGAGTCGATCGACGAGCTCTTGCACTACCGCCAGCATTTGCTGGCGGTATGAAATGGAGCCGGCAGCATTTGCTGGCGGTTTGAAGACGAATCGCCAGCGATCCGCCCGACCTACTTCGCCAGCAGCGCGTTCACAGCGTCTATGTCGTTGGGCGCCAGCTGGCCCGAGGCCTGGCGCAACCTGAGACCACCCATCAGCACGTCATAGCGCGCCTTGGCCAGGTCGCGCTGGGTCTGGAACAGCTGCGTCTGCGCGTTCAGCACGTCGAGGTTGACGCGCACGCCGACGCGGTAGCCCAGCTGCGTGGCTTCGAGCGCCAGCTTGGCCGATGCCTCGGCGGCTTCCAGCGCCTTTACCTGTGCCTGGCCCGATTGCACGCCGAAATAGGCCACCCGCGTGCCCTGGGCGATGCCGCGGCGCGCGACGTCGAGGTCCTGGCGCGCCTTCTCTTCCAGCAGCAAGGTTTCCTGAATGCGGTTCTGTGTCTGGCCACCGGTGTAAAGCGGCAAGTTGAATTGCAGCCCGATGCTGGCCACGCGTGTGGTGCCGCTGAACCCCGACAACGTGCTGCCCGAGGCACGCTGGCCCGACAGCGAGCCCACGGCATCGAGCGTGAATTTCTCGGCCGCACGTGCCTTGGCCGTTTCCAGCTGTGCAATGTCCACGCCGGCCAGCGCGCGGCGAATCGTGGGGTGCTGGGCGTCGGCAGCGGAAACCCAGGCCTGAACGTCCGGGGGCAGTACCGAAGGCAGATTGACCGGTGTGGCCAAGGGTTTGGGCGCGACGCCGTCGCGGCCCACCAGCTGGTCGAGCGCGATGCGCTTGGTGCGGAGGTCATTCTCGGCCGCGATCTCGGTGGCGGCGGCGAGGTCGAAGCGGGCCTGCGCTTCACGGGCGTCGGTGATGGTCGCCGTGCCGACCTCGAAATTGCGCTTGGCCGATGCCAGCTGTTCAGTGATGGCGGTCTTGTTGGCGCGCGTCGTGCCCAGTGTGTCTTGTGATGCCAGCACGTCGAAGTAGGCCTGCGCCACACGCACCATCAGATCCTGCTCGGCCGAGGCCAGGTCGGCTTTGGCCGTCTCCAGTGTCTTGCGCGCCTGCGCGATCAACACGTCGTTGCCGCGGTTGATGATCGGGTATCGCCCGCTGGCGGTGACGCCGATCGAATTGCTGTCACCGCCACCACCCACCGGTGGATCGACGCGTGAAGTGCTGGCGGCCGCGTTCAAGGCGGCATTCGGCAGCGCCAGGCCTTCGACCGCCGCGACACGGTAGTCGGCTGACTTGGTCAGCGCCTGAGCACCCAGATAGCTGGCGTCATAGCCCCGGGCGGCTTCGTACAGCTCTTTCAGGCTCTGTGCCTGCGCCGCCGGCATGAACAGCATGGGCATGCACAGCGCCAGGGCCGACAGGGGTGCGCGAAATCGGGCAGTGCGGTGGGAATGGCGCTTCGCAGGCATGAGGGTCCTTGTTCGAGACGGGGGATGTGTGCGGGGGCGATCTGTGTCGACGAGCCGATCGGCGTCAGTGGTGCGGCGCGGCCGCGTCGACGTCGCACGGCCAGGGGCCGACGGCGCCGCCCGGGTTATAGATCGGGCCAGGTCCTTGCTGTCGCTGGATTGCGACGATCTGCAGCCTGCGCGCGCCCTGATGGCAGAAGCAGGCGACAGACCGCGTGCGATCGCTGGTGTCGGGCAACGGCATGCGGCGTGGTCCGATCAGAACTGAAAGGCCGGCTTCTCGGCAAAGCCCGACAGCCGCGGCGCCAGCGTGTCGAAGACCTGCTGCTGTGACCAGGTGGCGTCGTTGACGCGCGTGAACAACGTGGCCCGCATCACCGGCTCTTCACCGACGATGGCGGCCAGACGACCACCGATCTTGAGCTGCTCGAGCAAGCTGCGCGGTACCTCGGCCACCGATCCCGACAGCAGGATCACGTCATAGGGCGCCTCGGCGCTGTGGCCGCGCGCACCCTGCTCGGCGCTGACCTCGACCACCTGCACGTTCAGCACGCCGCTGCGGCGCAGGTTCTCGCGCGCCATGCGTGCCAGCTCAGGGCGGCATTCCAGCGTGATCACCTGCTGCGCGCGGTGCGCCAGCAGTGCCGCCATGAAACCCGATCCGGTGCCGATCTCCAGCGCCTTTTCGTGGCGCTGCACCTTCAGCAGTTGCAGCAGGCGTGCTTCGACGCGCGGCTCCAGCATGCGCGGGCCGTCGGGCTCGCCGCTCAGCAGCGGCACCTGGGTGTCGACGAAGGCCATGGCACGCAGCGCCGGCGGCACGAAGTCTTCGCGTCGTACGGTGGCCAGCAGCGACAGCACGTTGGCATCCAGCACTTCCCAGGGGCGGATCTGCTGTTCGATCATGTTGAAGCGGGCGGTTTCGATGTCCATGATGATACGGGTATGGGTATATTGTGACCGGTCGGCAGGAATTCTAGGCGTTGCGCTTGACGGCAGCCTGATCGTCGTCAGGCCGGCGCCTGCGACGACCCGCCCAGACGGCCAGGTCATCCAGCCAGCAGTAGACCACCGGCACCACCACCAGGGTCAGAAGCGACGAGGTGATCACGCCGCCGATCACGGCCTGGCCCATCGGGGCGCGCTGCTCCGAGCCTTCAGACAGGGCAAAGGCCAGAGGCAGCATGCCGAACACCATGGCCAGCGTGGTCATCAGGATCGGGCGCAACCTCACTTTGGCGGCGTGCAGCAGTGCCTGGCTGCGTTCCATGCCGTCGGCGCGCGAACGGATGGCGAAGTCCACCAGCAGGATGGCGTTCTTGGTCACCAGGCCCATCAGCATCACGACGCCGATGATGGAGAACATGTTCAGCGTCGAGCCGAAGACCAGCAGCGCCAGCACCACGCCGATCAGCGTCAGCGGCAGCGAGCTCATCAGCGCCAGTGGTTGCAGGAAGCTCTTGAACTGGCTGGCCAGGATCATGTAGATGAACACCACCGCCAGCGCCAGTGCCGCCATCGCATAGCTGAAGCTCTCTTGCATGTTCTTGGTCGAGCCACCGAATGAATAGCGGTAGCCGGGCGGCCAGGCGATGCGGTCAAGCTGCTTGCGGATGTCGGTCGACACGTCGCCGGCGCTGCGCCCGAGCACGTTGGCGTCGACGTTGATCTCGCGCGTGAGGTCGCGCCGGTTGATCTGGTTCGGGCCGGTCGACGGCGTCACTTCGGCCACCTGCGACAGCCGCACCACGCGCGTGCTGCCGTCGGCCGCAGCGGCCACCACCAGCGGCAAGTTGCCGAGGTCGCCGCGTTCATTGCGAGCCTCGGGTGCCAGGCGCACCAGCACATCGTAGGTCTCGCCGTCGGCGGCGCGCCAGTTGCCCACGGTCTGGCCGGCCACCAGGGTGCGCAGCACGCCGGCCACGGCATTGACGTTCAGTCCGAGGTCGGCCGCAGCGTCGCGCCGCATGCGGATGGCCACGGTGGGCTTGTCGGGCTTGAGCGTGCTGTCCAGATCGACCAACCCGGGGATCGCGCGCAGCTGCGGGCCGATCTGGCGCCACAGCCGATCGAGCTCGGCCAGGTCGGGGCCCTGGATCGAGAACTGCAGCGTCTTGCCGCCGCCCAGATCGGTGACCCCGATGTTGGTCACCGTGATGCCCGGTATGCGTGCCAGCCGTTCGCGCATCGGCACCACCAGCTGGTCGACGCTGCGCCGGCGATCTTTGCGATCGACCAGGCGGATATAGACCGCGCCGTAGATTTTGCCGGCGGCCGACCCGCTGTTGATGGTGGTGACGGTGTGGCGCACCTCGGGCAGCTCGCGCAGCGCCGCGTCGATCTGGCGTGCACGCGATTCGGTCACTTCGAGCGCCGAACCCACCGGCGTGTAGAAGTTGACCACCGTCTCCGAGAAGTCGGCCTTGGGCACGAACTCGGCGCCCAGCAGCGGGATCACCAGGAAGCTGGCGGCGAAGGTGACCAGTGCCAGCAACACAGTCTTGATGCGATGCACCAGCGACCAGGCCAGGATCGCCTGATAGCTGTCGGACAGGGTGTTCGTCAGGCGGTCGAAGGCGCCGGTGATGCGGCCGATGGTCTTGTCGTACAGCGTCACTGGCGGGCCCTGCCGACGCCGTGCGCCTGCGGGTCGTGCCAGACGCTGGACAGCATCGGGTCGAGCGTGAAGCTGACGAACATCGAGATCAGCACCGCCGCCACGATGGTGATGCCGAACTCGTGGAAGAACTTGCCGACGATGCCGCCCATGAAGCCGATCGGCAGGAACACCGCCACGATCGACAGCGTGGTGGCCAGCACCGCCAGCCCGATCTCGTTGGTGCCGTCCAGTGCCGCCTGGTGCGCGCTCTTGCCCATCTGCACATGGCGCACGATGTTCTCGCGCACCACGATGGCGTCGTCGATCAACAGGCCCACGCACAGGCTCAGCGCCATCAGCGTGACGGTGTTGATCGTGAAGCCGCTGACGTACATGAACAAGAAGGTGCCGATCAGTGCGATCGGCAGCGTCAGCCCGGTGATGACGGTCGAGCGCCAGCTGTTGAGAAACAGGAACACGATGCCGATCGTGAGCAGGGCGCCTTCGATCAGCGTGCGTTGCACGTTGGCCACCGAGACCCGGATCGCGCGCGAGTTGTCGCGGTTGATCTCGGTCTTCACGCCGGACGGCAGCTGGGGCTCGACCTCGGTCAGCGCCTGGCGCAGGCCGTCGACCACCGCGATGGTGTTCTCGCCCTGGCTCTTCTGCACCGACAGCAGCACCGTGCGCTGGCCGTTGTAGAGCGCCAGGCTTTCCAGTTCCTGCGGGCCATCGACCACGTCGGCCAGCTGCCCGAGCCGGATCGCCACACCGCCACGGCGCGTGACGATGATGTTGCCGAAGTCGGCCGGCGTCTTCATGCGCGCATCGAGCTGGACCACGCTCTCGCGCTCCTTCGACCGGATCGCTCCCAGCGGCAGCTCCTGGTTCTCGCTGCGCAGCGCCGCCACGATCTGGTCGACCCCGACGCCCGCGGCCTCCATCGCCGCCGGCCGCACGTGGATGTTGATCTCGCGCTGCACGCCGCCGATCACGCTGACCGCACCCACGCCGCGCACGTTCTCCAGCCGCTTCTGCAGCACCTGAGTGGCCCAGGTGGTCAGCTCCTGGGCGCTGCGGCGACCGTCGGTCGACAGGATGGCGACGTTGAACACCGGCTGGCTGGTCGGGTCGAAGCGCGAGATGCGCGCGTCCTTGACCTCGTCACGCAGCGTGGGCTTGACCAGCGTCACCTTCTCGCGCACGTCCTCCGCCGCCTTGCGGCCGTCGACGTCGAGCTTGAACTGGATGATGACGACCGAACTGCCCTCGTACGAGCGCGAGAAGATCGAATCGATGCCGGCCACCGTGTTGACGGCCTCCTCGATCTTCTTGGTGACCTCGGACTCGACGATCTCGGGCGACGCGCCCGGGTAGTCCATTTGCACCACCACGGTGGGGATGTCGATGTCGGGAAACTGGTCGATCGACAGCCGCTGGTAGCTGAACAGGCCCAGCACCACGAAGGCCAGCATGACCATCGTGGCCATCACCGGGTTGTGAATCGAAACGCGGGTAAACCACATGCGGCGGGTCCGGGCTCAGGCTCAGTACGTCAAGGCCTCGGGGCCGATGCGGGACGAAACGCTGCCGATGCCGCCGGCGGCCGGCTCGGCAGCTGCACCGCCGTACCCGCCGGCAGGGTGCCGACGGTCGCGCGCAGCACGATGTCGCCCTCGGCCAGGCCCGACAGCAGTTCTTGCGCGCTTTCACGCCCGGCGCCGAAGTCGACTTCACCCAGTTCGCCCAGAGTGATCTCACGCTGCACCGCGCGGCCGCCATCGACCTGGAGCACGAAGGGCCGGCTCTGATCGTGGCGCACGGCGCGGGCGGGGATGACCAGCGCCGGGCGGCGCCGCAGTTCCACCGTGCCACGCGCAAACAGGCCCTGGCGCAGGCCCGGCACCGGGTCCAGCGCCAGGTAGGCCATCACCGCGCGGCTGCCGACCTGGGCGCTGGGGTTGATGCGCACCACGCGCGCGGCCACCGGCTGCGCCAGGCCGTCGACCACCACGCTGGCCGGCTGGCCCACACGCAGGGCGGTCACGTCCTCGGGGGCAATCGCGGCCTCGAGTTCGATGTGTGCGAGGTCGACGATCTCGACGATGCGGCCGTCCACCGGCACGCGTTCACCGGGCTGCACCAGTCGCTGTGCCACCAGGCCCGCCAGCGGGGCCCGCAGCTCGCTGTCCTTGACCGCCTTGCGTGCCAGCTCGGCCGCGGCTCGCGCCGCCTGCAGCGACGCGCGCGCGCCGTTGGCACTGCTGATCGAGGTGTCGAGCGCGGTCTTCGAGATGAAGCCCTGGTCGACCAGGGCCTTGTTGTTGGCCAGCGTGCGCTCGGCGATGTCGAGCTGGGCCTGTGCCGCCGCTGCCTGGTCCTGGGCCTGGCGCAGCCGCCATTCGTACTCGGTGGCGTCCAGGCGCCCGATCAGCTGGCCGGCGGCCACGCGGTCGCCTTCGCGCACCAGCAGTTCACGCAACTCGGCCGCCACCTTGGCCTTGACGACCGCGCTGTTGACGGCCTTCAGGCCACCGGTCACCGGCAGCGTGAGCACGAGGTCGGTGCGCGTGGCGCGCGCCACGTCGCCGGGTGTCAGGTCCACTGCCTGGGCGGGTGCCGATGCCGCCTTGTCGGCCACCACGGCCGCGCTTCGGCGGGCAATCAGGGCGCGGCCGATGGCGACGGCCAGCAGCATGGCCACGATCGTGACGATCAGCACCCAGCGAAAGCGGCGGCTCATCGATGCGTGCCGCTGCGATCGCGCATCAGTCCGTGCAGCATCAGGTCGGCATGCGCCCTCAGCGTGGCCTTGGGGTCGACGTCGGGGCCATGCACCGGGCAGGCGCCAAAGGAGTGTTTGTGCAGCATCAGAAAGATCATGGGGGCCATCAGGGCATGGGCGACGGGGACAAGCTCGACCGGGCGGAACTCACCGCGGTCGATGCCGCGCTGCACCACGCCTTCGAACAATCGATGCGCCGGCAGGATCACTTCGTCGGCATAGAACTGGGCCAGCTCGGGAAAGTTGCGCACCTCGGCGAGCACGACCTTGTGCAGGCCGCCGGCGTCGGAGTCGTCCACCCGGTCCCACCAGATGTCGAGCAGCATGACCAGCAGTTCGGCGGTGCTGCCCTCGAAAGCGGCCACCGCCTCGCCGCCCTGGCTGATCAGCTTGGAGATGTTCTGCCGCACGACGGCCTTGAACAGCTCTTCCTTGCTCGGGTAGTACAGGTACAGCGTGCCCTTGGATACGCCCGCCGCCGATGCCACCTCTTCCGAGCGCGTCGCCGCGAAGCCCTTCTCGACGAACAGCGACAGCGCGGCGTCGAGCAGCTGCTGGGGCCGGATGTCCTTCAGGCGTTGTCGAGGGGGGCGGGTCGAGGCCATGCTTACTGACTGATTGGTCAGTAATATAACCGAATCGACGCTGATTGATCAAATCCGTCGTCAGGCTGGCCGGGTCAGCGCGGTGCCGTGGCTATCATGCGCCGCTTTGCCGTTGGCCCGATGCGGGCCCGAGGACGCCCGAATGGACACCCTGCTGCTGATCAAGGCCGCCGTGATGGGCGTGGTCGAGGGCCTGACCGAGTTCCTGCCGATCTCGTCCACCGGCCACCTGATCCTGGCCGGATCGCTGCTCGGCATGGACGACGCCAAGGCCAAGGTGTTCGACATCGCGATCCAGACCGGTGCCATCTTCGCGGTGATCCTGGTCTATGCGCAACGGCTGCGCGCGGTGGCCGTCGGCCTGCCGGGCAGTCGGGCCGCACGGCGCTTCGTCGCCAACGTGGCCGTGGGCTTCCTGCCGGCCGCACTGCTCGGGGTGCTGATGTACAAGGCCATCAAGGCACACCTGTTCAACGGGCCGGTGGTGGCCACCTCGTTCATCGTCGGTGGCCTGATCATCCTGTGGGCCGAGCGCCGCCAGGCACCGCCGCGCGTGCACAGCGTCGACGATATGTCGGGCCTGGACGCGCTGAAGGTCGGCCTGGTGCAGTGCCTGGGCATGATCCCCGGCACCAGCCGTTCGGGGGCCACCATCATTGGCGGCATGCTGCTGGGCTTGTCGCGCCAGACGGCCACCGAATTCAGCTTCTTTCTCGCCATCCCGACCTTGATCGGCGCCGGCGTCTACAGCCTGATCAAGGAACGCCATGTGCTGTCGCTGGCCGACCTGCCGATGTTCGCCGTCGGCCTGGTGGTCAGTTTCCTGGCCGCCTGGGTCTGCGTGCGCTGGCTGCTGCGCTACGTCGCCACGCACAACTTCGTGCCCTTTGCCTGGTACCGCATCGGCTTCGGTGCGCTGGTGCTGTTGACGCACTTCAGCGGCTGGGTGAAGTGGGCTGACTGAGGACCGAGCGCGCTGTCGCCAGGGGCGGCTGGGCATTCACCGCCGCTTGAATACCAGGTCACGCACGCCATGCCCCAGGCGCAGGCCGCGGGCCTCGAACTTGGTCAGCGGGCGGTAGTCGGGGCGCGGCGCATAGCCGTCGCAGGTGTTGACCAGCTCTGACTCGGCGCTCAGCACCTGCAGCATCTGCTCGGCATAGGGCTCCCAGTCGGTGGCGCAATGCAGAGCACCACCTGGCATCAGCCGGCTCGCCAGCAGCGCCACCAGGGGCGGCTGGATCAGTCGGCGTTTGTGGTGGCGCTTCTTCGGCCAGGGGTCGGGAAAGAACACGTGCGCGGCGGCCAGCGAGGCTGGCGCAATCATGTGCTGCAACAGCTCGACCGCGTCGTGGCGCACGATGCGCAGGTTGTGCAACTGTTGCTCGCCGATCAGCTTGAGCAGTGCGCCGACGCCGGGCTCATGCACTTCGACGCCGATGAAGTCGGTGTCCGGCCGTGCGGCGGCGATCGTGGCCGTGGCCAGCCCCATGCCGAAGCCGATCTCCAGTACGCAAGGTGCCTGGCGGCCGAAAAGCGCCGCCGGGTCGACCGCGGTCGATTGAAACGGGAGCAGGTAGTGTGGTCCCAGTTCCACCAAAGCGCGTTGCTGACCGGGCCCCATGCGTCCGGCGCGCAGCACGAAGCTGCGGGGCGGCCGGTGCAGCGCATCGGCGGGTAGATTGGAATCGTCCATGGTCCTCACAACGACTGATAGCGCTGCGCCAGCACGTCCTGCAGGCCCTGGACGACGCGGAATGCGTTCTTGAGCTGCGTGCGCTCGAAATTGGACAGGGTGCTGGGCGACAGCAGGTTGTCTGCAACCTGGCCGGCTTCGATGCGGCGCACCTGATGCCGGATGCGGGCGCTGGCCAGAAACTCCAGCGTGTGGCGCAGGTCACGCGCGCCCTGTTCGCTCACCTCGCCGCCCTGCGCGGCCACCTGCAGCCGGTCATGCGTGTTGACCTGCGGATGGCCACCGGCCACCGAGTACACCCGTGCCAGGTCGATGATGGGCACGATGCCCTGCATCTTCAGGTCCAGCGTGCCCCGGTGCGCACCGCTGCGCGCGGTGTCCAGGCGGCCGAACAGACCCAGCGGTGGCCGTCGGCTGAGCGCATTGCGTGTCATGTGCGCGAGGAAGATGCCCTTGCCCGGTGTGTACTGCAGCACCCCGGTGCGCAGCGCCTCGAGCAGGGCCGATTCGCCGTGCACCAGGCGCATGTCGAAGAACACGCAGGTGTGCATCAGGGCAGCCGGCTCGGGCTGGTCGATCCAGTGCCTGAAGCGCTCGAGCCAGCGTTGCAGCGGCTGGCGCCAGCGCTCGGTCATGGCCATCATCTCGCCCGGGCAGAAGACATAGCCGCAGGCGTCCAGGCCGCTGCACACCTGGCGCGCCAGGGCCTCGAAGTAAGGGCCGTCGCGATCGACGTCGTAGCGGTCGTCCAGGACCAGGCAGTTGTCCTGATCGCTCTTGGCGGTCTGCTCGCTGCGCGCCTGCGAACCGGCAGCCACCCAGGCATAAGGCACCGGCGGTGGCCCGAGCTGTGCTTCGGCCAGTTGCAGCAGCCTGACGGTCAGCGCATCGGTCATCGCGGTCACGATCTGGCCGATCACATAGGCCGACGCACCCGACGCCGCCAGGTTGCGCTGCATCTGCGGCACGCGCGCACAGGCTTGCTGCAGGCCGTCCAGGCTGTTCTGTGCATGCAACTCACCCGCCAGCGCGACTGCGGAATTGCTGTGCCAGGCCACCAGGTCGGTGGCCGTGACCATGCCGGCCACACGCTGGCCGTCCAGCACCGGCACATGGTGCACGTTGTGGCGGGCCATCAGCAGCATCGCTTCGAAGGCACTGGCACCCGCCTGCACGGTGACCGGTGCCGGCGTGGCCACCCGTGACACCGGTTCGTCGCTGCTCAGACCCGGCGCGAGCACGCGGTTGCGCAGGTCGCGGTCGGTGACGATGCCCACCAGGCGGTCGTCGTCGACCAGCAACATCGACGACACGCGCTGCACCCTCATGGCTTGAGCTACGTCACGAATCGGCGTGTTCGAAGGCAGGCTCACCGGGCTGCGGCGCTGCAGCGTGCGCAAGGGCAAGGTCACCAGGCGCTGGTGCGGATCGACACCGACCAGGGGTGCCAGCGCATCGGGAAGATCAGAGTTGAGGTCGGGCGTCTTGTTCATGGTTCGGCTGGGTTGCCGCCAGCGCGTGGCCGCAAGCTGACGTGGGACTGCCCGGATCGCCCGGTGTTTACCCGCGAGTTGAAAGTCTAGCCGGCGGACAGTAAGGATTTCGTCAGTCCGGCCGCAAAGACTCGTCCGTCGGCAGTTGCTGCGCCCTTTCGGGCCTGGCGCCATGCAGCCGATCCGCGGCCGTCAGGCGATCCCCCAACCTTACAAGCACAGCAAAGGAGAACTCGATGCAGCACGACGCCCTTGGCTACTGGAAGGCCACCTTGCGACTGTTGACCATCATCCTGGTCATCTGGTTCCTGGTGTCATTCGGCGCCGGCATTCTCTTTGCCGATCAGCTCAACAACATCAAGCTCGGCGGCTATCCGCTCGGCTTCTGGTTTGCACAGCAGGGATCGATCTACGTCTTCATCGTGCTGATCTTCTGGTACGCAAAGAAGATGGGCGACATCGATCGCGAATTCGACGTGCACGAAGACTGAGGCCATCATGGATCTGCAAACCACCATCTATATCGGCGTCGGTCTCAGCTTCGCGCTGTACATCGGCATCGCGATCTGGGCCCGTGCCGGGTCTACCAGCGAGTTCTACGCCGCCGGCGGCCAGGTTCATCCGGTGATGAACGGCATGGCCACGGCGGCTGACTGGATGAGCGCGGCGTCGTTCATCTCAATGGCCGGCCTGATCTCGAACATGGGTTACGGCGGCTCCCTGTTCCTGATGGGCTGGACCGGCGGCTACGTGCTGCTGGCCATGCTGCTGGCGCCGTACCTGCGCAAGTTCGGCAAGTTCACGGTGCCGCAGTTCATCGGCGACCGCTTCTATTCCAAGGGCGCGAGCACGGTGGCCGTGATCTGTCTGCTGACCGCGTCGATCACCTACATCATCGGCCAGATGACCGGCGTCGGCGTGGCCTTCTCGCGCTTCCTGGGCGTCAGCAGTGACGTCGGCATCTACGTCGGCATGGGCATCGTGTTCCTGTATGCGGTGTTCGGCGGCATGAAGGGCATCACCTACACGCAGGTGGCGCAGTACATCGTGCTGATCCTGGCCTATACCGTGCCGGCGATCTTCATCTCGCTGCAGCTCACCGGCAACCCGATCCCGCAACTGGGTCTGGGTTCGAATCTGGTCGGCCACGATGTGTCGCTGCTGGCCAAGCTCGACCAGGTCGTCACCGATCTGGGCTTCGGCAAGTACACGACGTCGTTGCCGGGCAGCACGCTGAACATGTTCGTCTACACGATGTCGCTGATGATCGGCACCGCCGGTCTGCCGCACGTCATCATGCGATTCTTCACCGTGCCCAAGGTCAAGGACGCACGTTCGTCCGCTGGCTGGGCGCTGATCTTCATCGCGATTCTGTACACCACCGCGCCCGCCGTGGCCGCGATGGCCAAGACCAACCTCATCCGCACCGTCACACCGGGCGTGGTATTGAAGGACGCCAACGTCTTCGACAAGGAAGGCGCGATCAAGTACGAGGAGCGCCCTGACTGGATGAAGCGCTGGGAGAAGACCGGCCTGTTGAAGTTCACCGACAAGAATGCCGATGGTCGCATCCAGTACTACAACGACGCGAGCAAGAACGCCGACTTCAAGAAGAAGGCCGAAGAGGCCGGCTGGAAGGGCAACGAACTGGATGTCAACGCCGACATCATCGTGCTGGCCAACCCCGAGATTGCGCTGCTGCCCAACTGGGTGATCGCGCTGGTGGCGGCGGGCGGTCTGGCGGCGGCGCTGTCCACGGCGGCGGGGCTGCTGATGGCGATCTCGTCGGCCGTTTCGCACGACCTGGTGAAAGGCGTGTTCATGCCCAACATCAGCGAGAAGGGCGAACTGCTGGCCGGCAAGATCTCGATGGCGGTGGCGATCGTGATTTCGGGCTGGCTGGGCCTGAATCCCCCGGGCTTCGCGGCCGGTACGGTGGCGCTGGCCTTCGGTATTGCCGCCAGTTCCTTGTTCCCGGCCATCATGATGGGCATCTTCAGCAAGAAGATGAACAAGGAAGGTGCCATGGCCGGCATGCTGTCTGGCCTGTTCGTGACGCTGTTCTATGTGTTCGCGCACAAGGGCCTGTTCTTCGTCAAGGGCACCGAGTACCTCGACTTGATCGGTGGTCCCAACAGCTTCTTCGGCATCACGCCGGAAGCTTTCGGCACGGTCGGTGCGATCGTCAACTTCGTGGTTGCCTTCGCCGTCGACAAGGTGACCAAAGAGCCGCCTGAGCACATCCAGCACATGGTCGAGGCGGTGCGCATTCCACGCGGGTCGCGCGCGGTGGACGGGGCACACTGACGACAGATCCCCTGGGTCCCGGCATCGCCGGGACACATCGGGCCCCGCCGGCCTTGCCGGTGGGGCCTTCTTCATTCGGAGCCCTTGCATGCAATTCGACGTCAGTGTGGCGCTGACCTGGATCCTGTTCCTGGCGCTGTTTCCGATGGCTTTCGTCTGGCTGCGTCGGGCCTGGCGCATCGCGATGCGGCGCGACCATTCCGAAGTGGCGCTGAAGGGCGGCACCCCGCCGCCCGATGCCGCACGCTGGGCACCGTATGAGCTGGCGATCAACGCGGTGGCTGGCGTGACGGTGTCGCTCGTGATCGTGGGCGTGCTGTTTGGCGGCCTGCCCTATAACACCTGGACGGCGATCGCCGGGTCGACGATCTGGTGCAAATTCTTTCTCAGCTTTGCGCTCGGGCGCCACGCGCACGCTGCCTTCGGCCGCCGCAAGGCGTGATCGGCCCCCGAGTCGGCCACGTTCGATCGCGTAAGATCGTGCCCGCTGCGGGTGTAGTTCAATGGTAGAACGGCAGCTTCCCAAGCTTCATACGTGGGTTCGATTCCCATCACCCGCTCCATCAGCGCCAGTCGCTTTCCGGCCTGATTTGCGACGGACTGTCTGATTCTTTGACCGGACTTTCCCGCTCGCGCCCGCGCCCCGCAGGCGGCATCATGTCGTGGCAGCCGCCACCCTGTCCGGACATGACCTCTCCCTTGCAGATCCTGTGTGTTTCGGCGCAGCCGCCGGACCTTTGGGGGTCGCCTTACGGCCCTTTCGTGATGCAGCCTTGCCTTGGGCTCGATGTGGCTGCCATCGAACTACAGCGTACGGCCTTCGATGCCGTATTGATCGACCTGCCCACGGCGTCGGCACTGGCTGCGTTGATCGCCTGGCCGGGGCTGTCGCAGGCCGTCGTCGATGCCGCGGTGGTGGTGCTCAACCCCGAACCCGATGTGCAGCGTGTGCTGCCGCTGCTGGCGTTCGGCGTGCAGGACGTGTTGCCACCCACCGATGCCGGGCAGCTGGCGCGCGTGCTGCGTCTGGCCATCGAGCGCAAGCGCATCGAGATGGCCGCGCGCAAAGCTTATGCCACCGACCTGGCCACCGGGTTGCCCAACCACATGCAGCTGCTGGAACACATGAACCATCTGGTGGCGCTGCGCGCGCGCGAGCCGGCGCCGATGGCGCTGATCGTGCTGCGCATCGAAGGCCTGGTCGCAACCGAGGCGGCGCTCGGCGTCGAGGCGGCCAACGTGCTCAAGCGCAAGGTGGCGGTGCGGTTGCGCTCGGCGCTGCGCGCCAGCGACGTGGTGGCCTCGCTGGGCGGTGACACCTTCGCGGTGCTGCTGGCCTGGATCGACGCGCCTGACGACGGCGAACGCGTGGCCGGCAAGCTGGCGCAGTCACTCACCCAGCCCTTCAGCGTGACCGGGCGCGAGCGTCACGTCGGCGTGCGCGCCGGCCTGGCCGCGTTCCCCGAACATGGCGACCGCGCCGAAGACCTGTTGCGCCGCGCGCTGGGGCAGGCCGCATCGGTGGCCACGGTGGGCCGCGGTGACTACGCGCACGCGGTCGACCGTGGGCCGTCGTCGGCCTCCAACGACGAGGGTTGACGAAGGCCGGAGGACATCTCGTGTCCTCCAGTTGGTTCACTTCAGGATGTCGCCCAGGCAGAGGTATTTCAGCTCGACATAGTCGTCGATGCCCTGGCGTGCACCCTCGCGTCCCAGGCCGCTTTGCTTGACGCCGCCGAAAGGCACTTCTGCGGTCGAGATAAGGCCGGTGTTGATGCCCACCATGCCGTACTCCAGCGCCTCACCGACGCGGAAGATGCGGCCGATGTCGCGGCTGTAGAAATAGCTGGCCAGGCCGAACTCGGTGGCGTTGGCCAGTTGCACGGCCTCGGCCTCGGTTTCGAAGCGGAACACCGGGGCCACCGGGCCGAAGGTTTCTTCCTTCGCGCACTTCATCTCGGACGTCACGTCGGCCAGCACGGTGGGCGTGTAGAAGCGCTCGCCGATGCGCGTGCCGCCGACCACGATGCGCGCGCCCTTGGCCACCGCGTCGGCGACATGGCTCTCGACCTTCGCGATCGCCTGCTCGTCGATCATCGGGCCCTGGCTGACACCGGCTTCGAAGCCGTTGCCCACCTTGATGGTCTGGCTCTTCGCGGCCAGTCGGGCGACGAAGTCGTCATAGACGCCCGACTGCACGTAGAGCCGGTTCGCGCAGACACAAGTCTGGCCGGCGTTGCGGTACTTGCTGACCATCGCGCCCTCGACTGCGCTCTCGATGTCGGCGTCGTCGAAGACGATGAAGGGCGCATTGCCGCCGAGCTCCAGGCTGATCTTCTTGATCGTGGGCGCACATTGCGCGGCCAGGATGCGTCCGACTTCGGTGCTGCCGGTGAACGACAAGTGCCGCACCACGTCACTGGCGCACAGCACGCGGCCGATCTCGATCGATCCCGCGCTGTCGGCGGTGACGATGTTCAGCACGCCGGCGGGCATGCCGGCGCGCTGCGCCAGCTCGGCCACCGCCAGGGCCGACAGCGGCGTCTGTTCAGCCGGCTTGATGATCACCGGGCAGCCGGCGGCCAGGGCCGGTGCCACCTTGCGCGTGATCATCGCGATCGGAAAATTCCAGGGTGTGATGGCCGCGCACACGCCCACCGGCTGCTTGATGACGATGAAGCGTTTGCCCGGGTCAGTGGCTGGAATGGTCTCGCCATAGACCCGTCGGCCCTCTTCGGCAAACCATTCCAGGAAGCTGGCACCGTAGACCACCTCGCCACGGGCCTCGGCCAGCGGCTTGCCCTGTTCGGCAGTCATGATGCGCGCCAGATCATCGGCGTGCTGGTGCAGCAGCGCGAACCATTTCATCAGGATGGTGTGGCGCTCCTTGGCGCTCTTGGCGCGCCACGACGGCCAGGCCTTGTTGGCGGCCACGATGGCGGTGTGCGCATCGGCCGGGCTCAGGTTGGCCACGTCGGCCAGCTTGTCGCCGGTGGCCGGGTCGCTGACCTGAAAGCGGGTCGAACCGGCGATCCATTCGCCGCCGATCAGGGCGTCGGTCTTGAGCAGGCTCGAGTCGGCCAGGGCCGACAGGGGTGAGGTTTTGGTGTCCATTGCAGATCTCCGGATCTAGGGTCGGGGCCGCCAGGTCTGGCCGGCGCGGATGGCGTCGCCATGCTGGTCGAGCTGCGGGGGCGGCTGCTCGGCCAGCGCGCGCTGGCCGTTGAAGCGCATCGGGTTGGCCACCATCGGCACGGCGCGGCCCTGGTGATCGTGCAGCTGCGTCTGCAGGCCCCGATGCACCACCTGGCGGTGCTCGAAGACCTGCGGCAGGTTCAGGATCGGCGCGCAGGGCACGGCGTTGGGTTCGAGCAGATCGCACCAGCCCTGCGTCGTGCGCTGCTGCATCCAGCCACCGATGATCGGCATCAGCGTGTCGCGGTGTTCGATGCGCGCCGAGTTGTTGGCGAAGCGCGGGTCCAGCGCCACCTCGGGGTGGCCGGCCAGCTGGCACAGGCGCATGAACTGCCTGTCGTTGCCGACCGCCAGCACGATGTGGCCGTCCTGAGTGGGCAGCACCTGGTAGGGCACCACATTGGCGTGGGCGTTGCCCATGCGCTGCGGCGTGACGCTGCCGACCAGGTAGTTGCTGGCCTGGTTGGCCAGCACGGCCACCTGCACGTCGAGCAGCGCGGCGTCGACATGGCAGCCGCGGCCCGTGTGTTCGGCCTGCCGCAGTGCCGCCAGGATGGCCGTGGTGGCGTACAGGCCGGTGAACAGGTCGGCCACCGCCACGCCCACCTTCTGCGGTTGGCTGCCCGGCGTTCCCGCTTTCTCGCCGGTCACGCTCATCAGCCCGCCGGTGGCCTGGATGGCGAAGTCATATCCCGCAGCCTGGGCGTAGGGCCCGTCCTGACCATAGCCGGTGACCGAGCAGTACACCAGGCGCGGGTTGATTGCCGACAGCGCAGCGTAGTCGAGACCGTACTTCGCCAGTTGCCCGACCTTGTAGTTCTCGAGCACGATGTCGGCATCGCGCGCCAGATCACGCACCAAGGCAGCACCTTCAACGCTGGCGATGTCGATCGCCACCGAGCGCTTGCCGCGGTTGCAGCTGAGGTAATAGGCGGCCATGCGGTCGGCCTTGTCGCCCCACCAGGGCGGCCCCCAGGCGCGCGTGTCGTCGCCGTCGCCCGGGCGTTCGACCTTGATCACGTCGGCGCCGTAGTCGGCCAGCAACTGGCCTGACCACGGACCTGCCAGCACACGCGACAAATCCAGAACCCGGACGCCGGCCAGCGGCTTGGGATGGGTCATGACGCCCTCCTGCCGCTGCGCGTTGTGCCTCCGATGTGGAGCAAGTGCGGCCTAAGCGTCTGGATTGCACGCATCAATTGAACGCGGCAATGCCGGTGATCGCACGCCCGAGGATCAGCGCATGGATGTCGTGCGTGCCTTCGTAGGTGTTGACCACCTCGAGGTTCACCACATGGCGGATCACGCCGTACTCGTCGCTGATGCCGTTGCCCCCCAGCATGTCGCGCGCCACACGCGCGATGTCCAGCGCCTTGCCGCAGCTGTTGCGCTTGACGATGCTGGTGGCTTCGACCGACGCCGTGCCGGCATCTTTCATGCGGCCCAGCTGCAGACAGCTCTGCAGGCCCAGCGCGATCTCGGTCAGCATGTCGGCCAGCTTCTTCTGGACCAGCTGGTTGGCCGCCAACGGGCGGCCGAACTGGTTGCGGTCCAGCACGTATTGCCGTGCGCGGTGGAAGCAGTCCTCGGCCGCGCCCAGCGCACCCCAGGCGATGCCGTAGCGCGCGCTGTTCAGGCAGGTGAACGGGCCCTTCAGGCCGCGCACGTCGGGGAAGGCGTTTTCCTCGGGGCAGAACACCTGATCCATCACGATCTCGCCGGTGATGCTGGCGCGCAGGCCGACCTTGGAGTGGATGGTCGGCGCCGAAAGGCCCTTCATGCCCTTGTCGAGGATGAAACCGCGGATCTGGCCGCCGTCGTCCTTGGCCCAGACCACGAAGACGTCGGCAATCGGGCTGTTGCTGATCCACATCTTGGCGCCGCTGATGGCGTAGCCGCCGTCGACCTTCTTCGCGCGCGTGACCATGCTGCCGGGGTCGGACCCATGGTTGGGCTCGGTCAGGCCGAAGCAGCCGATCCATTCGCCTGTGGCCAGCTTGGGCAGGTACTTGCGCTTCTGCGCTTCGGTGCCGAATTCGTTGATCGGCACCATTACCAACGAGCTTTGCACGCTCATCATTGATCGATAGCCCGAATCCACCCGCTCGACCTCGCGCGCAATCAAGCCGTAGCAGACGTAGTTCAGCCCCGTGCCCCCGTAGGCTTCAGGGATGGTCGGGCCCAGCAGGCCCAACTCGCCCATCTCGCTGAAGATCGCGGGGTCGGTCTTCTCGTGCCGAAAGGCCTCCTGCACGCGCGGCGCCAGGCGGTCCTGACAGTACGCACGCGCAGCGTCGCGCACGGCGCGTTCGTCGTCGCTGAGCTGATGCTCGAGCAGCAAAGGGTCGTCCCAGGCGAATTGGGCGGCTTTGGCCATGGTGGGTTCTCCGGTAAGGGCAGCAAACGTCGCACGATAGCAAGATCGGGACGGGTCGACCGTCGCCGCAGTGAAGCTTGTCGGCTGACGAGCTATAATCTGGTTGATTCAACCAATTGACTCGTCGTCATGGAATCAATCGGACTGTTCGAAGCCAAGACCCATCTGTCTGAACTGGTGGCAAGGGCGGAGCGTGGCGAGGAAGTGGTGATCACTCGTCACAACAAGCCGGTGGCAAAGCTGGTGCCCATCTCCAGCGGCGAACCCGACGCCGCCGCGCGGCGCGTTGCCATCAATGCACTTTTGCGCGGCGCTCGCGGACGTGTGTTGGGCGTTGACCGGAATGTTCTGCGCGAAGAAGGCCGACGGTGAGCCAGGCGCCGGGTTTTCTGCTCGACAGTTCGGTGGCGCTGGGCGCCTTCTTCGAGGACGAGCAGGACGACTACTCGCTGGGTGTGTGGCGCTCGCTGGCCACAGCGCCGGCTTTCGTGCCGGCGCTGTGGCACCTGGAGATGGGCAACATCCTTTCGCGCGCGCTGCGCGCCGGCCGCATTTCGCACGACGCGCTTGCCGACTGCTGGTCGCGCATCGACATGGTAGGGCTGCGGGTATTGCCGATGCATGGTGACGCCCGTCACTGGACCCAGCGTGCCGCCGATTGGGGCCTGAGCGCCTACGATGCCTGTTACCTGGACACTGCGCTGCAGCAGCGCTTGCCGCTGGCCACCAAGGACCGACTGCTGGCCGATGCCGCGCGCCGCGTCGGTGTCCCGATCTACCTGAACCGTTCTCCTGAAAGCCGACGATGAAAGCCGCCGAGATCCGTTCCACCTTCCTCAAGTACTTCGAGTCCAAGGGCCACCAGGTCGTGGCCTCCAGCCCGGTGGTGCCCGGCGACGACCCGACGCTGCTGTTCACCAATGCCGGCATGAACCAGTTCAAGGACGTGTTCCTGGGCTTCGACAAGCGGCCCTACACGCGTGCGGCCACGGCGCAGAAGTGCATCCGCGCCGGCGGCAAGCACAACGACCTGGAGAACGTGGGCTACACCGCGCGCCACCACACCTTCTTCGAGATGCTGGGTAATTTCAGCTTCGGCGACTACTTCAAGAAAGACGCGATCGCCTACGCCTGGGAACTGCTGACGGTGCATTTCAAGCTGCCCGCGGACAAGCTGTGGGCCACCGTCTACGCCGACGACGACGAGGCCTACGACATCTGGCGCAAGGACATCGGGCTGCCGGCCGAGCGCATCGTGCGCATCGGCGACAACAAGGGCGGCCGCTACATGTCCGACAACTTCTGGATGATGGGCGACACCGGCCCCTGCGGACCGTGCAGCGAGATCTTCTACGACCATGGCCCCGAAGTCGAAGGCGGGCCGCCTGGCAGCGCCGAGCAGGACGGCGACCGCTACATCGAGATCTGGAACAACGTCTTCATGCAGTTCAACCGCAGTGAAGACGGCGTGATGCACCGCCTGCCCAAACCCAGCGTCGACACCGGCATGGGCCTGGAGCGGTTGGCCGCTGTGCTGCAGCACGTGCACAGCAACTACGAGATCGACCTCTTCGTGCGTCTGCTGGCGGCGGCCAAGGACGCGGTCGATGGTGTCAGCGCGCCGGGGGCGTCATCGTCATCCGGTGTTGCGGGCGCCGGTTGCGACAAGACATCGCCGTCACTGAAGGTCATCGTCGACCACATCCGCGCCTGCACCTTCACCATCGTCGACGGCGTGATCCCGGGCAACGAAGGCCGCGGCTACGTGCTGCGCCGCATCGCCCGCCGTGCCATCCGGCACGGCTACAAGCTGGGCGCGCGCAAGCCCTTTTTCCATACGCTGGTGGCACCGCTGGCGGCCGAGATGGGCGAGGCCTACCCCGAGCTGCGCCGCGACATGGTGCGAATCACCGACGTACTGAAGCAGGAAGAGGAGCGCTTCTTCCAGACCATCGCCAATGGCATGCAGATCCTGGAAGAGACGCTCGCCGGTGGCACCCGCGTGGTCGACGGCGACACCGCCTTCAAGCTGCACGACACCTTCGGCTTCCCGCTCGACCTGACCGCCGACGTCTGCCGCGAGCGCGGCGTGACGGTGGACGAGGCCGGCTTCAACGCGGCGATGAACCGCCAGCGCGAGCAGGCGCGTGCCTCGGCCAAGTTCAAGGTCGCAGCCGGGCTGGACTACAGCGGTGACGACACCGGCTTTCACGGCTACGAGCACCTGGTGTGCGAGCACAGCCAGGTGGTTGCCCTGTACGTTGAAGGTACAGCGGTCACGCGCGCCAAGGCCGGTGACGATGTCGTCATCGTGCTCGACCACACGCCGTTCTACGCCGAGAGCGGCGGCCAGGTGGGCGACACCGGCGAGTTGCGCAATCCGCGTGCGCGCGTGATCGTCGAAGACACCGTCAAGGTGCAGGCCGCGGTGCACGGGCACCAGGGCCGCATCGTCGAAGGCGAGGTCGAGCTGGGCGACCGCTTCGTCGCGCGCGTCGATGGTGAGCGCCGTGCACGCACCGTGCGCAACCACAGCGCCACTCACCTGATGCACAAGGCGCTGCGCGAGGTGCTGGGCGGCCATGTGCAGCAAAAGGGCTCGCTGGTCACGCCCGATCGAACGCGCTTCGACTTTGCGCACAACGCCCCGGTGACGGATGCGCAGATCGCGCAGGTCGAGGCCCTGGTGAATGCCGAGATCCTGCTCAATGCCGCTGTGCAGGCGCGTGTGCTGCCGATCGACGAGGCGCATAAGCTTGGCGCCATGATGCTGTTCGGCGAGAAGTACGGTGACCAGGTGCGCGTGCTCGATATCGGCAGCAGCCGCGAGCTGTGCGGCGGCACCCATGTGCAGCGCAGCGGTGACATCGGCCTGTTCAAGATCGTCGCCGAGACCGGGGTCGCAGCCGGCATCCGCCGCGTCGAGGCCGTCACCGGTGACAACGCGCTGGCCTACCTGCAGCAGGTCGAAGGTGCGCTGGGCGCCGTCGCCGGCACGCTCAAGGTCACGCCGGCCGAGGTCGGCGGCCGTGTCGATGCGCTGCTGGACCAGTTGCGCGCGCTGGACAAGGAGGTCACGGCGCTCAAGAGCAAGCTGGCCTCGTCGCAGGGCGACGACCTGGTGGCGCAGGCGGTGGACGTGCAGGGTTTGAAGGTACTGGCCGCCACGCTGCAGGGCGCCGATGCCAAAGCGCTGCGCGAGACCATGGACCAGCTGAAGAACAAGCTGAAATCGGCCGCCATCGTGCTGGCGGCGGTGGATGGCGGCAAGGTGCAGCTGGCAGCCGGCGTCACGGCCGACCGCATGGCGCGCATCAAGGCCGGCGAGCTGGTCAATTTCGTCGCTGGCCAGGTGGGCGGCAAGGGCGGCGGCAAGCCCGATCTGGCGATGGCTGGGGGCACCGACGCCAGCGCGCTGCCGCAGGCGCTGGCCTCGGTGGCGGGCTGGGTGGCCGAACGGCTGAAGTGATGTGCCGGTAGGTGCAGCGGCTGCGCGGTTCAGGTCAGCCGCTGCAGATCGCCGAGCAGCTTCTGCCGCGCTGTGCCGTCGGGCAGGTTGTCGGCCAGCAGCGCGAAGAACGCTGCGCGGTCGCTGGTGCGGCCGGCGGCCTTCTTGACCACCACCTTGGCGATCGGGCCCATGTGCTGGGCCAGCAGCCTCTGTGCTGCGTCGAGCAGGGCCTCTGGCAGCGGCGGCGCGTCCAGACGCGTCGACGGCGCCGAGCGTGTTGCGCTGCTGCTGTAGTTGGCCTTGATGGAGGTAACCGAGGTCGCGTGTTCGAGAAACGCCGTGCGCGCCTGCGGATTGCTGACCTGCTCGGCCAGCTTGGCGTACAGCGTGGGCAGATCAGTGCACTCGAGCGCGGCGCGCCGCACCAGGATGCTGGCCAACGGGCCGACATGTTTGGCCAGCGAGGTTTCGGCCTGCTTCAGCAGCATCATGTCCCAGCCGCCGGGCACGTTGGTCCAGCTGCCGCTGGGCGGCGCGCCAGTGTGCGATGCAGGACCTGGCGCGGGGGTTTTTGCGGGCAGCTTGTCGGCCGCGCCGATCAGCGTGCGCTCCCACACCGTGGTGTCGATGGGCTGGCCGACGCCGCGCTGGATGGCATCCTTGAAGGCGGCTGCGGTCGCAAAGCGCTGGTTGGGGTCCTTGGCCAGCGCGCGTGCCAGGATCGCGTCGTAGAAGTGCGGGCGGTTGGCGCCTTCGATCTGCCTGGGCAGAACCGGTTGCTCGTGCACCACCTTGTACAGCATCTGCTCCTGCGTGCCCACAAAGGGCGGCCGCCCGGTCAGCAGCAGGTACAGCAGCACGCCGGTGCTGTAGACGTCGACGCGGCGGTCCATGCCCGTGCCCAGGAACTGTTCGGGTGCCATGTAGGTGGGCGTGCCGATCATCACGTTGGCCTGTGTCAGGCCGGCGTCCTCGATGCGCGCGATGCCGAAGTCGGCCACCTTGAGCTTGCCGTTGCGCGCCATGATGATGTTGGCGGGCTTGATGTCGCGGTGCCACACGCCCTGCGCGTGCGCATGCTCGAGCGCGTCGAGCACCTGGCAGATCACGCCCGGGATGTCTTCATCGGTGAAGCGCACCCGGCTGGCCAGGTAGTGCGCCAGCGTGTGGCCCTCGACGAACTCCATCGCGATGAAGGCAACGTTCTCGTCTTCGCCGAAGTCGTAGACCGCGACGATGCCAGGGTGCGTCAGCCGGCCCGCGGCCTGCGCCTCGTTGCGAAAGCGCGCCGCCATCGTCACCCCTTCGCCGCCCGAGCTCATGCCGCGCCGAATGGTCTTCAGCGCCACCGTGCGCTTGATGTCGGGGTCGAAGCCCTTGTAGACGACCCCCATCGCACCTTCACCGATCACTTCGGTGATTTGGTACTTGCCCAGGCGTTCAGGGTGGTTCACGGGCCCGGATCCTAGGCCCTTTGGCGCTTGCCGTGGCGGGTCGCGGCCGTGCGTTGTGGCGCGCCGTTCACGACTCGAGCATCTTCATCGCCTGCACGACGCTGGTGCGCATGCGCGAGAAGCTCTGTGCCAGCACGCCGATCTCATCGCCGCTGCTGCCGTCGAAGTCGGGCGCGTTGAGCTCACCCTGGCTGACCCGGTCGGCCAGTTCGGACAGCCGCGTCACCGGGCGCACGACCACCATCCAGATCATCAGGTTGAGCACCACGCCCACCACCACGAAGACCGCGATCAAGGAGCCGATGAAGACGTTGAACGACTGCCCGGCACGTTGCAGCGGCAGCGCCAGCGGCACCGAGATCACCTGTGCGCCGATGACTTCATTGAGGTTCCAGCCGAAACCGTTGGCCGTGCCGTACTTGTCGATCATGGTCTTGGGCGCGGCCTCGACGCTGCTGTGGCACTGCAGGCAGGCCGGGTTGGTGATGCGCAGCGGGGTCGACAGGTACATCGAAGGGCCGCTGGGGGTTTCGCGTTGACCGATCTGCTCTTTCAGATCGGCGTTGGCGCGGAACTGGTTGACCACGTCGACCTCCCAGCCGGTGGCACGGTCGCGCGGGTTGGTCGGGTTCAGTGTGGCCTCCTTGTAGAAGTAGTCAGGGTACTTCTTCAGCAGCGTGCTCAGCACCTCCACCGCCGAAAAACTGGGCACCGACTGCGGCAGGAACTCGTATTTCATCTGCGTGGCCAGCAACGGCGTGATCTGCGCCGACGTGTAGCCGCGCACCGCGTTGGCCTTGTCGATCAGCTGACGGGCGTTGTTGAGAACTTCTTCCTGCGCGTTCCTGATCAGAAGGCTGCGCGTCAGGTAGCCGCTGACGCCGACACCGAGCGCCATCACGATCACGTAGATGAGGTTGAACTTGACGAGCAGCTTCATGTGCGGATCCTTGGTGTGGGGCGGGACGAACCGTCAGCGCGGGGCTGAGGCGGGCTTGATGAACCGTTCGGGGAACAGCACCCGTTCCCATTCCGGGTGTTCGCGCAGGTTGTCGATCAGGCCGCTGCGGAACTCGGGGTCGCGTGTCAGCGCAACAAAGCGGCGCGTGAACGGCCGCCGCAGCGGCGCCTCGGCGGCCAGCCACTCACGCAGTTCGGCGTAGGTCGGTGCCGGTGCCGGTCGTGGCACCGGCTTGCGGTCTTTCAGGCTGCCCGCCCGCAGCGGCAGTGAATCGCGAAAACCGCGCGGCACGCGCTGCATCTGCGCCGGGCTGGGGCGCGGCGACACGCTGCCCCTGGCGCTTCCGCTGCCGCTGCGCAGGTACACCTCACCGGCCTTGAGCGCCAGCACCGGGGCGGCCTTCTGGTCGCGTTCGCTCACACGCGCATTGCCCGCCTCGGCGAAGACCCAGGTCTCGTCGGCGCCGGCCATCAGCACCAGCGACCCCTTGAACGCTGGCACCTGCAGCCGCGGCGTCAGCAGTCCGGGCGCCGGGGCTGTGCCCAGGCTGCCGAGCTTGAGCCAGCCGCGCATCAGGTACAGCGCCGGTGCCGGGCTGTCGCGCGACCCCATGCCACCGGGGTTGATCATCGCGTGCGTGTCGGGGCCGAGATCGGCCACCGTGCCGTCGGGCCACTCGATGCGCAGCAGCGTGCTGCGTGCCGAGGTGCGGACGATGGTTTCCTTGTCAAGCGCCAGACCTTCCGCAGCCTGCAGTGCGCGCGCGCCGTCGATCAGTTGCGCCTCGCCGTCGACGATGGTGACCATCGGCGGCACGGCACCGGCGGCCTGCGCGACACCGGTTGGCACCAACGTGCCGACCAGCGTGCCGAACAGTGCCATCACCATCGCCTGGCGCCAGCGGGCCGGCGTCGGCGGTCGGCAGCCCGCGCTGCCAGTCGCCTTGCCATTGCTGTCGATGCTGCCGAAGCGCGCCATGGGATGGGGAAGGTGCCGCCGGGGCGCGCAAGGCCCTGCCGGGAGGGGTCTGGGAATTGACTCATGTTAGCTGTTTGACGGACGCAGCAGCGGTATTCGGGCGGCTTGCGGCTGTGACGCGTTCACGTCGGTGCACCCGGCCGGGTTGGTGTTGGCGACCAGATATCGTGCCCGACAGCAGATCGGCAGCCCTGCCCGATCGCCCGGAGGACCGTGATGAACTCCCCCTTGCTGGCGCGCGTCGGCCTGGCCTTCGTGCTCGGATCCGTGCTGGGCGCGCTGCCGCTGGTGGCGCAATCGCAATCGCAATCGCAATCACAATCGCGCAGCCTGGTCGTCAGCACCTATGGTTTCAACGGCGACCTGCTGAAGAAGCATGTCTACGACCCCTTCAAGGCGCAGTGCAAGTGTGATCTGGTGATCGAGACTGGCAACGTCGCCGAGCGGCTGGCCAAGCTCGAGGCCCGACGCGCCAATCCGGTCGTCGACCTGATCCAGATGCCAGACTTCACGGCGCTGGAGGCCTCGAACAAGGGCCTGCTGCAGCCCATCGCATTGGCCAAGCTGAAGAACCTGGGCGAGGTCTACGACTTCGGCCGCGACCCGCTGCGCAACCAGCAGGCGGTGGCCAACACCGTGTATTTAGTGGGTCTGGTGGTGCGCAGCGACAAGCCGGCGTCGGCCAGCGTGACGTCGTGGAAGGACCTGTGGCGGCCCGAGCTCAAGGGCCACCTGATGCTGGCCAACATCACCGGCAACCAGGGCCTGGCCACGCTGTTCATGGCCGACAAGGCCTGGGGTGGGCTGGCCACCGACCTCAGCACCGGCATCGGCAAGATCGCCGCAATCAAGGGCAACGTGGTCACCTTCTACACGCAGACCGCGCAGATGACGGCCTTGTTTGCTCAGGACGAAGCCTGGGTGGCGCCGGTGGGCCGTTTCGCCTGGCCCAACTTGAAGAAAACCGGCAAGCCGCTGAAGTGGGTGGTGCCCAAGGAGGGCCAGCTCGGCGTGATGAACGTGCTGGCGATCCCGAAGGGCGCGAAGAACGCCGATCTGACCGAGCAGCTGATCGACTTCTGGCTCAGCCGCGACGTGCAGACCGCGCTGGCCAACGACCTCGTCGACAGCCCGATCAACCGCAATGCCAGGCCCAGGGCCGATGCGCTGGACGGCCTGACCTTCGGCGCCGAGCAGATCGACTCGCTGACCTTCATGAAGCCCGACATGGTGGTGCGTGAACGTGCCGGCTGGGTCAACCAGTGGAACCGCATGATCTCGACGCGATAGCCCGGCTGCGCTAGAGCATCATGCACCGTCGACTGGCCTGGCTGCTGCTGGCGCCCGCGCTGCTGTTCATCGCGCTGTTGTTCATGGCGCCGGTGCTGGCGCTGCTGGCCGGCGCCTTTCGCATCGACGGCGCCTGGGCGCTGTCACCGCTGATCACGTTCTTCGACGAACCGTTGCACCGCGAGGTGTACTGGCGCACGCTGCGCATCGCCGGGCTGGCCACCCTCACCAGCGCGCTGGTGTGCTACCCGGCGGCACTGGCGATGGTGCGCGTGCCGCCGCCCTGGCGCGGCCTGCTGACCGGGCTGGTGATCCTGCCGCTGATGGTGTCGCCGATCGCACGCACCTATTCATGGATCGTGCTGCTGGGCCGCAACGGTTTCTTCAACGCGCTTCTGCAGGGCCTGGGCCTGAGCGACGAACCGCTGAAGCTGCTGTTCACCGAAGGCGCGGTCTTCGTCGGCTTGCTGCAGCTGATGATGCCGCTGATGCTGCTGAGCCTGGTGTCGGCGCTGGAGAACCTGCCGGCCGACGTGCTGGCCGCCGCGGCCACACTGGGTGCCAACCGCTGGCAGGCCTTCGCGAAGGTGGTGCTGCCACTGACGCAGGAGGGTCTGATCGTCGGCGGCACGCTGGTCTTCACCGGCTGCGTCACCGCCTACATCACGCCGGCATTGCTGGGTGGGCCGCAAGTGCTGATGCTGGAGACGCTGCTGTACCAGAAGGTCAACGTGATGAGCGACCCGGCATCGGCCAGCGTGATTGCGGTGCTGCTGCTGGTGACCACGCTGATGGTCAATCAGCTGCTCAAGCGGGTGTCGAAGTGAATCGCCGGTCTCGCGCTGCGCTGCTGATGCTGGTGCTGGCCCTGGTTTTTCTGCTCGGCCCCTTCATCGTCGTCTTCGTCGCCGGCTTCAGCGGCGACGACACGCTGCGCTTTCCGCCGCAGCAGTTTTCGCTGCGCTGGTTGATCCAGGTCTTCACGGTCGAGGCGTTCCAGCGCAGCTTCGTCACCAGCATCGTGGTGGCGCTGGGCAGCACGCTGCTGGCGCTGGCACTGGGCGTGCCGGTGGCCTATGCGCTGTCACGCTTTCGGCTGCCCGGGGCCGAGGCGGTACGGCTGCTGCTGACGCTGCCGCTGATCGTGCCCGGCATCATCGTCGGCTTGGCGCTGCTCAACCACGGCGTGCTGGCACTCAACCTGCCGGTGACGCTGAGCCTGCTGATTGGCCACACCACCTTGCTGATCCCCTACGCGGTGCGCGTGGTGTCGTCCAGCCTGGCCAACCTGCGCGTCGACATCGACGACGCCGCGGTGACGCTGGGCGCCACCCGGCTGCAGGCCTTCTTCAAGGTGGTGCTGCCCAACATCCGCGGTGGCGTGGCGGCGGCTTTCGTGCTGGCCTTCATCACCAGCTTCAACCAGGTGCCGGTATCGCTGTTCCTCACCGGCCCGGGAGTCAGCACCTTGCCGATCGAGATGATGGCCTACATGGAAACCAGCTACGACCCGTCGATCGCCGCGCTGTCGACGCTGCTGGTGGTCTTCACCATCGTGCTGGTGGCCGGCACCGAGAAGCTGCTCGGTATCAGCAAATACCTATGACGCATCTGGTTCTGGACAAGCTCAACCTCGCCTACGGCAAGTCGGCCGCCGTGACCGACCTCAACCTGTCGGTGGCCCAGGGCCAGCTGATCAGCCTGCTGGGGCCATCGGGCTGCGGCAAGACGACGACGATGCGGGCGGTGGCGGGTTTGCTGCGGCCGGTGTCGGGCCGCATCGTGCTGGCCGGCGAGGACATCACGCAGCGGCCGGTGCACCAGCGCGACATGGGACTGGTGTTCCAGTCCTACGCGCTGTTCCCGCACCTGTCGGCCTACGACAACGTGGCCTTCGGGCTGCGCTTGCGCAAAGTCGCGGCCGCCGAGCTTGACCAGCGCGTCAGGTCTGCCATCGCCTCGGTCGGCCTGCAGGGTTTCGAGTCGCGCTTGCCCGCCAACCTGTCGGGCGGCCAGCAGCAGCGTGTGGCGGTGGCGCGTGCCATCGTGCTGCGCCCGCGGCTGCTGCTGCTGGACGAGCCGCTGTCGAACCTGGACGCGCTCTTGCGCGTGGAGATGCGCGCCGAGCTGCGCCGCATCCAGCGTGAGCTGGGCATCACCATGCTCTACGTGACGCACGATCAGGAAGAGGCCTTGTCGCTGTCCGACCGCATCGTGGTGATGCGTGACGGCCGCATCGAGCAGGACGACAGCCCCGAGGCCGTCTACCACCACCCGGCCACGCCGTTTGTCGCCACCTTCATGGGCTATCAGAACCTGTTCGACTGGCACGACGGCGCGCTGTGTGCTGGCGACGCCCGCGTGCCGCTGGCCGTGCAACGCCCGGCGCGCCACCTGGCCTGGCGGCCCGAGCATGTGGCGGTGGGCGCCCCGGGCAGCGGCACGCTGGACGGGCGTGTGCTGGCGCGCAGCTACCTGGGCGAACGCATCGAGTTTCTGGTGCACACCGCGCTGGGCCCTGTGAAGGGCTGCGCCGATCTCAGCGCCGGCTGGCGGGAGGGCGCCGATGTGGGCGTGCGCCTTGACCCGGCACAGGCCGCGCTGATCTGACGAGGAGCCCGAGATGGACCTGTGGTTCGACACCGACCCCGGCTTCGACGGCTGGATGGCCTGGGCGCTGATCGAGGCCGAGCCGTCGATGCGGCTGCACGGCGTCAGCGTCGTGGCCGGCAACGCGCCATTGAACATCTCGTTGGCCAACGCGTTGGCCATCAAGGCGCTGCACGGCTTTGCCGCGCCCGTGCATGCCGGCTGCGACCGGCCGCTGGCGATGGCGCCGGTGACGGCGCAGGACGTGCTGGGCGACATGGGCATGGAAACCACCGGGCCAACGCTGCCCGGCAGCGCGGCGCCGCCGACGCCGGGCCACGGCGTGCAGGCGCTGATCGACTGCGTGCGCGCCCACCCCGGCCGCATCACGCTGCTGGCGGTGGGGCCGCTGACCAACGTCGCCACCGCGTTCGCGCTGGCGCCGGAACTGCCGGCGCTGCTGGCCGGCCTGGTGATCATGGGCGGGTCGACCATCGGCGGCAATATCACGGCGGCGGCCGAGTTCAACATCCACGCCGACCCCGAGGCCGCGGCGCGCGTCTTCGACTGCGGCGTGCCGGTGCAGATGTTCGGCCTCAATGTCTGCCGGCAGCTGCCGATCGGCCAGCCTCAGATCGACCGGCTGAAAGCGATCGGCAGTGCCAGGGCTGCCCTCTTCGCCGGTTATCTCGAAGGTTACGTGGCGATTGGCCGCCGCCGCGGCCGACCGGTGCAGTCGCTTTACGACCCGACCCCGGTGATCTGGCTGGCGCGGCCCAAATTGTTCGACCTGCAGGCGGCGCGCGTTGACATCGAACTGCAGGGTCGCTTCACGCGTGGCATGACGGTGTGCGACCTGCGGACGCCGGCGCTGGCGCGCGCCAACGCCCGCGTGGCCGTCAAGGCCGACGGCCACGCGGCGCTGGAATGGGCGATGCAGCGGCTGGAAAGCCTGCTGGCGGCTTGAGCCAAACGCTGCGTGGTGCTCAGGCGCTTGCCGTCACCCGACGTGCCCGCACCGTCTTGGCCGCTGCCTTGGTGGCCTTGGTGGACTTGGCGACCATGGCCTGCTTCGTTGTGCGCGTCGCCTTGACCGTCGCGCGCACCGCCTTGGCCGCGGCCTTGGGGGTGTTTGCCGGCATGGCGCGCCGGGTGCGCTTGGCCGGCGCCTTGGCACGCGGGGCCTGCTGACCGGCAATCAGCGTCGACAGCTTGTCGGCGCCCTCGGCCAGCTGCTGCGACAGCGTCAGCGCGACCTGCGCGCTGCCCAGGCTCATGCGCGCGGCGGCTTGCAGGCCGGTCACCACGTAGCGGTTGTCGACGCGCTGCGCCAGGTCGGCCACGCGGCTGACCTGCGAGCTCACGGTCTTGCTGCCACGGGTGATTGCACGTTGGGTCTGCGTGCTCAGCGTGTCGATGCCCTTGGCAGCAACGTCGGCGACGTTGTTGCTGGTGCGGCGCAGCGCGTCGGCGACACGCGGCGCCACGCGGTCGGTGCCGCGCGTGGCGGCGCGGTCGACGCTGCGTGTCATCAGCTTCAGCAAACGATGGCCGCTGGCGCGGTAGGCGCCCACGGCCTGCTCGGCCACCTGGCGGTAGTTGGCCACGGTTTGCAAGGTGATCGTCTTCAGGCTGGTCTGGTTCATGGTGTGCTTTCTGTCGTGAAGGATTCGGTGGTCTGGTGGCCAGACCGGGGTGTGCACATGCACGTCAGATGCCAGTGTGACCCGCAGCCTCTAGACAGCGAAACCCAATCCGGCCTGTTTCACCTAGGGTGTGCACTCCAGATGCGGCCGCTAGCGTCTGCCAGGTCGCCGGCGCGGTGTGCCTCAGGTCGCGGCTGCCAGCGGCGGTCTGGTGCCGCCGCCGCGCGCCCAGGCGAAGCCGGTCTGCACGATGCCCGCCGCCAGCCCCAGTGCCACGCCGATCTGCCAGGCCAGCGTGTACGAACCGGCCATGTCGAAGATCAGCCCGCCGCCCAGGGCCCCGACAAAGCTGCCGAGCTGGTGACAGACGAAGGCGGCACCGCCCAGCATGGCCTGCCAGCGCAGGCCGAAGGTGTCGGCGATCCAGCCCGACACCAGCGGCACCACACCCAGCCACAGAAAACCCATGATGGCGGCAAAGACCAGGGTGCTGGCCGGTGTGGCCACGCCGATGAAATACCAGGCCAGCACCAGAGAGCGAATGCAGTAGATCATCCCCAGCAGCATCAGCTTGTTGAAGCGGCCACCGGCCCAGCCGAAGAACAGGCTGCCCAGCACGTTGAAGGCACCGACCATGCCCAGCGCTTGCGCGCTCAGCATCGGGTCCAGGCCGCACAGGTCCAGGTACGAGGGAAGGTGCGTGGTCAGAAAAACCAGTTGCATGCCGCAGACGAAGTAGGTCAGCGCCATCACCACGAACAGCGGGTTGCGCAGCGCCACGCGCAGCGCCGCGCGCGCGCTGTCGCCTTCGCCGGCCTGGTGCGGCACGGGCAGCGCGTCGACCTTGCCGGCGGCCCAGGCCGCCGGCAGCATCAGCAGCGCCAGGAATACGAATCCCCAGACGCCGATGCGCCACCCGAAGGACTGCGACAGCTGCTGGCCGAACGGTGCGGCCACCATCGCGCCCAGCGACCCGGCCGCCGACACCAGACCCAGCACCATGCTGCGCATCACCACCGGCACCGGGCGCGACACCGCCGCCAGCGTCAACGCGCTGCCGTTGCAGGCCATCGCCGCACCGATCGCAACGCCAGCCCCAAGCACCACGCCGCCGAGTCCGGTGGTGGTGGCCAGCAGCACCAGGCCCAGGATGTACATCAGTGCCCCGCCCACCATCAGCCGGCGCATGCCCAGACGAACGGCCCAGGCGCCGGCCAGGGGTTGCAACAGGCCCCAGGTCAGGTTCTGAATCGCGATGGCCAGCGTGAAGTCGGACACTGCGATGTGCGTGTCTCGTGTCAGCGGCGGCATGAACAGGCCCAGGCTCTGGCGCAGGCCCATCGCCAGGCTGAGCATCACCGACGCGCCGATCAGGATCGGCAGCGCAGGCCTGAGGTCTTGCAGGCGCGACATCGCAGTCGGCGCTTCAGCGCGTGCCGCTGACGGGCGCCGAATCGTCGGGCACGAAGATCCACAGCAGCACGTAGACCAGCAGGCCGGCACCGCCCCACAATGAAAGCAGCACGGTCAGCAACCGCCACAACCAGCTGTCGATGCCCGAGCTGCGCGCGATACCGCCGCAGACGCCGCCCAGCCAGCGGTCTTGCGTGCTACGGCGAAAACTGCTGAAGGCGGCCAACGGAGGCGGCGGAAACGCCGTGTCAGGGCCATCGAGCAGCCGCGCCTTGGCGCGCGCGAACTCGGCGTCGTCGAGCACACCCTGGTCGTGCAGGTCCTTGAGCTTGCCCAGTTCGTCAATCAGTGCCATCGTTGCTCCTTGCGCCGGCAGAGCATATCCGCATGGGCGGACGGTGCTGCAGCCGCCCGGCACCGCTTACAGGTCGATGCACAAACACCAGAGTTCGGGGAAGAGCACGACGTCGAGCATCTTGCGCAGGTAGCCCACCCCGGAGGTGCCGCCGGTGCCGCGCTTGAAGCCGATGATGCGCTCCACCGTCGTCACGTGGCGAAAGCGCCAGAGGCGAAACGCGTCTTCCAGGTCGGTCAGTTCCTCGCCCAGCTGGTACAGGTCCCAGTGCGTGTCGGGCTGGCGATAGACCTGCAGCCACGCGGCCTCGACCTCGTCGCTGGGCACATAGGCTTGCGTCCAGTCGCGTTCGACATGGCTGGCCGGCAGTGCCAGCCCACGACGCGCCAGCAGGCGCAGGGCCTCGTCGTACAGCGACGGCGCCGCGTAGGCCGACTGCACCTGGGCCAGGCGATCGGCGCGGTGGGCATGCGGCTTGAGCATGGCCGCATTCTTGTTGCCCAGGCTGAACTCGATGCAGCGGTACTGCCAGCTCTGGAAGCCGCTGCTGTGGCCGAGGTAGGGGCGGATGGCGCTGTACTCGGGCGGCGTCATCGTCGCCAGCACGTCCCAGGCGTGCACCAGCTGCTCCATGATCTTCGACACCCGGGCCAGCATCTTGAAGGCGGCTGGCAGCCGGTCGGCCGCAACGTGGGTGATGGCGGCCTGCATCTCGTGCAGCATCAGCTTCATCCACAGCTCGCTGGTCTGGTGCTGCACGATGAAGAGCATCTCGTTGTGCTCGGGCGATCGTGGATGTTGCGCGTCCAGCACCTGGTCCAGGTGCAGGTAGTCGCCATAGCTCATGTCCTGGCTGAAGTCGAGCTGCGCGTGCTCGCTCTGGACCACGTCCTCGGGCCGCGGTGCGGTGTCGGTCATGTGGATTTCCCTCAGGTGACGGCGTGGCGCTGGCCGAACTCGTCGCGGCGCCATGCGCCGGATTCGAGCACCTGGCGAAGATGCTCGACCGCGTCCCAGGCGTCGACGAAGCGCGTGTACAGCGGCGTGAAGCCGAAGCGCAGGATGTCGGGCAGGGCGGCGCTGTCGTTGCTCGCGCTGCCGGCGCGGTAGTCACCGACCACGCCGCGCGCGATCAGCGCCTGCACGATGGCGTAGGCGCCTTCGTCGCGTGCCAGGCAGACCTGCGAGCCGCGATGCCCGTCGTGGCGAGGTGATGCCAGCGTCAGGCCATGGCCGCCGCAGCGGGCCTCGACCAGGTCGGCAAACAGCCGCGTCAGCGCCAGCGACTTGGCGCGCAGCGCTGCGACGCCGCCAAAGCGTTCGGCGGCCAGCACGGTGTCGACGCCACATTCCAGTGCGGCCATTGCCAGCACCGCTGGTGTGCCGCACAGGTAGCGCGCAATGCCGGCGGCCGGCCGGTAGCCGGGGCTGAATTCGAATGGCGCCGCATGTCCCATCCAGCCGGCCAGCGGCTGCCAGAACCGATCGGCATGACGCGGATGAACCCACACGAAGGCTGGTGCGCCAGGGCCGCCATTGAGGTACTTGTAGCCGCAGCCGACCGCAAAGTCAGCCGACCTCGACCGGACCGGGTCCACGAAGTCGGCGCCACCGCCATGCAGGTCCACCGGCACGGCGCCTGCGCTGTGCGCCAGGTCCCAGATCGCCAACGCGCCGGCGTCGTGCGCCGCCTGCGACAACGCCGCCATCTCGTGCATGCGGCCGCTGCGGTAGTTGACGTGGGTGAGCATCATCACCGCCACGCGCTCGTCCAGTCTGGCGAACAGGTCGTCTGCATCGGCCAGTTCAAGCATGAAGCCACGTTCGCGCGCCAGCGCTTCGGCGATGTACAGGTCGGTCGGAAAGTTGCTGCGTTCGGACAGGATCACGCGGCGCTGCGGTGCATCGGCCTGCGTGATGTTCAGCGCGGCGCTGAGCACCTTGAACAGGTTGACCGAGGTCGAGTCGGCGCACACCAGCTCACCCGGCCCGGCCCCGACCAGGCGCGCGATCTTGTCGCCCACGCGTTGCGGCAGCGTCATCCAGCCGGCGGCGTTCCAGCTGCCGATCAGGCCCTGGCCCCATTCTTCGGCGCACCACCTGCTGCACGCGGGCGGCGGTGGCGCGCGGCAACACGCCCAGCGAATTGCCGTCGAGATAGATCAGCCCCGGCGGCAGTTCGAACTGCTCGCGCAGCGGCGCCAGCACATCGGCGGCGTCGAGCGCCAGCGCTGCGTCGCGAGACAAATCGGTGGATGTCATGAAAGCTCCCTCAGGATGGCGCGCACCGGCGATGCGTCGGCGTCGACCCAGCGCAGCGGCAGTGCGATCAGTTCGTAGTCGCCTTCGGGCACGTCGTCGAGCACCAGGTTTTCCAGCACACGTAGGCCGCGCCGATGAACCACCTGGTGGCTGGGCAGCGTCTTGCTGTCGGCCGGATCGATGCTGGCGGTGTCGATGCCCAGCAGCAGCACGCCGCGGTCGGCCAGCTGGTCCACGGTGCCGGGTGCGAAGGCGGTCAACGCGGGATCGAAGCGGTCAAGTGGCGCGCGGTCGTAGGTGCGAACCAGCACGCGCGGCGGTAGCGCATCGAGCGCATGGGCCAGGTGTCGCCATTCGATCAGCGCACCACAAGCGATCGCGTGGATGACGCGGCAGCGGCCGAGGTAGGGCAGCAGGTCGAGCTGGCCCACGGCCTGCCCGTCGGCAGCGTAATGCAAGGGTGCATCGGCATGCGCGCCGACATGCGGCGACAGCGTGATGGCGCTGACGTTTACGGGGCAGCCTGGCCCCAGCGTCGCGCTCCAGCGCTGCTGGTAGGGCGTGTCGCCGGGGAACACCGGTGAGCCCACATGCACCGGCGGAGAAAGATCCCACAGGCGTGGCGGTGCACGTTGCATTCGGTCCCCGGCAATTAGTTGACAACTAAACTATATCGCCAAAGAATGGCTGCGCGTCTTCCACCTCCTTCGAGTCAGCTGCATGGTCCCCAGCGCGCACGTCGACACCTTCGCCCGCGACAATCTGCCGTTGCCCGAGGCGATGCCCGAACTCCTGTTCGAGCTGCCCGAGTTGCAGTTGCCGCAGCGCCTGAACGTGGCCACCGAGCTGCTCGATCGCTGGGTGGCACAGGGGCAGGGCGACCGCCTGTGCGTGCAGGGCGAGTCGAATGGCGCACCGCAGCGCTGGACCTACGCCGACCTGCAGGCACGCGCGAACCGCATCGCACGCGTGCTGGTCGACGACCTGGGGCTGGTGCCGGGCAACCGCGTGCTGCTGCGCGGCGCCAATTCGGCGATGTTGGCGGCCTGCTGGTTCGGCGTCATCAAGGCGGGTGGCATTGCGGTGGGCACCATGCCGCTGTTGCGCGAGCGCGAGCTCGTGCCCATCGTCGACAAGGCCCGCGTCACGCATGCGCTGTGCGACGCCCGCCTGGCCGAAGCCTTGTACGCGGTGCAGGCCAACTGCCCACAGCTGACGCAGCTGCGGCTGTTCAACGGCGATGGCGCCGCGGGCTCGCTGGAAGCGGCGATGGCCAGCAAGGCAGCCGACTTCGACAACGTCGACAGCGCTGCCGACGACGTCTGCCTGATGGCCTTCACGTCGGGCACCACGGGTGTGCCCAAGGGCACGATGCATTTCCACCGCGACCTCATCGCCGCCTGCCGATGCTGGCCGCCGCAGATGCTGCGCGCGCAGCCCGACGACGTCTTCATCGGCAGTCCGCCGCTGGCCTTCACGTTCGGCCTGGGCGGACTGCTGGTGTTTCCCCTGGCCATCGGTGCCAGCACCGTGCTGCTGGAGAAGGTCAGCCCCGACGCGCTGCTGCCGGCGATCGCTCGCTACAAGGCCACGGTGTGCTTCACCGCGCCGACCTCGTACCGCGCAATGGCGGCGCAAGTCGGCCAGCACGATCTGACGTCGCTACGCAAGTGTGTGTCGGCGGGTGAGGCGCTGCCGGCGGCGACGCGGCTGCTGTGGAAGCAGGCCACCGGCATCGAGATCATCGACGGCATCGGGTCGACCGAGTTGTTCCACATCTTCATCTCGGCCGACGAAGCGCATGCTCGACCCGGCGCCACCGGCGTGCCGGTGCAGGGCTATCGCGCCTGCGTGCTCGACGAGCAGGGGCACGAACTGCCGCCCGGCCAGGTCGGGCGGCTGGCGGTCAAGGGACCGACCGGCTGCAAGTACCTGGCCGACGATCGCCAGGCCACCTATGTGAAAACCGGCTGGAATCTGACCGGTGACGCCTACCGCATCGGCGACGACGGTCAGTTCGAATTTCAGGCGCGCACTGACGACATGATCGTCAGCGGCGGCTACAACATCGCCGGCCCCGAGGTCGAGGACGCCTTGCTGTTGCATCCGGCGGTGGCCGAGTGCGGCGTGATCGGCCAGGTCGACGCCGCACGCGGCCACGTCGTCAAGGCCTTCGTTGTGCTCAGGCCCGGGCAGGTGGGTGACGACGCACTTGCAGCCGAATTGCAGACCTTCTGCAAGCAGACCATCGCACCCTACAAGTACCCGCGCCAGATCGAGTTCCGCGACAGTCTGCCGCGCACCGAGACCGGCAAGCTGCAGCGCTTCAGGTTGCGCGGCTGAGCCCAGCTAGCCCAGCACCTCGGGCGTCCTGCGCGCCGGGTCAAGCCGCAAGCGCGCGCCGTGGCGTACCCGCTGCGTGATGTCGCCCTCGAAGCCGGCCAGCATCGTGATGCCCGCGTGCGCCGCACCCTGCGCCAGGATCGGGTTGACGATGTTGAAGGCGATGGCCACGGGGCACAGGTCGCGCGACTTCATCTCGTACAGCATCCAGGCGCTGGCAACGCCGCCCTTGGCGGTGTTCAGCACCAGGATCTTGCCGTGGTACGACTGGCCGAACAGCGGGTGCGAAGGGCGTGAGAACGTGCCCTTCAACCGATCCAGGTCGTAGCGTGCCGAGAAGCCGTCGTGCGCGCTGAGGCATTCGGCTTCCACCGGCTGGCCCATCGCATGGCAGGAGGTGTAGCTTGCCACTGCGATGGCGCTCATGGGACGTCCCTTCGCGCAGCACGCTGCTGGCCTTCCAGGCGGCCGTGACCCGCATCAGCATCGGGCTGGCACGCGCCCCTGATGACCAGGTTCATGGCGCTGGCTTGAAGGCCGAAGCGCGGATCACCGGGCCCGAACGCTCGTAGTCGTCCTTCATGCTGGCGCCCAGCCGTTCGGCACTCAGGCCGCTGGGCTCCAGCCCCATCTCGAGCAGGCGCTTGTTCACCGCCCGCATCCTTCACCGCAGCGATGGCGGCGCGCGCGTCAATGAGTCAGAGGTGGCGCCGGCCGGGTAGCCGACGATGGTGCGCAGCGGGCTGTCCTGTGCCGCAGCCGGGGCCATCGCGCTCAAGGCTGCCAGCAAGCTGAGCAGCGGGAGCAACCATCGCGGTCGGCTCATGGGCATGGTGGGTGATCGAACCGGCGCAAGAATGCGCGGACAGGCGGCGGTGCCGACTCGGGACAGACCCTGAGAGTCGTCGCCAGCGGCCGAAAGCCTAGGCACAAACGCGCTGTCGCCCGGCCGCCGGATGGCCAAGACTCCGGGCGTTGCCCTCACTGCCACCTCCATGCGCATCCTGCTGGCTGAAGACGAACGAGAACTGGCGGCGTGGCTGGTGCGCGCGCTGGCGCAAAGCGGCTTCCAGGTCGACTGGGTCGACGACGGCCGCATGGTGCGGCGCAGCCTGAAGGCCACGCGCTACGACGCGCTGATCCTCGACCTGGGGCTGCCGGGACTGGGCGGGCACGACGTGCTGGCCGACCTGCGCGACGCCGACGAACGGCTGCCGGTGTTGATCCTGACTGCGCGCGACTCGCTGGCCGAGCGGGTCAGCAGCCTGCGCGAAGGCGCCGACGACTTTCTGGCCAAGCCCTTCGAGCTGGAAGAACTCGAGGCGCGGCTGATCGCGCTGGTGCGGCGTGCCCGCGGCAGCGACCATCCGCGCCTGGCCTGCGGGCCTCTGGCCTACGACACAGCCAGCAAGCAGTTCAGCCTGTCGCACGAGTCGCTGGCGCTGACGCCGCGTGAGCATGCCGTGCTGCGTGCGCTGATCCAGCGCAGCGGCGAGCCGCTGACCAAGCGCGAGATCGTCGACCGGGTCTTCTCCGACGAGCAGGATGTGCATCCCGAAGTCATCGAGGTGCTGGTGCACCGGCTGCGCAAACGCCTGGCCGACAGCCCGGTGCGCATCACGACCCTGCGTGGCCTGGGCTACGTGCTCGAATGCAGCGCCTGAAGCTGTCCAGCCTGCACAGCCTGAGCCTGCGGCGCACGCTGCTGCTGGTGTTGTTCCCGGGGCTGATTCTGGTCATCGGCGCCGAGCTTGGCCTGACCTGGCGCGCCGCGGTCGATGCGGCCAATGCGGCCTACGACCGCTCGCTGCTCGGCGCCATCAAGTCGATCGACGCCAACATCTCCACCGCCAGCGGCGGCCTGGGCGTCGAGCTGCCCTACGTGATGCTCGAGTTCTTCCAGTTGACGGCCAGCGGCCAGGTCTATTACCGGGTGGCCACCGAAGGCGGCCTGGTCGAGATCGGCAATGCCGACCTGCCGGCGCCGCCCAGTTTGTTGGTCACCGGCTATCCGCAGTTCAGTGACGCGGTCTACTACGGCGAGCCGGTGCGCATCGGTTCTTACGCGCGCTTGCTCGACCGCCCGCTGGCCGGCCAGGGCAAGACACAGCGCGTGATCATCCAGGTCGCCGAGACGCTCGAGTCGCGCCGCGACTTCACGCGCGCGCTGGTGCTGCAGTCGGTGGCGCGCGACCTGCTGCTGGTGCTGGCGGCCACGTTGCTGCTGGTGTTTGCCGTCGCCTGGGCCTTGCGGCCGCTGGCGCGGCTGCGCAGCGAGGTCGCCGCCCGATCCGATCAGGACATGACGCCGATCTCGACGCACGGGGTTCCCAGCGATGTGCAGCCGCTGGTGCTGGCGATCAACGAGCATGTCGAGCGCAACCGCCTTCAGACCGAGGCACGCCGGCGTTTCGTCGACGACGCCTCGCACCAGCTGCGAACGCCGCTGGCCACCTTGGCCACCCAGGTCGGGTTTGCCTTGAGGCAGACCGACGCCGAAGATCTGCGCCAGACCGTGGTGGCCATCAAGGCGCAGCTGGACGAGACCGTGCGCCAGACCAACCAGATGCTGGCCTTGGCACGGGCCGAGAGCGTCGCCCTCACCGCCGAGTCGGTCGATGCGGGCGCCTTGGCCGAAGAGCTGGTGCGCAAGTGGTGGGCCGAGGCGCGTGCCCGAGGCATCGACCTGGGTCTGGAGCGAAACGATGAAACCCTGCAGGTGCTGGCTCAGCCCGGCTTGCTGAAGGAGGCCTTGTCCAACCTCTTGCACAACGCGATCCGCTACACGCCGCCTGGCGGGCAGGTCACGCTGCAAGTCGCCCGGCTCGGGCAAGGGGTCACGATCGCCGTCATCGACAACGGGCCAGGCATTCCTGCGGCCGAACTAGAGCACGCTGGCGATCGCTTTTTCCGCGGCAGCAACATCGACCAGCCCGGCAGCGGCCTGGGGCTGGCGATCGTTCGCTCCATCGTCGAACGGCTGCACGGCAGCCTGCTGCTGGCTGCAGGGCCGCAGGGCCGGGGGCTGGCCGTGACGCTGTCGTTGCCGCTGGCGGTCGATGCCAAGAAAGATCAGGGTTAACCCGAATGATTATTCGACTTGTCTGAAAGGCGGCTGAAAGTACGGCCTCGATAGAGTGCCTGCATCCCTGCTGCCAGACCCTGGCCTGGGCCCGATCAACATGCGATGGAGACATTCGATGAGCCGCAGATTTCATGTACTTTCCCTGGTCCTGGCCTGCGCCGTCATGACGGCAACGGCGGGGCCACTGGACAAGACCGAATGCATCGCGCCGGCCAAGCCTGGTGGCGGCTTCGATCTGACCTGCAAGCTGGTGCAGTCGGCACTGATGGGCGGCAAGTACATCACCGACCCGATGCGCATCACCTACATGCCGGGCGGCATCGGTGCGGTGGCCTACAACGCCATCGTCGCGCAGCGGCCGGCCGAGGACAACACGTTGGTCGCGTTCTCGGGCGGGTCGCTGCTCAACCTCGCGCAGGGCAAGTTCGGCCGCTACAACGAGAACGACGTGCGCTGGCTGGCCGCCGTCGGCGCCGATTACGGCGCCATCATCGTGGCCGACAGTTCGCCCTTCAAGTCGCTGAAGGACGTGATCGCCGCCGTCAAGGCCGACCCGACCAAGGTGGTCTTCGGCGCCGGCGGCACGGTCGGCAGCCAGGACTGGATGAAGGCGGCGCTGACCGCCCGCGCCGCCGGGCTGAACCCCAAGTCGATGCGGTTCGTGGCCTTCGAAGGCGGTGGTGAAGCGATGACCGCCTTGCAGGGTGGCCATGTGCAGGTCTATTCGGGTGACGCCTCCGAGGCTTCGCAGCAGATCAAGGCCGGCGCCAAGATCCGCGTGCTGGCGGTCATGTCCGACCAGCGCCTGGAAGGCAACCTGGCCAACGTGCCCACCGCCAAGGAGCAGGGCATGGACATCGAGTGGCCCATCATCCGCGGCTTCTACCTGGGCCCCAAGGTCAGCGATGCCGACTACAAGACCTGGTCGGACACCTTCAAGAAGATGATGGCCACGCCGGCCTACGACAAGCTGCGCAGCGAGCGCGGGCTGTTTCCCTTCGACCTGACCGGCGCCGAAGCCGACACCTACATCAAGCAGCGCGTGCAGGCCTATCGCAAGCTGGCGACCGAATTCGGTCTCGCGGTCGCGAAGTGAGCTGACGCCGGCGGCCGCGCAGAGCGTCGCTGCTGCAGCACGGTCGAAAGGGTCGCCGGTCGAGTGGCCCCGCAACGGAGACATTCATGAGTGACCGCATCCTCGGTGGCGTCAGCGTGGCCGTGGCCGCAAGCATGGCCTGGTTCGCCAGAAGCTATGCCGCGCCGATTTCCTACGAACCGGTGGGCCCGCGGGCCTTTCCGCTGCTGCTGGCGGCGCTGATGGCGATCGTCGGCGCCTGGCTGCTGATCAGGCCGACGCTGCGGGGCAATGCGCTGCAAGGGGTCAGGCTGAAATCACTGGCGCTCAGCGCGTTGGCCATCCTGGTCTACGCCGGGCTGTTCCAGCTGCTGGGCTTTCCGCTTGCCACCGCGCTGATGGCGGTGCCGGTGGGCATGGCCTTCGGCGGGGGCTGGCTGCAGTCGCTGGCCGGTGGCATCGGCCTCGGGCTGGGCTTGTTCCTGCTGTTCGACAAGTTGCTCGACGTGGTGCTGCCCACGGGGCTGCTCAGCGTCATTCTCGGAGGCCGCTGATGGACACCCTGCAACACCTGATGGCCGGCTTCGGCGTTGCGCTGACGCCGATGAACCTGATGGTTGCGGCCATCGGCGCCTTCATCGGCACCATCGTCGGCATGCTGCCGGGTCTGGGGCCGATCAACGGCGTGGCGATCCTGATGCCGTTGGCCTTTGCACTCAAGCTGCCGCCCGAGACCGCGCTGATCCTGCTCGCGGCCGTCTACATCGGATGCGAATACGGGGGCCGCATCTCGTCGATCCTGCTCAACGTTCCCGGTGACGCCGGCGCCATCATGACGGCGCTGGACGGACACCCGATGGCGAAGAAGGGGTTGGGCGGCGTAGCCTTGTCGATCTCGGCCTGGAGTTCGTTTGTCGGCTCGATGGTGGCCACCCTCGGCATCGTGCTTTTCGCACCGCTGCTGGCGCGCTGGGCGCTGGCCTTCGGCCCGGCCGAGTACTTCGCGCTGATGTGCTTCGCCTTCGCGTGCATTGCCGGCCTGATGGGCGATGCCCCGATGAAGGCCGCGCTGGCAGCGATCATCGGCCTGTCCCTGTCCACCATCGGGCTGGATTCCAATTCTGGCGTCTACCGTTTCACCGGCGACAACGTGCACCTGTCCGACGGCATCCAGTTCATCGTCGTCGTCATCGGCGTGTTCTCGGTCAGCGAGGTGCTGCTCATGCTCGAACAGCACCACAGCAATGCCGGGCTGATCCGCGTGACCGGGCGCACCCTGTTCAACCTGCAGGAGATGGCGCACACCGGGTGGGCGACGCTGCGTTCGAGCGTGGTCGGCTTTGTCGTCGGCGTCTTGCCCGGTGCCGGTGCCACCATCGCCAGCGCGATGACCTACTCGATGGAAAAGCGCCTGGCCGGCTCCAGCGGCACCTTCGGCGACGGCGACATCCGCGGCGTGGCGGCGCCCGAGGCGGCCAACAACGCGTCGGCGGCCGGTTCCTTCGTGCCCATGCTGACGCTGGGCGTGCCGGGCTCGGGCACCACGGCGGTGATGGTGGGTGCGCTGTCGCTCTACAACATCACGCCAGGGCCGGCGCTGTTCACGCAGCAGCCGGCGCTGGTGTGGGGTCTGATTGCGTCGTTGTTCATCGGCAACGTGATGCTGCTGCTGATCAACATCCCGCTGGTCGGTGTCTTCACCAAGGTGCTGCAGGTGCCGAACTGGATGCTGGTGCCGGGCATCGTGGCCATCAGCACCGTCGGTGTGTATTCGGTGCATGCCACCACCTTCGACCTGATGCTGATGGCGGGGCTGGGCATCGTCGGTTACCTGCTGCGCAAGCAGGGCGTGCCGATGGCGCCGCTGATCCTGGGCTTCGTGCTCGGCGACCTGATGGAGCAGAACCTGCGCCGCGCGCTGTCGATCACCAACGGTGAACTGGGCATCCTGGTCGAAAGCTCGATCTCGATCGGACTGTGGATCGGCGCCGCGACGATGTTGCTGCTGCCGCCGCTGCTGCGCAGGCTCAGCCAGGGCGGGGCGAAGCGCTGAGCGAGAATCGCGCTCCCTCAGCCGACCCCTGCCGCGTCAGGGGTCTCTTTGCCCGCGATGCCTGATCTGTTCGATTTCCCGATTGCCGAAGCGCCCGAACCGTCGGACGCTATCGCGCTGGCCGACTACGCCGAACGCGCCTACCTCGAATACGCGCTGTCGGTCGTCAAGGGCCGGGCGCTGCCCGACGTCTGTGATGGCCAGAAGCCGGTGCAGCGCCGCATCCTGTTCTCGATGGAGCGCATGGGCCTGGCCTTCAACCCGCCGGGCGGCGCCAAGCCGGTGAAGAGCGCGCGTGTGGTTGGCGACGTGCTGGGCAAGTTCCACCCGCACGGCGACCAGGCCGCCTACGACGCACTGGTGCGCATGGCGCAGGGTTTCAGCCAGCGCTACCCGCTGATCGACGGCCAGGGCAACTTCGGCAGCCGCGACGGCGACGGTGCCGCGGCGATGCGCTACACCGAGGCGCGCCTGGCGCCGATCTCGCGTCTGCTGCTCGACGAACTCGACGAAGGCACGGTCGACTTCCAGCCCAACTACGACGGCTCGTACCAGGAACCGCGGCTGCTGCCCGCGCGGCTGCCCTTCTCGCTGCTCAATGGTGCCAGCGGCATCGCGGTGGGCATGGCCACCGAGATGCCCAGCCACAACTTGCGCGAGGTGGCCGCGGCCACGGTGGCGCTGCTGAAGAACGAGCGCCTGAGCGACGACGAGCTGTTTGCGCTGCTGCCGGGGCCGGATTTTCCTGGCGGTGGCCAGCTGATCAGCAGCATGTCCGATATCCGCAGCGCCTACGGCACGGGGCGCGGCAGCCTGAAGCTGCGTGCGCGCTGGCGCATCGAAGACCTGGCACGTGGCCAATGGCAGCTGGTCGTGCAGGAGCTGCCGCACGGCACCAGCAGCCAGAAGGTGCTGGAAGAGATCGAGGAACTGACCAACCCCAAGATCAAGCTGGGCAAGAAGGCACTGTCCCAGGAGCAGCTGCAGCTCAAGGCCACGCTCTTGGCGGTGCTGGACGCGGCGCGCGACGAATCGAGCAAGGACGCGCTGGTGCGCCTGGTGTTCGAGCCCAAGAGCCGCAGTGTCGACCAGCACGAGCTGGTGACGCTGCTGCTGGCGCACACCAGCCTCGAATCCAGCGTCAGCCTCAACCTGACTGCGGTGGGCCTGGACGGCCGGCCGGTGCAGAAGAACCTGCGCCAGCTGCTGGTCGAATGGATCAGCTTCCGTCAGGGCACGGTGCAGCGGCGCACGCGCTTCCGGCTGGACAAGGTGCTCGACCGCATCCACGTGCTGGAGGGTCGCCAGCTGGTGCTGCTGAACATCGACGAGGTGATCCGCATCATCCGCAACGCCGACGAGCCACGGCCCGCGCTGATCGAACGCTTCGCGCTCAGCGAGCGCCAGGCCGACGACATCCTGGACATCCGGCTGCGCCAGCTGGCGCGGCTGGAAGCGATCAAAATCGAGCAGGAGCTGAAGGACAAGCGCGCCGATCAGGCCAGGCTGGAAGAGATCCTGGGCAGCCCGACAGCGCTCAAGCGCACCGTGATCAAGGAGATCGAGGCCGACGCCAAGGCCTTCGGCGACGAACGCCGCACGCTGATCCAGGAAGAGCGGCGCGCGGTGGCCGAGGTCAAGGTGGTCGACGAGCCGGTGACCGTGGTGACCAGTCTGAAGGGCTGGGTGCGTGCGCTGAAGGGGCACGAGATCGACCCGGCCGCGCTCACCTTCAAGGCTGGCGACGGCCTGTACGGCAGCTTTGCCTGCCGCAGCGTCGACACGTTGCTGGTGTTTGGCACCGCCAGCAAGGGCAGTGGCCGCGTCTACAGCGTGCCGGTGGCCAGCCTGCCCGGCGGTCGTGGCGACGGCGTTCCGATCACCACCTTGATCGAGCTTGAAGCCGGCAGCCAGGTTGCCCACTACTGGGCCGGTGCGGCCGAGCAGATGCTGCTGCTGGCCAACACCGGCGGCTTCGGTCTGCTGGCCAGGGCGGCCGACCTGCAGGGCCGCAACAAGGGCGGCAAGGCCTTCTTGACGCTGGAGGACAGCGACAAGCCGCTGCCGCCGGTGCCGCTGGCGCCCGCGCACACCCAGGTCGCCTGCCTGGCGCTGGACGGCCGGCTGCTGTGTTTCGGGCTCGACGAGCTGAAGCTGCAGCCGGGCGGCGGCCGTGGCCTGACGCTGATGGACGTCGATGCCAAGACGCCGCTGGTGTCGGTGGCCAGCTTTGCCGACAGCCTGCGCGTGCTGGGCCTGGGCCGCGGCGGCAAGGCCAAGGACGAACTGCTCAAGGGTGCGGCGCTGGCGGGCCACGCCGGCAAGCGTGCGCGCAAGGGCCACAAGGTCGACGCCTTTCCCAAACCGCAGCGTGTGCTGGCGCCTTGACTGAGCCGTCGGCCCAGTCGATCGATCGCCTGTTGCCGCTGTGGCGGCAGCGCGAGTACATGCTGCTGTGGAGCGGGCAGGTCGTGACGACGCTGGGCGCACAGACCTCGGGCATCATCTATCCGTTGCTGATCCTGGCGCTGACCGGGTCGCCGGCGCAGGCCAGCTGGGCCACCGCGCTGCGCATGCTGCCCTATCTGCTGCTGAGCCTGCCGGTGGGGGCGCTGATCGACCGCTGGGACCGTCGCCGCGTGATGCTGGTCTGCCACGTCGCGCGCGGCCTGGCGGTGGCCAGCGTGCCGTTGGCGATGGCGCTCGGCCACTTGGTCGTGGGCCACATCTACGCAGTGGCGGTGCTGGAAGGCGCGCTGCATGTCTTTTTCAACATTGCCGAGACGGCGTCGTTGCCACGCGTGGTGCCCATGATGCAGCTGCCGCAGGCGACGGCGCAGAACCAGGCCGGCTTTGCCGCTGCCGGCGTGCTGGGCCCGGCGCTGGGCACCTGGCTGTATCAGGCGGTGGGGCGCGGGTTTCCGTTCCTGTTCGACGCGCTCAGCCATGTCGTCGGTGCGCTGGCCATCTGGCGGCTGCGCAGTTCGTTCGCACCGCGCGCGCCCAAGGTCCGCAGCAGCCTGCGTGCCGACATGGCCGAGGGCCTGGGCTGGCTGTGGCACCAGCGCGTGGTGCGCGACATGGCCCTGGTGACCTGCGGTACCAACTTCGTGCAGACGGCGATCCCGCTGTTGCTGATCGTGCGCGGCAAGGAGCTGGGTGCCGACCCGGCGCAGATCGGCCTGGTGTTCTCGCTGGGTGGGGTCGGCGCGATCATCGGTGCGGCCATCGGCGGCGCGGTGGCGCGTCGCCTGAGCTTCGGCCAGGCCATCATCGGCAGCGTGGCCGTGCAAGCCGCCTGCGTGCCGCTGTTCCTCGTCGCCGGCGGGCCCTGGGGGCTGGGCCTGGTGTACGGCATGATCATGCTGCTGGCGCCGGTCTACAACGTGGTGCAGTTCAGCTACCGCATCGCGCTCATTCCAGACGGGCTGCAGGGCCGCGTCAATTCCAGCTTCCGGCTGATCGCCTTCTTGCTCACCCCGGTTGGCGCCACCCTGTGCGGCAGCCTGCTCGAGCACTTCGGCAGCAGCGCCACGGTGGCGGTGTTCGCGGCTTTCTACGTGGCGCTGGCGCTGGCCGCCGGCCTGAACCCAGCCGTGCGGCATGCCGCCAAACTTCCGGCGCAGGCGTAGACTGATCACGACTTCCGGCAAGGTGCGCCATGCCCACATCGCCCCGCATCGAATGGCTGCAAGGCATGCCGATCTTCGGTGCCCTGCGCGACGACACACTTGAGTTCCTGCTCGGCATGACGCGGCAGGTGGCGGTGCCGAGCCAGGCGTGTTTCTTTCGCGAGGGCGACGCCGCCAGCAGCCTGTTCGTGCTGCAGGCCGGGCGTGCCAGCGTGCTCAAGGGCTGGCAGGGGCGCGAGGTGCTGCTGCGCCACCTGCACGCGGGCGACTGTTTCGGTGAGATGGCGATGATCGACTTCATGCCGCGCAGCGCGTCGGTGCGCGCCGACCAGGACTGCCAGGCCCTGGCGTTCGAAAGCGAAGACCTGTACCGACTGTGCAAGCATGACGTGGAGCAGTTTGCGCTGATGCAGATGAACCTGGGCCGCGAGATCAGCCGCCGCCTGCGCGACACTGACGAGCTGCTGTTTCGCGTGCACATGGGCCAGCCGCTGCCGCCGCTGGCCGCGCTGCCACCGGGGGCTGATCGAAGCCCGCCTGAGCCTGGCGCGACCTGAGGTTAGACTGCGCCGCACCAGCGGCAAGGGCGTACGAGAACGGCCTGCGGACGGGCCCGTTGCCGCGCATGGCCATGCGCCCGAAGGAGAGAGTGTCAGTGCAGCCCAGCAACGTGGCCGATCCGGCCTATTTCCACAAGGTCGTGGATTGTCAATGGGCGTGCCCCGCGCACACCCCGGTACCTGAATACATCCGGCTGATCGCCCAGGGTCGTTACGACGACGCCTACATGGTCAACTGGGTCAGCAATGTCTTCCCCGGCATCCTGGGCCGCACCTGCGACCGGCCGTGCGAACCCGCCTGCCGGCGCGGCCGCGTCGAAGAGGAAAACGTCGAAAAACCCGAGCCGGTGGCGATCTGCCGGCTCAAGCGCGTGGCCGCTGATTTCAAGGGCGGCGAGGTGCGCGCCATGATTCCGCGGCCGCTGGCCAAGAACGGCAAGAAGGTGGCCTGCGTGGGTGGCGGCCCGGCGTCGCTGACCGTGGCGCGTGACCTGGCGCTGCAGGGCTACGAGGTCAGCGTGTTCGAAGGCGAGCGCAAGGCCGGCGGCTTCATGTGGACGCAGATCCCGCGCTTTCGCCTGCCCGAAAGCGTGATCGACGAAGAAGTCGGCTACATCCTGGGCCTGGGTGTCGAACTGCGCAGCGGACTGCGTGTCAGCTCGATGAAGGCGCTGCTGGCCGAACCCTGGGACGCCGTCTTCATCGGCTGCGGTGCGCCGCGCGGACGTGACCTGGACATTCCGGGGCGCCGCGAGGCCGCAGCCGACATCCACATCGGCATCGACTGGCTGGCCTCGGTGTCCTTCCAGCATGTCACCAGCGTCGGCAAGCGCGTCATCGTGCTGGGCGGTGGCAACACCGCGATGGACTGCTGCCGCAGCGCGCGCCGGCTGGGTGCCAGCGACGTCAAGGTCATCGTGCGCAGCGGCTTCGAGGAGATGAAGGCCAGCCCCTGGGAAAAGGAAGACGCGCAGCACGAGGGCATCCCGATCATCAACTTCCACGTGCCCAAGGCCTTCATCCACGAAGGCGGCAAGCTGGTCGGCATGCGCTTCGAGATCGTCGCCGCAAACTACGACGCACAGGGGCGCCGCAGCCTGGTGCCCACCGGTGCGCCCGACGCGGTGTTCGACTGCGACGAGGTGCTGATCGCGGTCGGTCAGGAGAACGCCTTTCCCTGGATCGAGCGTGACGCCGGCATCGAGTTCGACCAATGGGGCCTGCCGGTGCTCGACGCCAGCACCTTCCAGGCCAGCCTGCCCAAGGTCTTCTTCGGCGGTGATGCCGCCTTCGGCCCGAAGAACATCATCACTGCCGTGGCCCATGGCCACGAGGCCGCGGTGTCGATCGACCGCTTCCTGAATGGCGAGGACGTGCGCGAGCGCCCGCCGCCGCACGTGAACCTGGTGTCGCAGAAGATGGGCATCCACGAGTGGAGCTACGACAACGCGCCCAGCAACGACATGCGCTTCAAGGTGCCCTGGGCGGCGGCCGAGAAGGCGCTGGCCAGCATCAAGGTCGAGGTCGAACTCGGCTTCAGTCTCGAGACCGCATTCAAGGAAGCGCAGCGCTGCCTGAACTGCGACGTGCAGACGGTGTTCGCCGACAAGCTGTGCATCGAGTGCGACGCCTGCGTCGACATCTGCCCCACCGACTGCATCACCTTCACCACGAACGGTGACGAGGCCGACCTGCGCACGCGGCTGAGTGCGCCGGCGTTGAACACCGAACAGGCGCTGTATGTCAGCGCACCGCTGAAGACGACACGTGTGATGGTCAAGGACGAGGACGTCTGCCTGCACTGCGGCCTGTGCGCCGAGCGTTGCCCGACCGGCGCCTGGGACATGCAGAAGTTCCTTTTCACCACCACCATGGCAGGCCCGGCCTGCCGTGACAGCACGCCCCGGAACAAGCGGGTGGGAGCCAAGGCATGAAGACGCGTCTGGAGGCGGTGAACGACTTCGTCGTCAAGTTCGCCAACGTCAATGGTTCGGGGTCGGCATCAGCCAACGAGCTGTTCGCCAAGGCCATCCTGCGCATGGGCGTGCCGGTCAGCCCGCGCAACATCTTCCCCAGCAACATCCAGGGCCTGCCCACCTGGTACGAGGTGCGTGTGTCCGAGCAGGGTTGGCTGGGCCGGCGCGGCGGCATCGACATGATGGTGGCGATGAACCCGCAGACCTGGGACCAGGACGTGCGCGAGGTCGAGCCCGGCGGCTACCTGTTCTACGACAGCACTCGGTCGCTGCCCGAGAGTGCGCTGCGCAGCGACATCAACGTGATCGGCATGCCGGTCACCGCGATCTGCAACGCCACCTACGAAGACCCGCGCCAGCGCACGCTGTTCAAGAACATCATGGTGCTGGGCGCGCTGTCGGTGCTGATGGACATCGATCCCGAGGTGATCGAGAAGCTGTTCGGTGAACAGTACAAGGGCAAGGAACGCCTGCTCGAATCGAACGTGCGCGCGCTGCAGGCCGGGCGCGGCTTCGCCAAGGACCACCTGAGCCCGCCGAACAATCGGGGCATCGGCCTGAAGGTGCGGCGTGCTGATGCGGTGGGCGACAAGATCTTCGTCGAAGGCAACGCCGCCGCCGCGCTGGGCTGCGTGTACGGTGGCGCCACGGTCTGCGCCTGGTACCCGATCACGCCCAGTTCGTCGGTGGCCGAGGCCTTCCAGGCTTACTGCAAGAAGCATCGCCACGACCCCGACACCGGTGCCGCGCGCTACGCCATCGTGCAGGCCGAAGACGAGATCGCATCGATCGGCATCGTCACCGGCGCCGGCTGGAACGGTGCACGCGCCTTCACCGCCACCAGCGGCCCCGGCGTGTCGCTGATGACCGAGTTCATCGGCCTGGCTTACTTTGCCGAGATCCCGGTCACCATCATCAACGTGCAGCGCGGTGGCCCCAGCACCGGCATGCCCACGCGCACGCAGCAGGCCGACCTGCTCAGCAGCGCCTACGCATCGCACGGCGACACCAAGCACGTGATGCTGCTGCCGCAGGACCCGGCCGAGTGCTTCGAGTTCAGCGCCACCGCGCTCGACCTGGCCGACCGGCTGCAGACGCCGGTGTTCGTGATGACCGATCTCGACATCGGCATGAATCAGCGCCTGTGCAAGCCCTTCGAGTGGGACCCGACGCGCAGCTACGACCGTGGCAAGGTGATGACGGCCGAGGCGCTCGAGGCCGGCTGCGACTTCGGCCGCTACAAGGACGTCGACGGCGACGGCATTCCCTGGCGCACGCTGCCCGCCACGCACCCGAGCAAGGGCGCCTACTTCACGCGCGGCACCACGCGAGACCCCTACGCGCGCTATTCCGAGACCGGTGCCGACTACGTCTACAACGTCACTCGGCTGCTGAAGAAGTTCGCCAGCGCCGCCAACCTGGTGCCGCAACCCGAGGTGCGCGCGGCGCTGAAGCAGACGCGGCTGGGCGTGATCTATTTCGGCAGCACGGCGCCGGCGATGGACGAAGCCCTGGTGGCACTGGCGGTCGAAGGCATCCACGTCGACGCGATGCGGCTCAAGGCCTTTCCGTTTCCGGCCAGCGTGCGCGACTTCATCGGCAGCCACGACCATGTCTTTGTCGTCGAACAGAACCGTGACGCGCAGATGCGCACGCTGCTGATCAACGAGCTGGAGATCGATTCGTCGTGGCTGACCAAGGTGCTGCACTATGACGGCACGCCGATCACCGCGCGCTTCATCACCGAGGCGATCACCAAGCAAGTGCATGCGCTGGCCGTTGCGCCGCGCCGCGAACGAATCGTTCAATGAAGCCCCCTAGCTCACATTCGTTCGCGGCCCCCAAGGGGGCGTGGGCCTCCCTTGGGGCGGCCCGGCGGGAGACCCGATATGACCTACATCACCAAACCCCGCCTGCACCACCCGACGCTGACGCGCAACAAGGTCGGCTATACGCGGCGCGACTATGAAGGCAAGGTCAGCACGCTGTGTGCCGGCTGCGGCCACGACAGCATCAGCGCGGCCATCGTGCAGGCCGCCTGGGAGCTCGACATCCAGCCGCACCGTGTGGCCAAGCTCAGCGGCATCGGCTGCAGCAGCAAGACGCCCGACTACTTTCTGGGCGCCAGCCACGGCTTCAACACCGTGCATGGCCGCATGCCCAGCGTCTTGACGGGTGCCAACCTGGCCAACCGCGAGCTGCTGTACCTGGGCGTCAGCGGTGACGGCGATTCGGCCAGCATCGGCATCGGCCAGTTTGCACATGCCATGCGACGCGGCGTGCGCATGGTCTACATCGTCGAGAACAACGGCGTCTACGGGCTGACCAAGGGCCAGTTCTCGGCCACCGCCGACCGCGGCAGCAAGAGCAAGAAAGGCGTGGTCAATACCGAGTCGCCGGTCGACCTGATCGGGCTGGCACTGCAGCTCGGCGCCACCTACGTGGCGCGTGGCTTCTCGGGCGACAAGGGCCAGCTGGTGCCGCTGATCAAGGGCGCGATCGCCCATGGCGGTGCAGCCTTCATCGACGTCATCAGCCCCTGCGTCGCGTTCAACAACCATGCCGGCAGCACGCGCAGCTACGACCATGTGCGCGAGCACAACGAGGCCGTGAGCCGCATCGACTTCATCGACCTGGCGCAGGAATTGAAAGCCGAACCCGCGCCGGGCGACGTGATCGAGGTGCCGAACGCCGACGGCAGCATGATGCGCTTGCGCAAGCTGCACGAAGGCTACGACCCCACCGACCGCCGCGCCGCGATGAACCTGGTGCAGCAGATGGCCGCCGAGGGCGAGATCGCCACCGGGCTGCTCTACGTCGACCCCGACGCGGTCGACCTGCACGCGGCGCTGAACACCGTGCCGCGGCCCTTGAACGGGCTGTCCGAAGCCGAGCTGTGCCCCGGCCCCGAGGTGCTGGCGCGCCTCAACGCCGGGCTTCGCTGAGCGGCGGCTTCAGCGCGAGAACATGCGCCGGCGCGGTGCCGGCCGCAACATCCGCAGGCCGGCCATGATGCGGTCGGCCAGCGTCAATTTGCACGACGACGATGCGGCCGCCACGAAGTGCTGCCACAGGACCTGCGCCACGCCGAAGGCGCTGCACGCATGGGAACCGACTTCAGTGCCGAAAACCTGCGCCATCTGCTCCACGCAACCGTTGGTCACCAGGTGATGTTCGGTGAAGGTCGATGCGCTGCAAGCAGCCTGCATCGCACCGCTGCTATGCTGGGTTGACATGACACAGCACCCGTCAGCCAGCCCGCGCATCTCGATGTTGCTGCTGGGTGTGACCTGGCTCGAAGTGGCCGTGCTGCTGGTGGCCGGCGGTGGTTTGCTGATTGCGCTGCCAGCAGTGGTGGCGATCTGGCCGTGGCCGCTGACGCCCTTCAATCTGCGCTTTCTGGGCGCCCTGTACAGCGCCGCCCTGCTGGCGGCTTTTGTTCAGGCTCGGGTCGGACGTTGGGCGCCGGCGCGCACGGTGACCTTGATGATCTTCGTCTTCACACTGGTGGTGACGGTCTGCTCGTTCATGCATCTCGACCGCTTCGACTTCGGCAAGGCACAGGTCTGGATCTGGTTCCTGTTGTATGTCGGCGTCTGCCTGAATGCGGGGCTGCACCTGTGGCTGTATCGCCGCCTGCCGCTGGCGGGCCAGCCGCCGCGCTCACGCACCGTGCTGTTGGTCTGCGCCGGCATCCTGGGGGTGTATGGCTTGGCCTTGCTGTTGGTGCCCGACTTGGCCGCGCGGCTGTGGCCCTGGAAGATCGACCGCTTTCACGCCCAGTTATACAGCGTGAGCTTTCTGACCCCGGCCGCGGGCGCCTTGTCGTTGCGCCGTTGCGCGGCGCGCATCGACTGGTTCACCCTGGGCGTCACGCTGTTGGCCTGGGGGCTGTTGCCGATGCTGGCGCTGGTGGTCGTCGATGCGCAGGTGCACCGCGTGGACTGGTCGGAAACAGCGGTGTGGGCCTGGCTTTCGCTGCTCGGGCTGCTGGTGGGCATGGGCACGTGGATGCTGCGAACAGCCACCACCATCGGAACCACGACTGCGCGCGATCATTCCGCGTCGGCGTAGATCGTCAGCCCTTTCAACGACCGTCTAGGTGCAGGGAACAACCAGCTGGCCGCGTCACCGATCGCTGTGCACAGCAAGATCGAGATCGCCAGATGGAAGTACGGGTGCTGTTGGCGCCGACCGAAAACTGATTCACCTACAGCGACAGCTGCCGATCTAAATTTGACCCGGGTGTTCAACCTACCCTGCCACTTTCTTGCGCAGGGGACAAGGAGTGATCACCATGGCCATGATTGGCAAGGTCAAGCGGATGTATTTCCGCGAGAAGAAGTCTGTTCGGGAGATCGTGCGGCTGACGAGCCTGTCGCGCAACACGGTTCGCAAGTGGTTGAAGACGCCGGTGCTGGAAGTGCCCAGTTGCCGGCGCAGCGAGATGAGGAGCAAGCTCACGCCGTTTCACGAAGCGCTGAAGCTTGCGCTCAAGACAGATGCGCACCGCTCGCGACATGAGCGGCGCACGGCGCGCGCGCTGCACGCGCAGATCAAGTCGGAGGGCTACGCGGGCAGCGACAGGCGCGTTACCGACTTCGTGCGGACCTTGCGCCAGGGCGAAGGCCAGTCCGTATCCACCAAGGCCTTCGTGCCACTCGTCTTCGAACTCGGCGGGGCGTTCCAGTTCGACTGGAGCGAAGAGGGGCTGTTGATCGGCGGCATCTGCTACCGCATGCAGGTCTCGCACCTGGAACTGGGCGCGAGCCGGGCCTACTGGCTCGTGGACAACCCGGGCCGAGGCCAGGAGATGCTGTTCGATGTGCGCACCCGCTCGTTCGCGGCCATGAGTGGCATCACCCGGCGCAGCATCTACGACAGCAGGAAGACGGCTGTCGGCTTGGGTCTTGAAGGGAAAGAGCCGGACCGTCAACAAGCGCTTTGCTGATCTGGTAGGGAACGTCGCCGATACGGCTCGAGCGGACGCAGGGAGTTGACATCACCGTTCGATTCTTTAGAATTTGAACAACTGTTTAAACCATGTGGTGAAGAATGGTCTCGACACGTGTCACCTCTGCTGCCCGCCGGCTCCGCGCCACAGCGTCCAATCTGCACGACGGCGACGCGACGCAGACGCGCGAACGTATCCTCGACGCGGCGTTCCGCCGCCTCGTTTCCGACGGTTACGCCGCGCTGAGCGTGCGCGAGATCGCCAGGGACGCGGGTGTGAACCACGCGCTCATCAACTATCACTTCCGCAGCAAGGATCAGCTCGTCATCGAGGTGCTCGATGCGGTCAACAAGCGGCTGCTGGCGCGCCAGGGGTCGATGTACCAGAGCGGGGGCGGGTTCGCGAAGAAGTGGGCGGACGCGCGGCGCTTCTATCAGGACGACCTGGCGTCTGGCTTCGTGCGACTGCAGGCTGAACTATGGGCGGCCAGCCTGTCCAACCCCGACCTGCGTGACAAGTTCCTGCCGCGCCTGCTGGCCTGGAAGCAGCTCGTACTGGGGGCCGTGCGCGAAGCCATCGACGCACTCCAGGCTGACGGTACGAAGTTGCCGCCGCCGTTCACGGCCGAGGTCGTCGCCTGCTGGATCTCCGAGTTCTGGCTCGGCATGGAATTCGCCGACCTGCTCGGCGTGAAGGAAGAGCAGGCGCAACATCGGATGGCGCTCGATGCCGTGCAGTGGCTTCTGGAGTCGCTGGACGCCAGGGTCACGCGCAGCGCGTCGCCGACCCATCCACGCAGGAGCCGCTGATGGCCTCGACCCCCAGACCCTGGCCTGAACGGTTCGACCGCATCGCCGGCCCTCTGCCGGCGCCGGGTGCGGTGCCCCGGTCGGATGCGTCGCCTTACGAGACCGTGCAGCCCGAGCGCGAAGGATTCGTCGACCGTGACGGCGTGAAGCTCTGGTACGCGGTGTGGGGCGACCACGGGCCCTGGCTCGCTTTCGCGCCGCCGCTGCAGATCGTTCACAGCGAGATGCTCAAGGGCGCGGTTCCCTACCTGTCGCAGCACTTTCGTGTCATCACCACCGACGGGCGCGGCAACGGCCGTTCCGACCGGCCGGACGGGCAGGCGGCCTACAGCTTCGACCACTTCTCCGCCGACTTCGTGGCGGTGCTGGATGCGGCGGGTGCCGAACGTGTCGCGCTGGTCGGCATCTCGGCGGGGGCACTGACCGTGCTGAGGCTCGCCGCCGAGCAGCCGGCGCGTGTCTCGCACGTCATCGTCGCCGGCGGCTTCGCCGACTCGCTGACCGCCGACGAGCGCCTTGCCAGGCGGCTGAAGGCCGAAGCCGAGTTGCTGCACAACGACTGGCCGGCCTACGTCGACTGGTTCATGGACATCATCTTCAGCGAGCCGCACTCGACCAAGCCGTACGAGGATGGCGTGCACTTCGCTTGGGCCACTTGCGCCGAGTGGCTAGGCTGGTGCCGCCAGGCGTGGGTGGGCAACGACGTGCGGGAACTGGCGCGCCGCATCACCTGTCCGACCCTGGTGATCCATGGCGACAACGACAAGCGCGTGCCGTATGCCAAAGGCGAGGAGATCCACGCGCTGGTGCCGGGTTCGGTGATGCTCACCATTGCCGGAGGCGGCCACGTCACGGCGGCGCGCGACCCGGTCGTCTTCAACCGCGCGCTGCGCGAGTTCGTCGCTGGCGCGCCGCGAGGGCGCACCTGGACGCGCGCGATGAAGAGGCCGCGCCGTGCGCTGTTCATCTCCAGCCCCATCGGCCTCGGCCACGCGCAGCGCGACCTGGCGATCGCGCGCGAGTTGCGCAAGCTGCAGCCGGATCTCGCGATCGACTGGTTCACGGTCGAACCCGCAGCGACCTACCTCGAGCGCGAAGGTGAACGCCTGCACCCGATCACGCGGCGCCTGGCCAACGAGAGCCGCCACTTCGAGCAGGTTGCCGGCGAGCACGACCTGTCGGCTTTCTTCGCGCTGCGCACGATGGACGAGATCATGAGCCACAACTTCATGACCTTCGTCGACCTGATGGAGGCCGAGCACTACGACCTCGTGATCGGCGACGAGGCCTGGGACGTGGACTACCACTACCACGAGAACCCGGAGCTCAAGCGCCAGCCCTACGTGTTTCTCACCGACTTCGTCGGCTGCCTGCCGATGGAGGAAGGCAACGAACGCGAGGCCGCACTGTGCGCCGACCGCAACGCCGACGACCTCGAGCACGTCGCACGCTATCCGTACCTGCGTGACACCGCGATCTTCGTCGGCAACCGCGAGGACGTGACCGAGCAGACCTTCGGCCCGGGTCTGCCCGTTATCCGCGAGTGGACCGACCGCAACTTCTGCTACTGCGGCTACTGCCTGCCATTCGACCCGCGTGCGCTCGCCGACACCGAACGCCTGCGCGCCCAGCATGGCTACCGCAGCGACGAGAAGATCGCGATCGCTGCGATCGGTGGCACGTCGACCGGAGCGCACCTGCTGCAGCGCATCGCGGCGGCGTTCCCGCGCATGAAGCGCGAGCTGCCCGAACTGCGGCTGATCCTCGTCACCGGCCCGCGCCTGTCGACCGATGCGTTCGAGCCGATGCCCGGGCTCGAGGTGCGGCCCTACGTGCACAACCTGTACGAACACCTGGCTTGCTGCGACCTCGCGCTGGTGCAGGGCGGGCTGTCAACCACGATGGAGCTGGTGGCCACGCGCCGACCCTTCCTGAGCTTTCCGCTGCAGCGCCACTTCGAGCAATGCGTGCACGTGCGCAAGCGCTTGGCCAACTACGCCGCCGACTGTTCGATGGACTACGCGGCAACGTTGGATCCCGACGCGGTGGCACGCCGGGCGCTCGCCGCGATGCACGAGCCGGTGTGCTACCGGCCGGTGGAAACCGATGGCGCGGCACGCGCCGCGCTGCGCATCGCGCAGGTGCTCGACAACCGCGGGTGGGCGCGATGAGATCGCCTTGCGCCTTGCGCTCAGGTATCGCGCGCCCGCCGCGCGTGCCTCCGGGCTGCGAAGTGCCGTAGCGCCGACGGGCTCCTGACCGGCCCGATCCCTCCCGCCCCTTCGGCCCGCCGCTGGCAGGGTCCGGATTCGTTCGACCAGTCGTTTTGACGCGGGCCGCCGGCTCGACTCGTCCTCTCACTTTCGATCGGAACTCACATGGCCATCTTCGCTGCCCTCTACGGGTTCATCGTCTACGTCTTCTTCCTCGCCACCTTCATCTACGCGATTGGTTTCGTTGGCAACCTGCCGTTGCTGCCGAAAACCATCGACAGTGGCAACGCGGCACCGCTCGTCGAAACACTGGTCGTCAATCTCGCCCTGCTGGGGCTCTTCGCCGTGCAGCACAGCGTGATGGCGCGACGCGGCTTCAAACGCTGGTGGACGGCGGTGATTCCTGAATCGGTCGAGCGCAGCACCTTCGTGCTCGCGGCGACCGCGGCCCTGGCGTTGTTGCTGTGGCAGTGGCGGCCCATCGCCGAACCGGTGGTCTGGTCAGTCACTGACCCCGCGGCGCGCCTGGTCCTGAACGGCGTGTTCTGGTTGGGCTGGGCGCTGCTGCTGATCAGCACCTTCCTGATCAACCACTTCGAGCTCTTCGGCCTGCGTCAGGTGTGGGCGAACCTGCGCGGCCAGGCGTTGCCGACGCCGACGTTCCACACGCCGCTGTTCTACCGCCACGTGCGCCACCCGATCTACCTCGGCTTCGTGCTCGCCTTCTGGGCTACGCCGCAGATGACCGCGGGTCACCTGCTGTTCGCCGCCGCGTGCACCGGCTACATCCTGATCGGCATCTGGTTCGAAGAACGTGACCTGATCGCGCAGTTCGGCGATCGCTATCGGGTCTACCGCCAACAGGTGGGCATGCTGTTCCCGAAGATCGGAGCGCGCAGCCACAAGGGACCGGCGCAGCCCTGAACTTAGCTCAGCGGGGCCCCTGGCCGGCGGTGCGCAGGCGCAGTGAGGTCATCAGGTCGCCCCACCACAGCCCCATCGTGCGGATGAAGGCGCCCACGTCCTGACCGTGGCGCACCGGATGGTCGGCGCGCAGCGCGCTCCAGCCCCGGTGCACAACGGTGACGCGCGTGCCTCCGCGTGAGGTCGGCTCGAAGCGCACCTCGACCTCGGTGCGTTCGTGCGGCGCGAAGTTGATCGCACGCCACTCGAAGACGAGCCGCTGCGCCGGCTCCCAGGCGAGCACGCGGCCAGTCTCGACGCAGCGCTCGCCGATGTCGGTGGCGAACGACTCGAACATGCGCCCGCCGACGCCGGGTTCGATGCAGACGATGCCGGCTTCGCCGGGCGCGTTGCGGAAACGCCGGCCACGCCGCCACCAGAGGTCGATCTCCTCGGTGAAGACGCGAAAGGCCTCGGCCGGCGGAACGGCGAGGCCGACCGAGACGGTTGCCTGGTCGCCAGGAAGGGCGGCGGCACTCATCGCTTCGGCCGTGGGCGTATCGCACGCGCCGACCGGGCCGGCTTCGCGACCGGCCGCTCGGCATGGGCCTTGAGCGCCTGCAACTGATCGCCCCAAAAGGCCTCGATCTCGTCGAGCCACTCGCGCAGTGGCCCAAACGCCTGCGGCTGCAGCCGATAGAGGCGCACACGGGCGTCGTGCTGCGGCTCCTCGTCAGCGATCAGACCGCTGCGGCGCAGCACACGCAGGTGGCGACTCAGCAGCGGCGGCGTGGTGTCCAGCGCCGCCGCGAGTTCTCCGGCGCGCTGCGGTCCCTGCTTGAGCAGGCCAACGACGGCACGGCGTGTCGGATCGGAGAGCGCAGCGAGCGTGCGATCAATGTCGGGCGCCGTCATTGCGATCAGCCGCGGATGCGCTGGCTGATCCACCACAGGTGCCCCTCGGGATCGATCGCACCGTAGCTGCGGTCGGCCCAGTAGTCGTCGCCGTAGTCGTGCAGTTCGGGCTCGGCGACGATGCGTGCGCCGGCCGTGCGGGCGCGGGCACAGTGGGCATCGACGTCGTCGACGTAGATCATCATGCCCTGCGTGTTGCCGCCCGCGCTTTGCGGGCTGAGCATGTCGGTCTCGAAGCGGCGCAACGGGCCGCTGCGCTCCGAGCCGACCATCACGACGCCGTCGCCGTAGCTCAGCTCGCTGTGTTCGATGCGACCACCTTCGCCCTCGACCTTCAAACGCAGCTCGAAGTCGAAGGCGTCGCAGAGCCAGTCGATCATGCGCGAGGCATCGTGGTAGTACAGCGACGACGCAATGCGCGGCCAGCCGGCGGGGGTGGGTTTCATGCGGGCTCCTGGGCAAAGATGAGCTGCGAGGATGTCAATAGTTGACAAATATGTCAAGCAGTGACGTATGCGCGATCCCGCGTTGCTGATTCGCCCGCACCACGTCGATCTTGGTCTGCCAGGCAAGCACCTTGTCGATGCCGTTCTGGCGCAACGTGCGCATGCCTTCGCGCTGCTTTGCGTCGACCCTGAGTCGGTCGACCTGCACGCGGCACTGAACACCGTGCCGCGGCCCTTGAACGGGCTGTCCGAGGCCGAACTGCGCCCGGGCCCCGAGGTGCCGGCGCGTCTCAACGCCGGACCGCGATGACGCCGCGCCCAGCGCCGCTGCGTCAGCGCGAGAACATGCGCCGGCGCGGCGCCGGCCGCAACAGCCGCAGGCCGGCCAGGCCCAGCAGCACGAACAGCGCCAGGCTCCAGGCCTCGTAGGGCAGGCCGAACAGATTGACCTTGGCGTCGGCACATGAGGCGGTGGCCATGAACACCGCCGGCCAGGCGGCGTCGAGTCCAAGGCCGGCCATGATGCGGTCGGCCAGCGTCAGGTTGCACGACGACGATGCAGCCGCCACGAAGTGCTGCCACAACGCGGCCGCGGCGCCGCCGATGGCCAGTGCGACCAGCATCATGATGGCCAGCTTCTTCGGCCAGCCGGGCAGCAACAGCGCCAGCAGCGCCGCAACGGCCATCGCCGCCAGCACCGCGCGCTGCAACACGCACCAGGGGCAGGGTTGCATGCCGTAGACATGCTGGGTGACCAGCGCCGTGGCGATCCCGAACAGGCTGGCCAGCACGATGCCGGCCAAGGTCCAGCGCGTGGTGTTCACGCCACTTCGGCGATCATTTCGATCTCGACGCAGGCGCCCATCGGGATCTGCGCCACGCCGAAGGCGCTGCGCGCATGGGCACCGACCTCGGGGCCGAAGACCTGCGCCATCAGTTCAGAACAGCCGTTGGTCACCAGGTGCTGCTCGGTGAAGGTCGGTGTGCTGTTGACCAGGCTCATCAGCTTGACGATGCGTTTCACTTTCGACAGATCACCCACCGCGGCCTGCAGCGTGCCCAGCAGATCGATCGCAATCGCGCGCGCTGCGGCCTTGCCTTCTTCGGTGTTCAGGTTCAGGCCCAGCTGGCCGACCCAGGGCTTGCCGTCCTTGCGCGCGATGTGCCCCGAGAGGAAAACCAGATTGCCGGTGCGAACGAAGGGCACGTAGGCGGCTGCGGGCACCGACACCGGCGGCAACACGATGCCGAGTTCTTGCAGGCGGGCTTGGACGGGCATGAGGATTCCTTGGGGCGTGATGTCAGGGCGCGCATGCTACCGCGCAGGCCGCGGGGCCCTCTACACTGCTCGGCACAAGGCCGGGCGCCAAGGCGATCCGGCAGGGAGGTGGGGCTTGGCACGCTTCGCGCTTTGGCCGCTGGCCTGGCTGCTGGGCCTTGGGCTGCAGATGCAGCAGGCCATCGTCTGGCCTGGGTCGGTGCAGGCCGCCCTGGTCGGCAGCGGCGTGCTGCTGCTGTGGCTGGCCCTGCGAGCCGGGTCAGGCCGGGCCGGGCTGCTGGCCGGTGCGCTGGCGGCGGCCTTGCTGGGCGCGGGCAGCGCCGCCTGGCGTGCCGAGCAGCGCCTGGCGCAGGTCCTGCCGGCGACCCTGGAAGGCCGCGACCTGCAGCTGGTGGGGTTGGTCGCACGCTTGCCGCAATCCAACCCGGCGGGCACGCGCTTTGTCTTCGAGGTCGAGTCAGCCCATCAACAGGGGCGGGCCGTCGACCTGCCAGACCGGCTGATGCTGGGCTGGTACCGCGGCCCCGATGCCGACGCACCGTTGCTCGGCCCCGACGACATCCGCGCCGGCCAGCGCTGGCGCTTCACGGTGCGCTTGCGCCAGCCGCACGGCAACCTCAATCCGAACGGCTTCGACTACGAGCTGTGGCTGTTCGAGCAGGGCCTGCGCGCCACCGGCTACGTGCGCTCTCGCGCGGGCGACCGCGCCGAAAAACTCGCTGACGCCGCCGGCCACCCGGTCGAGCGGCTGCGCCAGCATCTGCGCGACCGCATCAACGCCAGCGTCAGCAATGTCAATGCCGCCGGCGTGCTGGCCGCGCTGGCCATCGGCGACCAGGGCGCGATCGACCGTGCCGACTGGGACCTGTTCCGCGTCACCGGTGTCGCGCACCTGATGTCGATCTCGGGCCTGCACGTGACCATGTTCGCCTGGTTGGCCGGCGCGTTGATCGGCCGCGCCTGGCGCTGGTCGACGCGCGCGCTGCTGCTGATGCCGGCGCCGCAGGCAGCGCGCTGGGGTGGGCTGCTGCTGGCCACGACGTATGCGGTGCTGGCCGGCTGGGGCGTGCCGGCGCAACGCACCGTGCTGATGATCGCTGCGGTGGTGCTGTTGCGCAGCCTGGGCCTGCGCTGGCCACAGCCGCTGGTGCTGCTGGCAGCCGCCTTCGTGGTCACGCTGATCGACCCTTGGGCGCTGCTGCAGCCGGGCTTCTGGTTGTCGTTCGCCGCGGTGGCGATGCTGATCGCATCCGATCCGGTGCGCGCACGGCGGCCGCTCTTCGCCACGGACTGGCGGGCGCGCACGCTGACCGCGATGTGGGGCGGCCTGCGCACGCAGGCGATTGCCAGCGTCGCCCTGGCGCCGCTGACGCTGGTCTTCTTCCAGCAGCTGTCGCTGGTCGGCTTCGTCGCCAACCTGGTGGCGATTCCGCTGGTCACGCTGCTGATCACGCCGCTGGCGCTGCTGGGCATCTTGATTCCGGGCTTGTGGGCGCTGGATGCGGCACTGGTCACCGTGCTGGTTCAAGGTCTGAGCCTGCTGGCCAGCGTGCCGGGGGCCAGCTGGAGCACGGCCGCCGCGCCGGCCTGGGCGGCGCTGCTGGGCCTGGTCGGTGGGGCCCTGCTGGTGCTGCCGCTGCCCTGGCGCTTGCGTTTGCTGGGCTTGCCGCTGTTGCTGCCGCTGCTGGCGCCGCCGCTGGCGCGGCCGGCCGACGGTCAGTTCGAACTGCTGGCGCTGGATGTCGGCCAGGGCACGGCCGTGCTGGTGCGCACCCGCCAGCACCTGCTGGTCTACGACAGCGGCCCGATGTATTCGGCGGAATCCGATGCCGGCCAGCGCGTGCTGCTGCCGCTGCTGCGCGCACGCGGCGAACCGCTGATCGATCTGCTGCTGCTCAGCCACCGCGACGGCGACCATGTCGGCGGTGCCGCGTCGCTGCTGGCGCGTGTGCCGGTGCGTGCGCTCAGCAGCTCGCTGGCCGACGACCACCCGCTGCGCGCCTGGGCCGGGCCGCAACAGCGCTGCCTGGCGGGGCAGCACTGGACCTGGGACGGCGTGCAGTTCGAGATGCTGCACCCCGACGAGGCCGCCTACGCCGCCGGCGGACGGTCGAACACGCTCAGCTGTGTTCTGCGCGTGCGCGGCGCGCAGGGCTCGGCGCTGCTCACCGGCGACATCGAGCTCGCGCAAGAGCTGGCGCTGGTCGAGCGCCAGGCGCAGGCCTTGCCCAACGACGTGCTGCTGGTGCCACACCATGGCAGCAAGACCTCGTCGAGCCAGGCCTTCCTGGCCGCAGTGGCACCGCGCGTGGCCGTGGTGCAGGCCGGCTATCGCAGCCGCTACGGCCACCCGGCACCCGAGGTGGTGGCGCGCTACCACGCGCGCGGCGTGGCGCTGGTGCGCAGCGATTCCTGTGGCGCCTGGGTCTGGACGTCCGATGGCCAGATGCACTGCGAGCGCCAGCGCTCGGCACGCTACTGGCATCATCGGGCCGGGGGCGACGACGGGCAGGCGCAGTGATCGGGCATGGCCCGGCACTTGCATCACCCGGGCCTTCGACCCCGAGGAGCCTGACCCGTGCCCATCCATGTTGCGCTGAACCACGTCACCCGCTACCGCTACGACCGGCGGGTGGTCCTGTCGCCGCAGGTGGTGCGCCTGCGGCCGGCACCACATTGCCGCACGCACATCGTCAGCTACTCGCTGCGCATCGAGCCGGGTGACCACTTCATCAACTGGCAGCAGGACCCGTTTGCCAATCACCTGGCGCGCCTGGTCTTTCCAGAAAAGACCACCGTGTTCACGGTCACCGTCGATCTGGTGGCCGAGATGTCGGTCTACAACCCCTTCGATTTCTTTCTCGAACCCGAGGCCGAAAACTTCCCCTTCACCTACGCGCCCGAACTCGCCCACGACCTGGCGCCCTATCTGGCCCGGCTGCCGCTGACGCCACGCTTTAAGTCCTTCGTCGACAGCATCGCGCGCGACAAGCAGCCCACGATCGACTTTCTGGTCGCGCTCAACCAGCGCCTGCAGCACGACATCAAGTACCTGATCCGCATGGAGCCCGGCGTGCAGACGCCCGAGCTCACGCTGAGCAATGCCTCGGGCTCGTGCCGCGACACCGGCTGGCTGCTGGTGCAGACGCTGCGCCACCTGGGGCTGGCGGCGCGTTTCGTGTCGGGCTACCTCATCCAGCTCAAGCCCGACCTCAAGTCGCTCGACGGGCCCAGCGGGGCCGAGGTCGACTTCACCGACCTGCACGCCTGGTGCGAGGTCTATTTGCCCGGTGCCGGCTGGATCGGCCTGGACCCGACCTCGGGCCTGATGGCCGGCGAAGGCCACATCCCCGTGGCCTGCACGCCCGAGCCGTCGAGCGCGGCACCGGTGTCGGGTGCGGTCGACGACTGCGAGGTCGAGTTCGAGCACCACATGCAGGTGACCCGCGTCTACGAGAGCCCGCGCGTCACCAAGCCCTACACCGACGAGCAATGGCAGGCCATCCTGGGCCTGGGACAGCAGGTGGACGACACACTGGCGCAGCAGGATGTGCGCCTGACGATGGGCGGCGAGCCCACCTTCGTGTCGGTGCAGGACCGCGACGGTGCTGAATGGAACACCGATGCGCTGGGCCCGACCAAACGCGGCTATGCCACCGAACTGGTGCACCGCCTGCGCGAGCACTATGGCCAGGGCGGTTTTCTGCACTTCGGTCAGGGCAAGTGGTACCCGGGTGAACAACTGCCGCGCTGGGCGCTGTCGATCTGCTGGCGGCGCGACGGCCAGCCCTGCTGGCACGACCCCACGCTCTTTGGCGACGAGCGCGAGCCGCTGCGCCACAACACGGCCGACGCCGAACGTTTCATCACCCGGCTGACCACGCGGCTGGGGCTGGACCCGAAGTTCGTGCTGCCGGCCCACGAGGACACCTGGTATTACCTCTGGCGTGAGCGCCGGCTGCCGGTCAACGTCGACCCCTTCGAGTCGCGGCTCGACGACGAACTCGAACGCGCGCGCCTGTGCCGTGTCTTCGAGCAGGGCCTGGACGCCACGGTGGGCTATGTGCTGCCGCTCAAGCGTGAGTTGCAGACCGGCAAGGCCGGGCCAAGCTGGATCAGCGGCGCCTGGTTCCTGCGCGACGAACGCCTGCACCTGATGCCGGGCGATTCGCCGATGGGCTACCGGCTGCCGCTGGATTCATTGCCCTGGGCCGCCGCCGTCGACCGCGAGCAACTTGTCGAACCAGACCCGTTCGCGCCGTCAGATCCCTTGCCGGTGGCGGCCGCGCTGCGCCCTCAGGTCGCCAGCTACGACGCACACCGCGTCGGTGGCGGTTTTGCCGAAGGCGGCGCGGTGGCTCTGCAGCAGCAGCCGGTTCCCGATAGCGGCCTGCCCTTGCAGGCTGCGGCGGCCGGCGACGTGCAGACCACGGCGCACCGGCCGATGTCGACGCCCGGCCGCGACCCGTCGGCACAACCGGCACGTCACGAATCGGCCGGCTGGCTGACGCGCACGGCGCTGTGCGTGGAGGTGCGCGACCCGCAGCGGGCCCATGGGCCCAAAGCAGAGCGTGCAGCAAAGAGCGAGACGCGCGACAAGGCCGGGCTGCTGTATGTCTTCATGCCGCCGCTGACGCTTCTGGAGGATTACCTCGAACTGCTGGCCGCGATCGAGGCCACGACCACCGAGCTGGGCCTGAAGGTGGTGATCGAAGGCTACCCGCCACCGCGCGACCGCCGGCTCGAACTGCTGCAGGTCACGCCCGACCCGGGCGTCATCGAGGTCAACATCCACCCGGCACACAACTGGGCCGAGCTGGTCGAGCACACCGAGTTTCTCTACGACGCGGCGCATCGCACACGCTTGTCGAGCGAGAAGTTCATGCTCGACGGCCGCCACACCGGCACCGGCGGCGGCAATCACTTCGTGCTGGGCGGTGCGACGCCGGCCGACAGCCCCTTCCTGCGGCGGCCCGACCTGCTGGCCAGCCTGCTGACCTACTGGCACAACCACCCCAGCCTGAGCTACCTGTTCAGCGGCCTGTTCATCGGCCCCACCAGCCAGGCACCGCGCTTCGACGAAGCGCGCAACGACCAGGTCTACGAGGTCGAGATCGCGCTGCAGGAGCTTGAGCGCCAGCTCGCACTGCAGGGCGGGGCCGTGCCGCCCTGGCTGGTCGACCGCAGCTTGCGCAACCTGCTGGTCGACGTCACCGGCAACACCCACCGCAGCGAGTTCTGCATCGACAAGCTGTACTCGCCCGACGGCACCACCGGGCGTCTGGGCCTGCTCGAACTGCGCGCCTTCGAGATGCCGCCGCATGCCCGCATGAGCCTGGCCCAGCAGCTGCTGCTGCGTGCGCTGGTGGCGTGGTTCTGGCGCGAACCCTACCGCGGCCGCGGCAGCACGCGGCTGACCCGCTGGGGCACCGAACTGCACGATCGCTTCATGTTGCCCAGCTTCGTGCAGATGGACTTCGACGACGTGCTCGCCGAGCTCGGGCAGGCCGGGTTCGACTTCGAAGGCCAGTGGTTCGCGCCGCACTTCGAGTTCCGCTTTCCGCTCATCGGCGAACTGGCCACGCAAGGCATGGTCATGACCCTGCGCAACGCGCTCGAACCCTGGCATGTGATGGGCGAGGAAGGCGCGGCCGGTTCCACCGTGCGTTACGTCGATTCGTCGCTCGAGCGGCTGGAGCTCAAGCTCAGCGGGCTGAACGACAACCGCCATGTCATCACCGTCAACGGCCAGGCCGTGCCGTTGCAGTCGACCGGGCGCAGCGGCGAGTACGTGGCCGGCGTGCGCTACCGCGCCTGGCAGCCGCCGTCGGCACTGCACCCGACGATCGCCACCCATGCGCCGCTGACCTTCGACATCGTCGACCGCTGGCTGCAGCGGTCGCTGGGTGGCTGCCGCTATCACGTGGCGCACCCGGGTGGGCTCAGCCATGACGACTTCCCGGTCAACTCGTACACGGCAGAAAGCCGCCGCCTGGCGCGCTTCTTCCGCTTCGGCCACACGCCGGGCACGATGACGGTGCAGCCCGCCGTGCCCAGCCGCGAGTTTCCGTTCACGCTGGACCTGCGCCAACGCTGACGATGCCGCCCAGCCAAGGCCAGACCCAGGCCAGCCTGCCCTTCGGGCCTGCCCAGCAGCAGGGCGAGGCCGCGCTCGACCTGCTGCTGCGGCGCGCCTTGCCGGCCGAGCCGGGCGTGTGGGACGAACTGCGCCGCGCCGGCGCCGCGGGCTCCACCTTGCGCCCGGCCTGGCAACGGCTTGCACGCTGGCTGACGCCGCCGGCGGGAGGTAGCAGCCAACTGGCCGACGATCTCGACCGCCGCGGGCTGCAGGTCACGCAGCAACTGCGCCACGACGGCGTCACGCACAACGTGTTCGACGACAGCGGCGTGGCCAGCCGACCCTGGTCGCTGCAGCTGCTGCCGCAGCTGATCGAGCCGGGCGACTGGGCGTTGATCGAGCGTGGCGTGGTGCAGCGTGCGGCACTGCTCGAGCGCGTGCTTGACGACCTGTACGGCGCGCAGACCCTGCTGCAACGCGGGCTGCTGCCGCCGGCCTTGCTGCTGCGCCATCCGGGCTACCTGCGGGCGATGCAAGGTGTGCAGCCACCCGGCGGCCAGCGCCTGCACATCGTGGCCTTCGACCTCGCACGCGATCCCGCAGGCCGATGGACCGTGCTCGCCCAGCGCACCCAGGGCCCTTCGGGGCTGGGCTACGTTCTGCACAACCGGCTGACCATCTCGCGCCAGTTTCCCGATGCCTTTCGCGAACTGCGTGTGCAGCACATCGCCAGCAGCTACCGCCGGCTGCTCGACACCGTCGACGCGCTGGCGCGCGAGGTGGCCGACGGCCAGACGCCGCGCGTGGTGCTGCTGACCCCCGGGCGCTTCAGCGAGACCTATTTCGAGCATGCCTACCTGGCGCGCTACCTGGGCCTGCCGCTGGTCGAAGGGGGTGATCTGACGGTGCGCAACCAGCGCCTGTGGCTGAGGACCGTCGACGGCCTGGAGCCGGTGCACGGCGTGCTGCGCCGCCTGGACGACGACTGGTGCGACCCGCTCGAACTGCGCGCCGATTCGGCACTGGGCGTGCCCGGGCTGCTGCAGGCCGCACGTGCCGGTACCGTGGTGATGGCCAACGCGCTGGGCAGTGCCTTCCTCGAATCACCGGCGCTACATGGTTTTCTGCCTGGCATCAGCCAGGCCCTGCTCGATCAGCCGCTGGCGATGCCCTCGGTGCCCAGCTGGTGGTGCGGCGAGGCCGCAGCCTGGGCCGACGTGCGCAAGCGGCTCGACGGCAAGTTGCTGCGCACCACCTTTCCGGTGGCTGGCCGCACATCGCGCATCGAACCGGCCACGGTCGACGACGTGGGTCGCGACCCCGATGCCTGGACCGCCCAGGATCGGTTCCGGCTCGGCCGCGCACCGATCTGGAGCGCTGGCGTGCTGGGCCCGCGCCCCGCGCTGGTGCGCGTGTACGTGATCGCCGACGACCAGGGCCGCTGGCATGTGCTGCCCGGCGGCATGACACGCGTGGCGCGCAGCGAAGACGCCAGCGTCTCGATGCAACGTGGTGGCACCAGCCTGGACACCTGGGTGCTGACCGACGGGCCGGTAGATACCTTCTCGATGCTGCCGCAGCGCCTGTCGGTCGATGACCTGGGTGCCTACCGGCGCCCGGTGAGCAGCCGCACGGGCGAGAACCTGTTCTGGCTAGGCCGCTACACCGAGCGCACCGAGCAGCAGGTGCGGCTGGCACGCGCGACGTTGATGCTGATCGATGCCGACAGCGACAGCGCCGACGCGGTGCTGCTGGCGCTGTCGCAGCTGGCGGTGAAGACCAGCCTGGCGCCCCCGGGCGTGCCCACTCTGCTGCAGTCGCCCCCGGTGTTCGTGCGCGCCTTGCTGGATGCTCTGGTCGACGCCGCCGGCAGCTGCAGCGTGGCCTACCACCTGGCCGCGCTGGAGCGCGCCTCGCAGGCCCTGCGCGAACGGCTGTCGACCGAACAATGGGGGCTGATCCGCTCGATGGACGAGACCTTCGTCGCCGCGCTGCAGGCGCCGGGCCCTGAATCGACGCCCGCCGCGTCGCTGCCCGCGGTGCCCGACGTGGTGCGTGCACTGGATGTGCTGGCGCTGCAGCTGGCGGCCGTGACCGGGGCGCAGACCGACCGCATGACGCGCGACCACGGTTGGCGGCTGCTGACCGTCGGCCGGTTGCTCGAAAGGCTGTACGGGCTGAGCACGATCATGCAGTCCTTTGTCGACGCTGGCGCGCTGCACAGCGCGGGTGGCATCGACCGGCTGCTGGATCTGTTCGACAGCGCCATCACCTTTCGCGCGCGCTACCAGCGCCATGAAGACCTGTTGGCGCTGACCGAGTTGCTGGTGCTGGACGATTCCAACCCGCGCGCCTTTGCGGGGGTGTTGCGCCGGCTGCGCACCGAGCTGAAGAAGCTGCCCGGCGAGCCGCCACAGCTGGCCGAGCTGCTGGCGCTGCTGCCGGCCGAAGGTGCCGGCCTGACGCTGCAGGCGCTGCGTGATGCCGACGATGCGCGCATCGAGTCCGAACTGCTGACGGTCTCGCTGCGGCTGGGTGCGGCGGCGCTGCAGCTGGCCGAGGAGATCGGCCTGCGCTACTTCACGCTGGCGCAAGGCCACGACCACGCGGTCTGAGCATGGAACTCGAAGTCGTCCACGAAACGCGCTACACCTATGGAGCCCCGGTTTCGCTGGCGCACCACCTGGCCCACCTGCAGCCCTTGGACGACGACCATCAGCAACTGCTGTCGCACGATCTGCTGACCGAACCCGACGGCGAGATCCACCATGCCGGCGTCGACAGCTTCGGCAATGCCTGCCTGTGGTTCAGTCGCACGCTGCCGCACGACCAGCTGCTGGTGCGCAGCAGCAGTCGCGTGCGGCTGCAGCCGCGCTTTGCCGCCTTGCAGCCGGCCGCTTCGCCGCCCTGGGACACACTGGCCGCCGGCCTGCGCTACGTCGCGCGCGGGGCCTTCGATGCGGCCGTGCAGTTCAGCATGCCTTCGCCCTTCGTGCCGCGGCTGGAGGTGCTGCGCGCCTACGCGGCAGCGTCGTTTGTGCCGGGCCGGCCGGTGCTGCTGGGCGCCATCGACCTGATGCAGCGCATCCATGCCGACTTCGAATACCGCAGCGCCAGCACACAGATCGACACGCCGCTGGCGCAGACCTTCGAACAGCGCGCCGGCGTCTGCCAGGACTTCGCGCACATGCTGGCTGGGGCGCTGCGCATGCTGGGCCTGCCGGCGCGTTATGTCAGCGGTTACCTGCTGACGCAGCCCGCCGGCGCCCCGGGTGCGCTGCTGGGTGCCGACGCGTCACACGCCTGGGTGCAGGTCTACGCGCCCGGCACGCCTGGCCTGCCCGGCGACTGGCTGGACCTGGATCCGACCAACAACCTGATCCCTGCGCTGGGCCATGTGCGGCTGGCGCTGGGCCGCGATTTTGGCGACGTGACCCCCTTGCGCGGCGTGATCCGCGGCGGCGGGGACGCGCATACCCTGGCTGTGGCGGTGCACACGCGTGCGGTCGACGGCGGCCCGACACTTGCCAACGTTGCGGCTTGAGGAGATGTGATGCAGACCCGCTTCGACGAAATGCATGCCCCCGATGGCCAGGTTCGTGCGCACTACAAGATGTACGACGACTGGCTGCAGCGCCAGCCGTCCGAGCTGATGCAGGCGCGTCGCGACGAGGCCGAGGTGATCTTCCGCCGCGTGGGCATCACCTTCGCGGTCTACGGCGCCAAGGACGAGGGCGGCTCGGGCACCGAGCGCCTGATCCCCTTCGACGTCATCCCGCGCGTGATCCCGCGCCAGGAATGGGTCGACATGGAGGCCGGCCTGCGCCAACGTGTCAGCGCGCTCAATCGATTCATCCACGATGTCTACCACGGGCAGGAGATCCTGAAGGCCGGCATCGTGCCTGCCGACCAGGTGCTGAACAACACGCAGTTCCGCAAGGAGATGATGGGCGTCGACGTGCCCGGCGGCATCTACTCGCATGTCTCTGGCATCGACATCGTGCGCGCGCCCAGCCTCGAGCACCCCGGCAACGGCAGCGCGCAGTACTACGTGCTGGAAGACAACCTGCGCGTACCCAGCGGCGTGAGCTACATGCTCGAGAACCGCAAGATGACGATGCGGCTGTTCCCCGAGCTGTTCGGCATGCACCGCGTGGCGCCGGTGGCGCATTATCCCGACCTGCTGCTGGAGACGCTGCGTGCGGTTTCGCCGGCCGGGCTGAACGACCCGACCGTGGTGGTGCTGACGCCCGGCATGTACAACAGCGCCTACTTCGAACACGCCTTTCTGGCGCAGCAGATGGGGGTGCAGCTGGTCGAAGGCCAGGACTTGATGGTCAAGCAGGGCTTTGTCTACATGCGCACCACGCAGGGCCCGCAGCGCGTGGACGTGATCTACCGCCGCGTCGACGACGACTTTCTCGATCCCAAGGTCTTCCGCGCCGACAGCACGCTGGGCTGTGCCGGGCTGCTGGACGTCTACCGCGCCGGCAACATCACGCTGTGCAACGCCATCGGTACCGGCATCGCCGACGACAAGAGCATCTATCCCTACGTGCCGAAGATGATCGAGTTCTATCTCGGCGAAAAACCCATCCTGAACAACGTGCCGACCTACCTGTGTCGGCAGGCCGATGACCTGAAGTACGTGCTGGCCCACCTGCACGAGCTGGTGGTCAAGGAGGTGCACGGCGCCGGTGGCTACGGCATGCTGGTCGGGCCGGCGGCCAGCAAGGCCGAGCTCGAGGCGTTTCGCCAGGTGCTGCTGCAGCAGCCCGGCAACTACATCGCGCAACCCACGCTCAGCCTGTCGAGTTGCCCGACCTACGTCGACAGCGGCATCGCGCCGCGCCACATCGACCTGCGGCCTTACGTGTTGTCGTCGGGCACCGAGGTGCAGACCGTGCCGGGTGGGCTGACGCGCGTGGCGCTCAAGCAAGGCTCGCTGGTCGTCAACTCGTCTCAGGGTGGCGGCACCAAGGACACCTGGGTCATGGAGGGCTGACGATCATGCTGTCACGCACTGCCGATCACCTGTACTGGATGGCGCGCTACATGGAGCGCGCCGAGAACACCGCGCGCATGCTCGGTGTCAATCGAGACATGGCGCTGCTGCCGCAGTCGGCCGACGCGGCCGAAGACGGCTGGCGCGGCCTGCTGTCGATCAGCGAGCTGACCTTGAGCTTCTCGAAGCGCTACGACGAGGTCAATGCACGCAACGTCATGGACTTCATGGTGCGCGACAGCACCAACCCGTCGTCGATCCTGTCGTGTCTGCGCGCGGCGCGCGAAAACGCGCGTGCGGTGCGCGGCGCCTTGACCACCGAAGTCTGGGAGACGCAGAACCAGACCTGGCTGGAGTGCGACCGCGAATTGCGCGGTGACAGCTTCGAGCGCGACCCTTCGGCGTTTCTCGAGCGCGTCAAGGTGCGCTCGCACCTGTCGCGCGGCGTCACCGTGGGCACGATGCTGCAGGACGAGGCGCTGCACTTCCTGCGCATCGGCACCTTTCTCGAACGCGCCGACAACACCGCGCGCCTGCTCGACGTGAAGTTCCAGGCGCTGCGCAATGGTGACTTCTTCGGCGGCCAGTCGCGCCTGGAGCAGGAGGTCGACTTCTACCACTGGAGCGCGATCCTGCGTTCGGTCTCGGCCTTCGAGATCTACCGCAAGGTCTACCGCAACGTGATCGTGCCCGAGAAGGTGGCCGACCTGCTGATCCTGCGGCCCGACATGCCGCGCTCGCTGGCGGCCTGCATCGCCGAGGTGGTGAACAACCTGGACCTGGTGGCCAACGAACAAAGCGGCGAGACGCGTCGCCGCGCGGGCCGGTTGCATGCCGATCTGCGCTACAGCCGCATCGACGAGATCCTGGCCACCGGCCTGCACGCCTTCCTCACGCAGTTTCTCGACCGTGTGGGCGATCTTGGCGCCGGCATCGGGCGCGACTTCCTGGTGCCGGTGGCGGCATAAGCGCGTGGGCGGCGCGGCTGTGCGCTGCCGCACGGCCGCGTGCGTCCTGCCATGGCCATGTCGCAGCGTTGGCGGCGCAGCGACCTATCATCCTTGCATGTCCATCGCGTGCCTGTTGCTGCCCCTGCTGTGCGGCATGGCCTTGTCGGTCCCGGCCCTGGTGTCGGCGCAGGTGCCGGCGCAGGGGGTGGCCAGCTCGACGGCGGTCGTGGCTGCCGCGCCGCCGTCGCTGATGAACCTGCAGGCGACGCCGCCGCAGGCCGACAAGCGGCCTTTCGTCGTCAAGAGCCCCAACGGCGATCGCAATGACGACCATTACTGGCTGCGCGACGACGGCGCCAAGGTGAAGCGGCCCGAGGTGATGCGCCTGCTCGAGGCCGAGAACCGTTATACCGAGACCGTGCTGGCGCCGCTGAAAGGCCTGCGCGAGCGTCTGTACCGCGAGATGGTGGCGCGCGTGAAGGCCGACGAGAGCTCGTTGCCGGTCTACGACCGCGGATGGTGGGTCTGGCGCCAGTACGAAGCCGGCCTCGACCAGCCGCGCTGGATGCGCCGGCGCGGCACGCCCGAGGCGCCGGACGCCGGCGCCCGCGCCGAGGTGCTGCTGGACCTGCCGCAACAGGCCATCGCGCAGAGCTACTACGCGCTCGGCCAGTACCAGCTCAGCCCCGACGGGCAGTGGCTGGCCTGGACCGAAGATGTGCTCGGGCGCGGTGCCTACGACCTGTACATCCAGAACCTGAAGTCACGCCGGCTGGAGCCCGAGCGCATCCGCGGCGTGCTGGAGGGCGTGGTCTGGGCGGCCGACAGCCGCACGCTGTTCTACGTCCGGCAGGACCCGGTCACGCTGCACAGCGGCGCGGTGATGCGCCATCAGCGTGGCAGCGACCCCGCACGCGATGCGCTGGTGCACGACGAGGCTGACAAGACCTTGTTCGTCGGTCTGCGCAGCAGCGCCTCGCGCCGTTACGTGCTGATCGACATCTTCGGCAGCGACACTGCCGAACTGCGTGCGCTGCCCAGCGATGCACCCGAACAGCCGGCGCGCGTGATCTTCGAGCGCCGCCCCGGCGTGCGCCTGCAGGCCGATCACCTCGACCAGCGCTGGGTGTTGCGCACCAACGAGGACGCACCCAACTTCCGCTTGCTCGAGGTGCCCGAGTCCGCCATCGTGCAGCGTGAGCGCTGGCGCACGCTGGTGGCCGCGCGCGACGACGCGACGATCGAGTCCTTCGACCTCTTCGAACAGGGGCTGGCGATCGAAGAGCGTGTCCAGGCGCGGCGCCGGGTGCGCCTGTTCGACCGTGCCGGCAAGGAGCTGCGCGTGGTCGACGGCGGCGACGCGGCGATGGCCGCACTGGGCGAGAACCGCGACGCGCAGGCGGCCTTCGTGCAGGTGATCGTGCAGTCGATGGTGCGCCCGCCGGCGACCTACGACGTGGCACTGGCCAATGGCCGCGAGCTGCTGCGCCGGCAGGACCTGGTCAGGGGCTACGACCCCGAGCTCTACCGCACGCAGGGCCTGTGGGCGCCGGCGCGCGATGGCGTGCGGGTGCCGGTCACACTGGCCTGGCGGCCCGACCGTGTACGCCGCGACGGCACGGCGCCCTTGCTGATCGAGGCCTACGGGGCCTATGGCGACAACTACGACCCCGAGTTCGCGGCGCACCGGCTGTCGCTGCTCGAGCGTGGCTTCGTGATCGCGATCGCCCATGTGCGCGGCGGTGGCGAACTCGGCCAGACCTGGTACGACGCCGGCCGGCTGATGAACAAGCTGCGCAGCGCCGATGACGTGCTCGACGTCGTCGACCACCTGCTGGCCGAACGCTGGGGCGCGGCCGACAAGGTGTTTGCCCAGGGCGCCTCGGCCGGCGGCCTGCTGATGGGCATGCTGGCCAACCGCGCCGGCCCGCGGTTTCGCGCGCTGGCGCTCGACGTGCCGTTCGTCGACGTGCTGACCACCATGCTCGATGCGTCGATCCCGCTCACCACCAACGAATGGGGCGAGTGGGGCGACCCGCGCGACAAGGCCGCCTACGACTACCTGCTGAGCTATTCACCGTACGACAACATTGCGGCGCAACCGTATCCGGCCATGCTGGTGACCACAGCGCTGTGGGACACGCGCGTGCAGTTCCACGAACCCGCCAAGTACGTGGCGAGGCTGCGCGCCACCAAGACCGACCGCAACCCGCTGCTGCTGCACGTGGAAATGAACGCCGGGCATGCCGGCGCGGCCGGTCGTTTCGAGCGACCGCGCCACTGGGCGCGCCAGTACGCCTTCTTTCTCGACCTGGCCGGCCTGGCCGCCGCCGCAGCGCCTGCCGCACCCGAGCCTGCGCTGGGGCCCGGCGAGGCGCTGCGGTCGATCAAGCTGACCCGTTGAACCCAAGCGATGTCCCAATTGTTCGAAGTCCATCCCCACAACCCGCAACCGCGGCTGCTGAAGCAGGCCGCGCAGATCCTGCGCGATGGCGGGGTGGTGGCGGTGCCCACCGATTCCAGCTATGCCCTGGTGTGCCGGCTCGACGACAAGGCCGCAGTCGAACAGCTGCGCCGCATCCGCCAGGTCGACGACAAGCACCATCTGACGCTGCTGTGCCGCGACCTGTCGGAACTGGCCAGCTACGCCCGCGTGGACAACCGCCAGTACCGCTTGCTCAAGCTGGGCACGCCCGGGCCTTACACCTTCATCCTCGAGGCCACCAAGGAGGTGCCGCGTCGCGTCAGCCACCCGTCAAGGCGCACCATCGGCCTGCGCGTGCCCGAGCATCGGGCGCTGCAGGAGTTGCTGGCGCTGTTCGGTGAACCCTTGATCGGCACCACGCTGATCCCGCCGGGCGAGACCGAACCTTTGAACGACGCCAGTGAGATCCGAGAGCGCTTCCAGAAGGTGGTGCAGGCGGTGGTCGACGCCGGTGCCTGCCCGATGGCACCGACCACCGTGGTCGATCTGAGCGGCGACGAGCCCAGCGTGCTGCGCCTGGGCCGCGGTGACCCCGCCAGGCTCGGCTTGACGAGCCTCGATACGTCGACCTGAAGCCCGGGTCGGCAGGCGGCTACAGCGCTGCCGTAACCACCATCTCCACCTTCCATTCGGGGCGCGCCAGCGCGGCCTGCACGGTGGCGCGAGGTGGCGTCTGGCCGGGCAGCACCCAGGCTTCCCAGACCTCGTTCATCGCGGCGAAGTCGGCCAGGTCGGCCAGGAAGATCTGGCAGCGCAGAATCTTGCCCTTGTCGCTGCCGGCGCGCGCCAGCAGCGCGTCGATGGCGGCCAGCACTTGCTGCACCTGGCCGCGGATGTCCTGCGAGCCGTCGTCGGCCACCTGGCCGGCCAGGTAGCAGACGCCGTTGTGCACAGCCATTTCCGACATGCGCGGGCCGACGTCGAAGCGTTGAACCATCATTTGTGTCCTTTGCGATGCCCGCGCGCCGGCGGATGGCGATGGGGCTGTGAATGTCCATGAGGCGGGGGCTTGTTCGCTGCCGTCGTGGCGGTGCCCGGGTGGGTCTTCTGGCCGAGGCGCGATTCGGTGCCGGCCAGTAGCTTGCGGATGTTGCCTTCGTGGCGCCACACCAGCAGCAGGCTCATCACGATCAGCGGCAGCACCATCGGTCCGGGGCCCCAGATCAGCAGTTGGTAGAACGGAGCGAACAGCGCGGCCACCAGCGAGGCCAGCGACGAATAGCGGAAGAAGAACGCAATGATCAGCCAGCTGACCAGCGTGGCCAGGCCCAGCCAGGGGTTCAGCCCCATCAGCACGCCGGCCGCCGTGGCCACGCCCTTGCCGCCCCGGAAGCGGAAGAACAGCGGCCACAGGTGGCCGACGAAGGCGGCCAGACCGACCCAGGCCACCGTGGTCTCGCCCCAGCCGAAACGCGGCGCCAGCAACAGTGCCACCAGGACCGGCACATAGCCCTTCAGTGCGTCCAGCGCCAGCGTGAGCACCGCCGCGGCCTTGTTGCCCGAGCGCAGCACGTTGGTGGCGCCGGGATTCTTCGAGCCGTAGCTGCGCGGGTCGGACAGGCCCATCACGCGGCTGACGATGACGGCAAACGACAGCGATCCGACGAGGTAGGCGACGAGCACCGCAAGGGCGCTGGGCAGGTAGGTCATGGACAACGAAAGAGGGCTGCCGAAGCAGCCCTTGTGCGAAAGCGGCCGTGAGGCTGCCGAGTTTACGCCGCGGCCCTGTGCGAGCCTCGGCCGCGCCTGCTGACCCTAGCCGCGCCCGCGCGGTGGGTTGCCGCCGCCAGGGCGCGGTGTGCGGCCGGAGCTCGGGCCCTGGCTCTGACCACTGCGCGCTCCGCCTGCACCGCCCGCAGGCCGGCCACCGGCCGACGGGCGTCCGCCGCCACCGCCGGGCCGAGGTGCGGGTCGGCCACCGCCGCCCGCGCGCCCGCCGCCAAAGCCGCCGCCGGCATTGCGCCGCGTGCCGCCGACGCCGATCGTCATGCGGCCCAGCACGATCGGCTCGGCCCGTTCGCCGGCCGGTGCCTCGAAGCCGGGGATGGTCTCGCGCGGCACGCTGCGCTTGATCAGCCGCTCGATGTCCTTCAGGAAGATCTCTTCGTCCAGGCAGACCAGCGAGATCGCCTCGCCGGTGGCGCCGGCACGGCCGGTGCGGCCGATGCGGTGCACGTAGTCTTCCGGCACGTTGGGCAGCTCGAAGTTGACGACGTGGGGCAGCTGGTCGATGTCGATGCCGCGCGCCGCGATGTCGGTGGCCACCAGCACCTGCAGGTCACCGCTCTTGAAGTCGGCCAGCGCCTTGGTGCGCGCGCCCTGGCTCTTGTTGCCGTGGATCGCCATCGCCGTGATGCCGTGGTCGTTGAGGTATTCGGCCAGCCGGTTGCAGCCATGCTTCATGCGCGTGAAGACCAGCACCTGGTGCCAGTCGCCCGACTTGATCAGGTGCGCCAGCAATTCCTTCTTGCGTTCGCGGCCCACCGGATGCACCTTCTGCGCAATGAGGTCGGCGGTGGCATTGCGGCGCGCCACCTCGACCAGCACCGGCGCATTGAGCAACCGGTCGGCCAGGGCCTTGATCTCGTCGCTGAAGGTGGCGCTGAACAGCAGGCTCTGCTTCTTGGCCGGCACCACGGCCAGCACCTTCTTGATGTCGTGGATGAAGCCCATGTCGAGCATGCGGTCGGCTTCGTCGAGCACGAAGATCTCGACCTGGCCCAGGTCCAGCGTGCGCTGGCCGTGGTGGTCGAGCAGGCGGCCCGGCGTGGCCACCAGGATGTCGACACCGCGGCGCAGCTTGTCGATCTGCGGCTGCATGCCGACGCCGCCGAACATGACCATGCTGGTCAGCGGCAGGTGCTTGCCATACACGCGCACACTTTCTTCCACCTGGGCCGCGAGCTCTCGCGTCGGCGTCAGGATCAGTGCGCGGATCGGCACGCGGCCGCGCGCATCGCGCTTGGCTGGCATGGCCATCAGGCGCTGCAGCATGGGCAGCACGAAGCCGGCGGTCTTGCCGGTGCCGGTCTGGGCGCCGGCCAGCAGGTCGCCGCCTTGCAGCACGGCGGGTATGGCTTGCGCCTGGATCGGTGTGGGGGTGTCGTAGCCCTGTTCGTGAACGGCGCGCAGTAGCGGCTCGGAGAGTCCGAGGTCCTTGAAATGCATGGGATTGGGCCCGGATGGGGCCTTCGGTCGCTGCCCGCCGTCGCCCTGGAAGGGCGCACCAGTCTAGGGGCGCGGGGAGGAGAAAGAGGCCGGGTTCGGCCGCACCGCGGCAGACTGGGCAACGCGGCGCGGGCGAAGTGTACGCTGTACGCGCTCAAGCCGCACTGCTGTGAGCCCCAAACGGTAGTGTCCCCTTCGCCCCAGATAGAAGTGTCCCCTTGCGAGCAGCGAGGAGACAGAGGTGTGCGAGATGGGGGAGAGGCTGATGAGTCAGAAGGAAGCGCAGCGGTACGCGGTTGTGCAGCGGCTGGTGGCGAGCGAGATGAGCCAAGCGCAGGCTGCGCTGGTATTGGGTATATCGGTACGGCAGGTCAAAAGGCTGTGCCGGCGAGTTCGCGAGCAGGGGCCAGCGGGCTGGTCTCGCGCAAGCGCGGCGTTCCGAGCAACCGGCGGATCGCGCCCTTGGAGCGCGAGCAATTCGTCGCGCTGGTGCGCCAGCACTACGCCGACTTCGGCCCCGAGCTGGCGCGCGAGTACCTGGCGCGAGATCACGGCTTTGTCTACAGCACCGAGACGCTCCGCGGCTGGATAATCGAAGCCGGGCTGTGGAAGGCCCGGCTGCGCCGGGCCAAGCGCGTGCACAGCCCGCGCGAGCGCCGCGCCTGCGTGGGCGAGTTGGTGCAGATCGACGGCAGCCACCACGACTGGTTCGAGGGCCGTGCTGACAAGTGCTGCTTGATCGCCTTCATCGACGACGCTACAGGCCAGGTGCTTGGCGCGAAGTTCTCGCCACAGGAAACCACCGAGGCGTACTTCGCCGTGCTGCACGAGGTCGTACAGCGCCACGGCGCGCCGTTGGCCCTGTACAGCGACCGCCACGGCATCTTCACCAAATCCGACCCCGAAGACCCCAAGCCGACGCAGTTCGAGCGCGCGTTGCTGCAGCTTCACATCGAGCCCATCTGCGCCCACACGCCACAAGCCAAGGGGCCGGGTGGAGCGGCTGTTCCAGACGCTGCAAGACCGCCTGTGCAAAGCACTGCGGCTGCAAGGCATCGCAGGCATCGAGCAAGCCAACGAATGGCTGGGCACGTACTTGCAACAGCACAACCGGCGCTTCGCCGTGGCACCGCGCGAGGCGGCTGATCTGCACCAGCCCTGGCGCGGCACGAGCCAGGCGCTGCGCGAGATTTGCGCGCTGCACCACCAGCGTCAACTCAGCGCCCAGGGTGCTTGCCGCTTCGAGGGGCAAGGTGCTGCAAATCGAGCCCGCTCAGCCGCACGCGCCAGCAGCGCGCGATGGTCGACATCGTGCAGCATGCTGACGGCGAACTCGGCCTGAGTTACCGGGGCGGCGCTTGCGGCACCGGCAATTCGCTTGTCACGAGCACCTGAGCCGGGGCAAAGGAGCTGACGCCAAGACGCTGGACGACAAACTCAGCCGCTGCGCAGGGCCGCCGACCCTGAGCGCGAGCGGCTGGCCGCTTGAAGTCGGAACTGGCGTTCCAGGACAGCCAGCGCGCACACGGCGTCTATCGACCAGATACACCACCCATCGTGGCGGCGCGCGTTGCGGCGGGCCGCTCCGGGCTTGGCCCTGCGCAGCCCGCCGCAACGCAAAAGCGGCCCTGACCTCCGCCGCCCTCAAGGGACATCTCTATCTGGTGCGAAGGGGGACATTTCTACTTTGGGTTGACACTCAAGCCGCACTGCGCACGGCGGCCCAGCCTCAGGCCATCGGCATCGTCTGTCCGTCGTTCAGGCGCAGCCAGCCGCGGCCGATGCGGTAGATCGCCCACAGGCCCAGCAAGGCCATGCCCAGCACCCAGGTGCCGATGCCCACCACCACCAGGGTCAGCGGCAGTGACACCAGGGCCACCACAACGGCCCACAGCAGCGCGAACCAGAAGGTGCGGATCTGCCAGTTGAAGTGCGACTCGAGCCAACTGCCGCGCGCCTGGCTGCGGTACCAGTAATTGATGATCACCGCGATGATCGACGGCCAGCCGAACAGGAACGAACCAACCACGCTGGCCGCACCGAGCGCGCCGATGGCCAGGCCCAGCGCATGCAGCGCGTAGACGATGTGCACGATGCGCTGCAACGAGCTGTCGCTGGTGGTGATCACGGTGCCGTTCATTGATTCCTCCCGAGGGCGTGGGTCACTTGCATCGGCATGTTGCTGCATCGACGCCTGAATTCAAGCCTGGCCGCGACGGATTGCCGCTGCAGCGGATAGGCTGCCACTGTGTGTGCCCTGATGGTGGCGCACGCCATGTGGCCCCACCCCACGACTGGTCATTGATTGCCCGCGGCAGGGCATGGGCATGACCGCAGGCCGCGTCAGGTGCCCGGGCTTGCGATAATCCGCGATTGGCGTTCGATCGTGGCCGCACAGCGGTCTGCAGGTCTTATTGCAGGCCCGCCGCGTTCGACGCCCCACCCCCACCCAGGATTTCGAGACCATGGCGCAGTACGTATTTACGATGAACCGTGTCGGCAAGATTGTGCCGCCGAAGCGTCAGATCCTGAAGGACGTCAGCTTGTCGTTCTTCCCCGGCGCCAAGATCGGCGTGCTGGGTGTCAACGGCAGTGGCAAGTCGACGCTGCTAAAAATCATGGCCGGCATCGACAAAGAGTACGAAGGCGAAGCCGTGCCGATGCCCGGCCTGAAGATCGGCTACCTGCCGCAAGAGCCGCAGCTGGACCCGCAGCAGACCGTTCGCGAGGCGGTGGAGCAGGGCATTGGCGGCGTGCTGGCGGCCAAGAAGCGGCTGGACGAGGTGTACGCCGAATACGCCGAGCCCGACGCCGACTTCGACAAGCTGGCCGCTGAGCAGGCCGACCTCGAGGCCATCATCGCCGCCGCCGGCAGCGAGAACACCGACCTGCAGCTTGAGCTGGCCGCCGACGCGCTGCGCCTGCCGCCCTGGGACGCGGTGATCGGCAACCTGTCGGGCGGCGAGAAGCGCCGCGTGGCGCTGTGCCGGCTGCTGCTGTCCAAGCCCGACATGCTGCTCCTGGACGAGCCGACCAACCACCTGGACGCCGAGTCGGTCGAGTGGCTGGAGCATTTCCTGCAGCGCTTTCCAGGCACCGTGGTGGCCATCACGCACGACCGCTACTTTCTCGACAACGCGGCCGAGTGGATTCTCGAACTCGACCGTGGCCAGGGCATCCCCTGGAAGGGCAACTACTCCGACTGGCTGGAGCAGAAGGAGAAGCGCCTGGAGGTCGAGCAGAAGAAGGAAGACGCGCGCATGAAGGCGATGAAGGAGGAGCTGAAGTGGGTGCGCTCCAACGCCAAGGCGCGCCAGACCAAGAGCAAGGCCCGCCTGGCGCGCTTCGAGGAGCTGAGCGACGTCGAATACCAGCGCCGCAACGAGACCAACGAGATCTTCATCCCGGTGGCCGAGCGCCTGGGCAACGAGGTGATCGAGTTCAAGAACGTGACCAAGAGCTTCGGTGACCGCGTGCTCATCGACAACCTCAGCTTCAAGGTGCCGGCCGGCGCCATCGTCGGCATCATCGGCCCCAACGGCGCCGGCAAGTCGACGCTGTTCCGCATGATCCAGGGCGTGGAAAAGCCAGATTCGGGCGAGGTGCTGATCGGCAAGACCGCGCGCCCGACCTTCGTCGACCAGAGCCGCGACAGCCTGGCGGCCGAGAAGACCGTTTGGCAGGACGTGTCGGGGGAACTCGACAACATCGTCGTCGGCCAGTTCGTGATGCCCAGCCGCGCCTACCTGGGGCGCTTCAACTTCAAGGGCAACGACCAGCAGAAGCTGGTGGGCAACCTGTCGGGCGGTGAGCGCGGCCGGCTGCATCTGGCCAAGACGCTGGCGCTGGGCGGCAACGTGCTGATGCTCGACGAGCCCAGCAACGACCTCGACGTCGAGACCCTGCGCGCGCTGGAAGAGGCCTTGCTCGAGTTCGCCGGCAGCGCGATGGTGATCAGCCACGACCGCTGGTTCCTGGACCGCATCTGCACGCACATCCTGGCCGCCGAAGGCGACTCGCAATGGGTGTTCTTCAATGGCAACTACCAGGAGTACGAGGCCGACAAGGTCAAGCGCCTGGGCGAAGAAGGTGCGCGACCCAAGCGCGTGCGCTTCAAGGGCATTCATTAGACCCGCGCGCAAACCCCGCGCGATTGCCCACGCCCGGCTCGGGCGAATCGACCAGTGACGACCCCATGCAGATTCGAACCTCACGCACCGTGTCCACCTTCGGCGCCGTTGCCGCGCTGGCGATGGGCGGTTGCACCACCACCCTGACAGCCCCCGCCGTCACGGCGACGGCCACGCCGCCGGCCGCCGCAGCGTCTGCCGCCACCCGGCCGACACCGCCGGTCGCGGCAGCCCAGCCGCAGCCTTTCGCCACGGTGATCAAGGACGCGCGCCGCATCGACGGCCTGATCACGGTCTGGCAGAAGGACGAGAAGTTCTGGTTCGAGCTGCGGCCCGAGGACTTCGACAAGCCCTACTTCTTCGGCCCGAAGATCGCGCAGGGCATCGGTGAAGCGCGCTTGTTCGGCGGGTCGATGGTCAGCCGCTGGGGTACCTTCGGGCGCCAGCAGCTGGTGTCGTTCCGACGCCTTCACAACCAGGTGCAGCTGCTGGCGCGCAACACCGCCTTCGACGCGCCGGCCGGCACACCCGAGGGCCGCGCCGTGCGGGCCGCGTTCTCACCCAGCTTGCTGGGCAGCGCCAGCGTGGCGAGCCAGCCTCACCCTGAGCGCAAGAGCGTGCTCGTCGAGGCCAACCCGATCCTGCTGGCCGACCTGCTGGGCCTGGGCATCCAGTTGCAGCGCAGCTACCGCCAGAACTACGCGCTGGACCGCGGCAATTCGGCCATCACCCGGGTGCGTGGCAAACCGGGTGAACTGGTGTTCGAGGTGCAGGCCCACTACGCCACCGCGGGCCTGGCCTTGGTCCCGCCAGGGTCGACCGCGCCACCGGCCGCACAGCCGACGCAGCCCAAATCATTGCCCGACGCGCGCAGCCTGTTCTTCGGGCTGCACTATGCCTTCGCAGCCTTGCCCGACACGCCCATGCAGCCGCGCCGTGCCGACGCGCGCGTCGGTTACTTCACGAGCAACGTCGCCAGCTTTGCCGACGACCTGGCGCGCACACCGCAACAGCGTTTCGTCAACCGTTGGCGGCTGGAGAAGAAGGACCCGTCGGCCGCCTTGTCAGAGCCGGTCAAGCCCATCACCTTCTGGCTCGACCGCACGGTGCCGCTGAAGTACCGCGACGCCATCAGCCGCGGCGTGCTGGGCTGGAACGCCGCCTTCGAGAAGATCGGCTTCAAGAACGCGGTGGTGGTCAGGATCCAGCCTGACGACGCCGACTTCGACACGCTCGATGTCGGCGTGGCGTCGATCCGCTGGATGACCAATTCGAGCCCCAGCTTCGGTGCCATCGGCCCGAGCCAGGTCGACCCGCGCAGCGGCGAGATCCTGGACGCCGACATCGGCTTCGAGAGCCTGTCGTCGCGCAACATCCGCGCCGCGCGTTCGCAGGTGCTGACGGGCAGGCCTGCGCTCGACTGGCCGGCGTTGATGCAATTGCCCGACGCTCGGCCAGGTGAAGGCGGCGACTTTGCGCAGCGACCGTCGCTGCCGGCGTCGTCGTTGCAGTGCGACCATGCCGACTTCGCGGCCGAACAGCTGAGCTATGCGCTGGACGTGCTGGAAGCGCGCGGCGAGATCGACCCCGACAGCCCCGAAGCCGAGCAGTGGGTGCTGGACTACCTGACCAACACCACCTTGCACGAGGTCGGTCACACGCTGGGCCTGCGCCACAACTTCCGCAGCTCGCGCATCTACACGCGCGCGCAGTTGAACGACCCCGATTTCGTGCGCGAGCATGGTCTGGCCGGATCGGTGATGGAGTACGCGCCAATCAACCTGGCTGCACCCGGAGAAAAGCCGCTGCCGGCGTTCCAGAAGCAGCTCGGCCCCTACGACTTCTGGGCCATTGAATATGCCTACAAGCCGATGCCGCCGGGCAGCACGCCGGCGCAGGAGGAGGCCGAACTGCAGCGCATGGCCGCGCGCAGCGCCGAGCCGCAGCTGGCCTATGGCACCGACGAGGACAACAGCCTGGGCATCGACCCCGAGTCACTGACCTTCGACCTGGGCGACGATCCGATCGGCTACGCGCGCCAGCGCCTCGCGATCGCGCGCGAGCTGATCCAGCGCCAGTCCACGCGCGAGATCCGTGCCGGTGACGACTACAGCGTGTTGCGGCGTTCGGTCAGCTACGCGATCCGCGAGATGGGCCGGTCCGGTGGCGTGCTGGCACGCCAGATCGGCGGCGTGCGCACGCTGCGCGACCACCCCGGCAGCGGGCGTGACCCGCTGCAACCGGTGGACGCTGCCACCCAGCGCGCCGCGCTCGAAACCCTGTCCGGCCAGTTCATGGCGGCTGATGCGGTGGTGGTCCCGGCCGCCTTGCAGCGTCGGCTGGCGCCCGACTATGGCGAGCGAGGTGACGCGCTGTTCGCTGGTGATGCCGGGGTGACGACCGACTACGCACCGGCCAGCGTGCTGCTGGACCTGCAGCGCAGCCTGCTCAACCAGCTGCTGAGCGACGGCGTTGCGCAGCGCATCCTCGACAGCGAGGGCAAGGCGGCAAAGGCTGACCAGGCCTTCCACCTGTCCGAGCTCTACGAGCGCCTGGGTCGCGACCTGTGGAGCGAGCTCGACGCCCGCAGTGGCGACATTGCCGCGCCGCGCCGCGACCTGCAGCGTGAACATGCCACGCGGCTGGCCCTGGTGCTGCTGCGTCCTTCGGGGCAGGGCCGGGCCGATGCGCGCAGCCTGCTGCGTGGACAGGCGCAGAACCTGTTGACACGCATCGACGTCGCCCAGCGCCGCGCTGGGTTGAGCGCCGAAGCAAGAGCTCACCTGGCCGACGTGGGCGATCAGCTGCGCCAGGCCTTGCAGGCGCGCATCAACCGACCGGCCTGAGCGCGTTGTCGAATGCACGGGGCGCTCGCGGCGGCGCCTGTGCGGTACAAGCCGACGCCGTTGGCGAGCCCCGCCGCGGCGTGGCCCAGGGGCTTGCACCACAATGCCGCTTTGTGTGTTTCGACCCCTGCGCATGACGGCAATCGCCCAACGTGTCCTGATCTTCTGCCTGGCGCTGGTGGCCATCGCCGGTTGCACCACGCCGATCCCGGGCGTCAAGCCAGCAGTGGCCAAGCCCGTGCCGAATGGGGTGGCAGCGGCCAAGCCGATCTTCACCGGCCGGCCAGCGTCGTCACCGGCGGCCACACCCACGCCGCAGCCTCCCAGCGCCCCCGCGGCGGCGGCTGCGCTGCCCACGTTCCCGGCCTTGATCAAGGATGCGCGACGCATCGACGGCCCGATCACTGCCTGGCAGCGTGAGGACAAGCTGTGGCTCGAGCTGCGCCCCGACCAGCTCGGCAAGCCCTTCCTGTTCACGCCCAAGATCAAGACCGGCATCGGCGAGGGCCTGCTCGTCGGCGGCTTGATGACCTACCCGGTGGCCGGTGCCGGCGGCGCGCAGGTGGTCGAGTTCGTGCGCGTGCACAACACCATCCGGCTGCAGGCGCGCAATACCGACGTTGTGGTCAAAGCCGGCACGCCCGAAGCGATGGCGCTGCAAGGCAGCTACTCGGGCAGCCTGCTGGGCGCGGTGCCGGTGGCCAGCCAGCCCCACCCCGACCGCAAGGCGGTGCTGATCGAGGTGGGCAGCATGTTCCTCAACGATCTGGCGGGCATCGGCATGCAGCTGCAGCGCCAGTACCGCCAGGGCTATTCGCTGGACACGCGCAACTCGCTGGTGACCGCCGTGCGTGGCAGCGACGACGCGCTCATCATCGAAACGCAAACCCACTGGTTCACCGGCAATGTCAGCAGCGGCCAGCCGCTGTCGCCGCTGGCTGCGCTGTCGGGTGCGGCAGCTCCGACGCTGCCCCGCTGGGTGCCCGACACGCGCAGCCTGCTGATCGGCCAGCACCTGTCGCTGACGCCGCTGCCGGCCGAGCCCATGGCGCAGCGCCGGGCCGACCCGCGCGTGGGCCTGTTCGGCACGCGTTTGCTTGACTTCAGCGACGATCTTTCGCGCACCCCGGTGCGGCGTTTCATCGCGCGTTGGCGCCTGGACAAGAAAGACCCAGCGGCCGAGCTGTCCGAACCGGCCAAGCCGATTGCCTTCTGGATCGACCGCAACGTGCCGCTGGCCTATCGCGAAACGGTGCGTGCGGCCATCCTGGAATGGAACAAGGCCTTCGAGCGTATCGGTTTCCGCAACGCGATCACGGTGCAGCAGCAGCCCGATGACGCCAAGTTCGACACGCTCGACCCCGGCTACCCGTCGGTGCGCTGGCTGCTGAGCGCCGAGCCGGCGATCACCGCCATCGGCCAGACCCAGATGGACCCGCGCAGCGGCGAAATCCTCGACGTCGACATCGCCTTCGAGGGCCTGTTCACTCGGGCCCAGCGTTATGCCCGCAGTCAGCTGCTGACTGCGGCGCGCCGCGAAGCTGCGGGCGGAGCTGTTCCACCCTTCGCACAGTCCATTGCCTTGCCAGGCCTGCTGCCCGGTGCTGCGGACGACCTGCCCGACGCGCAGTTCTGCCGACACGGTGATGCGGTGGCCGAGCAGGCGCGCTACGCGCTCGATGTGCTGGCGGCGCGTGGTGATCTCGATCCCGGCAGTGCCGTGGTGCAGCAGTTCGTGCTCGACTACGTCAAGGAAGTCGTGATGCACGAGGTCGGCCACGCGCTGGGCCTGCGCCACAACTTCCGCGCCTCGCGCGCCTACACCGAGGCCCAGCTCGCCGACGCCGAATTCACGCGCGCCAACGGCACCACCGGGTCGGTGATGGAATACAACGCCGTCAACCTGGCGCGGCCCGGTGCAGTGGGCGGCGTGCCCTTCCAGCTGACGCTGGGCCCCTACGACTACTGGGCCATCGAATACGCGTACAAGCCGGTGCCTCCGGGCGCCAAGCCGGCCGACGAAGAAGCGATGCTGCAGGCCGTGGCGGCGCGCAGCAATGAGCCGCTGCTGGCCTACGGCAGCGACGAAGACGCGGCCCTGGGCATCGATGCCGAGACCATCCAGTTCGACCTCGGTGCCGACCCGCTGGCCTTTGCCGCCAAGCGCCTGGCGATCGCGCGCGACCTCTTCCAGCGTCAGGAATCACGTGAACTGCCGCCCGGAAGCGACTATTCGGTGCTGCGGCGCTCGCTGAGCTACGCGCTCAACGACGCTGTGCGTGCCATCGGCGTGATGGTGCGGCAGATGGGTGGCCTGCGCACGCTGCGTGACTACCCAGGCAGCGGGCGCGATCCGATCGAGGCGGTGCCGACCGCAGTGCAACGCGAGGCCTTCAACGCCATCGTGCAGGCGGTGTTCGCGCCCGACGGCTTTCGCATCAGCCCGGCGCTGCAGCGCAGGCTGGCGCCCGACTACCTGGACCGCGGCGAGTCGCCCGGCTTGCCGACCGACTACAACCTGCCGCAGCGTCTGCTGGGGCTGCAGCGTCTGGTGCTGGCCTATTTGCTGAGCGACCAGCTGGCGGTGCGCCTGATCGACACCAACGACAAGATCGACGCCGGTGGTGACCGCTTTTCACTGGGCGAGATCCATGCGCGACTGGCGCGTGAACTGTGGTCCGAGCTGGCCAGTGGCGCCAGCGTGACGGCAGCGCGCCGCGAGCTGCAGCGCGACCATGTCAATCGTCTGTCCTTTGCCGTGCTGCGGCCCACACCCGGTGCGCGCGCCGACGCGCGCGGCGCGATGCGCAGGCAGGCGCACTTGCTGTTGCAGCGCATCGACGCGGCGCTGGCACGCAAGGGGGGTGCACGTGGCGGCATGGACGACGACACGCGCACGCATCTGATCGACAGTGCCGACTCGCTGCGCGAATCGCTGGCCGCCAAGCTGCCTCGCGCGGGGATCTGAGGCTGGACGCACGACATCGCAAGGCGAAGTGCGCCCGCCGGAGGCTTGAAGGACGATTTCACGCCCGACGGCGGGTGCGGCACCGGTTGTCGTGAGGCATGGCCGAGCTGTCTCTGCTTCGCCGGATGGGGCTGCGGCCACAATGCCGGTGATCTGCAGCATCGCGAGAGCTCCGCATGGCCAAGGGCAAGGGCAAGGGCAAGGGCAAGAAGTCTCACCAGTCCGGCAGCGGCAAACTGGGCAAGGGCGAGTACCTGGAGAGGCTGCAGGCGATGCAGCTCGAGCTGGCCGAGATCTCGCGCTGGCTGCAGCACACCGGCAAACGCCTGCTGGTGCTGGTGGAAGGCCGCGACACCGCAGGCAAGGGCGGGGTGATCGCTGCGATCGCGCAGACGCTGAACCCGCGCCAGTGCCGCGTGGTGGCGCTGCCCAAGCCGACCGAGCGTGAGCGCACGCAGTGGTACTTCCAACGCTATGTGCAGCATCTGCCCGCGGCCGGCGAGGTGGTGCTGCTCGACCGCAGCTGGTACAACCGCGCCGGCGTCGAACGTGTGATGGGGTACTGCACAGAAGCCGAGACCGAGGCCTTTCTGCAGCAGGCGCCGGTGTTCGAGAAGATGCTGGTCGATGACGGCATCCTGCTCTTCAAGTACTGGCTGACCGTTGACCAGGCGCAGCAGGAAGAGCGCTTTGCCGAGCGCCTGGCCGACCCGCTCAAGCGCTGGAAGCTCAGCCCCGTGGACCTGCAGGCACGCAGTCGCTATGCCGACTACACGCAGGCGCGGCACACCATGCTGAAGGCCACGCACAACAAGACCGCACCCTGGACCTTGGTCGACTTCAACGACCAGCGGCGGGGCCGGCTGACCTTGATCCGGCATCTGCTGGACGCCATGCCCGAACATGACGTGCCCGAGGTGGTGATCGAGTTCCCGCCGCTGGCGCATGAGCCGCTCAAAGAGCGCTTCAAGGGTGGGCACAAGCCCTTGTAGCGCGCGCTGCAGTTTTACCCGCTGCTGCCGATAAGACCGACAGGCAGGTACGGTCCAGGGGGGCCGGCCAGGGCCTGTTACCAGCACCGTACCCATGCAGATCGTCACCGCCCACGACGCTCGAAGCCTGCGCGCTGCGATCATGTCCCTGTACATCGGGGCCGATCTTGAGTCGGCGAAGCTGCGTGCGGCGCATCTGCAGTCGCTGCTTCGACTCGCACCCTGCACGGTGGCGGCCAGCATCGGCGGCGCCTGCCTGGTCGTCTGGACGTTCTGGCCGGCCTTGCCGGCGGGCATGGGCTGGTGGTGGATCACGATCCTGCTGCTGTCGATGCCAGGGTTTCGCAGCTGCTGGCCACGCCGCCGGCAGCAGCCCGAGACCGCCTCGGTGCAGGCCGTGAACCTTGCCACGCTGAACGCCGGCCTGGTGGCCGGCGTCTGGGCCCTGATGCCGCTGCTGTGGTTTGCCGACGGCACGGCGCGCCAGCAACTGGTGCTGGCCACACTGGTCACCGGCATGATGGGCGCCGGGGGTCTGCTGCTGAGCGCATTGCCGCTGGCCAGCCTGGCCCACGTCACGCTGTTTGCGCTGGCTGCGCTGGCGGCGCTGTGGCAGACGGGCAATGCGGCCGTGGCCGGCCTGATCGGTGTTTGCGCGCCCATGGTGACGATCGGCTCGCTGGCACTGTGGCGCCATTCGACTGACCTGCTGCGTGAGCGGGCCCGGGCGGCAGGGCATGAGCGCACGCTGACCGTGCTGCTGAACGATTTCGAACAGCATGCCGACGAGGCCCTGTGGGAGACCGGCGCTGACGGCCACCTGCGCCACCTGTCGCCGCGCCTGGCCGAGTTGCTGGGTGCCAGCCATGCCGACATCCGCGCCCATGGTTTGCTGGACCTGATCGGGCGCCGCAGCCTCAAGGGTGCCGACGCACTGCGCCAGACCCTGGACCAGGGCCGCCCGTTCAGGGACCTGCAACTGACGATGCAGGCGGGCAGCGTCGGCTGGCATCTGTCGATCCACGGCAAACGCATGGTCGACGAGCGTGGCCTGACCCTGGGCTGGCGCGGCGTGATGGCCGATGTCACCGAAAAGGTCAAGGCCGAACGTCGGCTGCGCAGGCTGGCGCACAGCGATTCACTGACCGGCCTGGCCAACCGCTTCATGCTGCGCGACAGCGTCAGCGCGGCCCTGCACCAGGGGCAACCGCTGGCCCTGCTGATGCTGGACCTGGACCACTTCAAGACCGTCAATGACAGCCTGGGTCACAGCGTCGGCGACGAACTGCTGAAAGCGGTGGCCCAGCGCCTGCGCCACTGCGTGCGGCCGACCGACCTGGTGGCGCGGCTGGGCGGTGACGAGTTCGCCGTCTTCGTCACTGCCGATGGTGATGTGCAGGCGCTGCAAGTGCTGGCCGCGCGGCTGGTCGAGGCCCTGGCGCAGCCCATGGCGCTGCGGGGGCGCAGCCTGCGCGTTGCTGCCAGCGTGGGTGTGGCAGATACCGACAACGGTGACATCGACGTCGATGAGCTGCTGGCGCGCGCCGACGCAGCGCTGTACGCCGCCAAGGCCTCGGGCCGTGGGCGCTTTGTCGTCTACGAGGCACGGTTCGGCGAGCGCAGCCGCCGACGCCTGTCGCTGGAGCAGGGTCTGCGCCAGGCCCTGGATGCTGGCCAGATGTCGCTGCACTGGCAGCCCAAGGTCGACATCGCGCGCTGGCGCATCTGCGGTGCCGAGGCACTGATGCGCTGGCAACATCCCGAGCTGGGCAAGGTCGACCCCAGCGAGTTCATCGCCGTGGCCGAGCAGTGCGGCCTGATCGACGAGCTGGGCCGCTGGGCGCTGCGCCAGGCCTGTCTGGCGGCCACCGGGCCGCTGGCCACGCTGACCGTCGCGGTCAACGTGTCGCCGCTGCAGCTGCGCGATGACCAGTTCGTGGCGCTGGTGCGCGACACCCTGCGCGAAACGCGGATGCAGCCCTCGAGGCTCGAGCTCGAGATCACCGAGTCGGTGTTCATGGACGACGCCGACGGCGCGCTGGACAAGCTTCATGCGCTGCGCAGTCTGGGCGTGCGCGTGGCGCTCGACGATTTCGGCACCGGCTATTCGTCGCTGGCCTACCTGCGCCGCTTTCCCTTCGACACGCTGAAGATCGACCGCGCCTTCGTCAACGAGGTGCTGGTGCGAAACGACGCCCGTGCCATCGTGCAGATGATCGCGCAACTGGCCACCACGCTGGGCATGCGCACGGTGTGCGAAGGCGTGGAGTCGGCCGCGCAGCTGCAGGCCGTGACCGAGGCCGGTTGTCAGGAGCTGCAGGGCTACCTGGTGTCGCCGCCGCTGCCGCTGTCCGATCTACTCCAGCTGCAGCGCAGCTGGGGTCAGCGCGTGCCCCGGCCCTGCCTGGTCGACTGACGCAGGCCAACGCCACAGCCAGGCTGCGCCGCGCGCGCCCGAGGCGTCACCATGCAGGCTGGGCAGCAGCCGGGTCCGCACCTCGTCGTGCTGTCCACCCGACACCACCCAGCGGCCCCACAGCTGCGGCACCTGCTCGTACAGGTGTGCCATGCGCGAAACGCCGCCGCCGAGCACGATCACGTCCGGGTCCAGCAGGTTGATCACCGAGGCCAGCGCGCGCGCCAGGCGTGAGGCGTGGCGGTCCAGCGTGGCCTGTGCAGCGGCGTCACCGGCGGCCGATGCCTGCGCCAGCCGCGGGCCGTCCAGCGCCTGGCCGGTCTGCGCCAGATGGTCCTGTGCCAGCGCCGGGCCGCTGACCAGGGCCTCGATGCAGCCACGCTGGCCGCAGTAGCACTCGGGCCTGGGGTCGGCCGCGTCGGCCCAGGGCAGCGGGTTGTGGCCCCATTCACCGGCCAGGCCGTTGGGCCCGGTCAGCACGCGGCCGTGCACCGCAATGCCGGCCCCGGTGCCGGTGCCGATGATGGCGGCGAAGACCACGACCGCACCGGCGCCGGCGCCGTCGGTGGCCTCGCTCAGCGCCAGGCAGTTGGCGTCGTTGGCCAGGCGCAGTGGACGCTGCAGCCGCTGCTGCAGGTCGTGTTGCAAGGGACGGCCGTTGAGCACGGTCGAATTGCAGTTCTTCATCAGCCCGGCCGGCGTGGCGCTGCCCGGTGTGCCGATGCCCAGCGTGAACGCGCCCAGGCTCAGGGTATCGGCCTGTTGCACCAGGTCGGCGATGGCATCCAGGATGGCAGGGTAGTCGCCGGCCGGCGTGGCCACACGCGCGCGCCAGACCTCGCAGCCGTCGGCTGCCAGCAGCCGCGCTTCGATCTTGGTGCCGCCCAGGTCCACCCCCAGCGCCAGCGGCGGTGCCGTGGCGCCGGCGCTCACAGGGGCTCGGTGCGCAGGATCAGCCAGGCCAGCGCGTCGCCGCTGACGGTCGGCGACAGGCGTTCGCGCACCATCCGGTGGTAGCGGTTGAGCCAGTCGATCTCATCGGCGCGCAGCAGCTTGCGCGCGATGCAGCGCGTGTCGATCGGGCACAGCGTCAGCGTCTCGAATTCGAGGAATTCGCCGAAGCCGCCGGCTTCTTCGGTGCTTGCCGGCACGTTGAGCACCAGGTTCTCGATGCGCACGCCCCATTGGCCGCTGCGGTACACGCCGGGCTCGATCGACGTGATCATGCCCGGCTGCATCGCCATTTCGGACGTGGGCACGGCCTTGCTGATGCTCTGCGGGCCCTCGTGCACGGCCAGGAAGTAGCCCACGCCATGGCCGGTGCCGTGGCCGAACTCGATGCCCTGGTCCCACATCGGCGCACGCGCGATGGCGTCGAGCATCGGTGACGGTGTGCCGCGCGGAAAGCGGGCGCGCGACAAGGCCATCGTGCCCTTGAGCACCAGCGTGTAGTCGCGCTTCATGGCCGCGCTGACCTGGCCGATCGGCCACACGCGCGTGATGTCGGTGGTGCCGCCCAGGTACTGGCCGCCGCTGTCGATCAGCAGCAGGCCGTCACCGTCGATCATGGCGAATGATTCGGGCGTGGCGCGGTAGTGCGGCATGGCGCCGTTGGCGTTGAAACCCGCGATGACCGGAAAGCTCAGGCCCACGAAATCACAGCGCCGCGCGCGTGCGGCCGACAACCGCTCGGCAACGTCGAGTTCGCTCCAGCGCTCGCCGCGCGCCAGCGACTGTTCGAAGTCGGCATAGAACTCGCACATCGCGGCGCCGTCCTCGACCATCGCGGCCCGCACATGGGCCGCCTCGGCCGCGCTCTTGCAGCTCTTCAGCAGCGTGCTGGGGTTGATGGCCTCGACCACCTTCACCACGGCCGGCACCGCCTGGCGCAGGCCGCAGGTCACACGCTTGGGGTCGATCAGCAGCACCGTGTCGGCGGGCAAGGCGGCCAGCGTCGCGCCGGCCTGCGCGTAGGGCGCCAGCCGCATGCCGTCTGCGGCCAGGGCGCTGCGCAGCGCCGCGTCGATCTTGCCGTCGCCGACGAACAGCGTGGCACCGGTGAGGTCGATCAGCAGGTGCGCCAGGAACACCGGGTTGTAGTCGACGTCGCTGCCGCGCAGATTGGTGATCCAGGCGATGTCGTCGACGGTGGACACAAAGTGCTGCGTCGCGCCCTGGCGCGCCATCGCTTCGCGCACCGCCGCCAGCTTGGCTGCGCGCGACTGCGTGGCGTGCGGCGCGCGGTGTTCGTAGACCGGCGCCGTCGGCAGCGCCGGGCGCTCTGGCCACACCGGGGCCAGCAGATCGCGGTCGGTGCGCAGCAGCACGCCGGCCTTGTCCAGCGCCGCCTGCAGCGCCAGTGCGGCAGCCAGACCCAGCACCTGGCCGTCCACCGCCACCGTCTGGCCGCGTGCCACATGGGTGGCCAGCCAGTCGATGTGGGCCGGCGATGTGCCGGTGGCAATTCGTTCCAGCGTCACGCCGGTGCCGGCCAGTTCGCGCTCGGCCTGCCCCCAGTAGCGGCTGTCGGCGAACAGCAGCGCCTGCTCGGCGGTCACCACCAGCGTGCCCATCGATCCGGTGAAGCCCGAGAACCACTCGCGCCCCTGCCAGTGGCCGGGCAGGTATTCCGACAGGTGCGGGTCACTCGACGGCACCAGCAGCGCCTGCACCCGTTCGCGCTGCAGCAGCTCGCGCAGGCGGTCGATGCGCAGTCGGATCGGGGAGGTGCGTGTGTCCATGGCGGGCTCGATCGGCAAGGGAAGCGCGGATTCTAGGAGGCTGTCGGGCTTTGGGTCGGGCCCGCGCCCCGGCCCTTCGGGGTGGGCCAGGAAACGGGCCCATCCGTCGTTGCAAATGCTCGCGATACCTCTGGGTATCGCTGTGCATTGCGCCTAGGCTGAGCCTGTTTCCTGGCCCAACGCGGACCCGACCCAAAGCCCGACAGCCTCCTAGGGACGCGGTGCCGCTTCAGCTTGCGCCACCACGCGCGCATGGCGGGCAAAGGTCCAGTAGTTCCAGGCCCAGTCGGTGAGCACCATCAAGCGGTTGCGAAAGCCGATCAGGAAGTACACATGGGCGAACAACCAGAACAGCCAGGCCGCGTAGCCCGACAGACGCAGCGTGCCCAGCCGGCCCAGCGGAAGTTGCACCACCGCGGCCTTGCGCCCCAGCGTGGCCAGGCTGCCGTAGTCGGCATAGATGAAGGCCCGCGTGGACCTGCCCTGCAGCCGGGCCAGCAGGTTGTGCGCAGCCCGGCGCCCCATCTGCTTGGCCGCCGGGCTGACGCCCGGTACGGGCTGGCCCTTGCTGAAGGCGGTGGCGATGTCGCCGATCACGCTGATCTCGGGGTGGCCCTGCAGGCTCAGGTCGGGCAGCACCGGCACCCGCCCCGCGCGGTCGGCCTGCAGGCCGCAGTCGGCCGCAATCTGGCGGCCCAGCGGCGAGGCGGCCACGCCCGCGGCCCACAGCACGGTGCGCGCTGCCAGCCGTTGTTCACCCTGCACCGTCTGCAACGTGACGCCGCCGTCGTCGATGGCGGTCACGCGGGCGCTGGTGAGCAGCTCGACGCCCAGCCGCTGCAACTGGGCGGCGGCGCTGGCCGACGACTCGGGGTCGAAGGCGCCCAGCAGCCGCTCGGCGCCTTCGACCAGGCAGACCCGGGCCTGGCGCGAATCGATATGACGAAACTCGCCGGGCAGGGTGTGGCGCGCGATCTCGACCAGCGTACCGGCCAGTTCGACCCCGGTAGGCCCGCCGCCGATGACGACAAAATTCAGCCAGGTCTGGCGCTCGGCCGGGTCGCTGCAGCGCTCAGCCCGTTCAAAGGCGCCGATGACCCTGGCGCGGATGGCCAGCGCATCGGCCAGGGTTTTCAGCGCTGGGGCATGGCGCGCCCAGTCGTCGTGGCCGAACCAGCTGTTGATCGCGCCGGCTGCCACGATCAGGTGCTCGTAGGGCAGCGCCGAGCCGTCTTCCAGCAACACCCGGTGCCCGCCGACGTCGACCCGATGCGCTTCGGCCTGCAGCACCGTCAGCCTGCCGCTGCGCATCTGGCGGCGCAGGATGTGGCGCACGGGTGCCGCCACCGCCGGCGCTGACAGCCCCGCGGTGGCAACCTGGTACAGCAGCGGCTGGAACAGGTGGTGGTTGGTGCGGTCGATCAGCGTGACGTCCACCGGCGCCTGCGCCAGCGCGCGCACCGCCGCCAGGCCGCCGAAACCGCAGCCGATGATGACGACCCGAGGCAAGGCCATGCGCACAGTTTCGCACCGCGCGCCGGCGCAGGCGGCCATCGGGGTCGGCCCTCTTGTCCCGCGGGCGCCGCTGCCCAACGATGGCGCTCTTGCGGTGAACACCGACCGCTGCCGCCCAGGGAGATCGCCATGGCCGACCCGAACGCCGCCACGTTGACCCAGTTGCGCAACATCCAGGGCAAGACCGGCAGATCGATCGCCGAGCTGCACAGCGCACTGGCGGCCAGTGGACTGGTCAAGCATGGCGACAAACGCGGCTGGCTGATGGCGCAGCACGCGCTGGGTTACGGCGACGCCAACCTGGTGGTCACCGTGCAGGGGCCGACCTACGCGGCGCTGCTGGCGATGCTGGACGGCGCGAGCACGGGCGTTGCATCCGCGGCCGACGACGGTGACCCGCTGGGCGGGATCTACAGCGGCGCGAAAGCGCATCTGAGGCCGCTGCACGACGCCGTGATGGCCGTCATCGATGGTTTCGGACCCTTCGAACAAGCGCCGAAGAAGAGCTACATCAGCCTGCGCCGCAAGAAGCAGTTTGCGATGCTGGGCCCGGCCACCAAGGACCTGATCGAGATCGGACTGAACGTCAAGGACCTGCCGCCGCACACGCGGCTCAAAGTCGTTCCGCCCGGCGGCATGTGCCCTTACACCGTGCGCCTGGGCCAGCCGGGTGAGATCGACGCCGACCTCAAGCGCTGGCTGGCGGCGGCCTACGCTGCGGCCGGTTGATGCGTTTTGGTCGGTGGGTCTGCAAGCGCAGGGGTCTTGCAGGCTGCCCTACAGGCGGCTGAAGTACTCGCGGCGCTGGAACTCGTCCTTGTCGGCCGCGTCGTCGTAGCGGTCGCACTCTGACTGCTTGATGCGCTGCAGGTAGGCGACAAAGTCGGCGCCGAAGGCCTGGGTGAGCACGTGGTCGTCGGCCAGTGCCTTCAGCGCCTCGTTCAGACTGGTGGGCAGGCGGGCCGCATCGGTGGTGCCATAGGGTGCGTCGGTTGCCGGCGGTGCGCGCAGCCGGCGCTCGATGCCGTCCAGGCCGGCGTGGACCTGTGCCGCCATGTACAGGTAGGGGTTGGCGGCGGGCTCGCCCAGGCGGTTCTCGATGCGCGTGGCCGCGTCGCCGCTGCCGCCCACCACGCGCAGCAGGGCGCCACGGTTGTCGCGACCCCACAAGAGGGATTGCGGCGCCAGTGCGTTCGGCTTGAAGCGGCCGTAACCGTTGACCGTGGGCGTGCAGAACACGGCCATGCCGCGACCATGCGCCAGCAACCCGGCCAGCCAATGCTCGCCCAGGTCCGACAGCGTATGTGCGGCGTCGATCGCCGTGCTGTCGGCGGCCGGGCTGTCGCGGACAAAGGCCGCGGCACCGGTTTCGCGGTGCAGCAGCGACTGGTGCAGGTGCCAGCCGCTGGACATGATGTTGGGGAACGGCGGCCGGCAGACGAAGCTGGCGTGGTAGCCGGCACGACGCAGCGCCATCTTCACGGCGTTGCGAAACAGCACCATGTTGTCGGCCGCGGTCAGCGCGTCGCTGACTTCGAACACGGCCTCGACCTGCGAGGGGCCGAGTTCAAGCTCCAGCGACAGCAGCGGCAGCCCGAGCGCCTGCGCGGTGCGCTGCACGATGCGCAGCGGCTCTTCGGCCATGTCGAACCAGGCTTCGCTCAGCAGCTTGTAGCCGGGGTGAATCATCGTCACCCGCGGCGGTTCACCGGGCCAGGCAGCACGCATCGGGTCGAGCTGCGGGCCGCTGTCGACGATGCGGTAGATGTGGAACTCGATTTCGAGACCACAACGCATGACATAACCTGCATGCTGCAGCCGGTCCAGCGCCTGCTGCAGCACGCGGCGCGTGTCCAGCGGCACCGGCGTGCCGTCCTGGAACCAGGGCTGGGCACGCAGCCAGCCGCTGCCCTCGGCCCAGGGCAGGGCCTTGAAGCTGGTCGGGTCGGGCAGCAGTTGCAGGTTGTTGGCCTGGCCGAAGCCCGGCAGGCTTTGCGTGCCGCCGGGCTCGAAGACCTTGAACGCGGTGCGGTCCGAGGTGTCTTTCAGCATCAGCGTGCTGACCATGCCGATGCCCTGGCGCAGCGTGCGTTCGACGGCGGCGGCAACCACGGTCTTGCCGCGCACGTCGCCGTGCAGGTCGCACCAGCCGATGCGCACCAGGTCCAGCCCCGCGGCCTCGATGGTGTGCAGGGTCTGCTGCAGCGCCTGTTCGCGCGCGGCGTCGTGCACGCCGCAGCGTTCGGCGAAGTCGCTCATGCGGGCTGTGAGGAAGGCGTCTGCGCGGGGGATGCCTGCGTCCAGGGTGCGTGGTCGCGCTTGGCCTGGGCCTGGTCCTTCCACCATGAGCTCCAGGTGCCGGCCGGAGCGATGCCGTCCACGGTGTCGGGGCCAAGCATCTGTGCGGCCAGCGCGGCATCGGCCGCGCCCGGCGCCGTCTGCCCGGCCTGCACCGCGGCGATGGCCGCCAGCAGCGTCCGCCGATTGGCCATGATCACCTTGTCGCTGGTGCCCAGGTGCTCGCGCGTGCGGTCCTGGATCGCGCCCATGCTCTCCACCGCCCATTGGTCGTGCACGTTGATGTCTTCCTCGCCCATGCCCAGAAAGGTGCTGCTGCGCTGCTCTGCAGCGTCGAAGCCCCAGCCGTTGTGGCGGCCGGCCTTGGGCACGTAGTCGGGCAGGGCGATGAACTGTGCGCGCTGGCGGCGCATCGCATCCTTGTCCACCGGCTCGGCAAAACTGGTGAAGAACGAAAACCAGTAGGTGTGCGTGTCGTCCACCGGCACGTGCATCTGCGTGATCGTCAGCGTGGGTGACAGCGGGATCACGAAGGTCTGCGGAAAGATGCCGTGCGTCACGCGCACGTGCGTGAGCTCGGGTGTCATCGAGCGCAGCGTGGTGATCTGCAGGCCCCAGGGTCTGGCCTCGAAGCTGATGTCGGGCTGGTGGAACTCGCGCATCACGCGTGTCATCGGCCACTGTTCGCCGCCGAAGTCACCCAGGCTGGCGCTGCGGAACTGCTTGCCGGCGGGATTGATGCCGATCGCCGCCAGCGGCGCGTCGTTGAGAAACCGATGCAGGAACGAGGTGTGCGCCGGATCGATGCCGACCTCGAAAGCCTGCAGCCAGTTGCAATGCCACAGGCCCTTGAAGGCAAACACGTGCGTCGACGGTGCGGCAAAGCAGTCGAAAGCCGGGAAGGGCGGTGCCTTGTCGGGTGCGCCGAACCAGCCGAACAGCACGCCGCTGCGTTCGATCACCGGGTAGCTGGTCTGGCGCACGCGCTCGCACAGCTTGCTGCCGACAGGCTCGGCCGGTGTGTCCAGACAGCGGCCGCTGGCGTCGAACTTCCAGCCGTGAAAGGGACAGCGCACGCCGTCGCCTTCATGGCGCGCAAAGGCCAGGTCGGCGCCGCGGTGCGGGCAGTCGCGGTCCAGCAGACCCCACTGCTGGCGCTCGTCCCGAAACAGGATGAAGTCCTGCCCCAGCACGCGCACCGCCTTCAAGGGGCGCTGGTCCATGCCCGGTGCCAGCTGCGCGTCGAACTCGTCGACCAGTGCCACCGGCTGCCAGTACTGGCGCAGCAAGGCGCCACAGGCCGTGCCCGGCCCGACCCGGGTGATCAATTCATTCTGCTCGGCTTGCATGGCGACTCCTGCAGTGGGTTGACGCGGCAACGGCGCCGCTGGTCGGCAAGCCTCGATTCTGGCCCCAGGTGCGGCGCGTTTCGCACCGGGGGCCGGGCTCGCTCAGCCGGGCAAGGCCATCGCACAGGCATGGGCGCTGGACCAGGCCCACTGGAAGTTGTAGCCGCCCAGCCAGCCGCTGATGTCGACCACCTCGCCGATGAAGTACAGGCCCGGCTGCGTCGATTCCATCGTGCGCGACGACAGGTCGCGCGTATCGACGCCGCCCAGTGTCACCTCGGCCTTGCGATAGCCCTCGGTGCCGGTGGGCAGCAGCTGCCAGCGCGCCAGCTGTTCGGCGAGCCGTGCCAGCGCCTTGTTCGACACCTCGGCCACCGGGCGCTGCCAGTCGGCGTCCTGCTGCACCCACGCATCGGCCAGGCGACCCGGCACCAGGGCGGCCAGCTCGTTGGCGAGCAGGCGGCGCGAACGGGTCTTGGCCTGGCTCAGCGCGGCCGGCAGGTCGGTGTCGGGTGCGAGGTCGATGCTGATCGGCGTGCCCGGTTGCCAGTAGCTGGAGATCTGCAGCACCGCCGGCCCCGACAGGCCGCGGTGCGTGAACAGCAGGTCCTCGTCGAAGTCCACGCGCCCGGTCGACGCGCCGGTCTGTATGCGCACCGGCAGTGCCAGGCCGGCCAGCCCGGCATAGGGCGCCCAGCCCTCGCCGTCGAAGGTCAGCGGCACCAGGCCGGGGCGGGTCTCGACCAGGCGCAGGCCGAACTGCCGCGCCAGCCGATGGCCGAAGTCGGTGGCGCCGATCTTGGGGATCGACAGGCCGCCGCTGGCCACCACCAGCGCGCGGCTGCGCAGGCTGCCGCGGTCGGTGTCGATGGCGTACAGGCCGTCGCCCTGCTGCTGCACCGCGGCCACGCGGCAGGGTTGCCAATGCTGCACGCCACCGCTGCCGGCCTCGTGCAGCAGCATCTGGATCAGGTCGTCGGCCGAACGGTCGCAGAACAACTGGCCCTTGTGCTTTTCGTGAAAGGCAATGCCGTGGCGGCTGACCAGCGCGATGAAGTCGGCCGGCGTGTAGCGCGACAGCGCAGAGCGGCAGAACTGCGGGTTGGCGCCGATGAAGTGCTTGTGCGGGGCCTGCGCGTCAAGCTCTCGGTTGCTGAAGTTGGCGCGGCCACCGCCCGAGATGCGGATCTTCTCGGCGATCTTGTCGCTGTGGTCAAGCAGCAGCACACGCAGCCCGCGCTGCCCCGCGATGCCGGCGCAGAACAGGCCGGCTGCGCCGGCGCCGATGATGACGGCGTCCCAGGGGGCGTCGGCCGCGGGTGCGGGCCCTGCGGTTCGGGTGGGCATGTTGCCGGTGCCCCGTCAGCGCACGCTGGTCACCACGACACCGCTGGACCAGGCCTTGCGGATCATCGCGCCGCAGGCGGCCGAATCGAAGCCGGCACCGCCGGCGGCGGCCACGCGTGCGATCACGCCGTAGTAGCGCCGGTCGGCATCGATCCACGGATAGAAGCCGAAAGCCCCGGCGCTGCTGAACGCGCCATCACCGCCCGGGTCGTCTTCGATCCAGTAGCCCAGGCCGTAGTGCCAGCTCAGCGCGCTCGGCACCGGGGTGTTCAGCGCGCTGGCACAGCTTGCGGGGTTGGTGCAGACGGCAAAGCTGCCGAGCAGGTCGGCCAGCTTCAGCTGGCGCTTCAGCAGCTTGCGCAGGAAGGTGGCGTAGTCGGCTGCGGTGCTGCGCACGCCGCCGGCCGGCTGCGGCTGACTGAGGCTGAAGTTGATCTCGGTGCCGAGCAGTCTGCGCATTTCGACCGCCAGCCCGGCACTGTCCAGCGCGCCCAGTGCCATGCCGGGTGCGCCCAGGCTGGCGTGCTTCTGCATGTGGCCGCCGCCGTAGGAGAAGCGCCCGACATGGGCTGGCGTGAGCACGCCGTTGTTGTCGCGCGCCACACAAGACGCCACGGTGTCGCCGGCCTGGCAGCCATTGGGTGCAAAGCTGGTGTAGCCACTGTGAAAGTTCAGGAAGCGAATGTCGTCTTCGGTCGGTGCCCCGTTGCGGCGCTCGGCCACATAGGCGCCGTACAGCCACTTCGACGCCGATGCGATCGGCATCACCGAGCCGGCGTCATGGTGCAGCAGGCTGCCGGGCGCGTCGATCGAAGCCCCCGCCAGGCGTTGCGCCGCGTCTCCGATCTCCCAGTAGAACGGGCGGATCGTCTGGCACAGCGCATGGCCCTGGGCGGTGGCGGTGGCGGCGGTCGCACGCGTGGCCAGGTCGGGGCCACCGGGCGGGGTGGGTGCGGTCAGTGCCAGGATGGTCAGCCGGCCATCGGCGTCCAGCCGCGCCGCCAGGTCGCGGTAGGTCTGGCCGTCGACGTCGATGGTGGGAACGGTCAAGACCGAGTTCGTGGTGTCGAAGCGGGCCTGGGCGATGGATGCCGTCACCGCCAGCAGCAGCGGCAGAGATGCAGCGATGCGCAGGATCGATATGTTCATGTCGGCTTGCTCAGCGGCCTTGGGTCCGGCGCCAGGCTGCGAAGTCGAGCCTGGCCTGTTCGTCGGTCGGTGGGTACAGGCCGAGGATCGAATGGCCCGCCATCACCTGCTGCTGCACGAAATCCTCGAACACCGTCATCTCCACCGCCTCGGCCGCGATGTCGTCGGCGATGGCGGCCGGGATCAGCACCACGCCTTCGGCGTCGCCGACCACGATGTCGCCCGGCCACACCGCCACGTCGCCGCAGCCGATCGGCACGTCGATGTCGATCGCCTGGTGCAGCGTCAGGTTGGTCGGCGCGCTGGGCCGCTGGTGATAGGCGGGGATCGACAGCCGCGCGATCTCGGGGCTGTCTCTGAATCCACCGTCGGTGACCACGCCGGCCACGCCGCGCTTCATCAGTCGGCTGACCAGGATGCCGCCGGCCGAAGCCGCGCGCGCGTCCTTGCGGCTGTCGATCACGAACACCGCGCCGGGCGGGCATTCTTCGACCGCCTTGCGCTGCGGGTGATGTTGATCGTTGAACACCGTGATCGGGTTCAGGTCTTCGCGCGCCGGCACGTAGCGCAGCGTGAAGGCCGGGCCCACCATGTTCGGCAGCCCGGGGTTCAGCGGCCGCACGTCCTGGATGAACTGGTTGCGCAGGCCGCGCTTGAACAGGGCGGTGCACAGCGTGGCCGTGCTCACGCCCATCAGCCGGTGTCGGGTGTCGGGGTTCATGGTGGCGGTCATCGTGCGGCCTTCAGAAGATCGCCGGCTCGGCCACCGGGGCGCCGAAGCTGGTCTCGAGGAAATCGAAGTCGCAACCCTGGTCGGCCTGCAGGATGTGGCGGCTGAACAGCCAGCCGTAACCACGCTCGTAGCGCGGCGGTGGCGGCACCCAGGCGGCCCTGCGGCGGGCCATCTCGTCGTCGCTGACGTCCAGATGGATGGTTCGCGCCGGCACGTCGACGCTGATGCGATCGCCCGACTGCACCAGCGCCAGCGGCCCGCCGACGAAGGCCTCGGGCGCGCACGTGCAGCAGGCAGCCGCCGTAGCTGGTGCCGCTCATGCGCGCGTCGCTCAGGCGCAGCATGTCCTTCACGCCCTGCTTCAACAGCTTGGTCGGGATCGGCAGCATGCCCCATTCGGGCATGCCGGGGCCGCCCTGCGGGCCGACATAACGCAGCACCAGAATGTCGTCGCCGGTCACGTCCAGGTCGGGGTTGTCGACCGCTTTTTTCAGCGCCGGGTAGTCGTCGAACACCAGCGCGCGGCCGCTGTGCTGCAGCAGATGCGGCGCCACCGCGCTGGGCTTGATGCACACACCGTCGGGCGCCAGGTTGCCGCGCAGCACGGCCAGTGCGCCTTCGGCATAGATGGGGTTGGACAGCGGCCGGATCACGTCGTCGTTGAACACCTCCGCGCTGGCCACGTTCTGTGCCAGCGTGCGGCCGTTGACGGTCAGCGCGTCACCGTGCAGATGGCCCTGGATGCGGTTCAGCAGCGCCGGCAGGCCGCCGGCGTAGTAGAAATCCTCCATCAGGTAGGTGTCGCCACTGGGTCGGATGTTGGCGATCACCGGCACGCTGCGGCTGACCCTGTCGAAGTCGTCCAGCGTCAGCGCCAGGCCGGCGCGGCGGCTCATCGCGATCAGGTGGATGATGGCATTGGTGCTGCAGCCCATGGCCATCGCGCAGGCGATGCCGTTCTCGAAGCTGTGACGGGTCAGCAGCCGCGCCGGCGTCAGGTCGTCCCACACCATCTCGACGATGCGGCGACCGCATTCGGCGCTCATGCGGATGTGGCCGGCATCGGCCGCCGGGATCGAACTGGCGCCAGGCAGTGTCAGGCCCACGGCTTCGGCGATGCCCATCATGGTGGCCGCGGTGCCCATGGTCATGCAGGTGCCGTGGCTGCGCGCGATGCCGGCTTCCATCTCTTGCCAGGCTTGTTCGCTCAGGCGCCCGGCGCGGCGCTCGTCCCAGTACTTGAAGGAATCGCTGCCCGAACCCAGCACCTGGCCGCGCCAGTTGCCGCGCAGCATGGGCCCCGCGGGCAGGAAGATGAAGGGCAGGCCCATGCTCAACGCGCCCATGGTCAGCCCCGGCGTGGTCTTGTCGCAGCCGCCCATCAGCACCGCCCCATCCACCGGGTGGCTGCGCAGCAGCTCCTCGGTCTCCATCGCCAGGAAGTTGCGGTAGAGCATGGTGGTCGGCTTCACGATCGGTTCCGACAGGCTGATGGCCGGCAACTCGAGCGGAAAGCCGCCGGCCTGCAGCACGCCGCGCTTGACGTCGTCGACACGCTGCTTGAAGTGCGAGTGGCACTGGTTGGCGTCGCTCCAGGTGTTGATGATCGCGATCACCGGCTTGCCCACGTAGTCGGCCGGCGCGTAGCCCATCTGCAGCACGCGTGATCGGTGGCCGAAGCTGCGAAAGTCGTCGGGTGCGAACCAGCGCGCGCTGCGCAACTGGTCGGGAAGAATGCGGTGGCTCATGGCGGGCAGGGCGCAGCAGCTGAGGGGGCATCGAATCTATCAGCTGACGGCAGCGCACCGCCGTACAGTTGCCTGACGAACCACGATGCACGCCGAGGAGAAACCGAGATGCGCGTTTTCCAGATCGAAGGCGACTGGGGCATGGACCACCTGAAGCTGTCGACCCGCCCCGTGCCCAGCGCCGGCCCCGGGCAGGTGGTGCTGAAGATGAAGGCCTCGTCGCTGAACTACCGCGACCTGCTGGTGCCGCTGCGCGGTTATGGCAGCCACACCGGCAGCCTGCCGCTGATCCCGCTGTCCGACGGTGTGGGCGTGGTCACCGAGGTCGGCGCCGGCGTCACCCGGGTGGCCGTGGGCGACCGCGTCTGCCCGATCTTCAGCCAGCGCTGGATCAGCGGTGAGCCCGACCTCGAGCGGCTGACGCAGACGCTGGGCGGCCCGGTCGACGGCACCATGACCGAGTTCATGTGCCTGTCGGAACAGGGTGTCAGCAAAGTGCCGGCGCACCTGAGCGACCTCGAGGCGGCCACCTTGCCTTGCGCTGCACTGACGGCCTGGAGCGCATTGGTCACGGTGCTGCCCACACGGCCGGGCGACCGCGTGCTGGTGCAGGGTTGCGGCGGCGTGGCGCTGTTTGCGGTCAGTTTTGCCAAATTGCTGGGCGCGCATGTCACGGTGATCACGTCGTCGGCCGAGCGCGAGGCCAGAGTGCGCGCGCTCGGCGCCGACGCCACGATCAACTACCGCCAGACACCCGAGTGGGCGAAGGCAACGCGTGACATCACCGGCGGGCGCGGCTACGACCTGATCGTCGAACTGGGCGGCGAGAAGACGCTGCCGCAGTCGCTGCGCTGCGTGCGGCCAGGGGGTGTGCTGGCCATGATCGGGGTGCTGTCGGGCGGCGCGATGAGTGCGGCGCTGGGTCTGATCGTCACGCGGCAGGTGCGGATGCAGGGCATCACGGTGGGCAACCGAGATGGTTTCGAGGCCATGTTGCGCGCGATCGACCAGCACCGGCTGCAGCCGGTGGTCGACCGCGTGTTTGCCTTCGAGGAGCTGAAGGCGGCGATGGCACACCTGCAAGGCGGCTCACAGTTCGGCAAGGTGTGCATCGCGCATTGACGCCGACACCGGCGTTCAGGGTCGATGTGCCTGCGCCGACCGCGTGCTGTCGCGCGCCTTGCAGTCGCGCACGACCTGGCGCAGCTTGCCACTGCCGGCTTCGGCCTGCGGTGCCTGCGGATCGAAGCGCAAGCGCACGCGCCGCAGGCCCTGCTCGTCCAGCAGGCTGCGCAGGGCTGCCAGCGCCGCGGCCTTGTCGACACCCGGCTGCGTGCTGTCGGCCAGCGCCAGACGAAGTGACACCGTGTCGGCAGCGCTCTGACGCACCTGGAAGCGAAGTCGGCCGACGGCTTGTTCGACCACCGTGGCCACCGTCATCGGCGTCAGCCGCACGGGCTGGCCTGCACCGCCCGCCAGCTGCAGCACGTCGTCGCAGCGGCCCTGCACCGTGATCGTGGGCCGCGGGTCGCCACAGGGGCAGGGCGAGGTCGCCACCGTGATGCTGTCGCCCAGGTCGTAGCGGATGAAGGGCTGCACGCGGTTGGCCCAGTTGCTGATCAGCACCGAGTGCGAAGCCCGGCCCGGCGGCACGGGCCGACCGGCTTCATCCACCGGTTCCAGCAGCACCCAGTCGTCGTTGACGTGCAGGTGGTGCTGCGCGCATTCACAGGCGATCACGAGCATCTCCGAACTGCCGTAGTCGCAGCCCAATGGCGCCTCAAAGGCCTGCTCGATGCGCTGTCGCGCCGCGTCGGCCAGCGCCTCGCCGCCGGCCCACAGCAGCGCCGGCCGGATGTGCAGCCGGCCGTCGCCTTGCGCCTCGGCCAGCTCGGACAACATGCTGGGGTAGCTCGACAGAAAGATCGGTGCCAGCCTGTTCAGGTCCTCGATCAGTTCGGGCAGCGGCCGGGTGACCGAGAGTTGGTGCAGGGGTGCGGCCAGCCCGGGGCGCAGCCGCGCCTGGCGTTGCCAGAAACTTATCCCGGCGTAGTGGCCCTGGGTAGCGACCAGGAGCACGGCCGGCCCGCCGCGCAGCGCCATCTGCTGCCACAGCCCGGCACCCAGCCGGCCGGCGTCTCCACGGCCGGCCACCAGCGTGGCATAGGTCGCCAGCGCTTGACCGTCGTGCAAGAACAGCCCCGGCTCGCCGGTGGTGCCCGAACTCGACCACACGGCGTAGCGGCCGAGAAAGTCGGTGCCGATGCGTTGCGGGTCAGCGACGAAGGCCCGCACCGCCGGCAGCGTGATGCGCGGGTCGGTCACCCAATCGTCGAAGTGCACCATCAGATCGGCCTTGTGCACCGGCGGCAGTGCCGCCCAGCCGTCTGCGGGCTGCCAGCCGGCATGGTGCCGGCGGTAATAGGCCGAACGTTGGTGTGCGTGGGCAAGCAGGGCCTTGGCGCGCTGCTGAACCCAGCCGGCCTGCAGGCGCCGGACGATTCCCAGGCGAGGCGAGGCGTCGGCCCAGGGCAGGGGCAACTGGCCGGCGTCGGCCACCACAGCATCAGCGGCCGCGCAGCGGTCGTGGCCATGGGTCGTCGGCACTTTGACCATCGGCCCAGTGTGGCGCCGCGTGGCAGCGGCAAAGCCGCGTCGAATCAATTTACGGCCACAGCGGCGGCCGCCGGGGGTCGATCAGAAGCGCATCGACGCGCCGAAAGCGTAGGTGATCGGCTTGAAGTCGATGGTGCTCTGCAGCACGGTGGCGCCGGTGGCGACCAGCTTGCTGCGCACCTTGGCCGCGCCGATGCTGGCGAACAGGCCCCAGCGCTTGTCCATCGCGACGTCGACCCCGACCTGTGCCGCCCAGCCGAGGGAGTCGGACATCTGCACGTCCCAGGCATAGGGCGTACGGATGCGCACGAACCTGGTGTAGTTCACGCCCAGGCCCACGTAGGGTCGCACGCGGCTGCCGGGGTCCATGAAGTGGTAGTTGAGCAGCAGCGTGGGCGCCACGTTGCGCGCGGTCAGCACCTCGCCGAGAAAGGCCACGCTGCCCGAGGCATCGGCCTTGATCTTGGGCGGTACGCCGAGCACGAATTCGACGCCCAGGCTGGGCGTGAACGAGTACTCGTAGGTGAACAGCAAGGTGTCGGCATCACCCACCGAGGCGTCGGCGCCGGGCGGGATGCCGACACCGGTGACGCCGTTGGTCTTTTCTTTCGTCGTGTAGCGGATCACGCCCAGCTTGACGGTCGATTCCTGGGCCTGGGCTGCCACGCTGGCCAGCAGCAAGCCGGCCAGGCCCAGCACGAGGGGACGAAGGGTCTGAGTCATGGTTGTCCTTGTCGGGTGCGGGTGTCACTTGATCCAGCCGAACGCGCGCAACTGCTGCAGCACGTAGTCGCTGATGATGCGGTGGCCGCCCGTGGTCGGGTGCACGCTGTCGGCAAACTGCCAGGTGGTGACGCTGGCGCCTGTGCGCAGCGCATCGAAGGGCGCGCCGGTGGTGGTGTTGCAGAACAACGATGAACCGTCCGTGACGCGGCCACCGGTCAGCGCCCCGATGATCGTGCCGTCGCAGGCTGGCACGGAGTTGTTGGTCAGGCCGTAGCTGCCCGGGTTGGCGGTGATGTCCTTGGCCTTGGTGTTCTGGTCGACGATCTGCACGGCCACGCCGGTCAAGCCATCCCGCAGCCACAGGTTGAAGGTGTCGACCAGGGTCGACAGCACGCCGCGCGCATCGGCCGGCAGGCTGGCACCAAAGGGCGATGACGCCGAGTCGGGCAGGTTGAAGACGGACACGTAGCGACCGCCCTTGGCCAGGATCTCGTCCTTCACATAGCCCGACAGCTCGAGCGCGGCCTTCTTCATTTCTTCCTGCGCGGCAGACTGCGCCTGGAACAGGCGGCGGCCGGCTTCGTCGGACGAGATGACGCCGGTGGCGGCATCGGTCTTGATCTGCGTGGCCGCAGCGGCAAAGGCGCCGAACTGGATGAAGACGTCGTTGTTGCCGCTCCAGATCAGGATCAGGTCGCTGTCGCGAAATTTCGTGAATCGCTGCAGGTGGTTGGCGATCTGCGTCTTCAGCGGCACCGTCAGCGCGCCGGTGGCCTTGCCGATGCCATTGGGGTCGGTCACGCGGGCCCCACCCTGGCCGTAGGCCGTGCAGGTGTTGGCCAGCGCCGGGTTGGCGGCGGCCGGGCAGTGCACCGACTGACCGGCAAAACCGACCTCGGCCGGCGTGGTGATGATGCCCAGCGTGGCAGCGACGTTTTCGACCCACACCGTGCCGGCGGCACCGTTGGTGGTGAACTTGCCGCCCAGGTAGGGCGGCTGGCCGTTGCCGGTGATCGACGTCGCGGGGGCGTAGGTGCCGACATCGGACAGGCTGTCACCGAAACTCACGATGGCACTGAACGTGCCTGCCGTGGTGGGCGCGCCCGCCGGTTCGCCGCTGCCGGCGACTTCGGGGTCGTTGCCGCCACAAGCTGCCAGCAGCGCAGCGGCCAGGGCCGCCAGGGCCCAGCTTCGAATCTTTGTCATGGCTTCTCCACGTCCCTTTGGATGGAAGCGACACGACCCGCCACTCTGCGCCGGTGCCGATGCAGGTCAAGCGAACGGTCGTTCACTTTTTCGAAACCCACTATAGGGGTGCCGCCCGCAGCCGATGAGCGGTGGAAACCCCGGGGTGGCGTACGCGGGCCCAGCTGCCGAACGACGTCGCTCAGGGCCGGATCCAGCGCCAACGCGCCGTCGCCGCCGACGATGCCTACCAGCTGTTGCGCAGTTCGCGCAGCTTCACGAACACGGTCTTCGGATCGGGGTTGTCGGGCAGATCGGGAAATGCGTCTCGCAGCGCCGCAATGACGCTCGGGCTGGTCAGGCGCAAGAAGGTGTTGATCTGCTTTTCCTCGCCCAGCGTGGTGATCTGCAGGGTGGCTGGATCCTGGTCGCTCACGGCGGGCAGCAGCGCCTGGGCCGCAGCGTTGTCGGGCTCGCGCGCCAGCGTGAAGCGCAGGTTGTTCTCAAGGTAGTCGTGCCCGGGGTAGACCTGCGTGTGGTCGGGCAGCCGCGCCAGCTGCTCGACGAAGGTGGTGTACAGGACTTCGGCATTGCCGCCGTTGTGGCAGTTGCCGGCACCGGCATTGAACAGCGTGTCGCCCGAGAACAGGGCCGGCCGCTCGGTGTGCGAGCGCAGGCAGATGTGGCACATGGTATGGCCGGGGGTGTCCAGACATTCGAGTTCGACGGTCTTGCCGACCTTGATCACGTCGCCGGCCTTCACGCCGCGGTCGACGCCCTCGATGCGCGCGCCGGCCTTGTGGTGGGCGATGATCTTGGCGCCGGTGGCGGCCACCACCGCGGCGTTGCCGCCGGTATGGTCATGGTGTTCGTGCGTGTTCAGGATCTGCGTGATCTGCCAGCCCTTGTCTTTGGCGGCGGCCAGGCACTTCTGATGGTCCAGCGGATCAATGGCCAGCGCTTCGCCGGTTTCGGGGCAGGCGATCAGATAATTGTAGTTGCGATAGGCGTTTGCGGTCCAGATGCGCTCGACGATCATGATGTGCTCCAAGAATGACTTGGGTCATTGTAGGAAGGGCCTCGCTGCAGCAGGCTCTAGGGCTCGAAGGAACTCGGCCGTCACGCCGGCCTCTACCCACCAGGGGCGCCGCCGTCGTGGTGGCGCTGTTTGTCGACAATCCGGAAGGAGGGTGCCATGGAGCGCAAGCTTCAACTGCTCGAGTCGTTCCACGCCGAGGGCTCCGACGGCAGGACCTACAAGGTTTGCGGTTATGAGCAAATGGCCGCAGACCCAACGCTGCAAGATGGCCAACCCCACTGGCAGTCGACCGGCGTGGCCGAATACCGTCTGGCCGAGGGCGATGTGGTCGAGGTTCGCAAGGACGGCGTGATGCGGGTGCGCAACAGCGGCGTCGAGCTCAGGCGTGCTTGAGTCGCAGGGCCTGCAGCCGTCGGCCCTGCGTTGCGGCAGTCACACCGCGGTCTGCCCCGTCAGCTGCCGCGTCACCGGGTGAGAGCTCGACAGTCCGCCGTCGACCGCGATCGCCTGACCATTGACGTAACTGGCCTCGTCCGACGCCAGGAACAGTGCCACCTGCGCCAGCTCCAGCGGCTGTGCAGCGCGGCGCAGCGGGTTCAGGCGGCCGATCTTGTGCGTCACGCCCTTGATCTTGGCGTAGTCGAAGGTCGGCTGCGTCATGCCGGTCTCGGTCAGGCCGGGGCAGATCGCGTTGACACGAACACCGGTGTCGGACAGCTGCTGCGCCGCCACCATCGTCAGGTTGATGACGCCAGCCTTGGACGCTGAATAGGCCGGCCCGCCGGCGCCCGACCGAATGCCGGCCACCGATGCGGTGCAGACGATGGCGCCGCCGCGGCCGGCGTCGGCCATGTGCTTGCCGGCGTGCTTGACCATCAGCCAGGGGCCGATCAGGTTGACGCGCAGCACCTCGGTCCAGGCCTCGGGCGTGAGCTCGAAGATGCCGGGCATGCCGCCACTGATGCCGGCGTTGGCAAAGGCCACGTCGAGCTGGCCGAAGCGCTCGACCGCGGTCGCCACCAGGCGCGCCACGTCGGGCTCAAGCCCGGCGTCGATCTGCAGCGCCACCGCGCTGCCGCCGGCACTGGTGACCGCCTGCGCGGTCGCGTGCACGGCCTCGGTCTTGTCGCCCAGCACCAGGCGCGCGCCTTCCTGCGCAAACAGCAGCGCCGCAGCGCGGCCGATGCCTGAACCGGCGCCGGTGATGATCGCGACCTTGCCGTCGAGTCGTCCAGCCATGCGGTGTCTCCTTCGTATATTGGCGCTGCATTGTCGACGCGCGGGCGCCGCAGCGCCGTCTTGCCGGCGACAGCGCCGCGTCGGTGATGCGCGTACGGTCGAGCCCCCGCCACGGAGTCCACCATGCCGCTGCCTGCCCTGCAAACCCTGCTCTACGACGTGCAAGACGGCATTGCCACCGTCACGCTGAACCGGCCCGACAAGCTCAACGCGTTCGACAACCGCATGCGCGACGAACTGCTGGCGGTGTTCGACCAGACGGATGCCGACGATGGCGTGCGCGCCGTCATCGTCACCGGCGCCGGGCGCGCCTTCTGTGCCGGTGCCGACCTGTCGTCGGGCGGCCAGACCTTCGACTACGCCGCGCGCCCGGACGCCGCGCGCGAAACGCTGCGCGTGGACACCGGTCAGGGCGAGGTCTACCGTGACGGCGGCGGCATGGTCACGCTGCGCATGTACCGCAGCCTGAAGCCGTTGATCGGCGCCATCAACGGCGCCTCGGTGGGCATTGGCATGACGATGCAGCTGCCGATGGACCTGCGGCTGGCCAGCCGCGACGCGCGCTTCGGCTTCGTCTTCGCGCGCCGCGGCATCACGCCCGAAGCCGCGTCGAGCTGGTTTCTGCCCCGACTGGTGGGCCTGCAGACGGCGCTGGAATGGTGCATGACCGGCCGCATCTTCGACGCCGACGAAGCATTGGCGCGAGGCCTGGTGCGCAGCGTGCATGACGCTGCCGACCTGCTGCCCGCCGCACGCGCGCTGGCGCGCGAGATCGCCGACCATACGGCGCCGGTGTCGGTGGCGCTGACGCGGCAGATGCTGTGGCGCATGGCCGGCGCCCAGCACCCGATGCTGGCGCACCGCATCGACAGCCGTGCGATCCAGTCGCGCGGCCGCTCGGCCGATGCGCGCGAAGGCGTCAGCGCCTTCCTGGAAAAGCGTGCGGCGGTGTTCCCTGACCGCGTGTCGACCGACATGCCCGACTTTCATCCGTTTGGCGAAGAACCGGGGTTCGAGTAGGCCGGCGCTACACCGCGCAATAGCGCTCCTGGATCTCACGGTCGTCCAGCAGCGCCTGGGCGTCGCCCTGGTGCACGATGCGGCCCTGGTCGACGATATAGGCGCGGTCGGAGATCTGCAGCGCGCGCTCGACGTTCTGTTCGACCAGCAGAATGGTCGTGCCGTCGCGCTTCAAACGTTGGAACAGCTCGAACATCTCGTGCACCAGCAGCGGCATGATGCCCTCGCTGGGCTCGTCGAGCAGGATCATGCGTGGCTTGCTCATCAAGGCGCGCGCGATGGCCAGCATCTGCTGCTCGCCGCCCGACATCGACGTGCCGTCCTGGTCCATGCGTTCGGCAAGGCGCGGGAAAGTCTGCGCGATTTCGGCGAAGCGATCGCGCTCGGTGTGTCGGTGCTTGCCGGCGATCAGGCCCAGGCGCAGGTTCTCGCGCACGCTCAGGCCCGGCACGATGCGGCGGTCTTCGGGCACATAGGCCAGACCCAGGTGGTAGCGCGCATGGGCAGGCTGGGGGCCGATGTCCTGGCCGTCGAACAGCACACGCCCGCTGCGCTTGCCCAGCAGGCCCATCAGAGTCTTCAGCGTGGTCGTCTTGCCGGCGCCGTTGCGTCCCATCAGCGTGACGATCTCGCCGGCGCGCACCTCGAATTCGAGGCCCTGCACGACATGGCTGGTGTCGTACCAGGCGTTCAACCCTTCGACCTTCAGCATCAGCCCTGCCCCAGGTAGACGCGGCGCACTTCGTCGTTGGCCCTGATCTGCTCGGGCGTGCCTTCGGCCAGAAACTCGCCGTGGTGCAGCACCAGCAGCCGCTCGCAGATGCCCATCACCAGCTTCATCTTGTGCTCCACCAGGATCACCGATCGTTCGGCCGCCAGCGTGGTGATCAGGTCCATCATCACGCGCGTCTCTTCGGGCGACATGCCCGCCGTGGGCTCGTCCATCAGCAGCAGTTCGGGCTCGGCGGCCAGCGCCATGGCCACTTCCAGCGCACGCTGCTGGCCGTGGGCCAGGTCGGCCGCGGGGCGGTCGCGCAGGCCGGCCAGGCCCACGCGGGCCAGCAGCGCGGCGGCGCGCTCGCCCAGCTCCGCCATCGCTGCGCGCGGTTTGAACAGCTGGTAGCGCGCATGGCGCATCTGCACCGCCACGCGCACGTTTTCGTGCGCGCTCAGCTGCTTGAAGACGTTGGTGATCTGGAAGCTCTTGGCGATGCCGATGCGCGCGAATTCGTGCTGCGCCAGCCCGGTGATGTCGCGGCCCTGGAACTTCAGCCGCCCGGCGCTGGGCGGGAAGGCGCCACTGACGACGTTGAAGAAGGTGCTCTTGCCGGCGCCGTTGGGGCCGATGATGGCGCTCAGCTTGCGCGGCTCGAAGCGTGCCGTGACCTGGTTCAGTGCGACGAAACTGCCGAAGTGCTTGCTCAGGCCTTCGACCTCGAGAATGGGCACGCCGCTCATGACGATGCCTTGTCGATGCGCCGCACCAGTGTGCCCCACAGGCCGGCGGGGAAGTACAGCACGAAGACCATGAACACGGTGCCGACCACGGCCATCCAGTGCGAGGTCATGGTGGTCACCACGTCTTCCAGCGTCAGAAAGACGGCGGCACCGACGAAGGGCCCGAAGAAGGTGCCCATGCCACCCAGCAGGCACATCATCACCGCCTGCCCCGACAGCAGGTAGTGCAGGCTGTCGATCGGCACCACGCTGAGGTGCAGCGCGCGCAGGCTGCCGGCCAGGCCGCACAGGGCAGCCGAAATTACGAACACCAGCAGCTTGGTGCGTGCCACGTCGTAGCCGCAGGCGGCAGCACGCTGTTCGTTTTCGCGCACGGCCTCGATCACGGCGCCGAAGGGCGAGGCCAGCAGCCGCGACACGAACCACAGCGCGGCGGCCACGAAGAGCAAGATGACGTAGTACTTGGTCGTGGGGTTCAGGAAGTCGAGCTTGAAACCTGCCAGCTCGATCGACGGCACCTGGATGCCACGCAGGCCGTTCTCGCCGCCGGTCCAGTGCTCTGCCTTGTAGAAGGCGTAGTAGACGATCTGCGCCAGCGCCAGCGTCACCATCGAGAAGTAGATGCCGCGCGTGCGGATCGCCAGGAAGCCGATCAGCACACCGGCCAGCGCCGCGCTGGCCACGCCCAGCAGCAGCGCCGGCAGCCAGTGCAGGCCCAGGTGCACCATGGCGATGCCGGTGAGGTAGCTGCCCACACCCAGAAAGGCGGCGTGTCCGAAGCTGAGCAGCCCGGTGTAGCCGAACAACAGGTTGTAGCCGACCGCGAACAAACCGAAGATCAGGATGTTGATGGCCAGCGCCTGGTAGGGCATCAGCAGCGGAAAGACGAGCAGGAACAGGATCACCGCGGCCACGCGGTGGCGGCGGATCAGGGCGATGGCAGCGGTCATCGTGTGGTCATCCCGCGCTGATCCCGTCAGCCCATCAGGCCGGCTTTGCCGAACAGCCCTTGCGGCCGCAGCAGCAGCACCACGGCCATCAGCACGAAGATGCTCAGCTCGGCCAGGTCGGGTGCGAACAGCGAGGTCATGGCAAACACCACGCCGACCAGCAGCCCGGCCACCACCGCACCCACCAGGCTGCCCATGCCACCGACCACGGTGACGACGAAGCTCTCGGCCAGCACGTGGATGCCCATCTCGGGATTGACCGCGCGCGTGGGCGCGGCCAGCACGCCCGACAAGCCGGCGATGGCGCAGCCGATGCCGAACACCGCCAGCCACACGCGCGCGATGTCGATGCCCAGCACGCTGCAGATGTCGCCGTCGCGGCTGCCGGCGCGCACGATCAGCCCGTAGCGGGTCTTCTCCAGGAACAACCACAGCGCCAGCACCACCACCGCGGTGGCGACGATCAGGAACAGCCGGTACTTGGGGAAGAAGCCGATGCCCAGGTCGACCGCGCCGCGCAGCGCCGGCGGTGTCGACGAGGGCATGCCCTCGATGCCGAACAGGATGCGCATGGCCTCGATCAGCACCCAGCTCAGGCCGAAGGTCAGCAGCAGCGGGTAGTCGATGCCACGCCCGTACAGCGGCCGCACCAGAAAGCGCTCGGTCACCAGCCCGATGGCACCCACCACCAGCGGCGTGAGCACCAGGCTGAACCAGAAGTTGCCGGTCAGCCCCATGAAGTACAGGCCGATGAAGGCGCCCACCATGAAGAACGCGCCGTGGGCGAAGTTGACCACGGTGAGCATGCCGAAGATCAGGCTCAGGCCCAGCGCCAGCAGCGCATAGATGGCCCCGAGCGCGATGCCCGTGACCAGCTGCAGGGCCAGCAGCGAGGGGGTGATGTCCACGCGCGGTGCGTCAGCTGACCTTGTGGCCCATCTCTACGCAGGACCGCAGGTTCTTCTCGTCGGCGGGCTCGATCGCCAGCACGTTGAAGACGTCGTTCTTGTCCTTCATGCCCTTGCTCTTGCTCTCGACGATGATCACGCTCTGCACGCTCTGGTGATCACACTTGCGGTAGAACTGCGGGCCCTTGTACCAGTCGTACTTCAGCTGGCGCAGCGCGATCGCCACACGCTGTGAATCGGTGGCGTCGGCGTCCTTCACCGCCTGCAGCACGCTGCGGATGCCGGCGTAGCCCAGCGCGCCGTAGTCGGACGGCACCGCGCCGGCGTAGGCCTTGCGGTAGGCGTCGTTGAACTTCTTCGCGCTGGGGATCTTGTCTTCCATGCCCCAGTAGTAGCTGGTGCCGCCCAGGATGCCGTCGAAGGCGTCGGCGCCGCCGGCCTGGCGCGCCGTGTACAGCAGCACCGGCGCGATGATCTTGGTGCCTTGCTTGAGGCCGAAGTCGGTGGCCTGCTTGGCGCTGTTGACGAGGTCGCGGCCGAAGTTGCACAGCACCAGGATGTCGGGCTTGAGCGCCTGGATGCGCGGCAGGAAGGCCGAGTAGTCGGCTGCCCCCAGCGGGTGGCGGATGTCGGCCAGCGTCTGCATGCCCATGGCCTGGCCGGCGCGCTGGAAGCCACGCACCATCTCGTGGCCGTAGGCGTAGTCGGCGGTCAGGTAGACCACCTTCTTGCCGAACTTGGGGAAGGCATAACGGGCCACCGCACCGGCCGTCAGGTGCGGGTTCAGCGCCTCATGGAAGGTGTACAGGCTCCAGTCCTTGGCCTCGTTGATGGTGTCGCTCTGGCTGATGCTGTTGAACAGCACCTTGCGCTCGCGCGTCACCGCGTTGATCGACAGCTGCGTGGCCGCGACTGAGCGAGCCGACGACGAAGTTGACCTTGTCCTTCTCGATCAGCTCCAGCGTGCGCGTGGCCGCCTCGCCGGGGTTGAGCTTGTCGTCGCGCACCAGCAGCTCGGCCATCTGGCCCTTGTGGCCGCCGGCGGCGTTCCACTCCTTCACCGCCAGCTCGGCGGCGCGCACCTGGTCCTGCGCCTCGGTGGAGAAGGCGCCGGTCAACGGCACCGGAAAGCCGATCTTGATCGCGGCGGCCTGCGCACGGGCGACGTGGAACAGCGCCGGTGCGGCGGCCAGCGCCGCGCCGGCAGCCACAACGTTGCGACGGCTGCGGCTGACGGGCGGTTGAGAGGTGTGGTCCATGCGCGGGTCTCCGGTGGGGGTCAGGGGTCAGGGGTTGGGGGGGTGATCAGGACAGCGACGGCAGGCTGCCGGGCGACTCGGGATCGAAGTGTCGGGCGTCGATGGCGGTCTGGCGCATCACCTCGTCGGCGCTGCGCAAGGGCAGGGCCGCCGCGCCCTGTGCGTTGGTCTGCAGGTAGGCACCCAGCCAGCGGGCGCGCTGCACCACAGCCAGACCGGCCGGCCGCCGGATGCGGTCGTACTGCAACAAGGCCGCCGGGGTGGCGCCGTGCTCGGCGATGCACTGTGTCAGCGCCACCGCGTCGTCGCCCGCCTTGCTGACACCCATGCCGACATGCGGCCGCGCGACGAAGGCGGCGTCGCCCAGCAGCGCCACGCGGCCACCCGCCATCTCGGGCGACGCCAGCTGCGGTGATACCAGGTCGTAGATCGGCTGCAGGAAGGGCAGGGCCGTCTTCTCGACGATCTCGGCAAACTGCGGTGCCAGCAGCCGGCGCGCGGCGTCGCGCATCGCGGCGATCTGGCGCCAGCTGACCTGCTGCGGCGCGATGCCGCCGCGGTGCAGCACACCGTCGGCGTCGGTCAGCAACGCATCCAGATCGGCGCCGGCGGCGGCCGGCCGGTACCAGACGAAGTTCCAGCGCCGCTCGCCCACGGCCAGGCTGTCGCCGGCACCGGCAACCGGGTAGCCCAGCATCTGTTCGCCCGCGGGCAGGCCGAAGCCGAAGTGCGGGAACAGCGTGTCGCGCGTGTGGCGTGACAGCAGGTCTTCGTCGCAGACGCCGCGCCAGGCCACGTAGCCGGCGTATTCGGGCTGAACCTGCGGCAGCAGCTGCGCGCGCACGGTCGATCGAATGCCGTCGGCGGCGATCAGCAGATCGGCCTCGAGCCGCTCGCCGCCGGCCAGCGAGACCTGCACGCCGTCGGCCTGGTGTTCGACACCGGTGACGGCCGCCCCCAGCCGGTGGTGGTCTTGCGGCAGCGCCGCGCGCAGCAGCGTGTACAGGCGGCCCCAGGACGTGAGCACCTGCGGATAGGCCCAGCCGCACAGTGCCCGGCCGTCGGGCTGCAGGACCACGCGCGACGCCACCGCCACGCCCAGCGTGTGGTCGACCTGCGCGCCGCCCGCGCCCAGCGCCTGGCGCAGGCTGTCGTGCGTGACGATGCCGGCACCGCGCCCCTGCAGCGAGCGCGGCGAGCGCTCGAGCACCTGCACCGCGTGGCCGTCGCGCAGCAGCAGGTTGGCGGCCATCAGGCCACCCAGCGAGCCGCCGGCAATGAGGATGCGCGCCATGGTGTCGCGGGCTTCAGCGGCCGGCCGCTTCGGTGGCCGGAAAGTTCAGCTCGACGACCACGCCGTTGGGGTCGTCGACGAACAGCTGGTGCAGGCCCAGCAGCGGCACCGTGCGCTCGCGCCAGGCCACGCGCTGGGCATCGAGCCGCGTGATGGTTTCGGTCAGGCCGGTGGCAAAGAAGGCCACGTGATCGACCGCCCCACTGCCCTGCAGGCTGCTGAGGTCACGATCGCCCAAGTACTTTTTCAGGCCCTCGGGGTCGTCGTGATCGATGCCGATGATGTGCACCACGGCGTTGGCCCACACCCCGGTGTCGCCGGCGTACAGCCACAGCCCCGGGAACGGGAAAGGGGGCCGTGGGCCGTTCACCAAGCCCAGTGCATCACAGTAGAAACGTTGGCAGGCCGCGAGATCGGTGCTGCGGATCGAGAAGTGGTTGAGTGACAGGGCCAAGGGTCTCCAGGGTGGTTCAGGTGCCGACGATGGCCGGCGCTTGCAGCAGCAGGCCGTCCACGCGGTCGCGGATGAAGGCGTCGATCGACGCCGGGTCGCCGGCGCCGGTGAAGGTCTGCTGGTAGACCAGCGGCCAGATGCCCAGGTGGTAGATCAGCCCGCCGTGAAACGACAGCAGCAGCGCCTCTTCGCGCGGCGTGATGGCGGCCCGCGAGCGACTGCCCGCACTGCGCCGCACTTCGCGCAGCAGGCGCGGAAACAGCCGATGGCGCATCAGTTCGAAGTAGCGGCTGGGGATCAGGCCGTCGCTCAGGCCCGAATGCACCAGGATGCGCAACCAGTCGGGCGTCAGGATGGCGCGCAGGTATTCGCGGTAGAAGGCATGCAGCTTGTCGGCCACGGCGATGCGCGGGCCGTCGAGCAGCGCTTCCCAGCGCGGGTCCCAGCGGCCGGCGATGGTTTGTTCGTACACACGCTCGATCAGCAGCCGCTTGGTCGGGAAGTAGTGGTACAGCAGCGTGTGCGCGATGCCCAGCTCGGCCGCCAGTTCGCGCATCTGGGCGTCCAGGCCACGGCGCGCGAAGAAGTCGATGGCGCCCTCGACGATCTGCGCCTCGCGTTCTTGCGCGCCAAGCCGCCGTCGGGCCGGCACCTTGGCGGGTGCGTCGGCGCCGGGGCGTTCGCGGGTTTGTGCGGTATTGACCATCTGCTCAACTCTGCTGAAATTGTTGAACGCTTGATCAACAAGCCCCATCCCGACAAACCCTGAAGCCCTGCGGCCCGGCTGGTGCCGGGCCCGATCGGAGACACGGCCATGAAATCACAGGCCTTCGACTACGTGCGCGCCGAATCGGCACAGCACGCACTGGCCTTGCTGGCCCAGCATGGCGATGACGCGCGGGTGCTGGCCGGTGGCCAGACCCTGCTGGCGTCGCTGGGCATGCGGCTGGCACAGCCGTCGCTGCTGGTCGACATCGGCGACCTGACCGACCTGGCCGGCATCTCGGTCGACCATGGGGTGCTGCGCATCGGCGCGCTGACGCGCCATGTCGAGATCGAGGAATCGCCGCTGGTGGCCCTGCACGCGCCGCTGCTGGCGCAGGCGGCGCCACACATCGCGCACCGCGCGATCCGCAACCGGGGCACCTTCGGCGGTGCATTGGCCTATGCCGACCCGGCCGCCGAATGGCCAGCCTGCGTGCTGGCGCTGGGCGGCACGCTGGTGCTGCTGGGCGCGGGCGGCGAGCGCCGCGTGGCCGCTGACGATTTCTTCCGGGGCCTGTACAGCACGGCGCGCCGCGACGACGAGCTGCTGCTGGCCTGCGAGCTGCCGCTGCTGGCCGCCGGCGAGCGCCAGCGGTTCAGCGAACTGGCGCGGCGCCAGGGCGACTACGCCATCGCCGGGCTGGCCGCCCGCGCCGTGGTGCAAGGCTCGCAGCTCAGCCAGCTGCGGCTGGCCTGGTTGAGCCTGGGTGATCGCCCCTTGCGCAGCCGCGCTGCCGAACAGGTGCTGCAAGGCGGGCCCTTGAGCGCGCAGCGCATCGCCGACGCCGAGGCCGCCCTGCGTGCCGAACTGTCGCCCTTTGCCGACCTCACGCATTCGGCCGCAGCCAAGCTGCAGATGGCGGCCACGCTGCTGCGCCGCGCCGTTGCCAACCTGACCCGGGATCCCGCATGAACACCCCGCTCGACGAACCGACCACGCGTGTGCGCATCGAGGTCAATGGCCAGCCCGTGCTGCGTGACGTGGCCTGCCGCAAGCACCTGATCGACTTCCTGCGCGAGGATTGTGGTTTGAAGGGCTCGCACCTGGGCTGCGAACATGGCGTGTGCGGCGCCTGCACCGTGCGCCTGGACGGCCGCATCGTGCGCGGTTGCCTGGTGCTGGCGGCGCAAGCCAGCGGGCACCGCGTGGAGACGGTCGAGAGCGCCACGCCGGGGCTGCGCCTGAAGGCACTGCAGGACGCCTTCGTCGAGCACAACGCGCTGCAATGCGGCTACTGCACGCCGGGCATGCTGATGGCGGCGCTGGACCTCGTGGAGCGCCGGCCCGAGGCCGACCGCGCGCAGGTGCGCGAATGGATGAGCGGCAACTACTGCCGCTGCACCGGCTACCACGCCATCGTCGACGCGGTGTGCGCGGTGCTCGAGCAGCAGCGCGTTGGCGCCTTTGCCGCCGAACCTCTGCCGCAGGTGAACCCATGAACCACCCCACCGAAGTGCCGACCCGGCGTGACCTGGGCACCGAGCTGCCCGCCGTCACCGAAGACCAGCGCCACATCGGCGTGGCGCACCCGCGCGAAGGCGTGCGCCGGCTGGCACAGGGCCGTGGCCAGTATGTCGACGACATCGAGCTGCCGCGCCTGGCGCACGTGGCCTTCTGGCGCAGCCCGGTGGCGCACATGCGCATCGGTGCCATCGATCGCGCGGCGGCGCAGGCCTTGCCCGGCGTGATCGCGGTCGTCACCGGTGCCGAGATCGCCAACCTGTGCAAGCCCTGGGTGGCCACGCTGGCGCACCTGGCCGGCATCAAGAGCGCGCCGCAATACCCGCTGGCCATCGAGCGTGCCACCTGGCAGGGCGAACCCGTGGTGGCCGTGGTGGCCGAGACTCGCGCGCGCGCCGAGGACGGCGTGGCGCTGCTGCAGGTCGACTGGGACGAACTGCCCGCCGTGCTGGACACCGAGACCGCACTCGATGCCGACACGCCACTGATCCACCCCGAACTGGGCGACAACCTGTGTTTCGAGCGCGCGCTGGACACCGGTGGCGTCGACGAGGCCGCGGCGCGCGCCGATGCCGTGGTGTTCGAAGAGACCTACCACTTCGGCCGCCACACCGGCGTGACGCTGGAGCCGCGCTGCCAGATCGCCGACTGGAACCCCGGCGACCAGCAAGCTCACCGTCTACCACTCCTTTCAGGCCCCGCACATGATGCAGGACCTGTACTGCCGGCAGTTCGACCTGCAGGAGCAGCAGGTGCGCGTGATCTGCCGCGACGTGGGCGGATCGTTCGGCATCAAGGTGCATGCCTACCCGGACGACTTCGCCACCGTGGCCCTGTCGCTGATGCTGGGCCGCCCGGTGAAGTTCGTCGCCGACCGGCTGGAAAGCTTCGTCTCCGACATCCATGCGCGCGAGCACCGCATCCACGGCCGCATCGTGGCGTCGAAGGCCGGCGAGATCCTCGCCTTCGAGATCGACGACCTCACCGGCATCGGCCCCTTCAGCATGTTCCCGCGCACCAGCGGCATCGAAGGCAACCAGGTCGTCACCCTCACCGGCGGGCCGTACAAGCACCGCGCCTACCGCGCCCGGTTGCAGGTCGTGTTCCAGAACAAGGTGCCGACCTGCCAGTACCGCGGCGTGGGTCACCCGATCGCCTGCGCCGTCACCGAGGCGCTGGTCGACGGCATGGCGGGCCGGCTGGGCCTGGACCCGATCGTCTTTCGCCAGCACAACGTGATCCCCGACAATGCCTACCCGGCGACAGGAGCCTCGGGCATCAAGCTCGAAGTGCTGTCGCACGAGGCCTGTCTGCGCGAGGCCCAGCGCCTGTGCGACTACGACACGCTGCGCGCCGAGCAGGCGGCGCTGCGCCAGCAGGGCGTGCACCGCGGCATCGGCGTGGCCACGCTGATCGAGCTGACGAACCCGAGTGCGGCCTTCTACGGCGTGGGCGGCGCGCGCATCGCCAGCCAGGACGGCGCCACGCTGCGCCTGGAGCCCAGCGGCGTGCTCACGGTGATGAGCAGCGTCGGCGAGCAGGGGCAGGGCGCCGAGGCCATCTTCGCGCAGATCGCGGCCGATGCGGTGGGGGTGGCCATGGACCGCGTGCGCGTGGTCACCGGCGACACCGACGCCACGCCCTACGGCGGCGGCACCTGGGCCAGCCGCGGTGCCGGCATCGGCGGCGAGGCGGTGCTGCAGGCCGGGCGCGTGCTGCGCGACAACATCCTGGCCGTGGCCGAGGCCATCCTGAAGCGCGACCGCACCGGCCTGCGGCTGCGCCGCGGCGTGGTCATCGACGAGGCCAGCGGGCAGGCCCTGCTCGACCTGGCCGAGCTGGGCCGCATCGCCTACTTTCGCAGTGACACGCTGCCGGCCAGCTGCACGCCTGAACTGATGGTGACGCGCCACTACGCGCAGCGCGACTACCCGTTCATCTTCACCAACGGGGTGCAGGTCAGCCATGTCGAGGTCGATGTCGACACCGGCTTCGTCAAGCTGCTGCGCCACTGGGCGGTGGAGGACTGCGGCCGCGTGATCAACCCGATGCTGGTCGACGAGCAGATGCGCGGCGCCATCGTGCAGGGCATCGGCGGTGCGCTGTTCGAGGAATGCCTGTACGACGAAGGCGGCACGCTGAGCAACGGCAACATGGCCGACTACCTGGTGCCGATGGCTGGCGAGATGCCCGACATCGTGATCGGCCATGTGCAAAGCCCCACGCGCAGCTCGCAGCTGGGCGCCAAGGGCGCCGGCGAGGCCGGCACGGCCGGCGCGCCGGCGGCGGTGATGAACGCCATCAACGACGCGCTGGCGCCGTTTGGTGTGCGCGTGAGCTCACAGCCGATCACGCCGGAGAAGATCTTGCGGGCGTTGGGTCGGATCTAGGCGACTTGAACCAGGCGGTGTCTTGAATGCGGCATCCATGCATGTCTCGCACTTCCACCCAGGCCGCCGCCAACGATGGCGATGCGCATGCTCAAGGGGTTGGGTTCCTTGTGTCGCGTCATGCCGATTGAAACACTGCGGCGCGATTGACAATTCCCTGCGCGCAGGCCGCGGCGGCGCACCTAGAATGCGGCCGCCGCGCCAGCGGGCGGGCATTCTTTCTTCATTCCACCTGAGACCCCATGGCAACCTCCAAGAAGACATCGACCCCTGCTGCGGCCAAGAAGGCTGCATCGACCCCGAAAGCGGCCAAGGCCGCCGCGCCCGGCGCCGCGATGAAGCCGATCAAGGCGGCCCTGAACAAGACCAGCCTGGTTGCGCATCTGGCCGAAGCGTCGGCAGTGGACGTCAAGTCCGTCAAGGCCGTTGTCGCCGCGCTCGAGGCCACGATGCTGGCGTCGGTCAGCAAGAAGGGCCTGGGCGGTTTCACGCTGCCTGGCCTGCTGAAGGTCAGCGTCATCAACGTGCCGGCGAAGAAGAAGCGCAGCGGCATCGACCCCTTCACCAAGCAGGAGCGGATGTTTGCGGCCAAGCCCGCCAGCGTGAAGATCAAGACCCGTGCGCTGAAGAAGCTGAAGGACGCGGCGGCCTGACGCTGGCGCCTGCATGGGTGTCGCCAGCGTCTGCGCGGCACCCATCGGCGTATCCTGTGGTCATCCACCGCATTCAGGAACGCCCATGACCTTGTGTCCGATCGCCGTCGTTGCCGGCTGCAAGAAGTGCCCAGCCTTTGCAGTCTGCCCTTTGAAGACGGTGATCGGCGACATGCCCAAGGACAAGCCGGCACCGCCGGCGGGCCGCAAGAAAAAGTAGCTCAGCGCGCGCCGGCCGGCAGCAGGCGTTCGTTGCTGGGCACGTCATCACCGCCATCCATTTCGATGGCCACCTGCGTGCACACCGCGCGGCACAGCGTGGCCACGCGCTCGCTCTGCAGCCGGTAGTAGATCTGCGTGCTGTCGCGCCGTTTGCCCAGCACGCCGGCGCGGTAGAGCGTGGCCAGGTGCTGCGACATGTTGGGCTGCGTGGTGTCGATCTGCGCCAGCAGGTCGGACACGTTGCGCTCGCCGTTGCACACGGCGCTGATGATCTTCAGCCGCACCGGCGTCGACAGCAGCGCGAACAACTCGGCCACCGACTCGAACACCGCGTCGGCGTTCGCTGCCCCGGGCTTGTGCACGGGGCTGTCGAAGGCGGGCGGGTTTTTCATGGCGAGGCCTTGAAGCGGTAGTGGTCGCGCTGCAGCACCGCCGCCACGGCATGCACGTCTTCGGGGAACAGTTGCAGCTTGAGTTCGGTGCTGCACATCTCGACCATCGCCAGCAAGGCCGCAGGGCGGCTGATGCGACCCTGCGGCCGGTAGATGGCGCTGCCATCCCCGCCGACCTGGCGGATGTGGCAGCTGCTGCAGCGATGCTCGAGTATCAGCTTCTCGCCCAGCGCCAGGTCGGCACCACGGAACTCGGCCGGCACGGTTTCGGCGGCCTGTGCAGGCATCGCCGCTGCCAGCAGCACCGGCAGCAGCACTGACGCCAGACCGTTCAGCATGCGTTGAAGTTTCGGTCCGGTCATACCGCAATCTCCGTCAGGCTTGTGCCCAGCGTGTCAGGCCGAGCACGTCTTCTTCGAACATCTCGCCGCGGATGACTTCACGCAGACGTTGCTGCCGATCGACCACGCAGGTCAGTGGAATGCCTGGCTTGCGGCTCAGCGCGACGTGCAGCGGCAGCTGGTCCATCGTGACCTCAAAGCCCAGTTGGCGCCGGGCCAGATAGCGTTGCACGAGCTCGACCTTCTCGTCGTGGGCCACGGCCAGGATGCGCAGCGGCATGCCGCGCGAACTGTCGAGCAGCTTCTGCACATGCACGTTGTGGCGCGCGCAGAACGGGCAGGTGGTGGAGAAGAACACCACCACGCTGGCGGCCTGGCCCGGCTGCGGCGGATCGAGCCGGCGGCCATCGAGCAAATGCACCGTCGGCCAATGCACGCGCTCGCCCAGCGCCGGTTGCTGTATCACTGCGGCGGCATCACCTGCCGCAGCAGCCTTCACGCCGCGCTGCAACATCAGGCCGGCCGCTCCGACGGCGGCTGCCGACAGCTGACCCAGCCAGCGTCGCCGGGACAGCGGCAGCCTCGATCGCGCGGACGCACTCATTTGGCTTCCTGCTCCATCAGTAAATAGGTGTTGTAGGCATTCATTCGGTTGGCAGCGGCAAACAACGGCAGCGAAGCGTAGCGCGACCAGTCGGTGCGTGCATAGGCCTCGTCGAAGGGTTCGAGGTTGCGCGCCGCGTCGCCCATGGCCTGGCGCAGGTAATTCAGGTAGTCGCGTGTGAGCTGCAGGTCGTCGGCCGGCTGGCGGGACAGCGGCCCGTGGCCGGTGACCAGCAAGGTTGGCCGCAGCTCGAGCATGCGGTCGAGCGCGGCGATCCAGCGCCGGCTGTCGGCCTGGCCGACGAAGGGGATGCGGCCGCGAAAGACGATGTCGCCGGCGAACAGCACGCCCGTGGCCGGGTCGTACATCACCAGGTCCTCGACAGTGTGTGCGGGGCCGACGTGGCGCAGCCGGAACTGGCGCGACCCCAGGTTCAGCACCAGATCGTCGTTGCGCCCGCCTTCGCCCAGCCAGAGGTCAGGCGTGACCAGCCGCGTGTTCTCGTCGACCCAGGGGAACAGGTCCTGGCGGCTGGCCTGCAGCCGCAGCCGGGCGTTGTCACTGGCCAGGTAGTCGCGGCAGCCGACATGGGCAACGATGCGTGCACCGGTGGCCTTGAAGACCTGAAGGCCGTAGATGTGGTCGGCATGGCAGTGCGTCACCACCACGTAGCGCACCGGCTGCGCCGTTTTCTCCCGGATCAGCGCCAGCAGGCGTTCGGCCAAGGGCGGCGAGCCCAGTGCGTCGATCACCAGCACGCCGTCGGGCGTGATCACGAAGGCTGCGTTGGAGATGAAGTTCTGGTTGGCACTTGATCCCAGCGCCGACTGGCCCTGCACGAACCAGGTGTCGGCAGCCACCGGTTCGGCGCGCATCGACACGGTGTCGGCCGGCCGGGTCGTCTGTGCGACGGCGCCCGCGGCCAGCAGCAAGCCGGCCAGGACCATCCACATCCGGCGTGCTGATCGACGAGGGTGCACGAGGCCAGGTTGCATAGGGATAACGCTACATACGAATGCTCTGATATATCGCGGACACTATACGCTGGCAAAGCTCGGCACCGCAAGCCGATCAAGAAAGGAACAGCATGAAGTCAGTCGTGCCGGCGTTGGCCCTGGTGGTCACGTTCTTGTGCCTCTCGGGCACCGCCTGGGGTCAGGCTTCGGCCCAGTCGCAGCGTCTGGCGCTGCGTTCGATGGCCTCGGGCTGCGCCCAATGCCATGGCACCGATGGCCGTGCCGTGCCGGGCGAGGCCATGGTGCGCCTGGCCGGCCTGCCGCGCCAACATCTGCTGACGCAATTGATGGCCTTTCGCACTGGCGACCGCAAGGCGACCATCATGCATCAGATCACGCGGGGCTATTCCGAACTGCAGCTCGAGATGCTGGCCGACTACTTTGCGGGGCAGAAATGAACAACCGCGACTTCACATTCAATCCCGAGGCGGTGTCGCCAGCGCCGCGACGCCGCGTGCTGAAGGCCATGGCCCTGGCCGGTGCGGCCTGGCCGCTGGCATCGTTGACCGGTTGCGCCAGCGTGGGCGGCAAGCGCCCGCAGGTGGTGGTGGTCGGCGCCGGCTGGGGCGGCAGCACCGCGGCCAAGTACCTGCGCCTGTTCTCCGACCAGCGCATCGACGTCACGCTGATCGAACCCAACGCGGCCTTCGTGTCCTGCCCCATCAGCAATCTGGTGCTGTCGGGCAAGCGCCAGCTGGCCGACATCACCATGGGCTACGAGCAGCTGGTGGTCAAACACGGTGTGCGCCTGATCCGCGGCCGCGTGGCGTCGATCGACGCCACCCAGCGCCAGCTGAAGCTTGAAGACGGCCAGAGCCTGGGCTACGACAAGCTGGTGCTCGCACCCGGTGTGGACATGATGTGGAACAATGTGCAGGGCCTGCAGGCCGCACATGCCGAAGGCCGCATCCTGCATGCCTGGAAGGCGGGCGCCGAAACGGTGGCGCTGCGTCGCCAGCTCGAGGCCATGCGCGATGGCGGCACCTACGCGATCGTGATCCCCGAGGCGCCTTACCGCTGCCCGCCCGGCCCCTACGAGCGGGCCAGCGTGGTGGCCGCGTACTTCAAGCGCGAGAAGCCGCGCTCGAAGGTGCTGATCCTCGACGGCAACCCCGACGTCACCAGCAAGGGGCCGCTGTTCAAGAAGGCCTGGGCCGAGTTCTACGGCCCGATGCTGGAATACCGCAGCCAGCACAAGGCGGTGGCGGTCGACGCGCGCAGCAACACCGTCAAGTTCGAGGTGCAGGACGATGTCAGGGCCGACGTGCTGAACGTGCTGCCGCCCATGCGTGCCGGTGACCTCGTGGTCAAGGCCGGGCTGGCCAACGCCAATGCGCGCTGGTGCCATGTGGATTTTCTCAACTTCGAATCCACCGTGGCCCGGCACGTGCACGTGATCGGCGATTCGATCCAGGTGGCACCGGGCATGCCCAAGTCGGGGCACATGGCCAATTCGCACGCCAAGGTGACGGCGGCAGCGCTGACGGCCGAACTGCTGGGTCTGCCTGCCAATGCACACCCGATGCTGACCAACGTCTGCATGAGCTTCGTCGACGACAGCCACGTGATCCACGTCGCCAGCGTGCACGAGTACGTGCCGACGCAGAAGACCTTTCGCACCGTCGGCGGATCGGGTGGTGTGTCCGACGTGCGCTCCGACCTCGAGGCGGTCTACACGCAGGGCTGGGCGCGCAACATCTGGGCTGACATGCTGACCTGATCGAAGTCAAGGCGACGAGGGCCGGAGCGGCGCATCATCGGCACATCAGCAATCGCTGATATTGAAGACCCAAACCGCCATGTCCGCAGCCTTGATCGAAACCAGCCTGGTGCGGCTGGGTGAAACTGGTGCCACGGCGTTGGCGGGTGCGTTGATCGGGCTGCTGTTCGGCTTCTTCGCGCACCGCTCGCGCTTCTGCCTGCGCTCGGCGGTGATCGAGTTCGCGCGCGGCACGCGCGAGGGCAAGCTCACCGTCTGGCTGTTCACCTTCGCCAGCGCCGTGCTGCTGACGCAGGCCTTTGTCGTCGCCGGCTGGCTGGACGTGAGCCAGGCGCGCCAGTTGTCTGCGCGCGGCAGCCTGTCGGGCGCGGCCGTGGGTGGCGCGATGTTCGGTGTTGGCATGATCCTGGCCCGCGGCTGCAGCAGCCGGCTGCTGGTGCTGGCGGCGCAGGGCAACCTGCGCGCGCTGCTGTCGGGCCTGGTGTTCGCGGTCACCGCGCAGTCGGCACTGAACGGGCTGTTGTCGCCCTTGCGGCTGGCGATCTCGGGCTGGTGGACGGTGGAAGGCGGTCATGCGCGTGACGTGCTGGCGCTCACCGGTCTGGGCCATGTCGGCGGCCTGGCCTTCGGCGGTCTGTGGCTGGCCGCGGCGCTGGTCTGGGCGCGGCGTCAGCAGGTTCGCTTCTGGGGCTGGTTCGGCGCCATTGGCGTGGGCGTGACGGTGGCGCTGGCCTGGCTCACCACCTTTCACATCGCGCACGCCGCGTTCGACACAATGCCGCCGGTGCAAAGCCTGAGCTTCACCGGCCCTGCAGCCGACATGCTGATGCTGGTGCTGTCGCCACCCGGGCAGCCGCTGAAGTTCGACCTCGGCCTGGTGCCCGGGGTCTTCCTCGGGGCCTTCGTCTCGGCGCTGCTGTGGAAGGAATTGCGCCTGGAAGGCTTCCAGGGTGGTCAAGCCATGCGCCGCTACATCGTCGGTGCCTTGCTGATGGGTTTTGGCGGCATGCTGGCCGGCGGTTGTGCCGTGGGTGCCGGAGTGTCGGGCGCCGCAGTGTTCACGTTGACCTCGTTCGTCACGCTGGCCACGATCTGGGCCGCCGCGGTGCTGACCGACCGCCTGCTCGACCGACCGCGTGAGTCCGCTGCGGCTGGGGCTAGCCCGGCGTTGCCGGGGCCTGATCTGCAACCCAGCTACGCGCGGCCCTGAGGGCCGAGCGTGGGCCCTCATCAGCCCCTCAGACCATACCCGGGTTGCCGGCGACGCCCACCAGCCGCGGCGTGTTGATGCGGCGTGGCTTGACGCGCCCACCCTGGCTCTTCAGCCAGGTTTCGACGACGTCCCACACCGGTTTCACGCCGGGTGCCGACTTGGCTTCTTCGGCCACCGGGGCCCAGCCGGCGACCTTGTAGGTCTTGCCGGCCTCGATCGGTTTGCCCTGCAGCCGCATGTCGCTGATGCGGCTGCCCATCTTCTCGTTCGGTGTGCAGGTGTAGCTCAGGCCGCCCACGCGCACCATGTCACCGCCCTGCTGGTAGTAGGGGTCGGGGTTGAACAGGTTGTCGGCCACGTCCTCGAGCACGGTCTTGATCGTCTCGCCGCTCATCGGATTGAGCGTGGCGTAGGGGTAGGTGATGGCCAGCTGGTCCATCAGCAGCTCGCGCGTGATGGTGTCGCCCGGCAGCAGGCTGGTGCCCCAACGAAAGCCGGGGCTGAACGCGAGGTCGGCGCCCTGCACCTCGATCAGCGCGTCGCAGATGAGCTGGTCCCAGCTGCCGTTGAAGTTGCCGCGGCGGTACAGCAGGCCGTCGGAGACCGCCAGCTTCTCGGCCAGCTTGCTCTCGAAGGGTGCGCGCACCTTGCTGATCAGCGCGTCCATCTCGGGGTCGGCCTGAAGCTGGTTGGCAAAGATCGGCAGCAGCTTGTAGCGGAAGTCGGTCACCTTGCCGTCCTTGACCTGGAAATCCATCACGCCCAGAAACTTGCTGTTGCTGCCGGCATTGGTGACCAGCGTGGTGCCGCCGGCGTTCTTCACCGGCACCGCCAGCGGCACACCGTCGTGCGTGTGGCCGCCGAAGATGGCGTCGATGCCACGCACGCGGCTGGCCATCTTCAGGTCGACGTCCATGCCGTTGTGGCTGAGCACGACGACCACCTGCGCACCCTTGGCACGCGCTTCGTCGACCATCTTCTGCAGGTTGTCGTCCTGGATGCCGAAGCTCCAGTCGGCCACCATGTAGCGCGGGTTGGCGATCGGCGTGTACGGGAAGGCCTGGCCGATGATGGCCACCGGCACCGCGTTGATTTCGCGGATCACGTAGGGCGGGAACACCGGGTCGCCGAAGTCGTTGGTCTTGACGTTCTGCGCGACGAAGTCGACCCGACCCTTGAAGTCCTTGTCGATGATCTGCTTGACCCGGTCCATGCCATAGGTGAACTCCCAATGGCCGGTCATCACGTCCACGCCCAGCAGCTTGCAGGCGTCGACCATGTCCTGGGCGTTGGTCCACAGCGACGTGGCCGAGCCCTGCCAGGTGTCGCCGCCGTCGAGCAGCAGCGCGCCGGGCCGGCTGGCCTTCAACTGCTTCACCAGCGTGGCCAGGTGCGCGAAGCCGCCCACCTTGCCGTAGCGGCGCGCGGCCTCTCGAAATCGAGCATCGTGAAGGCATGCGCCAGCGGCGTTCCAGGCGCCAGCTGCGCGCCTGCCAGCAGATGTTCACCCACGCGGTGTGGCCACCGGCCCTGCATGCTGCCCAAGCCGAGGTTGACGCTGGGCTCGCGAAAGTAGATCGGCTTGAGCTGCGCGTGGCAGTCGGTCATGTGCAGCAGCGACACGTTGCCGAAGCGCGGCAGGTCGTACAGGCCGGCCTGCGCCGTTGCGGCGTCGGCGTCGGCATGCCGACCCAGTGCCATGCCGGCCACACCGGCCGCGGAAAGCACCTGCAGGAAATCGCGCTTGCTGAGATTCATGATCAGATCAGTGGTGGCTGATATTTGAGAAGCGAAAAAGCCCGCGCGAGCGGGCTGGGTCGGGGGTTCAGCGGTTGACCGGTGACTGCGGATCGAGCAGCAGTGCCATCACGTCGCGGATCTGCTCTTCGTTGAGCAGCTTCATGTGGCCGAAGCGCGGCATGTTCGAGCAGGCCGCGTAGGCTTTGCTGTTCCACAGCTTGCCCCAGGTGTACTGCAGCGTCGCCGCACTTTCGGGCGCCAGTGGATCCTTCACGCCACGCTGCTTGCCGTAGTGGTACAGGCTGGGGCCGATGGTGCCGAAGCTGATTTCTTCCTTGCTGAGCTGGTGGCAGTTGTAGCACTGGGCGCCATTGCTCTTGGGGTCAGCGCTGCGGTCGGTCCAGGTCATGCCGCGGCCGTTTTGTGCCAGTTTCTCGCCCTTGCGCCAGTCTCCCAGGTATTGGCCGCCGCTGGGCCACTTGATGCTGGCCAGCGACTCGGCCTCGATCTGCTTGGCCACCGCGTCGCTGGGTGCCTTGTCCGACGAGCAGGCCTTCTGCCCCAGGTCATGGTTCAGGCGGTCAACCTTGGCGATGCCCTGGTCGCGGAAGCTGGCCTTGATCATCGCGTCGGCCTGGGCGTCGAGCACGTCGGGCGCCGGCAGCGAGGCGCAACCCAGGGTGAGCACAGCAGCAGCAGCGGCCAGCGTTGCCAGAAGGGTTCGTTGTTTCATCGTTGTGACCTCAGCGCTTGATCGCCGGCACGATCGATTGCGCACCCTTGGCATTGACACCCATGTACACCCCCAGTGCGACGGTCACGTCGGACGCGAAGCCGGGGTACGGAAAGCGCTGCTGGCGGTAGCAGTCGTTCAGGCGATGCTGCATGCTCCACATCTGCCCGTTGCTGACGCGGTACGCCGGCCAGGCGGCAAAGCCGATGCCGTCGCCCGGGTTCATGGTCAGATCGGGCAGGTCCTGCAGGCGGATTCGCTTGCCTTCCTCGCCATGGCAGGACGCGCACGAGAAGTCCATCGGGCCACCACGGAAGAAGAACGCGCGCTTGCCCAGCTCGTAAAAACGCTGCTCTTCGACGTTGCCTTGTGGCAGCGCGAAGCGCAGGCCGTGCGACTGGCCGGCAATCCAGGTGGCCAGCGCCGTGATGTTGGCCATCTCGCCGCGGCCGAACGGCGTCTTGATCAGTTCGGCAGCATCGAAGCCCTGCAGGGTCGACATGCAGCTCACGAGCCGCGATTCCAGATCCTGCACGCGGCCAGTGTCGGCAAACCAGCGTGGCATCTGCACCCAGGCGCCCTTCACCACACCTGGGCCCAGGCCGAGGTCACAGGCTTGCAGCGAAACCTTCTTCGGTCCGCGGGGCTGCTTCCACAAGTCCTCGCCCTTGGCCTCGAAAAGTTCTGCCGGGTTGCCGTCCTCGAGCATCTTGCGGTATTCGGCGATGCCGTCGGCCGCAGTCTTCTGGGCCCGCGCGACAGCGGGCAGCGCGCACGCCAGCACGGCCAGGCCGATGATCTTCTTGGTGTTCAAACTCATGTCTCCTTGCTGCTTTCGGTTGCTGCGCCGAACCGCCACGGACACCAGGGCGCCCCCAGCCCGTCGGCCCGGGTGAACGTCAGCTGACCGTGGCTTCGTCGGTGCGCTTGTCACCGCGGTTGTCCAGCCAGCTGATCGCGATCTTGTCGCCCGCCTTGGCGCCCTTGACGACGAACTGCAGGAACGGGTTCTTCGCCACCGACGGCCCCCACTGCGCGCTGAGCACGGGCTTGCCGTTGTGGGTGGCGCTGACTTCCTGGATGTACCAGGCCGGGATCACCTTGCCCGAGGAATCCTTGCGCTGCCCGGTTTCCATCTCGTGGCTCATCAGGACGCGCACGGTGGTCTTGTCACCGGCGGCTTGGGCGCGAATGCGCATCGGGTCTGCCATGGCTGTCTCCTAGAAACTGATTGCGTTGTCGATGGGCGGATCGTGCGGACGTCAGCCGCCACACCCGCCCAGCGTGACCTTGATCTCCTTGTGCGAGAACAAGACTTTGTTGTCGGCGGTGATGGCCACGGCCATCACGTTGGAAGACTGGCCCATCTTCACGCGCGTGTTGAAGCTGGGCTCGACGCTGTCGCTGACATCGAACATCGCGCACAGCATGTTCGGGTTCTTCTCGACCAGGATCAGCAGGCGCTTCACGCCCGGCAGCGACGACGCACAACCCACCGGCACGACGGCACCGTTCTCGGCGATGTCGGGTCCGATGATGGTCACGTCCTTGCTTTCAGTGGGCATCGAAACGCCCAGGGCCTTGACCAGGTCGGCCATGGTCTTGGCTTCGAAGGCCGGCGCATTGAAGGCGGCCTGTGCGGCCTGAGGCAACAGCCCCAGACCGCCGAGTGCCGTGACAACGGCTGAGCTGCGTTGCAGCATCTGGCGACGGGTGAACATCTGCGGGTCTCCTTGGGTCGAATCGACCAATGTCGGGAAGAGAGTGACGGGGCGGCACGCTATCACTTGCGCGCCCCTTCGGTGATCCAGCGGCTGATTTGCCGCGCATCGTCGTCGGGCAGGGCCTGCGAGGGCATCGGGATTTGCCCCCACTGACCAACCCCGCCCGACTTGATCTTGGCCGCCAACTGGCTGTCGGCGTCGGCGCGCCCCGCGTAGCGTTTGGCGACCTCTCGAAAGCTCGGGCCGATCAGCTTGCTGTCGACGCTGTGACAGGCGGTGCAGGCATGTTTGGCCAGCAGTGCCGTGGGGGCGCCGCGTGTCGCTGCGGGTGGCGAGGGAGAGGGAGAGGGAGAGGGAGAAGGTGCGGGGGTGGTTGCCGGTGCGGCGGCGCCTGGCGCCCGTGTGGTGTCGGCCCCAAGCTGCGGGCCGACCATGCGGTTCTGTTCGGCCAGATTGCCGTGGGCATTGCGCGCGAAATCGGGCAGCGACGAGCGCACCGTGGTCTCGATCGCGCAATGGTTCATGCAGGCCACGGCCTTCACGTCGGGCTTGCCACCGTTGCCCATCGACGCGCCCGGCCACAGGCCGTGCTGGGTTGTCATGCCATTGCGATTGGGCAGGCGCGCCTGTGCCTGGGCCATGTTGCGATCGGACAGCACGAAGTCGTCCGGCAGCACACCGCCCAGGTTGAGCAAGAAGGCGGTGACGGCATAGACCTCGTCGGTCGTCAGCGACTTGGGCGCGTTCCAGGGCATGGCGCGGTTGATGTAGTCCCACAGCGTCGACAGGCTGGCCACCTTCATCAGCGTGGTGCGGCCGGGATAGGCCGGGTCCAGCAGCCGCGCCACGCGGCCGGTTCTCAGGTCGTCTGCCGTGGTGCCGCCCACCAAGGGCGTGAACACCTGGTTGGATTCACCGAAGATGCCGTGGCACGACTCGCACTTGGTTTCCCACACGTCCTGGCCCTGCGCCACCGATCCCGACCCCTTGGGCAGGCCCTTGAAGTCGGGGCGCACGTCGATGTCCCAGGCTTTGAGCTCGGACGCTGTGGCCGCCCGCCCGATGCCGGGCAGCGGCTGCGCCTGCGCCGCGCCGGCCATCAATCCCGTCAGGCCGATCACGACGACCAGGGCGCGCCGGATCACCCTACGAGAGCTGCACATTGCGCACCTCGCCGCTGTCCTGCACCAGCCAGGTCTGGATGGCGTTGTTGTGATAGATCGAGCGCGTGCCGCGCACCGCGCGCAGTTGCGGATACGTGGGCTGCACGTAGCCGGTTTCGTCGCTGGCGCGGCTTTGCACCAGGGTGGCCTTGCCGTCCCACACCCAGTCGATGTTGAAGCGCGTCAGGCACTTGCTCATCACCGGCTGTCTGCAGCCGCGCGCGGCGCCAGTTGCGGCCGCCGTCGACCGTGACGTCGACCGCCGTCACCTTGCCGCGGCCCGACCAGGCCAGGCCCGAGATGTTGTAGAAGCCCTTGTCGAGCAGCACCTGGCCACCGGAGGGCGTGGTGACCACGCTCTTGCATTCCTGGATGCTGCTGTACTGGCGGTGCAGGCCGTCGGGCATCAGGTCGATGTAGTGCACTGCCTCGTCCTTGCTCGCCCAGGGCTTGTCGCCGACCTCGATGCGGCGCAGGTACTTCACCCAGCTCACGCCCTGCACGCCGGGCACCACCAGGCGCAGCGGGTAGCCGTTCTCGGGCCGCAGCATCTCGCCGTTCTGGCCGTAGGCCACCAGCACCTCGCCGCGCTCGACCATTTCCATCGGGATCGTGCGCGTCATCGACGAGCCGTCGGCACCTTCGGCCAGCACGAAGCGCGCGCGCTTGTAGTCGACGCCGCACTGGTCGAGCAGGATCTTCAGCGGCACGCCGGTGAACTCGCTGCAGCTGAGCATGCCGTGGCTGTACTGCACCGTCGGCACCGCAACATTGCCCCATTCCATGCCGGTATTGGCGCCGCACTCGATGAAGTGGAAGCGGCTGACCGAAGGCATGCGCATCACCTCGTCCATCGTGAAGACCTTGGGCGTCTTCATCAGCGTCGGGTCCGACCCGTTGAGCATCAAGCGGTGCTTGCTCGGGTCGACGTCCCACCAGCCCTGGTGGTGGCGCTCGAAGTGCAGGCCGCTGGGCGTGACGATGCCGAACAGGCTCTGCAGCGGCGCGAACGACACCGACGACTGCGCCGTCTGCGTCAGGCCCGGGCTTTGCCGGCGCTGCACGTTGCCTTCGTACTGCGAGGGCTTGCCGTAACCGTCGGTGGCCACCGGTTGGCCGAGCCCGGTGCTGTGCGCGGGCAGTTGCAGGATGTTCGGGTCGCCGCCGGCTGCGGGCACCGGGTTGGCCTGTGCCCGGGCGCGCGGTGCTGCGGCCAGGGCCGCAGCACCAGCGGTGGCCGACACGAAGGCGCTGCGGATGAAGTCGCGCCGGCCCTGGCGCGCCTGACCGAAGACGGTGCGCACGCCGTCGGGGTCGATGAAGTTCTCCGGCGCCTTGAGCAGGCGGCCCGGCGGGGTCGGATTGGGCGGCAAGTGGGCTCCTGCGGGCATCGCGGCGCCGGCATCGAAGCGGTGCGATGTGACAGATATCAGTGAATGCGAATATTACGAGCATTTGATCTTGTGCAAACCCGGGTTTCCCCCCAGCCATGCTTGCGCGCTTGCCCGCCGCCGCCCGATTGCGTCTGGGCGGCGGGCCCGTCGGGCGTCGTCCTGCACGCGACCGCCACGCCGTCTTGTACAAATCGTCTATACTCGCGGGCTGGCTTGAGGGTTGACATTCAAGCCATTCGCACATCCCCTTCGACCATCGTCGAGGCCGGCGCAGGCACCACCGCTCATCGCAGCGGCAGGGCAGCAGCAGGCCCCGGGCGGGCAGTCCGGCCAACTTTCAAACCGACAGTTGGCAGGCCTTGCAGGTCGGCGGCGATGCCGTCGCCCTGATCCGTCAGCCCGCCACCCTCAGGCAGGCGTCAGCTCCTTGCGACCCGACCCACGGTGCCCACCATCCAGGGGGCGCCGGCGGCGTGGCTTTGAGCCGTGCCGGCTTGTGCTGTGAAAGAACGATGATGAATTTCCAAGACCTGGGCTTGCATGAAGCCCTGACCCGCGCCCTGACCGACGCCGGCTACACCACCCCCACCCCGGTACAGCTGCAGGCCATGCCTGGTGCGCTGGCGGGCAAGGACATGATGGTCTCGTCCAACACCGGCAGCGGCAAGACCGCCTGCTTCGTGCTGCCCGGGCTGACGCGCGTTCTGGCTGCGCGCACCGAGGCCAAGCGCCGCGAAAAGGGCGTGACCTACGGCCCGCGTGTGCTGGTGCTGGTGCCCACGCGCGAGCTGGCGCTGCAGGTGACGAAGGCGGTCAGCAACTACGGCCGCCATGTGCAGGGCCTGCGCGTGGCCAGCATCGTGGGCGGCGTGCCGTATGCCGCACAGCTGCAGGCGCTGCGCGGGCCGCTGGACATCCTGATCGCCACGCCGGGCCGGCTGATGGACCACATGGCCAGTGGCAAGGCCGTGCTGGCGAATGTCGAACTGCTGGTGCTCGACGAAGCCGACCGCATGCTCGACATGGGCTTCATCGACGACATCCACCACATCGCAAAGTCTCTGCCGGCCAGTCGCCAGACGCTGATGACCAGCGCCACCTTTGCCGGCAACGTCGGTGGCCTGGCGCGCCAGCTGCTGCGCGACCCGCAGCGCATCGAGGTGGCGCCGCACACCGAAGCCCATGCCGACATCGAGCAACGCCTGCACTGGGCCGACGACCTCGACGCACAAGAACGCGCTGCTCGACCACATCCTGACCGAGCGCAGCGTCGAGCAGGCGGTGGTCTTCACCAGCACCCAGCGCGACGCCGACTGGCTGGCCGACCGCCTGGCCGAGCTGGGCCACGCGGTGGCGTCGCTGCACGGCGGCATGCCGCAGGGGCGTCGCAACCGCGTGCTCGAGGGCCTGCGCCGGCGCCACCTGCGCGTGCTGGTGGCCACCGACGTGGCCGCGCGCGGCATCGACGTGCCGAGCATCAGCCACGTCATCAACTACGGCCTGCCGATGAAGGCCGAGGACTACGTGCACCGCATCGGCCGCACCGGCCGTGCCGGTCGTTCGGGCCTGGCGGTGACGCTGGCCGAGCGCCGCGACTTCGGCATGATCCAGCGCATCCAGCGCTTCACCACGCAGCGCATTCCGTCGGCCACGATCGAGGGTCTGGAGCCCAAGCGCGCCGAACCCAAGCCCGAGGCGCGGCCCATGCCCGGCCGCGGCCCCGGCCGGCCGGGTGGTCCTCGCAGCTTCGGTGGCCCCGCCGCAGCACCGCGCGGCCCGCGCCCGTTCGGCGATCGACCCAAGCCGGCCTACGGCAAGCCGCCGATGCGCCAGCGCTGAAGTCTCCGCGTCGCCCAAGGAACAAGGGCCGCACCCGGCTGGGTGCGGCCCTTGCTTTCGTCTGGCCCAGGCGTTCTCAGATCGCCAGCAGGTCGACCTCGAAGATCAGCGTCGCGTTCGGCGGAATCACGCCGCCGGCACCGCGCGCGCCATAGCCCAGGTCGGCCGGAATCTGCAGCACCCGGGTGCCGCCGACGCGCATGCCCTGCACGCCTTCGTCCCAGCCGCGAATGACATTGCCGGCGCCGAGCTGGAATGCGAACAGGCTGCCGCGGTCCTTGCTTGAATCGAACTTGGCGCCGCGGCCGTTGCTGGCGGTGGGGTCGTGCAGCCAGCCGGTGTAGTGCACCTGCACGTGCTGGCCGGCCTGCGCTTCGTCGCCGCTGCCGGTGACGGTGTCCTCGTACTGCAGGCCCGAGGGGTTGGAGATCATGGGTTTTCCTTTCTGGCGGGTGTTCTTCGGGGCGCGCATCATGCCATCGCGCGCCAGGGCCAGCTGCGCACGGCCGCGGCCAGCCAGTCGGCCTGCACGGTCTGCGCCAGGGGCGGCAGGCCCAGCGTGGCCGCGGCGCGGCGCAGCGCGTGCAGGGGTTCATGCAGATCGAGCGCGGCGGCGCCGTTCTGCTTGCTCAGCTTTCGACCGTCGGCGGCCAGCACCAGCGGCAGGTGCAGGTAGCCAGGCTGCGCCGCGCCCAGCGCGCGCTGTAGCAGGATCTGGCGCGCGGTGTTGTCGGCCAGGTCCTCGCCGCGCACCACCTGGGTGATGCCCTGGTCGGCGTCGTCGACCACCACTGCCAGCTGATAGGCGGTGGCCCCGTCGGCGCGGCGCAGCATGAAGTCGCCGACCTCTCGCGCCACGTCCTGCTGCTGCACACCGAGCCGGCGGTCGGTCCAGGCCATCACACCACTGCCAGGCTGCGCGTCGCAACGCAGCCTCCAGGCGCGTGCCACCCGGCCCTGCAGGCCATGGCGACAGGTGCCGGGGTAGACCCGTTCGCCGTGGCGGCCGGGCGACTGCTGGCGCGCTGCCAACGCCGTGTCGATGTCCTTGCGGGTGCAGCCGCAGGGGTAGGCCCGGCCTTCGCCAATCAGCCTTTGCAAAGTCGCGTCATAACGGGTTTGACGCGCGGATTGCCAGATCGGCGTGGCGTCTGGATTCAGGCCGCAGCGCTGCAGCTGGTCGAGGATCAGGCGGCCCAGCTCGGGTCGGCAGCGCTGGTGGTCCACATCCTCGATGCGCACCAGCCACTGCCCGCCGTGCGCGCGCGCGTCCAGCCAGCTGCCCAGCGCCGCCACCAGCGACCCGTCGTGCAGCGGCCCGCTGGGCGAGGGCGCAAAGCGGCCCCGGTACGGCATCGTCAGCGGCCACCGTCCAGCAGCGCCCTGCGCGTCATGGCGCTGCCCAGTTGTTGCAGCCACCATTGCAGCGCCAGGCCTGCCGGTGGCCGACGCACACCCTTGGGGCCCATGCTGCAGCGCCAAGCGTAGCCCAGGGTCGGCTCGATGCGGTTGCGCAGCGTCGGCCGGGCCACCAGATCACCGCTGTCGATCAGCTTCTGCGCCAGATGCAGCGGCACGAAGCCACAGCCCAGCCCGCGACGCTGCAGCTCGATCTTGTCGGCCATGCTGTTGACCGTGAGCACCTCCTGCCCCGGCAGCAGATTGACCGTGCGCGGTGACAGCCGCTGCGCCGAATCGGCCACCGCCACCGCCCGGTGGCGCACCAGGTCGGCGTCACCGATCGGACCTTCGTGCCGGGCCAGCGGATGCTGCGGCGCGACGACGAAGGCAAAGGGCATCTCGCCCAGGGCTTCGACCGCCAAGCCCGCCGGTGCCGGTTCGGGCCCGACATCGACGCCGATCGCCAGGTCGGCCTGCCCGCTGACCAGGGCCTCCCAGGTGCCGGCCATGACCTCGGTGCGCAGTCGCAGGCGTGTGCCGGGGCCGCCGCTGGCGGCGCTGCCGGCCTGCCCCTGGGGGTCGAGTGCAAAGAATGCTTCGCACAACTCGAACATCGTTCGCCGCGAGATCACATCGTCGACGACGAGCGACAGCTGGCCCTCCCAACCGGTAGCGACGCGGCGCACGCGGTTGGCCACGGCGTCGATCTCGGCCAGCAGGCGGCGGCCTTCTTCGAGCAGTTCACGGCCGGCGGCGGTGAATTTGGCCTGGCGCGAGCGGCGGTCGAAGAGCAGCACGTCCAATGCGTCCTCGAGCTGGCGCACGCTGTAGGTCAGCGCCGACGGCACCTTGCCCAGCTCACGCGCCGCGGCGGCGAAGCTGCCCGTGCGTGCAATGGTGTCCATCATCACCAGGGCATCGGGGGTCAGGGCCAGGCTGCGATCGGTCATGCTGAGTCTGAGTCTGGGTCTTGGGGTCGCTTCATCTTATTTGAACGAAGGCTTCAAGGCGCAGCGGGCCCGGCCGGGTCGCCGGGTGCCTACAGTCGGCCGGTAACAACCGAGGACAGGATCATGATCACCCTTCGCAAGGCGCAGGACCGCGGCCACGCCCAGCATGGCTGGCTGGACAGCTGGCACAGCTTCTCGTTCGCCGACTACCACGACCCGGCCCACATGGGCTTCGGCAACCTGCGCGTCATCAACGAGGACCGCATCGCCCCGGGCAGCGGCTTTGGCACCCATGGCCACCGCGACATGGAGATCGTCAGCTACGTGCTCGAGGGTGCGCTGGCGCACCAGGACAGCATGGGCAACGGCGGCGCCGACGCCGCGATGGCGGGCCGTGCGGCCGGCGTCATCCGACCTGGCGACGTGCAACGCATGAGTGCCGGCACCGGCGTCATGCACAGCGAGTTCAACCATGCCAAGGATCAGCCGGCGCACTTCCTGCAGATCTGGATCCTGCCGGCGCACCGTGGCATCGAACCCGGCTATGAGCAGAGGCACTTCGACGCCGCGTCCAAGCGTGGCCGGCTGCCCCTGGTCGCGTCAGCAGACGGCGCCGAGGGATCGGTGACCCTGCATGCCGATGCGTCGATCCGCGCCGGCCTGTTCGACGGTGACGAAGCAGCTGAACTGGCGCTCGCGCCCGATCGGCTGAGCTACGTCCACCTGGCGCGCGGCAGCCTGCAGGTCAACGGCCATCGCCTGTACGCCGGTGATGCCATGCGACTCGAGAATGAAGCGCGCTTGCGTCTGGATGCCGGCGATGGCGCCGAAGTGCTGGTGTTCGACCTTGCACCGCAATGACCCCGGGCCTGCTGGATGATGGCCATCCCGCGGGCGCGGGATTCAGGTGGCCAGCAGCGTCTTGCGCAGCGCGGTTTCGCCCGGCAGCCACAGCACGAACAGTGCGCTGAGCACCGACACGCCGGCCATGACCAGCAGCATGGTCGCAAAGCCGTTGGCCTTGACCAATGGGCCGAGCAGCCACACGGCGCCCGAGCTGAAGCCGAAGGCCACCGTCAGCCGCATGCCGGCCACACGCGAGCGCAACCGGTCGTCGACGTAACGAACGATCATCGCGTCGGTGAACGGGATGGCACCGAAGATTACCGTCATCGTGCCCAGCAGCGCCGCGAAGATCCACCAGCCTTGTGCATGTGCGGCCAGCACCAGCAAGGGGATCTGGGCCAGCACGATGCTCAGGTACAGCGGCTTGAGCGGCAGGCGGTCGATCAGCCGGCCGACGATCACTTGGGCCAGTGACGCCACCGCATACACGGCCGCCAGCAGCAGGCCCAGGGTCTTGGGGTCTTCGACCAGGCCGTGCATGCGTTCGGCCAGCAACTGCCCGTTGCCGTTGGTCGTGAAGTTGAACAGCACACCGGCCGAGATCGCTGCCATGGTCATGACGGCGAACACGCGCGCGAGCATCGCGGTCGGCAGCGGCACGGCGGCGCGGCCGGTGCGGCGCGAGGGTGGTTCGGTCTCGTCGGGCGTGAGGCGCGCAAACACCAGCCCGAGTGCGATCGACGCCAGCCCCGGCACGACAAAGGCCGCGCGCCAGCCGATCAGCGACACCAGCAGCCCGGTCGTCACGGCCGCCGCGGCGATGCCCATGTTGCCGCACAGCCCGTTCCAGCCGATCGTGAGCCCTGGCCGGGTGCTGTGCTGCAGCAGCATGGGGATGCCTACCGGGTGGTAGATCGCCGAGAACGCGCCCAGCAGCGTCAGCGCGGCCGACAGCTGCCAGGGGCCGCGGGCCATCGCCGCCAGCAGCGCCGACACCCCGATGCCGAAGAAGAAGATCAGCATCATGCGGCGCCGGCCCCACAGGTCACCCAGACGCCCGGCCGGCGCCGACCCCAGACCGAACATCACGAAGGCCCCGGCACCGTAAGGCATCAGGTCTTCCCAGCGTGCAAAACCGAAATCGCTGGCGATGCTGGCCACCGCAGTGGCGAAGATCAGCAGAAACAGATGGTCCAGCGCATGTGCCAGGTTGAGCAGCGGCGCCAGGCTGCGCGGCTGCACCGCGACGGCGGGCGCTGGATCAACCTGCGACACAGCCATGGTGCGTCAGAGCGCCCCGCCGTTGTAGGTGCCCGACTTGAGCTGAATCGTCTGCGCGCCTTGGGTCGTCTGGGTCAGGCTCTTGGCCATGATGCCTTTGCCGACGATCAGCCACATCGTGCTGGGTGAGCTGCCGTCGGCGTCGCTGACGCGGTAGCGGCAGGTGTTGAAGGTGCCGGCAGGCACGGTCACCGATTCCTTGGCTTCGAAGGTGTGGTTCGTTGTCGACGTCGTGGTGATGGGGGCCGTGATCACCGGTCCACTGAGCATGGTGGTGGTCGATGTCTCGGTTTTGGTCAGGCTCTGCCCGATCTGCAGCGTGTACTCGATGTTTTCGCCGGGCGGGTTGTAGACCGTCTCCGAGGTGGTCACCGTCTCCGTGGGCGGAAGCGGTGGCAAGCCGGGAAACGAAGGCAGCGCCGTCGACGTGCGGGCCTCGATCAAGGCACCGAAGAGTTTCACCAGGCCGTTGCTGCCGGCCTGGTTGTAGCTCTTCACCTTGGTCGTGATGGTGGTCGTGATATTGAGGCCCGACTGCGAGACGGTGTTGCTGCCGGAGGTGGTGGCCGTGGTCTGGATCAGGTTCTGGCCCTTGAAACTGGCCGGGCCGTCGACCAGCGATTCGATGGTCTGGTCGCCACCGATCACGCCGCTGTAGGTGTAGACCAGCTTGGACCGAAAGCCCGTGGGCAGGCTGGCGACTGCAGGGTCGATGCATTCATTGAGCCCGCCACCACCGCCGGTCGGACCCCCGGTGTTGCCACAGTAGACCTTGCTGCAGACAAAACTCGCGTAGTCCTGGACCACCCCGAAATCCTGAAGTTCGTTGTTGGTGAACGGGCCCAGGCCGTAGGCACGGCCGTTGGCCACGCCCAGGTAGTTGCCGCTGCTGTAGCCGCGCACGTCGAAGTTCTTGCCTTCGTACGCGATCTGCAGCGTTTCGGGCGTACCGGTGAACAGGGTCGGGTACTCGATCTGCGCCCACTGGAACAGCTGATCGTTGGAGATCGAGCCTGCGGCGGCGGCGCCACTGCTGCCGCCACCACTGCCGTTGGCCGCCAGCGCGCGCAGGCGGTCGGAATGCGGGGCGTCGGGCGTGATGCTGGCGACGAAGGACTGGGCCGAAGCGACGGGTGCGTCCGACCCGCCACCGCAGGCGCTGAGAACAGCGGCGACGAGAAGCGAGAGGGCAAATTGCGGGGCGAAGGGCTTGGACAGGATGGGCATGGCAGGCGTGATCGACCGTTCAGGTTGCAACGGTCAAACGATACCAGCGCAGACGGCCCATCGGGGTGGCCCATAGGGCGCATTGGTCACGCTCCCCGCACTTGCAGGGGCACTTGCAGAAGCACTTGCAGGGGGTGGCCCGCCCGCTGGTGGCCCGGGGTGGCCGCCAGCGGGCGAGTCTCAGCGGCTGGGGCTCATGCGCATGCGGGCCCGGTACCACTCGTGGAAGTGTTGCATGCCGTCTTCCATCGGGCTCTGGTACGGCCCGACTTCATCGTCACCGCGCTCCAGCAAGGCCTGGCGCCCGGCGTCCATGCGCTCGCCGATCTCATCGTCTTCGATGCAGGTCTCCATATAGGCAGACTGTTCGGCCTCGATGAAATCGCGCTCGAAGGCGGCAATCTCTTCCGGGTAGAAGAACTCCACCAGGTTGAGCGTCTTGCGCGGTCCCTTGGGGAACAGCGTGGACACCACCAGCACATGCGGATACCACTCGACCATCACCGTGGGGGAGTAGGTCAACCAGATCGCGCCATGTTCCGGCGGTTTGCCATCGCGGTACTTCAGCACCTCCTCCTGCCAGCGCCGATAGGCGGGCGATCCGGCCTTCTGCAAGGCCTTGTGCACGCCCACGGTCTGCACCGAATGCTCGGCTCCGAACTCCCACTGCAGGTCGTCACAGCTGACGAAGGAGCCCAGGCCCGGATGGAAGGGGCCGACGTGGTAGTCCTCCAGATAAACCTCGATGAAGGTCTTCCAGTTGTAGTTGCACTCGTGCAGCACCGCCTTGTCGAAGACGAAGCCGGAAAAATCGAGCGCCGTCGCGGGGCCCAGGCGAGCCAGGTCACGCGCCACGTCGTTGCCGCCGGCACGTTGTTCGAACAGCAGGCCGTGCCAGTTCTGCAGCGGGTAGTTGCGCAGGTTCAGGCAGGGGTCTTCGTCGAAGTGCGGCGCACCGACAAGCTGGCCGTGCAGGTCGTAGGTCCAGCGGTGCAGCGGACACACCACGTTGGCACGCGTGTGCCCGCGCCCCTTGAGCATCACGGCCTGGCGATGCCGGCAGACGTTGGAGATCAGCTCGACACCGGCGGGCGTGCGCACCAGGGCGCGGCCATCGGCCTCCTGTGCCAGCGCCTGGAAGTCGCCGACCTCGGGCACGCACAGCTCATGCCCGAGGTAGCGCGGACCGCCATCGAAGATGAGCTCAAGTTCCTTGCGGAACCAGCCCTCATCGAAATAGGTTTGTACCGAGAGTTGAGTGCAACTGCGCTCAAGAGCTTTGAGACGAATGCTCAGGTCAGACATGATCCGTTTGGATCCTCCATCTTCTGGGATGTCAAAACCCCCCACCCGGTGGCCCCGCGGGTGGGTTCAAGAACCCGCCGCACCATTGAATCAAGGGGAGTGCGGCGGGGGGGTCGATTCTACCCACCCCCCCGCTCGCCCGTGCGGCAAGCAGCCGCAGGCCGGGTCGGGCCTTCGGTGTCAACCCAAAGTAGAAATGTCCCCCTTCGCACCAGATAGAGATGTCCCTTGAGGGCGGCGGAGGTCAGGGCCGCTTTTGCGTTGCGGCGGGCTGCGCAGGGCCAAGCCCGGAGCGGCCCGCCGCAACGCGCGCCGCCACGATGGGTGGTGTATCTGGTCGATAGACGCCGTGTGCGCGCTGGCTGTCCTGGAACGCCAGTTCCGACTTCAAGCGGGCCAGCCGCTCGCGCTCAGGGTCGGCGGCCCTGCGCAGCGGCTTGAGTTTGTCGTCCAGCGTCTTGGCGTCAGCTCCTTTGCCCCGGCTCAGGTGCTCATGACAAGCGAATTGCCGGTGCCGCAAGCGCCGCCCCCGGTAACTCAGGCCGAGTTCGCCGTCAGCATGCTGCACGATGTCGACCATCGCGCGCGCTGCTGGCGCGTGCGGCTGAGCGGGCTCGATTTGCAGCACCTTGCCCTCGAAGCGGCAAGCACCCTGGGCGCTGAGTTGACGCTGGTGGTGCAGCGCGCAAATCTCGCGCAGCGCCTGGCTCGTGCCGCGCCAGGGCTGGTGCAGATCAGCCGCCTCGCGCGGTGCCACGGCGAAGCGCCGGTTGTGCTGTTGCAAGTACGTGCCCAGCCATTCGTTGGCTTGCTCGATGCCTGCGATGCCTTGCAGCCGCAGTGCTTTGCACAGGCGGTCTTGCAGCGTCTGGAACAGCCGCTCCACCCGGCCCTTGGCTTGTGGCGTGTGGGCGCAGATGGGCTCGATGTGAAGCTGCAGCAACGCGCGCTCGAACTGCGTCGGCTTGGGGTCTTCGGGGTCGGATTTGGTGAAGATGCCGTGGCGGTCGCTGTACAGGGCCAACGGCGCGCCGTGGCGCTGTACGACCTCGTGCAGCACGGCGAAGTACGCCTCGGTGGTTTCCTGTGGCGAGAACTTCGCGCCAAGCACCTGGCCTGTAGCGTCGTCGATGAAGGCGATCAAGCAGCACTTGTCAGCACGGCCCTCGAACCAGTCGTGGTGGCTGCCGTCGATCTGCACCAACTCGCCCACGCAGGCGCGGCGCTCGCGCGGGCTGTGCACGCGCTTTGGCCCGGCGCAGCCGGGCCTTCCACAGCCCGGCTTCGATTATCCAGCCGCGGAGCGTCTCGGTGCTGTAGACAAAGCCGTGATCTCGCGCCAGGTACTCGCGCGCCAGCTCGGGGCCGAAGTCGGCGTAGTGCTGGCGCACCAGCGCGACGAATTGCTCGCGCTCCAAGGGCGCGATCCGCCGGTTGCTCGGAACGCCGCGCTTGCGCGAGACCAGCCCCGCTGGCCCCTGCTCGCGAACTCGCCGGCACAGCCTTTGACCTGCCGTACCGATATACCCAATACCAGCGCAGCCTGCGCTTGGCTCATCTCGCTCGCCACCAGCCGCTGCACAACCGCGTACCGCTGCGCTTCCTTCTGACTCATCAGCCTCTCCCCCATCTCGCACACCTCTGTCTCCTCGCTGCTCGCAAGGGGACACTTCTATCTGGGGCGAAGGGGACACTACCGTTTGGGGCTCACACGGGTCGGGCCTTCGGGCGTGTCCGACTAAAATCCGCGATTCATTTGGCCTCGACCATGCCGCGAACCAGCGTTTCAGCCCCCAAGGACCCGGCCAGCTACGAGCAGGCGCTGGCCGAGCTTGATCAGCTGGTGCAGCGCATGGAAGCCGGCCAGCTGCCGCTGGACCAGCTGCTGGACAGCTACCGCCGCGGTTCGGACCTGTTGCTCTGGTGCCGCCAGCGTCTGCAGGTGGTCGAAGAACAGGTCAAGCAGCTCGAGGACGGGCAGCTCAAGCCCTGGGCCCCGGTCAACCCGACGCCATGAATCTGCCCGACTTCGACCGCTGGATGCAGCAGCAGCAGGCGTTGGTGGAAGCTGCGTTGCAGACCTGGGTGCCGGCCGATGCACCGGCCGGACTGGGTGCGGCCATGCGCTATGGCGTGCTCGATGGCGGCAAGCGGCTGCGCCCGCTGCTGGTGCTGGCCGCCTGCGAAGCCTGCCACGGGCTGAGTGCAGCGGCGCTGCGTGCCGCGGTGGCGGTCGAGCTGATCCATGCCTATTCGCTGATCCATGACGACATGCCCTGCATGGACAACGATGTGCTGCGCCGGGGCAAGCCGACGGTTCATGTGCAATTTGGCCAGGCCCAGGCCATGCTGGCGGGCGACGCGATGCACACGCTGGCCTTCGAAGTGCTGACCGCCGAACCCGGCGCCGAGGCCGCCTTCGACACACCGGCAGCTTTGCAGGCGCGCCTGTGCGCGCTGCTGGCGCGCGCATCGGGCCATGACGGCATGGCCGGCGGCCAGGCCATCGACCTGGCCAGTGTCGGCCGGCCATTGACCGAAGCGCAGCTGCGCGACATGCACCGGCGCAAGACTGGTGCGCTGCTGCTGGCCAGTGTGCAGATGGGTGCAGCCTGCGGGCAGGCCGGGCCGCAGGCCTGGCAGGCGCTGACCGACTATGGCGCGGCGATCGGCATCGCGTTCCAGGTTGTCGACGACATCCTCGACAGCACGCAAGAGTCGTGCACGCTGGGCAAGACCGCCGGCAAGGATCTCGACAACAACAAGCCCACTTACGTGACCACGCTCGGGCTGGACGCCGCGCGCCGACACGCGCAGGCGCTGCGTGAGCAGGCCCACGCCGCCCTGGCGCGCAGCGGCCTGCGCGCCGCCGCCGCGTTGGCCTTGCTGGCCGACCTCGTGGTCGAACGGGACCACTGACATGCCCACCCCCTTCGCCCTGCTCGAGACCATCGACGACCCGGCCACGCTGCGGCGCCTGCCGCGCAGCGATCTGCCGCGGCTGGCGCAGCAGTTGCGTGACTATCTGCTGCATTCGGTCAGCCAGACCGGCGGCCACCTGTCCAGCAACCTGGGCACGGTCGAGCTGACGATCGCGCTGCACTACGTGTTCAACACGCCGCACGACCGCCTGGTGTGGGATGTGGGCCACCAGACCTACCCGCACAAGATCCTGACCGGCCGTCGTGAGCGCATGGGCACGTTGCGCCAGCTCGGCGGCATCAGTGGCTTTCCGCGCCGCAACGAGAGCCCCTACGACACCTTCGGCACCGCGCACAGCTCGACCAGCATCTCGGCCGCGCTGGGCATGGCGCGCGCGGCCCAGCTGAAGGGCGAAGAACGCAAGGCGGTGGCCATCATCGGCGACGGCGCGATGACCGCGGGCATGGCCTTCGAGGCCTTGAACAACGCCGGCGTGGCGCATGCCGGTGGCAATGCCGACCTGCTGGTGGTGCTGAACGACAACGACATGTCGATCAGCCCTCCGGTGGGCGCGCTCAACCGCTATCTGGCGCGGCTTTTGAGCGGGCAGTTCTACGCCGCCGCGCGCGAGGGCGCGAAGGCGGTGCTCAAGCACACCCCGCTGTTCGAGCTGGCGCGGCGCTTCGAGGAACACGCCAAGGGCATGGTCGTGCCGAGCACGATCTTCGAAGAGTTCGGTTTCCAGTACGTCGGCCCGATCGATGGCCACGACCTCGAGTCGCTGGTGCCCACGCTGGAGAACCTGCGTGCCAAGCGCGGCCCGCACTTTCTGCATGTGGTGACCAAGAAGGGTCGCGGCTACAAGCTGGCCGAGGCCGACCCGGTCAACTACCACGGGCCGGGCAAGTTCGACCCGTCGGTGGGCATCGTCAAGCCGGCCACGCCGCCCAAGATCACCTTCACACAGGTCTTCGGGCAATGGTTGTGCGACATGGCCGAGGCCGACCCGCGCCTGGTGGCGATCACGCCGGCGATGCGCGAAGGCTCAGGCATGGTCGAGTTCGCCCAGCGCTTTCCTCAGCGCTACTACGACGTCGGCATCGCCGAGCAACATGCCGTGACCTTTGCCGCAGGCCTGGCCTGCGAAGGGCTGAAGCCGGTGCTGGCGATCTACAGCACCTTCTTGCAGCGCGGATACGACCAGCTGATCCACGATGTCGCGATCCAGAACCTGCCCGTGGTGCTGGCGCTCGACCGCGCCGGGCTGGTGGGGGCCGATGGCGCCACCCATGCCGGCAACTACGACATCGCCTACCTGCGCTGCGTGCCCAACTGCAGCATCCTGACGCCCAGCGACGAAAACGAATGCCGGCAGGCGCTGAGCACCGCGTTCGGTCAGAGCCATCCGGTGGCTGTGCGCTATCCACGCGGCAGCGGTGTCGGGGCCGCGGTCGAAGCCACGCTGAGCCCGTGGCCCTGGGGCCGCGCCGTGCTGCGGCGCCAGGGCAAGGGCCTGGCGGTGCTGGCCTTCGGCACGCTGCTGCATCCGGCACTGGCGGCGGCCACCAAGCTCGACGCCACGGTGGTCGACATGCGTTTTGCCAAGCCGCTGGACGAGGCGCTGGTGCTGGAGATGGCGCGCACGCATGCCGGCCTGATCACGGTCGAAGAGGGCTGCGTCGCGGGCGGGGCCGGGTCCGCCGTGGGCGAATGCCTGGCTGCGGCGGGCCTGGCCGTGGCACTCTTGCACCTGGGCCTGCCCGACCGTTTCATCGAACATGGCGACCCGGTCAAGCTGCTGGCCGCGTGTGGCCTGGATGCCGTGGGCATCGAACAATCGATCCGCCAGCGATTTGCCATCCGGCCCTCGCTGGCGGCCGTCAATGCCTGAACCTGCGCCTTGTGGCGCGGGCCCTTGTAATCCCTGCGACGCCGCGGGCCGCCAATCGGTGCCAAGCTCACGCCCCTGATGACGAACCTGACCGACGCCCTGCACATCCCCGACACCCAGAGCGAGCGTGACGAGCGCCGGCTCGTGATCCAGCGCGTGGGCATCAAGGACGTTCGCTATCCGCTGCAACTGCGCGTGGCCGGTGCCGTGCAGTCGGCCGCCGCAACCTGGTCGCTGGACGTGGCCTTGCCCGCCGAGCAGAAGGGCACGCACATGTCGCGCTTCGTGGCCTGGCTGGAAGGCAATGAACTGCCGCTGGACCTGGACACGCTGCGTCAGCGCCACGCGCAGATGCTGGACCTGCTGCAGGCGCAGGACGGCCGCATCGAGGCCGCGTTCCCGTTTTTTCTGAGAAAGCGCGCGCCGGTGTCGGGTGTGCAGAGCCTGCTGGATTACCAGGGCCGCTGGATCGCCGAGACGCGCGCCAGCGTGACCACGATCTGGGCCGAGGTCGGCGTGGCGGTGAAGAGCCTGTGCCCCTGCTCGAAAGAGATCTCCGATTACGGCGCGCACAACCAGCGTTCGCTGGTCACGATCCGGGTCGAACTGCTGCGCAGCGTCGAGTGGCACGAACTGGTGCGCTTCGCCGAGGACGAGGCCAGCAGCGAACTCTGGCCCCTGCTCAAGCGCAGCGACGAAAAGTGGGTCACCGAACGTGCCTACGAGAACCCCAAGTTCGTCGAGGATCTGGTGCGCGACGTGGCGCTGCGATTGAATCAGGATGCCCGCATCGGGCGTTATGCGGTCGAGGTCGAGAACTTCGAATCGATACACAACCACAGCGCGTACGCGCGCATCGACCGGTAGATCCGGTCTCGGGATCGTGCCTGCAGACGATCCACGCTTGAGCTTCGGGCGCCGCGGCCCCGGCCAGCTCAGCGCCTGACCGCGTTGCCCACCAGCAGCGCTGCGCACATCGCGAACGCCAGCGCCGGCCACCCGGCGAGGTCGGCGGCCTGGCCTGGCGCCAGGGGCGAAGCCGTGACGATGGTGATTCGTGCCAGCGCGGCCAGTGCCAGTGTGGCCGACAAGGCGCCGCTCATCAGGCCCTCGCGACCGGTGTGGCCCAGTGCCAGCGCGCCGCTGAAGGCCGCGCACAGCAGCAGCGCCCAGCCGGCACCGCTGGCCAGCTGGGCCAGCAGCAGCAGTTCCAGCCCGGGTGCAAAGGCAGCACCCGCGGTGCCCAGCATCGCCAGCTCGGCCCCGATGGCCATGGTGGCGGGCGCACCCAGGCGCCGCGTCAGTGCACCCGCCGGCAGCAGGCTCAGGTTGAAGCCGACCCAGAACGCAGGCAGCAGCCAGGGCAGGTCGGCGGCGCTGGCCCAGCGCAGCGCCAGGGCACTGCTGGAGATCGACTGATGCCACTGGAAGGCGAAGGCGCCGACCACGCAGGCGGCCAGGAAGGCGCCGACCTGCACGCCGGTCGGTCGCCGATCGGCTGTTGCCGGGGCCGCTGCTGCCTTGCTCGCGCGTCCAGCCAGGGTGCGCTCTGCGGCCACCATGCCCAGCGTAACCGCCGCCAGGCCCAGCGCCGACAGCACGAAGGGCCAGTGCGGCGCGATGCCCTTGAGCTGCAGCCCGATATAGGGCGCCGCGGCGTTGGCCAGTCCCAGGCCGAAGGTCGACAGTGCCACCGTCATCGGCAGCGCCGGGCGGGCGACGTAGCGGCCCAGCAGGGTGAGCGGCGGCGCGCGCAGCGCCGACGTGGTCAGCACCCACAGCAGGGTGACGGCAATGAAGAGCAGCGGCGATCCCTGCGGTGCCAGCCAGGGCAGGGCCATGAAGGCCAGCGCCGAAACCAGGCTGGCCGCCAACACCGCGTACCCGATACGACCCACGACGGTGGCGGCGCGGTCGCTGGCCAGGCCCACCGCCAGATCGGTCAGCACGAACACCAGCTGGTCCAGCACCAGCAGCCAAGGCACCCAGCGTGCGTCCAGCCCGGCCTGCCGGGCCAGTTGCGGCAGGTAGACGATGTAGACGATCCAGCCCAGCGCAAAGAAGAACTGCACCACGGCCAGGTACAGGCCGATGGCCAGTGGTGGATTCTGGGGTGCGGCGTTCATGGGGCAAGATGCGGGCGCGCGAGTCTACCCAGGCTTGGCCCGCAAGAACATCGGCTCGATCTCTCCCGCCCCCGGGAGCGAGGCACTCAGGCCGGGATGCGCAGGACCTGCCCCGAGTAGATGTGATCGGGGGCGTGCAACATCGGGCGGTTGGCGTCCAGGATGCGCGGCCAGCAGGCGGCGTCACCGTAGCAGTGCTCGGCGATCTGCGGCAGCGAGTCGCCGTTCGAGACGCGGTGGAATCGCGAGCAGCCCGCATGCGCCACCACCGTCATCAGGTCATGCACCTGCGCCACGCCCTGCACGTTGCCGCAGCACAGCACCGCCTTTTCGCGGCTGGCCTGGTGGGCCGCCTGGCCCTGCACGTGAACGGTGCAGCGCGCACCGTCGAACAGCACGCGCAGACCGCAGACGTCCAGGTCCTGCGCCCGGACGTAGGCCTCGATCGTGACAGCGGCCAGGCGCTCGGCCGCGCCAGCCTCGGTCTGCAGGGCGGCGTCATGCGGCGCCTGGCGGGCTTGCTGGCTCACGCGCTCGGTGAAGGCCGGGGCGAACAGGCGCAATCCGGCGTCCTTGGCGAAGGGGTGGATGCGCATGACCCGGATCACGAGCAATCCCTAGGCGGCGACGCGTGCGCGTGCCGCCGGTGTCGACGTGTCGGGCGCCGGGCCGTCACTGGGGGACAGCGCGGCCAGGGCCAGCGCCATGCTCAGCAGACCCGCAAACAGGACCAGGAACAGCAGCACCGGAGGCCGGTCGGCGTGGGGCGTCACGATCGTGCTCCTGTCGGGGTGGCGGGCTTTGGGTCCGCCCATGGGGCGGGGAACGACAGGATTGTTGGTGCGTCCTGGAGCCGACACCATCGGGGCCGCGCCGGCCTGCACTTCAGGCTATCCCTGAATCGGCCGCAAAGCTTGGCCGCGGTATCAGGTCGGGAAGGTGCCGGGCAGCAGGATCGATCGGTCGACGGTGCCCATCGCTGTATGACCGCAGAAGGCCATCGTCAGGTCGAGCTCCTTGTGGATGATCTCCAGCGCCTTGCTCACGCCGGCCCCTCCCATGGCGCCCAGGCCGTAGGCAAAGGCGCGCCCGATGTAGGTGCCGCGTGCACCCAGCGCCCAGGCCTTGAGCACGTCCTGGCCACTGCGGATGCCGCCGTCCATGTGCACCTCGATCTTCTGGCCCACCTCGGCCACGATCGCGGGCAGGGCCTCGATGCTGCTTTGTGCACCGTCGAGCTGGCGGCCGCCGTGGTTGCTGACGATCAGCGCGTCGGCACCCGATTCGACCGCCAGGCGGGCGTCGATCACATCCTGGATGCCTTTGAGGATCAGCTTGCCGCCCCAGCGCTTCTTGATCCATTCGACGTCGCCCCAGTTCAGTCGTGGGTCGAACTGCTGCGCCGTCCATTCCGACAGGCTGCCCATGTTCTCGACCCCCTTCACGTGACCGACGATGTTGCCGAACCCGTGGCGCCGCGTGCCCAGCATGCCCAGGCCCCAGCGCGGCTTGGTCGCCATGTTCAAGAGGTTGGCCAGCGTCAGCTTGGGCGGCGCGGACAGGCCGTTCTTCAGGTCCTTGTGGCGCTGGCCGATGATCTGCAGGTCGAGCGTCAACACCAGCGCACTGCAGCCTGCGGCCTTGGCGCGGTCGATCAGGCGTTCGATGAAATCGCGGTCGCGCATCACGTACAGCTGAAACCAGAACGGCGCCTTGGTGTTGGCGGCCACGTCCTCGATCGAGCAGATGCTCATCGTCGACAGCGTGAAGGGCACGCCGAACTTCTCGGCCGCCTGCGCCGCCAGGATCTCGCCGTCGGCATGCTGCATGCCGGTCAGGCCGACCGGGGCCAGCGCCACCGGCATCTTCACGTCGATGCCCACCATGCGCGTCGCGGTGCTGCGGTTTTCCATGTTCACGGCCACACGCTGGCGCAGCTTGATCTTCTGGAAGTCGCTCTCGTTGGCGCGGTAGGTGCCTTCGGTCCAGCTGCCCGAATCGGCGTAGTCGTAGAACATGCGCGGCACGCGCCGCTGGGCCAGCTGGCGCAGGTCTTCGATGGTGGTGATGACGGTCATGGTGGCAGGTCTCCTCGGCCCCGATGCTAGCTGCGGCGCGGCAGATGCTGCGTGCGGCGGCGCAGGACCTGCGCCGGCAACACGGACAGGGCACCTGCGTTTGTGCTGCCTATCATCGGGCCATGGAACCGGTCAGCGACAGCCCATCCTCATCGCCAGGCGCCGTGGCGCCGTGGCTGCGCTGGGCCTGGCTGCTGTCCGGTGGTGTGGCACTGGCCACCGGCGTGGTCGGCATCTTCCTGCCGCTGCTGCCGACCACGCCCTTCGTGCTGCTGGCGGCCTACTGCTTTGCGCGGGGCAGCCCGCGTTGGGAGGCCTGGCTGCTGGGGCATCCACGCTTCGGGCCGATGGTGCGCGACTGGCGCGATCGACATGTCATTCCGCTGCGCGCCAAGCAACTGGCCTGGGCGATGATGGCGCTGGCTTCGGCGGGGTCGCTGTGGCTGCTGCCGATCCCGTGGCGCTGGCTGCCGGCGGCGTGCTGCTCGGTGGTCGCGTTGTGGATGGCGCGGATGCCGTCGCGCTAGCGTCAACGATGGCAACCACCGTACGCATCGACGTTTGACCTGATTTCCATCCCGCAGCGGCTGAATGCGCTCACGCGCGCTCACGCGCGCTCACTGGAACTCAAGCGCGCTCAATCAGCGTGTCGCCGGTAGTCCTGCAGCAGCGTCAGCACGTGTTCCACGTCGGCACGCGACACGTCCAGGTGCAACACCACGCGCATGTTCGGTGTCACTCGCATGCGCACGCCGCGCGTCTGCAGCCACTCGTCCATGGGTGCGCATTCTGCTGCCTCCAGCGTCGCATAGAAGATGTTGGTCTGCGGGTGCGTGATGCGGTAGCCGAGCTGTTCCATCCCGCGCGCCAGGAACGCAGCGTTCGCATGGTCGTCTTCCAGCCGCTCGATGTGATGCTCGATCGCATACAGGCCCGCCGCAGCCAGTACACCGGCCTGACGCATCTGACCGCCGAGCACCTTGCGCCAGCGCGTGGCAGCCTCGATGAAGGCGCCGCTGCCGCACAGCACCGAGCCGACAGGCGCACCCAGGCCCTTGGACAGACAGACCGAGACGCTGGTGAAGCCTTGCACGAGCTGCGCTGGTGCCATGCGCGATCGCACCGCCACGTGGAAGATGCGCGCGCCATCCAGGTGCGTGGCCAGCCCTTTGCGCTGCGCGAGTGCCAGCACGCTGTGCACGTAGTCCTGCGGCAACACGCGACCGCCGATGGTGTTTTCCAGCGCAAGCAGTCGTGTGCGCGCGAAGTGCTTGTCGATCGGTTTGATCGCCGCCTCGATCGCTTCCAGTGCGATGCTGCCATCGGCCTCGTTGGGCAAGGGCTGCGGCTGAATGCTGCCGAGCACCGCAGCGCCACCGCCTTCGAAGCGGTAGGCATGCGCCTCTTGCCCGGCGATGAATTCGTCGCCACGCTGGCAGTGCGTCATCAGCGCGATCAGATTGCTCTGCGTGCCCGAGGGCACGAACAAGCCCGCCTCGAAGCCGAAACGCTCGGCGACAACGGCCTGCAGGTGGTTGACGGTCGGGTCTTCGCCGTAGTCGTCGTCGCCGACGTCGGCCGCCTGCATGGCGGCGCGCATGGCGTCACCGGGTCGCGTGACGGTGTCGCTGCGAAGGTCGATCCAGCGTGTCATCGAGCGTCACTCAGTCTTGATCTTTGCGACCTGCGCGACGTTGGCCCATTTGCCGGTCTCGAACGCAATGTATTTCTCGAACTCTTCCGCCGTCCCACCGGCAACTTCCGAGCCGGTCCTGGCCAGCTGCTCGCGCACGTCGGGCATCTTCAGGATGCGGTTGATCTCGGAGTTCAGCTTGGCCACGACCGGCTTCGGTGTGCCGGCCGGCACCAGCACGCCACCCCAGGAGACGGCTTCGAAGCCGGGCTGGCCAAGCTCGGCCACCGTCGGCACGTTCGGCAGCGACGGCAGTCGCACCTTGGTGCCCACGGCCAGCACCTTGAGGCGGCCCGCCTGCACATGCGGCAGCGCCGATGCGCCGGTGGTGAACATCGCCTGCACGTGACCGCCGATCATGTCGTTGAGCGCCAGGCCGTCACCCTTGTAGCTGATGCGCTCCATCTTGATGCCGGCGTTCATCATGAACAGCTCCATCGCGAAGTGGCCGGCGGTGCCGGTGCCGCCGGTGCCGTAGGAGAACTTGGCCGGATTTGCCTTGGCCTTGGCGATGAGCTCTTCCATCGAGTTCACGTCGGCACTGGAATTGACCACCAGCATCAGCGGCACCAGGTTGGTCAGCACCACCGGCGTGAACTCCTTGGTCGGGTCGATCGGCATCTTGTAGATGCTGCTGTTGATGGCATTGGGGCCGACGTTGCCCATCAGCAGCGTGTAACCGTCGGCCGGCGACTTGGCCACGTGCTGCATCGCGATGATGCCGTTGGCGCCCGCGCGGTTCTCGATCACCACCGGCTGCTTCCAGGCGTCGCCGAGCTTGTGCCCGAGCACGCGCGCGACCACGTCCGAGGCACCGCCCGGTGGGTACATGACGACGAACTGAATGGCCTTGCTCGGGTAGTCCTGCGCGAACGCAGGAGCCATTGCGACAGCGGCCAGGGCGATGGCGGTGCAGCGAATCAACAGGGAGTGCAACTTCATTGGTTTGTCCTTCAGGAAAACAATGGCGTCAGACGAACTCGTTCTTCAGCTTCGACTCTCCGCGCGAGAGCCGGGCCAGGTTTTCGAGCAGCAGGTCAATCACGTTGTCTTCATACTTCTGCGTCTCACCGGCGGCATGCGGCGTGATGAAGACATTCGGCGCGTTCCACAGTGCCGATGCGGCGGGCAGCGGCTCTTCCCAGGCGCAGTCGAGCGCGGCGCCGGCGATCGTGCCCGCTTGCAGGGCCTCGATCAGCGATGGCTCATGCACGACCTTGCCGCGTGCGACGTTGATCAGATAGGCCGACGGCTTCATCGCGGCCAGCGCCTTGGCATCGATGATGTTTTCGGTGCTCGGATTGAGGTTGCAGGTGAGTGCGACGAAATCAGCCTGCGGCAGCACCGACAGCAGCTGGTTCGTGGCAAGCACGCGGTCGGCCGCGCCTGCGCCTGTTGAAGGGTCACGCTTGACGCCGATGACCTGCATGTCGAAGGCCTTTGCCAGCGTCGCCAGGCGCGCACCGATGCGGCCCATGCCGACGATCACCAGCGTCTTGCCGCCGAGTTCGTCCTCGCGCTTGGAGATGTCGGAAATCAGGCCGCGCCAGTGCTTCTCGGTCTGGTTGTCACGCGCCATCGGCAGCTTGCGCGCCATCGCCAGGATCAGCGAGATCGCATGCTCGGACACAGCGCGCTCGTTCACGCCCTGCGCGCTGGCCACGCGGATGCCGGCAGCGCCGAGCCGCTCGCGCGCGTACTGGTCGGTGCCGGCGCTGATCGATTGGATCAGGACCAGGCGCGACGCCGTGGCAATGAAATCGTTGCGCCAGAAGCCGGAGACAGACAACACGTCGAATTCGCCGATGCGCGCCTGGAGTTCGTCCAGCGTGCGCACCTCGAAGGATTCGATGCCGGTGTTGCGCAGCACGAAGCGCTCCCGCATGCGATAGGCCGGATGCGCGAAGCAGATGCTGAGTTTGTCTCTGGAGGGGAGTGTGCGAACCATGGGTGTCTTTCGGTGAATGTCAGCCGGCATGCGGCATGTAGATCTGCACGAAGCCTTGCTTGAGGTCGGCAGTGATCTGGTCCAGGCGCCGGTCGATGTGTTGCTCCAGCAACGCGACACAGGCGGCCTCGTCGCGTACGCGCAGCGACTTGACGACCTCCAGATGTTCGCGCTGGGTGTCGTGCCGCTGAGTCCGGCCGATGTCGATGAGCCGGACGAAGCGGATGCGGTCGTTGATGTTGGCCAGCACGCGCAGCATCTCCGCGTTTTCGCACATGCTCAACAGGCTCATGTGGAAGGCTTCGTCGAACTCGACCTGTTGCTGCGGCGTGTAGCTGCCGGCATCAGGCCCGGTACTGTTCAGGAAGACCTCCAGTGCGTCGATGTCCTCATTGCGCGCGCGCTGCACGGCCAGCCGCACAGCGGCTGTCTCCAGCGCCTTGCGCAACTCGTAGAGGTGGAAGGTTTCGTGCACGTCCAGATCGCGGCAGAAATAGCCCTTGCCTGGTGCGAAGCGCAGCAGGCTTTCAGCGCGCAACTGATTCAGCGCCTCGCGCAGCGGCGTGCGGCTGACGCCGATGCGCCTCGACAGCTCGACTTCATTGATGCGTTCACCCGGCTTCAAGGCGTAGGCCATCAGCATCGCCTTGAGCGCCGCATAGGCGCGATCGCCCACGCGGTCGCTGGTGTCGTCGGGGGTGACGGCAGCCTTTGGGGTGGACATGTTCAAGCAGCCGCTGTGGCAGCGATCACGATCAGCTCGACGCGCGCTCTGGGGTCGGCCAACTGCGCCTTGGCACAGGCGCGCGCGGGGCTCTGGCCTTGCACGATCCATTGGTCCCAGACTTCATTGAAGGCGTCGTAGTCCTCCAGGTCGCGCAGCCAGATCGTCACGCTCATCACGCGCGTCTTGTCCGAGCCGGCCTGCGACAGCATGTCGTCGACCTTGGCAAAGGCCTCGCTCGCTTGCTGCCGGACGTCGCCGCCCATGTCGTTGCCAACCTGACCGGTCAGAAAGATGAACCCGTTGTGGACCACGCCACGGCTGCGGCGCTGGTTCTGGTCGATGCGAAGGATGTCGGACATGGATTTGCATGGATCAAAGGATCGATCGTAATTCAGAGCTGTATACAGGGCAATATGTAGATGATGCATTCAAAGTCTTGCAAGACTTTGACCACCGTACCGACATCAACGGGCGCCAGGCAAATTCGCTCCAGCGGTGTAGGAACGTCGCGTGCAGCTCGATGTGCTGCGAGCTGCGAAGGTCAGGGCAACAGGCGGCGGCCGACTCGGCGATGACGCCCTGCCTGCGCAACACCTTGTTCGTCAAGGCGACCAAGGAATGCATGAGCCTCTTGCGAAGGGCCAGCGACTTGAACCTGGCCTTCTACGCGAAACGCGGTCGGGCCGCGTCGTCAATACTCGTACTCGCCCTTGCGCGGCTGCGTGCGGCGTCGAGGCGTGAAGTTCAGCTGCGCCTGCGCCGTGCTGGCACTGCCCACCGTGGTGCGCAGGTTCGGCTGCGCAACCAGTTGGTCGGGGTGCCACAGGCGGACGTCGGCCTCGCCTTCCGGCGCGCCCGGCAGCACGGCACGGCCGGCGGTGTCGGTCACCGCCACCCAGGGCGTGGGGCTGACGTAGATGTGGCCCCGCATCGAACCATGGATGTGGCAGGCCAGGCCGGTGGCGCCGGGTGCGTCCATGACGATTTCCGCCGAAGGTGTCTTGTCGCCGCGGGCGGCCGCCAGGCGCAGCTCGAAGGTCTTGGCCGGTGCGATCGACCCCAGCGGGCCACCCGGCGCCGACTTGATGTGGTGGTCGAAGCGGTCGCGGTTGACGAAGCGCACGCGCGCCCCCAGCGGCACTGCCGTGACGTAGGGGTGGAAGCGAATGTCTTTCTGCACGATCAGCACCGGGTCGGCCGCTGGCACCGGGGTTGCGGCAGCCGGCGTCACCAGCGGCAGCAGCGACACCACCACGTCGGGCGCGGGTTTGCCCTCGGGGGTGGTGACGAAGACCTGCAACTCGCCAGGCAGCGCCGCGGGAGGTGCCAGCAACGCGGTGGCCAGCAGCAAAGCCCTTGCCAGAACCGACCGAAGGTGGGCAGGGCGGGTGGCGGCGTGGCGCATGTTCATCGCGCGCAATATACGCAGGTGAACGCCACGAGGTTGGCCGATCGTCGGGGATGCGGTCAGCCCGCCACGTCGCCGTCGAACAGCCCGGCATCCGCGGCCGTGGACGCGCCGCGCTGTCCAGCACGCTGGCCACCATGCGGCAGCCCCGGGCGTGGCGTTGCCGCGTCGTCACGCTGGCGCGTCAGGCCGCCGGCGCGCACGCCCAGCAGGCGCAGGCGCCGTGTCAGGTCGACTCGCTTCAGGCACTGGCCCGCTGCATGGCGGATGGCCTGCGCGTCGGCCGTGGCCTGCGCCAGCGTCAGATCACGCGTGACGGTGCGAAAGTCATCGAAGCGCAGCTTGATGCCGATGGTGCGGCCGCGGTAGCCCTTGTGCTGCAGGTCGGCGGCCACCTGTTCGCACAGCTGCGTGAAGATGCCGCCCAGCAGCTGCCGGTCGGCCACGGCGTGCAGGTTGCGCTCGAAGGTGGTCTCGCGGCTCATCGAAACGGGTTCACTGTGCGTCACCACGGCACGCTCATCGACGCCATGGGCGGCGTCGTTCAGCCAGCGGCCGTAGCTGCGACCGAACTGTTCGATCAACCAGTCGCGCGGTTTCGACGCCAGCTCGCCGATGGTGGAAATGTCCAGCGCCTGCAGTCTTGCGCCGGCCTTGGGTCCGATGCCGTTGATGCGGCGCACGGCCAGCGGCCAGATGCGGCCGGGGATGTCGGCTTCGGTCAATACCGTCAGGCCGTCGGGCTTGTCCAGCTCGCTCGCGATCTTGGACAGCAGCTTGTTCGGCGTGACACCGATCGAGCAGCTCAGCCCCGTGCTCTGGCGCACGTTGTTTCGGATCTCCTGGGCCAGCGCGCGCACACCGCCGCAGGCGTCGTGCGCGACCGCATCCTGTGCGCCGGGCAGATCGCTGAGATCGATGTAGATCTCGTCGATGCCTCGGTCCTCGATCACCGGCGCCACCTCGGCCACCGCCGCCTTGAACAGGCGCGAATAGCGCTTGTACTCGTCGAAGTCCACCGGCAGCAGCACCGCCTGTGGACACAGCAGGGCGGCCTTCATCATCCCCATCGCCGAATTGACGCCGAAGGCGCGCGCCGCGTACGTGGCGGTGGTGATGACGCCCCGGCCCTGGTAGTCGCGCAGCGTGGCGAAGCGCCTGCTGCCGTCGCCCTGCAGCACGGGCTGGTGGCGTCGTCCGCCGCCGATCACCACCGGCAGCCCGTGCAGTTCGGGGTAGCGCAGCAATTCCACCGAGGCATAGAAGGCGTCCATGTCGAGGTGGGCGATCCAGCGGCGCGGCTTGGGCATGGCGCCTAGCGTAGCGCGGCTTCGGCAGCGCGGTACAACCGCGCATGTCCGACGAATACCAGATCCCGATCCCACCGTCCTTTCACGCCGTGCATGCCGATTCGCGTGGCCGACTGCAAAGGGCGCTGCGCGAGTTCCGCGCCCGCTACGAGCTGTGCGAAGACCTGGCACAAGCACTGACCGAACGCGCGCAGGCCATCCGCTACGACCTCGGCGTCACCGAAGCCGATGTGCTGCAGCGCATCGGGCAGGGTCTGGTGCAAGCGGACGCCGGCCTGCTTGACGGCGAAGCCGGCTGGGTGCTGCGCCGCCTGGCTGAACTGCTGGACTGGCCCTGGCCGGCAGCGCCGGACAGCGATGAACGCGGCCTCAGCAGCCTGCGCTGAGCAGCTCCACCTGGGCCGTGCTGCCAGCCGTGGCCGCGGTGTAGGCCAGCGCGCAGTGTGGTGCCATGGGGGCGTCGGTGACCTCGATCGCCAGCGTCGCGCCGGGGCCGGTGCCGCCCTTGCGGCCAGGCTCGAGCGACAGCTGCCAGCCATCGTCGGCCCGGATGCGCGCGGCAGCCAGGATGCCGTGCTCGAAATCGGCCGTCGCCTGCGGCAGGCAGTGCACCAGGGCGATGTCGACTTCGTCCAGGTCGACCTGCGCTGCGGCAGCGCTGTGGCAATCGATCTGCCGGCTGACCGCAGTGGCGCGCACCAGGCCACTGACCACCTGCATCGTCTGCGCCGTGGCGCGCAGCCGGTCGATGCGGGCGCGCTTGTTCAGGTCGGCGTACTTGGGCAGCGCCACGGCGGCCAGCATGCCAAGCACCAGCAGCATCACCATCACCTCGACCAGGGTCAGGCCGCGCTGCGCGGCTCGCAATCGACGGTTGAGACTGGGTTGCATGGCGGCACCGATGGCGACCGCACGGGGGTACGGCCGGTGCCGCAATTGTCGAGACGGCACGCACCGCCGATGCCGTGAACAGCGCGGGTTATGCCGCGCTGTTCAGTGCCGCGCCAGGGCGTCAGCCCAGCCGGGCGAGGTGTGCCGCGATGCGCGTGCGCACCTGCGCCGGGGCCGTGCCACCCAGCACCTGACGCGCGTTCATCGAGCCGCGCAGCGTCAGCAGCTCGAAGACATCGGCGGTGATGGTCGGGTTCAGGGCCTGCAGTTCGGCCAGCGGCAGCGCGGCCAGGTCGACACCGCGCTGCATGGCGATCTTCACCGCGTGCGCCACGGTCTCGTGCGCGTCGCGAAAGGGCAGGCCCTTCTTCGTCAGGTAGTCGGCCAGGTCGGTGGCCGTGGCGTAGCCCTTGAGCGCGGCGCGTTCCATGGCTTCGGCCTTGACCGAGATGCCACCCGAGCGTGCGCCGGTGGCCGGGTCGATCGTGCCGCCGACCATCTCGGCCATGATGCGCAAGGTGTCGGCCAGGGTGTCCACGCTGTCGAACAGCGGTTCCTTGTCTTCCTGGTTGTCCTTGTTGTAGGTCAGCGGCTGGCCCTTCATCAGGGTCAGCAACGCCATCAGGTGGCCGACCACGCGCCCGGTCTTGCCACGCGCCAGTTCGGCGACATCGGGGTTGCGCTTCTGCGGCATGATCGAACTGCCGGTGCAGTACCGATCGGCCAGATCGATGAAGCCGAAGTTCTGGCTCATCCACAGCACGATCTCCTCGGCCAGCCGCGACACATGCACCATCGCGATGGCCGCGAAGCTGCTGAACTCGAGCGCGAAGTCGCGGTCACTCACTGCGTCCAGGCTGTTCTCGCACAATTCGTCGAAACCCAACGTGCGTGCCACGCGTTCGCGGTCCAGCGGGTAGCTGGTGCCGGCCAGTGCCGCCGCGCCCAGCGGCAACCGGTTGACACGGCGGCGCAGGTCGACCAGGCGTTCGCCATCCCGTGAAAACATCTCCACGTAAGCCAGCAGGTGGTGCGCAAAGCTCACCGGCTGCGCCACCTGCATGTGCGTGAAGCCGGGCATCACGGTCTCGGCATGGGCGTCGGCCAGTGTCAACAGGGCGCGCTGCATGTCGGACAGCAGCGGTGCCAGGCGGTCGATCTCACCGCGCAGCCACAGCCGCACGTCGGTGGCGACCTGGTCGTTGCGGCTGCGGCCGGTGTGCAGCCGCTTGCCGGCGTCGCCGACCAGCGCCGTCAGCCGCGCCTCGATGTTCAGGTGCACGTCTTCGAGCTCGAGCTTCCACTCGAAGCGGCCGTCTTCGATCTCCTGCGTGATCTGCGCCATGCCGCGCTGGATGTCGGCCAGGTCCTGCGCGCCGATGATGCCTTGCGCGGCCAGCATCTCGGCGTGCGCCAGGCTGCCGGCGATGTCGGCTCGCCACAGGCGCTGGTCGAAGCCGACGCTGGCGGTGTAGCGCTTGACCAGCTCGCTCATCGGCTCTGAAAACAGGGCCGACCAGGCCTGGGCCTTGTTGGCCAGGGGATCGGATGACATCGGGTGCGGCGTTGGGCGAGTGTGGGGCGAGTTTCGAGCGCGCAGGGCCTGCACGCGGCTGCGTATTATCGACACCGACCTGCCATGGCCCACCGCGACCCCGACCCCAGCGACTTCTCGAACACCGGCTCGCGCCCGGCGAGCCTGTGGCCGGAAAGCCAGCGCGTCAGCGAATTCCGCAGCACCGCGCAGTCTCTGACACGATTCGACGGCTTGGGCGATGAAGCCTCGCCCGGCGCCGCGGCGGCCTTTGACGTTTGCCACCCTGCGCTGGGGCTGCGCGCGGTGCTGCTGGTGCAGGCGGTGCTGGCGGTGGCCGCGCTCAGCAGTGCCAGCAACGGCGCCGACTGGCTGGCACGTCAGGGCGCTGGCGCCTTCGGCGGGGCAGCTGGCACGGTGCTTTGGCTGGTGCTGCTGTGCTCGCTGCGGCGCTGGCTGGACCGGCGCGCGGCGCCGGCCTGCGGGGCCGCGGTGCTGGGCCTGGGCGCCGGCGTGGCGCTACTGGCGTGGTGGCCGCTGTGGCTGGCCGGTCTGGCGACCGATGGTGATGGCCTGCGCGTGCCTGGCATTGCGCTGGTGGGCGCCGGGCTGGCGGCGTTGCTGTGGGCCTGGTTGGAGTTGCGCGCACGCATCTGGCAGCCGGCCACGGCCAGCGCGCGCCTGGCCGAGCTGCAGTCGCGCATCCGGCCGCACTTCCTGTTCAACGCGCTGAACACGGCGGTGGCGCTGGTGCGCGTCGACCCGGCGCGTGCCGAGGCCGTGCTCGAAGACCTGGCCGAACTGTTCCGCGTGGCGCTGGCCGAAGCCGGCACCTCGGTGTCGCTGGCGGAAGAGGTGGCGCTGTCGCGGCGCTACCTGGCGATCGAACAGGTTCGCTTCGGTGACCGGCTGCGCGTCAGCTGGGCGCTGGACCCGCGGGTCGACAGCGCGCGCGTGCCGCCGCTGGTGCTGCAGCCGCTGGTGGAAAACGCGGTGCGCCACGGCATCGAGCCGTCGCTGGACGGCGGCCGCATCCGCATCGAGGCGGTGGCGCAGCGCGGCCAGGCGGTGCTGAGCGTGCACAACACGGTGGGTGACGAGGCCTCTGCCCCGGGCAACGGTATGGCGCTGCGCAACGTGCGCGAGCGGCTGCGCCTGCTGCACGACGTGGGCGGCGAGTGCGACACCTGGCGCGACGACAAGGGCTTTCATGCCCGCATCACGGTGCCACTGTGACCGCCCCGCAGGCCCTGCGCGCGCTGATCGTTGATGACGAAGCGCTGGCACGGCTGCGCCTGCGCAGCCTGTTGCAGGACGCGGCCGAGCCGGCGGTGCAGGTGCTGGGCGAGGCCGCCGATGCCGACCAGGCACTGGCCTGGCTGCAGGCGCATGAGGCGGACCTGGTGCTGCTGGACATCCGCATGCCCGGGCGCGACGGCATGCAGCTGGCGGCCGCACTGCGCTCGCTGCCGGCGCCGCCCTGTGTCGTCTTCGTCACTGCGCACGGCAACCACGCGCTGCGCGCTTTCGACCTGGACGCGGTGGACTATCTGACCAAGCCGGTGCAGCGTGATCGCCTGCAGGCCGCGCTGCGCCGCGTGCTGCAGCGGCGCTGGCCGATCGAGAGCCAGCCGGTGCCCCTGCAGGACGAGCCGGTGCTGGTGGTCAGCGACCGCGGGCGCGTGCTGCGCGTGCCGGTGGCCGAGGTGCTGGTGCTGAAGGCCGAACTGAAATACGTCACCTTGCGCACCGCGGGCGCCAGCCATTTGCTCGACGATTCCCTCACCGACCTGGAACGCCGCCTGGGCAAGGGCTTCATCCGCATTCACCGCAATGCGCTGGTGGCCGCGCGTGCGGTGCGTGAGCTGCGCCGCCGTGCCGATGGTGGCGCGGAAGACGCCTGGGCCGTTCGGGTGGCGCCGCTGGACGAATGGCTGCCGGTGTCGCGGCGGCAGCTGGCGGCGGTGCGCGAGTCGCTGGCGGCAGCCCGCTAAGGGCGTGGGCCGGCCTCAGCCGGTGTTGCGCAGGCCCGCGGCGATGCCGTTGATCGACAAGTGGATGCCGCGCCTTGAGCGCGTCCACCGCAGGGTCGTCGGGCGCCGGTGGCGATAGCGGCGCAGCAGTTCCACCTGCAGGTGGTGCAGCGGGTCGACATAAGGGAACCGGTGCGCGATCGATCGCGCCAGCGCGGGGTTGCTGTGCAGGCGGTCGCCCTCACCGGTGATCAGCCACAGCGCTTCGTGTGAACGGTCCCATTCGGCACGGATGGCGGCAAAAACGCGCCGCCCCAGCTTGGCGTCCTCGACCAGCTCGACGTAGCGCATCGCGATGCGCAGGTCGCTCTTGGCCAGCACCATGTCCAGGTTGGACAGCAGCGTGCGAAAGAACGGCCACTGCCGGTGCATGCGGCGCAGCAGCTCGAGCTGGGCGTCGCGCGCCTTGGCGTCGGCGCCGGCGGCCAGGAAGGCCTGCACCGCGCTGCCGAAGCCGCACCAGCCCGGCAGCGCCACACGGCATTGGCCCCAGCTGAAGCCCCAGGGGATGGCGCGCAGGTCCTCGATCGCGCGCGTGGCCTTGCGCGAAGCCGGGCGCGAGCCGATGTTCAGCTCGGCGATCTCGCGGATCGGCGTGGCGGCAAAGAAGTAGTCGGTGAAGCCCGGTGTCTCGTAGACCAGACGGCGGTAGGCCGCGTAGCTGGCGGCGCTGAGCGCGGCGGCCGCGTCCAGGAAGGACCTGGGTGCGCTCTTGGTCGGGCGCAGCAGCGTGGCCTCGAGCGTGGCGGCCACCAGCGTTTCGAGGTTGCGGCGGCCGATCTCGGGGTTGGCGTACTTGCTGCCGATGACCTCACCCTGCTCGGTCAGCCTGATCTGGCCTTTGACCGTGCCCGGTGGCTGCGCCAGGATGGCCTGGTAGCTCGGCCCGCCACCGCGACCCACGGTGCCACCTCGACCGTGGAACAGCCGCAGCCTGATGCCGTGCGCAGCCTGCAGTTCGTCGAACAGCGTGACCAGCGCAATCTCGGCGCGGTACAGCTCCCAGTTGCTGGTGAAGAAGCCACCGTCCTTGTTGCTGTCGCTGTAGCCCAGCATGATGTCCTGCTCGGCACCGCTGCGCACCACGAGGGCGGCCACGCCGGGCAGCGCATAGAACTCGCGCATGATCGGCTCGGCACGGCGCAGATCGGCGATGGTTTCGAACAGCGGCACCACGATCAGGTCATTGCGGGCGCCATCGGCCGGTGTGCCGTCTTGCGTGCTTTCGAACGTGCCGTCGAACGTGCCATGAAGCAGGCCACTTTCCTTTTGCAGCAACAGCACCTCAAGCAGGTCGCTGACCTCTTCCGTGTGGCTGATGATGCAGTGGCGCAAAGCCTGGCGGCCATAGCGTTGCAGCGACAGCGCCGCGGTCTCGAAGATGTCGAGCTCGCCGAGCGTCAGCGCATCGTAGGCAGCACCGCGGACGCGCAGCGGCCGGGCATCGGCCAGCAGGCGCAGCAGCAGCGCGCGCCGGGCGGGCTCGTCCAGTGCCGAGTAGTCGGCCTCGATGCGCGCCACGCGCAGCAGTTCGGCGATCACGGCCTCGTGCTTGTCCGAGCTTTGCCGCAGGTCGAGCGTGGCCAGGTGAAATCCGAAGACCTGCACCGCGCGCATCAAGGGCGCCAGTCGCGGCCCGACCAGGGCCTGCGCATGGTGCAACGTCAGTGAGTCCTCGATCACCTGCAGGTCGGCGCCGAAATCGGCGGCGGCGCCATAGGGGTCTTGCGGCGCCACGGCATGGCGCAGTGCCTCGGTGCCGGTGAGCGCGTGCAGGGTCGCGGCCAGCCGCGCGTAGATCCCGGTCAGCGCACGTCGATAGGGCTCGTCCTGGCGGTGCGGGCTGTGGTCGGGCGAACGATCGGCCAGGGCCTGCATGGCCGGCGTGATTGCCGACAGCGTGCCCGATACCGACAGCTCGCCACCCAGCATATGCACTTCGTTCAGGTAGTGGCGCAGTGCCACCTCGGCCTGCCGTGACAGCGCCAGGCGCAAGGTGTCGGCGGTGACGTTGGGGTTGCCGTCGCGGTCGCCGCCGATCCAGTGGCCCATGCGCAGAAAGGGCGCCACCGGATGACCCGGCAGTGCGCGTTCGATCTCGCGGTACAGGCGCGGGATTTCATGCAGAAAGGTGGTGTGGTAATGGCTGAGCGCGTTCTTGATCTCGTCGGCCACCGTCAGCCTGGCGGTACGCAGCATGCGGGTCTGCCACAGCTGAGTGACGCGGGCGCGCATCGGCTCCTCGTTGTCGGCCAGCGCCAGCGCGGTGTGCAGATCGTCACGCTGCGCCAGCAGCCCGGCGATGGCGCGCTCGGCATCGAGAATGCTCTTGCGCTGGACCTCGGTGGGGTGGGCGGTGAGCACCGGCGAGATGTAGGCCTGCGACAGCGTCTGCGCGATGTCGGCGGCGCGGTGGTCAGCGCGCTGCAGGCGCTCGAAAGTCACGGCCAGCGAGCCTTCCTGCACATGGCCTTCGCGTTCGTGCGCCAGGCGCCGACGCACGTGGTGGCGGTCTTCGGCGATGTTGGCCAGATGCGAGAAATAGCTGAAGGCGCGGATCACGGTGACCGTCTGGTTGGCCGACAGGTTCTTCAGCAGGCGATCGAGCACGCGACCGGCACTGGCGTCGGCCTTCAACCGGTAGGCCACCGACAGCTGGCGCACCCGTTCGATCAACTCGAAGGCGGTCTTGCCTTCCTGCTCGCGGATCACGTCACCCAGGATGCGGCCCAGCAAGCGGATGTCGTCGACCAAGGGTCGGTTCTTGGCGGCGGCGTCGTCAGCAGTCTGCGTACGAGGCGTTCTGGCATTGACGCGTTTGGCGCTGTGAACCGGGGAGCGACTGGTCATCGGAGATTCCAAACGATTTGACCGGATGAGGGATTGTGCGGGCAGGTGGCGTGCCTGCCTGCACCGCGCGGACGTCACCAGCGTCGGCATCGGCGCCGTGGCGATAATGGCCGCATGCCTTCGCCCACCATCATCGCCACGCGTGAAAGCCGCCTTGCACTGTGGCAGGCTGAACATGTCCGCGAACTGTTGCGCCGCTGCGGCCTGCAGGTCGAACTGCTGGGCATGACCACTCGCGGCGACCAGATCCTGGATCGGGCGCTGTCCAAGGTTGGCGGCAAGGGCTTGTTCGTGAAGGAGCTCGAGACCGCACTCGAGGACGGCCGCGCGCACCTGGCTGTGCATTCGCTGAAAGACGTGCCGATGGACCTGCCGGCCGGCTTCGTTGTGGCCGCGGTGCTTGAGCGCGAAGACCCGCGCGACGCTTTCGTTTCCAACCGGCACGCCGGTCTCGACGATCTGCCGAAAGGCGCGGTGGTGGGCACGTCCAGCCTGCGCCGCGTGGTGCAGCTGTTGGCGCGGCGGCCCGACCTGCGCATCGAGCCCTTGCGCGGCAATCTCGACACCCGATTGCGCAAGCTCGACGAAGGGGGCTTTGATGCCATCGTGCTGGCGGCTGCGGGACTGAAGCGCTTGGGCCTGGCCGCGCGCATCCGCTGCTGTTTCGACGTCGAGACCATGATCCCGGCCGCCGGCCAGGGCGCGTTGGGCATCGAAGTCCGCGAAGATGCTCAGGGGCTGCGCCAGATCCTGTCCGGGCTGCTGCACCGCCCGACGTGGCTGGTGGCCCATGCCGAACGCGCCGTGTCGCGCGCGCTGGGTGGCAGTTGCAGCATGCCGCTGGCCGCACATGCTGTGTGGCAGGGCAAACAGCTGTGCATGACCGCGGCGCTGGGCCATGGCGTCGACCCGCTGCAGCCGCTGCTGCGTGCGCGCCGCAGCGATGCGGTGATCGACGAAGCCGGCGCCACGGCGCTGGGAGTGGCGGTGGCGGCCGACCTGCGGGCCGCGGGTGCCGGGTCCTACCTGCCTGCTGCCTGAAGATCGCGATGAAGGTGATCGTCACCCGGCCCTCGGCGCAGGGCAGGGACTTCATCGAGCAGTTGCACGCCCGTGGCGTCAATGCCGTGGCGCTGCCGCTGATCGGCATCGAGCCGCTGACCGATCGCACAGCCTTGCTGCAGGTCTGGACGAAGCTCGACGAAACCGACCTGGCGATGTTCGTCAGCGCCAATGCCGTGCAGCACTTTGTCGACGCCCGACCCGCCGGCATGGGCTGGCCGAAATCGATCGCACTGGCAAGCCCCGGCCCCGGAACCAGCGCCGCCTTGCTTGCTGCCGGTGTGCCGTCAGCACAGCTGCTCGCACCACCCGCGGGCGGGCCCTATGACTCCGACACGCTGTGGCAGGTCTTGCGTGATCGACCTTGGTCGGGCCGACGCGCGCTGGTGGTGCGCGGCGAGCAGGGCCGCGACTGGCTGGCCGAGCAGTTGCAGCAAGCCGGGGCACAGGTCGAGTTCCTGGCCGCCTACCGCCGGGTGGCGCCGATTTTCGGGCCCGACGAACGCGCCCTGTTGGCCGATGCGCAGGCTCGGCCAATGGATCATCTGTGGCACTTCAGCAGCAGTGAAGGTGTCGAGCACCTGGCCCGACTGGCCCCTGGTCATGATTTCGATCGCAGCGCCGCGCTGGCGACGCATGAGCGAATCGCCGAGACCGCAAGCCGCATGGGCTTTGGCCGCGTGCATCTGGTGGGCGTGGGTGCACAGGCGGTGGCGGACTGGTTGCAGGTGCCCGATCCGGGTGGGCCGTCGATAGAATCCGCGACACCGTGAGCGATCCCTCCGTTCCCCTGGCGGCTCGAGCCGACGACCCGGCACCGGCTGCAACGCTGGCGCCCGCCGCATTGCCCGGGCAAGGCCGCTGGATCGCCACCGGTGCCGCGGTGCTGGCGGCTTTGGCCGCGGCGGCGTTCGTGCTGGCCTGGAACACACAACAACGCATCCGCACGCTCGAAGGCGAACTCGTCAAGCGTCAGCAGGACAGTGGTGCGCTGGCGGCCGAGGCGCGGCTGTTGGCCGTGCAGGCGCAGGAAGGGACGCGCGACGCTTCGGGCAAGCTGGCACTGCTGGAGGCGCGCGTGGCCGAATCGTCGATGCAGCGTACGCAGATCGAAGATCTGCTGCAGTCGATGGCCCGTTCGCGTGACGAGAACGTGTTGTCCGACGTCGACGCCGCGTTGCGCATGGCCCAGCAGCAAAGTGCCATCACCGGCAGTGCCGATGCGCTGATCACGGCCTTGCGCCAGGCCGATGAGCGGCTGGCGCGCTACAACCAGCCGCGCCTGGAGCGCGTGCGCCGAGCGATGGCCAAGGACCTCGAGCGTGCGCGTGCCGCCGGTGCCGTCGACGTGCCCCTGTTGTCGATCCGACTGGACGACGTGATCCGACAGATCGACGAACTGCCCTTGCTGGCCGCCGTCGACCGTCGCCCCGTGGCACGTGCAGTGGTCGGGCAGCGTCGCGCCTCGGCCGCGGCGCCAGCAGCGTCGGCAGCGTCCGAGGCAGGCTGGGCCGTGGCCCTGGGCAATCACTGGCATCAGTTGGTCGACCGCATCGGTGACGAGGCGCGATCACTGGTCCGCGTGACGCGCATCGATGTGCCCGAGGCCATGCTGCTGGCGCCCGAACAGGCCTTCTTCCTGCGGGAAAACCTGAAGTTGCGGCTTCTCAACGTTCGACTGGCGCTGTTGAGCCGCCAGTACGACATCGTGCAGTCCGACCTGCGCGACGTGCAAATGGCGCTCGACCGCTATTTCGATCGCAGTTCGCGTCGTGTCATCAGCGCCATCGACGGGGTCAAGCAGATCACCCTGCAGGCACGTACCGTCACCGTGCCGCGGCCCGACGCGACGCTGGCAGCGATCGCCGCCGCCGCGGCCGGCCGCTGAGCCGGCACCCAACGACGTCGCAGCGGTCATGCGCAGCATCATCTGGCTTGTGCTGCTGTGCGTGGTGGCGGTCGTGGCGGCCACCACGCTGGGCAGCAACGACGGCCTGGTCACCATCTACTGGGCCGGCTGGCGAACCGAGCTGTCGCTCAACCTGTTCCTGATCCTGCTGCTGGGAGGCTGCGCGCTGCTGTTCTCGGCGGCGCAGGCGCTGCGCTCGCTGCTGACCTTGCCCGAGCGTGCCAGCGAGTGGCGTGCCCTGCGCCGCGAGCGTGCCGCCCAGACCGCCCTGCGCGAGGCCCTGAGCGAATATTTCAGTGCACGTTACTCACGCTCGCACAAGGCTGCGCTGCGCGCGCTGACATTGCGACTGGATTCACCGCTGCTCGTCGGCGACGCCGAGTTCGCCGTGCTGGCCCAGTTGTTGGCCGCAGGCAGCCTTCATCGCCTGCAGGACCGCGGTCGGCGAGACGAGGTGATGAAGGCCGTGTTTGCCGACAAGCGCACCAGCGGCGGGCACGGCGTGTTTGACGGCGCGCGGTTGCTGGCGGCCGAATGGGCCATCGAAGACCGTGACGCCGCGCATGCGGTCGAACTGCTGGAGCAGCTGCCAGCCGGCGTGGCCCGTCGGACGCAGGCGCTGCGCCTGAAGTTGCAGGCCAGCCGGCTGGCGCGGCAGCCGCTTCAGGCCCTGCACACGGCGCGTCTGCTTGCCAAGCATCAGGGTTTCACGCCGTTGGCGGCGCGCGGGCTCTTGCGCTCTTTGGCCGGCGAGGCCATCGACGACACGCATGACCCTCAGCAACTGCATCGGCTGTGGCAACAGTTCGATCCATCGGATCAGCGTGACGCCTTGGTGGCTGCACGCGCAGCGTCCCGCGCCGTGGCACTGGGGGCGGCGGCCGATGCGCGCGAATGGATCAGACCCTTCTGGGACCACTTGGCAGAACTCGACCGAGACGACCGGGATGCGGTGGCGCTGGCGCTGTTCAGCGCCTCGGCCGGCATCGAGCCGGATTGGCTGCCGCGCCTGGAGTCTGCATTGACTGGTTTCGGACACGAAGCCGCGGTGGTCGCCGCCGTCGGCATGGCCTTTGCGGATCGGCAACTCTGGGGCAAGGCGCGCAAGTTGCTGGAGCAAAGTGCTGCCGCATCGGCACTGCCCCACGGCCACCGCCGCAAAGCCTGGCTCGCGCTGGCGCAGATGGCGCGCCAAGGCAACGATGAATCGCGCGCCCAGGCTTGTGAACGCGCTGCCGCCGAAGTGGCGTGATCCTCGGCATCTTTCTTCGGTGATATAGTTCAAGGCTTCGTGCGGCTGTAGCTCAGTTGGATAGAGTACTTGGCTACGAACCAAGGGGTCGTGGGTTCGATTCCTGCCAGCCGCACCAGAACATTGCGTTCTAGAACAACGGGTTAGATGCTTCGGCGTCTAGCCCGTTTTTCTTTCTGCGCGACTTTCTGCGCGACTTTTCCTGACCTCATCCGTTGACCACCCGCAGCAGCGTGGTTCGGTCGCGCGTCTCGCGCACCTTGTTGGCCGCCTCCACCAGACGCGCGATCGTGGCGGTTGCGTAGTGCTGCGGCATGCCGGTCAGGGCATGCCCCAGCAACAAGGCGCGGTCCTCTTCCGTCACGCCGGCCTCCCGCAGCCTTTGGCCGAAGGTGTGGCGCAGGTCGTGCACGCGGGCCCGTTCGAGCTTGGCGGCCCGCCTGGCGTTCTGGAACGCGGTGTTGTTCATCGTGTGGACCGGCCGGTACGGCATCACCGGTTCGTCCTCGATGTTCTTCACGCGCTCCCGACGCCAGACGAACACGAACTCGTCATGGTCCCCGCGGCACTCTTCGACGATCTTGGTCGCCACGTCGTTCAGGATCAGCACGTGGGGTCGCTGGCCCTTGAACTCCGCAGCAGGGATCACGAAGACGCTGCGCTCCAACTCCGGCACCTTGCGCTCCCAGGCCCACTGCAGCCGGCACACGTTGTCGTCGCGTGCGCCGCAGTTGAGCGCGAAGAGCACCATGCGCTGCAGGTGCGCCGGCAGGTGCTTCATCAACTCCGCCTGCTCCGACCAGGTGATCGGGTAGGGCGGTCGCCTCTGCTGCCGCTCGTCGAGCATCTCGATCAACGGCGATGACAAGAGCCATGGCTTGCCGTGGCTGCGCCAGACGCGGGTCGCACGGTTGAGCACCGTGCGCACGACCTCAAGGCTGCGATTGATCGTCGCGTTCTTGGCGCCTTCGGCCGCGCGTTCATCCTTGAAGCCCTCCAGGGCGTCGTTGCAGACGTCCCGCAGAGGCAGGCTGCCGATGTACGGCAGCAGGATGGTCACGTGGTACGAGATGACGTCCAAGGTGCGGACCCCTCGCTGCTTGCACTCGATCAGGTACTTTTGTGCAGCAGCTGCGAACAGCTGCTCAGCGCCTTCTCGAAGTTCGTGTTCGCGCCTGGCATCGACCTCGGCCTGCCGCGCCCTGAGCCAGACTTCGGCGCAGTCTTGGCTGACCTTGCCGAGCCTGGCGAAGACGCGTTCGCCCTTGTATTGCTTGTTGACCGTCCGTTCGCCGGACCGATCGCAGAGGATGCCTGGTGTCCGAGTTCGCATGGAACTGCTCCTTTCGTCGACTTGCGACTCGGGCGCCCTCGCTCACGAATATACGCGTCGGCCCAGGCGTCGAGCTCCTGGCGATCGAAGGCGATGCACCGGCCGCCGAAGGGGATTTCGGTGAGCGACGGGCGAATCTCGGCGTCGAACCGGTTGCGGTCGACGCCGAGGTAGGCTGGCGCGTCGCGGTGACGGATCAGCCTCGGCGCGATCACGCCGGGCACCCTTCAGGGGATGGAGGATCCTCGGGGCCCGCACCGCCGCCTTTGCCACGGCGGCGTGGCTTCGGGCCGATGTAAGACGAAGCCGGCTTGCTGCGCGAGTGCCCGAGCATGTGCGATACACGGTGCCGCGCGCTCTCGTCGGCGTCGGGGTCGGCGTGCCCGCCACGAACGGGCGACGGCACACCAGACTCTGCCTCGTAGACGTCGTTGGCACGCTGATGGCGCAGACCGTGTGGCACGATGCCGCGCATCGACTTCGCGATGCCGCAGCAGCGCATCACGTAGTAGAACCGCGTTCGGTTCTGGTCGGCGGTGAAGCCTGGCCGGCCGACAAACGCGCCTGGGGCGACAGCAGCCATCACCCGGTCGAGCAACTCGCGTTGCGCGTCATCGACGATCGGCACGTCACGCGGCCGGCCGCCCTTGGTGCCGAAGCTGATGCGCAAGAAGGTCTCGCACTCCGGGAACGCGGCGGCGTCACGCGGGTTCGCCGCCTCGCGCGGCAGGATGGCCATGTGGGGCCGCAGGTGCCGCGCTTCCTTCGGCCGCATCGCGAAGCGATAGCACAGCTCCAGCTGCAGTGCGCACCACTCGTCGACGAGGGCCACCTCGGCGATCAACGCCTCGACATCGACGCCGTATGCCGTCCAGCTATGGTCATGGGTGGCCACCTGCTTGCGATGTGCGTGCGTCGATTCAGCGCCCACGTAGTGAATGGGCGCCTGGACCATCCCCGGCTTGCCGATCCACTCGGCGAAGGTGCGCAGGAAGCTGAGGTAGTTGTGGATCGTCGCCGTCGACAGGCCCCGTTCCAGCCAGCGGTCGACCATCGCCTGGATGTGTCGGTTCGCCAGCTGGCGGGGGTCGAGGTTCGAATATCTCGTCTTGTGGCGCAGCTCTCGGAAGAACCCGAAGTAGAAGCGACTGCGGTCTTGCATCGTCTTGATCGACACGCTCTTGTTCTTGGTGCTGTGCTGGTGGTTGTTCAGCGCCAGCAGCGCGCCCAACACGCGCAGGAAGTCGTGCGTTCCCATGGGCAGGGACTTGAGGACCGTTTCAGGCGGTGCTGACGGGTTGTAGGCCATGTGCACCCGATAGGCCAAAGGCACTTTCGGACGCGCCGTGGGGCGGGGCTGATTTCGTTTCGAAGGCATGTGCAGTTCTCCAGTGGCACACGCCGCTTGAGCCAGGGCGACGACATCGACATCGGGACGCGACGGGGGGTCAGTCACACGCCGGCGTCCCGTATCGGGCGTGACTGATGGAGGCCAAGGATCACCATGCGGGCGGCCGGCCTCCAAAGCCGACGCACGCTTCCGGTGGCGGCGCATAGGCCGCCCAGCGTTCGTAAAAAATACCTCCCAGGTCAGCGCGACGCGTTTCCGCATCGCGCAGCCGATCGCACTCACCGGTGCGTGGCGTCAGCGCCTCAAGGGCACTGGCAGCCAGCAAAAGGCAGTCCTGGGTTCTGGGTGTCATGGGTAGCCCGCCTTTCGCCGCAGGAAGTCCTCCCTGCTACCAGGAGGTGCGGGGCCTCGTCTGAGACCGCGTGTTGCGCCCCATGAGGGCGTTCAACGACGCATCTGCCTTGAAGGCAATCGACGATGGCGCGGGTGCATCACTGCGTGGTCTTGGCCAGGCAGTTGGCGGCTGCTGCGCTCAGGGCGTGCAGCCACATGGCCGACGGTGAGTCGGCGAAACGGATCGAAGGAGAGGCATCACCGCGTCGTGCGCGGCAGGGCCGGGTCCGATGGACGGATGGGCGCCTGTGCAGGTGCGGGTCACGACCGCTAACGGTTGCGCTCTGGCTTGACAGCCAACGGAAGCAACGTCCGGCCTCGTTGAGATCAGAAGATCATGCTGAGGCTCGCATGGCTCAGGCGCGATTTGATTCCCGCATTCGGGCCCGTGTCAACACCTTCCGCGCCTTGACTTACAAACTGCTGGTACTAGCAGCGGAACACGTGGAACGAAGCTGCCGAATGAGCATGCTCCAGGGGTTGCAAGCCCTTTTTCATACCTCCAGTTTCGATGCGAACCCGCAGGCCATGGGCTCGACTGCCGGCTGTCCGGCGACGTGGACCCGGTGGGGCGCCGCGGCAGCGCCGTTGCAGCTTCGGGCCGAGGTCGTAGACCCTTGATTTGGCCCCTCGAAGGCCCCTTGCGGGCACCGCGGACGGTGCGTGTCCGCTGCACAATCCGTCCAGCCCGTCTGACAGTCGACGGCATCGATGGTGACCTCAACCAAGAAGACGAAGACAACAGCCGCATGCTCGACGACATCAAGAAGACGCTCTGGGCCACCGCCGACAAGCTGCGCGCCAACATGGACGCCGCCGAGTACAAGCACCTCGTGCTCGGCCTCATCTTCGTCAAGTACATCTCCGACACCTTTCAGGCCAAGCGAGGCGAGCTGACTGCCCGCTTCGCCGACGATGCTGACGAGTACTTCCTGCCCGACAGCACGCCCGAACGGTTGGCTGCCGAGCTGGAGGACCGCGACTACTACCGCGAGGTCAACGTCTTCTGGGTGCCCGAGGCCGCTCGCTGGGAGGCGTTGCGCGCCGCAGCCAAGCAGCCCGACATCGGCAAGCGCATCGACGACGCGCTGTCCTTGATCGAGGCCGAGAACCCGAAGCTCAAGGGCATCCTGGACAAGCGCTTCGCGCGCGCCCAACTGCCCGACGGCAAGCTGGGCGAGCTGGTCGACCTGGTGTCCACCATCGGCTTCGGCATCGGCGGCCGAGGCGCGCGACGTGCTGGGCCAGGTCTACGAATACTTCCTGGGCATGTTCGCCAGCGCCGAAGGCAAGCGCGGCGGCCAGTTCTACACGCCGCGCAGCATCGTCAAGACGCTAGTGGCCGTGCTGGCGCCACACCATGGCAAGGTGTACGACCCGTGCTGCGGCAGCGGTGGCATGTTCGTGCAGAGCGAAGAGTTCATCCTGTCGCACGGCGGCAAGTTGGGCGACGTGGCCATCTTCGGCCAAGAGGCCAACCCCACCACCTGGCGCCTGGCAGCGATGAACCTGGCCATCCGCGGCATTGACTTCAACCTGGGCCGCGAACCAGCCGACACCTTCACGCGCGACCAGTTCCCCGACCTGCGCGCCGACTTCATCCTGGCCAACCCGCCGTTCAACATCAGCGACTGGTGGCACGCCAGCCTGACGGGCGACGCACGCTGGCACTACGGCGACCCGCCCGCTGGCAATGCCAACTACGCCTGGCTGCAGCACATGCTGCACCACCTGAGGCCCGGCGGCCGTGCCGGCATCGTGCTGGCCAACGGCAGCATGAGTTCGAGCCAAAACAACGAAGGCCAGATCCGCGCCGCGATGGTCGATGCCGACGTGGTGGAAGTGATGATCGCGCTGCCGGGGCAGCTGTTCTTCAACACGCAGATTCCGGCCTGCCTGTGGTTCCTGGCCAAGGACAAGCGCGTGCGACGGGGCGAGGTGCTGTTCATCGATGCGCGCAAGCTGGCGGTGATGATCAGCCGCGTGCAGTGCGAGCTGACCGGCGAGGTGATCGAGCGCATCGCCGGCACGGTGGCCGCGTGGCGCGGTGATGCGGCGGCGGACGGGTATGCCGACGTGGCGGGCTACTGCCGCAGCGTGGGTCTGGCCGAGATCGCCGAGCACGGCCATGTGCTGACGCCGGGCCGCTACGTGGGCGCCGAGGCGGTCGAAGACAACGACGACGACTTCGCCACCAAGATGCAGGCGCTGACCGAGAAGCTGGGTGAGCAGATGGCCAAGGGGGCGGAGCTGGATGCGGTGATCCGGGCCAAGCTTGGAGGGCTGGGGTATGAGTTCTGACGCCATCAATTTCGATGGCCTGTTGCAGGTCATCCAGCAAACGCATTCCTCCTTTGCCAGCCAGGCCAGCAAGGCCGTCAACATCAGCCTGACGCTGCGCAACTGGTTCATCGGCCACCACATCGCCGAGTTCGAATTGCACGGCGCAGACCGGGCCGGGTATGGCGACGGGCTGCTCGATGCACTGTCGCGGGCCTTGCGCAGCCGGCAAGTCAGCAACACGGGCCGGCGCCAGCTCCACGGCTGCCTGCGCTCCTACCGCAGTTGCCCGCAGATCGTGCGGACAGCGTCCGCACTGTTGCCGGGGCTGCTGGCGCCGGGGATGCAGCACGCGCTGGCCGGCATGACGAACAAGCTGTTCGTGTCGCGGTATCAGTTGGCTTTGCCGGCGGCCAGCGAGATGGATGCGTTCCTGCGGCGGGTGTTGGGGGAGTTGGGTGTAGGTGACGGTGGGGCTGGGGTATGAGTTCTGAGTGGCCCCTGGTCTCGATCGACAATATCAAGGCGACTCGGTCGGGCAGTATCGCGATCGGCCCGTTCGGCTCAAGGATGAAGAGCGATTGCTACGTGAGCAATGGCGTTCGCGTGGTTCGAGGCACCAATTTGACAGGTGGCAGATCGTTTTCGGGCGACTTTGTGTTCATCACGCCTGAGAAGGCAGAAGAACTCAATTCGGCGAACCTGCTTCCGAACGATCTTGTTTTCCCGCACCGAGGTGCCATCGGCGAAGTGGGCATCGTCCCCAACGACGGTGAGCGTTACGTCCTGTCGTCGAGCATGATGAAGCTGACTTGCGCTGCCGACGGCGCCCACCCCGACTTCATCTACTACTTCTTCAAGTCCGAAGCCGGCCGATTCGAGCTTCTCAAGAACGCGTCTCAAGTTGGCACACCGGGGATTGGTCAGCCGCTCACATCGCTGAAGCAGATCAAGCTGAAGCTTCCGCCCGTGGACGAGCAGCGGTCGATCGCGGCTGCTTTGCGGGCGCTCGACGACCGCATCGCCCTCCTGCGCGAAACCAACGCCACCCTCGAAGCCATCGCGCAGGCGCTGTTCAAGTCGTGGTTCGTCGACTTCGATCCCGTTCGCGCCAAGCAGCAAGGCTTGGCGCCGGCTGGCCTGGACGAAGCCACGGCGGCCTTGTTTCCAGACAGCTTCGAGGAGTCGGCGTTGGGGTTGGTGCCCAAGGGGTGGTCGGTGCAGCCCGTCGGCGATGCAGTGGAATGCGTCGGCGGTGCCACACCCGATACGAAGGACCCAAGCTACTGGAGCCCAGAAGAGCATGCATGGACCACGCCCAAGGACCTTTCGGGGTTGCCTGCGCCTGTGTTGCTGAGTACCGAGCGGCGTCTATCCACCAAAGGTGTGGCGAAGATCGGCTCCGGCCTGCTGCCGGTTGGAACGCTTTTGATGTCGTCACGCGCACCGATCGGCTATCTCGCCATCGCCCAGGTTCCGTTAGCCATTAATCAAGGCTACATCGCCATGCCGCCGGGCAGCCTGCTGCCGCCGCTCTACATGCTCTTCTGGTGTCGGCAGAACATGGAGGGCATCAAGGCTCGCGCCAACGGATCGACCTTCATGGAGATCAGCAAGAAGGCGTTTCGCCCCATCCCGGCATTGGTTCCGTCGTCACCCGCGATCAAGGCATTTCTGGCTGTTGCATCGCCGCTGTTCGCTCGCCTGGTTTCGAACGAACAGCAAGCCCAATCTCTCGCCACTATCCGCGACACCCTGCTCCCCCGCCTGATCTCCGGCCAACTCCGCCTGCCCGAAGCGCTCGTCGAGATAGAAGAGGCCGCCTGATGTCCGTGCCCGACACCGCCGAGGTCAGCCGCCTGCTGGATCAACTGGACCATCGGATCGCCGATGACCTGGAAAGCGAGTTCCTCGACTTCAAGCCCTGGCAGGGGCCGAAGGACGACCTGAAGCTGGCCTGCGAGTACGCGGCCTGTTTTGCCAACGCGGGCGGCGGTGTCGTGGTGTTCGGCGTGGCCGACAAGGTGCGCGGCCGCGCCCAGGCCATCCATGGTGCGCGTGGCTACGACCTGGACGTGTTCCGCCGTGGCATCTTTGATGGCACGCGGCCGGGCGTGGCGGCCGAGGTGTTCGAGATCGACGTGCCCGAGGGCACGGGCAAGTTGCTTGTGGTGCGCGTGCACGAAGGCGACAGCAAGCCCTACGGCACGGCGGCGGGCCTGTTCAAGCAGCGCGTGGGCAAGAACTGCATGCCGCTGGACCCGGTGACGTTCCAACGTGCCCAGGTGCGCAGCGCCGCCGTGGACTGGAGCGGCGCGCCCGCCCATGGCTTGAGCTTGCAGGACCTGGACCCGCTGCAGATCGAGCGGGCGCGGCAGGTTCTTCGCAGCAAGGCGCCGTCGTCTGGGCTGCTGGAGTTGCCCGACCCCGCCTTTCTGAGCGGCCTGGAGGCTCTGCGCGAGGGCCAGGTAACCCACGCCGGCATGCTTCTGTTCGCCCGCCGCGAGGTGCTGGCGCAGCGCTGCCCGCAGGCCCAGTTCCACTACGTTCTGCATGACGGCGAAACCAGCGTGGCGCGCAATGACATCGACCGGCTGCCGCTGTTGGAAGCGGTAGAGCGCATGGAACAGGTCTTCACCGGGCCGCTGAACCCGGAGAAGGAGATCGAGCTGGGCCTGTTCAAGCTTCGCATCCCGCAGTTTCCGGTGGAAGGGGTGCGCGAAGCGGTGTTGAACGCGCTGACGCACCGCGACTACCTGAACCCCGGCGAGATCCTGGTGCGCCATTCCACCCAAGAGCTGGTGGTCACCAGCCCGGGCGGGTTTGTCGCCGGCATCACGCCCGAGAACATCCTGCGGCACGAGGCGGTGCCGCGCAACCGCACACTGGCCAATGCGCTGGTGAAGTTGCGGCTGGTGGAATCGTCGGGCATCGGACGGCGACGCATATTCCGGTCGGCACTGGTCTTCGGCAAGCGTCGGCCCGAGTACGTCACCGATGGCCACTCGGTGACGCTGCGCATGTTCAACCGCGAGGCGCACGACGCGCTGGCCAAGTTGATCGCGCAGCTGGATGCGCAAGGCGCCGAGGTGGCGCTGGACCAGTTGCTGGTGCTCGATGCGCTGCTGGGGCAGGACTTCATCGATGTGGGGCAGGCGGCCAACGTGTTGCAACTGGCCAAGGACGAATCGCGCCGCATTCTGGAAGCGATGTGCCTGCCACCCTTGAGCCTGCTGGAGCGCAAGGGGCACACCGCGGCGGCCACCTTCCACCTGGCCAAAGGGGTGGCCAAGGAACTGAAGGGCAAGGCCGCGTACACGCGCACCCGCGGGCTGAACCCGATTCGGTATGCCGAGATGGTGCGCGAGTACCTGCGTGACCATCAACGCATCGAGAATGCCGAGCTGCGCGAACTGCTGGGGCTGGGCAACTCGCCTTCGGCGCAGGTGGAGGCGTCGCGCTACCTGAAGAAGTGGAGCCAGCCTGACGGGTTTCTGGACCGGCAGCGGGTCGGCAGCACCCATGTCTACACCCTTCGGCCGAAGGCATAGCATGGGCTTAGCAATCGCCGGAGTAGGGCAGACATTGATAAAATATCCAGCAAAATCAACGACTTGCGGCTTAGCTTGTTAAGCACCTGCTAAGCGCCGGAGGCCCCAGCAGCATGACCGAAGATCAGCTCGAACAGGAGGCCTTGGGCTGGCTCGCAGACGTGGGCTACCAGCACCGCTACGGGCCCGATCTTGCACCCGATGGGGCAGCACCCGAGCGCCGCGACTACCGCCAAGTGCTTCTGGTCGAGCGCCTTCAGCAAGCCGTTGCCGCACTGAACCCCGCGGTGCCGCAGGCGGCGCGTGACGATGCCGTCAAGCAGGTAGTGGACCTCGGCACGCCGGTGCTCCTGGCCGCCAACCGGCAGTTCCATCGCCTGCTGGTGGCCGGCGTGCCCGTGCAGTACCAGCGCGACGGCGAAACCCGCGGCGACTTCGTTCGCCTGGTCGACTGGGTCGATCCGGCGCGCAACGAGTGGCTGGCCGTCAACCAGTTCTCCATCACCGGGGCACACCACACGCGTCGGCCCGACATCATCCTGTTCGTCAACGGCCTGCCGCTGGTGCTGATCGAGCTGAAGAACCCGGCCGACGCGAACGCCGACGTGTGGAAGGCCTTCCATCAGATCCAGACTTACAAGGACCAGATCGCCGACGCCTTCCAGTACAACGAGGTGCTGGTGATTTCGGACGGCAGCGAGGCGCTGCTCGGCTCGCTCTCGGCCGACAGCGAGCGCTTCATGGCCTGGCGCACGATCGATGGCGTGACGCTCGATCCGCTGGGGCAGTTCAACGAGCTGCAGACGCTGGTGCGCGGCGTGCTGGCGCCGGCGTACCTGCTGGACTACCTGCGCTTCTTCGTGCTGTTCGAGGATGACGGCGGCCTGGTCAAGAAGATCGCCGGCTACCACCAGTTCCATGCCGTGCGCGCGGCCATCGCCCAGGTGATTGCTGCGTCCCGCTCTGATGGCCTGCCCAGCGTGCGCGGCAAGGGCGGCGTGGTCTGGCACACGCAGGGCAGCGGCAAGAGCATCACCATGACCTGCTTCGCGGCGCGCGTGATGCAAGAGCCGCTGATGGAGAACCCGACCATAGTCGTCATCACCGACCGCAACGACCTGGACGGCCAGTTGTTCGGCGTGTTCTCGCTGGCGCAAGACCTGCTGCGCGAGCAGCCGGTGCAGGCTGGCACTCGGCAAGAACTGCGGGCCCTGCTCGGCAACCGGCCTTCGGGCGGCATCGTGTTCGCGACGATCCAGAAGTTCATGCCGGGCGAGGACGAGGATGCTTTCCCGCTCTTGTCGGACCGGAGCAACATCGTGGTGATCGCCGACGAAGCGCACCGCACGCAGTACGGCTTCGAGGCCAAGCTGAAGACGGTGAAGCAGCGGCCCGCTGTTTCCGCGCCCGCGACGGTGCTGACGACCGGCACTGGCCAGCCGGCGGCACACAAGGCCGAATTCGCACCGACGGTAGACCGCTACCAGGTGGGCTACGCCCAGCACCTGCGCGACGCGCTGCCCCACGCGACTTTCGTAGCCTTCACTGGCACGCCGGTGTCGGGCGAGGACCGCGACACACGGGCGGTGTTCGGCGACTACATCAGCGTCTACGACATGCAGCAGGCTAAGGAGGATGGCGCCACGGTAGCCATCTACTACGAGAGCCGGCTGGCCAAGCTGGGGCTGAAGGCAGACGAGCTGGCCACCATCGACGACGAGGTGGACGAGCTGGCGGAAGACGAGGAAGAGAGCCAGCAGGCCAAGCTCAAGAGCCGGTGGGCTGCGCTGGAGAAGGTGGTGGGCGCCGAGCCGCGCATCGCCAGCGTGGCCGCCGACCTTGTGGCGCACTTCGAGGAACGCGGCAAGGCCCAGACCGGCAAGGCCATGGTGGTGGGCATGAGCCGCGACATCTGTGTCCACCTCTACAACGAGATCATCAAGCTGCGGCCGGACTGGCACAGCGCCGACCCGGAGCAGGGCGCCATCAAGATCGTGATGACGGGCTCAGCCAGTGACAAGGCGCTGCTGCGCCCGCACATCTACAGCGCCCAGGTCAAGAAGCGCTTGGAGAAGCGATTCAAGAAGCCCGATGACCCGCTGCGCATGGTGATCGTGCGCGACATGTGGCTGACGGGCTTCGACGCGCCGTGCGTACACACGCTCTACATCGACAAGCCGATGAAGGGCCACAACCTCATGCAGGCTATCGCCCGCGTGAACCGGGTGTTCAAGGACAAGCAGGGCGGCCTGGTGGTGGACTACATCGGCATTGCCAACGAGCTGAAGTCGGCGCTGAAGGAGTACACCGCCAGCAAGGGCCGGGGCAGACCGACGGTGGACGCCCACGAGGCCTATAGCGTGTTGGCAGAGAAGCTCGACGCACTGCGCGGCATGCTGGCCGGAACGAACGGGCACGGCTTCGACTACAGCGGCTTTCTGACCGGTGGCCACAAGACGCTGGCCGGCGCCGCCAATTTCGTGTTGGGCATCAAGGACGGCAAGAAGCGCTTCGCCGACCTGGCGCTGGCGATGAGCAAGGCCTTCACGCTCTGCTGCACGCTCGACGAAGCCAAGGCGGTGCGCGAGGAGGTGGCCTTCTTCCAGGCCGTGAAGGTCATCCTGACGAAGCGCGAGATCAGCGCGCAGAAGAAGACGGACGAGCAACGTGAGCTGGCCATCCGACAGATCATCAGCTCCGCCGTGGTGTCGGAAGAGGTGGTCGACATCTTCGACGCCGTGGGTCTCGACAAGCCCAACATCGGCATCCTCGACGACGCCTTCCTGGCCGAGGTGCGCAACTTGCCCGAGCGCAATCTCGCGGTGGAGTTGCTGGAGCGGCTGCTCGAAGGCGAGATCAAGTCACGCTTCGCCGGCAATGTGGTCCAGAACAAGAAGTTCTCCGACATGCTGAGCGATGTCGTGCAGCGATACCAGAACCGGTCCATCGAAGCCGCGCAGGTGATGGAAGAGCTGGTGCAAATGGCCAAGAAGTTTCGCGAGGCGGCTGCGCGCGGCGAGCAACTGGGCCTGAGCGAAGACGAAGTGCGGTTCTACGACGCGCTAGCCAACAACGAATCCGCCGTCCGCGAACTGACCGACGAAACGCTGAAAAAGATCGCCCACGAACTGGCGGAGAACCTGCGCAAGAACCTCACGGTGGATTGGTCGGCGCGCGAGAGTGTGCAGGCCAAGCTGCGGCTGATGGTCAAGCGCATTCTTCGCAAGTGATTACTCATGTTGCACCGAAGGGAAACCCCGAGTATTGACTATACCTGACAATCAGCAGATACTAGCGAAACGCTAGCTTTTCCACGAGAGTACCGATGCTGACACCTCTGCTGTTCGAACCGATCACAATCGGTGGGATCCGAGTTCCCAACCGAATTACGATGCCCCCGATGCATACCAATCTCGGTTCAATGCGGGATGGGATCACCGATCAGGGAATCGACTTCTATGTCGCCCGCGCCAAGGGCGGCTTCGGGTTGTTGGGTGTTGGCGTGATAGATGCTTATTTTGTCGACCATGCTGGCAGCCCGCACGAGCTCTTTCTGGAGAACGATCACCATGTCCGGAGATACGGCACACTGGTGCATGAACTCAAGCGCCATGGAAGTGTTCCGTATGCGCAGATAGGTGTTCGGCGCCTGTTTCACGTCAAGAGATTGCATCGCGTAAAAGGGGCCGATCGTCCAAGCCTGCTCGACATCGAGACCAGTCAGATCGAAGAGATGATCGACGCTATCATCAAGGCTTCTGTGCGCGCTGCGGAAGCGGGATTCCTCGCGATCGACATCATCGGAGTTGGCGGGAGCGCCCACAGTCTGTTCACTTCAAGAATATTTAACGATCGCGCCGATAAGTGGGGAGGGTCTGCAGAGAACCGGATTCGATTCGCAGTCGAAACGGTGCGCGGGATCAAGAAAACTCTCGGCGAAGACTTCCCCGTGTTCTACCGCCTGCACGGTAGTGAATTCCTTCCCGGCGGCTATGGTATAGAAGGCGCTCAATTCAACGCTGCCGAACTGGAGCGTGCCGGCGTATGTTTCTTCAACGTGACGGGCGGCGGACACGCCACCTCGGTCCCTCAGTTGACCCCGAACGTTCCACAGGGAGCATACGCCCACCTGGCCAGAGAGGTAAAGCGCGTTCTTCAATCGGCAGTGGTTGCTGCTTCCAACCGGAACAACCATCCACTTGAGGCTGAGCGATTATTGAGATTGGGTTGGGCCGACATGGTGAGTCTTGGCCGGCAGTCGCTCGCAGACGCGGATTGGCCGGCAAAAGTACGCGAGGGCCGCTTTTCCGATGTTCGATACTGCATAGCATGCAACGAGTGCATGGACACTGCGGTCATTCACAATCAACCAGTGCGATGCCTCGTCAATCCGCGACAGGGCGCCATCTCCGAGGTTGTGGACCTGCCTCTGGCGCGCAAAAAGCGCCGCATTGCTGTGATTGGCGCTGGCGTGGCCGGCCTGCAATTTGCACTGACGAGTGCGGAGCGCGGTCACGAGGTCACCGTGTTCGAGCGCAAGTTGCATGTCGGCGGAATGTGGCATCACGCATCTGCTCCTCCGGGACGGGAACAGCTGTTCTCATTCCTGGAATGGCTGGTCACCCAATGTATGAAAGCGAATGTCACTTTCAAAATGGGAACCGAGGCAACGCCGGAGTTGCTGCGCGAAATGAGTTTTGCCACCGTAGCAGTCTCTCCAGGGAGCGCCCCTGTGGAGTCGGGACTGCCAGGCGCGGATCTGCCCCACGTGCACACAGCGACAGCAGCCCTCGAAGGAAGAATTCAGATTGGAGAGCGGGTCGTCATCGTCGGGGGTGGTGGAATCGGCCTTGAGGTTGCGCCATACCTGGCTAAACGCTGGGAAGTACAGCCGGAGATACTCGAGTTCCTAGATCACTACGAGGCTTTTTCCGATAACGACCGGGAGATCTTGGCACGCAAGGGCCATCATGTCACGCTGGTCAGCCGGCAAAGGCAGCTAGCGGGCTCCGTCGGAGCGTCGACCCGATGGGTTTTGAGCAAGGAGGCATTGATTGCCGGAGTGAACATTCTCACCAACGCCGTGGCTCAGAGGATCACGACGGACGGCGTCTTCGTTCTGCAGGGAGAGGAAGAGACGTTGATCCCGGCCGACACGGTCTTTCTGGCCACCGGACTGAAGCCGAATACGGAATTGTATGAGCGGCTGAAATCGTTGAACGTGGCTCCTCAGATCGCACTGATCGGCGACCCCGCGCACGCGATGCATGCAATCGAAAGCGTTTCACAAGCCTTTCGGCTGGCTCTCGAGATCTAGGGGAGCAGTTTTTTGGCGCGCGTTGCACGTTTTTCTGACCAGCTCGTGTCCAGCTACGAGGTCGCGGGTTTGTGGACGCGCGAGTATCCGGTCGATTATTGGGAAGCCAACGCTCGCAAGTATCCCCATCGGAATGCCCTCGTGTTCGGCTCCGACCGATTTACCTGGCTGCAAGCCGTCGAAGCTGTGCACAAACTTGCGGCTGGGCTGGTTAAGTCCGGATTCCGCAAGGACGACATCATTGCGCTTCACGCCCCTAACTCAGCTACTTTGCTCCTGCTGCGTTTGGCGGCTGAAAAGGCGGGTGTGATCTCGTTGCTCGTTCCACCTGCCTTTTCACGGCTGGAGGTCGAGCGCATTTCTCAGCAGCTTTCATTGGCCGGGGCTGTCGTATGCGCCGACGACCGCGGACGGGATGTCGCAAGCGGCTATGTCTCCGGGGCGCGCCAGCCTTCTTTTGCTCTGTTCTCGATTGGCAATTCGAAGGTCGAAGGCTCCCATCCTGTCGCTGCATGGCTCGAGCGCGAATGGTCCGCAGGTGAGATCGAAGAAGCCCTGCATGGCAGGAGCTTTGGTCCCTATGAGTATTCAGCCATTATCACCACAAGCGGAACGACCGGAGCGCCGCGTTTTGTAGAGCACACCGCCTGCGCGCGGAGTTGCTCGGGCCGAGTCTATATCGAACGGCTGAAGCTAGGGCCTGACGACGTCATCGTCGGAACGACCTCGATATTCGCGGGCAACTGTGATCTCCTGCTTTACCATGCGGCACCGCAAGCCGGCGCTCGGGCGGTCCTGATGGACCATTTCGATCCAGGAACCGCCTGCCGCATCATCGAAGCAGAGCGAGCCACTGTCGCGATCTTTGTACCAACGCTGTTGCATCGATTGCTCGAATACAAAGGGTTGGGAGATCACGATCTCTCCTCACTTCGAATGGTCACAAGTTTCGGGGCGATTCTCGTACCCGAAAAAGCGGCCGAAGTCGAACGTGCCCTGGGCGTTAAGGTTATACAGGGATATGGCGCGTCGGACTATGGCGCGCTGGCCAGTACGGGCATTGAAGATCCGGAGCACGTTCGTCGGACTGGTGTTGGCCGCCCACTGACCGGCACCGAGGTCCGTATATGTGATGAGTCAGGCGTGGAGTTGCCGACTGGGGCTTTCGGACGCATCCATGCGAGAGGTCCACATTGCGTCGGTGGTTTTGTCGGGGACGCATTGGCCACCGAGCAGGCTTGGCATTCGGGTTTCTACCCAATGGGGGACGTCGGCCGGATCGATGACGATGGGTATCTCTGGCTAGCCGGACGTGCGCGCGAGTTGGTAATTCGAGGCGGGCAAAACATTGTGCCAGCGGAGGTCGAAGACGTGATCTTGACCCATCCGGATGTTGCCGAGGCTGCTGTCCTTGGAACTCCGGACGCGGAAATGGGGGAACGTGTCTGCGTGGTCATTGTGCCTCGCAGTGGCGCGCAGTTGACGTTAGAAGCGCTAACTGACTTCCTGAAGCATCGAGGGCTTGCCCGGTTCAAGCACCCGGAGCAACTCTTGTCGGTCAGCTCGATGCCGCTCAATCCAGCAGCAACAAAGATCGACAAACAGGCCCTGCGGGAACAGCTTTTGCGGCGGTGACCACCAGTTAAACAGAAAGGATTTGGAGACATGAAACGACTTTCTTGGAAAAACCTGCTCCTGGGAGCGTGCGTTGCTACTGGGGCCCTGTTCGCGCAATCGGCGGCAGTCGCTCAGGCTGCTGCTTCCGAACGACCGTTGCGAATCATCGTTCCTTTCCTCGCTGGCGGGTCTGCAGACCTGGTCGCACGGCTGATCTCCACTCGACTCGGACCCCGGCTCGGCCAAACAGTAATTGTCGACAACATAGCTGGCGCCGGGGGCGTGATCGGTGCGGATCATGTGGCTCGTTCACAACCCGACGGGCTGACGTTGTTGCTGACTCCTCCGGGGCCGTTAACGACCAGCGCGGTCCTTATGAAGAGCCTACCGTACGACGCAGAACGGGCTTTCGCGCCGGTTTCCCTGGTCGTTACCTTGCCCAACGTCTTGTTAGCCGCTCCTAAGCACTCGGGCTGGACAGTGGCCGGGATGATCAAAGAAGCGAAGGCCAATGTGGGAAAACTCACCTATGCCTCGCAGGGCATCGGCACCACCGGGCACCTGACCGGCGTCCTGTTCGACCAGCAAGCGGGAGTGCAGCTCTCGCACGTCCCCTACAAGGGATTCCCTCCCGCGTTGACAGACGTGCAGGCAGGCCGTGTGGACGCGATGTTCGTCGACACCGTGAACGCCCTTCCCCGCATCCGTAGCAAGCAGCTGATCCCCATAGCGGTCGCTTCAAAAAAGCGGGTTGCGAGCTTGCCCGACGTTCCGACTTTTGCTGAAGAGGGCTATCCAGGGATCATCTCGGATACGTGGTTCGCCGTGGTCGCGCCGGCCGGGACGCCTGCCACCATCCGGCAGCGGCTCAGCGACGAAATCGCGGCAGTATTGAAAGAGCCCGAGGTGGTTGAACGACTCCGCGACCTCGGCGTCGAGCCCGTTGGCAGTCAGCCTAGTGAACTTGGCGCCCACATTCAGACGGAATTCGTACGCTGGCGCGCATTGATCGTGAGCAATGGCTTGGCGGCAAAATAGTGGATTGAACCGCGCGCTCAAGAGTGGCTGAAGTGATCCAGATCATGACCAAGAGCGACCTAGAATCGGGCGCACCTATCAATCCTCCCGCGCCAGCGCGGGTGAGCGCAGCGCTCGCCGCTAAACGACGAAAGCTGCTTCGCTACCCGCCTGTGAATCCCTGAGTTCAAGCCGCGCGCCGATCCACTCCTTGAGTTCCGCGACGTGGGAAATGATGCCCACCATGCGGCCGGCCTGCTGAAGGTCCTTCAGGTTGCGAATGGCGAAGTCCAGCGCTTCGAGGGTGCCAAAACCTTCGTCGACGAAGATCGCGTCGAGCCGGATGCCGCCGGCATAGGACTGCACGACGTTCGACAGGCGAGAGCCAGCGCCAGTAAGGCGAGGAAGGACTCTCCTCCGGACAACGTGTTCACTGCGGCGTCCACCTGGCGCCGCGATAGGCCAGTGCGTCGTGGAATCCGGATCCGCCCACCTCGTCAGAAATTCCGAGGACTTCGCCTGGAATGCTCCCGCGAGGCGGTTGGAGGAAGCGACGCTCTCCTCCATTAGCGCCGAGATGCGAGCGATCGCCTCTGCCGCCTGGCCAGACGCTGTCACAGCCGCTTCCAGCGCCTGCCGCAGTTCGTCACGTTCCCGAGCCGCTTGCCATGGAGGCGTCCAGCGCCGCGGGCGCTGCCAATTCCGGCGGCACCGCTTCCTCGCGCTCGCGCATTTGACATTAACGTCGGGCATCAGCACGAGATCGCCCTGGTACGAAACGGCTGAGTCGCCGCTGAAGTCGGGCTCGCAAGTCAGTGCTGAACGCCCCTATACGCACAGATAATGGTCAACGCTGGCGACAGAAGGAGCATTCGTGGATCGGGAGATGGGGGTTGCCGGTCGCTGCCTTGGCCTTCTGCACCACCTCTTCAAGGGACTTGCCTTCGAGCCAGCCGCCGTCTTTGCCGAGATGTCCGTAGGGCTTGAGCTTCGTGCCGTATCTTCGCGCGTAGGCGCAATCATCTTCGTGCACTGCCCCACCCCCACGCTGGCGGTCCACATTGATCAGCATTTCGATCTCTCCACGTCGCATTGGCTTCGACAGTTTACCCGCGCCGGGGTTTTACGCGCGGGCCGCCTACAGCGGTGTCATGGCCAAGTTCTTGCACGGTACGCGTCGAGGGTGGAGGCCACATAGATGGCGAAATCGGGTTGGTTCAGGAGGCTGCGGGATGCGGCGCACTTCGACGCCCCCAAGGCAGCGGGGCGTTCGCTGCAGCACTCCCCATCGTGCAAGTACCAGCGCGCTGCGGAGGCTATCCCGTGGTGACCATCAAGCCCCGGCAGCACTGAGAACCATGCTGTCGTTGGCAGCCAACGCGGAAGGACGAGAATGGGCTAAAGGATACGTGACTCCCCTCGGAATTGGGTCCGGAGCTCTCATCCCATCGCTTTGGGAGTAATCTGCCACTGTCCTGATTTCGACACCGGATCTCTCTATACACTTGCACATCTATTCCACTACGGGCGCAAGTTCATTCATGCATGCAAGTTTTGTCGAGATGACCTGCCCCCTTCCTCCGTACCAATCAAAGGTAGGAAGTCCGGGGTTGAAAGGTTAATCGATCTGGCTGTTGGGTAATTGGTCTTTCGCAGCATCGCCAGCGCGCTGGCGATGCTGCTCGGCGAACCTGGCCGGGGGAATGCGCCCAAGGCTGCTGTGCGGCCTGACCTCGTTGAAGTCCTGACGCCAGGTGGCGATCGCGGCACGGGCCTGCGCCAGCGTCTGGAACCAGTGCTCGTTCAAGCACTCGTCGCGGAACTTGCCGTTGAAGCTCTCGATGTAGCCGTTCTGCATCGGGCGACCCGGTTCGATCAGGATGTGCCGGATGCCGTGGCCTTGCGCCCACGCCATGAATGCCCGGCTGGTGAACTCAGGTCCGTTGTCGGTGCGCACCGCCTGCGGGTAGCCGCGGAAACGAGCCACTTCGTCGAGCAGGCGCGTGACGTACTCGCCGGACGAGATCGCCCATGTGCGTCGGCGCTTCGGCTACCGGCGCATCCACGATCTGCTGCGCCCCGAATTCGCAGGCGTGAACCACAAACGGGTGCTGCGTCTGTACCAGCAGGCGAACCTGTCGGTGCGCAAACGCAAGAAGGCCAAGCGCCCGGTCTCAGAACGCGTGCCACTGCAGCTGGCCGGCGCTGTCAACGTGGTCTGGAGTATGGACTTCGTGAGCGACAGCCTGGCCAACGGTCGTCGGATCAAATGTCTCACCGTCGCCGACGACTTCAGCCACGAGTGCGTGCAGATTGGTATCGACTTCGGCATCCGATGATCTTGGCGCTCAGGGCCTGGTTCATCTCTGTTTCCTGGGGCGGGTGGCGGTAGCTGTCGCGGGCGAGCCCCACGAGGCGGCAGGCTCGGCGCTCGGACAGGTGGAACTGGTCCACCATGGCCGTGATCGCCGCGCGCTTGGCCTGTGGGGCTAACGCTTTACCCTTCGCAAGTACAAGTACCCGCCGGATCAGCAGGATGCGGCGGTGGAGTTGGTGCTGCAGCAGGCCAAGGCGCTGGGCGAGGCCTGGGCGTAGTCGCATACCCCACGCCCGCACGCTCGCAGGCGAAATTCAGAAGGCGTCGCCAATGGCATTGCGGACGATCTACGGCGACGAGGCCGGAAACACCGGACCAGACTTGTTGGACGCGGCACAGCCCGTCTTTGCGCTGGCGTTTACGGACTTCACGAGGGAAGAGGCGACTGAACTGCTGAGCACCGTCAGCACCAAGGCGGACGAAGTTCACTTGGCCGATATGCTGCGACGTAAGGGGGGTGTAGCCCGACTTCGACCGCTGTTTGATCATCCTGCCATGCAGGGCGACAGGACTCGCTGCTACGTAGTCAATAAGGAACACATGATCGTGACGAAGATCATCGACCTTCTCGTCGAGAACGTGGCACATAGGGCCGGCTTTGACCTGTATCGCGATGGGCTGAACATCGTGCTGGGGAATCGCATGTATGCGGCCCTCCACGCACTCGTCGGGCCCGAGCAGCGCCGGGAGTTCCTTCTGTCTTTCGCCAACATGGTTCGGATGCCTTCGACAGCCAACACGCAGAGCTTTTACGAGTCTGCAAGGCTGTTGCTTCAGAGAATCGAACCGCAATACCGCGAGGCTTGTGAGGATTTCTTCGTGCCGATCTTCGCCAGCGAAGCGATTGCTGGGGACATCATCCAGCAGAACGATAAATACACATTCGACCCAATCATCCCCAGCGCGTTTTCGCTCGCATACGAGTGGTCAAGGAAGTATCCGGATGGCCTAGCCCTTGTCCATGACGACGCCAAGACGCTCAAGACGAAAGAGGCAGACTTCAGACTTTTTATGTCCGAGCGCCTCGAAGGGTTGGAGGTCGGCTACGACAGCCGGCGTCACCCGGCGCGCTTGCCAATCCGAGAGATCAGTTTCGCGTCGTCAACTGACGAGCCAGCCATCCAGATTGCTGATGTTGTGGCTGGAGTCACCATGAGAGCGTTTGCAGCGAGGGTCGGGAACCGCGCTGCGGTACGAATCGCAGAAGACTTGGATGACCTTCAGCCGGCTCGCTTTCTTGCGGGTGGGATTTGGCCGTTGGACGAGTACACGGCTGATGAGGTTGGAGTCAAGTATGAGGGGGGCATTCATCCGGTGAACGTCTATTCGGAGCTGCTCAGCAGCGGTACGGATCCCGCGAAAATTCCATGAAGGCGCCGGCGTTTGCGGGCAAACTTGGCAACACATGCGCCGCGAGGAAGTAATGCCCGAAGCAACAGAATCATGTTGCCTGGGTCGTATTGAAGCGCCAGAGAGGGAGAGATGACTCAAGACTCAGCTGAGAGCGCCGGGGCCTTCTGGTTCGTTGGCGCCAGTTTCAGCGGTTCACAAGACCAGACGCAGCGATTCTTGAACGAGGGCATGTGGGAGATCCACGATCCCTCTCCCAAGGACGAGGCGCTCGTCCGGTCGATGAAGGCGGGTGACCGCATCGCCATTAAGGCGGCCTACACACGCAAGAACGGCCTGCCGTTCGACAACCGAGGTTTGACGGTGTCGACCATGGCTGTCAAGGCAGTTGGCACCATAGCTGAAAACCTCGGCGACGGGCATCGAGTGCTGGTGAAGTGGACCAAGCTGGAGCCTTTCCGCGAGTGGTACTTCTATACCAACCGGTGGACGGTATGGCGCGTTATGCCCGGTGACTGGATGACAGACGGGCTGATTGCGTTCGCGCTGGATGGAAAGGCTCAGGACATCGAACGCTTCCGCAACGAGCCTTACTGGCGCGAGCGATTTGGGTCAGGCTCGCCGGACAAGCAAAGGTTTCGGTGGACGAAGTTCTATGAAGCCATTGCCGACAAATTGCTGGCCCACCAAGCCGACCGGACGGCGCTTGTCGAGGGAATCCGAGATATATCTCTGCGCGTCGATGGACTCGGGCATCTTGCGGTTGACAAGTACTCTGATGGCTCCACCGGCTTCGTCAGGGACATCTGCCCATTCACGACCATGGGCCTGTTCAATCGCGGCATCACTGATGCCAACCGAAAAGTCATCGCCAGCGAATTGGCCAAGTTCCTGGGTGTGGACGAAGCCGTTCCGGCGACTTTCGAGGGTATCCCGATCTTGAACAACCTCAAGTCCTGGTACTTCCCATTCGAGGTGACCCGGACCAGCGACCACATTGATGCCCTATGGAGAGTCTTCGCAGCAGGCATTCGGTTCGCCGACTCCAACGAGGGCGAGGACCAGGCGCGCACAGAGTTCGCGGCCGCCTTTGATGGAGCCAACGGGCGGCCAGGCGTGGCCTGGAATCTGACGTTTGGCTTGTACTGGATGCGTCCTTGGGCGTTTCTAAGCCTGGACAACAACTCTCAGAATTACGTCACAAGAAGCTGGGAGTCCCATTGGGCCTGCATGGTCCCAAGAAGCGATGCAACTCCACCGACTACCTGGCCGTGATGGAAGCGCTTGAACCCCGCTTCAAAGAGGCCTCCTACCCCGCGCACTCATACCCCGAACTATCCTTGGAGGCGTGGCAGTACAAGGATCCTTCGATCAATGTAATGGCGGCTGGTGGTAGCACGCCGACCGACGACGCGACTGGCATAGGGGACGACGAAGACGCTGCTCCGGAGGCGGCTCAAACGCCGACACCGATCGTGCCGTATTCGGTTGAAGACATCTTGAAGGACGGCTGTTTCCTCGAACGGGCAGAGATCGACCGGCTGCTAGATCGATTGCGCGTAAAGAAGAATCTCATCCTCCAAGGACCGCCCGGCACCGGCAAGACTTGGCTGGCGAAGCGGCTGGCGTTTGCGCTGATGGGCCAGAAGGACGACAGCAAGGTGCGGGCGGTGCAGTTTCACCCAAATCTTTCCTATGAGGACTTTGTTCGAGGTTGGCGTCCGACCGGCGAGGGCAAGTTGGCGCTTGTGGACGGGGTCTTCATGGAATCGATCAAGGCAGCGTCGAAGGACTCGTCGTCCAAGTTCGTCGTCGTTATCGAGGAGATCAATCGGGGCAACCCAGCGCAGGTGTTTGGTGAGCTTCTGACGCTGCTGGAGGCTGGAAAGCGGACGCCGAATGAGGCACTCGAACTGTGCTACGCCGACGCCGACGGCGTGCGCCGGCCGGTTCACGTTCCGGAGAACTTGTACGTCGTCGGCACTATGAATATCGCCGACCGTTCGCTGGCACTGGTCGACCTGGCACTGCGGCGCAGGTTCGCCTTCGTTGGCCTGGAGCCCCGGCTCGGACAGGCATGGCGTGATTGGGTCGTCAACCAATGCAACGTCGACCAGGTCCTCGCTGGTGACGTCGAACAGCGCATGGCTACCCTGAATACGCAGATTGCAGCCGATGCCCGTCTGGGCAGGCAATTTCGAATCGGTCACAGCTATGTCACGCCCACGTACCGGCTGGAAGCCGAAGACACGAAACGGTGGTTCAGACAGGTCGTTGAAACCGAGATCGAGCCGTTGCTTGAAGAGTACTGGTTCGATGCGCCAGACGAAGCGCACAAGGCCACCGAACGCCTGCTCCAAGGTTGGTGATGGCGACCAGCGCAACCGCCGACCAGAGTCAAACGGCGGACCTGCCTGGATTTGTCGGGCGGATTCCGGTCCGGAATCTCTGGCTGCTGATGCTCTATGCGTCCGACCTGTTTCGCACCGGTGGCGTCGACAAGGTTGGTCTGGAGGACAACCCAGATGACCTTCCCGATCTGGTGGCGGAAATACTGTCGCACGCTGTGGAAGTGCGTCAACGTCGTCATCTCAGCTTTGGATACAGATCGCGCGATGCCAATCTCAGCCGGGTTCGTGGGCGAATTGACATGCTCGCCACAGAGCGGCACCAATTGCTTTCACGGGGTCTCGTTGCTTGCCGGTTCGATGAACTCACAATAGATACCCCGCGCAACCGCTTCGTCCGCGCGGCTCTCGAAGCGGTCAGCAGCGTCGTCCGTCGAAAGGATGTGGCCCACCGCTGCCGATCGCTGGCTGCAGGCCTGAAGGCCATGGGGGTGTCTGGCGCGGCACCGACGCGGGCGGAGATCAGCGTTGATCGACTGGGCCGACATGATGCCGACGATCAGCACATGGTTGCCGCTGCAAAGCTCGCGTTTGACCTTGCGCTTCCCACTGAGACATCAGGCGCGAACCTGCTCACGATGCCTGATCGCGAGGTGATGTGGGTGCGTCGGCTATTCGAGAGAGCCATCGGTGGCTTCTACGCCGTGTCGTTGACACCGAAGGGGTGGACCGTGCGGCGTGGCGGCGCATTGCAGTGGCCAGTCGACCACAGGACCGCCGGCATTGACAAGATCCTGCCGACTATGAGAACTGACGTCGTGTTAGATCATCCAGCTACAGCGCGTCGCATCGTCATCGACACGAAGTTCACGAGCATCGTTACGAGCGGCTGGTACCGCGAAGAAACGCTACGCAGTGGGTACGTCTACCAGATCTACGCATACCTGCGGTCGCAGGTCGGACGCGGTGATTTGCTGGCAGACCAGGCCTCTGGCATGTTGCTGCATCCAGCAGTTGGGGGTGAGGTTGACGAGGCAGTGGTGATTCAGGGGCACAAGATTCGATTTGCGACCGTCGACCTTGCAGCCACGGCAATCGAGATCCGATCGCAACTGCTGCAGTTATTCCAGCCGCCGGTACCAACAGCGGTGCCGCTCGCCTAAAGAGGTAGTCCAAGAGCGCGCGCAGTGTCTCGAACAGCCTCCCATGCCGGCTTAACTGCGGGGATCGTCTGAACCGCTGCTGCGACACCTCCGAGCCAGCGAAGAATCCTGGCCGGACTTGGTGCTCCAGCTTTCAACTCCGCTGCTGCACGATCCATATCCTGAACGAGATCAGCGCGGAGTTCGTGCTCGACTGAGGGGGCGGCAGTGAGGTCCCGCCTCAGACGTGAGAGCGCGTCCAAAACAGCATTGACGTTATCTTGTGTCCATTGCTGCGTCACGTTGGCTACCGCATTCGGGCCCGTCTGAACGGCGCCGACTTGGCCGTAGAAGTTCATCGTAGGCTGGATTGGTGATTCGGTAGCCATGGGGACGTTCCTCAAAGTCCAGAAGTGACGCGCCAGACTATTCTGAATTGCGGCTGCCTCCAGCGGGTAGATGTCGCTCAATCCACTGCTGCAACTTTCAAGTCCGAACGGTTGCACATGCCGCAGATAGCTGCCTTCGAGTGTCTGGAATTGCTGACCGATCATCCTAGCGCCAAGATCCTTCAGCTGCGACTCGACAACTTCTCCAGTTGCTTTGCCGAATGACTCGTGGACGGCTCTGAGTGTTGACAGGATGAACTTGGATCGCCGCTGAAACTCGCGCTGGTAGAGACCGGCCAGACGCGCCGCATAGCCGTTGCCGCGGCCACCACCCCTCTGATTCTCTCGGCGGTCGAACTCAAGTTGCGCATTGGCAAATTGGCGAGAGGCGCTGACAAACTCGTCGCTGCAAAGGTGTTCGAAGTGGGTGTGTGCGGCATCGGGAAGCACGCGTACCTCGCGATCAGGGCTTGGGTTCGGAGGGATCTCAAGGCACATCGGTGAACACCGACATGGTGCCACAGATGACCTGGCTCGCAGAGCGTCGACAGCGTGGAACGCTAGGTTGCAGTGTCCGCAAGTTTCCGGCGCACCCGCCCAAGTTGATCGTCATCGATTGCGAGTGATAAAGGACCTTATCAATCACAAGGCCGCAAGGCATCACGACCATGAACTTCGACCTGACGACCGCGGCCAGCGGTGTGCCGGCCTTGTTTTCGCCCGACCCGTCCACGGCCCGACGGACCCTGGAGTTCTTCACGGCAGACATTCGCAACGCGAACACGCGGCGTGCCTATGCGCGGGCCGGCGCCGACTTTGCGGGCTGGTGCTCCGAGCGAGGTTTGACCGATCTGAGCGACGTCGAGCCCGTGCACGTCGCCACCTATGTTGAGCAGTTGAAGCTGGCGCCGCCGTCGATCAAGCAGCGCCTGGCAGCGCTGCGCAGGCTCTTCGACTGGTTGGTTGTCGGGCAGGTGATTCCGACCAACCCGGCGACGTCGGTGCGTGGCCCTCGGTACTCCAGCAGGAAGGGCAAGACGCCGGTTCTTTCCGCCGAAGAGGTGCGCGAACTGGTCGACTCGATTGACCCGAGCACGCCGATTGGGCTTCGTGACCGTGCGCTCATCGGTCTGATGGTCTACACGTTTGCCCGAGTTGGGGCGGCGGTGCAGATGCGTGCCGACGATGTCTATGTCCAACGCAGGCGAACATGGGTTCGCCTGCATGAGAAGGGCGGCAAGCTCCATGAGATGCCGTGCCACCACAACTTGGAAGACTACATCGATGCCTACCTCGAAGCGGCGCCGCCCTCCGAGTCGAACGGCTACCTGTTCCGCACAGCGGCTGGCCGTCGCGGTGCGCTGTCCGCGGGGCCGATGCGGCAGGCCGATGTCCACCGAATGATCTGCCGACGCGTCGAGGCGGCGGGCATTCGCACACAGATCGGATGCCACAGCTTTCGCGCCACCGGCATCACCGAATACCTGAAGAACGGCGGCCGGCTGGAGATCGCGCAGCAGATGGCCAACCACGAGTCATCGCGAACGACAGGGCTCTACGATCGGCGCGGCGACCAGATCAAGCTCGACGAAGTTGAGCGGATCGCCATCTGACGGGATGGCGGCGCCGACGGCAGGGGCAGCGTCACCGTCGGTTCGGACGCCATGGGGCCACGACGGGTGGAGCGCAGGCCGGCGCGCGTGCTCACTGATCGAGCGAGGTGGTCGCCACGATGGCGGTGAACTGCTCCAGCACCTCCGGCTGCCTTTGCTTGACGTACTTCGTGACCTTGGCGTTTTCAAGCAGCTTCGCCAGGTACCCGCGGGCGAGCACCAGGTTCAGCACGTCCTGACCATACGACTGCTCGACCAGCCGATACTGCCCCTGCAGGTTCGACATCTCGCGCTCCATGCGGGCCATCTGTTCCGGGCCGACGCCGACGACTTTGCGCGGGCGAACACCGTCCACCAGCGATGTGCTGGGCGTGGCGACCAGCAGCGCTTCGGCGTAGGCCACTGTCATGTTGTTGGCGGCCACCATCAGCTCGGCGCACTCGACCTGCCGCGTCGGCTTCATCTTGCGGATCACGCGGCCCAGTTCCACCGAGAACTGCCGGTCCTTGAACAACTCCACGGCTTCCGGGCAGATGCCCTCCAGCAGGTTGATCTTCTTGGTGATGTGGCTGATGTCCACGCTCAGGGCTTTGGCCAGGCGCTCGGGCGAGACGCCGCGCTCGACAGCCCGGCGGATCATGAAGTGCTCCTGGATCGTGGACAGGCGGTTGATGCGGTTGTTGTAGGTGTAGCTCTCGTCATCGGTGGCGATCAGGCACGGCGCGGCCTGGTGGCCCAGGTCGCCCAGCGCAACCAAGCGGACGTGGCCATCGAGCAGCAGGTGCTGGCCGGACGTGGCGTCCATCGCCGCCACCGACAGCGGCTCGATCAGGCCGACTTCCTCGATCGACGCGCGGATCTGGTTGTACTTGCGTGACGTCGCCAGGCCCACCGGTACCTTCCGCGACGGCAGGATCTTGTCCAGCGGCACCATCAGGGGCTCGGGCACGAACCCGAGCACAACGCCTGTCATGCCCGCCGCCCGTCAGGCCAGACCCGCTCCGCCAAATACTTCGGCAGGGTGTCCAGCCCTTCGGCGCGCAGGAGGTTGGTGAAGTTCTCGTCCTGAAAGAGTTCCTGTAGAGCGCTGACGACGAACAGCAGGCGCTGCTGGGTGAACCCGGCCTTCCGGACCACGAGCTTTTGCCGTTCGACTTCCTTCTGGTAGGTGCGCACCAGACTCGATGTCGACACGTCGGCGCGTTTGCGCGGCGTGTTCTTGTCGATCGTCCGGCCTAGGTTGGCGCGGCGCTCCAACACCCGCCGGGCATCGATGAGGCGCTTGCCGCGCAGGGTGCCGGACTCATAGGCTTCCTGCAGTGCGGCCTGAACCGCTTGTTCGTCCTTGCCAGCGCCGACGATGGCCAGCGCGGCATTGAGCGGGATGGCCCCTTTCTCGACGGCTACCAACAGGCGCTGTTCACCCTGCTGCAGCAGTGTCAGCATGCCCTGCACGTACTTGAAGGCCAGCCCGGTTTTCGTGGCGATCTGCTTCGCGGTGTAGCCGGCATCCCGCAGCTGCTCGATGCCCGCCAACAGTTCCAATGGCCGCCATTGGCGCCGCGCAATGTTCTCGGCCAAGCTCATGATGAAGGCGTCTTCGTCACTTGCCACGATCACCAGCGCTGGGATGGCAGTTTCGCCCAAGGACTTGAACGCCTTTAGCCGGCCTTCGCCGCAGATCAGCAGGTAGTGCTCGGCGCCGTCGTCCAGCGTCCGTGGCGTCACCACGATCGGCTTCTTCAGGCCGATGGCCTTGATGTTGGCGACGACTTCGCTGAAGGCGCGGCTGTTGCGTTCCCGTGGGTTCAGCACCTCGATCTTGTCGATCGGCAACGAACGCACTTCGCCGACCGATAGCTGGGCAGTCATGCGGCAACCCTGAGCCTGGCTCTGGCCGCCATCCCGTAGAGGTAGTCCAGCGACCCGAAACGGTAGCTCTCGAACTCGACCGGGTTCTGCTCCGCCAGGCTGATGCGTGACGGCCCGAAGTCGATGCGCGGCAACAGGTAGTAGTCGAGCTGCGCCTGGTTGCTGGGGTCCAGGCGCGCGGCGACCGAGATGTCCGGTGACAGGCTGCTGTCCAGCCGAATCTTCCAGCGGTTGTGACCGCAGGGCGTGGTCTGGCACCTGGCCAGCACCACCGAGACCGAGAACTCTCGGTTCACCCACAGCAGGTCGGTTGCCGGATCGCGGACCACCGAGCCGCCCAGGCTGGCGATCTGCTTCTCGATCTGTTCGACGATCTCCGGATGGGTGCGCCGCAGGAAGCGGTTGATCTCCAGGAACCGGTAGTCGCGATCGGGCGTGTAGCCCACCATCTGGTAGGCCCGGATCAGGCTGCCGAAGCGGTGCACGTAGACCGACGCCGAGGGCATGCCCTCGGATTCGTCGATCACCAGGCCCGACAGGAAACCGCGGTGGCGGTAGAGGCCCCGCAGCCGGTCGATCAGTTCCTCGTCCGTGTAGCGGCGGGCGCGCGCACGGATGATGCCCTGCGCGGTGTAGAACACGTCGGGCGCAACGATGCCGGTGAAGGCGCCTTCGCGGCGAATCCACATGTCCGGCGTGTTCACCACCCGCAGCTTCTTCAGCTTGAACGACACCCGGTTGTAGACGTTGTGGCCGACGTACTTTTCGTTGGTCAGCACCTCGTGCACGGTGGCGCGTGTCCAGTCGCGGCAGAGATCGGTCTGCACGCGCATGCCGTTGAGGCGGCCAGCGATCTCGGATTCGACCAGGCCGTCGTCGATGAACCAGCGGTAGATGTCGTTGACGATGCGGACCTCGTCGTCGGGCCCGGGCATCAGGATCACGCGATCGGTCTGCAGGCTCTTGTGCTCGCCCCGCGCCAGCTCGGTCTTGACGGCGCCTTGCACGTCGACAAGGGTTCGCCGCAGCCCATAGCCCGCAGGGCCGCCTTGTCGGAACCCCAACTCGATCAGCCGGCACTGGCCGGCGAACACCTTGGCCGACAACTCTCGGCTGTACTCACCTGCCATGGCGCGCTTGACGCCTTTGACGATGGTCGACACCGGCGAGCCGTCGTTTTCGAACTGCTCGGCGCAGTAGGCGACCTGGATGCCGGCGCGGCGGCAGATGTACTCGTAGTACGCGCTCTCGTCGGCGTCCTGAAACCGGCCCCATCGGCTGACGTCGTAGACCAGGATGATCTGGAAGTCGGCGCGGCCGTTCTGAACGTCGGCGATCAGGCGCTGCAGGGCCTGGCGGCCGTCGATGCGCAGGCCACTCTTTCCTTCGTCGGCGTAGGTCTGGACGATCTCGATGCCGCGGCGAGAGGCGTACTCACGGATCTTGTCGCCCTGGTTCTCGGTCGAGTACTGCTGGTGCTCGGTCGACATGCGAACGTACTCGGCCCCACGCATTCGTGGCGGTGGCGGTGGCACGTCTTCAGTGATGTTGTCGTTGCCCGAGTCCATGGGGGCCTCACCTGGAGGGGTGGCGGAATGGCGATCGCTGCCGATGCACGCCTCGGTCGGCAGCGCGTACGTTGGTGGTCGGCACGGCGGCGAGCAGGCGCGTCGCGGCGTGTGCGGCAACAGTAACAGTGTTGCCCTGAAAAGCCGAACGAGTCGTCTCTTTGCAAACTCGGCGGAATGGCCTCAAGTGCTTGTCAGCACTGTGATTTCGACGATCCACGCGTCCATCTTTGCAACGCCCTTGGGGGCGATGGCGCTGAGTCGGTAGGTGCCGGAAGCCAGCGCCGGCGCGGGCTTTGACGCGTCCATCTTTGCAATCGTGCCGACGCGTTGCGTGGCGCTGCGCGCACGCTGTTGCTCGCGATTGCGTTGGGTGTACTCCGGATGCGCGGCGCGGTACCGCTGCCAGTAGTCGGGCTGGCTGTCCAGCCACTTCCTCTGGGCCCGGGCCTGGTTCTGGCGGTAGTCGTCGTCGGTCTGGCGCTTCTCGCGCTGCCACAGCTTGCGGCGCTGGCGTTGGCACTCGGGAGCGGAGCAGTAGCTCTGGTCGGGCGACTGCGTTCGCAGCGGGAAGGGATCACCACACGCCAGGCATCGTTTGATTCCCATGATCGTTCCCCCTGTGAAGACGCTGCGTCGTGCAGCGATTCAAGGGGGTATCGCTGCGATCACCGCCGATCGGTGGTACCGACCGCAGGGCAACAGCGCCGCGCACTCTGCAAGACCTGTGGCGGGCTGACTGCTTTGGGCGAGCAGCACCGCTGACGACTTGACGCAGCGCCGGCAGTTCGCGCCCATGCGTGCGGCGAATGCCTGGAGCGCCGAGCGCTTCAACTGCATGGATGGCGCCCGACTGATGTGCGCTTGGGGAGCAATGCCGTCGGCGGTGAGCTGACCGGGGCATCGACGGCGGACTTGAGGTGGCGACGTTTCGTGGGAGCGTGAGTTGGCTCACCACACCGAGGTTGCCACCATGTACGAGTTCACCACCATCAGCGGTCGCGTCATCGAGGCCAGGCGCTACATGAACCGATGGCCACGCCTCAATGAGCCCGACCCGGCGCAGGAGCGCTGGGAGGTGTGGATCAGCGAGCGGTCCAGCAGCGAGGTCAAGCTGACGGTGGCCAGCCGCATCATGCCGGCCCGATGTGGGCACTCGGTGACGTTCGTGGTGGCCGACGATCGACCGGTGGGCATGGTCAACTTGACCATCGGCGCCAGCGTGAACTTCACCCGTGCTGATCCGATGCCCGTGCTGCAGAGCCGCGACGTGATCTGGCCGGTGTTCATGTCGTTGGGCGGGCTGATGCTTGCGGCGTTCACGTCGACGCTCGTCCTCGTCGCAGCCGTGCCGTTGGCAGTTCTCTACTTGCCCACCGTGGTCGTGGCCCGTTGGTTGGTACGTACGCGCCTGCAACGCGACGTCGATCTGCGGCTCAGTCAGGTCCGGACCGAGGACGTCGTGCGGCCGTTCCCCAAGCGCAGCTGACCGCTCCGTGCGCACTTTCGAGCTTCCCCGAAGCAGGCGCGGCACCTGCGCCAACTTCTGGCCGAGAAAGATGATCGTTGCACTGTCGCTGAATTCTCGCGACGATAGGCACCATGGAAAAGCAGCCTGACGATCTGGCCGCCGCCGGCCAGGTGCGGCGTATGCGCGTGCTGGTGGGCGGGCGCGTGGAGATCGAGCGAGAGATAGTGCGCCTGTGTGCGCAACGGCACTTTGACCCAGCCCGCTTAGACGATCTCACGCGTCAACTCGCAAGGCCGTCGAAGGCCGAACTTCGGGTTGTGACGAGGGGAGACTTGCTCCCGCCGGCCCTGCCTAAGGAGTGAAGCTCGGCAGATGGCGGCCCTTGCAGAGCGGTAGCAGTCGCTCCGCCCCAACGCCTCTGGGGCCTGCTCATTAGAACGAGGGTTACTCAAGCGTCGTCGACGACCGAAGGCTTATGAGGCCCTCAAACTGGAATTTTCTGGGACTTCCTGGGATTCAGGATATCCATATAGATCAATGATTTAGGTCTTTCGTCGTCTCCCGAGATTCCGTACCATTCCGCTCAAGACTGGCACCAAACTGGCACCAGGAAAGAGTGTCCTCACTGGCACCGTAGGGACTCGATGCACCAGTCGAGGCTGAAAACCGGGGCCCATCGACGGCGTTGACATGAGCTTGAACAGACCGGGCGGCATCTCTCCGCTCCTTAAACACGCACCCGCCGGAACCTACGTGACGGTCGAGCAACTGCCGCACGGCGGCTCGCTGCAGGCCCGCATGCTCTCCACGCAGGCGGTGCAGTTGTACTGGCGCTACTCGCTGGACGGCCGCACCTTTCGCGAGCCCATCGGCGTTCACGACCCGTCGGCGCCGCCGAAGAAGATGGAGCCGACGCCGCGCGGGTTCAGCCTGGCCGCCGCGCGTGAGCGCTGCCGGGAGTTGGCCATGCGGCATGAGCAGCACCGGGACGATGGCGGGCTGCGCGGGGCGAAGCTCAGCGCGCGCGAACGCCTGGCGCAAGCCCGCGAAGAACAACAGCTCGCGGAAGCGGCGGCTGCCGCGGCAGCCGCAGAGCGGGCCAGGCACTCGCTGGCCGCATTGCTGGACGAGTACGTGAAGCTGCAGCGCAGCAAGGGCCGCATCAGTGCGCGCGAAGCAGAGGGATCTTCGACCGGCATGTCGTGGAGGCCTGGCCCGCCATCGCACAGGCGCCGGCGTCCGAGCTGTCGCAGGAGCAGGTGGTGGATATGCTGCGCAGGCTCGTCGAGCAAGGCAAGGGCCGCACTTCCAACAAGCTGCGCACCTATCTCCGCGCGGCTTACCAGTGCGCCATGGACGTGCGGGTGTCGGCGTCGATCCCGGTCGCCTTCAAACCCTACGGCGTGCAGAGCAACCCGGTGGCGCTGACAAAACGCGACCGCCAGTTCGACAGCGCAGACAAGCGCCCGCTGACCATCGACGAACTGCGAGCCTACTGGCGGCTGATAGAGAAGTTGCCGGGCCTGCGCGGGCGATGCCTGCGGCTGCACCTGCTGACGGGCGGTCAACGCATCGAGCAGCTCGTGCGGCTGCGCTGGGCCGATGTGCGCGCCGACGCGATCACCATCCACGACGCCAAGGGACGCCCAGGCCAAGGCGCGCGGGCGCACACGGTGCCGATCACCAAGGGTGCTGCGCGCGACATGCAGGCGCTCGAACGCGTGGGCGACCATGTTTTCTCAACGACGAAGGGCGTCAAGTCGATCTTCGGCACGACGCTGTCGGGCTGGGCGGCCCAAGTCGTCGGCGATGCGATCGAAGGCTTTCAGCTCAAGCGTGTCCGGTCCGGCGTGGAAACGCTGCTGGCAGCGAACCGCATCAGCCGCGAGATCCGCGGGCATGTGCAGTCGCATGGGCTCACAGGGATCCAGGCGCGTCACTATGACGGGCACGACTACATGCTGGAGAAGCGGGAAGCGCTCGAGGTGCTCGCGCGCGAGCTGACTGGCGGTGCTGCGCGGCCGAAAGTTGCGAAGCCTCGCCGCAAGGCACCGTCGGCTAGTCAGCGCGCAGCTGGCTGACCAAATGCACCCCACCTGACAGCCTTACATTGGCGTCGATGCGAGCGCGCACCACCATCACCTCCGACTACTACGCCACCGTCGGAGGCTGCAACACTCGAATCACGTCTGCGCGGCTCACTGCGGCGTGTGCCTTCGACTTTGAACATGCTCAGACCAAAGCAGACATATGCACACACCATTAGACGAACACGCCTTTGCTGGAGCCTTTCGAGCCGGCGATTCTCGCCGATACGGCGTTGACCTAAAGAAGAATCGAAAGGCAGTCATTGATAGCGCAATCGCGACTGCGACCAATGGATTCCCTGCATTCTCCCCAATACATGCCACCTTCGTCAAAGGTCGAAAGTGCTCATCTGTCTCTGATTACTCGCAGGCTCTAATTCTAAGAGTTCTTGCAAAATTCATTGCCCGCCGCTTTCGTGTCGAAATCAAGAACCGAGATCGCGCAGTAAAGGGAGTCATCGAAACCCTCTCCGATTCAACACCTATTTATCTCGTTCGGCGTGATATTTCATCATTCTACGAAACGCTGCCGCTTGAACGAACTATCAAGCGACTTACTCACGACGTTTTTGTCCCGATGCTGCTGCGGAAACACCTCAACTGCTTCTTCAGCACATTTTGCGCAACTACAACAATCGGTTTGCCTAGGGGAATTTGCTTAAGCCCGATTCTTGCCGAGCTTGCAATGGAAGAATTTGACAAAGCAGTCAGGCAGCTTCCTGGCGTATACAAGTACTTCCGCTACTCTGACGACATACTAATATTTTCCTATGAGCCGACAGGCAACATTGAGACGGCACTACCCAATTTCTTGCCTACCGGAATGTCTTTCAATGCCACGAAGTCTGCAAGTATCTCGCTCAACTGCGAGGACAAGGGTCACCAAGCGATTGTTCAACTGGAATACCTCGGATACAGCTATCGAGTCTCCAATATGTGCGGCAGCAAGGACCCACGAAAGGTGTACGTCGGAATATCTGACCGCAAGATCTCAAAACTTAAAACAAAAATATTGTGCTGTCTCAAGGCAAACCAACGGGATAAGGACTTTCAGCTGCTGAAAGATCGTCTGAGATTTCTTTCTGGAAACTATGTCGTTATCGACAAGGCGCCACTTCCGTGAAGTCATCGAAGTATGCAAAATCAGGAATCCACTATAACTATCGCCTCTGCGGAACCTATGAAAAGGGCGAGGTCAACAAGCATCAGGGCGCCGAACTGAAAGCATTGGACGGCTTTTATCAATCGCTGATAAGACCCGGAAGTACGATTGGCGCCCGGTTCAACCCTGTCCAGCGAAATGCACTAAAGACAATCTCGTTCTTTAAGGGTTTTGAACTCAAGCTGATGACTAGGTTTTCGGCACAACGAGTACAAGAGATCAAAAGGGCCTGGCGAAATGTCTAAGCGCATCAAGAAGAACTTCTGGCGCTTCAGGCCGCTTCTGACTGAAACCTTGCCGTATGAGTTGCCGGTCATTTTCGGTAACGATCGTCTCTACTACAGCCAGTGCCGATCACTTGACCCTTTGGCAAAACCGCTCATTGACAAGCTCCTACGTGGGTGGCGAGGGCACACCGTTCCATACAGCTATGGTGTTCGCAAAGATAGTGACCGTACAACGCAACTCGGGCTAGTTCATCCCATAACACAACTTGAGTTCTGCGATTTCTATGCTCGACACGAATCATCGATTCTCGACTACTGCAATAGGAGCGAATACTCCTTGCGTCGGCCCGCAGCTGTGGCCGCCGTGTATGTGGCCTCTCTAGGAGCATTGAACGACTCAGTACACAAAACCGGCGAAGTCCACTTAACACCGGAAGGCTCCGAACCTGAGCTCTCGAAGCTCGTCTCCTACTTCGCTTACGAGAAATACAATCTTCTCAACAAGTTCTACGAGTCGCGAGAGTTCATTCGACTCGAAAAGAAGTTTGAACTCCTCAAGCAACTCGATATTTCAAAGTGCTTTTACAGCATCTACACGCACTCCATTACATGGGCAACGAAAAGCAAAGAGTTTGCCAAGAAGAATAAGGGTGCGCATTCGTTCGAGTCGAGTTTTGATTCGTTGATGCAGCGATCAAACTATAACGAGACCAATGGTATTGTGGTTGGTCCCGAGTTCGCCAGAATATTTGCGGAAATCATTCTTCAGGACGTGGATCAAAAGGTCCAAAGGCTGCTCGCAGAAGACGCTCTGTTTGAAGGGCAGCAGTACTCGATACGTCGGTACGTGGACGACTACTCGGTCTTCTCCAATAGCGCAGAGATTGTTAGGAAAATCGAATCGCTACTGCGACGGGAGCTACTTAAATACAAGCTTCATGTCAACGAGTCGAAGGTTCGAGATTACCATCGTCCATTCGTTACGAACCTGACCCAGGCACGCGCAGACACCCGAACTAGAATTAACGGCGTCAGCGAAGTCCTTGTCAGTCCGGATTGGAAGGCAGCCACCGCAGCCAGCAGCAAACAGCGTCACGCGATCGGTGGTTTAATTCACGACCTACGTGTTATAGCGAAGCGTCATGACGTTCCATTCAGCAGTTTGAGCGGAAGTTTGCTTGGAAGCCTGCGGGCGTTATCTCGTGCCGCAAATAAGTCGCTGAACAAAGGGTCAACTGTCTCTGTGGAGAATTGGATCTTCGCCACTCGAAGTATTATCGACTGCGCTTTCTACATTACATCTGTCGATCTACGAGTTCGGACCACTTATGGCCTATGCCAACTTCTTTCCATAATTCAGGATGGCCTGCGGGCACTTCCAGCAATCGGTGGTGATTTCATTACTCATACGATTTCAGAAGAGTTGGTGGCGGTAGCCAAAACTGCATTGATCGCTGGCGAACAGACACCCGGAGAGGATAGTGTCGAGCTCTTCAATCTACTCATATGCGGCTCACATTTGCTTAAGCAGCACTTCACGAAGAATGGACAAGTTGAGAAAATTCTCGACACTCTGCTTGCGGGTGATCTAACTTACTTTAAGTACATTACTCTGAAGTATTGCTATCTGCGTGATCCATCTTATTTCGCGAAATCATTAACCGAGCTTAATCAGCGAGCAGAGTCTTTACTTGATTGTCTGGATTCCATCAAGCTGAAGAGTGAGCGATTTCATTTGTTGTGCGACTACCTAAGCGCGCCTGACGTGGACGTTGCCCGAAAGCGCGCGGTGTTCGTTAAGCGTTACGGTGGAACACCAAGCAATGCGGCGTTGACGAAGCTCGGCGAATCGATCGGATTTACCGATTGGACTGGCAGTTGCCTGCTAGACGCTCGCGAGAGTCTAGAAGTGGTGAGAGTGTTGTTCTGAAGTTGCTGAGCAATCGAGGTCAACCGTCGTAACTCGGTAGAAAGGGCGTCAAACCCCGCGCAGCACGCTGAACTCCCTGAATAGCCGTACCGGCAGCGGCGTCTCCAGCTTCCACACGATGCTCATCGGCCGGTCGCCTTCGGCAGACTCCAGCGCCACGCGTCCGCAGGCGCGGTAGGCATCGCCCTTGCGCGGGCGCACGAAGAGCTGGAACTGCCACCCGTTCGTCGAACTCTCCACATAGCGCCGCCCGCCGGGCGTGTCCGGTCCCGCGCTGTTCTGCGTCTGCCAGTGAAAGCGCTCGGCGCTGATCGCGTAGTCGTGGTACGAGATGCGGTCGTGATAGCCCTCGCTCTTGTCGAGCGTGACGAACAGCAGCTCGGTATTGCGGCTGGTGAGCGGCAGCACTCCGGCCTGGAACGGTGCGCGCCGCGCCGCAGTCAACCAGCCCACGGCCGTGAGCACTTCGCGCGCGCCGTAGGCGGCGTGCAGGCACAGCGGCGTGTCTTCAAGCCCGGGTACTGGCGTCGCTGCAACGTTCGTGCGGGCCTGCAGCAGGCCCGACAGCTCGACCAACTCATCGGCGATGGCAAAGTGGCGCTCGAGACGATCGATGAAGGCTTCGGGGCCTGCCGCCTGCTCGTGCCGACCATCGATCTGGTAAGCCAGCATCTGCACGCCGATTGCATCCTTCGCATTGAGCGTCGGCGGGTGGCCTTGCCGCGAGCCGACCGCGGCCATCACGTCGAGCCGCTGCGGGTCGTCCACGTGCAGCAGGTCTCCGAAGCGGCGGCTGAAGTAGTCCTCTTCGGGGCCGGGCTCCGCAGCGATCAGGCCGGCGTCGCGCTTCAGTGCCGTCCAGCCGCTGCGGCCCTGGCCGGTGCCTGCGCGGTAGACGTCACCGAGTTCCAGCGCTTGGTCGCGCAGGAAGTCGGCCAACCGCACCGAGGCACGGCCGCGCAGGGCTGCATAAGTCTGCAGCTCCGTCTTCAGGCGGCGCCAGTTCTGCGTCGTCAACGCGCGCAGGCCCTGCAGCACCTGCTCTCGCGTCTGGCGTTGCAGGTGGATGTGGCAGCCGGGCGGCAGGCTGCCGAAACCGTTCTCGACACCATCCACCAGTTCGCGGCGCGACAGGCCGGTCAGGCTCGACAGCAGGCGGTCGAACCGGAACTCGGTGCGGTGCTGGCCGACAAAGTCGAGCACCAGGCAACTCTCCTTGCCCGGCGCCAGGCGCAGGCCGCGGCCGATCTGCTGCTGGAACAGCACCGGGCTCTGCGTGGGCCGCAGCAGCAACAGCGTGTCGACCATCGGCAGGTCGATGCCTTCGTTGTAGAGATCGACCGTCACCAGCGCGCACAGCTCGCCGCTGAGCAAGCGCTGCGGTGCCCGGCGGCGCTCCTCGGGGCTTGTCGTGCCCACCACGCAGGCGGCCGGCAGGCCCGCACGGTTGAGCCAGTCGGTCATGAACTCAGCATGCGCGACCGATACGCAGAACACCAGGGCACGCGACCGTGATGCATCGGACGCCAGGCGACGCCATTCATTCACCGCCAGCCGGGCGCGCACATCATTGCCGGTGACCAGGTTGTCGACCGCTTCGCGCTCGCCGGGCCTGTCCCACGGCACTGCCGAAAAGTCGGTGGCATCGTCGCAGGCGTAATACTCGAAAGGCGCCAACAGCTGCAGGTCCAGCGCATGCCACAGTCGCAGCTCGACGGCCGGGCTGCCGTCGGGCCTGGCATCGAAGTACGGCGTGATCGGCTGCCCGTCGCTGCGCTCCGGCGTGGCGGTCAGGCCCAGCAAGACGCGCGGGCGAACGGCCTTGACGAAGGCATCGAAGCGGTCTGCGGCCAGCCGGTGGCATTCATCCACGACGACGGTGTGCCAGTGCGCGGCACCGATGGTGGCCACCAAGTCGCGGCTGCTCAAGCTGTCGATGGTGGCGAAGAGGTGGTCCCGGCGCTCGGGCTCGTGGTCACCGGTCAGCAGGTCGCCGAACTCGGGGTCGCGCAGCACCTCGCGGTAGGTGCGCAGGGCCTGGCGCAGGATCTCCTCACGATGCGCCACGAACAGAAGGCGTGGACGACCCCCTTCGCTGCGACAGGTGTTCCGATAGTCGAATGCCGCGACCACGGTCTTGCCGGTGCCGGTGGCCGCCACCACCAGGTTGCGGTGTCGACCGTGAGCGCGCTCCGCCGCCAACTGCTCCAGCATGTCCTGCTGGTAGGTCTTGGGCTGCAGGTCGAAGAAGCTGATCGCGCCGGTGGGCTCACCGCCGAAGGATTCGCGGCCGAGCGCGACCGCCAGCGCCTGGCGATGCTCGACGTTGTCCGGGTCATAGCGTTGGAACTCGCTGTCGGCCCAGAGCGTCTCGAAGTGGGCGATGGCACGGGCAAACAGTGCCTCCTGGGCACGCTGGGTCAGCTTGACCGTCCACTCCAGCCCGCCTGTCAGCGCTGCGCCCGAGAGATTGGCGCTGCCGACGTAGGCCGAGCCGAAGCCGGACTTGCGCTGGAACAGCCAGGCCTTGGCATGCAGGCGCGTGCGCCTGCCATCGAGCGACACGCGCACTTCGCAGCCTGGCAGGCGCGCCAGCTCGTCCAGCGCGCGCGCCTCGGTCGCGCCGGTGTAGGTGGTGGTAAGGATGCGCAGCCGCGTGGCACTCTGGCCCTGCGCGCCAGTGGCCGTGATCTGCTGCAGCACGTCCTGCAGCTTGCGGACCCCGGACACGGTGATGAAGCTGACCAGGATGTCGACTTGATCGGCAGAGGCCAGCTCGCGCCGGATCTCTTGAAGCAGCGACGGCGAGCCCTTACCGGCCGTGAACAGCCAGGGCGCCGCGAGGCCGATCTCGGGCGATGCCTGGAACTGCCGATCGCGCTGCACGGCACGCAGAACGCGCAGGGGCTGCGCCACCAGGTCGATGACTTCGGCTGAGCCGCTTGTTGCGCCCTGGCCTTCTGCCGCGGCAAGCCGGTGCCGAAGCATCACCAGCAGCTCGTTGACCAGCTCCAGTTGTCGCCTGGGCTTGTCGGTGTCGTCACCGGCAACGTCATCCAGGATCGCGCCGAGCTGGCGCGTGATGACATCGACCAGCAGCTCGGGCGCCCCGCCCTTGAGCGACAGCACCTCTGCGCTGCCGGGATCAAGGGCGGCGAGCGATCGAGCCAGGCCCTCGGTAAGCAGCAGATCGTAGAGACCGTCCGACAGCGCCATGGAGCGTCCGGGATTCAACCGATCGGCCGCGTGCCGCGGCAGGCCGGGTAGCCGGTGCATCCCCAGAACTCGCCACCCGCATTGGCGCCGCGCTTCGCGATACGGCGCACCATCGGCTTGGTGCACAAGGGGCAGACGGTCGCCTGTCCTGAGTCGGCAGTAGGCCGGGTTGCTTTGGCCGCGTCCGGCCGCGCCGCAGCTTGACCTGCGCCCGCCCTTGCCTGCCGAATGAGGCCGAGCAATTTTGGCCCGTCCACCAGCGTCACATTGCGCCCGCTCGCGAAGCTGATGGCGTCATCGGTGAATCGCCCCGAGGTCACGACGAATCCGCCCGTGGCGCCGCGGGCGGCCATGACGCCGTAGAGCTCGCGCACCACGTCGACGCCGACCTTCAGCGCACGCCACTGCTTGCACTGCACGAGAAACTTCTCGCGGCCGCTCATGCCTGGCCGGGTCAGCACCAGGTCCACACCGTCGTCTGGGCCGCCGCCCCCCGTCTGGCTAGTGCAGTGTTTCGTTCTGTTTAGAACTTAAGCGCGCATTGGCCCGAATGACCTTCTGCAGGATGTCGCGGGCGCTCTTGGTCCAGATGAACGGCTTGGGGTCGATGTTGTGGTGAGCGACGTAGTCGTTGATCGCAGCTTCCAGCTCAGGCACGCTGGTGAACACGCCGCGGCGCAGGCGTTCGGTCGTGATGTCACGGAAGAAGCGCTCGACCATGTTCAGCCACGACGCCGAGGTCGGCGTGAAGTGCATGTTGAAGCGCGGGTGCTTGGCCAGCCACTCCTGCACCGCCGGGTGCTTGTGGGTGGCGTAGTTGTCGGCGATCAGGTGCAGCGTCTTCTCCTTGGGCGTCTCGCGGTCGATCTTGCGCAGGAACTTCAGCCACTCGGCGTGGGTGTGCCGCTGCTGGCACTGGCCGATCACCTTGCCGTCCAGCACGTTCATCGCAGCGAACAGCGTGGTCGTGCCGTGGCGCTTGTAGTCGTGCGTCATCGTCTGCGCGCGGCCCTTCTTCAGCGGCAGCCCAGGCTGCGTGCGGTCCAGCGCCTGCACCTGGCTCTTCTCGTCGCAGCACAGCACCAGGGCGTGCTCGGGCGGGGACATGTACAGGCCCACGATGTCCTCGAGCTTCTCGACGAAGTGCGGGTCGCGCGACACCTTGAAGCCGCGCACGATGTGCGGCTTCAAGCCGTGGGACTGCCAGTGCCGCCACACGGTGCTGGCAGCCACACCCAGCTCGGCGGCCAGCTTGCGCGTGCTCCAGTGCGTGGCCGCCGCAGGCTTGCTCCGGGTGGTCAGCTGGACCAACTCCGCCACGTCCACCTTGACCGGTGGCGCGCCACGGGGAAGGTCGCGCTCGATGCCTTCCACTCCGGCTTGCAGGTAGCGCTCGCGCCAGCGCGCCACCTGCACGCGACCGATGCCAAGCTGCTCGGCGATGTCCTTGTTCTGCAGGCCTTGCGCAGCCAACAAAACGATGCGCGCCCGCTGCGCCAGCCGCACGCTCGTGCGCCCGGAACGCGATAGCCTGGTCAGCTCCGCCTTTTGCTCATCGGTGAGAACAATCTCCGGTGCAACTCGCACGTGCCCACTCCAGTTCAAGCCCAAGTGGACCATTGGAGTGGGGTTCAACATTTAAGTTCATTCAAGAACAGAACACTACACTAGCGACTGCGCATTGGCCGTGATCGGTTGGCTGGCCACGCTATGCAGCCAGAAGTAGCCAAGAATGGCCAGCAGCACTCCCGCCCACCAGGGCATCAGTGCCACTAGATCGATGAGGTCCTCGGCTGGACTTGTCTTCTTGCGTCTTGCCATTGCGGCGTTACTCCCTTGGATCGATCTTGTACCAGGCTGCTTGGCAGCCAATTGCTGGCGGACAGCCTATCCTGCAATCATCCACAAAAGCCCTATGCAGACAGCAATGTCGTGAGCCGCAGCTGTTGGGCAAGTGATCGGTATCCGGCCGGTAAGCGGCCCGAAACCGGACCGAAACCGGACCGAAACCGCACCGTTTGCGGACCGTGTCTGAACCACAGGCGCGATGAACGACCCTGGTCAGCCTTACCCTGGAAGGTCGGACAGTCCGAACTCCTTGCACGCACTACGCCAAAGTCGCGCCACTGATCCATGTGCGGATCCGGCCAACCTCGTTATGGTCGGGCACCTTCTGCTCGCGCTCACACAGGAACAGGACTTGATTGAACAGCCGGGAGGCCAACGTCGTCTCGTCATCGGCACCCTGACCGAAGACATGTCCGTTCATCTGCATGCCGCGAACCAGGAAATTGACATCGCGAGGCCGAACTCTCAGGCCCTCCGACTCGATGCACTGGCGGCAGACGGCCTGCACTGTCGTGGGCAGCTTGAACTCCTGCTTCGTCAGGACCTGGACCAACGCGCCCATCACCGACCTCAAGTCCTTTGGCGCGAGCAGCGGCGCCCCCGTCAAGACGCAGACCTCCCTGGCCACGGGGAAGAGATCCTCGGCACCTGACCATGGCGATTCCGGTTCCTGCTCCGGCAGAGCGCCTTCCAGCTCGTGCCGGCTCGGATCCAGCACCCGACCACCTGACCCACTCAGCCAGAGCAGCCGCGAGAGCCTGAGCGAACGAAAAAACGCCTTGAACGTGCCCAGTCCATTCCAGTTCTCCAGAATTTCCGGGTACTCCTGCCGCAGTCGCGATGCCAGGAGGCCAGAGCTGACAGGTAGCGGGGACTCGTCGACGAAGGTCCACAGGCGGCCGGCAATCTCCGAGAGTTCGTCCGGTGTCGCCAACCTCGGGCCCGCCTTGGAAGACGGGTCTGCTTTGGGCATTGCGACGGTTGAACTCGTTGCCTTCGATTCCGCAAGCACGGGCTTGCTTTCGGTCGAACGAGACTCCTTGACTTCCGTGGCCTGCCCGTTGTGGCCAGGCGGCACATCAGCGTTGGCCAGACCGAGGCCCAGCGCTTCCCGAAGAAAAAGCCTTTCGTCGATCAAGAGATCAGCCGAGGCTTGATACGCGGCCGATGGGTAGCCGATGGCGAGCACCGTGGTGCGTCGGTCGTAGCGGCGAAGCTTGCGCAGGACCGGCGTGAAGTCCGCGTCTGCGGAGAAGACGATGAACTCGTCACAGCGAGTCTCGTGCTGCAGCAGGTCGACGATGTCCAGCACCATGTGGATGTCCGTGCTGGTCTTGCCCTGGCTGGTGACCGGCGGGCAGTCGACGATCTCGAAGCCGGCGCGCAAGAACGCATGGCGGTAGTTCTGATACCAGTTGGGATTCAGGTAGCAGCGGCGCACGAGTAACCGGCGACGCTCACCCTCCTCGTGCGGTTCCGGCAGCGCTAGGGACCCCGTCAGCCAACCCATCCACTCCGACGGATGACGCGCGAACCGCTCGGCAGCATCGGGCTGCAACTGTCGCAGTTGCGAATACACGTTGTCGAAGTCGACGAATAGTGCGCTCTTCATGTTCTTGATGCTCCCCGTACTCATGCAGATTGCGAAATCTCTGCACAGGTGTCGCAGCGGCCGCGTTGAGTAACGTCCACGTGGCAGGTTAACGCACGACACTGGCACGCATGGGCGGATCGCGATGTGGGCCGTGCGCCGCTGGCTGCGTCCGGTCAAGGGCGGGCAGTGCCCGGCGCAGCGAACCCTTGACGGGGCGTGGCCAGCCCACACGCTGCCTGGGGGTTGGCGTCACCAGGTGAGGCCAGACCTTCCAACAACCAGCAGGATGGGCTTAGTGGAGGCACGGCAACGCATGCAAAAAACGTTCTCAAACTAGTATGTTGCATAAACTGTCTAAAGCCAGTAAATTGTGTGGCCACACCGGTGTCACCCTCTATGAGCTTCCCGCTTCGCATCCCCGACCAGTTGAAGCAACATCTTCGAGCGTTGCGGAAGAGCCGTGGACTGACGCAGGGTCAGCTTGGCGCATTGGTTGGCGTCAGACAGGCCCGCATCGCCGAGATCGAGGCGAACCCGGGGGCTGTCAGTCTGGACCAGCTCACCAAGGTACTGGCGGCGCTGGGCGGCACGTTGCATCTGCACAGCGCCGAAGGCGCAGGGACAGAAAGTCAGGTCGTGCCCGATGCGGGGCCGAAGGCACCGCAGTCCGCGCCAATGTCAGTGGCGAAGCGGGCGCCAAGGAAGGCCGCTGGCCAGGTCGTCGGCGAGCCGACTGGCCGGCGTAGCCCAGCTAGGTCAACCAAGCCTGCCCCGGTCACCGGCATCGTGATTCGCCCGAAGAAGGGTACTTGGTGACGACTGCGCTCCATGCCTGGATGAACGGCGAGCTGGTGGGCACCTGGACCATCGACCGTGCCACGCACTCGTTCGACTACGACGCCTCCTGGCTCAGGTCGCCCAAGGTCCGATCGCTGTCGCTGTCGCTGCCCATCACCGCCTCGCGTGAGGTCCGCGGCGATGCCGTCGCCAACTACTTCGACAACCTGCTGCCGGACAACGACAGGATCCGTGAACGTCTGAGCCGCCGCTTCAAGACGAAGAGGGCCGATGCGTTCTCGCTGTTGGAGGCCATCGGCCGGGACTGCGTCGGTGCGGTTCAGTTGCTGCCCGAGGAGACGATACCGACAGGGTGGAACCGCGTTGACTGCGAACCCCTCGACGAGGGGCAGATCGCCGACATCCTGCGGGCTGTTCCATCCGACGTCGGCCCCGGCTCGCTACGCCAGCCCGACGACGATCTGTTCCGCATCTCGATCGCCGGTGCCCAGGAGAAGACGGCGTTCACCCAGGCCGGCGGGCGCTGGTGCCGGCCGCACGGCGCGACGCCGACCACGCACATCTTCAAGCTGCCGCTGGGCCTGGTAGGCGGTTCGCGGCGTGTCGACCTCTCCGATTCAGTCCAGAACGAATGGGTCTGTGCCCAGATCATCTCGGAACTCGGCCTGCCCGTCGCGCCAACGACGATGGCGACCTTCGGCGACCAGACCGTCCTGGTGGTCGAGCGCTTCGACCGCGCGTGGATGGACGACGGTGCCTGGATCGCGCGGCTGCCGCAGGAAGACTTCTGCCAGGCGCTGGGGTTCTCGCCGAAGCAGAAGTACGAACACGACGGCGGGCCTGGCATGGCGAAGTGCCTGCAGTTGCTCACCGGCGGCGCCGACCCGCAGCAGGACGCGCTGGCGTTTCAGCTGACGCAGCTCGCCTTCTGGTTGATGGCGGCCACCGATGGCCACGCCAAGAACTACTCGATCTTTCTGCAGCCTGGCGACACCTACGTCATGACGCCGCTCTACGACATCCTGTCCATGTGGCCCTACTTCGGCAAAGGCCCGAACCAGTACAACCGCCGGCAGGCGGGCTTGGCCATGGCGATGCGTTCCAAGAACGTCCACTACCGCTTCGACACCATCCAGAGCCGCCATTGGCACCAGCTGGCCATGAAGAACGGCGGCCCCGCAGTCTGGGACGCGATGGTGGGCCTGGTCGAGCAGGTCGGGCCCGCGCTGGCGGCGGTCGAGGCGCGCTTGCCCAAGGACTTCCACGGCAGATCCTGGGATGCCATCTCGAAGGGCATGATGGCCGAGGCCGAGCGGTTCTTGGACGGCGCCGAAGGGCTCTGACATGCATCCATGGCTGCGCGACTTTTGCGCGACTTTCCAAGGCGCCCCTGTGCACTTCTCTGGGGAAAAGCGGGGCGAGGGCGCCGCTAAGTCGTTGATTTCATTGAACCCCATTCGTTTATCGGCGGGCTACGAACCAAGGGGTCGTGGGTTCGATTCCTGCCAGCCGCACCAGAAAAACTAGAAACGGATCAACGGCCTAGAGGCTTTCAGCTTCTAGGCCGTTTTTCTTGCTGGGGGACTTTTGGGGGAGTGGCCTCCGCCTTTTGGCCCTCTTGCTCACGGCGCAGCGTCTGCAGACTCTTGTTCCAGCGCCCGCTGTCTTCCTTCACCTTCTCCAGCGCGGCATGCAGCTCGACGATCTGCGCCACGCTGTAGTGACGCGTCATCGTCGTGGTGCTGTGCCACAGCAGATCGGCGATCGTCCCCTCCGGAACGCCGGCCTCCCTCAGGCGCATGCCGACCGTGTGGCGCAGGTCGTGGACGTGCAGGTCACCCAGCCCAGCCTCTCTGCGCGCGCGTTGCCACGCCGTGTTGTTCATCGTCTCGATCGCCCGATAAGGCATCTGCGGCGGTTCATCCACATTTTTGGTGCGCTCCCGCCGATACACGAAGACGAACTCCTCATGTTGACCACGGACGGATTCGATGACCGACTGCGCGACGCTGTTGCACACGACGACCCTCGACCGCTTCTTGCCTTTGACGTGCTGCATCGGGACCTCGAAGACAGAAATGCCGAGTTCCGGCACCTTGATTTCCCAATCCCATTGCAGACTGCAGACCACATCATCGCGAACGCCGCTATTCAGTACGAACAACGACATCCGTGACAAGTGGTCAGGCAGCAGCGGCAGCAGCGTGCGCTGATCGGCCCACGAGATCGGTTGTGGCTCTCGCTGATGACCTACCAGCGGCAGCATCGTGATTCGTGGCGCTTGCTGGAGCCACGTGTTGCCGTTGTCATCCCGCCAGGTTGTCGACGCCAAATTCAGAATCCTCCGCACCACACCCAGGCAAAGGTTGATGGTCTTGTGCGACCTCCCGTCCCCCAAACGCTGGGCGACGTAGGCTGCCAAGGTTCCGTCGTGCACCTGGTGTAGTTCGAGGGTTCCGATCATCGGCATCACGCTCTGTAGCAAGTAGGTTTCGGTAACAAGGCTCGTCTTGCTCTGGTTCGTCAGCAGGTAGTGAGCTGCCGTTTCATCGAAACGACGGACCTTTCGTTCGCCGTGGACAACAACACGGCGCAACTCGGCGAGCTGCTTGATCAACCACCGCTCTGCTTCTTCAAAACCTGGGAAGCCACGCTGGCGAAGTCGGGTGTGGCGGTACCACTTGTCGACTTGCCAGGTTCCGTCCTTCTCGGGGTAGATACCCCGCGTTTGTTGGCCCATGTACTTTCTCCTTTGTCAGAAATGGGCCGTCCATTCCGATGTTCATTCTGCCGAGAACCCGTCGCCTTAGCCAGCGCCCCGTCGGCCTCAGGCCGTGGCGAGCCAGCGTCGTGCTGCGGCTCGTCGTTCAGGAACTGTTCGAAGAGGGCATCTATCTGATGGCGATCGAAAAGCAGGCATGAACCTTGGCGCATGGCTTTCAATCGCGGGCGCCAGACCTCGTCGAAGGTTCGCCGCTTGACGCCGGTGTATTCGATGGCCTGCGCGTGTGTGAGACCCCGGGCCGTCATTCCTTGCTCTCCGGCACCATCTTTTTGATGGCCCTGAGGACCGCCTTCCTGGCATGGCGGTTTGCAGGGAGTGAGCGCTTGGAAACAGCCTCGGCGATCTGGGTCGCGAAGTTCGGGTATTCGCAGACGGACGCGGCCAAATTGGACACGCCAAGGAGGGTGCTTTCATCGAGCAACGCGAGTTTCGCCAGAGCAGCTTCCTCGCGTCTCTGAACGGCGATACCTTGTTCAAGCTTCGATTCCAAAGTGACTTTGGATTCAGCGATCGAGGCCGCTACACGATTCTGTTCTTGCAGTCGCTCCTCCGCGTATTGGTCTCCGGCAGCGAAATCTGGGTCGGCTATCACCTTTGTGAACCACTTCAATGGCGAGCTGAGCCGCTGCTCCTTTGGCAGTGTTTGATCCCGTGAAATGCGCGCCGCAAGCAGGTCGATGCAACGCTGCTGGTCATGCATCTGCGGGATGAGTCCAAGAATTTGGCTGCGAATCGACGCAGGAACCACAGTCCACTGAAGCTCCCCTCCGCCGTCAGGGCTACCCAGCCCTTCAGTGGTTGTGCCCTTGGTTGTGGTGTTTGTTGACGTCTTAGTGGAAATCTTTGAATAGTGATCGGTGGCGTCGCCACCGATCGATTCGTCGATGTCAGCTTCATCGGTGCAGTTCTTGTCGCTCGATGGGTCGGTGGCATCGCCACCGATGGAATCGGCGGGCTCTCTGGCTCTGCGCAACCAGCGCGTCAAGTACCTCGTACCCGGATGCTGCAGAAGTTCGTGTGGTCCCATTTGTTTTGCGAATGCCTTTCGACAAGAAGGACACCCAGATCGCGTAGTCGTCGGATGACGCGCTTGAACGGGTCATCTGACTTGCCGAGGGGTATCTCCGTGTGAAGCTCCTGCATCTTCCAGCGTACCCAGTAGCGCCCATCGATGTAGTAGCTGGCGTAAGCCTTTGGGTCCTGCATCTTCATGTGAAGGCGGTAATGCAACTGCTGCAGGAAGACGGCCTCGTGGAGCCCAAGTAGGCGGGCAGCGAACCGAGAGACTGCGATGGGCCCCTCGTCGAATAGCAGCTTGCCGGTATGCGCGCTCATACGCAGGGGGCGCCTGTTTCTGAATGGGCAACGCAGAGGGCGAGCCAGCCGCCGCGTGGCGTCTGGGGAGCAATCCGATTCGATGACATAGTGACTCCGAGCTTCTGTCGCTGCTCCGGGCGAGGCAGGAGATTGCTGCGAGTCTTGGAGTGCCGGCTTCCCGAACTTCCATGCTTGCGCAGCCCCGCTTGCTCCGCAGAGCAAACAGAACCCGAAGAGAACCATTCCGACAGTTGCCCGGCGCCGCTTCCTGTGAAACGGAGGGCGCTTAGGGGCTCAGCGCGACATCAGTCTTGGACTGTCGTGCCGAGTGCAAAAAGTGTAGGGTGATATTTTCTATAACACCCACGCCGCCTTCAAAAATTCTCAGCGACATTCGGAAAGCGTTCGGCGATGCGACAACCGGTCAACAAGCAGTGTCGTACCCATGGTTAGGGTAGGTGGCAAATCGACCGAAATCTGCCGCTGAGCGAGCTTGTCGCGTCAGCGCCGTCAGTCCCGGCAGAACGGCACGACCGGGCGCCAGAATTGCGCACCGTGGGTAGGTGCGTTGATGCGCGCCTGTTCGTGTCCGATCACTGGTCAGACCTGATACCTAGCGTCATTGATGAGGTCTGGGTCCAACAGTTCGCGCGCATCCACCTGCAGCGCAAGCGCCAACCGCTGAATGTTTTGGATAGACACGTTGCGCAGGCGGCGCTCGATCGAACTGATGTACGTCCGATCGAGCGTGGCGCGGTCGGCAAGCTCTTCCTGCGACAAACCCTGTGCGACGCGAACGAGGCGAACGTTGGCTGCAAACAGGTTCTGGAGGAACAGCGGATTGGAGCGGATGTCGCCGCCCGGCTGTTGCCGACGATGCGACTTGGACGCTGGGGGGCTCGCGCTGCTGGGCTTCGCAGATTTTGATGGTGGCGTAGCCTTCACGCCGCAGATCGTCCGTCCGTGATGACTTAGAGACCACGGACTTTGAGTTTCATTTGAGTACACTGTCAGCGTCGGCTAGTCGCGGTGGGTGGCTGTGCCGCGCAGTCGCTCACTGGTACTTTCTCGCTCACAAGCACGCTCAAAATGAGACTCAAAGGCAGCAGACGAGAGGCAGGCTCCACCCGGCTTTCCGGCAAATCGGTGTTTGCAGGCTGTTGGAAGGGTGGTCTGGCCAGAGACGACGTACCCCAGCCAAACGCTGGTTCAGATGCGTTCTGCAGCTCGCGGATGATCGTGACGATCAGACGCGGGTTGTTCGTCGCCTTCCTGGCCACATTCCCATTCCTCAGGCCCGTTCAGGCTGCGGAGCCGCCTCCCACGGCGGCGATCACAAGCAAGTCGACGGGATCGATCGAAATCTCGGTTCAGGTGCACTCGCCGATCTATGCCGAGGTCGACCGCAGCAGCACGCTGTCGCTGCGCTTGGCCGAGGCGCTGGCGGCCAGAGGGTTCGCGATCACCCAGGACAGGGCGAAGGCAAAAGCGGTGCTCACCTTCCGAGGCGAAATCGCTCTGCTCGGTGGTCCAACCTTCAGCAGAGGCGTCAAGGTCGCGATCGGCGATGCAGTTGAGAAGTCACTTCAAGATGCGAAAGACAGTGACAACCTGACTCGGTCGGATGTCGTTCAGACCGCGGCCGCTGTGGCCATCAACAGTGCAGGACTTGCCGGCGCGATCACGCCCTTCTGGCAGGGCCTGTACCTGTCGAAGATGGCGTCGGCACTGGGTGAGGCCACCGGCATCAAGGCTGGCTTCAACAAAGCGCTTACCGGCGACCCTCGTGGCATCTGCCTGAGCAAGTGCGAAGACTGGAACAAGGTCAATCAGACCGTGTACCTGTCGATCGCGCTGCAGGACGCCACCAGCAAGCAAGAAATCAGAGTCTTGACCAAGCTGTTCGCAGATGCGGTGGTGCCGCAGGCTGTGTTGGACCACGCGCTCGCTGACGGTGTCAATGCCATCAGATTGATTGACGCATTGCCCGGCGGGCCGAAGTGATCGGCAGACCATGCAGCAGTTCCATGCGCTACTGATTCTCGGCGTCGTCGGCTATGGCCTCTATCTGGCTTGGGGCCTTCTGGTGCTACTCGTCACTGCGCCTCGCGGTTCACTCACCGAAGCGCTGGCAGCTGCTGAAGTTGATGAGGAAGAGGAGGATCGCCAGCGCCGCCGCCGTAGACGCGATGAATATGATGACTTGAACGAAGCGTACAGGTGGGATGACGATGAATGATCCGCGCGCCGTGACCGTGAATTCGGCCGCCAAGAATTCGAGTTCCGATCAAACCGGCTCGGGTGCTGAGACGAATCCGCAGGCCATAGGATTCATACCAATTGCCGAGCCTGCTTGCGTTGATCAAGCACATTCCAAATTGCTAGGCTGGGACTTTTGTGAATTCGCTGCCTTCCTCCGAGCGCAGGATGACAGCTGGGTACAACGCACCGGCGCCTGAATGGCGCGGTGGCTTGTCGGCCAGTAATTAAGAGATGACCGCCGGCAAAGATGCCGGCACCTCGAATGTGATCTACAGGCCGTTCGGCGTCCGACTTTCAAGCGGCGCTTCCTCTGGATTCTTCAGAATCCTCATCAGGATTCTTCCCGCCGACGTTGCGACGCAGCGTGCTCAGTTTAATGCCCACATCTTTGAGCCTGCGCACGTAACCAATACGCGTTGGGATATCGGGCATCTGTTCCGAAGCCTTTCTGGCTCGCTTCCACTCGACTTTGATCAGTGAATCAAACTTCTTGACTTGCTCCCTGATCCCGGCGAATCCCGGAGAGCGCCAGATGGAGTGAATCAAGGCTTGCAAATCGCGATCCCTTTTCTGCCGTATGCCCTGAATGATCGAATTTCTCAGCTCATCGTGTTGAACGCGTGAGTACCGCCACGTCCACACGGGTCTCGGTTCGTTCGGTTTGGTTATCCTGACCAATTCATAGCCAGTCACCGATACCCGATCCTCCAACGCGTTCCGCCATTTCTCAGATTTGTCCAGCTCGCCGCCAGGCGCCTGAAGCAGAATCCAATCGAGTTCGGTTGTGTTTTCATTGCGACGCAAAAAACGCAGTCGTGTCGACGGCATTCCTGCCTTGCGCGAACGGGAGGCCTGAAGCTTGGTCTGGCATATGGTATAGCGGGCCTCGAATTTCCCGGCCAAAAAGCCGGCCTTTTCGATATCGACCACTCCCTGAACATAGTGGATATGTCCGGTTCCAACTAAATCACTGATTCGCTGCATATAGACTGTCTTCTTCGTGAAGACGAAATGGTCGATGAAGAGCGTTGCGTCGGCTTTCATGCAACCATGGTAGCCATGCCGCACTTATAACAATCGGCTCGATCAAAAATTATCTTTGCTTCGATGGACCGCACTTCCTGCCCGAAAGCGATGGAATGTCTAGAGACCTTGCAGAATTTGAGTGTGATAGAAATTAGGCTGATTCGAGCGCGAAGATACCGAACATAAAAGGCGGGCGCGGTCAGGTTGGTACCGGATAGAAAGAGATTCCATGTACGGCTTGACCGGCAAGCCCGACGCGATCAAAGTAAGGGCGTCACTCGGGCCGGCCAAGCCCCTCACTCTCAAGGGAGTGAAGGGCCGCCAAGCCCAACACTCAAGCGCCAGGCGCGGATGCGCCACACCCCTGACTGCCAAGTCAGGGCTAGCACGGCGAAGCGGACTGCTCGTAATGGAGCTCGGTCCGCTACGCTGAGCGCTGAAGGCTGCAATGCCTTCTTCGACTCAATCAATAGCCATTTGACTGGTTGAGTTTGGGCGACACGGAAACGGCACATCGAAGGAAATGTCGATGCTGACCTGTCACACAGCGAAAGCAGGTGTTGAGGCCTGCTCATGGCGTCTATAGCAATAGGGCGACGTGTACCAAAGACGAGGGCTCGGGGTATCCAGAAATGGTATCAGCCACGCGGCAGAAATGTGAGCGTGAGGGAGCACAGAAATTTTGTGCGTTGGAACCTGGCCGGGAAACTGGCAGCGGCACCTCCGGAAACGGGGGGTCAGTGATAGCTTAACCGTCTAACGGCATCCTAACCAAGGATGCTGTTTGGAGTGTCATCAAGCCGTTGTGTTCTGAAGGAACATAATCGGTAACTTGAGGAAGGATCGGGTCGGGTAAGTAACCGGCTTTGGAATCTCGCGGTACTGAAACCAGATAAACCGGCATGGCCGACTAATGGGTAAGCGTAGCGATGACTCGATCTGGAGAGTGGCGGCGTGATGACACGCAGTAGCTTGTGACTAACGTGGGAATGACTGACGGCCAATTGAGATGGGTGGCACCATCGAGGCACAAGTCAAGGAGACTTGGCAAGTAGAGTTTGAAACCGAGGGCTGAACCGATGTGGTCCGAGGGAGTATCGAAAGCCAAGGCCGTGCGAAATAGCGCTGGGTGAAACCCGGTGAGTGTGAGTGACAAACCTGCGCAAGCAGGATTCAGGTTCGATCAGGTTGGCGCTTGATCGAATCTCCAGGGTTGGCCCCCTGGGTATGCTCTTTGAACGGTTGGCTGCAACCATGTGGAGAACCGAATAACACCATCCGAACAGGATGTTTATCAACCTACAGCTAGCTATGCGGAAAGGCAAAGCGCACCGCGCTGATGGCAAGGCGGTATGTCGGATGGGTTTCATTCGACTGGGAAGGTGCTATTGCTCAGAGCTGATCTGAGCAGGTGAACAGGTTTCACCAGGACTGAGCGAAAGCTCATTGACGTGGACGAGTCGTTGCCCGGCAACGAGATGCACTTCGGTGCAAGACCCACCCCTAAACCCCCAACACTTCGGTGCTGGGGGTTTTTCTTTCAGGCCACGCCAAACACCTTCATCACTTCGTCGCCCAGGTGATTGATCACCTTGACCGCAATGCGTCCGGTCTTTGGTTTCTCGAACGGCCGCGACACATCGCTGTTCAGGGTGGCCCAGGCCTCGGCGTCGATCTCGGCCTTCAGCGTGGTCTTCAGCGCCTTGTAGGGGTCGGCGGCGCCCAGGAAGTAGGCCTGGCGGACGAAGAAGCTTTCCTCGTTGTAGGCCGTGTCGATCATCCACAGGGCGATGCTGTCGATGCCGCCGCTTTCGATCTCGCCGGTCTGTGGCCGGAACACATCGACGCCCTTGACGCGCACGCGCACCAGGCCATCGGCCTGCGGCTCGATGCGGATGTCGGGCTCGCCGAACACCACGAACAGGTTGCCCGCGCCGGTGTTCTTCAGCTCGCCGGCCATGTGTAGATCGGGGTTCATGCGTGCCTTGAGCACGGGTACGCGGCCCAACTTCTCGAATTCAGCGGCATGCGCCTCGTAGTTAAAGGCGCAGGCGATCAGCACGTCGAAGCCGGCGTCGGCGGCCTCGCGTGCGGCGCTGACCAGGTCTGGCCGCGAGACGGTGCCGAACTCGGGGCCGATGAAGATGGCCGCGCGGCGTTCCTTCTCGCCTTCCATGTAGCGCCCTTCGGCACACACGTACTCGCCTGGCCAGCCAATGATGCTGGTGAAGCTGATGCGGTCGGCCTTGTGAGCCTGCTGCACGCCGGCAGCCTTCAAGTTCTCCAGCATCACGGCTGCGAAGTCGGACTTGGCCTCGTACTCGGCCTTGGGCTGGCGAACGCCGTCGATCAGCCCGTCGTCGATGTCCATCGCCAACGTGCGGTGAGGGCTCAGGCTGTCGACAGTGAACGGACCGGCCACGCGCACGCGCTTCTTGTCCTCGTAGGGCTTGTCACAAAGGTACTCGCTCTCGGCCTTGGCCGCGATGGACTTGTCGATCTCCTGCTGCCGGGCGATGCGGGCCTGCCACCATTCGGCATGTAGCCGGGCCGGCACTTCGGGCCAGAAATCGGCAGGGCGCACTGGAAGCGTCGTCAGCGTGAACGCACGCTTGAGGTTGTGGTTGATTGCCCGTAGCCACTCCGCTATCTTGGACGGGCTCGCATCATTGCCACGTGCCTGCTCAGCCCTCAGTTCCCAGAAGATCTTCTGCGTCTTGACCTCCCACGGGTCTTCGGCCTCGCGCGGAATCTCCCAGTCGGCCCAGGTCTTCTTGAGCGCAGCGTTCAGCTGCTCGCGCAAAGGCTCCAGCTTGGCCTGCCACTGGTCCCAGATGACATCAATCTCGGCGTTGTTGGCGATGCTCTTCAGCGTGACGTGCGGCACACGCTCATAGACGAAGCCTTGGCGGATGTTGCCGCGCGTGGGCTGACTGCTGGGCACGCCTCGTGTGACCTCGGCTTCCTTCATCTGGCCCTCGGGGCTATCAGCGAGCAGGAAGTAGGGGTAGCGTGCGCCCATGATGCGAGCGCGGGCCAGCGCAAGTGCGACACGCGATGTATCAATAGTGATCCAGCGGCGCCCCCACTGCTCGGCGACGTACGCTGTCGTTCCGGACCCGCAAGTTGGGTCAAGGACTAGATCGCCGGGGTCAGTGCTCATCAACATGCAACGTTGCACCGCAGTGGTGGACGTTTGAACTACATATACCTTGGGATCGACTCTGCTTTGTATGCCGCCGATGTCGAGCCAAGTGTTTGACAACACTACAGCCGGAAAGTCGTTCAGGTAGCGGATGTAGCGAACTCCGCCACTCGCCGCATAGACTCGATTTGCCGCCAGAAGTCGAGGCATACCGGCCTTGTGGGTCTTCCACTCGCCTTGCTGAGGGAAGTATTCCTTCCCGTTGAACTGGACACCGTAGTAGCCGGTCCGGCCCTCACGAATTCTCGGAGAAGTCAGGTTATCGAGCGTAAAGACACGACCGCCCTTAGGAATGAGGTCCGGCTGCGCTCGCTCGCTTGAAGTCAAGGTTCGCCGAAGAAGATTCTCCGACTCGACTTGGTCGTACTTCGTTGCGCCGGCGTAGCCGATCACCTTGTCTACGAAAAGACTTCTGTATTTGACTTGAGCTCTGTCCTTTGCGTACCAGAGGATGAAGTCAGTCGTCGCGGGCAGCAGGTCTCCGGTGGTGGTCGTCGTCTTCGAATAGCTGATCATCGTGCAGAAATTCGTGTCGCCGAAGACTTCGTCCAGCAGTGCTCGGACACGGTGCACGTTCTCATCGCCGATCTGGACAAAGACCGAACCGCTTTCTGTCAGCAGATCGCGCGCTACTGTGAGCCGGTCACGGAGATACGTTAAGTACGAGTTGATCCCATCGCGCCAAGTGTCGCGGAAAGCCTTCACCTGCTCGGGCTCGCGGCTGATGTGATCGCGATTGCCGTCGCGCACGTCGCGACTGGTGGTGCTCCACTGGAAGTTCGAGTTGAACTTGATGCCGTAGGGTGGGTCGAAGAAGATGCACTGCACCTTACCGCGCAGGCCCTCTCGCTCAGCCAAGCTCGCCATCACCTGCAGGCTGTCGCCCAGGATCATGCGGTTGCTCCAGTTCTGGTCGTGGGCGTAGAAGTCGGTCTTGTCGGCGCCGGCCGGGATGCCGTTGAAGTCGGCGAACATGTCCACGGTGGCGCCGGCCGCCGCTTCGGCGGCTTCGCGCCGCTCGCGGCTCTGCCGCAGCAGGTCGTCGATCAGTACCTTGGGGTGCACCTTCTCCTGGATATAGAGTGGCGGCGCGTTCACCACCAGATCGGTCCAGTCCTGCTCGTCCTTGCCGCGCCACACCAGTTGCGGATCAAGGTCGCGGTTGCGCGTTGCTTTCTCGGCCTGCAGCCCGTCGGCGTTGGAGGTTGCGCGTGGGTAGCTCACCTGCACGGGCTTCCTGGCCTCTTCGGCCATCTGGCTCTGGTATTCGGCGGTGGGGATGTTCTTGCGCTTGTCGTCGCTGTGCTTCAGCGCGTCCACGCCCACGAAGGCGGTTCCTGACTTCTTGGTGGCCATCGGCTCTGTTCCTGAATTTCGTTCTAGTTGCTGCGATAGACAGCGCCACGGTGGCCCACGCGGACCACTTCGACCGTGACCGTGCCATCGTCTATGGCGTAGACGACGCGATAGACGCCTTGCCGCACGCGGTACAGGTCAGCGCCGCTGAGCTTCTTGCAGCCCGGCGCCCGGGGGTCGTCGCGCAACGATTCGATGCAGTTCATGATGCGCTGCACCTCCTGCTTGGGCACATTGCGAAGGTCCTTGGCCACCGAAGGCTTGAAACGCAGTTCATAGCGTGCCATCGGCGCTGAGCAGTTGAAGGAACGCGGTTTGGCCTATGGAACTCTCTGCGAGACGGGCGTTCGCTTCGCTCAGGTCAGATTGCGTTTCGATCAGGTCTTCGATCAGGGCCGCGAAGTCGGCTTCGAGGTCGTGCGCCGAACGAAACTCGGCGAAGGCCCACCGGCCATAACTGCCCAGTGCATTGACGCCTGGAACCCATTGCGTGGCGATGGTGTCGGCTTTGGCGACCGCGTCTTCGCCACGGAAGCCCTTGATCTCGACCACGAGGTTCAAGGGGCTCTCGTGCCCGTCGTTGACGCGCACGATGAAGTCCGGGCGGTAGTGCCGCTGGGTGCCGCCCATGCGGTAGGGCACTTCGAAGCCCAGGCTGTGGTTCTTGGCGTAGGCCAGCACACGCGGGTGCGCTTCGGCGACGCGGCAGAACTCGGCTTCCCAGTCGCTGTCGACCACCACCCAGTTCACGTGGTCCCGGGCGGCGGGCCCGGTGGCCCAAGGGTCCGCTTGGCGGTCGAAGTTCACGTACCGCGTGCTGCCGGTGGGGTTGAACGGGTCGAGCACCACGCGCACGGCATTCGTGCCGGCCAGCGAGGCGCTGATGGCGGCATGGATGCGCTCGCAGGCCATGTCGGTGATTTCCTGATGCATCACCTGAGCCTTCCAGGTGCCGCCGCTGCACTTCAGGTGATCGCGAACCCATTCCTGCGCGATGCCCTTGAGCTGTCCGAACAGGTGGAGCTTCGGGTCCTGGCCTGGGTCGCGGTACTTGCGGTACAGCAGGTGCTTGGCCAAGTGGAAGGCGATCGTGTTGTCGCGCGTGTCCTCCAGGTGTTGCACCGTCAGGTTGACGCCTTCACCCACGATGCCCAGGTTCTGCGTGGTGGACGGGCCCGCCAGGTCGGGCGTGAGGGTGAGGTTGGAGTTCGCGCTGAAAGTGGCTTTCAACCGCTCGGCCGGCAGCTCGACGCGGTAGCCATCGACGCGCGGAAAGCGGATTTCCAGCGCATCGCGCTCGGGGCTGATGGCCTGCACGCGCGTGGTCTTTACCGGCGGCTTGGGCGGGACGACCACCGGCTTGGCGGCAAAGTCGAAGGGAATGCCCAGCACGTCGGCATATTCCACGTCGAACTTGTCGTCCGCGTTCAGCGTGTAGCTCTGCCGGCGCAGCGCGCGACCGACGACCTGCTCGCAGAGCAGTTGCGTGCCGAAGGCACGGACGCCGAGTACGTGCGTCACGGTGTTGGCGTCCCAGCCCTCGGTGAGCATGGAGACCGACACCACGCAGCGGATGCCTTCGCCCAGCTTGCCGGGCTTGCCCACCGTGTTCATCACCTCGCGCAGCAGATCGGCATCGGTGAGCTTGTCGGCTGCAGCGCGATCGCCGGTGCGTTCCATGATTTCGCGGCGGAAACGCTCGATGGTGTCGACTTCGATGTCGCGGAAGCCGGGTCCAGCGCCTCGCCGGATTCGAGCTGCTCGCTGTCGATCAGCAGCGTGCGCGGGCGGGACAGCTTCCGGCCGTGCTCGTCGTAATTGCGGAAGAGCTTGAGGCGGCCGTTTTCCAGCGTGCTGCCGCCGGTGTCGTTGGTGCGCTCGAAGCCCGATACGTAGTCATAGACCAGCTTCGAAGTGGCAGTGTTGTTGCAGACGACGATGAACACTGGCGGCACCTCGATGCCTTGCGCCAGCCAGCTGTCGAAGATCTTGGCGTAGTGGCCGTACAGCGCCTCCAGCGCGGTGTACAGCTCCGTGGGCAAGGCCAACGGGTCCAGCTTGCCGGCGTTGCGCACGCCCTTCCTCGGCATGCGCTTCCCGATGTGGTCCCACAGGTTGCGGAACTTCGGTGCGTCGGCGCCGGTGATGTTGTCCGCCACCGGCACGCGCGGCAACTTGACGATGCCGCATTCAATGGCGTCCATCAGCGAGAAGTCGCACATCGTCCAGGGAAACAACGTGCCTTCAGCATAGCCCGAACCGCGCAGGAAGAACGGCGTGGCCGAGAGATCGAACACGGTGGGCACGCCGAGCTTGCGCTTGACGGCCTCGATGCCGCTGATCCACAAGCGGGCGGCTTCGTTGTTCTTCTTCGCCTCGTCCTTCTCGTCGCCCTTGAGGTCTTCGATGTCGGCTTCGGCTTCCTTGGGCTTGGCGCGGTAGCAGTGGTGGGCCTCGTCGTTGATGACGAGCACGTTCTTGATGCCCATGAGTTCGGGCATCACGCGCTTGATCATCTCGCCTTCAGTTTCCAGAGTCTGTAGCGGCGCACCACGGCCTTGCAGCAACGCCCGGCCGGCGGCGGTGACGTCCAGGATCTCGCGCAGCTTGAAGGCGTGGTAGTTGGTGATGACTATGACGGCGCGCTTGATGTCGCCAAGCATGTCGCCCGGTACGATCTCTCGGCTGACGTAGTAGCTTTCCGGGTCTTGCGGCAACAGCACGCGCAGGCGGTCCTTGATGGTCAGGCCCGGGGCGACGATGAGAAAGCCGCGAGTGAACTGTTTGCTGCCTGAGTGGCGCACAGCGTTGACAGTCTGCCAGGCAATGAGCATGGCCATCACGGTGGTCTTGCCGGCGCCCGTGGCCAGCTTGAGCGCGATGCGGAAGAGGTCTGGGTTGGACATCGCATTGGCGCCCGCGAGGTGGTCCCTGAACTTCTTGCCGGCAGCCCCCAGCTTGGGCGCGACTTCGGTCAACCAGATGGCTGTCTCGACTGCTTCAATCTGGCAGAAAAAGGGCCGCTGGTTCTGGAACGTGTGATGGCGCCAGTGCTGCAGCAGGCGCGCGGTCTCGGGCGTAACCTGCCACTGCTGCGGGCTTGGCAGTGCGCGCCAGGTATCAACGTAGCCGCGCAGCTCGTTGATGATGGGCGTGGGGTCGTACTTCTGTTCGGCCGTACTCAGGCCTGCATCGTCTGCACCCAGGTCTAGTTCGACCTGCACCTTGGAGGTCTTGCGCTTCTTTGCCTTCGGTACGGGCGTGATCAGGTCCGAGCGGCGGCGAGACTCGATCAGCGCATTCGTCGGCTGCCCGTCGGCGTCCAACTCCCAATGCCTGGCCGGGTAGGCGTAGGGCGAATTCAGGATCGGGTGTTCGAAGAACGTCAGTGACATGGGCCTCCTCTTTTTGTCCGGTCGCCGTGTTGGAGCGCATGGCTCTTGATCGTGGTGCCGCGCAATCTGCTCAGGACTTGCCAAACGGCTTTGTGCTTGTTCTGCGAGCTTACCGGCACTCGGCTATTCCGCTTCGCGTGCGAAGTGCTTCAGCGAGACGATGAGTTGCCGATCTTTGGAGCCGAAGCCTTCGAATCCGTGGTGGCGGTAGAAGGCGACCGCAGTGTCGTCCTTGGCATCTACCACCAGGGCAAAGACGGCGACTTCGGAGCGGGCAGCGCGAACGGCTGCGTCCGCCAGCAGGGCGCCGCCCAACTTCTGTCCGTGGAAGGCCTGATCGACGGCGAGCCGGCCCACCCTGGCGACCGGCACCGAGGGGTAACGTGGAAGTCGCTTTGACATCGCCTCGGACAGATCGGTCAGCGGGACACCGCCGGCCGCCAGCGTGTAGTAGCCAGCCACCTTGCCGCTGCCGACCTCAACCGCGACATAGCACGCGCTGGCCCGGCGCCTCACGTCCTGGGTGGCCTGGCGGGCGAAATAGATGTCCAGCGCTTCAGCGCCGCAAGAGAAGCCGTCTCGGGCGTGGCCGGCGCCCAGTACCTCGACGCGGAAGGCCGAAGTCACTTCGAGTCAGCGATCAATCTTTTGCGAGCCTTGAGCGCCCGCTGCATCGCAGGTGCCAGCGGCGGCGGGTCGAGCAGCAGTTCGGCGAAACGATGTTGATCATCGACGGACAGCCGGATGATCTGGGCGTCTTCGATGGTCTGGTGCGCGTCCTTCAGGGCCGCAGCCACCAGGAAGTCACTGATGCTCCTGCCCTGGAGTTCGGCAGCACGGCGGACGACAGCCAGGGCGTCTGGCGCAATGCGTGCCTCGACGCGGGCTGTGCGGGTGCTTGCGGGGGTGGTCATGGCTGTTCTCAGGTTGGACTTGGATTGTACGTTGTTTTGCCGTACAGCGCAACGGCCTTGACGCCATGGGCCATACGTGTCGATTCGGCGCATGCGGAACGCGTAGTCAAGGCTGCGCCGATCCACGCGAGGTCGTGATCAAACCTGAAGTGACTTTGAAGATTGCAGGTTCATCAAAGGACAAGAACTGACTTCCGAGGTCCGTATGGCTTCCCAAACACCAATTTCTCATTCAGAAATTGAGCGAATCCGGGAGGCAAACAGCGTCCTGCGCCCCGCTTGAAGGAACCAACTCACCCTGTTCGTGGCATTTCCGCAACGCCAAAAGAATCGCCGGTGAATTCGTTGCTCCTAAACGAGCGTCGTTACTCCGAAACGCGTGAATAAATAATCTGCATACAGAGCCGCGTTTCGCGGAAACGAGGGAATGAAGTGATCGAAAAAGTCGCCTCAAATCGCTTCGGTCTACCTCGATAGAACATCCGTTATCTCTAGACGTTTTACCCGAATAATAAATGCGCAAATGGGCCAGTTTCCGAGTGCACCTGGAAGCGTTTCAGGCAAACGAGCGCACTTCGCAATTCGTATCACTTTTCAGAATTGCGAGTGCGAGAGTTGATCATTGAAATAATGTGGAAAGTTATAGCTGAGGCTCGTAAATTCCTGTTGTCAATTCGACGTTTTGATAAGGAATGAGAATGAAATGCTTCTACGAACTCCCTCTGATTGAGAGCAGCCCTGCGATGGCCCTCCACATCGAAGATGGGCTGCCGGCGTGCGTCAGGATGAACGACTACGAGGGTCCGCGCGGCATGTCGGAAATTTTGGCCAAGTCCGCACCGGCATCCGACATCAAGGAATTGCACGCAGTTGCCGCGAGCCTTTCGCTCGGCCGAGTTCGTGTCCTGCGGGTCACCAACAGTGCCGGTGCGACCCATGTGCTATCACCCGCTGATTTCGAGTGCCTGGAAGAGGAGGGCATCACCATCTTCTGCATCTGCGATCTGGACGGCGCAGTCGCCGAACATCCCGATGAGATTGCTGATCGCTTCGTGTGGCTGGCGACCTTGCTTCACTATGGGTGCGAACCGCGATGGCAGCAACTGACCTTTTACAAGGCGGCTATCAGCCGCTGTGGCCTTGAATTCAAACTGCCGCCGTGGCTCCGGTCTGAGGAGGCAATGCTGATTGCCGATGCTCAACCGTGGTGGGGATTCTCGATGGCTGTTTCAACGCGCCAAGCCACCGAATTCGCACAACATGTTGCAGACCACTGCAAGACCTGGGATCAGGCGACCAGTGTGATACGTGATGCACGTTGGTGGGTCGATGCGCATGAGTCGGAATTTGCTGAGTTTCCGCAAATGTTCAACGTCTTCCGCACGGCCCGGCCGCTCGCGCCCTGGTTGGCGGCGAATGCGGCATCTTGAAGCACAAAGACTTGGCCATTCGAAATCGAACGGTCGAGTCCCATCTGAGTCGTCGTAGCCGTATCTGTACGAATACACCAGAAATACGGTTACGGTATGAATACAAGGCGGTTTCATGGCGCGCACTTCAGTTACGTTTGAGCAGGTGGCGGCAATCGCCAATGCGTTGTATGCCGCAGGCAACAAAGACCCAGGCACAAAGGCGATCCGCGACGAGCTTGCAAAGCGCGCTGGTCCGGGCATGCCCATCGGTTCGCCCAACACAGTCCAAAGGCACTTGGGGGCCTGGCGCGATAAGTCTCGCCCGGTGGACCCCCAGGGGCCGCCTCCGCAATTGCCCCCACAGTTGGCTGCCGACATTGCACGGGCGTTGAGCGCAGCGGCGGTAGTTGCGAGAGAGGAATCCGAGCTACGACTGCTTCAGGTGAGGGCAGAGCTGGCGGATTTGGCCGAGAGCGGTGAGAGCTTCGAAATCCAGATTGAGGAACTGACACAGGCTTTGGCGGTGCGCACCAGCGAGCGCGACACGCTTGCTGGTCGGCTGAAAGAACAGTTTGCGGAGGTTCAAGAACTCAAAGCAACTTTCGAGCGTGAAAAGGCTACAGCCGAGGCTCTGCGTCTCGAGTGCGCGAAGGCCCAAATCAAGTCCGAAACCGCCGACTCGCGGGTCGAAGAGGCTCTTTCGCGAGAAGGAGCATTGCGTTCGGAACTTGCTTCTCTGAGGTCCGATGTCGCAGCGTTGGATGAGAGGCGATCTGCGGCAGAGCGACGTGCCGATATCGCCGAAGCGCATCTCGACGATGCAAACAAGTCGATCGCCCGCGCCGACATCCGTTTCTCAGAGGTTAAAAAGGCGGCTCAAGGGCTTGAGCGCGTGCCTGAGCGGGCCGCCGCTGCCGAGGCAGCTGTTACCGAACTGCGGGCACAGGTTGCGATGCTGAATGAGCTGCTGGCCAACGCGTTGAAGAAGCGGTCACATCCGCCACTGACGGAGCCATCGGTGTCGGGCCGGTCTGTCAGCGACACGGCCGAACCGAAGGTCGCCGCACAACCCTAGACGAACCGACGGACCCATCCGAGTCGTCAGATTGGCAGCACCAGTGATGCCATGTAGCCACCGCCATTTGCGCCTTCGAAGTCGTACTCGTACAGCGTGGTCTTTCCGAGGCCGGGCTGCCGTTGTCCTAGGAAGAAAGTGAAGGCATTCGGCGCTGCGATGAAGAGGTGCAACGGCGGCCTGTCCACTCGTCGCTGATGATTGATCTGGAGTGCCAATGCTTCTGCGAGATCGAACGCGTGCTGACCGCAAACGACCGATTTGGCCCCGGCGCCGCACGTGGGACGCGCGATCAACAAGGAACTCACCTGAGGTAGCGAAGCCGCGATGTGCGCCTTCACGGCCGGGACCACGTCGTGGGTGAGGCACACGGCGACAGCCATGTCTCCAACGGATTCGGTCAACGGTTCTAAATCGAACTGCCACCCCGGCCAGGAAGGATCGCGCGGTATGTCGCCTGAGTGCCAGACATTCCGATGAATGGTTCTTTGCTCGATCTCGACGTTGCGGCCGGACTTGATGTTCAGTACCGAGCCTGCGGCGAAGGCCAGCGTGATGTGCGCGTCGAGAATCAGTCGGAGATGTTGATTGCCCGTGGCGGCACTCTGCAGAAAGGTCTTGAGCTTGGGATAGAGCGTGGTCGCCCAGTTGGCCTGATCGCGAATGGCTCGTTCGTCGAAGTGCGGAATCAGATCAAGCACCACGGTGCAACGATCCTCCAGCCGATCGAAGGGGTGCTCGAACGATTTCACTCCGAACACCATATGCGCGCGACCGTCGCCGTCCAGCAGACCCTCACGCTTGCAGGCTTCGCGAAACGTTTGCCTATTGAAGTCCAGCCGACCTTGCGCGAGCCACTGAAACGCAACGTCGTCGTACACGAAGCTGCTCTCGCTGACGGGTATGCGGCGCAGACCGCGGTTCTCGAACAGCAGGTCTAGGTTGTCCCGATGATCCTCCAGTGACGTGGAGTCCGTGTCCAGTGACAACGTCCTCGCCAGCAGCATGAGTTCCTGGTCGTCGATGCCCAGGTGCTCGCGCCAGAGTTTTCTGACCTTGCCGGCTGCGGAACGGTCGGTTGATCCGTCGAACAAGTCCTTCAAGCGCAGCGTCTTCGACTTCTGATTGATATAGCCGCGCAGCGGATCGGTCTGCCCGATGCGCCAGTTGGTGAGGAGCTTGAACCGTGCACCGAAGCCATCGCGTGCATGCGCCACCTGTGCAGCGCGGGCGCGTTGCAACAGCGAGAACCTGTTGGCGTTGATCCATTCTGGCTCGATCAGATCGGCGTGGCCGAAGTCGTTCACGGAGACGTGCCACTTGCACTGGATGTGCTCTCGCAAGATCGGCCGACCTTCATGATCGCTCGGCGCACGGTCGGCCGAGTAGGCGACCCAGACATCGTCAAAGCCCTTTGGCCCCGACTCGAATCCTACCTGCGTCACTGGACTCTTCGGGTCCAGCAAGCATGCGGCCTTGCGCCAGAAGATTCTGGCCTGGAAGGCATCCCCATCTCTGCGGACGGCAACGGCTTGAGTCATGTTGGTCCCATATCAGTTCTGATTGGCGGCGCGCGTCTCGGCCACCGGGTTCACGTGTCGCGAAATGGGGGCGTGGGCAGAATGGACCTTGCCAGCTCGATGGCGCGCGACGGCTTGATCGGGCCGTCCGGATAGGCGTCCAGCACGATGGCCGGCAGCAACCGCTGCGTGATGTCCGAATACGTGAACCCGTAGGCGCGCTTGGGCTGTTCACCTGTTGCCGCCACCAGCGCCTGCAGATCGGCATTACCGAACCCGGCGCTTACCAGGCGTCGGGAAAGCACTTCGAGCCTTTGCTCGGCGTCGGGCCGCTCGAACAACAGAATGTCCGCAGCTCGGCGGCGAACGGCTGGGTCGAGGGCGTTCAGTCTGTTGGTGCACATCAACACCACGGCAGGAAGCCCTCCATTGGCAAAGCGATCGATGCCACGAATGAAGGCATTGACGCCCGCCCGGTCCTCATGGTGCATCTGGTCTGATTCACGCGACTGCGCCAAGGCGTCGGCTTCGTCAATCAGCAAGATCACGCCGCCGCGCGCGGCTCCCTTGGTTGACTTGAACTTGCTGGCTTCTTGAAACGCGTGCTCGAATGCGGCAGAGACGAGTTGGGTCATTTCGCCAACGCGGCCTTGACCGCGCGATGAAAGGCTCAACGGCAACAGCGTGATGTCGATCTTCTCCTGACGCGCAACCTTGTCACCGATCGTCTCTGCCAGTTCCGTCTTGCCTGAGCCCACATCGCCCGAGAGGACCACCAGCGGCGGGCGGCGGATGACGGCGTCGAGCAGCCCGTCAGCATCGGCATGGTGCTTGTCCTGCCATTTCCGAAGCCCAGCCGGGTTGATCAGAACGCCCAACACGTTCGCCAGACGCTTGATCTTGTCGTCCATGCCCACCAGGCGCGCGAGGCGCCCTTGGGCGTCAGGATCGGGCAACGTCGTTGGGCGCTCGAACAGACCCTGGAGATTGGATTGCTGGCTCATATCAATAGCTCTTTACGCTGGCACGGCCGAGCGAGCGGCCGCCGGACGAGTAAGTCTTGTCGTCGGCGAAGTAGCCGTTGACCTGCGGTTCTGGCTGGCCTGTTCGCTGCAACGGCAGTTGTCGTTCGATGGCTGCGCGCTGATCGGGCGTCAACGCCCACCAGGCCGAGCTGTAGGTCAAGTAGCTGTGAAAACTTGCGCCGCTGATGTTGATGCCTGGACGGACGCGCCCAGGATCGTCATCCGTGCCGCCGTTCGCCAGGTCGCTCGCCGTATAACGCAGCGTAGGCTCGATCCAACTCCCGTCCCGCTTGAATCCGTACGTGACGGTTCCCAGGTAGCCCTGACGCAGCAGTTCGGCTGCCTCACCTTCGAATTGAGCAATGCGTTCGTCGGAGACATCCCCGTACAGGCGCTGCAAACGCTTGAGGTCTGCGGTCACCTTCGCTGCGAGGTGCTTCGCATGTGTCAGCGTGAAGGTCTTTGTTTCGGTGGCGGTGAAGCTGTAGCTCATGCTGTTCAACCTTGAAAAGAAGGGCCGAAGACTTTTTGCCAGTAGTACACCGTCAGTTCCTTGTTCGGCGCCGCCAAGGCGGAATCGATGGCTTCGCCTGCATCCAGGGCGGCCTCCACGATGTCATCGGCGTTCTCTGCGGTGTATAGCCGCGCCACGTTGTTACTCGCGTTGATGGGGTCGATGATCTGGACCGGGTCGTCGAGCTTGGCCACGCTCGATGCCTTGTAGTGGTCCTCGAAGACAATGCGTTCGCGGAGGCTGGACTTCGCCACGTAGGTGAAGAACGACTGCAGCGCTTCGGGGTAGTCCGAGAAATCCACACCGTCGTCACACAACTTGGCCAGGATCATCTCGATCATGAAAGACTTGAGTCGGAAGCCGTCGCGCTCCTGCTTCATGCGTCGAGCCCAGAACTTCACGAGGCGCACGACCTGCGCGAAGTGATTCGGCTGGACTTGCTTGCGCTTCTTGGCGAAGTCAAGATGCAGCGGGATGCTGGTCTCCAGGAACGAACCGTCTTCCTGGCTGATCAGATCGCCGCGCCAGTCAGGCAGGCCGGCGTACAGGACCGGCACCACGTCGACATCCAGACCGGTTCCGCGAAATGACACCGTGACCGAGTAGGTCTGCGGCTTGACTTGGTCAGGGCTGAAGTTGGGGTAGGCCTTGCGCAGCCGTTCAGCCAAGTAATCCAGCAGCGCCCGCGTGTCGTGCGGTGCATCCGAGCCGCTGATGTAGACGGCCATGTCGATGTCGTTGAGCGAGCGCAGCGCCGTGCCCTTCGCCAGACTGCCCGGACAACTGGATTCGCTTCAGCGAGAAGTCGGGGTGCTCGGACAGGTAGCCCTCCAATTTCTCGCGCAACCGTCGAGCCTGGGCGCGGTATTCGTCGGCCTTGTCTTTGGGCAGGTTGACCTTATCTTCCGCAAACAGCACAAGGTCGCGATGGTCGATATGGGTACGGGACATCTGAAAGGCTCCTTCTGGCGCATCGGCTCGGGTCAGCGAGTCATGAGAAAAAGTTCGGAATCGTGAACACGAGCGGATGTTACGCGGGTTTTCTCGGATGTCAAAGAAAAAGTTCGGTACCGTGGTAGTCTCAAGCCATCACACTTGGACAGGAGACGGACCATGGCGACACGTCTCGGCGAGAAGCTGCACGAGTTGCGCAAGCAGCGCGGACTGACGCTTGAAAAGCTGGCTGAACTGGCTGGCCTCAGCAAGAGCTACCTCTGGGAACTAGAGAACCGCGAATCGCAGCGGCCATCGGCAGAAAAGCTCACGGCGCTGGCCGACGCGCTCGGCGTCGCTGCGACCTATTTCTTCGAAGAAGATGTGCGCGCCCCGCAGGAGCGGCATCTGGACGAAGCCTTCTTCCGTGGCTACCAGAAGCTGGAGCCTGAGGCCAAAGAGCAGCTTCGCAAGATACTGGGCACCTTCAAGAAGTCCCAGTGATGCCGGAGGTCTGGACACCGCAGCGCGCGGCCAACCGGTTGGCCAAACTGGCGGAAGTGTTCAGTGCCGCGCATGGTGTGGATCGATTCCCGGTGGACGTACCGTCACTCGCGATGGAGACGGCGCGAATCTTCGGCTGGAGCGATCCGATCACCCAGGTGCAGGCCGCCAACATCAAGGGGTTTGACGGCGCTTTGTTCCCCGGCGAAGGGCGCAAAGAGTGGCTGCTGCTGTACAACGAAGCGGTATCTTCACCCGGCCGCGTGCGCTTCACGCAGGCTCACGAACTCGGGCACTACATCCTGCATCGACAGGCCCGAGAGTCGTTCCAATGCAGCGACGCCGACATGCTGAACTGGTCGAAGGATGACAAGGACATCGAGGGTCAGGCCGATCTGTTCGCGTCGTACTTGTTGATGCCGCTCGACGACTACCGAAAGCAGGTCACCACCACCGTCGATCTGGACTTGCTGGGGCATTGCGCCGATCGTTACGGCGTGTCGTTGACGGCCGCGATTCTGAAGTGGTTGCAGTACACGGATGAGAAGGCCGTGCTGGTGATGTCCAGGGACGGTTTCATGAACTGGGCTTGGTCGAGCGAGCCGGCGGCCAAAGCCGGTGCTTTTTTCCGCACACGAAACAACGTCATTCCCGTGCCAGATGGGGCGCTTGCCGCCAATGCCGAGGTCAAGGATGACCGGCCGGGCACTCAGATTTCAGCTTCGGTCTGGTTCCCGCATGCGAACGCCGATACCCCGCTTCGCGAGATGAAGGTTCACGCGGAGCAGTACGGGATCGTTCTGAGCCTGCTTCACCTACCACGCTCCGCAGATGTCTGGCCGCCATGGGCAGCCGAAGAGTAAGGGAAGGGACGCCAGAGCCGGCTTCCGCGCCCAGCAAGGATGGCCGCTGTCGTATGGGTCGCCTGATCGCCGCGATGGCAGCTGCGAGGAGTACCGTTGACAAGGGTGTTGAACATGGTCCGGCCAATGCCGAGAAGCCGGTGGGCCGCCGTGGCCGCAGCACGCGGGCTTCGGTCACGGCGTGGCCCCGTCCTTGGCAATGGGGGAGTTCATCTTGGCCAGCGCTTTCAAGACCGTCACGCGAGCGGCCGGGTCCTTCGGCAGTTTCCCGGCAGCAATTGATCGCTGAATATCGCCATTGGGGAGTAGCGGCAACGTCCAATCCGGGTCTCGCTTCAACGCCACTCTGAGGAGTGCCTCTCGGTCGCTCTGCGACATCGCCGCGATGGCAAGCTGCGCTGCTTCGGCGTGCAGCAGTTCATTGATTCGCCTTTCTTCGGCCTCGGCGACCTCCTTCGCGTGACCTTCAAGGGCAAGGCGCCGCTGGGTAGCCGCTGCTTCTCGTTGAGCTGCCACGATGTCCGCTCCCGAAAAGTCAACACCTGCCGGATCGGCAAGCAGGTTCGTCAACAACAGGATCGGCGATTGAATTCGTCCGGCCTCCGGCAGCACTGCAGCGCGGACAAGGCTCGCCGACAGCAGGTCGGCAAAGCGTTGACCATCTGGTCTGCTTGCAAGCAGGGCCCTTACCTCGGACCAGAGAAGCTTCGGTATGCGTGTCAGGTCGAGGGCAAGAGCATCCTCGCCGCTAGCATCCGGTGATTCGGCTTCGGCCGCTTCATGCTTAGTTGTGGTGCTCTCCTGAGCCGCCTCTGCCGATTGATCGTGATCCACGGTTTGTCCGCGCTTTGACGACCGAGGCCTCCGTTCGTGCAACGGCGGTGTCGGAACCGTTGCACCTGCAATGGCGTTTGCATCCGCTGACTCGGCAATCGCACAGGCGCTGATCACCAGCGAGAGTTCCGAGTAGTCAAGCGAGTACCAGTTCTGGTCCCAAGGCATGCCTGGCCTCGGGCCGCTCAGGATGCCGTGGCCCGCACTGATGCCGGCGTCGCGCAGCTCTGGGTCACCATGCTTCTCCACCAGCAGGACGCCCTGCTCGCGCAGTTTGTCGATGACCCGCTTGTACTGGTCAGCGGGCGCTGGGCCAAACAGGACTTGCTGCTGAAGTTCCGCCATCGTCCAGACGATCCAGTACTGGCCATCGACGAAATGGTTCTTGTAGCGCAGTGGGTCCTGTGCCTTGAGATGCAGCCAGTGGTGGATGTGCTGGAGGAGGTGGCCTTCGTACAGCCCGAAGACCTTGACGAGGCTTCGAGAAACCACCATCGGCGGTTCCTCGGTGAGGAACTTGCTGGAAGGCGCCATCATGTTGGACGCGCCTCTGCTGATTGACCGCCTGCGACGCGACGATCACGCCCGTCCTCGTAGTCGGCACGGCCACCGAGCCTGCTGTCGGCAGAACTGAAAACATGTTGCATGCTTGGAAACCCCACTACCAGCCGCCACTTCTCGTCGCGGTTGAAGTGACTTCAGCCGGATGCAGCTGCAAGCACACTTCGTCGAAACATTCCCGCCCCCGGGGCGGGTAAGTAGGTTTGGGGCCGTCCGGGCGGGAAAGTGTGCGCCATGCGCACCACGGAAAGGCGCGGGGGGGGGTATCCGGGGGGGATTTGGGGGGCGGGCGCGAGGGGGGGGGGGCGTGGTGGTTCAATGTCACTACCGTGCCGAGAGCACCGCCAGTTCGACCCAGAGGTCAGCAGACTGGTACACACCGGCCTTTCGTTGGCGAAAGCTAGTCGGCTCCACTCGGCCAATACCTACCCTTTACGAGCGGCAGCTATGGATGCTGCCGAGATGGTTCACGGCAGCGATTTCTCGCATCATCTGTACTGCCGAAAGGAGGTACGACTGAGTCGTCTGAACTCTGCGAGATCGGCTTGCAGACGCCGGGCAAGGATGCCGAGTGCCTCTCCTTGCGTCGATGTTGCCATCCCCTTGAGCTCGCGCTCACCGGAGAGTGCCAGTTGCAGAACGCCCCGCGCCAGTTCGTCGACATGCGCCACGCTCTCGCGCGCGCCCGCATGGTGCATGAGTTTGCCGACCAGACGCAGCTCGGCCAGGGTTTCGCGCAGTGTTTCGACGCGGCGTTCGAGCAGCGCCCTCACGCCGGCGACGGACATGCGCCCAGCTTCGAGCATCGCGCGCGCGTTCTCGCGCCGCGATGTGGCCACGGCGGTGGCAACCTTCGCGAGCTTCATCGGCCCGGGCTCCGGCGCGGGTGCGCTCGGCGCTGGCTCGCGCTGGCTGCGTTTTCTTGAGGGCGAGACCTTCGCGGCGGCGGTGCGTGGCACCCCCTGCTTCGATGAGCGTGCCTTCGCCCCGCTTGATGTGCGCTGCTTGGTGCGCGCGGGTTCATCGATGACCGGCTTTCCGCGGCTCATGGGGGCCGCCCTCGTGCTTTGCGCCACGAAAGCCCACCGCCATGTCGAACGCCTGGCGTGTGAACGCCAACACCTGTTCGAACTCCTCATCGCGCAGCTTGCGCGCGGCATCGTTGCCGCGGTAGATGTTGGCGAGCTCGCGCTCGCGCGCACCCTGTACCGCGAGCTTGCCGATGCCCAGCGACTCCAGGGTCGTCCACAGTTCGGGGTTGTACTGGCGTGTCAGCGCCATGGCCACCGGGATCGGATCGTTTCGACCCAGGACTCCGGCCAGGCGCAAGACGACGTCGAACGGCAGCGCCGCCACGCCGCCCTCGGCCTCCTCGAGCAGCTTCGCGTCGCCGAGGCCGACGGCCTCGCTCAGTTCCCGCGCCGTCAACCCGGCCGCCTCGCGCCAGCGCCGCAACTGGGTGCCGGCCTTGGCGACCGCCTGCTTCTTCTTGGGGTCCTTGACACGCGCCTGCGCCAGGCTGAGGCCGATATCCGCTGCGTTGCCGGTCACGCTCAGCAAGGTGTCGGCCCATGACCGCACCTGACGCGCCAGCGCAAACAGTGGCAGGTCGGGCGACCCAGTCGACTTGGCGCCATTCACGCGTTTCCTGCTTGCAGGCACAGCGACGGTCTTGCTCGGCATGTCGGGCTTTCCAGCTCAGTGCCGCAGTGCGGCGGTCAGTTCGGGAACCGCCGCGAACAGGTCGGCCTCGAGACCATAGTCGGCGACGCTGAAGATCGGCGCCTCCGGATCCTTGTTGATCGCGACGATGACCTTGCTGTCCTTCATGCCCGCCAGGTGCTGGATTGCGCCGCTGATGCCGCAGGCCACGTACATCTGCGGCGCGACGATCTTGCCGGTCTGGCCGACCTGCCAGTCGTTGGGCGCATAGCCTGCGTCGACGGCGGCGCGGCTCGCGCCGAGCGCGGCGCCGAGCGCGTCGGCCAGCGGCGTGAGCACCTCGCCGAACTTCTCCGCAGATCCAAGGCCACGGCCGCCGCTGACGATGATCCTGGCGGCGGTGAGCTCCGGGCGGTCGAGCTTGGCGATCTCGGCGCCCACGAAGGCCGACGTCCCCGCATCCTCCACCGCCGCCGTCAGCGCAAGGCGCGCATTGCCGCCGCTCGCGGGTGCTGCGTCGAAGGCGGTCGTGCGCACCGTGAGGACCTTGATGCGGTCCTTGCTTCGCACGGTGGCGATGGCATTGCCCGCGTAGATCGGACGCTCGAACGTGTTCATCGACACGACGCGAGTCACGTCGCTGATCTGCGCCACGTCGAGCTGGGCGGCAACGCGCGGCGCCACGTTCTTGCCGTGGGCGGTCGCCGGAAAGACGATGGTGTCGTATTCACCGGCCACCGCGACCACCTGTGCAGCGACGTTCTCGGCCAGCTGGCCGGCGAGCGCCGTCGCATCGGCGTGCAACACGCGCACCACGCCCGGCACGGCGGCAGCCGCCTGGGCCACCGCAGCGGCCTGGTGCCCGGCCACCAGCACGTCCACCGAAACGCCGAACGCGGCGGCGGCCGTGATGGAGTTGAGCGTTGCCGGCTTCAGGGACCGGTTGTCGTGTTCCGCAATGACGAGGACAGCCATGGCAAGCTTTCTCCTGGGTTGGTTGAGGTTGGCGCCCTGCGCCTCACATGCCGGCGTAGTTGGGCCCGCCGCCGCCTTCGGGCGTGACCCAGACGATGTTCTGCGTCGGGTCCTTGATGTCGCAGGTCTTGCAGTGCACGCAGTTCTGGGCGTTGATCTGCAGCCGCTGGCCGCCGCCCGCGTCGTCCACGAACTCGTAGACGCCGGCCGGGCAGTAGCGGCTCTCCGGGCCGGCGTAGGTGGCGAGGTTCACGGTGACCGGCACGCTCGCGTCCTTCAGCGTCAGGTGCGCGGGCTGGTTCTCTTCGTGATTCGTGTTGCTGACGAAAACACTCGACAGGCGGTCGAAGGTCAGCCGGCCGTCGGGCTTGGGGTAGACGATGGGCTGGCAGTCGGCGGCGGGCTTCAGGTACTCGTGGTCGGGTTTGGATCGGTGCAGGGTCCACGGCGGGCTCTTGATGCCGATCTTGGGCAGCAGCCACTGCTCGATGCCGGTCATCAGCTGGCCCATCAGCGCGCCCTTCTTGAACCAGAGCTTGAAGTTGCGTGTCTGCTGCAACTCGTCGGCGAGCCAACTCTTGTCGAACGCTTCCGGGTAGGCAGTCAGTTCGTCGTGCGCGCGGCCGCTGCCCAGCGCCCCGGCCAGCGCTTCGGCACACAACATGCCGCTCTTGATCGCGGCATGGCTGCCCTTGATGCGCGCCGCGTTCATATAACCGGCGTCGCAGCCGACCAGGGCGCCGCCGGGAAACACTGTCTTCGGCAAGGCTTGCGGGCTGCCGTTGTTGATGGCGCGGGCGCCATAGGAGAGGCGCTTGCCGCCTTCGAGGTGGGCGGAGACAGCCGGGTGCGTCTTCCAGCGCTGCATCTCCTCGAACGGGCTCAGGTAGGGGTTCGCATAGTCGAGCCCGACGACGAAGCCGAGCGTGACCTTGTTGCCTTCCAGGTGGTAGAGGAAGCCGCCGCCGAAGGCGGATCTGTCCATCGGCCAGCCGGCTGTGTGCACGACGAGACCGGGCTTGGCCTTCTCCGGCGCGACCTCCCACAACTCCTTGACGCCGATGGCCCAGCTCTGCGGATCCTTGCCTTCGCTCAAGGCGTACTTCGCGAGCAGCTGCTTGCCGAGATGCCCGCGCGCGCCTTCGGCGAACACGGTGTACTTGCCGTGCAGCTCCATGCCAAGCTGGAAGGCGGCGGTCGGCTCGCCGTCCTTGCCGATGCCTTGGTTGCCGGTGGCCACGCCCTTGACGCGGCCTTGCTCGTCGTACAGCACTTCGGCGGCGGAGAAGCCGGGAAAGATCTCGACTCCGAGCGCTTCCGCCTGTTCCGCCAGCCACTTCACCACATGGCCCAGCGCAACAACATAGTTGCCGTGATTGTGGAAGTTTCGCGGCACCAGCCAGTCGGGGATGCGCCTGGCGCCGGTTTCGGTGAGGGTCAGCACATCGTCGCCGGTCACCGGCTGGTTCAGCGGCGCGCCACGCTCCTTCCAGTCGGGGAAGAGCTCGTTCATCGCACGAGGGTCCATCACCGCGCCGGACAGAGTGTGCGCGCCGGGCTCGCTGCCCTTCTCGAGCACGACCACCGCGGCCTCGGGTCGCAGCTGCTTGAGCCGGATGGCGGTGGCGAGGCCGGCCGGGCCGGCGCCGACGACGACCACGTCGTAGGCCATCGACTCGCGTGGCCCGTAGGTCGTTATGAGTTCCTGTGTATTCATGCCCGTTCGGCGCTGAGCATGCTCAGATGACCTTGGCCTCGTTCTTCAGCTTCTCAACCAGCCCTGCGACGTCGGCCACCTTGACCCCAGCCTTGCGCGTCGATGGCTCGCGCACCGAGACCGTCTCGAGCCGCGGTGCCACGTCGACGCCCAGTTCCGCGGGCTTCAGCACTTCGAGAGGCTTCTTCTTTGCCTTCATGATGTTGGGCAAGGTCACGTATCGCGGTTCGTTCAGCCGCAGGTCGGTGGTCACCACAGCCGGCGTCGCCAGGCTGACGGTCTCCAGTCCTCCATCGACTTCGCGCGTGACGCGCACGCGGCCGCCTTCGACCTCGACCTTGCTCGCGAACGTCCCCTGCGGCCGACCCAGCAGCGCGGCGAGCATCTGGCCGGTCTGGTTGCAGTCATCGTCGATCGCCTGCTTGCCGAGGATCACGATGTCAGGCTTCTCCCGCTCGACCAGGCGTTGCAGCAGCTTGGCCACGGCCAGGGGCTGCAGCTCCTCGCTCGTCTCGACCAGGATGCCGCGGTCGGCGCCGATGGCCATGGCGGTGCGCAGCGTCTCCTGGCACTGCGCGACGCCACACGAGACGGCCACCACCTCGGTCGCCATCCCCTTTTCCTTCAGCCGCACCGCCTCCTCGACGGCGATTTCGTCGAAGGGGTTCATGCTCATCTTGACGTTGGCGATGTCCACGCCCGCGCCGTCGGCCTTGACGCGCACCTTCACGTTGTAGTCGACCACTCGTTTGACGGCGACGAGGATCTTCATCAGAACTGCTCCTCGGCGAGTGCCATCGTGCCGGCCGCGGCGTGAATGGCTGCATCTCGCAGGCCGGCGGCGCGCGTGAGATCCTGGTCTGCGAAGAAGCGTGCGGTCGCGATCTTGGCGCGATAGAAGGGCAGGTCCCCGTCACCCGCCGCGAGCTTGCGCTGCGCGGTCAGCGCCGCGCGCGCCATCTGCCAGCCGCCGCACACGACGCCGCACAGGTGCAGGAACGGCACCGCACCGGCCAGCACGGCGTTGAGATCGCGAGATCCCGTTGCCATGATCCACTCGACGGCGTCGGCCATGCACCTGGAACCATCGCGCAGGCGCTGGCCGATCGCCTTCAACTGGGCGTCGCCGCTGCGCTCGAGCTCATCGCAGACGTCAGCGATCTGTCCGATCAAGGCCGCCATGGAGCGCCCGCCGTCGCGCAGCACCTTGCGCCCGACCAGATCGTTCGCCTGGATGCCCGTGGTGCCCTCGTAGATCGAGGTGATGCGCGCGTCGCGCAGGTGCTGCGAAGCGCCCGTTTCCTCGATGAAGCCCATGCCGCCGTGAACCTGGATGCCTGTCGACGCGACCTCGATGCCGGTCTCCGTGCACCAAGCCTTCAGGATCGGAATCAGCAGGTCGACGCCCGCGTGCGCCGAAGCGCGCGCCGCTTCGTCCGGCGCACGATGCGCCTGGTCGATCATGGCGGCCACGACATAGGCGAGCGCGCGCATGGCCTCGACGCGCGACTTCATCGACATCAACATGCGCCGCACATCAGGGTGGCGGATGATCGGCACGCTCGGTCCCTTCGGCGCGGTGGCGTCCTTGCCCTGCACGCGATCCTTCGCCCAGGCCAGCGCGAGCTGGTAGGCGCGGTCGGCCACGGCCAGACCCTGCACGCCGACGCCGAAGCGGGCCTCGTTCATCATGATGAACATGTACTCGAGGCCGCGGTTCTCCTCACCGACGAGGTAGCCGATGGCGCCACCGCCATCGCCGAAGGCAAGCACCGCGGTCGGGCTGGCATGGATGCCCATCTTGTGTTCGATCGAGACACAGCGCACGTCGTTGCGCTCGCCCAGCGAGCCGTCTTCATTGACGAGGAATTTCGGCACGACGAACAGCGAGATGCCCTTCACGCCCTCGGGAGCCGTGGGCGTGCGCGCCAGCACCAGATGAACGATGTTGTCGGTGAGATCGTGCTCGCCGAAGCTGATAAAGATCTTCTGACCCTGGATCAGGTAGTGGTCGCCGCGGGGCGTGGCCTTGCTGCGGATCAGGCCCAAGTCCGAACCGGCCTGGGGCTCAGTGAGGTTCATCGTGCCGGTCCACTCGCCCGACACCATCTTGTGCAGGAAGCGCTGCTTCTGGTCGTCGCTGCCGCGCAGGAACAGCGCTTCGATCGCACCCTGCGTCAGCAGCGGCGCCATCGAGAAGGCCATGTTCGATGCGTTCCACATCTCCATCACCGCGGTGTCGACGAGCTTGGGCAGGCCTTGGCCGCCGAAGTCCGGGTCGAAGCGCAGGCCGTTCCAGCCCGATTCGACGAACTTGGCGTAGGCCTCGATGAAGCCCTTGGGTGTCGTGACCCGGCCATCGTCGTGGTGCTTCAAGCCTTCCTGGTCGCCAACCTGATTCAACGGCCCCCAGATCTCGCTGGCGAAGGTGGCAGCGCCTTCGAGCACCGAGTCGACGAGGTCGGGCGATACCTCCTCGTACCCGGGCAGCCGGGCGATCGCATCCAGGCCCGCGAGTTCGTGCAGCACGAACTGCATGTCCTTCAGGGGCGCGGTGTAGGTGGTCATGGTGGTTCTCCTCGAGTGGGTGTTTCGTCGCCGCCTTCAGCGCTCCATCACGTACGTGCCGGGTGCCGATGCCAGCGGCCGGTGCTTGCGCGATCCGAGCTTGGTCGGCGCGGTCTTCAGCTCACCCGACTTGCTCTGGATCCACTCCCGCCAGTGCGGCCACCAGCTGCCCTCCTGCCGGGTCGGCTGAGCCCCCTCCGCCCAGGTCATCGGATCGTCCGTGGCGGCCGGGCTGGCGAAATAGAAGGCCTTCGGCGAACCCGGAGGATTGATCATGCTTTGCAGGTGGCCGGCGTTGACCAGCACGAACATGGTCTTGGGGCCGAAAAGCCGCGCGGTGCCGTAGCAGGCGCGCCACGGCGTGATGTGGTCGGTGATGCCGGCGATCACGTAGGCGCCGAGCTTGATCTGCGCCATGTCGATCGGCACGCCAAGCACTTCGAGTGCGCCCGCATTGACGTACGGGTTCTTCTCGACCATGTCGAGCAGATCACAGTGATACTGGCCGGGCAGCCGGGTGGTGTCGGCGTTCCAGGCCAGTATGTCGTAGGCGGGGGGCTTGTTGCCGAGCAGGTAGTTGTTGACCCAGTAATTCCAGATCAGGTCGTTCGGGCGTAGCCAGGCGAACATCGATGCCATCTCCGCGCCATCGACGAAGCCCTTGCGGCGGGACCGGGCCTTGGCAGCACGGATCGTCGCCGGCGAATTGAACAGCCCCAGCGTGGAGTCCTCGATCGCGGCCTCGGTGTTCAGGACGCACACCGCCCAGGTGGTGTTGACCACCTTGGGTTTGCCGGTGGCAGCGAGCCACGCCAGATAGGCGGCCAGCGTCATGCCGCCCGAGCACGTGCCCCACATGTTCACGTCATGGCTGCCTGTGATCTGGCACGTCGCATCGACGGCCACATCGAGAGCCCGGACGTAGTCGTCCAAACCCCAATGCCGGTGCTCGATCGTCGGGTTGCGCCAGCTGACGACGAACAGCTGGATGCCCGAGTCGGTGGCCCATTTGACGAGACTCTTGTCCGGCGTCAAATCAATGGCGTAGTACTTGTTGACCTGAGGCGGCGACATGACCAGCGGCCGTGCATGCACCTGGGGCGTCGTGGGTGTGAACTGCAGCAGCTCGAACATCTCGTGGCGCAGCACCACCTGGCCGGGCGAGGTGGCGATGGTCTCGCCGACCTTGAACGGCGTGGCGTCGACCATCGACGGCATCATGTGGTTGTGCCGTACGTCATGGATCAGATTCTTCAGCCCCGTGACGAGGTTGTCGCCGCCGGTGTCGACAATCTTGCGCACCGCTGCCGGGTTGCCGAGCACCCAGTTGCTCGGCGCCAGCGCGTCGGTGATCAGCGAGGCGAAGAAATGGGCCCGCCCCTTCTCGATCTTGTTCAGCTCGGACTTGTCGATGAAGTGCGCCAGCTCCTTCTGCGTCGCCAGGTACGCCTGCATCAGGCGGGCGTACAGCGCGTTGTTCTTCCACGCCGCATCGGCAAAGCGGCGGTCCTTCGGATCGGGTGCGAGCGCTGAGCCGCCCTTCACGACCTGCCCAAGCTCTTTCACGTAGCGGCCGACGTGCGTGGTCGCCCGCCGCGGCGTTCGTGCGACGGCTTTCAGCAGCGCGGCAGCAGCGCTCGCTACGTCGCGCCGGTTCAACCCGATCAGAGGGTTGACGGCCAAGGTGTTGCGGCTGGCCTCGGCGACGAGCCCAGTGATGTCGCCGGCAGCACCAAGCGCCGAGAGGCCGGCTTGGGTCGCCTTTTCGGTCAGCGCAGCCGCGGCACTGGCCGCCTGTCGAGCCTTGCCGGCGACCTGGGTTGCGGCGGCCGCCGTCTTGCCCGCAGCACGCTTGGTGCTCGCTGCGACCGTCGTGCGGGTACGAACTCTGGAAGTCTTGGTGGCCATGGTCTGCCCTCGACGTTCAGCCGAATGCCATCGCCAGCGTGATGGCAATCAACGCCGGCTTGTCGCCGCCTTCGATCTCGACCGTGTTCTCGAGCGACAACAACCATCGGCCACCGCCCTTGTCCTCGACCCCTACGAGCTTGATGCGATTGCGCACCCGCTTGCCGGCCAGCACCGGCGCCAGGAAGCGCACCTTGTCGAGGCCGTAGTTGAGGATCTGCTTGGCGCGGATGCGCGGCACGAGAATCTCCATGCCGGTGGGCGCCAACAGCGCGAGCGTCAGATAGCCGTGGGCGATCGTGCCGCCGGCCGGGCTCTCCTTGGCGGCGCGTTCGACGTCGACGTGGATCCATTGCCGGTCTTCGGTGCAGTGCGCAAATTCGTTGATTCGGGTCTGTCCGACCTCGATCCACGATGAGACGCCGAGTTCCTGACCAGCCTTGTCTTGCAGTTCGCCGGGGCTCATGGTTGCGGTGGTGGTCATGTTGGGTATACCGGTTCGTCTTCAGGGCTTGTCGAGAAACTCGTTGATGGCGCGCACCGATTCATCCGGACGCGTCATCAGAAAGAGGTGGCCGCAGTCGAACACCTTCAACTCGCTGTTCGGGATCAGCAACCGCATCAGCCTGGCGTTGAACATATGGATCAGCGGGTCGTCGCGACCCGCCATCACCAGCGTGCGCTGCTTCAGTCGGCTCAACCAGTGCGCGCTGGTCCACCCCGTCGCAGCGGCGATCTGCAGGTAGTAGCCCCAGCGCGACTGCCACTTGACGTGCTTCATGAAGTCGGCGGCCAGTTCGGGCCGGTGGCGGAAGTCGCCGCCGTAGATGTCGCCGCTGATCTTGATGGCGTGGTCCTTGCTCATGTACCGGCGAGGCGTGACCATCTTCGCGATCGCCTTCGGGTGCCCCGGCACCATGAGCATCCCCGTCGCCGTTGCGCACAGAATCAGTCGCCGGCAGCGTGCGCTCGCGAAGCGCGCAAACTCCTGCGCCGCCGCGCCGCCCCAAGAGACGCCCAGCACGTCCGCCTGGGCATGCCCGTAATGATCGAGAACACCCTCGGCCCAGCGCGCCAGCGTTCGCAGCCGGTAGGGGAGACGCGGCATCGGCGAATGGCCGACGCCCGGGACGTCAAACACGATGACCTCGCGCGCGGGCATGCTGCGCGCGAGCGGCTCGAGCAACTCGATGCTGCCGCCGATACCGTTGAACATCAGCAACGGGACCCCGCCCCCTGACCCCGGCTGCCGGCCGACGCGCAACAACTGGCTGCGCACCTTCAGCATCTGGATCGCGAATGCAGGCTCGCCGGGCCGGTTCGCGTGTTCGGCAGGCTGGTGTCCGCGCATCCCCTGGCCGGGGGCGGCTTCCATGACAACGCTGGTCACGATCAGTTCAGTCGACGGTGCGCAGTTCGCGTCGAAGAATCTTGCCGACGTTGGACTTCGGCAGCGCTTCGACAAAGTGCACGATGTGCGGCACCTTGTAGCCGGTCAAGCTGGCGCGACAATGCGCGATCACGTCGGCCTCGGTCAGGCTCGCACCCGGCAGCCTGACGACAAACAGCTTCACAGCCTCACCCGTCTTCGGGTGGGGCACGCCGATGCATGCCGCCTCGGCCACGCCGGGGCAATTGGCCACCACAGCCTCGACTTCGTTCGGATAGACGTTGAAGCCCGAGACGATGATCATGTCCTTCTTGCGATCGACGATTTTCAGGAATCCTTTGTCGTCGAATACCCCGACGTCGCCGGTGCGGAAGTAGCCGTCGTCGGTGAACGATGTGGCGTTGGCGTCGGGCTTCTCCCAGTAGCCGCGCATCACCTGCGGCCCCTTGACGCAGATCTCGCCAGCTTGCCCCAGGCCCACCTCCTGGTCCTTGTCGTCGAGCAGCTTGATGTCGGTCGACGGCATCGGCAGGCCGGTCGTTCCGGTGAACTCGGTGATGTACGCCGGGTTGAACGAGACCACCGGTGAGGTTTCCGAGAGACCGTAGCCCTCGCGGATGAAGTGCCCGGTGATCGTCTTCCAGCGGTCCGACACCGCGCCCACCACCGCCGCGCCACCGCCGACCGCGAGCTTCAGCCGCGACCAGTCCACATCGGCGAGCTTCGGGTGCTGCACCAGCCCGCCATACAGCGTGTTGACCCCCATGAACACCGTCGGCCGGGCCTGCGCCAGCACCGCGACGAAGCCGTCCATGTCGCGCGGGTTGGCGACGAGCCAGTTCTCCGCGCCGACCGAAAGGTAGGTGAGCGACACCATCAGCGCGAAGATGTGGTACATCGGGATCGCCGTCACCAGCACCTCTTCGCCCTCTTTCAACGCGACGGGCATGAACGCCTTGAACTGCTCGGTGTTGGCCACGAGGTTGCGGTGCGACAGGGCGGCACCCTTCGACAGCCCGGTGGTGCCGCCGGTGTATTGAAGGAACAGCAGGTCATCGCCGGTCAGCGCAACCGGCTGCAGCGGCAGCCCGCTGCCCTGGGCGATCGCCTCGGCGAAGGAGACCGAGACACCGAGGCGCGCGTCGACCGGCGGACTCGGCAGGGTGGCGCCGCTGGCATCGCCCACCCCGACCGTGATCACCGTCTTCAAGCGGGTGTTGGCCCGGACTTCGGCCAGCGTCGGCGTCGAGCCGTTGAAGATGACGATCGTCTCGACCCCGGCGTCATTGAGCTGGTGCTCCAACTCGCGCGCCGTGTACAGCGGGTTGACGTTCACCTGGATCGCACCGGCGCGCATGATCCCCAGCAGCGTCACTGGAAACGCCAGGAGGTTGGGCATCATCACCGCGACACGGTCGCCTCGCTCGACGCCCAGCTTGTTCTGCAGATAGGCCGCGAACGACTGCGCCAGCCGATCGACATCGGCGTAGGTCAGCGTCTGGCCGAAGGCCTTGAACGCGGGTCGGCTGGCATGGCGCTTCAGCGCGGCGTTCAGAAGCTCGAACATCGACGGGTAGCGGTCGGCGTCGATGTCGGCCGGGATGTTGCCATACGAATTGAGCCAATGTCGCGTGCCCATGCGTGTCTCCTGTTTCGGCCTCAGCGCACTGTTCCCGGCTCGGTGCTTGGCGCTGCTGGCTAGACTGTCGGGCCGCGCTGCCGCGATGACAATGACGCGAAAGGACAGAGCGCGTATCGCCGAGGACAGCGGACCGAGGAGATTCCCTGGGGTGCCGCACGAGACAAGTCAGGCGACGATGCGGCCTTGGCCGACGACGAACCGTCATGCGAACGACACCCCGATCCAGAACGACACCCCGATCCAGTCGGGCGTTTGCGCTGCGCGAGAAACTCCATCCGCCGCTGAAGATCTTCGCCGTTGTCCGCACACTTGCCGGACTCGGCGTCGAGGCGAAGCCGCTGCTGCTGGGCTCCGGGCTCTCGCCGAGCGATGTTGCCAGTGCGCACTGCCGGACATCGGTGTTCCAGTTCCTGACGGTGTGCGCGAACGCGGCCAAGCTGTCACCCGATCCTCAGTGGGCCGTACGCGTCGGGTCGCAGATGCATCTCACCGATTACGGCATGTACGGCTACGTCCTGGCGTGCGCGGGCTCCCTGCGGGCCGCATGCGAATTGGCGATGCGCTACCACATGCTCGCCACGCCCGTTGTGCCCATCGAACTGTTCGAAGACCAGACCACGGCTTGCTGGACCTTTCCTCCTTTGGACGAAGCTCACCTGCCGGATGTCGACGACCGTCTGTTCCGGGCGCTGCTCGAGATGCAGATCGGCATCCATGTCGCGCTAACGCGCCATGTGATGGGCGCTTGGTGCGTACCCGCGAGGGTCACCTTCGCCCTCGAGCGGCCCCAGCATGCGAATGTGCTGGAGGAAGTCTTTGAGTGTCCGGTCGTGTTCGATCAGATTCGGACCGAACTGCACTATCCCGTCGAATGGCTGGATCGCACGCCCCAGTTCGCGAACCCGATAACCGCGACCCAGGTCTCCGCCACTTGCGCGAAGCTGCTGGAGGAGCACAAGTGGAGTCTCGGGCTGAGCCGCAGGGTCTACGCCGAACTGACACGCACGCCCGGCCGGTTTCCCAGCATGCGAGAGGTCGCCGGCACGCTGTGCATGGACGCGAGGACGCTGCGACGCCGGCTCGACGAGGAAGGCACCTCCTACATCGATGTGCTGACAAGTGTTCGCCAGGCATTGGCCGTGGACTACTTGTCGACGACTCTGCTGACAGTGGATGACATCGCCGCTGCACTGGGTTTCAGCGACGCGACGAGCTTTCGGCACGCCTTCAAGCGCTGGACAGGCCGCACCCTCACCGAGTATCGGGCCGGCGCCGGCCAAGCGGTAGCAACCCCAAGCACACGCTGAGACCGACGGGCACTTCGCGGTACTGACCTTGTCGCAACGAGAGTGTTCATGCAGCAGAGAGCTATCCGTGGCACACGAGCCGGCACCAATCGATTCTTCCGTGTTTCTCCAACTGGAGTTGCGTTTCGAATGGGCTGTGAGGCGTCCGACCGGCGGCTTTGTGGCGACGAAACGGGGTCATCGGATGTCGCTGACGGGTCGACAGCCGGTGCCCAGGGAGTGGCGTTGGTCGACGGCAATGCGCCACATGACGGTCCTCGTGATCTTGTAGGCTGGCCATCGGAAGCTTAGCCGCCGTAGGTGTTTGGACCTCCTGGCCGACCCCGGCCACCGCCAGGGTGTTCACCCAGCGCGTGTCGCATGGCATGGCTGGTCGCCGCCACACGTGGGGAGAATTGGGGGACTGGCCTGCGAAAACCTGTACAAACCGGTGCAAACTCGTTGGAATGGACGGCACCAATGGTCAATAAAATCAATCACTTAGGTTCGATGGCAGAACTACGAACCAAGGGGTCGTGGGTTCGATTCCTGCCAGCCGCACCAGAACTTTCGTTCTAGAACAACAGCTTAGGCGCTTCGGCTCCTAGGCTGTTTTTCTTTGTGCGCGACTTTCTGCGCGACTTTTCCTGACCTCATCCGTTGACCACCCGCAGCAGCGTGGTTCGGTCGCGCGTCTCGCGCAGCTTGTTGGCCGCCTCCACCAGACGCGCGATCGTGGCAGTGGCGTAGTGCTGCGGCATGCCGGTCAGGGCATGCCCCAGCAACAAGGCGCGATCTTCTTCTGTCACGCTCGCCGGCGTTGGTGTACCGGCGTCGACTGTCGCAGTCCAGTCTTCAATTGCCGGTCGAACCAGCCGACGCAACGACGGTCCATGGCTTAGTCTAGTGGGGGCTCGGAAACGACGCAAAAAACGTTGCTTAGCCAGTAAGTTGCAAAAACTGGCCAAAGCCAGTAAAGTGCAGGCTCAGCGGAGTTGCTTCCTATGAGCTTCCCACTTCGTATCCCCGGCCAGTTGAAGCAACATCTTCGCGCGTTGCGGAAGAGCCGCGGACTGACGCAGGGTCAGCTTGGCGCATTGGTTGGCGTCAGGCAGGCCCGCATCGCCGAGATCGAGGCGAACCCGGGGGCTGTCAGTCTCGACCAGCTCACCAAGGTGCTGGCGGCACTGGGCGGCACCTTGCATCTGCACAGCGCCGAAGGCGCAGGTACAGAAAGTCAGGTACTGCCCGATGCAGGGCCGAAGGCACCGCAGTCCGCGCCAACGTCAGTGGCGAAACGGGCGCCAAAGAAGGCAGTTGGTCAAGTCGTCGGCGCGCCTACTGACCGGCGTAGCCCAAATAGGGCAACCAAGCCTGCCCCGGTGACCGGCATCGTGATTCGTCCGAAGAAGGGCACCTGGTGACGACTGCGCTCCATGCCTGGATGAACGGCGAGCTGGTGGGCACCTGGACCGTCGACCGTGCCACGCATTCTCTCGTCTACGACGCTTCCTGGCTCAGGTCGCCCAAGGTCCGATCGCTGTCGATGTCGCTGCCCATCACCGCGTCGCGCGAGGTCCGCGGCGAAGTCGTCGCCAACTACTTCGACAACCTGCTGCCGGACAACGACAGGATCCGGCAACGCTTGACTCGGCGCTTCAAGACCAAGGCCGCCGATGCCTTCTCGCTGCTGGAAGCCATCGGCCGAGACTGCGTCGGTGCCGTTCAGTTGCTGCCTGAGGACACGGCGCCGACAGGATGGAACCGCGTTGACTGTGAACCCCTCGACGAGGGGCAGATCGCCGGCATCCTGTGGGCTGTTCCCGCCGACGTCGGTCCCGGCGCGCTACGCTAGCCCGACGACGATCTGTTCCGAATCTCGATCGCCGGTGCCCAGGAGAAGACGGCGTTCACTCTGGCGAGCGGACGCTGGTGTCGGCCGCACGGGGGCAACGCCGACGACGCACATCTTCAAGTTGCCGCTGGGGCTGGTCGGCGGTTCGCGGCGTGTCGACCTCTCTGACTCGGTCCAGAACGAATGGGTCTGTGCCCAGATTGTCTCGGAGCTCGGCCTGCCCGTGGCGCCGACAACGATGGCGACCTTCGGCGACCAGACTGTCTTGGTGGTCGAGCGCTTCGACCGTGCGTGGATGGACGACGGCGCCTGGATCGCGCGTCTGCCACAGGAAGACTTCTGCCAAGCGTTGGGGGTCTCGCCACAGCAGAAGTACGAACACGACGGCGGGCCCGGCATGTCGAAATGCCTGCAGTTGCTCACGGGCAGCGCCGATCCGCTGCAGGACACGCTGGCGTTTCAGCTGACGCAACTCGCCTTCTGGTTGATGGCGGCCACCGATGGCCACGCCAAGAACTACTCGATCTTTCTGCAACCTGGCGACACGTACGTCATGACGCCGCTCTACGACATCCTGTCGATGTGGCCCTACTTCGGCAAAGCCCCGAATCAGTACAACCGCCGGCAGGCGGGCTTGGCAATGGCGATGCGTGCCAAGAACGTCCACTACCGTTTCGACACCATCCAGACCCGGCACTGGCGGCAGCTGGCAATGAAGAACGGCGGGCCGGCAGTCTGGGGCGCGATGGTGGGCCTGGTTGAGCAGGTCGGGCCTGTATTGGCGGCGGTCGAAGCACGTTTGCCCAAGGACTTTCACGGCAGGTCCTGGGACGCCATCTCGAAGGGCATGATGGCGGAGGCCGAGCGGTTCTTGGCTGGCGCCGAAGGGCTTTGACATGCACCCATCGCTGCGCGACTTTTGCGCGACTTTCCGAGGCGCTCCTGGGCACTTCAATGCGGAAAAGCGGGGTGAGGGCGCCGCTAAGTCGTTGATTTCATTGAACCCCATTCAATTATCGGCGGGCTACGAACCAAGGGGTCGTGGGTTCGAATCTTGCCAGCCGCACCAAATAAATCAACGGGTTAGCTCTCAAATGGGGCTAGCCCGTTTTGATTTTCGGCCCAATGATTTCGTCGACGGACTCGATCGTGGCAGTGGGCATCCTGAAGTCGGCGCAGGTGCGCCCCGCCGACTCGAACGTGTGATCGCGGGTGAATCGATCTTCGATGATGGGGCCGGTGTCGTCATCTTCGCGCTTCTGCTCGGCCCGCGCTTCAGGCTGCCGCGCGGACCGGCGCGCGAAATCGTGCTCGCGCTGACCTGCTGCGTGGTCGTGTTGTCGATCCTGGCTCGTGCGGCGTGTCGTCGAGTCGCCGCAGACCGTCGATTCCTGATCAGGCTGGTGGCTTCTTGGTCCGCGGTTTCGCCTTGCAAAATTCGGCGTGGCGTCGCAGCACATCGTCCAGATCGGTTGGATTGAAGTTCGCGCGCCGGGCATCCTCCAGGACCAAGTCGGCATGGTGCTGCAGCAGCGCCCGGCGCGTGGCCTTGCCCTCACAGTGGTGAACGGCGGTGAGCACCTCCAACATGCGGATCAGCACCGCGACCTGGCTGGCTGCGTTCTGGCGGATCAGGTGGAACGTCGCGTCGAGCAGTCCCGCATAGTCGACACTCGGCACGACGAGCACCGGCACGTCCTCGCGCAGATAGACGCCGCCATAGAGCTCGCGGTCGACGATGTCGCAAAGCGACCTTCCAAGACGATCGAGCACGCTGATCGCGGTGTGCGGGTCGTTGATTCCAGGCGAGAGCGCGCGCACCGCGACCTCGACCAACTGGCGGGCGGCGAACTCGAGGTCGGCTGGGCTCGCGCGCGTCGGGCCGAGTGCGGTGGCGTTGCGGATCGCACGCTCAACGCCCTCGATGCGCTCGACCCCGTTGGCGTCATCGCCGTCCTTGTCGCCCTTGCCGCCTAGCCGGGCGAGTGCGATCGGCGCGCCAGCAAAGATGAAAGCGCCGGGACGCACGAGCAACCGGATTGCGGCACCGTTTTCGGCCGCCCAGTTCGCGAGGCCCTCAACGTCCAGCTGCTGCAGATAGCCGCTGCGCCTGTCGGTCACGGTGACGGCGCCGGTCCAGAACGATTCGGGGGGCCGCGGGTGTTGCAACTTCTCGGTCGTGAGCCGATCGATGGAGCCGCGCAGATCGTCGCTCACGAGGTCGATCACGGTGTCGACGTTGATGCGACTCGCCATGTGGCCGACGAAGTACACGAGCGTCGCGACGCACAAGACGGCGAGCAGGATGCCGACACTGAGCGCGAGGTGCGGCACGAAGGTGCTCTCGCTCTCAGTGCGCACGCTGGCCAGCACCATCAGAGAATAGGCGAAAGTGCCGAGAAAGACGCCGAGCGTCCACTGGTTGCCGCGGTCGCGTGTGAAGTTGCTCAAGAGGCGTGGCCCCATCTGGCCGGCGGCCAGCGTGAGCGCTGCAATCGTGATCGAAAAGACCGTGCCGGCGACGCCGATCGCCGAGGCGGCGACGGTACCGAGCAGGGTGCGCGCACCGGTGCCACCACCGCGGTAGAACCAGCCGCTGTCGATCAACCAGGGCGGAAATACGACGCTGCGGTCGAGGCTGATGAGAGCGACCGCAAGCACGATGGCAACGAGCACGAGCGCGGCCGGCAGGACCCAGAAGGTGTCTTTCAGGTCGGCGAGCAACTTGTGCAGGCGGGCATTCATGGCCGCATTGTGGTTGACGTGCCGTGCACGCCAAAGGCGCCGCCCCAACACCGCACGGCGTCGTGGCCGATGCCCATGCGCATCGTCGCGATGCGAGCGCGCGACCTGATCGAACTGCTGTTGTTCAGCCGTGAACGTCAACTCGCCGATCGCCGCTTCCATCGCCTGCGTCCGGTGTGAAGTTGCTGGCCAGCCGCAGCCGCCCGTGGCCCCGGCGTGCTTGGCGCGGATGTATGGCGAGCGGCGCTTGCTTGCTGAAAACCCGGAGCGACCGGCGCGTGTCGATGCAGTAAGGTGATCATAACGGTGATGATGTTTTAGCCCACTTGTGATGCACCCCTTTCGAGCCGAGCCACCACTGCCGATGCGACAGGCTGCGCGGTCTGGACAAACACGCCAGCTCCTGCTCGAAGCCACGATCGAGCTCATCCTCGAGCGCGGCCTCGCGGGCGCCACGGTGAACGCGATCTGCCGTCGGGCCGGCGTCACGACCGGGGCGTTGCAGCATCAGTTCGGCGGCAAGAGCGAGTTGATGGCCGCAACGGTCGCGGCGCTGTTCGCTCCTTTCGCCGAAGCTTTCCCCTCCAGCGAGAACCCGGCCGACACGCCGATTGAGGCCCGGGTGGAGCGGCTGGTGCGCCGCTTCGCCAGGATCTTCCTCGACGTGCGCTATCCGGCGGTGATCGAGATCCTCAGTGCGACGAGACACGACCCAGCGCTCGATGCGGCTGTGAAGACGTACCGCGACACCCAGCTCGAGAACATGGCCCATCACCTGCGCACCCAGTTCACCGATGTGAAGCTGCCGCTCGAGCGCATGGTCGAAGACACGCACCTGGTCGTCGACCTGATGCGCGGTGGCGCGATCCGGATGATGTTCGCTCGCAGCCGACAGGCAGAGGCCGGCATCCTCGACGGCGCATGCCGATTCCTGCACGCTGCGTTCGCGGGCGGCGGCCGTACTGTTGAGAAAGGCCGATGATGGACGCAGCCGAACTGCACGCCGATGCCCTGGTCTGGGACCAGACGTTTCCGGCCACCCCGACCTGCGGCTCATGGGCGTCGCACTTCGGCGCCCTCGAGCGCATGAAGGCGAGCGGCTACGACGTCGTGTCGATCACGGTGGCGAGCGACCCGGACGACACGATGAGCGCCATTCGCCGCATCGCCATGTGGCGCCGCTACATCGATGAGAACGCCGACCGCTACGTGCTGCTCACGAAAGCCGGTGATGCGCAAGCCGCCAAGCAGGCAGGCAAGCTGGCGCTCGGCTTCGGCTTCCAAGGCACCAATCCGTTCGAGCGCGACATCGGCCTGATCCAGGTTTTCTACAAACTTGGGGTGCGGCACGCCCTGATGGCCTACAACCAGAAGAACCACGTCGGTGACGGATGCCACGAGCGCACCGACTGCGGGCTGTCGCGCTTCGGTGTCGATCTGGTGCGCGAGATGCAGCGTGTGGGCATGTTGGTCGACTGCACCCACACCGGACGGCGAACATCGCTCGATGTCTTCGAGATGGCGACCGCGCCGGTGATCTACTCGCACTCGAATGCGGCCGCGCTCAAGTCGCACGAGCGCAACATCGGCGACGATCTGGCCAGGGCCTGCGCCGCCACGGGCGGGGTGATCGGGGTCAACGGCATCGGCATCTTCCTCGGCGACAACGACGATTCCACCGACGCCCTGTTCGCGCATCTCGACCACTGGGTCGAACTGGTCGGGATCGAGCATGTCGGCATCGGCCTTGACAGCGTCTCCGATCCTGCGACCTTGACGGCCGCCGTGCATCGCCAGGCGACCAAGTTCCCGGCCGGCCAGGGCTACGAGGTTGAACAAATGCGGGTGTGCACACCGGAGCAGATCCCGCAGCTCACCGAGCGCATGGTCGCCGCCGGTTACGGCGAAGATGCCATCCGCGCCGTGCTGGGCGGCAACTGGCTGCGTCTGGCGCGCGACGTCTGGAAGGAGATCGCGTGAGCGCGCTCAGACCCCTGGTGGTTCGCGCCGAAGCGTTCTCGCAGCGGATGGCTTGGGCGATGACCGCGGTGTCGGCGCTCGCCGTGGCGGGAATCGTTCTGGTGCTGGTGTTTTCCAGCCTGCAGCGCTACGTCCTGTCGAGCCCCATCCCTGCCACCGAAGAGATCGCGGCTTACCTGTTCGTGGCCATGTCCTTTCTGGCCATGGTGGGCGGCATGGTGGAACGCCGGCACATCCGGATCCTCGTCGTCTGGCGGCTGCTGCCGGTCCGTTGGCAGTCGTGGATGATGTTCGCTGGCCACGTCGGCGCGATCGCCGTGCTCGGTATCCTCTTCTGGCAGACCTATGCGTTTGCGTGGTCCAGCTATCAATTCGGCGCCCGAAGCTACGTTGCCGATCTTCCTGAATGGCCTTGGATGATGCTGATTCCCGTGTCGCTGGCGCTGCTCTCGCTCGCCGTGGCGCTGCGCGCACTTGGCGATCTCGACCGCGCGCTGGACGGCGCACCGACGCCAGAGGGCGTCGTGGTCGAAGGCGCAGAAGCCGTCGACGGATCGGCCTGAGCATGCTTGCCACCGCCCTCATCGCGATCATCGCCTTCGCGCTGCTCACCGGTTCGATGCTCGGTGTCGTCATCGGTGCGACCGGGCTCGCCGTTCTGCATTTCGCGTTCGGCGGCAACCTGTCGGTGCTCGGCAACGCCACGTGGAACGTCTTCAACAGCTTCACGTTCACCGCGGTGCCGACCTTCATCTTGATGGGTGAGATCCTCGGGCAGTCGGGCCTCGCCAAGCGCATCTACAACGCGATCTCGCCGACCTTCGAGCGCCTGCCGGGCCAGCTGCTGCAGACGAACATCGGCGTCTGCACGGTGTTCAGCGCGATCAGCGGATCCTCTACCGCCACCGCCGCCGTGGTCGGCTCGATCGCCTATGACGAGCTGAAAGCGCGCGGCTATTCGCGCAGCGCGACGGTGGGCACCATCGCCGCCGGCGGCACACTCGGCATCCTGATTCCACCGTCGATCGCGCTCATCATCTACGGCGCCTGGCAAGAGGTGTCGGTGGGCGCCCTCTTCATCGCGGGGATCGTCCCGGGGCTCCTGCTCGCCGGCCTCTTCATGGTCTACATCGCGATCATGGCGCGCCTTCGCCCCGAGGTGGCCCCGCCGGTGGGTGACCTGGTTCCACTCGGCCGCGCACTTCTTCGATCGGTCGAGGCATGGCCTTTCGTCGTTCTGGTGTTCGCGATCCTCGGCACGATCTTCCTCGGCATTGCCACGCCCACCGAGGCGGCGGCCCTCGGCGTCGCGACGGCAGCGCTGCTTGCGGCAATGTACGGCGAGCTGAGCTTCGCGCGCATCTGGGCGGCGCTGACGGCCACCGTGCGTACGTTCTCGACGCTGACCCTGGTGCTGCTCGGCGCGCTGGTGCTCAGCCAGGCGGTGTCGCTGACAGGGCTGCCGCGCATGCTGATCGGCCACGTGGCCGAAGCCGGTTTGTCGGCGCCCGTCGTCATGACGCTGATCTTCGCGATGTACCTGGTCCTGGGCTGCTTTTTCGGCCCGATCGAGATGCTCCTGATCACGCTGCCCTTCGTGTTTCCGGTGGTGACCGGCCTCGGTTTCGACCCCGTGTGGTTCGGGATCGCGCTCGTGATCGTGATCGAGATCGGTCTGTTGACGCCACCACTGGGCATCAACCTGTTCGTGGTGATGGCGGTGAGTCGAAACGAGGTCTCGCTCGGCGAGGCGGCGCTGGCGTGCCTGCCGTACTGGCTGCTGATGCTCGTTCTGCTGGCGGTGATCACGGTGTTTCCGCAGATCGCGCTGTTCCTTCCGCGCTTGTCGGGATTCGGTTAGCCGCGGATGCAGGCGGCGACAACGGTGATGGTTTCTATCAAGAGGAGAGTTGCATGAACATCAAGTCCATTCTCGCGGTGCTGGCCGCCCTGGTCATGGCCGCCGGTACCTCGCAGGCGGCCGACGTCACCTGGCGACTCGGCAGTTCGGTCGGCCCGAAGGACACCACGACGCTGCAGCTCGAGGACCTCGCCAAGCGCGTGGGCCAGAAGTCGGGCGGTCGTTTCAAGATCGACGTCATCCCGATCGAGACGATCGGCTTCAAGAACGTCGATTCGCTGCGTGTCCTGAAGCAGGGCGTGGTCGAGGCGATGAACATCATCCCCTATTACGTGGTGCGCGACGAGCCGCTGATGGGCGTCTTCGCGCCGCACGGCGTGCTGCTCGATGCCGAGCAGAATCTGAAGATCGTCGACGAGCAGTACAAGATCGGCGCCGAGATCCTGGCGTCGAACAAGTGGGGCATCGTGCAGGTTGCGCGGGCACCGTTCGGCGCCTTGCGCGATCTGATCATCATGTCGAAGGAGCCGGTCAACACGCTCGACGGCCTGCGCAAGATCAAGTTGCGACACTTCACGAAGGACGGCCTTCAGGCCTTCAACGCGCTCGGCGTTTCGACGCAGAACGTGCCGTCGTCCGAGCTCTACCTGGCGCTCAAGACCGGCGTGGTCGATGCTTCGATTTACAGCCCGGTCTACGGACAGTCGCAATCGATCTACGAGGTCACCTGCTGCATGAGCTATCTGGCTGCGTTCTCGATGGCCTATCCGTTCTCGATCGGTGTCAACAAGGACGTGTGGGCCAAGGTGCCGCCAGACCTTCAGAAGCTCTTCGTCGACGAGGCCAATGCCATGTGGCAAGAGTCGCTTGAGACCTGGAAGCACGGCGCTGCGGAGAAGAAGGCGTACGACTTCCTGGCCACCAAGGGCATGAAGCTGCTCGCCCCGATGCCGGTGGCCGATCAGAAGCTCATCCAGGCCGAGTTGCTCAAGATCTGGCGCCAGCAGTCCGAGAAGATCAGCCCTGCCGCGCTCGGCTATTTCGAGCGCATCAACAAGGCGCTCAACAGCGGCAAGTGAACGCGAGGTAACGATGATCGTCTTCACCAACGCCCAGGTCTTCGACGGCCTGAACGAGCGCCTGGTTGCCGCCAATGTCGTGGTCGAGGGCGAGCGCATCGCGTCGGTTTCCGACGCGCCGCCGCCGCCCGATGCCCAGACGGTCGACTGCGGTGGCCGGGTGCTGATGCCCGGCCTGATCGATGCGCACATCCATGCCTACTTCTACGACATGAACGTCAACCGGCTGGAGCGTCTGCCGGCGACGATGTATGCACATCACGCGGCGAACATGCTGCGCGACATGCTCGACCGCGGCTTCACCACGGTGCGAGACACGGGCGGCGCCGACTACGGCCTGTGGCTGGCCATCCAGAAGGGTCTGATCACGGCGCCGCGGCTCTACTACTGCGAGAAGGCGCTCAGCCAGACCGGCGGCCACGCCGACACCCGGCATCACCACGACTACCACCATCACGACGAGCATGTGGTGATGTGTGGTTGCTGCTTCGCGAATCCGCTCGGGGTGATCGTCGACGGCGTCGATTCGGTCCGCAGGGTCATCCGTGAGCAGCTTCGCCGTGGCGCCTCGTTCATCAAGTTCATGGGGTCGGGCGGGGTCGCGTCGGTCTCCGATCCGCTCGAGGGCATCCAGTTCGGCAACGACGAGGTGCGGGCAATCGTCGAGGAGGTGGAGAACCACCTCGTCTACTGCACCGCTCACATCCACCCGGATCGGGCGCTCAAACGCGCCATCGGGCTCGGCGTGCATTGCATCGAGCACGGAACGCTGATCGAGGCAGACACCGCGAACATGGCGGCCGACAAGAACGTCAGCATCGTGCCCACGCTGGCGGTGATCGCGGGCATGGCCGAGCGTGGCGAGGAATTCGGCCTGCCGCCCGAATCGCTCGACAAGCTCGACCGCATCAAGGACGAAGCGGTCGAGCGGCTGCATCACATGAAGCGCGCGGGGGTGAGGGTTGGTTTCGGCACCGATCTGATCGGAGCGCTGCAGCCGATGCAGTCGATCGAGTTCAGCCTGCGCTCACCCGTGTTCTCGAACTTCGAGATCCTGAACCAGGCCACCGGCGTGAACGCCGAGATCATCCGCGCCAAGGGCCAGATCGGCGAGATTTCGGCGGGCGCCTTTGCAGATATCCTGATCGTCGACGGCAACCCGTTGAAGGACCTTGCACTGATGGCCGACGACGGCGCCCGCATCCCCGTCGTGATGAAGGGCGGCAAGTTCCATCGCAACCGCCTGCCAGTCCATTGACCCGACACTATTCGGCGCTCACGCTGCTCAAGGAGGGGCTTGCCGGCCAGCGCGGCTGGCGGCCCGCATGGCGCTCGCCACAGCCGCAACGCGCGTACGAAGTGATCGTGATCGGCGGTGGCGGCCACGGCCTGGCCACCGCCTACTACCTGGCGAAGACGCACGGCATCGCGCGGGTCGCGGTGCTGGAACGTGGTTGGATCGGAGGTGGCAATACCGGGCGCAATACGACGATCATCCGGTCGAACTACTTCTATCCCGAGAGCGCCGCCCTGTACGACCTGTCGCTTCGACTGTACGAAGGCCTGTCGCGGGAGCTGAACTACAACATCATGCTCTCGCAGCGCGGCATGATGATGCTTGCGCACAGCGAGATGGAGATGGAGCTCGCCGCACGCAGCGTCAACGCGATGCTGATCAACGGTGTCGACGCCGAACTGCTCGGGCGCGAGCAGGTGCGTGCCTTGGCGCCCATCCTCAACTTCGATGCCGATGCGCGCTTTCCGATCTTTGGCGCGACCAACCAGCGCCGCGGCGGCACCGCGCGACATGACGCGGTGGCTTGGGGCTATGCGCGCGCCGCCGACGCTCTGGGTGTCGACATCATCCAGAGCTGTGAGGTCACCGGCTTTGTGCGCGAGGCGGGGCGGGTGGTCGGCGTCGAAACCTCGCGCGGCGAGATCCGTGCCGAGAGGATCGGCGTTGCCGTCGCAGGATCGTCATCGGTACTGGCGGCGCTCGGCGGCTACGCGCTGCCGATCCACACCTACACGCTGCAGGCCTTCGTCAGCGAGCCCGTGAAACCCTTGATGGACACCGTGGCGCTCTCGCCCGGCACCGGCGTGTACTTCAGCCAGTCGGACAAAGGAGAGATGGTGATCGGCGGCGGCCTCGACCGGGTCCCGTCGTACGCGCAGCGCGGCAATCCGCCCATGCAGGAGGCCGTGCTTTCGGGGCTGCTCGAGATGGCGCCGGCGCTCGGTCAGTTGCGGCTCATGCGGCAGTGGGGCGGGGCGGTCGACGTGACATCCGACTCGTCGCCCATCCTCGGACCGGTGGGCGTGCCGGGCATCTACGTGAACTGCGGCTGGGGCACAGGCGGCTTCAAGGCGATTCCGGCGGGCGGCACGTTGCTGGCGCACATCCTTGCGACCGGTGAGCATCATGAGCTGAGCCGTGCTTTCGGGATGTCGCGATTTGCTGCTGGCACGCTGATCGACGAAGGCGCTGCAGCCGGAATCGCGCACTGAGCCGGCACGATGCAGATCTTCGATTGCCCGTTCTGCGGCGAACGCGACGAGACGGAGTTCCATTTCGTCTCCGAGGCCGGAAAGGTCCGGCCGGAACCCGCTTGTCAGGTGTCCGCCGACACATGGGCCGCTTACCTGCACGTCAAGCAGAACGTCAAGGGAGCCGGCCGTGAAGTGTGGCGCCACCTCAGCTGCGGTGAGCTGTTCGTGATGCAGCGCGACACCACCAGCATGGTCGTGATCGCTGTCGAGCCACTTCGGAAAAGCAGACCATGAGCTCACGCCGACTCGACCATGGCGGCGAGATTGACCGTGCTGTCACGCTCGGGTTCAAGTTCGATGGCCAGGCATACAGCGGTCATCCGGGGGACACGCTGGCCTCGGCACTGCTGGCGCAGGGCGTGCACACGGTCGCGCGCAGTTCCAAGTTCCATCGTCCGCGCGGCATCTGGGGCGCGTGGGTCGAGGAACCCAACGCGATCTTCGACCTGGTGCAGGCGGGCGTGCGGATGCCGAACTGCAAGGCCACCACGACGCCGCTCGCTGCCGAGATCGAAGCGTTCAGCGTGAACGCGCAGCCGAGCGCGGCGGCGGATCGCCATGCGTGGATGGATCGCTTCGCGCGTTTCATCCCGGCGGCGTTCTACTACAAGACCTTCATGTGGCCGCACTGGCACTGGTTCGAGCCGCGCATCCGCGACCTGACCGGACTGGGTCGTGCCGATCCGGCATTTCGTCCGAAAGCTGCGGCCAGCCAGCGCCACGCCACGTGCGACCTGCTGGTGGTCGGTGCCGGCGTGGCAGGTCTGTCCTGCGCGCTTGCCGCTGCCGCGCGTGGACAGGACGTCCTTCTGGTCGACGACCGTGCCACGCCGGGTGGCATGCTCGGCGATACCCTTGAACCGGTGGAGGCCGTCCCGGGCCCGCAGTGGGCGCGTCGCACGGCCGATGCGCTCATTGCCGCCGGGGGCCGCTACCTTTCAAGCACCACCGCGTTCGGAATCTACGACCACAGCCTCGTTCTCGCCAGCCAGCGTCACTTCAACGGCAGGCCCGACACGCTGTGGCGGGTGCGGGCCCGAAAGGTCGTGGTGGCAGCCGGCGCCATCGAACGACCACTGACGTTCCCGGACAACGATCGTCCTGGCGTGATGTCCGCGCATGCGGCGCTGGCCTATCTGAACCGGCATGGCGTGCTGGCGGGCGATCGCATCGTCGTTGCCACCAACAACAGCTCGACGGCGAACGTCGTGCGTTCGCTGATGGCGGCCGGCGCCGAGGTCACGATCGTCGACAGCCGCGCAGCGGCTGAGACGGAAGACGTTCCTCTGCACCGGAATGCGCAAATCTGCGGCGTCGACTGGCGACGCGGGCTGCGCAGGGTCCACACCGACGGTGGCAAATCGCTCGACGCCGATGCCCTGCTCGTTTCGGGCGGCTGGACGCCCAGCGTGCATCTGCATTGCCAGGCTGGTGGCAAGCTCGACTGGCGAGACGACCTGCTCGCGTTTGTGCCCCGCCCCGGCCTGGCGCACCTCACCACCGTCGGCGCCGCAGCCGGTGACTTCACACTTGATCAGGCGCAGGAATCGGGGATGAGGGCCGCCGGCGGCAGCCCCGGCGCGCGCGCTGGCGGTTCGTCGCGATCGCCACCCTATCAGGTGGAGCCAGCGTGGCCGCGGCTGGGCGGCGGGGGGCGGCAATGGGTCGATTTTCAGAACGACGTGACGACCCGGGACATCGAGCTCGCAGCGCGCGAGAACTTCGTTTCGGTCGAACACCTGAAGCGCTACACCACGCTCGGCATGGCCGTCGATCAGGGCAAGACCTCCAGCATCGTCGGCCTCGCGACCCTGGCCGCGATACGGGGCGAGCCGATCGCATCGGTCGGCACCACGACCTATCGCCCGCCCTTCGTCCCCGTTTCGTTTGCCAGCTTCGCCGGGGTAAGGCGGGGTCAATGCTTCGCGCCGATCAAGCGGCTGCCGCTGGAGAACGTGCATCGCCAGGACGGCGCCGTGTTTCGCGAATACGGCGGCTGGTTGCGTCCGGCCTTCTATGGCAACGGCAGCGCTGAGACAGAGATCCAGCGCGAGGCGCGTGCCGCGAGAGAGGGTGTTGCGCTGTTCGACGGCTCACCCCTGGGAAAGATCGAGATCTTCGGCCCCGACGCAGAACGCTTCGTCGACTTCATCTACTACAACACGATGGCCACGCTGAAGCCGGGGCGCATCCGCTACGGCTTCATGTTGAACGAGGGCGGAACCGTCTTTGACGACGGCGTGCTGTCGCGGATCGACCCCGAGCATTTCGTCGTCTCTTGCTCCTCGTCTCACGTCGACGCCGTGGCGGCCATGCTCGACACCTGGCGCCAGGATCAGTTCGACCCCGACCGCATCTTCATCCAGGACTCGACGGCGCAATGGGCGACTCTGACGCTGACGGGCCCGGCGTCGCGGCAGTTGCTCGGGGCGGTGTATCCAGAGCTTGAACTGCACGACGATGCGTTTGCGCACATGAGCTTCGTCGACTTCGGCTCGGTCCGGATCTCGCGCGTCTCGTTCACCGGCGATCGCAGCTACGAGATCGGTGTCGCAGCCTCGCAGGCTCAGGCGCTCTGGTCTCGGCTGAAAGGCGCCGGCGAAGGGCTGGGCGTCAGCCTGCTCGGACTCGAAGCCCTGTCGATCCTGCGTGCGGAAAAGGGATTGATCATCATCGGCAAGGACACCGACGGGCAGACGATGCCCCACGATCTCGGGTTTGGGACGCCGCGCGAGAAGAAGCTTGGAGAGTTCATCGGCAAGCGCGCCCTGTTCACCGAGCAGGCTTCGCGCCCGGACCGCAACGTGCTCGTCGGACTCGAAGCCGACGGTGAACCTTTGGCCGCCGGCGCGCACGTCGTCACGGTCGATGGCCCGCGGCGCGCCAGCGAAGGATTCGTCACCTCGAGCTACCGCAGCCCGAACCTCGGCAGGCCGATCGCGCTGGCGCTGCTGCGCAACGGCCGATCGCGCATTGGCGAGACGGTGCAGGTCTTCCATCTGGGGCAGACGCGAACCGCGAAAGTCGTACCGCCCTGTGCGCTGGATCCGCAAGGAGCCCGCATCAATGGCTGAGAAACATGCCCCGGGCACGACGGCCGCGATGGCGACCCCCGGCTACGATTTCGCATCGAACTGGAATCCGGTGCCGCTTTGGGCGTCGATCCACATCGAAGTGGGCGGTCTGTCGGTCTCGACCTGTTGCGTGCCGCAGGTGTCCGTCGTCAACGGCAATCTGCAGGCGGCGCTCGACGCCGCTGCAATCAACTCGTCGCCGGTCGGCTGGCCCGAGCTTGCGAGCGGCGATTCATATGCCGTCAGGCTGGCCCGCGATCGGGCCGTCGTCGTCGGCGGCAAGGCATTGAGGCCGGGCTGGCACGCCGAGGGTTTCGCTGTGTCGCTGAGCGACGATGCCGGCGTCGTGTTCGGCATTTCGGGTTCTGGACTCGAGCAGCTGCTGTCGCTTGGCGCGGCCGTTTTCATCGATAGACCTTCAGCATCTGCCTCGCGCTTGTTTGCCGGATTGCCAGTGATCCTCTATCGGCATGGTCACGAAACTGCCGTCAGGTTGCACGTCGCGCGCCCCAGAGCGGCGGCGATGCTCGAGTGGCTGACGATCTCGCTGGCGCAGTTGCGATAGGCAAGCTCCTGCGCCTGAGCTGCGCTGTGTCATTGGGTGGCGCCGTGTCGTCCTTTGGCGCATCCGCGCCTCGGGTCTTCCCGGGTTCGCCATCGAGTCGAGTGGTTTGTCAGTTTGACGTCAGGAAGAAGATCAATGCTGCGATGCAACATGAATACCGAAACCCCGTCGCTGCAGCTCCAGCTCGATGACTTGCTGGGTGACCTTCAGCATTGCCGGCGGCGAGGTGACATGGGTCGCCTGGCCCTGCTGTCGTACTGCGAGGTGCGACGGTGGGCGCGCCAGGCCGGCGAGCAGGCGCTGGCCGAGCACTCGTTCGAGATGATCGTGCGCTCGCCGCACGCCAACCGCGAGGCGTTCATGGCGCAGGTCGACGTGCTGATCGGCGAGCTGGAACAGGCCCGCGGTCGCACTGCGGCAACGCCGCAAGCCATTCGCGCCTGATCGATCCGGCTGCGCGGGCCGGAGAGATCTTCGCTGACTTCAGATTCGCGCCTTGCCGGCGGCTGGCAATTCGAAGCCATCGACCTGGGCGGTGACGGTGATGGCTGCCCTGCGTTGGCCCCGGTGGGCGCTCGGGCGCCGATGGCGCCGCTGCCTTGACCTAACATGGCCGCATGCAGACCGTTCACCGCGGCCGCCATGCGCTGGCCACCCTCGACGCGGCCGGCATCGGCCAGCTGACCCTGACCGACGCCGGTGCGCTCAACATCATCGGCAGCGCGGCGATGCAAGACTTGTGCACCGCGCTGGCGCTGCTGCGTGACCACGCCGATCTGCGTGTGCTGGTGCTGCGCGGCAGCGGCGACCGGGCATTCATCGGCGGCGCCGACATCGGTGAGATGGCGGCATTGACGCCGGCGGCCGCCAGGATCTTCATCACCCAGCTGGCCGGGCTGTGCGACGCCGTGGCCACGCTGCCGGTGCCGGTCATCGCCCGCCTGGGCGGTTGGTGCCTGGGTGGCGGGCTCGAAGTAGCGATGGTTTGTGACTTGCGCGTCTGCGACGACAGCGCGATGTTCGGCATGCCCGAGGTCAAGGTGGGCATTCCGTCGGTGATCCACGCCGCGCTGCTGCCACGCCTGATCGGGCATTCGCGCGCCGCGGCCATGCTGCTCACCGGCCAGACCATCGATGCCGACCGGGCCGAGGCCTGGGGCCTGATCACCGAGCGCTGTGCCGTGGGTCGGCTGGACGAGCGGGTGCAGGCGCTGGCCGCAGAACTGGCGGCCTTGCCGCCCCTGGCGCTGCGCCAGCAAAAGCGCCTGCTGCGCCACTGGCAGACGGTGCCGTTGGCGCAGGCCATCGCCGACAGCATCGACGAATTTGCCAACGCCTACGGCAGCGGCGAGCCGCAGACGCTGATGAGCCGGTTCATGGCGCGCAGGAAGCCCGGGCGCTGAACGCAGGTCACCCCCGCACCTCGGCGGTGCATGATGACGACTGCAGGGCGTGGACCACCCCAATCACACGATGGAGACGGCGATGAACGACAGCAGCGACGCACCGCGTCGAGAACGAACCGAGGCCGTAGTCGCACTGGCCGCGCGTCGCCTGGACGTGCCTGTGCGAGCGCGCTTCGAGACCTTCGCACGTGAATGTCTGCGCCAGCTGGACGACGACGACCTGGGCGAACGTGCCCCCGAGGACTTGTGCGGCGCGCTGCTGTCGCACTGGCAATGGGGGGCCACGCGCAGCGCCGGCCGGCCGCGAGTGCGCATCATCAACCCGACCGTGGCCGACCAGGGCTGGGCCTCGCGGCACACGGTGATCCAGATCGTCAACGACGACATGCCCTTCCTGGTCGATTCGACGACTGCCGAGATCAACCGTCAAGGCTTGACGCTGCATCTGATCGTGCACCCGATCTTCGCGGTCGAACGTGATGCCGGCGGCGAACTGCAGGCGCTGGCGCCGCGTCGCGAGGCGCCGACGCAGGCACGCGAATCATGGATGCACATCGAGATCGATCGCCTGCTCGAACCGCAGCAGCGCACCGACCTGGTGGCCGGCATCGAGCGGGTGCTGGCCGACGTGCGCGCCGCCGTCGAAGACTGGCCGGCAATGGTTGCGCGGCTGCAGGAAGCCATCCGTGAATTGTCGGAGGCACCGACCACGCTGCCGCCGGACCTGGTGGCCGAGAGCCGTGCCTTCCTGCAATGGCTGGCCGACGACAACCTGACGCTGCTGGGCTACCGCCAGCACCGCCTGGTGAGCGAGCAGGGCGAGGACATGCTGCAGCTGGTGCCGAGCACCGGCCTGGGCGTGCTGCGCGAGACCGACGCCGAACGGGCCTCGGCCAGTTTCTCGGCGCTGCCGGCCAATTCACGCGCCCTGGCACGTTCACCGGTGCCACCGATCATCGTGGCCAAGGCCAACACACGTTCGACCGTGCACCGGCCGGGCTATACCGACTACATCGGCATCAAGCGCTACGACGCGCAGGGCCAGGTGGTTGGCGAACACCGCCTTCTGGGTCTGTTCACGTCGACCGCCTACACCGCGCGGGTGTCAGAGACACCGCTGCTGCGTGGCAAGGTCGAGACCATCGCGCAACGCGCCGGCCTGCCGCCGGGTGGCCATCTGGCCAAGGCGCTGACGCACATTCTCGAGACCTATCCGCGCGACGAGCTGTTCCAGATCTCGGACGACGAGCTGTACGAAACGGCCCTGGGCATCCTGGCCCTGGGCGACCGCCAGCGGCTGCGGCTGTTCCTGCGCCGAGACCCCTTCGAACGCTTCGTGTCCTGCCTGGTCTACGTGTCGCGTGACGCCTACGCCACCGACCTGCGCATGCGGCTGCAGGACATCCTGATGCAGGCCTTCGCCGGCACCAGCGCCGAATTTCACGTGCAGTTGGGCGACACCGTGCTCGCGCGCATCCACTTCACGATCCGCACCACGCCTGGCCAGGTGCCGGTGGTCGAACGCAAGGCGCTCGAATCGCGTCTGGCTGCGGCGGCGCGCCGCTGGGGCGACCAGCTGCACGATGCCCTGATCGAGGCCGAGGGCGAGGGCCAGGGCGTGGATCTGTACAAGCGCTGGAGCGCAGCCTTTCCGCCCGACTACCGCGAGCGCGTGTCGCCGCGGGCGGCCGTGCCCGACCTGCGGCGCGTGGCTGCGCTGACGCCGGCGAAGCCGCTGGCGCTGGCCCTGTACCGGCCGCTGAGTGCGGCGCAGGGCAGGCTGGGGTTCAAGGTCTACCGGCTTGGCGGGCCGATCGTGCTGTCGGACAGCCTGCCGATGCTCGAGCACATGGGTGTGCGCGTGCTGGGCGAACAGAACTACCGCATCAGCGCCGACGGTGCGACGATTTCGCTGCACGACTTCGAGCTGCAGGCCAAGGTGGCCGACGACTTCGAGCTCGACAAGGTCGCACGATCGTTCGAGGACTGCTTTGCGCGCGTGTTCGACGGCAGCATCGAGAACGACGACTTCAACCGGCTGGTGCTGCATGCCGGGCTGGCGCCCGATGAGGTCGTGATCCTGCGCGCCTATGCCAAGTACCTCAAGCAGATCGGCTTCGCGCTGACCCAGGGCACGATCGAGATCACGCTGGCCGCGCACCCCGACATCGCGCGCATGCTGGTGCGGTTGTTCAGGCTGCGCTTCGATCCGGGTGCCCACGACGAGCAGGGCGAGATGGCGCAGGGCAACGCGATCGCCAAGGCGCTGGACAGGGTCAGCAATCTGTCCGAAGACCGTGTGCTGCGCCAGCTGCTGGCGCTGGTGCAGGCCACCACCCGAACCAACTTCTGGCGCACGGGCATCGGCCATACGGGCGCTGACGGATCGCGTCGCCCCTATCTGAGCCTGAAGTTCGATTCTGCCAAGGTGCCGGGTCTGCCGGCACCGGCGCCGCTGTTCGAGATCTTCGTCTATTCACCGCGCTTCGAAGGCATCCACCTGCGCGGCGGCAAGGTCGCGCGCGGGGGGCTGCGCTGGTCGGAGCGGCCGGAGGACTTCCGCACCGAGGTGCTCGGGCTGGTGAAGGCGCAGATGGTGAAGAACACCGTCATCGTGCCGGTGGGCAGCAAGGGTGGCTTCGTGTTGAAGAAGGCACCACCGGCCAGTGACCGCGAAGCCTGGCTGCGCGAGGGTGTCGCCTGCTACCAGGACTACCTGCGCGGTCTGCTCGACCTGACCGACAACCTGGCCGGCACCACCATCGTGCCGCCGCCCCAGGTCGTGCGCCACGACGCCGACGACCCCTACCTGGTGGTGGCGGCCGACAAGGGCACTGCCACCTTCTCTGACTTCGCCAACGCGGTCAGCAAGGAATACGGCCACTGGCTGGGCGACGCCTTTGCGTCGGGCGGCAGCGTGGGCTACGACCACAAGGCAATGGGCATCACCGCGCGCGGGGCCTGGGAAAGCGTGAAACGTTTCTTCCGCGAACAGGGCGTCGACATCCAGCGCAGCGAGTTCACGGTGGTCGGCATCGGCGACATGTCGGGCGACGTGTTCGGCAACGGCATGCTGTTGTCGCCGCACATCCGGCTGCTGGCAGCCTTCGACCACCGCCACATCTTCATCGACCCGACACCCGACGTGCCCGCGTCCCATGCCGAGCGCCAGCGCCTGTTCAAGCTGCCGCGCTCGTCGTGGGCCGACTACGAAAGCCAGCTCATCTCGGCCGGCGGTGGCGTATGGTCACGCGCCGAGAAGTCGATCCCGCTGTCGCCGCAGGCGCGCCAGGTGCTGGGCATTGCCGATGAACAGCTGTCACCCACGGCGCTGGTCGGCGCCATCCTTCGTGCCCCCGTGGACCTGCTGTACAACGGCGGCATCGGCACCTACGTCAAGGCCAGCAGCGAGAGCAATGCCGATGTCGGAGACCGAGCCAACGACATGCTGCGCGTCAACGGCCGTGATCTGCGCTGCAAGGTCGTCGGCGAGGGCGGCAATCTCGGCCTGACGCAGCGCGGGCGCATCGAGGCCGCGATGACCGGTGTGCGCATCAACACCGACGCCATCGACAACTCGGCTGGCGTTGACACCTCGGACCACGAGGTCAACATCAAGATCCTGCTCGGCCTGGCCGTGGCCGACGGCGAGCTGACGATCAAGCAGCGCGACACCCTGCTGGCGCAGATGACCGACGACGTGGCCGCGCTGGTGCTGCGCGACAACTACTTCCAGACGCAGGCGTTGTCGGTGATGGCGCGGCTGGGCGTGCAGCTGCTCGACGCCGAAGGCCGCTTCATCCGCTTCCTGGAACGGGCTGGCCGCCTCCACCGTGGCATCGAACACCTGCCCAGCGACGACGAGATGGCCGAGCGCAAGGCGCGTGGCGCCGCACTCACCAACCCCGAGCGCGCGGTGCTGCTGGCCTACGGCAAGATGTGGTTGTTCGAGGAGATCTTGGCGTCCGACCTGCCCGAAGATCCCTGGATCGGCAGTGCGCTGCACCGCTACTTCCCGGCGCGCTTGAGCGAGAAGTTCGGCGCCTACATCGACCGCCATCCGCTGAAGCGCGAGATCATCGCCACGCACGTGCTCAACCGCATGGTCAATCGCGTCGGCTCGACCTTCGTGCACCGACTATCCGAAATGACCGGTGCCCCCGCGGCGCAGGTGGTGCGGGCCTATCTGGCCACGCGCGAGGTGATGGGTCATGTGCCGCTGTGGCAGCAGGTCGAGGCGCTGGACAACATGGTGCCCGACGCCGTGCAGGCCGAGCTGCTGATCACCGAGGGCCGGCTGACAGGGCGTGGCACGACCTGGTTCCTGCGCTCGCGCCGCCTGGCTGACCCGGTGGAGCAGACCGTGCACCGCTTCACGCCCGCGATGCTGGCACTGCGTGCGCGGCTGATGACGCAGGCTGCGCAATCGGCCGACAGTCAGCGCTGGATTTCTGCCGGCGTGCCCGCAGAACTGGCGCAGCGTGTGGCCAGCGCCGAAGGTCTGGTGGCGGCGCTGGACATCGCCGAGATCGCCGACAGCGTGCAGCGTGAGGTCGACGACGTCAGCCAGGTGCATCTGGCGATTGCGCAGTTGCTGGGTCTGCCGCGCTTGCGCCAGCAGATCGACACACTGCCGGCCGACAGCCATTGGCAGACGCTGGCCAAGGCGGCACTGGCCGACGACCTGGCCGGCCTGCAGCGCGCGATATCGCTGCAGGCGCTGGCGGCCGCCGATGTCGCTGCGGCCGACGTCGTTGCGGCCTGGCATGCCGCCAACGGCGACAGCGTCGACCGCGCTCAACGGCTGCTGGCCGAACTGGGCGATGCGGTGGCGGCCGATCTGGCGATGCTGTCGGTGGCGCTGCGCGAACTGCGCAACCTGGTCTGATCTGCCGCGTGATGTGCAAACTCAGCTGCGCGTGGCGTCGTGGGGAGCGGTGCGTCGGGTGGCGCCGACCGCGTCGACCTTGCAAGGCATGATCGCTCGCCGCCAACCCCACCGCAGGAGGGTCTCATGAGCCAGGAACCGATCAGCTTGCGCCGCGCCACGCCGGCCGATGCAGCCGACTTTGCGCGCATCAACAGCCACCCCGACGTGCAGCCCAACCTGATGCAGCTGCCGCATGGCAATGTCGAACGTTGGCGGCAGATCCTGACCGACAACGACCAGCCCGGCCGCACCGACATCGTGCTGGTGGCCGAGCGCGCGGGCCGCATGGTGGGCAGCGCCGGCCTGCATCCGGCGGGCGCGGCGTTGCGCCGGCGGCATGCGGCGATGCTGGGCATTTCGGTGGCGGCCGAGGCACAGGGCCAGGGCGTCGGCCGCACGCTGATCCAGGCCCTGTGCGACTACGCCGACCGTTGGGCCCAGATCCTGCGGATCGAGCTCACGGTGTTCACCGACAATGAAGGTGCCATCAAGCTCTACCGCAGCCTGGGTTTTGAGCATGAGGGCACGCACCGCGCTTATGCGCTGCGCAATGGCGAATTCGTCGATGCGCATTGCATGGCGCGCCTGCATCCACAGCCCCCGCGCATCAACGCCACCGCGCCATGACACCGGTTGACAGCAGCGATGCCGAGCTCGAAGCCTTCGACCAGGTGTGCCGTCGCCTGGGCGGCTTCAACCCGCGCGTGGCCACCGAATGGGCCGATGGTTACCTGACCGCGCTGCACGCCGGCCCGCGTGCCTTGGCGATCGAAGAATGGCTGCCCCGCCTGGGCGGCGACGCCTTCGAGCGCGCCTTTGCCGACCCCGACGACGCGGCGCAGGCCAGTCAGGCGCTGCAGGCCAGGGTGCGCGTGCTGGCGCGGCAGCTTGATCCCGAGTCGCTTCTCGACAAACCCGAGGCGCTGCACCTGCAGCCGCTGGTGTCGCTGTGGGACGAGGCGGCGCGTGCCGAGATCGTCAAGGACCTTGGCGCTACCGACGACGAGGCCGCGGAGATGGTCACGGGCGGCCTCTGGGCCGAAGGCTTCTTCGACGCGCTGGACGACTTCGCCGACGACTGGCGCGTGCCCGCTGACGCCGCCGACGACGCCATCAGCGCCTTCGACGACATGCTGCTGCAGGTGTCGGTGCTGCAGCTGGACGATGCCGACGACGCCTTCAAGACCCACCTCGAGCGCTGGTGGAAGGACAAGCTGACCACGCGCGAGGATCTGGTCGACGAGGCCTGCTTCGCCGTCCAGGACTTGCGCGTTTGGTGGCTGGACCATGCCCCGCGGCCGCCCACCCGGCATGTGCTGGCGGCACCGGGACGCAACGAGCCTTGCCCCTGCGGCAGCGGCTTGAAGTACAAGAAGTGCCACGGCAAGACGGCCTGATGATCAACCCGACCGCGCTGATGGAGTGTCGCCCCATGTCGACCTTGCCCGACCTGCACCTCAAGCACATCGTGCTCGGCCTCAGCGGGGGTATCGCCTGCTACAAATCGGCCGAACTGGTGCGTGAGCTGGTCAGGGCCGGCGCCACCGTTCAGGTGGTGATGACCGAGGCCGCCACGCAGTTCATCACGCCGGTGACGATGCAGGCGCTGTCCAACCGCAGCGTCTACCTCAGCCAGTGGGACGCACGTGAATCGAACGCGATGGCGCACATCAACCTGTCGCGCGAGGCTGATGCCATCTTGGTCGCACCGGCCAGCGCCGACTTCATCGCCAAGCTCGCCCAGGGCCGCGCCGACGAACTGCTGAGCCTGCTGTGCCTGGCACGGCCTGTCGATCGCTGCCCGCTGCTGCTGGCACCGGCGATGAACCGTGAGATGTGGGCTCACCCGGCCACCCAGCGCAACCTGGTGCAAGTCAAGACCGACGGCGCCACGGTGTTGGGCCCGGCCGCGGGCGACCAGGCCTGCGGTGAGATCGGTGACGGCCGCATGCTTGAGGCCGACGAGCTGCGCGACGAGCTGATCGCTTTTTTCCAGCCCAAGCTGCTCGCCGGTCGCGGCGTGCTGGTCACCGCCGGTCCGACGTTCGAGGCCATCGACCCGGTGCGCGGCATCACCAACCATTCCAGCGGCAAGATGGGTTTTGCGGTGGCGCGTGCGGCCGCAGAAGCCGGTGCGCGCGTCACGCTGGTGGCCGGTCCGGTGCACCTGCCCACGCCGCGCCACGTGAGGCGCATCGACGTCAGCAGCGCGCAGCAGATGTACGACGCCGTGCTGCCGCTGGCCGCGCAGCACGACATCTTCGTGGCCACCGCGGCGGTGGCCGACTGGCGGCCTGCCGCCGCCGGCACGCACAAGCTGAAGAAGGACGGCAGCGGTCGACCGCCAACGTTTGAGCTGATCGAGAACCCCGACATCCTGGCCACGGTGGCGCGGCTGCCACCGGCGCAGCGCCCCTGGTGTGTGGGATTTGCCGCCGAGAGCCACGATCTGGTGCGCCATGCGCGTGAGAAGCTGCAGCGCAAGGCCGTGCCGCTGATCGTCGGCAACCTGGGGCCGGCCACCTTCGGCCGCGACGACAACACGCTGGTGCTGGTCGATGCGGCGGGCGAACATGAGCTGCCTGCGGCGCCCAAGCTGGCCCTGGCCCGGCAACTGGTGCGCGAGATCGCGGCGCGCCACACACCCCGACCCACATGACCATCATCGACATCAAGCTGCTCGATGCGCGACTGGCTGGGCAGATGCCGGCCTACGCCACGCCCGGCAGCGCCGGCCTGGACCTGCGCGCCTGTGTGCACGAAGCGCTGACCCTGGCGCCCGGCGCCAGCGCGCTGATCCCGACCGGGCTGGCGATTCACATCGCCAACCCCGGCCTGGCCGCGATGATCCTGCCGCGCTCGGGCCTGGGCCACAAGCACGGCATCGTGCTGGGCAACCTGGTCGGTCTGATCGACAGCGACTACCAGGGCCCGCTGATGGTCAGCTGCTGGAACCGATCGACATCGGCCTACACCGTGCAGCCGCTGGAACGCATCGCGCAGCTGGTGATCGTGCCGGTGGTGCAGGCCGCGTTTCGCCGCGTCGACAATTTCGACGCCTCGGCGCGAGGCACGGGTGGCTTCGGGTCGACGGGGACTGCCTGAGAGTGCCGCTGCTTCAGTGCAGGGGTTCGTCGCGGTCCGGGCGCGGCACGTTGCTGGTGTCGAACAGCGACAACGGGCCCACCCCCACGCTGCCTGCCTCGACCTCTTCGGCGGTGGCCTCGCGCACATCGACCACCTTCAGATGCAGCCGCAGCGCCATGCCGGCCAGCGGGTGGTTGCCGTCCAGCACCACGTGCGAAGGGTAGACCTCGGTGACCACGTAGATCTGGTCCTGCGGCATATCGGCCGTGACCGCGCCGGCGGGCAGGCCCTCGAAGGTCATGCCGGCTTCCAGATGATCGGGAAACAGCGTGCGGCTCTCGAAGCACACCAGCTCGGGGCGGTAGTCGCCGAAGGCCTGCTCAGGTTCGAGCTGGATCTGCAGGTCGTCGCCTGGCTCGTGCCCGGCCAGGGCGTCTTCGACCGGTGCCAGCAAGTCATCGCCTCCGACCAGGAATTCGACCACGCTCGTCAGTTCGTCCAGGGCCTGGTTCTGGGCGTCGGTGAGCTTCCAGGTCAGGCTCACCACACAAGGGGCTTCGATCTGCATCAAGCGATGATCGCATGGCGCGCCCGGGCGTTCGGGCTGGGCCAGAATCAGCCATGCACGTGACCCTTGCCTCTTCGTTGCTGGGTGGACTGTCGCCGGCACAGTTCATGCGCCGGCATTGGCAGAAGAAGCCGCTGCTTGTGCGCCAGGCCTGGCCCGGCGTGCGGCCGCCGTTGACGCGCAGTGCCTTGTTTGCACTGGCGCAACAACCCGACGTCGAATCGCGCCTGGTGGTGGCGCAAGGCGACGGCGACTGGCGCGTGCGCCAGGGCCCGCTGCCTCGACATGCCTTGCCGCCGTTGGCGCGCCCGGGCTGGACCTTGCTGTTGCAGGGGCTGGACCTGCATGTCGAGGCGGCACGCGCGATGCTGGCCCCGTTCCGTTTCGTGCCCGAAGCAAGACTGGACGACCTGATGCTGTCCTGGGCCAGCGATGGCGGCGGGGTCGGGCCGCATGTCGACGCCTACGACGTGTTCTTGCTGCAGGTGGCCGGGCGCCGCCGCTGGCGTGTGGGCCGCGTGGCCGACGCGAGTTTCGTCGACGGCCTGCCGTTGAAGATCCTGCGCCACTTCGAGCCCGAGTTCGACTGCTTGCTCGAGCCCGGCGACATGCTCTACCTGCCGCCACTGTGGGGACACGACGGCCGCGCCGAAGGCGAGTGCATGACCTGCTCGGTGGGGTTTCGTGCACCGCGCGCGAACGAGTTGGCCTGTGACTTGCTGCAGCGGCTGGCAGATGACGATGGCGAAGACGATCCCGGCCGGCTCTACCGCGACGCTGCGCAGGCCGCGACCGCAACTCCGGGCTTGATCTCGCCGGCCTTGCAGGATTTCGCGCGGCAGGCCATCGTGCGGCGCTTGGCCGACGTGTCCGCGATCGACCGCGCGCTCGGTGAAAGCCTCAGCGAACCCAAGCCCCACGTCTGGTTCGAAGCGGCCGAAGGCAAGACGCTGGCGCACGGCGTGCAGCTTGACCGGCGCAGCCGCATGCTGTACGACAGCCGTCATGTGTTCTTCAACGGCGAGGCCTACGTCGTCGCGGGGCGTGATGCCCGCCTGGTGCGCTTGTTGGCCGACGCGCGGCAACTCGATGCGCACGCGTGTGCGGCACTCAGCGCCGGGGCGAGTGACGTGCTTCAAGGCTGGCTGGACGCCGGCTGGTTGCATCCTGCCGAGGAGATCGCATGAGCGATGACCGCATCGAGCCACCACTGTCGGCGCTGCGTTCGCAGGCCGACTTCGACCAGGCCCTGTTGTGGGCTGTGGATCATGCAGCCCGCGAGCGTTCGCGGCGCCTGACCTGGCTCGACGCCGACTTTGCCAGCTGGCCGCTGGACAATCCGGCGCTGTTGCAGGCACTGGACGTCTGGTTGCGACTGCCGCAGCGCCGGCTGGTGCTGCTGGCGCTGGACTTTGCACCCTTGCAACGGCTGCACCCGAGGTTCGTGGCATGGCGGCGGCCCTGGTCACACGCGATCGACGCCTGGAGCCCCAGCGATGGCGTCGACGTGCACATGCCCACACTGGTACTGGACGATCAGCGCCTGTGCCTGCAGGTCTTCGACAAGACGCATTGGCGGGGCCGGCTGTCTCAGGACGAACGCGCGGTGCGCCAGTGGCACGACGAGATTGACGCTATTTTGCAACGCTGCGAGGCCGCTTTCCCGGCGCACTCGCTGGGACTCTAGGGATTATCCTAGGTCTGCCTATAATCATAGGCTAGACAGCGGAGAGGCGCCAGCTTCCCTTGTCTTGTCGATGGGTCACGCACGAATTCCGGTGTCGACTTGTTTCTTGGCCAATCGAGGTGCCAGGGGCATGAGACAGCGAGCGGTTCGAGACGCGTCCCACGTTGACCGCTGAGTTTCCGTTACAAGCACACGACCCATTTATTCCCGAGGATAAACATGAACAAGTCACTCCTGTTGGCTTCCCTGGTTGCCGCCATTGCCCTGTCCGCTTGCGGCAAGAAAGAAGAAGCACCTGCTCCGGCTCCGGCGCCGGCTGCTGCCCCCGCCCCCGCCCCGACTCCCGTTGCTGAAGCCGCTTCAGAAGCTGCCTCCGCCGTGATGGGCGCCGCCGACGCCGCCGCTTCGGCGGTCGCCGGTGCTGCCACCTCGGCTGCCGAGGCCGCCAAGGACGCCACTGGCAAGGCGATGGACGCTGCCGCTTCGGCCGTCAAGAAGTAATCCTTCTTAAGCTGCCAGAAAAGAAGAAGCCGCCTGCGGGCGGCTTTTTCGTGTCTGCACCGGCTCGATCCGGCCGGTGGCCGGCCCCGATCAGCGCAGTTCGCGCACCAGTCGCGAAACGATGAGTTTACCGGCGTCGCCGGTCTCGGGCGCACCGGCTGAGGTCTGCACCGCCACCACGGTCTTGGCGCCTTCGCCCTTCAGGGTGACCCTGTAGCGCACCGGGTTCTTGTCGGGGCCCTTGGCACCAAACAGGCGCGCGAAGAAGTTCGGCTCATCGATGCCCGCCGTCTTCGGGTCAACGTAACGCACGAAGAACAGGCCGGCACTGCGGTTGCGGTCTTCCACCGTGAAACCACCGCGGTCCAGCGCCAGGCCGACACGGCGCCAGGCGCGGTCGAAGGGTTCGTCGACTTCCATGGTGGCCGGGGCCGCCAGTTCGCGCGCCTTGGCCGGTGCCTCGGGTGCACCTGCGACCGCGGACTTGGCCGTGGCTTCGGTTTGAGCGCCCAGTCGGGCCAGCAAGCGCGCCAGCATCTCGCTTTCAAGCTGTGCGTCGCTGTTGCGCGGGCGCCAGGCGGTGTTGTCCTTCAGTTCATTCGTATAGATCTCTTCCAGGCCGCGGTGGCTCAGGTAGATCTCGGTGCCGTTCGGGCCGCGTTCAAGCCGCGTGCGAAAGCGATCGCGTTCACCGCTGTCGTACAGGCGATCGACCAGCCTGCCCAAGGTCGAGCGGATCAGGTCGTTGGGCAGCTTGGCGCGGTTCTCGACCCAGTCGGTCTCCATCACGCCCGCCTGCGGGTTGTCGGTGGTCAGCTTGAAACCGCGCTCCTCCCAGAAGGCCTTGATCTCGGGGTAGATCACTTCGGGCGGTGCTTCGGCCACCAGCCAGCGCAGCTGGCCTTGTTTCTCGACCCGCACCTTGCCCAAGGCGGAGGGCACCACCGCCGATTGCATCAGCACGCCACCTTGCAGCGACGGCGTCTGCGGCGTGGCCGCGGCGCTGATGACACCGCCCTGCGGGGCGTAGCGTGGATCACGGGCAAGCTGCGTCAGATCCGGCGGCACTTCCAGTGCGCGTGTCTTGCTTGCACTGTTGCGGTAGTCGATCTTGTCGCCCGACAGGAAATTGTCGATCGACGAACAGCCGGCCAGGGTGGCGGCAAGCGCCAGGACCGCGCAGCGGGCAGGGGTGGCGACGGGCATGAAATTCACGTTCGAAGTCTCTCGTTCACCGGCAGGGGTGCCGGGCGTGCGATGGATGGGGGCGTTCAGGGCAGCAAACCGCTGTCGCGCAGAGCCTGCTCGACCTGGGCCTGACCCTGCGGTGTCAGTGGCAGGATCGGCAGCCGTACGGTGTCAGTGCACAGGCCCATGCGCTTGAGCGCCCACTTGGTCGGTGCCGGGCTGGGTTCACAGAACAATATCCGGTGCAGCGACAGCAGCCGCAGATGGATGGCCACCGCGCGCCGGGCGTCGCCTTCGACGGCGGCCATGCACAGCTCGTGCATCAGGCGCGGCGCGACGTTGGCGGTGACGCTGACGTTGCCCTGGCCACCCAGCAGCATCAGGGCCACCGCGGTACCGTCATCGCCCGAGTAGATCGAGAACCCCTTGGGCACGTGCTTGATCAGCCAGGCCGCACGGTCGACGTCACCGCTGGCCTCCTTGATGCCCACGATGCCCGGCACCTGCGCCAGGCGCAGGGTGGTTTCGTGTTGCAGATCGGCCACCGTGCGTCCCGGCACGTTGTAAAGCACCAGTGGCAGGTCGACCGCTTCGGCCACGGCGCGAAAGTGGCGGTAGATGCCCTCCTGCGAGGGCTTGTTGTAGTACGGCACGACCTGCAGCGAGCAGTCGGCGCCGACTTGCTTGGCAAACCGGGTCAGCTCGATCGCTTCGCGCGTGGCGTTGCCGCCTGCTCCGGCCATGACCGGCACGCGGCCGGCGGCATGTTCGACCGTCACACGGATGATTTCGCAGTGTTCTTCGACATCGACGGTCGGGCTCTCGCCGGTGGTACCGACCACGCCGATGCAATCGGTGCCCTCGGCAATGTGCCAGTCGATCAGCTTGCGCAGCGTCGGGTAGTCGACGCTGCCGTCTTCGCACATCGGCGTCACGAGCGCCACGATGCTGCCTACGATGGGGTTCATGCCAAGCACTTTCGTTCGGAACCGGGCATTTTAGCTGCCGGTCCCTGGCTGGCCTTCCAGCGCGAAGCGAGAACCCGGCGCCGCGCCACGTGCGGCGACGACGCGCTGCACGAAGCGATCGGGCTCGGTCAGGAATCCGTCCTCGTAGGCCACCACGCGCAGACCCGCACAGGCGTGCAGAAGTTCACCCGGCTGCAGCAGGAAGTCGGGCCGTGACGGACGGCCCACGGTCTGCTGCCCGTCGGCAAAGGTGTCGTAGATCAGGCAGCCGCCGTCGGCCACGCTGTCGATGATGATCGGCAACAGTGGCCGCCACAGATAGTGGGTGACGAGCACGGCACCGAAGCGGCGGCCGGGCAGTGGCCAGGGGCCGGCCTCGATGTCGGCGACGACGATCTCGGCCAGCGCCTTCAGCGGCGTCACGACAGACTCGTCACGGTCGACACCCGTCAAGCGGTAGCCCTGCGCGACCAGCCAGCGCAGGTTGCGGCCTGACCCGCAGGCCAGGTCGAGCACGGTTGCAGCGGGTGGCAGCAGATGCACCCAGCGCTGCAGCCAGGCCGAGGGTCCGCGTGTGGCGGGGTGGTTCAAAAGCACGACCAGACCCGGTTCGCCAGATCGACCACCAGGTGCGGGCTCAGGTAGGCCAGGAACACGGCCGCCAGGACCAGCGCCACCGCCAACGTGACCAGTGCCGAGCGGGCGCGATGGTTCATGTCGTTTGCGGCGCGCTGCGCACGATCGCCGTCTCGCGCACCGGCAGGTTGGCCAGCGCGGCCAGCACGCTCAGGGCCACCGACAGCCACCAGACCACGGTGTAGCTGCCCGTCGTGTCAAAGAGCCTGCCGCCCAGCCACACGCCCAGAAAACTGCCGATCTGGTGGCTGAGAAAGACGAAGCCACCCAGCATCGACATGTACTGCACGCCGAAGATCTGCGCCACGATGGCGTTGGTGGGCGGCACCGTGGACAACCACAGCACGCCGATCACGCTGGCGAACAGGTACACGCTGAAGGGCGTCAGCGGCGCCAGCACGAAGATCGTGATCGCCACCGCGCGCAGGGTGTAGATCGCCGTCAGGATGTATGGCTTGGGCAGGCGCTGCCCCAGTGACCCGGCGACGTAGGTGCCGAAAACGTTGAACAGTCCGATCAGGGCCAGTGCGGTGGTTGCCACCTCGGGTGCCAGCCCCTTGTCGCGCAGGTAGCTGGGCATGTGCACGCCGATGAACACGACCTGGAAGCCGCACACGAAGTAGCCGGCCGTCAGCCAGCGGAAGCTGGGGTAGGCAAAGGCTTCGCGCAGCGCCGACGACACGCTCTGGGACGGGCCGGTGGTGTTCGGTGCCGCCTTAGGCTCGCGCAGGCCGAGCGCCAGCGGTGCGATGGCCAGTGCCGCACAGCCCAGGATGAAGAGCGCGTTCTGCCAGCCCAGCCCGGAAATCAGGTGGCTTTCCACCGGCACCATCAGGAACTGGCCGAACGAGCCGGCGGCGGCCGTGATGCCCATCGCCCAGGAACGCTTTTTCGGATCGACGTTGCGCGCGATCACGCCGTAGACCACGGCGTAGGTGGTGCCCGACTGCGCCATGCCCAGCAGCAGGCCGGCACTGCCGGTAAAGGCGGCGCCGCTGGTGGCCATCGCCATCGTCACCAGGCCCAGCGCGTAAAGCAGTGCGCCGATCACCAGCACACGAAAGGCGCCGAAGCGGTCGGCCCACATGCCGGCCACCGGCCCGGCCAGGCCCCAGGCCAGGTTCTGCACGGCCATTGCGATGGCGAAGGTCTCGCGACTCCAGCCGCGGTCCATCGTGATCGGTTGCAGGAACAGGCCGAACCCATGGCGGATGCCCATCGACAAGGTGACGATGGCGGCGCCGCACAGCAGCACCTGAGACATCGACAGCCGCAGCGGGGGTGAAGCGGGATTCATTCGGTCATTGTCTTGGAAATCGATGCAGGCCATCGCCGCCACCCTGGATACAGTGCATGAACAACAAGGAGCGAGCGATGAAGGTACTGGTGCTGGGTGGCGGTGTGATCGGGATCAGCACGGCGTATTACCTGGCCCGTGCCGGGCATGAAGTCGAACTGGTCGACCGCCAGGGCGGCCCGGCGCTTGAGACCAGCTTCGGCAATGCCGGTGAAGTCTCGCCAGGCTACTCGGCACCCTGGGCCGGCCCCGGCGTGCCGATCAAGGCCATCAAGTGGATGCTGATGCGCCACAGCCCGCTGGTGATCTGGCCGCTGCTCGACCCCGCCATGTGGCGCTGGGGCGCGGCCATGCTGGCCAACTGCACCGAGCGCGCCTATGCGCTGAACAAGAGCCGCATGGTGCCTATCGCCGAATACAGCCGCGACTGCATGAAGGCGTTGCGCGCCGAGACCGGCATCGCCTACGACGATCGCGCGCAGGGCACCTTGCAGCTGTTTCGCACCCAGGCGCAGCTGGACGGCATCGCCAAGGACGTGGAAGTGCTGCAGCAGTACAAGGTGCCGTTCGAGGTGCTGGACCGTGCCGGCTTCTGCGCGGTGGAACCCGCGCTGCGGCTGACCCAGCACAAGTTTGTCGGCGCGCTGCGGCTGCCGGGCGACGAGACTGGGGATTGCCATGTGTTCAGTTCTCGCCTGACCGAGATGGCGGCAGCGCTGGGCGTGCAATTCCGCTGGAACACATCGATCGCGTCGCTGGCCAGTGACGGCACGCGCATCAACGCTGTGCGCACGTCGGCCGGTGACCTGAAGGCCGACGCCGTGGTACTCGCCTTGGGCAGTTTTTCGCCGCAGCTGCTGCGCCCGCTGGGCATTCGCCTGCCGGTGTATCCAGTCAAGGGCTACTCGATCACGGTGCCGATTGCTGACCCGGCGGGTGCACCCGAATCGACCATCATGGACGAGACCCACAAGGTGGCCGTCACGCGGCTGGGCGACCGCATCCGTGTCGGCGGCACGGCCGAACTGGCGGGCTTCAGCACCGCGCTGCGCGAGTCGCGGCGCAAGACGCTGGAGCATGTGGTGACCGACCTGTTCCCGCAGGGCGGTGATGTCGGTCAGGCCAGCTTCTGGTGCGGCCTGCGGCCGATGACGCCAGACGGCACACCCATCGTGGGCGGCACGCCCTACGCCAACCTCTATCTGGGCACCGGCCACGGCACCCTGGGCTGGACCATGGCCGCCGGTACCGGGCGGCTGCTGGCCGACCTGATCTCGGGCCGCAAGCCCGAGATCGCGCTCGACAGCCTGACGATGGCGCGCTACCCGCGCGCCTTCACGGGCTTGCGCGTCAACTGAGCAGGCCCTCGGCCTTCATGGCTGCCTGCACCGCCGGCCGCGCCGCCACGCGGGTGCGGTAAGCGTTCAGATGGATCAGCGCGGACAGGTCGACACCGACCCGCGGCGCCCAGTTGGTCACCGTGAACAGGTAGCCGTCGGCCACCGTGAAGTCGTCGCCCATCAGGTACTGCTTGCCTTCGAGCTGCTCGTTGACCCAGCGCAGACGGCTGTTCAGTCTGTCCTTGGCGATGGTTTTGTAGGCCTCGGGCGTGGCGGGGTTGAACAGCGGCGAGAAACCCTTGTGCAGCTCGGTGCCGATGAAGGTCAGCCAGCTCATCAGCTGGTAGCGCTCTTTCGTGCCATAGGCCGGCGCCAGCTTCTTGGCCGGCACCTGGTCGGCGATGTACTGCACGATGGTCGGGCCTTCGGTCAAGCGTGTGCCGTCGTCGAGTTCAAGCAGCGGCACGTAGCCCAGCGGGTTGATCGTGTAGTAGTCGGTGCCGTCATCCAGCTGGTGCGTCTTGGTCGGCGCGGCCACGGCCTGGAAGGTCAGGCCGGCTTCGCGCAGAGCGATGTGCGGCGACAGCGAGCAGGCGCCGGGGCTGTAGTAGAGCTTCATGTTCTTTTTCCGTGGATGGTTGGCAGGGACCGGAGACGATACGCCGACCCGCGGCAAGCTGCCGGCGCGAGGATTAGCCGGCCGGGTAGGCGTCCCTACAATCGCCAGCCCAATCCCCACCTCAATGGCCACTCGACAAGCCACCTACGCCGAAGCCTCGATCCGCGTGCTCAAGGGCCTCGAGCCCGTCAAGCAGCGGCCGGGCATGTACACGCGCACCGACAACCCGCTGCACGTGGTGCAGGAGGTGATCGACAACGCCGCCGACGAGGCGCTGGCCGGTTTCGGCCACCGTATCGCGCTGACCCTGCATGTCGACGGTTCGATCAGCATCGATGACGACGGCCGTGGCATCCCGTTCGGGCTGCACCCCGAAGAACAGGTGTCGGTGGTCGAGATCGTGTTCACGCGCCTGCACGCCGGCGGCAAGTTCGACAAGGGAGCCGGCGGCGCCTACAGCTTCAGCGGCGGCCTGCACGGCGTGGGCGTGAGCGTGACCAACGCGCTGGCCCTGCGGCTGCAGGTCAGCGTGTGGCGCGACGGCCAGGTGGCGTCGCTGGCCTTTGCCGGCGGTGACGTGGTCGAGCCGCTGTCGCTGCGCAAGGCGACGGCGGCAGAGCGCAAGCACGGCACCAGCGTTCGTGTCTGGCCCGATCCCAAGTATTTCGAGAGCCCCGAGCTGCCGCGCCACGACCTGCTGCACCTGCTGCGCAGCAAGGCCGTTTTGATGCCGGGCGTGACGGTGTCGCTCACGCATGAGAAATCGGGCGAGACGCAGACATGGGCCTACAAGGGCGGGCTGAGCGATTACCTGCTGCAGACCCTGCCGGCCGACCCGCTGATTCCGTTGTTCGAAGGCGCGCAATACGCTGGCGCCAACGAGACCGAGAACTTCGCCGAAGGCGAGGGCGCCGCCTGGTGCGTGGCCTTCACCGACGACGGCGCGGTGCTGCGTGAAAGCTACGTCAACCTGATCCCCACGGTGGCCGGCGGCACGCACGAGTCGGGCCTGAAGGACGGCCTGTTCGGTGCCATCAAGGGGTTCATCGAGCTGCACGCGCTGCTGCCCAAGGGGGTCAAGCTGATGCCCGAGGACGTGTTCTCGCGCGCCAGCTTCGTGCTGTCGGCCAAGGTGCTCGACCCGCAGTTCCAGGGCCAGATCAAGGAACGGCTGAACAGCCGCGACGCCCTTCGCCTGGTGTCGGCCTACGTCAAGCCGGCGCTGGAGTTGTGGTTGAACCAGCATGTCGACCTGGGGCGCAAGCTGGCCGAGTTGGTGATCCGCCAGGCGCAGACGCGACAGCGCGCCAGCCAGAAGGTCGAAAAGCGCAAGGGCAGCGGCGTGGCCGTATTGCCGGGCAAGCTGACCGACTGCGAAAGCCGTGACCTGGGCTTCAACGAGGTCTTCCTGGTCGAGGGTGACTCGGCCGGTGGAAGTGCCAAGATGGGCCGCGACAAGGAAACCCAGGCCGTGCTGCCGCTGCGCGGCAAGGTGCTCAACACCTGGGAGGTCGAGCGTGACCGGCTGTTTGCCAACACCGAGGTGCACGACATCGCGGTGGCGATCGGCGTCGACCCGCATGGCCCCAACGATGTGGTCGACCTTGGCGGCCTGCGCTACGGCAAGGTCTGCATCCTGAGCGACGCCGATGTCGACGGCTCGCACATCCAGGTGCTGCTGCTGACGCTGTTCTTCCGTCATTTTCCGAAGTTGATCGAGGCCGGTCATGTCTACATCGCGCGGCCGCCGCTGTACCGCATCGACGCGCCGGCACGCGGCAAGCGGCCGGCGGCCAAGCTCTACGTGCTGGACGATGGCGAACTCGAGGCCGCGCTGGACAAGCTGCGCAAGGAAGGTGCGCGCGAAGGCAGCTGGAGCATCGGCCGCTTCAAGGGCTTGGGCGAGATGAATGCCGAGCAGCTGTGGGAGACCACGCTGAACCCGGAGACGCGCCGCTTGCTGCCGGTGAGCTTTGCCGCACTGGGCTTCGACGCCACCGCATCGGCCATGACGCGCCTGATGGGCAAGGGCGAAGCTGCGGCGCGGCGCGAGCTGATGGAACTGCGCGGCGACCAAATCGAGCTTGACGTCTGACGTGAGCGACAGCACCTCCAACCCGCGCCTGTCCTTGCGCCCGACCATGCTGTCGGACCTGGAGTTCGTGGTCGCGGTCGAGACCGACAGCGCCAACCTGCCCTTCATCACGCCCTGGGAGCGCACGCAGCACGAAGGTGCGGTACGTTTCCCTGATTTCCGCCACTTCATCGTCGAACTGGGTCCCGACTTCGAGCAGGCCGGTTTCGTCATCCTGCAAGGTTGCCGCAACCCGCACCGCAGCGTCGAGCTCAAGCGCCTGGTGCTGCAGCCCAAGGGTCGTGGACTGGGCCGCGAGTGTGTTCGTTTGCTCAAGCGCATGGCCTTCGACGATCTGCACGCGCACCGCTTCTGGCTCGACGTGAAGGCACTCAACCAGCGTGCCCTGGCGCTGTACCGGTCAGAAGGCTTCGTTGAAGAGGGCTGCCTGCGCGAAAGCGTGCGCCTGATGGCGCCCGGCGCCGACGGCTACGACAGCCTGATCGTGATGAGCATGCTCGACCGCGAGTTCCAGGCCCGGCTGGCGCTGGGGCTGGAGCCCGGGCGGTGAAGCGCGCGCTGCTGGCCGCGGCGCTGGCGCTGGGTCAATCGTCGGAAAACGCTTAAATATAGAGTTATGTGAATGGTGCCGGTGTGCTCCATCTGGCAGCCAAACAGGTCGACGCGCGATATGGCCCGCATGCTGGCCGACCTGCTGCGACGCCTGGGCCGGCAAGCGCGCGGCCTGGTGTTGACACCGTAGGCGATGGATGACGGCCCTTGTGCCTGGCGACGTGGGCACCCGGCGTCAGGTCAGAACCCTGCCGGCGTTGCCGCCACGAAATCGCCATTCCCCAGGACTTCCCCAAGCCCCAAACAACAAAGAGCCTGCACGTGGCGGGCCCTGATGATGATTGGTGGAGACGAGGAGGATCGAACTCCCGACCTTCGCATTGCGAACGCGACGCTCTCCCAGCTGAGCTACGTCCCCGAACCGGGCGGCAGTCTACCATTGCCGACGTGATCAACCTGGAGACCGCCGATGCGTCGTGACCACGACCCCGCCTGGCTGGAACAGCAGTACGACAACCGTGCGCTGGTGCCGGACTACGCCAGCCATCTGCAGAAATGGGCCGAGGCATCGGACTGGACGCGGCGGCATGCCGACGCCGTGCTCGACCAGCGTTACGGCGATGGCGCCAACGAAACGCTGGACCTCTTTCGCGCCTCGGCGCCGAACGCGCCGGTGCTGGTTTTCATCCACGGGGGCTACTGGCGCGCGCTGGACAAGCGCGACTTCTCCTTCGTCGCGCCGTCGTTCACGGCCGAAGGGGCGCTGGTGGTGGTGCCCAACTACGCGCTGGCACCCGCCGTAACGATCGAGCACATCACGCTGCAGATGGTGCGCGCGCTGCAATGGGTGCATCGCCACGCCGCGGCGCATGGCGGCGATCCGTCGCGCATCGTCGTCGCCGGGCATTCGGCCGGCGGGCATCTGGCGGCAATGATGCTGTCCTGCCGCTGGAAGGAGGTCGACGCCGAACTGCCGGCGCAACTGGTGCAGGGCGCCTTGTCGATCTCGGGTCTGTACGACCTCGAGCCGGTTCGACGGGCACCGTTTCTGCAAGTCGACCTGGGACTGACACCGGCGTCTGTCCGCCGCCTGAGCCCGGCCTTCTTTCCGCGGCCCAAGGGCAAGCTGTACAGCGTGGTCGGTGCTGACGAGAGTGAAGCCTTCCAGCGCCAGAACCAGCTGATCCGCGACGTCTGGGGCCCGACCGCAGTGCCGGTGTGCGAGCCGGTGCAGCACGCCAACCACTTCTCGGTACTCAAGCGCCTGGCCGACCCGCAGGCGCGCCTGCACGAGCTGGGCCTGCGTCTGCTGGGTCTTCGCTGAGCGGGTCGATCCGGTGAGGGGTTCGAGATCGACGCTATCGTTGAGTCTAATCAAATTGCTTCGCTCAATGAGGTGAATAGAAGCTTTGTATTGGCCCTGAAGCAGACTGTGCGCTACCGTGTTCGGTGGTCGCACCTCATTGCAGGTGCATCCAGACCGATTCATGACTAGGAGCAAGACATGGCACTGAAAGGCTCGAAGACCGAACAGAATCTGAAGGACGCCTTCGCCGGTGAATCTCAGGCCAACCGCCGTTATCTGTACTTCGCCAACAAGGCCGACGTGGAAGGCCAGAACGATGTGGCGATGCTGTTCCGCTCCACCGCCGAAGGCGAGACCGGACACGCACACGGCCACCTCGAGTTCCTCGAGCATGGCTCGGGTGACCCGGCCACCGGCTTGCCGATCGGCAACAGCCGCCAGAACCTGGCCGCTGCCGTGGCCGGCGAGACGCACGAGTACACCGACATGTACCCGGGCATGGCCAAGACCGCACGCACCGAAGGCTTCGACGAGATCGCCGACTGGTTCGAGACGCTGGCCAAGGCCGAGCGCTCGCACGCCAACCGCTACCAGAAGGCACTCGACGCCCTCGTCGACTGACGCTGACCGCGACCTGCTGAACAAGGGGCTGCGGCCCCTTGTTTTTCTTGTCAACCCCTACCGGACACCGCCATGCGCGAAGGCAACCTCGAAGCCCCGACCCGCCACCCCATAGCCTGGAAGAACCCTGAGTTCTACGACGAGGGCAAGGCCCTGGTCGAGATGGAGCGGGTGTTCGACATCTGCCATGGCTGCCGACGCTGCATCAGTCTTTGCCAGAGCTTTCCGACGCTGTTCGACCTCGTCGACGCGACCGAAGACGGCGAGGTGCATGGCATCAAGAAGGAAGCTTACTGGAGCGTGGTCGACCAGTGCTACCTGTGCGACCTGTGCTACATGACCAAATGCCCGTACACGCCGCCGCACCCGTGGAACGTGGATTTCCCGCACCTGATGCTGCGCGGCAAGGCGATCAAGCATGCCAAGGGTGGGGTCGGGGCGAGCGAGCAACTGCTGGCGTCGACCGACACGCACGGCCAGTTCGCGGGCATCCCGATCGTGGTCGACCTGGTCAACAAGGTCAATTCGACCAAGACCATGCGCAAGCTGATGGACAGCCAGCTCGGCGTGCACCCGGATGCCTGGATGCCCAGCATGGCGTCGCAGCGTTTTCGCTGGGGCAAGGCCTTGAACAACCCGGCCTTCACCGTGACCAACGGAGAGCGCACGCCGGGCAAGGTGGCGATCTTTGCCACCTGCTACATCAACTACAACGAACCCGGCATCGGCAACGACCTGATCAAGGTGCTGGACCACAACCAGATTCCCTGGGAGATCGTCGAGAAGGAACAATGTTGCGGCATGCCCAAGCTTGAGCTCGGTGATCTGCAGGCCGTGGAGCGCGCCAAGAACGCCAACATCCCGGTGCTGGCCCGTTATGCGCGCGAGGGCTGGGCCATCGTGACCGCGATCCCCAGCTGCACGCTGATGTACAAGCAGGAACTACCGCTGATGTTCCCCGATGAGGACGACGTGCTGGCGGTGCAGGCCGCGATGTTCGACCCCTTCGAGTACCTGACGCAGCGCCATCGCGACGGGCTGCTGAAAACCGACTTCAAGACCGCACTGGGCAAGGTCAGCTATCACATCCCTTGCCATGGTCGCGTGCAGAACATCGGCAAGAAGACCGAGGAGATGTTCAAGCTGATCGGCCAGACGGTCGAGGTCACGCTCAACACCGTCGAACGATGCTCGGGCCACGCCGGCACCTATGGCGTCAAGACGCCGTATCACAAGCTGGCGATGAAGATCGGCAAGCCGGTGTTCCGCAGCATGGCCAAGGACGACCCCGATTACATCAGCAGCGACTGCGCGCTGGCCGGCCACCACATCGCCCAGGGCATGCAGGAGGCCGGCACGCCGGCACGTGCGTTGCAGCATCCCTTGTCGCTGGTGCGCATCGCCTATGGACTGGAATGAACCCTTCTGACTGGAGTGAAAGCATGACCATCACGCGCGACAAGCTCCTGACGCTGGAGGCCTACGCCAAGATCCGCAACAGCAGCAAGCCCGGGGCCATCGCGCACCGGCGGCTGCGCAGCGTGCCGCTGGGCGACCACGTCACGCTGCAGTTCGAGGACGAACAGACCGTCTGCCGCCAGATCCAGGAGATGCTGCACATCGAGAAGATCTTCGACGAAGACGGCATCAACGGTGAGATCGAGGCCTACGCCCCGCTGGTGCCCGACGGCAGCAACTGGAAGGCGACGATGCTGATCGAGTACCCCGACGAGCACGAGCGCAGGCGCGAACTGGCGCGGCTGATCGGCGTCGAGGACCGGCTGTTCGTCGAGGTCGAGGGCCATGCCCGCGTCTACGCCATCGCCGACGAAGACCTGGACCGCGAGAACGACGAGAAGACGTCGGCGGTGCACTTCGTGCGCTTCGAGTTCAGCGCCGCCCAGCGCGAGGCCGTTCGCGCCGGCGCCGCGGTCAAGATCGGCTGTGACCACACAAACTACCCGGCACATGTGATGCTGGCGGCCGAAACCTTGGCCAGCCTGGCCGGGGACCTGCGCGCCGCTTGAACACTTCGCGCAGGTCGCACCGGTCGATGCGCTGTCGTGCCGCGCGCGTCAACGTGCATCCAGATCGGCGAAGTCGGCGTATCAGGGGGATGCACAGATTCGAACTGCTTTTCGCCCGGCTGGCCCGGCCGATCGCCGCACTGCTCGTCGGGCTGGTCGCGCTGGCTCCGGCGCGCGCCCACGACACCTGGTTTGCAGCGCAGCCGGGCGCAGGTGCGGGCGCCTGGCAGCTGGCGCTGGGCACCGGCGACCGTTTCCCCGACCAGCAATTCACGCTCAGCGCTGAATTGCTGCAGCGCCAGGGGTGTCGTCAGGGTGACGGTCAAGCGCAGGCGATGCGCGTGCTGCGCCAGCGCGATCAGGCCCTGCAGCTGCAGCCGCGCTCAGCGCTGCGCACGCAACGCGGCCAGCACGGTGCGCAGACCTGCTGGGCGCAGCTGCGGCCACTGGACATCGAGATCACGCCCGAGCAGGTGCAGGTCTACCTCGACGAGATCAGCGCCGCGCCGGCACTGCGTCAGGCCTGGCGCGAGATGCGTGCGCGCGGTGCCGTCTGGAAAGAGCGCTACACCAAGCACGCCCGCGTGGAGCTGCTCGACCGCCGGCTGGGTGGTGGTGATGCGCCGGTTGCGCAGCCGGTGCCGATGGGCATGGACATCGTTCTCGACAGCGGCCTCGAGCGCATCCATGCCGGCGACGAAATCCGCTTTCGTGTCTTGCGCCACGGCCAGCCGCTGCCCGGTTTCGCGGTCGAGCTGCAAGGTGAGCGCAGCCCCGTCGGCCTGTGGCGGCGCACCGACGCCGAGGGCCGGGTGAGCCTGCGCGTGCCCTTTGCCGGTGCCTGGTTGCTGCGCGGTGTGGACCTGCGGCTGTCGGGCACGCGAGTCGACAGCTGGGAAAGCGACTTCGTCACGCTGGCCTTCAGCGTGGCGCCAGCGCCGCGCTGAGCGCCGCGCCCTGGCCTGCCTTTCAACGGTTGGCGGCGTCGTCCAGCGCGCGCTGCGTTGCGGCGTCGAGCTGGCCCGAGCTGGGCAAGCCCTGGAGCTGCTGGAACGAACGCAGTGCAGCCTGCGTGCGCGCGCCCAACACGCCGTCGATGGCGCCGACGTCGAAGCCTTGGCTGATCAGAAATTGCTGCGCCTTGCGAATGCGGTCGTCAATCGTGCAGGCGCGCAGTTCCGGCGCGCTGGCCAACCAGCCTTCGGCCGCGGACGTGCCACCATCCGGCGCAGGCCTGGCCCTGACATCGCGCGTCTTCAGCTGCGTCAGCAGCATCGGCAGCGTGTCGCGCAGCGTGCGTGGCAGGGCGCGCGCAAAACCGGGGTCGACACCGCGGCTGAGCGTGCCCCTGGCCTGTTCGACCTTGCGCGCGTAGGTGTAACCCGTGCCCACGGTGGTGCGTGCCGGTGGCGTGGCGGCGGGTTCGAGCGCGACGGCCTCACCGCGTTCGACGTAGACCTCGGACCCTGCTGCGGCGATGTGCAGTACGGCGACGCCGGTATCGAGCGAGAGGTCGAATTGCGGCGTCAGGATGCGATGCGATGACGTGCCCGCGCGTTTGGGCGCACTGAGCTTGACCCAGCCCGAATGCAGGAAATTCGCACCCTCGCCCGATGCTCTCGATTCGGGCAGGTCGAACACGAAGCGACTGTCGGGCCCCAGCAGGATGGCGCTGCCATCGTCGAATTCGACCTGCACCATGGCCTGCGGGCCGGTGCGCAGGGCGTCGCAGCTGCGCAGCCGCACGCCGGCCGCAGCCTGGTAGGCGCGGCCACCCGACAGCAGGGTACCGCTGCCGTCGACGAAGGTGATGGTGGGCTGCGCCGCGGCCGCGGCCAGCGACAGCAGCGCGCAAAGCGGCAGGACCATCAACAGCTGCCTGGGCTGGCGCGGGATCGAACGAAGTTTCACGTGGGTTCCTCCGTGACGTCGCGATACCGACCTTACACCGCCAGCAGCTTCAGCGAGAAGGCACGCTCGACAAACCAGACCGCGGCCAGCCCGGCAATCACCCAGGACCCGCCCTGCAAGACCACGCGCCGATAAAAGCGGCTGGCGCGCAGCCCGAATGCCAGCGGCAGGAAAACCGCGACGATTGCCAGCTGACCCAGCTCGACGCCGCCGTTGAAGGCCAGCAGCGCCAGCAGCAGGGCGTCTTGGGGCAGCTGCAGCTCGGACAGCACGGTGGCAAAGCCGAAGCCATGGATGAGGCCGAAACCGAAAGCCATCAGCCAGCGCCGCCCCTGGAACAGCGGGAACAGGTTGTTCAGCGCCGCCAGCATGACCGACGCCGCGATTGCCGATTCCACCAACCTTGACGGCAGCGCGATCAGCCCCAGCGTGGCCAGCGTCAAAGTGATCGAGTGCGCCAGCGTGAAGGCGGTGACGATCTTGGCCACGTCGACCAGGGCATCGCGCAGCCTGGGTGCCGGCAGCCAACGCGGCGGCAGCCACACCAGCACGGCCGGCAACAGCAACGACAGCAGGAACAGGATGTGGTCGAAGCCGATCCAGATGTGCCACACACCTTCACGCAGGAACTGCCAGATCGTGCCGGCACTGCCGCTGGCCGAACGTTCGAAGCGCTGCGGCGGTCCGTTGGGGTCGAGCACGGCCGTACGCGTGCCGCGATCGTCGCTCAAGCGCAGCAGGCCGCGGTGCAGGGGGTCGACGTCGGCGAACAGGCGGTAACGCAATTCGAGGCTGCGCGCGCCAGCCGGACAGCTGGCGCTGAACGACAGCACCGTGTAGGCGCCGTCGCTGTGGTCGTCGACCTGCTGCTCGCCAGCCTGGTTGCTGCAGGGCTGGCCGTCGGCGCTGATCTGCAGGCGCGACAGCGCATAGGCTGCGATGTCGGCGTGGTGGCTGCGCACCTCGCCCCAGGTGATGCGGCCGTCACCATCGGTGTCGAGCCCGATCGCGGCTTCGAGATCGCTCAGTGCGATGTCCCAGCGGCCCGTCATGCGGTCGCCCTGCCAGTCCAGCCCCAGGTAGCTGTCCGAGGGCTTGTGTGCGCCTGCGATCAGCGGCAGCAGGCCCAGCAGCAACGCGGACACCCAGACGCGAAAACCGCGGTGCATGCGGTCGTCCGTCAAGGCAGCGCTTTCAGCTGTGCCGCCAGCGCCGACAGGCTGTGGCTCTCGAACCCGCTGCGCGCCAGCCAGTCCAGCGCCGGTGCGGCTGCGTCCTTGCGACGCGCCGCCAGTGCCGCCTGCAGCAGCATGCGGGCGTCGGCGGCCTCGCGTTGCAGCGTGTAGTTGGCAGCCGCCAGCGGCAGCGCGCCGGCGGTGTCGCCAAGCAACTCGAGCCTGAAGCGCGCTTCTTCCTTCTGATGCACGCTGTCGCCGCGCAGCCGGGCGGCGTCGAAACGCGCGGCCAGACTGGCCTCCCAGCCAGCCCCGCGCGGGTCGTTCAAGGCCCTGGCGGCCAGCGCCAGGCGCAACAGATGCAGGTCGTTGCGTTCGCGGCCCTGCAGCAGCGTGATCACCTCGGCCGGGCGGCCACGGTCGAGAAGGAAGTCGGCATAGGCCGCCAGCAGGTAGCTGTCGTTCAGGCCCAGGTCCAGCGCCTGACGGTAGGCGCCTTCGGCCGCATCCCAGGCGCCCAGGCGTTCCTGTGTCTCGGCCAGCCGGGTCAGCGCCCACAGCCGCAGTTCGGGCGGCGCGTCAGGCTCGTCCGCCAGCGCCTGGCCCAGCTCTTGTGCGGCCGCGCGGGCGCTTCCGGTGGCGGCAGCCACCGTGGCCAGGCAGGCCGTGCGCTGCAGGGGCGACAGGCCGCGCGTGCCTTGCTCGCAGGCCTGGCGTGCGCGGCCGTAGTCGGCCTGCACCATGGCGATCGCCGCGATCCAGGCCCAGGCCTGGGTTTGATCGGGATCTTGCGCCACCACGGCCTGCAGGTCGGCGCGTGCACCCTCGAAGTCGTGGTTGAACTGCTTGAGCACGGCACGCGCAATGCGCAACTGTGGCGGTGCTGCGGGGTCGTTCCACCAGGGGGCCAGCGTGGCTCTGGCGTAGCCGGCGTCACGCGGGTCGCCTTCGACCAGCAGCCGCGCCAGGTGCAGGTCGACCAGCTCACCCGCCAGGTCGGCGCGCCGCGGTTCGCGCTGCAGCTGCTGGCGCAGTTCCTTGACACGACGGCTGCGCGGGTCGGACGCCGGTGCCGGCAGTTGCACCAGTACGCGGCCATCGTCCGTCGGGCGGTATGGGGCGGCACTCAAGCTGCCGACCACCATCAGCGCCGCCGCTGCCGGCAGCAGGGCCGGCCAGCGGCGCTTCAAGGCTGAGCGATGGAAGTGCGCAAGGTCCGGGATGATAGGGCAGGCTGGTTCGAGATTTCGTTTCATCGCGCTGTCAACCGAATGCACCTCGGGCCGTTGTGGATACGGTCGCTTGCCTTGCGCATTGCGGACGAACGGCCGACTCCTCACACAAAGACCTCCTTCGAGAAACCATCATGACCAAGCTCCTGACCGCGCTGTTCGTTTCTGCCTTTGCCCTGGTTGCCGTGCCGGCACAGGCCGCGTCGCATGCCGGTGCCATGCCGGCGGCCAGCGCGCCGGCCAAGGCCAAGGCCAAGAAGAAGACCACCAAGGCCACCAAGGCCAAGAAGGCTGACATGGCCGCTTCGGCGCCGAAGTGATGCTGCGTGCGTGAGCGCTGCGACGCAGTCGCCCACGCGCCAGGTACACCATCAAGGGGCAGGGCCACGGCCGCTGCCCCTTTCGTCGTGGGTGCACGGTTTCCGCTCAGGCGGTAGCAGCCGATGCCGCACGGGATGCGCGGTACAGGGCTTCGCCGCTGTACAGCGCCAGACCGCCCCAGATGAAGACGAAGCCCAGCAGCTGCGCCGGCTGCAGCGGCTCGTGGAAGATCCAGACACCGAGCACGAACTGCAGCGTTGGTGACAGGTACTGCATCAAGCCCAGCGTGGCCAGCGGCAGGCGGCGTGCGGCGGCCGCAAAACACAGCAGCGGCAGTGCAGTGATCGGACCAGACATCCACAGCCAGCCGTTCAGTGCCCAGTCGCCACGCGCCATCGCGCCGCCCGGCGCCAGCGTCAGCCACAGCAGCGCCGGCAGCACCAGCGGCGCCAGCAGCAGGGTTTCCAGGGTCAGCCCTTCCAGCGCGCCCAGCCGACCGGTCTTGCGGATCAGGCCGTAGAAGCCGAAGCTGAACGCCAGCATCAGCGCAACCCAGGGTGGTCGGCCAGCGTGCAGCGTCAGCCAGACCACGCCCGCCGCCGCCAGCGCCACGGCCAGCCACTGTACGCGGCGCAGTCGTTCGTGCAACAGCCCCACGCCCAGCAGAACGCTGACCAGCGGGTTGATGAAGTAGCCCAGGCTGGCTTCGAGCACCTGGCCCGACCCCACGGCATAGACGTAGACCAGCCAGTTGGCCGTGAGCAGCAGCGCACTGCAGGCGAACGGCAGCAACTGCCGAGGTTGCCGCCACATCGCGACCAACCAGGCCCAGCGGCGCAGCAACGTCAACACCAGCACCATCAGCAGCAGCGACCAGGTCGATCGGTGCAGCACCAGTTCGAGCGGCGGCACCGAGCCGACGCGGTGCAGGTACAGCGGAATCAGGCCCCAGGTGCCAAAGGCCAGCAGGGCGTACAAGAGTCCAGGCTTCATCGACGCTGCATTGTCGCTGCTGGCCGCGAGCTTGACAGGCATCAACGCCTGACCCAGGTCGTGGCCGAAGAATGGACCGATTCGAACCAGCCCAGGAGGGCCCTGCGATGGTGCAGGTCCGGATTCACGGCCGCGGTGGCCAGGGTGTGGTGACCGCCGCCGAGATGCTGTCGGTGGCGGCGTTCGAGCAGGGCCGCCACGCACAGGCATTTCCCAGCTTCGGGTCCGAGCGCACGGGCGCGCCGGTGGTGGCCTTCTGCCGCATCGACGACCGCGAGATCCGCCTGCGCGAGCCGGTGCTGGCGCCTGACGTGCTGATCGTGCAGGACCCGACGCTGCTGCATCAGGTCGACGTCTTCCAGGGTCTGCAGCCCGACGGCTACGTGCTGATCAACACCAGCCGCAGCTTCGACGAGCTGGGTCTGGGCGAGATCACAACGCGGTTTCGCCGCGACCGGCTGGCCACCGTCGCGGCCAGCGAGATCGCGATGAAGCACCTGGGCCGGCCCTTGCCCAATGCCGCCTTGCTCGGCGGATTTGCGGCGCTGTCGGGGCTGATCACGCTGGACGCGGTGGCCCATGCCATCCGCCACACCTTTGCAGCCAAGCTGGCCGAGGCCAACGTGGCCGCCGCCACCGACGCCTTTGCCAGCGTGCGCGACGAACTGAAGGAGCCGACCCATGCTCAGGCAGATTGAAGGTTCGGTGGCGGTGGCCGAAGCCGTGGCGCTGGCACGACCCGATGTGATCTGTGCCTACCCGATCTCGCCGCAGACGCACATCGTCGAAGGCGCTCGGCCGGCTGGTGAAGGCGGGGCGCTGCGCCCTGCGAGTTCATCAACGTCGAGAGCGAATTCGCGGCGATGAGCGTGGCCATCGGTGCGTCGGCCGCCGGCGCGCGCACCTACACCGCCACCGCCAGCCAGGGCCTGCTGTTCATGGCCGAGGCGGTCTACAACGCCAGCGGCCTGGGCCTGCCCATCGTGATGACGGTGGCCAACCGCGCCATCGGCGCGCCGATCAACATCTGGAACGACCACAGCGACAGCATGAGCCAGCGCGACTGCGGCTGGATCCAGCTGTTCGCCGCGCACAACCAGGAAGCGCTGGACCTGCACATCCAGGCCTTCAAGCTGGCCGAGGAACTGAGCATGCCGGTGATGGTGTGCATGGACGGCTTCATCCTGACGCACGCCGTCGAGCGCGTGGACATGCCGACGCAGCAGCAGGTCGACGCCTTCCTGCCGCCCTATGAGCCGCGCCAGGTGCTCGACACCGCCGACCCCGTGAGCATCGGCGCCATGGTCGGCCCGGAGGCCTTCATGGAGGTGCGCTACCTCGCACACGCCAAGCAGCAGATGGCACTCGAACGCATCCCGCAGATCGCCGATGAATTCGAGGCGCGCTTCGGCCGCAACACCGGTGGCCTGGTGCGCGCCTACCACTGCGAAGACGCCGAGACCATCGTCGTCGCGCTGGGTTCGGTGATCGGCACGTTGCGCGACACCGTGGAAGACCTGCGCGCCGGCGGCATGAAGATCGGCGTGCTCGGCATCCAGTCCTTCCGCCCCTTCCCGCTGGCCGCGGTGCGTGCCGCGCTGCAGGGTGCCAGGCGCGTGGTGGTGCTGGAGAAGAGCTTCTCGGTAGGCCTGGGCGGCGTCGTCAGCACCGACGTGCGGCTGGCGCTGTCGGGGCTGCAACTGCATGGGTATACGGTCGTGGCGGGGCTGGGCGGGCGCGCCATCACCAAGGCGTCGCTGGCGCGCATGCTGCACGAGGCCGTGGCCGACAAGCTCGAGCCGCTGACCTTCCTCGATCTCGACTGGGGCATCGTCAATCGCCAACTGGCGCGCGAAGCCAGCGTGCGGCGCAGCGGCCCGATCGCCGAGAACCTGCTGCGCGACGTCGGCACCGTGGCCTCGAAGGTGAATTGACATGAGCCCCCCGAGGGGGTGACCGACGACTTTGGGGCGGCCCGGCAGTCGTCGGAGCCCATCAAGTTCTACCAGACCGGCACCTTCACGGTGGGCAACCGGCTGCTTGCGCCCGAGCAGCGCAGCGTGCAGGCCAGCACCGAGCGCAGCAACTCGCTGACCTCGGGGCACCGCGCCTGCCAGGGCTGCGGCGAGGCCCTGGGCGCGCGTTACGCCATCGACGCGGCGATGCGCGCGACGAACAACCAGATCATCGCGGCCAACGCCACGGGCTGCCTGGAGGTCTTTTCCACGCCTTACCCCGAGACCTCCTGGCAGCTGCCGTGGATTCACTCGCTGTTCGGCAACGCCGCCGCAGTGGGCACGGGCATCGCTGCGGCGCTGAAGGTCAAGGCGGCCAAGGGCGGCCGCAAGGACGTGCGTGTCATCGCGCAGGGCGGCGATGGCGGCACCACCGACATCGGCTTCGGCTGCCTGTCGGGCATGTTCGAGCGCAACGACGACGTGCTCTACATCTGCTACGACAACGAGGCCTACATGAACACCGGCGTGCAGCGCAGTTCGGCCACGCCGCACGCCGCGCGCACCGCCACCACGCAGGCCGTGGGCCCGAACCCGGGGGCCGAGTTCGGCAAGGGCAAGAACCTGCCCCGCATCGCGATGGCGCACGAGATCCCCTACGTGGCCACGGCCACCGTGGCCGACCTGCGCGACCTGGAGGCCAAGGTCGAGCGCGCCATGGGTCTGCACGGCGCGCGCTACCTGCACATCCTGGTGCCCTGCCCGCTGGGCTGGGGCGCGGCCAGCCACGACACCATCCGGCTGGCGCGGCTGGCGCGCGAGACCGGCCTGTTCCCCGAGTTCGAGGCCGAAGCGGGCGAAATCACCGCGGTCACCAAGATCCGCCGCCGCGTGCCGGTCGAAGACTATCTGCGGCCGCAGAAGCGCTTTGCGCACCTGTTTGCCGACGCTGGCCGCCCCGACCTGATCGCCCAGATCCAGGCCGAGGCCGACCGCAACATCCGCCGTTTCGGCCTGCTGGACGAAAGCTGAGGCCATGAGCAAACCCTTCGCGATCACGCTCGACCCCGGGTCTTCGCTGGCCAACAAGACCGGCAGCTGGCGCAGCCAGCGCCCGGTCTATGTCGACCGGCTGCCGCCCTGCAATGCCCAGTGCCCGGCGGGCGAGGACATCCAGGGCTGGCTGTACCACGCCGAAAGTGGCAACTACGAAGCCGCCTGGCGCCACCTGGTGCGCGACAACCCCTTCCCCGCCATCATGGGCCGGGTCTGCTACCACTCGTGTGAAGGCGTGTGCAACCGCGGCCAACTCGACGCTGCAGTAGGCATCAACTCGGTCGAGCGCTTCCTGGGCGACGAAGCCCTCAGGCGCGGCTGGCGCTTCGAGCCACCCACCACCGAAAGTGGCACGCATGTGCTGGTGATCGGCGCCGGGCCTTCGGGCATGTCGGCCGCCTACCACCTGCGCCGCGCCGGTCACCGCGTCACCGTCAAGGAAGCCGGGCCGCTGATGGGCGGCATGATGCGTTTCGGCATTCCGCAGTACCGGCTGCCACGCGACGTGCTCGAAGCTGAACTTCAGCGCATTGTCGAGATGGGTGTGCAACTGCAGCTGAACTGCAAGGTGGCCGACCTGACGGCCGAGATGCTCCAGGGTTACGACGCCACGTTTCTGGCGGTGGGGGCGCACATTGCCAAGCGCGCCTTCATACCGGCGAAGGACTCGTCGCGCATCCTCGACGCGGTGTCGGTGCTGCGCTCGATGGAAGGCGAGGACAAGCCGATGCTGGGCCGCCGGGTGGTGGTTTACGGCGGAGGCAACACCGCGATCGACATGGCGCGCACCGCCAAGCGGCTGGGGGCCACCGAAGCCGTGATCGTCTACCGCCGCACGCGCGACCGCATGCCGGCGCACGATTTCGAGGTCGAAGAAGCGCTGCAGGAAGGCGTGATGGTCAAGTGGTTGTCGACCATCCGGCAGGCCGGCGAAGACGGTGAACTGACGATCGAGAAGATGACGCTCGATGCAGACGGCAAGCCGCAGCCCACCGGTGAATTCGAGACCCTGCAGTCCGATTCGCTGGTGCTGGCGCTGGGCCAGGACGTCGACCTGTCGCTGCTGCACGGCGTGCCCGGCCTGGTGCTGGACGACGGTGTGGTGAAGGTCGATCCGGCCACGCTGATGACCGGCTGCCCGGGCTTGTTCGCCGGTGGCGACATGGTGCCGGCCGAGCGCAACGTGACGGTCGCTGTCGGTCATGGCAAGAAGGCAGCGCGCCACATCGACGCCTGGCTGCGCGGCGACGTGAGGGCCCCGGCCCCCAAGCACGCGATGGCAAGGTTCGAGCAACTGAACACCTGGTACTACAGCGACGCGCCGAAGACGATGCGGCCACAGCTTGATCTGGCACGGCGCACCAGCAGCTTCGATGAGGTGCAAGGCGGGCTGACCGAGGACAACGCGCTGTTCGAGGCACGGCGCTGCCTGAGCTGCGGCAACTGCTTCGAGTGCGACAACTGCTATGGCGTGTGCCCGGACAACGCCGTCATCAAGCTCGGGCCCGGCAAGCGCTTCGAATTCAACTACGACTACTGCAAAGGTTGCGGCATCTGCGTGGCCGAATGCCCCTGCGGTGCGATCGAGATGGTGGCCGAGCAGGTCTGAACGGCAGCGCCAGTTTCGAATCCCTGCGCCAGGGCATGGGTCGGCGCTGCCGCGGTGCGTGTCGGGTGACCGCCGCTCACTTCAAGTCGCCGTCGACGTAGTACCAGCGGCCGCCATCGCGCACGAAGCGGCTGACTTCGTGCAGCCGCTGCGCCCGCCCGCCCAGCTTGCTGCGCGCGACGAACTCGACCTCGGCATGGTCGTCATCGATCGGCCGGCTGCGGCGCAGGTCCAGGCCCAGCCAGCGTTGCCCGGGTGCAGGCGGCGCCAGCGCGGCCGGCCGGGTGCGCGGGTGCCAGCTGGCCAGCAGGTAGTCGCACAGGCCCATCACATAGGCCGAGTAGCGAGAGCGCATCAGCGCTTCGGCGCTTGCTGCCGGGGTGCTGCCGTCGTGGCAGGGCGCGCAGCACCCGGCATACGGCCGATTGCTGCCGCAGGGGCAGGGCAGGAAAGTGCTCATGCCGGGATCATCGTGCAGGGCCGATGATCAGCGGCGACAACATCCCCGAACGGAACCGGAGAAGGTCCATGCTCGACCCGCAAGCCCGTGCCCTGATCGACCTGATGGTGGCCCGCCAGGTGCCGCCCACGCACACGCTGGACCACCTGGAAGCGCGCCGCTTCTACCTCGAGCGCCGCGCCATCACCCAGCCCGATCCGCCAGCCGTGGGTGCGGTGCGCGAACTGCACGCCGCCGGCGAACACGCCGTGCTGCCCATGCGCTTGTATGAGCCTGTGCAGGGCACCTGGCCGCACCCGGTGCTGGTCTACTACCACGGCGGTGGCTGGGTGATTGGCGACCTGGACACGCACGACGTGGTCTGCCGCCAGCTGTGTGTCAACAGCGGTTGCGCGGTGCTGTCGGTCGACTACCGGCTGGGGCCCGAGCACCGCTTCCCGGCCGCGGTCGACGACGCGCATGCTGCCGCACGCTGGGTGCGCGAACATGGCGCTGCCCACGGGCTGGACGCCACGCGCATGGCGCTGGGTGGCGACAGCGCCGGCGGCAACCTGGCTGCTGTGACCGCGATCGCGATGCGCGACGCCGGCGAAGCGGCGGCACAGCTGCAACTGCTGATCTACCCTGCCACCGACATGCGTGCGGTGGCGCCGTCGCACAGCCACAACGGCCAGGGCTATGTGCTGACGGCCGACACCATCGCCTATTTCCGCCGTCACTACATCACCGACCCGCAGCAGTGGGCCGACTGGCGGGCGTCGCCGCTGCTGGCCCAGGACCTGTCGCACCTGCCGCCGGCGCTGGTGCTGACGGCCGGCTTCGACCCCCTGCGCGACGAGGGCCGGCAGTACGCCGACGCGCTGTCGGCCGCCGGCGTGCGCACGCAGTACATCTGTTTCGAACGCCAGATCCACGGCTTCATCACGATGGGGCGGGTGATCGACGAGGCGCACAGTGCGCTCGACCTGTGCGGGGCGGTGCTGCGGCGTGCGCTCGGCCCTGGCTGACTGGCCTGACGACGGGATTATTCACGTTCAGGGTCGGTCGCGATGGCGGTGCACGGATTGCTCATGAGAATTCCCTACAGCTCAAAGACGCCCTGCGCCGCGAGCCTGCTGCGATCCCGACACACAACGCCACGGAGTCCGAATCATGCTCAACGCCAAGGTCGAGGTACTTGAACCGCAGGTCCGTTACATCGGGTCGGCGACGCTGCTTGCCAACACTGATGCCAGCTGGTCGATCGGTCCTGATCCCACCCATCTGGTGAAGGTCACCTTCTCCGGCGCCGCGGTGGACGATTCGACCTTCGGTTTTTCCGCCGTCGCAGCCGAGTCCAACGGCCAGGGCGGGTACCGCCTGTTCGTGCGCAACGATGCCGACAACGACATGATCGTGGAGGTCAAGGTGAACGCCGCCGGTCATGTCGACCCGACATCGGTGGCCGTGCTGGACAAGGCGCAGACGTTTGCTGTCGAAGACCAGTACAAGGTCGACCTCAACGACAGCGGCGGCTTCGGCAGCGGCCCGGTCCTGCTGCAGGGCGGGGCGGCCAACCTGTATATGAACGAACTGGGTTTTTACCAGGTGGGCACTGGCACTGCTGAGCCCATGACCCTGACCCTGGGTGGCCAGGGGCTGGACGATCAATTGCTGCCCGCCGGCTGGGAGATTGTCGAGGCGGTGGCCAGGGCGCCGACTTCGAGGTCTTTGCCCAGGCCCCCACGGGTGAGATCTTCGACGCGACCTTCGACGCCACCGGCGCCTACACCAGCGGGTCGCTGCTGTCCGGTGCCGCGATGCACGACCTGGAGCTGAGCCTGGGCGTCGACATCGACGGCAACCACGACCTGCCGGCGCCGGCGGGCTGGACCAGCATCCTGAAGAACGACGCCATCCGCCACGCGGTCGAGCAGGCGCTGTCGTCGACGGCGACCGGCCAGTCCGACGCGCGGGCCCTGAGCGCCGGCGCCATGAGCACGGCTGCGAACACGATCACCTACGCTGAACTGGTGACGATGTTCAAGACCGTGATCCAGGCGCACAAGGACAGCAACGATGCGCCGATCACGGCGCAGGAAGTGGCCGACCTGCAGGCCCTGGCCGCGCGCGGCAAGGCGGCCTTTGCAGGCGAAGGTGCGGCCGCGGACTATCTGTCGTTCGTGCTCGGCAAGATGGTCGACGGATCGGACGCCAACCGTTTCTTCAACGGGGGCGAGACCCAGCGTTCGGAACTCGGCAGCCTGGGTGCGGGATCATCGGTTTCGGTGGCCGAAAAGCTCGTCAGCAAGTGGTTGCTGGGTGGCGACATGCCCAGCACGGCCACCGCCGGCGACTCGGCCACGGGCGCGCCCAAGGCGGTGACCACCACCTACGGCAAGTCGAGCGGCACGTTGTTCGTCGACGGCATCACGGTGACTGACGTCGTTCAGGGCACGGCCGGCGACTGCTACCTGATCGCCGCCATGGGTGGCCTGGCGGCCAGCAAGCCCGATGCCTTGCAGGCCATGTTCGTCGACAACGGCACGATCGACGGCGTTCGGTCCTGGGGCGTGCGCTTCTTCGACGCCAACGGGCAAGCGCAATGGGTGACGGTCAACGACATGCTGCCGGTGAACCCGTCCGACACCACCAAGGTCGCGTTCGCAGGCTCGGCCAGCAAGGACCTGAATGGCGAGATCTGGGTGCCGCTGATGGAGAAGGCCTATGCACAGGCCAATTCGCTGGCTTTTCTGCCGCGTGCCGAGACCACCGGCCAGAACAGTTTCGCCGCCATCGAAGGCGGGCAGGGCGATCCACTGGGGGCGTTGATCGCCGGCAAGGTGATCTCGTACTCCTTCCCGGGCGCCAATTTCGGCAATAACGGTTACATCGTCACGCGCGAGGTCGACCGCAGCAGCGCCGCCGCCACGGACCAGCTGGTGCTCGACCTCAAGGGCCTGATCAACGCCGGCAAGACGGTCTGGCTGGGTGTGAACGACGCGCTGAAGGATGCGGCCGGCAACTCGGTGCTGGTCGGCGGCCACGCGCATTTCATGATCGATCCCAACCCGGCTGACCCGAACAACACCGACGTGCTGGTCTACAACCCCTGGGGAATCTCGGGGTCGAGCGACAACTTCGTCAGTCCGGCAACGATGTCGCTGGCGCAGCTGGTCGGCATCGCAGGGCTCGATTTCATGGTGCTGGACACGCCCGCCGGCTGATCGACTGGGTGTTCGCCTGGCCGCCCCGCGCCGGCCGCGCGTCCGGTGCGCCGATCGCCGTGGCAGTGGGCTTGCGCCACGGCGATGCCCGCTACAGTCCGGCTCCACCGGCCGCGGCCGGTTTCGATCGAGGATGCCCTTGGACACAGGCCCCGCTGCGCACGAGCACCCGAACCAGTTTGCGTTGCTGTCGCAGCGCCGCTTCGCACCCTTCTTCTGGGTGCAGTTTCTGGGTGCCGGCAACGACAACCTGTTCAAGTTTGCCTTCACGGTGATGGTGACCTACCAGCTGCACGTGAGCTGGCTGCCGCCCGAGTCGGCGGGCCTGGTGATCGGTGCCCTCTTCATCCTGCCGTTCCTGCTGTTCAGTGCCACCAGCGGGCAGCTGGCCGACAAGCTCGACAAGGCCGTGCTGATCCGTTTCGTCAAGACGCTCGAGATCGGCATCATGCTGCTGGCGGGTTGGGGTTTCATCGCGCACAACGTGCCGGCGCTGCTGCTGTGCGTGGCGCTGATGGGCCTGCATTCCACGCTCTTCGGGCCGGTCAAGTTCGCCTACCTGCCGCAGCATCTGAGCGAGCGTGAGCTGACCGGCGGCAACGGCATGGTCGAGATGGGCACCTTTGTCGCCATCCTGCTGGGCAACGTGGCCGGCGGACTGATGATCGCCATCCCCGAGACCGGCGCGCGTGACACGGCCTGGGCCTGCGTGGCGCTGGCGGTGCTGGGCCGCGTGCTGGCGCAGGCGGTGCCGGTGTCTGCGCCGACCGACCCGACCCTGAAGATCAACTGGAACCCGTTCAGCGAGACCTGGCGCAACCTGTTGCTGGCGCGGCAAAACGTGGTCGTCTTTCGCTCGCTGCTGGGCATCAGCTGGATGTGGTTCTTCGGTGCCGTCTTTCTCAGCCAGTTCCCCAGCTTCGCGCGCAACGTGCTGCACGGCAACGAGCAGGTTGCCTCGCTGCTGCTGGTGGTGTTCTCGATCGGCATCGGCACCGGTGCGCTGCTGTGCGAGATGCTCAGCCGCCGCCATGTCGAGATCGGCCTGGTGCCGCTGGGCGCGATCGGCATGAGCGTGTTCTCGATCGACCTTTACTTCGCCTCACGCGCATTGCCGCCGGCACTGGGCCTGAGCCTGTCGCAGTTCATCGACCAGGCCGCACATTGGCGCGTGATGGCCGATCTGGCGCTGCTGTCACTGTTTGCCGGCATTTACAGCGTGCCCATGTACGCGCTGATCCAGCTGCGCAGCCAGCCCACGCACCGGGCCCGCATCATCGCGGCCAACAACATCCTGAACGCTTTGTTCATGATCGTCAGCTCGATCGGCGTGGGCCTGCTGCTGGGGCTGCATTTCACGATCCCGCAGGTGTTCCTGATCGTCGGTCTGCTCAATGCGGTGGTGGCGTTCTACATCTTCATGCTGGTGCCCGAGTACCTGCTGCGCTTCGTGGCATTCGTGCTCACTCGCTGCATCTACCGTTTCAGCTTGCGTGGTGACGAGCACATCCCGACCACGGGCGCCGCAGTGCTGGTGTGCAACCACGTCAGCTTCGTCGACGCGGTGCTGCTGATGGCGGCCAGCCCGCGACCCATCCGCTTCATCATGGACCAGCGCATCTTCGCCATTCCGGTGCTGGGCTGGATGTTCCGTCTTGCCAAGGCGATCCCGATCGCGCCGCAGAAGGACGACCCGAAGACTTACGAAGCCGCCTTCGCGCAGGCGCGCCAGGTGCTGGCCGAAGGTGAACTGCTGTGCATCTTTCCCGAAGGCGGCATCACACGCGACGGCCAGCTGGGTGAGTTCAGGGGCGGCATCATGAAGATCCTGCAGACGCATCCGGTGCCGGTGGTGCCGGTGGCGCTGCAGAACCTGTGGGGTTCGTATTTCTCGCGCGTGGAACAGGGCAACGCGATGGTGCGGCCGTTTCGCCGCGGGCTGTTCAGCCGGGTCGGCCTGGTGGCCGGGCCGGCGGTGGCGCCGGCCGATGTGACGCCGCAGCGCCTGCGCGAGCAGGTGGCGGGCTTGCTGGCGCTTTGAAGGGCGTTTGGGCGGTCAGGAGCCGATCACCTGGCAGTCGCCGGTGGCGCCGAGCAGATGGCGCACCTGTTGCGCCAGCGTGCCGAAGACCTTGTCGGCCAGCCGGGCGACGCCGTCCGGCCCCATGACGATGCGGTCACAGCCGAGTTCGCGCGCCGTGCGGGCGATGGTTTCGGCGCTGCGACCGATGCGCACGCTGCTGCTGCAGGGCACGTTCTGGTGGGCCAGGGTCTCGCGCGCGGCGGCCAGATCGTCGTCGCCGGCGGCATGTTGCAGGTTCTGCAGTTCGATGCCGCCGAAGAACATCGCCACGTGTCGGGTCAGCAAAGGTTGCACGCTCAGCAGGTGCACGTCCACCGGCCCTTGCGCGTAGATGCGCACGGCGGTCTGCAGGGCTTCGCGGGTGCGTGCAGGGTCGGCGGGGTCGACGGGAACCAGGATCTTGTTCATGTCGGCTCCTGCGCCATCAATGTGCCTGCTCGGCCACTGCCGCCGGCGCCACCTGCGCACGGGCCAGCAGCCACTTGCCGACCACCACGACCATCACCGCCCCCACCGCAGGTGCCAGCAGGTGCAACGTGCCGTGCGCGGCCATCCAGCCGCCGACGGCGGGATCGGAGATGGCCATCTCGCCGGCCACCCAGCCCAGCAGCGCGGCACCGATCGTGACGATCACCGGGTAGTGCGTCATCAGTTTCAGGATCATGGTGCTGCCGTAGATGATCAGCGGGATGCTGATCGCCAGGCCGATCACCAGCAGCGGCACGTTGCCCTTGGCCGCCGCCGCCACGCCGATCACGTTGTCCAGGCTCATCACCAGGTCGGCCACGATGATGGTCTTGATGGCAGCGATCAGGTTCGAATGTGCCTTCAGATCACCTTCATCGCCGTCGCTCTTGAGCAGGCCGATGCCGATCCACAGCAGCAGCGCGGCGCCGACCAGCTTGAGGTAGGGCTGCGCCAGCAGCATGACGGCAAAGAAGGTCAGCAGCAGCCGCAACACGATGGCGCCGATGCTGCCGAAGATGATGGCCTTCTTCTGCTGAGTCGGCGGCAGCGAGCGGCTGGCCAGCGCGATGACGACCGCGTTGTCGCCGCTGAGCACGATGTTGATCATGATGATCTGGAACAGCGCGATCCAGAATTCGGGGCTGGCGAGAGACATCAGGGCTCCTGAGGGCATGCCGGAGCCGAAGAGCGACCCCGTGACCCACGAGGCTAGGTGCGCGCGCTGACGCCTTTCTGCCGCCAGGCTGACGGCACGATGTCGCCCAGCTGTCACCAGGCTTACGGGCAGGGGTCAGGCCAGCGCCGGGAGGCTGGCATGGCGTGCCGGAAACAGCACGCTGAAGGTGTTGCCCACGCCGTCGACATCCTCTTCGAGCGTGATGTGCGCGCCGTGCAGCGTGGCGATCTCGCTCACGATCGCCAGGCCCAGCCCGCTGCCATCGTTGCTGGTGCCCAGCAGTCGATGAAAGCGCTCGAAGATCCGGCCGCGCTCCTCGACCGGGATGGCCGGCCCGTCGTCGCTGATCGACAGCCGGCCGTGCCCGCCTTCGCCGCGGTCGACCACCACCGTGACACGGCCGCCCTTGCGGCTGTATCGAACGGCGTTGTCGATCAGGTTGTTGATCAGCTCGCGCAGCCGGTCGGACTCGGCGTCGATCCACACCGGGTCTTCAGCGCCCTCGAAACCGAGGTCGACGTCGTTCCTGATCGCCAGCGGCACCCACTCCATGCTGATCTCGAGCGCAAAGGCCTTGAGGTCGAGTGCCTGCATCTGCACCCGAGGGGTTGCGCCAGGTTCGTTGCGGGCGAGGGATAGCAACTGCTGGACCAGGCGCGACAGGCGGTCGACGCCGACGTGCAGCTGCGCCAGCGAGTGACGCAGGCGCTGCGGGTCGTCCTCGCGCAGGGCCAGTTCGATCTGCGCCTTCAGGCCGGCCACTGGCGTCTTGAACTGGTGCGAGGCGTCGGCAATGAAGCGGCTCTGGAAGTCCAGCGTCTGGCCCAGGCGCCGCATGAGGTCGTTGACCTCGTCCACCAGCGGCCGCACCTCGCGCGGCACGCGATCGAGCGTGACCGGCGTCAGGTCGAGATGCGAGCGGTCTGACACCGCGCGCTGCAATTTCTTCAGCGGCAGCAGACCGCGCGAGACACCGAAGTACACCGCCAGCAAGGCCATCAGGATCAGCAGCAGCTGCGGCACGACCACGTTGGCCAGGATCTCCCAGGCCAGCCGGTTGCGCTTGTTCATGGTTTCGGCCACCTGCACCAGCACGCGGTCGGGCGCTGCCCCGCTGTGCTCGGGTGCGACCCAGCGTGCGACGACACGCACCGGGTCGCCCTGCAGCCTGTCGCCGTAGAACAGCGGCGTGGTCTGGCTGGCCACGGGCCCCGGCGGCGCGCCCAGTCCGGTGTCACCGCTGATCAGTGCGCCGGCCTGATTCGACACCCGGTACGCGAGTCGGTCTGATTCGTCGAGCAGCAGGATGCGCTCTGCCGCCGGTGACATCTCGACGCGGGGCCGGCCCTGCGCATCGACCTTGACGTGCAGCGCCACCTCGCGGGCAATCTCCTGCAGTGAGCGGTCGTAGGCCCGGTTGGAGAACTTCAGTGAGGTCCAGTAGGTCACCGCCGTATCGAGCACGAGCAGGGCCAGCAAGGGCCCCAGCAGCCAGCCCAGCAACTGGGACTGCAGCCGAGGCTCAGGCCGGGTCATCGATGCGTTCCATCAGGTAACCCATGCCGCGCACCGTGCGGATCTCGCAACCCAGCGGCTGCAGTTTCTTGCGGATGCGATAGACGTAGACCTCGATCGCATTGGCGCCGACCTCGTCGCCCCAGCCGTAGAGGTGGTTGACCATGTGCTCCTTGCTGACGACACGGCCTTCGCGCAGCAGCAGCAGCTCGAGCACCGCCAGTTCGCGCGCCGACAGCTCGACCGGCTGGTCGTCATAAGAGACACGCCGACCCACGGTGTCCAGTTTCAGCCGGCCATGCTGCAGGAACAGGGTCGACTGCGGGCTGCGCCGCAGCAGTGCGCGCACACGCGCCTCCAGCTCCGGCAGATCGAAGGGCTTGGCCAGATAGTCGTCGGCGCCCAGGTCCAGGCCGCGCACGCGGTCGGCCAGCGTGTCCAGCGCGGTGAGCATCAGCACCGGCACGTGCGACTTGCGATTGCGCAGGCGGCGCAGCACATCCAGTCCGCTCAGTCCGGGCAGTCCGATGTCGAGGATCACCAGGTCGTAGTTCGCGGTCGTGAGCACGCTGTCCGCCTCTTCGCCGGTGGCGGTGACGTCGACGGCGTGGGCGGACTGGACCAGCGCACGACACAGGGCGTCGGCGAGCATCTTGTCGTCCTCGACGAGCAGTATTCGCACAGGCAGATCGGCAGGGGCGGCGGGGCTTCATCGTAAGGCAGGGCAGGTCGATCAGCCGGCGGCCGGCCGGCGCCGGGTGCTTGCATCAAAGACTGTATGAACATACAGTCTTCCAGTGCCCGCCGATTCAGCCCAACGTCTCTTCCCTGACCTGCCCGACCTGCCCGACCTGCCCGACCTGCCCGACCGGCCCGACTGGCCGGCCCTGCCGGCCGCAGCGCCGCAGCCTGGGCTGCCTGATCTCGAGCACCTGCACCCGGCGCTGTGGCGCGCGCACCAGGTGGGTCGGCAGCGCGACGCGGTGTGGGCCAGCGGCTTTGCCACGCTCGATGCCGAATTGCCCGGCGGCGGCTGGCCGGCGCGTGCGCTGACCGAACTGCTGCTGCCGCACCCCGGCATCGGCGAGATCCGCCTGCTGGCGCCGGTGCTGGCGGCGGTGCAACGGGGCGGACGCAGCGTGATGCTGTTCGACCCACCGGCGGCACTGTGCGCCTGGGCCCTGGCATCGCTGGGGCTGGACCTGACGCAGCTGGTGCTGGTGCGCCCGCGTGACGGCCTGCAGGACCGGGCACGCGCGCTGCCACCGGCGGCTGACATCCTGTGGGCGCTGGAGCAGTCGCTCAAGAGCGGCCATGTCGGGGCGCTGCTGGCCTGGCCGGGCCCGCGCCTGCGGCCCGACGCCTTGCGTCGGCTGCAGCTGGCCGCGCAGGCGCACGACGGGCCGGCCTTTCTTTTTCGAGAGCTGCAGGCGCAGGCGCGGCCCAGTGCCGCGCCGCTGCGCCTGCTGCTGGCATCGGCCGGCCCCGATGAGCTGGCGCTGCGCATCGTCAAGCGCCGCGGGCCACCGCTGCTGCAGCCGCTGCTGCTGCCGCTGGCGCCGGTGCTGTCGGCGCCGGCGCGTGCGCGTGCGCTGCGTGATGTGCTGCTGCCGGTGGCCGATGCGGCGATGCCGGCATGCGCCGAAGCCGCCGAACACGATTGAGGGCAGTCTTGCTGCGGCTGCTGTCTCATGCTGTGGTTTGCCGTCCACCTGCCGTGGCTGTCACTCGAGGCCTTCGTCGCCACGCTCGGCGCTGAGCAGCGCCAGCGCCCGGTGGCGCTGCTGGCCGATCACCGGGTGCAGGCTGTCAACGCCACCGCCGCCCAGGCTGGCGTTCAGACCGGGTTGAAGCGTGCCACCGCGCTGGCACTGGCCGCCGATCTGCTGTGCGGGCAGGCCGATGCCACGCGTGACGCGCAGGCGCTGCAGGCAGTGGTGCATGCGGCGCTGGCTTTCACGCCGGCGGTGGCGGTCGACGGGCATACGGTGCTGCTCGAGGTGGCCAGCTGTCTGCGCTACTTCGGTGGCGCCGACGCCCTGCTGCGCCGCCTGCGCTCGGCACTGGCGCCGCTGGGCCATCGTGTGCAGATCGCCGGTGCAGCCACGGCGCTGGGTGCGGCGCTGCTGGCGCGCTGGCGCGACGATCTGGCCGACGGCCCGCAGCGCAGCCAGCTGGCGGCGCTGCAGCAACTGCTCGACCGCGCCCCAGTGTGGCTGCTCGGCCCCGGGCGCGAACATTGGGAGGCGCTGCAGGGCATGGGGCTGCGCCACCTGGGTGACCTGCTGCGCCTGCCGCGTGCCGGGCTGGCGCGGCGTTTCGGCGAAGACCTGCTCGACGACCTGGACCGTGCCCGCGGCACACGGCCCGACCCGCGCGTGTGGTTGACCGCGCCCGAACGCTTTCGCTGCCGGCTCGAGCTGGCGATGCGCGCCGACCATGCCGAGCAGGTGCTGCACGGCGCCGCGCTGCTGCTGGCGCAGCTGGTGGCCTGGGCGCAGGCGCGGCGTGCGCGCGTGCGCGCCTTCACGCTGTGCATGCACCATGAGGCCCGGTATCGCCCCGATGCACCCACGCCCGCGGCCACCGAGCTGCGCATCGAACTGGCCGAGCCGGCGGTCGACGGCGCCCATCTGCAAGGCCTGCTGCGCGAGCGCCTGGCCCGCGTGCAGCTGGCCGCGCCCACGCTCGAGCTGCAGCTGCACTGCCATGAACTGGCGCTGCAGGAAGCCCCGAACGCCGAGCTGTTCCCCACCCGGCACAGCGACCAGCTCGGCCTGCTGCGCCTGATCGAGCGCCTGAGCGCGCGCCTGGGAGACGAGCAGGTGCAGCGCCTGCAGCCGGTGGCCGACCATCGCCCCGAGCGCGCCAGCCGCACGCTGCCGGCACTGTCCACGCTGACGGGCGCCGCTGCCGTCACTGCCCGTGTCACTGCCACCGCCACCGCCAGCACCGGCGACTGGCCGCTGACACGCCCGGTGTGGTTGCTGCCCGATCCACTGCCGCTGGCCGAGCGTCAGGCCATGCCCTTGCTCGAAGGCCGGCCGCTGCAGTTGCTGGTCGGGCCCGAGCGCATCGAATCGGGCTGGTGGGACGCCGACCTGGCCACGCGCGACTACTTCATCGCCCAGGCCATGGACGGCGCGCTGGTGTGGGTCTACCGTGCCCGTCTGCCGGTGACCGACGAAACGCAGCCGCTGTGGTTTCTGCAGGGGCGGTTTGGGTGAACCTGGGGCGGGCTCACTTCCAGCCGATGAAGGCCTGCACCGGCTGCAGACTGCGCACCGGGTCTTCCTCCTGCGGCATATGCCCCAGCCCGGGCAGCACAACCAGTCGGCTGCCCTTGATCTGCTGCTCGAACACCCGTGCCACCGATGGCGGGATCAGGCGGTCGCGCCCACCCCACAGGATCAGCGTCGGCTGCGTGACGCCGGCAATGCGGCCGGCGTCGGCGCCCATGTCCATCTGCTGCAGCCGCAGGCCCAGCGCGCGCCGGTTGCCTTCGCGCAGTGCCAGCTCGAAGTAGCGGTCGACGACGGCGCTGCTCAGGCGCGACGGGTCACCGTAGACATTGGCCACGCTTTGCGCCACCAGTTCGCGCGGCAGCACGTATTCGCTGATCCAGCGCAGCCCCGGCAGGCGCGCGAAGATGAATCCGATGGGCACCGATTCGGGCGTGAAGGCCGGCCCGGCGGCGTCGACCAGGATCAGCCGACCCACACGCGCCGGCGCCAGCGTGGCCAAGCGCCACGCGATCTCGCCGCCCAGCGAATTGCCACCCAGCACCACGCGCTGCAGCTTCAGCGTGTCGAGCACGTCGACGATGAAGCGCGCGTAGGTGTCACCGTGGTAGTCGTCGGCAGCGTACTGGCCGGCAAAGGGCCCGGTCAGTCCGAAGCCCGGCAGGTCCAGCGTGATCACGCGGCGCTCGGTCTTCAGCACGTGGGCCCAGCCCTCCCAGGTGTGCAGGCTGGCCGAGGTGCCGTGCAGCAGCACGATGGGTGTGCTGTCGTCTCGCGGCCCTTCGTCGCGCAAGTGCACCAGCTGACCCTTCACCTCGATGAAGTCCGACGGCGGTGGTGCCCAGCGGGCGACCAGGGTCTCGACCGGCCGGTCGGGCGCGCGCGACATCGCCAGCGCCAGTGCGGTGAGCATCATCAGGATGCCCACGATGCGGATGATCCAGCTGCTCATCGGGTGCTTTGCAGGCGGGCGTCCAGAGCCCCGCGTTCGTCGAACACGAAGCAATGGCCGCGGTAGTGCGGCGCGCCCGGCACCTGTTCGAAGTACCCGAGGATGCCGCCGTCGAGCTGCAAGGCATGCGGCAGGCCCTGTTCGCGCATCCACAGCGCGGCCTTCTCGCAGCGGATGCCCCCCGTGCAGTAGCTGACCACGGTCTTGTCCTGCAGCGCGGCACTGCGCCGTTGCAGCTGCGCCGGAAAATCGCTGAATCGCTGCAGCCGCCAGTCGATGGCGCCTTCGAAGGCACCCTGGTCGACCTCGAAACCGTTGCGCGTGTCCAGCAGCACCAGCTCGCGCCCCTCGTCGCAGCGCCCGCGTTGCAGCCAGCGTGCCAGCGTGGGCGCGTCGACCACGGGCGCCCGGCCCGCAGCAGGGCGGACGGTGGGCTGGTCCATGCGGATGATCTCGCGCCTGATCTTCACGCGCAGGCGGCGAAAGGGCTGGTCGCTGCTGAAGCTGCGCTTGACGCCCATCGCAGCGAGGCGCGGGTCTTGCTGCAGCTCGGCCAGCCAGGGCTGCAGCGCGTCGCACGTGCCGGCCAGGACGAGGTTGATGCCTTCGGGCGCCAGCAGCACCGTGCCCTTGAGGGCTGCCGCCCGTGCGCGCGCCAGCAGCTGCTGCTGCAAGGTGGCCAGGTCGGCGAGTTCGACGAAGCGGTAGGCGGCGATGTTCAACACGGTCGACACCCCGGCATTGTAGGAAAGGGCCACGCCGATAATGCCCCGATGGTGCGTCACGAAGCAAAGGTGCGACTGAACCCGAAGGGGGAAGGTAGTGCTGCTGCATGCTGCGCCAGTCCAACGGGTGAGAGTCCCGTCCCGGTAGGCGTCGGAGCGCCGGGTAGCAGGCCCCAGGCAGTGGAGGGAGACCTCCGTGCCCGAGCGGGGCGTCAAGAGCCCGTGAAGCGGCGCAAGCCGTTCAGCGGGGAGCAAGCACGCGGGCCGCAACATGAAGTGAAGCCTGCAGCCTCGACAGATTTACAACCCGCAGGCCGAGCCGCTCATTTCACGGCGAAGGCAACACCGCTGGCGCAAGAACCGAAGCGCGTTGGTGGCTGCGGCGGGGTATGGGGCGCAGCACGCGTGCAAGGACTGGAGCGGAACGTGAGAGGCCCGTCTGCGCGGCCCTTGTCAGGGCATGCGAGCTCGTATAAGCCCAAGGCGAAGTCGAGTCGTGCGCAGCGGGAGTCCGAGGGGATCGTAGTACCGGACGGGGCGGCGCCAGCCGTGCCGACGAAGGCCGTGCGGCATAACGCGGCTGGGGAAGGGTCCCTGCGGTGGTCATGCTGATGGAGCGGGTAGCGCGAGGAATGGCCGGCCAGACCGTGCCTAACGACCCCGTCGGTGATGAACCGAGCGACAAAGTGCGACAACTGCAAAGGCAGCTCTGGGCCGCAGCCAAGCGTGCACCGGGAAGGCGCTTCCATGCGTTGTACGGCCAGATGTGCAGGGGTGACGTCCTGCACGAGGCGTGAAGCGAGTGCGCCGCAATAAGGGCGCAGCGGGCGTTGATCGGTTGACGATCGGCGAAATCGAGCAGTACGGAGTCCGGCGCTTCCTGGAAGAGCTGGGCGAGGTGCTGCGCGCGGGCGCGTACGGTGCGCAGGTCGTGCGGCGCGCCTACATTCCAAAGGCAGATGGGGCGAAGCGACCCCTGGGCATCCCGACGGTGCGGGATCGGGTGGTACAGATGGCGGCCAAGCTGGTGCTGGAGCCTATTTGCGAGGCGGACTTCGGGCCGTGTTCGTCGGGTTCCGGCCTAAGCGCAGTGCGCAGATGGCTTGCAGCGGCTCAGGCAACTGGGCAACCAAGGCGCGGATCACGTGCTGGATGCTGACATCGAGAACTACTTCGGCAGCATCGAGCATGACAAGTTGCAAACGCTGGTGCGTCAGCGGGTCAGCGACCGGAAGATGCTCAAGTTGGTGCGACAGTGGCTGCAGGCTGGGGTGATGGAAGACGGGGTGGTGAGCCACCCGGTGGCGGGAACGCCGCAGGGTGGCGTGATATCGCCGTTGCTGTCGAACATCTACCTGCATGTGCTGGACCGGGTGTGGGCCAAGCATGGCGCGCATCTGGGCGAACTGGTGCGGTATGCGGACGACTTCGTGGTGATGTGCCGCAGCGCACAGGCCTGCGGAAAGCCAGCGCCGCATCGAACATGTGCTGGGCCGGCTGGGGCTGAAGCTGCATGCGCAGAAGACGCGGCGCGTAGTGTTGACGCAAGGCCGGGAGGGCTTTGACTTCCTGGGCTGTCATCTGCACAAGCGCATGAGCGGGCGGCTGTGGCAGCAAAGGGCCTCAGGCGCTACTACCTGCAGAACTGGCCGGGTCGCAAGGCGATGAACCGAGTGCGAGAGCGTGTGCGGGAGCTGACCCCGCGCTGGCGCTGTCATCAGGATGTGCGAAGCGTGATTGCCCAGCTCAACCCGGTGCTGCGTGGCTGGGGGCAGCTTCCAAACGGGCAACGCGGCCAATCACTTCATCGACGTGGATGCCTACGTCGAGAAGCGGCTGCGCAGCCTGCGCGTCAAGCGAGCGGGACGCAGCCTGCGGCCGGGCCAAGCCCAGCACTGGGATCGGAGTACTTGAAAGCCTTGGATTGCATCGCCTGCGCGGAACGATCCGCTACCCGGGCAAACCTCCTGGCAAAGGGAGGACTGCGTAATGCTGCGAGCCGACAGACCACTGGTAGGCCGGGGGGGGGGGTTTGAACAGGGCGTTGGCTCTGAACCCGGCCTTCGGGCCGCTTAGGAACCAACGTCTACCAATGACCTTGTCCCAGCCCTTCGTCCACCTTCGCCTGCACTCGGAATATTCGGTCGTCGACGGCACCTTGCGCATCGACGACGTCACCGCCGCTGCGCGTGCCGACGGCCAGGTGGCGCTGGCGCTCAGCGACCTGAACAACCTGTTCGGCGCCGTCAAGTTCTACAAGGCCTGTCGCGCCCAGGGCGTCAAGCCGCTGATGGCGGTCGACCTGTGGCTCGAGCCCCTGCCCGACGCACCCGACAAGCAGCCCAGCCGCCTGCTGCTGCTGGTGCAGGACAGCCAGGGCTATCTGAACCTGTCGGAGTTGCTGGCCCGCGCCTGGACACGCAATGCGCAGCGCACCCAGGCCTGGGTCAAGTGGGAATGGCTGGACGAGTTGTCGGGCGGGCTGATCGCGCTGTCGGGCGGCGACCTGGGCGCGGTCGGCATGGCGCTGCTGGCCGGTGATGCGGCGCGCGCCGCTGCCGTGGCCACGCAGCTGGCGCAGCGTTTTGAGGGCCGCTTCTACATCGAGCTGCAGCGTGCCGGACTGCCCGCGCACGAGGCGCACGTGCGCGCCGCCGTGCCGCTGGCCGCCGAGCTGGGCCTGCCGGTGGTGGCCACGCACCCGGTGCAGTTCCTCGAGCCCGACGACTTCGAGGCGCACGAGGCCCGCGTGTGCGTGGCCGAAGGCGAGACCCTGGCCAACCCCAAGCGGGTGCGCCGCTTCTCCAGCGAGCAGTGTTTCCAGACGCAGGCGCAGATGGCGCAGCGTTTTTCCGATGTGCCCAGTGCACTGGCCAATACGCTGCAGATCGCGCGCCGCTGCAACCTGACGCTGGTGCTGGGCAAGCCGCAGCTGCCCGATTTCCCGACGCCCGACGGCCGACCGCTGGACGAGCATTTCCGGCTCGCCTCGTTCGCCGGCCTGGAGCGCCGCCTGCTCGCGCTGTATCCCGACGACGCGGAGCGCGAACGCCAACGTCCGACCTACGTCGATCGGCTGCAGTTCGAGATCGCGACCATCATCAAGATGGGCTTCCCCGGCTACTTCATGATCGTCTCGGACTTCATCGTCTGGGCCAAGGAGCACGGCTGCCCGGTGGGCCCGGGGCGCGGCTCGGGCGCCGGCTCGCTGGTGGCCTACGCGCTGTTCATCACCGACCTCGACCCGCTGCGCTACAAGCTGCTGTTCGAGCGCTTCCTGAACCCCGAGCGGGTGTCGATGCCCGACTTCGACATCGACTTCTGCCAGGGCAACCGCGACCGCGTGATCGACTACGTGAAGGACAAGTACGGCCGCGAGGCGGTGAGCCAGATCGCCACCTTCGGCACCATGGCCGCCAAGGCCGCGCTGCGCGACGTGGGCCGCGTGCTGGGCATGGGCTACGGCCATGTCGACAGCATCGCCAAGCTGATCCCGGCGCCGCCGGGCAAGACGGTGACGCTGGCCAGGGTGCCCGACGAACCCGATCCGGGCATCATCTATGCCCGCAAGGAGGCGCCCGAGCTCGAGCAGCGCGAGGCCGCCGACGAAGAGGTGGCCGAACTGCTGCGCCTGGCCACGCGCGTCGAAGGCATCGTGCGCAACGTCGGCATGCACGCCGGCGGCGTGCTGATCGCGCCGGGCAAGATCACCGACTTCTGCCCGCTGTACCAGCAGCCCGGCAGCGACAGCGCGGTGAGCCAGTTCGACAAGGACGACGTCGAGGCCATCGGCCTGGTGAAGTTCGACTTCCTGGGCCTGGCCACGCTGACCATCCTGGAACTGGCCAAGGACTTCATCCGCGCGCGCCGACCCGGCCGGCGTGACTTCAACTACGAGACCCTGCCGCTGGACGACGCACGCGTCTACAAGCTGTTCAGCGACGGCCTGACCGAGGCCGTGTTCCAGTTCGAGTCCCGCGGCATGCAGGGCATGCTGCGCGACGCCAGACCGTCGCGGCTGGAAGACCTGATCGCGCTGAACGCGATGTTCCGCCCGGGGCCGATGGAAAACATCCCGAGCTTTTGTGCGCGCAAGAACGGGCGCGAGCAGATCGAATACCCGCATGCGCTGCTGGCGCAGGTGCTGGGCGAGACCTACGGCATCTTCGTCTACCAGGAACAGGTGATGCAGGCCGCGCAGGTGATGGGCGGCTACTCGCTCGGCGGCGCCGACCTGCTGCGCCGCGCGATGGGCAAGAAGAAGGCCGAGGAGATGGCCAAGGAGCGCGTGAAGTTCCGCGTCGGCGCCATCGCCAAGGGCATCGACCAGAAGAAGGCCGACGAGGTCTTCGATCTGATGGAAAAGTTTGCCGGCTACGGCTTCAACAAGAGCCATGCGGCGGCCTATTCGCTGCTGGCCTACCACACGGCCTGGATCAAGGTGCACTGCACGGCCGAGTTCTACGCCGCCAACATGACGGTCGAGGCCGACAACACCGACAAGCTCAAGGTGCTGCTGGCCGACGCCAAGCTGTTCGGCGTGCGCTTCGAGCCGCCGGACATCAACCGCGGCGTCTACCGCTTCGAGCCGATCGACGACAAGACGGTGCGCTACGGGCTGGGCGCCGTCAAGGGCACGGGGCAGGGCGCGATCGAAGCCATCGTCGCTGCGCGCGAGGGCATCGACGGACAGGGCGGTGGGCCGTTCCGCAGCCTGTTCGACTTCTGTGCGCGCATCGACAAGCAACGCGTGAACAAGCGCGCGGTCGAGGCGCTGATCAAGGCCGGCGCCTTCGATGCACTGCATGCCGACCGAGCCATGGCCTTGGCCAGCGTCGGGCTGGCCTTCGACTGGGCCGAGACGCAGGCGGCCAACGAGGCGCAGGGCGGCCTGTTCGACTTCGGCGACGACGTGCACGGGTCGAGCACGCAGGAGCCGGCGCTGGTGGTGGTCGAGCCCTGGGGCGTGCGCGAGCGGCTGCAGCAGGAGAAGACGGCCATCGGCTTCTACCTGTCGGGCCACCTGTTCGACGTCTATGCCGACGAGGTGCGGCGCTTCAACAAGCGCGCGATTGCCGAGCTGGTGGACAGCCGCGAGCCGCAGGTGATCAGCGGCATCGTCAGCGACCCCCGCTCGGCCAACAGCCGCAGCGGGCGCGTGCTGATCTTCAGATTGGACGACGGCAGCGAGAGCATCGAGGTGGTGGCCAACGAGGATGCGCTGGGCGCGCAGCGCGAGCTGCTGAAGGAGGACGAACTGGTCGTCGTGCAGGGCAAGCTGCAGCCCGACCGCTTTGGCGGTGGCCTGCGGCTGAGCGTGCAGCAGGTGTGGGACCTGGCCGGCGCGCGTGCGCGCTTCGGCCGCTGCCTGATGGTCGACGTGAGCGGGCCGCTGCCGCCGGTGGCCGAACTGGTCATGCAATCGCCGGCTCGAAGGGTGCAGACCGAGCTGGGTGACCTGAGTCAGGGTCTGGCCGTGCGCCTGAGGCTGCAGCGGGCGCTGGCTGTGGCCGAAATCGACCTCGGTGTCGATGGACGCATCTGGCCCAGCGACGACGCACTGCTGCGCTGGCGCAGCGTGATCCCAGGCGCCAGGGTCGACGTGGTCTACGAATGAGGCTGCCGGGCCTTCATCCGCACCGTACCGGAGATTCCCTGGCCTGAGCGACCCGGTGCGCCGCTTACATTGTGGGCATGTACGAGACTCCGCTGACGGGGCTGGTGTTGAGTGGCGGCGGCGCGCGCGCCGCCTACCAGGTCGGTGTGCTGCGGGCCATCGCCCGCATGCGGCGCGAAAAGCTCGGGCCCAGGGCGCGTTTGCGCAGCCCCTTCGGCGTCATCGTCGGCACCTCGGCAGGGGCCATCAATGCTGCTGCCCTGGCCTGCCATGCCGACCGCTTCGACCTCTCGGTCGAAGTGCTGTCCAGGGTCTGGCAGGACTTCAGCGCCGACCAGGTCTACCGCGCCGATTCGCTGGGTGTGATCCGCAGCGGCGCGCAGTGGCTGACCATGCTGTCCATGGGCTGGCTGATCGCGCGCTGGCGCAAGGCGCGTCCCAAATCACTGCTCGACAATGCGCCGCTGGCCGAATTGCTGCGCAGCATGGTGCCGCTGGACCGGCTGCCGATGATGTTCGAGCAGCGTCAGCTACACGCGCTGGCGGTCACGACGTCGAGCTACACCAGTGGCGAACACGTCACCTTCTACAGTTCCGGCGCCCCGGTCGAACCCTGGTCGCGCACGCAGCGCGCAGTCGTGCAGGCGCCGATCTCGTACACCCATCTGCTGGCGTCGTCGGCGATTCCCTTTGTCTTCCCGGCGGCGCAGATCCGTTGCGGTGACGGGGTCGGCTGGTACGGCGACGGATCGATGCGGCAAACCGCACCGTTGTCACCGGCCATCCACCTGGGGGCGCAACGCCTGCTGATCATCGGCGCCGGCCGCATGCATGAGCCGGCGGCGGCACGCCAGGTGCAGGCCGAGGGGTACCCCAGCCTGGCGCAGATTGCCGGCCATGCGATGGCCAACATCTTCCTCGACGCGCTGGCGGTCGACATCGAGCGCATGCAGCGCATCAACCGCACGCTGGCGCTGCTGCCCGACGGTGTGCGCCAGGACACGCCGCTGCGGCCGCTGGAGTCGCTGGTGATCGCGCCCAGCCAGCGCCTGGATGATGTGGCCGCGCGCCATCTCGGCAGCCTGCCGGCGGCGGTGCGCACATTGCTGCGCGGGGTTGGCGTGGGTGGCAAGGGCAAGGAGGCCCACGGTGGGTCGGCGTTGGCCAGCTACCTGCTGTTCGAGGCACCGTACACGCGTGAGCTGATGGCGCTGGGCGAGGCCGATGTGGCCGCACGAGCCGACGAGGTGAACCAGTTCTTTGCCTGGGACCGCGCCGACCCGGCGGCGCGCCGTGCCGGGCATCTGCTGCCCTTGGACAGCGGGCTGGACCTCGAACTGCCGTGAACCGCTGAGCGGCCGACTGGCTGCGAGACCCTGCCCGATTTGCACTCCTGCTACGGGCGCGACTCGGCCGACTTGGCGCCCGCCTTGCGACCGCCCTTGGATGCTGGCTTGGCTGCATCAACTGAAGTAGCCACGTAGGCCTTGTCGCCAACGGTCAGGCCGGCTTGCGAGAAGCGAGTGGCGTTTCCCGGGCCGATGCCCGAGACACGGTCGACCAGGTCGGTCCAGTCCTTGAACGACGAGACCTTGCGGGCATCGAGGATCTTGCCCGACAGCCCGGGGCCGATGCCCTTGATGGTTTCGAGCTCGGCCTGGCTGGCCTTGTTGGCGTCGGCCGCCGCGAAGGCGTTGAGGGCGAAGGCGGCGAGTGCGATGGTGATGAGTTGGCGAAACATGATCGAATCTCCTGAGTCAGACGTTGAGGGGTTTCGCCCGAAGCGTCCTTGCTGCAGCTTCGGCCTGTGGTTCGGGCTGGGATGAAGTGTCTCGAACTGACCCCGTACTGTCATTCCCGCTGCGGTGGCCCCGCGCCCGGGTGCCCCCGGCCGCGGGTGCTCAGGGCCGAGGTAGCCAGGGTTCGTGTGCAGGCTGTCACCGACCGCTGCGTACCTCGAAGGCGGCCGCGAACAAAGTCGTCGTTGGCGGGCTGATGCTCGTCAAGCCGGCCCGGGCCGCTCAGCAGATCTCGCCCCAATGGGGGAGGCCCGCCGGTGGCGGACAGGTTGCCTGCACGCACCGCCTCGCTCGCACCGTTGCGCAATCAAGCGATGAAGACTTTGATCGAGGCCCGGTGCGGCATGGCGCCGATAATGGGTGGCAATCTGCCAGCCCTCATCTGCCGCCCCCAGCCATGCCAGCCCAGCCCGTTCTCGCCCTCGACGTCATCGCGCTGCACGACCGGCTGCTGGCCCAGGACGACTGGCCACAGGCTGATCCACCACCACCACTACCACCACCACCGCAGGCCGCTTTGTGGCATTGGGTGCAGATCAACCACCGCAACAATTGCCTGTTATGGGCCGAAGAGGACCTGGCGCGGCGGCGCACCGTGGCCGACACCGAGATCGCGGCCAACAAGCGTGCGATCGACGGTTTCAACCAGGCGCGCAACGATGCCACCGAGCGCATCGACGAGCTGCTGCTGGTGGCGCTGCAGCTGGTCGACGAGGCGTCGGCCCGGTCCGACGCATCACACGTCACGGTGCCGGCCGGCGCCCGGCTGAACAGCGAAACCGCCGGCAGCATGATCGACCGCCTGTCGATCCTGGCGCTGAAGGTGCGGGCCATGCGCGAGCAGACGGCGCGCACCGACGTCGACGACGCGCACCGTGCCGCCAGTGCGGTCAAGCTCGAGCGCCTGCTTCAGCAGCGCCATGACCTGGGCGCCTGCCTGGACGAGCTGATTCGCGACGCCATGGCCGGGCGCGCGTTCTTCAAGGTGTACCGGCAGTTCAAGATGTACAACGACCCGCGCCTGAACCCGGTGCTGGTCGACGAGCAGCGGCGCAGCCCCGCGTGAGACTGCTGATCGTCAAGACCTCGTCGATGGGTGACGTGGTGCATGCCCTGCCGGCGCTCAGCGACATGCACCGTGCCGTTCCCGGCATCGAGGTCGACTGGCTGGTCGAAGCGCCGTTTGCCGCGATCCCGGCGCTGCACCCGGGCGTGCGACGGGTGCTGCCGCTGTCGTGGCGCAAGTGGCGTCATCGTTTGTTCCGGCGTGACACCTGGTCGGCCATGGCGGCCTTGCGCGCACAACTGCGCGAATCGCGCTATGACCTGATCCTGGACCTGCAGGGCCTGCTCAAGAGCGCCCTGTGGGCGCGTCAGGCCGTTGGCCCGGTGGCCGGCTACGACCACGGCAGTGCGCGCGAGGGGCTGGCCAGCTGGCTGTACAGCCGCCGCGCCCCGGTGGCGCGCGAGCTGCATGCGGTCGAGCGCTGTCGCCGCCTGGCGGCGGCGCATCTGGGCTACGCGCTGCCCGACTCGGCCCCCGATTTCGGCATCCGGGCACCCGCGCCCACCTGGGGCGCGCCCGATCGCTACGCCGTCTTGATCCCGAATGCCAGCCGGCCCGAGAAGCTGTGGCCCGAGGCGCGCTGGATCGCCGTGGGCAAGCGGCTGCAGGGCAGCGGCTTCACGCCGGTCGTGCTGTGGGGCAGTGCCGCCGAGCAGACGCTGGCCGAGCGCATCGCCGCCGGCTGCGACGGCGAGGTGCCCCCTTTTCTGCGCGTGCACGAGATGGCGGCCGTGCTGGCCCAGGCGCAGGCGGTGGTGGGTCTGGACACCGGCTTCACGCACCTGGCGGCCGCGCTCGGGCGTCCGACGATCGGCATCTATTGTGATCACGAGCCGGGCCTGGCAGGTGTCACCGGCCCAGGTCCGGTATTCAGCCTGGGTGGCAAGTTCAAATTGCCCACGCTGGCCGACGTGCTGGCCTTGCTCGATCGTCAGTTCGGTCAGGCGCCGTTGCCGCGCTGACGGCGCACCGCGTCGCTACTGCTCCTCGATGCGCCTTGGGGGGTAGCTGTCCCAATTGAGGCAGCCCGGGCATTGCCAGAACCAGTGCTGGGCCTCGAAGCCGCAGGCTGCACAGCGGTAGCGCTGCAGCGGCTTGGCTGCTGCGGCCAGCGCCTGGCGCAAGGCTGGCAGGGCCTGAGCGTCCAGCGGCGCCCGTGCATCGTCGAGCAGGTCGAGCGCCGCAGACAGCGTCGGCTGCAATCGCAGCAGATCGAGCAGGCGTTGGCGTGCGGCCGCCGCGTCATCGACCTGCAGCCGCGCCAGCGCACGCAGCAGATCGATGCCAGGCTCATGCTTGATGAGATCGAGCAGCGCCACGTGCGCCGCCTGACCGCGGCCGCAGGCGATCGCGGTGTCTGCGTATTCGGCCGCCACCAGTGCAAAGGCGGCGGGCTGGCAGCGGCGCAGTTCGTCCCACGCCGCCAGAGCCTCGACGGCCTGGCCGCGGCGCGCCAGCCGACGCCCGCTCATCACCAGCGGCCGGATCGCGCCCGGCGCCGCCTGGCGCGCCCGGCGCAACGCCTGGTCGGCGGCTTCGGCATCACCGCGGTCGTCAGCGGCCTGCGCCAGTTCACACCAGTAGTGCGCGACGCGCGGCGCCAGCGAGGCACCGCCGGCGGCCTCGATGCGGTCGGCCACCTCGATCGCACGCGCCCAGTCGCGTGAGCGCTCGTAGAGCATCAGCAGCGCCAGCTGAGCCTCGGCCTGGTAGGCCGTACCGTCCAACGCACGAAAGGCTTCTTCGGCGCGGTCGAACAGCCCGGCCTTGAGGAAGTCCTGCGCCAGTGCATGCTGCGCACGGTGGCGCTCGGTGGCTGCCAGATCGGCGCGTTGCAGCAGGTGCTGGTGCACACGCACCGCGCGTTCGAACTCACCCCGGCGCCGGAACAGGTTGCCCAGTGCGAAATGCAGGTCAGTGGTGTCGGGGTCGTTCTGCACCGCCTCGATGAAGGCGTCGATGGCCTTGTCCTGCTGCTCGTTGAGCAGCAGGTTCAGCCCCTTGAAGTAGGCGCGCGGGGCGTCGCGGCTGTCGCGCTTCCACTGCCGCAGGTCGAAGCGTGAGCCCAGCCAGCCCAGCGCGAAGGCCACCGGCAGGCCGATCAGCAGCCACTGCAGGTCGAAGTCCATCGGTTGGGCGGTCGCGGCAGGCCTACAGACCCTCACGCGGCGGATGTTCGGGCTCGAAATCCAGCGGCGCCAGTGAGGTCGGCGCCCGTGCGGCGGAAAGCGGCAGCGCTGCGGCCGGATCGGGCAGGCGCCGCGCCTGGCGGCGGTGCTTCCACCAGGCCGGCACCATGGCCAGCACGCCCAGCGCACAGCCGGCACCGAAGACCACCAGCACCACGATCACCAGCGGCGCGTTCCAGCGCACGCCGAAGAACCAGTTGACGGTGACGGTGTGCAGGTTGTTCAGCGCGAACGCGAACAGCGTGAAGAAGAGAAGGCCCGGACCAGCCACACGAGGATGCGCATGCGGCGCCGATTCTAGGGCGGCCCCAAAACGCCGCGAGGGGGCGGGGCCGGGGCACGGCCGTGCTGCGTCGGCAGATGCGCGTCGGGGTCGCGCCTGAATGCGCTGCCGTCGTCGTCGTTGTCGTCGGGCGGGTTGTCCACCGCTTCGCGCAGGGCCTTGCCCGGCTTGAAGTGCGGCACCAGCTTCTCGGGGATCAGCACCTGCGCACCGCTGCGCGGGTTGCGGCCCATGCGCGGCGGCCGGCGGTTGATCGAGAAACTGCCGAAGCCGCGGATCTCGATGCGGTAGCCGCGCGCCAAAGCGTCGGACATCGCGTCGAGCATGGTCTTCACCGCGAACTCGGTGTCGCGCTGCGTGAGCTGCGCAAACCGTTCGGCGAGTCGGGTGACGAGATCAGAGCGCGTCATGGCGGGGGCAGCAGGGGCGAGGGCTCAGGCCAGTGTGCTCACTCGTTGCCCTTGTCGAGCTTGGCGCGCAGCAGGGCGCCCAGGCTGGTGGTGCCGGCGTTCTCGCGTTCGTTGCTCTGCGACAGCTTCTGCATGGCCTGCTGCTCGTCGGCGTTGTCCTTGGCCTTGATGGACAGCTGGATCGAGCGCATCTTGCGGTCGACGTTGATGACCATCACGTTGACGTCGTCGCCTTCCTTCAGCACGTTGCGCGCGTCTTCGACGCGGTCGCGGCTGATTTCGGAGGCGCGCAGGTAGCCGGTCACGTCGTCGTTGAGCTGGATCTCGGCGCCACGCGGGTCGACGCTCTTGACCTTGCCGTTGACGATGGCACCGCGGTCGTTCAGCGTCGTGAAGCTGGTGAACGGATCGGTGTCGAGCTGCTTGATGCCCAGGCTGATGCGCTCGCGCTCGACATCCACGGCCAGCACGATGGCCTCGACGTCCTGGCCCTTCTTGAAGTTGCGCACGGCGGCCTCGCCCGTCTCGTGCCAGGACAGGTCGGACAGGTGCACCAGGCCGTCGATGCCGGCCGCCAGGCCGACGAAGACGCCGAAGTCGGTGATCGACTTGACCGGGCCCTTGACCTTGTCGCCGCGCTTGACGTTGGCGGCGAACTCTTCCCAGGGGTTGGCCTTGCACTGCTTCATGCCCAGGCTGATGCGGCGCTTGTCCTCGTCGATCTCGAGCACCATGACCTCGACCTCGTCGCCCAGGCTGACCACCTTGGCGGGGGCGACGTTCTTGTTGGTCCAGTCCATCTCGGAGACGTGCACCAGGCCTTCGATGCCGGGCTCGATCTCGACGAACGCACCGTAGTCGGCGATGTTGGTGACCTTGCCGAACAGGCGCGTGCCGGTCGGGTAGCGGCGCGACACGCCGTGCCACGGGTCGTCGCCCAGCTGCTTGATGCCCAGCGAGACGCGGTTCTTCTCGGCGTCGAACTTCAGCACCTTGGCCTGCAGTTCCTGGCCGACCTGAACGACTTCGCTCGGGTGGCGCACGCGGCGCCAGGCCATGTCGGTGATGTGCAGCAGGCCGTCGATGCCGCCGAGGTCGACGAACGCGCCGTACTCGGTGATGTTCTTGACCACGCCGTTGACGATGGCGCCTTCATGCAGCGTCTCGAGCAGCTTGGCGCGCTCTTCGCCCATGCTGGCCTCGACCACGGCACGGCGCGACAACACCACGTTGTTGCGCTTGCGGTCGAGCTTGATGACCTTGAACTCCAGCGTCTTGCCCTCGAACGGGCTCATGTCCTTGACCGGGCGCGTGTCGAGCAGCGAGCCGGGCAGGAAGGCGCGGATGCCGTTGACCAGCACCGTCAGGCCGCCCTTGACCTTGCCGCTGACCGTGCCGGTGACGAACTCGCCCGACTCGAGCGCGTTTTCCAGCGACATCCACGACGCCAGGCGCTTGGCCTTGTCGCGCGACAGGATGGTGTCGCCGTAGCCGTTCTCGATGGCGTCGATGGCCACCGAGACGAAGTCGCCGACCTGGACTTCGAGTTCGCCCTGGTCGTTCTTGAATTCTTCGATGGCAACGAAGGACTCGCTCTTGAGCCCGGCGTTGACCACCACGTGGTTGAAATCGATGCGCACGACCTCGGCCGAGATCACCTCGCCGACGCGCATGTCGGCTGATTTCAGCGATTCTTCGAACAGGGCGGCGAAGGATTCGCCGCCGTCAGAGGTGGCAGTTTGGGTTTGGGACATGTTGGCTTTCTGGTACCCGGGGGAAGTTGAAGGCAGAGCCGGGCGATGCGTGCCACGGGAGTGTGGCGGTTGGGGACGACGATCCTCGCTGCTCGAGACGGCTGCTGCAGCCTTGGCGGGAAGCGGTGAGGTGCTGGCGCTGCTAGGCCGGGGCTTCAGCCGGGCGCACCCTGGTCCAACGGGTTGCGCTGCCGCCACCAACCCAGCACATGTCGACCGATTCGTCGATGCCCAGCGCAGAGTTGTCGAGCCGCAGCGCATCTTCGGCCGCCTTCAAGGGCGCGGTCACACGCGATTGATCGCGTGCGTCGCGCGCCTCGATGTCGGTTCGAAGGTCGGCGATGCTAGCCTGAATTCCCTTTGAAATCAACTGCTTATGCCGACGCTGTGCGCGCTCGGCGGCGCTTGCCGTCAGAAAGACCTTGAGCGGGGCCAACGGGAACACCACGGTGCCCATGTCGCGCCCGTCGGCCACCAGGCCAGGCACCCGACGGAACGACAGCTGCAAGGCGTGCAGCGCGCCGCGCACGGCCGGCCAGCCCGACACGCGTGAGGCCGCGGCACCGGTGCTTTCCTGGCGCAGTTCGGTGGCCACGTCCTCGCCGTTCAGCAGGATGCGGGTGCCGTCGAAGTGCAGGTCGAGGTTGGCCGCCACCGCGGCCAGGCCGGGTTCGTCGTCCAGCGAAACCCGCGCTCGGTGGGCGGCCAGTGCCGTGGCCCGGTAGACGGCGCCCGAATCGAGAAACTGCCAACCCAGCCGCCGCGCCAGCGCCGCGGCCAGCGTGCCCTTGCCCGACGCTGACGGTCCGTCGATGGTGATCACCGGCAGATCGTCGACATCGGCCCGCACCAGGTCGAACAGGGCCTCGAAGTAGTCGGGGAAGGTCTTGGCCACGCAGCGCGGGTCGAGGATGCGCAGCGGCTGCGCCGGCCGCGCGCCGGCCAGCGGGTTGAACGCCGCCAGCGACAGGCACATCGCCATGCGGTGGTCGTCGTAGGTTTCGATGGTGGCGGCCCGCCAGACGCGTGGCGGGCTGATCTCGATGAAGTCGTCGCCCTCGACCACGCCGGCGCCGAGCTTGCGCAGCTCGGCGGCCATCGCCGCGATGCGGTCGGTCTCCTTCACGCGCCAGCTGGCGATGCCCGTCAGGCGGGTGGTGCCGGTGGCGTACAGCGCCATCACCGCCAGCGTCATCGCGGCATCGGGGATGTGGTTGCAGTCCAAGCGACACCGGCGACAGCGGAAAGCGGCCGCGTCGCACCTCGATCCACCCCGGTCCGGTCTTCACTTGGGCGCCCATCGCCTGCGCGGCCTCGACGAAATCGAAGTCGCCCTGGATCGAGTCGCTGCCCACGCCCTCGATGCGCAGCGGCGCATCGAACGCAGCGATCGCGCCCAGCGCGATGAAGTACGAGGCCGACGAGGCATCGCCCTCGACATGGATGCGGCCCGGCGACCGATAGCGGCTGCCGGCGGGGATCGTGAAGCGGCTCCAGCCGTCGCGCAGCACCTTGATGCCGAAGCGCGCCAGCAGCTTGAGCGTGATCTCGACATAGGGCTTGGAGATCAGCTCGCCCTCGACCTCGATCACCACCGGCCCCTGGCCGGCCACCAGCGGCAGCGCCAGCAGCAGCGCGGTCAGGAACTGGCTGGACACGTCACCGCGCACGCGGATCGGCCGCGTGACGTCCAGTCGGTCACCCGCGTTTCCGCGCACGCGCAAGGGGGGGTAGCCGGGCTGCCCCAGTTCGTCGATCGTGCAGCCCAGCGGGCGCAGCGCGTCGACCAGGTCGCCGATCGGGCGCTCGTGCATGCGCGGCACGCCGCGCAGTTCGAAGCGCCGCCCTGCGTGGCGGCCAGCACCGCCAGCGCGGCGGCGAGCGGGCGCATCGCGGTGCCGGCGTTGCCGAGGAACAGTTCGGCCTCGTGCACGGCCAGCCGGCCGCCGAGGCCGCGCACACGCAGCGCCTGCCGCCGTGCTCGACGGCGCAGCCCAGAGCGCGCAGGGCGTCCAGCATCACCCGCGTGTCGTCGGAGTCCAGCAGGTCATGCAGTTCGGTCACGCCCTCGGCCAGGCCGGCCAGCAGCAGCACGCGATTGGAGATGGACTTCGATCCGGGCAGGCGCACCGTGCCGGCGGCGCCACGCAGCGGCGGCAGGTCGAGATGGGGAATGGACAGCATGCGTGGCGGGCCCCTGGCGGGCCGGGGCCGGGCACCCGGGCGCCCCATCTGCCAGGCCGCTGCGGCCTTCGGCGGGACCGCGGATCAGGTCTTCCAGCGCATCGCCGTTGCCTTCGCGCATGACGTGTTCAAGTGCATCCAGCGCATGGCGGAAGCGCTGCGCCTGCTTGAGCACCTCTTCGCGGTTGGCGACCAGGATGTCGCGCCACATCTCGGGGCTGCTGGCGGCGATGCGTGTGAAGTCGCGGAAGCCCGGGCCGGCCAGCGACAGGAAGTCCTTGCCCGCCGGCTGGTTGACCACCGAGCTGAAGTAGGCGAAGGCCAGCAGGTGCGGCAGGTGGCTGACGGCTGCGAAGGCCGCATCGTGGTTCTCGGCCGTCATCTTCAGCACCTGGGTGCCGATCGCCGACCAGACGTCAGTGGCCTTCTGCACCAGTTCGGGCGCGTTCTGCGGCAGCGGCGTCAGGATGACCTGGCGACCGTTGTACAGCGACGCATCGGCATGCTGGATGCCGGACATCTCCTTGCCGGCGATCGGGTGCGCGGGCACGAAGGCGCCCACGCGTTCACGCAGCACGCGGCGTGCCGCATCGACGACGTCGCGCTTGGTGCTGCCGACATCCATCACCAGCATGCCGGGCTCGACCAGATGGCGGATGGCCTTGAAGGTGGCTTCGGTGGCGGCCACCGGCACCGAGATCAGCACGATGTCAGACCCGGAAACCGCCAGCAGCGCCGATTCGGCGGCGACGTCGATGACGCCGAGCTTGCGCGCCCGTTCGGTGGTCGACGGCGACTTGCTGTAGCCGACCACCCGCTTGACCAGGCCGGCGCGTTTGAGCGCCAGCGCAAACGACCCGCCCATCAGGCCGCAGCCGATCACTCCCAATTGGTTGAACATGCTCAGTTGCGGCGTGTCAATGGGCGTCGATCGGGTAGCTGCCCAGCACCTTGAAGAAGGCGCAGCTCGCGCGCAGCTCGCGCAAGGCCGTGGCCACCCGCGCGTCGTCGACGTGGCCCTCGATGTCGATGTAGAAGTAGTACTCCCACTGACCCGAACGCGCCGGGCGCGACTCGAAGCGGGTCATCGACACGCCGTTGTTCTTCAGCGGCACCAGCAGGTCGTGCACGGCGCCGGGCTTGTTCGTCACCGACACCACCAGACTGGTGCAGTCGTGGCCCGAGGCCTTGGGTGCAGGGTGCTGCTGCGGATGCGCCACGATGACAAAACGCGTGCGGTTGTTGGGGTCGTCCTGGATGGCCCGGGCCACGACGTGCAGGCCGAACTCGCTGCCGGCGCGTTCGCTGGCGATGCCCGCGAGCGACGGGTCCAGGCTGGCCAGGCGCGCGCCTTCGGCGTTGCTGGACACCGGGCGGCGCTCGACGCCGGGCAGGTGCGTGCTGAGCCATTCGTGGCACTGCGCCAGCGCCTGCGGGTGCGCCAGCACGGCCTGGATGCCGGCCAGCGAATCGTCCTTGCGCAGCAGGTTGTGGCGCACGAAGAGGCTGGTCTCGCCGACGATGAACAGCGGCGTGTGCAGGAACAGGTCGAGCGCACGGGCCACGCCGCCTTCGGTCGAGTTCTCGATCGGCACCACGCCGAAGTCGGCCGCGCCGGCGCTGGTCAGGCGGAACACCTCGTCGAAACTGCCGCAAGCCAGGCGCACGATCGACGAGCCGAAGAAGCCCAATGCCGCCTCTTCGCTGAAGGTGCCGGCCGGGCCCAGGTAGGCCACGCGCATGGGCGTTTCCAGCGAACGGCAGGCCGACATGATCTCGCGCCAGATCGGCGCCACGCTGTCGGCCTGCAGCGGCCCCGGGTTGACGGCCTTCAGGCCGTCGATGACCTGCGCCTCGCGCTCGGGGCGGAAGACCACCGAGCCTTCGCGCTTCTTGATCTCGCCGACCTCCAGGGCCAGGCCGGCGCGCCGGTTCAGCAGCGCCAGCAGCTCACGGTCGACGGCGTCGATGCCTTCGCGCAGCGACATCAGTCCAGCGTCGATCTGACCCGGATCAGACACGGGGTCTCCGCTGGAGCCGCATCGTCATTTCACTTGCCGGCCGGTGCCGACGCCGCGGGCTGCTCGAGCGCCCACGGCCTGCTGCAGGTTGCGCAGCTTGGGCTCCATCACCGGCCGCATCTCGGCCACCAGCTTCTCGGCCAGGGCCTTCTGCATCTCGGCGCCCAGCGCCTGGTACTTGCGGTTGATGGGCGACTCGATGATGGCGATGAGCTGCTTGAGCTCGTCCTCGGTGAACTTTTCTTCCAGGATCGGGCCCAGGATGGCTGGCGCCAGCTTGCCGGCCTTCTCGCGCGCCGTGGGTTCCACCTCTTCGACGTACTTGCGCATGTCGGCCTGGATGTCGCGTGCCACCGCCTCGCGGCGGTCGGCCGCCACGCGCTGCTGCAGCGCGATGCCGGCCTGCTGCATCATCTGTGCGGCCGGCTGCTGCACCAGCTGACGCGCCACGCCGTCGATGCCGGGCTGCTGCAACTTCATCACCTTGGCCACGAGTTCCTTCTTCGGCGGTGAGGACGGTGACGTCGACGCCAGGGCTGCCCGCGGGCGGCCAGGCCGGCGGCCAGCAGGCCGAAGCTGAGGATGGAACGGATCATGGGGTCTCCGGGCCGGAGCCGCCGGTCGCGTCGGTGTCGTCGCCGTCGGTGGCGCCGTCATGGTTGGCATCGTTCTCGACGATGCGCTGCAGGCCCGACAGCTTGCTGCCGTCGTCCAGCGCGATCAGCGTCACGCCCTGCGTGGCGCGGCCCAGCTCGCGGATCTCGCTGACCCGGGTGCGCACCAGCACGCCCTTGTCGGTGATCAGCATGATCTCGTCGGCGGGCCGCACCAGCGTGGCGGCCACGACGCGGCCGTTGCGCTCGCTCTGCTGGATGGCGATCATGCCCTTGGTGCCGCGGCCGTGGCGGGTGTACTCGACGATCGAGGTGCGCTTGCCGAAGCCGTTTTCGGTGGCGGTGAGCACGCTCTGCGTCTGGTCCTGCTCGGCCACCAGCATCGCGATCACGTTCTGGCCAGGCTCGAGCTGCATGCCGCGCACACCGCGCGCGGTGCGGCTGAGCGGGCGCACTTCGTCTTCGTCGAAGCGCACGGCCTTGCCGCCGTCGCTGAACAGCATCACGTCGTGCTTGCCGTCGGTCAGCGCGGCGCCGATCAGGAAGTCGCCCTCGTCCAGGTCGACCGCGATGATGCCGGCCTTGCGCGGGTTGCTGAACTCGTCCAGCGCCGTCTTCTTCACCGTGCCCAGCGCGGTGGACATGAAGATGAAGTGGTCGGCCGGGAAGCTGCGGAACTCGCCGGTCAGCGGCAGCACCACGGTGACCTTCTCGCCCGGCTGCAGCGGGAACATGTTGACGATCGGCTTGCCGCGCGAATTGCGCGAGCCCTGCGGCACTTCCCAGACCTTCAGCCAGTACACGCGACCGCGGTCGCTGAAGCACAGGATCCAGTCGTGCGTGTTGGCGATGAAGAGCTGGTCGATCCAGTCGTCTTCCTTGGTCTGTGCGGCCTGCTTGCCGCGCCCGCCGCGGCGCTGTGCGCGGTATTCCGACAGCGCCTGACTCTTGATGTAGCCGGTGTGGCTGAGCGTGACCACCATGTCGGCCGGCGTGATCAGGTCTTCGGTGCCGAGTTCCAGCGCATTGCGTTCGATCACGCTGCGACGTTCGGCCAGCTTGCTCTGGCCGAACTCCTGCTTCAGCGCGCTCAGCTCGCCGCCGATGATGCCGGTCACGCGTTCGGGGTGGGCCAGGATGTCGAGCAGGTCGGCGATCTCGGCCATCACCTCCTTGTACTCGCCGATGATCTTGTCCTGCTCCAGGCCGGTCAGGCGCTGCAGGCGCATCTGCAGGATCTCTTGCGCCTGGTCGTCCGACAGCCGGTACAGGCCATCGTTTTGCAGGCCGTAGCTGGCAGGCAGGCCTTCGGGCCGGTAGGCGGCTCGGCCGCCCGGCGTGTCGGCCTCGGCGCGCGACAGCATGTCGCGCACCATCGCGCTGTCCCAGCTCTTGCTCATCAGCGCCGCCTTGGCCACCGGCGGCGTGGGGCTGTTCTTGATGGTTGCGATGAACTCGTCGATGTTGGCCAGCGCCACCGCCAGGCCTTCGAGCACATGGCCGCGTTCGCGCGCCTTGCGCAGCTCGAACACCGTGCGCCGGGTGACCACCTCGCGGCGGTGCTCGAGGAACACGTCGAGCAGCTGCTTGATGTTGCACAAACGCGGCTGGCCATCGATCAGCGCCACCATGTTGATGCCGAAGGTGTCCTGCAGCTGGGTCTGCTTGTACAGGTTGTTCAGCACCACCTCGGGCACTTCGCCGCGCTTGAGTTCGATCACCACGCGCATGCCGGACTTGTCGCTTTCGTCCTGGATGTGGCTGATGCCCTCGATCTTCTTCTCGTGGACGAGCTCGGCGATGCGCTCGAGCAGCGTCTTCTTGTTCACCTGGTACGGGATCTCGTCGACGATGATCGACTGGCGCGCGCCCTTGTCGATGTCCTCGAAGTGGCACCTTGGCGCGCATCACCACCTTGCCGCGGCCGGTGCGGTAGCCCTCGCGCACGCCGTTCAGGCCGTAGATGATGCCGGCGGTGGGGAAGTCGGGCGCCGGCACGATCTCCATCAGCTCGTCGATCGTGGCTTCGGGGTTCTTCAGCAGGTGCAGGCAGGCGTCGACGATCTCGTTCAGGTTGTGCGGCGGGATGTTGGTGGCCATGCCCACCGCGATGCCGGCGCTGCCGTTGACCAGCAGGTTGGGCAGCCGTGCCGGCAGCACCGTCGGCTCTTTCTCGACTGCCGTCGTAGTTGGGTGCGAAGTCGACCGTGTCCTTGTCGATGTCGGCCAGCATCTCGTGCGCGATCTTGGCCAGCCGGATCTCGGTGTAGCGCATGGCCGCGGCGTTGTCGCCGTCGACGCTGCCGAAGTTGCCCTGGCCGTCGACCAGCATGTGGCGCAGGCTGAAATCCTGCGCCATGCGCACGATGGTGTCGTAGACCGCGGTGTCGCCGTGCGGGTGGTACTTGCCGATCACGTCGCCGACGATGCGCGCGCTCTTCTTGTACGGCCGGTTCCAGTCGTTGTTCAGCTCGTGCATCGCGAACAGCACGCGGCGATGCACCGGTTTGAGGCCATCGCGTGCATCGGGCAGCGCGCGCCCGACGATCACGCTCATCGCGTAATCGAGGTACGACCTCCGCATCTCCTCTTCGAGGCTGATGACGACGGTTTCTTTGGCGAACTGGGTCATGTAGGCGTGGCACGCCTGCGACGCGCGGGTGCGCATCCAGCAGCAGGGCGGGCGGCGAACGGCGGATTCTAAGGGGCCAGCTGTGTCGCGATCGCGCAACAGGTGCCCCGACCTGTGCGGCGCCGTCCCTCAGAATGAGGTTCATCCGACGCCCTATGGCACAATCTGTCGTCGGTGGTGAGTGCCCGCGCAGAGTCTTTGGCTGTGCCTAGGAAGCGCTGTGTATCGTGGGATTTGCCCGGTCAATACGCATGTCGTTCTGGACGTATCGCAGGCTTTGCTGCGGCTTTCATCGAGAGGAGAAACATGAAGAAACTGAACACGGTGGCGGTGCTGATTGCAGCTGCTGCCCTTGCTGCCCCGATCGCTGCATTTGCGCAAGCGGGCTCAATCGACAACTGGCGCAATGGCGACGGATCGTTGGTCTGGAAGAACGGCACCAACGAACTGTGCTGGCGTGACGCCTTCTGGACGCCGGCTACGGCCGCGGCCGAGTGTGATGGCGCCATCAAGGCGGCGGCACCTGCACCAGCGCCTGCGCCGGCTGCTGCCCCGACGCCGGCGCCCGCTCCGGCGCCCGGCGCCCGCTCCGGCCCTGCTGCCGCCCGCCCCTGCTGCCGCCCCGCCGCTCCGGTCAGCGAGAAGGTCACCTTCGCCGCCGACGCTTTCTTTGACTTCGACAAGGCTGTTCTGAAGCCCGAAGGCAAGGCCAAGCTGGATGACCTGGTGAGCAAGACCAAGGGCATCAACCTGGAGGTGATCATCGCCGTCGGCCACACCGACAGCGTCGGCACCGATGCCTACAACCAGAAGCTGTCGGTGCGTCGTGCCGATGCCGTCAAGGCCTATCTGGTGAGCAAGGGCGTCGAGAAGAACCGCGTCTACACCGAAGGCAAGGGCGAGAAGCAGCCCGTGGCCGACAACAAGACTTCGAAGGCAAGGCGAAGAACCGCCGCGTCGAGATCGAGGTCGTCGGTACCCGCGCCAAGAAGTGATCCGGGCCTTCGGGCCTGCCCGCCTTCGGGCGGGGCTCCGGTGAAACCCCGCCCGCGGGGTTTCGCAACCCGCCATGCCGGGGCTTCGCGCTTGCCGCCTTTGTTTGACGACTGCTCATCATGTCCAATGTCGACGCCCAGGAACTGGCCAAGTTCAGCGCACTGGCCCACCGCTGGTGGGACCCGGAGAGCGAGTTCCGCCCGCTGCACGAGATCAACCCGCTGCGCCTGGACTGGATCGACGGGCTGGCCGGGGTCCGTGGCCAGCGCATCGTCGATGTGGGTTGTGGCGGCGGCATCCTGGCCGAGGCGATGGCACGTCGCGGAGCCCGCGTGACCGGCATCGACCTGGCCGCCAAGCCCCTGGGAGTTGCCCGCTTGCACGCGCTGGAAAGCGGGGTGGCTGACCTCGACTATCGCGAAATTGCAGCCGAAGCACTGGCGACTGAGCAGCCCGGCGCATTCGATGTCGTCACCTGCATGGAAATGCTCGAACACGTGCCCGACCCGGCATCGACCGTGCGAGCCTGCGCCACGCTGGCCAAGCCGGGAGGCTGGGTGTTCTTCTCGACACTCAGCCGCAACCCCAAAGCTTTCCTGTTCGCGATCGTGGGTGCCGAGTACGTGCTGAACCTATTGCCGCGGGGCACGCACGAGTACGCGCGCTTCATCCGCCCCAGTGAGTTGGCCCGTCACTGCCGGGACGCCGGCCTCGAACTGAGGGCCACACAGGGCCTGGGCTACAACCCGTTCACCCGCCGCTACCGCTTGCAGCCCGACACCAGCGTCAATTACTTGTTGGCCTGCCGCCGGGCCCCGGCGTGATGCGCTTCGACGCGGTGCTGTTCGACCTGGACGGCACACTGGTCGACAGCGCGCCCGACCTGGCCGGCGCGGCGAACGAACTGTTGTCGTTGCATGGGCGTGCGCCGCTGCCCTACGAAGCACTGCGCTCGGTGGCGGGGTCCGGCGCCCGCGGCATGCTGGGGGCAGGCTTCGGCATTGAGCCTGGCGACGATGACTATGCCGACCTGCGCGAGGAATTCATCGCGCTGTACGCACGCCGCCTGCTGCAGTCCAGCGCCGTGTTCGTCGCGGTGGGTCCGCTGCTCAGCGCGATCGAGGCTGTCGGCTGCCCCTGGGGCGTGGTCACGAACAAGGCGCTGTTTCTGGCCGAACCCTTGCTTGTCGGCGTCGGCCTGCGGCATCGGGCCGCCGTGCTGGTGGGTGGCGACAGTACACCGCATACCAAGCCGCACCCGGCGCCGCTGCTGCATGCGGCCAACGAGCTCGGCCTTCAGGGGCGGCGGCTGCTCTACGTCGGTGACGATGCGCGCGATGTACAGGCTGGCCGTGCAGCCAGCATGGCCACCGCTGGCCGCCGCCTGGGGCTACCTGGGCCGGGATGCCGCGGTCGAGTGGGGGCCGATCACGTGGCCGCCACACCCGACGTGCTCTTGAACTGGCTGGAACTGGCCTAAACTATGGATCTTGGGACCGACCTGGCTTCGACGTGGGTGCGGAGTCGACGCGGGGCATGCCGAGCACCAGTACGCTCGTAAATCCACTGGAAACAAAGTAACTGCGAACGACGAACGTTTCGCCCTCGCCGCTTAAAACCGGTGAGCCTCGCAACAGCTGGCCGATGGGCTGGGTATGAGGTCGAAAGGCTGATTACTGCGAGGTCATTTACATCGGATCGTCTTTGGTCGCGTCATTCGGCCAGAGCCTAAAACCAAGTGACTCGGGGCAAGGTTAGCGTGCTGCTGCGCGATCCAGGCCCTTAAAACCAAATCAGCCAGCTACGCATGTAGAACCGTCCGGCGATGGCTTGCGGACGGGGGTTCGATTCCCCCCGGTTCCACCAGTCAAGGCTCCACAAGGGGCCATAAACGACGAAACCCCTAAGCAAATCAACGGCTTAGGGGTTTTTTCATGTCCGCATGAGACCAAGAAGGGCTACTTGCACCGGGTAACTGACCGGGTAACATACCGGGTAACTGATCCCAACCATCCCCATGTGGGGCAAAGTTACCCGGTTCGCCCGGGGGGAGTTACCCGGAATGGCTGGCACCGACCTTCTGACGGACAAGACCATCAAGGCGGCGCTGAAGGCTGCCGAGGTGAACGGCAAGGCCCGCAAGCTGAGCGACGGCGCTGGCCTGGTGCTGGAAGCCCGGCCCACGGGCGCCGGCTGGTGGCGCTTGCGCTACTGGCGCGACGGGCGCGAGGGAATGCTGAGCCTTGGCACCTACCCTGAAACCGGGTTACGTGATGCCCGGGTCAAGCGGGACGCGGCGCGCAAGCTGTTGGCGGCTGGTGGCGACCCCAGTGCGGCGCGGAAGGTGGAGAAGGCCGACCGTGCGATGCAGCGTGAAGCGCAAGCCCTGGCCGATGCCGGTATGGCCGGCCCGGGCACGTTCGAGCATGTCGCCCGCGAGTGGCTGGCGACGATCCATGAGGGCAAGGTAAGCGAAGGTCATTCGGAGCGTACGCGCATCCGGCTTGAGCAGGACGCCTTCCCGTGGCTGGGCCGGCGCCCGATTGCCGAGATCGAGGCACCCGAGCTGCTGCAGTGCTTGCGCAAGATCGAGGCGCGCGGCGCCATCGAAACCGCGCACCGGGTGAAGAACGCATGCGGGCAGGTCTTTCGCTACGGCGTGGCCATCGGCGCATGCCAGCGCAACCCAGCAGCCGACCTGCAGGATGCGCTGAAGCCCGTGCAGAGCCGGCACCATGCTGCCATCGTTGACCCCAAGCAAGCCGGCGCCCTGCTGCGCGACGTGATGGCCTACGAAGGGCACCCGGTGACCCGGGCGGCGCTGCAACTGTCGGCCCTGCTGCTGCTGCGCCCGGGCGAACTGCGACACATGGAATGGGCATGGCTTGATCTGGACGGCGCCCTGCTGACGGTGCCGCCCGAGGTGATGAAGCGGAAGAAGGCCGACAAGCTTGACGGCCCGCCGCACCTTGTGCCCCTGGCGCCGCAGGCCGAAGCGATCCTGCGCGACCTGCAGGACCTGACGGGCGGCGATGGCCGGCGCTTTGTGTTCCCGTCCCTGCTGACCGGCGAGCGCTGCATGAGCGAGAACACGGTACGCGGTGCGCTGCGCCGCATGGGCTACGGCAATGACGACATGACCGCGCACGGGTTCCGCGCGATGGCCCGCACGATGATCCACGAGCGGCTGGGCATCGCGCCGGAAGTGATCGAGGCGCAACTGGCGCACGCGGTGGGTGACGCGCTGGGTCGGGCCTATAACCGCACGCAGTTCGCAGAACAGCGGCGCGACATGATGGTGAAGTGGGCCGACTATCTGCGACCAGGTTGCGCCGACGGCGCCCAGGTCGCTGCTTTGCCGTTCAAGGCTGCGATGTTGTTCGAGCCGCGCCTGGGGTAGCTCTTAACAAGAAACACCCGTCCCCCGGCAGGGCTGGCGCGGCACCCTTGTACCGGGGTGCATCGGGGGATGCATGGTTGCAGCGAATCCCAATCTTCGAGGGCTGTACCTCGGGCCGCTTGCCGAGTCCATTCCCGCGGCGCCGGTTAGCGGCGTGCGTGGTGGCGGGTTGTTGGGCGGAGTCGATCCGAAGCAAGTTGAGGCACAAGCCGATGAGAAGCGGCGCGCGAAGCTGCCGGCCCTGTTCGATCACTTCGACATCGACCCGGACGCCGCCGGTGCATGGGAGCGCTTGGCGATGGCCCTTGCTGCTGCACATGTGCCGGGGTTTCGAGTGGCTTCAAGCTTCGATCCTGGCACGCTCACAAATCCGTTCTTCTCGAATCCGTTTCTCGTTCGGCACGCGTCAGGTGCAGGGATCTTCGACTGGCAACCGCCGAAGCGCGGGCGCGGTCGCCCCAAAAATCCGCTGAAGTTCGCTGGCGGAACTCACGGCCTGCTAGGTGGATTTCTACCCGAGAAGCGCAAAGGCGGACGGCCGAGCGTCGCACGCGAAGAGAAGGCAGAGCATGTCGAACTGTTCGAAGCATTCAAGGCGCACCAAGGACAAGAAACCACGGACGAGCAAGCCGCAAAGGACCTGGTGTCGCAGCTCCGGCCTGAGCTGAACAGCTACAACCGACGAAGCGAGTCCGAGCGCATCGTGCGACTGATCCGGCGCTGGCGCAACGAACTGAGGAGATTCGAAAACTCTCCGGAAAATCAGGAATAGCGCGGGAATTTCGGCCGCTTTTTTCGAATCCCATTCGGGCCGACCATAGCGGCAACCTGACTACGCATTTGAGCGTACAGGCCCGCAAATGACCATAAAGTTAGACCCGAAGATTGCTGCCCGCCCGCTGCCCGCCGACGTGGCCGACGTGGCGTTAATCGCTGCCGATATCTGCGCAGCAATCGGCGACGTGTCGGTGAGCTGGTGGCATGAGGAAGTGCGCACCGGCCGTGCGCCTAAACCTGCGATCCAGCAGCCGCGCTTCACCCGCTGGCGCCTGTTGGACGTGCGCCGCTTCTGGGCCGAGCGCGCGGCGCACGCATCGGCGAATGCCGCATCAGGCGAGCGCATGGCCGAGAGAGCGAAGAAGGCCAGCATCAAGGCCCGTGAGCCGGCCGCCGTGGCGAAGGCCCAGGCCACGCGCAAGGCACGCATTGCGGCCCGCGAAGGGGCAGCGACATGAGGCGCGCAAATGACGAGGGGCCGACCGTTGGCGCGGTGGCCCCCCTGAAAAGTGCAGCAGACGAGAGCCCCGATTTTCGCGCCGTCCCGCACAGCGGGCAAGCGCTGCGTGTGATTGAAGGCGAATGCAAAGCCGCGCAGTATCTGGCCCGGCTGCAAGCCCAGCAGGCCGACCCTGACGAGCTGGCGGTGATCGTCAGCATGTTGTACGGCGCCATGCTGAGAGGTTTTTGCAGGGCTATCGAGAAGGCGCTGGGGGTCCACCATGCATGACCCGCTGCAAACCTTCCGCACGGCGATCCTAGCGGCACTGGGGCATGCACCCGAGCTGATCGAGCCCGGCAAGTTTCAGCGCGTGCAGGCTGATCGAGAAAGCCATAGGAGGTGCCCATGCGCGCGGCTGACCTTCGATTGAATGGTGACTGGCACCGGGTCGGCGCCGGCCTGGCGGTGCGCTTTGCAATGGCGGAGGGCCGCATCGACGCGGAGTGGCGCCCACGCCAGCCGACCCGCCGGGAGTTCCGGCGCGTGCTGGACCGCTACAGGGACGCGCGCAATGTGTTCCTGTGCGAGCTGGCCCAGCGCACGGGTGAGGCGGTGATGTGCATGGAGGCGCCGGAATGAGCGCGGTTCTAAGGCAGGACGCTGGCGACGGCGAACGGTTTGCATTGGCGAAGGTGACGAGCAAAACGTCACCTGTCGTTGAAGCAAAGCGGATGAGCTGGGCCGAGCTGGTGGCGGTGCTGACGCGGCACAAGGTGGGTCCAAAGGACGGCACCGGGTTCATGCCGGCGGCGATCGAGCCCGGCCCCAGGGAAGGCGCCCGCGTGGTGCATGTGTCGGCGCTGGCGCTGGACGTTGAAGCGAAGGCAGAGACGCAACCGGACGGCACCAAGCGGACGACCGGGCCGATGCCGCCCACGCTGCAGGCACTGGCGGCAGAGCTTGAGCTATGGGGCGTGGCCGCAGCGCTGGCGACGAGCTACAGCCACGAAGCGCCCGCCGCCGATCGCGCTACGCTGGGGCCGCGCTATCGCCTGGTGCTGCGCCCATCCCGCGCGATCGAGCCGAGCGAGGTGAAGGCACTGGGCCTGCATGTCGCGGCGCTGCTGGGCCTGTCCGACTGCATCGATACGGGATGCCTGGAGCCGGCCCGGCTGTACTACCTGCCACGATGCCCGGCCGACCGGCTGCGCCTGGCCGAATCCGCAGAGGTGAAGGGCCAGCCGCTGGACGTTGACGAGATGCTGCGCGCTGCCCAGGCATCGAAGGCTGGACCCCCGCAAGGTGGCAAGGCAAGCGGGAGCGTCATCGCGGCATTCAACGCGGCGCACGATGCCGGCGCGATATTGGAGCGGCACGGCTATGTGTCTGCCGGCCGCAACCGTTGGCGCTGGCCGCAGTCCACGACCGGGTTAGCCGGCGTGGTGCTGTTCCCTGAGTCGGGCCGAGTGTTCAGTCACCACGGCGCCGACCCGCTGCACGGCGAGCATGGGCACGATGCTTTCTCCGCCTGGTGCGTGCTGGCGCACGGTGGCGACCTGCGCGCAGCGGTGCGCGATGCGGCGCACGTGCTGGGCATGGATTCAATGCCAGCAGCAGTGCAGCCGCAACAAGCGCCACCCGTTGCCCACGACTGGCCGACACTGGACCCGCTGCCCGAGCTGCAGGACGAGGCGCCGGCCGCGTTTCCTTTCGAGGGCCTCGGGCCGATCCTTGGGGCAGCAGCGCGCGCTGTGGCAGACGCAGTGCAGGCCCCCGATTCCTTGGCCGCGGGAAGCGTGCTGGCCGCTGCTGCTGTGGCTGCGCAGCCCTTCGCGGATGTCTTCATGCCGCACGGGCAGGCCGCGCCCCTGTCGCTGTTCGTCGTCACAAGTGCCAGCAGCGGCGACCGCAAAAGCGCGACGGATGCCATAGCGAACGCGCCGATTCAGGAGCAGCGGCACCGGGAGGCGCGGCAGTATGCGATGGAGAGGGCCGCATACGAAGCGGAGCGGAAGGACGCGGCGAAGAAGCGCGCGGACGACTCCGAGGCACCCGTGGTGCGTTCGATCGTAGTGAGCAACGGCACGACGCAGGGCCTGCACTCGCAACTGCAGAAGCAACCGCACATTGGCCTGTTTTCCCCCGAGGGCGCGGAGCTGATCGGCGGGCACAGCATGCGCGAGGAAAGGAAATCGGCGGGCATTGCCTGGCTGCTAAAGGCATGGGGCGGCGAGACGCTGGACGACCTGACGCGCGGAGCGGGACTGTCGGTGCTGATCGGGCGGCGCGTGAGCCTGCATGTGCTGCTGCAGCCGGTGATAGCGCGCGGGCTGCTGGCCGACCCGCTGGCGCAGGGGCAAGGCTGGATTGCCCGCTGCCTCATGGCGGCGCCGCTGTCGATTGCAGGAACCCGGCTGTTCCGTGAGGGCGCACAGCCGGGCAACGAGCGGCCCGAGGTGCGGCGCTTCCATGCAAGGTTAGCCGAGCTGCTGCAGACGGCGCCCCCGCTGCGTGCGGATGGCGACGGTTGCGAACTGCAGCCCCGGCGCCTGCCCATGAGCGACGAAGCGCGCGCGCTGTGGATCGAGTTCTATGACGAGTGCGAGCGGCAGCAGGCCCCCGGCGCTTCACTGGCCGGCGTCAAGCCTTGGGCATCGAAAGCGGCAGAGCATGCGGCGCGGGTGGCCGGCGTGGTGACGGTGGCGGAGGATCGGCACGCGGCAGCGATCGGAGGCGAGACGATGGCCGGCGCCATCGCGGTTGCCATCTTCTATCTTGGCGAGCATGTCCGACTCATGGGGCAATCGGTGGCCCGGCTGCGTGACGAGCGGCTGCGCGGTGTGCTGGCCTTCCTGAAGGAGCGCGGGCCCAGGGTCAGGCATGCGGATGTACTGCAGCGTGTGCCCCGGCCGCTGCGCAGCCTGAAGGCCGAGGGCCTGGCGGCGCTGCTGGACGAACTGGAGCGGCGCGGCTATGTGCGGCGCTGCGGCGATCTGTGGGAGCTGCGCCCTTGATCGACCTGCAGGCAGTCAAGGCGCGGGCCGCTGTCCGGCTGGCGATGCGCGCGGACTCTGCGAGCCTGGCTAATGCGGCTAAGTGGCTAACGGAGAGTCCCCCATCGCGCCCACTGATTAGCCAACTAGCCAGGTTAGCCACTGCTACAGCGTTCGCGGAGGCGCAGCAAGGGGCAAGGGAGGCTGTGCGGACACCGGCGCGCGTGGCCCGGCTGCTGCGCTGGGGCTGGCCGCACGCCGAAGCCCAGGCCCAGGCCGAGCGGCTGCGGGATCGTGATGAGCATTCCGACTTCCGGCACCTGTGCCTCGAATGCAGGCACTACCGGCCGGGCCGCTGTGGCAACCACAAGGCGGCCGATTTGCTCGCGCCTGCCGTCGGCAAAGACCTTGCGACGATGTTTCAAGACTGCCCGGGCTTTGTGCCCATGGAGGATGTGCGATGAGTTGGCAACCGGGGCAACCTGTGGCGACCGAGCAAGACCACAAGGAATGGGAACAGTGGCGCCGCGACAGCAATCGAGAGGCTCAGCGCTGGCGCCGCGCGAGGAATCCGAGAATCGACTACTACCCCGACCCGAACGCGGACGCACTGATCAGCAGTCTGTCCGGGCGCTTCGTCGGCGGCGACTATTCGAGCGTCATCAATCGCATAGTCAGCGAGTGGGCGGAGCGCTGCCACCGGAATTGATAAAGGCGCGAATGGCCCGGGCGCGAGTAGCGGACCCCGGTGCCACCGGAATAAAGTACGGCGAAGTAGTGGCAGGCGCCCCGGGTGCACTGGCGGCCAATCAGCCAGCAAGTCGTCCCCAAGGAATTGGGCTGTGATCAGTACAGGTCCTGGGCGGTGGGAGCGGCTGCGAACCGAGGCCCGTGACTTTCGCCGGAGTTCAACCCGATTCGCCTGCCGCAGCAGTCCGCACGCGCGCGCGATCTGCGCAGTGTCACCGAACAGTACGCGCGGGCGCGAACCAAAGTCGAAGCAAAGTCGTTACTTGGGCGGGAGACAGAGCAATGCTTTCAGACATCGTCTTGGCCGACATCGCGCGGCCCAGCCCAACGCAACACTTGATCGTGACCGCTGCATGGCCTTCGCTATCGGTCGAGTCACGCCTTCAAGTCATAGCTGCCGTACAGGGCACCGGGTTGACTCGCAGTACTCCTGAGTGGCTGTTGGACCTAGCGATGCAAGACCAAGCAGCGATCGTGAGGTATTGGGCGACACGAGCCGCGTACTTTCGAGAAGTGGGCCCGGTCGACTTCACTGCGGAGTCTGAATCGGGTTTCTTCGAACCGACGCCCGCTGCACCAGCAGATTTAGAACGTGTGCGCGCCGCGCGAAACGACCCGTCAGAACTGGTGCGTTTGTCTGTGGATAGGCTCGGGCTATTTGATGTCGAGAAACTGTCCTCGATGCCACAGCAGCAGCGCTTGCTCGCAATCCGCAATCAGGGGAGTCCGAGCTTCTCGTCGTTTGTTGACTGGCTCTGCAAGGCCGTGGAACAACAGGTCCCGGACGATGACTTGGCCGCCTGCTCGGCCGAATTTTTCGCTCTTCCCGAGGTCAACGAGCAGATGAGGAACGATGACTTCGACGACGGGATGGCTGCTCACCTCGAGGGCAAAGCGATGACTGACGCTTGGGCGCTGCTCAAGCACAAGGCCGGCCCGAGGCTTACTTCACAACTGGTCTACGCGTTGCCGGTGAAGCGCGGGCTCGGCACCGTTAAGGCGGAGGAACTTGCAGCGATGCCTGAACGGATACTGCGATCGCTGTTGCACAGGCAAGGCGATGGTGAAGCTTTTCTTGAGCTCGCCGAGATGATTCGCAAAGAGCCGGATCGCTTTCCGCCAGACGTAGTCAAGTCCCTCAAGCGGGATGATGAGGACTACTGCAGCATGCCCGACGCACAGGCCAGGGTTGAACATGGACTCACGAACGCGCTAGACCGGCAAGCGGCAACGATTCAGCTAGTGGTTGGCGTGCGCCGAGAAATAGGACGGTTGCGCGAACGCCTGGATCAGATCTACGAGGCCGCGACGAGAAAGCGCGGATTCTTCGGCTAGTCGCAGACAAAGTGACCGAGCTATCGCTGCACGAACAGGCCCATGCGCGCGCGCGACCGCAGCCATACAATCGACCGGGTAACATCCCGGGTAACTGAGAAGCCAAGAATCGCTGAAATTGAGCATTCATGCGGCGTTTCGGCAACAGTGTGTGTGACCCCGGTTCCACCATCTGAAGATCGCATGGCGTCTGCGGACGCCCATGACGATTTGAAACCTCCAAGGCTGTCAGCGCCTTGGAGGCTTTCGTTTTTTCGCGTTCCGTCCTGTCGAATGAATTCGTACACCTTCCGCTTCGCCGCCTGGCGGCCGCTGCTTGTTCCGCTGCTGGCGATGATCCTGGTCATCGTGCTGTCGAACGTGACGGTGCAGTACCCCATCAACGCCTGGTTGACCTGGGGTGCCTTCACCTACCCGCTGGTCTTTCTGGTGTGCGACCTCAGCAACCGCGCGCTGGGGCCTGCGTCGGCACGGCGCGTGGCCTGGGTCGGCTTTGCGGTGGCTGTACTGCTGTCTGGCCTGATGGCACCCTGGCGCATCGCCGTGGCGTCGGGCACGGCATTCATCATGTCGCAGGTGCTCGACATCCTGGTCTTCAACCGTTGGCGGCGTGCCAGCTGGTGGAAGGCGCCGCTGATCGGCTCGCAGGTGGCCTCGGTGGTCGACACCGGGGTGTTCTTCTTTCTCGCTTTTGCCGGCACCGACCTCGACTGGCTTCGGCTGGCCAGCGGTGACCTGATGGTCAAGGCCGCGGTGGCCGTGTTGCTTCTGGCGCCCTACCGGGCCCTGCTGCCGCACCTTCAGACCTGGTCCCCGGCGCGCTGACATGGCGAAGAACCCGTCCACACGGGCCTGCCCTGGGCCGCGCTCATGAGCAAGGCATTCACCAAGGAAGCCGATGGCGACGACGACGACGACGCGCCTGCCATGCCTGCGCTGCCGGCCGGCGCGCGCAACTACATCACCCCCGGCGGCTACCAACGTCTGCGTCAGGAGTTGATGAGTCTGCTGGACGTCGAGCGGCCCAAGGTCGTCGAGACGGTGTCCTGGGCGGCGAAGAACGGGGACCGCAGCGAGAACGGCGACTACCTGTACGGCAAGAAGCGGTTGCGCGAGATCGACCGCCGCATCCGGTTCCTGACCAAGCGCCTGGACATCGCCGAGGTGGCTGACCCCAGCCTGCATCACGGCAACGATCAGGTCTACTTCGGCGCCACGGTCACCTATGCCAATGCGCGCGGTGAACAACGTACGGTCACCATCAAGGGCATCGACGAGTCCGACAGCCTGGCTGGCGAGGTGAGCTGGATCTCGCCGATTGCGCGCGCCCTGCTGAAGGCCCGAGAAGGTGACGAGGTGCCGCTGGTCACGCCCGGCGGCGTCGAACGCATCGAGGTCGTGGCGGTCGAATACCCCGCGCCGCGGGCGGTCTGATCAAGGCTTGACCCGCGACACGCGTAGCACGACCGGGATGCGGCGCACCGTTCGCAGCACATCGGCCAGATGCAAGCGGTCGCGCACGCTCAGCAGCAGACGCAATTCGGCCGTTTCAGCGGCGTTCTCGGGCCCCATGTCCAGGTGACGGATGTCGGCCTCGGCTGCACTGATCGCCGCTGCCACCTGCGCCAGCACACCGGTGCCATTGCTGACCAGGGCCACCACGCTGGTTTCGAAACTTCGTGTCAGCTCGTCGGCCCATTCGACATGCATCCAGCGCTCGCTGTCGCGTTCGTACAGGCGCTTGCCGGTATGGCACTCGGCGGTGTGCACGACCAGACCCTCGCCGCGGCCCAGATAGCCGACGATGGCATCGCCCGGGATTGGCCGGCAGCAGCTGGCCAGCTGCACCGACGCGCCTTCGCTGCCGTCGACGAAGACCACGGCCTGTACCGGCGTGGCGTCGTCCGAACCATAGCGGCCCAGCGTCAGCGTCACCGCGTCTGGCAGCGTGCCACGCTCGGCCAGCAGCTGTGCCATTCGCTTGGCCACGATGATGGCGATCTTGCGCCCGAGGCCGATGTCGGTCAGCAGCTCACCGCGGTTGCGGTTGCCGCTCCAGCGTGTCAGCTGCTGCCACAGGGCCAGTGCGTCGGTGTCGGTGGGGTCGGGTGAGGGCATCTGCAGCCCTTCGGCCCGCAGTGCCTGGGCCAGCATCTTCTCGCCCATGGCGCGCGACTCTTCCTGCTCCATGTTCTTCAGATAGTGTCTGATCTTCGAGCGCGCGCGGCCGGTACGCACCATGCTCAGCCAGGCCGGATTGGGGCGGGCGCCGGGCGCCGTGATGACCTCCACCACGTCACCGCTGCGCAGCTCGGTGCGCAGCGCCACCGGTTCACCGTTGACCTTGGCTGCCACCGTGTGGTCGCCCACGTCGGAATGGATGGCGTAGCTGAAGTCCACCGGCGTGGCGCCGCGCGGCAGCGCCAGGATCTTGCTCTTGGGAGTGAAGACGTAGACGGCGTCGGGGTAGAGGTCGATCTTGACATGCTCGAGGAATTCGGCGGCGTCGCGTGTCTCGTCCTGGATGTCGATCAGCGACTGCAGCCAGATCGCGCCCAGGTGCTGCGGGTCGAGGCTGTCCTTGCCGCCCTTGCCCGATCGGTCGCCGCTCTTGTACAGCCAGTGTGCCGCGACCCCTTTCTCGGCCACCGCGTGCATCGACTCGGTGCGCACCTGGAACTCCACCGACGTGCCCAGCGGACTGACCAGCGTGGTGTGCAGGCTCTGGTAGCCATTGGCTTTGGGGATCGCGATGTAGTCCTTGAAGCGCCCGGGCACCGGCTTGTACAGCTGGTGCAGCACACCCAGCGCCAGGTAGCAGTCGGGCAATGTTGGCACCACGATGCGAAAGCCGAAGATGTCGCTGACCTGCGCAAAGCCGTCGTGCTTCTCACGCATCTTTCGGTAGATCGAGTAGACGGTCTTCTCGCGGCCCGAGATCTGCATCTTGAACTTTTGCTTGGCAAAGGCCTTTTCGACTTCACGCTGCACCCGCTCGACGATGTCGCGCCGGGTACCGCGGGCGCGCGCCACCGCCTTGCTCAGCGCCGCGTTGCGCCAGGGGTAAAGATGCTCGAACGACAGTTCCTGCAGTTCGCGGTAGGTCTGGTTCAGGCCCAGGCGATGTGCGATCGGGGCGTAGATGTCGAGCGTCTCGCGTGCGATGCGCTGGCGCTTGTCTGCGGGCATCGCGTCCATCGTGCGCATGTTGTGCAGACGGTCGGCCAGCTTGATCAGGATGACGCGCACGTCGCGCGCCATCGCCAGCAGCATCTTGCGGAAGCTCTCGGCCTGACCTTCCTCGCGCGTGCTGAAGCGCAGCTTGTCGAGCTTGGTCAGGCCGTCGACCAGATCCGCCGTGGGGGCGCCGAAGCGCTCGATCAGTTCGGGCTTGGTGATGCCGCAGTCTTCCATCGCGTCGTGCATCAGCGCGGCCATCACGGCCTGCACGTCCAGCCGCCAGTCGGCCACCAGCCCGGCCACCGCGATGGGATGCGTGATGTACGGCTGGCCGCTGGCGCGGAACTGGCCCAGGTGGGCTTCGTCGGCAAACTTGTAGGCGTCACGCACGAGGCGCTGGTCGGCCTTGGGCAGGTATCCCAGCTTGTCGCTCAGTGCCGCAAACGACGATGCCTCGACCACCGGCGCCGGTGTCGGGCCATGCGCAATCCGGCCCAGGCCCTGCAAGGCGGTGGGCAGGAACTCGGCGGCCAGCGAGCGGATTCCCATGTCCCGAATTTAACGCCTTGCAACTTCGCGGGTCTGGAACAGGGACTCAAAGAAAAACGGGCGCCCATCGGGCGCCCGCTGTCGTGCCTTGCAACTGCCTAGATCGGCACCTTGCGCAGCATCTCGATGCCCACCTGGCCGGCGGCGATCTCGCGCAGCGCGGTCACGCCCGGCTTGTTCTTGGTCTCGATCTTCGGCGCATGGCCCTGGCTGAGCATGCGCGCGCGGTAGGTGGCGCACAGCACCAGCTGGAAGCGGTTCGGGATACGGTTCAGGCAGTCTTCGACGGTGATGCGGGCCATGGGTTGCTTCCAACAAAGTGAGTTTGACGGGGCGCGTTCAGACGAGGTCAAGCGCGGCAAACACCTGGGAACGGTTGCGCAATTGCGCCGCGTACTTCAACCGCTGCGAATGAACAACCGTCTTCAGGTCGAACAGCGCGGTCTCGAACAAGGCGTTGATGATAACAAAGTCGAAGTGCCGGGCCTGCGCCACCTCGACCCGCGCATTGGCCATGCGCTGCGCAATCACATCGGGCCGGTCTTCGCCGCGGCGATGCAGGCGCTGCTGCAGCTCGGTCCAGCTTGGCGGCAGGATGAAGATCAGCACCGCATGGGAGAATAGCTGCTTGATCTGCAGCGCGCCCTGCCAGTCGATTTCGAGCACGACATCTTCGCCGCCCTGCAACCGTGCCTCGATGGCGCGGCGCGAGGTGCCGTACAAGTTGCCGTGCACCAGCGCCCACTCGAAGAACTCGCCGCCGTCGCGCATGGCCTGGAACTCGGCGCCGGACACGAACCAGTATTCGCGGCCGTCCTGCTCCTGGCCGCGCGGTTCGCGGGTGGTGTGAGATATCGACACCGCCAGGTGCGAGTCAAGCTGAAGCAGGGCCTGTACCAGGCTTGACTTGCCGGTGCCGCTGGGCGCGGCCACGCAAAACAGATTGCCGGGGGTTTCCATATCCCCCGGCATTGTAAAAGGCAGCCCGCGCGCAGTGCGCCGGCCCAGGCGATCAGCGCCCTGCCTGCGCCATGCGCGTTGTCACGCTGAAACGCTTGGCCTTGAAGTTGCCGTCGAAGGCATTGGTCTCGGCACCCAGTGCCTGCGCTTCGCCGCTGGCGATCGCGGCCAGGGTTTCGATTCGCACCGCGTCTCGGCTGCGCGCCACGAGTACGGGCTCGGCGCGGTTCAGTTCGGCTTCGCCGACGCTGCCCTGGCCGGCGGCCACGGCCTGCAGCACATCGGCTTGAACGGCGGCGCGGCTCAGCAGCGAAACGCTGGGGGCTTGCGGCAGCGCGCCGGGGCTTTCGGCGAAGGCGCTGCCGGCGGCGGCCAGCGACAGAATGGCGGCGGCAAGGGTGGTGATGTGGTTCATGGTGAAGCTCCTGGGGTTGGTGTTGAATCTGAGGTCGAGGTGACTGTGGCTCTGTGTTCTTGCTGTATCGGAGGCGATTACTTCGCCTGCCGTGAAATGAATTGTGGAAACCCGAACCCACGCTTGCCGCACAGCCGGATGACAAATTCGTAATCCGGCGGTGACCTGAAAAATGCGACCATTCATGTCATTCCTGGCCCTTACATACACACCAACACCATGCGACTCCTGGTCGTCGAAGACGAAGTCAAGCTGGCCCAGTACCTGCACAAGGGCCTGAGCGAGAGTGGTCATGTCGTCGACCTGGCGCATGACGGCATCGAAGGCCGGCGCCTGGCCATCGGCGGTGAATACGACCTGGTGCTGCTGGACGTGATGCTGCCCGGCATCGATGGCTTCGGTGTGTTGGCTGCGATGCGCCAGCAGGGGCGGAAGACACCCGTGCTGATGCTGACTGCGCGTGACAAGGTCGAAGATCGCGTGCGTGGGCTCGAAGGCGGCGCCGACGACTATCTGGTCAAGCCCTTCGCCTTCTCCGAGCTGCTGGCGCGTGTGGGTGCCTTGATCCGCCGCGGAGCGACCAACGGTGCACCGGCACAGGCCACCGAACTTCGCCTGGCCGATCTCGAACTCGACCTCATCGGGCATCGTGCTCAGCGTGCCGGTGAGCGCCTCGACCTGACGCCCAAGGAATTCAACCTGCTGGCGCTGCTGCTGCGCCGTCGCGGCCAGATCCTGTCGCGCACCACGCTGGCCGAACAGGTGTGGGACATGAATTTCGACTCCGACACCAACGTGGTGGAGGTGGCCGTGCGCCGGCTGCGCGCCAAGCTTGACGACCCCTTCCCGAGCAAGCTGCTGCACACCGTGCGCGGCATGGGCTACGTGCTCGAGGAGCGCGCACCTTGACCCTGACCGCCTGCAACACACCGTCGATCAGCAAGCGCCTGGCACGCACGCTGGCGATGCTGATGCTGGCCGCCCTGGGTGCGGCCAGTGCGATCATCTATTCGGCCACGGCGATGCGACTGCACGACGCGCAGATGGACACGCTGGCTGACAAGACCAAGGTGCTGACCCAGGCCGTCGGCGCGGCCTGCGAGGCCGGCGAGACGCAGCTGCTGGCCCGCCTTGCCCTGTTCGAGCCCGCGCGTGCCGGCACGCTGCTGACCCTGTCGCGCGGCGACGGTTCGACCATTTACCGCGATGCCGACAACCCGGTCTTCCGTGACCGCATCGGCAACGACTTCATCGTGCCGGCGCAGCGGATCGCAGGGGGCGAAGTACGGGGTCATCTCGAGGTCGACGTCACGCACGACACCCGCATGCTCAAGGGCCTGGCCGTGACCTTGCTGGTGGCCACGCTGGGCTGTGCCGCGCTCACCGGCATGGGCATTCGCTGGATGGTGCAGCGCGACCTGAAACCGCTGGCCGACCTGGCCGCGCAGACGCGGGCGATTTCACCTCGACGCCTGGACCAGCGCTTGAAACTCGACCAACCGGCCGAAGAGCTTCAGCCCTGGATCGAACAGTTCAATGCCTTGATGGACCGGCTCGAACGTGCAGCGGCACAGCTCGAAGGCTTCAACGCCGATGTTGCACACGAACTGCGCACACCGCTGGCCACGCTAATTGGCGAGACCGAAATCGCCTTGTCGCGTGAGCGGTCGTGCGAATCGCTGCGGGACACACTGGCCAGCAACCTGGAAGAGATGCAGCGCCTGTCGGCACTGGTCAACGACATGCTGTTCCTGTCGAATGCCGACCGCGGCGCGGTGGCGCGTCGTGGTCAGCCGGTCAGCCTGGCCGAACTGGCGCGACAGGTGGCCGAGTTTCACGAAGGCACACTGGACGAAGCCGGGCTCAAGCTCGAGGTGGTCGGCGATGCGCAGCTGGCAGTCGACGAGCCATTGTTCAAGCGCGCACTGTCCAACCTGCTGGGCAACGCCACGCGCTTTGCGTCGCCGGGGTCGACCGTGCAGGTGCAGATTGGTGGTGAGGCGGCGCCAGCGGCCGACGGGGCTGAGGTCCAGGTGCTGGTGCGCAATCAAGGACAGGCCATCGCACCGCAACAGCTGCCACGCCTGTTCGACCGCTTCTTCCGCGGTGATGATTCACGCTGCTGCGACGGTGAACTGCAGCACCACGGTCTGGGGCTGGCGATCGTGGCCGCCATCGCCCGCATGCATGCCGGCCGCACGCTGGCGCGCTCGCAGGGCGGCATCACCGAGGTCGGCTTCACGTTGGCAGCGTAAGGTCGAATGCAGTGCAGGACTTGGTGTGGTCCCTGAAAGCACAAAGGGGTTGGCACATTGAAAGTGCCAACCCCTTGATCCTGTTGGTGCCGGTGACCGGAGTCGAACTGGTGACCTTCGCATTACGAATGCGCTGCTCTACCAACTGAGCTACACCGGCTTTGATCCCGGTGTCTCGGCGACGCCAGGAATCAAGCTCGCAAGTATATCGTGCGCGGCGCGCGGCGGGCCTCAGGTGTAGGTGACCCAGTCGGCGAACTCGCGGGCGTCCAGGTGCGGCAGGTGGTTGAAGCTGTGCAGCACGTAGTGGTGGCGCGTGGCGCTGAACTCGGTGATGGCGCTGTTGCGGATGCGCATGTTGAGCTCGATGGTCGAGTGTGCCGGGGCGCCCAGCACACCACCCACGGCGGTGGCGATCGGGCCGCCGCTGGACACCATCAGCACGTCACCCTGGTGCGACTCGCGCAGCTGCGTCAGCACGGTCTGGATGCCGCCGACGAAGTCGGCGTAGCTGGGCATGCCTTCGGGCGCCACGCGACCGTCCATCCAGGCCTGCAGGCCTTCTCGCAGCAGACGAAAGTGGGCCTTGTAAGCCTCGTGCGTGCGGGGTGCTTCCAGCGCTTCGGGGTGCACGGTGCGCAGCACGGCCGCGCTGTCGTATTCGTTCAAGGCCGGGTGTACGGTTTCGGCCGGCAGGCCGCCGTAACCATCGACGATGCCTTGCAGCGACTGTGCGTGCCGCTGCAGCGACCCACGCACCACGGCGTCGAAGCGTTGTCCGCGGTCGCGAAAGTACTTGCCCAGGCGCTGACACTGGCGCTGCCCCAGGTCGCTGAGCTGGTCGTAGTTGGCAGCGCCGAACGAGGCCTGGCCATGGCGCACGAGGTACAGCATCCCCATGTCAATCGGCGTCGCCGTGATAGGCGGTGGCGCGTTCGACCTCGTTCTTCGACCCCAGGATCACGCTGACGCGTTCGTGCAGCTTGGTCGGCGTGATGTCCAGGATGCGCTGGCGGCCGTTGGTGGCCATGCCACCGGCCTGTTCGATCAGGAAGGCCATCGGATTGGCCTCGTACATCAGGCGGAGCTTGCCCGGCTTGTCGGGCTCGCGCTGGTCCCAGGGGTACAGGAAAATGCCGCCGCGGGTCAGGATGCGGTGCACGTCGGCCACCATGCTGGCCACCCAGCGCATGTTGAAGTCCTTGCCGCGCGGGCCGTCCTTGCCGGCCAGGCATTCGTCGATGTAGCGGCGCACCGGCGGCGCCCAGTGACGCAGGTTGCTCATGTTGATCGCGAACTCTTTGGTGTCGTCAGGCACACGCACTTCGGGCTGGGTCAGCACCCACGATCCGCTCTCGCGGTCCAGCGTGAACATCGTCACGCCGTTACCCACGGTCAGCACCAGCTGGGTCTGCGGCCCGTACACGCAGTAGCCGGCAGCGGCCTGGTACTTGCCCGGTTGCAGGAAGTCTTCTTCCGACACGCCGCGCGCATGGCCCACTTTGCGCAGCACGCTGAAGATGGTGCCGATCGACACGTTGACGTCGATGTTGCTGCTGCCGTCCAGCGGGTCGTACAGCAGCAGGTACTCGCCTTGCGGATAGCGGTCGGGCACCACGTGGATGGTGTCCATCTCCTCGCTGGCCATGGCCGCCAGGTGGCCGCCCCATTCGTTGGCCTCGATCAGCACCGCGTTGCTGATGATGTCCAGCTTCTTCTGCACTTCGCCCTGCACGTTCTCGCTGTCGGTGCTGCCCAGCACGTCGCCCAGTGCACCCTTGTTGACCGAGATTGCGATGTGCTTGCAGGCGCGTGCCACCACCTCGATCAGCAGCCGCAGCTGCCCTGGGATGCGGCCATGCTCGCGCTGCTGCTCGACCAGGTACTGGGTCAGGCTGACGCGACGGCTCACCGGGCCTCCAGCGCACGCGTGACGATCTCGCGCGTGTCGGTGCTCAGGTCGCCACGCGCCACCACCCGCGCCAGCGCCTCGTGGGCGGCGCTGCGGCAGGGCTCAGTCAATGTGCTCCAGCGGTCCATCACACGTGCCAGCCGCGCCGCCAGCTGCGGGTTGATGGCGTCGATGGCCAGCAGCTGATCGGCCCAGAACACGTAGCCCGCAGCGTCAGGCCGGTGGAAGGCCGCCGGGTTGTCCCGGCACAGCGCGACCACCAGGCTGCGCACCCGGTTCGGGTTGCGCAGCGAGAAGTCGGGGTGCTTGAGCAGTTCACGCGCACGCGCCAGCACGCTGCCGCCGTGTTCGCCCAAGGCCTCGGGGGCACTGGCCTGCACGCGGAACCACTTGTCGATCGCCAGGGGTTCGCTGCGGTGATCGGCGTGAAAACGCTGCAGGGCCGGTGTCGCCAGCGGCGACCGTGCGGCCAGCAGGGCCGTCAGTGCGCCCAGCCGGTCGGTCATGTTGGTGCCGTCCTTCACGCGCTGGAAGGCACGGCCGGGCCAGGTGTCCTGCCCGTTGCGCACGGCATGGCGGCACAACATCGCCAACGCCAGGTTGGCCAGCGCGCGCCGGCCTGCTTGGGGCCGGGGTCGTAGCCGGCGCTGACCTGGTGCTGGTTCCAGGCCCACAGCCAGTCGTCGTGCAAGTGATCGCCCAGCTGGTCCAGCGCCTGCTCGCGCACGCTGTGGATGCGCTGCGGGTCGGCCTTGTCCAGACTTTCCGCGATGTAGCTTTCGCTGGGCAGCGTCAAGGCCATTTCCTTGAACGCGGCATCCAGGCCCGGTGCGCGCAGCAGATCGCGCATCGCGCCGATGAAGGCATGGTCCAGCTGCAGCAGTGCCGGCCCCTGCAGTGCGGCCAGCAGCCGCGCCAGCGCCAGACGCTGGCTGGCTTCCCAGCGATTGAAGGCGTCGCTGTCGTGCGCCAGCAGCAGCAGCAGTTCGGCATCCGACAGGCCGTCGTCCAGCAACACCGGCGCGCTGAAGCCGCGCAGCAGCGAAGGCACCGGCGGCGTGTCGACATCTGTGAAGACGAACGACTGCTCGGCCTGGCTCAGCACCAGCAGGGCCTGGTGGCCACGCGGCGCCGCTTCGCCCTGCAGATGCAGCGCCAGAGCGCGGCCGCCGTGGTCCAGCAGCCCCAGCGCCACCGGCAGCACGAAGGGCTGCTTGTCGGCCTGGCCGGGCGAGGGCTCGGCGTGCTGGCGCAGCGTCAGCGTCCAGCTGCGTTGTTCGGTATCGTGCACACCGCGTGCATGCAGCCGCGGCGTGCCAGCCTGCGAGTACCAGCGCTTGAAGGTGTCCAGCTGCTGCGCCAGCGGCGATTCAGGGTTGGCGTCGGCGATGGCCTGGGCAAAGTCGTCGCAGGTCACGGCCTGGCCATCGTGGCGCTGGAAGTACAGCTTCATGCCGCGCGCAAAGCCATCGCGCCCGACCAGCGTGTGCATCATGCGCACCACCTCGGCGCCCTTTTCGTACACCGTGGTGGTGTAGAAGTTGTCAATCGCCATGTAGCTGTCGGGCCGCACCGGGTGCGACATCGGGCCGGCGTCCTCGGGGAACTGGCTCTGCCGCAGGGTTCGCACGGCGTCAATGCGGCGCACCGCGCGCGCGCTGTCGCTGCCGGCCATGTCCATGCTGAATTCCTGGTCGCGAAAGACCGTCAAACCCTCTTTCAGCGACAGCTGGAACCAGTCGCGGCAGGTGATGCGGTTGCCTGTCCAGTTGTGGAAGTACTCGTGGCCGACCACGCTTTCGATGGCCTCGAAATCGGCATCGGTGGCGGTGGCGGCGTTGGCCAGAACGTATTGCGTGTTGAAGATGTTCAGGCCCTTGTTCTCCATCGCACCCATGTTGAAGTCGCCCACCGCAACGATCATGAAGCGCTCAAGATCCAGCGCCAGGCCGAAGCGTGCCTCGTCCCAGATCAGCGACGCCACCAGCGACTTCAGGGCGTGCTCGGTCTTTTCCAGGTCACCCGGTCGCACGTAGATCTGCAGCAGGTGGTCGCGGCCGCCGCGGCTCTTGACGCGCTGCTCACGTGCCACCAGGCGGCCGGCCACCAGCGCGAACAGATAGCTGGGCTTGGGGTAGGGGTCGTGCCACTTGGCAAAGTGACGGCCACTGTCGAGATCGCCCTGTTCCACCAGGTTGCCGTTGCTCAGCAGCACCGGGTAGCGTGCCTTGTCGGCACGCAGCGTGATGGTGTAGACGGCCATCACGTCGGGCCGGTCCAGGAAGTAGGTGATGCGGCGAAAGCCCTCGGCCTCGCACTGCGTGAAGAAGCTGCCGTTGCTGGTGTAAAGGCCCGACAACTCGGTGTTCTTGTCGGGCGCACAGGTGTTGCGCACCTCAAGCACGAAGTGCTCGGCCGCCGGCGGGTGGTCGATCACCAGCTGACCGTCTTCGTGCCGGAACGACACACTTTCACCATCGGCCAGCACGCGCATCAGGTTCAGGCCCTCGCCGTGCAGGCGCAGCGGCTCGCCCGGACGGTCGGCGTTGCGCTCGATCTCGAGCCGGCTGGCCACGATGGTCTTGGCCGGATCGAGGTCGAACACCAGGTCGGCGCGTCGGATCCAGAACGCCGGTGCGCGGTAGTCCTCACGCCGGATCACGGGGGCAGTGCCTTCACGCATGGGTAGGGTCTCGCAGCAGGGTGTCGAGGTCACAGGCGCGCAGGTCGCCGGCAACGCCGATCAGGTTGGAAAACGTGGTGAAGGCGGCAGCCGGCAGCGACGTGGTCAGCGCCAGCGCGCGCATGCCGGCACGGCGCGCGGCCTCAACGCCCAGCGGTGCATCCTCGAACACGATGCAGCGTGCGGGGTCGCAGTCGAGCCGGCGTGCAGCCTCGATGAAGATGTCGGGGTGCGGCTTGCCGCGCAGCCGTTCGTCGGGGCCGGCCCCGATGCGCGGGTCGGCCGGGCTGGTGACGGTGTCGACCCGCTCGCGCAAGGCGAATCGTTGGAACACGATCTCGATGTTGCCCGGCGGTGCCGCGGTGCAGATCGCCAGCTTCAGCCCGCGCTGGCGTGCCGCGTCCAGCAGGTCCAGCGCGCCGGCAATCAGCGTCAGCCGCTCGGCTGCCAGCGCACGGTAAAGCGCCTCCTTGGCATCGGCCAGTCGTGTCAGCGCCGCGGCATCGTGCCGCGGGAACAGGTCGGCCAGGATCTCGGCATTGCTGCGGCCTGCGGTGGCGGCAAAGAAGCCGGCGTCGTCGAAGGGCAGGCCCTGACTGGCATGCCAGTCGCGCCAGGCCTCGTGGTGCAGCGGCATGCTGTCGATCAGCGTGCCGTCCAGATCGAACAGCAGGGCCTGCACGCGCTGCATCACAGGCCCGACTTCAGGCTGGCTTCGATGAATCCGTCGAGATCCCCGTCCAGCACCTTTTGCGTGTTGCTGACCTCGACGTTGGTGCGCAGGTCCTTGATGCGGCTCTGGTCCAGCACATAACTGCGAATCTGATGCCCCCAGCCGACATCGGTCTTGGTGTCCTCGAGCTTCTGCTGCGCCTCACGCTGCTTGCGCATCTCATGCTCGTACAGGCGGCTGCGCAGCATCTGCCAGGCTTCGTCGCGGTTGCGGTGCTGGCTGCGGTCGTTCTGGCACTGCACGACGATGTTGGTCGGGATGTGCGTCAGACGCACCGCCGAATCGGTCTTGTTGATGTGCTGGCCGCCGGCGCCACTGGCGCGAAAAGTGTCCACGCGCACGTCGGCCGGGTTGATCTCGATCTCGATCGAATCGTCCACCTCGGGGTAGACGAACAAGCTGGCGAAGCTGGTGTGGCGCCCGCCCGACGAGTCGAAGGGGCTCTTGCGCACCAGGCGGTGCACGCCGGTTTCGGTGCGCAGGTGGCCGAACGCGTATTCGCCCTCGACCTTGATGGTGGCGCTGCGGATGCCGGCCACGTCGCCTTCGGTCTCTTCCATCACCTCGGTCGTGAAGCCCTTGCGTTCGCAGTACTTCAGGTACTGGCGCAGCAGCATCGCGGCCCAGTCGCAGGCCTCGGTGCCACCGGCGCCGGCCTGGATGTCGATGAAGCAGCTCAAGGGGTCGGCCGGGTTGCTGAACATGCGCCGGAACTCGAGCCGCTCGACCGTCTGCTGCAGCTGATGGGCCTCGCCCTCGATCGCCGTCAGGCCATCGAAATCGTCTTCGGCCTTGGACATCTCGTACAGCTCGGTGTTGTCGGACAGGTTGCGGTTCAGATGGTCGATCGTCTCGACCACGGTTTCCAGCCCCTTCTTCTCGCGGCCCAGTTCCTGTGCGCGCTTGGGTTCGTTCCAGACCGCCGGGTTCTCCAGCGCGGCGTTGACTTCGTTCAGCCGCAGGGCTTTGCGGTCGTAGTCAAAGATACCCCCGGAGCTGCTGGGTGCGGGCGCTCAGATCAGCAAGCAGAGTGCCGATCGAGTTGACGTGTTCGATGTCCATGAGGGGGCTTTCGGGGGTTCGCGAAACCCGCGATTTTCACATGCCGGGCTGTTCAGCCGAGGAAGCGGGCCAGTGCCTGCGCCAGCGCCGCGGGCTGGTCGTGGTGCAGCATGTGGCCGCAGGGTGACAGGGTCAGCTTCTCGACCCGGTTCACGACGCCGAGGCGTCGATGGAATTCATCGCGCGAATAACGGTGCCCCCACCATTTCGCGGTGTCGGTCTGGTCGCCGTCGACCCACAGCAGCGGGGCAGTGATGTGCTTCCAGGTTTCGAGCACCTCGTCGACCTGGTACAGCACCGGATTGATGCGCTTGTGCGCCGGGTCGGCCTGCAGTTCGAAGCCCCCGCTGGCAGCCGGCCGGGCCCAGTGCGGCGCCAACCAGGCGGCCTTGTCGGCCGTCAGCAACGGGTCGTTGGCCATCAGCCGCGCTGCCACGGCGGCCAGGTCGGCATAGGGGCGCAGGCGTTCGGGGGTCTTCAGCTGGTCCAGCCACTGCACCAGGCGCTGCGGTGCCTGCGCAGGCCTCGTGGCCGGCATGCCGAAGCCTTCCAGGTTGACCAGCCGGCGGATGCGCTGCGGGCGCAAGCCGGCGTAGACCATCACCAGGTTGCCGCCCATGCTGTGGCCCACCAGGTCGAGCGCGCCTTCGGGCCACAGGCGGTCGAGCACGGCATCGAGGTCGCCCAGGTAGTCGGGAAACCAGTAGCTGTCGGCCACGGGCGCCGCGCTGAGGCCGAAGCCGCGCCAGTCGGGTGCCAGCACCCAGCGTTCGAAACCATCGGCCTGCGCCAGCGCGTCGACGACGAACTGGAACGACGCACCCATGTCCATCCAGCCATGCGTCAATACCAGCGGCGGCCGATCGGGCCTGACCAGGCTGGCGTCACCCCACTGCCGCACATGGCAACGCAGGCCGCGGATGGGTTCGAAGTGGCTGGTGCAATGTCTTCGGGGTGCGTAGGGGCTGACGGTATTCATTGACCAGCACTGTAGTCGCGCTGCCGACAGGTCGCTGCAAGCGCTGCGACAATCGCCATCATGCCCAGTCCCGAACCTTCCCCCTCATTCAAGTTGCGCGCCGCCGAGCTGCGCGATGTGCAGCCCATCGTCGGCCTGATCCGCGAACTGGCCGAGTTCGAGCAGCTCACGCACCTGCTGCAGGTCACGCCCGAAAAGCTGCGCCCGCACCTGTTCGGCGAAAGGCCGGTGGCCGAGGCCATGGTGGCTGAGATCGATGACGGTGCCAGCAAGGGCGAGGTGGCGGCTTTTGCACTCTTCTTCACCAACTTCTCCACCTTTCTGGCCCAGCCCGGTCTGTACCTGGAGGATCTGTTCGTGCGCCCCACGCACCGCAAGCTGGGCATCGGCCAGGCGCTGCTGCGCAGGCTGGCCGAGCTGGCCGTGGAACGCGGCTGCGGCCGCTTCGAATGGTCGGTGCTCGACTGGAACGCCAACGCCATTCGGTTTTTACGAACGCATGGGTGCGACGGTGATGCCCGACTGGCGCATCTGCCGTGTCACCGGCGACGGGCTGCGCGATCTGGGCGGCGGCAAGGCATGAATCCTGCGGCCGGGCTGCTGATGGCCGCACTGGCGCTGCCCGGTTCAGCCGTGCAGGCCGCGGTCGACCTCGACGCGCTGTGGGACTTTGCCCGGCCCGATGTCAGCGAGCTGCGCTTTCGCCAGGCGCTGCAGGGGGCGACGGGCGACGACGCGCTGGTGCTGCGCACGCAGATCGCCCGCACGCACAGCCTGCGCGGGCAGTTCGACGCCGCCACGCAAGAGCTCGACACGATCGAGCCGCTGCTGGCGCGTGCCGGCGCCGCGCCGCGCGTGCATGCGCTGCTCGAGCGTGGCCGCACGCTGCGTTCGTCGGGCCGGTCGGTTGACGCGGGGCCGCTGTTCCAGGCCGCGTTCGAGCTGGCCGATCGTCAGCGGCTGGAGTTTCTGGCCGCCGATGCGCTGCACATGCTGGCTCTGGTGCAGACCACGCCCGACGCGCAGATTGCGGTCAACCGACGTGTGGTGGCCTACGCACAGAACGCGCAGGACCCGCGGGCACGGCGCTGGGACGCGGCGGCGCTGAACAACATCGGTGTCACGCTCAATGAGGCGGGCCGCCATGCCCAGGCCCTGCCGGTGCTGCAGGATGCGCTGGCGGCCTACCGGCGTGCGGGGCGGCCGCGCAACGTGCTCATCGCGCGCTGGATGGTGGCGCACACGCTGCGGCTGCTGGGACGGCAGGATGAGGCCCTGGGCATGCAGCAGGCGTTGGCGTCCGACTGGGCGGTCACGGGCGAGCAGGACCCCGAGGTGTTCGACGAGATCGCCGAGATCCACGCCGCGCGTGGCGATGTCGACCGCGCTGCCCACTACCGCGCACTGGCCGCGAAGGCGCGCTGACGACGATCGGTTCTCAGCCGCCAGACGGGCTCAGGACAGCGTGCTGATCAGCTTGTCCAACGTCAGCTTGTGGTTGACGCTGCTTTCGCCGATCACACACTGCACCTGGTGCCGCGTGATCGACGTGTCCATGCGAACCGGCGCTGGCAATGCAGCGCCGCGCGGGTTGGTCAAACATGCCACGATCGGTGTCGTCACCGTCGGCCCGCGCTGCACCACCACACCGGTCTCGCCGCTGGCCAGCCGCACGTAGCAGCCCGGTGGGTAGATGCCGAACTCCTTCACCAGCGCGGCCGTCATCGGGTGCCCCGGGTCCTGCATGAACATCTGGCGGCCGGCCTGGTCGGCCGACAAGGCCTCGCGGTGCGATCGCGACGACAGCTTGGACGTGTAGACGTCAGCGCGGCGCACCAGCGACGCCAGCTCGCCGACGTCGCTGCGGCCGGTGGGGTAACCGCTGCCGTCTTCCTGCTCGTGGTGGCGTGCCACCGCCTGCAGCCAGTCGTCGTCGTCGATGCCGGCCTGCATCAGCAGTTCGACGCTGCGCATCGGGTGCGTCATCAGGTCGGCGCGCTGTGCGGCCGTGGGTGCCGTGCGCTGGCGTGCCAGTTCGCCCTGCAGTTCCAGCATCGACAGGTTCATCGTCAGCGCGACCTTGAACACACGCTCCAGCGGACCGGCGTCCCAGCCCAGGCGGTGTGCCACCAGATAGCTCGTGATCGCCGCGTGCAGCGACCGCCGCGCGCCGTAGGCGGTGTCGGCGTCGGCGTTGTGCGTCAGCACCTGGAAGATGGCCAGGTTGGGGTCCCTTTCGACCAGCCCCAGGACCTGATCACTGGCGTCATCGATGGCACTGCTGAAGGTGCCGCCCTGCAGCGATCGAAGCGTGGTGGCGATGCGGCCCAGACCCTCGGCCCACAGGCCCGGCAGGGCCTCGCGCGGCGCATGCAGGGCCTTTCGCGGCCGCTCAAGAGTTCGTCAATGTCGATCAGCGCGCCGCGCTGGCACAGCGCTTCCAGCTGCTCGTGGCATTCGATCACGTGGCCGCGGCTGAGCAGCAGCGCGCCCGTCTCGTCGCGCACGTTGAAAGGCAGCGGCCGTCCGACGGACAGGCGATGCTTGACGGTGGACAAGGAGGTGAAGGTCATGGCGTCTGGGGCAGCAGGACAATGGGTCTGTCTGCGGTTTCGGCCCGACCCGATCAAACTTGAACGTCAGGCGCCGACGCGGCACACGGAGAGTGACCGATGACCCCAGTTCAATCCCAACCCCACCGCGCGGCCGCAAGCTGCCACGACGCGCACGCCGAGCTGCATTGCAGCTTTCGCTGGCAGGTGCCGGCACGCATGAACATCGCCCAGCTGTGCAGCCGCCGCTGGGCTGACAACCCGCTGCATGCCCAGCGCATCGCGGTGCGCTGGGAAACCGAAGACGGTGCCGCGGGCGAGCTGAGTTACGCCCAGTTGCAGGCCCGGGCCGACCGCTTGTCGAACGCCTTGCGGGATGCCGGCGTCGGTGTCGGCGACCGCGTGGCCCTGGTGCTGCCGCAGCGGCCCGAGACGGCGATCGCGCAGATCGCGGTGGCGCAGCTGGGCGCGGTGGCGATGCCGTTGTCGATGTTGTTCGGCCCCGACGCACTGGCTTACCGTCTGCAGGACAGCGGCGCTGTGCTGGCACTGGCCGACGAAGGCGCGATGGCCAACCTGCGCGCGGTGCGCGCCGATTGCCCGGCGCTGCGCAGCGTGATCACGCTGGGTGGCGCGATCGCGCCCGGTGAATTGGAATGGCATGCACTGCTGCGCCAGGCCGCGGACGGATTCGATGCACACGACACGGCCGCTGACGATCCGGCGGTGCTGATCTACACCAGTGGTACCACCGGGCCCCCCAAGGGTGCGTTGATCCCGCAGCGCGCGCTGATCGGCAACCTCAGCGGCTTCGTCTGCAGCCAGAACTGGTTCGGCGTCGACGACGACGAGGTGTTCTGGAGCCCGGCCGACTGGGCCTGGACCGGCGGCCTGATGGACGCACTGCTGCCTTCGCTGTACTTCGGCCGTTGCATCGTTGCCTACCAGGGCCGCTTCAGCCCTGAGCGGGCCTTTGATCTGCTGCAGCGCCACCGCGTGACGCACAGCTTCCTCTTTCCCACCGCCTTGAAGGCGATGATGAAGGCCGTGCCCGAACCGCAGCGCCACTACCGGCTGAGTCTGCGCGCCCTGATGAGCGCCGGCGAGGCGGTGGGCGACGCCGTCTTCGACTGGTGCCGCGACCAGCTGGGTGTGGGCGTGAACGAAATGTTCGGCCAGACCGAGATCAACTACATCGTCGGCAACTGCGCCAGCTATGTCGACGTCAACGGGCGACGTCAGCCGGCCTGGCCGGCCAGACCGGGCAGCATGGGGCGGGCCTACCCGGGCCACCGGGTGGCGGTGATCGACGACCAGGGCCGCGAGTGCGCGCGCGGCATACCCGGCGATGTGGCCCTGCACCGGCTGGACGTGCACGGGCATGCCGACCCGGTGTTCTTTCTGGGCTACTGGCGCAATGAAGCAGCCACGCGCGCCAAGTTCACCGGCGATACGGGCGATTCGTGGTGCCGCACCGGCGACACGGCGGTGATGGATGCCGACGGCTATCTCTGGTACCAGGGCCGCAGCGACGATGTCTTCAAGGCCGCCGGCTACCGCATCGGCCCCAGCGAGGTGGAGAACTGCCTGGTCAAGCACCCGGCGGTGGCCAACGCCGCGGTGGTGCCCAAGCCTGACGCCGAGCGCGGGGCGCTGGTGAAGGCCTACATCGTTCTGGCGCCGGGCTTTGCCGGCAGCGATGCGCTGGTGGCCGAGCTGCAGCGCCATGTGCGCGGTCAGCTGGCGCCGTACGAATACCCGAAGGAGATCGAGTTCATCGACGCCTTGCCGATGACCACCACCGGCAAGGTGCAGCGCCGCGTGCTGCGCCTGCAGGAAGAAGAGCGGGAACAGGACCGTGCGCAACGTGCGCGCCGCGCCCCCGCGCGATGAAGAAGCCGGCCCATGTCAGCGAAACCCCGGCCACGCAGTGGCTGCGCCATGCCGGTGTGAGCTTCAGCGAGCACCCGTACGACTACGTCGAGCATGGCGGCACGGCCGAGTCGGCGCGCCAGCTGGGCGTGTCCGAACACCAGGTCGTCAAGACCTTGGTGATGCAGGACGACAAGGCGCAGCCGCTGATCGTGCTGATGCATGGCGACTGTCAGGTGAGTACCAAGAACCTGGCGCGCGCCATTGGCGCCAAGGCGGTCGAGCCCTGCAAGCCCGAGGTGGCGCAGCGCCACAGCGGTTATCTGATCGGTGGCACCTCACCTTTCGGCACCCGCAAGGTGATGCCGGTCTACGTGGAAGCGACGGTGCTGGCGCTGCCGCGCATCCTGATCAACGGCGGCCGCCGCGGCTACCTGGTCAGCCTGCTGCCCGCGGTGCTGACTGAGGCGCTGGGCGCGCGTCCGGTCAATTGCGCGCTGGCGGCTTGACCGCCTGCCAGGTGGCCAGCGTGGCCAACGCCGACAGCGCGATGCAGCCCCAGATCACGGCCTGGTAGCTGCCGCTGCGGTCGAACACCCAGCCGGCGACCCAGGGCCCGGCCAGGTTGCCCAGGGCGGCGCCGGTGTACAGCACGCCGATGATCGACGACACCGCGCGCGCGCCGAAGAAGTCCATGCACAGCGCCGGCATCAGCGACACGATGCCGCCGTAGCTCAGCCCCATCCACAGTGCGAACACGGCAAACGCCGGGTAGCCGCCGGCCAGGCCCCACAGGGCCAGCGACGCGCCCAGCGACACCTGCATCAGCATCAGCGTGATCGGTCGGCCGATGCGGTCGGCCAGGGCCCCGATCGCAAAGCGCCCGGTCAGCGAGCCGATGCCGATCAGCCCGACCAGGCCGACGGCGCGCACGTCGGACACACCCAGGTCGCGCGCCGCCGCCGAGACGTGGGCGAAGGGCACGAACATCGACGGCGATGCCAGCAGGCACATCAGGTACAGCCAGCGGAACGACGGGCTGCGCAGCGACTGGCCCAGCGTATGGCCGGCCACCGCGCGCCCGCCCTGGGCCGTGGCTGCGGGCGCACGGCGCAGCAGCACGGTGGCGGCCAGACCCAGCAGCAGCACGCCGGCGGCCAGCGCCTGCAGCGTGCCGCGCCAGTCCATGCGCAACAGCAGCGCGGCGATGGCCAGCGGCACCACCAGCGTGCCCGCGCCGATGCCTGCGCTGGCCAGGCCTGCGGCCATGCCGCGCCGGCGCGTGAACCAGGGCTGCACGCAGGCGATGGCCGGCGTATAGACCAGGCCGATGCCCAGGCCCACGCCCAGTCCGTAGGCCAGGATGACGCCGTTCAGGCTGCCGGCCAGGCTGGCGGCCATCAGGCCGGCGGCGATGCACAGCATGCCCGCCGAGGTGACCGCGCGCGGGCCGAAACGGTCCGCCAGCATCCCGGCGCCGGCGCCGAGCACGAAGTACAGCAGGCCCGACAGGCCGAACATCAGCGACACGTCGGCGCGCCGGGCGTGGAACTGCTGTTGCAGCGGCTCGAACAGCGCGGCAAAGGAATAGGCCACGCCGAAGATCACCGCCAGTGCCACGAAGCAGGCCCAGACAACGACCCAGGCGGCGCGCGGTTCGACCTCGTTGCGAGTGGTCATGGGCCCGAGGATACGGGCGCGCGCCGGGATGGCTTCAGTGCCCCGTGGCCATGCCGAACAATTCGGTCAGCGCCAGCCGGTACTGCTGCGTCGCCAGGCCGTTGGTGTTGTGGTGTGTGCCACCTTCCACCAGCACCCAACGCTTGGGCGATGGCGCACGCTCGTACAGCGCGCGGCCGAGTTCCGGCGCGATCAGCTGATCTGCACTGCCATGCACCACCAGCAGCGGTGTGCGCAGAAGCGTGATGCGCTCGCCGGCGTCAAAGCGCTGCGTGATCAGCGGCCCGACCGGCAGCCAGCCCCACTTGAAGCTGCGCACCACGTCGACGATGCTGGTGAAGCCACCTTCCACCATCAGCCCGGCGGCATCGTCGACCTCGGTGGCCAGGTGAACGGCGATCGCTGCACCCAGTGAATGGCCGAACACGAAGCGCCGCGCGTGCGGATGCTGCCGGGCCAGCCAGTTCCAGGCGGCACGGGCGTCTTCGTAGGCCATGGCCTCGGATGGCAGCTGCGGCGTGCTCTGCCCGAAGCCACGGTAGTCGATGCCCAGCACGGCAAACCCCAGATCGGCCATGCGGCGCATGCGCCAGGCGCTGCTGCGCACGTCCCAGCGTGCCCCGTGCAGGTACAGCAGCACCGGCGCGTCGGGTGCGGCCGCCGGCAGCCACAGGCCGTGCAGACGCGCCTGCTGGCCGGACTCGACCGAGCTGAAATCGATCCACACGTCCTGCATGCCCTGGGCGGCCGCGGCGCTGCCGGCCCAGCTGCGCTCGGACGGCTGGAAGATCCAGCGTCGCTGCTGTTCGTCCAGCGTGGCGCAGCCGACCAGCGTCAACAGCGCCAGCGCGGCCAGGGCGGCGCGCGCCCGCCAGCGGCGCAGCGGTCGGGCCGCGGGGCCGTCGGGAGAGGCGGAGGGCAGGGCGGCAGGCGGCATCGCCAAATCATGGCACGCGTGGTCTGACCCGCGCCGCCGCAAGGCCGCTGCACTGGCGTGTGCCAGGCAAGTTGTGTAGTCTGCAGGCGCAAGCGGCGCTGTTTGCAGCCGCGATGGAGGCAGGGATGAAGCCAGTGTCAGAACTGCTGCGGCAGGGCCAGACCACGTTGCGCACGGTGGAACCAGGCGCCAGCGTCTTCGACGCCCTCAAGCGCTTGTCCGAATACGAGATCGGTGCACTGGTGGTGATGGACGGCGGCAGCATGGTGGGTGTGATGTCCGAGCGCGACTACACGCGCAAGGTGGCGCTGCAGGGGCGCAGCAGCAAGGAGACCCTGGTTGCCGAGATCATGACGGCCGACGTCTTCACGGTCGGCCCGGCCACACGCACCCGCGACTGCATGGCACTGATGCGCGAGAAGCGCATCCGCCACCTGCCGGTGGTCGACGGTGAACGTGTGATCGGCATGATCTCGATCCGCGACCTGATGGCCGACATGATCAAAGACCACGAGATGACGATCGCGCAGCTCAAGAATTACATCCATTCCTGAAGACCCACCATGCGCCCGATCGACGTCATCCCGTCGAGCCGTCTGTTCCAGGGCGAACCGCCTGACCTGTCGGGCAGCCGCGTCTTTCTGGCCGAAGGCGACTCCTGGTTCACGCTGGGTGCGCTGACCGGGCTGCCACCGTCCAATCTGCTGTATGAGCTCGATTTCGCGAAGGCCACCACCATCGTCAGCTGCGCCTACCCCGGCAACACGCTGCAGCAGATGAGTGATGGCATCGACGACCCCTACTTCGACCGCCTGCTGCGGCAAGAGCCCTGGCAACGCTGGTGGTACGCGCTGCTTGTGTCGGCCGGCGGCAATGACCTGATCGACGCTGCCCAGCACCGCGCCACGCATGCCGACGGCAGCCCCGCAGCGCCCGGGCAGCGGCTGTTCCTGACCGCCGCCGAAGCCAGCACCTGGCAGCCGGGGCTGACCGGCGCGGCGCGCTGGATCAGCCAGCCCGGCTGGCAGCGGCTGGCGGCTTATCTGCGTGCCAACTTCCATGCGCTGGCGGCGCGGCGTGACGAGGGTGACAGCAGCGGTCGGCCGATTTTTTTGCACACCTACGCCGTGCCCACCGTGTGGCCACTGGGCATTCCGGTCCTGGCGCCACAGGGCTGGCTGTACCCGGCGCTGCTGGCCTACGGCATCCCGCCCGATGAGCGCCAGGGCGTGGCCACGCTGCTGTTCCAGCGCCTGCGCGAGCTGATCCTGTCGCTGGACATGGACCAGGGCAGCGACCCGCTGCCGCAGGTGCATGTGTTCGATTCCGCCGCTCGTGTGGTGCTCGATCCACCCGACCCCTCGGCCACAGGCCCCTCGGGTGACTGGGCCAACGAGATCCACTGCACGCGCGACGGCTACCGCAAGATCGGCCTGTTGATGGGCGCCTGGCTGGAGACGGTGCTCAGGCGCTACGACTGAGGGCCTGGTCGCGCAGGCCTTGTATGCGCGGCGCCAGGGCCTGCCACACCGGGCGCAGCGTGCCCGGCAGATCGGGCAGGCTGCCGAGATCGCAGCGGCTCTCGACCGGGTCGTGAAAATCGCTGCCACGCGAGGCGTGCAGGTCGAACTCGAGCGCGATGTCGGCGAAGCGTCGGCGTTCGAGATCGTTGTGCGCCGACACCATCACCTCCACGCCGCGTCCGCCATGGGCGACGAATTCGCTGAACAGCGCAAATTCGGCCGTGGGCGAAAAACGGCAGCGCGCCGGGTGCGCCACCACCGCCATGCCGCCGGCGCCGGTGATCCACTTCACCGCGTCGCCCAGCCTCGCCCAGCGGTGCGGCACGAAGCCCGGCTTGCCCTCGTTGAGAAAGCGGCGAAAGACCTCATGCGCATCGCTGCAGATGCCACGATCGACCAGGAAACGCGCAAAGTGCGTGCGTGTCACCGCCTGCGGGTCTTCGACATAGGACAGCGCACCGTCCAGTGCACCCGGGATGCCGGCACGCCCCAGACTGTCGGCCATCTCGCGCGCGCGCTGCAAACGGCCGCCGCGCGTGGTGGCAAGCCCTGCGATCAGGTCGGGGTTGTCGGCATCGAAGCCCAGCCCGATGACGTGCACCGTTTCGCCGGCGAAGGTGACCGAGACCTCGGTGCCGGTCAGCCAGGCCAGCCCCAGGTCGAGTGCGGCCTCGCGGGCCCGCGCCTGACCGGCCAGCGCGTCGTGGTCGGTCAGCGCCCACAGTTCGACGCCGCGGTCCGCGGCGCGCTGGGCCAGCGCTTCGGGTTGCAGGGTGCCGTCGGAGACGGTGGAATGCGAATGCAGGTCGGCGTTGAGCAGGTGCACTTGCGCATTGTCCGGCACTTCGCCCACCGGGCCGGGCCTCAGGGTCTTGCCCTGCAAGCGGCCTATTCGGTGCGCAGCGCCTCGGCCGGGTCGACCCGGCTGGCGCGCCAGCTGGGATACAGCGTGGCGCCCACGGCCAGCGCCAGCGACACGGCGGCGATCCAGCCGACCTCGGCGGCGCGCGGGTCGCTGGGCATGTGGTCGATCAGGTAGACCTGCGCGTCGAGCAGCGGCCGACCCACCAGGTGTTCGATTGCCGGCACGATGCGGTTCAGGTTCAGCGCCAGCCCCAGCCCCAGCAGCAGGCCGCCGGCCGTGCCCACCAGGCCGCTGGCCGCGCCCTGGATCATGAAAATGCCCATCACCGATGCCGGGCTGGCGCCCAGCGTGCGCAGGATCGCGATGTCACCGCGCCGGTTGGTCACCGTCATCACCATCATCGACATCAGGTTGAACGCCGCCACCGCGACGATCAGCGCCAGGATCAGGCCGATCATGCGTTTCTGGATCTGTACCGACTCGAACCAGGTGCGGTTGGTGCGCGTCCAGTCGCCGACGATCAGCTGCGGGTCCAGCGCCTGCCGCAGCGCTGCGGCCACGGCCGGTGCCTGCTGTGCGTCGGCCAGACGCAGTGCCACGCCGCTGGCGCCCTGCGCACCGGCCAGCAGCGCCAGGTCCTGCAGGTGCATCAGCGCCAGCGTGCTGTCGAACTCGTAGTGCCCGCTTTCGAACACGCCGCTCACGGTCAGCGGCAGCAGCCGCGGCGCCTCGCCGGCCGCTTCGGCCGGTCGCACCAGGGTCACCGCGTCGCCAGGCTTGACGGCCAGCGTGCGCGCCAGTTCGCGCCCCAGCAGCACGTGCCGGGTTCCGGGCTGCAGCGAGCCTCGAACGTCGGCCGGCAGGCGCTGGATCAGGCTGCTGACCTGCGGCTCCAGCGCTGGGTCGATGCCGCGGATCAAGACGCCGCGCAGCGTGTCGCCGCGGCCCAGCAGCGCCGGCAGACTGATGAAGGGTGCCGCCCCGGTGACGCCGGGCCAGTGGCGCAACTGATCGATCAGCGCCGGTGCGGCGACCCGTGCGCCGGCGCGCGGGTCCTGCACATCCACTTGTGGCACGACGTCGAGCATGCGGTCGCGCACCTCGCGCTGAAAGCCGTTGACCACCGACAGCACCACGATCAGCGCGGCCACGCCCAGCGTGATGCCCAGCATGGCCACGCCGGCGATGAAGGAGACGAAGCCGCCGCCTTGTGCGCCGCGGGTCGCCCGCACCAGGCGCCAGCCGATCTGCCATTCGAACGGCATCAGCGTTCCAGCGTCAGCGTCTGGCCGCAGCGTGCCGCCAGCGCGTTGTCGTGCGTGACGACGACGAAGGCCGTGCCCTGTTCGCGCGCGCACTGCAACATCAGCTCGAACACACCGTGCGCGGTCTCGCGGTCGAGATTGCCGGTGGGCTCGTCGGCCAGCACACAGGCAGGCTGCGTGACCAAGGCACGCGCGATCGCCACGCGCTGGCGTTCGCCGCCCGACATCTGCGACGGCGCATGGTGAACGCGCTGCGACAAGCCCACACGCGCCAGCATGGCCTGCGCCGCGGCCTGTGCCTGCGCGACCGGCTGGCGCCGGATGCGCAGCGGCATGGCCACGTTGTCGAGCGCGCTGAACTCGGGCAGCAGGTGGTGGAACTGGTAGACGAAACCCAGGTGCAGGTTGCGCCAGCGGCCCTGCTCGGCGGCACCCATGGTCGCGAAGTCGCGGCCCATCAGCTCGACGCGGCCGGAGGTCGGCGCGTCCAGCCCGCCCAGCAGGTGCAGCAGCGTGCTCTTGCCCGACCCTGACGCGCCCACCACCGCCAGCGTCTGGCCGCGTGCGATGGAAAGGCTGACGCCGCGCAGCACCGTCACGTCCAGCACGTCGGCGCCGCGGCCTTCGCGATAACGCTTGTGCAGATCGACGCCTTGCAGAACCACATCACTCATAGCGCAGGGCCTCGGCCGGGTTGACGCCGCTGGCCCGCCAGCTCGGATACAGCGTGGCCACGAAGGCCAGCAGCAGCGAGATCAGCGTGATGGGCACGATGTCGCCGGCCATCGGCTGGCTGGGCATGCGGCTGATGACGTAGATGTTGCCGGGCAGAAAGGCCACGCCCAGCGCGTGCTCGATCGCCGGCACGATGGTGTCGATGTTGAAGGCCACCAGCATGCCCAGTGCCACCCCCGACAGCGTGCCGATCACGCCCGAGGTGGCGCCCTGCACGACGAAGATGCCCATGATCGACCGCGGGCTGGCGCCCAGGGTGCGCAGGATGGCGATGTCGGCGCGCTTGTCGGTCACCGTCATCACCAGCGTGCTGACCAGGTTGAACGCCGCCACCGCGACGATCAGCGTCAGGATGATGAACATCATGCGTTTTTCGACCTGCACCGCGTCGAACCAGCTGCGGTGCGTGCGGGTCCAGTCGCGCACCTCGAAGGTCGGGCCCAGGGCACGGGCCAGGTCGGCGGCCGCCGCGCGCGCATCCTGCACCTTGGCCAGGCGCAGCTGCAGGCCGGTGGGGCCGCCGGTGCGAAACAGCCGCGCGGCGTCGTCCAGGTGCACCAGCGCCAGCGTGCTGTCGTATTCATAGTGGCCGCTTTCAAAGACACCGGTCAGCGTGAACTGCTTCAGCCGCGGCACCACGCCGGCCGGCGTGACCTGGCCGCTGGGCGAGATCAGCGTCACCTTGTCACCGATGCGCGCACCCAGCAGCCGCGCCAGCTCAGCCCCCAGCACCAGGTGCCATTGGCCGGGCTGCAGCGTGGCCATCGCCGTGGTGCGCAGTTCACGCGCCAGCGGCGTGACCTCGGCCTCGAGTTCGGGGTCGATGCCGCGCACCATGGCACCGCGCATCGCATCGTCGCGCGACACCAGCGCCTGCGCCGACACAAAGGGCGCGGCGCCGACCACGCGCGAATCCTTGCGTGCGGTACCCGCCAGCGCTTGCCAATCTTCCAGCGCGCCGCCCTGGGCGTCAAAGATCTCGATGTGCGCGACCACGCTGAGCATGCGGTCGCGCACCTCTTTCTGAAATCCGTTCATCACGCTGAGCACGATGATCAGCGCCGCCACGCCCAGCGCGATGCCCAGCATCGAGATGCCCGAGATGAAGCTGATGAAGCGGTTGCGGCGCCCGGTGCGACCGGCACGCGTGTAGCGCCAGCCGATCTGCCATTCATAGGGTGCACGCTCGAACAGGCTCATGGGACGGCCATGCTACCCGAGGGGGTGGGCCCGATTGCGGCTGCCATTCGTCATCGGGAATGCGCGCCATCCCGCCTCAACCCACCCGGAAACACCATGCGACTGCGTTGCCGGTGCCTGATGATCCACGACCCACCGACCTGCTTTGGTTCAACCACGGCGGCATCGGCACCGCGCGCCTGCAGGAGCCGATGGTGCTGGGCCATGAGGGGCAGCCACCGTGGCTGCGCTGGCACCTGATGTCGCGACGCTGAAGATCGATGATCGCGTCGCCGCCTGTCCCAGCCGACCCTGCGCGGCTTGCCACTACTGCCTGGAAGGCCTGCCCAGCCACTGCCTGGAGACGCGCTACTGCCGCAGCGTGATGCGCATGCCGCATGTGCAGGGCGCCTTTCGCAACCTGATGCTGTGCAATACCAACCGAGTACATCAACACGCAAGTTTCGGAACGTAGTGCTGACCGAGCTTCTGATCAGCATCCTGGCGCGTGAACCTCCACTCGATGGTTCTCCGTTGCGCGTTTTGGTCGGTCTGCCATGCGTCGACTTCGCGCCGCAGCAGTTTGACGGCGGGGATTCGACGATCCCGGCATTGACGACTGAGGATTCCAATCTCGATCTCTGCCATGTTCAGACAGCTCGCATGTTTGGGTGTGTAGTGGAAGGTCACACGGCGCAGGGGTGTCCCGGCGGCTTTCGGCAACCCTCATGCAACAGGGTTGGCAGTCCGCCAAGCACGGAATCGGGAACCAGGCGGCGCAGTCCACCAGGCAGCGCCCGTTGGTCGAGCAAGCTGCTGCGCAAGAAGACCACCAAGTCGTCGAACTCGCCATAGCTGAGCGCGGCCGACGTGGACAGCAGCGGGTGCAGTGTGGCCAGCACGAATTGAATTTGACCGACCGCGATGGCGTTGGCGACGGTGCGGTGAGTGTGGTTTGCTGTGGTGGCGCCGGGCCGAACTGGCGCCGCGGCACGGCAGGCCATTGCCGAAGAGGTGCGCCGCGCTGCGTGTCGGCCACGACTTCTGGGGGCGTGTCATCAAGGCCAGTGGCTTTGCACCCGATGCCTGAGTTCGCCTTGAACCTTGGGTTCACACGCCCTTCAACACCTGGCCCATTCCCAGAGCGCCGTGCACGCCCGAAGATGAACGCCATTGCAGCAGCCAAACACACGCCACCATGACCTGCCAGAACGCACTTCCCGGTCAAACTCTGCCCGCCCGCACAGCGCGCATGACCTACCTGCACGTGCTGACCTGGCTCTTCACGGTATTCAGCTCGGCGCGCGTGCTGGCCTACCTGCCCACGATGTGGGCCATCCAGGCCAGCGGCGATTCCAGCCAGCACTCACTGTGGACTTGGTGCACCTGGCTGGGCGCCAACGCGACGATGGCGGCGTGGCTGTACGAACAGAACGGCCAGCGCCTGGGGCGTGCTGTGATCGTCAATATCGTGAACGCGACGATGTGTGCCGTGACGGTGGCGCTGATCCTGGTGCACCGCAGTTCACACTTTTGATCAGGAGTTCAGCATGACCGCCACCGATCTCATGGGCTGGGCCGCCGCGGCGATGACCCTGCTGGCTTTCACCTCGCGCGACGTGCACTTGTTGCGCCTGGCCTCGCTGGGTGCAAGCGTGGCGTTCATCACCTATGCGACGGCCACGGCGACTTGGCCGGTGCTGGCTTTGCATACCGTGCTGCTACCTGTAAATTTGCGCCGGTTGTTCGAGCTGCGGCGCGCAGGCCGCAGTTCGCGCGAGAAAAGCGGGCAATGCAACACGTCCATGACGTGCGACTCAGGGAAGACGGCGCGAAGGACATCGCGGCGATGGCGTCGCCTGGCATTGGTGGCGCTTGCGGTCGTTTCCAGCGCGATGCCCACTGCTGCAGCGCCCACGTGTGCCGAGTGCATACATGCCAGAGCGGTTGAATCGTGCCGGCAGGACCAGGTTCCGGAGTCTATGGTCGCGAGCCTGGCGCGGGCAGGCGCCAGGTGAGCCTGCCTATGGCACCGCCGACGCGCGCGGGCGCTTGGCCGTCAGCCACCGTGGCACTCCCGATGCCCCCAGGGGCACATGGCGCTGGTGTTCAATCTCGGCGAACAGCTGCACCACCCAGTCGATGAACAAGCGCACGCGCTGCACGCGTCGCACGCTGGGTGGGTGCAAGAGCGTCACCGGCGGCACCTCGGGGCTGACCCAGTCGCGCAGGGCCGGCACCAGCGCGCCTGCGGCGAAGCGTGCGTCGTATTGGGTGTCCCATTCCAGGATACGGCCCACACCCACGCCAGCCACCACCAGGTCGCGCAGCAGATCGCGGTGCACGTTGTCGACGACCACCGTGCCGCGGGCGGTGACCGCCACTTCCTCGTCGCCCCGCTGAAAGCGCCACAGGTCCATCACCGCACCCGTCTGGGCAGACCGCACGCAAAGGCAGTTGTGCCGCGCAAGTTCTGAAGGATGCCGGGGCACGCCGTGCTCTGCCCAGTACGACGGCGCTGCGCAGACGACGTAACTCACCGCACCCAGGCGCCGTTGCACAAAATCGTCCACCTTCGGCCAGCCGACGACCAGCATCACGTCAACGCCGCGCACCTGCTCTTCGGTGGGCTGCATGAAGTAGCGCACATCCAGTTGCACTTCGGGGTGGGCCGCCAGGAAGCGCGGCAGTGCCGGGGTCAGGCACTCCTGAGCGATCACCGGCTGCACGCCCACCACCACGGTGCCGCGCACCCGCGACATGGCGCCCGAGGCCACGTCGTCGGCCTCGGTCAATGCAGCCACCAGCGGGCGGCAGCTCTCCAGATAGGCGCTGCCCGCCGCGGTGAGCACGATGCCCTGGGCGCGGCGCTCCAGCAACTTGATCTTCAGCGTCATTTCGAGCGCGCCGACGAGCTTGGCCACTGCCGCCACGCTGACGCCGTGATGGCGGGCTGCAGCTGACAGGCTCGCCCCGTCGGCCGCGGCGATGAAGTATTCGAGAGCGCGCAGCTTGTCCATGTCGTCACCCATTGTCGATTCTGGAGATTCAACCATCGGTTGAAACCTGCTGCGACGCCCGGTGCATTCCCAGCGCAGCCACATCTGGCCATGATGCACACCATCGTCGCCTGCCATGTCAACCCGAGATCGCCATGCACCATCCGACCCAGCGCCGCCAGGTTCTTGTTCAAGGGCTCGCCCTGGGACTGTCAGTGCTGGCTTCGTCCTCAAGGGCACAAGCCCCGGCATGGCCCAGCCGCCCCCTCAAGCTGGTGGCGGGCGGGCCCGGCAGCGTCACCGACATCCGCGCCCGCTGGCTGGCCGAGAAGCTGGGCGAAGCGCTGGGCCACGCCGTGGTGGTGGAGAACAGCGGCGCTGCCGGCGGCAACGTGGGTGCCGCGCAGGTGGCTCGCGCCGCGCCCGACGGCCACACGCTGCTGATGACGCACCAGGGCATCGCCGCGATCAACCCGCACCTGTTCGCCAGTCCCGGATACGACGCGCTGCGCGACTTCGCCGCGGTAGCGCGTTTTGGCATCGGCGCGCTGCTTCTGGCGGTGCCTGCGGCGTCGCCAGCGCAGACCGTACGCGACCTGCTCGAGCGCGCCGCGGCCAAACCGGGCGCGCTGAATTTCGGTACCCCGGGCAATGGCTCGCCTCCGCACCTGGCCGCAGTGCAGTTCATGCGCATGGCCGGTTTCGAGGCCACGCACGTGCCGTACAAGGGAGGGGGCGCGATGATGACCGCGCTGCTGGCGGGCGAAGTCGACTGGGCCATTGAGGGCCTGACCGCCACGCTGCCGCAGGTAAAGGCCGGCCGACTGCGGGCGCTGGCCGTCACCGGAGCGCGCCGTGACCTTGCACTGCCGGACGCGCCGACGCTGGCCGAAGCCGGTGTGCCGGGCTACAGCTACATCGGCTGGACAGGCGTGGTAGCGCCTGCTGCCACGCCGCTGTGGGTGGTGGAACGGCTGAACCGCGAGATCAACCGCATCGCCAGCAGCGAAGATGGCCGGCGCTGGTTCCAGCGCATAAGCGCCGATGCAGGCGAACAGAGCCCGGCCGAGTTTGCGGCCTTCGTGCAGGCCGAGCACACCAAGATGGGCGAACTGGTCAAGGCTGCTGGCCTGCGCGCCGAATGACGGCAGTGGCGGACCGCGACCCATTGGCCCAATCGCGGCTGATGGAACTCATCAACGCCGGTTGGACCACCCAGGCCGTGGCGGCAGCCTGCGAACTTGACCTTCCGGACCGTCTGGCGGCGGGCGCCCGCGCGACCACCGATCTGGCACGCGAGACCGGAGCCGACCTTGACGCTCTGACCCGCCTGCTGCGCGCGCTTGTCACGCTGGAAGTGTGCAGCGAAGTTGCGGCCGACACCTTTGCGCTCGGAACCTTGGGCCCGTTGTTGTGCCACGGGCACGAGCAGGGGCTGCGTCACTGGGCGTTGCTGAACGGAGGCCTGCTGTGGACGCGTTGGGGCGCTTTGAGCGCCAAGGTGCGAGTGGGCCGTGGCGGCGCGACGAGCAACGATTCAACCGAGCGGTTTCGCAGGCTTGAAACAGACGCCGAGGAGGCTGCGCTCTTCCACGGCGCGATGACCGAGTTGAGTCGACGCGTCGGCGGTTCGCTGAACGCCACCTTGACGGTGCCTGACGGCGCACTGGTGGTCGACGTGGGTGGTGGCTCCGGCGAACTGCTTGCTACTGTCCTGGCGACAAGACCTTCGATTCGCGGTTTGCTTTTCGACCTTTCGCCTGCGCTGGCGCGCGCGCTGCCGCTGCTGCACCACCACGGCGTGGCGGGCCGGTGCGACCTTCGGTCAGGCAGCTTCTTCGACGTTGTGCCACCGCAGGGCGACCTCTACTTGTTGAAGAGTGTGTTGCACGACTGGGACGACGAATGCGCCGCTCTGCTGCTGAGCCGCTGCAGCGAGGCCATGAAGCCCAGTGCCCGCCTGGTGGTCGTCGAACGAACGATGCCGGAACGTATGGGTACCGCGCCAGAAGATCGGGCCGTGGCACGCTCTGACCTGAACATGCTGGTGGGTCTGGCAGGACGCGAGCGCTGTTTGTCGGAATACCGCAAGCTCTTCGAGCACGCTGGACTGGCGCTGCAGAAAGCTTGGGCGCTGAGTGCCGGCTTCAGTGCGATCCAGGTGACTCGCCAACACGCGGCCGGATGAACGAGCGGACGCCGCGGAGTCACATCCAGCGCGCCGCAATGTCGAGCTCGTAGCTTCCGGCTCTGGGGACGGTCAAAGCGAGCGTGGTCAATTCAGCGGAGCTGTCGCCGAGCTGCCTATGGCGGTCACCCGCTCCTGGCCGACTGCGACCATTCGCCTCCAACTCCGGTATGTGCGATCGCGCCTGAGACTCGACCGGCGCCGCTGCATGCTCCGGGCGGCTCGCCGTTGGACAGAGCCGTCGAGGCCGACAGCCGTCACATTGGTCGTCAGCCGCACCCTTCCGCCGGCGGCGCGTGTTGAACCGGTTGCGGTGGTGCATTCCGTGTCCTCCGGCCGCGCCGGGATAATCCGCGCATGCACCTCGTGATCCCGTTTGCCGCGCCTTTGTCCGACGCCGGCCGTGAGGCCTTGCGGGGCTTGCGCTGGCCTCGGTTGCAGGCGCTGCTGGCCGGTCGCCACGGCGAACGTGACGAGGGCGACGAGTACAGCCTGAGCCCGCCCCACGAACGTGCGCTGGCGCGCGCCTGGGGCTGGGCCGGGGCTGACGGCCAGCTGCCCTTTGCCGCCGCGTTGGCCGCGGCCGATGGCGTCGACACCGGCGACCTGGCCTGGGGCCTGCTGACACCGGTGCACTGGCGGTTGGGCACCGACCAGGTCAGCCTGTTCGACCCGGCGGCATTGCAACTCGACGAGGCCACGTCGCGGACCTTCTACGATGCCGTGTGCGGGCTCTACACCAGCGAAGGCTTCGTGATGCACTGGGCGGCACCCCTGCGCTGGTACCTGGCCCATGAGTCCTTGCGCCAGCTGGCCACCGCGTCGCTGGACCGTGTGATCGGCCGCAACGTCGACCGCTGGCTGCCGGCCGGCGCCGACGCGCGGCTGCTGGGCCGTTTGCAGAACGAGGCCCAGATGACGCTGTACACCCACCCCTTGAACGACGAACGCGAGGCACGCCGGCAGCCCACGGTCAATTCGGTCTGGCTCAGCGGCTGCGGCGTGGCCCAGCCCTGTCGCGGCCAGGCGCAGGTTGATGACCGGCTACGCCATTGCGCGCTGGCGGAAGACTGGCCGCGCTGGGCCAAGTCCTGGGCGCAGATCGACGAGGAACTGCCGGCGCTGTCGACGCCGTTGGCGCGGTTGACGCTGTGCGGCGAACGCTCGGCGCTGAGTTTTGCGCTGCCCGCACGCGGCCTGTGGTCGCAGATCAGTGCGCGCTTTGCCCGCACTGATCTGGCGCAAGCCCTGGCGACACTGTGAGCACGCCGCACATCGCGCCCCACATTGTCTTGCGCGACGTGCCGCCGCGTGCCCGCTTTGCGCTCGAGCAGGCCGGCGTTCACCCCTTGCTGGCCGGGCTGCTGGCGGCGCGCGGCGTGCGCAGTGCAGAAGACCTCGATGACGACCTGCGACATATGCTGCCGCCCGACAGCCTGCGTGGCGCGGCTGAGGCTGGCGTGCTGCTGGCCGATGCAATCGACGCCGGGCGCCGCATCTGCATCGTGGCCGACTACGACTGCGACGGCGCCACCGCCTGCGCGCTGGCGCTTCGCGGCCTGGCGTTGCTGGGCGCGCCGCGCGCGCAGCTGGCCTATGTGGTGCCCGACCGCGCGGTGCACGGCTACGGCCTGACACCGGCCATCGTCGATCTGGCGCTGCAGCAGCGGCCCGCGCTGTTGGTCACGGTGGACAACGGCATCGCCAGCCTGGCCGGCGTGGCGCATGCGCGCGCGCACGGGCTGCAGGTGCTGGTCACCGACCACCACCTGCCGGCGCTGGAAGCCGACGCGGTGGTGCTGCCCGATGCCAACGTCATCGTCAACCCCAACCAGCCCGGCTGCAACTTCGCCAGCAAGGCATTGGCGGGGGTCGGTGTGATGTTCTACGTGCTGCTGGCCACGCGCGCGGTGCTGCGGCAGCGCGGTCGCTTCGATTCGGCCCCGCAACCGCGGCTGGACGCGCTGCTCGACCTCGTCGCGCTGGGCACCGTGGCCGACGTGGTACGGCTGGACGCGAACAACCGGCGCCTGGTGGCGCAGGGCCTCAAGCGCATCCGCCAGGGCCGCATGCAGCCCGGCGTGGCGGCGTTGTTCGCGGTGGCGCGGCGTGAACCGGCGCGCGCCTCGGCCTTCGATTTCGGCTTTGCGCTGGGCCCACGCATCAACGCCGCCGGCCGCCTGGCCGACATGACACTGGGCATCGAATGCCTGAGCACCGACGACCTTGGCCGCGCCACCGAGCTGGCGGCGCAGCTCGATGCCATCAACCGCGAGCGGCGCGAGGTCGAGGCCGGCATGCGCGAGCAGGCCGAGCTGACCCTGGCCGGGCTGGCACTGGATGCCGCGCCGCCGGCGGTGTCGCTGTACGACCCCGGCTTTCACGAAGGGGTGGTCGGCATCGTTGCCGGGCGCGTGAAGGACAGCCTGCACCGCCCGACCTTCGTCTTTGCGCGTGGCGCCGACGGGCACCTGAAAGGCTCGGGCCGGTCGATCCCGGGTTTCCATCTGCGCGACGCGCTGGACCTGGTCAGCAAGCGCCAGCCCGGGCTGCTGCAGCGCTTCGGCGGCCACGCGATGGCGGCCGGGGCAACGATCGACGCAAGCGGCTTCGAGATCTTCGCTGCCGCCTTCGAGCAGGTGGCGCGCGAGGGCCTGGACGCTGCCACGCTGACCCGCACGCTGTGCACCGACGGGCCGCTGGCGCTGCAATGGTTCAACGCCGAAACGGTGGCCCTGCTGGACGCGCAGGTCTGGGGCCAGGGTTTCGAGGCTCCGGTCTTCTGCGACGAGGTGCAGGTGCTGCAGCAGCGCCTGGTCGCCGACAAGCACTTGAAGCTGCGCCTGCAACTGGTCGGCGGCGCGCCGCGCGACGCGATCTGGTTCGGCCACGTCGATCCGCTGCCCGACCGCGTGCGGCTGGCCTATCGCCTGAGCCTGGACCACTGGAATGGCCAGGCGCGGGTGCAGATGGTCGTCGAGGCGGTGCAATGAACACGATCCGGCACAGGCATGATGGCGCCATGCGAAACACGCGATACGTGCTGTTGGCGGTCACCCTGAGCCTGGCCGCACTGGGGCTGGGTGCGCAGACGCTCAAGCCCGTGACCGTGGTCCGCGGCCTGGTCAACCCCTGGTCGCTGGCCTTTCTGCCCGACGGGCGCATGCTGGTCACCGAGCGCCCCGGGCGGCTGCGCATCGTCGGCAGCGATGGCCGCCTGTCAGAGCCGGTGGGCGGGCTGCCGCCGATCGCGGCGAGCGGTCAATGCGGCCTGCTCGACGTGGTGCTCGACCCCAAGTTCGAGACCAACGCCGTCATCTACTGGAGTTATGCCGAGACCGGCGAAGGTGGCAACGGCACGGCAGTGGCACGCGGTCGGCTGCAGGGCGTGCAGTTGCAGGACGTGAAGGTGATCTTCCGTCAGCAGCCCAAGGTGGTCAGCAACCTTCACTGTGGCGGCCGGCTGGTGTTTGCGCGCGACGGGCGGCTGTTCGTCACGCTGGGCGACCGCTTCTCGCGCAAGGAAGACGCGCAGAACCTGTCCAACCACCTGGGCAAGATCGTTCGCATCGAGGCCGACGGCAGCGTGCCGGCCGACAACCCCTTCGTCGGCAAGTCCGGCGCCGCGCCCGAGATCTGGAGCCTGGGCCACCGCAACGTTCAGGGCGCCGCATTGCACCCGGCGAGCGGCGAGCTGTGGGAAACCGAGCATGGCCCGCAGGGCGGCGACGAGATCAACGTGGTCGACGCCGGCAAGAACTACGGCTGGCCGCTGGTGACCTACGGCCGCAACTACGGCAGCGGCACGCGCATCGGAGAAGAAGGCCCCAAGCCCGGCTTCGAGCAACCGCTGTGGCACTGGGTGCCGCTGTCGATCGCGCCCAGCGGCATGGCCTTTCTGACCAGCGACCGCTACCCGGGCTGGAAGGGCAGCCTCTTCGTCGGTTCACTGCGTGACCAGCAGTTGTTGCGCCTGACGCTCGATGGCCGCAAGGTGGTGGCCGAAGAACGCCTGCTGCGCAACCTGAAGGAACGTGTGCGCGACGTCCGCCAGGGCCCCGACGGCTGGCTGTACCTGCTGACCGACAATGCCGACGGGCGCGTGATCCGGGTCGAGCGCTGAAGTGCGGGGTTAGTCGGCCTCCTCCGGCGCGCCGCTACTGCAGCTGGCAGGCCCCCGGGCCATCGGGGTTGCCGCAGCTGCCGCAGGGGCTGGCGAATGGGGCGGGCTGCCGGGCGCTGGCTGATTCGGCGGTGGCGAAGACCGACAGTTGCTTGTCGAGCTGGCTGGAATGGCAGCTGGGGCATTCAATCCGGGTGTCGGACCGCACCAGCAACTCGAACGCGTTGCCGCAGGACTGACAGGCGTATTCGTAGATCGGCATCGCAGGCTCCTTGTTCAGGGCCGAATTGTGCTGCAGGCCGTTGGCACGGGATCTCAGGCCACGCGCCCGAACCACCACAGGCTCAGGCCGGCGGCCAGCACGGCCAGCAGCGCGCCCAGGCCAGCGAAGATCGCCGTGATTTCGGTCTCCTTGCGCTCGACCACCATGCGCGAGCTCAGGCTCTCGTAGACCTTCTTCAGGTCTTCGGCGGTGCCGGCGTAGAAGTATTCCCCGTGCGTCAGCACCGAGATGTTCTTCAGCGTCTCTTCGTCCAGCCGCACGCGCATGCTCCAGCCTTCGAAGCCGATGATCTCGCCGCTGGTCGTGCCCATGCCCACGGTGTAGACGCGCACCCCGCGTTCGGCGGCCATCTTGGCCGCGTCCAGCGGGTCGGGGCCGGTGGTGCGCTGGCCGTCGGTGAGCATGATGATCGCTGCCGACGCATAGCTGCCCGGCAGTACCGGCGTGAACCTGGGCTTGTCGTCCCGGCTGTCCTTGCCGATCGGTTTGCCGGGGAAGTTGCGCTGCCCGGTGACATGCTGGATCTCGATGCCATGGTCGGGGAACAGCGTGGCGAGCGACAGGATGATGCCGCTGCCGGTGGCGGTGCCGCGCTGCAGCTGAAAGCGGTCGATGGCGGCGATCACGTCGTCGCGGCTGGTGGTGGGCGCCTGCACCACCGCGGCAGTGCCGGCAAAGGACACCACGCCCACACGCACTTCGCGCGGCAGCGCCTTCACGAAGGCCTTGGCCGCCTCCTGCGACGCCACCAGGCGGTTGGGCTTGACGTCCTCGGCGCGCATGCTGCCCGACACGTCCATCGCCAGCATGATGGTGCGCTCGGCCAGCGGCAGCGTGATGGTGGCCGTGGGCCGCGCCACCGCCAGCAGCAGCGCGGCCAGCGCCGCCAGCATCAGCAGCGGCGGCACATGGCGCCGCCAGCCCGGGCCTTTGCCCATTGCCAACCGTGCCACCTGCACGCTGGCCAGACGCACCGTGCTGCGGCGCCGGCGCTTCAGGATCCACAGGTACAGCAGCACCAGCAGCGGCAGCGCCGCCTGCAGCCACAGCAGATGGGGCCATTCGAAGCTCATGCTGCGACAGCTCTCTTGAAATGGGCCGGAAACCCGGCCGGCACCCGCCGCCGCGCGCGCTGGCGCCGCAGGTCGGCAAATCGAAGCAGCGCGTCGAGCAGGTCGTCGTCGGTGGCGAGTTCCAGCGTGTCGGCGCCCGACTGCATCAGGCCCTGCCGCAGCGCATCTTCCTGCTGCTGCGCGATGTGGGCGTAACGTTCACGGAAGGCAGGGTCGCTGGCGTCGATCAGCAACTGCTCTCCGGTCTCTGCGTCTTCCACCGTCACCAGGCCGACATCGGGCAGTTCCATCTCCAGCGGGTCGAAGACGCGGATCGCCACCACCTCGTGGCGGCGCGCCAGCCGCGCCAGCGCCGCCTGCCACCCGGGCGCGCTGATGAAGTCGGACACCACGAAGACCAGCGAGCGCCGCTTGACGATGCCGGCCGCGCCCTGCAGCAGGTCGGCCAGCACGGTGCCGGCGCCGCCGGCCTTGGCCTGCGGGCGGCTGCGCATGCGCTGCAACAGGTGCAGCACATGCAGCCGCGACGCGCCGGGCGGCAGCACGCCGTCGACCTTGTCGCCATAGAACAGCGCACCGACGCGGTTGCCGTGGCGCGTGAACACACGTGCCAGGGTGGCGACGAAGCCGGCGGTCACCGCCAGCTTGGTGACCTCGGCCGAGCCGAAATCGACGCTGCCCGACAGGTCGAGCAGGAACCAGGCCGTGAGGTCGCGATCCTCGACGAACTGGCGCACATACGGCGTCTGCAGCCGCGCGGTGACGTTCCAGTCGATGTGGCGCACGTCGTCGTGCAGCTGGTATTCGCGCAGGTCGGCCAGGTCGACGCCACCGCCGCGCAGCAGCGTGCGGTAGTCCCCCTGCAGCAGGCCGTCCAGGCGGCGGATCACCGTCCATTCCAGACGCCGCAGCAGGGCGTCGGAGCTGACGATGCCCTCAGCCACTGCCGCCCTCCCTGGCGTGGGCCAGCGGCTTGTCGGGCACGGCAATGGCCTTCATCACGCGCTGGATCAGCAGGTCGGGGGTCAGGCCTTCGGCCAGCGCTTCGTACGACAGCACCACGCGGTGGCGCAGCACATCGGCCACCAGATCGGTCATGTCCTCGGGCAGCACGTAGTTGCGTCCACGCAGCATGGCCAGCGCGCGTGCGCCTTCGATCAGGCCGATGGTGGCGCGCGGGCTGGCACCGTAGCTCAGGTACTTGGCCATCGTGGCCAGGCCGTACTTGTCGGGCTTGCGCGTGGCGCTGACCAGCTTCACGGCGTATTGCATCAGAGACGGGTCGACGAAGACCTCGCGGCACACGCGCTGCAGCGCGGCCAGCTGGAAGGTGTCGGCCACCGCGTTCACCTCGACCGCCGGCCCGGTTACCCGCTCGGCGATCACGAACTCTTCTTCTTCGGTCGGGTAGTCGACCAGCACCTTCATCATGAAGCGGTCGACCTGCGCCTCGGGCAGCGGGTAGGTGCCTTCGGTCTCGATCGGGTTCTGCGTGGCCATCACCAGGAAGGGCTCGGGCACCTTGTGCGTCTCGCCGGCGATGGTGACCTGGCGCTCCTGCATCACCTCCAGCAGCGCGCTCTGCACCTTGGCCGGCGCGCGGTTGATCTCGTCGGCCAGCAGCAGGTTGGCGAACACCGGGCCCAGGCTGGTGCCGAACTCGCCGGTCTTCTGGTTGTAGATGCGCGTGCCCACCAGGTCGGCCGGCACCAGGTCGGGCGTGAACTGGATGCGCTTGAAGCTGCCGCGCATGGTGCGCGCCAGCGTCTTGACGGTCAGCGTCTTGGCCAGGCCGGGCACGCCTTCGACCAGCAGGTGGCCCTGCGCCAGCATGGCGACCAGCACGCGTTCGAGAAAGCGGTCCTGGCCGACGACGACGCGCTTGACCTCGTAGAGCACCTGTTCCATCAGGCCGGCGGTGGATTGAGCTTTGTGTCGTCCATGAACACTTTCATCGCGAAGATCAGAACGGCGGCATGCCGGCCGCCGAAGCCGCGTTCTCGATCGGCACCGCAAAACCGATGCCGATGAAGGTGCGCTGCTCGCCGGGGTTGAGGATGGCGGTGACGATGCCGACCACATGGCCGTCCATCGTCACCAGCGGGCCGCCGCTGTTGCCCGGGTTGGCGGCAGCGTCGAACTGGATCAGGTTAGTCAGCTTCTGCTCGCCTTCGGGGGTGCGAAATTCGCGCCGCAGCCCCGACACCACGCCGGCGCTGACCGAGGGCCCGATGCCGAAGGGGTGGCCGACGGCGATCACCTCGTCGCCCGGGCGCAGATCGGACGTCGAACGCATGGTGGCTGCCTCGAGGTCGTCGGGCAGGCTGCTGGCCCTCAGCACGGCGAGGTCGTTCTCGGGCTGGGTGCCCACGATACGGGCCTCGCTTTCGTGGCCGTTGGCAAAACGAACCATCACGCGCTTGCTGCCAGCCACCACGTGCAGGTTGGTCAGGATGGTGCCGTTGTCGATGATCACCACGCCGGTGCCCAGGCTGCGCTCCATGGCGCGCTGTTCGGCGTCGTCGTCGCCGCTGCCGCTTTCGTCCATCAGGCCGACCACGCGCACCACCGATGGCGCGATGGCCTCGTGGGCGCGGGCCGCCGCCGACGGCAGCGGTTCTTTCTCGAGCGATGCGCGCACGGCCTTGTCGATGTCGTCCTGCGTGATCAGCCGCTGGCCCGGGTGCGGGCCCAGCACCAGCACCATGGCCAGCGTGGCAACCAGGGCACCGGCCAGCGCGGCGAGCAGGCTGCGCTGGCGGCGGGCCCAGGTGCGCAGCCGGCTGATGCGGGGCGCCAGTGGCGGGCTGGTGACCGCGCTGGCGTCGGCGGAAGCATCGGCGCGCCGGGGCTGGCGCGGCCTGGCGGCGCCGGGCGCCGCGAGCGGCTGTAAAGCGGGGCCTTGCTCATGATCGGCCAGGGCGCCGAGGGCGGCGCGTGGAAGCGGGCTGCGAGCGACGGTATCACGCGCGATGCCTGCTGCAGCGCGCAGGGCTGGCATCATCAAAGGCACCATGTGGATCGACTCGCATTGCCACCTCGACGCCCCTGAATTCGACGTCGACCGCGACGCCGTGGTTGCGGCGGCGCGTGCCGCCGGTGTGGGCCAGATCGTGATGCCGGCGGTGGAAGTGGCGCATTTCTTGGCGCTGCAGCGCCTGGCGCGGGCGACCGGCTTTGCCTATGCGCTGGGTATTCACCCGCTGTACGTCGACCGCGCCGATGACGACGACCTGGACCGGCTGCGCGACGCGCTGGCCGCTGCCCGCGACGACCCACGGCTGGTGGCGGTGGGCGAGATCGGGCTGGACCACGCCGTGCCGGGGCTGGACCGTGATCGCCAGGAGCACTTCTACCGCGCGCAACTGAAGCTGGCGCGTGATGCCGCGTTGCCCGTGATCCTGCATGTGCGGCGCTCGGCCGACGCGCTGCTGGCGGGGTTGCGCCGCATCGCCGTGAGCGGCGGCATCGCGCACGCCTTCAACGGCAGCGTGGTGCAGGCCGGGCAGTTCGTCGATCGCGGTTTCAGGCTGGGCTTCGGCGGTGCCATGACTTTCGATCGTGCACTGCAGATCCGCGTCCTGGCCAGCGGCCTGCCTGCCGGCGCGCTGGTGCTGGAAACCGACGCGCCCGACATCCCGCCGCACTGGTTGTACCGGACGGCGGCCGAGCGTGCGGCGGGCCAGATCAGCCGCAATGCGCCGGCCGAGTTGCCGCGCATCGGCGCCGTGCTGGCCACTTTGCGCGGCTGGACACTGGACCAAACCGCCCGCATCACCGGCGCCAACGTGCGGGCGGCGCTGCCCCGTCTGGAAGCGCTGTTCGCTGGCCGTGGCTGACCCGCTGCTGAGCGGCCTGGCGCCGGTGGTCGCCCTCGACACCCGGCTGCTGGTGCTGGGCAGCTTTCCCAGCCAGGCGTCGCTGGCCGCGCAGCAGTACTACGGCCATCCGCGCAACCAGTTCTGGCCGCTGCTGGCCGCGCTGTGGCAGCAGCCGCTGGCGGACTGGCCCTACCCGCTTCGATTGGACTTCGTGCGCGCGCAGGGGCTGGGCATCTGGGACGTCTATGCCCGCTGCCGCCGCCCGGGCAGCCTGGACGCCGACATCAGCGACGCCGAGGTCAACGACCTGGCAGGCCTGGTGGCGACTTTGCCGCAGCTGCGGCTGGTCGCGCACAACGGCGGCGAGTCGGCGCGCGCGATGCGCATCACGGCTGCGCTCGGCGTGGCAGTGCTGCGCCTGCCGTCGACCAGCCCGGCCAACGCCAGCTGGTCGTTCGAACGCAAGCTGGCGGCCTGGCGCAAGGCCTTCGAGCAGGCCGGGCTGCTGAGGTAGCCTAGGCTCATGCCGAGCCCGCGCCGCACCGCCGCTGAGATCGAAGCCGAAAGCGAAGCCGAAAGCGAGGCCGAGCTGCCCGGCCTGCCACCGGTGACGATCTCCGAACACCTGGGCGTGCGCTATCTGCACCTGGGCTCGATCTGGATCCAGGGCGGCATGCGCATGCGCGATCCGCAGGTGGTCGAACTCGATTACGTGCAGCGCATGCTGGCCAGCCTGCTGTGGCTGCCGACCGAACAGCTGGGCCAGGGCCGTGCCGTGCAGCTGGGCCTGGGGGCCGGCGCGATCACGCGCTTCACGCTGCAGCAGTTGCAGATGCCGACCACCGCGGTGGAGATCAATCCGCTGGTGATCAGCGCCTGCCGGCTGTGGTTTGCATTGCCCGATGAACACCCGCGCCTGCAGCTGGCGCGCATGGACGCCCTGCGCTGGCTGCGGCTCGAAGCCCGGCCGGCCAGCGTGCAGCTGCTGCATGTCGACCTTTACGACCACGAGGCAGCCGCCCCGGTGCTCGACGACGAGGCCTTCTACGCCGCGTGTCGCCGTTTGCTGCAGCCCGGCGGCGTGATGAGCGTGAACCTGTTCGGCCGCCACGCCAGCTTCGCCGCCAGCGCGGCGCGCATCGCTGCGGTGTTCGGCAGCGATCAGGTCTGGAGCCTGCGGCCCACGCGCGAAGGCAACACCGTGGTGGTGGCCGGACAGGGCGTGCGGGTGCCGACGCGTGACGTGCTGTTGCAGCGTGCGGCTACGATCGAGCAGCGCTTCGGCGCCCTGGGCCTGCCGGCGCGACGATGGTTGCGCATGGTGCGGCCGTACCGGGCCTGAGGCCCAGAGGACCCGTCAGCAGCCCATGAGCAACTCTCCGCCCAGCCGCCATCGTGGTGAGCACCGAACGCCGCCGCGTGCGGCGGCGCCTGACGTGCGGCCCGCAGCGCACACCGGCCGCCTGGACTGGCGGCTGCTGCTGGACTGGTTGCACGAAGACGGCTGGATCGAAGCCGCCGACGTCGAGCGGGTGGCACGCCGGCTGTCGGCTGGGGGGTCCAGCCTGCATGCGCTGGTGCGCCTGGGCGGCGCCGGCCTGGTACGCAGTGACGCCGTGGGCCAAGGCCGACAGCTGGACGTGGAAGCGCTGACCGAATGGCTGGCCGGGCGCGCCAAGCTGGCCTACCTGCGCATCGACCCGCTGAAGGCCGACGTCGGCCGTGTGGCCGACGTGATGCCGGTGCAGTACGCCGAGAGCCGGCGCGCGCTGCCGGTCAAGGTCAGCCCCAGCGAAGTCACCATCGCCACCGCCGAGCCCTTCGACATCGGCTGGGTGACCGAGATCGAGAACCACCTGCGGCGCACGGTGCGCATCGTGGTCAGCAACCCCGACGACGTGCGCCGCTACACGACCGAGTTCTACGCCCTGGCGCGCTCGGTGCGGGCGGCGCAGAAGACCGGCGAGGTGTCGGGCACGGCCAGCTTCGAGCAACTGGTCGAACTGGGCAAGACCAAGGGGCAGCTCGACGCCAACGACCAGGGCGTGGTGCAGGTGGTGGACTGGCTGTGGCAGTACGCCTTCGACCAGCGCGCCAGCGACATCCACCTGGAGCCGCGGCGCGACATGGGCGCGATCCGCTTCCGCATCGACGGCGTGCTGCACACCGTCTACCAGGTGCCGCTGGCGGTGATGGCCGCGATGACCTCGCGCATCAAGCTGCTGGGCCGCATGGACGTGGTGGAGAAGCGCCGCCCGCTGGATGGCCGCATCAAGACCAAGCGGCCCGATGTCGGCGGCGTGAGTGGCGGCGAGGTCGAGATGCGGCTGTCGACCATGCCCACCGCCTTCGGCGAGAAGATGGTGATGCGCATCTTCGACCCGCAGACGGCGCTGAAGACGGTCGAGCAGCTCGGCTTCGGCGGCCATGAGGCCGAACGCTGGCAGTCGCTGATCGCGCGGCCGCACGGCATCATCCTGGTCACCGGCCCCACCGGCAGCGGCAAGACGACCACGCTGTATGCCACGCTGAAGGCGTTGGCCACCGACGAGGTCAACGTCTGCACGATCGAAGACCCGATCGAGATGATCGAGCCGGCCTTCAACCAGACGCAGGTGCACACCGCCATCGACATGGGCTTTGCCGAAGGCCTGCGCGCGCTGATGCGGCAGGACCCGGACATCATCATGGTCGGCGAGATCCGCGACCTGGCCACCGCCGAGATGGCGATCCAGGCGGCACTCACCGGTCACCTGGTGTTCAGCACGCTGCACACCAACGATTCGGCCAGCGCGATCACGCGGCTGTCCGACCTGGGCGTGCCCAGTTACCTGATCGCCGCCACCGTGATCGGCGTGCTGGCGCAGCGCCTGACGCGCACGCTGTGCCCGGCCTGCAAGCAGCGCGACGAAGGGACCACGCGCGATTCGCTGGACGAATTGTCCAAGCCCTGGCGGCTGTCAGGTGGCGTGCGGCCCTACAAGGCCGTGGGCTGCCTGGAATGCCGCCACACCGGCTACCGCGGCCGCGCCGGCCTGTACGAACTGCTGGTGCTGACCGAGGCCGCACGCGACTGCGTGCACCCGGCGCTCGACGCCCCGGCCCTGCGCCGCCAGGCCGTGAAGGAAGGCATGCGGCCGTTGCGCCTGGCCGGCGCGATGAAGGTGGCCGAAGGCCTGACGACGATCGAAGAAGTCCTGAGAAGCACGCCGAGCCTGGACGTACGAGGCTGACTGCTCAGGCCCTGACGCCTGGCGGGCCCCAGCCCGCATGCCCCGAACTCATTTGGGGCCTTTACGTGGAAACCACAGCCGGAACTGCGGACCCTGATCCCTAGAATGCCGCGAGATCCAATCCTGGCGGAGACAACACGTGAAAATCAAGAGCCAGCGCGACTTCTGGGCCGGGCTGATGTTCGTTGCGGTGGGCCTCGGTTTCGCGTGGGGTGCCACGTTCTACAGTTTCGGCAGTTCGGCCCGGCCGGGCCCGGCCTATTTTCCGTTCGGCCTGGGCATCCTGCTGGCAGTGCTCGGAGCCATCGTGCTGTTCAAGGCCTTGACGATCGAGGTCGAGGGCGGTGACCCGATCGGTGGTGTGCCCTGGAAGCCCCTGCTCTACATCGTTGTCACCGTTACCGTCTTCGGCTGGACCTTGCCGCACCTGGGCATGGTCGTGGCCTTGCCGATCCTGGTCGTGATTGCGGCCCGCGCCGGCGACGAATTCCACTGGGGTGAAGCCCTGGCCAACGCTGCCGTGCTGACCGTCTTCAGCTGGTTGATCTTTGTTTACGGCCTGAACCTGACGATCCCGCTGTGGCCGTCGTTCCTGGCGCGCTGAGAGGCTGACATGGACCTGTTGAACAACCTTGCGCTCGGCTTCAGCGTCGCGTTCACGCTGCAGAACCTCTTGTACGCCTTCGGCGGTTCCGTCCTCGGCACGCTGATCGGCGTCTTGCCCGGCCTGGGCCCGGTGGCCACGATCGCCATGCTGCTGCCCAGCATCTACGCACTCGACGCCACCCCGGCGCTGATCATGCTGGCCGGCATCTACTACGGCGCGCAGTACGGTGGCAGCACCACCGCCATCCTGATCAACGTTCCGGGTGAGTCAAGCTCGGTGGTCACCGCCATCGACGGTTACCAGATGGCGCGCAAAGGCCGCGCCGGGGCTGCGCTGGCCGCGGCCGGCCTGGGCTCCTTCTTCGCGGGCTGCGTGGGCACGATCGTCATCGCCGCCTTCGCGCCGCCGCTGACCGAACTGGCCTTCAAGTTCGGCCCGGCCGAATACTTCAGCCTGATGGTGCTGGGCCTGATCGGCGCCGTGGTGCTGGCCTCGGGTTCGCTGGTCAAGGCAATCGCGATGATCCTGCTCGGGCTGCTGCTGGGCCAGATCAACACCGACGTGATCTCGGGCGTGCCACGCTACAGCTTCGACATTCCCGAACTGACCGACGGCCTCGGCTTCGTCGCCATCGCGATGGGCGTGTTTGGCTTCGGCGAGATCATCGCCAACCTGGGCCAGCCGCCCGAACACCGCGAGGTCTTCACCAAGGACGTGAAGGACATCTGGCCGACAAAGAATGACTTCAAGATGGCTTGGCCGGCCGTGCTGCGTGGCACGGCGCTGGGCTCGATCCTGGGCACGCTGCCCGGCGGTGGCGCCTTGCTGTCGTCGTTCGCGGCCTACACGGTCGAGAAGAAGATGCGCATGAAGCCCGGTGAGGTCGCGTTCGGCCAGGGCAACATCCGCGGCGTCGCCGGCCCCGAGTCGGCCAACAACGCCGGCGCGCAGACCAGCTTCATCCCGATGCTGACGCTGGGCATCCCGCCCAACGCGGTGATGGCGCTGATGGTCGGCGCGATGACGATCAAGGGCATCCAGCCCGGCCCGCAGGTGATGACCAGCAACCCGGAGCTGTTCTGGGGCCTGATCGCATCGATGTGGGTCGGCAACGCGATGCTGGTGATCCTGAACCTGCCGCTGATCGGCATCTGGATCAAGCTGCTGACGGTGCCCTACCGCTTCCTGTTCCCGGCCATCATGGTGTTCTGCTCGATCGGCCTGTACACGCTGAACAACAACCCATTCGACGTCTACGTGGGTGCGATCTTTGCGGTGGTGGGATTCATCTTCTACAAGCTCGGCTGCGAGCCGGCGCCGCTGCTGCTGGGTTTCATCCTGGGCCCGATGATGGAAGAGAACCTGCGCCGCGCGCTGCTGCTGTCGCGCGGCGACTGGTCCACTTTCGTCTCGCGCCCGCTGTCGGCCGGTCTGTTGGTGGCCGCGCTGCTGATGATCGTGGTGGTCTCGCTGCCGTCGATCAAGTCCAAGCGCGAAGAAGCCTTCCAGGATGCCGATTGAGGACGAAGGGCAGCGCCTGCACACTGTTCCTCGCCTCATTCGGACCTTGTTGCAGGCTTGCATCAGGGCTGACTGAGCGCCTCTCCCTCTAGACTCCAAGGCCCCGTCCCGTCGGGGCCTTGTGTTTTCCGGCCTTCCGCAACGTGAATCTGCCCAGCGCGCTCGCTCCACTTCAAGGCCCGGTGTTCCGCGGCCTGTGGTTTGCCTGGCTGGCGGCCAACCTCACGATGTGGATGAACGACGTGGCCGCCGCGTGGCTGATGACCACGCTGACCACCAGCCCGGTGATGGTGGCGCTGGTGTCCACCGCCAGCACCTTGCCGGTCTTCCTGCTGGGCCTGCCCAGCGGCGCGCTGGCCGACATCCTGGACCGGCGGCGCTACTTCGCGGCCACGCAGTTGTGGGTGTCGGTCAACGCCCTGGTGCTGGCCGCGATGGCCTTGCTGCAGGTGCTGACGGCGCCGCTGCTGCTGGTGCTGACCTTCGTCAACGGCATCGGCCTGGCGATGCGCTGGCCGGTGTTTGCCGCCATCGTGCCGCAGGTGGTGGGCCGCGACGTGATGCCGCAGGCGCTGGCCCTGAACGGCATCGCGATGAACCTGTCGCGCGTGGTCGGGCCGGCACTGGCCGGCGCGCTGCTGGCCGCCTACAGCCCGGCGGCGGTGTTCGTGCTCAACGCGTTGCTGGCCGGAGTCGCTTTCACGCTGATCCTGCGCTGGCGCAGCGAACCGCGCACCAGCACGCTGCCCGGCGAGCGTTTCTGGGGCGCGATGCGCGCCGGCATCAACTACACGATGCAGTCGTCACGGCTGCGGCTGGTGCTGCTTCGCATCGGCCTGTTCTTCCTGCAGGTGACCGGACTGATGGCGCTGCTGCCGCTGGTGGCGCGCGAACTGCATGGGGGCGGGCCGGCCACCTTCACCGTGATGCTGTCGTGCGTGGGTGTCGGCGCGATCATGGCTGCCATGCGGTTTCCGCACTGGCGTCAGCGCTTCAGCCGCGACCAATTCATTCGCATCGGCACCCTGGTGCATGCGCTGATGTCCAGCCTGATCATCCTGGTGCCCGAGATCTGGGTTGCGGTGCCGGCCATGCTGGTGATCGGCATGGCCTGGATCTCGGTGGCCAATTCGCTCACCGTGGCGGCCCAGCAGGCCATGCCCGACTGGGTGCGCGCGCGTGGCATGTCGATCTACCAGATGGCCTTGATGGGTGGGTCGGCGGCGGGGTCGCTGATCTGGGGCCAGGTGGCCAGCTGGTCGAGCGTGCGCAACGCGGTGCTGCTGGCGGCCGCGTTTGGCCTGCTGGTGATCCTGGCGACGCGCAGGCTGAACATCAACTGGGCGGCCGAGATCGACTTCACGCCCGCCAGCAGTGGTGGCGTGCCGCAGCCGGCAATCGAAATCGGCCCCGACGAGGGCCCGGTGATGGTGACGCTGGAGTACCAGATCGACCCGGCCCGTGCCACCGCGTTCGCTGCGGTGATGGACCGCACACGCCGAGCGCGGCTGCGCCAGGGTGCGCTGTCCTGGGGCTTGTTCCGCGACACGGCGGTGCCGGGGCGCTACATCGAATACTTCATCGACGAGAACTGGGTCGAGCATCAACGCCGGCTGGCGCGCTTCACCGCGTTCGACGCCGAGTTGCGCGCGCTGCGCCTGGGCTTCCTGGTGGATGGGGGTGCGCCGGTGCTGCGTCGCTACGTGGCCGACAGCCATGTCGAGCGGACCGACCTGCCCCTGTAGCCTCGCGATGCGCGCAGCGCGGGCAGAATCGGAGCTGTCTCGCCTCGACGGATCTTTGCCATGACTCATTCCTTCAACTGGCGCGCCGCTTACGCCAGCCAGCGTTCACCGGTCTTCGCGCGCAACGTGGTCAGCACTTCACACCCACTGGCCGCGCAGGCCGGATTGCGCATGCTGCAGGCCGGCGGCAATGCGGTCGATGCGACGATCGCCACCGCCGCGATGATGACCATCGTCGAACCCTGCAGCAACGGCCTGGGTTCGGACGCGTTCTGCATTCTGTGGGATGGCAAGGAACTGCACGGCCTGAACGCGTCGGGATGTGCACCACAGGCCTGGACGCCCGAGTACTTTCGTGCCAAGTACGGCGTCGACGTCAAGACACCGCCCAAGCGCGGCTGGGACTCGGTCACGGTGCCCGGTGCCGTGTCGGCCTGGGTCGAACTGAGTCGGCGCTTCGGCAAGCTGCCCTTCGCCGACCTGCTGGCGCCGGCCATCGACGTGGCCGAACGCGGTTATGCGGTGCCGGTGATCGTGCAGCACAAGTGGACCGCTGCGGCAGCGCTGCCCGAATTGACCGGCCAGCCCGGTTTCGCGCAGGCCTTCCTGCCGCATGGCCGTGAGCCGCAGGTGGGTGAGCGTTTCAGCTTTGCCGACGCGGCGCGCACGCTGCGGATGATCGCGCGCAGCAAGGGTGAGGACTTCTACCGCGGCGAGGTGGCGGCTACCGCTGCGGCCCATGCCAGGGACCATGGCGGGGCGATGACCGAGGCCGATTTCGCGGCCTACCGGCCCGAGTGGGTGGGCACGACCGCGCAAGACTACCGGGGGCACACGCTGCACGAGATTCCGCCCAACGGGCAGGGCATCGCCGCGCAGATCGCGCTGGGCATCCTGCAGCACTTCGACCTGGCTGCGTTGCCGGTGGACGGCGTGGCATCGCAGCACCTGCAGATCGAGGCCATGAAGCTGGCCTTTACCGACGTCTACCGATACGTGGCCGAGCCGCGCAGCATGCGATTGACGCCGGCGCAGATGCTGGACAAGGACTACCTGGCCGGCCGCGCACGGTTGATCGATGTGCGTCGCGCGCAGGACTTCGGCCCCGGCCACCTGCCGCAGGGCGGCACCATCTATCTGACCGCGGCCGACGCCAGCGGCATGATGGTCAGCTTCATCCAGAGCAACTACATGGGCTTCGGCTCGGGTGTGGTCATCCCGGGCTACGGGCTGAGCCTGCAGAACCGCGGCCACGGTTTCACGCTCGACCCCGGCAGCGACAACCTGGTGGGCCCGGGCAAGCGCCCGTTCCACACCATCATCCCGGCTTTCCTGACGAAGGACGGACAGCCGGTGATGAGCTTCGGCGTGATGGGTGGCGACATGCAGCCGCAGGGCCACCTGCAGACCCTGGTGCGCATGCTCGACTATCGGCAGCAGCCGCAGGCGGCCTGCGACGCGCCGCGCTGGCGCTGGAATGCCGGCATCGTGAACAACGAAGACGGTTTCGACCCTGCCACCGCGCAGGGCCTGCGCGATCTGGGCCATAGGGTGCAGCCCTTCAGCGACAGCTACCAGGACTACGGTGCCGGGCAATTCATCTGGCGCTTGGGTGATCCTTCGGTGGACGGTTATGCTGCCGCCAGCGACCCGCGCCGCGACGGCCAGGCCGCAGGCTATTGACGACGCCCCCGAAAGCGCCTTCGACACCGTCCCCGGCGGGAATCGCCGCCAGCGGACTGGCAACACCGGATCGCTGGGGCCCGGTGGGTCGGGGCCTGGCGCTGGCGCTCGCCGGCTCGGTGCTGTTCTCGGCCAAGGCCATCATCGTCAAGCTGGCCTACCGGCACGGCGTGGACGCGGTCACGCTGATCATGTACCGCATGCTGTTCGCGCTGCCGCTGTTCGTGGCACTGGCCTGGTGGTCCGGGCGCGGCCGGCCGGCGCTGACGGCTCGCGACTGGCGCGTGGTGATCGGCCTGGGCTTCAGCGGCTACTACCTGGCCAGCATGCTCGACTTCATGGGCCTGCAGTACATCAGCGCCAGCCTCGAGCGTTTGATCCTGTACCTCAATCCGACGCTGGTGCTGCTGCTGTCGATGCTGCTGTACCGGCAGCGCGTGAACGCACGCCAGCTGGCGGCGCTGGCGGTCAGCTACGCCGGCGTGCTGCTGGTGTTCGGCCATGAAGTGCAATTTGCCGGCATGGCGTCGCTGGGCGGCGCCGCCTTGGTGTTCGGCAGCGCGATCAGCTATGCCGTCTACCTGGCGGCCAGCGGCCAGGAGGTGCGTCGGCTGGGCTCGCTGCGGCTGACCGGGCTGGCCACCAGCGTGGCCTGCGTGCTGTGCATCGCGCAATTCCTGCTGCTGCGGCCGCTGCAGGCGGCCTGGGTGGCCGAGCCGGTGCTCTGGCTGTCGCTGCTGAACGCCACGGCCTGTACCTTTGCGCCGGTTCTGATGATGATGATGGCGGTCGAGCGGGTGGGCGCCACGCTGGCGGCGCAGACCGGCATGGTCGGACCGCTGGCCACCTTGGCCATGGGCGTGCTGATCCTGGGCGAGCCGCTGAACGCCTGGATCGCGGGTGGCACGCTGCTGGTTCTGGTCGGGGTGTGGCTGCTGGCCCGTTCGAGTCAGAATCGACCATCGAAGACTTGAATCCCCGCAGGGGCGGGCCAGCCCGGCCCGCCCCGAGGGAGTTCAATCAAAGTGGCAACGCCACATTTTCCTGACAGGAGCAACGACGATGGATTTTGGACTGCAAGGACGCTGGGCGCTGGTGTGCGCCGCCAGCAAGGGCCTGGGCAAGGGCTGCGCCAAGGCGCTGGTCGGCGAGGGTGTGAACGTGGTCATCACGGCGCGTGGCGCCGCTGCGCTGGAAGCCACGGCGGCCGAGCTGCGCGCGCTCAACCCCGCCGTGCAGGTGCGCACGGTGGCCGGCGACATCACCAGCGCCGAAGGCCGTGCCGCGGCGCTGGCCGCTTGCCCGCAGGTGGACATCCTGGTCAACAACGCCGGTGGGCCGCCACCAGGCGATTTCCGCGACTGGACCCGTGACGACTGGATCAAGGCGGTCGACGCCAACATGCTGACGCCGATCGAACTGATCAAGGCCGTGGTCGACGGCATGGCCGAGCGTGGCTTCGGCCGCATCGTCAACATCACCAGCGGCGCGGTGAAGGCGCCGATCGACGTGCTGGGTCTGTCCAACGGCGCGCGCAGCGGCCTTACCGGCTTCATCGCCGGGCTGTCGCGCCAGGTGCGCGTGGCCTCGCGCAACGTCACCATCAACAACCTGCTGCCGGGCGTGTTCGACACCGACCGCGTGCGCAGCATGGCCGCGGCCACGTCGAAGAAGACCGGCCAGAGCGTCGACGAGATCGTGGCCGCACGTGCCGCCGTGCCACCCGCGCGCCGGCTGGGCAACAGTGACGAGTTCGGCGCCACCTGTGCCTTCCTGTGCAGTGTGCATGCCGGCTACATCACCGGCCAGAACATGCTGATCGACGGCGGCAACTACCCGGGCACGTTCTGATCTTGCACCGGCGTCAACGACGGTTCGATACCGCGATGCCGGCCACGATGAGCGCGAAGGCGACGCCGTGGTACGGCTGCGGTGGCTGGCCCAGCCACAGCGCCGACAGCAGCGCTGCGAAGAGCGGTGTCAGGTTGCTGAAGAAGCCGGCCACGGCCGGCCCGACCGCGACCACGCCCAGGCCCCAGCAGCGATAGGCCAGCACCGAAGGGCCGATCGCCAGGAACAGCAGCGCCGCCAGCAGGCTCAGGCTGAGCGTGGGCAGCGCTGCCCCGAGCGCCACTTCGATACCCGCGCCGGCGCTGGCCCAGACCAGGCCGAACAGGGTCTGCACGAGCAGGAACTCGGACCAGGTCCAGGCGGGTCGACGTCCACCCGCCAGCAGCGGTGGCGGCTTCGCAAGCTGCCAGCTGTAGAGCGCCCAGCTCAAAGCGGCCAGCAGCATCCACAGGTCGCCCGGGACCAGGCGGATCGCCATCAGCCCCGCCAGGTCGCCGCGCACCAGCACGGTCAGCACGCCGGCCATCGACAGCGCAGCACCCATCGCCTGCGCCGCACGCACGGGCTCTCGGTACCACAGCGCGCCCACCAGCAGCATCCACAAAGGCGAGCTGGCCGCGATCAGCGTCACGTTGATCGGTGTGCTGGTGTGCAGCGCCAGATACTGCAACGCGTTGTACGCACCCACGCCCAGCAGGCCCAGCAAGGCCAGCGGCCGCCAGCGCTGGCGCAGCTCGGCGCGGCGTGCGGCGCTGGCCAGTGCGCCCCAGCCCAGCGGCAGCAGCAACAGCAGCGCCGTCCACCAGCGCAAGGCATTCAGCAGCAGTGGTGGCACGCTGTCGGCCAGCACGCGGCCGACGAGCGCGTTGCTGGCCCACATCAGCGGCGGCACCAGCAGCAGTCCGGCAACGCGCGGCGTCAAGCCCATGTCGATGTCGGCATCGGCGCACCGCAGTTCCAGCAGGATTCGAAGGGCCCGTCGACGATCTCGTGGCATTGCGGGCAGGCCCAGTGCCGGTGCGGCAGCCGCTGCCACTGCGCCAGCAGTTCGCGCGCCGGCTGGCATTGCGCGTCGTCCTGCACCCAGACTTCGGGCAGGCACTGATCGGGCGGCAGTTCACCGGCAATGCCGCTGGCAAAGGCACGCTGCACACTGGCCGTGAAGCCGGCCGCGCGGAGCTGGTCGGACCACAGTGTGGCCAGCACGAGGTTGGGAGCTTGAAGAACACGTTTCATAGGGGTCAGCGCCGATGGTGCCATGCCTTGGCGGCAGGCCCGCCGCGCTTGGCTTAACCTCGGTGCCTTCAAGACAACGCAGGAGAACATGCATGCCACGCGCCATCCAGATCACCGAGTTCGGTGGCCCCGAGAAATTGCAGCTGGTCGAGCTTGCCGTGGGTGAACCCGGGCCGGGCGAGATCCGCATCCGCCATCACGCCTGCGGCCTGAACTTCATCGACGTCTACCAGCGCACGGGCCTGTATCCCAACCCCTTGCCGCTGACCCTGGGCATGGAAGCGGCCGGCATCGTCGAGGCGGTGGGCCCGGGTGTCACGCATCTGAGGGTCGGCGACCGTGCCGCCTACGCCAGCAACCCGCCGGGCGCGTACAGCGAACTGCGCGTGATGCCGGCCAAGACCGTGGTCAGGCTGCCCGACGGCATCGCCTTCGACAGCGCGGCCGGCATGATGCTCAAGGGGCTGACGGCGCAGTACCTGTTGAAGAAGACCTTGCCGGCCGAGGGACTGCAGCCGGGCGACTTTGTGCTGTTCCATGCCGCCGCCGGCGGCGTCGGCCTGATTGCCTGCCAATGGGCCAGGGCCCTGGGCCTGCAACTGATCGGCACCGCCGGTGGCGCGTCCAAATGTGCGCTGGCGCGTGAGCATGGCGCTGCGCATGTCATCGACTACACGAGCGAGGACTTCGTCGCACGCGTGAAGGACATCACCGGTGGCCAGGGCGTGAAGGTGGTCTACGACAGCATCGGCCGCGACACCTTCGAGGGCAGCCTGAACTGCCTGCGGCCCTTCGGGTTGCTGGCCAGCTTCGGCAATGCCTCGGGCCCCGTGCCGCCGTTCGCGCCGGGCATGCTGGGCGCCAAGGGCTCGCTGTACCTCACGCGAGCCACCTTGTTCACCCACATCGCCACGCGCGAGGCGACGCAGGCCATGGCCGACGACCTGTTTGCGGTGGTGGGCAGCGGGCAGGTCAAGATCCGCATCGACCAGCGCTACGACCTGGCCGACGTGGCGCAGGCGCACCGCAATCTGGAAGCGCGCAAGACCACCGGGTCGACGGTGTTGATGCCCTGATCAGTCGACCACGGCCGCCCGGTAGGCATGCCATGAGGCATGCCCGAGCACCGGCCCCACCACCAGCAGCCCGGCGAACCAGGGCAGCAGCGCCAGGCCGACCAGCGCGGCGATCAGCGCCGCCCACAGCAACATCACGCCGGGTTGCCCCAGCACCAGACGCAGGCTGGTCAGGCCGGCGGTGATGGCGTCGGTCTGGCGATGCAGGATCATCGGCATCGCCACCACGCTGATGGCATAGATCAGCCCGGCGAAGAAGGCGCCGCTCAGCGTCCAGCCGACGATGAAGCCGAGATTTTCGGGGTCCAGCAGCGCCAGCAGCGAACCCTTGAAGTCGGGCATGCCGTCGAAGCTGACCGCAAAGAGCACCAGCGTGACGCGGCCCCACAGCATCTCCAGCACCAGCAGCACGAAGCCGAAGATGCCGAGCTGGGCGGTACGCGTGTCCCAGGCCAGCAGCGAATCGCCGAAGTCAGGTTGGTCACCGGCCTCCAGCCGCTGGCTGGTGCGGTACAGGCCCAGGCACAGGAAGGGCCCCATCAGCAGGAACCCGGCCGACAGCGCCAGCATGTAGGCGGGCGCATTCTCGTAGACCTTCAGCAGCATCCAGCCCATGAGCACGAAGCAGCCACCGTAGAACAGGCCGATCGCCGGTGCGCGACGGAAGTCGCGCCAGCCCAGGGCCAGCCAGCGAAACGGGGCAGCCAGGGACAGGGTGCGCAGTTCGATGCTCGGGCCGGCCGATTCGTGTGCTGCTGCGCCGGTGACGGCGGGGTCTGGCGCGTTGACGGAATCGGGCGGGCCGCTGTCGGATGAGCTCATGGTGGGATTGTTTGCTGCGCCCGCAGTCTGCTGGCGCAGCGGCGCTGCGTCCACCCGGGCCAGCCCGGGGCCGGGCGTGAAGCGCTACAGCGCCAGGCCCTTGAGGAAAGCGCGGAAACCGGGGCCCAGCGCCGGGTGCGCCAGTGCCAGTTCGACGTTGGCCTGCAGGAATCCTTCCTTGCTGCCGCAGTCGTAGCGTCGGCCCTCGTAGCGGTAGGCAAAGACCTTTTCGCGTCGCAGCAGCGACGCGATGCCGTCGGTCAGCTGGATCTCGCCGCCCACGCCGCGTGGCTGGTTCGCGATCTCGTGAAAGACGCCGGGCGTCAGGATGTAGCGGCCGGCCACACCCAGGCGCGACGGTGCGTCTTCGGGCGCCGGCTTCTCGACCATCTGCTGGATGTCGATCATGCGCTCGCCGACCGCGCTGCCGGCCACGATGCCGTAGCGCCGCGTGTGCTCGGCCGGCACTTCCTGCACCGCCAGGATCGACGCGCGCCACTCGGCGAACTGCTCGACCATCTGCTTCAGCACCGGGGTCTCGCCCACCATCAGGTCGTCGGCCAGCAGCACGGCAAAGGGTTCATTGCCGACCAGGCGTTGGCCGCACATCACGGCGTGCCCCAGCCCCAATGCCTGCGCCTGGCGCACGTAGATGCATTCCATGTCGTCGGGCTTGACGCCGCGCACGACGTCGAGCAGCTCTTGCTTGCCTGCTTGCTCAAGTGCCACCTCGAGCTCGAAGGTCATGTCGAAATGATCCTCGATCGGCCGCTTGTGGCGGCCCGTGACAAAAATCATCTCGCGCACGCCGGCGGCATAGGCTTCCTCGACCGCGTACTGGATCAGCGGTTTGTCCACGACCGGCAGCATTTCCTTCGGTTGCGCCTTGGTCGCAGGCAAGAACCGTGTGCCGAGGCCCGCAACCGGGAATATCGCCTTCTTGATCAACATTTGCTTACCTAGAATGGGGTCACCCAGGCCATTCTGGCACGTGGTGTCCTGGGCTTCGCTGGCACAAGAACACATCATCCGCCCATGGATCTGCTCGTCGTGGAACCCTTGGACCCCGAGGTCCTGGACTGGCTGTCCATGCGCCACGCCGTGGTCTACGCGCCGCATCTGGCACATGACCCGCGCGAGTTTCGCGCCGCGCTGGGGCGGGTGCGGGGCGTGGTGCTGCCGCCTTCGGTGGCGGTCGACCGCGCGGTGCTGCGGGCCGCCCCTTACCTGATGACGGTGGGCCGCCTTTCGGCCGGCGCCGAGAACCTTGACCTTGAGGCCTGCGCGCGCGCCGGCGTCGAGGTGGTGCGACCGGCCACCGCCAGTGCCAACGCCGAGGCCGAATTCGCCATCGGGGCGCTGCTGCAGATGCTGCGCCGCGTGCCGGTGATCAACGCCGAAGGCCTGGCCGTGGGGCGCGAGCTTGGCGGGTCGGTGATCGGCATCGTCGGCATGACACCGGCGGCGCGCCCGCTGGCCACGCTGCTGGACACCTTCGGCGCGCGTGTCATCGGCTACGACCCCGCCGTGCACGCCGGCGACGGCCTGTGGGACCGCTGGGGTGTCGAGCCGGTGCCGCTGCGCCAGCTGATGGAGCACAGCGACGGCGTGTGCGTGCTGTTGAGCTACTACTCGCGCTACCACGGCCTGCTGGGCAGCCGCTACCTGTCGGAATGCAAGCCCAACCAGGTGCTGGTCAGTCTGGCGCCGTCGGGATTGTTCGACGAACAGGCGCTGGCCCACGGGCTGGCCACGCGGCGCATGGCTGCGGCCTGGTTCGACAGCATGGAGCCCGGCACCCTGGACCCGGGCCGGCCGCTGCACAACATCGACGCGCTGCAGATCACGCCGCGCGTGGCCAGCACGACGCGCGAATCACGCATCCGCAGCGCCTGGGCGGTGGCCCAGCGCATGGACGAGATCCTGCAGGCGCGGGCGACCGAGGCCGACTTCACGTCGACGACACCAGGCGCGCTAGCTGGTCTCGAAGACGACCCAGCGTCTGCGTGAAATCGGCCAGCCGCAGCTGCTCTTGCTGCACCACGGCAGCCGGTGCGCGCGCGACGAAACCCTGATTGCCCAGCTTGGTCTGCGCCTTGGCGATCTCGCCTTCCAGTCGTGATATCTCCTTGCCCAGGCGCGCGCTTTCGGCGGCGACATCGATCTCGACATGCAGTGCCAGGCGCACATCACCCTGCATCGCCACCGGCGCAGCCTTGGTGGCGGTGGCGAATGCGGCCTCGTCGTCGATCACGCGCACCTCGGCCAGGCGGGCCAGGGCCTTGAGCAAGGGCGCAGCCTGCGCCATGAAGGCCGCGTCGCCATGGCTGATCAGCGGCACGCGCTCGCCGGGGTTCAAGCCCATCTCGCTGCGCAGCGCACGGCAGCTGCCGACCACCGCCTTGAGCCGCGTCATCCAGGCGTCGGCCGCCGCGTCGACACGTTCAGGCTGGGCCTGCGGATACGCCGCCGTGACGATGGTCTCGGTGCCGCCTTCGGCCCTGCGCCCGGCGGCCACGGCCACGGTCTGCCACAGCTCGGCGGTGATGAAGGGCGCCACCGGGTGCAGCAGGCGCAGCACGGTTTCCAGCACGCGCAGCAGGCTGCGCCGGGTGGCACGCTGCTCGCGGTCGCTGCCGGTCTGCAGCTGTACCTTGGCGATCTCGAGGTACCAGTCGCAGTATTCGTCCCAGACGAAGCTGTAGATCGCACCGGCCACGTTGTCCAGCCGGTACTCGGCAAAGCCGTGCGCCATCGCCGCCTCGACCCGCTGCAGTTCGCTGGCGATCCACCGGTCGGCCGGCGAGAAGCCGAGGTCGTCGTTCTCGCCCAGCCCGCAATCCTTGCCCTCGCAGTTCATCAGCACGAACTTGGCTGCGTTCCAGAGCTTGTTGCAGAAGTTGCGGTAGCCCTCGCAGCGCTTGGCATCGAAGTTGATGTTGCGGCCCAGGCTGGCGTAGCTGGCCATGGTCAGACGCAGTGCGTCGGCGCCGTAGCCTGGGATGCCATCGGGGAACTCTTTCTCGGTGTCCTTGCGCACGCGGGGTGCCGACTCGGGCTTGCGCAGCCCGGTGCTGCGCTTGACCAGCAGCTCGGGCAGTGCGATGCCGTCGATCAGGTCCACCGGGTCGAGCACGTTGCCTTCGCTCTTGCTCATCTTCTTGCCCTGCGCGTCGCGCACCAGGCCGTGGATGTAGACGTCGCGGAACGGCACCCGTCCGGTGAAGTGCGTCGTCATCATGATCATCCGGGCGACCCAGAAGAAGATGATGTCGAAGCCCGTGACCAGCACGCTGCTGGGCAGAAACAGGTCCAGCTCGCGCGTCTGGGCCGGCCAGCCCAGCGTGGAGAAGGGCACCAGGGCCGAGCTGTACCAGGTGTCCAGCACGTCCTCGTCGCGCGTCAGCGGGCCGCTGTAGCCGGCTTGCGTGGCACGTTGGCGTGCTTCGTCCTCGCTGCGGCCGACGAACAGCTCGCCGCCGCTGCCGTACCAGGCCGGGATCTGGTGGCCCCACCACAGCTGACGGCTGATGCACCAGTCCTGGATGTTGTTCATCCAGTGGTTGTAGGTGTTGACCCACTGTTCGGGCACGAAGCGCACCTGGCCGCTGGACACGGCGTCGATCGCCCGCTGCGCGATGCTGACGCCGCCGGCACCGGCCTTGTTCATCGCCACGAACCACTGGTCGGTCAGCATCGGCTCGATGACCTGCCCGGTGCGTGCGCAGCGCGGCACCATCAGCTTGTGCTTCTTCGTCTCGACCAGCAAGCCCAGCGCGTCGAGGTCGGCGACGACCTTCTTGCGCGCGACGAACCGGTCCAGCCCACGATAGGCCGCGGGCGCCAGTTCGTTGAGCGTGGCGTCGAGCGCCAGCACGCCGATCTTCGGCAGGCCATGGCGTTGACCGACGGCATAGTCGTTGGCGTCGTGCGCCGGCGTGACCTTGACCACGCCGGTGCCGAATTCGCGGTCGACGTAGGCGTCGGCGATGACCGGGATCTCGCGGTCGCACAGCGGCAGCTTCACGCGTCGGCCGATCAGTGATGCATAACGTTCATCATCAGGGTGCACCATCACTGCCGTGTCGCCGAGCATGGTTTCAGGGCGCGTGGTGGCCACCACCAGGCTGCCCGGGCCGCCGGCAGCCGACAGGCTGCCGTCGTCATCAACCAGCGGATAGCGGATGTGCCACAGGAAGCCGTCTTCCTCTTCGCTTTCGACCTCCAGGTCGGACACCGCCGACTTCAGCACCGGGTCCCAGCTGACCAGGCGCTTGCCGCGGTAGATCAGGCCCTCGTCGTACAGCCGCACGAAGGTCTCGGTGACGATGGTCGACAGCCGCTCGTCCATCGTGAAGTACTCGCGCGACCAGTCCACGCTGTCGCCCATGCGGCGCATCTGGCGCGTGATGGTGGCGCCCGAGCTGGTCTTCCAATCCCAAACCTGGGCGACAAAATTCTTGCGCCCCAGGTCGTGGCGCGACAGCCCGGCGTCCTGCAGCTGGCGCTCGACCACGATCTGCGTCGCAATGCCCGCATGGTCGGTGCCCGGCAGCCACAGCGTGTTGTGGCCCTGCATGCGGTGCCAGCGCGTCAGCGCGTCCATGATGGTCTGGTTGAACGCGTGCCCCATGTGCAGCGTGCCGGTCACATTGGGCGGCGGCAGCTGGATGCTGAACGACGGCCGCGACGGGTCGAGCGTGGGCGCGAACAGGCCGGGCTGGTCCCATATCGGCGCCCAGCGGGCTTCGATGGCGGCGGGGTCGAAGGACTTGGCGAGTTCAGGCGTGGTCATGGCGCAGGCACAATGAAATCTCGTCGACACGCAGGGATGGCGTCGGCGCAGGGCATCTCGGGGTGGACCGCGATTGTAGGTCGGGGCCCGACGTCGAATCTGCCCTTCTACGGCCCCAAGGAGCCCTCATGCCCCAGCTTCGAATGCCCGGCCAGCGGCGTCCCGCCGCGGCCTTGTTGGCCAGCCTGGCGCTGGTGGTGGCGCTGACAGCGGCGGGCCTGGGCGGCTGCGGCGGCGGTGACGTCAGCGGCAGCCCGTTGCCGCCGTTGCCCGGCCTGACCTGCAGCGGTGCCGAACAGCGGCTGTGGCTGGTCGACTACTTCGACGACTGGTACTTCTGGCGCCGCCAGGCGCCCGACCCCAGCCCGTTTCCCGACCGTTCGGTGGCCGAACTGTTCCAGGCCTCGCTGTACACCGGCAACGACCCGCAGTTCCCGCGCGATCGCTGGAGCCGCATGGAATCGAGCGCCGACTTCGACCGCTTCTTCACCGACGGCAAATCGCTGGGCTACGGTCTGTTCCTGGCCGGTCTGGAAATCCAGGGCCAGCCCGATCGGCCGCTGCGCGTGCGCTATGTCGAGCCGCGCAGCGATGCCGCGGCGCAAGGCGTGCAGCGCGGCGAGCAGATCGTCTCGGCGGGTGGGCGCAGCGCCGCGCAGATGGTCGCCAGCGACGACTTCACGCCGTTCACACCCAGCGCCGAAGGACAGAACCTGAGTCTGGTGCTGCGGCAGGGCACGCAGGAGCGCACGCTGTCACTGCGTGCCACGGCCTTTGCCCTGACCCCGGTGACGCTGGGCCAGGTGCTGCAGACGCCGGCCGGCCGGCGCATGGGCTACCTGCACGTGAAGGACATGATCGACCAGGCCGAACCGCAGCTGGCGAAGGCCTATGCCGATTTTCGTGCCGCCGGTGTGCAAGAGCTGGCCATCGACCTGCGCTACAACGGCGGCGGCCTGGTCAGCCTGGCGAACACGCTGGCGTCCTATGTGTCCGCGGCGCGCACGCACGATCGCACCTTTGCCAGCCTGCGCTTCAACGACCGCCGTGCCGGCAGCAACGACACGCGCTACCGCTTCGAAGACCCGGCATTGGCGCTGGGCCTGACGCGCGTGTACCTGCTGACCGGGCCGCGCACCTGCTCTGCCAGCGAACTGGTCATCAACGGCCTGCGCCCCTTCGTCGACGTGGTGGTGGTGGGCGACACCAGCTGCGGCAAGCCGGTCGGCTTCGTACCGGTGAGCCGCTGCGACACCACCTTCAATGTCGTCAATTTCGAGGCGGTGAATGCCGACAACCAGGGGCGCTATTTCGGCGGCATCGAACCGCGCTGCGCGGTGGAGGAGAACTTGAGCCAGCCGCTGGGTGCGCCCGATGAGCCACTGCTGGCCGCGGCGCGCCAACATGCCGACAGCGGCAGCTGCCCCGCCACCAGCGGCGTGCTGACCGCCCGCCGTCGCGCCCTGCGTGCGGCCGACGGCCAGGCGGTTCGGGCGGGCGAGCCGCCGGAGCGCCAGGGCATGTGGACACGCTGACGATCGTGACCACAAATCCGTTGACCCACACCGGCTGTGCCCGAGGCTGATGAGCGACGCGTCGACCTGTATAGGGCGGCCATGAGCGACCCACTTCCAGCGCCCGCCCCGGCACGTGGCACGGCAACCGTGGCGGACAACGACGAGGCCTTGGCGCCCGAAACGTGCGCCCCGGCGACGCCGGCTGCGGACCCGGTGGCGGCCGAGTTGCCGGCCGACGTGGCACCCCTTGATGCGCAGGTCGAGAGTCCACCACCGTCGACAGCGGCACCTGCCGCAGCCGGCGCAAAGGCCACACGGTGGGTCGCGGTGCTGGTGCTCGTGCTGTTCGTGCTGCTGATCGCCTGGCAGGTGGCGTCCGACCGACTGGTGCCGTACACGGCACGTGGCGCTGTGTCGGGTTACGTCGCCCAGCTGGCGCCGCGGGTGGCCGGCCAGGTGACCGAGGTGATGGTGCAGGACGGTGGCGTGGTGCAGGCTGGCGCGGCGCTGGCGCAGCTTGACCTCACGCCTTTCGATCTGGCCGTGCGCCAGGCCGAAGCCGGACTGTCGCGCGCGCTGCAGTCGAACCGCGTGGCGGCCACCGGCATCGTCGCCGCGCAGGCCGGCGGCACGGCGGCGCGTGCCCAGCGCGAGAACGTGCACGCCAACAGCGCACGCACGCTGGAACTGGTGGCGCGCGGGTTCTTGTCAACGGTGAAAGCCGACGACGCGCGGGCAGCGCAGCGCAGCGCCGACTCGCAGCTGCAGCAGGCCCAGGCCGAGCTGGACCGCGCGATGATCTCGTCCGGCGGCCGCGAAGCGTCGTCCAACCCCGAGATCCGAACGGCGCAGCTGCAGCTCGAGCAGGCGCAGCTCAACCGCCGCTTCGCCACTCTGACGGCGCCGACGCTGGGCGTGGTGACGAACCTGCGGCTGGCGGTCGGGCAGTACGTGGCGCCGGGCACGCCGGCGATGACCTTCATCGACGCGCGTGGCGCCTGGATCACCGCCGATCTGCGCGAGAACCAGCTCGGCAACGTGCAGGCCGGTGACGAGGTCGGCATCGTCTTCGACGCCGTTCCGGGCACGGTGTTCAAGGGCCGTGTGCAAAGCATCGCCTGGGGCGTGGACGTCGGCCGTGCCAGTGCGGGGGGGCTGCTGCAGAACCTTCCGCAAGGTCAGTGGTTCGAGCCGGCGCGGCGCATCCCCGTGCATGTCGAACTCGACGGCGGGCTCGAACACTGGCCCCGTGCAGCGCGCATCGGCGGCAAGGCCGGCATCGTCGTCTTCGCCGCCGGGCACGGCAACCCGATGGCCTGGATCGCCAGCGGCCTGCTGCACGCGCGTGCCTGGCTGTCCTACCACTACTGAGGCACGGCAATGTACGTGGCGCCGCGCCCGCGCGTCGAGGACGATCCGCTGTTCGCCGTGCGCCTGGCCGCGGCCACCGCGCTGGCCTACGCTGTCGCGCTGTGGCTGCGACCTTCAATGCCGATGATCGCGCCGGCGCTCACAGCCGTAATCGCAGCCGGCATGCGCGGGCGCTTCGACGCGACCAAGGCCATCGGCGGGCCGGTCACGATGGCGCTGGCGATGTGGCTGATGGCCTTCGTGGTGGCCCTGCTGCGTCCGTTCCCGGCGGCGCTGGTGGTGGTGGTCGGCGTGATCTACACCCTGTCTTACACGATGATCCTGCGCAGCGGCAATCCGCTGGGCATGCTGATCCTGGTGGCCAGCGCGCTGATGTCGATCATGGGGCTCAACTCGGTGCCCGGCATGCAGTTCCTGCGCGATGCCTTCGTCGAAGGCGCCGCCGTGGCGCTGTGCGTGGTGCCGTTGCTGTACGCGCTGCTGCCGGCGGTCACGCGCGAACCGGTGCTGGAGGTCTACCCGGTCGGCAGTGGTGCCCGGTTCTTCCTGCGCGGCGCCATTCGAGGTGGCGTGCTGCTGACCTACTGGCTGTACACCGTGGTCGACGAATCGAACATGATGCTGGCGGTCGCCGCCATCTTCGTGATGGTCTTTCCGACCCGCGAACGGCGCTGGTCCGAGGCCCGCCAGCGCATCGTTGCCACACTGCTGGGTGGCGCCGTCGCACTGGCGGTCCTGGCCGCGGCCAGCGTCAGCGCGCACCTGCTGAACGTGCTGCTGCTGGTCTTTCTGGGCGCGCTGTTTCTCGCTGACCGCATGGTCACCGGCCGCCATCCGCCGATGGTCTATCAGTTCGCGCTGAGCGCGATGATCGCCATCGTCGGCGCGACGCTGAGTGCCAAGGCGCCGCTGGACACCGTGTTGCTGCGCATCGCGCTCACGATGGGCGGCGCGATCTCGGCCGCCTTGCTGACCGGTCTGCTCGAGGCCCTGATCGTCGACGCCGAAGCGATGCCTCGACCAGCCGCCTAGCGCCGGGCGACGATGGTGCTGCCGTCCGTCGCGCGCAGGATCAGCGCACCGGTGTTGTCGATGCGGTAGCTTTCGACGCGGGGCAACAGGCCCAGCAGCTTGCGCTCCTGGTTCATCAGCGCCTCAGGGCAGGCCATCATCGTGGTGCCCGCAGGTTGCAGGCTCAGTTGCGTGCCGGCAAGCCTGAAGCTGCCGATGATGCGGTTGCAGCTGGCGTTTCCGGCCAGCCGGCCGCCGGGCAGGAACTGCAGCGTGGCGGGGCTGTGGTCGACCACACCGGCGCCGGCGATGGATACGACCGTCCATTCCCGGCCTGTCAGCGGCGACTTGTCGCTGGCCATCAGGTGCTCGGCAACAGCCCGGTAGGCGGGCAGCGAGGTCGGGTCGCTGGCCGCATTGCCGGCCACCGGGTTCGACGCCAGGCGCACGATCACCATGTCGGCTGCCGGATCGATCCAGATCGTCTGCCCGTGCACGCCGCGCGCGGCAAACGCGCCGTGGGTGTCGTGGCTGACCCACCACATGGCGCGATACGACCAGCCCGGCAGCGTGCCGTAGCCAGCCTTGGCAAAGGCTGTGCGGTCGCCGCCGTGGCGAATGCTGGCGATGGCCGCACGGTGGCGTCGCCAAACGCGCTGTGCTTCAGCTCGGGGATCAGGCCGGCCACCAGGGCGATTTCGTTCAGTCTGCCCTCGGCCACCAGCATTTCACCCAGCAGGCAGGTCAGGCTCTTCGTGACCGACATCGCGCCGTGCAGGGTGTCGTCCCCCAGGCAACCGGCATGGCGTTCGTACACGATGCGGCCGTGATGCAGCACCAGGATGCCGTCGCTGTGGTTCGCGTCGAAAGCCTGCCGCCAGGTCATGCGGTCGCCACCGTTGCCGGGCTTGAAGCTCACGGCGTCCAGCGTGGGGTCGAGGTTGCGCGGCAGCGCAGTGGCTGCGCCCGTGCCCCTGCGCACGCTGACGGTCGGCATCAGCTCGCGAAAGTGGCAGGCCGTCCAGCGCAGTTTCGGGAATGCGAAATAGTCGGGGTCGGTGAAGCGGATCTGCTTGTCGGGCGCTGGCGGGAAGCCGCGCATCCAGCCCATCGTGCCCGGGTCCGACGCCCAGGCGAACCCGCTGACGCTGCACGGCATCAGCAGGTGTTCATCTGCGTTCCGGCCGCCCACGGTCCAAGTTGAAACCCGACGCCTGATCGCGTTCGAGACAGGCTTGTCGGGCGTACCGAATGCAGGGCCGAAACCAGAATCTTCACAACAGCCATTCGATCGGCAGCCATGAAAGCAACTTCACCATGGCGCGCTTCCAGATCGAGGCTTGTGGTTCGGTGTGGTGCAGTCGAGGCGGCGCCGACGGCGAAATCTGCTCTTGCCATTCGATGTCACCCTCGCCGTCCAGTCGCAGCGCGTAACTCTGCCCGGCAAGGTGGTGCTCGAAGGCATCGGCGATGTTCGCGGCCAGGGTCGGGCTCTCGATGACAAGACCCGATTCGGTATTCAGCGCCGCCGATCGGGGGTCGAGGTTGAACGAACCGACAAAGGCGCGGCGGCGATCGACCGCAAAGGTCTTGGCATGCAGGCTGGCGCCTGAACTTCCCGCCAGTCCACGATCAGAGCGCCGTGAGCGCGCGGCTTCACCTCGGTCGGGCTTGAGTTCGAACAACTTCACGCCGCCCTCGAGAAGCGCGCGCCGACGTTTGGCGTAGCCGGCATGAACTGCCGGCACATCGGTGGCGGCGAGCGAGTTGGTCAGCACGCTCACCGCCACGCCGCGCTTGCTCAGATCGGTCAGCGCGTCGGTGCCGCTGGCGGACGGCACAAAGTAGGGCGACACGAGCAGCAGTTCCTGGTCCGGCCGGCCCAAGACTTCGGCCAGTCGTTGTGGCAGCAGTGAATGTGCCTTTGCTGTTCCCAGGCCCTTGGCGGGATCGTCGCTGACCAGCCGCACGCCGGTCCACTCCAGGGCCAGTTCACCCGCGATCAGACGCCTGACAAAGGCAGATCGACCCAGTGCCGTGATGTAGGGCCGCGCCGCAGGGTCGCTGCGCAGCTGGGCTGCGGCGTGAGCCAGTCGATCGAGGGCTCGGGGATCGGCGGCAGGCAGTAGTGAAGCCACCGGGTAGGCCGAGGCGCTGGCCCAATAGCGATCGAAGTCGGCGGACACCTGCGGCACCACGGCCCCGACCGCGAGCACGTCCAGATCGACGAACGAAACCTCTTGCCCGGCGTCGAAATACTCGTCTCCGATGTTTCGACCACCGACAACGGTGACCTGGTTGTCGACGGTGAACGACTTGTTGTGCATGCGGCGATTGAGCCGGCCGAAGTCGGTCAGGTAGCCCAGCCAGCGCCAATCGCGTTGCAGGAAGGGGTTGAACAGCCGCACTTCGATGTTGGGGTGGCTGTCCAGGGCCGCCAGGATGGGGTCCAGTCCCTGGGTGCTGTTGTCGTCCAGCAGCAGGCGCACGCGAACGCCGCGATCGGCCGCTTGCCGCAGCGCCTCCAGCAAGAACTTGCCGGTGAGGTCGGCATGCCAGATGTAGTACTGCACATCCAGGCTGCGCTCGGCGGCCTCGGCCAGCAGCATGCGTGTGGCAAAGGCTTCGCGGCCTTCGGCCAGCGCCAGCACGCCGGTCAGACCGCCATGCCCCTGCGCCGCAAGTTCCGTGGCGCGCCCCAGCCGAGTTGCCGCGGTGTCGGCGAAGGCTCGGGATTCAACGCGGCCGTCCAGCGGCGGCAAGGCGCCGCAGCCGCACAGCACGGCCAAGACCATCAGAGCCAACGCGCCACGTGGCTTGGGCCATGGCGTACGAACGCAAGGCGGTGGACGGTGGGGCATCGGGGGGTGGCGACTGGAGGGGGCCCGGGGGTTGGCGGCCAGCGTACGAGGACAGCATAGCGACACCTTCGGAGGCCGGACCTTCGATCAGGTTCAAGAGAATGCTTTCGTCCAAGTGGAAGTTCATCGACGGGCCCACTTTTGGGGAGCGACAACCCCCATCGTCCTCGCCAGCATTGGGGTGATCTGCAGAGAAGTCTGAAACGCGCTACATTGACTTTAGCTAAATCGCAGGCGTCAATCCTCAGGTCACACTGAGTTCGGTAGAACGATTCAACTTGAGATCGGCGCTGTTCTTTCAGCCTTGCGACAGGAGGTCGCATGGACGAAATGGGTGCCCGGTCTCACCGAGCAGAAGTCACGTGGTCCCGAGGGCCGAATGGGCCGAATGGGCCGATTCTGCTGGCATGTGCCGCGGTTGCAGCGATCCTCGTGGTCGACCTGCGCGCACCTCTGGGCATCGGCGCGGCGTTCTTGTATGTGCCGGTCATCTGGGCGCTGACGCTGTCCTCGGTGAGCCGGCGCGGGGTTGTGATGCTGACGCTTGTCGCACTCGGGTTGTCGGTCATTGCGGCACTGTTCCCGGGCAAGGGCGGCGACATCCTTGCCGGCGCCGTCAATCGAGGGCTCGCGATGCTCGGTCTGGGCGTCATGGCGTTTGTCGGCCTCAGGCATCGAGAGGCGATCGAATCGCTGCGCCAGCACGAAGCCAATCTGCGCGACTTCATCGACAACGCGCCAATCGCCATTCATTGGGTCGATGCAGAAGGCACGATCCTGTACGCCAACCGCGAAGAGCTGCAAATGACCGGCTATGCGCAAGAGGAGTATCTCGGGCGCAAGTGCAAGGACTTTCACGTCGACCCCGAGGGTGCCGACTGTTTGCTTGACGACCTCACGCGAGACGGGACCGTGCGGGAACATGTCGCACAGTTGCGGTGCAAGGACGGAACGGTCAAGGACGTGCGAATCACGTCCAGCGTTAGGTTCGACAACGGTCGATTCGTTCATTCGCGCTGTTTCACGCGCGACACCACGCGCGAGCTTCTTTCCGAGCGGGCCCTGGCTCGGGCGAATCGCGTTTATGCCATGTTGTCGCAGACCAATCAGCTGGTCGTGCGCACTGAGGACCGACAGCGGCTGTTCGAGGGCGTCTGCCACATTGCCATCGACGTCGGAGGCTTCAGATTCGCCTGGATCGGCCTGCTGGGTACTGATCAACGCCTGCGCCGCGTAGCGCACGCAGGGGTCGACAGCGGCTATCTGTCAGAACTGGAGCGCGGACTGGACACAAGCGAACTCGGCGCGAGCAATCCCGCCGTTCGTGCACTGCGCGACGGCGTGCCAACGGTGAGCAACGACTTCCTTGCCGACGTGGGTTTGCCATCGTCTCGCTCCGCGGCGGGTCGGGCCGGGTTCGTGACTGCGGCGGCCCTGCCGATCAGATTGGGTGGCGAGATCATCGGCGTGCTGAAGCTGTATGCCCACGAGCCCGAGGCCTTCGGACCGCAGGAGCTGGACACACTGACCGAGATGGTCGGAGACATCTCGTTCGGCCTTGACAGCAGCGCACGCAACCGGGCACTGCGTGACAGTGAGCAGACGCTGAACGGCGTCCTCGACACGCTGCATGTCGGTGTTTGGCTGGTCGATGCGGCGGGCGAGATCGTCATGGTCAACCCGGCCGGAGGCCGGATCTGGGCTGCAGCCTCATCAACCGGCGTCGAGCAGTTCGGCAGGGTCAAGGCGTGGCGCGCCGACGGTGGCGCGCCAATCATGGCGCGCGAATGGGCGGGTGCGCAAGCCATCGAGAAAGGCGAGGCGAAGATCGACGAAGTGATCGAGATCGAGTGCTTCGACGGCACGCGCAAGACAGTGCTGAACTCGGCGGTGCCACTGCGCAGCGACGATGGCGCGATCCGTGGTGCGATCGTGGTCAACCACGACATCACCGAACGCCAACGTGCTGATGATGCGCTGCGCAAAAGCGAGCAACGTTTGCGCCGGGCCGTCGATTCGGCGCCTCTGCCGATCCTGATTCATGCGGAAGACGGCGAGATCGTCACCGTCAATCGCACCTGGACCAAGGTCACGGGATACACGCCGTCTGAACTGCCGACCATCGCAGCCTGGACGGAACTCGCCTACGGTGACCGCAAGGAAGTGGCCCGTGCTGAAATCAATCGCATCTTTGCGCTCGAGGGCGCGGCCGTCGAAGGCGAATCCGAGCTTCGCACGGCTTCGGGCGAGCACCGCGTCTGGAACTTCACTGCGGCGACCATTGGACGCATGGCCGACGGCCGCCGGCTGGCAGTGTCGATGGCGTTGGATGTGACCGAGGGCCGCAAGGCACAGCAGGCGCTTGCAGCATCGGAGTCGTTCATGCGGGCGACCCTCGATTCGCTGCCGGCCAGCATCGCCATCATCGATCAGGCCGGGACGATCGTCGCGGTCAATCGCGGGTGGCGCGAGTTTGCTGCCGAGAACGCGGGCACCTCTGCCGGCACCTGCGATGGCGCGAACTACCTCGACGTGTGTGACCGCGCGGTCGGTGACGGCGAGGCTGACGGTCGCGCGATGGCGGAAGGCATCCGCCAGTTGCTTGCCGGCAAAGGGGATGTCGTCGGTTTTGAGTATGCATGCCACTCACCGACTCAGCAGAGGTGGTTCGTGGGTCGCGTGAGCCGCATGGTCAGCGCTGGGCCGTCACGCGCCGTCGTCGTTCACTTTGACGTGACGAAACGCAGGCTTGCCCAAGACGCCGCGCGCAAGCTGTCGCAGCGCTTGAGCCACTTTCTGAAACTGAGCCCGCACATCAACTACGCGTTGAGGATCGACGGTGGGCGTTTCGTCACCGAATGGGTCAGTGACAACATCGTGCGGCTGCTTGGCTACACGGTCGATCAGGCGCTCCAACCAGAGTGGTGGAGCACGCATCTTCACCCCGACGACCGCCAGGCCGCGTTGCTGCTAGCCAAAAGTGCGCTGCGCGACGGCGATGCGCAATCCGAATACAGATTCGGCCGCGCTGACGGCTCATGGTTCTGGGTCAACGACCAGATGCGCATCGAGCGGGACACCGACGGTTCACCGCTGCGAATCATCGGTTCGTGGACCGACATCACCGAGCGCCACGCCGCGCAGCAAGCGCTGGAACAAAGTGAGTCACGATTTCGATCCACCTTCGAACAGGCCGCGGTGGGCATCGCACACATCTCCACCGCCGGCCACTGGATCGACTTCAACGAGCGCATGTGCCAGGTCGTCGGCTACGCACGGCATGAATTGATGATGCGCACTTTCAAGGACATCACGCATCCCGACGACCTGGACCGCGATCTGGGCGTGATGAAACAGATGCTGGCCGGGAAGTTTGCCAACTACACCTTGCAGAAGCGATATGTCCACAAGGACGGACACATCGTCTGGATCTATCGAACCGTTTCCCTGGTGCGCAAGGCCGATGGTGATCCAGATTACTTCGTGTCGGTGGTCGAAGACATCAGCGAACTCAAGCGGGCCGAAGAACAACTTCACCGCCTTTCGCAGGCTGTCGAACAGAGCTCTGAATCCATCGTCATCACCGATGCAGACGGGTGCATCGAGTACGTGAACGAAGCTTTCACGCGCATAACCGGCTACGAGCGTGACGAAGTGATCGGGGCAAACCCGCGAGTGTTGCAGTCGGGCAAGACGCCGCCTGAGGTGTACGAGGCGATGTGGATGGAGCTGCGCGCCGGGCGCGCCTGGCGCGGCGAACTTCAAAACCGTCGAAAGGATGGCACCGAGTACCTGCAGGCGGCGGTGATCAATCCGATCCGTCAGGCTGATGGTCGGATCACGCACTTCGTCGCCGCCCAGGAGGACATCACCGAAAGGAAGCGCAACGAAGCCGAGCTCGAAGGCTATCGACAGCATCTTGAAGAGTTGGTTCGGCGTCGCACGGCGCAGTTGGAGCAGGCGCGGGCGCTGGCCGACGCGGCCAACCAGGCCAAGAGCGCATTTCTTGCCAACATGAGCCACGAGATCCGCACACCGATGAATGGCGTGCTCGGCATGATCGAAGTTCTTGAGCGCAGCCGGCTGACAGAGCAGCAAGCTGAAATGGTGCGCACGGCGCGTGACTCGGGCCGCACCCTGCTGGGAATCATCGACGACATCCTGGACTTTTCGAAGATCGAAGCCGGGCGGATGCAGATCGAGGTGGTGCCCATGTCGGTGGCCGAGGTGGCAGAAGGGGTGTGCGACTCGCTGGTTCCCGCCGCAGCGCGGCAGGATCTGAGCCTGAGCGTGTTTGTCGACCCGTCGATCCCCGAGCGGGTGTTTTCCGATCCCCTGCGGCTGCGGCAGATGTTGTTCAACTTGATCGGCAACGCGATCAAGTTCACCGGAGGAAAGGTCGAGCGGCGCGGTCGCGTCTGGCTGCGCGTCACGGTGGTACAGGCTGCGCCGCTTCGGCTGGCCTTTGCGGTGTCCGACAACGGCATCGGCATGACCGACGAAGCGGTTGCACGCTTGTTCACGCCGTTCTCGCAAGCTGAAGCCTCGACGACGCGGCGCTTCGGCGGCAGCGGGCTGGGGCTGACCATCTGCAGACGCCTGGCCGACCTGATGGACGGCGAGATCGCTGTCCGCAGCCGCACTGGCGAGGGATCGACCTTCACGCTGACGCTGCCGATGGACCCGCTCGCCGAGCAACCGGCTCAAGTGCTGCCCGAACTGTTGGGGATTCACTGTCTGCTGTCGGAGACTCCGGACCTGGACATCGACGGCCTGACCGCCTACCTGCAGGCTGCCGGTGCGCGCGTGCATCGAGTGTCCGACATGGACGCGGGTGAGCAGATCGCCAAGGGCATCGTCGGCCCGAAGGTGGCAATCCGCTACGTCGGCAAGCTGCACCCGTCGAGTACCGAAAGCTTCCGCGCCAGCAACGACATGCGCTACCTCTTCATCACGAACGGTCGGCGACGGCGGGCACGTATCGAGTCGCCGCAGATCGTGACACTCGATGGCGCTGCCCTGCGGCGGCAGGCGCTGCTGCGCGCCGTGGCCGTTGCTGCCGGGCGTGCTTCACCCGAGGTGGCGCCGGACATCGGTGGCGCCAGCGGGACTGCGGCGGTACGCGTGGTCGTGCCAACGGTGGCCCAGGCGCGTCGGCGCGGTGACTTGATCCTGGTCGCAGAAGATGATGCGATCAACCGCCTGGTGATCATCCGCCAGCTGGAGCTGCTGGGGCGCGCGGCCGAGGTTGCCTGCGACGGCGCCGAAGCGCTGCGCATGTGGCGCGAGGGCCGTTACGCCATGCTGCTGACCGATCTGCACATGCCCGAGTTGGACGGTTATGCGCTGACTGAAGCGATTCGCCGAGAAGAGGCGTCGAGATCCGGGCTTGCGCGTCGAATGCCCATCGTGGCGCTGACCGCCAACGCGTTGCGCGGCGAAGACGAGCGCGCCAAGGCGGTTGGCATGGAGGACTACGTGACGAAGCCGCTGCAGCTCGAGCGGCTGCGCAAGGTGCTCGATCGGTGGCTGCCACCCGTCGACCGCAACTCGACCGCCTGAACTGACAAGGGAAGGGTGGACATGGATGCATCGGTTCTCAGAAAGATCATCGGCGATGACGAAGCGTCGGTTCGCGAGTTTCTTGCGTTGTTCCGGCAAACCGCGCAACGGCAACGCGCCGAGATGCACGCGGCCTGTGCCAGGGGCGAAGGGCACCAGTCAGCGGCTGTCGCACACAAGCTGAAGTCGTCGGCCCGATCAATCGGCGCGCAGGCGCTGGCAGAGTTTTGTGTTGAAATCGAAAGTGCCGTCACGGCTGGAAACCTGGCATTGTTGCGGGAACACCTGGTGGCATTCGATGTCGAATGGCAACGGGAGAAGTTGGCCATCGATGCCTACCTGGGCGATGGCGATGGGGGCTGAACGCAAGGTGTACCCATGCGAGTTCTGGTAATTGACGATGACCCATTTGCGCGCTCACTGCTGGCCAGACAGCTGTCGGAGTTGGCAATCCAAGAGGTGGAGCTGGTCGACAGTGGCGAGGCGGCACTGTCGCGGCTGGCCCGAGGTATGCCCGCGTTCGACGCATTGATCGTCGACCTGAACATGCCCGGCATGGACGGCGTCCAGTTTCTTCGTCATTTGGCGCGGCAGCGTTTTCGTGGCGGCCTGGTGCTGGTCAGCGGCGAAGACGCCGACATCCTGCGGTCGGTGGCCAAACTGGCATCAGCCCGCCGGCTGCGAGTTGCCGGCACGTTGCACAAGCCCATTGCGCTGGAAAGCCTGGGCCAGGCACTTGGCGCTGTACCGACATTTGCCGAATCGACGGTGATGGGTGACATGCGCCGAACATACGACGAACAAGACTTGCGCAAAGCCATCGCCACGGGTCAGCTTGTGAATTTCTATCAACCACAGGTGCGGATGATCGATGGTGCGGTCGCAGGTGTGGAGGCGCTGGTGCGGTGGCAGCACCCGGATGACGGCCTGGTGTTTCCGTCCGATTTCATACCGCTGGTCGAGCAAAGCGGGCTCAGCGATGAGCTGGCGGGTGCCGTGCTGGCTGGGGCCTTGCGTGCCGCGCGGCAATGGCGTGGGGCCGGTCTGGAGCTGCGTGTTTCGGTCAATGTGGCGATGGACAACCTCTTTGCGCTCGACCTTCCTGAGAAGGTCGTGAACGCGGCGGCCGAGGCAGGCGTTCCGGCCGAATGCGTGGTCCTCGAGATCACAGAAAGCCAAGTGACACGCGACCTGGACAGGCTGCTTGACGTCGCCACCCGGTTGCGCCTGAAACGCGTGGGCCTGGCCATCGACGATTTTGGCACAGGGTATTCGTCACTGGCACAGCTGCGCGATGTACCTTTCGATGAACTGAAACTCGACCGAAGCTTCGTCCACGGTGCCAGCAGCAATCCACAGCTGCAGGCGATTCTGAGGGCCACGCTCGACATGGCACGTCAGCTGGGCCTGCGTACCGTGGCCGAAGGGGTAGAAGACCGCGAGGACTGGGACAACCTGCGCGACATGGCATGCGACTTTGCGCAGGGTTATCTGATCGCCCGGCCGATGCCGGCAGAGGCCATACTGAACTGGTCGTCCGACTGGCGCGCGAAAGGCCATCAGCGACTCGTCAAGCCGCAATGAAATCCCATCTGACGTCACCCATTCTGGTGGCCTCGGATGTGGCGGCCGACGCGAACCTGGTGCGCAAGCTGCTGGGCAGCGAATTCGAGCAGGTGCATGTCTCGACCAACGCCGACAGCTTCGTGCAGGATTTCGAGGCTCGCAAGCCTGAGGTGCTGGTGCTGGCCTTCAACACGCTGCAAAAGGCCGAGCAGTACTACCTGGGCCTCTACCGCTTGAGCAAGCTGGTGCATGTGACGCCGCATCACACGGTGATCCTGTGTGAAAAAGACGACCTGCGGCGCGTGTACGAACTGTGCAGGAAGAAGTACTTCGACGACTACGTGTTGTTCTGGCCGCTGACGCACGATGCGCCTCGACTGCCGATGGCGGTACACCATGGCCTGCGCCAACTTGCCACAAGCGCGGGTTCGACGCCGTCGGTTGCAGACTTTGCCGTGCAAGCCCGACGCATTGCCGAGCTTGAAGGCCGGTTGGCACAGTACGCTGCGCACGGTGCCAAGCACGTCGACGCGGCCAGCCGGTCGCTGCGCCAGGTTGGGGATGGCATCGGCGCCGCGCTGGACAGCTTCTCGCAGCGGGTGAGCGACGGCGAACTCGCCGCGATGATCGAATTGCGGGACCCGGGCGCTTTCCAGCAGGAGTTCGCCCGTCTGAAGAAGGAGAAGATCGACCCGCAACTGCAGTCGGCCGCCGAGGCTGTGAAACCGGTCGGGCAATGGGCCGGTGCGCTGCGCGATGACCTCGCGCCGCAGCTCGAATCGATACGTGCCTTGCGCCAACTCGCCGATCAGATTCGGCCGCTGGTGCTGATCGTCGATGACGACGAGTTTCAGCAACGGCTGCTGGCAAAGACGCTGCAGGGCCTGAAGCTCGACCCGATCTTTGCCGGGTCAGGCTCCGAGGCGATGGGCCTCTTGCGCAAACAGCGGCCGAACTTGGTGCTGATGGACATCGACCTGCCGGACATCGACGGCGTCGAGGTCACGCGATGGATCAAGTCGATCGACGAGTTCAAGCAAACTCCGGTGGTGATGATCACAGGCCACAGCGAGAAGCGCAAAGTCATCGACAGTCTGAAGGCTGGCGCCGCGGACTTCATCGTCAAGCCGATCGACCAGAGCACCTTCATGGCCAAGGTGCACAAGCTGCTGCCCGACAGACTCGGCGACTGAGACTGCCGGTTTCAGGCAGCGCGCTGGCCGCAGCAGCAGATGCAGCCTGAAACAAGCGATCGAGTCACTGCCCCGCCGCGCTACATGAGCAGGTGCTCGCCCGCGTTCTCGCCGCCCAGGATCACGTAGTTGACCTTCTTCAGGTCTGCCAGCGTGCGGCCGCCGGCGTAGCTGATCGAGCTCTGCAGGTCTTCGCGCATCTCGCGCAGCGTGTCGGTCAGTCGGCCCTTGATCGGCTCGAGGATGCGCTTGCCTTCGACATGCTTGTACTCGCCCTTGTTGAAGTCGCTGGCCGAGCCGTAGTATTCCTTGTAGCGTCGGCCGTCGACTTCGACCGTGGCGCCGGGCGATTCTTCATGGCCTGCAAACAGGCTGCCGATCATCACCATCGCAGCGCCGAAGCGCACGCTCTTGGCGATGTCGCCGTGGTGGCGGATACCGCCGTCGGCAACGATGGGCTTGCTGGCCACACGTGCGCACCACTTCAGCGCGCTGAGTTGCCAGCCACCGGTGCCGAAGCCGGTCTTCAGCTTGGTGATGCAGACCTTGCCCGGCCCCACGCCGACCTTGGTGGCGTCGGCGCCCCAGTTCTCGAGGTCGATCACGGCTTCGGGCGTGGCCACGTTGCCGGCGATCACGAAGGCGTCGGGCAGCCGCGTCTTGATGTGTTCGATGGCCTTGCGCACGCTCACCGCATGGCCGTGTGCGATGTCGATCGTGATGTAGTCGGCGCCCACGCCATCGGCCGCCAGACGGTCGATGGTCTCGAAGTCGTGCGCCTTGACGCCAGCGCTGATCGACACGATCAGCCCCTGCTCGCGCATGCGCCGCGCAAAGGCCAGGGTGTCGAGATCAAAACGGTGCATCACGTAGAAGTGACCGTTGCGCGCCAGATCGGTGGCGATCGGCTCGTCGATCACGGTCTTCATGTTTGATGGCACCACGGGCAGAACAAAGCGCCGGCCGCCGAACTCGATCGAGGGGTCGCATTCGCTGCGGCTTTCGACGCGGCACTTGCGCGGCAGCAGCAGGATGTTGTCGTAGTCGAAGATTTCCATGGTCAGGCTCCTGAAGGGTTGAGGACGCTTGACCTGCCGCACCGGGCGATCCGGGCAGCCATCTGCAGCGATGGCGCGGAAGACCGGGCGCCAGAATGTGGGCCCGGTGTCAAATTCTACGCGGCGCGACTTCGGCCGGGCGTCGGGCCTGACGTTCGGCAGCTCAAGTGCAAGCGCTGTGAGTCGAAATCCGAGGTCAGACCCGAGAACGCCATCGCATCCGCCGTGTCCGCCACCTCCTCGTCAGCATCGGCCGACGGCAAGTTGTTGTCGTGGTGTCGACGCGCCCTGGGCCGAAGTCTGCCTCCGGCAGCGGCGCCGCCGCTGGCGCCCGCGGCGGCCAGGCCGCGGCGCAAGGATCCTTGGTTCAGGGCCCTGTTCGACCATTGTGACGAGGGTGTCATCGTGTGCAGCGACGACGGCCTGATCGTCGACTGCAACCCGCAGGCCACCAAGCTGCTGGGCGCCAGCGTGCAGGCACTGCGCGGGCAGGCCCTGGCCGGTTTCGTGCGCCAGCCCGCGGCTGCGGGTGCAAGCGCCGTCGTCGGCCTGGGCCTGTGCGACGGCCAGGCCCGCGTGCGCCGCGGCGCGGTCGAACGCGCGGTCGACCTGCACCTGCATGCGGTCGACGCGGCCGAAGACCGGCGCTGGATGCTGCATCTGCGCAACAAGCGCAGCCAGGGCCAGGCCGAAGAGAAGCTGAGCCACCTGACCAACTTCGACAGCCTGACTGGCCTGCCCAACCGCAGTCTGTTCCGCGACCGGCTGGGCCAGGCGATGGCGCGCGCCGAACGCTCGGGCCAGCCGCTGGCGCTGATGATCATCGATCTCGATCGCTTCAAGCTCGTCAACGACAGCCTGGGCCACGAGGTCGGTGACAGCGTTCTCAAGCATGTGTCCAGCACGCTGACGCAATGCCTGCGCAACGTCGATTCGGTCGTTCGGCTGGTCGATGCCTCGCCGCCCGTCACCTTGTCACACCTGGGCGGCGACGAGTTCACGGTGATCCTGGAGGCGATCGAATCGGCCGAGGACGCCGCGCTGGTCGCGCGCCGCATTCTCGAGGGCCTGCTGGTACCGTTCCGGGTGGGCAAGGAAGAGATCGTCGTCTCGGGCAGCATCGGCATCTCGATGTATCCCACCGACGAGGTCGATCTCGATGGCCTGGTGCGGCATGCCGGCCTGGCGATGTACCGGTCCAAGTCACTCGGTCGCGGCACCTACAGTTTCTTCAGCGACGATCTGAACGCGGCCGTGTCGGCGCGACTGCGGCTCGAAGGCGGCCTGCGTCACGCCATCGAGCGCAATGAGTTTCAGCTGTACTTTCAGCCGAAGGCGAATCTGTGCACCGGCGAGGTCACCGGGGTCGAGGCGCTGCTGCGCTGGGATTGCCCGGGCGAGGGCGTGGTGCCGCCCGACCGTTTCATCGGCGTGCTGGAAGACACCGGCATGATCCTGCCGGTGGGCGCCTGGGTGATCCGCACCGCCTGTGCGCAGCTGGGCGAGTGGGACCGCCAGGGACTGCCGCCGCTGCGCATGGCGGTCAACCTGTCGGCGCGCCAGTTTCACCACCTGCACCTGGCGTCGATGATCGAGGACTCGCTGCGCGAACACGCGATCGATGCGCAGCGGCTCGAGATCGAGCTGACCGAGTCGCTGCTGATGGAAGACAACGAGGCCACGCGCAACATGCTCGAAAGCTTTGCGCGCATGGGTCTGAAGGTGGCGATCGATGACTTCGGCACCGGGCATTCGTCGCTCACCTACCTCAAGCGCTTCAGCATCGACACGCTGAAGATCGACCGCTCGTTCGTGTCGTCGCTGCCCAGCGACAGCGAGGACGTGGCCATCACCACCGCCGTCATCGCGCTGGGCCGCAGCATGCAGATGAAGGTGGTCGCCGAGGGCGTCGAAACCCAGGCCCAGGCCGACCTGCTGCGCAAGCTGGGCTGCGACGAGATGCAGGGCTACCTGCTGGCCCGCCCGATGCCGGCGGCCGACCTGGCGCAATGGCTGGTGCCACACCTGCGCACGCAAGCCAACCGCAGGCGCAGCTATGGCCGTGCGGGCATCGAGCGCCCGATGTCGCTGGAGAAGCTGCCAAGCTGAAGCGGCCGGCCGGGCGCGTCGGGCCGCGCTCCTAGAATGCCCGGATGATCGAATCGCCCGCGGCACCGTCCCGGTTGTTGCAAGGCCTGAATCCCGAACAACTGGCCGCCGTGAGCCTGCCCGCGCAATCGGTGCTGGTATTGGCCGGGGCGGGCTCGGGCAAGACGCGGGTGCTGACCACGCGCATCGCCTGGCTGCTGTCCACCGGCCAGGTGTCGCCGGGCGGCGTACTGGCGGTGACCTTCACCAACAAGGCCGCCAAGGAGATGCTCACCAGGCTGTCGGCAATGCTGCCGATTGCCGTGCGCGGCATGTGGATCGGCACCTTCCACGGCCTGTGCAACCGCTTCTTGCGCGCCCACTGGAAGCTGGCCGGCTTGCCGCAGGGCTTTCAGATCCTGGACAGCAGCGACCAGCTGTCGGCCGTCAAGCGCGTCATCAAGGGCATGAGCCTGGACGAAGAGCGCTTCGTGCCCAAGCAGGTGACGTGGTTCATCGCCGGCGCCAAGGAAGAAGGCCAGCGCCCGGCTGAGGTCGAGGCGCGCGACGCCCACGGCCGCAAGCTGGTCGAGGTCTACCAGGCCTATGAGGCCCAGTGCCAGCGCGAGGGCGTGGTCGATTTTGCCGAGCTGATGCTGCGCACCTACGAGCTGCTGCGCGACAACGACCCGCTGCGCGAGCACTACCAGCGCCGTTTCCGCCATGTGCTGGTCGACGAGTTCCAGGACACCAACCGCCTGCAGTACGCGTGGCTGAAGATGTTTGCCCCGCCCTTGTCCGATCAAGGCGTGATGGCGGTCGGCGACGACGACCAGAGCATCTATGGCTTTCGCGGCGCGCGCGTGGGCAACATGGCCGACTTCGAGCGTGAGTACCGCGTGCAGCGCATCGTCAAGCTGGAGCAGAACTACCGCAGTTTCGGCCACATCCTGGATGCCGCCAACGAGCTGATCTCGCACAACAGCCAGCGCCTGGGCAAGAACCTGCGCACCGACGCCGGCGCCGGCGAGCCGCTGCGCGTGTTCGAGGCCACCAGCGACTTTGCCGAGGCGCAGTGGTTTCTGGAAGAGGCGCAGGCGCTGCACCGCAGCGGCATGGCGCGCCAGCAGATCGCGCTGCTGTACCGCAGCAACGCACAAAGCCGCGTCATCGAAAGCGCGCTCTTCAACGCCGGCATTCCCTACCGCGTGTACGGCGGGCTGCGCTTCTTCGAGCGTGCCGAGGTCAAGCACGCACTGGCCTACCTGCGCCTGCTGGAGAACCCCAACGACGACACCAGCTTTTTGCGCGTCGTGAACTTTCCGACACGAGGCATCGGTGCGCGCACGGTCGAGCAGCTGTCCGACGCCGCACGCGCCAGTGGCCGCAGCCTGATGCAGAGCGTGGGGGCAGTGGCCGGTGCGGCAGGCAGCAAACTGATCGCCTTCGCGCGGATGATCGACGGGCTGCGCGAGGCCACGGCCGGCCTGACGCTGCGCGAGATCATCGAGCACGTGCTGCACACCAGCGGCCTGCTGACCTTCTACAAGACCGAGAAGGAAGGCCAGGACCGCATCGAGAACCTGGAGGAGCTGGTCAACGCCGCCGAGAGCTTCGTCACGCAGGAGGGCTTCGGCAAGGACGCGGTGGCCTTGCCCGTCGATGAAAGTGGAGATGCCGCGGCGGCCGTGCCTGACGCCGAGACCGGCGAGATCATGTCGCCACTGGCGGCCTTCCTGACCCATGCCTCGCTGGAAGCGGGCGACAACCAGGCGCAGGCCGGTGCCGACGCCATCCAGCTGATGACGGTGCACGCGGCCAAGGGTCTCGAATTCGACGCCGTCTTCATCACCGGTGTCGAAGAGGGGCTGTTCCCGCACGAGCAGTCCTTGTCCGACGCCGACGGGCTGGAGGAAGAGCGCCGCCTGATGTACGTCGCCATCACGCGTGCCCGCCAGCGCCTGTACCTGAGCTTCAGCCAGACCCGAATGCTGCACGGCCAGACGCGCTACAACGTGAAGAGCCGCTTCTTGGACGAACTGCCTGAAGCGGCGCTGAAATGGCTGACGCCGCGCCAGCAGGGCTTTGCTTCCGGTTATGCGCGCAGCTACCAGCAGGCCTGGGACCGTGGCCGCGGGCTGTCGGGCATCGTGGGCGCGGGGCGCGTCGAACCGGTGGAACGCGCTGTGCCCTTGCCCGCGTCGATGGTGGCGCAGCGCAGCGAAGGTGGCCTGCGCGTGGGGCAGTCGGTGTTCCATGGCAAGTTCGGTGAAGGCGTGGTGCTGACGCTGGAAGGCAGCGGCAACGACGCGCGGGCGCAGGTCAACTTCGGCCGCCATGGCGCCAAGTGGCTGGCGCTGGCGATTGCCAAGCTGACGCCGTTCGAATGACGCCGGTGCTGCCGGTCGGCTGCGGCCGTGCCGACCTGAGCTGATCGCGCGTTGCCGGACATGACCGCGCCTGCCCCGCCGCTGCGTCTGGCCATCGTCACCAACATGCCGACGCCCTACCGCGCGCCGGTGTTCGACCGGGTCGCAGCGACACCGGGCATCAGCCTGCAGGTGCTGTACGCAACCCGCGTCGAGCCCGACCGCCACTGGGATCTGCCGGCGCTGCAGCACGAACATGCCTTCCTTCGGGGGCCGACCCTCGAGCGCGGCGGCCGCTACATCCACTTCAACCCGGGCAGACCCGCCGGCGACTGATTGGACGCCCTGCTGTTCGTTGTTGGTGCGTGACGCACCATCGGCAGGCTTGATGCACTGGGATGAGGCTGGCTGCGATGCAGGGTCGGCCCGGCAAGCGCCGGTGGACCGCCCCATCCTGGGCGCAAGTCTTGCTTGAGTTTGTGCGCCACGGGCGCAGTGGGTGCGGTCGGGCCTGGGGGAGCAGTCTCATGGACCACGTCAAGCAAGGCACCGACACCCTGTTCATCCTGCTGGGCGCCATCATGGTGCTGGCCATGCACGCCGGCTTCGCCTTCCTGGAACTGGGCACCGTGCGCAAGAAGAACCAGGTCAATGCCCTGGTCAAGATCCTGGTCGACTTCTCGGTATCGACCATCGCCTACTTTTTCGTCGGCTACCTCGTCGCCTATGGCGTGAGCTTCATGTCCGACGCCAGCACGCTGACGCAGAGGAACGGTTTCGAGCTGGTGAAGTTCTTTTTCCTGCTGACCTTCGCGGCTGCCATCCCCGCCATCATTTCGGGCGGCATTGCCGAGCGCGCCCGATTCGGCCCGCAGCTGATCGCCACCGGGGTGCTGGTCGGCCTGGTGTATCCGTTCTTCGAAGGCGCGGTCTGGGGCGGTCGCTTCGGCTTGCAGGGCTGGATCAAGGCGGCCACGGGCGTCGAGTTTCACGACTTTGCCGGCAGCGTGGTGGTGCACGCGGTGGGTGGCTGGATTGCATTGACGGCAGTGCTGCTGCTGGGCGCACGCCGCAACCGCTATCGCAAGGACGGCGCCGGACGTCAGGTGGTCAGTGCGCATCCGCCGTCGAGCATCCCGTTCCTGGCGCTGGGCGCCTGGGTATTGACGGTGGGCTGGTTCGGCTTCAACGTGATGAGTGCGCAGACCATCGACAAGATCTCGGGCCTGGTGGCCGTGAACTCGCTGATGGCGATGGCCGGCGGCACCCTGATGGCGGTGCTGCTGGGGCGCAACGACCCCGGCTTTGCCCACAACGGCCCGCTGGCCGGGCTGGTGGCGGTGTGCGCGGGCTCGGACGTGATGCACCCGGCCGGCGCGCTGGTGGTGGGCGGAGCGGCCGGCGCGATCTTTGTCGTGATGTTCACGCTGACGCAGAACCGCTGGAAGATCGACGACGTGCTGGGCGTGTGGCCGCTGCACGGTCTGTGCGGCGCCTGGGGCGGTGTGGCTTGCGGCATCTTCGGGTCGACCGCGCTGGGCGGGCTGGGCGGCGTCAGCGTGTGGGCGCAACTGCTGGGCACGGCGGTGGGGGTGCTGTGGCCGCTGGCGGCCGGTGCCGCCGTCTACGGTCTGCTCAAGCTGACGATGGGCCTGCGCCTGTCGGCCGAAGAAGAATTCGACGGTGCCGACCTGTCGATCCACCGCATCGGCGCCACGCCTGAGCGTGAGGCGGCCTGGTAGACCAGCCGCGCGACTGCACGTTCATTGGGTGCCGAAGCTGTCGTTGAAGGTGAAGATCAGCGACACGTAGAACAGCGTTGAGAAGAACAGCCCCGTCGGCAGCACCAGGAACGACGCCAGCTGGCCCAGTCCCAGCAGGCCGAAGAGCAGCGCCGACAACATCGCGCAGCCGGCCATCAGGCCGAACCAGCTGAGCCCGTAGACCAAAAAGGCCCCGCGGCAGCGCCATACCGCCAGCGTGCTGGAAAACAGCGCCTGGCCCACGCCCTGGTCGGCCCAGTGCACCAGGGCCGGTGCATGCCAGAACGGCACCGTGATCACGCTCAGCCCCAGCAGGGCGAACAGCGTGCCGCTGACCATGCCGCGCTCGGCCAGCAAGGCATCGAACTCGGCCTGCGGCGTGTTCGGCTTGCGCATCAATTCCATCGCCCGCATGAAGCCGCCGTCGGCCACCTGGTCGGCCAGCAGCAGCAGGCCGGCCACGGCCAGCCCGTAGGCCAGGCACAGCAGCAGCAGATTGCGCCGCTGCCGCGGCGCGGCGCGCAGCGGCTCGATGAATTGCATCGGATTGACCGGCCCGCCGTTCAGCGCCGACTGGCTGGCCACCATGAAACCCAGCGACAGCAGCGGGATCAGCATGATCTGCAGCACACCGCCGACCAGCGGCACCAGGGCCGAGAAAAGCGCCGCAAACAGGAACAGCACGAACAAGCTGGTGAAGGCCAGCGGCCGCTTCAGGTACAGGCGCAGCCCGTCGCGCACCCAATGGGCGCCACGTGCCGGCCCGACGGCCTTGAGGATCATCGCCATGGGGTCAGGAGTGCAGCAGCGGCGGATGCCAGGGGTTGTCGATGCGGTCGCGCAGGATGCGCTCGAAATGCGCCGGGTCCTTGGGCTGCAGCAGTGCCGCATCGCGCGGCAGGTGCCAGTCCCACAACCGCGACAGCCAGAAGCGCAGCGCTGCCGCGCGCAGCAGCGCCGGCAGCAGGCGGTGCTCGGCGCCGTCGAGTGCACGCACGCCCTCGTAGGCCCGCATGAAGGCACGCGCACGCGCCTCGTCCAGCCGCCCGCTGGCGAGGTCGGTGCACCAGTCGTTCAAGCATACGGCGATGTCGAACAGCAGCAGGTCGACGCCGGCAAAGTAGAAGTCAAAAAAGCCGCACAGCCGGTCGCCACCCGCGGTGTCGTCGAACATCACGTTGTCGCGGAACAGGTCGGCGTGGATGTGGCCACGTGGCAGTGCGCGGCCCGCTGCCGAACCGGCCCGTTCGAGCTGAAAGGCCAGCTCGTCGCCCAGCAGCGCGGCCTGCGGCGCGGGCAGGTGCGGCAGCACCGTGGGCGCCACCTCGGCCCACCAGGCCGGGCCGCGCAGGTGCGGCTGCTGCGGCGCGAAGTCGGCCCCGGCCTTGTGCACGCGCGCCAGCATCGCCCCCACCTGTTCGCAGTGGTCGACACCAGGTGCTGTGCGGTGGCTGCCCGGCAGCCGCGTGACCACCGCCGCCGGCTTGCCGGCCAGGCTGTGCAGCAGGTCGCCGCGCTCGTCGGCCTGCGGTGCCGGCACCGGGATGCCGCGCTGCGCCAGATGCTGCATCAGCTGCAGGTAGTAGGGCAGCTGCTCGCGGGCCCAGGCGCTCGAACACGGTCAGCACCCAGTGGCCGCGCACCGTGGTCGCGTAGTAGTTGGTGTTTTCGATGCCCGAGCGAATGCCCTGCAGCTCGGTCAGCGGGCCCAGGCCCAGGCGGCTGACGAGGCGGTCGGCTTCGTCGAAGCCGACTTCGGTGTAGACCGCCATCGCGGTCTAGAAACTCAGCACCGACCAGACGCGCTGGCCCACCGTGCGCTTGTCCTGCGAGAGGTCGCGCCCGCCGTTGGCCGGCACGATCTCGTAGGGGCGGGCGCCGGCCAGCTTGCTGCGCACCACGATGCGCTGGGTCTGGCCGCGCACGCGCAGTTCGTCGATGCGAACGCCGTCGTCCTCGGTCACCAGGTGCTGCACCACCGGCTCGCCACCGCGCGGGGTCACGTCTTGCGCCAGGCTGCACAGTGGCAGCAGCAGCGGCAGGGCGACGGCCAAGTGCATCAGTCGGCTGGGGCGGGGCATGTTAGGCATTCTACGCAGGCGCCACAATGGCCCGATGAGCGAACGCCTGATGCTGCTGGTCGACGGGTCCAGCTACCTCTACCGCGCCTATCACGCGATGCCCGACCTGCGTGCGCCCGACGGTTTCCCCACCGGCGCCATCCACGGCATGGTGGCGATGATGAAGTGGCTGCGCGAGCGTTACCCCGCCGAGCACGCGGTGTGTGTTTTCGACGCCAAGGGGCCGACCTTTCGCGACGCCTGGTATGCCGACTACAAGGCCCAGCGCGCGCCCATGCCCGACCCGCTGCGCCAGCAGATCGAGCCCATCCTCGAGGTGGTGCGACTGCTGGGCTGGCCGGTGCTGCAGGTGCCCGGCATCGAGGCCGACGACGCCATCGGCACGCTGGCCCGCGTGGCTGCGGCCAGTGGCCACCGGGTATTGATCTCCACCGGGGACAAGGACCTGGCGCAGCTGGTGACGCCCGTGGTGACGCTGATCAACACCATGGCCAAACCGCCCGAGCTGCTCGATCCGGCCGGCGTGGTCGCCAAGTTCGGCGTTGCGCCCGAACGCATCATCGACTACCTGACGCTGATCGGCGACACCGTGGACAACGTGCCCGGCGTCGACAAGGTCGGACCGAAGACGGCGGTCAAGTGGCTGGCCGAACATGGTTCGCTAGACCAGGTGATCGCCGCGGCCGACAGCATCAAGGGTGCCGCCGGTGAGAACCTGCGCAAGGCGCTGGACTGGCTGCCCATGGGGCGCAAGCTGATCACCGTGGTGACCGACTGCGATCTGCAGGGTCAGGTCGATGGCTGGCCGACACTGCAGGCCCTGGCTTTGCGCGAGGTCGACCGACCCGGGCTGCTGGATTTCTACCAGCGCTACGGTTTTCGCACCTGGCGCAAGGAGCTGGAAGAGGCCTTGGGCAACGCCGCCGCGCCAGCGCCGGCGGCCCGGCGAAACCCCAGCGACGCGAGTGATGCAGGTGACGCCGCAAACGGGACCGAGCTTGCCGACCCGCCGCCCACGCTGCCGCGCGAGTACGAGACGATCAGCGACTGGCCGCGATTCGATGCCTGGATGGAGCGCCTGCACAGCGCTGAGCTGGTGGCGCTGGACACCGAGACCGATTCACTTGACGCCATGAAGGCGCAGATCGTCGGCCTGTCGTTCGCGGTCGAACCCGGACGTGCCGCCTATGTGCCGATGACCCACGACTACCCCGGCGCGCCCGAGCAGTTGCCGCGCGACCAGGTGCTGGCAAAACTGAAACCCTGGCTGGAGGACGCATCGCGCGCCAAGCTGGGGCAGAACATCAAGTACGACCTGCACGTGCTGGCCAATCAGGGCATCACGGTACAGGGCTACCAGCACGACACCATGCTGCAAAGCTACGTGATCGAGGCGCACAGGTCGCACAGCCTGGAAAGCCTGGCCGAACGCCACCTGGGCCGCAAGGGCCTGAGCTACGAGGACCTGTGCGGCAAGGGCGCGAACCAGATTGCGTTCTCGCAGGTCGACATCGCACGCGCCACCGAATATGCGGGCGAGGACAGCGAGATGACGCTGCACGTGCATCGCACGCTGTGGCCGCTGCTGCAAGCCGAGCCGCGGTTGCGCGAGGTGTACGAACGCATTGAACTACCAGTGGCGGTGATCCTGCAGCGCATCGAGCGCCATGGCGTGCTGATCGATCCGGCGCTGCTGGCGCGCCAGAGCCAGCAGCTGGCCGAGCGCATGGTTGCTGCCGAGCACGAGGCCTATGCCATCGCCGGCCGGCCGTTCAACATGGGCAGCCCGAAGCAGATCGGCGAGATCCTGTTCACCGAGCTGGGGCTGCCGGTGAAGAAGAAGACCGCCACCGGCGCGCCCAGCACCGACGAAGAAGTGTTGCAGGAACTGGCAGCCGACTTCCCGTTGCCGGCGCGCATCCTCGAGCACCGCAGCCTGGCCAAGCTCAAGGGCACCTACACCGACAAGCTGCCGCTGATGGTCAACCCGGCCACCGGCCGCGTGCACACCAACTACGCGCAGGCGGTGGCGGTGACGGGGCGATTGTCGAGCAACGACCCCAACCTGCAGAACATTCCGATCCGCACGCTCGAAGGCCGACGCATCCGCGAGGCTTTCATCGCCCCGCCCGGGCATCACATCGTCAGCGCCGACTACTCGCAGATCGAGCTGCGCATCATGGCCCACATCAGCGAGGACCCGGGCCTGCTGAAGGCTTTTGCCGACGGCGTCGACGTGCACAAGGCCACCGCCAGCGAGGTCTTCAATGTGCCGGTGGATCAGGTGTCGTCTGAACAACGCCGTTATGCCAAGGTCATCAACTTCGGCCTCATCTACGGCATGGGCGCCTTCGGGCTGGCCAGCAACCTGGGCATCGAACAGAAGGCGGCCAAGGACTACATCGAACGCTACTTCGCGCGCTTTGCCGGCGTGCGCCGCTACATGGACGAGACCAAGGCCAGTGCCAAGGCCAAGGGCTATGTCGAGACCGCCTTCGGCCGCCGCCTGTGGCTGCCCGAGATCAACAGCGGCAACGGCCCGCGCCGCAGCGGCGCCGAGCGCCAGGCCATCAACGCGCCGATGCAGGGCACCGCGGCCGACCTCATCAAGCTGGCGATGATCGCCGTGCAGAAGGCGCTGGACGACGAGCACCGTGCCACGCGCATGGTGATGCAGGTGCACGACGAATTGGTGCTGGAGGTGCCCGATGCCGAGCTCGACTGGGCCAGGCAAGCCGTGCCGCGCCTGATGGCGGGCGTGGCGCAGCTGAAGGTGCCGTTGCTGGCCGAGGTGGGGGTGGGGAAGAACTGGGACGAGGCGCACTGAGGCATGCCAACGCGCACTGCGGCGGTCAAGTGACCCCGGAACCAAGCGCTCAATCGCTGCGCCGGTGCAAGCGAGAGGCCACGTTCTAGGGAGGATGGGCCCGCTTCTTCAGTCTTGGGGATGCTGCGCGGGGCCGGTTGTCTCTAGGATGTCGCCATCCCTTGTTTCACGGAGTCCGCGATGAGCACGCCCAGCTATTCCATCGATATCCTTCGCAAGAGCGCCGACGGTGTGCTGTCGTTCAAGAGCGGCAGCATCAACATCTCGACCACCTGCTGGTGGGACCCCGATATCGTGATCGACGGCGGCACCTACGTGGGCTACGCCACGCGCATGGCGAACAAGACCGACGGTACCGACGGTGGCAAGCGCGAGGGGATCTGGCTGGGCAAGGGCGTGCCTTACAACAGCGGTGCCGGCAAGGCCAACGGGATCTTCATCCACAAGGGTACCGGGCCCTCGTGGTCCGACGGTTGCATCGTGCTCAGCAGCGCGCTGGTGTACCAGATGTGGTCGGCAATCAACCCCAAGGAAAAGGCCAACATCACGGTGACCGTGCGGGACGAAAAGGTTCAGCGCGGCGTTGCTCTGCCCTACAAGTGCATGGTGGCCGATTGGTACTGACCGCTGTTCGCCGCGTTCTGCCAGGCTGGCTGTGCGTGCTGGCGCTGGCCTGCCCCTGGATCACCGTGACAGCCGCGATGAGCGGCGTGGCGCCCGACGACGCCGTCGAGATCACAGAGACGCTGCTGGGCCTGGACCCGAGTCGCCATGCCGACCCCCTGGCGGCGATGAAAGGCTGGGCCGCGCTGTATGCGCGTTATCGCACGCTGGCCCAGGCCGGTGATCCGGTGGGCGTTCGGGTGTGGCTGTTGATGGCGCACACGGCGGCCGTCAAGGCCGATGCCGCCACGTCGGAATCATTCAATGCCGACCTGCTGCCGACCTTCGGGCGCCAGCCGCGCGCGCTGCTCGATGCGCTGGCCGACAACGGCTGGCTGGTGCCCGTGACCTGCTACCACCTGGGGCGCCATTTCGACTTCGAAGGGCGCGCGGGCGCCGGCCGCGCCGAATGGCTGGTCGCCAACGAGGCTCGGGTGAAAGCGGGACTGCCGGCCGCTGCCGCCAGTCGTTGCCTGGAACAGGTGCGCCTGCCGCGTCGGCCTGCGCCGTGAACGGGCCGGCAGGGGCGGTCCCTCGGCGATGGGGCTTACACCAGGGCTGAGCGCATCGCCGCCAGCATGGCATCGGGCACTTCGGCCATCAGGCTGTGCCCGCTGTCGAGTTGCACCACGCGCGCCTTCAAGGCCGCCGCCAGGTCTTTCGTGACCTTGGGAGAGGTCATCTGGTCGTTGCGGCCGAGGATGAAGGTCACCGGGCAACGGACCTGGGCTGCCGCGTCCATGCCGCCCGCATAGGCGTCGCAGACGCGAAAGTCGTGCTCGAACAGGTTGCGGCCGTTGGTGACGCCGCCGGCGGCCAGCGTGCGCCGCATCAGCGCGCGGTTGCTGCCGTGCAGCCACATGCCGGGGCCGGGGAAGCCAGGCTTGGCGGCGAGCGTGCTGATCGAGAACGCATTGACCATGTCGATGGCCTTGAGCGGCTGCTCGCGTGCGGTGCTCAGCAAGGCGTCGCTGACCTTCATCGGGAAGGCGGTGCCGATCATGATCAGCCGCGTGATGCGGTCGGGCGCGCGTGCCGCGGCTTCGAGAGCAATCAGCGATCCCATGCTGTGACCCGCGACCGCGGCCTGCTTCACGCCGGCGGCGTCCAGCAGCGCCAGCAGCCAGTCGGCATGGGCCTCGATGCTGGCCAGCGGCGGGCCTTCGCTTTGCCCGTGGCCGGGCAGGTCGAGCGCCAGCACACCCAGGCCGTGGTGCGCGAACCAGCGTGCCAGCAGCGTCCACGCACTGTGGTCGTGCAGCGCGCCATGCACGAAGACGATGCAGGGCAGGGCAGGGTCGAAGGGTTTGCCGCCGGTGTAGGCGTTGGCGCTGCGGCCATCGACTTGAAGTTTCATGCGGCCTTCTCCGCCACCTTGAAGGCCCGCTTCAGGTCGTCGATCAGGTCGTCGACATCTTCCAGGCCGATGCTCAGCCGGATCGATCCCGGCGTGATGCCGGCCGCCGCCAGCGCCGCGTCGTCCATGCGGAAATGCGTGGTGCTGGCCGGGTGGATCACCAGGCTGCGGCAGTCACCCACGTTGGCCAGGTGCGAGAAGATCTTCAGCGCTTCGATGAAGGCCCGGCCCTGGCTGCGGCTGCCTTTGAGATCGAAGCTGAACACCGACCCGCAGCCACGTGGCAGCAGCTTCTTCGCCAACGCATGGCTGGCATGGCCCTCGAGTTCAGGGTAGGCCACGCCGACCACCAGCGGGTGCGCGGCCAGGAAGGCGACGATCTTGCGCGTGTTTTCAACGTGCCGTGCCATGCGCAGCGGCAGCGTTTCGATGCCTTGCAGGATCAGCCAGGCGGTGTGCGGGCTCATGCAGGCGCCGAAGTCGCGCAGACCTTCGCGGCGCGCACGCAGCAGGAACGCGCCGACGCTGCTTTCGTCGCTGAACACCATGCCGTGAAAGCCGCTGTAGGGCTGGCTCAGTTCGGGGAAGCGGCCCGACGCGGCCCAGTCGAAAGCGCCGCTGTCGACCAGCACACCGCCGATCACGGTGCCATGGCCCGACAGGAATTTGGTCGCCGAATGAAAGATCAGGTCGGCACCGTGGTCGAAAGGCTTCATCAGCCAGGGCGTGGTGAAAGTCGAATCCACCAGCAGCGGCAGCCCGTGCTCGTGCGCGATCGCGCTCACGGTCGGGATGTCCAGCACGTCCAGCCCCGGATTGCCCAGGGTCTCGCCGAACAGCAGCCGTGTCTCGGGCTGGATGGCTGCACGCCAGCCGTCGATGTCCAGCGGCTTGACGAAGGTGGTGCTGATACCGAACCGCGCCAGCGTGTAGCTCAGCAGATTGTGCGATCCGCCGTACAGCGCCGAGCTGGCGACGATGTGCGATCCGGTGCCGGCCAGCGTGGCTACCGCCAGGTGCAACGCCGCCTGACCGCTGGCCACCGCGATCGCGCCGACGCCGCCTTCGAGCGCGGCCACGCGTTCTTCCAGCACCGCATTGGTCGGATTGCTGATGCGGCTGTAGACATGGCCCGAGCGTTCCATGTTGAACAGGCTCGCCGCATGCTCGCTGCTGTCGAACACGAAACTGGTGGACAGCACGATGGGCACGGCACGCGCGCCGGTGGTGGGATCGGGTGCGGCGCCGGCATGCAGCGCCAGGGTGTCGAATCCGGGGTCCGAAGAACCGGGCATGGGCGCTTTCCACAACGGAGATGAAGGCATTGTGGGCTATATTGATTGCCACCCGGCGCATGCCGTCACGAGTCAGGGGGCAGCCATGAAAGTCACCGACATCCTGCGCGTCAAGGGCAGCACGCTGTACACAGTGAACCCCGATCATCTGCTGGCCGATGCCACCAAGACGATGGCCGAGCTGGACATCGGGTCGCTGGTCGTGATGGAGCATGGCAGCCTGGCAGGCATGCTCAGTTTCCGCGAGGTCATCAAGGCCGTGGTGGCCGGCGGTGGCAACCTGGGCGACCGCCGCGTGCGATCGGTGATGGACGCGGCACCGCTGACCTGCATGCCCGAGACCGAGATCGACGACGTTCGCCGCATGATGCTGCAGCGCCATGCGCGCTACATGCCGGTGATGGACCAGCGCACCCTGATGGGCGTGATCTCGTTCTACGACGTGGCCAAGACCGTGGTCGACGCGCAGGACTTCGAGAACCGCATGCTCAAGGCCTACATCCGCGACTGGCCCGAGGGCGCAGGCGCGGACAAGTCCTGAGCCCCGGTTTCAGCCCGCCTCGGCGGCCGACAACCGGAACACCGCCACCGCCTGCGTCAGGCGCTCGGCCTGCAGGCGCAGGCTGGCGGCCGACGCGGCGGCCTGCTCGACCAGCGCCGCGTTCTGCTGCGTGCTGGTGTCCAGCTGCAGCACGGCGCCGGTCACGGCGTCGATGCCGTCGCTCTGGCCGCGCGTGGCGTCGCTGATCTCGGTGATGAGGTCGTTGACACGGCGCACGCGGCTGACGATCTCGCCCATCGCCTGGCCGGCGTCCTGGGCCAGCCGGCTGCCGTCCTCGATGCCTTCGACGCTGACGCCGATCAGCGTCTTGATCTCGCGCGCTGCCGCCGCCGAGCGTTGCGCCAGGCCACGCACCTCGCTGGCCACGACGGCAAAGCCGCGGCCCTGTTCGCCGGCGCGTGCGGCTTCGACCGCGGCGTTCAGGGCCAGGATGTTGGTCTGGAACGCGATGCCGTCGATGACGCCCGTGATGTCGGCGATCTTGCGGCTGCTGGCCGTGATCGACACCATCTTCGACACCACCTGATCCACCACGGCGCCACCGCGCTCAGCGGCCTCGGACGCCGATCCAGCCAGTGTGCTGGCCTGGCGTGCGCTGTCGGCGTTGTGGCCCAGCGTGGCGGCCAGCTGCTCCATGCTTGAAGCCGTCACCTGCAACTGCCCGGCCTGCTGTTCGGTGCGCAAGCTCAGGTCTTGGTTGCCCTGGGCGATCTCGCCGCTGGCCGATGCCACCGAGTCGACCCCTGACGCACCGACCCGACCACATTGCGCAGTGACTGCTGCATCTCCTGCACCTGCCGCAGCAGGCGGCTGATCTCGTCGTCGCCGGTGGCATCGATCGAATGGCTCAGATCGCCCGAGGCCACGGCATGCACGGCGTCGACCGCGCGGCCGACCGAGCGCGTGATCGACCGGCCCAGTGCGTACACGCCGCCCCCCATCAACAAGGTCAGCGCCAGCGCCAGGCTCGACGCGGTCCAGGTCAGGTGCGCGTTGTGCGCCAGCGCCCGCTCATAGGTGGCCTTGGCCTGCAGTTCGCGCAGCGGGATCAGCGCCTGCAGCGGTTTGATGAACTGCTTGTGCAGCTCGGCCCAGTCGGTCTCAAGCACCTCGGTCAGCCGGGCATTCTCCTTGGCGGTGTAGGCCTTCTCGATCTTGTCGAACACCGTCTGCAGGCGCGGGTAGGCTGCCTTCAGCGCCACGGCCAGGCCCTGCTGCTCGCCGGGTTCGGCGTCGCCCAGTTCGGTGCCCAGCTGGCCCCAGGTGGTGTCCAGTTCCTTGCGTGTCTCGCGCAGATGGTTCAGCGACCCCTGCACGGGCAGCGTGTCCAGCAGCACGCCGGCGACGCGGAAGCGCAGCTCTCGCAAGCTGGTGTCGACCTTCTGCAGTTGCACCACGGTGCGCACGCCGTCGCGGTATACGCTGTCCAGCGCCTCGTTGCCGGCGCGCCCCGACTGGGCAATGAAGGCGGCCAGCACGATCACGCCGGCAGCGGTGACGACCGCCGCCAGGGTCATGCGGGCGCGGATGGACGACAGGATCTTGGGCATGGGCTGGCGTCTCGGGTCAGGCGTTGAAGGTCACTCGGGCGATCGCGGACTCACTGCGTGGGCAGGCCCTTGCCGGTCCACTCGGGCATGCCGCCGCGGAACCAGTACACCTGCTTGTAGCCGGCGTTGCGCGCCACCACGGCGGCCTTGTAGCTCTTCCAGCATTCACCGGCATTGCAGAACAGCACCAGCGGTGCGTTCTTGTCGGTCGGCAGTTTGCCGAGGTCGAAGTTGTCGAGCTTGGCGTCGAAGCTGGCGTCCTTGCTGCTCTTTTCCTTGTAGGGCACGCTGATCGCGCCCTTGATGGTCTTCTCGGCGTATTCGGCGGCCACGCGTGTGTCGACCACGGGCACGCCCTTGCCGATCAGGTCTCGCACCTGCTCGGCACTGACGAGCTTGGTGCCGTCGAGTTTGTCGGGGGTGACGGCGGCCTGCGCAGCGCCGCCCAGGCCGACGGCCAGCAAGCCGGTGGCAAAGGCGCGGATCAGGAAGGTTTTCATGGCGGTCCTTTCAGGGTCGATGACGAGTGACCGCAGCACAGGGCGCGGTCTGACGGTGTTTCGTCGCCGTGCGCCGCAGCTTGAGGGGCAGCGCAGCATCAGACGAGAAATCCTGACGCCCCACGCGGCACAGTGCCGCGCAGGGCAGCGATCTAGAATTCAGGCGTCCACTTGCGGTGCTTCGGTGCCGAACCCGCACATGCCCGGCTCCAGCTTCGGCGAACTGTTCCGCGTCACCAACTTCGGCGAAAGCCATGGCCCGGCCATCGGCTGCGTGATCGACGGCTGCCCGCCCGGCCTGACGCTGACTGAGGCCGACATCCAGGTTGAGCTCGACCGCCGACGGCCGGGCACCAGCCGCCACGTGACGCAGCGCAACGAGGCCGATGCGGTGGAGATCCTGTCGGGCGTCTATGAAGGCCTGACCACCGGCACGCCGATTGCGCTGCTGATCCGCAACACCGACCAGCGCAGCCGTGACTACGGCAACATCCTCGACACCTTTCGTCCGGGCCATGCCGACTACACCTATTGGCGCAAGTTCGGCCTGCGCGACCCGCGCGGCGGTGGGCGGTCTTCGGCGCGGCTGACGGCGCCCACCGTGGCCGCCGGCGCGGTGGCGCGCAAATGGCTGCTCGAACACCATGGCGCGCGCTTCATCGGCTGGATGAGCGCGCTGGGCGAGATCGAGATCCCTTTCGAGGGCACCGAGCACATCCCGCGCAACCCCTTCTTTGCCGCCAACGCAAGCTGCATCGCGCAGCTCGAAGCGCACATGGACGCGCTGCGCAAGGCCGGTGATTCGTGTGGCGCGCGCATCGAAGTGCGCGCCAGTGGTGTGCCGGTGGGGCTGGGTGAGCCGATCTACGGTCGCATCGACGCCGACATCGCCTGGGCCATGATGGGATTGAATGCGGTCAAGGGCGTGGAGATCGGCGACGGCTTTGGTGTCGTGGCGCAGCGCGGCAGCCAGCATGGCGACGAGTTGTCGCCCCAGGGCTTTGCCAGCAACCACAGCGGGGGTGTGCTGGGTGGCATCAGCACCGGGCAGGACCTGGTGGTGCGCATCGCGATCAAGCCGACGAGTTCGATCCGCACGCCACGGGCGTCGATCGACCGTGCGGGGCAGCCCACGATGGTCGAGACCCACGGCCGCCACGATCCCTGCGTGGGCATTCGTGCCACGCCCATTGCCGAGGCACTGCTGGCGCTGGTGGTGATGGACCATGTGCTGCGCCACCGTGCGCAATGTGGCGACGTGGCGTTGCCGCTGCCACCGATCGCCGGCCAACGGCCGGATTGATGCCGCCGATCTCGCCGCTGCGCGCCTTCGGCGCCCTGTGGTTCTTTTATTTCGCCGCGATCGGCGTCTTCAACCCCTATTCGTCGCTTTGGTTCAAGGACCTGGGTTTTTCGACCCTGGCCATCGGCACCATCGCGTCGCTGCAGGCCTGGACCCGCGTCGTTGCGCCTTATGGCTGGGGCTGGCTGGGCGACCATGGCGCACAGCGCGTGCGCCTGCTGCAGATGGCGGTGCTGGCGACGGTGCTGGCCGCAGTGGCGCTGTTGCTGGCCAAGGGCTATGCCGCGGTGGCGTTCTGCACGATGCTGCTGTTCCTGGCCAACGGCGGCGTGGTGCCATTGGCCGAGGCGTCGCTGGCGCGTCATCTGCAGACGGCCCAGGGCCTGGACAGTGGCCGCTACGGCCGGGTGCGGGTCTGGGGCTCGCTGGGTTTTGTGCTGGCCGTACTGGCCTTCGGCCTGGTGTTCGAGTCCTTCGGCATCGCTCTCTTCCCGTGGGTGGTGCTGGCGTGCTACGGCTGGCTGTCCGTAGTGGCATTGCGCCTGCCGTCGGGTGACGAGCCAGGTCACGACAGCAGTGCCACGCCGCCGGTGCTGAGCGTGCTGCGGCGCCCGGCCGTGGCCTGGTTCTTCGCGTCGATCTTCTTCACCGTGCTGGCGCACACCGGCCTGTACACCTTCTTCTCGCTCTACCTCGATCAGATGGGGCATGGCAAGTCGACCGTGGGCATGCTGTGGGCGGTGGCCGCGGCATTCGAGATTGCTTTCTTCTGGTGGCAGGGCCGCTTGTTTCCGTCGATCACGCCGCACACCTGGTTGAAGTGGGCGGCCGTGGCAGCGCTGCTGCGCTTTGCCGCTACGGCGGCATTCGGCTCGCACCTGATGGTGCTGGTCCTGGCGCAGATGACACACGCCATCAGCTTCGGCGCCCACCATGCGGCTTGCATCGCACTGGTGTCACGCCACTTTCCGGGTGCCCTGCGCGGTCGTGGCCAGGCCCTGTACTCGGTGCTGGGCTACGGCAGCTCAGGCGTGATCGGCGGTGTGGCCGGCGGCTGGCTGAGCAGCCGCCATGGGTTTGCTGCGGTGTTCTGGGCAGCGTCGGTGGCCGCCGCCGTTGGCTGCTGGTGCGCCGTGAAATCCGAGCGCAGCGACGCTGCCGCCACACCGGCCTAGGCGGCCTGAGCTTCAGCAGGCGGCGCAGTCGCCGATATGCAAGGGGTCATCGCCCGTTGGCGGTGCCCCCGCCATGACTGACGCCGATCCGCAACCCTCCGCCCCGACCGACCTCGCGCCCCCCGCGCGGGCTGCGGATCGCCAGCTTGCCGCCTGGCAGGGATTGCGCCGTGGGCTTGTGCTGTACTTTGCGGCCATCGCCGCGCTGGCGGTCGTCATGCTCGCATGGTCCTGGCCCGGTGCTGGGTTGGCCCCGGGCTGGGCCGGCGCGCTGCCGCTGGTGCCCGGCGTGGCGCTGCTCACGCTGCTGCTGTCGCTGTGGGCGCCGACCCTGCTTCTGTCTGCACTGCGCGGTCTGCAAAACCAGATGCAGCGGCTGTCGCGCCAGGCCGCCGACCTTGATCGCCGCGCTGCCGTGGCCGAGCACACCACCAACCTGGTCATCATCACCGACCACAAGCAACGACTGGTCTGGGCCAACGAGGCCTTCACCCGACTCACCGGGTACGAACTGCACGAGGTCTCAGGCCGACCGGCGCTCGGCCTGCTGCTCGGGTCCGGTGCCGACGCGAATACCCTGGCCCGTGTGCGGCTTGCCCTGGACCGGGGGCAGCCGCTGCGCGCCGGCTTGCTGAACCGCTCGCGCGACGGGCGTGACTACGAGGTTGACAGCGATCTGCAGCCGCTGCGCAACGCCGCCGGCGAGCTGACCGGCTTTGCCGTCGTGCAGACCGTGGTCACCGGGCAGGTCGGCAGCCACCCCTTGGCCACGGATGCGCAAAGGCCGGCCGATGAAATCGATCGGCAAGCGGCCATGCCGCGCGGGTTCGATCGCGGCGCGCTGCTCGAACATCTGCAGCGGGCCATCGTGCATCGCAGCCGCCACCCGACCTATGGTTTCGCACTGCTGTTGCTGGATGTCGACGGCATCGGGCAGGTCAACGACAGCCTGGGCCGCGACGCCGGCGACGAGGTGCTGCGCCAGCTGAACGACCGGCTGCAACAGGCGCTGCGGCCGGGGGACGCGATGGCACGCCTGACCCCCGCGCTGAGCGACTCATCACGCATTGGCGGCGACGAATTCGTCGTCGTTCTTGAAGGTGTGGCGCGGCCCGAATCGGCTTGCCAGGTGAGCACCCGACTGCTGGAGCTGCTGTCGCAGCCATGGCGCTGGGGCACGAAGAGTGTGCCCGTGCGCTTGAGCATGGGCATCGTCCATGCCGAGCAGGCCGGCACCGACGCCGAGGTGCTGCTGGCCGATGCCTGCACGGCGATGGTCGAGGCACAGCGTGCCGGCGGTGGCCGCTGGATGGTGTTCGACGCCGCAATGCATCAGCGCGCGAACCAGGCCCACGCGCTCGAGGCCGACTTGCGGCAGGCTATCGACGATGAGCAGTTGCACCTCGTCTACCAGCCGCTGGTGGCGCTTGGCGATCGGCGCCTGACGGGGGTCGAGGCGCTGCTGCGCTGGCGCCACCCGGAACGCGGCGAGATCCTGCCCGCGTCCTTCATCGACCTGGCCGAGCAGACCGGGCTGATCGACGACATCGGCGACCGCGTGCTGCACCTGGCCTGCGCGCAGTTTGCGGCCTGGCAACGGCATTGGGGGCGGCGCGCACCGCCCATGCTGGTGCTGAACCTGTCACCGGTGCAACTGCGCCAGCCGGGGCTGGCGCACGAACTGGTTGCCGTGCTCGATGCGAACGGCATGCAGCCGGCGCAGTTGCAGCTGGACCTGGGTCAGGTTCCGGCCGTACCCGACGCTCAACTGCTGGCCAGCCTGCGGGCGTTGAAGGCGGCTGACATTCAGTTGGCGCTGGACGACTTCGGCAGCGCTGGCGCCACGCTGGCCAGCCTGCAGCAACTGCCGCTCGACATCGTCAAGATCGATCGCGCCTTCGTCGCCCAGGCCGACGCGCAAGAGCACCATCGCGTACTGATCTCGGCCACCGTGCAGATGGCGCGTGCGTTGACCATGACCACCCTGGCCAAGGGCATCGAGACTGCCGAGCAGGCGGCGCTGATGGCGGCGCTGGGTTGCGACCACGGCCAGGGCTGGCTGTACGGCCGGCCGATGACTGCCGCCGCACTCGATCGCTGGATCGAGCACGAAGCCAGCGACAGCCTGGTGTAGCGCCGCTGGCGCGCATCGCTCAACTTCGGCGCGGCGCGCCCGCCCGCTCGTCCTGCCGCACTGCAGTTCGTCGCCAGCCATCGGCACTTTGTCGCATGTGCTGCATTGCCAGGCTTGGCTGTCTACACTGCCGCCCGAGGCCGGTGACCGCCGGATCCGAACAAGAGGGCGTGCATGAAGAAATCCTGGCTGATCGGAGGCGGCATCGTGGTGCTGGCCGCTGTATTGGGGGGCGGCCTGTTCACAGGGTTGGTGCCGGGCGGCAGCGCCCTGGCCAAGTCGGTCTTCAGCGCCAAGAAGGACGAGAAGAAGGACCCCAGGCTCGAATTCACGGCACGTGAGGTGGTGCACCCGCAGCGCATGCGGCTGAGCGAGCGGCTGGAGTTTTCAGGTCCGCTGGTGGCGCCGTCGACCGCGGTGCTGCGCGCCAAGGCCCCGGGTACCTTGCTGAGCCTGGACGTGGCCGAGGGTAGCCGGGTGCGAGCCGGGCAGGTGCTGGGCCGCATCGATCTGGCCGAGCAGGCCAGCCGCCTGGCCGAACGCAGTGCCAGCGTCGAGAGCGCGCGCGCCACACTGGTTCAGGCCGAGCGCACCCATGCGTCGAACGAACGCCTGGCGGCACAGCAGTTCATTTCACCGATCGCGCTGGAGAACTCGCGCGCCGCAGTCGATACCGCACACGCCATGTTGCAGGCGGCACAGGCCGCGGCCGATACCGCGCGCATCGGCCTGCGCGACGGCACGCTGGTGGCGCCGATCGCCGGCATCGTGGCCAAGCGCCATGTGCTGCCCGGCGAAAAGGTCGCGATCGAGCAGCAGGTGCTGACCGTGGTCGACCTGGCACGGCTGGAGCTGGCCGGTGTGGTGGGCACGCACGAGGTCAGTCGCCTCGCGCCCGGCATGGCCACCGCGGTGCGCGTGGAGGGCATGGCACAGCCGGTGCAGGGGCGCATCGCACGCATTGCACCGGCGGCCGAACCGGGCACGCGTTCGATCGCCGTCACCATCGAGCTGGCCAATCCACAAGAGCTGCTGCGTGCCGGCCAGTACGCGGTGGCAAGCGTGGAGTTGGCCGACGACACCGAACGGCTGACCCTGCCGCTGTCGGCGGTGGGCGACACCTCGGGCCAGAACCATGTCTGGCTCATCGAGAACGGCAAGCTGGCCCGCCGCGCCGTCAAGCTGGGCCGTCGCGACGACCGCGATGGCCGGGTCGAGGTGGTCGAGGGCGTGCAACCGGGCAGTCAGGTGCTGGCCGCCAGGTTCGACAACCTGCGCGAAGGTGCGCAGGCCGCGGTGGTGGCCGCCAAGGCACCGGCCGTGGCATCGGCGTCGGCATCGACGCCGCTGGTGAAATAAGCGACAAGGGGCAGCGCCATGTGGATCACCCGAGTCTCGATCAACAACCCGGTCTTCGCCACCATGGTGATGGTGGCGCTGTGCGTGCTGGGTCTGTTCTCGCTGAGCCGACTGGGCGTCGAGCAGATGCCCGACATCAATTTCCCCGGCGCCTGGATCGAAGTGCCATACCCCGGCGCCAGCCCTGAGGCGGTCGAGCGCGAGATCCTCAAGCCGCTGGAAGAGGCGGTCAACAGCGTGGCCGGCGTCAAGCGCATCACCTCGCGCGCGCTGGAAGGGCGAGCCCAGGCGAGTGTCGAATTCGGGCTGGACGCCGACATGGGCCGTGCGATGCAGGATGTGCGCGACCGCATCGCCGCGGCGCAGAGCAGCTTTCCACGCGATGCCAAGGCACCGACGGTGGCGCGCTGGAACAACGACAACGCGCAGCCGGTGGTCAACGCTGCGCTGCTGTCATCGACCCGCAGCGCGCGCGAGCTGTCGATCCTGGGCGATCGGCTGGTGGGCAAGCGGCTGCAGCGCGTGGAAGGCGTGGCGCGTGTCGAGATCAGCGGGTTGACGGTGCGCGAGGTGCGCATCGACCTCGACCCGCAGCGCTTGCGCGCCTACGCCGTCACGCCGGCCGAGATCGCCACCGCGTTGAAGGAGGCCAATGCCGACCAGCCGGTGGGCATTCTCAGCGACCCCGTGCGCGATGCGCTGCTGCGTGTCGAAGGCCGCGTGCGCGATCCCCGGCAGTTCGAACAGCTGGTGGTGGCCCGCCGCGGCAATCTGGCGCTGACCCTGGGTGACCTGGGGCAGCTGGTCGAGCGCGAGCAAGAGCCCGATTCCGTGGCCCGCGTGAACGGCCAGCGCGCCATCGTCTTCAACGTCTTCAAGCAGCAGGACGCCAACATCGTGGCCGCCGGCGACGCCGTCAAGCAGGCGATGGGCGAGCTGCGCAAGCAGCTGCCGCCCGATGTCGAGCTGCGCCTGATCTACGCCAGCAGCGACTGGGTGCGCGGCTCGCTCGACGGGCTGAAGCACACCCTGATCGAAGGCGCGCTGCTCACCGTGGCCATCGTGTTCCTGTTTCTGCACAGCTGGCGCAGCACCATCATCACCGGGCTGACGCTGCCGATCGCGGTGATCAGCAGCTTCATCGCCGTCTACGCCTTTGGCTTCACGCTGAACTTCATGACCATGATGGCGCTCAGCCTGTGCATCGGGTTGCTGATCGACGACGCCATCGTGGTGCGCGAGAACATCGTGCGCCATGTGGCGATGGGCAAAGACCATGCCACCGCCGCGCGCCAGGGCACCGAAGAGATCGGCCTGGCCGTGATGGCCACCACCTTTGCCATCGTCGCGGTGTTCGCGCCGGTGGCTTTCATGGGCGGCATCATTGGCAAGTTCTTCTATCCCTTCGGCATCACCGTGGTGGTGGCGGTGCTGGTCAGCCTGTTTGTCAGCTTCACGCTCGACCCCATGCTGTCCAGCGTCTGGAAGGATCCGCCGGCGACGCGCCTGAAATCGCTGTGGGGCATCGGCCACGCGATCCGCGCCACCGACCGTGCGCTGGACGTCATGCATGTCCTGTATGAACGCCTGATTCACTGGGCGTTCAGCGGCCGACGCTATCGCCTGCTGGTGCCGCCGCTGCCCGCCTATGGTCATGGTTTTCGTGCCGATGGCACGCGTGACAAGGCCAGCGCTCGGCACCTGCGCTGGGCCACGATCACACCGCGCGGGGTGGTGATGATGGTCGGCGCGGGCAGTTTCATCGTCGCCATCGGGCTGGCGCCGCTGGTGGGCAGCGAGTTCGTGCCGCAGACCGATCAGAGCTACACCCAGCTGCAGTTGCGCCTGCCGGTCGGCGCCAGCCTGGAGCGCACCAGTGCCAAGGTGCAGCAGATCGAGGAAATCGTGCTGGCCATGCCCGAGGTGCAGACCATCAGTACCTGGGTGGGCGGGGCTGGTCAGCGCAACCAGGCCTGGTTGAACATCGTGCTGAAGCCGCGCAAGGAGCGCAGCCGCAGCCAGAAGCAGGTGGAGGACGCGATCCGCGAATCCATCGCCAAGGTGCCGGGTACCGACGCGTCGCTGGGTTTTGATCGCCCGATCTACGTCGCCATCCTGGGCAGCGACCCCGACGGCCTGGCCCGCGTGGCCGATGCCTTTGCCGAGAAGGTGAAGAAGATCCCCGGTGCGGTGGATGTCGAGAGCTCGGTCAAGGCCGGGCTGCCGGCGTATGCCGTGCGGCTGAAGTCCGCCGCCGTGCGCGAACTGGGCCTGACCGCGCCGCAGCTGGCGTCGAGCCTGCGCGCCTACGTCAATGGCGAGACGGCCACCTACTGGACCACGCCTGACGGCGACCAGGTCGAGGTGGTGCTGCGCCTGAACCAGACGCAGCGCGAGCGGCTGGACCAACTGCGCGGCCTGCCCGTGGCCTTTGCCAAGGACGGCACGCCGATCTCGCTGGACAGCGTGGCCGACATCACGCCGGTCTTCAACCCCGAGATCATCCGCCGCCAGAACCTGCAGCGGCGCGAGGCGGTGTTTGCCGGTGTCAAGGACCGCAGCGTCGGCGAGGTCGGCGACGACGTGCAGAAGCTGATCAAGGAAACCATCCTGCCGCCGGGCTACAGCTTCGATGTCGGTGGCCAGATGCAGCAGCAGGCCGAGGCCTTCGGCGGCCTGCTGGCGGCGATGGCGCTGGCGGTGATCTTCATCTACATCGTGCTGGCCAGCCAGTTCGGCAGCTTCCTGCAGCCGATCGCGATCATGGCCAGCCTGCCGCTGGCGCTGATCGGCGTGATGCTGGCGCTGCTGTTCTGGCGCAGCACGCTCAACGTCTTCAGCATGATCGGCCTGGTGATGCTGATGGGCCTGGTGACCAAGAACGCGATCCTGCTGGTCGACTTTGCCAACCACGCGCGCAAGGCCGGCGCCAGCATCGCCGACGCGGTGCTGCAGGCCGGGCTGATCCGCATGCGGCCGATCATCATGACCACCGCAGCGATGGTCTTCGGCATGCTGCCGCTGGCGTTGGCCTTCAATGAAGGCGGCGAGATCCAGGCGCCGATGGGTCGCGCCATCATCGGCGGCGTGATCACCTCGACCCTGCTGACGCTGGTGGTGGTGCCGGTGCTCTACAGCTACCTGGTGCGCGAGCGCAGGCCGTCGGTGCGTGCCAAGGTCGAGCAGCCGGTGCAGGCCGGCGGCGGGCCGATGCTGGGCGCGGGGATGCCGGCCGACCGCGACTGATCAGCGGTACGTGCGGCTGATCCCCGATCAGCTGCTCGCGCGGCTGGAGCGGTCCAGCCAGGCGGTCATGCCTTGCGCGTTGAGCTCGAGGTCGACCGCCAGCAGGTGCGCAACGTCAGCTGCCGCCATCGTGCAGCCGTGCTCGGCCAGGCTGTGCAGGTAGATCGCCAGCAGGCCGTCCTTGAAATATTGGTGGCGATCGGGCGCGTCGCGCCCGGCCAATCCCAGTTGCACCACTTGATCGAGCAGGCCCAGCTGCAGCGTCGCCAGTCGCTGAACGTCGCCGATGCGGCCGAAGTGCGTGAGGTACATGCAATCCGGCTCGGCCGCCAGCAAGCGCTGCACCGACGCGCGCAGCGCTTGCGGCTCGAATTGCACCGGCGTGCTGGAGGGCATGATCCATGCGCCGCATGCCGTGTCGAACTCGCGATAGCTCAGTCCAAAGGTGTCACCGGTGAACCAGCCGCGCGTCGCAGCGTCCCAGATGCAGTGGTGGTGCCTGGCGTGGCCGGGGGTGTCGATCAAGCTCAGCGGCGAGCCGCCCAGGTCAATCGTCATGCCGTCGGTCGAGGTCGTGACCCGCTGCTCGGGCACCGGCACCAGCTGGCCGTAGGACCGCGCCATCTCGTCGGCGCCGTAGACGGCCAGCGCGCCGTCGTACAGCGCGCTGGGGTCGATCATGTGGCGGGCGCCGCGCGGGTGCACCAGCATGCTGGCTGCCGGCAGTTGTTGCATCAACGCCCCGGCGCCGCCGGCATGGTCCAGGTGGACGTGGGTCGGGATCACCCAGTCGACTGCGGCGCGTGCGATGCCCAGAGCGTCCAGCGCCCCCAGCAGCCGCGGCAGCGCGAGATTGGGGCCGGTGTCGATGAAGGCGGCGTGGCCGCCGCGCAGCAACAGCCAGGCGGCGTCGAACTGGTCGCGCTGGAAGCCGGTATCGATGGCGAAGACGCCGCCGCCGGCGTCAATCAGCCAGGCCGGAAGCATCTCAGCCGCCGTTGCCCAGCCCCGGCACCAGCCACAGGCGGGCGATGTCGGCGACGCCGTCGTTGCCCTGCACGCCACGCAGGGTCTGCGCGGCCTTGGCCTTGCTCTTGGCCGACTGCAGCTGCGCCATGCCCAGACGCAGCTTGGCGTCGGCCGGGCGCTTGAGACCGCCCTTGGCAATGCCTTGCTCGATCAAGCCGACGCCCTTGTCGACCTGGCCCATGGTCACGTAGGCGTAGCCGACGTTGACCAGCTCGTCACCGCTCTTTTCGTTCATCGCCTCGCTGGCCTGGCCGGCGATGGCCGCCTTCTGCTCGGCTTCGCGCTTGAGCGCCAGGTCCTTCAGCCGCTGCTGGCGGGCGGCTTCTTCGCCCTTGCCGAAGGCGCCCGACTTGTAGGCCAGATCGATGATGTGCAGGCTCTCAGCGGGCAGCCGCGCCTGCAGCGCCAGCTGGGCCATTTCCATGAATTCATCGCTGCGGTTCAGCGTGCCGCTGGCCAGGCGCAGCTGCAGCACGTCGAGCAGGAAGCGGTCGGCAAAACCCGCCTTGCGCGGCAGCCGGCCGAGGTAGGCGTTCCAGTAGTCCTTCTTCGGGTAGTTGAAGAGCAGCTTTTCCAGCGTGGCGCCGTAGGCGCTGTGGTTGTTCAGCCGCTGCTGCGCGTCGGCCAGGCGCAGCAGATCACCTTCTTCGGGCCGGCGCCCGGCCTGCTCGGCGTTGGCCACCGCAGCACCGGCGTCGCGCGCGATGGCGTTGTAGTCGCCGCTCACGCTTTGCAGGTACGACTGCAGCTGCCTGACGCCGGCGCTGTTGTTGCCCGCGGCCACGGCCTTGTGCAGCCATTCACCGGCCTTGGCGTTGTTGCGCTGCTGCGCATAGATCGACGCCAGCTGTTCGGCGATCTGCCCGGCCTCGGCCCCGCTGACCTTGCCGGCAATGCTTTCCAGCGCCTGGATGGCCGTGCCCGTGTCGCCCGCGCGCTGCGCAGCGGCGGCCTTCATGCGGTCGATGATCAGCTGTTCGTAGGCCGACTTGCCGCCCACCGCCTCGGCCTCGCGCACCCGCGCCAGCGCTTCCCTGGCCTTGCCGGCCTTGAGCAGTTCGCCCGCGTGCTGCAGCGGCTTGCCGATCTCGGCGCGCACGCCCTGGGCCTGCACGCTGCCGATGCAGGCAGCCGCGAGAATCGAGAGGGTGAAGGCGCGCAGCGTGTTCATCGCAGGTCAGTTCAGGAATTGTTCGTTGCCCACGATGCCGATCTTGGTCACCCCCAGGCGCTGCGCCGAGGCCATCACCATGGCCACGTACTTGTAGGTCACCAGCTTGTTCGGGCGCAGGTGCACCTCGGGCTGGTCGGGCTGGGCGGCGACGGCGCGCAGGCGGTTCTCGAGCGTGGCGCGGTCGGGGATGATCTCGCCGTTCCAGCCGATCTGGCCGTCGAAGTCGACGTCGATGCGGATGATCACCGGCGGCTTGGGCGGCGCTGCATTCGTGTTCGGCACGGGCATGTTCATCTTCACCGCGTGGGTCTGGATCGGGATCGTGATGATGAACATGATCAGCAGCACCAGCATCACGTCGATCAAAGGCGTGGTGTTGATGTCCACCATGACCTCGCCGTCTTCATCGCCCCCACCGGAGCCGACATTCATGGCCATGTTGCTGGCTCCCAGTTCATGCGCACGGCAGCACCCGCCGGCGGCTCGGTGATGAAGCCGACCTTGAAGATGCCCGCGCGCTGGCAGGCCACGACGACGCGGCCCACGGCCTCGTAGCGCACCTCGCTGTCGCCGCGGATGTGCACCTCGGGCTGGGGCTCCTTGACCGATTCGAGCTTCAGGCGGTTCACCAGCGCCTCGTTGTCGGGCATGCGCTCCAGGCCCCAGTAGACCTCGCCGTCACGGTTGACCGCGATCACGATGTTCTCGGGCTTGGTCTGCGTGGGCAGGTTGCGTTCCTTGGGCAGCTCGAGCTTGATCGTCTGCGTGACCACGGGGATCGTGATCAGGAAGATGATCAGCAGCACCAGCATCACGTCCACCAGCGGCGTGGTGTTGATGGTGTTGTTGAGCTGGTCTTCCCCGTCGCTGTCGGGCGAGCCTACGTTCATGGACATCAGATTCTCCGAGACGGCGAAGTGGCCTGCGGTGCAATCGTCCAAGACGTTGCAGGTCCAGCTGGCGGGCGCCGCAGGCGCTGCGGGGGGGTCAACGCTTCCCGGCGATGAGCACGTTGTGCAAGTCGCCGCCGAAGGCGCGCACGCGGTCGAGGATGTTCTTGTTGCGACGCAGCAACCAGTTGTAGCCCATCACCGCGGGCACGGCCACGGCCAGGCCGATGGCGGTCATGATGAGCGCCTCGCCCACGGGGCCGGCGACCTTGTCGATCGAGGCCTGCCCGCTGATGCCGATCTTGACCAGCGCGTTGTAGATGCCCCAGACGGTGCCGAACAGGCCGACGAACGGTGCCGTGGAGCCCACGGTGGCCAGCACGGCCAGGCCGTCGGTGAGGCGGCTTTGCACGCTGCCGACGGCGCGCTCGACGCTCATGCCGACCCAGGTGTGCTTGTCGATCTGCTCGACCATGGTGCCTTCGTGGTGGTCGCTGGCCTTGATGCCGGCGTCGGCGATGTAGCGAAACGCCGAGCCTTCGACCAGCTCGCTGGCGCCGGCCTTGATGGAGGGGGCCTTCCAGAACGAGTCGGCCGAGGCTTCGGCGCTCTTGAGCATGGAGCGCTGCTCGAACAGCTTGGTGAAGATGACGTACCAGCTGCCCATGGACATGATCAGCAAGATGACCAGCGTGCTCTTGGCCACGACGTCGCCCTGGTTCCACAGGGCTTTGAGGCCATACGGGTTCTCGACGGCTTCTTCGGCCACGGCGGGGGCTTTGACTTCGATCGGCGCGGGTGCTGCGGCGGGTGCGGTAGCCGGCGCCTGGGCGGCGGGTTCGGAGGCGGCCTGCGCGGCGGCGGGCAGCGGGCTGGCGCCGAAGGCGGCCACGACGGCGATCAGTGCGGCCATCAGTGTGGCGCGCGGGGCGCGAAGTGCTTTGGTCGAGAACATGTGGACTCCGTGAGGGCGGCGCCGGTGGGGGTTGGGCGCTGTAAAGGGGCAAGGGCTTGGCGACGTTGGCCGCGTCGATGCGAGGGTGGGCGGCGGCGCTATTCGAGCTTCCAGACGTAGTCGACTTCGAAGCTGTCGCCGACGGGCTTGCCGCTGGTGTCGCGGCCGGCCTGGAACCTGCACTCGCTGAGCTTGGCCACGGCCACGCGGTCGAGCATCTTGTGTTCGCGCGAGGGGCCGGCCGAGCGCACGACTTCGACGTTGGCGAGCTTGCCGTCGGCGCCGACGGTGAACTTCACCTTGGTGGTGCCGGTGGCTTCGGCGCGCCGTGCGGCGGCCGGGTAGTCGTCGCCGGTGGGGGCGCAGTCCTTGACGTTGGCAATCGCAGGCCGTGCGGCCACGCGCGGCGGCGCCGGCGGTGCCACGGGCGCCGGGGCCGGCGGTGGCGGCGGCGGTGCGATCGTGACCGGGGCCGGTGGTGGGGCGACGGTGGTGGTCGTGATCACCGGTGCCGGCGTCGGCGGCGGGTTGACGTTGACCTCGGGTGGGGGCACGAACGACGGCGGCGGCGGCGCGAACTTGGGCGGCGGCGGCAGGTTCTCGGGCGGTGGCGGCGGCGGCGGCTTGACCTCCTCGATGATCTTGGTCTCGATCGGCGCCTTGATCACTTCGATCATGCGCTGCGCCAGTCCGGTGACCAGCGCCCATCCAAGCAGCACGTGCAGCCCCAGCACGATGCCGATGCCCACCACGTGCTTGCCCGGGGTGCGTTGTTGCTGGGCGAAATCCACAGTGAAGAAACCTCCAGATGCTCAGCTGCCGCGTGGGTGCCGTACATCGACTTCGAGTTGTTCGGCAGCCTTGTGAGCCCCCGCGGCCATAGCCGGAAAGTCGCGCACTATACCCGTATTGAAGCGCTCTCCATTGGGGGTAGAACCTGATTCCGACGCGGCCCCAGCGCGGTATCCGAGTCAGTTTCGGGCCGCCGCACCGGTACCCGAAAGCGCCTGTTTTGCATCGCGTTGTGAGCGTGATGATGCATCTTGGCGGCGCGCCTGCCGGTTCAGTGCGTTCAGCCGCCGACCCGGTCAGGCCCATGCGAGACTGTGCGCCCAGCAAAGTCACCACAGACCCGCAGCCGGGTCGGGAGAACACGGGATGAAGGTATGCATCGTCGGTGCCGGCGCGATCGGCGGATTCATCGGCACGCGGCTGGCAGTTTCAGGCCAGGCGCAGGTCTCGGCGCTGGCGCGTGGTGCCACATTGCAGGCCCTGCAGCAGCAGGGCTGGCGCCTGCGCATGGGCGACCAGCTGCTGCAGGCACCGGCGCGGGCCGAGGCCAGGCCCGACGCGCTGGGTGTGCAGGATCTGCTGGTGATTGCCGTCAAGAGCCCGGCCCTGCCGGCGCTGGCGCCGACGCTGGCGCCACTGATCGGCCGCCACACCCTGCTGCTGCCGGCGATGAACGGCGTCCCCTGGTGGTTTGCCATGGGTGTGCCCGGCCTGGGTGCAGCGCCGCTGCACAGCGTCGACCCCGGGGGCGGCATCGCAGCGGTGCTGCCGGCGGCGCAGGTGATCGGCTGTGTGGTGCATGCCAGCGCGGCCAGTCCCGAGCCCGGGCTCGTGCAGCACCAGCGTGGCCAGGGCCTGATCGTCGGCGAACCGGCGGGCGGTACGAGCGAACGCGCGCGGCATGTGGCCGAGCTGCTGGCTCAGGCCGGCTTCGAGCTCAGCGTGTCGGAGCACATCCGCCACGACCTCTGGTACAAGCTTTGGGGCAACCTGACGATGAACCCGGTGAGCGCGCTCACCGGCGCCACCATCGACCGCATCCTGGCTGACCCCGACGTGCGCAACTTCTGCTCGGCGGCGATGGCCGAAGCGGCGACCGTCGGCGCGCGCATCGGCTGCCCGATCAGCGAATCACCCGAAGACCGCCATGCAGTGACCGCAAGGCTGGGTGCGTTTCGCACCTCGATGCTGCAGGATGTGGACGCTGGCCGCGCCATCGAGCTCGACAGCATCGTTGCCGCCGTGCAGGAGCTGGGCCAGCGCACCGGCGTCGCAACGCCGCAGGTGTCTGCGCTGCTGGGCCTGACGCGGCTGTTCGCGCGCGGCCGTGGTCTGTATCCACCGGCAGCTGCTCAAACCGTGTAGGCGATGCCGGTCTCGGCGATGCCGACCAGGTCGATGTTCTCCAGGTTCCAATCGGTGTCGGCCGCCAGCAGCGCCAGGTCAGCCGCGCTGAGAACCCCACCGGTGATCAGCTGCTCGTAACTCAGGCGCGTGCTGGTGTCGGGCAGGTTGCCGAACAGGTTGGACCACAGCAGGTTGACCACGGTCGCCGCGCTGGCGCCGACGCCGAGCCGGGCTTCCAGTGCCAGTTGTGTCAGCGCCGTATCGCTCATGCCGCCGTCGAGCAGTGTGAGGCCGATGCCCACGTAGGCCTTGTTGTCCACCGCCGCGGCGCCGAACACCGCGCCCAGCAGCTTGACCGTGGTGCCAGCATGGCCGTCGATGTCGATCGCCAGCCGGCTGTCGTCGAACTGCACACGCTCGACGTCGTAGGCCAGGTCACGCCCTTCGGTGCCCACCAGGTCGCGGATCAGCCAGCCGCCACCGGTCAGGGGTTGCACCAGGTAGTTGCTGGTCGCGCCCAGGAAGCGGCCGGTGTCGATGCCGCTGCCGCCCCACAGCACGTCGTCGCCGGGGCCGGGGCGCAGCAGGTCGTTGCCGGCACCGCTGTCGAGCGCATCGCGTGCCGAGCTGCCTTGCAGCGCGTCGTTGCCGGCGCTGCCGTGGATCAGGTTGCGAGAGTAGCCGCTGAGCTGGTAGTCCCCGGTGTCAATGCCGTAGCCGGCAGCCGCCAGGTAGTAGGTGCCGCTGACCGGCGCGATGTAGGACAGCAGGGCGTCCAGCCCGATGCCGGTGTCGTCGTCAAAACTGAGCTGGTTGCCGCTGCCGTCGGTCAGGATCAGGTAGGGGTCGGACAAGGCGGAGGTGCCGGCGGCCTGCAGCTCGAAGCTGTAGGCCTGGCCAGCCTGCAAGGTGAGCGCGAACATGTCGCGGTCGCTGGGGGCGTCGATGCGGCCGCGCACGCCGGTGGTTTCGATCGTCAGTCGGCCGTTGGTTGCGGTCGAGCACACGAAATCATCGACCGGCGTGATCGCATTGATGCTGTAGCGGCCGATGGCTTCGGCGTAGTCGAAGGCAGCCAGGTAGTACTCGCCGCTGGCGCTGGGTGTGAAGAACAGGCGCGCGTCGAACGTACGCGGGCCGCTGTCGTCGTCGTAGGCCACCAGTTCAACCTTGGGCTGCCGGCCGTAGAGCATCAGGAACGGGTCGATCGCGCTGCCGAGGTCGCTGACCATCTCGAAGCGGTAGGTCACGCCCGCGGTCAGCGCCACGCGGAACAGGTCGCCGTCATTGGCGAAGTTGATCGTGCCAGGCGCGGAAACCCCGTTGACGCCGACGCTGCCGGGTGTGCTGACCAGCATCGGGAAGTCGTCAGTCGTCGTGTTGGCCGCGGTGCTGAAGTTCCATTCGGTCAGACTGCTGATGCCGGCATAGGGATTGCCGGCCACATCGCGAAAGGCCGTGGCATCGATGACCACCGACAGCTGCGCATCGGCAGGCAGTGCTGTGCCGGTGCTGATGCGCACGCTGTTGCCGCTGATGTGCACGGCCTGTGCGTTGTCGGCATGAAACTCGCGCAGCACCGCGCCGCTGGCCGTGATGATGCGGATCTGACCTGTGCCGGCCAGCACCGGCTCGCTGAAGTTCAGCACCAGCTCGGTGCTGACCGGCACTGCTGCAGCGTTGTCGGCCGGGCTGCGTCCGGTCAGGGTTGGTGGCACCGCGTCCTGCGTCGCGGCCGACACCGTGTAGGCGCCGGTGCCGGTGCTGGCGTAGTCCATCACCGCCAGGTAGTAGGTGCCGCTGCTGGCGGGCGTGAAGCTCAGCTGCGCATTGCCGGCGCCGCCGCTGTCGTCGTCTTCGGCCAGCAGATTCAGGATCGGCGACCACAGCACCAGATAGGGGGTCGGCGAGCCCCGATGCCGCCGTGCGCTGGGCACCGAAGGTGTAGGCCACGCCCGCGCTCAGCTGTATGGCAAAGAGATCGAGGTCGCCGCCGACCTCGATCACGCCCCCGGTGGGCGAGCCATTGACTGCCACCACACCCGGCGTGCCGGTGTCGTACGGGAAGTCGTCTGCCGCGGTGGCGGCCAGCGTGAAGTTCCAGCTGCTGCTGTTCGTGATGCCGGCAAAGGCATTGCCGGCGGCGTCGCGCAAGGCGCCGGCGTCGACGGTGACATATACGGCAGCACCCTGCGGCAGGTTGGCCGCAGGGTTGACCGTCACCGCATTGCCATTGAACGTGACCTGCGCCGTGTCGGTGATCGGGATCGTGCGCAGCACCTGCGTGCCGCTGTGGATCACCACGTTGCCGCTGCCCCGGACGACCGGCTCGTTGAACTGCAGCACGAGGTCGGTACCGGCGCCGACAGCCGCCGCATTGTCGGCCGGCGACAGCGCCAGCAGCTGCGGCGCAACGGTGTCGGTGGATGCGGTGCTGAAGTTCCAGGCCGTGCTGCCGGCGATGCCGGCAAAGGCATTGCCGGCCAGGTCTGTGAATGCGCCGCTGCCGACCTGCACGAAGTAGCTGCGGCCGGCGCCCAGGGTCAACGCCGGGTCGATGGTGACGCTGTTGCCGTCGAAGCGAACCTGGCTGGTGTCGCCGGCGGCGATGCTGCCCAGCACGCTGCCGTCGCTGTTGAACAGCGTGATGTTGCCGCTGCCGGCCTTGATGCCTTCATTGAAGCGCAGCACCAGGTTGGCGCCTGTGGGCACGGCGGCATCGTTGTCGGCCGGGTACAGCGACTGCAAAGCCGGTGCCGCGGTGTCGCCTGCCGGTGACAGCTCTGACAGCAATCGCAGGCCGTCGGCAAACTGGAAGCGCTCGATCGACAGCGCGCGGTCGTTGCCTTCGCTGGCACTGGCAATCAGCACCGTGTTGCCGGTGATGGTGATCGTGTAGGCGAAGTAGTTGCCGAAAAACAGCGCCGTGTCGCTGCCGGCGCCACCATCGAACAGGTCGTTGCCGGCACCGCCGACCAGCACGTCGTCACCCGCCAGGCCGAACAGGTCGTCGTTGCCGCCGCCGCCCTCGAGCCGGTTGCCTGCAGCATTGCCGGTCAGCGAATCGGCACCGGGCCCGCCGATGGCGTTCTCGATCACCGCGCTGAAGGCGATCGAGATGTTGTTCGTCATGCCGTTGACGTTGCTGAAGGCCCCGGGGCCCAGGTCGACCCGGCCGGGTTGGCTGAATCCGCTGAGGTCGAGCGTGTCGATGCCGCTGCTGTCGAACAGGCTCAGGATGGGGTTGCGGTTGACGCGGAAGTCGTACAGCTGCGCGGTGATCCCCGTGACCGTGCTGTTGAAGCCGTAGACCGTATTGCCGACGCGGGTGTCGGTGGCGGTGCCGTAGATCGCCTGGATCGCGTAGATGTCGTTGACCATCGGCGTCTGCGGCGAATAGACCACACCATCAGCACCGGTCCAGTTGGCCAGCATGACCTCGGGCGAGTAGTTCGGCGCCGCGCTGCGCGGGCCGAAGTACGACATGATCGACAGCACCACACTGTCCTGGAACGACGACGGCGACCAGTTGCCGTTGCCGTCGTAGTTGCCCATGTGGTTGAGCCCCAGCGTATGGCCGATCTCATGGATGAAGGTCTGGGATCCGTAGTTGCCGACCTTGGGGTTGACCAGGTCGTCGGCGCTGGACAGGAAGAAGATGCTGCCGCGCGGTGGGTAGTAGCCATGCGCAAAGCCGATGCCGGTGTTGGTGTAGCCGAACTCGATGTCGGTGCTGCCAGGCGCCCGCTGCACCATGGTCTGCGGGATCAGGTCGTCCCAGGTGGCCAGGGCCAGCACAGCGATGGCCTGCTGGGCGCTGTTCATCGGCCTGAACCCGGTGGCCTCACCCTGCAGCGTGAAGAGGCCGCTGGAGCTGGTCGGAAATCCGTAGCTGATCGAACTGCCCGGCCAGCGCGCGCCGTTGTTCATCTGCGTGAACACCTGACTCAAGGACCAGTTCGCAGCCATGTGGTTTTCCCTCGTGCCGGATCGTTGCGTCCGCTCACAATTGGATCACGTGCCACCTTGTCCGGCCAAGGAGAAGTTGTGACACGGTTCAGGCTGTGATAATCGATAGGAATGACGTGTCCAGTCACGTCGGCGGCCGGGGGCGGCATGTCGACAGCGGCCAGGGCGCGCGAGTCTCGGGGAGGCTGCTCGATTCAACACCCATACTCATGAAGTTCCGAGACGTCGTCATCTTCAACGGAAAGACTTTCACCGTACCGCAAGGCATTCAGCGCATCGATACGCGGGCCACTCATGGCTGGCAGGTGCGTTACGGCGGCACCAAACTGTTCTCCGACCACACGCGCGACGGCAGCGGCGCCGAGGCATCGCTCGACCTCGCGCGACGAGAGCTGGCGCGGCGTATCGCCAAATTGCCGGCGCCGTCGCTGCTGCAGAAAAAACCCAGCGAAAGCAAGACCAGCAACCTGCCGGTGGGCATCTCGGGGCCGATCGTGCGTCAGCGCGTGGGCTCGAGCGTGCGCAGCTGCAGCTTCTCGGTGCTGCTGCCGCGCTTCGGGCAGCCGCCGCGTTGCAGCTCGGTCTACATCGGCACTGAGAACACCTACACCGTCGAGCGCTATCAGGCCGCGCTGGTGAAGGCGGTGGCCATGCGGCAAGAGGCCGAACAGATCTACGAGCTGGCCACCACCAAGGCCAAGCGTGCGGCGGCCAAGGTGCTGCGAACCGGTGCCGTGGGCGCCGTGGCGGCCAAGGCCGTCAAGCGGGCGCCGGCAAAGAAGGCGGCAACGGAGGTGGCCAAGAAGTCGACCGCGAAAAAGTCTGCCAGCGCGCGCTGAGCGGCGGCAGGGGCTGCTTCAGCAGCGTTGCGCCAGGGCCCAGGCCATCTCGGCCAGCGGCCGGGCGCGCTGACCGGCCTGCAAGGCGCGTTCGTTCGATGCATTGCCCTGCAACGCGCGTGCCTTGATGCCCTGCAGGATGCCGACCAGGCGGAACATGTTGAAGACCAGGTAATAACGCCAGTCTTCCGCGCTCACCGCGTGCGTGCGGCCGCTGCGCTGCAGGTAGGTCTGCAGGTAGTCGGCTTCGCTGGGGATGCCCAGCGCGGCCAGGTCCAGCCCGGCCAGTCCGCGTGAGCCTTCTTCGCCGGCGCGCATGTGCCAGGTCATGCAGTGGTAGGCAAAGTCCACCAGTGGGTGGCCCAGGGTCGACAGTTCCCAGTCCAGCACCGCCAGGATGCGCGGCTCGCTGGGGTGGAAGATGACGTTGTCGAAGCGGTAGTCGCCATGCACGATGGCCACCTCGTCGCCCGGTGGGATGCGCGTGGGCAGCCAGGCGATCAGCTGCTCGACCGCGTCGATGGGCTCGGTCTCGGCGGCGCGGTACTGCTGAGTCCAGCGCGCAACTTGCCGCACGATGTAGTTGCCGGGCTTGCCATAGTCGCCCAGGCCCACAGCGGCCGGGTCGACCTGGTGCAGCGCGGCCAGCACGCGACCCAGCTCGCCGTAGTGGGCAGCGCGCTGGTCGGGGGTCATGCCGGGCAGGCGCGGGTCCCACAAGACGCGGCCGTCCACGCAGTCCATCACGTAGAACATGCTGCCGATCACGGCCGGGTCTTCGCACAGCACATGGGCGCGCGCTACCGGCACGGCGGTGGCCGCCAGCGCGCTGATGACGCGGAACTCGCGATCCACGGCATGCGCAGACGGCAGCAGCACGCCCGGGGGCTTGCGCCGCAGCACGTAGCGGCCGCTGGAGGTCGTCAGCCTGAAGGTCGGATTGGACTGTCCGCCCTTGAACTGTTCGACCTGCAGTTCGTTGCCGAAACCCTGGATGTGCGCCTGCAGGTAGCGCAGCAGCGCGGCTTCGTCGAAGGCGTGCGCCGGCGCAACGGCTCGCGTGCCGATGAACTCCTCGTAGGCCATGGCCGGCTCAGGCCACTTCGAACAGGCCCGCGGCGCCTTGCCCGCCACCGATGCACATCGTGACCACCACGTACTTTGCGCCGCGCCGCTTGCCTTCGATCAGCGCGTGCCCGGTCAGCCGGGATCCGCTGACGCCATAGGGGTGGCCAACCGCGATCGCGCCGCCGTTCACGTTGAGCAGCTCGTCGGGGATGCCCAGCTGATCGCGGCTGTACAGCACCTGGCAGGCGAATGCCTCGTTGAGTTCCCACAGTCCGATGTCACTGACCTTCAGGCCCGCGCGCTGCAGCAGTCGTGGCACGGCAAACACCGGGCCGATGCCCATCTCGTCGGGTTCGCAGCCCGACACCGCAAAGCCGCGGAAGATGCCCAGCGGCTGCAGGCCGCGCCGCTCGGCCAGCCTGGCATTCATCAGCACGCAGGCCGAAGAGCCGTCGCTGAACTGGCTGGCATTGCCGGCCGTGATGACGCCGCCGGGCAGCGCGCTGCGGATGCGGCTCACCGCCTCCAGCGTGGTGTCGGCGCGTATGCCTTCGTCGGCGGCAATCGTCACCTCTTTTCGGGTGATACGGCCCGTGGCCTTGTCGACCACGCCCATCACGGTGCTCATGGGCACGATCTCGTCGTCGAACTTGGCCGCAGCCTGCGCGGCGGCGGCGCGCTGCTGGCTGCGCACGCCGTATTCGTCCTGAGCTTGCTTGGGGATCCGGTAGCGCTGGGCCACCTGCTCGGCCGTCTGCAGCATGGTCCAGTAGATCTCGGGCTTGATGGGTTTCATCGCCGGGTCGATCCGCATGTGGCGGTTGACCTCGTTCTGCACGCAGCTGATGCTCTCGACGCCACCGGCCACCATCACCGGCACCTGGTCGACGATGATGCGCTGCGCGGCCATCGCGATCGCCTGCAGCCCCGACGAGCAGAAGCGGTTGATGGTGACCCCGCCGGTGGTGACGGGCAGGCCGGCGCGCAGCGCAGCCACACGCGCGATGTTGCCGCCGGTGGTGCCCTCGCTCATGCTGCCGCCGAGGATCACGTCCTCGACCTCGGCCGGGTCGACGCCGGCACGCCGCACGGCATGCTCGATCGAATGCGCCGCCAGCGTGGCGCCATAGGTCATGTTGAAGGCACCCTTCCAGCTCTTGGCCAGGCCGGTGCGTGCGGTGGAAACGATGACGGCATCGGTCATGGTGGGTTCCTCAATTGAAGGTCTTGCCGTCTTCGGCCAGTTGCACCAGCAGCGCTGCCGGCTGCCACGAGGCGTCGGCGCCCGGCTCGGCGGCAAAGCGCCGCAGTGCGCGCACCACCATGGGCAGGCCCACCGTGTCGGCATACAGCATGGGCCCGCCGCGGTGCTGCGGGAAACCGTAGCCGTTCAGGTAGACGACATCGATGTCGCTGGCGCGCGCGGCGATGCCTTCGGCCAGGATGCGCGCACCTTCGTTGACGAGCGCGAAGATGCAGCGCTCGACCACCTCAGCGTCGTCGATCTGGCGCGGTGTGATGGCGTTGTCCTTGCGGTATTGCTCGATCAGGCTCTGCGTCACCGGATCGGGAATGGGATCGCGCCGGCCGGCCTCGTAGCGGTACCAGCCGGCGCCGGTCTTCTGGCCGAAGCGGCCGGCCTCGCACAGCGTGTCGGCCACCACCGGTTTCATCTCGACGCCGGCTTCGGCGGCGCGGCGCTTGCGCGTGGCCCAGCCGATGTCCAGCCCGGCCAGATCCCCCATGCGGAACGGCCCCATCGCCATGCCGAAGCCTTGCAATGCACCGTCGATCTGCTGCGGCAATGCACCGGCGTTGATCAGCGCGCTGGCCGCTGCGCCGTAGCGCGCCAGCATGCGGTTGCCGATGAAGCCGTCGCACACGCCCGACACCACCGCCACCTTCTTGATCTTGCGTGCCAGCGCCATGCAGGTGGCCAGCACGTCGGGCGAGGTCTTGGCACCGCGCACCACCTCGAGCAGCTTCATCACGTTGGCGGGGCTGAAGAAGTGCAGGCCGATCACGTCCTGCGGCCGCTGGGTGATGTCGGCGATCTGGTCGAGGTTGAGGTACGAGGTGTTCGAGGCCAGGATCGCGCCGGGCTTGCACACCTCGTCCAGTGTCTTGAAGACCTGGCGCTTGACGTCCATGTTCTCGAACACGGCTTCGATCACCAGGTCGACATCCTTGAAACCTTCGTAGGCCAGCGTCGGCGTGATCAGCGCCATGCGCTGTTCGACCTGCTCGGCTTTCAGCTTGCCCTTCTTGGCGCTGTTGTCGTAGTTGCGGCGAATGGTGGCCAGGCCCTTGTCGAGCGCCTCCTGTTTCATCTCGAGCAGCACCACCGGAATGCCGGCGTTGAGAAAGTTCATCGTGATGCCGCCGCCCATGGTGCCGGCCCCGATCACGCCCACGCTGGTGATCGGGCGCAGCGGGGTATCGGCCGGCACGTCAGGCAGCTTGGATGCAGCGCGCTCGGCGGTGAAGACATGGCGCTGCGCGCGCGACTCGGGCGTGTTCATCAGCGCCATGAACATCTCGCGCTCCAGGCGCAGCGCTTCGTCGAAGGGCTTGCTCAGGCTGAGCGCGACCGCCTCGACGCACTTGAGCGGCGCCGGGAAGTTCTTCGACATCGCGCCGACCGAATTGCGCGCGAACTGCAGATAGGCCTCGGATTGCGGATCTGTCACCTGGAGATCGCGCACGCGCTTGAGCGGCCGGCCCTCGGCGACGATGCGCTCGGCCAGCGCCAGCGCGGCGGGCAGCGGGTCGCCGTCGGTCACCTCGTCGAACAGCGGCGTACCCTTGAGTCGGCTGGCGGGCACCACGGTACCCGAGACGATCATGTTCAGCGCCGCCTCCAGCCCGATCAATCGCGGCAGCCGTTGCGTGCCACCGGCACCGGGCAGCAGGCCGAGCTTGACCTCGGGCAGCGCGATCTGCGCATCGGCGCTGGCGACGCGGTAATGCGCGCCCATGGCCAGTTCCAGGCCGCCACCCATGCAGACGCCGGCAATGGCTGCGACCACCGGCTTGGGCGATGCCTCGAAGGCCGCGATCACCGTCGGCAGGCGCGGTTCGCGCGCCGCCAGCGCGGTGCCGAACTCCTTGACATCGGCGCCGCCCGAGAAGGCGCGCTCATTGCCGGTGATCACCACGGCCTTCACCACGGGGTCGGCCAGCGCCTGGTCCAGAGAATTGAGGATGCCCTTGCGCAAGGCAGCGCCCAGGCCATTGACCGGCGGGTAGGTCAGCGTGATGACGGCGGTGGCGCCACGCGTTTCGTAGCGGGTGGCGGCTGACGGGGTGTTCATGGCGTGCGTCTCCGTTAGGTGTCTTGCGGGCGTGCGTGCGGGTTTGCGTGCGGGTGTGCCCAGGTGCGTGCCTGCCTGCGGGTGGCCGATGATGCCGCAAGGCAGCCGCGGGCCGGGGGTTGGTGTTCAGCCCAGCGCTGCCGGTCGGTAGGCGTCGCGCAGCTCGCGCTTGAGCACCTTGCCGATGGCGCTGCGCGGCAGTTCGTCGACCAGCTTCAGGTCGGCCAGGCGCTGGGTCTTGCCCACGCGCTCGTTCATCCATAGGCGCAGGCTGTCAGCCTCATCGAAATGGTCTGGGTGCCGCACCACAAAGGCTACCGGCGTCTCGCCCCATTCGGCACTGGGTACGCCGACCACGGCCACGTCGGCCACGGCCGGGTGCGCACGCAGTTCGGTTTCCAGGTCGCTGGGGTAGATGTTGAAGCCACCGCTGATGATCATGTCCTTGCGGCGGTCCATCAGGATCAGGAATCCGTCCTCGTCGAAGCGGCCGACGTCGCCGGTGCGGATGAAGCGCCGGCCCAGGGCGTCGTGCCATTCGGCGTCGCGTGACCTGGCGGGCTGGTTGTGGTATTCGTTCATCATCGCCGGCGAGCGGCCCACCACCTCACCGGTCTGGTCGGGCCCGCGCGGCAGTTCCTGCCCAAGCTCGTCGATCAGTCGGATGTCGTGGTTCTCGGCCGGCTGACCCACGGTGTGCAGCTTGTCCGGGTGCAGGTGGCAGTTCAGGATGCAGCTGCCGCCGCCTTCGGTCATGCCGTAGTACTCGGTCAGGCCGCCGGGCCAGCGGCGCAGCAGCTCGGCCTTCAGCTCGGCGCGAAACGGTGCGCTGGTGCAGGCTTTGAACTTGAAGCTGCCGAGGTCGTGGCGGTCGAAGTCGGGCCACTGCATCAGGCGCTGGTACTGCACCGGCACCAGCATGGTGTGCGTGGCGCGGTGTGTCTGCGCCAGCGCCAGGTATTGGGCGCAGTCGAATTTGGGCATCAGCACCAGGCAGCCGCCGCGCGCCAGTGTCGGCACCACGACCACCAGCGTGGTGTTGCTGTACAGCGGGGTGGCGATCAGCGTGACGGTGGCCGGCCCGTAGCCGCCGGCTTCGGCGCGTCGCACCTGCGCCCAACGCATGACATGCGGCTGCACGATGCCCTTGGGGGTGCCGGTGGTGCCCGACGAATAGATGATGTTGAACGGCCATTGCGGCTGGATGTGCACCGCCTGCGGCGGGCTGCCGGCGGGAGTCAGCCAGTCGTCCAGCCGAGTCTCACCCGCGTCGAGCGGATGTGCTTGCGGTTCTGCTTGCGGGTCTGCATTCGGGTCGGCACGGTCGAGACGGATGCGTTGCAGGCCTGGGCCTGTCAGTTCTGCCGGCACGGCCAGCGCGCTGGCTGCGTCCAGGAACAGGTGGCGGGCACCGGCGTCGGCCGCCATCGCCGCGATCTGCGCCGGTGTGCTGCCTGGCGCCAGCGGCACCACCGCCAGGCCGGCGCGCAGGGCACCCATGAACAGCACCAGGTAGGCGTTGCAGGCCAGCGCGCAGATCGCGATCGTGTCGCCGGGCCGGCAGCCGTCGCGCTGCAGCGTGGCCGCCACCTGGTCCATCGCCGCATCGAGTCCGGCGAAATCGAGGCGGTCGTCGCCGCAGATCAGGGCCGGGGCCGTCGGGCGCTGGCGCGCATGGTCGGCGATCAGGTCGGGCAGGGCGTGGAAATCGGGCAGGGGCATCGCCGCTGCCGATGCCGAGTCGTCAGGCAGGGGTAACGGGTCGGGCTGGCGCAGCATTCCGGCATTGTGTCGTTTGGCCGCGTGACCCGGACAGCGTGGGCCCAACCGGGCTGGGCGGAAGGCCGCTCTGAAGGGTGATCGCCTTGCAGACGCGTCGTGCCGTAGGCTCGATACTTCCCGACCTCAGAACGGCCGCCTTCACGGGCGGCGCCCAACCCATGACCAATGTCAAGCTCATTCTCGACCGCATCTATGACCACGAGGCGGGCCACCCCAGCCGTGTGTACCTGACCCAGCCCATCGGCGGTGGTCGGGTGATCGACTACAGCTGGGGCGAGGTGCTGGACCAGTCGCGCCGCATGGCCGCGCATCTGCGGGCGCAGGGCTTCACGCCCGGCGCGCGCATCGCCATCCTGTCGAAGAACTGCGCCCACTTCTTCATGGCCGAGCTGGCCATCTGGATGGCCGGCTACACCACGGTGGCGATCTTTCCGACTGAAACCGCCGACACCGTGCGTTATGTGCTCCAGCACAGCGAATCCAGCCTGCTCTTCGTCGGCAAGCTCGACACCTGGGACCATCAGAAGCCGGGCGTGCCTGCGGGTCTGCCCTGCATCGCCTTCCCGCTGGCGCCCAAGACCGACCTGGACAGCTGGGACGCCATCGTCGCGCGCACGCAGCCGCTGGGCGGAAAGCCGCAGCGTGCGGCCGAAGACCTGGCGATGCTGATCTACACCTCGGGCAGCACCGGCACGCCCAAGGGCGTGATGCAGAGCTTTCGTGCGATCTCGGCGGCAGGGGCGGGTTTTGCCGCGTTCTCGCGCCGTCAGGTGGGCAACGTACCCGAGAACCGCGTGCTGTCCTACCTGCCGCTGGCGCACAGTTTCGAACGCAGTTGCGTCGAGGCGTCTTCGCTGCACGACGGCGAGATGCATGTCTACTTTGCCGAGGCGCTGGACACGTTCGTGCAGGACCTGCAGCGTGCCCGGCCCACGCTGTTCATCAGCGTGCCGCGGCTGTATGTCAAGTTCCAGCAGGGCGTGTTCGCACAAGATGCCGCCGGCCAAGCTCGATCGGCTGCTGTCCATCCCCATCGTGGGCAAGCTGGTGGGCCGCAAGGTGCGCAAGGGGCTGGGGCTGGACCATGTGGTCTACGCCGGCAGCGGTTCGGCGCCGCTGCCGCCCGACCTCATCCGCTGGTACCGCCGCATCGGCCTGGACCTGTGCGAGGGCTACGGCATGACCGAGGACAACTCGTACTCGTTCGCCTCGTACGGCAAGTTCAGCGAGCCCGGTTACGTGGGCGTGCCGATGGACGGCGTGCAAGTCAGGCTCTCGCCCGAAGGCGAGGTGCTCATCAAGTCGCCCGCGGCCTGCACCGGCTATTACAAGCAGCCTGAGCTGACGCGCGAGTCGGTCACCGACGACGGCTTCTTCCGCACCGGTGACCTGGGTGAGCGTCGAGCCGACGGCATGCTGAAGATCACCGGCCGTGCGAAGGAGCTGTTCAAGACTGCCAAGGGCAAGTACGTGGCGCCGGCACCGATCGAGAACCGCCTGAACGCCAACCCGCTGGTGGAGATGTCGATGGTTTCCGGCGTGGGCAAGCCCTCGGCCTACGCGATCGTGGTGCTGGCCGAGAATCTGCGCCCGCGCCAGCGCGACCCGGCGGTCCGTCGTGAGGTCGAGACCGAGCTCGGCGCGCTGCTGAAGCACGTCAATGGCGAGCTGGCCGACTACGAACAGGTGCGCATGATCGTCATCGCGGCCGAGCCCTGGGCGATCGAGAACGGCATGCTCACGCCGACCATGAAGATCCGGCGCAACCGCATCGAAGCGGCGGTCGAGCCCGAGCTCGAGCGTTGGTACGAGGCGCGCGGTTCGGTGGTCTGGAGCTGAGCGGATGACGCAGCACACCGGCGCGGCCCGCCATGGCGGCGACCGCGTCGCCGACGTCTTGCTGGCGCAGGGTGTGAAGAGCGTGTTCACGCTCTGCGGCGGGCACATCTCGCCGATCCTCAGTGCCGCCAAGGCGCGCGGCATTCGCATCGTCGACACGCGCGATGAAGGCACGGCGGTGTTTGCCGCCGATGCCACCTCGCGCCTGACCGGCATCCCGGGCGTGGCGGCAGTGACGGCGGGCCCGGGCATCACCAACACGCTGACGGCGCTGAAGAACGCGCAGCAGGCGCAGTCGCCGCTGGTGCTGATCGGCGGTGCGGCGCCGACCGCGCTGCAGGGGCGTGGTGCGCTGCAGGACATCGACCAGCGCCCGCTGGTTGCCCCGCATGTCAAACGCTTCTTCAAGGTCCGGCGCGTGGCTGACCTGGGGCCGGCGGTGGCACAGGCCTTCGCGCTGGCGCGCTCTGGTGTGCCGGGGCCGGTGTTCGTCGAATGCCCGGTCGACCTGCTGTACGACGAAGCGTCGATCCGCCAGTGGTACGCCGATGCCGCCGGCAAGGGCACGTCGATCGCGGATCGGGCACTGCGCTGGTATCTGCAGCGCCACGTGCGCAAGATGTTCGCTGGCAGTGACCAGGCAACAGCGGCGCCGCTGCGGGATGCCGCGGCGCCACAGGCGCCGACATCGGCACTGGCGCGCGTCGGCGCGGCGCTGGCGCGGGCCGAGCGGCCGCTGCTGGTGGTGGGCAGCCAGGCCGTGGTGATGTCGCAGCAGGCCGACGCGCTGGCTGTCGCCGTCGAGCGACTGGGCGTGCCGGTCTACCTGTCGGGCATGGCGCGCGGGCTGCTCGGTCGCGAGCACCCGCTGCAGTTGCGCCACCAGCGCCGGCAGGCGCTGCGTGAGGCCGACTGTGTGCTGCTGGCCGGCGTGCCCTGCGACTTCAGGTTGGACTACGGCCGGCACGTGCGGCGCAGCGCCACACTGGTGGCGTTGAACCGCAGCGTGCGCGACGCACGGCTGAACCGCCGGCCCGCGGTCGCCGCCATCGGCGACGCCGGCCTGAGCCTGCAGGCGCTGGCGGCGCAGGGCGCTGGCCGCGCTGCGCGCTGGGCCGACTGGCTGGCGGGCCTGCGCGTTCGTGACCAGGCGCGCGAAGCCGAGATCGATCAGCAGGCGGCCGAGCACGGCGAGTTCGTGAACCCGGTGGCGCTGCTGCGTGCGGTCGAGCAGACGATGAGCGACGACGCCTTGCTGGTGGCCGATGGCGGTGACTTCGTCGGCACCGCCGCCTACGTGCTGCACCCGCGCGGGCCGCTCGGCTGGCTCGACCCGGGCGCCTTCGGCACGCTGGGGGTCGGTGCCGGCTTTGCGCTGGGCGCCGCGCTGGCGCGGCCCGGGCGCGAGGTCTGGATGATCCTGGGCGACGGTGCCTGCGGCTGGTCGCTGGCCGAGTTCGACAGCTTTGTGCGCCATGGGGTGCCGGTGATCGCGTTGGTCGGCAACGACGCCGGCTGGACGCAGATCGCGCGCGAGCAGGTGAAGATGCTGCACGACGACGTGGCCACGGTGCTGGCGCGCAGCGCCTACCACGAGGTGGTGGCCGGTTTCGGCGCCGCCGGCCTGCTGGTGCAGCACAGCGACCAGGTGCTGCCGGCGCTGCAGCGCGCGCAAGAACTGGCGCGCCAGGGTCGGCCGGTGCTGGTCAACGTCTGGCTGGACAAGACGGCCTTTCGCGAAGGCTCGCTGTCAATGTAGCGGCCGTGAAGCCGGCGCCGCGTGGTGCCGGCGTCGGGCACTCGGGTTTGCCGCAGTGCGCGCCGAACGGGCGCGGTGCTAACCTGCGTCAAGTGCACTGTTAGCGCTAACAGCACGAATCCAGCGCCTTGCCTCGGCCGCCCCGAACAGGAGACACCATGTCCAGCCGTCAATCGACCCCCCGCCTGAACCTTCGCCCCACGCGCGGCCACCGGCCCACGCTGCTGGCCTTGTCGCTGCTGGCCGCATTGCCCGTCCTGGCCCAGCAGTCGGCGCCGGCGGCAGCGCCCGACAGCGGCAAGCTCGAGACCGTGACGATCACCGCCACCAAGCGCGTGCAGCCGCTGCAGACCACGCCGATCGCGATCACGGTGATCGGTGGCGGCGCGCTCGAGCAATCGAACCTGAACAACCTGGAGTCCATCAGCGCCCAGGTGCCGACGGTCAACTTCCGAACCAACGCGTCGAACAAGGATTCGGCACTGTTCATCCGCGGCGTGGGCACCATCAGCACCTCGCCCGGCGTCGAGCCGACGGTGTCGACCGTGCTCGACGGCGTGGTCACTGCGCGCCCCGGCCAGGCCACGCTGGACCTGGTCGAGATCGACCGCATCGAGATCCTGCGCGGCCCGCAGGGCACGCTGTTCGGCAAGAACGCGTCGGCCGGCGTCATCAACGTCGTCACGCGCGCACCGAGCAAGGAGCGCACCGGCTACATCGACTTTTCGTACTTCCAGGGCAACGAACGCCGCATCCGTCTGGGCGTGTCGGGCGAGCTGGCCAAGGACCTGGTGCGGGGATCGATCTCGGCGATGGCCGGCAAGTACGACGGCAACGTGACCAACGTCTTCGACGGCAGCAAGGTCAACGGCTACGACCGCAAGGGCGTGCGCGGTCGGCTGGACATCACACCCAGCCGGGACTTGAAGATCAGCCTGATCGCCGACCGTGTCGAGGCCGACGACACGCCGCCGACCGGCGTGCCTTACAGCACCACGGTCACCACCTACCCGACCGGCGCAGTGACACAGAACCCGCTGTTTGCTGCCGCCGTCGCGCCGGCGGTGGCGTCGCCGACCAACCGGCAGATCAACAGCGAGATGAAGACGCGGGTGTCGGACACCAACCAGGGCCTGTCGGCGCAGGTGGACTACAGCTTTGCCGGTCACCAGCTGACCTCGATCACCGCGTTCCGGCAGTGGACGAACCATCAGTTCCAGGACCAGGACCGCCTGGGCACCCTGTACCGCAACTTCAACCGCCTGGCCGACGAGGGCACACTCGATTTCGAGCAGACCTCGCAAGAGCTGCGCATCGCATCCACGCGCAAGGGCTTCGTCGACTATGTGGCCGGACTGTTCTACATCGAGGGCAAGAACGACGAGGTCTACCGCCGTGACACCACGCGCTGCGCCGCGTCGACCGAGCTGGCGCTGCCCAGCGGGCTGGTGCCATGCAGCGCGGCCACGACCACGGTGGATACCGGCGTGGCCACCTACGGCGTGCGCAGCAAGAGCATGTCGTTGTTTGGTGAGGGCACGTTCAACTTCAGCGAGTCGCTGCGCGCAATCGCCGGCCTGCGCTACACCGACGATGACCTCAGCTATTACCACGGCCGTGTCTCCACCGCCGCGGCGCCGGGCATCGGTGCATCGCGCGCTCGTGTCGAAGGCTCGACGAACGAGAACGCGGTGTCGGGCCGCTTCGGCCCGCAGTTCGACATCAGCAAGGACATGATGGCCTACGCGACCTATTCGCGCGGCTACAAGGGCCCGGCCTACAACGTGTTCTTCAACATGTCGCCGACGCAGGACAACGTGCTGGCGCCGGAGAAGAGCAAGTCCTACGAAGTGGGCTTGAAGAACACCCTGCTCGACGGTCGGCTGCGGCTGAACCTGGCGGCCTTCCAGACCGATTACACCGGCTATCAGGCCAACGTGCCCGACCTGGTGGGCGGCGTGGTCGTCACGCGGCTGATCAACGCCGGCGACGTGTCGACCAAGGGCGTCGAAATGGACCTGCAGGCGCGACTGACCCCGCAGCTGTCGATCAATTCAGGCCTGGCCTACACCAAGGCCAGGGTGAAGAACTTCAACTGCCCGGTGGGCGCGGCGGCCAGCTGCGACATCAACGGCAAGCCGCTGCCCTTTGCGCCCGACTGGAAGGCCAGCCTGCGCGTCACGTACACGCAGCCGCTGTCGGCCGGGCTGACGTTGGAGTACGGCGCCGACGCCAATTGGCAGAGCAAGACCAACTTCGACCTGCAGCAGCAGCCCGATTCTGTGCAGAAGGCCTACGGCATCCTGAACCTGAGCGTGGCGCTGAAGAGCGCGGCCGGCTGGCGCGTGGCACTGCTGGTGAAGAACGTCACCGACGAAAGCTACGCCACCTTCATCCAGAACTCGGGCAACAACATCAACCGCTACGTGCCGCGGGACGATCAGCGCTACGTGGGCGTGAATTTCAGGTACGACTTCTAGGCGTGGAGGGCGCTGGCGCGGGTTGCATGATCAGTCCGCCGCCAGCGTGTCCAGCAGCTTGACGATGACCTGAGGCACCTGGCCCGGCCGGCCCTGCAGCGACTGCAGCGTGGCGGCCAGCGTGGTCGTGCTGTCCAGGCCGGCCCAGGCCGCCAGGTCTTGTGCGCTGGCACTGGCGAAGGCCATGCGCCAGTTCGCGAACACACGTTGCGCGACCTCGGCTTGGTAGAAGATCTGCAGGTCGCGGTGCCGGGTGTCGTTGGTGATGCGCGACACCAGCGAGGTCAGCGTGTCGCGCTCGCCTTCGAGGATCTGCAGGAAGACACCGTCCACGTAGACCAGAAGCCCGGTCACGTCGTGTGCCGCGTTGCCGCTGCGCGCGTCTTCGAGAATGGTCTGCAGCTCGGCCCGGGTCATGGCGTGGCTGGCGGTGGACGAGTAGATCAGGTGGGTGGGCATGAACGGGCCTCGCACGTGCCGCCAAGGGCTTGGCCACGCAGGCTAACAGACCAGCGAGACCAGCGAGACCAGCGAGTCCAGCGGCCCGACAATGCGGGCCGAACCCGGTGTGGACCTGTGATGAGCGAATTCGACGACGACCTGCGGGTGCTGCCGCTGGCGGTATCCGACGGCAAGCCCGGCCATGCTTTCGGCGGCCACGTGCATCCGGCCTGGAACATCGGCAGCAACCCGAACGGTGGCTATCTGCTGGCGCTGGCCGCGGCGGCGATGCGCCAGGCCGTGCCAGCGCAGGCCGACCCGTTGAGCATCACCGTGCACTACCTGAGGCCCGGGCTGGCCGATCAGCCCTGCCAGGTGGACGTGCAGACCCTGCGCAGCGGCCGCGCGCTGAGCACCGTGCGTGCCACTTTGCTGCAGCAAGGCAAGGCGAGGCTGGAAGTGCTGGCGGCCACGGGCGATCTGGCTGATCAGGCCGGCCCGGTGCTGAGTCTGGCCATGCCCGAGATCCCGGCGCCCGATCTCTGCCTGGCCCGGTCGGGCGATGCGCAGGGCGTGCAACTGCCGATCCTGCAGCGGCTGGATGTGCGGCTGCACCCGCAGCAGGTGCCGTCACGTGCCGGCGGCAAGGCCAGGCTCAGCGGTTGGGTCCGCTTTCGCGACGGGCGCGCGCCCGATGCCCTGGCCTGTCTGTTGTTTGCCGACGCCTTTCCACCCGCCGTCTTCGGCCTGCTGGGCATGGTGGGCTGGGTGCCGACGATCGAGCTGACGGTGCACGTGCGGCGGCGCCCGGTGCCGGGCTGGATGCTGGGCGAGTTCTGGACGCACGACCTCAGTCACGGCCGCGTGGTCGAGGACGGGGCACTGTGGGACGCCAGTGGGCAGTTGGTGGCGCAGTCGCGCCAGCTGGCGCTGGTTCGGTAGCCTGCGTTCGCCGATTGATCAGCTGATCACCGACTGCTGCGCGATGCCGGCGTCGACCAGCACATGCTGGCCGGTGATGCCGTTGCTGTCATCGGCGGCCAGGAACAAGGTGGGACGTGCGACATGACCGGGGTCGAGCCGGATCTTCAGGCATTGCGCATCGAGAAAGGCCTGGTCGGCCACCGGATCGCGGTGCAGCGCGTTCTGGCGCTCGGTGACGATGGCGCCGGGCACGAGCGCATTGACGCGGATGTTGCGGCCTCCCAGCTCACGCGCCAGCGTGCGCGTCAGCCCAAGGATGCCGGCCTTGGCCGTGGTGTAGCCCACCAGGTTGGGCCGGCCGCGCATCCAGCTCACGCTGCCCATGTTGATGATGCTGCCGCCACCGGCCGCGGTCATCGCCGGCGCCACGGCCTGGATGGCGAAGAAGTGGTGCTTCAGATTGAGCGCGATGCGCTCGTCCCAGAACTCAGGCGTCACGTCCTCCATCGCATGTCGATCGTCGCGGCCGGCGTTGTTGATCAGCACGCGAACCGGCCCGACTTCGGCCATGACGCGCTGCAGCAGCGCCTGGTAGGCGGCCACGTCGCGCACGTCGCAGGCGGTGTACCAGGGGGCAGGTACGCCAGCCGCTGACAGTTCTTCGATCAGTGCCTGGCCACCATCGGCCTTGGTGCCGCAGAACGCGACGCGCGACCCCTGTTGCGCAAAGGCGCGCACCAGCTCGGCACCGATGCCCGAACTGCCGCCAGAGATGAACACCACGCGGCCTTGCAGGCTGGGATAGCGGGCGTAGGTCATGACGCTCACCAGCCCGCGGGCAGCAGTTCGGCCAGCGCGACCACGCGGCCCTCGTCGATGCTGCGGTGGGCGGCCAGCCCGGTGGCGACGGCGCGCAGGCCCTCTTCGAGCCCGATCTCGGCCGGCCGGCCGTCGCGGATCGCGGCAGCAAAGCGCTGATGCTCGATGTAGCTGGCGCCGAAGTGATGGCCGGCGTACTTGATGCCCGTGTCCCACACGCGCCGCACGTTGACCCCCTTGCCGGTGCCCGAAGGCTGGCCCCAGGCCTGACGTCGGCCCCAATCCTCGCGCCGGCCGTGGCGCAAGGTCAGGCTGGGCAGCAGGCTTTCCAGCTTGCCTTCGTCGCCGACCACGATGATCTGCTCGTTGTCGACCGAGTTCTCGGCAAACATGCACAGGTCCAGCAGGGCGCGGGCGCCGCTGGGGTACTCGACCACCACGTAGGCGCTGTCCAGGATGTCGGGCCGGTGCCCGCCGTAGTTTTCGTCGAGATGGTTCACACGCTGGCCGCCGCTGGCGAACACACGCAGCGGCTGTTCCTTCAGGATCAGGTCCATCAGGTTGAAGTAGTGGCAGCACTTCTCGACCAGCGTGCCGCCGGTGTTGGCGCTGAAGCGGTTCCAGTCGCCCACCTTGGGGTAGAAGGGCTCGCGGTGTTCGCGGATGCCCACCTGCTGGATGCGGCCCACGCCGCCGTCGTGTGCAATGCGGATCATCTCGGCCACCGGCGGCATGTAGCGGTATTCCTGCGCCACCCAGACGATGCCGCTGCGGCCCTGCGCACGTTGCAGCAGCTCGAGACCATCTTCCATCCGGGTGACCAGCGGCTTTTCGACCAGGATGTGCAGATCGGGCTGTGCCAGTGCGTCGCGCATCATGTCGATGTGCGTGTGGTTGGGCGTGGCAATGACGACCGCGTCGCACAGGCCGCTGGCCAGCAGTTCACGATGGTGGTGGAAGACCTGCGCTGCATCGCGGCACAGCGCCAGCGCCGAGTCTCGGCTGGCGGCGTGGGTATCGGCCAGTGCGGTGACGCAGGCACCACCCATTGCATAGAGGTTCTCGATGTGCTCGCGGCCCATGCTGCCGCAGCCGACGATGCCGTAGCGGATGACGTTCATGTCGCTCGTTATCCTTTCAAGCCACCCTGCGTGAGACCGCCGACCACACGCTCCTGGAAGAGCGCGATCAAGACGGCCACCGGCACGATGGCGACGATGAGTGCGGCCGAGATGATCGGCCACGGAAAGGCGAATTCGCCCTGGTACAGCGTGATGCCCACCGGCAGCGTGCGCATGGCGGCGCTGGAATTGAGCGACAGCGCCAGCAGGAACTCGTCCCAGGCGTTGACGAAGGCCAGGATGCCGGCGGTGAACACGCCCGGCGCGGCCAGCGGCAGCACCACGCGCCACAGCGCGCCCAGGCGCGTGCAGCCGTCGATCATGGCGGCGTTTTCCAGGTCGCGCGGGATGCTCTGGAAGAAGCTCACCAGCACCAGCGTGCACACCGGCAGGTTCAGCACCGTGTAGGGCAGGATCAGCGCGATGTAGGTGTTCAGCAGGCCCAGGCTGCGCATGGTCTCGAAGATCGGCACCAGCAACGTCACCAGCGGAAACATCGAGCTGGCGACGATGCAGGTCAGGATCAGCTGGCGGCGCTTCAGGTTCAGCCGCGCGATGGCATAGGCGGCCAGCGTGGCCACTGCCAGCGACAGCAGGGTGGAGCCGATGGCCACCAGCGCGCTGTTCAACAGGTAATGCGGCAGCGGCTGGTCGTTGAAGGCGCGCACGTAGTTGGCCAGCGTGGGGTTCTGCGGCCAATAGCTGATGGGCTTGCTGACCAGTTCGGCCTCGGTCTTCAGCGAGCTGAGCAGGATCCACAGCGCCGGAAAGAAGCCGTTGATCAGCACCAGGCCGGCGGCGATCAGGCGCAGCGCGCGTGCGTCGAAGAGTTTCATGCGCTCTGCCCCACACGGCGCAGGTACAGCGCCGTGACCAGCATCGACAGCACGAACATGCACACCGCCAGCGTGCTGCCGTAGCCCAGGTCGAGGTAGTCGATGGTGGTCTTGTGGATCAGCATGGCCAGGGTTTCGGTGGCGTTGCCGGGGCCGCCTTTGGTCATCGTGTAGGGGATGTCGAAGGTCTGCAGCGCGGTGATGGTGCGAAAGATCAGCGCCACCACGATGCTGGGCATCAGCATCGGGATCGTGATGGCCCAGAACTGCTGCCAGCGGCTGGCGCCGTCGACCTCGGCGGCTTCGTACAGCGACTTCGGAATCATCTGCAGGCCGGCCAGCAGGATCAGCGCCATGAAGCTGCTGGTCTTCCAGATGATGGTCAGGCAGATCGCAGCCATGGCCAGCGGCGGGCGCAGCAGCCACATCGTTGGCTCGGTCAGCCCGGCGCGGCGCAGCAGGTCGTTCACCACGCCGTATTCGGTGTGGAAGAACCACGCAAAGATCAGGCCGGCAAACGACAGCGGCAGGGCCCAGGGCAGCAGCAGCGCCAGCCGCACCGGCCACTGGCGCTTGAACGGCAGGTTGGCCAGCAGCGCCAGCGCCAGGCCGACCACCAGCGCACCGGGCACGGTGATGACGGTGATCAGCACGGTGTTCCGGGTCGCATTCCAGAAGTCGGCGTCGGCCCACACCAGCGCGTAGTTCTCGAGCCCGACGAACTTCGCGCCGCCGCCGCCCGACAGCCGCAGGTCGTAGAAGCTGTTGAAGATCAGCCTGCCGATCGGGTAGACGACGATCAGCGCCAGCAAGGCGAAGGCGGGCGCCAGCAGCAGCAGCCCCAGCGTCTTCTCGCTCGGGTCGCGCAAGCGGTCCAGCCAGCCTTGCTTTGTCATGGGCTCAACGCATCACGCGCGCCAGGCGGCTGCTGATCTCGCCCACCCCTTCGTCGGGCGTCTTGGTGCGCGCCAGTACCGCGCTGGTGGTGGTGCGGATGACGTCGCTGACCTGGCCGTAGTCGCGGCTCATCGGACGGCTGCGGCCGGCCACCACGGCCTTGGCAGCGTCCTTGAACCAGGGCGCGGCCTTCAGTACTTCGGGGTCGGTGTAGACGGCCAGTGAGGTGGGCAGCAGCGACCCCTGCGCGGCCAGAAAGCGGCTGGCCTCGGGTGCGGCCATGAACTTCACCAGCCTGGCCGCCTCGGCCTTGTGCTTGCTGAACGCGCTGACCGCCCATTGCCAGCCGCCGACACAAGTGGCGCTCTTGCCGCCGGCCACGGCCGGCAGCGCCATCACGCCGACCTTGCCCCTGACCTGTGAATCGGCGTCGTCGTTCAGGCGGTCCCAGGCCCAGCTCCAGTTGATCGCGAACACCACCTGGCCGGCCTTGAATTCGTTCACCGTGTCGGGCGTCTTCACCTCGGCGACGTTCTTCTTGATGACGCCGGCGTCGACCATGTTCAGCCATTGCTGCAGGCCCCTGGACGCTGCAGCGCGGTCGAGCGTGAGCTTGCCGCTGGCGTCGTTGAAGTCCTTGCCCTGGCTCCAGTAGGGCAGCAGGAAGGTGCAGACCGCGCCCTCGATCGGCGCGCCCTGGATCGACAGGCCCTGCAGATTGCTGCGGCCTTCGCCGGCCTGGATCTTCTTCGAAGACGCCACCAGTTCGTCCCAGGTCTTCGGTTCCGCGATCTTGTACTTCTCCAGCAGATCCTTGCGGTAGTACATGAACATCGCGTCGGCAAAGGCCGGCATCGCCGCCACCTTGCCGTCGACCACATTCGACGTGGCGTACACCGGCAGGTAAGGCTTGAGCGCGACCGAAGGTTCGCCGACGTAGGCGTTCAGCGGTTCCAGCCAGCCGGCGCCGTAATACTGCGCCGGGTTGACGATGTCGATCAGGTAGATGTCGATCGTCGAGTCCTTGGCGTTGAGCACGGTGCTCAGGTACTGGCGCTGCAGCTCACTGGTGCCGCCACCGGTCTCGATGTTGATGCTGACGCCGGGGTTGGCCTTCTGGTACTGGTCGAACAGCTTGCGCATCAGGTCAGGGCGCTGGTTCTGCCCGCCCGAAAACACACGCAGCTGGGTCTGCGCCAGCGCGGGCAGGCTGGCGAAGATCAGCGCGGCGGCCGCCAGCGCGGTGGCCAGGGTGAAGCGTCGTTGCATGGCAGTCTCCTCAGATGGCAACGCCGCTGTCGGCGTCGAACAGGTGCAGGTGTTCGGGGTTCAGGTACACATCGAGCGCGGTGCCGGGCTTGTCGCGGAACGATGCCGGCGCGCGTGCCACCATTTCGGCGGCGCCGATGCGCAGCGTGACCAGGGTCTCGGCACCCAGCGGCTCGAGCAGCGAGACCAACGCCGGCACACGCTGCGCGTCAGCTTGCGTGGCGGCCAGCGTGATGTTCTCGGGCCGGATGCCGAACTTCAGCGTCGCGCAGCGGCGTGCACGTTCGGCCAGGCCCGCCGGCACGCGGATCTGCGCGCCGCCCAGGTCGACGCGGTCGGCAGCCAGGCTGCAGTCGGCCAGGTTCATCGGCGGCGCGCCGGTGAAGCCGGCGACGAACAGTGCTGCCGGCCGGTTGTAGATGGCCCCTGGCGTGTCGTACTGCATCAAATGGCCGCCCGACAGCACGGCGATGCGGTCGGCCAAGGTCATCGCCTCGACCTGGTCGTGCGTGACGTAGATGATGGTTGCACCCAGGCGCTGGTGCAGTCGCTTGATCTCGCTGCGCATCTCATTGCGCAGCTGCGCGTCGAGGTTGCTCAGCGGCTCGTCGAACAGAAAGACCTTGGGTTCACGAACAATGGCGCGGCCGATGGCCACGCGCTGGCGCTGGCCGCCGCTGAGCGCCGCCGGCCGGCGCTCGAGCATGTGGTCGATGCGCAGCAGCTTGGCGGCGTCCATCACGCGGCGCTGGATCTCGGCGTCGGGCGTCTTGCGCAGGCGCAGGCCGAAGGCCATGTTCTCGAACAGCGTCTTGTGCGGGTACAGCGCGTAGTCCTGGAACACCATCGCGATGTCGCGGTTGCGTGGCGGCAGTTCGTTGACACGCTGGCCGTCGATGCGCACTTCGCCGCCGCTGATCGGCTCCAGCCCGGCGATCATGCGCAGCAAGGTGCTCTTGCCGCAGCCGCTGGGCCCGACGAAGACGACGAACTCGCCATGCCGGACTTCGAGGTCGATGCCGTGGATGACGGTGGTCTTGCCGTCGTAGCTCTTGCTGACGGCGCCGAGTTCGACCGTGGCCATGCTGCCTGCCTTCAGTACCCGGATTGCGGCTTCAGCGCCGGCGCGGCCGCGGCAGCCGGGTTGTCGATCGCGCGCAGCGCCTGTGCCGCGGACTGTGCCGCGCGCATCAGCAGGCCCAGGTCGGAAGCCACGGCGACAAAGTCATAGCCGATCGCGCGGTACTGCGCCACCACCTCGGGCGTGCCACCGACGGTGCCGATGGGCATGCCCAGCGCCTGCGCACGCCGTGCGGCGTCCGCCATCAGCGCCATCACCTCGGGGTGTGTGATCTGACCGACATGGCCCATCGCGCCCGACAGGTCACCCGGCCCGACGAACAGGCCACCGACACCGGGCACCGCGGCGATGTTTTCGAGCTGCGCGATGGCAGCGGGTGTCTCGAGCTGCAACACCGCGCAGACCTCGGCGTTGGCGTTCTTGAAGAAGTCGGGTTTGGTGCCGAAGCGCGAAGCCCGGCTCATGCCGGCCATGCCACGAACGCCCTCGGGCGGGTAACGCGTGGCAGCCACCGCCTGGCGCGCTTCGTCGGCGTTCTGGATGAAGGGGAACAGCAGCGACGCCGCGCCCGCATCGAGCACACGCTTGACGTTGACCGTGTCGTTCCAGGGCACGCGCACCAGCGGCGCCATCGGTGTATTGCCCACCGCCTGCAGCAAATGCACCAGGTCCATCAGGTCGAGCGGCGTGTGCTCCATGTCGAGCACGGCCCAGTCGAAGCCGGTGTTGCCGATGGCCTCGGCGACGATGGGGCTGGCCGACATCACCCAGGTGCCGCAGGGCGTGCGGCTTGCGCGGTTGCGCAGCAGTTGTTGGAAGGGGTTCATGGTCTCAGTAGATCGGTGGCTCGGGGGTTGGCGCCGTGCCTTGCAGGAAGTCGAGGTCGCAGCCTTCGTGGGCCTGCGTCACATGTTGCTGGTAGAGCTGCGTCCAGCCGCGCGCGAAAGTTGGCGCGGGCGCTGTCCAGGCGGCGCGGCGGCGTGCCAGTTCATCGTCGGCCACGTGCAGGTGCAGGCGCCGCGCCGGCACGTCGAGCTCGATCTGATCGCCGGTCTGCACCAGGGCCAGCGGCCCGCCGACGGCGCTTTCAGGGCTGACATGCAGCACGCAGGTGCCGAAGTGCGTGCCGCTCATGCGCGCGTCGGAAATGCGCAGCATGTCGCGCACGCCGCGCTCGAGCAGCCGCTTGGGGATCGGCAGATTGCCCCATTCGGGCATGCCGGGCGCGCCCACCGGGCCGGCGTTGCGCAGCACCAGCACGGTGTTCTCGTCGACAGCGAGATCGGGGTCGGCCATCGCGGCCAGCATCTGCGGCTGGCTGTCGAACACCAGCGCCGGTCCGCGGTGCTGCAGCAGTTGCGCGTTGGCGGCACTGGGCTTGATCACGGCACCCTGTGGGGCCAGGTTGCCGCGCAGCACTGCCAGCGCGCGCTCTGCGCTGACCGGGCGGTCCAGCGGGCGGATGACTTCGTCGTCGATGACCTCGCGGCCGTCGATCTGCTGGCGCAAGGTCTGGCCGCTGACCGTCAGTTCGTCCAGCGAAAGCTCGTTGCGCAGGCGGTTCATCAGCGCCGGCACGCCGCCTGCGTAGTGCAGGTCTTCCATCAGGCGGTCGCCACTGGGGAACAGGTTGGCGATCACCGGCACGCGGCGCGCGACGGCGTCTAGGTCTTCCAGCTCAAGCGCCACGCCGGCACGGCGCGCCATCGCGATGATGTGAACCACGGCGTTGGTCGACCCGCCCAGCGCCATCTGCACCACGGCGGCATTGAGAAAGGCGCCGCGGCTGAGGATGCGTGCCGGCGTCAGCTGCTCGCCGATCATGCCCACGATGCGCTCGCCGCAGTCGGCGGCCATGCGCGGGTGGGCGGCGTCCATCGCCGGTATGCAGCTGGCGTCGGGCAGGGTCAGGCCCAGCGCCTCGGTCATCGCCGTCATGGTGCTGGCCGTGCCCATGGTGTTGCAGGTGCCGGGGCTGCGCGTCATGCGCGATTCCAGCTTCACCCATTCGGCTTCGGACACCAGTCCGGCCTGCAGGTCGTCCCAGAACTTGCGCGTGTGCGTGCCGGCACCCACCTGCTGGCCGCGGTAGCGGTCGTTGAGCATCGGGCCGGCGGGGCAGAAGATGGCCGGCAACCCCATGCTGATGGCGCCCATCAGCAGGCCCGGCGTGGTCTTGTCGCAACCTCCCAGCAGCACAGCACCGTCGATCGGCAGGCTGCGCAGCAGCTCCTCGGTCTCCATCGCCAGGAAGTTGCGGTACAACATGGTCGTGGGTTTGACCATCACTTCGCCCAGGCTCATCGCGGGCAGCTCGAAGGGCATGCCGCCGGCCAGCAGCACACCGCGCTTGACGGCCTCGGCACGCTCGCGCAGGTGCGCATGGCAGGGCGACAGATCGCTCCAGGTGTTGATGATGGCGACGATGGGCCGGCCCAGCACGTCTTCCCGGCGCAGGCCCATCTGCTGCATGCGCTGGCGGTGCGCAAAGCCGCGCATGTCGGTGGCGGCAAACCAGCGTTGGCTGCGCAGGGGTTTGAGGTCTGGCGTCATGCAGGGATCATCGGATACTGTTACCGCTAACATAGCCAACCCATCCTGCGCAGTCCATTCTGGCTAACCCGGTGCCCTCGACGAAGAATTCGGCCATCAGCACGCGTCAGGCGCGCCGCGGTCATGGTCGCGTCACGTTGCAGGACGTGGCCGAAGCCGCCGGCGTCACGTCGATCACGGTTTCGCGCTTCCTGCGCGAGCCGGTGATGGTGGCCGAAGACACTGCAGCGCGCATCCGCAGCGCGCTGGCCGCCACCGGCTACGTGCCCAACAAGCAGGCCGGACTGCTGGCCAGCGGGGTCGGCAACATCGTTGCCGTGTTGCTGCCCAACTTGTCCAATTCGATCTTCGCCGAGACCGCCCAGGGCCTGAGCGACGGCCTGCAGGACGCCGGCTATGAGCTGCTGATCGCGTCGACCAGCTATTCGCTAGAGCGTGAGGAACAACTGTTGCGTGCGCTGCTGGGTTGGCATCCGGCGGCCGTGGTCGTGACCGGGCGGCGCCATTCGCCGGCCACGCTCAAGCTGCTGGTCGGGCTCAAGGCCGCGGGCACGCCGGTGATCGAGATCTGGGACCACCATCCACCGGCGCCGGGCACGCAGCGCGCCCGCTTCACGCAGATCGGCTTCAGCCACGACGAAGTCGGCCGCGCGATGGCGGCGCACCTGCTGGCTGCCGGCCACCGCAGGCTGGCCTACGTCGACAGCGGCGTGGCCGAGGACTACCGCGCGCACGAACGCGGCCTGGCTTTCATGGCAGCGGCCCGCGACGCCGGCGCACTGGCCACGGTGATCGCGTCGCCCGCGGGCGACGCCTTCGACGCCGGCCGCCAGGTGCTGGGCGATGCGGTGCGCGCCGGCGCTGCGCCGATCACCGCAATGGCCTTTGCCAACGATCACCTGGCCTGCGGCGCGCTGCTCGAAGCCACGCGCCGGCACATCGCGGTGCCCGGGCAACTGGCCCTGCTGGGTTTCGGCGACTTCGCGATCGCGCGCCAGCTCAGCCCGGCGCTGTCGAGCGTGAGCCTGCCGCGCCATGCCATCGGCACCCAGACCGCGCGCTCGCTGCTCGACGCGCTCAAGCTCAGCAGGCCGGCGGTGTCGGCCTCGCTGCCCTGGGCGCTGATCGTGCGCGGCAGCACGCAGCCGGGTGCGGGCTGAGCTTTCAGCCGCTCAGGTCGGCCGCGTCAGCAGGTTCACGTATTCATGCTGCGTGGTGGCCACTGTGCTCACGCGCCACTCCACCGCCAGCCCGCCCAGCGCGATCGCCACCCGCCGCACCTGCAGCATCGGTTGCCCCAGGGGAACGCCGAGCACACGTGCGGTGTTGCGGTCGGCGCCGACCGCACGCAGCCGTTCGTGCGCACGAACCACCGTGATCGCGAACTCGGTCTGGTACAGGTGGTAGATGGTGTTCGACCGTTCGCGCCACCGCTTCTCGGTCAGGCCCCGAAACAGCGCCGCCGGTATCAGCAGCCGGTCGTGCACCACGGGCCGTCCCTGCAGGCGCAGCCGGTTCTCGACCTGCAGCGCCGGCTCGCCCGGCTTCAGGCCCAGTGCGGCAGCGGCCTCGTCGTCGAGACGCGTGCGCTCGAACGACAGCAGCTCGACCTCGGGCGCGTCACGAAGGCCATCGGCGCGCTCGATGTGGAAGAACTGGAACAGGAAGCGGTCGCTGGTGTGCGTGGCGACGAAGGTGCCGCGGCCCTGGCGCCGCACCAGGATGTGGTCGGCCACCAGGTCATCGACGGCACGGCGCAAGGTACCCACCGACACGCCGAAGCCGCGCGCCAGCACGGTCTCGCTGGGCAGGGCGTCGCCGGCGGTCACGGTGCCTTGCTCGATGGCCTGCAGCAAGGCGCGCTTGACGGCGCGAAACAGCGGCATGCCCGCAGCCTCGGGCGCAATGGCGGCCAGCGCCGACAGCCCGGTTGCGGTCGGGTGGCGCAACAGGGGATCGTGGCGGGCCGGCATGGGCATATTCTGGCAGCGATTGGGCAAGACATCCAGGTCATCTAGATGACTTGATTGACAGGAGCTTGTGGCTTGGCGATAGTTCGGTGCTGCCCGCCCCGCTGTGGGGCCTGGGTGCACCAGATCGAACAGGTTTGAACAGGAGATGGGGATGATTCATTTCGTGCTGCACGACGCCCACGACAGCGTGGCCGTGGTGGTGGTGGAAGGGGTGACGGCCGGCATGGCGCTGAGCGGCTGGATCATGGACGAGGACAAGATGACCGGCGTGACCGCCAAGCAGGACATCCCGATCGGGCACAAGGTCGCGCTGCGCGACATGGCCGTCGGCGACACCGTCATCAAGTACGGCATCGACATGGGCAAGGTGGTCAAGCCGATCAGCGCCGGCGAGCACGCCCACGTGCACAACATCAAGACGAAGCGTTGGTAAGAAGAGGACACCATGAGCATCATCAGCAAAGACACCACCTTCCTCGGCTACCGGCGCGAGAACGGCCGCGTGGGCGTCCGCAACCACGTCATCATCCTGCCGCTGGACGACCTGTCCAATGCCGCTGCCGAGGCCGTGGCGCACAACATCAAGGGCGCGATGGCGATTCCGCACCCCTATGGCCGGCTGCAGTTCGGCGCCGACCTGGACCTGCATTTCCGCACCCTGATCGGCGCCGGCTGCAACCCCAACGTGGCTGCGGTGGTGGTGATCGGCATCGAGGACAGCTGGACGCAGAAGGTGGTCGAGGGCATCAAGACAACCGGCAAGCCGGTGGTGGGCTTCGGCATCGAGCTGCACGGCGACCACGACACCATCCTGCGTGCCAGCAAGGTGGCCAAGGAATATGTGCAGTGGGCCAGCGAGAAGCAGCGCGAGGTCTGCCCCATCCATGAGCTGTGGGTCAGCACCAAGTGCGGCGAAAGCGACACCACCAGCGGTTGCGGCGCCAACCCGGCAGTGGGCGATGCCTTCGACAAGCTGCACGCACTGGGCAGCACGCTGTGCTTCGGCGAGACGACCGAGCTGACCGGCGGCGAGCACATCGTGGCCGCGCGCTGCGCCAACGACAAGGTGCGCGATCAGTTCATGTTCATGTTCAACCGCTACCAGGACGTGATCAACCGCCACAAGACCAGCGACCTGTCCGACAGCCAGCCGACCAAGGGCAACATCGCCGGCGGCCTGACGACGATCGAGGAAAAGGCGCTGGGCAACATCCAGAAGATCGGCAAGAAGTGCACGGTCGACGGCGTCATCGACAAGGCCGAAATGCCCACCCACCCCGGCCTGTGGTTCATGGACAGCAGCTCTGCCGCTGCCGAGATGGTGACGCTGTGCGCCGCGTCGGGTTATGCGGTGCACCTTTTCCCCACCGGGCAGGGCAACGTGATCGGCAACCCGATCGTGCCGGTGATCAAGATCTGCGCCAACCCGCGCACCGTGCGCACCATGATCGAGCACATCGACGTCGACGTGACCGGGCTGCTGCAGCGCGAGATCACGCTCGATCAGGCGGGTGACAAGCTGCTCGAGAACATGCTGCGCACCGCCAACGGCCGGCTGACTGCGGCCGAGTCGCTGGGCCACCGCGAGTTCGTGCTGACGCGCCTGTACGAAAGCGCCTGAGCGTGGCGCGGATCGTCATCAGCGAGTTCATGGACGAGCGCGCCGTCGCGCAGCTGCGCGCCGCGCACGACGTGCTGTACGACCCCAGGCTGGTCGACGATCCGCAGCGCCTGCTGGCCGAGGCCGCCACCGCCGACGCGCTGGTGGTGCGCAACCGCACGCAGGTGCGCGGTGACCTGCTGGCCGCCCTGGTGCGCTGCCAGGCCATCGGCCGCCTGGGCGTGGGGCTGGACAACATCGACGTGGCGGCTTGCCAGTCGCGCGGGCTGCAGGTCATCCCGGCCATCGGTGCCAACGCGCTCAGTGTGGCCGAGTACGTGGTGGCCAGCGCGATGCTGCTGCTGCGTGGAGCCTACCAGTCGACGGCTGCAGTTGCCGCCGGCAACTGGCCGCGCAATGCCTTGTCCAACGGACGAGAAGCGGCGGGCAAGACCTTGGGGCTGATCGGCTTCGGTTCGATCGGCCAGCTGACGTCGCGCCTGGCGCTCGGCATGGGCATGGCCGTCGTCGCCTTCGACGCGATGATGGACGCTGACCACCCGGTGTATGCGGAAAACGGCGTGCGCTGTGTCGGCCTGGACGAGCTGGTGACGATGAGCGACGTGATCAGCCTGCACGTGCCCCTGGTCGACGCCACGCGGGGCCTGTTCAGCGCGGCACGCATCGCCGCAATGAAGCCCGGCGCGGTGCTGATCAACACGGCGCGCGGTGGCATCGTCGACGAACTGGCACTGGCCGCGGCGCTGAAGACCGGCCAGCTGGGTGGTGCCGCAATCGACGTGTTCGCGGTCGAGCCTCTGGCCGCGGCTGCACATTTCGAAGACTGCCCCAACCTGCTGCTGACGCCGCACATTGCCGGCGTGACCACCGAGGCCAACGAGCGCGTGAGTTTTCTCATCGCCGACAAGCTGATGCAGGTCTTGCAATGAAGCTGCCGGTCGATGAATTGCACGCCCTGGTCAGCCGCCAGCTGCAAGCGGCGGGGGCCAATCCGGCGATGGCCGATAGCACGGCGCGCGCGCTGGTGCTGGCCGAGAGCCAGGGCCTGGGCTCGCATGGCCTGAGCCGCGTCGCGCAGTACGCCACCCATCTGCGCAACGGTCGGGTCAATGGCGCGGCACGGCCGCAGCTGCTGCACCGCAAGGGCGGCGCACTGGTGGTCGACGCCCAGGAAGGTCTGGCCTTTCCCGCCTGCGAGCTTGCCGTGGCCGAGGCCGTGGCCGCCGCGGCAGTGCAGGGCGTGGTCTTTGCCGGTGTCGTGCGCAGCCACCATTGCGGCGTGGTCGTCGACCACCTGCGTGCGGCCGCGGCCGCCGGCATGGTCGGCCTGGGTTTTGCCAATTCACCGGCCGCGATGCCGGCTGCCGGTGGCCGACACGCGATCTTCGGCACCAACCCGGTGGCCGCGGTGTTCCCGCGTGCCGTCGCCGATCCGCTGATGATCGACCTGTCACTGAGCGAAGTGGCCCGTGGCAAGCTGATGGTGGCGGCCAAGGAAGGCAAGGCCATTCCCGAAGGCTGGGCGCTCGACGCCCAGGGTCAACCGACCACCGACCCCAAGGCCGGGCTCACCGGCTCGATGCTGCCCATCGGCGCGGTGTCGTCGCCCAAGGGCGCGATGCTGGCGCTGGTGGTCGAACTGCTGGTCACCGCCGTGATCGGCGCCAACTTCGGCTTCGAGGCCTCGAGCTTCTTCGTCGACGAAGGCAACCGCCCCGGCATCGGCCAGGCCTTCATCGTCATCGACCCCGGTGCGCTGGCGGGACGCGACAGCTTCCTGGCCCGTGTCGAAGTGCTGGTGGCCGAGATGCAGCGCGACGACGGCGTTCGGTTGCCGGGCGCACGGCGCGAGGCGCTGCGCCGCAAGGCACTGGCCGACGGCATCGAGGTGCCCGACGCGCTGGTGGCGGCTTGGCGCGCGGGCTGAACCTGAGGGCAAAGCGCCGGGGAGGCAGGGACCGACCCTGGGACTCCTGAAGGTGTCAACGGTGCGTTTGGTAAATCGACGTGCCCCCGTCGCGCGTGAGCAGCAGCACGTCGTAGGGATCGTGTCGACCGCCATAGGCCGGCCCGTCCATGCCGGGCGAGCCGATCGGCATGCCGGGCACGGCCAAGCCGATGGCCTCGGGCCGCTCTTTCAGCAGCCGCCGCACATCGGCAGCCGGCACATGGCCTTCGATCGCATAACCGTCTACAAAGGCGGTATGGCAGCTGCCGTACCGGATGTCGATGCCGAGTTGCGCACGTTTGGCGGTGTTGCCGCGGTCGTGTGTGCGGGTGCGAAAACCGTTGGCTTCGAGGTGTGCGATCCAGTCCTTGCAGCAGCCGCAGGTCGGGCTCTTCCAGACCTCGACCAGCGGGCCTTCGGACCGCGCCGGCGTGGCTGGCGCCAAGGCGGCCAGCAGGCAGAAGGCAGCGGCCTTCAGCGCCTGGCGGCGGTCGGCCAATTGGGCCCGGCGGTGTTGTCGACGCGTCATGTGGGACTCCTGGGATTGGGTGTGACCTTGACCTTGCCGACCATGCCGGCCTGGTAGTGGCCGGCGATCAGGCATGCGAAATCAAAATCACCGGCGCGGTTGAAGGTCCAGATGATGTGGCCGCTGCCGCCGGGCTGGACATGAACCATGTACGGCTCCTCGTGTTCCATGTTCGGGAACTTGAGCATCAATGCGGCGTGTGCGTCGAGCTCGGCCCTGGTGCCAAGCACGAATTCGTGCAGCAGCTTGCCGCCGTTGCGGATCTTCAGGCGCAGGGTTTCACCCTGCGTCACCTGCAGCCGGTCGGGTGTGAAGCGCATCTCGTCGTTCATCACGAACTCAACCGTGCGTCGGACCTGGCCGGCGTCACCGGCAATGCCCCAGGCCTTTTGTTCCTTCACGGCTGGCGCCGTCGACCTATCGTGCGCCCCGTCACCGTGCGCCCGGGCCGGTAGGCCGGCGATCGCGGCCAGTGTGGCGAGCAGCAGTCGGATCCGATTTCTGTCCATGGTTGTTCCTTCCTGGTGGTCTTGACGATGCTGGAAAGCGCGGGTTCAGTGCCCGGCATGGCCGCGCGATGCGCCACCGGGCTTGCGCACCTGGACTTCGACGTCCCGCGCCGGGCGAGTGATTGGCTGCGTCGCTGCAACACCTTCGGCCTTGAAACGGGCCGGCTCGGCCAGGGCGCCGGTCCACTCGTAGGCCACCGTACCGGGTGGATGTTGATACCAGCCCGGGTCCTTGTAGTCGCCGCGGGGTTGACCTTTTCGCACCTTGAGCAGGCTGAACATGCCGCCCATCTCGACCGAGCCGAAAGGTCCGTCGCCGGTCATCATCGGCACCGTGTTGTCGGGCAGTGGCATCTCCATCTCGGCCATGTCGGCCATGCCACGTTCGCCCATCACCATGTAGTCGGGCACCAGCTGCGTGATGCGGCGAACCACGTCGCGATGATCGACGCCGATCAAGGTCGGCACGTCGTGGCCCATCGCGTTCATCGTGTGGTGGCTCTTGTGGCAATGGAAGGCCCAGTCGCCTTCCTCATTGGCGATGAAGTCGACCTGGCGCATCTGGCCGACCGCGATGTCGGTCGTCACTTCGGGCCAGCGCGAGCCTTTCGGCGTGGGCCCGCCGTCGGTGCCGGTGACGGTGAATTCGTGGCCGTGCAGATGGATCGGATGGTTGGTCATCGTCAGGTTGCCCACGCGGATGCGCACGCGATCGCCCAGGCCGCGCCACCAGCGGGGCTATCGCCGGGAAAGATGCGGCTGTTCCAGCTCCACAGGTTGAAGTCGAGCATGGTCATGATCTTCGGCGTGGCGGCGCCAGGTTCGATGTCGTAGGCATTGAGCAGGAAGCAGAAGTCGCGGTCGACTTCGTCGATCAGCGGGTGCTTCGCGCCCTTGTCCAACTTCGGGTGCGTGATCCACAAGCCCATCATGCCCATTGCCATCTGCGTCATCTCGTCGGCATGTGGGTGGTACATGAAGGTGCCAGGCCGGCGCGCCACGAACTCGTAGACGAAGGTCTTGCCCGGCTGGATGCCCGGCTGCGTGAGGCCGCTCACGCCGTCCATGCCGTTGGGCAGACGCTGGCCGTGCCAGTGCACGCTGGTGTGCTCGGGCAGCTTGTTGGTGACGAAGATGCGCACGCGGTCGCCTTCGACCACCTCGATCGTCGGGCCCGGGCTCTGGCCGTTGTAGCCCCACAGGTGCGCCTTGAAGCCGGGCGCCATCTCGCGCACCACCGGCTCGGCCACCAGGTGGAATTCCTTGACGCCCTGGTTCATGCGCCAGGGCAGGGTCCAGCCATTGAGCGTGACCACCGGGTTGTAGGCTTGGCCGTTCGGGGGCAGCAGCGGCGGCATCGTGTCGGGCCGGGTCTGGATCACCGGCTCGGGCAGGGCGGCCAGCGCCACCTTGCTGACGGCGGCTGCCGAGACTGCCGCAGCGATGGCACCGCCGCGGCCCAGAAAGTGGCGGCGAGAGAACATGGGGTCGTCCTTCGAATGGGTCATGGCGCTCAATGGCCAGCGCTGGCGCCGGTGCTGTCTTCGCCGGCCATCGGGGCTGCGTTCGCCGCGGTCAGGCCGGGCTTGCCGATCAGGGCCAGGCCGAGGTCGGCTTGCGCGATCCAGAAGTCGCGCAAAGCCTCGATGGTGCTGTTGACGCTGGCGATCTGCAGCCGCGCGTCGGCCAGCAGCTCGAACACGCCGATCAGCATGCCGTTGTAGCGCAGCAGGTTTTCGTCGGCGATCAGCTTGCGCAGCGGCAGCAGTACATCGCGCTGATGGATGGCGATGTCGTAGGCTGATCGATACGCGAAGTAGGCTTGCCGGACCTCAGAGCGTGCGTTGACTGCGGTCTCGGCGGCGCGGTTGACGGCCTGCAGGTAGACCGCCTCGGCTCGCGCCACGCGCGCAGCGCCCCAGTCGAACAAGGGCAGTTCGACCGCCACCTCCCAGCCGCGCTGGGTCGGCGCCTCGTTGCTGCCGTTGCGCAAGGCGCCCAATTCGAGCACGTTGACGAAGCGAGTCGTCTTCGTCAGCCCGAGGTTGCTGGCCATCTGCTCGGCTGCGAGCTTGGCAGCCTGAACATCAAGCCGCTGGGCCATGGCTGCCCGTTCGATGTCAGGCTGATCGGCCACGGTCCTGGGCAGGTCAGGCAGGCGCTCGGGCAGCTGGAACGCCGTCTGCTCGCCCCAGGTACCGAGTAGCCGGGTCAGACGCTCGCGCGTGGCACGCCGGGCCTGCTCGGCACGCGCCAGATTCAGCGACGCGTCGACAGAGAAGGCCTGTTCGCGTGCATGCTGCAGCTTGCTGAAGTTGCCGATGCGCTGCATGCGTCGCGCCAGTTCCGCGCCGGCCTCGGCCGCCTGCTGCACCTGGCGCCGGTAGCGAACGGCTTCTTCGGAAGCCACGGCGTTGTAGTAGGCCTTTCGTGTGTCGGCAGCCAGCGACAGCACGCGCTGCGTCACCCGGTGCTGGGTCTGCGCGAATCGGCGCGATTCCATCTCGGTGATCCAGGGCATCGCCAGCAGGCGCGCCAGGTTGAAGTGCAAGCCACGTTCGAGTTCGACTTCGTCGCCACGCCGCAAGCGCGCAAAGCTGTAGCCCGGATTGGGCAGACGTCCAGCCTGCACGAGTTCGGCTTCGCCGATGCCAAGCTCGGCAAAATCGGCCTGCAGGCCGCGGTTGTTCAGCAGTGCCAGCTGCACGGCATCGTCCACTGTCAGCGGCCTGGCCAGCAGTGCGTCGACGCGCTGCGCGATCGCGCTGCGTTCGGTGTCGCTGCGTGCCCACTTCAGGTCTTTGTCCAGGTGCTGGCGCGCACTGCGTTCGACGACACCGAAGGCGCCGTCCGGGCTGAAGCTGGCGCAGCCGGCAAGCATGCTCAAGGCAGCCAGGCTGAGTGCCAAAGTCCCGCGGGGCCGTCGGTTCAAGGTTTCGATCGTCATGCGGTGGCCTCAGGGTTTGCGGGGGCTGCGCTCGGCGCCGGGCGGTGCCGATGGGGCAGCGTCAGGTCGGCTGGCTTCGCGCAGGTTGGCGCGCCAGCCTCCGATGCGGCCGACGATGTCGTTGGCTTCGCGCCAGGACAGCGGTTTGTCGTCGTCCAGGCGGCGGTGCGCTGCCAGCGATGAGCGGTAGATCAGCCTGGGCACCGACGTCTTGGCGTCGAGCGGGTCGGCGGCATGGGCGTCGCCTTGGCGCTGGGCCGCGGCCGACGATGCAGCGAACGTGCACAGCGCGGCCAGCAGCCAGCGAAGCAGAAATCGGGACATGCCATCCTCGCGATGGGAAATTCGGCACCGACTGCCGCGACAGCATCGCGGGCCGGATCGATCGTCGGTCATGCCTTCGGCCGGTGCGCAGCCGCACCGGGCCAGGCGTGCCGACGTCTACGCGAGAAAAGGTCTGGGCGGTCGTTCGAGCCCGGCGAGGATCACGCCTGGGTACAAGGGCGCCGGTCCCGGCAGCGGCGCGGCGAAGCGGGTCGGCACCTGCGCGAAGGGGATGGGCATGGACAGGACCGCAACCGCACAGGCGTTGCCGCAGCATTTGAGCAAGGCGTGATCCTGGTGGACAGGCGCCGTATCGGTGGCGGCTGCAGCAGCACCCTGCGCGTGGTGGGCATGCTGGCCATGCGCTGCGGGATGCACCATCACGTCGCCTGGCGGCGCATGCTGCGCTGCCGCCTTGCCGCTGACGCAGCCCGGCAATCCACAGGCCGCCAGGCCCTGCAAGGGCAGGGACAGCACCAGCAGGCCGGTCAGCAGCGCGCGCAGCAGCTTCAACATCAGCAGCAGTTTAGCGCCGGCAAACCGGCCGCCGGTCTGAGCAAGCCCGGTACCCGGGCACCGATTCGCCGGAGCCGAACGTTCAGGCCTTGACCAGGTACTGCGACAGCTCGAGCTTGCCGATCTGGTTGCGGTGCACTTCGTCGGGGCCGTCGGCAAAGCGGATGGTGCGTGCGGCGGCGTACATGTGCGCCAGCGGCGTGTCGTCGCTCACACCCGCGCCGCCGTGCAGTTGCATCGCCCAGTCGATGACCTGGCAGGCCATGTTCGGCGCCGCGACCTTGATCATCGCGATCTCGCGCTTGGCGTGCTTGTTGCCCACCTTGTCCATGCGGTCGGCGGCGTTGAGCACCAACAGCCTTGCCTGATCGATCAGGATGCGCGCATCGGCGATGCGTTCGCGCGTCACGCCCTGCTCGGACAGCGCACGGCCAAAGGGCTTGCGCACCAGCGCGCGGCGGCACATCAGCTCCAGCGCACGCTCGGCAGCACCGATCAGGCGCATGCAATGGTGGATGCGGCCGGGGCCGAGCCGGCCCTGGGCGATCTCGAAGCCGCGGCCCTCACCGAGCAGGATGTTGCTGACCGGCACGCGCACGTTGCTGAAGCTGACCTCGCCGTGTCCGTGCGGCGCGTGGTCGTAGCCGAACACCGACAGCGCTCGCTCGATGGTCACACCCGGCGTGTGGCGCGGCACCAGGATCATCGACTGCTGGCGGTAGGTGGCCGCCTGGGGTCGGTCTTGCCCATCAGGATGAAGATCTCGCAGCGCGGGTCGGGCGCGCCGCTGGTCCACCACTTGCGGCCGTTGATCACGTAGTCGTCGCCGTCGCGTTCGATGCGGCATTCGATCTGCGTGGCGTCGGACGAGGCCACCGCGGGTTCAGTCATCGCGAAGGCCGAACGAATGCGCCCGTCGAGCAGCGGCTCGAGCCAGCGCTGCTTCTGCTCGGGCGTGCCGTAGCGCTCGAGCACTTCCATGTTGCCGGTGTCGGGCGCCGAACAGTTCATCGCTTCGGCGGTCAGCGGCCAACGGCCCATGATTTCGCACAGCGGCGCGTATTCCAGGTTGCTCAGCCCGGCGCCGACCTTGCTGTCGGGAAGGAACAGGTTCCACAGGCCCGCGGCCTTGGCCTTGAGTTTCAGACCTTCCATCGTCTGCGTGGCCTGCCAGGGGTTGCCGGCGGCGCGCAGCGTGGCCATCTCGGCCTCGAACTCGGCTTCTGCCGGGACCACGTGCTCGCGCACGAACGCCATCATGTGGTCCTGCAGCGCCACCACCTTGGGGGAATGCGAAAAGTCCATGCCGATCTCCTGATTGCTGGGTTGCAATCTAGCCAGCACCCGCGGCCGGGGCAATCACGTCGGGGACAAGCGGCTTGGCGTGTGCGCTGGGCGCGAACTGAAATGACCGACCATTGCGGTAGCGCAAAACGGGCACGCGCCGCTCGCGTCGAGTTCGTTGCGCACGATGCGGTAACCGTCGCGCCGTATCAATGGCGCGCGGCAATCGCTGCAGAAGGTGCTTGTGCCTTCAACGTCACGCACGTTGCCGATATAGACATGCTGCAGCCCCGCATCCTGACCGATGCGCCGCGCACGCTGCAGCGTGGCCGTCGGCGTGCGGGGCACGCGGTCGAGCTTGTAGTCGGGATGAAAGGCCGTGAAGTGCAAGGGCAGGTCGGCCCCCAGTTCCGTGGCCACCCAGTGCGTCAGCGACTGGAGCTCGGCCGTGCTGTCGTTCAGGCCCGGGATCAGCAGCGTGGTGATTTCCAGCCAGCAGGCCGATTCGTGTCGGATGTGCTGCAGCGTGTCGAGCACAGGTGCCAGGTGCGAGCCGGTCTGCTGCCGATAGAAATCGTCGCTGAAGGCCTTCAGGTCGACGTTGGCCGCGTCCATGCGGGCGAAGAACTCGCGTCGCGGTCCTGCGTGAATGTAGCCCGCGGTCACGGCCACGGTGTGGATGCCCAGCGCATGGCAGGCGTCGGCCGTGTCCATCGCATATTCGGCAAAGATCACCGGGTCGTTGTAGGTGAACGCCACGCTGGCCGCGCCTCGGGACAGCGCGGCGTGCGCGACCTGCTGGGGCGACGCCCGGTCCTGCAGGCGGTCCATCTCGCGGCTCTTGGAGATGTCCCAGTTCTGGCAGAACTTGCAGGCCAGGTTGCAGCCGGCAGTGCCGAACGACAGCACGCCCGAGCCGGGATGAAAGTGGTGCAGGGGCTTCTTCTCGATCGGATCGATCGCGAAGCCCGAACTGCGGCCGTAGGCAGTCAGCACCATGCCGTCGCCCTGGCGCTGGCGCACGAAACACAGGCCGCGCTGGCCCTCGTGCAGCCGGCAGTCGCGCGGGCACAGGTCGCATTGCAGGCGGCCATCGTCCAGACGCTGCCACCAGCGGGCAGGGTGCGCCTGCGCGAGCGGCGGCTCAGCCAGCCCGCCAGCACGCGGTCCGGCCTCAGTGGCGATCGCCATGCGGCGGATCCTGGAACGAACTGACCGGGAAGCGCCAGAGCTCGATGTCACCGGCCCAGAACTCAGGCGGCAGTCTGGCCTTGCGCAGCAGCGCCTGCAGGAACTCCTGCGGCTGCTGCAGCACCGACCAGACCTGTGGCAAGAATGTGCCGTGGCGGCGGCGCCAGCGCAGCGCCACGCCGTCGACTCCCGGGCGCAGTGCCGCCGCCGCCTGATCCAGTGTGGCCGCCGCCGACAAGCGTTCCAGCGGGCCCAGCACCGAGACCTCGATGCGCAGGCCGGGCCACTCGGCAGCGCTCAGCGCGCTGAAGCGGGGGTCGGTGAATGCCGCGGCGTGCGCGTTGGCGCGCACGTCGTCACCCAGCGGACAGTGGGCTGCAAGGTGGCCGACACAGCCGCGCAGCCGGCCCTGGGCGTCGTGCAGGGTGACGAAACTGGCCCCGGGCAGCGCCAGCGCCGGGTGCGCCGCGGGTGTGGTTGCGGGCGTGGGTTCTGGTGTGAGCGCGGGCAACAACAGCGTCTTGGCGATCTCGGCACGCGCCGTCGCCAGCAGCGCCGGGCCGAACTCGAGATCGCGGTCGGCTGCAAACGACCCGGCGGCATCGTCCGTATCACCGTCGGGCGTTGGGTCGGGGCCTTCCGGTGCGGCTTCGAACACGATTGCGCCATAACCCACCACGCGATCGGGATCGGTGCCGGCCGTGTCGGCCGAGTTGCGCATGTCGAGCAGCTGCGGCCGCAGACCATGGCGTCGCGCCGCGCGCAACGCGCCGTTCAACGAGCGTGCGCCACAGGCCTCGTCACCGCGCAGGTCGTCGGCGAAGTTCAGGATGCGCAGCACGGTCTGGCGGTCCAGCTCGCAGGCCTGCTCATAGGGCCGGTAGTGCGAGAGGTCGGTGCTGATCACGATCAGCGTCTCATCGTCGCCCCACAGCCGCTCAATCACGGCGTCGACCTCGTGCGGTTGGGCGTCGCCCACCGCCAGCGGCACCAGACTGAAGGCATTGCCCAGCACGATCTGCAGGAACGGCAATTGAACTTCGATCGCGTGCTCGAGCGCGTGCGCCTGGTCGCTGACCCCGACCTGCGGCAGCGAGGCAATCAGCGCCAGCGCGTCATGATCGACCGTCACCCGGCCCAGCGGGGTTTCGAAAGCGTCGACCGTGGGCACCACCAGGCCGCGCACCGCCACCAGATGGGTCGGCGCCAGCAGCACGACCCGGCGCACGCGTCCTCGCAGCGGCGTCAACAACGCATACGCGCTGGCGGCCACGTCGCCGGAATAGACATAGCCGGCATGCGGCACCACCAGCAGCTTGGGGGTCCCGTGCAGCGCATGGTCGGGCGTGGCGGCGTGGCCCAGGTGCGCCACCACCGCGGCCTGCAGTGCGCGCGCGGTGTCGGGATAAAAGCGGCCGGCCACGGCGGCCCGGCGAATCTGCGGCATCAGGTGATCTCCACAACGCCAGTGTGGACCCCTGCGCACAAAGATCAAGGGCGCACCGTTGTCGATGCTCAATTCACCTCGATGTCGCCGCGTTCCACGGCGCCTCCGCCGACCCGCTTAGACGGGTTTGGCGCCGCTGGCCTTGACCACGCCCTCGTAGCGTTGCCATTCCCGCTGGATCAGCGTGGCGAACTGCTCGGGCGTGCTCGGCCGCGGCTCAGCCAGCATCTGTGCGTAGCGCGACTTGATGTCGGGGCTTTCCAGGGCGGCAACGAAGGCGCTGTTCAGTCGGGTCACGATGTCCTTGGGCGTTCCTGCAGGCGCGATCAGTCCCCACCAGGTGTCGATCTCGAAGCCCGGGAAGGTTTCGGCGATGGTCGGCACCTCGGGCAGAAAGCTGCTGCGCTGCGCGGTGGTGACGGCCAGCGGCACGATCTTGCCCGCGCGGATGTTGGGGCCTACCGTGGCCAGGTTGTCCAGCGTGTAGTCGACCTGGCCGGCCAGCAGTGCCAGCTGCGACGGCGCGCCGCCGCCGTAGGGGATGTGCACGGCGAAGTAGCCGGCCCTGGACTTGAAGATCTCACCGCCCAGATGGCCGGCACTGCCATTGCCGCCGCTGCCGTAGTTCAGCTTGGCCGGGTTGGCGCGCGCATAGGCCAGAAAGTCCTTCAGGCTGCTGATCTTCAAGCGCCTTGCGGTGTCGGCGTTCATCACCAGCACATTGGGAATGCGCACCACCTGGGTGATGGGCGCAAAGTCCTTGATCGGATGGTAGGGCAGCTTGGCGAACAGCCAGGGGTTGATGGCGTGCATGGCCACCGCAGCCACACCCAGCGTGTGACCGTCGGGAGCGGACTTGGCCACCAGGTCGACACCGATGCCGCCGCCGCCGCCGGGCCGGTTCTCGATCACGATCGTGCCCAGTGCGTCGCGCGACTTCTCGGCGATCAGCCGGATCGTCTGGTCGATCGGCCCGCCCGGTGCGAAGGGCACGATGATGCGGATGGGTCTGGCGCTGGCCTGTGCCCGCACGGTGGGGGTGGCGGCGCTGGCGGCACCAGCGGCCAGGGCACAAAGGATGTCGCGTCGTTGCATGCTGGGGGTCTCCGGTCAGGGCAATCGTTCGATCGTAGGCCCAAGTCGGCCTTGCATCCCCGAAGGGTGGCGCCACGCCTCAGGCCTTGCCGGCCAGTGCCAGCGCGATGCGGTTGCGCGGCACGCGCGGCTTGGGCACGGCCAGGTCGAACCAGCTGCGCACGTCCTGGTCGAGCCCGATGCCGTGCATGTAGTTGTAGATGGCCTTCTTCAGCCCTGCGCCCAGCGCGTCGTGGTCGACCCCGGTGGGGTCGATGAAGGCGACGTCGTTCTTCGCAAATCCGCCGTCTGGCAGCGGCTGCAGCGTGACACCGAAGCGTTCGGGTTGCATGCCCACAGGCGAGTGCACGGTGCAGGCGAAACGGTGGAAGAAACCCGACTGGATGCAGCCCTGGGCGAACAGCTGGCGCACGTATTCCAGCGCGTCGACGGTGTCCTGCACCGTCTGCGTCGGAAAGCCGTACATCAGGTAGGCGTGAACCAGGATGCCGGCGTCGCTGAAACCCTTGGTCACGCGCGCCACCTGCTCCACCGAGACGCCCTTGTTCATCAGCGTCAGCAGGCGGTCCGACGCCACCTCCAGCCCGCCCGAGATCGCGATGCAGCCGCTGTCGGCCAACTGCTGGCACAGCGCCGGGTTGAACGATTTCTCGAAGCGCACGTTGCCCCACCACGAGATCGACAGCTGGCGCCGCTGCAGTTCGGCCGCCAGCGCCTTCAGCGATTTGGGCGGTGCGGCCTCGTCGACGAAGTGGAAGCCGGTCTGGCCGGTTTCGGCGACGATGGTCTCGATGCGGTCGACCAGGGTCTCGGCGCTGGCCGCGTCGTAGCGCGAGATGTAGTCCAGCCCGACGTCGCAGAAACTGCATTTCTTCCAGTAGCAGCCGAGCGCCACGGTCAGCTTGTTCCAGCGCCCGTCGGACCACAGCCGGTGCATGGGGTTGAGCATGTCCAGCAGCGACAGGTAGCGGTCCAGCGGCAGGCCGTCCCAGGTCGGGGTGCCGACCTCGGCAAAGGGCACCTCGGGCTCGGCGAGATTGACATAGCGCACCTGACCGCCGTCGCGCACGAAGCAGCGCACCAGGCGGCTGCGACTGCGGCGGCCCTGCAGGTGTTCCAGCAGCGCCAGCAGCGGTCTTTCGCCGGCGTCCAGGGTGACGAAGTCGAAATGGTCGAAGACGCGCGGGTCGCTCAGCTTGCGCAGTTCGGTGTTGACGAAGCCGCCACCCAGCGCCAGGGCAATCTGTGGATGCTGGGCCTTGATGGTCTGCGCGATGCGAAAGGCGGCGTAGACGGCGCCCGGGAAGGGCACCGACACCAGCACCAGCGTGGGCGCATGGCGGTCGATGACGGCCAGCGTGAGGCGCTGCAGCAGGCGGTCGATCAGGTTGGGCGGCGCGGCCAGGGCCTGCGCCAGCGGGTCGAACGTGGCCTGGCTCTGCGCCAGGCTTTCGGCGTAGCGAACGAACTCGAAGCGGGGGTCGATGGCCTCGCGCAGCACGTCGGCGATGTCGTTCAGGTACAGCGTCGCCAGGTGGCGCGCCCGGTCCTGCACACCGAGCGTGCCGAAGGCCCAGGCCATGGGGTCACCGCCGTCGGGGTCGACGTAGACCTCGAGTGTCTCGAAGCGTGGTCCCTCGGGCAGAAAGCGACGGCTGCAGATGCGGTGCGCCAGCGTGGCGTCCCGGCCTTGCAGGAAGGCGACCGTGGCGTCGATGGTGGACCGGTAGCGCTCGAACTCGGCGCAGAAGGCCTGCGTACGCGCACCCTGTGGGCCAGCTTGCGCCATCACCTCGTCATGTACCGCACCCAGGCCCGACGCGCACAGCAGGTCCAGCGCCAGCGCCAGTGCCAGGTCCTCCTGCACCGCGTCGATGCCGCGCGAGCGCAGAAAGCCGCTCAGGTAGGCGGTCGACGGGTAGGGCGTGTTGAGCTGCGTCATCGGGGCGATGAGCGACAGCACACGCGGTACCGGGGCGGGTTTGACGTCGGGCGTTGCGGACAAGGCGGCAGCCTGTGGAAGCGATCGCCACATTGTCGGCCAGCGCTGCTGCAGGCGACGTGGACAACAAAAAGGGGCCAGCGTGTGCTGGCCCCGATGGGGAGGTCAGTGCGCAGCAGGCTACTGCAGCGTCACCTCGACTCGCCGCGCTTCGCTGGCGCTGCCGCCGGCGGTGCTCTGCTCGGGCTTCTTCAGCTCGATCTTGTCCTCGGCGATGCCCGCGGCCTTGAGCGCATCGCGCACGGCGAAGGCGCGCTGCTTGGCCAGTTCTTCGTTCTTGGCCGGATCACCCGAGGCATCGGTGTAGCCGCTGACGACCGCCTTCTTGCCGTCGGCAACGCCCTTGGCGACATCGGCCAGCGCCGCTTGCGCGCCACCGGCCAGGTCGGCCTTGGCCGAAGCAAAGTAGAACTTGACCACGCCGCCTTCGACCTTGACCGAGGCTTCGTCGGCGCCGGCCGCAGGCGTCGTCGCCACGGCGGGGGCAGCCGTGGCAGCGCCTGCCGCAGGCGCTTCGGCCTTGACGGTGGACGCGGTCATCGGCAGCAGCGGCACGATCAGCAGCGCCACGATGTTGATGATCTTGATCAGCGGGTTGACGGCCGGGCCGGCGGTGTCCTTGTAGGGGTCGCCCACGGTGTCGCCGGTGACGGCCGCCTTGTGCGCTTCACTGCCCTTGCCGCCGTGGTGGCCGTCCTCGATGTACTTCTTGGCGTTGTCCCAGGCGCCGCCGCCGGTGCACATCGAGATGCCGACGAAGATGCCGGTAATGATGGTGCCCATCAGCAGGCCACCCAGCGCGGCCGGGCCGAGCAGCAGGCCGACCAGGATCGGCACCACCACCGGCAGCAGCGACGGGATCATCATTTCCTTGATCGCCGCGGTGGTCAGCATGTCGACCGCGCGGCCGTACTCGGGCTTGGCCGTGCCTTCCATGATGCCCTTGATCTCGCGGAACTGGCGGCGCACTTCTTCCACCACCGAGCCGGCAGCGCGGCCCACGGCTTCCATCGCCATGGCAGCGAACAGGTAGGGGATCAGGCCGCCGATGAACAGTCCGACGATCACCTTGTGATCCGACAGGTCGAAAGCCAGGTGCATGCCACGCGCTTCCAGCGCGTGCGTGTAGTCGGCAAACAGCACCAGCGCGGCCAGGCCGGCCGAACCGATGGCGTAGCCCTTGGTCACGGCCTTGGTGGTGTTGCCCACGGCGTCCAGGGGATCGGTGACGTCGCGCACGCTGTCGGGCATATTGGCCATCTCAGCAATGCCACCGGCGTTGTCGGTGATCGGGCCATAGGCGTCGAGCGCGACCACGATGCCCGCCATGCTCAGCATCGACGTCGCGGCCACCGCGATGCCGTACAGGCCGGCCAGAGCAAACGAAACCCAGATCGCCAGGCAGACGAAGAGCACCGGCCAGGCGGTGGACTTCATGCTCACGCCCAGGCCGGCGATGATGTTGGTGCCGTGGCCAGTGGTCGAGGCCTGCGCCACGTGCTGCACCGGCTTGTAGTTGGTGCCGGTGTAGTACTCGGTGATCCAGACCATGGCCGCCGTCAGCACCAGGCCCACGATGCAGGCACCGAACAGCCGCATGTGCGTGTTGGCGCCCAGCGCGTCGGCCGGCATCATGATGGTGGTGACGAAGTAGAAGGCGATGAGCGAGATCACGCCGGCCACGATCAGGCCCTTGTACAGCGCCGGCATCACGTTCTTCATGCCGGGGCTGGCCTTGACGAAGCCGCAGCCGATGATCGACGCGATGATCGACACGCCGGCCAGCAGCATCGGGTAGATCACGGCGGCCACCGGGGCCGCGGTCACCACCAGTGCGCCCAGCGTCATGGCGGCAATCAGCGTCACGGCGTAGGTCTCGAACAGGTCAGCCGCCATGCCGGCGCAGTCACCGACGTTGTCGCCCACGTTGTCGGCGATCACCGCCGGGTTGCGCGGGTCGTCTTCGGGGATGCCGGCTTCGACCTTGCCCACCAGGTCGGCGCCGACGTCGGCACCCTTGGTGAAGATGCCGCCGCCCAGACGCGCGAAGATCGAGATCAGCGACGAACCGAAAGCCAGGCCAAGCAGCGGCTTGAGGGTGTCGGAATCCACCTTGGTGCCGCCGGTCAGCACCAGGAAGAAGATGCCCACGCCCAGCAGGCCCAGACCCACCACCAGCATGCCGGTGATGGCGCCGCCCTTGAAGGCCACGTCCAGTGCCGGGCCGATGCCCTTCGTGGCGGCCTGCGCGGTGCGCACGTTGGCGCGCACCGACACGTTCATGCCGATGAAGCCGCAGGCGCCGGACAGCACGGCGCCGATGACGAAGCCGATGGCCGCCATCTTGCCGAGAAAGATCAGGATCAGCACCGCGAGCACCACGCCCACGATGGCGATGGTGCGGTACTGGCGTGCCAGGTAGGCCGCGGCACCTTGCTGGATCGCGCCCGCGATCTCCTGCATGCGGGCGTTGCCCGCGTCCTGGCTCAGGATCCAGCTGCGCTGGACAAAGCCATAAATGACGGCCGCAAGGCCGCAAGCTAGCGCTGCGTAGAGCGCTGTCGTCGTCGACATGGAGAGATCTCCTTCCTCGTTCGGATCGTTGTGATGAATGCTGTTGGCTGTTGCACCGGGATGGCCCGAACTCTGGCTGAGAGGCCCGGCGCGCCGCGTGCGGATGCTAAGGGATAGCCCGCCCCCTCCGCGACGGGATTTCCCGAGCGCTTGTTTTTGCCCGGAAAGCAGCCGCACCGGCATCACATGACGCATGTGTCAGGCCGTGGCAAGGCCGATGCCTAGAATCCGCGCTGCGCCAACCCGAGACATCCCCATGAGCCTGCACAACGTGACCCCGGGGGCCAAGGCACCCGAAGAGTTCAACGTGATCATCGAGATTCCGATGAACGCCGATCCGGTCAAGTACGAAGTCGACGAAGAGAGCGGCGCCCTGTTTGTCGACCGCTTCATGGCCACGTCGATGCACTACCCGTGCAACTACGGTTACATCCCGAACACCCTGGCCGACGACGGCGACCCGGTCGACGTGCTGGTGATCACGCCAGTGCCTTTGCTCTCGGGTGTGGTAGTGACCTGCCGGGCGCTGGGCGTGCTGAAGATGGAAGACGAGGCTGGCGGCGACAACAAGCTGGTGGCGGTGCCGATCGACAAGATCCTGTCGATCTATTCGCAATGGCAGAAGATCGAGGATCTGAACCCGATGCGGCTGCGCACGATCCAGCATTTCTTCGAGCACTACAAGGACCTGGAGCAAGGCAAATGGGTCAAGGTGCTGGGCTGGGAAGGCCCTGAGAGCGCGCGGCGTGATGTCATCGAAGGCATCGAAGCCTGGACCAAGGTCAACGTCACGGGGTGATCCGCGGCTGCCGCGGCGGCCGCCCTTCGAGATTCAGTTCGGGGCCACGGCGAGGTGGCCTTCGTCGTTCTTGAACGGGCTGTGCTCGCGAAGTTCATCGACGTACTGCACGATGCCCTCGCGCTCACGGGCAAGCGCTTCGGCGATGGCGTGGGCAAACCGCGGCTCGGCCACCCAGTGCGCCGAGCCGGTGGCCACCGGCAGCAGGCCGCGCGCCATCTTGTGCTCGCCCTGGGCACCGCCCTCGAAGCGCGCATAGCCGTTGGCGATGCACCACTGCAGCGGCTGGTAGTAGCAGGCCTCGAAGTGCAGACAGGGGATGTACTGCGTGGCGCCCCAGTAGCGGCCCCAGGCAGTGCGCTGCGCCGCATCGACCGCAATCAGTGAGCAGGCGATCGGCGCATCGTCTTGATGCGCCGTGAACAGCACCCAGTGCTCGGGCATGTCGCGCGCCATGCGGGCGAAGAAGTCGCGCGTCAGGTAGGGCGTGGAATGATGGGCCCGGTAGGTCAGCGTGTAGCAGTGGTGGAAGAAGTCCCAGTGCGCAGCGTCGATGGCGGCGCCGGCATGCACGCTGAAGCTCACGCCGGCGTCGGTCACGCGTCGACGTTCCTGCTGGATCTTCTTGCGCTTGTCACGCTGCAGGCTGACCAGCAGCGCCGTGAAGTCGGCCAGCGGATGGGCCGGGTCCTGCTGCCAGTGGAATTGCACGCCCTGGCGCAGCATCCAGCCGGCACGCTCGAAGGCGGCGCGGTCGTGTTCGTCGAAGAACAACACATGGGCCGACGACAGCTGCGCCTGCCGGGCCAGCTGTTCGATGCCCTGAACCAGCAGGTCGCGGGCCGGTTCGTCTTCGGCCAGCAGCCTGCTGCCCGGCACCGGCGTGAAGGGCACTGCGCCCAGCGCCTTCGGGTAGTAGTCCAGGCCGTGGCGGCGGTAGGCGTCGGCCCACGACCAGTCGAACACGTACTCGCCGTAAGAATGGGTCTTCAGATACAGCGCGCAAGCCGCGCGCAGTCGGCCCTCGTGCTCGAGACTCAGGAACTGCGGGTGCCAGCCGGTACCGGCCGTGGCCGAGCCCGAGGCCTCAAGCGCCAGCAGGTATTCGTGGCGCATGAACGGGGTCGGTTGGGCCTGGCGCAGCAGCAGACGGTTCCAGTCCTCGGCGGCGATGTCGCCGACGGAGGGATGCACCCTGATGCGATACTCGTCAGTCGAAATGTTCTGCTCTCCGGCTCAGGGTCTGGCGTGATGAAGGTCGTTCTGGCGCAGTTCAACGCCACCGTGGGTGATTTGACGGGCAACGCGCAGCGCATTGCGCAGATCGCCCGCAGCGCGCACGCCACAGGCGCACGGCTGGTGGTGACGCCCGAACTGGCCCTGAGCGGCTACCCGCCCGAAGACCTGTTGCTGCGTCCCGCCTTCATGAGCGCCTGCCGTGAAGCCCTGCTGGCGTTGACGGCCGACCTGGCGGACTGCGAAGGCTTGCATGTGGTGGTGGGCCACCCGCACCAGCTGGGCGAGCGCGGCGATGTTAGGTCGAAGTCGCATCTTGTGCAGAAGCGCCTGAATGCGGCCTCGGTGCTGACCGGCGGGAAGGTGCTGGCCACCTATAGCAAGCGGGAGCTGCCGAACTACCAGGTGTTCGACGAAAGGCGCTACTTCACGTCAGGCCGCGACGAGGGCCAGGCTGCCGTGGTCTTCGCGGTCGATGGGGTCAGGGTGGGCTTGCTGATCTGCGAGGATGCCTGGTTCGACGAACCAGCACGGCTGGCGCGCGATGCCGGCGCCCAGCTCTTGTGCGTGCTGAACGCGTCGCCCTTTCACATCGAGAAGGCCGACGAGCGCGAAGCCCGCATGGCCGCCAGAGCGCGCGCATCGGGGCTGCCGCTGTTGTACGCGCACCTGGTGGGCGGGCAGGACGAGGTGGTGTTCGACGGTGCCTCTTTTGCACTCGACGCGCAGGGCCAGGTGCGGGCGCGGGCGCTCAGTTTTGCCGAGGACAGCCTGCAGCTGGATGTCGATGCCGGTGGGGTGCCGAGCGGACGCATCGAGCCTCTGCCTTCAGCCGAGGCCCAGGTCTGGCAGGCGCTGGTGACCGGCGTTCGCGACTACCTGGGCAAGAACGGATTTCCGGGCGCCATCATCGGTCTGTCGGGTGGCATGGACTCGGCGTTGGTGCTGGCGCTGGCGGTCGACGCGCTGGGTGCTGACCGCGTGCGCACGGTCATGATGCCTTCACCGTACACCGCCGACATCTCGTGGATCGACGCGCGTGATATGGCCGGTCGTGTGGGCGTGCGCTATGACGAGCTGGCCATCGCGCCGATGTTCGACGCCTTTCGTGAGACGCTGGCACCGCAGTTTGCGGGCCTGGCCGACGACGCCACCGAAGAGAACCTGCAGGCGCGCATTCGTGGCACGCTGCTGATGGCCTTGTCCAACAAGTCGGGCTGGATCGTGCTGACCACCGGCAACAAGAGCGAGATGGCCACCGGCTATTGCACCTTGTATGGCGACATGGCGGGTGGCTTTGCAGTCATCAAGGACGTGGCCAAGACGCTGGTCTACCGGCTGGCCGAGTGGCGCAACCAACAGCCCACGCTGCGCGCCGATGGCACGGTGCGTGCCGTGATTCCCGAGCGCATCATTACGCGGGCACCCTCGGCCGAACTGCGTCCCGACCAGACCGACCAGGACAGTCTGCCGCCCTATGAGGTGCTCGACGGCATCCTGGCGCGCTACATGGAAGAAGACCAGGGCATCGAGGACATCGTGGCTGCCGGCTATGCACGCGCCGACGTCGAACGCGTCACGCGGCTGATCAAGCTCAACGAGTACAAGCGACGCCAGGCGCCGGTGGGCATTCGCATCACGCATCGAGCCTTTGGCCGCGACTGGCGCTATCCCATCACGTCGAAGTTCCGTGCTTAAATCGAGTCAGTCAAAATCCGCATCCGGAGCAGCGATGAAACAGATCACCGCCATCATCAAGCCGTTCAAGCTCGAGGAAGTTCGCGAAGCGCTGGGTGACCTGGGGGTGTCCGGACTCACTGTCACCGAGGTCAAGGGCTTCGGCCGGCAGAAGGGACATACTGAGTTGTACCGCGGCGCGGAATACGTGGTCGATTTTCTGCCCAAGGTGAAGATCGAGGTGGTGGTCAAGGACGACGACGTCGACCGTTGCATCGAAGGCATCGTCAAGGCGGCCAAGACGGGCAAGATCGGCGACGGCAAGATCTTCGTGACGTCGGTCGAACAGGTCATCCGCATCCGCACCGGCGAGACCGACGAAGCCGCAGTCTGAGCACCGGCGCGCTTCGGCGCGTGACGATCGAATTGGCGCCTCAGCTGCGGCTGAGGTCAGGGGCCTGGCCCGTCCGCGCGGCCGGCAACGCTTCGGCAATGCGCTCGAGCAGCACGGCGGGGTCGCGCTCGACGATCAGCAAATCGGTCTGTGCCTGGCTGACAAACTGCTGCGCCGTGCTGTGCAGCAAGAAGTCCAGCAAGAGGTCGTAGTAACCCCCGGTGTTCAGCAGCGCGATCGGCCGGTCGTGGTAGCCCAGCTGGCGCCAAGTCCAGACCTCGAACAGCTCCTCCAGCGTACCCAGCCCGCCGGGCAGGGCGACGAAGGCGTCGGCACGCTCGGCCATCTGTTGTTTGCGCACATGCATGCTGGGGACGACCAGCAGTTCATCCAGGCCCTGATGACCGACTTCGCGCCGCATCAGTGATTCGGGGATCACGCCGGTGACCCTGGCGCCGCCCTGCTTGGCCGCATCGGCCACGACGCCCATCAGGCCGACACGGCCGCCACCATAGACCAGCTGCCAGCCGCGTGCGGCCAGACCACGGCCGATGTCGCGTGCCGCGCTGGCATGGGCGGGGTCGGTGCCCGAGCGCGACCCACAGAACACGCACAGGCCGAACGAGGTGCCGCTCATGGCTGCAGTCTCTGCCACAAGGCGCTGCCCCAGGCGCCACCGCACAGCAGCAGCGACAGCATCACCGCGGCGCTGCCGTAATCTTTGGCCCGCTTGGATAAGGGGTGCAACTCAAGCGACACGCGGTCGACCACGGCTTCGATGCCGGAATTGAGCAATTCGACGATCAGCACCAGGCACAGGGCGGCCATCAGCAGCAGGCGTTCGGTCCAGTCGCGTCCCAGCCACCAGGCGGCCGGCAGCATCAACAGTGCCAGCACCAGTTCCTGCCGAAAGGCACTTTCGTGTCGCCACGCGGCGGCCAGCCCGTCAGCGGAATGGCGTGCTGCGTAGGCAATTCGGATCAAGCCGGTGCGGCCTTTGTGCGGATGGCTCATGTCTGCCGATTCTGCCGCTTCAGCGCCGCACGACCGCTGGCACGTCGACGATGCGCGTGCCGCTGAGCACGTCGTGCAGGAACTGGCGCCCGGGGAGCAGCCGGCTGCTGGCGGCGTAGGCCAGGATGCCGGCCAGCACGGTGCTGCCGATGGCAGTGGCGCTGGACAGGCCGGCCAGATGGATGGCCGCCAGGCTGGGCAAAAACCACAACCAGCTCAACAGGTAGCGCAATGCCGCACGCGGTGCGCCCGGCGGCCGGCCGTCGGCGGCCGTGACGCGAAGCCGCCATGTCTTTTGCGCCAGGGTCTGGCCGCCATGGGACCAGAACCACACAAAATACAGCCCCAGCACCGCGAAGACGACCCCCTGCAAACCCGTCCGACCTTGCAGCGCGTGCCGCTGCTGGGTCATGCTGCCATACATCCAGCCGCTGAGCATCAGCACTCCGAACAGCAGCAGCCCCTCGTAGACAAACGACGCCATGCGCCGTACGAGCCCCGGCGCCAGGGGGGCAGGGCCGTGGGGCGGACTCACGGCCGCCGATGGCTGTCCGAGGCTGCAGATGCCGGCGGCGCCAGGGCCGCCGCGCCTTGCGGGCCGCGTTTGGGCAGCAGGGTGGACCGATTCACGAAGCCTTCGGTGGCGACGATCTTGGGCAGGCCCGGCTGGTTGTGTACGGGCGGCGCGGGTGCTTTGGTGACCAGGTTGGTGGTGGCACCGGGCCTGGCCTGGACGACGGTCGGTGTCACCGACTTTCCGTGCGCCAGGCCGGTGTTGACGGGCACATTGCGCTTGACGGTGGCAGCCGGCTCCGACGCACGCACTGCCGGCCGCGCACGTTGCGCCAGCTCACGTTGCTGCTCGGCCGGCAATGACCGGTAGGCCTCCCACAGGGCCTGGCGGTCGTCGACGTGCAGGTTTCGCAGTTCCTGAAAGTTCTGGCGTGCTCGCCCGCGTTCGGCTGGCGACAGCCTGGCCCATTCGGCCATGCGCGCCTGCACGCGCTGGCGCTCGGCAGCCGGCAGTGCTGGGAAGCGTTGCGCCACGGCGATCCATTTGTCCTTCCGGTTTGCGTCCAGGCTGCGCCATTGACCGTGCAGCGGTGCCAGCGCTGCCTGCTGCGCGGCGGGCAGTTGGGCCCAGGCAGGCCCTGCCTCTGCCGGCATTTTGCTGGCGGGTGCGGCTGTCGCAGTCTTGATGGCCGGCGTCTGTGCAGCGACCGCGGCCGCCAGCCCGACCAGCCCCAACAGGGCGGCAAGGCGACCCAGGCTCACGGCGTCGGGGCTTTCAGGTATTCACGAAAACCAGGGTCGGCCCAGGCTGTGGGAGGCAGGTCATCGGCCAGCAACACGGCGTCGATCTCGGCGGCCGCCAGCACCTGTTCACGGGTGGTCCATTCCTGGATCAGCACCAGCCCGGCAACCAGCACGGCAAGCGGCATCCACGCCGCCAGCTGCAGCCAGAGGCCGCCAGGATTGCCCAGCACGGCTGCAGCGCGCGAGGAGAAGCCGGCGATGACCGGCGAGGTGACGGTGGTGGCCGCCGGGCGCACGCGGCTCAACGCCTGCTCGCGGCTGAACCGCAAGCGCTCGGAAATGTCATGCGGCACAGTCGCCGCGCGTTCGTTGAGGCTGGCCGCCAGACGTGCACCAAATCGGGCTTCGACGGTCGCGAGCGGTGCGCGGTGGCCTTCTGAGGTGTGGTTCATGGTGTGATTCCCTTGGCTCGAAGGGCCCTCGCCAGGGAATGAACGGCCCGTGAGCAATGTGTCTTGACACTGCCTTCGGAGCAACCCATGACAGCCGCGGTCTCCGCCACGTCGAACTCCTCCCAGTAACGCAGCAGGAAGGCTTCGCGTTGACGCGCCGGCAGCTCGGCGATCTCAGACTCGATCAACATCAAGATCTGTTCCCTCGACACCGAATCCGCCGCACTCTCGGCGCCTAGCGCACCTTCCACCGATTGCAGCGATTCCAGCAGGTCGAATTCGTCACCGTCCTCCGACGATTCAAAGTCGGAGAGGTTCTGCATCACCGCGTTGCGAACCTTCTGCCGGCGAAACCAGTCCATGGTCGCGTTCGACATGATGCGCTGGAACAGCATGGGCCACTCGGAAGCCGGCCGGTCGACGTACTTTTCGGCCAGGCGAATCATCGAATCCTGCACGATGTCGAGCGCCGCCTCGTCGTCACGCACGGCATAGACCGTGCGTTTGAAGGCGCGCTTCTCGACGTTCTTGAGGAAATCCGACAGTTCTTTGCGGGTGGCCAATGCGTGCTCCGCCGGGCGTCGACGCACGGCTTGAACCGGCGCGGATTATCAACGACCCCCAGGGGCCGACCGACAGTGGCGGAACAGGGCTTGCCCGATGCCATAATGCTGCTTCGCACAACGCTCTTTAGGGTCCGATACCGAGCATCCGACCTGGATGTCGGTGATTTGATCGCGCAGGCGCCGAAGCCGTTTCACGAGAACGCGACGGAGGCGCACCGATGGTTTTTCGTCAGAGAAATTCACAAAGGTTCCTCATGGACATGTCTGCCGCGGAAGTCAAGCGTGCCGCAATGGCACAGCCGCAAACTCCTCTCACCGAGCCCAATGGCTCGGAAATCCTGGTCCGCTGCCTTCAGGCTGAAGGCGTCAAGTTCCTCTGGGGCTATCCCGGTGGCGCGGTCCTGTACATCTACGACGCGCTGTACAAGCAGGACAGCATCCAGCACGTGCTGGTCCGCCACGAGCAGGCGGCCGTACACGCGGCCGATGGCTATGCGCGCGCCACCGGCGATGTCGGCGTCGCCCTGGTGACCTCGGGGCCGGGTGTCACCAACGCCGTGACCGGGATCGCCACCGCGTACATGGACTCGATCCCGATGGTGATCATCACCGGGCAGGTGCCGACGCCGGCCATCGGGCTGGACGCCTTCCAGGAATGCGACACGGTCGGCATCACGCGACCGGTGGTCAAGCACAATTTCCTGGTCAAGGACGTGCGCGACCTGGCGACCACGTTGAAGAAGGCATTCCATATTGCACGCACCGGCCGGCCGGGGCCGGTGGTGGTCGACATTCCGAAGGATGTGTCGCTCAAGACCGCGCCCTTCCACTACCCCGACAGCATCGAGATGCGCTCGTACAACCCGGTGCGCAAGGGTCACGGGGGGCAGATCCGCAAGGCCGTTCAGCTGCTGCTGCAGGCCCGGCGCCCGTACATCTACACCGGGGGCGGTGTGATCCTGGGCAATGCGTCGGCCGAGCTGCGCGAGCTGGTCGACCTGCTCGGGTTCCCGTGCACCAACACGCTGATGGGCTTGGGCGCGGTGGCTGCCAGCGACCCGCGCTTCCTGGGCATGCTGGGCATGCACGGCACCTACGAGGCCAACATGAGCATGCAGCATTGCGACGTGCTGCTGGCCGTGGGTGCGCGTTTCGACGACCGCGTGATCGGCAATCCGCGGCACTTTGCGTCCGTCGAGCGCAAGATCATTCACGTCGACATCGATCCATCGTCGATCTCCAAGCGCGTGAAGGTCGACATTCCGATCGTGGGTGACGTGAAGGACGTGCTGCAGGAGCTCATCGTCCAGCTGCGCGATGCCGTGTCCAGACCCGACGCGTCGGCGCTCTCGGCCTGGTGGTCGCAGGTCAACGACTGGCGCAAGCGCGATTGCCTGGCCTACCGCAGCAGCGACGATGTCATCAAGCCGCAGGCTGTAGTCGACATGCTGTGGCAGCTGACCCGCGACAGGGACACCTACATCACGTCCGACGTCGGTCAGCATCAGATGTGGGCGGCGCAGTACTACAAGTTCGAGCAGCCGCGCCGCTGGATCAACTCCGGCGGGCTGGGAACGATGGGCGTGGGCCTGCCCTATGCGATGGGCATCAAGCTGGCCAAGCCCGAATCCGACGTGTTCTGCATCACTGGCGAGGGCTCGATCCAGATGTGCATCCAGGAGTTGTCGACCTGCAAGCAGTACGACACGCCGGTGAAGGTGGTGTCGCTGAACAACCGCTACCTGGGCATGGTGCGGCAATGGCAGCAACTCGACTACGGTGGCCGCTATTCGCACAGCTACATGGATGCGCTGCCCGACTTCGTCAAGCTGGCCGAGGCCTACGGCCATGTCGGCCTGCTGGTCGAGAAGCCGGGGGACGTCGAGGGAGCGCTGCGCGAGGCGATCCGGCTGAAAGATCGCACCGTGTTCCTCGACGTGCGCACCGACCCGACCGAAAACGTCTGGCCGATGGTGCAGGCCGGCAAGGGCATCTCGGAAATGCTGCTGGGGTCCGAAGACCTTTGATTGCTTCTGGTCGGACGGCACTGCTCGAGGCCTGGCACGTCATCGTGTGCCGCGGTCATCGGCAGCGGCGATCGGCCGCAGGCACGGACCCGAACTCAAACCCTTTCAACCTCGAAGCGCGCAACCAGGGGCTGGCGGCTACCACCGCCGGTCTGAGGGTTGTGCAGGACGACAGCCATGAAACACATCATTGCCGTGCTGCTCGAAAACGAGCCCGGCGCCTTGTCCCGCGTGGTGGCGCTGTTCTCGGCCCGTGGCTACAACATCGAAAGCCTGACCGTCGCGCCGACCGAGGACCCCTCGCTGTCGCGCATGACCATCGTCACCACCGGCTCGGACGAGGTGATCGAGCAGATCACCAAGCACCTGAACCGGCTGATCGAGGTGGTCAAGGTGGTCGACCTGACCGAAGGCAGCTACACCGAACGCGAGCTGATGCTGGTCAAGACCCGCGCGGTGGGCAAGGAGCGCGAGGAGATGAAGCGCATGGCCGACATCTTTCGCGGTCGCATCATCGACGTCACCGAAAAAGCTACACGATCGAGCTGACGGGCGACGCCTCGAAGCTGGATGCCTTCTTGCTGGCCATCGACCGCTCGGCCATCCTTGAGACCGTTCGCACCGGCACCAGCGGCATCGGCCGCGGTGAACGCATCCTGAGAGTGTGACCCACCCTCGCCGTGCCCGGGGCTCTGAGCAGCCCAACCCAACCCCCACAAGTTCATTCTGGAGAGAACCATGAAGGTTTACTACGACAAGGACGCCGACCTCAGCCTCATCAAGGGCAAGAACGTCACCATCATCGGCTACGGCTCGCAAGGCCATGCGCACGCGCTCAACCTCAGCGACAGCGGTGTCAAGGTCACCGTCGGCTTGCGCAAGGGTGGCGCCAGCTGGGCCAAGGTCGAGAAGGCCGGTTTGAAGGTGGCCGAAGTGGCCGACGCGGTGCGCCAGGCCGATGTCGTGATGATGTTGTTGCCCGACGAGCAGATCGGTTCGGTCTACCAGAACGACGTGGCGCCGCACATTCGCAAGGGGGCTTCGCTGGCCTTTGCGCACGGCTTCAACGTGCACTACGGGCAGGTCGTGCCGCGCGATGACCTCGACGTCTGGATGGTCGCACCCAAGGCGCCCGGTCACACGGTGCGCAACACCTACACACAGGGTGGCGGTGTGCCGCACCTGATCGCCGTGCATGCCGACAAGTCGGGCAAGGCGCGCGACCTGGCGCTGAGCTATGCCGCGGCCAACGGGGGTGGCAAGGCCGGCGTCATCGAGACCAATTTCCGCGAGGAAACCGAGACCGACTTGTTCGGCGAACAGGCCGTGCTGTGCGGTGGGACGGTCGAGTTGATCAAGGCCGGCTACGAGACGCTGGTCGAGGCGGGCTATGCGCCGGAGATGGCCTACTTCGAATGCCTGCACGAGCTCAAGCTGATCGTCGACCTGATCTACGAGGGTGGCATCGCGAACATGAACTACTCGATCTCGAACAACGCGGAATACGGTGAGTACGTGTCGGGGCCGAAAGTCATCACCGCCGAGACCAAGGTGGCGATGAAGAAGATGCTGGCCGACATCCAGAGCGGTGAGTACGCCAAGAGCTTCATCCTCGAGAACCGCGCCGGTGCCCCCACGCTGCTCAGCCGCCGGCGGCTGATGGCAGAGCACTCGATCGAGGTGGTCGGCGAGAAACTGCGTGCCATGATGCCCTGGATCAAGGCCAACAAGCTGGTCGACCGTTCGAAGAACTGATCTGGAACACTGGGCCCAAAAGCGCCTCTGCTTCGAATCAGGCCGCCCAAGGGCGGCTTTTTCACGCCGGGCCCTGCGATATCCTCAGCGCCATGACCGAGAGCAGCCGATTGCCGAACGACGACACCGCCGAGTCGCCTCGACCGCGGCGCAAGGGCATCTACATCCTGCCCAACGCGATCACGCTGGCAGCGCTGTTCTCGGGTTTCTACGGCATCGTGATGGCGATGAATGGCCGCTTCGAGGCAGCCTGCATCGCGATCTTCGTGGCTGCCGTGCTCGACAGTCTGGACGGTCGCGTGGCGCGCATGACGAATGCTCAAAGTGCGTTCGGCGAGCAGATGGACAGCCTGTCGGACATGGTGTCCTTCGGTGCTGCGCCGGCGCTCATCGTCTACATCTGGGCGCTGAAGGACATGGGCAAGGCGGGCTGGATCCCGGCCTTTGTCTACATCTCGGGGGCAGCGCTGCGCCTGGCCCGGTTCAACGTGAACATCGGCGTGGTCGACAAGCGCTTCTTCCAGGGTCTGCCCAGCCCGGCGGCGGCGGCCGTGGTGATCGGTCTGGTGTGGGTCATGGACGATGCAGGCTTCAAGAATGCGTCACACATTCCCTGGCTGACCTGGCTGGCCTTCGGTGTGACGCTGTATGCGGGGCTGTCGATGGTGACCAACGCGCCGTTCTACAGTTTCAAGGTGGTGGGTGGTCGGCGCAGCGTGCCGTTCGTGGTGCTGGTTGGTGTGGCTCTGGGCATCGCACTGATTGCACTGGACACGCCGCGCGCGCTGTTCGGCATCTTCTGCCTCTACGGCCTGTCGGGCTATGGCGTCTACGCGTGGCGCAAGTTCAAGGGCAAGCCGGTGAGCGTGATCGCCACGTCGATCGACGAGCCCGACGAAAAGGGCCTGCACCACTGACCTGCGTCGGCGTGCGTGCTATATTGACAGCCATGTCGTCGATTGCCCGCCAACTGGCCCTAGCGCCCCTAGCAACAACGCGGGTGCGCTGATCGACGTTCGTCATTTTCATTTTTCCGATCAACGGCCCGCTAGCGCAACGCAGCGGGCCGTTTTTCTTGCCTGTCCTGCACCGAGCCAGCGGGTTGCCCGTACGAACCACCCAGGACCACCGTCATGCCCATGCTCCCCGACCCCGCCGTCAAGTACCGTCCCACAGCCGCCATCGGGCTGACCGACCGCCGCTGGCCCGACGTGACGCTGACGCGGCCGCCGCAGTGGTGCAGTGTCGATCTGCGCGATGGCAATCAGGCGCTGATCGAGCCGATGGACCCGGCGCGCAAGCTGCGGATGTTCGAAACCCTGGTGCGCATCGGCTTCAAGCAGATCGAGGTCGGGTTTCCTTCGGCATCGCAGGCCGATTTCGACTTCGTCAGGTTGCTCATCGAGCGCCGGCTCGTGCCCGACGACGTGACGATCCAGGTGCTCACCCAGGCCCGTGACCACCTCATCGCGCGCACTTTCGAGGCCTTGCTCGGCGCACCGCGCGCCATCGTGCACCTGTACAACGCCACAGCCCCGGTGATGCGACGTGTGGTGCTGGGCCTGGACGAGGACGGCATCGCCGAGCTGGCGACACGGCATGCCGCGATGATGCGGGACCATGCGGCCCGGCAGCCCGGCACCGCGTGGACCTTCGAGTATTCGCCCGAGATGTTCTCCGGCACGGAGCTGGCGTTCAGCAAGCGTGTCGTCGACGCCGTCACCGAGGTCTGGCAGCCGACGCCGTCGCAGCCTTGCATCATCAACCTGCCGTCAACGGTCGAGCATTCGACGCCCAACCTCTTTGCCGACATGATCGAATGGATGCACCGTCACCTGGCGCGGCGCGACGCCATCGTGCTGTCGGTGCATCCGCACAACGACCGCGGCACCGGCACGGCAGCCGGCGAGTTCGCGCTGATGGCAGGCTGTGACCGCATCGAGGGCTGCCTGTTCGGCAACGGTGAGCGCACGGGCAATGTCGACCTGGTCAACATCGCGCTCAACCTGTACACGCAGGGCGTGGCGCCGGGCCTGGATTTCTCCGACATCGACGAGGTCCGGCGCTGTGTCGAACACTGCAATCAGTTGCCGGTGCATCCGCGGCACCCCTATGTCGGCGATCTGGTCTACACCTCGTTCTCGGGCTCGCACCAAGACGCCATCAAGAAGGCCTTCGCGGCGCGCCGTGAGGGTGACATCTGGGACATGCCCTACCTTCCGCTCGACCCCAAGGATCTGGGGCGCAGCTACGACGCCGTGATTCGCGTCAACAGCCAGTCGGGCAAGGGTGGCATCAGTTACCTGCTCGAGACCGAGTATGGGCTTGAGTTGCCGCGGCGGCTGCAGATCGAGTTCAGCGCGGCCGTGCAGGCCGTGATGGACATTCAGGGCCAGGAGCTGAGTGCCGGCGACATCTGGGCAATCTTCGAACGGGAATACGGCTTGCAACTGCCGCCCAGGGTCGACCATCAGGTGTTGACCGAGCAGGCCGATGGCCGCATGCAGTTGCAAGCCAGTGTGCATGCTGATGGTGCCAGCCTGATGCTGTCGGGTGAGGGCACCGGCCCGGTCGATGCCTTCGTTGCGGCCCTGTCGTGTGCCTGTGGTCAGACACTGCGGGTGCTCGACTACCACGAACACGCCATCGGTTCGGGCGCCCAGGCGCGTGCCGCGGCCTACCTCGAGCTGCGCATCGGCGATGGCCGCACGCTGTTCGGAGTCGGCATCGACGCCAACATCGTCACCGCATCGATGAAGGCCGTGCTGTGCGGTCTGCAGCGCGCTGGCGTGGCGCTGCACGCTCAGGCCCTCCCGGCCTGACCCCACTCAGATTCGCCCGCGAAAGGACAACCATGACCGACAGGCTCTACATCTTCGACACCACGCTGCGAGACGGCGAACAATCGCCCGGCGCCTCGATGACGCGCGACGAGAAGCTGCGCATCGCGCGACAGCTGGAGCGGCTGCGTGTGGACGTCATCGAAGCCGGCTTTGCTGCTTCTTCCAACGGTGACTTCGCGGCCGTGAAGGCGATCGCCGGCGCGATCAGGGAGTCCACGATCTGTTCGCTGGCACGGGCGAATGACCGCGATATCGCGCGCGCAGCCGAAGCCCTGCAGGGTGCGGCGCGTGCGCGCATCCACACCTTCATCGCGACCAGCGCGCTGCACATGGAAAAGAAGCTGCGCATGACGCCCGATCAGGTCTACGAGCAGGCGCGTCAGTCGGTGCGATTTGCGCGCAACCTGTGCGCCGACGTCGAGTTCTCACCCGAGGACGGCTACCGGTCGGACCCCGACTTCCTGTGCCGTGTGCTCGAAACCGTGATCGCCGAAGGTGCGACCACGATCAACATCCCCGATACGGTGGGCTACGCCGTGCCCGAGCTGTACGGCGCCTTCATTCGCGACCTGCGCGAACGGATCCCGAATTCCGACAAGGCCGTGTGGTCGGTGCATTGCCACAACGACCTGGGGATGGCCGTGGCCAATTCGCTGGCAGGCGTGATGATTGGCGGCGCGCGACAGATCGAGTGCACGGTCAACGGCCTGGGCGAACGTGCCGGCAACTGTTCACTCGAAGAAGTCGTGATGGCCCTGCGCACTCGCCGCGACTATTTCGGGCTCGAGGTCGGTGTCGACACCACGCAGATCGTGCCGGCTTCGCGCATGGTCAGCCAGACCACTGGGTTCGTGGTACAGCCGAACAAGGCGGTGGTCGGTGCGAATGCCTTTGCCCATGCTTCGGGCATCCACCAGGACGGCGTGCTGAAGGCGCGCGACACCTACGAGATCATGCGCGCCGAAGACGTGGGCTGGGCCGCCAACAAGATCGTGCTGGGCAAGCTGTCGGGCCGCAACGCCTTCAAGCAGCGCCTGCAGGACCTGGGCATCGAGATGGAATCCGAAGCCGAGATCAACGCCGCCTTCGCGCGCTTCAAGGACCTGGCCGACCGCAAGAGCGAGATCTTCGACGAAGACATCATCGCGCTGGTCGGTGATGAAAGCGTGACCGGTGAGATCGAACACTACCGCCTGCTGTCGCTGTCGCAGCGTTCGGAAACCGGCGAGCGCCCGCATGCCCGGGTTGCCTTTGCCGCCGGCAGTGCCGAACTGCACGCCGAATCCGACGGTAACGGGCCGGTCGATGCCAGCCTGAAGGCAATCGAGTCCGAAGTTCACAGCGGTGCCGAGCTGATGCTGTATTCGGTCAACGCCATCACCTCGGGCAGCACCGAGTCGCAGGGCGAGGTCACCGTGCGGCTGCAGCACGGCGGCCGCGTCGTCAACGGCGTCGGGGCCGACCCCGACATCGTGGTCGCGTCTGCCAAGGCCTACTTGTCGGCCTTGAACAAGCTGCACAGCACCGCTGAACGTGTGGCCGCCCAGGGTTGAGCCACCCGATGTGGGTCCGCCGCGGTGCACGCGCGCGTTGGCGAGACTTTGTGGGGTCTTCTGTATCACCCGAAAAGAGCTTGAAAAACACCTCGCAAGTGTTTGATTTGGCTGGCTTTCACGGTTAACCTTCGGGCTGGTCGGGTTGTCAGAGGGGCGAGCGCGGTGCAAACGGTCAAAGGCTTGCGGGGTTGGATGGTGGCGCTGTGCGCCTTGCTGTTGATGGCTTCGGGCAATGCCTGGGCCCTGAAGTCGAAGGCGCATTCGACCAAATCGTCTCTGAAGTCCGAACGCGCGGCCAAGTCGACCTCCAAGTCGATCCACAAATCTCGCCGAACTCCGGCTGTGAAGGTCGTCCCCCGACGGCCGTCGATCGGTGAGGCGCGCGGCCTGCACGCAACCGAAGACCCGCTGGATCTGAAGTCCAGCGTCGCGCTGGTCGTCGACCAGGACACCAACCAGGTCCTGTTCAGCAAGAATCCGCTGGCGGTGCTGCCAATCGCGTCGATCACCAAGCTGATGACGGCCATGGTGATCACCCATCGTCAGCTGCCGATGGACGAGGTGATCACTGTCACTGATGAAGATGTCGACACCGAAAAGGGCAGCCGCTCGCGCCTGAAGGTGGGTACGCGTCTGACGCGGGGTGAAATGCTGCACCTGGCGCTGATGTCGTCTGAAAACCGTGCCGCCCATGCGCTGGGGCGCTCCTACCCGGGTGGCCTGCAAACCTTCGTCACCGAAATGAACGCCACGGCCCAGCGCCTGGGCATGAGCGACACGCGCTACCTCGAGCCCACGGGTCTGTCGAGTCAGAACCGCTCGAGCGCGCATGACCTCACCTTGCTGGTCAAGGCGGCCTACGACATCCCGTTGATTCGTGAGATGTCGACCTCACCCGAGGCACAGTTCGAAGTGGGCAGCCGTTCGCAGCAGTTCCGCAACACCAACGGCCTGGTGCGCAACCCGGCCTGGGACATTGGCCTGCAGAAGACCGGCTACATCTCGGAGGCCGGGCGCTGCCTGGTGATGCAGGCGCAACTGGCCGGGCGCAAACTGATCATGGTGCTGCTCGACTCGGCGGGCAAGTACTCGCGCATCGGCGATGCCGAGCGCATCCGCAAATGGCTGGCCCATCAGACCACGGCTTCGGCGGCACTGCCGACCAGCGGCTCTTGATCGCTGAGTAGAACGCAGCGCTGGACAGCAGGTTGCGCGCGATTCAGGCGTGCCGGTGCCCGAGCGCGGCTGAGATCTGTGCTGCAGTGCTCTTCACGCGGTCCAGCCAGGCTTCTTCCAGACGGTCTGCCGGCGCCGACACCGACAGGCCGGCAATCAGCTGACCCTGGTCGTCGTAGATGCCTGCGGCCATGCAGCGCACGCCCAGTTCCAGTTCTTCATCGTCGCGCGCGCAGCCCGAGCTGCGCACCAGAGCCAGTTCGCGGTCCAGTCGCGCCAGGTCGGTGATGCTGTTGCGGGTATGGCCAGTCAGGCCGGTGCGCGTGGCGTAGGCGCGCACACGTTGCGGGTCGTCGTGCGCCAGGAAGAGTTTGCCCACCGAGGTCAGGTGCAGCGGCGCACGGCCGCCCACCGCCCGCACGACCTGCATGCCCGAGCGCTCACTGTAGGTGCGCTCGACGTAGACGATTTCGTCGCCCTGGCGCATCGACAGGTTGACCGGCTGGTGGGTGAGCTTGTGCAGTTCGCGCATTGGCCCCATCGCCGCATCGCGCACGTCTAGTCTGGCCTTGACCAGGTTGCCCAGTTCCAGAAAGCGCATGCCCAGCCGATAAGTGCCCGACTGCGGGCGGTCGACCAGACGGCCGATCGTCAGGTCGTTGAGGATGCGGTGGGTGGTCGACGGGTGTAGACCGGTGCGCTCGCTGATTTCTTTCAGCGGCACCGGATCGGGGTGGGCGGCCAAGGTGTCGAGGATCGAGAACATGCGCTCGAGCACCTGGATGGTCGGGGTGGTCGTGCTCTTGGCGGTCATGACAGTTTCAGTCGGGCTGAAACCCTATTTTGCATGGTGAAAGCGGCGCAGGTTGCCGCGGGCTGCAATTCGGTTGCTGCTGATCGGTCGACGTCGGTGGCTCAGTCGCCCCTCAGGGCGCGCGCAGCGGCCGAGCCCGATTGCACCGCCCCTTCCAAGGTGGCTGGATACGGCCCGTCGACATGGTCGCCGGCGGCAAACAGGCCAGGAGCGATGTGCATCGGCGGTCGCAGCAGCCCGGGCGTGCTGCGAAAGGTGGCGCGACGCTCGGCCACCACGTGTTCGATGCGCGCGGCACCGGCTGGCCAATTGACCGGCCCCAGTGTCTGCGCGGCCTGGCGCAAGACGGCCTGGGCGGTGACCGCGAGACCGGCTTCGACCCAGCGAGAGGCGTCGCTGATGACAAAGGCAAATCGATTCTGTTGGCAGCCGATGGCGCCGTGATCGAAGACGAACTGGGCAGGCGCGCGCTCATTGTCAGGCAATACGAGCATGGGTGACGGCAAGCGCGCGCGTGCATTTCGAACATAGACGGTGATGATCGGTTCGAAGCGCAAGGCCTCGGCCGTGGCTGCCCAGTCGGGCGCATGGGGGTGCGCCAAGCGTGCCGATTCGGCTGCGCTGCAGGCCAGCAGCACGGCATCGAACGCTTCCGCGTCGACCCGCCAGCCAGCAGCGCCGGGTTGCAGCGCCATCATCCGAACGCCGGGCCGCCATGTCGCGCCTTGCTTCTGCAGCCAACGCAGGGCAGGCTCAGGCAGCAGCTCACGCAGAGGCTGGCGCGGCAGCAGCAGGTCGCAGGCGCCGCGACCTCCGAACAGGCCGTCGCGAAGCACGCGCAGAAAGATTGCGGCGCTGGCTTCCTGCGACGGCGTGTTGAGTGCGGCCACGCACAGCGGATCGATCAGCAAGCGACGTACTTCGGGGGGCAGCTCTGCGCACAACTCGGCCACGCTGCGATCGGGTCGACAGTCGAAGCCGGCGGCGGCCCAACGGCCGCACGCTGCCAGCAGTTGCAGCCGTTCGCCCCAGGTCCAGCCTCGGGCGCGCAGCACCGCCCACGCGAAGGCCGGCGCTGCCGGACCGGCGGGCATGGCCAGCCCGCGGCCGTCGGCGTGCCGCAGCGTAAGCCGGCATCGCAACAGCGCCTGTTCCGGTTCGACGCCCACCGTGCGCATCAGGTCCAGCGTGTCGCGGTAGGCGCCGATCAGGATGTGCTGACCGTTGTCCAGGCTGCTGCCGGGTGTGCTGCGGGCGCGCCCGCCGGCTTGGCGTGCCATCTCGAAGATGGTGACCTGATGGCCCTGCTGAACCGCTCGCACGGCCGCAGCCAGTCCGGCCCAGCCGGCACCGATCACCGCGACGCGCAGTGCTCGGCCGGCGCGCGATGCGCTCACCGCCCCCGCCAGCGCGTCCGTGCGGCGATCCACAGCTTGCGCAGCGGCGTCAGGGAGGTGCGTTGGTGCAGCACCTGAAAGTCCAGGCGCTCGATCTCGCGCAGCAGGGTGCGGTAGATGTTGGCCATCATCAGCCCCGGTCGTTGCGCCTCGGCGTCGCCCGCGGGCAGCAGGGCCAGGGCGGTGTCGTAGGTGGCGTGCGCACGCGCGGCCTGAAAGCGCATCAACTGGCTGAAGCGCGGGCTGTAGCCCCAGGGTGCCTCGCGGCGCAGGATCTCGTGCGCCTTGACCTCGTGCGCCTGCAGCTCCGACAGCGGCAGGTAGATGCGACCGCGGCGTGCGTCTTCGCCGACGTCACGGATGATGTTGGTCAGCTGCATCGCCAGCCCGAGCTGGTGCGCGTATTGCAAGGTGGCATCGGCGCGGTGGCCGAAGATGCGTGCGGCCACCTCGCCGACCACGCCGGCCACCAGGTCGCAGTAGTTCGCCAGGCCGCTGAAGTCGAGAAAACGCGACTGCTCGAGGTCGACCTGGCAGCCGTTGATCACTGCCAGCAGGTGGTCGGCGCGGATGCCGTAGATCGGCAGATGGCGCTGCAGTGCCTGCGTCACCGGATGGCTGGGCGCGCCCCGAAACATGGTCGCCACCTCCTGTCGCCACCACTGCAGTTTGGTGCCCGCCACGCCGGTGTCGCTGACCTCGTCGACCACGTCGTCCACCTCGCGGCAGAAGGCATAGAAGGCGGTGATCGCGGCCCGCCGCGGCGGCGGCAGGAAGAGAAAGGCGTAATAGAAGCTCGAGCCGCTGCGCGCAGCCTTGTCTTGCACGTACTGCTCGGGTGTCATCGCGCACCCCCGGCCGACATGCGCAGTGCCCGCCACGCCAGCAGCGGCAGATCGCTGCGACCCAGCGTGGGCCGCAGCAGCATGGTCGCGTGGTCGATCTGCTCGATCTTTTCCAGGATGCGCAACCCACCCTGCACCACCAGGCGCAGCTCCCAGCCGGCGCGCCCGGGCACGCGGCGCACCAGGGGGGCACCGCTGAGCATGAGCGTGCGCGCCCAGCTGCACAGTTCGCGCATCACCTGGCGCAACGCCGGTGAATCGTCGATCGGCCGGCCCGCGGGCGGATGCAGGCCCTGGCCCGCCAGATCGCTGGCAGGCAGGTAGTTGCGGCCCTTGCGTTGATCGCGCCCCAGGTCCTGCCAGAAGTTGATCAGCTGCAGGGCCGAACAGATCGCGTCCGAGCGTTGTAGCAGTTGCGCGTCGCCCACGCCGTACAGATGCAGCAGCAAGCGCCCCACGGGATTGGCCGAGCGGCTGCAGTAGTCGAGCAGGCTGGCCCGATCGGGGTAGGGTGGGTTGTGCACGTCCTGCTCGAAGGCGCTGATCAGGTCGTGCAGCAGACCAGGCGGCAGCCCATGGCGTTGCTGGGCTTGCAGCAGGGGCGCGAAAACCTGCGGCCAGCGTGAACCAGGGTCACCCCGATCCAGCGCGACGACCAGGTCGTGGCGAAAGGCCGACAGATCGGCAAGCCGACTTGGGGCTGAAGCATCCCCTTCGTCGGCAATGTCGTCTGCCGTGCGGGCGAACCAGTAGATGGCCGCCACGGCTGGCCGCAACGCAGGCGGGCACAGCACCGAAGCGACCGGAAAGTTTTCATAGTGATCCACGCCCACGCCCGGATTGTCGCCGCGCTGTCAAGGTACTGGAATCGACGCACCCGTTTCGCAGAACATCAAGCCTTGTTCAAACTACTGGCCAGTCAATCGTCGACTTGACCATGCTCGCCATGGACGCGGCATGGTTCCGCGTGCGGCGCGAGCCGGTGCATGGTGCGGACTGAAACCCGATTTCGGCCCTGTCCGGGTGCCGGCTCGGCAGGGCGATGCCGTCCTCAAGCTAAAATCATGCGTTTGCCACGAAGGCCTACTCAACCGGGCGGCCTTCGAACGACACCGGTGCCGGTGACCGGACCCGGCATCCACCCTTGCGCGGGTGGCGAAATTGGTAGACGCACCAGGTTTAGGTCCTGACGCCTTCACCGGCGTGCCGGTTCGAGTCCGGCCCCGCGCACCACCCAACAGACACTTGTTCATTCGCACATCATGGCCGTCAACGTCGAAACCCTCGAAAAACTGGAACGCCGGATCACGCTGTCGCTGGCTGCAGGCGAAATCAGCGGTGAGGTCGAGAACCGCTTGCGCAATCTGTCCCGCACCGTCAAGGCTGACGGTTTCCGGCCCGGCAAGGTGCCGATGTCGGTGGTAGCCCAGCGCTACGGCTATTCGGTGCAGTACGAGGTGGTGAACGACCGCGTCGGACAGGCCTTCGCCGACGCCGCCAGCGAAGCCAAGCTGCGCGTGGCCGGTGCGCCGCGCATCACGCAGAAGGACGACGCACCCGAAGGGCAGATGGCCTTCGACGCCACCTTCGAGGTCTACCCCGAGGTGACGCTGGGGGACCTGACCGCGGTCGAGGTCGAGCGCATCAGCGCCGAAGTGTCCGACGCGGCGATCGACCGCACGATCGAGATCCTGCGCAAGCAGCGGCGCAGCTTCGGGCAGCGCCCGGCGGGCGAGGGCGTGCAGGAGACCGACCGCGTCACCATCGACTTCGAAGGCAAGATTGACGGCGAGCCCTTCGCAGGCGGCAAGGCCGACGCGTTTCAGTTCATCGTCGGCGAAGGCCAGATGCTGGAGCAGTTCGACAAGTCGGTGCGTGGCATGAAGGTTGGCGAGTCCAAGACCTTCCCCTTGCAGTTTCCGGCCGACTATCACGGCAAGGACGTGGCCGGCAAGGAAGCCGACTTCCTGGTCACGATGAAGAAGATCGAGGCGCAGCACCTGCCTGCGGTGGACGACGCCTTCGCCAAAGCCTGGGCATCAAGGAAGGCACCGTCGAGGGCCTGCGCGCCGACGTGAAGAAGAACCTCGAGCGCGAGGTCAAGTTCCGCGTGCTGGCGCGCAACAAGGCGGCGGTGATGGACGCGCTGATCAAGGCCGCCGAACTCGACCTGCCCAACGCCCTGGTGGCCGCCGAGACCGAGCGCCTGATCGAAGGCGCGCGCGCCGACCTCAAGCAGCGCGGCGTCAAGGACGCCGATAAGGCCGAGATCCCGGCCGACCTGTTCACGGCCCAGGCCGAACGTCGAGTGCGTCTGGGGCTGGTGGTCGCCGAACTGGTTCGGCGCAACAACTTGCAGGCCAAGCCCGATCAGCTGCAGGCTCACATCGAGGACCTGAGCCAGAGCTACGAGAAGCCGGCCGAAGTGGTGCGCTGGTACCTGGGCAACCGTGAGCGCATGGCCGAGGTCGAAGCCGTGGTGATCGAGAACAACGTCACCGCCCATGTCTTGAGCCTGGTCAAAGTGGTCGACAAGGCCCTGCCGTTCGACGAGCTGATGGTCGGCGCGGCGAGGCCGGCGGGGGGCGGCTCAGCCCATCTTCGCAAACAGGAAGGCTTCATGAGCGTTCAGGACATCCAGGGCTTGGGCCTCGTGCCCATGGTGATCGAGCAGTCGGGGCGCGGCGAGCGCGCCTACGACATCTACAGCCGGCTGCTGCGCGAGCGCATCGTCTTCCTGGTCGGCCCGGTCAACGACGCCAACGCCAACCTGGTGGTGGCGCAGTTGCTGTTCCTCGAGAGCGAGAACCCCGACAAGGACATCTTCCTGTACATCAATTCGCCGGGCGGCAGCGTGAGCGCCGGGTTGTCGATCTACGACACCATGCAGTTCATCAAGCCCGACGTGTCGACGCTGTGCATGGGCATGGCGGCCAGCATGGGCTCGTTCCTGTTGATGGCCGGCGCCAAGGGCAAGCGCTTTGCCCTGCCCAACGCCCGGGTCATGATTCACCAGCCTTCGGGCGGTGCCCAGGGGCAGGCGACCGACATCGAGATCCAGGCGCGCGAGATCATCAAGACGCGTGAGCAGCTCAACCGCATCTACGCCGATCGCACCGGCCAGACGGTCGAGCGCATCGCCGCCGACATGGAACGCGACTACTGGATGTCGCCCGGCGAGGCCAAGGACTACGGCCTGATCGACCAGGTGCTCGACAAGCGACCCTGAGCGGCGGCGCGAATGCGTCGCCCAGCCGGCCCCGCAAAGCCTCGTTCAGGGGCATGAGGGCGGTTCTTTTCCGGCCTGCTGCCACTATGGCACTTGGTCTATGATGGTTCTCACTTCCTGCCACTCACGCAGACGACACAATCCATGGCCGACAAGAAGGGTGCTTCCGGCGAGAAGGTGCTGTACTGCTCCTTCTGCGGCAAGAGCCAGCATGAGGTCAAGAAGCTCATCGCCGGCCCGTCGGTGTTCATCTGCGACGAATGCATCGAGCTGTGCAACGACATCATCCGCGACGAGGTGCCGGCCGAGACGGCGGCCGGCCGCGGCGCCAAGTCCGACCTGCCGGTGCCCGGCGAGATCAAGAGCAGCCTCGACCAGTACGTGATCGGCCAGGACGTGGCCAAGCGCACGCTGTCGGTGGCGGTCTACAACCACTACAAGCGGCTCAAGCACATGGGCGCCGGAGGTCCAAGGACGAAGTCGAGCTCACCAAGAGCAACATCCTGCTGATCGGCCCCACCGGCTCGGGCAAGACGCTGCTGGCGCAGACGCTGGCGCGCCTGCTGAACGTGCCCTTCGTGATCGCCGACGCCACCACGCTGACCGAAGCCGGCTACGTGGGCGAGGACGTCGAGAACATCATCCAGAAGCTGCTGCAGAACTGCAACTACGACGTCGAGCGGGCGCAGCGCGGCATCGTCTACATCGACGAGATCGACAAGATCAGCCGCAAGGCCGACAACCCCAGCATCACCCGCGACGTGTCGGGCGAAGGCGTGCAGCAGGCGCTGCTCAAGCTGGTCGAAGGCACGATGGCCAGCGTGCCGCCGCAGGGCGGGCGCAAGCACCCGAACCAGGACTTCCTGCAGATCGACACGACCAACATCCTGTTCATCTGCGGCGGCGCCTTCGACGGCCTGGAAAAGGTCATCCAGAACCGCACCGAGAAGTCGGGCATCGGCTTCGGTGCCAGCGTGCACAGCAAGACCGAGAAGCGGGTATCCGACCTGTTCCGCGAGGTCGAGCCCGAAGACATGATCAAGTTCGGATTGATCCCCGAACTGGTGGGCCGCCTGCCGGTCGTGACTACCCTGGCCGAGCTGACCGAAGAGGCCATGATCCAGATCCTGACCGAACCGAAGAACGCGCTGGTCAAGCAATACCAGAAACTGTTCTCGATGGAAGGCGTCGAACTCGAAATTCGTCCGTCGGCACTGTCGGCCATCGCCCGCAAGGCGCTGGCCCGCAAGACCGGCGCCCGTGGCCTGCGTTCGATCATGGAGCACGCGCTGATCGACACCATGTTCGACCTGCCCACGCTCGACGGCGTGGCCAAGGTCGTGATCGACGAACACACCATCGAAGACGGTGCAAAGCCTTTGCTCGTCTATCGGGAACAGCCCAAGGCCAAGGCCAGTGCCTGAGCACCCCGGCACCCTGTCCCCGACAGGGCCCGGCGGGCACGTTCTCCAACTTGTTATTTCTCGTGCCGGTCCCATGTGGGCACGAGAAAGAGAGGCCTCTCATGTCCGGTAATCCTGTGCTTCCCGCCGAACCCATCACGCTGCCGCTGCTGCCGTTGCGTGACGTGGTGGTGTTTCCCCACATGGTCATCCCGCTCTTCGTTGGCCGGCCAAAGTCGATCAAGGCGCTTGAGGCGGCGATGGAATCCGGCCGCCAGATCATGCTGGTGGCCCAGAAGGCTGCCGGCAAGGACGAGCCCAAGGCCGACGACATGTTCGACGTCGGCTGCGTCTCCAGCATCCTGCAGATGCTCAAGCTGCCCGACGGCACCGTGAAGGTGCTGGTCGAAGGCGTGCAGCGCGCCAACACGCGCTCGATCACCGAGCGTGACGAGTACTTCATCGGTGAGGTCGTGCCCGTGCCGCCCGGCGCCGAGCCTTCGCCTGAGGTCGAGGCGCTGCGGCGTGCGGTGACGCAGCAGTTCGACCAGTACGTCAAGCTCAACAAGAAGATCCCGCCCGAGATCCTGACCTCGATCTCCGGCATCGACGACCCGGGGCGCCTGGCCGACACCATCGCCGCGCACCTGCCGCTCAAGCTCGAAGCCAAGCAGTCGGTGCTCGACCTGTTCGAGGTTGCCAAGCGGCTGGAAAAGCTGCTCGAACTGCTCGAGCACGAGGTCGACATCCTGCAGGTGGAAAAGCGCATCCGTGGCCGCGTCAAGCGGCAGATGGAAAAGAGCCAGCGCGAGTACTACCTGAACGAGCAGGTCAAGGCCATCCAGAAGGAACTGGGCGACGGCGAGGAAGGTGCCGATCTCGAGGAACTCGAGAAGAAGATCGCCGCCGCCAAGATGAGCAAGGAAGCGCGCAAGAAGGCCGAGGGCGAGCTGAAGAAGCTCAAGCTGATGTCGCCGATGTCGGCCGAAGCCACGGTGGTGCGCAACTTCATCGACACGCTGGTCAACCTGCCCTGGGCCAAGAAGTCCAAGATCAAGCACGACCTGGGCAATGCCGAGACGGTGCTCAACGAGGATCACTACGGCCTGGAAAAGGTCAAGGACCGCATCCTCGAATACCTTGCGGTGCAGCAGCGCGTCGACAAGGTCAAGGCGCCGATCCTGTGCCTGGTCGGCCCCCCGGGCGTGGGCAAGACCTCGCTCGGCCAGAGCGTGGCGCGCGCCACCGGCCGCAAGTTCGTGCGCATGGCGCTGGGCGGCATGCGCGACGAGGCCGAGATCCGCGGCCACCGCCGCACCTACATCGGCAGCATGCCGGGCAAGGTGCTGCAGAGCCTGACCAAGGTCGGTGTGCGCAATCCGCTGTTCCTGCTCGACGAGATCGACAAGCTGGGCATGGACTTCCGCGGCGACCCGTCATCGGCGCTGCTGGAAGTGCTGGACCCCGAGCAGAACCACACCTTCAGCGACCACTACGTCGAGGTCGACTTCGACCTGTCGGACGTGATGTTCGTGGCCACCAGCAACTCGATGAACATCCCGCCGGCGCTGCTGGACCGCATGGAAGTCATCCGCCTGGCCGGCTACACCGAGGACGAGAAGCTCAACATCGCCCAGCGCTACCTGTTGCCCAAGCAGCAGAAGAACAACGGCGTGCGCGACGGCGAGATGGACCTCACCGAAGGTGGTCTGCGCGGCATCATTCGCTACTACACCCGTGAGGCTGGCGTGCGTTCGCTCGAGCGCGAGATCTCCAAGATCTGCCGCAAGGTGGTCAAGGGCGTCCAGCTGAAAAAGTACGACGGCACCGTGGTGGTCACCGAGGAGAACCTGAACGACTTCCTGGGCGTGCGCAAGTTCGACTTCGGCCGCACCGAGAAGAAGAACCAGGTCGGTCAGGTCGTCGGCCTGGCGTGGACCGAGGTCGGCGGCGACCTGCTGACCATCGAGGCGGCGGTGATGCCCGGCAAGGGCAACATCATCCGTACCGGCTCGCTCGGCGACGTGATGAAGGAGTCGGTCGAGGCTGCGCGCTCGGTCGTGCGCTCACGCGCGCGCCGCCTGGGCATCAAGGACGAGATGTTCGAGAAGCGCGACATCCACATCCACGTGCCCGACGGCGCCACGCCCAAGGACGGCCCGAGCGCCGGTGCCGCGATGACCACGGCCTTCGTGTCGGCGCTCACCGGCATTCCGGTGCGGGCCGACGTGGCGATGACCGGCGAGATCACGCTGCGCGGCGAGGTCACGGCCATCGGCGGCCTGAAGGAGAAGCTGCTGGCGGCCCACCGTGGTGGCATCAAGACCGTGATGATCCCGGAAGAGAACGTCAAGGACCTTCAGGACATCCCGGAGAACGCCAAGAACAAGCTTGAGATCGTCCCCGTTCGATGGGTCGATCAGGTGCTTGAGGTGGCCCTGGAGCGCATGCCCCAGCCCTTGGCGGAGGACGAGGTCGCAGCGGCGCCGACGGCGGCAACCGTTGAGCCGGCGTCGCCCGCGGCCAAGGCCGACGGCCTGCCGCACTGAGGGCCGAATGCGAATGCGGGGCCTTGCCAATGGCCTCGAGTCGTCTGGGCAAGTTGGCGAGGTGTGCGTTAGAAGCATCCACGCGGGATTAGCTCAGTTGGTAGAGCGATACCTTGCCAAGGTATAGGTCGAGAGTTCGAGCCTCTTATCCCGCTCCAAATTCCAAAGACAGGGAAGCTTCGGCTTCCCTTCTTTTTGGCTGAGAATGGCGGTCGGAGCGCGGTTCCTGGCGCGATAGCAAAGCGGTTATGCAACGGATTGCAAATCCGTCTAGCCGGGTTCGACTCCCGGTCGCGCCTCCAGATCTGCCAGACGGGCTCCCTCGGGAGCCCGTTTGCATGTCTGAAGACCATAATTCGCCGCGGCCCGGATGGCGAAATCGGCAGACGCAGCGGACTTAAAATCCGCGGCCCTTCATCGGGCATACGGGTTCGATCGGCCGCTGGGCAGCCGGATTAGGGCCGGCCTGCGGGGCGCCGGCTAGAATGTCAGGCAAATCAGAATGTCAATTCAAGCAGGAGTCCGCCCCATGAAGGTACTGGTCCCCGTCAAGCGAGTCGTCGACTACAACGTGAAGGTTCGCGTCAAGTCCGACGGCAGCGGCGTCGACATCGCCAACGTCAAGATGAGCATGAACCCCTTCGACGAGATCGCCGTCGAAGAGGCGGTGCGCCTGAAGGAGAAGGGCGTGGCCACCGAGGTGATCGCCGTGTCCTGCGGCGTCACGCAGTGCCAGGAGACGCTGCGCACCGCGATGGCCATCGGCGCCGACCGCGCCATCCTGGTCGAGTGCGCCGACGAGCTGCAGCCGCTGGCCGTGGCCAAGCTGCTGAAGGCGCTGGTCGACAAGGAGCAGCCGGGCCTGGTGATCCTGGGCAAGCAGGCCATCGACGACGACTGCAACCAGACCGGCCAGATGCTGGCCGCGCTGGCCGGCCTGCCGCAGGCCACCTTCGCCAGCAAGGTCGAGGTGGCCGATGGCCACGCCAGTGTCACGCGTGAAGTCGACGGTGGCCTGGAGACGCTGAAGGTCAAGCTGCCGGCCATCGTCACCACCGACCTGCGCCTGAACGAGCCGCGCTACGTCACGCTGCCCAACATCATGAAGGCCAAGAAGAAGCCGCTCGACGTCTTCAAGCCGGCCGACCTGGGCGTGGACGTCGCTCCGCGCATCAAGACCCTGAAGGTCAGCGAGCCGCCCAAGCGCGGCGCCGGCATCAAGGTGCCCGATGTCGCCACGCTGGTGGCCAAGCTCAAGAACGAAGCGAAGGTGATCTGACCATGGCAGCCCTCGTCATTGCCGAACACGACAACGCGTCGATCAAGGGCGCGACCCTCAACACCGTGACCGCCGCCGCTGGCCTGCGGCGGCGACGTGCACGTGCTGGTGGCCGGCCACAACGCCGGCGATGCCGCCAAGGCCGCGGCGCAGGTCGCCGGCGTGGCCAAGGTGCTGCACGCCGACGCCCCCGGCCTGGACCACGGCCTGGCCGAGACCGTCGCGGCGCAGGTGCTGGCCGTGGCCAGGAACTACAGCCACATCCTGTTCCCGGCCACCGCCAGCGGCAAGAACGTCGCGCCGCGCGTGGCCGCGCTGCTGGACGTGGCGCAGATCAGCGACGCCACCAAGGTCATCAGCGCCGACACCTTCGAGCGCCCGATCTACGCCGGCAACGCCATCGCCACCGTGCAGAGCCTGGACGCCATCAAGGTCATCACCGTGCGCACCACCGGCTTCGACGCCGCGGCGGCCAGCGGCGGCAGCGCCGCGGTCGAAAGCCTGGGCGCCGTCGCCGACAGCGGGCTGAGCCGCCTTCCTGGGCAGCGAGATCGCCAAGAGCGACCGCCCCGAACTGACCGCCGCCAAGATCATCGTCAGCGGTGGCCGGGCGCTGGGCAGCAGCGAGAAGTTCAACGAGGTGCTGACGCCGCTGGCCGACAAGCTGGGCGCCGCCCTCGGCGCCAGCCGCGCCGCGGTGGACGCCGGCTATGCGCCCAACGACTGGCAGGTCGGCCAGACCGGCAAGATCGTCGCGCCGCAGCTGTACATCGCCTGCGGCATCAGCGGCGCCATCCAGCACCTGGCGGGCATGAAGGACAGCAAGGTCATCGTGGCCATCAACAAGGACCCCGAGGCGCCGATCTTCAGCGTGGCCGACTACGGCCTCGAGGCCGACCTCTTCGTGGCCGTGCCCGAGCTGGTGGCCAGCCTCTGATCCGCTGAAGCCGGGCATCGCCTGGCGTTCCTGCAAGGGCGCCCGATCGGCGCCCTTGTTTCCATTCGAAAGGCGATCGACATGAGCTATCGAGCCCCCGTCAAGGACCTGCTCTTCGTGATGAAGGAACTGGCCGACATCGACGCCGTGTCGCGCCTGCCCGGCCATGAAGACGCCGGCTATCGACACCGCCGCGGCCGTGCTGGAGGAATGCGCCCAGGCTTCAACGAGGCGTGGTCGCGCCGCTGAACTGGGAAAGCGACAAGAACCCGTCCTTCTTCAAGGACGGCCAGGTCACCACCACGCCCGGTTTCAAGCAAGCCTACCGCCAGTACGCCGAGGGCGGCTGGCAGGGCCTGCAGCACCCGGCGGACTTCGGCGGCCAGGGCCTGCCCAAGACCATCGGCGCGGCCTGCGGCGAGATGCTCAACAGCGCCAACCTCAGCTTCGCGCTGTGCCCGCTGCTGACCGACGGCGCCATCGAGGCGCTGCTGACCGCCGGCACGCCGGAGCAGCAGGCGATCTACATCCCGAAGATGATCGACGGCAGCTGGACGGGCACGATGAACCTGACCGAGCCGCAGGCCGGCAGCGACCTGTCGCTGGTGCGCACGCGCGCCGAGCCGCAGCCCGACGGCAGCTACAAGCTGTTCGGCACCAAGATCTTCATCACCTACGGCGAGCACGACATGGCGGACAACATCGTCCACCTGGTGCTGGCGCGCGTGACGGGCGCGCCCGAGGGCGTGAAGGGCATCTCGCTGTTCATCTGCCCCAAGGTGCTGCGCCGACGGCACGCGCAACGACGTGCACTGCGTCAGCATCGAGCACAAGCTGGGCATCAAGGCCAGCCCGACCGCGGTGCTGCAGTACGGCGACCACGGCGGCGCCGTCGGCTACGCTGGTCGGCCAGGAGAACCGCGGCCTCGAGTACATGTTCATCATGATGAACGCCGCACGCTTCGGCGTCGGCGTGCAGGGCATCGCGCTGGCCGAACGCGCCTACCAGCATGCCGTGGCCTACGCGCGCGACCGCGTGCAGAGCCGCCCGGTCGACGGCAGCCTGCCGGCCGCCGGCGCGATCATCCACCACCCCGACGTGCGCCGCATGCTGATGACGATGCGCGCGCACACCGAAGGCTGCCGCGCGCTGGCGCTGGTGGCCGCGGCCGCCTTCGATGCCGCGCATGCGCACCCCGATGCCGAGGTGCGCAAGCAGAACCAGGCCTTCTACGAATTCATGGTGCCGCTGATCAAGGGCCTGTCGACCGAGATGAGCCTGGACGTGGCCAGCCTGGGCGTGCAGGTGCACGGCGGCATGGGCTACATCGAGGAGACCGGCGCGGCGCAGTACCTGCGCGACGCCAAGATCCTGACCATCTACGAAGGCACGACCGCGATCCAGGCCAACGACCTGGTCGGCCGCAAGACGGCGCGCGACGGCGGCCCGTGGCGCGCGGCATCGCCGCGCAGATCGAGGCCACCGAAGGGCGCTGGAGGCCCGCGCCAGCGCCGCCTGCCAGGCGATGGCGCGGCGCCTGCGGCTGGCCGCCAGGCCTTCGTCGACGCCGTGGACTTCATTGCCGGCGCATCGCGGTCCAACCCGAACGCCGCCTACGCGGGCAGCGTGCCCTACCTGATGCTGGCCGGCAACCTGATGGCCGGCTGGCAGATGGCGCGTGCCCTGATCGCTGCCGAAGACCGCCTGGCCGAAGGCGTCGAGGTCGCCTTCATGCAGGCCAAGATCGCCACCTGCCACTTCTACGCCGACCACATCCTCAACAAGGCACCCGGCCTGCGCGACAGCATCGTCGACGGGGCCGATGCCGTGACCGCCCTGGCCCTGGAGTCCTTCTGATGAGCCGTTCCCCGTCCAAGCTGCCCCCCGTCCTGCAGAACCTGCCGCTGCCCATCATCGGGTCGCCGCTGTTCATCATCAGCAACCCCAAGCTGGTGATCGCGCAGTGCAAGGCCGGCGTCGTCGGCTCGATGCCGGCGCTCAACGCGCGCCCGGCCTCGCAGCTCGACGAATGGCTGGCCGAGATCACCGAGACGCTGGCCGCCTGGGACCGCGCCCACCCCGACAAGCCGGCGGCGCCGTTCGCCATCAACCAGATCGTGCACAAGAGCAACGACCGGCTCGAGCACGACATGCAGGTCTGCGCCAAGTACAAGGTGCCGATCGTCATCACCTCGCTGGGCGCGCGCACCGACGTCAACGAGGCCGTGCACGCCTGGGGCGGCGTGGTGCTGCACGACATCATCAACAACACCTTCGCGCACAAGGCCATCGACAAGGGCGCCGACGGCCTGATCGCGGTGGCGGCCGGCGCCGGCGGCCATGCCGGCGTGAAGAGCCCGTTCGCGCTGGTGCAGGAGATCCGCGAATGGTTCGACGGCCCGCTCGCGCTCAGTGGCGCGATCGCCACCGGCGACGCCGTGCTGGCCTGCCAGGCCATGGGGGCCGATTTCGGCTACATCGGCTCGGCCTTCATCGCCACCGACGAGGCGCGTGCCACCGAGGCCTACAAGCAATGCATCGTCGACAGCAACAGCGACGACATCGTCTACTCGAACCTGTTCACCGGTGTGCACGGCAACTACCTGAGGCCGTCGATCCGCAATGCCGGCCTCGACCCCGATGCGCTGCCCGACAGCGACCCCAGCAAGATGAATTTCGGCGGCGGTGAAGGCTCGAAGGGCAAGGCCTGGAAGGACATCTGGGGCTGCGGTCAGGGCATCGGTGCCGTCAAGGCGGTGGTGCCGGTGGCCGACCTGGTGGCGCGCCTTCAGCGCGAGTACGCAGCCGCCCGCCAGCGGGTGCTGGCGGGCTGAAGCTCAGGCGCCGGCACTGCCGGCTGCTGCTTTCTCGACCTTGAGGTCGCAGTCGCAACCCTGGCCTGCGGCAATCCAGCGCCGCGCAAGCGCCTGTGCGGCGCGCGCTGGCAGCCAGGGCAGCCAACGGTCGGGCTGCGCCAGCACGCCGCAGTGGTATCTGCTGGCGTCTTCCGCCCAGGTCAGCGCCGCACAGCCGCCCAGGCGTCGCCGTGACAGCCACTGTCCCAGCGGGCAGGGATCGGTGGCGCAGCAGACGCCGCAACCATTGCAAGCCGCCCCGCTGGCCGGTTTGCAGGGCGCGCCCTGCTGCAGGTGAATCACGCGCTGTCGCATGGTGCCCACACTACGGCAGTGGCGCAGCGCTTGTCAGGCAAACACAAGGACAGCAGGCGTCCAATTGCGGCGAGAGAGAAAAGGTGCGGGTGCTAGAGTCGCGCCTGATACGCAGTACTTCGGTCCTTCCCCGTCCCCTTGCTGCCCAGACAGACCACAGCAAGGCGGGTCGCAATCCGCTTGCCCGGTGAAGCCGGGGCCGCGGAAGGTTTGGCAACCCATCGAAGCCCTGGAAACCAGGGTGAGAGGTGAGCGCAAGATGATGCAGCAGCTCAGGTCCAACTCGTACCTGTTCGGGGGCAATGCCCCTTACGTCGAGGAACTCTACGAGGCCTACCTCGACAACCCGGGCAGCGTGCCCGACACCTGGCGCGTCTACTTCGACAACCTGCAGCATGTGCCTGCCGTCGACGGCAGCGACACCCGCGACGTCGCCCACGCTCCGGTGGTCGAGTCGTTCGCGCAGCGCGCCAAGGCGAATGCCTTTGCGCTCAAGGCCAGTGCGTCCGACCTGGCCGTCGCGCGCAAGCAGGTTCATGTCCAGAGCCTGATCGCGGCCTATCGCTCGTTGGGCAGCCGCTGGGCCGATCTCGACCCGCTCAAGCGCACCGAGCGCCCCAAGATCCCCGAACTGGAGACGGCGTTCTACGACCTGAGCGAAGCCGATCTCGACTTCAGCTTCTCGGCCATCAACACCTATTTCACCAAGGCCGAGAACATGCCCCTGCGCGAGATCGTGCAGGCCTTGCGTGAGACCTACTGCGGCACCATCGGCGCCGAGTTCATGCACTGCACCGACCCCACCGAGAAGCGCTGGTGGCAGGAGCGCCTGGAGTCGATCCGCAGCAAGCCCAGCTTCACGGCCGAGCAGAAGAAGCACATCCTCGACCGGCTGACGGCCGCCGAGGGCCTGGAGCGCTACCTGCACACCAAGTACGTCGGCCAGAAGCGCTTCTCGCTGGAAGGCGGCGAGAGCTTCATCGCCAGCATGGACGAGGTGGTGCAGCGCGCCGGCGCCAACGGCGTGCAGGAGATCGTCATCGGCATGGCCCACCGCGGCCGCCTGAACGTGCTCGTGAACACCCTGGGCAAGATGCCCAAGGACCTGTTCGCCGAGTTCGACCACACCGCGCCCGAAGACCTGCCCTCGGGCGACGTGAAGTACCACCAGGGCTTTTCCAGCGACATCTCGACGCCCGGCGGCCCGGTGCACCTGAGCCTGGCCTTCAACCCCAGCCACCTGGAGATCGTCAACCCGGTGGTCGAAGGTTCGGTCAAGGCACGCATGGACCGCCGCGGCGACAAGACCGGCGCGCAGGTGCTGCCGGTGCTGGTGCACGGCGACGCCGCCTTCGCCGGCCAGGGCGTGGTGATGGAGACGCTGGCGCTGGCGCAGACGCGCGGCTACTACACCGGCGGCACGGTGCACCTGGTGATCAACAACCAGATCGGCTTCACCACCAGCGACCCGCGCGACAGCCGCTCCACGCTGTATTGCACCGACGTGGTCAAGATGATCGAGGCGCCGGTGCTGCACGTGAACGGCGACGACCCCGAGGCCGTGGTGCTGTGCACCCAGCTGGCGATGGACTACCGCCAGCAGTTCCGCAAGGACGTGGTCGTCGACATCGTCTGCTTCCGCAAGCTGGGCCACAACGAGCAGGACACGCCGGCCTGACGCAGCCGCTGATGTACAAGAAGATCGCCGTGCACCCCGGCACGCGCAAGCTGTACGGCGAGAAGCTCGTCGCACAGGGCGTGCTGCCGCCGGACGGCCCGGACCAGATGGTCAAGGGCTTCCGCGCCGCGATGGACGCCGGCAAGAACACCTTCGATCCGGTGCTGACCAACTTCAAGAGCAAGTACGCGGTCGACTGGGTG
>JADJHR010000004.1 GCA_016707445.1 Rubrivivax sp.
CAAAGTGAAATGTCCCCTTCGCACAGTAGAGATGTCCGCCGAGGGGCGGCGGAGGTCAGGGCCCTTTTGCGTTGCGGTGGGCTGCGCAGGGGCCAAGCCCGGAGCGGCCGCCGGCACCGCGCCGCCACGATGGGTGGTGTATCTGGTCGATAGACGCCGTGTGCGCGCTGGCTGTCCTGGAACGCCAGTTCCGACTTAAAGCAGGCCAGACCGCTCGCGCTCAGGGTCGGCGGCCCTGCGCAGCGGCGGGGTTTGTCGTCCAGCGTCTTGGCGTCAGCTCCTTTGCCCCGGCTCAGGTGCTCATGACAAGCAATTGCCGGTGCGCAAGCGCCGCCCCGGTAACTCAGGCCGAGTTCGCCGTCAGCATGCTGCGATGTCGACCATCGCGCGCGCTGCTGGCGCGTGCGGCTGAGCGGGCTCGCTGTTGCAGCACCTTGCCCTCGAAGCGGCAAGCACCCTGGGCGCTGAGTTGACGCTGGTGGTGCAGCGCGCAAATCTCGCGCAGCGCCTGGCTCGTGCCGCGCCAGGGCTGGTGCAGGATCAGCCGCCTCGCGCGGTGCCACGGCGAAGCGCCGGTTGTGCTGTTGCAAGTACGTGCCCAGCCATTCGTTGGCTGCTCGATGCCTGCGATGCCTTGCAGCCGCAGTGCTTTTTGCACAGGCGGTCTTGCAGCGTCTGGAACAGCCGCTCCACCCGGCCCTTGGCTTGTGGCGTGTGGGCGCAGATGGGCTCGATGTGAAGCTGCAGCAACGCGCGCTCGAACTGCGTCGGCTTGGGGTCTTCGGGGTCGGATTTGGTGAAGATGCCGTGGCGGTCGCTGTACAGGGCCAACGGCGCGCCGTGGCGCTGTACGACCTCGTGCAGCACGGCGAAGTACGCCTCGGTGGTTTCCTGTGGCGAGAACTTCGCGCCAAGCACCTGGCCTGTAGCGTCGTCGATGAAGGCGATCAAGCAGCACTTGTCAGCACGGCCCTCGAACCAGTCGTGGTGGCTGCCGTCGATCTGCACCAACTCGCCCACGCAGGCGCGGCGCTCGCGCGGGCTGTGCACGCGCTTGGCCCGGCGCAGCCGAGCCTTCCACAGCCCGGCTTCGATTATCCAGCCGCGGAGCGTCTCGGTGCTGTAGACAAAGCCGTGATCTCGCGCCAGGTACTCGCGCGCCAGCTCGGGGCCGAAGTCGGCGTAGTGCTGGCGCACCAGCGCGACGAATTGCTCGCGCTCCAAGGGCGCGATCCGCCGGTTGCTCGGAACGCCGCGCTTGCGCGAGACCAGCCCCGCTGGCCCCTGCTCGCGAACTCGCCGGCACAGCCTTTTGACCTGCCGCGTACCGATATACCCAATACCAGCGCAGCCTGCGCTTGGCTCATCTCGCTCGCCACCAGCCGCTGCACAACCGCGTACCGCTGCCCTTCCTTCTGACTCATCAGCCTCTCCCCCATCTCGCACACCTCTGTCTCCTCGCTGCTCGCAAGGGGACACTTCTATCTGGGGCGAAGGGGACACTACCGTTTGGGGCTCACAAGCAAAGTTCTGGCTCACGCCAGACGTACACTTGGCCGTAAACATGGGGTTGTCACCTATGCAGATCCGGCAAGCGCAAGCCATCGTCAACGGCCATCTGAAGGAGATCGAAGATGCCTGGCACCGTCACTTTGGGGGCTGAAGTCCGGCGCGTGTCAAGCTAGTTGTCGCCTCATTCATCGGCCATCGGCTGCCCGTCTTCTGGTTTCGAGTGGGCATGACGACCGAAGTCGGGTTCGGGGTTAGCGAGGTGACTGGGCCGATCGGTGACCAGTCTCGCGTGAGGCCCGACCATCGCGCCGGATTGCGCTCACGAGGCGGAGGTACAGCGCGTGGCGAGGCGGCCAGGATGGCCTGATCCTCGCCGCAATGGCGCTGCCCGGGGTGACGTAGCGGATGCCGCTGTGGCGGTGCTCGTCGTTGTGCCAGCGCACACGACTCGGCTGCCCAAGCGCGTGCGGCGTCGAGGTCGGTGAAGCCTTTGGCAGGAATTCGGGGCGGTACTTCGCCGTGCGGAACAGCGACTCGGCGTAGGCGTTGTCATCGCTGACACGGGGCCGCGAGTACGAGGGTTGCACACCCAACCAGTGCAGCATCGCCAGCACCGTCGTGGCCTTCAGCGTGGAGCCGTTATCGCCGTGCAGCACGGGCTTGGTCATCATGGTGGCGATGCCCTCGGCCAGCGCCGTGCGGCGCCACCGGTGCGCGGCGTGCACGGCGTCGTCGCGTGCACTTCCCAGCCGACGATCTTGCGGCTGTACAGGTCAGGATCAGGTACAGATGGAACCACATGCCGATCACTGGCCGGCAGATAGGTCATATCCCCACCAGACCTGCTTCGGCGCGGTGGCGATGTGCGTGGTCGGCGGTCGCACGGCGCGGGGCCTTCGCACGCCCGCGATGCGCCGCCTGCCCCTCGTCGCGCAGCACGCGGCTGAAGGTGGACTCGCTGGCCAGGTACACGCCGTCGTCAGCCAGCATGGGCACGATGCGTGCCGGCGGCACGGCTGCGAAGCGCGGCTCGTTGGCCACGGCCAGCGAGCGCAGCACGCTCGGCCGGGGTAAGGCATGGGCAGGGGTCGGGCGCACCGCCTGCGGCCTGCCATCGCCCGCTGTGAGGCCTTCGTGGGCCTTCCAGCGCTGCAGGGTGCGCACGTCGATGCCGGCGATCTCGCAGGCCAAGTGCAGCCGTGCACCGGCGGCATGCGCAACGCCGATGTCTTGGGACAGGGATTGGCGATCCTTCGAGGCCGATCATTCGTCCTCTCCCCTTGTTGAAGATCGCCTGCGACTTTTTTGACAGCACCAGCAGCGCCGCCGTCTCGGCCAAGGCGCGGTCCTTGCGCAGCAACTCGCGCTCGAGCTCCTTGATGCGCTTGCGATCCTGCCGCGTGGCCTGCGGGCTGGCTCGCTGCTCCTCAGGCGCGGCCAGCGCGGTCGTGGCACTGGCGCGCCACTTGGCCAATTCCTCGGGGTACGCGCCATGCGAACGGCACCAAGCGCTCTTGTCGGCCTCGTTCATCGCCGCCGTGGTGACCACAGCCTCCAGGCGGCCGCCGCGGTCCATGCCGCCCTCGGGCGGGCACGGACCGCGATCCGCGCCAGCGTTCCAGCGTGCCCATGCCGATCCCAACCTCGCGCGACCACGTCGATCGCTGCGCTCTCCGGTGGCAACAACCTCGCCACCGCTCTGCTTTTGAATGTCTGTCCGTATCGAGCCACGTCCGTCCTTCATCGCCACCCCCTGGGTTGGTCTATGGAGGCGACAACTATTCTGACGCGGGGGGCCTGGAAATTTCACCGTACCCCCGTGAAAGCGAGGACGGCGTTGCCCTTTGAATGCCCGTTTATCGAGTTGTCGAGATGAGCGAGCGGGCAATGCCGAATCTAAACTGTACTGGACAGGGTGAGCTTGATCTGGGTGTGATCGACTTCGGTCGGTTGGGGCGGCGCGAAGTGCAGGGCCGCTTCGACGGCGGCAGCATGACCAGCGATGCCGGGGTGATGCTGCTATCGGCCGCGGATCGCAAGCTCGGGCTGACGGCTGCGGCGGCGCGCTGCATTGCGGACCCGCGCAACCCCGCGCTGCTGATCAAGCACGCCGTGCGTGACATGCTGCGCCAGCGCGTGTACGGCCTGGCGCTGGGCTGGGAGGACCTGAACGACGCAAGGCGTTGCGGCTGGACGTGGCCATGCAGACTGCCGTGGGGGTGGACCGTGAGGTGGCCAGCGCGCCCACGCTGTGCCGGCTGGAGAGCTGGGCCGATCGGGCCCACGGCGGTGCGCTTGCGCGAGCGTGATTGGTCGAGCAGTTCATCGCCAGCTTCAAGACGGCGCCCAAGGAATTGGTGCTGGACTTCGACGCCACGGACAACCCGCTGCACGGTCAGCAGGAGGCCGCTTCTTCCACAGCTACTACGACTGCTACTGCACTTGCCGCTGTACGTGTTCTGCGGCCAGCAGCTGCTGTGCGCGTATCTGCGGCCCAGCCGCATCGACGGGGCAAACACGCCGCTGCGATCCTCAAGCGGCTGGTGCGACGGCTGCGCCAAGTCTGGCCGAGGTGCGCCTCATCTTCCGCAGCGACTCCGGGTTTTGCCGCCAGATCCTCATCAACTGGTGCGAGCGCAGCCGCCCGTGCACTACATCATCGGTCTGGCGCGCAACCCCACTGGGGCGATGGTCGAGTATGCAGATGGCAATGCACGACGAGTACCTGCGCACGCACCCAAGCAACGCCTGGTCGACGAGTTCAGCTATGCCGCTCAGAGCTGGCCGCATGAGCGACGCGTGATCACGGCTGGAGTGAGGCGATCAGGGCCTACCCGCGCTTCATCGTGACCGACCTCGACGGCGAAGCGGGCGTGCTGTACGACGAGCTGTACTGTCGTAAGCGTTCCGGCATCCCATCTTCCCGCATAGCCGACGGAGCTGAGAAGCTTGCGTCCGTGATGTCAACGGACGAGGCGAGGTGGTGATGGATCGAGAGCGGATGGAGCGGTGCCTGTAGCAGGTGAAGGCGTATCAGGACTCGGGCATGAAGGCGAAGGCGTGGGGCGAAGCCAACGGTGTGCCGCTGAGGGCGCTATCGAGCTGGTGTGCCCACGCGCAGCGCTGGCAGGTGCGGTTACAAGGAGAGGGCGTGCCGGTGCCCGCGCCCAAGGGCGGCGGCTTCGTCGCTGCGCGTGTGCCGGCCCCGACCGCCGCCACGGTGCGCATCGAGGTGCAAGCCGGATCGGCTCGCGTCGAACTGCACTGGCCGATTGCGAACGCGCGCGAGTTGGCGGTCTGGTTGCGCGAGGTCGGCCGATGATCCGCATCGAGATGATCTGGCTCGCACTTGGCGCGAGCGACCTGCGCGGGGGCATCGACATCTTGCTCGCACAAGTGCTGCGCGGCTTCGCGGGCGGCGCTCAGGCGCGTCACGCCTACGTGTTCGCCAACCGGCGCGCGATCGGCTGAAGGTGCTGGTCTACGACGGGGTCGGTATGTGGCTGTGCACGCGGCGCCTGCAAGCGGGCGGCTTCGCGTGGCCGCGCGACGACGCGGGCGCGTTCGAGCTCACGCGCGAGCAGTTCGACTGGCTGGTCGCGGGCTTGCCGTGGCAGCGTCTGAGCGCGCCGCAGCCGCAACGAGTCACGGTGAACTGATGCGCTTGATTGGAAGGGGGTATCGGCGCCGCTGTCGATGGGGGAATGTCTGCGTTGTCTCGCGCACGCGCGCGAGGCAAGATGGCTGCAATGCTCGAAGACACGGCCCCGACAACTCGCGATGCATCGTCCGACGATGCTGGCGATTCGGTGCTCGTGTCGTGCGAGATGCTCAAGCGATTGAACGCCGAACTGCAGTTCGCGGCGCAACAGGCGGCCAAGTCTGGCGACGCCGGCACCGGCAAAAAGCGCCAGGCGGTTCGCCAGGCGTTGCCGGCCAACCTGCCGCGCATCGACCATCACTACGAGCTCCAACAGACGCACTGCGCCTGCGGCACTACGCGTTCAAACGCATCGGCCAAGAGATCAGCGAGCAACTGGACTGCGTCCCCGCCCAATTCTTCGTGCTGCGCCATATCCGCGGCAAGTATGCGTGTGCCTGCTGCCAGCGGGTCCAGGCCGCGCCGCTGCCCGCGCAGATAATCGACAAGGGCATCCCCGCGCCCGGCCTGCTGGCGCAAGTGGCCGTGGCCAAGCACGACGATCACCTGCCGCTGTACCGGCAGACCGAGATCTACACGCGCTCGGGCGTGCACATCCCGCGCTCGAGCATGGCGCAGTGGCTGGGCATCTGCGGCGTGCGCATGATGCCGCTTGTGGCCTTGCTCAAGGAGTACGTCCTCGGCCAAGACGTGATCCACGTCGACGAGACGCCGGTGTCGTTGCTCGCGCCGGGCAAGGGCAAGACGAAGAAGGCCTACGTGTGGGTGTATCGCACGACCAACTTCGTGTCCTGCAATGGCAAGGGACGCGCGGTCTACTACGACTTCTGCAAAGACCGCTCGGGCGAGCATCCGCGGCGCGTGCTGACCGAGTTCAGCGCAACGCTGGTGACCGACGACTACGCGGGATACCACGCCCTGCACCGCAGCGGCGTGACCGCGGCGCTGTGCTGGGCCCACGCAAGACGAAAGCTGTTCGAGGCGCACAGGGATACCGGCAGCGAGATTGCCGGACAGGCGGTCGCGCTGATCGCCAAACTCTACGAGATCGAGCGCGAGACACGCGAACTTGCGCCGGATGCGCGTCGACTCATTCGGCAGCAGAGTTCGAAGCCGATCGTCGAGGCGTTGCACGCCTGGCTCGTGGCCAAACGCCAGGCCCTGGCCAAGGCGGACGTCACCGCCAGGGCCATCGACTATTCGTTGAGCAACTGGCCCGCACTCATCCAGTTCCTGCAGGACGGCAACGTGCCGATCGGTAGAGTAGAGATGTGGCGCGGTGGCCGTAGGTCCGGTTTGTCTGTTTCCGCCCCTTTCGTCTGGCGGTGCCCGAGTAACCTCGCCGTAGCTCCGTTTCCACATCCCCCTCGTCGAACCGGACGTGCGGATTGCCCGCATCCGGCTCTCTTCCAACGCATCAAGCCTTCGCGTTCGAGCGGCCGCGTGCAATCGGCAGCAGGCGTATCAGCCCCAACTTCTCGTAAAGGTACTGGTCGGAGTATTGGCGGTACCCCGTTCCCCGCTTTCCGCTGCGCCTTCGCAGCCAGATCCGCATTCGCCGCGCGGTGTAGTCGTCCAAGCGCCGATAGATTTCTCGGACCGGCCCTTGGTTGAAGTAGTTTGCCCAGCCTCGAAGCATCGGGTTGATTTCCTCAACCCTCTTCTACAGTGTCGTGGCGTGCCACCGCGTTGTCGTCTCGTCGTGTATGCGCTCCCTTACGCGTTTGATGGACTTCATCGACGGTGCCGTGCCCCAGTAGGGCCGGCCTCGGTCCCATAGAACCACCCACGGTGTATCCCAGGAAGTCGAATCGTTCCTCGGGCAGCGTGACCAGTCGGGTCTTCTTCTCGTTGACCGTCAGGCCGAGCTTGGACATCCAGTCGCCGCATCGTCGCCATCGCTTCTGCGCCCGTGCCCTCGCGGCACAGGATCACGAAGTCGTCGGCGTAGTTGACCACCTCGGCCTGCAGTCGCCGTGCGTGGCCACCGTGGTACCACGCCAGCATGAAACGGCGGAAGTACAGGTTGGCCAGCATCGGCGAGATGACACCCCCTTGCGGGGTGCCACGGTTGGCGTCGCGCGCCGTCGTCGTGCGGATTTCGCCGCCGCCGTCGACACGCTCGACCACCGGTGCATCGAGCCATTGGCGGATCACCGCCAGCACCGTCCCGTCAGCAACCCGGCGTGCGACACAGCGCAGCAGGTCCCCGTGCGGGATCGTGTTGAAGTAGTCAGCGAGATCGGCGTCCACCACTTCGCGCGCTCCACGGTCGGCAATGCCGAAGTGGATGCGCCGCAGCGCCATCTTGGCGTCCATGCCCTCGCGGAAGCCGTACTGCCAGGGGAACAGGTCTTCATCGAAGATCGGTCCGAGAACCAACAGCACCGCCATCTGCGCGACCCGGTCGCGGATGGTCGGGATGCCCAGCGGGCGCTGCCCGCCATTTGCCTGGGGATCCATACACGCAGCAGGGGCGCGCACCGGTACTGCTTGGTGCCCAACTCCTGCCGTAGTCTTTGCAGCCAGGGCCCCAGCCCATGGTCTTCGATATGCGCGAAGGTCTCGCCATCCGCCCCGGCGCGCCGCGATTGGCGCGGCAGCGTCAGTAGGCTTCGGGCAAGACGTCCTCACGGCACACCTTGTCCCACAGGCTGTAGAACCGGTAGGCTGCTTCGCTCTTGGCTTTCGCCCGCAACCTGCTCTGCAAGGTTCGAACCGAATCGAGCGGGGTTGGTAGGCTTGCGCCAATCCCCGGGCTCTTCCTGCTTTGCACGTTCGCATCGGAACAGGGGGCCTTCGCTCCACCAGCGTTACCCAGCTTCATCACTACTACACCCCCATCCGCCATCCGCAGCAGCCGACTCCACCCCTCACGAGGTCGTCGTTGCCCGGCTGCCCGCCGAGCACCACCACGGACTTCCCTTGTTGCACGATCGATCTTTCGCCATGCGTGCTGCCACCACTACCCCGGTGGACGCGGCGCCTGCAAATCACGCTCACTTCGGCGCCGCCGCCGGCCTTCCCCGTTTTTATGGCGGGTCGGCATCCACGTCGGATCTTTCGAGGCCTGCTCAGTGTTCACTCACGTTGCGGCCCGCATGGCCCGCTGGCCTCCTACGAGGCCTTTTCAAGAAGTGCTTCAGCCCATTCGTTACCTCCTGGACCGCCCCTTGTGCTTCCGGCCGGAGCGAGAGTTGGCCGGGTCGGACTGGGCTCGGCCGAGGCCTCGCCGTCACCGACGGATCAAACGTGCCTTTGCAAAGGCACACACAACAACGCGACCGAGAACGCCATGCGGCCGCTCGCAGTTGGCCGCAATAATGCGAACTGCGGTCTTATGCGAACTTGTCGTCGATCGCCTTGCGCACGACGAGTTGTGGGCAAGCTTGCGGCGGTGCGAGCGAGGCATGGACTTCTCATAAAAATGGGCTTCTCCTGCGGTGGCAACCCCACTTCAGGAGAACCTCCGTGTATGCCATCGAGTCCATTCACCCGGTTCCGGCAGCGTGGCTTCGCGCCAGCGATCTCGCGCCGTTCGTACCTGCCTATGCGCGTCGCTTGGTCGAACGGCGCTACGCAGCCAACACGGTGCGCATGTACGTTTACGGCGTGGCGCACTTCGCACGCTGGATGCGCCTGCCCGCGTCGACGTCCGAGATCTCGCCGATGAGATCGTCCAGCGCTTCGTTGACGAACACCTCCCGCGCTGTTCCTGCCCATCGCCGGTGCAGCGCTGCCGTCATCAGGTTCGGGCCGCACTTCGCCAGTTGCTGATCACTCTGGTCGATGCCGGCGTTCTGGTCAGCAGTCGCCAGCCCGACGCGATCGAGGACCAGCTCGCGCACTTCGATGCCCACATGCGGCAGGCAATGGGCCTGGCCGAGACCACGCGGGTTCGACGGCTGAGCGTCGTTCGATCACTGCTGCAATTCCGCCTCACCGGTGACGCCGGCTCCGACGCGACGGCCCTGCCGAGTTCCGATGAGCTGCGGCGGTTCATTGCGCAGGAACTCTCGCGCGTCAGTCCCGCCAGCGCAAGCTCTCTTGCGGGTGCGCTGCGCGGCTACCTGTGCGCGCGCCAACGGTTCGTCGCCCGCGCTGCCGGCATGCCTGTCTTCGCAACTCCGGCGGGCGGCGCGCTGTCGTTGAGCGGGGTCCACCATGTGTTCGCCCGGCTGCGCGATCAACTGGGGTGGCGTGCTCGTGGCGAGCATGCCCGACCGCGCATCCATGACCTGCGCCACGATGGTGGTCCGGCGCGTTCAACGCTGGAACGAAGACGGCGCGTCGATCGACCACGCGATGTTCTGGTTGTGCACCTACCTGGGCCACGCCAATATCTCCGACACGTATTGGTACCTCACCGGCACGCCAGAGTTGATGGAGTCGGTGGGCGTGCGGTTCGAGCGCTTTGTGCTGCAGGGGTCGAACCATGAGTAGGCCGACCTCGCCCAGCTTCGCGTCGCTGGTGCAGGAATTCTTCACCGACTACATGACGCGGCAGCGCTCGCTCAGCCCGCAAACGATCGCCTCCTACCGCGACAGCTTCGTGCTGCTGCTGCGCTTTACCGAGCAGACCATGGGCAAGCCGGCTACTGCTGTCGAGCTGTCGGACCTCCAGCCCAAGTTCATCGCGGGATTCCTGGACCACCTGGAACGCGAGCGGGGTAACTCGCCGCGCAGCCGCAACATTCGCTTGGCGGCGCTGCGTTCGTTCCTGAAGTTCGCCGCCCACCGCGACGTTGCCAACCTGAACGTCATCGAGCAGGCGCTGTCGGTGCCGATGAAGCGCTTCGACCGCAAGATAGTCGGCTTCCTGACGCGTGAGCAGATGCTGGCGGTGATCGACGTTCCAACCGCGAGCTGGCTGGGGCAACGCGATCACCTGCTGCTCACGATGATGTTCAACACCGGCGCCAGGGTCTCGGAGATCATCGGCCTGCGGGTGGCAGACGTGGTCCTCGGCCAAGTGTCATGCGTCCGGCTGCACGGCAAGGGGCGCAAGCAGCGCTCGCTGCCGCTGTGGAAGGCAACCGCCCGCGAGGTGCGCGATTGGTTGCGTCTGAACCCGCATCTCGAGGCAGGCTCGGCGCTGCTGTCGCGGCGGCCACGGCCACGCACCCTGAACTGGGCAAGCTGGCGGTGTCGCCTCACTTGGTTCGCCACTCGACCGCGATGGGTTTGCTGCAAGCGGGCACAACTGCCACCGATATCGCTCTGTGGCTCGGACACGAGAGTCCATCAACGACTCACATGTACGTCGAGGCCGACCTTGCGATGAAGGAGCGAACTCTTGCTCGGCTGAAGCCGCCCGCGGTAAAGCCAGCCCGGTACCGGCCGCCCAAGGGGCTGATGGCGTTCCTACAGTCGCTGTGATCATGCGAAGCGGTAGCGGCGCAGTCGAAGCCCTTCACCGAGGGAAATCGCGACCGCCATCGAGGGAGAGTTCGCATAAGACCGCAGTTCGCATTATTGCGATCATGCATAAATGGTCATGCCAGGAAAAATTGGTTGTTCGTCGGTTCGCAGCAGGCTGGCGAACGCGCCGGCAATATCCTGAGCTAGTCGGGTCAGCCAAGCTCAACGGCCACGATCCATGGGCCTACCTCAAGGACGTGTTCGAACGGCTACCCATGCTGAAGAACCGCGACCTCGCCCAACTGCTGCCACACAACTGGCATGCCCCCGCGGCCAGTACCCGCACCGTGACGCCCGTCGTCGTCCCAGCCGCCGCCGTCGCGTAACGACCTCAGCACGGCGCCTTGATCGGTGCAAGGATGTCGTTCGCGGAACGCATACATTCAAAGTGCTCGATGAGCACGTCGAGACCGCGAGCGGTCATGTCGCGATCAGCACGATGCATCTGGCCAAGGGGTTGGAGTTCCGGGCCGTGGTGGTGATGGCCTGCGACGACGAGGTCATTCCCTTGCAAGTGCGTATCGAAACAGTCGGGGACGACGCCGACCTGCAAGAGGTCTATGACACGGAGCGCCAGTTGCTCTACGTCGCCTGCACGCGTGCGCGCGACCTACTGCTGGTGACCGGCGTCGCGCCGGCATCCGAGTTCCTGGGCGACATCGTGGGCGGAGCGTAGATCGGCGCGGCGTAGAAGTTCAGATCTGCACCATCACATAGACCTAGCCGGTAGTTTCACAGGGCACTTTGCCCCACTTTTGCCCCACCACAAACAAGTACGGCGCCCTCAGGCGCCGTAACTCATTGATTTCGAAAGATATTCCTGGTGGGCGGTGCAGGGTTCGAACCTGCGACCCCTGCCGTGTGAAGGCAGTGCTCTACCGCTGAGCTAACCGCCCGGTGTCGGTGCTGTCGCGGCAAGCGCGAACCGGTGACCCGGAAAAGCCCGGCAGTATGCCACACGCTCAGGCGTCGACACTCCTCCAGACTGTCTTGCCGCCACTGGCCTTGTCCAGGTCGTTCAGCACGGCTTCGTGCGCGGCGACTTCGTCGGCACGGGCAGCCAGCACCGGCAGATCGAACTGGCGCAGGTCGATCGGCGCCAGCTGCTGCTGCGCGCGGCTGCTGTCGTGGCTGTCGATGACCAGAGAGCCCTGGCCGCGCGTCATGCGGATGTAGACCTCGGCCAGCAATCCGGCATCGAGCAGCGCGCCGTGCAGCGCGCGGTTGCTGTTGTCCACTTCCAGCCGACGGCACAGCGCGTCCAGCGAGTTCGCCTTGCCCGGGAACATTTCGCGTGCCATCAGCAACGAATCGCAGACCTTGGCCACCACGTCGGTGACCAGGCCGCGGCCCAGGCGCCGAAGCTCAGCGTTGACGAAAGTGAGGTCGAAGGCGGCGTTGTGGATGATCAGCTCGGCACCTTCAACAAAGGCCACCAGTTGATCGACCACGTCGGCAAACCTGGGCTTGTCGGCCAGGAACTCGTCGCTCAGGCCATGCACTTTGAAGGCGTCAGGGTGGCTGCTGCGCTCCGGGTTCAGGTACAGGTGAAGCGTGTTGCCCGTGAGCCGGCGGTCGACCATCTCCACGCAGCCGATCTCGATGATGCGATCGCCCTTGTCGGCGTCCAGGCCGGTGGTCTCGGTGTCGAAGAAGATCTGGCGCATCACCCGCCCCGCACCGCTGCCCGGCCGTACCATGCCCACAGCGCTGCACCGCCGATAATCATCGGCAGGCACAGCCACTGTCCCATGCTCATGTTCAGCGCCAGCAGGCCGAGAAAGCTGTCGGGCTCGCGAAAGTACTCGGCGATGAAGCGCAGCACGCCATAGCCGAAGACAAAGGCGGACGCGACCTGGCCGGTCGGGCGCTGCTTGCTGCCGTAGAGCCACAACAACACGAACAGCAGCACGCCTTCGAGCGCGAACTGGTACAGCTGCGAGGGATGCCGCGGCAGCGCACTGCCACTTTGCGGAAAAACCATCGCCCAGGGCAGCGACGGGTCGGCCGCGCGGCCCCACAACTCGCCGTTGATGAAGTTGCCGATGCGACCCGACGCCAGGCCCATGGGCACACAGGGTGCGATCAGGTCCATCACCGACAGAAAGGGCCGCCGGCGCGAGTGCGCAAACCACAGCATGGCCAGCATCACGCCGATCAGGCCACCATGAAAGCTCATGCCACCCTTCCACACCATCAGGATCTCGAACGGGTGCGACAGGTACTGGCCCGGCTTGTAGAACAGCGCATAGCCGATGCGCCCGCCCAGTACCACGCCCAATACGCCGAAGAACAGCAGGTCTTCGACGTCGCGCCGGGTCCAGCCGGCGGCCGCGAACCAGGGCTTGCGGGCGCGCACCACGGCCAGCCACAAGAACAGCCCGAAGGCCACCAGGTAGGTCAGCCCGTACCAGTGGATCTGCACAGGCCCCAGGGCCAGGGCCACGGGGTCGAACTGCGGATGCGTCAGCATGGCGGCGATGCTAGCAGCGGGTTCCGGGCCTGCCCGGCGGCCTAGAATTACCGTCCCCCTTTCCAGTCCGAAGCCCCTGCACGGAGAACCCGATGGCCGACCCGAACGCCGACAAGATCAACCGCCGATCCGCCCATATCACCGAAGGCGTGGCGCGCGCACCCAATCGCTCGATGTATTACGCGATGGGCTACACCGAGCATGATTTCGGCAAGCCGATGATCGGCGTGGCCAACGGTCACAGCACCATCACGCCTTGCAACTCGGGTCTGCAGCGGCTGGCTGACGCCGCGGTCGAGAGCCTGAAGGCCGCCGGCGCCAACCCGCAGATCTTCGGCACGCCCACCATCAGCGACGGCATGGCGATGGGCACCGAGGGCATGAAGTACAGCCTGGTCTCGCGCGAGGTGATCAGTGACTGCGTCGAGACCTGCGTCGGCGGCCAGTGGATGGACGGCGTGATCGTGATCGGCGGCTGCGACAAGAACATGCCCGGCGGCATGATGGGCATGCTGCGCGCCAACGTGCCAGCGATCTACATCTACGGCGGCACCATCCTGCCCGGCCGCTACAAGGGCCAGGATCTGAACATCGTCAGCGTGTTCGAGGCCGTGGGCCAGTACAGCGCCGGCAAGATGAGCGATGACGATTTCTGCCAGATCGAGCGCCGCGCCATTCCCGGCAACGGCAGCTGCGGCGGCATGTACACCGCCAACACCATGAGCTCGGCCTTCGAAGCATTGGGCATGAGCCTGCCCTACGCGTCGACGATGGCCAACGTCGAGGACGAGATCGTCGGCATGGTGAAGCGTGCGTCGACGGTGCTGGTCGATGCGGTGAAGAAGAACCTGAAGCCGCGCGACATCGTCACCCGCCAATCGATCGAGAACGCGGTGGCGGTGATCATGGCCATCGGTGGCTCGACCAACGCGGTGCTGCATTTTCTGGCCATCGCGCATGCGGCCGAGGTCGACTGGACCATCGACGACTTCGAGCGCGTGCGACGCCGGGTGCCCGTGCTGTGCGACCTCAAGCCCAGCGGCCAGTACCTGGCGATCGACCTGCACCGCGCCGGCGGCATCCCGCAGGTGATGAAGACCTTGCTGGCCGCCGGCCTGCTGCAGGGCGACTGCATTACCATCACCGGCCAGACGGTCGCACAGTTGCTGGCCGATCTGCCTGCCGTGCCGCGCAGCGACCAGCATGTGATCCGGCCGATCGACCGCCCGATGTACGAGCAAGGTCACCTGGCCATCCTGAAGGGCAACCTGTCGCCCGAAGGCTGCGTGGCCAAGATCACCGGCCTGAAGAACCCGGTGATGTCGGGGCCGGCGCGCGTGTTCGACGACGAGCAGAGCGCGCTGGCGGCCATCATGGCCGGCCACATCAAGGCCGGTGACGTGATGGTGCTGCGCTACCTGGGCCCCAAGGGTGGCCCCGGCATGCCCGAGATGCTGGCCCCCACTGGCGCGCTGATCGGCCAGGGCCTGGGCGAAAGCGTGGGTCTGATCACCGATGGCCGCTTCAGCGGCGGCACCTGGGGCATGGTGGTCGGCCATGTCGCACCCGAGGCGTATGCAGGCGGGCTGATCGCGCTGATCCACGAGGGCGATTCGGTCACCATCGACGCGCACCAGCTGCTGCTGCAGCTCAACGTCGCCGACGACGAGATCGCACGCCGCCGCGCGGCCTGGAAGCAGCCTGCGCCACGCTACACCCGGGGGGTGCTGGCCAAGTTTGCCCACAACGCCTGCAGCGCCAGTGGTGGCGCGGTGCTCGACAAGTTCTGATCGACCAGCGGGCTGCCCCGCAGCGCAGCCTGCGTCAACTGCCCGGCTTGCGGTCGGCAGCGGACTTTCGCGCCTCGGCAGCCGCACTGCGCGCAGCGCGCTTGCGGCGGTCGCTCTGGGTGCTCAGGCCCAGTGCATGCATGTCGCGCTCACGGCGCGCCACCTTGCGCGCTTCCATGCGGCGGATGGCGCGCCGCTGCGTGAGCCCGGTGGTGTCGGCGTAAACCCACCACACCACGGCAGCGCCAAAGGGCGACAGAACCCACCACCATGCCCAGGCGGCCACGGGGTCGATTTCAAGGATCTTCAGGATCAGCAGCAGGGTGCCCAGAGCAACGAGTGGCATCGGGTGGGTGCGTTTGGGTGGATGCTTTGGCCGTGAATGGCCACTGTAGCCGATCGGGCCGCATCGTGGCGCACCTGGTTTGGCACGGCGAAGGACACCTTCGAGCAGCCCATTGCCAGCCGTACTTCAAAGCGGCACACTGAATGCACAAGGTTTCAACAACCGGCGGCGCCGCCAGCCGGACACCACCCCCCCCGAGGAGACAACTGATGCATTTCCGCCTGCCCTTGTGTGCCGTCGCGCTGGCCACGGCCGCGATCACCTTGTCGACCCCGCTGCCGGCCCTGGCGCAGCCGTTCCCGGACACCCGCCAGCCCACCGTTCAGCTTGGCCCGCGCCCTTACTTCCTGGTCAACGAAATGAGTGAGGGGCAACTGAAGCAGTCGTTGCAGGCCTGCACGAACAACCGGGCAATCCGCAGCGACTTCTCGATTGGACACCGCGGCGCGGGCATGCAGTTCCCGGAACACACGCGCGAGTCGTACGAAGCGGCCGCGCGCATGGGTGCAGGGATCATCGAATGCGATGTGACCTTCACCAAGGACAAGGAACTGGTCTGCCGCCACTCGCAAAGCGACCTGCACACCACGACCAACATCCTGGTCACGCCGCTGGCCACCAAGTGCACCAAGCCGTTCACACCGGCCACCTACGACCCGACGGGCAAGTTGCTAACGAATGCCAGCGCAGAGTGCCGTACCAGCGACATCACGCTGGCCGAGTTCCGCACGCTGCGCGGCAAGATGGACGCCTCCAACCCGCAAGCCCGAACGGCAGCCGAATACCAGGGCGGCACGGCCAGCGTCCGCACCGACCTCTACGCGGGCCCGAGCAGCGGCACGCTGATGACACACAAGGAAAGCATCGAGCTCTTCAAGCGCCTGGGTGTGAAGATGACGCCCGAGCTCAAGAACGCGTCGGTGACCATGCCCTTCGACGGTTTCACCCAGCAGGCCTACGCGCAGAAGATGATCGACGAGTACAAGCAGATGGGCGTGCCGGGCTGGCAGGTGTTCGCGCAGTCGTTCGACATCAACGACGTGTTGTACTGGGTGAGCCACGAACCCGAGTTCGGCCCCAGCGCGGTCTATCTCGACAGCGCCTCCACCATGGCCACGGTGCCCACGGCAGGCCAGCTGGCGCAGCTGCGTGCGGCCGGTGTGCGCTACTGGGCACCGCCGATCTTCGTGCTGCTGACGACCGACGCCAATGGCAACCTGGTGGCGTCGCAAGCGGCCCGTGATGCCAAGGCGGCTGGCCTGCGACTCATCACCTGGACGCTGGAGCGCTCGGGCATCCTGGCCGATGGCAACAACGGTTTCTACTACCAGACCTTCGACAACGCGATCAAGCGCGAAGGCGACGTGATGAAGGTGCTGTACGCGCTGGACAAGGACGTCGGCATCGACGGCATCTTCTCTGACTGGCCGGCCACGGTGACCTTCTACGCCAACTGCATGCGGCGTTGACCGCAGGCATGCCCGCAGCAGGGTTCAGGTGAGCACATCACGTCGCTGCGCGACATGAGTGCTCCCCCAACCCAGCCATCGCGGCGCTGACGCGCCGCACCGCGCTGTGCGCGGCCTGGATCAGTTGGCCTGGCCCAACTGATCCAGGATGGCCGGGTTCTCCAGTGTGCTGGTGTCCTGCGTGATGGCTTCGCCCTTGGCGATGCTGCGCAGCAGCCGGCGCATGATCTTGCCGCTGCGCGTCTTGGGCAGGTTGTCGCCGAAGCGGATGTCCTTGGGTTTGGCGATCGGGCCGATTTCCTTGGCCACCCAGTTGCGCAGTTCAGCGGCGATCTTCTTGGCCTCATCGCCGGTCGGGCGTGACCGCTTGAGCACGACGAACGCGCAGATGGCCTCGCCCGTGGTGTCGTCGGGACGACCCACCACCGCGGCTTCGGCCACCAGTTCGGTGCAGCTGACCAGCGCCGATTCGATCTCCATCGTGCCCATGCGGTGGCCGCTGACGTTCAGCACGTCGTCGATGCGGCCGGTGATGGTGAAGTAGCCGGTCTTGGCGTCGCGGATGGCGCCGTCGCCCGCCAGGTAGTACTGGCCCTTGAAGTCGTCGGGGTAGTAGCTCTTCTTGAACCGATCGGGGTCGCCCCAGATGGTGCGGATCATGCCGGGCCAGGGCTTCTTGACGACGAGGATGCCGCCTTGCCCCCACGGCACTTCCTTGCCGGTCTCGTCGACCACGGCGGCGATGATGCCCGGGAAGGGCAGGCTGCAAGACCCCGGTACCAGCGTCGTGACGCCCGGCAGCGGCGTGATCATGTGGCCGCCGGTCTCCGTCTGCCAGAAGGTGTCGACGATCGGGCAGCGTCCACCGCCCACGTTCTGGTGGTACCACTCCCAGGCCGCCGGGTTGATGGGCTCACCCACCGAACCCAGAATGCGCAGACTGTCGAGCTTGTAGCGCGCGGGGTGCACCGCCGCGTTGCTTTCGGCCGCCTTGATCAGCGACCGGATCGCCGTGGGTGCGGTGTAGAAGACGGTGACCTTGTGGTCCTGGATCATCTTCCAGAAGCGGCCGGCGTCGGGATAGGTGGGCACGCCTTCGAACACGATCTCGGTACCGCCCAACGCCAGCGGACCGTAGGTGATGTAGGTGTGGCCGGTCACCCAGCCGATGTCGGCCGTGCACCAGAACACGTCGTCGGGCTTGAGGTCGAAGGTCCACTTGGTGGTCAGCGCCGCATGCAGCAGGTAGCCACCGGTGCTGTGCTGCACGCCCTTGGGCTTGCCTGTGGAGCCGCTGGTGTAGAGCAGGAAGAGCGGGTGCTCGGCTTCCACCCATTCGGGCTCGCAGGTGTCGGCCTGGTCTTTCAGCAGGTCGGCCAGCCAGACGTCGCGGCCAGCGTTGAACGCGATCTCGCCGCCAGTGCGCTTGTGCACGATCACCTTGCGCACGCTGTCGCAGCCACCCTGGGCGATGGCCTCGTCGACGATGGCTTTCAGCGGCAGATGCTTGCCGCCGCGCGCCTGCTGGTCGGCCGTGATCACGGCCACGGCCTGGGTGTCGTCGATGCGGTCCCGCAGGCTTTGTGCCGAGAAACCGCCGAACACCACCGAATGCGTGGCGCCGATGCGCGCGCAGGCCTGCATCGCGGCCACGCCTTCGACGCCCATCGACATGTAGATGACGACGCGGTCGCCCTTCTTCACGCCGATCGTCTTCAGCGCATTGGCCATTCGGCACACGAGGGTCAGCAGCTCCTGGTAGCTGACCTTGCGCACCTCGCCGCCGTCGGCCTCGAAGATGATGGCCGTCTTGTCGCCCAGGCCTCGCTCGATGTTGCGGTCCAGGCAGTTGTAAGACGCGTTCAGCGTGCCGTCGGCAAACCACTTGAAGAACGGCGCCTGGCTGCTGTCCAGCACCTGGGTGAACGGCTTCTTCCAGCTGATCAGCTCCCGGGCCAGACGCGCCCAGAAACCTTCGTAGTCGGTCTCGGCTTCAGCCACCAGGGCGTCGAAGGCGGCCTGCCCCGAGACGTGGGCACCAGCCACGGCGGCCGCGGGTGGCGGGTAGAGCTTGTATTCGGTGGGGCTATCGGCGCTCGACATGCTGGGTCTCCTGTGATGAAAGGCCAAAGTCCGGGTTCGGCCGGCCGCAAAGGTAGGGGCAAGCTCTTACCACGGCCTGACGCAACCGGTGAAAGCAGGGCCGATGGGTTGATGCCGCGGCCCGCGACGGGGGCTACTTCTACAATCTTGCACCATAGCGCAAGCCACTGGCAGCACCCAGGACTGGACGAAAACCCCGGGCTCGGTCAGCGCTTCGCGGCAAGGCACCCGCATCGAGGACACCCCCATGAGCACCACCATCCGCGCCGCCGACCTGACTGAATCGGTTGCCGCCGCACTGCAGTTCATCAGCTACTACCACCCGGCCGACTACATCGCCCACTTGGCCCGCGCTTACGAGCGTGAAGAAAGTGCTGCAGCCAAAGACGCGATTGCACAAATTTTGACCAACAGCCGCATGTGCGCCGAAGGCCGGCGCCCGATCTGCCAGGACACCGGCATCGTCAACGTCTTCCTGAAGGTCGGCATGGACGTGCGCTGGGAAGGATTCAAGGGCTCGGTCGAAGACGCGGTCAACGAAGGTGTGCACCAGGGTTACCTGCACCCCGACAACCTGCTGCGCGCCAGCGTGCTGGCCGACCCGATCTTCGAGCGCAGGAACACGCGGGACAACACGCCGGCCGTGGTGCATGTCGAACTGGTGCCCGGCGACAAGGTCGACGTGACGGTGGCGGCCAAGGGAGGTGGCAGCGAGAACAAATCGAAGCTGGCCATGCTCAACCCCAGCGACGACATCGTCGACTGGGTGCTCAAGACCGTGCCCACCATGGGTGCCGGCTGGTGCCCGCCGGGCATGCTGGGCATCGGCGTGGGCGGCACGGCTGAGAAGTCGGTGCTGCTGGCCAAGCAGGCGCTGATGGACGACATCGACATGCACGATCTGCTGCAGCGCGGCCCGGCCAGCAAGCTCGAAGCCTTGCGCATCGAGCTCTACGAGAAAGTCAACGCGCTGGGCATCGGCGCACAGGGCCTGGGCGGGTTGACCACGGTGCTCGACGTCAAGATCAGGACCTGGCCGACGCACGCCGCCGGCAAGCCGATCGCGATGATCCCGAACTGCGCGGCCACGCGGCACGCGCACTTCGTGCTCGACGGTTCGGGCCCGGCCTATCTGACGCCACCCAGCCTGGACACGTGGCCCGACGTGCACTGGGCACCCGATTACCAGAAAAGCCGCCTGGTCGATCTGGATGCTCTGACCCCCGACCAGGTGGCCAGCTGGAAGCCCGGTGAAACGCTGCTGCTCTCGGGCAAGCTGCTGACCGGCCGCGACGCCGCGCACAAGCGCATCCAGGACATGCTGGCCAAGGGCGAGACGCTGCCGGTGGACTTCAGCAACCGCGTCATCTACTACGTGGGCCCGGTCGATCCGGTGCGCGACGAGGCGGTCGGCCCTGCCGGCCCGACCACGGCCACGCGCATGGACAAGTTCACCGAGATGATGCTGGGACAGACCGGTTTGATCAGCATGATCGGCAAGGCCGAGCGCGGGCCGGTGGCGATCGAGGCGATCAAGAAGCACGGCAGCGCCTACCTGATGGCCGTTGGTGGCGCCGCCTACCTGGTGGCCAAGGCCATCAAGAGCGCCCGCGTGGTGGGGTTTGCCGATCTGGGCATGGAGGCCATCTACGAGTTCGACGTGAAGGACATGCCGGTGACCGTGGCGGTCGATGCCCAGGGCACGAGCGTGCACAGCACCGGCCCGCGCGAATGGCAGTCGCGCATCGCCAAGATCCCGGTCAACGTCGCCTGAAGGTCTAGAACAGCAAACCCGGCAGCCACAGGCTGAGCATCGGCACGTAGGTGACGATGACCAGGAACAGCAGCAGCACCAGCGTCCACGGCAAGGCAGCGTGCGCCACCTGCGTGATCGACATGCGCGTGATGCCGGCAGTGACGAACAGGTTCAGCCCGATCGGTGGCGTGACCATGCCGATCTCGAGGTTGACCACCATGATGATGCCCAGGTGCACGGCGTCGATGCCCAGCCGGGATGCGATCGGAAACAGGATCGGCGCCAGGATCAGGATGATGCCGGTGGGCTCCATGAACATGCCGGCCACCAGCAGCAGCACGTTGACCACGATCAGGAACTGCCAGTCGGCCATGCCCCAGCCGATGATGGTCTCGGCGATCTGCTGCGGGATGCGTTCGGTGGTCAGCACATGCGCGAACAGCAGCGCATTGGCGACGATGAACATCAGCATCACCGTCACCTTGCCGGCGTCGAGCAGCACCTGCGGTACCTGCCTCAGGCCGATGTCGCCGTAGACGAAGACGGCGACCACGAAGGCATAGACCGCGGCCACTGCAGCGGCTTCGGTGGGGGTGAAGACGCCGCCGTAGATGCCGCCCAGGATGATCACGATCAGCAGCAGGCCCCACAGCGAGTCGCGCCCCGAGCGCAGCACTTCAGACAGCGGTGCACGCGGCTGCGTCTCGAGCTTGATGACGCGGGCGCGCACGTAGATCGCCACCATCAGCATCAGGCCCAGCGCGATGCCGGGGATGACACCCGCCATGAACAGCTTGCCGACCGACGTTTCGGTGGCGGCCCCGTAGACCACCATCACGATCGACGGCGGGATCAGGATGCCCAGCGTGCCGGCATTGCAGATCACGCCGGCGGCAAAGGGCTGTGGGTAACCGGCCTTGACCATGCCGGCAATGACGATCGACCCCACCGCCACCACGGTGGCCGGCGACGAGCCCGAAACCGCCGCGAACAGCATGCAAGCCATCACCGATGCCATCGCCAGCCCGCCGCGCAGGTGGCCGATGCATGCGGTGGCGAAGCGGATCATGCGCTTGGCCACGCCGCCAGTCGTCATGAAGGCGCCGCCGAGAATGAAGAAGGGGATCGCCAGCAAGGTGTAGTGCTCGCTGGTCTCGTACAGCTTGAGCGACAGCGAAGCCAGCGAGTCCTGCGCGAAGAACAGGATGGTCAGCAACGACGACAGGCCCAGCGCCACGCCGACCGGCAGGCCCAGCAGCATCAGCAGGAACAGCAGCGCGAACAGGATCGTCGTGGTCACCGCGGCGTCTCCTGCGACGCGGCCGGGTCCTGCAGCTTGAGCGCGTCCTGCACCTCGTCACCCAGCAGGTGAACGTCTTCTCCGCGCGCCAGCCCCAACAGGATCTGCCCGAAGCGCAAGGCCAGCAGCGCATAACCCAGGGGCAGCACGGCGCGCGGGATCCATTGCTCAAACGGCAGATCCTGCATCAGGATGCCGACATCATGGATCTTGCTCACGTAGATCACGCCACCGACCAGCACGATGCCGGCGTACAGCAGACACAGGGCGGTAGCCACCATGCCGACCACACGCGCCTTGCCGCGGCCGAGTGACTTGACGAAGGTGTCGACGCCGATGTGCGCGCCGACACGCACACCGTAGGCCATGCCGATGAAGATCAGGCCGCCGAACATCACGCCGGTCAACTCTACCGCCCACACGAAGCTGTAGTTGAAGACGTAGCGGGCAATCACCTGACCGAAGGTGACCAGCGTCATCGCGGTCAGCAACACCGCGATCAGCACTTCTTCGAGTCGTTCGATCCAGCGCATGGCTCGTGCGGCACCCGCTGCAGGGCGCCGCCTCCCGGTCGCGATAGGTTTACTTGTTCGCCTTCAGCGCGGCGTCGATCAGGTCACGCCCGATGCCACCCTCGAACTTCTTCCACATCGGCTCCATCGCCTTGCGCCAGGCTGCCAGGTCGTCCTTGGTCAACTTCTGGATCTTGGCCTTGCCGGCGTCGGCGATGCGCTTCCTGTCGGCCTCGTTGATGTCGTTGGCCAGCTTGTTGGCATAGGTAGTGGCCTCAGCCATGGCTTCGGACAGGCCCTTGCGCACGTCGGCGGGCAGACCGTCCCACCACTTGGCGTTGGTCACCACCATGTAGTCGATGACGCCGTGATTGGTCTCGGCGATGGTCTTCTGCACTTCGAAGAACTTCTGCGAATAGATGTTCGACCAGGTGTTCTCCTGGCCGTCGACGACCCCGGTCTGCAGCGCCTGGTAGACCTCGGCGAAGGCCATCTTCTGCGGATTGGCGTCGAGCGCACGGAACTGCGCCTCCAGTACGTCGGATGCCTGGATGCGGAACTTCAGGCCCTTCACGTCCTCGGGACGCTGCAGCTTGTCCTTGTTGGTCGACAGCTGCTTCATGCCGTTGTGCCAGTACGCCAGCCCGAGCAGGCCACGGCTGGTCATGGACGTGAGCAGGCCCTGTCCGGCGGCGCTGTTCTGGAAGCGGTCCACCGCATCCAGGTCGTCGAACAGGAAAGGCAGGTCGAAGACCTGGATCTTCTTGGTGTAGCGGTCGAACTTGGACAGCGAAGGCGCGATGAACTGCACGTCGCCGAGCAGCAACGCCTCGAGTTCCTTCGCGTCGCCGAACAACTGCGAGCTCGGGAAGACCTGCACCTCGACCTTGCCCGGCAGCTTCTTCTCGGCCAGCTCCTTGAACTTCAATGCGCCCTGGCCCTTGGGCGTCTTGTCAGCCACCACGTGGCTGAACTTGATGACGATCGGCGATTGCGCCAGCGCCAGGTCAGGCAAGACCATCGTGGCCGCCAGTGCAGCCGACATCATGGCCGCGGCGACGAAGCTGCGTTTGCGTACGGTATGCGGGTTTGTCATGGTCATCTCCTTGATCTAGGACACGTCGGGTGACGCTGCAACGCGGATGCGCGGCCCCACAGGCTGTGGTCGCGCGAGCATTCGATTGAAACAAATGAAGGCGGCTGAGGGCAGCGGGAATCCACCGAGCGGGTGATCCCCAGTCCTGTGCTGCATTGGCACGCCACTCTTGCCCGGCCCTGGGCTTACGGCGCCTGCCGCAGCACGCGCTGCGGGAACGGAATGTCCACGCCCAGGCGGTTCAGCGTGGCCAGGATCGCAAGATTGACCTCGGAGCGCACGTTACCGGTGCCGTTGTGCGAATCGGCGATCCAGAACGGCAGCGTCAGCTCGAGCCCGTCGGCGGCGAAGCTGCTGAGCTGGATGCCGGGGCCAGGGTCGGACAGCACACGCGGGACCGCGGCCACGGCCGCCACCAGCTGCGGCATCACGCTGGCCAGGTCAGTGCCATACGCCACCTGCACGACCGTGTTCAGCGCCACCTTGGGGTCGGCCAGCGAGCTGTTCTCCACGCGCTGCGTGATCATCATCTCGTTGGGCACGATGGACTCACGGCCGTTCAGCGCGCGGATCAAGGTGTAGCGCGTGGTGATGTCGGTGATGCGGCCCTCGAACCCGTCGACCTTGACGACGTCGCCGATACGCATGCTGCGTTCGGCCAGGATGACGAAGCCGCTGATGTAGTTGGCCGCCAGCTTCTGCAGGCCGAAGCCGATGCCCACACCCAGTGCACCGCCCAGTACACCCAGCGCCGTGAGGTCGATGCCGGCGGCAGACAGCGCGAACATCAGCCCGATGAACAACAGCAGCGCGCGCAGCGTGTTGGCCGCCATCTTGCGCACCGCCAGGCTGCCGGTGGTGGCCTGCATCAACTTGGCCTCGAGTGCTGCCGAGACCCACAGCGCGACCATCAGCACCAGCACCGCAGTCAGCCCGCCATCGAGCAGGTTGCGCAGCGAGATGCGGCTGTTGCCGATGGTCCATGCGACGGCGCCGAGCTCAGTCATCAGCAAGGGCAGCATGCCGGTGATCCACAGCGCCACGGCGATCCAGGCCACCCACGACACCCAGCGCTCGACCACGCGCATGAAAGTCGATTGCGGATAGGCCCGGTGCAATACGCGCACGGTCAGGCGGATCACCACCAGCGACATCAGCACCGGCACCACCAGTCGCAGCAGGGCCGGCGGCAGCCAGCCCTGCAGGAACCAGCGCGCGGCCATCGCCAGCAGCAACGCCAGCACCGGGAACAGCACGCCGTCGATCACGCCCTCGCCGAACCAGATCGACCCCGGCTGCGCGTCGCGACCGCGCAGCAGCCGCACCAGCACCCAGGCCACAGCCAGGCACAGGACCACCACCGCCGCCTCGGGCAGCACGGTCGGCCGCAGCAGGGAATCGACGAGTTCGCCCAGCTCGTCGGTCGACATCGCACGCGTCATGGCATGCCGGCCGGCGTCCGGCCCTGGCGTCGCGCGCTCACCGGATGCTCACACGTCGCTCACATGTCGGCCAGCACACGCAGGTGCGCGGCCACGCTGCGTCCCAGTGCGCTCAGCGCATAGCCGCCTTCCAGGCACGACACAATGCGCCCCTGGGCATGGCGCGCTGCAACGTCGACCAGACGCCGGGTGATCCATTCGTAGTCGGCCTCTACCAGGCCGAGCTGGCCGAGGTCGTCCTCGCGGTGAGCGTCGAAGCCAGCCGAGACGAACAGCATCTGCGGGCGGAACTCGTCCAGCCGCGGCATCCACATGGATTCGATGATCTGACGCAGTTCGGGCCCGCGCGTGTAGGGCGCCACCGGCACGTTGACCATGTTGGTGCCCTTGGGCACCCCGCCGCTGTAGGGGTACAGCGGGTGCTGGAAGAAGCTGCACATGACGATGCGCTCGTCGCCGGCGATGATGTCCTCGGTGCCGTTGCCGTGGTGCACGTCGAAGTCGACGATGGCCACGCGCTGCAGGCCGTGCGCGTCGAGTGCGTGGCGTGCCGCCACCGCCACGTTGTTGAAGAAGCAAAAACCCATGGTCTCGTCGCGCGTGGCATGGTGGCCCGGTGGCCGCACGGCGCAAAAGGCATTGCGCGCCCGCCCCGCGACGACTTCGTCAGTGGCCGCCACTGCGGCCCCGGCAGCGCGCAGCGCGGCGTGCCAGGTGCCGGGGCAGGCCAGGGTGTCGGGGTCCAGGGCCTTGGGCTGACCGCTGTCGCGCACCTGCTCGAGCAGATCCTTCAGTTGCATCACGTAACCGGCCGAATGCGCCCGCTGCAACTGCTCGATCGTGGCCATCGGCGCGTCCATGTGCTGCAGCGCGATGTCCAGCCCGGTGGCCAGCAGGTGGTCGGAGATGGCATCCAGCCGCTGGGGGCATTCGGGATGCCCCGGCCCCATGTCGTGCTGACGACAGTCGGAGTGGCTGTAGAAGAGTGTGCTCATCCGTCGATTCGACCTGTCTGTTTTCGGCTATGGTCACCCGCATGCATCAGGAAACCGTGCGCCAGCTGTCCCGGCTGGTGGATCAGATTAGCACGATCATCGTCGGCAAGCGGCCGCAGATCGAGGACTGCGTGGCCTGCCTGCTGGCCGGCGGTCACCTGCTGATCGAGGACGTTCCCGGCGTCGGCAAGACCACGCTGGCGCATGCGCTGGCGGTCTCGCTGGGCTTGAAGTTTTCGCGTGTGCAGTTCACCGCCGACCTGATGCCCAGCGATCTGGTCGGCGTCAGTGTCTTCGAGCGCGCGAAGGACAGCTTTGTCTTCCATCAGGGCCCGGTGTTTTCGCAGGTGCTGCTGGCCGACGAGATCAACCGCGCCGGGCCGAAGACGCAGAGCGCGCTGCTCGAGGCGATGGAAGAGCAGCAGGTGTCGGTGGACAACGAGACGCGCGCCCTGCCCCACCCTTTTTTCGTCATCGCCACGCAGAATCCCAGCGACCAGCTGGGCACCTACCCGCTGCCCGAGTCGCAGCTCGACCGCTTCCTGCTGCGCATCACGCTGGGCTACCCTGACCGTGCATCCGAGCGGGCGCTGCTGGCCGGCGAGGACCGCCGTCGGGCCAGTGCCCGGCTGCAGCCGGTGATGCCGCCGGCCGAGCTTGAAGCGGCGCAGCAACTGGTGCTTGAAGTGCACGCCTCAGAGTCCTTGCTCGACTACCTGCAGGCGCTGATCGCTGCGTCGCGCTCGGGCCAATGGTTCGTCGACGGCCTGTCGCCGCGTGCGGGAATTTCGGTGCTGCGCGTGGCCAAGGCGCGCGCGATGATGGCCGGCCGCGACTACGTGGCACCCGACGACGTGCAGGCCATGCTGCCGCAGGCGATCGCGCACCGGTTGCTGCCGGTGGCCGGCGCCGGCCGCGGGCCGATCGAGCAGGTGCGTGCCATGGTGGAGGCGGTGCCCATTCCGTGACCCCCGCCGCGCCAGCGCCGCGGCGGCGCAGCCTGAGCCAGCGCGTGCAGCGGTGGTGGCTACAGCGGCTGCCGCTCACCGACAGCTGGACGCTGACGCAGAGCAACATCTACATCCTGCCGACCAAGGCCGGCATCGTGTTCGCGGTGACGCTGTTGCTCATGCTGCTGGCGTCGATCAACTACCAGCTCAACCTGGGCTACGCGCTGACCTTCCTGCTTGCCGGCTCGGGCCTGGTGTCGATGCACCTGACGCACGGCACGCTGCGCGGCCTGACGCTGCATCTGCGGCCGACACCGTCGGTGTTCGCCGGCGACGCGGCGCTGCTGGAGGTGGTGCTGACCAACCCGGGCGCCGAACGCCATGGCGTGGCGCTGTACTTCGAAGACCGCGAGCGGCACGGCACCAGCTGGGTCTGGACCGACGTGCCGGCGCAGGGCCAGGCCAGCGCGCGGCTGGCCATCGTGCCGGCCACGCGCGGGCGCCATGCAGTGCCCACGGTGATCGCCGAATCACTGTTTCCGTTCGGACTTTTTCGCGCCTGGACCCTGTGGCGCCCGGCTGCCCAGGTGCTGGCCTGGCCGCGCCCGGAATCACCACCGCCGCCGCTGCCGGCGGGGTCACCGCGGCCCGACGACCACCAGCCGCAGACGCTGCGCCGTGAAGGCGCCGAACTCGACGGCGTGCGCGCCTGGCGCCGTGGCGACAGCCTGCGCCAGGTGTTGTGGAAGAAAGTGGCGCGCAGCGGCGAGCTGGTCAGCCGCGACACCGCCGGGGTCGGCACGCAAGAGCTGCACCTCGACTGGCAGTCGGCACGCGTGGCGGGCACCGAGCAGCGGCTGGCACGGCTGGCGGCCTGGGTGCTGGCCGCCGACCATGCCGGTCAGGTCTACCGGCTGCAGCTGCCCGGCCAGAATCTGCCGGCCGGCCAGGGCGACAGCCAGCGGCGCGCGGCGCTGGACGCGCTGGCACTGTGGGACGCACCGTGATCGGTGACTTCTGGCGACGCCTGCCGCGCGACGCGCGCGACACCTTGTTCCAGCTCGGCGTGATCGCCTGGACCATCCTGCCGCATCTGGGCCATCTGCAGATCTGGTGCGGTGTGATGGCCACGGTGATCCTGCTCTGGCGCGCACGCCTGGCGGCCACCAGTGCGCCGCTGCCACCGCGCTGGAACGTGGCGCTGGTGCTGGCGCTGGCGATGGGCCTGACGCTGTGGAGCGAGCGCACCCTGCTCGGCCGCGAGGCCGGGGTCACGCTGCTGGTGGTGCTGATGGCTTTGAAGACGCTGGAGCTGCGCGCACGGCGCGACGCACTGGTGGTGTTCTTCCTCGGTTTCTTCCTGGTGCTGACCAACTTCCTGTACTCGCAGACGCTGCTGGTGGCGCTGTCGATGCTGATCTCGGTCTGGGGGCTGCTGACGGCGCTGGTGCTGGCGCACATGCCGGTGGGCCGGCCGCCGCTGGCCCGTGCCGGCGCCCTGGCCGCGCGTGCGGCCTTGCTCGGGCTGCCGCTGATGGTGCTGCTGTTCGCACTGTTTCCACGCATCGCGCCGCTGTGGGGTGTGCCGCAGGACGCGTCAGGCCGCACCGGTCTGTCGGGCAGCCTGACGCTGGGCGGCGTGGCGTCGATCGCCAACGACGACAGCGTGGCGTTGCGGGTTCGCTTTCTGGGCCGCGTGCCCGACCCCGAGCAGATGTACTTCCGCGGCCCGGTGCTGGGTCACTTCGACGGCCGTGAGTGGACACGCGGCGTGTCGGGCTTTGCCCCCTCGCAGCGCCTGCGCAGCGACGTGCAGGTGTTCGGCGCACCGGTCGAATACGAGATCACGCTCGAGCCCAGCCGGCTGGCGCTGCTGCCGCTGCTGGAGATGACGCCCGACCGTGCCGACGCCGCGCCCGAGATCGAGGGCTACCAGGCGAGCCTGCGCAACGACGCGCAATGGCAGCTCGATCGCCCGGCGAGCGAGCGGCTGCGCACGCACGTTAAGGCCTGGACCTCGTACCGCCACGGGCCGCGCAACGACCAGCTGGCGCTGCGCGACCTGGTCGAACTGCCGCCGGGCTTCAACCCGCGCAGCCTGCAGTGGGCGCTGTCGCTGCGCAACCGCCCCGAGAACCTCCAGGCCGAACCGCGACGGCTGGCCGATTTGCTGCTGGCCCATGTGCGCGCGCAGGACTACAGCTACACGCTCGAGCCTGGCAGCTACGGCCGCAACGCGATCGACGAATTCTGGTTCGATCGCCGCCTGGGCTTTTGCGAACACTTCGCTGCCGCCTTCGTCGTCATGATGCGGGCCATGGACGTGCCCGCGCGCATCGTCACCGGCTACCAGGGCAGTGACCCGGTGCCGGTGGACGGCTACTACGTGGTGCGGCAAAGCCATGCCCACGCCTGGGCCGAATACTGGCAACCCGGCCAGGGCTGGTTGCGTGCCGACCCCACCGCGGCGGTGGCCCCCGAGCGCGTGCGCATCAGCCGCAACCTGCAGCCGGCGAGCGGCTTCGTGGCCAATGCACTCAGCAGCGTCAACCCGCAGTTCGCGCTGCAGATGCGCCAGACCTGGGAGGCAATGAACAACCGCTGGAACCAGTGGGTGCTGAACTACGCACGCGGCGACCAGGTGGCGTTGCTGAAGAAACTGGGCTTCGAGTCACCCGACTGGACCGACCTGAGCTACGTGCTGATCGGCCTGCTGTGCAGCGGCAGCCTGGCTGCGGCGGCGTGGGCTTTGTGGGACCGCCACCGTCAGGACCCCTGGCAGCGTCTGCAGCGGCGCGTGGCCACGGCGCTGCAGACGCTGGGCGTGACGGTCGCCGCGCATGACCCGCCACGCACCCGGGCCGACCGCGTGCGGCAGTGCCTGGGGGCGCGTGGCGGCGACCTGGCCGCCCGGCTGGACGCGCTGGACCGGGCCCGCTATGCGCGCGGCAGCGGCAGGCTGCCGCTGCGGCGCTGGTGGCGGGATTTCGCCAGGGCGGCCGCCGCGGCAGCAGCGCACTGAAGAACGGCTGCATCTGCTGCCGCCGATAATGCCGCCATGCGCGTGTCGTCGATCGTCCCCGGCTTGAGCGCAGCGGCCCTGCTGCTGCAACTGCTGGCCGCGCCGGCACAGGCCGAGCGCCCAGCAGCCCGTCCAGGCAAGGCCAAGGCGGTGCGCGCCGAAGCCGGGCACAGTTACCGCCATCGTGCCGAACTGCGCGCCTTTGCCGCCGAAGTAGCGACGCGCCACGACTGGGATGCCAGCTGGGTGCAGGCGCAATTGGCCGACGCCCGCCGGCTGCCCCGCGTGGCGCAGCTGATCATGCCGCCGGCGGTGGGGGCGGCCAAGAACTGGGCCGCCTACCACGACCGCTTCGTCGAGCCGCGTCGCATCCAGGCCGGGCTGGACTTCTGGCAGACCCACCAGGACACGCTGCAGCGCGCCGAAGACCGCTTCGGCGTGCCGGCCGCGGTGGTGGTCGGCATCATCGGCGTGGAGACCTTCTACGGCCGCATCACCGGCAACTTCCGTGTCGTCGATGCGCTGGCCACGCTGAGCTTCGACTTCCCGGCCGGGCGCAGCGACCGCAGCGCTTTTTTTTTCCGCAACGAGCTGGAGGAACTGCTGGTGCTGGCCCGCCGCGAAGGCGTGCGCGCCGACAGCATCCGGGGCTCGTATGCCGGCGCCATCGGCTGGCCGCAGTTCCTGCCCGGCAGCATCAACCGCCACGCGGTGGACTTCGACGGCGACGGCCACATCGACCTGCAGCGCAGCGTGGCCGACGCCATCGGCAGCGTGGCGCACCTGCAGCGCCACGGCTGGCAGCCGGGCATGGCCACGCATTTCGAGGTGCAGCCGCCGCCGCTCGGCGCCCCGGCGCGGGCCACCTTGCTGGCGCCCGACATCCTGCCCAGCTTCGACGCCACGCGCTTTGCCGAACTGGGCGCCACGCTGGACGACGCCGGCCGCCGACACGACGGCCCGCTGGCGCTGGTCGAGCTGCACAATGGCCAGGCCGCACCCAGCCATGTGGCCGGTACGCAGAACTTCTACGTGCTCACGCGCTACAACTGGTCGAGCTACTACGCGATGGCCGTGATCACGCTGGGCGAGGCGGTCAAGGCCGCACGCACGAAGGCCGGCGCTTCGGCCGGCGGCAGTTGATCACCCTGCCGTGGCAAGCTTGAGCCCTGACAATCCCGATTCAGCCAACACCCACCCTGCCATGAGACTGCTCCACACCATGCTGCGCGTCGGCAACCTGCAGCGATCGATCGACTTCTACACCCAGGCGCTGGGCATGACCCTGCTGCGCACCACCGAGCGCCCGGACCAGAATTACAGCCTGGCCTTCGTCGGTTTTGGCAGCAATCCCGATCACGCCGAGATCGAACTGACCTACAACCATGGTGTCGAGTCCTACGAGCTCGGCAGCGCGTTCGGCCACATCGCGATCGGCGTGCCCGACGTCAGCGCCACCTGCGACGCCGTGCGCGCCAAGGCACAGCAGCTCGGTGCCGCCATCACGCGCGAGCCGGGGCCGGTCAAGGGCGGCACGACCTTCATCGCCTTCATCACCGACCCCGACGGCTACAAGATCGAACTCATCCAGCGCAGCGGCTGATGGCCCCTGCCGATTTCCAGGAGACCCCCATGCGTTCATGCAAACCTCTGCTTGTCATGCTGGCCCTGATGGGTCTGAGTGCCTGCGCCCAGGCACAGAAGATGGCGCCTGGCCTGTGGGAGATGTCGATGAACCTGAACGGCAACGCCGAGCAGCAGGCCGCGCTGGCCCAGGCGCAGGCGCAGATGGCCAAGTTGCCGCCCGAGCAGCGCAAGATGATGCAGGACATGATGGCCAAGCAGGGCGTCTCGATCGGTGCCGGCGGCACAGCCAACGGCATCCGCTACTGCCTGGGCAAGGAACAGGCCGAACGTGGCGAGCCGCCGCAGGACAAGGACGGCCGCTGCAAGCGCGACAGCCTCGAACGCAGCGGCGCCACCACGCGCTTCAAGTTCAGCTGCAGCAACCCGCCCAGCAGCGGCAGCGGCGAGTTCACGCTGGTCAGCGACAAGGCCTACACGATGAAGATGGTGGTCGAACAGAGCGGGCAGGGCCGTCCGCAGCGCATGGAGATGCAGCAGCAAGGCAAGTGGCTGGGCGCCGACTGCGGCAACCTCAAGCCGCGCAACTGAGAGTCCGCTCAGCGGGCCAGTCGAGAGGCCTCGCGCGCCAGTTGCGTGATGCGTGCCCAGTCGCCGGCCGCCACCGCGTCGGCCGGTGTCAGCCACGAACCGCCACAGACCTTGACGTTGGGCAGCGCCAGGTACTCACTGGCGTTGTCTGGCGTGATGCCACCGGTGGGGCAGAAGACGATGTCGGGGAAAGGGCCGGCCAGCGCCTCGAGCATCGCCACCCCGCCCGCCGCGTGCGCCGGAAAGAACTTCAGGAAATCGTAGCCGCCATCGTTGGCCGCCATCACTTCGCTGGCCGAGGCCACGCCCGGCAGCAGCGGCAGGCCCAGGTTGCGACAGGCGTGGCCCAGTTCGCGGCGAAATCCCGGGCTGACGCCGAAGCGCGCGCCGGCGTCCAGCGCCGCTTCGGCGTCGGCCACGCTGCGCAGCGTGCCGGCACCCACCAGCGCCTCAGGCAGCGCGCGCGCGATGGCCTCGATGCAGGCCAGCGCAACCGGGGTGCGCAAGGTCACTTCAAGCACCGTCACGCCGCCCGCCAGCAGCGCTTCGGCCAGCCGCACCGCGTCCTCCACCCTTTGCAGCACGATGACCGGGATCACCGGCCCATGCTTCACCAGGTCCAGCGGGTTCATCGGTGGACGCGATGCGGATCGGATCATGGTCTGCCTTCAAGGGTTCAGGGTCGGGTACAACGCGCCGGGGTGCGATGGTGGCGGGGCCGCAGCCGGGCGAGGCAATTGCCCAGCGCGCCGGGTCGTCAAGTATGAACGCGACGCCGCCGCAGGTCCGCCCGCAGGCGACATGCTCAAATCCTGCGCATGCCGTCGACACCGCCCCCACCCGCAGCGCTGCTTGCACTGCGCGACCCCGCGCCACTGCTGGAACGGGTGCGGCGCGAATGGGGCGGCCAGCACGCGCTGTGGGTGTTCGGCTATGCCTCGCTGATCTGGCGGCCCGAGTTCGAAGCGCAGGAGCGGCGCGATGCGGTGGTGCACGGCTGGCACCGCGCGCTGCGCATGCGTTCGCGCGTCAACCGCGGCACGCCCGAACAGCCCGGGCTGGTGTTTGCACTGCTGCCCGGCGGCAGCTGCCGCGGCGTGGTCTACCGCCTGTCACCCGATCGAGCGCACGATGAGCTCGATCGCCTGTGGGCGCGAGAAATGCCCACCGGCGTGTACGACCCGCGCTGGCTGCCCTGCCGCACGCATCAGGGGCCGGTGCGCGCGCTGGCCTTCACGCTCAGCCCGCGCAGCGAAGCCTGCCTGCCTGCCCTGCCCGACGCGCAGATGCTGCATCTGCTGCGCCACGCCAGGGGACGCTACGGCACGACGCTGGACTACCTGTCAGAAACGGCCGAGGCACTGGCCGCGCAGGGTGTGCGCGACCGCGAGATCGAACGCCTGATGCGGCTGGTGCGCCGCCACGGGCTGGTCATTCGCACCGCCGGCGAGGGCTGAACGCCCGCCGCGCACCGACGCTCAGCCCGGGGCGCCCGGGCTGCCTGCCTGCAGCTGCACCTGGCCGCTGCGCACGCGCGACAGGTCGGCCGGGGTGTCGATGTCGACCAGCACGCCGGGGTCGTCCACCGTCACACCATGCGCGGGGTAGCGCGCCACGATTCGCCGCGCGCCTTCGTCCCCATCGAGCTCGATCAGCTCGGAAAACAACTCGGCGGCAAAGCCCACCGGATGACCGCGACGGCCGTGGTACTGCGAGAAGGCGACCGGATGTTCGGCCAGCGCCTCGGCCACGGCCAGGATGCTGGCGGAGCTGATCATCGGCATGTCACCCGGCAGCACCAGCCAGCCCGTGGCCATCGGGCGCTCGGCCACGCCAGCGGCGATCGAATGCCCGACACCGCGCCGGGCCTCGTCATCGCTGATGACGACAAGATCGCACCGCGCCACCAGAGTCGACGCCAGCGGCACCAAGCGGGCCGTGGTGACGACGACGAAGGGGCAGGCGGTGGCAATCACATGGCCCAGGGTCGTGCCGAGCACGGTGGACTCGCCCAGACCCTGCTCGAGCTTGTGCGCCGCCGCGGAAGAGGCTGCGGCAAAGCGGCTGCCTTGGCCCGCGGCCAGCACCACGATCGTGGGGCGATGCCTCATGTGCCTGGTCCCTGAAATCCGCTGTTGAAGACTGTCGTCCGCATCGTGCCCCTGCGCCGCAGGACGATGGAGTCAAAGCATCTCCCGCGGGGGCGCCCCGGGCTAGTGGGAGCTTCACTTAAGGCCTTCCACGTAAGGGTCGAACCTGTTCGTCGAGGCCGATGCGTGGGTAAGGGCCGGGGCGGCTTTCTATACTTGGCGCATGGACCTTACCGCCCTTCGCAAGAGTTACGAACGTGATGCACTCGATGAGCTGTCCAGCGACCCCAACCCGCTGCTGCAGTTCGAGCGCTGGATGAAACAGGCGCTCGGCGCCCAGCTGCCAGAACCCAATGCCATGACCTTGTGCACCGTGGGCGTCGACGGCCGCCCGTCGTCGCGCATCGTGCTGATCAAGGGCTTCGATGCGCGTGGCATCGTCTGGTACACCAACTACCAAAGCCGCAAGGGGCAGGAACTGGCGCTGCATCCGCAGGCCGCGCTGCAGTTCCACTGGGTCGAGCTCGAGCGCGTGGTGCGCATCGAAGGCCGCGTCGACAAGACCAGCGACGCCGAGTCCGACGCCTACTACGCCAGCCGGCCGCTCGATTCCCGCGTTGGTGCCTGGGCTTCGCCGCAGAGCCAGGTCATCGCGTCACGCGCGGTGCTGGTGACGCAGGCAACACGTTATGCCGCGCAGTACCTGCTGAACCCGCCACGGCCGCCGCACTGGGGCGGCTACCGCCTGCAGCCCGACCGCTGGGAGTTCTGGCAGAGCCGCCCCAGTCGGCTGCGACCGCCTGCGCTACCGCCAGGACGATGCCGGGCACTGGCTGCGCGAGCGGCTGGCGCCCTGACGCCGGCTGCCCCGGGCTACCCGTCAGAGCTGGCGCCGGTCCACCGACAAGGTGTTGCACTGGCCGAACTCGCCGGCCTGGTAGCCGCGCTGGAACCAGCGCATGCGCTGCGCGCTGCTGCCGTGGGTGAACGACTCGGACACGACCCGGCCGCTGCCGCGTCCACGCTGCAGGGTGTCGTCGCCGATCTGCGCTGCAGCGTTCATCGCCTCCTGCAGGTCACCCTGCTCCAGCCAGCCCTTGCCGCGCTGCGAGTGATGGGCCCACACGCCGGCCAGGCAGTCGGCCTGCAATTCGACCCGCACCGAAGTCTCGTTGGCCGCCACCGGCGAACTGCGGCGGCGTTCAGCCTCGACACGCGCCGTCAGGCCCAGCAGGTTCTGCACGTGGTGGCCGACTTCGTGCGCGATCACGTAGGCCTGGGCAAAGTCGCCCGGCGCGCCCAGCCGGTCGCGCAGGGTGCGGAAGAAGTCGAGGTCGATGTAGACCTTGCGGTCACCCGGGCAGTAGAACGGGCCCATCGCCGCCTCGCCCTCGCCGCAGGCGGTGCGCAAGGCCTGGTGGAACAGCACCAGGCGCGGCGCGTCATAGCTGCCGCCGCCGGCCTTGAACACCGCGCTCCAGACGTCTTCGGTGTCGGCCAGCACGGTGGACACGAAGGCGGCCTCGCGATCCTGCGGCGGCGGCCGCTGCGCGGGGCCCGCCGGGGCCTGCACCGCCACCGGATCACCCGTGCCGCCCAGCAGCCCCAGCACCGTCAGCGGGTTGATGCCGAAGATCCAGCCCGCGAGCACCGCCACCACGATCGTGCCCAGGCCGATGCCACGCCCGCCCACAAGGCCGCCCAGGCCGCCACCCGACCGGCCGCCCTCATCGCGTCGGTCTTCGACGTTGTCGCTCTGTCGCTTGCCTTCCCACTTCATGCCGATGCTCCTGGGTGACTGCGGGCCCCATCAGGCTTTGGGCAGAGTGACACCGCGCTGGCCCTGGTACTTGCCACCGCGGTCCTTGTAGCTGGTCTCGCAGACCTCGTCGCTTTCGAAGAACAGCACCTGCGCGCAGCCCTCGCCGGCATAGATCTTGGCCGGCAGCGGCGTGGTGTTGCTGAACTCCAGCGTCACGTAGCCCTCCCACTCGGGCTCGAAGGGCGTGACGTTGACGATGATGCCGCAGCGCGCGTACGTGCTCTTGCCAGGCAGATCGTCAGCACATTGCGCGGAATGCGGAAATACTCCAGCGTGCGGGCCAGCGCAAAGCTGTTGGGCGGGATCACGCACACGTCCTTGTTGATGTCGACGAAGCTGTTTTCGTCGAAGTTCTTCGGGTCCACCACGGTGCTGTGGATGTTGGTGAAGACCTTGAACTCGGGCGCGCAGCGGATGTCGTAGCCGTAGCTGCTGGTGCCGTAGCTGATGATCTTGTTGCCGTCGGCCGACAGCCGTACCTGCCCGGGCTCGAAGGGCTCGATCATGCCGTGCTGCTGCGCCATGCGGCGGATCCACTTGTCGCTTTTGATGGTCATCGGCTGCCGCGTGATCGGAGTTGGGTCGGAGAAGGGTCGGACGAACGCGGCCTGACGCCTGCGCAGGCGCGGATTATTCCACCCGCAGCAGCAGGGCCCCGGCATCGGCCCTGCGGGGCCACTGCATCCGCGCTAGCATGACGACATCGAGCATGGAGACCCTGCCATGGCCAGCCCCTTCCGATCCGCCCTCGTGCTGCTCACGCAGTACGCCCAATACCACCGCGACCGGCGCAACATCAGCACGCACTTCATCGGCGTGCCGATGATCGTGTTCGCGGTCGGCGTGCTGCTGTCGCGCCCCGGTTTCATGGTCGGTGGCCTGATGCTGTCGCCGGCGTGGGTGCTGTTCGCACTGGTCACGTTGTGGTATCTGACGCGTGGCGAACTGGTGCTGGGCATGGCCGCCAGCGCCGGCATGGCGGTGCTGCTGCTGCTGGCGCACCGGGTGCCGGGCGGGCTCGGGCCCTGGCTGGGCTGGGGCCTGGGCTTCTTTGTCGTCGGCTGGCTGATCCAGTTCGTCGGTCACTACTATGAGGGCCGCAAGCCCGCCTTTGCCGACGACGCGGTCGGGCTGCTGGTGGGGCCGATGTTCGTGGTGATGGAACTGCTGGCGCTGCTGGGCCTGTTCAGGTCGCTGGTGTCCGAGATCGAACGCAGCGCGGGCCCGACCCTGCTGCGCGACCTGGCGCACCCGGCCTAGGACCGGCGCTTGCGTCACCCCCGCCCGAGCCCCGACTTGAATCCCCCTGCAGCAGCCGACCTGAGCTGCGACGTGCTGGTGGTGGGCGGTGGCATCAACGGCGCCGGCATCGCGCGCGACCTGGCCGGGCGCGGCTTGAAGGTGTTGCTGTGCGAGAAGGACGACCTGGCGCAGCACACCTCGTCGTCGAGCACCAAGCTGATCCACGGCGGCCTGCGCTACCTTGAGTACTACGAGTTCGGCCTGGTGCGCAAGGCGCTGGGCGAACGCGAGCGGCTGCTGCGCAGCGCGCCGCACATCATGTGGCCGCTGCGCTTCGTGATGCCGCACGACCCCAAGGCCAACTTCCTGCGCCCGGTGTGGATGATCCGGGCCGGCCTCTTCCTGTACGACCACCTGGCGCGACGGCAATGGCTGCCGGCCTCGCGCACATTGCGGCTGGACCGCCACCCCGCCGGCCGGCCGCTGAAACCGATGTTCAGCCATGGCTTCGAGTACAGCGACGGCTGGGTCGACGATGCACGGCTGGTGGTGCTGAACGCGATCGACGCCAGCCGGCACGGCGCCACCGTGCTCACGTGCTGCGCCTGTGTGCAGGCCGTGCGCGGCCACCAGGGCTGGCAGGCCACGCTGCAACCCGCAGGGGCTGCAGCGCTGCAGGTGCAGGCGCGGGCGCTGGTCAACGCCACCGGCCCCTGGGCCGCCCAGTTCCTGCACCAGCACGCCGGCCAGCCGCGGGCGAAGGCGCTGCGCCTGATCAAGGGCAGCCACATCGTCGTGCCCCGCTTGTTCGAGCACGAGCACGCCTACATCTTCCAGAACCCCGACAAGCGAATCATCTTCGCCATCCCGTACGAGGGTGAGTTCACGCTGATCGGCACCACCGACATCGAGCACCATGGCGCCATCGGCCAGGCCCACATCGACGCCGACGAACGGCGCTATCTGTGTGAACAGGCCAGCCGCTACTTCGCCAAGCCGGTGACCGACGCCGATGTGATCTGGACGTATGCCGGCGTGCGCCCGCTGCTTGACGATGCAGCGGGCGATGCCGCTGCCGTCACACGCGACTACCTGCTCGAGCTCGACAGCCAGGGTGGTGCGGCACTGCTGAGCGTGTGGGGCGGCAAGATCACGACCTTCCGCAAGCTGGCCGAAGAGGCCGCCGACCTGCTCAGCCCGGCGCTGGGGCAGCGAATCACGCACTGGACCGCCGATGCGCTGCTGCCGGGCGGCGACCTGAGTCGGCTGGTGCCGAACGCCACGCGACCCGACCACGACATCCAGGCCTTCGACGCCGCGCTGGCGCTGGCCCAGCCCGCGCTGCCGGTAGCCATGCGCAAGCGCTGGGTGCGCAGCTACGGCTCGCAGGTGTTCGAGATCCTGGCCCGGCCGCTGGGCGCCGAAGTGGCGCCCGGCCTGTTCGAAGCCGAACTGCGCCACCTGCACGACCAAGAATGGGCGCGCAGCGCCGACGACGTGCTGTGGCGGCGCAGCAAGCTCGGTTTGCACTACAGCGCCGCCGACCGGCAGCGGGTCGAACACTGGTGGCAGCAGGCGGGCTACGCGATGTCCGAGACCCCCGAAACCCCCGAAAGCGCGGCAAGCGCAGACCTCAGCACGCAGCCTTGAGCTGTTGGGCGCCGGTCCCTCAAGGGCCGGGAAACTCGAGCAGCAGCCGCACCACGTCGGTGGCGGCCACCTCGGCCGCGGCCAGGCGCACCACCGCCACCCGGCGCGCGCGCAACTGGTTGCGCACCTGTTCGCCGCGCGCCTGGGCCAGGCGCTGGTCGGCCGCGTCGCCGCTGCCGGCGGCAGCATCGCCGGGCGCGGCCAGCTGACTCACCCGTGCGCGTGGCTGGCGGCGCAGGATCTCGGCCACCTTGTCGAGCACCACCGCCAACGCAGGCTTGACGGCCTGGCGTGCCGGATCGAAGCAGAAGTGCCGCGGCACCTCGACCGACAGCAGGCCATCGGCCTCGGCCTGGATGCGCACCGGCGTGCCTTCGAACCAAGACTGCAGCCAGCGGCGCTCAAGCTCCAGGGCCGTGCCCGGGCGCACCGGGGCAGGCGTGGCCACCGACTCCGGCGCACGCGCCGATGCAGCCGCAGCGGGTGGCGCCACTGGGGCCGGCGCGCGCCCAGGGCCCGCGGCGGGTGAAGTGGATGAAGGTGCCGATGACGGCGCCGGGCCGGCGCAGGCCTGCAACAGCAGCACCGCGGCAAACAGGGCCAGGCCACCGACACGGCCGATCGCGTGGGCGACGCCACGGGCGAAGCGACTTGCGCAGGCCGCCGCCAGCGGCCTGTCAGCGCGCACGGGCAACGCCCTGCTGCAGCTCGGTTTCGACCCAGGGCAGCAGCGCATCGAACACGTCGGCCGTGGCCTCGGACAACGCCGCCACCGCTGCCGCCGAATCGGCACGGCCCGCGGCCACCGTGGTCACGAAGTGGCGCTGCGCCACGCGCACCCGCGTGCGCCGGTCATAAAGCCCGGCCGTCAGCGCCAGCCGGCCCCGCCCCGGAGCCACCCTCACGTCGTGATGCAGATCGTCGACGCCGATCACCAACAACCAGTCGGCGCGCAGCGGATCACCCAGCATGCCGACGGCCGTGGCCACGCCGCGGGCCTGAAGGCGGCGTTGCAGCAGCTGTGGCAAGCGGCGCACCGGGCGTTCGGTCCAGGTGGCGTACTGGTAGAACGCGTACTCGTTTTCGCGCCGCGAATAGGCGATCGCCTGCGTGTCACCCAGCGCCTGCGCCGGCTGCGCCTGGATCAGCAGTGCATCGACGATCGTCTGCGCGCGCCGTGTCACGTCGGGGCGTGCGTCGGTCAGGCTCAGCTGCACGTTTGCCGCCGGCTCGCCACCGACCTCGACGGTCACGCAGCTGCTGAGCAACGGCAACAGCAGCGCCAGCAGCAACTGCACCCGTCGAGTCCTGAGCAGCACCGGCCGCGTCATGGCTTCACCTCGCCGGGGCCCAACTGTCGGCGGCCCGGGCCGAGCAGCGCGGCGCGCGGATCGCGCAGGCCGTCGAGCATGCGGGTCGTGGCCTCCATGCTCAATCGAAGTTCGTTGGTGGCCACGCTGGACTGGTCGTCGAACTGCATGGCCGTGGCTTCGAGCCGCCCTGCCGTGCTGGCGGTCTGACGCTCGATCGCATCGACAGCCGCCGCCGCGCGGCCGACCGCGCTGCGCAGTTCGGCCAGCGTCTGCTCACCCTGTGCCAGCGTGCTGCCAAGGCGCTGGCCGGTCTGCTCGACCACCCCCGTCACGCGTTCGCCCGCGTCGCCCAGGCGGCGCGCCGTCGCGGCGATCGACGTCGCCGCCAGGCCGGTGCGTTCGAGCGCCCGGTCGACGGTTGCCAGGCGCTTCTGCAACCCGACCGACAAGTCACGCAGGCTGCGCACGGTGTCCATCACGTCGCGCCGGTTGTCGTCAGACAGCAACTGGTTCAGGCTGGTCAGCGTGGTCGATGCCAGATCGCCGACCTGGCTGACACGGCCGGTCAGCTCGGTCAGGTCGGACCGACCTTCGGCGATCACCGGCAGGTGATCGTCATCGGGGATGACCGTCAAGGGCGCACCCGGCGGCGCCGGGTTGACCAGGTTGACGGTTGCGATTCCGGTGACGAAATTGCGCGTGATCACTGCCACCGTGTTGGTCAGCACCGGCACCCGGCGATTGACGCGCAACTCGACGCGCACCCGGTTGAGCTTGCGCGCCGACAGCGCATAGTCCTCGACGCGACCGACCTTGATGCCGCGCACGTTGACATCGGCCCCCACCTGCAGACCGTCCAGTTGCTGGTTCTCGAAGTAGATCACATAACGGTTGAAATCAGCGCGACCGCCGATGTTCGTCAGCCACACCAGCGCGATCACCAGCGCCAGCAGCAAGGCCAGCACCGCAGCACCCACATAGGTATAGCGTGCTTCAGCTTCCATCGATGCGGTCTCCGTGAAGCATTGTACGAACCGAAAAATACTCATTCAGCCAGCGGTCATCCACCGCCGTCACCTCGGCCACGCTGCCATCGGCCAGCACCCTGCCCTGGGACAGCACGATGACGCGGTCGACCACGGTCAGCAGCGTGTCCAGATCGTGCGTGACCACCAGCACCGTGATGCCCAGCTCGTCGACCAGCGAGCGCACCAGACGGTCGAAGCCGCGCGCGGTGATCGGGTCCAGCCCCGAGGTCGGCTCGTCGAGGAACAGGATCTCGGGCTCGAGCGCGATCGCGCGTGCGATCGCGGCGCGCTTGCGCATGCCGCCCGACAGCGCACTGGGCATCTTGCCCCCGGCATCGGCCGGTAGTCCGGCCTGCAGCAATCGCAAGGCCACCAGCTGGTCGATCGTGGCCGCTGCCAACCTCGTGTGCTCGTGCAAGGGCACGGCCACGTTCTGCGCGACGCTGAGCGACGAGAACAGGGCGCCGTCCTGGAACATCATGCCGAAGCGCCGGCGCACCGCGTTGCGCTCGGCCTGCGGCGCCGACCACATGTCGGTGCCAAGCAAGCGTACCTGACCGCCGCTGGGGCGGTGCAGCCCGATCATCTCGCGCAGCAGCACCGACTTGCCGCTGCCGCTGCCACCGATCAGCGCCACCAGCGATCCGCGCGGCACGCTGAACGACACACCGTCGTGCACCGTCTGCGCGCCGAAGCGCGTGACGATGCCGTCGACCTCGATCACCGGGCCCCTGTCGGGTGCAACCTGCGGCTCTGGATCGGCGACCAAATCAGATCTCCATGGCCTGCAGCAGCACGGCAAAGGCGGCGTCGAGCAGGATCACGGCGACGATGCTCTGCACCACGGTCGAGGTGGTGGCCGCACCGACAGCGCGTGTGTCGCGCCCCACCGTCATGCCCATGCGCGTGCCGATGACTGCGATCACCAACGCGAACACCGGCGCCTTCAAAAGGCCGACCAGCACGTGACGCACGTCCAGTACGTCCTGCAGCCGCGCCACGAAGGCGGTGGCGGTGATGTCGAGCATCGAGCCGGTGATCGCCATCGCCCCCAGCAGGCTCATCACGTCACCGACGAACACCAGCAGCGGCAGCGCCAGCATCAGCGCCAGCACTCGCGGCACCACCAGCACCTGCCAGGGGTCCAGGCCCAGCGTGCGGATGGCGTCGATTTCCTCGGTCAGTCGCATCGACCCCAGCTGCGCCGTGAAGGCCGCACCTGAGCGCCCGGCCACGACCACGGCAACGATGATGGGCGCGAATTCGCGCGTGGCACCAATGCCGACACCGTCGACGACGAAGATGTTGGCGCCGTACTGCTCGGCCTGCAGCCCCAGCAGGTAGGCCATGACGACGCCGATCAGTGCCGTCACCAGCGCCACCACCGGGATCGCGTCGAGCCCGGTCTGTTCGAGCTGCACCACCAGTTCACGCATGCGCAGCCGGTGCGGCCGCAGCAGCAGCGAGGCCATCGCCACCAGCGTACCGCCCAGCTGGTTGGCATGCCCGGTCAGCAGCTCGACCAGCAGTGTCACCCGCCTTCCCACCCCCGCCAGCCAGGACTGGCGCCTCGGGGCCGGTGGCGGCGGGCCGACGGCCAACTGCTCGCGCACGCGATCGATGATGCGGCGGTGGCCTTCATTCAGCCCGGTCCAGGCGAGTGTCGACGCGGCGTCAACCTCAAGATCCAGACGACGCAGCAGCACCATTGCCCCAGCCGAGTCGATCTGCTCAAGCGCCGACGCATCGATGCCAGTGTCGGCCGGCAGCGTCAGGCGCTGCAGCCGGGCTTCGATGCTTTCGAGCCGGGCCAGTCGCCAGGCCCCTTGCAGGTACAGCACGCTGCGACCGCCCTCGGTGTGCAGTCGGAACCAGGTCGGCTCAGTCATCGCGCCCCGATCGCCTTCGCCGCCGGCATCGACACCAGCGCGCGCCTCATCGCACAGGCGCGGCCCATTGCTGCATCACGCCTTGCGCGCGCCGCCACAGCCCGTAGCCCCACCAGATGCGGCCGGCCCAGCGCAGGCTGCGCCGCGGGCGCAGCACCAGTGTCAGTGTCAGTGCGCCAATTACCCACTGCGGGTTGGCACGCATCCACTGCAGTCCGGCGCGCACGCGGTCGGCCAGCGCCAGCGGTGCATGCAGCACGGCGGCCTGCCCGGCGACCACCAGGCGCAACTCGGCGCTGCGCATACACAGCGCCTCACGCCGCTGCTGCAGCTGCTGGCGGCGGTGCTCGAAGCCCATCAGCGGGATGCAGACGGATCGTGAGCGCCGAGCGCCGCGCGGTCGCGTCGCAATTCGTCCAGGCTGGCCTCGAAGGGCGCGCCACCGGCCTGCTGGCGGCGGCGCGCCATGCGCCACGCCAGCCCCGCGCCGACCAGGAAAGCCAACGACAGCACACCCAGCGCCAACAGGCGGTGGGCAGGCTCGACCAGCAGCACGACGAACAGGCTGAACAGCAGCAGGCCGACACAGCAGGCCATGGCGGCCACGACCAACCAGGCCAGGGATTCCAGCAAGCGCAGCTTTTCCTGCTGCAGTTCGGTGGCCAGCAGCTGCAGCCGCACTTCGGCCAGTTCAGAGCCGCTGATCAGCAGGCGCCGCAAGGACGCCAGCAGGCCGCTGCGCGAGTCGCCGATCATGGCAGTCGGAGCCGCTCAGTCGTCGGCAAGGCGCCGCTCAGCAGAGGCACGGCGCGGGCACCCGCTCAACGGCGTCCGATGAGCAGGCCGACCAGCAGGCCGAAACCGGCGGCCACGCCGATCGACTGCCACGGATGGTCGTGCACGTAATCGTCGGCCTTGCGCCCGGCCACCTTGGCACGTTCGACGGCGGCCGATTGCAAGCCGTGCAGGCTGTCCTTGGCGTTCAGCAGGCGCGACCGGACGCGCTCGCGCAGCGCCGTCGCCTCGGCGCCCATGTCACTGGCGCTGGCCTTGAGCAGTTCTTCGGCGTCCTGGATGACGTTCTTCAGATCGGTCACGAGCTTTTCACGCTGGACTTCGCTCAATTCATTCATGGTTTCACTCCTGATTGTTGTCACGATAGCCAAACACCATAACCCGAGGTGGACGACGACACAAGCCGGGCACGGCAACCCTCGCCATGGTGGGGCTGCAGGCAGCGCCGTCGCTGGTGCCGCCGGCAGGCCCTTCGATCGGCGCTGGGCAGGCGCGACGACGCGGCTGTCTGCAGCCTTGTCGGCTCAGCGCGGCGAAAGCCGCTGCAGCTCGTCCAGCGTGTTCACGTTGGCAAAGGCCGCAGCATCGTCGAAGCGGACCTGCGCGCAGCGGTGCTGCGCCGTCCAGCGGTCGATCTTGCGTTCGCCTGCGGCGGTGGCGCGCACCAGGCTTTCGAGCAGGTCGGCGCGCAGCAGGCAGAACACCGGCTGCGGCTGCAGCCGGCCCGATTCCTCGGTGACCGGCATCGCGATCTCGGCCTGCTCGGCCAGCAGGGCCTGGGCCAGTCGGCTGACCAGGTCAGCGGGGAACAGCGGCGCGTCACAGGGCACCGTGACCAGGTAGGGCGTGCCGCATTGCTCCAGCCCGGCCAGGAAGCCCGCCAGCGGGCCCGGGTAGTCGGGCAAGGCATCGGGGAACACCGGGGCACCCAGTGCTTCGTAGGCGCCGATGTTGCGGTTGGCATTGATCATCAGCTCACCCACCTGCGGCTGCAGCCGCAGCAGCGCGTTCATCGCCAGCGGCATGCCCTGCCAGGACTGCAGACCCTTGTCGACACCGCCCATGCGGCTGCCGCGGCCGCCGGCCAGCACCAGGCCGGTGATCTGCGGCAGCGGGATGGTCATGATCGTTCGGTTCTCGGTTTCCATGTCAATCCAGCAGGTCGAAACCCTGAGTCTCCACCTGCACGAAGGCACGCGTCAGTTCGGCCAGCGCACGTGTGAGCTGCGCCTTCGGGTGCGCAAGCACCGCGTCGCACATCGTCTCGACCCAGGGTTGCACGTGGGCGCGAAAGAAGCGCCGCTGCTGCTCCAGGTTGCACAGCGCCACGTCGTCCCCGGCCACCAGCCAGCGCATGACCTCGAACACGAAGGCGACGTGGTCTTCGGTCTCGCCGCGCCGCGCGTCACGCGTCAGGCCCAGCCGCGCCAGGTCGTCGCGCAAGGCGGCCAGCGGCCTTTCGTTGAGAAAGCCCGCGAGATGGTACGACCCGTAGAGAAACAGCTCGGGCTTGCCGACACCGCCGAACAGCGCGTCCCATTCCTGCGCCGCGACCGCCGCCGTGGTGCTGCGCAGCGCGGACACCAGGTCCTGCCACGGGGCTTCGAGATGACCGCCGGGCACCGGTGCCTGCGTCACGGCATGCGCAAAGTCGGCCAGCAGCGCGGCGTCGGGCGCGGCCCACCACAGGCGAGACAGCAGGCCGTAAAGCTCGGCCCGCGCCAGTTCCTCGCTGTCGTCGGCGCTGGCAAAACTCAAAGCGCGCAGTTCGCCTTCGTTCATCGGCGGCTCACAGGTCGGTGATGCGCAGCTCATCGGCGCGCGAATGTATGTCGATCACGCGGCAGTCGCTGCACATCTTCAGGCGCTCGGCCGCAGCACCCTGGAAGGCGGAATGTCCAGACAACTTGGCGATCATGTTCTCGATCCCCTTCAGCGTGCCGAAGGGCTTGCCACAACGCACGCAGGCAAAGGGCTGCGCTTCATTGAGCACCTGCGGCGACTTTCGCGCACGCCCGCCATCGGCCAGCAACAGCCGCGGCAGCAGCCTGATGGCCTGCTCGGGGCAGGTGCTGGCGCACAGGCCGCATTGCACGCACTTGCGCTCCAGCAGGCGCAGCTGCGGCTGCTCGGGGTTGTCCAGCAGCGCGCCTTCAGGGCAGGCACCGACACAGCTCATGCACAGCGTGCAGCGCTCGGCGTCGACCTGCAGACCGCCCAGCAGCGCGCCGACCGCCGGCAGCGGCACGGCCTCGGGCAGTGGCAGCGCGGCCTGTTCGCGCAGATGATCAAGTGCGATGTCGAGCGTGTTGCGCTTGTCGGGCTGGGCCACCTCGGTGCAGGCCCGGGCCACGCCGCGTGCGGCCGGCACGCGCAGCGCCGCGTCCAGCGCGCCCAGGTCGCGTGCATCGCGCATCTGCAGCAGTTGCAAGTGGCCGTCGCCGTAGCCCAGGCCCACGAGCAGGGCCTGCGCCTGCGCCATCTGCTCGTGCAGCACGCGCCGGTAGTCGGGCGCCTCTTCGTCGGTCAGCAGCACGAAGACCTGCGACGCGCCTTGCGCGATCGCCAGCAGCCACTGGTCGATGCCGACGCTGGCCGTGTGCCATAGCGAGACGGGCAGCACACGCGCCGGCAGGCCGTGCAGGTCGCGGTCGATGCTGGCGGCGCGGCCCAGATCGTCGATCAGCTGCGCGCCCGCGCCTTCCGAATGCAGCAGCAGCGCGGCGTCACGGCCACCGGCACCGCGGTAGGTGGCCAGCAGCGTGCGCACGCGGCGGTTGAGGTCGGCGGCACTGGGGTAGGCATAGGTCAGTGCGCCACTGGGACAGGCGGTGGTGCAGGCGCCGCAGCCGACGCACAGATGCGCCTCGACGACGATGCCACCGGCCTGGCCGGGCCCGCTGCCGACGACCCGGCCCTTGGACAGGGCGTCGCTGCGCACGGCGCTGGCCGAACAGGTGTCGATGCAGGCGCTGCAGCCGATGCGGCCGTTGCGGCTGTGCGCGCACAGCTTGGGCTGATGGCGCAGGAAGCGCGGCTTGTCGAACTCACCCACCTGTTCGCGCAGCGCCAGCAGTGCGTCCAGCAGCCGCTCGCTGCGCCCGGGTGGCACATGGTGGTAGCCCTGGGGCGGCTGGTGTTGCGTGAACGCCGGCTGTGCGCGCAGGTCGAGCACCAGGTCGAAGCGCTCCTGCGTCAGCTGCGGTGCACGCTGAAAGTCGATGGCGCCGGCCGCATCGCACACGCGGACACAGTCGCGGTGGCTCTTGCAGGCCTGCAGGTCGACCTGGTAATCGAGCCCGATCGCACCTTCCGGGCAGGCCTGCAGGCAGGCGTTGCAGCGTGTGCACAGGTCGAGGTCGATCGGGTTGGCACATTCCCATTCGGCGTCGAAACTGCCCAGCCAGCCTGTCAAACGGGTCAATCGGCCGGCGTGCAGGGCCTGTTCGCGCTGCGGCGACAGCGCACCGCCGTCGACCAGCAGGGTCAGGCTCAGCTTGTCGGCCAGGCGTGCCGCGGCCGCCTGCGCTGCAGTGGCCTCGCCGATGATCAGGCAGCGCCCGGCCGATCGATAGCCGACGGTGGGCACCGGGTCGGGCAAAGGCAGCTGCGCCGCGGCGATCAGCGCGGCGATCTTGGGCGTGGCCTGAGCACCTTCTCGTGACCAACCGGCCTGCTCGCGGATGTTGACGAAGCGGATCGGCCGTTCCTGCAGCGAAGGCGCGCCCTCGGTTTGATTCGCCAGTTCGAGAAAGAGCCGGCTCTCCTGCGTGCAGGCCACCAGCAGTTCTTCACCCGATCGGGCGGCACGCTGAAACGCGCCGGCCTCACGCCGGCACAGCAGCGTGTGCACCTGGTCCAGACCGTCAAGCTGCGCCGTGCCTTGGCGCGACAGCGCCTGCTTCAAGGCCTTGGGGTCCAGCGGCAGGCTGTGGTTGCAATCGCAGATCAGGGTCTTCATCAGGCAGCGCAAGCGGTTCGGCGGTCAGTGCCGCATCAGGGGCTGCAGAAGCGCTCTGCAGGTCGGAAGTATCGGCCGCGGCCGCCGGCATCGGCGATGTCCCGGTCGGCGGCGTGGGCACGGCAACGGCTTCTGTCTCATCCTGAAACAGGCCCGCAAAGCGCCCCTGCGTCAGCTGGCGCAGCCAGGCGGCCGGGATCGGGTCGGGCTTGCCGTAGTCGTCGATGTAGGTGTCCAGCCCATCCATCACATTGAAGTGCGGGTCGCTGAAGAGCTTCTTCAGCGCCGCGCGCTGCACCTCGGGTGCAACCTGCGGCGCAACGAATCGCGAGAAGTCGGAGGCGTCTTCGGGCAGTGCCGCTACGTCGTCGAGCGTGGGCGGTGGGGGCATCGCCGACGCGGGTGCAGACGCGGGTGCATGTGCGGGTTCGACGGCTGGTGCCGATGCACGCGGCGCGATCGGCGCAGAGTCCGGCACCACCGGTTCGGCAGCGGTCGGCAACGCGTTCGGCTCGTCGACCCGGCCCTGGCGCGATTGCGCTTTGCGCCGGGCCCAGCGCTCGAGAAACCCGCTGTCGTCGTCGCGTGTGCTCATCGGTCCTCGGGCCTGCGAAACGACGCCGGGCGTTTGCGCTGCTTGGGTTCGGGCCGGTAATGTTCGTCGGCAAAGGCCTGCAGCCAGTCGCGTGCCCAGGCTGGCAGTTGCAGGTTGTCCACGCGCTCCTGGGCGTCGAGCAGGCGACCGGCCTCGTTGTACGACAGCGTCACGCGTTCGGGCCAGGCGCGCGACGGATCGACGTCGTCGATGCGCCACATCACGAACCACACCGGGCCGGGCGTGCTGAGGTTGAGGTAGTAGCCCTCGGCCTCGTCGACATGCAATGTCACGGGCAAGCCCGGGTGCAGGGTCAGGGCCGTTTGTCCGTCGTCACGCAGAAGCTTCGGCTGGGCGCCGAAACTGCCGTCGTCGAGCAGCACCTCGGCGAGGCGATGACGCCAGTCTTCCCACGGGTTGGGCTGCTTCTGGCGCTCGATGCAGACGGCCACCTGCAGCGCCGGCACCGGGCTCACCCCGACACCACGCGCACCGGGTTGGCCGGCGGGGGCAGCGGTTCGGCGTCGAAGCGGTCGAAACCGGTGTAGCAGAGAAAGTGGCGATTGGCGGCACGGCCGAACAGCGTCATGCCCAGCCGCGTGGCCAGGTCGTGACCCATCTGCGTGACACCGTTGCGCGAGACGACGATGGGCACACCCATCTGCGCGGCCTTCATCACCATCTCGCTGGTCAGCCGGCCGGTGGTGTAGAACACCTTGTCGGCGCCGGTGACGCCGTGCATCGCCATCCAGCCGGCGATGGTGTCGATGGCGTTGTGACGGCCGACGTCCTCGACGAACATCAGCATCTCGGTGCCCTGGAACAGCGCACAGCCGTGCACCGAACCGGCGCGACGGTGGATGCTGTCCTGCTCGCGCAGCCGTTCGAGCATCTGGCGCAGCGTGCCCTGGCGGATGCGCGCCGTGGCGGCGTCGGGCAGTCGCACCTGATCGAGCTGCGCCAGCGCGTTGCCGTACACCGTGCCCTGGCCACAGCCGGTGGTCACGACCCGCCGTGCGGTGCGGCTTTCAAGGTCGCTCAGGCCGCCGCGGGTGGTGACCGCCGCCGCCTCCACCTCCCAGTCGACCTGGATGGCCGCGACTTGCTGCACCGACTGGATCAGCCGCTGGTTGAGCAGGTAGCCCAGCACCAGCAATTCGGGGCGCGAACCCAGGGTCATCAGCGTGACCAGTTCGCGCTTGTCGATGAACAGCGTCAGCGGCCGCTCGAGCGGGATCTGGATCGGCCGCCGCTCGCCATATTCATCGACGATCTCGATCTCGTGCATCGCGGCGCGTGGGCTTGCGACCGCGCAGGTGCGCCGGCCATGAGGGCCGGCCGCTGGGCAGCCCCCATCCCGGCATCCGGGTTGAGGCCGTTCCAAAGCTCTGACAACTGCTTCATGCGCATCGACCGGACCGACCAGCGGTCACTTTTTCATTTCGGCAGCCGGCAACTTGCCGCTCGGTGGCGCGGCTGCGGTTTTCGGCGGCGAGTGGGCACCTGCCGCCTCCAGCGGAGGCTTGACGTCAGCCGGTGGAACATAGCTGAACACGCCCGGATCTTCACATGGCGGTGTGGCAGTCGGCGCACTGGCCACCTTGCCTGCGCTCTTGGCCTGGTCGCGGTAGTTCGCCGCCACCTTGTCCATGGTCTTGCACAGCTGGTAGTTGGCCAGCTTGTTGCCATAGGCGGCCTTGGCTGCCGCTTCGGCCGCCTTGGCCTTGGCTTCATCGCTGGGGGGCGGCAGCTTGGCCCAGGCGACAGTGGTGCCGGTCAGGGCCAGCAGGACGATGAGAACAGGGCGGATCATCGGTTCTCCCGGGTTCAGGTGGTGCGGGGCTGGCTGGGCGCCGCCGGGGCGGCATCGGCCGAGCGGCGTGCCGCGATCTTGCCGGCCTTGACATCGTCATACCACAGCGCATGGTGTTCACGCGCCCAGCCTTCGTCGACCCAGCCCGTTCGCATCGCACTGTAGGCGCCCTTGACACCGATGGTGCCCAGGTAGATGTGACCCATCATCAGCGCCAGCATCAGCAAGGCGGACACGGCGTGGATCATGTGCGCCAGCTGCATGTCACCGCGCAGGACGGGCAGCCCGGGAACACCTGATCGAGCCACAGGCCCGAGCCCACCGACGACACACCCAAGACCAGCACGCCAGCCCAGAACATGAGCTTCTCGCCGGCGTTGAAGCGGTGCGACGGCACTTCATGGTCGCCGCCGAGCATGCCACCGGCCTGGCGCAGCCACTTCAGGTCACCCGCGCGCGGCAGGTTGTCCTTGACGAAGGTGAAGATCACCACCAGCAGCGACACCGCGAACAGCGGGCCTGCAAAGTTGTGCAGGTTCTTCAATGCGAAGGCCAGCCAGCCAAACAGCGTGGCGCCCATCACGGGCAGCAAGAAGAACTTGCCGAACGCCATCACGACGCCCGACGCCGCCAGCAGCACGAAGGCAATGGCGTTCAGCCAGTGCGCCGCACGTTCGAAGGGCGTGAAACGCTCGATCACCGGCGGGCCGTCGGCATGATGGCCCCCCAGCGCACCACGCCGCCAGTAGAAGATCGCCAGCGCCAGCACGACGATCAGCAGCAGCGAGCCGCCATAGGGAATGATCCATTGGTTGCGGACCTGCCGCCAGGCTTCGCCGGCGGTGGTGAGACGTGACCCTGGGTACTCCACGAAGCGCTGGATGAGCACGCCCTTTTCGGCGCCCGGCAGGTTGGTGACACCGACCTGGTTGCCCGAATCGCGCACCGCACGCCAGAACGGCGCGTTGTTGCCGGGCTGGCTCTTGGCGCGCTGGGCGTTCGACTCATCGGCCTGGCTTCAGGCGCAGTGGCCACCGAGGCGGGCGCAGCGCCGCTCTGGGCCGGGGTCTGCGCCTGGGCGGCAGCGCCCAGGCCAAGACAGGCCAGCGCGAGCAAGGGCAGCAAGGTGTGAATCCAGCGTGATCGCATGGGGGCTCCCGATGGCTGGGGATCTGACTGGGCAGCAGTGGCGTCAGGGACGCGCGGTCAGCCGCGGGTACTCATTCTGGACCTGGGTGCGCTGCCTGATCTGGTCGGCCCAGGCCGCCGCATCGCCGGCCTTGTAGCCCTGGGCCAGGTAGGCGCTGTCCTTGTTGTCCCAGGGCTTGCTGTCGACGTTGTGCGCGCTGGTCTGCGGCTTCTCTGCGCAACCCAGCAACGCCACCAGCAGACCCAGCAAGACGGCGGTCGCAGTGTTTCTCATCACTTGCCCCCTTTGGCCGGCGGGGCAGCGCCTTGTGACGGCTTGCCGTAGGCCGTGCCCCAGCCCCAGATCTCGCTGCCCTTGCCGCGGCTGAGCACGCGGTTGCGGAAGATGTCGGCCACCATGTCGCCATCACCGCCGAGCAGGGCCTTGGTGGAACACATCTCGGCGCAGGCCGGCAGCTTGCCCTCGGCCAGGCGGTTGCGGCCGTACTTCTGCCATCTCGGCCTCGCTGCCGTTGGCCTCGGGCCCGCCGGCGCAGAACGTGCACTTGTCCATCTTGCCGCGCAGGCCGAAGCTGCCGTTGCTGGGGAACTGGGGTGCGCCGAAGGGGCAGGCGTAACTGCAATAGCCGCAGCCGATGCAGGTGTCCTTGTCGTGCAGGACCAGACCTTCATCGGTGTGATAGAAGCAGTCGACCGGGCACACCGCGATGCAGGGCGCATCAGAACAGTGCATGCACGCCACCGAGATGCTTTTCTCGCCCGGCAGACCGTCACCCAGCGTGACCACGCGGCGGCGGTTCACGCCCCAGGGCACATCGTGTTCGGCCTTGCAGGCGGTGACGCAGCCGTTGCATTCGATGCAGCGCTCGGCGTCGCAGATGAACTTCATGCGGGCCATCTCGGTCTCCTGAACGAAACGGGAATACAGGGTCGATGACACGTGCTTCATGCCGTCGCGGACTCGATCTGGCAGACCGTGGTCTTGGTCTCCTGCATCATCGTCACGCTGTCGTAGCCGTAGGTGGTGGCGGTATTGACCGCCTCGCCGCGCACGACCGGATGCGCCCCCTCGGGGTAGTACTGCAGCAGGTCCATGCCGCCCCAGCGGCCCGAGAAGTGGAACGGCAGGAAGACTGTGTCGGGCCCCACGCGCTCGGTCACCAGGGCCTTCACGCGCAGACCCTTGAACGAGGGCACGGCCTTCATCGGTGGCGTTCTGACCCAGACGTACTGGCCATTGCGAATGCCACGGTCATTGGCCGCCTTGGGGTTGATCTCGACGAACATGTCCTGCTGCAGTTCGGCCAGCCAGGGGTTGGATCGCGTTTCTTCGCCGCCGCCTTCGTACTCGACCAGGCGCCCCGAGGTCATGATCAGCGGGAACTCGCGGCCGATGTCCTTGTTGGCGTCCTGCACGGTCTTGAACAGCGTGGGCAGGCGCCAGAAGGCCTTTTTGTCGTCGTGCGTCGGGTACTTGGCGATCAAGTCGGGACGGTTGCTGTAGATCGGCTCTCGGTGCTGCGGGATCGGGTCCGGGAAGTTCCAGACCACGGCGCGGGCCTTGGCATTGCCGAACGGGTAGCAGCCATGGTTCTTCATCACCACCTTGATGATGGCGCCGCTGGGGTCGGTCTTCCAGTTCTTGCCGTCGGCGGCCTTCTTCTCGTCGTCGCTGAGCTCGTCCCACCAGCCCAGCTTCTTCAGCAGCACGTGGTCGAACTCGGGGTAGCCGCTGGTGAGGTCGGCGCCCAGCGAATGCGACCCGTCACCCGACAGCAGCGACACGCCGTCACGCTCGACGCCGAAGTTCGCGCGGAAGTTGCCGCCGCCGTCCATCACGTGCTTGGACGTGTCGTACAGGTTGGGCGAGCCGGGGTGCTTGAGCGCCGGCGTGCCGTAGCAGGGCCACGGCAGGCCGAAGTAGTCGCCGTCGAGCTTGTAGCCGGTTTCCTTGTCGATGCCGCCCTTGGCGCGCAGCGTCTTCACGTCGAAGACGTTCATGTTGCGCATGTGCGCCTTCAGGCGCTCGGGGCTCTGGCCGGTGTAGCCGATGGTCCAGACGCTGGCGTTGATCTCGCGCAGGATGGACTCGACCTCGGGCTCGTCCAGACCGCCCTTTCCCTTGACCATCTTGTAGTTCTTGGTCAGCTCCTTGTCGAAGCCCAGCTTCTGCGCCAGCTGGTACATGATCATGTGGTCGGTGCGGCTTTCCCACAGCGGCTCGATGACCTGCTCGCGCCACTGGATCGAACGGTTCGACGCGGTGCACGAACCGCTGGTCTCGAACTGCGTGGTCGCCGGCAGCAGGTAGACGGCGCGGTTGGGGTTCTGGTCCTCGGGCTTGCCGGGGCATCGCGGCCATCGCCGCGGTGGCGCTGGGGAAGGGATCGATGACGACCAGCAGGTCGAGCTTGTCCATCGCCTTCTTCATCTCGAGCCCGCGCGTCTGCGAGTTCGGCGCATGGCCCCAGAAGAACAGCCGCGCAGGTTGCTGTCCTGGTCGATCAGCTCGTTCTTCTCCAGCACGCCGTCGATCCAGCGCGACACCGTCATGCCCGGCTTGGTCATCATGCCCGGCGCGTACTGCTTCTTGATCCACTCGAAGTCGACGCCCCAGGTGTTGGCGAAGTGTTTGAACGAGCCTTCGGCCAGGCCGTAGTAGCCGGGCAGCGAGTCGGGGTTGGGGCCGACGTCGGTGGCGCCCTGCACGTTGTCGTGGCCGCGGAAGATGTTGGCACCGCCGCCGCTCTTGCCGACGTTGCCCAGCGCCAGTTGCAGGATGCACGAGGCGCGCACCATCGCGTTGCCGATGGTGTGCTGCGTCTGGCCCATGCACCACACGATGGTGCTCGGGCGGTTCTCGGCCATGGTCTTGGCAACCTGCAGGCAGGTGGCCTCGTCGACGCCGCTGGCTTCCAGCACCTTGTCGGGCGTCCACTTGGCCAGCACGTCCTCGCGCACCTTGTCCATGCCGTAGACACGGTCCTCGATGTACTTCTTGTCTTCCCAGCCGTTCTTGAACACGTGGTACAGCACGCCGAACAGGAACGGGATGTCGGTGCCCGAGCGCAGGCGCACGTACTGATCGGCCTTGGCCGCCGTGCGCGTGAAGCGCGGGTCGACCACGATCATCTTGCAGCCAATCTCCTTGGCATGCAGCATGTGCAGCATCGACACCGGGTGCGCCTCGGCAGCGTTGCTGCCGATGTACAACGCCGCCTTGCTGTTCTGCATGTCGTTGTAACTGTTGGTCATCGCACCGTAGCCCCAGGTGTTGGCCACGCCGGCCACCGTGGTGCTGTGACAGATGCGCGCCTGGTGGTCGCAGTTGTTGCTGCCCCACAGGCTCATCCACTTGCGGAGCAGGTAGGCCTGCTCGTTGTTGTGCTTGGACGATCCGACGACGTACACCGAGTCGGGGCCGCTGGACTTGCGCAGCTCGAGCATCTTGGCGCTGATCTCGTCGAGCGCCTGGTCCCAGCTGATGCGCTGGTACTTGCCGTCGACCAGCTTCATCGGGTACTTGAGGCGGAACTCGCCGTGGCCGTGCTCGCGCAGCGCCGCGCCCTTGGCGCAGTGCGCGCCGAGGTTGATCGGCGAGTCGAACACCGGCTCCTGGCGCACCCAGACGCCGTTCTCGACCACCGCGTCGATCGCGCAGCCCACCGAGCAGTGGCCGCAGACCGTGCGCTTGACGACGACCTTCTTGTCGCCCGAAGCGGCCTTGGCCGCATCGGCGGCCTGCACCTTCTTCACCAGCGTCAGCTGCGACACCGCGAGGCCGGCGCCCACACCCAGGCCCGATCGGCGCAGGAAGGCGCGGCGGTCCATGGTGGGCACGGCACGGCCCAGGCCGCGCGCCAGGCTGGTGACCAGAGACGATGACGACGCGGGACTGGTTTCGGAACTGCGACGGGTAAGCAGCATGGAATCTCCTTCAAGGCGGGCCGGGGGCGGTCGGAAAAGGGCGCGATCAGACGCGGGCGGTCTCGTAGTAGCGCAACACGTGCGCCGTGGCCTGATAGCCACCGCCCTCGCCGGGCGCCGTCGGCTGCGCAGCCACCGGGGTATCGACCGCACGCGCGGCTGGCAGCACGGCCGCCACGCCGGCCACGGCGCCGGCTGTGGCGACGCCCGCGAAGACCCGGCGCCGGTTCAGCGTCGGCTAATTCTTGCGCGCGGGGGGGGGGGGGGGGGGGGGGCGCGGGCCCCCGCGCGCCCGGCAGGCGGGGTGCTGACCAGCCAGCTGAGCCTCGGCAGCCCAGCACAGCAGCAGATCTCCACCATCGGTCATCTCCGTCCGCGGCGGGAAGGGCCGTCGCAAACGCCGCGGCGACAGGGATCGGCGGCGCAGCGGTCTCAGGTGTGGCAGGCGACAACTTGTCGCGCTCGCGCGCTGCAATGAACGGCCATTCACCTGTCAGCGCCCTGCCAGCGACGGGCAGCGCCGCGGTGGCCAGCGCATGCAGCGCGCGGCGCGAAAGCCCGGCGGGGCGGGCGGTCAATCCATGCCCGGAGACCCGACCCCGCCCGACGCTGGCCGCAGGCCACGGTGCTGGTCGTCGACGACGAACCGGGCATGCGCAACTTCCTGGTCAAGACCCTGGCCCCGCGGGCCGGCCAGGTGCTGGCCGCCGGGTCGGCCGAGGACGCCGAAACCCTGTTGCGCCACCACCGCTTCGACCTGGTGATCCTGGACATCACGCTCCCGGGCAAGAGCGGCATCGAACTGCTGCGCGACCTGCGTGCTCAGGGCAACCCCTGCGAGGTGGTTCTGATCACCGCATTCGCCGATCTCGACACCGCGATCGAGGCCTTGCGCGCCGGTGCCAGCGATTTCCTGCTCAAGCCCTTTCGCGTGACGCAGGTGCTCAATGCCTTTCGCCATGGCCTGGACCGTGCACGTCTGAAACGCGAGAACTGGGTGCTGCGGCGGTCGCTGTCGCAGCGCACGCCGCCGGCACCCGCACTGGTCGGGCATTCGATCGTGATCCGCGGGCTGCAGACCGCGCTGGAACGGGTGGCGCCGGTCGACCAGACGGTGCTGCTGACCGGCGAGTCGGGCACCGGCAAGGAACTGGCGGCGCTGGCCCTGCACCGCCTGTCGGCCTTTGCCGACGGCCCCTTCGTGCCGGTGAACTGTGCCCGCATGCAACCCGACGCGATCGAGATCGAACTGTTCGGCCATGCCGGCAACGGTGTCGAGCGGCCGCGACGGGCTGTTCGTGTATGCCCAGGGCGGCACGCTGTTCCTCGATGAGGTGGCCGACCTGCCGCTACCGCTGCAGGCCATGCTGCTGCGCGCGCTGGAAACGCGGCGCATCCGCCCGGTGGGTGGCGAGCAAGAGATCCCGCTGGCGCTGCGCATCGTGGCCGCCAGCAACCGGCCCTTGCGCGAAGAAATGGACGCCGGCCGCTTGCGCGCCGACCTGTACTGGCGGCTGCAGGTGGTGGAGATCACGCTGGCGCCACTGCGCACGCACAAGGAGGACATCCCCGACCTGGTCGCGCATTTCATCGCCACGCTGGCACCGCAGCTGGGCGTGGACCCGATCGAGATCACGCCCGCAGAGATGGCCTACCTGCAGCAGTACGACTGGCCGGGCAACGTGCGCGAGCTGCGCAACCTGATCGAACGATCACTCATCGTGGGCGCGCTCAACGTATCGGCGCTGTACCAGAGCCTGGCGCGCGCGCAGGTCCAGCGCGAGCGCCCGGCGCTGGACGGCCCGACCGACCTGCAGACGCTGGAAAAGCGCCACATCCTGGCGGTGCTCGAATCGGTGGCGGGCGACAAGACGCAGGCCGCCCAGCTGCTGGGCATCTCGCGGCGCACGCTGGAGCGGCGCTGCGCCGAATGGGCGACGACGGCCGCCGGGGCCGGAGGGCGACGGGCGGGCGCCGCCGGCTTTGCGCGCCTGGCCATCCGCAACAAGCTGCTGGCGATGGTGCTGGTGCCGCTGGGGCGGTGCTGCCGCTGCTGGGGCTGATCCTGCTGGTGTGGAGCAACGAGGCGGTCGACCGGTTGCTGATCACCAAGGTGCAGTCCGACCTGGCGGTGGCCCGCGGCTACTTCGAACGTGTGCTGGCCGAAGTCGGCGCCGGTACGCGGGCGGTGGCGGAATCGGCCGCGCTGCAGCAGGCGCTGGCCGCACCACCCGCCGAACTGGTGGCCCTGCTGCGGCAGGTGCGCGAGCGGGAGAGCCTGGACTTCATCAACCTGCGCCCAGCCTGACGGCAGCCTGCGCGCCAGCGACAGCGGCACCACCTTTTCGGGGTCGGCGTCGGCCGACTTGTCGGCTGCAGCCGTGGCCAATGGCTACAGCATCGAGATCCTCAGCCCGCAGCAGCTGGCGCGGCTGGCACCGGCACTGGGCGAGCGCGTGGTGGTGCCGCTGGTGGCCACCCGCAATGCAGCGCCCACGCACCGCCTGCGAGAAGAGCGGGCGATGGTGCTGCTGTCGGCACATGCCGTGCGCGGCCACGACGGCCGCATCATCGGTCATGTGCAAGGTGGGATTCTGCTCAACCGCAACCTGGCCTTCATCGACCACATCAATCGCATCGTCTACCCCGAAGGCGCCTTGCCTTTCGGCAGCCAGGGCACGGCCACGCTGTTCCTGGACGACGTTCGCATCAGCACCAATGTGCGCCTGTTCGGCCCGGCGTCGGAAGAGCGCGCGATCGGTACCCGCGTGTCGCAGACCGTGCGCGACAGCGTGCTCGGCCAGGGCCGCACTTGGCTGGACCGCGCCTTCGTCGTCAACGACTGGTACGTGTCGGCCTATGAACCCCTGGCCGACGGCCACGGGCGCCGCGTGGGCATGCTCTATGTCGGCTTTCTCGAGGCCCCGTTCACGCGCCTGAAGGTGGCCGCGATGCTGGGCATCGGGCTGCTCTTCTTCAGCGTGATGGTCGGCGCAGCGCTGCTGTCGCTGCGCTGGGCGCGCAGCATCTTCCGCCCGCTGGAACAGATGGAGGCCACGATGCGGCGCGTCGAAGCCGGCGCGCTCGACGCGCGGGTGGGCGCGGTGGCCAGCGGCGACGAGATCGGCCGTCTGGCCGGTCACCTCGACCATCTGCTGGCGTCGATCGAGAGCCACACGCGCGAACTCGACGCCAAGGTGGCCGAACGCACGCGGGCACTGCAGGAGGCGCAGGCCCACCTGGTGCGCAACGAGAAAATGGCCGCGGTGGGGCAGCTGACGGCCAGCATCGCGCACGAGATGAACAACCCGATCGCGGTCATCCAGGGCAACCTGGACCTGCTGCGTGAACTGCTGGGTGCAGCGGCCGCGCCGGCGGCCGCCGAGCTGACGCTGATCGACGAGCAGATCGAGCGCATGCGGCTGATCGTCACCCAGCTGCTGCAGTTCGCGCGGCCGGGTGAATTCGCCGGCTACGTGGACAGCGTACAGCCGGCAGCGGTGGTCGATGACTGCCTGGTGCTGGTCGGTCATCTGCTGGCCCAGACGCAGATCGATGTGCAGCGGCACTTCGAAGGCCGGCGCGCGGTCGCCATCAACCGCCAGGAGCTGCAGCAGGTGCTGGTCAATCTGCTGATCAACGCGATCCATGCCATGCCGGCGGGTGGCCAGCTCGACCTGGGCGTGGTCGACAGCGGCGACGACGAGGTGCTGATCACGGTGGCCGACACCGGCCCCGGCGTGGCACCCGAGCTGCTGCAGCAGCTGTTCCAGCCCTTCGTCACGCGCAAGCGCGACGGCACCGGGCTGGGTCTGTGGATCAGCCACAGTCTGGTCGAACGTTACGGTGGCGACATCACCGCCACCAACCGCGGGCCCGGCCTTCGCGGTGCGGTGTTCAGCGTGCGACTGAAGGCCGAGACCTGATCACACGGGGTCGTTCGGATCGCGCGCGCCGGCAATGCGGCGCAGCGTGTGCGGGCCCAGCTCGGCCAGGCTGTTCAATCCCAGCATGCCCAGGTCGCGGTGTACCTCGGCCGCCAGCAAGGCAATCGCATGCGTCACGCCGGCCTGGCCGGCGACCGCCGCGGCGTAGTTGAACGGCCGGCCGACAAAGACCAGGCGCGCACCCAGCGCCAGTGCCTTCAGCACATGGGTGCCGCGGCGAAACCCGCTGTCGATCAAGACCGGCAGCGTGCCCACGGCGTCGACCACGGCCGGCAGCATGCGCAGCGGAGACACCGTGCCGTCGAGCTGGCGGCCACCGTGGTTGGACACGATCAGCGCGTCGGCGCCAACGTCGCGCGCGGCCCGTGCGTCGAGCGGGCTGACGATGCCCTTGATCACCAGCCGGCCGCACCAGCGACGCCGCACGTCGGCCACGTCGGCCCAGCTCAGGTGGTCGCGGCTGCCGAAGTCGCGCACCACGTTGCTCGAGACGATGGGCGGGCCGCGTTCGGCATGGTTGTTCTCGAAATGCGGCATGCCGTGGCGCAGGAGCGTGCGCAGCGCTGTGCCCAGCAGCCAGCGCGGACGGGTCAGGCCGTCCCAGGCCAGCCGCGGGCCGGGGCGCAGCGGGCTGGAAAAACCGCCACGCAGGTAGTTCTCGCGGTTGGGCATGATCGACGCGTCCAAGGTCAGCACCAGGGTCTCGAAGCCGGCGCGCTCGACGCGGTCGATCAAGGCCTCGTTGCGCGTGCGCTCGCCCGGCAGGTAAGCCTGGAACCACAGGCCCGGGCTGGCCGCGGCGACCTCTTCCATGCGGATCAGCGACGAGCCGCTCAGGATCATCGGGATGCGCGCCGCGGCCGCGGCGCGCGCCTGCACCAGGTCACCGCGGTAGGCCGACAGCGCGCTGATGCCCATCGGCGCAATGCCGAACGGCGCCGCCCAGCGCTGGCCGAACAGCTCGACCTCGGTGTGCCGCTTCGACACGTCGATACCGTTGCGCGGCACAAAGCCCAGCTCGTCGAACGCCACGCGGTTCTCGCGCAGCGTCACGCGGTCTTCGGCCGCACCCGAGACGTAGGCGAACACCGGCCGCGGCAAGTGCCGGCGGGCCGCGGGCTCGAGGTCGTCGAGCGCGTAGATGGAACGCAGCGCGCGCGTCATGTCGTGGTCGGCGCCGGCAGGGCGCGGTGGGTCGGGCGGCAGGTCGCAGCAGGCATGGCAGAGGTCAGCAGGGATGGGGCCAGGGGCGAAGTCTAGGGTCAGCGCTCAGGGATTCCCTGAGTCGGGAACCGGGGGCCGCCCGATGGGCCAGGCATCGGGTGACGACAACAATGATGCTGCAGCGCAGCAAGAATGCGCGTGTACTTGCGCGTGTACTTGCGCGTGTACTTGCGCTTGAACTTGGGTCTGAACTTGCGTCTGCATCCGCACAAGCACGCGTGCCAACACCCGCCCCAGCAACCGCAAGCCCCACGTGCTGACCATCGCCCGCCACCGCGCGGGCCCCGCCGTCGCCCTGCGCGGCAACCCACCCCCAACTAGGAGTTCCTGTGACCCTTCGCCCAACCACCCTCGCCCTCGCCACGCTGATCCTGAGCCTGCCCGCTACCAGCTTCGCGCAGACCAAGACCGACGGTCTGTGGCGCGGTACCGGCGGTGCCGCACTGTCGGTGACCTCGGGCAATACCAGCAGCAACAGCCTGCTGCTCAACGCCGAAGCCACCAAGGCCACGCTCGACGACAAGATCTCGCTCGCCGCCGCGATCCAGCGCGCGCAGAACAAGTCGGGCGGCCAGACCGAGACCACGGCCGACAAATGGTCGCTGGCCGGCCAGTACGACCGCAACCTGAGCCAGCGCCTGTTCGCCTTCGGCAAGCTGGGGCTGGAGTCGGACAAGCTGGTCGATCTGGACCTGCGCACTGCCGTTGCCGGTGGCCTGGGCTATCACGTCATCGCCACCGACAGCACCAGCTTCGACATCTTCGGCGGTGCCGGCTACACGACCGATTCCTACGGCAGCACGCAAACCATCGGCGGCAAGTCCGACACCCGCTTCTCGCGCGCCAGCGTCTACCTGGGTGAATCCTCGTCGCACAAGCTGAGCGACACGGTCAGCGTGCAGCAGCGCCTGGACCTGTACCCCGGCGTCAGCGGCGACAAGGCCGTGCTGGCCAAGTTCAGCGCCGGCCTGTCGGTGGCCATGAGCAGCACGCTGAGCCTGAACGTGGGCCTGATCGACAGCTACAACAGCAAGCCGCCGGCGACCCGCAAGAAGAACGACGTCGGCCTGTTCACCGGCATCAACGTCAAGTTCGGCGCGATCTGATCGTCTGCCAGGCGGGCGCAGCCGCGCTCAGGCATCGGGCCAGGGCGCGGCATCGACCACCGGGAAGCTGAGCGTGAAGCGGTCGAGCAGGCCGAAGAACTGCGCCAGCAACGTGGCCTGACCCTGCAGCTGCAGCTGGCCAGCGGCGATTGCCTGTGCCGGCGCCAGCTGCTGCATCAGCATGGCGTCGAGCGTGCTGCGCGCCAGCGTCAGCGGCACCGCGGGCCGCCGGCGCCTGATCGACCTGCAGCGCATGCAGCGCGCCGTTGCGCAGCTCGACCCGCCAATGCTGCTGCCGGTCGGTGAAGTGCCAGGCCATCGTGAAGGCCAGCGGCCCCGCCTTGGGCGCGTTGACACGCATGGCCAGCGCGTCGAACAGCATCTCGCTGCTGAGCGCGCCGACCAGTGCAAAGCCGGCGCCGGGTGGCAGCAGCTGGAGCGGGCCCTCGCGGTACTCGTGCGCGCCCAGCAAGAAGGCATTGCGCCAGGTCGCTGATTCGGCCTGGTAGCCCATTTGCTCCAGCGCCTGCGCCGCCAGTTCGCGCGCATCGCGGCGGTCGGGGTGGGCATAGACCGCGTGCTTCATCACCTCGGCCACCCAGCGGTATTCACCGCGCTCGAAGTCGGCCTGCGCGCGCTGCATGACGGCGTCGATGCCGGCCATGTAGGCCAGGGTCTTGACGGCAGCCGGCACCGGCGGCAGCGCGTGCAGGTTGGCCGGGTGCGCGTCGTACCAGCTCAGGTAACGCTGCACGATGGCCTTCACGTTGTGCGACAGCGTGCCGTAGTAGCCGCGGTTGTGCCAACGCTGCGACACGCCCGCCGGCAGCACCAGCCGCTCGGCGATCTCGGCCGCCTTCAGGCCATGGCACATCAGGCGCACGGTCTGGTCGTGCAGCACACGGTACAGGTCGCGCTGCTCGGCCAGAAAGCCGCGTGCACGCTCGCCGCCCCAGGTCGGCCAGTGATGCTGCGCGAACAGCACGTCGATCTGGTCGCCCCAGCGGTGCAGCGCGGCATGCAGGTGCTTGCTCCATGCCAGCGCGTCGCGCACCTGCGAGCCGCGCCGCGGACAAAGGTTGTGCATCGTGTGGTTGGTGTTCTCGGCCAGGTTCAGCGCGCGCTCGGACGGAAAGAAGAAATGCATCTCGGCCGGCGCCTCGGTGTCGGGCGCGAGCTGGAAGTCGATCGTCACGCCGTCGATCACGTGGGTCTCGAAAGGCCTGGTGATCTCGAGCGTTGGCACAATCAGGCTGGGCCGGCCCATCGGCAGGATCTTGCCCAGGCCGGCGTCGACCTGGCCGGCCGGGCCCTTGGGCAGCGTCTGGCCGAGCTGGAACTGCGCACGCCGCGCCATCGCCACGCCGGCGATCACGTTCTCGGACACCGCCTTCTGCAGAAAGCCGGCCGGCGCGATCACCTGCACCTGACCGGCGTCGACATCAGCCTGGCGGATCAGCCCGGCCACGCCGCCGAAATGATCACCACGGCTGTGGCTGTACATCACGGTGTGCAGGCGGCGCCGGCCCTCGCGGTCGCGGTGCGCACGGTACAGCGACAGCGCCGCGGCCGCGGTGTCGGGGCAGGTCAACGCGTCGAGTGCGATCAGCCCGGCATCACCTTTGATGAAAATGATGTTGGCGATGTCGAAGCCACGCACCTGAAAGATGCGTTCGCTGACCTGGAACAGACCATGCACACGGTTCAGCCGCGCCTGTCACCACAGGCTGGGGTTGACCGTCTCAGGTGCGGCTTCGTCGTCGAGAAAGGCATAGGACTGCTGGCTCCAGACCACGCGGCCGTCGGCCGCCCGCACCTCGGCGTGGTCGACGCTGGCGATGAAGCCGCTCAGCGCATCGTCGAGATCCTGCCCGTCTTCGGGCGGTAGATCGGCTTGCAGCAGGCGGTTGAAATCGAGCGTGGAGCCATGGACACAGGTCATGTCGATGTCTCCTCGGTGACCGATCAGCGTCTGCGCTCGGCCAGCAAGGCGGCCACTTCCAGTGCCGTTCGTTCGGCCGCGCCGCGATGCGCGCCGGCAAAGGCCAGCGCCTGTTGGGCCATCTGCCCGATCTGCGTCATCTGCGACTGCGGCGGCGATGCCACCAGCACGGCCGCCTGTTGCGCTGCGCTGGCCAGGTCGGCCACGCGCAGCGCGGCGCCGCCGGCAATGGCGTCAAGGGCTGCCGCCGCGAAGTTGAAGGTATGCGGCCCCAACAGCAGCGGGCAACCGCAGGCGGCAGCCTCGATCAGGTTCTGCCCGCCCAGCGGCGCAAAGCTGCCACCCAGCAGCGCCAGATCGGCCAGCGCGTAGTACAGCGGCATCTCGCCGAGCGAATCGCCGATCCAGACGTCGGCCGCCAGCGCTGCAGGTGGCGGTGCGTCGCCGAACGTGCTTCGGCGACGCACCTGCGGCATGGCCTGTGCCGCCAGTACCGCCACCTCATCAAAACGCTGCGGATGGCGCGGCACGATCAACAGCAAGGGCCGCGGCAGCGTCAGGCCCGCCCAGGCCTGCAACAGCGGCGCCTCTTCGCCTTCGCGCGAACTGGCCATCAACACCACCGGCCGCTGCAGCAGCGCGCGCCATTCATGGCCGCGCGCCAACAGCGCCGGGTCGGGCGCCATGTCGAACTTCAGGTTGCCCAGCACCTGCACGCGCTGCACGCCCGACGCGCGCAGTCGACCGGCGTCGGCCTCGGTCTGCGCCAGCGTTCGCGTCAGGCCCGACAGCGCAGGGCCCAGCAGCGACTTCAGGCGCCGGCCCTTGGCCATGCTCTTTTCCGACAGCCGCGCGTTGGCCAGCACCATCGGCACACCGGCCTCGTGCGTGGCCACCAGCAGGTTGGGCCAGATCTCGGTCTCCATCAGCACGCCCACCGCGGGCTTGTGGCGGCGCAGAAAGCGGCGCACCGAGCCCGGCGTGTCGTAGGGCAGCCAGACCTGCGTGTCACCGGGCTGCAGCAACGCCCGGCCGGCTTCGCGGCCGGTGGCCGTGCCATGGGTCAGCAACAGCCTGACGCCGGGCACCTGGCGGCGCAGCGCGTCGATCAGGGCCTTGGCAGCACGCGTCTCGCCCAGCGATACGGCGTGGATCCACACCCGACCCGGCTCGCTGCGGCCTTCGAACAAGCCCAGTCGCTCGTCCCAGGCTGATCGGTACAGCGGCTCACGCGAACCGCGCCACCACAGCCGCGCAAAGTAGGCTGGCGCCAGCAGCCGCAGCAGCCAGGAGTAGCTGCCGCGCGCGATCGAGTCCTTCATGGCGCCCGCAGCGCGCACGTCAGTGCGAGCCGGGTTTCCCGGGCGCACTGAAGCCCCCCCGGGGGGGTGAGCCGGCACCGAGCGAGCGCCTGCGCGCTCGCGAGTGGCTGGCTAACGCCGCCCGGCCTGCTGGCCGTGCGGCCGCGAGCTTCAGCGAGCCTGGGGGTCTCATGTCAGTGGGCGGCCGCGGCCACCTGCGCATCGGGCTTGACGGCACGCAGCACGGCCATCATGTCGGCTTCGATGCGCTGCAGCGCTTCGGGCGTGTGGCCTTCGAAACGCAGCACCAGCACCGGCGTGGTGTTGCTGGCGCGGATCAGGCCGAAGCCGTCTTGGAAGTCCACGCGCAAGCCGTCGATGGTGCCGACCTCGCCGCGCGGGAAGCTCAGCCGGCCGTCGGCCACGCGGGCCAGCAGTTCAGCCACCACGGCGTGGTGCTCGCCCTCGGCGCAAGGCACGTTGAGCTCGGGTGTGCTGAAGCTGGTGGGCAGCGCGTCGAGCACCGCGCTCGGGTCGGCGTGGCGCGACAGGATCTCGAGCAGGCGCGCCGCGGTGTACATCGCGTCGTCGAAACCGTACCAGCGCTCGCCGAAGAACAAATGGCCGCTCATCTCGCCGGCAAAGGGCGCACCGACTTCCTTCAGCTTGGCCTTGATCAGCGAATGCCCGGTCTTCCACATCAGTGGCACGCCGCCGGCCTCGCGGATCGCCACCGGCAGGCGCTGCGAGCACTTGACGTCGAAGATGATGGTGCCACCCGGATGGCGCTGCAGCACGTCGCGCGCAAACAGCATGATCTGGCGGTCGGGGTAGATGATGTTGCCGCCGCGCGTGACCACGCCCAGGCGGTCGCCGTCGCCGTCGAAGGCGAGACCGATCTCGGCGCCGGTGGCGCGCACCACGGTTTTCAGCACGGCCAGATTCTCGGGCTTGCTGGGATCGGGATGGTGGTTCGGGAAATCGCCATCGACCGTGCTGTACAGGTCGACCACCTCGCAGCCCAGCGCGCGCAGGATGGCGGGCGCCGTCGCGCCCGGAATGCCATTGCCCGAATCGACGACGATCTTCATCGGCCGACTCAAACGGCAGTCGCCGACGATGCGCTGGGTGTATTCGGGAACGATCTGCATCGGCGCGCTGCGGCCCTTGCCCCGTGTGTAGGTCTCGCTCTCGATGCGCTGGCGCAGCTTCTGGATCTCGTCGCCATGGATCGCGCGGCCGCTCATCACCATCTTGAAGCCGTTGTAGTCCTTCGGGTTGTGGCTGCCGGTGACCATGATGCCGCTGTTGCAGCCGTGCTCGGCGCGCGTGGCGGCCACGTAGTAGAGCATCGGCGTGGTCACGGCGCCGAGGTCGACGACATCGAGCCCGGTGGACATCAACCCGCTCATCAACGCGGCCGCCAGGCCCGGGCCCGACAGGCGCCCGTCGCGCCCAATGGCCACCGCCGTCTGCCCTTCGGCCAGCGCATCGGACCCGAAGGCCCGGCCCAGGTGTTCGGCAAAGTGCTCGTCGATGGTCTGGCCGACCACACCACGAATGTCGTAGGCCTTGAAGATCGTCGGATTGACTTGCATGAGCGCTCGCGCGGGTGGCAAAAGTTCATTGTAGGCAGCGCCAGCGGCCATTCCCTGCCTTCACACTCGCCGCTTCCCCTGGCGCTGGCGGGCATTTGCGGCACACCGGCGCACCGCGTCCGGCCCTAGTTCACTGAATCATTGAAAACAAATGCATTGCCCGCATATCTTGAGGCATGCAAAGAACGATGCTGACGAGTGAACAACGCGCTGAATTGGACGCTGTGATGCGCAAGCGGCATGGCAATGCGGCGCTCTCGCGTCGAGCGCGTTGCGTGGTGCTTTGGGCCGATGGGGAGCGCAGGGTCGATATTCGCGAGAAGCTGGCGTGCAACGATGCTTTCGTCACCAAGTGGACGACCTCGTTCGACTCGCAGGGCTTGGCTGGCCTGGTGTCGTTGCACCCAGGGCGCGCGCCCAAGGTGCCCACGGCCAAGCTGGAGGCTCGGGTGCTGAACCGCACGCTCAAGCACCTGCCCCGGGATGGCTCCACACACTGGAGCAGCCGCAAGCTCGCCAACGAACTCGGCGACGTGTCGTTCTCTGCGGTGCAGCGCATCTGGCGCAACCTGGGTGCGCCCGCATCGGCTGGACACCCATATGGTCTCCAACGATCCAGACTTCGAGACCAAGGCGGCCGACGTGATCGGGCTGTACCTGGACCCTCCGGCGCACGCGGCCGTGTTCTGCGTGGACGAGAAGACGGCAATCCAGGCGCTTGACCGCAAGGATCGGATGCTCCCACTGTCGCCGGGGCGCGCCCAAAGCCATGGCTTCGAATACAAACGCAACGGCACGCTCAGCCTGTTCGCGGCCCTCAACACGAGCACGGGCCAAGTGCTGGGCAAGACGGCCGTACGACACACCAGCGAGCAGTTCGTCGGCTTCCTCGAAGAGATCGTCGCCACCCAGTCTGCGCGGCGCGAGATCCACGTCATCTGCGACAACGTGAGCAGCCACAAGACGCCCCTCGTGCAAGCGTTCCTGGCAAAGCACCGGCGCGTCCATATGCACTACACGCCGACGTACTCGTCCTGGCTGAACCAGGTCGAGAACTGGTTCGCCCGCATCCAGCGCGATGTCATCACTCGGGGCATCTTCTCTTCCATCAAAGACCTCGACAAGAAGCTCATGCGATACATCCGCCAATACAACAAGAACCCCAAACCGCTCAAATGGAAGTTCGCCGATCCGACTCGTCGCATCACAGCCGATTCTTCCGTTTCAGTGGACTAGGAACCCGCATGAACAAACTGCATTTCTGGCGCCAAGCCGTCACCGTCGTGCTGGCCCTGCTGCTTTCGGCGCCGGCGTGGTCCCAGGGCGGCGGCAAGAGCTTGCGCATGGTGGTGCCCTTCGCTGCCGGTGGCGCGCAGGACGTGATCGGCCGCTACCTGGGCAACCAGCTGGCCGGGCGGCTGGGGCAGACCGTGGTGATCGAAAACCGCGCCGGTGCCGGCGGTGCGATCTCGATCGCATCGCACCTGAATCCCAAGCTGCCCAACGACCCGAAGAAGGATTTTGCCGCAGTGGCGCTGGTGGGCGACACGCCGATGACGATCGTGGTGCGGGCCGACAGCCCCTGTCAGACGCTGGCGGACGTGCTGCGCGACGCACGCGCCTAGCCCGGGCAGCTGGCCTGTGCGTCCACCGGCAAACGGCACCCTCTCCCACCTGACCGGCGAGCTGTTGGCGCAGACGGCCGACATCAGACTGCTGCACGCGCCCTACAAGGGCGCGGCGCCGTTGCGCATGGCGGGGCTTGCCCTGCCGGCGACGCAAACGGTGGTGGACATGGCGTCGCTGCTGTGCCGGCAGAACTTCAAGGCCGGCAACGACCTGATCGAGCCTTTGGGCCTGGACCAGGAAACGCCGGCCGGCCTGCTGCAACGCGTCGCTTGATCGTCGCGCCGGAGTTGCTCGAACCACAGGTCCGAATCCGGCGAGTCGAGCACCGGCCGAAGCCTATGATCAGCCGCATGGTCCTCGATGCCGACGCTGCCTACCTGGCGATCAAAGCCCGCGACGCGCGCTTTGACGGCCGGCTGTTCATTGGCGTCACCAGCACCGGCGTGTATTGCCGCCCGGTGTGCCGCGTGCGCACGCCGCGGCGCGAGAACTGCCGCTTCTTCGACACCCGCGCGCAGGCTGAGGCGGCAGCGTTCCGGCCCTGCCTGAAGTGCCGGCCCGAGATCGCGCCCGGCCTGTCGAACGTGGATTCGTCGCAGCAGCTGGCCGACACTGCAGCGCGCTGGATCGAACTCGCGGTGCACGGCGGTGCACCCAGCCGGCTGCCGCAACTGGCCGCGCGGCTGGGCGTGACCGACCGCCATCTGCGACGCATCTTCCAGGCCTTGCACGGGGTGTCGCCGCATGCGTATCTCACGACACAGAGACTGCTGCTGGCCAAGCAGCTGCTGACCGACACGCGCCAGCCGATCACGCAGGTGGCATTGGCCAGTGGCTTCGACAGCCTGCGCCGCTTCAACGCGGCCTTCGTCGAACATTACAGGCTCAATCCCAGCCAGCTGCGCCGCGAGCGGGGCGCCGCGCCGGTGGCAGATGCGCCGCTGCGACTGGCCTATCGCCCGCCCTATGACGTGGCGGCGGTGCTGGCCTTCTTCGCGCAGCGCCAGGTGCGTGGCGTCGAGCAGGTCGAAGGCCTGATGCTGCGTCGCACGCTGGGCTGGGCGCACCGGGGCCAGCGCCTGTCGGGATGGCTGAGCCTGCAGTTCGTGCCCGAGCGCCACGAGGTGCACCTGCATGCCGCGCCCGCCCTGGCCCCGGTGCTGGGCGCCGTCTTGCAGGCCGTGCGCCAGGGCCTGGACCTGGACGCCGACCCGGCGCGCATCGACCCCGTGCTGGCGCGCGTGCCCGGCCTTGCGCGCGAAGGCACGCGGCTGCCTGGCGGGCTGGACGGTTTCGAGCTTGCCGTGCGGGTGGTGCTGGGCCAGCAGGTGACGGTGAAAGCCGCGCGCACGTTGACCGAACGCCTGGTGCAGCGGTTCGGCACGCCTGTGGAGACACCCTGGCCGGCACTGACGCATGTCTTTCCCGACGCCGCCACGCTGGCCGCGGCCGACCCCGAAGCCATCGGCACGCTGGGCATCGTTCGTCAGCGCGTGCGCGCGCTGCAGGCGCTGGCGGTTGAAGTGGCGGCCGGTCGCATCGAGCTGCACCGCGGCGCGCCGCTGGACGCCACGCTGGCGGCGCTGAAGGCCTTGCCTGGCATCGGCGACTGGACAGCGCAGGTGATCGCGATGCGCGCGCTGGCCTGGCCCGACGCCTGGCCAGCCAGCGACATCGGCCTGATGAACGCGCTGGGATCGCGCAACGTCAAGCACATCACCGCCCTGGCCGAGGCCTGGCGGCCCTGGCGCGCCTACGCGGTGATGAAGCTGTGGCAACAACTGGAGAACCCCGCATGAAACAAGCGCTGAAGGGCCTGGGCATCGAAGCCCTGGCCGACATCGACACCCCGCTGGGGGTGATGACCGCGCTGGCCACGCCGGCCGGACTGGCCGCGCTGTGGTTCGACGCGCGCGAACGCTACGCGGCGCAGCTGGTCGACGCTGTCGAAGACCCCGACCATCCGCACATCGCTGCCGCGCGGCGCTGGCTGGAGGCCTACTGGGCCGACGCCGGCACCGACACCATCACCGTGCCGCTGGACCTGCACGGCACGCTGTTCCAGCGCGCGGTGTGGCAGCAGCTGCTGCGCATTCCACGCGGCCACACCCGCAGCTATGGCGAGGTGGCGGCGGCCATCGGTGGCGGCGCCGTCGCGCGCGCCACCGGTGCAGCATGCGGCGCCAATCCGGTGGGCGTGATCGTGCCCTGCCACCGCGTGATCGGCGCCAATGGCAGCCTGACCGGCTTTGCCGGTGGCCTGCCGCGCAAGGAAAGGCTGCTGCAGCACGAAGGCGCCCTGCTCGTATGACACGCCGCGACGGCACCGAGCTGGTGCTGCTGGCCGCGCTGTGGGGCGCGTCGTTCCTGTTCATGCGCACCGGTGCGCCCGAGTTCGGGCCCGTGCCACTGGTCTTCGTTCGCGTGACCGGCGCCTGCGCGCTGCTGCTGCCGCTGCTGGCCTGGCAGCGCGGACTGCCCGCGCTGCGCCAGCACTGGCGGCCACTGCTGGTGGTGGGCATCTCCAATTCCGCACTGCCCTTCGTGTTGTTCACGCTGGCCGCCCTGGTGCTCGACGTCGGCCTGTCGGGCATCTTCAACGCCACCGCGCCCTTGTGGGGTGCGCTGATCGCCTGGCTGTGGCTGCACGACCGCCCCAGCCCCCTGCGTGCGCTGGGCCTGGCGATCGGCTTCGCCGGTGTGCTGGGCCTGGGCTGGGACCGCGCCAGCTTCAGGCCCGGTGAACATGGCGTCAGCCCGACCGTGGGCATCGTGGCCTGCATCGCCGCCACGCTGTGCTACGGATTTTCGGTCAACTACACCCGCAAGCACCTGCTGGGCGTGCCGCCGATGGCGGTGGCTGCGGGCAGCCAGCTGGGGGCAGCGCTGGTCACGCTGCTGCCGGCACTGTGGCTGTGGCCGGCCGCGCCGCCCAGCAGTGCGGCCTGGGGCGCAGCGGCGGTGCTGGCGCTGGTCTGCACCGGGCTGGCGTACGTGCTGTACTTTCGCCTGATCGCCCACGTCGGCCCGGCACAGGCGATTGCGGTGACCTTTCTCATTCCTGCCTTTGCCATTGCCTGGGGCGCGATCTTCCTGGGTGAACGCATCACGCTCGACATGCTGCTGGGGTGCGCAGTCGTATTGCTGGGCACCGCACTGGCCACCGGGATGATCGGCAGGCGCGCGCGGCACTGACCATCCCGGACGGGCGACATCCAGCCTCAGATCCGATCGGCGATGGCCATGTTCATGCTGTGGCGGCCGCCGTCGTCATCGTCGACCGCGGGCGTCGCTTCGAGCCTGGCCACGTAGTCGGCCGGCAACCGGTGCTGCCGCGCCCCGGCCACGACCAGCGCGCGGTACCAGCTGAAAGGCAGGATGCCATGCTGCACCTGCAGCGCCCGGTAAGCGCTGACGCGCACCTTGCGGCCGGCCACCGCGACGACGAGTTCGACTTTTTCATAGCCGATACCCAGCCCTTCGGCTTCATCCAGGCGGTGCTTCTCGTCGGCGGCCAGCTCGTACAGCACGCCGAACACCTGCGCCCCCGGCGCGCTGCTGTCGACGATGTCGCACTTGCCCGACCCGTCCTGGCCTCGCTTGTGCCAGCGCAGCGCCTTGGCCGCAAGCAACGCAGTGCCGATTGCACGCGCCGACGGCACCCGGGCCTGAATGCGAGCCCGCAGCATGTTCGACCCGTAGGCAAAGTTGAGAACGCTGCCTGCTGCTGGCTTCATGCGTTGGACCAAGGCCTGAAAGTCAACACCACCACGCTCAGTGCCGGTGCCCGACCTCGAAATCGTTGCCGCTGCGGCCCTGGCTCTTCAGCAGCCACAGCGGCCGCTGCGCCAAGTTGCCCGCGATGCGGGTCTTGCCATCCCCCGGCTTCTAGTTGCGATCGACCAGCGAACGGGTCGAGCTGCGCTGCGGGCAGCCGCCAGCGCGGAATGACCCAGCCTTCGCGCTGGCAATGGGCGATTTTGTCGGGGTCGAGCCTGGCCATGCCGCAATGATGGTGGATTTCGTGATCAGGCTGGCGGCGTCTTGAAATGCAGGTCGATGCACTCATGTCTCAGGCTCTGCCCAAATCTGCCGAAGCTACCCACATGACCCAGGACACCACCATTCGCATCCCCAGCCGGCTGCATGCGCTGGCGGCCACGGCCATGCTGCTCGAACGCCTGGAGCGCGGCCCGCGCACGGCCAGTGCCGAGCAGTACCAGGGCCTGGTGCGCCAGCTCGACCGCCTGCTGGCCGACGCCGACAGCGACCCCCTGCTGCCGACCCTGCTGGACGGCTTGCCGGCACTGGCCGAATTGCACGAAAACCGCCACTACGAACTGGCCGGGCTGTGCCGGTCGCCGCTGGATGCCATGGTGCACGCCGAGCGCGAGGCGCAGGACCTGCTGGGGCGATTTCGCAGCCTGAAGTGAGCGCCTGAATCCAGCGCGTGTGTCAGCGCGTGTGTCAGCACGTGCGGGCGGCGCATAGACTGCGCCACCATGCCCACACCCGATCACCAGCTGAACCAAACGGCCCTGGACCAGGCGATCGCCCTGGCCCAGGCGAACGAGACGTCCTGGACCCGTGACCCGCAGCGTGAACCGCTGCGTTTCGGCGTCCACCATGACGACCCGCCTCCCTGGAACCAACTGCGCGGCCCCGTGCATGCGCGCGGACCGGTATCTGGCGTGGTCTGGCAACAGGGCCGAGAGATCGCCGCCTGGGGAGAACCGGCAAGGTCGGACCAGACCTTCAGCGTTGCCAAGACCTGCCTGGCGCTGCTGGCCGGCGTGGCGCAGCGACGCGGCCTGCTGCCGAATGTCGACCATGCCGTGGCGGCACAGCTGCCCGGCATCGGCTTCGACTCGCCGCACAACGCGACCATCACCTGGCGCCAGTTGCTGGAGCAGACCAGTGAATGGGAAGGCAGCAGCTTCGGCCTGCCCGACCAGGTGGACCGCTGGCGCAAGGTGTCACACGACCCGCGCCCTGCCGGCGGCCCCAAGGGTGGCGCACGCCCCTTGCAGGCCCCTGGCAGCTATTGGGAATACAACGACGTGCGCATCAACCAGCTGGCGCTGGCACTGCTGCATCTGTTCCGCCAGCCGCTGCAGGACGTGATGCGCGACGAACTGCTGCACCCGCTGGGGGCGCAGGACGAGTTTCGCTGGCAGGGCTACGACGACGCCTGGGTCACGCTGGACGGCCGCCGTCTGCCCACGGTGCCCGGTGGCACGCACTGGGGCGGCGGCATCTCGATCAGTGCGCGCGACCAGGCACGGCTGGGCCAGCTGCTGCTGGACGATGGCATGCATCAAGGGCAGGCCCTGCTGCCCCCGGGCTGGGTGCGGCAGATGGCCACGCCCTGCACGATCGCGCCGTTCTACGGTTGGCTGGTCTGGCTCAATCCCGAAGGCCGGCTGTTCCGCGGCGCGTCGCCGCAGGCCCTTTTCATGCAGGGCGCCGGCGGCCACATGGTGTGGGTCGACCCAGGCCTGAAGGCCGTGGTCGTCACGCGCTGGCTCGACCCAGCCGTACATGCCGACTTCATCGAGCGCATGGCGACCGCGCTGCGCAGCCCGGGGCAGACCGATGACTGAGACCGACGGGCCGATCGTGATCGTGGGCGGGGGCCATGCCGCTGCGCAGCTGTGCGCCGGCTTGGCCGCGGCCGGCCAGGGCGCACGCGTGCACCTGGTGTGCGCAGAGCCGGTGCTGCCGTATCAGCGGCCGCCGCTGTCCAAATCATTCCTGAAGAGCCCGCAAGAAGTGGTGCAGCTGCACCGCCCCGAAGACTGGTGGGCCAGCAGCGGGATCCAGGTGCATCTGGCCAACCCCGCGGTCGAGTTGTCGCTGGCCGACCGTCGGGTTCAGCTGCAATCGGGCGCGTCGCTGCCCTTCGCCTGGCTGGTGCTGGCCACCGGCACGCGCGCACGCCGGCTGCCGGGCCTGGCCGCCGAACTGGACAACGTGCTCGTGCTGCGCAACGCCGCCGATGCGCTGACGCTGCGAGAAAGGCTGGCCACCGCGCAGCAGGTGACGGTGCTGGGCGGCGGCTTCATCGGCCTGGAGATCGCCGCCACCGCCGCTGCGCTGGGCAAACAGGTGACGGTGCTGGAATCAGCACCGCGGCTGCTGTCGCGATCGGTGTCGCCCGAACTTGCAGCGCACGTGCTGCAGACACACCGTGACGCCGGCATCGATCTGCGGCTGGGCGTCCGAGTGGGCGAGTTCGAGGTCGACGGCAAGCGTCTGACCGCGTTGGGAGTGGACGGCGTGCGGGTACCGGTCGAGCTGCTGATCATGGGCATCGGCGCCCAACCCGAGATGCAGCTGGCCGAGACCGCCGGCCTGGCCTGCGACAACGGCATCCGCGTCGACGCCTGCATGCGCACGTCGGCGCCTGGTGTACTGGCAGCAGGAGACTGCTGCAATTTTCCCGAAGCCGGCAGCGGCCGCAGGTTGCGGCTGGAATCGGTGCAGAACGCCAACGACCAGGCGCGAACGGCCCTGGCCACGCTGCTGGGCAAGGTAGAACCGTACAAGGCATCGCCCTGGTTCTGGTCCGACCAGGGCAGCCTGCGCCTGCAGATCGCCGGCCTGATGGCCGACGGCGCCACGCAGCATCGGCGCGCCGGGTCAACAGCAAACAGCCTTTCGATCCTGCACTACCGCGGTGAGCACCTGTGCTGCGTCGAGAGCGTCAACGCGCCGCACGACCACATTGCCGCACGCAAGCTGCTGGAACTGGGCAAGAGCCCAGCGGCGGCGGTGGCCGCCGACCCTGCGGTGGCGTTGAAGAGCCTGGTCTGAAGGGAAGAACCCAACGGGTGTTCTCGACCAGCGGGCATGGCGCTTCTTCAAGAGCCGGCTGGTGATCTGACCCCTTTCGCCCGGACGGGCAACTTCCAGTCGGGCCGGATGAAGTGGCAGGTGTAGCCGCCCGGGTTTCGCTGCAGATAGTCCTGGTGCTCCGGCTCGGCTTGCCAGAACGCACCAGCTGCCGTGACCTCGGTCACCACGCGGCCCGGCCACAGGCCCGAGGCCTCGACATCGGCGATCGTGTCCAACGCCACCTGCTTCTGATCGTCGTTGGCGTAGAAAATCGCCGAGCGATAACTGAGCCCGCGGTCGTTGCCTTGGCGGTTCAAGGTCGTCGGATCGTGGATCTGGAAGAAGAGCTCGAGCAGCTGGCGAAAGCTGATGCGATCCGCGTCGAAGACGATCTCGATCGCTTCAGCATGGGTGCCGTGGTTGCGATAGCTTGCGTTCGGCACATCGCCGCCCGAATAGCCCACGCGTGTGGAGATCACTCCGTCGTAGCGACGAATCAACTCCTGCACGCCCCAAAAACAGCCACCTGCGAGGATGGCGCGCTGTTCGTTCATCTGCAGTCCTTCGTTTGGTTGATGTCAAGGGTTTGCGACCGGCGCGCCGATTGTCAGCCGACCGTCGCAACCGACTCGATACTGGGGCGATCCGCCAGATCGCTGGCGGCCAGCACACCTTTCGCGGATGACCCAACGCCCAACGCCTGCTTCGCCTACAGAGCCCGATCGCGCGCCATCTCCACGGTCACGCGTGTCATGGGCACCGCGCTGTCGTCCGTCCGGGTCAGGCTGCCGACCAGACGTGCCGTCAGCGCAGCCGGGCCCTCGGCGTGTTCGCTCTCGTCCTTGAAGCGCTCGGCGATCTCTTTGACCGTGCCCTCGATGCGGAAGAATGCATCCAGCACCACCGGGTCGAACGTGCGGCCGCGACCTTCCTGCATCATCGTGATTGCCAGCGCGTGGGGAAACGGCTCTTTGTAGCAGCGACGGCTGATCAGCGCGTCGTAGATGTCCGCCACGGCCATGATTCGGCCCGACAACGGGATGTCCTGACCGGCGAGCCCCTTCGGGTAGCCGCTGCCGTCCCACTTTTCGTGGTGCGTGGCGGCAATCTCACCGGCGACCGTCAGGAAGTTGTCACCGTCGATGCGTGCCGCCGTGCTGAAGATGATCTTGCGCCCGAACTCGGCGTGCAGCTTCATCAGCTCCATCTCCTGCGCCGTCAGGCGGCCCGGCTTGAGCAGGATGTGGTCAGGCACGCCGACCTTGCCGATGTCGTGCAGCGGGGCCGAGATGTACAGCAGTTCGATGAACTCGTCGCTCAGGATCGCGGTGTAGTGGCCGCTGCGCTGAAGCTCTTGCGCAATGGCCCGCACATAGTTCTGCGTGCGCTTGATGTGGGCACCGGTTTCGGGGTCGCGCGTTTCGGCCACCGAGGCCATGGCCTCGATGGTCACCTGGCGTGCGTTTTCCAGCTGCTTCTGGGCCAGGTAGGCGCGCCGTCTTTCAATGGCGAAGCGGATCAGCACGAAGGTGATGAACAGGGTCGCCACCAGCAGCAGCGGTGCCGCGATGGGCACGAAGCGACCCGAGCGCAGAAAGAGAATGTAGCCCGCGGTGAGCACGCTGGCGCAGGTCAGCACGCTGCCGGCGATCATGGGGTAGATGCCGGTGGACACGACAAACATGGTGGAGATCAGCGTGCCGACCAGCAGGCAGGCCATGAATATGGCTGCAGCACCCCAAGACGGCACGCTGGCGAAGTGGGCATCGAGCATGTTCTCGGCCATCACCGACTGGATCTTCAGGCCGGGGAAACTGCGGGCCAGCGCAGTGTTGTGGTGGTCGTTGAGGCCCACCGCCGAGGTGCCGATGAAGACGATCTTGCCCTGCAGGTCGCTGTGGCTGTAGCGGCCATTCAGCACGTCGACGGCAGAGATGGCCTTGTACAGAAGCGGTTTGCCGTTGAACCGCAGCATCACCGACCCGTCCGGATCGATCGGCACCCGGCGATCGCCGATGCGCAGGGCCAGGCCGTTATCGCCCACTTCGATCGAACCGCTGGTGACACCCATCGCGCGCATCACCGCCGCCAGCGACAGGTTGGGATGCAGCACGCCTTCATGGCGAATCAGCAGCGGCAGCCGGCGCAGCACGCCGTCGTCGTCGAGTCGGTTGTTGACGAAGCCGCTGAACCGCGTCTGCGTGGCAATGGATGGCGCGTTGACCAGCACGCCGGTGGCCTCGGGGGCGCCCAGCAGTTCGGTCCGGCCGCCGAACTTCAAGCCGGGCTGCGGCGAAGTGTCGATCTTGCTGACGTGATCGAAGTAGAAATAGTTCGACGCCACCACGCGCGCGCGTCCGATCTCCTCGCCCAGGAAGCCATCGTTGTCCAGCAGCCCCGCCGGCACGCCGCTGAACGTGATGTCCAGATCGAAGTCGCGCTTGAAGGTCTGCTGGATGCTGACCAGCGACGAGCGATCGGGTTCGGGGAACAGGATGTCGAGCGCAATGGCAGCCGGCTGCTCTGCCGCGATGCGCTGGATCAGCGCGGCGACTCGGTAGCGCGGCCAGGGCCACTGGCCGACCGCCGACAGGCTGACGTCGTCGATGTCGACGACGACGGTCCGCTGAGCCTGCTCGCCAGTGGCGCTGGCGCGCAGGTAGGCATCGACCAGCAGGTTGTCGGTTCGCACGATGGGCGATGCCTTCCAGGCACCCAGCACTGCGACCAGCACCGAGATCCCGATGCCCACCAGCAGGATGGCGAGCGAGTCCCTGCGTGACAGGCGCCTGGCAAGCGATTTGCGCGGCATCGGCCCGCCCCGTCAGAGAATGACGATTTCAGCGCGGCGGTTGCGTGGCTCGGCGGCCCGGGTGTCCGACGGTACCAGGGGTACCTTGTCGCCGAACGACTGTACGTCGATCTTGTCGAGCGTTGGGTCGTGCTGCCGCAGCAGGTCGGCGACGAACTTGGCGCGCTCGGCCGACAGCTTGAAGTTGCGCTCTTCGGTGCCCGACGCGTCGGCATGGCCGAACACGGTGATCTCGGTCGGCTTGCGCGCGCGCATCGTCTCCAGAACCACCGGCAGCAAGGACTTCGATTCGTCGGTCAGTACCGTCCTGTCGAGCAGGAAGTTCAGCGTGAACGTCACCGGCTTTGACGGCTGTGCCTTGAGCAGCCCGGCGTAGCTTGCGTTGACACGCTCGCGTCCGAGATCGCGTGCCATCGACGGCGGGGCTGTGGAGGCGTCGGCCGTGGCAGCGCTGTACGCCCGGTCCAGGCTCTGGGAACCTGCCGCAGTGCTGACCGAAACGGCGCCCACATGGCCATCCTCGTCAGCCAGCAGCACCACAGTCGTACGCCCCGCGCTGGACGGCGGCGGCGCCGGCGGCGGCGAGGCGCAACCGGCCATGCAGGCGCAGGCCAGGAGCGCCAGGGTGCGCAGCGGCGATGTCAGCGGTGATTTCATCGGCATTTCACTCCGCCTGGATGATGAAGGTCGTGCCGCGCACACCGACCGTCGCCATCGGTGAGCTGACTTTCACCGAGCCCGGAGCCAGCTTGCCGATCTTGCCCGACGAGTAGATCGCCTGGCCCTTGGCCAGATGGACGGAGAACGCATACCGTGCCTGTCTTGGCTCGAACACATAGTCACGCACCAGCAGCTCGCTGCCTGGGCCCAGGGTCAACCGCGTACCGTCCTTGAAGACGATGCCCGCCGTGGCGCCCGCGGCAGACACCAATTGGTCCGAGATCAACAACGCAGTCCCTGGCTGGGCTTGAACCGCGCCGTCACCGCGCATGATGCTGACCTTGCCCGTGACACTCTTGAAAAGTGCGACATCATCACCCGCCGCACAAACCGGCGCGCAAAGCGCGGCGGCCGTGATCAGAAGGACCCATGCTGCGTGTTTCATCGACGGCTTTCGGTTGAAGGTCGCAAGCGAAAGGGAAAGGCGAAAAGCAAAGCCAGCTTGCGGCGCGGGGCAGCACCGGGGTGCTTGCCTCTTTGAGGCGTGATGGCTTGGTTCTCGGCGCAGCGTTGGCGAACTTGAGCGTTTTCGACGCCCGGCGCGCCGCGCGTGACGGATCTGGCAAAAGTTGGGGCATCGCTGTTCTGCGAGGGGAGGGGCGGGGCGGGGCAGGCTCATCTGGTTCCAGGTATTCAGATTGGCTTCGCCTTCGTAGCGAGTGCACAAGACCTTGAACTGGTCGCTCTCCGAACGCAAGGCGCGCAGATCGGCGTAACGTGACGCCGCCGCCTCCAGGACTTCGCGCAGTTCGAAGAATTGCCGCAGGCCATCGAGAGTCCGGCGTGGCGCTGCAAGGCCGCGGCATAACAACTCCTCCAGGTAGCCTTCACGCAACAACGACTGGAGCGCCTCACCCACGGGCGTACGGCTCATGCCCAAGTCAGGGGAACGGCTTTTCGCATGCCTGGATACAGTGTGTATGCGCAGCGTAGCCATCACCGGCGACGGTCGTGAACCATGTCAAGATCGCAAGCTCCAGAGCTTGTGTCGCGCCGACGATGCCTCACCTCCTTGTCCAGCTGAGCGACACCCACATCCGTGCCCCGGGCGAATTGGCCTACGGGCGAATTGACACTGCAGCCTACTTGCGCGCCGCGGTGCTCGCCGTGTTGCGCCTACCTCAGCAGCCGCTGGCCGTGGTGCTGACTGGTGACCTGGCTGATGACGGTTCAGCGGCCGCGTACACGCACTTGCGAAGCCTGCTTGAGCCACTGACCTGCCCGCTGTACGTGCTACCTGGCAATCACGACGATCGTGCAGCTCTTCGTCGGGCATTCAGCGACCAACCAACTCTGCATCACGCTTCGATCGAAGACCACATCCAGTACGAAGTGGAACTGCCAGGGTTGCGCCTGCTGACGCTCGACACAGTGGTCCCGGAAGCTTCCCACGGCGCGTTGTGCTTACAACGCCTGAACTGGCTGGACATGCAGTTGGCGCTACATCCCAACATGCCTACCTTGCTGGCCATGCATCACCCTCCCTTCGAGACCTATCTTGGCAGCATGGACCGTGTCGGGCTGCTGCACGGAGCGGTCGAGTTGGCAGCGGTGGTGGCGCGTCACCCGCAAGTGCAGCGAATTGTCTGCGGTCATCTCCATCGAAGCAGCCAAGCTTTGTGGGCTGGCACCTTGGTGCAAACCGCGCCGTCCACTGCGCACCAAGTATGGCTCAGCCTTGCGCGCGATGGTGGCAACGGGTGGGGTTTGGAGCCGCCTGGGTTCCTGCTGCATGCTTGGAACAATGGGCTTGACCTCGTCAGCCACTTGGCGTTCAGCCGGCTGGCTGAAGGACCTTATCTGTTCCGAGGCTGAGTCCTGTTTGTTCACTCCGGCGCGAGCCGGCCGAGCAGGCCGCACACAGCACCCACAGGGCGCTGGTCGGCGAGGTAGCGAATGCAGAATTGCAGTGCTGCGAGGTGCATACAAGGCGCCATCTTCGTCTTGCTGATCGGCATACATGCTCCTGTCGTCAGGCTATGCCTCGCAAACAAACTTCTGGACTGGCTCTAGCAGCTCGATGAAGACGACCTACCAGCAGCCAGTGCACGACCCATCAGCCTGCCCATCAACCCAGCGGCCGATCACCCTCGTCAAACAGTCGCGCCGCCCAGCGGCGCAGGTCGTCCTGCAGCTGGCCGCGCTTCCAGTGCGTCATGAACGGTGCCAGAGTGATCAATCGGCCCTCGGCAAGAGCGTCCTTATCGCCCACCAGGTCCTCGGTCGTGCCCGGGGCTGCCGCCTCAAGGACGCCGACCGACATGGGCAGGAGACGCGACTGCGAGCCTGGCCGCGACAACACGAGCCGCTGCACGCGAGGTGTCAGGTCGAGCATTGCGACGTTGTCCCAAGAACTCCGGATCGTGTAGCCGAACTGGTGATGCGTGATGCCCTCGGGGGTGAGCACCAAACGCGATTGCCACATCAGCGCGAAGAACGGCGCCACGAACAGAGAGACGATGCCGATCAGGACGAGCAGCATCCGGTTCGCGGCGGGGGTGAAGGCATCGGCGCTGCTGAACGACAGGTACAGGCACAGTCCCAATGCTGCCACCCACAGCAGCGGGAAGATCAGCAGCCGCAGCGGATTCAGGTGATAGACATGCCGCAAGGATGCAACGGGCGTGGTGGTCATGATTTCACCGTGATGCTGACCATGCCTGGACTGCGGGTGGATGGCGCCTGCAGGTTGAAGAACAAGGCGCAAAGCGCCAGCGCGACCAAGATCCACGAGGTGAATCGGGCCAGCATCAGCCAGTTCCGCACGCGTTCGGCGCGCGCCTTGAACGCAGCCTCATCGACGGCCAGGTAGCGCCTGAGCCGGAAGAAGTTGCTGGCGCTGACGGGCCGCCAGTATCCCGACCCCCACGCTGCGAACGCCAGGTACGACGGCTCACCCTGCGCTCGGTACTGCGCCGGAAAGCGATCGCGCAGATCGTTCAGCAGCCGTTGGCCGACCGTGAACGACACGGCAGCGGTCACGACATACACCGACAGCGCCACAGCGAATGGGATGAGCCAGGGTGAGTGCATGTGTTGTCACGAAGCGAAACGCCCCGTCAACGCGTCGCGACCCATCAGGACTGCGACCTTCACCGCAGGTTGGTCGCCAGTGCCACCCACTGGGCCTTCATCGCATCCCCGAAGATCCGTGTACCCAGTCATTGCGGAATGCCCGGTCCGACAGTCCAGCGCTGCCGCAGGTCGGCCTGCGCCATCAACGCATCGAACCAGACCCGGTAGCCAGCGTCGCTGGGATGCAGGCCGTCGCTCGCATTCAGTTCCGGGTGGTGGACAAAGGGATCGTCGGCGCGCTCCTTGAACAGGTTGACGTAGACCGCGCCTTGCCGGGAAGCCACCTCGCGCACGGACTCGTGCAGCCGCCGCGCGCGCGCGAGGTCATCAGCCACGACACCGGTGGAAAGAAAAAGGGCGCGTTGCCCACATTGCCAGCGGGCATCAGCACCACGCGGTCGGCCCGTTCGAAGGCGCAGCGCGTGACGCGCGCGATGTCCTGGCGCACGGCATCCAGATCTCGCAGGCGAATGACATCATTGCCGCCGGCCTGCACCAGCACCATGTCGAAGTGCCCGTCGCCACCGAGCTGCTGCTCGATCGCGTCGAAGGTGGCACCGTCGCGCGAACGGTTCTCGATGTGAAGATCCGGAAACGTCTGCGCCAACAGTCCGGCCAGGCTGGACTGAGGCGAGCTGGCGCCGGTGCCGACGGCCGTGCTGTCGCCGACGATCAGCAGCCGCACCCGCGCTTGCTCGACACTGCGTTGCAAGGGCTCGCTGGCACGCGCCAGTGCGATGGATTGCCGCATCCGCCCTGCGGTACAGCCCAGCTGCAGCAGCAGCGCAGCGCCTGCCATGCCCCACAGGACCGATTTCAGATGCGAGCGACGCGCGGGTAGGGGCGAGGGCATGGGCTGGACACCAGGAGACGTACCAGAAGATTCGTGCAAGGCAGGTCGTGGCGCTGAGCCGACATCATGACCGACCGGATGCGACCCGCAGGAAGGTTTTTGCAGGTTCCTGCGGCCGGCAGCGTCCTACAGGCCGGAACAAGAACGACCCGAAGCCAGTTGCATGCCAAGGCTCTACGCTGCGCACCGCAGAGGCTCTGACTGGCTTGGGCACCGCAAATCCGTCAGCGGCAATCGCCCGTGGTCGCTCGTTCTCATCCAAGGTCAACTACCGCGCTGCCCATCCAGCCTGTGCCAACGGCAGCCCAGCGCGCTGCCAGGCTTCCAGACCACCGCGGTACCACACGACATTGCGATAGCCGAGCCGGAGGGCGCGTACCGCGGCGTTGTACGACATCCAGCACTCGGGCCCGGCGCAGTAGAACACCAGCGGCGTGTCGTTACTGCCACGAGTAAGCTGGCGCAGCATCTGCGCCAGCTGCTGCTGGGTCTCGTCGTCAAAGCTGCCGGCCTGCGCGGCCCAGGCGGCCGGCACCGCACGCGGCAAGCTGCGCGCGTCGCCCAGCACGTCGATCACATGCACCGGCATCTCTCGCTGCCGCAGCAGCGGCAGCAGGCCTTTGGTGGTGATCACCTGGCCGCCGGGAATCTGGTTGGGCGTGGGCCCGTGCATCGCGCCGGCATGCAGGCCTTGCGGCGCACGCACGCCCATGTCTTGCCGCTCCCAGGCCATCAGTTCGTCCAGCGAGCCGCCTGCGTTGCTGCCTGAGGGCTGCGCGCCAACGCGGGCCTGCGGTGCGGCGTCGGGGTTCAAGGGAAGCCCGTTGGGGCCAAGCCCCTGGGCGATGGCCGGCAGGCTGGTGGCGAGCAAGCCGATCAATACGGCGGCCAGGCCGCGTCGCAGGGTGGTGATCATGGTGAAGGCGGTGGGGTGCATGTCGGGCTCCGGAGCTTCAGCGAGCCGCATCCATGCGCGTCCAGCCGTTGCCGTCCCAGCGGTGGTAGACGCCCTGGTTGTCTTGCGCATAGGCGTTGTTGTTGCCGTCGCGGTAGACCTGGCCAGCCGGCAGATTGTGCGGCAGCATCTGCGTGGCGCCGGTGCGTGAATCGACGTACGGCGCCACCCCGCGGATGGCCTGGTTGCTGTAGTTGGCCACCGCGGCCGATTGGCGTCGGCTGTTGTCGGCCCAGCCGGCGTTGTAGCTGGCATGGCCGGCCTGCACCGTGCGGTTGGCAGCCTGCAGGCCGTCAAACTGGCGGCGCTGTGCATCCACGGCGCCTTGCACGTTGGTGCCGGCGGCGGTCATCAAGTCCCAGTAGGCAAACTGCTCGAACGTCATGCTGCGGTTACCGGAGGCCAGGATCTGCTGGTATTGCTGCTGCAGGCGCGGCCCATTCACGCGCAGGTGGTGTTGCCACAGCTGCTGCTGCGAGTTGGCGGTTTGCTGCCTTGCCTGGTTGAGCATGGCGGCCTGCTGGCGGTCGAAGGCCATGTTCTGCGCCCAGATGTTCTGCGCTTGCGCCGCGGGAGCAGCGCACGCCAGCGCGGCAAAGGCGAACAGGACGTTGAAGATCTGGCGGGCACTGCGGGTCAGGTGGGCACTGAAGGTGGTGTGGGTCATGACGATCTCCGGGTGGTTGACGAGAGGTAGGTTCAGGGGCTGCGGCTTGTGCTTTGCTGTACCGTGACGCCAGTGTTGCTGCCCCGGCGCCTGGCGTCCTTCAACCCGGTCTTAAGAATCCTGAACAGGCGTGTGCCCGTGTGTTCGCGCCCCTCCCATGCTTGGTGTTGGCCCTTTTGAACTGAGCCCTGATGCACGTGAGCTGCGCCGCGACGGGCAGCCGCAGGCGCTGCGGCGCAGCGCCTTTGAAATCCTGCTGGTACTGGCCGAGCGGCCCGGCCAGGTGCTGAGCAAGCGCCTGCTGTGCGAACGTGCCTGGCCCGGCCGGGAGGTCAGCGAAAACAGCCTTCAGGTCGAGATCTCGGCACTGCGCAAGCTGCTGGGCAGCGGCGCCATCGCCACCGCATCGGGGCGCGGCTACCAGCTGACCTTGCCGGTGCAAGAACGCGGCGACGAGGCCCTGCCGCTGTTGGGGCGCGACGATGATCTGGCCGCGCTGCAAGCCTTGCTGGCCGAAGGCGGGGTGGTCAGCCTGGTTGGCGAAGGCGGCGTTGGCAAGACGTGGCTGGCGCAGGCTGTGGTTCGGGCGCAGGCCCAGTCCGCACCGGCGGTGATGGTGGCGCTGGACGGGGTGCACGGCGCCGAGGCTGTGCGGCTGGCCGTCGCGCAGGCTTTGGATCTGGCGCCGGCGGCATCGTTGGCCTCGCTGACCACCAGGCGCGGACTGTTGGTGCTGGATGGTTGCGACGGCGCGCTGCAGGCCGTGGCGAATCTGCTGGCCGAGGTTCAGGCCCAAGGCGCCGTGGTCAAGCTGCTCACCACCAGCCGCGAGGCCCTGCGCGTGCCGGGGGAGCACCGCTTTCCCGTGCTGCCACTGGCACCCGAAGCCGCCCGCGCGCTGTTCCTGTGTCACGCCCCGGCGCCTGTGCCAACAACGCTGTACCAGAACCTGGCAGGCCACCCGCTAGCGATTGTGCTGGCGGCCAAGGCGCCGGCATCGGGCCCGCCTCGGCACCGCAGCCTGATGGCCTGCTTCGAGCTGAGCTGGGCTGCGCTGTCAACGGCCGAGCGCGTGCTGTTGGCACAACTGGCGGCCCTGCCACAGCCTTTTGACCAGGGTGACGTGCAGGCGCTGGCTGCGGACGCCAGCCCGTGGGACCAGATCGAGACGCTGGCGGGCCTGGTCGACAAGTCTTTGCTGCTGCTTGAAGGCAGGGAAGGCGGCGGGCCGCCGACGTACCAGCTTGGCACGCTCAGCCGGCTGTGCCTGCAACAGCGCCTGGCCGCTCAGTCCTGAGCGGGCATCTGCAACGCAAGCTGGCAGACCGCCTCGGCGCCCACGTCCGCGCCCTGCGTCTGCCAGCGCGCCAGATCCACTGACGTGCAGTGCGCTTGCAGCAGGGCCGCGCAGCGCGCGCGGGCCTGGGCTTCATTGGGCTCGCGAAACTGCTGGTCCTGCGCGTAGGCGGCATCGGCAAACGCGGCCAGTTGCGCCGCAGCGGCATAACGTTCTTCAAGAGCGGCCAGAAGCGCCAGCGGGTCAGCGGTGACGCCGAGGTACATGTGGTCCAGCGCGCGCGACAATTCGATGAAGGCGGTGGCGGTCTCGCGGGCGGCTGGCAGGTCATCGGTCGCCAGCAGCGCCAGCATCAGGTTGCCCAGTGCGATGGCGCGTGTCACCCGGTGGCGCCGGCCCAGCCGCGCCAGCAGCGCGCGGCCCAGCTGCACCGCTTGCGCCGCATCGCCGCCGATCAAGGCCACATCGGCCAGGTTGCCCAAGGCGGCGAAAACATCCCGGTCGGAACCACAGGCGGTGGCCAGGGCCAGGCGACGTTCGTTGGCGCTGCGTGCCACCGCCACGTCGTGCGTGTGCGAGGCCAGTCCGCCCTGCACCTTGGCACCCAGCAGGCGCACCGCGGCAGGCCAGCCGGGGGCTTCCAGTGCCCCCATTCGGGCAAAGGCTTCGCGCGCAGGCGGCGTGTCGCTGCGGTAGCTGAACGCCAGGTGGGCCAGCGACAGGTACAGCCCACGGGCGTCGCCCAGCGTTTCGAACAAGGCCACCGCACGCTCTGCAGCGGCGCGGCTTTCGGCGCTGGAGATCTCGCCCGAAAGCTGCGCGATGGCCTCCCACAAGCGCGCTGCCAGCGCCAGTGGTGTGTGTGCATCGATCAAGGCCGCAGCCTGCGCACAACGGCGCAGCGCTTCGGGGTGCAGCGACAGGCAGCGCCACAGCCGCGCCGCGCCAGAAGCCAGTGCAATGGCACCGGTGGCGTCGTGCTGCAGCAGCCAGTCCAGCGCGGCACGCAGATTGTCCAGTTCAGGTTCATGACGGGCGACGAAGTCAGCTTCGCTGAGCTGCCAGAAGTCGGCACAGACCTGCTCGGCCAGGGCCCGCATGGCCTGCGCATGGCGGTTGCGCAGCATGTCGGTTTCGCCCGCCGCCGCCAACTGGGCCAGCGCATAGGCGCGGCCGGTTTCCAGCAGCAGGTAGCGCGGTGAATCCGCATCGTTCACCGAGACCAGTGACCGGTCGACCAACTCGGCCAGCAAGTCCACCACCGCCCACTCATCGGTGTGTTCATCGGCCAGCACCTGGCACGCCAGCGCCAGCGTGAAACCGCCGGCAAACACCCCCAGGCGGCGCAGCGCCTGTTGTTCGCCGGGCGACAGCAGGGCATGGCTCCAGTCCATCACCGCCTGCAGGGTCTGATGGCGCGCGGGCGCGGTGCGGCTGCCCGCACGCAACATGCCGAAGCGCTCGTCCAGCCGCTGCGCCACCGTGGGCAGGCCCAGCAGCGGGCAACGCGCGGCCGCCAACTCGATGGCCAAGGCCATGCCGTCCAGCTGGCGACAGATCTGGATGGCGTGGCTGACAAGGGCATCGGTCAGTACAAAGCGCCGGTCGGCGGCGCGCACGCGTTGGTCCAGCAAGGCGATGGCCCCATAACCTAGTGCTTGAGCGGCTGTCAGCGGGCCCAGGCTGTCATCGGGCACCTGCAGGCCGGCGAGGCGGTAGACCTGCTCATGGTCCAGTTTCAGCGGCATCTGGCTTGTGACCAGCAGCCGCAGCCCGGCCCCGCCTGCGAGCAGCGCGGCCACCACCGAGGCCACGCCGTCGATCAGGTGCTCGGCGTTGTCCAGCAGCACCAGAATCTGCAGCGAGCGGGTGGCAACCACCAGCGCGGTCAGGGGGTCGCGCGCGGTGGCCAGCTGCAACTGCAGCGCGGCGGCCACGGCGCCGGGGATCAGTGCCGCGTCGGTCAGCGCGGCCAACTCGACCAGCACCATGCCGTCGGCATGATGCTGCCCGCGCCCTGCCAGCGCCGCGCGTGCAAGCCGCGTCTTGCCGATGCCGCCGGGCCCCGTCAGGGTGACCAGCCGTGCTTCATTCAACAAGGCATGCAGCGCTGCCAGATCACGCTCGCGTCCCAGCAAGGCGGGGCCGCGTTCGGCGACGGCAACCGGGGCAGGTGCGGCGGGCGTCGTGCTCGAAGCCGCGCCGGCCGGCGGCACAAACCGGTAGCCGCGCCCCGGCACCGTGGTGATGACGCCTGCCCCCAGCGCCTTGCGCAGCGCCGAGACATGCACATGCAAGTTGCCTTCTTCCACCACCACGCGGCCCCACACGGCATCCAGCAGCTCATCCTTGGACACCAGCTCGCCGGGTCTTTGGATCAGCACACACAACATGTCAAAGGCACGCCCGCCGATCGCCACCGGCGCACCGCTGACCCGCAGCACACGTTGCCCGGGGTTGACTTCAATCGGACCGAACTGTTGGGGCGTCTGCATGGAAGGCCGGTGCCATCGGCCGCAGGCACGCTGCGCGCGCACGAAGGCAACCAGCGGCCGCGGCCGATTGTAGGCAAGGGCACGGGCGTGCCAAGGCCGGTGCTGGCATGGCGCGGCTGGTGGTCAAGCTGAGCGGCCAGCACGCTCTGCCGTCGGCCCTGGTGATGACCGCTGAACCCGACCTGGATGGCATCGCCCAGCAAGCCGCAGCGAGGCTCGACCACAAGTCCTTGCCTGTGGTCAGCGACGTCAACGGGTGATCAATGCTCAGTTGCGTGTCGGCGCCGATCCCGATTCGGCCCGCCCTGGCTATGCCATACGGACCGGGGACGGGGCGCCGACCGTTTGAAGATCAGCGGTGGATGCGGGAGAGAAGGCCCACCTCTGGGCTTGATGTCAGGGCCGGCGAGACCTGCTGAGAAAACGGGACCGACCGCAAGCCCGCGCCGCGAGGACCGTCCAAAGAAAAAGGCCACCGCGCTGCGGTGGCCTTCAATGTGTGGCGGAGTGGACGGGACTCGAACCCGCGACCCCCGGCGTGACAGGCCGGTATCGGCGAAAAGCAGCGAACGGCCGCGGACACGGGTTCCTTATAAATCAAAGACTTACGGATCGATGTTGTTCGCATCTGTTCGCTGGAATTCGACAGTGCCCGCGTGCCGGTTTACCCCTTGGTTTACCCTCACGACGCACCTTCGCCCGCGGCGGGACGACCTAGCTGGGCTGCGCTGGGCTGCGTATGGACACCGTGCCCTCCTTCTAGGCGCGAGCGAGGTTCTTCTCAGCCGACCGCCTGGATCGCAAACCTTGAGCGAAGAACGCCGGTCGGCATGGGAGGCACCTCCGTTTCGAGCACGACATTCGTGGCACCGGTGGATCCGATGTCTAGGTCATACCTCCTGCCAACTGATTCCGAGGTGCTTAGCAACCTTCGACAAAGCAGCTCGGCCAGCGCTTCGTCTTCCACTGCACAGATGATTTGTCTACCACCCAGGCGTAGTGCCGCTAGAACCTCAATGAGATGAAGCGCTCGAAAATCATCGATGTGCTGCACTGGGTCGTCCATGAGTAAGGTTCGCCAGGACGTCCAGGCGCGCGCCAGATGCACCGACAGGAGGAACGCGAGGCCGGCCGCCCTTCTCTGTCCGCTGCTGAACACGAACTGCGGGTTGAGCCCATCCCCCACCCTCAAGCTGAGGAAGCGCCGCACATCGCCTCGGATGCTGTATTCGATTGATCGCCAGTCGAAGTGAGGACGCAGCCGCTGATACAGCTCATTCAGTAGCGGGCTAATCTGTGCGAGCCGCTCGTCGACAATCTCGCCCGAGATGCTTCGCACGCCCCGGTCCATGGCCTTTGCAACGGCCAGTGCCCTTTCCGAGTTCTCGACCGCTGAAGCGGCTGTCTCAGCCGCCTGACGAAACACCGCGACCTGCTCCTCGAGCGATGCAGTCTTCGAGACTGACTGGGACACATCGAGGGTCAGCAGCGCTCTCTCAAGGTCGATGAGCCGGTCCCGCTCGGCGCTCAGGTATTGCTCCAAGCCATCTGGGTCCTGAACAAATCGGAAATCCAAGGAATTTCGCTCGAAGAGCTCGACATGGGCCTGTTCCCGAGCCGTCTGGCCTGTCAGCTCCGACTCCCTCTCCAACCACGCAGCCCGCGCCTGTTCAAATTCAGCGGCCGACCGTGTTGCGGCTTCGCGTGCCGCAGTGGCCTTCTGGCGCGCGGCGGCAACGCCCGACGCCAAGGCATCCATGCGTTGGCGTGCCAGCAATAGGCCGGCCGCGAACTCCTCGTCGGTGCGTTCAGCCGCGCAAAGCGGACAGTGCGCATCATTTCGGCCAAGCCGCTCACCATGTTCGATGATGGCGGCAAGCGAAGCGGCGATGTTGTTACCACGCTCCTCAAGCTCCAAGGCCTTGTTCGCGTCGACTGCCAGGCGCTCGGCGTCTGCCTTCGAGCGCGTCAAGGCAGCCAAACGCTGCTGCGCCTCAGCCCACTTCGCGACTGTTTCGGGAGTTTCGAGCGCGCGCCGATTTGCAAGGACCTCGCGCCCCTGACGTATCGCCTCCCCAATGGCGCCAAGCCGAGCACGCCCGGCGGTAACGGCCGCGCGCCCGGCGGTCAGGCGTGCAATCAGTTCCTCCGGCGCGCCGGGCGTTGCGGCAATCAGTATCTGCATGGCTGCAGACGCATCCCCCGTCCGCGCAATCGCTTCCTTGGCTTCCGCCAACTCAGTCAGCGCACGCGTGAGCTGACTTCGAGCCTCTGCGTAGGCGGCCTGCCTCGAAGCGTGGGACGCTTCGGCCGCTTTGAGCACTGCCTTGGCTTTGGCACCGAATTCCGATCCTTGCCCCAGGCCGAGCGCGCCTCGCACATGCTCGAAGCGCTCGGTTTCGCTGAGATCAATGCTGAGGGCCGCGATCCACTCGTCGCGAATGATTGAGGTTCTGCAGAGCTGACGCAGAGCGTCGTCCGGTCGCACATTCCTGCAAAGCGCAGCTTCGATCTCCGCGGCCGTCTTGTCCACCCCAGACTCGCGAGATCGCGTGATCGTGAAGACTTCGCCGGCGTCTCCCTTGAACGAGGCAGTGACGTAGTGAGCTTCCGCCCTTCCCGCTCCCCTCCACCACAAGTAGTCGCTCAGGCTCTCCTGCGCCGCTTTCTCGACCGTGTACTTGTCTATCGTTCCGGTCAGTGCGTACTCGACCGCGTCAAAGATCGTGCTCTTGCCCACGCCGTTGCGGCCGGTGATGACGGTGAAGCCGGATCCGAAGGTCACCCGCAGCTTGTCGCGGAAGCCCCGGAAACCACACACCTCAACGAAGTCGAGCTTCATGGCTTCTCCGCAAGAATCCTGGCCACTTCTTCGGCCGGGGTTGTGCCCAGGAACGCTGTCAGCACATGGGGGGAGACGTCTTTCAGCCTGGCTCGAAGTCGATCCTCAAAATCCGTTTCTGAGAACAGCGGCTGCGCCCTTACGGCTGTCAACGGCAGCAAGGTGCGCTCCAGGTCGTCTTGCGTGCGCACACCCGCCCGGGCGATCTTCCTGGTCAGCGCGAAATCCTCCTCGATTCGTTCAACGGCTCGCTGCTGAGTCGGGGCCAGTTCTTCCGTGAGAAAGACCGAGTAGGCGTTCCATGCCTTGGCGCCCGCCGCGCGAAGTGCCGGGCCATGGCGGGAAAGCGCGGCGTTCTGTGCCTCCTGCCAGCGTGTTAGCAGGTCGTTGGCCGACGGAAACACATGAACGAAGCCAATCAGCGCTGCGTTCTCGAAGCAAATCACTGCCGGCGTTGCGCCGGTCCAGGTCCAAGTCTCATACCCGGCTCCTCGCAGGAGGACCTCCGTTTGCGTTGCGATGTCCATCAGACGCCCAGCTCCGCTTGCGCTTGTTCAATGGTGAGCCACTTCCCGCCAGCTCTCGGCCGTACCACGCTGCCGGCGATTCCGGGCCGAACGAGATGACCAGGCAGCCCGAGGTCCATGCTGCCTGCCGCAACAAAGACATCGGCGGTCGGGGCTGCCGGCGCTTCGATGAATCGTTTTGCCACGGTACTTAGGACCGACCCCGCACCGTTGACGACGCGAATACGTTGCCCCGCAAACGCGTAGCCCCGTGGCTGCTGCACTGCGCCGGCGCGCCGAAGCAAAAGGTGAAAATACCCCAGGAGATCAACGTTCTGGGGACTCCTGGCCGTCGCCGGCTTGCCTGCGGGGACGCCTTCGGCGTCGCGACGCCAGTCGTAGAGCGATTCTCCGTCCAGCCCCGCGACGGTGAGCCACCCAGGGTCGCACGCAACTCCGGTCTTCGCCACCAACACGGCGCTGCCGGCAGCGAGGACCTGGCGTGCGTAGGCCTCGGAAAACGCTCGGCGCAGCTCGTCAAGCGCGTCGGCGCCCGACTCCTGGATGTGCGAGAACGTCACTTGGGGCTGATTCGCAAGTGCCCAGAGGTCTGGCGCCTTTGTTTGCAGGGCCGCAGTGGGGGATGGGTCGATCACCGTCACTGAGAGGGGATTCAAACCCTGCACAGCGCCACCCAGAACGCGATTCAAGTAGTCCCAGTCGGACCAGAAGCCGACCACGAGCAGGTCCTTCTGACGCAGATTCGCGGCCATCCAGATCTTGCTCTTTGCGATGCGGGCGGAAATAGTCGGATCATGCAGTTGGGAAGGTGCCCACACCGTGGACCCGCGATCGATGTGCGAGCAGCCGTGGAACTTCAACAGCGGCGCCTGCTTGTGACTGGTGACCGTTGCTTGGTCGCCGTCCAGCGCGCCGCGAAAGTCGGCGCCGTAGTCCCATGCACATCGCTCGATCAGCTTGTCGTAGTTGCTGGACAGGCCAGCAACGACGGTCTTGGCAATCAAGAAGTCCGCGACGGCCGCGTGACCTGGATTTGGCGGGCGCTCGAACTCCCGCCAGGGAACAAGGTGCTCGATAAACACAGCGTTGAGTGTGTTCAACCCGACGAAGTGTTCTGCCAGCGCCTCCAGGTTGTCCCGAAGCGCTGGATCGATGAGCGGATCGATCGTGACCTGGTATTCATCAAAGCACATCCCGGCGACTCGCAATGCCGACGGGAGCCTGCTTGGCGGTGCCATAGACAGGCCAGCGCCGCACAGGATCACCAGACGTCCAGCGTTCATGGACGCAAGGAGGCGGGCTCTGTCAGCAGGTGTCAACGGTCCTCCCCAGAAATACCAACCGGCCTGCACAGGCGACGCGAGCGACGCCGTGCAGTCTGAACTTGCCTGGGCGTGTTCAACTTTGGCATTGTCCTCGCCGATCCGGCCAGTAGGAGGTGGCTGTTCGCCGACGCACGAGAGCCTCGGATTCTCCGTTGAGTGAAGGACTAAGGCGACTTGGACGTTCCAATTTGGTCATTGTTTGCCTTTGCGCAGCGGCGGTCCGGTGCACGAAACTACGCGTCACCTTCGTCGATGTCGTCGAAGACTCCTCGTGCCATGTTGCCCCTCAGACGGTTCGACCGCACCAAATTGTCGGGGACTCACCTTAGGTTCGGGCTTCTCCGTTTCGGCAATCCACTTCTGCGCGAGCGCTGCTTCTCGCTCGAGGATCTTCAGCGCGTCCCCGTCATCGCCGAAGCGCCCCTTGAGCGTGCTGATGGTTTCTACGATGCCCTGCATGTGTTCGTCGGGTGATTCTGAAGAGTCGTGGCTGGTCTGAACCTCGCGGCGAACTTCGGCGAGCCTCGGCAGCAGGTCTGTGCGCACTGTTTGCACGAGCTCGGCGACCTCCTGTGCCGTGAAGACGCCTTCCAAAGCGGTGTCCTTCATTGCGCGCAAGTCTTCGCCTTCGATGGCGTAGGTGGCGACTTTCTTGGTGAACTTTTTTCGATGCTCCTCAGGGAGAAGACCGAAGCCATGGAGACGTATCGCCAGCTTGACTTCCGGAGAAAAACTCAGGCTCAGGCCGGGCTCGGCCACCTTATTGAGGAGATCTGGATCATCCAATAGATAGATCGCGAGGAAGTCCTTGGAGCAACGCGTCGCAAGGAAACGATGCAACGTCCACCTGGCATCCCAAGAGGACATCCATCCAACCTTGTACTTGCTGCTGCCTGAGAACTCGCGTAGGCGACCGATCATCGCTGGGAACAGCGTCTTGGGGACTACGACCGCCTTCTCGACGCCCACATTCCCGCAAGTGACCTGCGCGAGCAAGTTGTCAGTCGAGCTGCCGCTCAGGAAGATTCCAAGCAGATCGGGACTGAAGGCCAAGGTGGCCGCATAGGCGTCACCGATCGTCGGATGCTTGAATCGCCACACCGGCTGGTCGTCTGCCAACACGTTCGCGACAAGACTACCTTTGAGTGCGCTGAGGGCAGTGATGCACTCACCAAGCGTGCTGCCCAGTTGCTCGAGCGCCTGGGGCTCCGAGCCTTGCAGGCTGACGGGACTCTCCAGATGGTCCTTTCGCATATAGATCAGCCCGAGCGCGGCCTTGCTGTGCACGTCCAGGCCTTGAATCACTTCGATCAGAAGCTGCTCGCGCTTCTCGACGAACTGACCCAGGTGATACTCACTGATGTAGAGATCCTTCGTGAAGAATGGATCCGCAATACGACGAGCAGTCTCCGGAATGAAGCGCGCGTGCGCCGCCATGAACTCGAGGTGGGGCTTAATACTGGATCGGAAGTCTGCACTCTGGTTGCCGAGCTTTAGGGAAGGTCTGCGTAACGTGCTTGCACAGCCCGCTCGCTCAGGAAATCGGCTCGAATGCAGGGAATCAGCCAGCATTCAGACCCGCGGAGCGCGTTTTCAGCGCCACCTGCCGCCGTTTGCGGCCTGTGCCAGCGGCAATTGCCCGCCGGTGGCACCCGCCAGGCGGATTTCTTCATCCAGTACCCGCCAATGCACGCCGCGCCAGCCACAGGTTGCTCAGCGCGAACAGCGTCACCAGTTGCGCCGTGTTCTTGGCCAGCCCGCGGTAGCGCACCTTGGTGAATCCGAACTGGCGCTTGATGACGCGGAACGGATGCTCGACCTTGGCGCGGATGCTGGCCTTCATCTTCTCCACGCGCTCGGCCACGAAGTCTGGCTCGATGAAGGGGTTGAGCTTTCTGCGCTTGCCCGGACGCATCGCAACGTGCCACGTCGGCCCCTGCGCTTCCTGGCGCTTGTGCACGCCCTGGTAGCCGGCGTCGCCGAAGGCCGCTTCCTCGTCGCCGTGCAGCAGTGCGCCGGCCATGTTCAGGTCGTTGACGTTCGCCGCCGTGCCGGCCACGGTGTGCACCAGACCCGACTGCGCGTCCACGCCGATGTGGGCCTTCATGCCGAAATACCACTGGTTGCCCTTCTTGGTTTGCTTCATCTCCGGGTCGCGCTCGCCTTCGGCGTTCTTGGTCGAACTCGGAGCAGCGATCAGCGTGGCATCCACCACCGTGCCCGTGCGCAGCAGCAGCCCCTTGGCACCCAGGATGTCGTTGACCAAGCGCAGCATGTCCGGCGCCAGGTTGTGGCGCTCCAGCAGGTGGCGGAAGCGCAAGATCGTCGGCAGCCGAGTCACCGTGATCGATCTTGGCGAACTCGCGGAACAGCGGCGTGTCGTGCAGCGCCTCTTCCATCGCCGGGTCCGACAGGCAGAACCACTGCTGCAGGTAGTGGATCCGCAGCATCGTCTCCACCGCGAACGGCGGACGGCCGGTCTTCGCCCGCGGGCAATGCGGCTCGACGACCTGCACCAGCGCCGTCCACGGCACCACGCGCTCCATCTCGTCCAGGAACTTGCCCTTGCGGGTCTTCTTCGTCGAGAGATTCAGGCCCAGGCCCAATTGCTTCATGGCGGTGCTTCGGGTGGCGGTCATGGCTTCACGACATGCAAGTCATGGGCCTGTTTTGCAGACTTTCCTAGGTGGTTGTAGAGGATTTGCTGCCTCTCCACCGCCGAAAGGTCGTGTACGTCGATGACGACTTGGCTTTCGCCGAGGAGCGGAAAGGCACTCTCCTTAAGATCCTGGCGAGCCCGGTTGTATATGTAGTCCCGAGACGTCATGACGATCTTTGCACCCTGGCGCAGCATCGCCTTGACCTGCGCCAGGACGTGGTTCCATCCGTGCACCAATGGCGACTCGTATTGCGTCACGCCAAACGCGTCATCGACCCAAAAGAACTGGGACGGTTCATGCACGTTCCATCGCTCGACCACCTTCGCCGGATCGGCCAGCTTGAGCACGGAAGACTTCCACTTGTCGGCCGCGGCCATTGCCAACATCGAAGCGATCGTCGTCTTCCCAGCCGCTGGCTCGCCGATGAGCAGCACGAAGCCATGCTCGTCCAGCGCACGAACCGCCTTGCGGTAGGAGTCCGTGATGACGACCTTGGCCAAGTCCTCGCGCAACGACTCCAGAACGGCACGCGCCTGCGCATAAGCCCGCTCGTCCAAAATCTGGCTCAAGTCCCCGAGACCGTAGACGCGGGGAACAAGCATGCGCAGCTTCGTGTTTTCCTTGATCTGGTCCTCGATCCAGGTGGAGCCGTAGATCAGCACGTGCTTCGCGCCGGCCCCCAGCAACTCGGCCCGGATCTGCGTCTCTTGACTGCCTGAAAGACCGGCGTTTGTCATCAATACGTAGACGTCGCAGAGCCCGGATGCCACAAGCTTTTGCACCTTTGGCAGTTCGTCGGCAATCTCGGATTTCGTCAGGCTATGGCCGGGCCTGCTAGAGAACTTGCACTGGATGACAAACTTTCCGCTGATTTGCTGGCCCTGTGCTGCAGTCCAAGACCCCGCGAAGGCACCATCTCTTCCGGCATCATTCGAATCCAGAAACGACTGCACCGTTTGACCAAGCGTCTCCCGGGCTATGGTGAGGCAAAGTTGTTGAAAGCTGTTCCACCCAAGGCGATGCAGGTCATACATAGGAGCCTGGAGTTGAAGGGTACGTCGATGAGGCAATCGGGATGTGATGCAGATTGGGAGTCCAGCAGTCACAATCTCTGTACGCCACTCGCCAGCCTGGCTGTCTGCGCGTCATAGACAAGCTCCGTGATCGTCCCGTCCCGAATGCGTTCGACCGCCTCGTCGATCACATTGAGCGGCACGACGAACCACTCCCTTGGCTTCACCGGCTTGCCGAACCGATCCTCGATAGTCAGGTCGAGTTGCACGGTGCCGAACAGCCGATGGAAGATGTTCTCCAGCTTGATCCGGCTGAGGTTGTGCAGCTTGTACGCGGCCGCGATCTCGACCGGGGCTAGCAGGTACGTCGCTTGGTTCTCGGCGTCCGCGATGCGCGTCTCGACTTTCCCACCCGTGACGCCGATCTTGTGGATCAGCATGCGGTGCTCGGCAACGAACGGGTGCTTGGATAGGCTGCGCAGCACGTAGATCGTGCCGGTCTCGATGTCATCCGGTTCGGCGGCGGCACCGAAGAGTGGGCCGAACAGCGGGCCGGCATCCGGCTCGCTCAGCCGCCGTCCGTTGCCATCCTGCGTCAGCGCCCTTTGCAGCGACCGCATCAGCAGATTGCTTTCGGTCCCATTGCCGTAGATAAGCCGCAGCCGTGCATCGGGTTGTCTGCTGCTGGACTCGAACTCTTCGCCCTTCTCCGCAACGTAGGCGAACTGCCCGCCGACGATAAAGAAGTTCCCCTGCTCGACACTGGCTTCGCCTTTGAACGGAATCGCCTTGCGTATGCCGTCCTTCAGTTCGCGCTCCGCGCGCTCGAACAGCGGCTGGAACTTGTCGAAGTCCTCGCATGGCGTGCGGTCGGCGATCTCTTCCGCAGCCTGTCGCTCTGCGAGGGGGCGAACATGGCGGAGCATGGTGATGTCTGCATGGTCGGATGGGTCGCTGCTGACCCCCAACTCCGCTAGCAAGGCATCCTCGTCGAGTTCATCCACATCGATCGGCGCAGCTGGTGCTTCGGACAGCAGGCCGGGCTTATCCAGCTCGGCCAGCAAGGCGTGCGCCTCAGGCAGCTTGCGAAGCTGATCCAGGCGCACCGCGTACAGGCGCTCGAAGATGTCGCTGCTTTCGCTGTGCTGTGGCGCGCGCTTGTGCGCTTCGTGAAAGCGGAGGATGTCCTCGAAGCCCGCGATGATCCGTTCTTCGCGGGGCGTGCGACCGCCGGCCTTGATGGGCGCGACTTCGACGCCCAGGGCCTCCAGCAGTTCGTCGTCGTCCAGGTCAGCCATTGCCGGAGGCTCCTTGCACCTGGGCTGCCTTGGCCTGGGCGCGATACCGCGCGAAAGCAGCCACACCCTCGGCCATCCTCTTTTCCCAGGCGTCGGCCGAATTGATGTCCGGCACGCGACCGCGCTCGTTCTTGAACTGCAGGGCACGCTTCGCCAGCTCGCGCGCGTCTTCCTCGGTGATCTTGATGTTCTTGCCGGCGATGCTGGCCTGAATCTGGCGCAAGGACTTCTCGTCCATCGTCTTTGCCAGCACCGCATAGGCGGCCTCGAACGGATTGATGCGGTCGATCAGGTCGATGTCCAGGTCGCGCACGTTGATGAACTTCCGCACACCTTCGATTAGGTCGGTGTTGCCCTTCGCTGGGGTACCGCCATCGTCGCCATCTGGGATAGGGATCGGCGGCTGTACCTGATCGGGCGTGTCGAGCGCCAGCTTGGCCTGTTGGGTGATGTTGATGACGGCAATGGCGTGTTGGCGTACTGCTTCCTGGTCGGTATCGCTGAGCTCCGGGTAGCGTTCGCGCACGATCTTGCCCAGGCGTTCGATTGTCAGTTCCTCGGGAATCGTGTTTTCCTTGTCCAGCGTGCCGCGCTCGAGCGCCGGCTTGTCCTGGATGAAGGCCGCAATTACCTCGTTCAGGTCTTCCTTGCAGATGCGCTTGGCCTCCTTGCTCTTGGGCTTGGCCAGGCCGTTGATCTCGATGTGGACCTCACCTGTCTCCTTGTTGACGCCCAGGTTCTTGCCACCGTCCACGTAGCCATCCGGGCCATAGTCGAAGCCTTCCTGCGCACCGGCGTTGCGCGGCGTGAACTCGTAGCGTGGCGCCAGTACCTGCTCCATCAACAGGCTGGCGGAGATCGCCTTTAGCATGTCGTTCACCGCCTCGGCCACCGCGGACTGCTCGGCCGCCGGCTCGGCGATCAGGTTGGTGAAGCGTGCACGTTCCTTGCCGTCGGCATCGCGCGTAGCACGGCCGATGATCTGCACCACCTCGGTCAGGCTGCTGCGGTAGCCGATGGTCAGGGCGTGCTCGCACCAGATCCAATCGAAGCCTTCCTTTTGCCATTCCCAGCGCGATGATGATGTCCACGTGGTCGCGGTGATTCTTGTGGGCAGGATCCTTCAGGGCGCCCAGTACGCGGGTGCGCTTGGCCGCGTCGCTGTCGTCCACCAGGTCGGCCACTTTCAAGGTGCGGCCGTCTTTAGCGTCGATGAGGTGGAAGCCGGTCGTCTCGTCGATGCCCTTCCACTCGCCAAGCGCCTGCATGATCTCGTTGACCTCACGCTCCTTGTCTTTAAGGCTTTCGCGCGAGTTGACGCTGGGGATGTGAACGATGGTCTTCAGCGCCGGGTCCAGCACCTTGGCCACGGCATCGACGTAGCGGCCGGTGTAGAAGAAGTAGCCGATGTCCAGCGACTTCAACCACCGGTAGCCATTGAGCTGTTCGTAGTAGGTGTAGGTGACAGTTTCGAACTTGCCTTCGTCGGCCGGCCCCAGCACCGCCTCGCTGTCGCCACGGAAGTAGGAACCCGTCATCGCGACCACGTGCACCTTGTCGCGGGCGAAGGCGCCCAGCTGGCCGCCCAGCTTGTTGTCCGGGTTGGCGGAAACGTGATGGAACTCGTCGATGGCGATCAGGCGGTTGTCGAACGCCTGGATGCCCAGTTCCTCGACCGCGAAACGAAAGGTGGCATGGGTACAGATCAGCACCTTGTCGTCGCCCGCCAGGAACTTCCTGACCGCCTCGACCTTGGACTTGGCGATGCGCGGCTCGTCAATGCCCGGCGCGTTGCACAGGTTCCACTGCGGCGCGACCGTCCAGTCCCAGTAGAAGCCGTGATGGGTCAGGGCTTCATCGGCGAAGCTGCCGCCGATCGATCGCTCCGGCACCACGACGATGGCCTGCAGCACACCCTGGTTGTGCAGCTTGTCCAGCGCAATGAACATCAACGCCCGGCTCTTGCCCGACGCCGGCGGCGACTTGATGAGCAGGTACTGCTCGCCACGCTTGGCGTAGGCACGCTCCTGCATCGTGCGCATGCCCAGTTCGTTGGCCTTGGCGGAAGCGCCGGTGCGTGCCGTGGTGATGGACACCGACGGAACGGTGTATGAGTTGATTGGATTGGTCATGGTTCATCGTCGGCGGTGGCCGAGCTACCTCCGCGATAGCGGGTGGGGTCTGGGCAATGGTGCAAGCACCTCTTGCACGATCCTGTCGTTCATACGGCTGTCCTTCGAGCCACCCTCTTGGCCAGCGCCGCCTTTGCCGGCTTGGCAGCACCCGGCTTCGCCACCATTTTGGTGTAGAGGTCGAACAGCTTTTCCAGCCGCTCGGTGTCGTTCTTGAAGCGGCGGCCGATGTAGATGCGTTCCAGCACCTCGTCGTTGCGCTCGTGGGCCTTGCGCAAGTTCTCCGGCATCGTGTCTTCGTCGTACAAGTCGGCGATGGTCGCGGGAAATGCGCTTCGCGGGCCAGCAAGATGTTTCTGGGCGCAGCGAGTCAGGTCGGCCTTGTTCTGTTCAGTCAGCAGCGGGACGGGGAAGGTGTTCCAACCGAGGGTGTTGGAGTAGCGGTAACGCGTCTCCAGCTTGCCGCAAACAGTGGCGATCCAGACCAGATGCAGATGACTTGCGATCAGCGCCATGTTCCAGAGCGGGGCGTCGTAGAGGCTAAACGCTGCATTGGAGACGACAGCACCTCGCTCAAGGGCACC
>JADJHR010000005.1 GCA_016707445.1 Rubrivivax sp.
TAGAATCTCAGAATGAAATGTCGTCTTCTCTGTCGGCGTTCCAGTGCCCGCAAAGCTTGCATGTGTTGCTGACTGGATCGACAGATCGAGCCCGGCAGAACGAACAGGTTTGTGGCTGATCACATTCGGGCCGATTTGGAGGAAATGCCCTCTTGGCCAAAGAGCCTGCCAGAGCCTCATTGGCGGAGAGAAGCGCGTTCAGTGTGTCGTCCTTGCGTGTGTGGTAGCCGATGAAGTCGTAGTCAAGTTCGGACTTTGAGAAGTGGAGTGCAAATTCGAGCGCTTTGCCTACGATGGAATCGGCCTCTTGCTTTGTGGCAGTCCATGCCAAATGTTCGATCGCGTTCCTCGTTGCTCTGAGAGATTGAATGAGCTCCAGGTCGTCGCGTGCGAAGTCGAGCCCTCCAATAGTTGAGAGCCTAGCCATTGCCTGTTCGGCACTTACCGTCCGTGCGGTCAAACTGGGGTACTTGTCGACGTTCTCCCATATCAAACAGGGATGAACTCGGCGAAGCCGCTCCTTCAGAAGCAGTTCCACTCCGTGAGCGACTGCCTGAATCGCTTGCTTGAGCTTTCGCGGTTCTGGCTGTTCGTCGCCCCACGCTACCAACTCGATGGCTCGCTCAATGGAGTCTTGGGCGTTTTGGAGGAGGTCGAACTCGATCTTCATGGTTGGGGCAGCGGACGTGACGCCTAACGTGGAGCTAACCGGCCGACGACGGCGTGCCCCCCTGGCCGCGCGGCGCATGATGTACAAAGACGCTGCGCGGCCAGGGGGGCATGCCGTTGGCGGTCCGGTTGAGCGTAGGGTTAGACGGCACTGTCTTCAATTGAGCCTTCAGGTTCCTGGCGTCCTTGCCGATATCGGTCTGGGGGTCTTCGCGAGGGCAGTATGCAAGACGGAACATGGACTTCGGCAGTCTCTGAACTCTTGGGTAGCGCACGGCTTGCCTTTGTGCGCTTCTGGAAGGAGGACATCGTTCAAGTAGCCCTGGCCTCTGGGATGTTTCTGGCGCTGGCTTTGCCGCTTGTGATCGTCATCTTGCTTCTTTGGTGGTTGGACTCTACGGGGTGGCGTCCGACTGGTGGCTTCTACAAGATTGGCCAGGGTCTGGAGATTCCGGCGTCTCAGGCAATTTGGCTTCTTGCATTCGCTCGAAGCGACCGCTCCGGGGTGCGCGGTAGGTTGGACGGTGTGGCGACGGATGGCGCGAAGTCCGCGAAGTAGGGTTTGTGCTGTCTAACGTAGAGCTAACCGGCCCGCGGAGGCATGGCGGGCTTGGGCCAGAATGAAATGGAGGCCCAAGGCCGGCATGCCGTAGCGGGTGCGGTTGAGCGGCAGGTTGGACGGCAGTTCAGGGCTTGGGCGGAGCGAGAAGGCCTTGTTGTACTGGGCCGTGCCCTTGATGGAAAGGTGCCTTGCCACCCTTGTATTAGCGTTGCCACGAAGGACGCAGACCGCCTTGTTGCGTGCACGGGACTTGCGCGCGAGCGAACCGAGCTGAACTGGCGGTAGAAATTTGCCGCCCTGTGGGCGGCAGACCCTGATTCGGCTGCCAGGCGCATCGAGTTGGCGCGATGCGTCGCTGTCGTCTCTGGATGCCGGCAAACAGCACGACACTTCGATGCACAGCGGCGTTCCATTTTCTTGGTCGTTCTGTCTTGGTCTTGCATTCTTGGGCGACGGAGCGATGTAGACGGCCGCTTCGGAAAGTGCGTCTTCCGCTGTCTAACGTAGAGTTAACCGGGCGACGACGGCGTGGCGCCCTGGCCGCGCGGCGCATGATGAAGCAGGGCGCTGCGCGGCCAGGGTGCCATGCCGTTGGCGCTCCGTTTGAACGACATGTTAGACCACGCCTGTTGCTGAGGTTTGGCTAACGTGACGCACCTGAAAGGGCATGACTACGGGCTGGAGAAGGAGACGCGAGCGTTCGCAGATTGACTTCGCTGGGTTCGTGTTTTGCGCGTACTTGACCGAGGGCGGCGACCGGGGACAGGAGTCTTGACCGGAAGTACCGAGCCATTCACTTGCCGGCCTTGATGAACGGTGCCCCGTTCGGTCTTGGTCTTGGTCTTTGGCTGAAGGCCACGGCACCAGTCTTGAGGCGAAGCCAAGTCGGGGGACCGGCTGAGCTCGATTCATGCCTGTTCCTGAGCTTGCCGATCCTGGCCGAAGCGCGCGACATCTTGAGCAGGGCGTTTTGCGTGGTCTAACGTAGAGTTAACCGGGCGACGACGGCGTGGCGCCCAGCCCGCGAGGCGGATGATGCGCATGCAGCGCCTCGCGGGCTGGGTGCCATGCCGTTGGCGCTCCGGTTGAACGACATGTTAGACGGCACTTTGGGCGGTTCGCCCTGATAGCGCCTCGGAGAAGGCGACAGAGTTGTTCAGAACCGTGTACGACTTGATCTTCTGGTTCTCGAAAGTGAATACGTTGCATGCCATGGCGCGAACCTCATTGCCTGATTCCTTGGCTTTCCAGTGTCCCCGCAGAAGAACAACGGTGGTGTCCTGGTCGGAAAACTGCTTCAAGCGCTGTACTTCAAGGATCTGCAGTTTCTCGTTCAGCACTTTCACGAACGATATGAGGCCATTCACGCCATGCCACCTGCCTGCCCACGGAATGGAGTCTGAACCCTGCCAGTCAAGCATGAAGTCCTCGGTGACGCAACTTGTGAGTTGTTCAGGCGACAAGGCCTTCAGGGCTTCGTAGAACCGATCGAGTAGCTGCGTCACGATGAACTGGTTGCTGGTGGACAAAGGACTTGTGTGCCGTCTAACGTAGAGTTAACCGGGCGACGACGGAAGGACGGCTTGGCCGTGCGGCCGATGATGAAGCAAGGCGGCTGCACGGCCAAGCTGGCCTGCCGTTGGCGCTCCGGTTGAACGACATGTTAGACCACGCTTGTTGATGAGTTTTGGCCAACGTGACGCACCTGAAAGGGCCCGACTGCGGGCTGGTGAAGGGGATGCGAGCGTGAACAGAGTGACTCGGCTGAACTTGTGTTGTGCGTGTATTTGACCGAGGGCCGCGACCGGGGGCGGGAGTTTTGACCGGAGGTACCTGGCCATGCACTTGCCGGCTTTGATGAACGGTACCTCGTTCGGTCTTGGTCGTTGGTTGATGGTCACGGACTCAGCCTTGTATTGCCGCGCGACAGCGCGGCCTCTGTCTTGAGGCGAAGCCAAGTCGCGGGACCGGCTGAGCTTGATTCATGCCTGTTCCTGAGCTTGCCGATCCTGGCCGAAGCGCGCGACATCTTGAGCAGGGGGTTTGCGTGGTCTAACGTTTGAGCTAAACGGCATTTTGCGGCAGGCCGGGTTTGGGCGAGAATGAAATGAAGCCCAAACCTGGGCTGCCGCAAAATGTCGGTTGAGCGAATGGTTAGGCAACTCTCAGACCATTTCCCTGAAGGTAATTTTTGCGTAGGAACGCCATAAGTGCAGCGCCGACTTCCTCTGGGGTCTCAACCGCCGACAAGTGGCCTGACTTCGGAATTACAACGAGATTAGACCCTCTGATCCTATCGGCAATTGCCTGCGACTTGGGCGGCGGCAAGGGATTATCTTCCTGTCCAACAATTACCAATGTGGGACACTGTATTTGCGATAGTTGACTTCGAACGTCATCGCGGGACATGATCGCGCCAATCCCCGGAATTATTGACTTTACTCGCATGTCGAGGAACTTCTGCCTAAATTCAGCACACAAGCTCTTACGCTCACGAAGGCTTGTCGATCCCAGAAATATCGGGAGGAGCGAGGGAACAATAGGTTTAGGGCCTAGCAATGATACCCCCGTGCGAAGCGCGGCGTATTTCAGACGTTTGAAAGTCGACTCCGGGCCAGCGTCAGTGTCCATCAGTACCAGCGCACCCACACGCTCTGGATGCCGCAATGCTGCGCGCATGCTTAAGAAGCCGCCAATTGAGAGGCCGGCCCACGCGGCTTGCTGAACGGACTCTGCATCAAGTACCTCGATAACATCTTCAACAAGGTCATATAGGGAGTAGGGACTAAGCGAGTCACCTGATTCACCATGTCCCCGCAGGTCAATATTTATAACGCGATATTGTGACTTTAGCGCATCGACCTGATATCGAAACATTGTTCGATCACATAGGAAACTGTGAGTCAGCACTACGCATTGCCCCGTACCGATGGCGTCATAGCTGATGGATATTCCGCTTCGTTTGACGGTCGGCATAGACTGATCTTTCTATACGCAGTTATGGAGGTACTGAGTTGCCTAACGTAGAGCTAACCGGCCCGCGGAGGCATGGCGGGCTTGGGCCAGAATGAAATGGAGGCCCATGGCCGGTATGCCGTAGCGGGTCCGGTTGAGCGCCAGGTTAGACGGCGGTTCGGGGCTTGGACGGAGCGGAATCGCCTGGTTGTACTGCGCCTTGCCGTGGATGGAAAGTCGCTTTGCGACCCTTGTGTTTTCTTGGCCGCGAGAGGGGCGGGCCGTCTTGCCGCGCGCTGGACTAGCGCCCGAGCGGACCGAGCTGAAATGGCGGAAGAGATTTGCCGTCCTGTGGACGGCGGACCTTGATTCGACCGCCAGGCGCGTCGACTTGGCCGGACGTGTCGTCGTCTTCTCTGGATACGGGCAAACAGCACGGACCTTCGATGCACAGCGGCGTTTCATTGCCTTGGTCGTTCTGTCTTGGTCTTGCATTCAAGCGGGGCGCCCCGAAGCAGATGACTGGCTCGGATCAGGCAAAGTTCGCTGTCTAACGTGCGAGCTAAGCGGGCGACGACGGCAGGACGCCAGGCCCGCGCGGTGCATGATAGACAAAGGCGCCGCGCGGGCCTGGTGGCCTGCCGTTGGCGCTCCGCTTGAGCGAGGGGTTAGGCCCCACTCGCCATGTGCAGGCGCTCGGCACTCTCTTCTGTGACCTTGAAGCCATGTTTCGCATACAGCGCCTGCGCGCGGGTGTTCACTCGGAGTACCCGCAGCGTGACGGGCTTGCCTCGGATAGCGGCGTCTTTCTGGATGTCTTGTAGCACCTGTGACCCGATGCCCTGACCTCTGTACCTTACCGAAAGGTAGAGCTTTACCAGCCATACGTGGGATAGAAATTCTTCCACGGCAACCAGTCCAGCAACCTCTTCATCGACCAGGATCATCCTGTAGGTCTCGGGCGTGAAGTTGGCGCGATGCTTCTGAAGTTGTTCTTCTTCGTCCCAGTTGCCCCAGGTCTCCTCCACGTAGCCGCGCATCGCCTCTTCGGTGATTGAGTACGTGACCGCCAGATCTTCTTGAGTCGCGGAACGCATGCGAAAGTGCGGCATGTGTGGGGCCTAACGTAGAGCTAACCGGCCCGCGGAGGCATGGCGGGCTTGGGCCAGAATGAAATGGAGGCCCAAGGCCGGCATGCCGTAGCGGGTCCGGTTGAGCGCCAGGTTAGACGGCGGTTCGGGGCTTGGACGGAGCGGAATCGCCTTGTTGTACTGTGCCTTGCTCTGGATGGGAAGGCGCTTTGCTACCCTTGTGTTTACTTGGCCGCGAGAGTGGCGGACCGTCTTGCCGGGCGCTGGACTGGCGCCCGAGCGGTCCGAGCTGAAATGGCGGTAGAAATCCGCCGCCCTGTAGGCGGCGGACCCTGATTCGGCTGCCAGGCGCACCGAGCTGGCGCGATGCGTCGTCGTCTTCTTTGGATGCCGGCAAACAGCACGACAGTTCGATGCACAGCGGCATTCCATTGTCTCGGGCCTTCTGTCTTGGTCTTGCATTCAAGCGGGGCGTCTCGAAGCAGACGACTGGCTCGGATCAAGCGGAGTCCGCTGTCTAACGTAGAGTTAACCGGGCGACGACGGAAGGACGGCTTGGCCGTGCGGCCGATGATGAAGCAGGGCGGACGCACGGCCAAGCTGGCCTGCCGTTGGCGCTCCGGTTGAACGACATGTTAGGCGGCATTCGTTCGACTACCGTCAATCGTTGGTTGGCTCGCCAATAAGCGATCGAAGTCCATCTGCATCAATGGCTTCGAAGGCAGCGTCAAGTGCGACTTGATCCGTTTCGAAGACGTCATCCCAGACGGTTGAATTGTTGTACTGATCGACAACCTCGAATCCAGGCCCCTGCGCCATTGCCATAGATGTCGACGCGTACTGAGTGGCCATCTCGTTCAACATGTTGGCTGAGTGGCGAGAGGAGGTGGCCTGGGTGTTCTTCTGTCATGGCTACTCCTGGGTATTGCAGTGCTGGGACCCCGCGCCCTGTGCTTCTCGGCGTAGGTGGTTGCTGTCAGTATGCGCCGGAGCCAACGCGTGTCGCGGTCGCCGGAGGATTGGGCTTCATGCCGCCTAACGTGGAGTTGAGCGGCAGACAGCGGCAAGGCCCGCGAGGCGCATGATGAACCTTTGCGCTTCGCGGGCCTTGCCGTTGGCTGTCCGCTCGAACGTAGGGTTAGGTTGCAGTCTTCTGCCGTGTGGCCCGATTCTGTGCTTCCTTAAGAAGTAGATCGTCAAGTAGGTCAGCTCGCCGCGCGGTGTCCTTTCTACTGAGTAGCCGGTCGACGCCATTCGCTATCTGTTCTGCTTCCGTCATGCTGAAGTTGAACTCTACCGCCAAGCGGTCAAAGTCCATCTCAGATCGTCTACATCTTTCTGCGGCCTCTGCCGTTGAGATGGAGAGTAGCGTGTTGTAGAAGGCAATGAGCCTTCGTTCTCCAAGGATCGTGCTTGAGGCGAGCTTCAGCCAGCTACCTTCGTCTGGAAATTCGCGTTCGATCTGCTCAAGCCTTTGCAATGCGGGTGATCTAATGTCCGCAGGAACGCTGGGTTCCCTTCCGGTACGTAGATACTCAGTCAGAACGTCCGGCCTAGACAGATACCTTACTATCAGACTCTTCTCCGAACTTGAGAGATCGTGATCGTGCTCGCCGACTATCGCATTGGCGATGAAGTGCCCCCAATTTGCTGATGGGTCGGAGGATGCGGTCTCTACTGTGTCCTTATGGTCATCCGCGTGGACAAAGGCGCTTCTAAGTTCACTTGGAAAATGAATGAGTTGATCGGCGAGAGCATCAACGAGAAGTCCGCGATCACGCATCGATCTAGCGTGAGGTTTGATAGCCGCAGAAAGGACGCGGACGAGAATCTCAAATAGGATCGGATTCCGCGACACCCAGTTCGCGAAGGAGCTTCCTCCAGTGGACTTTCTTAACGCGTTCAGGAAGTTCTGCTGGAAGGTCCCGATATCTACGTCATAGGCGTCGATGGCAACCTGCGCTATCGATTTCCAGAGTTCGGTGGACATGCGGCTCTCCTGTGCGTTGTGAAATCTGCAACCTAACGTAGAGCTAACCGGCCCGTGGATGCATGGCGGGCTTGGGCCAGAATGAAATGGAGGCCCAAGGCCGGCATGCCGTAGCGGGTCCGGTTGAGCGCCAGGTTAGACGGCGGTTCGGGGCTTGGACGGGACGACATGGCGTTGTTGTACTGCGCCTTGCCCTTGATGGATAGGTGCTTTGCGACCCTTGTTTTGACGTGGCCGCGAAAGACGCGGGCCGTCTTGCTGAGTGCTGGACTGACGGGCGAGACGACAGTGTTGCCGTGGCGTGCGGATTCGCCGCCCTGTGGGCGGCGGAGCCTGATTTGACTGCCCGGCGGAACGCGTTGCCGCGATGCGTCGTCGTCTTCTCTGGATGCGGGGAAACAGCACGGCACCTCGATGAACAGCGGCGTTCCAACGTCTTGGCCGTTCTGTCTTGGACTTGCATTCAAGCGGGGCGTCTCGAAGCAGACCACTGGCTCGGATCAGGCGCATTCCGCTGTCTAACGTAGAGCTAACCGGCCCGCGAAGGCGTGGCGGGCTTGGGCCAGAATGAAATGGAGGCCCAAGGCCGGCATGCCGTAGCGGGTCCGGTTGAGCGCCAGGTTAGACGGCGGTTCGGGGCTTGGACGGAGCGGGATCGCCTTGTTGTACTGCGCCTTGCGCTTGATGGAAAGACGCTTTGCGACCCTTGTGTTGACGTTGCCGCGAGAGGGGCGGACCATCATTCCGCGCGCTGGACTTGCGCGCGAGCGGACCGAGCTGAAATGGTGGTAGAAATTTGCCGCCCTGTGGGCGGCGGACCGTGATTCGGCTGCCAGCCGCGTCGAGTTGGCGCGATGCGGCGCCGTCGTCTCTGGATGCTGGCAAACAGCACGGCACTTCGATGTACAGCGGCGTTCCATTGTCTTGGTCTTGCATTCAAGCGGGGCGTCTCGAAGCAGACGACTGGCTCGGATCAAGCGGAGTCCGCTGTCTAACGTAGAGCTAACCGGCCCGCGAAGGCATGGCGGGCTTGGGCCAGAATGAAATGGAGGCCCAAGGCCGGCATGCCGTAGCGGGTCCGGTTGAGCGCCAGGTTAGACGGCGGTTCGGGGCTTGGACGGAGCGGGATCGCCTTGTTGTACTGCGCCTTGCCCTTGATGGAAAGGCGCTCTGCGACCCTTGTGTTGACGTTGCCGCGAGAGGGGCGGACCGTCTTGCCGCGCGCTGGACTGGCGCGCGAGCGGACCGAGCTGAAATGGCGGTAGAAAGTTGCCACCCTGTGGGCGGCGGACTCTGATTCGACTGCCAGGCGCGTCGAGCTGGCGCGATGCGTCGCCGTCTTCTCTGGATGCCGGCAAACAGCACGGCACTTCGATGCACAGCGGCGTTCCATTGTCTTGGCCTTTCTGTCTTGGTCTTGCATTCAAGCGGGGCGACTCGAAGCAGACGGCTGACTCGGATCAGGTGCATTCCGCTGTCTAACGTAGAGCTAACCGGCCCGCGGAGGCGTGACGGGCTTGGGCCAGAATGAAATGGAGGCCCAAGGCCGGCATGCCGTAGCGGGTCCGGTTGAGCGGCAGGTTAGACGGCGGTTCAGGGCTTGGGCGGAGCGAGAAGGCCTTGTTGTACTGGGCCGTGCCCTTGATGGAAAGGTGCCTTGCCACCCTTGTATTGGCGTTGCCACGAAGGACGCAGACCGCCTTGTTGCGTGCACGGGACTTGCGCGCGAGCGAACCGAGCTGAACTGGCGGTAGAAATTTGCCGCCCTGTGGGCGGCAGACCCTGATTCGGCTGCCAGGCGCATCGAGTTGGCGCGATGCGTCGCTGTCTTCTCTGGATGCCGGCAAACAGCACGACACGTCGATGCACAGCGGCGTTCCATTTTCTTGGTCGTTCTGTCTTGGTCTTGCATTCTTGGGCGACGGAGCGATGTAGACGGTCGCTTCGGAAAGTGCGTCTTCCGCTGTCTAACGTAGAGTTAACCGGGCGGCGACGGCGAGGGAGCCCGGCCGCGAGGCGGATGATGGACATGCGGAGCCTCGCGGCCGGGCTCCCTCGCCGTTGGAGCTCCGGTTGAGCGCAGGGTTAGACCGCACTGTTCCACTTCTCCGGCTATGGTCAGTCATCGCGCAGCGTTATCTGTGGCTGTGAAGTCGACCTCATCAGCCGTAGCCGTGCTGTTCTTTCGGCCCGGATATTCGAGCCATGTCATGGCAATGTTGAGTTCGCGAACGACGTCGGCTGCTTCGATCGTCGTCCCGTCGTCAAGCCGCATGGTCTCTGTGGTGTGCGCGTCCTTCACGAGGGTCAGGTCGTACCCTCGGTCGAGGGCCGCGTACGCAGTTGCTCGGATGCACCAGTTCGTTGCCGCACCCGCCAACACGATGTGACTTGCGCCGAGCTGGGCGAGTTCTGTCTCCAAGGGAGTTTCCTCGAAAGATGAGTTAAAGCTCTTGAACACACGTGTCTCGCCGTCCGCCGGTACGAGCTCCGGGACCCATTGCCACTCGGGAGTGTCTTTGGGAAGTTGGTCGTCGGAGTGTTGAACCCAGACCACCGGAACGCCATGAGTGCGGGCTCGTTCAACGGTCCGTGCCACGTTTTCGACAATCCTCGGGGCATCCCAGGCGTCCTTCATGACCCCGACCTGAACGTCGACAACCATCAGGATCGCCTTCTTCCCTTCTCGAACTGTCGCCATGCAGATTCCTCCGATTGAATTGATTGAGAAGTAGACCGGTAGAAGGCAGACCGGAGACGAGAGTTTGTGCGGTCTAACGTAGAGCTAACCGGCCCGCGAAGGCGTGGCGGGCTTGGGCCAGAATGAAATGGAGGCCCAAGGCCGGCATGCCGTAGCGGGTCCGGTTGAGCGCCAGGTTAGACGGCGGTTCGGGGCTTGGCCGAAATGGCATTGCCCGGTTGTACTGCAACGAGCCCCTGCTGGGAGTGAAAGTTGCCGCCCGTGAACTGAAGCACGCCGCGTACGCCGCCCACATTCTTGCTGGGCGCTGGCCCCGCGAGCCGGCGGACTGAACTGCAAAGCCGTTGTCCAATCGCCGCCCTGTGGGCGGCGGGCCATGTACTGGCTGACTGTGGCTCTGCAGCGGCGCGATGCGTCGCACTTCTTTCTGCTTGTCGCCGAACAGGACGGCGCTTCGACGTTCAGTGGTGTTCTGTTGTCTTGGTCTTGCATTCTTGGCGACGGAGCGATGTAGACGGCCGCTTCGGAAGGTGCGTCTTCCGCTGTCTAACGTAGAGCTAACCGGGCGACGGCGGCGGGACGGCTTGGCCGTGCGGCCGATGATGAACCAAGGCGGTTGCACGGCCAAGCTGGCCTGCCGTTGGCGCTCCGGTTGAGCGACATGTTAGACACCGCCTGTTATTGAGCCACGACCTACGTGAAGTGACCGCGCTGCACTGCGCGCTGCCCTTGGAACTGAGAATGAATTGCGTGCGGCGTGTGGGTTGCCTCTGGCCAGTTCTGACGGTGCAGAGCGATGGGTGGGTAGGCCGGAGATGTTTGGCTGAACCACGACCGGCTGTGACCATGTGCCACAAGTGCGGCCCTGGGCTTTGACCGAAGCCAGTGAAGCTGACGGTGGATTGCCGCGCGATAGCGCGGCCCTCGACTTGAAGCGAATCTCGGACTTGACCGCCGGTGAGTGCCAGGCAGGTTGGTCCCTGACTTCAACGAGCGTGGCCGAGGCGTATGGTTTCACGATTACGAGGAGTTGCGGTGTCTAACGTAGAGCTAACCGGCCGACGACGGCGTGGTGCCCTGGCCGTGCGGCCGATGATGAACCAAGGCGGTTGCACGGCCAGGGTGCCATGCCGTTGGCGCTCCGGTTGAACGACATGTTAGGCGTCGCTCTTCTTGCTGTGAAGCTCGCCTTCTGTGTAGGCCGTGCACAGCAGAACCCGCCAGCCCTTTGCTGTGCGGACCAGGTTGTACGTGGTCTTGAAGTGCCAAGGCTCGTCGGGTCCGGACCAATCGATTGTCCAGTTGAGGTCGGCGATTGCGTACTGACTGCCTTGGTCAATGAACGCGTTGGGCACGAATTGAGCGCTCTCGAACCCTTTGTCTCGGTAGACTTGGCAAAGAGCCTCCATGTTCTTCCAGATCGGTTCGTACTCGTTCCAGTGCGTGTAAGTTCCATCCTGGGCGATTCCCGACGGTTTAGAGTACAGAGCAGCTATAGCTCCGGCGTCCAGCCTGTTGAAGGCATCGCGGTACTGATCGAAGAAGGCTCGGATCTCTTGCGGCAAGTCGGACCTCTTTTGTCGCATGTTGGACGTGCAGAAAGTGGCGCGCGCGTTCCGCGACGCCTAACGTAGAGCTAACCGGCCCGCGGAGGCATGGCGCCCTGGCCGTGCGGCCGATGATGAACCAAGGCGGTCGCACGGCCAGGGTGCCATGCCGTAGCGGCTCCGGTTGAGCGACATGTTAGACGGCGGTTCTGGGCTTGGATGGGACTACATGGTCGTGTTGTCAGCGCCTTGCTCTTGATTGAAAGGCACTCTGCTGCTTTTGTGTGGGCATAGCGGCCCATGCCACTGACTGTCTTGCTGTGCGTTGGGCTGACGAGCACGCAGGCCGACCCGCAATGGCGGCTTTCAATCGCCGCCCAGCGGGCGGCACACAATGTTTGATTGCCAGGCGCGTCACGGTGGCGCGGTGCATCGTCGTCTTCTTTTCGGATGCTGCCGAAGGCGGGCTTGCTTCGATCGGCACCGGCTTTTCGTGGCCTTGGTGGATTTGTCTTGATCTTGTATTCGCGTATTCGCGCGCGACGGGTCGATGCAGACAACTGTCTCGGATGACTCGCGTCCCGCGGTCTAACGTAGAGCTAAGCGGGCGGAAACGGCAAGGCCCGCGAGGCGGAGGATAACCACAGAAGCCTCGCGGGCCTTGCCGTTGGAGCTCCGCTTGAGCGACATGTTAGACACCGCCTGTTGTTGAACCGGGACTTGCGTGAAGCGACCGCGCCGCATTGGCTGCCGCCCTTACAACCGAGACTGACCTGCGTGCTGCCCCCGGGTATTCCCTTGAGGCGACTGCCGACGGCGCCAACGCACCGAAGGCGAGGCCGGAAAGTGTTTGGTGACCGTTGGCCGGCCGCTCCCTGTGTGCGCCAAGGGCAGGCTTGGACTTTGAATGAAGCCGAGGAGATTGACCTGGCATTGCCGCGCAAGAGCGCGGCCTTCGTCTCGAAGCAAATCTTGGGCTCGATGACGGTGGAGCAGCATGCAAGTCGGTTCCTGAACTCATCGAGCGCGTCCGAAGCGTGTGGCTTCACGACCAGGCGGAGTTGCGGTGTCTAACGTAGAGCTAACCGGCCCGCGAAGGCGTGGCGGGCTTGGGCCAGAATGAAATGGAGGCCCAAGGCCGGCATGCCGTAGCGGGTCCGGTTGAGCGCCAGGTTAGACGGCGGTTCGGGGCTTGGACGGAGCGGGATCGCCTTGTTGTACTGCGCCTTGCGCTTGATGGAAAGACGCTTTGCGACCCTTGTCTTGACTTGGCCGCGAGAGGGGCGGACCGTCTTGCCGCGCGCTGGACTTGCGCGTGAGCGGGCCGAGCTGAAATGGTGGTAGACATTTGCCGCCCTGTGGGCGGCGGACCCTGATTCGGCTGCCAGGCGCGTCGAGTTGGCGCGATGCGTCGCCGTCTTCTCTGGATGCCGGCAGACAGCACGACACTTCGATGCACAGCGGCATTCCATTTTCTTGGTCGATCTGTCTTGGTCTTGCATTCAAGCGCGGGGCGTCTCGAAGCAGACGACTGGCTCGGGTCAAGCGCATTCCGAGGCCTAACGTTTGAGCTAACCGGACCGTTGCGGTATGTGGCTAAAGGCCCAGAATGAAATGGCGGGCCTTTAGCCGCATGCCGCAATGGGTCCGGTTGAGCGAATGGTTAGGCCCCACTGTTTCACTTTGAGCGAGCGGCTTGGTCATAGACTTGTCCGGAGGCTTTGTTGATAACGGCAACTTGATCTAGGCGGCCGAACAATGCAAATCCATTTGAAGATCTCTCGTATGGAAGATCTCTGGTCGGCATTTCGCGCTCTCTGAACTTGAATGCGTACGGCGGTTCAAGTGAAAATATGTACATACAGACAATTTGCTTGTCGTTCTCGCGCGCTTCTGCAGGCGGCAACTTGGCGGACAGCGTTAAGAAATTGAAACTATAGCGATATGGCAAACGGACAGATGTAGATGCATTGCCTGACACTAGAACTGACGTCGGTTCATTCGAGGCGCCGGCGGGAAATACAAGAACGTAGTCATCTGACTTCGTTCTTGACACTTCGGTGGTTGCGCCGTATGCATTTTGTGCCGTATACGTGTCACGTTGAACATTGGCTTGAGTCAACGTCAGACGGCGCAGATTTAGTGCCTCGGGGTTGGGAGACTTTAGGGAGTAGTCCTTGATCGATGAGAGCAATACTTTGATCTCGAAAGACTGCTGATCGGGATCATATTTTTTCTGACACGGGCCCACAATCGGAATTGGTTGTACTTCTTTCATCCGTTCAGCAAGTGCAACCTCATACTTTTGCCTTTCTTCTGTCGTGGAGTACTGGTCCGGTTTTCCCGGGACGCTTTCGGTACGAGCTTCGATCCATGCATATACCTTCAGCGGATCATTTGCCAAGTATGCCAAGGGTGATTCGTTTGGATTGAAATACACTGGCGAGAAATTGGGGGACGGTGTCTTGGCATCCGCTAGCGTCGGCGTAGCTTCGATTGGTTTGACCGTAGACGGTTTAGGGTCAGATTTTCTCGCTGAAGTTTGGGCGGTGGAGTTGAATGCCATAACGAGTGCCAACATCGGAATCATGCTTGAGAGGGAGATTGTGTTCATATTTTGTTCACCAGACTTTGGACGGCGCGGGCCGTTGGTTAGTGGGGCCTAACGTGCTTTCGACATCATCGATGATGCCCTCTGCTGCACACGTATGTCTATCTCTGGATACGGACTGGTGCTTGGGTGTGTTGCTGTGTGAGCGTTGATGGATGCGTCTTGCGGTTGGGCGGGTCCACTCTGTCGATCAGTTGCAGTTTCTGGATCGCTCGGCCGCTCAGGATCCATCGGCGGACCTTGGAGTTCCACTTGCCGCCGTGTTGCTTGACGGCATCTTGCAGCCGCTGCTCATGCAGCGCAATCTGCACGGTGAACAGTTTGTCTAGGCGGCGGCCGCGCGTTGTGGGGGCACTGTCGATCAGCAATTCGACCGTGGTGTAGCGGTACAGGCCCGTGGTGTCGTATCGGTAGCGGACCAGATACAGGGCCGGTCCGAAGCGTTTCAGCAAGCGGATGGTGCCCGCTTTGCCGGGCCGAATCGAGCGGCTGACCTGGGCTTTCCCGATCGGCGGGACGCCGCCAGCCGCGGGGCGTTCGCCACCGGCACCTTCGATGTCTGGCCTGAACTTCACGCGGATCGTTCCTTTCATGCACCGCGCGTGCATCACGGCTTGCCAGCCTGGCACGCAGCTGATACTGTTATAAAACACAGTATACACAGGAGGCCGTGCATGTCATCCAAGGCTTGGACACTGCCGGATCAACGGGTTCCTTCGTCGACACTGGCGGCCGACGGGCTTGACGATGCCTTACCACTGTCACCGCCCGGGTCACCGCAAGTACCACCGCGTCTGCTCGACCAGGTGCGCCATCAGGTCCGCTACCGCCACTACAGCATCCGCACCGAAGAGGCCTACGTACATTGGGTGCGCGCTTTCATCCGCTACCACGGCCTGCGTCACCCGGCAGAGTTGTCGCGATCCGAGGTCGAGTCCTTTCTGGCCTGGCTGGCGGCCGAGCGCCAGGTGTCGGCGTCGACCCACAGACAGGCTTTGTCAGCATTGCTGTTCCTCTATCAGCAGGTGCTGGGCCTGACCCTGCCGTGGATGGGCGAGATCGGCCGTCCGCACACCGAGCGACGTGTGCCGGTCGTGCTGTCGCCGGATGAGGTGTCCCGGCTGCTGGCCGCGTTGGCCGCCCAGCCTCAGCATGGTCGCTTGCTGGGCCTGCTGGGGCAGCTTCTGTACGGCACCGGCATGCGCCTGCTCGAGGCACTGCGCCTGCGCGTGAAGGACGTCGAATTCGAGCAGCGCGCGATCATCGTGCGTGAGGGCAAGGGTTCGAAGGATCGGGTGGTGATGCTGCCGGCATCGCTCGACCTGCCATTGCGCGCGCATCTGGCCGACGTCAAGGCGCAGTGGCAGCTTGACCGCGCACAGGGTCTGGCCGGCGTTCATCTGCCCGGCGCCTTGGCGCGCAAGTACCCGCGCGCTGCCGAATCGTGGTCGTGGCACTGGGTGATGCCGCAGGCTGAACCGGCCGTCGACCCACGCAGCGGTGTGCGCCGCCGTCACCATCTGCTGGAGGGTTTCTTCCAGCGCGCCTTTCGTCGTGCGCTGCAAGACGCTGGCATCCACAAGCCCGCCACGCCGCACACGCTGCGCCATTCCTTTGCCACCCACCTGCTGCAGTCGGGCTACGACATCCGCACGGTGCAAGAGCTGCTCGGCCACTCCGATGTCAGCACGACCATGATCTACACCCATGTGTTGCGCATGGGTGGCCATGCGGTGCACAGCCCGCTCGACCGGCTGGCAGACCCCGGCGCTGGTGATGCGACAGCGTTCGCGGGGCCGCGCCGCACCTTTGAACCCCCGATGCCGTCGGGCTGGTCGGCCGCAGCGGGCGGCAAGTCCGGCGCCCGTCGCGCCCGCGAGCCTTCTCCACCGTGCTACACGCCGACTCAACCGCTCCCAAGCGCATCCCCGCGCTGCCCGGTTACGCCGAACTCGCCTGCCGCAGCAACTTCAGCTTCCTGACCGGGGCTTCGCACCCCGAGGAGCTGGTGGCGCGCGCGCAGGCGCTGCGTTATGCCGCGTTGGCGATCACCGACGAATGCTCGCTCGGCGGTGTGGTGCGTGCGCACGCCGAGGCCAAGCGCCTGGGTCTGCCCTTGATCGTCGGTGCGACGATGCAGCTGGCTGCGCGGTCGACCCTGCCGGGGCCGGTTGCCGCATCTGCCGCAGCCCCAGCCCCAGCCCCAGCCCCAGCCCCAACCCCTGCATCGTCGCCGGCTGTGTTGCCGCACAAGAACCGGCTGCCGCCGCGGCATGCGGTGGCCCTGGCGACGGCAGCGACAGCCGCCGCATCTGCGGCGCCCGCAGCCGCTGTTTCCCCCGGCCCGCGCCTGGTGCTGCTGGCGCAGACACGTCGTGGTTACGGCAACCTGTCGCAGTGGATCACGGTGGCTCGGCGGCGCTCACCCAAGGGCCAGTACCAGGCCTTGATGGCCGATCTCGAAGGCAAGGTGCCCAACACGCCCACGCTGGCCGGCCTGCCCGATTGCCTGGCGCTGCTGATGACGGGCGCAGTGCTGCCGTCCCTGGCCGCCGATGCAGCCCAGCCTGGCGGCGGCAGCTTCGAGACCCTGTTTGCCCACGCGGTCTGGCTCAAGACCTGGTTCGGCGGTGACCGCTGTGCGCTGGCGCTGCCGCTGTTGCTGCGCCCGCACGACGCGCTGCTGGTCGACATCGTGCAGCGTGTGGCCACGCTGACCGGCCTGCGCATCGTGGCCGTGGGTGATGTGCTGATGCACGCACGTTCGCGCAAGCCGCTGCAGGATGCGCTGAGTGCCACGCGGCTGCGTCTGGCCGTGCCCGACTGCGGCCACGCGCTCGAGCCCAATGCCGAGGCGCACCTGCGTTCACGCGCGCGGCTGGCCCAGCTGTACCGCCCCGAATGGTTGGCCGCCACGCTCGAGCTGGCCGGCCGCTGCAGTTTTTCGCTCGACGAGCTGCGCTATGAATACCCCGAAGAGATCGTTCCCGCCGGCCATACGCCCGGCAGCTGGCTGCGCCAGCTGACCGAGGAAGGGCTGCAACGGCGTTTCCCGGTGGCGGCGGGCGGCTTGCCGGCGTCGGTGCGCGCCACCGTCGAGCATGAACTGGCGCTGATCGCCCAGCTGCAGTACGAGCCCTATTTCCTCACCGTGGCCGATCTGGTGCAGTGGGCGCGCAGCCAGGGCATCCTGTGCCAGGGCCGCGGCAGCGCGGCCAACTCGGCGGTCTGCTACGCACTGGGCGTGACCGAGGTCGACCCGGCGCGCATGAGCCTGCTGTTCGAGCGTTTCATCAGTGCCGAACGCAACGAGCCGCCCGACATCGACATCGATTTCGAGCACCAGCGCCGCGAAGAGGTGATCCAGTACGTCTACCGCAAGTACGGCCGGCATCGTGCGGCACTCACCGGCGTCGTCATCTCGTACCGGCCGCGCTCGGCGTTGCGCGACATGGGGCGCGCCTTGGGCATCGACCTGCAGCGCATCGACGCCGTGGCCAAGGGCCAGCACTGGTTCGACGGCCGTTCGATCAGTGCCGAACGCCTGCGCGAGAACGGCTTCGACCCCGAGTCACCCTTGTGCCGGCTGTGGGTCGAGCTGACCGAAGTGCTGATCGGTTTTCCGCGCCACCTGTCGCAGCACCCGGGCGGTTTTGTCATCGCGCGCGACCAGCTGGCACGCCTGGTGCCGGTGGAAAACGCCGCGATGGAAGGGCGCAGCGTGATCCAGTGGGACAAGGACGATCTCGACACGCTGGGCCTGCTGAAGGTCGATCTGCTGGCGCTGGGCATGCTCAGCGCCATTCGTCGGGCGTTGGACTTTGTGGCGGCCAAGAAGTCGCTTGCCGCTTTCGTGATGCAGGATGTGCCGTCCGAAGATGCGGCCACCTACGCCATGCTGTGCCGCGGCGACAGCGTGGGCACCTTCCAGGTCGAAAGCCGGGCCCAGATGAGCATGCTGCCGCGCCTGCGGCCAGAACGCTTCTACGACCTGGTGATCGAGGTCGCGATCGTTCGCCCCGGGCCCATCCAGGGCGGCATGGTGCACCCCTACCTGCGCCGCCGTTCGGGCGAAGAGCCGGTCGACTACCCCAGCGCCGAGGTGCGCCAGGCGCTGCAGCGCACGCTGGGCGTGCCGATCTTTCAAGAGCAGGTGATGCAGCTGGCGATCCTGGCCGCCGACTTCACGCCCGGTGAGGCCGACCAGCTGCGCCGCGCGATGGCGGCCTGGAAGCGCAAGGGCGGGCTCGGGCCCTTCCATCAGCGCCTGGTCGGCCGCATGGTGGCCAAGGGCTACAGCAGCGAATTCGCCGAGCGCATCTTCAAGCAGATCCAGGGCTTCGGCGAATACGGTTTCCCCGAAAGCCATGCCGCCAGTTTTGCGTTGCTGGTCTACGTCAGCGCCTGGCTGAAATGCCACCATCCCGACGCCTTCCTGGCGGCCTTGCTGAACAGCCAGCCGATGGGCTTCTACGCGCCGGCGCAGCTGGTGCGCGATGCACGCGAACATGGCGTCACGGTGTTGCCGGTCGACGTGAGCCGCAGCGCCTGGGCGAGTGAACTCGAAGGCCAGCGGCTGCCGCTGCGCGACGTGCGGCTGGGCTTCGACCGCATCAGCGGGTTTCCCGAAGACGCTGCGCAGCGGCTGCTGGCCGCGCGCGCCGAAGCGCCCTTCGCCAGCGCCGAAGACCTGGCGCGCCGGGCCGGTCTCGACGCGCGACAGCTGCAGCTGCTGGCCCAGGCCGATGCGCTGAAGGGTCTCAGCGGCCACCGCCACCAGGCGGCCTGGGCGGTGGCCGGCGTCGACACCCGCGCCACGCCGTTGTTGCGCAGCACACGCACGCATGAGGCGGTGGCCGACCTGGCCGCACCGGCTGCGGCCGACGAGCTGCTGGCCGACTACCGCAGCACCGGCCTGAGCCTGGCCACCCATCCGCTGGCGCTGCTGCGCACGCAGCTGGCCGCCTTCCAGGTGCAGACCGCGGCCGTGCTGCGCGGCTACCCCAACGGGCGCCTGGCGCGCGCCAGCGGCCTGGTCACGCACCGCCAGCGTCCCGAGACCGCCAAGGGCGTGGTCTTCGTGACGCTGGAAGACGAGACCGGCGCGGTCAACGTCATCGTCTGGCCCCAGGTGGTCGAGGCGCAGCGCCGGCCGCTGCTGGCCAGCACGCTGCTGACGGTCTACGGCGTCTGGCAGTGCGAGGGCGAGGTGCGGCACCTGGTGGCACGCCGGCTGGTCGACCACAGCGGCCTGCTGCAGGGCTTATCCAGCAAGAGCCGCAACTTCAGGTGATGTCGGCGCTGACGACACAATCGGGCCCATGCAACTCGTGATCGAACACCTGCCGGCCCAGGGCCGGCCGGAACAGCTGCTGGTGCTGCTGCACGGCTGGGCCCAGCCCGGCCGCGCCATGGCCGGCCTGGCGTCGGCACTGCAGGCCGCCTTCGCGCAGGCCGCGGTGCTGGTGCCGGAAGCGCCGACACCGGCCGATGGCGGCCGCCGCGGCCGCATGTGGTATTCGATCGAGGGCCTGCGCGACAGCCCCGACACCTGGCCGGCGCGCGTGGCCGACCAGCTGGGCCCGATGCAGGCCTGGCTGCAGGCGCAGCAGCAGCGCCTGGGCGTGGCGCCCGCGGCCACCTGCCTGGCGGGGTTTTCGCAGGGCGCCGTCCTGTCGCTGGAACTGGTGACGCGCCATGACGGCATCGCCGGCCGCGTGCTGGCCTTCGGCGGGCGATTCGTGCAGCCCCCGGCGCTGCCGCCGCGCCAGACCACGCTGCATTTCCTGCACGGCGACGCCGACGACATCTTTCCGGCCGCCGAGCTGCAGCAGGCCTTCGACCACCTGGCCCGCCAGCAGGGCGACGCCACCCTCGACATCGCGCACGGCGTGGGCCACGAGCTGCACCCGGCGCTGGTCGATCGTGCGTTGTTCCGCCTGCGCAACCACATCCCGCTGCGCACCTGGCAGGCCGCGCTGGGTGCGTCGCCGGCAGTGGCCGCCGATACCGATTGAACGACCGACCATGCTGTACCTGCTGTCACCGGCCAAGCGCCTGGACTACGAAGCCCGGCTGCCCGCGGCCACGCTGCGCAAGGCCACCGAACCTCTGTTCGTCGATCGCGCCGCCGAGCTGATTGCCACCATGCGAACGAAGTCAGCGTCCCAGGTGGCGTCGCTGATGGACCTGTCCGAGCCGCTGGCGGCCCTGAATGTCGAGCGTTATGCCGCCTGGCAACCGCAGGCCACGGCGACCAACAGCCGGCCGGCGCTGCTGGCCTTCGATGGCGATGTCTACGGCGGCCTGCAGGCGCGCACGCTGAAGGCCACCGACCTCAACTGGGCGCAGCAGCACTTGGTGATCCTGTCGGGCCTGTACGGCGTGCTGCGCCCGTTCGACCGGTTGCAGCCTTACCGGCTGGAGATGGGCACGGCGCTGCGCACGGCGCGCGGCGCCGACCTTTATGCCTATTGGGGTGATCTGCTGGCCCAGCATCTGGACGAGCGCCTGGCCGGTGACCGTCAGCCCGTGCTCGTCAACCTGGCATCGATCGAATACGCACGCGCCGCCTTGCGGCCCGCGCTGCAGGCCCGCGTGATCGACTGCGTGTTCGAGGACTGGAAGGACGACCAGTACAAGATCATCAGCTTCTTCGCCAAGCGGGCGCGTGGTCTGATGGCGCGTTGGGCGATCGACCAGCGCATCAACACGCCAGGCCGGCTGAAGGGCTTTGCCGTCGACGGCTATGCCTTCGACAAGCCGGCGTCGGCGCGCGACCGGCTGGTCTTCAGGCGCCGCCAGCCCCCGGCGCCGGGTGCCGCTTGACGCAAGCAGCCTGCCGGCCTCTACTGTCGATCGAGCATTTCCCCCAACCCCGTCCAGCAGGAGACTCACCATGGGCCAGACCATCAGCTTCAACCGTCCCGACGGCAAGTCCGTGCAGGGTTACCTGGCCGAGCCGGCGCAGGCCGCCGGCGCGCCGGCGGTGGTGGTGATCCAGGAATGGTGGGGCTTGAACGACCAGATCCGCGGCGTCGCCGAGCGCCTGGCCGGTGCCGGCTTCCTGGCCCTGGTGCCTGACCTCTACCGTGGCAAGAGCACGGTCGAGGCCGAGGAGGCACACCACCTGATGACGGCACTCGATTTCGGCGACGCCGCGTCGCAGGACATCCGCGGCGCGGTGCAGTACCTGAAGGGCCGCGCGGCCAAGGTCGGCATCACCGGCTTTTGCATGGGCGGCGCGCTGACGGTGCTGGCCACCACGATGGTGCCCGAGCTCGATGCCGGCGTGTCCTGGTACGGCATGCCGCCGCTCGATTTTGTCGACGCCAGCAAGATCAAGGTGCCGCTGATGGCACATTGGGCGACGCAGGATCAGGCCTTCGCGATCGCCGGTGTCGACGCACTTGATGAAAAGCTCAAGGCTGCCGGCGTGCGCTACAGCGGCCACCGCTACCTGGCGCACCACGGGTTTGCCAACGAGACCGCAGTCGGCCCGCGCCGCATTCCGATCACCCAGTACGACGCCGCCTGGGCGCAGCTGGCCTGGGACCGCACCATGCGCTTCTTCGGGGCGAACCTGGGATAGGCACGCAGGCACGCGACGGGCAAGCCAGACCCTCTGGACAGGGTGGACGTCGGGCGGACCCAGGCGCACTTGAACTGCGCGTACCCGTCAGAGCTTACGGGGAAGACGCGTCGCTGCCGTCAGGGCTGGTGTCGATCGCCGTGTGCCGGCCGGGTTGCGCCGGAAAACGGGGTCAAACCAGTGCAGGGGAACCGTGGCTTGGCGGCACACTCCAGGCTGTAGTCGCCGAATCCAGCAAGCGCGCGTGAAACGATGGCGGCGTAGCGTCGCGACCAGTCAAAGGAGATCCATGACCCGCCTGTACCTGCTCGACGATCACACGATCGTGCGTGAAGGCCTGCGTGCTGTTCTCGAGGCCCAGGGCATGCTCGTCGTCGGTGAGTCCGACAGCGTGATCGCCGCGCTGGCCGACATCGAAAGGCTGGTGCCCGATGTCGTGCTGCTCGACCTGGGTCTGCGTGACCGTTCGGGGCTGGACTTGCTGTCACAGTTGGCGGGCAAGGGGCTGCCGACCCGGGTGCTGGTGCTGACCGTGTCCGAGCGACCCTGGCACGTGGCCGAGGCCTCGCGACTGGGCGCGTCGGGCTATGTGCTGAAGGGCGCATCAGCAGAAGAACTGCTGCGCGCCATCGACGACGTGATGCAGGGCCGCACCCATTTCAGCGGGGCGGTCGCGGCCAGCGCCAGCGAGGCGGGCTCGGGTCAGGGCAGCGACCCGATGGCCGCGCTGTCCAAGCGCGAGCGCCAGATCATGCGTCTGGTGGTGGCCGGCATGTCCAGCGCCGCCATCGGCACCGAATTGCACCTGTCGCCCAAGACCGTCGACACCTACCGCAGCCGCCTGATGGCCAAGCTGGGCGTGCACGACCTGGCCAACCTGGTGCGCGTGGCCGTGCGCCTGGGTGTGATCGACAGCGGCGACGGCTGACCCCCGCCACCGGCAGCACGACCCGTGGCCTCATCGATCACACCGCCCGCACCGCCCGCACCGGACAGCCTGGCGGCGCTGCAGGGGCAGGACGGCCTGGACATCGCTTGCGGCCTGGCTGCAGTGGGCGGCAAGCCGGCCGTCTATCGGCGCCTGCTGGGCCTGTTCATCGACACCCATGGGGCCGAAGCCGCAGCGATGCGGCAGCTGCTGCGTGCCGGCGACCTGGGCGCGCTGGCGGCGCATGCACATCATCTGCGCGGCAGTGCGGCCACGCTGGGCCTGATCGAAATCGAGACCCTGGCCGCCGCGCTGGAGCAGGCGGCCGGCGGCCGCGGCCCGACGCTGCCGGTGCCCGAGCTGAGCCAGACGCTGGCCGACGCCTTGGACGACACCGTCGAGCGGCTGCGTCGGGCGCTGCTGGCCTGATGGCTCTGCCGGGCCTGATCGACGCGGTCGAGCCCGCTCGCGGCCGCTGCAGGGGTAGCGGTGTCTCTGCCAAAATCGGCACTCGTCAGCAACCCATGCCCGCCCCGCTGTCCCATGGCCGCCGTCACGCCCGCGCAGACCATCACCGACGAGTTGCGGCGCTGGATCGTGTCCCAGGCCGAGGCCGGCTGCCCGCCCGAAGAAATGGTGGCGGCGATGTGTCGCAGCGGCTGGGCCGAGGCGGCGGCACTGCAGGCACTGGAAGACAGTCTGCGCGCGCAGCTGCGCGTCGTGGCGGCCGAGCGCCAGGCGGCGGCGCTGCCAGCCGGCCCCATGCCCGAGCCCGACCTGGCCAATGGCCCGTCGCTGCTGATGGTCGACGGCCATCCGGTGCAGGTGCTGCTGAGCATGCAGCGGCCCCGACTGGTGCTGTTCGGCAACCTGCTTTCGGCCGACGAATGTGATGCCCTGGTCGAGCAGGCGCGGCCACGCCTGTTGCGCAGCGAGACGGTGGACACCGCCACCGGTGGCAGCGAGGTGAATACCGCCCGCACCAGCGACGGCATGTTCTTCACGCGCGGCGAATCGGCGCTGATCGAAGGCATCGAGCGCCGCCTGGCGACCTTGCTGCGCTGGCCCGTCGAGCGCGGTGAAGGTCTGCAGGTGCTGCACTACCGGCCGGGCGCCGAATACCGCCCGCACCACGATTATTTCGACCCCGAGCAGCCGGGCAGTGCGGCCGTGCTCAGCCGCGGGGGCCAGCGTCTGGCCACGCTGGTGATCTACCTCAGCACACCCGCTGCCGGCGGCGCTACGGTGTTCCCCGATGTCGGCATCGATGTGGCGCCGGTCAAGGGCCATGCGGTGTTCTTCAGCTACGACCGCGCGCACCCGTCGACACGCACGCTGCACGGCGGCGCGCCCGTGCTGGCCGGCGAAAAATGGGTTGCCACCAAGTGGCTGCGTGAAGGGCGCTTCGAGTAGCGCGCAGTAGCCGCTGCTTCAGGCCCGGCCGCGCGATTGCAGGTCAGCCGATTCAAGCACCTGCGCACCCGGCCGCCCCTCGGCCAGACCGCGCAGCAGGGCGCGGGCGACCACGGCTGCTTCAATCGGCAGCCAGGCCTGCGGGATCAGCCAGGACAGCGGCCGGCTGATGGCCAGGCCGAAGCGCTCGCCAGCACGCACCGGCTGGCCCAGGGCCGCACGATCACCGACCAGCAGCGATGGCCGCGCGATCAACAGGCTGGCAAAACCCAGGCTGCGCAGCGCCGTTTCCATCTCACCCTTGACGCGGTTGTAGAACACCGCTGACCCGCTGTCGGCACCGAGTGCCGAGACCACCGCAAAGCGCGTCACGCCAGCGCTGCGGGCGGCCTGCGCAAAGGCCAGCACGGCGTCGAAATCGACCGCGCGGAACGCGGCCTGCGACCCCGCCACCTTGATCGTGGTGCCCAGCGCGCACAAGGCGGCATCGGCCGCCGGCAGCGTGGGCAGGGCCTGAAAGTCGACCGTCAGCGCATGCAGCCGCGGGTCGGACGGCCAGCCCGGCGGCCGGCGCCGCAGCAGCGCGTGCAGGTCCTGCAGCCCAGGCAGGGCAAGGGCCTGGGCCAGCGCGGCATGGCCGATCAAGCCAGTAGCGCCAGCCAGCAGCAAGGATCGCAGGGGTGGGTTCATGGTCGCCCGAGCGTAGCGCAGATGCGGTGGTGCAGAGGGTGACGTACAGAGGGCGACTTGCAGAGGGCGACGTGCAGATGACGCCGCGAAGATGCCGTCGCCGACCTTTGCGATACTGCCGCCCGATGCTCGCCCTGCCGCCCGACCACCCCCAGCGCCGCAGCCTGGCCGATGAGGTGCATGCGAGGCCGCCCGAGCCGTTGCAGACACCGGCCCGTGCCAGCCACCTGGCGGTGCTGGTCGACGCCTCGCAGCGCCAGTCCGAGCGCTTGCACCTGGCCGCCCTGTGCGCGGCGCTGGGCAGCCCCTTGCCGAGCAACGACGCCAACCACCTGAGCCTGCCGCTGGGCCCGCTGCGCCTGAAGTGGGAACGCCATGGCGAGTTCTCGGGCTACACCTTCATCGTCGACGGGCAAGGCAGCAAGGGCTTCGACGACACCGCGATGGCGCAGCTGCCGCCGGGCTGGCTGGCGGCAGTGCCTGGGCGGACCATCATGGCCGCGCATGCCCTGCTGCTGGCCGGTGATGTCGAGGCGGCCACGCCCGAGCGGCTGGCCGCCTGGTTCGGCACGGGCGCTGTCGTGCAGGGCTCGCAGGTGGTGGGCGGCGCCGCGGGTGTCTTCACCGACTTTCGTTTGCACGGCGATGGCTGCGGCCGCTTCGTGATGCTGGACAAGGGTTTGACGCCTCGTCAGGCCGGGCGCGTGCTGCAGCGGCTTTTCGAGGTCGAGGTCTACCGGCTGCTGGCGCTGCTGGCACTGCCGCTGGCACAGGCACTGTCGCCGCGCGTGGTGGCCATCGAGGCGGCGCTGGCCGATCTGACGGCGAGCATCGCGCGCGAAAGCGGCGCCGAGGAAGCGCTGCTGCACGAGCTGACACGCCTGGCCGCCGAGGTCGAGCAGGGGCTGTCGAGCAGCCAGTACCGCTTCGGTGCCTGCCGCGCCTACAGCCAGCTGGTGGCCACGCGCATCGCCGACCTGCGTGAATCGCGGCTGCCCGGCTTGCAGACCATCGAGGAATTCATGGCGCGGCGTTTCTCGCCGGCGGTGTCCACCTGCGTCACGGTGTCGCAGCGCCTGCACGACCTGTCCGAGCGCGTGGCGCAGGCCAGCGCGCTGCTGGCCACGCGCGTGGGCATCGCCCGCGAGCGACAGAACCAGGCGCTGCTGGCGTCGATGGACCGTCGCGCGCGGCTGCAGCTGCGCCTGCAGCAGACGGTGGAGGGCCTGTCGGTGGCGGCGATCGCCTACTACGCCGCGGGCCTGCTGGGCTACCTGGCCAAGGGGGCCAAGGCCGCCGGCTTGCCCATCGACAGTGACCTGGTGGTGGGCCTGGCGCTGCCGCTGCTGGCCGCGGCGGTGTTCCTGGCGGTGCGCCGCGCCCGGCACAAGGCGCACGAGGGCGAGCAGGCTAAACGCTGAAGCGGGCCGCCGCGCTCGGGTATAAATCGTTGTCGCCCTTCGCGGGCCCTGCCTTTCGAGACCCTCGATGTCCCATACCCTGAAGGACCTGCTGGCGCAGGGCGCCGCCGACGCGCCGGCGATCTCGGCGCCGGGCCGCGCACCGCTGCGCCATGGTGCGCTGCGCGATCTGATCGTGCAGACCCTGGCCGCACTCAACGGCTGGGGCATTGCACGCAACGACCGCGTCGCCATCGTGCTGCCCAACGGCCCAGAGATGGCCACCTGCTACATGGCCTGCGCCAGCGGCGTCACCAGCGCGCCGCTGAACCCCGCCTACCGCGCCGACGAGTTCGAGTTCTATCTGTCCGACCTGCACGCCAAGGCGCTGATCGTCGAGCGCGGCAGCCGCTCGCCAGCGGTCGACGTGGCACGCAGGCTGGGCGTGCGCCTGATCGAGCTGGTGGCCGGTGAGGCGGCGGGCAGCTTCACGCTGCACGACGACTCGGGGGCAGTGGTCGCCAGCGCCGCAGTGCAGGGCGGCTTTGCGCAGCCCGACGACGTGTCGATGGTGCTGCACACCTCGGGCACCACGTCGCGGCCCAAGATCGTGCCGCTGTCGCAGGCCAACCTGGCGGCGTCGGCGCGCAACATCCGCGACACCTTGCGCTTCACGGCACAGGACTGCGGGCTGAACATCATGCCGCTGTTCCACATCCACGGCCTCATTGCCGGCGTGCTGGCGCCGCTGGCCGCGGGCTCGCAGGTGTTCTGCACACCGGGCTTCAACGCGCTGAAGTTCTTCGCCTGGATGGACGAGGCCAGACCCAGCTGGTACACCGCCGTGCCGACCATGCATCAGGCCATCATTGCGCGCGCAGGCAAGAACCTGGACGTGATCGCGCGCCACCCCTTGCGCTTCATGCGCAGCAGCAGCAGCTCGATGCCACCACAGGTGATCACCGAGCTCGAAGCGATCTTCAAGGCGCCGCTGATCGAGGCCTACGGCATGACCGAGGCCACGCACCAGATGTGCAGCAACCCGCTGCCGCCGGGGGTGCGCAAGGCCGGCAGCGTGGGCCTGGCGGCCGGGCCCGAGGTGGCCATCATGGCCGACGACGGCAGCCTGCTGCCGGCCGCCGCGATCGGCGAAATCGTGATCCGCGGCGCCAGCGTCACCCGCGGCTACGAGGCCAACGACAAGGCCAATGCCGAGGCCTTCACGAACGGCTGGTTTCGCACCGGCGACCAGGGGCAGATTGACGTCGAGGGCTATGTCAGCCTGACCGGCCGGCTCAAGGAGATCATCAACCGCGGCGGCGAGAAGATCAGCCCGCGTGAGGTCGACGAGATCCTGATGGACCACCCGGCGGTGGCGCAGGTGGTGTGTTTCGGCATGCCGCACCCCAAGCTGGGCGAAGAGGTGGCCGCTGCCGTCGTGCTGCGTGAAGGCCAGTCCGCCACCGAGCGTGAGCTGCAGGCCTTCGTGTCGCAGCGCGTCGCCGATTTCAAGGTGCCCAAGAAGATCCTCTTCCTGGACGAGATCCCCAAGGGCGCCACCGGCAAGCTGCAGCGCATCGGGCTGGCCGCCAAGCTGGGGCTCGGATGAAAATCTGTGTCAGTCCGGAGCAACGGCGATGAAGATCACCGTCGTGGGCGCTGGCGCGATCGGTGGCTACCTGGGGGCGAAGCTGGCGATCGCAGGCGAGCGGGTGACCTTCATCGCACGCAACCGCAACCTCGAGGCCATCAACGCGCATGGCTTTCGCCTGATCCTGGAGGACGGCAGTGAGCAGCACGCGGCCAGCGTGCGCGCCGTACAGCGCATGGCCGACGCCGGGCCGCAGGACGTGGTGCTTCTGACCGTGAAGGCACACCAGGTGGTCGACCTGCTGCCCGAGCTGCGCGACCTGTTCGGACCCGACACCGCGCTGGTCACGATGATCAACGGCGTGCCCTGGTGGTACTTTCACCGGCTTGCCGGACCGCACCAGGGGCGCAGGCTCGACAGCGTCGACCCCGATGGGCGCATTGCCGCCGCGATCGAGCCCGAACGTGTGATCGGCAGCGTGGTCTATCCGGCGGCCGAATTGCTGCAGCCCGGTGTGGTGCGCGTGATCGAGGGCAACCGCTTCACGCTGGGTGAGCCCGACGGCTCACGCAGCCCGCGCATCGAGACACTGTCGCGCGCGCTGATGGCGGCCGGCTTCAAGGCGCCGGTGAGCAAGGACATCCGCGGCGAGATCTGGGTCAAGCTGTGGGGCAACCTGAGCTTCAACCCGATCTCGGCGCTGACGCATGCCACGCTGCAGGACATCTGCCGCTTTCCACCCACACGCGCGCTGGCCGCGGCCATGATGACCGAAGCCCGGGCCGTGGGTGAGGCGCTGGGCGTGCAGTTCAGGATCGGCCTGGATCAGCGCATCGCCGGCGCCGAAGCCGTGGGGGCGCACAAGACCTCGATGCTGCAGGACGTGGAACACGGGCGCACGCTCGAACTCGAGGCCCTGGTCGGCGCGGTGATCGAGCTCGGCCGCATCACCGGCGTGGCCACGCCGACGATCGAGGCGGTCTACGCTGCCACCGCGCTGCTCGGGCGCACGCTGGCCGGCCAGCACGGGCGGCTGCAGCTGCAGGCCGGCTGAGCCCGCGACGCTTCAGGCGCGCTCGCCCAGGCCGGGGATGCGCACTTCGCAGCGAATGCCGCGGCCGACGTTGTCCTGCCATTGCACGCTGCCGCCCAGCGCCCGCACGCGCTTGCGCACGCCGCCCAGGCCCAGGCCATGGCGCCAGGCCTTGGGGTCGCCGCCCCGGCCGTCGTCGGCCACCTGCAGCAGCAGCTCGCCCTGCTCGAGCAGCAGGTCGACCTCGACCCTTGAAGCCTGGGCGTGGTAGATCGCATTGCTGACCAGTTCGCGCAGGATGCGCGTCAGCCCCGACCATTGCACCACGCTGAGCGCGAGGTCGCGGTCGGCCTGGAAACGCCAGTCGAAACGCAGCTTGGCGGCGGCCAGGCGGTGTGCCAGATCGGCCTTCCATTCACCGGCCGCGTGCGCCAGGGTGTGGTTGCTGGCGGCCAGCCCGCGGGTCAGCGTCTTCAGGTCGAGCAGCGTGTGGCGGATGTATTCCTCCATCTCGCGGTCGCTGGCCTTGTACATCAGCGTCAGCAGCCGCGCGCCGATGTCGTCGTGCAGGTCCTGCGCGATGCGCTGGCGTTCTTCGGTGCGGCCCTGTTCGACCGCGCGATCGTAGGCGACGGCGCGGCAGACCTGGTCAACCACACGTTCGGCCAGCCGCGCGTCGTCGTGCGTGAAGATGCGCTTGCCATGGCTGGCGTGGCGCATCACCAGCACCTGATCAAGATCGAGCCGGGCGCTGGATGCAGCGGCCGCACCTGCGTCCGCCCCTGAGCTGGGCAGCGGCACGTACAGCGCTGCACCGGCGCCGACCACGCGCGCCTGCGCCAGCCGGCGCGGCACGGTCAGCATTTCCATGGGCTCGAACAGCTCGTGCAGCAGGCCCGACAGCAGCTGTGCGGCACGGCCGGGGTCGTCCTGCACCTCACGCGCCACGCGGTACAGCTGCTCGAAGGTGCGCTCGGTGGTCAGCACACTGGCGCCCACCATCTGATTCAGGATCCACTGCCGGGCCAGCGCATAGACCGCCAGCGACAGGCCCAGCGCCAGCATGATCGCCGCCAGCGGCCCGAGCGAAAACAGCGCCACGAAGATCAGGTCGAGCGAGGTCGCCACCGTGCCGATGCCGGCCAGCAGCGCGAACTCGCGCAGCAGCCGGCGCGAGCGCGACAGGAAGGGCACGAGCAGCAGCAGCGAGACGAAGAACAGGCTCCAGCTCACCGCACCGATGGCGGCCACCGCGGGCGCGGCTCCGCCCAGTCGATGCGTGGCCGCGACCGTCAGCGTCACCAGGCCCAGCGTGGCCACCGCAATGAAGCTGAAGCGGCGCATCACCGCGACGAAGGGGTCGGGCTGCAACCGGTGCGACCAGGTGATCACCGCGGTGGCCGCCGCGCCCAGGCCCAGCACCACCGCCTGCGTGCCCGCCCAGGACAGCGGCAGTGCGCCCCCCGGCCCGGCGATGACCCAGGCCAGCGCGACGCCGCAGGCGGCCAGCATCACGGCGCCGGCGTGCGGCAGGCGGCGCGGATGCAGCGCAAAGACACACACGGCGGCGGTGGCGGTGGCGACGTCGAGCGACATGCGCAGCAGCAGGTCGAGCCGCGCAAAGCCGGCCGGCTGACCGATGCCGCCGGCCGGCTCGGCAGCGATCAGCAGCAGGTTCAGCGCCTGGCACCAGGCCATCAGCGTGTACAGCGCGTTGCGTGCGTTGGGCCGCAGCAGCAGCACGGCGGTACCGACCAGGTACAGCAGCAGCGCAAACGCGGTCAGCGGCCAGAACACGATGCCCAGGCCACGATAGCCGCGTGGCGGCGTCGGCACGCTGAGCGTGCTGCCGTCGACGAAGCGCAGCAGCACCTGGCCCTGTGCCAGTGCCGCGGCCAGCTGGTCCTGCAGTTGCAGGTAGCGCTGGCGGCGACTGTCGTCGACGATCCAGCGCGCGGTGCGCTGCAGCGCCAGTGCGTCCAGGCGCAGCGCGTCCTGGCCCGGCAGCAGCAGGCTGTCCAGTGTCTTGCCCGCCTGCGCGCTCAGGTCCTCGTGCGGACTCGACAGCAGGATCAGCTGGCCACGCGCATTGGGCTGCCACACCGCGTCGAGCTGGGCGCTGCCCGCCAGCTGGTGCATCACGCCGAATGCGGTCACGCAGCCGAGCAGTGTGGCCAGCACCAGCAGGTGCAGCCGCCAGCCGATCCAGCGCTGCGGCGGGCGCCGGTCCAGCGACTGCTCGAAAGCGCTGGCGTCGAAGCTCGAATCGGTGCCGGCGATCAGCGTCTCGGCGCCGGTGTCGACGGTAGCGACCGGTTCGGGCGGGGCGGCCATGCCCTCAGCCTGGTGTCACACCAGACCTTGCTTGCTGGCCAGCACGGCGGCCTCGGCGCGGCTGGAGACGTTGAGCTTCTTGTAGATCGACTTGATGTGGTCGTTGACGGTGAACCATTTGATGCCCATCAGGCTGGCGATCTCCTTGATCGTGAAGCCCTTGCTCAGGAAGGTCAGCACTTCGGTCTCGCGCGGGGTCAGGCGCTCATGGTCGACCGGCTTGTTCATCGTGGTCGGCTTGGTGCCGGTGGCAGCCGCATTGGCCGCGCGCAGGCCGGGCTCGGGCGCGGCGCTTGCATCGTTGCCGCTGCCGCGAAAATGCGTGAGCAGCCGACGCGCGATGGCCGGCGACAAGGGCGGCTGGCCACGCACGATCTTCTGCAGCTCTTCGACCAGCACCTCGAAGCGGTCCTCCTTCAGCAGATAGCCGTCGGCCCCGGCCTGCAGCGCCGGGAACAGGTGGTCGTCGTCGCTGTACAGCGTGGTGACGATCTTGGTTGCCGGGTAGGACGACAGCTCATGCAGCAGTTCCAGCCCGTTGCCGTCGGGCAGCTCGAGGTCGACCAGGATCAGCTTGAAGGGGTCGACCCCGTGCAGCCCGGTGGGACCGCCGGCGATCTCGATCTGCTGGCGTGCGCTTTCCAGATCACCGGCCTCGGTGATCTGCTGCGCGTCGCTGAAGCTTTCGCGCACCACGCGGCACAGGAAACTGCGTGCCACGGGGTTGTCTTCCATGATCAGCACTTTCACGGCCATGGTCGTCTTTCGTGGGGGCGGAAGGGGCGAACCATGCTAGCGCAGCGGCCCGCCGTCAAGGCTGGCGCGCCGCCACGTCGGTCGCGGCGCGTCCCCTGGCCTGATCAGGCGGGGTTCACGAGCAGCACCTTGCCCTGCACCTGGCGCGTGTCCATGCGGGCATAGGCCTGCGCCAGGTCGGCCATCGGCAGCTTGCAGTCGATCGCGGGCTTGACCAGGCCCTGCGCGTACCACTGTGCCAGCTGCGCCATGCCCTGCGCAAAGGCCTTGGGCTCGCGGCGCACGAACTCACCCCAGAACACGCCGACGATCGAAGCGCCCTTGAGCAGCGGCAGGTTGAAGGGCAGGGCAGGGATGCCGCCGGTGGCAAAGCCGATCACCAGGTAGCGTCCGCGCCAGGCGATCGAGCGCAGCGCGGGCTCGGCCAGGTCGCCGCCCACCGGGTCGTAGACGACGTCGGGCCCCTTGCCTTCGGTCAGCGACTTCAGCGCATCGCGCAGCGGGGTGGTGGTGTAGTTGATCGTCGCATCGGCACCCAGCCGGCTCAAAAACCCGCACTTGGCATCGCTGCTGGCGGCGGCAATCACGCGCGCGCCGGCGGCCTTGGCGATCTGCACCGCGGCCGTGCCCACGCCGCCGGCCGCGCCCAGTACCAGCACGGTCTCGCCCGGCCGCAGCGCGGCGCGGTCCATCAAGGCGTGGTGCGAGGTGCCGTAGGTGAAGGCAAATGCCGCACCGTCGTCGAGGTCGAAGCCCGGCGGCAGCGGCAGCACGCGTGCGGCCGGCATCACGGCATGGCTGCCGAAGGCGCCCGACGCCGCGATGCCGGCCACCGCATCGCCCACCCTGAACTGCGTGACGCCTTCGCCCAAGGCCTCGATGCGGCCCGAGAACTCCGAACCGGGCACGAAGGGCAGCTCGGGCTTGATCTGGTACTTGCCGACGATGGTCAGTGAGTCGGGGAAGTTCAGGCTGGCGGCATGGATGCGGATGCGCACCTCGCCGGCCTTGGGCTCGGGCGTGGGCAGTTCGCGCCACTTCAGCGCGTCGACGCCGTCCAGGGTTTCACACAGCCAGGCGTGCATGGTCTTCTCCATCGGATGCGATTGAATTGCTCAGTGGCGCGGATCATACGGAGCCCACCCCATGCCGGCGCGTCGCCGACGCGACCGCCGCGGCCACGCAGCCCGGCTCCTACAATGAGTTGCATGCACATCCTGATCGCCAACGACGATGGTTACCTCGCGCCCGGCATCGCGGCGCTGGTCAAGGCCTGCCAGGGCCTGGGTCGCATCGACGTGATCGCGCCCGAGCAGAACGCCAGCGGTACCAGCAATGCGCTCACGCTGACGCGGCCGCTGTCGGTGTTCGAGGCACGCGGCGAGCACGTGCAGGGTTTTCGCGTCGTCAACGGCACGCCGTCGGACTGCGTGCACGTGGCCCTCACCGGGCTGCTCGAACGCCGCCCCGACCTCGTTCTCTGCGGCATCAACAACGGCGCCAACATGGGCGACGACACGCTTTACTCGGGTACCGTGGCGGCGGCGATGGAAGGTTTTCTGTTCGGCATTCCGGCGATCGCGTTTTCACAGACCCGGCATGGCTGGGCCGAGCTCGATGCGGCTGCCGCCACCGCGCGCTCGATCATCGACCAGGTGCTGGCCCAGGGCCCGCCCGACAAGCCTTTTCTGCTCAACGTCAACATCCCCAACCTCGCCGATGCGGCCACGCGGCCGCGCCGCGTCACCCGCTTGGGCCGGCGCCATTCCAGTGCGCCAGTGATCCGCCAGCAAAGCCCGCGCGGCGACACCATCTACTGGATCGGCCCGGCCGGTGATGCGCGTGAAGCCGGCGAAGGCACCGACTTTCATGCCGCAGCCCTGGGCGAGGTCTCGATCACGCCCTTGCAGGTCGACCTGACCGACCATGCCGATCGCCCCGCCTGGGAAGCCCGGTTTCATGGCGCCTGACGGGCGTTTGATCGCCACGTGAAGCCCGCGTGAACAAACCCGAGCGCAGCGCGCGTTTTCCGCTTGGCCTGCAGCATCTGCAGGCGGCGCAGCCTGCGCGCCGCGCCGAATTGCGGCCCACGCTGCGCCCGCAGGCGCCAGTGGACCATGCGGCCCGCGAGGCCACGCGCGACCCGAGTCGCCGCGCCAGTGCCAGCGGGCTGGGGCTGGACTCGGCCACCGTGCGCGCGCGCATGGTCGACCGGCTGCGCGCCGACGGCGTCGGCTGCGAACCGGTGTTGCAGGCCTTTGCGCGTGTCGAGCGCCATCGTTTCGTCGACTCGGCGCTGGCCACCCAGGCATACGAGGACACCAGCCTGCCGATCGGCCTGGGGCAGACGATCAGCAAGCCCTCGGTGGTGGCGCGCATGCTGGCGCTGCTGTACGAGTCGACCCTGGCGCGCGGTGCGGGCAACCTGGGCCGTGTGCTCGAGATCGGCACCGGCTGCGGCTACCAGACCGCGCTGCTGTCGCTGCTGTCGACCAGCGTGCTGTCGATCGAGCGGCTGCGACCGCTGCACGACAAGGCACGGTCCAACCTGCACGGCTGGCGCCAGGGCGACATGCGGCTGCTGCACGGCGACGGCCGTCTGGGCCATGCGCCCTGGGCGCCGTACCAGCACATCGTGGCTGCTGCCGGTGGTGAGTCGGTGCCCGCGGCCTGGCTGGACCAGCTGGCCGAGGGCGGCCGCCTGGTGGCGCCGATGTTCGACGAGGCCGCTGGCGGGCAGGTGCTGCTGGTGCTCGACCGCACGGCCGATGGCTGGCGCGAGCGCCGCATCGGGGCCGTGCATTTCGTCCCCTTAAAATCCGGCCGCGAATGAACCGCCAAACCCGACTGCTCCTGCACCGACCGCTGGCCGCGGCCGGGCTGCTGGGCGCGCTGCTCATGCTGGCCGCCTGTTCCAGCACGCCCAACCGCGCCCCGATCGAAGAACGCCAGCCCCGGCCCCCCGTGGTTGCCGCGGCGCCGTTGGCGGCGGCCAGTGCTGCGACCACCGCTCTGCCCGACTCTGGCCGTACGCTGCCGGGCGCCGAAAACGCGGGCAAACCGGGCTTTTACACCGTCAAGCCGGGCGATACGCTGATCCGTATCGCGCTCGAGAACGGCCAGAACTGGCGCGACGTGCAGCGCTGGAACGGCATGGACAACCCCAATCTGGTGGAGGTGGGGCAGGTGTTGCGCGTGGCGCCGCCCGTGACCGAGGGCGCTGCCGTGACCCGTCCGGTCGCAGCTGCCGGGCGCGTCGACGCCAAGCCCCTGGATGCGCGTGCGCCCGGCGCGCCGGTGGCCTCGGTCACGGCCGGCAGTGCCGCCGTCACCAGCCCGGTGCCGGGCCCGGCCGGCAGCGCCGTGGCCGTGCCCGCCCCCGTTGCGGCTTCGGTGCCGCCGCCGGCCAAGCCGGCGTCACCGCGCGAAGGTGACGATGATGTGAACTGGGCCTGGCCCACCGCCGGCACCGTGCTCGCGGGCTTCGACGAGGTGCGCAGCAAGGGCCTGGCGATCAGCGGCAAGGCCGGCGACCCGGTGCTGGCCGCCGCCGACGGCCGCGTGGTGTATGCCGGCTCGGGCCTGCGTGGATATGGCAACCTGGTGATCATCAAGCACAACGCCACCTACCTGACAGCTTACGCGCACAACCAGAGCCTGCTGGTCAAGGACGAGCAGGTGGTGCGTCGTGGGCAGAAGATTGCCGAGATGGGATCCAGCGACGCCGACCGCGTGCAGCTGCACTTCGAGATCCGCCGCCTGGGCGTGCCGATCGATCCGATGCGGCTGCTGCCGCCGCGCTGAGCCCGGCAGCTGCACCGCGCGAGGTCGCCACGGCGACATGGGCCCTGCTTAGCTAGGGCAATCGATGACTCGCCGCGCAGCCGCTACAGGCTAGCATCCGCCGCGTTCCGGTTTCCACGGGTCCAGGGGTCGTCTTGCAGGTTCTGCAACTCGTTATCAGCGGCATTGCACAAGGCTGCATCTACGGTCTGATTGCCTTGGGCTTCGTGCTCATCTACAAGGCCACCGAGACGGTCAGCTTCGCGCAGGGCGAGCTGATGATGGTGGGTGCGTTTCTCGGGCTGGTGCTGATGACGATGCTGGGCTGGCCGTTCTGGCTGGCGGTGCTGGCCACGGTGCTGGCCATGGGCCTTTTCGGCGTGCTGACCGAAAGGCTGGTGATCCGGCCCATCCTGGGCCAGCCGGCCTTCTCGATCGTGATGCTGACCTTCGGCATCGGCTACGTGGCGCGCGGTGCCATCACGATGATTCCCGGCATCGGCACTGAAACCCACACGCTGCCGGTGCCGTACAAGGACCAGGTGCTGCGCCTGGGTGAGTTGGTGCTCAACGTCGAGCAGCTGGTGGTCATCGGCGTCACCGTGCTGCTGTGCGGCGGGCTGTTCGTGCTGTTTCGCTTCAGCAAGGTGGGCATCGCGATGCAGGCCAGCTCGCAGAACCAGCTGGCGGCCTACTACATGGGCATCCCGGTGCAACGCCTGAACGGGTTGGTGTGGGGCCTGGCAGCGGCCGTGGCCGCTGTGGCCGGGCTGCTGCTGGCGCCGATCACCTTCGTGCACGCGAACATGGGCTTCATCGGATTGAAGGCCTTTCCGGCCGCGGTGGTGGGCGGCTTCGGCAGCCTGCCCGGCGCAATCGTCGGCGGGCTGGTGATCGGCATCGTCGAATCCTTGTCGGGCTTCTACCTGCCCGAAGGCTTCAAGGACATCGCCGCCTACGTGGTGGTGCTGCTCATGCTGATGCTCAAACCGAACGGTCTGTTCGGTGAAACCATGCGCAAGAAGGTGTAGGTCAGCATGCGCTTCACCTTCAAGACCCGCTACGAGCAGGACCTCAACCTCGCCAAGCACGGCGGGCACCGGTTCTGGTATTCGCTGCTGCTGCTCGTGCTGGCGGCGTCGCCGTGGCTGATCTCCGAGTACGCGCTGGCGCAGCTGACCTTCGTGCTGATCTACGGCATCGTCGGTCTGGGGCTGATGCTGCTGGCCGGTTTCACGGGCTTGTTTTCGATCGGCCACGCGGCTTTTCTAGGCGTCGGTGCCTATACCGAGGCCGTGCTCGTCAACGCCGGCCTGCCGTTCCCGCTGGCGTTGGCGGCGGCGGCGCTGCTGTCGGCCGCGGTGGGTGTGGTGGTGGGGCTGCCGGCGCTGCGCGTCAAGGGCATGTACCTGGGCATCTCGACGATGGCCTTCGGCTTCATCGTGGCCGAGGTCTTTGCGCGCTGGGAATCGCTGACCGGCGGCAACGCCGGCCTGCACGTGAAGGCGCCGCAGATCTTCGGCTGGGCACTGGACAGCGGGGTCGAGTTCTACTTCCTGTGTCTGCTGCTCGCCGTGGGCTCGACGCTGGCGGTGCTGAACCTGCTGCGGGCGCCCACCGGGCGCGCCTTCGTCGCCATCCGTGACTCTGAGATCTCGGCGCAGAGCATGGGCATCCACCTTGCCTACTACAAGACGCTGTCGTTCGCCGTGTCGGCGGCCCTGGCCGGGCTGGGCGGCGCGCTGTATGCGCACATGATCAAGTTTCTCAGCCCCGACCAGTTCGACATCATCCAGTCGATCGACCTGCTGCTGATGGTGGTGATCGGTGGACTGGGCTCGGTGCACGGCGCTTTTCTGGGGGCGATCTTCCTGATCACCATGCCGCAGGTCATCGGCGCCGGCAAGGGCCTGCTGCCCGATGCCATCGGCCAGGCACCGGGGCTGAAGGCCGCGGTCTACGGGATCGTGCTGATCGCCTTCGTGCTGTTCGAGCCGATGGGGCTGTACGGTCGCTGGCTCAAGGTGCGCACCTTCTTCTCGATCTTCCCCTTCTACCGGCGCGGCATGTTCAAGCGGCAGAAGTCGTTCCAGAAATCCGATCGCCTGCGATGAGCACCGACACCACCCCTTTGCTCAGCGCGCGCGATCTCAGCGTGCGCTTCGGTGGCGTGCTGGCCGTCAACCAGGTCAGCTTCGATGTGCGGCGCGGTGAGGTCTTCACGCTGATTGGCCCCAACGGCGCCGGCAAGACCACGGTCTTCAACCTCATCAGCCGCATCTACACGCCCACGGGCGGCAGCATCCATTTCGACGGTATCGAGCTGACGCAGCGTGCCGCGCACGAGGTGGCGTCGATGGGCGTTGCACGCACCTTCCAGAACATCGAGCTGTTCGAGCACGCCAGCGTGCTGCAGAACCTGCTGATCGGCCGCCACACGCACCGTCGCAGCGGCTTCTGGGCCGATCTGATGTTCACCGCGTCGGCGCGCAAGGCGGCGTTGCACGACCGCGAGCAGGTCGAGCGCGTGATCGATTTTCTCGACCTGCAGCACCACCGCGACACGCTGATCGCGGGCCTGCCGTATGGCGTGCGCAAGGTGGTCGAGCTGGCGCGCGCGCTGTGCGTCGAGCCGCAGCTGCTGTTGCTGGACGAACCCTCGTCGGGCCTGAACGTCGAGGAGACCGACGACATGGCCTTCTGGATCGACGACATCCGCCGCGAATACGGCATCACGGTGCTGATGGTCGAGCACGACATGTCGCTGGTGTCCAAGGTGTCCGACCGCGTGCTGGCGATGAACCAGGGCGAGGTGCTGGCGCAGGGGTCGCCGGCCGAGGTGCAGGTCCACCCGGGCGTGATCGAGGCCTACCTGGGATCGACGCACGATCTGTCCAGCCTGCGCAGGCCCTCAGCATGAGCGACGATGTTCTGGTCCTGAGCAACGTGGAAAGCGCCTACGGCCCGATCCGCGCCATCCGCGGTGTCAGCCTGAAGGTGCGCCAGGGCGAGATCGCTACCGTGCTGGGCAGCAACGGTGCGGGCAAATCGACGATCCTGAAGACCATCTCGGGCATCATCGACCCGCGCCGCGGCAGCGTGCATTTCAAGGGTACCGACATCACCGCCCGCGACCCGGCCGTCATCGTGCGCCTGGGCCTGGTGCAGGTGCCTGAGGGGCGCGAGGTCTTTCCGCTGCTGAGCGTGCACGACAACCTGCTGATGGGCGCCTACACGCGCAGCGACCGCGATGGTGTGGCGCGTGACATCGAACAGTCGTATGCCTACTTCCCGATCCTGAAGGAGCGAGCAAGGCAAGAGGCCGGCCTGCTGTCGGGCGGCCAGCAGCAGATGCTGGCGATCGCACGTGCGCTGGTCGCCAGCCCCGAGATGATCCTGCTCGACGAGCCCAGCCTGGGCTTGAGCCCGAAGCTCACGCAAGAGATCTTCGAGATCGTGGTGCGCATCAACCGCGAACGCGGCACCACCATCCTGGTCGTCGAACAAAACGCCAACATGGCGCTCAACGTGGCCGACTACGGCTATGTGCTGGAAAACGGCCGCATCGTGATGGAAGACCGCTGTGCCGTGCTGCGCGAGAAGGACGACGTGAAAGAGTTCTACCTCGGCATGAAGGAAGCCGGCGTGCGCGGCGAGCGGCGCTGGAAGAAGAAGAAGACCTGGAGATGACGGCATGAGCGGACTCTGGGATCTGGCGAAGTGGCAGCCATCGGACAAGGTGTTGATGGCCGGCGACACCCTGCCGCAGCTGTTCAGCAACGCGGTTCGTGCGCGCGGCGACAAGGTCTGGATGCGCGAGAAGCAGCTCGGCATCTGGCGCGAATGGACCTGGGCCGGCGCGGCGCAGGCGGTGCGCGAGATCACGATGGGCCTGGCCTCGATCGGCCTGCAGCCCGGGCAGACGGCATCGATCCTGTCCAACACCGTGGTCGAATGGGTGCTGGCCGACCTGGGCGTGCTGTGCGCCGGCGGTGTCAGCAACGGCATCTATCCGACCGACAGTGCGTCACAGGTCGAGTACCTGTGTGCCGACTCCGCCACCCGCGTCGTCTTCGTCGAGGATGAAGAGCAGCTCGACAAGGTGCTCGAGGTGCGCGAACGGCTGCCGCAGCTGCAGTGGATCGTGGTCATCGACATGGATGGCCTGCGCGATTTTGCAGACCCGCAGGTCATCAGTCTGGCGGCACTGCGCGAGCGTGGCGCGGCCTTCGACCGCGATCATCCCGCAGAGTTCGACCGCCGGGCGGCCAGCCGCGGCGCCGACGACCTGGCGATCCTGGTCTACACCTCGGGCACCACCGGCAAACCCAAGGGCGCGATGCATCTGCACGGCGCGGTGACCTGGACGCTGCGCCAGATCAACCTCGGCCTGCCGCAGGTCGAGGGCGACGAGCGCATGTGCTTCCTGCCGCTGTGCCACATCGCCGAACGCATGATCGGCGCCTTCTCGTCGATCTATGCCGGGTCGGTGCTGAACTTCGTCGAGAATCCCGATACCGTGCCCGAGAACGTGCGCGAGATCGCACCGACCATCTTCTTTGCGGTGCCGCGGGTGTGGGAGAAGTTCTATTCGGCCGTGGTCATCGGCGTCAAGGAGGCCAGCCGCGTGCAGCAGCTGACCTACGCCTGGGCCACCGGCGTCGGCGCCCGCGTGGCCGAGCGCGTGCTCGCCGGGCAGCCGGTGCCGGCGGCGCTGAAGCTGCAATTCAGGCTGGCGCGCTGGCTGGCGCTGGACAACGTGCGCAAGCTGGTCGGCATCCACCGCGCACGCTACCTGCTGACCGGCGCGGCGCCGATCTCGCCCGATCTGATCCGCTGGTACATGGCGCTGGGCGTGCCGATGCTCGAAGGCTGGGGCATGACCGAAACCTGCGCAACCGGCACCATCAACCGACCCGACGCCATCCGCATCGGCAGCATCGGCCGTGCCGTCGACGGCGTCGAGGTGCGCCTCGACGACACGACGGGTGAGATCCTGTTGCGCGGCCGCAATGTCTTTGCAGGCTACCTGAACCAGCCCGAGAAGACCGCCGAGGCCATCGACGGCGACGGCTGGCTGCACACCGGCGACGTCGGCGAGGTCGACGCGCAAGGGTTCTTCCGCATCACCGACCGCATGAAGGACATCATCATCACCGCGGGTGGCAAGAACGTGACGCCCAGCGAGTGGGAGAACGAGCTCAAGTTCTCGCCCTACATCACCGACGCGGTGATCATCGGCGACAAGCGCGCCTATCTCACCGCGATCGTCATGATCGACCAGGAGAATGTCGAAAAGTACGCGCAGGACCACGACGTGCCGTTCAGCAACTACGCCAGCCTGGCCCGTGCGCCCGAAGTGCGTGCGCTGATCCAGTCCGAGGTCGACCGTGTCAACAACCGCTTTGCGCGCGTCGAGCAGGTCAAGAAATTCTGGCTGCTCGAGGCCCAGCTCGGCGCCGAGGACGAAGAGCTGACGCCGACCATGAAGCTCAAGCGCAAGCTGGTACAAGAGAAGTACGCGCCTCAGATCGAGGGCATGTACCAGCCCTGATTTTCCCACCGAACCGAAGGAGATTCGACGATGAACAGACATGTGATGGCAGCGGCCGCAGCAGCCCTGGCCCTGGCAGGCGGGGCCGCGTTGGCCCAGCAGCAGGGTGTCAGCAAGAACGAGATCGTGCTCGGCTCGATCCAGGACCTGTCGGGCCCGCTCGCCGGTTTCGGCAAGCAACTGCGCCTGGGCATGATGCTGCGCGTGGACGAGGTCAACGAGCAGGGCGGCGTCAACGGCCGCAAGATCAAGCTCTTGTTCGAAGACTCGGGCTACGACCCCAAGAAGGCGGTGCTGGCGGCGCAGAAGCTGGTCAACCAGGACAAGATCTTCATGATGGTGGGCCACATCGGCACGGCGCAGAACATGGCGGCGATGCCGGTGCAGTTCGAGAAGAACGTGATCAACTTCTTCCCGGTGACCGCGGCGCGCGAGATGTACGAGCCCTTCAACCGGCTGAAGTTTGCCTTTGCTGCCACCTACTACGACCAGATGCGCATGACGCTGCCCAAGCTGGTGCGCGAGAAGGCGGCGAAGAAGGTCTGCACGATCTACCAGGACGACGAGTTCGGGAACGAGGTGGTGCGTGGTGCCGAAGACGGCCTGAAGACGATGAACATGAGCTTGGTCGAGAAGACCTCGTTCAAGCGGGGCGCCACCGACTTCAGCTCGCAGGTGGCCAAGATGAAGGCCGCCGGCTGCGACTTCGTGGTGCTGGGCACCATCATCCGCGAGACCATCGGCACCATCGGTGAGTCGCGCAAGACCGGCTTCAACCCGACCTTCCTGGGGTCTAGCGCGGCGTATACCGACCTGATCCACAGGCTGGGCGGCAAGGCCATGGACGGGCTGTACGCCACGATGACGGTGCAGAACCCCTACACCGACGACTCGTCGCAGCAGATCAGCTTCTGGGCCAAGAAGTACAAGACCAAGTTCAACGAAGACCCGGCGGTCTTCTCGGTCTACGGCTACCTGGTGATCGACTCGTTCATCCAGGCGGCGCGCAAGGCCGGTGCCAACCTGACCACCGACACCTTCATCAAGGCCATGGACACGATGGTCTACCCGCCCGACATCTTCGGCAGCGCCGAGGCCACCTTCGGCCCGCAGAAGCGTCTGGGCAGCAACCTGTCGCGCCTGTCGCAACTGCAGGACGGTCGCTGGAAGGCCGTCAGCGACTACGTGAAGCCATAGAGATCGCCTGATCGCTGCATGCCACGGCCGCCTGCGGGCGGCCGTTCTCATTCGGCGCCAGGATAATCGCCCGATGGTGCGTCACGAAGCAAAGGTGCGACTGAACCCGAAGGGGGAAGGTAGTGCTGCTGCATGCTGCGCCAGTCCAACGGGTGAGAGTCCCGTCCCGGTAGGCGTCGGAGCGCCGGGTAGCAGGCCCCAGGCAGTGGAGGGAGACCTCCGTGCCCGAGCGGGGCGTCAAGAGCCCGTGAAGCGGCGCAAGCCGTTCAGCGGGGAGCAAGCACGCGGGCCGCAACATGAAGTGAAGCCTGCAGCCTCGACAGATTTACAACCCGCAGGCCGAGCCGCTCATTTCACGGCGAAGGCAACACCGCTGGCGCAAGAACCGAAGCGCGTTGGTGGCTGCGGCGGGTATGGGGCGCAGCACGCGTGCAAGGACTGGAGCGGAACGTGAGAGGCCCGTCTGCGCGGCCCTTGTCGGGGCATGCGAGCTCGTATAAGCCCAAGGCGAAGTCGAGTCGTGCGCAGCGGGAGTCCGAGGGGATCGTAGTACCGGACGGGGCGGCGCCAGCCGTGCCGACGAAGGCCGTGCGGCATAACGCGGCTGGAGGGGAAGGGTCCCTGCGGTGGTCATGCTGATGGAGCGGGTAAGCGCGAGGGAATGGCCGGCCAGACCGTGCCTAACGACCCCGTCGGTGATGAACCGAGCGACAAAGTGCGACAACTGCAAAGGCAGCTCTGGGCCGCAGCCAAGCGTGCACCGGGAAGGCGCTTCCATGCGTTGTACGGCCAGATGTGCAGGGGTGACGTCCTGCACGAGGCGTGGAAGCGAGTGCGCCGCAATAAGGGCGCAGCGGGCGTTGATCGGTTGACGATCGGCGAAATCGAGCAGTACGGAGTCCGGCGCTTCCTGGAAGAGCTGGGCGAGGTGCTGCGCGCGGGCGCGTACGGTGCGCAGGTCGTGCGGCGCGCCTACATTCCAAAGGCAGATGGGGCGAAGCGACCCCTGGGCATCCCGACGGTGCGGGATCGGGTGGTACAGATGGCGGCCAAGCTGGTGCTGGAGCCTATTTGCGAGGCGGACTTCGGGCCGTGTTCGTACGGGTTCCGGCCTAAGCGCAGTGCGCAGATGGCGTTGCAGCGGCTCAGGCAACTGGGCAACCAAGGCGCGGATCACGTGCTGGACGCCGACATCGAGAACTACTTCGGCAGCATCGAGCACGGCAAGCTGCTCACCCTGGTGGGCCAGCGGGTCAGCGACCGGAAGATGCTCAAGTTGGTGCGACAGTGGCTGCAGGCTGGGGTGATGGAAGACGGGGTGGTGAGCCACCCGGTGGCGGGAACGCCGCAGGGTGGCGTGATATCGCCGTTGCTGTCGAACATCTACCTGCATGTGCTGGACCGGGTGTGGGCCAAGCATGGCGCGCATCTGGGCGAACTGGTGCGGTATGCGGACGACTTCGTGGTGATGTGCCGCAGCGCACAGGCCTGCGAAGAAAGCCAGCGCCGCATCGAACATGTGCTGGGCCGGCTGGGGCTGAAGCTGCATGCGCAGAAGACGCGGCGCGTAGTGTTGACGCAAGGCCGGGAGGGCTTTGACTTCCTGGGCTGTCATCTGCACAAGCGCATGAGCGGGCGGCTGTGGCAGCAAAAGGGCCTCAGGCGCTACTACCTGCAGAACTGGCCGGGTCGCAAGGCGATGAACCGAGTGCGAGAGCGTGCGGGAGCTGACCCCGCGCTGGCGCTGTCATCAGGATGTGCGAAGCGTGATTGCCCAGCTCAACCCGGTGCTGCGTGGCTGGGGGCAGTACTTCCAAACGGGCAACGCGGCCAATCACTTCATCGACGTGGATGCCTACGTCGAGAAGCGGCTGCGCAGCCTGCGCGTCAAGCGAGCGGGACGCAGCCTGCGGCCGGGCCAAGCCCAGCACTGGGATCGAGAGTACTTTGAAAGCCTTGGATTGCATCGCCTGCGCGGAACGATCCGCTACCCGGGCAAACCTCCTGGCAAAGGGAGGACTGCGTAATGCTGCGAGCCGACAGACCACTGGTAAGCCGTGTGCGGGAAATCCGCATGCACGGTTTGAACGGGGGCGTTGGCTCTGAACCCGGCCTTCGGGCCGCTTAGGAACCAACGTCTACCAATGAACCTGGCCCTGTGGCTGTATCGCAATGCGCTGGCACAGGGCTCGCGGCCCGCAGTCGCACTCGGCTGCGAAACGGTGTATGACTACGCCGCCTTTGCGCATGCCGCCTGCGGCTTCGCAGACTGGGCGCGGCAGCAGGGGCTGCAGGCTGGCGACCGCGTCGGCCTGTTCATGGACAACCGCCCCGACTATCTGGTGGCCTGGTGGGGGCTGTGGTGGATGGGTGTGGTGGCTGTGCCGATGAATGCCCGTCTGCATGGCCGCGAGGCCGGCTGGATCCTGGCGCAGTGCGGCGCCAAGGCCTGCCTGGTCGACGAGCGTCATGCCGCCGAGCTGCAGCCGCATCGGGGCGACGATGTCCGTCTGTGGTGCCAGCCCGTGACGCCGATCACCGGCGCGCTGCAATCGCCGGTCGAATGCCACGAGGACGACCCCGCCTGGTTGTTCTACACCAGCGGCACCACCGGCCGCCCCAAGGGCGTGACGCTGACGCATCGCAACCTGCGCTGGGCCGCCATGGCCTACGTGGCCACGGTGCAGCCGGTGACGGCGGGCGACAGCTGCCTGCACCCGGCACCGCTGTCGCATGGCAGCGGCATGTACCACCTGGCCTACGTGATGAACGCAGGCGTCAACGTCATTCCCGCATCGGGCGGTCTGGACGCGACCGAGTTCTTCTCGCTGGCCGCGCATTGGCGCAACGCCTCGTGTTTTGCCGCACCCACCATCGTGCGCCGGCTGGCCGAGCATGTGCGTGTCAGCGGTGTTGCCGTCGATGGCCTGGCCACCATCGTCTACGGCGGGGCGCCGATGTATCTGGCCGACCTGGAGGCAGCACGCGAAGCGCTGGGCCCGCACCTGGCGCAGATCTACGGCCAGGGCGAAAGTCCGATGACCATCACCGTGCTGCCGAAATCGGTGATCGAAGACCGCGGCCATCCTCGCTGGCGCGAACGCATGGCGTCGGTGGGGCTGCCGCAGCCGATGGTCGAAGTCACGATCCGGGGTACCGATGGCGGCGTGCTGACCCCGGGCCTGATCGGCGAAGTCTGCGTGCGCGGCGACGTGGTGATGACTGGGTATTGGCAGAACCCCGAAGCCACGGCATCGGCCTTGCGCGACGGCTGGTTGTGGACGGGCGACATCGGCCGCCTGGACGAAGAGGGCTTTCTCACGCTGCTCGATCGCAGCAAGGACCTGGTGATCAGCGGCGGCAACAACGTCTATCCGCGTGAGGTCGAAGAGGTGCTGCTGATGCATCCGGCCGTGGCCGAAGTCAGCGTCATCGGCCGGCCCGACCCCGAATGGGGCGAAACCGTGGTGGCCTACGTGGTGACCACTGCGGCCGTGGCCAGTGCCGAGCTCGATGCCCACTGCCTGGATCACATCGCGCGTTACAAGCGGCCCAAGGCCTATCGTTTTGTCCAGGATCTACCGAAGAACAACTATGGCAAGGTGTTGAAGACCGAACTGCGCGAGCAGGAAGCCTTGCGTCCGCCCGAGGGTCAGGGCGATGTGCGTTGAACGTTCAGGTGCCGCTCAGGCCCAGCCCGCAGCGCAGGCGCCGAGCCGACTCGCGCACGGCATGATGTGGCGACGCATCCGCCCGGTCCAGGCAGGCCAGCGCATACGCCGGATCGTTCTGCAGGCGTTCGACATGCACGCGCAGGCCCTCGCTGGCCATCAGCCACTTGAAATCGATGATGTCGACCAAGTCCATCGGCGGGCGTTCGATCGGTACGGTTGCGTTCAATGCGGGCCTGTTTTCGGAGTCCACACCAACCTTAACGGCCGAACGGGTGCCCGGGCTGACAAGACATTCGAGGAATCACTCCAATCGTGCCGGTGTCGCGCTCGCGCCGCACTGCCGCGTCAGCCGATTTGTCCATGCCCAACACCACACCACCGCCGCCCCTGACCGCCTGGTGCGACCTTCCCGCCCAGATGGCTGCGGCGGGCTTTGCCGTGCTCGATGCCGACGCCACTTGCCGCATGGCCGGCTGGACCGAGCTGCCTGTCGCTTGGTATGCGTTTTGGCGCGACCTGCCACCCGACCGCTACTTGCGTGATCGTGGCCGCTACCGGCGTCGGCGCCATGGCTGTTTCACCATCGATGGTGCGCAGCTGCGCTTGATGCCGCACCGGGCCCATTGGCAGCCGGTCGAATACAACGCGCTGCATGGGGGCATCGAGCGCTGGTTCGAACCCTTGCCGGATGCGTTGACCGCTGATCCGCATTGGGCGCAGCTGCTGCTGGGCCTGGCCGCCCTGGCCAGCGCATGCCATGGTGCTGCGCGCTGGTACGCCGAAGCGCATGTCTTTCGCATCGACACCACCGACGGCATCGGTCGCCCCACACCCGAAGGTGCGCATCGCGACGGAGTCGATCTGGTCGCGGTGTTCCTGGTTTCGCGCCAGGGTATCAAGGGTGGTGAAACGCGCGTGTTCGACGCTCGCGGCCCGCAAGGCCTGCGCTTCACGCTGACCCAGCCCTGGAGCGTGCTGCTGCTCGACGACGCACGCGTGATCCACGAAAGCACGCCGATCCAGCCGCTGCACGGCGCCGAGCCCGCGCACCGCGACACCCTGGTCGTCACCCTCAGGCGCGATGGCTTCCAGGGCCCGCAGGCTATGCTCGACCCATGACGCCAAACCTTGCCATCGGTTTTGCCGACGTTGCCGCCGCCGCCGGTCGGCTGCGCGGCGTGGTTCACCGCACGCCGGCGAGAACGTCGCGCACGGTGGACGAACGCACCGGCGCGCAGGTGTACTTCAAGTGCGAGAACTTCCAGCGCATGGGCGCGTTCAAGTTCCGTGGTGCCTACAACGCACTGGCGCGGTTCAGCCCGCCGCAGCGCGAAGCCGGCGTGATCGCCTTCTCATCGGGCAATCACGCGCAGGCCATCGCTCTGTCGGCCCGGTTGCTGGGCATGCCGGCGGTGATCGTGATGCCGCAGGACGCTCCGCCCTCCAAGCTGGCCGCCACGCGCGGCTACCTGCAGGGCAGGTCTGGCAGCGAGATCGTGCTGTACGACCGCTACACGCAGGACCGCGAGGCGATCGGCCGACGCATCGCGGCTGAACGCGGCATGACGCTGATTCCACCCTTCGATCACGCCGACGTGATGGCGGGGCAGGGCACGGCTGCGCTCGAACTGATCGAGGACGTGGGCCCGCTGGACGCGCTGCTGGTCTGCGTCGGCGGCGGCGGGCTGATCTCGGGCAGTGCCGTCGCGGCGCATGGGCGCTCGCCGGGCGTGCGCGTGTGGGGCGTCGAACCCGAAGCCGGCAACGACGTGCAGCAAAGCCTGGCGCGCGGCGAGATCGTGCACATCGACACGCCACGCACGATCGCCGATGGCGCGCAGACGCAGGCCTGCGGCGCGCTGACCTTTGCCGTGATGCAGGCCTTGGTCAGCGGTGTGCTCACGGTCAGCGACGCGCAGCTGATCGAGACCATGCGTTTCTTTGGCGAGCGCATGAAGATGGTGGTCGAGCCCACCGGCTGCCTGGCCGCAGCGGCGCTGCTGGAAGGTGCGATCGACCTGCGCGGCCAGCGTGTGGGCGTGCTGCTCAGTGGTGGCAATGTCGACCTGGCCCAATACGCCCGCTGGCTGCAGGGCTGACGCACAGACCGAAAGAACTATCCCATGGCAGACGACAGTAGCAAGACCACCACCGGCACGGCGGCTGCACCCGGCGCGCCTGCCGACAGCGACAAGAAGCTGCAGCAGGTGGTGGACCGGCTGCTGGCGCGGGCACCCGCCATCAGCGAAGGCACGGTGCACCCGAAAGGCCGGCCCGGGCCGCTGCGCTACGAAGCTCGTGTCGAGTTTCTGCCCGTGACGGCGCAGGGCTTCGAAGGCGCCAGCGGTGACGCGCAAGCGGCGGTGATGGTCACCAGCTACCGGCGCCAGGGCAGCCGTTCGCCCGACCGGCCGGTGTGTTTTGCCTTCAACGGCGGGCCGGGTTCGGCGTCGATCTGGCTGCACCTGGGCGCGCTGGGCCCCAAGCGCGTGGTCGTTCCCGACGACGGTTCGGCCGCCCGGGCGCCGTTCCAGGTGGTCGACAACCCGCTCACCTGGTTCGACCATTTCGATCTCGTCTTCATTGATCCGCCGCACACCGGCTGGTCGGTCTGCGCCAGCGAGGCCGCGCGCAAGCGCATGCTTGGTGTCGATGGTGACGTCGAAGCCTTGGGCGAGGTGATGCGCACCTGGTTGACACGCCACCAGCGCTGGGGATCGCCCGTCTACTTGGCCGGCGAAAGCTACGGCACGACACGTGGTGCCGCGCTGGCCGATGCACTGCAGTCGGCCGGCCTGGCGCTGTCGGGGCTGGTGCTGATCAGCTGCGCGATGGACCTGCAGACCCTGATCTTCGACCCGGCCAACGAGTTGCCGTTTGCGTTGTTCCTGCCCGCACTGGCCAACGTGTCGCAGTACCACGGCCTTCTGAAGGGCCCGCTGGCTGAATCACCCGCGGCCGCGCGCGCGGCGGCCGAGGCCTTCGTCGCCGACGATTACCTGGCCGCGCTGCATGCCGGCCAGCGGTTGGACCCGCGCCGCCGTGCCGCGGTAGCAAGTCGCATCGCCGAGCTGACCGGCCTGCCGCAGACCCTGGTCGAGGACCACAACCTGCGCATCGATGACCACAGCTATTTCGTCGAAGCGTTGCGTTCGCGCGGCCGCGTGGTCGGCCGGCTGGATGCCCGCGCGACGGCGCCGATGGGTGCCACGCGCAAACGCGACATGGTGTTCGACCCTGGCATCGAAGGCATCGCGCCGGCCTATACCGCGGCCGCCATGGGCTACTACGGGCAGACCCTCGGCCTGCCGATTGAGCAGCGCTACGAGGTGCTGAACCACGCCGCCCACAAAGCCTGGAACTGGAACCGTGGTGAAGCGCAGGGCAATGCCTATGCCTGCACGACGCCCGACCTGGCGCGCGCGATGCGACGCAACGATCATCTGCGCGTGTTCGTGGCCAGCGGGCGCTACGACCTGGGCACGCCCTACAGCGCCAGTGACTGGTCGCTGGCGCATCTGGACGTGCCTGCCGACGTGGCCGCACGCATCACGCACCACTACTACGACGCCGGCCACATGATGTACACGCGCAGCGAAGACCTGAGCAAGCTCAAGTCCGATCTGGCCACGTGGCTGCAATGATCACGCCATGCACATCGGAATCCTGACGGGCGGGGGTGACTGCCCGGGGCTGAACGCCGTCATTCGCGCAGTCACGCTGGCGCTGATCAACGAGGCCCAGGCACGCGTGACCGGCATCGAGCAGGGTTTTCTCGGCCTGCTGACGGGCAGGTCGCGCCCGCTCGACGCCCATGCCGTCGAAGGCCTGCTGGCGCAGGGCGGCACGGTACTGGGCACGCACAACCGTTGTGACCCGTTCCATTTCTTCGGTGCCCAGGGCGCCGACTGCTCGGCGCAGGCCATGGACTGCGTGCGCCGGCTGGGGCTGGACGCACTGGTGGCGATCGGCGGCGACGGCACGATGGCCATCGCGCACCGCTTCGAAGCTCTGGGTCTACCCGTGGTGGGCGTGCCCAAGACGATTGACAACGATCTCTTTCACACCGACCGCAGTTTCGGTTTCGACAGTGCGGTGGCGGTGGTGGCCGACGCGCTGGATCGGCTGGAGACCACGGCACGCAGCCATGGCCGCGTGATGATCGCCGAGACCATGGGCCGCTATGCCGGCTGGATTGCGCTGGAAGGCGGCATCGCCGGCGGCGCCGACGTGATCCTGCTGCCCGAGTTGCCGGTCGATGTCGACGCGGTGGCTGCGCATTGCCGCGCGCGCGAGATCGATCCAGGCTACACCTTGATCTGCATCGGTGAAGGTGCGCGGTTGCAGGACGGCGAACTGACGGTGCGCGAACGCATTGCCGACAGCCCTGACCCGCTGCGGCTGGGCGGAGTGGGCCATGCGCTGGAACGGGCGCTCAGCCAGCAGCTGGACAGCGAAGTGCGCACCACGCTGCTGGGCCATGTGCAGCGCGGCGGTTCACCCACGCCCTTCGACCGCGTGCTGGCCACGCGATTCGGCTACCACGCCGCCGAGCTGGTGCGACAGCAGCGCTTCGGGCGCATGGTCACGCTGCAGGGTGACACCGTCGGCAGCGTGGCCATCGCCGAGGTGGCCGGACGCAACCGCTGCGTGCCCACCGACCACCCGCTGCTGCGCACGGTGCGCGGCATTGGCGTGATGCTGGGATAGCGGGGCAGCAGGGCCGCGATCCGCGGTCAGGCGTCGCGAACGTCCGCCACCGGGTTGCTGCCGAAGTCGGCGCGGTCCAGGTAGGCCAGCAGTTTCGCGGCCGCCGCCTGCGGGCTGTCGAGCTGCCCGGCGCTGTGCAGACCGACGAAGCGCGCACGTTCCGCAAAGCGCTGCGGGTCGGCGCTGCGCAACTGCAACTGCATGTCGGTGTCGATCACGCCGGGGGCCAGCGAGACGATGCGTGCGCCGTGCGAGCGCCCGGCTTCTTCCAGCGCCACCGCGCGCGCCAGGTGGTCCAGCCCGGCCTTGGCGGCGCAATACGAGGCACTGCCGGCCATGGCGCGCCGGCCCAGGCCCGACGACACCAGCACCACCTTGCGCACGCTTTGCCAGTCGCCGGTGGCGTGCAGGAAGGCGGACGTCAACAGGGTCGGTGCTTCCAGGCCCACGCGCAGCGCCTGCTGCAGATCGTCGGCTTCGAGATCGGCCAGTGGTGCCAGCTGCGAAACCACGCCCGCGTTGTTGATCAGGTTGGCGGCAGCGTAGGCCTGCGGGCCCTGCTCGGCCAGAAAGGCCGCCAGCCGAGCGGCCACCGGCCGCGCGTCGACCAGGTCGGTGGACCAGTGCTGCAGCTGGGGCGAAGCCAGGCCTTCGGGCGCGCGCCGCGCGATCGAGATGAGCTGGTGGCCGCGCGCGAGCAACTGTTCGGCCACCGCGCGGCCGAGCCCGCGCGATGCACCGGTGACGATGGACAGGGTAGGTTTCATGCTGCCGAGCATATCGAGCCGCGACTGGCATGATCCGGCCCGATGAAGATTCGCAGTCCCTTCGCCTGGGCCCTGGTCGCCAGCCTGCTGGTGCTGCTGGTTGCGCTGGCGCCCTTGCTGTGGCAGATGCTGAATCCCGGCGCAGCGCCCCGGGCCCGACCCGGTGACCTGCCTGCGCCCTGGGTCATCGAGCGCAGCAAGACCGGCGTTGTCAGTGCCTTCGGCCTGCAGGTGCCGGGCGCCACGCTGGCCGATGCCATGCAACGTTGGGGTGACGATCTGCAGCTGGCGGTGATCGAGTCGCGCGGGCTGGGCCCGGCGCTCGAGGCCTATGTCGAACGTTGGATCGGCGGCGGCATCGTCGGCAAGCTGGTGCTGGCCACCGATGTCGCACCCGAGATTCTGGCGCGCTGGCGCGAACGGTCCCCACGGCGCCAGGTGATCGATGCTCAGGCGCAGCGCTGGGCCCTGCACCGCGACGACCTCGCGTTGGCGCTGCGCATGCCGATCGTGGGCCTGAGTTTTCTGCCCGCCAGCCGGATCGACAAGGCGCTGTTGAGCGCACGCTTCGGCGCGCCGGCTGAAGACCGCCCCGGCGACGGTTCGGTGCACCACTGGCTGTACCCTGACCGCGGGCTGGCCATCGCGTGGGACGAATCCAGCGGCAAGGCCGTGATGCAGGTGGTGGCGATCGCCGATTTCGACCGCCGTCTGCGGGCGCCGCTGCTGGCGCCCGCGCGCTGATCGTCGGGCCCAGGGTCAGAACGGCGCCGCCGAACTCCAGCCTTGTGTCCTGCCGTGCAGCGGGTGGGGCAGCGACAGCTCGGTGGCGTGCAGCAGCAGGCGCGGCGCCATCGCAGCGGCCGGCGCGCCATACAGCGCGTCGCCGACGATCGGCCAGCCCATGGCAGCGGCGTGCACCCGCAGCTGGTGGGTGCGGCCGGTCAGCGGTTCGAACTCGACCCGCGTGCGACCGGCTGCCTCGCGCGCCAGAACGCGCCAGCGTGTCGACGACGGCTTGCCGACCTCGTGATTCACCTGCTGCCGCGGCCGGTTCGGCCAATCGGCGGCCAGCGGCAGATCGATCTGGCCCTGCTCATGGCCGGGATCGCCCATCACCAGCGCCACATAGCGCTTGTGCACGCTGCGCGCTTCAAACGCCATGCTGTAGGCGCGCTGTAGCGTGGGCCCGCGCGCAAAGAGCAGCAGTCCCGACGTTGCCATGTCCAGCCGGTGCACCACCAGCGCATCGGCAACATCGCGCTGAACCCTTTGCCAGGCGCAATCCTGCTTGTCGTCACCGCGCCCCGGCACCGACAGCAGGCCTGCGGGTTTGTTCACGACCACGCAACCGTCGTCCATGTGCAGGATCCAGTTCATCGCCGCTGCGTTATACTCGTCGGCTGACCCAGGCGCGTAGCTCAGCTGGTTAGAGCACCACCTTGACATGGTGGGGGTCGTTGGTTCGAGTCCAATCGCGCCTACCAAATTAGGAAAAGAAATCAAGCACTTGGCGGAAGCGCCCAGTGCTTTTTTTCTGCTTGCGCGCAGACCCGGCGCGTCGGGAGACCGCATGCCATGGGATGCGCAACTTGACGGTCAAAGCGACAGGTACGGGTATCAGGCAAGCGCGGCGGGCTGAGTCAGCCGAGCTGCGCCACTGCATGGCACGGCAGCCCGTGCGCCTTGCAAGCCAGGGTTCAGGCCAGAGCGTCGAGTGCGCGTCGGCATTCGTCAACCATCGCTGCCGCAGCCTGGGCGCCGAGCGACTGGTCGAGCATCGGATACATCATCTGCTCTTCCTTCATGTTGTGCAGTTGCAAGATCTCTTGCATCGCCTGCGCGGCACCCAGGTAGCCTGCGGCGTCCTTTGCCGTCGCGGCGTCGCGCATCTGCGCGAAAAGCGGCTGCATCTGCACATGTTCGCTGCGCATCGTCTCGGTGGGCCCGCCGCTCGACATCCCCGTGCTTTGCTCGAATGCCGGGAACAGCAGGTCTTCCTCAAGCTCGATGTGGCGCGCGATGTGCGCGAGGAATGCGCCCGCCTCACGTTGCAGTGCTGGCCAGTCCGCGCTGTGCGCGGCGTCAGCGGCGCGCTCAAGTGACGCGTCGCAAGCCGCGTGGTCCCTTGTCATGCAGTCGTTGATCGATTCCATCGCCATTCCTTTGGGCTGGGGCCGCCGGCGCCCTGCGCGCTGACCGGTCGTCTGGTCGTGTACGTTGCCTATGCGTGCACCTCAACCGGCTTTTTCACCACCTTGATCGACACCACCGGGCATTCGCCAGATTCTGCGTTGTCGCTGCCACAGGGCTCGAAGCGCTTGCGTGTGGCTGCCATTGCCGACCAGCGGCGCACCGTGGGTTCTGGTGCGCCCTCGTCTTGTTGACCCGCCGTGGGTGGGATCGGCTTGCCTTCGGCCAGCAGCTTCTCCACCCGGCGCAGCCCCATGAAGGCCGCACCGTAGGCCCCGTTCAACTGGCCCAGGCCATTCGGTGCGACGTGGAAGGTCTCACCCAGCGACTCTTCGAGCGCCTTGACCATCGCCTCGTTGCGCGTCATGCCACCCGTCAGCATGTAGCCGCTTTGCAGCCCGACCCGGCGCATCAGCTGGATGGCGCGGCCGCCGAGCGAGACCATTGCGCCCATCATGATGTCCTCGGCTGGAATGCCGTTGGACAGGTGGTTGATGACCTCCGATTCGGCAAACACCGCGCACACGCTGCTGATCGGCTTGGGCGCTGTCGAACGCATGGCGTACGGGCCGATGTCTTCGGTCGTCAGGCCGAGGTAGCGCGCGGTCTTCTCGAGGAAGGCGCCGGTACCGGCGGCGCATTTGTCGTTCAGGCGGAAGGCCGTGACGCGGCCCTCGCCGTCGACCCGGATCGCCTTGATGTCCTGGCCACCGATGTCGAGGATGGTGCGCGTGTCGGGGAACAGATGCACTGCGGCCTGTGCATGCGCCGTCAGTTCGGTGATCTGCGCGTGGCGAAACGGCACCGTGTAGCGTCCGTAGCCGGTGGCCGCGACATAGCTCACGTCCTCGCGCGCCAGGCCGCTGTTCTTGAGCAGGTCTTCGAACACGCTTTCGGCGGCCACCGCCAGCTTGAATCCCGTGCGGCGCACCGCGGTGCCGACGACTTCGCGCTTCGAGTTCAGCGCGATCGCTTTCGTGTAGGTCGATCCGATGTCGATGCCAACCACATTCAGCATGTTGTTCTCCTAAGCGGCTTCGGCAGCGGTCTGTGCTGCCGGTTGAAACGCGTGTTCGTGCGCCATCAGCGCTGCGCCGAGCGCGCCGCAGAAATGCGCATCCGGACTGACGTTGATCTTCATCTTCACGGCCTTCTCGATCAGTTGCACCATCGCCACATTGCGGCTGACGCCGCCGGTGAAGGTGACCTCGTCGTGAATGCCGACGCGCCGCGCGAGCGCGACACAGCGGCTCGTGATCGCCTGGTGCACGCCCATCAGCACGTCTTCAGGCAGGATGCCCCGGGCCAGGTGACTGATGATTTCGGACTCGGCAAACACCGTGCAGGTGGTCGTGATGCGCACCGGGTTCTGCGACTTCAGGGCCAGCGGCCCCAGTTCACCGAGCGGCATTTCGAGCGCATACGACGCCGCGCCCAGAAAGCGGCCGGTGCCGGCGGCGCACTTGTCGTTCATGGTGAAGTCCGCCACCTGCCCGTCGGGCTTGACGGCGATCGCCTTCGTGTCCTGGCCGCCGATGTCGATCACGGTGCGGGTGTTCGGAAACAGCGCCACCGCGCCGCGCGCATGGCAGCTGATCTCGGTCACCTGCTCGTCGCCGAAGGTGACGTTGTAGCGGCCGTAGCCGGTGCCGGCGACGCGCACCACGTCGCCCCTTTCGATCCCCGCGTCGGCCAGCGCAGCCGTGAAGGCGTCTTCGGCAACTGTGACCATGCTGGTTTCCATGTCGAGCAGGGCGCGCCCGACAACCTTGCAGTTCTCGTCGATGATCACCGCCTTCGTCTGTGTCGACCCGACGTCGACGCCGCCAACGTACTTCATGCTTCGCTCCTGCTGGGTTGCGCAACGGGCTTGCCCGACTGCGGCGCCGAGCCGCCGCGCTGGTGCAGCGACTCGAAGAAGGCGTCGACCCGGTTCTTGATCTGCGCGTCCGACCAGTAGCGCGGGTCGATCAGGTCCGACTCGATGTACAGGCTCGGCATGTTGAGCCGCTTGTTCAGGTAGTTGCGCGTGTCGGCCATGCCCGAGGACACGAAGCGGCAGCTCTTGATGCCGTGGAAGACGATGCCGTCGACGTCGTAGTCCTTGATCTGCTGGGCCAGCCGCTCATGCGCGAAGAACTGGTTGGACATGCCACGCTGCGCGGCGAGGGCGGTGACCTCGGCCAGGCTTTCCAGCGGCCGCGAGGTGTCGTAGGCCAGCTCGCCGGCGTCCATGCCGCCCGCCGCGAAGGTGAGGTAGTCGGAGTAGGCGAAGACGCCGCCCCAGCTCTCGAAGAGTTCGATCAGACGGCGCATCGAGACGTAGCACGGCGTTCCCGAGAACAGCAGCCGGAAGCGCTCTTCGGCAACCCGGCCCTCGCCCCGCGCGACCTTCGCGCGCAACTGTTCCTCGAGCTTGCGCATGAACTCGACGCCCTCGACCGTGCCTCGATAGACGTTCATGATGCCCATGTAGGTCAGGCCGTCGAGCATGGCGTTGAACGGCGCCGGGCAGGCGCGGTTCAGCGCCATCACGTTGTTCCAGTGGAAGACCATCTGGTTCACGCGCTGCTCGACTTCGGCGAGGCGGTCGAGATCGAACTTCTTGCCGGTGATCTTCTCGCAGCGCGCGATCAAGTCACGAAACTGCGATTCGACCCACTGTGCGTCGGACATGTGCTGCGCGTCGCCGCGGCGCACCTGCCAGTTGCCGGCGCGCTGGCCGGGCAGGTCGAGGGTGAAGGTCTGGGTCTTGAGCATGCGCTCCCAGATCTCACCCCATTTGATGAAGGTGCTGCACATGTTCGACGTGATCGCGATGTCGGCCTTCGGAATCAGGCCGGCGGGGTGCTTCTGTTCGCGCAGGATCAAGCCGACGTCGGCCTTCACGTACGAACACACGTCGGGCGAATAGCCGTAGTCCTCGGACTCGCGCAGGTAGTCCTCCGAGACCTTGCGCACCCCGGTCTGCAGCGAGTTGATCTCGGGGAAGACGAGCTGGAAGTCGAAGGTGCGCAGGATTTCGACCGCGTTGCCCATCACGAACACGTTGGCGACATGCTGTTGGCGCGCGTTGGCCTGCTCGAGCCCGGCGTACCAGGCCGTCATCAGCCGCTGGCCTTCAAGGCGGGCGTCGAATTCACCGGGCAGGACGCCATTCGAATTTGCGGTGCTTGCGGTCGTGTCGATTGTTTCGGTGCTCATGGTGTGTCTCCGTTCAGGCCGTGGCGAACAGAAGGGATTCGGCAAAGGTCTCGAGCTGCATCGCCATCTGCTCGAAGGAAGTCATCTTTTCTTCGAACTCGAGCACCAGGTACGGGCGTGCCGACCTGATCCAGGTGCTTGGACCAGGCGACCTGTTCATCGAGCCCCGGTTCGCAGAACTTGGCGGCGGTGACGATCGCGGCGTCGGCCCGGCTCGACTCGATCATCGCCATCAAGTAGCCCTCCTTCGACTTGCGCTCGTCGTGCTGCACGGGGCTGGCCGCACTGCGTTCAACGAAGCTCTCGGCGAGCGCCCACATCGGGTCGGCCGTCTCGGGAACGTCCGTGGTCAGCCAGCGCAGGCCGATCAGCAGGTCGTCGTCGACCACGTAGCAGGCGTCGTCCATCGCCTCGAGCATCTCCAGCGGCGGTTGCTCGCAGAAGCCGCCGACGAAGACGACGCGCGGCTTGTCCTGTGCGGCTCGGTTGCGGGCGCGGATTGAGATCAGCGCCGCCTCGAGCATGTCGTTGTGCTGTTCGCAGGGCATGCGGGTGCGCGCGCGCAGCAGCAAGTACGACTCGGTGCAGCTGAGCTTCCAGGGTTCGTCGCGCCGGATCGCATACATCTCGCGCAACAGCTGGCGGTTGCGGTTGTAGATGCGGATGCTGCGGGCCAAAGCGGCGTCGTCGATCGCGTGGCCGGTCATCTGCTCGCATTCAGCGCGCAGACGCTGGTACTCGGCCACGATGTATCGCACTGCACCCGGGCTGTTCGGGTTCTGCGGCAGATAGAGGATCTGCGCCCGCTGATCGGGAAAGTTGCGCGCCCAGATGCCGGCCAGATGCTTGGCGGCGTCGCAGATCGGGTGCGTGACGAACCCGCTCATGCCGGCCAGCGACCCGTTCAGCCCGAGTTCGGCGGTGGAGCGGCAGATCGAGCACACGAACGAGCCCATGTGGGCGTCGGCGTGCTTCATGTCGAGCTTGTTGCCACCGCCGAGGATGTTCATCGGCAGCAAGCCGGCGGCGTGCGAGATCTCTTCGGGGAAGTAGACCGGGAAGTGGCCTAGCGTGCCGTGAAAGTTCTCTGGCAAAGCATCCACTTCGGGCATCGGCGACTGGCGAAGGCTGTTGCAGCGATCGAGGATGTCGCCGAGTTGCGCTTCGTGGCTGTCCGGATTCGCTGGGCTCACGCGGGTCTCCTTCAAACTCAATAAGAGTATTATGGTACCGCAATACCAGAATAGGAAACCGTTGAAGCAATGACTCGGCTGTCTTTGCGCTGCGTCAGACTTCATCGCAATAGGTCAAACGCATTGGTTCGACGGGGACCTTGCCGCGTTGCCGAGTGCTGCACTCAGGCTCAGGTGCTGCCCTCGGGTCGCTGCGCCTGGGCGGGCCGTTTCAACCCTGCGGGTGTGTCACGCTGGCACGCGGTACGCTGCGCATGCTGGTGGACAAGCTGTCAGTGCTGCTGAAGCAATCGGCAGCATCGTCCCTGCCGAGCCAGGCCCTTCACGTTGCGGAGATTCCAGCATGACGATTTCCATGTATCAGGCCAGCGTGCCGCGGTTGGCAAACACGCTCGAGAACCTGTCGAACATCCTCGACAAGGCACAGGTGCATGTCGATACGCACCCCATCGACGTCGCCACGCTGTTGAACTACCGGCTGGCGCCTGATATGTATCCCTTCTTCAAGCAGGTGCAGATCGCCTGCGACAAGGCCAGAAGCGTCGTCGCGCGCCTGGCGGGCATGGATGTGCCGGTTTACGAAGACAACGAGAAGACGCTGGCTGAGCTGAAGGTTCGCATCGCCCGGACGGTCGCGTTCATCCGCAGCGTGCCACCCGAGAGGATCGACGGCACTGAAGACAATGACATCGTGCTGCCGGTCACCGGCAAGCCGACCTGCTACAAGGGCATGCAATTGCTGCTCGGACATTCACTGCCGAACGTGTACTTCCACGCCACGACGGCCTACAACATCCTTCGCCACCACGGCGTTGCCATCGGCAAGCGCGACTTTCTCGGCAATCCATAGAAGGCATGTGGTCGGCTGAACGCCGGGCCTGTCGCGTCCTGCATCGTCGCGCGTCAGATGCGCGGTGAGGGCTTGGAAGGCGTGGCTTCCTCGCGCCAGGTTCAATCTCCAGTGGGCCGCGCCCGCGGCCGTGTGAAACCGATGAGGACGATCCATGGCCCAAGCCGATTCAATGAACCACTCGTGCACCGACCTGCAGGCCATCCGCGAAGCCGTGGCGTCGATGTGTGCGCGCTTCGACGACGCCTACTGGCTGAAGAAGGACACCGAAGGCGGCTTCCCGACCGAGTTCCACCAGGCGGTGGCGCAGGCGGGCTGGCTGGGCATCTGCATGCCGACCGAATTGGGCGGCTCTGGACTGGGCATGCGCGAGGCCGCGACGCTGCTGCAGACGATTGCCGCATCCGGCGCCGGCATGTCGGGCGCTTCGGCCGTGCACATGAACGTCTTCGGCCTGCAGCCGGTGGTGGTGTTCGGCAACCCCGAGCAGCAGGCGCGCATGCTGCCGCCGCTGATCGCGGGGCGCGAGCGCGCCTGCTTCGCCGTCACCGAACCCAGCGTCGGGCTGGACACCACGCGCCTGAAGACACGTGCCGTGCGCATTGGCGACCACTACGTCGTGCATGGGCAGAAGGTGTGGATCTCCACCGCCCAGGTCGCAGAGAAGATGCTGCTGCTGGCACGCACCCGCCCGATCGAGGACTGCGCGCGACCGCAGCACGGCCTGTCGCTGTTCTACACCACGCTCGACCGCAGCCGGGTGCAGGTGCGCGAGATCCACAAGATGGGTCGCGCGGCTGTGGATTCGAACGAGCTGTTCATCGACGGCTTGCAGATTCCGGTGGCAGACCGCATCGGTGACGAAGGGCGCGGCTTCGAATACATCCTGCATGGCATGAACCCAGAGCGCATCCTGATCGCCGCCGAGGCGGTGGGTCTGGGCCGGGTGGCGCTGCGCAAGGCCGTGCAGTACGCCAAGGAGCGCGTGGTGTTCGACCGGCCGATCGGCATGAACCAGGCGATCCAGCACCCGCTGGCCGAACGCTGGATGCAGCTGGAAGCAGCAGACCTGATGGTGCAGCGGGCAGCCGAGCTCTACGACACCGGCCAGGAATGCGGCGCCGAGGCCAACAGCGCCAAGTTCCTGGCCGGTGAGGCGGGCTACCAGGCCTGCCTGACCGCGGTGATGACACATGGCGGCTTCGGCTACGCCCGCGAGTATCACGTCGAACGCTACCTGCGCGAATCACTGATCCCGCGCATCGCGCCCATCAGCCCGCAGATGATCCAGTGCTTCATCGCCGAGAAGGTGCTGGGCCTGCCCAAGTCGTATTGAGTTCGATCCAGGAGGAAACCAGACCATGACGTGGCCGGGCGTTCCCATCGTCGAACCGGGCGCCGGGCTGGGCGCCACCATCGCCAAACTGCTGGCGCTGGTCAAAGCGGGGCGCAACGGGCGCGGTTCGGGGGCGGGCAGGTCGGCCGAAACCACCGTGATATATTGAGACCAATGTATTGAAGACACGGTGCGCCAGAAGGCAGCATCGGCGAGAGGTTCCATCACCGTTTCCCCTGGAGAGTCAATGGCCGTCACATCAAAGGGCAATCGGCGCCGTGCCGGCACCGTCCCCAAGACCTTGGATGTGGCGCGCGACGAAACCGCGACTGGGGGGCCGCAGGCGCTGACGGAGCAGGACATCTACCTGCTGCGCGAAGGCACGCACGCGCGCCTGTACGACAAGATGGGCTGCCATCTGCTGGGCAGCGGCGCGCGTTTCTCGGTGTGGGCGCCCGACGCCCGTGCGGTGTCGGTCATCGGAGACTTCAACCACTGGCGTGCCGACGCGCATCCCGCGCAGCCGCGCTCGGATGGCTCGGGCGTGTGGCAGGTCGAGATTCCGGCGGTCACGCAGGGTCAGCGCTACAAGTACGCGATTCAGTCGCGCAGCGGCGAGCGGTTGGAGAAGGCCGACCCTTTCGCGCGCTTTGCCGAGAGCGCACCGGCCACGGCGTCAATCGCCTGGCGCGCCGACGACCATGTCTGGAACGATGCATCGTGGATGAAGCAGCGCGTGGCGCGCAACGCGTTGGACGCCCCGATGTCGATCTACGAACTGCACCTGGGTTCGTGGCGGCGGCATGCCGACGGCAGCATGCTCAACTACCGCGAGGCAGCCACCCAGCTGGCGGCCTATGTCACCGGCCTGGGTTTCACCCATGTCGAGTTGATGCCGATCACCGAGCACCCGTTCTACGGCTCCTGGGGCTACCAGACCACTGGTTACTTCGCCAGCACCTCGCGCTACGGCACGCCGCAGGACTTCAAGTTCTTGGTCGACACGCTGCACCAGGTGGGGGTGGCGGTGATCCTGGACTGGGTGCCGTCACACTTTCCGGACGACGCGCACGGCCTGGCGCGTTTCGACGGCAGCCACCTGTACGAACACGCCGACCCGCGCCAGGGCTTTCACCCGGAATGGAACTCGCTGATCTTCAACTACGGTCGCAACGAGGTGCGGGCCTTCCTGCTGTCGAGCGGGATGTTCTGGCTGGACGAGTTCCACATCGATGCCTTGCGTGTCGACGCCGTGGCGTCGATGCTGTACCTGGACTATTCGCGCCAGGACGGTGAATGGATTCCCAACCGCGACGGCGGACGCGAGAACCTCGAGGCCATCGAGTTCCTGCGGCTGCTCAATCGCAGCGCCTACCGTGACCACCCCGGTGTGCAGATCATTGCCGAGGAGTCGACCGCCTGGCCGATGGTGTCACGGCCCACCGACATGGGCGGGCTGGGATTCGGCCTGAAATGGAACATGGGCTGGATGCACGACACGCTGCACTACATGCAAGAAGACCCGGTGAACCGGTGTTGGCACCACAACGAGCTGACCTTCTCGCTGATCTACGCCTTCAACGAGAACTTCTTGCTGCCGCTGTCGCACGACGAGGTCGTGTACGGCAAGGGCTCGTTGCTGGGCAAGATGCCGGGCGACGACTGGCAGAAGTTCGCCAACCTGCGGCTGCTTTACGGCTACATGTGGGCGCACCCGGGCAAGAAGCTGCTGTTCATGGGCGGTGAATTCGGCCAGGGCCGAGAGTGGTCGCACGAGCGCGCGCTGGACTGGGACGCGCTGGGCCACGACAAGCACCGCGGCCTGCAGCGCTGGGTGGAGGACTTGAACCGCCTTTACCGCAGCAGGCCGGCCCTGTATGAGCTCGACTTCGACGCCGCCGGCTTCGAATGGATCGACGGTGGTGATGCCGAACTCAGCGTGCTGGCCTTCTTGCGCAAGGCGCGCGATGGCTCGGCGGTGCTCGTGGTGGCCAATTTCACACCGGTGCCGCGCGACAACCACCTGATCGGCGTGCCGCAGGCCGGGCGTTGGCGCGAACTGCTCAACAGCGACGCCGGGCTGTACGGCGGCAGCGGCATCGGCAACCTGAGTCGGGTCGACACCGTGCCGGTGGCCGCGCACGGCCGCTACCAATCGCTGAACCTGCGCTTGCCGCCATTGGCGGTGTTGATCCTCGAGCATGACGGGCAGGGGTCATGACCGCGGCGCTGCTGACCCCGATCGCGCTTCACGACGGTCGCATTCGCGTCGTGATCGAGAACATCAGGCCGTCGGTCGACGGCGGCAGGTTCCCGGTCAAACGTGTCGTCGGTGAATCGTTGGTGGTCGAGGCCGATTGTTTTGCCGACGGTCACGATGTCATCGTCTGTGAACTGCTGTGGCGGCGGGCCGGCGCCGACGCCTGGACACGCCAGCGCATGCAGGCGCTGGGCAACGACCGCTGGCGTGCCGTGCGGGTGGTCGAGAGTCTGGGCGACTGGCAGTACACCGTGCAGGCCTGGGTCGATCCTTTCCTGTCATGGCGCCATGACTTCGAGCGCCGAATCGACCTCGACGATGTGCGGGTGGCTGCCAAGGGCGGGGCGGCGCTGATCGAACAGGCCGCGGCCCGTGCCGGCAGCGGCGCCGAAGCAGGGTTGCTGATGGCCTGGGCCGCCGAACTGAAGGCCGCGCTGGCGGCCGAGGCCAGCCTCGAGGCGCTGAAGGCGCTGGGACTCGACGAGTTGCGCGGCCAGATGGCGCAGCGCCACCCCGACCAGCAGCATCGCTTGGTGCACCACCCGGTGCACCCCGTGACGGTCGAACGCGAACGCGCGCGTTTCTCGTCGTGGTACGAGTTCTTTCCGCGCTCGGCCGCGGGTGACGGCGTTCGCCACGGCAGCTTCACCGACTGCGAGGCCTGGCTGCCCTACGTTCAGCGCATGGGCTTCGACGTGCTGTACTTCCCGCCCATCCACCCGGTCGGCCGCGATCGACGCAAGGGCAGGAACAACAGCTTGCAGACCGTGGTTGACGACGTCGGCAGCCCATGGGCCGTGGGGGCTGCCGAAGGCGGGCACGACGCCATCCTGAGCGAGCTCGGCACGCTGGATGACTTCAAGCGGCTGATCGGGCGCGCGCACGACCATGGCATGGAGATCGCGCTGGACATCGCCTTCCAGTGCGCGCCCGACCATCCCTGGGTGAAGGATCACCCGCAATGGTTCAAGGCGCGCGCCGACGGCAGCATCCAGTACGCCGAGAACCCGCCCAAGAAGTACCAGGACATCTATCCGCTGGATTTCGAGTCGCCGCAATGGCAGGACCTGTGGCTGGCCCTGGCAGGCGTGTTCGAGTACTGGGCCGGGCAGGGCGTGCGCATCTTTCGCGTCGACAACCCGCACACCAAGGCCTTCGGCTTCTGGGAATGGGCGATCGCCCGCGTGCGTGCGCAGTTTCCCGACGTGATCTTCCTGTCCGAAGCCTTCACGCGGCCGCGCGTGATGCACCGCCTGGCCAAGGTCGGCTTCAGTCAGTCGTACACCTACTTCAGCTGGCGCAACACCAAGCAGGAGCTGACGGCGTATTTCACCGAGCTCAGCCAAGGCCCGGGGCGCGAGTACTTCCGCCCCAACGCCTGGCCGAACACGCCCGACATCCTGCCGGCTGCGCTGCAGTACGGCGGCCGGCCGATGTTCATGGCGCGTGTGGCGCTGGCCGCCACGCTGGCCGCCAACTACGGCATCTACGGCCCCGCCTTCGAACTGCAGGAGCACCTGCCCTTGCGCGAGGGCGGCGAGGAATACCTCGATTCCGAGAAATTCCAGCTGCGCGCCTGGGACCGCGAGCGGCCGGATTCGCTGGCCGACTTCATCGGCCGGCTGAACCAGGTTCGGCGCGACAACCCGGCGCTGCAGTCCGACGCGGGGCTGCGCTTCCTGGACATCGACAACGAGCAGATGATCGCCTACGCCAAGACCTCGCCCGACTTGTCCAACATCGTGGTCTGTGTCGTCAACCTCGACCCGCACCACGCGCAAAGCGGCTGGCTTGAGTTCGACCCCGAGGCGCTGGGCATGCAGCCGCAGCAGGCCTACCAGATGCACGACGCGATCAGCGGCGCGCACTACCTGTGGCAGGGGCCTCGCAACTTCGTCAGCCTCGACCCGCAGCGCTGCCCGGTGCACCTGATGCAGCTGCGCCGGCGCATGCGCCGCGAGAGCGACTTCGACTACTTCCTGTGAGGACCTGCGATTGAAAGCCGACACCGCCATCGAGGCCGCCGCGCTGCGCAACGCGGCCGGCACGGCCGACCCGCAGTGGTACAAGGATGCGGTCGTCTATGAAGTGCACGTCAAGGCCTATGCCGATGCCAACGGCGACGGCATCGGTGACCTGGAGGGCCTGACCCGGCACCTCGACCACGTGCAGTCGCTGGGCGTCAATACGTTGTGGCTGCTGCCGTTCTACCCATCGCCCTTGCGCGACGACGGCTACGACGTGGCCGACTACGAAGACGTGCATCCGTCGTACGGCACGCTGGACGACTTTCGCGCCTTGGTGGTCGAGGCGCACCGGCGCGGCCTGCGCGTGATCACCGAGCTGGTGGTCAACCACACCTCCGACCAGCACCCCTGGTTCCAGGCGGCGCGCAAGGCGCCCAAGGGGTCGCCCGAGCGCGACTTCTACGTCTGGACCGATGACCCCAAGCTGTACAGCGGCACGCGCATCATCTTCACCGACACCGAGAAGTCGAACTGGACCTGGGACGAAGTGGCCGGCCAGTATTTCTGGCACCGCTTCTTCAGCCACCAGCCCGATCTCAACTTCGACAACCCCAAGGTCATCGACGCGGTGCTCAAGACGATGGAGTTCTGGCTCGAGATGGGGGTCGACGGCTTTCGGCTCGACGCCATTCCCTACCTGATCGAGCGCGACGGCACCAGCAACGAGAACCTGCGCGAGACGCACGAGGTCATCAAGCAGATCCGTGCCCGCGTCGACGCCAAGTACCCGGGTCGGTTGCTGCTGGCCGAGGCCAACATGTGGCCCGAGGACGTGCGCGAGTACTTCGGCGACGGCGACGAATGCCACATGGCCTACCACTTCCCGCTGATGCCGCGCATGTACATGGCCATCGCGCAGGAAGACCGGCACCCGGTGGTGGAGATCCTGGCGCAGACGCCCGAGATTCCGCCCCACTGCCAGTGGGCGATCTTCCTGCGCAACCACGACGAGCTGACGCTGGAGATGGTGACCAGCAAGGAGCGCGACTACCTGTACCAGATGTATGCCGCCGACAAGCGCGCGCGCATCAACCTGGGCATCCGCCGCCGCCTGGCACCGCTGCTCGAGAACGACCGCGAACGCATCGAGCTGATGAACAGCCTGCTGCTGTCGATGCCGGGCACGCCGGTGCTGTACTACGGCGACGAGATCGGCATGGGCGACAACATCTTCCTCGGCGACCGCGACGGCGTGCGCACGCCGATGCAGTGGACCAGCGACCGCAATGGCGGTTTCAGCCGGGCCGACCCGCAGCGCATGTACCTGCCGCCGATCCAGGACCCGATCTTCGGTTACGAGGCATTGAACGTCGAGGCGCAGTCGCGCGAGCCTTCCTCGCTGCTCAACTGGACGCGCCGCATGCTGGCGGTGCGCGGCACCACGCGCGCCTTTGGCCGCGGCCGCTTCATCATGCTGCACCCCGGCAACCGCAAGGTGCTGGCCTATGTGCGCGAATACGAGGACGAGGTCATCCTGTGCGTGGCCAACGTCAGCCGCACGGCGCAGCCGGTCGAGCTTGACCTGCGCGCCTGGAAGAACCGGGTGCCGGTGGAGATGGTCGGGCGCAACCCCTTTCCGCCGATCGGCGACCTGCCCTATCTGCTGACGCTGCCCGCGCACGGCTTCTTCTGGTTTCGCCTTTCGGCCGACGCCGTGCCGCCGAGCTGGCATGCCGAAAGCCGGTCGGTGGAAGATTTGCCGACGCTGGTGCTGTTCGACGGCTTCAACAGCCTGTTCCGCAACAAGGTCGTGCCCTGGCGCATGGGTCTGGCCGAAAAGACGCGCAAGCAGTTCGAACGCGAACTGCTGCCGCGCTTCATGCAGCGCCAACGCTGGTACGCGTCCAAGTCCGAGTCGCTCGAGCGGGCGGCCATCGTCGACCATGTCGAGCTGGCCGACGAATCCGGTGACGATGGCAAGCCCTGGATGCTGGCATTGGTCGATGCGCACGTCGCCCCTGCCGAAAGGGCCGACAAGACCGACGCGGTGCGCTATTTCGTACCCTTGACGCTGTCCTTCGAGGACCATGACGAAGAGCGCACGCGGGTGCTCGCCGGGGTGGCGGTAACCAAGGTGCGCCAGCAGGCCGAGATCGGCGTGATCGCCGACGCGATGGCCGACGAGGCCTTCTGCCGCATGCTGATCGGCGCCATCGGCAAGGGCCGCTCGTTGCGCAGCGACGGGGGCAACCTGCGCTTCACGCCGGGCTCGGGTTTTGCCGAGGTCGTGGGTGACGCCGTTGACGGCCCGGTCCCGCTGCGGCGCCTGACGGCCAGCAGCAATTCGATCAGCCTGATCGGCGACCGCCTGTTCCTCAAGGCCTACCGCCGCCTGTATCCCGGCATCAACCCCGAGCTGGAGATGGGCCGCTTTCTCACCGACGTTGCCGGCTTCGCGAACGCCGTGCCGGTGGCCGGCAGTGTCGAGCACGTCGACAGCGATGGCCGCGTCTGGACCCTGGCCCTGCTGCAGGCCCAGGTGACCCACCAGGGCGACGCCTGGAGCGCCACGGTCGATCAGCTGGTGCGACTGCTTGAAGCCGCGGGCGACTCGGCGGCAGACGCCGATGCCGCGATCGACGGTATGGCCGAGCGCTTGCAGGTGCTGGCGCGGCGCGTGGCCGAGCTGCATGTGGCGCTGGCGCGGCGCACCGGCAACGCCGCCTTCGACCCCGAGACCATGACCGCCGCCGACGTCACGCAGTGGGTGCAACGCACGCAGGACGAATGCGGGCAGACGCTGGACCAGCTGCGCCGGCGCGAAGCCTGGCCTGGCCTGCTGGGCGACCGCGTGGCGCAGGTACTGGCGGCTGAACCCGCGCTGCGCGCGCGCATCGACCAGGTGGCCCGACTCGCGCCTGCACACCTGAAGACGCGGCTACACGGCGACCTGCATCTGGGCCAGGTGCTGATCTGTCGCGACGACTACCGCCTGATCGACTTCGAAGGCGAGCCGCAGCGCTCGTTCGAAGAGCGGCGCGGCAAGCAGTCGGCGCTGCGCGACGTGGCCGGCATGCTGCGCTCGTTCGACTACGCGCGCCACATGGCGCTGCAGCGCACGGCCAAGCATGCCGCCGAACTCGAGGCGCTGGCGCCGCTGGCGCGCCGCTGGGAGCGGCGCGTGCGCAGCCACTGGCTGCAGGCCTATGCCGAGGTGGCTATGGCCGGTGGCCTGTATGCCGACACGGCGGCCTTCGCGGCGATGGACCCGCTGCTGGGGCTGTTCGAGCTGGAGAAGGCGCTGTACGAGCTGCGTTACGAAGTGGACAACCGACCCGACTGGGTCGAGGTGCCGCTGGCCGGCATCGCCGCGCTGGCCGGCATCGACTGAAGGACTGAAGGAGTACAGCGATGCAGAACATCGACGTCTTGCTCGAACCCGTGCGCGGCCTGCTGCTGCAGATCGGCGCCTTTCTGCCGCGCGTGGCGCTGGCGGCCGCCATCCTGGCGATCGGCTGGCTGCTGGCCAAGGGCCTGCGCCTGGGCATGGTGAAGGCCTTGCGCGCATTGAATTTCCACGTGCTGACCGAGCGCGCCGGCATCGACGGCTTCGTGCAGCAGGGTGGCAGCGAGCACGACACCACCGACCTGTTCGGCTGGCTGGTCTATGCGCTGGTGATCCTGGCGTCGCTGATCATCGCGTCCAACAGCCTGGGCCTGAGCCAGGTCACCGACCTGCTCGGCCGCGTGATGCTGTTCCTGCCCCGGGTGCTGGTGGCGCTGCTGGTGATCGTCTTCGGCAGCTACTTCGCGCGTTTTGTCGGTGGCGCCGTGCGCGGCTACTGCAAGCGCGTGGACATCAGCGACGGCGACCTGCTGGGCCGTCTGGCGCAGTACGGCGTGATGGTCTTCGTCGTGCTGCTGGCAGTGGACCACCTGGACATCGGCGGCGGGCTGATCCAGCAGACCTTCCTGATCCTGCTGGCCGGCTTGGTCTTCGCCGCTGCGCTGGCGCTCGGCCTGGGTGCCCGTGAGCGCGCAGCGCAGCTCATCGAACGCTGGTTCCCGCCCGACGAGGCGGTCGGCAAGGGCGTCAAGCGTTGACGGTGGCCGCGCGGCCGATCGACGCGGTCTGGCCGGGTCGTCCGACGCCGCGCGGTGCCCAGTGGGACGGGCTGGGCGTCAATTTCGCGCTTTTCCGAGCATGCCGAGCGCGTTGAACTCTGCCTGTTCGACGCCAGCGGCCGCCACGAGGTGCAGCGCATCGTGCTGCCCGAGCAGACCGACCAGATCTTCCACGGCTACCTGCCCCAGGCCCGCCCGGGGATGCTGTACGGCTACCGCGTGCATGGTCCCTTTCAGCCGCGCTCGGGCCACCGATTCAACGGCAACAAGCTGCTGCTCGACCCCTATGCGCGCAACATCGTCGGGGTGCCGCGCTGGCACGATGCGCTGTTTGGCTATCGCATCGGCCATGGCGACGGCGACCTGTCGTTCGACCGCCGCGACAGCGCGCCCTACATGCCACGCTGCAAGGTCGTCGAATCGGCCTTCACCTGGGGTGACGACCGCCGGCCCGACGTGCCCTGGCACGAGATGATCATCTATGAAACCCATGTGCGTGGGCTGACGATGCGACATCCCGGCGTCCCTGAGCGCCTGCGCGGCACCTATGCCGGCCTGAGTTGCGCGCCGGTGGTCGACCACCTGCAGCGCCTGGGCGTGACCACGCTGGAGCTGATGCCGGTGCACGCCTACATCGATGACCGCCACCTGGTCGAGCGTGGCCTGCGCAACCACTGGGGCTACAACACCATCGGCTACTTTGCGCCCGATCACCGCTACAGCGCGTCGGGCAAGGTGGCCGAGTTCAAGACCATGGTGCGAACGCTGCACGCCGCGGGCATCGAGGTCATCCTCGACGTGGTCTACAACCACACCGCCGAAGGCAACGAGTACGGGCCCACGCTGTCGTTTCGGGGCATCGACAACGCCGCCTACTACCGCCTGGTGCCCGACGCGCCGCGCCACTATCAGGACTTCACCGGCTGCGGCAATACGCTGAACATGCAGCACCCGCGCGTGCTGCAGCTGCTGATGGACTCGCTGCGCTACTGGGTGACCGAAATGCATGTCGACGGCTTCCGCTTCGACCTGGCGTCGGCGCTGGCACGCGAGCTGTTCGCGGTGGACCGGCTGAGCGCGTTCTTCGACGTGCTGCGGCAGGACCCGGTGCTTTCGCAGGTGAAGCTGATCGCCGAGCCCTGGGATCTGGGCTCGGGCGGCTACCAGGTGGGCAACTTTCCGGTCGGCTGGGCCGAGTGGAACGACAAGTACCGCGACACCATGCGCGCCTACTGGAAAGGCGATGGCGGCCACATCGGCGAGTTCGCGCAGCGCCTGACGGGCAGCAGTGACCTCTACAACCGCAGCAGCCGCAGGCCCTACGCCAGCATCAACTTCGTCGCCGCGCACGACGGTTTCACGCTGGCCGACCTGGTCTCGTACAACGACAAGCACAACGACGCCAACGGTGAGCACAACCGCGATGGCCACGATCACAACCGCAGCTGGAACTGCGGAGTCGAAGGGCCCAGCGACGACCCCGAGGTGAAGGCGCTGCGTGCGCGCCTGCAGCGCAACCTGATCGCCACGCTGATGCTGTCGCAGGGGGTGCCGATGCTGCTGGCCGGCGACGAACTGGGGCGCACGCAACAGGGCAACAACAACGCCTATTGCCAGGACAACCCGATCAGCTGGGTTGACTGGGGCAGCGACGACGGCCAGGACCTGCCGGGTTCGCTGCTGTACTTCACGCGGCAGCTGATCGCGCTGCGCGCGGCGCACCCGGTGTTCCGCCGCCGCGACTTCTTTCAGGGGCGGCCGCTGATGGGTTCGGACGTGCACGACATCGTCTGGCTGCAACCCGATGGCAGCGAGATGAGCGCGCTCACCTGGCGCCAGGACCATGCGCGTGCGCTCGCGGTGTTCCTGTCGGGCGAGGGCCTGAATGAAGTCGATGGCCGTGGCCGCGCCGTGCGCGACGACAGCTTCGTGCTGCTGTTCAACGCCGCCTCGCACGAGGTCGTGTTCGAGTTGCCGGCCCAGTTGCCGCTGGGCCCGGGCGAGCTGCTGGTCGACACCTCGCGTGCGGGCGACGAACTACCGGCGCTGCCGTTCGACCCCGCACAGCCCTTCACACTGGCCGCACGTTCACTCGCCCTGCTGCGTTTCGCACGCTCGGCCGGGCCATGAAGCGCCAGCACCTGATGCCGTTCGGGCCCCGTCGCCAGGCCGACGGGACGGTCTGCTTCCGACTCTGGGCGCCCGGCGCCCAGCGCGTCGACCTGCTGGCCGGCGATGTGGCGCAGACCATGCAGGCCTTGGACGACGGTTGGTTCGAAGCCACGCTGGCGCGGGCCGAACGCGGACTGCGCTATGCCTTTTGCATCGACGGCGGCCTGACGGTGCCCGACCCGGCCTCGCGCCACAACCCAGACGACGTGCACGGCCGCAGCGCCCTGACCGACCCGCTGGCCTTCGACTGGCCCGATGGCGACTGGCTTGGTCGGCCCTGGCACGAGGCGGTGATCTACGAACTGCATGTCGGCTGCTTCACGCCGGCCGGAACGTTCCGGGCTGCCATCGCGCGCCTGGACGATCTGGTGGCACTGGGCATCACCGCGATCGAGCTGATGCCGGTGGCCGACTTTCCCGGTCGCCGCGGCTGGGGCTACGACGGCGTGCTGCCTTTCGCCCCCGAAACCAGCTACGGCACGCCCGACGATCTGAAGGCCCTTGTGTCCGCCGCGCACCAGCGTGGACTGATGGTGTTGCTGGACGTGGTCTACAACCACTTCGGACCCGAGGGCAACTACCTGCACGCCTACGCACCCGACTTCTTCGATCCGGCGCTGCACACGCCCTGGGGCGCGGCCATCAACTTCCAGGGCCCGGGCAGCCGCTGGGTGCGCGACTTCTTCATCCACAACGCGCTGTACTGGCTGCAGGAGTTCCACTTCGACGGCCTGCGCATCGACGCCGTGCACGCCATGCACGACCGTTCGTCGCCGCATGTCGTGGACGCGCTGGCACAGGCCGTGCGCGACGGGCCGGGCCGCACGCGCATCGTGCACCTGGTGCTGGAAAACGAGGCCAACGACGCCCGACACCTGCAGCGTGACGGCGAAGGCCGACCCGTGTTGGCCAACGCGCAGTGGAACGACGACCTGCACCACGCGCTGCACGTGCTCGCCACCGCCGAGATCGATGGTTATTACGCCGACTATGCCGAGCAACCCGTGGCCCTTCTGGGCCGCGCGCTGGCCGAGGGCTTTGCCTTCCAGGGCCAGGCTTCGGCCTTTCGCGGCGGCACGCCGCACGGCACGCCCAGCCGCGCGCTGCCGCCACTGGCCTTCGTCAATGGTCTGCAGACTCACGACCAGGTCGGCAACCGTGCCTTCGGCGAACGCATCGCGCAGCTGGCGGGCGCAGCAAAGCGTGACGGGGCCCTGCGCGCGCTGCTGCCTTGCGTGCTGCTGGCACCGGCGGTGCCGATGCTCTTCATGGGTGAAGAGTTCGCCGCGTCGACGCCCTTCTTGTACTTCTGCGACTTCGAAGGCGATCTGGCGCGTGCCGTCACGGCCGGCCGCCGCAACGAGTTCGGTCGATTCCTGCGCTTTGGCGACCCGGCGCTGCGCAGCCGCATCCCCGATCCCAACGACGAGGCCACGTTCGAGCGCAGCCGGTTGAACTGGGCCGAGCGCAGCCGCCCCGGCCACGCCGACTGGCTGGCGCTGTACACCCATCTGCTGCAACAGCGCCGACGTGTGCTGGTGCCGCTGCTGCCGCGCGTGCGCAGTGGCACCTGGCAGCTGGCGGCGCCGGGATTGCTGCAGGTGCGCTGGCCGCTTGACGGTGGCGGTGCCCTGCACGTGCTGGCCAACCTGGCGCCGACGGCGGCGGCCGTGGATGATGGGCTGCCGGCAGGGCTGGGCCTGTACCGCAGCCACGATGGGGCGCGCGGGGCCGATCTGCCGCCCTGGTTCGTCGACATCACGCTGCAAGGCGTGGCGTGACCCGCCCGCCACGAGCCGACGCGCTGCAGGCCATCGTGCCGCGCGCCACCTACCGCGTGCAGCTGCACGCCGGCTTTCGCTTCGCCGACGCGCAGGCCCTGCTGCCCTACCTCGACGGGCTGGGCATCAGCCACCTGTACTGCTCGCCCTTCCTGCGCGCGCGGGCCGGCAGCCTGCACGGCTACGATGTCGTCGACCATGGCGAGATCAACCCCGAGATCGGCGGCCGAGCCGACTTCGACGCGCTGGTGCAGGCTCTGCACGAAAGGGGCATGGGCCTGCTGGCCGATGTGGTGCCCAACCACATGGGCGTGCTGGGCGGCGACAACGCCTGGTGGCTGGACGTGCTGGAAAACGGCGCCGCCTCGGCCTTTGCGCAGCACTTCGACATCGACTGGCAGTCGGCCGACCCGCTGCTGACCGGCCGCGTGCTGTTGCCGATGCTGGGCGGCCAGTACGGCGTGGTGCTCGAGCGCGGTGAACTGCAGCTGCAGTTCACGCCAGCGCTCGGCCGTTTCACGCTGAACCACTTCGAACACCGGTTGCCGATCGACCCGCGCACCTATGGCACGCAGCTGCGGCGTGCGGCTGCCACCTTGGGACCCGGCGAGCTGCCGATGCATGCGCTGCGCGCCCTGGCCGAGCTGATCGAGCGTTTCGAACGTCTGCCCGCTCACGACAGCGACGACCCGGATGCCGTTGCGCAGCGGCAGCACGACAAGACCCGGCTCAAACAGGAGCTCGCCTTGCAGCTGCAGGCGCAGCCGGCATTGGCGCGCGTGATCGCTGAACGCGTGAATCTGCTCAACGGTGTCGTCGGGGTGCGCCACAGCTTTGACGCGCTGGACCGACTGATCGACGCGCAACCGTACCGACTGGCGCACTGGCGCGTGGCCGGTGACCAGATCAACTATCGGCGCTTCTTCGACGTCAACGAGTTGGCAGCGCTGCGCATGGAGCGGCCCGAGGTCTTCGAGGCCACGCATGCGCTGCTGTTGAGCCTGGCCGCCGAGGGTGCCATCGACGGCCTGCGCATCGACCATCCCGATGGCCTGGCCGACCCGGCGGCCTACTTCCGCCGCCTGCAGACGGGCTACGCGCACAAGGCCGGACTGCCGCTGGCCGACCCGGTGGGCCAGCCGCTGCCGCACAAGCCGCTGTACGTGGTGATCGAGAAGATCGTCGCACCGCACGAGCAGGTGCCGGCCGACTGGGCGGTGCACGGCACCACCGGCTATCGCTTTGCCAACGTCGTCAACGGCCTGTTCATCGACGCTGCGGCCAAGGCCCGGCTGGACCGCTGCTGGCGCGCCCACGTCGGCGACGAGGCCGAGGACTTCGACACGCTGTCATGGCGCTGCCGGCACGAGGTGATGGCCGGCGCACTGGCCGGCGAACTGACGGTGCTGGCCACTGCGCTGCACCGGCTGGCGCGTGAGGACCGGCGCACACGCGACTTCACGCTCAATCTGCTGCGCCGCGCACTGGCCGACGTGGTGGCATCGTTGCCGGTCTACCGCACCTACATCGTCGACAAGCCGAGCGCACAGGACCGTCGTCTGGTCGACTGGGCGATCGGCCGTGCGCGCCGGCGCAGCCTGGCGGCCGACGCCAGCGTGTTTGACTTTGTGCGCCGCGTGCTGCTGGGCCGGCCCTTGGCCGGCGCACCGCCGGGGCTGGGTGAGCGTTACCAGGCCTTTGCGCGCCGGCTGCAGCAGTACAGCTCGCCGGTGGCAGCCAAGGGCATCGAGGACACGGCGCTGTACCGCCACCATCGGCTGATCGCGGTCAACGACGTCGGCGGTGACCCCGATGCCTTCGGCACCTCGGTGACCGCCTTCCACGCGGCCAGCCGCGACCGCGCGCAGCGCTGGTCGCACACCATGCTGGCCTCGTCGACACACGACGCCAAGCGTTCGGAAGACGTTCGGGCGCGCATCGACGTCATCAGCGAGATGCCGGCCGCATGGCGGCTGACCGTGCGCCGCTGGACGCGCATGAACCGCCGCCACAAGCGCACGGTGAACCACGTGACGGCGCCCTGCCGCAACGACGAGTACCTGCTGTACCAGACCCTGGTGGGCTGCATGCCGGCGGGACATCTGGACGATGCTGCGCTGGCCGCGCTGACGCAGCGTGTGGACGCGGCGATGCTGAAGTCGGCGCGCGAATCCAAGCTGATCACGGGCTGGATCAACCCCAATGCGGCTTACGAGGCGGCGCTGTCGGGCTTCGTGCACGCCGCGCTCGAACGGCGTGACAGCAACCTGTTCCTGGCCGACCTGCAGGCCACGGCGCCGCTGTTTGCCTGGTACGGCGCCTTGAACAGCACGTCGATGGCAGCGATCAAATGCCTGTCACCGGGTGTCCCCGACTTCTACCAGGGGCACGCCGCGATCGAGCTGACGCTGATGGACCCCGACAACCGACGCCCGATCGATCTGCCGCGGCGCCACGCGCTGCTGCAGCGGGCGCGGGCTGCGGCAGGCCTGGCCGATGAGGCCGGGCGCGCTGCCGAACTGCATGACTTGCTGGCGCACATTGCCGATGGCGAGGCCAAGTTCCGTGTCACCTGGACCGCGCTGCAGCTGCGGCGTTCACACCAGGGCCTGATGCAGCACGGCGCCTACCTGCCGTTGGCGGTGCAGGGCCGATACGCCACCCATGTGCTGGCCTTTGCACGCCAGGCCGGCAGCCGCTGGGTGGTCGTGATCGCGCCGCGCCTGTATGCGTCGCTCGGCCTGGCGGTCGGCCAGCCGCCGATCGCGGGGTTCTGGGCCGACACCCGTGTCGACCTGCCGGCTGGCCTGCCGCTGACCGAGGCCCTGGGCGGGCGCCGGCATTTGACCACGGGCCAGGGCCTGGCGCTGGCCGATGTGCTGCGCGACTTTCCCATCGCCTTGCTGGCCACGCCCGACGAGCAGCAGCTTGCGGGATGATCGTGGGCATGCCGCCCAGTCCTGATCCGTCCGATCTGATCGAGATCTGCCAAGCGCGCGCCCTGGCGCTGCTGCAGCACAACCTGGTGCCGCAGGGCATCCTGGCGGCCACGCGCACGCCGGCATCCGAGGCGCGGCGCTACACGCGCATTTTCGGGCGTGACGCGGCGATCTGCGTGATGGCGATGTGCGGCAGTGGCGTCGCCGCGCTGGAGCAGGGTGCCGTGGCCAGCATCGACGCGCTGGCGGCACAGCAGGCGGCCAACGGGCAGATCGCCAAGTACGTCGACCCGCAGCACAACGACGCCGATTTCTGGTACCTGGGCTGCATCGATGCCACGCTGTGGTGGCTGCTGGCCGCCGATCATCTGCGCCGCCACAGCCTGTTGCCGGGGGTCGTCATGCGTTGGGCGCGCGAGATCGAGCGCGCGCTGTCGTGGCTGCTGGCGCAGGAGCACCAGCGCTTGCGGCTGCTGCAGCAGAACGAGGCCAGCGACTGGGCCGACATCATGCCGCGCTCGGGCTATGTGCTGTACAGCAATGCGCTGTGGCTGGCGGTGAAGCAGCGCTTCGCACTGGCCGGGTGCGACGCCACCCGACACCATTTCAACCACCTGTTCAACCCCTACCGGCCTGACCTGCCCGACTACCACCGCGCGCGGCTGCTGCAGCACTATGCGCGGCGCAGTCGGCGCGACCCGGGGCTGTACCTGAGCTTCGTCAATTTCGCCAGCTTCGGCAGCGAAGGCGATGTCTTCGGCAACCTGCTGGCGATCCTGTGCGGCGCGGTGGATGGCGACGCCGGGCTGCGCATCGTGAAGACGCTGCAGGCCGCGCACGCGGCCGACCCCTACCCGATCCGCGTCGTACTGCATCCGCTGTCGCGTGCGCACGAACTGTGGCGGCCCTACATGGGGCGGCACCAGCAGAACGAGCCGCACCAGTACCACAACGGCGGCATCTGGCCCTTTGTCGGCGGCTTCTGGGTGCTGGCACTGCTGCGGCTGGGGCTGCGCGACGCCGCGCGGCAGGCGCTGCAGCAGCTGGCCGCGGTGAATGCGCTCGACGACTGGCGCTTCACCGAATGGCTGCACGGCCGCACGCTGGCACCGATGGGCATGGCGGGGCAGAGCTGGAACGCGGCCACCTTCTTGCTGGCGCGGCGCGCGGCGGCCGGCACAGGTGCGCGCCTCGGTGTCGATTTGCTGGCGTCGACGGGTTGACCTTGGATCGGTAAGACAAGCAGGGAAACCCCGGTGCCTGAGCCGGCCTGGCGGCAAGTCGGCTGCATACAATGAAAACAGCCATGTTCCATTCCATCAGTCTGTTCGCCGTTCTGTTCGTCTTCTGGTTGCTGCTGTCGGGGTATTTCACGGCCTTCCTGCTCACGGCCGGTGTCGGCTCGGCGCTGGCGGTGGTGTGGTTCGCGCGCCGCATGGACGTGGTCGACCACGAAGGCCACCCGATCCACCTGGCCGTGCCGGCGCTGCTGTCGTACTGGCCCTGGCTGATCAAGGAGATCGTGAAGTCGGCCTGGGACGTGAGCCGCATCATCCTCGACCCCAGGCTGCCGATCAGTCCGACGCTGGTGCGCTTCAAGCCCGGCCAGAGCAGCGACGTGGGGCTGGTGATCCACGCACAGTCGATCACGCTGACCCCGGGCACCATCACGATCGAGGCCGCGCCGCATGAGTTCCTGGTGCATGGCCTGACGCGCGCCGGCGCCCTGGCCGTGGTCGACAGCGAGATGGACCGCCGTGTGACGGCCTGCGAGGACCGCAGCTGATGTTTGCGGCTGCGGCACTCGCCCTCCTGGCCACGCTGGCCCTGGCGCTGGTGCGTGCGGCGCTGGGCCCGACCCTGTTCGATCGCGCACAGGCCGCCAACACCGTGGGCACCACGGCGATGCTGCTGCTGGCGGTGATGGGTTTTCTGAACGGCCGGCCCGAATTTCTCGACCTGGCCATCGTCTACGGCCTGCTCAACGTGATCGGCACGATCGCGGTGCTGAAGTACTTTCGGCGCGGCAATCTGGGCGACCCCGGCATCGACGAGGAACCCGCCCAGTGACGCTGCTGCTCGACCTGCTGAGCTGGGCCCTGCTGCTGGCCGGTGGCTTTTTCTGCGTGGTCGGCGCCGTGGGCCTGGTGCGCATGCCCGACTTCTACACCCGCATGCACGCAGCCAGCGTGGTCGACACCCTGGGCGCCGGGCTGGTGCTGCTGGGCCTGCTGCTGCAGGCCGGCTTCACGCTGGTGGCGGTCAAGCTGCTGATGCTGGGCCTGCTGATCTTCTTTGCCAGCCCCACGGCCACGCATGCGCTGGCGCGCGCCGCGCTGCTGCGTGGCCTGCGGCCATTGCTGGCCGACGAGGAGGAACCGACATCGAAACCCTGATCATCAACGTGCTGATGCTGCTGATGGCGATCACCGTGATGGTGATCGCGCGCAGCCGCAACCTGTTCGGCGTGGTCGTGCTCGGCGGCCTGTACAGCTTCCTGATGGCCACCGTGCTGGTGGCCATGGACGCGGTCGACGTGGCGATGACCGAGGCCTCGGTCGGCGCCGGCATCTCCACCGTGCTGCTGGTGGGCGCGCTGGCCTTGTGCAAGAGTGAGGAGACCAAGCCGCTCGACATGCCCTGGCGCGCGCTGCTGGTGTCGGGCTCGGTCGGCGCCATGCTGGTCTACGGCAGCTTCGGCCTGCCCGAGTTCTCCGATCCCCAGGCCCCGATCCACCAGCATGTGGTGCCGCGCTACCTGAACGACATCCAGCAAGAAGTCGATGTGCCCAACGTGGTGACCGCGGTGCTGGCCAGCTACCGCGGCTACGACACGCTGGGCGAGACCACGGTGGTCTTCACCGCCGGCGCCGGCGTCATCGCACTGCTGCGGCGGCGGCGCCCCAAGGCGGCGCAAGGTGGCCCGGCATGAGAGGCGACCTCATCCTGCGGGTGCTGGCCAAACTGCTGATCCCGTTCATCCTGCTGTTCGGGCTGTATGTGCAGTTCCACGGTGACTTCGGCCCCGGTGGCGGCTTCCAGGCTGGCGTGATCCTCGCCGCCGCGGTGATCTTCTACGGCCTGATCTTCGGTCTTGACGACGCACGCCGGCTGGTGCCCGAGGGCCTGGTCGAATCGATGATGGCCATCGGCGTGCTGATCTACGGCGGCGTGGGCGTGGCCGGCCTGCTGCTGGGCGGCCATTACCTCGACTACTTCGTGCTCGACCCCGACCCCGTGCACGGCCAGCATCGCGGCATCTTCTGGGTCGAGGTGGGCGTGGCGGTCACGGTCGCGGGCGTGATGCTGAAGGTCTTCTACATGTTCGCCGATCGCAGCAAGGCCGACGAATGACGGACTCGGCGGTCGGCATGACCCTGGGCGGTCACTTCACCTACTTCATCACCATCTTTCTGATGATGGCGGGGCTGTTCATCGTGATCGCGCGGGGCAACCTGATCAAGAACTTGGTCGGCCTGGGCATCTTCCAGACCTCGGTCTATCTGCTGTACATCGCGCCCGGCAAGCTGGTGGGCGGCACGGCACCCATTCTGGCGGCGGGCTTCACCGTCTACAGCAACCCGCTGCCGCATGTGCTGATCCTGACTGCCATCGTGGTCGGCGTGGCCACGCTGGCGCTGGGCCTGGCCCTGGTGGTGCGCATCCGCGAAGCCTACGGCAGCATCGAGGAAGACGAGATCCTGGCCCTGGACGCGCAGCCGGGCGGTCGAGCCCAAGCCGAATGAGCCTGGCCCCGCATCTGCCTGCGCTGCAGGTCGTGATCCCCTTGCTGGCTGCGCCGCTGACGGTGCTGCTGCGCCGGCGCGGCCTGTCGTTTGCGCTGGTGCTTGCGGCCAGCTGGCTGGCGCTGGCCATCGCCGTCTCGTTGTGGTGGCGCGTGCACGACAGCGGCCCGATCTCGTACGCCATGGGCAGCTGGCCGCCGCCCTGGGGCATCGAGTACCGGGTGGACGCACTGAACGCCTTCATGCTGGTGCTGGTGACCGGCATCGCCGCGCTGGTGCTGCCCTACAGCCGTGCCAGCCTGCTGGCCGAGGTGCCGCCCCAGCAGCACTATCTTTTCTACACCATGTTCTCGCTGTGCCTGGCCGGCCTGCTGGGCATCACGATCACGGGCGACGCGTTCAACATCTTCGTGTTCCTCGAGATCTCGGCGCTGTCGACCTACGTGCTGATCGCCCTGGGCCGCGACCGGCGCGCGCTGGTCGCTTCATACCAGTACCTGATCATGGGGACCATCGGGGCCACCTTCATTGTGATCGGGATCGGCCTGCTGTACCTGATGACGGGCACGCTGAACCTGGCCGACATGGGCAACCGCATCGGCGCGGTGCAGGGCACGCGCCCGGTGCTGGCGGCGCTGGCCTTCCTGACGGTCGGCATCTCGCTCAAGCTGGCGCTGTTCCCGCTGCACCAGTGGCTGCCCAACGCCTACACCTACGCGCCGTCGGCGGTGTCGGCCTTTCTGGCCGCCACGGCAACCAAGGTTGCGGTGTACGTGCTGCTGCGTTTTTATTTTTCGGTCTTCGGTCATTCCCAGGTCTTCGGCCGCCTGCCGATGCAGGAAGCCATGCTGCTGCTGGCCCTGGCCGGCATGTTCGTCGCGGCCGCGATCGCGATCGTGCAGTCCGATCTGCGGCGGCTGTTCGCCTATTCCAGCATCAGCCAGGTCGGCTACATCATCCTGGGCCTGTCGTTCGACTCGAAGACGGGCCTGGTGGCCACCATCGTGCACCTGTTCAACCACGGCATCACCAAGGGCGCGGTGTTCATGCTGCTGGGCTGCGTGGCGCTGGTGATGGGCGGTACCACGCTGGCGCGCGTGCAGGGCCTGGGCCGGCGCATGCCGCTGACCAGCTTCGGCATCGTGCTGTGCGGCCTGTCGCTGATCGGCGTGCCCGGCACCGCCGGCTTCGTCAGCAAGTGGTACCTGATCCTGGCCGCGGTGCAGCAGGGTCAGTGGTGGCTGGTGTTCCTGATCGTGCTGTCGTCGCTGCTGGCGGTGGCCTATGTCTGGCGCTTCATCGAGGCGGCTTACTTCCACGAGCCCCGACGTGACATCGAGGTCGGCACCACGGTGCCCTGGTCGATGGCGGTGCCGGCCGCACTGCTGGTGCTGGCCACGCTCTACTTCGGTTTCGACACCTCGTTCACGGTCGAATCGGCCACCCGCGCCGCGGGGCAGTTGATGGCGGGCCGGCCATGACGATGCTGCCCGAGCAGGCGATGGTGCTGGCGCTGCTGGTGCCGCTGGTCGGCGCGGTGCTGATTGCGCTGGCGAGCCGCACGCCCAACGTTCGCGAAGGCATCACGCTGGCCACCGCCACGACCCTGCTGCTGTGCGTGCTGGGCGCCTTGCCGGCGATCCTGGCCGGCCAGCGCCCGGGCTTCACGCTGCTGACCATGATGCCCGGGCTGGACATCGCCTTCCGGCTCGAGCCGCTGGGCATGCTGTTCGCGCTCATCGCCTCGGGGCTGTGGATCGTCAACTCGCTGTACTCGATCGGCTACATGCGCGGCAATCAAGAGGCGAAGCAGACGCGCTTCTACGTCTGCTTCGCGCTGTCGCTGTCGGCCACCATGGGCATCGCCTTGTCGGCCAACCTGTTCACGCTGTTCCTGTTCTACGAGGCGCTGACGCTGGTGACCTATCCGCTGGTCACGCACCACGGCACCGACAAGGCGCGCCGCGGCGGCCGCACCTACATCGGCTTGCTGATGGGCACGTCGATCGTGTTTCTGCTGCCGGCGCTGGTGTTCACCTGGGCGCTGACCGGCAGCACCGACTTCACGCCGGGCGGCATCCTGGCCGGCAAGCTCGGCCACACCGGCATGGCCGCATTGCTGCTGCTGTTCATGTTCGGCATCGGCAAGGCGGCGTTGATGCCCTTCCACCGCTGGCTGCCGGCGGCGATGGTGGCACCGACGCCGGTGTCGGCGCTGCTGCACGCGGTGGCGGTGGTCAAGGCCGGCGTGTTCAGCGTCGTCAAGGTCATCGTCTACATCTTCGGCGCCGACACGCTGGCGTCTGCGGGCGTCGCCGGCGCGGCCGACGCCCTGGTGGCGCTGGCCGGATTCACCATCGTGTCGGCTTCCGTGGTGGCGCTGGGCGCCGACAACCTCAAGCGCCGGCTGGCCTATTCGACCATCAGCCAGCTGTCCTACGTGGTGATGGCGGCGGCGGTGCTGGCGCCGCTGTCGTTGATCGGTGCGGCAATGCACATCGCCGCGCACGCAGTAGGCAAGATCACGCTGTTCTTCGCCGCCGGCGCGATCTACACCGCGGCGCACAAGACCGAGGTCAGCCAGCTCGACGGCATCGGCCGGCGCATGCCGTGGACGATGGCGGCCTTTGCCATTGCGTCGCTGTCGATGATCGGCCTGCCGCCGACGGTGGGATTCGTGTCCAAGTGGTACATGGTGTCGGGTGCCATGGCGGCGCAGCAGACCCTGGTGCTGGTGGTCATCGCCGTCAGCACGCTGCTCAATGCAGGCTACTTCCTGCCCATCGTCTACCGTGCCTTCTTCGTGGCGCCCGCCGCGGGCGACGCGCCGCACGGTGAAGCACCGCTGCCGATGGTGCTGGCACTGTGTGCCACGGCCGCGGTGACGGTGGTGTTGTTCTTCGTGCCCGACGTGCCGCTGGCGCTGGCACGTCAGATGGTCGGCCCTTGAGGATCACCATGAACGACAAACCCCATTGGCTGGACCAGCCGCGCAACCTCAGGCTGCTGTGGCGCGGCTTTCTCGTCGTGCTGGTGCTGACGGTGCTGGCACAGCTGTTGGTCGACCTGCACCCACACTTCGAGATCGAGGCCGTGTTTGGCTTCAACGCCTGGTTCGGCTTCGGCGTGTGCGCCGCGATGATCCTGTTCGCCAAGGCGCTGGCGCTGCTGCTCAAGCGGCCCGACGATCACTACGGGCCCGGCGATGACTGATGGCCTGCTGCACCCGGCGCCGGTGCTGATCGTCGGCGCGCTGCTGCCCGCGCTGCTGCGTGGCAACGCGCGCAAGCTGGCCATCGTGGCACTGCCGCTGGTGGCGCTGGCGCTGGTCTGGCAGGTGCCCGACGGCCCGGTCTGGCAGGCGCGATTCCTCGACCACACCATCACGCCCTTGCAGGGTGACAAGCTCTCGCGCCTGTTCGCAACCATCTTTGCGCTGATGGCCGCCGGCGGCGGCCTGTTTGCGCTGAGCCAGCCCAGCCGCGTCGAGGTGCCGGCGGCCTTCGTCTATGCCGGGTCGGCCATCGGCGTGGCGCTGGCCGGTGACTTGATCACCGTCTTCGCCTTCTGGGAGCTGATGGCCGTGGGCTCGACCCTGGTGCTGTGGAGCAACGGCCGCAACAGCTCATACCGCGCCGCGCGACGCTACCTGATGATCCACCTGCTGGGTGGCGTGGTGCTGTTTGCCGGTATCACGGGCCACATCGTGCAGACGGGCAGCGTGGCCTTCACGCACATGGCGCCCGACTCGGTGGCGCACTGGCTGATCCTGATCGGTTTTCTGGTCAATGCCGGTGCGCCGCCCCTGTCGGCCTGGTTGCCCGACGCCTACCCCGAGGGATCGTGGAGCGGCACCGTGTTCCTGTCGGCGTTCACCACCAAGACGGCGGTCTATGCCCTGATCCGCGGCTTTCCGGGCACCGAGCTGCTGATCTGGGTGGGCCTTTTCATGGTGTTCTACGGCATCGTCTATGCGCTGCTGGAAAACGACATGCGGCGCATCCTGGCGTATTCGATCGTCAACCAGGTCGGCTTCATGATCGCCGGCATCGGCATCGGCACCGAGATGGCGATCAACGGCGCTGCAGCGCATGCCTTCACGCACATCATCTACAAGGGCCTGCTGCTGATGTCGGCCGGATCGGTGCTGCTGATGACCGATCGGCGCAAGTGCTCTGAACTGGGCGGGCTGTACCGCAGCATGCCCTTGACGACGGTCTGCGGCACCATCGGCGCGCTGGCCATCTCGGCCTTTCCGCTGACCTCGGGCTTTGTCTCCAAGTCGATGATCGGCCAGGCCGCGGTCGACGGGCATCTGCTGACCGTGTGGCTGCTGCTCACCGCCGCATCGGCCGGTGTCTTCCTGCATGCCGGCATCAAGTTCCCGTGGTTCGTGTTCTTCCAGAAGGACTCGGGTCTGCGCCCGGCCGAACCGCCGGCCAGCATGCAGCTGGCCATGGTGCTGTTTGCCGTGTTGTGCATCGCCATCGGCGTGTGGTCGCAGCCACTGTATGCGCTGCTGCCTTTCCCGGTGAACTACGAACCCTACACCTGGGCCCATGTGCTGGCGCAATTGCAGCTGCTGCTGTTCTCGGGGTTGGCCTTCTTCGTGATGCTGCCCTTGCTCAAGCGCACGCCCACCATCACGCTGGACGTCGACTGGCTGTGGCGCAAGTTGCTGCCGGCGGCAGCAAGCAGTGTGCAAGCGGCGTGGCGCAGTGCGCGCCAGGCCGCGGTCGACGGCCTGGCGCTACGTGTGAACCGCAGCTTGGGCAGCATCGAACGCCGCGCCCGGCACGATGCGCGCCTGTCCAACACCGGGTCGACACGCAGCATGGCGACCTGGGTGCTGGTGCTGCTGCTGGGGTACTTGCTGCTGTACTACCTGTAAGCCAGCAGGGTACTTGCCGACCTTGTCTGGCCTGCCCGGCAGGACTCGAACCTGCGACCCCCAGCTTAGAAGGCTGGTGCTCTATCCAGTTGAGCTACGGGCAGTGCGGGGGATTCTAGGGGTTGGCTCGCGCTTCAGCGCGCCTTGTACTGCGTGCTACCGAACAGCACATCGCGTGCCTTGTCGTCGTTCACCGGTCGGCGCAGGTCGGCCAGCACCTCGACGCCGCGCATCACGGCCGGGCGCTTGGCGATCTCGTCGAACCAGCCCTTCAGATGCGGGTAGTCGTTCCAATCGATGCCCTGGTTCTTCCATGAACGCAGCCAGGGAAAAATTGCGATGTCGGCGATGCTGTACGTCGGCCCGGCGATGTAGGTGCTCTTTGCCAGCTGGCGGTTCATCACGCCGTACAGGCGTTTGGCCTCGTTGCTGTAGCGATCGACCGCATACGGGATCTTCTCGGGGGCATAGATGCGGAAGTGATGGGCCTGACCCAGCATCGGGCCCACGCCGCCCATCTGGAACATCAGCCACTGCAGCACCTCGTAGCGGCCGCGCAGGTCCTCGGGCATGAACCTGCCCGTCTTCGCCGCCAGATACACCAGAATGGCGCCCGACTCGAACAGCGTGATCGGCCGGCCGTCGGGTCCGTCGGGGTCGACCAGGGCCGGGATCTTGTTGTTCGGGCTGATGCGCAGGAAGTCGGCCTCGAACTGGTCGCCGCGGCCGATGTCCACGGGAATGGCCCGGTACGGCAGGGCGCATTCTTCGAGCATGATGTGGACCTTGTGGCCGTTGGGCGTGGCCCACGAATACACTTCGATCATCGCGTGCCCCCTTGCCCGTTCGCCTCTTTGACCATTCGCCGCGCGCTGCCGGTTGCAGCGCCTGTGTTGCACTCTAAACCATGCTCGAAGGCATCAAGCGCTGGTTGACCAGCAGCTCGTCGGACGCCAGGCGCTCGGCAAGCGTTGGCGTCGAATCCTTCAAGGGCTGGTCGCGCAGCGCGCAGGTGCAGATCCGCACGCCGCGCGAGGGCGAAGGCCTGATCGTCGACGGCAAGCTGGGCGACGCGCCATGGCGGCTGGAATGGGGCGAATCGCAAAGGCCCTACGTGCTGGGCCGTGAGCTGCGCATCCGCGGCGAAGTGTCGGTGCCTGGCGAACTGCAGATCATCGTGCTCAACAAGGTGCTTCAAGAGGCCATCGAGAAGACCATGTTCGAGCAGTTCGTCGAAGGCGTGCAGACACGCATCGACACCGAGACCCCAGCCGAGATGCGCTGGGTCGTGATGTATCCCAAGCTCAAGGGCAGTGAGCTGGGTGAGCTGCGTGAACGCTACGCCGCGGTGTCGAGCATGAAGCCCTGGCTGCAGCAGTGGTTGGACGGCCCTCTGGGCGCTGCGCTGCTGGGGCTGAAGGTTGACCCGACCACGGCCTTCGTGCTGATGATCGGGCGTGGCCGGCTGACACTGCGCACCGAGGTCGACGAGGCCTCGCCGGGCAGTTTCGAGCCGCACCTTCGGCTCTTCGAGATCGCGCTGCGTGAAGCCCAGCGTGTGGGCAAGCCCAGCCCCGACGCAGCGAAGAAGCCCGACTGAGCGTTTGAAGAGCCAAGCGCCGAGCGCCGTTGCCGGTGGCGCTCAGGCCTGTTGCGCAAACGCCCAGCCGCGCTCGGCCAGCGGGCGCGTGGCCGCGCCCGAGGCCCTGGCTTGCGCGCTGGCCGCGGTGCCGTCCAGAACCCGCCGGGCAATGCCCTGCGTGATCGCGGCCAGCCGGAACAGGTTGTAGGCCAGGTAGAAGTTCCAGTCGGCCATCAGTTCGGCCGGGTCCCCGCGGCCGGTTCGCTCGCAGTAGCGGCGCACGTAGTCGGCCTCGGACGGGATGCCCAGCGCGGCCAGGTCCAGACCGCCGATGCCGCGAAACTCACCCGGCGGAATGTGCCAGGCCATGCAGTGGTAGCTGAAGTCGGCCAGCGGATGGCCCAGGGTGGACAGCTCCCAGTCCAGCACCGCGATCACGCGCGCTTCGTCAGCATGGAACATCAGGTTGTCGAGCCGGTAGTCGCCATGCACGATGGCCACCTGGCTGTCGTCGCGCGCGCTGGCGGGCAGATGCTGCGGCAGCCATGCGATCAGCCGGTCCATGGCATCGATCGGCTCGGTGGCCGAGGCCTGGTACTGGCGGCTCCAGCGGCCGATCTGGCGCTCGAAGTAGTTGCCTGGCCGGCCGAAATCGCTCAATCCGACGGCGCGCGGATCGACCGCGTGCAGGGCCGCAATGACGCGGTTCATCTCGTCGTACACGGCGGCTCGATCCTCAGGCGACAGGCCGGGCAGCGATTGCTCCCACAGCACGCGGCCGGCCATGCACTGCATGACATAGAAGGCGCGGCCGATCACGGATTCGTCCTCGCACAACAGGTGCATGCGTGGCACCGGCACCGGTGTCGGCGCCAGCGCGTTCATGACGCGGAATTCGCGCTCGACCGCATGCGCCGACGGCAGCAGCTTGCTCAGCGGCCCGGGCTTGCTGCGCATCACGTAGCGCGCGCCGGGTGTGCCCAGCTGATAGGTCGGGTTGGACTGACCGCCCTTGAACTGCTCGACCGTCAGGGGCCCCGAAAAACCCGGCATCTGGGCGGCCAGGTAATGTTCGAGACGGGCCACGTCGAAGGCGTGGCTCGCCGCCATCGGTTTGGTGCCGGTGAATTGCTGCATGGGGTCTCCTGGGCCGGCGTCAGCCGCGACCGCGCTGCGCCTGGCTCAACGGTCGGCCGCGGCCAGCAGCTTGTCGCGTGACAGCACCACCAGCCGGGTCGGCTCGACGCGCACCGCACCTTCGCGCTCGAAGCCCTTCAGCTCCTGGTTGACGCGCTGGCGTGACGCGCCCAGCAGCTGCGCCAGGTCTTCTTGCGCCAGCTGCAGGCCGATGCGGATCTCCTCGCCCTGCTCGATGCCGTAGCTCTTGACCAGCAGCAGCAGCTGCTTGGCCAGCCGCGCCTGCAGCGGGCGTGTGTTGAGATCCTCGAACTGGGTGAACATCAGTCGCAGGCGGCGGCAATTCAGCCGCAGCAGCGCGTCGTACAGCTCGACGTGCTGGGCCAGCAGTTCCTTGAAGTCGGGCTTGCGCACCATCAGCAAGGTGGTCTCGCCGTGCGCATGCGCGTCGTGTGTCCGCGGCAGGCCGTCAAAGAGCGCGATGTCACCGAACCAGGTGCCCGGTTCGACATAGGTCAGTGTCACTTGCTTGCCGGCCAGCGAGACCGAACTGACGCGCACTGCACCCCGCGCCACGCCGATCCACGATTCGGCCGGTGAGCCGCGTGCAGCCAGCGGCGCGCCGTCGGCCAGCCGGCGCAGCATGGTGCGCGACAGGATGGCGTTGCGCAAGGGCAGCGACAGCTTGCAGAACCAGGCCCCGGCCTCGATGTTGTGACGTTCGTCGATGGTGAGTACCGGGGAATTCATGCCTTGTCTCTGAAGCGACGTGCGCAAGCGCATCCACAGCATCGAGTATTGCGCATCGCCGGCACTGCGGGCCCCTCATCCAGGCGTCTTCACCGGCCGGAACCCGCGAGGTGTCATGCTAGAGTCGCCGCGCCTCGCCCCTGGCCCCTCCGAATGCAGCACAACCGGCGCCGAAATCTTGTCATTGCCTTTGCCCTGGCCGGGTTGGCGGTGCAGGCATCGGCGATCGGTTTCGGGGCTGTGGCCGCTTCGACCACGCTGGGCCAGACGCTCGACCATTTGGTGAGCCTGCGCCTGGACCCGGGCGAGTTCGTCAGCGCCGAATGTGTCACCGCCGAGGTCACCGTGGGAGAACAGCGGCTGGCACCCGGTGTGGTGCGCACCCGGCTCGAAGGGGAGGGCAGCCAGCTGCGCCTGCGCGTGACCACGCTGACGGCGATCGACGAGCCGGTGGTCAACCTGGCGGTGTCGGTGGGCTGCCCGCCACGCCTGTCGCGCCGCTTCGTGCTGTTTGCCGATCCGGCACCAACGAACCTGCCCAGTCTGCCGCTGATGGCCGCGCGCGATGCCGACAGCGCGGCCGTCCCCGACGCCCGGGCCGCCGCACCAGCGCCTGCAGCCGAGCCGAGGGCGGCCGCTGCCGCCAGTGCACCTGCCCTGCGCCCAATGGCCCGCGTCAACCCACCGCCGCGGGTACGCCACCGGCCCGCAGCGGCGCGGCGGCCGGCGCCGCCGCGCGAAAGCACGACCAGCGCGGCTGCTGCACCGCGCGCACGGCTGCGGCTGGATGCCGCCGAACCTATGCCATCGCCTGCGATGGCCACGGCCGATGTCATCGAGGCGGCCGCATCGGCCGCGGCCACGCTGGCCGCCGCGCAGGCCAGCGCCCAGGCCACGTCGGCAGCGGCCGCGCGCATCGCCGCGCTCGAGCAGTCGATCGAAAAGTTGCGCGCCGATGCCGCCGCCGACCGGCAGGCGTTGCAGATCCTGCGCCAGCGCGCCGCCGACGGTGACACCGCGGCCCGCTGGATGCCGTGGTTGCTGGGACTGCTGGCCTTGATGACGCTGGCGATCGTCTGGCTGGGTCTGAAGCTGCGCCGCCTGCAGGCCCTGCGCGACCCCACCTGGTGGGTTGCCGGCGGTGCCGCAGCCGCCGCCGCAGCTAGCGCCGCCGCGGCGCCAGCCGAGGCGCGTGCTTCCGAGGCGCCAGAGGCCGCGTCCGATGCGGAGCCGGCCAGCACCGGCCCGTCGACCGCGGGCTACAGCAGCACGCGCCCGGGTACCCTGGGCCCGGTGTTCAGCGCCGAGCTGCCGCTGGCCGACCCGGTGACCGAATCACCGCTGACGGTGACCGAGCGCACGCAGGCGCTGCCGCTGGGTTGGCGCGACGAGTCCGAAGCACAGCGCGACGTGTCGATCGAGGAGCTGATCGACCTCGAACAGCAGGCCGAGTTCTTCATCGTGCTGGGCCAGGAAGACGCCGCGATCGACCTGCTGGTGGAACACCTGCGCAGCACCGGGGGCGGCAGTCCGATGCCCTATCTGAAGCTGCTGGAGATCTACCGCCGGCGCGGCGACCACGAGGCCTACGAGCGCACGCGGGCGCGCTTCAATCATCGCTTCAACGCCTATGCCCCTGACTGGGAGGCGGACGCCCAGGACGGCCGCCAGCTGGAGGACTACCCGAGCATCGTCGCCCGGCTGCAGCTGGCCTGGCCGTCGCCGATCGACGCCATGGCCGAGCTCGAATCGCTGCTGTTCCGCAAGACGCGCGGGGACCTGTTCGACATGCCGGCCTACCGCGATGTGCTGTTCCTGTATTCGCTGGCGCGCGACCTGCTGGGCCGTGAGCCGATGGACCGGGCCGACGTCGACGTGCTGCTGCCGATCAACGAAGGCGCTGACTTCACGCAGCCGATGTCGCTCGACGATTCGCCCAGTGAGCGCCACGCCCTGCTGGCGACGCTGGAAGGGCAGCCCACGGTGCCGATCGACCTAGACGTGACGCAGCCGGGCATGCCCGAGAGCCTGTTCGGCGAGGCCACGCGGCCTGGCGTCGGCAGCCGCCGACGGCGCTGAGGTTGCAAGGCGCTGCCGGCGGCTACAGCCGCGACAGCCGCTCCAGCCCGTTGCGCAAGGTCTCTTCCTTCTTGGCAAAGCACAGGCGCGCAATGCCCTGTTCGAATCCGTCATCGTAGAAGGCCGACAAGGGAATGGCGGCAACACCGATCTCGCGCGTCAGCCACAGGCAGAAGTCGCCTTCGTTCAACTTGCTGACGGCGCTGTAGTCCACGCTCTGGAAGAACGTGCCCTCGCAGGGCAGCAGACGCAGCCGCGTGCGCGCCAGGCCGTCGCGGAAGAGGTCGCGCTTGCGCTGGTAGAAGGCCGGCAGCTCCAGGTAGGGCCCGGGGTCGGCCATGTAGCGCGCCAGGCCGTGCTGCACCGGCGTGTTGACGGTGAAGACGTTGAACTGGTGCACCTTGCGGAACTCGGCCATCAACGGTGCCGGCGCGGCCACCGTGCCCACCTTCCAGCCGGTGACGTGAAAGGTCTTGCCGAAGCTCGAGACCACGAAGGCGCGTGCGGCCAGCGCCGGCAGCGACGATGCGCCGACATGGGGCACGCTGTCGAAGACCATGTGCTCGTAGACCTCGTCGCTGATCAGCACGATGTCGGTCGGCGCCAGCAACGCGGCCAGCCGTTCCATCTCGGCACGGGTCCACACCGTGCCCGTCGGGTTGTGCGGTGTGTTGACCATGATCGCGCGCGTGCGCGGCGTGATCGCAGCCTCGATGAGCGCAAAGTCGGGGCGAAAGTGCCCCGGCGTCAGCGGCACACGCACCACGGTGCCGCCGGCCAGCTCGATGCTGGGGCCGTAGCTGTCGTAGCAGGGCTCGAACACGATCACCTCGTCGCCCGGGTGAACGCAGCACAGCACGGCGGTCAGGATGGCCTGCGTGGCGCCGGCAGTGATGGTGATCTCGCGCTCGGGATCGTAGCGGTGACCGTACAGCGTGGCGATCTTGTCCGACACCGCCTGCCGCAAGGCCGGCACACCGGCCATCGGCGGGTACTGGTTCAGGCCCTCGGCCATCGCGTCGCCGACCTGGCCGATCAGGCGTGGGTCGCAGTCGAAGTCGGGAAACCCCTGGCCGAGGTTGACCGCGCCGAGGTGCAGCCAGCGCCGACATCACGCTGAAGATGGTGGTGCCGACCTCGGGCAGGCGGCTTTGCAGCGCAGGCGTGCGTGGGGGGGTGCTGGGGTTCGTGGTCACGGGTTTACAGATCGTAGTGGCTGGTGTCGGTATCAGCATGGGCACCGAGTGCGCGCTGGATGAAGGCTGCCGACAGGCGGTCGGACAGCAGTTCGGCGAAGGCGTAGACGAAGTGGCGCAGGTACGCGCCACGCTTGAAGGCCACGCGTGTGGTGTTGGGGCCGAACAGGTGCCCCAGCGGGCGCACCACCAGGCTGATGCCGGGCCCTTCACCGTTGCCGGCCGGGCGCGCCGCCAGGTTGTCGTCACGCGCGGCCAGTTCGGTCACGATGCCTGCACCCAGGCCCATGCGCACGTAGGTCATGATGACGTCGGAGTCGATGCCCTCCAGCGCCACCTGCGGCTTCAGCCGCGCGCGCGCAAAGGCCTGGTCGATGCGCGCGCGTCCGGTCATCGAGGGGTGGTACAGCACCAGGGGTACAGCGGCCAGCTGCTCGAGCGTCGGCCGTTCCACCGCCGCCAGCGGATGCTGCGCCGGCACGACCAGCACGTGCTGCCACTCGTAGCAGGGCAGGGTGACCAGCTCGTCGTAGCCGGCCAGGGCCTCGGTGGCCAGGCCGACATCGGCCACGTCATCCAGCAGCATGCGCGCCACCTGCTCGGGCATGCCCTGGTGCAGCACCACCTGCACCTTGGGGAATCGCCGGCGCAGCTCGGCCACGCGTTGCGGCAGGAAATAGCGAGCCTGCGTGTGCGTGGTGGCGATCGACAACGTGCCGGCGTCCTGCTTCGAGTATTCGTCGCCGATGCGTTTCAGGTTGGCCACCTCGCGCATGATGGTCTCGATCGACTTCAGCACCAGCTGGCCGGGCTCGGTGACGCGGCGCAGCCGCTTGCCGTGGCGCGCGAAGATGTCCACGCCCAGCTCTTCCTCGAGTTCGAGGATGGCCTTGCTGACCCCGGGCTGCGAGGTGAACAACGCCTTCGCGGTCTCGGTCAGGTTGAGCTTGCGACGAACGGCCTCCTGCACGAAGCGGAACTGATGCAGGTTCATGGCAAACCCTCTGCGGGCAGCAGCGCGAGCATGGCGTCGGTCATGGCCTGCAGCACGGTGTCGACCTCGCCGATCGCGGTGTGCAGTTCGACCTGCAGCCCGTCGTGGCGCTGGTGCAGCGCGTCGATCAGGCGCGGCAGGTCACGGCGCACATGACCGCCGCTGCCCAGGAACATCGGCACCAGCGCGATGTGCTGGCAGCCCGCGGCCACCAGCTCGGCCGCGGCGGTGGGCAGGTCGGGCGCCATGAACTCGAGGTAGGCCAGGCGCAGGGCCAGTGCGGGTCGCCGCGCACGCAGTCTGGCGGCCATGTCCTCGAAGGGCGCGGCCCAGCGCGGGTCGCGCGCGCCATGGGCAAACAGGATCAGGCCTTGGGTCATCGGTATCGCACCAGCCAGGTGAAGGCGGCCATCGACAGCAGCAGGAACAGCAGGCTGGGCGCGGTGGCCACCATCCAGGGCGTCCAGTCGCTGAGCATGCCGATGTGGCCGGCCAGGTTGTTCAGCAGCACGAAGGCGATGCCCAGCATGATGCCGCCGAAGACCTTCAGGCTGATGCTGCCGGCGCGCGCCTGCAGGTAGGCGAAAGGCAGTGCCAGCGCCACCATCACCAGGCACGACAGCGGGTACAACGCCTTCTGCCAGAAGCGGATCTTGACCTGCTGCGTGGCCTGCGCCTGGTCGTCCAGGTGCACGCTGTAGCGCCACAGCTCCAGCGTGGTCATCGAACTCAGCGGCAGCACCGCCGCGGCGACCACGCCGGCGTTGAGCTTGCTTCGAAAGCTCAGCGAAGGCAGGTTCTCGATGCGCACCGTCGGGGTGTCGCCGCGTGCGGCGGGCCAGTGGGTGATGCTCACGTCGCGCAAGGTCCAGGTGCCATCGGCGCCGACCGTGGCTTCGCGCGCCGTGGTGCGCGACGTCAGGCGGCCATCGGCGTCGAACTCGAAGCGTCGCACGTGCTGCAGCACGCCACTGGCATCGATGCCGGCGACGTTGATCGACATGCTGCCTTCACCCTGCGGCGTGCTGATGCGGTCTTTCAGCCAGGCGCCGGCACCGTCGATGCGGCGACCGCCGTCGAACCGGGCCCCCAACAGCACGCTGGCGCGTTCCGACTCGGGCACCAGGTAGTCGCCGACGATGAAATTCAGCGCCCCGAAGGCCAGGCCCAGCGTGGCCAGCAGACGCAGGGCACGCCAGGGACCCAGGCCGCCGGTGCGCAGGATGGTGAACTCCGAGGCCTGCGCCATGCGCGCCATCGAATAGATGGTGCCGATCAACACCGCGATGGGCAGCAGGTCGTACAGGTGACCGGGCAGTTCGTACAAGCCGGACAGTGCCACGTGCCAGGCCATGCGGCCGCGCCGGCCGATGCTGTCCAGGCCGTCGACGAAGTCGAGAAAGTAGAACAGCGCCAGGAAGGCGATGGCGACGAAGCCCACCGACGCCAGGATGTCGCGATAGAACAGGCGGCGTATGGTCTTCATGCCGGCACTGCCGCACGCAGGCGCCGACGTGGCCACAGATGCAGCACCGCGGCATGGTCGCGCCACCACAGCAGCGCCAACGCCAGCATGAAAGCGCCACCGTGCAGGCCGGCCAGCGCCGTGCCCAGGCCGACGCGGCCGTTGCCGACCCAGGCCTGGCTCAGATTGACCAGGTTGAAGTACAGCGCCCAGGCCAGCAAGGCCAGAAACAGGTTCCAGTTGTTGGGCCGCCGCGGGTTGGTGGCGGCCAGGCCCAGGCCCAGCAGCATCAGGTTGGCCGTGGCCAGCAGCATGCCGAAGCGCCAGGCCAGCTCACCCTGGTTGCGCGCGTTCGGGTCGCGGATCAGTTCGATCGTCGGCAGCGACTTCGGCGGCTTCGCCTGCGCCTCGCGCGCAACCCGCTCCTTCACCAGCACGCGGTAGGTCTCGAAGCTGGCCAGCGTGCGGTCGCCGGTCTTGTCGTCGATGTCGTTGCGCTGGCCGCGCTCCAGGCGCAGCCAGGTTTCGCCGGCCACTGTTTCCAGGCGGCCGCTGCGCGCCGAGGTCAGGCTCTCGCCGTGCTCCTGCTGCGCGAGCACGAAGACGTTGCGGGCCTGCAGGCTGTCGGCGCGCTCGCGATCGATGAAGAAGACGCGGCGGCCGTCGGCCGAGGTCTGGAACACGCCCGGCGCCACGCGCGACAGGTCCGACCGCTGCTGATAGCGGTCGCGCAGGTCCAGGCTGTTGCGGTTGCCCCAGGGCCAGACGAACAGCAGCAGCACCGCGGCCACCAGCAGCACCGGCCAGGCGCTGCGCAACACCGGGCGCACGAACCTGGGCAGGCCCACGCCGCCCGAAAACCAGATCACTATCTCGCTGTCGCGGTACATGCGGCCGATGGTGACGACGATGGCCACGAACAGCGACAGGCTCATCATCGTGGGCAAATGGCCCAGCGCCGTGTAGCCCAGCACCAGCACCACGTCCTGCGGTGCCACGCTGCCCTTGGCGGCCAGGCCGACGATGCGCAGCAGGAACATGGTCAGCACGATGGTGAGGATCACCACCAGGGTCGCCCCGAAGCTGCGCGCCAGCTCGCGGCGCACGGTTGAATCGAATAACATCCGCCGCTTTGCCCCGCGCGCGTTCAGCAGTCTCGATTTCGATCGGTCCGCCGCGCCCTTCCTGGGGGATGACTGAAAGAGGGATTATGGACTTCAAGACCCTGATCGCACCCAAGGACGGGCTTTGCACCGTCGCCGCCGATGCACTGCTGCTGGTCATTGCCGGCAAGGTGCTGCCCGATGGTCTGGACGCGCCGCTGGCGCAGGCGTTGAAAGCTGCGGTCGACGCGGGTGACCTGTCGCTCAAGGCCGGCCAGGCGCTGTACCTTCACCATGTGGCGGGCGTCAAGGCAGCCCGCGTGGCGGTGGCGGTGGCCGCCGATGGCCAGGCCACCGCATGGCGCAAGGCGCTGGCGGCGGGGCTGGGTCTGCTCAAGGGCGGCGGCGCACAGCATGTGGCGGTGGCCGCGTCCGGCCTGGGCACGCTGGGCGATGCCCACGCCGAGGCACTGGCCAGCGTGGCAGACGCGCAGACCTACGTCTATCGCCACACCAAGCCCAGCGCGCCGCCGGCGTCCAAGTTGGCGCGCTTCAGCCTGGTCTGCGACAAGGCCGACGCCGCCTTGCTCGAGTCAGGTTTCAAGCGTGGGCGCGCGATTGCTGCGGGTGTGGCTCTGGCGCGCGAGAACGCCAACCGGCCGGGCAACCATTGCACGCCCTCGCATCTGGCGTCCGAGGCCAAGGCGCTGGCCAAGTCACATGGGCTGAAGGTCCAGGTGCTCGATCGCAAGGACGTCGAAAAGCTCGGCATGGGCGCCTTCCTGGCGGTGGCGCAGGCTTCGAAGCAGCCGCTGAAGTTCATCGTGCTGCGCTGGAACGGCGCGGCCAAGACGGCTGCGCCGGTGGTGCTGGTCGGCAAGGGCATCACCTTCGACACCGGCGGCATCTCGCTGAAGCCGGCGCCCGAGATGGACGAGATGAAGTTCGACATGGGCGGTGCGGCCAGCGTGCTGGGCACGCTGCGCGCGGTGGCCGAACTCAAGCTCAAGCTCAACGTCGTCGGCCTGATCCCGGCCTGCGAGAACATGCCGGGCGGCGCTGCCGTCAAGCCGGGCGACGTCGTCACCAGCCTGTCGGGCCAGACCATCGAGATCCTGAACACCGACGCCGAGGGGCGGCTGGTCCTGTGCGACGCACTGACTTATGCCGAGCGCTTCAAGCCTGCGGCAGTGATCGACATCGCCACGCTCACGGGGGCCTGCGTGATCGCCCTCGGCCACCACCGTTCGGGCCTGTTCAGTTCCAGCGACGCGCTGGCCGCTGAGCTGCTGGCCGCCGGTGAACGCGGCGCCGACCTGGCCTGGCGCATGCCACTGGACGAGGCCTACGACGAGGCGCTGAAGAGCAATTTCGCCGACATGGGCAACGTGGGCGGGCGTGCTGGCGGCTCGATCACAGCGGCCAAGTTCTTGCAGCGCTACACCGCGAAGTTCGACTGGGCGCACCTGGACATCGCCGGCACGGCATGGACGTCTGGGCAGGCCAAGGGCGGTACCGGCCGCCCCGTGCCCTTGCTGACGCACTTCCTGCTCGCACGCGCGGGCTGAAGCGCGCCGGCTTCGAGCTGACGGCGGGCATTGCGCATGGCGCCGCGCGTGGAATTCCACACCGGCGTGGCCGACGAAGTCGGCTTTGCCTGCCGCCTGCTGCGCAAGGCCTACCACCAGGGGGCCCGCGTGCTGGTGCGCGCGCCGTCAGCGCGGCTGGCGCGCCTGGACCGCGAGCTCTGGACGTTCGTCGAGCGCGAGTTTCTGCCGCACCTGCGCTTTGCAGCGCCGGGACCGGTGCCTGCAGCCGCTGCACGCACGCCCTTGTGGCTGGTCGATGGCGAACTGCCCGCGCCCTGCCCGCCGGTGCTGGTGAACCTGGGTGCCGACATGCCGTCGTCGCTGCAGGGCTTGACGCGCATCATCGAAATCGTGGCCAGCGACGTCGACGACGAACAGCAGGGCCGTGAACGCTGGCGCGCCTACAAGGCCGCCGGGCTCGAATTGATCCACCACACGGGTGCTGCTTCGGCCGACGACGACAGCAGCCGTTGACCACTCGTTCACCCCCGCGCGCAGGCGCCCCTGCGGTTTTCGGGTGGACCCTGTAGGCCGAATCGTGGGGTCAGGCGTTGTGGGCAGGCGACGCAGACCCGAGGGCCGATGCGCCGTGCAGCAGCACCCTGGCAGATCCCGATGGGCGGCGCTGCGCTTTGCGGTATCGTCTTGCGTTTTTCAACCTTGAGCCTCTGTCGGCATCGCACATGCATCGACAGAACCCATCACCAGGAGCTTCGTTCATGCAAATCAAGTTCAATGCGATCGTCGGCGCCGCCGTCATTCTGATGGCCGGTTCGGCCTACGCGCAGGACATGGTGGTCAAGATCGGCCACGTCGGCCCGACCAGCGGCAGCATCGCCCACCTGGGCAAGGACAACGAGAACGGCGCCCGCATGGCCATCGACGAACTCAACGCCAAGGGCGTGACGATCGGCGGCAAGAAGATCAAGTTCGAACTGCTGGCCGAAGACGACGCTGGCGATCCGAAGCAGGGCACGGCCGCGGCACAGAAGCTGGCCGACGCCAAGGCCAACGGTGTCATCGGTCACCTGAATTCGGGCACCACGATCCCGGCGTCCAAGATCTACTCCGACGCCGGCATCCCGCAGATCAGCCCGTCGGCGACCAACCCCAAGTACACGCGCCAGGGCTACAAGACCGCCTTCCGCGTGGTGGCTGACGACGTGCACCTGGGCGGCACGCTCGGCAAGTACGCGGTCAAGCAACTCAAGGGCAAGAGCATCGCCGTCATCGACGACCGCACGGCCTATGGCCAGGGTGTGGCCGACGAGTTCGAGAAGGGCGTCAAGAGCGCCGGCGGCAAGGCCGTGGGCCGCGAATTCACCAACGACAAGGCGACAGACTTCACCGCCATCCTGACCAGCCTGAAGGCCAAGAAGCCCGACATCATCTTCTTCGGCGGCATGGACGCCGTGGCCGGCCCGATGCTGCGCCAGATGAAGCAGCTGGGCATCAAGGCCAAGTTCATGGGCGGCGACGGCATCTGCACCGGTGAGCTGCCCAAGCTGGCCGCCGGCACCATGGGCGATGGCCAGGTGGTGTGCGCCGAGGCCGGTGGTGTCGAGGGCGAGGCCAAGAAGGGCATGGACGACTTCAGGGCCAAGTTCAAGACCAAGTTCAATACCGACGTTCAACTCTATGCACCCTATGTCTACGACGCCGTCAACGTGATGGTGGCCGCGATGGTCAAGGCCGGGTCGGCCGATCCGGCCAAGTACCTGCCGGTGCTGGCCAAGACCGACGGCTACAAGGGCGTGACCGGCACCATCGGCTTCGACAGCAAGGGCGACATCAAGAACGGTGCGCTCACGCTGTACACCTACAAGGGCGACAAGCGCGAGCAGATCGCCGTGGTGCGCTGAAGCCTGCTGCTGCAGGATGACGAGGGCGCCTGCGGGCGCCCTTTTTCATGCTGTCCGGCGTTCGCGCTCAGTCCGGCGCCGCCTGCAGCATCACCACGCTGCGCCCGCGCAGCACGAACAAGCCGTCGCCGGCCCAGTCGCGCCGGCCCTGCGGCTCGACGCTGTCCAGCAGCAGCTGCCAGCGACCGGCCGGCAGCGCGAAGTCGACATCGCTGTCACCGGCATTGAACATCAGCAGCAGCGGCGTCTGGCCGCGCCCGGGTTGGTCGACGAGGGCGGCCAGCACGCGTGAGCCGCCGTCGTTCCAGTCGTCGGGCTGCAGCGGCAGGCCCGTGGGCGCCAGCCAGGCCAGATCGCTGCGGCCGTCGGCGTCGGGCATGCCGGTGTACCAGCGCCCGTCCAGCGGCTGGTGCTGGCGGCGCAGCTTCAGCAGTTGCGCCACGTAGGCGATCAGGTCCTGGTCGGCCTGCGCCCAGTCTATCCAGGTGGTGTCGTTGTCCTGGCAATAGGGGTTGTTGTTGCCGTGCTGGCTGTGCCCCAATTCGTCGCCGGCAGCCAGCATTGGCGTGCCCTGCGACAGCAGCACCGTGGCCAGCAGCGCGCGTTGCAGGCGCGCGCGCAGTTGCAGCACGACCGGGTCGTTGCTGTCGCCTTCGACGCCGCAGTTCCAGCTCAGGTTGTGCGCATGGCCATCGAGATTGTTTTCGCCGTTGGCCAGGTTGTGTCGATGGTTGTAACTGGTGAGATCGCGCAGTGTGAAGCCGTCGTGCGAGACCACGTAGTTCAGGGTTTCCAGCGGTGTGCGGCCCTGCGTCTGGAACAGGTCGGAGGAACCGCACAGCCGCCGTGCTAACTCGCCGCGCGTGGTGTCGTGGCCCAGCCAGAAGGCACGCGCGGTGTCGCGGAATCGATCGTTCCACTCCAGCCAGCCACGCGGAAAGTGGCCCAGCTGGTAGCCGTCGGGCCCCAGGTCCCAGGGCTCGGCGATGAGCACGCTGCCGGCCAGCACCGGGTCTTGCTGCAGCGCCTTGAAAAAGGCGCCCTGTCGTTCGAACGCGATGTCACCGCGACCGAGCGCGGTCGCCAGGTCGAAACGAAAACCATCGACGTGCATCTCCTGCACCCAGTAGCGCAGACTGTCCAGCACCAGCTGCAGACCGCGCGGGTGGTTGACGTTGAAGGTGTTGCCGCAGCCGGTCCAGTTCTCGTAGCCCGACCGGTGTTCGTGCGGCAGGCGGTACCAGCTGGCGTTGTCCAACCCGCGCCAGCTGATCGTGGGGCCGCTGGCGCCGGACTCTGCGGTGTGGTTGTAGACCACGTCGAGCAGCACCTCGATGCCGGCTGCATGCAAGCGCTGCACCATGGTGCGGAACTCGTCGCGCGCGGTGCGGCCGTCGTCGCGCGTGGCCAGCCGCGGCGATGGGCAGAAGAAGCCGATGCTGTTGTAGCCCCAGTAGTTGACCAGGCCCTGCTGCACCAGGCGCTGTTCGTCCAGGTGTTGGTGCACGGGCAGCAGGCTGACGCTGGTCACACCCAGCCGCTGCAGGTGTGCGATGGCGGGCGCCGAGGCCAGGCCCAGGTAGCTGCCGCGCAGGGCTTGCGGAATGCCGGGCAGAAGTCGTGTGAATCCGCGCACGTGCAGTTCGCAGATCACCCGGTCTTCGGGCGCCAGCAGCACCCGCCGGTCACCCTGCCAGTCCCAGTGATCGTCGACGACGCGCGCCTTCAGCGCACCGGCCGCGTTGTCGATGCCGTCCATGTGCTGCGCATGCAGGGCCTCGGCACCGCAGTGCTGCGGTCCCGATTCGAAGCGACCGACGATCTCGCGCGCCCAGGGGTCGAGCAGCAGCTTGTTCGGGTTGAAGCGGTGCCCACGGTCGGGCCGCCAGGGCCCATGCGCCCGCAGGCCGTAGACCAGGTCGGGCCCGGCGCCCGGCAAGAAGCCGTGCCAGAGGTCGGCACTGCGTCCGGGCAGCGGCAGCCGCTGCAGTTCCTGCTGCCCGCGCTTGTCGAACAGGCACAGCTCGATGGCCGTGGCATGGCTGGACGCGACGACGAAGTTGACGCCGCCTGCGAGCACCTGCGCACCCAGCGGCCAGGCGCGACCGACTTGCAGTGCCTGGTCGGCTGAAGCCGGCATGCGGGTGGTTTCGAACGTCAACGCCGAGGCGCCACGTTCCAGATCGTGCGCGTGTATTCGCGGATCGTGCGGTCCGACGAAAACACGCCCATGCCGGCGACGTTGAGCACCGCCTTGCGCGCCCAGTCCTGCGGCAGGCGGTACAGCGCGTCAACGCGCGACTGCGCCGCCAGATAGGCCTGGTAGTCGGCCAGCAGCAGGTAGTGGTCACCGCCCCACAGCAGCGCGTCGATGACGTCGCGATAGCGCCCGGGCTCGTCACCCGAGAAGGCGCCGCCGGCGATGGCGTCGAGCACGTGGCGCAGCTGCGCATCGGCTTCGTACAGGCGCAGCGGGTGGTAGCCGGCGGCACGCTGATCGGCCACCTCGTGGGCGCGCAGGCCGAAGATGAAGATGTTGTCGTCGCCCACCTGCTGGCGGATCTCGATGTTGGCGCCGTCGTCGGTGCCGATGGTCAGCGCGCCGTTGAGCGCCAGCTTCATGTTGCCGGTGCCCGAGGCTTCTGTGCCGGCGGTGCTGATCTGCTCTGACAGGTCGGCGCCGGGCATGATGACCTCGGCCACCGAGACACCGTAGTTGGGGACGAACACCAGCTTCAGCCGCCCGCCCAGGCGCACGTCGTGGTTGATCACGCTGCCCACGTCGTGAATCAGGCGGATGATCTGTTTGGCCATCGCGTAGCTGCTGGCCGCCTTGCCCGCGAAGATCACGGTGCGCGGCACCCAGTCGGCGTTGGGGTCGGCCAGCATGGCCTGGTAGCGCGTCACCACGTGCAGCAGGTTGAGCAACTGGCGCTTGTATTCGTGGATGCGCTTGACCTGCACGTCGAACAGGCTGTTCGCGTCGACCGCGATGCCGGTGTGGCTGGCGATGTAGCTGGCCAGGCGCTGCTTGTTGGCCTGCTTGGCCGCTGCAAAGGCGGCCAGAAAGCCGGCGTCGCCGGCCTGTTCACGCAAGCAGCCGAGCTGGCCCAGATCGAGCCGCCAGCCGCTGCCCATGGTCTGGTCCAGCAGCGCCGACAAGGGCGGGTTGGCCTGTGCCAGCCAGCGCCTGGGCGTCACGCCATTGGTCATGTTGACGAAGCGCTGCGGCCATAGCGCGGCGAAGTCGGCAAAGATGGTCGTGGTCAGCAAGTCGGAGTGCAGCGCCGATACGCCGTTGACATGGTGGCTGCCCACGATCGACAGGTGGGCCATGCGCACGCGGCGCTCGCCGGACTCGTCGATCAGCGACAGCCGGCTCAGGATGCCGTCGTCACCCGGGCGACGCGCCGCCGCCTCGTCGAGCAGATCCTGGTTGATGCGCAGGATGATCTGCAGGTGGCGCGGCAGCACGTGCTGGATCAGCGCCACGGGCCAGGTCTCCAGCGCCTCGGGCATCAGCGTGTGGTTGGTGTAGCTGAAGACCTGGCGCGTGATGCCCCAGGCCAGCGACCATGAAAACCCGTGCTCGTCCATCAGCAGTCGCATCAGCTCGGCCACGCCGATCGCCGGGTGCGTGTCGTTCAGGTGGATGGCCACCTTGTCGGCCAGATTGGCCAGCGTGCCATTCTCGTTGCGGTGGCGCGCCAGGATGTCCTGGATCGACGCCGAGGTGAAGAAGTACTCCTGGCGCAGCCGCAGCTCGCGCCCGGCCGACGTGCTGTCGTTCGGGTACAGCACCCAGGAGATGTTCTCGAACTGGTTCTTGAACTCGGCCGCGCGCGCGTAGTCGCCGCTGTTGAAGGCCTGCAGATCGATCTGCGCCGGTGCGGCCGCCTTCCACAGGCGCAGCGTGCTGACGCGCTGCGTGCCATGGCCGGGAATCACCATGTCGTAGGCCTTCGCATTGACCTCGTCCGCGTGGCGCCAGATCGGCGGCTGCCCCGGCAGGCTGGCCGCCTCCACCCAACCCCCGAAGCGCACCGGCCAGGCGCGGCCCCAGCGCGGGAACTCCCACGGCGTGCCGTCCTCGAGCCAGGCGTCGGGGTGCTCGATCTGGCGCCCGTCCTGGATGGTCTGCGCGAACATGCCGAACTCGTAGCGGATGCCGTAGCCGTAGGACGGCAGGCCCAGCGTGGCCATCGAGTCGAGAAAACAGGCCGCCAGTCGCCCCAGCCCGCCATTGCCCAGCGCGGCATCGGGTTCGCACTGCGCCAGGTCCTCCAGCGTGCTGGCGTGGCGTGCCGCTGACTCGGCGGCTTCGCCTTGCAGGCCCAGAGCCGCGAGTGCGTTGCCCAGCGTGCGGCCGATCAGGAATTCCATCGACAGGTAGTACACGCGCCTTGCCTTGGCGGCGCGGTCGGCGGCGTCTTGCGCCACCCAGCGGCGCGCCAGGTGCTCGCGTGCGACCTGGGCCACCGCGCGCATCATGTCGCCGGGGCTGGCGGTTGCGCTCGCCGTGGCCAGGGTGTTCAGAAGGTGGCGGTCGACGGCGGAGACCAGTGTCGATTCGGTGTCGGGTGCGGTCATGTCCAGGCGCGGCCAGGTCGATCGGGTTGCAGAGTTCGGGTGATGCCCATGCCGCATTGTGGCTTCGTCCGTGCGCGTGTGTGAACGTGCGAGCGACCGTGCCCGTGATCGCGAACCGGGGGCAGCGGCTGCCTCGCCGCAAACCCCAAGGCGCCGGTGGGCCGCGACGGCCCACAATGTCCACAACCTCGAGGAGCAAGGATGAAACCCCAGGAACTGGCACAGAGCTTCGAGCTGCCACGGCGTGCGGTGGCACTGGTGCTGGCCGGTGGGCGTGGCAGCCGGCTGAAGAGCCTGACCGACAACCGCGCCAAGCCGGCGGTCTACTTCGGCGGCAAGTTCCGCATCGTCGATTTCGCGCTGTCCAACTGCATGAACTCGGGCGTGCGCCGCATCGGCGTGATCACCCAGTACAAGAGCCACAGCCTGCTGCGCCATCTGCAGCGTGGCTGGGCTTTCCTGAAGAGCGAGATGAACGAGTTCGTCGACCTGCTGCCGGCCCAGCAGCGTGTGGACGAGGAAAGCTGGTACCGCGGCACTGCCGACGCGGTCTACCAGAACCTGGACATCCTGGCCGGGTACCGCGCCGAGTACGTGGTCGTGCTGGCCGGTGACCACATCTACAAGATGAACTACGCGCTGATGCTGGCCGACCACGTGGAGCTGGGCGCCGAATGCACCGTGGGCTGCATCGAGGTGCCGCGTGCCGAGGCCAGCGCCTTCGGCGTGATGCACATCGACGACAGTCGACGCATTCTCGACTTCGTCGAGAAGCCAGCCGACCCGCCCGCCATGCCGGGCAGGCCCGATCACGCGCTGGCCAGCATGGGCATCTACATCTTCAATGCGAGCTACCTGTACCGCGCGCTCGAACTCGACATGATCAACCCGAACTCGAATCACGATTTCGGCAAGGACATCATTCCGCGCATGGTCAAGGACGGTGTGGCCGCGGCCCACCCCTTCGACATCAGCTGTGTCGGCACGCGTGCAGGCGAGGCCGCGTACTGGCGCGACGTGGGCACCATCGACGCCTATTGGGACGCGAACATCGACCTCACCGCCACCGACCCCATGCTCAACCTCTACGACACGCACTGGCCGGTGTGGACCTACCAGCCGCAGCTGCCGCCAGCCAAGTTCGTGCACAACGCCGACGACCGGCGCGGCATGGCGGTGGAATCCCTGGTCTCGGGCGGCTGCATCGTGTCGGGTTCGGCCCTGCGCTCGGTGCTGTTCTCGCAGGTGCGGGTGCATTCGTATTCGTCGGTCAACTGGTCGGTGCTGCTGCCCGGGGTTGAGGTCGGACGGGGCGCGCGGCTGACGCGCGTGGTCGCCGACCGCGGCTGCCACATTCCCGACGGCATGGTCATCGGCGAAGACCCGGTGGCCGATGCGGCGCGCTTCGATCGCAGTGAATCGGGCGTGACCCTGGTTACCCGCGACATGCTCTTGGCCCTGGCATGACGACCTCGACCAGCGGCCTGCACGGCAGGAGCATGTCTGAACGAGGCAGACGATGAAGGTGCTTCATGTGGCCGCCGAGGTGTTCCCGCTGATCAAGACCGGCGGGCTGGCCGACGTGGTGGCGGCGTTGCCGGTGGCCCTGGCGCATCAAGGCGCCGACGTGCGGCTGCTGCTGCCTGGCATGCCGGCGGTGATGGAGGCGGTGCAGCACGCGCGCCTGGTGATCGACATCGGCAACTGCTTTGGCGCGCTGCGCGTGCGCTTGCTGCTGGCGCGCATGCCGGGCTCGGCGCTGCCGGTCTATGTGGTCGACGCGCCCTACTTGTACCGGCGCGCTGGCGGGCCCTACCAGGACCGGCAGGGCGAGGAGTGGCCCGACAACCTGCAGCGCTTTGCGCTGCTGGGCTGGGTGGCAGCCCACCTGGCCGGCGGTGACGCCGACCTGCAATGGCAGCCTGAGGTGGTGCATGCGCATGACTGGCATGCCGCAATGGCCTGCGCCTTCATTGCCGACCATGCCGGCACCGAGGCGACTTCGATCTTCACCATTCACAACCTGGCCTTCCAGGGGCTGTTTCCGCTGCATGACTGGCCGCTGCTGGGTCTGGCGTCGCGACTGATGTCGCCGGCCGGGCTGGAGTTCCATGGACAGCTCAGCTTCATGAAGGCCGGGCTCAAGTTCGCTGACCGGGTGACCACGGTCAGCCCGACCTATGCGCGCGAAATCGCGACGGCCGAATTCGGCTTCGGCCTCGATGGCGTGATCCAGGCGCGTGGCGCCGATGTCGGCGGCATTCTCAACGGCATCGACGACGTGTTGTGGGACCCGGCCCGCGACAGCGCCATCGCCGCCGCATACGACACGCAGAACCTGCAGGGCAAACTGGCCTGCCGACACGCGCTGCAGGCCGAATTGGGCCTGCAGGGCGACGACGATGCGCTGCTGCTCACGGTAGTCAGCCGACTGACTGGGCAGAAGGGCCTGGACCTGCTGGTGGCGGCCTTGCCCGAACTGCTGGCCCAGGGCGTGCAGGTGGCGGTGCAAGGCAGTGGCGAGCCCGCGCTGGAGGCCGCCTTCCACATGGCGCAGCAGTTGCACGCGGGGCGCGTGCATGTGCACCTGGGCTACGACGAGGCGCGTGCACACCGCCTCATCGCCGGCGCCGATGCCATCGTGGTGCCGTCTCGCTTCGAGCCCTGCGGGCTGACCCAGATGTACGGCCTGCGCTATGGCACCTTGCCGATCGTGCGCCGGGTCGGCGGCCTGGCCGACACCGTGACCGATGAACCCGATGCAGGCGGCGAGGACACGCGATCGACCGGCTTCGTGTTTGATGCCGCCGAACCGGCCGCGCTGGCGCAGGCCGTGTTGCGCGCGCTGCGGCTGCGCCGCGAATCACCCGTGCAGTGGCAGGCGCGCATGCAGCGCGCCATGGCCCTGCGCCTGGGCTGGGCGGGGCCGGCCAGGCAGTATCTGTCGCTGTACGAAACCGCGCTGGCCAAGCGCCGCACGGTGGGTGCGCCGGTGCACTAGTCCACTGAAACGGAAGAATCGGCTGTGATGCGACGAGTCGGATCGGCGAACTTCCATTTGAGCGGTTTGGGGTTCTTGTTGTATTGGCGGATGTATCGCATGAGCTTCTTGTCGAGGTCTTTGATGGAAGAGAAGATGCCCCGCGTAATGACATCGCGCTGGATGCGGGCGAACCAGTTCTCGACCTGGTTCAGCCAGGACGAGTACGTCGGCGTGTAGTGCATATGGACGCGCCGGTGCTTTGCCAGGAACGCTTGCACGAGGGGCGTCTTGTGGCTGCTCACGTTGTCGCAGATGACGTGGATCTCGCGCCGTGGAGACTGGGTGGCGACGATCTCTTCGAGGAAGCCGACGAACTGCTCGCTGGTGTGTCGTGCGGCCGTCTTGCCCAGCACTTGGCCCGTGCTCGTGTTGAGGGCCGCGAACAGGCTGAGCGTGCCGTTGCGCTTGTATTCGAAGCCATGGCTTTGGGCGCGCCCCGGCGACAGTGGCAGCATGCGATCCTTGCGGTCAAGCGCCTGGATTGCCGTCTTCTCGTCCACGCAGAACACGGCCGCGTGCGCCGGAGGGTCCAGGTACAGCCCGATCACGTCGGCCGCCTTGGTCTCGAAGTCTGGATCGTTGGAGACCATGTGAGTGTCCAGCCGATGCGGGCGCACCCCGTGCTTGCGCCAGATGCGCTGCACCGCAGAGAACGATACGTCGCCGAGTTCGTTGGCGAGCTTGCGGCTGCTCCAGTGTGTGGAGCCATCCCGGGGCAGGTGCTTGAGCGTGCGGTTCAGCACCCGAGCCTCCAGCTTGGCCGTGGGCACCTTGGGCGCGCGCCCTGGGTGCAACGACACCAGGCCAGCCAAGCCCTGCGAGTCGAACGAGGTCGTCCACTTGGTGACGAACGCATCGTTGCACGCCAGCTTCTCGCGAATATCGACCCGGCGCTCCCCAGCTGCCCAAAGCACCACGCAACGCGCTCGACGCGAGAGCGCCGCATTGCCATGCCGCTTGCGCATCACAGCGTCCAATTCAGCGCGTTGTTCACTCGTCAGCATCGTTCTTTGCATACCTCAAGATATGCGGGCAATGCATTCGATTTCAATGGTTCAGTGGACTAGTCGCTGTCGACGACGCAGTTGCGGCCGGCACGCTTGGCGGCATACAGACGGCGGTCGGCGGTGGCGATCAGGTCATGTTCGTCGATCATGCCCGGCTCGAGCACCGCCACGCCCATCGACAAGGTCTGGCGGTGCAGCACCGTCGTGTTTGCCGCGCCGGCCACCGGCAGCATGAAGTCATGGTCGGCCACGGCCACACGCAGGCGTTCAGCCAGCACCAGGGCCTGTTCGTGCGTGGTCTCGCGCGCCAGCACGACGAATTCTTCGCCCCCCCAGCGGCCGATGATGTCGCCCGCCCGCAGCTGGCTGCGCAGCAAGCCGGCGCAGTCCTTCAGCACCAGGTCGCCGGCGGCGTGGCCGAAGCTGTCGTTGACTGACTTGAAGTGGTCCAGGTCGCAGCAGATGAGCGCCATCGGATCGCCCGTTCGACGCGAGCGCGTCAGTTCGAGTTTCAGCGACTCCTGGGCGTAGCGACGGTTGAACACCCCGGTGCCAGGATCGACCGTCGCCAACCGATACAGGCGGTCGTGCAGCAAGGCGTCCAGGCTGCGTCGATCGTGGAAGCGGAAAACGACATTGGCCAGCCGAACGACGTCACCGTCCTTCAGCAACAGGGGGTCGATGACACGCACGTCGTTCACGTAGGTGCAGTTGGCCGAGCCCAGGTCGCGCAGCTCGACACTGTGCGGTGACACGATCAGCACGGCGTGGCGACGGCTGACGTCGCGGCTGTCGACCGGGACGTCGGCGTCGTTGCCGCGGCCCATCAGCAGCTCGCCGCGGTCGAGGTCGTAGCGACGCCCGGGCTCGGTCCCGCTGTACAGGATCAGGCAGGGATGGGACACGCCGTCCAGGGTCTGGAACAGTGAGACATCGCTGCTCTCCAGTGCCAGGGTAGTCGGTTCGTTCATCGCTTTTGTCACCTCCGGGCCGGGTCAGGTCGCTCGGGCGGGTAGGCCGCCCCGGTCACCAACGGCCCCGGCATGGCGTCAAGATCGGCTGCGCCGCGCAGGACTTGAGGCCGTCGCGGCCTTCATGTCGGCCGGCAGGTGTAGAACCGCCTCGCTTTGCCCAGGCCGCCGGCGCTTTCAGTCCCGCGGTGCTTTGCCGGGCTCGATCAGCTGCCCGCGCACGATGGCGGCCGACCAGGGCAGGGACACCCCCAGCACCGTCGCCAGCCGCTTCAGGCTGTCGCTCTGACCGCAGATGTCGACCTCGATGCCCTTTGCGCGTGCACTCTCCACGAAACGCTGCAGCGACTGGATCGCCGTCACGCGCGACTGATGCGCATGTTGCAGGTCCAGCGTCAGGCGCTGCGTGCCGGTGGGCAGCGCGGCCTCCAGGCGTTCAGGCAACTGGCGCGCGGCGGCGAAGTACAGGTTGCCCGAGATCTGCACCACATAGTGTTCGGTGTCATCGCGTCGCTCGCCGCCCAGCCAGCCGTCGCGGGACACCGGCAGGTAGCGCAGCCGCGGCTGGCTGGCCTGCACCAGGAACAGCGCCGTGCCCAGACCGGCACCCAGCAGGATCGCTTCATGAAAGCTCAGCAGCAGCGTGGCCCCGGTGGTGATCAGGAACAGGCCGCGCGTCTCGCGACCGGCGCCCAGCATGCTGCGAATCGCCTGCGGCTTGAGCATGCTGAACGCCGTGGCGATCAGCAGACCGGCAATCACCGGCTGCGGGATCGCGCGGATCATGCTGGCGCCGAAGAAGATGATGGGCAGCAGCACGGCACCGGCGACGAAGGGCGCCCAGCGCGTCTGCGCCCCGCCGACATCGAGCAGCACCGAGCGCGTCAGCGAGGTGCTGGCCGGGAAGGCGCCGACCACGCTGCCCACCAGGTTGGCGATGCCCTGACTGCGCAGCTCGGGGCTCAGGTATTGCTGCTCGCGACGGTTGCGCAGTGTGACGATCAGCTCCAGCGATCCGATGAAGGCAACCGCAAAGCCCGGCACCACCAGCGTCTGCACCATCGCCCAGGTCGGCAGGTGGGCGGCCAGGCTGGGCCAGTGGTCGCTGATCACGGTGCTGCTGCCCAGCGTGATCCAGGCCGTGCCCAGCCCGCCCACGTTCAACCACACCAGCACGATGCTGAGCAGCAGCACGCCCAGCGGCACCGGCCAGCGAGGCAGGTAGCGGCGGCCCAGCACCACCGACAGCAGCGCGACCAGGCCCAGCGCCACACTGGCCGGTCGAATGGCCGATGGCGAGAGCCGCACCAGGCGCACCCCCTCGTCGACCACGTTGCGCACGCCGGCAAATGGGGTGCCCAGGAACTCGTCGACCTGCATCAGCGCGATGATCAGCGCGGCGCCGGTGGCAAAGCCCAGCATCACCGCTTCGGGCACGAAGTCGAAGATGCGCTCGGCCTTGAAGGCGACGATGGCCAGACGTGACAAGCCGGCCAGCGCCGACAGCGTGGCCATCGCGGTCAACAGCAGCTCAGGTTGCTGCGCCCAGTGCGACAGGCTGGTCAGGATGACCAGTGCCGTGGTGTTGGTCGGCCCGACCGTGACGTGGGCACTGCGCCCCAGTACCGCGGCGACCAGGCCCGGAATCGCCGCCGTCACCAGGCCGTACATGGGCGGCAGGCCAGACAGCATGGCATAGGCCAGGCACTGGGGAATGCCGACCAGGGCCACTACCAGGCCTGCATTCAGGTCCTGGCTCGAAGGCCTGGGTATCGACAGGGACAATCTTCCTAGCACGGCGATCGGGGTTCTCCTTCAGCACTGGATTGTCTGCTGTTCAGGCGCTTGTCTCGCCGGCCCGAGCGCAGGAACGCACATCGAACGGCTCGGACCGGCGTCGCTTTCATGCCCTACCCGCATGGTCAAGTCGATTTCGCGGTAGGATTCGAGGGTAGGTATGTTCAAGACAGTGTTTGTGGTTGGTCTCTTCTGATCGGTCGGTCTCCAAGCCGGCAACGTTGGTCGAATTCCTGATCGGTGAACTTCTTGGCGTCTCTGCACTGTGTCGGCATGTGCCGCACATCACCAGAAAGGAATAGACATGGCAACGGAAACCGGTATCGTCAAATGGTTCAACGAAGGCAAGGGCTTTGGCTTCATCGCCCCTGACAACGGCGGCAAAGACCTGTTCGCGCACTACAGCGAGATCAAGGGCAGCGGCTTCAAGACCCTGGCAGAAAACCAGCGCGTCGAGTTCGAAGTGACGCAGGGCCAGAAGGGCCCGCAGGCTTCGAACATTCGCCCGGTGGAGTGATCCTGCAACAGGGGTCCTGATCGGACCAACTCCTCAAACGCGGCCCCGGCCGCGTTTTTCGTTGTGCGCGCCGAGTTGACTGTCATGCCCCAGTACCCTGATCGATCGCTGCGCCTGAGTGGCGCCAGCAACTTTCGTGACCTCGGTGGCTATCCCGGCCGCAACGGCCGCAGCCTGTGCTGGCGGCGCCTCTTTCGCTCAGACCACCTGGCCGCGCTGACAGCAGGCGACCAGACGCGGCTGGCCGAACTGGGGGTGGCCCGGGCCTTCGACTTTCGGGGCACGCACGAACGTGCCGCCGCGCCCTACCAGCTGCCGGGCCTGGTGCAACATGCCTTGCCCATCGAGCCCACGGTGGTGCAGCAGATGCAAGCCCTGATCGACAGCGGTGGGCCCTTGAGCGCGGCGGTGGTCCAGGCCCTGATGCAGGATCTCTACCGCAGGCTGGTCAGCGATGAAGCGCAGCGCTTTGCCGAACTGTTCGAGCAGTTGCTGGCGACCGAAGCACCGCTGGTCTTTCATTGCACCGCCGGCAAGGACCGCACCGGCGTGGCCGCCGCGCTGATCCTGCTGGCGCTGGGCGTGCCGCGGCCGCTGGTGATGCAGGACTTCCTGCTGAGCAACCAGTATTACCGCCGACCGCAGGGCCCGGCACCGTCGGCCCTGCCCGCCGATGCACTGGCGGTGCTGTCTGGCGTGCAGGCAGGCTTTCTGAACGCCTCACTGCAGCTGATCGACGATGAATGCGGCGGGGTCGACGCCTATCTGTCGCAGCATCTGCGCCTGAGCCCGGCGGCGCTTGACGCGCTGGCGGCGCGCTACCTGCAGCCAGCTTAGGTCGGCGGCCAGACTCGCGCAAGCCGGGTCGGCGGTGTGTCAGCGGTAGTAGGCTTCGACCTTGCCCTTGAGCTGGATCAGCAACGGCCGGCCCTTGCGGTCGAGCGTCTTGCCGGCGGGCACCTTGATCCAGCCTTCGCTGACGCAGTATTCCTCGACATCGTTGCGCTCCTTGCCGTTCAGGCGGATGCCGATGTCGTGTTCGAACACGGCCGCCACATGGTGCGGGCTGCGTGGATCGACACTCAGCCGGTCGGGCAGGGCGGGTGCGGCGGCTTGCGCTGGGGTTTCGGTCATGGACTGCTCACTCGGGCCTGGTCATCGAAGGCCCCGATTGCACCACGGCCAACAGCACGATCGACCGACGCCGATGGTCGATCGCACGCAGGCAAGCGTCAGCGCCCGAACAGCATCGGCTGGCAGAGTGAGAAACTTGCAGTCTTGCGCCTGCTGCTGCCCCCGCCGCCGCGGCGCGACTCTTGGACGCACACCCTCGGAGACCCGACCATGAACAACAAGCCCGCCACCATCATCTACACCCTGACCGACGAAGCGCCGCTGCTCGCCACCTGTGCCTTTTTGCCGGTGCTGCGCACCTTCACGGCGCCGGCGGGCATCCAGGTGAGAACCAGCGACATCTCGGTGGCCGGTCGCATCCTGGCCGGGTTTCCCGAGTACCTGGGCGAGGCGCAGCGCGTGCCTGACGAGCTGGCCGAACTGGGCCGACTGACCCTGCTGCCCGATACCAACATCATCAAGCTGCCCAACATCAGCGCGTCGCAGAACCAGCTGGTGACGGCGATCCGTGAGTTGCAGGCCAAGGGCTATGCGCTGCCCGATTTCCCCGAGAACCCGCAGACCGACGCCGAAAGGTCGATCCGTGCGCGTTACAACAAGTGCCTGGGCAGTGCCGTCAACCCGGTGCTGCGCGAGGGCAATTCCGACCGCCGCGCACCGCGCGCGGTGAAGGAATATGCGCGCAAGAACCCGCACAGCATGGCCGAGTGGAGCCAGGCGTCGCGCTCGCACGTGTCGCACATGCACGTCGGTGACTTCTACCATGGCGAAAAGTCGATGACGCTGGACAAGGCGTGCGACGTGCGCATGGAGCTGACCACCAAGTCCGGCCAGACCCTGGTGCTCAAGCCCAAGGTGTCGCTGCTGGCCGGCGAGATCATCGACAGCATGTTCATGAGCAAGAAGGCGCTGTGCGACTTCTATGAACGTGAGATCGAGGACGCGCACAAGACCGGCGTGATGTTCTCGCTGCACGTCAAGGCCACGATGATGAAGGTCTCGCACCCGATCGTGTTTGGCCACTGCGTCAAGATCTTCTACAAGGACGCCTTCGACAAGCACGGCAAGCTGTTCGACGAGCTGGGCGTCAACGTCAACAACGGCATGGCCAATCTGTACGAAAAGATCGCCACGCTGCCGCAGTCCAAGCAGGATGAGATCAACCGCGACCTGCATGCCTGCCACCAGCACCGGCCCGAACTGGCGATGGTCGATTCGGCCAAGGGCATCACCAACTTCCATTCACCCAACGACGTGATCGTCGACGCGTCGATGCCGGCGATGATCCGCAACGGCGGCAAGATGTGGGGCGCCGACGGCCGCCTGAAGGACGTCAAGGCGGTGATGCCCGAGAGCACCTTCGCCCGCATCTACCAGGAGATCATCAACTTCTGCAAGTGGCACGGCGCCTTCGACCCGAAGACCATGGGCACGGTGCCCAACGTCGGCCTGATGGCGCAGCAGGCCGAGGAATACGGCTCGCACGACAAGACCTTCGAGATCGCCGAGGACGGCGTCGCCAACATCGTCGACATCGCCACCGGCGAGGTGCTGCTGACGCAGAACGTCGAAGCCGGCGACATCTGGCGCATGTGCCAGGTGAAGGACGCGCCGATCCGCGACTGGGTCAAGCTGGCGGTCACGCGCGCACGCAACTCGGGCATGCCGACGGTGTTCTGGCTCGACCCCTACCGCCCGCACGAAGGCGAGCTGATCAAGAAGGTCAAGCTGTACCTGAAGGACTACGACACCAGCGGCCTGGACATCCAGATCATGTCGCAGGTGCGCGCGATGCGTTACACGCTGGAACGCGTGATCCGCGGCCTGGACACCATCTCGGTCACGGGCAACATCCTGCGCGACTACCTGACCGACCTGTTCCCGATCATGGAGCTGGGCACCAGCGCCAAGATGCTGTCGATCGTGCCGCTGATGGCCGGGGGTGGCATGTACGAGACGGGCGCCGGTGGATCGGCACCCAAGCATGTCAAGCAGCTGGTCGAAGAAAATCACCTGCGCTGGGACTCACTGGGTGAGTTTCTGGCGCTGGCGGTGTCGCTGGAAGACCTGGGGCTCAAGACCGGCAACGTGCGGGCCACTCTGCTGGCGCGCACGCTGGACGCCGCCACCGGCCGGCTGCTGGACAACAACAAGTCACCGTCGCCGCGCACCGGCGCTCTGGACAACCGCGGCAGCCAGTTCTACCTGGCCTTGTACTGGGCGCAGGAACTTGCGGCGCAGACGGAAGACGCCGAGCTGCAGGCCAAGTTCGCGCCGCTGGCCAAGGCGCTGGCCGACAACGAGCAGCAGATCGTGCAGGACCTGACCGTGGTGCAGGGCAAGCCGGTGGACATCGGCGGCTACTACAAGGCCGACGACGAGAAGACCAAGGCCGTGATGCGGCCGAGCAAGACGTTCAACGACATCCTGGCGGCGGCGCGCGGCTGAGTGCAGCGCTCACGGTTCTGCCGACAGTCCTGGCGGCGCATGTCGCCGTCAGGACTGCGGGGACACCGCTGGCGCGCCGATACTCGGGCGCATGACTCTTGCAGAAACCCCGGTCGGCCTGACGTCGATCGACGCCGTCAAGGTCGGCCTGTCCGCCGTCGGTTACGTGGCCACGCCGCAGATCGCCACCGCCGTCTACCTGGCGCACCACCTGCGCAAGCCGGTCTTGATCGAAGGCCCCGCCGGCGTCGGCAAGACCGAGCTCGCGGTTTCGACCGCGCGCGCGCTGGGCTTTGCGCTGCTCCGCCTGCAGTGCTACGAAGGGCTGGACGACAGCCGTGCCCTCTACGAATGGAAGTACGGCAAGCAGCTGCTGTACACGCAGATCCTGAAAGAGAAGATCGGCCTGCTGGTCGACGATGCCGACAGCCTGCAGGCCGCGTTCAACAAGCTGGCGGGTTTTCAGGACCTGTTCTTCTCGCGCGACTTCCTTCAGCCGCGGCCCTTGCTGCAGGCGATGGAACAAGCCGCGGGCAGCGTGCTATTGATCGACGAGGTCGACAAGAGCGAAGAATCGTTCGAGGCGCTGCTGCTCGAGGTGCTGGCCGACTACCAGGTGACCATCCCCGAGATCGGAACCATCCGCGCGCAGGTGCCGCCGCTGGTGCTGCTGACCTCGAACAACACGCGCGAGCTGGGTGACGCGCTCAAGCGCCGCTGCCTGCATCTGCACATCGGTTTTCCGACGCCCGAGCTCGAGCTGCAGGTGCTGCGTTCGCGCGTGCCGGGGCTCAACGCACAGCTGCTGCGTCAACTGGTGGCCTTTGTGCAGGCACTGCGCGCCGAAAACATCCGCAAGCCGCCGTCGATGGCCGAATCGGTCGACTGGGCGCGCGCGCTGCTGCTGCTGCACGCCACGGCGCTGGACGAAACGCTGGTGCGCGACACGCTGAACGTGCTGCTCAAGCGCGAAAGTGACATCGTCGAGCTGAACGACCGCCTGCCGGCGCTGGCCCGCGCCGCGCTGGCCGAAGCCGGCTGATCACCGGCATCGCGCCGATGGACCAGACCCTGGCCGCTTACGTGCGTGCGCTGCGGGCAGCCGGTGCTGACGCCTCCACCGCCGAGGCGATCGACGCCGCGCGCGTGGTCGGCCTGGTGGGCTATGGCGATCGACGGCTGTTGAAGGATTCGCTGGGCCTGGTGCTGGCCAAGTCCGAGTCGGAGAAAGCGCTGCACGATCAGGTGTTCGAGCTGTACTTCAAGGCGCCGGCCGTTTCCGACCCAACCCCTGAAGTTGAGGTCGGCGGCGACCGGCAGGCCGATGGCACGGGTGATGCCACTCTCGATGCGCTGTTGTCGTTGTTGCGTACCGACCCAGGCGGCGACGGTGGCGCTGCGCCGGGTTCGGCGCTGAACCCGGCGCTGAACATCGCTTTGCGGCAAGCCGCCCGCGCGGCGGCAGTCGACGACATCCGCTTCGCCTGGCAGGCGCCGTTCCTGGCGCGCCGAATGCTGGAACAGATGGGCATCGCCACGCTCGAATCCCGGCTGCTGGCGAATCTGGACAACCCTGCCGCCGTGGCCGAGCGGCACCGGCTGTCGGCCGCACGGGATGCGCTGCAGCGCCATGCGCGCACGTTCGTCGACCAGCGCTACGAACTGTTCGGCCGCCCGGCCACCGACGCCTTCATGGCCGAGGTGGCCGTGCAGCGCCCGCTGAGCCGCATGGGCCCGCCCGACCTGGCGCGCATGACGGCGGTGGTGGCGCGCATGGCGCGGCGGTTGGCGATCAAGCATTCGCACCGGCGCCGGGTGCTGCTGCGCGGTCAGCTCGACCTGCGGCGCACGCTGCGGGCCAGCGCCGGGCACGATGGCGTGCCCTTCAAGCTGAGCTTCAAGCAGCGCCACCGCGACAAGCCGCGTCTGGTGGTGGTGTGCGACGTGTCGACCTCGGTCGCGCCCCACGTGCGCTTTCTGCTGCTGTTTCTGTACGCGTTGCAGGGCACGGTGACCGACCTGCACACCTTCGCCTTCTCCAATCGGCTGAAGGACGTGCAGCCGCCTCTGGCGCGGCTGCCCTTCGACGACGCGATGGACCTGATCCTGCGCGAGGTAGGCGGTGGCGGCACCGACTACGGCCAGGCCTGGCAGGATCTGCACGACCGGCACTGGCCGCTGGTCGACCGCCGAACCACGGTACTGGTGCTGGGCGACGGCCGCAGCAATGGCGCCGACCCGCGGCTGGACCTGTTCGCCGAACTGGCGTTGCGCGCCAAGCGGCTGGTCTGGCTGTGCCCCGAGCCGCCCGGCCGCTGGGGCAGCGGCGACAGCGGCATGCTGCAATACCGGCCGCACTGCAGCCATGTCAGCCACTGCGCCACCGCGGCCGATCTCGAACGTGCCATCGACGAGGCGCTGGAAGCCTACGATTGAATACGCTGCACCTTCGCACCCCCTTTTCATTCAACCGACAGGAGCCCCCATGTCCGCAACCCAACCGGCTGCCACCGGCTTCGGCCTGAACCCGCAGGACGAACTGAACGATCTGCGCATGTCCGAGCGGGCGATGCCGCTGCTCGAACATGTCAAGCGCTTCTGCGCCGAGGTGGTGGCCCCCATGGCCGAGAAGTTCGACGCCCTGGGCGAGGGCCGCGCCGACCGCTGGAGCTACGTTCCCGGCCAGCTCGAACTGCTGCAGACCGCCAAGGACGAGGCCAAGAAGCAGGGCCTGTGGAACTTCTTCCTGCCCGACGCGCACACCGGCGAAGGTCTGAAGAACCTGGACTACGCCTACATCGCCGCGGTGCTGGGCCGCTACCCGCATGCCAGCGAATGCATGAACTGTTCGGCGCCCGACACCGGCAACATGGAGGTCATCGAGCGCGTGGGCACGCCCGAGCAGAAAGAGCGCTGGCTGAAACCGCTGCTGGCCGGCGAGATCCGCTCGGCCTATGCGATGACCGAGGTGCACCACGCCTCGTCGGACGCCAAGAACATCGCCACCACGGCCGTGCTGGACGGTGACGAATGGGTCATCAACGGCGAGAAGCACTACATCTCGGGCGCCGGCGACCCGCGCTGCAAGATCATGATCACCATGGTGCGCACCAGCCCCGACGCGCCACCGCACCAGCAGCAGTCGCAGATCCTGGTGCCGACCGACACCCCGGGTGTGAAGATCGTCGGGCCGATGCATGTGTTCGGCGATGACGACGCGCCGCACGGCCACATGCACATCGTGTTCGACCAGGTGCGTGTGCCCAAGGCCAACATGCTGCTCGGTGAAGGGCGCGGCTTCGAGATCAGCCAGCTGCGCCTTGGCCCGGGCCGCATCCACCACTGCATGCGCTCGATCGGTCAGGCCGAGCGTGCGCTCGACCTGATGGTGCGCCGCGGTGTGTCGCGCAAGGCCTTCGGCAAGGACCTGGTCTGGCTGGGCGGCAATGTCGAGATCATCTCGCGTGCCCGCATCGAGATCGAGTCGATGCGCCTGATGGTGCTGAAGGCCGCCAAGGCGATGGACGTGCTGGGCAACCGCGAAGCGCGCATCTGGGTGCACATGGTCAAGGCCATGGTGCCCGAGCGCGTGTGCAAGATCATCGACCAGGCGATCCAGATGCACGGTGCGCTGGGCGTGTCGCAGAAGACGCCGCTGGCGGGCATGTATGCGCAACAGCGCACCCTGCGTCTGGCTGACGGGCCCGACGAGGTGCACCACCTGGTGGTCGGCCGGCAGGAGGTGCGCGCCTACGAGGGCCTGGACCAGGATGTCAAGTCGTCGACGGCCTGGCGCAGTTGAGCCGGACCCGTGGGCGAGAAGGCCCACCATCGCCCGTCTGGTCATAGCGACCCCACCCCAAGGTGTGCCGATCAGGTGTCTTGCACGCCGAGGCTCACCCATCCGGATCCGGAGAACTTGATGAGCAACTTCGCCACGTGTGACCTCTGCGACGCCCACAAGAACGACAGCGACGGCGCGTTTCGCGTGTTGCCACCTGTGTTTCGTGACTTTGGCGGGCGATCGCGCTTCTCTGGCCCCATCAGCACCGTGCAGTGTTTCGAAGACAACTCATTGGTCAAGGCGGCCCTCGACCAGCCGGGCCAGGGCCGCGTGCTGGTGGTCGACGGCGGCGCGTCGTTGCGCCGGGCGCTGGTCGGCGGCAACCTGGGCGCGGCTGCGGCGCGCAACGGCTGGGCCGGCGTGGTGGTCGACGGCGCAGTGCGCGATCTGGCCGAACTGAGCGCCTGCGAGGTCGGTATTCGCGCGCTGGCGCTGATGCCACTGCCCACCGAGAAGCGCAACCAGGGTCAGCGCGACGTGCCGGTTATGGTCCAAGGGGTGATCGTGCGGCCGGGCGAATGGCTCTACGCCGATGAGGATGGCGTCGTCGTGATGGCGGCGCCAGCCTGAAGGCCCGCAGCGGCCGCCCATGACGCCAATTCATCCCTGCTTCGCGCCGCCTCGTAAGGCGCGCCCATGGCGTCGAAGGTCCGGATGGCCTGGTGCAGCGCGGCTGCGGCGGCGGTGCTGTCGCCGCGCTGGCGCTCGATGCGCGCCAGCACCCGCTCGCTCCAGCCGCGGCCGTACACGTAGCCGGACTGGTCAGTGATGCGGATGCCGTCCTGCGCGTCGGCCCGTGCGGCATCGAGCTCGCCCTGCAGCAGACGCGCGTTGCCCCGAAAGCCGAGAAACAGCCCTTGCATCTGCGGGATGCGAAACCGCACGGCCATCGGGATCGCCTCGTCCAGCAGGCGCAGCGCCTCTTCGGCCTGGCCGTGCTCGACCAGCGCCAGGGCCAGCATGCCCAGCGTGGTCATGCGGTTGAGCGGGTCGACGGCAAGGTCCAGGCTGCGTCGGCAGTGGCTGATGGCCGCGTCATGCGCACCCGCCAGCGTGTGGATGAAACCGGTCGTCCAGGCGGCGTAGCTGGCCAGGCGGCGGTCACCCTGGGCGTCGGCCAACTCGGCGGCGCGCGCCTCCATCGCCAGGCCTTCGGCGAAGCGGCCGCGGTATGAGAGGTTCAGCCCAAGGATCCAGCAGGCCTGGCCGAACCACCACTGTTCGTGCGTGTCCCGCAGCAAGGCACAGGCCTGCTCGCCATGCCACACGCCTTGTTCCGGTTGTGCCCAGAAGTGTTCGAGTGACAGCAGGAAGTGCGCCTTGCCCGTGCCGGCCCGGTCGCCGCAGGCGTCAGCCTCGCGCAGGGCACGTTGTGCGTCGGCCATGGCCCCAGGGTGGTCGCCCAGGTAGGTGCGCGTGCTGCCGCGTCGCAGGTAGTAGGTGGCGGCGGACAACGGGTCGGCCGCCGCGTCAATTTCGGTCTGCAGCGGCAGCAACAGTGCCAACACGTCGGCGAAGCGCCCGAGGAAGAACAAGGCCCGCGCCTGGTGCAGTGCCAAGTCACGCTTCAGAACGGCAGCCTGCGCCGCTGGCAGTTCAGCCGCGTGCTGCCGTGCCTGCGCAAGCAGCTCGATCGATGAGGCATGCGCGCCATCGTGTGCCACCCGTTGCGCCAGCCGAACCAGCGCACCAACGGCCTTCGCGTGGTGATGGGTCTGCGCATAGTGATGGGCCAGGCGGTCGAGCATCGCCTCGCTGCCGTTGTCATTCTCAATCGCCTCGGCCAGGGCCAGGTGCAGGTTGCCCCGCGTCGGTGGCAGCAGGTCGGCGGTCAGGGCCTGCCGCACCCGTGCATGCAGCACGTCGAAGGCTTCGCCCGACAAGCAGGCCAGCCGGCGGCGAACCAGCTCTTCCAGCGCCGAGGCGGCCGCGGTCTCTGACAGCCCGCTCGCCCGTTGCAAAAGCGGGAACGGCGTCTCGCGGCCTGCCACCGAAAGCACGGTCAGCAGCTGGCGGGCCTCGGGCCCCAGGCGTTCCAGCTGGCCTGCAATCATGTCGTGAACACGGTTCGGCAGGTTCAATCCCGTGCGCCGCAGGATGCTCGGATCGGCATCGACCGTTCGCATCGCTTCGACGATGACGAATGGGTTGCCTTCGCTGGCCGTCCAGACCGGGTCCAGCCAAAGTGCCAGGGCCTGGTCTGCGATGCCCGCGGGCCGCATTGCAGTCACCAGCGCTGCCGTGTCGGCCCGCGACAGCGGCTGCAAAGGCAGCTGCTGCACCCACCCGGCACATTCGCCCGCCTTCACTTCTCGCAGCGTGCGGTTCAGCGCTGGCGAGGCGACGATGTCTTCGTCACGCGCCGTAACCACCAGCAGCAGCGGCCATCCCAACGCGCGGCGGGCGGCCACGGCCAGCAGGCGCAGACCAAGCTCGTCGCTCCAGTGCAGGTCTTCGAGCACCAGCAGCAGCGGGCCGCGCGCGCACAGTTCGGCCAGCGTGCGCAGCACGGCGTCGAAAAGCCGGGCCTGGCGCACGGCGGCGGCGTTCTCGCCCTGCTGCAGTGGCCCCTGCGAATCGAGTTCGGGCAACAAGCTGGCCAGATCGGCGCGCGTTGCTGTTCCCAGCGCCGTCAGCAACGGGCTGTCGCTGGCGATGCCGCCAGAGCGCAAAGCGTCGGTCCAGGCGGTCAAGGCGAGGATCTGCTGGCTTTCGTGGCAACGTCCGATCAGCACTCGCGTACCCGCCGCCACGGCGCGTGATGTCAGTTCCTGCACCAGGCGCGTCTTGCCGATGCCGGCTTCGCCAAGCAGGGCGACCAGGCCACCGCGACCGCTGCGGGCGTTGCCCAGGGACTGCAGCAGACGGGCCATCTCGGCATCGCGCCCGACCAGCGGCACCTCGTGCTGCGGCACCGTAGGCTCGCTTGCCAGGGGCAGCCCGGGCTCGGCCGCAGGCTGGCGCAGCAGCTCGCTGTAGGCCCGGCGGGTGGCGGCTTCGGGTTCGGCGCCCAGTTCTCGCTGCAACAGCGTCAGGCACAACTGGTACTGTTGCAGCGCCGCATTGCGGCGGCCCTGGCTGGCGTACAACCTCATCAAGGCGCGGTGCCCGCCTTCGTGCAGCGGGTCGAGCTCCTGCAGCTTCAGGCAGGCCGCAATCGCCTGCTCTGGCGCAGCGGATGGGTGCAGCAAAGTGATCAGCCGCCACAGGGCCTGTACGGCGCGCTCGTGCAGTTGCTGTCGCCGGGCCTGCAACCAGTCGTCGAACAGCGGCTCACCCAAGCTCAGCCCGGCCAGCAATGCGCCGCGGTACCGCTCGGCTGCCTGGGTCAGTGTGGCGGCGGTGTTGGCCTGCACGGCGCCTTCGAAGTCCAGCACGTCGATCTCGAATCGATCGGCCTCAAGCAGCAGGCCGCGGCCCAAGGTGGTGAAGACCGCCTCACCGCAGGTCTTGCCGATCAGCGACAGGCACTGGCGCAGGCTGGCCAGCCCGGCGCCATCGGGGGCCTCGCTCCACAGCAGCCCGACCAGGGTCTCGCGTTGCTGGGCAACCGACTTGGCCAGCGCCAGATAGCCCAGCAAGGCTTCGGCCTTGCGTGTGGGCAGGCGCAAGCGATCACCAGCCGGGCTTCGCAACTCGAAGCCGCCCAGCAGTTGCAGGCGGAAGCGGTTCATCAGTTGGTGCTAACCCTGGCCATATGCCGATGCGGAATTTTGCGGTCTTGTGACGCTGACCGGATACACATGGATCAATGCGGCGCGGGATGGTCCTGCACCCCATGGTGAAAAGGAGAGGGTGATGAACCGTTTGATTCGTCGAGGCGGCCCGAGTTGGATGGCGGGCGCGTTGGCCGTGGTGGCGGCGTTGTGGGCACCGGCGGTACCGGCGGCAGTGGTCTTCAACGGCTGGAACGCCGGAGGCTCGTCGACGGGCTTCGGCTGGTCGTCTGACCTTTTCGATCCGCGCTTGTTGGGCCTGCCCGACGTCGCCTGCGTCTACGCCGGCGCCAGTGCCACCTGTGCCGACCCGCGTTACCCGCACGGCAGCACCACGCCGCCCGGGCTGCCTACGTTCTCGCCGATCGCCGGCCTGCAGGTGCAGACCCGTGTGGCTCGTGCCGGGCCGATGTTGGCCCAGATGACGGCCGCCATCCAGGCCGCAGGCGACATCGAGGGCCAGATCAGCCACTTCCGCTTCGACAATGCGATCCCTTCACTGGCACAGTATGGCTACGGCCTGTTCAGCAGCGACATCGCCGTTGGCTCGTTCCTGTTCGGTGGCGTCGGCGCCTCCAGGCTCTACTACTACTACGAGTGGGAAATGGCGGGCGATGCGACCGACGACGGCGCCGTGCTGAGCTACAGCCTGCAACTTGAGGGCTCGCCAACGACCAGCGGCCGCAACCTGACGGCCCGCGGCCTGTCACGATCGGGCAGCCAGGCCGGCAGCGTGAGCGGGCAATCGACGGTCAGCCCCTCGCTGTTCTTCAGTCTCGACTCGCCGGCGGGCGTGGCAACGCCGCAGACGCGCGGCACCGGCATGCTGGATGTCTGGATCACGTTCTCGTCGGAACCGATCCTCGCCCTGCCGCGCGACGATGGCACGGTGCCCGAACCCGCCACCTGGGCCCTGTTGCTGGCCTGCGCCGGCTGGGGCCTGCGCGACCGCCGACGGGGGTTTTGGCGCTTGTGATTGAATCACCCGGCGCGCGCTGCAAGGGGCGGGCGCGTTGACCGGGAGAACAGCATGTCCGACGCCACCGCCAGCCCTGACTGGGAAGTCCTGCCTCCGGTGGGGCATGACCCCCAGGCCGTGGCGCAGCGCTGCCGGCAGATGGTGCGTCGCCGCGCGCTGGTCGCCGCCGGCGTGGCCATGGTGCCGGTGCCGGGGCTGGACTGGCTGACCGACGTGGGCATGCTCGTCAACCTGCTGCCGCGCATCAATGCCGCCTTCGGGCTGGCGCCCGAGCAGATCGAGCGCCTGGCGCCCGACCGCCGCATCGTGGTCTTCAAGGCCATCAGTTCGGGTGGCGGCGTGCTGATCGGCAAGGTCGTCACACGCGACCTGGTGCTGTGGATGCTCAAGCTGGTGGGCGTGCGCCTGAGCACGCAGCAGGCCGCCAAGTTCGTGCCCATCGCCGGACAGGCGGTGTCGGCGGCGCTGACCTATTCGGCGCTGCGCTATGTGTGCGAGCAGCACATCCAGCAATGCATCGCCATCACGCGGCTGCTGGCTCTGCCGGCCCCGGCAGCGGCCTGATGGAACTGGCCTGAGGGCAGCCTCGTACAATGCGCAGCTTCGGGGTGTAGCGCAGCCAGGTAGCGCAACTGGTTTGGGACCAGTGGGTCGAAGGTTCGAATCCTTTCACCCCGACCAATTGAATCAACGGGCTGGCTCTCACAAGGGGCTAGCCCGTTTTGATTTCTACTGAACCGGCAACAATTTCAGCAACGGAATATCTGGGCATGTCAATTGTGGCCAGGCGGTTTCTCTTGCACAAGCTGTGGTGGCAGCCTCCAATTTTGGAGGAAGCGAAATGAAGGCCATATTCGCGGTCTGCGTCGCGATCGCAGCACTCAACTGCCACGGCCAAAACGTCTTCGACGCGAACATGCAAGGGCAGCCACTCGTCTACATGGACACCGGCACAGTAGTCGGATGCGGGCTGCGCTGATGCCGGTCTTGACAGCCGCAGCGTCTTGGCTGTGGTCGCGTCTAAATACCTTGTACTTGTTCACCTGTAGGCCCGTTATGCGTCTGCCGGGCATCGTGATTGCCTTCTTCTGGAGGACAACCGCTGTAGGAATCCGACCGCAATGCGCACCCCGAGGGCGTGCGTCAACACGGCGCTCAAGATGGTTGTCGCTGAGCGCTCAAGGAAATTGTTGTCCGCCATCCAATCCCGGATCAATCCGGGAATCGACTTCAGCCCAGGCTAAATCGTTAGGCGAGGGGATGAGGCCATCGATTGGCATCGCCGTTGGCCGCAATGACTCATTGCGCCGTTCTCGCGCGGGTGCTACACCCTGCTTCAAGCGATCTGCCGTGCTGGCTGCAGATGTGATGGCAGCGAGCCCGCAGTGTCTGTACCACCCGACAAGGGCTGTTGCCGGGTTCATTGACCATCGTGGCCGCCCAGCCCTGCGCCGCCAGCATCAGCACGGGAGTTCCCGATGGCATTCGGCTTCAAGTACGGCACCAACTACGACTACGAGACCTCGGAAGACGAGTCCCTCTCCTTCATCGGCACCATCTCATGGGGCACGATCATCCTCAACGACCGGCGCGACGACTCGAAGCTCAAGATCAACTACCGCTGTGCCTCAATCGGCAACGGCAAAGGCCTGCCGGTGAACATGTCGCACTCCGACTTCAGCAATTGGAGCGGCGGCGATGCGGTCGTGGCCAATCGCCATTTCTACGACGGGGTTTTCCCCTGTCAGGGCTACATGATCGGGGCCGGCGGCGGCATTGGCTTGACCGACAGCGCCGAGAACAGCGCCAGTGTCACGCTGGTCCTGTTCGGCATGGCGCCAGTGTTCGCAGGGGTTCGGATGTGGGGCGCCTCGGTGGCTGCGCTGCCGGGCGTCGGGCTGAGCGCGGGAGTCGCGCGCTTCTGGGTGGCATGAAACCGGTCTGTGCGGTTGCGCACTTCGAAATTTGCGGAAAGCAGAGTCCCGGCCAGCCAGGTACTGGCATCTGTACTATGCATTGATCGGGAAGTGAGGTACACGAGCCACTCGTGTGTGCGAACTGCGCCGACTTGTCGATCAGCGCGGACGGCATCATGTATCGGTTGAGGTCGGTCCTTTCTTCAGAAGTCGATGAGTCCCAGCCGACCGATGAACCCGCAGATGTCGTCATCTCGCACAAGCCCGCTCGAAAGGATCTTCTTCATGGGCCTTTCACGCGCCGCGTGGTGCATGCCCTTCAGGTGTTTCCAGTTCGAGCCGAGCCGGTGCTCAGCCTTTTGCTGTCGCCGCCACGTCCGTCCGATCAGGCCCTCAGACCAACAGACGTACAGGATGCGGACGCTGAAGAAGGTGACACTGGACTCGCGGGTCGAAGGTTCGAATCCTTTCATCCCGACCAACTTTCACTCAGCATCAGCCGACGAGCATCACCTATGGGATGCGCATCGTCAGCACTTCGGTTCAAGCTGCCTTCGCTGTTTCGAGGAGTATCGACATGGCCGCTGGAAGCAGACAGTTTCTGTTGCAGGACGTCGACCCGATGGCGCTTGTCGACGAGCTGGCGCAGGGCGCCGTCAGCGATGGCCGCGGCCTGACGCTGGGTGACCTGGTCGGCCATCGACTCGACCGCTATGCCGCGATGCATCGGGTGCTGCACCTGTTGGCCGGCCTGGCAAGACGTGGCTGGCTGCGGCCCACCGACGTGATCGAGGGCATCGGTGCCGAGGTGCAGGACAAGAAGGGCATGGACGCCTTTCAGGCTGCCCATGTGCTGCCTTGCGACCTGGCGATCAACGGCTGCGAAGGCGTGCACGAGCAGTTCTTCTCGCCCATCATCCGCGGCAACGTCAAGGCGAGGCTGTTCGGCCGGACCAACGTGGTGCACCGCCTGGTCAACTACGCCGACCGGCGTTGCGAGGCCAACGGCTGGATCGATGCGCTGGTGCACTGCGCACGGCTGCTGGCGCAGGGCGGTGACGCCGAAAACGTGTTTCAGCGCGAACTGCTGCCACGTTGCGCGCAGGCCGTGGTGGCGGCACGCAACGCGCTGATGTCGGCGCTGCAGACGGCCGAGCGGCAGGCCATGGGCAAGCCCACGCTGCTGGCGCCCAACGGCCTGCCGGCCTCACCGCGGGTGCAGGACTTTCGCGTCAGCGACAAAGTGGCCGATCCGCGCGTGCGCGCCATCAACAAGGAGGTGGTGCTGCAGGTCTTCGACGAGTACCAGCGCGGCATCGCCGGCCTGGCGCCCGAAGTGCTGGCACGCGGCCGCCGAGAGAGCATCGACTGGGTCGAACTCGAGCGCGACTGGCGCGCGACATACGGCGTCTGAGCGGCGTTGAAGCCGCAGGTCAGCCGGCCGGGTCGCCGCGCCAGGCCGAGCGTGCCCGGGCCGCCAGGTCGATCTCAGGCAGCGGCAACTCGCCCGCAGCGTCCAGCGTCGGCGCGGTGGGCGCGACGTGGTCGAACAGCCCGTCCAGCGCCGACGGGATGAAGCGCGAACGCGCCGCATACAGGTGGCGGCTGCCCCAGTGCCGCTGCTGGGTGATGTGAAATCGCTGCGGCAGCAGCAGGTGCAGCCTTTCCTTGGCGCGCGTCATGGCGACGTACAGCAGGCGGCGCTCTTCGTCGATCTCGGCGTCGCTGCCGGTGGCCAGGTCGGCTGGCATGCAGCCGTCGACGACGTTGAGCACGTGCACCGAATGCCATTCCTGGCCCTTGGCTGAATGGATGGTCGACAGGATCAGGTAGTCCTCGTCGCGGTGCGGTGGGCCCGCTTCGTCGCTGCTGGCTTCGGGTGGGTCGAGTGTCAGTTCGGTCAGAAAGCGCTCACGGCTGCCATGGCCGACGGCCAGCCGCGCCAGCTGCGCCAGATCCAGGATGCGCACTGGCGCGTCGTCGCCGTACAGGCGCGGCAGCTGGCCCTGCAGCCAGGCGACGGCGCGGTCGATGGCGCCGGGCCAGGGGGCGTCGGCGTCGATCAGGGTGCTGCAGGTGTCGCGCAGCACGGCCCAGTCGCTGCGCGCACGGGGTGTAACGGCCCAGTCGCGCAGCGTGGACGCCGGGTCGGCGCTGGCGTCCATCGCGTCGAGCAGTTTCATCGCCGCCGCGGGGCCGATGCCGTTGCACAGTTTGAGCACCCGAAAGCCGGCCAGCCGGCAGCGCAGGTTGTGCGTCCAGCGCAGCAGACAGATCACGTCCTTGATGTGCGCTGCCTCCAGGAAGCGCAGGCCGCCGAACTTGACGAAGGGGATGCGCCGGCGTGCCAGCTCGAGTTCGAGCGCAGCGCTGTGTTGCGCGGTACGGAACAGCACCGCCTGCTGTGTCAGCGGCGTGCCTTCCTCACGCTGGCGCAGCACCTCGTCGGCCACCCAGCGGGCCTGTTCGGCCTCGTCCAGCACGTTGACCAGCTGCGGTCGTTGCGACGAGATCTTGTCGCTCCACAGTGTCTTGGCAAAGCGCCGGCTGGCCTGTGCGATCACGGCATTGGCCGCCTGCAGCAGTGGTTGCGTGCTGCGGTAGTTGCGCTGCAGCGTCAGCACCTGGGCCACGGGTGTGAACGCGGCCGGAAAGGCCAGCATGTTGTCCACCTCGGCGGCACGAAAACCGTAGATGGCCTGCGCGTCGTCGCCGACGGCGGTGACACCCCGTCCTTCGGGCTTGAGCGCGTGCAGGATGCCGGCCTGCAAGCGGTTGGTGTCCTGGAATTCGTCGACCAGCACATGGTCGAAGCGGGCACCCATGGCCTGCGCGATGGCCGGCTCTTGCACCGCCAGGTGCCAGTACAGCAGCAGGTCGTCGTAGTCCAGTACGCGCTGGGCCTGCTTGGCGTCGGTGTAGGCGGCGAAAAGGCGCTGCAGATCGGCCTGCCATTCGGCACACCAGGGATAGTGCGTGGTCAGCACCTCGGCCAACGGGCGCTGGCTGTTCAGCGTGCGCGACAGCAGCGCCATGCAGGTGCGGGCCAGCGGAAAACGCCTGTCGCTGTCGTGCAGGTCGAGTCGGGTGCGGGTGATTGCCAGCAGTTCTTCGGTGTCGCTGCGGTCGATGACGCTGAAATCGGCGGCCAGGCCCAGGCTGCCCGCATGGTCACGCAACAGCCGCGCGGCCACGCTGTGGAAGGTGCCGCACCAGGGCAGCTCGGGCGGATGCGTCGTGCTTGGCAGGCCCAGCGCCTGGTGCAGCAGGCGGCCGGCGCGGCGCGCCATTTCGGCCGCGGCGCGGCGCGAAAAGCTCATCAGCAGGATGCGCCGCGGGTCGGCACCGTCCAGCACCAGACGCGCCATGCGCGTGGCCAGCGTCAGCGTCTTGCCCGATCCGGCGCCGGCCACGACCAGCAGCGGTGCGTCGCCGTGCAGCACGGCCGCCGACTGTTCGGCATTCAGGTGATCGAGCATGGACGGCGCCCCCGTCAGATTCGGAGATGGCGAGGTCTGGTCCGGAACAAGAATCATGGGTCTCGTACTGTATAGACATCCAGACTTCGATGGCAGGTCCGGGGCCCGACCATCGGCGCGGCATGCCCTGCCTCGGTCGCCGGCGGCCAGGGCGCGGGCATGGCGTTGCACAATCGTCGGCGTGCGGCGGTCGATCGACCGTGCCGTGCGAATCGACACCACGACACCAACCCTTGAAGCCTTTCCGATGGCCATGCAATCCTCAACCCACGCGCTGCGCCGCACCGTCGTGGTCGGTGCTGGTGCGGTAGGCAGCTATTACGGCGCGCTGCTCGCGCTGGCCGGCCATCCGGTGACGTTGATCGCACGGCCCGCCCATGTGCAGGCCATCCGTGCCCAGGGGCTGCAACTGCAGCGCGGCGGGCAGACCCAGGTCGTGACGCTGGACGCCAGCACCGAGCTGGCTGACACAGCCGACGCCGATCTGGTGCTGGTGTGCGTCAAGTCCACCGACACCGAAGCCGTGGCGCGCCAGCTGGCGCCGCTGCTGCAGCCGCGGGCGCTGGTGCTGAGCCTGCAGAACGGCGTCGAGAACCCCGCGCTGCTGGCGCGCCACCTGCAGCAGACGGTGGTGCCGGTGGCGGTCTACGTCGCAGTGTCGATGCCTGCGCCCGGAGTCGTCAGCCACCATGGCCGGGGTGACCTGGTGATCGGCCCGCGGCAGCGCCAGGCAGCGGACGACGACGACACGATGCCAACTGCAGGCCGTGGCTGCGCTGTTTGGTACGGCCGGCGTGCCGGTGCGCATCTCGGCCGACGTGATGGACGAACTGTGGCGCAAGCTGATGGTCAACTGCGCCTACAACGCGATCTCGGGCCTGACGCAGCAGCCCTATGGCCGCATGGCCGCGCTGCCTGAGATCTGCACGCTGCAGCACGAGCTGGTGCGCGAGGTGGTGGCGGTGGCACGCGCCGACGGGCAATCGATGAGCCTGGATGCCGCGCTCGTGGCGATGGCGCAGATCGCGCAGGCGATGCCGGCGCAGCTGTCGTCGACGGCGCAGGACATGGCGCGCGGCAAGCCCAGCGAGATCGACCACCTGAACGGTTTCATCGTCCGCCGCGGGGCCGAGCTGGGTGTGGCCACGCCGGTCAACCAGGCGATGCAGGCGCTGGTCAAGCTGGCCGAAACCGCGCGTGACTATGGCTGAACGGGCACAGCGCCCGCCGGCCGAATTCGAGCAGGCGCTGCGCGAGCTGGGCCTCGCCGGCGACGAGACGCTGCTTGGCGAACCTCTGACCGGCGGCGTCTCGTCCGACATCTGGCGCATCGACACGGCTCAGGGCCCGGTGTGCGCCAAGCGTGCGCTGTCGCGCTTGCGGGTGGCTGCCGAATGGACCGCGCCGATCGAGCGCAACCTGTACGAGGCGCGCTGGATGCAGGTGGCCGAAACGGCCCGGCCCGGCAGCGCGCCGCAGCTGCTGGGGCAGCACCCGGGCCTGGGCGTGCTGGTCATGCGCTACCTGCCGGCGGCCGAGTACCCGCTGTGGAAGCAGCAGCTGCGCGATGGTCTTGCAGATCCGGCCACGGCGCGCGCGGTCGGGCAGACGCTGGTCGCCATTCACGCCCATTCGGCCGCGCTGCCCGAACTGGCGCCGCAGTTCGACAGCCAGGGCATCTTCTTCGACATCCGGCTCGACCCCTATCTGCTGGCCACGGCAGACAAACACCCCGACTGTGCGGAAGCCCTGCGCGCACTGGTGACGCAGACGCAGGCGTACCGCCTTGCACTGGTACATGGCGACGTGAGCCCGAAGAACATCCTGGTCGGCACGCAGGGCCCGGTGCTGCTGGATGCCGAATGTGCCTGCTGGGGTGACCCCGCCTTCGACCTCGCGTTCTGCCTGAACCACCTGCTGCTCAAGGCGCTGTGGAACCCCGCGGCACGGTCGGGCTATCGCCAGTGTTTCGACGCCTTGGGGCAGGCGCATTTGCAAGGGGTGAACTGGGAGCTGCAAGCGGCTTTCGAGCGTCGCGCCGCGGCGCTGCTGCCGGGCCTGCTGCTGGCGCGCGTGGACGGCAAGTCGCCGGTCGAATACCTCAGCGACGACGTGCATCGCGCGCCGGTACGGCGCTGCGCGCGGGCGCTGCTGCAAGCACCGGTGGCAACGCTGGCCGAGGTGGCCGCGGCCTGGCAACGGGAACTGGGAACATGATCACCAAGACCCGCATCAGCCGGGTGCTGGCCCGCCGCGTCTGGGACAGCCGCGGCCGCCCCACTGTCGAGGCCGAAGTCGAACTGCAAGGCGGTGCCCGCGGCCGTGCCATCGTGCCTGCGGGGGCCAGCAAGGGATCGCGTGAAGCGCTGGAGCTGCGCGACGGCGGCGCAGCCTTCGGTGGCCTGGACGTGTTGACCGCGGTGGGCCATGTCAATGGCGAGATCGCAACTGCCGTGCTGGGTCTGGATGCCGCTGATCAGGCCCGGCTCGACGATTGCCTGATCGCGCTCGATGGCACGCCCAGCAAGCAGCGCCTGGGCGCCAACGCGACGCTGGCGGTGTCGATGGCAGCGGCGCATGCGGCAGCGGCTGCAGCCGGACTGCCCTTGTACCGATACCTGGGCGGCGACGACGCGCGGCTGCTGCCGCTGCCGCAGATCCAGATCTTCGGCGGCGGCGCCCATGCCGGCCGCCGTGTCGACATCCAGGACTTCATGGTCATCTGCCCCGGCGCCAGCTGTTTCGCCCAGGCGCTGGAATGGACGGCCGAGGTCTACCGTCATGCCGGCCGGCTGATGGACGCACGCGGTGCGTTGGCTGGCGTGGCCGACGAAGGGGGCTGGTGGCCATCGTTCGACAGCAACGAAGAGGCGCTGGAAACGCTGGTGGCCGCGATCGAAGCCGCTGGGTTCGTGCCGGGCACGCAGGTGGCGATCGCGCTGGACATCGCGGCCAGCGACTTCGGCCGCGGCGGGCGCTACACGCTGGGGCTGGACCAGCGCGTGCTGGACAGCGACGGCCTGATCGAGCTGCTGCTGCGCTGGTGCGAGCGTTACCCGATCGTCAGCATCGAAGACCCGCTGGCGGAAGACGACCCCGAAGGTTTTGCCCGCTTCACCCAGGCCGTGGGTCATCGTCTGCAGGTGGTGGGCGACGATTTTCTGGTGTCCGACGCCGCGTTGCTGCGCCGGGCCGCGGCGGCGGGTGCCGCCAACACGGTGCTGCTCAAACCCAACCAGCGCGGCACGTTGAGCGAAACGCGCCAGTGCTGGCAGGCCGCCCAGGCATTGGGTTATGCCGCCATCGTCTCGGCGCGCTCGGGCGAGACCGAAGACACCACCATCGTCGACCTGGCCATCGGCTGGCAGGTCGGCCAGCTCAAGGTGGGATCGTTCGCGCGTGGCGAGCGCATGGCCAAGTGGAACGCGGCATTGCGCATCGAACAGCGCCTGGGGCCGCACGCGCGCTTTGCCGGCACCGGGGTGCTGGGGCGATCCCGGCCCGGGCTGCGCCGCTGACGACTCGCGAGATGCGGCGACTGCCAGGTGATCTGCCCCGATTCTTGCCTGGCATCATGCCCGCAGCCGCAGGCGGCGCCCAAGCACATGCCGTTCCCCGCCTTCCAGGAAACTGACGATGACCCGCTTCATATCCCTGATCATGCTGCTGCTGGCCGCCCTGACGGCCCAGGCGCAGGACGTGCGCAAGATCGTTGTCGGCTTTCCGCCCGGCGGCACGCTCGACGTGCTGGGCCGTGCGGTGGCGCAGGCCGCGGCCGACGTGCCCGGCAGCGGCACCTGGGTGGTCGACAACCAGCCCGGCGCCGGCAGTCTGCTGGCCGCACAGAACGTCGCCCGGGGTCAGCCTGACGGTCGCACGCTGCTGCTGGCGCCGGTGGTGGTGCCGGCCTTCATGCCGCACCTGTACAAGAAGATGAGTTTCGATCCGCTGGCCGACCTGGTGCCGGTGGCCGAACTGGGCAGTTTTCGCTTTGCGCTGGTGGTGGGGGCGCAGGTGCCGGTGAAGACCCTGGCCGACTGGGTGGCCTACTGCAAGGCCAATCCGGGCAAGACCTCGTTCGGGTCGTTCGGCGCCGGCACGCCGTCGCACTTCGTCGGCGTGCTGTTCAACCGCGCCGCCGGCACCGACACGCTGCACGTGCCCTACAAGGGCGGCGCGCCGGCCATGCAGGCGCTGCTGTCGGGCGAGGTGCAGGCCGCCTACCTGCTGACCGGCGGCATGACCACCCAGCAGGCGCGTGCCGGCAAGGTGCGCGTGCTGGCCGTCACCGGCGGCATGCGGTCGGCTTCGCTGCCCGAGGTGCCCACCTTCGGCGAGGCCGGCCTGGGCCTGAAGGACATGGACGCGGCTTCGCTGTGGTACGGCTGGTTTGCCCCCAAGGGCACGCCAGCGGCCGAGGTCGACCGCCTCAACCGCGTGCTCACCAGCGCCGCCCATTCACCGCAAGTGCAGGCCATCCTGGCGCGAGAAGAGATTGCCCCGGCCGACACCTCGGCCGCGGTCTTTGCGCAGAAGGTGCAGCGCGACCACCGGCAATGGGGCGAGGTCATCCGATCCACCGGCTTCACCTTGGACCAGTGAGGGCGTCGCCATGACTGCCGAGATGAGCCCCACATTGCCGGTCACCGTGCACCTGCTGGGCACGGGTGGCCCGCGCGTCGACCCGCAGCGTGCCGGTCCGGCCACGCTGGTCAGCGTGGGCGACGAGCACCTGCTGTTCGATGCCGGCCGTGGCGTGGCGGTGCAGATGGCCAGGGCCGGCATCCCGATGGCGTCGCTGCGCGACATGTTCGTCACGCACCACCATTTCGACCACATCGGCGACCTGTACGACGTGATGCTGTCGTCGTGGTTCGATGGCCGCCGGCACCCGCTCACCATCCACGGCCCGCCCGACACCAAGCGGCTGGTCATCGCGCTGCAGACGCAGATCTACGACAAGGACATCGAGTGGCGCGGCGATGGCGAACCGGTGTTCGGCGGCTGGTCGCCGGCGCTCGGCCATGACGTGTCGACCGGGCTGGTGATGGAAACGCCGGCCTGGCGCGTGATCGCCGACAACGTGGTGCACGGCCACGGCCTGGCGTTCTCGCCGGCCTTCCTGAAACGTTGGATCTGCTACGGCTACCGTGTCGAGACGCAGGGCCGCGTGGTGGCGATCAGCGGCGACACGGTCGACTGTGCCGGCCTGCGCCGCCTGGCGCAGGGCGCCGACGTGCTGGTGCAGTGCTGCTATCTGGCAGAGGCCGAGATCACGAACGAGCACTTCCGCCGGCTGGCGCAGTACACGCTGGCCTGTGGCGACACGGTGGGCAAGATCGCCGCCGAGTGCGGCGTGAAGACCCTGGTGCTGACGCACCAGCGGCCGCGCCGCGACGACGCCATGTTGCGGGCGCTGGAAGCCGAGGTGCGACGCGACTTTGACGGTGAACTGGTGCTGGCCAGCGATCTCGACACGGTGTCGGTCACCGGCTGAGCGGCCCGCCTTCAGTCCGGAATGACCGCCGTGGCTTCGATCTCGATCTTGGCCTGGTCCTCGATCAGCGCCACCACCTGCACCGCGGTCATGGCCACTGAATAGCAGCCGATCAGTTCGCGAAAGGCCTGGCCCACGCCGCGGCCGGCGGCGAGGTATTCGCGCTTGTCGGTGACGAACCAGGTCATGCGAACGAGGTGTTCGGGGCGGCCGCCGGCCTCTTTCAGCACCGCCACGATGTTGGCCAATGCCTGGCGTGTCTGGGCCACGAAGTCGTCGCTGGGAAAACGCTGTTCGGCGTCCCAGCCGATCATGCCGGCGATGAAGACCTGGCGGCCGCACACGGCCACGCCGTTCGCATAACCCTTGGGTCGCGGCCAGTCGGGCGGTTGCAGCACCTGCGAGCGGCCTTGTTCGGCGGAGGTGGAGGTGTTCATCAGTTGCCCTCGAACTGGGGGCGGGCCTTGGCGACGAAGGCGTCGTAGGCGCGCTGGAAGTCCTGCGTCAGCATGCACAGCGCCTGGGCCTGCGCTTCGGCCTCGATCGCCTGATCGATGGTCATGGCCCATTCCTGGTGCAGCATGGTCTTGGTGATGCCGTTGGCAAAGCTGGGGCCGCCGGCCAGATCGGCGGCCAGCGCCTGCGCGTCGGGCAGCAGGGTGTCGCTGCTGCACAAACGGTTGAACCAGCCCCAGCGTTCGCCTTCCTCGCCGCCCAGCGCGCGGCCGGTGTACAGCAGCTCGCTGGCGCGACCCTGGCCGACGATGCGCGGCAGCAGTGCGCAGGCCCCCATGTCGCAGCCCGCCAGGCCGACGCGATTGAACAGGAAGGCGGTCTTGCTGCGCGCCGTGCCCAGGCGCAGGTCGGACGCCATCGCGATGATGGCGCCGGCACCCGCGCAGATGCCGTCGATGGCAGCCACGATGGGCTGCGGGCAATGCCGCATGGCCTTGACCAGGTCCCCCGTCATGCGGGTGAACATCAGCAGTTCGGGTGCCTTCAGGCGCAGCAGCGGGCCGATGATTTCATGCACGTCGCCACCGCTGCAGAAGTTTCCGCCAGCGCCGCCGATGACCACCGCGTGGACGTCATCCGCCAGGCGCAGCGCGTGGAACAGATCGCGCAGTTCGGCATAACTCTCGAAGGTCAGCGGATTCTTGCGCTCCGGCCGATTCAACGTGATCGTGGCCACACCAGCCACCACCTGCCAGGCAAAGTGGCTGGCCTTGTAGTCGGCCATCGGGCGCCGGTTGCCGGCCAGCAGGCCCGGGTCGATGCGGGCTTGGGTCTCGCTCATGCAGGCTCCTTGAAGGCGGGTGGGCTGTTCGCCGCCTGCGCGGCCTTTTCACGGGCGAACAGCGTTTCCATCTGGCGCTTGCCGGCCAGGTACTGGGGCGGCCAGTCGATCTCGGTCCAGCCGATGCGCGCGGCTTCGGTCAGCGTCCAGGCCGGGTTGGCCAGGTGCGGCCGCGCGATCGCGCACAGGTCGGCACGGCCGGCGGCGATGATGCTGTTGACGTGGTCGGCCTCGCTGATCGCGCCCACCGCCATCGTGCAGATGCCCGCTTCGTTGCGGATGCGGTCGGCAAACGGTGTCTGGTACATGCGGCCGTACACCGGCTGCTGTTCGACGCTGACCTGGCCCGACGAGCAGTCGATCAGGTCGGCACCCTCGGCCTTGAACGCGGCGGCGATGGCCACCGCGTCGTCGGGTGTGATGCCACCGGCCACCCAGTCGTGCGCCGAAATGCGCACCGACATCGGCAGGTGTTGCGGCCAGGCTTCGCGCATCGCTGCGAAGACTTCCAGCGGGTAGCGCAGGCGGTTGGTCAATGTGCCGCCGTACCCGTCATCACGGCGATTGGTCAGCGGCGAGATGAAGCCCGACAGCAGATAGCCGTGCGCGCAGTGCAATTCCAGCCAGTCGAAGCCAGCGGCTGCCGCGCGCCGCGTGGCCTGCACGAAGTCGTTGCGCACCCGGTCCATGTCGTCACGGACCATCGCGTGTGGCAGCGGCCCGCCTTCGCCCAGATAGGGCACCGACGATGCCGCCAGAAGCGGCCAGTTGCCATCGGCCAGCGGCCGATCGGCACCCGTACCCAGCCAGGGCGCGTTGGTCGAACCCTTGGCGCCGGCATGGCCGAGCTGCAAGGCGACCTTGGCGTCGGATTGACTATGGATGAAATCGACGATGCGCGCCCAGGCCTGCTGCTGCGCGTCGTTCCACAGCCCCGGGCAACCGGGCGTGATGCGCGCGTCGGGGCTGGGGCAGGTCATTTCGGCCACCACCATGCCGGCGCCGCCCAGCGCGCGTGATCCCAGGTGAACCAGGTGGAAGTCGCCGGGCACCCCGTCGATGCAGGAATACTGGGCCATCGGCGAGACCACGACGCGGTTCTTCAAGGTCGTGCCGCGCAGCGTGAAGGGCGTGAACATCGGTGGCGGTGCAGCCTGGCCGGCAGGCACCGAGACACCCGCGCGTTCGGCAAACCAGCGCTCGAAGCCGCCCAGCCAGCCGGCGTCGCGCAGCCGCAGGTTCTCGTGGCTGATGCGCTGGCTGCGCGTGAGCATCGAATACATGAACTGCTCGGGCGGCAGCGTGTCGGCGTAGCGCCGCCCGACCACCTCGAACCATTCCATCGCGTTCCAGGCCGCGTTCTGCAGGCGCAGCACGTCGATGCGGCGCGCCGCCTGGTAGCGCTGCAGCACCTCGGGGATGTGATCGGTGCTGTCCCCCAGGGACTGGAACAGCCCGGCCAGCTCGATCGCGTCCTCCAGCGCCAGCTTGGTGCCCGAGCCGATCGCGAAGTGCGCGGTATGCACCGCGTCGCCCATCAGCACCACGTGGCTGTGGCCGTTGAACAGCGACCATTGTGCACAGCTCACGCGCTGGAAGTTCAGCCAGGCCGACCCGCGCAGATGGCGTGCGTTGGTCATCAGCTTCTCACCCTGCAGGTTGGCGGCGAAGAGCTTTTCGCAGAAGGTGATCGACGTATCCTGATCGGCGCGGTCCAGCCCGTGCGCCAGCCAGGTGTCCTCGGGACATTCGACGATGAAGGTGCTGGTCTGCTCGTCGAACTTGTAGATGTGGGCCTGGAACCAGCCGTGCTCGGTCTTCTCGAACAGGAAGGTGAAGGCGTCGTACACCTTGTTCGTGCCCAGCCAGATGTAGCGGTTGGGGCGCTGCACGATGTCGGGCTGGAACACGGGCTCGTGCTGGCGCGAACGCGCGAATTGATGCCGTCGCTGGCGATGATCAGGTCGGCGTCGGGAAAGTCGGCGTCGCTGTCGGCCTCCTGCTCGAACACCAGCTTGACGCCCAGTTGCTCGCAGCGCGCCTGCAGGATGTTGAGCAGCTTCTTGCGCCCGATGCCGACGAAACCGTGGCCGCCGGAGCGGATCACGCGGCCCTTGAAGTGCAGCTCGATGTCGTCCCAGTGGTTGAAGGCCTGCTCCACCTGGGCCGCCGACACCGGGTCGCAGCGACGCATGTTGTCCATCGTCTGATCACTGAACACCACGCCCCAGCCGAAGGTGTCGTAGGGCTTGTTGCGTTCGACCACGCGCACGCGGTGTGCCGGGTTGGCCTGCTTCATCAGCAGCGCAAAGTAAAGGCCGGCGGGACCGCCGCCGATGCAGACGATGTTCATGCGCGCCGCTCCACTGCTGGTGGTCAAGATGGGTCAGGCTTGAATTGTTTAGTTCTAAAGCATTCTAGCGATCCTGGGACCGGGCGGGCAAGCGCCGTGGCGCCCTAACCGGTCACGACTGGGTTTGCATCGGCAAGCCGGTGTCCGTGCCCGTTACGATGCAGCGCGAACGTTTGCCGTCAACCCGAAGGCCCTGCTTGAACCCGACCCTGCCCGACCTCGATGCCCTGGCCCAAATTGTCCGCAAGGCCGGCGCCATCGTCATGACCATCTACAACAGCGGCTTCGACGTGCGCAGCAAGGCCGACGCGACGCCGGTGACCGAAGCCGACGAGCGCGCCGAGGCCTTCATCGTGCCGGCGCTGCGTGCGCTGGCACCTGGCGTGCCGGTGGTGGCCGAAGAAATGGCCGCACGCGGCCAGGCCGATGCCATCGGCCGCCGCTTCTGGCTGGTCGACCCGCTGGACGGCACACGCGAGTTCATCAAGCGCAACGGCGAATTCACCGTCAACGTGGCCTTGATCGAAGACGGTTTGCCGGTCCTGGGCGTGGTCGGTGCACCGGCGTTGGGACGCCTGTTCGCCGGTGTGCGCGGGCAGGGCGCGTGGGTCGATGACGAGCAAGGGCGGCGGGCGATCCGAGTGCGGCCCGTGCCTGCCGAGGGACTGTCGGTGGTGGCCAGTCGGTCGCATGGCGACGCCCAGGCGCTGGATCGATTTCTGGCCGGGCGCAAGGTGGCACGCCTGGTCAATGCCGGCTCGTCGCTCAAGCTGTGCCAGCTGGCGGCGGGTGAGGCCGACCTGTACCCCCGCCTGGGCCGCACGATGGAATGGGACATCGCTGCCGGACATGCGGTGCTGGTGGCGGCCGGTGGACAGGTGCATACCCTCGACGGTCAGCCGCTTCGTTACGGCAAGCCGGGCTTCGAGAATCCGCACTTCGTGGCCAGTGGCGGCGCGAGCACCTAATGTGCAGGGGCGGGCCGTCGCGCTTGCATCACATTGGCGATTGACGCGCGGCCTGACTTGTCGCAAAGTCGCGCCCCTTGCTGTGCAACGTTGTTCCACTCGCCCGGGAGGCCGCCATGAAAACCATTCACCTTGCCCCCATGCCGGCCTTCGCCGCCTGACCCGAGCTCTGCCGCTCGCATCGCGTTGAACTGACCGCCGCGCCCGCCGCGGCAATTGGCGTCCTTCAACTCTCGGTCCGCCCAGCCGTGGCCTCGTGGCCGTGGCGAATGCCTTGTTTCTCGAAGAGCCCCAGCGGCGTGCCGCCGCTGGCTTGGCCATGCCTTGCCATGGTCGATTCGATGGCATTCACGACTCCACATGCTCGATTCACTCGATTCACTCGACATTGCTCGACTGCGCCCCATCGGCCTGTCGCCGGTTCAACTGCAACACCTCGCACGCCAGGACATCGACGATCCCGGCGATCACGCGCAACTGATGCGCATCACCGAAGTGCAGCGCGATGCGCTGCACCTGCACGACGGCGTGCACGAACACCCGGCCCGCGCCTTGCCCGCGTTGCTGGCCGCGATGGATCTGCAAGCCGATGCGCTGGCCGTCGGCGACTGGGTGCTGGCCGCGCGCAACGCGCATGGCCAGTGGTGGGCAAGCCGCCGACTGCAGCCTTTGAACCAGATCGCGCGCCGCCTGCACGACGGGCGCGACAAGGTCACGCGCGCCGTGATCGTCAGCAACGTCGACACGGCGGTGCTGGTGATGGGGCTGGACATGGACTTCAGCCTGCGCCGGCTGGAGCGCTATCTGGCGTTGGTGCGCATGGCCGGCGTGGCGGCGGTGGTCGTGCTGACCAAGGCCGACCTGTGTGCCGACACGGCTGATCGCTTACGCAGTGTGCAAGCCCTGTTGCCAACCGACACCACGGCGCTGGCGCTGAACGCGCTGGGCGACGAGGCCCAGCTGCAATTGAATCCCTGGCTGGGTGAAGGCCACACGCTGGTGCTGCTGGGTTCGTCAGGGGCCGGCAAGAGCACGCTGACGAATGCGTTGCTGGGGCACGATCAGCAACTCACGGGGGCGGCGCGGCGCGGCGACGGCCGCGGCCGCCACACCACCACGGCGCGCTCGTTGCATGTCACACCGCAGGGTGCCTGCATCATCGATACGCCAGGGCTGCGCACGCTGCGGCTGGACGGTGATGCGAGCGGCATCGGTGCTGTTTTTGGTGATGTTGCGCAGTTGGCCGTGGCCTGCCGGTTTCGCGATTGCCAGCACGGCGACGAACCGGGCTGCGCGGTGCGCGACGCGGTGCAGCCCGAGCGCCTGCGCAACTATCAGAAGCTGCTGCGCGAGGCGAGGCGCGATACCTTGACCGCGCTCGAACGGCGCGCGCAGGTATCAGTCTGGAAGACACGTTCGCGGTTGGCCCGTGCGGTGGGCAAGGGCAAGCGGGGTCAGGATTGATGCGCCGAGGGCGGGGTGCCGGCCACCAGCGCGTCTCGCCGCGAAAGCAGCGGGAATCCACGCCACCACAGTGCGGCCACCACGCAGGTGCCGATACCACCCAGCAGCACCGATCCCACCGGCCCCAGCAAGGCCGCGGCGGCGCCCGACTCGAATTCGCCCAACTGGTTGCTCGCGCCGATGAAGACCGAGTTGACGGCGCTGACCCGGCCGCGCATGTCGTCTGGCGTTTCCAGCTGCACCAGGGTCTGCCGGATCACCACGCTGATCATGTCGGCTGCACCGCTGAAACCCAGCACGGCCATCGACAGCCAGAAGCTGGTCGACAGGCCGAACACGATCATCGTCAGGCCGTAGAAGGCTACCGCAGCCAGCAGCACCGGCCCGGTGCGGCGGCGGATCGGCCAGCGTGTCAGCGCGACCGACATCAGCAGCGCGCCCACCGCGGGCGAGCCACGCAGCAAGCCCAGGCCGGCCGGGCCGACGTGCAGGATGTCCTTGGCGAAGATCGGCAGCAGCGCGGTGGCGCCGCCGAGCAGCACCGCGAACAGGTCCAGCGAGATCGCACCCAGCACCACCTTGTGCGTGAAGACGAAGCGCAGCCCGGCCAGCAGTTCGTCGCGGCCGACGGCACGTGTCGTCGGTGGCCGTTCGTAGCGCACGCCCAGCGCCACCAGCAGGGTCGAGGCCAAGAACAGCAGCGTGCAGGCGGCATAGGTCAGGCTGGCGCCGCCCACGTACAGCATGCCGCCCAGTGCCGGCCCCGCGATGATCGCCACCTGCATGCCGCCAGAGCTGAAGGCCAGGGCGCGCGGCAGCAGCTGCGGTGGCACCAGGCAGGGCGTCAGCGCCTGCTGCGTGGGCATCTGGAAGGCGCGCATCACGCCCAGCGCCACCGACACGCCGAGCAGCCATTCACGCGTCAGCAGCGCGCTGGCCGAGCCCAGCCACAGCAGGGCGCCGATCAGCAGCTGCAACGCCAGGCACAGCGCCAGCAGCCGTGCGCGGTTGAAGCGGTCGATGGCATGACCGGCCGGCAGCACCAGCGGCACCGACGGCGCAAACTGCAACAGGCCGACCAGGCCCAGATCCCAGGCCGACCCGGTCAGGTCGTACATCTGCCAGGCCAGCGCCAGCATCAGCATCTGGTTGCCCGCGGTGCCGGCCAGCCGGGCCACCCACAGGCGCATGAAGGCGGTGTGGGCGAAGAGGGAGTCTGAAGGCAAGTTCGAGGGCGGCGCACGCTGACGATGAGAAGCCGATCGTACGGTGTGGCCGGCTGGCCTCATCCGTCTGGCTGGGCCTGGACGGGCAGGCGGCGCTGGCGCGCGACCCTGCCGCTGCGAGACTTGCTGATCGACTGATGCTGGAACAGGCTGGCGCTGACGGCGCAGTGCGGGCGCTGACGGTGCAGCACGGCCCAGACCCGGCACCCGCCGCCTGCTTCTGGCCAGGCGCCAAGCCCTTGGCGCAGCGCTCGGTCGAAGCAAACGGGTGGCGCGTGGCGGGTTTCAGGGCCGCTCTGCGATGAACCTGATGGCGCAGCCGGTTTTCCGGTCGCCCCTGTTCGGTACACCGTCAACCCAAAGGCCCCGCCATGGACACCATCCGTTCTGCCCGCACCTTCCTGCGCTCCCTGCTCACGCCCGGGCCGCACCGCTCGTGGGCCAGGCCCTGCGCCGCCGCGCTCGTCAGCGCCGGACTCATCGGGGCTGGGACGCCGGCTGTGGCGCAGCCTGCGCCCGCATCGGCCGCTCGGGCCCAGGCACTGGATGAGCGATTCGACGATGCCATGCAGGCCTATGAGCGCAACCATTGGCCACAGGCCTTCCAAGCCTTCCAGCAGTTGGCCGAGCAGGGCCATGTGGATGCCGCGCGGCTGGTGATGCAGATGCACCGGCACGGCAACCGCCTGTACGGCCAAGGGTTTGCGCTGGGCCCGCTGCAGGTGCAACGCATCTGCCAGCAAAGCCGCTTGCCCAACTGTCCTGCCTGATCTGCCAGGCGGGGCGCATGGCACGGCTTGCAAACCAGACGCCCGCTGGCGCGAGTGCCAACCCTTCTGCAGATGAACGTTCCCTGGGCCTGGCCGCGGCCTGACGCCGACCAGCGATCAGCCGGCAAGACCGATCAGCCCCGTGGCGGGAATGCGGCTCCGATTGCGATGTACCTGACAGCAGGGCACGGCAAGCCCCGCTATCCACCGCATCTGGAGAACCTGGCATGGACGTTTTCGACACTGTTTTCAAGCCTTTGAGACTGGGCGACGTCGCGCGTGCCCTGAACGACCCCAAGGCACTGGCGCAGACCCTGCAGCGGGCGGCCGGCAGTGCGCGCAAGACCGCGTTGTTCGTTGGCCGCCCAAACGCCGCCGACGCGCTGAACGGCGCTGCCGACCGGCTCGATGCGATCGCCGGCAAGATCGAATCGGGCGTCGGGGTGCACGCCAACCTGAAGGCGGTACTGGGCCTGTACGAGGCTTGGGGCGACATCGACCCGGCCACCATCGCGCGCAACCCTCAACGTGCGGCCAAGGCGTTCGGGCGGCTGTTCAAGCATGTCGGCGTGCTTGCCGCCTACCTGCCGCCGCCGCTGAACACCTATGCCGACTTCCTGTCGGGTTTCGAAGACTTCTTCAGCGACATGCAGAAGACGATGGACCTGAGGAGCCCGTACACGCCGAAGGGCCGGGCCCTGCGCACGGTGATGTCAGAGATCGACAACCAGTGAGCGCGCTCGGCCTGCGCCTTGCCGCCGCATCCGCAGCTGCCGACATCAAGTTGTGGCTCGCGGCGGCGCCGGGTGCAGCAGCGCGGCGATGGCAGGCAAGGCAGCCTCGGTGGCGACGTCGGTGGCGGTGAAGCGCCGGGCCATGCGCGGGTTTTCAAAGCAAACTTCGCCCAAGGCCTGACCCAGCCGCTGCATCATCACGCGGTCGTCACGCAGGGCAAGGTCGGCGTCAAAGCCACCCAGCCGCGGCCACAGCATCTGGGGAATTGAACGTCGGCGCCGCGTTCGGGTGAGCTCTGCAGACCACAGCGACGTGGCGATGCGCAGCGCCTCGTCGGCACTGTGCCCGGCTGCTGACCAGAAGCGGCGTCTTACAGGCCCGCCGTGAGGACGCGCACTTCTTGAACCGCGACCGAATCCGGCCCCATCGCGACTTCGAATTGCGAAAGCGCCTGCGCAAGTGCCTCGCGTGCTTTCGCCTTCTCGCCGCGAGCCTGGTACACGCGGCCGAGCTCGAGGTAGGCGTTGCCGCCACGGTGGCTTTGGGGGAAATCCTTGAAGACCTCGCGTGACAGGTCCACAGCGACCTGTGCCTTGCCAAGTGCGGCATCGAGCTGGCGATCCTGCAGATCGGCCCTGGCCAGCAGGATCAGCGCCTCGATGCGCCAGGATTCAGGCTGCCTGGAAGCATCGAAGATCGCCAGGGCTTTGCCGAGTTCTGCCCGTGCGCTTGCGGTCGAGCCTTGAACCAGGGCCAGACGTGCCTTGGCCACCGCCACGCGGCCCAAGGCAGGGTGGGTCTTGACCAGGATATCGCCAAGCTGTTTGGCGCTGAGGTCCAGGTGTTCCTTGCATTCAGACCATCTGCCGACCGCGCAAAGCGCTTCGGCGTATTGAAATGAACGAAAGCCGATGGCTCTGGGCTCTGCTGACCGACGGGCATCTGCCATGGCTTCTTCCAACGTTGGCAGCGCTTCTGCCGAACGGCCCAGCAGCGTCAGCGCGTAGGCATGATTTCCTCGGACGGTCCACGTGGCGCCGCGGGTTGCACCTGGCCCTTTGCCCAACAGCATGCTCTGCTCGATCGTCGCCAACGCCTTGGCCATCTGGCCGGCCCGAACCAGGACGATGTAGAAGTTGTTCAAGGTGCTTGACTGAGCCGTGGCGTCGAGAACGCCTCGCTGCTTCACATCGCTGAGCAAGGACTCGTAGGCTTGAACAGCCGGGCCCAGTTGGCCCATGGCACCCAGTACGGTGGCGCGTGTTGCCTGCAGGTCCAGCCGGGTCGACACTTGGCCGCGTCGCGGTGACTGCGTCAAGAGCAGGGCCGCATCGATGTCGGCCAAGGCCTGCGCGTTCCGCCCTTGCTCTTGGTTGGTTTGAGCGCGCCGTTTCAAGCACCCGACTCGGGCTTCAAGCACTTCGGCTTGATCCCCGCGCAAGGCCGCCAGGGCTTGATCCACCTTGGCGCGCGCCAGGTCGAAGTTGCCGCTGTCGGTGTCGATGCGGCTCAGCTTGCAGTCGATGCTGGCCAACGCGGCGATGTCGCCCGCTTTCTGCGCCGAATCGCGCGCGCTTTGCAGCAGCAACGCCATGCGATCCCGCTCTTTGCCGTGGCTCCAGAAATCGGCCAGCTGAACCTTCAAGAAGATCTGCAGGTCGGGCGCATCGTGAAACTGCCTGGCCACCATGACTTCGCCCCGCTCGAGCACATCGACCACCGAAAGCGGCTTGTCAGACATCGGGCCCAAGGCATAGGCCATCAGTTCGTTCATGGCTTCTGCACGGTCGAGCTGCTTGACGGCCTGCAGCCGCTCGCGATCGGCCCGTTGCGCCTGGGCCACCGCTTCGACCCGCGCCGCTTGTGCAGCGTCACGCTGGGCTCGGGCTTCCAAGGCTTGCCACGACGTGCCCAGCACGCCGGCCAGCAGCGCCAGCAGGGTGGTGGACGCCGCGCCCACGGCCAGCCGGTTACGCCGCACGAACTTGGTGGCGCGATAGCCCATGGTGTCGGCCACCGCGTTCACGGGTTCGTTGCGCAGGTGACGTTGCACATCGTCGGCCAGCGCCTGGGCACTGGCATAGCGGCGGCCAGGTTCTTCGGCCAGAGCGCGCAGCACGATCTGGTCAAGTTCACCCTGCAGCCGCCTGGCCAGGCGCAGCGGCGGCAGGCCGCGCGCAGTCGCCAGCGCGGCCGCGTCTTCGCCCTGGCTGGCCAGCTGGCTGGGCCGCTTCATGTCGGGCAACGCCGCTGCGTGCATCCAGGCGGTGAGCTCGCTGCCCCAAGGCAAGCCACTGGGGTGGCGGCCCGTGAGCAGCAGGCACATCAGCACGCCCAGCGCCCATACGTCGGTGGCCGTGGATACCGGTTCGCCACGCACTTGTTCGGGCGCCGCCCAGGCCGGCGTGAAAGCTCGCTGACCGGTGCGGGTGGTGGCTTGGGCGGCACCGTCTTCACCCTCGTCCAGCAGCCGTGCGATGCCGAAGTCGAGCAACTTGACCTGGCCTTGACCGTCCACCATCACGTTGCCGGGCTTCAGGTCGCGGTGCACCACCAGCTGCGCATGGGCGGCGGCTACGGCCTGCGCGACATCGACAAACAACCGCAGGCGGGCGTCGATGTCCAGCTGCCGTTCATCGCACCAGCGATCGATGGGCTGGCCGCGCACCAGTTCCAGCACCAGGTAGGGCCGTGCACCGTCGCCATCGGCGGCCACACCGGCATCGAGCAGACGGGCAATATGGGGATGCTCCAGCCGCGCCAGGATGCGGCCTTCGCGTTCGAAACGCTGGTTGGCCAGGCTGCCATGCAGCCGGCCGTGCATCAGCTTGATGGCGGCTTCACCGTTGTGACGCCCGTCGCTGCGCCGAGCCAGCCAGACACTGGCCATGCCGCCTTCACCCAGCGGTGACTCGATGGTCCATGGCCCCAATCGGTGGCCGACCATTGGCCCCACCGCTGCTGCAAGCGCCGAGCCCGTCAGGAAACCGGCCTGATCCGCGGCGGCGTGTCGCTCGAGCAGCCCTTGCAGCTGCAGGGCGTCTTGCGGCGCACGCTGGCGCAAGTCGGCCAGCCAGGCCGAACGTTCGTGCGCTGGCAGTTCCAGTGCTTCGTCCAGCAAGGGGCTCAGCCGGGCCCAGCTGGCCGCATCGGGCGTGTCGTGCGAAGGGTTCATCCGGCTCAGAGTAATGTTGGCAACAAGAGGCGCAGAACGTACCGGAGACATCGCAAAGCGTCAGCCAAACACGACATGTACCGGCCGCGTCGCTCTTGCATCCGGCGCCGCGGTCTGCAGCCAAGCTCAGCGCATCTTGTGCGGTTCGGCCGTTCTCCTGACGGTTTGCTTCAGAGCACCCACCGAGACCTGCCTATGCCTGCAAAAGCCCATGCAAGAGCGCGCGGGCCTTGTCCCAATCGCGTTGCGCTGTGCGCTCGAGCCGCCGCGCAACGCGGCAATTTCGGCAAACGTCAGCCCGACGAAGTACTTCAGGTCCACCAGTTCGGCCAGGCGTGCGTCGATGGCGCCCAGCCGGTCCATGGCTTGTGCCAGCTGCTCCAGGTGTTCGGCAGCCGCGTCGGCGCCTGCCATGGCGTTGTCGGCGACAAAGGTGTCAAGCGACGTGATGTCCAAGTCACCGCCCCGCTTCTGCGCGCCGCGCGCACGTGCATGGTCGATGGCCAGGCCCCGCATCGCACGGGCGGCATAGGCCAGGAAATGTGCGCGGTCGGCAAACTGCAAGCCGGGCCGCCCCGACATCTGCAGGTAGGCCTCATGCAACAAGGTGGTGGGGCTCATGTGTCCCGCTTGGCCGCCCTTGTACAGCTCGCGTCGGGCCATGCGGCGCAGCTCGGTGTACAGCGCCTCGAACGTCAGGGGCGGGGTGTCGGAGAGGGCCATGCCGAATCCTAACCGCGTCATTCAGTGCAGCGTCCAGCCGGGTTCAGACCTGCAACAACGCCACCGGCTCCTGAGCGGTGCGCCCAAGTGACGACCGTGCGCGACACGGCACGCGACCTTGTCCGCACGAGCCGGTGTGCCGGACATCACGCCATGTGAAGGGGCGCGCCCGGCCCGCGGCCCGTGGCGCTGCGCCTCTGCTGCACGTACCGTCGACGCTCACAAGAGCGCGTCCACTTCTCCATGCGTGAAGCCGGCAGCAGGCCGGGCCTCGATGTTCAAGGGGCCGCGCAGTCGTGGCGCATGATGTTCCCGCGCCAACCGGTCGTAGGTCTGCACCGGATCGAGTCCGTCGCGCTGGCACAGCCAGCGATACCAGTAATTGCCGATGGCGACGTGGCCGACCTCGTCGCGCAGGATGATCGCCAGGATTTCGACCGCGCGCAGGTCACCGGCTCGGCGCAGACGATCCTGCATGGGGGGCGTGGCGTCCAGGCCGCGAGCCTCAAGCGTGCGCGGCACCAGCGCCAGGCGGGCCAGCACGTCCTGGGACGTGAGCTTGACCATGGTCCACAGGCCGTCGTGCGCGTCGAAGTCGCCATAGGCGTGGCCGAGGCTGACCAGGTGTTCGGCCAGCAGGCTGAAGTGCAGGGCTTTCTCGGCGGCCACTTTCAACCACTGGCGATAGTAATCGGTCGGCATGCCGGCAAAGCGCCATGCGGCGTCCAGCGCCAGGTTGATTGTGTTTAGTGAATGTCAGCCCGCGGCCCGAAGCGGGTGCTCATGACCGTCAGCATTGCTGCCAGCCAATTCTGCCCGCCTTGCCAACTATCCTCAGGCCGGCCCGACCGTCGCAGGCAGTGGATCCATGATGTCGTCCGGCCTGCACATCAGTCTCTGCATCAGCTCCTCGCGAAAACCGCGGGCGGCTGGGTCGTCGAATCGATTCACACACTCGTGGGGGTCGTCATACAGGTCGTAGAGCTCGCCCGCGCCCGAACCCAACTCCACCGTCAGTTTGGCGTTGTGTGTGCGAACGCCGCGCAGATCCAGCGCCACGCCACAGCGCGCCGGGCCAAGCCGCCATTCGGTGTAGGCATGTTCACGCGAGCCGTAGCGACCCATGACCCCGTCCAGTAGTGGCCGCAGCGAACGACTGTGGGATGCTGCCGGCTGCGGCACGCCCGCGTAGTCGCCAAAGGTGGCGGCCAGATCGATCGTGGACACCGGATCGTCGAGGACTTTGGCCGTCGGCACACCCGGGCCTCGCAGGATCAGGCCAACCCGCAACAGTCCTTCATAGAACATCGGCCCTTTCAGCACCAGACCGTGGTCCCCCAGCCAGTCTCCGTGATCCGACGTAAAAACCACCAGCGTGTCATCCGCCAGACCTTCGTCCTGCAGAGCCGCCAGCACCCGGCCCACGTTGTGGTCGACCAAAGAAATCATGCCGTAGTAGCTGGCGATCAATTCGCGCAGCTGCATGTCGCTCTGCTGCGATATGCGCGAATACGCTTCGCGCACCTTTCTGTCGGGGCCCCCCGGTGCGTTCTCGAGCGCAGCGCGATGCCACCACGGACGCCGGTCGAGGTCCCTCACCCGGTGAACAGGGAGGTCTACTTCCTGCGGGCGGTGCAGTGCGCTCCAGGGCACGGGCGCGTCGAACGGGTGATGGGGATCGGCAAAGGATATCCAGGCACAGAATGGGCGAGCAAGACCTGCACGGCGTTCGCGCCCCCGGGCGCGCAGGTACTCGACCGTACGGTCCCCGACCCAGCTGCTGTTGTGCCATGCGGGGGGCAGCGCCGAGGCGTGGGTTTGCGCAGCTGAGACAGGCGACCCCAGCTGCTGTCGATAGAGCGCATCTTTGAGGTCGCCCAGGCCGTCGCCGTGATACCAGCGCTCGTAGTGCATGCCACCAGGCGGACGCTCGGGCAGCCAGTAGTTGTGCCCTAGTTGCATCAGTTCCAAGTGCTCGAAGCCCATGTAAGGGCCATGCCAGTCGTCGCCGAAGCGATGCGAACTTGCCACATTCTCACAACGACCGGTGGGCTGCACCGAATGGTTGCTGGAGAAGTGGGCCTTGCCGATGAAGGCAGTCTGATAGCCGCCGCGGCCCAGCGTGCCGGCAAAGCCGCCCTCGGCGATGCCGGGGTCCAGGTCGATGCCGTTGTCGGCCGTGCCGTGGGTCAGCGGCAGCAGACCCGTCAGCATCGACGCACGCGCCGGCATGCATACCACGTTCGGCGTGATGCAAGCCGAGAAGCGTGTGCCCTGTCGCGCCAGCAGGTCGAGGTGTGGTGTGTGGACCCGTCGGCCTTCGAAGCCGAAGCAGTCGCCCCGGTGCTGGTCACTGGTGAGCAGCAAAATGTTGGGTGGATTCACTGCCACAGCATCAGTCGTCGGACTTGTAGCCTGTGGACTTGACCAGTGCGCCCCAGTTCGCGTATTCGGCCGCGAGGCGACTGGCGATGGCGCTTTGCGACAGCGTCAGTGGGGTGTACTCGGCGGCTTCCAGCACCGACCTGACACCGGGCTCGGCCACGGCCGCCGAAAGCATGGCGACCAGGTCTTTCTGCGCGGCGACCGTGGTGCGCGCCGGCGCGACGAACAGGAACATCTCGCTGATGGTGAGGGCGGGAAAGCCCGACTCGCTGAAGGTCGGCACGTCGGGTAGCCCGGGCAGGCGTCGGGCAGCCGAGTGGGCCAGGATCCGGACCTTGCCGGCCTTGTGTGGCTGGACCAGGTTGGATAGCGTCGTGAACAGGGCGGGAATGGTGCCGCCCATCACATCGTTCAGCGCGGGCGCGCCGCCTCGGTAGGGAATGTGCCGCAGCTCGACTGTCGCCTGGGCTGCGAGTTGCACGCCGATGAAGTGCATGGCCGATCCGGCACCAGGCGATCCGAACTGAGCCTTGCCCGGGTTGGCACGGGCCCAGGCGATGAAATCGGCCAAGGTCTTCGCCGGCACGTCGGGCCCCACCGCCATGCCGAAGGCGAACTCGCAGGCGGTGGCCAGCGGTGCGAAGTCTTTCAGGCCGTTGTAACGCAGCTTGGTGTAGATGTGTGGGTAGATCGTCAGATTCCCTCCGGGCACCAACATCACGGCGCTGCCGTCTGCAGGCTCGGCCAGCAGGATATCGGCCGCAAGGCGCCCACCCGCGCCGCTCTTGTTGTCGATCAGCGCCGTACAGCCCTGACTGCGAAGGCCCTCGCCGACGGCGCGGGCAACGGTATCGGGTGCGCCACCGGCCGGGTAGCCCACCAGAATGTTGAGCTTGCGCACGGCCTGCGCTACAGCGAGCGTCGTGAAACCCTGCGCCACAACACTGGCACCGAATAGGGCCAGGGTCTGTCGTCTATTGAGCTGCATGTGGACACCTGGAGTCGAGAAGGCGTTTGCATTGTTGATTCACGCCGCCGCGTTGACAGTTCCCGACGGAACACAGGTCGAGGGCTCAACTTCCGCATGCGCCCGCGCATTTGCCGTGGGAGGACGCGGCATGTAGGCTCGCGCCACAGACATTCTCCGAGAGGTCCATCGATGAACCCGTCGAATCGAGTGGCAGATAGCCGTGAGAGGAGTCGTCAACTGGCGCTGCGCCTAGCGCCGTTCGTGAACCTGACCGGCCGCCCGGTGCTGACGATCGCCGCTGGCACCACGCTGATGTGGGCCGGTGAGAAGGTGACGCGGATGGCCTTCCTGGACACCGGCCATGTCGATGGCGTGCTCCACCTTCAGGGCGCCGACGGTGGGCTGGTGATCCCGATCACATTCGGCGACGGCGAGCTAATCGCCCTGTCTCGCCTTTTCGGCGAGGAGCCGGGCCAGCTCGACCTCGTTGCGGCGACCGAACTGCACGTACGCTGGGTGCCCGCTGTCGAAGTGGAGCGGGCACTGTTGCAGCAACAAGAATTGCTGGTGCTGCTGGTGCAGTTCATGGCAGCCCGGCTGCGCGAAGTTCAGTTGCGCGAGGCCGGCTGGGTCGAGCGTGGCGTGCACGAGCGCGTGTGCGCGGCGCTGGTCCGGCTGGCGCGGGGATCGCCACCGCCGTCTGGTTCACGCTGGTTGATCGTTGCGACACACGAGGACTTGGCTGCGCGCTGCGGGGTCAGCCGACCGAAGGTGTCCGGCGAGTTGAAGCGCCTGGAAAAGGCTGGCTGGTTGCGGCTCGATCGTGGCGCGATCGAGATCCTCGACTTGGACGGCATCCTGCGGCGCGCATGATGCGTCGGAGGGGCACAGTCAGAGGTCGGGTATCGGGCTTGGAATTACAACCGCGGAATTTCTGCTGAGGGTCGGAAGCTGCCGACGTTGCGAGCAACGGCGCTCGGGCAACTGCGCCCGAGTCAATGCATCCACTTCGATCGGCGTGAATCCCGCAGCCAGCCGGGCCTCGACATTGAAGGGGCCGCGCAGCCGTGGCGCATGATGTTCCCGCGCCAACCGGTCGTAGGTCTGCACCGGATCGAGTCCGTCGCGCTGGCACAGCCAGCGATACCAGTGATTGCCGATGGCGACGTGGCCGACCTCGTCGCGCAGGATGATCGCCAGGATTTCGACCGCGCGCAGGTCACCGGCTCGGCACAGGCGATCCTGCATGGGGGGCGTGGCGTCCAGGCCGCGAGCCTCAAGCGTGCGCGGCACCAGCGCCATGCGGGCCAGCACATCCTGGGATGTGCGCTCGACCGTGGTCCACAGGCCGTCGTGGGCATCGAAGTCGCCGTAATCGCGGCCCAGGCTGCGCAGATGCTGGCGCAGCAGATCGAAGTGCAGCGCCTCTTCGGCCGCCACACGCAGCCAGTCTCGGTAGTAGTCGGCCGGCATGCCGGCAAAGCGCCACGCGGCGTCCAGCGCCAGGTTGATTGTGTTTAGTGCATGTTCGCCTGCGGCCTGTTCCTGCTCCGAACGCGGCCCCGCAAGCCCCAGGTGCCCGATGCAGCCCGGCCACGGGCCAGAAAGCTGGCGTGTGAAATCCCTACCCTCCCGACTCGACCCGACGCAGATCGGTTCGCACGGGAAAAGGTGAGGCGGCGGTGGTGATCTTGAGGGAAGCCGGACCGATGCCGCTGGCCGCGCTGGCTGTGCGACGGCGATCGATGAACGAGCGTGCGCTACTGCGCCACCAACCCCCGCACCGCGGCCACGATCGCCGCCTCGTCCGGCACCGCGGCCTTCTCCAGGCTGCGTGCGAACGGCATCGGCACGACCTCGGTGCCGAGCCGGGCGACCGGTGCCTTCAGCTCGTGCCAGCACTGCGCGCCGATCAGCGCCGCGATCTCGGCGGTCGAGCCGCCGGTACGGATCGTCTCCTGCACGACCAGCGCGCGGCCGGTGCGGCGCACCGATTCGAGGATCGTGTCCTCGTCCAGCGGCACGATGGTGCGCAGGTCGACGACCTCGATCTCGATGCCGTCGCGCGCGAGCGTCTGCGCGGCGGCGAGCGACTTTCGAACCATCGCGGCCGAGGCAACGATGGTTGCGTCGCGCCCGGCGCGTTTGATGTCGGCGCGGCCGAGCGGGACCACATAGTCGTCGTCGGGGATCACATCGCGCTGGCCGTGGTACAGCGCCATGTGCTCCATGAAGAACACCGGGTTGTCGTCGCGGATCGCCGCCGTCATCAGCCCCTTCGCGTCGAGCGCGGTCGACGGCACGACGATCTTCACGCCCGGCGTGTGCATCAGCCACGCGTGGTGGTCGTAGGCGTGCCCGTGGTACGGACCAACGCCGTACTTGCCGCGCACCACCAGCGGCACGCGCGCGGCGCCGCCCGAGTAGTAGTGCATCGCGCCGCCGTCGCAGCCCAGCTGCTGGATCACCAGCGGCAAGAACTCGCAGAACATGATGTCGACGATCGGCCGCTTGCCAGCGAGCGCCGCGCCGACCCCGGCACCGACGATCGCGCCCTCGGAGATCGGGGTGTCGATCACACGCCCGCTGGCGCCGAATTCGTCCCACAGGCCCTTGCACGAGTTCAGTGGCCCGCCGAAGCGGCCGATGTCCAGGCCCATGATGAACACGTCGCGGTCGCGCCGCATCTCGCCGGCGATCGCTGCCACGATCGCCTCCTGCATCGTCATGCGTTTCATGCGTGACTCCGGTTGGTGTCGTTTTCAGGCGCGCGCCGGCGCGAAGACCTCGCCGGGGGCGAGCGCTTCGGGGCCGGAGTCGGGGTCGGCGATGGCCTGCGCCATCGCGGCGTCGACCTCGTCGCGCAGGCGTGCGCGCAGCGCAGCGTCGGCGTCGTCATCGAGCAGGCCGAGACCGACGAGGTGGCTGCGCAGCCGCGCGATCGGGTCGCGCGAGCGCCACTCGGCGACCTCGTCGGCGCTGCGGTATGGCGCCGGGTCGGCAACCAGGTGACCGGCGACTCGGTAGGTCCTCGCCTCGACCAGGGTCGGGCCGCCGCCGGCGCGCGCGCGCGCAATCGCGACTTCGAGCACGGCGCGGAGCGCGATGACGTCGTTGCCGTCGACGGCAACGCCGGGGATGCCGTAGGCAGCGCCACGGTCGGCGACCGAACGCGCGCCGACGCCGCTGGCCGACGGCGTCGAGATCGCGAAGCCGTTGTTCTGGCAGACAAACACCGCCGGCAGCTTCAACACCGCGGCGAGGTTGATCGCCTCGTGCGCGTTGCCGCGGCTCGACGTGCCGTCGCCGAACACGGCGATCGCGATGGCCTCGCGGCCGTCGAGACGCGCGGCGAGTGCTGCACCGGTGGCGTACTCGAGCGTCGGGCCGAGCGCGCCCGAGTACAGGCCGATCATGCGGTGCTCGACCGGTGCGCAGACATCGGAGCGGTAGTGGCCCCGGCTGTAGCTGGTGGTCTTGCCGCTGAGCCCGGCGAACAGCCGGCGCAGATCGGCGCCGCGCGCGCACGCGGCCGGCAGCATGCCGCGGTAGTGTGGTGCCACCCAGTCGTCGTCGCGCAGTCCGCAGTAGCAGGCGGCAAGCACCGCCTCTTCGCCTTCGCTGGCGTGCCAGTGGCCGTCGGCGGCGCCGGCGACGCGGTCGATCTCGCGCGAGCGCAGCATGGTCTCGTACATCGCGCGTAGCAGCGCCGTGTCGCTGGCGACGCGCGCGCGCGCCGGGTCGAGTGCGGTGCTCATGACGTCGTCTCCAGCGTTGCGATCACGGCGCCGACGGCGACCGTCTCGTCGGCGGCGGCGCGCAGCTCGACCAGCGTTCCGTTGGCCGGGCTCTCGACTTCGACGTTGACCTTGTCGGTCATCACGTCGGCCACCGGCTCGCCCTGCGTCACGGTGTCGCCGGGCTGGCGATGCCAGCCCACCAGGATTGCCTCGGTGGCGTCGTGGCCCAGATCGGGCACGCAGATCTCGATCAGCATGGCGGTTCCTCCTCGGTATCGGCGCCGAGCCGGATGCGCTGCGGCTCGGCAATCAGCTGGTGGACTTCGTCGAGAAAGCGCGCCGCCGGCACGCCGTTGACGAAGCGGTGGTCGAAACTCAGGCTGGTGGGCAGCAGGCGGCGCACGATGACGGCGCCTTCGCGCGCGACCGGCGCTTCGTGCACCGCGCCGAGGCCGAGGATCGCGGCCTGCCCGAGCGGGATAATCGGTGTGGTCCAGCGCACGCTGGCGAGCGCGCCACCGTTGGACACGGTAAAGGTTGCACCCTGCACGTCGGGAAGGCGCAGCTTGCCGGCGACTGCGAGTGCGGCGAGATCGATCGCAGCGGTGGCGAGCGCGTCGATGTCGCGGCAATCGGCGTCGTGCAGCACCGGCACCACGAGGTGGCCGTCGGGCAGTGCCTGCGCGATGCCGATGTGCACAGCGCCGTGCAGCGTCACCGTGCGTTCCTTCAGCGTCGCGTTCAGGCCGGCGTGACTGCGCAGCGCCTGCGCCACCGCCTTGACGACCAGGTGCGTCAGCGTGATGCGCGGGCCAGCGGGGCGCTCGGCGGCGAGCCGCGCGCGCAACTCGAGCAGCGCCTCCGCGTCGACGACGCCGTGGATCGTGACGGGCACGCTCTCGCGCAGGCTGCGCGCGAGGTGTTCGGCGGCGAGGCGCTGCATCGGCGGCAGCGGGACCGTGCGCTCGGTGCGGGCGTTCAACGCGGGGTCTCCACCGCCGCGACCAGACGGTCGATGAGCCGTTCCAGTTCCGCCTTGTCGTCGGCGCCGATGCCGGCGAACAGCTGCGCTTCGCGCTCGCGCCCGCTGATGCCGATCGCCTGGTAGATCCGCCGACCGGCCGCATTGAGCTCGAGCAGCGTGCGCCGCGCGTCTTGGGGGTCTGGCCGCCGGGAGATGCGGTCGTGACGGCCGAGCGCGGCGATCGCACGGCTGACGCTCATCTTGTCGAGGCCGGTGACGTCGGCGATCTCGTGTGCAGCGCTGCCGGGGTGGCTGGCCAGCACGATCATCACGCGCCACTCGTTCAGCGACAACTTGTGGCGGCGCGCCAAGGTCTCGACGAAGGGGCGCGCGGTCAGGTTGACGACGCGCACGAGCTTGAAGAACAGCTCCCCGTCGTACGGCAGCCGGGCGCCCCCACTTCGGCTCCGGCGTGCCGTCATCCGCGCCGCACCCTCGCGGCCGCCTGCTCGATCTTCGCGACCAGGCCGGGATGGGTTGCGTCCTTCCACTTCGCGTAGGCGCCGCGCGTCGCGTCGCGCCAGGCCTGCATCTCGGCGGGCGTTGGCAGGTGCACCTCAACGCCGAGTGCGCGCACCCCGTCGACGTCGGTGGCATAGAGCTTGCGAACCAGCTCGATCTGCTGTCTGGCGGCATCCTGCGCAGCCTCGCGCACGATCTTCTGGTCGCCCGGGGTCCAGCTTTGCCAGATCGGGTTGGCGATCGCGAACAGCAGGATGTCGTTCGAATAATTCCACTTGGTCACGTACTTCTGACCCAAAGTGTGAATCTTCGCGGCGAGGAAGACCTCGAGCGGGTTCTCCTGCGCATCGATCGCGCCCGAGGCGAGCGCTGGCTGTGCGTCGGCCCAGCTCATGAAGGTCGGGTTGGCACCCATCGTAGTCATGATCTCGCCGTACATCGGGCTGCCGACGACTCGGATCTTCAGGGCCTTCAAGTCTTGCGGCGTGCGGATCGGGCGCACGCGGTTGCTGATCTGTCGAAAGCCGGTTTCGCCGATCGCGAGCGGTTCGGCACCCGCCTTGCGCACAAGGTCGAAGTACTCGTTGACGATCCCCGGGTCGGTGGTCGCGGCGTCCCAGGCCTTGTGGTCGGGCAGGATGAACGGCAGTGTGAACACGCCGAGCTCGCGCACCGTGCCGGCCCAGTTGATCGGCGCGCCGCACAGCACGTCGATCACGCCCTGGCGCATGGCTGCGAACTCGCGGTCCTGCTGCCCCTGCACGAGGCTTGAGCCCGGGTACTGCTTGATGTTGATGCGGCCGGCAGTGCGCTCGCGCACCAGATCGGCGAAGATCGCGCCGCCCTTGCCCCACGCGAAGGCCGGCGGCACAACGGTGCTCATCTTGTACTCGGCCCGATAGGCAGCCTGCGCGTGTGCGAAACGCGGTAGCACCGCCGCAGCGGCGGCCCCGCCGCCAGTGAGAATCAGGTCTCGACGCTTCATCACGATCTCCTTCAAAAGCCCATGGAACTGGGCAGCCACAACGCCAGGAGCGGGAACGCGGCGACCAGCAGCGCCGCCGCAACGAACCCGAGCACGAGCCAGCCGACATGCGGCAAGGTCTGCTCAATGCGCACGCCGGCGAGCCGGCATGCGACCAGCAGGTTGACCGCCATCGGCGGGGTGAACTGGCCGATCGCCACGACCATCGTCAGCAGCACGCCGAACCACACTGGGTCCCAGCGATAGACCATCATCAGCGGGTACAGAAGCGGCAGGAAGATCAGGAAGATCGACACGCCGTCGAGGAACATGCCGACGATCAGGCCGATGACGAGCAGCGCGGCGAGCGCACCGGTGCTGTTCAGACCTGCGGCCTGCACCGCCTGCACCAACGGGTCGGCCATCCCAAGTGTGTTGACCGAGTAGGCGAAGATTCCGGCCAGCGCCATCACCGTCATGATGACCGCAGAGACTTCGGCTGCTTCGCGGAAGATTCCGTACAGGTCGCGCCAGCAGATCGTGCGGTGCACCGCGAGGCCGACGAACAGGCCATAGGCGACGGCGACGACGGCCGCCTCGGTCGGCGTGAACCAGCCGGCGCGCATGCCGCCGAGGATCAGCACCGGCGCCACCAAGCCCCAACTCGCCTCGCGAAGCGAGTGCCAGAAGGGCGGCCGCGGGAGGTCGCGCTCGCGCCCGCCGTAGCCGCGCCGGCGCGACAGCCAGACTGCCGGCACCATGAGCGCGAGCCCGGCGAGCAGTCCGGGAAACACGCCGGCGGCGAACAGTGCCGGCACGGACGCGCCCGGCACATTGACGCTGTAGACGATGAAAGCTATCGACGGCGGGATCAGGATGTCGGTGGCCGCCGCGGCGCCGACGATGCTGGCCGAGAACGGCGCCGGGTAGCCTGCGCGCGACATGGCGGCAATCATCACTGCGCCAACCGCGGCAGCGTTGGCCGGCCCTGAGCCGGAAATGCCGCCGAGCACCATGGCCACCGCGATCGCCACCAGCGGCAGCATGCCGGGCGAGCGGCCGACGCAGGCGAGCGCGAAGTTGACCATTCGCTGCGCGACACCGGCGCGGTCGAAGATCGATCCGACCAGCACGAACATCGGCAGCGCCAGCAGCGGGTACTTCGACACGCCGGCCTCCATGTTCTGCGGCGCCGCCAGCAGGCCGAACCACTGCGTGTCGGGGTTCGCCAGTGCGATCGCGACCATCCCGCCGACGCCCAGCGCTGCGGCGATCGGCACGCCGGCCAGCATCAGCACCGTGAACAGCGCGAACAGTGTCGCGCCGATCATGCGCCGGGCTCTGTGCGTGCGGTGCGCCAGGCGAGCGCGAGACAGCGTGCCGCGACCGCAGCGCTGAGCAGCGGGATCGCGATGGTGTACCACCAGCGCGGCACGCCGAGTCCCATCGTCGTCTCGCCCCAGCGCAACTCGTCGGCAACCATGCGCGCCGACAACAGCGCCAGCGCGGCGAACAGCATCCCGGTCACGCAGCAGGCGACGATGCGCAGCGTCCGCCGGCGCTTGGCGCTGCCACCCTCGTAGAAGAACTCGATGCGGATGTGGCGATCGCGCGCCGCCGCGGCGCCCGCGCCGGCCAGCGTCATCACCACCATCAGAAAGATCGAGATCTCCTCGGTCCACGCGAACGACTGCGCGGTGAGGTAGCGCGTGACCACATTGAGCAGCGTGATCGCGACGAGCAGTGCCAGGCAGGTCACCGCGAGACCCTCTTCGAAGTCGATCGGGACGCCGCGCCGCTTCATCGTGCCTCCACCCAGGGAAATGGCCGTCCAGATGGTAACGATTGTGACGGTATGCAAAAGCTGCGGTTTACCCTACGCCGTCCAGCCGTCTCCTCGTCGAGTAGCAGCACCTCGCTGGCGCGGCTCTTGGCGCTGTCCTGGGGTAGGCCGTAGAGGGTGCGGAACAACTCGACATTCGACTGCGCCGGCACATCCATGAATGGTGTCAGGTCCTGCGCTACCAGGCCGATGCGGTGCTTGTCTGCGGCATCGTCCCGCGCCAGCGCCGTGCCGCCCACGCGCACGCGGCCGGCGTCGGGCGGGGTCAGTCCGCAAGCCATGGCGATGGTGGTCGACTTGCCGGCGCCGCTCGGGCCCCGGCAGCCCCAGAACGTCGCTGGCCGCCACTTCGAACGAGACGTCGATCACCTCGGCACGTACGCCGTATGCCTTCTTCAGGCCATCGGCCCTTAACAGTAGTGTCTGAGCCTTCCTGCGCGACCCCCGAGGTTCGATGCGGTGCATCGTATTCGGGTACGCCGGTGGAATCGCGGGCCGTGCAACTGGTGGGCATGCCCGCAGTGCCAATTGACGGCAGCAGGGCGCGCAACCGGTACAGGGACTCGAGCGCCTTGCGCGGCGTCGAGCGGTCGGGGTCGCCCAGGGTGAGTTCGCGTTCGCATGGGCGCACTTCCAAATCGTGGACGGCTTCCACGGCGCATCGTGACCATGGAATCTGGTAGACCCGGTTCTTGAACAGCGCTGCAGCCGATGTCAGCCTTGCCACCAGCATTTCAATGAGGCCATCGGCAGCAATACGTGCGAAAGCTGCCGGCGCTGCGAGCGCTGGCGCTCGGGCAGCTACGCCCGAGTCAATGCATCCACTTCGATCGGCGTGAATCCCGCAGCCAGCCGGGCCTCGACATTGAAGGGGCCGCGCAGCCGCGGCGCATGATGTTCCCGCGCCAACCGGTCGTAGGTCTGCACCGGATCGAGTCCGTCGCGCTGGCACAGCCAGCGATACCAGTGATTGCCGATGGCGACGTGGCCGACCTCGTCGCGCAGGATGATCGCCAGGATTTCGACCGCGCGCAGGTCACCGGCTCGGCGCAGGCGATCCTGCATGGGGGGCGTGGCGTCCAGGCCGCGAGCCTCAAGCGTGCGCGGCACCAGCGCCATCCGGGCCACCACGTCCTGGGACGTGCGCTCGACCATGGTCCACAGGCCGTCGTGGGCATCGAAGTCACCGTAGTCGCGGCTCAGGCTGCGCAGATGCTCGCGCAGCAGTTCGAAATGCCGCGCCTCTTCGGCCGCCACACGCAGCCAGTCTCGGTAGTACTCGGCCGGCATGCCCGCAAAGCGCCATGCGGCGTCCAGCGCCAGATTGATGGCGTTGAACTCGATGTGCGTCACCGCGTGCAGCAAGGCGGCGCGACCCTCGACCGTGAACGGCGAACGGCGCGCCAGCGTGGCGGGGGCCACCAGCCGGGGCAGCGCGGGGCGGCCTGGCAGGCCCGCCGGTTCGCCGATCACGCATGTAGTGTCGAGCGTGGCGCCGGCCTGCGCAGCGTCGAACAGCGCCCGCGCGGCCTGCGCCTTGGCGGCGGGGTCGGCGATGCACAAGGCCTCGCAGGCCCGTTGGCGCAGTTCCATTCCTACAATTATCGACTTTGAACTTGAAGGAGCTGCAGTGGCGATCTATCGACTGGGCGAGCATGCCCCGCAGGTGTCAGCCACTGCCTGGGTGGCCGACAACGCCAGTGTCATCGGCCGCGTCGAACTGGCCGACGGGGTCAGCATCTGGTATGGCAGCACGCTGCGTGGCGACAACGAATCGATGCGCGTGGGCCGCAACAGCAACGTGCAGGACGGCTGTGTGCTGCATGCCGACAGCGGCATCCCGCTGACCCTCGGTGAGGGCGTCACCGTGGGCCACCAGTGCATGCTGCACGGCTGCAGCATCGGCGACGGCTCCCTGATCGGCATCCAGTCGGTGATCCTGAATCGCGCACGCATCGGCCGGCACTGCCTGGTGGGGGCAGGCTCGCTGGTCACCGAGGGCAAGGACTTTCCCGACGGATCGATGATCATGGGCAGCCCGGCCAGGGTGGTGCGGCCGCTGCGGCCCGAGGAGATCGAACGCCTGGCCTGGAGTTCGGCGCACTACGTGCAGCAGGCCGCACGCCATCGCACGCAGATCGAGCGCATCGGCTGATGTCGGAGCTGCACAAGTTCCTGTTCGATGGTCTGCCCGTGCGCGGCATGCTGGTGCGGTTGACCGACAGCTGGCAAGAGGCCTTGCGCCGCCGTGCCACGGTGGGCGCCTTTGCACCCGAGGTGCGTGTGCTGCTCGGCGAGATGGCCGCCGCCGGCGTGTTGATGCAGGCCAACATCAAGTTCAACGGTGCGCTGGTGCTGCAGATCTTCGGCGACGGCCCGGTCAAGCTGGCAGTGGCCGAGGTGCAGCCCGATCTGGCCTTTCGTTGTACCGCCAAGGTGGTGGGCGAGGTGCCGCCCGGCGCCGGGCTCGAAGCCATGCTCAACCTGCACGGGCAGGGCCGCTGCGCGATCACGCTCGACCCGCTTGACCGCCTTCCCGGGCAACAGCCCTACCAGGGTGTGGTGCCCTTGTTCAACGTGACGCATGGCGATCAGCCAGAGCCGCTGCAGCAGGTGTCACAGGTGCTGGAGCACTACATGCTGCAGTCCGAGCAGCTGGACACGCGGCTGATTCTGGCCGCCGACGACAGCCAAGCCGCAGGCCTGCTGATCCAGCGCCTGCCGATGCAGGGCCAGGGCAATCTCGAAGGTCGGCCCGGTGCCGCGCGCAACGAGGACGACATCGGCCTGAGTGAGGCCTTCAACCGCATCGCGCTGCTGGCCGGCACCTTGACGCGTGACGAACTGCTGACGCTGGACGCGCAGACCGTGCTGCATCGATTGTTCTGGGAAGATCGATTGACGCGCTTCGAGCCCTTGCACCCGCGCTTTGCCTGCCGCTGTTCCAGTGACCGCGTGCGCGGCATGCTGCGCGGCCTGGGGCGCGAAGAAAGCGAGAGCCTGATCGCCGAGCGCGGGCTGGTCGAGGTGGGTTGCGACTTCTGCGGCCTGCAGTACCGCTTCGATGCGGTCGACGTGGGCGAGATGTTCACGCCCGGTCAGAACCAGCCGCCGGGGTCGGCGCAGGTCAACTGAGCGCGCGCATCGAGCGCGCAGCCAGCAGGCTGAGGTGTTCGCAGCCCGGGTCGCTGCAGCGCTCGCAATCGATGCGCCAGCCGGCGTCGCTGGACGTGCTGGCCGACAGCCGGGTGAACAGGCCTTTGCCCGGGTCGGCAACGGCCGCCGCGGCCGGCCCGAGCAGCGGCGTGCAGGCCGACAGCGCGGCCTGCACACGCGCCGGCCCCAGGCCCGCCACCAGCGACCAGGGCAGGGCGGCTGCGGCCAGCAACGCGCGCAGGCGGTCGTCCACCGGCTCGCGCACCTGCGGGCCGTCGCGCTGCAGGCCGTCGGCCTCCCAGGGCAGGTCGAGCGCGGTCACCAAGGTCAGGCTGCAGCGCGACTGCGCCTGCAGCGCCATCGCGTCGAGCGCGGTGTCACCGAACACGGTGTGGCTGTACACGGCGGTCATCAAGGCCGTGGTGTCGCAAACCACCACGTCGTGGCGGCTGGCCGCGGCGTCGATCAAGGCGGTCTGCCGCCGTGCGATCGCGGCCTGCTCGTCGCGCCGCGGCGTGCGCGCGTGCTCGTCGCACCATTGACGCAGGTACTCGGGCACCCAGGTGCAGCGCAGGCCCGTGCGCTCGGCCAGCTGCTCGGCCAGGGCGTGCGCCAGGCGCGTCTTGCCGGTGCTTTCGGCGCCCAGCACGGCGATGATCAGCGGCTCAGCCACCGCGTGTCTCGAGCCGGCGCCAGGCCCGCCAGCCCACCACCGATAGCCCAGCGAACAGCGCATACAGCAGCACCGTCAGCCACAGGCCCTTGACGGCGAAGAGGGTGATGCTGACCAGATTGACCAGCAACCACACGGCCCAGTTCTCGACCAGCTTGCGCCCCAGCAGGAACTGCCCGGCAACACTGCCCACGGTGGGCAGGGCGTCGAGAAAGGGCACGTCGCTGTCGGTGGCGTGGCGCAGCAGCAGGCCGACCAGTGGCCAGGCCGCCAGCGTGGCCAGCGCAAGCTGCACGCGCTGCCGCGTCGACAAGCGGTGCACGCGCAGCGGCTGGCCGTCGTTGCCGGTGCCGCGCAGCCATTGCCACCAGCCCCAGCCGGCGACGACGATGAACAGCAGCTGCAGGCTGGCTTCGCCGTACAGCTTGCTGTCCAGGAACAGCAGGCCGTAGAGCAGCGAGGCCAGCATCGCCAGCGGCCAGGCCAGCGGCTTGACGCGCAAGTTGCAGGCCACCATCCACAGCGACAGCACAAAGGCCAGCAACTCAAGCCCGGTGACCGGGCTGCCCAGCAGCGTGAACCAGGGTGTGAGGGCAGCGGCCAGCGTCACCTGCACCGCATGCATCGGGCGCCCAGGCAGGCGCCGAAGGTGCGTCGCGGGGGTCACTTCGCGGGCGTCACTTTGCTGGGGTCACTTTGCTGGGGTCACTTCGCGGGCGTCATTTCGGCCGGGTCACCTGAACCAGGATCTCGTCGGGCCGGATCATGCCGAGCTCGCTGCGCGCCTTTTCTTCCACCATCTCCAGGCCTTCCTTGAGGTCGTTGACCTCGGCCAGCACGCGCTGGTTGCGCGTTCGGGCGGCGCTGTTGGCGGCCTGCTGATCGTTCAACTGCGACTGCAGGCTGATCACGTAGGGCAGGCCGCTCTTGCCCAGCAGCAGGGTGCCCAGCACCAGCGCCAGCAGTGCTGCCAGCGTCAGGTTGACCACCCGCAGGCCCATGGCTCAGCGCGCTAGCGAAGGTTGTAGAACGCCGAGCGGCCGGGGTAGCTGGCGACCTCGCCCAGGTCTTCCTCGATGCGCAGCAACTGGTTGTACTTGGCGATGCGGTCACTGCGGCTGAGCGAGCCGGTCTTGATCTGGCCGGCGTTGCTGCCCACCGCAATGTCGGCGATGGTGCTGTCCTCGGTCTCGCCACTGCGGTGGCTGATGACGGCGGTCCAGCCGGCGCGCTTGGCCATCTCGATGGCAGCAAAGGTCTCGGTCAGCGTGCCGATCTGGTTGATCTTGATGAGGATGGAATTGGCCACACCCTCGTCGATGCCACGCTTCAGGATCTTGGTGTTGGTGACGAAGAGATCATCGCCGACCAGCTGCACCTTGTCGCCCAGGCGGTCGGCCAGGATCTTCCAGCCGTCCCAGTCGCTTTCGTGCATGCCGTCTTCGATGCTGATGATCGGGTACTTGTCGACCCAGGTGGCCAGGATGTCGGTCCACTCGGGCGCACTCAGCGTCAGGCTCTCTCCGGCCAGGTGGTACTTGCCGTCCTTGTAGAACTCGCTGGCCGCGCAGTCCAGGCCGATCGCGATCTGTTCGCCGGCGGTGTAGCCGGCCTTGTCGATGGCTTCCAGGATCAGCTGGATGGCCGCTTCGTGGCTGGCCACGTTGGGTGCGAAGCCGCCTTCGTCGCCGACGCTGGTGGGCATGCCCTTGGCGTCGATGATCTTCTTCAGCGCGTGGAAGACCTCGGCACCGTAGCGCAGTGCCTCGCGGAAGCTGGGCGCGCCCACCGGCAGGATCATGAATTCCTGCAGGTCGAGGTTGTTGTTGGCGTGCGCGCCGCCGTTGATGACGTTCATCATCGGCACCGGCATCTGCATGCCGCCCATGCCACCGAAGTAGCGGTACAGCGGCAGGCCGCTTTCTTCGGCTGCGGCGCGCGCCACCGCCATGCTCACCGCCAAGGTGGCGTTGGCACCCAGCCGGCCCTTGTTGTCAGTGCCGTCGAGGTCGATCAGCGTCTTGTCCAGAAAGGCCTGTTCGCTGGCGTCGAGGCCCAGCACCGACTCGCTGATCTCGGTGTTGATGTGTTCCACCGCGCGCAGCACGCCCTTGCCGCCGTAGCGCGCCTGGTCGCCGTCGCGCAGCTCGATCGCCTCGCGGCTGCCGGTGGATGCGCCCGAGGGCACGGCGGCACGGCCCATGGTGCCGCTTTCCAGCAGCACGTCGCATTCGACGGTGGGGTTGCCGCGGCTGTCTAGGATCTCGCGGCCGACGATGTCGACGATGGCGCTCATGCTGGATCGATTCTCTGAAGTTGAAAAGTGGTCAGACGCCTTCGACGGCAATCATGCGAATGGTGCCGGCGCCTTCGCGCACCTTGCGCGCGTGGATGTAGGTTTCACTGTCGTAGTAGGCGCGGGCGGCGGCCAGGTCCTTGAACTTCAGCACCACCACGCGCTGCGGCACCCAACCGCCTTCCAGCGGCATGATGTCGCCACCGCGCACGACCACCTCGACACCATGCTCGTGCATGGCCTTGGTGCTCCATTCGCGGTATTCGGCCATCTGTGCCGGGTTGGTGATCGTGACTTCGGCAATGATGTAGGCGCTCATCGTTGTGCTCAGCAGTTGAAGTCGTTTTCCAGCAGCGGCTGCGACTTGACCACGCGGTCGAGCGCCAGCAACTGTTCGAGCAGCGCCTTCATGTGTTTCAGGGGAACTGCATTCGGCCCGTCGGACATCGCGTTCGCCGGGTCGGGGTGCGTCTCCATGAACAGCCCGGCAATGCCCACCGCCACCGCGGCGCGCGCCAGCACCGGCACGAACTCGCGCTGGCCGCCGCTGCTCGTGCCCTGCCCGCCGGGCAGTTGCACGCTGTGCGTGGCGTCGAACACCACCGGCGCGCCGGTTTCGCGCAGGATCGCCAGGCTGCGCATGTCGGACACCAGGTTGTTGTAGCCGAAGCTCACGCCTCGTTCGCAGGCCATGAACCGGTCTTCGCTCAGGCCCTTGTCACGCGCCGCCGCGCGCGCCTTGGCGATCACGTTCTTCATGTCGCCCGGGGCCAGGAACTGCCCCTTCTTGATGTTCACCGGCTTGCCGCTTTGCGCCACCGCCTGAATGAAGTCGGTCTGCCGGCACAGGAAGGCCGGCGTCTGCAGCACGTCGACCACGGCGGCCACGGCGCCGATCTGCGACGCGTCGTGCACGTCGGTCAGGATCGGCAGCTTCAGCTCGCGCCGCACCTTGGCCAGGATCTCCAGCCCACGGTCCATGCCGGGGCCGCGAAAGCTGCTGCCGCTGCTCCGGTTGGCCTTGTCGTAGCTGCTCTTGAAGATGAAGGGGATGCCCAGCGCGGCCGTGATTTCCTTCAGCTGGCCCGCCACGTCCATCTGCAGCTGTTCGCTCTCGACCACGCAGGGCCCGGCGATCAGGAAGAAGGGCCGGTCGACACCGACCTCGAAGCCGCACAGCTTCATGCGATCGCCTTGGTCGGCAGCACCGAGCGCTCGGCGTGGTGCTCGAGCGCCGCCTTCACGTAGCTGTTGAACAGCGGGTGGCCGCCCCAGGGGGTGCTCTTGAACTCGGGGTGGAACTGCACGCCGACGAACCAGGGGTGCAGGTCCTGCGGCAGTTCGACGATCTCGGTCAGCTGCTCGCGCTGGGTCAGTGCGCTGATCACCAGGCCGGCCTTCTGCAGCTGGTCCAGGTAGTTCACATTGGCCTCATAACGGTGGCGGTGGCGTTCGGTCACCAGTGGACCGTAGATGCGGTGCGCCAGCGTGCCGCCTTTGATGTCGCTGCTCTGAGCGCCCAGGCGCATGGTGCCGCCGAGGTCGGAGCTGGCGCTGCGCTTCTGGATCGAGCCATCGCGGTCCTGCCATTCCTCGATCAGTGCGATCACCGGGTGCTGGCACTCGGGGTCGAACTCGGTGCTGTTGGCGCCTTCCAGACCGGCCACGTGGCGGGCGAACTCGATCGTCGCCACCTGCATGCCCAGACAGATGCCCAGGTAAGGTATCCGGTGTTCGCGTGCGTATTGCGCGGCGACGATCTTGCCTTCGATGCCGCGCTTGCCGAAGCCGCCGGGCACCAGGATCGCGTCCAGGTGCGCCAGTTGCTGCGTGTTGCCCGGCGTCAGGGTCTCGGCGTCGATGTAGTCGATGACCACCCTGACATGGTTGTGGATGCCGGCGTGGCGCAGCGCCTCGTTGAGCGACTTGTACGAGTCCGACAGATCGGTGTACTTGCCGCACATGCCGATCGTCACCGTGCTCTGCGGGTGCGCGACCTCGTGTACCAGGGTGTCCCAGCGGCGCAGGTCGGCCGGGCGCGTCAGCAGTTGCAGCTTCATGCACACCAGCTCGTCCAGGCCCTGTTCGTGCAGCATGCGCGGCACCTTGTAGATCGAGTCAACGTCGGGCATCGAGATCACGCCGTGCAGCGGCACGTTGGTGAACAGGCTGATCTTCTCGCGCTCGTCGTCGGGGATCTCGCGGTCGGCGCGGCACAGCAGCGCGTCGGGTTGCACGCCGATCTCGCGCAATTTCTGCACCGTGTGCTGAGTGGGCTTGGTCTTCAGCTCGCCGGCGGCGGCGATCCAGGGCACGTAGGTCAGGTGCACGAAGGCGGCATTGGCCGGGCCCAGCTTCAGGCTCATCTGGCGCACGGCCTCGAGGAAGGGCAGGCTTTCGATGTCGCCCACCGTGCCACCGATCTCGGCAATGGCCACGTCGACGTCGGCCGCACCGCGGCGGATGAAATCCTGGATCTCGTTGGTGACGTGCGGGATCACCTGCACGGTCTTGCCCAGATAGTCGCCGCGGCGCTCTTTCTCGAGCACGCTCTTGTAGATCTGGCCTGTGGTGAAGTTGTTGGGCTTCTTCATCCGCGTGGTGATGAAGCGCTCGTAGTGGCCGAGGTCGAGGTCGGTCTCGGCGCCGTCGTCGGTGACGAAGACCTCACCGTGCTGGAACGGGCTCATCGTGCCCGGGTCGACGTTGAGGTAGGGGTCGAGCTTGATCAGGGTGACCTTGAGGCCGCGCGACTCGAGAATGGCCGCAAGCGACGCCGCTGCGATGCCCTTGCCCAGCGAGGACACGACACCGCCGGTGACGAAGACGAACTTGGTCATGTGGGACGGCAGAACATCGGCACCAGGGTGGCGCGTGCAACTGCCAGGGTGGTAAACAGCGATTATAGGCGGGGGGTCCTGCAGGCTCGACGAGGCTCAGTCGCTGCGCCCTCGGCCCTTCGCTGTCCCATGCCTGGCCTGTAGAGTCCAGCGATGGGCCCGCAACGCATCGTCTGCCTGACCGAAGAGACCACCGAATGGCTTTACCTGCTGGGTGAAGACGCGCGCATCGTCGGCATCAGCGGCTACACCGTGCGGCCGCGCCGGGCGCGCCAGGAGAAGCCGCGTGTGTCGGCCTTTCTGGACGGCAAGATCGACCGCATCGTGGCGCTGCAGCCCGACCTGGTGATCGGATTCTCCGACATGCAGGCGGCGCTGGCCGACCAGCTCATCCGCGCCGGCCTCAATGTGCTGGTGACCAACCAGCGCAGCGTCGACCAGATCTTCGACACCCTGCGCATGGTGGCATCCTTGATCGGTGCGCAGCACCAGGCCGAGACCTGGCTGGCAAGCTGCCGACAGCGGCAGGCCGAGATCGCGGCGGTGGCCGCTGGCTGGGCTTGCCGGCCGCGCGTGTACTTCGAGGAATGGGACGATCCCATGATCAGCGCCATCCAGTGGGTGTCGCAGTTGGTCGGCATCGCCGGAGGCGACGACGTGTTCCCCGAACTGGCCGTGCAGGCCATGGGCCGCAACCGCGTGATCGCCGACGCGCTGGAACCGGCGCGGCGCCTGCCGGATCTGATCGTTGGCTCTTGGTGCGGCAAGAAGTTCAGGCCCGAGAAGGTCGCCGCGCGTCCCGGCTGGGCCGAGCTGCCGGCGGTGAAGAACGGCGAGCTGCATGAGATCAAGAGCTGCGACATCCTGCAGCCCGGCCCGGCGGCGCTGACCGATGGGCTGGAACAGCTGCACCGGTTGTTCGTCGCCTGGGCGGCGCGCCAGGGCAGCTGATCATGCGCGGCCGTACGAACAGCCGCCCCTGCCAGCAGCCGATCAAGCCCTGCGGCGCATTCGCAGCTCGGCCCATACCACCAGCAGCAGCCCGCCCAGCACCAGCAGGCCACCGGCGGCGGCCCACCAGCCCGGGCGTTCGCCGACCACCAGCACCGCCAGCACGAAGGCAGTGACCGGTTCGGCCAGCGCCAGCGTCACGCCGGTAGCTGCCGAGATGTGGCGCAGGGCGTGGCTGAACAGCAGGTAGGCGACACCGGTGGCTACCACGCCCATGTAGGAGACGATCAGCACATCCTGAGCCGTCAGGGCGACTGACCCCGCGATGGCCCAGGCCGCCGGCAGCGCGATCAGTGCCGCCAGCGAAAACACGGCACCGGTCGCCCAGGCCGGATCGGCGGCCACCACCAGCTGCTGGTTGACGAGCGCGTAGATGGCGTACGACAGCCCGGCACTCAGGCACAGCAGCAGACCAACCACCGTCGGCGCCTGCTGGCTCGGCCCCGCACCGGCGCCGACCATCAGCACGCCGCCCAGCACGGCCAGGCCGGTGCCGGCCCACCAGCGCGCCGCCGGTCGCTGCCCGCGCAAGGCCTGCAGCAGGCCGGCCCAGATCGGCCCGCTGCCCACCGCCACTGCGGTGCCCACCGCAACGCCGCTGGTGCGCACGCCGGCAAAGAAGGCCAGGTTGTAGGCCGCCATCGCGACCGCGGCCAACAGCACCGGCGGCCAGGCCAGATGCGGCCGCCGCGGCGGCCCGCGCCAGGCCAGCAAGGCAATGAAGAACAGCGCCGACACCGCCAGGCGCAGCGCGCCGACCCAGTACGCGGGCAGCGAGGGCGGCACAAAGCTCTGCGCCGTGCCGGTGGTGCCCCAGCACACGGCGGCCAGCAGCACCATCAGCACGCCTTGCAGCGGGTTGACTGTCATCCGGCCGATGATGAGGCACGGGCGCCGGTCGCTTGACGAAGGCTCTGCGCGTGTCAACTGCTGACGGCACCGTACGTCGAGGGCCAGTACGAATGCCAATGCCAATGCCTGCAGCGATGCGGGTTTGACGCCGGGTATGAGGAGGCCCTTCGCCCATCGAACCCGATCAAGAGGCGCCGCGAACTGCGTCAATGCATCGCATGCTTGAGCCCAGCGTACACGCTTCGCTGCACGGTCAATCCGGTTTCAAAAATAGCGGCAGGTGGCCGCCGCAGATCACGATGCGGATATCGAGCTGGGTGCTTCCGTCTGATCGAGGTAACGCTCCACCAGGCGTGTCCAATAGGCGGCACCGACGGTGAGGTTGCGATCATCGAAGTCGTAGCTCGCGTTGTGCAGCATCGGACAATTCTCGCCATTGCCCATGCGCAGGAAACAACCGGGCTTGTGCTGCAGGTAGTAGGCGAAGTCTTCGCTGCCGGTGACAGGGCCGAAAGGTGCAATGACCCGGTCTGCGCCGACCAACTCTTCGGCCACCTGGCGTGCCAGTTCGGTCTCGGCCGCGCTGTTGACCAGCACCGGGTAGCCGCGCTGATAGTCGATCTCCACGCTGCCACCATAGCCGCGCACATGGTCGGTCACGAGGTCCTTGATCCGCTGCTCGAGCAGCTTGCGCACTGCTGGGTCGAACGAGCGGATGCTCAGCGCCAAGGTCGCCGACTCGGGGATGACGTTGGCCGCGATACCCGCGTGCAGCGTGCCGATCGTGACCACGGCCGTCTGGGTAGGGTCGATGTTGCGCGAGACGACGGTCTGCAGCGCCATGATCAGGCTGCCGGTGATCATCACCGGGTCGACAGCCAGGTGGGGCCGTGCAGCGTGCCCGCCGCGGCCGTGGACCACGATGCGTGCCGTGTCGGACGCCGACATGAAGGCGCCGGCGCCGAACATGAAGCTGCCGGCCGGATAACCCGGGTGGTTGTGCAGGCCGAAGATCGCGTCGCACGGAAAACGCTCGAACAACCCGTCGGCCAGCATGCGTTGCGCGCCGCTGTTCTTGCCGGCCTCTTCAGCGGGCTGGAACACCAGATGCACCGTCCCGGAGAACTGCCGTGTGCGCGCCAGCTGCTGCGCCGCGCCGAGCAGCATGGTGGTGTGGCCGTCGTGGCCACAGGCGTGCATCACACCGGCCACCTGGCTGGCGTGCGGCTTGCCGGTTTCTTCGCTGATCGGCAGCGCGTCCATGTCGGCGCGCACGGCCACGCTGCGCGTGCCTGCGCCGGCTTTCAGCGTGCCGACCACGCCGTGGCCGCCTACGCCGCGGGTGACCTGGTAGCCCCATTCGCCCAGCTTGTCGGCCACCAGGCTTGAGGTAGCCGCTTCTTCGAACGACAACTCGGGGTGCTGGTGCAATCGATGGCGCGTCTGACGCAGAAAATCACCGGCACCGAGCAGGTCGCCGAGTTTGCAGTAGCACGCGTAGCGGTCGCCGTTCATGGCGCGTCTCCCGCGCCCATGTCCCAATACAGGCCGGTCATGATGCCGAGGGCCTCGCGCAGCAGCTCCGGTGGCAGGTGTTCGTTCGGCGCATGTTGTGAGCAGCCGGGGTAGGAATGCGGCACCCACACCGTGCGCAGGCCCAGCACGTCGGTGAAGATGTCGTTGGGCAGCGAGCCGCCCAGGTTGGGCAGTACCGCGGGCTTCTTGCCGCTGGTACGGGCGATGGACCGCGCTGCCCACAGCACCCATGGGTCCTCGGGGTCGATGCGGGTGGCGTGGAACATTTCTTCGCGGGTCGCAACCACCTTGACCATCGTGAAGCCCTGGCGGTCGAGATGGCGGCGCAGCGCAGGCAGGATCTGGCTGTCGTCGATGCCGACCACGAAGCGCAACTGGCAGCGTGCCCATGCGCGCGGCGGTATCGCGTTGACAGGTGTGTCGGGGTTGCCGGTCTTGAAAGCCAGCACTTCGAACGAACACCAGCCGAAGACACGCTCGGCGGGTGACAGGCCGGGCTCACCCCACCAGGGTTCGATTTGAGGGCCGTCGGCGCCGCCGTCGACTTCGCAGTCGGCGAGCGCACGGCGCACCGACGCCGGCAATTCGGCGGGCACCCACTCGGGAATGCGGATCTGTCCGCTCGATGAAACGACGCTGGCGATCGCATGTGCCAGCTGGATGCCGGGGTTGGAGATCAGGCCACCCCAGTTGCCCGAATGGTGACCGCCGGTACGTGCTTCGATGCTGAGGTCGAAATTGAAGCTGCCGCGCGAGCCGAGAAAGATCGTCGGACGCTCGGCGCGCAGGCGCGGGCCGTCGGATGCCACCAGCAGGTCGGCCGCGAACCGTTCGCGGTGTTCGCTGCACAGTTCGCGCAGGCCTGCCGAGCCGGTTTCCTCACCCATCTCGATCAGGTACTTGGCATTGAAGCCCAGGCGGCCACGCTGCGCCAGCACGTTGGCCATCGCCTGCATGTTGACCGTGTGCTGGCCCTTGTTGTCGGCGATGCCGCGGCCGTACCAGCGCCCGTCAAGCTCAGTGAGCTGCCAGGGTGACAGGCCCGATTTCCATTCGGGCTCCAGGCCGCGGATGACGTCACCATGCCCGTAGCCGAACACCGTGGGCAGCGCCGGGTCCTCGATGCGTTGCGCAAAGAGGAACGGCGCCTTGGCACGTGGATGGGTCAGGATCTGGCATTCAAAACCCATGGTCTCGAACGCCGGCTGCATCTCATTGGACAGATAGGCCACGAGCACTTGGGCGCGATCCGGATTCTGGCTTTCGGTCGGCACGGCAATGCGCCGCGCCAGCGTGGCGCGAAACTCGCCTGAGTCGAACTGCTGATGGGCGCGGGTGATGGCGGCTGACCGGGTCATGGCGCTCCTGGTTTGAAATGAAGTTGGTTCAATGGACGGTGAATTCCGGCTCGGGCTTGATGGCGATCGTCGTCAGGTGGCAGGCAACCGAACCTTGTGGCCCGTGTGTCAGTACCGGCGCGATGCTGTCGCAGTGCGGCAGGCGTTGCGCGCAGCGCGGGTGGAACGGGCAGCCGCTGGGCGGGTTGAGAGGATCCGGAAAAGCCAGACCCAATCCGGTATCGGGCACACCCAGCCCCGGCACCGGCGTCAGCACCGATTTCAGCAGTGCCTGGGTATAAGGGTGGCGCGGTGCGCGAAACAAGGCTGCTGTGGTCGCTTGTTCGACCACCTGGCCCAGATACATCACCGCCACCTCGGTCGCGATGTGTTCCACCACCGCCAGGTTGTGGCTGATGAAGACATAGGTCAGACCGAACTCGCGCCGCAGGTCCATCAGCAGATTGAGGATCTGCGCCTGCACCGACACGTCGAGTGCGGATGTGGGTTCGTCGCAGATCACGATCTCGGGGCGCATCACCAAGGCGCGGGCGATGGCCACGCGCTGGCGCTGTCCACCCGACAACTGACCCGGGGTATGGTCGGCATAACGTGCGGGCAAGCCGACGCGCTCGAGCATCGCGATCGACTGTCGACGACGCTCGGCCCCATCACCCAGGCCGTGCACTTCCAGCGGCAGCGACACGATCGAGGCAATGCCGCGGCGCGGATTGAGCGACGAGTAGGGGTCCTGGAAAACCGGCTGCACGCGGCGCGCCACCGCCTTGCGGTCGAGCTGACGCAGATCGGTACCAGCCAGCGTGATGTGTCCGCTGCTCGGCGGCAACAGCCCGAGCAGCAGCCGTGCCAGCGTGGACTTGCCGCAACCCGACTCGCCGACGATGCCCAGCACGTCGCCACGCGACAGTGCCAGGCTGATGCCATTCACAGCATGCAGCGTGCGCCTGGGCTGGAACAGGCCGGCACGCACCGTGAAGTCGCGCGTCAGCGCGTGCGCCTGCATCAGCATGGCGCCTGCATCGTCGTCGGCGTTGCCATCGGGCAGGTCAGCGGTGTTCATGCGGGCAATGCTTCGAGGATGCAGCGCCAGGCGTGTTGCGCCACGTGGTGCTGAGGCACCGTCTGCGCGCATTGCGGCTGGGCATGTGGACAGCGCTCGCGAAAGCCGCAACCGTGAACCTCGCCGATCAACGACGGCACCGTGCCGGCGATCGTGCCGAGCTGGCCACCCGGGGCGGTGCGGCCCGGCACCGGAATGCAACTCAACAGTCCCTGAGTGTAGGGATGCCGAGGCGAGGCGAACAGTTCCTCGGCGGTGCCTTCCTCGACGATCTCGCCGGCGTACATCACCGCCACGCGGTGGGCGATGCGCGCCACCACGCCGAGATCATGCGTGATCAGCATCATTGCGATGCCCAGTTCCTGTTGCAGGTCGGCCAACAGCCGCAGGATCTGCGCCTGGATGGTGACGTCGAGCGCGGTGCTCGGCTCATCGGCAATCAGCAGCTCGGGTGCACACATCAGGGCCATGGCGATCATCACGCGCTGACGCAGGCCGCCCGACAGCTGGTGCGGGTATTGGCCCAGGCGTTCGCCGGCCGCGGCGATGCCGACCTTGCCAAGCAATTCGATGGCGCGCTTTCGCGCCTGCATCGGCGTGGCGCCTCGGTGATGACGAAGCGGCTCCATCAGCTGGTCGCCGATCGTGTAGGCCGGGTTCAGCGCCGTCATCGGCTCCTGGAAGATCATTGCCATGCGGTCGCCGCGCAGCGCATTGATTCGCCTGCGGGTGGCAGTCGCCAGATCCTCGCCGAGCAGCGCCAGTGTGCCGACGCGGCGCGTTGCGGCACGCGGCAACAGGCTCATGAGCGCCAGCGATGTCATCGACTTTCCGCAGCCCGATTCGCCCACGATGCACAGCGTTTCACCTCGCCGCACCTGGAAACTGACGTCGCGCACCGCATGCAGCGCGCCGGCGGGTGTGGCGATGTCGACGCTCAGGCCGCGCACATCGAGCACCACATCACCGGTTTGCGGCACACGGTCGTGCGCCACCTCAGGCCCTTCCTTCCGGCGCCAGCAGGTCGCGCAGGCCGTCGCCGGCCAGATTGATGGCGAAGATCAGCACCGCCAGCGCGCTACCGGGAATGGCGATCAGCCAGAACGAGAAGAACATGTAGGCCTTGGCCTCGGAGATCATCAGCCCCCACGACGGCAGCGGGGGCTGCACACCCAGCCCCAGAAACGACAACGCCGCCTCGAGCAGGATGGCGCTGGCCGCCTCCAGCGTGGCCACGACGATCAGGTGCGGCAACACGTTGGGCAGTACTTCACCGAGCAAGATGCGCGTCGTCGACGCGCCCGCGGACTGCGCGGCGGCAACATAGTCGAGCGAACGGACCTGTTGCGTGGCACTTCGCATCACCACCGCAAAGCGATCCCATTTCAGAAGACCCAGCACCAGGATCACCACCCACAACGAGCCGCCGATCAGTGCCACGGTAGCCAGCGCCACCAGGATGACCGGCATCGACAGTCGGGTGGTGACCAGAAAGCTGACCACCAGATCGGCCTTGCCGCCGAAATAGCCAGCGAGCATGCCCATCGTCGTGCCGATCAAACCAGAGATGATCGCCACTGAAACACCGATCAGCAGCGAGATGCGCGCGCCGAAGAGCAGGCGCGACAGATAGTCGCGCCCCAACGGATCCGTGCCCAGCGGGTGCAGCCAGCTGCCGGCGCTGTACCACACGGGCGGCACGGTGCGTTGCGCCAGGTCCTGCGCGTACGGATCGTGCGGCGACAACCATGGCGCGAGCAGCGCCACCAGCACCATCAGCAGCAGCAGGCCGCCGCCGACGACAACAGCCTTGTTGCGCCAGATGCGCTGCCACACGCTGCGGGTCGGTATCAGCTGCAGTGGCGAGCCGGCAGGCTGGGCAAGTGCAGCCATGGTTCAGGCTCTCATGCCACGCGGATGCGCGGGTCCAGCCAGGCGTTGGCCACATCGGAGGCCAGCGTCAGCACCACGTAGATGACCGACAGCAGCAACACGATGCTCTGCATGACGGGAAAGTCCTTGAAGGTGATGCTCTGATAGGCCAGATAGCCCAGCCCGTCGAGCGCGAAGATGGTTTCGACAACCACCGAGCCACCCAGCAGATAACCCAGCTGCACAGCGGTAAGCGCGACCACCGGCACCACCGCATTGCGCAGCGCATGCTTGAAGATCACCGTGCTGGCCGGCAGGCCCTTGGCGCGCGCGGTGCGGATGTAGTCGGCATCGAGCACTTCGATCATGCCGGCACGGATCAGCCGCATGAAGGCCGGCGCCGCGTAGTAACCCAGCGCCACGGTCGGCATGATGAAGTGTTGCCAGCTGTCGCTGCCCGATACCGGCAGCCAGTGCAGCACGATCGAGAACAGCATGATCAGCAGCAGCGCGAAGAAGAAGTTGGGCAGCGCCTGGCCGATCACCGCCAACCCCAGGCACAGCCGGTCGATCCAGCTGTTGCGATAGAGTGCCGCCAGCACCCCCAGCGGAACCGAAATCACCAGTGCGAAGGCCAGTGAGAGCAGGCCCAGCACCAGCGTGGTCTGCAGCTTGGACAGGATCAATGGCGCCGCGGGCGTCTTGAAATAGATCGACTCGCCCAGGTCGCCGCGCAAGGTGCGGCCCAGCCATTCGGCGTACTGCACCGGCAAGGGACGGTCGAAGCCGTAGGTCTGGCGCACCAGCACGATATCGGCCTGGGTCGCGCCCTCGCCGGCGATGGCGATCGCCGGGTCGCCCGACAGGCGCAGCAACCCGAAGGCGATCATCGAAACGGCCAGGGCGACGAGTACCGCCAGCCCCAGCCGTTTGAGCATGTAGATGTGCATCGCGGCGCCGCGCGCATCACTTCCAGCTCATCTCCCAGAAGCGCACCATTTCGTCGGGGTAGGCTGAGAAGCTCAGTTCCTTGCTGGCCACGTAGTACACCGGCAGAGACCACAGCGGCAATGAATAGGCGTTGTCGGCGATGTGCTTGAGGGCCTGTTGGTAAGCCTGCTTGCGCACCGCTGGGTCGACCGAGTTGTTGCCCTTGAGCAGCATGTCGCGCACTGCAGCGTCGTGGGTCACGTCGTCGGCTTCGAAGGTGAAATACACCGGCGTGCTGGCCGAGACGTCGTTGACCGAGAACGAGCCCCAGGTCTGGTGCGTCATCGGCGCCTTGTTCGAGCGCACCGCGTCACGCATGGCAGCGTACTGCGAGAAGTTGAGCTTGGCGCGGATGCCCACCGCCTTCAGATCATTGATCATCGCCTCGGTCTGATTGCGCTCGCGGTAGGCGTACAGCTCGGTGTCGAAGCCGTTTGCATAACCGGCCTCGGCAAGCAGCTTCTTGGCCAGTGCGGGGTCGTAGGCGTAACGCGGCGCGCCTTCGTCGGTACAGCCGAATTGCGACGGAAAGCACTGCGTGTTCAACACTCGCGAGCCGGCGCCGACGATGTTCTTGACGATGGCTTCGCGGTTGATGGCGTGCGAGATGGCCTTGCGCACACGAATGTCCTTCAGCGCCGCCGTGGGCGTGGCCTCAAGCGTATCGAACTGCATGAAGACGATGCGCATGGTCTCGCCGCTGACCACCTGCAGATGCGGAACCTTGGCCGCTTGCTCGGCCTGGTCCTTGGGCACGTGCATGATGAAATCAGTGCCACCGGCCAGTGCTTCGGCCATCTGCGTCTGGCGGTCGGGGATGAACCGGATCTCAAGCTTGGCGATCTTCGGTGTTCCCTTGGGCGAGTCTTTGAAGTAGTCGGCGTTGCGTTCCAGCCTGATCGACTTGCCCGGCGTGTATTGCGTCACCTTGAACGGTCCGGTGCCCACCGGCTTGGCGTTCATGCCTTTGGGGCCGACTTCGGCATAGTACTTGGCCGGGTGCATCACCACCGGGCCGGCGAGGTACTCGATGGCGGCCGGAAACACCTTCTTGGTGATCACGCGCACCTTGTACTTGGAGACCTTGACGGCCTTCTCGATCCAGTTGACGTTGGCCTGGGTGGTGACCTTGTTGGCCGGGTCGGCGACGAAGTTCAGCGTGTACACCACCGAGTCGGCGTCGAACTCCTCGCCGTTGTGGAATTTGACCCCTTCGCGCAAGTCGAACTCGATCGTGCGTTCGTCGATCTGCTTCCAGCTCTTGGCCAGATTGCCCTTGTATTCGTTGGTTATGGAATCGCGATAGACCAGCGTGTCCCACACGTTGGCGCCGATGATCACGCCGATGCGCACGTTGTTGAAGTACGGGTCCACGCTCTCAGGCGCCTGGTCGTAGGCGAATCGCACCGTGTTGTCGCTCTTGCTGGCCCAGACCGAACCAGCGCCCGCGATCAGGCCGGCAGCCAGCATGGCAACGGTGACGATTCGGCGCCCGGGGCGGGCAAACAGGCGTGATGGCATCGATGGATCCTCGGCGTGGGTTGAACTGCTCATGGTGCAGTGCAGTATGGTGATTGGATGGTCGATCTGGAGGGTCCGCGGGTCAATCGGGATTTCATCCAATGTGTCCGGCATCAAGCCTCTGCGACCTGCCCTGGCCGCAACGGGCGCCGCTCGCCCAGACCAGGTCCGCACGCCCGGGTAGGGGTCGGCTGAACCAATTGGGCAACAATTGATCAGTTCCAGGGCAGCGCGCAAGAACTGCGCTGCCCGCCCTTTGCCTTGAACCCAGGAGAAAACAATGACCAGAACCCATTTTCGGCCCGCCCTGGTGGCACTCGCTGCTGGCGCCTTGCTGCTTTCGGGTTGCGAGAACATGAGTGAACGGCAGAAGGGCACCGCCGTCGGTGCCGGTGTCGGTGCCGGTGTGGGTGCGGTGCTGGGGTCGGCCACCGGCGGCAAGGCCGGCACGGGCGCAGTCCTTGGCGGTGCAGTGGGCGCCGTGGTCGGCAACCTGTGGTCGAAGAGGCAGGAAGACCGCCGACAGGCCATGGAACAGGCCACGCGCGGCACCGGCGTTGACGTCAGCCGCACGGCCGACAACCAGCTGAAGGTCAACGTGCCCAGTGACGTCTCGTTCGACACCGGCAGTTCGGCGCTGAAGCCGCCGATGCTGGCCGTGCTCGACCCCTTTGCCGCCAGCCTGAAAGACGACCCCAAGGCGCTGGTGTCCATCATCGGTCACACCGACAGCACCGGGTCAGATGCCATCAACAACCCGCTGTCGGTGGCGCGTGCGCAGGCGGTTCGTGACCATCTGATCGCGCGTGGCGTGGCTGCAGCCCGCATCCAGACCGAAGGTCGTGGCGAGCGTGAACCGGTGGCCGACAACGGCAGCGAAGCCGGCCGCGCGAAGAACCGTCGCGTCGAGATCTTCCTGCGCGAGCCGGCAGCCTGAGGCGCGCCGTCGCCGGGTGCTCAGCTGCGCAGGTGGCAGGCCACCTGATGACCTTCGCCGACGGTCTTCAGTACAGGCACCTCGATGTCACACAGCCCTTTCTGCGCGATCGGGCAGCGGGTGTGGAAGTGGCAACCTGGCGGCGGGCGGATCGGGCTGGGCACGTCGCCCTGCAGTCGGATGCGCCGACGCTTGACCTTGGGGTCGGGGATCGGCACCGCCGACAGCAGCGCCTCGGTGTAGGGGTGCCGCGGGTTGCTGTACAGCGCATGGGCGGGCGCGATCTCGACGATGCGGCCCAGGTACATCACCGCCACGCGGTCGCTGATGTGCTCCACCACCGACAGGTCGTGTGCGATGAAGATGTAGGTCAGATCGAACTGCTGCTGCAGGTCTTCCAGCAGGTTGATCACCTGCGCCTGGATCGACACGTCGAGCGCGCTCACGGCCTCGTCGCAGATCACCAGCTTGGGTGACACCGCCAGCGCGCGCGCAATGCCGATGCGCTGGCGCTGGCCACCCGAAAACTCGTGGGGATAACGCCGCATGTGATCGGCACTCAGGCCCACCGTTTCCAGCAGCTGCACGATGCGCGCCTCGTAGGCGTCGCGCGTGGGTGTCAACTTGTGGATGGTCAGCGCCTCGCCGATGATGGCGCCCACCGTCATGCGCGGGTTCAGGCTGGCGTAGGGGTCTTGAAAGATGATCTGCATGTCACGCGCCAGCGCGCGCAATTCGGTCTTGCTGGCGGTGGTGACGTTCTGCCCGTTGAACAGCACCTCGCCCGAGGTCGGCTCGAGCAGGCGCAGGATGCAGCGTCCGGTGGTGCTCTTGCCGCAGCCCGACTCGCCGACCACGCCCAGCGTCTCGCCGGCTGCCAGGTCGAAGCTGACGCCATCGATCGCATGCACGCGGTCGACCACGCGCTGCAGCAAGCCGCCCTTGATCGGGAACTGCTTGACCAGATTCTTGACTTGCAGCAGCGGCGCGGTCATTGGATGGTCTCGGCCAGAAAGCAGGCGACCTTGTGTCCGGGCGTGAAGTCGCGCAGGGGCGGGGTGGCGGCGCGGCATTCGGCCTGCACGAACTTGCAGCGGTCGGCGAAGCGGCAGCCTGCGCGCGGCTCGATGAGCTTGGGAACGGTGCCGGGGATGGCCTCAAGCCGCAGCTTGTGCGTGGCAGCCAGATCGATGCGCGGGATCGAGCGGATCAGGCCCTGCGTGTAGGGGTGTCTGGGATGTTGGAACAGATCACCCACTGGTGCCTCTTCGATCACCTGGCCGGCGTACATCACCACCACCTTCTGCGCCACCTCGGCGACCACGCCCATCGCGTGCGTGATCAGCATCACCGCCATGCCCAGGCGGTCTTTCAGTTCCTGCATCAGGTCGAGGATCTGCGCCTGGATGGTGACGTCCAGCGCCGTCGTGGGCTCGTCGGCGATCAGCAGCTTGGGGTTGCAGGCCAGTGCAATGGCGATCATCACGCGCTGGCGCATGCCGCCGCTGAACTGGTGCGGGTAGTCCTTGATGCGGCGCTCGGGCGTGGGGATGTTGACCAGCTTGAGCATCTCGACCGCGCGGTTCATCGCCTCGGCCCTGGACAGCCCTTCGTGCAGGCGCACGCTTTCGGCGATCTGCTCGCCCACCGTGTACACCGGATTCAGGCTGGTCATCGGCTCCTGGAAGATGATCGCGATTTCCTTGGCCCGGATCTTGCGCATCTCTTCGGCGCGCAGCGGCACCAGGTCGCGGCCCTGCCACAGCACCTGGCCGGCGACGATCTTGCCCGGCGGCATGTCGATCAGCTTCAACACCGTCTTGGCGGTGACGCTCTTGCCGCAGCCCGATTCACCGACCACGCACACGGTCTGGCCGGCGTCGATGGCCAGGTCCACGCCGTCGACCGCATGCAGCCAGCCGTCGTCGGTCTTGAAGTGGGTCTTCAGACCCTTGATCTCGAGCAGGGGCATGGTCAGAGCACGCGTCGTGGGTCCAGCGCGTCGCGCAGGCCGTCGCCGACGTAGTTGATGGTCAGCACCGTGACGGAGATGGCCAGGCCCGGGAACATCGCCCAATGGCTGGCGATGTCCATGAAGTCGCGGCTGTCGTACAGGATGCGGCCCCAGGTCGGGATGTCGGGCGGAAAGCCCAGGCCGAGGAAGCTCAGCGTGCTCTCGGCGATGATGGCCGCGGCCACGTCGATGGTGCCGGCCACGATCACCGGGCCCAGGCTGTTGGGCAGGATGTGGCGCACCACCTGCCGCGGCACGCTGGCGCCCAGGGCGCGCGCGGCCTCGACGAATTCCTTCTCGCGCAGCGAGAAGAACTGCGCCCGCACCAGCCGCGCCACCGGCATCCAGCGAAAGCCGCCGATCACCGTGACGATGAGCAGGAACATGCCGACCTCCAGGCCGAACATCTGCTTGAGCGTCTCGCGGAACAGGAAGATCAGCAGCAGCAGCAGCGGCAACTGCGGCAGGCTCAGGAACAGGTCGGTGACCCACATCAGCGCGGCGTCGACCCAGCCGCCCGAGATGCCGGCGATGGCGCCGATGAGCACACCGACGGTCAGCGCCATCGACATCGCCGCCAGCCCCACGGCCAGCGAGATGCGGCCGCCGTACAGCATGCGCGCCAGCAGGTCACGACCAAGGTCGTCGGTGCCCATCAGGTGGGCGGCCGACGGCGTGGCCAGCCGGGCCTTGAAGTCGATGTCGTTGATGCCGACCTTGTAGAGCAGCGGCCCGAGCAGCACCGCCAGCGCCAGCATGGCCAGCACCCACAGGCTGACGTAGGCCATGCGGTGGCGCTTGAAGCGCCGCCAGGCCTCGGCCCAGGGTGACAGGCTGCGCATCTGCGCAGCGGCCATCGCGCTACCGGTAGCTGATGCGGGGGTCGAGCCAGCCATAGATCACGTCGGCAATCAGGTTGAAGAGGATGACCAGGCCGCTGAGCACGAAGGTGACGGCCATGATCACCGGCGTGTCGTTGCGCAAGATGGCATCGATCAGCAGCGAGCCGATGCCCGGGATGCGGAAGATCTGCTCGGTGACGATGGCGCCGCCGAAGATGGTGGGCATCTGCAGCGCCACCAGCGTGACCACCGGGATCAGCGCATTGCGCACGATGTGCTTGGTGATCACCACGCGTTCGGCCAGCCCCTTGCTGCGCGCAGTGGTGACGTAATCGAGCCGCACCACGTCGAGCACCGACGAGCGCACATAGCGCATCCAGCTGGCACCCTGGAACAGGCCCAGCACCATCACCGGCATGATGCTCTGCTTGAGGTGCTCCCACCACCAGGCCCAGCCGGTCTCGCTGATGTCGGCGCGAAAGACGAAGGGCAGCCAGCCCAGGTGGATCGAGAACAGCAGGATGAACAGGATGCCGGTGAAGAAGGTTGGCAACGAGAAGCCGATGAAGGCCAGGATGCTGGCAATGCGATCGAACCAGGAATAGGGCTTGACAGCGGCCAGCACGCCCACCGGCAGCGCGATGGCCAACGCCAGCAGCTGCGAGGCGCCGATGACGGCCAGCGTGACCGGGATGCGCTGTCCGATCAGCGTGTCGACGTCGATGCGCGAGACGAAGGAAAAGCCCCAGTCGCCCTTGAGCATGCTGAACAGCCAGTGCAGATAGCGCTGCCACACCGGGTCGTCGAGACCGAACTGCGCACGCAGCGCCATGCGCACCTCGGGCGGCACGCTGGCGTTGGTGGCCAGTTCCTCGAACGGGTCACCCGGCGCCAGCGCGAGCACGGTGAACAGGATCAGGCTGATGCCGAGCAAGCTCGGCAGCGCGATCAACAGCCGGCGCAGGATGTAGTGGCCCAAGGCGGAGACGTTCCGGTCGTGTGGTGGCAGGCTGAATCAACCGTGGCGCCGGCTGCGCCGCGGGTGGTCTCAGACGGCTGTTGGGCCCAGACTCAGGCTTCCTTGTACCAGTGGGCCAGGGCCCACATGTCGTTGTCCCAGCCGGACAACGGGGCCACCAGCTTGTTCACCGCTGCCGACACGCGCGGGCGATACACCACCGGCTGCACGTAGGCGTCGCTGCACACCACGTCGTTCATCTTGATGAACATGGCGGCGCGCTTGACGGGGTCGAGCTCGCCCTGCGCGGCCTTGTGCAGGTTGTCGTACTCGTCGCTGCGCCAGCGGCTGAGGTTTCGGCTGGCCCACTTGTTGACTTTCTGCGCGAACTCCCAGGAGCAGTACTGCTCCATGAAGACCTGCGGGTCGGGCTGCGGCATGGTGGTGGTGTACATCTCCATGTCAGCCCAGAACTTCTGGTAGGTATCGGGGTTGGCCGTGTCGCCGCCGAAATACACCGAGGCCGTCACGCTCTTGAGCTCGAGGTCGATGCCGGCCTTGGTGCAGGCGTCCTTGATGATGGCCTGCGTCTTCTGGCGCGGCTGGTTGACCGAGGTCTGGAAGACGAACTTGAGCTTGGTGTTGCCCTTGGCGCGGATGCCGTCGGCACCCTTCTTCCAGCCGGCTGCGTCCAGGATCTGGTTGGCCTTGTCGACGTTGAACTCGAACTTCAGGTTGTTGCTCTTGAACCTGGGTGGGTTGTTCAGGAAGTTCGGCGTCGCCACGCCGGTGCGGCCGTAGATGAAGTCCTGCACGCCCTTGCGGTCGATCAGCAGGCCCATCGCGTCGCGCACGGCCTTGTCCTGGAAGGCCGGGTGGCGGCTCTTGGCGCTGCCGCGTTCGCCATCGACCTCGTTCCAGGGGTCGGCGTAGTTCAGCAAGATGAACTCGATGTTGCCGCCGGCGATGATGCTGACCTTGCCCTTGCCGCTGCCTTCCAGGCGCTTGAGGATCTCGTCCTCGACCTGCAGGTTCCAGGCGTAGTCGTATTCGCCGGTCTGCAGCACGGCGCGCGCGGCGCCGATGGCGTCGCCGCCGCCCTTCATCTCGATGGCGTCGAAGGCAGGCCGGTTGGCGATGTGGTAGCTGGTGTTGGCCGTGCCACGCAGCATGTCACCCGGCTTGAAGTCGAGGAACTTGTACGGGCCCGTGCCCACCGGCTTGGTGTTGGCCGGGTTCTCGCGCGACTTGGCGCCAATGTAGGGCTCGAACACATGCTTGGGCAGGATCAGGCCCTGGATGCCGACCAGCGGTTCGGCCCAGAATGGCGTCGACTTGGTGAAGGTCACGCGCACGGTGTGCGAATCGATCTTCTCGACCTTGAGGTCCTTGTAGGTGGCCACCGTCACCGTGGCGGTGGCCGGATCGCCCGCGTACTTGGCGGTGAAGACCACGTCGTCGGCCGTGAAGTCCTGGCCGTCGTGCCACTTGACACCGCGCTTGAGCTTCCAGGTCACGCTCTTGCCGTCGGCCGACAGGCCGCCGTTTTCGCGCGTCGGTGCCTCGGTCGCCAGGATCGGGATCAGGTTGCCTTCAGGATCCCAGCCGGCCAGCGGTTCGTAGAAGATGCGCGAGCCTTCCTGCTCCTTGGTGCCGGCCGCGAAGTGCGGGTTCAGGTGCACCGGACCCTGCCACCACAGCAGCTTGAGCGTGCCGCCACCACCTCGCTTGGTGGGCTTGTAGGGCGGGGCGGTCTGCGCTTGCGCAATGCCGTGATGCATCAGCATCATCGAAGCCATCGGCGCCGTCAGGCCGAGGCCGACCATGCGCCCGATGAAGCTGCGCCGCGGCAGCGATCCCTCACGCACCTGCTCGATCAGGCTGCGAATGTCTTTCTCTTCCATGTGCTTCTCCGGTTTCGTTAGCGGGTCCGTCGTGCACGGTGGCGCTGGGTGCGGCCATCCTAGGGTACGGCCAAGCGGCGCCAATCAGGGTCGACCCCGGGCCTGCCATGCTCGCCCGGCATGCAAGCGGCGTGCCTGTGCCCGTGCACCAAGTGCGTTCCGTTCGTGGCTGCCGATTGTGGCCGCTGCTGAGATACTCGCCCACGCCCCCATCCCCAGACAAACCCGAAGTCCCCGCACACGCCCATCGATCGCCAGCCAGCCCAGACCGCCATGACCAGCATCCGCCTTGAAATCCTGCCGCCCGACATCTCGTGCTGGCGCCGCGGCAATCACGAGGCCGACTACGTGCACGTGCTGGACTCGGGCCGACCAGGGCCGCGCGTGCTGGTGCAGGCGCTGACCCACGGGAATGAGATCTGCGGTGCGCTGGCGCTGGAATGGCTGTTCGCGCAGAGCTTCGCGCCGCGGGCCGGGCAACTGACGCTGGTGTTTGCCAACGTCGCCGCGTTCGAAAGCTTCGACCCCGACGCACCGCACCGCTCGCGTTATGTCGATGAAGACCTCAACCGGGTCTGGGCCGACGAGGTGCTGTTCGGGCCGCGCGACTCCAGCGAGCTGCGCCGTGCGCGTGAGCTGCGTGCCGTGGTCGATGGCGCCGACATCGTGCTCGACATCCATTCGATGCACGAGGACTGCCGGCCACTGATGGTGTGCGGCAGGGTCGACAAGAACGCCGACTACGCGCGGCGTCTGGGGGTGCCGGCTGACCTGCTGATCGACACCGGCCACCCGGCCGGAGTGCGCATGATTGAACGCGGTGGCCTGGGTGACCCGGCATCAGCGCGGCGGGCGCTGCTGATCGAATGTGGCCAGCACTGGGCCAGCAGTTCGCGCGCTGTGGCCATCGACACCCTGGTACGTTTTTTGGCGCTCACCGGCCTGGCCGACACCGACTGGGCGCGCCACCACCAGCAGGTGCCGACGCCGGCCGGGCAACGTCTGATCCGGGTCACCGAAGCGGTGGTCGCACAGAGCGCGGACTTTCGCTTTCTGGTGCCGGTGTCGGGGCTGGGTGTGGTGGCCCGCAAGGGCACGCCGATCGCGCAGGACGGCGATCACATCTGGCATGCACCCTGCGACGATACGGTGCTGGTGATGCCGTCGCTCGAACACGTGCGTCCGGGCAACACCCAGGTGCGCCTGGGGCGGTTCGAAGACTGAAGCCTGGCGGCCGGCTACAGCGTGCCGAAAGCGCTGCCGGTCAGGCTGAAGCCGGTGAAGACCGCGCTGTCGGGGAACAGGCTGTCCAGGCTGCGGCGCAGGCGCAGCCGCGCCACCCGGCGTTCAGGCTCGGGGCCGCCCAAGGCGTCCATCAGCGGTCCGCGCAGCATCCACAGGTCGACCGGCTCCTCGGCGTGCCGCACCTGCTGGCGCAGCCAGTCGCCGTCGCGGCCGACGAGCGAGCTCACGGCCTCGATGAAGCCGAGCTTGAGCTCGACAAAGGCCGTGCGCGCGGCCAGCCTCGCCATGCGATCGCCAGGCAGCCCGGCACCCGGCAGCGCAGAGTCGGGCAGAAAGTGACGCGGCGAGGGCATCATCATGGTTCAGTGCAGCTTCAGCTGGTACAGGTTGCCAGCGGCATCGCCCGCCAGGGGGTTGCGGCCGGGGATCGTGACCTTCATGCCGGCGCGTGGGGCGCGCGTCGGGAAATGGCGGTTCAGGCGGTCGATGCGGCGCTCGGCCTCGACCTCGCTGTGCGCCAGGCCTACGGTGTTGTAGATCTCGGCTCGCAGGTGCCACAGCTCGCGCAGCGAGCGTGCGCCGTCGATCGACTGGCACAGGCTGCCGGTCAGACGAGGCTCGACATCGGCCACGCAGGCCAGGAAGTCGCGCTTGACACCTGGCAGGCGGTTGATGGGTGGTGCGGCGTCCTGCGGCGCCGGCGCGAGCAGCCAGAACAACAGCCGCTGCCCCCATGATGCGGGCGCATGGCGCAAAGACGGGGGTCTGACTTCGACGCGAAAGGCACTGGGTGTGCTCAGGGTCGAACGCGGGCGCCTCAAGGGCATCAATCGCAGCGATCTCATGAGGACGGTATCGGTAGTCATGGCGGGAACCTGAGCCGATCTTCGCCGCGCCCGCCGCGCCGAAACCCGCGAACAGCACCCGATAACGGGGCCAGATCAAGCGCGGTGGCCGCGGCGCCTGACTTCAGATCGTGCCGAAGGTGGCCTTGCGCTCGGCCGTGTAGGTCCACCAGGGCCGGGCGGGTGCGCCGCGCATGAAGTCGGTGGCCGCCATGAAGGTGTCGAGCACGCAAGGGTCCTGGCGCTGCCCGGTCGCCTTGCACAGCGCTTGGTAGAGCTGCAGCGCGTCGCACGTGGCCAGTTCGCGCGGGTGCTGCACGCCCAGCAGGCGCAGGTCGGCCGCCAGTGAAGGGCCGATGTTGGGCAACTGCTCGAGCCGCTGGCATTCGGCCGCGTGCATCGCCTTGCGCGGCGCCAGCGTGCGCCGCGCCTGCAGCGGCCGCGCCACGTCAGGGGTTGGTTCGGGCCCATTCATCGGCGCGGCTACATCAGCATGGTGTTGCGGATCAACCCGACGGCAATGCCCTCGAGTTCGAAGTCGGCCGTGTCGAAGGGCACGATGATGGTCTTGAAGTCTGGGTTCTCGGGGATCAGCTCGATCGCCCTGCTGGTGCGCCGCAGGCGCTTGACGGTGACGTCGTCGCCCAGCCGGGCCACGACGATCTGGCCGTTCTTGGCATCCTTGGCCTTCTGCACCGCCAGCAGGTCGCCGTCGAGGATGCCGGCGTCGCGCATGCTCATGCCACGCACCTTGAGCAGGTAGTCGGGGCGGCGCGGGAACATGCTGGCTTCGAGCAGGTAGGTCTGATCGATGTGTTCTTGCGCCAGGATGGGGCTGCCGGCGGCCACGCGCCCGACCAGCGGCAGGGTCAGCTGCGCAAAGCCTGGCAGAGGCAGTGTGTACTGCCGGCCCCGTGAATCGTTGAGCGCGCGCAGTGTGTCAGACTTCAGACGGATGCCGCGCGAGGTGCCGCCCACCAGTTCGATCACGCCTTTGCGCGCCAGGGCCTGCAGGTGTTCTTCGGCGGCATTGGCCGAGCGGAACCCGAGTTCGGTCGCGATCTCGGCGCGCGTTGGCGGCGCGCCGGTGCGTTCGATGGCGCTTTGCACCAGGTCGAGGATCTGCTGCTGGCGGGCGGTGAGCTTCGGGCTTTCGGTCATGCCGGGATCTCCTCTTGAAAGATCGTCAATGGGCACCCTGCGGTGCACGAAGTCACGAACTGATTTTTTGTACAGCCACTGTATTTTCATCCAGAGTCGAGCAAAGTGCAAAACCTGTCTTCAACCCTGGTTGTTCTGGCCACGGGTGGCACCATTGCTGGCCGCGCCGGCAGCGCCAGCGACAACCTGGGCTACCGATCGGCGGAACTGGGCGTGGCCGAGCTGCTGCACGGCATCGAACTCGACCCGAGCCTGGTGGTCGAAGGCGAGCAGGTGGCGCAGATTGACAGCAAGGACATGGCGCCGTCGATCTGGCTGGCGCTGGCCACGCGAGCGGCCCATCACCTCGGCCGGCCCGAGGTGATGGGACTGGTCGTCACCCATGGCACCGACACACTGGAAGAAACGGCATGGCTGCTGCACCGTGTGCTGGCACCGGCCAAGCCGGTGGTGCTGACGGCCGCCATGCGGCCGGCCACGTCGATGCAGACCGATGGTCCGCAGAACCTGGCCGATGCGCTGCTGCTGGCGGCGGTCGAAGGCGCCTGCGGCGTGCTGGCGGTGCTGGGCGGCCGGGTGCAAGCTGCCGCCGATCTGCGCAAACGCCACAGCTGGCGGCTGGACGCCTTCGCGGGTGGCGATGCCGGCCCCGTCGCGTGCATTGAACAGGGCGCGGTGAGACGCTTTCGCGAGTGGCCGCGTGGCCAGGCGCTCGGTCTTGCACCCCTGGTCGCGGGCGCCGAACGCTGGCCCTGGGTGGAGATCGTCACCAGCCATGCCGGCGCGTGTGGCGCCGGCGTCGATGCGCTGGCGGCCGCGGGTGTGCAGGGCCTGGTGGTGGCCGGCACCGGCAACGGTACCGTACACCAGGTGCTGGCCGAGGCGCTTGACCGCGCGCAGGCTCGGGGTGTGGCCGTGCGCGTGTGCAGCCGCTGCGCCGACGGGCCGGTGCTGGCGCCGCCGAACCCGCGCTGGCCCGTGGTCAGCGGGCTCAGCCCGGCCCAGACCAGGATCGACCTCTGGCTCGAACTGCTGCAACGGGGCTGCTGATGCAGGGTCAGGGCCAAACGCACAACGCGCCTGCAGCGCGCCAATTCGTAGCACATTCACTGGAGTCTGCCGCGGTAGCTCCCTGTTAAGCTCGCCGTTCATGTCTGAACCCCGCGCCACCAAGCCGCCCGCCTATCCCCACGGAGCGCTGCCCATCGGCACGCGGCTGGGCGAGTTCGAGGTTCGGCGCGTGCTCGGTGTGGGCGGTTTCGGCATCGTTTACCTGGCCTTCGACCACCTGCTCGAACGCGATGTGGCGCTGAAGGAATACATGCCGTCGACGCTGGTCGACCGCGCCGAGACCATGCATGTTTCGCTGATCTCGCAGGCCAACGCCGACACGTTCGCGCTCGGCCTGCGCAGCTTCGTCAACGAAGCCCGACTGCTGGCGCGTTTCGACCATCCATCACTGGTCAAGGTGCACCGTTTCTGGGAGGGCAACGGCACCGCCTACATGGCGATGGCCCTGTACAAGGGCCGTACCGCTCGCGACGTGCGCCTGGAAATGCAGACCCGGCCCGACGAAGCCTGGGTACGCAAGATTCTCGAACCGCTGCTCGGTGCGATCGAGCGGCTGCATTCCGAGGACGTGTATCACCGCGACATCGCGCCCGACAACATCCTGATCGAAGGTGACGGACGGCCGGTGCTGCTGGATTTCGGCGCGGCGCGGCGCGTCATCACCGACCGCAGCCAGGCGCTGACTGCGATCCTGAAGCCGTCGTATGCGCCGATCGAACAGTACGCCGACGTCGGCGGCATGAAGCAAGGCCCCTGGACCGACATCTACGCGCTCGGCGCGACCATGCACTTCCTGCTGCTGGGCCGGCCGCCGCTGCCGGCGCCGGGTCGCTCGATCCAGGACACCCTGAAGCCATTGGCCGAGCAGGACCTGGCGGGCTGCTCGCGTGAATTCCTGGAACTGATCGACTGGATGCTCACGCCCTTGCCGAACGACCGTCCGCAGAACGTGGCGGCGGTGCGTGAGGCCTTGGCCGGACGTCTGAAACCGCCCCCGCGGCCCGGTCCCTCGGCCTTCGAGCGCACCGCGCCACTGGCTGGTTACGGTGCCGGCAGTGAAGATGCCACCGTGCTGATGCCGCGTGGCCAGACGGCCTTTCCGCCATCGGACGATTCAGCCACTGTGGTGATGCCACGCCCCGGTGGCGGCAATGCAGGCCCCGCGCGCTCCAGCCTGCCGCAGGCGCCACCGCGGCCACCCGTCGACGACGAGGACGCCACCATCGTGACGGCCTACCCGGCCGGCTACAACACGCGTCGCGAGCCGCCACCAGCTGCGCCGCCGCCGGCGGTGCCAGTGTCACCGCCTCCACCGTCCCCCCCGGCCGCCAGGGACCCGGCGCCGACCACCACCCAGTACCTGGCGCGCCCGCAGACGGCACGTTCGCCCGCACCACCCGTGGCTGCGCCGGTGGCCCGGCCTTCGCCCGCCGCCCGCGCATCGTCCAAATCATGGATGGTGCCGGTGCTGGCGGGGATCGTCGTCGCTGGCGCGGTGGGTGGTGGTCTGTGGTGGTTTCTGACACGCCCGATCGTGCCGACGCTGAACAGCGCACCGCCTGCAGCCTCGGTGCCCGAATCCGCTGCGCCGGCGCCCGCGCCGCAGCCGGCCGCGCCGGCTTCGACGGCACCCACCGAGTTGTCGGCCCCGCCGGCGGCGCTGCCTTCGCCGCCGGCTGCCACCGTGCCGTTATCGCCGCCAGAGCTGAGCCCCCCCGTCGCCAGTCCACCCAGGGCCAGTGTCAGCCCACCGCCGCGTGCGGCTGTCGTTCGGCCGCCAGCGCGCACGCCCGAGGTTGTCCCCGCAGCGCCGGTACGCAAACCAGACCTGACGCCGGCGCCTGTGGTGGTGACACCGGCGCCCGCAGCCACGCCGGCCGTGGTCGACGCCGGCAACAAGCCCAAGCCGGCCGAGGAAAACCGCCCGCAGTCGCCCGGCGAGCGCTGCGCCAAGGAGTTGCCGCTGGTCCGGTTGATCTGCATCGACCTGGCCTGCAACCGAGCCGAATTCAACGGCCACCCGGAGTGCGTCAAGCTGCGCGCCGAACAGGCACGCAAGCGATACCTCGAAGGCAACTGACGGCCCCTGGGCCGGCGAGGTCATGCATCCGGGTAGTGTGGCCGCATTGGGCTGGCAGGGCCGTCGAACGCCTCGCTGCCTTTACCCCAGGAGCCGCACTTGACTCGATCCGAGGCCACCTTCGAGGCCACCGAACCAGCGCCGCTTCACCACGCGATCTGGCCAACGCGCCTGCCGCAGGCCTTGCAGATTCCGCAGACCACGATCGGCTACAACCTCGAGGTCACGGCGCGCCGCCATCCTGGCAAGGCGGCCTATTTGTTCCTCGGCCGGGCCATGAGCTTCGGCGAGCTGCAGGCCCAGGCGCAGGCGCTCGCCGGCTGGCTGCAGTCGCAGGGCGTGCAGCGTGGCGACCGTGTATTGATCTACCTGCAGAACTGCCCGCAATGGGCGGTGGCGTTTCACGCCATCCAGCGCGCCGACGCGGTGGCGGTACCGGTCAACCCGATGAACCGTGCTGACGAGTTCGCGCACTACATCAGCGATGCGCAAGCCCGCGTGGCGATCACCAGCGCTGACCTGGCCGGCACCGTCGACCAAGCCAACCAGGCCCTGCCCGAAGCGCAGCGCCTGCGCGCACTGCTGGTCACCCGGTTCACCGACGCCATGCCGCCGCCCGACCAGATCGACGACAGCGAGCGTCCGGCAGGCCCGGTCTTCGACTGGCTGTGTGCCGACCCGACGCTGCCGCCAGGTGCCCATCGCTGGGTCGATGCGCTGACGGCCGGCCTGCAGCCGGGCACCAGCCTGGCCGGGCCCGACGACCTGTGCCTGCTGCCCTACACCTCGGGCACCACCGGGCTGCCCAAGGGCTGCATGCACACCCACCGCAGCCTGATGGCCAACATCGTCGGCGGTGGTCTGTGGGGCCAGGCGAGCACCGAGTCGGTAGCACTGGGCGTGGTGCCGATGTTCCATATCACCGGGCTCATGTACAACGTGCTGAGCCCGGCCTACCTGGGGTCGACCACGGTGCTGATGCCGCGCTGGGACCGTGAACTGGCCGCCCGCCTGATCGCGCGCCACGGCGTCACGCACTGGACCTGCATCCCGACCATGATCATCGACCTGCTCGGCAGCCCCAACTACCGCCGTTTCGACCTGTCCAGCCTGCGCCGGCTGTCCGGCGGTGGTGCCGCGATGCCGCAGGCCGTGGCCGAACGCTTGCAGACCGAGTTCGGGCTGACGTTCGCCGAAGGTTACGGCCTGACCGAGACCGCAGCGCCCACGCATGCCAATCCGCCCGAGCGTGCCAAGCTGCAGTGCCTGGGCATCCCGATCTTCGGCGTCGACTCGCGCATCGTTGATCCCGACACGCTGCGTCAACTGCCGATCGGCGAGACCGGCGAGATCGTCACCCACGGTCCGATGGTCTTCAAGGGCTACTGGCGCCACCCCGACGCCACGCGTGACGCCTTCGTGCAGATCGACGGCAAGGCCTTCTTTCGCACCGGCGATCTCGGCCGCATGGACGAAGAGGGTTACTTCTACATCACAGACCGCCTCAAGCGAATGATCAACGCCAGCGGCTACAAAGTCTGGCCGAGTGAGGTCGAACTGCTGCTCTTCAAGTGCCCGCTGGTGCAGGAGGCCTGCGTGGTGGCCACGAAGGACGACTACCGCGGTGAGACGGTCAAGGCCTTCGTCGTCCTGCGCGATGCCGCGCGTGACAACACCACGGCGCAGCAAGTCATCGACTGGGCGCGCGAGCACATGGCGGCCTACAAGGTGCCGCGTGTGGTCGAGTTCGTCGACACGCTGCCCAAGAGCGGGGCCGGCAAGGTGATGTGGCGGCTGCTGCAGGATCAAGAGCAGAAGTCCAAGAGCTGAACAAGCGCGACCGGCCTCGTCGGTGTCGCCGGCGAACGGCGCAGCTGTGCGGATCGGCCCGCGCTTCGTGAAACACTCGCGGCATGAACGGTGACAGCGATCGATTCGACGTGGTGATTGCCGGCGGCGCCGTGGTCGGCAGTGCTGCCGCCTACTTCCTGGCTACCCATGCGGGCTTTGCGGGACGCGTGCTGGTGCTTGAGCGGGACACCAGCTATCGCCAGTGTGCGACCACTCGATCGGTGGCGTCGATCCGCCACCAGTTCTCGACCCCCGAGAACATCCGCCTGTCGATGGCGGGCACGGCTTTCGTACGCCAGGCCGAGACCTTGCTGGCGGTCGACGGCCAGACGCCGGGCCTGGGGTTCAACGAGGCCGGCTACCTGTTTCTGGCCACCGCGGCCGGCCTGCCGGCGTTGCAGCGGCAGCACGCTGTGCAACGCGTCGAAGGAGCCGACGTGGCTCTGCTCGACCAGCCCGGCCTGGCGGCGCGATTCGATTGGTTGCGTACCGACGACCTGGCGGGCGGCTCGCTCGGTCTGTCCGGTGAAGGCTGGCTCGACGCGCATGCCTTGCTGCACGGGTTCAAGCGCAAGGCGCAGTCGCTGGGCGTGGTCTACCGGCAGGCCGAGGTGGCGGGCTTCGAGTGCCAGGGTTCGCGCGCGTGGTGGCCGTGCGGCTGGCTGACGGCCAGCGCATCGCTTGCGGCTGGGCGATCAATGCGGCCGGCACCGGCGCCACGGCCCTGGCCGCGTCGGCCGGCATCAGCCTGCCGGTGGTCGCGCGCAAGCGCTGCGTCTTCAATTTCCGCAGCCCGGCGCGACCGACGGGCTGCGGCCTGGTCATCGACCCGAGTGGCGTCTACTTCCGGGCCGAGGGACAGGGGTTCATCGCCGGCGTGGCGCCGCCCGAGGCGTCCGACCCGGACATCGTCGACCGCAACGACTTCGAGGTCGAACACGCGCTGTTCGACGACATCGTCTGGCCCACGCTGGCGCACCGCGTGCCGGCCTTCGAGGCGCTGCGCCTGCAGGGCAGCTGGGCGGGGCACTACGACGTCAACCTGCTCGACGCCAATGTGATCGTGGGCCCGCATCCGGCGGTCGACAACTTGCTGTTCGCCAACGGCTTCAGCGGCCATGGCCTGCAGCAGGCGCCTGGCGTCGGCCGGGCGCTGGCGGAGTGGATCGTCGACGGCGGCTGGCGCTCGATCGACCTGTCGGCGCTGGGCTGGCAGCGGGTGATCGACGGCCGGCCCTTGCCCGAAGACGCCGTCGTCTAGTTCACGAGCAATCGCGAAGCCGCACCAGCCGCGGCGACCACCCGACCGACCACCGCCGCCTGCTCGAAACCGTGCCGACGGAAGGTGGCCAGCACCGCGTCGACCGTGTCGGCGGCACACGACACCAGCAGCCCGCCGCTGGTCTGCGGATCGGTCAGCAGCGCGCTGTCTTCGGCGGCAAAGCCGGCCGGCAGCACCACGTCGTGGCCATAGCCGCCCCAGTTGCGGCCCGAGGCGCCGGTGACGAAGCCCTGCGCCGCCAGCACGCGCACGCCGGCCAGCTGCGGCACGGCGGCCCAGTCCAGCTGCACGTCACAGCGTGCGCCGCGCGCCAGCTCCAGCACGTGTCCGGCAAGGCCGAAACCGGTGACGTCGGTCAGCGCATGCACGCCAGGCAGCGCGGCGAGTTCGGGACCCGGAGTGTTCAGTTTCGTGGTGTTGGCGATCATCTGCGCGTAGCCTGCGTCGCCCAACTCACCCTTCTTCAGTGCAGCCGACATCACGCCCACACCGATCGGCTTGCCCAGTATCAGCAGATCGCCGGCGCGCGCATCGGCATTGCGCTTGACACGCGACGGGTGCACGAGGCCCAGCGCCACCAGGCCGTAGATCGCCTCGACCGAATCGATGGTGTGGCCGCCGGCGATCGGAATGCCGGCTTCACGACAGACCGAGGCACCGCCTTCCAGCACTCGGCCGATGGTCTGCGTGGACAGCACGTTGATCGGCATGCCCACCAGCGCCAGTGCCATGATCGGCTTGCCGCCCATCGCATAGACGTCGCTGATCGCGTTGGTGGCGGCGATGCGCCCGAAGTCGAAGGGGTCGTCGACGATGGGCATGAAGAAATCGGTGGTGGCGATCAAGGCCTGCTCGTCGTTGAGCTTGTAGACCGCGGCGTCGTCGGCGGTCTCGATGCCAACCATCAACTCGGGCGGGATCGGAAAGGCGGCCGTGCCCTTGAGGATCTCGGACAGCACGCCCGGGGCGATCTTGCAGCCGCAACCACCGCCATGCGAGAGTGAAGTCAGTCGAGGTTCTGCGGCGCGTTCGGGTGCGTTCATGATGGGGTCTCCGGCGATGGATGCAGCAATTCAGCGACGAGATGCTGCAAGGTGGCGCGTTCACGTTCGGGCGCGAACAGCGGCCGGCGCCGTTCGCATTGCGAAAGCAAGCGGGCGAGCATAGCGGGCTCGTCACGGCAGCGCTGCAGCAGGGTTGCGAGGCCGGCCGCGTCGCCGCAGTCGAACACGCCCTCGTAGTCGCTGCCCAGCAGGCCCAGGTTGCCGTCGATGCGCGACGCCAGCACCGGCGTGCCGCTGGTCACCGCCTCGATGACCACATGTGCACCGCCTTCCAGTCGGCTGGCGTGCACCAGCACATGCGCCTGCTGGATGCGGCGGCGGGTCTGTGCGTGCGGCAGTGCGCCCAGCCACCGGTACTGCGGGCATTCGGCCATGCACGCCTGGGCGGCGCGGCCAAGGGCGGCGTCCAGCGGCGCGCCGATGTGGTCGAGCAGGATGTCCGGCCGCTGGCGCAAGGCCCGCGCCGCGGCAAACAGCGTCTCGGGCGACTTCTCGTGCCGAAGATGACCGACCATCAGCGCGCGCAGGTGGCGCCCGGTCTTGGCCAGGGTCTGCCGTGGCGGGCTGGACTGCACGCAGACCACCACCTTGTGCTTCAGCTCTGGCGGCAGCATGTTGCCACCCAGAGCCTGCAAGACCACCAGGCGGTCGGCCCACTGCAGTGATTGCCGGGCCCGGTCGTCGACGGCAATGTCGCGGTAGAGATCGGTACCGGTCAGCACCACCACCAGCGGGCGCTGCGGGTGTGCGGCGCGCCACGCAGCCACGGCGTCGGCCGACCGGCGGGCATGCAGCGCGATCATCAGCGCCTCGTCTCCGCCTTTCCAGGCATTGGTCAGCCTGACCCGATAATCGGCACGCAGCATCGAGGCCCAGCGCCGCGCCGTTTGCCAGTTGCCATTGTTGGCGCTGGCCAGGGCCGGGGTGACGATGACAAGTCGCTGCACGCGCCGACTTTAGCCGCTGTATCCACCGATGACCGAGACCGCCGCCACCCTGGCCCGCCAGGGCAACCCGCAGGACCTGGCGCACGCGCTGCATAGCGCGCGCAGCGACACCCTGTCGCTGTTTGCCGCGCTGCAGTCCACCCTGGGCCACACACTGCAGGTGCCGCAGCAGGCCACGCTGAACCCGCCGCTGTGGGAGCTGGGGCACATCGGCTGGTTCCAGGAATACTGGCTGGCGCGCAACCCGCAGTGGCGGCTCGGCGACCGTGCCGACCCCGACGTAGCACGTGGCGTGCCGCTGCGCGACGACGCCGACCGGCTGTATAACTCGAGCCAGGTGCCGCACGACAGCCGCTGGCAGCTGCCGCTGCCCGACGCCGACGCCACCCGGTCCGACCTGGCGCGGCATCTCGAAAGCAGCCTGCAACGGCTGCAGACCGTTGATGCCGGAGACGACGAAGCGATGTACTTCTTCCGTCTGGCGCTGTTGCACGAAGACATGCACCACGAGGCCGGCCTGTACATGGCGCGCGCGCTGGACCTCGACGATGCCGACCTTCGATGGCAGCAGCAGCCCGAGCCTGGTGCCCGGGACGAACTCGAGTTCGACAGCGCGAGTCACTGCCTGGGCCACACCGGGCCTGGGTTTGCGTTCGACAACGAATGCGCAGCCCATGAGGTGGCGGTGCCGGCCTTTCGCATTGACCGCCGGGTCGTCACCTGGCGCGACTACCTGCCTTTCGTCGAAAGTGGCACCTCCAGCGTGCCACGTTACCTGCGGCGCGACGGATCGACCTGGCTGCAGCGGCGGCATCGCCGTTGGCAGCCGCTGGACCTGGACCACGCCGCCTGTCACCTGAGCGGGTTCGAAGCCCGGGCCTGGTGCGACTGGGCCGGGCGCCGGTTGCCGACCGAGGCCGAGTGGGAACGCGCCGCCGAGTCTGAACCGCAGCGTTTTGCCTGGGGCCAGGTTTGGGAATGGACGGCCAGCCCCTTTGCACCCTATCCGGGCTTCAGGCCGCACCCCTATCGCGACTATTCGGCGCCCTGGTTCGACGGCCGGCCGGTGCTGCGCGGTGCATCGCACCTGACGCAGCCGCGCATGCGCCACCTGCGCTACCGAAACTACTTCACGCCCGACCGCAGCGACGTCGTGGCCGGCTTTCGCAGCTGCGCCCTGCAAGGCGGCTGAACGCTTCAGCTGGCCAGAACCACCGCGAAGGCCTGGGCGTCGTCGGTCCAGTGCTGCAGCTGTTGCCAGCCTGCGTCGCGCAACAGCGCGTCGAAGCCGGGCAGCGTCCACTTGTACGAATTCTCGGTGTGCAGACGCTCGCCAGCGTCGAAGTGGCGGCTGCCGCCCGGCCAGCTGACGGTCAGCGCCTGGCGCGCCAACAGATGCATCTCGATGCGCGACAGGCCGTGGTCGTAACGTGCCAGATGCTGCCACTGACGGGCCGCGAAATCGCTGCCGATCAATCGGTTCAGGTGGCGCAGCAGGTTCAGGTTGAAGGCCGCGGTGACGCCCAGCGCGTCGTCGTAGGCGGCCTCGAGCGTCGCGCTGTCCTTGACCAGGTCGACGCCGATCAGCAACGCACCGCCGCGCGCCAGTGCGCGCGCCTGCCGCAGCAAACGAAGTGCGTCATCGGGGTCGAAGTTGCCGATGCTCGAACCGGGATAGAACACCAGCGACCGCCCCGGGCACAGGCTGTCGGGCAGCTGCAGATGGGCGGAGAAGTCCAGGCCGACACCGACCATCGTGATCGACGGGTGCGCGCGCTGCAGGCGCTGCAGCGACAGGCGCAGAAAATCGATCGAGATGTCGACGGCGACATAGCGTGACGGGCGCAGCAGATCGAACAGCCGCGCTGCCTTCGCACCGTCTCCGGCGCCCAGGTCGACGAGTCCGAAGCCCGGGCCCAGGCGCTGGCGCGCCGCGGCGGCGATGGCATCGCCATGGGCTGCGAAGATGGCAGCCTCGGTGCGCGTCGGGTAGTACTCGTCGAGTTCGGTGATGGCATCGAATAAGCGCGAACCCAGCGCGTCGTAGAAGAACTTCGGTGATGCGCGTGCCCGAACGGCCATCAAGCCGGCCCGCGCTTCGGCCGCTAACGCCTCGGCGTCGATCGACTGCAATTGGTGAAAGTCCGGAGTCAGCACTTCGGGGTCTCGGGCGACTGAGGCATCAGGTCAATGTAGCAGGGGCCGACGATCAGGCCCGACTTGAGGTCCAATCCGCTCTGGCCGCAGTGACTGCAACTCAGACCATTCGCAATGGAAGCCCGTTCATGCCCGTTTTGTCACCAACCCGTGCCGTGAAGGCGCTGCTGCCGGGGGTTGCAGTCATCCTGTGCGGCGTGTCGCAGGCCCAGCAGGTCGTTCGCGTCACCGCCAATCGCGACCAGTCGCCGAGCGAACTGGCGCGCAAAGCTGCGCCGCTGGTCAACAAGACGATCGACAGGGCCTGGTTCGGTGGCTTCTCCTTCGTGCAGGCCGTTGTGCGCTCTGGCGGCAGGATGCCCCGGCTGGTGCAGCGCGAAGAGGACCCGCAGTGTCGCTCCGTCTTCATCACCGCCGACCTTCTCTGAGCCTGTGCGACTGCAAATCCAAGGCGTCAGCGCCCGATATCTTGCGGCGCGCGCGGCCGCCGCGGCCGCGTTGCGGGTTGTGAACCGACGCGCCAAGGCCGGCGAACGGGCGCACCAACAGGGCGTCACGCTGCTGGCGACCCTGAACCAGGTCGACCTGGCGCTGCAGCAAACCCAGCGCGTGATCGGTTTGCTTGACGGCGCGCCGGCGTTCAACCCTCCGGAGGCACGGGTTAGCGCCCTGAGCGTTGCCGCCCGACACCGGATGAGCCGCTGATGGACAACCTGCTGCCCAAGCTGAGCGTGTCGCACCCCTGGTGGGTGCTGGCGGTGGCGATCGCCTTCGAAGTGGCGGGCACCACCGCGATGCGGCTGTCCGAAGGCTTCAGCCGCTGGTTGCCGTCGCTGCTGATCTTCGTCTTCTACGCATTTTCGTTTGCGCTCAACACGTTGATCATCGGCCGCCTGGGCTTGAGCGTGGTCTATGCCGTGTGGTCGGGCGTGGGCACGGTGGCCACGGCGCTGATCGGCGTGTTCTATTTCCGTGAGCCGGCGACGGCGCTGAAGATGGCCAGCATCACGCTGATCGTGGTCGGCGTGTTCGGTCTGCACGCGGCCACGCGCAGCAACAGCTGACGGCCCATGTCTCTGCCCAGCGACAACGCAGCATCGATGCGCCGCTATGCACAGCATGCGGCGACCTACGACCGCTCGGCGGCGCGAACGATGCCGTTGCGTTTGCGCACCATCGCGAGCCTGGGCTTGCAGCCGGGCGACGTGGTGCTCGATGTCGGCGCCGGCACCGGCCTGAGTTTTGCGCCGCTGCAGCAGGCGGTGGGCGCCCGGGGCCAAGTGCTGGCTTTCGAACAAAGCCCCGAGATGTTCGCCCTGGCCGACGCCCGCGCCCGCGACGCCGGTTGGCGCAACCTGTGGCAGGTGTGCGCGCCCGCTGAGACCGTGCGGCTGCCGAAGGCGCCCGATGCGCTGCTGTTCAACTACGTGCACGACATCACCCGCTCGGCCGAGGCGCTGAACAACCTGCTGGGCCAGGCGCGACCCGGTGCACGGGTGGCGATGGCCGGCATGAAGTTCTTTCCCTGGTGGACGGGGCCGTTGAACCTGCTGGCCTGGCTGAAGAACCGGCCCTACAACGTGCATGCCGCCGAACTGTGGCAGCCCTGGGACCGCGTGCAGGCGCGCTGCGGCCACTTCGAATGGTGCAGCACGCAATGCGGCATGGGCTACATCGCCCATGGGCGATTGCGCGACGACGGTCGGGCGCTGCACCAGGGTGGCGCTGCATGACCCGGGCCCGTGTGCCGGCGCAAGGCGTGCCCGACGATCTGCTGCAGCGCCAGGGCAAGACCTGGGCAGGGGTCCGCCGGCGGGCTCCGACTGAACAAGTGCCCCGACGGAAAAGGGCACGCCATCCAACCGACACCGGCTGCAATTCAGCGTGGTGCAAGCCAGAGCATTCATGAGCATCAAACCGCGCATCGGACTGCAGTTCAACTACGACTGGGACAGCCTGGGTTGTGCCCGCCAGGCCGCGCATTGGTCGTTCGATCGCGCCGGCTTCGACCTGTTCTCGTTTCCGAGCAACGCGCGCCTGGTCGGATTCGACCTGCGCCGCTTTGCTGCGGCACAGGCCCGTCGCGGGCGTCGGCGCGGCTGGGTCGGCGTGACCTCGCAGCATGAGCAGTTCGGTGCGCTGGCGGCTGCACTCACGGCTGAAGCGCTGGGCCTGCCCGGAACCAGCCCCGAGGCCGTGATCGCCGCCCAGCACAAGCTGCATGCGCGCCAGGTGCTGCAGCAGGTGGCACCCGAGGCCAACCTGGCGTTCGAACCACTGGACGTCGAGTACGGGCAGGACATCCCGACTGGTTTGAGCTACCCGCGCTTCGTGAAGCCGGTCAAGGCAGCGTTCTCGGTGCTGGCGCGCCAGGTTCGAAACCAGGCCGAGCTGCAGTCGCACACGCGTTTCGGTCGCCGCGAGCTGTGGGTCATCCGCCGCCTGGTCGAGCCTTTCGAGCAGGTGCTGCAGGACAGGCTGCCGCAGGCCGGCACGGCACACCGCATGTTGCTCGAGGCACCGGTGCCGCAGCACACGCCGCAGTACAACCTGGACGGTTGGGTGTTCAAGGGCCGCGCCCAGGCGCTGGGCGTGGTCGACGCGGTGATGTACCCGGGGACCCAGGCGTTCATGCGCTGGGAGCATCCCAGTCGGCTGCGTGCCGACGTGCAGGCCCGCGCGCTCGACGTGGCGCAGCGCTTCCTGTCGGCCATTGGCTTCACGCACGGCCTGTTCAACATGGAGTTCTTTCACGACCCGGCCAGCGGCCGCCTGAGCGTGATCGAGTTCAATCCGCGTCTGGCTTCGCAGTTCTCCGACCTCTACCTGCGCGTGCAGGGGGTCGACCCGCATGCGCTGGCGCTGGCGCTGGCGATCGGCCAAGACCCAGCCGAGCTGCCACGCCAGGCTCCACAGGCGGGCGCCGCGGCCAGCCTGGTCTATCGCGCGTTTCCAGGGGATGATGCGCCCAGCATGCCCGGCCAACGTCAGGTGGCGTTGTTGCGGCGGCTGTTTCCCGATGCCCTGTTTTTCAGCTACCCGCGCGCCGGCCGCGAGCTGGCGCGCGACTACAAGTGGCTGGGCAGCTGGCGCTATGGCATCGTGCACCTGCAGGGCCGCAACGAACACGACCTGCGCGAGCGCTGCCTGCGCGCCAGCACCTTGCTGGGCTGGCGCGCGCCTTATGCCGATCAATGGGTTGCAGCGCCTTCGGCGCCGGCCTGGACCTTGCCTGTTTCTGCTTCTGGAGCTTCACGATGACCACTGCCTTGCCAACCCTTCGCCACCTTCTGGGTGGGTTCTGCGTCGCCTCACTGCTGGCCCTGGGCGGCTGCGGCGCGATGACGGCACAAAATCCGTCGTCGCCGCTGAAGCCTGTGAATGCCGTGTCCGAGCCGGCCGCCGAGCATCTGATGCTCAAGGGCTACGACGTGGTCGCGTATTTCACGCTGGGCCGGCACGCCATGGGCTTCGGCAGCTACCAGAGCGTTTACCAGGGCGTGACCTTTCGCTTCGCCAACGCCGAACACAAGGCCTTGTTCGATCGCGACCCGGCGCGCTACGTGCCGCAGTACGGGGGTTTCTGCGCCAACGGCATCTCGTACGCCATTCCCTGGGGCGGCGACGCCGACACCTGGCGCATCATCGACGGCAAGCTCTACATCTTCGGCGGTGCGGGTTCACGCGACGCCTTCGAGCTTGACGTGCCGGGCAACATCAGGCTGGCCGACAGGTACTGGGCCGACGAGGTGGCCGGCAGCAACAGCTTCTGGCAGCGCAGCAAGCGACTGGTGCTGCGTGTGCCGCACTACAAGAGCGGTGCCGAACTGGCGCGCCTGGTGGCCGAGGCCAAGGCCAAGACGCCGGTGAAGTGAAACCAGCCCAGAGCCGCGCGGATGGCGCGGCCCTGGGGGGGCCGCTCAGTAGCGGACGTCGGCGTCGTCGTGACCGCGCCACGCGGGTTGTCCGCGACGGTTGTCGTAGCGGTCATGGCGATCCGGGATGCCGTCGCGGTCGCGGTCGCTGCGCCAGGCGGGCTGCCGCCAGCGGTTGTCGTGGCGGTCGTAACGATCCGGGATGCCGTCACGGTCGCGGTCGCGCCAGGCGGGGCGGCCGTAGACCACCGGGGGTTGCACGTACACCGATGCGGGCTGTCCATACATCGGCGCGGCCTGCAGATGCACGCGCACATGGTCGTTGCGGATCACCAGCCCCGGCAACGGCGGCAGTGGTGGCAGCGGCAGCGCGATCGGCAGGCCGATGTTGATCGACCAGTGTGCGCCGGATCCGGCCTGCGCCGGTGCTGCCAGCAAGATGCCGCTCAGCGCCAGCGCGGCAAGTGACAGGGGCTTGAGGGTGTTCATGGAATCTCCAGGTGGGGACGCAAGGCACGCCGATGCCTGTTCAACGCCCCAGCAGCCCCGGCTGTCGACCGCTCGACGTAAAGCTGCGTGAACAGTCGTAAGCGGCACCCACCCAGGGCCGTCAGCGGCCGACGGCGATGCGGCCGGCCAGTTGCCACAGCGCCAGCCGGTGCGCGGCCACCAGCGCGCCGATGTCGCTGCCGCTGCTGCCCACGCGCAGCGTTGCGCTGTCGCTCAGCGGCGCCGTGCGGCCGCTGGGGTCGACCAGGGTCCACAGCGCCTGCAGGCGCACTGCGCTGCGCCCGGGCTCGATGTCGAACGCCAGCAGTTCGACGCGCAATTGCCGCGTCACCACCACACCGGCCGGCACCGGTGCCACCCACAGCCTGGCGGGGCCGAGCCAGGCCGCCAGGTCCTGGCGCAGCACGCGCGGCACGGCGTCGCGCAAGGATTCGGCCCAGCGCTGGCCCGACAGGGCCAGCAGGCCGCTGTCGGCGCGCGGGACCAGGATGGCCTCGCGGTCCAGGTATTCGGGCAGCCGCACCGGCAGCACCAGCTGCCAGGTTTCGCGCGTCGGCGCCGGCAGCGTCGCGCCTTCCGGTCGGTCGGCATTCAGGTGATACAGCAGCACCGGCGGCGAGCTGCCGCAGCCGGCCAGCAGCGCCGGGCCCAGGCCCAGGCCGAATCCGAGCAGCAGACGGCGTCGCGTGATGGGCACGGGGCGTGGCATGGGGGTGGCCGCTTTCGCAAGTCGGGTCAAGGGTTGGCCGTGCGGCCGCGGATCAGCGCCTCGGGCTGGCGCTCGAGCAGGTCGGCCAGGTCGCGCACGGCCCGCGATGCGCGCGCCATGTCCTGCGCCGCACGTTCCACCTGCTGCATCAAGCCGCTGTCGTCGCTGGTGGCCCGGCGCAACTCGGCCGCGGTGAGCGCCAGGTCGTCGGCCGCGCGACGCACGCTGGCCAGTGCGGGTGCGGCATCGTCGGCCAGGCGGTCGAAGCGGCCCATGGTGCCGCTCACGCGGTCGGCGGCCTGCCCGACACGGTCGACCGCGCTGCCCACGCGGGCAACCGCCGCGCCCCATTGTTCGGCGCCTTGGCGCGCGCTGCCCAGCGTGCCCTGCAGCGCATCGCCGAGTGGCCCCACGCGCTGGTTCAGCTGCGCCAGCAGCTGGCGCAGTTCAGCGCCCGACTGGGCCAGATCGTCGACCGTGCCGGCCAGCTTGGGGTTGCCCACCAACTGTCGCAGGCCCGCGGCCACGGCCGACACATCACCCAGCAGCTGGGTGAGGTCGACGTTCTGCAACTGCTTCTGCAGCGACTGCAGGGTCGTGGGCAGCGTGGGGATTTGGGTCAGCCCGTCGCTGCGCCTGCGCACCGGCTGGCCCGGGGTGCTGCGCAGGTCGAGGTCGACGTAGAGCAGCCCAGTGAGTAGGCTTTGCGTGGACAGCTGCGCGTTCAGGCCCTGGCCGACAAGGTCGGCCACCGTGGTCGTGGCACGGTTGCCGGGCGTGCCGGTGTTGGCGATGGCGTTGGAATCGATCTGCAGCTCGACCGGAATTGCATAGCGTCCCGGCTGGCCCTGGTAGACCACGCCGATGCCGACCACGCTGCCCAGGCGCACGCCGCGAAACACCACCGGAGCGCCCAATTGCAGACCGTACACCGAGCCGTCGAAGTAGGCGACCGCCCGTTCGCGATTTGCGAACACACGGCCGCCCGAGACCACCACCACGGCGGCCACCAGCAAGGCCAGCGCACCCAGCATGAACAACCCGATGCGGGTCGGGTGGGCCTTACGCTTCATGCCGGCGCCCCGCGGTGCAGGAACTCGCGCACGCGTGCCGGCCCGTGGGCGGCCAGGGTCTGCGGAGCATCGAGCGCGGTCATGGTCTTCTCCAGGTCGTCCAGGAACAGCAGCCGGTCGGCCACGGCGAACACGCTGTCGATCGAGTGGCTGACCATCACGACCGTGGTGCCCAGATGGCGGCGCAGGTTGAGTATCAGCCGGTCGAGCCGTGCCGCACTGAAAGGGTCCAGCCCCGACGAGGGTTCGTCCAGGTAGAGCAGCTCGGGGTCGAGCGCCAGCGCGCGTGCGATTGCGGCACGCTTGCGCATGCCCCCGCTGAGCTCCGACGGCTCGAGATCGAACGCGTCGTCAAGCCCCACCAGTGCCAGTTTCCAGCGCGCACGCTGGCGGCGTTGGTCGGGGTTCAGCGGCGTGAACAGGCGCAGCGGCAGCATCACGTTTTCACCCAGGGTCATCGAGCTCCACAGCGCGCCGGACTGGAACATCACGCCGAAGCGGCGGCGCAGCGTGGCCAGCACCTCGTCGTCGCAAGAATGCAGGTCGTGCTCACCGTACAGCACCTGGCCCGCGGCAGGCGTCTGCAGGCCGATCAGGTGGCGCAGCAAGGTGCTCTTGCCGCAGCCGCTGGCACCGACGATGGCCAGCACCTCGCCGCGGCGCACGTCGAAGCTGAGGGCGCGCTGGATCACCTCGTCGCCGAAGGCCAGCGTCAGACCGACGGCGCGCACCAGTGGGGGGTCGTCGCCGGCCGCCATCACAGCCCCAGGCTCTGGAACAGGATGGTGCTGGCCGACGCCGCCACCACGATCCACAGCAGCGCCTTCACCACCGCGGTGGTGGTGGCCTCACCTACCGCCTGCGCGTTGCGGCCCGCATGCAGACCTTCGCGGCAACCCGCCAGCGCCACCAGCACGATGTACATCGTGCCCTTGAACAGGCCGATCCACAGGTGCGTCCAGTTCAGCGCCGACATGCACTTGTGCAGGTACTCCCAGGCCGGCACGCCGTAGATGCCCACCACCGGCGGCAGACCGGCCAGCACGCCCACCAAGGCCGCGTAGGCAATCAGCAGCGGCGCCACGGTCAGCATCGCCAGCAGGCGCGGCAGCACCAGGTAGTCGATGGGATCGATGCCCAGCGCACGCAGCGCATCGATCTCTTCGTTGGACTGCATGGTGGCCAGCTGTGCCGCGAAAGCCGCGCCGATGCGCCCGGCCAGGATCACGCCGGTCATCAGGCCGGCCAGTTCGCGCACCACGCCCACGGTCACCACGTCGGCGATGAAACTCTGCGCGCCGATGCGCTGCAGCTGCGCGCCGCCCATGTAGGCCAGCATGAGCCCGATCAGGAAGCAGGTCAGCGACACGATGGGCAGGCTCATCGGGCCGCAGTGGTCGAGCTGGCGCACGTAGTCCGAGCCGCGCATCACCGCCTTGCCGCGCAGCAGCCGGCCGATCGACAGTGCCACCTCGCCCAGGAAGGCGGCGGTGGTCAGCGCGTCCTGCAGCCACGCGCGCAGATGGTCGACCGGGCCGGGTGGGGTCGGCTCGGCAGGTAGCGCTTCGGCGCCCACCGATTGCACCGGCAGCGCCAGTGTCAGCGGCGCACGCAGGGCCTCGGGCAGGCGGTCGAAGTCCAGTTGCACGCCGCCGTGGTGCAAGGGCGCCAGCAGTGCCCACAGGTGCGCGGCGGTCTCGGTGTCCCAGCCGGTCAGTCCCTGCGCATCCACGCGCACGCTGCTGCCTGCAGGCGGCAGCGGCTCTGGGTTGACCAGGGTCGGCAGCGTCGCGCCCTTTCGCCAGTCGCCCGTGAGCCTCAAGGTCCAGCCCTGGTCGGCACGTTGCCAGCTGATCAGCTCGGGTGCGATGGCGGATGCGATGGCGGGCGCGATGGCGGGGGCAGGGCGGTCAATCACGGCGGCGATGATGCCCCAGTCGCTGCGGTCGATTGCAGCGCGGCTAAGCTCCCGCTCTTTGTGAGTGCGCTGCCCATGACCCAAGACCGTTGTCCCGATTCATGGACCCGCCGCGGCGCCCTGCGTGCGGTGGCCGCGGCGGCCGCCGCCACGTCGACACAGGCCTGGAGCGCTGTCGGGGGGATGTCCCGGCCCCGCCCCGCCGGGCCGCCTGTGGCGCGCATCGAGCCTGTGCGTGAGATCTTCTTCGGGCAGACCGTGGTCGACAACTACCGCTGGATGGAAAACGCCAAGGACGCCGACTGGGAACCCTTCATGCGCGGGCAGGATGCGTACGCGCGCCGCGTGCTGGATGCGATCCCGGGCCGCGCGGCGCTGGCGGCGCGCGTGGCGGCGCTGTCCGGGGGCACCGCGATCGCCTACGGCGTGCAATCTGCTGGTGGGCGCATCTTCTACCAGGTGCGGCCGGCCGGGGCCAACAACTTCAAGCTCGCCGTCCGCCAGGGCGTGGACGGTGCCGAGCGCATCCTGGTCGACCCGACCACAATGAAGGGCGAGGGCGGCACGCACCAGTCGCTGGACTGGTGGCTGGCGTCGCCTGATGGCCGCCACGTGGTCTACGGCTTGTCCAGCGCCGGCAGCGAAAACTCAATGCTGCACGTGATGGAGGTCGAAACGCAGCGCGTGCTGCCCGAGCGCATCGCCGGCACGCAGTACGCGTCGCCCTCGTGGCTGCCCGACAGCAGCGGATTCTTCTACGGCCGTGTGGCCGACCCCGCCTTGCTGGGCACGCCGGCCTACTACCAGAACGGTCCGCGTCTGCTGCACCGGCTGGGCAGCGAGGTCAAGGCCGACACGGTGGTGATGGTGCGTGGCTTTGATCCCGCGGTCAGCGTCGACGAGAACGACTTTCCGGTCACGCTGGCCACCCGCGGTGGCCAGCATGTGGTGCTGGTGCTGCAAGGCGGCGTGCGGCGCGAGAACGCGGTCTACGTGGCCGAACTGGCCGCGCTGCTGGCCGGCAAGGCGGCTTGGCGGCAGGTGTGCAGCATCGCCGACGAGGTGGTCGACTTCGCCTTCGATCACAGTGATCTGTACCTGCTGACCACGCGCGGCGCCGACAACGGCAAGCTGCTGCGCACGCCGCTGGCGCGCGCCTCGTACGCCGACGCACAAGTGGTCGTTCCCGAGGGCGAGCGTGTGATCGAGGCGCTGGCGATGGCGCGCGACGGCCTGTATCTGAAAGACCTGGATGGTGGCTACCACACGGTGCGGCGGCTCGACCGCCAGGGCGGCCTGGCGCCGGTGGCGCTGCCCTGGGAAGGGTCGATCGAAGGCCTGTCGGCCCAACTTGACGAAGACGGCCTGTGGATGGACGGCACCGGCTGGCTGCTGCCTTTCACGGTGTTTCGCCACCGGCCGGCGGCCCAGGGGCCGGGGCACACCGAGCGCGTGCCGCTGGCGCCAGCGTCGACACTGAATCTGGACGACTATGAGGCGCGGCGGCTGCTCGTCACCGCACGCGACGGCACCAAGGTGCCGCTGTCCGTGGTTTCGCGCAAGGGCCTGCCGCACAACCGGCGCAACCCCACGCTGGTGCAGGCCTATGGCTCGTACCAGATCTCGATCAACCCGTACTTCAACCCACGCAGCCTGGCTTTCCTGGAGCGCGGTGGCGTGCTCGCCGTGGCCCATGTGCGCGGCGGTGGCGAGTTCGGCAAGCGCTGGTGGAAGGGCGGGCAGAAGCTGAGCAAGCCCAACACCTGGCGCGATCTGATCGACTGCTGCGAACACCTGATCAAGGCCGGCTGGGCCAGCCGCGACACGCTCAGCATGCAGGGCGGGTCGGCCGGCGGCATCACGGTCGGCATGGCGCTGACCGAACGCCCCGACCTGTTCGCCGGCGTCATCAGCAACGTCGGGGTGTCCAACGCGCTGCGTGCCGAGTTTGCCCAGAACGGCCCGCCGAACATCGCCGAGTTCGGCAGCGTGACCGATGCCGACGGGTTCAAGGGCTTGTTCGCGATGGACGCGCTGCAGCATGTTCGCGACGGCGCGCGCTACCCGGCGGTTTTGCTCAGCGTGGGCATGACCGATCCGCGCGTCGACGCCTGGAACGGCGGCAAGATGGTGGCCCGGCTGCAGCAGGCCAACCGGTCGCACAAGCCGATCCTGCTGCGCGTGCATTTCGACGCCGGCCACGGCATCGGCAGCACACGCAGCCAGATCGACGACGAACGCGCCGACGAGTTTGCCTTCGTGCTTTGGCGCGCAGGGCGGCGCAGCGTGGCCTGAAGCTCGCTGCTACGCGGCCGCACCGTTGTGCAGGTCGCCGCAGACCACCAGCGGCTGCGCCTGCAGCCGCTGGTGCAGGTCGACGATCACGCCCTGCCGCAGCGCGCCCTTGGCCGGCATCAGCCGGTCGATGCCGAACTGCGCGGTCAGGGCGGACAGGATGGCCAGCCCGCCACCGATGACCGGCCTGCGCTCGGGTTTGAGTCTGGCCAGATCGAGGCGGTCGACGTGGCCGGCTGCGATGCAGCGCTCGATGCACCAGCGCAGACCCGCCGGGGTGATGCCGCCGTCACCCTGGCCGTGGGCCTGCAGCAGGGCCGACACCGCGCCGGCAGTGCCGCTGGAGCCCAAGGCCTGCTGCCAGTGCCGGCGGGCAAAGGTCTGCAGCGCAGGCTCGAAAACAGCGCCGGCAGCCTGCTGTGCGTCGTGAAAGGCTGCGGCGCTGAAGCGGCCATCGCCAAAGTAGCGCATCGACAGGCCGACCGAGCCGACAGCGAAGGATTCAGCCGCCCTGGGCGTGTGGCCCTGGCCCAAGATCAGTTCGGTCGAACGTCCACCCACGTCGACCACCAGGCGCGCTTCGTCCGACGGTTGCAGCCGGGTCACGCCGGCATAGATCAGCCGCGCTTCCTCTTGCCCGCTGATGACCTCGATCGGAAAGCCCAGCACGGCTTGTGCGGGCAGCAAGAAGCTGTCGCGGTTGTGTGCCTGGCGCAACGTCTGTGTCGCCACCGCGCGCACCTGCGCCGGCGCGAAGCCCGACAGCCGTGCGGCAAAGCGGTGCAGGCAGGCCAGCCCGCGCTCGATCGCCTCTTCGGACAGCTCGCCGTCGGCGTTGAGCCCGGCGCCCAGGCGCACGGTCTCCCTGAGGTCGTCGACCCGCCTGTAGCGGCCCTGCTGCAGGCTGCCGACTTCGAGCCGAAAGCTGTTGGAACCCATGTCCACGGCCGCCAGCGCGGCAACGACAGGGGTCTCGGTGTCGGCCATGCGCGGATTGTGACCCTGCGTGCGATGGGTTCGCCTTGGCCTTCCTACAATCCGCCGCCGCTGACCCCATCAACCCGCAGGAGACCGATCGTGATCGAAGAAGAAATCAACAGCCTGGTGCCACAGCGTGACTACTCGCGTCGCAGCTTCGTCCGCACCTCGGTTGGCAGTGGCTTTGCGGCCGCCGTGCTGCCGGTGATGGCGCAGACGCAGATCAAGACCGGCACCGACGGCCTGATCGCGGGCGAAGTGATGATTCCGGTCGGTGACTTCAAGATGCCGGCCTACCGTGCAGCGCCTGCCGGCAAGGCCAACGCGCCGGTGATCCTGGTGATCAGCGAGATCTTCGGGGTGCACGAGCACATCGCCGACGTGGCGCGACGGTTTGCGAAGCAGGGCTACTTCGCCGTCGCGCCCGAGCTGTTCGTGCGCCAGGGTGACGCCGGCAGTTATGGCGAGATCGCCAAGCTGGTGGCCGAGGTGATCAACAAGACGCCCGATGCCCAGGTGATGACCGACCTGGATGCCACCGTGGCCTGGGCCAAGGGGCAGGGCGCGGCGGCCGACAAGCTGGGCATCACCGGCTTTTGCTGGGGCGGCCGCACCACCTGGATGTACAGCGCGCACAACCCGGCGCTGAAGGCGGGCGTGGCCTGGTACGGCTCTGTTGCGCGCAGCTATCACCCCGGGGACAAGTCCGCGCTCGACCTGGTCGCCCGCATCAAGGCTCCGATGCTGGGCTTGTACGGCGGTGCCGATCCTGGCATCCCGAACGACAGCGTCGACACGATGCGCGACGCGCTGAAGGCCGCAGGCAACACCCGCAGCGAGATGGTGATCTACCCCGATACACCGCATGCCTTCAACGCCGACTACCGACCCAGCTACCGCAAGACGCAGGCCGAAGACGGCTGGAAGCGTTGCCTGGCCTGGTTTGCGCAGCACCTGGCCTGACCAAGCCGGCTACCATGGCACGGTAGGGCTCTTCGCAGCCCCGGCCCACTTCGACAGGCCAGCGCCCCTTCGCGGGGCGCCGCTGTTTTCCGCATGACCCTGCTGTACATCGTCGTCGCCACTCTGGCCGGCGGCCTGCTGTCGGTGTTGATCGCCGCCGCGATCAACGTGGTGCTGCTGGTGCGGCTGGTGCGCAGCCTGGTCAGCCTGTCGACCGGCATCCTGCTCGGCACCGCGCTGCTGCAGGTTCTGCCCGAAGCCTTCGAAAGCCAGGTCGAGCCGCACGCGCTGTTCGCCACCCTGCTCGGCGGGCTGATGTTCTTCTTCTTGCTGGAAAAGGCCGAGCTGTACCGGCACGGCCACCATCACGAGGGCGACGACCCGCACCACGACCACCACCACGGCTTCGACGCCGAGCAGGCCGGGCGCGGCGGCTGGAGCGTGCTGGTGGGCGACAGCATCCACAACTTCTGCGACGGCATCATCATCGCCGCCGCCTTCCTGACCGACACGCGGCTGGGCGTGGCCACCGCGGCCGCGATCGTCGCGCACGAGATTCCGCAGGAGGTGGGCGACTTCATCGTGCTCATCAACGCCGGCCTGAGCCGCACTCGTGCGCTGTTCTACAACGCCTTGTCGGGGCTGGCGGCGGTGGTCGGCGGCGTGTTGGGTTACTTCATCGTCGGGCCCTGGAAATCGCTGTTTCCGTTTCTGCTGGTGGTGGCGGCCAGCAGCTTCGTCTACGTGGCCGTGGCCGACCTGATGCCGCAGCTGCAGCGCCGCCTGTCCTGGCGCGACACCGCCATCCAGCTCGGCTGGATGGCCGCCGGACTGGGCCTGACGGTGATCATCGCCAGGCTGCTGTCACACGGGCACTGAGCGCTATCGCACCACCAGCACCGGCAAGGTACTGTGCGTCAGCACCTTTTGCGTCTCGCTGCCCAGCAACAGCGCCGACACGCCACGGCGGCCGTGCGAGGCCATCACCACCAGGTCGCAACCCTGAGTCTTGGCATGGTCGAGGATGGCTTCCCAGGCGTGCAGCGCTTCCACTGTGTGGCCCTGGCACTTCAGGCCCGCGGCGGTGGCGGCGTCGATCACGGTCCTGACGTTGCCAGCGGCAATGCGTTCTTGCGCGTCGTAGAACTCTTGCGGCGGCACCGGCTGCATCTCGGAGATGGCGCTGTAAGGGAATGGCTCCTTGACGCCGATGGCGAACAACTCGGCGCCGGTCAGCTTGGCCAGCCCGATCGACGTCTGCACCGCCTTGGCGGTGATGTCCGAGCCGTCGGTAGGGACCAGGATGCGCTTGTACATGGTGTCTCCTTCGATAACCACGCCGACGAGGGCCGGCGCCTGCGCACAGTGTTGCGCCGTCCTGTTCCAGACCCTTGATGATCGTCAAGATCTGCGCGCTTCACGCGGGCAGCCGCACCAGTTCTCCCAACCCCAGCAACGCGCCGGCCAGCGCCAGCATCACCAGCGCTGCCACCCGCCCCAGGTTGCCTGCGAAGGCGCTGCCGAACAGCCAGATGATGAACGCGGCGGCGGCCGACCGCAGCCCGAACTGGGCCGCGCGCTCGCCGCTGCCATCGAGCAGTGCGGGGCCGATGAAGGCTGCGACGAAGACCAGCAGGCCCAGCCAGCCGAGCTGGATGGCAATGGCCTTTCGCCAGGACGCAATGGGCCGCGACGGTCGCGCATCGGGCAGCTCGCGCGCGGCCTGGCGCGACTTGTTGCCGGCCCGGTTGGCCAACAGCAGCCAGCCCATCAGCGACGCGATGCCGCCGAACATGCCCCAGGTGGCCATGACCGCCCTCGGCGTGTCGTCGGCCGGGTTGCCCGTCAGCAGCGCGGTTGTCGATGCCAGATCGGTGTTGCGCACGCGAAGGGCATTGGTCGGTGCCACGCCTTCGGGGCAGACGCCGGGCAGGGCAGGGCCGGTCACCTCGCGCAGTGCGCCGGCGCTGGCTGGCAGGGCGTGGAACAGCAGGTGCTGGGGCTCGCCCCGTGGGTCGGTCGACGGTTCGCAGCGGGTGGGCTTGAGCAGCAGCACACGGCTCTCGAACTGTATGAAAACCACCACCCAGGCGCACACCAGCAGGTTGCCCAGGCCCCACAGCAGCAGTGCGGCGCCCAACCCGAACTCGGTGTCGCGTCGGCGCCCCAGCCACCAGGCCAGCGGCAGGGCGACGAGCGCGCCGCCGAACATCCAGGCCACGCCGACCAGGACCAGATTGTCGAATTGCCATCCTTGGGGTGTCATCGCCGCACTCCTCGCGCCGCTGCGCAGCGCGTCGGCCCTGCATTCTGGCGCGCCGGCTGGCCTCGAGGTAGTCGGGCACACTTCGGTACCGACGACTTCCACCGCATGCCCGCCTGCCGGCGGACTCACCAGAAAGCATCGCCAACATGGGACCTCTGCACGGATTGAAAGTGATCGAACTGGCCAGCATCGGCCCCGGCCCCATGTGTGCCATGTTGCTGGCCGACCTGGGTGCCGATGTGGTGCGCGTCGACCGTATCGAGCCCAGCGGCCTGGGTCTGGCGGTGCCGCGCAAGCACGACATCAACGGCCGCAACCGGCGCTCGGTGGCGCTCGACCTCAAGCGGCCGGCCGGCCGTGACGCGGCGCTGCAGCTGATCACCGGCGCCGACGCGCTGATCGAGGGATTTCGGCCCGGCGTGGCCGAGCGACTGGGCCTGGGGCCCTCCGACTGCCACGCGCGCAACCCCGGCCTGGTCTATGGCCGCATGACCGGCTTCGGCCAGAGCGGGCCGCTGGCCGACGCGGCGGGCCATGACCTGAACTACATCGCGCTGAGCGGCGCGCTGCATGCCATCGGCAACGCGGGCGGCAAACCGGTGCCGCCGCTGAACCTGGTGGGCGACTACGGCGGCGGCGCGCTGTACCTGGCTTTCGGCCTGATGGCCGCGCTGTTCGAGCGCAGCCGGTCCGGGCTTGGCCAGGTGGTCGACGCGGCCATGGTCGATGGCGCCGGGTCGCTGGCGTCGATCTTCTACGGCCTGCATGCCAGTGGCGCCTGGGGCGAGCCCCGTGGCGCCAACCTGCTGGACGGCGGCGCGCCCTTCTACGACACCTACGAGACGGCCGATGGCCGCTGGGTCAGCCTGGGTGCGCTGGAACCCAAGTTCTTCGCCGAGTTCAGCCGCCTGGCCGGCCTGGACCCGCGCTTTCAGACCTGCCAGTACGACCGCAGCGAATGGCCGGCCCTGCGCAGCGAGATCGGCGCGCTGTTCAAGAGCCGCACGCGCGACGCGTGGTGTGCGCTGCTCGAAGGCAGCGACGCCTGCTTTGCGCCGGTACTCGACTTCGACGAGGCGCCGCGCCACGCCCATGCGCGCTCGCGCAACGCCTTTGTCAGCATCGACGGCGTGGCACAGCCGGCACCGGCACCGCGCTTTGACCGCAGCCTGGCCGACGCCCCAAGGCGCGCGCCCCGGCGCGGCGAGAACACCCGGGAGGTGCTGACCGAAGCCGGTTTCGACCACGCTCGCATCGACGCACTGCTGGCCGCCGGCGACGCCTTGCAGGCCGACCAGCCATGAACGCCGACTACGTTGCACCCGCCGATGCGCGACTGGCAGCCACCTTGCTGCTGGTGCGTGATGGCGCGCAGGGTGTGGAGATCCTGATGATGCGCCGCGCCGAGCGCGACAACGATTTCCGCAGCGGCGCGGTGGTGTTCCCGGGCGGTGTGCTCGAGCCCGCTGACCGCGCCGCGAAGCGCTTCGTGCTGGGCGCCACCGATGCCGATCTGAGCCGGCGTTACGGGCTTGCCCAGGGACTGCTCGACTATGCGGTGGCGGCCGTTCGCGAGACCTTCGAGGAAGTGGGCCTGCTGCTGGCCTGTGACGACATCGGCCGGCCCGCCGAGCCGCGGCCGGTGTGGACCGAATGGCGACAGCGCATGCAGGCTGGCCAGGCCACACTGGCGCAGATGTGCGAAAGCCTGGACCTGCGGCTGGACCTGCGCGGCCTGGCCTGCTGGAGCCACTGGCTGACGCCGCCCGGGGTGAACAAGCGTTTCGACACCCGTTTCTTCCTGGCGCCGGCACCGCTGGCACAGGTGGCCGAGGCCGACCGCAACGAAGCACTCGACCTGATGTGGTTGACGCCGCAGCAGGCGCTGGCCCCGGCGCAGGATCTCAAGCTGCTGCCGGTCACGCGGCGCACGCTGCGCGATCTGTCGGTCTTCACGCGCAGTGCCGAGGCACTGGCTGCGGCATCGGCCCAGGGCATGATCACGAGCACCTTGCCGCGCCGCGCCGTCAACCGCCAGGGCCCGACGGTGGTGCTGCCCGACGATTACGCCTACGCCGAGGTGGTCAAGCTCGACCCCGACGGCCTGCGCCACGATGCCTGCTGCGACCTGGTGGCTGGCCAGGCGGTACGGCTGTCCGAGCGCGTCGTGCGCGTCACCGCACCCAACCCCGGCATGATGACCGGCCCCGGCACCAACAGCTACTTCGTCGGCGATCCGCTGGCCAAGCGCTGGGCCTTGATCGATCCTGGTCCTGCTGACCCGGTGCACCTGGCGGCGCTGCAGGCTGCCGCCCCGGGGCCGGTGCTCTGGGTGCTGGCCACGCACACGCACGTCGATCATTCGCCGGGGTCGGCGGCGGCGGCGGCAGCCTTCGGCGCCCAGGTGCTGGGGCGCGTGGCCGCGCACCCCCAGGGGCAGGATGCCAGCTTCATGCCGGCGCGGCAGCCGCAGCACGGCGAGCGCATGGTGATCGGGCCGGGCTGCACGCTGCGCGTGATCCATACGCCAGGCCATGCCTCCAACCATCTGTGCTACCTGCTCGAGGAAGAGAAGCTGCTGTTCACCGGCGACCACGTGATGCAGGGCAGCACCGTGGTCATCAACCCACCCGACGGTGACATGGGCGCCTACCTGCGCGCACTCCAGGCCTTGCTCGACGAGGACCTGCAATGGCTGGCGCCGGGCCATGGTTTTCTGGTTGCCGACCCGCCTGGCGTGGTGCGCGCGCTGGTGGCACACCGCCTGCGGCGCGAGGCCAAGCTGGTTGACGCGCTGCGCCCGCGTGGCCGGGCGACCCTGGACGAGCTGCTGCCCGAGGTCTATGCCGACACGCCGCCGCGGCTGCACCCGGTGGCGCGTCGCTCGCTGCTGGCGCATGTGCTGAAGCTGCAGCAGGACGGGCGGGTGGTCGACGACGGTGAGTGCTGGCGCTGGTGCGGCGGCTGAAGGCTCAGACGGGCGGTGCCGGCCCGGCCTGCCAGCGTCCACCCACCAGCAGCTGGTGCGGCCAGAACTTCGCCTTGTAGGCCATCTTCGGGCTCTCGGCGATCCAGTAGCCCAGGTAGACGTAGGGCAGCTTGAGCTTGCGCGTCTGCTCGATCTGCCACAGCACGCTGTAGGTGCCATAGCTGGTGCGGGCATCGGGCTCGTAGTAGGTGTAGACGGCCGAGATGCCATCGGCCAGCACGTCCAGGATGGACACCATCTTCAACGCCCCGGCGCTGCCGTCGGGGTTGGGCTCCCGGAACTCGACCAGGCGTGAGTTGACGCGGCTTTGCAGCAGGAACTGCGTGTACTGGTCGACGCTGTCGTGGTCCATGCCGCCGCCGCTGTGCCGGCCCGACTGGTAGCGCAGGTAGAGCTGGTAGTGCTCGGGCACGAAACACAGGCGCAGCACTCGCGCCTGCAGCCCCTGGTGCGCCAGCTGCGAGCGACGCTGGCTGCGCGTGGGCTCGAAGCCGGCCACCGGCACGCGCAGCGGCACGCAGGCGCGGCAGCCGTCGCAATAGGGCCGGTAGGTGAACATGCCGCTGCGCCGGAAGCCGTTGGCCACCAGCCCCGAATAGGCATCGGCGTGGATCAGGTGGCTGGGCGTGGCGACCTGCGAACGCGCCTGGCGCCCGGGCAGGTAGCTGCAGGGGTAGGGCGCGGTGGCGTAGAACTGCAGCGACGAGAGCGGAAGCTCCTTCGGGTGCGTCACGGGTCTGTCCTGGCCGGATCGGCGCTGTCGTTCTCGGGCGTTTCCAGCAAATGCCGCCACAGCGAAGGATGATAGGTCCAATCACGGATATCGGCCGCCGGCACCAGCAGCTGAAGCCGGGCCTCGAAATCGGCACGCGAGATCTCGCGCGCGCCGAACGACGCCAGGTGGCGCGTGTTCTGCTGGCAGTCGATCAGCGGCAGGCCGTGCTCGCGACACAGGCAGATCAGACCGGCCAGCGCGATCTTCGACGCGTCGGTGGCATGCGAGAACATCGACTCGCCGAAGAACATGCGGCCGATGGCGATGCCGTAGAGGCCGCCCACCAGTTCGCCGTCGACCCAGGTCTCGACGCTGTGCACGCGGCCGCGCGCATGCCACTCGATGTAGGCGTCGAGCATCGCCGGCCCGATCCAGGTGCCGTCCTGGCCGTCGCGCGGTGCGTCGGCGCAGGCGCGGATCACGCGATCGAAGGCGCTGTCGACGCGCAGTTCGTTGCCCGGCGTCTGCACGAAGCGGCGCAGGGTCTTGCGCAGCGAGCGGCTGAGCTTGAAGTCGGCCACCGGCAGCACCATGCGCGGGTCGGGGCTCCACCACAGCACCGGCTGGCCGGCGCTGTACCAGGGAAAGATGCCCTTGCGGTAGGCCTCTTCCAGTCGCTCGGGCGTGACCTGCCCGCCGGCCGCCACCAGCCCCGGCACCTCGTCATCCGGCCCCATGGCCGTGCGGCCCGGCGGCAGCGGGCTGTGCTCGTCAAGCCAGGTCAGCATCGGGGCCCCGGCCTCTGTTCAGTGTGGCGCCAGTTCTCGCCACAGGAAGCTGAGCTCCAGCGCCCGCATCTGCGCGCGCTGTGCGTTGTCGGCGGCGCCGCCATGGCCGCCTTCGATGTTCTCCCAGTACAGCGCGTCGTGGCCTCGTTCGGTCATGAGGGCGGCCATCTTGCGCGCGTGGCCGGGGTGAACCCGGTCGTCGCGCGTGCTGGTGGTGAACAGCACGCGCGGCAGCTTCCTGCCTGCAGGCAGGTTCTGCAGCACCTGGTACGGGCTGTAGTGGCTGATCCAGGCCCATTCGGCGGCCTGGTCGGGGTCACCGTATTCGGCCATCCACGAGGCGCCGGCCAGCAAGCGGTGATAGCGCCGCATGTCCAGCAGTGGCACCTGGCAGACCACGGCGGCAAACAGTTCGGGACGTTGCAGCATCACCGCACCGACCAGCAGGCCGCCGTTGCTGCCACCCTGGATGCCCAACTGCTGCGGTCGGGTCACGCCGGTTTCGATCAGCGCCTCGGCTACGGCGGCAAAATCGTCGAAGCTGTTCTGCTTGTGCGCCTTGATGCCCGCCTGGTGCCACTGCGGGCCGAACTCACCGCCGCCGCGGATGTTGGCGACCACGAAGACCCCGCCCTGCTCGACCCAGGTGCGGCCGTTGCTGCCCAGGTACCAGGGTGCCAGCGCGATCTGGAAGCCGCCGTAGCCGTACAGCAACGTGGGGTTGCGGCCGTCGGCCTTGGCGCCTTTGGGCCAGACCACGAAGTAGGGCACGCGCGTGCCGTCCTTCGAGCGCGCGAAATGCTGCTCGACGCGCATGCCGCCGGCGTCGAAGAAGGCAGGCAAGGACTTCACGACCCGGCGCTCGTCGCTGCTGGTGCGGCCCAGCGCCAGCGCGTCGGGCTGCAGAAAACCGCTGACATTGAGCCAGTAGGCCTCGGCCCAGGCGTCGTCCTTGTCCAGCGGATCGTGCAGTGCCGCCACCGACAGGCTGCCCAGTGCGGGCGCGGCCACCGAACGTTGTTGCCAACCGTTCCCGCCGGGGCGCCATTCCTCGAGCCGGCTGGTCACGTTGTCCAGCAGGTTCAGCAGCACCGTGCTGCGCGTCAGCGTGAAGTCGGCCAGCGAGCGGGTGGCCGTCGGCGTGAACAGCGCCGTCAGCTGCCGTTCGCCCTTCAGGTAGGCCGCCGCATCGGCCACCAGCAGGCTGCCACGCGGCCACAGTCGGCCTGCCACCGACCAGTCGCTGCGCAGCTGGATCAGCACGCGCTCGCGCCAGAACGAAAACGCGGCGTCGATGGGCTTGTCGATGGCCTGCAACTTCTGGCCCTGCAGAAGGAAGCTGCGCGAGTCGTAGAAATCGGTATGGCGGCCAAAGCCGGTGCGCTCGTAGCCCGGCGTGTGGTCGACGAAGGCGTACACCGCGACGTCGCTGCGCTCGCCCTCGAACACGGTCACGGCGTCGGCCAGCGGTTGACCACGGCGCCAGCGCTTGACGACGCGCGGGTAGCCCGAATCGGTCAGGCTGCCGGGCCCGAAATCGCTGCCAACGTAGACGGTGTCGGCATCGGCCCAGGCGATGTCGGTCTTGGCCTCGGGCAGCACGAAGCCGCCGTCGACGAAGCGCTTGGCGACGGTGTCGAATTCGCGGATCACCTTGGCGTCGGCACCGCCGCGCGACAGCGACAGCAGGCAGCGCCGATACGTGGGCCCCAGGCAGGCGGCCCCGCCCCAGACCCAGTTCTCGCCCTCGGCCTTGCCCAGCGCGTCGAGGTCGAGCACGGTCTCCCAGGCCGGCTGCGGCTTCTGATATTCAGCCATCGTCGTGCGCCGCCACAAGCCACGCCGGTTCTTGGCGTCCTGCCACAGGTTGTACAGCCAGGGCCCGGCACGCTGCACGCGCGGAATGCGCTCGCTCGAATCCAGCACCGACAGCACGGCAAGGCGCCGTTGCTCGTAGCCGGGCACGGCCTGCAACTGCCTTTCGGTCGCCGCATTGCGCTCACGCACCCAGGCCAGGGCCCGTTCGCCCTGCACGTCCTCCAGCCACAGGTAGGGATCGGTCGACGCGGGCGAGGGGGTCATGAGGGACTGAGCTCCGGCAAAGGGAATGACCAGGCAGGCCAACAGGGGAAGCAACAAGGGCAGCAGCAGACGGCAGTTCATCGCGTCGCGGCCTTCAGCAGCAGCGGCTGGATCTCGACGCTGTGCGCACCGTCGCTGATCCACAGCAGGCCGTCCTGCACCGTCACCTGCAACTGCATCGAGCGCTTGCACAGGGACGCCAAGGCCTGGCTGGCCGTGGCGTCGATCTGCCAGACCGCCAGGTTGGACAGCCGCGCCACCTTGTCGGCCATACCCTTCCACCACACCGGCGTCGAGCTGGCATAGGCGTACACCGTGACGCGCTGGCTGCGGCCGCAGGCTTTCGCCAGGCGACGGTCGTCGGGAAGGCCGACCTCGATCCAGTGCAGCAGCACGCCCGTACGGTCGTGCTGCCAGAGGTCGGGTTCGTCGCTGTCGGACAGGCCGCGTGCCTGCAGCAGCGGCGTGGCATGCTCGTCGTCGGGTGCCTGCAGCGCATGGGCCAGCAGCCTCATCATCAGCCGCTCTTCGGTCTCTGACGGGTGCTGCGCCAGCGTCAGGGCATGATCGCGGTAGTGCGAGCGGTCCATGTCGGCCACCTGCAGCATGGCCTTGTAGACGGTGGATTTGAGGGCCATGGGACGGCAGGCGGGCAGATCGTGCGCAGCGGTTCGGGGCTCGCACTGTGCCACAGGGGTTGACCCCGATCGGCTGCGGCGACGACTGCCGGCGTGATCATTGAAGGCTGGGGGCCGGCCCCCATATCGGCGGATTGGAGGATTCCAGGCGTGCAGTTCAAGGATTACTACCAGGTGCTGGGCGTGGCGCGTGACGCCAGCGCCGACGACATCAAGAAGGCGTTCCGCAAGCTGGCGCGCAAGTTCCACCCCGACGTCAGCAAGGAGCCCGACGCCGCCACGCGCATGAGCGAGGTCAACGAGGCCAACGCCGTGCTGTCCGACCCCGAGCGCCGCGCTGCCTACGATGCCGTCGGGCAGGGCCACCAGGCGGGTGAACGCTTCACGCCGCCGCCGGGCTGGGATGCCGGATTCGAGTTCTCGGGACGTGGCGCCGACGGCATGGACGCCGGCGAGTTCAGCGACTTCTTTTCCGAGCTGTTCGGCCGCATGGGCCGCGGTGCCCACGCTAGGCAGTCAGGTGGCCAGGGTGCGGGCGGTTTCAGTGCCACCGGCGAGGACCACCACGCCAAGATCCTGCTCGACATCGAGGACGCCTGGCGCGGTGCGCAGCGCCGCATCGCGCTGAAGGTGCCGCAGCTCGACGCGCAGCGGCCACCTGCAGCTGGCCGAGCGCACGCTGGAGGTGCGCATCCCCGCCGGCGTCAAGGCCGGCCAGGTGATCCGGCTGGCCGGCCAGGGCGGCGCCGGGCTGGGTGGCGGCGCGGCCGGCGACCTGCTGCTCGAGGTGCAATTCAGGCCGCACCCGCATTTCCGCGTCGATGGCGCCGATCTGATCGCTGACCTGGCGCTGGCCCCGTGGGAGGCCGCACTGGGTGCGGTGGTGCCCGTCACGCTGCCCGACGGCAGCACGCTGAAGGTGCGGGTGCCCGCCGGCGCCCAGGGCGGGCAGCGCCTGACCGTACGTGGCAAGGGCCTGCCGGCGCGCAAGCCCGGTGATCTGGACCTGTTGCTGGCGATCTGGCTGCCCAGTGCCTTCGATCCACGCGCCAAGGCGCTGTATGAACGCATGGCCAGCGAGCTGGCCGATTTCGATGCCCGCAAGGTGGCGGCCGCCGAGGCCGAGCGAGCCGGCGCCAGCACCGGCACGAAGGAGACACGATGACTGCACACGGGCAATCGGTCGAGGCCCTGCTCGACGACCTGTGGCTGGACCTGGCCGACCTGGTGCGCTTGAGCGGCGTCGACGAACCCTGGCTGCTGGAGCACCTGCAGCGCGGCCTGCTGGTGACGCATGCACCGCCCGCCGACACCCGACCACGCTTCGACGCGGCCGACCTGCGGCGGGTGCGCCGCATCGCCTGCCTGGAACGCGACTTCGACGCCGTGCCCGAACTGGCTGCGCTGGTGGTCGACCTGGAAGAAGAGCTGGCGGCGATGCGCGCGCGGCTGCGCCGGCTGGGACTTTGAAGCGCGAGGGCGCCCGGTCTGGTCGAGCCGGCTACTGCCCCAGCGCCACGCCGTCACGCCGCGGATCGGCGGCGCCGATCCAGCCGCCTGGCACGCGCTGCAGAAAACCGGCGCCGCTGGGCAAGGGCTGCACCACCACGTCGTGGCCGAGAGCGCGCAGGCCGTCGGCCAGCGCGGCGCGCGCCGTGCCGGCTTCCAGCTGCACGCGCGGCGCAAAGGCCGTGCTCACGTGGCCAGCGGCCAACACCTGTGCCGGGCTGCGGCCCAGCCACAGCATTTCGATCAGGCTGCGCGCGACGTAGTCAACGATCTGGCCGCCACCCGCCGATCCGCCGGCCACCAGCGCATGGCCCTGGGCGTCGAACACGATCACCGGTGCCATCGACGTGACCGGGCGCTTGCCCGGCGCCATCTGGTTGGCCATGACCTGACCGGGCGTGGGTGCGGCGCCGAAATTGGTCAGCACGTTGTTCAGCACGTAGCCGTCGACGCGCAGGCGCGAGCCGAAGTTCAGATTGATCGTGGTGGTGGTGGTGGCGACCATGCCCTGCGCATCGGCAACCACGATCTGGCTGGTTTCGGCGGCCACTGTGCTGTGGTCGTCGCTGCGGCTCGACAGGGATGCCGACAGCGGTTGTCCGGCTCGTACCGCCCTCAGGGCATGTGACGGATCGATCAGCGCCGCGCGCCGGTGCACATAGGCTGGCGCCAGCATTGCCTGCGTGGGCACGGCCACCTGGTCGGGGTCACCGACCCACTGGCGGCGGTCGGCCTGCGCCAGGCGGCCGGCCTCCACGTAGCGGTGCCAGAACGCCGTGCCGTCCAGCGCGGCAGCGTCGATGCCACCCGGATTCTGCAGGTCGACCATCTGCAGCATCTGCAAGATGGCGATGCCGCCAAACGAGGGTGGCGCCACGCTGCACACCTTCCACACCCGAACCGTGGCGCACAGCGGATCACGCTCGACGACCCGGTAGCGCAGCACGTCGTCGCTGCGGATCAGCCCCGGGTGCTCGCCGCGCTGCGCGGCGTCCGCCAGGCGTTGTGCCGCGCCGTGACGCAACCAGTTGGCCGTACCCTGCGTCGCCAGCTGCTGCAGCGTGTCGGCATATGTCGGGTTGCGCATCAGCTTACCCACCGGCCAGGGGCGGCCGTCAGGGCCGAACCAGTCGTCGCGAAACTCGGGGTGCAGCCGCGCGCCGGGGTCGCGCGCCAGGATGGCATGCACATAGGGCGCCATCGGATGGCCGCCGCGCGCCAGTTCGATCGCCGGCTGGAACAGTTGCGCCCAGGGCAAACGGCCCTGCTCTTGGTGCGCCAGTGCCAGCAGCGCCGGGGTGCCCGGCACGCCGACGCTGCGACCGCCGCGCGACACCGCGTCGGCGTTGAGCAGGCGGCCATCGACATCGGTGCGCAGGCTGGCCGTGGTGTGCGCCGGCGCCGCCGCCAGCCCGTCGTAGCTGCGCAGCTGCTGCCGGGCCGGGTTCCACACCAGCAGCATCGAGCCGCCGCCCAGACCCGAGGACTGCGGTTCGACCAGACCCAGCACCAGCTGCGCGGCGATCGTCGCATCGATCGCATTGCCGCCCTCGGCCAGCACGCGCAGCGCGGCGTGCGTGGCCAGCGGGTGCGCCGTGCTGACGGCGCTGGGCTGCGGCTTGACGTCGATGGCGCTGGGGGCGCCACCGGTGGCCGCCGTCGGCCGCACGACGGTCGGGCTGCTGCAGCCGATCAGCGCGGCCGCCGGCAGTGCCAGCAACCCGCGCCGCCAGCCATGCCGCAGGCAGGCCAGCGCAAAGCTCATGCCGGAAGGGGAAGAAGAACGCATGGCTGGGTTCGGCGCCGAGCCCGCACCCGTGGCAGGACGATCGGGCGATGGCATGATGCCTCATTCCATGCGTCCTGGACGATGCCGATGAGCCTTGACAACCCGCTGCTGCAAGCTTGGCAGGCGCCGTACGGCCTGCCGCCTTTCGAGGCCATTCGTGCGGCCCACTTCGAGCCAGCCTTCCATGCCGCGATGCAGGCGCAGCGCGCCGAGCTGCGACAGATTGCGGGGCAGGTCGAGGCGCCCGACTTCGACAATACGGTGGCCGCCTTCGATCGCAGCGGCCGCCTGCTGGGCCGCGTGGCCGCGATGTTCTACAACCTGACCGCGTCCGAGACCAACGCCGAACTGCAGGCCGTGCAGCGCCGCATGGCGGCACCGCTGGCCGAGCACGACAGCGCGGTCTACCTGGACGCCGCGCTGTTCGGGCGCATCGACAACCTGCATGCCCGGCGCGACGCGCTGCCGCTGAGTGCCGAACAAGGCCGCCTGCTTGAGCGGGTGCACCTCGATTTTGTGCGCGCCGGTGCAAGGCTGCAGGGCCCGTCGCGCGAGCGTTATGCGGCGGTGATGGCCGAGCTGGCCGAGTTGACCACGCGATTCGCGCAGAACGTGCTGCACGACGAGTCGGGCTGGCGGCTGCTGCTGCAATCCGACGCCGACCTGGCCGGGCTGCCCGACTTCCTGCGAGCTGCCGCGCGCCATGCGGCACTGGAGCGCGGCGTGCAGGACGGCCTGGTCATCACGCTGTCACGTTCGCTGGTGGTTCCCTTCCTGACTTTCAGCGAGCGGCGGGACCTGCGCGAACAGGCCTGGCGCGCCTGGACCACACGCGGCGAACACGACGGCCAGGCCGACAACCGAGAGGTCGCGCGCGCCATCCTGCAGCTGCGCAACGAACAGGCCCGGCTGCATGGCCACGCCAGTTATGCCGAGTACGCACTGGCCGACACCATGGCCGGAACGCACGCCGCGGTGCAGCGGCTGTTCGACGAGGTGTGGCCGCGCGCGCTGGTCGCCGTGCAGCGCGAGCGCGAGGCGCTGCAGGCACAGATGGCGCTGGAGGGTGCTGCTGGCGAGATCGAGGCCTGGGACTGGCGCTACTGGGCCGAGAAGGTGCGCCAGACGCTCTATGCCGTCGACGATGCCGAGGTCAAGCCCTACTTCAGGCTCGAAGCCATGGTGCAGGCTGCCTTTGACTGCGCGCAGCGTTTGTTCGGGCTGCACTTCGCGCCGCGCCCCGACCTGCCGGTCTACCACCCCGACGTCAGGGCCTACGAGGTGCGCAACGCCGCCGGTGATGTGGTGGGCATCTTCTTGCAGGACAACTTTGCACGGGCCAGCAAGCGCAGCGGTGCCTGGATGAGCTCGCTGCGCTGGCAGAACCGCAATGCGCCCGACGCATCGGGCGCGTTCCGCAACGCGCCTGCGCCGATGGCCGAGCTGCCGGTGATCCTGAACAACAACAACTTCGCCAAGGGGGCACCGGGCGAGCCCACGCTGCTGTCGCTGGATGACGCGCGCACGCTGTTCCACGAGTTCGGTCACGGCCTGCACGGCCTGCTGTCGAATGTCACCTTCGAGCGCCTTTCAGGCACGCAGGTGCTGCGCGATTTTGTCGAACTGCCGTCACAGTTGTTCGAGCATTGGTTGTCCGAGCCCGAGGTGTTGCGCGCCCATGCGCGCCACTGGAAGACCGGCGAGCCCATCCCCGAGCCGCTGATGCAGCGGCTGCACGCGGCGCGCCGCTTCAACCAAGGCTACGAGACGGTGCGCTACACCGCCAGTGCCATGGTCGACATGGCGGTGCACGCGCGCACCGAGTCCGAAGCCCCAGCCGACCTGGCCGCGTTCGAGGCCGATCTGCTGCAGCGGCAGGGGCTGCCGCACGGGGTGGGCATCAACCATCGGCTGGTGCACTTCCAGCACCTGTTCTCGGGGTCGGGCTACGCGGCCGGCTACTACGTCTACCTGTGGGCCGAAGTGCTCGACGCCGACGGCTACGACGCTTTCCGCGAAGCCGGCAACCCCTTCGATCCGCGCCTGGCGGAAAGCCTGCAGCGCCACATCTACGGCAGCGGCAACAGCCTGGAGCCGGGTGCTGCCTTTGCCGCCTTCCGGGGCCGTGCGCCCACGGTCACGCCCCTGCTGCGCAAGCGCGGGCTGATCAACGAGGACGCGGTCGCAGTCGCAGTCGCAGGCTGAGCGGGCCCGAACCGTCCGTGACCCCGGCTTCTGTCGTCGAGCTGCCGGCCCCGGTGCAGGGCAGCGTGATCGCCGTCGAGGTGCAGGTGGGCCAGCACGTGGCGGCCGGCACGGTGCTGCTGCTGCTCGAATCGATGAAGATGGAGGTGCCGCTCGAGGCCCCTTGCCACGGCCGTGTGTTGTCGCTGGCGGTCGCGGTGGGCGAGGCGGTGATCGCCGGCGAAACGCTGCTGCGCCTGCAGCCGCTGGCGCAGCCGCCCGAACGGGCCGACGGGGCAGCGCTGGCTGCGGCCCCCGTCGCGGCCGGTGCGCGCCAGGACCTGCAGCGCCTGCAGGCCCGGCGGGCGCTGCTGGCCGATGCGGCAAGGCCCGAGGCCATGGCGCGCCGCCACGCCAGCGGACTGCGCAGCGCGCGCGAGAACCTGGCCGATCTGCTCGACGCCGACAGCTTCACCGAATACGGCGCACTGGCGGTGGCTGCGCAGCGCAGCCGGCGCGAGCTGGACGACCTGCAGCGCAACACCCCGGCCGACGGCCTGATCTGCGGCACCGGGCTGGTGCAGGGCCGGCCGGTGGCCGTGCTGGCCTATGACTACACGGTGCTGGCCGGCACCCAGGGCCATCACAACCACCGCAAGAGCGATCGCGTACTCGATCTGGCCGCGCGCCAGCAATTGCCGATCGTTTGGTTTGCCGAAGGCGGCGGCGGGCGGCCGGGCGACGTCGATTCGCCGGTGGTGGCGGGGCTGGACTGCAGCACCTTCGGCCGCTTTGCCGCGCTGTCGGGCCTGGTGCCGCGGCTGGGCATCGTGGCTGGCCGCTGCTTTGCCGGCAATGCCGCGATCCTGGGCTGCTGCGATCTCATCGTCGCGGTGCAGGGTGCCAGCATCGGCATGGGTGGGCCGGCGATGATCGAAGGCGGGGGTCTGGGCCGGGTACAGGCCGATGCGGTCGGGCCGCTGTCGGTGCTGGCGCCCAACGGCGTCGTCGACCGGGTGGTGGCCAACGAGGCCGAAGCAGTGCTGGTGGCCAAGGCCGCGCTGTCGCTGCTGACCGTGCCGCTGCAGCCGGCCGGTGTTTCCGGCGACGATGTGCTGGGCCTGCGCACTGCCGTTCCCGAAAACCGCAATGCGCTGTACGACCCGCGGCGCATCCTGCACACCGTGGCCGATGCCGGAACGCTGCTGGAACTGCGTGCCGACTTCGGCGTCGGTGTGATCACCGCATTGGCGCGCATTGGCGGCAGGGCGGTGGCGCTGGCGGCCAGCAACCCGCGCCACCTGGGCGGTGCACTCGACGCGCCGGCCTGCGACAAGCTGGCGCGCTTCATGCAATTGGCCGATGCCTTCGGACTGCCGCTGGTCAGCTTCGTCGACTCGCCCGGCTTCATGGTCGGCCCCGAATCGGAGAAGTCCGCCATGGTGCGCCATGCGTCGCGCCTGTTCGTCAACGCCGCCGTGCTGCGCGTGCCGGTGGTTTCGGTGGTGCTGCGGCGCGGCTATGGCCTGGGTGCCATGGCCCTGACCGCAGGGCACTTTCATCGTCCGGTGGCCATCGCTGCCTGGCCGAGCGGCGAATTTGGCGCCATGGGGCTGGAAGGTGCGGTGAAGCTGGGATTCCGCAAGGAACTCGAAGCCGCACCTGCCGAGCAGCGGCAGGCGCTGTTCGACCGCCTGCTGGCGCAGGCCATCGAGCGCGGGCACGCGCTGAACCTGGCCAGCCATCTGGAGATCGACGACGTGATCGACCCAGCCGAAACGCGCGCCTGGGTGCAGCGGGTGCTGGCGGTGGCCTGCGCCACGCCGCTGCCGCCGCGGCGGGCCTTCATCGATACCTGGTGAGTTCGACGGCGGCGCACTGAAACGTCAGGCGCAGCAGCTGCTTTGCGGATTCACGTTTGTGCCGATCCCTGCAGCCGGGGTCCTGACCTAGGATCGACTTCGACTTGAATCTCAGCCTATGGAGCACGCATGAATACCAGCCACCGCCCTTTGACCCTCTTCTTCGGATTCGCCCTGGCCGCCGTCGGTGCGGCGCAGGCACAGCAGGTGCGCATGATGACCGGGCCGCAAGGCGGGTCGTGGTATCCGCTGGGCGGCGCCATCGCCAACATCGCCGACAAGGCCGGCATCAAGGTGCAGGTGCTGCCCGGCGCCGGCATTGCCAACGTGAAGGCGGTGCACCAGGGCAAGGCCGATTTCGGCTTCGGCAACTCGATCTCCACCGTCGACGGCCTGGCCGGGCGCCCGCCCTTCGACGAGAAGACCAGCAACGTGTGCAACGTCGCCACGCTGTACCCGCAGTATTTCCAGGTGGTGGCCAATGCCGATTCGGGCATCAAGTCGCTGGGTGAGCTCAAGGGCAAGGGCCTGGCGGTGCAGCCCAAGGGCAACACGGCCGAGTTCATCAGCCAGCAGGCGCTGGAGGTGTACGGCCTGAAGTACGCCGACATCGGCCGCGTGAGCTATGTGTCGTACACCGACGCGGTGTCGCTGATGAAGGACAACAACGCGCAGGTCTTCACGCTGGGCACCACGGTGCCGGCATCGTCGATCATGGACCTGGCATCGGCTCGTGACATCCGCGTGCTGGCGATCCCTGACGACAAGTTCCAGGCCATGCGCAAGCTCAACCCGGGCTACACCAAGCTGGTGATCCCGGCCGGCAGCTACCCCAAGCAGACGCAGGATGTGCAGACCATCGGCTATGCCACGCACGTGATCGCGCGCTGTGACCTGGCCGAGGACGTGGTCTACAAGGTGCTGAAGGGCATGGTGCAGAACAGCGCCGATCTGGCCGCCATCGCCAAGGCCATGGCGGGCAATACGCCCAAGCGCATGGCCGAGGACGTGGGCGTGCCGCTGCACAAGGGTGCGCTGCGCTACTACAAGGAAGTGGGCGCGCTCTGACCACACCTGCTTTTTTTCCTTTGGGCGGGCGCAGCAGTCACCGCGCGCGCCGTCACCGCGGTTGCGGTGGCGATGTCCGCCTTTCACCTGTACGTGGCCTTTGCCGGCCCGCCCGACGCCTACGTGATGCGCGGCGGCCACCTGGCGTTCGCGCTGGTGCTGGCCTTTCTGACGATGCCGGGGCCGCTGGGGCGTTCGGCCACACCGGGTGTGCTGGGCTGGCTGCTGGTGCTGGCGGCAGCTGTCTGTGCGCTGTATCCGACCGCGGTGCTGAGCTACATCCAGAACCGCATGTACTACGTGGACGAGCCGCGCGTGGCCGACTATGTGTTCGGCGGCGGCCTGATCCTGCTGCTGCTGGAGGCCACGCGCCGTGCCACCGGCTGGGCCCTGCCGGTCACCGCGATCGTCTTCCTGGTCTACGGGCTCACGCTGGGCGGGCAGTCGCCGGGCATCATGCTCGACCAGCTGTACCTCACCACCGAGGGCATCTTCGGCATCCCGCTGTACGTGTCGGCCACCTACGTGATGCTGTTCATCCTGTTCGGCGCCTTCGTCGAACGCAGCGGCGCCGGCCAGCTGTTCATGGACTTTGCGCTCGCCCTGGCGGGCCACACCTCGGGCGGCCCTGCCAAGGTGGCGGTGATCACCAGCAGCCTGTTCGGCACCGTCTCGGGCAGCGCGGTGGCCAACGTGATGACCACCGGCACCTTCACCATTCCGCTGATGAAGCGCTCGGGCTACCGCCCGGCCTTTGCCGGCGCGGTCGAGGCCGTGGCGTCCACTGGCGGCCAGCTGATGCCGCCGATCATGGGTGCAGCTGCCTTCGTGATGGCCGAATTTCTGGGTGTGTCGTACCTGAAGGTCGCCGTCTTTGCCCTGCTGCCGGCGTTGCTGTATTACCTGGCGGTATTCATGGCCGTGCATTTCGAGGCCAAGCGCGTCGGGCTCAAAGGCCTGCCACGCGCCGACCTGCCGCGGCTCAAACAGGTGCTGGTCGAGCGTGGCCACCTGTTCCTGCCGCTGGTGGTGATCATTGCGGTGCTGCTCGGCGGTCGCAGTGCGGCCTTTGCGGCGCTGGTCGGTACGGCGTCGGTGATCCCGACGACCTGGCTGCGCGAAAGCACAAGGCGCACCTTCACCTGGTCGGTGATTGCCGAGGCGATGGAGTCCGGCGCACGCAACACGGTGATGGTGGCCATGGCCTGCGCCTGCGCCGGCATCGTGATCGGCACCATCACGCTCACCGGGCTGGGCCTGAGCTTCACCGGCGTGGTGCTGGCGCTGTCGCAGAACTCGCTCTTCCTGGCGCTGGTGCTGACCATGCTGGCCGGCATCCTGCTCGGCATGGGGCTGCCCACCACCCCGGCCTACATCGTGCAGGTGGCGCTGCTGGTGCCGGCGCTGGTGAAGCTGGGCGTGACGGTGGAAGCGGCGCACCTGTTCGTGCTGTACTTTGCGGTGCTGTCGGCGATCACGCCGCCGGTGGCGATGGCGGTGTACGCTGCCAACGGCATCTCAGGGGCCACCTTGATGGAGACCTCATGGGCGTCGGTGAAGCTGGGGTTGACCGGCTACATCATTCCCTTCATGTTCGTGTCGGCACCGTCGCTGTTGTTGATCGGCGATCCGTTCGACGTCACCCTGGCCGCACTGACCGCGTCGATCGGCGTCATCTGCCTGGCTGGTGGCTTGCACGAACATTTCTTCCTCGGCCGCGCACGCTGGTGGGAGCGCCTGCTGCTGATCGCAGCGGCGTTGGTGCTGATCACGCCGGGCTGGATGACCGACCTGATCGGCCTGGTGCTGATCGGCGTGGTCTGCGCCAGTCAGCTGGCGGGGCGCCGGGCCGATCGTGCCCATGCAGCCACGGTCGCCGACCGTGGATGACCGAGCGTTCGAGCGCGGTGCCTGGCATTGCCCTGCCGTTGCGGCACGCCTGATCCGCTGCCCTCAGGCTGCAGCGGTCAGTACTTCCAGCGCCAGGTCCAGGCCACCGGCAAGGATCGAAATCTTGGCCCGCTCGGCCACTGCCGGCTTGGGGTGATAGGCGATCGACAGCCCCGCCGCTTCCATCATCGGCAGGTCGTTGGCGCCGTCGCCCACCGCGATGCATTGCGAGGTCTCGATGCCCATCAGCTCGGCCACCTCGAGCAGCACACGCTTCTTCTCGGCGCCATCGACGATGTCGCCCCAGGGGCGGTCGAACAAGGTGCCGGTCAGGCGTCCGCCGGCAATGCCCAGCGTGTTGGCGCGCGCAAAGTCGAGCTGCAGGCGATGTCGGATGCGCTCGCTGAAGTAGGTGAAGCCGCCCGAGATCAGCAAGGTCTTGAGCCCGGCCGACTGGCAGGCGCGCACGAAGACCTCGACGCCGGGGTTCAGCCGCACGCGTTCGTCGTAGACCTGCTGCAGCGCCTGCACCGGTGCGCCGGCCAGCAGCGCCAGTCGGCGGCGCAGGCTGTCCTTGTAGTCGCTGATCTCGCCGCGCATCGCGGCCTCGGTGATCGCCGCCACCTCGGCCTTGCGGCCGACGATGTCGGCGATCTCGTCGATGCACTCGATGTTGATCAGCGTCGAGTCCATGTCGAACGCGATCAGCTTGTAGTCGGCCAGCCGCAGCGGCGGCGTGAAGCCGCGGATGTGCAAGCCTGGGCGGTACTCGGTCGGCGTCATGCGGCGGTGGTCTGTGAGGTGGGGGGGCCGAGCGCACGCAGCACGTCGCGCACGTACTGCGCACGGTCCTGCGCGTTGGCGAATTCGCGTTCGATGCGCAGCTTGTCGTTGCCGGCCAGCTTGACGGCGCGGTTCTTCTGCACCAGCGTGATGATGCGCTGCGCGTCGATTGGCGGGTTCGGGCGAAAGACGATGTTCATCAGTTTCGGGCCCGCGTCGATCTTGGCCACGCCATAGGGCTTGGCCAGCACGCGCAAGCGGTGCGTGTCGAACAGCGCCTGGCCCTGTGCCGGCAGCTTGCCGAAGCGGTCGGTCACCTCCTCCAGCAAGCGGTCGATGGCGTCATTGCTGGCCGCCGTGGCCAGCCGCTTGTACAGCGACAGCCGCGCGTGCACGTCGCCGCAGTAGGCGTCGGGCAGCAGCGCCGGCGTGTGCAGGTTGACCTCGGTGGTACCGCCGAACAGGCCACCGAAGCCACCGCTCGGGCTGAGCAGATCGGGCTCGTGCCCGGCCTTCAGCGAGCGCACGGCCTCGGCCAGCATCTCGTTGTAGAGCTGGAAGCCGACCTCCATCATGTTGCCGCTCTGGTTCTCGCCCAGCACCTCGCCGGCGCCGCGGATCTCCAGGTCGTGCATCGCCAGGTAGAAGCCGAGCCCAGTTCCTCCATCTGCTGGATGGCCTCCAGCCGCATCGCGGCCTGCTTGGTCAGGCCCTGCACGTCGGGCACCAGCAGGTAGGCGTAGGCCTGGTGGTGGCTGCGGCCGACGCGCCCGCGCAACTGGTGCAGCTGCGCCAGGCCGAACTTGTCGGCGCGGCTCATCACGATGGTGTTGGCGCTGGGCACGTCGATGCCGGTCTCGATGATGGTGGAACACAGCAGCAGGTTGTGCCGCTGCGCGATGAAGTCGCGCATCACCGTTTCGAGCTGGCGCTCGGGCATCTGGCCGTGCGCCACGGCGATGCGCGCCTCGGGCAGCAGTTCGGCCAGCGCCTGCGCGCGGTTCTCGATCGTCTCGACCTCGTTGTGCAGGAAGTAGACCTGGCCGCCGCGCTTGAGCTCGCGCAGCACGGCCTCGCGGATGGTGCCGTTGCCCTCGTTGCGCACGAAGGTCTTGATGGCCAGCCGGCGCTGCGGCGCGGTGGCGATCACCGACAGATCGCGCAGGCCTTCGAGCGCCATGCCCAGCGTGCGCGGGATCGGGGTGGCGGTGAGTGTCAGCACGTCGACCTCGGCACGCAGCGCCTTCATCGCCTCCTTGTGGCGCACGCCGAAGCGGTGCTCCTCGTCGATCACGAGCAGGCCCAGGCGCTTGAACTTCACCTCCGACGAGAGCAGCTTGTGCGTGCCGACGACGATGTCGACCGTGCCGTCGGCGATGCCCTCGAGCGCGGCCTTGACCTCCTTGGCGCTGCGAAAGCGGCTGAGCTCGGCGATCTTCACCGGCCACTTGCCGAAGCGGTCGGACAGGGTCTGGTAGTGCTGCTCGGCCAGCAGCGTGGTCGGCGCCAGGATCGCCACCTGCTTGCCGCCATGCACGGCGACGAAAGCCGCACGCAACGCCACCTCGGTCTTGCCGAAGCCGACGTCGCCGCAGATCAAGCGGTCCATCGGTTTCGGGCTGATCATGTCCTGAATCACCGCATGGATCGCCGCCCGCTGGTCCACCGTTTCCTCGAAGCCGAAGCTGGTGGCAAAGGCCTCGTAGTCGTGCGCGCTGAAGCGGTGCGCAAAGCCTTCGCGTGCGGCGCGGCGGGCGTACAGGTCGAGCAGCTCGGCGGCGGTGTCGCGCACCTGTTCGGCGGCCTTGCGGCGCGCCTTCTCCCACTGGCCCGAGCCCAGGCGGTGCAGCGGCGCCTCGTCGGCGCTGACGCCGGTGTAGCGGCCGATCAGGTGCAGTTGCGCCACCGGCACGTACAGCGTGGCCTTGTCCGCGTACACCAGGTGCAGGAACTCGCTGGCCCCGTCACCCAAGTCAATGTTGATCAAGCCCTGGTAGCGTCCGATGCCGTGGTTCAGGTGCACCACCGGGTCACCGATCTTCAGCTCCGACAGGTCCTTGAACAGCGCGTCGACCTCGGTCACCAGCTCCTGCTTGCGCCGGCGCCGGGTCTGCGGCGAGCTGGCGAAGAGTTCGGTCTCGGTGATGAACTGGATCGACACCGTGCCGTCGCCGCCATCGCTGTCGTGCCAGTGGAAACCGGCCGCCAGCGGCGCCGCGGTGATGGCCACCTTCTCGTCGGTGCTGATGAACTCGGCCAGCGTGGCCACGCTGGGCAGGTCGATCTTGTGGTCGCGCAGCAGGTCGAGCACGCTCTCGCGCCGACCTTCGCTCTCGGCCACGATCAGCACCCGGTGCGGGGTGGCACGCAGATGGCGCTCCAGTGCGGCCAGCGGTTCGGTGGCGCCGCGGTCGACGCTGACATCGGGCAGCGGGCGCGCCCAGTCCACGGCGGCATCGCCGCGCAGTGCCATCGTGGCGTGCGCCTGCGTCAGCGAGAACAGCTCTTCGGGTCGCAGAAACAGCTGTTCGGGCGGCAGGATGGGGCGCTCGGGGTCGTGCTGCAGGAAGCGGTGGCGCTCGCGCGTGTCGACCCAGAAGCGCTGCAGTGCGGCGTCGATTTCACCGTGCAGCACCAGCTGCGTCTGCGGCCCCAGGTAGTCGAAGACGGTCGCAGTCTGGTCGAAGAACAGCGGCAGGTAGTACTCGATGCCGCCGCTGGCGATGCCCTGCGCGATGTCCTTGTAGATGCGCGACGCGCGTCGGGTCGCCGTCGAGCCGCTCGCGCCAGCGCGCGCGGAAGGCGGTGCGCGCCGCCTCGTCCAGCGGGAACTCGCGCCCGGGCAGCAGCCGCACCTCGGGCACCGGGTACAGGCTGCGCTGGCTGTCGGGGTCGAAGGTGCGGATCGAATCGATCTCGTCGCCGAACAGGTCCACGCGGTAGGGCACCGCCGAGCCCATCGGGAACAGGTCGATCAGGCCGCCGCGCACGGCGTATTCGCCTGGCGACACGACCTGGCTGACATGCTGGTAGCCGGCCAGCGTCAGCTGCGCCTTCAGGCCGGCTTCGTCCAGCCTGGCCTTTTGCCTGAAGTGGAAGGTGGTGCCGGCCATGAACGACGGCGGCGCCAGCCGCACCAGCGCGGTGGTGGCCGGCAGCAGCACCACGTCGACATCGGCATTGCGCATGCGCCACAGCGTGGCCAGACGCTCGGACACCAGGTCCTGGTGCGGCGAGAAGGTGTCGTAGGGCAGCGTCTCCCAGTCCGGGAACAACGCCACACGCAGCGACGGGTCGAAGAACGGCAGTTCGTCGGCCAGGCGCGTGCTGTCGGCCGGGGCGGCGGCCACGATGGCCAGCATGCTGCCGGCGGACCTGGCTGCCGCAGCCTGGCGCGCCAGCAGCAGGGCGTCGGCCGACCCGACAGGCCGCGGCAGCGTGTAGCGCTTGCCCGCTTGCGATGGATGGGATTTGCATGCGCTGAGGTTCTGTAACGACGACGCCCGGGGGGCGGCGGAGAGCCGTCAGAATCCGCCGCAGACTCCCATCGCCGCCGCCCTGGGTCGGCCGCCACGCTGCTTCGCACTGGTGCCTTGTGCCGGCGTGGGTGCACGCGCCGGCACGGCGCTGCCCAAGCAGTACACGGCCATGCGCGGCCGGCCGCTGGTGGCGCACACGCTGCAGGCGCTGCGTGACTGCAAAGCCATCCACGCCACCCTGGTGGTGATCGGCGCGCAGGATCGCGACTTCGAACAGCTGCTGCCGGCCACCGAACACGACCGCAACTGGCTGGTGCGCGCCGGCGGCGCCACTCGGGCGCTGACGGTGCTGGGCGGCCTGGCCGCGCTGCGCCAGCGCGGCGCACGCGATCAGGACTGGGTGCTGGTGCACGACGCGGCGCGCTGCCTGCTGCGCCCCGAGTGGGTCGAGCGGCTGATCGCGCCTGCCTCGGCGATGCGGTCGGCGGCCTGCTGGCGCTGCCGGTGGCCGACACGCTCAAGCGGGAACACGACGGGCGTGCCGCCGGACGCTGCCGCGCCAGGGCCGTGGGCCGCGCAGACGCCACAGATGTTTCGCCTGGCGCTGCTCGAGCAGGCGCTGGCGCGTGCTGGCGGCGATGTCACCGACGAGGCCAGTGCCATCGAGGCCCTGGGTCACCGGCCCCTGCTGGTCAGCGGCGAATGGGAGAACCTGAAGATCACCTGGCCGGCCGACTTTGCGCTGGCCGAACGTCTGCTGGGCACACGATGAATTTGATGAAACTGCGCATCGGAGAAGGCTGGGACACGCACCCGCTGGTGGTCGGCCGTCCGCTGGTGCTGGGCGGCGTGACGATCCCGCACAGCCACGGCCTGCTCGGTCACAGTGACGCCGACGCGCTGCTGCACGCGATCACCGACGCGCTGCTCGGCGCGGCGGCGCTGGGCGACATCGGCCGCCACTTTCCCGACACCGATGTCGCCTTTCGCGGCGCCGACTCGACCGTGCTGCTGGCCGAGGCCATGCGTCGCGTTCGCGCGGCCGGCTTCGAGCCGATCAACGTCGATGCCACCATCATCGCGCAGGCGCCGAAGATGGCGCCGCACATCCCGGCCATGCGCGAGCGCATCGCGCAGCTGCTGGGCCTGCCGTGGACGCGGTCAACGTCAAGGCCAAGACGGCCGAAAAGATGGGCCCGGTGGGCGAGGGCCGGGCGATCGAGGCGCGTGCGGTGTGCCTGCTGCAGCGCGCCGACGCGCGGTGACTCAAGCCGCCCGCTTCAGCCGTACATGGGCCATCAAACCGCCGCCGGGCGCGTTGCCCAGTTCCAGGCTGCCGCCCATGCGCAGCAAGGCCTTCTCGACGATCGCCAGGCCCAGCCCGGCCCCGGTGGCCGCGGTGCGCGCGGCGTCGCCGCGGAAGAATGGCGTGGTCAGCTGGTGCAGTTTTTCCGGCGCCACGCCGGGGCCGTGGTCACGCACGGTCAGGATCACCCAGGCGCCGGTGCGCACATGGGTGACCAGCACCTCGGCAATGCCGGTGTAAGTGCCACGGCCGTAGCGGCGCGCGTTCTCGAACAGGTTGAGGAAGACGCGGCCGAGTTCGGTCTCGTCGGCCATCACCCGCAGGTCGGCCGGCACGCGTGAGGTGATGCGGATCTGTGCCGGATCGCGGAACGACGCCGCCTCCTTCTCGATCGACTTGGCCACCGGGACCGGGCCGACCTGGGTTTCGCCCGGGCGCGCATAGTCCATGAACTTGTCGATGATGGCGTCGAGCTGGTCGATGTCGAGCGCCATGTTGCGCTTGGCCTCTTCGTCCGACACGCTCATCTCGGTTTCCAGCCGCAATCGGGCCAGCGGCGTGCGCAGGTCGTGGCTGATGCCGGCCAGCATCACGGCGCGGTCTTCCTCCACGCGCGCCAGTTCGCGCGCCATGCGGTTGAAGCCCATGTTGACCTCGCGGATCTCGCTGGTCAGCGTGTTCTCGTCCAGTCGCGAATCAAGGTCACCGCCGCGGATGCGGCTGGCCGCAAACGACAGCTGCTTGAGCGGCCGGTTGATGAGCCCGGCGACGCCGGCCGAGCCGATCAGCGTGGCCAGCAAGGCGATGCCGATCCAGACGAACCAGGTGCTGCCCGACAGCGGCGAGACCTGCGCCACCTCGGCCTGCAGCCAATAGTGGTCGCGCTCGATCGAAAAACCCACCCACATGCCGGGCTTGCCATTGACGCTGCGCGCGACCACGGCGTCGGGACCCAGGCTGGCGCGCAGTTCTGCGCTGACGCGGCGTGTGAAGCGGTCGACCTCGAACGGCTCCCAGCGGTCCCCCGGCTCGCGCGGTGCCACCCGCACCGCCTGCTGCGCGCCCATCGACTTCAGGATCGCCACGCGGTTGATGCCGTCGGCCTGGCGCAGCGCAGCGCGCGACAGGTTTACCAGGCTGGCCGTCTGCTGCGCCGCCGTCACCGCGCGCGGCTCGAACTCCAGCGCGCGCAAGGTCTGCACCCAGGCGAACACCCCGCCGGCCAGCAGCAGTGCCAGCAGGAAAAAGGTGCGCCAGAAAAGGCTTAGCGGCAGCAGTGGGCGCACCGGTCAGCGAGTCTCAGCACCTAGGCACGGGATCAGCTCGCGCCATCGGGTACGAACACGTAGCCCACGCCCCACACCGTCTGGATGTAGCGCGGCTGCGCCGGGTCGGGTTCGAGCATCTTGCGCAGGCGCGAGATCTGCACGTCCAGGCTGCGGTCGAAGGGCTCGAACTCGCGTCCGCGCGCCAGTTGCGCCAGCTTGTCGCGCGACAGCGGCTGGCGCGGATGGCGCACCAGCGCCTTCAGCATCGAGAACTCGCCGGTGGTCAACGCGATCTGCTGGCCTTCCTTGGTCAGCCGGCGCAGCGACAGGTCGAACTCGAAGGGGCCGAAGCTGACGCTCTGCGCGTCCTTGGACGGTGCGCCGGGTGCCTCGGGCGCCGGCCGGCGGCGCAGCACCGCGTGGATGCGGGCCAGCAGCTCGCGCGGGTTGAAGGGCTTGGGCAGGTAGTCGTCGGCGCCGACCTCGAGGCCGACGATGCGGTCGACGTCCTCGACCTTGGCGGTCAGCATGATGATCGGCGTCACGTCGTTGGCGGCGCGCAGGCGGCGGCAGATCGACAGGCCGTCTTCGCCCGGCAGCATCAGGTCGAGCACGATCAGATCGACCGTGTCACGTGTCATCACCCGGTTCAGCGCCTTGGCATCCTCGGCCAGCAGCACCTCGAAGCCCTCTTGCGACAGGTAGCGGCGCAGCAGATCGCGGATCCGGGCATCGTCATCGACGACCAGAATGCGGTCGGGCCTGGGGTTGGCGGGAACGTTCATCGGCGGGCTTCCAAAATTGTAACAGCGGCATTTTGCGGGTCGATTGCGTCAGAAGCGCCCTGGTTCATGCCCGCTTTGACCATCTGTTACAGAACTTGCGCCGCGCGACCGGGGTCGCAGGCATGCGGTACGCTCACAAGGCCAACATCGACAGGGACTCGCATGACCTTTCAAACCATCGCCCGTTCCATGGTCCCGCTGCTGATGCTGGCCGGGGGCCTGGCCCAGGCTCAGGTACCCGTGGTCAGCACGGTGCCGCCGCAGAACGTGGTCAATCTCAGCGCCAGCGCCACGGTCGAGGTGACCAAGGACCAGCTCAGCATCGTCTTCTCGACCACCCGCGAAGGCAGCGATGCGGCCGCCGTGCAGTCACAGCTGAAACAGGCGCTTGACGCCGCGCTGACCGAGGCGCGCAAGGCCGCCAGACCGGGCCTGGTGGAGGTGCAGACGGGCAACTTTTCGCTGTACCCGCGCTACGCACCCAAGGGCGGCAGCAACGGCTGGACCGGCACGGCCGAGTTGATCGTCGAAGGCAAGGACATGCCGGCGCTGTCGCAGCTGGCCGGCCGCATCCAGACCCTGAGCGTGGCGCGCACCAGCTTCGGGTTGTCGCGCGAGGCGCGCGAGAAGGTCGACGCCGATGTCACCGCGCAAGCCATTGCGCGCTTCAAGCTGAAGGCCGACCAGGTGGCCCGGCAGTTCGGCTTCGGCAGCTGGTCCTTGCGTGAGGTGCAGGTCCTCGGCAATGACATCGCCGGCTCGCAACCGGTGTTTCGTGCCCAGGCCATGCGCGCCACGTCGGCCGACGAGAGTCTGCCAGTCGAAGCCGGCAAGGCCAGCGTCAGCATCACCGTCAGCGGCAGCGTGCAGCTCAAGGCGCGGAGACGGCCCGGCGGCGAGCCGGCCAACCCGGGGGAGGCGAGGGGGGATGCGGAGTAGGGGCCGCTACTGCGCCACCCAGCCGCCGTCGACGTTCCAGGCCACGCCGCGGATGTTGTCGCCCGCGGGTGAGCACATGAACACCGCCAGCTCGGCCAGCTGTTCGGGTGTGGTGAACTGCATCGACGGCTGCTTGTCACCGAGCAGGCGGCGCTTGGCCTCGTCGTTGTCGATGCCGTCGGCGGCGGCACGCGCGTCGACCTGCTTTTGCACCAGCGGCGTCAGCACCCAGCCCGGGCAGATGGCGTTGACGGTGATGCCGGTGGTGGCGTTCTCCAGCGCCGCCACCTTGGTCAGCCCGACGATGCCGTGCTTGGCTGCGACATAGGCGCTCTTGTTCGCCGACGCCACCAGGCCGTGCACCGAGGCCACGTTGATGATGCGGCCCCAGTTGCGCTTCTGCATGCCGGGAAGCGCCGCGCGCATGCCATGGAAGGCCGAGCTCAGGTTGATGGCGATGATGGCGTCCCAGCGCTCGACCGGAAAATCCTCGATCGCCGCCACATGCTGGATGCCGGCGTTGTTGACCAGGATGTCGCAGCTGCCCAGCGCCTTCTCGCAGTGGCGCACCATGGTCTCGATCTGCTCGACCTTGCTCATGTCGGCACCGTCGTGGATGGCCTTGGGATCATGCCGGCGCACCTGGGCCAGTGCGCCGTCGACGTCGCCGAAGCCGTTGAGCATCAGGCGCGCGCCGTTCCGGGCCAGGGCCAGGGCCATGCCCAGGCCGATGCCGCTGGTGGAGCCCGTGACCAGGGCTGTCTTGCCGTTCAGCATGTGAATCACTCCTGCAGTGGTTAGGATCGAACGATTATCGACCGCCACCTTGCGCCACCATGACCGAGCCGCGCCTGCATTACGTTCAATGCCTCGACAGTCGCGGCCTGCACCGCATGGCCTACTGGGAATGGGGCGACCCCGCCAACCGCCGGGTGCTGGTCTGCGCACATGGCCTGGCGCGTCAGGGCCGCGACTTCGACACCTTGGCGGCCGACCTGGCGACGAGCTATCGGGTGGTCTGCCCCGACGTTGTCGGCCGTGGCCGGTCCGATTGGCTGGCCGATCCGATGGGTTACGCCATCCCGGCCTACGTGGCCGACATGGTCACGCTGCTGGCACGGCTGGACGCCGAGACCGTCGACTGGGTCGGCACCTCGATGGGCGGGCTGATCGGGCTGGGGGTTGCCGCGCTGGCGCATTCGCCCTTGCGCCGCCTGGTGCTCAACGACGTGGGGCCGGTGATCGAGCCGACGTCGCTGCAGCGCATCGGCACCTACTTGGGCGCGCCGGTTCGATTTTCGTCGCTCGAAGAGGCCGCCGATGCGATGTGGGCGATCTCTCAGGGCTTCGGGCCACACAGCCGTGAACAATGGCTGGCACTGACACGACCCATGCTCAGGCCCGATGGTGACGGTTTCAAGCCGCACTACGACCCGGCGATCGCCGTCCCCTTCAAGGCCATCACGCCCGAGATGGCCGAGGCCGGCCAGGCCCTGCTGTGGCAGGCCTATGACAGCCTTAAGCTTCCGACGCTGCTGCTGCGCGGCGCCGAGTCGGACCTGCTGTCTGCGGCTACTGCACAGGCGATGACGCAGCGTGGCCCGCGCGCCCGCTTGCACGAGTTCGCCGGTGTCGGTCACGCCCCGACCCTGGTGCAGCCCGGGCAGCGCCAGGTGGTGCGGGAGTTCCTGCTCGGCGCATGAAGACCACGGCCGCCGAGGCCCCGCAGGCTGCGGCCGCGATCGTCAGGCTCAGTGGCTCGGCCGCTGCGGTCGAGGAGGGCGCCGACGAGTTGCAGCGCGCGCGCGGTTTTGCGCAGCCGCTGCTGGCAGGCCAGCGGCTGGACACAGGCGAGGACGCGCTGGCGCATGCCGATGGGGTGGCCGCCATCCTGCGCAGCATCGGTGCGGCGCCGACCATGCAGGCGGCGGCCTATCTGGTGTATGCCGGCGACTATCTGGCCCGGCCCGAAGAGGTGGTCAACCGGGCGTTCGGGCCGTCGTACGCCAGCCTCGTGACGCTGACGCGCAAACTGGTGCAGATCCAGCGCGCCGTGCGCGATGCGCGGGTGGGCGACGAGCAGCGCGCGCTGCAGACCGAACGCGTGCGCAAGATGCTGCTGGCCTTCAGCCGCGACCTGCGCGTGGTGCTGCTGCGCCTGGCGTCACGGCTGCAGACCCTGCGCTACTTCGCGGCCAGCAAGCAGGACTGCCCGGCGGTGCTGGCGCTGGAGTCGCAGCAGGTGTTCGCGCCGCTGGCCAATCGACTGGGCATCTGGCAGATCAAGTGGGAGCTCGAAGACCTGGCGTTCCGCTTCCTCGACCCGCAGGCCTACCGGAAGGTGGCCGAACTGCTGGACGAAAAGCGCACCGAGCGTGAGCTCAGCGTCGAGCAGGCACGCCGGCGCCTGGCCGACTTGTTGCAGCAGTCGCACATCCCGGCCGACGTGCAGGGCCGGCCCAAACACCTTTACAGCATCTGGAAGAAGATGCAGGGCAAGCACCTGCCCTTCGAGCGCGTGCTCGACACGCGCGCCTTGCGCGTGATCGTCTCCGATGAGGTCGCGTGTTATGCCGTGCTGGCGCGTGTCCACGAGTCGCTGGTGCCGGTCGACGGCGAATTCGACGACTACATCGCGCGTCCCAAGCTCAACGGCTACCAGTCGCTGCATACGGTGGTGCTGGGTACCGACGGCCGCCCGCTGGAAGTGCAGATCCGCACACACGCGATGCACGAGCATGCCGAACATGGGGTGGCCGCGCACTGGATGTACAAGGAGGCCGGCGCGCGCGGCTACGCCGGTGTCAGCGCCAGCGGCGACTACGAGCAGCGCCTGGCCGACGCGCGCAAGGCCGTGCTGCGCGAACTGCTGGCCTGGGAGCGTGACTTCAGCGGCGGCCCGGCTGGCAACGCTGCGCTGCCGCAGGCCCGGCTCGACGACCGCATCTACGTCTTCACGCCGCAGGCCACCATCATCGACCTGCCGGCCGGCGGCACGCCGGTGGACTTCGCCTACGCGCTGCACACCGACCTGGGCCACCGCTGCCGCGGTGCCAAGGTCGACGGCGCGATGGTGCCGCTGAACACGCCGCTGCAGCATGGTCAGACGGTCGAGATCGTGGCCACCCGCGAGGGCGGTCCGTCGCTGGACTGGCTCAATCCCGACCTGGGCTACCTGCAAGGGGCCCGTTCGCGCGCCAAGGTGCGGGCCTGGTTCAACGTGCAGGCCATGGGGGCGACCATCGCGCGTGGCCGTGAGCTGGTTGAAAAGCTGCTGCAGCGTGAGGGGCGCACCGCGCTCAAGCTCGATCACCTGGCTGACCAGCTGGGCTTCAAGTCGGCCGATGCCTTGTTCGAGGTGGTGGGCAAGGACGAGTATTCGCTGCGCAACATCGAGAACCTGCTGCGTCCGGCCACGCCGCCGGCAGCCGACGCCGACGCGGCGCTGATCAAGCGCTCGCGCAGCCAGGCCGGCGGCGGGGTGCTGGTGGTCGGCATGGGCTCGTTGATGACGACACTGGCCCGTTGTTGCAGGCCGGCGCCGCCCGACCTGATCGGCGGCTTCGTCACCCGTGGCAAGGGCGTGGCCATCACCGCAGCGACTGCAGCAACTTTCGCCACATGGCGCAGCAGTACCCGGGCCGCGAGATCGAGGTGCAATGGGGCGGCGGCCAGCCGGACAAGCCGCCGGTCTATCCGCTGGACGTGGTCGTCGAGGCCGACGACCGACAGGGCCTGCTGCGCGACATCACCGAGTTGCTGAGCAAAGAGCGGCTCAACGTGACGGCCGTGAACTCACAGTCGCACAAGACTGCCGGTGGGCCGATGGCGCGCATGGTATTCACCGTCGAAGCCGAGAGTGCTGTCCGCATCGCGCAGGCCCTGCGCCAGTGCCAGGCTGCCCGGCGTGCGGCATGCCCGGCGCCGATAGTCTGCAGGCCCTGGCAACGTTCGGGAAAACGTCACGCGGGGCCGCTGCACGCCGAGAGTCGAAAGCCCAAGTTTCTGGCGGACTGATCGAACACATAGGGCAGCGCCGTCGAGCCTGCGGCTACGCTTACGGTTGCTTGCAATTAGGAACTTCATCGTGGAACTGACGAACACCCCTGCGCGCCCCGCCGCCCTCAAGACCTTGCTCTGCCTGGCCACGCTTGCGGCTGCCGCAGGTGCGCACTCGACGCCGACCGCCCTGGCGCCGCTGTACGCGGGCAGTTTTGCGCCCGGTACCGGATCCGATGCCCGCTTCGTGCAGATCGACCCCAACTGGCACGGCAGCAGCGTGCTCTGGACCGAGCCCGTCAACGTGAACACCCCTGGCTATTACGGCAGCGGGGTAGCAATCGGGACCTTCGGCTGGGGAACCGGTCTTTGGGGCCGGGCCGATTGGGATTTGATCCAGGCGACGGCGGCCGGAAGCGGCGGCCCGGGTGCCCCCACCATCGTCAATCAGTGGACGGGGCAGGTGAGCAGCATCAACTACGCCAACCCCTGCTACAACAATGCCTACTCGGGCACCTGGGGCCCGGCGGCGGCGCTGCCTTTCGATGCCGGCGCCTGCGGCGCCAACCCCGGCAACTGGACCTCGCATTTCAGCGGCTTTGTGCGCGTCACCGAGGCCAGCCTCTACAACTTCAGCGTGTTGTACGACGATGGTTTTTTCTTTCGCCTGATCGGCGAAGGCGGCCAGACGCTGGAGATCGGCAAGGACTTTCTGAATTCCCGTGATCGCCTCGGCTTTGCCGGCGACTTGGACCTGTCGGTCGGCCTGTATGGATTCGAGCTGGGCAGCTGGAACCGACTGGAAGCCGGCGTGGTCGATCTGCGCTGGTCACGCGATGAAGGTACGACGTGGACGCCGGTGCCGACGACGAACCTGGTGCCGGGCAGCGCCGTTGACGAGCCTGCACTGCCTTTGCTGCTGGTCGCGGCATTGGCGGCGGCGCTGGCCGTGCGCCGGCGACCGGCCGGACCGATCGGGGCGTGAGGGCTCCGCGACCCGGGCCGGGCCAACACGCCCGGCCCAGCGCGGCCAGCAGCGATCGCCTGCCGACGCTTCAGCCCAAACCGTCCCTGCGCAGACTTTGGCAGCGACGACTGGTGCACGGTGCGCTGATCGTGTTCGGCTGGTGGCTGTTCTTCTGGAGCTGGCAGCGTGTCACTGCCGACCGTCCTGAGCTTGGTGAATTGCGGCTGCTGATGCTGGCCGCCGTACTGGTGGTGCCCATCCTGACGCTGTCGTGGGTGGCGCACAACGTCGGCATCCATCGGCGCAAGGGGCCGCGGCGGGCTGTCCGCACGGTGCCGCTGGCCTACGAGCTTGACTTCAACGGCAGGCACATCGTGGCCGACTGGCCGTGCCTGGCGTCGGCGCGCCGCATCGACATCCTGGTCGAGGGCGACGCCAAGCGCTTTGTCGAATCGCCCGCATCGCCGCGGGTGTTGCCCTGATGATCGAATCCTGGTTGTTGCAGATCCAGCTGTCCTGGCCCTACGAATGGGTGCTGGCCTTCTTTGCGGCCTACCCCATCGTGACCAGCATCATGTGGATGCTGACCGCTTTGATCTTTCGCTGGCGCTGGGAGAACGCCAGCGCGCCCGACGAGGCGCGCGCCGACGAACGCCTGCCCTTCGTCAGCGTGCTGGTGCCGGCGCACAACGAAGAGGCGGTGATTCGGCGCTCGGTGTCGGCCATGCTGCGCCTGGACTATCCGGCCTTTGAGGTCATCGTGATCGACGATGGCTCGACCGACGGCACGGTGGCCGCGCTGGAGCCGCTGATGGCCGATGCGCGCCTGCGCATCGTTCGCAAGCCGGCCAACGAAGGCAAGGCGATGGCACTGAACGATGCGCTGCCGTTGTCGCGCGGCGAGATCCTGATGGGCCTGGACGCCGATGCCGAACCCGACCCGATGATGCTGCGCTACATCGTGCCGCACTTCGATTCGCCGCGCGTGGCCGCCGTCACCGGCAACCCGCGCGTGCGCAACGCCGGCAGCTTCCTGGCACGGCTGCAGGCGGTCGAGTTCTCGTCCATCATCAGCTTGCTGCGCCGCGCACAGCGCGTGTGGGGGCGCATCGTCACGGTCTCGGGCGTGGTCGCGGCACTTCGTCGCAGTGCGGTCTATGACGTCGGTGGCTACAGCCCCAACATGCCCACCGAGGACATCGAACTGACCTGGAAGCTGCAGAAGCGCCACTACGACGTGCGCTATGAGCCGCGCGCCATCTGCTGGATGACGGTGCCGCTAAGCTACCGCGGCCTGTGGCATCAGCGCCTGCGCTGGGCGCGCGGACTGGCCCAGGTGCTGCGCAAGCATGTCGACGTGCTGGGCACCTGGAACTGCCGCCGCCTGTGGCCGGTGTTCCTGGAGTCGTCGCTGTCCATTCTGTGGTCGGTGTGCTTCGTCTTCCTGGCCTCGCTGTGGACCCTGTCCTATTCGGTCGGCCTGCCCCCCATCGGGGCGTCGCCGATTCCCAACCTGTGGGGCATGGCGATCGCCACGCTGTGCCTGGTGCAGCTGCTGACGGGTGTGCTGATCGACCGCCGCTACGACCCCGGCATCGTGCGCTACCTGCCCTATGCCGTGTGGTACCCGATCGTCTACTGGGCCTTTCTGGCGTTGACTACGGTGGCGGCCTTGCCGCACCTGTTTCGCAAGCCGGCAAAGCAGGCCGTGCGCTGGACGACGGCGCGCGTGGGGCGCGCATCGTGATGCGGCGAACTGTGGGTGCGGCGACCGTGGCGCTGGGCCTGTGGCTGGCCGCCACGGGAGCCGTGGTTGCTGCGGATGCCGTTGTCCAGAGCGCGTCGGGCGGACTGCTCAACCAGGCCCGCACGGCCACCGAGCGGCGGGATCACGACGCCGCCTTGCGCGCCTATGCACAGTTGTTGAGCCAGCGGCCCGCTGACGTCGACCTGCTGATCGAAGCCGCCCGCGTCAACGGTTTTGCCGACCGCAATGCCGAATCGGCGCGCCTGTACCGGCAGGCGCTGGCCCTGGCACCGCAGCGCCGGGCCGACATCGTGCCGTCGCTGGCCTGGCAAAGCCTGTGGAGCGGTGCGGCCGCCGACGCCGAAGCCTTGTTCACCGAACTGTCTGCAGCCCCAGGCGCTGCCCGCGTCGACGCGCTCGACGGGCTGGGACAGGCGCGGCAGGCGCGCGGCGACCAGGCCGGCGCACTGCTGGCCTTTCGTCAGGCCCATGCCCTGGCGCCCGATTCGTTGCGACTGCAGCGCCGGCTGGCGATGTCGCTGCTGTGGAATGGGTTCGAGGATCAGGCCATCACCGAGCTGCAGGCGCTGCTGCGCCGTGAGCCTGGCGACCGTGACCTGGCCTGGGCGTTGGCCAACGCGCGCAACTTTGCCGGCAACCACCGCGCCGCCTTGCGCGATTTCCTGCGCCAGTCGGCACCGGTGCACCCCGGTGAGCGCGCCGACCTGGCACGGGCCTGGCGCTGGGCCGGTTACGAAGACCGGGCCTGGCCATTGCTGGCCGGGGCCACCGATGCCGAAGCCGTCTGGCTGCGCGACTGGCGCGTCTGGCGCGAACTTGCGCCGTTCGGCTATGCCACGGTCGAGCGTGCCGAAGACCGTGATGCGCTGGTGGCGCGCGCGGCGGTGCTCGGGGGCGGCTGGCATCCAGCGCCTGGCTCGACTTTCGATGTGCAGCTGCGCCGCCTGTCGCTGGTCGATCCGCTGGGCGACCCGCGGGCGACGCAGCTGCAGGCCAGTTACCGTTGGCGGCTGGGCCAGGCCACCGATGCTGCGGGCACCTTCTGGCCCAGCGTGGCATTGCGGGCTCATCATTTCGACGACTGGAGTCCGGTGACGGCCTCGGCCCGCGTGACCTGGGTGCCGCACGATCGCTGGCGTGTCGATGCCGAGGCCACGCGCGAGCTGGTGGAGACCCCGCGTGCGGTGGCCAACCGGGTGACGGTCGACGTGGTGTCGGCCGGTGTCGAACACCGGCCGGATGCGCAGTGGCTGCTGGCGGGCGCCGTGGCCTTGCTGCGCTTCGACGACGGCAATGCGCGGCTGCGAATGAACGGCCGCGTCGAACGCCGGCTGTGGTCACGGCCGCATGTGGCCCTGGGCCTGGAGGCCAGCGGCTTCGACCGTGTCGAGACGGCCACCGTGCATGAGCGCGGTTACTGGAACCCGCGTCGTTATGCAGAAGCCCGCGTGTACACCACGGTCAGCCATGAGATGAGGCGCTTCGACCTGCAGGCCAAGCTGGCGCTGGGTGCCTCGAGCGAGACCGACAACGCGGGCAATGTCAGCCATGGGCATCCGCACCTGTGGGAGCTGGGGCTGGGCTGGGACGTCAGCCCCGGACTCAGGCTGCGGCTGGCGCTGGGCGGCGCGGGGCAGGGCGCCGGCCTTGGCGGTGGCGGTTCGGGCTACTGGCGGCGCTACGTCAACCTCAGCCTCAACGTCTGGCACTGAGGCGGGACGCAAGGGTCCGGAAGGAGCCTTGCGCCAGCCGAAGGCCGCCGCGCGATTTCACGCGCGAAGGCTGAGGCGGGACGCGTGCCGGAAGGAGCCTTGCGCCAGCCGAAGGCCGCCGCGCGATTTCACGCGCGAAGGCTGAGGCTTCGCGCCGGGAAATTCCCCAGCGGCGGGCCCAGGGCCGGCTTCTAGAATGGGACCGACCCTTTCCAGGAGTTCGCCCGCATGCCCACTTCCCGCCGCAGACCGGCCAAAGGCTCCGATTCGCCTGCCGGCGGCAAGCGCACGCTGAAGAAGTACCCGAACCGGCGCCTGTACGACACCCAGACCAGCAGCTACATCACGCTGGCCGACGTCAAACGCATGGTGCTGGCCGACGAAGACTTCGAGGTGCGCGACGCCAAGTCCGGCGAAGAGATCACGCGCAGCATCCTGCTGCAGATCATCCTCGAGGAAGAATCGGGCGGCGTGCCAATGTTCAGCACCGAGACGTTGGCGCAAATCATCCGCTACTACGGCCACGCCATGCAGGGCATGATGGGCGTGTTCATGGACAACAACCTGCGTGCGTTCGTCGAGCTGCAGGGCCGTCTGACGTCGCAGGGCAAGGGGCTGTACGACCCCAAGGCCTTCACGCCGGAACTGTGGACACAGTTCCTGGGCGGCCAGACGCCGCTGATGCAGAACCTGATGGGCCCCTACCTCGAGCAGAGCAAGGCCATGTTCGATCGCCTGCAAGAGCAGCTGAAAAAGGGCGCGCTGTTCCCCGGCGTACCTGGGTTCCCGGTCGGGTCCGACGACCAGTAAGCCGCACGCGCTGCGGGTGCCGCCGGCGATCGCCGACAATTCGCCGATGGATTCTCCAGTCATGGGCCGCGCGCCCACCGTCGGTTTCGTCAGCCTGGGCTGCCCCAAGGCCCTGACCGATTCCGAACTCATCCTCACGCAGCTGCGTGCCGAAGGCTACGAGACCAGCAAGACCTTTGCCGGCGCCGACCTGGTGATCGTCAACACCTGCGGCTTCATCGACGATGCCGTCAAGGAAAGCCTGGACACCATCGGCGAGGCGCTGGCCGAGAACGGCAAGGTCATCGTCACCGGCTGCCTGGGCGCCAAGGCCGGTGCGGGCGGCGGCAAGCTGGTGAGCCAGGTCCACCCCAAGGTACTGGCCGTCACCGGCCCGCATGCCACGCAGGAAGTGATGGACGCGGTGCACCTGCACGTGCCCAAGCCGCACGACCCCTTCGTCGACCTGGTGCCCGCAGCGCGCGCCGAGTTTCGCGGTGTGGCCGGCATCAAGCTGACGCCACGCCACTACGCCTACTTGAAGATCAGCGAGGGCTGCAACCACCGATGCAGCTTCTGCATCATCCCCAGCCTGCGTGGCGACCTGGTGTCGCGGCCGATCGGCGACGTGCTGAACGAGGCCCGCGCCTTGTTCGAATCGGGCGTGAAGGAATTGCTGGTCGTCAGCCAGGACACCAGCGCCTACGGCGTCGACCTGAAGTACCGCACCGGCTTCTGGGACGGCAAGCCGGTCAAGACGCGGCTGTTCGAGCTGTGCGAGGCGCTGGGCCACGCTGGCCGAAGCGCACGGCGCCTGGGTGCGGCTGCACTACGTGTATCCATATCCGCACGTCGACGACATCCTGCCGCTGATGGCCGAAGGGCGCGTGCTGCCCTACCTGGACGTGCCTTTCCAGCATGCCCATCCGGACATGCTCAAGCGCATGAAGCGCCCGGCCAGTGGTGAGCGCAACCTCGAGCGGCTGGCGCGCTGGCGCGAGCTGTGCCCGCAGATCGTCGTGCGCTCGACCTTCATCGCCGGCTTCCCCGGCGAGACCGAGGCCGAATTCGAGACCCTGCTCGACTTCATGCGCGAAGCTCAGATCGACCGTGCCGGCTGCTTCGCCTATTCACCGGTGGACGGCGCCGCAGCCAATGCGCTGGCGGGCCAGCTGCCACAGGCCGAGCGTGAGGCGCGCCGCGCGCGCTTCATGGCCGTGGCCGAGGCAGTGTCCGCCGCCAAGCTGCAGCGCCGCATCGGCGCCAGCATGCAGGTGCTGGTCGACAGCGCGCCGTCGCTGGGGCGCAAGGGCGGCCGCGGCCGCAGCTATGCCGACGCGCCCGAGATCGACGGCAGCGTTCGACTGCTGCCGCCCGAAAAGGCGTCTCGAACGCTGAAGGCGGGAGAGTTCACCCGCGTGCGCATCGTCGCCGCCGAAGGCCATGACCTGGTCGGCACGCCGATCTGAACCCAAGCACCAATTGCCATGAACGATTTCGATCCCACCCCGCTGATCCACCATCCCTATCGCGCCCCACAAGGCTTCGAGGCTCCGCAGGTCGGTGTCTACAAAGCCTCGACCGTGATGTTCGAGAACGTGGCCGCCTTGCGCACACGCGACTGGCGCAACAAGGCCGGCTACACCTATGGCCTGCACGGCACGCCGACCACCTTCACGCTCGAAGAGCGCATCGCCACGCTTGAAGGTGGCAGCGAATGCCTGCTCGTGCCCAGCGGTCTGGCGGCGATTGCCGTCGTCAATCTGGCGCTGCTGGGTCAGGGCGACGAAGTGCTGCTGCCTGATAACGTGTACGGCCCAAGCCGCGAACTCGCGCGCACCGACCTGGCGCGTTATGGCATCACGCACCGCTTTTACGACCCGCAAGATGCAGCGTCGCTGGCCGCGATGATCGGGTCGCACACCAAACTCGTCTGGCTCGAGGCTGCCGGCTCGGTGACGATGGAATTTCCCGACCTGCGCGCTCTGGTGCAGGCGGCGCGTGCTCGGGGCGTGACCACGGCACTCGACAACACCTGGGGCGCCGGCATCGCGTTTCGGCCCTTCGATCTGGGCATCGATGTCGTGATGCAGGCATTGACCAAGTTTCCGTCGGGCGGTGGCGACGTGCTGATGGGGTCGGTCACCACACGCGACGCCGCGCTGCACGAACGCCTCAAGCTCGCCCACATGCACCTGGGCTACGGCGTGGCCGCCAACGACGCCGAGCTGGTGCTGCGGTCACTGCCGTCGCTGGCCCTGCGCTACCACGCCCACGATGCTGCCGCGCGTGAACTGGCGACCTGGCTGGCGACCCGGCCCGAGATCAGCCGTGTGCTGCATCCGGCGCTGGACAGCTGCCCCGGCCATGCCCATTGGAAGGCCGAATGCACGGCTGCAGCGGGGCTCTTCGCGGTGATGTTCGATGCACGGTTTGCCTCGGCCCAGGTCGACACCTTTGTCGACGCGCTGAACCTGTTCAAGATCGGCTACAGCTGGGCCGGCCCGGTCAGCCTGGCCGTGCCCTACGACCTGCAGGCCATGCGCGGCGACAAGGCCTATCCGGGCACGCTGGTTCGCTTTGCGATCGGGCTGGAATCGGTGGCCGCGCTGAAGGCCGACCTGACGCAGGCGCTGAAGGTGCTGGGCTAACTGGCCTTGGAGGGTCCAGAGACCTTGTGCCGCATCAGGCGGCCCTTCTCTCTCTCCCAGTCCCGCTTCTTCTCGTCGTGCCGCTTGTCGTGCTGCGCCTTGCCCTTGGCCAGCGCGATGTCGACCTTGACGCGCCCGCCCTTGAAATGCAGGTTCAGCGGCACCAGCGTGAAGCCCTTCTGCTCGACCTTGCCGACCAGGCGGCGGATCTCTTCCTTGTGCATCAGCAGCTTCTTGGTGCGGTCGGGTTCCGGCTGCACATGGGTCGAGGCGCTGCCCAGCGCGTTGATGCGGCAGCCGATCATGAACAACTCACCATCGCGGATGTGCACATAACCGTCGGTCAGCTGCACCTGGCCGGCACGGATGGCCTTGATCTCCCAGCCCGACAGCACGATGCCGGCCTCGTGTTGTTCCTCGATGCTGTAGTCGTGTCGGGCGCGGCGGTTTTCGGCGATGAAGGCCATGCAATGCAATGTGAGGGGAGGCAGCGGCGCCGCAAGAGGCACTTCTACAATGGCTGCATTCTATGAAGCACGTGAGCAAGTCGGTCCTGCTGTGGTATTCGCCGCGCGAGATGTTCGATCTGGTGGTCGCCGTGAAGGACTATCCGCGCTTCCTGCCCTGGTGCGAAAGCGCCGAGGTGCAGCGGGCGCAGGACGGCGGTGACGTGGCCCGCCTGGGGCTGGCCTACATGGGCGTGCGCCACGCCTTCACCACGCACAACCACTATGTGACCGGCGAACAGGTCAGCCTGCAGTTGGTCGACGGCCCCTTTTCGCTGCTCGAAGGTGCCTGGCGCTTCCGGCCACTGGGCCGGCCGGGCAGCGACGACCTGGCGTGCAAGATCGAGTTCGACCTTCGCTATGCGTTTTCCAGCGGCGCACTCGAGGCCGTGGTCAGCCCGGTGTTCGACCGTGTGGCCAACACCTTCGTCGATTCTTTCGTGCAGCGCGCCGAAGACGTCTATGGCCCGCGCTGATGCCGAGCCCGCCGCGACGATCGCGGTGGAGGTGGTGTACTGCCCCGCGCCGCGACAACTGGACCTGACGCCGCTGCGCCTGGCAGCTGGCAGCACCGTGGCCGACGCCGTGCAGGCCAGCGGCGTCTTGCAGCGCCATGGCCTGCCGGCAACAGATCTGAGCCTGGGCGTCTGGGGCAGGGCCTGCCCATCGGAACAGGTCTTGCGCGAGCGGGACCGGGTCGAGGTCTACCGGCCGCTGCTGGTCGATCCGAAAGAGGCGCGTCGCCAGCGCTACCAGGGCAAGCGCAGCGCCGCGCGCTGACGCCCTTCAGCGGCGTTACTTGCAGTCGGACGCGATGACCTCGCGGGCGCGGCGAACCTCGTCGGCCCGGGTCTTGTCGTCCATCACCTCGCGCTCGCCCTTGTCGTTGATCTTGGCCAGACGCTGGCCACTCTCCAGCGTGGTCAGGTGACTGCGTGCGCGGCTGCAGTTGTCGGCGCGGATGGCGGCGTTGCGCTGTTCTTCGGCCTTGGCCTTGGCTTGCTGCTGCTGGTCGGCCGCGCGCTTGCGCGCCTGCAGGTCCTTGTCGCCGGCCGGCGCTGAAGCCGCGGCCGCTGAGGCCGGCGCCGACGCGGCAGCCGCTGCCGTTGCGGGCGCCGCTGACGCCCTGTTGGCGCCCGACGGTCGATGCAGGATGTCCTTGTCCGGGATCTCGCGCGGCGGCGGGATGTCGCTGGCTGTGACGCGTCCGTTGGCGTCGCGCCACATCCATTGCGCAGCGGCCGGAATGGCCATGCACAGCAACAGCGCAGCGACCATCAGCCGGCCCGTGCGTAAGCAAGTGCCAGGGCCTGACTGTAAAGGCGGGTGACAACGCATGGTTGCAAGTGTAGTGCCGTGCCGGCGCCGCAGCGGCTCGGTCTGTAACCGGCGCCACACGCCGCAGAGTGATTGGCCCAGCCCGGTCGACGCAGGGGTCATCCCTATAATTCGATTTTGCGCCCGGAGCTTTTTCATGCGCCTACTCGGCAAAGCGCTGACCTTCGACGATGTGTTGCTGGTCCCCGCCCATTCCCAGATCTTGCCGCGCGACACCAGCCTCGCGACCCAGCTTTCCCGCAACATCCGCCTCAACCTGCCGCTGGTCTCGGCCGCGATGGACACCGTCACCGAGGCGCGTCTGGCCATCGCCATCGCCCAGGAGGGTGGCATCGGCGTCGTGCACAAGAACTTGACGCCGCAACAGCAGGCGGCCGAGGTGGCCCGTGTCAAGCGCTATGAATCGGGCCTGCTGCGTGACCCCATCACCGTGACGCCCGAGACCACCGTGCGTCAGGTGGTGGCGCTGTCGCGCCAGCATGGTTTTTCCGGTTTCCCGGTGTTGCAGGGCAAGACCGTGGTCGGCATCGTCACCAACCGCGACCTGCGCTTCGAAAACCGCCTGGATGCGCCGGTCCGCGAGGTGATGACGCCCCGTGATCGCTTGATCTACGTGCACGAGGGCAGCTCGCCGGAAGACGGCAAGGCGTTGATGCACCACCACAGGCTTGAGCGTGTGCTGGTCGTCAACGATGCCTTCGAATTGCGCGGGCTGATGACGGTGAAGGACATCACCAAGCAGACCGACTTTCCGGCCGCGGCGCGCGACGCCCATGGCAAGCTGCGTGTGGCGGCCGCGGTGGGCGTGGGCGAGGGCACCGAAGAGCGAGTCGAACTGCTGGCCCGGGCCGGTGTCGATGCGCTGGTGGTCGACACCGCGCATGGCCACAGTACCGGCGTGCTCGAGCGCGTGCGCTGGGTCAAGCGCCACCATCCCGGCATCGACGTGATCGGCGGCAACATCGCTACCGGCGAAGGTGCGCTGGCACTGGTCGAAGCCGGCGCCGACGCGGTCAAGGTCGGCATCGGCCCGGGCTCGATCTGCACCACGCGCATCGTGGCCGGTGTGGGCGTGCCGCAGATCATGGCCATCGACAACGTGGCCACCGCGCTGCGCGGCAGCGGCGTGCCGCTGATCGCCGACGGTGGCATCCGCTACTCGGGCGACATCGCCAAGGCGATCGCCGCCGGCGCCAGCACGGTGATGATGGGCGGCATGTTCGCCGGCACCGAAGAGGCGCCGGGCGAGACGATCCTGTACCAGGGCCGAACCTACAAGGCCTACCGCGGCATGGGCTCGCTGGGTGCCATGCAGCAGGGCAGCGCAGACCGCTACTTCCAGGAAGACAACGCCAACAACCCCAATACCGCCAAGCTGGTGCCCGAGGGCATCGAAGGCCAGGTGCCGTACAAGGGGTCGATGGTGGCCATCGTGTTCCAGATGGCCGGCGGCCTGCGCGCGGCCATGCACTACTGCGGTTGCGGCAGCATTGCCGACATGCACCAGCGTGCCCAGTTCGTCGAGATCACCGCCGCCGGCATTCGCGAAAGCCATGTGCACGACGTGCAGATCACCAAGGAAGCGCCGAACTACCGGATGGAATGAGCATGACCGCTGCCGCGGGCAAGGGCCGCAAGGCGGCCATGCCCTTCATCATGATCACGGTGCTGATCGACATGATGTCGATCGGTCTGATCGTGCCGGTGCTGCCCCTGATCGTCGGCACCTTCACCGCGTCGCCGGCCGAGCAGACCTACTGGTTCGGCGTCGTCACCTTCGCCTTTGGTGCGGCCAATTTTTTCGGGGCACCGATCCTGGGCGCGCTTTCCGATCGCTACGGGCGCCGGCCGGTGCTGCTGATCGGTTTTTCGGGACTGGCACTGAGCTTCATCGTCACCGGGCTGGCCACGGCGCTCTGGATGCTGATCCTGGTGCGATTGATCAGCGGGCTGATGCAGGCCAATGCCGCGGTGGCCAACGCCTACGTGGCCGACATCACCTTGCCTGAAGACCGCGCGCGCCGCTTCGGCCTGATCGGTGCGATGTTCGGCCTGGGCTTCATTCTGGGCCCGGTGATGGGCGGGCTGCTGGGCGCCATCGACGTGCACCTGCCGTTCTTCGTCGCCGGTGGGCTGGCGATCACGAACTGGCTGTACGGCGCCTTCGTGCTGCCCGAGTCGCTGCCGGCCGACAAGCGCCGGCCCTTCGATTGGCGGCGTGCCAATCCGGTCAGCGCTTTGCGCGGACTGTCGCGGCTGCAGGGCGTGGGCCCGCTGGTCGCGGTGATCGCGCTGGCCTCGCTGGCCCAGTTCACGCTGCACATCAGCTGGGTGCTGTACACCACCTTCAAGTTCGGCTGGGGCCCGGCGCAAAACGGCTGGTCGCTGTTTGCGGTCGGTTTGATGTCGGCCCTGGTGCAGGGCTTGCTGCTCAAGCACATGCTGGCGCGCTGGTCGCCGATGCGGCTGGCCGTGATCGGGCTGGTGGGATCATCGCTCACCTACCTGGGCTTCGGCCTGGCCAGCGAGGGCTGGATGATGTTCGCAGTGATCATCGTCGGCACGCTGATCGGCGGCGGTGCGCAGGCGTCGATCCAGAGCCTGGTGTCCAATGCCGCGAAATCACACGAGCAGGGCCAGACCATGGGTTCGGTGGCGTCGCTGAACAGCCTGATGGCGGTGCTGGCGCCGGTGCTCAGCGCTTCGCTGCTGGGCATGGTGTCGCATCGACCGCCAGGCGATGTCTGGATCGGCCTGCCCTTCTTTTTCTGCGCCTTGCTGCAGGCCGTGGGCGCCGCCATCGCCATCCGCCATTTCCGTCGCCAGCCCTCAGTCGCGGTCGCCGCTGCGGCCTGAACCATCAGCATGCACGACAAGATCCTCATTCTCGATTTCGGCTCGCAGGTCACCCAGCTCATTGCGCGCCGCGTGCGCGAGGCCCATGTCTTTTGCGAAATCCACCCCAACGACGTCGACGACGACTTCGTGCGCCGCTTCGCGCCGAAGGCGGTGATCCTGTCCGGCAGCCATGCCAGCACCTACGAAGAGCACGAACTGCGGGCACCGCAGGCCGTGTGGGACCTGGGCGTGCCGGTGCTGGGCATCTGCTACGGCATGTTCACGATGGCGGTGCAGCAGGGCGGGCAGGTCGAGGCCAGCACACACCGCGAGTTCGGTTATGCCGAGCTGCGCGCGCACGGCCACACGCGGCTGCTGGACGGCATCCAGGACTTCAGCACGCCGGCAGGCCACGGCATGCTCAAGGTCTGGATGAGCCATGGCGACAAGGTCACCGCGCTGCCGCCGGGCTTCAAGCTGATGGCCAGCACGCCCAGCTGCCCGATCGCCGGCATGGCCGACGAATCACGCGGTTATTACGCGGTGCAGTTCCACCCCGAGGTCACGCACACGGTGCAGGGCCGGGCGCTGCTTGAACGTTTCGTGCTGAAGATCGCCGGCGCGCGCCCCGACTGGGTGATGCGCGACCATGTCGAAGAAGCCGTGGCCGTCATCCGGTCGCAGGTGGGCCCTGAAGAGGTGATCCTGGGGCTGTCGGGCGGTGTCGACTCCAGCGTCGCCGCGGCCCTGGTCCACCGCGCCATCGGCGATCAGCTGACCTGCGTCTTCGTCGACCACGGCCTGCTGCGGCTGAACGAGGCGCAGCTGGTGATGGACATGTTCGTCGGCCGCCTGCATGCCAAGGTGATCCACGTCGACGCCAGTGCGCAGTTCCTGGGTCATCTGAAGGGCGTGACCGACCCCGAGGCCAAGCGCAAGATCATCGGCCGCGAGTTCGTCGAGGTGTTCCAGCGCGAGGCGAAGAAGCTGCAGAACGCGAAGTGGCTGGCACAAGGCACGATCTACCCCGACGTCATCGAGAGCGGCGGCGCCAAGACGAAGAAGGCGACCACAATCAAGAGCCACCACAACGTGGGCGGTTTGCCTGAGACGCTGGGCCTGAAATTGCTGGAGCCGCTGCGCGACCTGTTCAAGGACGAGGTGCGCGAACTTGGCGTGGCGCTGGGCCTGCCGGCCGAGATGGTTTATCGCCACCCGTTCCCGGGCCCGGGGCTGGGCGTGCGCATCCTGGGCGAGGTCAAGCCCGAATACACCGCCCTGCTGCAGCGCGCTGACGCGATCTTCATCGACGAACTGCGCGCCACCATCGACCCGGCCAGCGGCAAAAGCTGGTACGAGCTGACCGCCCAGGCCTTCGCTGTCTTCCTGCCCGTCAAGAGCGTCGGTGTGATGGGTGATGGCCGCACCTACGAGCACGTGGTGGCCCTGCGCGCGGTGCAGACCAGCGACTTCATGACCGCCGACTGGGTCGAGCTGCCTTATGCGTTGTTGAAGAAGGTTTCCAGCCGCATCATCAACGAGGTGCGGGGCATCAACCGAGTGACGTATGACGTGAGCAGCAAGCCGCCGGCGACGATCGAGTGGGAGTGATTTGGGGCTGACCGCAGCCCTTCGGGGGCTGTTTTTATTAGAGTGGTGCCGATCCAAACCTGAGCCAGATGAGTGCCGGGGGCGACAGATCTTGCTATTGCAGAGAACTGACGCGCTTGGCGCGGAAAGGCGTTGGATGATTCGGCAATCGACCGCCAGATCGTGCGGCGACCGCGCAGCTTGTCAGAAGACCGGCCCCAAAACTGGCTTTGGCGTTCCTCTTCGTGGATGAGTTGGCCAGCTTGCATTGAGCACTCGCTTCGATCGGCATAGACGGCTACCAAGGTTCGCGGTCAAAGGGCAAGGCACGCCTCAAGCGACCACTGCCTCGTCAAGCGTCGTCAGCGCCCGGCAGGCCGTAATACTGCAGCGAGTCGGACCGCCTTCGGCAAGAATCGGATGGGGTGCCGCGCCAGACCGGCCGAACCTGCCCCGTTGGAGCCGAGACCCGACATGTTTCGCTTTGCCCACTTGTTGACCCTCTTGAGCTTGTTGTGGCTGCTCGTCGGCTGCGCGACACGCGACGCCACCATCGCTGCCGACCTCGAGCCTGGCCGCTTGCCGGCGCCCGACACTACGCTGGCCATTGCCGGGTTCGGCCCCTGCACCGACAACCCCGACCGCCGACTTCACCTCGACGCACGCCAGCCGGTGACGGTGCTGGTGCACGGCTGCTTCGGCTCGTCGGGGCAGTTCCGCGCGCTGGCCCAGGTGCTGGCCTTCCACGGCCAGCAATCGGCCTGCTTCACCTACGACGACCGGGCCCGGCTCGGCGACAGTGCAGCCGAACTTCGGCACGCCCTGCGGCAGCTGGCCGAGCAGTCGCAGGTGCCCAGGATCGACCTCATCGGCCACAGCCAGGGCGCGCTGGTGGCACGCCGGGCGCTGACCGACGAGCTGCCGGCGCCACTGCCTGCGGCGCCGGTCGACCTGCGGCTGGTGACGGTTTCAGGCCCGTTTTCGGGCATCGAGTCGGCGCGCACTTGCGGCCGGCGCTGGCTCTACCCGCTGACGCTGGGCCTGCTGCCCTTGAGCTGCCTGGCGGCGACCGGGCCGAAGTGGGCCGACATCACCTTCGCGTCACCCTTCATCCTCGAGCCCGGTGCGCTTTCGGCGCGGGTCGGCCAGCACCTGAAGATCGACACCGACGAACGCGGCAGCTGCCGCAGCGACGCCGAAGGCCGTTGCGTCGAGAGCGACGACATTTTCTCGCTGGCCGAACAGCGCACCCCAGTGCCGGACAACGACCCACGTGTCAGTCGAGTGCAGGTCGACGCCGGGCATGTCGAGATCGTCGGCGACAAACGCGTGGCGCCGACCAAGCTGATCGCGGTGCTGCAGCAGCAGGGCGTGCTGCAGCCCACCGCGCCGCAGCGCCAGGCCGCCTTCGATCGGCTGCTGGCGCGGCTGTACGGGCAACGGTCTGCGCCCTGACCCGCGCCGACGCGCGCGACCCCATCACGGTGTTCGACCGCCTGTTGCTGCAGCGTCCGGCCAGGTAGCGCCTGACGCCTTCAAGGGTGGCGCGGGTGCGCATCCGCGTCGAGTGCCAGGCGCAGGTGCCAGACCGCGATGAACATTGCGGCAATCTCCGGGCCGAGCACGAAGCCGTTGATGCCCATCGCCGCCATGCCGCCCAACGTGCTGAGTTGCGCTGCAGTGCGGCGAAACTGGCCAGGCCCAGACGGTCCAGCACGCTGGTCGCTCACGACGGCAGCACATCGAACAGGCGATGGAAGTAGCGCTCGGGGTCGATTTCAGGGGATTTCAGTTCTGCATACAGTGCGGCCGATTCGTGCACCACGCCGGCCAACACCAGATGCAGCGACAGGATCACGATCAGTAACACCATCAGCAGCACCAGCAAGACCTTCTGTTCCAGGTCGGCCTCGGCAGGGTCGGACATCGACCTGCCCGACGGTGCCGAACAAGTGTCCCGCGGCGGCGGTGATGCCCAGTGCCAGCGCACCCCACAACGTGACGCGCAGCGCACCGCTCGCCATGCTGGCGCCGCCGGCGCGGGCCGTCACGGCGCCCAGCAATGCCAGCACCGCCAACGACGTGGCGCTCATCCATGCCGCCAAGCCGGGGCCGGGCACGGCCAGCGCCACCGCCCGCGGTACCGCCGCACCGGCCGCGAAGCTGGCCGCAGAAGCCAGCGCCGCCTGCAGCGGGCGTGCGGCCAGGGCTTGGCAGATGCCGAGTTCGTCGCGTGCGTGTGCGCCCAGCGCATCGTGTGCCATCAGCTGCCTTGCCACCGGGCCGGCAACACCGGTCAGCAGGATGCTGCCGGGGCTGACCTGCGCGGCGCCCACGCCCAGCATCAGGTAGGCGGTGGAGACCAGCCCGTCGTTGAGCGCAGCAAATTGCCGGCGGGCGCGCCTACGCACCGACAGGCCCGCGGCCCGGTCTTGCGGCGTGTGCATTCCGGTCAACGCGGATCGATGGGGCTATCAGGCTCGTTCGGAACTTCGCCGCCGCTGCCTCGCGCGCCATCGACCGCCAGAGCCGATCAGTCGACCCTGACGAAGTCGATGAAGCCCCGCTCGACGTCGGCCAGCACCAGGCGCACGTGCAGCGTGTCCCCGACGTCCAGGTCTCGGCCCGCGCCGAGCAGCTTGCCTTCGACCGGCGGCTTGAACACACGCACCCAGGAGTCGCTGGCCGAGCGGCCGGTGACGATGGCCTCATAGACCTGTCCGACGTGCGATTCGAGCAAGAGCGCGGCTTCGGACTTGCGCATGCGCCGCTCGACCTTCTGGGCTGCGTCCTCCTGCTGCGTGCAGTGCGAGGCCAGGTCCACCAGTTCCTTGTCGTCATAGGGTTGCGGCGACGCGGTCAGCGCCGCCTTGACCAGGCGCAGTGTGATCAGGTCCGGGAAGCGGCGGTTCGGCGCAGTGGAGTGGGCATAGTCACGCACCGCCAGGCCGAAATGGCCGACCGGTTCGCTGCCGCCGCGCTCGACCACATACTCGCCCGACCCCATCAGTTTGACGATCACCAGCGACAGGTCCGGGAAGCGCAGCGGATCGGCCACACGGCGGCGCGCCAGGAAGGCTTCGAGCGCGCGCGAGTCGGCTTCTTCGGGCAGGCTGTCGCCGTGGCGTCGCACCACCTCGACGATGCGTGACCAGCGCTCGGGCGAGCGCACCACGCGGCGCAGTGACGCGCCCCCGGTTGCGGCCAGAAACCGGGCGATGCAGCCGTTGGTGGCGATCATCAGTTCCTCAATCAGCTGGCGGGCGCGGTTGTGCGCCTGCTGCCGGATGTCGACCACCCGCTCGCCTTCGAACACTGCGCGCGGCTGGATGGTCTCGAACTCCAGGGCGCCTTGCGCATGGCGGCGCTCGCGCAGGCGCTGCGCCACCGCGTCCTGGTCACGCAGCTGCGCGTCCATGCCCGGCACCGCCTGCGCCGCGGGTGGCAGGGGCGCGCTGCCGTCGATCCAGGCCGATACCGCGTCGTAGGCCAGCTTGGCCTGGTTGCGCACGCGGGCGCGATAGACGTCGGCGCTGGTGATCGACGCATCGTCGTTGACGATCATCTCGCTCACGATCGCCAGCCGATCCTTGCCGGGGTTGAGCGAGGTCAGGTCGGTGCTCAGCCGCTCGGGCAGCATCGGGAAGATCACCGCCGAGGTGTAGACCGAAGTGGTGTTGGTCCAGGCATGGCGGTCGATCGGTGTGCCCTTGCCGACCAGCGCGTCGACGTCCGCCACCGCCACCAGCAGCTTGATGCGGCCGTCCGTCAGCACTTCGCAGGCGGTGAGTTGGTCAAGGTCGAGCGAGTCGTCGTTGTCGAGCGAACACCAGGGCAGAGCGACCAGATCGCGGATGCGCGGGTCGCGGTCGCGACCAGGGCCGCCGATGCCGGCCAGCTGCTGCACGGCGGCACCCGGCAGGGCCGGCTCGAGACCGCGGTCAAGCATCGCCTGCACCGCGATGCGCGCCAGATCGGACCGGCGTAGCTTGTGCGTCTTCTTCATGGCGGAATCCTTTTCGCTGGCACAGCCGGCCGAAGCGTCGAATGTAGTGGCGCTTCATCAAGGGGGTCAGCAGCGCCTCACCGAACAGGATGCCCCCAGCCAGAGAAGGAACACCGCCGGCAACTTGAAGCATTGCGTCAGCGGCCCCATCGGCAGCCGCAGCCCGACCGCGGCCACGCAGCCGGTGGCCAGCAGCAACGGCCCGCCGCTGTCCTTGGATGGGTCGAGGTGTCCCAGCACAAGGTCCACAGGTTGCAGAGCGCCAAGGGGCTGGTGCAGGGCACGATCTGCCCTGATGCAATCGAGAGTGCGGGCGCCAAACAGGCAAACGGCGCCAAGAAGGCGACCACGATCGGCAGCCACCACAACGTGGGCGGACTGCCCGAGACGCTGGGCCTGCCACCCGAGAACGTCTGCCGCGACCCATTCCCCGGCCCTGGGTTGGGCGTGCGCATCCTGGGCGAGGTCAAGCTCGAATACGCCGCGCTGCTGCAGCGCGCCGGCGTGATGGGTGATGGCCGCACCTACGAGCACGTGGTGGCTCTGCGCGCTGTGCAGACCAGCGACTTCATGACCGCCGACTGGGCCGAGCTGCCTTATGCGTTGTTGAAGAAGGTTTCCAGCCGCATCATCAACGAGGTGCGCGGCATCAACCGAGTAACCTACGACGTGAGCAGCAAGCCGCCGGCGACGATCGAGTGGAAATGAGAGGGATGTAGCTCATTCGCTTCGCCATCGCCCCCTGCGAGCGGGTGCGGCAAGCCGTAGAGCGAGCGAGAGCGAACCGTTACGTCGCTTCAATGATTCCTGCCTGGGGAATGGCAACCCGACAGGGGCGACAAAACGTAGTAATCGTGGCGGTCATGACCAGTCCGCCAAGTCACGGGGAAAGGCGAGAAGGCACTCGGCACGGTCTTCATGGACCAGCACCATCTCGCCGATGGCGGCACCGCCGAGGCCGGGCACAAACATGTTCGGGTGCAGCTCGAGCAGCATGCCGGCTTGCACGCTCGGCGTCGAAGATGCAGCAGCTGGAGTCGCGGCTCCGAACCACTGCGGAAAAGCCACCGTCGCGTGGGCTTCTTCGTAGGAATGGCCCAACCCGTGGCCATAGCGAAAGTGCGACCCGTGGCGGGCGTCGACCGGCAACGCAGTCTGCATGGCGGCTTCAACCGCACCGAGTGGTCTGTCGCAGCGCAGTGCATCCAGCCCAGCGCCCAGAGCCGCCAAGACACGCGCGTGCAACTTCAGCAATTCAGGGCTCGGCTGCCCGAGATGGCCCATGCGGATCCCGTGGCCCCAGTGGCCGTCGACTGTGAGCATGATGCCGAAGAGGACCTGGTCGCCACGCTGCGGGACTCGCAGGCACTCTTCCTTCCAGTAGCGCGGATAGTCCGCTTGCGGCGCAGCCGTGAGCCAGGTGCGGCAGTAATCGGCGCCAAGCTCGAACGCGAGTTGCGTCAGCGCAATCTGGATGCGCCAGGCCGGCAAGCCGCGCTGTAGCGCCGGGCCCAGGGCCTCGAACAGGCGATCGCAAATCGCGGCCGCCTCGCGGTGAACCGCCTGCTGCGTGCTGTCCAGCAGGCTGCGGGCGGTGTCCAGCCAGGCGTCGAACGGCCGTTGAATCCGCTTTGCGAGCTCAATCTGCACGGGCGCGAAGACGGCCTGCGGCATCTCGCCGAAGCCGACCGTGGCCACGCCCTGCACATCGGCCAGCAGCCTGGACAGGTGCGCGCCCCAGGTGGCGGGTGCCGCGTCGACCACGGCGAGTTCGGGGTGTTGCTGGCGTGCCAGAGGCAGCAGGAAGGGGCTGCCCAGCAGCAGCGTGCAACTCGATGAAGTGCACACGAGCAGCGAAAGGGCCTCATGCCCGTCCCACTGGGTCAGGTAGCGCAAGGCGCCATGTGAGCGAGTTCCGGCACCCAGGCTGCTGCCGTGCGCGAAGACCAGCACAGCGTGCAGACCTTCTTGCGACGCCTGCGTCAACAGGGCACGGCGCCGTGCATCGCAGGGGGATTCGTAGCGGCTGACAGTGCTCGGTTGAGTCAAGTTCATCGTCGACGACGGCCAGTTGGATGAGGGCATGAAGGGTCCTCGATTGTGATGCGTCGATCGTGTCCCAACGCGCGACTCAGCCTGAAGCCGCGGACAGTGGATTGGGCCCGGTGTCTCTGAAGAAATGCGGGCCCTCGAGCTGCATGCGGCGCCGATGCAGGCACCACGCATCGTTCTTGCTCAAGCCTCATGGCGCCGACGCCCGAGGACAGGTCGCTTACCAGCAAGGTTCACCTCTGCAAGCTGTGTGGGCGTGTTCGTGCCGCAGCGCTCAGCGCAATACATCGTGACTATCTATGGGATTGGCTGACAGTATTTGTGTCGACTATCTGGCTGGCCTAAGCTATGCGGCAGGATGTACCGTGTAGCGCCCCTTCCTGTATCGAACCTGCAAGGATCAAAGCCATGACCAAGCTCACCACCGCCGCCGGCGCACCGGTTGTCGACAACCAGAACGTCATCACCGCCGGTCCGCGTGGGCCGATGCTGCTGCAAGACGTGTGGCATCTGGAAAAGCTGGCTCACTTTGCCCGCGAGGTGATCCCCGAGCGGCGCATGCACGCCAAGGGTTCGGGCGCCTTCGGCAGCTTCACCGTCACCCACGACATCACGCGCTACACCAAGGCCCGGATCTTCTCGGCCATCGGCAAGAAGACCGAGATGGTGGCGCGTTTCTCCACCGTGGCCGGTGAGCGCGGCGCAGCCGACGCCGAGCGCGATATCCGTGGCTTTGCGATGAAGTTCTATACGGAAGAAGGCAACTGGGACCTCGTGGGCAACAACACGCCGGTGTTCTTCTTGCGCGACCCGCTCAAGTTTCCGGACCTGAACCGAGCCGTCAAACGCGATGCGCGCAGCAATCTGCGCAGTGCCGAGAACAATTGGGACTTCTGGACGCTGCTGCCCGAGGCCCTGCACCAGATCACGATCGTGATGAGTGACCGCGGCATTCCCAGGTCGTACCGTCACATGCATGGCTTTGGCAGCCACACGTTCAGCTTCATCAATGCCCACAATGAGCGCTTCTGGGTCAAGTTCCACCTGGTCACGCAACAAGGCATCCAGAACCTGACCGACGCCGAAGCCGCCGACCTGGTGGGGCGTGACCGCGAAAGTCATCAGGCCGATCTGCTTGCGGCGATCGACAAAGGCGACTACCCGCGCTGGAACCTGAAGATCCAGGTCATGCCCGAAAGCGATGCAGCGACCTACCCGCTGAACCCGTTCGATTTGACCAAGGTGTGGCCGCACGCCGACTATCCGCTGGTCGACGTCGGCGTGATGGAGCTCAATCGCAATGCCGACAACTACTTTGCGCAGATCGAGCAACTGGCATTCAACCCGGCCAACGTCGTGCCGGGCATCAGCTTCTCGCCCGACAAGATGCTGCAATCGCGCCTGTACAACTACGGTGATGCGCAGCGCTATCGCCTGGGTGTGAACCACCACCAGATTCCGGTGAACGCGCCGCGATGCCCGTTCCACACCAGCCATCGCGACGGCGCCATGCGGGTGGACAGCAACAACGGGGCAGAGGTCGGCTATGAACCCAACAGCAAGGGTGCGCTGCAAGAGCAGCCTGACTTTGCCGAGCCGCCGCTGTCGCTCGAAGGTGCGGCCGACCACTGGAACCACCGCGTCGATGACGACTACTTCTCGCAGCCGGGCAAGCTGTTTCGATTGATGACATCAGCGCAGCAGCAGGTGCTGTTCGAGAACACCGCGCGCTCGGTCGGCGGGGCTTCGAAGGCGATCCAGGAACGACACATCTCGAACTGCACGAAGGCCGACCCCGCTTATGGTGCGGGGGTGCGCGCAGCGCTGCAGGCCATCGCGACGATGTAGCCGGTCATCCCTGGCACACCACACCCACGGGCCGCTATCGTTCAACAACCGTCTTGAAGACACAGGAGTCCGCATGGCCAAGAGCCTCAAACCCACTGCCGGCAAACACGCTGCTGCCGAGATCAACATCGGCATCGGCAAGAAGGATCGCGGCGCGATTGCCGACGGCCTGTCGCACCTGCTGGCCGACACCTACACTCTGTACCTCACCACACACAACTTCCACTGGAACGTGACCGGGCCGATGTTCAACACGCTGCACCTGATGTTCATGGGGCAGTACACCGAGCTGTGGAACGCGGTCGATCCGATTGCCGAGCGCATCCGTTCGCTTGGCTATCCGGCGCCGGGCTCGTACGCCCAGTTCGGCGCGCTGGCATCGATCGGTGATGTACCGGCCCAGCCGCCGAAGGCGTTCGACATGGTGCGCATCCTGGTGCAGGGCCATGAAGCCGTGGCGCGCACCGCCCGGGGCATCTTCCCGCTCGCTGACAAGGCCGGTGACGAGCCCACTGCCGACCTGCTGACGCAGCGCCTGACGGTGCACGAACAGACGGCCTGGATGCTGCGCTCGCTGCTTGAGGAGTAGGGCAAGCCGGCGGGCGTTCCGCTGGCGCGCCGTGTGGTGCAACGACATCGTGTCCTGTGAAGATTGCGGCAAGGCACCGGTGACTATGGTTTGGCGGTCTGCGCTTTTTGCGCCGGCGCCGGGGCTGCGTGGCGCAGTTGGTTAGCATGGCACCACGATGCGCCCAAACCGCCTGCCGCGATGCCGATGAAGCGCAAGGTCGATGTGGTGCGTCGTTTGCTTCTGCTGGCCTTGCTGGCCGCCGGCGGTGTCGCGGCCGCGCCGGCACCTGCCAGCGTGTTTCTTGAGGATCTGACGTGGACCGAACTGCGCGACCGCATTGCCAGCGGTACCACCACGGCGCTGGTGCCCTTGGGCGGCACCGAGCAGAACGGGCCGCACATGGCGCTGGGTAAGCACAACGTGCGCGCGCGCTGGCTGGCCGGGCGTATCGCCGAAGGCTTGGGGGATGCGGTGGTGGCGCCGGTGATGGCCTATGTGCCCGAGGGCCGCATCAGCCCGCCAGGCGGGCACATGCGCTGGCCGGGCACGTTGACGGTCCCGGCGCCGGCGTTCGAGGCCATGCTGGACGGCGCCGCGCGCAGCCTGCGCGCACACGGACTGTGCCATGTCTTTTTTCTCGGCGACCATGGCGGCTACCGCACCAGCATCGACCGCGTGGTGGCGGCGCTGAACCGTGAGGAACCGGCCGCGTCGCCCTGCCGTGCTCATGCACTGGCCGCCTACTACCGCGCGTCGCAGGCCGACTTCGCGGCCTTTCTGCGCGCACGTGGCCACACCGCCGATGAGATCGGCCCGCATGCCGGGCTGGCCGACACGGCGCTGATGCTGGCCATCGATCCGTCGCTGGTGCGCATGGACGTGGCGCGGGCCAGGCCGCAGGCCGGCGTCGGCCGCGGCGGGGATGGCGTGGCCGGCGACCCGCGCCGGGCCAGCGCCGAATTGGGACGGCTTGGGGTTGAGCATGTCATCGAGGTGTCGGTGGCAGCGATCCGCGAGCAGCGCAAGGGCAGCGCGGCGCGGCCGGCCGCACCACGTTGATGCACTGACATAGACGAGAAGGGGGTGACCATGATCGCGCTGAACATCCGGTGCTTGGCTGGCGCAGCAGCGGCAACAGCCACGCTGCTATTTCTGGGTCTGGCGGCAGGGGCCGGGCCGGGCAATGCGCCCGCTTCGGCTGGGGCCGGTGGCCTGCAGCTGCCACCGGGAGTGCCGCCGGTGCCCGATCCTCGCAACGTCTACAGCGAGATCGGTGCCGATCGCCTCAGTGCGGCGGTGCGCACCGACCTCGACCGTGTCTACGTGCCCAATCTTCGTTCCAACGACGTCTACGTCATCGACCCCGCGACGCTGAAGGTGGTCGATCGTTTCCGTGTCGGCATCGGCCCGCAGCACATCGTGCCGTCGTGGGACATGCGCACGCTGTGGGTGACCAACAACGCCGAGGGCCGCACCGACGGCAGCCTGACGCCGATCGACCCGCGCACCGGCAAGCCGGGCAAGCCGATTGCCGTGGACGACCCCTACAACATGTACGCCACGCCCGATGGCCGCTCGGCGATCGTGGTGGCCGAGGCGCGCAAGCGGCTGGACTTCCGTGATCCGAAGAGCATGCAGTTGCAGTTCTCGCTCGACGTGCCCGGCTGCCCGGGCATCAACCACGCCGACTTCTCGATCGACAGCCGCTACGCCATCTTCACCTGCGAGTTCAACGGCACCATCACCAAGGTCGATCTCGTCGATCACAAGGTGCTGGGCTATCTGAAGCTGCAGATGCCGGCAACCCGGTTGAAAGAAAAACCCGGGGCACCACGCACCGCGGCAGGGCAGGCCTGGGCACCGGGCGAAACCGAGATCTGCACGGTCAGCAAAGGCATGCCACAGGACATCCGCATCTCGCCCGACGGGCGCCGCTTCTACATCGCCGACATGCATGCCGATGGCGTGCATGTGGTCGACGGCGACAGCTTCAAGCAGATCGGCTTCATCACCACCGGGCTCGGGGCGCATGGCCTTTACCCCAGCCGCGACGGCAAACGGCTGTACGTGGCCAACCGCGGATCGCACAAGATCCATGGGTCCCAGCGGGGTGACGGCGGGGTGACGGTGCTCGACTTCGCCACCAACCAGGTGGTGGCGCGCTGGCCGGTGCCCGGCGGCGGCAGCCCCGACATGGGCAACGTCAGCGCCGATGGGCGCTATCTGTGGCTGGCGGCGCGCTACGACCATGTCGTCTATCGCTTCGACACGCAGACCGGCGCCGTGGCACAGGTGAAGGTCGGCACCGAGCCGCATGGCCTGACCGTGTGGCCTCAGCCTGGGCGTTATTCACTGGGCCACACCGGCAACATGCGCTGAGCGGCGGCGCGGTCCGCGCGCCGCCAAAGCCCCGACGGATACTTTTCGCGGCTGATCGATCGCGCTGCGATCGGCAATGACCCGTGCCCCAGCCCACGTGCGCATCCAGGAAACTGGGCATAATTTGCCTAGTCAATCATTGACGTGCCAAGTACACGACGCCAACGGTCATGCGCTCCGCCAAACCCCATCCTGTTTCCAAGTCCTCTCGCGACGCCGCGCCTGCTCGGCCGTTTCCACCCTATGACGCGCGGCGCTATGTCGTCTCGCAAAGTGTCGGTCACCAGATCGTCAACCTGATGACGCTGATGCGGCGTGAACTGGAGACGCGCATGGCCGCCGTTGGCCTGACCGATGCGCAATGGAAACCGCTTTGGATGCTGGACAGCGGCCGCGCCGACACCGGCAACGAGATGGCACGCTGCCTGGAGATGGATGCCGGTGCCGTGACCCGGTTGCTGGACCGGCTGGAGGCCAAGGGCCTGCTTGAGCGCACACGTTCCGAGGCCGACCGACGGGTGGTACGCCTGCAACTCACGCCTGCAGGCAAAGCGGCCGCCGTCCAGGTGCCCCATGTGCTGGCCAGCGTCAACAACGACTTTCTGCAGGGTTTCAGTGAAGCCGAATGGCTGCAACTGCGTGCCCTGATCGAACGCATGTCCGCCAACGGCGCAGCGCTGCTGGCCGCGCGGAGTGCGGCATGAGCCGCCCTCGTCTGGCACTTTGGGCGCCGGCCAGCACGTTGGTGCTGGTGGCCTGCGCCAATCCGGCTGGCATTGCACCCAGCCATCAACCCACGGCGGCTGCGGCGCTGGCACAGACCTGCATCGCAGCCACGCCCTGGCCCGCCGAGCAATGGTGGCAGGGCTTTGGCGACAGCGGCTTGTCGGCGCTGGTCGAGCAGGCGCTGGCCCGGCAGCCCAGCCTGCAGCAGGCGCTGCTGCGGGTGCAGGCGGCGCAGGCCGCAGTCGACGCCACCGGAGCCGCGGCCAAGCCGCAAGTGCAGTTTTCGGCCGATTTGACCGACCAGCACTTCACCGCCAAAGGCATGGTGCCGCCGCCGCTGGCCGGCCACATGAGCTGGAACAACGACCTGCAGGTCGGCGCCAGCTGGGAGCTGGACCTGTTCGGCCGCCAGCGCGCGGCACTGGACTCAGCCATCGGTCTGCAGCGCGCAGCCGAGGCCGATGCCCAGGCTGCCCGCGTGCTGCTGGTGTCGCAGGTGGCCACGCACTGGTTCGGCCTGGCCCGTCAGCTCGAACTGCAACAGCTGGCGCAGCAGTCGCTGCAGCAGCGCGAACAGGTGCTGAATCTGGTGCGTCAGCGCATCGACGCCGGACTGGACAGTGCCGTCGAACGTCATCAAGCCGAAGGTCTGGTCGCCCAGTCACGGGTCGAGCTGGAAAGCCTGGCCCAGGCCGTGGCGCGAGAGCGCCATGCGCTGGCCGAGCTGAGCGGCCAGGCCCCGCAGGCGCTGGCGACCTTGACGGCGCGGCTGGCGCCGTTGAAGAGCAGGCCCCTGCCGGCAGCGCTGGGGGTCGACCTGCTGGGCCGCCGAGCAGACCTGGTGGCACAACGCTGGCGGGTCGAGGCCGCGCTGCGCGACGTTGACGTGGCGCGCACGCAGTTCTATCCCAACATCAACCTGGTGGCCTTCTTCGGCTTGTCGAGCCTGGGCCTGGACAATCTGCTCAACGCGGGGGCGCGCAACTTCGGTGCCGGGCCAGCGCTGCGCCTGCCGCTGTTCGAGGGTGGCCGCCTGCGCGCGCAATTGGCTGCACGCAGTGCCGAGGCCGACGCGGCGGTGGAAGGCTGGAACGCCACCTTGCTGCGTGCGCTGCGCGAGGTGGCCGACGAAGTGGCCAGCCTGCAGGCACTGGACCGACAGCAGCAGGCGCAGGCCCAGGCCAATGGCGCCGCCGAATCGGCCTTTGCACTGGCCTTGCAGCGCTATCAGGCAGGCCTGGGCAACTTTTTGTCGGTGCTGGCCGCCGACGGCACCGTGCTGGCCCAGCGACGTGCGGGGTCTGACCTGAAGGCCCGGCATCTGACGGCCGAAGTGGCCCTGGCCCGTGCCCTGGGCGGCGGCTACCACGCGACCACACAGACATCGGCGGTGCTGCCCAGCCTGGCTGCAGCCCGCCCCTGATCGGCCCTGCCGGCACCCCCGATTTATCGCACCGCCGAAACCATGAGCAACGACTCTGCACCCCCCGCCCCCAGCCCGGAAGTGGCACCTGCCGTCGTCGCCGCCACGTCACGACGGCGGCCGGCCCTGCTGGCGTTGACTGCCGCCGTGCTGCTGGCCGCTGGCGCCTACGGCGTCTGGTGGGCATTGTTCGAGCGTCACTACGAATCGACCGACAACGCCTACGTGCAGGCGCCGTTGGTGCAGATCACGCCCCAGGTCGGCGGCACCGTGCTGGCCGTGCTGGTGGACGACACCGATCTCGTCAAGGCGGGCCAGCCGCTGGTCAGGCTGGACCCGGCCGACGCGCGGCTGTCGCTCGAGCGGGCCGAGGCGCAACTGGCGCAGACCGTGCGCGAGGTGCGCACCCTGTACACCAACAACGCCGCACTGCAGGCGGCCATCCGGGTGCGCGAGGCCGATGTCAGCCGCGTGCAGGCCGATCTGGCGCGGGCGCAGGACGACGTCAAACGGCGTTTGCCGCTGATGGCCAGCGGCGCCGTCGGCGGCGAGGAAATGAAGCATGCCGAGAGCGCCGTCGCCGCCGTGCGCGGCAGCCTGGCCAGCGCGCAATCGGCGTTGGCTGCGGCGCAAGAGCAAGCCGCGTCCAACCGCGCGCTGACCGAAGGCACGACGGTCGAAAAGCACCCCAAGGTCGAACGCGCTGCCGCCGCCGTGCGCGAGGCCTTCCTGGCGCTGCAGCGCACCGAACTGCCGGCGCCGGTCAGCGGCCAGGTGGCACGGCGCACGGTGCAGGTGGGCCAGCGGCTGGCACCCGGCATGCCGCTGATGTCGGTGATCCCGCTCGACCAGGTGTGGGTCGAGGCCAACTTCAAGGAAGTGCAGCTGCGCAGCATGCGCATCGGCCAGCCGGTCACCCTGTACGCCGACCTGTACGGCAGCAAGGTTCAGTACAAGGGCCACGTGGCCGGCCTGGGCGCCGGCACCGGCGCCGCCTTTGCCCTGCTGCCGGCGCAGAACGCCACCGGCAACTGGATCAAGGTGGTGCAGCGCGTGCCGGTCCGGCTTGAGCTCGACGCCAAGGAACTGGCCGCGCACCCGCTGCGCGTGGGCTTGTCGATGGTGGCCACGGTGGACGTGGCCGAACAGCAGGGTGCGGCGCTGACCGCGGCCGCCATCGCGCCGCGCAGCAGCAGCAGCACCGATGTCTTCAAGGCCGGCAGTGCTGCCGCCGATCAGCGCGTGCGCCAGATCATCAACGCACAGCTGGGCAAGGCGGTGCGCGGGTGAGCGCTTCGTCGACGACGGCGAACCCGGGTGCGGCAACACCGCCCGCGACGGCGCGGGTGCCGGGCCGGCCACCGGCCTTTGCGCCGTTGCAGGGCACCGAGCGTGTGCTGGGCACGCTGGCGCTGTCGCTGGCGACCTTCATGAACGTGCTCGATTCGTCGATCGCCAACGTCTCGCTGCCGGCGATCGCCGGCGACATGGGCGTCAGCCCGGCGCAGGGCACCTGGGTCATCACCTCGTTCGCGGTGGCCAATGCCATTGCGGTGCCGCTGACGGGCTGGCTGACGCAGCGCTTCGGCCAGGTGCGGCTGTTCACGCTGAGCGTGCTGCTGTTCGTCATCGCGTCGTGGCTGTGCGGGCTGGCGCCCAACATCGGCATGCTGATCGCGTTTCGCGTGCTGCAGGGCCTGGTGGCCGGGCCGATGATCCCGCTCAGCCAGACGCTGCTGCTGGCCAGCTACCCGCCGGCAATGGCCGGCACCGCGATGGCCCTGTGGGCGATGACGACCCTGGTGGCGCCGGTCACCGGGCCGTTGCTGGGGGGCTGGATCACCGACAACGTGTCATGGCCCTGGATCTTCTACATCAACATCCCGGTGGGCCTGTTTGCAGCCGCGCTGACCTGGTCGATCTACCGCAGCCGCGACCCCGGCCCGCGCAAGGTGCCGCTGGACCGCGTGGGCCTGGTGCTGCTGGTGCTGTGGGTGGGTGCCTTGCAACTGATGGTCGACAAGGGCAAGGAACTGGACTGGTTCGAGTCCACCGAAATCACCGCGCTGGCGGTGATCGCGGCAGTCGGGTTTGCGTACTTCCTGGTGTGGGAGCTGACGCACCGGCACCCGCTGGTCAATCTGCGCCTGTTCGCGCGGCGCAACTTTGCGCTCGGCACGCTGTCGCTGTCGGTGGCCTACGGGCTGTTCTTCGGCAACGTGGTGCTGCTGCCGCTGTGGCTGCAGCAGTGGATGGGCTACACCGCCACCTGGGCCGGCCTGGCCACCGCGCCGGTGGGTCTGCTGGCCATCCTGATATCGCCCTGGGTGGGCAAGAACGTCGGTCGCATCGACCCGCGCAAAATGACCACGGTGGCCTTTCTGGGCTTTGGGCTGGTGCTGTGGATGCGCAGCCAATTCAGCACGCTGTCGACTTTCGAGGTCATCCTGATTCCCACCGTGCTGCAAGGTGCGGCAATGGCCTTCTTCTTCATTCCGCTGCAGACCATCATCTTCGATGGCCTGAAGCCCGAGGAGATGCCGGCCGCCGCGGGAGTCTCGAACTTTGCCCGCATCACTGCCGGTGCCATGGGCACGTCGCTGTTCACCACACTGTGGGACCGTCGTGCATCACTGCACCATGCCCACCTGGCCGAGGCCGTGAACAGCAGCAGCCCGGCCGCCATGCAGGCGCTGGACGGGCTGGCACAGGCAGGCCTGAGCCCGGAACAGGCCCGCGGCCTGATCGAGCGCCAGCTGCAGCAACAGGCCTACACGATGGGCGTGGCCGACCTGTTCCTGCTGTCGGCGCTGATCTTCGTGGCGCTGATCGCGCTCTTGTGGTTGACCCGGCGCAGCCGCATCCCCCCGGCTGCCGGCGCGGCTGCCGACGCGGCCCACTGAACGTGTTTCGGCGGCACCCGGTCGGTGCCGCCCGACCCCCCGCCCGGCCGCCCGGCGGCCCCCCCCCCGGCGGGGGGCGGGGCCCCCCCCCCCCCGCCCCCCCCCCCCCCCCCCCCCGGCCCCCGCGCCCCCCCCCCCCCCCCCCCCCCCCCCCCCCCCCCCCCCCCCCCCCCCCCCCCCCCCCCCCCCCCCCCCCCCCCCCCCCCCCGCGGCCCCCCCCCCCCCCCCCCCCCCCCCCCCCCCCCCCCCCCCCCCCCCCCCCCCCCCCCCCCCCCCCCCCCCCCCCCCCCCCCCCCCCCCCCCCCCCCCCCCCCCCCCCCCCCCCCCCCCCCCCCCCCCCCCCCCCCCCCCCCCCCCCCCCCCCCCCCCCCCCCGGCCCCCCCCCCCACCCCCCCCCCCCCCCCCGGCCGCCCCCCCCCCCCCCCCCCCCCCCCCCCCCCCCCCCCCCCCCCCCCCCCCCCGGCGGGGGGCCCCCCCCCCCCCCCCCACCCCCCCCCCCCCCCCCCCCCCCCCCCCCCCCCCCCCCCCCCCCCCCCCCCCCCCCCCCCCCCCCGGGCCCCCCCCCCCCCCCCCCCCCCCCCCCCCACACCCCCCCCCCCCCCCCCGCCCCCCCGCCCCCCCCCCCCCCCCCCCCCCCCCCCCCCCCCCCCCCCCCCCCCCCCCCCCCCCCCCCCCCCCCCGCCCCGCGCCCCCCCCCCCCCCCCCCCCCCCCCCCCCCCCCCCCCCCCCCCCCCCCCCCCCCCGCGCCCCCGCGCCCCGGGCCCCCCCCCCCCCCCCCCCCCCCCCCCCCCCCCCCCCCCCCCCCCCCCCCCCCCCCCCCCCCCCCCCCCCCCCCCCCCCCCCCCCCCCCCCCCCCCCCCCCCCCCCCCCCCCCCCCCCCCCCCCCCCCCCCCCCCCCCCCCCCCCCCCCCCCCCCCCCCCCCCCCCCCCCCCCCCCCCCCCCCCGGGCCAACCCCCCTTCCCCCCCCCCCCCCCCCCCCCCCCCCCCCCCCCCGCCCCCCCCCCCCCCCCCCCCGGCGCTCAATACGTCTCCAGATGCAGCCGCCCGTCGCGCTTCAGCGCCGCAGCCACCTCGTCCCAATTCAACCCGGACTGCGTGGCGATGTCGCGCAGCGCCAGCACCACGCCGTCTTCCATGGCCTTCAGGCCGCAGACGTAGAAATGGCCGTTCGCGTCGGCCAGCAATCGGGCGACATCGGCAGCACGTTCGCGCAGTGCGTCCTGCACATACTTCTTCGGCTGCCCGGGTGTGCGGCTGAAGGCCAGGTTGATGTCGATGAAATCCTTGGGCAGGTTCTGCAGCGGGCCGAAGTAGGGCAGTTCCTCCTGCGTGCGGGCGCCGAAGAACAGCATCAGCTTGCCGCCCTCGAACTTGCCCGACTGGCGCAGGCGGCGGCGCCATTCGGTCATCGCCCGCATCGGTGCGCTGCCGGTGCCGGTGCAGATCATCACGATGTGGCTCTTCGGATGGTTGGGCATCAGGAAGCTGGCGCCGAAAGGCCCGATGACCTGCACCTTGTCGCCCACCCGCAGGTCGCACAGGTAGTTGCTGGCCACGCCGCGCACCGGCCTGCCCTGGTGGTCTTCGAGCACACGCTTGATGGTGAGCGACAGGTTGTTGTAGCCCGGCCGTTCACCGTTGCGCGGGCTGGCGATCGAATACTGCCGCGGGTGGTGCGCGCGGCCTTGCGCGTCGACACCCGGCGGCACGACGGCGATCGACTGGCCTTCCAGCACCGGCAAAGGCGTGCCGCCGAAGTCGAGCACGATGTGGTGCGTGTCGTAGTCCTTGCCGACCTGCGTGACGCGCACGTTGCCGGACACGGTGGCGGTGATGAACTTCGATGGCGCCTTCGGCCCGTACAGGTTGGTGAAGGCATGTGCGGCCGACCAGGGCGGCAATTGCGCGCCGTAGCTGGCGCCGGGCGCGCTGGTGTCGCTCGGGCTTGCCGCCACGGCCGAGGTGGCCGCTTGTGCCGCTGGCTCGGTGGCCGCTGTGTCGGCGGCGATGCCGGCTGCGGCCAGTTGCTCGCCGTTCCATTCGGCCGGCAGTTCGTCCCAGCCGAACTGCGCTTCGAGGCTGTAGGCCTGTGCCTTGGGCATCGTGCGCCAGTTGTCGATCGAGCCCGTCGGGCAGGGCGGGATGCAAGCCATGCACTGCTGGCAGATGGTCGCATCGACGACGTAGTTGTTTGCGTCGTGCGTGATGGCCTTGACCGGGCAGACCGACTCGCAGGTGTTGCAGCGAATGCAGATCTCGGGGTCGATCAGATGCTGCTTGATGACGGTGCCGACTGCCGCGTTCATCACGTTCATCCGAAACGCACGTAGTCGAAGTTCACCGGCTGGCGGTTGATGCCGATGACCGGCGGTGCGATCCAGTTGGCGAACTGACCAGGCTCGACCACGCGCCCCATCAGGCTGGCCACGTAGGCGCGGTCGCCGGCGCTGGGCAGCCAGTGGTCGACGTTGGCCTTCCATTCGGCGTCGCTGACCACGCGCCCGTCGGGCGTGATGTTGGCGCCGGCCAACGGGCCGATGTTGCGGTGGAAGGCCTTGTGCGGCGTGCTCAGCCTGAACGGGATGCCGGCCTTCTCGATGACCTTGTTCCAGCGGTTGACGCCGGCCACGCTGTCCTTGATGTAGTCGTCGCGCAGCACTTCGTTCAAGGCATTCAGCATCGGCACTTCGCGCTCGACCAGTTGCCCGCCCTGCACCGCCAGCACGCGGTAGGTCTGGCCCCGCAGCTGATGGTCATCGCTGCGCTTGCCTTCTTCGAAGCGACCCTTCAACCCGGTGCTGTAGAAGGTGGCGGCGTTGCTGCTTTCGTCGGCGCCGAACAGGTCGATGGTGACGCTGAAGTGGAAGTTCAGGTAGCGCTGGATGGTCGGCAGGTCGATCACGCCGGCTTCGCGCAACTTCTTGGGGTCGTCGGTCTTGAGCTCGTTCATCGCCGCGCAGGTGCGGCTGATGACGCGGCTGATGCCCGACTCGCCCACGAACATGTGGTGCGCCTCTTCGGTCAGCATGAACTTGGTCGTGCGGGCCAGCGGGTCGAAGGCACTTTCGGCCAGCGCACACAGCTGGAACTTACCGTCGCGGTCGGTGAAGTAGGTGAACATGAAGAAGCTCAGCCAGTCGGGCGTCTCTTCATTGAAGGCCTGCAGGATGCGCGGGTTGTCGACCTGGCCGCTGCGGCGTTGCAACAGGGCTTCGCCCTCCTCGCGCCCGTCACGGCCGAAGTACTTGTGCAGCAGGTAGACCATCGCCCACAGGTGGCGGCCTTCTTCGACGTTGACCTGGAACAGGTTGCGCAGGTCGTACTGGCTGGGGCAGGTCAGGCCCAGATGGCGCTGCTGCTCGACCGATGCCGGTTCGGTGTCGCCTTGCGTGACGATGATGCGGCGCAGGTTGGCGCGGTATTCGCCGGGCACGTCGGTCCAGGCCGCTTCACCCAGGTGGTCGCCGAAATGGATCTTGCGGTCCTTTTCGCCCGGATTGAGAAAGATGCCCCATCGGTAGTCGGGCATCTTCACGTGGCCGAACTGTGCCCAGCCTTCGGGGTCCACGCTGACGGCGGTGCGCAGGTAGACGTCGAAGTTGCTGCTGCCGTCGGGGCCCATGTCGGCCCACCATTTCAGGTAATTGGGCTGCCACTGTTCGAGCGCGCGCTGCAGCGTGCGGTCCTCGGCCAGATTGACGTTGTTGGGGATCTTGTCGTTGTAGTTGATGCTGGACATGTCGTTCTCCGAAAGTCGGGGGCGGATTCGGTTCTCGGTTGCAGCGTTCCGCCGGGATCGCGCTGCACAACGCGTTCAGTTCGGCGTCAGACGCGGTTCCAGTCGAACGCGGCCTTGTCGCCCTTGCCGTAGACCTTGAGAGCGCCCTTTTCGCCAACCGCGTTGGGGCGCTGGAAGATCCAGTTCTGCCAGGCGGTCAGGCGTCCGAAGACGCGCGTGAACATGTTTTCCGGGCCGTTGAAACGCAGGTTGGCTTCCATGCCGGTCAGCGCGTCGGGGCTCATGGCCACACGTTCTTCGATCGCGATGCGGATCTCGTCGGCCCAGTCGATGTCGTCGGGGTTGCGAGTGATCAGACCGAGGGCAAAGGCGGCGTCGGCGTCCAGTGCGTGTCCGACTGCGGCACGCACGGCGGCGATGGGGGCCGGCTCGTCATAGAAGCGGCGCTGCAGCCGGCTCTGGCCGGTGACCATCGGATAGAAGCCGAAGTTGGTCTCGCCCACGTCGATCTTCGGCGCCTGCGCCTCGTCGTCGGGCAACGCCAACTGGTAGCTGCGGTCGCAGGCCAGGGCCAGTTCGAGCAGCGTGCCCGAAAAGCACGAGCCCGGCTCAATCAGCGCAAACAGGCTGCGCGACGACAGGTCCAGCCGGCTGAACGTGCGGCGCAGCAGGCCGATGGTCTCGCGCACCAGCCAGTGGGCGCTGTGCGCGACCAGGCTGGCGTCCATGGCCTGCACGGTGCCGCGGTCACCCTGGGTCTTGATCAGCCAGGTGCCGATCTCGGGTTCGTTGGTGCGCATCTCGAGGATGGCGTCTTCAAGTTCGCGGCCCATCTGCAGCGGGTACCAGGCGGCACCGGCGGCCTCGATGCCGGCCATGTCGGTGGGCGGCGCGGCGGCGGGGCTCTTGACCATGAATGTGGCGCAGCGCCGGGCGCGGTCGATCTCGACCTCGACGAAGTCATACCGCAACGCGTCGGCTTCGATCTGGCGCGTCAAAGGCGGCAGCGTCACGCCCTGGGCGCTGGCGGGGCGCTGGCTGTCTGCGGCCAGCTGCAACGCGCGTTCCTGCACCCTGGCGGCGAAAGCGGCGGGCTTGGCGATGTCGTCGACCAGGCGCCAGTCCTTGGCCTTCTGGCCGCGCACGCCTTCGACGCTGGTGCAGAACAGGTCGGCCAGGTCGTGGCGCACCTTCTTCTTGTCGGTGACGCGGGTCAGGCCGCCGGTGCCGGGCAGCACGCCCAGCAGCGGCACCTCGGGCAGGCTGACCGCGCTGCTGCGGTCGTCGACCAGGATGATCTCGTCGCAGGCCAGCGCCAGCTCGTAGCCGCCGCCGGCGCAGGAGCCGTTGACGGCGGCCAGGAACTTCAGCCCGCTGTGCGCGCTGCTGTCTTCCAGGCCGTTGCGCGTCTCGTTGGTGAACTTGCAGAAGTTCACCTTCCAGGCGTGGCTGCTGACGCCGAGCATGAAGATGTTGGCGCCCGAGCAGAACACCTTGTCCCGGGCGCTGGTGACAACCACGGTGCGCACTTCGGGGTGTTCGAAGCGGATGCGGTTGACGGCGTCATTGAGCTCGATGTCCACGCCCAGGTCGTAGCTGTTCAGCTTCAGCTTGTAGCCGGGCCGCAGACCGGCGTCCTCGTCGAAATCGGCGGCCAGCGTGGCCACCGGGCCCTGGAAGCTCAACTTCCAATGGCGGTAGCGGCTGGGGTGGGTCTGATAGTCGACGCGAGGGTCCTGGCTCATGGTGTCTCCGACGGTGGCATCCGAATGCATCAAGTGCTCAACGCATAATAGGCACTTTAATGCCTAATTGATTTGTTGTCAACATAAAGCGGCATCATAGTGCGTAATTTCTACCCTGGCAGTTTCAGGGCTTTGCGCACAATCTTGCGCAGAGCCTCAAAGCTCGGGGCCAGCGGCGCGGCGCTGGTGTCCAGGCGGAACTCGGCTTTCGAGTAGAACGCGGCGCGGCCGGCCAGGATGCCTTTCAGGTCGTCCATCGCTTCGCGGTTGCCGGCCATCGGACGCAGGTCGCCCTGGGCGGCCACGCGCTTCATGTGGTCCTCGGGGTCGGCCTGCAACCACACGGTGGTGCAATGCGAGAGCAGCAGATTGAAGGTGGCCGGGTCGGACACCAGTCCGCCTGGGGTGGCGATCACGGCTTCGGGGTAGATCTGGATCGCTTCTTCGAGCGCCCGGCGCTCATAGCGCCGGTACGCGCTCTGGCCATACAGATGCTGGATCTCGTTGATCGAGCAACCGGCAAACTTCTCGATCTCGCGGCTGAGCTCGACGAACGGAAAGTCCAGATCCTCGGCCAGCATCCTGCCCAGCGTCGACTTGCCGGCGCCGCGCAGGCCCACCAGTGCAATGCGGCTGCTGTGGGCCGAGCTACCCGAGCCGCTTCGCTTGCCGCCGGTGCCCAGCAGTTCGCCAATGGCCTCGCGCACGCGGCGCAGCGTGGTTTCGTCGCTGTTTTCGAGCAACTCGCGAATCATCAGCCACTCGGGCGAGCGTGTCGTGGGGTCGCCCAGCAGTTCGGCCAATGTGCACTTCAAGGCCTGCGCCACCTGCAGCAGCACCAGCACCGAGGCGTTGCCGACACCGTACTCGAGGTTGGCCAGGTGGCGTTCTGATACGTCCGCGGCGGCCGACAGCGCTTTGCGCGTCATGCCGCGGCGCGCACGCAACGAACGCACGCGTTCACCCAGCTTGACCAAAAACGGATGCTTGGACGCCGCCTCGGCGGCTTCGGCATCGGCCGGTGGCGCCACGGAGGGTGCGGAACTGCCTTCGGCTGCGGTTTCACCCGGTCCGCCGCTAGGTGTTAACGCGAGAGTCTGCAGTATAGTGCTTGACATGGCATTGAACTGCTTCTAAAGTTTGAGCAAGCACAATACTGCAAGTGTTCGAGTTCCACAAGCTTGATGCCGAGCCGTCAAGCCACGATCCGAGGCACGAACATGTCGACGCCAGAACCCATCACGCCCGATTCCTTCAAGGTCCAGCTGTCCACGTTGACCGCGCAGCTGGTCGGCCGCGCGCTGGATGCCGAGCTGGACCAATGGCTGAACACCCACCATGGCGCCACCAGCAGCACCTTTGCCGAGCTGAAAGCCGCCTGCGAAGCCGGTGTGGCCGCCGGCTGGCTGTGCGACCGTGAAGGCGGCGGCATTCGCTACGGCCGCATCTTCAAGGCCGGGCCCGACCTGCATGGCTTTTCGGTCGATGTGGTCGACATGCAGGACATTGCCGGGCCGCATCACACGCACCCGCTGGGCGAGATCGATCTGGTGATGCCGCTGCAAGGTGACGCCTGCTTCGACGGCCGGCCGGCGGGGTGGCTGGTGTGCCCGCCGGGCAGCGCACACCGCCCCACCGTCAGCCAGGGCCGCGCCCTGGTGCTCTACCTGCTGCCTGACGGGCAGATCCAGTTCACGCGCTAGAACAGCGACCGAGCAACCCGCGCCCACGTGCGTCCACTTGCGGCCGAACCCGCGCCACCGGAGACAGACCATGACCGAGCCCGTCGCAGACGCTGTCGCCGCCCCACCCGCGCGCTTCAACTTCGCCCAGCACCTGCTGGGCGTCAATGCCGGGCGCGCCGACAAGGCGGCCTTCGTCGACGATGCCGGCACGCTGAACTACGGCGATTTGGACGAACGCGTGCGGCGCGTGGCCGCGAGCCTGCGCGCGTTGGGCTTGCGCCGCGAAGAGCGGGTGCTGCTGCTGATGCCCGACACCACCGACTGGCCCGTCAGCTTTCTCGGCGCCATGTATGCCGGCCTGGTGCCGGTGGCGGTGAACACCTTGCTGACTGCCGACGACTATGCCTACATGCTCGAGCACTCGCGCGCGCAGGCGGTTCTGGTATCGGGCAGCCTGTTGCCGGTCTTGATGGCGGCGATGACCCGCTGCGACCACGAGGTGCAGAAGGTGGTTGTGTCACGCCCAGAGGCGCCGCTGCACCCGGCCGAGATTGAGTTTGAGGCTTTCGTTCGGGCGCAGCCGCCGGCCACCAAACCGGCCGCCACCGCCGCCGACGACCCGGGCTTCTGGCTCTATTCCTCGGGGTCGACCGGGCGCCCGAAGGGCACCGTGCATTCGCATGCCAACCCCTACTGGACGGCCGAGCTGTACGGCAAACGCGTGCTGCAGCTGAGCGAGGCGGATGTGTGCTTCTCGGCCGCCAAGCTGTTCTTTGCCTACGGGCTGGGCAATGCGCTCAGCTTCCCGATGAGCGTGGGGGCCACCACGCTGCTGATGCCGGAGCGGCCCACGCCCGAGGCCACGTTCAGGCGCTGGCTGGGTCAAGTTGCCGGCCTTCGTCCCACGGTCTTCTTCGGCGCGCCGACGGGTTTTGCCGGCATGCTGGCCCACCCGGCGCTGCCGGCGCGTGATGCGGTGGTTCTGCGCCTGGTGTCTTCGGCCGGTGAGGCGCTGCCGGCCGAACTGGGCGAGCGCTTCAAGGCGCATTTCGGCGTCGACATCATTGACGGCATCGGGTCCACCGAGATGCTGCACATCTTCCTGTCCAACCGTCCCGAGCGTGTGCGTTACGGCAGCACCGGCTGGCCGGTCCCCGGCTACGAGGTGGAGCTGCGCGGTGAGGGCGGTGCTGCCGTGCCCGACGGTGAACCCGGCGAGCTGTTCATCCAGGGCCCCAGTGCGGCCATGATGTACTGGGGCAACCGCGACAAGACACGTGAAACGTTTCAGGGGGGCTGGACCAAGAGCGGCGACAAGTACGTGCGCAACGGCGACGGCAGCTACACCTACAGCGGCCGCAGCGACGACATGCTGAAGGTCGGCGGCGTCTATGTCAGCCCGTTCGAGGTCGAGGCCACGCTGGTGCAGCACCCGGCGGTGCTCGAGGCGGCGGTGATCGGCAAGGAAGACGCCGAGGGCCTGGTCAAGAGCAAGGCCTTCGTGGTGCTCAAGCCTGGGGCTTTGGCTGACGAGGCTGAGCTCAAGGCCTTCGTCAAGGAGCGCCTGGCACCCTACAAGTACCCTCGCTTCATCGAGTTCGTGCCCGATCTGCCAAAGACCGCCACCGGCAAGATCCAGCGCTTCAAGCTGCGCGAACTTGAATCCGATCGCCCGTGACGCTGACCTGCGATCCATCGATGGTCAGTGAGTTTGCCGTCATTGCCTGGGGCGGACGCGACGTTCGCATCGAGCATGCCTGGATCTCGCCGGGGCGGCGCGACCAGCCGCTGATGGTCTTTCTGCACGAAGGCCTGGGCTCGCTGGCGATGTGGAAGGACTTTCCGCAACGCCTGTGCGATGCGATCGGTTGTCGCGGCCTCGTCTACTCGCGACCCGGCTACGGGCGCTCGACGCCACGGGCTGCCGACGAGGTCTGGAACCTGGACTTCATGCACCGCCAGGCGCACGAGGTGCTGCCCGCGCTGCTGCAGGCGCTGCACATCGACAGCGCACAAGACAAGCCCTGGCTGTTCGGCCACAGCGACGGTGCCTCGATCGCGCTGCTGCACGCGGCGCGCTTCGGCAACCGTGTTGCCGGCGCCGTACTGCTGGCCCCGCACATCCTGGTCGAAGCGCTCTCGGTCAGCAGCATCGAAGCCGCCCGCGAGGCCTATCTGCAGACCGATCTGAAGCAGCGCCTCTCGCGATACCACGACGACCCCGACTCTGCCTTCTGGGGCTGGAACCGCATCTGGCTGCATCCCCCGTTCAGGCAGTGGTCGATCGAGGACGAGATCGCCACCATCAGCTGCCCCGTGCTGGCCGTGCAGGGCCTGGACGATGAATACGGTACGCTGGCGCAGGTCCGCGGCATCGCCCGTCGTGTGCCCCAGACCCGTTTGCTGGAGCTGGCAGACTGCGGCCACTCGCCGCATCGTGACCAGCCCGACACTTTGATCCAGGCCGTTGTCGATTTCTTTCGTTCATCAACCCCAAGAGGAGACAAACCATGAAAACCACCCTCATCGCCCTGGCGGCGGCTTTGACCCTGGCCGCACCGCTGGCCCAGGCCCAAGGCAGCAGCGGCAAGCTCAAGATCGGCCTGATGCTGCCGTCCAGCGGGACCTACGCGGCGCTGGGCACGGCCATCGAGAACGGCTTCAAGCTCTACGTCGCCGAGCACGGTGGCAAGCTGGGCGGGCGTGAGCTCGAATATGTCAGCGTCGATGACGAGTCCGACCCCTCGAAGGCGACCGACAACGTCAACAAACTGGTCAAGCGCGACAAGGTCGACGTGCTGATCGGCACCGTGCACAGCGGCGTGGCGATGGGGATGGCCAAGGTGGCCAAAGACAGCGGCACACTGCTGATCGTGCCCAACGCCGGTGCTGACGCCGTCACCGGCCCGATGTGCGCGGTCAACATCTTCCGCAGCAGCTTCAGCAACTGGCAGCCGGGCTACGCGATGGGTGAGGCAATGGCCAAGAAGGGCATCAAGACGGCCGTTTCCATCACCTGGAAGTATGCGGCTGGCGACGAGTCTGTGAAGGGCTTCAAAGAGGCGTTCGAGAAGGGCGGCGGCAAGGTGGTCAAAGAGCTGACCGTGCCGTTCCCGGGTGTTGAGTTCCAGGCCCTGCTGACCGAGATTGCCGCCACCAAGCCCGGCGCGGTGTACACCTTCTTTGCCGGCGGCGGTGCCGTCAAGTTCGTCAAGGACTATGCCGCCGCGGGCCTGAAGAAGAGCATCCCGCTCTATGGTGCCGGCTTCCTGACCGACGGCACACTCGATGCCCAGGGTGCTGCCGCCGACGGCCTGGTGACCGCGCTGCACTATGGCGACGGCCTGACCGTGCCGCGCGACGCCAGCTTCCGTCTGGCCTACGCCAAGACCTACAAGCTGCAGCCCGACGTCTACGCGGTGCAAGGCTACGACGCGGCGCAGATCCTGGGCATCGGCCTGGCCGCGGTGAAGGGCGACGTGAGCAAGAAGGCCGAGTTCGCCGCCGCGGTGCAGAAGGCGAAGATCGACAGCCCGCGCGGCGCGTTCTCGCTCAGCCGCAGCCACAACCCGGTGCAGGACATCTACCTGCGCCAGGTGGTGGGCAAGGAGAACAAGGTGATCGGCGTGGCCAGCAAGGCCCTGGCCGACCCCGCCCGCGGCTGCAGGATGTAACGCATTTTCCTGCTGCGCCGGCCGATCTCGGGCCTGCGCTGCTCGCCGTACGGGTGTACGGCTGTGCTGCTCTGCCCGACCTCGACCGGCTCGCGACGGAAACTGCGCCACATCCTGACGTGGTGGCGCACCTTCCTCACTGTTGATCACCCCACCATGGACCTTGCCACCTTTCTGATCCAGTGCCTGAACTCGCTGCAGTACGGGCTGCTGCTGTTTCTGGTGGCCAGCGGGCTGACGCTGATCTTCGGGATCATGGGCGTCATCAACCTGGCGCACGGCAGCTTCTACATGATCGGCGCGTACATGGCGTTCGCGCTGGCGCAGCCAGTGGCGTCGACCTTTGGAGGCGGTTTTTTCTCGGTGCTGCTGGTCGGGCTGGTGCTGGCCGTGGTGCTGGGCTACGTGCTCGAGTGGGCCTTCTACAGCTACCTGTACGAGCGTGAGCACCTGCAGCAGGTGCTGATGACCTACGGCCTGATCCTGGTCTTCGAGGAACTGCGCAGCCTGATCGTCGGCGACGAGGTGCACGGCGTCGCGGCACCGGCATTCCTGGCTGGCTCGATCGCGCTGGGCGACATGATGACCTACCCGGTGTATCGGCTGTTCATCTCGGCGGTGTGCATCGCACTGGCGCTTGGCATGTACTACGTCTTCAGCCGCACGCGGCTGGGCATGATGATCCGCGCCGGCAGCAACAACCGCGAAATGGTGCAAAGCCTGGGCATCGACATCAAGTTCCTGTACCGCGTGGTGTTCGCCGCCGGTGTGGCCATTGCAGCGCTGGCGGGCATGGTGGCCGCACCGGTCAGCAGCGTCTACCCGGGCATGGGCTCATCGGTGCTGATCATCTGCTTCGTGGTGGTGGTGATTGGTGGCATTGGCTCGATCCGGGGCGCGCTGGTGGCGGCGCTGCTGATCGGTTTCGTCGACACCTTCGGCAAGGTGCTGATGCCCGAGGTGGCAGGCGTCCTGGTCTACGTTCTGATGGCAGCGATCCTGCTGTGGAAGCCCGACGGGCTGTTCAAGGCCGCTTGAAGCCATGAGCACCGGCGCGCTGTCGAAGACGGTTTTCGTGGTCGTGGCCTTCGGGCTGCTGGCGGCCTTTCCGCTGATGGGGGGCAGTTACGGCATCGACCTGGTGACCAAGATCATGGTCTTCGCGATCCTGGCGCTGAGCCTGGAACTGCTGGTCGGCAGCACCGGTCTGGTGTGCTTCGGGCAGGCAGCGTTTTTCGGCATCGGCGCCTACGCCGCCGTGCTGTTGTCGCCAGCGGATGCGCCGCCCTCACTGGCTTGGCTGCTGCCGGCCTGCATGGCGATGGCGGCCGGCTACGCGCTGTTCGTCGGCGCGCTGTCGCTGCGCACCAAGGGCGTGTACTTCATCATGGTGACACTGGCCTTTGCGCAGATGGCCTATTTCATCGTGCACGACACACCGCTGGGGGGCGGCACCGACGGCATCTACCTCTACATCAAGCCGGTGCTGGGGCCCTGGATCGATCTGGATCACCCGCTGACGCTGTATGCCTTCACACTGGCCTGCCTGGTACTGGTGTTCGGCTTTCTGGCGCAGCTGCGGCGTTCACGCTTCGGGCGGGCATTGGACGGCATCCGCGTCAATGAACAGCGCATGCGTGCCACCGGCTTCGCCACCTACCCATACAAGCTGGCGGCCTTCGTGCTGTCGGGTGCAATCGCGGGTCTGGCTGGTTTCCTGTTCGCGGTGAAGGACGGTTTTGTCAACCCCGAAATGTTGAGCTGGCACATGTCGGGTTCGGTGCTGATCATGATCATCCTGGGCGGCCTGGGACACTTGCGCGGCGCACTGATCGGCGCCTTCGCATTCACGCTGCTGCAGGAACTCTTCAAGTCCGAGGCCGTGTTCGGCAGCTTCGCCAGGCATTGGACCCTGCTGCTGGGCCTGGCCATCATTGCCAGCGTGGCCCTGCTGCCACGTGGGCTGGCGGGATTGCCGGGGCAATGGCGCGAACGTCTGCTTGGCCGCGCTTCGCGTCGTGCCGAGGTCAACGGGGTGGCGCCATGACCGCCGACGTCTTGCTGCGCGGGCGCGGCATCACACGCCGCTGGGGTGGCTTGACTGCGGTCGACCGCATCGACCTCGAGCTCGAACGCGGTACCGTGCATGCTGTGATCGGCACCAACGGCGCCGGCAAGTCGACGCTGATCAACATCCTGTCGGGCGAGATCGCGCCGTCATCGGGTCAGGTGGAGCTGCTGGGTCAGGACGTGACACGCTGGAGCCAGCCGCGCCGCGCGCGTGCCGGACTGGGCCGCAGCTACCAGCGCAACACCATCTTTCCGAGCTTCACGGTGCTGGAAAACTGCCGCCTGGCGGCCCAGGCGCAAACGCCCAGGCCGTGGCTTTGGTGGCAGCCGGCCGCGCGCTGTCCGGCCAGCGTGTCGGCGGCACAGGCGGCAGCAGGGCGCGCCGGCCTGGACCACTGCCTCGACCAGATGGCCGGCATGCTCAGCCATGGCCAGAAGCGACAGCTCGAGATCGCCATGTGCCTGGCCACCGCGCCGCAGGTGCTGCTGCTCGATGAACCCCTGGCCGGCATGGGTGCCGAAGAAACCGAACGCATGCTGGCGCTGCTGCGCGAGCTGAAGTCGGGCCATGCCATCCTGCTGGTCGAACACGACATGGACGCCGTGTTCCGCGTCGCCGACCGCATCACCGTGATGGTCAACGGCACGGTCATCGCCTCTGGACCGCCCGAGCAGGTGCGCAGCAACGCCGAAGTGCAGGCAGCCTATCTGGGCGGACACTGAGATGACCGTGCGCGACCTGATCCTGGACGCCCGCGGCATCCAAGCCTGGTATGGCTCCAGCCACGTGCTGCATGGCCTGGACCTGCACATGGCACGAGGCGAGTCGGTCGGTCTGCTGGGCCGCAACGGCATGGGCAAGAGCACGCTGATCCGCACGCTGCTGGGCCATGTGGCGCAGCGCCAAGGCCAGATCCAGTTTTTCGGCGCCGACCTGTCGCGGGCACAGCCGCACGAGGTGGCGCGCCGCGGCGTGGCCTATGTGCCCGAGGGCCGCGGCGTGTTTGCCAACCTGAGCGTGCGGGAGAACCTGCTGATGGCGGCTCGGCCCGCCGTCGATGCGGTACGGGGCTGGACCCTCGAGCGCGTGTTGCAGACGTTTCCGCGCCTTTCCGAGCGCCTGGGCTACCTGGGCAGCCAGCTGTCGGGCGGTGAGCAGCAGATGCTGTCGATCGGCCGCGCCTTGCTGACGCAGCCTGAGCTGCTGATCCTGGACGAAGCCACCGAGGGCCTGGCGCCCATGGTCGTGGCCGAGATCTGGCGCGTGCTGGCGCAGATCCGCCAGGACGGCATCGCCACGCTGATCGTTGACCGCGACTACCGCCGCGTGCTGGCGCACAGCGACCGTGCCGTCGTGCTGCAGAAGGGCCGCGTGGTATTGGCTGGTCAATCTCGCACGCTGGCCGGCGGCACCGAGCTGATCGGTCTTCTCGGCGTCTGAGGTCCGTGGCAGGGCCAGCCGCCGAGGCACCAGCAAGGCCTTGGCGCAGGCGATTGCCGTCGGCCGTACCATCGTGCTTCTTCTGCACCAGGCCATCCGGAGCCCAAGCCATGTATCCCGCACTGCATCTGTACATCGACGGCCAGTTCATCAGCGGCGACGGCCGCCGCGAGCAGGACGTGTTCAACCCCGCCAGCGGCCAGGTGATCGCCAAGCTGCCGCATGCCACGACGCAGGATCTTGACCGCGCGCTGGCTGCCGCGGCGCGCGCCTTCGAGAGCTGGAAGAAGAGCTCGCCGCTCGAGCGCAGCAAGGTGTTGCGCAAGGTGGCCGAACTGGCACGCGAGCGTGCGCCCGACATCGGCCGCGCAATGACCATGGACCAGGGCAAGCCGCTGGCCGAAAGCACGGGCGAGGTGATGTTGTGCGCCGACCACGCCGAGTGGCATGCGGAAGAATGCCGCCGCATCTACGGCCGCGTGATCCCGGCACGCATGGACGGTGTGCGCCAGCTGGTGCTGCGCGAACCGGTGGGCGTGTGCGCCGCGTTCTCGCCCTGGAATTTCCCGTTCAACCAGGCCATCCGCAAGATCTCGGCGGCGGTGGGCGCGGGCTGCACCATGATTCTCAAGGGCCCTGAAGATGCGCCCAGCGCCGTCGTCGCGCTGGCGCAGCTGTTCCACGACGCCGGCCTGCCGCCGGGCGTGCTGAACCTGGTGTGGGGCGTGCCGTCCGAAGTGTCGGACCACCTGATCAACAGCCCCATCGTGCGCAAGATCAGCTTCACCGGATCGGTGGCGGTGGGCAAAATGCTGGCCGCCAAGGCCGCATCGCTGATGAAGCGCAGCACCATGGAGCTCGGCGGCCACGCCCCGGTGATCGTCTGCGACGACGCCGACATCGACGCCGCGGTGAAGTTGCTGGTGCCGTTCAAGTTCCGCAACGCCGGCCAGGTCTGCATCTCGCCGACGCGCTTCTACGTGCAGGAAGGTGTGTACGAGCGCTTCGTCGCCGATTTCGTCGCCAAGACCAAGGCGGTCAAGGTTGGTGACGGCCTGCATGCCGACACGCGCATGGGCCCGCTGGCGCAGTCGCGCCGCGTCGGTGCGGTGGCCGGTTTCATCGACGACGCGCAGACGCGCGGCGCCACCGTGCTGGCCGGCGGCGCGCCGATACCGGGGCAGGGCAACTTCTTCGAGCCCACGGTGCTGACCGATCTGGCCGACGACTCACGGCTGATGACCGAAGAGCCCTTCGGCCCGGTGGCCGGCATCGTTCGCTTCAAGACGCTGGACGACGCCATCCGGCGCGCCAACAGCCTGCCTTTCGGCCTGGCGTCGTATGCCTTCACGGGCTCGACGCGCAACGCGCAGGCGATCGCCAGCGGGCTCGAGGCCGGCATGGTGTCGATCAACCACCTGGGCATGGCGCTGGCCGAGACGCCGTTCGGCGGCATCAAGGACAGCGGCATCGGCAGCGAAGGCGGCAGCGAAACTTTCGATGGTTACCTCAACACCAAGTTCGTGACCCAGCTGAACTGAGCGCCCTGTCGCCGGCGCCTGGCCATGACCAGACCCGTGATCCCCATTGCCGTCGACGGCGCCAGCCGCGAGCGCAAGCGGCAGGCGCCCAAGGGGCGGCGCGTGCAGGCCGGGGCGCGCGCCCAGGTGCTGGGCCTGATCGGCGCCGGCCCCTACCGGCGTGACCTGCTGATCGAGTACCTGCACCGCCTGCAGGACCACTTTGGCCAACTGGGCACGCCACACCTGGCGGCACTGGCCGAGTTGTTGCGGCTGCCGCAGACCGAGGTCTACGAAGTCGCCAGCTTCTATCACCACTTCGACATCGTCCGTGAAGATGCGCAGGGCGAGGTGACACCGCCGCCGCGGTTGACCGTACGGGTCTGCAACGGCCTGGCCTGCGAGCTGGCCGGCGCCACCGAGCTGCTGCGCCGCTTGCCGCAGATCCTGGACGCCGACGTGCGCGTGCTCGCCGCGCCCTGCATCGGCCGCTGCGAGCAGGCGCCGGCGGTGGCCGTGCACCAGCATGCGCTGGCGCGGGCCAGCGTGGACAGCGTGCTGGCGGCCGTGCAGGCGGGACACATGAAGGCCCAGGTGGCGCCCTGCATCAACCTGGCGGCCTACATCGGGCAAGGCGGTTATGCCGTGCTGCGCGACTGCGTCGAAGGCCGACGCGAGGTCGACACGGTCTTGCAGACGCTGGACGATGCTGGCCTGCGCGGGCTGGGTGGCGCCGGCTTTCCAGCCGGCCGCAAGTGGCGCCTGGTTCGCGCCGAAGCCGCGCCGCGGCTGTTGGCGGTCAACCTCGACGAAGGCGAGCCTGGCACCTTCAAGGACCGCGTGCTGCTGGAAAGCGACCCGCACCGTTTTCTCGAGGGTCTGCTGATCGCGGCCTGGGCGGTGGGCATCGATGCCGTCTACCTGTACCTGCGCGACGAATACCACGGCGCGCGGGCATTGCTGCAAGCCGAACTCGACAAGCTGCGCGCGCAGCCGCCGGTGGTCACGCTGCCGACGATCGAACTGCGTCGCGGCGCCGGCGCCTACATCTGCGGCGAAGAGTCGGCGATGATCGAATCGATCGAAGGCAAGCGGGGCCTGCCGCGGCTGCGCCCGCCCTACGTCGCGCAGGTCGGGCTGTTCGGGCGGCCGACGCTGGTCCATAACCTCGAAACGCTGTTCTGGGTGCGTGAGTTGCTGGAGCAGGGCGCCGCAGCGTTTTCCCGCCATGGCCGAAACGGTCGCCAAGGCCTGCGGCGTTTCTCGGTGTCGGGCCGCGTGCGCGAGCCAGGCGTCAAGCTGGCGCCGGCCGGCATCACGTTGCGCGAGTTGGTCGATGAATACTGCGGCGGCCTGTTGCCCGGCCACACGCTGTATGCCTACCTGCCGGGCGGCGCTTCGGGCGGCATCCTGCCGGCGCGCCTGGCCGATGTGCCACTGGACTTCGACACCCTGCAACCGCATGGCTGCTTCATCGGGTCGGCCGCGGTGATCGTGCTGTCCACCAGCGATTCGCACCACGATCGTGCCATCGACGCAGCACGCAACCTGATGCGGTTCTTCGAGCATGAAAGCTGCGGCCAGTGCACGCCGTGCCGCAACGGCACGGCCAAGGCGCGCGGGCTGATCGAGCAGCCGCATTGGGATCTGCCGCTGCTGGCCGACCTGTCGCAGGTGATGCGCGACGCGTCGATCTGCGGCCTGGGCCAGGCGGCCCCCAACCCGGTGGACTGCGTGCTGCGTTACTTCGCGCACGAGCTGGAGGACCTGTGAACAGGGCTGCCGACATCGTGTTCGAGCTCGATGGGCGTGCAGTCAGGGCGCGTGTCGGTGAAAGCCTGCTCGATGTCGCCGACCGTGAAGGCGTGGCCATTCCGCGCCTGTGTGCCAAGCCGGGCCTGGCTGCGGTCGGCAACTGTCGCGTCTGCATGGTCGAGGTCGACGGTGAACGGGTGCTGGCGGCGTCGTGCTGCCGCATGCCGCAGTCGGGCATGAAGGTCAGCAGCCGCAGCCCGCGCGCGCTGAAGGCGCAGCAGATGGTGCTGCAGCTGCTGCGCTGCGACCTGCCACAGGCGGCGTTGACGCGCCGCGACGAGGTCGATCAATGGGCCGAACGGCTTGCCCTGGGCAGGCCGCGCTTTTCGCCGCGGCCGCAGCAGATCGCCGACCTGTCGCACGCCGCCATTGCGGTCGACCTGAACGCCTGCATCCAGTGCACACGCTGTGTGCGCGCCTGCCGCGAGAGCCAGGACAACGGCGTCATCGGTCTGGCTTACCGTGGCGGCCGGGCCAGCATCGTGTTCGACATGGACGACGCGCTCGGTGCGTCCACCTGTGTCGGCTGCGGTGAATGTGTTCAGGCCTGCCCCACGGGCGCCCTGGCGCCCGCCAAAGGCGCCGCGCTGCAGCTGCCCGACCGCAGCGTCGACTCGCTGTGCCCCTACTGCGGCGTCGGCTGCCAGCTGACCTACCACGTCAAGGACGAGCAGGTCCTGTTCGTCGAAGGCCGCGACGGCCCGGCCAACCAGGGCCGGCTGTGCGTCAAGGGCCGCTACGGCTACGACTACATCCACCATCCGCAGCGCCTGACGCGGCCCCTGATCCGCAAGCCCGGTGTGCCCAAGCGTGCCGATCTGGCACCCCATGAGTTGGCGACAGCCTTTCGCGAGGCCAGCTGGGACGAGGCGCTGGCCTTGGCCGGCGGCAGCCTGAGCCACATTCGCGATACGCAGGGTGCACGGGCGCTGGCCGGTTTCGGTTCGGCCAAGGGCAGCAACGAAGAGGCCTACCTGTTCCAGAAGCTGGTGCGGCTGGGTTTCGGCAGCAACAACGTCGACCACTGCACGCGGCTGTGCCATGCGTCCAGCGTGGCGGCGCTGCTCGAAGGCATCGGCTCCGGCGCGGTCAGCAACCCGGTGATGGACGTGATGCTGGCCGAGGTGGTGGTCGTCATCGGCGCCAACCCGACCGTCAACCACCCGGTGGCAGCGACCTGGATCAAGAACGCGGTAGCCGCCGGAACCAAGCTGGTGCTGATGGACCCGCGGCGTGGCGACCTGGCGCGCATCGCCGAGCACTACCTGCCGTTCAAGCCCGACACCGACGTGGCGCTGCTCAACGCGATGATGCATGTGATCGTCGAAGAAGGCTTGGTCGACGCCCATTTTGTTGACGCTCGAACCGAGGGTTATGCTGCGCTGGCCGAGAACGTCAGGGGCTACAGCCCCGAGGCGATGGCGCCGATCTGCGGCATCGACGCGGCCACCATCCGCGCCGTGGCCAGGCTGTACGCCCGCAGCCGCGCGTCGATGATCCTGTGGGGCATGGGTGTCAGCCAGCATGTGCACGGCACCGACAACGCACGCTGCCTGATCGCGCTGGCGTTGATGACGGGGCAGATCGGCCGCCCCGGCACGGGGCTGCACCCGCTGCGGGGGCAGAACAACGTGCAGGGCGCCAGCGACGCCGGGCTGATCCCGATGATGTACCCCGACTACCAGCGCGTCGACAGCGCCGATGCTCGATCGCGGTTCGCGCAGGCCTGGGCGGTGCCGGTGGAACGGCTCGACCCGCATCCCGGCCTGACCGTGGTCGAGGTGATGCATGCAATCGAGGCGGGCCGCATCAAGGGCATGTACATCATGGGCGAAAACCCGGCCATGAGCGACCCTGATGCCACGCGTGCGCGGCAGGCCCTGGCCAACCTGGACATGCTGGTTGTGCAGGATCTGTTCCTGACCGAGACCGCCGCGCTGGCCGACGTCATCCTGCCGGCCTCGGCCTTCGCTGAAAAGACCGGCAGCTTCACCAACACCGACCGCACCGTGCAGCTCGGCCGCCAGGTGCTGGCACCGCCCGGCGACGCACGTCTCGACCTGTGGATCCTTGTCGAGATGGCGCATCGGCTGGGCCTGGACTGGTCGGCTTACGGTGCCGTCGAAGGTGATGGCGAAGCCGCGGTGGCGCGGGTGTTCGACGAGATGCGCCACACCATGCCCAGCATCGCCGGCATCACCTGGCGCCGGCTGCAGCAGGAAGGCGCGGTGACCTACCCCTGCTTGGCCGAAGGCGACCCGGGCCAGCCGGTGGTCTTTGTCGACCGCTTCCCCACCGCCAGTGGCCGCGCACGCTTCGTGCCGGCCGACATCATCCCGGCTGACGAACGGCCCGATGCCGACTACCCGCTGGTGCTGATCACCGGCCGCCAGCTCGAACACTGGCACACCGGCAGCATGACGCGGCGCACCGATGTCCTCGACGCGATCGAACCCGACCCGGTGGCGCTGTTGCATCCACTGGATCTGGGGGCATTGGGCCTGGCGCCGGGTGAGCCCGTCACGCTCGAATCGCGCCGCGGCCGCGTGACGCTTTACGCGCGCGCCGACGACAGCTCCCCGCCGGGTTCGGTGTTCGTCGCCTTCTGCTGGTTCGAGGCGGCGATCAACACGCTGACCAACCCGGCGCTGGACCCGGTGGCCAAGATCCCCGAGTTCAAGTACTGCGCGGTGCGTGCCACGCGCGGCGGTCAGCTGCCGATGGGCGGCGCGGGCTATCGGCGCGACCTGACGGCGTCGACCCCGGCCTGACGCAGGCGCTGCCCGGCTGGGGTGACAATCGGCCCATGCGAATGCTGTTCTCGGTGGCTGCCCTGCTGGTGGTGGCCTTCATCGTGATGAAGCTGGCGGGCACCCAGCTGCAGGCCCTGAAGCCGGCATCGGTGGGCGGTCCGGCTTCGGCGTCGACCGGCGGTAACGCGGCACAGCGTGCCGCCGACCTGGTCAACAAGGCCGTCGAGCAGGGGGCGGCCATGCGTGCAGCCGACGCCGCGTCGCAGTGATCTCGCCGGCCGACGAGCAGGGCATGCGGCTGGCGCTGGACCAGGCGCATAACGCCTGGCTGGTGGGCGAGGTGCCGGTCGGCGCGGTGATCGTGCGGCCCTCGGCCGACGGCCCCAAGGTCATCGCCACCGGCTACAACCGGCCGATCACCACGCATGACCCGACCGCACATGCCGAGATCGTGGCGCTGCGCCATGCCGCCACCCTGCTGGAAAACTACCGGCTGCCCGAGTGCGAGCTCTACGTCACGCTCGAGCCCTGCGCGATGTGTGCAATGGCCCTGCTGCATGCGCGGTTCAAGCGCGTGGTGTTCGGCGCCTCCGACCCCAAGACCGGCGCGGGCGGCTCGGTGCTGAACCTGTTCGGCGAGCCGCGGCTGAACCACCAGACACAGCTGATCGGCGGCGTGCTGGCCGACGCCTGCGGCCAGCTGCTGCGCGATTTCTTCACCGAGCGCCGAGCGCAGCAGCGCGCCGAACGCGCAGTCGACGGTGAAGCCGTTGCGCCCATACCCACCGGTGAAGCCAGCGAGTGGGCCGGACCATTGCCGTTTCCACCGCTGCCACCGGCCGAACGATGACCGACCTGATCCTGTTCAGCCCATCCGGCGTGGTCGCGCGGCCGCCGGTATTGCGCCTGGCGGCGCGGCGCCTGGCAGGACTGGGTTTTGATGTCGGTCTCGATGCTGCTGCGCTGGCGCGGCATCAGCGTTTTGCCGGTGACGATGACGTTCGGCTGGCCGCTGTGCACCGCGTGGCGCGCAGCGCACCGTCGGTGGCGATGGCCACACGCGGCGGCTACGGCCTGAGCCGTTTGCTCGACGCCATCGACTGGCCGTTGCTGGCGCGCGCCGCGACCGCGGGTACCCGCTGGGTCGGGCACAGCGACTTCAGCGTGCTGCAGCTGGGCCTGCTGGCGCACACGGGTGCTGCCAGCTGGGCCGGGCCGATGGCCACCGACGACTTCGGCCGCAGTGACGATGACGGTGGTGTCGACGACGTCACCGCCGGCTGCTTTGCCGAGGCCATGTCGGGCGAGCTCGAAGCCGTGGGCTTTCGCACCGAAACCGGCTTCGACGGACTGCAGACCCGAGGCCTGTTGTGGGGCGGCAATCTGACGATGCTGTGCAGCCTGCTCGGCACGCGACACCTGCCAGCGCCGGCGCGCGTGAAGGGCGGGGTGCTGTTTCTCGAGGACATCAACGAACACCCCTACCGGGTCGAGCGCATGCTGCTGCAACTGGCCCAGACCGGCGTGCTGCAGTCGCAGCGTGCGGTGCTGCTGGGTGACTTCGGCCGCGTGCGCGCCTCGCCGCTGGACCGTGGCTACCGGCTGCGCACGGCGCTGGCTCATCTGCGCAGCCGGCTGAAGGTGCCACTGCTCACCGGTCTGCCGTTCGGCCACATCAGCACCAAGCTCAGCCTGCCGGTCGGCCGCCGCGTGAGCCTGGTCGTCAATGGTCGCGATGTGCTGCTGGGCTGGTGAGGCGGCGATCAGGGTATTTGCTTGCCGTCCGACGCCGCAGCGCGTGCTTAGAATCCGACCAGCGCCCTCCGTCGCGGTGGCAGTCACGAGCTGCGGCCGTGTCGAGGGCGCAACTGTTCAACCCGGTCGCGGCCACCCGCCGGCGCCCGGGCAGCGCGAGGAGACCGCATGCGCGGAGCCCTGTTTCTGATCGTCGCCCTGGCCCTGGCCGGCTGCAACAACAATCCCTGGCCCGCAGGCCAGGACGCCACCAACACGCTGTTCTCGGCAGTGTCGGAAAGCTCGCCGCGCCACCTGGACCCGGTGGCGTCTTACTGGTCCAACGACACGCCCTACACCTACCAGATCTACGAGCCGCCCTACGGCTACCACGTCTTCAAGCGACCGTTCCAGCTGGTGCCCAAGAGCGCACGCGAGGTCGTCAAGCCGCGCTACCTGGGCAAGGGCGGCCAGCCATTGCCAGAAGACGCCCCGTCCGACCAGGTGGTGGAAAGCGTGTACGACGTGCCGATCAAGACCGGCATCCTGTACCAGCCGCATCCGGCCTTTGCCAAGGACGAACAGGGCCACTACCGTTATCACGCGATGAAGCCGGGCGAACTGGGTGCACGGCGCACGCCGCTGGACTTCGAGTACCAGAGCACGCGCGAGCTGGTGGCCGAAGACTTCGTCTATGCGCTCAAGCGGCAGGCCACCACGCGCGTGACGACGCCGATTTTCTCGACTTTTGCCGAGTACGTCGTCGGCCTGGCTGACTACGGCAAGTTGATCAAGGCCGAGGACGACAAGCTGCGCCGGGGGCTGGATCCGACCAACCTGGACAAGCCCTTCCTCGACTTTCGCCAATGGCCGCTGGCTGGCGCCACTGCACCTGAAAAGTACCTGCTGCGAATCCGCATCAAGGGCAAGTATCCGCAGTGGAGCTACTGGATGCAGATGACCTTTCTGTCTCCGGTGCCCTGGGAGGCCGACGCCTTCTATGCCCAGCCGGGCATGGCCGTGGCCGGCATGTCGCTGGACCGCTGGCCCGTGGGTACCGGCCCTTACATGATGACCGAGTTCGTCCAGGACCGGCGCCACGTGATGAAGCGCAACCCCAACTACCGGGGTGAGCCCTATCCGTGTGAAGGTGAGCCCGGGGACAAGGCCGCCGGGCTGCTGGACGATTGTGGCAAGCCCACGCCCTTCATCGACACCTTGGTCTTCACGATCGAGCGTGAAGGCCTGCCGATGAAGAACAAGTTCCGCCAGGGCTACTACGACCTTGAGATCTTCGAGCGCACCGACACCGGCAAGGACTACCTGGTCGACATGCAGGACAGCGAAGAGGTGCGCCGCGAGTACCTGGTCAAGGGCTTCCGCCTGAACCGCGGCACCGACGTCAACAGCTACTTCATCGGCTTCAACATGCTCGACCCGGTGATCGGCGCCAGCAGCGACCCGCAGCAGAACGCGCGCAACCGCAAGCTGCGCCAGGCGATCTCGATCGCCATCGACTGGGACGAGTACTCGAAGATCTTCCCGAAGAAAGCGGGTACGACCGCGATGAGCCCCTTGCCGCCGGGCATCTACGGCTCGCGCGAGGGTACGCCCGAAGGTGTCAATCCGATCACCCATGTCTGGAAGGACGGCAGCGCCGTGCGGCGCCCGATCGCCGATGCCAAGCGCTTGATGACCGAGGCCGGCTATCCCAACGGACGTGACGCCAAGACCGGCCTGCCGCTGGTGTTGAACTACGACTTCTATGCCGCACCGACACCTGGCAACAAGGCCGAGATCGACTGGGTGGTGCGCCAGTTCGCCAAGATCGACATCCAGCTTGAGGTACGCGCCACCAACAACAACCAGTTCCAGGACAAGGTGCGCAAGGGCAAGTACCAGGTGTTCTGGCTGGGCTGGAACGCCGACTACCCCGACGCCGAGAACTTCCTGTTCCTGCTCTACGGCCCGGCCGGCAAGACCAAGTACGACGGCGAGAACACGTCCAACTTCGAGAACCCCGAGTACGACCGCTTGTTCGCGCAGATGAAGACACTGGACGACGGGCCGGCCAAGCAGGCGCTGATCGACCAGTTGGTGAAGATCGCGCGCGACGAGGCGCCCTGGACCATGGGTTTCTTCCCTGACGCATCGGCGGCCCGCCAGCAGTGGGTTCACAACTACAAGCCGGCCATCCTGGTGCGCGACGCGGGACGCTACCTGCGTTTGGACGTGGCCCAGCGCGTGGCCGCGCACAAGGCCTGGAACCAGCCCGTCTGGTGGCCGCTGCTGCTGCTGCTGGCGCTGGCGGCTGGCCTGTTCATGATCGGCCGGCGCACGCTGCGCCGCCGCGAGCGCACCACCGGCCGCGGTGAAGTGCTGGCCTGAGGACACGACATGTCGGGCTACCTTCTGCGGCGCATCGTCTACGGCGCCCTCATCCTGCTGGGTGTGAACCTGTTCACCTTCTTCCTGTTCTTCACGGTCAACACGCCCGACGACATGGCGCGGTTGAACCTGGGCGGCAAGCGCGTCACGCAGCAGGCGATCGAGAAATGGAAGGTCGAGCGCGGCTACGACAAGCCGCTGTACTTCAACGACAAGGCGCAGGGCAGCGCACAGGTCACCGACACCATCTTCTGGGAGCGCTCGGTCTCGCTGTTTGCGCTGAAGTTCGGCCGTGCCGACAGTGAATCGGCCGGTGACATCGGGCACGAGGTGGCCGGCCGCATGTGGGTCAGCCTGCAGATGGCGCTGCCGCTGTTCATCCTGCAGGTCATCGCCAGCACGGCCTTCGCGTTGCTGCTGGTGATGTTCCGCCATTCCCGGCTCGACTTCTGGGGCGTGGTCAGCTGCGTGCTGATGCTGTCGATCTCGAGCCTGTTCTACATCATCGTCGGCCAGTACCTGTTCTCGCGCGTGCTCAAGCTGGCGCCGATCTCGGGCTATGCGCCAGGCCTGGACGCGATCAAGTTCCTGGTGTTGCCGATCGGCCTGTCGCTGCTGGCGCGCATCGGTGGCGAGGCGCGCCTGTTCCGCGCCATGTTCCTCGAGGAGATCAGCAAGGACTACGTGCGTACTGCGCGCGCCAAGGGGCTGGCCGAACAGGTGGTGCTGTTCCGCCACGTGCTGCGCAACGCGCTGATCCCGATCATCACCAGCGCCGGCGGCTACCTGCCCTATGTCTTCATGGGCAGCCTGGTGTTCGAGAACTTCTTCGGCCTGCCGGGGCTTGGGGCCTATGTGATCGAGGCCATCGGCAAGCAGGATTTCGCGATCGTGCGCACCATGGTCTTCCTCGGCTCGCTGCTGTACATCGCCACCTTCGTGCTCATCGACCTGGCGTACACCTGGGCCGACCCCCGGGTTCGGCTGGGTTGAGGTCGGTTCATGCCCAAATTCGTACTGCTCTGGACCGACGTGTCGATGTGGCTGCTGATGGCGGCCGTGCTGGCTTACGTGCGCTTTGTCCTCGTCCGGCCCAACCTTCGAACCAACTGGCGCAAGGTCTTCATCGATGCGCCTGCCCTGTGCTCGAGCCTGGTACTCGTGCTGTGCCTGCTGGTCACCTTGCTGGACAGCCTGCACTATCGGCCGCTGCTGCCGCCAGCGCCCGGCGTCGCCAATGCGCCGGCGGCCTATGACCCCCGCACACGTTCGGTGCTCGACGCCGGGCTGTGGCGCCTGGTCGAATCACGAGAGGCGACCTATTCGCGGCCACTGTCCTATGTCGGCTTCACCAAGGAATCGATCGAGGTCGACGGTGTCGTGCAACGCGTGGCGCCGCGGCTGAAGTTCGGCGGCGCGCACCTGAAGGATCCGGCCACGCAGTGGCTGCCCGACATCGCCCGACTTGTGGCGACCGGACTGGCCACGGGTGCGGTGCTGGCGGCGGTGTTGTCGCTGGCCTTTCTGGCGGTTCTGGCGCGTGCGCAGAGGCGACCCCTGGCGGACTGCGCGCGCGACGTCTGGCAGCAGCAGACCCAGGTGCCCTGGCGTGCGGCCTTGGGCATGCTGTGGCTGCTGGCGCTGCTGGGCGGTGCCGCCGCGGCGCTGGCCGGCCCCTACCACCTGATGGGCACCGACACCACAGGCAACGACGTGCTCTACCAGTCGCTGAAGAGCATCCGCACGGCCTTCGTCATCGGCACGCTGGCCACCGTGGCCACACTACCGCTGGCGGTGGTGCTGGGCATCATGGCCGGCTACTTCAAGGGCTGGGTCGACGAGCTCATCCAGTATGTCTACACCGTGCTGTCGTCGGTGCCCAACGTGCTGCTGATCGCCGCCTGCGTGCTGATGGTGCAGGTCTTCCTGGACAAGAACCCCGAACTGTTCGAGACCGGTGCCGAGCGTGCCGACCTCAAGTTGTTCTTGCTGTGCGTGGTGCTGGGGCTGACGGGCTGGGCGGGCCTGTGTCGGCTGCTGCGTGGTGAGTCGCTCAAGCTGCGCGAGCTCGAATACGTGCAGGCGGCAAACGCCTTTGGCGTCAGCCACACGCGCATCATGCTGCGCCACATCTTCCCCAACGTGGCGCACCTGATGCTGATCGTCACGGTGCTCGAGTTCTCGGCGCTGATCCTGTACGAGGCGGTGCTCAGCTACGTGGGCGTGGGCGTCGACCCGTCGATGAACAGCTTCGGCGGCATGATCAACACGGCGCGCGGCGAGATGAGCCGCGACCCGGTGGTGTGGTGGTCGTTTGCGTCGGCCTTCGGTTTCATGGTGGCGCTGGTGCTGGCCGCCAACCTGTTTGCCGACGGCGTGCGCGATGCCTTCGATCCACGCGCGCGAACCTTCCGCGTGCGCCTGGCGCCCAAGAAAGCGCGGGGCGCCTGAGCATGCTGAACATCGAGAACCTGCGCGTCGACCTGGACACCGACGACGCGGTCATTCGTGCCGTCGACGCGATGTGGCTGAGCATCGAGCGTGGCGAAACCTTCGCCCTGGTCGGTGAAAGTGGTTGTGGCAAGAGCATGACCGCACTGGCGCTGATGCGGCTGTTGCCCGAGAACGGCCGTGTCACCAATGGCCGCCTGCTGGTGGGCGACGAGGACATCCTGGACCTGCCCGAGACGCAGATGCGCAGCGTGCGCGGCGGCCGCATCGGCATGATCTTCCAGGAGCCGTCGACCAGCCTGAACCCGGTGATGCGCGTGGGCGACCAGATCGTCGAGGCCATCGAGGCGCACACCGCCTTGCGCGGTGCCGCCGCCCGCAGCAAGGCGATCGATTGGCTGCGCCGCGTCGGTATCCCCGAGCCTGAACGCCGCATCGACGACTACCCGTTCCGCATGAGCGGGGGCCAGAAGCAGCGCGTGATGATCGCGATGACGCTGGCCGCCGAGCCTGACTACCTGATCGCCGACGAGCCCACCACCGCGCTCGACGTCACCATCCAGGCGCAGATCCTCGACTTGCTGAAAGACCTGCAGCGCGAGCACCGCATGGGCTTGCTGCTGATCACGCACGACCTGGCCGTGGTGTCGGGCATGGCGCACCGGGTGGCGCTGATGTATGCCGGGCAGATCATCGAGGTGGCACCGGCGGACGTGTTCTTCGCGCCCAAGCACCCCTACGCGGATGCACTGATGCGCGCCTTGCCGGGCGCCGGTCGGCGCGAGCGGGCGCTGGAGGCGATTGCCGGCACCGTGCCGCCGCTGTCGACGCGCTTCGGCGGTTGCCGCTTCGAGCCGCGCTGCGCCAAGGCGATGGCGCATTGCGCCAGCACGCTGCCTGAACTGCTGAACGTGGGTGCCGCGCACGAGGTGCGCTGCCTGCTGTACGCGCCCGGGGCCTCTGAGATACCGCCGCTGCGTGGCGAGACTGCAGCACCGGCAGAGCCCGCTGCGGCAGCGGCAACTGCCACAGCCGACGATGGTCGGCCGCTGCTCAGCGTGCAGGATCTCAAGGTCGGTTTTGCGATCCGCGGCGGCTTGCTGCAGCGTGCATTGGGCTGGTTTGAAGCAGTGCGTGGCGTTTCATTCGACGTCGCGCGCGGGGAGACGCTGGCGCTGGTGGGCGAATCGGGCTGCGGCAAGACCACCACCGGCAAGGCCATCGTGCAACTTCTGCGCTCGGTGGCGCGCGTCGAGGGCAGGGCGCTGCTCGACGGGCAGGACCTGTTCACGCTGCAGGGCGCCGAGTTGCTGGCGGCGCGGCGTCAGGTGCAGATCATCTTCCAGGATCCGTTTGCGTCGTTGAACCCGCGCATGCGCGTGCAGGACCTGCTCGAGGAAGGCTTGGCCGCGCTGCAGCCCGACGTCGATGCCGGCGCCCGCCGCCAGCGCATCGAGGCCCTGGTCGACCAGGTGGGTCTGCGCCGCGATTCGCTGGGGCGCTTTCCGCACGAGTTCTCGGGCGGCCAGCGCCAGCGCATCGCCATCGCGCGCGCACTGGCGGTGCAGCCGCGCTTGATCGTCTGCGACGAGCCGACCTCGGCGCTGGACGTCTCGGTGCAGGCGCAGATCCTGAACCTGCTGCGCCAGCTGCAGCGCGAACTGGGCGTGTCCTACCTGTTCATCACGCACAACATCGGCGTCGTCGAGTACATCGCCGACCGCGTGGCAGTGATGCAGGCCGGGCAAATCGAAGAGCAGGGGCCGTCCGAGCAGGTGTTGTCGCGGCCGACCAGCGCCTATACGCGCACACTTCTCGACGCCGTGCCCAGACTTTGAGCGGCTTGTTGGCGGGTTGAGCCCTGGCCCATTGGCCGGCACGCTTGGTTCTCGGGACCGCGGCGACGTCATCGGCCGCGGACTGTTGTGCCTGGCCAACATCAAGCCGAGGCGCCCTTGATCCTGGGGTTTGCCCGCGTTTTTGGGCCGCGCAGCTGACGAGCTTCGTAAAGCTTTGTCAACAAACGAAAATTTACCGGTTTGTGCAAATGTGCTTGTGAATGCTGGCAGCTCCAGGTCGACGGCCCTGGATTGCCCTGAGCTTGGCCTTCGACAAGTTGACTTGAGAATCCGGACACACGTGCGCGGGCGTCGGCCATATCCGGTGATTTGGCGGTGCATCGCTTTTGGGGCCCGGGAGGCCCCGCCAACTGATCCGGAGTGGTACTGATGTTCCAGAAATCAAAGATTTGTTCGGCAGCGCTGTTGGCGCTGGGGGGAGCGGCGCTGCTGTCGACTGCGGCCCAGGCCCAGACCGACCAGCGCATCGAGATCACCGGATCGGCGATCAAGCGCTCGGTCAGCGACGAAGGCGCGCTGCCGCTGACCGTGCTGAAGGCTGAAGACCTGCGCCAGTCGGGCATTACCACCGTCGAGCAGGCGATCGCAACGCTGACCTTCAGCCAATCCAGCAGCGTCGGCAGCAACTCGATCGGCAGCGGTACGGGTGGCGCCACCTACGCCAACCTGCGTGCCCTGGGTACCAACAAGACCCTGGTCCTGCTGAATGGTCGGCGCATGTCGCCGTTCGCCTTCTCGGTCAATGCGGTCGACCTGAACTCGATCCCGTTTGCGGTGATCGAGCGCATCGAAGTCCTGCGCGACGGCGCATCGGCCATCTACGGCACCGACGCCATCGGTGGTGTGATCAACTTCATCACCAAGTCCAACTACAATGGCGGAACAATCGCACTTGAAGCCTCGCTTCCCGAAGCCAAGGGGGGTGACAAGCGCCGGGGCTCCTTCGTCGCCGGTTTCGGCGACCTGAGCAAGGACAAGGTCAATTTCTGGTTGTCGATCGACTCGCAGACAACCAGCCGCATCCGTGCGCTGGACCGCGATTTTTCCAAGTCGGGCATCATTCCGTCGAAGGGCGTGAACGGCAACTCGGGCACCACCTTCCCGGGCAACTTCAGCCAGTCGTCAACCGGCGTCGCAGGCAATCCGACAGCGCCGAACTGCGCGCCGCCGCTTTCGCAAGTCAACCCGACCAACAGCAAGGTCTGCGTCTTCGACTTCTCGGCGATGATCGACATCGTCCCTGAGGTCGAGCAGGAGACCCTGGCCGCCCGCCTGAGCACGATGCTGCCTGGCGATCACGTCGCCAGCATCGATTTCGTGTCGACCACCAACCGCAACGTGTCTCGCGTCGCACCCGACCCGGTCAGCAGCATCTCGATCGCGCCGGGCAATCCGTTCTACCCCACTGGCTACCCGGGTCTGGACAATACGAAGAGCGTCACGGTCGGTTGGCGCATGGTGCCGGCCGGGCCGCGCACCAACCAGTCAGATTCCGATGCTTCGCGCGTCGTCTTCGATCTCCGGGGCTCGCTTGGCGGCTGGGATTACGTGGCCGGCATGTTCGCCAGCAACAGCCAGGCCAGTGACGGTGCGATTGACGGCTACGTCAACGCGCCGTTCATTCGGTCCGAAGTTGCAGCCGGCCGCCTGAACCCGTTTGCCGATGCCACGCCGGCACAGTTGTCCATCATCGAGCAGGCCAAGCGCCGCGGCACCTTCGCGATCGCCGAGGGCACCAGCTCGGGGGGTGACTTCCGCGTCTCGAAAGAACTGTTCGCGATGGGTGGCGGCAAGGCCGCGCTGGCGCTGGGCGGTGAAGTGCGACGTGAAGGCTACAACTACAACACCGATGACGCGGTGGTGGCCGCCATCCCGTCGGCTGGTCGCTCGGCCTATCACGTGCAGGGCAATCGCGATGCCTATGCGCTGGGGGCCGAGATGCTTCTGCCGCTGACCAAGTCGCTCGACCTGACGCTGGCCGTTCGTGGTGACCACTATTCGGACGCCGGTGACACCGTCAATCCGAAGATCAGCCTGCGCTTCCAGCCCTTCAAGCAGATGTTGCTCCGGGCCTCGTACAACACCGGCTTCAAGGCGCCGACGCTGGATGACCTGTACGGCCCGCAATCGGTGACCTTTGCTGCCGGCGCAGTCAACGACCCGCTGCTGTGCCCGAATGGCGTGGTCAATGCGGCGGCCGGTGGCGTGACCTCGCGCGACTGCGGCCTGCAGGTGCAGGTGCAACAGGGCGGTAACCCCAACCTGAAGCCCGAGAAGTCGAAGACCTACTCGGTGGGCATCGCCTTCGAACCGGTGCAGAACCTGACCTTCTCGGCCGACTACTGGAACATCAAGCTGAGCGACCAGATCAATGCCATCGATCAGATCTCGATCCTGGACAACCCGACGCTGTACGGCGACAAGATCATCCGTTGCAAGAACATTCCGGTGGCGCAGCAGGCCGAACTGAACCGCTGCGGTGCTGACAACCTGAACAGCAACGCCATCGGTTACGTGGTCACGCTGACCGACAACATCGGCAAGGTCCTGACCAGCGGTGTCGATCTGTCGGCCGGGTATGTGCTCAATGCCGGTGGCGCCGGCACGTTCGCGTTCACCTGGGACGGCACCTGGGTGCGCTCGTACAAGTACCAGAACAGCGCTGCCGATCCGTTGAAGGAAAACGTCGGCATCTACGTGGACAACGGCCCTGTGTTCCGTTGGCAGCACACGCTGGGCCTGCGCTGGTCGCTGGGTGACTTCACCACGCGCCTGGGCGTTCGTCACAAGACCGGCTACACCGACCAGAACAACCCGACCACCGTGGTCGGCGGGCCGAGTTTCTACCAGAACGTCAAGGCCTATACCCTGGTCGACTTGGCGGTCACGGCCAAGATCGGCAAGAACTTCAGCCTGACCGCGGGCCTGAACAATCTGTTGGACGCCGACCCGCCGTTCTCGAATCAGTCCACCCGGTCGCAGCGTGGTTATGACCCGCGCTTTACCGACCCGACCGGTCGCGCGCTGTTCCTGCGGGGTGCGTTCACCTTCTGATCCAGCGTGCATGGCGTTCGGCTGCTGTGTAGGCAGCCGAACGCATCAGCAACCAGCCGGCCAGGCTTTGCCCCGCCGGCTTTTTCATGGACTGGCCCTTGGGTGGCGTCTCCAGGCTGTTGCATGTTGCCAACGCGTTGCAGGCATGTTGTTTGAGCGTGAATGTGAATCAAGTTCGAGCTTCACATGTAGATATTGCCTCAACGCATTGATTTTAAATGTATTTATTTAGAACCTGAAAGACATTGCTGAAGACCCAGAAATCGCCCGCAGCGCATGTGCTGGATAACGCGAACTGCCTTCAGGGTTTCACTGACGTGACAATCGTGCGACATGTTTCGGGGCTGCCTCTGGGACCACAAGGCCCATGGGGCTGCGGCACCGGAGCACGAACGATCCGTCAACCAATCCGGACAGGAGAAAAGTTCATGTTCAAACAATCCTTGCTCAGCCGCGGGCTGATGCTGGCCTTCGGCAGCAGCCTGGCTCTGGGCGCCACGGCTGTGCTCGCCCAGGACGGCCAGCGCATCGAGATCACCGGCTCGGCCATCAAGCGAATCGATGCCGAAACGGCCGTGCCAGTGACGATCCTCAGGGTCGAAGAGCTGAGGGCGCAAGGCATCACCACCGTCGAGCAGATCATGAGCAGCCTGAGCGCGGTGCAGATCCAGACCGGTTCGAGCCAGCAGGTGGGCGCCGGGACGGGTGGCGCGGCGTTTGCCGATTTGCGCGGTATCGGCAACAGCAAGACGCTGGTGCTGTTGAACGGTCGCCGGATCGCCAACAACGCGATTGACGGTTCAGCGCCTGACTTGAACATGATTCCGTTCGCGGCCATCGAGCGCGTCGAAGTGCTGCGTGACGGTGCATCGTCACTGTACGGCACGGATGCCATCGGCGGCGTGATCAACTTCATCACCCGTAAGGACTTCCGCGGTGGCGCGATCACCCTCGGTGCGGATATTCCGGCGCAGTCGGGTGGCGAGAGCGCCCAGGCAAACGTGGGCTTCGGATTCGGTGACCTGAGCAAGGATCGCTTCAACGTCTTTGGCTTCATCGACCTGAACAAGCAAGACCCCATCGGCGGCGAGCAACGCGAAATCAACAACCGCTTCCCTGGCGGCCTGTCGGGTACGCCTTACCCGGCCAACTATTTTCAAGGCGGCGCCGTCGGCAACCCTTCTGCGCCCGGTTGCACGGATCCCAGTTTCCTGGTGGCCCCGGGCGATGGCACCTCGTGCATCATCGCGACGGCGCGCTTCGTCGACTACACGACCAAGTCCAAACGGACCTCGGCGATGCTGCGCGGCACCGTACTGGTGGCCAACGACCACAGCCTGTCGCTTGAGTGGTTCCGCACCCAGAACGAGTCCACCACACGCATCGCGCCGGTGCCGTATGCAGGGTTGTTCATGAATCCCACGCGGCCGGACGGTTCGGCCAACCCGTTCTATCCGGGCAATGCCGGCAGTTCGATCACGACGCCGAACATCCCGATCAGCCCAACCTTCACCCGGGCCAACATGAACCCGCGACCGGGTGTCGAATTGCAGCCGGGCTTCCTCAATGTCCGCTGGCGCGCGTTGGCGGGTGGTTCGCGCACCAACATCAGTGACAACAAGCAACAACGGCTGCTGGCCCAGATGGAAGGCGTGCTTGGTGGCTGGGACTACCAGGCCGGCATCAGCTACAACGAGAACAAGATCGCCGAGAACGTCACCGGCTACAGCGACGGCAACAAGATCACCACGGGCGTGCTCAACGGGATCATCAACCCGTTCGGCGACCAGAACGCCGCCGGCGATGCCTTCATTGCTGACGCGCTGCTCAGCGGCAACCTGCAGAACCACCGCGGCAAGGTGACCACGGCGGATGGACGCGCCAGCCGCGAACTGGGTGACTGGTTCGGCAGTGGTCGCAAAGCAGCGGTGGCGGTTGGTGCCGAGTTCCGCAAGGAAGACTTCCTCTCGGCGTCCAACCCGCCGGTGGCGGAGCTCCTGGTGGCGAGCACCGGTGTTGATCCGACGGCGGTCTCCAAAGGCACGCGCAACGTCTCGGCGTTGTATACCGAGTTCAGTTTGCCGATTACCAAGACGCTGGACCTGACTGCGGCCGTGCGCTACGACAAGTACAGCGACTTCGGCAACACGACCAACCCGAAGGTCACGCTGCGCTACCAGCCCGTGAAGAGCATGCTGATCCGTTCGAGCTACTCGACGGGCTTCCGTGCGCCCTCGTTGTACGAATTGAACGCGACCCCGTCGTACACCAACACCGGCACCATCGATGACCCGGTGAACTGCCCTGGTGGTGTGCCGCTGCCGGGCAAGGCGCCTTCGATCTATTGCGACATCCAGATCCAGCGCCTGACGGGCGGCAACACGGACCTGCAGCCTGAGAAGTCGAAGAACTTCACCCTGGGTTTCGTGTTCGAACCCACCGACAGCCTGGCGGTTGGCGTCGATTTCTGGTGGATCAAGCTGAAGGACACGATCGGTGCGCTGTCGGAGACCACGGTGCTGGATGACGAGCAGACCTTCGGCGCCTACACGCACCGCAATGCCAATGGTGACTACTCGATCAGCAGTTTCGATTGCCCCGGAGCGAGTTGCGGTTACCTGGACCTGCGTCAGCAGAACCTGGGCAAGACCAACACCAACGGCATCGACCTTAGCGTGAGATTCCGCCAATCGATGGGCGCCATGGGCCGGTTGAATGTGAGCCTGAACAGCACCTACGTCACGAAGTACGAGTACCAGGACTTCATTGGTGGCCCGTTCAATCAGAACGTCGGTGTCTATGTGGGTGTGGGCCCGGTCTTCCGTTGGCAGCATGCGGCCACGGCGACCTGGTCGATGGGCGACTGGACGGTGGGTGCGGTCGGCCACTACAAGAGCGGCTACATCGACCAGGACCCCACGGACAACCCGCGTGTCAATGCCTATGCCACGGCTGACGCGTTCGTGCGCTGGTCTGGCTACAAGGGTCTCAGCCTGACCCTGGGCGTCAACAACCTGTCCGATCGTGAGCCGCCATACTCGAACCAGCAGGAAGTGTTCCAGGCGAACTACGACCCGCGCTATTCTGACGTGATGGGCCGCAAGTACTACGTGCGCGCTTCCTACAACTTCTGATCGCGACGCCAGAAGTGCCGACGCCCGCGGGTGTCGGCACGGGCTGAAAGTCCAAGCAGAAGGGGCCGGAGAAATCCGGCCCCTTTTCCTTTGTCTGCGCGACCTGTCGTCTACTTCGGCGCCAGCCGGATCGCCCCGTCCAGCCGGATCACCTCGCCATTGAGCATGTCGTTGGTGATGATCTGGTGCACCAGTTTGGCGTAATCGGCGGGTGTGCCAAGTCGGCTGGGAAAGGGCACGTTGGCCGCCAGCGCATCCTGTACTTCCTGGGGCATGCCGAACAGCATGGGCGTGCCGAAGATGCCCGGCGCAATGGTCATATTGCGGATGCCGTTGCGCGCCAGGTCGCGTGCGATCGGCAAGGTCATGCCGACGATGCCGCCCTTGGACGCCGAGTAGGCGGCCTGGCCGATCTGGCCGTCATAGGCGGCCACGCTGGCAGTGCTGATCAGCACGCCGCGCTCACCGGTGGTCTCTGGCGCGTTCTTGCACATGGCCTCGGCCGCCAGGCGGATCATGTTGAAGCTGCCCACCAGGTTGACCATGATGGTCTTGGTGTAGACGGCCAGTGGGTGTGCGCCGTCCTTGCCCACCGTCTTGACGGCCGGTGCGATGCCGGCACAGTTGACCAGCCCCATCAGCTTGCCGGCCGTGGTGGCCGCTGCGACCACGGCCTGGCCGTCGGTTTCCTGGCTGACGTCGCACTTGACGAAAACGCCGCCCAGTTCCTGGGCGATGGCCTGGCCGCGCTCGACCTGCAGGTCGGCGATCACGACCGTGCCGCCGTTGCCGGCGAGCATGCGCGCCGTGCCTTCGCCTAGGCCCGAAGCGCCGCCTGTGACGATGAAGACCTTGCCCGAAATGTCCATGAAAAGCTTCTCCGTTTCGTTTTGATCAGGCGGTGTACGCGTCAGGCCAAGGCCGCGAACGCGCGCTCGGTGATCTCTTCGACCGTCCCGGTGCCGCTGATGCGGGTGTAGCGGGGTGCGGTGGCTGCGTCGCGAGCGGCCCAGTTCGAGTAATAGTCAATCAGCGGACGCGTCTGTCGATGGTAGATCTCGAGCCGCTTGCGTACCGTTTCTTCCTTGTCGTCGTCGCGCTGGATCAAAGGCTCGCCGGTCACGTCGTCCTTGCCTTCGACCTTGGGCGGGTTGAAATGCACGTGATAGGTTCGGCCGCTGGCCATGTGGGCGCGGCGCCCGCTCATGCGTTCGATGATGGCTTCATCGGGCACGTCGATCTCGAGCACCACGTCGAGCTTGACGCCTGCCGCTTTCATCGCTTCGGCCTGAGGGATGGTGCGCGGGAAGCCGTCGAACAGAAAACCGTTGGCGCAGTCGGGCTGGGTGATGCGAGCCTTGACCAGGCCGATGATGATCTCGTCGCTGACCAGGCTGCCCGTGTCCATCACCTTCTTGGCGGCCAGCCCCAGCGCGGTGCCGGCTTTCACGGCGGTGCGCAGCATGTCGCCGGTTGAGATCTGCGGGATGCTGTACTTGCGGCAGATTTGCGTCGCCTGCGTGCCTTTGCCGGCGCCGGGCGGGCCCAACAGGATCAGTCTCATGAGGTTCTCGGAGGGGAGTCGGAAATCGGGTGCGTGCGATGCCCTTGGAAACCCCGCGGGGACCGAGCCGGCATGATTGCGATCGAGAATAGCATGGGCATCCCTGCGTCAGCCTGACGCGGCAGGGCCCTTGATTCGCCGTCAGACGAACAGTCGGCGCACGCGTTCCAGGTCGCTGGCGGTGTCGACGCCGATGCCCGGTGCATCGGCGCTGACATGCACGGCGATGCGCTCGCCATGCCACAGCACGCGCAACTGCTCGAGCGCTTCGCAGCCTTCCAGCGCGGTCGGTGTCAAGCTGGGAAAGCGCCGCAAAAACGCGGCGCGGTAAGCGTACAGACCGATGTGGCGCAAGGCCGTGGGGCGGTTCGGCGCCTGCCCCGCCACCGGCGCGTCGCGCCAGCAGGGGATCGCCGCGCGGCTGAAGTACAGGGCGCGCCCGGCCGCGTCGAGCACCACCTTGACGATGTTCGGGTTGTGAAAGTCGGCTTCGTTATCGATTGCATGGGCAGCCGTGCTCATCACGCAGTCTTCGTGCTCGTTCAGCTTGGCTGCCGTGCGCGCAATCAGGGCCGGTTCGATCAAGGGCTCGTCACCTTGCACGTTGACGACGAGGTCGTCACCATCCAGCCCCAGCAGCACGCAAGCCTCGGCCAGACGGTCGCTGCCGCTGGCATGGTCGGCGCGCGTCAGCAACGCCTGCACGCCATGTTGGCGGCAGGCATCGACAATGGCCTCGTCATCGGCAGCGACCACCACCTGCTTGGCGCCCGAACGGTGCGCCTGCCGCGCCACGCGCACGACCATCGGCACACCGGCAATGTCGGCCAGCGGCTTGCGTGGCAACCGGGTCGACGCCAGCCGCGCCGGAATCAGGGCCGTGAAGCTCACGACGTGATCGGCTTGGTCGTCGTCGTGGTGTCGCCGTCGGGCCCGCTGAGCGTGCGTGCCTCGGACACCAGCATCACAGGCATGCCATCGCGGATCGGGAACGCCAGCCGATCGGCATGGCAGAACAACTCCAGCGGATGCTGCTCGGCGTCGCGCAGCAACTCAAGCGGCCCCTTGCACAGCGGGCAAACGAGCAAGGTGACAAGGCGATGATCGATGCTCATGGGACTGCGGCGCCCGGCAGGCGCGATAACAAATGGTCCACGAAGCGGGCCGGCAGCACCAAGTCTAGCCCGACGACCCAGATTCGAGGCGCTGCATCCGCGCCGGCCGACCAGCGGGCCAGTTTGACGGCGTCCTTTTCGGTTGTCACGACCTCGCGCGTGCCTGGCGGCCACGGCGCCGAGTCATACGCGTGGTGGTCCGGCAAGGGCAGACGCTCGATCTGCAGGCCGGCTGCCTGCAGCGCGGCAAAAAAGCGTTCAGGCACGGCAACTCCGGCCATCGCGAGCAAGGGGCGGCCCTGCAAGGCCTGCAGCGGAGTCGGTTCGGTACGGGCATCGGCCAGCCAAATGGCCAACGGCCAGGCGCCGCTCAGTCGGCGCTGCATGCAGTCGCCAGGCCAGGGCGTGGTGGCATGGTCATGGTTGTAGACCACCAGGGTGCGCGTGTCGGGTGCCGGCGCCAGCGGTTCACGCAGCGGGCCCGCGGGCAGCAGCAGACCGTTACCCACCCCGCGCTCGTCGAACACCACCAGTTCCAGGTCGCGACGCAACTGCCGGTGTTGCAGGCCGTCGTCGGCGACGATCAGGTCGACCTCGGGATGCTGCGCCAACAGCCGGCGTGCTGCCGCCACACGATCGCGGCCCACCACCACCGGCACGCCGGTACGGCGATGAATCAGAAGCGGTTCGTCGCCCACCTGGGCCACGTCGCTGGTTGCGGTGATCTCGCTGATGCCGTCGCCCACGCGTCCGTAGCCGCGCGACACCACGCCGGGTCGGCGACCGGCCGCGCGCAAGGCCTGCACGACCGCGATTGTGGTCGGCGTCTTGCCCGCACCCCCGACCACCAGGTTGCCGACCACCAGGACCGGGCAGTGCGGCTGCAAGCGCCGTAACGATGCCCGTCGTTGCCGGTACCGGGACACGCTCAGCACGCCGCGATACAGCAACGCCAGCGGCCGCAGCAGGGTCGCAGGAAGGCTGATGCTGGGCCGAAACCATTGCGCCAGAAGCCAGGCCCGCCAGTCGTGCCGCCCTGGGCCCAACGGGTCGGCAGCGGCGGTCACGGTGCGGTCAGCGGGCGGCGTTGCCGCTGGACTGGGTGGCGAATGTCAGGCGCTGCAGGCCGGCGCGGCGCGCCGCGTCCAGCACGTTGACCACCGACTGGTGCGCTGCCGTGGCGTCGGCCGAGATGATGATCACCGTGTCCTCGCGCCCGGCAGCCGCGTTGCGAAGCTCGCTGGCCAGCAGATCGACACTGCGCCCTTCCACCATGCGGCGGTTGACCGCGTAGCGGCCGTCGGCCGACACCGAGACGATGATTTCGCCGGGCCTTTCCCGCAGCCGGTCGCTGTTGGCTGCCGGCAGGTTGATTTGCAGTTCGGTGAAGCGCGAAAAGGTGGTCGACAGCATCAGGAAGATGAGCACCACCAGCAGCACGTCGATGAACGGGATCAGGTTGATCTCCGGTTCTTCGGGCATGCGCCGGCTGAATCTCATGCCGATGTGGCGGTGCTGCTGCGGACGGCAAAGCGCATGAGTTGCGGCACCAGTTGCGCGGACGCCAGTTCCATGGTCAGCTGAAAGGCGTCGACGCGGGCGCGAAAGTAGCGGTAGCACATCAGCGCCGGGATCGCGATCATCAGCCCGAAGGCGGTGTTGTACAGCGCCATCGAGATGCCATGCGCCAGCAGTTGCGGGTTGCTGGCGCCGCTGCCGGGCGCCTGCGAGCCAAAAATCTCGATCATGCCGATCACCGTGCCCAGCAAGCCCAGCAAAGGCGCAGCCGATGCGATCGTGCCCAGGGTGCTGAGATAGCGCTCGAGCGTGTGCACGGCACGGCGGCCGGCATTCTCGAACACCTGACGCAATGCATCTTCGGCCAGGCGCGGGTCCTGCGCGACGGCGCGGATGCCCTCGGCCAGCACCGAGCCCAGCACCGAGTTGCTTTCCAGCTTGCTGACCACGTCGGCCGACGGCAAGTGCTGGCGCATCACACCGACCACTTCGTCAAGCAATCGTGGCGGTGCCACCAGGTTTTCGCGCAAGTGGAACAGACGCTCGATGATCAGGGCCAGTGCAACCACGGAACACAGGATCAGCGGCCAAATCGGCCAGCCGGCCGCTTGTATGATGGAAAACAAGGTCTTGGTCGAGTTGTCGGTGGTCTGCGGCACGCGGCCGGCGATGACACATCGCCAGTTTCGGCGTTGTGACTGGCGCGCATTATGGCCGATCGAACCGGGCCGACCCGCGGCTTGTTGCGAGTGGTCACGGCGTCTGCTGCGATGTTGACCGGATCTGTGGACAACTTTGTGGGTAAATGGCATGACAGCGGCCCGGCCGCCATGCCAAAGCTCGGTCGGCACCGCTTGCCACAAAATGAGGCGCCAAGTTCATGAATGAAATCAATAGCTTGTGAAGGTATGGTGGGTTCATGACAGCAAAACCCGGTGCAGAGCCCACATCCACGCGGTCTGTGGAGTACCCGCGCCGTCCGTGCTTGGCCCATGGCCTTGTTTGAGCTTCCGACGGCAGCCGCACAACGGCCCACCTGGAGCGTGGCAGCGCTGCTGCTGGCTGCAGGCGATGCGCTGGCCGCACGCCTGGGTGCGGTGGCTGTGCGGGGCGAGATCTCGGGCTTCAGCCGCCCCGGCAGCGGGCATTGTTACTTCGCGCTGAAGGATGCCGACGGTGCCGCCGCTTTGCTGCGCTGCGCCATGTTCAGGCGCGCCGCGGCGCTGCTCGAATTCAGTCCGCGCGACGGGCAACAGGTCGAGCTGCGCGGGCGCCTCGGCCTGTACGAACCCCGCGGTGAACTGCAACTGGTGGTCGAGGCAATGCGACCGCTGGGCGCCGGCAGTCTCTACGAAGAATTCTTGCGTCTGCGTGCCCGGCTCGAGCAGCAGGGCCTGTTCGACGCGGCGCGCAAGCGGCCGGTGCCACCGATGCCGCGCCGGGTCGCGGTGGTCACGTCGCCGACAGCTGCAGCCTGGCACGACGTGATGTCGGCCTTCCAACGGCGTGCGCCTCAGGTCGAGCTGGTGCTGGTGCCGAGCCTGGTGCAGGGGCAGGACGCGCCCCTGGCGCTGGTGGCCGCCCTGCAACGTGCCGAACAGCTGGCGGCGGTCGACACCGTGCTGCTGGTGCGCGGCGGCGGCTCGTTGGAGGATCTGTGGGCCTTCAATGACGAACGTGTGGTGCGCGCCGTGGCCGCCTGCCGCCTGCCACTGATCTGCGGCGTCGGACATGAATCCGACGTCACGCTGGCCGATCTGGCCGCCGACCTGCGCGCGCCCACGCCCACGGCGGCCGCTGAACTGGCCGCCCCTGAGCGTGAGGCGCTGCAGCGCGACCTGTCGCAGCGTGCGTTGGGCCTGCGGCGGGCGGTGCAGCGGCAGCTCGAACGCCAGGCGCAGCGCCTGGACACCGCCGCACTGCGCATGGGCCCGGCCCTGGCCGCCGTGTCGACGCAGCAGGAACGACTGCAAGGCCTGGCCACCCGGCTCGCCACGGCGCTGCGGGCCCAGGTTCCGCGTCGGCACGATGAACTTCAGCAGCGCGCACAGCGGCTGCATCGCAGCGTGCGCGCACCGCTGGACATGGCGCGTGCGCGGCTGCTGGCGCAGGCCGACCGGCTGCAGTCGCTGGACCCGCATGCCGTGCTCAGGCGCGGTTTCGTCTGGGTCGAGGACCAGCGCGCGCGGCCGGTGGTGTCGGTGACGGCGTTGCAGCCTCAGGACCAGGTGCGTGCTGTCTGGGCCGACGGTGCAGCGCAAGTGCGGATTGAGCACATCGAGCTGGCCAACCGAGAGGCCGGGCCGACCTGAGTGACCCTGCGTGGCCGTGGCCTCCAGGTCGCGTCCTAGAATCTCGGGCCGTTGTGGCCGCATCGAACGGCCACCCGCCCAACCCCGACCGAGGAACCGTCATGGAACACACGCTGCCCCCCCTGCCTTACGCGATCGACGCCCTGGCGCCGCATTACAGCCGCGAAACGCTCGAGTTCCACCACGGTAAGCACCACAACGCCTATGTCGTGAACCTGAACAACCTGCAAAAGGGCACCGAGTTCGAATCGATGGCGCTCGAGGACATCGTACGCAAGGCCTCCGGCGGCATCTACAACAACGCCGCGCAGATCTGGAATCACACCTTCTTCTGGAGCTGCATGAAGCCCAGCGGGGGCGGCGAACCCAGCGGCGCGCTGGCAGCGGCGATCACGGCCAAGTGGGGTTCTTACGCTGCGTTCCGCGAAGCCTTCGTCAAATCGGCGGTGGGCAACTTCGGCTCCGGCTGGACCTGGCTGGTGAAGAAGCCTGACGGCAGTGTCGACATCGTCAATACCGGCGCCGCAGGCACCCCGCTGACCACGGCCGACAAGGCGCTGTTGACGGTCGACGTGTGGGAGCACGCCTACTACATCGACTACCGCAACCTGCGCCCCAAGTTCGTCGAGACGTTTCTCGACAAGCTGGTGAACTGGGACTTCGCGGCCGCCAATTTCGCCTGATCGCGATCCGCGCCGCCGGCCGCGCGGCTCAGCCGCAAGACAGCACGCAGGTGCTGTCTTGCGCGCAGACTCAGTTGCCGAAGGGGGGGCCGCGCAGCTTGGAGCCGGCCTTGATGCCGCGCTTGGCAAACCAGCCCTGGCGCATCTCGAGCGCATAGCGCACCGCCTTGGCGGAGCAATGCGAGGCGTCGCTCTGGGGTTGCATGTCGGCGATGTTGACGATGCTGCCGTCATCGGCGATGAAGGCGATGCTCAGCGGGAGCAGCGTGTTGCGCATCCAGAAGCAGCGCACGCTGGCATCGTCATTGACGAACAGCATGCCTTCGTTGGCGCCCATCTCGCGGCGCAACATCATGCCCACCATTTGCTGCTCGCCGGTCTGTGCCAGTTCGGCCTGGATGACGTGCATGCCCGCCGTGATGCCCACGGTGGGCAGTTTGGGCTGAGGCGCCGGCTGGGCTGCCGCACCCAGCGCCAGCACGGCCACCAGCCAGGCGGCAAACCGAGGGTGGATTCTTGACTTGATGTAAATCATGTGGATGCGGTAAGCGTCTGCCTACATTATCGCGGGCGCCGGTCGCGGCCCTGCCCATCTGCCATGACAGCCGCCATCGCCATCACCGAAGTCGTTCCGCCGCGCGCCTTGCCGACAGGCCCTGGTGCACCGCTGGAGGTGCTGGACGATCCGCTCGAATTCGACGCCTGCACACGCTGGGAAACCGCTGCCGATGGCCGGCAGCTTGCCGAGTCGCGCCTGCAGCTGTCGGGCCTGTACTGCGCGGCCTGTGCCGACACCATCGAGCAGGCCCTGCAGGCCGTGGTCGGCGTGCAGGCGGTCAGCGTCGTGGCCGCCACGCAGCGCGCCACGGTGCGCTGGGACCCGTCGCGAACACGCCTTTCGACCCTTATCCGCGCCGTGCAGGCCGCCGGCTACGACGGTGTGCCCGACCTTGCTGCGCCCGCCCGTGAGTTGCGCCGGCGCGAGTACCGTGCGGCCTTGTGGCGCTTGTTCGTGGCCAGTTTCTGCGCCATGCAGGTGATGATGTTCGCCACACCCAGCTACCTGGCAGCGCCCGGTGAACTGGCGCCCGACATGCGGCAGCTGCTCAACTGGGGGGCCTGGGTGGTCACCTTGCCGGTGATCTGGTTTGCTGCCGGCCCCTTCTTCCGAGGCGCCTGGCAACAGCTGAGGCGGCGGCGCATCGGCATGGATGTTCCGGTGGCGCTGGCCCTGGGCGTGACCTTCGTGGCCAGCATGGGGGCGACTTTCGAGCCCGGCGGCGTGTTCGGCCACGAGGTGTATTTCGACTCGCTGACGATGTTCCTCAGCTTTCTGCTCGCCGGTCGCTGGCTGGAACTGCTGGCGCGTCATCACGCCGCCGAGGACCTTGAACGCGCACTGGCGAAGTTGCCCGACACCGCGCAGCGGCGTACGGCGGCCGGCGACTGGGAGCAGGTCAGCGTGCGCCGGCTGCGACCCGGCGATGTCGTTCGCGTTGCCGTGGGCCAGGCCTTTCCAGCCGACGGCCCCTTGCTGCAAGGCCACACCCACGTCAACGAGGCCCTGCTGACCGGTGAGTCCGAGCCCTTGCCGCGCGGTCCCGGCGGCGAGGTGGTGGCCGCCAGCATCAACGTCGGCTCGCCGGTTCTGCTGCGTGTAGACCGGGTTGGCGCCGACACGCGCTTCGAGGCCATCGTGGCGATGATGCGGTCCGCGATGAGCCAGCGTCCGGCCGGCGCCCGTCTGGCCGATCGTTGGGCTGGGCCTTTCCTGTGGGCGGTGCTGGGGCTGGCGGTTTTGGCGGCTGCGGCGTGGAGCGTGATTGATCCCTCGCGTGCACTGTGGGTCGCGGTGTCGGTGCTGATCGTGACCTGTCCCTGTGCCTTCTCGCTGGCTGCCCCGGCGGCGCTGGTGGCGGCCGCCGGCGGACTTGCGCGCCGTGGTGTGGTGGTCAAGCGGCTCGAAGCCATCGAGGCCCTGGCCGGTGTCAGCCACGTGTTCATCGACAAGACGGGCACGCTGACCGAAGACCGACTCGGCCTGCGCGATGTGCGGGTCATGCCGGGGCTGGCGCGAGCAGCGGCCGACTGCCAGGCGCGTGCGGCGTCGCTGGCGGCATGGTCGCAGCATCCGCTGTCGCGTGCCCTGACCGCCGCTGGCGCCGGGTCCATGGCTGACGATCACTGGACGGACCTGCAGGAGCTGCCCGGACAAGGTCTGCAGGCCCGGGACGCCCACGGCCGGTGCTGGCGACTGGGCTCGTGGGCCTGGGCGAGCGAGCCTGCGGCGGCCCTGCCGCCGCCGTTCGAGGCTCGCGTGTGGCTGTCGTGCGACGGCCGCGTCGAAGCGGGTTTCAGGTTCGACGAGGTGCTGCGCGATGGTGCCGAGCAGGCTGTGGCCGATCTGCGATCGCTGGGGCTGTCGATCACGCTGCTGACCGGTGACGACGCAGATCGCGCGGCCGCCGTGGCGCAACGCCTGGGCATCGACGACGTTCTGGCCGCGGCCACACCCGAGGACAAGCTGGCCCGGGTGGCCGCTGCACAGGCCCGGGGGGCGGCGGTGGCGATGGTGGGCGACGGCATCAACGATGCGCCGGTGCTCGCGCGATCGGACGTCTCGCTGGCCATGGGGCAGGGCGCCTTGGTGGCACGCAGCCAGGCCGACGCGGTGATCGTTTCGAACCGGCCCACCGATCTGGTGCTGGCGCGTCGCGTGTCGACGCGCACGATGCGCATCGTGCGTCAGAACCTGGTATGGGCAGCGCTGTATAACGCGGCCTGCATTCCGCTGGCGCTGGTTGGCTGGTTGCCGCCCTGGGCAGCCGGACTTGGCATGGCTTGCAGTTCGCTGCTGGTGATTGCCAACGCCTTGCGGGCGGCACGTTAGGGCTACTGGCATGGACATCCTGTACCTGCTGATCCCGCTGTCGGCCGTGCTGGTGCTGTTGATCCTGGGTGTGTTCGGCTGGGCCGTGTTTCGTGGCCAGTTCGAGGACCTCGATCGCGAGGGCGAACGAATCCTGGATCTTGAAAGGGTTACCGTTGATGGTGATCAAGGGCCGCTTGTAGGTCAACCCGAAGAATCGCGTCCGATCGTTTCTCAAAAGTGAGGAGAAGTCCAATGGTGAGCAACCCCTCTCCGGCCGTGCCGGAGTACTGCGACGCGCCGGTGCGCATGTTTGCGCTCGTGGCCGTGCTGTGGGGCATCGTCGGCATGCTGGTGGGCGTGATCATTGCCGCGCAGCTGACCTGGCCTGAGCTGAATTTCGGCATCCCCTGGTTGAGCTATGGTCGCCTGCGGCCGCTGCACACCAACGCAGTGATCTTCGCGTTCGGCGGCAGTGCACTGTTCGCAACCAGCTACCACGTGGTGCAGCGCACCTGCCAGACGCGATTGTTCATGCCGCGGCTGGCGATGTTCACTTTCTGGGGCTGGCAGCTGGTCATCGTCGCGGCGGCGATCAGCTTGCCGCTGGGCATGACGCAGGCCAAGGAATACGCCGAGCTCGAGTGGCCGATCGACCTTCTGATCGCGGTGGTCTGGGTGGCCTACGCGGTGGTGTTCTTCGGCACCATCGGCAAGCGCAAGGTGAGCCACATCTATGTGGCCAACTGGTTCTTCGGTGCCTACATCATCACGATCGCACTGCTGCACATCGTCAACAGCGCGGCCATTCCCGTCAGCCTGACCAAGAGCTATTCGGCCTACGCAGGCGTGCAGGACGCGATGGTGCAATGGTGGTACGGCCACAATGCCGTGGGCTTCTTCCTGACCGCCGGCTTCCTGGGGATGATGTACTACTACATCCCCAAGCAGGCTGGCCGGCCGGTGTACAGCTACCGGCTGTCAATCGTGCACTTCTGGGCCCTGATCTTCACCTACATGTGGGCCGGCCCGCACCACCTGCACTACACCGCGCTGCCCGACTGGGCGCAGTCGGTGGGTATGGTCTTCTCGCTGGTGCTGCTGGCGCCGAGCTGGGGCGGCATGATCAACGGCATCATGACGCTGTCGGGCGCCTGGCACAAATTGCGTGACGATCCGATCCTGAAGTTCCTGATCGTCTCGCTGTCCTTCTACGGCATGTCGACCTTCGAGGGCCCGATGATGTCGATCAAGACGGTCAATGCGCTGTCGCACTACACCGACTGGACGATCGGTCACGTGCACAGCGGCGCCCTGGGCTGGGTCGGGTTGATCACGATGGGCTCGCTCTACTACCTCATCCCGCGCATGTACGGCCGCACGCAGATGTACAGCATGCGGGCGATTGAGCTGCACTTCTGGATCGCCACCATCGGCATCGTGCTGTACATCGCCGCGATGTGGATCGCCGGCGTGATGCAGGGCCTGATGTGGCGCGCGGTCAACGCCGACGGCACCCTGGTCTACAGCTTCGTCGAGAGCGTGAAGGCGACCTACCCCTTCTACGCCATCCGCCTGGGCGGTGGCCTGCTGTACCTGTCGGGCATGTTGATCATGGCCTGGAACGTGCTGATGACCATTCGCAGTGGCAAGGTCGTGTCGGCACCGATCCCGCTCGTTGCGGCCCACGCCTGACCGCCACCTACGGAGAACCCGCCTCATGGCACAGAACCATGCCCCTGCCGGTCACGAGAAGATCGAGACCAGCAATTTCCTGATGATCGTGCTGGTGCTGCTGACGGTTGCCGTCGGCGGTCTCGTCGAGATCGTTCCGCTGTTCTTCCAGCGCTCGACCACACAGCCGGTCGAGGGCCTCAAGCCCTACACCGCCCTGCAGCTGGCCGGCCGCGACATCTACATCCGCGAGGGTTGCTACAACTGCCACTCGCAAATGATCCGCCCGTTTCGCGCCGAGACCTTGCGCTACGGCCCGTACAGCCGGGCGGGCGAATTCGTCTACGACCGTCCCTTTCAGTGGGGCAGCAAGCGCACCGGCCCTGACCTGCAACGTGTCGGCGGCAAGTACAGCGACGAGTGGCACCGCATCCACATGACCAACCCGCGCGACCTGGTGCCCGAGTCGAACATGCCGGCCTATCCGTGGCTGGAAAAATCCAAGGTCGACCCGGGCGATATGGCGCCCAAGCTCAAGGTGCTGCGCACGCTGGGTGCGCCCTACAGCGACGAAGAGATTGCCAAGAGCGGCGAGGCCGTGAATGGCAAGACCGAGCTCGACGCCCTGGTGGCCTATCTGCAGGTGCTGGGCACCTCGGTGAAGTGAGTCAGCGAGGCAACCATGGACATCAATGACGCCCGTGTGGCCACCACCGTGCTGGGCCTGGTCCTGTTCATCGGGGTCATCGTCCGGACCTGGTCCAAGCGCAGTCGGCGCGGCTTCGATGAGGCGGCGATGCTGCCCTTCAGCGACAGCGCTGCTGCCGCCGAGCCCGCACAATCCGCAGGAGAAAAAAAATGAGCGATTTCACCAGCAGCGGCTGGTCGCTGTTCGTGACCGCCGCCACCATCCTTGGCCTGGCGCTGTGCCTGGCGCTGCTGATCATCGCCAGCAAGCGCAAGGTGATGGCGGGCGACAACACCACCGGCCATGTCTGGGACGAGGACCTGCGCGAGATGAACAATCCGCTGCCGCGCTGGTGGGTGTGGCTGTTTGTCATCACGGTGGTCTTTGCCGGCGTCTATCTGGCGCTGTACCCGGGCCTGGGCACCTTTGCCGGCGGGCTGAAGTGGACCAGCATCGGCCAGCACCAGGCCGAGGTCGAAAAGGCCCGCGTCGCCATGGCGCCGCTGTACGCCAAGTTCGTGTCGCAGCCGGCCCAAGCGCTGGCCAAGGACACGCAGGCCATGGCCATCGGTGAACGCTTGTTCGCCAACAATTGCGCCGGCTGCCATGGTTCGGACGCGCGCGGCAGCAAGGGTTTTCCCAATCTGACCGACAGCGACTGGCTCTACGGCGGCACCCTCGACCAGATCAAGGAAACCATTACCAACGGACGTCACGGCGTGATGCCGCCGATGGCCGCGGCAGTGGGCAGCGCCGACGACGTTCGCAACGTGGCCAACTATGTGCTCAGTCTGTCGGACAGCCCGCACAACGGGGTCGCCGCCCAGCTTGGCAAGGCCAAGTTCGTCGCCTGTGCCGCCTGCCACGGGCCCGACGGCAAGGGCAATCAGGCCCTTGGCGCGCCCAACCTGACCGACAAGGTCTGGCTGCACGGCTGGGGTGAGGACGCCGTGGTGTCGATGATCGTCAATGGCAAGAGCAACCAGATGCCAGCCCAGGCGCAGCGGCTTTCGGCCGACCAGATCCACGTGCTGGCGGCCTATGTCTGGAGCCTGTCGCAGTCGTCGTTCGTGGCGGGCAAGTGACGCCATGAAGCGTCAGCGCAACATCGAGCCGCCGCAGGACTCCGGCCCGTGGTGGCGCCACGGTTTCATGTGGCTGGTGGTCGGCGGGCCGCTGCTGGTGGTGGTGGCAGCGCTGGTGACGGCCGTGATTGCGGTACGGGGTGCCGACGTGTTGGTCGATACCTCGGCGGCCGCCAGTGGTAGCCCGCACGACGCCGACGTACCGGCGCTCAAGGCGCGCAATCACGTGGTGACGCCGCGGCAGCCCTGAAGCCGGGGCGAGGGGCAATGGCGATCAGCAGGCGGTGCCGTTGATCAGGGCCTGCAGGGCTTGTGCGTCGAGCACCCGGATGTGGCGCTGCTTGACCTCGAGGAGGCCCTCTTCCTGGAATTTCGAGAACGTGCGGCTGACCGTCTCCAGTTTCAGACCCAGGTAACTGCCGATCTCTTCGCGCGTCATGCGAAGCACCAGCGAGCTGGCCGAGAAGCCGCGCGTCTGCAGGCGCTGTGTCAGGTTGAGCAAGAAGGCCGCCAGCCGTTCTTCGGCCCGCATGCTGCCCAGCAGCAGCATCACGCCGTGGTCGCGAACGATCTCCCGGCTCATGATCTTGTGGAACTGGCGCTGCAGGTCGGACACCTCTCGGCTCAGTTCTTCGAGCTGCTGGTAGGGGATGACGCAGACGTGCGAGTCCTCGAGCGCCACCGCATCGCAGGTGTGCTTGTCGGTGCCGATGCCGTCCAGGCCCAGCAACTCGCCGGCCATCTGGAAGCCGGTCACCTGGTCACGGCCGTCTTCCGACGAGATGCAGGTCTTGAAGAAACCCGTTCGTACCGCGTACAGCGACAGAAAACCGTCACCGGCGCGGAACAGGGTTTCGCCGCGCGGTACCGCCCGGCGTGTGGCCACCAGGCTGTCCAGCTGCTCGAGCTGGTCGCTGGACATGCCCACGGGCAGGCACAGCTCACGCAGATTGCAGCTGGCGCAGGCCACCTTGAGAAGGTCTGGGCGGATGCCGGGCGCTGGATTGGTCATGTCTTGGAAGGTGAAATCGACCGCAGGGCGGCCCGGAGGTTCGTGTGTCCAAGCACCGACAAGGCCTGTCAGTCTGGATCTGGATCAAGTCGATTGTTCGAGCCGCGGCCTGCATTTGCCTTGAGACAGATCAAGTCGGTCAGGTCGGAGTTTGGCAGAGTCCATCGCACCATCCTACCTACACTTGCGCTCGCGACATGGACATCCCCGAGACACTGCTGCGCCGGCTTGACGTGCCGGGGCCGCGCTACACCTCGTACCCCACCGCCGACCGTTTTGTCGAGGCCTTCGGGCCCGTCGAATATGCGCAGGCCTTGCGCCAGCGTGCCGAGGGTGCCGTCGTCGGCGGTGCACCGCCCTTGTCGATCTATGTGCACATTCCGTTCTGCGAATCGGTGTGCTACTACTGCGCCTGCAACAAGGTCATCACCAAGCACCACGAGCGTGGCCGCGAGTACCTGGACGCGCTGGCGCTCGAGATCGACCTGCACGTCAACCTGATCGGCCGCCAGAAGGCGGTGTCCCAGCTGCATCTGGGCGGTGGTTCGCCGACCTTTCTGTCCGACGAGGAACTCGACGGCCTGATGCAACGCCTGCGGCGCGATTTCAACCTGGTGGCCGGTGCCGAGATCTCGATCGAGGTCGACCCGCGCACCGCCACTCCCGACCGGCTGAAACGACTGGCCGAGATGGGTTTCAACCGCATCAGTTTCGGCATCCAGGACTTCGACCACGATGTGCAGGTGGCCGTGCACCGGGTGCAGTCGTTCGAGAGCGTGCGGGATCTGGTGCAGGCCGCACGGGCACTGAACTATGAGTCGATCAATGCCGACCTGATCTACGGCCTGCCGAAGCAGACGCCGCAATCCTTCGCGCGCACGATCGCGCAGGTGACCGAGCTGCGCCCCGACCGCATCGCGCTGTACGCCTACGCCCACCTGCCCAACCGCTTCAAGCCGCAGCGGCGCATTGCGTCGGCCGACCTGCCACCGCCCGAGCACCGCGTGCGCATGCTGGGTGGCGCCATCGCCGGCTTCATCGGCCATGGCTACACCTACATCGGCATGGACCACTTTGCACTGCCGGGCGACGCGCTCGCTGCGGCAAAGCGGCAAGGGCGGCTGCATCGCAATTTCCAGGGCTACAGCACGCAGCCCGACTGTGACCTGATCGCCCTTGGCGTCTCCGCCATCGGGCGCATGGGGGCCACATACAGCCAGAACGCCAAGACGCTGCCCGAGTACTACGACGCCGTGCAGCGTGGTGACTTTCCGGTGGTGCGCGGCCTGGCGCTGACACGCGACGACGTGGTTCGGCGCGCCGTGATCATGGCCATCATGTGCCAGGGCAGGGTGTCGTTTGAATCGATCGAGCTGGCGCACCTGATCCGCTTCAAGGATTACTTCGCTGCCGAGCTGGCCGGCCTGCAGCCGTTGATCGAGAACGGCCTGGTCGACATCAGCGACGACGCCATCCAGGTCACCGCCACCGGCTGGTTCTTCGTGCGCGGCGTGGCGATGGCGTTCGACAAGCACCTACAGGCCGACAAGGTGCGGGAGCGCTTTTCGCGCATCATCTGAGGGCATGGACGCTGCCCTTTACGCCAGCGCGCTGGCCCTCGGGCTGGCGGGTATCCCGCATTGCGTGGCGATGTGCGCGGCGCCTTGCGCGGCCAGCACACGGGCGGCCGGCCCCGGCGGTCAGCTGGGATTCCACCTGGCACGCCTGGCTGGCTACGCGGCCGCCGGCGGCTTGGCGGCGGCCAGTGTCAATTCGCTGGGTGCGCTGGGCAACCTGAGCCCGATGTTCAAACCGCTTTGGTCGGCGGTGCATGCGGCGGCACTGGCACTTGGGCTGTGGCTGGCGGTGATAGGGCGTCAGCCGGCATGGGTGGAGCGCATCGGCCGCAGCGCGGCGCTTGCCGGGCCGGATCGCCACGGCTGGCAGACGATGCGCGGGCCGGGGCGTGCAGCGGCGGCCGGCGCGCTGTGGGTGGCCTGGCCCTGCGGCCTGTTGCAGTCGGCAGTGCTGGTGGCCGCATTGGCCAACAGCGCCTGGAGCGGCGCCGGCATCATGCTGGTTTTTGCGCTCGTCACGGCAACGGGCTTGACGGCTGCGCCCTGGCTGTGGCGCCGTCTGCGCCAGGGTCGCATGGCAGGCCGGGCGGGCTGGGCAGGAACCGGAAGCGTGCGTCTGGCAGGGGTGTTGCTGGCCGCGGCGTCAGGCTGGGCCCTGGTAAGCGGGGTGTGGTCCAGCGTGGCCGCGTACTGCGGCCTGTAACGACAAACGCCCGGCATGGCCGGGCGCTTCAAGGTCGAACCTGGGGACGGTGCCCCCAGTTCAAGACCGAATCGATTTACTTCTTCTTGGCAGCGGCAGGAGCGGCAGAAGCAGCCGAAGCAGCAGCAGCAGGCTTCTCGGCCTTCTTCTCGGCCTTCTTGGGGGCGTCGGCAGCAACGGCGGCCGAGGCAACGAAGGCGGTGGTGATCAGGGCAGCCAGGATCTTGTTCATTTCGGTATGTCTTTCTAGTAGGTTGAATTTGCCCCATCCGTTTGGGAGGCGACGCTTCAACGTGGGCCGCGACGGCTTGGTTGACAGCTCCGAGACAGGGAATTTCTCAAGCCAAACTCGCCGTCCTCTGCCGATCGGCGGCTTTTTTCTCCTGGATCAGCCGATCGAGGTAGCGGCCGACCGTCACGGCAAGGCGCTGGCGGCACCTGGAACGGGGGCGGCATCACGTCGCCTCGGGCCTACTTTGGCGAACCTACCGACAATGCAAACCATGTCGGACCACAGGCCAGGCCTCCAGATTGCCGACTCGGCATCGGCGGCAGCCCCGATCGACAGCGACGGCGTCGCCGTGCGGGACGAATGTGCATCGACCTGGTCTTACACCGTGTCGGTGCGCGAGTTGTGCGAGTTCAGCGCCAAGCGAGGTGATCTGGACCGCCGTTTCACCCCGTCGGCGACGGCGCTCGAAGGGATCATGGGCCAGAACACCGTCGCCCGGCGCCGCGGTCCCGACTACGAGAGCGAGATCGCGCTGGCCGGAATTTGCGGCCCCCTGCGTGTGCGGGGCCGGGCCGACGGCTACGACCCTCGACGCCTTTGCCTGGAGGAAGTCAAGACGATCTGTGGACGGGCCGATGACGTTCCGGAAAACCGGCGCCAGTTGCACTGGGCGCAGCTGGAGACCTACGGCGCGCTGTTCTGCCGCGAACGCCAGCTAGCCGTAGTGTCGCTTGCGCTGGTCTACTTCGATGTCGCCAGTCAGTCCGAGGTCGAACTGCGCCAGGTCTTCGGCGCAGCCGAACTCGAGCAGGCCTTCGAGCGCCGCTGTGCCTTTTTTCAGGATTGGGCGCAGCAGGAAGCGACTCACCGCCGGGCTCGTGATGCCGCGCTGAATGATCTGGCCTTTCCGCAACCGGGGTTTCGCACCGGCCAGCGTGAGCTGGCCGAAGCGGTGTACCGGGCGGCGGTCCATGGGCGTTGCCTGCTGGCTCAGGCCCCAACCGGGATCGGCAAGACGGTCGGCACCCTGTTCCCGCTGTTGCGGGCGATGCCGGGCCAGGGCATCGACAAGATCACCTACCTGACCTGCAAGGGCACGGGGCGGCTTGCCGCATTCGAGGCATTGGACGATTTGCGGGGCGGCACCGCCGGACGTGCGTTGCGCGTGCTGGAAATGGTGGCCAAGAAGCAGGCCTGCGAACATCCCGACAAGGCCTGCAACGGCGACGCCTGCCCGCTGGCGCGCGGCTTCTACGACCGCTTGCCGGGCGCGCGCGTCGACGCGGTGGCGCAAGGCTGGCTGGACGCCTCGGCGCAGCGAGACATCGCGCTGCGCCATGGCATCTGCCCCTATCACCTGGGCCAGGACCTGGTCCGCTGGGCCGACGTGCTGGTCGGCGACGTGCACCACCTGTTCGACCCCAACGGCCAGCTCTGGGGCCTGATGCAGGCGCTGGACTGGAAGCTGGCCGTGCTGGTCGACGAGGCACACAACCTGGTCGAACGCACACGCCGGATGTACAGCGCCGAATTGCCGCTGCTGTCCGTTCGGGACGCGGCCCGAAGCGCGCCGGCTGCGGTACGACCTGCGCTGGAGGGCCTGCTGCAGGCGGCGCAGCAGATGGTGACCGACGCTGCGGCAGCCCATGCGGTGTTGAAGTCGGTGCCCAAGGCTTTCGTGCAGGCCCTTCAGAACGGGGCTGTTGCGCTGTCTGAGCACTTTCGGCGTCAGCCGCTGGCGGTCGGGCCGCTGCTGGACTTTCACTTCGATCTGCAGCGCTTTGCGTGGCTGGTCGATGGCTTGAGCGAGCATTCCTTGTTCGAACTGCGAACTCTGGCCGGCCAGGCTGGTGACTGCGACGTCGCACTGGGTGTGCGCAACGTGGTGCCGGCGGGCTTCTTGCGCCCGCGGTTCAAGTCCCTGCACAGCATCACGCTGTTCTCGGCCACGCTGTCACCGCCAGGCCACGCCATCGACTTGCTGGGACTGCCCGACAACACGGCATGGCTGGATGTGCCGCCGCCTTTTCCGGCGCAGCATCTGAAGGTGCAGGTGGCTGACTTCTCCACGCGCTACGGCGACCGGGTCGGTTCACTGCAACGCCTGCTGGACGTCATCACAGGGCAGTTCGACACGCACCCCGGCAACTACCTGGCCTTCTTCAGCAGCTTTGACTACCTGGAGCAGGCGGCTGGCCAACTGGCTGCGCAGCGCCCGGACATCGCGCAGTGGCGTCAGGACCGGCGCATGGGGGCCGGCGCAAGGCAGGAATTTCTGGCATGTTTCGGCCCTCAGGGCCAGGGCATCGGCTTTGCCGTGCTGGGCGGGGTGTTCGCGGAAGGTGTGGACCTGCCCGGCGCGCGGCTGATCGGGGCTTTCATCGCCACCCTGGGCCTGCCGCCGGTGTCCGTGACGCAAGACCAGATGCGTGCCCGTCTGCAGCAGCTGTTTGGTGCCGATCGGGGTTATGCGGACCTGGTGCCCGCGCTGCACAAGGTGGTGCAGGCTGCCGGCCGTGTGCTGCGATCCCCGGAAGACCGGGGTTGGCTATGGCTGCTGGACGATCGTTATCGTCGTGACGACGTTGCCGCGCTGTTGCCGCGCTGGTGGGGCATCGGCTGAAGTCGTGTCTCGATGCCGCACCGGGGTGAGAATCCGCATCGTCATTCACGACGACCGCGTACAGCGACGACAACGACCCCATGACGATGGACGACACCGACCACCAACTGATCGCGCTGTTGCGCCAGGACGCGCGTCTGCCCGTGGCCAGCCTGGCCGCCAGGCTGAAGGTCTCTCGCGGCACGGTCAGCAACCGCCTGCGCAAGCTAGAAGACGAGCAGGTCATCGTGGGCTACACCGTGCGGCTGCGCCCGGACGCCGAACCCGACCAGATCCGCGCCTGGATGGGTGTTCGGGTGGACGGCAACCAGACCCGTGCCGTGATGGCGAGCTTGCTGGGTGAACCCGGTGTCGAGGCCCTGCACGACACCAACGGTCGCTGGGACTTGCTGGCCGCGTTGCGCGCCGAATCGATGGCCGAGTTGTCGCGGGTGCTGGAGCGTATCCGGTTGATCAAGGGCATTGCCAACACCGAGACGAGCATCCTGCTCGCGTCCTACCGTTGAAGATCGCCTTGAAGGTCTTTGATGCCGAAGCCACGCGTGCGGCCTTGCCGTTCGATCGCCTGATCCCGGCGCTGCGCGCGCTGTTTGCGGTGGGCTGCGAGGTGCCGGTTCGGCATGTACACCACATCGCCGCGCCGGCCGGCGCCTGCGACGAGGCCGTCACCTCGTTGATCATGCCGGCCTGGATATCGGGGCAGGTGTACGGGGTCAAGATCGTGAACATCGCGCCCGGCAATGCCGCGCGCGGCCTGCCCGGGTTGCACGGCAGCTACCTGCTGCACGACGCGCGCACGGGTGCGCCGCTGGCGCTGATCGACGGCGACCAGATCACCGCGCGCCGCACGGCCGCGGCCTCGGCACTGGCCGCGTCCTGGCTGGCGCGCGATGATGCATCACACCTGCTGCTCGTCGGCGCCGGACAGGTTGCGCGGCTGTTGCCCGAGGCCTACCGCGAGGTGCGGTCGATCGAGCGCGTGACGGTGTGGGCGCGTTCGCCGGAACGGGCGGAAAGTCTGGCTGCCGAGTTGCGCGTAAGCGGTTTCGACGCCCGGCCCGCAGCCGATCTGGCGGCTGCGGTCGGCCGGGCCGACATCATCAGCTGTGCGACGCTGGCCAACGAGCCTCTGGTGCAGGGCCGCTGGCTGCGCGCGGGCAGCCATCTCGACCTGATCGGCAGCTTCACGCCGACCATGCGCGAGGCCGACGACGATTGTTTTGCCGGCGCGCGCATCGTTGTCGATACCGACGAGGCGCTGACCAAGAGCGGCGATCTGCTCGGCCCCTTGTCTCGCGGCGTGATCAAGGCCAGCGGCGTTGCAGGAACGCTGGCCAGCCTGTCGCGCGGCGATGCCACGGGCCGACTGTCGGCCACCGAGCGCACGGTGTTCAAGTCCGTGGGAACGGCTCTCGAAGACCTGGCGGCGGCGATGCTGGTGTGTGGCGTGTCGCTGCCGGGGCCGCCTTGACCGGTCAGATCACGTTCAGTCGCGTGCGCCGTGCGTCCTGCTGAAAGGCCTCCACCAGGCTCGTCGAGGCCATGGTGTTGAAGGCACGGATGGTCTGACCCTTTGAATCGCTCGCAAAGTCGATCATGACGATGTTGGGCATGAAGACTTTGAGCATGCCGCCGGCCGAATATTCGGTGGGGTTGATGCGCCCTGTGCGCTGCTCGATCGATTCGAGCATCAGCTTCTGCCAGGTGCTTTGAAGGCTGCTGGAACTGGATGCGGCCTTGTTCCACATCTTGTCGTTGCGTTCCTTGATGCTTTCAAGGATGCCGGTGCTGGTCCAGTACATCATGCCCATCACCTCGCGGTCGGTCGTGTTCATGCCGGCGCGCATCAGTTCCTTCTGCTTCTGCCGGTTCTCCCGGATCTTCATGTTCTGGCTGTAGACGTAGAGGACATTCGTCCCGCCCTTGCCGAAGTACTGCAGTCCGGCGTAGTCGGCGTCGTGCTTCTCGTCGGGCTTGAGCGAGCGACAGCCGAAGATGCCCTCGGTCGATCCCAGTCCGCGGGCTTCCGTCAAGCCATCGCTCGTGAAGATCGTGATGACCTTGCCCTTCACGTCATCCAGGGTCTTGGTGTTCAGGGAACCCGCGCCGCGAAAGTGATGGTCCCGGCCGAGCAGATACATGCACGCCACGGCAATCGCCCGGTAGTTCTTGCACTTGTCGAACTTCAGGATCAGGAACTCCGATGCGCCTTCGTTCGAGACGAAGTCCCTGGCTTCATTCAGGATGGCTTCGAGCGTCTCGCCATAGGCGCCGCGCTTGTGCTTCTCGGTGGGGTCGAGCTTGGCATTGCCGTGGTAGGTGGCCATGCCCACGGGCGTGTCGGTGACCCGGACGTCGAACAGGCGAACGCCGGCATTGGCCTGCAACCGAATGCCCACATGCTGCGTCTTGACGTTGTGGCGGCCGGCAGAAATGCCGGCGTCATGGGCGCCAGCAAAGATGATCTGATTGATCTGCTTGTCCATGCCGCAAAAGTCGCCGTACAAGATGGTCACTGCTTCGACTCCACCGGTTTCTCAGCGCGGTATTTCTAGCACGGCAGTTGCCCGCGGCAAATCGTGACTATTCACTGCCGTGTGACAGTTCAGCCGATCGTCATCAGGCTCGCGTTGCCCCCGGCTGCGGCGGTGTTGATGCTCAGCGACCGTTCGATCAGCAGCCGCTCCAGCGGCAGTGCAGCGTCGCCGGGTGCCAACGTGACCAGGCCCACGATCGGCCCAGGGCGCTCGGCCAGCGCGCGCAACAGGCCAGGCACGTCGGCGCTGGCGCCGTGGTGCAGCACGGCGTCGAACTGCACCGTGTCGGATTGCCAATCCTGTGCCAGCGACACCTGGTCTCTGGCCGCTTCGGGCAGTTGGTCGCGCAGGGCCTGCGCGGCGACTGGCCAGATGGCGCGGCTGCCCACGCACAGCACCGCGGCCAGTTGCAGCAGCCGGCTGCCATCGCCGTCGGTGCCGTCAGCGGCCAGGCAGAGCACCGATTCGCGTGGCAGCGCAGCATACAGGTTGGCTTCTCCGGTGGGTCCGGTCAGGGTGCGCCAACCCGCTTCGGGCGCCTGCGCCAGCAGCGACTCGCAGGCCTGTGCAAGCGCCGCGTTGCTGCGCTGACGGGCCCAGTGGCTCAACGCTGCACAGGCCTGGTGGCTGTTGCCGGTGCTGGCCGGGGGTGTCCAGCCGCGCAGCGGCGCCGAGGCTTCGGTGCTGGCCGCACGGATGGCCCGTTGCGCCGCGTCGGCCGGGTGCCGGCTCAGCAGGCGCAGCAGGTACAGCGGCCCGCCGGCCTTCGGGCCGGTGCCCGACAGACCCTGGCCGCCGAAGGGCTGCACGCCAACCACGGCGCCCACGATGTTGCGGTTGGCGTACAGGTTGCCGACGTGCGCGGCGTCCACCACCTGCGCCAGCGTCTCGTCGATGCGCGTGTGCACGCCCAAGGTCAGGCCATAGCCGGTGGCGTTGATCTGCTGCAACAGCGCGGACAGGCCGTCACGCGGGTAGCGCAGCACGTGCAGCACGGGGCCGAAGACCTCGCGCTGCAATTCACCGATGTGGTCGATCTCGATCAGCGTCGGCGGCACGAAGTTGCCGCGGCTGCCGGCGTCGACGTCGATGGCAGCCGGCCGCGTCACCGCATGGCCCTTAGCGCGCATCGCCGCGATGTGATCCTCGATCAGCATCCGGGCATCGCCGTCGATCACCGGGCCGACGTCCACGGCCAGCAGGCGCGGGTCACCGACACGAAGTTCGCGCACCGCACCCTTGAGCATCGAGATCACGCGGTCGGCCGCATCGATCTGCACGCACAGCACGCGCAGCGCCGAGCAGCGCTGGCCCGCGCTGTCGAACGCCGACGAGACAGCGTCGGCCACCACCTGCTCAGCCAGCGCCGACGAGTCGACGATCATCGCGTTCTGGCCGCCGGTCTCGCCGACCAAGGGCACCGGCTGGCCGTGCGCGCCCAAGCGGCCGGCCAGGGAACGCTGCAGCAGCCGGGCAACTTCGGTCGACCCGGTGAACAGCACGCCTTGCACGCGGGCGTCGGCGACCAGCGCGGCGCCCACGGTCTCGCCGGGGCCGGGCAGCAGTTGCAGCACGCCGCGCGGCACGCCGGCGTCCCACAGTGCGCGAACTGCGGCGGTTGCTACCAGCGGTGTCTGCTCGGCCGGCTTGGCCAGCACCGGATTGCCGGCAACCAGCGCTGCGGCCACCTGCCCGGTGAAGATCGCCAGCGGAAAGTTCCAGGGGCTGATGCAGACCACAGGGCCCAGCGGCAGATGGTTTTCGTTGTTGAAATCACGTCGCACCTGCAAGGCGTAGTAGCGCAGGAAGTCCACCGCCTCGCGCACCTCGGCCACCGCATTGGCGCAGGTCTTGCCGGCTTCGCGTACCAACAGCGCGACCAGCTGCTCGGTATCGGCCTCGATCCGGTCGGCGGCCGCGTCGAGGCAGGTGGCGCGTTGGGCCGGCGCGGTGGCGGCCCATCCAGGTGCCGCTTGCGCTGCGATGCACAAGGCGGTCTCGACCTCGGCCGTGGTCACGTCGCGCACGGTGCCGACCCCATCGCCGCGATCCGCGGGGTTCAGCACTGGGCGTGAGGTGTCGGCGGCGGCCGTTTCGGTGCCCAGCATCGGCTCGGCTGAGCCAGGCCGCCCTCCTGCTGCCGTCAGCACATTCGACAGCGACTGCAGCGTGGTCTCGTCGGCCAGGTCCAACCCGCGTGAATTCAGGCGCCCGGGCCCGTACAGCGCCCTTGGCAGCGGGATGGCGGGATGCGGCAAGCCGACACTGCCTTCGTGGGCGGCCATGTTCTGCACGGTTCGCACCGGGTCCTGCACCAGCTCGGCCAGCGGCAGGCTTTCGTCGGCAATGCGGTTGACGAACGAGGTGTTGGCACCGTTTTCCAGCAGACGCCGCACCAGATAGGCCAGCAGTGTCTCGTGCGTGCCTACCGGCGCGTAGATGCGGCAGGCGCGGCCGAGCCGGCCCTCGGCCACCGGCCCGACCACCTGTTCATACAGCGGCTCACCCATGCCATGCAGGCACTGGAACTCGTAGGCGTCATCCTTGCCATCGGCGCCTTGGGCCCGGGCGAGCTCGTGAATCGTGGCCAGCGTCTGCGCGTTGTGGGTGGCGAACTGCGGGTAGACCGCGTCGGCCGCCGCCAGCAGCTTGCGAGCGCAGGCGATGTAGGCGACATCGGTGTAGGCCTTGCGCGTGTAGACCGGGTAGCCGTCCAGCCCGTCGAGCTGCGCGCGCTTGATCTCCGAATCCCAGTACGCGCCCTTGACCAGGCGCACCATCAGGCGATGGCTGCTGCGCCGGGCCAGGTCGACGATGAAATCCACCACCGCTGGGCAACGTTTCTGGTAGGCCTGGATCACGAAACCGATGCCGTTCCAGCCCGCCAGTGCGGGCTCGAAGCACAGGCGCTCGAGCAGCTCGAGCGACAACTCCAGCCGGTCCGACTCTTCGGCGTCGATGTTGAGTCCGATGTCGTACTGCCGCGCCAGCTGCGCCAGCTGGAACAGCCGTGGGTACAGCTCGGACATCACGCGTCGCAGCTTGGCGCGGCAGTAGCGCGGGTGCAGCGCCGACAGCTTGATCGAGATGCCTGGTCCCTGGCACACGCCCAGGCCCGCGGCAGCGCGGCCGATGGCGTGGATCGCGTTCTCGTAGGCCGACAGGTAGGACTGCGCGTCGTCGGCAGTCATCGCTGCTTCGCCCAGCATGTCGTAGGAAAAGCGAAACCCCTGCGCTTCGCGACTTTTGGCGTTGTCCAGCGCCTGTTCGATCGTCTCGCCGGTGACGAACTGCTCTCCCATCAGGCGCATCGCCATGTCCACGCCTTTGCGGATCAGCGGCTCGCCGCCGCGTGAGAGCAGCCTGCGCAGCACGGCGCTGAGCCCGCTGTCACTGTGCGTGGCCACCAGCTTGCCGGTGAACAGCAGGCCCCAGGTGGCGGCATTCACAAACAGCGACCGGCTGTGACCCAGATGGGCCTGCCAGTTGCTGGTGCCGATCTTGTCGCGGATGAGTGCGTTGCGTGTGGCCGCGTCGGGGATGCGCAGCAGCGCTTCGGCCAGGCACATCAGCGCCACGCCTTCCTGCGAGCTGAGCGCGAATTCCTGCAGCAAGCCCTGCACCAGGCCGGCGCGTCCGCTGTCGCGCGTGCGCTGGCGCACGGCGCCGGCAATGCGCAGCGCCAGCACTTCGATTGCCTGCGCCTGGGCCGGCGGCTGCCGGGCCTGCTCGAGCAAGCCTGGCAGCAGTTCGGGCTCAGGCCGCCGTGTGGCGGCGCTGACTGCTGCGCGCAGCGGTGACGTGGACAGCACGGGCGTCAGGGGCATGGCGTTCATCAACGCGCTCCAGCGGGGTGGCGTGCCGAGCCGGCACAGGCGCGCAGTGTCCACGGTGCGTGACCGGATGTTCTGCGCATTTGCGTGACCCGCGACGCCGAAAATTCAGTCGACGGTCTGCAAGGCCGGGGCGGATGCGGGCTGGCTTGGCGCGGCCGCAGAGGTCAAAGAGGCCAGCGCGGCGGACCCCAGCAGGCCGAACAAGTTCTTCGGATCTGCCGGCTGTAGCACCAGCTCGATGCGGTTACCGATACCGAGCTCGGTCGCCGCATCCGAGACAAAGCACAACGCGCTGTAGTCCTCGAGTGCAAAGCCGACCGAATCGAACACGGTGACCTGATCGGCGCTGCGGCGGCCCGGCTGGTTGCCTGCCAACACGTGCCAGAACTCGGTGACTGCGAAGTCGGCCGACATTTGCTGGATGTCGCCCTCGACGCGCGTCTGCGGTTCGAATTCGACGAACACGGCCGCCGCTTCGAGCACGCCGCGGTGCAGTTCGGTCTTGCCCGGACAGTCGCCACCAACCGCGTTGATGTGCATGCCGGGCTCGATCATCGCGGGCGTGATGATGGTCGCCAGGTTCTTGTCGGCGGTGAGCGTGGTCACGATGTCGGCGCCACGCACCGCTTCGGCGGTGCTGTTGCAGATCGTCAAGGTAAGGCCATGCCCGGCCAGGTTGGCCGCGAGCTTGGCGCTGGCGGCCGGGTCGACATCGAACAGTCGAAGCTCACGGATGCCGACGAGGTCGCGCATGGCGATCGCCTGAAACTCGCTTTGCGCGCCGTTGCCGATCAGCGCCATCACGCGGCTGTCGGGCCGTGCCAGCCGGCATGCCGCAACCGCCGACATCGCAGCGGTGCGGATCGCGGTGACCAGGGTCAGCTCAGACAGCACAAGCGGCAGGCCGGTGGCGACATCGGCCAGCACGCCGAAGGCCATCACCGTGGGCAGGCCGCTGCGCGTGTTTTCGGGGTGGCCGTTGACGTACTTGAACGCGAAGTGGCGAGCATCGCCAATCGGCATCAGCTCGATCACCCCATGGGGCGAATGGCAGGCGACCCGTGCCGATAGGTCAAAGTCGTGCCAGCGCAGAAAGTCGCGCTCGATGCGGGCGGCAAGCTCGGCGATGCACCGGCCCAGACCCTTGCGTTGCACGATGCGCACCATGTCGGTCGCGCCGATGTAGACGGTGGTTGCATGCTGCTTGTTCGACATGTGGGGCCCCGGGGTGGATGCCCACAGTGTCCGTGCGGTGGTCGCTCAAGCGGAACAAGGCAGATGGCCAGCCAGGACGTCGGCAGCCGCCAAAGTGGCAGCGCTGGCTGGCGATCTGCTGGGCTCTCAGTCGACGCTGGGTTGCGCCGAAAATTCGGGCGTGACCAGCGTCGGCCGGATGTTCTGGGCCAGATCGCCCTTCGGGCCCTGCACCACTTCATAGGCGACGCGGCTGCCTTGCTTCAAGGTCCGAAAGCCGTCCATCTGCACGGCCGAGAAATGGGCAAAGACATCGGCCCCACCTTCGTCGGGCTGGATGAAGCCGAAGCCCTTGGCGTCGTTGAACCACTTGACCACACCGTTTGCCATGACGGGCCTCCCATGCTCTTATTGACAGAAATTCTCTGGTGCGTCAGGAGTTCTTGTCAAGCCATTCGACAAAGGCGAAGCTCTGGCAAGTCACAACCCCGGGGTGTATCCGTTGCCACTTCACGTCAAATACGCGCGAAAGCCGTTGCTTCGACCGTCAGATCGGGGCTTGATTGGCGGCTGTACGGGCCAACATGCACTCATGCCCCCAGCAGGCCGTGCGCTGCACGGCCCTAACGCATGCTGGCTAGAATGACCCATGCCCGATGACGGCCCTCAATTGCCACCCAAATCGCCAGCCCGCACCCGTCGCGACGGTGGGCAGGGCGCGGTCGTCGCCGAGCGCAAAGCGGCCCGGACCAAACCGCCGACCCTGTACCAGGTGGTCCTTCTCAACGACGACTACACGCCGATGGAGTTTGTCGTGATGGTTTTGCAGCAGTTCTTCTTGCGCGACCTGAACACAGCCACACACATCATGCTCAAGATCCATCACGAGGGGCGCGGCGTCTGTGGGGTGTACCCGAAGGACATCGCGGCCACCAAGGTCGAACTGGTCCTGGCCGCGGCGCGCCGCGACGGACACCCGCTTCAGTGCATTATGGAGGCCGCATGATCGCCCAGGAACTGGAAGTCAGCTTGCACATGGCGTTCGTCGAAGCGCGCCAGCAGCGGCACGAATTCATCACCGTCGAGCACCTGCTGATGGCGCTGCTGGACAACCCGTCGGCCGCCGAGGTGCTGCGCGCCTGCGCCGCCAACCTCGACGACCTGCGCAAGAGCCTGGCGACCTTCATCAAGGAGAACACGCCCACGGTCAGCGGCACCGAAGAGGTCGACACGCAGCCGACGCTGGGTTTTCAGCGTGTGATCCAGCGCGCGATCATGCATGTGCAATCGACCGGCAGCGGCAAAAAGGAAGTGACCGGCGCCAACGTGCTGGTGGCGATCTTCGGCGAGAAGGATTCGCATGCCGTGTACTACCTGCACCAGCAGGGCGTGACGCGCCTGGACGTGGTCAACTTCATCGCCCACGGCATCAAGAAGTCCGACCCGCCGGAGCCGACCAAGTCCAATGACAGCCCCAGCAACGAGGTCGAGAAGGAAGAGGGTGGCGACACCAAGGGCTCGCCGCTGGACCAGTTCACGCAGAACCTGAACCAGCTGGCGCGTGACGGCAAGATCGACCCGCTGATCGGCCGCGAGCACGAGGTCGAGCGCGTGATCCAGATCCTGTGCCGGCGGCGCAAGAACAACCCGCTGCTGGTCGGCGAGGCCGGCGTCGGCAAGACGGCGATTGCCGAGGGCCTGGCCTGGCGCATCACCGAGAAGGACGTGCCCGAGGTGCTGGCCGACGCCACCGTCTACGCGCTCGACATGGGATCGCTGCTGGCCGGCACCAAGTACCGGGGCGATTTCGAGCAGCGCCTGAAGGGTGTGCTCAAGCAGCTGAAGGACCAGCCCAACGCGATCCTGTTCATCGACGAGATCCACACCCTGATCGGCGCCGGCGCGGCGTCGGGCGGCACGCTGGACGCCAGCAACCTGCTCAAGCCGGCGCTGTCCAGCGGCGCCATGAAGTGCATCGGCGCCACCACCTTCACCGAATACCGCGGCATCTTCGAGAAGGACGCGGCGCTGTCGCGGCGCTTCCAGAAGGTCGACGTGGTCGAGCCTTCGGTCGAGCAGACGGTCGAGATCCTCAAGGGCCTGAAGTCGCGCTTCGAAGAGCACCACAGCGTGAAGTACGCGCTGGGTGCGCTGCAGGCCGCGGCCGAGCTGTCGGCCAAGTACATCAACGACCGCCACCTGCCCGACAAGGCCATCGACGTCATCGACGAGGCCGGTGCCGCGCAGCGCATCCTGCCCAAGAGCAAGCAGAAGAAGACCATCACGCGCAACGAGGTCGAGGAGATCGTCGCCAAGATCGCGCGCATCCCGCCGGCCAGCGTGTCGAGTGACGACCGCGGCAAGCTGCGCAATCTCGACCGTGACCTCAAGAGTGTGGTCTTCGGGCAAGAGCCGGCGATCGAGGCCTTGTCCGCCGCGATCAAGATGGCGCGCTCGGGCCTGGGCAAGCCCGAAAAGCCGATCGGCTCGTTCCTGTTCAGCGGCCCCACCGGCGTCGGCAAGACCGAGGTCGCCAAGCAGCTGGCCTACATCCTGGGCATCGACCTGATCCGCTTCGACATGTCGGAATACATGGAGCGCCACGCCGTCAGCCGGCTGATCGGCGCGCCGCCGGGCTATGTCGGCTTCGACCAGGGCGGCCTGCTGACCGAGGCCATCACCAAGAAGCCGCATGCGGTGCTGCTGCTCGACGAGATCGAGAAGGCGCACCCCGACGTCTTCAACGTGCTGCTGCAGGTGATGGACCATGGCACGCTGACCGACAACAACGGCCGCAAGGCCGACTTCCGCAGCGTGATCATCGTGATGACCACCAACGCGGGCGCCGAGACGATGAACAAGGCGACCATCGGTTTCACCAACTCGCGCCAGCAGGGCGACGAGATGGGCGACATCAAGCGCCTGTTCACGCCCGAGTTCCGCAACCGGCTCGACGCCATCGTCAGCTTCCGTCCGCTCGACAAGGAAATCATCCTGCGCGTGGTCGACAAGTTCTTGCTGCAGCTCGAGGCCCAGCTGGCCGAGAAGAAAGTCGAGGTCACCTTCAGCGACGGGCTGCGCAAGCACCTGGGCGAGAAGGGATTCGACCCACTGATGGGTGCGCGGCCGATGCAGCGTCTGATCCAGGATGTGATCCGGCGTGCGCTGGCCGACGAATTGTTGTTCGGCCGCCTGGTCGATGGCGGTCGCCTGGCGGTCGACATCGACGACAAGGGCGAAGTGCAACTGGACATCCAGCCCCCGCGCAAGAGCGACAAGCCGCGCGCGGAAGCCACGCCGGCCTGATCGCCGGCCTGGAGTGCCGGCTGCTGCGAGCGGTCGGTGGCTATGTGGCCGCTGCAGGGTCGCAGCGGTAAAAGCGGGCCAGCAGCGCGTACAGGGCGGGATGCTCTGCACGCAACGCGGCGGCGTTGACGAAGAACGCCTCGCTGGCGACCGCGAAGAACTCTTCCGGGGCCTCGGCGCCATAGGGGTCCAGAGTGCTCGGCGCCTGCGCGGCGACGCGGGCGACCAGCTGATCGAAGGCCGCGGTCAACGTTGCCACCCATTCCGCACGTTCGATGTCGGGTGGCAAGGGCGGCACCCCGTTGGCAACGCCGTCGGCCATGTCCAGCACATGCGCAAATTCGTGGATCACCACGTTGTAGCCCTCGGCGGCCGTGCGGCCACTGCTGCGAACGTCGCGCCAGGAAAGCATCACCGGCCCGCCCTCGACGGCTTCGCCCGACAGCAGTTCGTCGTACTCGTGCAGCACGCCGTCTTCGTCCAGGTGTTGCCGACGTGCCACCACTTGATCCGGGTGCAGCACGATGCCGACAAAACCATCGTAGCGCTCGAGCCCCAGATGCAGCACCGGCAGGCAGGCTTGCGCCGCCACGGCGACGACGACGTCGTTGCTCAGCCGCAGTGGCGGCACGGCGGTGAATTCCTTGCGATCGAGGAACAGGCTGCTCATGCGGCGCAGCGCGCTGGCGCCGGGATCGGCGGGCGATCTCAGAAAGGGGTAACGCACCAGCGTGCGCTTCCACAAATCGTCGGCAATCGGGCGACGCCGCAGGGCGGCGGCCTCGCGCCGTGCCGTCCACCATTGACTGATCGTCGGCATCCTCAGGCCGCGCAGGCCTGTTCGGGTGACAAGCGCTGCAGGTGGCCGTCGCGCTGCAGGCGCAACACCTCGGCACGCGGGCATTCAGCGTCGTCCAGATCCCAGTCGCTGAGCACCACGCGCTGCAGGCCGTCGCCCAGGTCGTGAATGCCCGGGTGATGGGTGTGGCCGTGGATCAGCGTTCGAGCACCGGCTTGCGCCAGCAGCAAGCGACAGGCATCGGCGTCGAGATCGGCCGCCATGCCCTGTTCGAGCGCCTGATGCGTGGCACTCTGCCGTCGCATGTCACGCGCCAGCGCCACGCGCTCGGCCAGCGGCCGGGCCAGAAAGCCATGTTGCCATGCGGCGCTGCGCACCTGCGCTCTGAAGGCCTGGTAGGGCTTGTCGTCCAGGCATTGTTCGTCGCCGTGGCACAGCAGCCAGCGGCGGCCCCAGGCCAGCAGGCAACTGGGGTCGGGAAGGGCGATCAGGCCCGTCTCGGCATGGAACGCCGGGCCGACCAGGAAGTCTCGATTGCCGACCATGAACGCCACGGGGCGGCGGCCGGCCGCGTCGCGCAGCACCTCGATCAAGCCCTGCTCGAAGGGCTGCCCGCGGCCATCGTCGCCGACCCAGACCTCGAATACGTCACCCAGCAGGCACAGCGCATCGGCCCGGCTGTGGCGCAGCACCTGCGCCCAGGCCGCCACAGTGCGCGGCATGTCGGGGGCCAGATGCAGGTCGGACAGGAAATCGATGGCCTGCCAGTGCGCGGGCGCGGCCCAGACGTGCAGATCGCCGGCCGCGGCCCCCGCGCCGACCGTCACACCGCGTAGGCGCGCAGGATTGTCACGTCGTCCAGAGGCACGTCGTCATGCATGCCCTTGCGGCCGGTGCGCACGGCTTCGATCTGGTCGACCACGTCGGTACCGGCCGTCACGCGGCCGAACACGGCATAACCCCATCCCTGAGAGGTATCGGCGGTGTGATCGAGAAAACCGTTGTCAGCGGCATTGATGAAGAACTGCGCCGACGCGCTGTGCGGGTCGGACGTGCGTGCCATCGCCAAGGTGTAGCGCTTGTTCTTCAGGCCGTTGTTGGCCTCGTTGGGGATCGGGGCCGCCGTGGGCTTTTGCTTCATGCCGGGCTCGAAGCCGCCGCCCTGGATCATGAAGCCCTTGATCACGCGGTGGAACACCGTGCCGTCGTAGTGGCCCTTGTTCACGTAGGCCAGGAAGTTGGCCACGCTGTCGGGCGCGTTGGCGTCGTCGAGCTCGATGTCGAAGCTGCCGGCGCTGGTTTCCATCTTCACGGTCTTGCTCATTTCATTTCTCCAAGGTGGCCTTGCGGATGACGATGTCATTGACAGGGACGTTCTGGTGCGGGCCCCGGTTGCCGGTGGGCGCGTCCCTGATCTTGTCGACCACGGCCATGCCGTCGACCACCTTGCCGAACACCGCGTAGCCGTGGCCGTCGCGCGAATTGGCGGCGTCGAGGAAGATGTTGTCGGCCAGGTTGATGAAGAACTGCGCAGTCGCCGAGTCGGGCACCGCGGTGCGCGCCATGGCCACCGAGCCACGCACGTTGTTCAGGCCGTTTCGGGCTTCCAGTGCAATTGCTGCACGCGTGGTCTTCTCGCTCATGTCGGGCTTCATGCCACCGCCCTGGATCATGAAGCCGGGGATCACCCGGTGGAAGATGGTGCCGTCGTAGTGGCCGGCCTTCACGTACTGCACGAAGTTGTCCACGGTCTTGGGCGCCTTGTCGCGATCGAGCTCGATCACGATGTCACCGGCGCTGGTGGCCAGCCTGACCTTCTGTGCCCAGGCCGGCGGCACGGCGGCCAGGCCCAGCAACATGAGGGCGGTCAAGAGCCATTTTCTGCAGTCTGCGATCACGCTTGTTCCCTGTCGTTTCAAGCCGGCCCACCGAGGGCGCTCGCTATACTGAACGATTCTATCGGGCCACTTCAGCGTGCCTGCCGCAGCCCGCGGCTGGCACGCCAGCCACTGCCTTTTCCATGAGCATCCGCATCCACAACAGCCTGACGCGCCGGCTCGAAACCCTCGAGCCGATCGAACCTGGACATGTGCGGATGTATGTCTGCGGCATCACGGTCTACGACCTGTGCCATGTGGGCCACGCACGCATGATGCTGGCGTTCGACATGGTCTATCGCTGGCTGCTCGCAAGCGGCTATCGCGTGACCTTCGTGCGCAACATCACCGACATCGAGGACAAGATCATCCGGCGCGCGCTCGAGCGCGGGCTGTCGATCCGTGCCCTGACCGACCAGATGATCGCGGCCATGCACCGCGACTTCGCAGCCATCGGCGTTCTGCTGCCGACCCATGAACCGCGTGCCACCGACTACGTGCAACCGATGCTTGACCTGATCGGCCAGCTCGAAGCCAAGGGCTTGGCCTACCGGGCGGCCGACGGCGACGTCAACTTCTCAGTGCGAAAGTTTCCGGGCTATGGCCGCTTGTCGGGCAAGTCACTGGACGACCTGCGCGCCGGCGAGCGCGTCGCCGCCGATGCCGACAAGAACGACCCGCTCGACTTCGTGCTGTGGAAGGCGGCCAAGCCCGGCGAGCCGGCTGACGCCACCTGGGATGGCCCCTTCGGTGCCGGCCGGCCCGGCTGGCACATCGAGTGCTCGGCGATGTCGTGCGCACTGCTGGGCGAACATTTCGACATTCATGGCGGCGGCATGGACCTGCAGTTCCCGCACCATGAAAACGAGATCGCGCAAAGTGTGGGCGCCCATGGCGGGCCCTTCGTCAACATCTGGATGCACAACGGTTTTCTCAACGTCGACAACGAGAAGATGTCCAAGTCGCTGGGCAACTTCTTCACCATCGCCGACGTGCTGCAACGCTACGACGGCGAGACGTTGCGCTATTTCATGCTGCGCACGCATTATCGCAGCCCGTTCAACTTCAGCGACACCAACCTCGACGACGCGCGCAATGCCCTGCGCCGCCTGTACACCGCGCTCGACGGCGTCGCACTCGACGGCCCGGTGCAGCCGGTCGACTGGCAGCAAGGGCCCGCCGCCGCCTTCCGCGCGGCGATGGACGAAGACTTCAACACGCCGACCGCGATGGCGGTGTTGTTCGAACTGGCAACCGACCTCAACCGCAGCCGTGATCCGGCCACGGCGCAGCTGCTGCGTTCGCTGGGCGGCACGCTGGGCCTGCTGCAGCAGCGACCCAGCGACTACCTGCAGGCTGGCGCGTTGCTGGGAGAAGCCGAGATCCAGAGCCTGATCGCCGCGCGCGCGACGGCCAAGGCCGACCGCAACTTTGCCGAGGCCGATCGCATCCGGGCCGATCTGGCGGCGCGCGGCATCGTGCTGAAGGATTCAGCCCAGGGCACGACCTGGATTCGTGGCTGAACGCACAACGCCTGTGACGATCACCATCACGCCGCAGTATTGGGAGGATGCCTGCAAGCATCTGGCCCGCCGCGACCGGGTGATGAAGCGCCTGATCCCCAAGTTCGGCGATGCGCGGCTGCAAAGTCGGGGCGACGCGCTGACCACACTGGCACGCTCGATCGTCGGTCAACAGATCTCGGTCAAGGCCGCGCAAGCGGTGTGGGACCGCTTTCTCGGGCTGCTGGCGCCGCAGGCGCTGCCGCTGCAGGCTGACGCCGTGCTCGGGCTGAGTGCGGCGCAGATGCGCGAAGCCGGCTTGTCGGCCCGCAAGTCGGAGTACCTGCACGACCTGTCGCGCCACTTTGGCAATGGCAGCGTGCACGTCGACCAGTGGCAGCAGATGGACGACGAAGACATCATCACCGAATTGGTGGCGATCCGCGGCATCGGACGCTGGACGGCAGAGATGTTCCTCATCTTCCACCTGATGCGCCCCAACGTGCTGCCGCTGGACGACCTGGGTCTGCTGCGCGGCATCAGCGTCAACTACTTCAGCGGCGAGCCCGTTTCACGCGCTGAAGCACGCGATGTGGCCGAGGCCTGGGCCCCCTTTCGCTCGGTGGCCACATGGTACATTTGGCGCAGCCTCGACCCGCTGCCGGTCGACTATTGATGTGCCGGCCAGGCGCTGAGCTCAGCGCCACATTCAATCGCTTCGCGACAGGGTTTCTGCGATGAGCAAGCGTCACTTTCTCGACTTCGAGCAGCCGATCGCCGAACTCGAAACCAAGATCGACGAACTGCGCTACGTGCAGAACGAATCCGCGGTGGACATCTCCGACGAGATCGACCGCCTGGGCCAGAAGAGCCAGCAGCTCACCAAGGACATCTATGCCAGCCTGACGCCCTGGCAGGTGACGCAGATCGCACGCCATCCGCAGCGGCCCTACACGCTGGACTACGTGAACGAGATCTTCACCGAGTTCCAGGAACTGCACGGCGACCGCCATTACGCCGATGACCTGTCGATCGTGGGCGGGCTGGCACGTTTCAATGGCCTGCCGTGCATGGTGCTGGGCCACCAGAAGGGACGTGACACCAAGGAGCGAACCGCGCGCAACTTCGGCATGTCGCGCCCCGAGGGCTATCGCAAGGCGCTGCGGCTGATGAAGCTGGCCGAGAAGTTCGGCCTGCCGGTGTTCACCTTCGTCGACACGCCCGGCGCCTACCCGGGCATCGGTGCCGAAGAGCGCGGCCAGTCCGAGGCCATCGGCCGCAACATCTTCGAGATGGCGCAGCTCGAGGTGCCCATCATCAGCACCATCATCGGTGAGGGTGGCTCAGGTGGCGCATTGGCCATCAGCGTGGGAGACCACGTGCTGATGCTGCAGTTCTCGGTGTATTCGGTGATTTCACCCGAAGGCTGTGCGTCGATCCTGTGGAAGACCGCCGAGCGTGCGAGCGACGCGGCCGATGCGCTGGGCATCACGGCGCACCGCCTGAAGGCGCTGGGCGTGATCGACAAGATCGTCAACGAACCCGTGGGCGGCGCGCACCGCGACCCCAAGTGGATGGCCTCGCAGCTCAAGCGCGGGCTCAACGACGCGCTGCGCCAGGTGGTCGATCTCAAGACCAAAGACCTGCTGCAGCGCCGTTTCGATCGCCTGCAGTCCTACGGGCGCTTTGCCGACACCAAGGACCGTTGAGACCACGTCTGGTGCTTCACGACGCACGCACTTAGGGTCAGTTGCGGGCCGCGATGACCGTCCCCTTGCGTGTGGCCGTGGCGGCCAGTGGCGGCCTGGATTCGACAGCACTGCTGCATTGCACGGCGCGCTGGGCCGGGCGGCACGGCATCGAGGTGCATGCGCTGCACGTGCACCATGGCTTGCTGCCCGAAGCCGACGGCTGGCTGCTGCAGTTGCGCCGGCAATGCCAACGCTGGCGCCACGGTGGCCAGCGCATCGCCTTTCAGGCTCATCGGGTGCTCACGCGGCCGCCCCCGGGTGACAGTGTCGAGGCCTGGGCGCGGCGGGTGCGCTACGCGGCGTTGACGGCGATGGCGCACGAGGCCGGCTGCAGCCTGGTGCTGCTGGCGCACCACCGGCGCGACCAGGCAGAGACGGTGCTGTTGCAAGCGCTTCGCGGTGCCGGCCCGGCCGGCCTGTCGGCCATGCCGCGCCAAGCCCATCGCGCCGGGCTGACCTGGGCCCGGCCCTGGCTCAATCAACCTCGCGAGGCCATCGAGGCTTATGCACGGCGCTGGCAGCTGCAGTTCGTGCACGACCCGTCCAATGCCGACGAGCGGCACGCGCGCAGCCGTCTTCGCCAAACGGTCTGGCCGCCCCTGCTGGCGGCCTTCGGCGATGCCGAGACGGCGCTGTGTGCGGCCGCGCGCCGTGCGCAGGAGGCGCGTGCCATCGTCGACGAAGTGGCCGCCAGCGATGCCGACCTTGTGTTGATCGATGCGGCGCTCGATCGTTCGGCCTGGACCCTGCTCAGTGAACCGCGTCGGGGCAACGTTCTGCGTCACTGGCTGGCTCGGACCCTGCCGGTGCCACCGCCCGAAACGCTGGTGCAGCGCCTGCTGCACGAACTGCCGTTGGCGCGCAGCGGCCGTTGGCCGGCGGGCACGATGGAGCTGCGCCTGCATGCCGGCCGCTTGTTGCCGCACCGCCTGCAGCCCGCCAGTCAGTCGCCCGCACCGGCACCGCAGATGCTGGATCTCAGCCGGCCGGGCCGGTACGACGCGGCGCCCTGGGCCGGTGTCATCCGTGTGCAGCCCACCGCCGATGGTGGTGTGCCGGCCCGGCTGCTGGTCCGATGCGAACTGCGTGCACGCGGCGGTGGTGAACAGTTCCAGTCGCACGCCCACGGGGTGCCGCGCAGCCTGAAGAAGCAGTTTCAGGACCGTGGCGTGCCGGCCTGGGCGCGCGATCATCCGCTGCTGTTTGCCCATGATCCGCCGCGGCAGTTGCTCTTCGTTCCCGGTCTGGGCCTTGACGCGCGCGCGTTGCAGGCCGAAGGCTCACCGCGCCTGCTGCTGGACTGGCAGGATTGACGCACCGCCGTCAGGCCCGTGCAGGGTGACTCCTTAGAATCGTCGTCTTGGCACGGCTCACAGCGGCCGGCAGACACCGACTGTCCGAAACCCCGAACGCCGTTCCCGGCAGATTTTCATGGCTTTGATCGTTCACAAGTACGGCGGCACCTCGATGGGGTCGACCGAACGCATCCGCAACGTCGCCCGGCGCGTCGCCAAGTGGGTTCGCGCCGGCCACCGGCTGGTCGTCGTGCCCTCGGCGATGAGCGGCGAAACCAACCGCCTGCTCGGCCTGGCCAAGGAATTGGCGCCCGAGGCCGCCACGGCAGCCAGCCAGCGTGAACTCGACGCCATCGCCGCCACGGGCGAACAGGTGTCGGTCGGCTTGCTGGCGCTGGCGCTGCAGGCGCAGGGTGTGGGCGCCGTCAGCTACGCCGGCTGGCAGGTACCGATCGCCACCGATGCGTCGTACACCAAGGCGCGCATCAGCCACATCGACGACCGCCGCGTGCGTGCCGACCTGGCTGCCGGCAAGGTGGTGATCATCACCGGCTTCCAGGGCATCGACCCCGACGGCAACGTCACCACGCTGGGCCGTGGCGGGTCCGACACCTCGGCGGTGGCCGTGGCCGCGGCGATGAAGGCCGACGAGTGCCTGATCTACACCGACGTCGACGGCGTCTACACCACCGACCCGCGCATCGTGCCCGAGGCGCGTCGCCTGCACAGCATCAGCTTCGAGGAGATGCTGGAGATGGCCAGCCTGGGCTCCAAGGTGCTGCAGATCCGCTCGGTCGAATTTGCCGGCAAGTACCGCGTGCCGATGCGCGTGCTGTCGAGCTTCACGCCCTGGGACATTCCCATCGAGGAAGAGGCCCGCTCGGGCACGCTGATCACTTTCGAGGAAGACGAGAAGATGGAACAAGCCATCGTTTCCGGCATCGCGTTCAATCGCGACGAGGCCAAGATCACCGTAATGGGTGTGCCCGACAAGCCCGGCATTGCTTACCAGATCCTGGGCCCCGTGGCCGAGGCCAACATCGACGTCGACGTGATCATCCAGAACGTGTCGCACGATGGCAGGACCGACTTCTCGTTCACCGTGCACCGCAACGACTACGTGCGCACGGTCGAACTTCTCAAGTCCAGCGTGCTGCCGGCCACCGGGGCCGCGCAGGTGCTGGGCGACCCCAAGATCTGCAAGGTGTCGATCGTGGGCATCGGCATGCGCAGCCACGTGGGTGTGGCCAGCAAGATGTTTCGCACGCTCAGCGAAGAGGGCATCAACATCCAGATGATCACCACCAGCGAGATCAAGACCAGCGTCGTGATCGACGAGAAGTACATGGAACTGGCCGTGCGCGCGCTGCACAAGGCCTTCGACCTCGACCAGAACGGCGCCGCGGTCTGAGCGACACCGACTGCGGCTAGAATGCCGCTCTTCGTGCTGGAGTCGTGACCGAGTGGCCGAAGGTGCTCCCCTGCTAAGGGAGTATGTGCCAAAAGCGCATCGAGGGTTCGAATCCCTCCGACTCCGCCAAGCCTTCCGTGAGAACGGGCCCTGAGGGGGCCCGTTTTTAGTGTTGACGTGCGGTCCAGATCGACCCGTCACGTGTCCCAGGGCGCGGTGGCCGGGCCGGTGCCATTGCCAGCTGCCACCACTTGCCGCTGATGCAAGCCGCCCAGCGCGTCGATCAGCGCCGGCAGCATCTGGCGCAGTTCGCCGGTGGCGATGGCCACGTCGGCATCGAAGCCGTCGTCGTCCTTGCCTGACGCGGCGGCGTCGATGCCGGCGCCTTCCAGTACACCGTCCAGCAGTTCGATCTTCTTCAGTGCCAGCGTCTCGGTCAGCACGAATGAAACCCGTCCGGCCCAGGTCAGCGCCAGCTGGGTCGGCAGCTTGCCCTGACCGATGTGCCCGGCCACCTCGTCGATGTCGAGCGTGTGGCGCGCGTAGCGCACGGTGGCCTTCTCGCTGTCGGGTTGCTTGAGCTCGCAATCGCGGTCGATGCTGAAGCCCGTCGGGGCCTCGCGGTCGACCAGCCAGGCCGACATGGCACTGGCCGGTGACAGCTCGGTCTGCAGCAGTTCGAGCTTCAGCCCGCCGCCCATCAGCTCGATCAGCCGCGTCACCACTGCGTCGGCGCGCTTGACGTTGGCCGTGCCCACCCACAGCATGCCGGCGCGGGCGTCCAGCCAGACCATGACGTCGTTGCGCTTGGGAAAGGCGCGCGGCAGCAGCGCGTGCACCACGGCCTCTTTCAGCTCGCGCGCTGTTCTGCCCTTGGGGCGTCGTCCGGTCTGCTTTTCGGTGGCGTCAAGTTGCACCTGCAGCTGTGCCTTCACCACGCTGCCCGGTACCGCCTTGGTCTCGATGCACAGCCTGAACACCCATTGGCCGGCGATGCTTTCGGCCAGTGCGTCATGGCGGTCGCCGCGCGGCGCGGCCCAGCCCACTGATTCGGGTTGTGACGCCGCGCATTCGACGAAGCGGGCCTGGTTCAATCGCTGATCGAGGTCGGCCAGCGACGGGGGATCGAAGGCTTCGATGCGGTAGACGAGTGCGTTCTTGAACATGCTGTGAATCGATCAGCCTGGCAGGCGGGCCGCCGCGGCGTCGATCGACGCCAGCAGTTGCGGGTAGCTGTCGTTGAGCGGGAACTGCGGAAACTCGGCCACGATGTTCGGCGGTGCATGCATCAGGAAACCGGCGTCGGCCGCGGTCAGCATGGCGGTGTCGTTGTACGAGTCACCGGCGGCCAGAACGCGATAGTTCAGGCCCTGCAGTGCGATGACTGCATGGCGCTTCTGGTCGGGCTGGCGCAACCGATACCCGGCCACGAAACCCTGCTCGTCGATCAGCAGGCGGTGGCAGAACAGCGTGGGCCGGCCCAGCTGCTGCATCAGCGGATCGGCAAACTCGTAGAAGGTGTCCGACAGGATGATGACCTGGTAGCGCGTGCGCAATTCGTCCAGAAATTCGCGCGCGCCCGGCAGCGGGCTCATGCCGGCGATCACGGCCTGGATGTCGGCCAGCTTCAGGCCATGCCGGCGCAGCAGCGCCAGGCGGTACTGCATCAGCTTGTCGTAGTCGGGCTCGTCGCGCGTGGTGCGGCGAAACTCGGCGATGCCGGTGCGGTCGGCAAAGGCGATCCAGATTTCGGGCACGAGAACGCCTTCGAGGTCGAGGCAGACGACTTGCATGGTCAGGTCATTTCCAGAGGCTGCAGGTTGACGCCGGGCAGGCCATGCAGGCCCGGCGGGAAGGGCGCCGATGGTAGCCCAGGGCCAGTCGTGGCCGGGTCGACGCGGGGCCGGCGCAGCGCTTGGCTCAGGGGGTGCTGCGGTTGTCGAAGCACTGCAGCCAGCCCTGCCAGCGCTTGTCCTGCAGTTCATGCTCGGTGTAGCGGCCCTGGGTGTAGCTGGCGATGGTGCGGCGCCAGAACGCCAGCGCGGGCCGGTTGCCCGGCATCTGGCCGACCTCCCAGCGGCCGCGGATGCTGTCGAACACGGCGTGCGCGGCACGCTTGCCGAGACCGCGGCCGCGGTACTTCTTCAGCACGAAGAATTGCGCCATCCAGAGCTCGTTGTCGGGCAGGCAGGTGTCGTCGTCGACCAGGGCGAAGCCGGCGTAGTGGCCTTCGACCTGAAAGACGAAGGCCTGGTGCACCGGTTCGTGCCAGTAGCGCTCGAGCGCATACCCGTATTCGCCATGCACGTCGAGGTCCTGGTCCCAGATGTCGGAAAGGTCGTGCTGGTACAGCTCGAGCATGCGACGGATGGGCTGCGCATCGGCCAGCGCGGCGTGCCGCACCTCGATCTGCAACAGGCTGGCTGTGCGGGGCATTTCAGGCGTGTCGGCCATGTCTTGTATTGCTTACTGCGCCGCGGCGGCGCTGCCGGCGTCGCCCTTGCGCATGGGCAGCATGCCGGGCACAGGCAGCGGACGCGGCATCGCGGCCGACGCCGAGGGTGGCACCGGCGACGCGGTACCGACCGGTGGGCACTGGCCCCGCCGCTCGACCCAGTAGGCGATGTTGCCGATGACCGCCACGCTGCCCGAAACCACCGCGCTGGCGGCGGTGATGATGCCCAGCGACGCCAGGATCACGACGCATCCGTCATTGACGCAGTGGCCGATGCCGCCGATCTCGGCGGCTTCCAGCACCACCTGCTTGACGTAGGTGCGGCACTGTGGGTCGTAGACCTCGGCGCTGCGCGGCAGCACGATGCAGCCCGCCAGCAACAGGCCCAGCAGCCCGGCCAGGGCCGGGTGCGGGCGACGACGATGGCGGGCGGCGGGCATGGTGGGCGCAGGCTGCGGCCCGCACCTTAACCGATGCACGCTCGAGGGTGATCAAGCGCGTTCAGATGGGCTCAGGTGCGCGCCATGGATAGGGCCCGCAACGCGGCCAGCTGGGCCATGCAGGCCTGCGCCACCTCGACACCCTTCTTGTCGAAGTGGGCGGCAAAGAAGTTGAGGTGATCGCCATGCTCATGAAAGGCCTGCGGCGTCAGCACGGCCGAGAACACCGGCACGTCGGAGTCGAGCTGCACGCGCATCAGGGCGTCGATCACGGCGTGGGCGACGAAGTCGTGGCGGTAGATGCCACCGTCGACCACCAGGCCACAGGCGACGATGGCGTCGTGCCGCCTGGCACGCGCCAGTCTTTGTGCCAGCAGCGGGATCTCGAAGGCGCCGGGCACCTCAAAGCAGTCCACATCGTCCGCGGCCACGCCGTGGCGGTGCAATTCCTGCAGCAGTGCGTCGCGGGCGCGGTGCACGATCTCGCGGTGCCAGGACGAACACACCACGGCGATGCGCGGCGACCGCCGGGCCGTATCGGCGGCATGGGTCGTGCTGGGAGAGGGGTCGATCGAAGTCTGATTCATGGTTTCCTCGAGGGTTGGAAGCACAGGAATCAGGGCGCGCGCCCACCCGGGCCACGGCGACTTCGGAGCGGCGGGCACGCCGCAACCCCGGGGCCGCGTGTGCCCAGGCAGGTGCGTTTCTCTTTCATCCGGACTGTGACCGTCGGCCCTGGCATCGCACCAGATCTGCTGACCCCGTCCGGCATGGGGCCGGTCGGGCGCTCGCGGGCTGCTGCAGACCCGGTCTGCAGATACCGCCGGTGGGGACTTCCACCCCGCCCTGAGAACGCACGCCCACCGCGTTGGCGGCAGGCCAGAGGATTGTAGGGAGGCCGCCGACGGCAGGCTACAGTGCGGCGATGTGCAACCTGTACCAGATGGCGCCGCGGGATCACGTCGAACGTTATTTTCGCGTGTTGCTGCCCGAAGGCTACCGTGAACTGGCGGTGGGGCCCTACAACCAGGGGCTGATCCTGCAAGCGGGGCTGCAGGCCCGGCTGGCGCAGTGGGGAATGATCGCGCCGGGCGGCCGCACGCGCCGGCCCGAATCGCGTGCCATCCTGACCAACAACGCGCGCGCCGAGTCGATCGCCAGCCGGCCCACCTACCGCGACGCCTGGCGCCGCGGCCAGCGCTGCCTGATCCCCTGCGCCTGGTACCAGGAGCCGAACTGGGAGACCGGCAAGAACATCTGGTGGCGCATGCGCCGCGCCGACGGTGCGCCCTGGGCGCTGGGCGGCATCTGGTCGGAATGGACCGATCCGGCCAGTGGCGAGATCGTGCCCAGCTATTCGATGATCACGATCAACTGCGATGACCACCCGCTGCTGGCGCGGCTGCACAGGCCCGACCCCAAGCTGCCCGCCGAAGCGCAGGACAAGCGCTCGGTGGTGGTGCTGGAGCCGGGCGACTGGCCAGCCTGGCTGGATGGCGACGAGGCCTCGGCGCGTGCGCTGATGACGGTGCCGCCGGCGGATCGCTTCGACCCCACCGACGCCATCGCCACCGACCAGCGTTTGCGTGACCTGGGCCTGGGTTGATCAGTCGCGCTCGCGCGCCAGGCAAGCCAACGCCGCGCCCAGAACCAGGTCGTCGACGGCGCCGAATGCATGCAGCCGCAGCTGGCCCTGACGGTCGATCAGCAGCAGGCTCGGCGTGCCCTGCAGGCCATAGGCGCGCATGGTCAGCGGGATCGGGTCCGACGGGTCCGCCGCGGGCGCATCGACGCCGACGGCAAAGCCGATGCGGTACTCGTGCAGAAAGGCCTGCAGCGACACCGGTGTCATCGCAGCGTGGTGTTCGAACACCGTGTGCAGGCCGACCACCGTCACGTCCTGTGTGGCGAAGGCTGCGTGCACCCGCTGCGCCTGCGGCAGCCCGTGGTGAACGCAGGCCGGGCACAGCATCTGAAAGGCGTGCAGCAGCACCACGCGCCCGCGCAGGTCGGCCGGCTGCAGGGGGCTGGCCGTGTTGAACCATTCGTGCGTCGTCCAGTCCGGTGCGGGCCGGCCGGGCGGGCTGAGACCGAAGTCGGCTTTCATGGCTTGAAACTGAAGAAAACTTGGTCCTTGCCCTCTTGTGCCGTGTGGCAGTCGAGGCAAGCCGACGCTGCGTGCCTGCCGACTGCGCGGCGCATCGCCATGGTGGTGAGCAGCGAGGTCTTGTGCATGGGTCGATCCTACAAGTTCGCAGAAGGGCCGCTTTCCAGCCCGTTGGCCGGTGGCTGAACGGCAGGCAAACAACGCGAATTGGCAGCTGAACGCCTGGTCAAGCGGGTTCGCCTGGACGGCATCGATACGGTGCAGCGTGAGATCGACGGCTGTTCGGATCGGGTGCAGGCACTGGCATTCGAGCGTCCGTGCACCTGGATCGTGACCCGCGCGAACGGATAGGATCGGTCCGATGAGCGAACCTCGCCGCTGGAACCTCGGCGCCAAACTGACGCTGGTGGCCGTGCCTGTGCTGCTGCTGTCGCTGCTGGCGATTGCGGCCACGCTGTGGGTGTCGTGGCAGGTTGAAGGCGGCGTGGCGGCGGTCAACGAGGCCGGACGCATGCGCATGCAGACTTACCGGCTGGCACTGTCGATGGCCACGGCCGATGACGCCGGCGCGCAGGCACTGGTCGAGTCCTTCGACAACAGTCTGGCCTTGCTGCGCCGTGGCGACGCGGAACGACGTCTGTTCGTGCCCTGGGATGACACGGTGCGCCAGCGCTTTGTCGCGGTAGAGCGCGACTGGCAGCAGTTCAGGTCACACACGGATGTCCCAGGGCCGGTCAACGTGCCGGCCTTGCGCATTGAATCGGCGACCTTCGTGGCGCACATCGACGCGCTGGTCGACGCCATCGAGAGCCACCTCTCGAACTGGACCGCGCTGCAGCACCTGCTGCAGATCGCGGTGCTGGTGACGGTCATCATCGGCGGCATCATGCTGCTGCTCAGTGGATACCGTTTTGTGCTCGAACCCTTGCAGCAGCTCGAACGCGCAATCAAGCGGCTGCAGGAGGGTGATTTCAGCGTGCGCGTGGCCAACAACAGCCAAGATGAATTCGGCACCCTTGCAACCGGTTTCAATGAGTTGACGGCGCACTTGCAATCGATGTACCGCGACCTTGAAACCAAGGTGTCCGAGAAGACCTCTGAATTGCAGGAGAAGGGCGAACGCCTGCAGGCGCTGTACGACATGAGCCGCCTGATCGCCAACGCCAACACGCTGGAGGATCTGGGCAACGACTTCTGCCGGCGCGTGGCTTCGGTGGCGCGTGCCGATGCCGTGGCGGTGCGCTGGTCGGGCCAGCACCAGCAGAACTACCTGCTGTTGGCCAGCCACGGCCTGTCGCGCCAGATGATCGACGAAGAACAGTGCGTGAAAGCCGGTGATTGCCGCTGCGCCTTGCCGCAGGCCGAAGCGGGTGTGCGCGTGATCCCGGTCCGCTTGCTGCCGCAGGGCAGCCTGCCGCATTGTGCGCATGCCGATTTCGAGACCGTGGTGGCGTTGCCGATCCGCCTGCATGAACGCAGCATGGGCGAAGTGAGCCTCTTCTACAACGCGCAGATCGTGCCTTCGGCAGCCGAGCGCTCGCTGCTGGAGGCGCTGACATCGCACCTGGGCGCGGCGATGGAAAACCTGCGCCGGGACGGCCTGGCCAAGGAAGCGGCGATCTCGCAGGAGCGCAACCTGCTGGCGCGCGAACTGCACGATTCGATCGCACAGTCACTGGCCTTCCTGAAGATCCAGGTGCAGCTGATGCGCGACGCGATGAACAGCGCTGACACGCCGCGCATGCGCGAGGTGCTGGGCGAGATCGATGCCGGTGTGCGCGAGAGTTATGGCGACGTGCGCGAGTTGCTGCTGCACTTCCGCACGCGCGCCAACACCGAGAGCATCGAACCGGCGCTGCAGACCACCTTGCGCAAGTTCGAGCACCAGAGTGGCGTTGCCGCGCGGCTGTCGATGCACGGCCAGGGGTTGCCCCTGTCGCCAGAACTGCAGATCCAGGTGCTGCATGTGCTGCAGGAGGCCTTGTCCAATGTGCGCAAGCACGCCCGGGCAAGCCAGGTCTGGCTGGACGTGCAGCAACAGCCGCATTGGCGTTTCGAAGTGCGCGACGACGGCATCGGCTTTCGGCCCGAGGACCGCTCTCGTGGCGAGACGCATGTCGGCTTGCGCATCATGGCCGAACGCGCGCAGCGCATCGGCGCCAGGCTCGAAGTGATCTCCTCGCCGGGCCGCGGCACCTCGGTGCTGCTCGACCTGCCGGGCGCTGCGGCCGTTGAAGGTGCACCGGCGCAGGGTGACGAGGTCGCACCGGCTCTGCATTGAAACCATGAATCACCCGAGCCCTGCGGCCCCGGTTCGCATCCTGGTGGTCGACGACCACACCCTGTTCCGCCGCGGGCTGACGGCACTGCTGATGCGCGACGCCTCGCTGCGTGTGGTGGGTGACGCTGCCGATGCCGGCCAGGCTCTGCACCGCGCGGTGGACCTGCAGCCCGACCTGATCCTGCTCGACATTCATCTGCCGGGCGTGAACGGGGTGGATGCCCTGCCCGGGTTGCGTCAGGCGGTACCCGACGCGCGCATCATCATGCTCACGGTAAGCGAGGACGAGGCCGACCTGGCCGCCGCCTTGCGCGGTGGCGCCTGTGGCTACCTGCTGAAGACGATGGAAGGCGACGCGCTGGTCGCTGCCATCCAGCGCGCGATGCTCGGCGCCAGCGTGGTGGCCGAGGAGATGACGGGCAAGCTGGTGGCGGCCTACCGCGACGCGGCCGCTGCACCGATGTCCTCGCCTGCGCCCGAGGCTGCGGTGGCGGAGGGCGGGGCACCGGCGATCGATCAGTTGTCGCCGCGTGAGCGCGAGATCCTGCGCGGCGTCGCGCGCGGCGCCAGCAACAAGGAGATCGCGCGTGAGCTCGGCATCGCCGAGACCACGGTGAAGATCCATGTCCAGCACGTGCTGCGCAAGCTCGACGTGAGCTCGCGCGTGCAGGCTGCCGTGATTGCCACCGAGCACGGGTTGCGTTGATCTGGCGCAGGCACAGCCGCATTTGTTGACCCAGTAGTTCTTTCGGACGGTGCGCGCCCTGTGTCGCATCGTTCGTTCGCCGTGCCATGCCGCGCCACCGAAGGATGTTGCGCGCGCACCTTGCCCCCTACAGTGCCTGGCAATCAAGGCAAGGAGCAAGGCAACATGGTCGACAACCGCAAGGCACTGTCGGTGCTGATCGTCAGCACGCTGGCCTTCACCGTGTGCTTCATGGTGTGGATGATGTTCGGCGTCATCGGCATCCCGATCAAGAAGGCGCTGGACCTCAACGCCACCGAGTTCGGCCTGCTGACCGCGACGCCGGTGCTCACCGGCTCGCTGATCCGGGTGCCGCTGGGCATCTGGACCGACAAGTACGGCGGGCGCATCGTCATGGCCGTGCTGATGGCCATCACCGTGCCGGCGATCTGGCTGATGGGCTACGCCACGCAGTACTGGCACTTCCTGGTCATCGGCCTGTTCGTCGGCCTGGCCGGCGGCTCGTTCTCGGTCGGCACGCCCTACGTCGCGCGCTGGTTCCCGCGCCAACCGCCAGGGCATGGCGATGGGCGTCTACGGCGCCGGCAACTCGGGCGCGGCGGTCAACAAGTTCGTCGCCCCGGCGCTGCTGGTGGCCTTTGGCTGGACCATGGTGCCGCAGGTCTACGCGGCCATCATGCTGGGCACGTTGGTCATCTTCTGGATGTTCAGCCACAGTGAGCCGTCGCATCGGGTGCCCAGCAACACCAAGTTCAGCGACCAGTTGAAGCTGCTGAAGGATCCGAACGTGCTGAAGTACTGCCAGTACTACAGCATCGTCTTCGGCGGCTACGTCGCGCTGAGCCTGTGGATGGTGCAGTACTACGTCGGCGAGTACGGGCTGGACATCCGCGCCGCGGCGCTGCTGGCGGCCTGCTTCTCGCTGCCCGGCGGCGTGCTGCGCGCGGTCGGCGGCTGGCTGTCCGACAAGTACGGCGCGCACAGCGTCACCTGGTGGGTGATGTGGGTCAGCTGGATCTGCCTGTTCCTGCTGAGCTACCCGCAGACGCAGATGACGATCAACACCGTCAACGGTGCCACCACCTTCCACATCGGGCTGAACGTCTATGCCTTCACCTTCCTGATGTTCATCCTGGGCATCGCCTGGGCCTTCGGCAAGGCCAGCGTCTTCAAGTACATCAGCGACGACTACCCGACCAACATCGGCACCATCAGCGGCATCGTCGGCCTGGCCGGCGGCCTGGGCGGCTTCGTGCTGCCGATCATGTTCGGCGCGCTGATGGACCTCACCGGCATCCGCTCCAGCGCCTTCATGCTGATGTACGGCGTGGTCTGGGTCTCGCTGATCTGGATGTACTGGACCGAAGTGCGCCGCACCGAACTGATGGGCAGGCGCGCCCCAGCCTGCCGCCGGCGCACTCAGGCCCAGGCACCGAGAAACGACACATGAACAACCGCGAAACCGGCGCCGCTCGCCCCCGCAGCGGCGCCGACATCGCCGACTGGCGCCCCGAGGACGAAGCCTTCTGGGAATCCACCGGCAAGCGCATCGCCTACCGCAACCTGTGGATCTCGATGCCGGCGCTGCTGTGCGGCTTCGCGGTCTGGGGCATGTGGGGCATCATCACCGTGCAGATGCTCAACCTGGGCTTCCCGTTCACCCAGGCCGAGCTGTTCACGCTGACCGCGATCGCCGGCATCGCCGGCGCCACGATGCGCATCCCGGCGTCGTTCCTGATCCGCCTGGCGGGCGGGCGCAACACCATCTTCCTGACCACCGCGATGCTGCTGGCGCCGGCCATCGGCACCGGCATCGTGCTGCAGCACAAGGACTGGCCGCTGTGGGTCTTTCCAGCTGATGGCGCTGTGGTCGGGCGTCGGCGGCGGCAACTTCGCCAGTTCGATGTCCAACATCAGCACCTTCTTCCCGAAGCGGCTGCAGGGCACCGGCGCTCGGGCTGAACGCCGGCCTGGGCAACTTCGGCGTGACGACGATGCAGATCGTCATCCCGCTGGTGATGACGGTCGGCCTGTTCGGCGCCTTCGGCGGCGAGCCGATGACGCTGCTGAAGGACAGCGGCTGGATCTTCGGCAAGATCGCCGCCGGCACGCCGACCTGGATCCAGAACGCCGGCTTCGCCTGGGTGCTGTCGCTGGTGCCGCTGTCGATCCTGTGCTGGTTCGGCATGAACAACCTGAAGACGATCTCGCCGGCCACCGGCAACCCGATCGTCGCCTTCGCCAAGATCACCTACCTGTACACGCTGGCCTTCGTGCCGTCGATCTTCATCCTCTACCTGTACCTGCCGGCGCCCACCGGGCTGGGGCTGATCAACATGTGGGTGGCGATCCCGCTGGACATCATCGCCGCGCTGCTGATCATGAAGCTCGCCGCTTTCGGCCCGATGAAGGAGGGCGTCGCCAAGCAGTTCGAGATCTTCCGCAACAAGCACACCTGGTCGCTGACCGTCCTGTACATCGTCACCTTCGGCTCGTTCATCGGTTTCTCGATGGCGCTGCCGCTGTCGATGAAGGTCATCTTCGGCGTCAGCCACGTGCCCGGCGCCAACGGCGTGATGCAGCACACGCTGAACAACCCGAACGCACCAGCGGTGCTGGCCTACGCCTGGATCGGCCCCTTCGTCGGCGCCGCGGTGCGCCCGATCGGCGGCTGGATCTCCGACAAGGTCGGCGGCTCGATCGTCACGCAGATCATCTCGGCGGTGATGGTGGTGGCCTCGGTGGCGGTGGGCTACGTGATGATGCAGGCCTACAACTCGGCCACGCCCGAGCAGTACTTCCCGGCCTTCCTGGGCCTGTTCATCGTGCTGTTCTTCGCCAGCGGCATCGGCAACGGCTCGACCTTCCGCACCATCGGCGTGATCTTCGACCGCCAGCAGGCCGGCCCGGTGCTGGGCTGGACCTCGGCAGTCGCCGCCTACGGCGCCTTCATCGCGCCGATCGAGCCCATGAGCCACTTTCTCGACCGACTCAACCATTTCTCGTTGCCGCGGGAGAGCTTCTCCGGCGACCACGGCGTCACCACCGGCGAAGACCGCACCTGGGAAGACGCCTACCGCAACCGCTGGGCGCACGACAAGATCGTGCGCAGCACGCACGGCGTGAACTGCACCGGATCCTGCTCGTGGAAGATCTACGTCAAGGGCGGCATCGTCACCTGGGAAACCCAGCAGACCGACTACCCGCGCACGCGCTGGGACATGCCCAACCACGAGCCGCGCGGCTGCGCGCGCGGCGCCAGCTACAGCTGGTACCTGTACAGCGCCAACCGCGTCAAGTACCCGATGGTGCGCGGCCGGCTGCTCAAGCACTGGCGCGCAGCCCGCCTGCAGCACGGCCCGGTGGAAGCCTGGGCGTCGATCCAGGCCGACGAAGGCAAGCGGCGCGACTACCAGAAGGTGCGCGGCCTGGGCGGCTTCGTGCGCTCGAGCTGGGACGAGGTCAACGAGATCATCGCCGCGGCCAACGTCTACACCATCAAGAAGCACGGGCCGGACCGCGTCATCGGCTTCTCGCCGATCCCGGCGATGTCGATGGTCAGCTACGCCGCGGGCAGCCGCTACCTCAGCCTGATCGGCGGCGTCTGCATGAGCTTCTACGACTGGTACTGCGACCTGCCGCCCAGCAGCCCGCAGGTCTGGGGCGAGCAGACCGACGTGCCGGAATCGGCCGACTGGTACAACTCCACCTTCATCATCGCCTGGGGCTCCAACGTGCCGCAGACGCGCACGCCGGACGCGCACTTCTTCACCGAGGTGCGCTACAAGGGCGCCAAGACGGTCGCGGTCACGCCCGACTACTCCGAAGTCGCCAAGCTGGCCGACATCTGGATGCACCCGAAGCAGGGCACCGACGCGGCCGTGGCCATGGCCATGGGCCACGTCATCCTCAAGGAGTTCTACTTCGACGGCGGCGCCGCGCAGCGCCTACTTCGACGACTACGCGCGCCGCTACACCGACCTGCCGATGCTGGTGATGCTGAAGCAGCAGACGCTGGCCGACGGCAGCACCACGCTGGTGCCCGACCGTTACGTGCGCGCCAGCGACTTCAACGGCAAGCTGGGCCAGGCCAACAACCCGGAATGGAAGACCGTCGCCTTCGACACCGCTGGCGAAGTCACCCTGCCCAACGGCGCGATCGGCTTCCGCTGGGGCCCCGACGGCCGGCCCGACGCCGGCAAGTGGAACCTTGAGGCCAAGGACGCGCGCCACGGCCGCGGTCAAGCTCAAGCTGTCGGTGCTGGAGGACGGCGCCAGGCGCAGCGAGACGGCCAAGGTCGGCTTCCCGTATTTCGGCGGCATCGTCACGCCGCACTTCCCGCAAGCCAGCAGACCGACGTGCTGGTGCGCAGGGTGCCGGTGCGCCGGCTCGCGCTGGGCAAGCCGGGCGAGAAGCGCGAGGCGCTGGTCGCCACGGTGTTCGACCTGCAGGTGGCCAACTACGGCGTGGCACGCGGCCTGCCGGCGGCCGGCCGCGGCGCCAGACTTCGACGACGACACGCCCTACACGCCGGCCTGGCAGGAGCGCATCACCGGCGTGCCGCGCGAGCAGGTGATCACCGTGGCGCGCCAGTTCGCCGACAACGCCGACAAGACGCAGGGCAAGTCGATGGTCATCATCGGCGCGGCGATGAACCACTGGTACCACAGCGACATGAACTACCGCGGCATCATCAACATGCTGATGATGTGCGGCTGCATCGGCAAGAGCGGCGGCGGCTGGGCGCACTACGTGGGCCAGGAAAAGCTGCGCCCGCAGACCGGCTGGACGGCGCTGGCGTTCGCGCTCGACTGGATCCGCCCGCCGCGGCAGATGAACAGCACCAGCTTCTTCTACGCCCACACCGACCAGTGGCGCTACGAGAAGCTGGGCATGGACGAGGTGCTCTCGCCGCTGGCCGACAAGAAGGTGTACGGCGGCAGCATGATCGACTACAACGTGCGCGCCGAGCGCATGGGCTGGCTGCCCAGCGCGCCGCAGCTGCAGACCAACCCGCTGCAGGTGGTGCGCGACGCGCAGGCCGCCGGCGTGGACGCGAAGGACTACGCCACCAAGGCGCTCAAGGACGGCACGCTCAAGATGAGCTGCACCGACCCGGACCACCCGGACAACTGGCCGCGCAACATGTTCATCTGGCGCTCCAACCTGCTGGGCTCCAGCGGCAAGGGCCACGAGTATTTCCTCAAGCACCTGCTGGGCACCAGCCACGGCGTGCAGGGCAAGGACCTGGGCAAGGACGATGCGAAGCCCGCCGAGGTGCGCTGGCACGAACACGCGCCCGAAGGCAAGCTCGACCTGCTGGTGACGCTCGACTTCCGCATGAGCACCACCTGCCTGTACTCCGACATCGTGCTGCCCACCGCCACCTGGTACGAGAAGAACGACCTCAACACCAGCGACATGCACCCCTTCATCCACCCGCTGTCCACCGCGGTGGACCCGGCCTGGCAGTCGCGCAGCGACTGGGAGATCTACAAGGGCTTCGCCAAGAAGTTCAGCGAAGTCTGCGTCGGCCACCTGGGCGTCGAGCGCGAGGTCGTGCTGACGCCGCTGATGCACGACAGCCCGTCCGAGCTGGCCAGCCCTTGGACGTCAGCGACTGGAAGCGCGGCGAGTGCGAGCTGATCCCGGGCAAGACCGCGCCGCAGATCGGGGTCGTCGAGCGCGACTACCCGAACGTCTACAAGCGCTTCACCGCGCTGGGCCCGCTGATGAACAAGGTCGGCAACGGCGGCAAGGGCATCGCCTGGAACACGCAGACCGAGGTGCGGCAGCTGGGCGAGCTCAACGGCCACGCGCGCCGAGGGCGTGACCTGCGGCATGCCGAAGATCGAGACCGACATCGACGCCTGCGAAGTGGTCCTGATGCTGGCCCCCGAGACCAACGGCCATGTCGCGGTCAAGGCCTGGGAGGCGCTGGGCAAGCATCACCGGGCGCGACCACACGCACCTGGCGCTGCACCGCGAGGACGAGAAGATCCGCTTCCGCGACATCCAGGCGCAGCCGCGCAAGATCATCAGCTCGCCCACCTGGAGCGGCATCGAGAGCGAGACCGTCAGCTACAACGCCGGCTACACCAACGTGCACGAGCTGATCCCGTGGCGCACGCTGACCGGGCGCCAGCAGTTCTACCAGGACCATCTGTGGATGCGCGCCTTCGGCGAGGGCTTCGCCGTCTACCGCCCGCCGGTGGACCTGAAGGCCACTGCCGGCATCCAGGGCATCAAGCCCAACGGCAACCCGGAGATCGCGCTCAACTTCATCACGCCGCACCAGAAGTGGGGCATCCACAGCACCTACACCGACAACCTGATCATGCTCACGCTGAGCCGCGGCGGGCCGATCATCTGGTTGAGCGAGGACGACGCCAAGAGCGCCGGCATCGTCGACAACGACTGGGTCGAGCTGTTCAACGTGAACGGCGCGATCGCGGCGCGCGCGGTGGTCAGCCAGCGCGTCAAGCCGGGCATGGTGATGATGTACCACGCGCAGGAGAAGATCGTGAACACGCCGGGCTCCGAGATCACCGGCGCGCGCGGCGGCATCCACAACTCGGTGACGCGCATCGTGCTCAAGCCCACGCACATGATCGGCGGCTACGCGCAGCTGAGCTACGGCTTCAACTACTACGGCACCATCGGCACCAACCGCGACGAGTTCGTCGTCGTGCGCAAGATGAACAAGGTCGACTGGCTCGACACGCCGGTCGGCGAGGAGCGGGTCGCGCTCGTTCAGGCCCAAGGAGAAAACGCATGAAAATCCGCGCACAAATCGGCATGGTGCTGAACCTGGACAAGTGCATCGGCTGCCACACCTGTTCGGTCACCTGCAAGAACGTCTGGACCAGCCGCCCGGGCATGGAATACGCCTGGTTCAACAACGTCGAGACCAAGCCCGGCATCGGCTACCCGAAGGAATGGGAGAACCAGGACAAGTGGAACGGCGGCTGGGTGCGCAAGGCCAACGGCAGCATCGAACCGCGCCAGGGCGGCAAGTGGAAGCTGCTGATGCGCATCTTCGCCAACCCCAACCTGCCGGAGATCGACGACTACTACGAGCCGTTCACCTTCGACTACGACCACCTGCAGTCCGCGCCCGAGATGAAGGCCAGCCCGACCGCCCGGCCGCGCAGCCTGATCACCGGCAAGCAGATGGACAAGATCGTCTGGGGCCCGAACTGGGAGGAGATCCTCGGCGGCGAGTTCTCCAAGCGCAGCAAGGACAAGAACTTCGACGACATCCAGAAGGAGATCTACGGCCAGTTCGAGAACACCTTCATGATGTACCTGCCGCGCCTGTGCGAGCACTGCCTGAACCCGGCCTGCGTGGCCTCGTGCCCGTCGGGCTCGATCTACAAGCGCGAGGAAGACGGCATCGTGCTGATCGACCAGGACAAGTGCCGCGGCTGGCGCATGTGCGTGTCGGGCTGCCCGTACAAGAAGATCTACTACAACTGGAAGAGCGGCAAGGCCGAGAAGTGCATCTTCTGCTACCCGCGCATCGAGGCCGGCCAGCCGACCGTGTGCTCGGAAACCTGCGTCGGCCGCATCCGCTACCTCGGCGTGCTGCTCTACGACGCCGACCGCATCCAGGAGGCGGCCAGCGTCGAGCACGACCGCGACCTGTACCAGGCGCAGCTCGACATCTTCCTCGACCCGAACGACCCGAAGGTGATCGAGCAGGCGCGCCAAGGACGGCATCCCCGAGGCCTGGCTGGAAGCCGCGCGCAAGAGCCCGGTCTACAAGATGGCGGTGGACTGGAAGGTGGCGCTGCCGCTGCACCCGGAATACCGCACGCTGCCGATGGTCTGGTACGTGCCGCCGCTGTCGCCGATCAGCGCGGCGGCCAACGCCGGGCAACTCGGCAACAACGGCGAGATCCCCGACGTCAAGCAGTTGCGCATCCCGGTCAAGTACCTGGCCAACCTGCTGACCGCCGGCGACACCGCGCCGGTGGTGCGCGCGCTCGAACGCATGCTGGCGATGCGCGCCTACCAGCGCGGCAAGCATGTCGACAAGGTGGAGAACCTGGCCGTGCTGCAGCAGGTCGGCCTCAGCCAGGCCGAGGTCGAGGAGATGTACCACGTGATGGCGATCGCCAACTACGAGGACCGCTTCGTCATTCCCAGCACGCACCGCGAATACGCCGAGAACACCTTCAACGTGCGCGGCGGCTGCGGCTTCAGCTTCGGCAACGGCTGCTCCGAGGGCACCAGCGAGACCAGCCTGTTCGGCAGCGAGAAGAAGCGCACCATCCCGATCCGGGCGGAGGTCTGACCATGCTGACCCGAGAGCCCCAAACCCCAGGGCCGCCGCTGCGCGCGCTGGCGCGGCTGCTGGGCTACCCCGACGCCTGCTGCGCGCATCTGCCGGAGATGCGCGCCGCGCTGCGCGACGGGCGCGCCATCGCGCGCGCTGGCCGAGCTCGATGCGCTGATCGCCAGGCTCGGCGCGGCGACGCGCCTCGAGGCCGAGGCCGACTACGTCGAGCTGTTCGACCGCGGCCGCGGCACCTCGCTGCACCTGTTCGAGCATGTGCACGGCGACTCGCGCGATCGCGGCCCGGCGATGATCGACCTGATCAAGACCTACGAGGACGCCGGCCTGTTTCTCGGCGAGGGTGAGCTGCCCGACTTCCTGCCGGTGGTGCTGGAGTTCGCCTCCCTGGCCGGCGAGAAGGCCCAGGCCGCAACGTGCCCGCGAAGAGCCGCTCGACGAGAGCTGGGCCGAGCCGCCGGCCTTCGGCGGCTGTTCCACGGCCGGGCAGGCCCCGACCAGGCCCAGCCCATCCGGATCCATCGTCCGCAGGCCCCAACGCCGCCAGGAGCGCGCCATGACCCCGTCTCCAGCTACCTTCACACTTTCTTCAACGTCTATCCGTACATCTGCCTGTCGGTGTTCCTGGCGGGCAGCCTGGCGCGCTTCGACCGCGACCAGTACACCTGGAAGAGCGATTCGTCGCAGATGCTGCGCACCGGCACGCTGCGCTGGGGCAGCAACCTGTTCCACATCGGCATCCTGTTCCTGTTCTTCGGCCACCTGGTCGGCCTGCTGACGCCGCACTGGTTGTACGAGCCCTTCATCAGCGCGCCGAACAAGCAGATGGTGGCCATCGTTGCCGGTGGCATTGCCGGGGTGATCTGCTTCATCGGGCTGACGATGCTGCTGCACCGGCGCACCTTCGACCCGCGCATCCGCCTGACCAGCCACCGTACCGATCTGGCGATTCTGGTCATCTTGTGGATGCAGCTGAGCCTGGGGCTGATCACGCTGCCGTCGTCGTACCAGCACCCCGACGGCAGCGTCATGCTCATCCTCGCCGACTGGGCGCAGCGCATCGTCACCTTCCGCCCGCTGGCGGCCAACCTGATCGAGCTGGCCTGGCCCTATCAGGCGCACATGGTGCTGGGCATGACGATCTTCCTGCTGTTCCCCTTCAGCCGCCTGGTGCACGTCTGGAGCGGCTTCGCTACGGTGGCCTTCCTGTTCCGCCCCTACCAGGTGGTGCGTTCGCGCCGCCTGAACCTGCCGCCGGCCACAACCGCCCGCCAGCGCGGGCTGAGGTTGCGCGATGACGATCACCACAGAGCAACTCGACGTGCCGGCCCGCATCAACGGTGTGCCCCTGCATGCAACTGGCGAGACACTCGACGCCGAAACCCTGCGCCAGCGCGCCTGCACCGAGCTGCTGCGCCAGGCGGCCATGCGCGGGCCTGCTCGCCGCCGACGATGCGCCGGCCCCCGACGGCGCGACCAGCGAAGCCGCCAGGCAGGCCATCGAGGCGCTGCTGGCGCGCGAGCTGCGGTCCCCGAGCCATCCGACGAGGCCTGCCGCCGCCACCTCGACGCCCAGCCGCGCGCTACCGCAGCGGCGAGCGCGTCCGCGTGCGGCACATCCTGTTCGCGGTGACGCCGGGTGTCGACGTGCGCCGCCTGCGCAAGCGCGCCGAAGCCGCCCTGCTCGAAGTGCGCTGCCACCGCGACGGCAGGCGCCGCTTTCGCCGCGCGGCCGCGAGCTGTCGAACTGCCCCAGCGGCGCCAGGGCGGTGCGCTCGGCTGGCTGCGTGCGCAGGATTGCGCACCCGAGTTCGCGCGCGAGATCTTCGCCGCGCCCGAGATCGGCGTCTTGCCGCGCCTGGTGCACAGCCGCTTCGGGCTGCACGTGGTCGAAGTGCGCGCGCGCGAGTCGGGGCAGACGCCCGGCTTCGAGGCGGTGCGCGGCGCCGTGGCACTGGCGCTGCGCCAGCAGACCTTCGCCAGTGCGCTGCGCCAGTACTTGCAGCTGCTGGCCGGCGGGGCCGTGATCGAGGGCGTGGTGCTGGACAGCGCCGACACCCCGCTGGTGCAATGACCACGGCCCCCATGGTCGAGATCGGCCACTTCGACGACCTGTTGCGTGCTGCGCGTGGCATGGCCGAACCACAGCATTTGCTGTTCGTCTTTGCCGCTGCCGAACTGCCGTCAGGCGCCAGCGCGCAGCAGCGCGCCGATTTCGAAGCCGGCGTGGGCGGTGAACTTGCGCCGCTGATGTGCGTGGACAAGGTGGCCACCGAACTGCCCGGCTTCGACGCGCTGGTCGTCGAAGCCGCAGCGGCCGGGCCGCCGTGGGCGATCGTCTTCAGCGCCGCCTTGTCGGGGCGGGGTGGCATGCCGCCGACCGCGGCCGACATCGACGCGGCCATGCAGCACATGGTCGATTCGATCAAGGCTGGTCGTCTCGACGGCATGCTGCCGTTCGATCGCCAGGGCCTGCCGGTGCAGCTCAGCTGATCAGGGACGCGCCTTGATCTGGCCCGAGGCCTGCTCCCAGCGGCCCTTGCAGGTCACGCAGTGCTCGGTCTGTGGTTCGATCTTCAGGCGCTCGAAGGGGATGTCGCAGCCACATTCTCCGCAGATGCCATAGCTGCCGTCGGCCATGGCCTTGAGTGCACGATCGATGCGCGCAAGGTCGGCCGCGTCGATGTCGGTCAGTGCCTGGTCGACCTCGCGGGCCACATTGCGCTGGACCATGCCGCCTTCATCGGCCGACGGCGGCGCCAGGTTCTCCCGGTTCTGCTGCATCTCCTGCTGAAGCTCGCTGCGACGCGTCAGCAGCAATGACTTCAGTTCGTCGAATTGGGCGGGTGAAAGTTTTTGGCTCATGACATGACCTGCTGCAGTGGGCTCGAAGGGCAGCATAGCAGTGCGCCCATGCCATTGCCCTGCGTACCGTCAAGCCAGCGGCGCTTGCCGTCGGCATTGGCAGACAATGCCAGGCAGCCAGCCCCTTGAGCACCTGATGCACGCGACCTTCCAGACCCTGCTCGGAATCGGCGCTGCATGACCGCTTCCGGTACCGACCAGCGGCCCGACGCCCGCACCGCGCCAGGCACGGCCATCGCCGAAGCTGGCCTGGCGGGTCTCTCACCCGCCTATTTCGGCATGGTCATGGCCACCGGCATCGTGTCGCTGGCCGCGCAGATGCTGGGCTGGCCCGGCATCGCCCGTGCGCTGTTCGGCCTGAACATCGTCGCCTATGTCGTGCTGTGGTGCTTGACGCTGCTGCGCATGCTGCGCTTCACGCGGCGCTTCTTCGCCGACATGGCCGACCACTTGCGCGGCCCCGGGTTTTTCACCACCGTGGCCGCCACGTCGGTGCTGGGCACGCAGTTCATCGTCATCGCGGGCAACTACCGGGCTGGGGTGGTGGCATGGGCGCTGGCCTGCCTGTTGTGGATCTTGCTGACCTACAGCATCTTCACCGCATTCACCATCAAGCCGAACAAGCCCAGCCTGGACAAGGGCATCAGCGGGGCGTGGCTGCTGGCGGTGGTGGCACACCCAGTCGGTGGCCGTGCTCAGTGCGCTGCTGGCCACGCACACCGCGCAGCCCTACAAGCTTGAGCTGAATTTCCTGGCGCTGTCGGCGTGGCTCTGGGGCGGCATGCTCTACATCTGGATGATGTCGCTCATCTTCTACCGCTACACCTTCTTTGCGCTGGCCCCGGGCGACCTGTCACCGCCGTACTGGATCAACATGGGGGCGATGGCGATCTCCACGCTGGCGGGATCGCTGCTCATCGTCAACGTCGCTGACGCACCCTTCCTGCAGTCGCTGCTGCCCTTCATCAAGGGATTCACGGTGTTCTACTGGGCCACCGGAACCTGGTGGATTCCAATGCTGCTGATCCTGGGTGTGTGGCGCCATGTCTGGTGCCGCTTTCCGCTGCGCTACGACCCGCTGTATTGGGGTGCGGTCTTTCCGCTCGGCATGTACGCAGCAGGCACCCATCAGATGATCCGGGCCATGGGCAGCGGGTTCGAGTTCATGGCCGCGGTACCCGAGGTTTCTCTGGTGGTTGCCCTGCTTGCCTGGTCGGCGGCGTTTGCCGGCCTGCTGCTCAGCTTGTTGCGACGCTGGCGCGACCGCGCCCACCGCCATTCGCATTGAACCGCACGGGGCCGACGTGAACCTGAACACCTGGTTGATCTATCTGCTGGCAGCCATCGGCCTGTCGCTGTCGCCGGGCCCGAACAGCCTGCTGGCGCTGACGCACGGCGCGCTGCATGGCCGACGCAAGACGCTTTATACGATCGCTGGTGGCGCGCTCGGTTTCATCGTCGTCATTGCGTTGTCGATGTTCGGCATCGGGGCCTTGCTGAAGGCATCGCTGGTCTGGCTGACGGTGCTGAAATGGCTGGGCGGCGCCTACCTGGTGTGGCTGGGTGTGCAGGTGTGGCGATCGCCGCCGATTGCGGTCGAACTGGGCGCCGGAGTGGCTGCGCGTCGTGGCCGCTCGCTGTTCAGCCAGGGCGCGCTGTCGGCGCTGACCAATCCGAAGGCCATCCTCTTCTTCGCCGCGTTTCTGCCGCAGTTCATCGATCCCGCGCGCAGTCTGCTCATGCAGTTCGTCGTCATGGCGGCCACCTTTGCCGGGGTCGAGGTGGGCACCGAATGGTTGATCGCCAGCATGGCGCATCGCATCAGCCCCTGGCTGCAGCGCGTGGGCCGGCGCTTCAATCAAGCCTGCGGCGCGCTGTTCGTGGCCATCGGCCTGGCGCTGCCGCTGCGCGGCTGATCTGGCGCGTTGGCCTTGGCTAGGCGGTGCGCGGGTAGGGGCCGATCATGTTTTCGGGCCGTACCCAGGCATCGAACTGGGCCGCGCTCAATTCGCCGCTGGCCAGTGCGGCCTCACGCAGGCTCAGACCCTGCTCGTAGGCCTGGCGTGCGATGGCGGCCGCCTTGTCGTAGCCGATGTGCGGGTTCAGCGCGGTGACCAGCATCAGCGAACGGTTCAGCAACTCGGAGATGCGTTCGCGTTCGGGCTCGATGCCGCGTGCGCAATGCTGATCGAAGCTGCGCATGCCATCGGCCAGCAGGCGCGCGCTCTGCAGCAGCGCGTGGATCATCACGGGCTTGTAGGCGTTCAGCTCGAACTGCCCTGAGGCACCGGCCAACACGATCACCACGTCGTTGCCGATCACCTGGCAGCAGGCCATGGTCAGCGCCTCGCACTGCGAGGGGTTGACCTTGCCCGGCATGATCGAGCTGCCCGGCTCGTTGGCCGGGATGCGGATCTCGCCCAGCCCCGCACGCGGGCCGCTGGCCAGCCAGCGCACGTCGTTGGCGATCTTGAACAGCGCGCCGGCCACGCCCTTGAAGGCGCCATGCGCGTGCACCAGGGCATCGTGCGCCGCCAGGGCCTCGAACTTGTTGGGTGCACTGCGCAGGTCCAGCCCGGTGTGCCGTGACAGTTCGGCCGCCATGCGCGCGCCGAATTCGGGGTGCGCATTCAGCCCCGTGCCCACTGCCGTGCCGCCGATCGCCAGCTCTCGCAGGTGCGGCAGGCTGGCACGCACATGCGCCGCACCATGGCGCAGCTGCGCCACCCAGCCCGAGATCTCTTGCCCCAGCGTCAGCGGTGTGGCGTCCTGCAGGTGGGTGCGGCCGAGCTTGATGATGGCCGCGAAGTCGTGCGCCTTGGTGTCCAGCGTGGCGGCCAGCGCATCCAGGGCCGGCAGCACGTCGTGCTCGATGGCCTGCAGCGCGGCCAGGTTCATCGCCGTGGGCATCGCGTCGTTCGACGATTGGCCGAGGTTGACCTCGTCGTTCGGATGCACCAGCCGCTGCATGCCGGCTTCGCCACCCAGCAGCTGCGACGCACGATTGGCCAGCACCTCGTTCATGTTCATGTTGGTGTGCGTGCCCGAGCCGGTCTGCCAGACGCTGAGCGGGAACTCTTGCGCATGGCGTGCGGCCAGAACCTCGTCGGCCGCCTGCTCGATGGCATGCGACTTGACCGCATCCAGCAGGCCGAGCTGAGCGTTCACGCGGGCCGCCGCGCGCTTGACCTGCGCCAGCGCGTGCAGCAGTGCGTCGGGCATGCGCTCGCACGAAATGGCGAAGTTCTTCAGCGAGCGCTGCGTCTGCGCGCCCCAAAGTCGCGCGCTGGGCACGGCCACGTCGCCGAGCGTGTCGTGTTCGATGCGGGTTTCTTCCATTTCGATCTCCTTGCGCACAAGGCCTGCGGCCATCGGTTCGAATTGGCCGTCGACCTGCACGTCGTCCATCACAACATCGGCCCCAAGCGGGGCACCTGCACTGCCGGCGCGGGGGACAAGCTGGCCAAGGTTGCGCTAACGGCCTTGGCCGGATCGGTCCGGAACAGGGTAGCGCACCGCACTACACCCCCCGCTGCGGCTTTGCGCCTCGGCTCGCAAGCACAAGCGCAATCCCGCCCAGCGTCGCAATCGACGCCACGACCAGGCGCAGCGTGATCGACTCCGAAAGCAGCACGACCCCGCCGAGGGCGGCGATCGGCGGCACCGAAAGCTGCACCGTCGCGGCGCGCAGCGCCGACAACCCGCGCAGTGCGGCGTACCAGATGACGTAGCCCATCCCCGAGGTGATCGCGCCCGATGCAAGGGCGAGCGCGACGCCACGCATGTCGGCATGAAACTGCCCGATCAACAGCACGCTGGCAAGCAGCGCCAACGGCGTCGCGCGCAGGAAATTACCGGCCGTGGCAGCCAAGGGATCATTTGTGCCGCGCCCGCGCAGCGAGTAGACGCCCCAGGCGATCCCCGCGCCGATCATCAAAACGGTGCCGGCAGCCGGCGGCGCCGTGAGGCCCGGTGAGACCAGATAGACCAGCCCGCCGACCGCCAGCGCGAAGCCGAACCAGCCGAGCGGCACGAATCGCTCGCCGGCGCGCAAGCCCGCGCCAAGCATCGTCAGCTGGACCGCGCCGAACAGCACCAGCGCACCGGTTGCCGCACTCAGCAACTGGTAGGCGAACGAAAACAGCGCAGCGTAGGCAAACAGCGCCACCGCCGCGAACCAGTCGGGGCGCGTCCGCGCGGCCGGCCCCGACTTGAGCCGCAAGATGAGCGCCAGCACGATGGCCCCGGAGGCGATTCGCAGGCTCGCAAAGCTCGTCGGGTCGATTGCGGAAGGTGTGTGCAGTGCAAGCCGGCACAGCAGCGAGTTGGCGGCAAACGCGACCATCGACAGCGCGGTCAGCGCCGCAGTGCGGATGAGAGCGGTGGGAGCGGTCACGCCAGCGATCTTGCCTCAGGCCAGGCAAGTTCGTTTCGGATGGGCAACGGCGTGCGTCAAGGCAGAGGTTGCCTCATTGATGCAACCAGCGGCTGCGCAAGCTCTGCCTTTGAGCGGGTCGCGACGACCGAGTCGCGCCCAGGGCCGAGGGTGACTGGGCCGATCGGCGACCAGTCGTCGGATTTCAGCTCGTTGGATGCGACGTCGGACCGGCCGAAATCAGACCGGTCGCGTGCTCGGGGAGTCGCAAACCCATGCCTCGAATGATGAAGCGCGTGACTTCAGCCGAGATCCGCTCTCGGTCTAACGGCATATCCGCCGGCAGAGCCATGAAAAATCTGACCTGCGGCTCGTAATCGGCGTAGTGCTGGGTCAGGGCCCAGATGTGAAACAACAGAAATATCGGTTCTATCGCTTCTATCTTGCCGTGCGTGACCCAGCCACGAATGATCTGCGTGGCCGCAGTCACCCCGCCATTGACTTCGGCCAGGATCTTCCGGATGACAACGCCACCGCTCATCACCTCATAGCTGAACAGGCGAGAGATCTGCGGATGATCGAAGGTGAATTCGAGTTTGCGTCGCACCAATCGAGCGATCGCCTGGGCCGGTTCGAGCTCTCCGTCTTCGGCATTCAGACCGATCTGGCGCCAATGCTGCATCGTCTGCCGAAGCAGCGACTCATACAGGGCGTCCTTGCTCTCGATGTAGTAATGCAGTTGCTGCTTGGAAATGCCAGCACGGTCGGCAATCGCTTGCGTCGACGTGCCTCGCAGACCGTGCTGCGAAAACTGCTCGAGCGCGGCGGCCGAGATGACGCTCATCATCTCGGCTCGGCGCCGGGCGAGCACTTCGATGCGTTGATCGGCCATGGTGGCTATGGCCCCATCTGGGCAGCTATTTAACAAACTTCTTTCGCAAATCCAGACCTACGCCCTTGTTTGCGAATTGTTCGGTCACCAGCGTATTGACATCGACGTCACCGGCCTTGAAAACGCCGGCCTTGACCATGCTGTCGTTGAACTGGGCCAGGCGTGCCCTGCTGATCGCACCGATTCCTTTGGTCAGGGCATCTCCCGAGTCGATCATGCCCACTTCCAGAAGCTTGGCGACTTCCTCGTCAAGCTTTGCGTCGGTCATTTCGGGGTTGTCCTTCTTGATCAACGCATACGCGCCCTTGCGATCTCCGCCATAGAGATAGTTGTACCAACCGATGGCCGAGGCGTCCATGAACTTCTGGATCAGCGCTGGATTCTTCTCGACCGTCTCGCGGCGTGCCTCGATCAGGTTTGCATACGCCTGCCATCCGTGGTCTGCCAGCAGGTACACGTCAGTCTTGACGCCATCTTTGGCCAAGTACAAAGGTTCCGCTGTCGCGTAGGCTTGCTGCACCGCGCGCTTATCGGCCAGGAACGGCGCCATCGCATAGTTGTATTGCTTGTATTGCTCGTCGGTGAAACCGTGGTTCGCTGTCAGCCACCGCCAGAAGCTGAATTGACTTGCCTTGGCCACGTAGACGGTCTTGGCGTTGTGCAAGTCATTGAAACCCTTGTACTGGCCCGCGTGCGTCATCAGCGATGTCGGGTCCTTCTGCATGAAGGCTCCCACCAGAACCGTCGGCAATTTGCTCTTGTTGGCCTCCATCATCGCGATCAAGCCGATCGGAATCATCAGATCGATCTTGTTGGTCAGCATCAACGGGCGCGGGTTCGATTGCGGGCCGCCCTGCATGATGTCGACGTCGAGCCCGTAGCGCTTGTAGGTTCCATCGGCCACGGCTTGATAGAAGCCGCCATGGCTTCCTTGCGCCTTCCAGTTGGTTGCGAAGGTCAACTTCTGCTGGGCCTGGGCGGGACTGACGGCCATGATTGCAGCCGCGGCCAGCCCGCACGAAGCGACGGTCCTGATGATTCTGTTGAACATCCTGTTTCCTTCCGAAATTTGGCTGAAAGTTGACACTCTTGTTGGCGCTTGACGAGCGCGTGATCCGCGTGACTTCATCCCTGCAGAAGGATCTTGCCCGGATTCATCAGACCGAAGGGATCGACGTTCCGCATGAAGGCAATTTCCTCCGCCTGCATCTGCTTTCGGCCGCTCTTTTCGAGAATGTTGACGTGCGCATTCATCACGTGGCAGCCGTCTTGCAACAGTTCTTTCGTGATCTCGTCCAGGCGCTCTTCATCCATGAATTGAAGCAACACGAGGCCCGACATCCTGGGGCCGCCCGCGTAGCGAGCGAATTCATGATGCATCAGCATTTCGTCGCCGTAGCGGGCCATTTGGGCGGCGATGAGGTCGGGATCGAAAGGCGCTGGAACGACCATCTGCAGATAGGTCCAGCCGCGCTCCATCTTCAAGGCGCGCAACGTGGTGTGGTTGTAGGCGCACTCATGGACGGGTGGCAGACCGGCCTGCACGCGCTCGGGCTCGGTGACGCACAAATCGATCGAACCCCCGAAGCTGCGGGCCAGGTCGGCAAAACGCTGACGGTCGCGCGGGTTCACCAGCGCGAACATCGCGTCGGCATGACCGTCGAAATGCGACTGCAGATCGGTGTAATAGGGCGCAAAGCGGCGGTCCACACCGCTCAGCAAGAACACGTCAATATCGGACGCCAAGACTGCCCTGCCGAATCTAACGACGTCGGGATAGCTCGGAAAGAGTGCAATGCAATGCAGCCAGTCGACGGCAGGCACCAACGCCAGTTCGAGTTCGACGATGATGCCGTTGGTGCCCCAGGCATGATGGACCATTTCCACGTCGGCACCGGTCAGCGTCAGGGTTCGCGGGACTTCCTCAAGCGTGACGATCCGGATCGAACGCATCGCGCCAGACTCTTTCAGAATGCCGTGGCGCGCCGAGCCAATACCGGCCGAGCCTCCGGCTATGAAGCCACCCACGGTGGCGATGCTCATCGTCGAGGGATACATCATCAGTTGTTGACCCGTTTCGCGCACGGCCTCGAGCAGCGGTTCGAGCCTCGCTCCCGATTGGACGCGAACTCGCCCATCGGCGATCTCGATGACGCGGTCGAGTCGCGTGGTCTCCAGCACGACGCCGCCCTGCAGTGGCACGGCTTGGCCGTAGTTGCCCGTGCCACCCCCGCGCACCGTCACCGGAAGGCGGTGGCGAGCGGCCGCGGCAGCGATACGCAGAACCTCGGCCTCGCTGGTCGGCAGGACCACGATCTCCGCGCGATAGTCCTTCAACAACGCTTCGAGGACGGGGCTGTACCAGTAGTAGTCGCGTGCCTTGATGCGCAGATCGTCGGCGCCGGTGAGGCAGGCGATGCCGTCGATGTCCCGGCGAAACGCCTCGATGGCGTGCGCACGATCGATGGCTGGGGTGTCGATCTGATTCATCGTCGGTTCACCGTTCACGTTTGAGTTCGCTCTCATGCCAATGGCCCAGGACCTTGTGCGAGATCCAGCTGGTCACGATGAAGATCACGATCCCGCACATCGACACGAGCAGCAGTGCCGCAAACATGAGCGGAATCTCACTGCGAAAGCTGGCCTCGAAGATCCGCGAGGCCAGGCCCGTTTCCTTGCCCGCGGCGCCCGCCACGAATTCGGCTACCACGGCTCCGATCAGCGCCAGTCCGCCGGCAACCTTCAGACCCGACATGAAGTAAGGCAACGCCGAGGGCATCAGAAGAAGCGCGAAGCGTTGCCAGGCGCTGGCTTCGTAGAGCGTGAAGAGGTCGCGCAGGTTGTGATCGGCGCTGCGCAGACCGATGACGGTGCTGGAGAGAATGGGAAAGAAGGCAACGATCCAGGCGCAAATCAGCAGCGCCGCCATCGTGCTATCGACATAGATCAGGATCAGCGGCGCAACTGCGATGATGGGTGTGACTTGAAGCACCACCGCGTACGGGAACAGGCTGACTTCCACGATGCGGGACAGCGCGAACAGGGTGCCGAGACCGACACCACCGATGACGGCCAGCGCCAGCGCCGACAGCGTCAACTTGGCCGTGAACATCAGCGAAGTCGCCAACGACGGCCAGCTGTTCCAAAGTGTCTGCACGACAAGGATTGGCCCCGGGAGAATGTAGGGCGGGACCTTGTTGATCCGCACGAACAGCTCCCATGCCGTCAGCGCAACCACCAACACCAGCAGGGGCGCCAGAATCGTCAGCTTTCGCTCGCGCCGCTCGCGCTTCTGTTCGGCCTCGTTGAGCGCGGGAATGGTCGCATCGAGGTCAATGGTCGATGTCTGCATGGCCTAAGGTATTTTGCAAAGAGCGGGAAACGCGCTCGCACTGCGCGGCGTACGACGCCGAGGTCCGGAAGTCGGCGCTTCGTGGATACGGGGCCTCGATGGCGATGTCGTCGACGACACGTCCGGGCCGCGCGGCCATGACGACGACTCGATTCGACAGGTAGACGGCTTCCCACACGTTGTGCGTCACGAAGACGATCGTCAGGTCTCGTTCCCTCCACAACCGCAGCACGTCGTCGTTGAGCTTCGCGCGTGTCATCTCGTCCAGCGCGGCGAAGGGTTCATCCATCAGCAGCAGTCGCGGGCGCGTCACCATCGCGCGTGCAATCGACACGCGCATCTTCATTCCACCCGAGAGTTCGCGGGGAAAGACGTCGGCAAATTTCGACAAACCCACCAGCGCCAGCGCATCGTTGACATCTGCAGCGGCTCGCTCGCGCGAAATGCCGGCGATGCGCAGCGGCAGGTAGACGTTGTCGAACACGCGCGCCCAGGGCATCAATGTGGGTTCTTGAAACACGAAGCTGATGTCCCGCTTGGCTGCGGCGCCGGCGCTGTCGGGCCATGCGATGTCGCCTGACGAGAGGCTCAACAGGCCCGCCATCATGCGCAGTGCCGTGCTCTTGCCACAACCCGAAGGCCCGAGCAGGCTGACAAATTGACCGCGATTGACCGAGAGCGACAGGTCGCGCAGCGCGACGGTGCCGTTCGAGTAGCGCTTGTTGACCTTTACCAGCTGCACCAGCGGCGATGGCGTCGGGGTAGCCGACGCCGAACCGGCTGTCGCGAGGTCGCTCGAGATGATCATCGCGGCCCGCCTAGTCGAGCAACGGTGGTTGCGACAGCCAGTCGACGCTTGTGTTGTCGAGGTCGCGCAGCATGTCGACGAAGTGACCGGCGACATGATCAATCACTTGTTCGCCCTTTGACCGCGTGGCCGCGCTGGCATCGCCACAGGCCCCCATCGGGTTCAGATCCTGGATCTGCCAGCCGACCTTGGCGCGTGCGTTGATCGACAGATGTCGTGTCTGCTCGACCAGCGTTTCAGCGGTCGAGCGAAAATTCGCTGCCCGCGACATGTCCACCAGGTCGGGGCGCAATGCGAGCATCACCGAGGTTTCCTTGTCGCCACCGTGAATGCCGTGCTGCGTTTCTTGGGCGCTGAACAGGCCGGCCGGCGTCCCGAAGGAGTAGGTGTTGGTCGCCACGACCAGCATGTCGTGTTTGACACGCAGGTCTCGCGCCACGATGTCGCCGACCATGCCCTGGCCGCCGTGGCTGTTCAGGATGACCATTTTGCGTACGCCTGCAGCGGCGACACAGTCGCCGATTTCCATCCACAGGCGCACCAGCGTCTCGAGCGAAAGCGTCAGCGTGCCCGGATAGCGCGCATGTTCGTTGCTCTTTCCGATGCGCTGGGTCGGCAGAAACACCACCGGCAAGTCGTCGGGGAGACGGGCGATGACGCTCTCGACGACGCCTTCGACGATGGTCGTGTCTACCGAAAACGGCAGATGCGGGCCATGCTGCTCGATCGCCGACACCGGTAAGACAGCAATCAGTCTGGAACGATCGACCGCAGCAAATTCCGGACGGGAGTAGTCGGCCCAGTAGCGCTTCATCGTGAATCTCCGGTGATGCCGCCGCTCATTCCGAGCTGCCTTGTCAGCTCACGTTTCCGATCGGAATGACCGAGTGTAAAAACTCTTAGTCTATCGACGGCAGGTGGAATCGGTCCGCATCTTTGTTGGTGATTACCCGGGGCGGGCAGGGGACCCGCGGATCCTCAATCGACCTCGACTCGGTCCTGCACCATGCGCAGCAACCCATACAGGGCCTCGAGTGACGGCACCGCGACACCGCGCAGCCGAGCCAGACGAACCACGTTGCCAAGGATGGGCTCGACTTCCATCGGGCGCCCGTGTTCATGGTCGAGCGCCATGCTGGTCTTGTAAGGCTTCATCGCGCGGGTGCTTGCAATGGCTTCATCGATGACGCCAGTCTCGATCGGGTAGCCGTGGGCCGCAGCGACGGTCGCGGCCTCCAGCATCACGCGACGCACGAAGTCGATGCCCTCCGCAGGCGCCAGGATCGCGCGCGTGTCCAGCCCGCCACCCAAAACCGAAATCGGGTTGAAGGCGATGTTCCAGAGATTCTTCAACCAGCGTGACGCGAGCACCTCGGCCTTCGTGTCACACGGAACCCCGGCGGCCTGGAAAAGTGCCGCCAGTTGTTGTGTGCGCGCCGACACGCCGCGCGGGAAGTTGCCCATCTCCAGACGCCCCAGCGCATGATGCTGGATCGTGGCCTCGCCCACGCGACTGACGGCGACAAATGCCAGCGCGCTGATGAGTTCGTGATCCGGGAAAGCGTCAGCAATTTCCTGCTCGATGCCGATGCCGTTGCCGAACACGACAATCACAGTATCCGGCCCCACGGCATTGCGTAGGAGTGCCACGCGGTCTAGTCCGCGCACCACCTTGACAGCGAGCAACACATAGTCGGGTGGCCGGGTGCACTCCGCAGGAGATCGCAAGACACGCACTGGGCGGAACACGAAGTCGCCCCACGGGCTGCGGACGTCGAAGCCGCCCGACTCGACTGCGGCGTGGTCGGAGCGGCACACGACCGAGACCGCTGCCCCGGCCCGCGCCAGCATGCCGCCGTAAAGGGCCCCGATGGCACCGGCACCGATAACAAGGACGTCGGTGGTCCCGCGTGAAACATCGGTCATGGCATTTCCGGGTAGCCTGCAATGCGCGGCGAGTGTACAAATGGATTGACCAAATGTCAAAATTGCAGGACCTTGAATTCGAGCCTTCGTTGAACGGTCATCTCCGATCGGTCGGCATCCCACCCAGCCTGCGTGGTTTCGAATCCAAGCACGCGACGACCAGGCCTTCGACGTCGCGTGGCGCGATGGACGGGTGAGCGATCTGGTTCCCGTGACTTCCCCCGTCGTCGGCACCTTGCTCAGTGCGATGGTCGACCTGCACGTTCATCTGGACAAGAACTACACCGTCGACGAGGTCGGCGCTGCACATGGCGATCTAAGCGTGGCCATCGAGCGCATGGCGGCCAAGCGTGCCGGATGGACGGCCGAAGCGCTTCACGCCCGCATGACGCGGGGCCTGGAAGACGCGTGGCGCTGCGGCACCCGCGCGCTGCGAACGCATCTGGACTGGCCTGACGCGCCTGCGCCGAAATCATTGCCGGTGCTGCTTGCGCTTCGCGAGCAATGGCGAAATCGAATCGAATTGCAATTCGTTTCGCTGACCGCGCTCGATCGGCTGGATGGCCATGCCGGCGCAGTCGCCAGCGCGGTGGCACACGCCGGCGGCATTCTGGGCGCCTTCGTCTATCGCAATGCCAATCTGCAGGCCAAGCTCCAGCGCGTGTTCGAGCTGGCTGTTGCACACGATCTCGATCTCGATTTCCACGTCGACGAGGGCCTGGATCCCACGGCCACCGGGTTGCGTTGCATCGCGGATTTGACGACCAGGCATCGGTGGCAGCACAGAGTGACTTGCGGCCATGCCTGTTCGCTCTCGGTCCAGCCGGCGGCGGAAGCGGCCGAGACCTTGCGCCGCTGTGCCAGTGCGGGTATTCATCTGGTGGCCTTGCCGAACACCAACCTCTACTTGCAAGGTGCGTGGGACGGCACACCGCTGGAGCGCGGTATCACGCGGCTACGCGAAGCTGCAGCCGCTGGGGTGCAGACCTCGATCGCCACGGACAACGTCGGAGACAGTTTCTATCCCTACGGCAGCTACGATCTGTTCGAAACGTTCGGGCTGGGGGTGCAAATGGCGCATCTGGCGCCGGTCGGGGCATGGTTGCCTGCCGTCACCGTACAACCGGCACGCGCCATGAGACTCGCCTGGGATGGCTTGATTCGCATCGGCTGCCCAGCCGACTTGATCGTGCTCGACGCTCGCACAGAACATGAAATGCTGACGCCGCGAGGGCGCCAACGTACAGTCTTTCGAAATGGCACGCCGATCGCGCGCGATGGTACGCGCTGAACTTCGTTCGCCACGGTGAGATCGGTGACCTCGTTCAGCTCGCCGCTAAGGATGTCATCACGGCACATTGCGCAGGGATACTGGTTGCGCCGATTTCGCCGATTTCGCCGATGCAGCGGCCTTCGCACGGGTTCTGAGATTGGGCTGCCTCAATGCGCGAAGCGTCGATTTGTCGACGCGTGACTGGCACGGCGTTCATTCAAGACCGATGACCAAGACAATGTCTCAACACCCGAAAGCCGGCAGATGACAAGCTGACCAGCATCGAAAGATGCCGTCAACCGTTCTCGAAATCACAGCATCCGTCGACGATCAATGGGTTCAGCAGTTTCCCTCCACAACCGGGTAGCACATCAGTGAGCACAGGCGCACCTATGGCCAACTATGCGGCCGCAAAACGCGTTGGCGATTTTGTTTTCATGAGCGGCATCGTTGCAGTCGATCCGCGAAGCCGGCACGTGGTTGCCAGCTACGACGACATTCCGGAGTCGGGACGCGCGGCGCTGCGCCCGCTGGGTTATGTCACGACGCAAATGACGGTCGATGTGTTCGAGGCACCAATCGTTGCACAGAGCTGGTTCGTGCTCGAGCGCATCCGTCAGCTGGCGGAAGAACACGGGGGAGACATGGGCGACGTCTTCAAGTTGGTGCAGTATTTTCGCCATTTGCACCATTACGCGCCGTACAACAGGGTTCGCGCACTGTTCTATCCGGATGACCCGCCCGTTAGCACCGTGTTGGAAGTCACTCGATTCCTTCCTGGTGATCAGGTTCTCGTGGAGGTCGAGGCGACGATGTACAAGCCGCTTGCATGAGTTGCGAGCGCTCCCAAGGTCACAAGCTCGGTGCCCTCGCGTGCCAGCCACTGACCGGCAACGTCTCGGCGCACGATGGGCCAGATTGCCAGGTGGGTTCTATGTGGGGTAGAGAGCTTTTGTCTCGGTCGTCCATAGGCGAACTGGCGGAAGCGGTGAGATTCGAACTCACGGGCCCTTGCGAGCCGCCGGTTTTCAAGACCGGTGCAATCGACCACTCTGCCACGCTTCCTGCAAGCGGGATTCTATGTGTGCGTTGACAGGGGCCCAGCGCACGGCACCTGCACCACCTCGCGCCGGCCGCCATCCACGCGCACCGCGGTCAGTGCGCCGCCCCAGACGCAGCCGGTGTCGATCGACAGCAGCGTCGGGCTGTCGATCAGGCCCAGCGTGCTCCAGTGGCCGAACGCGATCGGCTGCGCGGCGCTGGCGCGGCCGGGCACCTGGTACCAGGGCCAGTAGCCCGCCGGCGCCGCGCCGGCACCGTCCTTGGTGTCGAACTCGAGTTCACCGTCGGCGCTGCAGAAACGGATGCGCGTCAGCGTGTTGATCACGAAGCGCCAGCGGTCGGCGCCTTGCAGCGCGTCGCTCCAGCAGCGGGGCTCGTTGCCATACATGACCTGCAGGAAGTGGTGCAGGTCGGGGCCGGCCAGCAGGGCCTCGACTTCGGCCGCCAGCGCCAGCGTGCGCTCGGTGTCCCACTGCGGCACCACGCCGGCATGCACACACAGCCAGCCCGACTCGACGCAGGCCAGGCGGCGCTGGCGCAGCCAGTCGAGCCAGGCTTCGCAGTCGGGCGCGGCCAGGATTTCGCCCACCGTGTCACTACGGTGCGCGCGCCGCACCCCCTGTGCCACCGCCAGCAGATGCAGGTCGTGGTTGCCCAACAGGCAGGTGGCGGCGTCACCCAGTGCGCGCAAGCGGCGCAGCACGCCCAGTGAATCGGGCCCGCGGTTGACCAGGTCGCCCAGCAGAACCAGGCGGTCGCGTGAAGGCGAGAAGCCGATCTCGGCCAGCAGTCTGTCGAAAGCGCTGCAGCAGCCCTGCAGGTCGCCGACCAAATGGATCATGGGGCGATTCTGCTACGCTCTCGGCCCTCTCAACGCCACTGCCGGCCCACGCGTCCGGCGGCGCGCATGGACTTCCTGCTGCTTGTCCTGCTGATCCTGCTCAACGGCCTTTTTGCGATGTCCGAGATGGCGCTGACCGCCAGTCGCAAGGCGCGGTTGGCCGTGATGGTGGAAGGCGAGGAGCCCTGGGGCGCAGGCCGCGATGGACCTGCACGAGAACCCGACCAAGTTCCTGTCGACGGTGCAGATCGGCATCACCTCGATCGGCATCCTCAACGGCATCGTCGGTGAATCCGCCTTCGCCGCGCCGCTGGCGCGCTGGCTCCAGGCCAACCTGCACGCGACGGAAAAGGGCTCGGCCTTTGCTGCCACCGCACTGGTGGTGTTCATCATCACGGTGCTGACCATCATCTTCGGCGAGCTGGTGCCCAAGCGGCTGGGCCAGATGTACCCCGAGCCGGTGGCGCGCCTGGTGTCGCGGCCGATGAATGTGCTGTCTTCGGCCACGCGGCCGCTGGTGCTGCTGCTCACTGCGTGCACGAACGGCGTGCTGCACTTGCTGGGTGTGCGCGGCGGACCGTCGCGTGCGGTGACCGAGGAAGAGATCGCGGCGCAGCTGGAAGAAGGCCGCGATGCCGGCGTGATCGAGGCGCAGGAGCACCAGATGGTGCGCAACGTGTTCCGCCTGGACGACCGCCAGATCGGCTCGATGATGATCCCGCGCGCCGAGATCGTCTGGCTCGACGCCGGTGCCACGCTCGACCACGCGGTGGCGTTCATCGCCGAAAACGGCCACACGCGCTACCCGGTCTGCCGCGGCGGGCTGGACGATGTGATCGGCGTGCTGGGCGCGCACCGGCTGCTGATGCCGCTGTCGCGCGGTGAAAGGCCGGTGCTGTCGGAACTGCTCGAGCCACCGGTCTTCGTGCCCGAAACGCTGTCGGGCATGGAGCTGCTGGAGCATTTCCGCGGCACGCGGGCCGACCTGGTGTTCGTCGTCGACGAATACGGTGCCGTGCAGGGCGTGATCTCCGAGCGCGACCTGCTGGAGGCCATCACCGGAGAGTTCGGTGCGCACAGCGACGAAGATTCATGGGCCGTCCAGCGCGCAGACGGCAGCTGGCTGATGGACGGCCTGATCCCGGTGCCTGAGTTGAAGGACCGGATCGGCGTCAAGGACCTGCCCGAAGAGGACCGCGGCCGCTACAACACGCTGGCCGGCATGGTGATGCTGCTGCTGGGCAGGCTGCCCGTCACCGCCGACCGGGTGGAATGGCTAGGCTGGACTTTCGAGGTCGTCGACCTCGACGGAAAACGAGTCGACAAGGTGCTCGTCACGCGCATCGACACAACCGGAGAACCCCCGTGATCAATCAATTTCTGCACCGCAAGGCCCTGCCGCTGGACCGCGATGCCCATCGAGCCTTGCACGCTCGCATGCCCGTCACCGACTGGCGCGTGGCGTCGCGGCTGAACTCGCTGTTCGTCGCCGCGGCTGAATTCGGCGATGTCTGCCGCGAATACCCAATCGTCTTCCTGCACGCCGGCAAGGACGCTGCGGGCCAGTTGCAGATTGCGCCGGTAGCGGTGTTCGGCCTGTCGGCCGAAGAGAACCTGTTTCTCGACGGCGCCGCCTGGCGCGCGCACTACATGCCGGCGCTGCTGCGGCTGTACCCGTTTGCGATCGGTCGCATCGACGACAAGTCGTTCGCGATCTGTGTCGACATGGACTGGGACGGCCTGTCGCAGACCGAGGGCACGGCAATGTTCGACGAACAGGGCCAGCCCACCGCATTGACCCAGAGCGCGCAGCAGCAGCTCGAACAGATCGAAGCCGAGATCCAGCGCACGCGGCTGGTCGGCCAGCGGCTGCTCGAGCTCGATCTGCTGCAGGAGATGCGTTTCGACGTCACCATGCCCGACGGCTCGAACGTCGCGGTCGAGGGCTTCTACACCGTAAACGAAGAAAAGCTGAAGGCACTGTCCGACGCCACCGTGCTGGACCTGCAGCGCAACGGCCTGCTGGGTTTGGTGCACGCGCACCTGATCTCGCTGGGCAACATGCGGCGCCTGGCCGAATGGCGCTTGCAGCGCCAGCAGGCGGCCGCCAGCAACGGCGGCGCGACGGCGGCGAATTCCTGATCCGATCGTCAGGGCGCCGGCCGGCCGGCCAGCCGGCACAGCAGCTCGATCAGCATCGCGTGTTCGGCGCGTGACAGCCGTTGCAGCAGTTCGGTTTCCATCGGCCCGGCGGCGGCGGCACTGGCGCGCGCCAGGCGGCGGCCCTTGTCGGTCAGCACGATGTGCTGCGATCGGCCGTCGGCGGGGTTGCGCTCGCGACGCAGCAGGCCACGGTTCTGCAGCCGGTCGAGCAGCAGCGACAGATTGGGCGCCGTCAGCGTCAGCGCGCCCGCCAGCTGCTTGGGCGCCAGTGGACCGTTGCTGAGCAGCAGCATCAACAGCGAAAACTCGATCTTGCGCAGCCCGAAGGGCTTGCCCAGGTGGCGCTCGAAGTTGCTGTAGGTGGTGACCGCGGCCTGCGCCAGGTGATAGCCCACCACATCGGCCAGCGGGCCCAGGGCGATGCTTGCAGCTGGATCGAGGTCGGGCGCTACGGACCGTTTCATTCGGCGCCGCCGTACTGACACGTCATGTTGCTGCGCGAGGGCGACCCGTCGGTGACCCTGGAGTGGTCGCTGCCCATGGTCAGGCTCCCTTCTCGATGGCGCTGCCGAGGTAGGTCTCGATGACACGCGGGTCGTGCGCCAGTTGCGCGGCGGGCCCTTCCAGCACGATGCTGCCGGTCTCCAGCACGTAGCCGTGGTCGGCCACCTCGAGCGCGGCGCGGGCGTTCTGCTCGACCAGCAGGATGCTCATGCCCTGCTGGCGCAAGCGGTCGATGGTGCTGAAGATGTCGCGCACGACCAGCGGCGCCAGGCCCAGGCTGGGCTCGTCGAGCATCAGCAGCTTGGGCGTCGACATCAGCGCGCGGCCCAGCGCCAGCATCTGGCGCTCACCGCCCGACAGCGTGCCCGCCAGCTGCGACCGCCGCTCTTTCAGGCGCGGGAAGAGCTCGTACACGCGCTCGATCTCGCGCTGCCAGTTCGGCACGCGAAGTTTCATCGCACGGTAGCCGCCGAGAATCAGGTTGTCCTGCACCGGCATGGTGGTGAACAGTTCGCGCTTCTCGGGCACCAGCGCCAGGCCCAGCATCACGCGCTCTTCGAGCGTGCTGCCGGCCAGATCCTGGCCGTCGAAGACGATGCGGCCGCGCGCGCCGATCACGCCCATCAGCGCCGCCAGCGTGGTACTTTTGCCGGCGCCATTGGGCCCGATCAGCGTCACCACCTGACCTTGTGCCAACTCGAAATCCAGGCCGGTCAGCACCTCGGCGCGGCCGTAGCCGGCGTGCAGCCCGGCAACTTGCAGCAAGGGCGTGGTCATCAGTGATCCGTCCCCAGGTAGGCGGCACGCACCGCGGGGCTGGCCTGCACCTCGGAGGGCGTGCCTTCCATCAGCTTGTTGCCGAACTCCATCACCACGATGCGGTCGGTCAGGCCCATCACGAAGTCCATGTCGTGCTCGACCAGCAGGATGCTCATGCCCTCGCTCTTGAGCTGGCGCAGCACGTCGGCCAGGGCCTGCTTTTCCTTGTGGCGCAGGCCGGCCGCGGGCTCGTCCAGCAGCAGCAGCGCGGGGTCGGTGCACAGCGCGCGGGCGATCTCGACCAGTCGCTGCGACCCCAGCGCCAGGTTGCCGGCGGGCTCGAGCATCTGGTCGGCCATGCCGATGCGCGCCAGCTGGCGCTCGGCCTCGGCGAACAGCTGGCGTTCTTCATCGCGGTCCAGGCGCAGCACGGCGCGCACGCTGCCGGCACGGCTGCGCAGGTAGCCGCCGAGGGCCACGTTTTCGAGCACCGACATCTCGGGGATCAGCTTGACGTGCTGGAAGGTGCGCGAGATGCCGCGCCGCGCGATCTGCCGCGACGGCAGGCCCGTGATCGGCCGGCCGCCGAAGCTCACCGTGCCGCCACTGAGCGCGTGCACGCCGGTGATGAGGTTGAAGGTCGTGCTCTTGCCGGCGCCGTTGGGGCCGATCAGGCCGACGATGTCGCCTGCGTGCACCTTGAAACTGACGTCGTTGACCGCCACCAGGCCGCCGAAGGTCTTGCGCACCGCGTCGACCGTCAGCAGCAGCTCGCCGGGGGCGGGCTTGTCGCGCGCCGGCAGCGGCCGCGCCTGGTCCCAGTCGCGCACGCGCTGGCGCTGCGGCAGCCAGCGCTGCACGAAAGCCCACAGGCCATCGGGCGCGTACTTCAGCACCACCACCAGCACGATGCCGAACACGATGGTTTCGAAGTTGCCGCTGGTGCCGATCAGCCGGGGCAGCAGCACCTGCAGTTCGTCCTCGACCAGTCGGACCACGCCCGAGCCGAGGATGGCGCCCCAGACGTGGCTGACACCGCCGAGCACCGCCATGAACAGGTACTCGATGCCCTTGTTGATGCTGAAGGGCGACGGGCTGACGCTGCGTTGGAAGTACGCGAACAGCCAGCCTGACACCGCCGCCAGCACCGCCGCGAAGACGAAGGCCACGAGCTTGTAGCGAAAGGTCGAGATGCCCATCGCCTCGGCCATGCTGGCACCGCTTCTGAGTGCACGGATCGCGCGACCGGGCCGCGAGTCGAGCAGCCGCACCGTCGCCAGCGCCGCCAGCAGCACGATCGCCCAGACCAGCGGGTGCAGGCCGCGCCCGGTGCCCAGGTCGAGCCCGAGCAGGTTCAGGGTCGGGATGCCCAGGATGCCGTCGTACTTGCCCAGCCCCTCCATGTTGGCCATCGTGTAGTTCAGCGCCAGGCCCCAGGCGATGGTGGCCAGCGGCAGGTAGTGCCCTGACATGCGCAGCGTGATCGCGCCCAGCACGATCGCCGCCAGCACGGCCAGCGTCACGCCCGCCAGCAAGGTCAGCAGCGGCGGCACGCCAAGCCGGGCGCCCAGGTAGGCAGCGGTGTAGGCGCCGACGCCGACAAAGGCTGCCTGCCCGAACGAGATCAGCCCGGCCACGCCGGTGAGCAGCACCAGCCCCAGCACGACGATGGCGTAGAGGCCGATGTAGATGCTCTGCGTGATCCAGAAGTCGGGTACCGGCAGCAGCGGCAGCAGCAACATCACCGCCGCGAAGGCGGGGAAGGCGAACCGGCTCATCAATGGTCCTCAGCGTCGGGGTCGCGCAATGACCGCCACAGCAGCACCGGCAGGATGGTCGAGAACACGATCACCTCTTTGAAGGCGCTGGCCCAGAAGGAACTGAAGCTTTCGAGCAGCCCCACTCCCAGCGCGCCCACCAGGGCCAGCGGGTAGCTGGCCAGCCCGGCGAAGACCGCGGCCACGAAACCCTTGAGCCCGATGAGGAAACCGCTGTCGTAGAAGACGGTCGTGGTCGGCCCGATCAGCAGGCCCGAGAGCGCGCCGATGAGGGCCGCCATCGTGAACGACAGGCGCCCGGCGCTGCTGCTGGAGATGCCCATCAACCGCGCACCGAGGCGATTCACGGCAGTGGCGCGCAGCGCCTTGCCGGGCAGCGAGCGCTCGAAGAACAACCACAGCGCGACGATGAGCACGAGGCTGGCGGCGAAGATGATCAGCGCCTGGCCGGTCAAGGTGACCCCCGCCAGGTCGAGCCGCGTGTCCCAGAAGCTCGGGTTGCGAAAGCCCTCGGCACCGAAGAAGTACAGGCCCAGGCCGACGAGCGCGAAGTGCACGCCGACCGAGACGATCAGCAGCACCAGCACGCTGGCATCGGCCAGCGATTCGAAGGCCAGGCGGTAGAGCAAGGGCCCGAAGGTGGTGACCAGTGCCACCGTCAGCAGCGCCTGTGCCAGCGTCGGCCAGCCGCGCGGTGCGGCCCAGATCGCCAGCATCGACACCGCCACCGGCCAGGCCAGCGTGCGCGTGGCCGCCGCCAGCAGCCGCAACGGCGGCCGGTGCTGCCGCCAGCCCTGCCACAGTTCGGCCAGCGCCACCGCGCCGGCCAGCACGAGCAGGAACCAGACCGTGCCAGGCACCTTGCCGGTCTGCAGCAGCGCCAGCGTGAGCGCCGCAAAGGCGACGAACTCGCCCTGCGGGATGAAGATCACGCGCGTGACGGCAAAGACCATCACCAGGGCCAGCGCCAGCAGCGCGTAGATGGCGCCGTTGGTCAGGCCGTCGACGGCCAGGATACCGGCGATGGTGGCGTCCATGGGGTTCCTCGAATCGTCGCGGGGGCGCCTGGGCGCCCCCGCTTTCGGTCAACGACGGGTGCAAGACAGACGCGGGCGCGTCTTGTCTTTCCTACTTCTCGACCTCGAACTTCCCGTTGACGACCTTGAGCATGACGCCGGTCTCGTTGGTGTAGCCCCCGTGGTCGCTGGCGGTCCAGTTGATCACGCCGTGCGCGAGGACCGTGCGGCCCATGCCCTCGATCGCGTCGCGCAGTGCGGCGCGAAACTCCGGTGTGCCCGGCTTGGCCTTCTTCAGGGCCACCGGCAAGGCCTTCGCGAGCACGATGTGGGCGTCGTAGGCATGCCCGGCAAACTGGTTGCGTGTGCCCGGGCCGTAGGCCTTCTCGAAGGTGGTCACGAAGTCGGTCGCGGCCTTCTTCGACGGATGGCTGTCGGGCAGTTGCTCGGCCATCACCGCCGGGCCCGAGACCAGGTAGCTGCCGTCGACATCCTTGCCGCCGATGCGAACGAGGTCGGGCGTGGCCGCGCCGTGGGTCTGGTAGATCTTGCCCTTGTAGCCGCGCTCGATGAGCGCCTTGTGCGGCATCGCCGCGGCTGAGCCGGAGGCCGCGATCAGGATCGCATCCGGGTTGGCCGCAACCAGTTTGAGCGCCTGCGGCGTCGCGCTGGTGTCGCTGCGCGCGAAGCGCTCGGACAGGACCACCTTGATGCCGGCCTGTTCGGCTTGCGCGCCGAAGTCCTTCAGCCACGATTCGCCGTAGCCGTCGGTGTAGCCGAAGAAGCCGACCGTCTTCACGCCGTGCTTCTTCATGTGCTCGACGAGCGGGAAGGCCATCACCGCAAAGCTCTGCGGCAGGCGGAACACCCAGTGCACCTGGTCAGCCGGTACACCCACGGGCGCGAGCGTGATCTGCGTGGTCTTGGATTCGGCGGCGATCGGTGCGACCGCGGCTGTGGTCGGCGTGACCGAACCACCGACGATGACGTCGACCTTGTCCTCGGTGACGAAGCGGCGCGCGTTGACCACCGCCTTGCCAGGATCGGTGGCGTCGTCGAGGATGATCAGGTTGATCTTCTCGCCGGCGATCGTGGATGGCCAGAGCTTGAACGCCTTGCCCTCAGGGATGCCCAGACCCGAACCGGGGCCGGTGAGCGAGATCGTCACGCCGACGTTGACGTCGGCCAGCGCCGGCACGGTCAGCAGCGCAGCGGCCGCAGCGGCGGCCAGGGTCTTGAATCGGAACAGCTTCATCGTTGTCTCCTGTACAGGTGTTGAGCGGGAACGGGGTGAAAGTGGAACTCAGCGCGGCGCCATGCGCAAGGCACCGTCAAGGCGGATCACCTCGCCGTTGAGGTGCCCGTTGCTGACGATGTGCGCCGCCAGCGCGGCAAATTCGGCTGGATCACCCAGCCGCTTGGGAAACGGGATCGACGCCGCCAGCGACTGCTGGATGGCCTCGGGCAACGTGGCCAGCAAAGGCGTCTTGAAGAGGCCCGGCGCAATGGCGCACACGCGCACACCCCATTGCGCCAGGTCGCGCGCCATCGGCAGTGTCATGCCGACCACACCGGCCTTGCTGGCGGCATAGGCCTCTTGCCCGACCTGGCCGTCGAAAGCCGCCACCGAGGCGGTGTTGACGATCACGCCCCGCTCGCCATCGGCCAGCGCATCCAGCGCCACGATGCGCGCCGCCGCCAGCCGCGCCACGTTGTAGGTGCCGACCAGGTTGACGCGCAACACGCGTTCGAAGTCTTCCAGCGGCGACGCTGTGCCGTCCTTCTGCACGATGCGGTTGGCCTTGCCGATGCCGGCGACGTTCATCACGATGCGCGGCACGCCGTGGGCGGCGGTGGCCGCGTCCAGTGCCGCCGTGACGTTGTCGCTGTCGGCCACGTCGCCCACGGTGGCCAGGCCGCCGATCTCGCCGGCCACACGCTGCGCGCCTTCGGCATTGCGGTCGAACACCGTCACCTTGGCGCCCAGGCGGGTCAGCTCGCGCGCCACCGCTTCGCCCAGACCCGAGCCACCCCCGGTGACAAAGGCCGATTGACCCTGGATGTTCATCGTGCTGTCTCCTCAGCTGGGGTTGGGAAGGATCAGGAAGGGGTCGGACGAGGCACCTTCGTACAGGGCCTCGACCAGGGCGTCGCGGTGCTGCAGCACCGCGCGCTGGTTGATCGATCCCTTGTCGGTGACTTCGCCCTTGTCGATCGATGGCGGCTCGGCCAGCACATGCAGCCTGGTCACGCGGCTGGCGCTGCCGGTGGCCTCGCGCCACAGGCGGTCGGCCAGTTGCTGGAAGAAGGCACGCACCGCCGGATGGTGCAGCACCTCGGGCAGTGGTGTGGCCGCGGGCAGGCAGGCCAGGCGGCGGCATTCGTCGGCGCGCGGGAAGAGCAGGGCGCCCACTTCGTCGCGGTTGAGCCCGGTGATCACGGCGTCCTGCACGCAGGGGTCACCAGCAGCGTGATCTTCGCGCGCAGCGGGCCCACGCTGACGAAGGTGCCGGTGGACAGCTTGAAGTCCTCGGCGATGCGGCCGTCGAACATCAGGCCGCGCGGTGGTTGCGCAGGGTCGATCCAGCGTGCGGCGTCGCCGCTGCGGTAGAAGCCCTCGTCGTCGAACGCGGCCGCGGTCTCTTCAGGCAGCCGCCAGTAGCCCGGCATCACGTTGGGGCCGCGAAAGCGGATCTCGGTCTTGTCGCCGGTGCAGGCGTCGCGCACCAGCTTGACCTCGACGCCGGGCGCCGGCAGGCCGATGTGGCCTGACGCGACATCGGTGCCCACTGCAAAGGTGCAGCTGGGCGCGGTCTCGGTCATGCCCAGGCCGGTGATGATGCGCACGCGCTCGCCCACCGCGGCTTCGGCGTGGCCATCCATCTGGTCCCACACCGCCTGGCTGAGTGCGGCGCCCGCGAACATGAAGGCCTTGCAGCGCTTGAAGAGGGTGTCGCGCAACTGTGTGTCGTGGTCCATCGCCCGTGCGATTTCTTCCAGACCCTTGGGCACGTTGAAATAGATCGTGGGCGAGATCTCGCGCAGGTTGCGCAGGGTTTCGGCGATGCCCGCGGGCGTCGGTTTGCCGTCGTCGATGTACAGCGTGCCGCCGTTGTACAGCGTGATGCCCACGTTGTGGCTGCCACCGAAGACATGGTTCCAGGGCAGCCAGTCGACCAGCACCGGCGGCTCGTCGGCCAGGAAACCCAGGCACTGGCGCAGCATCTGCTGGTTGGCGCACAGCATGCGGTGCGTGGTGATCACGCCCTTGGGCAGCTTGGTCGATCCCGATGTGAACAAAATCTTGGCGATGCTGTCGGGACCGACGCGCGCGTGCGCCGCTGCCAGGGTCGGGCCGGGTTCGGTGTCGAGCAGTTCGCTGAAAGCACGAACCGCGCGGCCCTCGACGCCACCTTCGGTCATCAGCAGTGGCACCCCGGCGTCCACGGTCGCCGCGATGGCCCTGGCGTATTCGGGCCCGCTGGCGAACACCAGGCCGGGCTGCGTGACCCGCAGGATGTGGCGCAGCTTGCCGAAATCCTGCGACACCAGTGAATAGGCCGTGGACACCGGCACATAAGGCACGCCGGCCCACAGTGCGCCCATCGCCAGCGACAGGTGTTCGAGGTCGTTGCCCGACAGGATGGCCAGCGGGCGCTCGGGCGACAGGCCCAGATCCACCAGCGCCTGGCCGATGGCCTGCGCGCGCTGCAGCATCTGCGCGTAGCTGACGCGCTGCCACTCGCCGGCAAGTGCGCCATCGCGGCCGCGGCGGGCGGCAAACGTGCGCGCAGGCGCTTCGGCCGCCCATTGTTCGAGGCAGTCGCTCAGGCGGGCTGGAAACCAGCGCAGTGCCTCGGTCGAGCGCAGCAGCGTGCTGCCGTCGGCGCGCTGCTCGATGAGGGCCTCGACGCAGCCGCCGACATGGGCGTCGCGGTAGCGCGCCAGAGCATTCATCCGCCTCTCACCACCTTGGCCGCACGCCCGTCCAGAAAGGCGCGCATCCGGTCCTGCGCGTCGGGGGTGCTGGCGGCCACCGCGGCCATCAGGGATTCGGTGAACAGGCCTTCGCTCTGGCTCTGGTCGGCGATGCGCGGCAGCGCGTGCATGACCGCAAAATTGCTCATCGGGGCGTTGTGCGCCACGCGCTCGGCGAGCGCCAGTGCCTTGGCCAGCGCCTGACCCTCGGCCACCACGTATTGCGACAGCCCGCAGGCCAGGCCCTCGTCGGCGTCGAAGACACGGCCGGTCATCATCAGATCGGTCATGCGCGCCACGCCGATCAGCCGCGGAATGCGGGCCGAGCCACCACCGCCGACGAACAGGCCACGCTGGCCCTCGGGCAGGCCGTAGTACGTGGTCTGGTCGGCCACGCGGATGTGGCAGGCCGCCGCCAGTTCGAGCCCGCCGCCGACCACCGCGCCATGCAGTGCCGCCACCACCGGCACGCGGCCGAACTGGATGGCGTCGAAGCAGGCGTGCCACATGCGCGAATGCAGCACCGCGCCGTGGATGTCGCGCGCGCTCAGCTCCGACAGATCCAGTCCGGCGCAGAAGTGGCTGCCGTCGCCGCTGATCACCACCGCCCGGCAGTCGTCGGGCAGGTTGACGAGGCAGGTGTGCAGTTGCTGGATGAGGCGATCGGACAGCGCATTTCGCTTGGCCGGGCGCGCGAGCCGAACGTGGGCCACGATGCCGCCGATGCTCACCTGAAGCTGGTCGAAGGCCGACAGAACACCGGCGGCAGGGGCGAAATCGGCAGTCATGGTGAATTTCCTCGGGTCGCAAAGATAGTTCAAGTCATGAAGCAACAGATCGGGACAAACCCGAACCTTGTCGCGAAAACGTCTGCCGATCACAATGGGCATCGCCGCTTCTCGGCCCGTTCATTTGGTTCATGATCTGAACAGAGATTGCCCATGCAAACCGACTCGCTGATCGCCATCGATGTGCACACCCATGCCGAGGTGTCGTGCTGGAACCCGTTCGACAACTACGGCGAGGAATACGACCGTGCGGCCGACAAGTACTTCGGGTCGAACCGGCGGCCGACGATCGAAGAAACGGTGGCCTACTACCGCGAACAGAAGATCGGCCTGGTGATGTTCACGGTCGATTCCGAAGCCCAGCTGGGCCGCCGTCGCATCCCCAACGAAGAGATCTGCGAAGCCGCCAGAAAAAACAGTGACATGATGATCGCGTTCGCCTCGATCGACCCGCACAAGGGCCGGATGGGCGCGCGCGAGGCGCGGCGGCTGATCGCCGAACACGGCGTCAAGGGCTTCAAGTTTCATCCCACGGTGCAGGGTTTTCTGCCCTACGACCGCATGGCCTGGCCGCTGTACGAGGTGATTGCCGAACACAAGCTGCCGGCCATCTTTCACAGCGGGCACAGCGGCATCGGCAGCGGCATGCGCTGCGGCGGCGGTCTGCGGCTGCAGAACAGCAACCCGATGCTGCTGGAGGATGTGGCGATCGACTTCCCCGACATGCAGATCGTGGTCGCCCACCCCAGCTGGCCCTGGCAGGACGAGGCGCTCAGTCTGGCCCTGCACAAGCCCAACGTCTGGATCGACTTGTCGGGTTGGAGCCCGAAGTACTTTCCGCCGCAGCTGGTGCAGTACGCCAACACGCTGCTGAAGGACCGCATGCTGTTCGGCAGCGATTACCCGCTGATCACGCCCGAGCGCTGGATGAAGGACTTCGACGAGGCCGGCTTCAAGGACAAGGTCAAGCCCCTGATCCTGAAGGACAACGCCATGCGGCTGCTGGGGCTGGGCTGAATCGGTCTCAAGCCGGCCACGGCTGCGCCCATTCGGCGCCCTTTCGGGATAACCCCGGCTGAGGCATCTGCACGATCGAGCGCAAAGCGTTGCGAGGTTTGAACGCGCTGGACGCCTTCGCGGCCGCGAGAACTTGATCTTGTTCAAATCCCCTGGGGATAGTCGGACCAATGCGATCTGCATCGGGCCCGGATTCGCGCACAGGTGGATGCGCTATGTCAGACTGCAGCGCAGGTCATCGCAGGGCGTCGCAGCCCCGGAATGGCCACCCTCGCAAACCCACTGCATGCCGGCAGCCCCGGCGGGTTCAAAGTGCCATCGTGAGTCGACATTGAGCACATCGGTCGATCCTGCCGAGCTGCTGGCAGCGCAGCGGGTGCTGCGTGATCGCATCTTGTGCGGCAAGGGCGGTGTCGAAGCACGGCAGCAGCGCGACCTTGCGGCAGAGATGCTGCTCTACCTCGACGATCCGCAATCCTGCTGGCAGGCCAGCGCCCGCTGGCTGATGTCGGTGACAGCCGCGCACCGCATCGACGCGGGGTTCTCCAGCGCGCAGGACGCCTGCTACCGACCGATGTTCGAGCTTGTTCGCGCCGATGTCATGCTGCCCAGCGTGGTCGGCGCCGCCATGGACGCGCGCGACCCCGGCATTGCGTGCGTCTGGGAGTCATCGCGCGTGGTGGTGTTCGACGATGTGGGCGGCGATCGCCGCCTGGGAACCGACCTGCGCGCTGCCTTGTTCGCCGCGGGCACGCGCCGAAAGCTGGCGGTGGCCTTGCGTGACGCGCAGGGCGATGTCGGGCTGATGTGTGTCGACGCAGTGGCAGGCGCTGCATGGCGTGCCGACGAATGCACGCAGTTCGATAACGTGGCGCGCAACGTGATCGCGCCCATCCTTGCCGCAGCGCGGCGGCTCACGGTTGAGAGTGTCGAGAGTGCCGACAGCGACCGGGCCGCCTGCAGAGCCGGCGCTGCGCAAAGGCCCGAAGAATGCCGCGGCCTGACGCCCGCCGAGTTGCGCGTGGCACACCTGGTTCTTGCCGGTTGCAGCTACAAGGAGATCGCGCGCAAGCTCGGCCGCTCGGCGTCGACGATCGACCACCACCTGCGCAGCATGCGCGAGAAGCTGGGCGTTAACTCGACGGCCAAGCTGATGCGTGACCTGATCGTGCTGATCCCGTCGGTGCTGCCCGCGGGTTCGAACAACGGTCATCACTGACGGGCGCGGCCAGGCCCGCAGACGCAAGAGCCGACCAGGCCCGGGCATCGCCGTACAAACCCTATCGCGTATCCACGCGATGGACGAAGCCAGGGTCGATCTCCACACTGAGCGCTCAAGGGGCTTCCCGTCGGGCCGCCTCGCCATCGCACGGAGAGATCGATGAGCCAGACCTCGCAACACTTCATCCAGGGTCGATCGCGCGACGCCTCCGACGGCGCAACGATGGACCTGATCAGCCCGATCACAGAACGTGTGCACGCCCGCGCGGCGCGGGGCACTGCGGCCGACATCGATGCCGCGGTGGCCGCCGCCCGTGCACAGCTCGATGGCGGTGCGTGGAGCACGATGCCCGGTTCACAGCGCGCAATCCTGATCAACAAGCTTGCCGATCTGGTCGAACGCGACGCCGACAAGATTGCCGACATGGACGCCAGCTGCATCGGCCGCCCGCCGATCGAGCCGCGTCTGCTCGACCTGCCCAACGCCATCGGCACGCTGCGCACCAGTGCCGGCTGGGCCGACAAAATCGAGGGCCGCAGCATCCCCACGGCCGGCTACATGGGCATCAAGACGCTGTCGTACACGCGCCGCGAGCCTGTCGGCGTGGTCGGTGCGATCGTGCCGTGGAACACGCCCTTCATGATCACCAGCTGGAAGGTCGGGCCGGCGCTGGCCGCCGGTTGCGCGCTGGTCATCAAGCCGTCCGAGGAGACGCCGCTGTCGGCCCTGCACCTGGCCGCGCTGTGCCAGGAGGCCGGCATACCCGATGGTGTCGTCAATGTCGTCACCGGCGTCGGCGAAGTGGTCGGCCACGCGCTGTGTGTGCACCCGGGTGTCGACAAGATCACCTTCACCGGCAGCCCTGAGGTCGGACGCCTGATCCAGCGCGCCGCCGGCGACAGCTTCAAGCGCATTGCGCTCGAGCTCGGTGGCAAGAGCCCGCAGATCGTGTTCGACGACGCCTCGCTCGAGCAGGCGATCCAAGGTTGCGCGATGGGGCTGTTCTTCAACCAGGGCCAGGTCTGCGCCGCCGGGTCCCGCATCCTGGTGCAGCGTGGCATTGCCGATCAGTTTGCGAAGACGCTGGCCGGCGCGGCAGCGTCGATCAAGGTCGGCGATCCAGCCCAGGCCGGCGTCAACATGGGCGCGGTGGCCAGCAAGGCGCAGTTCGATCGTGTCAACCGCTACGTCAGGAAGGGTCTCGACGAAGGTGCGACGGCGCTCGTCGGCGGCGTCGCCGAACATGGCACCGGCTACTTCGTCAGGCCCACGGTGTTTGCCAACGTCAGCAATTCGATGACGATCGCGCGCGAGGAAATCTTCGGTCCGGTCGGCGTGGTGATCCCGTTCGACACCGAAGAACAGGCCATTGCACTGGCCAACGATTCGGTCTACGGCCTTGGCGCCACCGTCTGGACGAACGACATCACACGCGGCCACAAGGTCGCGCATGCGGTGAAGGCCGGTGCCGTCGGCATCAATTGCTGGGCGCCGATCGATCCGCGCCTGCCCTGGGGCGGCATGAAGAGCAGCGGCATCGGCCGCGAATGCGGCCTTGCCGGTGTGCATGCCTACACCGAGGAAAAAGTGATCACGCTGCTGTTGCCCTGAATCGCGCGCGTTCGCGGACTCGCACCTCGACACAGCATGACGCCCGATCCCGTCCTGTCACACAGTCAGCCGCCGGAGTGCGAGCGGGCTGAGCCGGCGATCGTGGTTCGACGCACGCGCACGACCGACATCGATGTGCACACCGAGCAATTGCAGGACTGGAGCCTGCACTACGACCAGCTCGACTGTGGTTCGTTCGAAGGCAGCTTCACCGACATCCGCTGGCCCGGCATGCAGATCTTCGTCGAGACGACGACGCGCCGTCTGCGCCAGCGTGGTCACCTGCTGCCCGATTCCTTCGGCATCGGCACCATGCTCAGCGGCGAGGGCGCGCTGTGCATCAACGGCATCCGCGCCGGCGTGGGCACCTTGCTGACCTGCGACACGACCGAGCTCGACTTGTGCACGCCGCCCAATTGCACGGTCGCGGGCCTGGTCGTCGACGCGCACACGCTGCACGAAGCGGCCGAGAGCATGCCCGATCTCGCCCCGATGCTGCGCCCCGACATGCTGCTGGGCATGACACCGCCCGAGACGGCGCTGGCGCCCTGGCGCGCGCTGCTGCTGGACACCGTGCGTCTGGCGACCGAGCGGCCCTGGCTGCTGCATGATCCCGATGTGCAGCAGCGCTTGCGCAGCAACCTGCTGATCCATCTGCTCGAAGCCATGGCCGGCGCACAGCGCAGCGACCAGATCCACTGCGCCGGTGCGCGCAAGCGCATCGTCGATCGCGCCTGCGAGCTGATGCTGTCGCGGCCCGACGAACCACCGACGCTGTTCGAGGTGTGCAACCGCGTCGGTGCCAGCCCGCGCAAGCTCGGCTACTGTTTTCAGGATGTGCTGGGCCTGAGCCCGGCACGCTACATCAAGGCCATGCGGCTGAATGCTGCGCGACGCGAACTGGCGCGCGGCGACAATCCCCAGTTGAGCGTCTATGACGCCGCAGTGCGCTGGGGTTTCTGGCATTTCGGCCATTTTTCGACCGACTACAAGAAGCAGTTTTCCGAGCTGCCGTCGCAGACCCTGGATCGCGCCCGGTTGCGCTGCCGCGGCGCCGGAACGTCACGGCCCTGACACTGAATCCGATCTCGGGCCTGAACGCGGCAGCAGCTCGATGCGGAACACCGCTTCGTCGCAGACGTCGATGCAGCGCGCGCAGCGGATGCAGTCGGCGCTGCGGATGACCGGCGAGTGCCCTTTGGCGGCGCCATGGAGCGCCGGCGCGATCACCTGCGGTTCGGGGCAGACGCGAAAGCAGTCGCCGCAGGCCGTGCAGCGGTCGCGCTGCACGGCGCTGACATGCAACAGCGCCGCGCGCCCGAGCAGGCCGTAGAACGCGCCCACCGGGCACAGATGGCCGCACCAGCCGCGCGGCAGCACCAGCAGGTCGAATGCGAAGACCGCCAGGGCGGCGCCATAGCCGCCAGCCAGCCCGAACACCAGCGTGCGCTGCAGCAGCGTGATCGGGTTCAGCGTCTCCCAGGCCACGCTGCCCAGCAGCGCCGACAGGGCCAGCGCGAGCCCCAGCACGGCATAGCGCAGGCGGCGGTCGGGGCGGGCGCCACCGCACAGCGTGCGCAGCCGCAGCGTCGTGCGCAGCCAGGCGGCGAGATCGGTGACCGGGTTGATCGGGCAGACCCAGGCGCAATAGCTGCGTCCACCGGTGATGGCATAGACCACCGCGACGATGGCCGCGCCGACCAGCATGCTGCTTTCCAGCGCATGGCGGGCGAACAGCGTCTGCAGCGCGACAAGAGGGTCGGTCAGCCTGAGCACGCCCAGCAGTTCACTCGATGCCAGCGTACCGCGCGCCAGCCACAGCCCGGCCCAGGGCCCGAGCATGAACAGCCCGAGCACCAGCAACTGGCTGGCGCGACGGGCCAGCAGCCAGCGGCTGCGTCGCCACCAGGAACGTGCTGGCCGCAGCGTGGACGCCGGCACTCGGGTGCGGGTCTCAGCGCTGCGAGTCATGGTTGGCGCGCACAGTGATTGCACCGTCGCCCTGAAGCACGCACGCGGCTTCGCAGCGGCCGCAGCCGGTGCAGTGCCCGGCATCGACCAGCGGCGTGAAGTTGCCGCCGCGCGTGGTGCGTCCGGGCTGCATGCGGATGGCCCGGCCCTTGACCGGGCAGGCCTGATAGCAACTGTCGCAGTAGGCGGCGCCGGTGTAGCTCAGGCAGCGCGCGGGCGTGCTGAGCCCGGCGAGACCCATCGTGGCGTCGTCGATGTTCTTCAGCGACGGTCGCAGCGCCCCGCTCGGGCAGGCCGCCGCGCACGGAATGGTCGTGCACATCTCGCACGCGCTGCGGCGCGCCACGAAATACGGCGTGCCGGCGGGCACCGCCTGGCCCAGGTCGGCCAGGTGCAGCGTGTCGTAGGGACAGGCCTGCGCGCACAAGCCGCAGCGCAGGCAGGCCTCGAGAAACTCGGCCTCGCGCAGCGCGCCCGGTGGGCGGATGCGATCCGAGGGCAGGGCGCGGCGGGCCTCGCCGCGGACCTGGGTGCCCAGCAAGCCGGCAACGCCGCCGAACGCCACCACGCTCGACAGCGCCTTGCGGCGCGAGATCCCCTTGACCATCAGCCCTGAACCCGGTCGCCCGGCACGCGACCCTGACGACTTCGGTCCAGGTCGATCTGCTCGCGGCGGCCAAAGCCGCGGCTGTTGTCGATGAAAAACAGCCGTTCGATGTGCAACCGGTACCAGTGCACCTTGGCCATGGCCGCGGCGATGACCGCTGGCGCCGTGGCGCTGGAGGTGACGAGCGGGAACTTGGCGGCGTAATGTGCCAAGGCGTGCGCCTGGTCAGCGGCGTCGACCGTGCTGACCCTGCCTTGCAGCTGCACGCCCTTGATCTTCACCCAGTCGCGTTCGTTGGCCTGCACCGTGGCGGCGCAGCATGGGTTGACCGACAGATCACGGCAGTGCCGGCTTTGCGGTGACGACATGAACAACAGCTCGTGCTCGCGGCGCGCGTAGAACACCGCGGCCGCCCAGGGCCCGTCGGCGCCGCTGGTGGCCAGCGTCATCACGTGCTGATCGTCCAGGTAAGCCGCCACGGCCGGCGGCAATGCCGGCGACGTCACAGCGGGCCGCGCACCGCGCTCGATGGCTGCCCATCGACCGCCGCGTCGGCTTCGCCTTCTACCTGCAGCTGCTTGAGCCGATAGGCCAGCTGCGCTCGCGTCAGCCCCAGCGTGCGTGCCGCCGCCGACAGGTTGCCGCGCGCCTTGTCCACGGCGGTCTCGATGAGCAGGGCTTCGATCTGATCCAGCGTGGCCGAACCGCCGAGCACCGACTCGCACAAGGCCTGTATCGAGTTGCCGCTCTGCAGGTCGAGGCTGCCACCGCGGTCGAGCCCGAGTTCGCGCGCCTGCTCGCCGGCGCAGGGGGAAAACAGGTGCTCGACCTCGATGCGCGCGCCGCTGGGCGCGAGGATGACGCCGCGCTCGACCATGTTCTGCAGCTCGCGGATGTTGCCCGGCCACGGGTAGCTGAGCAGCGCGCGCTTGGCCTTGTCGGTGAAGCCGCGCAGCTTCTTCGCATGCACCGCGCTGTACTTGGCGAGGAAACTCTTGGCCAGCAGCGCGATGTCCTCGCTGCGTTCGCGAAGCGGCGGAATGGTCACCTGGAAGCCGTTCAGCCGGTAGTACAGGTCGGCGCGGAAGCTGCCGGTCTTGACCATGCGGTGCAGCTCACCGTTGGTCGCCGCAATCACGCGCACGTTCACCTTGCGCGGCTGCAGGCCGCCCAGGCGCTCGATCTCGCCTTCCTGCAGCACGCGCAGCAACTTGCCCTGCGCCGACAGCGGCAGGTCGCCGATCTCGTCGAGAAAGATGCAGCCGCCGTCGGCGCGCTCGAAACGCCCGGGGCGCGAGACCAGCGCACCGGTGTAGGCACCCTTTTCGGCGCCGAAGAGCTCGGCTTCAACCAGATCGCCGGGAATGGCGGCGCAGTTTACCGCCACGAAGGCGCGGCCGCGGCGCGGCCCCATCTCGTGCAGCGCGCGTGCGAAACGCTCCTTGCCAACGCCGGTTTCACCCAGCAGCAGCACCGTGACGTGCGTGCGCGCCGCGCGTTCAAGCAAGCCATAGGCGGCGCGAAAGGCGGCCGAGATGCCGATCATGTCGTCGGGCAGCTTGTCGGCGTCGGCGTCGGCGATCGTCGAGCGCAGCTGCACCACCTGCGTCTGCAGCTCGATCAGCTGGTCGGCGATCGATTCGGGACGGAAGTAGCGCGTGTGCTCGGCAGCGTCGTCCCACTCTTCAACCGGCTTGCCGATGATGCGGCAGTTGTCGTGGCCCATGCCGGCGCATTCGACTTCCTTGTACAGGATGGGCCGGCCCATGAAGGCCGAGCTGTAGCCGCAGGCGTAGCCGATCTGCGTCCAGCACACCGGCTCGCTGTGGATGCCGTAGTGGTGCCGGTGCCATTGACCTTCCCAGGAGTTCTCCCACAGGAACTCACCGTAGAAGCGTGCTGCAGCGCGGTCGAGCTCAAGCCGCACCGGCGTCACGCGCACGATGCCTTCCAACGTGTGCAGCCGCGGCCCGGTCATGAAGGCTTCGATGTCGTTGCAGTGCTCGGCGCGCGTGCAGGCCAACTCGGCGTCGCGCAGCCCGGACGCGTAACCCATGCGCGTGAGCAAGCCGCGCGCGCGGTCCATGCCCAGCGAGTCGATCAGCTCCTTGCGCAGCAGCCCCTGCGCCTCGGCATGCACCAGCAGCATGCGGTGCTCGTGCAGCCAGATCTGCCCGGTCTCGGGACAGAAGCGCACCTGCGCGCGCAAGTCGTCGCCTGACGAGCGCGCAATGCTCAGCAACTTGGCCATGGCTTCGCCAGTGTCCAAAGGACTGCTTTTAGGTTCGACGCCGGCATGCCGCCTTGACTTGGGCCAACTCCGTCGCGATCGCCGTGGCAGGCGAGGGTAAGTGCGGTGGCTTGCGCCGGCGCTTCACCAATTGAACAGATCGAGTCGGACCCAGCACCGTGTCTCATCAATTGATGAAGCACCGAATGCAGGCCGCGATGGCGGTTCGACGCAGCGCTGCCTGCCAGTCCCTTGGCAACGCGTCGGGGTTGCGGTGTGAGCGGATCAGCTGGCACGGCATATGCAAAGCCGAAGGCAGCGGCGGGCGCGGCGACTTCAATGGCGCGCAGCGGCGATCACCGAAATCGGCCAGGAGACAAGACATGAAGTTCCCCGTTCCGCACGAGGTCAAGGCGCAGACCATTCCCGGCACCGAAGGCTGGGAGCGCATGTACCCGTACCAGTACCAGTTCGTGAGCGACGATCCGGTGCGCCACCAGTACGAGAAGGACACCTTCTGGTTCTACGACGGGCTGCACTACCCCGAACCGCTGTACCCCTTCGACACCATCTGGGACGAGGCCTGGTTCCTGGCCCTGTCGCAGTTCAACAACCGCATCTTCATGGTGCCGCCGGTGCGTGGTGTCGACCACCGCATCATCAACGGCTACGTCTACATCTCGCCGGTGCCGGTGAAGGACCCCGAGGAGATCGGACGCCGCGTGCCCAACTTCATGGAGCGCGCCGGCTACTACTACAAGAACTGGGATTCGCTCGAGGCCAAGTGGAAGGTGAAGATGGAGGCCACGATCCGCGAGCTCGAGGCCTTGCAGATCCCGCGCCTGGAAGACATGGAGGCGATGTCGGTCGTCACCGACGCGCTCGGTGAATCGCAGGGCTACCACCTGCTGAAGAACTACGACGACCTGATCAATCTGGGCATCAAGTGCTGGCAGTACCACTTCGAGTTCCTGAACCTGGGCTACGCGGCCTACGTGTTCTTCCTCGACTTCGTGCAGAAGCTCTTCCCCAGCATTCCACCGCAGCGCGTGACACAGATGATCTCGGGCATCGACGTCATCATGTACGAGCCCGACGAACAGCTGAAGAAGCTGGCGCGCAAGGCGGTCGAACTGGGTGTGGACGAAGTGGTCTGCTTCAGCCCGGAATGGACGGTGGTCGAGGCCGCGCTGAAGAAGCTGCCCAAGGGCGTGGAATGGCTGACGTCGCTGAACCTGGCGCGTGAGCCCTGGTTCAACATCTCCACCGGCACCGGTTGGTTCCACCACGACCGCTCGTGGAACGACCAGATGAACGTGCCGCTGTCGGGCATCGCCACCTACATCGGCAAGATCAAGCAGGGTGTTTCGATCGACCGGCCGACCGAGAAGGTGCGCGCCGAGCGTGACCGCATCACGGCCGAATACCGCGATCTGATCGAGACCGAGGCCGACCGCAAGCAGTTCGACGAGCTGCTGGGTTGCGCGAAGACGGTGTTCCCGTACGTCGAGAACCATCTCTTCTACGTCGAGCACTGGTTCCATTCGGTGTTCTGGAACAAGATGCGCGAAGTCGCCGCGATCATGAAGGAGCATGGCGTGATCGAGGACGTCGAGGACGTCTGGCTGCTCAAGCGCGACGAGATCAAGTCGGCGCTGTGGGACATCGTCACCGCCTGGGCCACCGGCGTCACGCCGCGCGGCACGCAGACCTGGCCCAAGGAGATCGTCTGGCGCAAGGGCGTGATGGCCAAGTTTGCCGAGTGGAGCCCGCCGCCCGCCATCGGCATCGCGCCTGAGGTCATCCAGGAGCCGTTCACGATCGTGCTGTGGGGCGTGACGAACAAGTCGCTCGCTGACTGGGCCGCGGTGCAGGACGTGAAGGATCCGGACACCATCACCGAACTGAAGGGCTTTGCCGGCAGCCCCGGCATCCGCGAGGGCAAGGCACGCGTGTGCCGCACCGTCAGCGAGGTCGGGCAGCTGCAAGAAGGCGAGATCCTGGTCGCGCCGACGACCTCTCCGTCGTGGGCGCCGGCGTTCGCGAAGATCGGCGCGTGCATCACCGATGTTGGCGGTGTGATGAGCCATGCCGCCATCGTCTGCCGCGAATACGGCATGCCGGCGGTGGTCGGCACCGGTCACGCGACGAAGATCATCAAGACCGGCATGATGATCCGCGTCGATGGCTCGACCGGCGCTGTGACCATCACGCGCTGACGCGAAGGGGCTTCGATGATCGCCGTGGTCTCGAGCATCGGCGCGGTCGCCAGGCCGCGGCTGCACGGCCGCGCGCCGGCGGTGTGCTGGTTCGAGGATTGCCGCCGCGATTCGGTGCCGCTGGTGGGGGGCAAGTGCGCGTCGCTGGGCGAACTGATCAACGCCGGCGTGCGCGTGCCGCCGGGCTTCGCGCTGACCACCGAAGGCTACCGGCGCTTCATGGCCGATGGCGGCATCGACGGTGAACTGCGCGCCCAGCTGGCGCATGTCGATGCGAACGACCTCGAAGCGCTGGAAGCCATCAGCGCGCGCATCCGCGCCTTGATCGAGGCGCAGCCCTTCGCGATCGACATCGAGGACGAGGTGGCCGAGTGCTACCGCAAGCTGGCACTGCGCTCGTGCATGCCCGGTGTGCCGGTGGCGGTGCGCTCGAGCGCGACCGCCGAAGACCTGGCCGGGGCCAGCTTCGCCGGCCAGCAGGACACCTACCTGTGGGTGCGTGGCATCGATGAGGTGCTGCAGCACATGCGGCGCTGCATCTCCAGCCTGTACACCGCGCGTGCCATCGCCTACCGCGCCAACAAGGGTTTTTCCGACGACGGCCTGGCGATCAGCGTGGGCGTGCAGAAGATGGCCAATGCCTACACCGCCGGCGTGATGTTCACCATCCACCCGGCCAACGGCGACCGGTCGGTGATCGTCATCGACTCGAACTTCGGCTTTGGTGAATCCGTGGTCTCGGGCGAGGTCACGCCCGACCACTTTGTGGTCAACAAGATCACGCTGGACATCATCGAGCGCGTGGTGTCGAGAAAAGAGCTTTGCTACACCGTCGATGCGCGCGCGCAATGCTCGCGCGCCACCGAAGTGCCTTTCGAGCGCCAGACCGTGCAGTCACTGATCGACGACGAGATCACCGAGCTGGCCTGGATGGGCAAGCGCATCGAGAAGCACTATGGCCAGCCGATGGACATCGAATGGGCGATCGACAAGGACCTGCCCGCCGGCGGCAACATCTTCATCCTGCAGGCGCGCCCGGAAACGGTGTGGAGCGCCAAACAGGCATCGGCCCATGCCGCAAGTGGCGGCTCGGCCATGGACTACATCCTCTCGGGAATGCTGGCCGGCAAGCGCGTCGGCTAGATCCGTTTCCCCGTCAACCCACCGCCAACCCCAGTACGCATCGACCGGAGCACCCATGGACGCGAGAACCGAAGTCAAACCCATCGACGACCTGCGCAGCTATATCGACGCGCTCGAAGCGCACGGCGAGGTCCACCACGTCAAGACCGAGGTCGACTGGAAGTACGAGCTCTGCCACGTCTCGAAAGTGAACGAGGAGCAGAAGGGCCCGGCGCTGATGTACGACAACGTCAAGGGCTACGACATCCCGGTGTTCACCAGCGCCTTCACCACCTCGCAGCGTCTGGCGATCGCGCTCGAACAGGACCCGTCGCTGTCGATGAGCCAGCTGTCGAAATCGTGGATGAAGCTGACCACCAAGCAGATGGTCAAGCCCGTCTTCGTTGACAAGCCGGCCGTGATGGAAAACGTCATCACCGGCGACGACATCGACATCGAGAAGTTTCCGGTGCCGTGGTTCTACCCCGATGACGGCGGCCGATTCTTCGTCACCGCAGGCTTTCTGGTGACGCAGGACCCGGATACCGGCTGGACCAACCTCGGCACTTATCGTTCGCAGGTGCTCGGCAAGGACCTCCTCGGCTCGCAGATCATCAAGGGCAAGCATGGCGACATGCACATGAAGAAGTACGCCGAGCGTGGCGAACTGATGCCCGCCGCGGCGGTTGTCGGCTGTGATCCGGTGTTGTTCCTGGCGTCGTCGACGCTGGTCAGCGCGCAGCTCGACGAGTACGACATTGCCGGCTCGCTGCGCGGGCGGCCGGTGCCGGTCTTCAAGTCCGACCTCACCGGCCTGACGCTGCCGGCCAATGCAGAAATCATCGCCGAGGGTTTCATCGACCCGAACGAGCTGATGGACGAAGGGCCGTTCGGTGAATACACCGGCTACTACTCGGGAAACAAGGGCAAGGACTATCCGAAGCCGGTGCTGCGCATCAAGCGCATCCTGCACCGCAACAAGCCGATCATGTGGGCCACCACGGTGGGCAAGCCGATCAACGACATCCACATGATCCAGTCGCTGAACCGCACTGCCACGCTGTGGCACGACCTGGAAACGATGAAGGTGCCTGGCATCCAGAGCGTGTACATCCCGCCCGAAGCCTGCGGGCGCTTCTGGGTGGTGGTGTCGGTCAAGCAGATGTACCCGGGACATTCCAACCATGTCGGCAACGCCGTCATCGCCAGCACCACCGGGCACTACGGCGTCAAGGGCGTGATCACGGTCGACCACGACATCGAGGCCGACGACTGGGACCGCGTGTGGTGGGCCCTGGCCACGCGCTTCGACCCCAAGCGCTCGGTGCAGATCATCGACCGCGGCCGCTCGACGCCACTTGACCCGGGGCTGCCGATCGAAGCGCGCGACATCACCAGCCGTATCATCATGGACGCCTGCACGCCCTTCGAATGGAAGGACAAGCCGAACGAGATCTTCATGGACCGCGCGGTGCTGCAGAAGGTGTCAGATCGCTGGAACGAGTACGGCTTTGCGGGCAGCAGCCCGGTGGCCAACATGATCAACCGGCTCACCCGACCAGATGTGAAAGGCGCCAAAGGCGCCAAATAGCCTCGGCACCGCACCGCGTCGTCAACCCGGAGGCTGCAACGACATGAGCGACAAGAAGGGCATCGTCATCGTGTGCAACCTCGACACGCGCGGCGAGGACATCGTCTTCGTCAAGCAGTTGATCGCCGGGCGCGGCCACGATCCGATCCTGCTCGACTTCAGCATGGAAGAGCCGCCGCCGTTCCCCGGTGACATCCGCACCGAGGACGTGGCACTGCGCGGCGGCTTGCCGATCGAGGTGGTGCGCGAGAAGTACCGCAGCGACCGCGACACGGCGACGAACAACCAGATCGCCGGCGCGTCGGCGATCGTCGACGACCTGTTGCGGCAGGGCCGTGTGCACGGCATCGTCGGCATCGGCGGCGGCACGGCCACGCTGGTGGCGACCTCGATCATGCGGCGGCTGCCGTTCGGGTTTCCGAAGCTGATGGCCTCGCCGATGGCGGCGCATCCGGCCTACATCGACAAGTACGTCGGCACGCGCGACATCACGATGCACCACACGGTGCTCGACATCGTGAAGATGAACCCGCTGCTGAAGGCGCAGATCGTGAACGCGATCGGCGCCATCTGCGGCATGGTCGAGATGACGCTGGGCACCGACTTCCACTTCGACAAGCCCTGTGTGGCGATCTCGTCCTTCGGCTTCGGCGAGATGGCGGTGCAGACAGCCATCGGCATGCTGGAGGAAGCCGGCTTCACACCCGTCGTCTGCCATGCGCAGGGCAAGGGCGACAAGGCGATGGAGGAGATGATCCGCGACGGCGCTTTCCAGGGCGTGCTCGACCTGTGCATCGGCGGTGTCGCCGAGCACCTGTTCAAGGGCAACCGCGACCCCGGGCCCGACCGGCTGCTGGCTGCGGTGGAGGCCGGCATCCCGATGCTGCTGGCGCCATGCGGGCTGGACATCCTGTCCTACGGCGGCCGCGCCGATATGCTGGAGAAGACCCGGGACCGGCCGCAGTACGTGCAGGACGCACTGCGCGTGCAGGTGCGCACCACGGCGGACGAATTGCGGCAGGTCGCCGATGTGATTGCCGAGCGGCTCAATCGTGCCAGGGGGCCGTGGACTTTTCTGGTGCCGCTGGAAGGCTGGTCGTCGCTGGACCGGCCAGGGCGGCCGATCTACGACCCGGTTGCCGATGCGGCCTTTGTGGCGCGATTGAAGGAAAGGCTGGACGCACCCGAGAGAATCCAGGAAGTGGCGCTGCACCTGTATACGCCGCAGTTCGCGCGTGCCGCTGTCGACGAGTTCGTGCGCCTGTTCGACGCCACCGGGGCAGCGCCGCGCAAGCGCGCAGGCGCAGCGGCAACCCAAGAGGCCTTGCAGACATGATCGTGCGCAACTGGATGCAGGGCAACCCGGTGGTGATCGCGGGCGACATGCTGGTCTCGGAAGCCAAGCGAATCCTCAGTGAAAACAATCTGCATGCGCTGCCGGTGGTCGACGCCGGAAGGCTGCGCGGGCTGGTGACGCGCGCCAACCTGCTGCGCATGGGCCACTTCGTGCTGCGCACACAGGATGCCGACGAGTTCAATTACTTCGTCACGCGCTTGAAGGTGCGTGACGTCATGGTGCGCAACCCGGCCACCGTGCAGGCCGGCGACACCATGCAGCATTGCCTGGTTCTGGGCCGCGAACTGGGTGTGGCGCAGTTCCCGGTGCTCGACGGTACACGCATCGTCGGCATCATCTCGGCCAACGAGATCTTCCAGGTGGCTGCGCACTGCCTGGGCGCCTTCGAGCAGCATTGCGGCATCACGCTGGCCGGTGTCGAACCCGGCCCCGGCGTGCTGGGCCGCATCACCGCGGTGGCCGAGGCTGCAGGTGCCGAGTTGCATGCGCTGTACCCGATTCTTCATCAGACCGACGCGGCGCCGGTGCAGATACCGGGCGGCGGCGCCTGCAGGATGTTCGTGCTTCGTTTCGAAGGCTGTGACGTGGCCGACGTGGCCGGCGCGCTGGAAGGCGCCGGGTATACCGTGCTCGATGCCGTCGAACCCGCGCGGGCGATGGTCGGTGCCTGAAATCAAGCCGGCGTCCTTTCAAAGCAGGAACCCCACACCATGCAAGCCTCGGCACCATTGCCCTTGATCGTCGCCATCACCGGCGCCACCGGTGTGATCTACGGCGTCGAGCTGCTGCGCATCCTGAAGACGCTCGGCCAGCCTACGCACCTGATCCTGAGCGAGGCCGCGGGCATGAACTTCGGCATCGAGACCGACCTCACGCTCGACGAGGTACGCTCGCTGGCCGATGTCGTCTACAACAACCGCGACGTCGGCGCGGCCGTGGCCAGCGGGTCGTTTCGCACACGCGGCATGATCGTGGCGCCGTGCACCGTGAAGACCTTGTCGGCGATTGCCAACTCATTCACCGCCAACCTGGTGGTGCGCGCCGCCGACGTGCAGCTGAAGGAAGGGCGCAAGCTGGTGCTGATGGTGCGCGAAACGCCGCTGCACAAGGGCCATCTGGACCTGATGCGGCGTGCCGCGGACTGCGGCGCGGTGATCCTGCCGCCGATGCCGGCCTTCTACCATCGGCCGAAGACGATCATGGACCTGATCCACCAGAGCCTGGGCAAGGCGCTTGACCAGGTCGGCATCGAGCATCAACTGTTCGAGCGCTGGACGGGGCATGGGCACGACAAACCCGCACAGGGCAGCCTGCACGTCGTCTGAGCGGCCCATGGCCCAGGCTGCATTGCCCGCTCGCAAACAGAATCCGTTGTGGCGCTACTCGCTGCGCGTGTACCGATTGCCCGGTGTCGAGTCGGTCTGCCTGGCGCTGCAGGACGGCTCTGGTACCGACACCAATCTGCTGCTGTATTGCTGCTGGCTGGGCGAGGGCGGGCGCAGTGTGGACAAGCGCAGCCTGCGCGCCACGATGGCCGCGCTGAAGCGCTGGCAGACCGAGGTGATCCAGCCTGTGCGTCAGGTGCGCCGCGCGCTGAAATCCGCACCGCTTGATTTGCCCGACGACACGCTGCTGGACTTGCGGCGACGGCTTGCCGCGATCGAACTCGACCTCGAGTACCTTGAGCAATGCCGATTGCTCGAGCAGGCGCAGGCGCTGCCTGTGATGGGCCGCGCGCTGTTGCCGCGCGAAGCGATGGGGCAAAACCTGCGCCGTTATCTTGAACTGATGGCGATACCGGCGTCAGCCGGTGCCTGGCAGCAGGTGCGAAGCCTGATCGATGCCTGTTGCGGCGCCTTTGCTTCGCGCTGATGAACCACAGGAACGACAGCAACCCGAGCGTGAACGAGCCCGCCCTTACTCTGCGATCGTGACGCCGGCCTTGCGCAGCTCACTGACCAGGCGGCGCCGCGTGCCATCGAAGTCGACCGGCCGGGAGTTGCGCAGGCCTGCGATCTCCGCTGCGCTGTAGGGCCTGATGCCAGGCGCCAGACCGCTGGGCGTGACATAGGGCAGCAGCCAGTTCATCAGGTTGGCGATGTCGCCGTCGTTCAGGGCTGAGTTCATCACACCGGGCACCTGCACGATGTATTCGCGGCCGCCCTTGACTTGCAGGAACCGGTCCAGCGTGTTGCGCATCGATGGGATGCCCTTGGTCGGCACGCCACTGCCGTCCATCAGGTGGCAGCCGGTGCAGTGGTGGATGTAGTTGCTGCGCGCCCGCACCGCATCCTGCGCCGCAGTGGCCGGCAGCGTCTGCATCAGCGCGGCCAGCGACAACAGTGCTGCGCCCGCCTTCATGACTTCTCCGGCACCCCGACGATCACCGACACCGTGCAGTGGTAGACGGCGCTGTCGTCGGCCATGCACCAGTTGACGTCGTTGTGTGCGCCCATGCGATAGCCCGGGCGGTCGCCGTGGTTGGTGTTGCAGAAGCAGCGGCCGCAACTGGTCTTGCCGCAGCAGTCGTTGTAGCTGACGAGGTAGTCCTTGCCATCGGCCGGGTTGTGGCAGGTGCCGATCCACGACACCTTGGAGATGGTGGTTCCGGGCGGGCAGGTGGTTGCGCTGCCGCCGCAGCACGAACACAGGAAGCCGTCGACCGCGCAGTAGCGCCAGTAGTCGCAATCGGTGTCCTTGGGCGCGGCCTTGGCCGGCTTGCCGGCGCCCTTTGCCCCGGCAGCATGGGCTTGCGAGCTGCGGTCGAACGGCAGCACCGGCAGCGTGAAGGCCGAACCCACCATCAGCTTGGCGACCTTGAGCAGCGCGCTGCGGCGCGAGGTGCCGCTGGCGATGGCACGCACGCGCCGTTCGGTCGCTTGGTCGAGAAAATCGAACAGCCGCTTCATGCCTGCTCCTTGGCCATGCGCGAGGAACCGAGGTAGTCCTGCACCGAGGCGACGCCGAGTTCGTGTGCCGCAAACAGGCTGTCGAGCTGCTCGCGCGAATTGACCAGGCCCTTGGCGCGCACGCGCCCGGCCTCGTCGACCAGCACCGCATAGGGCAGCTTGCCGACCTGATAGCGCATGCCCAGCTCGGCCGACAGCACGTACGGGAAGGCGCCGAGCTCGGCGCGGCGACGAAAGTCGCGGTGTTGTGCTGCATCGCCGTCGGACGCCAGCACGATCTCAAGCCGCTCGCCCTCGGCCTTCTTGACCGACTTCAGGATCGGCAGCAGCTTCTTGCAGACCGGGCAGGTCGGGGACAGGAAGAACAGCAGCGTGCTGCGTGGCGCCGGCGCACCCAGCTGCAGTTCGGCGCCGTCAAGCGTGGGCAGCACAAAGACCGGTGCCGCATCACCGACCTTGGGGCCGCTGTCCAGCATCAGCGCACCCATCGGCGCGATGCGCTCGTAGAGGATGCCGATCTGGCGCGACAGCGCGATCACCACCACCAGCAGCGACAGCACCGCCACCCACAGCAGCACGTTGGAAACGATCAGGGCTTGCATCATGGCGAGTTCCTCAGCTCGAGCAGGTGGGCGTTGTGGCTCAGCATGGCGTTGACCAGGAAGTACAGGCCCAGGCCGAACAGCGTGGCAAATCCTGCAGCGGCAACATCAAGCCAGACGACGGCGCGGCCCGCCATCGGTGCCGCTGCAACCAGCGCAAGCAGCATCAGGACGCCGTTGCGCAGCACCAGGCCGATGCCCAGCGGCGTGTGCAGATTGCCGCCGCAGCCGCAATCGATGCGGTCGCGGCCGCGCAGCAGGTTGATCACGATTGCCGCGGTCACCAGCAGCAGCAGGGCCAGTGCCAGCAGCGCACCCAGCGGCCGCGTGCTGCCGGGCAGCAGCAAGGCGCCCGCCAGCGCTTCGAACAAGGGCAGCGCGCGGGCGAGCGCAGGCACCGCCGCCGCAGGCAACAAACGGTAGTTCTCGACCGCGTCGCGGAACATCGCGGGCTCGCGCAGCTTGTCGATCGCGCCGAGCAGCAAGACCGCGCCCAGGCCGGCAGCCGCAGCGTTGGCAAAAACCGGATCGATGGCGGGAAAGACGATCATCACATCCCCACGAAGGCCGGCGTATCGCCGACCGGCAACGAGCGAGCCAGCGGCTTGGTCGGTGGTTTGGGCCCGCTCAGATCGAACGACACGATGCGGTTGTCGGCACCGCTGAGCACGAACAGCCGTGGCTGCGCGGTGCGCGCGATGTTCATCGACACCGCGGTCTGGCCTGGCAGGCGCGCGATGCGCTTGCGGCTTTGCAGGTCGAAGACCCAGATCTCTTTGGCCGGATTCTTGTGCGTGCCTTCGGCACCCTTGTCGTGCATGCCGACATACAGCTGCCCCTTGCCGGGTTCGATCGCGAAGAGCTGGTAGCCGCCGGGCCGCCAGCCTTGTTTGCGCGACGCTGGGTCGAGCAGAGTCCAGGCTTGGTCAGCCGTCGCTGCGGCGCCGCTCAGGTCGAGGCTGTAGACATCGCCGTGGTACGAGACGAAGGTCAGCCGGTCGCCGACCAGCTCGTAGTGCATGAAGACCGGATCCTTGTCGGCGTTGAAGAACGGCTTGCTCACGCTGCTGGTTGCCAGTGCGCCCTTGTCGTCGAGATCGAAAGTTGCGAAAGTGCCGTCACCGCAGACCGAAGAAAAGCGCCGTGGCTGGCTGGGCCAGGGGATGACGGCGTAGCAGCCCGGCGCAGGCACCTCGGCAACGGCCCGCCGCGCCTGCAGGTCGACAACGGTGATCGAGGTCGCTGGCGTGGCATTCTGCAGCAGCAGCCAGCGCCCGTCAGCACTGGTGGCCGACAGAGCGCGCATCGGCACGCTCGTCACGCGCTTGGCAGGGATCACGATCTCATGCTGAAAGTTCAGGTCGTCGGCGCTGTAGACCTCGACCACGTCGGTGCGCACGCCGCGCTGCAGCCGGCTGTAGTAGGTGGTGGCGACGTAGATCGTTCGGCGGTCCGGCGACAGCGCCGTGGCGGCGGCAAAACCGGTGCCGAGCAGACCGAGGTAGCGCAGCTGCGTGCCGTCGAGCACATGCGTGCGGCCATCGACCAGGTGGCCCATCGCCGGGTCGCCGATGTAGAGCCGGTAAGGGTCGACCGGTGCGAGCTTGACCATGGTCACGGGCTCAGCCGGTAAGTCGGCGTGGGCCGCCGGCACCACGGCGACGACCGCGGCGGCCAGCAAATTGCGCGCGACCTGTTGTGCCGCGCCGCGGAAAAGTCGAGCGCTCATGCCTTGGCTCCGATGCGCGGACCCTGGGGCCGCTGGAGCAAGCATCATAGGTTGCAGCCTGACCCGCCGCTATCCGAAAACGGCAACGAGCGCGACGCGCGCCCACGCCGCGCGAGTCTCGAGTGGCGTTGAGCGGCACACACGCCGCACGACCCCCGAGTTGACTTCAGATGCTGCTGGATTCGGATAACCGCTGCGGCACCCGCGGCCTAGCATGCAAGCTCGATCGGCCATGCCGCCCGACGTCGCGCACCCGGATCCGATCGATCGGTATCGACCCCTGAAGGAGACCACGTGATCCACCCCAAGCCCCGAGTCCTGGCCTTCTCATCATTGATCCTGGCGTTGTTTGCCGCCAGCCCGGGCACGCAGGCCGCCGATGCCGCCCGGCTCGGTGCCGAACTGACGCCGCTGGGCGCCGAGAGGGCCGGCAACAAGGACGGCAGCATTCCGGCCTGGTCGGGCAACGAGGTGCAGCAGAGCGGCTGGTCGTACGGCAAGCTGCGTGGCGAGCACTTCAAGCACAAGGATGACAAGCCGACGCTGACCATCGATGCGGCCAACGCCGACAAGTACGCCGAGCACCTGTCGCCCGGCCAGCTCGCGATGCTCAAGCAGATCAAGGGCTACAGCATGCAGGTGTACCCGACGCGGCGCAGCTGCGGTGCACCCGACTTCGTCGCCGCGAACACGAAGGCGAGCGTGAGCACCGGCAAGCTGGCCGCCGACGGCTGGGGGCTGAAGGAAGCAACGGTGCCCGGCATTCCGTTTCCGATGCCCGCCTCCGGCATCGAGGCGATGTGGAACGCGAAGATGCGCTACCGCGGCGTCGGCATCGACTACAAGAACGTCGTGACCTCGGTCTCGCCGCGCAAGGGCAGCACCGAATGGATTCGTGCCGGGCAAGAGTTCACCGCCTACATGCCCTGGGGCGCGAAGGGCTCGACGCTGCTGTCCAAGCTGCCGCAGGTCGAGTACTACGCCTACTTTGCCTACAGCTCGCCCACCGCGCTGGCCGGCCAGGCGCTGTCGATCACCTACTTCCTGGACCAGGAAGGCAGCGAGACCTTCTATTACTTTCCGGGCCAGCGCCGAGTGCGTCGCATGCCGACCTATTCATACGACTCGCCGCAGATCGGCATGGAGAACCAGTACACGCTCGACGAGCCGTTTGTCTTCAACGGCACGCTCGACCGTTTCGACTGGAAACTGGTCGGCAAGAAAGAGTTGTACGTGCCCTACAACGCCTTCGGTGCCTACAACTTCAAGGGCAAGTTCGAGGACATCGCCAAGCCCGATTTCATCAACCCTGCCCAGCGCCGCTATGAACTGCACCGCGTGTGGGTGGTCGAGGCGACGGTCAAGAAGGGCATGCGCCACACCGCGCCCAAGCGCACCTACTTCCTCGACGAGGACAGCTGGAACATGGTGCTGGCCGACGACTACGACGCGCAGGGCAAGCTGGCCAAGGTGCGCGAGGGCTTCCTGATCCCGGTCTACGAGACCGGCACCTGCGACGTCTCGGCCTTCGTGCAATACAACCTGAACGAGGGCCGCTACGTGTTCGACATGCACGCTGCCGGTACCGGCAGCGATGTGCGCTGGCTCACCGAGCCCGGTGACAGCCCGCGCATGAAGGCCAGCTTCTACACATCCGACAACTTGCGCGCGATCAGCGACCGTTGACACGCCCGCCGATCACCGCAACCCCAACGGAGACCGATCCATGAATCCAGCACGAGCCCTGCTCACGCCGGCCGCAGCGGCCGCCCTCATGGCCTGCATCGGGGGCGCACAGGCCTTCACCTTCCAGAATGAGAGCGTGCGCGGCAACTTCGACTCGACGCTCTCGCTGGGCGCGGGCGTGCGCGCTAAAGCGCCGAGCTGCAGCCTGATCACCGATGGCGCCGTCGATGCCAACGGCGGCGCCGTGGCCGGCTGCCTGGCGCCGACCTCGATGCTCGGCGATCAAGGCAACCTGAACTACGGCCGCGGCGACCTGTTCACCGGCTACCTCAAGGGCAGCCACGAGCTGTTGCTGAAGCTGCCCAGCGACATCACCTTTCTCGGCCGCGTCAACTGGGTACGCGACTTTGCCGCCACGCGCACGACCGGCATCAGCAGTTCGGTGCCGCCGCCGCCCGCGGCCGACGGGCTGTCGGATGAGGCGCGCGACGACCTGCGTTTCAAGGCCAGACTGCTCGACTTCTGGGTCAGCAAGAGCTTTGCGCTCGGCGACCAGCAGGCCCGCGTGCGCGTGGGCAATCAGGTCATCAGCTGGGGCGAGAGCCTGTTCCTGCCGGGCGGCATCAACAGCACCAACGCGATGGACATCATGCGCCTGTCGCAGCCCGGCACGCAGCTGAAAGAGGTCTTCCTGCCGGCGCCGATGATCAGCATCGCCAGCGGACTTGGGCATGGCCTGAACCTCGAAGCCTACGTGCAGACCAACTGGAACGCGAGCTACTTCCCGCCCACCGGCGGCTACTGGTCGGTCGTCAACGGGTTGGGCAGGGGCCATGCCGCCTACGGTCTGGACGAAGTCAAGCCGGGCAACGGTGGCCAGTGGGGCCTGGCGATGCGGTATCAGCCTGAGGGGACCCAGCTCAACCTCGGCCTGTACGCGATGAACTTCCACGACAAGACGCCGAACTTCAGCGTCAACATCAACAACACCGGGGCAGTCGGCTGGACCTATGCCGAGGACCGGCACCTGCTGGGCGTCAGCGCCAATTTCCCGCTCGGCGACTGGGCCATCGGCACCGAACTGTCGTACCGGCCGAAGGATGCCGTCGCGCTGAATGCCGCGACCACCGGCTGCAGCTCGCAGAACGGTGACTGCTGGGTCGATGAAAAGCGGTTTCAATGGGCGCTCACCGGCCTGCTCAGCCTGACCCCGAGCACAGGCGGCGGCATCCTGAAGTTGCTGGGTGCCGACACCGCGACGCTGCTGTCCGAGCTGGTGGTGATCCGCTACCCGAACCTCAAGCAGAGTTATGGCGACGACCTGATCACTGCCGGCGGATGGGGCTGGGGCCAGGATGCCGACCCCTCGGGCGCGCCGATGGCCAAGGGCAGCAAGACCTCGGCGGGCATCAACTTCGACTTCAGCTGGGTCTATGACGGCTCGGTCATTCCGGGCTGGCAGGTCATTCCGGAGATCTACTACTTCCAGGCCATCTCGGGCTACACGCCCAACCTGTCAGGGCTGTTCATGAAGGGCGCGAAGTCGGTCAACCTGACCGTCAGCTTCATCCGCAACCCGGCAACCTGGCAGTTCGCGATCAACTACGCCAAGTTCTGGGGTGGCTCCTCGGTGTTCGACCAGCCGCTGCGTGACCGTTCCTTCTTCGGCGCGGTGCTGTCGCGCAACTTCTGACGCCAACGCGCGGGTCTGCATGAGTAACGGCAAACCCGCCCGCTTCCGTCATCGCCTATGAGCGACGCCGGCCCTCGCGCGCCTGCCACGGCCGGCGCTTCTGCGCTGCTGCGTGGCTTGCAGCGCCTGGAGAACCTGCTGTTCGGCCATCGCGCCGCCGTGCTGGGCGTGCTGGCGGCGTTGACGCTGGCGATGGGCTGGTTCGCGCTGCAGTTGCGCATGGACGCCGGCTTCGAGAAGCAGATGCCCATCGGCCACGAGTACGTCGCCACCTTCAAGCAGTACCGCGACGACCTGCTGGGCGCCAACCGGCTGACCGTCGTCGTTCGGGCTCGGCAGGGCACGATCTGGAGCAAGCCCGGCTTGACACGCTTGTACGACGTGACGCAGGCGGTCATGTTTCTGCCCTATGTGTCGCGCGGCAGCGTGCAGTCCTTGTGGACGCCGAACTCCTTCGTCAACGAGATCACCGAGGAAGGCTTTCGCGCCGATCCGATCATCCCGGCACCGTCACCCCCGACAAGCTCGACGCGCGGGCGATCGAAGGCATCGCGCGCACGACCACGCTGGGCGGCTATGTCGGCACGCTGGTGGCGCGTGACCAGACGAGCGCGATGATCACCGCCGAGCTCAACGAGTTCGACGCCAAGGGCGTGCGCATCGACTACGTCGACTACAACCATGTGCTCGAGCAGCAGCTGCGCGCGCGTTTCGAGAACCCGGACTACGAGATCCAGATCATCGGCTTTGCCAAGCAGATCGGCGACATCGCCGACGGCGCCTCGGCGGTGCTCGAGTTCTGCCTGCTGGCGCTGCTGCTCACCGCCGCGGCGGTCTACTGGTACTGCCATTCGCTGCGCTTCACGCTGCTGACGATCGGCTGCTCGCTGACCTCGCTGGTCTGGCAGTTCGGCACGCTCAGGCTGATGGGCTTCGGCCTCGACCCGCTGGCCGTGCTGGTGCCGTTCCTGGTGTTCGCGATCGGCGTGTCGCACGGCGTGCAGCAGATCAATTTCATCGTGCGCCGCATCTCGCAGGGCCGCACGACCTTCGATGCCTGCCGCGACAGCTTCAGCGGCCTGCTGATCCCGGGCGCGCTGGCGCTGGTGACGGCCTTCGTCTCGTTCATCACGCTGCTGCTGATTCCGATCCCAATGGTGCGCGAGCTGGCGATCACCGCGTCTCTCGGCGTGGCCTACAAGATCGTCACCAACCTGGTGATGCTGCCGCTGGCCGCGTCGTACTTCCGCTTCGACGCCGGTTATGCCGAGCGCGCCGTGATCAAGCGCGACCAGCGCGCGCATTGGCTGCGCGCCCTGGCGCGCGTGGCCGAGCCGCGCAATGCGCTGCTGGTGCTGGGCGTCACGGCGGTGGTGTTTGCCGCGGCCGTATGGCAAAGCCGTGACCGCGTGATCGGCACGCTGCAGCCCGGGGCACCCGAGTTGCGCGCCGATGCCCGCTTCAACCGCGACGCGGTGTCGATCTCCAGCCACTACGACACCGGCCTGGACTGGTTGAGCGTGGTCTTCGAGGCCGCGCCCGAAAGCTGCGAGAAGGTGGCGATCGGCGTCGAGCAGGACCGCTTCGTGTGGGCGATGCAGCCGGTGCCCGGCGTGATGTCGATCGCCTCGTTTGCCGGCCAGCTGCGCCAGTACAACGAGGGCTACAACGAAGGCAACCCCAAGATGGCGGTGGTGCCCATCGACCCGGCCAACTACGCGGGCCTGGCCACCGAGATCAGCCGCGTGCCCGGAACCATGCGCAAGGACTGCAGCATGACCGCTGTCCACCTCTACCTGACCGACCACAAGGCGAGCACGATCAACGGCGTCATCGCCGCGGTCAAGGCCTACCGTGCCACGCACGTGCTGCAGGGCGTGAAGATCCGTCTGGCCGCCGGCAACGCCGGCGTGCTGGCGGCGATCGACGAAGAGGTCGAGCACAGCGAGCTGCCGATGCTGTTGTACGTCTATGCGGCGATCGCCGTGCTGGTGCTGCTGGTCTACCGCGACCTGCGTGCGGTGCTGGCCTGCTGCCTGCCGCTGACCATCGGCACCTTCGTCGGTTACTGGTTCATGAAAGAGCTGCAGATCGGTCTGACCGTCGCCACGCTGCCGGTGATGGTGCTGTCGGTGGGCATCGGCGTCGACTATGCGTTCTACATCTACAACCGCCTGCAGCTGCACCTGGCGGGCGGCCAGGACATCGTGAAGGCGCTCGAGCACTCGATCCTCGAGGTCGGCACCGCGACCATCTTCACCGCCATCACGCTGGCGGTCGGTGTGGCCACCTGGTCGTTCTCGGCGCTGAAGTTCCAGGCCGACATGGGCAAGCTGCTGGCCTTCATGTTCATGGTCAACATGGTGATGGCGATGACCGTGTTGCCGGCGTTCGCGGTCTGGCTCGAACGCCTGTTCCCGCGGCGTCGGCCGGCGCATGCGCCGGGGCTGCTGCAGCACTGAGCGATAGTGATGGGCCACGCCTTGTTTTCCGCCAGACTGCTGTTGCTGCTGTCACTGTTGTGGTCCGGCTTGCAGCCGGCCTTCGCGCAGGCACCGGCTGCGGCACCCTTGCCGTTGGTCGCGGCGCAGCACAGCGACCACGCCAGGCACGCCATGCTGCTGGCTGCCGCCCGGGCCGGTGCACGCATCGTCACCGTCGGTGACCACGGGGTGGTGCTGCTGTCCGACGACAACGGCAAGACCTTCCGTCAGGCGCGCAAGGTGCCGATCGATTCGACGCTCACCGGCGTTGCCTTCGTCGATGCCCAGAAAGGCTGGGCGGTCGGCCATTGGGGCGCGATCCTGCACAGCGACGATGGCGGCGAGACCTGGGCCCTGCAACGCAGCGACGTGGCGACCGATCGGCCACTGTTTGCGGTGCACTTCTTCGACGCGCAGCGCGGTGTAGCCGTCGGCCTGTGGTCGCTGCTGCTGCGCACCGAAGACGGCGGCCGCCAATGGCAGACCGTCACGCCGCCGCTGCCACAAGGCGCCAGCAAGGCCGACCTGAACCTCTACGGGCTGTTCGCTGATGCAAAGGGCCGCCTGTATGCGGCGGCCGAGAAGGGCAACCTGCTGCGCTCCGACGATTTCGGCCGCAACTGGGTCTACCTGCCGACTGGCTACAAGGGGTCGCTGTGGACCGGCCTGGCCGGCGCGGACGGCAGCCTGTTTGCTGCCGGCCTGCGTGGTTCGCTGTTTCGCAGCGTCGACGATGGCCGAAGCTGGACCGCGCTGACAACCGGCAGCACGTCATCGATCAGCGCGATGGCCCAGGTCGGTTCCGACCTGGTGGCGGTCGGCGCCGATGGCCTGCTGCTGCGCAGCAGCGACGGCGGCAAGACCTTCAAGGCCGCAGCACGCGCCGACCGCTTGTCGCTGACCGCGGTGATCGGTGCCGTCGACGGCAGCACCGTGCTGTTTTCGCGGCAGGGCGTCGTCGACGCCAAACCCTGAACAGGACGGTGCGCCGCCGATGAACTACCCCGAGCTCGCGCTGCATGTCGACGGTCAGTGGCTGCGCCGTGCCTCTGGTGGCGAGCGCAAGGTCGTGAATCCGGCCGACGCGTCGACGCTGGCCACGCTGCCGCTGGCCGGCGTGCCGGAACTGAATGCGGCAGCGGACGCTGCGGCGCGCGGCTTCGCGATCTGGCGGCGCCAATCGGCGCATGAGCGTTACCAGATCGTGCGCCGTGCGGCTGAGCTGTTGCGTCAGCGTGCGGCCGAGATCGCGCAGGTGCTGACGCTGGAACAGGGCAAGCCGCTGGCCGAGGCGCTGCGCGAGGTGATGCTGTCGGCCGACCTCATCGATTTCCAGGCTGAAGAGGCCAAGCGCCTGTATGGCCGGCTGGTGCCGCCACGCGTGGCGGGCATCCTGTCGCAGTCGGTAATCCGTCAGCCGGTCGGCGCGGTGGCGGCGTTCACGGCCTGGAACTTCCCGGTCAACCTGCCGGCGCGCAAGCTGGGCAGCGCCCTGGCAGCGGGCTGCAGCGTCATCATCAAGCCGGCCGAGGAAACGCCGGCGAGCTGCATGCTGGTGGTGCGCGCCTTTCTCGATGCCGGTGTGACGCCGCAAGCGCTGAACATGGTCTGCGGCGTGCCGGAGCAGGTCTCGACCACGCTGATCGATCACGACGCGATCCGCAAGGCCTCGCTGACCGGCTCGGTGGCGGTCGGCAAGCTGCTGGGGCGCATGTGCGCCGAGCGTGTCAAGCGCTTCACGGGAGAGCTCGGTGGCCACGCACCGGTGATTGTGTGTGCCGATGCCGACCCCGCATTCGCGCTGAAGAGCTCGCTGGCGGCCAAGTTCCGCAACGCCGGCCAGGTCTGCGCCTCGCCGATCCGCTTCTACGTGCACCGCAGCCTTTATGCGCCTTGGGCCGAACAGTTCAGCGCCGGCGCACAGGCGCTGCGCCTGGGGCCAGGGCTGGATGCGCAGACGCAGATGGGCCCGCTGATCCACAGCCGCCGCGTCGACGAGATGCAGCGCTTCGTCGACGATGCGCTCGGCCTGGGTGCGCGGCTGCTGTGCGGCGGCCGGCGCGTCGAGCGGCCCGGCTATTTCTTCGAGCCCACGGTGCTGGCCGAAGCCCCGGCCGACAGCCTGGTGCAGCGCCGCGAACCGTTCGGGCCGATCGCGCTGATCCAGCCTTTCGATGAACTGGACGAAGCCATCGCACTCGCCAACGCCTTGCCCTACGCGCTGGGCGCCTACGCCTTCACGCGTGACCTGCACACCGCGCATCGGCTGGGCGAGGAGATCGAGGCCGGCATGGTGGGCATCAACCACTTCGGAGTTTCGCAGCCCGAGTTGCCCTTCGGCGGCTGGAAGGAAAGCGGCGTCGGCCAGGAGATGGGCGCCGAAGGCCTGCTGCACTACACCGAAGTCAAGACCATCACGGTGGGTGTGCCCGCCTGACCCGATCGCAGCGAGGACCGTCATGTCGAACGTCGAACAGCTGAAGCAGGACAACGCGCGCTTTCTGTTTCACCCGATGGCGCACCCGCGGGCCATGCAGAGCAGCCGGCCCGACATCATCGTGCGCGGCGAAGGCTGCTGGGTCTGGGACGTCGACGGCCACAAGATGATCGACGGCGTGGCCGGCCTGTGGAGCAGCAACCTGGGCCACAGCAACCGCGCGGTGCGCGACGCCATCGTGGCGCAGCTCGACGAACTGCCGTTCTACAACACCTTTCGCGGCACCAGCCATCCGCGCGCGATCGAGCTGTCGGCGCGCCTGGTCAAGCTGATGGCCGAGGACGGTGTGGCCGCGGTGATGTTCGGCAACGGCGGCAGCGATGCGGTCGAAGGTGCGCTGAAGATCGCACGCCAGTACTGGAAGCTGCAGGGACAGGCCGAACGCAGCAAGTTCATCAGCCTGAAGCAGGGCTACCACGGTGTGCATTTCGGCGGCATGTCGGTCAATGGCCTGGGCAACATCCGGCGCGCTTACGAGCCGCTGATGCCGGGCTGCTTTCACGTCGACACCCCGTGGCTGTATCACAACCCCTACAGCCAGGACCCCGAAGAGCTGGCGCGCATCTGCGCCAATCTGCTCGAGCGCGAGATCCAGTTCCAGGGCGCCGACACGGTGGCCGCCTTCATCGCCGAGCCGATCCAGGGTTCGGCCGGCGTGATCGTGCCGCCGGCCAACTACTGGCCTTTGGTGCGTGAGGTCTGTGACCGCAACAAGGTGCTGCTGATCGCCGACGAGGTCGTCACCGGCTTCGGCCGCAGCGGCGCGATGTTCGGCACCCGCCTGTGGGGCGTCAAGGCTGACATCTGGTGTCTGGCCAAGGGCATTTCGTCGGGCTATGTGCCCCTGGGCGCGACGGCGCTCAGCCACAAGGTCGCCGACGCCTTTCTGGCGGACAGCAGCGGCGCCGGCACGATCGCGCACGGCTACACCTACAGCGGCCACCCGGTGGCTGCGGCCGCTGCACTGGCCACGCTGGACGTGCTGCAGACGCAGGACATCGTCGGCAATGCCGCGCGCGTCGGCGCGCATTTTCAGGCGCGCCTGGCTGACTTTGCGCAGCGATTCAGCTTTGTCGGCGACGTGCGCGGCCAGGGCCTGATGAGCGGCATCGAGATGGTGTCGGACAAGGCCGCGCGCACGCCGATGGCGCGCAGCAGCGACATTCCGCAACGGGTTGCGCGCCAGGCCTACCAGCGCGGTGCGATGGTGCGCATCTCTGGGCCCAACATGATCCTGTCGCCGCCGCTGATCATCACGCGCGAAGAGATCGATCACCTGGTCGACATTCTTGAAGCGTCGTTCGCGGCGGTCGACGCTTCGCTCTGACGCTGCCAGAACAGGCACTGCAATGCAACCCCCAACGATCCTGCTGCTGGGCACAGTCGACACCAAGGGCGACGAGATCGCCTTTGTGCGCCAGTGCATCGAGCACGCCGGTGGTCATGCGCTGGTGATGGACGTCGGTGTACTCGGGGGTGGCAGCGGCAAGGCCGACATTGCCGACATCACAAGTTCCGAGGTTGCCGCTGCGGCCGGCATGACGCTGCAGCAAACCGCCGCCAGCGGCGACGAGAACAGCGCGATGCGCACCATGGCCCGAGGCGCTTCGCTGCTGGCGCTGCAACTGCAGGCGCAAGGTCGAATCGACGGGATGCTGGCGCTCGGCGGCACCATGGGCACCGATCTCGCGCTCGATGTCGCCCTCGGGCTGCCGCTGGGATTTCCGAAGGTGCTGCTGTCGACGATTGCCTATTCACCGCTGTTGCCGGCCGAGCGCATCGCGCCTGACCTCATCATGGTGCTGTGGGCCGGCGGCCTGTACGGCCTGAACAGCCTGTGCCGCTCGGCGCTGTCGCAGGCCGCAGGTGCGGTCATCGGCGCCTGCCGCAGTGTGGTCAAGCCCGACCCGCAGCGCCCGATGGTCGGCATGACCTCGCTGGGCTCGAGCGTGCTTGGCTACATGAAGCTGCTCAAGCCCGAACTCGAGCGGCGCGGCTACGAGTTGGCCGTGTTCCACGCCACCGGCATGGGCGGGCACGCCTTCGAGACGCTGGCCGCGCAAGGCCGCTTCGTTGCGGTGATGGACCTGTGCCTGCAGGAACTTGTGAACCACCTGGGGGGCTCGTGTGTCACCGCGGGCGCCGATCGGCTGCTCGGTGCCGGCCGCGCCGGTGTGCCGCAGATCGTGGCCCCGGGTGCCACCGACATGGTCGACTACGCGGCCTGGGCCGAGCTGCCGGCACGCTTCCAGGGGCGTGCGTCGCACATGCACAACCGCCTCATCGCGTCGGTCTGCATCGACCCGCCGATGCGTCGCAGCATTGCCCGCGCGGTCACCGAGCGCCTGGGCCGGGCCCGTGGACCGACCGCGCTGCTGCTGCCCACGCAGGGCGTCGAGGGCTGGGATCGCATCGGCCAGCCGCTGCACGATCCCGAAGGCCTGCAGGCTCTGGTCGATGAACTGCGCAGCAGCGTGCAGCCCGGCACGCAACTGGTCGAGCTGGACGCGCACATCAACGATGCGAGCTTCGCCGCTGCCGCGCTGCAGGTTTTCGACCGCTGGGTCGACGATGGCCTGATCGCCCGGCCGGCGGCGACGGGCCTGGCGGTGGCATGAGATGAGCGCGCAGGCCCTGGTGCTCGACTTCGGCGGTGTCGTCACGCGCACGCTGTTCGAGACCCACGCCCAGACCGAGCACGTGCTCGGCCTGCCCCCCGGCACGCTCACCTGGCGCGGGCCCTTCGATCCCGAGCATGATCCCTTGTGGTGCGAGATGCAGGCCGGCCGCATCAGCGAACGTGACTACTGGATGACGCGCACGCGCGAAGTCGGTCGCCTGCTGGGTGAGGACTGGGACCGCATGGAAACCCTGGTCAGGCGCGCACGTGGCGCCGACGTGCAGGCCATGATCCGACCGCAGGCCGTGCACACGATCGATGCCGCGCAGGCCGCGGGCAAGCGCCTGGCCCTGCTGTCCAACGAACTCGATCTGTTCTATGGCGCCGCGCTGCGCGACGAGCTGCCCCTGCTGGCCCGGTTCGACGTGATCGTCGACGCCACCCACACCGGCATCCTCAAGCCCGACCGCCGCGCCTACGCGCTGGTGACCGTGCAGCTCGGCGTCGCGCCGGCCGAGTGTGTCTTCGTCGACGACCAGTGGCGCAACGTCGAGGGCGCGCGCGATGCCGGCATGCAGGCGGTTCATTTCGACGTCAGGCAGCCGCAGGCTTCGTATGACCTTGTCTTGCAACTGCTCGGACTGCCGCCGGGCGCGGCGCCATCGGCTCGGCCGCCGCCCACAGGGTGATCGTGTGAGCGATCGGTCGCACCGCGCGGCGCGCGGATTCTTCGAAGCGAAAGGAATATCGTGAGCACAGTCGACAAAACAGCAAGGGTCGGACACGGCCAATTGCAGAAGGACGCGCTTGGCGTGGCTGGCGTGGTCTTTCTCGTGCTCGCCGCGGTCGCGCCCTTGACCGGCATCGTGGTCGTGGCCGCGCTGGCCATCGCGCTGGGCAACGGCGGGGGTGCGGCGGCATCGTTCGTGATCGTCGCGATCATCCTGCTGTTCTTCGCCGTCGGTTACGCGCAGATGTCCCGGCAGCTGGTGAATGCGGGCGGGTTCTACGCCTTCGTGGTCAAGGGCCTGGGCCGTACCGGCGGGCTGGTGGCCGGTCTCATCGCCACCATCGGCTACAACTTCTTCGTCGCCGGCACCATTGGCACCAGTGGCTTCTTCACGCAGACCGTGGTCGCGCAACTGACCGGCTTCGACCTGCACTGGTACGCCTGGGGGCTGCTGTCGATCCTGGCCTCGTTCGCCTTTGCCCGCCAGGGCATCGGCTTCAGCGCCAAGATTCTGGGCATCTCGCTGGTGCTGGAAACGCTGATCCTGCTGGTGTTCGACTTCGCCGTGCTGTTCCAGCATGGTTTCAGCCTCGAGGCCTTTGCACCGCGCAACGTCTTCTCGGGATCGATCGGCATCGGGCTGCTGCTGGCGGCCACGGGGTTCCTCGGTTTCGAAGCCACGTCACTGTTCAGCGAAGAGGCGAAGAACCCGCTGCGCACGATTCCGCGCGCCACCTATGCCGCGATCTGCGTGATCGGCTTCATCCTCGGCTTCACGACCTGGGCCGTCGTCAGCGCCACCGGCGTGGCCCAGGCGCAGAAGGCCGGGCTCGACCACCTGCAAAGCGGTGACCTGATCTTCAGCCTGTCGAGCACCTATCTGGGCAAGGGGCTGACCGACGTCATGATGGTGCTGCTGCTCGTCAGCCTGTTTGCCGCCATGCTTGCGTTCCACAACTCGGCCACGCGCTATCTGTTTTCGCTCGGCCGCGCAGGCATCCTGCCGGCGGCACTGGCGCGCACGCACAGGGCCGGCATTCCGCAGACCGCAGGCATCGTGCAGGCCGTCTTCGCGGCGGCCGTGGCCGGGATCTTCGCGCTTGCCGGACTGGATCCGATCGCGTCGCTGGTGCCCAGCATGCTGGGCTTCGGCACCCTGTGCATCCTGGTGCTGCAATTGCTGGCTGCACTGGCCATCGTGGTGCACTTCCGCCGGGTGCACGATCCCCGCTGGTGGCGCACCTTCGCCGCGCCCGGCATCGGGGCGCTGGGCCTGTTCGGCATCTCGACGCTGGCGATCCTGAACTTCTCGGTGATTGCCGGCTCCGAGGCGCTGCTGGTGAACCTGCTGCCGCTGCTGCTGCTGGTGGCCCTGGTGGGTGGTGTCGTCCAGGGCCGTTACCTGCGGCGCAACAAGCCGCAGGTCTATGCCGGGCTGAGCAAGGATCTCGAAAGGTTCAACGAGATGCTGGCCGTCGACACCCGATCCGAATAGCGGCGAGGTTGGGCCCCATCGCCGGCGGCCCGCCGGCTCGTCAGCGGCGCGGCAGGCTGGGTGACACCAGCGCGTGCGCGTAGGCCAGGGCAAAGCCCGCAAAGCCGGCGGCCCACAGCAGCACCGACAGCGCCGCCAGCGGCGCCGACACGGCGCTCCAGCCCGGCACGCCGGCGGCCAGGCGCAGCACGGCGGCCGCGAACAGCGCCGCGCCGGCGGGCATCAGCCAGCGCGGCGGCGTCAGCGCGCGCCCGGTGTGGCGCAAGGCCACGCGCGTCATCAGCGACAGCATCATCAGCCCGAGCGCACCGACGGTGAAGGCGTGCAGCCAGGCCGTCTGCGGCACGCCCAGTCCGGCGGCGGCCAGCGCCCGGAGCACGAAGGCCAGCAGCAACCAGACGAAGCCCGCGTGCATGCCGGCCAGCAGCGGCGCGCGCGCGACACACGAACCCCGCCAACCCTGCCAGCGCCGCATGCGGGCCAGCTGCAGCAGCGCACAGGCGGTGGCGGCCGCCGCGGTCCAGTGCGGTGCTGCGGGCAGCAGCTCGAACAGCGCCAGCAGCAGCAGCGCCGCCAGTGCCGTGAGCTCCAGCGCTGGGCGGGGTGGCGCGGGCGGCGGTTCTCCGGCTGCGCGCAGGGCGTTGCCGGTGAACACCTGCGTCAGCAGGCCGCCCACCACCGCATACAACACGATCAGGGTCCAGATCGCGCCGCGCAGCGCCAGCGCGGCCATTGCACCGTTGGCGGCAAAACCACTGACCACACCGACGTGGTAAGTCGCATTGGCGAGCGTCAGCGCCAGCAGGATGACCAGCAGCCAGCGGTAGCGCCGCTGCGGCACGCGCCAGACCGGTACCGCCAGCACGGCCATCAAGACCGGCAGCAAGAGCAGGTCGGCCAACGCCGGCACGCCGCGCGGCAGCCAGGGCGCGGCCCAGAATGTGCAGCGGCCCAGCAGCCACAGCCCCGCCAGCAGCATCAGGGCAGCGCCGCGTGGTTCAGGCATGCCCGCCCAGCTGGGCAGCGCCGTCAGCACGGTGCCGATCACGATTGCGGTGGCGAAGCCGAACACCATCTCGTGGCCGTGCCACAGTGGCAAGGGGATGCCGGCGCCCGCCAGGTCCACCCAGCCCAGCGCGGCGCCGATGCTGCCCAGTGCCAGCAGCGGTGCATACAGCGCGCCCAGCAGGTAGAAGGGACGAAAGCCGCTGGCCCACAGCGGGGCGTCGCGCCAGCGCTGCACCCGGCGCCGGGCCACGTTCATTCAGGCGCTGGCTGCGGCCGATGCGTGGGCGGTGCCGCGGCGCTGCCGCTGGCCGCGCCGCGCAGCGTTGCCAGCCGTGCGTGTGCGGCGCGTGCCTCGCGCAGCCAGATCGGCCCGAAGCCCCGCACGCGTGCAGGCAGCTCGGCGATGGCGACCGCCGCGTCGATGCCCTTCGCGTCAAGACCGGCCAGCACGGCTTCGATCGCGGCCAGGTAGTCGTCGCGTAGGCTGCGCGCCAGTCGGGCCTCTTCGCTGTACCCGAAGGGATCGAAGGGCGTGCCCCGCACAAAGCGCGCGTGGGCCAGCGTGGCCAGCAGCGGCCGCATCCAGGGGCCATAACGGCGCTTGTGCGGTTCACCGGACAAGGGGTCGGTGCGCGACAGCCCCGGCGGTGCCAGGTGCCAGTGCATGCGGTAGCCGCCGTCGAAGGCCTGGTCCAGCAGATCGTGAAACGAGCGGTCGGTGTGCAGCCGCGCGGCCTCGTAGACGTCCTTGTGCGCGATCAATCGCCAGGCCTGATGGGCCACGGCGTCGGCCAGCCGTTCGCTGCCCGGGCAGGCACGCTGCTCGGCGGCACGCACGCGCACCAGCAGCGCGGCGTAGTCGCGCGCACCGGTGCGGCCCTGGTAGGCGACCAGGGCCGCGCAGCGGCGCTCGATGCGTTCGTCGAGGCTGGTGGACAGCCGGCGTGCCGCCGGCAGCTGCTCGAGCGCGGCGGCAGCCGCGGCGGTGGCAACGGGATCGCAGGCGGCTTGCCGGCCCCAGGCGAAGGCGCGCTGGTTCTCGTCGACTGCCACGCCGTTCAGCTGCACGGCCCGCAGCAGCGCCTGGCGCGACACCGGCACCAGCCCGCGCTGCCAGGCCAGGCCGAGCATGAACATGTTGGTGGCCACCGGATGGCCGAGCAGCAGCGTGGCCAGCCGGGTCGCGTCCAGCGCCTCGACCGCGGCCTTGCCGAGCGTGGCTTGCAGGCGTGCCAGCGTGGCGTCGCTCGGCATCTGCAGATCAGGATCGCGCAGGAAGTCGCCGGTGATCGTCTGCGCCGTGTTGACGATGGCGCGGCCGCCATCGCGGCGCAGCCGGCGCAGGGTGTCGGGCGCGGCGGCCACCAGCAGGTCGCCGCCGAGCAGGGCATCGGCATCACCGGGCGCGATGCGAACGGCATGCAGGGTGTCGGCGTCGCGCGCGATGCGCACGTGCGACAGCACCGCGCCGCCCTTTTGCGCCAGGCCGGTGACGTCGAGCACGGTGACGCCCAGGCCGTCGAGGTGCGCGGCCATGCCCAGCAGCGCGCCGATGGTGACCACGCCGGTGCCGCCCACGCCGGCCACCAGCAGCGACCAGGGTGTGTCCAGCGGCGGCAGCAGAGGCTGCGGCAGCGCCGATTCGTCGACCCCACCGGCCGGCGCGGTGTGCTGCCGCCGGTTGCCCTCGACGCTGACCAGCGCCGGGCAGCAGCCTTCCAGGCAGCTCAGGTCCTGGTTGCAGCTGAAGCCGTCGATGGCGCGCTTGGTGCCGAACTCGGTGGCCACCGGCACCACCGACAGGCAGTTCGACTTCACGGCGCAGTCGCCGCAGCCTTCGCACAGCGCTTCGTTGATGAAGACATGCGTTGTCGACTCGGGCAACTCACCGCGCTTGCGGCGGCGGCGCAGCTCGGTGGCGCAGGTCTGGTCATAGATGAGTGCGGTCACGCCCGGCAGCTCGCGCAGTTCGCGCTGCACCGCGTCGAGTGCCGTGCGCGGACGCAGTTCGACGCCGGCGGCAAAACCGGCGTCGCGTGGATATTTGCCCAGGTCGTCGGCCAGCACGACGATGCGGCGCACGCCTTCGGCGGCCAGCTGTCGCGTCAGCTGCGGCACCGACAGCTGGCCGTCCAGCGGCTGGCCACCGGTCATCGCCACCGCGTCGTTGTAGAGGATCTTGTAGGTGATCGCCACCTCGGCGGCCACCGCCGCTCGAATCGCCAGCAGCCCCGAGTGGAAGTAGGTGCCATCGCCCATGTTGGCGAACACATGCCGCGTGCCCGCATGCCCGGACAGGCCCAGCCAGGCCACGCCTTCGCCGCCCATCTGGCTGATCGTGAGCGTGCCGCGGTCCATCCAGGCCGCCATCAGGTGGCAGCCGACGCCGGCCAGCGCGGACGAGCCTTCGGGCACGCGCGTCGAGCGGTTGTGCGGGCAGCCCGAGCAGAAGTAGGGCGTACGCTGCAGCAGCGGCGCGGGCAGACCGGCCAACGCGGCTTCACGCGTGTCGAGCGCGGCCGCGGCGGCGCGCCAGCGTGTGCTGCCGTCCAGCCGCGCCAAGCGCAGCGCGATGGCGCGCGCGACGATCGCGGCGTCGAGCTCGCCGGTTGGCGGCAGCAGCCACTGCCCGTGCGGTGCGGGCCATTCACCGCCTTCGTCGAACTTGCCGACCACGCGCGGGCGCTCGCCGTCGTGTCGCTCGTAGAGCATTTCCTTGAGCTGGTACTCGATGATCTGGCGCTTTTCCTCGACCACCAGGATCTCTTGCAGGCCGCGCGCGAAGCGCCGCGCGCCTTCGGCCTCGAGCGGCCAGGGCATGCCGACCTTGTACAGGCGCAGGCCGAGCGCGGCGGCTTCGGCGTCGCCGATGCCCAGCAGCACCAGCGCCTGCCGCAGGTCGCCCCAGGCCTTGCCGCAGGCGACGATGCCCAGCCGCGCGTCGGGTGGATCGATCACCAGGCGGTCGATGCCGTTGGCACGCGCATAGGCGGCAGCGGCATAGATCTTGTAGGCCTGCATGCGGCGTTCCTGCGCGGCCTGCGGGTCGGGCAGGCGCAGGTGCACACCGTCGGCGGGCAGCACGAAGTCGGTCGGCAGCACCGGCTGCACGCGCTGCGGATCGAGTTCGACCACGGTCGAGCTCTCGACCGTGTCGGCGCTGGTCTTCATCGCCACCCACACGCCGGCGTAGCGTGACATCGCCCAGCCGTGCAGCCCGAAATCAAGCAGGTCCTGCACGTTGGCGGGCGCCAGCACCGGCATCGCGCAGGCGGAAAACACATGCTCGCTCTGGTGCGCCACCGCCGACGAGCGCGCGCCGTGGTCGTCGCCCGCCACCACCAGCACGCCGCCATGCGGTGCGGTGCCGGCGTGGTTGGCGTGCTTGAAGACGTCGACGCAGCGGTCCACGCCCGGGCCCTTGCCGTACCACATCGCAAACACGCCGTCGCGCTGCGCATCGGGCAGCAGGTGCAGCTGCTGCGTGCCCCAGCAGGCGGTGGCGGCCAGATCCTCATTGACGCCGGGCTGGAAGCGGATGTGGTGTTCGGCCAGATGCGGCGCGGCCTGGTGCAGCGCGCTGTCCAGCCCGGCCAGCGGCGAGCCGCGATAGCCGGTGACGTAGCCGGCGGTGTTCAGCCCGGCGGCGCGGTCGCGCGCATGCTGCAGCATCGGCAGCCGTGCCAGCGCCTGCACGCCGGTGAGGTAGACGCGGCCGCGCTCGAGCCGGTACTTGTCAGCCAGCGACACCTCGGGCAGCACGGGGGCATCCATCTCAGGCGACGAAGCGTGTCAGGTAAAGCGTGATGCCCGGAAATCCGATCAGGATCGCCAGCCGGACCAGATCGGACATCACGAAGGGCATCACGCCGCGAAACACCTCGCGGGTCGGGATGTCGGGCAGCACGCTGCGCAGCACGAAGACATTGAGCCCCACCGGCGGCGTGATCAGGCTGATCTCGGTGACGACGACGACGATGATGCCGAACCAGATCAGGTCATAGCCGAGGTGGGCGACGAGCGGATAGAACATCGGCACCGTGAGCAGGATCATCGACATGCTTTCGAGCACGCAGCCCAGCAGCACGTAGATGGCGCAGATGGCGACGATCACCAGCATGGGCGTGGACGCGAAGCGCTCGGTGAAGGCGATCAATTCAGCGGGCATGGTCGTCAGGTTGACGAAGTTGGCGAACACCAGCGCGCCGATCAGGATCGTGAAGAGCATGCCCGTCGTGACCGCGCTTTCGACCAGCACATCACGCAGGAAGGCGGTCGACCAGCCGCGGCGGAAGATCGCGAAGACGAACGCACCGCCCGCGCCGATGGCCGCTGCCTCGGTGGGCGTGAACACCCCCCCGTAGATGCCGCCCAGCACCAGCACGAACAGCGCCAGCACACCCCACACACGCCGCAGCGCACGCAGCCGCGCGGGCCAGGCCACGTAGGGCCCGGGCGGGCCGGCCGTCGGGTCGAGCCGCACGGTGACCGCGATCGCGCCCAGGTAGCACAGCACCGCGACCAGGCCGGGCAGGATGCCGGCGATGAACAGCTTGCCGATGTTCTGCTGCGTCAGGATGCCGTAGATCACCAGCACCACCGAGGGCGGGATCAGGATGCCCAGCGTGCCGCCGGCGGCCACCGAGCCCGTGGCGAGGGCGTCCGAGTAGCCGTGCTCTCGCATCGGCTGCACCGCCACCTTGGCCATCGTCGCTGCGGTCGCCACGCTGGAGCCGCAGATCGCCGAAAAACCGCCGCAGGCGACGATGGTGGCCATCGCCAGCCCGCCCTTGCGGTGGCCGAGGAAGGCATGCGAGGCCTCGTACAGTTCTTCGGACAGTCCCGCGCGAGTGACCAGGTTGCCCATCAGCACGAACAGCGGCACGACCGACAGCGCATACGACAACCCGGTCTCGTACGAGACCGCGCCGACCATCGCCAGCGCGGCCGGTGCACTGGCCTTGAGCGCAAAACCGGCAAAACCGACCAGCCCCATCGCGAAAGCGATCGGCATGCGCGCAAAGGCCAGCAGCAACATCGCCGCGAAGGCGAGCAGGGCCTCGTTCATCGTGGCGCCTTGCCGGTGGCGTCGGTCCAGGCCATGGCCAGCATCAAGACGACGGTGACGCCTGCCAGCAGCGCCATGTAGCCGACCAGCGGGTAGACCGGGATCTGCAGTGTGGCCGTGGTTTCGCCGGCGGCTGCCATGTTGACCGCGCGGCGCCACAGCTGCCAGGCGATCACGCCCACGCAGGCCGCGGCGCTGAGGTCGATGATCGCGTTCTGCACACGCCGCCAGGCGCGCGGGATGAGCCACTCGAACAGATCGACCGTGACCTGCTGGCGGTGCAGCGAGACCAGGGGCAGGCTCGAGAAGACCAGGGCGCCCATGGCCAGTTCGGTCAGCTCGAAGGCGCCGGTCAACGGCCGGTCCAGGAAGTAGCGGCCGATGACGTCGATGCAGGTCAACAAGGTCAGCGCCACCAGCAGCAGCGCGGCGACGATGCCGAGCAGCCGCTCGGCACCCCGCCAGCGCGACGCCTCGGCAGCATCTGGGCTCATCGCGGCAGCCTCACTTGCCGCCCGCCACCTTGGCGATCTCGGCGCGGAACTCCTTCATCAGCGCCGCCCCGTCCACCCCCTTGGGCTTGATCTCGGCAGCCCAGGCCTGTTCGATGGGGTCGGTGCGCGACCTGATCTCGGCCATGAAGGCCGGGCTGGCGGTCTGCAGATGGACACCGGCCGCCTTCATGGTCGCCATGCCGGCGGTGTCGGCAGCGTCCCAGGCCTTGCCCGCCAGGCGCGCAAAGTGCTCGCCCGACAGCTTGTCGATCGCATCACGGTCGGCCTGCGGCAGCGCGTTGTACTTGGCCTCGTTCATCATCATCACGAAGCTGGTGTTGTACAGGCCACCGGGCACGATCGTGCCCTGCTTGATCAGGCTGGTGAGCTTGAAACCTGGGATCGACTCGGGTGGGAAGAAGATGCCGTCGGCAACGCCGCTTTGCAGCATCTGGAACGATTCGCTCGACGGCTTGAGCAGCGGGCTCGCGCCCAGCGCGCGGGTGAAGTCGTTGACGATGCCGCCGCCGACACGGATCTTCATGCCCTGCAGGTCGGCCAGGCTCGTGACGGGCTTGCTGACGGTGAAGATCTCGCCCGGCCCGTGCGTGAAGACCGCGATCACCTTCACGCCCTTGTGCTCGCCCAGCCGGGCCAGATGCCTCTGGTGCATGCGCTCGTAGGCGACCGAGGTCGCTTCGGCCGAATCGCCCAGAAAGCCGAACTCGGCCATCTTGGTCAGCACGAATCGGCCCGGCGTGTAGCCCTGCACCGTGAACGAGACGTCGACCACGCCGTCCTTCACCGCGTCGAAGGTCTGCGGCGGTGCCACCGGTGCCTTGGGCAGGATGTTGAACTTGACGCGCCCCTGCGTTGCGGCTTCGACCTCCTTCAGCCAGGGCACGAAGATGTTGGCCGTCAGCGGGTGCGCGGGCGGCACCCAGGACGACGCGGTCATCGTCGTCTGCGCCTGGGCGGGCGCAAAAACCAGCATGGCTGCCAGGGCGATTGCCGAGGCAAGATGAAGCCTTCTCATGGACTGTCTCCTTCTGGGGTTGAACAAGCTAAGCGGTCAGCCGGTAGCGCCGAAGTCGGGCGTCCGCCGGTCCAGAAATGCGGCGATGCCTTCGCGCGCTGCCGCCGTACAGGCTACCGCGCCGAAGGCGCGATAGCCGATCTCGAGCGCGCCGTGCAGGTGCGGCGCCGCAGCGGCGTCGCGCACCGCCGATTCGATCAACGCGACCACGCCGGCACTGAGCGCGCGGCCGTCGGCCGAGCAGGGCGCTTCGGCCGCAAAGGCCGGCGGCGCGACGCTGGCGTCACCAATGCGCGGCACACGGCCGGCCAGTGCCTGCACCTGCGCCACGGCCAGCGTCATCAGGCTGTCGAAGTCGTCGGCCAGGGCATCGACGATGCCCAGTTCGTGCGCTTGCTCGGCCTGCAGGCGCTCACCGTGGCGCAGCATGCGGTGGAACACCGCACCGGCGGCCGGCCAGCGCCGGTAGGGCACGGCCAGGGCGCCGATGCCGGGCAGGATGCCCAGCGTCACTTCGGGCAGCTGCATCCAAGCGCTGCGCTGCGCGACCAGGGCGTGACAGCGCATCGCGAGTTCGAAGCCACCACCCAGCGCCATGCCGTTGAGCGCGGCCACCACAGGCTTGCTGCAGCGGTCGAGGTGCACGAGCAGTCGCGAGCAGTCGCGTGCGTATTGCGCGGCGGCTTCGGCGTCACCCAGTAGCGACGGAAAGCGGCCGATGTCGGCGCCGGCGCAGAAGGCCTTGGTGCCGTAGCCGACGATCACGAAACCGGTCACCGTCGGGTCGTCTTCATGACGGCGGATCACGGCCAGGATCTCGTCGGTCATCTGATCGTGCAGCGCATTCAGCGCCTCGGGGCGGCGCAACGTGATCACTTTCACGCCGTCGATCTGATCGACGAGGACATGCCGCTCGAGCGGCTGGTACCCGACCCAGGCACGCATGGCAGTGGGCATGCCAGGGCGGTCATGCACGAACTGCCGCAGGATGCGCTGGCACTCGGCGTCACCTGCCTCGCGCATGATCTCCAGCGGCCCACGTTTGAAGCCGAGTGCGACGCGGCAGCCGAGGTCGAGATCGGCACCGGTGCCGATGCCACGATCGAGGATGTCGACCGTCTGCGACAGCAGCACGCCGAGCAGCCGATCGTGGATGCGCGCGCGCAAGGCGTCGCCTACCGCCACGGCCTTGCCCGGTGCCACGGTGTCCCAGCGCGCGACCGAGCGAAAGATCGATGCCGGCCGGTAGTGCGCGCCTTCCTCCTCGGCCTGCAGCGTGTTGGTCTCGATGATGATCGGGTTGCCCTGCGCGAGGTTGAGCACGAAGAACGGGCCGGCGTGAACGAACTCGGCCGCCACGCTGTCGATCTGGGCGGCGCTGGCGTCGCTCAGCAGCAAGGCCGCCTCGTTGCACCAGTTGTCGAACACGCGGTCGAGCATGAAGCAGGCCGCGTCGCTGGTCGTCAGCGGCAACTTGCCGGTGGCGGCAAAGCAGCGCCGCAGCCAAGCCAGCAGCGCCGGGTCGGCGCGTGGCCAGTCGATCACCTCGACCGCCGGGTTGCGCCAGGCCGGCGCGAAGAAATGCGTGACCGTCGCGCGATCGGGGCATTGCAGCCCGGCGAAGATGCGGGCCGCCGGCAGTGAACTGGTGTTGGACGTGATCACAGCGTCGCGCCCCACGCGCGCTTCGACCTCGGCGAAGATGCGGCGCTTGAGCGCCAGGTCTTCGGTCGCCGCCTCGATCACCCAGTCGCAGTCGGCCAGCCGGTTGTAGTCGGTGCTGCCCTCGAGCTGATCCAGCGCCGCCGCGGCGGCTGCGGGATCGAGCTTGCCGCGCGCCACCGCCTTGTCGGCGTAGCCGCGCAGCCGTGCCAGCGCGGCGTCGATCGCCGGCTGCTGGATGTCGATCAGGGTCAGCTTCAGGCCCGGCAGCGCGGACTTGAGGTAGTACGCGATGTCGGGCCCGATCGAGCCGGCGCCGATCACGGCCACGTGGCGTGGTGCGCCGCGCGCAAGCGAAGCGGCCTTGGCAAGCAGCGGGTTGGCAAACGGGCTGCGGTTCATGGGGGTCTGCGGCATAGGGGGTTCAGGCGACGAGCCCGAGTTCGAACAGTTGCGCGACTTCCGGTCCGGTCAGGCCGGCTTCGGCCAAGACGCCGCGGGTGTGCTCGCCGTAGCGCGGTGCGAACGCAAGCTGGCTGCGCGCGCCAGCCACGTCGACCGCCATCGGCGGCATGTGTGCGGTGGTGCCGCCCGGCAGCTGCGTGGTGGTCAGCCGCTGCTGCAGCGCCGGGATGTCGCGCACGGCCGCGATGTCGTTGATCGGCGCGTTCGGCAGACCGGCGGCACACAGCGCTGCGGCCAGTTCGGCGCTGCGCCAGGGCGCCACGGCCGCCGCCACGTCGCGCTGGATCGCCGCACGATCTTTCTGGCGGCCCTCATTGGTCGCTCGCGCCGCGCTGGCGCAGCCGGCAAAACCGTCGATTGCGCACAGACGCTGCCACTGCGCGTCGCTGCCGATCGCGATGTACAGGTAGCCGTCGGCGCTGCGGTAGACATTGGTCGGGATGAACTTGCGGTGTTCGTTGCCGCTGCGCCTGACCTCGTGCGGCTCGCAGCCGAAGTCCAGCAGAGGCAGCGTGGTGATCAGCCACGATGCGGCCGCCTGCAGCATCGACACGTCGATGCGCTGCCCCTGGCCGGTTTCGGCGCGCTCGAGCAGTGCACGCATCACCTGGGCAAAGACTTCATCGCCGGCTTTCAGGTCGATGACGGGCACGCCCGCCAGCGTGGGTGGGCCGTCGGCAGCGCCGGTCAGTTCCATGTAGCCCGCCAGCGCCTGCAGCACCGGGTCATAGCCCGGCGTGTCGGGTGCGTCAGGGCCAAGCGCCGAGATGCCGGCCCAGATCAGGCCTGGCCGGGCGGCGGCCAGCGAGTCGTAGTCGATGCCCAGTGGCGCGTAGCGGCGCGGCAGGGTGTTGCAGCAGAAGACGTCGACGTCGAGCGCCACCAGCAGCCGGCGCAGCAGCGCCTGCCCCTCGGCGCGCTTGAGGTCGATCGCGATCGCCTGCTTGCCGACGTTGGGCGCCACGAAATAGCTGCGTCTGTCGTTCGCATCGTCACCGGCGACTGGCGCGCCGATGTAGCGGTTGGGGTCACCGGGCAGACCGTCGCCACCCACGGCCTCGATGCGGATCACGCGCCAGCCGAGCTGGGCAAAGCGCAGCGTCGCATACGGCAGCGACAGCGCCTGCTCGAGCGACAGCACGGTGCGCGCTTTCACGCCGGCCGCTCCACGATCGGCGGCACGGGCGGCACTGGCGGCAAGACGCCGTGCAGCGCGCGGTAGACCCGTTCGGGCGTGAACGGCAGGCTGGTGATGCGCACCCCGGTGGCGTTGTAGATCGCGTTTGCTGTGGCCGCGGCGATGCAGATCGCCGGTGCCTCGCCCACGCCCTTGGCGCCCTGCGGGCCTTCGCCGTCCATCGATTCGATGAATGCGATGTCCATCTCGGGAATCTCGGGCGCGGTGACGAGCTTGTAGTCGCGGAAGTTCGGGTTGCGGATGTTGCCGTTCTCGACCAGCAGGTTCTCGGTCAGCGCATAACCCTGGCCCATCACGATGCCGCCTTCGATCTGGCCCTCGATGCCCAGTCGGTTGAGCACCCGGCCCACGTCGTGGGCGCCGGTGACCTTGAGCATGCGCACCACGCCGGTGTCGGTGTCGACCTCGACCTCGACGACCTGTGCCGCCCAGGCGTAGGCAGCCGACACGTCGCCCTTGAAGCCCTTGTCCTGGTGCACGCTCGGCGGCTCGTAGTAGAAGGTGGTCATCACCAGTTCGGCGCGGTCGCTGAAGTGCAGGCTGCGCAGAAAACGCGCGATCTCGATCAGCGGCTCGCCGCTGGCGCGGCGCACGATGTGGCCGTCGCGCAGCGCCAGGTCGTCGGCAGCGCAGTCGAAGCGCGGCGCCGCCGCGGCGAAGATCTTGTCGCGTGCCTTGCGCGCCGCGCCGATCGCCGAGTTGCCGGCGATGAAGGTCGTGCGGCTGGCGTGCACGCCGACGTCCCAGGGCGTGATGTCGGTGTCGTTGTTGACCACCGTCACCGCCGACATCGGCAGGCCGAGCTCTTCACACACCAGCTGAGAGAGCACGGTCTCGGATCCCTGCCCGATCTCGGACGCACCGGTGATCAGGGTGACGTGACCGAAATCATCGAGCTTGAGGATGGTGCCGCAGCCGTCGGACGGATAGATCTTCGCGCCGCCGCCCACATGCAGCATCGAGGCGATGCCGATGCCTTTCTTGATTGCGCCCGGCGCGTTCCGTTGCGCCGCGTACTCGGCATGCCGGTGCGCGAAGTCGCTGCGCTCGGCAGCACTCGTCAGGCAGTCCTGGAAGCCGCAGCTGCGAAACACCATGCCCTGGCCGCTGACCTCGCCCTGCAGCTGCGCGTTCTTCTGGCGAAAGGCCAGTGGGTCCATGCCGATCGCCTCGGCCATCTGGTCCATGTGCGCTTCGACAGCGAAGGTGGCCTGCAGGTTGCCGTAGCCGCGGAACGAACCCGCGTAGGGGTTGTTGGTGTAGACGGCCAGCGTGTGATAGTCGCAATGCGGCACGCGGTACAGCGACGAGAAGGTCTGCATCATCACGAATGGTGTCGTCGCACCCCATGACGTGTAGGCGCCGTTGTCGTGCAGCGTGCGCACGCTGCGGAAGGTGAGCGTGCCGTCGCGCTTGCAGCCCGAGCGCAGGGTCAGCAGCACCGGCTGGCGCGTCGGCGACGCGAGGAACTCTTCCTCGCGGTTGAACAGCAGCTTGACCGGCCGGCCGGTGGCGCGCGCCAGGTAGACGCTGATGATCTCGAACGGATAGATGTCGAGCTTGGAGCCGAAGCCGCCACCGATCGGCGGCTGGATGATGCGGATGCGGCCCGGGTCCATGCGGAAGATCTCGGCGAACTCGCGCTTGTGCAGGAAGGGCACCTGCGTGTTCGAGTACAGCAGCAGATTGCCGCGCGCGTCGAATTCGGCGATCACGCCCGACACGCCCATGCAGCAGTGCGTCACGTAGTGCAGCGAGAAGCTGTCTTCGACCACCACGTCGGATTCGGCCTCGCCCTGGGCCACGTCACCATGCGTGTAGTCGAAGCGCATGGCGATGTTGTCGGGCTTGCCCGCAAACGCGATCGGCATGCCGGGCTTGAGGCCCGGCTTGGCGGGGTCGGCACCGTGCGGCTCGGGGTGGATCAGCGGTGCGCCAGGGGCGAGCGCGTCGCGCGCGTCGGCCAGCACCGGCAGATCTTCGTACTCGACCTCGATCAGCGTCAGCGCCTGGCGCGCAATGGCCTCGGTTTCGGCGGCCACGGCGGCAATCTCGTCGCGCACGCTGCGCACGCGGTCGCGCTTGAGCGGCAGATGGTCCTTGGCCACGCCGATCGGCTGCTGGTCGGGCACGTCGGCGGCGGTCAGCACCGCGTGCACGCCGGGCAGCGCGCGTGCGGCCGTGGTGTCGATGCGCAGGATGCGTGCATGCACACGCGACGATCTCAGGATGGCCGCGTGCAGCTGGCCCGGCAGGTCGATGTCGTGGATGTAGCGTGTGCGGCCGCTGGCCTTATCGGGTGCATCCATCTTCGGGATGCGCTGGCCGATCAGGCTGCCAGACGCCGCCGGTGGCGTGAGCAGCGCGCTCATTGTTTGTCTCCGGCCGTGGTGTCGGCCAGTCTGGCGCCGGCATCGACGATGGCGTCGACGATCTTCTGATAGCCGGTGCAGCGGCACAGGTTGCCTTCGATCGCGCGTTTGGCACTGGCCGCGTCGGGTTTCGGTTCGACGGCCAGCAAGTGTGTGGCCTGCACCACCATGCCCGGCGTGCAGAAGCCGCACTGCACCGCGCCATGGGCGACGAAGGCCTGGCGCAGCGCCTGGGCCCGCGGGTCGCCCGCCAGGCCCTCGATCGTCGTCAGTTCACGGCCGCCGCAATCGACCGCGAACAGCAGGCAGGCGTTGACCGAGGCGCCGTCGACGAGGATCGTGCAGGCGCCGCATTCGCCTTCGCCGCAGCCATATTTGGTGCCGGGCAGGCCGATCACGTCGCGCAGCAGTTGCAGCGCGCTCAGGCCGACGTCGACGCTGGTGCGCTGCTCGACACCGTTGAGCCGGAAGCGGATTTCATGCTTGAGTGACATCGTCGAGCATCCTTCGTGTCAGGTTGTTCACCAGCTCGCGGCGGTACCAGGCTGTGGCGCGAACGTCGTCGATCGGCGTCGCCTCATCGGCGGCCGCCTGCGCAGCCTGCGCGGCGAGCGCGGCGTCCAGCCGGCGGCCCTCGAGCAGCGCCTCGGCGCGGTGCGCACGCACGGGGGTGGGTGCGACCGCACCGAGCGCCAGCCGCACGTCATGCAGGCAGCCCTGGTCGTCGCGCTGCGCGGCGAGGGCGATCGAGATCGTCGAGATGTCCAGTGCCGGCCTGGTGCCGGCCTTGTGAAAGCGCGCGATCTGTCCGGTGCCGCGCAGCGGAACCCGCACCGCGGTCAGCAGTTCGTGCGGCTCGCGACGCGTGCGGCCCGGTGCGATGAAGAAGTCGGCCAAGGGCAGACGGCGCGTGGCGATCGAGCCGTCGTCGGTCAGCCGCGCCAGTTCGACCTGCGCATCCAGCGCCAGCAGCGGCGTCAGCGTATCGCCGGCCGGAGAAGCGTTGCACAGGTTGCCGCCCAGCGTGGCCGCGTTGCGGATCTGGTCGCTGGCGAAATGATCGATGGCGTCGACCAGCAGCGGCGCCTGCGCGCGCACCAGTGCGTCGTGTTGCAGCGTGGCCAGGGTGGCCAGCGTGCCGATCACCAGCGCGTTGCCATCGAGCGCGACTGCCGACAGCCCCTGCACGCGGCGGATGTTGAGCAGCGTGGAGGCTGCTTTCACGCGCCCGGCGTTGGCCTGCGGCATCAAATCGGTGCCGCCGGCCAGCACCGTGGCACCGCCGGGCGTGGCCAGCGCGGCCAGCGCCTGCGCCAACGTGGTTGGTGCCAGATAGCGTTCGACCGCGTTCATCATGCCGCCAGCTCCGGTTCGTCGCGATGGTCGAAGCGCAGCGGCTCCTGGTAGCGGCCGAACACGCCGACCAGGCGCGTGGTGATCTCGCCGACGCTGGCGTAGGCCTTGACGGCCGCCACGATGGCCGGCATCAGGTTGACGCCCGTGCGCGCATCGGCCTCGACGCGTTGCAGCGCGCGGGCCACCGCCACCGCGTCACGTTCGTTGCGCACCTGCTGCAGCGAGGCGATCTGCGCACGCGCGTCGTCGGCCCGGTAGGGGTGCATTTCGACCGCATGTTCTTCTTCGGTCGCGCTGCGATAACGATTGACGCCAACCTTGGGGAAGGCACCGGACTCGATCGCGCGCTGCATGCGGTAGGCCTGTGCCGACACACGGGACTGAATCGTGCCGTCGGCGATCAGCTTGACGATGCCCCCGGCGGCGTCGGTCTCGGCAATGATGCGTTCCATCTCGGCGCGCATCTGGTTGGTCAGCGTCTCGATGTAAAACGAGCCGCCCAGCGGATCGACGGTCTCGGCCAGGCCCATCTCCTCGACCAGCATCTGCATCGTGCGCAGCGAGATGCGCTGCGCATATTCGCTGGGGATGGTGTAGGCCTCGTCGTAGCAGCACAGCGCCATGGTCTGCGCGCCCGACAGCGCGGCGATCAGCGCGTAGTAGGCGCCGCGCACGATGTTGTTCTCGGGCTGTTCGAGCGTCAGCCCGCCACCGCCGCCGCCGGCAATCATGCGCAGCCACATCGAGCCCGGCTGTGTGGCGCCGTACTCTTCTTTCATGATCTTGGCCCACAGTCCGCGCCCGGCGCGGAATTTGGCAACCTGCTCGAACAGGTTGCCGAAGATGTTGAAGTTGTACGACAGGCGCCCCGCAAATTCGTCGACCGGCACGCCGCGGCGGATCACCTCGTCGGCATAGGCGCGCGCGATGCAGAAACCCCAGGCCATCTCCTGCGTGGGCGTGGCACCCGACTCGCGGATGTGATAACCGCACACCGACACCGGGCTGTACTTGGGTGCGTGTTCGGCACAGTACTCGATCGTGTCGCCGACCAGCCGGATCGACGGTTCGACCGGAAACACCCAGGTGCCGCGGCCCACGTATTCCTTCAGGATATCGTTCTGCGCCGTGCCGCGCAGGCGCTTGAGATCGAAGCCGCGCTTCTCGGCCATCGCCAGGTACATCGCGATCAGGATCGCTGCTGCGCCGTTGATCGTCAGCGACACGGTGATCTTGTCGAGGTCGATGCCGTCGAAGGCGACCTCGAAGTCGCGCAAGGTGTCCACCGCCATGCCCACGCGGCCGATCTCGCCGTCGGACGCCGCGTCGTCGGAATCGAGCCCGCACTGCGTGGGCAGGTCGAAGGCGACGTTGAGCCCGGTCTGGCCGTTGTCGATCAGGAACTTGAAACGCCGGTTGGTGTCGGCGGCGTTGCCGAAGCCGGTGTACTGGCGCATCGTGAACGGCTGCTTGCGGTACATCAGCGGGTGGATGCCGCGCGTGAACGGGTAGGCGCCCGGTTCGCCCAGCATCGCCAGGCCGCCGCTGGCCTCGACGTCTGCGGCGCTGTACAGCGGCTGGATGGGGATGCCCGATTCGTTGCGCAAGGGCCGCGCAGGGTTGTCGCGTGTCATGGTCGGTGGGCCTTGATGAAGTCACAGATCGCATCCAGCCGCGAGCCGGTCTGGAACACGCCCTTGAAGCCGAGTGCGCGCAGCGCGTCGTGGTCCTGCGCCGGCAGGTTGCCGCCGATGATCCACAGCCGATCACCCAGGCCGGCGGCTTCGAGCAGCGGTTTGAGCCGGGTGCAGAAGGGCAGGTGCGAGCCCGCCATGCTGGACAGCGCGATCACGTCGGCGTCGGCGCGCAGCGCGGCCTGCACCACCTGCTCGGGTGTCTGGCGCAAGCCGGTGTAGTGCACGTCGAAGCCGGCGTCGAGCATGGCACGTGCCACCACCTTGGCGCCCTGGTCGTGACCGTCCAGCCCGGGCTTGGCAAGTACCACCCGGATGGGTCTGGCGTCCGTCATGACGACAACTCCTTGGCGATGATGAGTTTCAGGATCTCGCTGGTGCCGCCGCCGATCAGCGTGAAGCGCACATCACGCAGGTAGCGTTGCACCGGGTATTCCATTGCGTAGCCGTAGCTGGCGAGCACGCGCGCGGCCTGGTCGCAGATGCGCGCCGCTGCTTCGGTCGCGTGCAGCTTGGCCATCGCCGCTTCTTTGTGGTGCGGCCTGCCCGCACTGTGCAGCCAGGCCGCGTAATGCACCAGGTGCACCGCCGATTCGAGCTCGGTGGCCATCTCGGCCAGCTTGAGCTGGATCGCCTGGAAGCGGTTGATGGGCTTGCCGAACTGGCGCCGCTCGCCGCTGTAGCGCAGCGCCTCGGCCAGCGCCGCACGCGCCACGCCCAGCGCCATGGCGCCGGTGATGATGCGGATCTCGGCCAGCATCTTGCGCAGCTGCGCCGCGCCGTCGCCGATCTCGCGCGACAGCTGGTGCGAGTCGGGAACAAAGCAGTCGTCGAAGGCCAGCTCCGAGGTCGGCAGCGCCCACACGCCCATCTTGTGAATCTCGCGCCCGACGTGCAGGCCCGCAAAGCGTCGCTCGACGAGAAAGATGGTCAGCTTCTTTTCGTCGCCGGCCTGGGCGAAGACGGTGAAGAAGTCGGCCACGGGCGCCGAGGTGACCCAGGTCTTGCGGCCGTTGAGCCGCCAGCCGCCGTCGCAGCGGGTGGCGCGCGTGCGAATGCCGTCGAGGTCGGAGCCCGCATCGGGCTCGGTCATGCAGACGGCGCCGATCTTCTCGCCGCGCAGTGCCGGTGCGAACAGCCGTTCGACGATGTCGGCATTGCCCAGCATGTGCAAGAACTTGGTGCCCATCAGCGATTGCATCGCCGCCGCACCGGCGAGCGACATCGATCCGCGCGCGATCTCGGCCAGGGCGAGGCAGAACTCGGTCAGCCCGAGCCCCGAGCCTCCGGCTTCCTCGGGGTAGCGCAGGCCGAACAGACCCAGCGCGGCCAGCTCGCCGAACAGCGCGCGCGGAAACTCGCGCGCCTCGTCGATGGCCGCCGCCTGCGGCAGCACACGCTCGTCGACGAAGCGCGCAAAGCTGTCGCGGATCGCGCGCTGCTCGTCGCTGAGGTCGAAGTTCATGTCGCGTCCAGTTCGGCTGCGCTCATGCCGTAGTCGCGCACTGCGGCCTCACGGCTGATGACGCCGTTGCGCACTTCGGCAGCGAGCAGGCGGCGGTCGCGCCGCAAGGGGTCGCCCCAGCCACCGCCGCCGTTGGCCACCTGGTGGTAGATCGTGCCGCGCGGCACGCCGGTGATCAGGTCCTTGTTGCGCGGCACCACCGTCTTGCCGTCGGGGTAGCGCAGGCGGATGAAATTCAGCCCTGCACCGTGCCCACCGGCCAGGCCGAAGGCGCCTTCGAAGTCGCCGTCGCCGAAGGTCACGAGCTGGGTGTCGTCCGAGCCGATCTCGAAGATCGTCTCCACGCCCAGCCCGCCGCGCCACTGGCCGGCGCCGGCCGAATCGGGCAGCAGTTCGTGCTTGATCAGCCGGTGCGGTGTCTGGCGCTCGAACATCTCGTAGTCCTGGTCGAGCACGCCGCCCGAGGCGTCGATCATGCCGATGTGGTCGTAGCCGTCGCAGCCCTGCAGCGCGCCCGAGCCGCCTTTGAGGCCCATGAAGCCGATGTCGACGTACTTCTCGCCGCTGCCGGGGTCGACGCCGGTGGTCAGCGCGGCCAGCAGGTTGTTCCAGCCCGCGGTCACGCGGTCGGGCAGCACGGGGCTGAGCGCACGCTGGATCGCGTCGGCGTTGGGCGGGCACAGGTGGTTGCCGAAGGTCGTGGCCTTGGGGTACGCGGCGTTCAGGATCGTGCCCTCGGGGATCAGGATCTCGATCGGCTCGACCATGCCCTCGTTGTGCGGGATGTCGGGGTTGACCATCTGCAGCAGGGTCAGGATGGTGGCCGACGCGCTGGACGTGAAGGTGCCGTTGACGAAGCCGTTGGTCTGCGCATCGGTGCGTGAATAGTCGAAGCGGATGCGCTTGTCCTCGACCTCGATGTCGACCCGGATGGTGAACTGGCTGCCCTCGTGGCGGCCGTCGTAGTAGACGCGCCCTTCGCCGCTGTAGCGCCCGTTCGGGATCTTGGCGATCTCGGCTTCCATCATGCGGCGCGTGGCGTCGAACAGCGCCTGCTTGTGTGCCAGAAAGCTGTCACGGCCGTACTTGCGCAGCAGTTCGATCATGCGGCGTTCGCCCACCGTGCAGGCGCCCATCTCGGCCTTCATGTCGTGCTGCACGATGTCGAGCCGAACGTTGGCGAAGATCAGGTTCCACACGTCCTGGCGCAGCTTGCCGCGCTCGACGATCTTGACCGCCGGGATGCGCAGCGCTTCCTGCCAGACCTCGACCGCGTTCGGGTTGTAGCCGCCCGCCACCGCGCCGCCGATGTCGGCCTGATGGCCCTTCACGGCCGTCCAGCCGACCAGCTCATCGTCGAGGAACACCGGCTTGAATGCCGCGACGTCATTGTTCTGGTTGCCCAGCGTGAAGACGTCGTTGTGGAAGAACACGTCGCCGGGGTGAATGTCGCCGTCGAAGGTCTTGCGGATGTGCTTGCACACCGGTGCCAGCGAGAACGCCAGGATCGGCAGGTTCTCGGTCTGCTCGAGCATGCGGCCCTCGGCGTCGTAGAGGCCGGTGACGTAGTCCTTGGCCTCGCACAGGATGGGGCTGCGCGTCGTGCGCTCCATCGAGATGCTCATCTCGTCGGTGATCGACTTGAAGGTGCGCGCGTAGACCGACAGCAGGATCGGGTCGATGGTCATGCTGCCACCTCCTGGGGATGGGCCGGCGCCGCTTTCACCAGGGCTTCGCGTCCCTTGACATGCAGCACGAACGAACCCAGGGCATCGACCACGCAGTCGAAGCCGTCGCTGACGAAGATCGCCGTCGTCTGCTGTTCGATCAGCGCTGGGCCGGTGATGCGGTGGCCGCAGCGCATGCGGTGGCCGTCGTAGACCGGCACCTCGGCGAAGGCGTTGCGCTCGGGGATGTAGACGCTGCGCCGGCCCTTGCGTGCCGCGCTGGCGTCGGCATCACCGGCGGTCTCGCTGCGGTAGGCCGGCCGCTCGGTGGCGCCGATGGCCTGCAGCCGCACGTTGATGATCTCCACCGGCGTGGCTTCACCTTCCAGCGCATAGCCGTACAGCCGCAGGTGTTCGGCGTGGAAGGCCTTGGCGATGGCGCTGGCGTCACGGCGTTCGATCACGGCCAGTGGCAGCGCCACTGACACCTCGTGGTACTGGCGGATGTAGCGGCAGTCCAGGCGCAGCTCGAAGCGCCGGTGTTCGGGAGCGATGCGTTCGCTTTCGAGCGCGCGTGCGCCCTCGTCGGCCATCGCGCCGACCAGTGCGTTCAGCTGCACCCAGTCGATCGCCTCCAGCCGCGTGACGAAGGTGCGCACATGGTCGTGGCGCAGCTCGCACATCAGCATGCCGAAGGCGCACAGCACCGAGGCCTCGCGCGGCACGATCTGCAGCGGGATGCCGAGCTCGCTGCAGATCAGGCAGCCGTGGATCGGGCCCGCGCCGCCGCCGGGAATGAGCGGAAATTCACGCGGGTCGAAGCCGCGCTTGATGGTCACCTCGCGCACACCCTGCGCCATGTTGTTGCAGGCCACGCGGTACATGCCGGCAGCGGCCTGCTCGATGCTCAGGCCCATCGGCTGCGCGATGTGCTGGTCGATCGCGCGGCGCGCGGCAGCCACGTCCAGCGCCATGCGGCCACCGGCGAAGAATTCGGGGTCGAGATAGCCCAGCACCACGTTGGCGTCGGTGGTGGTGGGCAGGGTGCCGCCGCGGCCGTAGCAGGCCGGGCCGGGGTCGGCGCCGGCACTTTGCGGGCCCATGCGCAGCAGGCCGCCTTCGTCCAGCCAGCCGATCGACCCCCCGCCGGCGCCGATGGTGTGGATGTCCAGCATCGGCAGCGCGATCTTGTGGCGTGCGATCTCGCCATCGTTCTTCAGCATCGGCGCGCCGACCGCGACCGAGGCCTCGAAGCTGGTGCCGCCCATGTCGGTGGTGATGCAGCGGTCCTGACCGTGCGCGCCGGCATAGAACAGCCCTGCGCCGGGGCCACCCGCGGGGCCCGACAGCAGCGTCAGCGCCGCCTTGTCGCGCGCGGCCTGCGGCGAGATCACGCCGCCGTTGGACTGCATGATCAGCAGCAGGCCGCCAAAGCCGATGCCGGCGAGGCGATCGACCAGCTGGTCGAGGTAATGCTCGAGCTTGGGGCCGACGTAGGCGTTGAGCGCGGTGGTGCTCACGCGTTCGTAGAAGCGGATCGACGGCAGCAGGTCGGTCGACACCGACAGGTAGGCATCGGGCATCTCGCGGCGCACCAGTTCGGCCGCCGCCTGTTCGTGCGCCGGCTGCGCAAACGAATTCATGAAGCACACCGCCACCGCCTGCACGCCTTCGTCGCGCCAGGTGGCCAGCGCGGTACGAACCGCGTCCAGGTCCAGCGGCGTCAGCTCGCGGCCGTCGCGATCGATGCGGCCGGCCACGCCGATGCGGCGCGCCCGCGGCACCAGCGGCTGCACGTTGGTGTAGCGGTTGTCGTACTGCGCCTCGCGAATGCCGCGCCGCATCTCGAGCGCATCCCGCACGCCTTCGGTGGTCAGCAACGCGCAGCGCGCTCCGGTGGACGTGAGCGTGGCGTTGGTGGTCACGGTCGTGCCATGCACGATGGTCGAGATCGAGGATGCGAAGGCTTCCAGCGACAGCGGTGGATCGAGTGCGGCGGCGATCTGTGCCAGGCCCTCGACGACCGCAATCGACGGGTCGGCCGGTGTCGACAAGGTCTTGTGGATGAACGGCGGCTGGCCGTCGCGAGCGACCACGAAGTCGGTGAAGGTACCGCCGACGTCGATTCCGATCTTCAGCGTCATGCCATGCGCTCCTTCGTGGTGGGGGTGACGCCGCTGGGCGCCGCCGCGTCGGCGACCAGGCGGCGCACGTCGTCCTTGCGCACCTTGCCCAGCGCCGTGCGTGGCATGGTGTCGACGAACAGCACGTCCTTGGGATGCTTGAAGCGTGCGATGCGCCCTTCGCACAAAGCGATCAGCTGCCCACGCGTCAGCGTCGCGCCCGGCTGCGGCACGATCACGGCGACGACGACCTCGCCCCAGCGTTCGTCGGCACGCCCGACGACCACCGCCTCGGCAACCTGCGGGTGCTCGAGCAGCAGCGCCTCGACCTCGGCCGGGCTGACGTTTTCGCCGCCGCTGATGATCATGTCCTTGAGCCGGCCGTCGATGTAGAGAAAACCTTCGTCGTCCAGGTGGCCGAGGTCGCCCGAGTGGAACCAGCCGCCGGCCAGGGCATTCGCGCTGGCCTCGGGGTCGTGCCAGTAGCCGCTCATCAGGTTGTCGCCGCGCGCCAGCACCTCGCCCGGCCTGCCGCTGGGCTGATCGCGTCCGTCGGCGCCGACGATGCGCAGCGCGCCGTGGCGTGCCGCGCGGCCGGTCGAGCCGGCCTTGCGCAACGCCTCGTCGGCGTGCAGGCAGGCGGCGATCGGTGCGGTCTCGGTGGCGCCCCACACCTGCACCAGCGGCACGCCGCGCGCATGCACGGCCTGGATGATGCGCATCGGCACCTGGGTCGAGCCGGTGGAGATCATGCGCAGGCTGCCGAGGTCGGCGCCGGCCCAGCGCGGGTGTGCCAGCATGGCGTCGAGCTGCGCGGGCACCAGCACGGTGAGCGTGATGCGCTGCTGTTCGATCGCGTCGAAAGTGTCGTCGGCGTCGAACTTGGCGTGCAGCGTGACCGTGCAGCCGGCCTGCAAGGCGGGCAGGGTCTGGATGTTCAGCCCGCCGACGTGAAACAGCGGCAGCGTGGTGAGCACGCGGTCGTCGGGCACCAGGCCATGCATGTCGACGCTGTTGGCGGCGTTGCACTGCAGCGCGCGCTGCGTCAGCAGCACGCCCTTGGCTCGGCCGGTGGAGCCCGAGGTGTAGCACAGCAGCAGCGGCGCATCGGCGTTGCCCGCTGCGGCTGGCAGCAGCCCGCGCCCGGGCAGATCGTCCCAGCGCTGCCAGCCGGCCGGCACTGGGTTGCCCAGCGCCATGCAGGCGGTGGTTGGCGGCGCAATCGACGCGGCCGCGCTGGCGGCGACGAAGGGAACGTCGACGACCAGCAGCGCTGGCGGATCGGCGCGCAGCAGCGCCTGGTGTTCGGGCGGTGCCAGCCGCCAGTTCAGCGGCATGAAGATCGCACCCAGCCGCGCGCAGGCGAACAGCGTGGCCAGCATCGCGGGGCTGTTGCTGCCCAGCCAGCCCACCACTTTGCCGGGCCCGATGCCGCGCGACACCAGGCCGACCGCGATCTCATCGATCCAGCCTGCCAGCGCGGCATAGCCGATGTCGCGGCCTTCGAAATGCAGTGCCGCCTTGTCCGGCGTGTGCCGGGCGTGCTGTGCGATCCATTGCGACAGGTCCATGCTGCGCTTTCGGCCGTTCAGGCGTCGGTGACCTCGAGCACCACGGCCATCGCGGTGTCGCCGGCGGCGCAGCCGGTGAACAGGCCGAAGCCGCCACCGCGCAGGGCCAGTTCTTCGATCAGCTCGATCACCGCGCGGGTGCCCATCGGGGCCTGAGGATGGCCCCACACCAGCGAGCAGCCGTAGTTGTTCATGCCTCGCCAGTCGACGCCCATGGTCTTGGCGAAGTACAGGTCGTTGACCGCGAACGGGTTGTGCGTCTTGATGGCCGCCATGTCGCCGATCTCGCGGCCGGCCTGCGCGAGTGCGGCCTTGGCCGCCGGCACGGTGGCCTCGGGCATGCGCGCCAGCGCTACGCGGGCCTGGCCGAAGCCGTGCAGCCGAATCGCGATCTTCGGGTTGCGGCTGAGCTCGCGGGCGCGTTCAGGCGTGGCGACGACGATGGCCGCATTGCCGTCGGCCGGATGCGTCTGCGCACCGAAGGTGACGCTGCCGCCTTCCTGCACGGGCTTGAGTGCCGCCAGCCCTTCGGCGGTCGAGCGCGACACGCCTTCGTCGCCGGCCAGCGTGCTGAGGGTCTTGCGCCAGCCTGGTGCGGGCACCTCGAAGGGCAGCGTCATGAAGCGGCGCAGGAACGCCGAATCATCGGCCAGCGCCTGCGCGTACTGCGCCTCGCGGTGCAGCACGACCTCGTGCTGCGCAGCGGTGCCGATGCCGTGCGTGCTGGCCACGTTTTCGGCGGTGACGAGCATCGAGTGCCCGCCCAGCGGGTCGCAGCCGAAGTTGTCCATCACCCAGTTCTCGGACTTGCCGGTGCCGCCGGGCGCGCGCGGATCGGGGTAATACAGGTGCGGGCCGTTGGACGTGCGGTCGCAGGTCACGACCAGCGCGCACTGCGCCAGGCCCGAGCACAGCTCTTGCGTGGCCGCCAGCAAGGTTCGCACGCCGGTGGCGCAGGCCTGCATCAGCGTCGGCCCGCCAAGCTGCGGCGCGCCGATCAAGCCGGCCAGCCAGGGCAGGCCGTAGAACGCATGCCGCTGCGGCACCGACAGACCGAGCACGCCATGGTCGAACACGGCCGGGTCGATGTGGCGCCGTGCCAGTTCGGCGCGCGCGACATGGGCGGCGAATTCGACGCTGTGCAGGTGCGCCAGACTGCCCTGCCAGCGCGCGAAAGGCGTGCTCCAGTAGGCGCCATAGGGGATTTCGGCCAATATGGTCATGCCGCTTTCCTAGTTGTGCGCTTGCTGGCGCTGGGCTTGCCGGCCTGCGCCGTGGCGGTCAGGCCGGTGGCTTCGATGAAGGCATGCCGGGCCTGGATCAGATGCTCGTGCACGGCGGCCGCGGCGGCGTCGCCGTCGCCCGCGGTCAGTGCCGCCGCGATGCGCTTGAGACCGCGCAGCACGATGCGGCGCACACCGACATCGCCCAGCGTGAGCGCGCGGATGTGCTGCATGTGGTCGGCATAGAGCTCGATCACGCGCACCAGCCGGGTGTTGCGCACCAGCGCCAGCCAGGCGGCGCGGTAGCGCACGTTGGCCTGGCGAAAGGCCTCGCTGTCGCCATCGTGATGGGCGGCTGCCGCGTCGGCCACTGCGGTGTCGATGGGCGCGCGCAGCGCGCGGTCGGTGGTGCGGGCGGCCACGCCGCGCATCGCCGGCGGCTCCATCAGGAAGCGCACCTCGTAGATGTCGTCGACGTCGGCCAGCGTGAGTGCCGGCACCGTGAAGCTGCGGCCGTCGGCGGCCAGCAGGCCCTCGCTGGCCAGTCGGGCCATGGCTTCGCGCACCGGTGTGCGCGAGACCCCCAGGCGTTCGGCCAGCTGCACCTCTTGCAGCGGCTGGCCGGCCATCATCTCGCCGCTGCGCAGATGACCACGCAGCGTCTCGTAGACCTGTTCGCCCAGGGCTGGCGCCCGGTTCACGCGCTTCATGTCCAGACTCAAACGATGCCCCTGCGGTAGGGCGCCGGCGGTGTGCCGGCGATCAATGAATACTGTATACATCGATTGCAGGCGCACGCCAAGAGCAGCAACGCCAGCCTGCGCAGCGTTGCTGAGCCAGATCAAAGCGAAACCGGGGGCGACGGCCGGCGACCAGGGTTAACCCAGGTGACGCATCAAGGCGTCCCCCGCGGTCGAGCGCTTGCGCCGAATCAGAGGGCCAGACGGCGAACCGCGGTTCGCCGCAGGCTCAGTTCAGCTCAGCGTGCCGGCTCGGCCTGCCAGCCGCCGCCCAGCGCCTTCAGCAGCGCCACGCTGGCGTCCAGCCGCGCCTGGCGTGCGCGCAGCAAGGCCAGTTCGGCGTCCTGCGCACCGCGCTGCGCGTCCAGCACTTCAAGGAAACCCGAGTAGCCCGCTTCGTAGCGCCGCTGGGCGATGCGCTGTGCTTCCAGTGCAGCGCCTCGCTGGCGCTCGACCTCGACCGCCTGTGCCGCCAGCTGCTGGGCGTTGACCAGGGCATCGGCAACCTCGCGAAACGCGGTCTGCGCCGCCTGCTGCCAGTTGATGGCCGCCTGCTCGGCGCGCGCCCGTGCTTCGTCGGTGCGCGCCTGGTTGCGCCCGGCATCGAAGACCGAGACCAGCAGCGACGGCCCGAAGGCCCAGGTGCGCGCCCCGGCCTTCAGCAGGTCGACCAGGTCGGCGCTCTGGGCACCGAAGCTGCCGGTCAGCGACAGGCTGGGCCAGGCGCTCTTGCGCGTGACCTCGTACTGCGCGAACGAGGCCCGCATCGTGGCCTCGGCCTGCTGCAGGTCGGGGCGGCGCAGCAGCAACTCGGACGGCAAACCGGCCGGCGCCGTGACGGGTGAGGGCAGCGCGCGCGCGTCGACCGGCAGCTGCAGGCCGGGCTGGCCGCTGAGCAGGCCGAGCTGGTTGACCAGCAGTTCACGTTGGCGGTGCAGCTCGAGCTGTTGTGCCGCCAGCGCGGCCACCGCGCCGTCGGCCTGCGCCAGGTCCAGGCCCGACGCAACGCCACCTTCAACGCGGCGGCGCACCAGCGCCAGGCTGTCGTCGCGCAGCTTGCGTTGCGTGGCCACCGTGGCCTGCTGCGCATCGAGCGTGCGCACGCCCAGCCAGGCTTGCACGACCGCGCTGACCAGGCCCAGGCGCACGGTGTCGCGCGCATGCTGGGCGGCCAGCAGCTGGGCTTGCGCGGCCTGCGTGGCGTTGCGCAAACGGCCCCACAGGTCGATCTCGAAACTGGTGGTCAGCGCCACCTGATGCGAGGTGCTGCGCGGTCCGTTGGGCGACACCGGCTGGCCGGTCAGGGTGCTGCTGCGCATCCGGCTGACCGACCCATTGGCGTCCACGCTGGGCCATTGGGCGGCGCGTGCCAGGCCCAGCGCGACCGCGGTCTCGTCGATGCGCGCCGCCGCCAGGCGCAGGTCGAGGTTGGCGGCCAAGGCCAGCTCGACCAGCTGGTCCAGCCCGGGTTCGGCAAACAGCTTCCACCAGTCGGCAGCCAGCACCGGGCTGCTGGCAGCGATGCTGCCGGCATAGGCCGCCGGCAGCACGATGTCGGGACGCTGCGGCGCCGGGCCCGACGCGCAGGCGGCCAACAACAGCGCGGACAGCGCGGACAGCGCCGGCAGCATGGCCCGGGCAGCGCGCTTCATGGCTGGCCCTCCCCGGGATGCAGGTTGGGCGGCGGGTGGCCGTGCGTGGGCCGCGGCTTGCGCGCCAGCAGCGAGAAGAACATCGGGATGAACACCGGCGCCACGAAGGTGGCGATGATCATGCCGCCGAACACGCCCGAGCCCATGCTCTGCCGCGCCGCGGCCCCGGCGCCGGTGGCCAGCACCAGCGGCACGACGCCGAACACGAACGCCAGCGAGGTCATCACGATCGGCCTGAAGCGCAGGCGTGCGGCGTCGGCCGCGGCGTCGATGGCGCTTTTGCCCGCTTCCATGCCCTGCATCGCGAATTCGGCGATCAGGATCGCGTTCTTTGCCGCCAGGCCGATCAGCACCACCAGACCGATCTGGAAGTAGATGTCGTTTTCCATGCCGCGCAGGAAGACGAAGCCAAGCGCACCCAGCAGCGCGAAAGGCACGGCCAGCAGCACCGCCAGCGGCACGCCCCAGCGCTCATACAGCGCGGCCAGGATCAGATAGACCATCACCAGCGCAAAGGCGAAGGCGAAGATCGACGCGCTGCCGGTGCGCTTTTCCTGGAAGGCCTGGCCGGTCCACTCGATCGCGTAGCCCGCGGGCAGGGTGGAACGCGCCACCTGCTCGACGGCGGCGATCGCCTCGCCCGAGCTGAAGCCGGGCTTGGCGTTGCCGAACACCTTGGCCGCGATGTAGCGGTTGTAACGTTCGATCTGTTCGGGCCCGATGATCTCGCTGACCGTGATCAGCGCCTTCAGCGGCACCATCTGCTGCGTGGTGGTCGATCGAACGTACAACTGCCCCAGGTCCTCGGGCCGCGCGCGGTAGGGCGCGTCGGCCTGCATGGTCACACGGTAGGTGCGGCCGGCCTTGTTGAAGTCGTTGATGTACAGCGATCCCATCTGCGCCTGCAGCGCGAAGAAGACGTCACCGATCGGCACGCCCAGCGCCAGCGCCTTCTCGCGGTCGACCTCGACGCGCAGCTGCGGCACCGTGGGGCGGTAGAAGGTGTTGGGCGGTGTCAGCTCGGGGCGCGCCGCCAGCGCGGCCATGAAGGTCTGTGTCACCTCGGCCAGGCGCTTGGGATCGGCGTCGCCGCGGCCCTGCACGTAGACCTCGAAGCCGCCCGCCTGCCCCAGGCCCTGGATCGGTGGTGGGTTGAAGGCGAAGGCGATGCCGTCGGGCAGCGCCATGAAACCCATGCCGCTGACCTGCTGCGCCAGCTGCATCGACGACTGCTTGCGATCCTCCCAGTTCTTCATCGGCACGAAGATCGTCGCCGCGCTGCTCTTGCTGCCGCCGCCGATGAGGTCGAAGCCGTTGACGATGAAGATGTTGCTGATCGCCGGGTTGTCCTTGAGCATCAGCCGCAGCCGCTCGGTGGTGGCGCCGGTGCGCTCCAGCGTGGCGCCGTCGGGCAGTTGCGCGGAGGCGATGATGAAACCCTGGTCTTCGGGCGGCACGAAGCTGCTCGGGATCTTGGACAGCAGCAGCACCACACCGCCGATGACGCCGGCAAACACCAGCAAGGCGACCACGCGATGGCCCAGCGCCAGATGCACCGCACCCATGAAGCGGCGCGTGATCCAGTCGAAGGCGACGTTGAAGGGCTTGAACAGGCGTTCGCCAGTCGCGTTGTGGCCGGGCTTGAGCAGCAGCGCGCACAGCGCCGGCGTCAGCGTCAGCGCGACCACGCCCGACAGCACCACGGCCACCGTCACGGTGACGGCGAACTGCCGATACAACTGGCCGGCGATGCCGCCCAGAAAGGCCACCGGGATGAACACCGCGGCCAGCACCAGCACGATGCCGATCACCGCGCCCTGCACCTCGCGCATGGCCTCGATCGCGGCCGGCATGGGCTGCATCTTCTCGACGCGGATCAGGCGTTCCACGTTCTCGAGCACCACGATGGCGTCGTCGACCACGATGCCGATGGCCAGCACCATCGCGAACAGCGTCAGCGTGTTGATCGAGAAGCCGAACAGCTGCAAGCCCGCGAAGGTGCCGATCAGCGACACCGGCACCGCCAGCATCGGGATCAGCGTGGCGCGCCAGGTCTGCAGGAAAAGGAAGACCACGGCCAGCACGATCAGCGTGGCCTCGGCGATGGTGGTCAGCACCTCCTTGATCGACGCCGACACGAAGATCGTGGTGTCGTAGGGGATCAGATAGTCGACACCGGCCGGAAAGCGCTCGCCTTTCAGCTCGACCATCTTGGCCTTGACGGCGTCGCCCACGTCCAGCGCGTTCGCGCCCGAGGCCAGCAGCACGGCCAGCGCGATGGCCGGACGGCCGTTCACGCTGTTGCTGGCGTCGTAGCTCTGCGCGCCCAGCTCGATGCGCGCCACGTCCTTCAGCCGCAACACGCCCTGGGCGCCTGCCGAGCGCAGCACGATGTTGCCGAACTGCTCTGGCTCGAGCAGGCGGCCCCTCGCGGTGACCGTGTACTCGATCTGCTGGCCCGGCAGCGACGGAGAGGCGCCGATCTTGCCGGCTGCAAATTGCGCGTTCTGTGCGCTGACGGCGGCCGCGATGTCGCTCGGCGTGACGCCCAGTGCCGCCATGCGGTCGGGCTTCAGCCACAGCCGCATCGAGTAGTCGCGCGCCCCGAACACGATGACGTCGGCCGCACCCGGCACACGCTTGAGTTCGTCGACCACGTACTGCGTGGCGTAGTTCGACAGGAACAGCGTGTCGCGGCTGTTGTCGGGCGAGGTCAGCGCCACCACCAGCAGAAAGTTGTTCGAGCGCTTGGCCACCTGCACGCCGTTGCGGCGCACCTCGTCGGGCAGGCGCGGCGTGGCCAGCTGCACGCGGTTGTTGACGTTGAAGGTGGCCTTGTCGACATCGGTGCCGACCTCGAAGGTGGCGGTGATGGTGGTCTGGCCGTTCGACGACGAGCTGCTGTCGAAGTACAGCAGGTTCTCGACGCCGGACAACTGCTCTTCGATGGGGGCGGCCACGGTCAGCGCCAGCGTCTCGGCCGATGCGCCAGGGTAGGTGGCGGTGATGGTGACGGTGGGCGGTGCGATCTCGGGGTACTGGGACACCGGCAGCGAGCGGGCCGACACCAGGCCAGCGATCAGCAGGATCAGCGCCAGCACGGTGGCGAAGATCGGCCTTTCGATGAAGAAGCGGGACATGCGCTCAGGCCCTCACTTCGACGCCGCCGACGCGGCACTGGATGCTGCCGCCGGCGCGACGCCGGGTGTCGCGGCCGATGCTGCGCCCCGGCCCGCGCCGGGCGGGGGCGCCGGCTGCACCGGTGCGCCCGGACGCAGCTTGAGCAGGTTGTCGGTGATGATCTTGTCGCCCGCGTTCAGGCCCGAACGGATGACCCAGTCACGGCCCTGCCAGGGGCCGGCCTGCACCGGCCGGGGTGCGGCCTTGCCGTCGGCGCCCATGACCCAGACGAAGCGGCCCTGGTCGCCGCTTTGCACCGCCGCCTGCGGCACCAGGAAGGCCTGCTGCTCACCGGTGACGATCTGCGCACGCACGAACTGGCCCGGCAGCCACTGGCCGCCGGGGTTGGCAATTTCGGCGCGCATCTGCACCGTACCCAGACGTGCGTCGACCACCGAGCCGGTGAAATCCAGCCGGCCGACTTGTGCCGCCGGCTGGCCGTCGGGGCCCAGCAGGCGCACCTGGCGCCCCTTGCCACCGCGCACCAGCGCCGCCTCGGTCTCGCTGAGCGCAAAGCGCACGTACAGCGGATCAATCTGCACGATGGTGGTCAGCAGGCCGCTGTCGGCAGACGGCGACACCAGCGAGCCCACGCTGCGCTGTGCGCGCTGCGCGATGCCGGCAATGGGCGCGCTGATCTCGGCGTAGCCCAGGTTCAGCTGAGCGTCGCGCAGCTGTGCACGTGCCGCCAGCAGTGCCGCGTCGGCGGTGCGGGCGCCGGTGGCGGCGTCATCGGCCTCACGCTGGCTGATCGCGCGGTCGGCCACCAGCGCGGCCAGGCGCGTGGTCTCGCGGCGCGCCTGCTCGGCGCGCGCTTCGGCCTGCGCCACCGCGGCACGCGCGCTGTCGACCGTGATCTCGAACGGCGCACGGTCGATGCGAAACATCGGGGTGCCGGCCTTCACCGTTTCACCGTCCTTGTACAGCTGCTGCTGCAGCGTGCCGGTGACGCGTGAACGCACCTCCACCTCGCGCAGCCCTTCCAGCGTGGCCACCACGTCGATGGTGACCGGCACCTGGCGCGGCTCGGCCGTGAGCAGGGTCACCGCCATCGGCGGCATGGCGCCGCCAGGCGGGCCGCCGGCGGGTGGCGCTTGCCGGTTGCAGCCGCTGAACAGGCTGACACTGGCGATCACGCACGACAAGGCGACTGCGCGCGGCGGCGCACCGAACATGGACACCATCTGAAAAGCTCCTGGACTGTCCCTGGACGACGAAGCACGGGCAGGCACTTCGCTCAGGGTTTGTTCTAGGTCAAAATATAACGGCTGCAGCGGCCCACCCGGTCGGGCCAGGTCAGGCACCGGCCGGCAAGTCCCCGAACAGGCTGTTGTAGCGCAGCCCGATCAGCGCATGTTCGCGCATCAGCGATTCAGCCCGCGCCGACTCACCGCCCAGCAGCGCGTCGACGATCAGCCGGTGCTGCATCTGGGCAAGCTGCAGTTTGCGCAAGGCCTGGTCCAGCGCCTGCTTGTCGACGGTGATCGAGTCGGCCGACGCAAAGGGCAGGTGGTTGTTGCGCGCGATGGCGTCGGCGATCACTCGGCTGCCGGTACTGTCGACGATCTGTGCATGAAAAGTGCGGTTCAGCTGCGCCCAGCGATCGACGTCGCCCTCGGCCAGATGGCCCTTGGCCAGCACGATTTCACCCTCGTCCAGGCACGCTTGCAGCACTGCCCGCTGCGCCGGTGGCACCCCGGCTTCGGCCAGGCGGCGCGCCGCCAGCCCTTCGAGTGCGCCGCGCACTTCGATCGCGCACAGCACGTCGGCGGCGGTGAAGGCACGCACCACCCGACCGCGTTTGCCGGCGCGCGCCAGCAGGCCCTCCTGCTCCAGGGTGCGAAAGGCCAGGCGCACCGGCGTGCGCGACACCCCCAGCGTATCGGCCACCGGGATTTCGGCCAGCCGGCTGCCGGGTGGATAGGCACCGTCGACGATGAGTTGGCGCAAAGCCGCCACGACACTCACGGCCTCAGGAGCAGGGAGATTGATTGGATCCATTTACTCGGCGGTATCTTGCATTCATGCCAGTCCGTTGTCAAAATTGGATCCATTCCAGCGATCCGGGAGTTGAGCCGTGTTTGCCCGCAACCAGTGGTACGTGGCCTGCACGCCGGCCGAGATCGACGACAAGCCGCTGGGTCGCCAGGTCTGCGGCGAGCGCATCGTCTTCTACCGCGGCGCCGAAGGGCAGGCGGTGGGGCTGGAAGACTGGTGCCCGCATCGAGGCGCGCCCTTGTCGCTGGGCCGCGTGGTCGAAGGTCGGCTCGTTTGTGGCTATCACGGCCTGGAAATGGGCTGCGACGGCAAGACAGTGGCCATGCCCGGTCAGCGCGTGCGCGGCTTTGCGCCGATCCGCAGCTTTCCGATCGTCGAGCGCCACGGTTTTGTCTGGCTGTGGCCGGGCGACCCGGCCAAAGCCGACCCGGCCGCCGTGCCCGACCTGAAGTGGGCACAAGACCCCGCCTGGGCCTATGGCGGCGGCTTGTTCCACATCGCGTGCGACTACCGGCTGATGATCGACAACCTGATGGACCTGACGCACGAAACCTACGTGCACGCCACCAGCATCGGCCAGAAAGAGATCGACCAAGCCGCCAGCAGCACGCGCGTGGACGGCGACCAAGTGGTGACCGAACGCTTCATGAACGGCGTGCAGGCGCCGCCGTTCTGGCAGATGGCGCTGCGCAGCCACCAGCTGCCCACCGACCAGCCGGTGGACCGCTGGCAGATCTGCCGCTTCTCGCCGCCCAGCCACGTGATGATCGAAGTCGGCGTGGCGCTGGCGGGGCAGGGCGGCTACCACGCCGGTGCCGACCAGAAGGTGTCGAGCATCGTGGTCGACTTCATCACGCCCGAGAGCGACACCTCGATCTGGTACTTCTGGGGCATGGCGCGCAACTTCCGCCCCGACGACAAGGCGCTGACGGCGCAGATCCGCGACGGCCAGGGCAAGATCTTCAGCGAGGACCTGCAGGTGCTGGTGCAGCAGCAGCGCAACCTGCTGCAGTGGCCCGGGCGCGAGTTGCTCAAGCTCAACATCGATGCCGGTGGCGTGCAGGCGCGCAAGGTCATCGACCGCCTGATCGCCGCCGAGCAGGTGGCCGCGCCGGGATTGGCATGAGCACCAGCCTGCGCGTGCGCGTGACCCGCAGGACGGTGGAGGCCGAGGGCATCTGCAGTTTCGAGCTGCAGGGCGTGGACGGGCGCCCGCTGCCGGCCTTTTCGGCCGGCTCGCATGTCGACGTGCAGCTGCCGGGCGGCTTGCAGCGCCAGTATTCGCTGTGCAACGACCCCACCGAGACGCACCGCTACCTGATCGCGGTGCTGCGCGATGCGGCCTCGCGCGGCGGCTCGCAGGCGCTGCACGACGGCGTTCAGCCGGGCAACGAACTGACGATCAGCCTGCCGCGCAATCACTTCGCATTGGCGCACGACGCGGTCGATCACCTGCTGCTGGCCGGCGGCATCGGCATCACGCCACTGTTGTGCATGGCCGAACGCCTGGCGCTGACCGGGGCCCGCTTCACGCTGCACTACTGCACCCGCTCGCCGGGGCGTACGGCCTTTGCCGAGCGCATCGCGACCTCGGGCTTCGCCGCACGCGTGCAGTTCCACTTCGATGATGGCGACGCGGCGCAAAAGCTCGATCTCGCGGCGGTGCTGGCCGCACAGCAGCCCGGCCGCCACCTGTATGTCTGCGGGCCGCAGGGCTTCATGGACGCCGTGCTCGGCGGTGCGCGTGCAGCCGGCTGGCCCGAGGCGCAGCTGCACTTCGAGTACTTCGGCGCCGCGCCAGCCGACACCGGTACAGACGGCAGCTTCCAGGTGCGTCTGGCCAGTTCGGGCCGCATCGTCACGGTGGGCAAGGACCAGACGGTGGCGGGTGGCGCGCGCGCTGGAGAATGCCGGCGTGGTGTTGGCCACGTCGTGTGAACAGGGCGTGTGCGGCACCTGCCTGACGCGCGTGCTCGACGGTGTGCCCGACCACCGCGACCTTTACCTGACACCCGAAGAGCAGGCAGCCAACGACCAGTTCACGCCCTGCTGCTCTCGCTCGAAGACGCGACTGCTGGTGCTCGACCTGTAGCCGCACGCCGACCTCGACCCCGCTTCATCACCCTTTCGGAGACCCAGCCATGACGCTTCGCACCACGCCCCCGTTTCGGGCCGACCATGTCGGCAGCTTCCTGCGTCCGGCCTATCTGCTGCAGGCGCGCGAGCAGAAGGCGAAGGGTGAGATCACGGCCGCACAGCTGCGCGCGGTAGAGGACAAGGCCATCACCGAGATCGTGCAGTTTCAGCGCGACGTCGGCTTGCTCAGCATCACCGACGGCGAGTTTCGCCGCACCTATTTCCACATCGATTTTCTCGACCAGCTCGGCGGCGTGCAGACCGACATCCCGGTCACCGTGCGCAAGCCCGACGGCAGCGAAGAGCTGGCGCCGCCGGCGATCCGCGTGATCGACACGGTGCGCCACGTGAAGGACATCCAGCGGGCCGACTTCGAGTACCTGAAGTCGCAGGTCGACGCGCTGGGCGATTTGCGCCTCATGCCCAAGGTCACGATCCCCAGCCCGACCATGCTGCATTTCCGCGGTGGCCGCGCCGGCATCAGCCGGCAGGCCTATCCCGAACTCGATCCGGTGTTCTACGACGACGTTGCCCGCGCGTATGGCGAGGAGCTGCAAAGCCTGTACGACGCCGGCTGCCGCTATGTGCAGATGGACGACACCAACATGGCCTACCTATGCGACGAAAAGATGCGCGAAGCGGCGCGCCAGCGCGGCGACGACCCCAACGAGTTGCCGCACCGCTATGCCGGTTTCATCAACAAGGTGGTGGCGCTCAAGCCGGCGGGCATGACGCTGGCCATGCACCTGTGCCGCGGCAACTTCAAGAGCACGCACGCTGCGGCCGGCAACTACGAGCCGGTGGCCGAGGCGCTGCTGTCCGAGATGAACCTGGATGCGATCTTCATGGAGTACGACGACGAGCGCTCGGGTGATTTCAGGCCGCTGCGCTACCTGAAGCCCGGCAAGATCGTCGTGCTGGGCCTGGTGACCACCAAGTTCGGGCAGCTCGAGACCAAGGATGCGCTGAAACGCCGCATCGACGAAGCCGCCCGCCATGCGCCGCTCGAGCAGCTGTGCCTGAGCCCGCAGTGCGGCTTTTCCAGCACCGTGCACGGCAACAACATTGCCGTCGAGGATCAGCGTCGCAAGCTGCAGCTGGTGGTCGAGACCGCCAACGAGGTCTGGTCCGGTCTTTGACCGCCCATGGCGGCACCCAGGCCGGCGCGCCCAGCCATGCCGTTGTGCGATAGCTGCTAGCGCCACAGCAGGCTGGCGGGCTTTCACGCCGCTGCGCACAATGGCTGCGCTGCCGATCTTTCAACCCGGAGACACTCGATGAATTCCCGCCGCTTCCACCTCATCACCGGCGCCGCCGCAGCGGCAGCGCTGGCGTTCGGCATGCACCACGCGCACGCTCAGGCCGACACCCTGAAGATCGGTGTCATCCTGCCGATGACCGGGCAGCAGGCCTCGACCGGCAAGCAGATCGACGCCGCCATCAAGCTGTGGATGGCGCAGAACGGCAACAAGGCCGGCGGCAAGACGGTCGAGGTCATCGTCAAGGACGACGCCGGCATTCCCGACACCACGCGCCGTCTGGCGCAGGAACTGGTGGTCAACGACAAGGTGGTGGCGCTGGCCGGCTTCGGCATCACGCCGTCGGCGCTGGCTACGGCACCGATCGCCACGCAAAGCAAGACGCCGATGGTGGTGATGGCGGCGGCGACGTCGGCCATCACCGCAGCCAGCCCGTATGTCGTGCGCACCAGTTTCACGCTGCCGCAGGCAGCCGTCGGCCTGGCCGAGTGGGCGACCAAGAACAAGATCGGCAAGGTGGTGACGCTGGTGGCCGACTACGGCCCCGGCAACGACGCCGAAAAGTACTTTGCCGAGCGCATGACGCTCAACGGCGGCAAGGTGCTGGACAAACTGCGCACGCCGCTGCGCAGCCCCGACTTCGCACCGGTGCTGCAGAAGGTGCGTGACGCCGCGCCCGACGCGCTGTTCGTCTTTCTGCCGTCGGGCCAGGGCGCGCAGTTCATGAAGCAGTTTGGCGAACGCGGTCTGGACAAGGCCGGCATCCGGCTGATCGCCACCGGCGACGTGACAGACGATGATCAGTTGAACGACATGGGCGATGTCGCGCTGGGCGTGGTCAGCTCGCACCACTACTCGGCGGCGCACGACAGCCCGGCGAACAAGAAGTTCGTCGCTGCCTTCGAAGCCGCCAACAAGTTCCGCCCCAACTTCATGGCCGTGGGCGGCTACGACGGCATGCGAGTGATCTACAACGCGCTCAACGCCAGCAAGGGTGCACGCGGCGAGGCGCTGCTGAACGCGATGAAGGGCCAGCTGTTCGAGAGCCCGCGCGGCCCGGTGCTGATCGACGCGCAGACCCGCGACATCGTGCAGGACATCTACATCCGCAAGGTCGAGAAGAAGAACGGCCAGCTGTGGAACATCGAGTTCGATTCGATCAAGCAGATGAAAGACCCGGGCAAGAGCAAGTGATCCTGCGGCGATGCTGACGCTGCTCTTCGACGGCATCGCCTACGGCATGCTGCTGTTCGTGCTGGCCCTCGGGCTGGCGGTGACCATGGGCCTGATGAACTTCATCAACCTGGCCCATGGCGCCTTTGCGATGGCCGGCGGCTACATCCTGGTGCTGCTGATGAACCGCGCCGGCTGGCCCTTCCTGGCCTGCCTGCCGGCGGCCTTCGTGCTGACGGCACTTCTGGGCGCGCTGCTCGAGCGCACGATCTACCGCCCGATGTACGGCAGGCCTCACCTCGATCAGGTGCTGTTCTCGATCGGCCTGACCTTCATGGCCGTGGCCGCGGTCGACTACGTGATGGGCAGCTCGCAGCAGAACGTCCAGCTGCCCGACTGGCTGCGCCAGCGTTTCGAGTTCGGCAGCGGCGCCTGGCAACTGGGCATGGGGGCCTACCGCGTGTTCATCGTGATCAGCTGCGTGGCGCTGGCGCTGATGCTGCAGGCCGTGCTGTCGCGTACGCGCTTCGGCAGCCGGCTGCGTGCGGCCGTGGATGACCCTCGGGTGGCGGCGGGGCTGGGCATTCCGGTCGACCGCATCTTCTTGCTGACCTTTGCCGTCGGCTCGGGCCTGGCCGGGCTCGGCGGCGCACTGGGTGCCGACATCCTGGGCGTGGAGCCGAGCTTTCCGCTGAAGTTCATGGTCTATTTCCTGATCGTCTGCGCCGTCGGCGGCACCAGTTCGATCACCGGGCCCCTGGTCGCGGCGCTGGCCCTGGGCATTGCCGACGTGCTGGGCAAGTACTACGTGCCCAAGCTGGGCGGCTTCATCGTCTATGTCCTGATGATCGCCATCCTGCTGTGGCGCCCGCAGGGCCTGTTCAGCCGCGAGGCCAGGCGATGAAGGCCGCCGAAACGCTGCGGGCGCCGTCGCGCTGGCGGCCCTGGGAAGTGGCCTTGTGGGCGCTGATCTGGGTCATGGCGCTGGTCTTTGGCCAGCATGCGGCGCTGATCAACGAGATCGCCATCCTGGGCCTGTTCGCGCTCAGCCTGGACCTGATCCTGGGTTACGCGGGCATCGTGTCGCTGGGCCATGCCGCCTACTTCGGTGTCGGCGCCTACAGCGCGGCGCTGTTTGCCAAATACGTGATGCCGGATCCCCTGGTCGGGTTGGCCGTGGGCACGGCGCTGGGGGCCCTGCTGGGGCTGCTGACCACCCCGCTGATCGTGCGTGGTACCGACCTGACGCGGCTGATGGTGACCATGGGCGTGGCCTTGGTGCTGCTCGAGCTGGCGAACAAGTTTTCCGAGTTCACCGGCGGCGCCGATGGCCTGCAGGGCGTGGTGATGGGCCCCCTGCTCGGCCATTTCGACTTCGACCTCGGCGCGCGTGGCTTCGTTCTATTCGCTGGCGGTGCTCTTCGTCGCCTTCGTGCTCATGCGGCGCATCGTGCATTCGCCGCTGGGCCTGTCGATGCAGGCGCTGCGCGACAACCGGCTGCGGCTGACGGCGCTGGGCCTGTCGGTGAACGGGCGGCTGGCGGCGGTCTACACGCTGGCCGCAGCGCTGGCCGGGGCGGCCGGGGCGCTGCTGGCACAGACCACCGGCTTCGCGTCGCTGGACGTGTTCGAGTTCCACCGCAGTGCCGACGTGATGCTGGCGCTGATCATCGGCGGCGCCGGCTGGCTGTGGGGCGGACTGATCGGTGCCATCGGCTTCAAGCTGATGCACGATCTGTTGTCCGAAGTCACGCCTCAGTACTGGACTTTCTGGATCGGACTGTTCCTGGTGCTGTTGATGCTGATCGGCCGTGAGCGGCTGTTCAGGCCCTGGACCTGGTTCAGCAAGGCGCGGACATGAACGCGCCCGTGCTGCGCACCGAGCGCCTGGTCAAGCGCTTCGGCGGCATCACCGCCACCGACCACGTCAGCCTGAACGTCGAACAAGGCGCGCGCCATGCCTTGATCGGCCCCAACGGCGCGGGCAAGACCACGCTCATCAACCTGCTCACGGGCGTGACGGCACCGACCTCGGGCCGCGTCTACCTGCGCGACCGCGACATCACCGATCTGGCGCCGCAACGGCGCGTGGCGCTGGGCCTGGTGCGCACCTTTCAGATCAACCAGCTGTTCAGCAGCCTGACGCCGCTGCAGAGCCTGGCGCTGGCGGTGGCCGGGCGCGAAGACGCGGCACACCGCTGGTGGCGGCCGATGGGCCATGACCTGGCCATCGCCGCCGAGTGCGAGACGCTGCTGACACGGTTCAGGCTGCATGAACTGGCCGACCGCCCGACGCGCGAGCTGCCCTACGGCAAGCGCCGATTGCTCGAGATCGCGCTGGCCGTGGCCCTGAAGCCCAGCGTGCTGCTGCTCGACGAACCCGCGGCCGGTGTGCCGGCGGCCGAGCGACAGGACATCCTGGACACGGTGGCCGCACTGCCCGCCGAGGTCTGCGTGCTGCTGATCGAGCACGACATGGACCTGGTGTTCAGCTTTGCCCGGCGCCTGACAGTGCTCGTCAACGGTGCCGTGCTGACCGAGGGCACGCCGGCGCAGATCGCTGCCGACCCCCAGGTCAAGGCCGTGTATCTGGGTGACATGAGCATCGCCCATGGCTGAACCCCTGCTCGAAGTCGAGGGCCTGAGCTGCGGCTACGGCGACGCCGTGGTGCTCAGCGACGTCGGCTTCAGGCTCGAAGCCGGGCGCTCGATGGCGCTGCTGGGGCGCAACGGCACCGGCAAGACCACCTTGATCGACACGCTGGTTGGGGTGACGCAGCGCCATGCCGGCCGCATCCGCCTGGCCGGGCAGGACCTGCACACGATGCCGGTGCACCGCCGCGCGGCCGCCGGCATCGGCTGGGTGCCGCAGGAGCGTTGCATCTTCAAGTCACTGACCGTCGAAGAGAACCTGACTGCCGTCGCGCGCCCCGGTGCCTGGAACCTGGCGCGGGTGTTCGCGCTCTTTCCGCGCCTGGCCGAGCGCCGTCACAACCTGGGCACGGCGCTGTCGGGCGGCGAGCAGCAGATGCTGGCTTTCGCCCGTGCGCTGGTGCTCAACCCCAGACTGCTGCTGCTGGACGAGCCGCTGGAGGGTCTGGCGCCGATCATCGTGACCGAGCTGCTGCACGCCATCCGCCGCGTGGCGCGCGACGAGGGCCTGCCGTCGATCGTGGTCGAACAGCACCCTCAGCTGGTGCTGGGCGTGACCGACGACGCCATCGTGCTCGACCGCGGCGGCATTGCCTACCGGGCCAGCTGCGAGGCGCTGCGCGACGACCCGTCGCCGCTGGACACCTGGCTGGGCGTGGCGGCGCGATAGAGCAGGCGCTGCGCCTCGGTCTCGGCCAGCAGCCAGGCGTCGACCTGGTCCACCGTGGTCAGGGTGCGCACGCTTTCATAGGCCGCCTGGGCCGCGTCGAAGCGCCGCCGCAGCAGGTTCAGCCACTGCTTGAGCCGGCCCGGTCGGTGGCGCGGCTCGACGTGCAGCGCCACCCGCTGCCAATAGCGCGACAGCAGCGGCAGCAGGGCCGGCCAGCCCGACCAGCGCTGGCCCCGCAGCGCCAGCGCCAGCCCCGGGTCGGCCACGATGCCGCGGCCCAGCATGATGGCGTCGCAGCCGCTCACCGCCAGGCAACGTTCGGCATCGGCCGCCGTCCACACCTCGCCGTTGGCCACCACCGGAATCGGCACCGCGGTGCGCACCTCGGCAATCTGCTCCCAGTAGGCGGGTGGTCGGTAGCCATGGGCCTTGGTGCGCGCGTGCACCACCAGTTCATCGGCGCCGCCGTCGACGATGGCCTGCGCATTGGCCAGCAGGCGCGAGCTGTCGCTGGTGCCCAGCCGCATCTTGGCCGACACCGGCAGCTGCGCCGGCACGGCACGCCGCACGGCGCGAACGATGCGAAACACCAGCTCGGGTTCGTCCAGCAGCACCGCGCCACCGCGATGCCGGTTCACCGTCTTCGCCGGGCAACCGAAGTTCAGGTCCACGCCCTCGGGGCCCAGCGTGGCCAGCCGCGCCGCGTTGTCGGCCAGGCAGTCCGGGTCGGAGCCCAGCAGCTGCGGCCGCACCGGCACGCCGGCGGCTGTGCGGCCACCGTTCAGCAGCTCGGGAACGATGCGCGTGAACACGCGCTCGGGCAGCAGCTGGTCGGTGATGCGGATGAACTCGGACACACAGCGGTCGACGCCGCCCACCTGCGTGATCACGTCGCGCAGGCTGTGGTCGAGCAGCCCTTCCATCGGGGCCAGCAGGATGCGCGGCGGGCTCAAGCGATGCGGCAGCGGCTGCGCGCCAAGGGCAAGGGGGAGTGTGGGGCGGGCAGCATCATCGGCGCGGTGGTTGGGTCGCAAAGGGCGGGATCATGCCGCACCCGACCGCGCCCGACCGCACCGGGGCGACGGCGACAATCGCCAACCCCCATTCGACACCGCCGCCCATGACCGTCATCCTGAAGAAGCCCCAAACCGGCTCCGTCCCCCTGCACGTCGTCGACGCTGCCGGCTTTGCGGCCGCGTCGGGCGCGCTGTCGCCGATGCAGCGCCAATGGCTGGCGACGCTGGGCTTCCAGGGCGCACCCGACACGCACGCCCTGCTGCCTGGCGACGACGGGCGGCTGGCTGCTGTGTGGGCGGGCGCGCGCGTCGGCAGCCCCTGGGCACTGGCCTTGCTTCCGCGCGCCTTGCCGGCAGGCCGCTACCACCTGGCCGAGGGCGGTGTGGCGCTTGACCCGGCCCTGCTGGCGATGGCCTGGCAGCTTGGCAGCTACAGCTTCGGCCGTTACAAGGCGCCGGCGCGCGAAACGGCGCAGCTGCAACTGGCGCCGGGCACCGCCGCGCAGCGCGGGCTGATGGTGGCCGAGGCGATGACGCTGGTGCGCGACCTCGTCAACACTCCGGCCGAAGACCTGGGCCCGGCGCAGCTGGCGCAGGCCGCGCAGAAGCTGGCCAAGGCGCATGGCGCCAGGTTCAGCCAGGTGGTGGGCGACGCCTTGCTGAAGAAGAACTTCCCGGCCATCCATGCGGTCGGCCGGGCCGCCGACGCGGCCACCCGGGCGCCGCGGCTGATCGAGCTGAACTGGGGCAAGCCCAAGGACCCGAAGCTGACGCTGGTGGGCAAGGGCGTGTGCTTCGACAGCGGTGGGCTCGACATCAAGTCGGCCGACGGCATGCGTTTGATGAAGAAGGACATGGGCGGCGCTGCGCATGTGCTGGGGCTGGCGCAGATGATCATGGCAGCCAGGCTGCCGGTGCGGCTGCAGGTCTTGATCCCGGCGGTGGAGAACGCGATCGCCGGCAACGCCTTCCGGCCCGGTGACGTGTTCAAGACGCGCAAGGGCCTGCACATCGAGATCGGCAACACCGATGCCGAGGGCCGCGTGATCCTGTGCGACGCGCTGGCCTACGGTGCCGAGGGCAAGCCCGAGCTGATGATCGACATGGCCACGCTGACCGGTGCTGCCCGCGTGGCGCTGGGCGGCCAGCTGCCGGCGCTGTTCTGCCGCCGCATGACGCTGGCGCGCGAGCTGGTCGACCGCGGCCTGGCGCTGCAGGATCCGCTGTGGCATCTGCCGCTGTGGCGCGACTATCACGGCGGCATCGAGAGCGACATCGCCGACATCGTCAACACCGGCAAGGGCCCGGCCGGGGGGGCGATCAACGCGGCGCTGTTCCTCGACGACTTCGTGCCCGCCGACCTCGACTGGCTGCACCTGGACATCTTCGCCTGGAACGACAGCGCACGACCGGGCCGGCCGAGCGGTGGCGACGCGCAGGCGCTGCGCACGCTGCTGAGCTACCTTGAAGAGCGCTTCAGCACGCCGCGCTGAAAGACCACGGCGCGCGACACAATCGGCCGATCAAGGCGCACGAGGAGACCGCATGACGACCTGGGCCTATGCATGCCGACCCTGCAAGGGCAGGGCCGAATGGTGGGTGGCACGCGAGCTTGTCGACGCGATGGCGCCCGAGGTGCAGATCCTGCAGGTGCAGGCCGGTGGCGCCTGGGCCTGTGCGGTGGTCGATCGGCAGCGGATGCAGGCCGTCGACGGATCGCTGTTGCGCCAGGCGCTCGCGTCCAGTGCCGACGAGTGCCCCGATTGCCTGCCTGTCGCTGCACCCAAGGTCGAATTGCCCGAGGCAGAACAAGACACCACCCCGGCCGGCCAGGTGCAGGCGGCGGCGGTGTCGCTGCAGGGGCGGCGCTTTCTGGTCGTGCTGACTTCGCTGGGCGTCGTTGCCAGCCCCGGCGAAGCCGACATGTTGAGCGCCGACCTGAGTGCGCGCTTCGGCGGCACCGAGGTCGTGCTGATGGGCCAGGCCGACGACGGCACGCCGCACTACCACGGCAACCCGATGCTGCTGGACCTGCTGGCCGACCTGCCGCTGGACCGCCTGCCCTGGAAGGCCTACCCATTGCGCTGAGCCGCGCGCCGTCGGTGGGCTGTCGGTGGGCGTCGTCTGCCCTAGACTGCGCCCCGGTCCAGCCTGAGCGAGCCTCCCCATGACGACACTCCCGGTCCGCGTTGTGGCGCGTCTCGCAGCTCTCTCGGTTCTTGTTGTCGCGGCCTGCCTTTCACAGGCCGGCGCCGCCACCATCACGCAGGTCAGCCCGCAGGGCGAGGTGGCGCAGGTCGCCCAGCTGGTGGTCCGCTTCAGCGAAGCGGTGGTGCCGATGGGCGATGCGCGCCAGGCCGACCCGGTCAGCCTGGATTGCCAGGGCACCGCCGTCAGCGGCAGCGGGCGCTGGAACAGCGAGCGTGAATGGGTGTTCGACTTCAAGGACCCGCTGCCGCCCGGCACGCGCTGCCGGGTGCAGCGACGGCCCGGCTGGAAGCCCTTGAGTGGCGAACTGACCGGCACCAGCGAGTACCACTTCAACACCGGCGGGCCGGCGGTGCGGCGCATCACGCCCTGGCAGGGCAGCACGGTCGAGGAGGACCAGCTCTTCATCCTGGAGCTGACGGGCCCGGTGGTCGAATCGACGCTGGCCACGCAGGCCTGGTGCGAGGTCGAGGGCCTGGGTGAACGCCTGCCGGTGGCGCTGGTCGCCGGGTCGTCGCGCGCCGCCGTGCTGAAGAGCCGCCATCTGGACAAGCTGCCCGCCGAGCGGCTGTTGCTGCTGGGCTGCGGCCGGCCGCTGGCACCGGGCGCCAAGCTGCGTCTGGTGTGGGGCAAGGGCATCGCCGCGCGCGGTCCGGCCCGGCTGCTGACGACGGTCGAGCAGCGTTTCGACTTTCAGGTGCGCCCCGCTTTCAGCGCCGAGTTCAGCTGCGAGCGCGAGCGTGCCAATGCGCCCTGCATGCCGATCCGGCCGCTGCTGCTGCGTTTCTCGTCGCCGGTGCCGCGCGCGCTGGCCGAGCAGGCGCGGCTGCAGCCTCGCAGCGGTGCCGCACTGTCGCCCAGTTTCGACAAGGACGACAAGTCGGCCGAGCTGAGCGAACTTCGCTTCATAGGCCCGCTGGCCGAGAACGCAGCCTTCACGATCACGCTGCCGCCGGGCCTGAAGGACGTCAGCGGCCGGCCGCTGGCCAATGCCGCCAGCTTTCCGATGGCGGTGGCCACCGGCGGTGCGCCACCGATCGCCAAGTTTGCGGCCGCGCCCTTCGGGGTGCTCGAGCGCAGCGCCGAAACCCTGCTGCCGTTGACGCTGCGCCACGTGCAGGGCGACCTGCGCCCGCAGGCCGGCGGCGGCCAGGTGCGCATCAAGCGGCTGGGCAGCGATGCCGACGTGATCACCTGGTACCGCAAGCTGCGCCGCTACCACGAGACGCAGCTGAGCGCGCAGGAACTGGGCATGCCGCGCAAGGACTGGACCGAGCTGGTCGAAGAACGCAACGCGCAGGGCAAGCTGGTGCGCCGTCAGGTCGAGCGCCAGGTCGCCACGCGTGAAGTGTCGCTGCTGGCGGCCGAGCCCGGCGCCCGGCGGCTCGAGCTGCCGCAGCTGCAGGGCGGGGACCCGCGGCCGTTCGAGGTGGTGGGCATCCCGCTGCCTGACCCCGGTTACCACGTCGTCGAGATCGAATCGCGCCGCCTGGGCCAGGCGCTGCTGGACAAGGCCGCGCCGATGTTCGTGCGCACCGGCGTGCTGGTCACCAACCTGGGCGTGCATTTCAAGCAGGGGCGCGAGAACGCCGCCGTGTGGGTGACCTCGCTCGACCGTGGCCTGCCGGTGGCCGGTGCCGATGTGGCCTTGTCCGACTGCCAGGGCCGTGCGCTGTGGGCCGGCACGACCGACGCCAAGGGGCTGGTGCGGGTGCCACGCGGCATCGAGGCCGACGAGCGCTGCAGCGACGATGAAGCGGTGTTCGTCAGCGCGCGCAAGGCCGACACAAAAGGCGTGGTCGACATGGCCTTCGTCTTCAACGGCTGGGTGCGCGGCATCGAGCCCTGGCGCTTCAACGTGGCCGTCAGCAGCGACCCCCAGCCCGAGCTGCGCGCCCACACGGTGTTCGACCGCACCCTGCTGCGCGCCGGCGAGACGCTGTCGATGAAGCACTTCATCCGCCGCGAGAACCTGCAGGGCCTGGCGCTGCTGCCGGCCAGCGAATTGCCGACGCGGCTGAAGATCGTTCATGAGGGCAGTGATCAGACCTACACGCAGCCGCTGAGCTGGGCCGGCGCGCGCAGCAGCACGTCGACCTGGAACATCCCGCCCGGGGCCAGGCTGGGCCTGTACCGCGTCGAGCTGGACCGGCCCGAGGCGCCCGAGAAGCGGCGTCGCAGCTGGACCAGCGGCGAGTTCCGCGTCGAGGAGTTTCGCGTGCCGCTGGTCGACGCGCAGTTGCTGCCGCCGAAAGCGCCCGCGCTGGCGCCGACCGAGCTGGTGCTGGGCGTGCAGCTGCGCCACCTGTCAGGCGGTGGCGTGGCACAGGCGGCCTTGCGCGGCTCCGCGCTGCTGCGGCCGCGGGCGGGCGGCTTTGCCGGCCAGGAAGACTTCAGTTTCGAGCCACCGCGCGCGCAGCGCGACGACACCGATGACGGCGGTGACGGCGACGACGGCGCGCAGCAGGGCGTGCTGGTGGCCGACAAACAGGCGCTGCAGACCGACCGCGACGGCGCGGCGCGCTTCACGATCAGCGGCCTTCCCAAGCTGACGCGGGCGAGCGAGGTGGTGGCCGAGATCGCCTTCAACGACCCCAACGGCGAAGTGCAGACGGTGTCGACCACGGTGCCGGTCTGGCCCAGTGCCGTGGTGCCGGGCATCAAGGCGGCCAGCTGGGCGCAGAACCGCGGCCAGGCCCAATTCACGGCGCTGGCACTGGACACCCAGGGCAAACCGCTGGCGGGCCAGGCGCTCGAGGTGCGCGCGCGACTGTGGCAGACCCTCAGCTCGCGCAAGCGCCTGGTGGGCGGTTTCTATGCCTACGACAACCGTCGCCAGATGAAGGATCTGGGTGCGCTGTGCAGCGGCAAGACCGATGCACAGGGCCGGCTGTCCTGCGACGCCAAGCTGGACAGCGCCGGCCAGGTCGAACTGGTGGTCAGCGGCCGCGACGCCGCTGGCCGCGTGGGCGAGGCGGCTACCAGCATCTGGGTCACGCGACAGGGCGAACTGTGGTTCGAGCAGGACAACGACGATCGCATCGACGTGTTGCCCGAGAAGAAACGCTACGAACCGGGTGAAACCGCCCGCTTCCAGGTGCGCATGCCGTTTCGCCAGGCCACCGCGCTGGTGGCGGTGGAGCGCGAAGGCGTGATCGACACGCAGGTGCTCACCCTGCGCGGCGACGACCCCGGATTCGACCTGAAGATCGACCCGGGCTGGGCGCCCAACGTCTACGTCAGCGTGCTGGCGCTGCGCGGTCGGATTCGTGATCTGCCGTGGACCAGCTTCTTCGACTGGGGCTGGAAGGCGCCCGTCGAGTGGGCGCGCGCCTTCTGGTACGAAGGGCATGAGTACCAGGCGCCGACGGCCCTGGTCGACCTGTCGCGGCCGGCCTTCAAGCTCGGCGTCGCAGCCATCAAGGTCGGCCTGGCCGCGCACGAACTGCAGGTCAGCGTGCAGCCCGACAAGTCGCAGTACGCGGTGCGTGGCAAGGCAATGGTGCGCGTCAAGGTCAGCCAGGGTGGGCAGCCTGCGGCCGGCGCCGACCTGGCTTTTGCCGCGGTCGATGAAGGCCTGCTGTCACTGAGCGACAACCGCAGCTGGCAGCTTCTGAGCGGTCTGCTGCAGGAGCGCGCCTGGGGCGTGCAGACGGCGACGGCGCAGAACGAGATCATCGGCCGCCGGCACTACGGCCGCAAGGCGGTGGCAGCCGGAGGCGGTGGTGGCAAGGCCGCCACGCGCGAACTCTTCGATACCTTGCTGCTGTGGCGGCCGCGGGTGGCGCTGGACGCCAAGGGCGAGGCGCTGGTCGAGGTGCCGCTGAACGACTCGCTGACCGCATTCCGGCTGGTCGCGGTGGCCGACGACGGCGGCCAGCGCTTTGGCACCGGCAGCGCCAGCATTCGCGTCACGCAAGACCTGCAGCTGCTGTCGGGGCTGCCGCCGCTGGTGCGCGACGGCGACCGCTTCAGCGCCATGCTCACGCTGCGCAACACCACGACGCGCGCGATGAAGCTGCGGGTCACGCTGCAGGGCACGGCCAACAGCAGCCCGACCGGGGGTGCCGAGATCACGCGCACGCCGCTGAACCTGCCGCCGCAGGACGTGGACATCGCGGCCGGCGGTGCGCGTGAGCTGCTGTGGCCGGTGGACGTGCCGGCCGAGGTGTTCAGCATCAGCTGGGACGCGGCGGTGCAGGAGCAAGGCGGGGCAGCCGCGAGCGACCGCCTGAAGATCACGCAGCAGGTCGGTCCCGCGCAGCCGCTGCGCGTTCTGCAGGCCACGCTGTCGCAGCTGGACGGCAGCCTGTCGCTGCCAGTGGCGGCACCGGCCGATGCGCTGCCGGCCAGCGGCCCCAAGCGCGGGGGGCTGGTGCTGGGCGTGCAGCCGCGGCTGGGCGGTGCGCTGCCGGGCATCCGCCGCTACTTCGAGACCTACCCGTTCAGCTGCCTGGAGCAGAAAGCGGCCAAGGCGCTGGGCTTGCGCGACGCGGCGCTGTGGGCACAACTGGGCAACGGCCTGGCCAGCTACCTCGACGACGACGGCCTGGCCAACTACTTTCCGCCGCGTGCCGAAGACGGCGCGCGCGGCAGCGACCGCCTGACGGCCCACCTGCTGGCCGCCGCGCATGAGGCCGGTTTCGAGCTACCGCCGGTGGCGCGCGATCGCATGCTCGACGGCCTGGTGGCCTTCGTCGACGGCCGCATCCAGCGCAAGTTCTACAGCCCGCGCGCCGACCTCGACGTGCGCAAGCTGGCAGCGGTCGAAGCGCTGGCCCGCTACGGCCGCGTCGAACCGCGCATGCTGGGCTCGATCAACCTGCTGCCCAACCTGTGGCCGACCGCGGCGGTGATCGACTGGCTGCAGATCCTGCGCCGCCTGCCCGCCATCGCCGAGCAGCCGCGCCGCATCGACGAGGCGCAGCAGATCCTGCGCAGCCGCATCAGCTATGCCGGCACCACGCTGCGCTTCAGCAACGAAGCCGACGACTACTGGTGGTGGCTGATGGACAGCGCCGATGCCAACGCGGCGCGGCTGATCCTGGCCCTGATCGACGACCCGGCCTGGAAGGACGAACTGCCACGCCTGGTGCTGGGCGCGCTGGGGCGGCAGCAAGGCGGTGCCTGGCTGACCACCACCGCCAACCTGTGGGGCGCTTTGGCGCTGGACAAGTTCAGCGCGCGTTTCGAGAACACCCCGGTCAGCGGTGTGACGTTGGCCGGCATCGGTGCCGCCAAGCCTGTGCTGGACTGGTCGCGGTCGCCACAGGGCGGCCGCGTGACGCTGCCCTGGCCGACCGCGCCCGCCACCTTGCAAGTGACGCAGCAAGGCAGCGGCAAACCCTGGGTGACGGTGCAGGGCCTGGCCGCCATTGCGCTGCAAGCCCCTTTGAATGCCGGTTATGCGGTCACGCGCAGCGTGACGGCGGTGACGCGGCAGTCGCCTGATCGCTGGTCGCGTGGCGACGTGCTGCGGGTGCGGCTGCAGATCGACGCCCAGGCCGACCGCACCTGGGTGGTGGTGGCCGATCCGGTGCCCGGCGGCGCCACGCTGCTGGGCTCGGGCCTGGGCCGCGATTCGCAGATCGCCACGCGCGACGAGCGCCAGGAAGGCAATGCCTGGCCGAGCTTCGTCGAACGTGGCTTTGACGCCTGGCGCGGCTATTACGAGCTCATGCCGCGCGGCCGGCATGTCGTCGAGTACACGCTGCGGCTGAACAACCCGGGCCGCTTTCTCTTGCCGCCGACGCGCGTGGAAGCGCTGTACGCGCCCGAATCCTTCGGCGAATCCCCGAACGCGCCGATCGAGGTGGCGCCGTGAAACGCGCCGTGGTGGCACTGGTGCTGCTGTGCGCCATGGCCGCCGCGCGGGCCCTGCCGGCTTTCGAAGACGTGCGTGCCGCGCACGCGCTGTCCGACCACACGCTGCTCGACCGCCATGGTGTGCCGCTGCAGACGCTGCGCGTCGACAAGCGGCAGCGCAGCCTGCCCTGGGTGGCGCTGGATGAGATGTCGCCAGCACTGCTGCAGGCGGTGGTGCTGAGCGAAGACCGCCGCTTCTGGCAGCACAGTGGCATCGACTGGACTGCGGTGGCGCGCAGCGCCTGGGGCAATCTGGTCAACACGCGCACCCAGGGCGCTTCCACCCTGACCATGCAGCTGGCCGGGCTGATCGACGACGGCCTGGCGCGTCCGGCCGGTGGGCGCAGCGTGGGCCAGAAGCTGGGGCAGCTGGTGCTGGCCGACCGCCTGGAGCGGCGCTGGAGCAAGGCACAGATCCTCGAGGCCTACCTCAACGAGGTGCCGTTTCGCGGTGAGCTGGTCGGCATCAATGCGCTGTCGCAGACCTTGTTCGGCAAGCATCCGGGTGGGCTGGACGCGGCCGAGGCGGCGATCGCGGCGGCCCTGGTGCGCGGCCCCAACGCCAGCCCCGAGCGTGTGGGGGAACGCGCATGCGGTGTGTTGCGCGCGATGGGGCAGGGCTGTGACGGCGTGCGCACGCAGGCCGCGCTGGCCCTGCAGCGCCGTGGCGGCATGCCGCTGGGCGAGCAGCTGGCACCGCACTTTGCGCGCCTGGCGCTGCGCGCCGACGGCCCGGCGCTGCAGCGCAGCTCGATCGACGCCGGCCTGCAGCGGGTGGCGGTGCGCGCCTTGCAGCAGCAGCTGGCCGAACTGCGTGGCCGCAACGTCGAGGACGGCGCCGTGCTGGTGCTGGACAACCGCAGCGGCGAGGTGCTGGCCTGGGTGGGCGCCAACGGCCGCAGTTCGGCGGCGGCGCAGGTCGACGGCGTGCTGGCCAGGCGGCAGCCGGGGTCGACGCTCAAGCCCTTTCTTTACGGCCTGGCCTTCGAGCGCCGCCTGATCACGCCGGCCAGCCTGCTCGACGATGCGCCCACCGAGATCCCGACCGGATCGGGCTCGTACCTGCCGCAGAACTACGACCGCCACTTCAAGGGCCTGGTCAGCGCGCGCACCGCGCTCGGTGCCAGCCTGAACCTGCCCGCCGTGCGGCTGGGCGCGATGCTGCCGCCCGACGCCCTGCATGCGCGCCTGAACGGGTTGGGTCTGGACCTGCAGCACAGCGGCGGCTGGTACGGCCCGTCACTGGCGCTCGGCAGTGCCGAAGCCAGCCTGCTCGACCTGAGCAACGCCTTTCGCACCTTGGCCAATGGCGGCCTGTACCGCCCGCCGGCGCTGCCCGGCCGGCCCTTGCCCGCGCCGCGCCGGGTGGCGGACGCGGCGGCCAGCTTCCTGGTCACCGACATCCTGGCCGACAACAATGCCCGCGTGCGCACGTTCGGGCTGGACAGCCACTTGCGCACCCGCGGCTTTGCGGCCGTGAAGACCGGCACCAGCAAGGACATGCGCGACAACTGGTGCATCGGCTTCACCGACCGCTACACGGTGGGGGTGTGGATCGGCAATGCCAGCGGCGCGGCCATGCACGACGTCAGCGGCATCAGCGGCGCGGCGCCGATCTGGCACACGCTGGTGCACTACCTGCATCGCGATCGGCCGTCGCTGGCGCCGCTGCTGCCCGCGGGCGTGCGGCCGGCGCGCGCGGTGTTTGCCGACGGCCGCGAGGCCAGCCGCAATGAATGGTTCATCGCCGGCACCGAGCCGCACGCGCCCGTGGTGGCGCGCAGCCGTGGGCGCCAGGGCATCAGCAATCCGGTCGACGGCGCCACCTTCGCGATCGACCCCGACATGCCGCCCGCCGTGCAGCGCATTCGCTTCGAGGGCGAAACGGGCCAGTGGCTGCTGAATGGCCGCAGCCTGGGACGCGGTGCGCAGCGGCAGTGGCTGCCGCAGCCCGGGCGCCATGTGCTGGCGCTGCGTGCCGATGACGGCCACGAGATCGCCCGCGTGCGCTTCGAGGTGCGCGGCCTGCAGTCGCCGGCTGGCCGGCGCTGAGGGTGGTCGTGCTCAGCGCAGCGCCGCTGCCTCTTTCTCCATGCGCGTGACCAGCTCGTCCATCTGGTCGATCACGGCCTGCACCGGGCCGGGCTGCGTGAGGTCGACACCGGCCGTCTTCAGCAGCGTCATCGGGTGGTCGCTGCCGCCCGCGCCCAGCAGACCCAGGTAGCGGTCCAGCGATTGCTGCCGCGTCGTCGGGTCAGCGCTGTTCAGACCCTTGAACAGCTGCGCCGACGAGGCAAAGCAGGTGGCGTACTGGAACACGTAGTAGGGCGTGTCGAAGAAGTGCGGGATGCGTGCCCAGGTGAACTTGTAGAAGTCGTCGTAGGTCATCGCGTCGCCGTAGTAGGTCTTCAGCGTGCGCAGATACAGCCCGTTCAGCACCTCGGCCGTCAGCGGCTGGCCCTTCTCGACCAGTTCGTGCGCCTGCAGTTCGAAATCGGCAAACATCACCTGCGTGTAGAAGGTGCCCATGATCTGGTCGGTGGCATGCTGCAGCAGCAGGAAGCGCTCTTTCGGGTCGCTGGTCTTCTTCAGCAGGTGCTCGAGCAGGAAGCGCTCGTTGGTGGTGCTGGCGACCTCGGCCACGAAGATCGTGTAGTCGGCGGTGACGAAGGGTTGCTTGTCGTAGCTCAGCACCGTGTGCATCGCGTGGCCGGCCTCGTGCGCCAGCGTGAACATCGCGTCCATCGTGTCGTTGTGGTTCAGCAGCAGGTAGGGGCCCACGCCATAGACACCGGCGTTGTAGGCGCCGCTGCGCTTGCCTTCGGTCTCGTAGACGTCGATGCGGCCGCCCGAGACGAACTGGCGGTAACGTTTGACGTAATCGGCGCCCAGCGGCGCCACCGATTCCAGCACCTGGCTGCGCGCCTCGGGGTAGGGGTAGCGCTTGTCGGTGTGCAGCAGTGGCTGCACGTTGTCGTAGTTGTGGTACGTCTTCAGGCCCAGCATCTTCTGCCGCAGCCGCAGGTAGCGCTGCAGCGGCGCGGTGCCGGCGCGGGTGGCGCTGATCAGGTTCTCGACCACGTTGCGCGGGATCGCGTTGCCGTACAGCGCCGCGTCCAGCGTGGTCGGAAAGCCGCGCGCCTGGGCGATGAACCAGTCGCGTTCGAGCACGCCCTTGTACAGCGCTGCATAGGTGCTCGCGGTGGCGCCGTAGGTCTTGAGATGGGCCTCGGCGGCACGGGCGCGGTCAGCCTGCACCGGGTTGTTCTCGAGCAGCGCGGCATAGGCGCCGGGCGCCAGCTTGACCGCCTGGCCGTCGCTGAAAGTCAGGGTCGGGAACTGGATGTCGGCGGTGCTGAGTTCGCCATAGGCCGAACGCGGCGCGCTGTTCAGCGGCCCGGCCAGCGACAGGATGCGCTCGCCCTTTTCGTCCAGCACATGCGCGCGCTTGCGGAACTCATCGAAGATCGTGAAACGGTAGGGCGCCAGCGCCGGTGTGGTGTCGAGCCACTGGCGCACCGTGGCCTCGGGGATGGTCAGCAGTTCAGGCGTGAACCACGAGGTCGTGGCCTCGAACTTGGCGAACACTGCACCCACGCGCTGGAAGCGTCCCGAGACCTGCTGGTCGCGCGTGTCGACGTCGCGCTGCAGCTGCGGGTAGCGATAGACCTTGTACTGCAGCTTGCCGATCTCGTCGTAGGCCCGGTAGGCGGTGAGCAGCGCCTGCGGGCCGCTGGCCAGGCTGCCCTTGAGCTTGGCAAAGGCGTCCATCTGGCGCTCCATGTCGGCCATGCCGGCGTCCCAGGCCGACCAGTCCTTGTAGATGGCACTGAAGTCCCAGCGGAACTCGGCCGGAATATCGGCGCGGGTACGTGGGGCGGCGGCGGGTGCGGTGTCGGCAAGCATGGCGAAGGCGGCGCCCAGGGCGCAGGCAATGGCAGTGGGTTTGAACATGGCTTGGGCCGGCCGGGGCGGTGCCGGCTCGGCGGTTGCAGGCAAGCGCGGGAGTATTGCGAACCCCGAGTACCCATGCAAAGCCCATGTGACGGGCCGGGCAAACAGTGGGCTGGATCGTTGGGTGGCGCTTTGGTTCGAATCTGCTCCTGGAATCGTTACGGGTTTACCCGAGGCTTGTGATCGTCCGGATCGGCAAATTGATCCACGATAATTCGTCGACCGATCGGTAGAGAAATGGCCCCTTCCTGCTTCTCTCGATCCCACTTGCCACGCTTCATCGCCACGATCACCCGGAGACTCGATGCCCGAATCCCTCATCCTCGTCCACACCCAGGGGGCCGTGCGGGTGCTGACGCTGAATCGCCCGGCGCAGCTGAACAGCTTCACCGGAGCGATGCATGCCGAACTGCTGCCGGCGCTGCAGGCCGCAGCCGACGACTGCAGCGTTCGTGCCGTGGTGCTGACCGGTGCCGGTCGCGGCTTCTGTGCCGGCCAGGATCTGGGTGACCCGGCGATGAACAGCAGCGACGGTGGCGCACCCGACGTCGGCGGCGTGGTCGAGCGCCTGTACAAGCCGCTGGCGCTGCGTGTGCGCAGCATGCCGGTTCCGGTGATCGCCGCCGTGAACGGTGTTGCCGCGGGTGCCGGCGCCAACCTGGCCCTGGGCTGCGACCTGGTGGTGGCGGCGCGCAGCGCCAGCTTCATCCAGGCCTTTTCCAAGATCGGCCTCATTCCCGACTGCGGTGGCACCTGGTTGCTGCCGCGCCTGGTCGGCCGCGCGCGTGCGCTGGGACTGGCGCTGACCGGCGACAAGCTGCCCGCCGAAGAGGCCAGGGCCCTGGGCCTGATCTGGCAGGTGGTAGACGACGCTTTGCTGATGGACACCGCGCTGGCGCTGGCCACCAAGCTGGCCGCGATGCCGACACGGGCGCTGGCCGCGACGCGCCAGGCCCTGGACGACGCACTGCAGCTTGACTACGCCGGCGCGCTCGACCTGGAGGCGCGACAGCAGGGTGAGCTGGGCCGCAGTGCCGACTTCGCCGAAGGCGTGGCGGCATTCATGGCCAAGCGCGCGGCCGTCTTCAAGGACCGCTGAGCATGGACGCAGCCATTGCCACTGCACAGCAGGTGGCCGACGCCGTGCGCGACGCCATGTGGAAGGACGACCGTGCGTCGCAGTCGCTGGGCATCGAGGTGCTGGCCGTCGGCCCCGGCAGCGCCACCTTGCGCATGGTGGTGCGCGCCGACATGCTGAACAGCCACCGCATCTGCCACGGCGGGCTGATGACCACGCTGGCCGATTCGGCCTTCGCCTTTGCCTGCAACGCCTACAACGAGTCGACCGTGGCCGCGGGCTTCGACGTCAACATCATCGCCAGCGCGCGCCTGGGCGATGTGCTCACCGCCACCGCCACCGAACTGGCGCGCACGCGCCGCACCGGCATCTACGACATCGAACTGCGCGACCAGAACGGCCGTCGCCTGCTGGCCTTTCGCGGCCGCTCGATGACGCTGCTGGGCACGCACATCGTGCCCACGCTGCGCAGTACCCGAGGAGACTGAATGCCCGTCAAGCATCCCAAGCCCGGCGACCTGGAGCCGATCGAGCGCGCCAGCCGCGACGAGTTGCAGGCGCTGCAACTGCAACGACTGCGCAAGACGCTGCAGCATGCCTACGACAACGTGCCGCATTACCGGCGCGTCTTCGACGCCCACGGCGTGCATCCGTCGGACTGCCGGCAGCTGAGCGACCTGGCCCGGTTTCCGTTCACGGCCAAGTCCGACCTGCGTGAGCACTACCCCTTCGGCATGTTCGCGGTGCCGCGCGAGCAGGTGGTGCGCATCCATGCCTCGTCGGGCACCACCGGCAAGCCCACCGTGGTCGGCTACACGGCCGGCGACATCGAACGTTGGTCACAGCTGGGCGCGCGGTCGATCCGCGCCGCCGGTGGGCGCCCCGGCGACATCGTGCATGTGGCCTATGGCTATGGCCTGTTCACCGGCGGCCTGGGTGCGCACTACGGCGCCGAGAAGCTGGGCTGCACGGTGATCCCGATGAGCGGCGGCCAGACCGAAAAGCAGGTGCAGCTGATCGAGGACTTCCGCCCCGACATCATCATGGTCACGCCCAGCTACATGCAGGTGATCGTCGAGGAGTTCCGCCGCCAGGGCAAGGACGCGCGTGCGATGTCGGTCAGCGTCGGCATCTTCGGCGCCGAACCCTGGACCGAGGCCATGCGCCGCGACATCGAGGCCAGCGCCGGCCTGGACGCGGTGGACATCTACGGCCTGAGCGAAGTGATGGGCCCGGGCGTGGCCAGCGAATGTGTCGAGACCAAGGACGGCCCGGTGATCTGGGAGGACCATTTCCTGCCCGAGATCGTCGACCCCGAGACCGGGCAGGTGTTGCCCGACGGCGAAGAAGGCGAGCTGGTCTTCACCACGCTGACCAAGGAGGCGCTGCCCGTCATCCGCTACCGCACGCGCGACCTGACGCGGCTGCTGCCGCCCACGGCGCGCAGCATGCGGCGCATGGGCAAGATCGTCGGCCGCAGCGACGACATGCTGATCATCCGCGGCGTCAACCTGTTCCCGACCCAGGTCGAGGAACTCGTGCTGCAGCACGGCCAGCTGTCCGGGCAGTACCAGCTGGTGGTCACGCGCAACGCACTGCTTGACGAGGTGCAGGTGCGCTGCGAGCTGCAGCCCGAGCATGGCCAGGACGATCGCGACGACATTGCGCGCGAACTGCAGCACCGCATCAAGACCTTGATCGGAGTCAGCACCACGGTGGACGTGGGGTTGCCGGACTCGATCGAGCGCACGCTGGTGGGCAAGGCCCGCCGGGTCATCGACAAGCGGCCGAAGTAAGGAGAAACGATGTACACGCAAGCCATGGACACCGGCCCGAAAGAAGAGCGCAAGGCCGTGCGCTCGGCGGCAGAGGCCGAGCTCGAGGCGCGCTTCGAGTCGCACATCGACGAAGGCGACTTCATCGAGGCCAAGGACTGGATGCCCGAGCACTACCGCAAGACCCTGGTGCGCCAGATCAGCCAGCATGCGCACAGCGAGATCGTGGGCATGCTGCCGGAGGGCAACTGGGTGACGCGCGCACCCACGCTCAAGCGCAAGGCGATCCTGCTGGCCAAGGTCCAGGACGAGGGCGGCCACGGCCTGTACCTGTACGCCGCCGCCGAGACGCTGGGCACCAGCCGCGACCAGATGATCGACGCGCTGCACAGCGGCCGCGCCAAGTACAGCAGCATCTTCAACTACCCGACGCTGAGCTGGGCCGACATCGGCGTGATCGGCTGGCTGGTCGATGGCGCGGCGATCATGAACCAGGTGCCGCTGACGCGCTGCAGCTACGCGCCGTATGCACGCGCCATGGTTCGCATCTGCCGCGAAGAAAGCTTTCACCAGCGCCAGGGTTTCGACGCACTGAACGTGATGATGCGAGAGGGCACGGCGGCGCAGAAGGCGATGGTGCAGGACGCGGTGGACCGCTGGTGGTGGCCCAGCCTGATGATGTTCGGCCCGCCCGATGGCGAAAGCACCCACGGTGCACAAAGCGCGCGCTGGGGCATCAAGCGCATCAGCAACGACGACCTGCGGCAGAAGTTCGTCGACGCCACCACCGATCAGGCCAAGGTGCTGGGCGTGACACCGCCCGACCCCTTGTTGAAGTGGAACGACGACCGCGGTCACTACGACTTCGGGCCCATCGACTGGGCCGAGTTCTGGCGCGTGGTCGGTGGCCACGGACCCTGCAACCGCGAGCGGCTGGACGCCCGCATCAAGGCCTGGGACGACGGTGCCTGGGTGCGTGACGCGGCCATGGCCTACGCACGCAAACAGACGATGAAAAAGGAGGCTGCATGAGCGACGCCAAACAGGAATGGCCCTTGTGGGAAGTGTTCGTGCGCCCCAAGGCCGGGCTCGATCACAAGCACTGCGGCAGCTTGCACGCCAGCGACGCCAAGATGGCGATCCAGATGGCGCGTGAGGTCTACACCCGGCGCCAGGAAGGCACCAGCGTGTGGGTGGTGCGCAGCAGCGACATCACGGCCAGCGACCCGGCCGACAAGGACATGTACTTCGACCCGATGGAAGACAAGGTCTACCGCCACCCCACGTTCTACGAACTGCCCGATTCCGTGAACCACATGTGATGAACATGGCCGTCGTCACCGAAACACTGCAACTGCGGCTCACGCCCCCGGTGCGCTACGTGCTGCGTTGGGCCGATACCGCACTCATCCATGCCCAGCGTCTGGCCGAATGGTGCGGCCATGGCCCGGTGCTGGAAGAAGACATCGCGCTGACCAACATGGCGCTCGACCTCGTGGGCCAGGCGCGTGGCCTGCTCACGCTAGCCGGGCAGCTCGAAGCTCAGGGCCGCGCTACGCCCTTCGACGAGGACGCGCTGGCCTTCTGGCGCGACGAGCGCGACTACCTCAACCTGACCCTGGTCGAGCAGCCGATGCGGCGCAGCAGCGCGCATTCGCCGGGCGGTGACTTCGCCGACACGGTGCTGCGCAACCTGCTCCTGGCCAGCTGGTTCAAGCAGGGCTGGAAGGGCCTGCTGACATCCAGCGATGCCGAGCTTGCGGCGGTTGCCGCGAAGGCGCTGAAAGAAGCGCGCTACCACCAGCAGCACGCCGCCGACTGGGTGGTCCGCCTGGGTGACGGCAGCGACGAATCGCAGCAGCGCATGCGCGCCGCGTTGCTGCGCGCCTGGCCATACACCGCCGAGATGTTCGTCGACGACGCGGTCGACACCGCCGCCGCTGCCAGCGGCCTGGGGCCGGCGCGCAGCGCCTTGCGTGCGGCCTGGCTGGCCGAGGTCGGCCAGGTGCTGGACGAGGCCACGCTGGCGCTGCCGGCTGACCCGCAGTCCGTCAGCACCGGCACGCAAGGCGTGCACAGCGAGCACATGGGCTTCATCCTGGCCGAGATGCAGTCGCTGCAGCGGCGCTTTCCGGGCGGCGTGTGGTGAGTGCCGTGCTGGCCAAGGCAAATGCCGATGCCGAATCCGCGACTGCCCGTGCCTGGGCGGTGCTGGAGCAGGTGCCCGACCCCGAGGTGCCGGTGGTGTCGGTGTGTGACCTGGGCATCGTTCGCGACGTGGCCGTGCAGGGGCAGGGCGTGGCTGTGGTGCTGACGCCCACCTACAGCGGCTGCCCGGCCACCGAGGTGATCGCGCAGAGCGTGCACGACGCACTGGCGGGCGCCGGCTTCGACCCCGTGACCGTCAGCACCCGCCGCGCCCCGGCCTGGACCACCGACTGGATCAGCGACGCCGGACGCCGCAAGCTGCGCGCCTACGGCATTGCGCCGCCGAGCGGAAACGCCGCTGTGCACGACGATGGGCCGCGACCGATCCGCATCCACGCCCGCGGCGTGGACTGCCCACGCTGCGGCAGCAGCCAGACCGAGAAGCTGTCGGCCTTCGGGTCGACCGCCTGCAAGGCGCTGTACCGCTGTCTGGCCTGCCGTGAACCTTTCGAATACTTCAAACCCATCTGAGGCCTCGATGAGCGGCTTGCATTTCCACCCCCTGCGCGTGCGCGAGGTGCGCCCCGACACCGACGATGCGATGGTCGTCAGCTTCGACGTCCCGGCCGAGTTGCGCAGCCGCTTCGACTTCCAGCCCGGCCAGTACCTCACGCTGCGCCAGGTGCACGACGGCCAGGACTTGCGCCGTTCATATTCGATCTGTGCCGCCGCCGGCGAGAGCCTGCGTGTGGGCGTACGGCGGGTGTCGGGCGGTGCCTTCTCGACCTGGCTGCACCAGGTGCTGAAGGCCGGCGACACCATCGACGTGATGGAACCGCAGGGCCGATTCGGAGCCGCGGCGCTGCCGTCGAAGAAGGCCCGCCACATCTTGTGCATTGCCGGCGGCAGTGGCATCACGCCCATCCTGGCGATCATCAAGACCGTGCTGGCCGCCGAGCCGGGCAGCCGCGTCACGCTGCTGTACGGCAACCGCAATGCGGCGTCGACGATGTTCAAGGAAGAGCTCGAGGACCTGAAGAACCGCCATCTGACGCGGCTGGCGCTGCACCCGGTGTTTTCGCGCGAGCAGGTCGATTCGCCGCTGAACATGGGTCGGCTCGATCGCGACAAGGTGACGCAGTTCCTGCGGCTGATCGGCCCGGCGCAAGTCGATCAGGCCTTCGTCTGCGGGCCCTTTGCCTTCAACGACGAGGCCGAGACCGCCTTGCTGGCTGCCGGCATCGATGCGGCGCGCATCCACATCGAACGCTTCGGCGTGCCGCCATCGGCGGCCGACGCCACGCTGCACGCACCGCAGGCGGGTGACGCCACGACCGCCACCATCACCGTGGTGCGCGACGGGCTGACGCGCGAGATCGGCTTCCTGCCCAGCGACGACAGCATCCTGGCCGCGGCGTCGCGTGCCGGCATGGACGTGCCTTACTCGTGCAAGTCGGGCGTGTGCGCCACCTGCCGCGCCAAGCTGATCGAGGGCAGGGTGCGCATGGACCGCAACTTCGCGCTCGAACAGGCCGATCTCGACGCCGGTTTCATCCTCACCTGCCAGTCGCACCCGCTGACCGATCACGTGGTCGTCTCGTTCGACGACCGCTGACGTGGCCCGCCCGCGCGCCGCCCGCTACGACGGGCAACGCGATCAGATCCTGGCGCGGGCGGCCGAACTGTTTGCGCGCCAGGGCTACACCGCAACCACGATGAATCAGGTGGCGGCGGCCTGCGGCGTCACCAAGCCCACGCTGTACCACTACGTTGCCGACAAGCAGAGCCTGCTGCTGCACATTGCGGCCGGTCATGTCGAACGTCTGGAGCGCCTGGCGCATGACGTGCAGGAGCAGGTGCTGGAGCAGACGCTGACGCCGGCGGCGCGGCTGCGCCTGCTGATCGAGCGCTTCATGCAGGCCTATGCGCATGCGCAGAACGAACACCGCGTTTTGACCGAGGACGTGCGCTTTCTGCCCGACGCGCAGCGGCTGCAGGTACTGGCCGGGCAGCGTCGCGTGGTGGCCGGATTTGCCGACGCGGTGGCGGCGCTGCGCCCCGAGCTGCGGGCGGCGCGACTGCACCAGCCGCTGACCATGCTGCTGTTCGGCATGATGAACTGGACTTTCACCTGGCTGCGCCGCGACGGTGCGCTGAGCTACGAGGCCCTGGGCGACATGGTGGCCGACCTGTTCTGCGGCGGCGTGTTCGCGGTGGCCACCGGCGAGACGCGGCAGCCCGGGGCCTGACGCGACACTCGAGGCAGCCGGCCCTGCGTCGGCAGGCACCAGCCGTCGGTGGCCGCCGCCGGCTCGTGCACCAGCATGCGCAAGCCGCCCAGACCCGCATGGGCCAGGCGCTGCAGCAGTGCTTCGGCCTCGTCGATGCCCAGCTGAACGGCAAACTGCGACCAGCGGCGCTGGACGCGGCCGTCGGTCCAGGCGTCTTCCTGCGCCCAGCGCAGCATGCGCGGCGTGGCGTCGCAGGGGATCGCCATCAGGCGCGCGGCCAGGGCACCCACGAAGAGGTTGAAGTCGTGGCGCAGCTCGCTGCGCAGCAGGTCGGCAATGGCGCGGGCGCGGTGGCTCCAGCCCGCTGCCTGCAGGCGCAGCGTGAACAGCGCCTGCAGGCCCTGGCTGGCGTTGAGCACGCGCACGCGGTTGGGCGGCAGCACGAACAGCGGAATGCGCGCCGATACGGCGGCCGGCGCCTGCACGGCCAGGCTCATCAGCGTGGCCAGGCGGCGCCAGGCGGCCAGGTCCATGCCGTCTTGCAGCCCGTCTTCGGCAACGCCGTCGCGCGCCAGGCGCTCGGTGTGCGCCATCACCTGCGCCGCGGTGCGGCCGGCCTTGGCCCTGGCCGCGGCGCGGCTCAGCAACACCAGGTTGCCGGCGGCGTAGCCGGCGTCTTCACGCAAGCGTGTCACCACCGGTGCCGCATCGCCCTGCAGCGCACCCCCCAGCAGCACGCGGGTGACGGGGCAGACCGGCGTCTCGATCTGCAGCAGATGGTGTGGCGTGACCTGCTGCATCTCGAACTCGACGCCTTCGCGCCAGGCCTGCAGGCGCAGAGCCAGCCACTGTCGCAAGCCGCGCGGGCCGGCCGGCGTGCGCAGACCAAACAGCGCGCGGCCGGCCCGCCAGCCCTGACAGACCGCGGTGCCGTCGAGCATCAGCTCGGCCGGTGGCACCAGCGCATGGCGGGCATGGTCGAAGCCGATGTCGAAGCCGATGCGATCCAGCGGGCTGGTGTGGTCGAAGCCCGGGGTGTCGAAAGCGAGCGGGGTCTGGGTCAAGGAGGACTCCTTCGAATACCGGCGGTCCGCCGGTGGGATGGAAGGCAGTCTGCCGGCTGGGTGGCTCAAATACCGAGCCAGCGCTGCCGCACCCCCGCAGGGCCATGGGCTGCGGGCCATCGCGGCAGGTCCGGCCTTCGGCTGAGGCAGCTTGGCGTGGACAATCGACCCCATGGGGTTGACGAAGGGTTTCAAGACGTCTTGGCCAGACGCGTGCGCGGCGCGGGCCAGGTCGGCCGTGCACTGCGCCCCTGGCCGTCCGGCGCTGCGCCTGCATTGGCGCTGACCCACCGGTGAAGCGACCTACCCGTGCCTCGGGCCGCCGCCGGCGGCGCAGACAACATCCCCTGGCGCGTGGGCGCAGGTCACTGACGCTGGCGCTGCTGTTGTCGCTGCTGTTTCATGCGCTGCTCTTGAGCCTGACGTTCAGCGGGCAGGATTTCGGGCTGCCCGGCATGGCCTTCCCCTGGCAGGATCGAAGGGGCGAGGTGCCTGAGTTGCACGTGCTGCTCGTCGCGCAACCGGCTGCGGATCAGCTGCCGCTATCCCCATCGGTGGCGCAGGCCTCGCCGGCCGCACCGGTCGCGCCCGCTGCAGCCGCGGCGCCCGCGCAGAGGCCGCCCTTGCCGGCTGAGCCGACGTTGCCGCAGGCGGACGACCCGGGTGAAACCAAGGCCGAAGTGATGGCACAAGTCGAGCCGCAGGACAGCGCTTCGAGTCTGGCGGATGAGTCGAATGTGCCTGTGCCGGCCGTTGAGCCCGGTGAGGCGATCGCTGCGCCGACCCCCGTACCCAGCCCTGAGCCCAGCGCCGAGCCGGACCTGATCGCAGTGCAACGACCGGACGAGGCTGCGATGTCCGAGCCCGCCGCAGCAACGGTGCCGATGCCGGCCGTTGCGGCCGCATCCAGCGCGTCGAGCCCGGAGCCGATGCCCGCAGGGCGCGTTGATGTTGCGCGCCTGGACGACGAACGCCAGCAGCAGGCGCAGCAGGAGATGGCCCGGCAACAGGCGGCGCAGCAGGAGGCCGCTCGGCAGGAAGCACAAAGGGTCGAAGCCGCGCGCCTGGAAACCGAGCGCCAGGAAGCCGCGCGGCAGCTGGAGCTTCGCCAACAGGCGGCGGCGCAGGAGGCGGCTCGACTGGAAGCGCAGCGCATCGAGGCTGCGCGCCTGCAAGCCGAACGACAGCAGACCGCACAGCAAGAGGCCGCTCGGCTGGCAACACAGAGCGCCGAAGCCGCCCGCCTTGAGGCCGAGCAGCAGGAGACCGCAAGGCAGGCGGCGCTGCGCCAGCAGGCGGCGGCGCAGCAGGAGGCCGCCCTGCAGGAAGCGCAGCGCATCGAGGCCGCGCGCCTGAATACCGAACGACAAGAGGCGGCTCGGCAGGCAGAGCTTCGGCAGCAGGCAGCGGCCCAGGAAGCGGCACGACAAGAAGCGGCGAGGGCGGCGGCGGCACGACTGGAGGCCGACCGGCAGGCCGCCGCTGGGAAAGAGGCTGCCCGCCTGCGGGCCGAGCAGGACGCCACCGATCGACGGGAAGCCGCGCGCCGGGCGATGGGGCGGCAGCTGGACGAAGAAGCGGCGCAACGTGATCTGGCACGACGTGAAGCGGCGTCGGCGGCCCGACGTCAGCCGAACACGCTGCCGTATTCGTGGAGCAGCGCGCGGCGAGGGCGCTTGTTCGGTCGCAGCGATCCCAATGCCGAGCTGGTGCTGTACGCCGAAGCCTGGGCCCGCAAGATCCTGCTCAACACCACCATCGACAGATTCGGCGAAGCGGCGAAGCGGCCGCACGTCGATCCGGTCGTGACGGTGGCCGTGCGGCACGACGGGTCGGTGGAGTCGGTGAACTTCGTCGTCTCCAGTGGCGTGCCTGAAATCGACGAGTCGATACGGCGCATCGTGCAGAGCCTGGTGCCGTTCCAGGCCTTCGCGCCGGCCCTGGCGCGTGAGTTCGACGTCATCGAAATCCGCCGCACCTGGCACTTCGACACCGCGGTGCGGCTGGATTGAAGGCGCCGCTCACGAGCGTCGGCGCCCGCCCCATTTCAGCGCCAGCGCCAGCGCCAGCAGCAGCATGCCGACGACGATGCCCAGGCCATCGGCCAGCAGGTCGAGCCATTCGCCGCTGCGGCCGGGAATCTGCGTCTGCACCAGCTCGATGAAGGCGCCGAAGGCCAGCAGGCCCAGCAGGTTGCGCGCGCGCCGCCAGCGCCACGGCCAGAAGGCCAGTTCGGCCAGCAGGGCCAGGGTCGCAAACGCCAGCAGGTGGTTGCGCTTGTCCCAGCCGGTGTCGATGGCGGGTGGTGGATGGGGGTCGAAGGCCAGTGCGCACACGGCAACGATGGTCAGCAGCAGCAAAGTGCACCAGAGCGGGCGCCAGCGGGCCCGCAGCAGTGGATGTCGGGCCGGGTCGTCGCCGTTGGGCTCGGGGTCGGGGTTGCGCATGGGCCTTGCATGGTATCGAGGCACGCGGGCCATCCGGGACGCGCACAGCAAGTGCCGCAGCACCCTGCGGCACCATGGCGATGTGGGCTGCAGCAAAATGCCCGCATGACGACATCCCCCCGCATCCCTGGCCGGCGTTTCCTGCATTCCCCCGGCCCCACGCATCTGCCCGACGAGGTGCTGGACGCCATGCACCGGCAGCCGATGGACCTGGCCGATCCGCGCCTGGCCGACACCATTGCGGCCTGCGAAGCCGGGTTGCGCCGGTTGGCCGACACCGAGAAGGCCGAGCTCTTCATGTACGCGTCCAACGGCCATGGCGCCTGGGAGGTGGTGATCGAGAACCTGCTGCCGCCCGGCAGCACGGTGCTGATCCCGGGTACCGGTCATTTTTCGGATTCGTGGGCGTTGCAATGCGAAGCCCTGGGCCGCCGCACGATCCGCACGCCCTGGCGCGAGGGCGAACCGATCAACCCGCAGGACGTGGTCGATGTGCTGCGTGCCGATCGCGAGCGCACCATCGTGGCCGTGTTCGTGGTCCACACCGACACTGCCAGCAGCGTGACCACCGAGCTCGACGCGTTGCGCGCGGCCATCGACGGCGCCGACCATCCGGCGCTGTTCGTCGTCGACGCCGTGGCCTCGCTGGGTGCGGCGCCGCTGGCGATGGACGCGCAGCGCATCGACCTGCTGGTGGGGGCATCACAGAAGGGCCTGATGCTGCCACCCGGCTTGGGCTTCGTGCTGGTCGGCCCGGCGGCGGCCGAGGTGGCACGGCGCAATCCGGCGCCGCGCTTTTACTGGGACTGGGGGCGTCGGGCCGGCAAGCTGCCTTACCAGAAGTTCTGCGGCACGCCGCCGCTGCCGCTGTTGATGGGGATGGAAGCCAGCCTGGCGCTGCTGTTCAAGGAAGGCGTCGACGTGGTGCACGCACGGCATCGGCTGCTGGCGGGCGCCGTGCACGCTGCGGTGCAAGCCTGGCGCCGCGAGGGTGGGGTCGACTTCTTCTGCGGCACGGCATCCGCGCGCTCGGTCTCGGTCACCGCCATCAAGACCGCGGCCGGCATCGACCCTGACGCCATCCGCAGCCTGGCCCGTGAACGGTTTCAGGTCAGCATCGCCGGTGGCCTGGGTCCGCTGGCCGGGCGCGTTTTTCGCATCGGCCACCTGGGTGATCTGAACGCCGCGATGCTGCTGGGCGCGCTGGCCGGTGTCGAGGCTGCCATGCTCAGCCTGCGCGTGCCTTTCGGCCGCGACGGCATGCAGCAGGCGGTCGATTTCCTGGCGCGCGAAAGCTGAAGACCGAGTTGCGGGCCGAGCCTCAACGGCCCTGGGCCAGCGCCCGCGCCACCTCGGTCACCAGAGCCGGCCCCTTGTAGATCAGACCGGTGTAGATCTGCACCAGGTCGGCGCCGGCGTCGATCTTGGCGCGTGCATCGGCGCCGCTCATCACGCCGCCAACGCCGATGATCGGAAAGCCCTCACCCAGCGCGCTGCGCAGCGCGCGGATCACGCGGTTGCTGGCTTCGAACACCGGGGCGCCGCTCAAGCCCCCCATCTCTTGCGCGTGTGGCAGGCCCTTGACCGCATCGCGCGCAATCGTGGTGTTGGTCGCGATCACGCCGTCCAGCCGATGGCGGCGCAGCGTGGCGGCAATGACGCCGATCTGCGCATCGTCGAGGTCGGGTGCGATCTTCACGAACATCGGTACCGCGCGGCCCAGGCGCTGAACCCAGTCGTCGCGTCGCGCCACCAGGGCGGCCAGCAGTGCGTCAAGCGCTTCGTCGCTTTGCAGCGCGCGCAGGTTCTGCGTGTTCGGGCTGGAGATGTTCACCGTCACGTAGTCGGCATGCGGCGCCACACCGTCCAGCCCCAGGCGGTAGTCGTCCACTGCCCGCTCGATCGGCGTGCTGGCGTTCTTGCCGATGTTCAGCCCGACAATGCCGCCCGCCGCACGGTGGCGGTGCGCGCGCTGCACGTTGGCGACAAAGCTGTCCAGCCCCTGGTTGTTGAACCCCAGCCGGTTGATCAGCGCCTGCGCCTGCGGCAGCCTGAACACGCGCGGCTTGGCGTTGCCGGGTTGCGGCTTGGGCGTGACGGTGCCGACTTCGATGAAGCCGAACCCCATCGCGCCCAGGCCGTCGATGCAGCGCCCGTTCTTGTCCAGCCCGGCCGCCAGCCCCACGCGGTTCGGGAACCGCAGACCGGCCAGCGTCACCGGGTCGTCGACGCGCCGGCGCGACCACAGGCGTCGGGCCGGGCTGTGCTGCAGGCGGGAGATGGCGTCCAGCGTCAGGTCATGGGCCTGTTCGGCATCCAGGCCGAACAGGAAGGGGCGGGTCAGGGCGTAGCCCAGGGCTTGCGGGTCAAACGACATGGGGCACGATTGTCGCAGCCGGGTGACGCCGGATAATCCACCGTCATGACACAGGACGAATTGAAAGCGCTGGTCGGCCGGGCGGCACTCGATCAGGTGCCCGATGGCGCCATCGTGGGTGTGGGCACCGGGTCGACGGTCGATCATTTCATCGACGCGCTGGCCACGCGGCGCGACCGCATCGCCGGCGCGGTGTCGAGCTCGGAGCGCAGCAGCGAGCGGCTGCGCCGGCACGGCATCCGCGTGCTGCAGACTGCCGAGGTGCAATCGCTGCCGCTGTACGTGGACGGTGCCGACGAGATCGACGGCCAGGGCTGCATGATCAAGGGCGGCGGCGCGGCGCTGACGCGCGAGAAGATCGTCGCCGACCTGGCCGAACGCTTTGTCTGCATCGCTGACCAGAGCAAACGCGTGCAGACGCTGGGCGCCTTTGCGCTGCCGGTGGAGGTGATCGCTATGGCCACCGATCGCATCGTGCGCCGCTTTGCCGCGCTGGGTGGCCGGGCCATGCTGCGCGCCGGGGTGCTCACCGACAACGGCCATCCGCTGCTGGACGTGCATGGCCTGCACATCAGCGACCCGCTGGCGATGGAAACCGAGATCAACCAATGGCCAGGTGTGGTGACGGTGGGCCTCTTCGCGCGCCACCGTGCCAGCCTGTGCCTGCTGGGAACGGCGCAGGGCGTGCAGCGCATCACGTTCAGCGAGTAGCGCCGCGGCGCGCGTCGCGCACCAGCCAGCGGCCAGGATCGACGCTGTCGATCAGGCTTTGTTCCAGCGGCACGGGCGTGCCGGCGATCACGGCTGCCACCGCTTCGCCGAGCAGCGGCGCCAGCGTGATGCCGCGCGCACCGAAGCCACAGGCCAGATGCAGGCCGGGCTCACGCGGCAGCAGCCGCGCCTGGTCCAGGCGCTGACCCGCCTGCCGCTGGCGTGCAAACATCGGGCCGGCCAGCGGCAAGCGGTCGGGCGGCCCGACGCGCCAGCCGACGCGCCCCGACCAGCGCGCCGGGTCGGCCGGCGCCTGAAGGCCGCAAAGCCGCTGCAGTCGCGTGAAGTTGGCGCGATGGTCCTCGTCCCGTGGTTGCGGGTCCTCGTCGTCACCGCCGCGTGTGGCGCCGCACAGCAGGCCGCCGTCGGGCAAAGGCAGTGCATAACCGTCGCCGGATACCGGCATGCGCAGCGCCAACGCTTCAGAGAACTGGCTGACCTGGCCACGCTGGCGCTGCAGCGGGAAGGCCGGCCATCCGGCACCCTGCAGCAGCGTGTTGACCTGGTCGGCGCAGGCCAGCACCAGCTGTGGCGCCGATGCGATGACGTGGCCTTGCGCATCCAGGCAGGCCCAACCGCCGTCATCGCGCCGCAGTTCGGCGACACGGGCCTGGCCGACGAAGCGCACGCCGGGCTGCCCGAGTTGCTGGCGCACCAGCGCAGCCGGCGCGACCCAGCCGCCCTGGGCATAGAACCAGGCCGGCGACGGCAGCGTCAGGCCGGCGCGCAGGCTGGCGTCGGCCGCCGACAGTGCCTGCACAAAATCGGCGGGCAGGCACTGGCGCTCGATCAGCGCCCGCATCGCGGCCAGGTCGAGCTGCTGTTCCAGGCGCAGCAGCCCTTGCACGGCGTGCGGCACGCGGGCGCCGTCCGACGCAGCGATGCAGCGCGCCGCGTGCAGGGCTGCGGCGCGGAACAAGCGCGCATGGATGCCATCCTCGCCATGCACCGTGGCATGGAACAGGCCGGCCGGGTTGCCCGAGCTTCCCTGTGCGGGTTCGGCCTGCGCGTCCAGCATCTGCACCTCGAAGCCCTGCCTTGCCAATGCGGCCGCCGTACAGGCGCCGGCCAGACCGGCGCCGACGACGACCGCGCGCCGCGGGCTGGAGTCGTCGACTTGCGCCGCTGCCTTGGGCTGAGCCCAATGCGGTGCGAAGCGTGCGCGCAGCACCTCACGTTTGCCGGCAATGCCGGGCTCGCGTTGCCATTCGAAACCGGCTGTCGTCAAAGCCCGGCGCAGGTTGCCGGCCACGCTCCAGGTGGCGGCGGTGGCACCCGGGCGGGCGCGCCGCGCCAGCGCCTTGATCACGCGCGGCTCCCACATCGCGGCGTTGCGTGCAGGCGAAAAACCGTCCAGGTAGAAGGCATCCGCGCTGAACACCAGCTCGGGCAGCAGGCGGCGTACGTCGCCCAGTGCCAACAGCAGCTGCACACCGCCGCCGTCGAAATCGAAGCGGTGCAGGCCCGGTACCAGCGGCGGCCAGGCGGCGAAGAGCTGCGCGGCCAGATCGCCGGTGGCAGCATCACCATGGGCACGCTTCAGGTCGGACAACGCGGGCGGATGCGCATCCACCGCCACGTAGTGCAGACGGGTGGGGCGCTGCGGATCGTCACGCCAAGCCTTCCAGGTGGCGATGAAGTTGTGGCCGAGGCCGAAACCGGTCTCGGCAATGCTGAAGTCGCTGCGCCCGGCCCAGCGCGCGGGCAGGCTGTTGCCGGCCAGAAAGACATGGCGGGCCTGTGCCGCGGGGCCGGCATGGCCTTGGTAAGGGTCGCCGAAGTCGATCGAATGCGCGCTGCCATCGTCGGCCCAGGCGATGCGTGCCGGCACGATGGGCTCGGTTCTCACGGCGCTGGTGGTGTCATGAGTTAGGTCGTGAGTGCGGTCATCAGTGCAGACGTCAGCGTGCGTCCAGCCACTGCAGCAGCCGGTCGCGCACCGGCGTCAGGTTGCGGTAGTCCAGCACCGCCGGGCTCATGCTGCGCACGGCGCCGGCCAGGCGCTGCGCACGGGCCGGTGTGTCGACCACCTCATGCAGCGGTTGCACCTCGACCTCGATCGTGAACAGGCTCTGCGCCCGCGACGGCACCGGGATGAAGGTCTGGCGCTCGGTGCGGAACCAGGCCCGCGGCAGGCCCTGGGCCTGCGGCTCGTGCGTCCAGCGTTCGGCACCCACGCGGCGCGGATGCACATGCAGCCTTGGCTGGTCGGTGACGTTCCAGACGAAGCGTTCCCAGCGCTCGTCGCCGCTGACCAGTCTTGTCAGTGCTTCGCCGGCGTGCCGCAGCAGATCGCCGTCGGCCACCGGCGCGTGGATCTGCGCAAAGTGGCGGCCAACCTTGTCTTCGGGCGCCCAGTGCGACGGCAAGGCCACCGCCATCCAGGGCACCGTGGCATCGCTGGCGTCGACCACCGCCAGATCCTCGGCAAAGGTCAGGGCCAGCAGGGCCGGCAGCCGCCAGACCGGGGCCTGCAGTTCGATGCAGCGTGACACCTCGTTGCCCAGCCCGAAGGCGCCGGCACGCATCTGTTCGACGCTGCCGTCACTGCCCACGCGCACGCCCAGCTGCGTGGCAGTGGCGCTGCGGCCGTCCCAGGCCCAGCACGATGGATGTTCCAGCGTCGCCTGCCGGCACAACACGTCAAGGGCCGGGCCGGCGTCGAAGCCGGGTCGCGCCAGCAGCGTCTGGTCGGCAAAGGTCGACAGCACGGCCATCTTTTCGCGCTGGTGCCGCGATCCCGGGGCCAGTGGCCTGAGCTGGGGCGCCCCGGGCGCCAGCCGACGCAGCCCGGGCTGCATGCGAAAGGGTGCGGTGACGGCGGTGTCGAAGTCGAAATTCATCGGCAGTCGCGTTCAAACAAAAAAGGGCACCCTGCAGGTGCCCTTGTACATGACCGGCGGGGCCATCAGACGCGCTTTCGGTACTCGTGCGTTCGGGTGTCGATCTCGATCTTGTCACCGTTCTCGACGAAGATGGGCACGCTGACTTCGAACCCGGTGCCTACCAGCTTGGCCGGCTTGAGCACCTTGCCCGAGGTGTCACCCTTGACGGCGGGGTCGGTGGTGATCTCGCGCACCACGGTGGTGGGCAGCTCGACCGAGATCGCCTTGCCTTCGTAGAAGACCACCTCGACGGTCATGCCGTCTTCCAGGTAGTTGATGGCGTCGCCCATGTTCTCGGCCTCGACCTCGAACTGGTTGTACTCGGCGTCCATGAAGGCGTACATCGGGTCGGCGAAGTAGGAGTAGGTGCACTCCTTCTTGTCGAGGATGATCTGGTCCATCTTGTCGTCGGCCTTGAACACCGTTTCGGCGCCGAAGCCGTTGAGCAGGTTCTTCATCTTGATGCGCACCGTGGCCGCACCACGGCCACCGCGGCTGTATTCGGTCCTCAGCACGACCATCGGGTCCTTGCCCTGCATGATGACGTTGCCGGCGCGGATTTCCTGAGCGAGTTTCATATCGTGATTCCTGCGGGAGAAGTCCCGGGGGACGAAGGTCGGAAAGCCGGCGAGGGTGTCTCCCGGTGCAGCCCGGTCGCGGCAGGATGGTGCGCTCACGTCAACCCGGTTGGGCAGCGTGCGCAAAGCCCATAATTCTAGCAGGCGGGATGCTGGCCTTCTTGCTACCCAGATTTGCTGTGCACGAAGCGGCGCAGCTGCGTGACCAGGTCGTCCTGCATCAGCAGCCGCGCACGCAGCAGCTGCTGCACCTGGCCCCAGGCGGCCAGGTCGGGCAGGCTTGCAGGCAAGGGCGCCAGGCCGTTCCAGTGGCGCTGGGTCTGTCGCACCGGGGCCGCCAGCGGCGGCGCGGCGTCTTGCAGAAGGCGGTCCAGAAAGGCTTCGAGCTTGCGCGCATGCACGCCGTCGTGCTGTGGGTAGAGCTGCCACAAAAGGGGCGCCGGCGCCCACAGGGCCCGCACCAGCGAATCCTCGCCGCGCACGGCATTGAGATCGCAGGCCCACAGCAGCCGGTCGTAGTCGGGCTGGCTGAGCCAGGGCAGTTCGATCACGCGCAGCGCGCCGGGCATCTTCAAAGCGCGCAGCTGCTCGGTGGCCGGACCCGGTGTGGCCAGCAGCAGGGTGGGCGCGGTCGCCAGCAGCGGCAACCAGGCTTCGAGCCCGGGCTGCGTGTAGCAGAACAGGCTCATCACCCGTTCACCCGCACGCGGCGCCCAGCCATGCCGGGCCAGCCAGTCTCGGCCGTCGAACCCGGCCTGTTGCTGCATCAGCCCGGGCTCGCGCAGCAGGCCTCCACTGCGCTCGCTGAAGCCGGGGTAGAAAAACCAGGTTGCCAGCCCCGACGGCCGCGGCGAGGGCAGGCCGTGCGAGCGATCGACATAGCCTTCGGCGCTGAGGTACTCAAGGTTGACCCAGACCGGTGCCGGTTGCCGCCGCACCATCGATTGCACGAAGGCGGTGGGCAGTTCGCAGCCGAAGGTCTCGACCACCACGTCGGCCACGTCGGCGGTGTGAAATGGTGTCGTCGCGGTCCAGGCGCGAACCTCGACTCCTTGCGCACCGCGTGGCGCCATCCAGGAGAGCGCACGTGCGTCGTCGACCCACAAGCTGACGCTGTCTCCAGCCGCAGCCAGGCCGCACGCCAGGCGCCAGCTCACGCCGAGGTCGCCATGGTTGTCGATCACGCGGCAGAAAAGGTCCCAGCGCATCGGGTGATTATCGGCAGGCCGCGGCGGCACAATCCTGGTCGACATGAGCGACAGTCGCCCCCTTCCTGACGCTGTTCCAGCCCCCGTTCTCGCCAACGCTGCCGTCGCCATTGCCGCGACCGACGCCGACCGCGAGCGCCTGCTGGCCGAGGTGGCGGCGCTGCCCGGGTTGCCCGGCGTGTACCGCTACTTCGACGCCCAGGGCGGTGTGCTCTACGTGGGCAAGGCGCGCAATCTGAAGAAGCGTGTCTCGAGCTATTTCCACAAGGACCATGGCGCCACGCGCATCGGCACCATGGTCGGCCGCATCGTGCGCCTGGAGACCACGGTGGTGCGCACCGAGGCCGAGGCGCTGCTGCTCGAGAACAACCTCATCAAGGCCCTGAACCCGCGCTTCAACATCCTGTTTCGCGACGACAAGAGCTACCCGTATCTGAAGCTGGTGTCGCATGCGTTTCCGCGCATGGCCTATTACCGCGGCGCGGTGGACCGCAAGCACCGCTACTTCGGCCCCTATCCCAGCGCCTGGGCCGTGAAGGACACCATCCAGCTGCTGCAGAAGGTGTTCATGCTGCGCACCTGCGAGGACACGGTGTTCCAGAACCGCTCGCGGCCCTGCCTGCTGTACCAGATCCGGCGCTGCACGGCCCCCTGTGTCGGCCTGATCTCGCCGCAAGACTATGCCCGCGACGTGCGCGATGCCGAACGCTTTCTGCTGGGTGAGCAGCAGCAGGTGATCGCCGACCTGCAGGCGCAGATGATGAGCCTGTCCGACGCGCTGGCGTTTGAACAGGCGGCCTCGGTGCGCGATCGCATCGGTGCGCTGTCGCGTGTGCTGCATCAGCAATCGGTCGACGAGAGCAGCCTGTCGGCGGCTGAGCGTGATGTCGACATCCTGGCCGTCAAGGTGGCCGGTGGCCGCGCCTGCGTCAACCTGGCGATGGTGCGCGGCAGCCGGCATCTGGGCGACCGCGCGCACTTTCCCAGTCATGTCGACGATGGCGCGGCGATGAACGCCGAGCAGGTCGATGAACGCGCGGCCGCCGACCCCGAAACGCTGGTGCTAGAAGCCTTCATCGCGCAGCACTACATCGGCCAGCCGGTGCCGCCACTGCTGGTGCTCAACCATGCGGTGGACCCTGCCTTGATCGGCGCGCTGGCCGAGGCCGCCGGCACCCGCGTGCGCACGCTGCATCAGCCGCGCGAACAGCGGCGCATCTGGCTGGACATGGCGATCAAGGGCGCCGAGCTGGCGCTGGCGCGGCTGCTGGCCGAAGAGGGCTCGCAGCGAGCGCGCACGCGCGCCCTGATCGAGGCGCTGGACCTCGACATCGCCGACCCCGACCGCCTGCGCATCGAGTGCTTCGACGTCAGCCACACCGCCGGCGAAGCCGCGCAGGCCAGCTGCGTGGTCTACGAAGACCACCAGATGCAGAGCAGCCAGTACCGACGTTTCAACATCGAAGGCATCACCGGCGGCGACGACTACGCGGCGATGCGCCAGGTGCTGACCAGGCGCTACGCCAAGTTGGCCGAAGCCGCGGCGCGTGCCGTCGACGAAGCGCCCGTGGCGGTGGTCACCGAAGGGGTTGCCGATCCCAAACCCGATGCGGTGCCCACTGTCAAGCCGGCCCGAGCGCGACTGCCCGACCTGGTGCTGGTGGACGGCGGGCGCGGCCAGGTGTCGATGGCGCGCGAGGTGTTCCAGGATCTCGGCCTGGACATCGCGCTCATCGTCGGCGTCGAAAAGGGCGCGGGCCGCAAGGTCGGGCTGGAAGAGCTGGTGTTTGCCGACGGCAGGCCCAAGCTCTGGCTGGGCCACGATTCGGCGGCGCTGATGCTGGTGGCGCAGATCCGCGACGAGGCGCATCGTTTTGCCATCACCGGCATGCGTGCGCGGCGTGCCAGCGTGCGCACCGGGGCCAGCCGGCTTGAGGAGATCGCGGGCGTGGGTCCGCGCAAACGAGCGCGGCTGCTGCAGCGCTTTGGCGGCGTGCGCGGGGTCGGCAACGCCAGCGTCGAAGATCTGGCCAGTGTCGAAGGCATCTCGTTGCAACTGGCCGAGGAGATCTACCGTGCATTGCACTGAACACCGGCTGCGGCTGTGCCTTGCGATGGGGCTGATGCCGCTGCTGCTGGTGGCCTGCGGGTCGACATCGTCGACTTCTGCACCTTCACCAGCCTCGACCCCTGCGGCTGCAGCCCCGCCTCTTCCTGCTGCCGCGCCTACCGTGCCGGCAGCGCCACCGGCCGTGGCCGCGCCGGCGCGCACACCGATTGCCACGGCCCGGCGGCAGCCGCTGGGCCCGCCGTTGGCGGCACGCAACTGGAACGAGTTTCGCGCCCAGGCGGCGAACCGGCTGGTGCAGGCGCATCCCGACAGCACCTACATGGGCCCGGTGGCCGAGCCCTTGCTGGCGATCCCCGTGCTCGAGATTGAGCTCAATGCCGATGGCAGCGTGCGCCGGGTGCAGGTGTTGCGTCATCCGCGCCAGGCCAAGGACACGACCCAGCTGGCCATCGACGCCGTGCAGCGCGCCGCGCCATACGGTTCGATGACCCTGCTGCCCAGGCCCTGGAAGTGGGTCGAGGTGTTCCTGTTCAACGACGATCGACGGTTCAAGCCACGCGAACTCGACCATTGATGTGGGCGGCAACCCGCTCCGCAACGGTCACCGCCGACCATGGCGGCGCTTTGGGCACAATCGCACCATGTTCCTGACGGTTCCGACGCTGTTGACCTGGGCCCGTATCGTGGCCATTCCGCTCATCGTCGGGGTCTATTACCTGCCGCTGGACGCCGCGATGCGCAACCTGGTGGCCACGGTGATGTTCGTGTTCTTCGCGCTCACCGACTGGCTCGACGGCTGGCTGGCGCGCAAGCTCAACCAGACCTCGGCCTTTGGCGCCTTTCTCGACCCGGTGGCCGACAAGTTCCTGATCTGTGCGGCGCTGCTGGTGCTGGTGCAGCTGAACCGCGTGAATGCACTGGTGGCGCTGGTCATCATCGGGCGCGAGATCGCGATCTCGGCGCTGCGCGAGTGGATGGCCCAGATCGGTGCCTCTCGCAGCGTGGCCGTGCACATGCTGGGCAAGCTCAAGACGATGACGCAGATGACTGCCATCCCCTTCCTGCTGTACGACGGTCCGCTGTTCGGCGTCATCGACACCCGGCTGTGGGGCACCGTGCTGATCTACATCGCCGCGCTGCTGACGGTGTGGTCGATGGTCTACTACATGCGCAAGGCGATCCCGGAGATCCGCGCCAAGGTGCGTTGATCCCGCACCAATGAGTTCGACCGACCGCTTGCCCGCCGGCGCTGCCGACAACGCCTGGGTGCAGGCCATGCCCGCGGTCTTCGTGCTGATCTGGAGCACCGGTTTCGTCGTCGCCCGCCTGGGCATGCCACATGCACCGCCGTTCGGTTTCCTGACCTGGCGCTATGCGATGTCGCTGCTGCTGTTTGTGCTGTGGGCCGGGCTGGCCCGTGCTGCCTGGCCGCAGGGCCGTTCGCAATGGCTGCACCTGGCGGTCACCGGCGTGCTGATGCATGGCGGCTACCTGGGCGGTGTGTGGTCGGCCGTCAAGGCCGGGCTGGGTGCCGGTACGGTGGCGCTGATCGTCGGGCTGCAACCGCTGATCACCGCGGTCTGGATGTCGGCCCAGGGGCCTGCGCACAGCGTCAACGCACGTCAATGGTTGGGCCTGGCGATGGGCCTGGCCGGTCTGCTGCTGGTCGTGCTGGACAAGCTGGGCGCCGGTCAGGCCACGGCTGCCAACCTGGCGATGGCGCTGGCCGCACTGGCCAGCATCACCGCCGGCACGCTGTACCAGAAGCGCTGGCTGGCGCCCTGCGACGTGCGCAGCGCCGTGGTGGTGCAACTGCTGGCCGCACTGGTGGTCAGTGCACCGCTGGCTTTGCTGGAAACCGAGGCGATGGACTGGCACCGCGACCTCGTGCTGGCCATGGGCTGGTCGGTGTTCGCGCTCACCCTGGGCGGCAGTTCGCTGCTGTATCTGCTGATCCAGCGTGGTGCGGCCACGCGCGTCAGCAGTCTGATGTACCTGGTGCCGCCCTGTACCGCGATCATGGCCTGGCTGATGTTCGACGAGCCGATCACGGTGCGCGTGGTGGCCGGCGTGGTGATCACCGCCGCCGGTGTCAGCCTCGTCTTGCGCGACGGTCCGACGCGCAGCCGCTGACGCCGTGGCTGTGACGCATTTGTCAAGCGGGCAAGCCCGGGATTTCAGCGCGCAACAGAGAGCGGCAGCCGCAAATGCAGGGCATAGAATCCCGCCTGTTGCTTGACACTGCCGAGGCCCACGGCTGTAATGTTTGACCTGCTCGGCAGGTACGGCAAGACGGGCATGCAACCTGTGGCAGACCCAGCACGCGCAGACCTTGAGAGGGGGTAAGGACGTGAACAAGACGGAACTGATCGAGCACATCGCCAAGCAGGCCGACATCTCCAAGGCTGCGGCGACGCGCGCGCTAGAGGCGCTGATCGGCGGCGTGAAAACCACCTTGAAGAAGAACGGCAGTGTCGCCATCGCGGGTTTCGGCACCTTTGCCGTCACCAAGCGCGCGGCGCGCACCGGCCGCAACCCGCGCACCGGTGACGCGATCAAGATCAAGGCCGCCAAGGTTCCGAAGTTCCGTCCGGGCAAGGCGCTGAAGGACGCGCTCTGAAGCGTTCGCCGCTGCGGTCCGCTGCGGTCCGCTGCGGGACGTGCCGGTGCAAGTCGAATCCGGGGTGCTTAGCTCAGCCGGTAGAGCGGCGCCCTTACAAGGCGTAGGTCGGCGGTTCGAACCCGTCAGCACCCACCACCTCCAGATGCCGGGCGCGTGCCCGGCAGACGGCTAAAATCCCGCCGGGCCGTCGGCCTGGCCCCGAAGCAAGGCGAACCGCGGTTCGCCTTTGTCGTTTCTTCGCGTTCACCCTCCACACGCTGCAGATGCGGCGGCTGCACCTGCGCAAGGCCCCTGACCCATGTTCGATTTCATCCGCACGCATTCGAGATTGATGCTGGGCCTGATGGTCCTGTTGATCTTCCCGTCATTCGTCTTCTTCGGCATCCAGGGTTACTCGGGCTTCACCGATGGCGCCACGGCCGACGCGGCCGTGGTCGACGGGCGGGGTATCACGCGTGGCGAGTGGGATGCCGCCCACCAGCGGCAGGTCGAACGCATGCGCCGGCAGATGCCCAACGTCGACGTCAAGCTGTTCGACACGCCTGAACTCAAGCGTCAGACGCTGGACGCCTTGATCCAGGACCATGTGCTGCGCCTGGCGGCCAACCAGTTGCACCTGTCGCCCAGCAACGAAAGGCTGCAGCGGCTGTTTGCCACCGACCCGGCGATGGCCGGCCTGCGCAACCCGGATGGCAGCGTCAACCGCGACATGCTGGCGTCGCAAGGCTTGAACTCCGAGCAGTTCGCCGAACAGCTGCGCAACGATTACGCCGTGCAGCAGGTGCTGGGTGGCATCGCCAATGCCAGATTCATCACGCCGGAGACCGCCGCGCTGGGACTCGACGCCCTGCTGCAGCGTCGCGAGATCCAGTTCGAGCGCTTCGATCCGGCCGCCTACACGAGCAAGGTCAATCCGACCGACGCTGAACTGGCGGCCTACCACAAGGCCCACGAGAAGGACTTCGTGGCGCCCGAGCGCGCGACCATCGAGTACGTCGTGCTCGACCTGGCGACGGTCGGCAAGGACATCCCATTGCCCGAGGCCGAACTGCGCAAGTACTACGACGAGAACATCGCACGCTACACCACCGCTGAAGAGCGCCGCGCCAGCCACATCCTGATCAAGTCTGACAAGGACCAGCCGGCGGCCGAGCGTGCCAAGGCCAAGGCCCGTGCCGAGGCCGTGCTGGCTGAGGTGCGCAAGTCGCCAGACACCTTTGCCGAGCTGGCGCGCAAGCAGTCCGAAGACACCGGCTCGGCCGGGCAGGGCGGTGATCTGGACTTCTTTGGTCGTGGCGCCATGGTCAAGCCTTTCGAGGACGCGGTCTTCGCAATGAAGCCCGGCGAAACCAGCAACGTGATCGAAAGCGATTTTGGCTACCACGTGATCAAGCTGACCGGCGTGCGCGGCGGCGAACGAAAACCCTTCGACCAGGTGCGCGGCGAGATCGAAGCCGAGGTGCGCAAGGGCCTGGCGCAGAAGCGCTATGCCGAGGCGGCCGAGCAGTTCACCGAGACCGTCTATCAGCAGTACGACAGCCTGCAGCCGGTGATCGACAAGCTGAAGCTGGAAAGGCGCACGGCCGTGGTGGCGCGTGCACCGGCGCCGGGTGCCAGTGGCGCGCTGGCGTCCGAGAAACTGTTGGCTGCGGTGTTTGGCAACGAGGCGCTGAAGAACAAGCGCAACACCGACGCGGTGGAGATCGGGCCCAATCAACTGGCATCGGCGCGAGTCGACAAATACGAGCCTGCCCGCAACCTGCCGCTGGCCGAGGTGCTGCCGCGCGTGCGTGCAGCCGTGGTGGCCGAGCAGGCCGCTGCACTGGCGCGCAAGGACGGGCTGGCCAAGCTGGCCGCCGTGCGCGCGTCAGACGCGGCCTTGCCGGGGACGGCCACCATCTCGCGCAGCCAGACGCAGAACCTGCCGCGCAGCGTGATCGACGCCGCCCTGCGCGCCGATCTGAGCAAGGGCCCGGTCGTGGTGGGCGAGGACCTGGGGGCACAGGGCTACGTGGTCATGCGTGTCTTGAAGCTGCTGCCGCGCGAGCCGCTGCCCGGCGGCGATGGCCCGCTGACCGCACAGGTTGCACAAGCCTGGGCCGCCGTCGAGTCCGAGGCCTACCTTGAAGCATTGAAGAAGCGCTTCAAGGCCCAGGTCAAGCCCGACGTGGTGGCACAGGTCCTGCGGGGTGCGTCGGCGCCCTGAGCCCTGCGCAGCCCGCTATAATTGCAGGCTCTACGGTGGCTGTAGCTCAGTTGGTAGAGTCCCAGATTGTGATTCTGGTCGTCGCCGGTTCGAGTCCGGTCAGCCACCCCAAGACTTCCTATCCGAATCAACGACCTGCGTGATTCGCCTCCCGACCTGGGGATGTGCAAGGAATGGTTTCGCGCCGAGTGCAATCCGCAGGCTGCTCATTTCGAGTGCGTTCTGCGAGCCATCCCGCGGCTTGACTGCTCTCAACGGTCTCGGCAGGGTGAAGGCCCACAGTCAGGGTCATGACCACGCCCGACACTCCGACCGACCCGGCCGCCGCAGCCGAGGTGGTGGCTGCGCTGCGCCGCCGTCTGCAGGCGCGACACGGTGAGGTGCCGTTGATCGAAACGCACATCTCGTGGGTGCTGCTGGCCGGTGCGCATGCCTACAAGCTGAAGAAGCCGGTTCGCCTGGGTTTTCTGGACTTCTCCACACTGGCCCAGCGCCGCCGCTACTGCGCCGACGAAGTGCGCCTGAATCGCCGCCTGGCCCCGACCTTGTACCTGGGCGTGGTGCCTGTGCGCGCTGGCGTGCGCGGCCCGTCGCTGCACGGCCGTGGGCCGGTGGTCGAGTACGCGGTCAAGATGATGCGCATGGCACCCGGCTCGCTGGCCAGTGAACGGCTGGCGCAAGGGCGGCTGACGGCTGATGACATGGAGCGGTTCGGTAGCCGGCTGGCCGATTTCCACGCCCGCTCGGCGGTGGCCCCGGCACACAGCGCCTATGGGAACCCCGAACGCATCCGGGTCGACGCGCTGCAGGCCCTCGAGCGCCTGGCCGCGCTGGCGGAGCCTGCGGCCTGCACCCGCCTGCGCCGCTGGTTCGAGCAGCAGGCCACCCGCTTGTCACCACGCTGGCAGGCCCGCTTGTCCGCCGGCCGCGTGCGCGAGGTGCATGGTGACCTGCACCTGGACAACGTGTTCCTGCAGGGCGACGAGATCACGGCATTCGACTGCATCGAATTCGATCCCGCGATGCGCTGGATCGACGGCATGAACGACGCCTCGTTCCTGCTCATGGACCTGATGGCCCATGGTCGCGACGACCTCGGTTTTGCCTTTCTCGATGCCTATCTCGAGAGCGGCGGTGACCACGATGGCCTGGACCTGCTGCGCTTCTACATCGTCTACCGCGCCGTGGTGCGTGCGCTCGTGACGTCGCTGCGCGGCCGCCCTGCGCCCGGGGCGCCGCAGGCCGCTGCCTACCTGGCGCTGGCCGAGCGCCTGACCGCACCGCAGCCACCGGCGCTGCTGATCACGCATGGCCTGCCGGCATCGGGCAAGTCGCGGCTGACCCAGGCGCTGCTGCAGCGCGTCGGCGCCATCCGGCTGCGTTCTGACGTCGAGCGCAAGCGTCTGGCCGGGTTGGTGCCGCTGGCCGATTCGCGCGCTGGCGGCGACCTCTACACGGCCGCGACCACCGAGGCCACCTATACCCACCTGGCCCTGCTGGCGCGCCAGATCCTGGACGCCGGCTGGCCGGTGATCGTCGATGCCGCGTTCCTGCTGCGGTCGCAGCGCGATGAGTTTCGCGCCGTGGCTGCGCAGGCGGGCGCGCGCTTTGCCATCCTCGACTGCCAGGCGCCCATGGCCGTGCTGAGGCAGCGCGTGCTGGATCGCCGCGCGCGCGGCAATGACGCCTCCGAGGCCGACGAATCGGTGCTGGTCCTGCTGGCCGCGCGGCAGCAGCCACTGGCCGATGATGAACGCGACCACACCTTGACCGTGCGCACCGATGAGGCAGTGGACCTGGATGCGTTGCACCGCGGCTGGCTGGATGCGGCGGTGCCGCCGGCTGGCCTTCGCCATTGAGGGTCAAGCTGGCGGTGTCCAGCGCGCCGGCATGGGCGCTTTCGGTCGTCAGCCGCGCCTCCGCACTGGTGAGCGCAGTCAATCCGGGCGCGAACTCGAGCGCTCCGCGGTTAGATCCCGCAGCGCCACGCCCATGTCGCGCCAATGTGCTGGGTGGCAAGTGAACAGCAAAACCTGATGCCGCTGGGCGGCGTCGAACAGCACGCGCTTCATCTGCGCCAGTCGCCGCTCGTCACTGTGCACCAGGGCGTCGTCCAGGATGATCAGGGTCGGCCGGCCGGCTTCCTTCAGCAAGTCGGCATACGCCAGGCGGCTGATGACGCCCATCTGTTCGCGTGCACCAAAGCTGAGTGTGTCGAAGTCGCCCGCCTCCGTGCCCCGTGTGCCCGGGCGGTTGAGGGCACCGGGCACCAGGTTCTCGTCGACCTCGAGCCGCCCCAAAGGAAACAGCAGCTGCAGGTAGCGGTCGAGGTGCCTTTGCAGCGGCGCCTGCAAGCGCCGGGTGAGTGCCTGCCGGCGCAGTTCGAGCCGCTCCAGCAGAAAGTCCAGGGCTTCGGCGCGACGCTGCAGTTCATCGCGCCGGCGCAGGGTTTGCACGCTCTCGCCTTGGCGAGTGGCGAGCTCTTCTTCCAGGCCCTGCGCGCCGGCGGCGGCCAGCGCCGTCTCCAACTGCAGGATCTGACGGTCGCGGGCGTGGTGCAGACGTTCCGCTTCGTCAGCGCTGCGGCGCAGGCGTTCGACGTCCTGTTTCAGGATGTCGGGTCGGGCCGCCGCGATGCGCGTTTCGATGGCTTCGATGGTGGTGTTGGCAGCAGCCTCCCGGGCGTTCGCCTCGACCAGTTCCAGACGTTTGGCCGACAACTCGGCCTGCAGCCGGGGGTCTGCAAGGACTGCCTGCAGCGAGTCGCGCTCCTGCCTTGCCGATTCGCGCACGCTGGCGGTGGTGGCCAGGGCCTGCCGAGCGTCCTGCAGCTGACGGCTTGCGGCCTCTGCCGCCTCATTGGATGCCTCGTGCTCGTGTTCTGCGGTCGTCAACGGCCGTACCGCCACCCCCGGCGCTGCCGGCAGCAAGGCCAATGCGGCAGAGGCCTCGATCTGCCGGGCCTGCGCCAGATCCAGATCGCCACGCAACACGTCCAGGCCCTTGGGTGCGAGCAGCTTGCGTGCCTTCTCGGCCGACGTTGCCTCGACCAGTTTCAGAGCGTGCAACTGCTCGCGCGCCTCGACCTCAGCCAGAGTGGACTGACCCACACGCTGCAGCAGCGCGCGGTGCTCATCCTGCAGTTGGGCATGCTCCTGGGCAAGCTCGGCCAGGTCGCTGCCGCCCGGGGCAATTTGCAGCTGTCCGATACCCGGGATCGTCAGGGTAGCCGGGGCGACCAGCAGCCGCTCGCACTGCCCGCTGATCGACTCGCCGGCCAACTGAACGCTCGCTCCTGCAACAAGTTCAAGACGCAGCCGGGTCGCCACCGCGGCCTGCCTGATCTCGAGCTCGGTCAGGCGCCGTTGCTGTGCTCGCAGCGTCTTCAGGTCGCCGGGTTCGATGCGCAGCAGCGTGGCCTCGCGCTGCAGCGTGGCGGCACGTTCGTGCTCGGCACTCGCGCGTTCCAACAGGGCGCCCAGCTCCGCAGTGCGCGTCTTGGCGTCGCCAAGCTGCCGGCTGAGTGTGCGGCGGTTGTCCTCCTGCCGCGCCAGCATGAGCGATTCGCGCGCAACGCGCCGACGCTGGTCGGCTGCCATGTCGGCGCGGGCGGTTTGCTGCTCGATCGCGACGGCCTGCTCGTGCCTGGCTGCAGCGGCCGCGAGGGCGGACTCTCTGCTGGCAAGGCTGCGCTGCTGCTGCTCGGCCGCAGCAAGGCGATGCAGCAAGAGTTCCCGCAGGCCCGCGATCTGGCGCAACTTCTCGCGCTCGGCCTCGCGCTCGTTCGCCAGCGCGTCCGCGGCCTGCAGTGCCTGTTGGGCCTGCCCCTGTTCTTGCCGAAGCCGGGCCCAGGGTTGATCTCGCGCGTCCGCGGCATGCGCATCGCGAAGCTGCCGCAGCTGATCGACCTGATCGCGGTAGCTTGCAAGCGATTGTTCGAGTTCGATCACCTGCTCTTCCTGCACCTTCGCGTCGTCGATTGACTTCTGGTACTCGGCCCTGGGTTTGCCGGTACCGGTCAACAACTCGTCGCGCAGCTTGCGAACCTGGGTGACGACCTCGTCGCCGCCGCTGGCAGCGACTTCGCCCAAGGATTCGTCCAGCGCGCTGCGAAGGTGATCCGCCGCGTTGAGCACCGATTCGCGCACGGCATGGGCAGCCCCCTGCTCGATCCACAACAGCCCAGGGATCCCCCAATGCGCCTCGCGGCTTGCACCCTTGAGGGCGAACTGAAAACCCAATCGCTCGGCCATGAAATCCTCGGCCTCGACGCCTTCCAGTCGCCGCGTTCCCACCATCAGTTCGCAGCGCTTCTTCTGCAGGAAGCTCTTGGTCAGCCGGTACGGCGTGCCCTGGATCTCGAAGTCGAGCTCAACGGACGGCGTCGCCGCCGAGTCGCCATAGGGCCGCAGGTCATCGACGCTGGTGGAGCGGTGGCGCTCGAAGAAGGCAGCGCGGATGGCGCGCACCAGCGTGCTCTTGCCGGCCTCGTTGGGGCCGGTGAAGATGTTCAGGCCGGGTTCCAGGCCCTTCAGTTCGAAGGGCTCACGAAACTGCCGCAGTTCAGAGACCCGAAGGCGGCCGAGCTTCATGCGGCCACCGCGTTTGCGCTGCGCTCGGCGAGCAGGCTGGTCAGGATCGCGAGCGCGTCCTGTGCGCGCCGGGCGTCCACGCCGGTGGTGTCGCGCAGCTCGACGATCACCTCGCCCAGGTAACCGTCGGCCTGCAGCGCCGCGATGTCCTCGGCTGTGGGCGTGAGCTGCAGCCCGGCCAGGTCGGTGCGCAAGGATCGCACGCGGCCTGCAGCGACGCCCAGCGCGGTCGTCAGGCGGCGATGGCCGTCCAGATCCACCTGTCCGGTCAAGGTCAGATCGAGAACGTCCTGCGCCCCGGCCTCGGCCAATGTAACCAGCACCCCGTCCAGATCGGTCGCTACGTCGATGCGATGCGCCAGTTGCCGCCAGCGGTATTGCGCGATCCGGACAGGCTTGACGCGCGGCGGCGCGCTCGGCCGATCGATCTCGACCAGCAGGGCCTGGCCTGATTCGTTGGCCTTGAAACGATCGGGCTCGGGTGTGCCGCTGTACCAGGTGCGATCGTCGATGCGCTTGGTACCGTGCCAGTCACCCAGCGCCAGATAGTCGAGTCGCGCGCGCTGCGCGCGGTCGGGCGCAATCGGGTTGGTCGAATCGATGTCCTCGGGCAAGAGGCCCTGCACCGCGCCGTGCGCCATGCCGATGCGCAGCCAGCCGATCGGGGTTTCGCGGTGGTCAAACCAGTCGGTCAGGTCGCCATGCGTGTGGCGCTGCGTCAGCGGCGCGCACAGCAGCGCAATCCGCTGGTCGGGCAGTTCGACCACCTGCGGTTCGAGCACCAGATGCACATTGGCGGGCAGCGCATCGAGCCGCTTTGCATGGCTCCAGACGCCTTCGGCCAGCGCCGCATCGTGATTGCCCGGAATCATCACCCACGGGCCGGCATAGGGTTGCAGCGCATTGAAGAGCCGACGGATGGTGCGTGCCGACACGGTCTGCGCGTCGAACACGTCACCGGCCACCAGCACGGCGTCCACCCGCTCGTCAGCGGCCAGGCGCGCCAGCCGCTCGATGGCCGCAAAGCGTGCGTCGGCCAGTGGCACCGCGTCGTCGGGGTCAAAGCTGCCATACAGGCGGCCGATCTGCCAGTCGGCGGTGTGCAGAAGCTTGGTCATGGGGTGTCCGTGGTCGATGCAGACTCGCGCAGACGCGCCAGCAAGCCCGAGTGTCGCTGTGTCGCAGCCGCAATGGCCGCGGCAAGCACGCCCGGTCCGCTGCACACCGTCACGCTGCTGCGGGCGCGGGTGACGGCCGTGTAGAGCAGCTCTCGCGTCAACACGCGGCTGCGCTGTGCGGGCAGCAGCACCAGCACCTGGTCGAACTCCGAACCCTGCGATTTGTGGACGGTCATCGCGAAGGCGGTCTCGTGCAAGGGCAGCCGCACCGGCGCCACGGCGCGCAAGCCGCCTGCAGGCTCGGGGAAAAAGACCATCAGTTCGCCGGCTTCGTCGGGCAGGGTGATGCCGATGTCGCCGTTGAAGAGCTTGAGCACGTAGTCGTTGCGCAGCACCAGGACAGGTCGGCCGGGGTACCAGGGCGAAGACTCAGCGGCATCGAAATCCCGAAGCGCGGCGCGCAGGTGTCGCTCCAGATGCAAGTTGATCGCGGTCACCCCGCGCGGCCCTTCGCGCACCGCGCACAGCACGCGAAAGCGCGCAAAGGCATCGCTGATCGCACCGCGATCGCTGGCGTCTCGGTTCACCGCGTCGATGAAGTCCGCATAGCCGGCGGCCATGCGTTGCAAGCTTGGCGACGTTGGCGCGGCGGCCCCGTCAGCGATCCATTGCACGCTGTGGTCGCTGTGCGAACCCAGCCAGTCCAGCGCCTGCTGCGCAGCGCCGGCGTTGACAAGCGACGCCAGCCGGCCGATCCCGGAGTCGCGCGCGAACCTGAAGTTCCGGTTGAACCAGACGACCGTGTCGGTCAGCGCGCTGGTCGTCAGCGGCTTGGGCGGCCGGATGCGGTCTGCGGGCGTGGTGGTCAGTGCCGACAGATCCTGCACGCAGGCCTCGCTCAGCGACGGGTCGATGCTGAGTTCGGAAAAGACGGCGCCTGACTCCACCGCAGACAGCTGATCCTTGTCGCCCAGCAGCACGATGCGGGCTGATTCCGGCACGGCCTCGAACAGCTTGGTGGCCAGCGCCAGGTCGAGCATCGACGCCTCGTCGATGACCAGGGCATCGATGGCCAGCAGATGGCCCGCGTGATGGACGAAGCCGCCTGCCGCCGTCGTGACACCGAGCAGGCGATGCACCGTGAACGACTCTGCGGGCAGCCGCGAGCGGATGACCTCGGGCAGGTGCGATGCGCGCTGGCGGATCGCTTCGGTCATGCGCGCGGCGGCCTTGCCGGTGGGCGCCGCCAGTGCAATGCGGCAAGACGGATCGAGCTCGATCAGGCAGGCCAGCAGGTTGACCACCGTGGTTGTCTTGCCCGTGCCCGGGCCGCCACTGATGATCGTGAGCCTGCCGCGCAGCGCCAGTGCTGCGGCCAGCTTCTGCCAATCGATGTCATCGCCCTGCAGCCGATCCTTGCTGATGTTGCTGCCGAACAGGCCGTCCAGGCGGCGCTGCAGGTTGCTGGTGTCCGCTGCGAGTTGCGATGCCGCGCCGCGCGCGCGCATCAACCGTTGTGCGAGGCGCCGCTCATAGTCGAAATGGCGGTGCAGGTAGAGCCGGTCATCACCGTCCAGGATCAGCGGCATCGACCCTGGCACATCCGGCGTACCCACCACGCCCGATGTCAGCAGGGCCCGACGCCAGGCGGGTACGTCCGCCAGCCCGTCGGGCCCGTGCTTCAAGTGCGGCAAGTGCGGCAGGTCCTGCAGTGCCATGCAGGCATGGCCATTGCTCGTGGCCATGCTCAGCGCCGATGCCGCATGGCGGACTGCCGTCGCCACGTGTTCGGTGGCGCCCTGCGCCAGTGCCCACCGCTCGACGTGATGGGCAAAGCCTTCGGCCAGCCGTTGGTCGGCGGATTCCGGGCCCGGTGGGATGTCGGACTGTGTCATCGCCATCGTCATGCGAGCACCTCGACCGGCCCGAACAGCGCTGACAGGCTTTCGATCACAGCCGGGGTGGGGCGATGAAAGAACAAGCCGGTCGGCAAGCCTTCTTCGGTCGTCCAGCCGGGACGAACGCCGCGCACGAACAGGTAGAGCACGCCGCCGAAGTACCGCTCCGGTCGATAGTCGGGCAGCCTGCGCTTCAGGTAGCGATCCAGTGCCACGCTGTACAGCAGGTACTGCAGGTGGTAGCCCTGTTCGGCCATCACCTTGGCTAGCGGCGCCCTGGCGTAGTCGGTCGGCGTGTGTCGCCGAGGTGGTTCGACTTCCAATCCAGGATGAAGAAGCGCCCGTCGTGCTCGAACACCAGGTCGATGAAGCCTTTGAGGAAACCCCGCAACGCCGTGAAGGCCAGCCTGGGCACGGCATAGCCGAAGCTCGAGAGCCTCTCGTTGAGGGCCGCTGCCTCCAGGCGATGCGACGGCAAGTGGAACTCCAGTTCGGTCAGGCGCCGGTTGAGCGGCAGGTCGGAAAGCACCAAGGGCCGGTTCGTGCCCACGGGCAAGGCGGTGGCAAGCACATCGGCCAGCATGCCTTGCAGCATGCGTACATGTTGTGCCTGCCACAGGTCAGAATTCGATGCGGGGCCGCTGTCGACTGCCGGCCCATCTGCGTGCAAGCTGCGCAGGGCTGCCGTGATGGCCGAGGGCCAGCCTGCAGGGTTGCTGAAGTCGATCCGCTCGAAGACCGAATGCAGGCAGACGCCCGCCGCCGGGCCACGCGGAAAGCGAAGGATGTCGTCGTCGTCGAGCCGCACTGCCGTTGTCGTGGCGGAAGCTTCCGTGGGACCGACGCGCAGATCGTGGTCGGCAGCGGCTTGTTCATGCGTGGCGCTGCTTTCCCAGCCGCTGACCAGCCCGCTGTAGCTGCCGATCCACCAGCCTGGAGGCATGTGTCGTGGCGGGGTCAGCGCTTCGAACATTTCAGGCAAGGGCCTTGTCGCAGGCACTGGTGTTCCCGATTCAATGGGCAACGGGGAGACGGCCAGATGGGGGCCGGCGCGGGTGGCCAGGCGATGCCAGGCAGCGGCGATCGTGGCCGGGTCGTTCTTGCTCTCGAACCAGGCCGGTGGCGACTGGCCGGCGCCTGCGACAAGCCAGTTCAAGAGGCTGTGTGTGCTCTCCGTGGCGCTGGTGCTCTTTCCCTTGACCCGGTAGCAACCCGCCACCAGAACGCATCGGTGCACCGCGCGAGTCAGTGCCACGTAGATCAGGCGCAGCGACTCGGCCGAGGCTTCCAGCTTGACGCGGGCCTTGACATCGGCCTCGTCGAACTCGCCCTCGAAATCCTTGCAGTAGTCGATGACGGCGTGGCCGTCATCATCGTGGTACTCGACACCGTCCAGCCCGTCGGGGAACCCACCCAGGCGCCCATTCCAGAGGAACGGACAGAACACGATGTCGTATTCGAGCCCCTTGGATTTGTGGATGGTGACGATCTGTACCAGGTTCTGGTCGGATTCCAGCCGAAGCTGCGTCGCGTCGTCGGCGCGCTCGTCACGCCCTTGTTCCTGCAGCCAGCGCAGCAGTGCGTCAGGCGCAGGGTGGGCAGCAGCGGCCTGATGCAGGCACTCGATCAGGTGCAGAAGATTCGTCAGTCGCCGTTCACCGTCGCCACGCACCAGCATGCGCTCGGCCACGTGCTCGGCCGCCAGCCACTGGCGCAACATGAAGCCGACACCGCGCTGCAGCCAGGTTTCGCGGTAGCTGACGAAGCGCTGCACCGTGGCGAGCAGCTTGGACTCGTCACCGATCAGCGCATCGACGGCGGCCGCGTCCAGGCCCATCGCCTCGGTGCAGAGCGCGGTCTTCAGCCGTCCTTCGCGCGCAGGCTCCAACACCGCAGCCAGCACACGATCAAGTTCCTCGGCGTCAGGGCTGCGGAAGATGCTCGCCTGCGACAACTCGACACTGCCGACATCGAGCATCGAGAGCGCCTGCCGTACAAGACTGCCCTCGGCGTGGCTGCGCACCAGTACCGCGACATCGCCGGCGCGCAGGGGCTTGCCGTCCAGCGTGATCTCGCCGCGCTGGGCCGCGGCCAGCAGCCGCGCAATCTCGGTGGTGATGGCCTGGACCACGGCCTGCTGGGCGTCCTTCTTCATCATCGGCACGCCGCTTGCCGCGTCATTCGGCAGCGTCCACACCTGCAGCGGCGCGCGCGGCTGCGTGGCATCGACAAGCACCTTGCGGGACTTGGTGCCCAGGCCCACCTTTCGATAGTCGAGCCCGGGCAGCATGAAGGCTTGCGGGTTGGCGCAGAACAGGCCGTTCAAGGCATCGAGCAGCGGGCCGGTCGAGCGCTGGTTGTCCACCAGGGTGTACTCGGCGGAGGATTGCGCGCGTGCCTGCAGGTAGGTGTGCAGGTCGGCGTTGCGAAAACTGTAGATCGCCTGCTTGGGGTCGCCGACCAGGAAGAGCGGGTGGGTGCCAGCGCCGTAGACCGTCTTGAAGATGGCGAACTGCAGCGGGTCGGTGTCCTGGAACTCGTCGATCAGCGCCACCGGGAAGCGTTCCCGCAGCAAGCCAGCGAGCCAGGGTGCGTCGCCACCCGTCAGGCGTTCGTGCAGGTTGAACAGCATGTCGTCGAACGCCACGACGCGCCGCTGGCGCTTGCCCGCGCGCAGTGCCGCGCCGGCTTGCGCCAACAGATCCCGCAACAAGCGCAGCCGGGCGATCTTGACCGCCTGCCCAGCGCTGGCCCTGACGTCGAGCAGCGTTTGCGCAGCATCGAAGAACGCGTGCGATGGGGTGGTCTGCGACTTCTTGGTGCCTGCCTGCAGCCGGGCCTGGCCAAGCAGATCGATCTTTTCCGGCTCGACTTCCAGCGCGGCCACGGCGTCGTGGCCTTGCAGCACGGTGTCCCAAGCTGACGCCGCGTCGGTGAGCGAGTCAGCCTTGTAGATGTTGGCCTTGAGCGCCGGCAGGGCGGCGAGGACGGACTGCACGATGGTTTCTCGCTCGCTCAGCCATATGGCACGCGCTGTGGCATGTGCCGTGCTCAAGGCTACGGTGTCGACGTCTGCTACCGAATCAATGCCTTCAATGCCGCGAGGCCACTTGGGCGTGGCGGTCGACTTGGCCAGGTGCCGCTTCAGCAACCTGGCGAACTTCTCGGGCGAGTCCTTGCGCTTGACCAGGTGGGTAGCCAGAGCGGGACTGAGGGTGTCGCCTGCGACCCGGCGGCGCCAGAAGTCGTTGGCCGCCTCCTGGACCAACTCGCTGTCGTCCTGAAGCAGTTCCATCGCCATCGGCATCTGCGCCGTGAACGGGGTGTCCGACAAGGCGCGCTGGCAGAAGCCGTGAATGGTGAAGATCGCGGCTTCATCGAAGGTGGCCAATGCGAGTTCGAGGCGCGTGACCATCTCGGCATCATCGAGCCGCCGCGCGCTTCTGAGCGTGCCGACCAGCCGCGGCACGAAGGGATCGCCCGCCGCGCTGGCGCCGCCGTGCAGGAAGGCCAGCGTATCCACGATGCGCTGGCGGATGCGCTCACGCAGCTCGGCCGTGGCGGCTTTGGTGAAGGTCACGACGAGGATGCCTTGCACCTCGAGCCGCCGCTCGAGCAGCAGGCGAAGGTACAGGCCGCAGATGTTCCAGGTCTTGCCGGTGCCGGCCGACGCTTCGATCAGGCTGATGCCGTCGAGCGGGCAGCTGAAGACGTCGAGCTCGCTGACCGAGAGCCCCCCGGGCCCGACTGCGCCTGGCCCGCTTCTCGCGGGGGTCGACGAGATTTGCGGCGGCCCGGCATTGTCTTGGGACGTGCTGGAGTTCATGGCGGGGGCGACTGCAGGCAGTCAATCAGCGGATCGAAGACCTTGTGCGCGCAGGCGTGGAACTCTTCCTGGCCGGGCCCCAGCGGATCGGGCCGGCCCCGCAGTGCAAGCCGGTAGGCTGCGTCGGCCCCTTCGGCGTACGGCCGGTGCTTGCTCATGCGCCAGGTCTGCGTCGCTGCTGTCAGGCTGCTGTCATGGGTGACGTAGCTCCAGGCCGATTTCGGGAAGAAGTAGAGCGGCTCGCGCAACCCGCGTTCATACAGACGCAGCAGGGTCTCGATGACCGCGATCGGGTCGTCGCAGGGTTTGAGCGTGAGCCTTTCAACCCGACCCCACCAGGTGGTCGACCGTTCGACGCCGGCGGGCGGGCTGGCGCACAGCATCAGGTGGTGCAACCAGGCGCTCAGGTGGTCCATCGGTCGCAGATCGTCGTAGCGGTATCGGATGAGTCCGCTGGCGCGCAAGTCTGCAAACCCGACGTGGATTCGCCAAGGCCGGCCGTCGAGCGCGATGGTCAGCGACACGGCATGCGGCTCGACACAGGGCTCGCGCGTTGCCTCGGCAATGCGGACGGCAAAGTCCTGCAACCCAGCCAGCTCGTGATCCAGAATTCGACGTCCGAAGGCCCCTGCCGGAACTTCGGTGCCGGCCAAGGCCATGGCACGCACGGCCGAGATGTCGGTGCCAGCCAGCAAGGGCGGCAGCAGTCTGCGCGCCAGCGCCGTGCGCCCCGGCACGTCGGGCAGAAAGGGCTCGTCGTCCTGCAGCGCTTCGTCATCGCGGCGCAGTTCGATGCCCAGGCGCCGTTCCAGCAGGTAGCGGCAGGGGTTGCGGAAGAACTGGATCAACCGCTCCAGCGGCACGTCGCACCATTCTTCGCCGGGCTGCGGCAAGGGCGTTGCAAAGAATGGGGCCGCGGGCTCGAGGGCCGCGTCGTCGTCATCGTTGGCGTCAACGATGGTGTCATCGTGGGCGTCAACATTGGCGTCATTCCCTGCGTCGGGCAGAGGCAGCACGGCTCGCGGCAGCGGGCACGCCAGGCTGCCTTTCAGTGCGTCGGCAAACTCGCGCTGGAAGCTGCGCTGGCGCAGGTCAGCGTCGACCCTGAACGCGGCTTCAGAGAACGGCTGCAAGGGGTGCTCGACGATCAGGCTCGCGCGGGCCCGTGCCACAGCCGCGGCATCATCGGGGCGCTGCACGATCGCGGGAACCAGGTATTCGAGCAGTTCGGAGATCAGCACCGACGGTGGCAGCGGTGAGTTGTCGCGCACGCTGCGGCCCACGTAACTGAGGTGGACTTGGTCCCGGGCGGCGAGCAGCAGGTCGAGAAAGACGTTTCTCTCATCGATGCGGCGCTGTCGATCACCGCGCCGTGGCTGCAGGGCCATCAGGTCGAACTCGGTGGGCCGCGTGCCGGTGGGGAATGCGCCGTCGTTCAGCCCGATCGCACAGACCACCTTGAACGGGATGTTGCGCAAGCTGCTCATCGGCGAGAACGTGACCATGCCGGTGGGCACGCCACCGCGTGCCGGGTCGTCGAGCGCCTGGGCAAGTGCGGATCGCACCACGTCCACCGGCAAGGATTCAGCCAGTTCGCTGTGCTGCCAATGGCTGCCCAGTTCTTCCAGCACCGCGCGCACCTCTCGCAAGTCTTCCAATTCGTTGTCTCGCGGCGCCATGAAGTGGGCCAGCGCGTCTGCCAGCAAGCCGGGCCAGGCCGACGCGGGCTGCGGCGTCGACGCCTGGCGCCGCAAGCTGGCCAGCGCATCGATGAAGCACCACAGGGCACCCAGTGCCAGGGCATCCGAGCCCTCGGCGTCGCCGGCAGGCATTCGCCCGTCAAAGGGTGCCTGCAGGCTCAAAGGCAGGGCATAACCCAGGAACAATCGGTCCAGCCCATCGGCAAAACTGTGACGGGTCTCGGCCGGCACGCCCAGGCTGCCGCGGTGATCAGCGTCGAGTGCCCAATGCACGCCGGCGGCCTGCAGCCAGCTGCGCACCTGGTCCAGATCGTCTGCGGCCAGACCGAACTTGCGCGCGACCATCGCCTGTTGCAGCAAGGCGAACACGCTGCTGACCGAAAAGCGCGAGCTGACGAGCGCCAGCAGATCGAGCAAGGCACGCGCCGCGACATTGATGTCGCTGCGCGCCCGACCGGTGATGGTGTAGGGGATGTAGCGGTCTCTCGGGGCGGTGCCGAAGATTGCATCGATCAGTGGGGCGGCCGCATCGAGGTCGGGCGTGACGACCAACACGTCGGCGAGCGCCGGGGCGTCAGCGTGTGCAAACAGCGCGAGCAGCCGGTCCTGCAGCACCTCGATCTCGCGCGTGAGCGAATGGCAGACGTGGATTTCGATGCTGCGATCGACGCCATCGGGGTCGCCGGGCTTGCCCTCGCCGATCGAGCCCGGCGCCAGGTCGGCCATGTCGAGGATCGAGTTCTGCAGCCGGGCCAGCCGGCGAGTGCCGGGGTTGGCCTCGAAGCGGGCGTCGTCGACGGCCGCATCACCGGCAGCATCGACCAGAAGCGTCAGCTGCGACTGCGTCTGCTGGCCCCAGGCCGCGAGCAGGCGGTGGCCCACCTCGTGATGCTCAGCCTTTCCCTGTGCCGCCAGGTCAGCCAGCCGCCGCCGATCGACCACTTCGAACCAGTACTCCTGGCATGGATTCAGCGCGTACACCTGAACGTCGATCCGCCGCGCCAGCGACTGCAGCAGCCCCAGATGCAAAGGCGGCATCGTCGGCAGGCTGAAGACGTGGACCGATGGCGGCAAGGCGGTCCAGGCACCGGTCTCACCTGCAGGCGCCTCGAGCGCCTGCACGAATGCGCTGACCGGATGCCGTTCGATGGCCCCCACGTCCTCAGACAGACGCCGCCACAGGGCGGCCTGCCATTCCTGGTCGGCCTTGATGCTGGCGCCCGAACTGCCGAGATCGACGAATTCGCTGCGCGCCCAGGCAGCCAGCCACTCGGGGCGGTAGGTGATGTACTGATCGAAGAGGCCGGCAACCCGCATCGCCAACTCGAACCGCATGACCGGGTCTGATTGCTCCAGATACGCCGCCAGACGCCGGTGAGGGCGGGTCCAGGGCGCATCGCCAAAGGCGGCATACACGCGCCAGCCCAGGATCGACGCATCGAAGGGTGACTCATCCTGCACGCCAGGCACGACGCGGCCGATCTGCTGCCAGAGCCAGCGCGCGAGGTAAGAGAACCGAACGTTGGCGCAGATGCCATGCCGACGCGCCAGTTCCAGCGTCAGGCGCCGCTTGATCGCGGCGCTGGGCACGATGACCTGATCTTCGCTGAAGACCGAGCCGGTGCTTGCCCCTATCCGCTCGACCAACAGATCGGACAGCGTCTCGAAGCGGTTGGCGAATTGGATGTTGAGCATGGGTGGGCGGTAGAGGGGCGAAACCGTGCCTGGATTGTGGCGGCGGCGCGCGGCCCGCAAATATGGGCCATGACCTCATGCTGCCAGGTCCAAGGCTCACCGCGTGAGCCAGCCTGCATGCGAATGTGGAACGAACTGGCCTGGGGCCTTGCGGCGAGAAGCCTTCTTCCCGGTGACCAGCGGCTTCGTCTTGGGCGAAGCCGCCGACCATGCCGATCTGCGCGGCGATGGTGCCTTTGGTCTGCCTACAGGCAAGGATCGGGTGCGTCAATCACCCTCGTCATGGCCCTGGTCGGACGAGGACTGCATCCAGCCCGGTGTCGGGATCAGCCCGTGGGGTGACTGCTGCCACTGCCACCCGATGAAGGCCATCACGGCCAGCAGCAGCAGCGCGGCCAGCCACGCATGGTTGCGCTTCACCAGGTCGGGGCCGGCACCGGCCACCTGGCCGGTGATCATGGGCAGGGCCTGATTCTTGCGCCTGAATGCGCTCAGCGCGGCGATCAGCCCCACATGGCCCAGCACCACGGCCAGTATCGCCTCGCCGAAGAACTCGTGCAAGTCTTCCAGCCACTCGCCCCCCAGAAAATCGCCCCATTCCTTGTAGGTGCCGTAGCCACTGAGCGTGAGCGGCACGACCAGCGCCAGCAGCGCCACCACGGCCCCTGCGATCAGCAGGTTCTGGCCCTGGCGCCAGTTGATGCCCTGCACCGATCCCTGCCGGGCGGCGTCGGCCATGGAACGCAGCCAGGCCGGTGCGCTGCCCAGCTTGCGAAACATCGGGCCCAGCCTGGCGTGGCGAGGTCCGAACAGTCCGTAGAGCACGCGAAATGCCAGCAGACCTGCCAGCGTGTAGCCCAGACTGACGTGCAGTGCGCGCCAGCGCTCACCGTCGGCAGTCAGATAGGCGCCGATGAAGCTCAGGGCGAACAGCCCATGGAACATGCGCGTGGGTGCATCGACGACGCGCCGGCGTGGTGGGTGGGTTTGGGCGGCTGCAGCAGGGCAGGCGGTTTGAAAGGCGGGAGCGGTGTTCATCGTCAAGCTTTCTCTCGGTCAGTCATTCCAGGCGCGGCGCTGGCGGGGATCCACGCCCGCAGGCACACGCAGGTCGTCGTCGTCGAATCGGCCACGGTCAGCGCCGGGGTGGCAGGCCGCGCAATGGGCCGCGGTCTTGACGCTGTCCAGCCTCCAGACGGCAGGGTCGATCTTTCGATGCTTGCGCTGGAACCATGCGGATCGCGTGATGCGGTCTTGCGGTGGCTGCTCGGCCACGCGCTTGTAGGTGCCGGCATGGGCCTGCAGCCAGGCACTGATCTGCTGCAGGGTCTTGGCGTCCAGCGAGGCGTCGCTGCCGTAGTGGCGGTCCAGCCCGGCCATCAGGCGCTCCCACGAGCGTGCGGGCAGCATGCCGGGCGGGTACGCCGTGTGGCAAGACGCGCATTCCAGGGTGTAGGCCGCCGGCACATCCAGTGGCATCTGCCGGCCCCGGTCGGCCTGGGCAGTTGCTGACAGCCCGATGGCCAGCAGGGCGCCCAGTGCACCGCGTTGAAGTCGGGTCCATCCGCTCATGCGGGTTGCCTGCAGGCCTCGAAGGTGTGGTCGGCTCATGGCTTCAGGCTCAGCAGCCAGGCCAGCACATCCGCCTTCTCGCCAGCGCTGCACTCACGCTGCAGCACGTCCTTGCAGTTGCGACGAAACCACTTGTCGACCTTCGCGCTGTCGGTCAAGGCCTGCGGGTTGATCGCCGGCGCCAGGGGATCGATCGCCTTGCCCGTGTTGGCGTGCTTGCCGGCGCTGACGGGCGGGTTGCCGTGGCAGGACGCGCAGGACCACTCGCCGCCATGGCGGGTGGTGAAGAACGTGCGTCCACGGTCTGCCTGACCGGGCGCGCCAGCGAGCCCGTTCCAGCGCTGGAGTTGCTGGGCCGGCGAAGTGTCTGCAGACCAGGCGGCGTGGAGCGGGAGCGCCAGTGCCAGGGCGCAGGCGATGCTGCCCGACACGCGGCCCTGAGGCGGCCTGAACATGGACCAACGGCTGACCGTCATGGAAGCTCCTCGAAAATCGTTGCGTCGATTCTTCGAGGATCACCATGAACCGAGCCTGAAGGCCGGATTCATCGCCCGTTCAGAAACGGGTGTCGACAATCCGTGTGCTGCCTCGCCTTCTCTGCGGGCCGATGCCGCCTCAGGCAGCGGCCTTGCGCAACGGCAGACGCGCTTCGCGGATCGGCAGATGGATCAGCGCAGCGGCCAGGGCCAGGGCGATATCGACGACCCAGATCCCGTCGAAACTGCCGGTGGCCTCGAACACCTTGCCGCCCAGCCAGGCGCCCAGGAAGCCGCCGACCTGGTGCGTCAGCATGACGACGCCGAACAAGGTGGCCATGTTGGCCACGCCGAAGAACTTGGCCACCAGACCGGCCGTGGGCGGGACCACCGACAGAAAGGTCAGGCCCATGACGGCGGCGAACAACAACACCACGGCGCCGGTCTTGGGCGCCAGCAGGAACAGCAGTACCGCCAGTGCGCGCGTGGCATACACGATCGACAGCAGCGACTTCATGCGCCAGCGGCCGACGGCCCAGCCCATGCCGATGCTGCCCACGATGTTGAACAGACCCAGCAGCGCCAGGGCCCAGGCCCCGTACTGCAGGGGCAGCCCGCACGAAGCGACGACCCCGGGCAGGTGCGTGCCCAGAAAAGCAACGTGGAAACCGCAGGTGAAGAAGCCCGTGGCCAGCAGCAGGTAGCTGCGGTCCTGCAGTGCGTGACGGATCGCCTCGCCGGTGCCCAGCTCCCTCTGGCCCGCCGCGGCGGCCTGCCGTGCATTGCCCTTCAGCACCAAGGCCGCCGGCAGGCACAGCAGCACCAGAAATCCCAGCACCTGCAGCGCGCTGAACCAGCCCAGGCCGACGATCAGCGCACCGGCCACCGGCGCCATCACGAACTGGCCGAACGAGCCGCCGGCATTGATGATGCCGGTGGCCATGCCGCGCCGCTCGGCCGGAATCAGGCGCGCGGCGGCGGCCATCAGCACGGCCGGCCCGGCCATGCCGGCACCACCGGCCGACAGCACGCCAATGGCCAGGATCAGACCCAGGGTGCTGGTCATGTAGGGCGTGATCGCGGTGCCCAGCGCCACCAGCAGCACGCCGACCACCAGCACGCGGGCGGTGCCGATCTTGTCGGCCATGGCACCGGCAAAAGGCTGTGTCAGCCCCCACCACAGCTGGCCGAAGGCAAAGGCCAGGCTGATGCTGCCCAGGCCCAGGCCGGTGGCGGTGTTCAGCGGCCCGAGAAACAATCCCATGGTCTGCCGCGCGCCCATGGTCAGTGCGAAGGTGCCGGCCGCGGCCAGCAGCACCAGCGTGACGCCCCAGGTTCCGCGCGAGATCAGCGCCGGGGCGGGGGAGGGGCGAAGCTCATTCATCGCCGACCTTCGCTTCGGCGGGTGCCAGCAGCGCCAGCGAGGTCTGCACCAGCGTGTGCAACGCGACCACCTGCGGCAGGCCCAGGATTCGGTTCAGGCCGTCTTGCGCCAGTCTCCAGTGGCGCTGCGCCTCGCTGCGTTTGGCGCGGCCGGCTGGCGTGATCGACACTGCGCGCGTGCGCGCGTCCGGCCCGGCGCTCAGGTCGACCCAGCCGGCGGCCAGCAGCGGCTTCAGGTTGCGCGTCAGCGTCGACGGATCCATCTTCAGCGCCAGCGCCAGGTCGACCGGTCGTGCCGGGCCGAGCTGGAGCACGGTCGACAGTAGCGAGTACTGCGTCGTCTTCAGCCCGGCGGCGGCCATGTGGACGTCGTAGTGCTGCGTCACCTGGCGCGTCAGCTGGCGCAGCAGCAGGTTGGTGCAGCCGCGAGGCTGGGCTGCCGTCAGGTCGGGGGCAGGTCGGGTCTGGTTCATGATTGAAGTGTATCTGCAAGCATTGCAGATACAAAGCTTGCAGATGCAAGATCGAATCGCAGCTGTGCCGATTGCGGACTGGGGCGATGTCCCGGAGTCTGTTGAAAGCGTGAGCTGAGGTGGCCCGAGGCCAAGATCGTCCTCACCACACGCCCCACGCCACTCCAGGCAAAGGCCTTCGCACTGCTTGCACTGAACCCCGCCTGTACCCAGTAAACGCTCCCCCGCTTGACCAAAAGCTCAACGGGCACGCGCACTTGCGTTCAGGCAACGCTCAAAGTTCGGGCTAGGCGTGGAGAGGCGCCACTCGACCAAAACCACCCACTGCTGGCTTCGGCGCGTCGGCGGCTGCGCGACCACCACCGCGTCAGCCTCCAGGCATAGACGGTCCGCCGCTGCTTGCGAAACGAACGCCCCGCTGACGGCATCGGTGTCGTCAACGATGCAGGGGAGTGCTCTGCAGATTCCGGACTCAGGCCGACCAGCGCAACAGCGTGATGAGCAACACCAGGACTCCCAGGCCAAGATTGATCGAGACCCATGTGCGAATCTGTGCCAGGGCCGCACCACCGGCGCCCCACTCGGACGCTGCAACGGCCCGGCCGAACTTCTTGTAGAGCGCGAAACGGATGTACACAAAGATCGCCACCATCGCGACGCCGAGCGCCGCCATAACGGTCCAGGCCAGCGGCATCTCGAAGCTGCCACCCGACTGCACCACCTGCTTGGCCACGCGGCCCAGCATCCACACACCGGTGGCCAGCGTCAGCAGCGAGGCTGCCAGCACGGCCCGGAAGAAGCGGCCGAGCACATCGAGCATAAGTCGCAAGCGCACTGCCACTTCGAGCTGGGCGACGGCGGGGCGCAGGAAGAAATGCGCAAATACCATGCCGCCGATCCACACGATGATGGACAGCACGTGCAGAGTCTTGAGAGTTGCGTAGAGCATCCAGAATCCCAGTCAGATTGAAACCCAGCGGGCCGTCCATTCGCTGCCCCAGGTCCATGCCATCAGCATCAGCCCGGCGGTGGCAAGCAGTGCCAGCCCTGCCGTGATTTGACCCAGGACCACGGCAACGCCGTCGCGAAAAACCAGACCCACCCCGATGAGCATCATCGCCAGCGTCGGCAGCAAGTTGCCGAAGGGAATCGGCAGCACGACGAGCACGGCCATCAGCCCGATCGCCGCAGCGGTTCCTGACCGCCGACCTGGCAATGCGAGGTGACTCATCCTGGCCTTCGCGAATCGTCCAGCCATGGCATAGGCCGACGCCAGCATGCCCAGCACCCGCTGCGCCCAATGCCGCGGGAGTTCCAGTTCGGCCACCTGCCGGGGAAGGGCTGCACAAGCGTGGCCTCGCCACATGGCGACGGCCAGCGCGGCCATCCCCAGCCCGAGCACCGTGCCCACCCCCGGCACGGGCAGCAGGCAAGGCCCAGCCATCAAAAGCAGCAAGCTGCCGTGTGCCGCAGGCCCGTGGGCCTGCGCGAGGGTGTGCATCGACACGCGCTCATCGGACAGAGCCGCAGCGGTTTGCCTTAGGCGCTGCACGATGGGCGCTGTCATGGAAATCCGCTGGCGGTCGCGGGGCGGCGAATCATCACCACGACCAGGGTCACCACGGTCAGCGGCACGACGAAGCCCAGCATCACGCCCGAGAAGGCCTGCAACGCGTCGTGCTGCTGCGCCGCCAGAATCAGGTAGGTTACGTAGGCCATGTAGTAACCCAGGAAGACGCCGCCTTCCCAGCGCGCGATCTCTCGGCCGGTCATGAAGACCGGCAAGCAGGCCAGGGCCACCGCCAGCATCACCCAGATGTCGAAGGCCAGCAGCGATGGCGCCATCGCCAGACCCAAGTCGCCCGACACCAGCCCCGACAAGCCCAGGCAACCCAGGATGTTGAAGGTGTTGCTGCCCACGACATTGCCCACGGCGATGTCGCGTTCGCCCTTGATGGCGGCCGTGATGCTGGTGGCCACCTCGGGCATGCTGGTGCCAGCGGCGACGATCGTCAGGCCGATGACGAGGTCGCTCACGCCCATGGCCTTGGCAAAGTTCACCGAGGCCTGCACCAGGTAGTCCGAGCCAAACACCAGCGCCACCAGACCCGCAGCGATCAAACCGATCTGTGCCGCCCAGTGGCTGTCCCAGGCACCGGCCTGGGCGGGCTGGATCTCTTCGGCAAACTCATCCTTCGCAGCCTGCGTCTCGCGTCGCGACTGCACGACCAGGAACACGGTGTAAGCCAGCAGCAGGACGAACAGGAAACCGCCATCCAGTAAGGACAGCCGGCCATCCAGCGAAAGCGCCAGCAGCAGCAGGCTGGCGCCCAGCATGATCGGCACCTCCTGCCGGATCAGCTGGATGTTGACCACCAGCGGCGCGATCAAGGCACTGATGCCCAGGATGAACAGCACGTTGAAGATGTTGCTGCCCACCACGTTGCCGATGGCGATGTCGGTCTTGCCGTCGAGCACGGCGCCGACGCTCACCGCGACTTCAGGCGCGCTGGTGCCGAGGGCCACGATGGTGAGGCCGACGACGAGCGGGCTGATGCCAAATGACATCGCCAGCTTGGACGCACCGCGCACCAGCGTGTTGGCACCGATCACCAAGAGGATCAGGCCGCCGAGAAACATGAGCATGTTCATGGTCGGGAAATGTAGCTGTTGGTGTCTGCCCGTCCAGGGGCTTTCCGTATCGCGCAGACCTCCCTATGCGGCGACTCCCGTGGCGCCGTCGTGTCGCGCAGGAGAAAGAACGCAGTTCCCGTCACGCGGCCACCTGCCCGGCCGGTCGAGGCCCTGAGGCGCCACCTCGGCGGCGCCACATCGCGATGAGCAGGTGCAGACCCGCCCCCAACACGATCAGCAGCGCACTGCCAAGACCCCAGAGGACCCAAGTCGCAACGGTCAGCCCGCCGGCCAACGCCGGAGCGGCCTGAAGCAGGCTCTCGACCGCCGGCGCCAGACCCGAAAGCAGCGAGGTCAGCGCCTGCGCGAATTCAGGAGGCACCCAAGGCGCCAGCCAGTCCGGAAGACGAAGGCCCGCTGCACCCGAAGCCGCTTCCGATGCGGCACCCGTCAGCGCGCCTGCATTGGAGACCGCCCACACCGCGGCGGCGTGCATCGCCCACGCCGCCAGCGACCAGAGCGCCAGAAGGCTGGAAACCAGAAACCAGCTGAGTGCGTAGAGCATGTTCGATTCCTCTTGGTGGGTGATGTGGCGGCAAAAGGGAGCGCTCGGCGCCCCGCACGGCACGTGATTGGGTCACAGGGGTGTCAGGCCTCAGTCCACCGCTTGTCAATTGATCAGTGCGACGGCGAATCATCGGTGCCAAAGCGATCAGAAAGAATCAGCGATACCGTGAGTGCAACTTCGGGTTTTCCGATACCTGCTGAAAGAGGAGTTCCAGTTGTTCTGGGAGTACGACTCCCCTGCCTGGGCGGCCAAGTTCCTTGACGCCTGGTGCAAACGGGCGATGCGTTCGCGCATCGAGCCGGTGAAGAAGTTTGCCGACACCATGCGCTCGCACCGCGCGCTGCTACTCAACTACTTCAGGGCCAAATAGCAGTTCTCCAGCGGTGTCATCGAGGGTCGGAACAACAAAGCCCAAGTCACACTGAGAAAAGCGTACGGCCATCGGACGTTCAGGATCGCCGAGCTCTCTCTGTATCACGTGCTCGGCAGGCTTCCAGAGCCAAGACTCGCCAACCGATTCTTCTGACAAAGCGGAGTTCTGATCTGCGAAGGAATGAGCAGCCCCGATTGACCCTTACCGGTCATCCCCGCGTTCGCGCTCGCCGGCATCGGCCGCCGCCCGTCCGAGAGCGTGCGACGCCAACGGCAAGGTAGCGAACAGGATGGTCACCAACACCAGCAAACGCCAGGTCCAGGCCCAATCCCAGGCCAGCAAGGCTGTACCCAGCGCGAACAGGGTCAAGCTCAGAGTGGCGGCCTTGGTCGCGGCATGCTGACGGGACAAGGCATCCGGCAAGCGGTACACGCCCAGCGCGGCGATCAGCAGGATCAACAATGCCAGGCCACAGACCAGCCAGCCGACGGTCGCGGTCATTCTGAGTCGCCTCCCGCACGCAGCTGGATCAGCCGCGCCCAGGCCAGCGTGGCGACGAAACCGACTACCGCAAGACCCATGGCGACATCAAGAAACACCGTGCGTTGGCTGAGCAGCGCCGCCGTCAGGCTGAGCACGATGGCGATGGCGAACAGCAGATCGAGGCCGATGACCCGGTCGGCGAGGGTCGGGCCGACCAGCAGCCGATGCAAACCTGGCACGGTGGCCAGGCCGGCGACAACAACGAACAGCATGAACAGCAGGGTCATGATGCGGCTCCCGACAAGACCCGCAGCGGCAGCACGAAGTCGCGTTGGATGGCGGCCAGAGTGGACTCGGTCTGGCTAGCGTCGAGCAGATGCAGACGTATTTCGTGTCGCTCCGTGTCGATCTCCAGGCTGGTGGTGCCTGGTGTCAGGGTTGCCAGCGCGCCAAGCAGGCTGGCGGCGCCCGGTCCGAGGTCGCCATAGTCCAGGCGGGCAAAGCCCGGCTGCACCTGGCCGCGCGGCGCCAGAATCACCCGCGCCGTAGCCCAGCCGGAGAGGGCCAGTTCTTTCAAGAAGTTGGACAGCAAGCGCCGCATGGCCTGAGGTTGAGTCATCTGTTTTGACATCGGGCTTGTCATGGCACGCCTCCCGGATTCCAGAACCCGGCTGTAGCCACTTGCGCCAGGTGGATGAACGGTTCCGGATACAGCCCCATGACCAGGATCAGGCCGGTCAACAACAACACCGCCGCATAGGCCGGCGGCGGAATCGTCGCGGCGCTCGCGGTCGACGCGGGATGCGCCTTCCAGAAACCTTCCAGCCAGATCTTGCTCATCGAGTACAGCGTCAGCAGGCCGACGGCCAGCGCGCCGCCGCCCCAGACATAACGTTGCTGTTCGAACGCTTCCTTCAGCAGCATGAACTTGCCCCAGAAACCGGTGCTGGGCGGCACGCCGACCAGCGAAAAGGCGCTGATCAGGAACAGCACGGCGAGCAGCGGGCGCGCCGCATACAGGCCGCCGATGCGACGCAGGTCGTAATGGCCGGCGCTGGCGAACATCAGTCCGGCGATGAGGAACAGATTGGCTTTGACCAGGATGTTGTGGATGGCGAAGTAGGTGGTCCCGGCCGCTGCGGCTGGGCTGGCCAGCGCGATGCCGAGCAGCAGGTAGCCGACCTGGCTGACGATGTGCAGCGCCAGGATGCGGCGCACGTCCCAGTGATAGGCGGCGCCCAGCACCCCGACGAACATGGTGAGCAGGGCCAGCCAGCCGAGCGCTTCCAGCCAGAGCTCGGGCACGGCGAAGACCTGGCCGGTCAGGCGCAGCAACACATAGGCGGCGACCTTGGTCAGCAGCCCACCGACCAGGGCGAGAACAGCTGGCGGCAGCACCGGATAACTGGCCGGCAACCAGGCGAACAGCGGCAACGCCCCGGCTTTCAGCAACAGCGCCAGCAGCAGCAGACCGAGATAGGGCCGCAGCCCGGCGGCGACTTCCGGCCATTGCCCGGCGACTTGCAAGGAGGCGAAATTGAGTTGGCCGCTGGCGGCATAGATCAGCGCCACCGCCATCAACAACAGCAGTGTGCCGACCAGATTCATTGCCAGATATTTGAAGGCGGCCTCGTTGCCACGTAAAGATCCACGACTCACCAGCAAGCCCAACGTGGTGATCAGCATCAGTTCGAACCAGACATACAGGTTGAACAGGTCGGCGGCCAGAAACACCGCCGCGACCGAAGCCAGCAGGCCGAGCATCAGCGGTGTTGCGGTGGCGTCCTGGGCGGCGTTTTTCGAACCATCCTGGCCGAGCGAATAAAGCAGCACCACCAGCCCGAGCAGGGCGCTGACCAGGACCAGGGCCGCACTCAGTGTGTCGGCGACCAGTTCGATGCCGTAAGGCTGTGGCCAGTTGCCCAGCATCAGAGAAAGCCTGCCGCCTTCGGGTAGCCCCGACAACAGCATTCCGGCGGCGACAAGCTGCGCCAGCGCGGCGGCGACGCCCAGCGCGGGTCGGCCGCGCCCGTCGATTGGTAACAACGCCGTGAGCAAAGCGCCAGCGAGGGGAATCAGGATCGGCAGCAAGAGCAGCATCACGGTTCTAGTCCACTGAACCATTGAAATCGAATGCATTGCCCGCATATCTTGAGGTATGCAAAGAACGATGCTGACGAGTGAACAACGCGCTGAATTGGACGCTGTGATGCGCAAGCGGCATGGCAATGCGGCGCTCTCGCGTCGAGCGCGTTGCGTGGTGCTTTGGGCAGCTGGGGAGCGCCGGGTCGATATTCGCGAGAAGCTGGCGTGCAACGATGCGTTCGTCACCAAGTGGACGACCTCGTTCGACTCGCAGGGCTTGGCTGGCCTGGTGTCGTTGCACCCAGGGCGCGCCCAAGGTGCCCACGGCCAAGCTGGAGGCTCGGGTGCTGAACCGCACGCTCAAGCACCTGCCCCGGGATGGCTCCACACACTGGAGCAGCCGCAAGCTCGCCAACGAACTCGGCGACGTATCGTTCTCTGCGGTGCAGCGCATCTGGCGCAAGCACGGGGTGCGCCCGCATCGGCGGGACACCCATCTGGTCTCCAACGATCCAGACTTCGAGACCAAGGCGGCCGACGTGATCGGGCTGTACCTGGACCCTCCGGCGCACGCGGCCGTGTTCTGCGTGGACGAGAAGACGGCAATCCAGGCGCTTGACCGCAAGGATCGCATGCTGCCACTGTCGCCGGGGCGCGCCCAAAGCCATGGCTTCGAATACAAGCGCAACGGCACGCTCAGCCTGTTCGCGGCCCTCAACACGAGCACGGGCCAAGTGCTGGGCAAGACGGCCGCACGACACACCAGCGAGCAGTTCGTCGGCTTCCTCGAAGAGATCGTCGCCACCCAGTCTCCACGGCGCGAGATCCACGTCATCTGCGACAACGTGAGCAGCCACAAGACGCCCCTCGTGCAAGCGTTCCTGGCAAAGCACCGGCGCGTCCATATGCACTACACGCCGACGTACTCGTCCTGGCTGAACCAGGTCGAGAACTGGTTCGCCCGCATCCAGCGCGATGTCATTACGCGGGGCATCTTCTCTTCCCTCAAAGACCTCGACAAGAAGCTCATGCGATACATCCGCCAATACAACAAGAACCCCAAACCGCTCAAATGGAAGTTCGCCGATCCGACTCGTCGCATCACAGCCGATTCTTCCGTTTCAGTGGACTAGCAGCGGCGGTTTGATCGGGTCGGTCGCGTCCGGCTCGCTGGCGCGCAAGACGTCGGCGTCCTGGCGGGCATCCTGACGCGCCAGATTGGCAATCAGCACCAGCGCGAAACACAGCAGCGCGAAGCCGATGACGATGGCGGTCAGGGCCAGCGCCTGCGGCAGCGGATTGGCGGCGGCGGCGGGCAGGATTTCTGTGCCGGCGGCGATGATCGGCGGCAGCACGGGTGAAGAACCCGATCCCGGCCGCCCGGCCAGAAACACCGTCAGATTGGCCGCGCCGCCCAGCATGGCGAGGCCGACGACCAGGCGCAGCGTATCGCGCGACAGGATCAGCAGCACGCTGGCGGCAACCAGCACGGACAGGCTCAGGATCAACATAAGGATCATGGCGTGTCGGCCTCCAGCAGCGGATAGAGATAGCCGGTCAGCGTGCCCCAGACAGCACAGAACACCCCCAGATCGAACAGCAGCACGGTCGACCAGCTACCGGACCACAGATGCGTCAGGTAGGGCAGACCTACGAAGACAGCGGGCAGGCCGCTCAACAGTGTCAGGCCGACGCCGACCAGTGCGAGTCGCAACGGCGCCAGCGGCTGCCGGCGCACTGCCGAGTCGGGACCGAGGAGGATCGCCAGCAAGGCGCTTGCCGCCACCGCCACCAGGCCGCCGATGAAACCGCCGCCGGGCTCGTTGTGGCCGCGCAGCAGAATCACCAGGGCGATGATCAGCATCGCCCAGTACAGCACCGGGGCTGCGCGTTCGAGCAGAATCGAATGCGGTTTCATGAAGCTGAATCCATGCGGCGCTTCTGGCGCAGCCCGGCGAGCAAAGGCAACGCCGCCAGCAAGGAGAAGGCGAGGACGGCGATCTCGCCCAAGGTATCGAAGGCGCGGAAGTCAACGATGATCACGTTGACCACGTTGCGGCCATGCGCCTCGGGCAGGCTGTTGCGGGCGAACCAGGCAGCCAATTCGGCGTTTTCCGGCAGTCCGGCCAGATGCGCCAGCAGCAAGAAAGTCGCCAGGCCGGCCGCCACGGCAAGCAGGGCGTCGAGAGATTTGCGTGACCTGGGCAACGTTTTCGCCTCCGGCAAAAACGGCAACACGCTGGCGGCGATGACCACCAGCACGGTCTCGACGGCGAACTGGGTGAACGCCAGATCCGGCGCGCCGGCGAACAGGAACAAGACGGCCGAGCCATAGCCAACCAGTCCGCTGGCCATCAGGACGGCGATGCGCTGACGCAGGAACAACGACGACACGGCGCCGACGAGGATGAGCAGGCAGGCCAGCATCCATGCCCAGGCGATCGACGGCCAGGCCAGCAATGTTGGCCAGTCGAAGTCAAGTGCGGCGCTGGACAACATCACCAGACCGGCACCCATGAGCAGCAGGGCCGCCAGTGTCTGGCGCAGGTAGTGCGACAGGCGACCGGTTTGCAGATGCCGGGTCTGCCACGCGGCCAGACGCGGGATCGCATGCAGCAGGTAGTCGTAGCTGGCGGCCGGTCCGATACGGTCGAGCCAACGGACCCGGCTCAACCAGCCGTGCAGTCGATCCCAGGCCAGGAACAGCACCAGGCCGATGCTCAAGGTGATGTTCAGTGCGGTCAGTGTGCCTTCGAAGGTATAGGTGGTAGTGGCCTGCAGAGCGCCAAGACCGGGTGAGATCGACTGCGCCGCGGCGACCATGAACGGATCGGCCAGGTTGGGCAGGAATTCGAACTCCAGCGCGATCAGCACCAGCAACAGCGGCGGCAGACGCATCGACCAGGGCACTTCATGCACTTGCCCGGGCGGCGCTTCCGCTTTTCCCCAAAACACGCGCAGGGCGGCGACGGCAGCCACCGCGACGGCGGTCGCGTTGACCAGTACGGTGGCATAGCTGATCAAGGCGAACACTTCCGACTCGGCCTTGGCGCTGGCGATCACGTCCTTGGCGACGAAGCCGAGCGACATCGGCAAGCCGGCCATCGACAGGCCGGCCAGCGCCGCCACGGCGGCGGTCCATGGCATGAAGCGGCGCAGGCCCCTCAGGTGATCGATGTTGCGGGTGCCGGTTGCGTGGTCGATATTGCCGGCAACCATGAACAACGGCGCTTTGTAAATGGCATGTGCGAACATGAAGGCCGCCACCGCAAGGCCGGCGCCGGGGCTGGGCAGGCCAACCAGCAGCACCATGGTGCCCAAAGCTGACAGCGTGGTGAATGCCAGGATGCGCTTCAGATCGCGCTCGCGCAGCGCCAGCACGGCGGCCCAGACAGCGGTGAGGGTGCCGATGCCGACCAGGCTGAACTCCCACAGCAACAGATCGTTGAAGGCCGGGTCGAGCCGCGCCAGCAGATAGATGCCGAGTTTCACCAGGGTGGCCGAATGCAGATAGGCAGACACTGGTGTTGGCGCCGACATGGCATTGGGCAACCAGAAGTGGAACGGGAACTGCGCCGATTTGGTGAAGGCACCCAGCATGATCAGCACCAGCGCTGCTGGCAGGCGCGGATCTGTATGCAGCGCCGGGCCCGCGGCGACGATGCCGGAAAGCGTCCAGGTGCCGGCAATCTGCGCCAGCAAAATCAGGCCGCCCAACAGCGCCAGACCACCGCCCAGGGTGATCAACAGCGCCTGGCGCGCGGATGCGCGGGCATGCGCATCTTCGTGTTTCCAGCCGACCAGCAGGAAGGAGGTGAGACTGGTCAGTTCCCAGAACAAGAACAGCAGGATCAGGTTGTCGGCGGTCACCGCGCCGACCATCGCAAGCATGAACAGCAGCAGCATGCCGAACAGCCGTCCGCGCCGGGGTTCGTGTGCGAGATAACCGCTGGCATAGGTGAAGACCAGGGTGCCGATGCCGGTAATCAGGGCGAGCATCTGCGCCGCCAGGCCATCGACGCGAAAAGCGGCGGCAAGCCCCAGGCTGGGCGCCCAATCCAGTGTCAACGTCCAGGGCAAGGCGTGCTGGTTGATGCCCCAGACCAGAGCCAGAAATGCAGCCAACGGCAGCAGCGCAGCCCACAGATAACTTGGGCCGTCGGCCTGCGAATGGGGTTGTGCGTGGCTGTGTGGTTGGTCCGCAATCATGCCCACAGACTCGATCCATCACGATGCATGCAGGCGATCGTCATGCACTCCTCGGGCTGAAGTTGCTGGTACGTGGTTCTGCTTTGCATCGCGATACCTTACCTCCGGCAAGGTGTTGCACTTCAAATTTGAGGCCGTCTCTCATATAAAGGGCGCGCAGCATCGCTTCTACCTCGAAGCCAAGCACCAACAACCAGGCAAACGTGGCGATGCCGACGCCTGCCGCCGCGAGTCCTTGATGACACGAATTCTTTCGTCATGTCGGGTTTCGACGAAATCGCACAAAGCCTCGATGGCGCTGTTCATGACTTTGGCTAACAGCACCAGCGCGGTGACGACGACGATCAAGACCGAATCCGGCGCTCGCAACCACTGCGGCAGTTAGAACCAGCAAGGAGAAGACCAGCTTCCAGGTGACGCTGAAGTCATAGATCACGGCTCTGGCCGCCGCAGCGAGAGGACGCCTGCGACCTTCGACACGGCGCGAGCACGGACCGGCGCCAATGCCATCGTCTGACGCTCCATCACTGTGGCGCGGTGCGATTGAAGGGCGCCCCTGTGCCGCAGCCGCGACGCCACCGCCGCTGCCACCGCATCCACCGAGGCCTGCCACGTTCGGGCCGTCGCGCTGACTGCCACAGGGCCGGTCCCCTGCACCAGAACCTCGACGTTGCAGCGCTTGTCGACGCCGCCTGCAGGACCGTTGACATCGTCCAGCCTGACCTTCATGCCTTCAACCAGCCCGTGCAGGCGCCCCAGCGCCTGGCGCAGCCTGTTCGACGTGAGCTGTTGCCATTGCTGGCCGTCACGGTCGTTGGATCGAGACTGAAGCTCCATGATGGTGGTCTCGAGTCGTTGCGATAGCGAGACTCTCGCGGCTTAACACACTCTGTAAAAGCAGAATATCCATGACATCAAGCTCGGAAACTACGAAGCGTTCGGCCCCATGCACATGTGCCGCGGAACACGGATCGGGCAGGCCCGCGACGTCCAAACCTAGCGATCGGCACTGTCGCAGGATCAGGCCCACTCAGCCGCGATCGGGCTGCAAGGGGCTGACCGCCGTGCGGACGAAGCCCCGCTCGCGACCCGCAAAGTCCCAACGCTCGATGAGGCAGTAGGCCGCAGCCTCCGACGGGGTCAGCTTCGATCCACCTGTCGAAACGTGTGCTTCACCCCATCTCAACATGTTGACCGAGTTGGGCACCCCAGCGCGTGTGCGCGACGAGACGGCGGTGCCGGCCTGAACCACCCACAGTCGCCTGCCCAGGCTGTGCAGCGCCAGTGTATAGGGCAGGTGGATGTGCCCACCCATCACCACGTCGGCCCCAGCGGCGGACCAGGCTCGCGTGGCAACGTCATGCCCCCGCAACAGGTTGGACCGGTCGCGAGCCTGGGTCACCGCCAAAGGCTGATGGACCACCACCACCCGCAGCTGTCGCGGGTCGGCCGCGGACAGCAGCTTGGCCACTCGGTCGATCTGTGCCGATGACAATTCGCCGTTCTTGTGGCGCCATGGGCGCGTCGTGTTGACGCCGACAACCAGCAGATCGTCCGTCGTGTGCACCGGCTCCAGGTCCTGCCCGAACGCCGCGGCGAATCGCGCATAGGGGCGCGTCAGGCGGCTCCACAGGTCGAACAGCGCGATGTCGTGGTTGCCGGGAATGGCCAGGACCGGCGCACCCAGTCGTTCGACGAAGGCCTTCGCCGCGCGGAACTGCGCGGGCAGCGCGCGCTGCGTGATGTCTCCGGACAGCACCACCACGTCCGGCTGCTGCTGGGTTGCCAGGGCGACGAGGGCCTCGACCATCTGCGGCTGTTCGGTGCCGAAGTGGGTGTCGGAGACCTGCAGCAGGACACTCATGCGGCGCCCTCTGACGCGTTGGCCGCGCCCGCGGTATCAGGGGCTTGGAGCAGGTACAAGGGCTTGTCGAGCACACCGATGTCGATGGGCGCACGCATCTGTGCGACCTCGCCGTCGAACGCCACCGCCACCTCGCTGCGCCCAGGCGCGAGCCTGGGCTTCACCACCATGTGGTGGAACTCGAAGCTCTCTACACCCGCGGCGTCCCCGAGCCGGCCCATCGCGCCATGCAGCATCAGGCCGATCATCGACAGCGTGCCGATGGGCCGCAGCATCAGCGCGGCTACGCTGCCGTGGCCGGGCGTGCCGGCCAGGGTGTCCGCCGGCTCGGCGCCGAACTGCTGCAGTTGCAGCCGGTTGTTGCCCACGAAGAGCGTCAAAGTTTGCACGTCACGAACCGTGGAGCCCAGTTCGATGTGCAGACGCAGCCGGCGCTGCGCGCGCAACAGCGTCGCACAGGCCGCCACGAACGCCACCCAGCGGCTGCGGCCGAAGCGGGCTTTGAAGGCCTCGCGGTCCTGCAACAGTTCGGGGTAGATGCCGAGGCTGGCGTTGACCAGGAAGATCCGGTCATTGATGGCGGCCACCTGCACCGGCATCGGTTGCGCCTCCAGCAGCAGCCGGGCCGCAGCGCTGGGTTCGGTGGGGATGCCATGCGTCCTGGCAAAGTAGTTGAAGGTGCCGTACGGCACCACCCCCATGGCACAGCCCACGGCGTGCACGGCCTGCGCCACCGTGTTCAGGGTACCGTCGCCGCCGACGGCGACTACGGCCGTGCGGGTGGCGACGGCCCTTGTCGCAGCCTGGTGCACCACGCGGGTCAACTCGGCGGGGCTGCAGAACAGCAAGTCACCTCGCCGTCCACCAATCCGCAGCGCGGCTTCGACGACTTCGCGCTTTGCCTCCGCGTCGCTGCTGCCCGCTGCCGCATTGATGACAAACTGGAGCGGTGATGCGAGGTCGATCTCGGGGAAAGCGGCCATAGTCATGGGCGCCTCTATGCCTTCTCCCGCGCCAACCGCTCGGCAAAGGAGATTCCGATGGCAGACAGTACGAAAGTGAAGTGAATGACAGCCACCATCGTCAATATCTGTATGTTCTCCAAACTCAGATCGCCACTCAAGTAAGTCTTCAACGCATGAACGCCTGAAATGGAGATGATGGCGAATGCGAGCTTCAACTTGAGGTTGTAGGTATTGACGTGGTCCAGCCAGTCAGGCTTCTTCATGTCCGCATTGTCAAAGTGTCCGGTGGTCACGAAGAGCGATACACCCGCCAGCGCCACCACCCAAACAAGCTGCGCCACCATTGTCATGTCCACCAGTTCAAGCACCTTGATGATGAGGTCGATCCTTTCGAGGTCGCCGAACAGCAATGTGCTCATCAGCTTGTATGTTTCCAGCAGGAACTTTCCCAGAATGCCGAAAATGATCGCTACCAGACCCACATAGAAGAACAGCATGGTGAATCTCATGCCGTAGAGCAGCGACCCGACCCCTGAAAGTAGTTTTTTTCATTCTTACCTTGAATCAGAGCAGACGGTTACGTCAAACAGCGATCTGGCCGCAGCGCCCTGCGCCACGCGGGCCAGTTCGTCCAGGCGGCTGAGACAGACCTTGGCGGACGATCTCAATCCTGGCGCAGCAGGTCGCCGAAGACCGTGTGCTCATCGTCCCTGCGATCGGCGCTGGGCGCGTCGTACAGGACGAGCCAGCTTGGCCTGCGCCCCGACAACGCGCGTGGCAGGTCGCAGACCGCCTCGGCGCGGTTGGTGCCGCGCCCGTGCGGCAGCGAGACCGACTCGGTCAACGTCGCCTCAAAGCGAGCCGGCTCCCGGTTGGCTGCCAACAACGGGGGAGCTGCAGGCCACTTGAAGTCGCGGATGTCGCCGTTCAGCACCATCGTCGGGCCGGCCAGCACGTAGAGGTCGTTGCCGGAGAAGTGCAGGTCTCGCACGCCCAGTCCGTCGAGCTGCAGGAATTGCTTGCGGATCAGCGCACCGCTGTCGTCCAAGGGCGCCAGGCGCAGTTGGTGACCCCGGGCCTCGACCGCGATCTCGATCAGCGCCGACCAACCGCGCAGCACCGGGCCACGCAAACCGAGCAGCAGCCGGCGGCCGTCCACCGCCAGGCCTTCGATGTCGAAGCCGTTGTCCTTGCCCCGGATGGCCATGTACGGTCCGAAGTGGGGGTCATCGGCAAGCGCACGGGTTAGCAGGCTTGTTTGCGCATCACCCTTCAGGCGCAGCGTCCTGCGGCCGTCTTGGGCCTGCCGCACCAGGCAGGGCTCGCCCTGGGCGTCGGGCTCGATGGGCAGGCAGGCCAGCAGGCGCCGATTGCCGTCCAGTGCCACCTTGGCCAACCGATTGGCGTTGTCGGCTTGGTTTCGGTCCGGTTTGGCGTTCTTGCGCTTCAGGCGATGCGAGCCCACCACCCTGCGGAAGCCGTCGGCCACGGCCATGCCTTCCAGATCGGCCTCTTCCGCAGCCGTGCCGGGCAGATCCAGCAGATCGGCGAGCGGACAGTCGCGCACCTCGTCAAAGCGCAAGGCCTCGCGCCCCACGGGGTCGAGGCGGCGCAGGCGGTCCAGGCCGCAGGCTTCGTCGCCCGCCCCAGAGCCAGTCGCCGGTGAAGGCCGCCCCTGACAGATTGGATTGCACCAAGGAGTCAGTGGCGAACTGCAGACGGACGGCATGGGCGGTTCGAGCGTTGAGCATCGGGTGTTTCTCCAAAGGGTGACGTGCCTAGAAGGCTCGCGCGCTGCGACGCTTGCCAGCCGGAGCCGCCAAACCACGAAGTCTGCGGCCGAAGCTCGGTCCTGTGGTCAGGTTTATCCGATGTTCACGTTCTTGAAATGCTGCTTTTTCGGAATCCCCAGGGGACCCACATTCCGTCTGTCCATCAACCGCCGGAGATCCGTGATGCAAGTGCTCTTCAAGTCCCGCCATCCGCAAGCCACTGACCTGCGCGATCTGACCGAACGCCGAGTTCGTTTCGTGCTGCGACGCCTGGGCTGGCTGGTGCCACGCGCCGAGGTGCAGATGTCGGACGTGAACGGACCGCGCGGCGGCATTGACAAGCGCTGCCAGGTGGAACTCCGGACCGATGGCGCAGGGTCGGTGGTCGTCGCCTCCGTCGCCAGCGATTGGCGCACTGCGCTGGACAACGCGCTGGCACGCGCTGCGCGTTTCCTCATGCGCCTGTGGCGCCGCGGAAGTGACTCCCGCCGCATGCGCCAACGCTTCATCAGGCACGAACGCTGAACTCGAACGACCCTAGGACTCGACACCATGAACTCTATGACGCCCAACTCCTCGACTGCTCGCCCGCAGGCCTCGCACTCGGCGCCGATCGTCGCAGGCAACGCGACACCCACGGATGTCGCCGGCACGAGCCGTGTGCTGCGTAACACGTACGCCTTGCTGTCGATGACGATGCTGTTCAGCGCGGCCATTGCCGCTGTCAGCGTTGCGTTCCAGCTGCCGGCGCCGGGCATCCTGCTCACCCTGGGCGGCTACTTCGGCCTGCTCTTTGCCGTCTACAAGTTCAAGAACAGCGGCTGGGCCTTGCCGGCGGTGTTTGCGCTGACGGGCTTCATGGGCTACTCGCTGGGACCGGTGTTGGCCAAGTCGCTGGCACTGCCCGGCGGTGCACAGGTCGTGACGCTGGCCCTGGCGGCCACAGGCGCCACCTTCCTGGCCTTGTCGGCCTGGGTCTTCACGTCTCGCCGCGACTTCAGCTTCTTGGGCGGCTTCCTGTTCGCCGGCATGGTCATCGCGCTGATCGCCGGCCTGGGCGCGGTGTTCCTCCAGGTTCCGGCATTGGGCCTGGCTGTGGCCGCGATGGTTGCGCTGCTGTCGGCGGGGCTGATCCTGTTCGAGACCAGCCGCATCGTCAACGGCGGCGAAACCAACTACGTGCTGGCCACCGTGGGCCTGTACGTCTCGATCTTCAACCTGTTCACGAGCCTGCTCAGCCTGTTCGGCTTCGGCAGCTCGGACGAATGAACCCTCACCAGGAACACACCATGAAATGCCCCACCTGCACCGACACCGCACTCGTGATGAGCGATCGCCAGGGCGTCGAAATCGATTACTGCCCGCAATGCCGCGGCGTCTGGCTGGACCGCGGCGAACTCGACAAGCTGATCGAGCGATCGGGCGCGATGACGCCAGTTCCTGCCGCCAGCGCGTCAAAGCAATCACAGCCGCAATTCGCAGACTCCGACTACGAGCACGGCCGAAGCCAGCAAGGCAATCGCAGGAAGTCCTGGCTGAGCAACATCTTCGACTGACCCGCGACCGGGGGCAGCCAACGGAGACCCATCATGCGCGGTTAACCCTCGAACAGCCCGAAGGCGGCGGCCCGCATCGTCGCCCTGACCGTGGTCGCAGATGGCGACATCGGAGACGCCGAGATCGCGTGGCTCGACCGCATGGTCGTGCATGAGCAACTGGGCCTGACGCGGCATGAGTTGCACGCACTGCTGGACACCTTCTGCGAAGACTTGCTTTCGAACGGCCAGTTGCAATGGACCGACGCCTGCCCGGTGGACGAACGCACGCTGGCAGTCGGCCGCTCGAACGTTCGAACGCCCGGGTTCAGTTGCGCTTGCGAAACACCACCAGGCGCTGCCATGGCAAGGTGCCCACGGTGCGCTCCCACACCAACGTGTGCACGGCGGCTTCGCGTTTGATCTGGGCTTCGCTCATCTTGTGCAGTGCCTTGATCGGCACCTGCGGGTCTTCGGCTCGATACTCGACGAACACGAGCTGACCGCCTGGTTTGAGGGCGCGGACGATGCTGCCCAACACCTCGTACGGAAACGCCAGTTCGTGATAGACGTCGACCATGATGGCCAGGTCCACCGACGATGCAGGCAGCCTGACGTCGTCCTCGGCACCGAGCAACGGCTGGATCTGTTTCAGGCCGCTTTGCCGCACCGTTTTTTGCAGCAGGGCCACCATTTCTGGCTGAACGTCCACCGCGAGCACCTTGCCGCCAGGCATGACGGCCGGCGCCATGCGCCGGGCCAGGTAACCCGTGCCTGCACCGATGTCGGCCACCACCATGCCGGGCTTGAGTTGCAGGGCTGGCCCCAGCAGATCAGTGCGTTCCTCGCGCTCTCGCTCTTTGCGCTCGAGCCATGCGGCGCCCTGCCAGCCCATGACGCCCGCGATGTCGCGGCCCATGTAGCGTTTGCCGATGCCATCGGCGCCTGCCGGGACGCGGCTGTAGCGCTCGCTGAACTTGCCTGCGTCGGCGAGCACCAGGGTTGCCATGCACAGCAGCAAGGCACCCCACACCGCCGCCGACGCGCTCCGCGCCATTCGATTCACAGACCACCGCTCGCGTGTGAATGAACCGGAACTTCCCAATTCAAGTCGTTGCATCAGCGCACTGCCAACCAGATCTCGTTGCGCCGCAGGAACCACGGCGTGAAGGGCGCGTTGTAGCGTGCCAGCACGGGTTCGCCTTGCGTGTCCACGCCCGCCGCTTGCAGGGCCGCCTTCAACTCGCCCAGGTGCTCGAGGTAGTTGGTCTGTGACCAGGTGCCCGAGTAGCGGATGACGGCCCAGGTGCCGGCGGGCACCAGACGCAGCTGCACGCGCGGGTCGATCGGCTCGGGCGCCGTCTCCAGCGTCACCCCCTTGGGCAGAACGAACTGCACCTGCATGCCGCCAGCCACGACGGCCTGGGTCACGGGCGCGGTCATGTCCATGCGGATTGGCGCCATGGTCGCGGCGGTCTGCGTCACCGGCGCTGTCATCGCAAACTTTTTCTCGCCCTTGTTCTTGCCGAAGATGTAGCCGGCCAGGATGGGGAAGGCCTGGCTGCCGGCATCTTCGGCCGAGGCGTCCAGCACCACCTCGGCCACGACGTAGGGCGAGTAGTGACGCAACTCGACGTTGTCGAAGGTCCTGATGACCTCGTATTCCGGTTCTTCGCTCGCGTGGCCGAGCAAGGGCATGGCAACGAGTGTGAGGGCAAGCAGGAAGCGATGCATGGGCAGGGTGCAGGTCGGCTTAGGGTTGGGGGGACAGGTGAGATGAAGGCCGTGACGGGGGCAAGGACGGAGGCAACATCAGGCCTTCGTGCAAGGCCACATGTTCGAGTGCCGCCTCAAAACGGGCGCGCGAGCCGGACGCGACTCGCCTCAAGTAGCCGTGGATCTCGGCGTCGGCCGTGTTGCGGTGCTCGCACTCGGCGCTGTAGGCCTCGAAGTGCGACAGCTGCACCAGCAGCTCGGCCACGTGGCGCGGGCACTCGCAGGCGATGGTCGACGACAGGCCCGCGAATTCGCCCAAGGCAGCATCGTCCCAGCGGCGCGGCGGCACCGGTTCATCCGAACGCACGCGCTCATTCGCCGGGGGCTGCGATGCCGCGGCCACGATGGACAGGCCGTGCAGCCACTGCGCCACCACCGCATCGGGCTGCGGCTCTCGCAGCAAGGCGGTGCCGGCCGTAGCCAACGCGTCGCACACCGGTTCGGCGGCAAAACTGTAGAGCACCGCTCGCGGCACCCCCGCCAAGGCTGGTGCGGCCGCTTCAATGGCAGCCAGCCAGCCTTCGTGAAGCAGTGGTTCATGGACAAGCAGGGCATCGACGGCGGAGCCTCGCAACGCGGCAGAAGCCTGTGCGGCGTCTTCGAACGGCCCCAGCAGCGCCACGGGCCGGCCAATCCGGCGCAGCAGCGCGGGCCGCTGCAGCCGGGTGCCCAGCGCAGTACCAATCACCGCCAACCGCCAGGCTCGGGCGGACGGTAAGGGGCTCGCGTCCGGGTGCTCACCTTTCCGCGTGGCCGCCAGCGCATCGGCGTGCGTGGACGCCACGCGCTGCAACTGCAGCATGTCCAGTGGCGCCAGGCTGCCGATGGCGTGACCCAGGTCCGACAGCTGCTTGATCAACGCCAGGCGTCGCACATCGTCGGCAGAGTAAAGCCGCTGGCCCCCAGGCGACAGCACGGGCTGCGCCAATCCGTAGCGGCGCTCCCAGACGCGCAGGGTCGCCACAGGCATGCGCAGCATGCGGGCTACCGCGCCGCTGCGGTGGAGCGATTCACCCCCAGTGCCCGTCGATGGCTGTGTGGACGGCAATGAAGAGCTACTTTTCATCATGTCTCCTAGTTGACTCTCTTTTGACTCGCTTGATTCTGACCCAGCAACCACTAATTTGTCCTATGAACTCGTCATGAACCGTAAACGGGTAGCATTTAAGTCATGATTGTTCGTAAAGCTCAGAAGTTTGCGGTGTTCGGTGCCGGCCACGCCGGCGCCGGCTTTCCGCTGTTCGACGGCAAGCAGGTTGCAAGTGCGGGCTGGTGCAGCGCCTGGGCGAAGAAGGCGTGAACACACCCGCCGGCGTCGCGGCTTCACGGTGACGCAGCCCGCCGCCAGCTTTCGCGGCAACAAGGCCGCGTTGCCCAGCAAGCCCTGCGCGGCCTGCGGGCTGGCCATGAGCTGGCGGCGTCGCTGGGCCAAGAATTGGGCCGAGGTGAAGTACTGCTCCGACGCCTGTCGGCGCAAAGTGGTCTCGCGTGGTTGAGCTGCGTTCGTTGATCGTCGTGCTGGGCGACCAACTCGACCTCGACGCATCGGGCTTCGACGGCTTCGATGCGGCCGTCGACGCGGTATGGATGGCCGAAGCGGCCGAAGAATCGACCCACGTCTGGTCGAGCAAGCCGCGCACGGCGATGTTCTTGGCGGCGATGCGCCACTTCGCGCTGGCGCTGCAGGGTGCCGGCCGCCCACTGCACTACACCCGCATGGACGCCGTGGCGAGCGCCGGCAGCCTGACGACGCAGTTGCGGGCCGACACCGCCCGCCTGAAACCGGCGGGTCTGGTGATGACGGCACCGGGTGACTGGCGCGTGTTGCAGGCCATCAGCGCCCTGGCTGATGCCCACAAGCTGCCGCTGGACATTCGCGAAGACCGCCACTTCTTCAGCAGCGTCCGCGACTTCGCGGCGCATGCGCAAGGCCGCAAGGCGCTGCGCATGGAGTACTTCTATCGCGAGCAGCGCAAACGGCATCAGGTCTTGATGCAGGACGATGAGCCGGTCGGCGGCCAGTGGAATTTCGATGCCGACAACCGCGAGGCATTCGACGCGGCCGGCCCGGGCGCCGTGCCAGCGCGCGCGCAGTTCGCACCCGATGCCGTCACGCGCGAGGTGATCGCGCTCGTCAACCAGCGCTTCGCAGACCACCCGGGCCGGCTGGACAGCTTTGCCTGGCAGGTGACACGGGCGCAGGCGCTGCAGTCCTTGCAGGCCTTCATCACCGAGCGGCTGCCGCTGTTCGGCCGATACCAAGACGCGATGTGGCCGGGCGACGCTTGGCTGTACCACTCGCACCTGTCGGCCGCTCTCAACCTGAAGCTGCTGAACCCGCGCGAGGTGGTGGCTGCGGCCGAGGCTGCGTACCACGACGGACACGCACCCCTGGCCAGCGTCGAAGGTTTCATCCGCCAGATTCTGGGCTGGCGCGAGTACGTGCGCGGCGTCTACTGGACGCAGATGCCGGCCTATCTGGAACGCAATGCGCTGGGCGCCCGCGAAAACCTGCCCGCCTGGTTCTGGACCGGCAACACCGACATGGCCTGCCTACGCGACGCACTCGCGCAGACGCTGGAGCACGGCTACGCCAACCACATCCAGCGCCTGATGGTCACCGGCCTGTGCGCGCTGATGCTGGGCGTAGCCCCCAAGCAGGTGCATGCCTGGCACCTGGCGGTGTACGTCGATGCAGTGGAATGGGTCGAGTTGCCCAATACGCTGGGCATGAGCCAGTACGCCGACGGTGGCGTGATGGGCAGCAAGCCCTACATCGCCACCGGCAAGTACATCCAGCGCATGAGCCCGCATTGCAAGGGCTGCCGCTATGACCCCGCACAGCGCAGCGGCGACAGCGCCTGCCCCTTCACGACGCTGTACTGGGACTTTCTGATTCGGCACGAGGCCACGCTGGCCAAAAACCCGCGCATGGCACTGCAGGTGAAGAACGTGGCGCGCCTGAGCGATGCGCAGAAGCGGGCGGTGAACGATCGTGCGGCGGCCATCCGCCGGGGTGAGGTGGGTACGGCACATGAATGAAGCGATCGGACCTGAAACTGCGCTCATGCACTTCGCGCCCACACTTGCAGCAGCACAGGCCCGCATCGCCGCCGTGCGACCGGCCGCCTATGCACGCACGCGCAACGCGCTCGACGGCGCCGTGAGCCAGCTGTCGCCGTACATCACGCACGGCTTCGTCACGCTCGCCGACGTGCTGGCCGGCGTGGCCAAGCGCCATGCGCTGGACGTGCAGCACAAGTTCGTCTGCGAGCTCGGCTGGCGGGCCTACTTCCGCCACGTCTGGCAGCACCGAGGCGACGGCATCCTGCAGTCGCTGCACGAAGGCCTGCTGCCCGACACCGCCTACGCCCGCGAGCTGCCGGCCGACATCCGCCAGGCCAACACCGGCGTGCCCGCGGTGGACGAAGCGGTGCGTGCGCTCTACGCCACCGGCATGCTGCACAACCATGCGCGCATGTGGCTGGCCAGCTACGTGGTGCATGTGCGCAAGGTGCACTGGCGCGCCGGCGCCGACTGGTTGTATGGCCACCTGCTCGACGGCGACCTGGCCAGCAACCACATCAGCTGGCAATGGGTGGCTGGCACTGGAAGCCACAAGCCCTATCTCTTCAATGCCGATAACGTGGCCCGTTATGCCCCCGAGTCCTGGCACAGCCCTGGCAGCGTGATCGACACGTCTTACGAAGCGCTGGACCGTGTGGCACGCGAGCCAGTATGCGAGACAGAATGCGAGCCAGCGCGCCAGATGGCGGGGGAGGGCGAGGACACGTACCGCGTGCCGCCGAGCAGCCCGTCGTCGATCGAACCGCGCTTGACCGCCGAGCCGCCCGGCGAACTGGGCTTGACGACCCACGACGCGGCCGCCGTCGCCGGTCGCGACGTCTGGCTGGTCCACCCCAGGAGTCTGGGCGAACTGCCGGAATCCCTACCCCCCGACACGCAAGTGATCGGCGTCTTCGTGGCCGACTTCCACCGCGCCTGGCCTTGGAGCGAGCGCCGCTGGCAATTCGTCGGCAGCCGCAAGACCGAGCTGACTTCGAAGCGCTGGCACGGTGACGCCGGCGCCATCGGCACTGCGTTGAAAGGCGCCCGCCGGGTGCGCAGCATCGACGAGCCGCACCTCACGCCTTGGCTGGCACGCTGGGCCGAGTGTGGCGCGGCGCCGGCGCTGTTTCCGCCCGTCGATCGGCGCTGCGATTCCTTCTCTCAATGGTGGATCCGCGCAACGCGCGGGGTGCACTCGGCCACCGACCTGCTGGCCGTCAACGAGGTGCCCGCATGGTGACCGAAGATTCGAAAGTGAACATCAAGGAGGCGTTGCCGCTGACCGTGCTCTACGACGGCGCTTGCCCGCTGTGCCGCCGCGAGATCGGCGTCTACCGCGGCCTGCAGCCACTGCAGCCCGATGGGCCGGTGTGTTTTGTCGATGTCAGCGACACCACGCTGCCACTGCCGCCCGGCACCACGCGCGAGCAACTTCTGGCGCGCTTTCACGTGCGCGGCCGCGACGGCCAACTGCTCAGCGGCGCGCAGGCCTTCCTGGCGCTGTGGGCCGCGCTGCCTGGCTGGCGTTGGCTGGCCCTGGCCGGCCGCCTGCCGGGTGCGGCCTGGGCGATGGAGCGCGGCTACAGACTCTTCCTGCGCTGGCGACCGATGTTGCAACGCTGGGCTTTTCGTTTTGATCAGCCCGGTTTGGATCAGCCCGGTCTGGACCGGCCTGCGCTGGAGCAGCCGAAAAGTCGCGACGGCGGCTCGTGACCACCCCGCTGATCTCGAACCCTCTACGGCTTTGGAACACACCATGAACGCAATCGCCCTCATCACCGGTGCCAGTGGCGGCATCGGCCGCGCCTTGGCGCGCCAGCTGCACGCCCAAGGCTGCCGCGTCGCCGCGGTAGGTCGCGATGCAGGGCGCCTGGCCGACGTGGAGGCTGCCGTGCGCATTGCCGCCGACACCACCACGCCCGAGGGCGCCGCGCTGGCCATCACCGCCTGCACGGACGCACTCGGCGCCTCACCGACGCTGCTGGCGCACTGCGTCGGCAGCACGCTGATCGCGCCGCTGCACCGCACCCGGCTGGATGCCTATCGTGATGTCATGCGCGTCAACCTCGACAGCGCGGTGTTCATGTTGCAGGCCTGGATCGCGGCGCTGCAGCGCGGGCCCGGTGCCGCTGTCTTTGCGAGTTCGGTGGTGGCGCGCATCGGTGTGGCGAATCACGAGGCCATCGCTGCAGCCAAGGGCGGCGTCGAAGCCCTGGTGCGCAGCGCCGCGGCCACCTATGCCGCACAGGGCCTGCGCGTCAACGCCGTAGCTCCGGGCCTGACCGATACGCCCATGACGGCCGGCATGATGAAGCTGCCGGCCATGCGCGAGGGCGCCGCGCGGCAATACCCGCTGGGCGGCGTGCAGACGGCCGAACAGGTGGCCGACGTGATGGCCTGGCTGCTCGGTGACGGCGCGGCACGCCTCACCGGTCAAGTGATTGCCGTGGATGGCGGCTTCACCACCGTACGGCCGCTCGTGAAGTGATATCAAAACCGCTGCCGACAGCAGCGAAGCGACACCCTGGAGTTGCACATGAACGAAGACCCACGCTGCTGCGGCAGCGGTACCTGCATCATCGACACTGAAGGCCGATGTTGGTGCGGCCGACAGTGGGACGGCCAGAAGATGGGCCATCCCCCGCTGCCGCAGGCCGAAGGCCCCGACCGTGCAGCTGCGGCGCAGCCACCCTTCCCGTTCACCGGGAGCAAGTCATGACCCGCGGCCCGACGAGCCTTGCCAGGCATTGGCTTGGATACTGCGCTGTCATGCGTCATGGTTATGGTGCGAAGCGGCTAGCCCATGATGGTTCGGCCGGCCGACGTCTCGTTCTTACAGGCGCAAGTCGAGCTTGGGACCCAAGGAACGGTGACGCAGCCTGTGCAGTTGCGTGATCGCGAAGGCGCCTCTGGAAAGCCGCCGATTTGCTCGAGCGGCAGAGTGGCGCCGGCTGGCACATCAGCGGCTGCGTGGTGGCGGCCGACAGCAGAAACTCTTCGACCCGATGCGGTGCTGCACGGGGCCCGCGACATGACAGGCGCGACGGCGCTGGTCTGGTTCAGGCGCGATCTGCGCGTGCGCGACCACGCCCCGCTGGCAGAAGCGATGCACTTCGAAAGCGCGCTCGGCCTGGTGGTGATCGAGCCGCAGTGGCTGGCGAGCCCCGAGTGCGACCCACGCCATGTCGGCTTCCTGCTCGACTGTGTGGCCGAGTTGCAGCTCGACCTGGCGGCACGTGGACTGCCAGTGCTCCTGCGCACCGGTGCCATGCCGCAAGTGCTGCAGTCGCTGCGGCGCGAGTTTCGTTTCACTCACCTTGCCAGCCGGCTGCGCTGGCACTGCCACTTCATGCAAAGGCTCGAAGACGAGCCGGCCATCGAATGGCGCAACGTCGCGCGCACGGTCGCGCCGGCTACCCAATGGTCGATGCCTGCATGCGCCAGCTGCGCGCCACGGGTTGGCTGAACTTTCGCATGCGAGCCATGCTGGTCAGTTTTGCGGCCTACCACCTGTGGCTGCACTGGCGCGAACCGGGGCTGTTTCTGGCGCGCCAGTTCCTCGACTTCGAGCCCGGCATCCACTGGAGCCAGATGCAGATGCAGTCGGGCACCACCGGCATCAACACGCTGCGCATCCATTCGCCGGCCAAACAGGCAAGCGATCAAGACCCGCTGGGCATGTACGTTCGCCAGTGGGTGCCAGAGTTCGGCACCGCGGCCTATCCGGCCCCGATCGTGGACGAGTGCAGCGCCGTGGCGGCGGCCAAGGGACGCCTCTACGGCCTGCGCAAGACCCGCGAGGCTCATACCGAGGCTGACGCCATCCAGCACAAACACGGCTCGCGACGAAGTGGCCTGTCAGCCACCACGCCCACCAAGCGCCGCACCCCTGCCGCTGGCGCTGCCGCTGCCGCTGCCGCTGCCGCTGGCGGGCGCGATCGCGTGTTGGCACCAGCCGTTCGTGAGCTTGGCGCCAGCAACGGCGCACTGCCGTTGTGGGACTACACGATGTTCGGTGTCGTGGTGCTGCACTGGACACTGGTGCTCACAGTAGGGTTGGGGTGTTTCATCGTCAGGGTGATGAAGGGGCCGGCGTACGTGGCTGACACCGAATGCCGAAACCCGCTGCATCACGGACTGGGTCTGGTCACGGCTGCAGGCTGTCATGGCCCGCGGCCTGCATCGCAAAGTTGCTGCTGCTATGGTCTTGGGCATGCAAGCCCTCAATCCTGATCGCCGCCTGGTGCTTTGCGCCGGCCTGCTGGCCCCCGCCGCGTTGCTGGGCGCCTGCGGAACGCCGCTGCCGCTGAACCCGCCGCCGGGTTCCAGCGCCGCCGCAGCGGCTGCGCAGGCGCGCCTGATGGACAGCGCCCTGGCGCATGGTCTGGAGGCCTACCGCCAGTACCAGGACATCAGCGTCGCCTTCACCGGCCAGTGGCGGCCGCTGATCAACGGCATCCAGCCCGAGGTGGTGGACCGTGCCTACCGCGGCGCCAGCGAAGAACGGCTGCTGCCTTCACTGGGCGCAGTGGCACAGTCCTGGCGGGGCAGCGACGACCCGCGCTTGCGCAAGCACGTGTTCTGGCACCGCGGCGACGCCGCCACCGCCAGGCCAGACGAGTTGGGTCTGTGGTACGACGGCCAGGCCAGCACTGACGCTGCGCGCGCCGCCGCCAGCGCGCTGGTGGCCGAATGTTGCGGCCTGTTCCTGCTTGGCCCCTTGTGGCTGGCAGGTCGCTGCATGCCCATTGAAGTGACCGGTACCGAACGGGTCAATGGCCGCTTGTGCGATGCCGTGCAGGTCTGGCTGCGGCCAGGCCTGGGGCGCTCGCCGAAGGACCGCGTGACCGTGCTTGTGGACCGCGACGACCAGCTCACGCGCCGCTTGCGCTTCACGCTGGAAGGCTTTGCCGGCACGCGCGGTGCGGTGGCCGAGGTGGACTGGCTGGACTTCAGCCGCCGCTTCGGTGTGCTGTGGCCGACGCGTTTCTACGAAGAGGTGGTGCACCCGCTGCGGTTGCCGGCACATGACTGGGCCTTGAGCGGCCTGAGCGTGAACCGTGGCTTCAGCCTCGCCGACCTGCGCGGCCCCAACCTGAGCGGCGCTGCCGCCGCACCGGCCGCGCCGCTGTAGCCGCGCCCGGTGAGGCCTGCGGTCGATGGCTTGCACAAGTGCGGGGCTTTGTGCCTTTTGGGTACTGATGCCCTGCCGGCAGCCAGAATCTGTCGATGCACAAGCTGCTCTTCGATTTCAGCGACCCGAGCGCGGTGGACGCATGGCGCGCGATCGACGACCGCGTGATGGGCGGCATATCGCGCAGCCGACTTCGCCATGACCCGACCGCCCATGCGGTTTTCGAAGGCTTGGTTTCGCTCGAGCAGAACGGGGGCTTCGCCTCAGTGCGATCGAGCCCTGGCGAGCGAGGCCAGATCAACGCGACAGTCTGCTCCATCGAGTTGCGAGGCGAGCCCCGGCAGTTCAAGCTCAGCCTCCTCACCGACGACGGATTCGACAGCCTGAACTACCAGGCCGGTTTTGCCGCTGCGATGAACGAATGGCAGACCCTGCGGCTGCCGCTCGCAGACTTCCGCGCCAGCTTCCGCGGCCGAGAGGTGCTGGGCGCGCCGAGCCTGGACCCAGCGCGCATCCGCCAGGTCGGCCTGATGATCGCCGCGCGTCAGGCCGGCCCCTTCACCCTCGACATCCGCCGAATCAGCTTGGATTGAACCCACCCGGCCGATGAAGTGCCGATGAGCGCCGCCACGTCTTTGCGTTTCCAGCCTGCAGAAGACCGCTCTCTGCGAACCCGCACGGGCCAGCGCCAGCGCCAACGACAGGCCATTGTTCCGGCTTCGATGCCTTGAACGGTGCGAGCGGTGTCGAGCTGAACTGCGCATGAAACGGAACGAATCCAGAACGCTGCCGTTGGACGCAATCGATGAGCTCCGGCGGCAGCCGGGGCCAGTCTGTATGCAACAGGACAGACGAGGCCGCCGGCTCAGGATCAAGCTGCATGCAGCGATGCGACGCCTTCAACGGCATGACGCTACGCCTCAACAAGCAGGAGAATTGGCAATGAATATCCGCAAGAACGTGATCGTGGCCACATTGGCGCTGGGTGGTGTCGCCTTCGGCGGCGTCGTGATGGCGGCAACGCCCGCCGCTGCACCGATGGCCATGTCGGGAATGAACTGGTTCGGCGGCCCGATCTACACCGGTGCCCCGGCTCTGGATGTCACGGCAGCGCTGGTCGTGGCCGGTGGTGGCGCCAACAATTTCGACTTTGCGAAGGCGCTGGTGTCGATGCTCGGAGAAAAGACCGTCAACGCCGAGGTTGCCAAGCTCAACAAGCAGTATGGTGAAAAGGACGTGGCCAGCTTCATCGAAGGCATGACCTTCGCCGTCAAGGCCGGGCTGACCCGCGCCACCGAGGCCGGAGTCAAACTGCCGGCGGCACCTGCTGACCTGAAGGGGGTGAAACTGGCCCGCACACTGGTGAGCGCAGGCACCGCGCCTGACGGCGTCTGGTGGTCCGGCTACCTGTTCGACAAGGCCTTGTCGAATCCCATTCACGTCAAGGTGATGATCGACATCGACACCAAGTACGGCCATGGGGCCGACGAAAACACCCACAAGATCCTGAATCAGGCGATGTTCGACGTCGCACAGGCCCTGAAGGTGCCGGGTGTGAAGCTGGCGCCCTTGCACTGATGAAACTTGGAGATCTGCCATGAGTGATGAAAACGTCGAGTTGGCCGGTCCCGACCTCTGCCAGGGAATCCCGGCGTCGGCATTGACCGAGGCGGTACCCTTGCTCGGCCACGCCCAGGGCGAGCCGGTGATCGTCGTGCGCCGCGGCGCCGAATTGTTCGCGGTCGGCGCCGTCTGCACACATTACAGCGGCCCCTTGGCCGAAGGGCTGGTGGTCGGCGACACCGTGCGCTGCCCCTGGCATCACGCCGCATTCAGCCTGCGCACCGGCGAGGCCGTGCGCGCACCGGGGCTGAACGCAGTGTCGTGTCGGCACGTCGCGCTGCGCGATGGCAGGGTCGTTGTCGGCGACAAGATCGAGCCCATCCCATCGTCGCCGACGCGCACGCCCAGGATGGCCGATCTACCCCGGGCCATCGTCATCATCGGCGGTGGCGCGGCGGGCAACGCCGCAGCCGAGATGCTGCGGCGCGAACAGTTCGACGGCAAGATCACGCTGCTCAGTGCCGACGACTCGCTGCCCTGCGATCGACCCAACCTGTCGAAGAACTACCTGGCCGGCAGTGCGCCCGAGGAGTGGATCGCGCTGCGCTCGCCCGAGTTCTACCGCGATCAGCGCATCGACCTGAAATTGAATGCGTGTGTTGCCAGCATCGATGCCGCCAAGCGCGAAGTGCAGCTCGAAGACGGCAGCCATCACGCCTGGGATGCGCTGCTGCTGGCCACCGGTGCTGAGCCGGTGCGGCTCGACGTGCCGGGTGCCAAGCAGCCTCATGTGCATGTGCTGCGCACCTGGGCCGACAGCCGCGCACTCATCGCCACGGCATCACGGTCGAAGAATGCTGTCGTCATCGGCGCCAGCTTCATCGGGCTCGAAGCCGCCGCATCGCTGCGTGCGCGCGGTCTCGATGTGCACGTCATCGGCCGCGAAACCGTGTTGATGGAGCGTGTGCTGGGCGCCGATATTGGCGCGTTCCTGCGCCAGCTGCATGAAGATCACGGCGTTCACTTTCATTTGGGTGCAACCGTAGCGGCGATCGGCGAACACAGGGTGACGCTGGACAACGGCGATGTGCTCGAAGCCGATCTGGTCGTCGTCGGCATCGGCGTGCGCCCGGCGCTCAAGCTGGCCGAGCAGGCAGGGCTGGCGCTCGATCGCGGGGTCAGTGTCGATCGCTACCTGGCCACCAGTGTCGCGGGGATCTACGCTGCCGGTGACATCGCACGCTGGCCCGATCGTCTGAGCGGTGAGCCGATCCGGGTCGAACACTGGGTTGTTGCCGAGCGCCAGGGCCAGGTTGCCGCACGCAACATGCTCGGCCAGCGCGAAGCTTTCGACATGGTGCCGTTCTTCTGGACCGAGCAATACGACTTCGGTCTTGCTTACGTCGGCCATGCCGAGCGTTTCGATCGTGTCGACATCGACGGGTCTTTGGCGGCGCGCGATTGCAAACTCAGCTACAGCCGTGGCGGCAAGAGGCTGGCAGTCGCCGTGGTCCACCGCGATCTCGAGGGACTGCGTTGCGAAGTCGAGTTCGAGCGCCAGATTGCCGAGAGTGCTTGATCGTCATACCCCGGAGCAAATCATGGACCACCTCATGTACCCCGAACCCTCAATCGACCTGCATCGCCAGCGCAAGGATCTGGCACCCGCCACCGCGGCCGCGTTCAAGGCCTTCAGCGACAGCGTGTTCGCCGATGGCGCCTTGTCTGCTAAGACGAAGGATCTGATCGCCATCGCCGTCGCCCACGTCACCCAATGCCCGTATTGCATCCGCGGTCACACCGCCAGCGCCATGCGCAAGGGGGCGACGCAACAAGAAGTGATGGAAGCGATCTGGGTTGCCGCCGAGATGCGCGCCGGCGGCGCCTATGCGCACTCAAACCTGGCGCTCGACACGATGAACCAGGTGGCGGCGAAGAAAGCAAGCCGCGAGGCCTGAACCATGAACGCGCACATCAGCGCCGACAACGTCAAGCTGAAGCGGGCCTATGAACCGGCTGCTGCCGACGATGGCATGCGGGTGCTGATCGACAGGTTGTGGCCGCGCGGCGTCAGCAAGGACCACGCTGCGCTCGATCTCTGGTTGAAGGATCTGGCGCCGAGCACCGAGTTGAGAAAGTGGTTCGGCCACGACCCTGCGCGCTGGGCCGAGTTTCAGCGCCGTTATGCCGACGAGGTGCGCCAGCATCCTGAGCTCTTCGAGCAGTTGCACGATCTGGCGCAGAAGGGTCGCGTCACGCTCGTCTATTCAGCTCACGACGAAGCGCACAACGATGCCGTCGTGCTGTTGAATCTGCTGCTGGCGCGCAGCAAACCCGAACAGCGGCTTGCTGCGCGCCGACTTCACAAGTAGCCGCCCGCCGGGTATCCCGCGGTTGGAATCGAGACCGTGCGGCTGTCTTCGACCGAACGGACCCCGGCAATATTCTCGGCAGCCACGCGGGCTGGCGCCATCTCGTCCTGCGAACTCACCTGGCCCGAGTAGTGAACGACGCCGCCGCTGACGCTCACGTTGCTGCGATCCGAATGCCACCACGACTGCGACTCGAGTTCGGCAAGCAGCGCCCGTTGGATCGCTGCATCGCTCTTTGCATGTGTCTCTTGCCCTGGCTTGGCCCGCGCCACCAGCGCACGCACGAAGTCGGCTCTGCTGACGATGCCGACCACCGACCCTGCCTTGACGACCGGAGCCTGCTTGATCTTGTGTTGCTCGAAGAGTGCCGCGATGTCGACGGCGGGCGTGTCTTCCTCGATCGTGAAGACCTGTGGGGTCATGATGTCCCGGACCTTCATCGCATGCGCCTCGACGTAGCTCCAGGCTGCAGCATCAGAGTCGAACAGCCGCCGCCACCACGGGCGCGCCGCCGGATCGCGTTGCGTTCCGAGTTCGTAGCGGTGCAGCAGATTGGCTTCGCTGACGATGCCGACGATCGCATTGCCGCTGATCACCACGATGGCGTTGATTCGATGTTCGACCATCAGGGCCGCAGCCTGCAGGACCGCGGTATCGGGTGTGACGCTGATGACGGGTGTGGTCATGATGTCTCGGGCACGCATGTCGTTGCTCCTTGTTCGAATGTCACTCGGGCCTCGACCCTGGCCGCCCAACGGGGCGGACAAGGCAGACGTCCGCGGAAGTTCAGTCTGGACGCGATCAATTCGACCGTCTGTTCGTTGGCGGACACATGAAGGGCGCGGCACCAGTCACTTCAGCGTGACCCGGGGCAACAGGCGCCAATACCGGTCGGCGCGCCGGGGTGCCCCGAGCCATGCTGGGGAAATTGAAGCCCGCCGCAATCGAGAGCGGGAAAAGGGGCTACGCTCAAGCTGTCGGCAGCTTGCCGGCGGTGCCGACCAGACACGTCGCGAAGCAGCGACCGTCCACGGCCGTGCACAGGGAGGAAGCGTCATGCCCATATCGTCTTGCCCACCGCAGAACGCCTTGTTGGCTTCGCTTCCCGATGACGTCATGGAGCGCCTGAGCCCGAAGCTCCAGCGTGTGCAGATGTCGGCTGGCAGTGTCCTGTTCGAGCCCGGTGTGCCGATGCGCGGCGTCTATTTTCTCGAGAGCGCGGTCGTCGCGATGAGCTTCGTGTTGGAGAACGGCGGGTCTGCCGAAGTCGCCTTGATCGGACGCGAAGGCCTTGTCGGCGTTCGACTCTTGCTGGGTGAATCGACGTTGAACGTGCGTGCCAGCGTGCAAAGCGCCGGTTCGGGCCTGAGGTTGCCCGCGCAGAGCCTGCTGGAAGAGGTGGGTCGCGGCGGCGCCCTGATGCATGTGCTGCTGCAGTACACCGCCTCGTATATCGGGCAGATCGTGCAGACGGCGGCGTGCAATCGGCATGGCACCGTCGAGCAACGCCTCTGTCGCTGGCTGCTGCTGAGTCTTGACCGGGTGCCGAGCACCGAACTGACGATGACGCACGAGGTGATCGCCGACGCACTCGGGGTGAAACGCGAAGGGATCACCGAGGCGGCCGGCCGGTTGCGCCGTCTGGGTGCGATCCGCTACCAGCGTGGTCACATCGAAGTGCTCGATCGTGCACTGCTCGAAAGCCGGACCGGTGAGTTCTACCAGCACGACAACGGTGGGCCTGCTCGGCGGGCCGTCGGGTCGAATTGATCCGATACGCCCAGTTTGGGGCCCTAGCCCATGGCGCGGCTTCAGCCGCGCCGCCAGTGCGCTGACCTGGAAAGTTGCTGTTGTGCCTGTGCGCTGATCTGGGCAACCAGATCGGACGCGCTTTCGACACTGTGAATCAAGCTGGCCGCTTCACCGGCCCAGACCAACGCGGTGTCGAAATCTGCGCCGCGAGTTGCCACAGCGTAGGCCGCTTTCTCGGGTTCAAGCTGATTCGCCAGCACGGCTTCTCGACCGTGCCATTGCTGCATGAAGTGATTTTGCAATGCGCGACCGGTGTAAGGCGCTGGCCAGTCGTAGCCACGCACGATGTCGAACACGCGGGTGCGGCTGGTTTGCCCGCCATGCGCGTGCACGATGCGCTGCTTGGCCTCAGGATGCCCCAGTGCCTCGGTGCTTGCACAAAAGCGCGTCCCGATCAAGGCGCCCTGGGCGCCCAGCATCAGAGCCGCAGCCAATCCGCGCCCGTCGGCGATGCCGCCTGCCGCGACGACGGGTATCGGCGTCACGGCGTCGACCACCGCGGGCACCAGGGGCATCGTCGCCAGCGTTCCCCCGTGGCCACCCGCCTCGGTCCCCTGGGCGACGATGACATCCGCGCCCGCCTCGCGCGCCAGGCGCGCGCCCTCGAGATCCTGCACCTGGCAGATCAGCTTGCATCCGGCTGCGCGGATCGCTGCACCGTAAAGGCGGGGGTCGCCGAAGGAGAGCATGAACGCGTGCGGCCGATAGCTCAAGGCCAGGGCAACCAGCTCGGGTTCGCACGACCAGGTGATCAAGCCGACGCCCCAGGGTGCGCGGGTGTTGGCCCTCACGCAGGCCAACTCGGCATGCAGCCACGCCGGGTCGCCATAACCACCCCCGACCATGCCGAGGCCACCGGCATTGGAGACGGCCGCGGCAAGCAGCCCGCCTGACACGCCGCCCATCGGCCCGAGCACGATCGGGTGCTGCAGGCCGAACATCTCGGTCAATGCGGTGCTGATCATGGCCACGTGCTCATGCAGGTCAGCAGCTGGGCGCAGGCCGGGCTGCCGCCGAATCAAGGGCAGTCGGCGACTTCAGCGCGGACCCGCGCCACATTGCGGGGTCTTCGACATCTGTTCTGACCGATCTGTTCATGGCTCGCCTTCGTTGATTGCCTGCACCCGGTGTAAGGGCCGACGTGGGTCCATCGACAACATGGGAAGTGCAGACTGCGGCAATCCGATCGGCATGTCTGTGCCCTGGCGGACCAAAGGGGCTGCAGGGGCATGTCGGACACTCGCAAGCCGACAATCGATCCTGCATCACCGTGGCCGACGCTGAGCAACCCTGAGCGCCATGTGGGACTGAGCCTGCGCAATGACAGTTTCTTGCGTTGAGAACATGCTTGAACGCTTGAATGCATTCGACCGATCGGTCGCACCTGGGGGTCAACATGAGCAAGGTCCGGATCGCAGTCGTGGTCGGCAGCCTGCGCCGCGAATCCTTCAACCACCAGCTCGCTGGCGCCCTGCCGACGCTGGCGCCGGCAGACTTCGAATTCAAGCCGGTGACGATTGGCGACCTGCCGCTGTACAACCAGGACGACGATGCGAATCAGGCCGATGTCGTGAAGCGTCTGAAGCTTGAAATCCTGGCGGCCGATGGCCTGCTCTTCGTGACGCCGGAATACAACCGCTCGATACCCGGTGTGTTGAAGAATGCCATCGACCATGCGTCACGGCCCTACGGCCGCAATGCATGGGCCGGCAAGCCCGCGGGCGTCATCGGCGTATCGACCGGCGCCATTGGCACCGCGCTGGCACAACAGCATCTGCGCAATGTGCTGGCTTACCTCGACGTGCCTGTGCTCGGCCAGCCTGAGGCCTTCATTCAGGCCAAGGAAGGCCTGTTCGATGCCAGCGGCCAGATCGGTGCCGGCAGCAAGGCATTTCTTCAGAAATGGATGGATGCCTTTGTCGGATTCATCCACATGCACCAGAACTCAAAGACCGTGCAGAAAGGGCAAGCCCCACCATGAACGCGCAAGACAGCATCGCAACGCTGAAGACGGCAACCGGCGTCGCCCGCTACATCAACCTGGCCAGACTGACCGGCAAGACCGGCGCCGACCTGGTGCGCATGCCGCATACAGTGAAGATCCTGCTTGAGAACATTGCGCGCCGCGCCGGGGGGCGCGATGTGTCGCAGGCCGACGTCAAATCACTGGCGCGCTGGCCCGACGGCGCGGACGCGTCACTCGCGTTCATGCCAGCTCGCGTGCTGATGCAAGACTTCACCGGCGTGCCGGCCGTGGTCGACCTGGCTGCGATGCGCAGTGCGGTGGCGCGTGCAGGCGGCGATCCGAAGAGCGTCAATCCCTTTGTACCCGTCGATCTGGTGATCGACCATTCGGTGCAGGTCGATCGTTTTGGCAGCGCTGATGCCTACGAGGTCAATCTGAACTGGGAATACAAGCGCAACCGTGAACGTTACGCGCTGCTCAATTGGGCTCAGCAAGCGTTCGAGGGCTTTCGCGTGGTGCCGCCCGGCATGGGCATCTGCCATCAGGTCAACCTCGAACACCTGGCGCACGTGGTCATCGAGCGCGACGGCTGGGTCTTCCCCGACACGCTGGTCGGCACCGATTCGCACACGCCGATGGTCAACGGCCTGGGCGTGCTGGGCTGGGGCGTGGGCGGCATCGAGGCCGAGGCAGCGATGCTCGGCCAGCCGATGTTTCTGCCGAAACCGGTGGTGCTTGGCGTGCGCACACGCGGGCAGTTGCCGCCCGGCACGACGGCCACCGACCTGGTGCTGACACTGACACAAAGGCTGCGGGCGCACGGCGTGGTCGGCAAGTTCGTCGAATTCTTCGGCCCGGGCCTGAGCAGCCTGGGCATTGCCGATCGCGCGACGCTGTCGAACATGTCACCCGAGTTCGGGGCCACCGCCACACTGTTCCCGGTCGATGCCAATACGCTGAAATACCTGCGCCTGACCGGGCGTGGCGCAAACGCCGATCTGGTCGAACGCTACACGCGCGAGCAGGGACTGTTCAGGACCGACAGCGACATCGAGCCGGTCTTCAGCGAAGTGCTCGACCTCGACCTGAGCCAGGTCGAACCCAGTCTGGCCGGCCCGAAGCGGCCGCAGGATCGTGTCGCGCTGTCGGGTGTCGCCCAGTCGTTCAGGTCGGGCATCGGCGGCGCCGCAGCCGAGGTCAGTTTGAAGCAGATTTCCAGACTCGACGATGAAAGCGATGCCGAGGCAGGTGAGATCCTGCAGGCACCGGCCGAGCGTTTGCAGCAGCCGCAAGCCGCCGCGTCGGTGACGACGGGCTCGGTCGTCATCGCTGCCATCACCAGTTGCACCAACACGTCCAATCCGGCGGTGATGATCGCCGCCGGCTTGCTGGCACGCAAGGCGGTTCAGGCCGGTCTGCAGACGCGGCCCTGGGTCAAGACTTCGCTGGCGCCGGGCTCGCGGGTCGTCACTCAGTATCTCGAGAAGGCCGGCCTGACGCCTTACCTCGAGAAGCTGGGCTTCAACCTGGTGGGCTACGGTTGCACCACCTGCATCGGCAACTCAGGGCCCTTGCCCGAAGAGGTTGCCAAGGCTGTCTCCGAGAAGGATTTGGCCGTGGTCGCCGTGCTGTCGGGCAACCGCAACTTCGAAGGCCGCATCCACAGTCAGGTGAAGGCGAGCTATCTGGCATCACCGCCGCTGGTGGTGGCCTACGCGCTCATCGGCACGGTGCTGTGCGACTTGACGACCGACCCGCTGGGCACCGATGCGCAAGGCAGGCCGGTGCTGCTGAAGGACATCTGGCCCAGTGCTGAAGAGATCGAAGCGCTGATGGCCTCGTCGGTGACGTCGGCACAGTTCGATACCGAGTACGGCCGCATCTTCGAAGGCGACGACCAGTGGCGAAGCATGCCGGCACCCACGGGCACCTTGTTCGATTGGGCGCCCGACTCGACCTACGTTCGCGAACCCCCATTCTTCATCGATTTTGCGGCACAGCCCGCGGCCCTGGCCGATATCGATGGCGCGCGTGCGCTGGCGGTACTGGGCGACTCGATCACCACCGACCACATCTCGCCGGCCGGATCCATCGCCGCCAACTCGCCAGCAGGCCGTTATCTGGTCGACCATGGCGTGTCCGTGCCAGAGTTCAACAGCTTCGGCTCACGACGTGGCAACCACGAAGTCATGATGCGCGGCACCTTCGCCAACATCCGCTTGCGCAACTCGATGGTGCCCGGTACCGAGGGCCCGTGGACGCGGCATCTGCCCAGCGGCGACACCATGAGCATCTACGACGCCGCCATGCGTTACCAGCAAGCAGGCACGCCGCTGGTCGTGGTTGCCGGGCGTGAATACGGCTCGGGCAGTTCGCGCGACTGGGCGGCCAAGGGCACCGCGCTGCTGGGCATCAAGGCGATCATCGCCGAGAGCTACGAGCGCATCCACCGCAGCAACCTGGTCTGCATGGGCGTGCTGCCGCTGCAATTCAAGGATGGAGACTCGGCGCAGTCGCTGGGACTGAACGGCAGCGAGACCTTCACGATCACCGGTCTTGCCCTCGGCATCGAACCCAGGCAGCAGGCCAGGGTCGCTGTCACGCGCCCGGACGGTTCGCAGCTGAGCTTCGATGCGATCGTGCGCATCGATGCACCGGCCGAAGTCGAGTATTTCCGGCACGGCGGCATCCTGCAGATGGTGCTGCGGCACCTGCTGCCGAGCTGAAATCGACCTGGCGGATGAAACGGCCCCAAGCCCACCGTGTTGGTGGCCTGAATGGCCAGGCAGAGGGGCCATCGTGGCGCTTGAGTGTGTCAGTGTCTTCGGCTGCCGCGCGACACTGACGTGCCACATCCCGCAAGCCAGGGTTCGGCAGACGATGGCACGCTCTGCCAAGTGTTGACCGTCGGTCATTCGACGCGGGCCATCGAAGAATTCGTGGCCCTGCTGAAGGGTCAGGCGGTGACGTTGCTGGTCGACGTGCGCACGGTGCCGCGTTCGCGCCACAACCCGCAGTTCAACGCCGATGCGCTGCCGGCGCACCTGGCGGCGGCCAACATCGGCTACACGCATGTGCCGGGGCTCGGCGGCTTCAGGCGTGTGACGCCCAATTCACCGAACGGCGGCTGGCACAACCTGTCGTTCCGTGCCTATGCCGACTACATGCAGACACCGGACTTTGCGCGCGAGCTGACCAGCCTGGTGGTACTGGCCCGACAGCAGCGCATCGCATTGATGTGCGCGGAAGCGGTGCCTTGGCGCTGTCACCGCTCGCTGATCGCCGACGCGCTGCACGTGCAAGGCGTAGCGACTTGCGAGATCGTCAGCCCGACGCGATTGCAGGCGCACAAGTTGACGCCGTTTGCCCGCGTTCGCGGCGAGCGAATCGACTACCCGCAATCACCGCCCTGAGCGATCGTTTTCCACCGAACGATCGTGTTGCAGACGGATCCGCACTTGTGGCCGTGATCGCTTCGCCAGCCAGCTCGTGCAACGATGCCAGCCGCTGTCAGCGCCGCGGGCAGCGCCATCTGTATCGCAGCCGGCGCCTCGATGCGTTCGGCGGCCGGTACGCCACGCCGGCCCTGTTTGCCAGCGGTGTCTCAGGAGTTGGAGGACTTGAATGACGAAACTAGCGAAGGCCGTGGACACCACAGTTTCGCGACGACACGGGTTCCTGAACACGCCACGCGGCGCGGCCGAGCACCACCGCAACGACCGCACCGGATGGTTGCGCGCTGCCGTACTCGGGGCCAACGACGGCATCCTGTCCACGGCCAGCCTGGTGCTGGGCGTGGCGGCCGCCGGTGCAGATCATCGGACGTTGCTGTTGACCAGCGTCTCGGGATTGGTTGCGGGGGCGATGTCGATGGCGGCGGGCGAATTCGTCTCCGTCCACTCTCAGCAGGACAGCGAGAATGCCGACCTGGCGCGCGAGCGCGCCGAGCTGAAGCGGGATCCGGCCAGCGAGCAGCAGGAGTTGGCGGGCATCTATGTCGGTCGCGGCCTGGACCCGTCGCTGGCCGACAAGGTGGCGGGCCAGTTGATGGCCCATGACGCGATCGGCGCGCACGCACGCGACGAACTGGGTTTCTCGCCCACGACCGCCGCGCGCCCGACGCAGGCAGCACTGGCCTCGGCGGCCAGTTTCGCGGTCGGCGCCGCACTGCCGATCGGCGTCGTGCTCGCCGCTCCGACTGCGTACCTGATCCTCTCGGTGACGATCGCTTCGCTCTTGTTCCTGGCCGGGCTGGGCGCGGTTTCGGCGCAGGTCGGCGGGGCCGGGGTCTGGAACGGCGCCTGGCGGGTCGCCCTCTGGGGTGCCCTCGCGATGGGCGTCACCGCCGGTGCCGGAACACTGGTCGGCACCGTGACCTGAGAGCCCGTTGCGCCAGCCGACCTAGCCAATCCCCAGACGCCCGAATGCCGGCACCTTGATCGCGTCGAGTATGAAGGCAAACGCTGCTGCGGCGACACCCGCGCCCGCCACGACGAGTGGTGGCAAGGCGGTCACACGGGTGATTCGTCGCGCTCGGCATCCCTTAGACCGCTGAGACGCGGCGTAGGCGGCGCGTTCACCCGCGCAGCCACATGTTCGCCAGCGCACAGACGCAGATGCACGATGCATTCAAGATCGAGTTTTCATCGATGGAGGATGGCCAGTGCCTTCGTCGGCATGGTCTAGCGCCAGTAGACACGGGCGATCTCGACCTTTCCACCTACACCTTCTCTAAAGGAACCTCCATGAAGGATTCCAACGGACTCCATGTTTCGAACGGTCCCGCCAGCGGCATGGCCTCGGCGCTGGTCGACAGCGCTGCCCATTCGACGGATCAGGTGATCCGGTCGTCGCAACGCGCACTCAACGACAAGCTGGATCAATTGGCCGAACGCTTAGAGGACATGCGCGAACGTACGGGACCTGCCCTCGACCGACTCGGCGCTGGAGCACAGGCGCTGACCGACCGCAGCCTGGACGCGGTTCGCGGCGGCTCACAACAACTGCGCGAACGTGCGCTGCACGCGTCAGACGCGACGGTGGCCCGCATCCGCAACGAGCCCATCAAGTCGGTGCTGATCGCCGCGGCCGGGGGCGCGGCGCTGATGGCCCTCGTGTCGCTTCTCAGCCGCAGCTCGCGCACTCGTTCTTGAGATGACGGGTCCGCGTCTGTAGTCGTGCATCAACCGCTGCACAGTGGCGGCCTGGCTGCCGTCGGAAGACGGCCGGCTCAGCTGGCTTGTGCGAGCGATCCGTGTTGACGCACTTCGGGTCGCGCGGTTCGATTTTCAGCACAGACTTTGATCGGCTGCCTGGTCCAGCGGCAGACTGTCGCCGGTGATGAATTCACGCGCGGGTGAACGCGCATGCGCGTGCGCATCTGCGGGGGATGTGAGAGTGAATGTGCAGGTGGATGTGGATGTGCGTGTGCGTGTGCGCTGGCGCACTGACGAACTCCGCTGCGGGGCGTAAAAGCATCGCATGGGCGACAAAGGCGGCATCATGCTTGCACAGAACATGGGCGCGGGCCAGGCTGGCGAAGCGGACCAAGGCGCATTCGCGCGTGACAGCGACACGTCGTCGCAGACTGTCCCGCGGTTGCCGGCGGCCGACAAGGCTGCAGCGATGACGGCGCCCAATACCGCGCTCAATGACCTCAAATTGCTTTTCAGCGCGATTCAGGCCCGGTTGGCGCACCTTGTCAGCGAGGCCTTCGTGCACGACTGCCTCGAGCGTGAGTTGGAACCGGTCGACCGCATCCGCACCTCAGTGCTCGAATGCGTCGCGGACCTGGCAGGGCTGCATGCGTCGGTACTGTGCGAAGTGGATCACCCCCACTGGGTCGTCCAAGCCGTGCCGTGCCTGTGCGACGACCTGACGGATCCGAAAGCCGCTGCGCGCGAGATCCAGTGAGGGCCGCTGCATGACGGCCTCATCCTGCTGCCGAAGAACCTCGGATGCGGTGCGGGACCTGGCGAGTAGCCCGTTCGTTGCAGCCCGCGTGACCGCATGGCCGCTGCATGGATGGGGTCAGGCGTCGACCCTTCGGCATCAGGTCCTACAGCAGCACAAGGCCACCGCCTACCGATCGATCGGCAGCGCGATGGCAGACTATGAACTTCAGCCCACAGAGGGGCGCATCAAAGGAAGAGAACAATGACCGTCGCACGCATTACCGAAATCAGCAGCATCAGTGCCATCAGCTTCGAAGACGCCGTCAAGCAGGGCATCGAGCGCGCGAACAAGACCCTGAAGAACGTCAAGGGCGCCTGGATCAAGGATCAAGAGGTCACCGTGGACAAGGGCAAGGTATCGGGCTTCAAGGTGATCTTGAAGGTCACGTTCGTCCTGGAATAAGAACGACGAAGGCCCGGCCTTACGCTGGGCGGCCGCGCTGCATCTGCAGCATCGCCTCTTCGACCTCACCCAGCCGGTCCTTGCCGAACCACATCTGGTCGCCGAGAAAGAAGGTGGGCGCACCGAAGGCGCCGCGGTCGTGTGCGGCCTGCGTGTTGGCCAGCAGGGCTGCCTTGACCTCGGGGTCTTGCGTGGCCTGCATCAGGCGCTGGGCATCGAGACCCGCCGCGACCAGGGCGCCTTCAATGACGGCAGGATCGTCCATCTTCAGCCCACGTTCCCACATCGCGGCGAAGATGGCGTCGACATAGGGTTCGAAGCAGCCCTCCTTCTGTGCGGCCACCGCGCCGCGCATCAGGTTCAGGGTATTGATCGGAAAGTGCGGGTTGAAGTGAAAGGCGTCCAGCCGGTGCCGTTTGACGAAGCGCTTCATCTCCAGGTGTTCGTAGGCCAGCTTGTTGGGAATGGTGGCGTAGGCCTCGATCGGCGAGCGGTTGTTGGCCAGCTTCAACAAACCTCCAAGCAGGATGGGCACATAGGTCACGCGCTGGCCGGTGCGGGCTTCGATCGCCGGCAGCAGCTTGTGACACAGATAGGCGTTCGGGCTGCCGATGTCGAACAGGAACTCAGCTTTGTCGGCGGACGGTGTGTTCATGGTGCTGCCCCCGCTCATGCCAGCCGTACCCGTGTCCAGGCCATGCCGGCGGCGGCCTGAGTCGGCTCGACCACCGGCACACCCAGCGCGTCTTCCAGCGGCTGCCGGTACTGGGCCATGCCGGCACAGCCCATCACGATCACATGCGCGCCATGCTCGTCGACCAGCCGGCGGCCGGTGTCGATCAAACGCTGCCGGGTGCGGTCGGCATCGGCCAGTTCGGTGACCTGTAGGCCGACCGGCAGTTCTGCCGCCAGGCGGCTGCTGACGCCCATCGCGCCCAGGTAGCGCAAGTGGCGCGGAATCGACGCGGCCAGGATCGCGATGACGCCGAAGCGGTGGCCCAGCGTCAGTGCCGTCAGCACGCCGCATTCCGAGATCCCTAAGACCGGCTTGCGCGTGACCTCACGCGCACTGTGCAGGCCGGGGTCGCTGTAGCAGGCGATGACGAAGGCGTCGCAGTCGGTCTGGCGCTCACCGATCAACCGGGTCAGCGGGCCGACCACACCGTCGACATCGCGCTGCGACTGGATGCCGGGAGGCCCCTCTCGCAGCGTCACACATTCGAAGAGCGGGCCACCGGCAAGGCGCAGTGGCTGCAGCGCGCGATCGATGCCGTCGGTGACGGCCTGCGTGCTGTTCGGGTTGATGACCAGGATGCGCTGTGTCACGGGGGACTCCTATCGAATCGTCACCGCCTGCCGCTCGTAGCGCGACAGCAGGCGCACCAGCGGCCACAGCAGCACCAGGTAGATCAGCCCGGCAGCGATCACCGGGCTGGCGTTGTAGCTCAGCGACTGCACCTGGCGCGCCACGTACAGCAGTTCGGGCAAAGCCACCACACTGGCGATCGAGGTCAGCTTGACGGCCTCGAGCGTGTTGCTCACCAGGTCGGGCACCACGTTCTTCACCGCCTGCGGCAGGATCACATGGCGCAGGCTCTGCCAGCGCGACAGGCCGGTCGAGCGGGCCGCCTCATGCTGGCCCGTGGCCACCGACTCGAGCCCGGCCCGCAGGATCTCGCCGTAGTAGCTGGACGTGTTGAGGAAAAAGGCCAGGGTCACCGACACGAACGGCGCCGGCTTGAAGCCGACAAAGGGCATGCCGTAGGCGATGAACAGCAGCAGCACCAGCGGCGGAAAGGCACGGAAGAAGTCGGTGTACACCAGCGCCGCCCAGCGCAGCACGGGGCTGCGCAGCGTCGACCCCAGCGCCAGCAGCAAGCCGCCCGCAATGCCCAGCGGCAGCGCCACCGCGCACAACAGCAACGTCATGCTCAGGCCGCGCACCAGGTAAGGCATGGCATCGGCCAGGATGCGGGCGTTGAAGAAGCCGTCGATCAGCGTTTCCATGCGAAGCGCCCCTCAACCCAGCGGCCGAACCAGACCAGCGGAATGAACAGGATCAGGTAGGCGATGGCCCCCAGGGTCAGCGGCGACGGGTTGTAGGAAAACGAATAGCCCGCCTGCGCCTGGTACAGGATCTCGCCCACCGCCAGCACCGACGCCAGCGCGGTGTTCTTGGTGATCACGATGGCACGGTTGGTCAGCGGCGCCACGGTCAGGCGCAGCGCCTGCGGCAACACCACGTGGCGCATGCCCTGGCTGAAGTCGAGCCCGGTGGCACGTGCCGCCTCCCATTGCCCGCGCGGCACCGACAGGATGCCGGCCCAGACGATCTCTTCGGCGAATGCCGCCAGCACCAGCGACAAGCCCAGCCAGGCCGAGATGAAGCCCGACAGCCGCAGGCCCACGGTGGGCAGCGCGAAGTAGATGATGATCAGGATCACCAGCGCCGGTACGGCCCGGAAGACATCGGCAAAGATCACGATCAGCGCGTTCAGCGGCTTCAAGCGCAGCGTGCGCAGCAGCGCCAGCACCGCGCCCAGCAAGAGCCCGCTGGCCACCACCGCTAGCGCCAGCACCACGGTCACGCCCATGCCCTCGATCACCTTGGGTAGGTACTGGCGCATGATCGCCAGATTGAAGAAGGTGTCGACCAGGCCGCTCATCGTGCCTGCAATCCGGTTGGGCGCCTGCCGGTGGTCACCGGTGCTCCACGCTGGCCACGAAGTCGCGGATGCGCGGGTGCGCATCGGGCCCGAAGATGTGCGCCGGCGGCCCCTGCTCGACGATGCTGCCGCCTTCCATGAAGACGACCCGGTCGGCGGCCGTGCGCGCAAAGCCCATCTCGTGGCTGACCACCAGCATCGTCATGCCCGCGGTGCGCAGGCTGCGCAGCACCGCCAGCACGCTGCCGACCAGCTCGGGGTCGAGCGCCGAGGTCGGTTCGTCGAACAGCACGATCGCCGGCTCGAGCGCCAGCGCACGCGCGATCGCCACACGCTGCTGCTGGCCGCCCGACAGCTCGCCCGGCATCGCCGCGGCGCGGTCGCCCAGCCCCACCTGGTCAAGCGCCTGCAAGGCGCGGGCATGGGCCTGCTCGCGCGGCTGCTTCAGCACGTGCAGCAGCGCCAGCGCGACGTTGTCGCGCGCATTCAGGTGCGGGTAGAGGTTGAACGACTGGAACACCATGCCGATGCGCCGGCGCATCGCGTTGAGGTCGGTGCCTGGCGCCAGGATGTCGCGGCCTTCGAAGAGATTTCGCCGCCCGAGGGCTCTTCCAGCCGGTTGCAGCAGCGCAGCAGCGTCGACTTGCCCGACCCCGAGGGCCCGATCACGAACACCAACTCGCTCAGGCCCACCGCCAGCGACACGCCCTTGAGTACTTCGGTCTGGCCGAAGGACTTGCGCAGACCCTTGATGTCGAGCAGCGGGGCCGCGGCCGCCCCCGCTGGCCCTGCTTGCCCTACTTGCCCTACTTGCACTTGGCCGCAGACGGCGTGGCGTCGTAGCCCGCCAGGCCCGGAACACCATGGCCCGGGAACGGGGTGACGGCCGCCGATCCGGGTGCCGGCTTCACGCCGAACCACTTCTCGGACAGACGTGCGATCGTGCCCTCCTTCTTCAGGCATTCGATCGCCTCGTCGACCGCGTTGCGCAGCTTCGGGTCGTCCTTGCGGAACACCGTGGCCCAGACCAGACCATCGTCGACGGTCAGCGTGGTGATGCGCAGCTTGCCGGGGTTCTTCAGCGCGGCATAGGCAGACACGGTGTTGCCGCCCAGCGTGGCGTCGGCGCGGCCCGACAGCACGGCCTGCACGGCGTCAGAATTGGTCGGGTAGGCCTCGACCTGGAAGCCGTACTTCGTGGCGTTGTCGATCAGCCACTTGTCGTAGGCCGAACCCTTGTTGGCCGAGATGGTCTTGCCCTTCAGTTCGGCCAGGGTCTTCAGGTCGGGCTTGCCGGCGGGCACCAGAAACTGGTAGTAGGTGTTGAGGTAGCCCTCGCTGAACAGCAGGTTCTGCGCACGCTCTGGCGTCACCGTGGTCGGTGCGCCGACGAAGTCGATGGTCTTGGCGTTCATGGCCGGGATCAGGCCCGAGAACTCGGCCGCCATGATCTCCACCTTGCGGCCCAGCTGGCGGCCGATCTCGTGCATCAGGTCGACGTTGAAACCCTCGACACCGCCGCCGATCTTGGCCATGGCGTGCGGCGCGAAGGTGCCGTCGACGCCGGTCACCAGGGGCTTTTCTTGCGCGGACGCGGCTCCCGCCATGGCGCCCAGCATGACGACGAAGGTGGTCTTCAGGATCGATGTCTTCATGATGTCTCTCGAGTTGTGGTTTGAACAAGGAAAGCGAAAGGATCAGGCATTGTGCGGCGTCACTTGGGCGCCGACGCGGTCGATCAGGATGCGGTAATGCTCGGGGCGGCGGTGCGCGGCGTAGTTGAACATCGTGCGCTTGAGATCCTGCGCCAGGTCGAGGTCGGCGTCGAAGCTGATCAACTCGTCGTCCTCGCTCACGGTCTTGGCGACGATCTCGCCCGACGGAGCCACGATCAATGAGTGGCCGAACATGCGGAAACCGTCTTCGAAGCCGCACTTGGCGGTCTCGACCAGCCAGGTGGCGTTCATGAAGGCCATGGCCTGCGCCATGATCAGGTGGTGGTGCACACGCAGTGCCGGTGGTTCGGGGTAATGCAGATTCTCGGTCGGGGTGTTGAAGCCCAACGTGATCAGCTCGGCACCCTGCAGCGTCAGCGCGCGGAAAGCCTCGGGCCAGCGCCGGTCGTTGCAGATCAGCATGCCCATGATCGTGTCCTGCATGCGCCAGGTGCGAAATCCCAGGTCGCCGACCTCGAAGTACTTCTTCTCCAGGTGCTGGAACGCGGCCTGTGGCTTGTGCTCGGCATGCCCCGGCAGGTGCACCTTGCGGTACTTGCCGACGATCTCGCCCTGCGGCGACACCAGGATCGCGGTGTTGAAGCGGCGCAGCTGCCCTTGTTCCTCGACCAGTTCGGCATAGCCCAGGTAGAAGCCGATGCCGTAACGCCGCGCGTCGTCGAACAGCGGCATCGTGGCCGGCGACGGCATGCTGCGCTCATAAAAGCGCGCGTCGGTCTCAGCCTGGTTGTCGAACCAGTAGCGCGGAAAGAAGGTGGTCAGCGCCAGTTCGGGGAAGACCACGAAGCGCACGCCGCGCGCATGGGCCTGGCGCAGCAGCTCGCGCAGTCGCGCGACCATGTCTTCTCGGCTGTCTGACAGGTTGACCGCCCCCAGTTGGGCGGCAGCAAGGTGCAGTTTGCGGGTCATGCTGGGTGGTCCCGTTCGGGCCTCGCTCAGATTGAAAGTGGGGTGTTCCAGGCGGCCAGCTGTGCGATCTCGGGGATCTGGCGGCCGGCGGGTTGCAGCGCGTCGCTGCGTTCACGTGCCAGAAAGCGACCGCGGCCGCGCGCCGCATTGATTTGCCCCGGCGCGGCGACCTGGTCAATCAGCACCTCTCCGCGCGACATCACCAGCATCGGCCAGCCTTCGAGCTCACGGCCGGCATACGGCGTGTAGCCGGCGTTGTCGTGCAGCAGCGCACTGTCGACGGTGACGCGGTGCTTGGGGTCCCAGATCGCGATGTCGGCGTCGGCGCCGACGGCGATCGTGCCCTTGGCCGGGCCCAGGCCGTAGATCTGCGCATGGCGCGTGGCGGTCAGCTGCACGAACTGGTTGATGCTGATGCGACCACTGCCCACGCCATAGCTGTACAGCAGCGGCAAGCGCAGCTCGAGCCCCGGCACGCCGTTGGCCATCTCCTTGAAGGTGGTCTTCTCGCCCTTGGGCAGCTTGCCGCTGGCGTCGAAACGGTAGGGTGCGTGATCCGATGAATACAGCGACAGCGTGCCGTCGAGCAAGCCCTGCCAGCAGGCCTGCTGGGCGGCCTCATCGCGCGGCGGCGGACTGCAGCAGAACATCGCGCCTTCGAGCCCGCGATCGATGTCCTTGGCGGTCAGGAACAAATACTGCGGACAGGTCTCGGCAAAGACCTTGACGCCGCGCTCGCGCGCTGCACGAATGGCCGACACGCCCTCGATGGTGCTGACATGCACGATCAGGATCGGTGTATCCACCACCTCGGCCAGCGCAATCACGCGGTTGAAGGCTTCGGCCTCTGACGATCGCGTGTGGCACACCGCGTGGTAGCGCGGCGCCACGTTGCCCTGGCCCACCATGCGCCCGGCCAGCCAGCTGATGATGCCGTGGTTCTCGGCATGCACCATGGTCAGCGCCCCATGCCGGCGCGCGGTGGCCAGCACGTCGAGGATCTGCTCGTCGTGCAGCCGCATGCGGTCGTAGGTCATGAAGATCTTGAACGAGCGGATGCCGGTGTCGATGGCTGCTGGCAGATCGGTGGCCAGCGTCTGTTCGTCGGGGTTGGCCACGATCAGGTGAAAGCCGTAGTCGATCACCGCCTTCTCGGCCGCCCGACGGTGGTAGTCGGCCAGCACCTCGGGGATGTGGTCGCTGCGGTGCTGGGCGCAGAACGGAATCACCGTGGTGGTGCCGCCGAAGGCCGCCGACACGGTGGCCGAGTGAAAGTCGTCGGCGCACAGGATGCCGAACGACGACACCTGCTCGATGTGGCAATGGCTGTCGATGCCGCCGGGCAGCACCAGGCGGCCGCGGGCGTCGATCTCTCGCTGCCCTGGAGGCAGACCGGCACCCAGGGCCACCACCTGTCCGTTGGTGATGCCGACGTCGACATCCTGGCTGAGTTCGGCGGTGACGACGGTGCCGCCGCGGATGACGGTGTCGAAGTTCATCGGTCCCTCAGCCCTGGTTCAGCGCAGCCAGCTTGCTGTCGATGCGGCTCATCATGCGCGTCAGGTCGTCATGCTCGTCGCGGTTCAGCTGCACCCCGGGCGATCGCACGCGGGCGCTGCCGATCGCGCCGCGCCGGCGCAGGATCTCCTTGCGCCAGGCCAGCGACACGCCGGGCTGCGTCTCGTAGCGCACCATCGGCAGGTAGATCTCGAACAGGTCGTCGGCCAGGTCCCGGTTGCCGGCCCGCATCGCCTGGTAGACGTCGGTCAGCATCTCGGGGTAGGCCACGCCCGTCATCGCGCCGTCGGCGCCGCGCGCCAGCTCCAGCGGGTAGAACAGGCCGTTGTTGCCGACCAGGATCGACACCCGGCGCTGGCCCTGGGCTTCGAGTTCGCGGATGCGCGTGATCTTGCTCAGGCCCGGGCTAGTCCTCGGCCTTGAGCATCACCACCTGCGGCAGATCACGCACGATCTGCGAGAACACCGGCACCGACATGTAGGCGCCGGTGACGGCCGGATAGTCCTGCAGGCAGACCGGCGTCTGCGGCCCCAGCGCCTTGCAGGCGCCGGCATAGAAGTTGAAGAACTGCTCGTCGTGCTTGACCGTGGGCGGCGGCGCGAGCATCACGCCGGCGGCACCCTGGTCCATCGCCGCGCGCGCCAGCGAGACCATGGGGTCGAAGGCCGGCGCCGATGCACCGACGATCACCGGCACGCGCCCGTTCACGCGCCTGAGAAAGCGCTGCATCACGGCCAGCGACTCGTCCTGCGACAGCTTCTGCGCCTCGCCCATGATGCCCAGGATGGTCAGCCCGTCGATGCCGAAGCCGAGGTAGAAATCGGTCAGCGTGTCGATGCTCTCGAAGTCGATCGCCCCGCTGTCGGTGAAGGGGGTGGCGGCAATCACGAAGACGCCCTGGCTGCCGGCGTGGATGGATGCGGTCATCGGTGACAAGTCTCGTACGGTTCGTGGGGTGATACCCACCGGCATGGCGGCGGGACGCGGCACCAGCATAGCGGATCATCGCAGGCATCGACGGACGTGCCGGGTCGACGATGATCGGCGGCGGGCCGCCGCGGCGGCCGTGTTCGACGCGCCCGGCGCGTTGCCTCAGGCCACGCCGGGACATGACGATTGGGTTCTGCGGCACCGCCATTGCCGTCGCCACGTTCAACGCCACCGTCAGCACCACCGTCAGCCCCCGCTGAAGCCCCGCCCGCCGTCAGCTTCGGCGCACGGGCCGGCCAGATCGCGATCATGCACAGCGAGCTGGTCAAGGGCGGGGACTGGCTGCTGCTGCGCGACCTGTCGCGTATGGTGAACGGCGAGGTCCGAGAGGCGCGGGACCTCGTGTAGCGTGTCACGCAGTAGGGATCGTCAGTTGCCAGCGGCAGTTGGCTGCGACGCCGAAAAATGCGGCGCCAACGAGCGGGCGCTACACGAAGGCGGTGATCGAGCGTCCGCGGGAGGTCCGCGAACTACTCTGAACCGCCCCGGATTTTGAGGAGGCTCCATCGATTGAGAATGGAGCCAACATGAGGAAGTCCCCGAAGTTTTCCCCCGAGGTCCAAGAGCGCGCGGTGCGTATGGTCTTCGACGCCAAGGACCAGTACCCGTCGCAGTGGGCGGCAATCGAGTCGATCGCGGCCAAGATCGGCTGCACGGGCGAGACGCTGCGCAAATGGGTGCGCCAAGGCGAGCGCGACAGCGGCGTGCGGCCAGGCTCGACGACAGCCGAGCAGCAGCGCATCGAGGATCTCGAGCGCGAGGTTCGCGAACTGCGCAAGACCAACGAGATCCTGAATTTGGCAAGCGCGTATTTCGCCCAGGCGGAGTTCGACCGCCAGCTCAAGAAGTGAACGCCTTCATCGACGAGCACCGTGCTCGTTGCGGGGTCGAACCGATCTGCAGCGCGCTGCAGGTCGCCCCGTCGGCGTACCGATTGCACGCGGCGCGCCAACGCAACCCGGCGCTGCTGCCGGCGCGTGCCCAGCGCGATGCCCAGTTGCTGCCGCAGGTGCAGCGCGTGTACGACCAGAACCTGCGGGTCTATGGTGCCGACAAGGTCTGGCGCCAGCTCAGGCGCGAAGGCACGGCGGTGGCGCGCTGCACGGTGGAACGGCTGATGCGGTTGCGCAGGCTGCAAGGCGTGCGCCGCGGCAAGGGGGTGCGCACGACCGTCCCCGACGCCAAGGCGGTGTGCCCGCGGGACCGAGTGAACCGGCAATTCAAAGCTGACCGGCCGAACCAGCTGTGGGTGGCGGACTTCACCTACGTCTCGACCTGGCAGGGCTTCGTGTACGTGGCCTTTGTCATCGACGTCTTCGCGCGGCGCATCGTCGGCTGGCGGGTCAGCAGTTCCATGCACACCGACTTTGTGCTCGACGCGCTGGAGCAGGCGCTGTATGCGCGGCGTGCCGAGCGTGAAGGCGAGCTGATACACCATAGCGACAGAGGTTCGCAATACGTCTCCATCCGCTACAGCGAACGGCTGACTGAGGCCGGTATCGAGCCCTCGGTGGGCAGCACCGGCGACAGCTACGACAACGCGCTGGCCGAGACCATCAACGGGCTGTACAAGGCCGAAATCATTCACCGACGCGGCCCGTGGAAGACTCGTGAGGCGGTCGAACTGGCCACGCTCGAATGGGTTGCGTGGTTCAACCACCATCGTCTGCTGGAACCCATCGGCTACATCCCGCCGGCCGAAGCCGAGGCGAAGTATTGGCGCCAGCAAGCACAGGCGTCGGTCACAACCAAGCCTGCCGAGTCGGCAGTGCTGCAGGAGGGTTGAACCATGAGTACATGGCCCAACCGGGGGGCCTCCGGCGGCCCCTGCGGGGGGCTGGATAGAAGAAGAGAGGAACAGCCAAAGACAGTCAGACCGTGCCGGTCTGACTCAAGCCAACAGGCCTCCTCGAAAGCCGGTGCGGTTCAGTTGACGTACAACCATGTCGGCGGACCGGTCGCGTCTGGGTCGCTGACCGCGTGGTCCAGGCGGATCGCCTGAGACCGGGCGGCTACCCGGTTGTGGCTCAAATCCTACCTTGGCCGCCTAGGCGCTGCCGCAAGGCACCAATGTCGACAGATGAGGCTGCCGCCTACTATGCGCCTACTTTTCGGATCAAGCCAAGAAAAAAGACCTTACCGATCTCTCGATAAGATCTTGATTCATAACGACTTTGTTTGGCTCCCCGACCTGGGCTCGAACCAGGGACCTACGGATTAACAGTCCGGCGCTCTACCAACTGAGCTATCGGGGAATACAGCCCATAAGTATAGCGTTGAAATTGAGCTCTTCATTCTCCCAGATCCATTCTTGTGCTTGACCAGATACGGCCTGTCACCCTGCTTGAGCGCTGATCGAAGACCGGGCTGTGCCGGCCCTGCGGGCGTTCAGAAGCGAGTGCTGAATGCCGCGCGCCAGGTTCTCGGCGCCATGGGCATCAGGTACACGTGGCCGAACTGGTAGGGGGACTCACGCCAGGCGCGGCGGTCACCCAGGTTGTCGACGCCGACGCGAAGGCGAGTGTCGTAACCGCCTGTGGGCAACTGCCATGACAGCGCGGCGTCGATGCGCGTCCAGCTGCCCAGCTTGATGCTGTTGTCGGGCAGCACGGCACGGCGGCCTTCGTTGACAAGGTCGGTCACCAGCTTCAGCTGCGACGTGATGTCGTGCGACAGCTGCAACTTCAGCGCCCGATCGGGCACGTTGGTTGGCCATTGCCCGTTCAGGCTGCTGTCTTGACTGCCCTGTCGACGGGCCTGAAGCCACAGGGCGCTGCCACGCAGGCCCCAGGATCCGACGCGCCAGCCGGCGGCCAGTTCGACGCCGCGGTGGCGGGCGATGCCATCGATGCGCCGTTCACATGCGTCGCCTTCGGCATTGCAGAAGTCGTTGGCGGCCGGGCGCTCGATGTCGAACAGCGTGAACGACGCATCGCGGTCGTTGTCGCTGAACTTGAATCCGGCCTCGGTCTGGCGGCTCTTCAGGGCAGGCAGCGTCTGGCCCCGGTTGCTGTACAGGCTTCGGTTGGGCACGACTTCGGATTCGACGCCCTGGCCCCAGCTGGCGTAGACCAGCATGCCGCTGGCCGGCGTGAAGCCCAGTGCCAGCCAGGGCACAGTGAACGACTGGCGTGACGACGTGGGCCGTGATCCATCGGTGCGCACACTGTCGCGCTGGATGCGGCTGTGGCGCAAGCCGGTCCACAGCTGCCAGCGCTCGTTCAACTGCAGCGTGTCACGCAGATAAAGCTCGCGACTGCGCCCATCGCGCTGGGTGTTTTCGTCGGTCAGCGCCGGGTCCGGCTCGGTGAAGGTATCCGCCGCGAGCGACCCGGCGCCCACGTAGTTGTAGGCCTGGCGCTGGAAGCGGTCGCGCGTGCGACTGAGCAGCACGCCGGCAGTCAGGTCATGGCGCAGCCCGCCCGCGCTGAAGCGGCCCTGCACCTGGGTGTCCAACGCGTCGCTGCGCCGGCGTTCGTTGTCGCTGCGAAAATCGTACAGGTCGAAGCTGCCGTCGGGGCAGTAGCGGTCAGCGTAGTAGGTGTCGGCCTGATTCGAGCAACCGTACGGGAAAGCCATGCGGTCGTCGCTGCGAAGCTGCTGTCGCGCCGCATGCAGCGTCAGCGACCAGTCGCTCGTCAAACGTTGTTGCCAGCGCAGCGACGCAGTATCACCGTCCAGCACCACGGGCTGGCCCCAGGGCTGGTTGTTGAGGTTGATCCGCGGATCGATGGTCCGTGCATCGGGTAGCCGGTCGCCGAGCAGGCTGAACCCGGCCTGGCTGGGCTGCGACTGTCGGCTGCTCTCAGCTTCAAACTCCAGCCGCGAGTCCGCGGTGGGCAGCCAGTCCAGGGCCAGCGCGAACAGTCCGCGCTGCCCGTCCAGGCTGCGGGTCTCGGGCCGCAGTTCGGCCAGCTCGGCGTTGACGCGCGCGCCGAACTGCCTGTCGTTGCCGAAGCGCTGCGACAGGTCCAGGCGCACGCCCAAGCTGCCCCGACCGACCCAGTCGACTTCGATCTCGCGCAGCGTGGCCGTCGGTCGCTTGACGACCAGGTTCACCAGCCCGCCGGGGGCGCTGGTGCCGGCCTGGATGCCGCTGGTGCCCTTGAGTACCTCGACACGGTCCTTGTTGACCAGCGACAACGAGGTTTCGGCGTTGATCGGCAGGCCGTCGCGGCGGTAGTTGCTGCGCGCATCGACGATGAAGCCGCGCACGGTCAGGCCGCTCCAGTAGCCTTGCGAGTTGTAGGCGTCGGCGATGCTGGCGTCGAGCTTGGTGATGCCCGCCAGGCTGTCGATGCCAGCCTCACCCAACAAGGCACTGCCCAGCACCGACGCCTGCAAGGGCGATCGCGACAGGGGTTGACCAAAGCCACCGATGGCCAGCGAGGGATCGGTACGGCCGGTCACGGTGACGGTGGACTGCGCCAGGGCCGCACCGCTCACTGCGCAGCAGATTGCGATGGCCAGCGCGTGGCGGCGATGGGTTCGGTCGAAGTTCATCGTGTGCTTCCATGCATCACGCAGGTCGGCACGTCGGGGGCAGGGCGGAACAGCGGTACCGCAACTGCTGACTTGCTTCCCTGCGCGAGGATTACCTCAATCAGGTTCAAAGGGACTTTCTCAGTCGCAACCGCAAGACCCGCGGATGCAACACCCCTAGCGAAGTGGCCTGCAACTGGTGCAGACCGGGACGAATTATGGCGCACACAGCAAACAGCCCGCGAACGGCGGGCTGTGCTTGCCTGGGCAGAGACGCGCGTCAGTCGAAGACGGGTGACTCCACGCCCAGCACCTTGTGCAGCTTGGGGCTGGTGGTGGTGTACTGCAGCAGCACCCGCTTGTCGGGGAACACATAAGGCGAGGCGCCGAAGGCGGCCAGCGCAGCTTCGTGGAAGCCCGACAGGATGAGCTTCTTCTTGCCCGGATAGGTGTTGATGTCGCCGACGGCGAAGATGCCGGGCGCGCTGGTCTCAAATTTCTCGGTGTCGACCACGATCTGCTTGCGCTCCAGGCCCAGGCCCCACTGGGCAATCGGGCCCAGCTTGGGGCTGAGGCCGAAGAACACCAGCAGCATGTCGAGCGGCACCACGCGCGTGACACCGTCGCCGCCGGTCACCTTGACCTGCGAGAGGCGGCCGTCACTTTCGTCGAAACCCGTGATCTGGCCGACCATGAACTGCATCTGATAGTCGTCGCACAGCTCCTTCATCTTGGCCACGCTGGCGGGCGCGGCACGGAAGCCGTCACGCCGGTGCGCCAGGATCACGCTCTCGGCCTTGTGCGGCCCGTCCTGGACGAAATTCATCGTCCAGTCCAGCGCCGAATCGCCGCCGCCGATGATGACCAGGTTCTTGCCGGCGAACTGCGCCGGGTTGCGCACGCGGTAGAACAGCTGCGTGTCGTTGAACTTGTCGAGCCCCTCGACCTTCAGCGTGCGCGGTTGGAACGAGCCCACGCCGCCGGCGATGAAGATGGTCTTGCTCAGCAGCCTGGTGCCCTTGCTGGTCTCGACGAAGAAACGGCCGTCGGCCTGCTTTTCGACCACCGTGACCTCTTGCCCGAGATGAAAGGTGGCATCAAAGGGTTCGATCTGCTTCAGCAGGTTGTCGGTCAATTCCTTGCCGGTGCACACGGGCACGGCCGGGATGTCGTAGATCGGCTTGTCGGGGTAGAGCTCGATGCACTGACCACCGGGATAGGCCAGCGAGTCGACGATGTGCGCCTTGATTTCCAGCAGCCCGAGTTCGAACACCTGGAACAGGCCCACCGGGCCCGCGCCGACGATCACGGCATCGGTTTCGATCGGGCCGTCATGGCTGCGTGCGGTGTCGGCCACCTGCGGATTGAGGCTGGGTTCCATGGTCCGGGATCAGCGCTGCAGCTGATCGAGCTTGTTCTTCACGTCCTTCCACTCATCGGCATCAGGGGGCGCGGGCTTGCGCTTGGTGATACTCGGCCACTTCTTCGAGAGATCGGCGTTGAGCTTGATGAAGGCCAGCTGGTCACTGGGCACGTCTTCCTCGGGCACGATGGCGTTCACCGGGCACTCGGGGATGCACACGGCGCAGTCGATGCACTCGTCGGGGTCGATGATCAGGAAGTTCGGGCCCTCGCGGAAGCAGTCGACGGGGCAGACATCGACGCAGTCGGTGTACTTGCAGCGGATGCACGATTCGAGAACGACGTGGGTCATGGGCTTGAAGTTCGGACGGTGATGCAAAGCGGGCAGGGCGGCCGAGCTGGCCACAATAGCCGGGACCGCACGGCAAGCCTCGGCGCTGACGCGAAGCGCTGATTTTACGGTGAGCGGGTTTACACCGAGGATTGCGGTTTCTCAAGCGCCGGCGACTTGGGCGCGGAAGCCACAGCGGCGGGCCGCTGTCGGCGCGCCAACGGGCTTCGCGCAAGCGCAGCATTGCCACGTGCCACTGTGGCGCGTTGCGGAACTGCGCTGCTCCAGCCTGCACGAAGCAAGGGTTGAAATCGGTGTCGACGCACAGGGACCAAGCGTTGCTCGACGGTCATGATGCACACCAGAGTCCGGTGCCATGACCATGTGCTGCATGTCTTTGTCTCGAACCATCTCCGGGAAAACATGAACGAGCCTGTCCTGCGTCGACGTACCTGGCTGACTGCCCTGGCCTTGGGCTCGGGTCTGCTGCTGGCAGCCTGTCAGACGGCACCGCCGCCGCGACCGACCGTCGTGCCGGTGCCGGCTCCCCCCGTGTCACCGCCCCCACCGCCCACGCCGCCCCGCATCGGCCTGGCCCTGGGTGGCGGGGCGGCGCGCGGCTTTGCGCACATCGGCGTCATCCAGGTGTTGGAAGAGGCGGGCATTCAGCCCGACCTGGTGGTCGGCACTTCAGCCGGCAGCCTGGTCGCTGCGCTGTACGCATCCGGCATGAGCGGTGCCGCTCTGGCCGAACTGGCGTTGCACATGGACGAAACCGCGCTGGCGGACTGGTCGTTTCCAGGCCGTGGTCTGATCCGCGGCGAGGCGCTGGCCCGCTTTGTCAGGGACCACACGCACGGTCGCAGCATCGAGCAGATGCGGCTGCCGCTGGGCATCGTGGCCACCGACCTGGACAGCGGTGATCCGATCCTGTTTCGCATCGGTGACACCGGCGCCGCGGTGCGCGCCTCGAGCGCGGTACCGGCCGTGTTTCAGCCGGTGCTGATCAGGGGTCGCGAATATGTCGACGGCGGCCTGGTGTCGCCGGTGCCGGTGCGCTTTGCGCGCCAGATGGGCGCTTCGCTGGTGATTGCCGTCGACATCTCGCAAACGCCAGACGGCGGACCCACCGGCGACCCCTTCAAGATGCTGCTGCAGACCTTTTCGATCATGGGCAAGAGCATCAACCGGTTCGAACTGCGCGATGCAGACCTGGTTCTGCGCCCGGCGCTGGCGGGCATGGCAGGATCGGATTTCGGGTCGCGACAGCGCGCGGTGGCCGCAGGTCGCACCGCAGCGCTGCAGCAGTTGCCGGCGCTGAAGCGGCGCATCGTCGAGCTGACACGCTAGTTTCGACCGCGCAATGAAAACGGCCCGGTGCAAGCACCGGGCCGTCATTGAGCCTGCTGAGGATCAGGCGGCGCGCTTGGCGCGGCTGGCAGCCTGCGAGGCCTTGACCGCAGAGCTGGTCATGGCTTGGAAGTTGGACTCAGCCACATCGGCAGCCTGCTTGGCGGCCTTGTGCACGCTTTCGTAGGCGTTGTTGGCGGCGGCGACGGCTGACTTCATCAGCGCGGCGGCGTTTTCGGTGCCGGCGGGGGCGTTCTTGATCGCGGTGTCGACCGCGGCCATCATCTTCTTCTGCACGTCGGCCATCGTGCCTTCCGTGGCCTTGGTCACTTCGGCTTGGGTGCCGGCGAGGATGTCGTACACATGACGGCTGTAAGAGGCGGCCTTTTCGGCGCTGGGCTGCAGCAGGCTGGCTTGCAGGGCCAGCAGTTCCTGGGCGTCCTTGACCGACAGCGCGGCCTTGGTCGTTTCGGCAACTTCGCTCAGCGAGGCGCGAGCGACTTGCAGGTTCAACTCGACCAGTTTCTCAACGCCTTCAAAGGCCTTGTTGGTGAGGTCGAACAGGGTTTCGACATTGGCCTTTTGGGCGGCCATCAGTTGGTCAGGTGTGAAGCTCATGAGGATCTCCGGTGGTGATGACAGGTGACGGGTACTGACAGGGCTGCGGTGTTTTGCTCAAACATGCTGCGCTGCAACATGACTGAAGTATAGGGTTCTCACCCATCTTTGCAAGCACTTTTTGTTGCGTCGCAGCAAAGTAGGTGCCGCTTCCTAGAATCCGCAGCCATGCAGACCTTTCACGCCGATCAGTTCGTGCTGCCCTTGCCGCCGGGGCACACTTTTCCGATGGGCAAGTACCGCCTGCTGCGCGAGGCGGTCGAGGCAGGCATGCCCGAGCTGCAGGTGCGGCAGGCCCAGCCCGCCAGCGACGGTGAACTGGCCCTGGCACATGATCCGGCCTGGATCAGCGCCGTTGTCGAGGGCACCACCAGTGCAGCGCAACAGCGCGAGATCGGGTTTCCCTGGTCACGGGCGATGGTCGAACGTGCACGGCATTCGGTGGGGGCCACCATCGGCGCGGCGCGCGCCGCACTGTTCGGCGGCGAGGGTGTGGCCGCCAATCTGGCCGGCGGCACGCATCACGCGCATGCCCACAAGGGCTCGGGCTACTGTGTGTTCAACGACGTCGCGGTGGCCGCACGGTTGATGCAGGCCGAGATGCACCGCCACCATCGCCGCCTGCTGCGCGTGTGGGTGATCGACCTCGACGTGCATCAGGGCAACGGTACGGCCGCGATCTTTCGTGACGACCCGACGGTGTTCACGCTGTCGCTGCACGGCCAGAAGAACTTTCCGTGGCGCAAGGAGGCTGGCGACCTCGACGTCGAACTGCCCGATGACTGCGGTGACGAGGTCTATCTGCGTGCGTTGCAGCAGGCGCTGGACCAGGCCTGGCAACGTCAGGCCGAGCGGCCGCCACAGCTGGCCTTCTACCTGGCGGGCGCCGACCCGCATGCCGACGATCGCCTGGGCCGACTGTGCCTGAGCAGTGAGGGTCTGGCGGAACGCGACCGTCGTGTCTTCGAGTTTCTGGCCCGGCACCGGGTGCCGGTGGCCGTGGCGATGGCCGGGGGCTACAACCGCGACGTGCACACCACGGTAGCGATCCATTGCCGCACTCTGGCCCTGGCCGTGAGCCACCAGCGCCGCTGGGCCGGTGGCCGCTGATGGAACAATGAACCCGGCTTCGCAACCTTCCGCATCATGACTCACCGATCACCCATGGACAAACCCCGCGTGCTGGTGGCCCGTGCCATCTTTCCCCAGGTGCTGGACCGCCTGCGTGAACACTTCGAGGTCGAGGCCAATCCCGACGACCGCATCTACGACCATGCTGAACTGATTCGCCGCCTGCAGGGCAAGCAGGGTGCGCTGACCACGGGCAGCGAGCGCATCGACGCCGAGGTGCTCGACGCCAACCCGCAGCTGCGGGCGGTGTGCAACATGGCCGTGGGCTACAACAACTTCGACCTGCCGGCCTGCACCGCGCGTGGCGTGCTGGCGACCAATACGCCCGACGTGCTGACCGAGACCACGGCCGACTTCGGCTTCGCGCTGATGATGGCCGCCGCGCGCCGCATCTGCGAAAGCGAACATTTCCTGCGCCGCGGTGAATGGACGCGCTGGTCCTACGACATGTTCGTCGGCGCCGACGTGCACGGCGCCACGCTGGGCATCCTGGGCATGGGCCGCATCGGCCAGGCGATTGCCCGTCGCGGCGCCTTGGGTTTCGGCATGCGGGTGATTTATCACAACCGCAGCCGATTGCCGGCCGAGCAGGAGTCCCCGATCGGCGCGCGCTGGGTCGACAAGGCGGCGTTGCTGCGCGAAGCCGACCACCTGGTGCTGGTGCTGCCGTACGGCGCGCAAAGCCACCATGCCATCGGCGCCGCCGAACTGGCGCAGATGAAGCGCAGCGCGACGCTGACCAACCTGGCGCGCGGTGGCATCGTCGACGACGTGGCGCTGGCCACCGCATTGCGCGACCGGCGCATCGCAGCCGCCGGGCTCGATGTGTTCGAGAACGAACCCCGCGTGCACCCCGACCTGCTGGCGCTGAGCAACGTGGTGCTGACACCGCACATCGCCAGCGCCAGCGTAGCGACCAGGCTGGCGATGGCCAACCTGGCAGCCGACAACCTGATCGCCGCGCTGGGCTGCGGGCCCGACGCCGGGCGACCGCCTTCCTTGCTGAATCCGCAGCCACGTGGTGCCGACTGACACAATGTGACGATGCCCGCCTGGATGCCTGCGCCGCTGCTGATCGTCGGCGCGCTGAACCTGCTGCTGCTCGTCTGGCTGGCCACCCGCAAGGCCGACCCACGACCCTTGCGCGAGCTGGCCGACGAGTTGCGCCGCGGCGCGCGGGCCGATACCGAGGGCCTGGAGCGCGACCTGCGCGACGAGCTTGGCCGCCTGGGCAACACCAGCCGGCAGGACCTGGCCAGCTTCCAGTCGATGCTGCTGACCCAGGCCGGCGACGTGGCGCGCACGCAGAACGAACAGATCGACTCCTTTCGCACGCAGCTGGCCGGCACGCAACAGGCCGTCAGCAGCGCGCTCACCCAGGCCACGCAGGCTCTGGCCACGCAGGCGCAGAACGCGCGCGACGCGCAGGACGCCGCATTGCGCCGCTTCGGCGACACGCTGGGTGGCCAGCTGCGGCTGCTGTCCGAGGGCAACGAACGCCGCCTGACCGAGATGCGCACGGCCGTCGAAGCGCGGTTGACCACGCTGCAGGAAGGCAACGAGCGCAAGCTCGAGCAGATGCGTGCCACGGTCGACGAAAAGCTGCACGCCACGCTGGAGCAGCGCCTGGGTGAAAGCTTCAAGCAGGTGGCCGACCGGCTGGAGCAGGTGCACAAGGGCCTGGGCGAGATGCAGGGCCTGGCGCGTGACGTCGGCTCGCTCAGCCGAGTGCTGACCGGTGTGAAGACGCGCGGCGTGTTCGGCGAGATGCAGCTGGCCGCGCTGATCGAGCAGATCTTCACGCCCGACCAGTACGCCATCAACGTGGCCACCTTACCGGGCAGCAATGAACGAGTGGAGTTCGCACTGCGGCTGCCGGGGCAGAAGACTGACGGCTCGCCGCTGTGGCTGCCGATCGATGCCAAGTTCCCGCGCGAAGACTATGAGCGGCTGCTTGACGCCAGCGAGCGCGCCGACGCGGGGGGCGTCGAGACGGCGGCGAAGGCGATCGAGGTGGCACTGCGCAAGCAAGCGCGCAGCATCCGCGACAAGTACGTGGCGCCGCCCTACACCACCGATTTCGCCCTGCTGTTCGTGCCCAGCGAAGGGCTGTATGCCGAAGTGCTGCGCCGGCCCGGGCTGACCGAGGCGCTGCAGCGCGATTTCAAGATCATCGTGGCCGGCCCGACCACCCTGCTGGCCATGCTGAACAGCCTGCAGATGGGTTTTCGCACGCTGGCCCTCGAAAAGCGTTCGGCAGAGGTGTGGGAGGTTCTGGGCGCCGTGAAGACCGAGTTTGGCAAATTCGGTGATGCACTGGCACACACGCGCAAGAAGCTGCAGGAAGCGACCAATACCATCGACGCCGCGCAGTCTCGCAGCAACGTGATGACACGTCGTCTGAAGGCGGTGGAGGCACTGCCCGAGCCGCGCGCGCTCGAACTGCTGCCGCCCGACGCGGTGGCGGACGACGACACCAGGGACGCGGTCGGTGCCTGACGATCAGCCCGCAGCGTCCGGTGCTGCCCTGTCGTCGCGGCTGCTGCTGGCGCTGATCGTCGCGCAGCTGGGTCTGCATGCGGCGATGTCGGGCTTGCGCATGGCCACGCCCTTGCAGGCACTGCGCCTGGGCGCCAGCGCCTGGACGGTGGGCATCCTGCTGGCCCTGTTCGCTGCCGCGCCGGTGGTGCTGGCACTGTACGCGGGGCGCCTGGCGGATCGCTGGGGCTACCACCGGCCGGTGCGGGTCTCGGCGGCCTTGGCGATGGTGGGCATGGCCTTTGCCGTGCTGTCGAACGCGCTGCCGGCAGACTGGCCTTTGCTGGCCCTGTGCGTGGCCGCCACCTTGACCGGTTGTGCCGCCAACATGGGCGTGCTGGCGATGCAGCGCACGGCGGGCCTGGCCGCACGCGACGCCACCGAACGCATCCGCTTCTTCAGCTGGCTGGGCATTGCACCTGCGTTCAGCAATGTGGTCGGGCCGGTGGCCTCGGGCCTGATGATCGACGGCACCGGGTTCACCGGCGCCTACCTGCTGCTGATGGCGCTGCCGTTGCTGACCTTGGCTGCAGCACGCCGCGTGCCGGTCACCCCGACGCGCGTCGTGGCAACCGTCGGGGCGCCCAGGCAGACGGCCTGGGACCTGCTGGCGCTGCCGGGCATGCGGCGGCTGCTGATCGTCAACTGGCTGTTCTCGATGTGCTGGGACGTGCATTCGTTTGCCGTCCCGATCCTCGGGCACGAGCGGGCGTTCAGCGCCAGCACCATCGGTTTCATCCTCGGCACCTTCACGCTGGCAGTCACGGGTGTGCGCCTGCTGATTCCGATGCTGGCGCACCGCATCACCGAGGCCAAGGTGCTGCAGGGCGCAATGATCGCCAGTGCGTTGGTGTTCAGCCTCTACCCGCTGGCCGGCAGCCCCTGGTTGATGGCGGCTCTGGCGGCGCTGCTGGGGCTGTCGCTGGGGGTGGCGCAGCCGCTGATCATGACCACGCTGCACCACCTGACCCCCGAGGGGCGGCACGGCGAGTCATTGGCCTTTCGCACGATGGCGATCAACGCGTCGAGCACGGTCATGCCCTTGCTCTTCGGCGCTCTGGGCAGCGCGGTCGGGGCGGCCGCGTTGTTCTGGTCGGTCGGTGGCGCCGTCGGCGCTGGCTCCTGGCTGGCACGCCGGCTGGCCAGCGTGCGCGGTGGGCCCTGACGCTGCCGACTAGAACCTGAACGCGGGACTCGATGCCGGCAACTCACCGTTGGCCGCAGCGCGTGGCGGCGGCGGCAGCGATGGCAGCGCCGTCGTGGCCGGGGCCGATGCCGTAGCGGCCACACGCGATACCAGGGCGGTAGCGGCCGGCGCCTGCCAACCCGGCGGCAGGCGGGATTCGCGCGGGTAGCCTGCCGCGTCCAGGTATTGGCCCCAGTCATCGGGGTTGAAGCCACGCAGCGCCTGCGCGCCGATGGTCAGCGTCGGCACTGTGCGGCCGCCGGAAAGTCGCTCAAGCGCACTGCTGTCGTCGCCGGTGACGATGCGCCGCTCGCTGTAGGGGATGCCGCGCTGCTGCAGCAACTGCCGACCGCTGTCGCAGGGCGTGCAGACGGTCGCGGCATACAGCGTCACCGGGTAACGTGCCGCCACCTGTCGCAGTTCGAAGGGCAGGCTGGTGCTGCTCGGGGCTGGCGTGGCGGCTGCGGCACGGCCCAGGGTGCTGATCTTGGCAGTGTCGGACACCGGCGGACGGTCGGTGTAGGTCACGGCGCCGTCGGGAGCAACGACCTTGTACTGCGCCAGCGACGCGCCCGCCAGGCTGGCCATCAGCAGGGCGACCGGCAGATGTCGAGGTTTCATGGGGCGGCACCGGGCGGGATGAAGGCCTGATTATGTTGCCGGCACGGGGCGGGCAAGGCAGCGTCGGATCAATGCAGCGACGCCTGTGCGGCCTGCATGGTGTTGACCAGCAGCATGGCGCGCGTCATCGGCCCCACGCCGCCGGGCACCGGCGTGATCCAGCCAGCCACTTCGCGCACGCCTTCGAAATCGACGTCGCCGCACAACTTGCCGGCTGTATCGCGGTTCATGCCGACGTCGATCACCACAGCACCGGGCTTGACCATGTCGGCGGTGATCATGTTGCGCTTACCGACCGCGGCCACCAGGATGTCGGCCTGGCGTGTCATCGCGGCCAGGTCGGGCGTGGCACTGTGGCAGACGGTCACGGTCGCGCTGGCCTGCAGCAGCAGCATGGCCATCGGCTTGCCGACGATGTTGCTGCGCCCGACCACCACCGCATGCTTGCCGCGCGGGTCCACACCGGCGGACTGCAGCATGCGCATGCAGCCGTGCGGTGTGCAGGGTTTGAAGCCCGGCAGGCCGACCATCAGCGCACCGACGCTGGCGACGTGAAAACAGTCCACGTCCTTGGCCGGTGAAATCGTCGCGATGACCTGGCTGGCGTCGATCTGCGCGGGCAGCGGCAACTGCACCAGGATGCCGTGCACCGTGGCATCGACATTGAGTTCGCGAATGCGCGCCAGCAGTGTCTCTTGGCTCAGGCTGGCAGGCAGCCTTTCGAGGATCGAGCGCATGCCCACGCCTTCGCAATCGGCCACCTTGTGCTTGACGTAGACCTGCGACGCCGGATCGTCACCGACCAGCAGCACGGCCAGCGCGGGCACGACACCCTGTGCCTTCAGGGCCTGGACCTGGGTGGCCACCTCGGCGCGCACCTGTCGCGCCAGGGCATTGCCGTCGATCAGTTGCGCTGCCATGTGATTGCTCCAGAAAAAAGATTGCTCCAGAAAAAAAGCCGCTCGATCGAGCGGCCTGGTGAGCGGCCTCGATGGCCGCTACGGGGCGGGTCAGGTCTTGGCCGGGCGCCGAGCGCGATCTTCAGCAGATCGGCCACCGTGTTGGCGTTGAGCTTTTCCATGATGTTGGCGCGATGCGCCTCGACCGTCTTGATGCTGATGCCCAGGTCGTCGGCGATCTGCTTGTTCAGCCGGCCGGCGACGATGCGCTCGAGCACCTGCGCCTCGCGCGTGGTCAGTCGTGACAGCAGGGCGTCGCGGCTGGCCTGTTCCTGGTGATGGCTGAAGGCGTTGCGCGCCTCGTCGAGCATGCGCTCGACCAGGCCCAGCAGCTCTTCTTCCTTGAAGGGCTTCTCAATGAAGTCCATCGCACCCTTCTTCATCGTTGTCACCGCCATCGGCACGTCGCCATGCCCGGTGATGAAGACGATGGGGAGCGGGCTGCGCCGTTCAAGCAGGCGGTCCTGCAGTTCAAGCCCGCTCATGCCGTCCATGCGGATGTCGGCGATCAGGCAGGCGACTTCGCGCGGGTCAAAGCGCGACAGGAAGGATTCTGACGAGTCGAAACACTTGACCCGGTAGTCCTTGCCTTCGAGCAACCACTGCAGCGAATCGCGCACCGCCTCGTCGTCATCGACCACGTAGACGGTGCCTTTCTTGGGGATCAGGCTCATTCGGAGGTGATGGTGGTGGGCTGGGCGGGTTCGGCGCGGGCGGCCGAATCGTCGGTGCGCGCGGGCAGTTCAACCGGCAGGGTGAAGGCGAAGCGGCACCCCACGACGGCGGAGCCATTGTAGAGGTTCTGTGCCCTGATCCGGCCGCGGTGCGACTCGATGATCGAACGGCACAGCAAGAGCCCGATGCCCAGGCCCTCGGCCTTGGTCGAGAAGAAGGCCTCGTACAGCCTGGCGCTGACTTCGTCGTTCAGGCCCGGCCCCATGTCGGTGACGCTGAACTCGATCACGCCGCCTTCGTCCACCGTGTGGCGCGGCACCACGCGCAGTTCGATGTGGCGTCGCGCCGTCGCCAGCCCTGCGGTGTCGATGGCCTCGGCCGCGTTGCGCAGCAGGTTCAGCACCACCTGCTCGATCAAGATCGGGTCGACCAGCAGTTCGGGCAGGTGCTGCGCCACGTAGGTGTGGATGGCCACGTTGCGCCGGCGCAGTTCGATGCCGGCCAGGTCGACCGCGTCCTCGACGATCTGACTGGCCTGCGCCGGCTGGCGCTGCGGCTCGCTGCGCTTCACGAAGGCGCGGATGCGCTTGATGATCTGGCCGGCACGCTCGGCCTGGCGCGCGGTCTTCTGCAGGGCCGCGACCAGGTCGTCGCGCTCGATGGTGTCAGCAAGCACGCGCGACACCATGCCGTTGCAATAGTTGGTGATCGCCGTCAGCGGCTGGTTGAGTTCGTGCGCCACCGATGACGCCATCTCTCCCATCGTCACCAGCCGGCTCGTGACCTGGGCCTTCTCGGCCTGTGCCGAGGCCTGCTCTTCGGCGCGCAGGCGCGCGGTGATGTCGGTGGCGATCAGCATCTGCGCCAGGCGGCCGTCGGTCCATTGCAGGTAGCGCGAGCGCACGTCGAACCACTTCTGCATCGATTCGATGAACACCTCGCGCGGGCTGGTGCCCAGCTCGGTCAGCTCCTGCGTGGGCAGGCCCGACAGGTGGTCGATCGAATCCTCGCCTTCGGCCTCGAAGTCCATCGGCGTGCCACCGGCCATGATGAGGTGGCCGCGCGCGTCGCCTCCGAACCAGAGCCGGTAAGAACGATTGGCGAACAGCAGCTCACCTTGTTGCACCGACAGCACCGAGACCGACGCGTCCAGGCCCTCGAGCACGGTGGTGAAGCGCTCGTGGCTGGCCGAGAGCTGGTCGCGGATGCGCTTGGCCTCGGTGATGTTGGTCATGCTGGTCATCCAGCCGGTCTGCTGGCCGCGCGGGTCGATCAGCGGCGACACGTACATGCGCGCATCGAAGCGTGAGCCGTCCTTGCGCATCACCTTGACTTCGATGCCGCCGGCCGGGCTGCGCCCCTGCAACTCCTGCTGCAGCAGGCGGGCGTTCTCGTCGATGCGGTCGGGTGGCCAGTAGGGATAGGGCGGCAGCCGGCCGACCAGCTCGGACTCGGCGTAGCCGGTCATCTGGCAGAACGCGGCGTTGACGTAGCTGATGCGGCCCTCGAGGTCCATCGCGCGCATGCCGGTCGGCATCGAGTTTTCCATCGCGCGTCGAAAATTCGTCTCCTGCACCAGCGCCGACTGGATCTGCGCGCGCCGTCGCACGTGGCGCCAGGTGCCGAGCAGCATCCATACCGTCAACACCGACAGCGCCACCACCATCCAGAACAAGGTGTTGCTGATCAGGCCGATCGAGGTGCGGTAGCCCAGCCCGCGCAGCGTCAACCCGATCGTGGGCGGGCCCAGGGGTTCCTCATCGATCAGCGGTGCGCGATTGCTGGCGGCGCGCGGCGAGAGGGACATGGTGCTGGCCAGGGTGCGCTGCTGGTCGTCGAGCACCGCGATCGAGTGGCGTCGCACCACCTCGGCGGGCACGTGGTTGCGCAGCAGCGTGTCGATCGAATACTCGACCACCAGGGTGCCGGCAAAGGTGTTGCGCTCGATCAGGGGCAGGTAGAGCTGGAACACCGGGTTGCCCGAACTTGACGTGAAGCTGTGCGAGTAGGCCGGTTGCCGGCTTTCCCAGGCCGAGCGGAAGGCCAGTTCTGGTTCGTTGTCGTAGCCGGCCTTCGGCAGCGAAGGGTCGGGCTCGGTGGGGTTGAGCGCCTCCGGCAGGTACAGCAACGGGTAATGGCTGGCCTTGACATTGCGGCGTGCGCCCAGCCAGTCAAGGTGGGTGACCTCAGGCCGCTCACGCGTGAAGTCGGCTGCCATGGCGGCAAACGCAACCTGATCGACGGTGCGCGTCACCAGGTCGCGTGCCATGCGGATCAACTGCTCCTGGTTCTGGATCAGGCGCAGGTTGATCTGCTGCTGGGTGATTTCAGTGTCACGCCTGACCGACTCGGTTTCGCGCTCGATTTCCTCGTTGCGCAGATACCAGAAGGCCGAAATGATGGCCGCCAGGAACAGCAGCACCGACGACAGCGGCGCCAGGGTGGCGAAGCGGTCCTGGCGCGCCGGCGACTGACGCCGCCACCACAGGCCGAACAGGCGGCGGGCGCCGGGCAAGGCAGCGCCGGCGCCGCTGGAGGGACTGCGGAGACGAACCATGCGGGGATTATCCGGGCGCGTCACGCAGCTTATGGTTGGTACTCGCGATGATGCTTATATTTCACATCACAAAACAGCAAGGCACGATTTGAAATGCATTGAACCTGTGGCAAACTTCGATGCATCCTGAAAACAGCCCCAGACAAGGAGACACGCATGTCCGCAGTGCCGCAATCGGTACATGGCGCGGCCGCCAACGACGCCGACGCCCAGGAAACCCGCGAATGGCTCGATGCCCTGCGGGCCGTGATTGCCACCGAAGGCGAAGAACGGGCGCACTACCTGCTCGAACGCCTGATCGCGGAGGCCAGGCAAGCCGGCATCGACACACCGTACTCGGCGAACACCGACTACGTCAACACGATCGAACCGAACGACGAAGAGCGCAGCCCCGGCAACCTCGAACTCGAAGGCCGTCTGCGCGCCTACATGCGCTGGAACGCGATGGCGATGGTGGTCAAGGCCAACCGCCTGCATCCCGCCGACGGCGGCGACCTGGGCGGCCACATCAGCAGCTTCCAGTCGCTGGCGCACATGCTGGCTGCGGGCTTCAACCATTTCTGGCATGCCGAAAGCGCCGACCATGGCGGTGACCTGCTGTACCTGCAGGGCCACAGCGCGCCCGGCATCTACGCGCGCGCCTTCATGGAAGGCCGGCTGACCGAGGATCAACTGCTTCACTTCCGCCAGGAAGTCGGGGGCAGGGGGCTGTCGAGCTACCCGCACCCGAAGCTGATGCCCGAGTTCTGGCAGTTCCCCACCGTGTCGATGGGCCTGGGGCCGCTGATGGCGATCTACCAGGCGCGATTCCTGAAGTACCTGCACGCGCGCGGCATTGCCGACACCGCCAAGCGCAAGGTCTGGGTGTTCTGCGGCGACGGCGAAATGGATGAGCCCGAGAGCCTGGGCGCGATCGGTCTGGCCGCGCGCGAGAAGCTCGACAACCTGGTCTTTGTCATCAACTGCAACCTGCAGCGGCTGGATGGCCCGGTGCGTGGCAACGGCAAGATCGTGCAGGAACTCGAAGGCGAGTTCCGCGGCTCCAGCTGGAACGTGATCAAGCTGCTTTGGGGCAGCAACTGGGACCCGCTGCTGGCGCGCGACAAGGATGGCGCGCTGCGCCAGCTGATGATGGACACGCTGGACGGCGACTATCAGGCTTTCAAGGCCAACGACGGCGCCTTCGTGCGCAAGAACTTCTTCGGCCGCTCGCCGGCCGCGCTGGAGCTGGTCGCCAAGATGAGCGATGCCGACGTCTGGAGCCTGCGCCGCGGCGGCCACGATGCGGCCAAGGTCTATGCCGCCTTCCACCGCGCCAACAGCCACCAGGGCCAGCCGACCGTGCTGCTGGTCAAGACCGTCAAGGGCTACGGCATGGGCAAGGCCGGCGAGGGCAAGAACACGGCGCACCAGACCAAGAAGCTGGATGACGACGAAATCCGCTACATGCGCGATCGCTTCAACATCCCGATCCCCGACAGCGAGCTCGACAAGATCCCGTTCTACAAGCCGGCCGACGACACGCCCGAGATGCGCTACCTGCACGAGCGCCGCAAGGCGCTGGGCGGCTACCTGCCCAAGCGCCGCACCAAGGCCGACGAGAGCTTCACGGTGCCGGCGCTGGAGACCTTCAAGGCCGTGCTCGAACCCACGGCCGAAGGCCGCGAGATCAGCACCACGCAGGCCTATGTGCGCTTTCTGACCCAGCTGCTGCGCGACCAGGCGCTGGGCCCACGTGTGGTGCCGATCCTGGTCGACGAGGCGCGCACCTTCGGCATGGAAGGCCTGTTCCGCCAGATCGGCATCTACAACCCCGAGGGGCAGAAGTACACGCCGGTCGACAAGGACCAGGTGATGTACTACCGCGAGGCCAAGAACGGCCAGATCCTGCAGGAAGGCATCAACGAGCCCGGTGGCATGGCCAGCTGGATCGCCGCGGCCACCAGCTACAGCACCAACAACCGCATCATGGTGCCGTTCTACATCTACTACTCGATGTTCGGTTTCCAGCGCTTCGGTGATCTGGCCTGGGCAGCGGGTGACATGCAGGCGCGTGGTTTCCTGCTCGGCGGCACCAGCGGACGCACCACCTTGAACGGCGAAGGGCTGCAGCACGAGGACGGCCACAGCCACATCCAGGCCGGCCTGATCCCCAACTGCATCAGCTACGACCCGACCTTTGCACACGAGGTCGGCGTGATCATCCATCACGGCCTGAAGCGCATGGTCGAGAAGCAGGACAACGTCTACTACTACATCACGCTGCTCAACGAGAACTACCCGATGCCGGGCCTGAACCCCGGCACCGAGGAGCAGATCATCAAGGGCATGTACCTGCTGGAGGAAGGCGCGAAGAAGACCCCGCGCGTCAACCTGCTGGGCAGCGGCACCATCCTGCGCGAGAGCATCGCGGCGCGCAAACTGCTGGAAGCCGACTGGGGCGTGGCCGCCAACGTCTGGAGCTGCCCCAGCTTCAACGAGCTGGCGCGTGAGGGCCAGGATTGCGAACGCTGGAACCTGCTGCACCCCACGGCCGAGCCCCGCGTGCCCTTCGTTGCGCAGCAGCTGGGTGCGCACGCGGGCCCGGTGGTGGCCAGCACCGACTACATCAAGAGCTTCTGCGAGCAGATCCGTGCCTACATGCCCAAGGGCCGCGCCTACCGGGTACTCGGCACCGACGGCTTCGGGCGCAGTGACTTCCGCAGCCGATTGCGCGAGCACTTCGAGATCAACCGCCACTACATCGTGGTGGCGGCGCTGAAGGGGCTGGCCGATGAAGGCACGGTGCCGGCGGCCAAGGTCGCCGAAGCGATCGCCAAGTACGCTCTGGATACCGACAAGATCAACCCCCTGTACGCCTGAGCGCGTGCGCCGGGGGTCGCGGCCGCGGCCGCCGACCCCGATCGTGGAGACAACCCAAGATGGCACTCGTGGAAGTGAAGGTCCCCGACATCGGTGACTTCGATGAAGTCGCGGTGATCGAACTGCTGGTCAAGCCAGGCGACACGGTGGCAGCCGAGCAGTCGCTGCTGACGGTGGAGTCGGACAAGGCATCGATGGAGATCCCGTCGTCGCATGCCGGCGTGCTGAAGTCACTGAAGGTCGCGCTCGGCGACAAGGTGCACGAAGGCAGCCTGATCGCGGTGCTCGAGGTGGCCGAGGTGGCCCATGCCGCCGCCACGGCCGCGGCACCGCCGACGCCGCAGCCCGCGGCCGCGCCGCCCACGGCACCCGCACCCGCCGCATCGGCAGTACCCGCGGCTTCAGCCTCCACTGTCGGCCCGATCGACGTGCTGGTGCCCGACATCGGTGACTTCGACGAGGTGGCCGTGATCGAGGTCTTCGTCAAGCCTGGTGACAGCATCAAGGTCGAGCAGAGTCTGATCACGGTCGAGAGCGACAAGGCGTCGATGGAGATTCCGTCATCGCATGCCGGCGTGGTGCAGGAGATGAAGGTCAAGGTCGGCGACAAGGTGGCCAGAGGCAGCCTCATCGCTGTTGTGCAAGGAGCCGCTGCCGCTGCGCCAGCCGCGACAGCACCTGCGGCCATCGAGCCTGCGCCTGCACCGGCTGCGCACGCTGCCGCGACGGCACCTGCGCCGACCAGTCCGGCGCCGGTGCCTGCGCATGAGCCGACGGCCGACCAGGGCAAGCTGCCGCATGCATCGCCCACCATTCGGCGACTCGCGCGCGAACTGGGGGTGCCGCTGGTCGAAGTGACCGGGTCCGGGCCCAAAGGCCGCATCACGCAGGACGACCTGCAGGGCTTCGTCAAGCAGGTCATGAGCGGCGCGCTGCAGACCGTGGCCCAGAAGACCAAGGCACCAGCGGTGGCGGGCGGTGCCTTGCCGGGGCTGCTGCCCTGGCCGGTGGTCGACTTCGCCAAGTTCGGCCCGGTCGAGCGCCGGGACCTCTCGCGCATCAAGAAGATCAGCGGTGCCAACCTGCACCGCAACTGGGTGGTCATCCCGCACGTCACCAACCACGACGACGCCGACATCACCGAGCTGGAAGCCTTCCGCGTGCAGCTGAACAAGGAAAACGAGAAGAGCGGCGTCAAGGTCACGATGCTGGCCTTCCTGATCAAGGCCTGTGTTGCGGCGCTGAAGAAGTTCCCCGAGTTCAATGCCAGCCTGGATGGCGAGCAACTGGTGCTGAAGAACTACTTCCACATCGGCTTTGCTGCCGACACGCCGAACGGCCTGATGGTCCCGGTGATCAAGGACGCCGACCAGAAGGGCGTGCTGCAGATCAGCCAGGAGATGGGCGAGCTGGCGAAGAAGGCGCGCGACGGCAAGCTGAGCCCGGCCGACATGAGCGGCGGCTGTTTCAGCATCAGCTCGCTGGGCGGCATCGGCGGACGCTACTTCACGCCCATCATCAACGCCCCCGAAGTCTCGATCCTGGGCGTGTGCAAGAGCGCGATCGAGCCCAAGTGGGATGGCAAGGGCTTCCATCCGAGGCTGATGCTGCCGCTGTCGCTGAGCTGGGACCACCGTGTGATCGACGGTGCCTCCGCGGCCCGCTTCAACGCCTACCTGGGATCGATCCTGGCGGATTTCAGAAGGGTTCTTCTTTGAGCGCCGCCCGACCGCCCGACCGCCTGTGGGTGCGCCAGTGAGCACGGTGGTGGTGGTGCGCAAAGGGCAGACGGTGGCCATCGGATCGGATTCGCTGGTCACCTTCGGCGAGATGCGTCTGCCCGACGGCTACGAGGCCAATTCGAAGGTGTTCGAGATCGGTGGCTCGCTGATCGGCGCCGTCGGATCGACCGCGCATTTTCCGGTGCTGCGCCAGGCGCTGGGCAGCCTGACCAGCGACGAGCTGAAACTGGGCTCGCGCGACCAGGTGTTCGAAACCTTTCTGGCGCTGCACCCCAAGCTGAAGGAACGTTTCTTCCTGAACACCAAGGAACACGATTCCGACCCCTACGAAAGCAGCCAGTTCACGATCGTCATCGCCAACCAGCACGGCATCTTCGGCGTCGAGAGCTACCGCGAGGTGTTCGAGTTCGAGCGCTTCTGGGCCATCGGCTCGGGGCGGCGATTTGCGCTGGGTGCAATGCACGCGGTGTACGACAAGGCGCGCACGGCACGCGAAGTGGCCGCGGCCGGCGTCGCCGCCGGCTGCGAGTTCGACACCAATTCGGCGGCCCCGCTGCGGCTGCAGACCTTGAAACTGAAACACTGACATGGCCCTCATCGACATCCTCGTACCCGACATCGGCGACTTCAAGGACGTGGCCGTCATCGAGCTGCTGGTCAAGCCCGGTGACAGCGTTGCGGCCGAACAGAGCCTGATCACGGTGGAAAGCGACAAGGCGTCGATGGAAATCCCGTCGTCGCATGGCGGCATGGTCAAGGACATCAAGCTCAAGATTGGCGACATCGTCAACCAGGGCAGCATGGTGCTGTCGCTGGAAGTCGCCGGCGCAGCGGCGTCCGCCGTGACGCCGACCCCTGCACCGGCAGCTGAAGCTGCACCGGCACCTGCACCTGCACCCACGCCCGCGACTGCGCCGACGTCGCCGCCGACCGCAGCAGGGCCCGCCCTGACCGCCTCGACTTTCGCCGGCACGGTCGACCTTGAATGCGACCTGCTGGTGCTGGGTGCCGGCCCGGGCGGCTATTCAGCGGCCTTCCGCGCCGCCGACCTCGGCCTGAAGACCGTGATCGTCGAGCGTTATGCGCAGCTGGGCGGCGTCTGCCTGAACGTAGGCTGCATCCCGAGCAAGGCGCTGCTGCACGTGGCCGCGGTGATGGACGAGGTGAGCCACTTTGCCGACCTGGGCGTGAGCTTCGGCAAGCCGAGCGTCGACGCGGGCAAGTTGCTGGCACACAAGAACAAGGTGGTGGGCAAGCTCACGGGTGGCCTGGCGGCGATGGCCAAGATGCGCAAGGTGACGGTGGTGCGCGGCTACGGCGCCTTTGCCGACCCGCACCATGTTGTGGTCGAAGAAACCGGCGGCGACGGCCAGGCCAAGACCGGCAAGGCGCAGACCATTCGATTCAAGCAGTGCATCATCGCGGCCGGCTCGCAGGCCGTGCGGCTGCCCTTCCTGCCCGATGACGATCGCATCGTCGACAGCACCGGCGCCTTGCAGTTGCGCCAGCTGCCCCAGCGCATGCTGGTCATCGGCGGCGGCATCATCGGGCTGGAGATGGGCACCGTGTATTCGACGCTCGGCGCCCGGCTCGACGTGGTGGAGATGCTGGACGGCCTGATGCAGGGCGCCGACCGCGACCTCGTCAAGGTCTGGCAGAAGTTGAACGCACCGCGTTTCGACAACATCCGGCTGAAGACCAAGACCGTGGGTGCGCAAGCCACAAGCGACGGCATCCGCGTCATGTTCGAGGGCCTGGACGGCAGCCACAGCGAGGGTCTCTACGACCTGGTGCTGCAGGCGGTGGGCCGCAGCCCCAACGGCAAGAAGATCGGTGCCGACAAGGCCGGCGTGGCCGTCACCGACCGCGGCTTCATCCCGGTGGACGTGCAGATGCGCACCAACGTGCCGCACATCTTCGCCATCGGCGACATCGTCGGCCAGCCGATGCTGGCGCACAAGGCAGTGCACGAGGCGCACGTGGCTGCCGAAGTGGCTGCCGGTGACGACAAGGCCCGCTTCGACGCACGCGTGATCCCCAACGTGGCCTACACCGACCCCGAGGTGGCCTGGGTCGGCCTGACCGAGGACGACGCCAAGGCCAAAGGCATCGCAGTCAAGAAGGGTCTGTTCCCGTGGACGGCGTCGGGCCGCGCCATTGCCAACGGCCGCGACGAAGGCTTCACCAAGCTGCTGTTCGATGCTGCCGACCATCGCATCCTGGGTGGCGGCATCGTCGGCACGCATGCCGGCGACATGATCGGCGAAGTGGCGCTGGCGATCGAGATGGGCGCCGACGCGGTCGACATCGGCAAGACCATTCACCCGCACCCGACGCTGGGCGAAAGCATCGGCCTGGCCGCTGAGGCGGCGCACGGCAGCTGCACCGACCTGCCGCCGCCGCGCCGCTAACCGCCGCGCAGAACCTGCAGCTCAAGTTTCGACGCCAGACTCCGATGTGATGGCATGGCGGCCCCGTCCGGGGCCGCTGCCATATCTTGCATCGGCCCGCCATGAGCTTGGGACTTCGTGTGGTGACGCTGGGCGTCATCGGGGTGCTCGTCGCCGGTTTGGCGCAGGCCGGTTGGTTCGGCCTGCTGCTGGTCGATCCGCTGAGCGGCACTGCCCCCGGAGCAGCCTGGACATCCTGGATGCCCATGGTCGTGCAAGGCGCGCTGACGCTGGTACTGGCGGCGGCCGTGGGCTGGCAGATCCGACGCTCGCTGCAGCCGCTGCCACGCAGCCTGGCCTTGCTGCAACAGCAGGTCGATGCCCTGGAGCAAGGCCGCTTCGTGATCGTCGAGGATCCGCCGCTGGCCGCTGCGGTGCCGCTCGCACGCAGCCTGAACGCCGCCGTGCGGCGCATGCAATCGGCACTCGACGGCAGCGGGCCCAGCCTGGGCGCACAGGCGCTGCGTCGAACGGCGCGCACCGATCCCTACACCGGGCTCGACAGCCGCTACACCTTCCTGCGGCACCTGACCGAGCGTTTGTCGCACCGCAGCGAGCCCGAGTGCGCCGTGCTGCTGCTGCGCCTGCTGCCGCCGCCGACATGCGGGCAGGGCGAACCGGCTGCGTCCGCTGCCCAAGGCCTGGGCGACTTGAGCGAGCTGCTGCGCGTGTATGCGAAACAGGTGCAGGGCGCCTTCGTCGGTCGGCTGGGCGACAACGACTTCGGTCTGTGCCTGCCGGCACATGGGGTGATCGCCGAAACGGCGGCCAGCCTGGTGGCTGCCGTAAGCGCCGCGTCGCGGCCGCTGCGCTGCGCCGTCGGCGGTGCCGACCACCTGAGTGGCGTTTCACTGGGCAGTGCGCTGGCGCTGCTGGACATGGCCGCCGCGCGCGCCGAGTCGCTCGGCCCGGGTCGCATTGAATGCCGATCGGCGCGCAATGGCGGGCCACCCGAGGCCATCGATGCCCAGGGCCGGCGCGCCATGGTCGACGCGCTGCGTGAGGGCCGCGTTGCACTGGGCGCCTTTCCCGTGCTCGATCGGCACGGACACGTGCTGCACCTGGAATGCCCGCTGCGGGTGCAGGTGCGGCCCGGCGCGGAATTCGAAGCAGCCGCGCGCTGGATGCCGGTGGCCCTGCGCTATCGATTGATGACGCAGATCGACCTGGCGGGGCTGGAACTGGCGCTGTCCGCCTGTCAGGCGGATGGCCAGGCGCGCTGCATCCACGTCGCAGCCGAGTCGCTGGCCACGGCCGGTTTCGTCAGCGCGGTGCGCTCGCGCCTGGAGGCAGCACCCGAAGCGGCGGCGCGGCTGTGGATCGAGATCGCCGAGGTCTCGTTCGAGCGCCTGCCACCCCGCCTGCGCAACGCCGGCACCGTGTGGCGCCGCTGCGGTGCCCGCGTGGGCATCGAACATGCCGGTGCGGCACTGCGTGGCCTGGTCCGGTTGGGCGAGCTCGACCTCGACTACGTCAAGCTCGACGCCAGCTTCGTGCAGGGTCTGGCTGCCGATGCCGAGCAGCGCCAGCGCGTGCGCGGCCTGGTCGCCCTGGTGCAGGAGATGGGTGCGCGTGTGATCGCCGAGGGTGCCGACGACGAGGCCGATCTGGCGGCGCTGTGGGACCTGGGCTTCGACGGCGCGACCGGCCTGGCCGCAACGCGGCAGCACGACAGCGTCGCGACCGATCAGGCGATGTCGCCGATGTGAAAGCCGAAGCGGCCGCTCTTGCGGTCGGCGAAGAAATGTTCCAGCGTCTGCCGCACGGTGCGAAAGGCGATCTCATCCCAGGGAATCTCGTGTTCGCGGAACAGCTGAGCCTCGATGGTTTCGGGGCCGGGCGCCAATCCTGTGTCGAGCATGCGAGCGAGGTAGAACAGGTGCAGCTGACCGGCGCGCACGACATTGAACAGGCTGAACAGGTTTTCGAGCTCGATGTGCGCCCCGGCCTCTTCGTCGGTCTCGCGGCGGGCACCGTCGGCCGTGCTTTCGCCCAGTTCGAGAAAACCCGCCGGCAGCGTCCACAGGCCGCGGCGCGGTTCGATGTTGCGCCGACACAGCAGCACCTGGTCCTGCCACACCGGCACGGTGCCGACCACGTTGATCGGGTTCTCGTAGTGGATCTCGCCGCAGGCGCTGCAGACCGCACGCTCTCGGTTGTCGTCGGCCGGAATCACGTACTGGACAGCGACACCGCAGACACGGCAATGCTTGATGCGGCGGGGCACGAACATGGGCCTGCAGTGTAGCGGGCAGGTCGCATGGCATCATGCGGCGCTGCCGGCTGCCGGAGTGCGAGAACCGCTCGCGTGGCAAGGCCGCAAGGAATCGACATGAGCCTCGTCTTCACCCCAGCGCCTGCCGTCACCGTGCCCGTGGCCGGCGGCGGCACGTATCCCGTCCACCGCATCTACTGCGTCGGCCGCAACTACGCCGAACACGCCATCGAGATGGGCGGCAGCGGCCGCGAACCGCCGTTCTTCTTTCTCAAGCCGACGGATGCCGTGGTCGCGGTGCCGGCGGGCGAGACCGGCAAGATCGACTATCCCAGCCTGACGAAGAACCTGCACCACGAGATCGAGCTGGTGGTGGCCCTCGGCGTCGGCGGTCGCGACATACGTGCCGCCGATGCCGTGCGCCACATCTGGGGCTACGCCGTGGGGCTGGACATGACACGACGCGACCTGCAGAACGACATGAAGAAGCAGGGTCGGCCCTGGTGCATCGGCAAGGGTTTCGAGCAGTCGGCGCCGATCGGCCCGATCGTGCCGATCGCCAGCACGGGCGAATTGACCACCGGTGCGATCTCGCTGAGCGTGAATGGCCAGGTGCGCCAGAACGCCGACCTGAAGGACCTGATCTGGAACGTCAACGAAACCATCGAGCACCTGAGTGCCGCCTGGACGCTGCAGCCCGGTGACCTGATCTACAGCGGCACCCCCGCCGGCGTGGCCGCGGTGGTGTCCGGTGACGTGATGGAAGGCCGTGTGGCCGGCCTGCCGATGTTGCGGGTGGCCGTGCGCTGAGTTAGCGAGGCAGGCGATGGAACTCTTCAACTACTTTCGCTCCAGCGCGTCGTACCGGGTGCGCATCGCGCTCGCGCTCAAGGGGCTGCACTACGACTATCGCCCCGTGCATCTGGTCAACAAGGAGCACCTGCAAGAGTCGTACGCCGCGGTTTCGGCATCGCGGCTGGTGCCCCTGCTGGTCGACGGCGAGCACCGCATCACGCAGTCGCTGGCGATCCTGGAATACCTTGAAGAGACGCATCCCGAGCCACCCCTGCTGCCGGCTGACCCTGTCGGCCGGGCCCGAGTGCGCGCACTGGCGCTGGACATCGCCTGCGAGATCCACCCGCTGAACAACCTGCGCGTGCTGCGCTACCTGACCGGGCCGCTGAAGCTGTCCGAGGACGACAAGAACCGTTGGTACCGGCACTGGGTGGAGACCGGGCTCGAGGTGGTCGAGCGCCAGCTCACCGCGCAGCCCGCCCGCTTCTGCCATGGCGACCGGCCCAGCGTGGCCGACTGCACCCTGGTGCCGCAGATCTTCAACGCCAGGCGCCTGGTCTGCCGGCTGGACCATGTGCCGCAGGTGATGCGCGTGTTCGACGCCTGCATGGCGCTGCCCGCCTTCGAAAAGACCCGGCCCGAAGCCTGCCCGGATGCCGTCTGAGCTGCGACCGCAGTGGGCGGCGCCGCCCACAGTGCGCGCGCTGATGAGCACCCGCCAGGGCGGTGCCGGCGTGGCGCCGTTCGACAGCAACAACCTGGCGCTCGACCCTGCCGATCCGGCCGCGGCCGAGAACCGCCGCCGTTTTGCTGCGGCGCTGGGGGCACGGCCACAGTGGCTGCAACAGGTTCATGGCGCCACCGTCGTTCGCCTGGGCCAGCACGCGCTGTCCGTTGGCACGGGGGCACCGCGCGCGGACGCCAGCGTCACGCGTGTGCCCGGCCAGGCCTGCACGGTGCTGGTCGCCGACTGCCTGCCGGTGCTGTTGTGCGCAGGCAATGGTTCTGCGGTGGGCGCCGCCCATGCCGGCTGGCGCGGCCTGGCTGCCGGGGTGCTCGACAACACCGTGGCCGCGCTGTGCGAACTGTGTTCTGACGCGCCTGCTTCGCTGCTGGCCTGGCTGGGGCCCTGCATCGGGCCGCGCCGCTTCGAGGTCGGCCCTGACGTGCTGCAGGCGTTCGGGCTCGACCCTTGCACCACCGACAGCGCCTTGTTCCGTCGCCACGACCGCGCCGACGGCGACCCGCGCTGGCTGGCCGACCTGGCCGGCCTGGCGCGTCAGCGCCTGCAGACGCTGGGCGTCGCGCAGATCAGCGGTGGCCAATGGTGCACGGTCGAGCAGGCCTCAGATTTCTTTTCGTTCCGCCGTGACGGCCAGAGCGGCCCCAGAAGCGGCAGCGGCCGCATGGCCGCCGGCATCGCCATCGTCGGCTGACGCCTCGGCCTCACGTCGTGCCCGCGCGCGCTTGCGCGCCGGCGTGCCCAGGATGTAGACCACGATCGACAAGGGCAGCAGGCCATACAGGACGAAGGTGAAGACCGCACCGAGCACGCTGCCTTGACTGGACAAGGCTTCGGCCAGCGCCATCATCAGAACCACGTACAACCACGCGATGATCACCAGATACATGGGCTCGAGCCTTTGGACGGTGAGGGCAAGGGCTCATGATGTCATGGCAAGGTAAGTCAGCCCGGTTAGGCTGTCGTCGTATCGGGCCCGCTTCGTCGCCGTCGAAGCCAGAACCCCAACAAGAATCCAGGAGACACCGGTGCCCAAGACTTCCAGCAAGAACCCATCGCCCGCGGCGCCCGGCCTGCCACCGTTCGATCTGCCTGCAGCCGGCATCGCGCCAGCGCTGGGCGAGATGTGGAAAAGCCTGTCTGGCCTGAGCGTGCCGGCCGCCGATCTGGCCCAGGTGCAGGCCGACTATCTGAAGAGCGTGTCCGAGGTCTGGAACCAGTCGCTCGCCCGCCTGCAGCCCGATGGCAAGGCCACCCCGGCGCCCATCGGCGACAAGCGCTTTGCCGGCCAGGCCTGGCTGGAGAACCCTGCAGCCGCCTACAGCGCGCAGATGTACCTGCTGAACGCACGCGCGCTGATGCAGCTGGCCGAGAGCGTGCAGGGCGATGAAAAGACCAAGGGCCGCATTCGCTTCGCGGTGCAGCAGTGGGTCGACGCGGCGTCGCCCAGCAACTACCTGGCCTTCAACCCCGAAGCCCTGAAGAAGGCGATGACGACGCAGGGCGAGAGCATCGCCAACGGCATCCGGCTGCTGCTGGACGACGTGCGCAAGGGTCATGTGTCACAGACCGACGAGTCGGTGTTCGAGGTCGGCCGCAACGTGGCCACCACCGAAGGCACGGTGGTGTTCGAGAACGAGCTGTTCCAGCTGATCGAATACAAGCCGCTGACGGCCAAGGTGCACGAGCGGCCGATGCTGTTCGTGCCGCCCTGCATCAACAAGTACTACATCCTCGATCTGCAGCCCGAGAACTCGGTCATCCGCTACACGGTCGAGCAGGGTCATCGCACTTTCGTGGTCAGCTGGCGCAATCCGGACGAAAGCCTGGTCGACAAGACCTGGGACGACTACATCGAGCATGGCGCGATCCGCGCCATCCGCGCGGTGCAGGACATCACCGGCCATGCACGCCCCAACATGCTGGGCTTCTGTGTCGGCGGCACCATCATCACCACCGCACTGGCAGTGCTGGCGGCTCGCGGTGAGCAACCGGCACGGTCATTGACGCTGCTGACCACGCTGCTGGACTTCGACAACACCGGCGTACTCGACATCTTCGTCGACGAAGCCTCGGTGCGGCTGCGCGAGATGACCATCGGCGCGCAGGCCCCCAGCGGGCCGGGCCTGCTCAAGGGCAAGGAACTGGCAACCACCTTCAGCTTCCTGCGGCCCAATGATCTGGTGTGGAACTACGTGGTCGGCAACTATCTGAAGGGTGAAGCGCCGCCGCCCTTCGATCTGCTGTACTGGAACGGCGACTCGACCAACCTGCCGGGGCCCATGTATTGCTGGTACCTGCGCAACACCTACCTCGAGAACAAGCTCAAGCAGCCTGGCGCAACCACCGTCTGCGGGCAGAAGATCGACCTGTCGGCGATCGAGGCGCCGGTGTACATCTATGGCTCGCGCGAGGACCACATCGTGCCCTGGGCCGGGGCCTATGGCTCGACGCGGGTGATGTCGGGCAACAAGCGATTCGTGCTCGGTGCGTCGGGCCACATTGCCGGCGTCATCAACCCGCCCGCCAAGGGCAAGCGCTGCTACTGGACCAACACCAAGCTGCCGGCCGGCGCCGACGCCTGGCTGGCCGGCGCCAGCGAGCACCCGGGAAGCTGGTGGACCGACTGGAGCAGCTGGCTGAGCGGCCACAGCGGCAAGCTGGTGGCTGCGCCCAAAGCGCCAGGCAACCGCCAGTACAAGGCCATCGAGGCCGCGCCCGGCCGCTACGTCAAGGCCAAGGCCTAGACTTCGGGCTGTCGGACCGACCCAGTCCACGCCGGTCGAAGCCGGCAGCGTCCTCGGGGGAACCCTCGTTGACGGCCAAGGCAGCCGGCACCACGCTGTCAGACGACAACCGTACAACCCAACAACTCGACAACTCAGGAGCGAAAAATGGCAAAAGTGGCATATGTGACAGGCGGCATGGGCGGCATCGGAACCGCGATCTGCCAGCGTCTGGCGAAAGAAGGTTTCAAGGTCATCGCCGGCTGCGGCCCCAGCCGTGACCATGTCAAATGGCTGGGCGAACAGAAGGCGCTGGGCAATACCTTCTACGCCTCGGTGGGCAACGTGGCCGATTGGCAGTCGACCGTCGACGCCTTTGCCAAGGCGGTGGCCGAGCATGGCCCGATCGAGGTGCTGGTCAACAACGCCGGCATCACGCGCGACCGCATGTTCCTGAAGATGAGCCCCGAGGACTGGAAGGCGGTGATCGACACCAACCTGAACAGCATGTTCAACGTCACCAAGCAGGTGGTGCCGGGCATGGTGGAAAAAGGCTGGGGCCGCATCATCCAGATCTCTTCGGTCAACGGCGAGAAGGGCCAGGCCGGCCAGACCAACTACTCGGCGGCCAAGGCCGGCATGCACGGGTTCACGATGGCGCTGGCGCAAGAGCTGGCGGCGAAGGGCATCACGGTCAATACCGTGAGCCCGGGTTACATCGGCACCGAGATGGTCCGCGCGATCAAGCCCGAGATCCTGGAAAAGATCATCGCAACGATTCCGGTCAAGCGCCTGGGCACACCGGAAGAAATCGGGTCCGTGGTGGCCTGGCTGGCCGGTGACGACTCCGGCTTCACCACCGGTGCCGATTTCAGCTGCAACGGTGGCCTGCACATGGGCTAAGCCTGCGCGCAGATCGCCGGAAGGCGAACTGCGGCTGGCGAAGGCCGTCGCGCGATTTCACGCGCGACGGCTGAGCGGGGACATGGAACACAGCCCGCCGCAAGGCGGTCTGTGTCGATCCCGGATCTCGTCGGTCCTTTCGACACCGCCTCCGCAGCGGTGTACAACAATGGCCATTCCTCGAAAGCTAGCCGATGGCCCACGACAAAGATGAAGCTGGTCCTGCGCGCAAGGGCAGGCTCAGCGCGTTTTCACTGCTGACCTCCTGGCTGTTCAACAAGAAGAACACGGCGCCGGCCCACGTCGAGACCGAGTTCCTGAACACGCGCGACGGCTACGAACTGGCCAAGTTCGCCAAGCAGGCCTTCGGCGGCGACGCCGAAGCCAAGAAGGCGCAAGAGGCGGCCGTCGAGGCCGAACAGGCCGCGATCGATGCGATGCTGCAAGGCACCGACGTCGTTCCCATCCTGCACCAGGTTCAGGCCGCGCCGGCGGCGCCCGTCGCAGTGGCGCCGCCGCCACCGATCGCACCCCCGACCCGTGCCGCCATGCCGGTGCCGCAACCGGCGCCGCCGCCACCTGCCGCCCCGCCGCAGTTGCAGGCCGCGGCTGGACTGAACGTGAAAGAACAGGTCGAACTGGCGGTGAAGTACCTGGAGAAGATGCGCGAGCAGGGCCTGTCGGTCGAGACCCTGGCCGAGGCGCTGATCATCATCGAAAGCCGCGAAGTGCGAAAGCGCGCCGAGGGCGGGACTTAGCACTCGACGATGTTCACCGCCAGACCGCCGCGCGCGGTCTCCTTGTATTTGGTCATCATGTCGGCGCCGGTCTCGCGCATGGTCTTGATGACCTTGTCCAGGCTGACATGGTGCGTGCCGTCGCCGCGCAGGGCCATGCGCGCGGCGTTGATGGCCTTCACCGAGGCGATCGCATTGCGCTCGATGCAGGGGATCTGAACCAGCCCACCGACCGGGTCACAGGTCAGGCCCAGGTGGTGTTCCATGCCGATCTCGGCGGCGTTCTCGACCTGCTCGGGCGTGCCGCCCATCACCGCGCACAGCGCAGCGGCGGCCATGCTGCATGCCACGCCGACCTCACCCTGGCAGCCGACCTCAGCACCGCTGATGCTGGCGTTTTCCTTGTACAGGATGCCGATCGCCGCGGCGGTGAGCAGGAAGTCGATCACGCCCTGGTCGTTGCTGTGGTGGACGAAGCGGCTGTAGTAATGCAACACCGCCGGCACGATGCCGGCGGCACCGTTGGTGGGGGCCGTCACCACGCGCCCGCCGGCGGCGTTTTCCTCGTTCACCGCCAGCGCGTAGAGGTTGACCCAATCCATCACCTGCAGCGGGTCGCGCAGCGCGGCCTCGGGGTTGCTGGTGAGCGCGCGATACAGCGGTGCAGCGCGGCGCCGCACCTTGAACCCGCCGGGCAGCACGCCCTCGGTGGCGCAGCCGCGGCGAACGCAATCCTGCATCACGCCCCAGATGCCGAGCAGCCCGGTGTCGATCTCGGCGTCGCTGCGCCAGTGGCGTTCGTTGCGGCGCATGACTTCGGCAATGGACACGCCGAGCCCGTTCGCCTGCAGCAGCAGGTCGGCGCCACTCTTGAACGGGTAGGGCAGCGCGGTGACGTCTGGCGCGATGACCTTCTGCCGCTCACCGTCGGCAGCGACCTGTTCGCTGACCACGAAGCCGCCGCCCACTGAGTAGTAGCAGCGCTGGTCGATCTCGGCGCCATCGGCGTCGAAGGCCGTGAAGCGCATGCCGTTGGCGTGAAAGGGCAGGGTCTCGCGGCGGTAGAACTTCAGGTCGTCCTTCTCTGCAAAGCTCACCGCGTGCCGGCCGAGCAGCAGCATGCGGCCGCTGCTGCGCATCTCGGCCAGCAGCCCGGGCACGGCGTCGACGCCCACCGTGTCGGGCTCATGGCCGGACAGGCCGAGCATGACCGCCTTGTCGCTGCCATGCCCCTTTCCGGTGGCACCCAGCGAGCCGTAGAGCTGACTCTGGATGCGCGCCGTGCGGTCGAGCAGGCCGGCGTTGAGCAGGTGGCGGGCAAACAGCCGTGCCGCACGCATCGGGCCCACGGTGTGGCTGCTGCTGGGACCGATGCCGATCTTGAAGAGGTCGAAGACCGACAGGGCCATACGCTGCTGCCGGGCCGTTCAGTCGGCGTAGACGCTCAGCGGCGGGCAGCTGCACATCAGGTTGCGGTCGCCCCAGACGTTGTCGACGCGGCCCACCGGCGACCAGTACTTCTGCCCGCGAAGTGCGGCCGCCGGAAATGCAGCCTGCTCGCGTGAATAGGGGTGCGGCCAGTCGACCCCGAGCAGCGCCGGCGCGGTGTGCGGCGCGTTCTTCAGCGGGTTGTCGTCCTGCGGCCATTCGCCACGTTCGACGCGTGCGATCTCGCCGCGAATGGCGATCATGGCGTCGCAGAAGCGGTCGAGTTCCGCCAGCGGCTCACTCTCGGTCGGTTCCACCATCAGCGTGCCGGCAACCGGAAAGCTCAGCGTCGGCGCGTGGAAACCGTAGTCGATCAGGCGCTTGGCGACGTCCTCGGCTGAGATGCCGCGGTCCTTGCCGGTGGCGTCCTTCAGCGGGCGCAGGTCGAGGATGCATTCGTGCGCCACGCCACCGCCCTTGAGTTGGGCATGGCCGCTGCTGTAGAGCACCGGGTAGTGGTCGGCCAGCCGCGCCGCGATGTAGTTGGCCGACAGGATCGCCACCTCGGTGGCGTCGCGCAGACCCTGTGACCCCATCATGCGGCAGTACATCCAGCTGATTGGCAGCACGGCCGCATTGCCCAGCGGCGCCGCGCTGACCGCGCCGACGCTGTGCGGCCCACCCAGCCCGGCGCTGCGGTGCGCGGGCAGGAAGGGCACCAGATCCTCGACCACGGCCACCGGGCCCACGCCCGGCCCGCCACCGCCGTGCGGGATGCAGAACGTCTTGTGCAGATTGAGGTGACTGACGTCGCCGCCGAATTCACCCGGCGCCGCCAGGCCCACCAGCGCGTTCATGTTGGCACCGTCGACGTAGACCCGGCCGCCATGCTGGTGCACCAGCGCGCACAGCTCGCGCACGCGCACCTCGAACACGCCGTGCGTGCTGGGGTAGGTGATCATCACCGCGGCCAGGTTGGCGCTGTGCTTCTCGCAGTGGCGTTGCAGATCGTCCATGTCGACGTTGCCCATCGCGTCGCAGGCGGTCACCACCACGGTCATGCCCGCCATCTGCGCGCTGGCCGGGTTGGTGCCATGCGCCGACGCCGGGATCAGGCAGATGTTGCGCTGCGCCTGCCCGCGCGCGGCGTGCCAGGCCCTGATGATCAGCAGGCCCGCATATTCACCCTGGCTGCCGGCATTGGGCTGCAGGCTGACACCCCGGTAACCCGTGGCCTGGGCCAGCCAGGCACAGAGCTGGTCGTTCATTGCCCAGTAACCCGCCAACTGGTCGTGCGGTGCAAAGGGGTGCACCTGTGCAAATTCGGGCCAGGTGATGGGGATCATCTCGCTGGTGGCGTTGAGCTTCATGGTGCAGCTGCCCAGCGGGATCATGCTGCGGTCCAGCGCCAGGTCCTTGTCGCTCAGGCTGCGGATGTAGCGCAGCATCTCGGTCTCGCTGTGGTGCGTGTTGAACACCGGGTGCGTCAGGAAGGCGCTGGTGCGGCGCAGCGCCTCGGGAATCATCGGCTGCACGCCCTTGTTGAAGCTGGACCAGTCGGGCAGCGGCTGGCCCTGGCTGGCGAACAGCCGCCACAGCGCGTCGATGTCGTCACGGGTCGTGGTCTCGTCCAGGCAGATGCCCAGCATCGTGTCGCCCCATTCGGGATAGCGGCGCAGGTTCATGCCCTCAGCCACCGCGCGCGCAGCGATCTCGGCGGTGGCTGCACCGGTGTCCAGCGTCAGCGCATCGAAGGCGCTGCTGTTGCGGACCGTCACGCCCAGCTCGCGCAGCCCCCGCGCCAGGATGGCGGTGTAGCTGGCCACGCGCCGCGCAATGCGTTTCAGCCCTGCGGGGCCGTGGTAGACGGCGTACATGCTGGCCATCACCGCCAGCAGCACCTGCGCGGTGCAGATGTTGCTCGTGGCCTTTTCGCGCCGGATGTGCTGCTCGCGCGTCTGCAGCGCCAGCCGGTAGGCGCTGGCGCCATGCGCGTCGATGCTCACCCCCACCAGGCGGCCAGGCAGGCTGCGCTTGAATTCATCGCGACAAGCCAGGTAGGCAGCATGCGGGCCGCCGCCGCCCATCGGCACGCCAAAACGCTGCGTGCTGCCCAGTGCGATGTCGGCGCCCCATTCGCCCGGTGGCGTGATCAGCGTCAGCGCCAGCAGATCGGCCGCGACGATCAGGGCTGCCTGATGTGCATGGATGCGCGCCACGTCGGCCCGCACATCGTGGATGGCGCCGCTGGTGGTGGGCATCTGCACCAGCACGGCAAAGTACTCGCCTGCGGCAACCAGCGCGTCCCACTCATCGGCCGAATTGGCCAGCACCACCTGGATGCCCAGCGGTGCGGCACGGGTCTGGATCACTTCAATGGTCTGCGGATGGCAGTCGCCGGCCACCACGAAGGTCTGGTGCTTGCTCTTCACGCTGCGCCGGGCCAGCGTCATGGCCTCAGCGGCGGCGGTGGCCTCGTCGAGCATCGAGGCATTGGCAATCGCCATGCCGGTGAGGTCGCAGACCATGGTTTGAAAGTTGACCAGCGCTTCCATGCGGCCCTGCGAGATCTCGGCCTGATACGGTGTGTAGGCCGTGTACCAGGCCGGGTTCTCGAGGATGTTGCGCTGGATGACACCCGGCGTATGGGTGCCGTGATACCCCTGACCGATGAAACTTTTTAGCACCCGGTTGCGCGCGGCCAGCGCCTTCAACTCGGCCAGGGCCTGCGCCTCGGTGGCCGGCGCCGGCAGGTCCATCGGGCTGGCGCGCACGATGCTGCGCGGCACGATGGCGTCGATCAGCGCGCTGCGGCTGGCCGCACCGATCACCGACAGCATGTGCTGCTCGTCGTCGGCCCAGGGGCCGATGTGGCGTGCGGTGAATTCCGACGCGTTCTCGAGTTCGTCGAGCGAGGGCAGGGCAGACATCAACATGGGGCGGGTCGTTGCGGGTGGTGGATCGGGGCGCGGGCGGCGGGCCTACAAGGTTTTGAGCAGGGCGTCGTAGCCCGGCGGGTCCATCAGCTCGTCGAACTGCTCCATGTGCGTGACGTGCACCTTGAAGAACCAGCCGTGGCCCATGGGGTCGCTGTTGGCCAGTGACGGGTCGTCCTTCAGCGCGGTGTTGATCTCGACCACTTCGCCCTCGACCGGCATGTACAGGTCGGCTGCGGCCTTGACCGATTCGACCACCCCGGCCACCTCGCCGCGCTTGTAGGTGCGGCCCACCTCGGGCAGTTCGACGAACACCACGTCGCCCAGGGCGTCCTGCGCGTGCATGGTGATGCCGACGACGGCGGCTTCGTGGTCTTCGATGTTGATCCACTCGTGGTCGGGGGTGAACATGGTCGTCATCGGCAGGCTCCAGGTCGGGGTCGGTTGGGGTGGGGGAAAAAAAGATCGTCAGCGCTTGTAGTGGTGCGGCGTAAAGGGCAGCGGCACCACGCGCATCGGCAGGCGACGGCCACGCACCTCGGCATACACCTCGTGCTGCGCCCTGGCATGGTCGCGTGGCAGGTAGGCCATCGCGATCGGCTGGTTGACCGTGGGTGCCAGCGTGCCGCTGGTGACCCGTCCGAGCTTGCGCCCATGCGCGTCGACCAGACTCGCGCCTTCGCGCACCGGCACGCGCTCCAGGCCCAGCAAGCCCACCCGCACGCTGGGCGGGCTGCTGGCCAACTGGCTTTCGATGGCCGCGGCACCGGGGTAGCCACCGGCGCGGGCACTACCGGGCCGCCGAACTTTCTGGATCGCCCATTGCAGACCGGCTTCGATCGGGCTGGTGGTGGTGTCGATGTCGTGGCCGTACAGGCACAGTCCGGCTTCCAGCCGCAGCGTGTCACGTGCGCCCAGGCCAGCGGGCTTGACCTCGGGCTGGGCCAGCAGCGCCCTGGCCACGGCCTCGGCCTGCGCGGTGGGCACCGAGATCTCGAACCCGTCCTCGCCGGTGTAGCCCGAGCGTGTGACGAAGCAGGGCGCGCCGGCGATGTCGAATCTTGCGCCGGCCATGAAGGCCAGTTCGGCCAAGTCGACCGCCGCCGGCACCAGCCGGCCCAGTGCCGTCTCCGCCGCCGGGCCCTGCAGCGCGAGCAGGGCCTGGTCGGGCATCGGCGCCACAACGCAGAAGGTGCCCAGGTTCGTCTGCAGGTGGGCGATGTCGGCCGCCTTGCGGCCGGCATTGACCACCAGCAGCAGGTCGCCGTAGCCGGCGTCCTGCGGTGGTCGCACGACCATCAGATCATCCAGAATGCCGCCGCTGGCGTTGGTGAAGAAGGTGTAGCGCTGGCGACCGACGGCGAGACCGATCAGGTCGGCCGGCACCAGTGATTCCAGTGCGGCAGCAGCGCCGGCGCCGATCAGCCGCACCTGGCCCATGTGCGAGACATCGAACAGGGCCGCCGCGCTGCGGCAGTGCAGGTGTTCGGCGATCACGCCGGTGGGGTATTGCACCGGCATCTCGTAGCCGGCAAACGACACCATGCGGGCGCCGAGCTCCTGATGCAGGGCATGCAAGGGCGTTTGCTGGAGGGCGGGGTCAGCGGTCACGGCGGCAGTCCTTTTCGGGGGCAGGAAATCGATCACCGACGCGTCGGTGACCGCTGCCCTCGCTGTCCGCTTTACCTGAGAGATTCGGTGCCGCCGCACCTCGGACATCAGTCCTCGGCCGGCGGCCCTTGCCCCTTCGGTGGGCCACCTGCTGGCAGTGGCCTCTCTCCAGTGAGGTTCTGGCTGGTCAGTCCTTTTGCCTGAGCGTTCGAGGCAATGTCCTCTGCGCCTTCGGCGGCCGGCATTCGGGCTGGCTCTCTCCTGACGAAGCTCAGTGTACAGCGGGCCCTGCCCTGCCCGGCTCGTGTGAGCCCCAAACGGTAGTGTCCCCTTCGCCCCAGATAGAAGTGTCCCCTTGCGAGCAGCGAGGAGACAGAGGTGTGCGAGATGGGGAGAGGCTGATGAGTCAGAAGGAAGCGCAGCGGTACGCGGTTGTGCAGCGGCTGGTGGCGAGCGAGATGAGCCAAGCGCAGGCTGCGCTGGTATTGGGTATATCGGTACGGCAGGTCAAAAGGCTGTGCCGGCGAGTTCGCGAGCAGGGGCCAGCGGGGCTGGTCTCGCGCAAGCGCGGCGTTCCGAGCAACCGGCGGATCGCGCCCTTGGAGCGCGAGCAATTCGTCGCGCTGGTGCGCCAGCACTACGCCGACTTCGGCCCCGAGCTGGCGCGCGAGTACCTGGCGCGAGATCACGGCTTTGTCTACAGCACCGAGACGCTCCGCGGCTGGATAATCGAAGCCGGGCTGTGGAAGGCCCGGCTGCGCCGGGCCAAGCGCGTGCACAGCCCGCGCGAGCGCCGCGCCTGCGTGGGCGAGTTGGTGCAGATCGACGGCAGCCACCACGACTGGTTCGAGGGCCGTGCTGACAAGTGCTGCTTGATCGCCTTCATCGACGACGCTACAGGCCAGGTGCTTGGCGCGAAGTTCTCGCCACAGGAAACCACCGAGGCGTACTTCGCCGTGCTGCACGAGGTCGTACAGCGCCACGGCGCGCCGTTGGCCCTGTACAGCGACCGCCACGGCATCTTCACCAAATCCGACCCCGAAGACCCCAAGCCGACGCAGTTCGAGCGCGCGTTGCTGCAGCTTCACATCGAGCCCATCTGCGCCCACACGCCACAAGCTAAGGGCCGGGTGGAGCGGCTGTTCCAGACGCTGCAAGACCGCCTGTGCAAAGCACTGCGGCTGCAAGGCATCGCAGGCATCGAGCAAGCCAACGAATGGCTGGGCACGTACTTGCAACAGCACAACCGGCGCTTCGCCGTGGCACCGCGCGAGGCGGCTGATCTGCACCAGCCCTGGCGCGGCACGAGCCAGGCGCTGCGCGAGATTTGCGCGCTGCACCACCAGCGTCAACTCAGCGCCCAGGGTGCTTGCCGCTTCGAGGGCAAGGTGCCGCAATCGAGCCCGCTCAGCCGCACGCGCCAGCAGCGCGCGCGATGGTCGACATCGTGCAGCATGCTGACGGCGAACTCGGCCTGAGTTACCGGGGCGGCGCTTGCGGCACCGGCAATTCGCTTGTCATGAGCACCTGAGCCGGGGCAAAGGAGCTGACGCCAAGACGCTGGACGACAAACTCAAGCCGCTGCGCAGGGCCGCCGACCCTGAGCGCGAGCGGCTGGCCCGCTTGAAGTCGGAACTGGCGTTCCAGGACAGCCAGCGCGCACACGGCGTCTATCGACCAGATACACCACCCATCGTGGCGGCGCGCGTTGCGGCGGGCCGCTCCGGGCTTGGCCCTGCGCAGCCCACCGCAACGCAAAAGCGGCCCTGACCTCCGCCGCCCTCAAGGGACATCTCTATCTGGTGCGAAGGGGGACATTTCTACTTTGGGTTGACAGCCCTGCCCGGCTCGGCTCGGCTCGGCTCGGCTCGGCAAGCCAGGTCAGGGTGGCTACAGTCGGGCCCATGGACATCGACAACGACATCGACATCGACATCGCGACCCTGCGCCGCATCCTGTCGCAATGCCGCACCATCGCGGTGGTCGGCTTGTCGGCGCAATGGCATCGGCCGAGCTTCTTCGCCGGCAGCTACCTGCAGCAGCAGGGCTATCGCATCGTGCCGGTGACGCCGGCCTACGCCGAGGTGCTGGGCCAGAAGGCCTATGCCAGCCTGCGCGACATCCCGTTCGCCGTCGACATGGTCGACATCTTCAGAAAGACCGACGATGTGCTGCCGGTGGCGCGCGACGCGATCGCGATCGGCGCCCGCTGCCTGTGGCAGCAGCTTGGGGTGCTCAACACCGAAGCTGACGCGCTGGCCCGTGCCGCCGGCATCGACAGCGTGATGAACCGCTGCGTGAAGATCGAGCACGCGCGTCTGTTCGGCGGCCTGCACTGGGCCGGCGTGAACACGCGCGTGATCTCGGCCACCCGGCCGGCAGCGCCTGCCCTGCAAGGCAGCCACCATGGCTGAGCACCGCTTCCGGCCCGAGACGCTGGCCATCCACGCCGGCCAGTTGCCCGACGCGGCCACCGGGGCGCGTGCACTGCCAATCTATCAGACCACCAGTTTCGTCTTCGACAGCGCCGCGCATGCTGCGGCGCTGTTCAACCTGCAGACTTTTGGCAACGTCTATTCGCGGCTGTCCAACCCGACGGTGGCCGCGCTCGAAGAGCGGGTGGCTGCGCTGGAGAACGGCCGCGCCGCCGTCGCCGCCGCATCGGGCATGGCCGCCGAGGCACTGGCGCTGATGACGCTGCTGGGCAGCGGCGATCATGTCGTGGCCGCCGGCGCCTTGTACGGCGGCAGCGTGACGATGCTGGCCGTCAGCCTGGCCAAGTTCGGCATCGAAGTCAGCTTCGTCGATGCACGTGACCCGCAGGCCTTTGCGGCCGCGATGCGCCCGAACACCCGTGCCGTCTACGCCGAAAGCCTGGGCAACCCCAGCCTGGTGGTGCTGGACATCACCGCGGTGGCCGAAGTGGCGCACGCGCACGGCGTGCCGCTGGTGGTGGACAACACCGTGCCCAGCCCCTGCTTGTGCAACCCGCTGGACCTGGGTGCCGACATCGTCGTGCATTCGGCCACCAAGTACCTGGGCGGACACGGCACCACGCTCGGCGGCGTGGTCGTGGAGAGCGGTCGCTTTCCCTGGGACAACGGCAAGTTCCCGGGCATGACCGAGCCGTCACCCAGCTACCACGGCGTGCGCTTCTTCGAGACCTTCGGCGACTTCGGCTTCACGATGCGTTGCCGCATGGAGACGCTGCGCGTCTACGGCGCCGCGCTGGCGCCAGGCAGTGCCTGGCAGATCCTGCAAGGCGTCGAAACGCTGCCGCTGCGCATGGAACGCCACTGCGACAACGCGCTGGTGGTGGCGCGTTTTCTGCAATCGCATCGGGCGGTGAACTGGGTCAACTACCCGGGCCTGCCCGAGCATCCGCAGCATGCGCTGCTGATGCGACAGATGCGCGGCGCCTCGGGGTTGCTGGCTTTCGGCGTCAAGGGCGGTGAGGCCGCCGGCGTGCGTTTCATCGAAGGCGCGCAGTTCATGAGCCACCTGGTCAACATCGGCGACACGCGAACGCTGATCAGCCATCCGGCCAGCACGACCCACCGGCAGCTCGAACCCGAGCAACTGGCCGCGGCCGGTGTCGGGCCCGACATGGTGCGCATCTCGGTCGGTCTGGAGCACATCGACGACATCCTTTGGGACATCGATCAGGCGCTGTTGCAGGCCGTGAGCTGACCGCTTGCAGTCGGGGATTGAAGGGGGATGACCATGCACCGCTTGCTGCAGTGGACGACGTTGCTGGGCCTGTTGCCCTTGCTCAGCAGCCCGGTCCGGGCCGAGCGGCGCCGGACGAGCAGCGCATGGTCGAAGCCGTCAAGGCCCGCACGTCGGCCGCAGTGGCCCTGCTCGGACGTTCGGTGAACATCAACAGCGGCACGCTCAATCCCGATGGCTTCAGCGAGTTCGTTGCGCAGAACCTGCCAGGCAGTACGGCGACGATCAGCTTTGCCGAGGCCTATCCGCCGATGCCCGGCAGCACCGGCAACCAGGCGCTGCAGCAGTTGTATTCACAGATCAGCATCGATCTCGGCTTGGGCCGCGGCAAGCGGCTGACCCGTCGTCGCGCGGCGCCGGCGATATCCAGGTTTCGGCGCCCCATGTCGACGGACTCGATGGCCAGAGCGCGGCGGGCGGCGGCGCGCACACTCCGTTCGAGTCCCTGTTTCCGGCTTCGATCGACGCAATGCGATCGGCGCCGCCATTCTGATCCATCGCCCGACGCGTTGATGACGGGGCTGCGGCCGGGCGTACGATGACCGACCTTGCCTGTGCGGAGACGCTGCATGTACCGAAATGATCTGATGTCCGGCCAGCGCATCCTGGTCACCGGCGGCGGCACCGGGCTGGGTCGGGCGATGGGCGAGCGCTTTCTGTCGCTGGGGGCCGATCTGGCCATCTGCGGCCGCCGCAAGGCCGTGTGCGACGAGACGGCCGAGGCCTGGCGCACGCAGTTTCCGGGCCGACACATCGATACCTTCGGTGTCGACATCCGCGACGCGCCGGCGGTCGACGAGATGGTCGAAGCGCTGTTCGCCTGCGGAGGCCTGAGCGGTCTGGTCAACAACGCTGCCGGCAACTTCATCGCGCCCACCGAAAGCCTGTCGCCGCGGGCCTTCGACGCCGTTGCCGGCATCGTCTTCCATGGCAGCTTCTACGTCACGCAGGCGGTGGGTAAACGCTGGGTGGCCCAGGCCAAATCCGGCGTCTGGAAGCCCGGCCAGCCCTATCGCAACGTGATGAGCATCATCGTCACCTGGGTCGACAACGGCAGCCCCTATGTGGTGCCGTCGGCGATGAGCAAGGCCGGCATCGACGTCATGACCAAGTCGCTGGCGGTCGAATGGGCAAAGTACGGCGTGCGCCTGAATGCGGTGGGCCCCGGCGAGATCCCCACCGAAGGCATGAGCAAGCGATTGAACCCCGGCGAAGAACCCGGCGCGCGCAGCCGTGAACGCAACCCCATGGCCCGAGCCGGCGCCATGAGCGAACTGCAGAACCTGGCCAGCTTTCTGATGGCCCCGGGGCAGTGCGACTGGCTGACCGGGCAGAGCATCATGATGGACGGTGGCAGCGCGCTGGCCACGGGCGGCAACTTCTACGAACTGCGAAGCTGGAGCGACGCCGACTGGCAGGCCGCGCGCGAGCGCATCGACGCGCAGAACAAGAAGGACCGAGCGGGGCGATGAATCATGCCTGCGCATGAAACTTCGCCAGCGGGGGCTCGGGTCGTTCCGGCCCAACGGCGCGACCCGCGTTGAACCGGGGCCGGACCATGTGGAAACACGACGGCGAACTGTTCGCGCTGATGCGATCGAGGTTTTCAAGACCTTAGGCGTGATGTGAGGAACCATGATGAGCATCTACGACCAGCACCTGGACAAGAACTCGGCCAACCATGTGGCCTTGTCGCCGGTGAGCTTTGTCGAGCGCAGCGCCGAAGTCTTCGGTGACCTGCCAGCGGTGGTGCACGGCGCGCGCTGCTACACCTGGGCGCAACTGCGCGAGCGTTCGGCACGCCTGGCTGCGGCCCTGCGTGCCTTGGGCGTCGGCCGCATGCACACCGTCAGCGTGATGCTGCCCAACACGCCCGAGATGGTCGAGGCGCACTATGCGGTGCCTGCGCTGAACGCGGTGCTGAACACGCTGAACACGCGGCTGGACGCGCCGCTGCTGGCCTGGCAGATGAACCACTGCGAAGCGCGGGTGCTGATCACCGACCGCGAATTCGCACCGCTGATGGTCGAGGCCGTGCGCCTGCTGCGTGAACAGCATGGCCGCGAGCTGATCGTGATCGACGTGTCAGACAGCGAATACCACGGCGCCGGCGAACGCATTGGCCACCACGACTACGAGGACCTGCTGCGCCGACACGACCCCCTGGCGCAGCTGGACGGCCCGGCGGACGAATGGGATGCCATCGCCGTCAGCTACACCAGCGGCACCACCGGCGACCCCAAGGGTGTGGTCACGCACCACCGCGGCGCGTACCTCAATGCAGTGTGCAACGCGGCCACCTGGACGATGCCGCATTTCCCAAAGTACCTGTGGACGCTGCCGATGTTCCACTGCAACGGCTGGTGCTTTCCCTGGACCGTGGCGATGCTCGGTGGCACCCATGTCTGCCTGCGCCGTGTCGAGGCGCAGGCCATCCTGCTGGCGATGCGCGACCACGGTGTCGATCATTACTGCGCCGCGCCGATCGTGCACAGCCTGCTGCTCAATGCGCCGACCGAGATGCACCAGGGCATTGCGCAGAAGGTGCGAGGCATGGTGGCCGGCGCCGCGCCGCCGGCGGCGATGATCGAAGGCATGGCCCATCTGGGCATCGACATCACGCATGTCTACGGCTTGACCGAGGTCTACGGCCCGGCGGCGGTGGCCGTCAAGCGCGACCGCTGGGCCACCGAGAGCCTGTCCGAGCAGACGCGGCTGAATGGTCGCCAGGGTGTGCGCTACATGCTGCAGGAAGGCATGACTGTGCGCCACCCCGAGACGCTGCAGTTGCTGCCCGCCGACGGCCAGACCATGGGCGAGATCATGTTCCGCGGCAACATCGTGATGAAGGGCTATCTGAAGAACCCGGCTGCCAGCGACAAGGCCTTCGACGGCGGCTGGTTCCACACCGGGGATCTGGCGGTGATGGAGGCCGACCACTACGTAAAGATCAAGGACCGCAGCAAGGACATCATCATCAGCGGCGGCGAGAACATCAGCAGCATCGAGGTCGAAGATGCGCTGTACCGCCACCCGGCCGTGCTGGCCTGCGCGGTGGTGGCGCGTCCCGACCCGAAGTGGGGCGAGACGCCGGTCGCCTATGTCGAGATCAAGACCGGATCGACGGTCAGCGCCGAAGAACTGGTCCAGCATTGCAAGGCACTGCTGGCCAGCTACAAGCTGCCGCGCGAGATCCGCTTCGAACCGATCCCGAAGACCAGCACGGGCAAAATCCAGAAGTTCCAGCTGCGCGAGCGTGCCCGCAGTAGCTCGGCGATCGAATGAGGAGCAAGCCATGAACACAGACACCCTGGTCCAGCATCACCAAGATGAACGCGGCGTGGTCACGCTCACGCTGAACCGCCCCCAAGCCTTCAATTCGCTGTCCGAAGCCATGCTGGCCGCGCTGCAGGCGCAACTCGACACCGTGGCGGCCAATGCGAAGGCGAGGGTGGTGGTGATCGCCGCAGCAGGCCGCGCCTTCTGCGCCGGTCATGATCTGAAGGAGATGCGCGCCGAGCCGTCGCTGGCCTACTACCAGCGCCTGTTCGCGCAATGCGCGCAAGTGATGCTGGCCATCCAGCG
>JADJHR010000006.1 GCA_016707445.1 Rubrivivax sp.
CGCGCGACGAAGCCACGCATCGGCGGCGCGACGGCGCGGCCCAGCACACACCACAACGTCCCGGAGGAAACCCATGGACCTCAGCTCGATTCAGCAGTTTCTCAGCACCACCGTCACCGAGTTGGCCATCAAGGTGGCGGCAGCCGTCGCGTTCTGGATCATCGGCCGCTGGCTGATCGGCAAGGTGATCGATCTGGTGCGCGCGTCGATGAGCCGCAACCATGTCGACCCCACGCTGACCAAGTACCTGGGCTCGATCATCACCATCGCGCTGAACATCGCGCTGGTGCTCGGCATCCTGGGCTACTTCGGCATCCAGACGACCTCGTTCGCGGCCATGCTGGCCGGTGCGGGCGTGGCGATCGGGGCGGCCTGGAGCGGCATGCTGGGCAACTTTGCCGCCGGCGCCTTCATGCTGGTGCTGCGTCCGTTCAAGGTGGGTGACTTCGTCAGCGTCGCGGGCCTGACCGGCACCGTGCACGAGCTGGGGCTGTTCGGCACCACCCTGGTCACGCCCGATAACGTGATGACCATCGTCGGCAACGGCAAGATCTTCGCCGACCCCATTCAAAACTACTCTGCCCTGCCCGAGCGGCGCGTCGAACGCACGGCGCAACTGGCCGGTGGCGTCGACACGACCGACGCCGTGGCCCGCCTCACGGCCGCCGTGCTGCAGGTGGCCAATGTCAGCAAGACGCGGCCGCCCGAGGTCAGCGTGCTCGACATCAACCTGGTCGGACCGGTGATCGCGGTGCGTCCCTACACGCACACTGACAACTACTGGCAGGTGTACTTCGACACCAACCAGGCCATCCTGCACACCGCGCGCGAAGCCGGCTGGCCCGCGCCGACCCCGGCCAACGTGACGCGGCTGATCAAGGACTGAGCGCCATGACGGCAACGCGCGTGCTGCTCGTCACCGGTGGCAGCCGCGGCATCGGTGCGGCCTGCTGCCGTCAGGCCGCGACTGCCGGCTGGGACCTGGCGATCAACTACCTGCGTGACGCAACAGCCGCCGAGCAGGTGGCCGCCGACGTGCGCCGCACCGGGCGCCGCGCCATCACCGTGCAGGCCGACGTTGCCGACGAGGCCCAGGTTCTGGCGATGTTCGCTCGCGTCGACGCCGAACTCGGGCCGCTGGCCGGCCTGGTCAACAACGCCGGCATCGTCGACCAGCCGCAGCGTGTGGACACGATGAGCCTGGCGCGGCTGCGTCGCATGTTCGACACCAACATCCTGGGCAGTATTGTGTGTGCCCGCGAGGCGCTGCGGCGCATGAGCCGCCGGCACGGTGGCCCGGGTGGCGCCATCGTCAACCTGTCGTCGGCAGCGGCCCGGCTCGGCTCGCCCGGGCAGTACGTGGACTACGCCGCCAGCAAGGGCGCGATCGACACCTTCACGCTCGGGCTGGCGCGCGAGGTGGCAGCCGAGGGCGTGCGAGTGAACGCCGTGCGCCCGGGCATCATCGACACCGACATCCATGCCAGCGGCGGCCTGCCCGACCGCGTGCAGCAGCTGGCACCCCAGGTGCCGATGCAGCGCGCCGGCAGTGCCGATGAGGTGGCCGCGGCGGTGCTGTGGCTGTTGTCCGATGCGGCGAGCTACGTCACCGGCACGGTGATCGATGTCACGGGCGGGCGCTGAGCGACTGGGGTGTCGTCTGTACTGGGGGTGTAGGCGGCACCTCAAGCTGCCGAGAATCCAGGCAGGTACTGTCACTTGCCATGTCTTCCACCCCCGCCCTTGTCATCCCGCAAAGCCTGCGCGAAGAGGCGGCCAACGCGCTGAGCCACGGCCTGGGCTGCCTGCTGGCCGCGGCGTCGTTGCCGGTGCTGCTGGCCTCGGGCTGGCTGCCGGCACGGCCTGGCAGCGTGGTCGGTGCCGCGGTGTTCGCATTGACAATGACGCTGGTCTACCTGGCGTCGACCGTCTATCACGCGCTGCCGCCGGGCCGCGCCAAACAATGGCTGAACCGCGTCGACCACGCGGCGATCTTTCTCTTCATCGCCGGCAGCTTCACGCCCTTTGCCTTGCGCAACCTGGACAGCGACAACGGCCTGGTCGCCTTCGGCCTGGTGTGGCTGCTGGCGTTGCTGGGCATCGTGTGCAAGGCCGGCGGTGGTCTGCGCTGCCCCCTGCGCAGCACGCTGCTGTACGTCGCGCTGGGCTGGGTGGCGGCAGCGGCGGCGCTGCCGACGCTGGCCGTGCTGTCGGCCGGGCAGATCCTGCTGATTGCCGGCGGCGGCGCCGCCTACATGGTCGGCGCGGTGTTCTTCCTGATCGATCACCGGCTGCGTTACAGCCACTTCATCTGGCATCTGTTCGTGCTGGCCGGCAGCGGCTGCCACTTCACGGCAGCGTTGCAGCACCTGGCTTGACAGGTTCTGCTGCACACCCGGCCTGCCGGGCCCTGCTGTAGCCCTGGCGTGATCAGGGCTGCGGCGGCGGCGCCAGGCCGCGGTCGACCAGCATGGCCCCCAGCGGATCATCATCGTCGCGCAACGGGGGTGCATCAGGCACAGGCACAGGCGCCGGCGCCGGCGCCGACCCGCGACGCTGGCGCTGCCACAGCCCGGCGCGGATTTCGTCCGCAGTGATGCGCACCAGCTCGACCGGCGCCACCCCGCCCAGCACGCCCAGGCGCAGTGCGGCCGCGTAGCTCAAGTCAATGACACGGCCGTCGACGAAAGGCCCACGGTCGTTGATGCGCACCACCACCTCGCGCCCGTTGGCCGGGTTGCGCACGCGCGCATAGCTGGGCAGCGGCAGCGTCTTGTGCGCCGCCGTCATGGCGAACATGTCGTAGGTCTCGCCACTGGCCGTGGGCCGGCCGTGGAAGCGTGCGCCGTACCACGACGCCAGCCCGGTCTCGCGCCAGGCGATGTCGCTGGCCGCAGGCGTGTACCAGCGGCCCAGCACCTGGTAGGGCTTGTTGGGGCCACCCAGACGCAAGGGCTCGAGGCGGGGCTCGGCGTCGGGCACCCGATCCAGCCCGGGCGGCACGCGAACACCGGGGCCGTCAGCATCGATCGCCGGCCGCCGCGGGCCGGGCGAACTGCACGCGGCCAGCACCATCAGCAGGGCCAGCGACCAGGCCGCACGGTGCAAGGAAAGAGCTGGCAGCGGGGACAAACGGCAACCACCTCCGCAATGACGACGAACCTGCACGACGCGCGTCGAGTATCGCGCGAAGCCCCTGGCGCTGATCGTGACGCACCGGGAGCCCTGCCTAAAGCCTTGCTTGCACCCGCGACGGCAATGGGGCCACAGTCGGTCATGACTGTTCCTGCCAAGACCCGCATCGCCAAACCGCCGCCGTCCAAGCCCCGCCTGCCCATGCAGGCGGCCGACCTGCAAGGCCTGTCGCGGCTGGCAACCGATGCCACGGTGGGCATCGTCGATCTGGTGGAAAACCTGCACCACACCATCGTGCGCGGCGCCGGCATCGTGGCCGCACCCACGCGCGGGCCGGCGCCGGGGCTGACGGGTCTGGTCTATCGCGCCGTGCGCGGCAGCACGCGGCTGGTCGGCAAAGGGCTGGATCTGGGCCTGGGCGGCGTGGCGCGCCGCTGGCCGGTCGGCGACCGCAACCCGCAGCGTGAAGCCGCGCTGGCCGCACTCAACGGGGTGTTCGGCGACCATCTGGAAGCCAGTGCCAACCCACTGGCGATCGACATGCGGCTGCGCAGCGACGGCGTGGCGCTGGACCTGTCAGTCGACGCGCTGGCGGCGTGCTTTCCCCAGGCCAGGGGCCGCGTGATCGTGTTGATCCACGGCCTGTGCATGAACGACCTGCAGTGGACCCGCGAAGGCCACAACCATGGCCAGGCGCTGGCACGAGATCTCGACGCCAGCGCGGTTTATCTGCACTACAACTCGGGCCGGCACATTTCGGTCAACGGGCGCGAGCTGGCACAGCAGCTGGAGTCACTGTTGCGGCATTGGCCGGTGCCGCTGACCGAGTTGCTGATCGTGGGCCACAGCATGGGCGGCCTGGTGGCGCGCAGCGCCTGCCATCTGGCGATGCAGCAGGCGCTGAACTGGCCACAGCGACTGACGGACCTGGTCTTTCTGGGCACGCCACACCACGGCGCGCCGCTGGAACGCGGTGGCCAGTTGATCGACCGCGCGCTCGGCGTCAGTCCCTACGCAGCACCCTTCGCCCGCTTGGGCAAAGTGCGCAGCGCGGGCATCACCGACCTGCGCTTCGGCAATCTGCAGGATGCCGACTGGCAGGGCCGTGGCCGGGACATGCAGCGTCACGACGATCGCACACCGACGCCGCTGCCGCCCGGTGTGCCGGCCTGGCTGGTGGCCGCCACCACGGCCGACCGCGTGGGCAGCCTGCGCAGCACGGTGCTGGGTGACGGAATGGTGCGGCTGAGCAGTGCGCTGGGCCACCACCCCAACCCGGCGCTGGCACTGGCCGTGCCCGATTCACACCGCTGGGTGGTGACGCGCACCAATCACTGGGATCTGCTGAGCCGACCCGAGGTCTACGCCTGGATGCTCGAGCGCCTGGCGCGATAGCGGCTTTGTCCGCTGACGGATTTCAACCCTTGCTGAGGTCGAGGTGGGTCAGCAGCGGGCCGAAGCCATCGACGGCATCATGGATGCCGTTGCTGCGCAGCGCATGCCAGTAGGTGGCGGTGTTGATGGCGATCACGGGCTTGCCCAGAAAGGCCTCGGCAACGGGCGCCATGCGCGCCATGCTGAGGTTGGTGCCCACCTGCACGACGGCATCGATGTCGTCGCCGTCAAGCTGCTTGAGCGCATCGGCGATCTGGCGCTCGGTGACGCGTGAAATGTCGGTCCAGCTCTTGCAGCGCAACGGCAGGTCACGCACGGTGGTGATGCCGTAGTCCGAGAAATAGCGCGCTACATGCATGTTGGCCATCGGGTAGTAGGGCGACAGCACGGCGATGCGCCGGATGCCGCCGTAGGCCTTCATGGCCTCGACGCAGGACACCGAACCGACGCTGACCTGCTTGCCGGTCAGCTCGTGCACATGGCTGACAAAGCGCTCGCAGGCGGGTGCACCGCCGATGAAGGTGATGGCCGAGACCCCCATCACCAGGTAGTCGGGCTCGCAGGTCATGGCCGTGCGCAGCGCCGCATCGACGGCGCCTGTGATGACCTCGGCCCCGGCCATGAAGGCCTCGTCCGACAAGGCGCGCGCGTTCTCGATGTAGATGTCGCGGTACTGGTTGGTCACGCCGGCCGGCCGCATCGCGGCGAACTCTGGCTCGACCACGGTGTTGGTCGAGGGGCCGACGACGGCGAAGACGCGGCGCCAGCCGAGGGTGTCGCGGCTCGTCATTGGTAGGCCGGATCTTTCATGGGACCGATGGAGCGCGATCGCGTCGGCTGCAGCAGCACCGGTGGTTCAGATCCCGGATAGTCGGGCCCCCAGTTGACCGGCTTGCCCTGCATCTCGACACGGGCTTCGTCGGTGTACCAGTCGACCAGTCGGCCATCGCAACGCAGGATCCAGATCGTGCCCTCGGGGCCCGCGGTGAAGTCACCGTGGCGCACGCCCGCCGGGCGGAAGAAGTAGGTGCCCGGCCGCATCTGCCCGTAGTTGTAGTCGAAGCTGCCTTGCAGGCAGTAGGCTTCCTCGTAGCAGGGATGGTGGGCCAGCGGATGCTCGACCCAATTGGCCTTGGCCTTGATCAGCCGGGTATAGAAACCGGTCTCCTTGTCGTGGTGCAGCAGCTTGATGTAGAGGCCCGGTACCGGCGTGCCGCCCCGCGAGAAATCCATCGGGCTGCCATGCACCGGGTGGGTCACCTCGAACCAGTCCATCTGGCTGGCGCGCGTGATCTTCAGTTCATGCGCCGGATCACGCTGCGGGCTATGGGTGCTGGCAAGCGCAAAGCCCCAGTCACCAAACTCGCGGAACAGCAGCACCCGCGTGCCGGCCTTGACCTGCAATGACGGGGTCAGCACGTCCACCGGGGCGATGAGGTAGTCGTCCTTGACCAGCAACTCGTCGCCCACGCGAACTTCGCCCTCCAGCACATACCACTCGGTCTGGGCCACATGCACGCCGGCCGGCCGCGACCAATCACTTTGAAACTCGACCAACAGCGACGCCTCGCCCTTCTCCTCGCAATAGTTCAGGTTGCGCTGGCGCGCCTGACCCGTGCCGTGTGGCAACTCGGCCACATGCCAAATCAAGTCCTTCTCGTCGATCAACTCCACATGCGGTCTCATCAGGTCTCTCCGGGTTTTCAAGGAATGCAGTTGGCCAGGCCAGGCCCTCAGCACGTTCCAAAGCAAATGGTGCGCCAGAAAAGTGGGGCGAATCAGGCGAAGCGGTGTTGCAGTCTCGTTTCAGGCCACCCTTCGCGTTTCAGACTCAAACGCGAGTCCTTGCGGGGACCTGGCAAAACGCACATCTTGCAGTGACGCCGCGTTGGCACGCGGGAATGAAAAAAACCCTAGAGCCTCGAGCTCTAAGGCTTTCTGTTCACTTGAGGCCCCATGCGCAACCTGCTTTGGTGCGACCGGCAGGAATCGAACCTGCGACGTGGCCTTCGGAGGGCCGCATGATATCCACTTCACCACGGTCGCACGCCAAGCCGCGATTGTATGCGCCGGCGCCCGTGCCGACATCGCTGCGAAAGCAGCGCACATGTGGCCAGCTATAATTTTGGGCTTTGGCGCCAGCCGGATTCCGCCCCAACGCTGCATGTTCGGGATGGCCGCAGCGATAGCCCCCCGAGGACTTCATGAGCGATTCGAACCCCACCGCCCACGACGCGACCCATGGAGACCATGAGGTCCATGAAGGGCCGATCAAGACGCCCAAGCAGCTGATCTGGGCCGTGGTGGCGGCGTTCGTGGTGCCGATCATCATCATCATCATGCTCACACGCTACGTGTCCAACGGCAATCAGCCGGCCGCCGGCAGCGACGGCCTGGGCGCTGAAGCCACGGCGCGCCGCTTGCAGCCGATCGGCTCGATCGAGTTGCGCGACGCGTCGGCACCGGTCGTGCTGCGCACGGGCGAGCAGGTCTACCAGGGCCAATGTTCGGCCTGCCACGGCACAGGCGCCGCCGGCGCCCCCAAGCTGGGTGATGCGGGTGCCTGGGGTCCGCGCCTGTCAGCGGGCTACGAGGCACTGCTGAATTCGTCGCTCAAGGGCAAGGGCGCGATGTCGCCACAGGGCGGCGGCGAGTTCTCCGACTTCGAGATCGGCCGCGCCGTGGTCTACATGGCCAACCAGAGTGGCGGCAAGCTGGCCGAGCCCAAGGCCCCGGCAGCGGCGGCTTCAGCAGCCAGCGCGCCCAACTGATCCGACCCGACCACTGCCACAGTCAGAACACCGCCCAAGGGCGGTGTTCTGCTTTTGTCGCATTCCTTTCGCAGCGGACCTCGCACGCCCCGCGATGGCCCGTTCAAGAATCCTTCACCGTCGCCGCGGGCGCAGCTTGCCCTGGTGGCTGCGGCCGTCGCTGGAAGCCGAAGCGTGTTGGCAGGGCGACCGACGTCGTCTCGTGCAACGGCCACAGCCCGGCCTCGATCGCATCACTGGCAGCCTCCATGTCCAGGCTGTGCACCAGCCCCAGGCCGAGGTCGGTCTGCAGGTAAAGCCAGCCTCGCTCATCGACCCAGGCCGCGGTCGCCTGCGCAGGCCGCCCGGTGTGCGACAGCAGTTGCGGTGCAGCGCCGGGCAGCGCAGACAGACGCCACACCCAGGGGCAGGCTTCGAGCTCGACATACACGCGCTGAGGCCCGTTCTGGAAGTACCAGGCACCGTTCTCGTCGGCCGCGTAGTTGCGCTCGATGAACGCCAGCAGCTTGTCGTGCCGGATGCGACTGCCCTTGACCTGCGGGAACGGGCCTGCCGCCTGCACGCGCTCATCGCGCATGTACCAGTCGCCGCGCGCGTCCAGCGCCAGCCAGTCGTAGCAGTGCGGTACGTTGGGCCACTTGCGCAGCGCGGCTTCGACGATGTCATCCATGACTCAGTATTGCGCCAACCAGTCGCACACCGCCTGCGGCATGGCCCGCACGTGACCAGGGAATCGCCCGGCCGGAAAGCCGCAGTGCCCGCCCTGCGCCGGTTGCCACAGCGTGACGAAGCGTCCAACAGCGTCCGAGAGTGGCAATGACGCCGCCGGCACGAAGGGGTCGTTGCACGCATTCAGCGCGAGTGCGGGCACGTGGATGCGCGCCAGGTGTGGCTTGGCCGAGGCCCGAGCCCAGTAGTCGACGGTGCCGGCAAAACCATGCAAGGGTGCGGTGAAGGCATCGTCGAAGTCGAAGATCGTGCGCGCCGCGAGCATGCGCTGGCGGTCGAACAGCCCCGGATGCTGCTGCCACTTCGCGTCGGCCTTGGGCTTCATCGTCGACAGGAACATGCGTGCGTAGGCCAGGCGGTTGAAGCCGCGGTCGATGGCCGCGCCTGCTGCGGCCAGGTCCAGCGGTGCCGACACGGCCGCCACCGCCGCCACCAGCCCGCCAGCAGTGTCGCCAGCTTCGCCGGCCCAGCGCATCAGGGCGTTGCCGCCCAGCGAGACGCCGGCCGCATACAGCTTGACTTCAAAGCGTTGCCGCAGGCGCTGCAGGATCCAGCCGATCTCCTCGAAGTCACCCGAGTGATAGGCGCGCGGCGCCCGGTTCAGCTCGCCCGAACACCCGCGGAAGTGCGGCATCGCCACCGACCAGCCGCGCACGGCTGCCTCGGCCGCGAAGCCTTGCGCGTAGTGGCTGGCCGACGAGCCTTCGAGGCCGTGGAACAGCACCAGCGCGGGTGCACCAGCCCCTGGTACGGCGAAGTCGACGTCGATGAAGTCGCCATCGGGCGTGGCCCAGCGCTCGCGTTGCAATGGCGGCAAGTCCGCCTGTGGACGCGATGAGAACAGCGCCGGCCAGATGGTCTGCAGGTTGCCGCCCGGCAGCCAGCGCGGATTGCGGACATCCGGCGCGATGGCAGGCACCCTCAGTGCAGCGTGGATGGCCGCTCCGGCGCGGGCGCGGGCGGCTGGGCTTCGCCCGGGCTGGCATGGTGCGCCACCATGCGCCAACCCTGGGCCGTGTTGATGTACACGTTGGTCGCGACCACCCAGGCCTTCGGTGGCGCGTCGGCACGCGCGCCACGCACCGTTTCCACCAGGTGGTGAACGGCCGCGCCCAGACCCTGTAATCGATGGATCTGTTCGGGCATCGAGCTGACGCCGCCGTGCGAGAAGATGGCCTCGAAGCTGGCGCGGATTGCCGCCGGCCCGACCAGGCGGGCGCCTCCAGGGTGCACGCAGACGATTTCCTCGTCATCGGCCCAGACCGCCATCAGGCGCGCCAGATCGGCGTGCGCCAGGGCTTCGTAGAACTGCGCCTCGACGTCGTCGGCGCTGGCCAGCAGGCTGGCCTGGGGCGGCTTGAGGCGGCTCATGAACCCGGAAAACCCCACTGGGACAAGCGAAGGAAGCGCGGATTGTAGAGACGGCGCACACGCCCGCCCACCCCATTCACGCGGTTGCGCAGCCCTACCGAACGTCGCCTGGCACGGGCCGTCGCGATGCGTTTCAGTGCGCCGACGAGAGCGTCTCGCCGGCCTTCAGGCGGTAGGCCGTGCCGCAGTAAGGGCAGCTGCCCTCACCATGCGTGAGGTCGATGTACACGCGCGGGTGGTTGCTCCACAGCGGCATCGCCGGGTTGGGGCAGAAGGTGACGCCCGGGCCCAGCAGGTCCTTGGCAGCGAGTTCGACGACGGGCTTGACTTCGTTCATCGCAGCACCCTTCAGACCTTGCTCAGCCATTCGGCGTATTTCGGGTTGCGGCCGTTGACGATGTCGAAGAACGCGTTCTGGATCTTGGCGGTCAGGGGTCCGCGTTCGCCGGCGCCGATCTCGATGCGGTCGAGCTCACGGATCGGCGTCACCTCGGCTGCGGTACCGGTGAAGAAAGCCTCGTCGCTGATGTAGACCTCGTCGCGCGTGATGCGCTTCTGTACCACCTCGAGCCCCAGGTCCTGGCAGATCGAGAACACCGTGTTGCGCGTGATGCCGTTCAATGCGCCGGCCGACAGGTCGGGCGTGTAGACGACACCGCCCTTGATCACGAAGATGTTCTCGCCTGCACCTTCGCTGACGAAGCCCGAGGCGTCGAGCAGCAGCGCCTCGTCGTAACCGTCCTCGGTGGCTTCCATGTTGGCCAGGATCGAGTTGCTGTAGTTGCTGACCGCCTTCGCCTGCGTCATCGTGATGTTCACGTGATGTCGCGTGTAGCTGCTGGTCTTGACGCGGATGCCGCGGCGCAGACCCTCTTCGCCCAGGTAGGCACCCCAGGGCCAGGCCGCCACCATCAGGTGGATGGTGTTGCCTTTGGGGCTGACGCCCAGCTTTTGATCACCGATCCAGATCAGCGGCCGCAGGTAGCAGCTTTCGAGCTTGTTCTCGCGCACCACGTCGAGCTGCGCCTGGCACACCTGCTCGAAGCTGAACGGGATCTTCATGCGCAGGATCTTGGCGCTGTTGAACAGCCGCTCGGTGTGTTCGCGCAGTCGAAAGATCGCCGTGCCCTGCACCGTGTTGTAAGCGCGAACGCCTTCAAAAGCGCCGCAGCCATAGTGCAGCGTGTGCGTCAGCACATGGATCTTGGCGTCACGCCAATCGACCATCTGGCCGTCCATCCAGATCTTGCCGTCACGGTCGGACATCGACATGGGGTACCTCGGGGGGAGTGCGAAAGGCCGTGATTTTAGGCTGGCGGCGGCGCGTCGGCCGCCGTGTTGACCGAAGCTCGTTCCAATGTGAAGGCGCTGCAGCGCCCGCCGCGCATCTCGACCCGAACACGGTCACCGCCGGCATCGGTCCAGACGAAGGTCTCGGGCTCGTCGGCCACCTTCTCGCCCAGGCTGCGTGTCAGCGGCAGGATCTGAACCAGCGTCATGCCCGGTCGCAGCTTGGCCTGCAGCATCACCGCGTTGGCGATCGAGCCCATCGGCCGCCCGGCTGCGGTGCGCAGCGCGCGCAGCACGCGGCTGAATTGCAACAGCAGCCAGAACACCACGGCCGACATCGCCAGCACCACACCCTGCCAGCCATAACTGAAGTAGCCGCCGACCACGGCCGCAGCCGCCAGGCCCCAGCCGAGGATCGGGTTCAAGCGCGGTGCCCGGACAATGCCGGACATGGACGATCTGCACACATGGGTGATCAACCTCGACAGGGACAGCGAGCGGCTGCAACGCATCACGCAGCAACTGGCGGCTACAGGCCTGGCCTGGACGCGACAGTGCGCAGTCTATGGACGCGATCTGCCGCCGGAAGAACAACGACGCCTGCTCGACAGCGAGACCTACCGGCGCCGGCACGGCATGCAGCCGGCACTGGGTGAGCTGGGATGTTACCTGTCGCACGTGGCGGTGATGCGCGCGCTGCTGACGTCGACGCACCGCCATGCGCTGGTCCTGGAGGACGACGTGCTGCTGACGCCGGCACTGCTGCCAGTGCTGCAGGGGCTGCTGCGCCATGCCGATCGCTGGGACATGGTCAAGCTCTCGGCGGTGCATTCGGGCACGCCGCAGCCGGTGCTCGAACTGGCGCCCGGCCACAGCCTGGCGGTGATGCTCAGCCGCTGCACGGGGTCGTCGGCCTATCTGGTCAACCGCCGCACCGCACAGACCTATGTCGAACGTCTGCTGCCGATGACACTGCCCTATGACCACGTGTTCGACCAGGGCTGGACCTTCGACCTCAAGGTGCGGCTGGTGACTCCCACGCCCTGCATTCATGACGAGCAAATCGCCACCACGATTACCACCGGCGGTGCGTCGCGCAAGTTCGCCTGGCATCGCCGGCTGTCGGCGCACGCCTGGCGGCTGGGCAACGAGCTGCGTCGTGTGCGCTACGGTCTGAGCGAGACCTGGCGCGAGAAGCGCCTGCCAAGTCGGTAGCTGCCGACCTACAGGCCGCGCACGACGTCCATGGCCTGCTCGATGCGGTCGACGGCGTGGATCTCCAGGCCTTCGAACAAGGCCTTTTTCGGCGCGTTGGCCTTGGGCACCACGGCGATGCCGAAGCCAAGCTTGGCCGCTTCGCGCAGCCGCTCTTGACCGCGCGGTGCCGGCCGCACCTCACCGGCCAGACCGACCTCGCCGAAGGCGATGAAGCCGCGCGGCAACGCACGGCCGCGCAAGCTGCTTTGAATGGCCAGCATCACCGCCAGGTCGGCAGCCGGCTCGGCGATGCGCACGCCGCCGACTGCGTTGACGAACACGTCCTGGTCCATGCAGGCCACGCCAGCATGGCGGTGCAGTACGGCCAGCAGCATGGCCAGGCGATCGCGGTCCAGGCCCACGCTGAGCCGGCGCGGGCTGGGGCCGCCGCTGTCCACCAGCGCCTGGATCTCCACCAGCAGCGGCCGCGTGCCCTCCAGCGTGACCAGCACGCACGACCCGGGCACTGGCTCGGTGTGCGTGGACAGGAAGATCGCGCTCGGGTTGCTGACGCCCTTCAGGCCCTTTTCGGTCATCGCAAAGACGCCGATCTCGTTGACGGCACCGAAGCGGTTCTTGATCGCACGCACCAGGCGAAAGCTGCTGTGCGTGTCGCCTTCGAAATACAGCACCGTGTCGACGATGTGCTCGAGCACACGCGGGCCGGCCAGCGCGCCTTCCTTGGTGACATGGCCCACCAGCACCATCGTGCAGCCGCTGGTCTTGGCATAGCGCGTCAGCTGGGCCGCACATTCGCGCACCTGGGCCACCGATCCCGGTGCCGAACTGAGCTGCTCGGAATACACGGTCTGGATCGAGTCGATGACGCAGAACGACGGCTTCTCGGCGTCCAGCGTGGCGACGATGCGCTCGAGGTTGATCTCGGCCTGCACGCGCACATGGGTGCCAGCCAGCCCGAGCCGGCGTGCACGCAGCGCCACCTGGGCGCCGCTTTCTTCACCGGTGACGTACAGCACCTTCATCTGCTGCGACAGCGCGTCCAGCGCCTGCAGCAGCAGAGTGCTCTTGCCGATGCCGGGGTCGCCACCGATCAGCACCACACCCCCGGGCACGATGCCGCCGCCCAGCACGCGATCGAGCTCCTCCTGACCGGTGGGGGTGCGCGCCACCTCACTGGCGTCGATCTCGCTCAGCGTGGCCACGGGCTGGTTGCGCGCCACTGACTGGAAGCGGTTCCTGGTGCCGGCCGTGGCTTCGACCGGCCCCTCGTCCAGCGTGTTCCAGGCCCCGCAGTGCGGACACTTGCCCAGCCACTTGGGATTGCTGCCGCCGCAGTCGCGGCAGGTGTAGATCGACTTGGCCATGTCGGCATTGTCGCGGGCCGTTCGCACCGGTAGTTCGATCGGAGATGACTTCTTAGGCCACATTAAGACCCTACAGTACACAATGTGAACTGCTCAGTCTATATTTCGCTTCGTCGAGTTTCCCTCACCCCTGTCCCTCAACCTCCAAGGATCGAACCATGAAGAAGCTGCTGATTACCACTTTGCTCGCCACCGGCGCCCTGGCCGTGCAAGCCAAGGACATCGTCGACACCGCTGTCGCTGCCGGTCAGTTCAAGACCCTGGCCACCGCATTGCAGGCCGCCGGCCTGATCGACACGCTGAAGGGCGCGGGCCCGTTCACGGTGTTCGCACCGACCGACGAGGCCTTTGCCAAGGTGCCCAAGGCCGACCTCGACGCGCTGCTGAAGGACAAGGCCAAGTTGACCGCGGTGCTCACCTACCACGTGGTGCCGGGCAAGGTGATGGCCAAGGACGTCAAGGCCGGCATGGTCAAGACGGTGCAGGGCAGTGCGCTGACGGTGTCGACCACCGGTGGCGTGATGGTCGACAACGCCAATGTTGTCAAGACCGACATCGTGGCCGACAACGGCGTGATCCACGTGATCGACAGCGTCGTGATCCCGAAGTAAGCACGCTCACCCGCTGACCTTGGCGCGCAGCGCCTTGGTCTGGCCGCGCTGCACCTTTCCCTCCAGCCGACGGCGGCGTGAGCCCGCCGTCGGCCGAGTGGCGATGCGCGGGCGCGGCGGCTGCGCCGCCTGGTCGACCATAGCCTGCAGTCGCGCCAGGGCGTCATGCCGATTGCGCGCCAGGCTGCGATGGTCCTGTGCCTTGATCACGACCACACCATCGCCACTGATGCGCTGGTCATGCTGCGCCAGCAGCCGCAGCTTCAGGGCGTCGGGCAGGCTCGACGCAGACACATCAAACCGAAGCTGCGCCGCGTTCGACACCTTGTTGACATTCTGACCGCCCGCCCCCTGGGCACGAATGGCCGACCACTCGACATCGGATTCGGCCAGACGCGGCGCCTTCAACGCGCCCGCCGCTGGCTACGACGCGCTGCTGCTGCCGCGCACCTTCTGCACGATGAACAGCAGCACGAACGCGCCGACGACCGAGGCGATCCAGCCCGCCGTCTGGCCCACCGTGTACCAGCCCATCGCCTGCCCGACGTAGCCGGCGATCAGCGAGCCGCCGATACCGAGCAAACAGGTCAGGATCCAGCCCATCTTCTGATCGCCCGGCATCACGAAGCGCGCCAGCGCGCCCACGATCAAGCCGACGATGATGGTTGTAACGATGCCCATGGATTTTCCTTAAGCAAGAGTGGGAAGCGGGTGGAGTCGGTCGACCCTCAGTCGACAGTTTGCACCGGCACCCGCCGGGCCAGTGCACACATCAGTTCATAGCCGATCGTGCCTGCCGCATGGGCCACGTCGTCGATCGCCAGCAGGCTGCCGCCGGGCCCGTGACCCCACAGCGTGACCTCCGTGCCGATCTCGGCCGCGGGCACCGGGCCAAGGTCGACCGCCAGCATGTCCATCGACACCCGACCCACGGTACCGGTGCGCACACCGTCCACCAGCACCGGGGTGTCGGTGCCGGCATGGCGCGGGTAGCCGTCTGCATAGCCGCAGGCCACGATGCCGATGCGCATTGGTCTGCGTGGCGGTGAAGCTGCTGCCATAGCCCACGCTGTCGCCCGGTTGCAGCTGCTGGGTGCCGATCAGCGCCGAGCGCAAGGTCATGACGGGCTGCAGGCCCCAGTGGTGGATGTCGTGGGCAGGAAAGTCGGGCGCGCTGCCATAAGTGAGGATGCCCGCACGCACCCAGTCGCTGCGCAGCGCGGGCCCGCCATGGCGCAATATGGCCGCACTGTTGGACACGCTGCGCTCGCCGGGCAGGTCGTGCGTCGCGGCATCAAAGGCGGCCAGCGGGCGCGCAATGCCGCGCTCGCCATCGGCGTCGGCAAAGTGTGTCATGAGCGAGATCTCGTCGACCTGCGGCAGCGCGTTCAGCCGCGCCCAGGCACCACGAAAGGCCGCCGGCGTGAAGCCGAGCCGGTTCATGCCGCTGTTCATCTTCAGGAATACACGCTGCGGTACCCTGGTCTTGTGGCGGCTGAGCCAATCGATCTGCGCCTCGTGGTGCACCACGTGCCAGAGGTCCAGACGCGAACACAGCTCGAGGTCACGCGGCTCGAAGCAACCCTCAAGCAGCAGCACCGGCCCGCGCCAGCCCAGCGTGCGCAAGCGCTCGGCCTCGGCCAGGTCGAGCAGCGCAAAGCCGTCGGCACCACGCAGGCTGTCGAAGACGCGCTCGATGCCATGCCCGTAGGCGTCGGCCTTGACCACCGCCCACACCCGCGCGTCGGGGGCCGCGGCCCGTGCGCGCTTCAGGTTGTGCGCCAGGGCAGAGGCGTGGATGAGGGCTTCGATCGGGCGCGGCATGGTGGTGGAATTCTGCCAGCCGACGCCGGTGGGGGCCATGCTATAAACCGCGCGCCCTCATGACGGAGACTGGGCGCCGGCTCTCGTGCAGCGGCGCCGCGATGCGCGCGATACGATGAAAAAAGGTTTCTCGACCATCATGTCGGCGCAGTTCTTCAGCTCGCTCGCCGACAACGCCCTGCTGGTGGCCGCGGTCGAGTTGCTGAGGTTGGGCCACGCGCCCGCCTGGCAGACCCCCGCGCTGGCCCCCATGTTCGCGCTGTTCTATGTGGTGCTGGCCCCTTTTGTCGGCGCGTTTTCCGACAGCATCCCCAAAGGCTGGGTGATGTTCATCTCGAACAGCATCAAGGTCGTCGGCTGCCTGATGATGCTGTTCGGCGGCCACCCCTTGCTGGCCTATGCGGTGGTGGGGCTGGGCGCAGCGGCCTACTCGCCTGCCAAGTACGGCATCCTGACCGAGCTGCTGCCACCGTCGCAGCTGGTCAAGGGCAATGGCTGGATCGAGGGCCTGACCGTGGGGTCGATCATCCTGGGCATCCTGCTCGGCGGCCAGCTGGTCGGGCCGCGCTTGTCGACTTCCTTGCTGGGCTTTGATCTACCGATGTTCGACACCGGCATCGACACCGCACCCGAAGCGGCGATCTCGGTGATCGTCTTCATCTACGTGCTGGCGGCGATCTTCAACATCTTCATCCCTCGCACCGACGCACCGCTGCAACCCATGGTGGGCAATGTGTTCGGCATGGTGCGCGACTTCTCGCACTGCAACGCCAGGCTGTGGGCCGACAAGCTGGGGCAGATCACGCTGGCCACCACCACCGTGCTGTGGGGCATCTTCGGCAACCTGCGGCTGATCGTCTTCGCCTGGGCAGCGGCGGCGCTGGGCTACACCACCACGCAGGCGTCCAGCCTGGCCGGGGTGGTGATCGTCGGCTCGGTCATCGGCGCGGTGTCGGCGGCGTCGCTGATGCGGCTGGACAAGGCCACCCGGGTGCTGCCGCTGGCGATCGCGGTCGGTTTCCTGATGATCGGCCTGAACGTGATCACCAACGTCTGGGTCGCGGCACCCTTCCTGGTGGTGCTGGGGGCCTTGTGCGGCTTCCTCATCGTGCCGATGAACGCGCTGCTGCAGCACCGCGGCCACAACCTGATGGGCGCGGGCCGCTCGATCGCCGTGCAGAACTTCAACGAGCAGGCCTGCATCCTGGGCGTGGGCGCGCTGTACAGCGGGCTGACCAAGTTCGGCCTGTCGGCGTTCGTCGCCATCGCCACCTTCGGGCTGCTGACGGCTGGCACGATGGAGATGGTCCGCCGCTGGCACGCGCGCAACTGTGTTCAGCACGCCGACGAGGTCGAGCGCCTGCTCGCCATCGCGCGCAGCGACGGCCACTGAGCTGCGCGGTGACTGTCGCCGTGACCGCAGGCAGCGCCGCCTGGCGGCCCGCCCTGGCCCTGAGCTTCAATGCCTTCGTCTGGGGTGTGTCGTGGTGGCCGCTGCGGCAGTTGCAGGGCGCCGGCCTGCACCCGTTGTGGGCCACGGCGCTGGTCTACATCGTGCCGGTGCTGCTGATCGCCCTGCGCAGCCCGCGCGCCTGTGGCGAGCTGCTGCGCACGCCCGGCCTGTGGTTGCTGGTGCTGGCCGCCGGCACCACCAACGCCAGCTTCAACTGGGCCATGACCATCGGCGACGTGGTGCGCGTGGTGTTGCTGTTCTATCTGATGCCGCTGTGGGCGGTACTGCTGGCGCGCGTGCTGCTGGGCGAGCACTTCAGCGCCATCGCGCTGCTGCGTGTGGCCCTGGCACTGACCGGTGCGGTCGTGGTGATGTGGCCGGCCGACGGCGGCTTGCCGCTGCCACGCAGCCTGGCCGATGGCCTGGCCCTGCTGGGCGGCTTCAGTTTCGCGCTCAACAATGTGATGCTGCGGCGCGAGGCCGCGCGCAGCACCGGCGCACGCGCGCTGGCCATGTTCCTCGGTGGCGCACTGGTATCGGCTGCACTGGCCCTGGCGTTGTCGACCGCCCCGCCACCCGCGCTGGCGTCCGGCTGGGTGCTGGGCGCGTTGGCACTGTCGTTCGCGTTCCTGGTCGGCAACCTGGCGCTGCAATACGGTGCGGCCCGCCTGCCGGCCAATGCCACCGCCGTGATCATGATCACTGAGGTGCTGTTTGCCTCGGGCTCGGCGCTGCTGCTGGGCGCCGGTGTGCTGACACCGGCTCTGGCCGCGGGTGGTGTCCTGATCGTGCTGGCAGCATTGCTGGCAACGCGCGGCTAACATCGCCGCGTTCGCAACACCGAAGGACCAACCCATGGCCGAAGCGTCGATCTACGACTTCGAGGCGATGTCGATCGAGGGCAAGCCGGCCCATCTGTCGACGCAGCGCGGCAAGGTCATCCTGATCGTCAACACGGCCAGCGCCTGCGGCTTCACGCCGCAGTTCGCGGGGCTGGAGCAGCTGTGGCAGGACTACCGTGACCGCGGCCTGGTGATCGTCGGCTTTCCGAGCAACGAATTCGGCCAGCAGGACCCAGGTAACAACGACGACATCGCCTCGTTCTGCCAGCTGAATTACGGCGTGAGCTTTCCGATGATGTCCAAGGTGCAGGTCAACGGGACGCAGGCCCATCCGCTGTGGAAGTGGCTCACGGCCGAAGCGCCGGGCTTGCTGGGCAGCAAGGCCGTGAAGTGGAACTTCACCAAGTTCCTCGTCGGCAAGGACGGCCGCGTCATCCGCCGTTATGCCCCCACCGACACCCCCGAGTCGCTTCGCAAAGACATCGAAACGGCGCTGGCCGCCTGAAACCGGAAAGTCCCCTGCCATGTTCCAACACCTCGACGCGTACGCCGGCGACCCCATCCTCAGCCTCAACGAGGACTTCCAGAAGGACCCGCGACCGCACAAGGTGAACCTGTCGATCGGCATCTACTTCGACGATGCCGGGCGCATCCCGGTGCTCGACAGCGTGCGCCAGGCCGAGGCGCAGATGCTGGCCGAGAGCGGCCCCAAACCCTACCTGCCGATCGAAGGGGCGGCCGCCGCACGCAGCGCCGTGCAGCAGCTGCTGTTCGGTGTCGACCACGAGGCCGTAACCGGTGGCCGCATCGCCACGCTGCAGACGGTGGGCTCCAGCGGGGGCCTGCGCGTCGGCGCCGACTTCATCAGGCGCTGGTTTCCCGACAGCGCGGTCTGGGTCAGCGACCCCACCTGGGACAACCACCGCGCGATGTTCGAAGGCGCCGGGCTGAAGGTGAACACCTACCCGTACTACGACGCGGCCACCGGCGGCCTGCGCTTCGACGCCATGCTCGACACGCTGCGCGACCTGCCGGTGCGCAGCGTCGTGCTGTTGCACGCCTGCTGCCACAACCCGACCGGCGTCGACCTGACGCGTGCGCAGTGGCAGGCACTGATGCCGGTGCTGCGCGAGCGCCAGCTGCTGCCCTACCTGGACCTGGCCTACCAGGGCTATGGCGAAGGCATCGTCGAAGACGCCTGGGCCGCGCGCGAACTGGCAGCGGCCGGCATCCGCTTCTTCATCGCCAACTCGTTCAGCAAGAGCATGAGCGTCTACGGTGAACGTGCCGGCGCCCTGAGCGTGGTCTGCGCCGACGCCGCCGAGGCTGGCCGTGTGCTGGGCCAGCTGAAGGCCACCGTGCGGCGCAACTATTCCAGCCCGGCCATCCATGCCGCCGGCATCGTGAGCCGCGTGCTGGGCGACCCGGCCCTGCGCAGCGCCTGGGAGCTCGACGTGGCGTCGATGCGCGAACGCATCCTTTCCATGCGACGCAGCCTGCACGGCGTGCTGTCGGCCAAGCTGCCGGGGCGCGACCTGGGTTACTTTCTCAGCCAGCGCGGCATGTTCAGCTACACGGGGATGTCGGCGGCGCAGGTGGACCGGCTGCGCGAGGAATTCGGCGTCTACCTGATTCGTTCGGGCCGCATGTGCGTTGCTGGGCTCAACACCGGCAACGTCGAACGCACGGCCAGCGCGATGGCCGCCGTGCTGGCCTGATCAGGCTTCGCGCGCAGCCGCGCGTTGCACGCGCTCGCGCAGCCAGCGCTGGCCGGCAGAAAGCGCGCCGGCAGCACCGTCAGCAGGTCGGCCTCGCCGTCGAGCAGCAGGCGCCGCGGGTCGCGCGTCGTCAGCGGCAGGACGCGCACGGCCACCCTGGCCTGATCGGCCTGCAGTTCGCTCAGCAGCGGCCGGGCCAGCAGGGCTGCCGTCACATCGGCCATCACCAGCCAGAACAGCGACTCGCCGACCGCGCCCACCAGGCGCTTCAGTGCATGGCTGGCCGCCGGCTGCGTGATTGCCAGCCCGGCCGCGGTGCGCGTCAGGCTGCCGTCGGTCATCACGCGGTCAAAGACCCGCAGCAGGTTCAGGTCGAGGGCGCGAAAGCTGATGTGATGCCCGGCACATTATTGATTTGATGCATAGCTAAATGCACACCTTTCAACTTGAAGTATCAGGGTTAACACTAATATCTCGTCCTAGACACCCCCGATCCCGGGATCCGTCCAGGAAGTTGAAATGAGCCATACCCTTGTTCGCGTGTTGCACATCGAAACACCAGCCGTACCGCGCGGCGCCCAGCTGGTCGGGCAGCTGTTCAGCATGCTCGCCGCACCCATGCGCCGCTTGACGGCACCTGCAGCCGCCCCCACCCGCGCCGTGCAAGCTGCCGCCGTGCGCGAGATGGCCCGGCGGATGCAGGACAGCGATCCGGGCTTTGCCGCCGACCTGATGGCCGCCGCGGCCCGGCACGAGGCGCTGGACGACTGAAGGCCTGGGCCCGGGCCTCAGCCGCGGCTGAGGCATCATCGCCGCCGATGGGTGTCTTTCTCCTCAAGCGGCTGACCACCTTCGCGCTCACGCTGCTGGTGGCGTCCGCGGTGGTGTTCGCGGTGCTCGAACTGCTGCCGGGCAACGCGGCCGAGGTGATCCTGGGCGACACCGCCACGCCCGAGGCGGTGGCCGCACTGCAGGCCCGGCTCGGGCTGGACCGCCCGGCCTGGCAGCGCTACGCCGACTGGGTGGGCGGCTGGCTGCAGGGTCGCAGCGCCGACAGCGTCAGCTACGGGTCGCCGACCGCCGAACTGATCGCCGAACGCCTGCGCGTGACGGTGCCGTTGGCCGTGATGGCGATGGCGCTGACGACCGTGCTGGCCATCACGCTGGGGGTCTACGCCGCATCGCGCCACAACCGGCTGGGCGACGTGGGCGTGATGGCGGCCAGCCAGCTGGGCGTGGCGGTGCCGAACTTCTGGTTTGCGATCCTGCTGATCCTGGTGTTTGCGGTCAAGTTGCAATGGGTCAGCGCCGGCGGCTTTCCGGGCTGGACCGAGGACGAAGGCGGTGGCCTCTGGCAGGGCCTGCAGGCGCTGCTGCTGCCGGCACTGTCGCTGGCGCTGGTGCAGGCCGCGATCTTGGCGCGGGTGACCCGGTCGGCGGTGCTCGAGGTGATGCGTGAAGACTTCGTTCGCACCGCGCGCGCCAAGGGCCTGAGCCGGCGCCAGGCGCTGTGGCGCCATGTGCTGCGCAACGCCATGATTCCGGTACTGACCATCGGCGGGCTGCAGTTCGCCAACCTGATCACCGGCACCATCGTGGTCGAGAACGTGTTCGTGCTGCCCGGCATCGGCCGCCTGGTGTTCCAGGCCATCAGCAACCGCGACCTGGTGGTGGTGCGCGACGTGGTGATGCTGCTGGCCGGCGTGGTGGTGCTGGTCAACTTCGTGGTCGACGTGCTGTACGCCATCGTCGACCCGCGTCTGCGGCGGTCCGACGCATGAACGGCGGCCAGCGCGCGCTGCGCCACCCCAGCTTCGTGGTCGGCGCCGCACTCAGCCTGGCGCTGGCGCTGGCAGCCCTGCTGTCTCTGGTGTGGCAGCCGCATCCGCCGACCGAGATCGACATGAGTGCCAAGCTGCAGGGGCCGAGCATGACGCACTGGCTGGGCACCGACCCCTTCGGCCGCGACATCGCCTCGCAGCTGCTGGTGGGCGCGCAGAACAGCATCCTGGTCGGCGTGATCGCGGTCGGCATCGGGCTGTCGGTGGGGGTGGCACTGGGCTGCGTGGCCGCCGCGCGCCGCGGCTGGTTGGAAGAGCTGATCATGCGCGCCAGCGATTTCACGTTCGCGTTTCCGGCCTTGTTGACGGCGATCATGCTGACCGCGATCTACGGCCCTGGCCTGGTGATGAGCATCGTGGCCATCGGCATCTTCAACATCCCGGTGTTCGCGCGCATCACGCGCGGCGCGGCCAACGCCGTGTGGGCACGTGAATACGTGCTGGCCGCGCGCGCCGCCGGCAAGGGCGCCTGGCGCATCACGATCGACCACGTGCTGCCCAACATCGCCAGCCAGCTGATCGTGCAGGCGTCGATCTCGTTTGCCACCGCCATCCTGGCCGAGGCGGCGCTGTCGTACCTGGGCTTGGGCACACAGCCGCCACAGCCGAGCTGGGGGCGCATGCTCAGCGAAGCGCAGACCCTGCTGTTCCAGGCCCCATGGCTGGCCGTTTATCCTGGTGTGGCGATCGTGCTGTCGGTGCTGGGCCTGAACCTGGTCGGCGACGGCCTGCGCGACCTGCTCGACCCAAAATTGGCCCGCAGACGCTGAACAGTACGCCGAAGACCGGAGCAGACATGAAGATCGAATTCGTTTCCGACGTGGCCTGCCCCTGGTGCGCGATCGGCCTCAATGCGCTTGAGCGCGCCTTGCAGGCGATCGGCCCCGAGATCGCGGTCGAGTTGTCGTTCCAGCCGTTCGAGCTCAATCCGACGATGGACGCCGAAGGCGCCGACACCGTGCAGTACCTGGTGGCCAAGTACGGCCTCACGCCCGAGCAGATCGCCAAGAACCAGGCCGCAATCCGCCAGCGCGGTGCCGAGGTGGGCTTCGAATTCGGGCCGCGCAACCGCGTCTGGAGCACCTTTGACGCGCACCGGCTGCTGTGCTGGGCCGAAGAGGCCGGGCATCAGCGAGAACTCAAGCATGCGCTGCTGAAGGCCTATCACGGCCAGGGTCGCAACCCGAGCGACGCCACGGTGCTGCTTGAACTGGTGGCCGAGGTCGGTCTGGATCCAGTGCGCGCCAAGGCCATCCTGGCCGGCGACGAGTACGCCGCCGCGGTGCGCGAGCGCGAGCAGTTCTGGCAGGGCGCCGGCATCCACTCGGTGCCGGCGGTCGTGATCGACCGCCGGCACCTGATCTCGGGCGGCCAGCCGCCTGAAGTCTTCGAGCAGGCACTGCGCAAGATCGCCGCCGGCGCGGCCACCGCGTGAGGGCCCGCAACATGCGGTCACGAGGTAAATCTGTGTAGGACGGTCGCCGATAACGCGCCGTGGCGCGTTGTACGGGTTTCTGCAATGCAGGAGCTCGACATGACCAACAACCGTGCACGGCTGGCTCTCGTCGGCGCACTCGCCTTCACCCTGGCAGGCTGCGTGATTGCACCGCTGGGCGGCTACCGCACTTCAGCCTACGGCGGCGAAGTGGGCCCAGTGGTGGACGTGCCACCACCGCAGGCGCAATACGAGGCGGTACCCGCCGCGCCCGGCGTCGGCTATGTCTGGATCGGCGGCTACTGGGGCTGGAACCTCGGCCGCCATGTCTGGATCGGTGGCCGCTGGGCGTCGCCGCCGGCCGGCTACCGCGGCTGGGCGCCCGGCTATTGGGGTCGACACGACCGCGGCTGGCGCTGGAACGGCGGCCACTGGCGCCGATAGATCAACCCCGTTCAGCCGGCCAGCGCCGGCGGGATGGCCAGCGCCAGGAAGTCGTACACGCGCCGCACCAGCGGGTTGCCGCGGATCTCGCGGTGCACCGTCAGCCAGCAGTGCAGCGTCGGGATCTTCAGCATCGGCAGCAGGGCCTGCACGCCAGGCCACTGCGCGATGTTGTAGCCGGCGACGAAACCGATGCCGGCGCCGGCGGCCACCAGCCGGCCGTAGCTGACCTGGTCGTCGGTGCGCAACGCAAATGCGTCACGCGTGACCGGTGTCCCCATGGCGGCAAAGCCACGCAGCATCGCGTCGTCACGGTCGAAACCGATCAGGCGATGCCGAAGCAGGTCTGCCGGCACGCGCGGCGTGCCGGCGCGCGCCAGGTAGTCGCGGTGCGCCGCAGCCACGATGGCGATCTCGCCCAGCTTGCGTGCCACCAGCGACTGCTGCACCGGCCGCACCATGCGCACCGCGATGTCGGCCTCGCGGCGCAGCAGGTTGGACAGCGCGTTCGATGCCACCAGCTCGATCTGGATGCCCGGCTCGGCACGCTGCAACTCGGCCAGCAGCGGCGGCAGCAGCCACACCGCGGCCACCTCGCTGGTGGTAATGCGCACCGTGCCACTGGCGGCGGCGCGGCGGCCGGCCAGCGCCTGGCCCAGCGCATCGGCACCCAGGGCCATCTGGCGTGCCGGCTCGGCGATCGCCAGGGCCAATGCGGTCGGCGTCACGCCGCGACCGGTGCGCTCGAACAGCGGCGCGCCCAGCTGCGATTCCAGCAGCGTCACCTGGCGACTGAGCGTGGGCTGCTGCGCCCCCAGGCGGCGCGCGGCACCCAGCACACTGCCTGCATCCAGCACGGCCAGGAAGCTGCGCACCAGGGTCCAGTCGAAAGCGTCGAGGCGAACATTGCGCATACGAAACTGCATATCTGAGGTACAGACTTCAGCCATTGTTGCAGAGCGCTGGCACGCCCACACTGAGGCCATCGTCACCGCCTGGAGCCTTGCATGCCCCGACCCACCGTTCTCGTCCTCGGCGCCGCCGGCCGCTTCGGCGCCGCTGCCGCGCAAGCCTTCGCCGCGGCGGGTTGGCAAGTGCTGGCGCAGCAGCGGCGTGCTGCTGCCAAAGGGCAGCGGCCGGATGTGCAGGTCATCGACACACCGCTGGCCGACACCGATGCCCTGGCGGCCCGGGCGCGCGGCGCCAGCGTCGTCGTCCATGCCGTCAACCCGGTCTACACGCGCTGGGATGCCGAGCTGCTGCCGCTGTTGCGGCAGGGTCTGGCGGTGACCGAACGGCTGGGCGCGCGCTTCATGCTGCCGGGCAATGTGTACAACCACGGCAGCCAGATGCCGGCGCTGCTGTCCGAGGACACGCCGATGCGGCCCGACACCGCCAAGGGCGAGCTGCGCGTGGCGATGGAAGCCGACTGCAACGCACCGCCGAACGCGGCCTGGACAGCGTGGTGATCCGCGCCGGCGATTTTTTCGGCGGCGGCAGCGGCACCTGGATCGACCAGGCGATTGCCAAGGACCTTGCACGCGGCAAGCTGGTCTACCCCGGCCCGCTGGACCGGATGCACGCCTGGGCCTACCTGCCCGACCTGGCGCGGGCCTTCGTTGCCGTGGCGCACACCGGCGGCCATCGCGGTTGCCTGCGCCTGCACTTCGAAGGCCATTCGGTCAACGGGCAGGACTTCATCGCGGCACTGCAGGAGGCCGCCACGTCGCTTGGCCTGCGCCCCGAACGCGGCTTCAGGCTGGGCACCATGCCCTGGGGTCTGATCCGCATGATCGGATGGGTCAACCCCATGATGCGTGAGGTCGCGCGCATGAGCTACCTGTGGCGGGTGCCGCACGCGCTGGACGGCCGCGCCCTGCAACGCCTGGTCGGTCCGCTGCCGACCACACCGCTGGTCAGCGCCCTGCGCGATACGCTGCTTGGCCTGGACCTGGGATCACCCGAGACCGACGCCCAAGTCCGCTATCGTTGAAGGGTGCCCGAGCTGCTGACCGTCACCGACCTGCGGGTCACGCTGAACACCGCCCGCGGCCAGGCCGATGCGCTGCGCGGCGTGTCGTTCTCGATGGCGCGCGGCGACACGCTGGGCCTGATCGGTGAATCGGGCTGCGGCAAGTCGATCACCGCGCTGGCCCTGATGGGCTTACTGCCCGAGGGCGCCAAGGTCTCGGGCTCGATCGTCTTCGACGGCCAGCCGATGACCACGTTGCCCGAGGCGCAGCTGTGCCGCCTGCGCGGCAACCGCATCGGCATGATCTTCCAGGAGCCGATGACGGCGCTGAACCCGCTGCACACGGTGGGCCGGCAGATCGGTGAATCGCTGCGCCTGCACAAGGGCCTGTCGGGCGCCGCTGCGCGTGCCGAGGCATTGCGTCTGCTCGAACGTGTGCGGCTGCCGCAGGCGGCGCAACGGCTGGACGCACACCCGCACCAGCTGTCGGGCGGCCAGCGCCAGCGCGTGGTGATCGCCATCGCGCTGGCCTGCGGGCCCGACCTGCTGGTGGCCGACGAGCCGACCACCGCACTCGACGTCACGATCCAGCGCGAAGTGCTGGACCTGATTGCCGAGCTGGTGCGCGAAGACGGCATGGGCCTGCTGCTGATCAGCCACGACCTGGGCGTGATGGCCGACACCGTGCAGCGCATGCTGGTGATGTACGGCGGCACGGTGGTCGAGAGCGGCCCCACGGCCGCGATCTTTGCTCGCCTGGCGCACCCGTACTCGCGCGGCCTGTTCGCGGCCCGTCCGCGCCTGGGCCTGGCGCGAGGCACGCGGCTGGCGACCATCCCCGGGCGGGTGCCCGAGCTGATCGACCTGCCGCCCGGCTGCCCGTTTGCCGACCGCTGTCAGCTCGTGATCGACGAATGCCGCCGGGCGCCGCCCCCGCCGCAGATCGTGTCCGCAGGTCACGAGGTGCGCTGCATCCGCTGGGACCAGGCATGAGCGACGCGCTGCTGCAGGCGGTCGACCTGCACAAGCACTACCGACTGCCGCGCGAACAGCTGCTGGCCGCGCGCCCACTGGTGCAGGCGTTGGCCGGCGTGAGCTTCACGCTGCGACGCGGCCGCAGCCTGGGCATCGTCGGCGAATCGGGCTCGGGCAAGAGCACGCTGGCGCGGCTGGTGATGGCGCTCGAAGCGCCGACCGCCGGGCAAGTGCTGTTCGACGGCCAGGACCTGAACCGCCTGGCGCCTGGCGCGCTGCGCCGTGCCCGTGCCGGCTTCCAGATGGTGTTCCAGGATCCCTACGGCAGCCTGGACCCGCGGCGCCGCGTGCTGCAGACGGTGGCCGAACCGCTGGCCGTGCTGCACGGGGCATCGCGCGCCGAACAGCGCGAACGCGCCGCCGAGGCGCTGGACGCGGTGGGCCTGCGCAGCGCCGACCTCGACAAGTACCCGCATGAGTTCAGCGGCGGCCAGCGCCAGCGCATCGCCATCGCGCGCGCGCTGATCACGCGGCCCAAGCTGATCGTCGCCGACGAGCCGGTGAGCGCGCTCGACGTGTCGGTGCAGGCGCAGGTGCTGAACCTGATGCAGGACCTGCAGGACCGCTTCGAGGTGACCTACCTGTTCATCAGCCACGACCTGGCGGTGGTCGACCTGGTGTGTGACGAGGTGATCGTGCTGCAGCAGGGCCGCATCGTCGAACAGGGCCACCCTGACCAGCTGTTCCACCAGCCCCAGCACCCGTACACGCAGCGCTTGCTGGCCGCCGTGCCCGGCAACGCAGGAAGGATCGCACCGACATGACCACGACATCGCTGCACGAACTGAGCGCTCATGAACTCTCGGCCCTGTACCGGCAGCGCAAGGTGTCGCCGTTGGAGGTAGCGCAAGCCGTGATCGCCCATGTCGAACGTTGGGAGCCCAGGCTCTGCGCACTGTGGCACTTCGAGCCCGAAACGGCGCTGGCCATGGCACGCGAGTCCGAGGCGCGCTGGCTGCGCGCCGCGCCGCAGTCGGCGCTCGACGGCGTGCCGGTGACGATCAAGGAGAACATCGCCAGCGCGGTGCGCCCGTGCCGCTGGGCAGCGCAGCGACCGAGCTGCCTCGCCGAGACGCACCGCCGGCCGCAAGGCTGCGCGAGGCCGGCTGTGTGTTCCTGGCAAGCACCACGATGCCGGACTACGGCATGTTGTCGTCGGGCCTGTCGAGCTTTCACAAGCTGGCGCGCAACCCCTGGGACCTGCGCAAGAACCCCGGTGGCAGCAGTGCCGGCGCCGGCGCGGCGGCCGCGGCCGGCTACGGGCCGCTGCACATCGGCACCGACATCGGCGGCTCGATCCGCTTGCCGGCCGGCTGGTGCGGCGTGTTCGGGCTCAAGCCCAGCAACGGCCGCGTGCCGATCAAGCCGCCCTACATCGGTCGTGTGGCCGGCCCGATGACCCGCACCGTGACCGACGCCGCGCTGATGATGCAGGTGCTGTCACACCCCGACTGGCGCGACGCCACCAGTCTGCCGGCGCAAACCATCGACTGGCTGACGCTGGACATCGACCTCAAGGGCCTGAAGATCGGCCTGCAGCTCGACGCCGGCTGGGGCCTGCCGACCGACCCCGAGGTGCGCGCGCCGCCAGCGCGGCAGCCCGACGCTTCGAGCAGGCCGGCGCCATCGTCGAGCCGCTGCGGCCCTTCCTGACGGCGGACATGGCCGAAGGCATTCGACCGCTTCTGGCGCATGCGCTCGTGGCTGGACATCTCGGCGCTGCCGCGAGCGCCAGGCCAAGGTGCTGCCCTTCATTCGCGAGTGGGTGACGCCCGGCGCGCAAACGGATGCGCCAACGCTGTTCCGCGGCTTCTCGCGCATCGCCGAGTTGCGCGACGCCGCGGTGGCGGCCTGCCAGCCCTTCGACTTCGTGCTCAGCCCGGTATCGCCAGTGCCCAGCTTTGCCGCCGACTGGGCGATGCCGGCCAACGACCCGGCACGCGCCATGCACCACATCGGCTTCACGCTGCCCTTCAACATGAGCGAACAACCCTCGGCCAGGGGCGGGGGGGCCCCACCGCGGGGGGGGGGGGGCGGGGGGGCGGGGGCGCGGGGGGGGGGGGGGGGGGGGGGGGGGGGGGGGGGGGGGCGGGGGGGCCGGGGAAAGGCGGGCGTGCGGGCCCGCGCAGCCTGGGCCTGCCGGGGCCGCGGGGCGGGCGAAAGCGGTAGATTCAGCATCTGCAGGAGGTGGCATGCGAGTCCTGATCCTGGGCAGTGGCGGTGTCGGCGGCTACTTTGGCGCGCAGTTGGCGAAGGCCGGGCACGAAGTCTTCTTTGTGGCTCGAGGTGCGCACCTGCAGGCCCTGCAGACGCGGGGCCTGCGCGTCGACAGCCCGCTGTCGCCCGTGCAGCTGCAGCCGGTGCACGCGGGCAGCGACCCGGCCTCGATGGATCAACCCGACATCGTGCTGTTCTGCCCCAAGCTGTGGGACGTCAAGTCCGCGGCCGCGCAGCTGGCACCTGCGCTCGGCCCGCACAGCCTGGTGATCCCGCTGCAGAACGGCGTCGAGAGCCATGTCTGGCTGGCCGAGATCATCAGCGCCGTGCGCTTGGGCCGGGCCGATGGCCGGGCCCAGGTGGGCATCGGCGTGGCGCAGATCTCGTCGACCATCGGCGAGCCCGGCGTGATCCACCACAGCGGCAGCTTTGCGCGGCTGCGCGTGGGGCTGCCACCAAGGCTGGCGGCCGATGCCATGCTGTCAGCGCGGCTGGACGCCTTCGTCACGGCAGCCGCGGCGGCCGGCATCGATATCCAGCGTGTTCCCGATGCGCTGCACGCGCTGTGGGAGAAATACGTCTTTCTGGTCGCCATGTCGGGGTTGACCAGCCTGGTGCGGCTGCCGATCGGGCCGATCCGAAGCGACCCCGACCTGCGCGCCACGCTCGAGGCGTCGATGCACGAGACGGCGGCGTTGGCGGCCACGCAGGGCGTGCACTTCGAAAGCGATTTCATCGAACGTCAGATGGCCTTCGTCGACGGCTTGCATGCCGACATGCGCAGCTCGATGCTGCGCGACCTGCTGGCCGGGCGCCGGCTGGAGGCGCCCTGGCTGTGCGGCGGTGTGGCACGCATGGCCGGTGAACTGGGCCTGCCCTGCCCGGTCAACCGCACGCTCTACGCTGCGCTGAAACCCTGGATCGACGGAGCGCCGGCTTGAACGACGTGCGCGGCAACGCCCTGGGCACCGCGTCGGCCAGCGCGCGCGACGCGGTGGAAAAGGCACTGTGGCGAATGATGTCGTTCTACGACGTGCCAATGGCCGACCTCGATCTGGCCATCGCCGCCGATCCTGCCTGGCCGCTGCCGCACGTGATGAAGGCCGGCTTTCTGCTGAGCCTGACCGAACCCGCCCTGGTGCCCGAGGCACAGACCCATCTTGAACGTGCGCGGCCGCTGATGGCACGGGGCACGCCGCGCGAGCAGGCGCACTTTGCCGCCGTCGAACAGGTGGCCGACGGTCGCTGGCACGGCGCCTGTCGCATCTGGGACGAACTGCTGATCGACCATCCGCGCGACGCGCTGGCGCTGCAATGGGGCCAGCTGTGGGACTTCTACCGCGGTGACGCCGCCGGCCTGCGCCTGCGACCGGCGCGCGCACTGCCGGCCTGGGACGAAGCCGATCCCTTGTTCCCCTGCGTGCTGGCGCTGTACGCCTTCGGCCTGGAGGAGAACAATCTCTACGCCCAGGCCGAGGAAGCCGGTCGGCATGCGCTGGACATCGACGCGCGGGTGCCCTGGGCGGTGCATGCGGTGGCGCATGTGATGGAGATGCAGGGCCGCTTCGAGGAAGGCAACACCTGGCTGCGCCAGCACCAGCCCGTGTGGGCGGAAGGCAACGGCTTTGCCGGTCACCTCTGGTGGCACAAGGCCTTGTTCCGGCTCGAGGCGCTGGACGTGGCCGGTGCACTGCGCATCGTCGACAAGCAGCTCAGTGGCGACGCGCTGCAGATCACGCTGCAGCGGCTGGACGCAGCGGCCATGTTGTGGCGGCTGCACCTGCTCGGCCACGACATGTCGGCTGCCTGCGCCACGTTGCTGGCCGGCTGGGACACCAGTGAGGGCAGCGCGGGCTACTACGCCTTCAACGACGTGCACCTGGTGGTCACGATGCTGGCCGCCGGTGAAGTTTCCCGCGCCGAGGCCTGGGTGGCGCGCTGCGCCGAGCGCGCGCTGGACGGCGCGGATGCGCGCCGCGCCAACCATGTGCTGGCACGCGAGGTCGGCCTGCCGCTGCTGCGCGGCTTGCTGGCCTTCGGCCGCGGCGAGCACGACAGCGCCGCCGATGCGCTGTACGCGGTACGCGGCCAATTGCAGCGCCTGGGTGGCAGCCACGCCCAGCGTGACCTGGTCGACCTCACCCTGCTGTCCGCCGCTGCCCGCGGCATGCGCCGCGCCCTGGGCCAGGCCCTGGTTCGTGAACGCCTGATGGCCAAGCCGGCCACGCCCATGACACGACACTGGATGGACGCCCTGGAGATGCTGTGATGGACGCCGAAGACAAGCGGGCCCAGCGCCTGCAGCTGCTCGAAGACCACATCGGCCAGGCCCTGCGCGACAGCGAGGCCAGCGGTGAACTGCGCGCTGCGCCCAGCTTCGGCAAGCCGCTGAACTTCGGCGACGGCTACGACGAAACGCCGGCTGAGCTGCGCATGGGCATGAAGCTGCTGAAGGACGCCGGCGTGCTGCCGCCCGAGGTAGAGATGATGCAGCGCATCGCCGTTGTGCAACAGCAGGCCGACGCCGCGCCCGACGAATCCGAAGCCCGTGCGCTGCGCCAGCGCCTGGCCGAGATGCGCCAGCACCTGGCGCTGCGGCTCGAGCAGCTGCGCGTCAACCGCAGCCTTTGACGCACACAGACCCTAGACCAGCGGCTCGGGCAGCTTCTCGGTCGCGATCGCGCGCTGCACCGCGGGCCGCGCCAACACGCGCTGCAGCCAGGGGCCGATGTTCGGGTAGGCACGCGCTGGCTGGCTGGCGAAGCCGCGTGTCCAGCGGCACAGCATGAAGGCGTAGGGGTCGACCGCGCTGTAGTCGGCGCCCAGCAGCCAGGGCCCGCCATGGCTGGCCAGCTGGCTGTCGATCTGCTGCAGCAGCTGCCCCACCTGGGCTTCGGCATGGCGGCGTACCTGGGTGGCGGCGTCGGCATTGCCCTCGTCGACCAGGCGCTCGGGATAGAAATAGTGGATCAACGTGGCCTGCAGCGAGTTCGTCAGCCACACCAGCCATTTGTAGAAGTGCGCGCGGGCGTCGCTGCCGACGGCGGGTGCCAGCTGCGCCCGCGGGAAGCGGTCGACCAGGTGCAGGCAGATGGCGGCCGTTTCGTACAGCACCAGATCGTCGTGTTCCAGCACCGGGATCAGGCCATTCGGATTCAGCCGCAAGTAGGCAGGGGCCTTGTGCGCGCCCTGCTCGCGGTCGACCAGTACCAGCTCGAACGGCGTGCCCAGCTCCTGCAACAGCACATGCGGTGTGAAGCTGGCATTGCCGGGGTAGTAATGCAGGCGGATCATCTGCAACTCGGGGCTGGGTGTGCAGGCAAACGGTCGGCGACGATAGCCGATACTGCACGTTCAGCCCGCCGTCATCTGGAGCGTTGCCATGGCCCCCGCCCGCCTGCAGTTCGACCTGTCCTTCGCCTCCGCGGGCAGTGCGGCCCGGCCGCGTGACGACGCCGCGCCGCTGCGCATGCTGCTGCTGGCCGATCTGGGCGGCCGGCGCGACACGCCGCTGGCCGCGCGTCAGCCCATGCGGCTGGACATCGACCGCTTCGATGCCGTGCTGGCCCGCATGGCGCCGCAGCTGACGCTGGAGCTCGACGGCCAGCCACTGCCGCTGGCGTTCACGACGCTGGACGACTTTCACCCCGACGCGCTGTTCGACCGCGTGCCGGCTTTCGCGGCCTTGCGCCGCCTGCGCAGCGAGGCGGGCGACAGCCGGCAGATCGGTCGCGTGGCCGCCGCGCTGGGTCTGAAACCCATTGGGGCGGTAACGCCTGCGGCAGCCGCGCCAGCGGCCAGCGATGCCACCGCCGACATCGAACGCCTGCTCGGCAAGGCACCGTCGGCCTTGCCGTCGGCGCCGCCCGCCGCCGCAGCGGCTGCGCTGGACGGCTGGCTGCGCGACCTGGTGGCACCCCATGTGCAGGTCGATCGGGCTGACGAGCAGCAGGCCGTGCAGGCGGCGATCGACAGCACCTTGAGCAGCTTGATGCGGCGCGTGCTGCACGCCCCGGCATTCCAGGCGCTGGAGGCCGCCTGGCGCGGCGCCGACCGCCTGGTGCGCGGGCTCGATCTGGGACCTGAGATCGAACTGCACCTGCTCGACCTGTCGCCGGCCGAGCTGCAACAGGACCTGGCCGAACACGCCGCCAACCTGGGCGCGAGCGCGTTGCACCGGGTGTTCAGCCCGGGTGCGGGCGCCGATGCGCAGCGCTGGGGGCTGTTGCTGCTCGACCAGAACTTCGGCCCGGGCGGCGACAGCCTGCACCGGCTGGCGGCGCTGGGCGCGCTGGCCGGGCGCGCGGGCGCACCGCTGATCGCAGGCGCTGCACCCGAACTGGCGGGTGCCGCCGGCCTGGCCGCCCTGGCCGAGCCGCGGCGTTGGCAGGCTGCCGACGGTGAAGCATTGCTCACCTGGCAGGCCCTGCGCGCGTCACCGATGGCCGCCTGGCTGGGCCTGGCCCTGCCGCGGGTGCTGTTGCGCCAGCCCTACGGTCCGGGCAGCGACCCGATCAGCCGCTTCGACTTCGACGAGATGGGTGGCGAACACCGGCACGCGTGCTATCTGTGGGGTGGCAGCGCAGCGGCACTCGCGCTGCTGGCCGGGCTGGCCTTTCAGCAGGACGGCTGGAACCTCGATCTCGGCAGCGCGCTCGAGCTCGACGACCTGCCCAGCCACGTCTACAGCGTCGACGGTGACCGCCACCAGCAGCCGGTGGCCGAACTGCTGCTCAGCGAAGAAGCCGGCCAGGCCCTGCTCGAACGTGGCCTGATGCCGCTGCTGAGCTACCGCAACCGACCGGCCGCACGGCTGCTGCGTTGGCAATCGGTGGCCAGCCCGCCGCAGCCACTGCGCGGCCTGGGCCGCTGAGCGAGCGCAAACTTACACCTGTCAGGCACGGCGCAAACCCACCCAGCGCGCCAGCGTGGCGCACAGCTTGTCGGCATCGATGGGTTTGGTCAGGAAGTCGTCCATGCCGTCGGCCAGTGCCTGCTCGCGTTCGCTGACCAGCGCGGCGGCGGTCAGCGCGATGATGGGCACGCTCTGCCCGGCGCTGCGTGCACGCAACGCACGCGTGGCCTCGTAGCCGCTCATCACCGGCATCTGCAGGTCCATCAGCACGGCGTCGTAGGGCGTGCCGGCGGAAGCCGCCTGTTCGATCTCGTCGATCGCCTCACGGCCGTCCATGGCCTGGCCCACGCGCACACCCCAGCGCTCGAGCATCGCCACCGCGATCAGCATGTTGACGGCGTTGTCCTCGACCATCAGCACGCGTGCCCCGCGCAGGCGGTCGATCAGGGCTGGCGCCGGCGCCGCCGGCAGCGGGCTCAGCGTGGCCTGGGGCAGCGTCAGCTCGGCCCAGAAGCAACTGCCTTCGCCGGGATGGCTGTCGACGCCGACTTCGCCGCCCATCAGGTGCGCCAGCTCGCGGCAGATCGACAGCCCCAGGCCGGTGCCACCGAAGCGGCGCGTGGTCGATTCGTCGGCCTGCGTGAAGGGCCGGAACAGCCGCGACTGCACCTCGGGCGAGATGCCTTCGCCGCTGTCGTGCACCTCGATGCGCACCTGGTCTCCGTGGCGACGCGCCAGCATGCGCACCTCGCCCCGCTGGGTGAACTTGACCGCGTTGCTGAGAAAGTTGCCGACGATCTGGCGCACGCGCAGCGGGTCGCCCCGCACCGCGCCTTCGGCGTCGGATTCGATGTGCAGGTGCAGCGCCAGGTCACGCCCCTGGGTCAGCGTGCCGTAGGCGCGGCACACCGCGCGCAGCAACTCGCCGAGGTCGAAGCTGGTGGTCTCGATCTGCAGCTTGCCGGCCTCGATCTTCGACAGGTCGAGGATGTCGGAGATGATGCCGGTGAGCGATTGCGCGCTCTCGGAGATCTGGTCCAGGTACTGGCTGCGGCGCTGCTCGTCGATGTCGGGCGAACGCGCCAGGTCGGCCAGGCCCAGCATGCCGTGCAGCGGCGTGCGCAATTCGTGGCTGGTATTGGCCAGGAAGGCACTCTTGGCGCGGCTGGCGGCCTCGGCGGCATCGCGTGCACGCGCCAGCGTGGCCTCGAACTCGCGCCGGTCGGTCACGTCCTGCACGATCCACAGCGTGCCGCCCTTGGACGGATGGTCAGGGTCGATCGGCTTGCCGATCACGCGCCCGATGAAGCTGCTGCCATCGCGACGCCGGCATTCGGTGTCGAGCTCGACCTGCTCGCCCAGCGCCAGCCGCGGTCCCAGCTGCGCGCCCAGGTCGTCATAGGCCTGGTCGCTGGTCCAGACCACGCGTGCCGGCTGGCCTACCAGGCCTCCTGGCGGCCAGCCGTAGATCTGCTCGAAGAAGGGGTTGGCCAGCACGAAACGACGCTCGCGCGTGACGGCGATGCCGATCGCCGCGGTCTCCAGGATGGCCTCGCGCTCGAGCCGCGTGCGCTCGGTGGCGGTGACGTCGCGCGCGTTGATCACCAGGTATTCGCGCCGGTCCATCGCGAAGCGCGCGCCCGACACCCGCATCAGCACCGGTGCTCCGGTCTTGGTGACGAAGGTGGTGACCAGATCCTGCACCTGGCCGTGTTCGCGCAACCGGGCGACGAAGTCGTCGCGCACCGCACCGTCCTGCCAGATGCCGAGCTCGATCCAGGTGCGGCCCACCACCTCGGCCGAGCTGTAGCCGGTGATGCGCTCGAAGGTCTGATTGACCATTGCATAGCGGCTGGTCGCCAGGTCCGACAGCGTGATGACGTCGGGGCTGGTGGCCACCAGGTGAGACAGCATGGCCTCGCTGCGGCGCACGGCCTCTTCGGCGGCGCGCCGTTCGGTGTCGTCGACGTAGATCGAGAGCACGGCCGGGCCGTCGTCGGCCTCAACACGCACACCGGTGGCGCGCACCGAGACCCGGCGGCCGACTCGGCCGGTGATGCGAAAGTCGGTCACCGGCAGCCCCTTGCCCGGCGGCAGATGGTCAAGCTCTTCGATGCGTCGACGTGCGCGCTCGCGCGAATCCCCGCTTTCGTAGCTGGCCAGCAGGTCGCGGCCGATCATCGCGCTCAGCGAGTCGTAGCCGAACAGGGCCACGCCGGCGGCGTTGGCGTCGATCACGCGTCCGGCGCGGTGCATCACCAGTGGCGTGGGGATGCGCGAAAACAGCTCCTGGTAGCGCGTTTCGGTGGCCACCAGGGCCTGGCGCGCGTGCAGATCGGCGGTGACGTCGCGCACCACGCCCCAGTAGCCGCCAAAGACCCCGCGGTCGTCGAAACGCGGCTCGCCGCTGGCCATCAGGTGGCGCACCGTGCCGCTGGGGCTGCGCCACTGGAAGGACAGGTCACGAAACGGCACCCGGGTGTCGAGGTCGGCCTGCAGCAGGTCGAGCGTTTCGTCGTCGCAGCTGAACTGCGGCAGCTCCCAGGGCGTCTGCCCCAGTCCGTCGGCCGCCGACAAGGCCTGGCTGCGGCCGCGCTGCGAGTTCGCGGCCACCAGCTGGTACTTGTCGTCGATCTCCCAGTAGGCGTCGGCAGCGATGCCCAGCAGGCTGCGAAAGCGGTGCTCGCGCTCGTCGGCGGCGCGCATGTGGCGTGCCACCACACCCGAGATCATCAGGCCGCCCAGCACGCCGCCGCCCAGCACCAGCAGGTGCACGGCCAGCCGCGTCAGCGAACTGGCATGCGGCAGCGGGACAACCGTCAGTGCCGACGACCAACCGGGCGCCGCATACACGGCCAGCAGCGCCAGCGCCATCAGCGCCGCCACCGAGAGCGCCAAGCGGCGTCGCGCCAGCGCACACATCAGGCAGGCCAGCAGCCCGTACATCGACAGCCCGGGCCCGCCCAACCCCCAACCGACGAGCAACGCGCTCAAGGCGACCACCAGCACCGTCAGCGTCACCACCCCGGCCAGTGCCCATTCGATGCGGCGCGGCGACACCCGCGTGGCCAGTGCGCCAAGGACGGTGATCAGCGCATAGCCGGTCACCAGGGTCCAACGCTGTGCCTCGGGCAGGCCGGTCGAAAACAGACCGATGATCAGCGCGCCTACGGCGCCCATCACCGCCAGCGTGGCGAACAGGTAGCGCGACACCATCGGCTGCACGCTGGCCCGGGCCCGACCCAGGTCGCTGCCGGGTCGCAGCGGCGGCATCGGGCCGAGCAGGGACTCGGGGCTTTCGGTGACGAGTGATTCGTCGATCAGCGTGTCGGTACTCAAGCGTGGACCTTCATGACGCGCACGCTGCCGGGCCCCCACAGGCCAGCCGGCAGCCCGGCGGAAGGCGCCAGGCGCAGACCCTACCGCGTTGCCGGGCCCCTGCCTATTGTGTCCCGAGCCAGCGCCGTGGCGGGGCCGCGCTCACCCCCGAATCGGGCGGGCAAGCTGCAGTTCTTCGCGCGCGGCCTGGGCCACGCGGCGCGCCGCGGCCGCGAAGTCGTCGCCCGCGCTGGCGTACAGCACCGCACGCGACGAACTCACCAGGATCGCCCCCTGGGTGCCACCCGCGGCATCGCCGCGCCAGCCGGCACGCACCGTGGCCGCGGCGTCGCCGCCCTGCGCCCCAATGCCCGGGATCAGCAGCGGCAGTGTCGGCGCCAGCTGGCGCACCCGCTCGACTTCGCGCGGGTAGGTGGCGCCCACCACCAGGCCGAGCTGGCCGTTGCGGTTCCAATCGTGCGCGGCCAGGCGGGCGATGCGCTCGTACAGCAGCTCGCCGGTCGCCAGCGACTGCGCCTGCAGGTCGTCGCCGCCCGGGTTGGACGTGCGGCACAGCAGGAACAGGCCCTTGCCGTCCCAGCGCAGGTAGGGTTCGATCGAGTCGAAGCCCATGAACGGCGACAGCGTCAGCGCGTCGGCCCGATAGCGCTGGAACGCCTCAAGCGCGTACTGCTCGGCGGTGGCGCCAATGTCGCCCCGTTTGGCATCCAGGATCACCGGCACCTCGGGCGCCACGCGGCGGATGTGCGCCAGCAGCTGTTCCAGCTGATCTTCGGCGCGATGCGCCGCGAAGTACGCGACCTGCGGCTTGAAGGCGCAGACCAGGTCACGCGTGGCATCGACGATGGCGGCGCAGAACTCGGCGATGCGCGACGCGTCGCCCTTCCAGGCGCCGGGAAAGCGCGCCGGCTCGGGGTCGAGCCCGACGCACAGCATCGATTGGTTGCGTTGCTGGGCCGCGGCCAGTTGGTCGGTGAAGCGCATGGGCGAGCCTGATCGGAAAACGGACGTCGTTCTTCAGACCCGCCGCGCCAGCGTGGCCGCCAGCCCGGTGTAGCCGGCGGGCGTCAGCACCTTCAGCCGCTCGCGCTCGGCCGCGGGCAGTTCGACCAGCGAATCGACGAAGGCGACGATGGCGTCGCGTGTCATGGCCTTGCCGCGCGTGTAGTCCTTCAGCCTTTCGTAGGGGTCTGGCAGGCCGTGGCGGCGCATCACGGTCTGGATCGGCTCGGCCAGCACCTCCCAGGCGGCGTCGAGATCGGCGGCCAGCGCCGCGGCGTTGAGCTCGAGCTTGTCCATGCCGCGCGACAGGCTGACGCAGCCCAGCAGTGCATGGCCCAGCGCCACGCCCATGTTGCGCAGCACCGTGCTGTCGGTCAGGTCGCGCTGCCAGCGGCTGATCGGCAGCTTCTGGCTCAGGTGCGTGAGCAGCGCATTGGCCAGGCCGAAGTTGCCTTCGGCGTTCTCGAAGTCGATCGGGTTGACCTTGTGCGGCATGGTCGACGAGCCGATCTCGCCGGCGCGCGTGCGCTGCTTGAAGTAGCCCAGCGAGATGTAGCCCCAGACGTCGCGGCACCAGTCGATCAGAATGGTGTCGGCACGCACCACGGCGTCGAACAGCTCAGCCAGGCCGTCGTGCGGTTCGATCTGCGTGGTGTAGGGGTTGAAGGCCAGGCCCAGGCGGTCTTCGACGACCCGGCGGCTGAAGGCCTCCCAGTCGAAGTCGGGCCAGGCCGCCAGGTGCGCGTTGTAGTTGCCCACCGCACCGTTCATCTTGGCAGGCAGCGCCACCACGGCGATGGCTGCGCGCGCACGGCGCAGCCGCGCCAGCACGTTGGCTGTCTCTTTGCCCACCGTGGTGGGGCTGGCGGTCTGGCCGTGGGTGCGGCTGAGCATGGGCACCGCGGCATGGGCATGGGCCATGGCCTGCAGCTGGTCGCACAGGCGGTCCAGCGCGGGCAGCAGCACCTGGTCGCGCGCGGCCTTGAGCATCAGCGCATGGCTGGTGTTGTTGATGTCCTCGCTGGTGCAGGCGAAGTGCACGAACTCGGCCACCGGGTCGAGTTCGGCATGGCCCTTGATGCGCGACTTGATCCAGTACTCGACCGCCTTCACGTCGTGGTTGGTCGTCTTCTCCAGGTCCTTGATGGCCTGCGCGTCGGTCTCGGCAAAACGCAGCACCAGTTCGCGCAGCAGATCGCGCGCCGCCTCCGACAGCGGCCGGAATTCATCGAAACCAGCGTCCGACAGGGCGATGAACCATTCCACCTCGACCTGCACGCGGCAATGCATGAGGCCGAATTCGGACAGCAGCGGGCGCAGTGGCGCCACAGCCGCAGCGTATCGGCCGTCGAGCGGTGACAGGGCGGACAGTGAAGAAGAGCTCATCGGACAGCGGGGACCGGGAAACCCGGATTCTAGATTCGGTCGATCTGGCCGATCGGCCGACGCCGGGCTTGCTAACCTCTCGCCCGGTCTTACGCCCCCCAACCCCAAGCCCAAGCCCATTCCCCACCGAGGAGTTTTCATGCCCATTCACCGCCGCCAAACGCTGACCCTGGCCCTGGCCACCCTGGCCTGTACCAGCCTGCCCGCTCTGGCCCAATCCAAGCTCAAGGTCGCCGCGATCTACACCGTGCCGGTCGAGCAGCAGTGGGTCAGCCGCATCGACAAGGCGCTGAAGGCCGCCGTCGCGCGCGGCGAGATCGAGTACGTGTTCAGCGAGAACGTCAGCAACGCCGACTACGAGCGCGTGATGCGCCAGTACGCCGAGACCGGTCATGCGCTGGTGGTCGGCGAGTCGTTCGCGGTCGAAGCCGCGGCGCGCAAGGTGGCCAAGGACTACCCCAAGGTCAGCTTCCTGATGGGCAGCAGCGGCAAGCCGCAGGCGCCCAACTTCGCGGTCTTCGACAACTACATCCAGGAGCCGGCCTACCTGAGCGGCATGATCGCCGGCGGCATGAGCAAGAGCGGCAAGATCGGCATGGTCGGCGGCTTTCCGATCCCCGAGGTGAACCGCCTGATGAACGCCTTCATGGCGGGCGCGCGCGAGACCAACCCCAAGATCCAGTTCACGGTCAGTTTCATCAACAGCTGGTTCGACCCGCCCAAGGCCAAGGAAGCCGCGTTCGCGATGATCGACAAGGGCGCCGACGTGATGTACGCCGAACGCTTCGGCGTCAGCGACGCGGCCAAGGAACGCAAGGTGCTGGCCATCGGCAACGTGATCAACACGCAGGCCCAGTACCCCGACACCGTGGTCGCCAGCGCCTTGTGGAACATGGAACCCACCATCGACGCCGCGCTGAAGGCTGTCAAGGCCGGTCAGTTCAAGGCCGAGGACTACGGCAAATACTCGTCGATGAAGTTCAAGGGCTCTGAACTGGCGCCGCTGGGCAGCTTCGAGAAGAAGGTGCCGGCCGCCTTGGTGGCCAAGGTCAGGGCGCGCGAGAAAGACATCGCCGACGGCAAGTTCAGCGTCAAGGTCGACGACGGCCAGCCCAGCGCCAAATGAGTGTGGGCGGGTTCAGGTGAGCAGCGCCCACAGCGCCAGCCCCACCGTCACCAGCGCCAGCGTCATCAGGTAGAGCAGGCTGATCACGCTGGCGCGCAGCAGACGCGCCCACCAGCGCCCGCCGTACACGCGGCGCAGCGCCAGCCAGCCATAGATGGGCACGGCGAGCATGGCCATGCCCTTGAGCGCGCTCAGCCCCGGCAGGGCCAGCGCCAGTGCCAGGAACCAGAACGTGTGCAGGTGCAGCGCGAACACCAGGTGTTCGGTGTAGCGCAGCCTGCGGTCGATGTAGACCAGCTTGAGCCACAGCGCGAACGCCGGCAGCATCACGAACATCGCACCGCCGATCTGCCCGAGCACGCGCTGGCTCCATTGCTGCATCTCGCGCTGCAGGCCCTTGGGGTCGACATCGAGCCGGCGCTGCAGGCGATGACACACCCAGCCGGGCAGGCCGGTGCAGAAGAAGTGGCCATCTTGCACGCCGGCACGCCCGCCGCCGATGTCGAGCGAGAACGCGTTGCTGCCGCGCTGGGCGTCGAGATTGACGTCGATCTTGACCGCGCCGTCGGGTCCGGTCGCCAGGGTCAGGCGAATCAGCAGCAGCACGACGACGCTGATCGTCAGGTACAGCCGCAACGGCAGCACGTAGTGCTTGCGCTGCCCGGCCAGGTAGCGGCGCGTCAGCTCACCGGGCCGTGTCAACAGCAGTCGCAGCGTGCGCCATAAAGCGCCTTCGGTGGCCAGATAGGCGCCACCGAACTGCTGCGCGAACTCGACCAGGGTCGGCGGCCGCACGCGCGTTTCCTGCCCGCATTGCGGGCAAAAGCGCGGTGGCGGTTCAGCCAGGGCCTGCGCGCAATTGGGGCAGGCCGAAGTCAGAGTGACGGGGCCGTCTGACATGCGTCAGCGGGTCGACTTCGGCCCCGTCACAGCCTCAGCGGGCTGACTTCTTCGCCGCGACGCGCTTGGCGGCCGGCTTCTTCGCTGCCGCTGTCTTGGCAGCGGCTTTCGGTGCCGCCGCGCGCTTGACGGCCACTTTGCCTGCGGGCTTGGCGGCAGGTTTGGCGGCCGACTTGACCGCAGCCTTGGCCTTGCCTTGTACGCCCATCGCCTTCTTCAGCGCAGCAGCTTCCTTCTCGATCGCACGCCGCAGCGCCTTGCCCTTGCGTTCGACGCTGGCCTGCACCGAAGCCAGTTGCTTGGTCGCCTTGCGCCGCGCGGCTTCGAGCTTCTTCTCGGCAGCCTGCACGGCCTTGCCGGCCGCCGCCGCTGCCTTCTTGGCGCCGGTCTGCGCCTTCTGGTGCTGCAGTTCGGCCAGCTTGACCAGCTTGCTCAGTTCGCGCTGCGCGTCGTTGCGTCGGGTCATCACCTTCTTCTTGGCCTTGCTCAGGCTGGCCGACAGGGCGTCGCCCATCGCGTCGACCTTGTTCATCAGAGCATTGCCAACCTCTTTCGAGGCATTGCCCAGGTGCTTGCCAGCGATCGCCAGGTCCGACTTCGCGGCCTTCTTGGTGGTTTTGCGGGTTGCCATGTCTATCCTTCAGAGTTGCCAAACGGAGCCCTGAGTATCGACGCTGCAGCAGCCAGAAACGGCCGCAGCTCGCCCTCGGCCCCAGAATGTGGCCATGCCCGCACCGCCTTTGTTGCGCCTGAACAGCATCCGCAAGCGCTTCGGGTCCCTGCTGGCCAATGACGACATCTCGCTCGACCTGCAGCGTGGCGAGGTGCTGGCGCTGCTGGGCGAGAACGGCGCCGGCAAGAGCACGCTGGTGTCGATCCTGTTCGGGCACTACGTGGCCGACGCCGGCACGATCGAGGTCGACGGCCAGCCGCTGCCGCCCGGCCAGCCCAGCGCGGCACTGGCCGCCGGCATCGGCATGGTGCACCAGCACTTCACGCTGGCCGACAACCTGAGCGTGCTGGACAACGTGATGCTGGGCACCGAGCCGCTGTGGCGGCCCTGGTCGCAGCGCCGCGCCGCGCGTGCGGCCTTGCTGCAGACGGCACAGCGTTTCGGCCTGGCGGTGAACCCCGACGCGCCGGTGGGCAGCCTGTCGGTCGGAGAGCGCCAGCGCGTCGAGATCCTGAAGGCACTGGTGACCTTCGGCCGCAAGCAGGGCGCGCGCATCCTGATCCTGGACGAACCGACCGCGGTGCTGACGCCCCAGGAAAGCGAGTCGCTGTTCGCGTCGCTGGCGCAGATGGTGCAGGCCGGACTGGGCGTGATCTTCATCAGCCACAAGCTCGACGAGGTGCTGCGCGTGTCGCAGCGCATTGCGGTGCTGCGCAGCGGGCGCCTGATGGCGGTGCTGCCCGCAGCCGGTGCCGACAAGCCGATGCTGGCCGAAGCCATGGTCGGTCGCCCGGTGGCCGCGGCGATCAAGCACACGCGCGAGCCGGGTGCCGTGGCGGTCGAGCTGGGCGCCGCCAGCGTGCGCGACGATGCCGGCCGCACGCTGCTGACCGGGCTGAACCTGCGCTTGCGCGCGGGTGAAGTGCTGGCCGTGGCCGGCGTGGCCGGCAATGGCCAGCAGGCGCTGGCCGAGCTGCTGTGCGGCGAACGCGCGTTGCACCAGGGCACGCTGATGGTCGACGGTCGCGCGCTGCCGGCAAGGCCGCGTGAATGGGTGCGCGCCGGTGTGGCACGCATCCCCGAAGACCGGCATGCGGTGGGCGTGGTGGCTGACCTGCCGCTGTGGGAGAACGCGGTGCTCGAACGTTATGCCGCACCCGCCTTCGCGCGCCACGGCCTGATCGACCGCCGGCGCGCCATGGCGCATGCCGCCGATCTGGTGCAGCGTTTCGACGTGCGCGGCACCGAGTCGGCCGGCCTGCAGACGCCCACGCGCAGCCTGTCGGGCGGCAACATGCAGAAGCTGATCCTGGGGCGCGCGCTGGCCGGTGACCCCGACCACCCCGGCCCGCCACGGCTGATCGTCGCCAACCAGCCGACCTGGGGCCTGGACATCGGCGCCGTCGCCTATGTGCATCAGCAGTTGCTGGACGCCTGCGCGGCCGGCGCCGCGGTGCTGCTGATCAGCGAGGATCTGGACGAGATCTTCGCGCTGGCCGACCGCATCGCGGTGATGCACCAGGGCCGCCTGGGGCCGGCGCGGGCACGCGCAGACTGGACGCTGGCCGCAATCGGGCTGGCGATGTCGGGCTCGGGTGTCGATCACGCGGCCGAGGTCGTCGATGCGGCTTGAACGACGGGCACAAACGTCGCGCCGGGCACTGCTGCTGGCGCCCGTCGGCGCGGTGCTGCTCACCCTGGCCCTGACCTCGCTGCTGGTGGCCTGGGCCGGCGCACCGATCGCTCGCGCCTATCTGCTGCTGATCGAGGGCGGCTTCGGCTCGCGCTTTGCCATCACCGAGACTTTGACCCGCGCCACGCCGCTGATCCTGACCGGCTTGTCTGCAGCGGTGGCCTTTAGGGCGCGGCTGTACAACATCGGCGCCGAAGGCCAGCTGTATGCCGGTGCGCTGGCGGCGGTGGCCGTGGGCGGGCTGCATGGCGGCGAAGGCCTGGCGCTGTCGGCCTGGCTGCTGTTCCCGCTGATGATCGCCGCGGCCATGCTGGCCGGCGCGCTGCTGCTGCTGGGCCCGGCGCTGCTGAAGAGCCGCTTCGGCGTCGACGAAGTGGTGACCACGCTGCTGCTCAACTTCATCGTCTTGCTGGCGGTGTCTGCATTGCTCGACGGCGCCATGAAGGACCCCGGCGCGATGGGCTGGCCGCAGAGCGTGGCGCTGAACGACGAGCTTCAGCTGTCGCGGCTGCTGTCGCGCAGCCGCGTGCACACCGGGCTGCTGGCGGCGCTGGTGTTGAGCGTGGCGCTGTGGGCCCTGCTGCGCTTCACGACGCTGGGCTTCGAGATCCGCGCCGTGGGATCGGGGCCGCGCGCAGCGGCCTTTGCCGGCATGCCGGTGACGGCAGTCGGCGTCAAGGTGGCGCTGCTGTCGGGTGCGCTGGCCGGCCTGGCCGGCGCGGTGGAAGTGGCCGGCCGCACGGGCTATGTCACGCTGGACATGAGCCCGGGCTACGGCATGGGCGGCGTGGTGATCGCGATGCTGGCCATGCTCAACCCGCTGGCCGTGGTGGCGGCGGCGATCTTCGTCGCCGGCATGCTGGTCGGCGCCGACAGCATGAGCCGAGCCGTGGCCGTGCCGACCTACATCGCCGACGTGATCGTCGCCATCGCACTGATCTGCATGCTGGTGGCGACACTGCTGACGCAGTACCGGATCCGACGATGAGCGAGGCGCTGGACCTGGTGGCGTCGCTGCCGTTCTGGGTGGCGGTGCTGCGCATCGCCACGCCGCTGATCCTGGGCACGCTGGGCGTGCTGCTGTGCGAACGCGCCGGCGTGCTGAACCTGGGCATCGAAGGCATCATGGTCGCCGGCGCCTTTGCCGGCTGGCTGGCGGTGTACCAGGGCGCGGGCCTGTGGACCGGCGTGGCGGTGGCCGCAGCCACCGGCGCCGCCTTCGGTGTGCTGCATGCCGCACTCACCGTCAGCCTGGGGCTGTCGCAACACGTGTCGGGGCTGGGCATCACGCTGCTGGCCACCAGCTTGTCGAGTTATGCCTACCGCGTCAGCTTTCCCAAGGTCGACAGCCCGCCCACGATCAAGCCCTTTGCGCCGATGGCCGAACTGGGCCTGCCGGTGCTGAACGCGCAGACCCCGCTGACGCTGATGGCTCTGCTGCTGGTGCCGCTGATGGCCTGGGTGCTGATGCGCACGCCGCTGGGGCTGGCCTGGCGCATGGTGGGCGAGAACCCGGCCGCGGCTGAAGGCCAGGGGCTGAACGTGGTGGCGCTGCGCTACGGCGCCATTGCCTGCGGGTCGGCGCTGATGGGCGTGGCCGGCGCGTTTCTCACGCTGTCGGCGTTCAACGCCTTCTACTTCAACATGGTCAACGGCCGCGGCTGGGTCTGCGTGGCGCTGGTCGTGTTTGCCTCGTGGCGGCCGGGCAAGGCCTTGCTGGGCGCCCTGCTGTTCGCCTTCTTCGACGCGCTGCAGCTGCGGCTGCAGCAGGCCGACGGCGGCCTGCTGGGGCTGTCGCTGCCCTACCAGCTGTACCTGATGCTGCCCTACCTGATGGCGATCGTGGCGCTGGTGCTGGTGGCGCGCCGTGCCAGCTACCCCCAGGCGCTGATGAAGCCCTATCGCAAGGGCGAGCGGTAGTGCGGGCCGCGCACCGCATTCAGCCGGCGTCCTGCCGCTGCAGCGCAGCCTGCAAGGCCTCCCGGTCCACTCTGGCAGCGCGCGGCGGCAGCAATTCGAGCACGCCCTCGCGGCGCAGCGCGCTGACGATGCGGCTGGCGGTCTCGATCGTCATGTCGAGCATGGCGCCGATGTCCTCGCGGCGCGGCAGCCAGATCAGGCCTTCGTCATCGCCGCCCAGGCTGTCCAGAGCCTGCAGCAGCTTCAGCAGCCGGCGGCGGGCGGCACCGGCCGTCAGCTCGGCCACCCAGCTCTCGGACGCTTCCAGTGCACGTTGCCAGCGCTGCATCAGCTCGCGCAGCATCTGCGGCTCGGCATCGCCCAGCGCGTCGATCAAATGGCGCGGGATGCGGCACAGCTGCAAGGGTGTGCAGGCGATGGCTTCGTCGGCATAGGGCCATTGCAGCAGGGCCTCCTGGCCGATCAGGTCGCCGCGCCCGGCCAGGCGCACGATGCGGCGGTGTCCGCCGGCGGTGACGCGTTCGAAGCGCACGATGCCGCTGCGCACGGTGTACACCGCGGCGCCGGCTTCGCCGCCGCCGTACAGGCGCTCGCCCTCGGCCAGCGACGGCGTGGCGATGTCGGCATGGATGCGCTGCAGCCCGTCGGCGTCGAGCACGCCGAACAGGGCCCGGCTGCGCAACTCGCAGGCCGAGCAGGCGCGTGCCTGCGGGTGCGTGGCAGGCTGCAGGTACAAGGGAATCACCGGCGTCAGCATGGCCGCTCCTGGTAATGGATCAGTCTACGCTGATGTTTGAAGCCGGCTACCGGCCACGGCGTGGCGGGGTCACCGAGGCCTTGATGAAGATCATGACCGTAAACCCCCCGCGGTACCAGACTGACCGATATCGCTGCAGCCCCGCTCGAAGCCGCGCACGCCCCATGAACACCAACACCCCCATCCCCAGCCCCGCCGCTGCCGCGGCGGCCACCCTGCCCGGCGACGCCGACGCCGACAGCTCGGTCACCCTCGTTTCGCTGTACCAGAAACAACGCAAGATCTACGCGCGCGCGGTCACCGGCCTGTTTGCCCGCTGGCGGTGGGCGCTGGTGTGGTTCACGCAGGCGCTGTTCTACGGCCTGCCATGGCTGATGTGGAACGAGCGCCAGGCGCTGCTGTTCGACCTGGTGTCGCGGCGCTTCTACATCTTCGGCCTGGTGCTGTACCCGCAGGACCTGATCTACCTGTCGGCGCTGCTGATGATCTCGGCCTACGCGCTGTTCCTGTTCACGGCGGTTGCCGGCCGGCTGTGGTGTGGTTATGCCTGCCCGCAGACCGTGTACACCGAGATCTTCATGTGGATCGAGCGCAAGTTCGAAGGCGACCGCCAGCGCCGCATGAAGCTCGACGAAGGCCCCTGGACCTTCAACAAGCTGTGGCGCAAGAGCAGCACGCAGCTGGCCTGGATCGCCGTCGGACTGTGGACGGGTTTCAGCTTCGTGGGCTACTTCACGCCCATTCGCAGCCTGGGCGCCAGCGTGGTGTCCCTGGGCCTGGGCCCGTGGGAGACCTTCTGGATCCTGTTCTACGGCTTTGCCACCTATGGCAATGCCGGCTTCATGCGCGAGCAGGTGTGCAAGTACATGTGCCCCTATGCGCGCTTCCAGAGCGCGATGTTCGACAAGGACACGCTGATCATCAGCTACGACCAGGGGCGCGGCGAACCGCGTGGTTCACGTTCGAAGAAGGCCGACTTCAAGCAGCTGGGCCTGGGCGAATGTGTCGACTGCGAACTGTGCGTGCAGGTCTGCCCGACCGGCATCGACATCCGCAAGGGGCTGCAGTACGAGTGCATCGGCTGCGCAGCCTGTGTCGACGTGTGCGACGGCGTGATGGACAAGATGGGCTACCCGCGCGGCCTGGTGCGCTACGCCACGCAGAACGGCCTGGCCCAGGGCTTCGACCGCCAGCAGATCCTGCGCCGCATCCTGCGGCCGCGCGTGCTGGTCTACACCGCCATCCTGTGGATCATCCTGGGTGCGTTCGCCTGGAGCATCGCGGTGCGCGACCCCTTCCGCGTCGACGTGGTGCGCGACCGCTCGTCGCTGGCGCGCGTGGTCGACGACGGCCGCATCGAGAACGTCTACCGGCTGCAGGTGATGAACAACGCCGAGCAGCAGCAGCGCTACCGCTTCACGGTCGATGGCCTGCCGGCGATGGTCATCACCGACCGTGCCGAGGTCACGCTGGGCCCGGCCGAGGCGCAGTGGTTCACGCTGCACGTGCAACTGCCGTTCGAGGGCGGCCGCCAGGCCGGCGCCGGCGCACATGCGATCCACTTCGAGATCGAACGCCTGCCCGCTCACGCCGGCGACCGCGTGGTGCGCCTGCGCGAGAAATCGACCTTCGTCGTGCCGCGCTGACGCCGCGACAGGGCCCGGCCCGGCGCGCCGGCCCTGTCACTCAGCGACAAGGGCCGGTGCTTGCGCAGCGGCCGGTACAAAGCCCTTGGGCAACCCCGCATCGGGCACAAAGCCGTACAGCGTCTCGCCGGGCAGCGCCGCCTGCACCAGGCGCCGCACCGCCAACAGGCGGTCGATGTCGATGCCGGTTCGATAGCCCATGGCTTCGAGCAGGAACACCAGGTCTTCGGTCACGATGTTGCCGCTGGCGCCAGGGGCGAAGGGGCAGCCGCCGATGCCACCCAGCGACGCGTCCAGCGTGGTCAGGCCGATGTCCAGCGCCGCCACCACGTTGGCCAGCCCCTGGCCGCGCGTGTTGTGCAGGTGCAGCCCGGTCAGCCGGTCGCGGCCCACGGCCGCCCATACCGCCCGCGTAAGGCTGCGCACCTGGGTCGGGTTGGCGTAGCCGGTGGTGTCGGACAGCCCGACCTCGTCGCAGCCGGCCGCCATCAGCGCCTCGGCCAGTTCGACCACCTTGCGTTCGGGCACCAGCCCTTCGATCGTGCAGCCGAAGGCCGTCGACAGCGCGCCCTCGAAACAGGGGCGGCGTGCGGCCGGCAGGCTGCGCAGCAACTCGCCGATGGCGCGTGCCTCTTCGATCACCTGCGCATGCGTGCGGCGCAGGTTCTTCAGGCTGTGGCTCTCGCTGCACGACAAGGGCAGCGTGATCTTGTGGGCGCCACATTCGATGGCACGCTGCGCGCCCTTGAAGTTGGGCACCAGCACGGCCACCGACAGGCCGTCGATCGTCAACGCATGCGCCACCAGTTCGGCCGTGTCGGCCAGCTGCGGCAGCAGTGAGGCCGGCACGAAAGAGCCGACCTCGATCTCACGCACACCGGCCGCGGCCTCGGCGCTGATCCAGGCCTTCTTGGCGGCGGTGGGCATCACCGCGGCAATGCTCTGCAGCCCGTCGCGCGGGCCGACTTCGCTGACCAGGATGTCGATCTTGGCTGCGGCCGTCATGCCTGGCTGACGAAGGCGTCGAGGATCTCGCCCGCGCCAGCGCACCAGACCTCGGGCTCGGCGCTCAGGGCGGCGAGCGCGGTTTCAAGATGCTTGATGCGGTGCGGCTGGCCCAGCACCCAGGGGTGGATGGACAGCGACAGGATGCGCCCGCCCTGCTCGCGCGCCTCGGCCAGCAGCATCTGGCCGGCGTCGATGACCTGCTGCGCCCAGGACGCCTCGGCGTGCTGGTTGTCCATGATGACGAAGCGGTCCTCGATCTCGGTCGGCAGCGGCATCGCCCACAGGTCGCCGTGGCGTGTGTGGAAGCGATAGGGCATGTCGTCGTTGACCCAGTCGCAGAAGTAGTCGATGCCGTTCGACTTCAGCAACTCGGGTGTGTTCGGGCTTTCGAGCCGGCCGGGGCTCAACCAGCCGCGCACCGGCTGGCCCGTGAGCGCGCGCAGCCGGTCCAGCGACCGCGCGATGGTGTCGGCCTCGGTGGCTTCGTCCAGACCGCCGGCGTGCGGCGTGTCCATGTTCCACGAATGACCCAGCACCTCGCCGCCGTGGTCGAGCACATCGCGCAACAGCCCCGGATAGCGCTCTGCCAGTTGCGCGTTGATGGCAAACGTGGGCTTGATGCCGTAGCGCTTGAAGGCGTCGAGAAAGCGGTAGATGCCGACACGGTTGCCGTAGTCGCGCAGCGTGAAGTGCCGCAGGTCCGGGTAGGGCATGGTCATCGAACCCGGCAGCTTCACGGGCTTGCCGGCCGGATTCATCGGAAAGTGCTGCAGGCTCACGTTGACCCACAGCGCCAGCTTCTTGCCGCCGGGCCAGGCCACGGGTTTGCGGGTGCTGAGCATCGACCACGCGTAGCGGTCGTGGTCCATGCCATAGCGGCGCTTCGGGTACACCATGCAATCGGGGTCAAGTGCCATGCTCAATGCCCCTTGTTGCGCGCGGCGATGTCGGCCGCGCAGCGGTCGTAGCCGTGCGCGAGAAAGTGCTCGGCGATCTCGCGGCCGGTGCTGACCCAGACGTCGGAATGACCGGTGACGTACTCCAGTGCCTCTTCGAAGGCCTTCAGCCGGTGCGGGCAGCTGACCTGGTAATTGTGCGTCGGGATGCACATCACGGTGCCCGAGTGTTCACCTTCGGCATACAGCCGGTCGAAGCTGTCCTTGATCATCTGCCCGTAGCGGCGCGGCTCGATCTTGTTGACGACGTAGACGATGGTGTCGTTGAGCTCCAGCGAATACGGCACCGACACGAAACGCTGCCCGCCACGCACCTTGACGGGCGTGGGCTGGTCGTCGTGAAACAGGTCGCAGGTGTATCTGCCGCCGAGTTCGGCAAACAGATCGACCGTCATTTCACTGTGCGACAGCGCCGGCGCCAGGTAGCCGGCAGGCATTCGTCCGACCGCACGCTCGATGGTCTCCATCGACTCGAGAATCATCGCGCGCTCCTGCGACTCGGACATGCCGTAGGTGTAGCGCGTGTTGTAGATGCCGTGCGTGAAGAACTCCCAGTCACGTTCCTTGCACAGCTCGATGATCTCGGGGTGGTGCGTGCACAGCGCGGTCGACAGCGAGATCGAGCCGCGGATGCCGTACTTCTCCAGCAGCTTCATTTGGCGCATGTGGCCGACGCGGTTGCCGTAGTCGCGAATCGAATAGCCCGGCACCGCCGGGTAGGGGTGGGGCCAGGCCGTGCGGGACGGGTTCTTCGGCGGATCGAGTTCGTAGAACTCGATGTTCGGCGCCACCCAGAGGGCCAGCCGCGCGCCGCCCGGCCATTCGATCTTGGGCCGGTCGCGGTAAGGCCAGTAGTCGTAGTAACCGGTGTCTTGTCTCATCGGGGCCTCTTGCGGAACTTGGCAAGTGCGGTGGCGGAAACGTGCTGCAGGGCGCCTATTTCGATGACGCCACCGTGCGGTCCAGCCAGTCCTGCGTCTCGGCCACGTCGACGACATCGGCGTACTTCAGCATCAGGTCGGTCAGGTTGGCGAAGTGGTAGCTCTCGTGCTTGTCGGCCACGCACTGCTCGGGCACGATGGTGCGGTAGCCGCGCGACAGCGAGTCCACGGCGGCGGCGCGCACGCAGCCCGAGGTCGAACCCCCGGTAATGACGACGGTGTCGCACTGGTGCCAGACCAGCAGCGACTGCAGCGGCGTCTCGAAGAAGGGCGACGGCATGCGCTTGCAGTACACCAGGTCGCGGCCGCGTTGCACGTCACAACGCTCGTCGAGTTCGGCGCGTCGCGATCCGTGCTTGATGTTCTGCAGTGAATCGGGCGTGTTGGTGCGTGTGCCCCAGACGCCGGCATCCTCGGCCGATTCGGCATAGGCCACGTGGGTCCAGACCACGGGCCAACCGAGCTGGCGAAAGCGCTTGGCCAGCGCGTTGACGTGCTCGATCTGCCTCGGATCGGTTTCGTAGGCGGTCTTGAACTCGTCCGGTCGCGTGTAGGCGCGCTGGAAGTCGATGTTGACCAGCACCGCCTTCTTGCCGTAGCCGAAGCGGGCGCGGTTCGGGTTGGCCTTGACCTCGGCCCAGATCTCGCGGGCCGTCTTGTTGGACATCTCCATGAACGCACTCCGGTCAGCCGTTACGAGCCAGTTCGGTCAGCTCGTAGTAGGTTTGCATGTAGCCACCGACGGCACCCTTGAGGAAGACGTAGTCGCCATCGTCGGTGCACCACACGTCGTAGGGCGGATGCTCCTCGGGCAACTGGCCTGCGGTGTCGACGTAGCGAAAGTGCAGCGCATCGAAGCTGCCCGCAGCCACCGTGATGCGCTCGCGCCCGACGAATTCCAGGCCCCAGCCGGCGGCGAACAGCATCGGGCCGGTTGCTCCGCGGTGGTCGGGCGAGGTGAGCATCATGGTGGGATAGAACTCGCGCCCCGGGCCCTTCGCCAGGTCGTAGATGCACAGGCCCAGTGCGTCGCCGACGATCGGGTGCGCCCCCAGCCAGCGCACCCGCGCCGAGGTGGCGATGCGCTGCGTGATGCGCCCGTCACGCCGGTTGAAGGTCTCGCACTCGGCATGGTCGGCGGCAAAGCGGATGAGGCCCGTGCCCTCGTAGCGGTCGCCCACGCTCAGGCGCACCGAGCAGTCGATCGGGTAACGGTCCTTGTCCAGGCTGAGCACCACATCGCGGATCACGTTGGGCTCGTCGTCGATCTCGCAGTGCGCATGCAGCACCCGCACGCCGTCGCTCTGCTGGGTGAGGCTGAAGTACTCGCGCCCGCGCTCCTGCCCCAGCCGCTCGGGCTTGTTGCTGGTGTAGCGGATGGCGCCTCGAATCGTGCGGTGTTTCATGGCTGCGGGTGGCGGTCAGAACGGTTTCGTGGCGCCCAGGAAGGCGACCGACAGGATGATGATCCAGTACAGGTAGGCGATCAGCTTGCTGCGGCGCAACTCCTTCTCGAGCTTCGCTTCGACCTCGGCATTCGGACCCTGCGCCAGCACCCGGAACATCACCGTCCAGTCACGCATCACGAAGCGCAGGTACAGGCCGATGCACAGCGCGCCCGAGTACAGCAGGATCTTGGCCGAGTACCAGAGCTGGCCGGCGGCGGTGCCGAAGGGCCCGAATCCGAGCAGCGAGCCGATCGAGCAGATCATCAGCGCCGGAATGACGAAGAAGCGCACCGCCTCATCGATCTTCGTCAGCCGGATGCCGGTGTCGGTGTCGCGGTGGAAAAAGGCCGCCAGGCACAGCCCCCACCACGACAGCGCCAGCACCCACATGCCCGTCAACCAGGCGCCGCCCAGCGGCTGCACGCGCCAGAAGAAGCCCATGTGCAGGCCCAGCGGCAGCAGCAGGATGATGCCCGAGCGGGCCAGGATGTCGATGCGATAGGCGGTCTGCATGTGACGCCTGCGCTCTTCCATCGACAACTTGCGGTCGACGACGTAGGTCGAGGAATTGAACACGCCCCATTCACCGCCCAACCAATAGACCATGCAGACGATGTGAAGCCAGCGCAGCACCGGCAGAGTCGTAATTTCCATGTTTCTTGTCTCTTTGAATCAAATCTGGCTGGGCCACATTGCTTGATCCCCGCCGGGCGGGGGTGGGGGCCGAAGCCTCCGGCTCAATGCTCGTGGTCGTGACCCTGACCGTCGCCGTGGTGGTGATGGCCGCCCTCGCCATGGCTGTGCGTGAAGGCCTGCTTGGGGTCGGGTTCGCGCGACGCGTACGAGCCGCCCATGCGCGGCATGGTCTGCTCGAAGTCCTCGGGCCCGTGCGGATGGTTGTGGCTGTTGCTGACCATCCACTGGTAGAGCTGGGGGTCGCGCTGCGACAGCCTTGCAGCGGCACGCTGCTGGTTCTCGTCGACCGTGGCCCAGGGGTTGTAGTGGAAGTGGTTGAAGAGCTTGGAGTCGACCCGGCCCAGCGCCACGCAGCCCAGTTCGCTGGCGAACGCACCGTGGCTGATGTAGGCCGGGCGCCAGAAGTAGCCGCCGGTGGGCACGGTGCCGAACTGCATCATCCACGAGTCGCCCCACAGGTGGTAGGACTCCTCGGCGCAGTCGTGGTAGGAGATGTTGTCCTGCCAGAAGTGCGGCGTCATGCAGTACAGGAACGTCAACGCATGCGTGCGGTCGTTGAAGTTCAGCAGCTTGATCATGCAGCCCGACGTCACCGAGGGCTTGGTGATGTTGCCCGCCGCCCACGCCACGTCGTTGTACGAGTCGGTCTGGTGAAAGCGGTCGACGCGGCACAGCGGGTGGTTGGTGTCCGACTCGACCAGGCTGGGCTCGCCGGTGTTGTACATCATCAGCAGCAGACAGCCCTTGGGCGACGACATCGCAGGCTGCGAATAGCCGGCGGGGAAGAACACGTAATGCCCTCGGCCCACCTTCTTGTTGCCGAGCTGCAGTTCGCCTTCCATCACCAGCACTTCGAGCTCAGACCAGCTGAAGCCCGGCTTCTGGCTGTAGCCGGCATCGAGCTGCACGGTCATCGTGCACGCGCCGGAGTCGGTGTCCAGGCTGAGCATCTTGTAGTGCATGCCGCTGCCGAAACCCTTCATGGTCATCTTCTTGAAGGGGACGTCGCGGTCGCAGAATGGTTCGATATGGGGGCGTGCCATGATGGAATCTCCAGGTGGATGCGGGCTGTGCGAAAGGTCAGTACACGACCTTGTGCGGGCCTTCGGGCCGGATCGGGATGTCGGCCAGCGGGATCTTCACGCGCATGTCACCGTCGACGTTGAAGCCGCGCTCCTGGATGCGCTGCAGGAATTCGGCGTACCAGATGTCGCGCTGCGGGCTCATCTCGTCCATCGCCTTCACGATGGCGTTGTAGCGCAGCTGCTGCTCGCCGATTTCGGCCTTCAGCCATTGCGCCTGCTCGGCGCTGCGCTCGTGAGGAATGAAGAGGTTGTGAAACGTCATGTTCCTGACTCCTTGGGGTTGGGGTTCGACAACGGCAGCGCCGGTGTCAGCCGGGTTGACTCAGATCTGGCGGGCCTGGTCTTTCCAGTAAGGTTCGCGCAATTGCCGGTGCAGCACTTTGCCCGTGGCATTGCGGGGCAGCGTCTGCACGAAGTCGATGGTCTTGGGTTTCTTGTAGCCCGCGATGCGTCCGTCGCACCAGTGGATGAGCTCGGCCGCCGTGGCGCTGTGCCCGGGGCGCAGCACGACCACCGCCTTGATCGCCTCGCCCCACTCGACCGACGGCACGCCGATGACGGCAACCTCGTAGACCGCGGGGTGCTGCTGCAGCACGCGCTCGACCTCGGACGGGTAGACGTTGAAGGCGCCGGTGACGATGAGATCCTTCTTGCGGTCGACCAGGTAGACGTAGCCGTCGTCGTCGATGCGCGCCATGTCGCCGGTGAACACCCAGCCGTCGCGGATGTTCTCCGCCGTGGCTTCGGGGTTGCCCCAGAAGCCGGCGATGTTGGCTTCGGTGCGCACGCCGATCTCGCCCACCGTACCGGGCGGCAGCGGCTGGCCCTGCTCGTCGAACACCATCACTTCCACCGCCACCTGCGGCTTGCCGCAGGACAGCAGCCGATGCGCGAACGCCGGATCGTTGAGCGCCTGTTCATGGTCGGCGGGTTCGAGCACGGTGCCGGCGGTGCCGGTCTCGGTGGATGCAAAGGTCTGGCGGAAGCGGCAGCGCGGCAGCTTGCGCCGCGCCTCCATCAGCACCGGCACCGGAATCGGCGAGCCGCCGTACAGGATGGTGTCGAGCGCGCTCAGGTCGTAGCGGTCGAAGTCCTCACGGGCCAGCAGGCGCTGGATGGTCGTCGGCACCAGGTTGGTGAAGGTGATGCGTTCGCGCTCGAGCGTGGCCAGTGCCTGCTCGGCGTCGAAGTTGACGATCACACTGGTCGAGCCCACGTACAGCGCGCAGTAGATGCCTGCCGTGCCCGCCGCCGAGTACAGCGGAGAGGGCAGCATGACGCGGTGCGTGCCGCGGCTGCCGATGGCATGCACGTGCACGAACATGCCCAGCAGCGTGCTGCCATGGGTGTAGGTGGCGCCCTTGGGAAACCCGGTCGTGCCGCTGGTGTACAGCAGCATCGACGGCTCATCGTGCCGCAGCGGCTGGTCCAGATCGGGCTCGGCGTCGCTGCTGCTTTGCAGCAGCGACTCGCAGTCGATGACCGCCGGGTCGCCGGCATCGATGCCGATCAGCAGGGTGCAGCCGGGAACGTCGGCCAGCGCCTGGCGAGCGGCCACCAGTTCGGGCCTGGCCACGATCAGCGCGCTGGCGCCGGCGTTGTTCAGGATGTAGGCCACCTCGGGCGGCGACAGCCGGTTGTTCACCGTGACCGTGATCGCACCGAGCTTGGCCAGCGCGAACGAGGCCTCCACCCACTGGTGGCTGTTGCGCGCAAAGATGCCGACGCGGTCGCCACGCTTGACGCCGAGCCCGCGCAGACCGTTGGCAAAACGGCAGCAACGCGCGTTGACCTCGCGCCAGGTGAGCCGGGTGTCCTCGAACACCAGCCCGAGCTTGTTGCCAGACACCTGCGCGTTGCGGCGCAACAGGTCGCCCACACCCGACAGGCCACCGAAGATGCCCACTGCCGTGCTCACGGTCGAATCCTCGTCATCATGGCGCCCATGCCTGCCTACTGGACCGCACGATCGAGCCGCAGGGCCGCGATGCGCGTGTCGTCGTAGCCCAGGGTCTGCCGCAGCACGGCTTCGGTGTGCTCACCCAGCTTGGGCGGCGGCGTGACCTTGCCTGCCGTGTCGCCCGAGAACTTGACCGGATTGCCCGGCATGCGGACGGTTTCGCCGTTGTGCAGCGGCACGTCGATCACCATGTCGCGTGCCAGCACCTGCGGATCGGACAGCGCCTGCGCGAAGTCGTTGACCGGTGCACAGGGGATGCGCGCCTCGCGCAGTCGCGCCAGCCAGTGCTGCGCCGTGCCCTTGAGCATCTCGTCCTGCACGATGGCGTCGATGCGCTCGCGATCTGCCAGGCGCGCGGGTTGCTCCAGGTAGGCCTCGCCGTTCAGCTCCTCGCGGCCCAGCATGTCGCGGAACTTGACGAAGAAGGCGTCGCCGATGCAGGCGACGATGATGTGGCCCGTCTGCGTGCGGTAGGTGTTGTAGGGCACGTGCACGAAGTGGCTGTTGCCGATGCGCTCGGGCACCTCGCCCGACATCAGGTGCATCGTGGCCATGTAGTTCAGCAGCGAGATCTGCACGTCGAGCATCGAGACGTCGACATGCCGCCCGCGGCCCGAGGTCGCGCGTTCGGTCAGCGCGGCCAGCACGCCGATGACGCCGAACACACCGCCGCCCAGGTCGCCGATGGGGATGCCCGAACGCACCGGGTCGCGGTCGGCAAAGCCCGTGATCGACATGCCGCCGCCCATGCCCTGCACCACCTGGTCGAAGGCCGGTCGATCGGGTTCGGGCCCGGTCTCGCCGAAGCCCGACACCGAGCAGGTGACGATGCGCGGGTTGATGGCGGCCAGCGTGTCGTGGTCGATCTTCAGGCGCCGCGTGACCCCGTAGCCGAAGTTGTCGAACACCACGTCGGCCCGGCGCACGAGGTCGTAGAACACCTCGAGCCCGGTCTCGGACTTGAGGTCAATGCAGACGCTTTCCTTGCCCCGGTTGAGGGTCAGAAAGTATGCACCCATGCCTTGCCGCGAGAACTCGGCACTGCCGGACAACAAGGCGCGTGTTCCTTCACCGTGTTGCAAAGGTTCCACCTTGATCGTGCGTGCGCCCAGATCGGTAAGGATCATGGCGCCATAGGGCCCTGACAGCATGTGCGTCAGGTCCAACATCAGAATTCCCTGGAGTGGCTTCATCTTCTTGGCTTTGCGACCGTTTCAGCCGATGTACGGCTCCAGGGGGTTAGCAAGTTGCCTGCCAGCGCTGCGATCGGTTCGACTGGGCACCGTCAGGGGCAGACTCTTGGCGCGCCGATGGCGGCCGGATGAAACCGATCAAGGCCGGTCGGCATGCAGTGCATTGCGCTTGATGTCCTGCAGGGCCTGCTCGATCGTCACGACCTCGGCGTACTTGGCCTGCAGGTCGAACAGGTTCGCCTCTTGCGGGCGTGGGTCACGTTCGCCGCAGGCCTCACGCACGACATACGGCGTGAACCCGCTCTGCAGCGCGTCCAGCGCGGTAGCGCGCACGCAGCCCGAGGTGGAAAACCCGGTGATGACCACGGTGTCGATGCCGCCGGCCCTGAGCGTGGACGCCAGCGAAGTGCCGAAGAAGGCCGAGGCGTATTGCTTGGTGACGACGGTTTCGGTCGGCAGCGGTTGCAGCCCGGGCACGAAGGCACCCAGCGGCGAGCCGCTGACAAAACAGCGCAAGGCCGGCACCTTCTTGAAGAACAGGCCGCCGTCGCGACCCTGAGCGTCGTAGACCACGCACGTGAAGATCACCGGCACACCTGCCGCACGCGCCGCCGCCAGCAGGCGCCGGTTGGGCTCGAGCGCATCGACGAAGCCTGGCGCGAACAGCGGGCTGCCGGGCTCGACATACGCGGCCACCACGTCCACCACCAGCAGCGCAGGATGGCGGCCGAAGGGCAGCTTGCCAGCAAAACCGGCCTGCGCGTAGTCGGCCTGCAGGTCGACCGGATCAGAGGGGCTGGTGGTCATGATGCGAGGTGGAACATCGGGTTGCAGCACCGGCTGCGCGCTTGGGCACCGGCTGAAACAAGCGCAGCGGAAAGTTCGGACTAACGCTCGTAGCGCTGATACCGACCCAGGAACAGCAGCGAGATCGCACCGGCCATCAGCAGCGCGGCCGAGGTGCCGAGCACCGGACCGTAACTGCCGGTCTTGTCGAACACCTTGCCGAAAACCACCGGGCCGATGCCGGCACCCAGCGCGAAGAAACCATACAGCGACCCGTAGATCGCGCTGTAGCCCTTCATGCCGAAGTAGCGCGCGACCAGGAAGGCCATCAGGTCGTACTCGACCCCGGCAGCAAAACCGATCAGAAAGATCGCCGCACCGGCCGCCGGCACGGTCATGCCGCCGTCCGCCATCAACCAGCACGACACCGCGGGCAGGCTCAGCATCACGAAGGCCACGCCAGGAGCCCAGAAGCGGTCGATCAGCCAGCCGCCGACGATGCGCCCGGCGATCACCGACAGGCCGATCAGCGCCACCAGGCTGACCGTGTCCTCACGCGTGAAGCCGGCCACCTTGAGAATGTTCTCCATATTCGGGATCGGGCCGCCGACGCCAAAGGAGACGCAGACGAAGGCGAAGGCCAGCACCCAGTAGCGCCACGACTTGAGCGCCTGGCCCAGCGTCATGCCCGGCGTGGCCAGCGTGCGCGCGGCAGATGCCCGGCGACGCTCATCGGCCGTGTCCGACTTGGCGCCCAGGTCGTGAAAGGCGAAGAAGGCAATCGGGAAGGCCAGCACCAGCGGCAGCATGCCGATCACGACGTAGGCGGTGCGCCAGCCGTAGGCCAGGATCAACCAGGCGGTAAAGGGTTTGATCAGGAAGCCGAAGATGCCCGTGCCGAGCAGCGAGAAGCCCAGCGCCAGACCCTTGCGGGTGTCGAAGTGGTTGTTCACGGCCCGTGTCCACGTCACCGGCAGCGTGCCGGCGCCCACCAATGCCATCACGCCCCAGTTGATGTAGAAAAGCACGATCGAGCCATTGCTCAGCGAGAAGGCCATGAACGACAGCGCGAACAGCACGACCGAGATCAGCGCCACGCGACGCACGCCAAAGCGGTCACCGAGATAGCCGACCACGGTGCTGGCGACCAGAACCCCCAGGGTCATGATCATCAGGCCGATCATGATGGCGCCGAACTCCCAGCCGAAGGCCTTGTTCAGTTCGGGTGCCAACATGCCGATGGTGTAGAACGGCACCGGCGACAAGCCCAGCCCGATGCCAAACATCGACGCCACCACGACGGGCCAACCGCGTCTGAATTCGCTGTACCCGGCCGCCTTGTGCGTGCTGACGTTCAGCGCTTCTGCAGTGTCGCTCATCGTTGTTCCGTTCGTTGTTGCGCTTCGATCAAGGGGTGCCGCGCGCATCACCAGAACTTGTATCGCAGGTCCAGGCCGTAGGTGCGCGGAAGATTGAGGTAGACGTCGGCCACGCCGATGCCGGCGATGTCGAAGCCACCGGTCACGTAGCGCTTGTCGGTGATGTTCTTGGCCCACAGCGCCAGTGTCCACTTGCCGCCTGCAGCTTCGAAGGCCGCACGCGCATCGACGAGCGTGTAGGCCTTGGTCATGATGATCGGTGAGTTCGACAGCGTCTGCTCATGGTCACCGACGTAGCGCAGCTGTGCGCCCAGCTGCAGGTTGCCGCCGGCCAGCGGCATGCGGTAGTTCGTATTCAGGCCATATTGCAGCTTGGGTGCCTGCTTGAGCTTCTTGCCGTCGAAGGTTGCCGCGTTGGCCGCGCTGTACTTGCTGTACTTGGCGTCCAGCGTGCCCAGGTTCAGGCCCGCCTGCCAGGCCTTGTTGATCTGCAGGTTGGACTCGATCTCCACGCCCTGGATCTTGGCGCTGGCCGCGTTGAACAGGGCCAAAGCACCCAAGTTGTTGAAGGCCGTGAGCTGCAGGTCGCGGTAGTCGTTGTGGAAGTAGTTGGCGTTCAGCCGCAGCATGCCGCCCAACAGCGTGGCCTTGAAGCCCGCCTCGTAGGTAAGCAGGGTTTCGGGTTCGAGCGTCAGCAGCGCCGCCGCAGCCGACGTGGCGCGCCCGTTGAAGCCACCGCTCTTGAAACCGGTGGTGGCCGAGGCATAGAGCAGCCAGTCGGGGTTGATCTGCGCGTCGACGCCGAGCTTCCAGTCGAAGCGGTTCCAGGATTTCTTGGTCTGAAAGTCGAAGTTCGGCATGCCGTTGGCCTTGAGCGCGGCAATCGAGAAATCCTTCGACTCGTGGCTGTAGCGCAGACCCGCGGTGGCCTTCCAGACCGGGTTGAAGCGCCAGTCGGCCTGCCCGTAAAGCGCGGCCGCATCGGTGGTCTGGGCCACGGTGTTGAGTCCGCCGGTGACGAAGTTGTCCTGGCGCGTGGGCTGCCGGTTCTTCTCTTTGAACAGGAACAGCCCCGCCGTCCAGCTCAGCGGCCCCTTTCTGTTGGACACCAGCTGCGTTTCGTAGCTGCCCTGCTTTTGCGCCTGGTCCTGGTACAGGTGGAAGCGCTTCTGTGCCGTGCCATCCACGTCGGCGTACAGCTCGTTGTTCATCTCCCGGTAGGTCAGCGCATGGCGCCACTCGAAGGCGCCCATGTCGGTCGCGGTGGAGAAGCTGACACCGGTCTGGTCGAGATCGTTGATGCCGCTGACCAGGTCGGTCTCGATCGTGTACAGGTTGCTGTCCGGGTTGTTCACGGGCCGGCCGTACTTGGCCGCCAGCGCCGGGTCGATCGCGCCTGACGCATAGGTCGGGCCGCTGGTCTGGCGCAAGGTGTCGATGCTCAGGCGCGCACTGGTGCTGCGCGAAAGGTCAAAGGCAAAACCGACACGCGCGCCAACCAGCTGTTCGTCGTTGACATCGCGACCATTGCTCACGTCACGCAGATAGCCGTCGCGCGACTTCGACATCAGCCCGAAATTGACGGCCAGGCCTTCGCCGATCCTGCCGCCCCCGTTGACGCTGAGGTCCAGCCGACCCAGGTTGCCGGCGCGCGCCTCGACCTCAAGTCGGGATTCGCCGCTGGGCTTCTTCGTCACGTAGCGAATCGCGCCCCCGGTGGCGTTGCGGCCATACAGCGTGCCTTGCGGACCGCGCAGCACCTCGACACGCTGCAGGTCGAACATGTCGAACAGGGCACCGGTCTGGCGTGCCACGTACATGTCGTCGATGTAGATCGCCACCGACGGATCGGTGGTGAACAGCGAATCATCGGTGCCGACGCCACGCATGAAGATCTTGGCGCCGCTGGACGTGACGGTGTTCTGTTCGATGGTGATGTTGGGCACCTCGTACTTGAGGTCGTCCATGCGGCGGATCTGCTTGAACTCCAGCTCCTTCGCGCTGAGTGCGGTCACGGCCACGGGAACCTTCTGCAACTGCTCGTTGCGGCGCTGGGCGGTGATCACGACCACGTTGTCCGAGGCCTCTTCAGCCGCCGCGGCGGCGGACGCTGCGGCCGCCGGTGCAGTCACACCCTGCGCCTGCGCGCACACCCCCCAGATCGCGAGCGTCGCGGCCAGACAAACCGGGTGCAGCCGCGGGGCAGCCATCGATTGACGTGTAGGTTTCATGGCATCGAACCCTTGTACTTTTGAACGGTGGCTGGCGTGTGACCGGAGCGCTGCGGCCCGCGGGCGTCGCGACCGCATGCAACACCGCTGCCTCCTGAGCCCCCTGCAACAGTGCAAGGAAACGCCCTGCAAAAAGCCTGCCAGCTCGGCGGCGAACACAGCAACACCCACTGAAACACCAGCGCAAAATCGGCGCGCTGCGCGCAGCGGTTCGGTGTTCAGCGCGGCGGGTTTCCAGCGCCGGCAAACCACCAGGGCGACGGCGTGCCGTCGTTGACCAGGAAGGCCTGCTGCCGATAGAAGCGCTGCAGGCTGGGTTTGCCCATGCGCGAGCCACCCAGGCCGGACCGCTTGAACGACTGCTTGGGCGCGTCGTAGACCATTGCCGTCAGCGCCGCGTCGTTGATCGAGATGGCGCCGGCCTGCAGGCGCGCGGCGATGGCGCGCGCGTGATCGAGGTCCTGCGAAAACACGCAGCCCGACAGGCCGTAGTCGGTGCCGTTGGCCCAGGCCACCGCCTGGTCATCGTCGTCGAAGGGCATCACCGGCAGCACGGCAGCGAAGGTCTCTTCGGTCATCACCGCCATCTCGTGCGTGACGTTCACCAGCACGGTGGGTTCGCACCAGGCACCGCCGCCCTTGTTCACCACCTGACCGCCGGTCAGCGCGCGCGCCCCCTTGGCCAGCGCATCGGCGAGGTGGCGCTGCACGATAGGCACCTGCACGGCCGAGATGATGGGGCCGATCTGCCCGGCGCCGATGTCGGGCCAGCAATGCTGCAGGCCGGCCACCTCGGCCACCAGGGCCGAGACAAAGGCGTCGTACACCGAGCGTTGCACGTAGCAGCGTTCGATCGACATGCAGCTCTGCCCGGCCGCGCCCATGCTGCCCCAGGCCAGGGCGCGTGCCGCCCGTGGAATGTCGGCGTCGGCGCAAACGATGGCCGCATCTTTGCCGCCAAGCTCGAGGTGCACCGGCACGAAGACTTCAGCCGCCAGCAGGCCGACACGCCGGCCGGTGCGCACGCTGCCGGTGAAACACACCACGTCGCTCTGGCGCACCAGGGCCTCGCCAGTGGGGCCGGCGCCGGTGACGAAACGCAGCACCGAGGGCAGGCCATCGATGCGCGCGATGATGCGCTGCAGCACGGCCACGAAACGCGGCGTGGCTTCCGACGGTTTGACGATCACCGCACAGCCAGCCACGAGCGCGGGAACCGCGTCGATCATCGACAGGATGAGCGGGAAGTTCCAGGGACTGATGATGCCGGCCACGCCATAGGCTCGCCGCTGCGGCTCGACGGTGATGTGAGCCACCCGCGACCGGTACGGGGCCTCGTCGGCCAGCAGGCCCGGCGCATCGTCCAGCCAGCGCCGGATGGTGCCGACGGTGCCCTGCACCTCCATCACCGACTCGGTGCGCCGGCCGGTGTCGGCGGCGATCGCATCCGCCAGTGCAGTGGCATCGGCCACCATGGCGTCGGCCAGCTGCGCCAGGCGGGCCAGGCGATCGGCCAGCGGCAAGGCCGCCCAGGCCGGCTGCGCCTGGCGCAGGGCGTGGGCCACGGCCGCCACCTGCTCGGCGTCGAACACCGGCATGTCGTGGTCGCTTTCGCCGGTGCGCGGGTTGCGCGTGGCCAACATCTGCTTGTCACTCATGCCCGAAGACGCCACGCTGAGTCAAACCGTCGATCACGCCGCGTTGCGTGGCCGCGAACTGCGCGCGCTCAGGCACGAAGAACTGGCCCTTGGCATCAAGCATGGTGTTGGGCGGGTGCACGCTGCCGGCATAGGTGGTGGCAAAGAGTTCCAGCCGCTGGCGCGACAGCAGGTTGCTCATGCCCGGCGTGTGCCGCTGGCGGCGCAGCGCGACGACATCGATCAGGCCATTGGCCACCATCGACTCGCCGGGGCCGGCCTCGACCATGACCTCACCGCGGTAGTCGACGATCTTGGACATGCCGTCGGTCGAGCCGGCGGGAAAGTCGACACCGACCAGGCCACCGGTGTTGGCCGAGATCAGGAAAGCGCCGTTCTCGTAGGCGCGCGCGCGCTTGGCGATGTCCTTGGGCGTCAGGCGCGGGCTGCCGACCTCGCTGGTCGAGTGCAGAAAAACCTCAGCACCGCGCAAGGCCAGCGCACGCGCGATCTCGGGGTAGCAGATTTCTTCCGACGCGATGCAGGCCAGGCGCCCGAGCGCGGTGTCGGCCACCGGGAACACGGCGTCGAGGCCGTAGATCTCGAGGTAGCGGTCCCAGACGTCGTGTGGCGTCGGCGCATACAGCGACACCAGTCGGCGGTAGCGCAGCACCAGCTTGCCGCTGTCGTCGATGATGAAACTGGTCTGGAAATACAGGCCCGGAAAGTGGGCGTCGGTCTCGTAGACGTTGCCGCAGAAGTGGATGCCCAGCGTGTGGCACATCTGCCCGAGCCTTTGATACTCGGGGCCGTCGGGGGCAAAGGCGGCCTTCTCGGCCCAGGCCGGCAAGGCATCGCCCAGCGGATAGCCGGTGAGAAAGTACTCGGGTGCCACCACCAGCTTCAGGCCCATGCCGATGAAGGCACGGCTGGCCACGATCTGCCGTTGTACGCGCTCGATGTTGTGCATCATGGCTGCGCGGGCGCTGGCCACGTCGGGGCACTGATTGATCGCGTGGCAGGCCGTTTGCAGCGCCAGCGCCAGGTAGGGCGCCGGCGCCGGTCGGACGGAAGCAGTATCAGGGTTCATGTCGAGCGATCCGTGGAGAGGGCGGCCGGCGCAGGCCCTTCGAGCAACCTGACCTCGAACTGGCCGGTGCCATCGCGCAGGCGCTTGACCTCGGCATATTCGGCCGAATCCCAGAAGCGGCGCGCGCTGGCCACGTCGGGCCATTCAGAAATCACCCACTTGGCACCGGCGTCGGCGCTGGCGCCTTCCAGCGCCTGCGGCGCCGCACCCAGCACGAGGTAGCGGCCACCGAACTGCGCCACCAGGCGCGCCGCGCGCTCGGCGTAGGCCCGAAAGGCCTGCGGGTCGCTGATGCGGGCGGTGACGATCATGTAGGCAGGCATGGCTTGTCCGATTGGCGGCGGCGGCGGCAGGATCAGGCGAAGGCGCCCGACTTCTTCATCCACTTGGCAAACACCGGCGGCTTGGGTGGCTCAAGGTGAGTCTCCTCCTTGCAGCGTGCACGCAGTTCCTCGATCGTGCCGCCGCGGTCGAACAGCTGGATCGGCGGCCGCTCGGATTCGATGCGGGCACGCAGGCGCTGCGTGGCTTCGCTGTCCAGCGCGCCGTCGGCACCGAGCACCACGCCGTGGCGCAAAGCGCCTTCGCGCGTCACCAGGCCGCGTCGGCAGTCCAGCGCCACCAGCGCGGCGTCGCGCTGCAGCGGGTCGCCCCAGCCGCCACCGCCCCAGGTGTTGAAGACCAGGACGTCGCCGTCGACCACCTTGATGCGGTCGCACTTGGCCGGCAGCCACTCTTGCGTGCCATCGGCGCGCTTGAGCAGCTTGCTGCTGCGCGCGCCTGGCGTGCCGCCGTTGACGCCCCAGGGGTAGGTCAACCAACGGTCGTCGTGAATCGAGATCTGCCCGTCGGCCAGGAACTGGTAGGCGGTGCACACGCCGTTGCCGCCGCGGTGCTTGCCGGCACCGCCAGAGTCGGGGATCGAGCTGTACTCGACGATGCGCAGCGGGAAGTTGCTTTCGAGAAACTCGTTGGGCACGTTGGTGAACGACGGCCACAGCGAATGCCCGTCGGGCCCGTCGCCCGCGGGACGGCCCGGGATGCCGCCGAAGCCGATCTGGAACAGCTGGTACCAGTCGCCGTTCTTGTCGTAGCCCGAGTACATGAGGTGCGGGCTGTCGGAGAAGCCCGCCGCGTTCAGCGCCTCGGGCGCACCCTGGCCGAGCACGCCGCCCATGATGTCGAAGATGCGGCCCAGCAGGTGGGTGCGGCACGACAGCGCCGCCGGACGCCGCGGCTTGATGATGGTGGCGTCAGGGATGCGCACGTCCACCAGTTCGTAGAAGCCGTCGTTGAACAGGATCTGCGGATCGAACAGGTTGATGAAGAAGGCACCCAGGAACATCTTGAACATCTCTTCGTTCAAGAGGAAGTTCACCGAACTGATCGACTGCGGGTCGGTACCGGCGAAGTCGAAGATGGCCTTGTCGCCCTCGCGCCACATGCGGCAGGCGATCTTGTAGGGGCCCATGCCGACGCCGTCGTCGTCGATGTAGTCCTCGAAGGTCTGCGGCTTCTCGGGCACCACCATCTGGATGATGGCGCTCATCGCGCGGCGGTTGCGGTCAAGCATCTCGCGCATGGCGGCGATGTACTCGTCGACACCGAAGCGCGAGATGATCTCGTGCACACGCCGCTCGGCCAGCCGCAGCGCGGCGACGATGGCGTCGAAGTCGGCCCGGTTCCAGTGCGGCATGCGGCTGTTGCGCAGCAGCAGCGCGTGCATCTCGGTGTTGAGCTCGCCGTTGCGGTAGATCTTGATCGGCGGGATCTGCAGGCCTTCTTCGAAGATCTGCGCCGCGTCGGTGGGCAGGCTGCCCGGCACCTTGCCGCCGACGTCGGTCATGTGGCCGAACATGGCCGCCCAGCTCACGATGCGGCCCTGGTGATAGATCGGCATCATGGTCAGCCAGTCGTTCAGATGGCTGACCGCGCCGTTGCACGAATAGGGGTCGTTGGTAAGGAAGATGTCGCCTTCCTCGATCGTGCCGTCGTAGCCGTGGATGAAACCGTGGATGAACGAGCCGAACTGCCCGACGACCATCTTGCCGTCGTTGTTGGCGATCATCGGGAAGGCGTCGTGCTGCTCGCGGATGCCCGGCGACATGGCGGTGCGGAACAGCACCGCGTCCATCTCGGTGCGCGCGTTGCGCAGGGCGTTCTCGATGATGTCGAGCGCGATCGAGTCGAGCTCGACCGCCTTGAACGGGGCGGAATCGGTCTGGATGATCTTGGCGGCCATGGTGGATGTTCTCCGGGTAGCGGCTCAGGTGTTCGGTTGGATCAGGATGTTGCCCACGGCATCGATCTCGCCGGTGTGGCCGGGCAGGATCAGGGTGGTCGCATCCATCTGGCAGATCACCGCCGGGCCGGCGATGCGGTTGCCCGCGGCGAGCCGGGTGCGGTCATAGATCTTCGCCGCTCGCACGGCACCGTCGACGTAGACCGTGGACTCTTCGATCACGGCGGCCGACGCGTCGGCGCCGCCCTTGGGCAACCGCTCGGCGCGCACCTGGGTCTCGGGGCCCTGCACGATCGCGCGCAGGCTGACCAGTTCGGGTTCGATGTCCAGCGCGAAGGTGTAGAGCTGGGTGTGCAGTTCGTCGAAGCGCCGGGCCACCGCGGCCAGACCGTCGCGCTCGAAGTCCTCGAGCTTGAGGTCGATGCTCAGGCTCATGACCTGGCCGTGGTAGCGCACGTCGACCTGGTAGCTCACGCTCTGCTCGCTGTCGGCCACGTCTTCGGCGACCAGGGTGCGCCGGGCGGTCGTGGCGAGGTCGTCGAGGATGCCCCGGACTTCTGCGTCCGTGGTTTCGCTGAAACGGCGCACGAAGGTGCGTGAAGCCTCGTCGCGCAGGCGCGTCGTGGCGTCACCGTAGGCACACAGCACCCCCGGACCCGGCGGGATGATGACCGGCCAGGCTCCGGTCAACCGGCCCAGGGCATTGGCGTGCAGCGGCCCGGCACCGCCAAAGCCGATGAGCGCGAATTCGCGCGGGTCGTAACCCTGTTCGATCGAAACCAGCCGCAGCGCGCCGAACATGTTCTCGTTGACGATGTTGATGATGCCCTCGGCGGCCTCAAACACCGACTTGCCCAGCGCGTCGGCCACCGACTTGACGGCCCGTTCGGCCAGTGCGCGGTCGATCTTCATGTCGCCGCCCAGGCGTGTGCTGGCCGGCAGATAGCCCAGCACCACGTTGGCGTCGGTCACGGTGGGCTTCTCGCCGCCCTTGCCGTAAGCGGCCGGGCCGGGCGCGGCGCCGGCGCTCTGCGGGCCGACGCGCAAGGCCTTGGTCAGCTCGGGCACGTAAGCGATCGAGCCACCCCCGGCACCCACGGTGCGCACGTCGATCGACGGCGCACGCACCGTCACGTCGGCCACCCGGGTCTCGCGGCGCGTCTGCGCCACCTGGTTCTGGATCAGGGCCACGTCGGTCGACGTGCCGCCCATGTCGAAGGTCAGCAGGTTGTGAAACCCCGACTGGCGTGCAATCCACTGCGCGCCGGTCACACCACCGGCGGGCCCGCTCATCAGCAGCGCCACCGGCTTGTCCTGCGCGGCCTTCACGGCGGCCAGGCCACCGTCCGAGCGCAGCACGTGCAGCTTGACGCCCGGCATGCTGCGGTTGATTTCGCGGTGCAGGTTTTCCATGTAGCGCGCCACGATCGGGCGCACATAGGAGTTCACCACCGTGGTCTCGGTGCGCTCGTATTCGTACATCTCGGGGATCACGGCCGACGAGATCGAGACCGGGATGCCGGGCAGCACCGCTTCGCAGATCTCGCGCACACGCTGCTCGTGAGCATCGTTGGCGTAGGCATTGATGAGCGAGACGGTCATGGCCTGGATGCCCTGGCCGCGCAGGCTCTCCAGCGCCGTGCGCAGCGTGGCCTCGTTGAGCGCGCTGACGACGTTGCCGCGCGCATCGATGCGTTCGTCGGCCTCGACCGTCAGTTCCAGCGGCGCCAGCAGCGGCCGCTTGTTGTAGATGACCCAGCCGCCCAGGCCGCCCGGCACGAAGGACCGCGCCATCTGCAGCACCTGGCGGTAGCCCTTGGTGGTGACCAGGCCGACACGCGCGCCCTTGCCTTCAAGCACCGTGTTGGTGGCCACCGTCGTGCCGTGCATGACATGGCTGATGTGCCGCGGATCGATGGCGTGGCGCTGGCACAGGCTGGCGATGCCGTTGAGCACGCCGATCGACGAATCGGCAGGCGTGGACGGCACCTTGCCGGGGTAGGTTTCACCCGTCGCCTCATTGATCAGGAGCAGGTCGGTGAAGGTGCCCCCGACGTCGACCCCCAGCCGGTAGGCAGGCGCTTGGATGCTTGACATGTTGATTTCCTTCGCTTTGAGGGGTGCGGCGGCAGGGCTGGACCAGACGCCGCTTCAGTCGCACTTCGTGGGCAGCTTGCCGGCCTTCTTCAGCTTGCCGTAGTAGGTCCAGCTGGTTTCGTTGGGCTGGTAGAAGCTGTCCGGCGCAGTGACGTAGGTCGGATGGTTCTTCTTCGTGTAGGCCTTCACCGCCGCGGGCAGCTCGTCGAAACTGGCGTACTTGTTGCCCTGGCCGCTGTAGATCAGGTAGCCCGGGGTCTTGCCCATCTTCATCCAGGGCAACCACGGGCCGGTGCGAAACCACGCATGGTGGCCTGGGGTCGAGCGCTGCACGTCCGAAACCAGGTCGGCGCGGCGCGCGAAGAAGATGAAGTGCTCAGATGCCAGGTAGGTCGGCCCGGTCGACTCTTCGGGAAAATCCGCTTCCGAAAGGGCGTTCGGGTAGGACAAGGGGATGTCCATGCGCAAGGACCCGGTCTCGCCAGAGATGTTGAAGCCCGGTGCGCGACCATTGGCCATGGGCGGCACCATGTGGTTGCTGACCGGGTCGTTGGCGACCTGGACGATGCACTGCTTCTGGTTGTTCAGCGGGTTGACCCAGCTCTCGATGATCTCGCCGCTCTTCAGGTCCTGGTAGTAGGACACCTCGCGCGTGACCCAGTCGTGGCTGCCGTCGGGCTTGGCGATCAGGCGACCGGCGTTGAAGCCCTGCATGCGCAGGATGGGCCGCGGCTTGGCGCCGGGCAGCACAGCGAAGATCGTGACGTCCCAGTCCTTGAAGACGGGCTTGCCATCCAGGTCGCCGACGAGGCGCAGCATGGCCTGGTGTGCGTCTGCGGGCTTGCTCAGGTCCAGTGTGCCGGCAGCCGCATTGGTCGCGAACAAAGCGCTGGCAACGACCGCCGTTGCGGCGGCTGCACAGAGGGATTTGGTGAACTGCTGGAGCGGCATGGGATTTTCCTGGGTTCGGTAGGGCACATGAGTGGCGGCCGGTCTTGGCCCGCCTGTGTTTCGCTGCCGCCTATACACGCAGGCAGGTGTGAAACATCGAAACTTTAAGCAAGAGGCTTGCCAGCGCACCACGCGCCACAGCAATGCGCCGACCGAAAGCCTGTGGGGGAGACTGAAAGCGGGTCGCCTGCATGGCAGAAGACTAAGGAGGTTCGCCTCAGACCGACGAGCGAAATGGGTGGAGTCCCGGCAGTGGGCGCTTCGGTGTACTTGGAGTGGCTTTCACGGCAAGGAGAGGCGATGGACGAGGTGATTGACTTGCATCGCCATCGCCGATGGCACTCAACGCCGGGATGAATCAGCCCGATGTAACTCGAGAAAGATTGGCACGCGGACCAGGCCAAGAGAGCCGCGTGGACGAGTGCCTGTGCGCTACGTCTGACGCGCGCAAGGCCAGCAAACATCTGCTGGCACGAAATCGACAAAGTAGCGGGCGGTCACACGGCCGCCGGCTCTTTGCCGGAGTCATCGCTAAGGCTTCCTGAGCGCGGCCTCGTAGCCACGATCAAGGAAGCGCAACACTGCCTCGCGTTCGGGCTTGCGCACGCTGATCGTCGGCCCCAATTCCAGCAGTTGATCGCTCACGCGCTGGTACGGGGGCCAGGTGGTCAGCCCGGGCCCGTTCGGGTTGCCGTGTTTCGCGAAATTCACCCAGTAGCTCATCACGGTGGTGGCCATGCTCCGATCGGCGGCCGTGGGCGGTGCATCGCCGCGCCAGCGGCCGCGCAGCCCGAGATCGCCAAAAACAAACGCCACGTCGTCGCTGTGCGCTGCGCCCGGCGCGCTGGCGCGCTGCTTCTCACCGACATAGCTGAACACATACAGCCATGCCGGCTTTGAGACGCGCGGCATCTCGCCGGCAAGAAAGCGCGCGGGACCACGGAAAAGCGAGTCTGCGAAAAAGGCCTTCGCGAGCGTGGCCTCATCAAGACCGGCGTACGCGGCGCGAACCGGCTCGGGGTCAGCGCCACGCAGCATATCAACGAGCTTGAACGGGTACGGACCCAGCAAGGATTCTTCCCGGTCGACGGTGCCGGACAAGAACGGCACGGGTTGCTGTTGCCCTGCGCGAAAGATGCGTGAAATGTCGTTCGGCATCACACGCCCGTCGACGACCGGGTTCATCGAGTTCGGAAACTCCTTCTCCGAATACGCAAGAAGGTCGGCAACAGACAACGCGTGCAGTTTTGCGGGTGCTGCCGCGTCATTGGCGATGCCAAACGACTTCGCCATGCGCAGCCCATCGGATTCGAGCGACTCGATCGGCCCGCCGGTGCCGCGCAGCTGGCGATCGCCTTCAATGCGCGCGGCGCCGCTTTGCGCGATGGCGCCGCTGAACAGCCCGCGCGCGTCGGGCGCTGCCATCAGTGCCGTCACCGACACACCGCCTGCCGACTGACCGAAGACGGTCACGCGCGCCGGATCACCGCCGAATGCGGCGATGTTGTCCCGCACCCATCGCAGCGCCGCGATCTGGTCCATCAACGCATAGTTTGCGAGCGGCTCGCCAGGCATCGACGCCGACAAGGCCGGATGGGCGAACAAACCCAGACGCCCGAGTCGGTAGTTGATGGTCACCACCGCAACGCCCTGGTTTGCCAGCACGAAGGGTTCGCCGTCCGGCCACGAACCCGCGCCCCAGCGAAAGCTGCCGCCGTGGATCCACAGCATCACCGGCACGCGCGCGCCACCCGCGAACGCGGCGGCCGGCGCGTAGACGTTGAGTCGCAGACAGTCCTCGCCCATCGGCACGCCGGCGAGGTAAGGCGAGGCACGTTGGGATTGCGGACACACAGGACCGAAGGACGTGGCGTCAAAGACCGTTTTGTGACGCGGCGCGGGCCGGGGTGGCCGCCAGCGCAGATCACCTTCAGGCGCGGCTGCGTAGGGCAGACCGCGGAAGACCGCGACACCGTCCTGCATCAGACCCTGAACCTCACCACTCTGGGTTGCGACCGGGGGCAGGGTTGCGGCGTTCGCCACGGTGGACGCCGCAGCCAGCCACAACAGGACGAGACCACACAGGCGATGGAGCGTGCGCATGTCAGAAGCGATAGCTCGCCGTGACTCCGTATGTCCGCAAGCGTGGATACGAAGTGGACGTGCGGTTGAGGAACAGCGCGAGTTGGTTGTCGACATAGTTGTTGAGCCAGGTATCGCGGAACGCGCCAGTTGGCGTTGCGTCGTTGGTGAGGTTGTCGCCCCACAACTCGAAGCGCCAGGCAGCAGACTCGAGACCGACGCGCGCATTGACGCGCTTCATCGCGCCGGTTTCGGCCAGGCCGTCCGCCATCGGCTTCTGCGTCGACTTGTAGGAATAGTCGACCCGTCCGAAGAAGTTGTAGCCCGCAAACGCCGGCCGCTTGTAGTCGAGCGCGAGGTTCCACTGCGTTGGCGACGTGCGCGGCAGGTCGAAGCCCGAGATATTGCCGCCCGTGGCGGCAAACGATGGCAGCGCGATCAGGCCGCGATTGAACGCGCTGTCAAACTGGGCACGCGTATACGAGTAGCCCAGACTCGCGGTCAGGCTGCGTGTGAGCGCCGCGCTCAGCGAAAGCTCGAGACCCTTCGATGACGCCGAGCCGACATTGAGGGTGACAGTCTGCGGAACCGACGCACTGGGCGACAGGGCCGGCAATTGCATCGACGTCCAGTCCACGTAGAACAGCGCGGCGTTGAAGGTCAATCGGCCATCCAGCAGCGAACCCTTGGTGCCGACTTCGTAGGTCCAGTTCTGCTCGGGCTTGAACGATTCCTCGGTGGCGACAGAGGCGTTCTCGTTGAAGCCGCCGGCCTTGACCCCCTTGGCCGCTGACGTGTAGATGAGCAAGTCACCCGGCGTGCGGTAGTCGATGGTGAAGCGCGGGGTGAAGAATGACCAGCTGTCGCTGAAGGAGCGCGCGTTGGCAATGACCCGACCATCCTTGATCGGTGTGGTCTGCGTCTTGCCCTCGTGAGTGAAGCGGCCCTCGGCGCGGCCGCGCAGACGATCCGTGAAATCGAATTCAAGGGCGCCGAACACCGCACTCGAATCTGTCTTGCGTTCGAACCGCGAAAAGGGTGGCATGCCGTCGGTCACGAACCAGGGACTCGCAATCGCCGTGAAGAAGGGAGGCAGGAAGCCGACAAAATTTGCGGGCAAGGTGCCTAGTGCGCCTGCGTCGAGGCCGCCCTTGTAGTCCTGTGTGTAGTAGAAGAGGCCGGCAGTCCAGCGCAGGTGCTTGCTCTTGCCCCCAAGGCGCAGTTCCTGGCTGAACTCCTTGACGTCATCGACGTCGCCTCGGAAGAGCTTCGAGGTGAACACCTGGGGCACAACGGCATTCGATGGCAACCGGCCGAGGTAGTACCAGGACGCCGGACCGACGAGACGCGTTGCATCCGACAGCGCACCGTGACGAAGCGTGTTGTAACCCGTCAAAGAGGTCAGTTGACCGAGGCCTGTTGTCCAGTCAGCCTGCAGGCTTGTGCGAAACACCTTGCGGTCCTCGCCGGGCCCGCGTGGATCGGAGCCCAGCGCCGTTGGCACGGCTTCGGGCAGCCTGCCGCAGAATGCCTGTGCTTGGCCTGTCGCATTCGGCTCGCAGTTCTGCGCCGTGAATCCCACCGCCGGCGGGCCGATCTTGTCGTCAGAGTAATACGCGTTCAGACGCAGCCCGAAGTTCGCGGTGGGCGCCCAATCGAGACCACCGGAGTAGGTTCGGTACTTGTGTCCACCGAGCTTGCTGCCCGGGGAACTGTAGTTCTCATAGCTGCCATCAAACCCGTCGTAGCCGATCGACAGGCGGCCGTTCAGCGTATCGGCGAGCGGCCCGCCCAGGTGCAAGGCGCCGCGCCGTGTGCCGTCGGATCCGGTCGTCGCCGATACCCGGCCTTCGAACGCCGAGGGCGCCCTCCGGCTCACGAAATTGATCGCTCCGGCAAAACTGTTGCGGCCATACAAGGCGCTCTGCGGGCCCTTGACGACCTCAATGCGCTCGACGTCGAGCAGATTGAAATTGAGACCGGACCGGCCCGACACGTTGATGCCGTCGAGGAAAATCTCGACGTTGTTGACGTCACCGAAGAGGTCGTTCTGGGTCAGACCGCGAATGGTGGGGATCGCCAGATACTCACCAATCAGGGTATCGAACACGAGACCCGGGGTGAGCGCGGCAACGTCGCGCAGGTCGCGGATACCGGCGGCTTCGATGTCCTTGGCCGTGAACGCAGTGATCGCGACCGGCACCGTCAGCAGCTTCTCTGTGGACTTGCGCGCGGTCACGACGATTTCTTGAAGCGCGGGAGGTGCCTGTGTGTCCTGCGCCAGTGCCGCCTCGCCGCCGATTGCCGTTGCGCAAATCGCTACTGCCACCCTGAACCAGATCATGGTTTACCCCTAATTGATGGTGCTGAAATGCCAGCAGCATCGACGGCCCGCGATGCGGCAGCAAGCACAATGTCGTGGCCAACGCGCGGTTTTCGCGACTGCCATTGGCGTTCGCGAATTGCAGGAGAATTTTTTGGGGCTGCTTTGCCTCCCAGGAAGGCTTGATGGTGAACAGTCCTCCATGGCCGCAATGGTTGCGGTCTGAGTTCGACGGCATGACGTCCGCAGGCGCCGCGCTCTTCGTGGGCGCGCCGCTTCTCGTCGGCGTGCTGCTCGGCTGGAACCGCATGGTGGTCGGGTCGCACATGTCACGCCCCGGCTCCACGCTCTACTGGATCGGCCTCATCGGTATCGTCTGGGTCGCCGCCATCGTTGGCACTCGGCTCGTGCGCGCTCTTGCTCGCCGTTGGCGCTGGCGCTGGCAGAGCTGGGCCACGGCGGCCACTGGCGCGCTGCTGGGCATATTTCTCTTCTATTGGCCGATCTCCGCCTACCGGCACTTCGGGCACATGTGGCTGCCGGAGGAGTCCATTGCGCATGCGCCGCCGCTGCCGTGGCCAACCCTTGAGTATCTTCCGCAGCTCTTCGCCAACACGCTGCCCGGCGTGCTGTACTGGGTGGCTGTCACCTACCTGGTGGAACGATTTTTCAGTCTGCCGCGCGACGCCGGCCAGCAGTCGACTGCACTTGCAAGCGCTGCCGGTCCTGCAGAATCGACCGCAGCTGTCACATTGTCGGCCGATGCCGAGCCCATATTGCGAGCACGCCTCCCGGCGAATCTCGACGGCGAGATTCTCGCGCTCAAGGCCGAGGACCACTACCTTCGCGTGTACACCGCGAAAGGCGACACGCTCATGCACTACCGCTTCCGCGACGCGCTGCACGACCTCAAGGAGTTGGACGGCCTGCAGGTGCACCGCTCGTACTGGGTTCGGCGCTCAGCGATCGCGCAGCGGTTCACTGAAAACCAGAAGCACTTCCTGCGCCTCAGCACCGATCTGAAGGTGCCGGTGAGCCGCAGCTATTTGGCTATGCTGGATAGTCTGAGTCACAAGGCGGAGCGCGTTGTGGGGCGCCCTTGTGCCTAGGCAATCAGGGTGAACATAGCCGGCGCCACTCTTGTTGCAGCCGATGTTGCACAGTCAAAACGGCACATCCACATTGATCCGAGGATTGGTGGATATCCCTCGCCGGATTCACGCCGCGCGGTGTCGGCCTCGCGGCCAAGCTGGGTCTCATCGCACTAAAGTCCCTCGGACTTCAGGAAAACCAGCAGGGCCTCGATGTCGGCCTCGCCCAACGAGTTCGAGTACGCCATCGACGTGCCCGGCACCAGCGCCGCCGGGTCGCGTATCCACCGCTTCAAGGTGGCATCGTCCCAGCGAAGGTCTGATTGACGCAGGGCCGGCGTGTAGTTGTAGCCCGCCGCCTGTGCCGCGGAGCCGCCGATCACGCCGCGCAGGTTGGGCCCGACCTTGTGCGGCTCACCGGCGCCCAGCGAATGGCAGGCGGCGCACCGCATGAAGGCGATGCGGCCGCGCAGTGCCGCCGAGGGTTCGGCCTGCGCCGCGCCACCCAGCAGGGTCAGGCCGAGCAGCGCCGTTGCAACAAGGCGGGTGGTCTTCACAGCCGCCCCATGATCTCGGCCGCAGCGCGTTCACCTGATTCCATCGCTCCCTCCATGCCGCGCAGGGTGTGCGCGGTGTGTTCGCCGGCGAAGTGCACGCGGCCCTGCGGCACGTCAACGAAGCGGGCGTAGCGCGAGATCTGCCCGGGCAGCCAGTTGGCCCAAGTGCCGCCTGCCAGCGGCTCGCGATGCCAAGCCACGCGTGCGGCCATGCGCACCGCACCGCGGGCCTTCGGGTAAACCTTGACCAGCTCGTCGATGGCGAGTTGCGACGCCTGCGCGTCGCCCAGGCTGTCCCAGCGCGCGGTGCCGGCGCCGTTGATCCAGACCGTCAGGCTCTGGGCCTGGCCATCGCCGCGCGCATCGTTCGGGAAGATGCGCTCCAGCGGCCCGTTGGACCACACGAAGGGCGACAGTCCGTCGCTCTCCCAGAAGGGTTCGAGCACCTCCAGGTGAAGCTGCGTCACACGGCCGTAGGCCAGCTGACTCACGGCCTGCGCATGCCGGTCAGGCAAGCCGGGCCGCATGCGCACGTTGCGCAGGGCCGGCAGGGGCAAGGCGCAGACCACGAAGCGCGCACGGTGCAGCGAGCCATCGGCGCAGCGCACGGCCACGCCGCGCTCATCCGAATCGACCTCGGTGACCCGGCTGCCCTTGCGCAGTTCACCCTTCAGCGCGGCGGCCATGGCCTCAGGCAGCCGCTGGTTGCCACCCTTGACGCTGAGGGTGGGCCCCCTGAACTTCATGATCTCCATGAAGTTGGCGTTGACGTAATGCAGGTTCAGCAGCGAGGTGTCGGCCAGCGTCGGGCCGTAGCTGTTGTTGACCTCGAGCAGGGCCAGCGCTGCAGGGCTCAGGCCACGGGCCCGGAGTTCGTCGAGCACCGGCACGTCGTAGAGGAAGTTGGCAGGGTCGCGCCAGCCGCTGATCGACTTCAATGGGTTGCTACCGATCAGGCGCCCGAGCGCGCGGTCTGGCGGCATGGGCCGCAGCGCGGGCGGGAAGGGGTTGGCCGGCGAGGCGGCCCACTCGCCGCTGGACATGCGCCGCCCGTCGATGAAGTAGACGAGGCGGTCGTCCCTGAACAGCGGCGACCGCCCCATCGGCAGCAGCTCGACGCCCAGGCGCTTGGCCGTGTCCACGGTGCGCGCATAGGCCAGGCCGATCTGATTGCCGCCGGCTTCGGGCCGCCCCGCCACGGCGTCCAGCGTGTGCAGCCGGCCGCCGATACGCTGGGACGCTTCGAGCACGCGCACGCGCAAGCCGAAGGCTTCCAGCTGCAGTGCGGCGTTGAGCCCGGCCAGGCCGGCGCCCAGCACGATGACGTCGGGGTCGGCGGCTGCCCACACGGGCCTGTGCAACACCAGTGCCGCCGCCGCAGCGGCCTGCAGTGCGTGGCGGCGTTTCGAATCGATCATGGAATCTCTTTCTTTGCAGCTGGAGCGGCGGGCGAGGCTTCTCGACGCGAGGGCGGGGCACACTGGTTCATTGCGCTGTGCGTGCGCGGTAGGCGTCCTGGATGCCCAGCCAGGCCGTGATGCGGCCGCCCAGAGGGCGCTGGGTCAGGGTCTGCGCCAGGGCGATTGCGCTGCGCAGCGCCGGCATGTCGATGCCGGTGGACAAGCCGCATTGCGCGGCCAGTTGCACCAGGTCTTCGGTGGCCAGGTTGCCGGCGGCGCCTGGCGCGAAGGGGCAGCCGCCCAGGCCGCCCAGGCTGGTGTCGAATTTGCGGATGCCGGCTTCGATCGCGGCCCAGGCATTGGCCAGCGCAAAGCCGCGTGTGTCGTGCAGGTGGGCCGACAGCCGTGCGGCGCCGAATTCGGCTGTCGCGTGGCGCATCAGGCTGGAAACCGCACGCGGTGCCGCCGCGCCGATGGTGTCGGCGATCACGACCTCGGCCGCACCGGCAGCAAACATGGCCCGGGTCAGCGCCAGTACGCGGTCAGGCGATACCGCGCCTTCGAACGGGCACTCGAAGGCCACCGCCACATAGGCCTTGGCGCGTATGCCGGCCTCGATCGCGCCGCGCACGGTCTGGATGCAGACCTCGGTGGCCTGGTCCAGGCTCATGTTGATGTTGCGCTGGTTCATGGTCTCGGTGGCCGAGAGCACGACCGCGATCTCGCGCACCTGGCAGGCCTGTGCACGTTGCAGGCCGCGCACGTTGGGCACCAGCGCCGAATAGGCCACGCGGTCGGGGTCAGGCAGGCGCACGAACAGCTGGTCGGCGTCGGCCATCTGTGGCACCGCCTTCGGCGAGACGAAGCTGGTGGCTTCGATCGAGCGCAGCCCGGCGTCGACCAGGGCCTGGATGAGCCGCAGCTTGTCGTCGCAGCTGACCGCCACGCGCTGGTTCTGCAGCCCGTCGCGCGGACCCACTTCGTTGATCGTCAAACCATCATTCATGTCCAGCGAACCTGTTGCACACCGTGGAGCAACATGCGCCGCAATTTCCTTGCCAACCCGCTTCGCAGGCCGCGACCGGCGTTTCAAGGGTCGCGGGCGAATCTTGATCATCGAACCCTGACGCCTTGGAACACGCGTGCAATGGAACGATACTTGCAACGTCTGCGCAACGCAGCGGCATGTTGCAGCGTTTCCCGTAGCCGAAACCTGAAACCATCCGAACCGAGCCCATGACCGGCCGCATCCTTTCCCGCAAGCCCCGACTCTGCGTGTTCAGCTACGGCGCCCTGACCCGGCTGGTGCACGCGGCCGTGCCCGAGTTCGCCCACCGCGCCGACGTTCAGGTGCTTGAGGTCGTGCTCGACGAGGCATTGCGCGTCGGGCGCGAGATCGACCAGACCCGGGCGCACGACGTCCTCATCTCGGCCGGTGCCAACGCGTCGCTGCTGCGCTCGGCGCTGAGCATGCCCGTGGTCACGATCAAGGTCAGCGGCTATGACGTGCTGAAGGCCTTGCTGAAGGCGCGCCAGACCTCCGACCGCGTGGGCCTGGGCATCTACAAGGAAAAACTGCCCGAACTCGAGGCGACCAAGGAGCTGCTGCAGGTCGAAGTCTCGCAGCAGCCCTACGAGACCGTCGACGACATCATCGACAGTTTCAGGCGGCTGAAAGCGGATGGCTACCGCGTCATCATCGGCTCCAGCCTGGTGGTCGAGTTGGCAGAAGAGAACGGCATCGTCGGCATCCTGGCCTACAGCCTGGAATCGATCCGCCTGGCGCTGGAAGAGGCGGTGCAGATTGCCGAGCTGTCGGTGCTCGAGGCCACGCGCTACGCCAAGCTCAACGCCGTGCTGCAGAACTTGCACGACGCCGTGCTGGCCGTCGACGATCAGCATCGAGTCATCGCCGTCAACTCGCACATGGACCGCATCCTGGGCGCTGCGCCGGGTGAAACGATCGGACGCGATCTGCGCGACGTGGCGCCGATGCTGTCGCTGGGCGAAGTGCTGACCGACAGCGACACCAGCGCCGACTCGGTGGTCATGATGGGCGGCAAGAGCTACCTGATGGTGCGCACGGCGTTGCGCGAGTCAGGGCAGATCACGGGCGCGATGCTCAGGCTGACCGACACCCAGGCCATCCAGCGCGCCGACACCGTGGTGCGCTCGCAGCGCAAGGCACGCGGCCTCACGGCACGCTATCACTTCGACCACATCTCGGGTTCCAGCCCGGCACTGAAGCGGGCGCGCGCGGTGGCCGAGCGCTGCGCCCAGAGCATGGCCACCGTGCTCATCACCGGCGAAAGCGGCACCGGCAAGGAACTTTTCGCGCAGGCGATCCACAACAACAGCCAACGTTGCGACCGGCCGTTTGTGGCGCTGAACTGCGCGTCGTTTCCCGAGTCGCTGCTGGAAAGCGAGCTCTTCGGCTACGAGGACGGCGCCTTCACCGGGGCGCGCAAGGGCGGCAAGGTCGGATTGTTCGAATCCGCCCACACAGGCACCATCTTTCTGGACGAGATCGGCGACATGCCGATCTCGCTGCAGACCCGGCTGCTGCGCGTGCTGCAAGAGCGCGAAGTCGTGCGACTGGGCAGCCAGCAGCCGATTCCGGTCGATCTGCGCGTCATCGCGGCCACACATTGCAACCTGCGCGAGCGCATCAAGGAAGGCAGCTTTCGCGCCGACCTGTACTACCGGCTGAACATCCTGCGCGTGTCGATTCCGCCGCTGCGAGAGCGTCCGCAGGACATCGGCGCGCTGGCGCTCAAGCTGCTGTTTGCCAGCATGCGCCGCCAGGGCTGCAGCCTGCCGGCCGACCAGGCGCTGGCGCCGCTGATGCCCATCCTGCTGCGCTATGAATGGCCCGGCAACGTGCGCGAGCTGGAGAACATCATGGAACGCTTCGCCGCCTTCCTGGGCACCAGCCGATCGATCGCCGAGATCGACTATCAGGCCTTCCTGGCCGAAGCCGAGGAACTGGGCGAGACGGCAACGTCGGCCAACATTGCACTGCCGGCCCCCGAGGCCAGCGCCGCAGCCTTCGCACTGCGCCCCGAGCCGACGCCCCAGGGCGCCTGGCAGGCCAGCCACGCACTGGCTTTACCCGATGACGCCCTTGCCGCTGAGGCGTGCGATGAGGCTGCGCTGGCGATCAAGCTCGACGCCGGGACGATCAGCGACGCGCTGGCGCGTTCGGGTGGCAACAAGCAGCATGCCGCCATCTTGCTGGGTGTGAGCCGGACCACCTTGTGGCGGCGCATGCGCGACGAGCATCTGCTGTAGCAGCGCGCCCGCGACGCCGGTGTCCGGCCCGCGGCACGAATGATCAACCCGCGGTGCTTGTGTTGGTCCGCGGCACGCGGGCCAGGCGCATGGCGACCCCGAAGACGCAGGCCAGCATCACGATCAGCCCCATGCCGATGGCCAGTTCCTTGCCGTCGCTCCAGCCGTCGACCGCCGGGTTCAGCAGCCGCGCGATGCCGTAGGCGGCCACCAGCAGGCTCATGCCGCCGAGGGCCAGGCCCAGCACGCGCGAGGCGATGCGCGCGGTTTCGTCGGCGCGGCGGATCAGGCGCGCGATCCACAGGCCGTTGGCACCATCGGCGACCAGCATGCCCAGCGTGAACAGGGCACCCAGCAGCAGGGCCTCCGGCGTGCCGCCCGCACCCTGAGCCGTGAAGCCGAACAGCAACGCCAGGCTCAGCGTGTCGAACGACAACGCAAACAGCATGCCCACGCCGGCAATCAGCAGCGGGTGTTCGGCGCGCGTCAGGCCACCGAGCCAACGCCCCTTGATGCCGCGCGGCGCCACCACCTGCTCGGGCCGGGCCGACAGCACGGCGTACAGGTTGAGCAGCCCCAGGCCGAGCAGGAAGGCGATCGAGATCCAGGCCCCGGTCTGCTCCAGCCAGGTCGGCAAAGCCCATTGGCGCGCCAGCAGGCTGGCGGCCACGGCCACCGCCATCACGACCAGGCCGTGGCCGGCCGAGAACAGCGCGCCACAGCAGTTGGCCAGGCGCGCGCCCCGACGCGAGTGCCAGCGCGTCAGGCCGTCGATGGTGGCCAGATGGTCGGCGTCGAAGCCATGCTTGAGGCCGAGGACGAAGACCAGAAGGATGAGCGAACTCCAGTCCTGGGTCAGTACGGGCATGGCGGCTTTCCGGCGGAGGTGATGGTGATGGCGATGAACGAGATGCGGGCGTCGTTCATTCGGCGCCCGGGGGTGGGACTGAGGGGACTGGCGGGGCTGATTTGGCCAGGTAGATCCACGGCCGCTGCTCACGGTCCCGCGCCTGATAGGCCGTGATCTGGGCGTCCAGCCGAAGCGTCAGCGCCACCGGGTCGAGGCCTTCGAGCAGCATCTCGCGCGCGGCGGCGGCGATCTCGAATCGAAAAACCTGCCCGTCGGGCGCGACCACCACCTGGCGTTGCAGGTCCACCGTCAGCGGCTGTGGGCCGGCCTGCTGCGCCAGCAGCGCCACATCGGCCTCGGCCAATATCACGGGCAGGATGCCGTTGCGGATGCAGTTGGTCTGGAAGATGGCACCGAAACTCGGCGCCACGATGGCCCGGATGCCGTACTCGCGCAGCGCCCACACCGCGTGTTCACGCGACGACCCGCAGCCGAAGTTGGCGCCGGCCAGCAGGATGGTCGCGCCGGCAAATTCAGCTTGGTTGAGCACGAAGGCCGGGTCGGGGCTGCGGGTGGCGGCGTCCAGGTAGCGCCAGCCGGCGAACAGCCCGCCGGCCAGGCCGGTCTTGGAGACGAACTTCATCTCGCGCGACGGGATGATGGCGTCGGTGTCGATGTTGGCGCGCAGCAGCGGGGCGGCCACGCCCTGGTGAACGACGAAGGTTTCCATGTCAGTCTCCCAGCAGCGGGCGCGGGTCGGCGATGCGGCCGGCCAGTGCGCTGGCCGCCACCGTCACCGGACTGGCCAGATGGCTGCGGGTCTGCGGGCCCTGGCGGCTCTCGAAGTTGCGGTTCGTGGTGCTGATGACGCGCTGGCGCAGGCCGAAGCTCTCGCCGCCGGCATAGAAACACATCGAGCAGCCCGATTCGCGCCACTCGAAGCCGGCATCCACGAAGATGCGGTCCAGGCCCTCGGCCTCGGCGTCGCGCTTGACCTGCATCGAACCGGGCACGCAGATCGCGCGCACGCCCGCGGCCACCTTGCGCCCGCGCAGCAGCTGCGCGGCGGCACGCAGGTCCGACAGCCGGCTGTTGGTGCAAGAGCCGATGAACGCAGCGCCGATGGGCAGGTCCTGCAGGCGCTGCCCGGGCTGCAGGTCCATGTACTGCAGCGCGCGTTCCATGCCGCGGCGCGACACGGCATCGGCGCACAGCGCAGGGTCGGGCACGGCCGCGCCAATGCCCACGGCATGCTCGGGGCTGGTGCCCCAGGTCACCATGGGTTCGACCTGCGAGACATCCAGGTTCAGTTCGCGGTCGAAGCGAGCCTGCGGCCCGCTGTGCAGCGTGCGCCAATGGGCCAGAGCCTGGTCCCATTGCGCGGCGGCCGGTGCGAAGCGACGCCCGGCCAGGTACTGGAACACCACATCGTCGGGCGCCACCATGCCCGTGAAGGCCGAGAACTCGACCGCCAGGTTGCACAGCGTCAACCGCGCCTCGACCGGCAACGCGCGCACCGCCGCGCCGGCGAATTCCACCGCGTGGCCCTTGGCGCCACTGGCCGACTCGCGGGCGATCAGCCACAGCATCAGGTCCTTGGCGCCGACGCCCGCACCCAGCGCGCCTTCCAGGCTCACGCGCATCGAGCGCGGCTTTGCTACGCGCAAGGTCTGCGTGGCCAGCACATGTTCGGCCTCGGACGAGCCGATGCCCCAGGCCAGCGCGCCCAAGGCGCCCTGGGTGCAGGTGTGGCTGTCTGGGCAGACCACGGTGGTGCCGGGCAGCACGATGCCCTGCTCGGGCGAGATCACGTGCACGATGCCCTGCAGCGGATCGCGCACGTCGAACAGCCGGATGCCGGCGCGCTGCGCGGTCTCGCGCGTGGTCTGGATGAAGGCCGTGCCACCCGGCATCAGCGTCTGGTCGCCGCGCCCGGGCAGGGTGTCGACGATGTGGTCCATGGTGCAGAAGGCCAGCTCGGGATGGCGCACGCGGCGCCCGTCCTGCTCCAGCGTCTGCAGCGCGATGCTGCCGGTGCGCTCATGCAGGAAGACGCGGTCGATGTGCAGCAGGCTCGACTCGGCATCGAGCTCGGCCACCACATGCTGCGCCCACAGCTTGTCGAACAGCGAGGCCGCCATCGTCATTTCGTGTCCGGCAGGCGCACCACGCCTTCGGCCACCAGGCGCTCGATCTCGGCGTCGGCGTAGCCCGCCTCACGCAGCACTTCCTGCGAGTGCTCGGCCTCGCGCGGCAGGTCGTGGCGCAGGTCCATGCGGCGCCCGGCCATCTCGATGGGCAGCGCGGGCAGGTGGGTCGTGGCGCCCGTCGGCAGCGTCAGCTCGACCAGGCCGCCGGCGGCGTTGAGGTGCGGGTCGTCGAACAGATCCTCGGGTTTGGCCACCGGGGCAAAGGGCAGGCCGATGGCCTCGAGGCGCTGCATCAGTTCGGCCTTGTCGAAGCCGCCCAGGCGCTTGCGGATGACCTCCAGGATGCGGTCACGCTGGCGCACGCGGTCGCTGTTGCCGTCGAGCGTGCGGTCGGCCAGGAAATCGTCAAAGCCGAAGGCCTCGCAAAAGGTGCGCCACTGCGAGTCGGTGACAACGCCGATGAAGACCTGGTCCTTGTCGCGCGTGTCGAAGATGTCGTAGATGGCCCAGGCCGATCGGCGTACTGTCATCGGCGGCGCCGGCGTACCGGTGACGGCCATCTGCGCCATGTGCTGGCCGACCATGAAGGCGCAGGTCTCGTACAGCGAGGTCTTGACCTCCTGACCCAGGCCGGTGTGCTGGCGCTGCTGCAAGGCCGCCAGGATGCCGATGACGCCGAACATGCCGCCGGCCACATCGATCACCGAGGCACCGGCGCGCATCGGCTTGCCCGGCAGGCCGGTCATGTAGGCCAAGCCGCCCATCATCTGCGCCACCTCGTCCAGCGCCGTGCGCTCTTCGTACGGGCCGGCCAGGAAACCCTTGGCCGAGCAATACACGAGACCAGGGTTGCGCTGGCTGAGCGTGGCGTAGTCAAGCCCGTTGGCGGCCATTGCGCCGGGCCGGAAGTTCTCGATCACGACATCGGCGCCTTCGGCCAGCTTGGCGGCCACGGCGCGCCCGGCGGGCGACTTCAGGTCGATGCACAGGCTGCGCTTGTTGCGGTTGTACATCGGGAAGTAGCCCGCCCCGAACCCTGCAGGCGGCGCGTGTTGTCGCCCTTGATCGGCTCGACCTTGATCACATCTGCGCCCAGGTCGCCCAGGATGACGCCGACCGATGGGCCCATCACCATGTGCGTGAATTCGATGACGCGGGTGCCTGCCAGCGGTCGTTGCAATGCATCCATGCCTGGAATCCTCGGACAGTTCGATGAAGGGAGGGCGGCAGATGCAGCCTACTCGCGCTGAAACGATGCAAGAGCCTTGCCAGCCCTGGTCACGAGAGCCAGCCTGCGAGTGCGGTCCCAGGTCCATGCCCTGAACGGCCGGTGTTTCCCGCACCTGGCAGTCATCGCGACTGCAACGCCGGCTCGTTGATGAAACGTGCGCGCAACGTGGTGCTACGCCCGGCGTTGCAGGGTGCAGACGCCGGGCGCAACGGCCCCCGACGGCAGGGCGGCATGAATGCTGCTTTCCTGAAGCGTTGACGTCAACGGTCAGCCGGACCGGCGCCCCTTCGGAAACCCACACCCATGAGCCACGACATTCAAGCCATCGACGCGGTCGTCAACATCTGGACCGCCGAGGCGCTGGCCGCACGCCCGCCGCGCAAGAATTTCTACGTCGACAAGATGCGTGTCGACCAAGGAACCTTCGACGGTGTCAGCCTCGAGTCGATGATTGCGCGCATGGACGCGGCCGGCATCGAGCGCTCGTTTCTCATCGCTGCCAAGGTGGGCGTGCGCCACCACCCGGCCTGCTACCACGTGCCCTACGCGCTGGTGGTCGACGCGGTACAGAAGTACCCCGATCGCTTCTGCGGCCTGGCCGGCGTCGACCCCACCGAGGGCATGGACGGCGTGCGCGAGCTGCACAAGCTGGTCAGCGAATACGGTTTCATCGGCGCCCACAGCTACCCGCACTGGTTCGAGCTGGCGCCCGACCATGCGCGCTACTACCCGTTCTATGCCAAGTGCGTCGAGCTCGACGTGCCGATCCAGCTGCAGGTGGGGCAATCGATGGTCTACGACGCGCGCTACCCGCGGCGCAGCGTCGGGCGCCCGATCAGCCTGGACAGCGTGGCCTGCGACTTCCCCGAGCTCAAGCTGATCGGCATCCACGTCGGCATCCCCTGGACCGACGAGATGATCGCCATGGCCTGGAAACATGCCAACGTCTACATCGGCTGCGACGCACACCGGCCCACCTACTGGCCCGAGGCCTTCGTCAAGTACATCAACAGCTTCGGGCAGGACAAGGTGCTGTTCGGCACCGACTTCCCGGTGCTCGACTTCGAGCGCACACGCGCCGACATCGAGGCGCTGAACCTGCGCCCCGAGCCCAAGCGCAAGCTGCTGCGCGACAACGCGCTGCGCGTCTACAAGTTGGGTGGCAAGCCCGCCTGATGGCGCCCAAGCTGCTGCACCCGCCATGAGTTCATCCCCCTTCGAGCCCTGCATACCCGTCGGCCCCGTGCAATGCGGCACCCTGGTTGCCCGCGACGCCGACGCCGTGGTTCGTGCTTATCGTGAGAGCCTGGACCTGGTCGTGATCAGCGATGGCCCGCTGCCGAAGGCTCTGGCCACGGCCTGGGGCCAGTCGGACCTGGCCGGGGCGCGCTTCGTCGTTCTGGGTGCCGACGCCGCCGACGCGTCGACGCACTGGTTGCGCATCATCGAATGGCCGCTGGCCGAAGCGCCGCTGCCGATGCGGCACAGCGGCTGGCTGGCGCTGGAAGTGCTGGTGAAGGATGTCTGCGCGCTGGGCCAGCGGCTCGAGAACGGGCCCTTCACTGTGCTGGGGCCACCGCGCGCGCTGGCCGTCAACGACAACATCTGGGCCATGCAGGTGGCCGGCCCCGCCGGCGAGACGCTGTACCTGACCGAAGTGCGCGCGCCGGTGCCGCCGTTCGATTTGCCGGCGCCGGCCACGTTCACCGCCGAGCGTTTGTTCATCCCGGTGCTGAGCGCACGCGAGCACAGCACGGCCATGGGCTGGTACGAGCAACTCAGCGGCCAAGCGGGCCTGCGTTTCGACACGCGCGTGTCGGCGCTGAACGCTGCGCTCGGCCTCGACCCCGAGTGGCGCCGCCCGGTGGGCACCTTGCAACTGGCCGGGGCCTCGATGATCGAGATCGACCATGTGCCCGAACACAGCGGCGCCCCAGCCTGTGCCAGCGGCCTGCCCAGCGGGCTGGCGATGGTGAGCTTTCATGCCCGCCGTGATGTGGCGCTGCCTCCCGGCACGACCTGGCAAGCCCACGGCGCCACCGCGGTGGCGCTGATGCAGGGTCCTGCAGGCGAATGGATCGAATTGCTGGCGCCCTGAACGCGGCAGCACACACCTTCAAGGACACCATGAACCACGTTGACCTCATTGCCGCACTCAGCGCCGCCGTTGGCGCCGAGCAGGTGCTGCACGACGACCGCAGCCGCGCACATTTCGCACACGACCTGTTCCACAGCGGCCGGCCGCCGGCCTGTGTGGTGGTGCCGCTGACGCCCGAACACGTGGTCGACGCCGTGCGCGTGGCCACCTCGGCCGGGCACGCGGTGGTGCCGCGCGGTGGCGGCATGTCCTACACCGGCGGCTACGTGGCCGACGACGAGAACGCCGTCCTGTTCGACCTGCGCCGGCTCGACCGTGTGCTGCAGATCGACGAGGTCAACCGCTTCGTCACCGTCGAGGCCGGCTGCACCTGGGCCAGTCTGCACGAGGCACTGGCCGCCAAGGGCCTGCGCACACCCTACTGGGGCCCCTTGTCGGGCCAGCGCGCCAGCATCGGCGGCACGATCTCGCAGAACAGCGTGTTCTTCGGTTCGGTGCGCCACGGCAGCGCCGCCGAATCCGTGCTCAGCGTCGACGTGGTGCTGGCCGACGGCACGCGCATGCGCACCGGTTCGGCCGGCGACGTCGACGGCAAGCCCTTCGTGCGCTGGGGCGGCCCCGACCTCACGGGCCTGTTCGTCGGTGATGTCGGCGCCTTCGGCATCAAGGTGGCGGCCAGCCTGCGGCTGATCAAGACGGCCGAGGCGCTGGGTTTCGGCTCCTACGCCTTCGACAACTTCGAGACCATGCTGCGCATGCAGGTCGACCTGGCCCACGCTGGCCATGGCGCCGAGGCCTTCGGCATCGACGCCTACAAGGCGCGCAATTCGGCGCAGACCGGCAAGCAGCTGGGCGCAGCGGCCAAGACCGCACTTGGCGTGATCACCAGCGGCAAGACCCTGCTGTCGGGCCTGAAGGACGTGGCCGGCATGGCGCTGGCCGGTACCAGCGCGCTGGAACAGGCTGCGTATTCGCTGCACCTGACGGTCGAGGGCGACGGCGAAGCGCATGTCGCACTGCAGCTCGCGCGCATCGAGTCGCTGGTCAAGCGCAACCAGGGCCGCGTGCTGCCCGCCGTCGTCCCCAAGGGCATGCGCGGGCGACCGTTCCCGCCGCTGCGCTCGGCGCTGGGCGTCGACGGCCAGCGCTGGGTGCCGGTGCACGGCATCGTGCCGCTGGGCGAGATCGTGGCCACGGTGGCCGAGGTCGAGGCCATGATCGGCGCGCGTCAGGCCGATCTCGAGCGCATGGGCGTGCTGTATTCGCCGCTCACCACCAACGTGCCCAACGGTGTGTTGTTCGAGCCCTGCTTCTACTGGTACGACGAAGTCACGCCGCTGCACATCGAGGCCACCGAACTGGGCGAAGCCCCGGCCGCGTGGCTGACGCGCGAAAGGCGCGACGATCGCCGCGCCTTCGTCATGGGCTTGTGGCTGGACACGGCGCGCATCCTGTCGCACCACGGTGCGGTGAACTTCCAGATCGGCCGCGCCTACCCCTTCATGGACAAGCTCTCGGCGCCGAGCGCAGCGCTGATGCGCAGCCTGAAGACGCAACTCGACCCGCGTGGCCTGATGAACCCCGGCGCACTGCTGCCGCGCCACAGCGGCTGACCATCGGTGGGTGTGCCCGTCGCCGCGCACTGCCCGCAGTTTCAGAAGAGCTTGCCGGCATTGAACAGGGTCAGCACACCCAGCACGGCGAAGATCGCCGCGGCCACGCCGTGGACGAGTTTCATGGGGACGATCCCGGCCACCTTGTCGCCCAGAAAGACCGCCGGCACGTTGGCCAGCATCATGCCCAGCGTGGTGCCGGCAATCACGGCATGGAGGTTGTCATACCGAGCAGCCAGGGCGACCGTCGCGATCTGTGTCTTGTCGCCCATCTCGGCGAGGAAGAACGCAATCACGGTGGTCCCGAAGATGCCGAAACGCTGCACCTTGCCGCCGTCGTCGGCGTCCCACTTGTCGGGCACCATGATCCAGGCCGCCATGCCCATGAAGGACAAGCCGATCAGCCAGCGAAGCACGTCAGGGCCGAGCGCAGAGGCGATCCAGCTTCCCGCCAAGCCGGCTGCGGCGTGGTTCGCGAGCGTCGCCACGAAGATGCCCAGGATGATGGGTACGGGTCGCCGGAACTTGGCGGCGAGCAGCATGGCGAGCAACTGCGTCTTGTCACCCATTTCACCCAGGGCGACGACACCGGTCGATACCAGGAATGCTTCCATCGAGGCAAAGTCCAGGGCCGATGGAAACCAGGACCACGCGGCTTCCCCGGCCCCATCCGGGAAGCTGTGCGGTCAAAGGTCTCGCCAGGCGCGACGCTACGTGCGCCATGGCCATGTGGGCCAAGTCTGTTGACGCAAGTCCCTGCAGGCGCAGGGCGGCTACTCCCCAATGACGGGTGCGCAACGAGTCTAGCAGCAGGCTCAGGGCCGGCATGGTCATGACCTGCGAATGGCCAGTTCGAAGTGCCGATGCCTCGCATTGAATGCCAAACTGACCCGCGTGACGACGACACTGACACGCAATCTCCGCTGGGCGCTGCTGTGGCTCTGCGCGACCGCGGGGCTTGGCTTGCTCGTCGTGCGATTCGACATTGCCGAGCGCCGCGAGGCTTTCCAGGCCGAGGCGCGCACCGCGCACCGTCTGCTGAGCCAGCGTGCGGCGCAGCACGACGCGATCCTCGCCACGCTGGCGCTGCTCGATCCGGCGCCGTCCGGCGACCACCCGTCGACGAGATTGCCGGCGCTCTACCCACAGGTGCTGAAGGTGTGGCGGCGCGGCGCCGATGGTGCTTGGCCCGAGCCTTCGCTGGCGAGCGCCGAAGCCCTGTCGCGCGTTTCGGGGCGGCCCGCACTGGCAGCGGTCGATGCGGCGGCCGGGCACTACGACCTCGTGTTGGCCGGCTCGCCGGCAAGCTTCGCGCTGCGCATCGAACTTGCGCGCTGGGTTCCCTGGGCCGCCTGGCCTTTCGCGCGCGAGGGCGCGGTCAAGGCCGACCTGGTGCACGGCGCGCAACGGCTGATGCTGCAGCCCGGCCAGGAAGCGACCGGCTGGCGCGGCGGCGTCACGCCGGGCTTCGTGTTCGACAAGGCGCTGGATACGCCGAGCCAGCCCTTCGTGTTGCACGTGCAGCGCGCCACCGGCCCGGCCGGCTGGCCGTGGGCACGGCTGAGCGCGCTGGCGGCAGTGCTGGCCGTGATGGTGGCTGCGACCGCCGCGCTGCAAGGCCAGCGCCGGCGCCGGCGCCGCGCCGAACAGTTGCTGCGGCTGGCACGCACGTCGCGCCTGAACGCGCTCGGTGAGCTCGCCGCCGGCGTGGCGCACGAACTCAACCAACCGCTGACGGCGGTGATCGCGAGCACGCAGGCCGCGCGCCGCATGCTCGATGACGACCCGCTGCCGCAGGCCACCTTGCAGGAGGCGCTGACACAGGCCCGCGACCAGGCGCGGCGCGCGGCCGAGGTCGTCGCGCGTCTGCGCCGTCTCGTCGAGCGGCCGGGCGACTCGGCTGCCGTGCAACCCACCGCACTGGGCGACGCGGTCCGTGGCGCGCTCGCCTTGCTGCAACCCGAGCTGCGGCGCCTGGCGCTGCGGCCACAGATCGACGACACCCGCGCAACCGTCGACGCCGACCCGGTGGCGCTCGAGCAGATCCTGCACAACCTGCTGAACAACGCGCTGCAGGCGATGCACGCAGTACCCGCCGCGCAGCGCTGTCTGCAGTTGCGCATCGGTATCGAGTCAGGGCGTGGCGTGCTGCGCTTGCGCGACGGCGGACCGGGCCTCACGCCGGATGTGCTGGACCATCTGTTCGAGCCCTTCTTCAGCACGCGCCCGGGCGGTCTGGGCCTTGGACTGAGCCTTTGCGCATCGCTGGCCGGCGCCATGGGCGGGGTCCTGTCGGCGCAGAATGTGGCCGCTGGCGGCGCCGAGTTCCGGCTCGAACTGCCGCTGACCTGCACCCGATGACGAACCCCTTGATTCATCTCGTCGACGATGACGACGCTGTGCGTCGCAGTCTGGCGCTGCTTGTCGGCACCGTCGGTCTGTCAGTGGCCGAGTGGCCGCATCCGCAAGCCTTCCTCGACGGTTTCGATCGCGAGTCGGTCGGCGCCATCGTGCTCGACGTGCGCATGCCCGGCACCAGCGGCCTGACGCTGCTCGACCAGCTTCTGGCGCAAGGCGTCGACCAGCCCGTGATCATGTTGACCGGGCATGGCACGGTCGAGATGTGCCGGCGGGCCTTCAAGGCCGGTGCCGCCGAATTTCTGGAAAAACCCGTCGATGACGAGCGCCTGATCGAGGCACTGCACGAGTGCGTGCGCCAGCATGTGCGCACGCGCGAGCGCCTGGCCGCCGATCGCGGGACGCGCGAGCGCTACACGCGCCTGTCCGAGCGCGAACGAGAGGTGCTGTCGCTGGTCATCAAGGGCCAGACGGCCAAGCAGATCGCGCGTGTGCTGGGCGTGTCGCCGCGCACCGTGGAGACGCACCGCGCAAACCTTGGCGCCAAGCTCGAGACGGATTCGCTGGCACAGCTGATCCGCCGCTTTGCGATGCTGGTCGAGGACGCGGACACCGAGTAGATCTACGCAGACACCGGCGTAGTCGTGCGAATGGCCGGCGGCGCCGCGTCTTCCTACAGTGGCATCACGGTCGAGACGCGGCCGGGCTCCAGAGGACGCTCAAGATGAACACTGCCCTGAAACTGGCTGCGGTCACCCTGCTTTGCAGCGCGGCCACGTTGTCGCTCGCCGAGAGCGCACGCAGCGAGAAGAACATGACCCTGGCGCTTGCGAACCAGCTGGCAACCGCCGCGGTTTCGGCCTGCCAGGCCAACGGCTACGCTGTGGCCGCGACCGTTGTCGACCGTGCCGGCGGCATCCGCGCCATGCAACGCGCCGACAACGCCGGCCCGCACACGATTGCCGCCAGCGAGCGCAAGGCCTACACCTCGGCCTCGGCGAAGAACGCCACCACCGCGATGATGGAAGGCGCGCAGAAGAACCCCGGTGCGGCCAACCTCGTGAACATTCCGGGCTTCCTGCTGCTCGGCGGCGGCATGCCGGTGAAGGTGGGCAACGAGGTCATTGGCGCGGTCGGGGTCGGCGGTGCGCCGGGCGGGCACCTGGACGATCAATGCGTGGCCGCTGCGCTGGAATCGGTGAAGGATCAGCTGAAGTGAAAGCCCTGCTGGCGCTGGGTCTGAGCCTCGTCACTGGCCTGGCCGCGGCCCAGGTCGGCCCGTCGGCAGCAGAGGCCACGCACTACACCGGCCTGCACGCCGCGGCCTGGCGCGGCGACGCTGCCGCGGTTGCGGTTGCGGTTGCGGTTGCGGTTGCGCGGGCGGACCGTGCCGCAGTCGACACCCGCGACGGCCACGGCCGCACGCCGCTGCATGTGGCCACCTTCGCCCGCCAGCCTGAGGTGATCCGCACGCTGGCGAAGGCCGGAGCCGACTTGGGCGCCTTCGAGAACGACCGCTATGACGCCGTGACGATCGCCGCCGTGGCCGACGACGAAGCCACCTTGGCTGTGCTGCTCGAACTCGGCGCCAGCGCCGGCTTGACCACCAGCCGCTACGACGGCACCGCGCTGATCGCGGCCGCCCACCTCGGTCACGACGGCGTCGTGCGGCAGCTGATCAAGGTCGGTGCGCCGCTCGACCATGTCAACAACCTGCACTGGACGGCTTTGATAGAGGCCGTCGTCCTGGGCGACGGCGGCGCGCGCCACCAACGCGTGGTGCATGACCTGTTGGCAGCCGGAGCAAATGCGCAGCTGACGGACCGCGAAGGGCGCACACCGCTGGCGCTGGCGCGATCGCGCGGCTACGCGGCCATGGTGCGTCAGTTCGAGATGGCCCGCGATGCTGGCGCGGCAGTCAGGCCTCGCTGACCCGTGCATCAGGAGCGTCCGATTGAATCCGGTCGATCTTGAAACCGCGTCGGCCCGCCAGCGCCTCAGCCGCCGTTGCCCAGCCCCGGCACCAGCCACAGGCGGGCGATGTCGGCGACGCCGTCGTTGCCCTGCACGCCACGCAGGGTCTGCGCGGCCTTGGCCTTGCTCTTGGCCGACTGCAGCTGCGCCATGCCCAGACGCAGCTTGGCGTCGGCGGGGCGCTTGAGGCTGCCCTTGGCAATGCCTTGCTCGATCAAGCCGACGCCCTTGTCGACCTGGCCCATGGTCACGTAGGCGTAGCCGACGTTGACCAGCTCGTCACCGCTCTTTTCGTTCATCGCCTCGCTGGCCTGGCCAGCAATGGCCGCCTTCTGCTCAGCTTCGCGCTTGAGCGCCAGGTCCTTCAGCCGCTGCTGGCGGGCGGCTTCTTCGCCCTTGCCGAAGGCGCCCGACTTGTAGGCCAGATCGATGATGTGCAGGCTCTCAGCGGGCAGCCGCGCCTGCAGCGCCAGCTGGGCCATTTCCATGAATTCATCGCTGCGGTTCAGCGTGCCGCTGGCCAGGCGCAGCCGCAGCACGTCGAGCGCGAAGCGGTCGCTGAAGTTGGCCTTGCGCGGCAGCCGGCCGAGGTAGGCGTTCCAGTAGTCCTTCTTCGGGTAGTTGAAGAGCAGCTTTTCCAGCGTGGCGCCGTAGGCGCTGTGGTTGTTCAGCCGCTGCTGCGCGTCGGCCAGGGCGCAGCAGATCACCTTCTTCGGGCCGGCGCCCGGCCTGCTCGGCGTTGGCCACCGCAGCACCGGCGTCGCGCGCGATGGCGTTGTAGTCGCCGCTCACGCTTTGCAGGTACGACTGCAGCTGCCTGACGCCGGCGCTGTTGTTGCCCGCGGCCACGGCCTTGTGCAGCCATTCACCGGCCTTGGCGTTGTTGCGCTGCTGCGCATAGATCGACGCCAGCTGTTCGGCGATCTGCCCGGCCTCGGCCCCGCTGACCTTGCCGGCAATGCTTTCCAGCGCCTGGATGGCCGTGCCCGTGTCGCCGCGCGCTGCGCAGCGGCGGCCTTCATGCGGTCGATGATCAGCTGTTCGTAGGCCGACTTGCCGCCCACCGCCTCGGCCTCGCGCACCCGCGCCAGCGCTTCCCTGGCCTTGCCGGCCTTGAGCAGTTCGCCCGCGTGCTGCAGCGGCTTGCCGATCTCGGCGCGCACGCCCTGGGCCTGCACGCTGCCGATGCAGGCAGCCGCGAGAATCGAGAGGGTGAAGGCGCGCAGCGTGTTCATCGCAGGTCAGTTCAGGAATTGTTCGTTGCCCACGATGCCGATCTTGGTCACCCCCAGGCGCTGCGCCGAGGCCATCACCATGGCCACGTACTTGTAGGTCACCAGCTTGTTCGGGCGCAGGTGCACCTCGGGCTGATCGGGCTCGGCGGCCACCGCCTGCAAGCGCTGCTCGAGCGTGTTGCGGTCAGGAATGATCTCGCCGTTCCAGCCGATCGTGCCGTCGAAGTCGAGGTCGATGCGGATGATCACCGGCGGCTTGGGCGGCGGGGCATTGGTGTTGGGCACGGGCATGTTCATCTTCACCGCGTGCGTCTGGATCGGGATCGTGATGATGAACATGATCAGCAGCACCAGCATCACGTCGATCAAAGGCGTGGTGTTGATGTCCACCATGATCTCGCCGTCTTCATCGCCCCCACCGGAGCCGACATTCATGGCCATGTTGCTGGCTCCTAGTTCATGCGCACGGCAGCACCCGCCGGCGGCTCGGTGATGAAGCCGACCTTGAAGATGCCCGCGCGCTGGCAGGCCACCACCACGCGGCCCACGGCCTCGTAGCGCACCTCGCTGTCGCCGCGGATGTGCACCTCGGGCTGGGGCTCCTTGACCGATTCGAGCTTCAGGCGGTTCACCAGCGCCTCGTTGTCGGGCATGCGCTCCAGGCCCCAGTAGACCTCGCCGTCACGGTTGACCGCGATCACGATGTTCTCGGGCTTGGTCTGCGTGGGCAGGTTGCGTTCCTTGGGCAGCTCGAGCTTGATCGTCTGCGTGACCACGGGGATCGTGATCAGGAAGATGATCAGCAGCACCAGCATCACGTCCACCAGCGGTGTGGTGTTGATGGTGTTGTTGAGCTGGTCTTCCCCGTCGCTGTCGGGCGAGCCTACGTTCATGGACATCGAGATTCTCCGAGACGGCGGAAGTGGCCTGCGGTGCAATCGTCCAAGACGTTGCAGGTCCAGCTGGCGGGCGCCGCAGGCGCTGCGGGGGGGTCAACGCTTCCCGGCGATGAGCACGTTGTGCAAGTCGCCGCCGAAGGCGCGCACGCGGTCGAGGATGTTCTTGTTGCGACGCAGCAGCCAGTTGTAGCCCATCACCGCGGGCACGGCCACGGCCAGGCCGATGGCGGTCATGATGAGCGCCTCGCCCACGGGGCCGGCGACCTTGTCGATCGAGGCCTGCCCGCTGATGCCGATCTTGACCAGCGCGTTGTAGATGCCCCAGACGGTGCCGAACAGGCCGACGAACGGTGCCGTGGAGCCCACGGTGGCCAGCACGGCCAGGCCGTCGGTGAGGCGGCTTTGCACGCTGCCGACGGCGCGCTCGACGCTCATGCCGACCCAGGTGTGCTTGTCGATCTGCTCGACCATGGTGCCTTCGTGGTGGTCGCTGGCCTTGATGCCGGCGTCGGCGATGTAGCGAAACGCCGAGCCTTCGACCAGCTCGCTGGCGCCGGCCTTGATGGAGGGGGCCTTCCAGAACGAGTCGGCCGAGGCTTCGGCGCTCTTGAGCATGGAGCGCTGCTCGAACAGCTTGGTGAAGATGACGTACCAGCTGCCCATGGACATGATCAGCAAGATGACCAGCGTGCTCTTGGCGACGACGTCGCCCTGGTTCCACAGGGCTTTGAGGCCATAGGGGTTCTCGACGGCTTCTTCGGCCACGGCGGGGGCTTTGACTTCGGCCGGGGCTGCGGCCGGGGTCGGGGCTGTGGTCGGGGCTGTGGTCAGTGCGGCAGCCGGGGCCTGCGCGGCGGGTTCGGAGGCCGCCTGCGCGGCGGCGGGCAGCGGGCTGGCGCCGAAGGCGGCCACGACGGCGATCAGTGCGGCCATCAGTGTGGCGCGCGGGGCGCGAAGTGCTTTGGTCGAGAACATGTGGACTCCGTGAGGGCGGCGCCGGTGGGGTTGGGCGCTGTAAAGGGGCAAGGGCTTGGCGGCGGTGGCCGCGTCGATGCGAGGGTGGGCGGCGGCGCTATTCGAGCTTCCAGACGTAGTCGACTTCGAAGCTGTCGCCGACGGGCTTGCCGCTGGTGTCGCGGCCGGCCTGGAACCTGCACTCGCTGAGCTTGGCCACGGCCACGCGGTCGAGCATCTTGTGTTCGCGCGAGGGGCCGGCCGAGCGCACGACTTCGACGTTGGCGAGCTTGCCGTCGGCGCCGACGGTGAACTTCACCTTGGTGGTGCCGGTGGCTTCGGCGCGCCGTGCGGCGGCCGGGTAGTCGTCGCCGGTGGGGCGCAGTCCTTGACGTTGGCAATCGCAGGCCGTGCGGCCACGCGCGGCGGCGCCGGCGGTGCCACGGGCGCCGGGGCCGGCGGTGGCGGCGGCGGTGCGATCGTGACCGGGGCCGGTGGTGGGGCGACGGTGGTGGTCGTGATCACCGGTGCCGGCGTCGGCGGCGGGTTGACGTTGACCTCGGGCGGCGGCACGAAGGACGGCGGCGGCGGCGCGAACTTCGGCGGCGGCGGCAGGTTCTCGGGCGGTGGCGGCGGCGGCGGCTTGACCTCCTCGATGATCTTGGTCTCGATCGGCGCCTTGATCACTTCGATCATGCGCTGCGCCAGTCCCGTGACCAGCGCCCATCCAAGCAGCAGATGCAGCCCCAGCACGATGCCGATGCCCACCACGTGCTTGCCCGGGGTGCGTTGCTGTTGCGCGTAGTCCAACAAAACCCTCCTTGGTTCAGTTTCACGAGATTCGAATGTTGTAAGCGCGATGCCGGTCGACCGACACCGGCACGGTCACCGCCAGCCACTGCTGGAAACGCATTCGATGGTTTCGACGCGCATCGCCTGCGACACGCCCTCAGACGTGAAACCTGGTGAAGCAAGACTCTTGCCAGGTTCACCTGCGCCGGCGGGACAGGCGTTTCGCTTCAGGGCGCGCAGGCTCGCCACTGGCGCTGAGGCGAATTCGTGACCTTGCGGCTGAGTATCCTCACCTTGTCACATCGACACCCTGCTCGCATTCACGCTGCCGACCCACGTGGCCGTGGTCGACATTTCCGCGCCGACGGTCCACCTGCGCGCCGCGCTGGCGCAACTCAGACATGCAAATCAAACAGATCACCTTGGCGCGCACGCCGCAAGGCACGCCCTCCGAGGCCGACTTTGAATTCGGCGACGCCACCTTGCCGGCGCCCGCCGGGGGCCAGGCGCTGGTGCGCGTGCTGGCGCTGTCGCTCGACCCCTATCTGCGCAGCGCCATGGCCGGGCGCCACCTCAGCGCCGCCATCCGCCCCGGCGAGGTGGTGCGGGGCGAGGGCCTGGTGCAAGTGCTCGCGTCGCAGCACCCGCGCCTGGCCCCGGGCACGACCTGGGTCGCAGCCTGCGGCTGGCGCAGCCACGCGCTGCTGGACGCCGACGCAATCGAACAGGCGCGCCCGGTCGGCCCCGAGTTGCAGCCGGCCACCCTGGCCCTGGGTGTGCTGGGCATGCCCGGGCTGACCGCCTGGGCCGGCTTCAAGCGACTGGCCGACGCCAAGGCCGGCGACACGCTGGTGGTGTCAGCCGCCAGCGGTCCGGTGGGTGCCACGGTGGGGCAACTGGCACGGCTGGCCGGCTGTCGCGTGATCGGCATCGCGGGCGGGCCCGAGAAGTGCGCCTGGGTCACTGGCCAGGCCGGCTTTGACGCCTGCATCGACTACCACGCCGAAGACCTGCGCCAGGCGCTGCGCCGCCTTGCGCCCCAGGGGGTGGCCGTCTACTTCGACAACGTCGGTGGCGACGTTCTGCTGGCGGTGTGCGAACAGCTGGCAGTGGGCGCTCGCATCGTGCTGTGCGGACTGATGGCGCAGTACAACGGCGCCGCGCCGGTGCCGCTGAACCCGGGGTTGATCATCCGCGCCCGCGCCACGGTTCGCGGCCTGGTGGTGTACGACCATTGGGCCGATTTCGCCGAAATGACGGCCGAGATCGGCGCCCACATCCGCGCCGGCCGACTGCAGTTCCGCGAAGACATCAGCCACGGGCTGGCAAGCACACCATCTGCCTTTGCCCGGCTGATGAACGGTCGCAACCAGGGCAAGGCGCTGGTTGTGCTTTGAAATCTCCCCTTGAAAGGTCGTTCATGTTCAAACGATTCACCCTTACCGCACTGCTTGGGCTGGCGGTCTTGCCCGCCGCGAGGGCCGAGCCGGTGTCGGCTGCCGAGCGCATCCCGGTCGACATTCGCCGCACGACCTTCGTCGTGCGCGACATCGACAAGTCGCTGGCGCTGTACCGAGATGCACTGGGCCTGAAACTGATCTACGACACGCCCATCGGCGGCGGCGTCGACAAGGACGGCAAGGCCGTCGCGCCCAGCTTGCGCCTGGTGCTGCTGCGCGCCAACGACAGCTTCATCGGCAACCTGGGCCTGATGCAGCGGCTGAACCTGCCGCCCGCGCCGCCGCCAGAGTTCAAGAAGGCTGGCGTCGGGCAGATGATCATGGTCATCAACGTCGCCGACCTCGAGCAACGCTGGCCGAAGATCGCAGCCACGCCGAACATCAAGGTGGAGACCGCGCCAACCCGCGTGGAATACCCCAACCCCGCCGGCGGCGTGATCCCGGTGCTGTTCAGCGCGGTGTGGGACGCCGACGGCAACTACATCGAGCTGAACAAGCTGCTCGGCGCCCCCGCGGGCAGCGCAGCGAAGTAGGCTGCGCGCCGACGCCGACGCCGGGTCACCAGCGCGGCGGATCGGGCGCGTAGCCACTGGCGTTGGCCGGAAATGGGCTGGGCCAGCCGCGACCCTGCGGCGCTGGCACCACGCCGGCAGCGATCAGCCGATCCAGGCTGTCGTATTCCAGCCGCGTCAGCTGGTCGGGCGTCGAGCTGGCACGCTCGAAGTCGGTGCGCCGTGACAGCGACCATTCGCGCTGACCATGGCCGGTACCCAGACGTGAACTGGCACTGTCGTCGAGACTTTTCTCGCGCGCGGCATTGGCGGCCTGCCCACGCGCTGCGGGTGCGGCCTGCCGCTCGCTGCGCGTCACTTCCGGTGCGGACAAGACCGGCGGTGGGGGCGGCAAGGGCCGTTCACGGAACACCGCCAGGCCGATCACGCCCACGTCGTCGGGCCGGCCGGTGCGCGCCGCGTACGAACGCTCGATCGGCGCGAACTCGAATGCCGCCACCTCGGTGTCTGACTTGCGCCAGCCGTTGATGTCGTAGACGCGACCGGGCTCGAGCACGTAGCCCACCTGGTTCCAGGCTGCACGGGCACCCGAGATCACGTTGATGCCGTCGACCGACAGCACCACCAGCACGCGGCCGATGCTGAGGTTGCGCAAGCGCAGGGCGTAGCGGGCGCCAGGGTTGCCGGGCACATAGCGGCGACCGTCGTGAGGGTGTACGGGCAGCACGCGGCCGCTGTCGCGGTCGTACACCTCCACCTTGGCCAGGCCGGCTGCCGCACGAGCCGCTCCGGCACAGCCGGGCAGGACGAGCAACCCGGCAGCCGACGCCAGGCTGGTGAGCAACAGGCGACGGGTCGGGCAACGTGGGTTCAGGTTCAGCATGACAGCTCCGCACAGTGGGGTGGTGAAGGCTGATACGCACACGACCTGCAAATGGGGTCAACCGGATGCGGCCGCCACGCGTGCGATGGCCGCGACAGCCTTCACAGCTGCCCAGCTGCACAGCGATGGATGGACTGCGTTGAATTCCCGCGCTTCGGGTCACTCGAACCACGACGCCGATGATTCGGCGCTGCCAGCGCTTCGCGCCGCTCAACCCTTGACGCGAGCCACCAGAGCCTGGGTATAGGCCCGGGTGCCGGCACGGCCGCCGAGATCGCCGGTGCGCACCTGGTCGATGTTGAGCGTGTCGTGGATGGCCCGGCGCAGGCGGTCGCCGAGGTCGGCGCGCTGCACATGATCGAGCATCATGGCCGCGGCCAGCAGCAGCGCAGTCGGGTTGGCCTTGCCCTGGCCGGCGATGTCGGGCGCCGAGCCGTGCACGGCTTCGAAGATGGCCGCGTCGGCCCCGATGTTGGCGCCTGGCGCCATGCCCAGCCCGCCCACCAGCCCGGCCACCAGGTCGGAAAGGATGTCGCCGAACAGGTTGGTGGTGACCAGCACGTCGAACTGCCAGGGGTCGAGCACCAGCTTCATCGCGCAGGCGTCGATGATCACGGTCTCCATCACGATCTGGCCCTTGTACTTCTGCTCGTACAGCTGCTCAGCCGTCTCTTTGAAGATGCCGGTCAGCGCCTTCATGATGTTGGCCTTGTGCACGATCGTCACCTTCTTGCGGCCCAGCCGGATGGCGTGCTGGAAGGCGAAGTCGATGATGCGGCGGCAGCCGGCGCGCGTATTCAGGCCCGTGGCCATGGCCACGGCGTGCGGGTCGTCGTCGATCTGCACGTAGTGCTCGTGGCCGATGTACAGGCCTTCGAGGTTCTCGCGCACCACCACCAGGTCGATGTTGTCGAAGCGGCCACCGGGCACGATGGTGCGCGCCGGGCGCAGGTTGGCAAACAGCTTGAACGCTTCGCGCAGGCGCACGTTGGAGCTGCGGTAGCCGCCGCCCGACGGCGTCTCCAGCGGCCCCTTCAGTGCCAGCCGAGTGCGCCGGATGCTGTCCAGCGTGGCCGCGGGCAGCGGGTCGCCGGCCTGCTGCACACCCGCCAGACCGGCAATCTGGCGGTCCCATTCGAACGGTGCTGCCAAGGCGTCCAGCACGGCCAGCGTGGCGTCGACGATTTCAGGGCCGATGCCGTCGCCGGCGATCAGGGTGGCAGGAATGCGCGTGGACATGGTGGGGTGGGCGTGGGCGGGCTGAAGACCGGGGCAGCATACGCGGCCCGGCTGTCACCAGCCTGATGTCGGCGAGCCGCCATCACCGACCTGCTATTGCCGGCCTGATGCCGCGTCGCCGATGATGCGGCCCGCCCATTCACGATCTGGAAAGGAACTGCGATGGACATTGCCACGCTGCAAGACCGCCTGGCGCCGATCTTCCCCGGGCTGATGGGCGTACGCTTGACCGAGCTGAGCGACCAGCGTGTGGTGGCCGAGATGACGGTGCGCCCCGACCTGTGCACCGCCGGCGGCATCTTGCACGGCGGCGCCTTCATGGCCTTTGCCGACACCCTGGGCGCGGTGGGCACCGTGATCAACCTGCCGGCGGGCAAGCGCACCACCACCACCGACTCCAGCACCAAGTTCATCGCCGGGGCCCGTGTCGGCAGCGTGGTCACCGGCGAGAGCGTGGCCCTGCACCGCGGCCGCAGCACCATGGTCTGGCAGACCATGATCCGCAACGCCGACGGCAAGCTGTGTGCCGTGGTGACGCAGACGCAGCTGGTGCTCGACGCAGCCTGAGCGGGTGAAGACCGGATTCGACTTCGAGTAGGCTCGGCGCCATGCGAATGGCCGCCATCCTCGACCGCGTCGCCGGCCTGGGGTCGGACAAATGGCGGGTGCACTTTCGCGCGCGCCAGCTGATGGCGCGCGGCGAAGCCGTGATCCTGCTCACCATCGGCGAGCCCGATCAGCCGACGCCGGCCGAGCTGATCGACGCCACGCATCGGGCGCTGCTGGCCGGCCGCACCGGCTACTCCAATGGGCGCGGCGAGCCCGCGGTGCTGAAGGCCCTGGCTGCAAAGTACAGCGCACGCAGCGGACGCACGATCGGCAGTGACCAGTTCATCTGGGTGCCAGGAACACAGAGTGCGCTCTTCCTGTTGCTGATGGCCCTGATCGAGACCGGAGACGAGGTGCTGGTGGCCGACCCCTGCTATGCCACCTACCATGGCCTGGTGCGCGCCACCGGTGCCACCAGCGTGCCGGTGGCGCTGCGCGAGCGGCGGGACTTTCGCCTCGATGCCGATGACCTGGCACGCGCGGTGACGCCGGCCACGCGCGCGATCTTCCTGAACTCGCCGCACAACCCGACCGGTGCAGTGCTCTCGCGTGCCGATGTGCGCGCGATCGGCGAGCTGGCGCGGGCACACGACCTGTGGATCATCAGCGACGAGGTCTACGAATCGCTGGTCTTCCAAGGTCCGGGTGGCGGGCGCTTCGCATCGCCCTTCGACGAAGCCCACTTGGCCGAGCGCACGGTGGTCGCGTCCTCGTTGTCGAAGTCGCATGCCGCGCCGGGTTTTCGCGCCGGCTGGTGCCTGGGTTCGGCGGCCTTCATCACCCGGCTGCTGCCGCTGGCCGAGACCATGTTGTTCGGTGCCCAGCCCTTCATCGCCGACATGGCGGCGCAGGCCCTGTCACATGACTTCGAGATCACTGCGCAGATGCGTGACAGCTATGCGCGCCGGGCCCGCCACGTGGCCGAGGCGCTGGCCGGCGTGCCCGGTCTGCGCGTGCACCCACCACAGGCGGGCATGTTCGTGATGCTCTCGGTCGGTGATCTGGGGCTGGACGGCGAGGCCTTTGCGCTGCGTCTGCTCGACGAGGAGCGCGTCGCGCTGATGCCGGGCGGCGCCTTTGGCGAAGCCGCGTCGCACATGGTGCGGTTGAGCCTGACCGTGCCCGACGCCGACCTGGCCGCGGGCTGCACGCGCATTGCCAGCCTGGCGCGGCGCCTGGCCGCAGCCTGAGTGCCGCGCGGCGGGGGACAATCGTGGCCATGAACGCCGCCGCCAGCCCCGCGCAAGCCCCCTTGTCCGAAGACGAGATCGACGCGCTGCAGCAGCAGCTCGACGCCGTGCCTGCGCCGCTGGAACCGCTGGACGTGAGCGCGCTCGACGGCTACCTGTGCGGCGTGCTGCTGCAGCCGACACCGGTGGCCGCCAGCGCGTGGCTGCCCGGCGTGACCGACGTCGACGGCCGTGCCCTGCCGCCCGGCTTCGACGCCACGCGCCTGCAGGCGCTGGTGCTGCGCCGCCACGCCGAGATCGAACGAGCGATCGCGCGGCGCGACTGGTTCGACCCCTGGATCTTTCAGCTCGACGACAGCGCTTCACCGTCCGACTCGGTGTTGCCCTGGGTGGCCGGTTTTGCCGCCGCGCAGGACCGTTACCCGGCGCTGATGGCCAGCGTCGACCCGGCGCTGGTCGAGCCCCTGGCGCTGCTGTACCTGCACTTCGACCGTGACGATCTGGAAGACGCCGATGCGCTGATCGAGGTCATCGACACGCTGGAGCCGCCCGAAGATCTGGCCGAGGCGGTGCAGGACCTGGTGCGCGCGCTGATGCTGATCGCCGACGTCACGCGCCCGCGGCGCGACACCGCGCCGCTGCGCAGGCCCGCCGCGCGCCGCGCGCCGCCCGGGCGCGGTCGCCGCCCGCGCTGAGGTCCACGCCAGCCCGGGTCAGCCCACGTCGCCAAACACGGCGCGCGCGTGCAGGCCCAGGCCCTGGGCGACGCTGGCAAAGCGGTCACCACGCACCGGCGTCGCCTGCGGAAACTCAGCGGCAATGCGCTGCACCAGCGCCGACAACCCGGTGGAGCCGCCAGTGAAGTACAGGGTGTCGACCTGATCGGGCCGCAGGCCGGCCATCCTGACGGTGTCGCGCGCGGCCTGCACGATGCGTTGCAGATCGGCTTCGATGGCCGTTGCGGCCGCGGCCGGGTCCAGCGCCGCGGACAGGCCGGCCTGCAACTCGTCAAGCCCGATCAACGCCCGGCCGTCGGTGGCGAGGTCAATCTTGGCCTGCTCGGCGGCGGCGGCCAGCGCATGGCCCAGGCGCCGCGTCAGCACCTGCATCAATCGCCGGTGGTGCGTCGCGTCGGTGAACCAGCTGTGCATCTGGCGTACTTCGGTCATGCGCGCCGGCGCGTAGACGGTATTGATCAGGTGCCAGGTCGCAAGGTCGAAATAGATGCCGCTGGGCACCTCGCGCGCCGCCTCGCCGGGGCGCGCCGGCCGCAGGCTGCGGTAGCCCAGCAGCGGCAGGATGGCGCTGAGCTCGACATGGCGGTCGAAGTCGGTGCCGGCCACGTGCACGCCGTGGCTGGCCAGGATGTCGTCGCGCCGGTCGAGCCGGGTGCGCCGCGCCGGGCCCACGCGCACCAGCGAGAAGTCGGACGTGCCGCCGCCGATGTCGGCTACCAGCACACAACACTCGCGGTCGACCTGGCGCTCATGGTCCAGCGCCGCCGCGATCGGTTCGAACTGGAACAGCACCTCGCTGAATCCGACGCTGCGCGCCGCAGCCTCCAGCACCGCCTGCGCCCGCACGTCGCGCACCGGATCGTCATCGACGAAGAACACCGGGCGCCCCATCACCAGCCGCTGCAGCGCGGCACCGGCTTCGGTCTCGGCCTTGTGCTTCAGGTGCAGCAGGTAGCCGGCGATGATGTCGCTGAACTTCATGGCACGCCCACCGCCGACATCGGTGCTCTGGTCGACCAGCGACGAGCCGAGCACGCTCTTCATCGACCGCATCAGCCGGCCGTCGTAGCCGTCGACATAGGCGGCGATGGCGGCGCGGCCGAAATAACGCTCGGGTTCATCGGCGCGATAGAACACCGCGGTGGGCATGGTGTACTGACCCGGCTCGAGCTCGACCAGCGCCACGCCCTGCCGGCCCGGCCCGGGCGCAGGCAGGGCGATGGCCGAGTTGGAGGTGCCGAAGTCGATCGCGGCAAAGCCGGGTGTGCTCATCGTGTGCTGCTCAACGGGCGCGCCGCCGTCGCTTGGGCCCTGGTTGGGGGCGCGCATTCTAGGGGGCGCCTGACGCGCGCGTGAACTAGGCCACGCGAGGCCGTCAATTCGATGCATCGGCAGTGCCGTGCTGCCCCACACTGGGTCGCACGAGGGTACCCCCATGAACGAATCCGGCAATCCATTCAGGCTGTTCGATCGCTGGCGCCGCCGCGCCGATGACTCGATGCTGTCGGAACCGGCTGACGTCGGCACCGCCTTCGGCCTTGAGCTCAGCATGCTGCCCGATGACGAGCCATCGGCCACCGCCTGCACCGGGGCGCCCGGCGGAACCGAATGGTGGCGCCGGCTGACACGCTGGACCAGCAACTGAAGGGCCTGGGGTCGGGCCGCAGCCAACGCTCAAGCTGAGCCCGGCATATTCGGGTCGGCCACAGTGTCAACTGCGACCAAACAGTTCTGATTGCGACCCATGGATCTAAAATGGGCGCATGGCCCGTGGAAGCTTCAGAGAACAAGTGTTGCGCGTTCGTGAGGACGCGATCATCACCACCGTCAACCGGTTGCTGGCCGAAAAGGGCTTCGATTCGATGACGGTCGACGAGGTTGCGGCCGACGTCGGCATCGCCAAGGCCAGCCTGTACAAGCACTTTGCGTCGAAAGAGGCCCTGGCCGCTGCGGCGATGGTGCGTGTGCTCGAACGCGGCGCACAGCTGCTGGCCGAACAAGCGGCCTTGCCCGACGCGAAGCCGGCTGACCGGCTGCGCGCGGTGGCACGCTGGGCTCTGGACCAGCAGCTGCGTGGCCAGATGCCGACGCTGCCGTCGCAGAATTCGTCGCTGCGCGCCGAACTGCTGGCCAGCAAGGCCTATGTCGACCTGCTGTTGCGCTCGAGCGACCTGCTCGGCGAGTGGATCGTGCAGGCTCAGGCCGACGGCGACATCGATCCGGGGCTGCCGCCCGAGGCCGTGCTCTACACCATCTTCGCCCGTGCCTGCGACCCCGTGCCGGGCTTTCTGAAGGCCGGCGGCCAGTACAGCGACGAAGTCATCGTCGAGCTGATGCTGCGCATCTGCTTCGACGGCCTGCACGGCCGACGCTGAAGATCAGCGGATCAACAGCACCGGGGTGCTGCAGCGCGCCAGCACCTTGGTGGCCACCGACCCCATCACCAGGTTGCTCAGCGTGCCGTGGCCGTGCGAGCCCATCATCAGCAGATCGAACTTGCCCTTGTCGGCAGCGCCGGCAATGGTGTCGGCGGCGACGCCCACCTTGTTGACATAGCTGGCCTTGATGCCCTGCTTGTCGAAAAACTGGCGAATGGGCTTGATCACCTTCTCGGCTTCGGCGTCGTAGTAGTCCAGCAGCACCTGCTTGTCCAGCACGGTCGCTGCGCGCGCCGGCACGGCGGGCACCGCATGCACCACCGTGTACTCGTGTCGCCCGCCCAGCCATTCGTCGTGTGCCGCCAGGTAAGCCAGCATGCGCTTGGTGAACGCACTGCCATCGACTGCAACCAGGATCTTCATCGCCCCTCCCGCAGGTCGAAACCGCTCGACCGATCAGCCCAGTGTTGCACGTTGTGCCGGTCGTCGATTGACACAAGGCAAGTGCGATCAGATCTCAATCAGGCGCAGTACATCCAGGCCTTCGGCTTCGCCCTTGTGCGCCAACCCGCGCGCCTGACAGACCACCCGCGACGGGCGGCGGCCAGGCCGTGCCACCGTGTAGTCGTGGCGACAGTGCAGGTGGCCGTGCAGCCAGAGGTCGGTCTTGACAATCAGGTCGTCGTCGGCGTTGCAGAAGCTGGCTGTGCCGGGCTGTCCGCCATAGCGGGGGTCGGCGCTCTTCAAGCTGGGTGCGAAATGCGTGACCACGACCGTGCGATCCCAGCTGCCGTGGGATACGCCCGGGCGCTTGGTCAGCTCCTGCTCCAGCCAGGCGCGGCAGGCCAGGCCTTCTTCGCGCACGCCGTCGGCATCGAAGGGTCGATCGCCCCGGGTGGCTGCCATCAGCCGCATGAAGTAGGCCGCTGCGCGTTTCGCGCGTTCGCGCTGCGCGCTGCCGAAGAGGTCGAAGTCGCTCCAGCGAACGGCGCAGACGAAGCGCACGCGCCGGCCATCGGCGGCTTCGAGGATCAGCGATTCACGATGCAGCAGGGGGATGCCCAGACGCTGGCACAGCGCGCTCAGGTCGGGCAGCACCTGTTCAAACGCACGGCCGTCGAACTCGTGGTTGCCCGGCACGAAGATCACCGGCACCGGCCAGTCGGCAAAACGCTGCAGGCCGGTCCAGCCGGCATCGATGTCGCCGGCCAGCACCAGCAACTCGGCCCCGGGCGCGGGCTCGGGGTCGAAGACTTCGGTCTCCAGGTGCAGGTCGGACAGCAGTTGCAGTTTCACGCCGCCGATTGTCGGGCCGGCGCGTCGCCGGCCTGTGGCCAGGTCAGGCTGCCAGCTGCTGCTCGATGCGGGCCATGGTGGCCGGCAGTTCACTCGGCAGGTGGTAGGCCAGTTGCCGGAACAGTTCGGCGTGCAGCGCCAGCTCTTGCTGCCAGGCAGTGCGATCGATGCCGATCACGCTGGCGAACTGCTCGCGTGTGAAAGGCAGGCCTTCCCAGCGCAGGTCTTCGTAACGCGGCGAGATGCCGAACACGTTTTCGGCACCCTCGGCCTTGCCTTGCAGGCGACCCAGCATCCATTCCAGCACGCGCATGTTTTCGCCATAGCCGGGCCAGACGAACTTGCCGTCGGCGCCCTTGCGGAACCAGTTGACGCAGAAGATGCTCGGCAGCCGGGCACCTTGGGCCTGCAACCGGGCGCCGAGGTCAAGCCAATGCTGGAAGTAGTCGGCCATGTTGTAGCCCATGAAGGGCAGCATGGCGAAGGGGTCGCGGCGCACCACGCCTTGTTGACCGGCCGCCGCCGCGGTGGTTTCGCTGCCCATGGTGGCGGCCATGTAGACGCCTTCGGACCAGCTGCGCGCCTCGGTCACCAGCGGCACGGTGGTCGAGCGGCGGCCGCCGAAGATGAAGGCGTCGATGGCCACCCCGGTGGTGCTGTCCCACTCGGGGTCGAGCACGGGGTTGTTGGTGGCGGCCACCGTGAAGCGCGCGTTCGGGTGCGCCGCGGGCCGCGGCTTGCCGTTGACCGGGTTCTGTCGGGCCAGCTCGGGCGTCCAGTCCTGGCCCTGCCAGTCGATCAGATGCGCCGGCGGTGTGGCGGTCATGCCTTCCCACCAGACGTCGCCGTCGTCGGTGAGTGCGACGTTGGTGAACACCACGTCGCGCCGCAACGAGGCCATGCAGTTGGGGTTGGTGTGGTCGTTGGTGCCCGGGGCCACGCCGAAATAGCCGGCCTCGGGGTTGATGGCATGCAGCCGGCCGTCGGCACCGGGCTTGATCCAGGCGATGTCGTCGCCGATGGTGGTGACCTTCCAGCCCGCATAGCCCTCGGGCGGCACCAGCATCGAGAAATTGGTCTTGCCGCAGGCACTGGGGAAGGCCGCCGCCACGTGGAACTTGCGGCCCTGTGGGTCGGTCACGCCCAACACCAGCATGTGTTCGGCCAACCAGCCCTGATCACGCCCCATGGTCGACGCGATGCGCAAAGCAAAGCACTTCTTGCCCAGCAGGGCGTTGCCGCCGTAGCCCGAGCCGTAGGACCAGATCTCGCGCGTCTCGGGGTAGTGCACGATGTACTTGGTCTTGTTGCACGGCCAGGCCACGTCCTTCTGACCAGGCTGCAGCGGCGCGCCCACGCTATGCATGCAGGGCACGAAGTCGCCATCCGGCCCCAGCACGTCGTACACCGCACGGCCCATGCGCGTCATCACGCGCATGCTCAGCGCCACATAGGGGCTGTCGGTGAGTTCGACGCCGATGTGCGAGATGTGCGAGCCCAGCGGCCCCATCGAGAACGGCACCACGTACAACGTGCGGCCGCGCATCACGCCGCGGAACAGGGCCTGGTCTCCGGTCTGCAGCAGCTCGCGCATCTCGGCCGGGGCCATCCAGTTGTTGGTCGGGCCGGCGTCGTCAGGATGCTCGCTGCAGATGAAGGTCCGGTCTTCGACACGGGCCACATCGCCAGGGTCGCTGCGCGCCAGGAAGCTGTCGGGGCGCAGCTCGGGGTTCAGGCGCAGCATCGTGCCGGCGGCCACCAGCTGCTCGCACAGGCGCTGGTACTCGGCGTCGCTGCCGTCGCACCAGTACACCTCGGCGGCCTCGGTCAGCATGGCCATGTCGGCCACCCAGTCGATCAACCGCTGGTGTTTGACATGGGCAGGATGGTTCAGGCGCAAGCCTTCCAGCGCGGGACGGTTCATGGGAGCTCCAATCATGGTCATAGGCAAAGCGGGATTGGGCGAAACCCGCCTGGCTGCATCGAGCGAGGCTCGCCGAATACCGCAACGACCGTTCGCTGATCTTGCATGAACAGCCGCTGACCGTCTGCCATGGCCGTTTGGTGCGGCCGTTCTGCGCCTCCGTTGCGCTTGCCCGGGGTGCCGGACCAGCGCCGTGAAACGCCACCATCGCACCGGTTGGCGCCTGTGGGGGAGGCGATTGTGGACTCAATGTCGTCGCACCGTCACCACCGGTCCTGAGGCTGTCATGCAAATCCGGTATGGCGTGATGCCTGTCACTCGCCGCACCCCGGGCAAGTGCCGATCAACGGCACTTGAAGGTGATTGAAGTCAATCGGGGTCACTTGCCGGTGTGCGTGTTCCGGGGTCACCCAGGGCCTTGCAGCGTTGCGCGGCAGGGCGGATCGGGGGCCGTGGCGTGGCACAGTCCGCGCATGCTCGCCTACCGCCACGCCTTTCATGCCGGCAACCATGCCGATGTGCTCAAGCACGCCATCCTGGTGGGCGTGCTGCAGCACATGAACCTCAAGGCCAAAGGCTACCGGGTGATCGACACCCACGCCGGCGCCGGCGCCTACGCGCTGGGTGGCCGGCTGTCACAAATGAAGCGCGAGTACGACAGCGGCATCGCCCGACTGTGGCCGCGCGCTGACCTGCCGCCGCTGGTCAGCGCCTATGTCGAGCAGGTGCGCGCCTTCAATGGCGACGGCGCGCTGCGCCAGTACCCGGGGTCACCCGCGCTGGCGCACCAGCTGATGCGCGAGCAGGACCAGCTGCGCCTGTTCGAACTGCACGCCACCGACCACGCCCAGCTGGCCGGCCGCATGCGGGGCGACACCCGCGTCGAGGTGCGGCCCGCCGACGGCTTCGGCGTGCTGAAGGCCCAGCTGCCGCCGCCGACCCGCCGCGGCTTGCTACTGATCGACCCCAGCTACGAGATCAAGACCGACTACGTGCGCGTGCTGGGCGCGCTGCGCGAAGCCCTGACACGTTTTGCCGAGTGCACGGTGGTGATCTGGCTGCCGCAATTGGCGCTGCTGGACGCCGCCAAGCTGCCACAGCGGCTGAAAGCAGCCGCCACCGGCAGCGCGCCCAAAGGCTGGCTGTTGGCGCGGCTGAGCGTGGCACATCCGAAAGAGCGCGGCTTCGGCATGCTGGGCAGCCTGGTGTTCGTTGCCAACCCGCCGCACACGCTGGCGCCGGCACTGCGCAAGTCCCTGCCCTGGCTGGCCAGCCATCTGGCCGACGACGAGTCGGCGGCGGGCTGGGCCTGCGAGAGCAGCGGCTGACGCCTACCCACCGATCATCACGGTCGGCGCGCCGACGGTGATGCTGCCGCCATGGATGGTCATATCGCCCATGCGTGCGGCCGGCATATTGCCGATCAGGACCGTGGCCGAGCCCTTGGCAATGGTATCGGGCGGGCCGACACAGATCGCCATGTCGCCCACCCGCGCCGCGGGCAGAAAGCAGACCAACACCGTGGGCTCGCCCTTGCTGATCGGGCCACCGACATGCGGGATCGGCGGCACTCCCGGTGTCACCATCGGGCAGACGTGCATGTCGGTAATGCGGGCGGCAGGTGGCATGGCTTGAATCTCCAATGACGGTTTTGCCGGGAACTTCGATCAGGCCTCTTCAGCCGGCATTTCGTCCTCGCCGAGCGGCTCGACGAGCCACACCGCCAGGGCGCTGAAGTTGTCATGGCTGGCACGGCTGCGCGCGGCTTCGCGCACCTGGTGCTCGAGCGCGTCGATCCATGCGCTGGGCGACGCAGCGCCGCCCAGTGCGTGCTCCATGGCTTCGTCGGTGACGAACTCCCACAGGCCGTCTGAGCACAGCAAAAAGGCGTCGCCGGCCTGCACCTCGACACTGCCGCCGCTGGCGCCGACCTGCAGGTCTTCGGGCCGGGTGCCCAGTGCCGACTGCAGTTCGCTGCGTCGCGGGTGTTCGCGTGCCTGCTCGGGCGTCAGCACGCCGGCATTGATCAGGCTTTGCACCAGGCTGTGGTCGAGCGTGCGGTCGCGCACGCGCCCGTCGCGGAACCAGTACAGCCGTGAATCACCCACATGCGACCAGTGCGCCATGCTGTCGACGAAGTCGATCACCAGGCACACCACGGTGGTGTGCATGTCGCGCAGCCGCTTGTCGCTGGAGCGATGGCCCAGCAGCGCCTCGTTGGTGTCCCAGATCAGTTCCGACAGCGCGTCACCGTCGGAGGTGGGGTTTTCGCCGAAGGCGTTGAGCAGGGTTTCGACCGCCAGCCGCGACGCCACGTCGCCGCCGCCATGACCGCCGGCGCCATCGGCAAGCACGCAGCACAGATGGCGTTCGGAATTCCAGTGCCCGCAGGCGTCCTCGTTGTACGAGCGGCCGCCCTTGTCGGACAGGATGGCGACTTCGATGCCCAGCATCAGCTGCTTCCCCCGCCTTCGCTGTTGTTCAGGCGGTCGAGCTGATCTTCGTAGGCCTGCAAAAAGGCACGGCCGAAGACCTGGTGAAAATCGTCCTCGGCTTCGGCAGACAGCTGGCCGAACAGCTCCTGGTAGGCCTCCCACAGCTGGGCGCGGCGGCCGCCGGCCAGCAGCATGCCCAAGCCCGACTTGCCCGTGATGCGCGACTCCAGCGCCTTGGGGTCGAAACGCTGCAGCAACCCGGCCAGGGCCGAGCGCATGCCGGCCATCACGGCCAGCTCGTGCGCCCGCAGGTCGCGATAGGCGTCGCGCATGGCCTCGTCGGCGCGCAGGAATCCGGGCACTGGCGGGCCCAGCAGGTGCTGCAGCGCCAGCGCCGCGGTGGGTGAGAATTTCAGCGGGTTGTTCTGCCGCGGCCGGATGGCGGTGACCTCGGCACGAACCTCGCGCTTGATCGAAGCACGCGCCTGAAGCAGGTCAACCGCCCCGCGTACCGACTCGGCCAACAAGGTGCCGACCAGCTTCATCAGGCCGGGCGTCAGGGCCGTGATGCCCGGCGCTTGCACACCGCCCAGGCCCTCGAGCAGGGCGCGCAGCAGTTCATCGCCACCCGTTGCCGGTGCTGGTGCCTGGGCCTCGGCAGAGGCCGGTGCACGCGGCCTGATGCCCGGCCGCGTGCCACCACTGATTGAGGCCATCGCACCACCACCCTGGCGACGGCCGGCACTGGCGGGCGCCACGATGGTGGCCTGGCGGGCGCCACCGTCCCAGGACACGACGGCGCCACGGGGGGCCTCGCCCAATGCGGGCACAGGAGTTGGCGGCGATGGCGGATCGGGCACACGCGGCTGCGGTGCCGGCGGCACGGTACGGGCCGTAGGCATCGAACTCGGGAACGCCGCAGCCAGTTCCGACCGTTGGTGGTCGAGCCTTGCATCTTCGATGCGGGGTTTGTCGACACGCTCACCAACACCGCCCACAGACGGGCTGCCGGGGTCGAACACCCCGAGGAAATCGTCGTCCGCTGGCCAGCCTGCTCCGGGTTTGGCCGCCTTGTCGCCCAGCCCGAACAGGTCGTCGATGGACTCCTCAGCGCCGCCCGCGCCGAGCAGGCCGCCCGCATCTCCTTCATCGCGACCGGCGGCTGGCGCTGGCGATCGGCCGGCGAAGGTCTCTTCGGCCAGCGGATCCCAGTCGGAGGGGATGCCCACGGCGCCGGGCGGTGGCGCCGGGGCCGTGCGGCGTGCTGCGGTCACCGGCGGCGGCGGCGCGGCAAAGGCCGGGGCAGGGGCAGGGGCCATGACCTTGGCGCCGCCGGCTGCAAAGACGTCGGCAAACGGGTCGTCACTGACCGCGGGCGAGCCGCTGGCGCGAACGCCCAGTTCGTAGCCGCCTATCTGCAGAACGTCACCGGGAGCCAGCGGCCACTCTTTGCCGTGTCCGACGACGTTGCCGTTGACCAGGATGGGGTTGCTGCCACGGTCCTCGACGGCATAGGTGCCGTTGCGGAACACGACCTTGGCATGCACGCGGGAGATCGTGCGCTCGGGGTCGGGCAGCACCATCAGGTTGCCGTCGGCGCGTCCGATGGTGCCGCCGAGCTCGTCGAAGCTCGCTTCGACCGGCTCGGTGGCGGCGCCGTTGTAGGTCATCACTGCCAGCACGATCATGCCGCGTCATCTCTCCGCTAAGGCCGCCATCGGGCGCCGGGGGTGGTGGACCGTGCACCGCAAGGCGCAGATCCACAGGACATTGCGCGTGGAGCATAGCGCGCGCCGGGTACGAAGCGATCGCATGCGGTGCACAAGGCGTGTCATCGTTCCTGCTGCCTAACGCAAGGGATAGAAGCGCCGCTCGACGGCAGCCAGCCGCATCGGCCAGTAGATCGGCGAGCCATCAGGGCGGGCGCAGCGCAACACCGGCAAGCCGTCGGCGGCCAGGCACTCGAGCAGGCGCCCGTCGGCCACCGGGCGCAGTTGCAGGCTCTCGGGCGTGGGCAGCTCGGGGCGCAGCGACTTCTGGGCGTGCAGCAGCTGCACCCTGGCACGCCAGCGCGCCAGGTCGTCGGCAGCCGGCCGCTGATAGGCGAGCGCGAGTTCCTCGAAGCGCAGCTTGGCAGCGACGATCAGGTGTTCGGGGTCGCCACGCGACAAGGCGATGGCCACGTCCTGCAAGAAGGTGGCCACCGGGCCCCGCAGATCGTCAGCCGCGGCGATCGGCGGCGCGTCCAGCCAGCGCCAGCGCGGGAAACGCACCGGGATGTCGAATTCCTGCGACAGCCGCAGCGGCGGTCGGTAGACCTCGCCGTCGACGCTGGCCCACGAGACCTGGCCCAGCAGGCGCGCAGCATGTTCACTCGCCAGCTGCCCGACACGCGGCAGCAGCAGCGCGGCATCGGCGCGCGCATCGCCGTCACCAACCACGGGCGCCGGCGCAGGTGCACCGGGGGCCAGCGGCGGCGGGCCGATCACCAGTTCGAGCTTGTTCGCACCGGCGATCACGAACTCGTGCACCGGCATGCAGCAGTCACCGCCGTTCTTCGGCGTGCGCGCCAGCGGCAGACCGTTGAGCAAGGCCTCGGCAGCAACCCCCTTGGAGCGCAGGCGCAGGACGAGCAGGCGGTCCATCAGGCCAGGCTCCAGTCCAGGATCGTCACGCTGCCCAGCAAGGCCAGATGGCTTTCCGCACGGCCCAGCAATGGGTCGTGCACGATGACCCGGGTGGACACCGGCTCAATGGCCAGCGTGGCAAACCAGGCCCAGCCACCGCCTTCGGCCTGGTTGGGACGCAGGCCCAGGCTGCCGGTCATCGAACCGCTGCAGGGGCCGACTTCGCTGAACACCGTGCCGTCGTCATCGGCCATGGGGTCATAGTCGACGCGGATCGGCCAACGCCAGCGCAGCACCGAGGTCTGCATCGTGGACAGCAGATCGACATCGGCCAGCAGGCGTTCGATCTGCACCTGCAACCGCGCCATGCCTTCGACCCTCAGGTGCAATTGCGCCTTGGCACCCGCATGCTCGACCATGCCTTGCAAATGCAGGCTGCCGCTGGCCGACCAGTCGAGGTCGGCCACCACACGCTGCACGGGTGGCGACGCCAGCCCGCGCGGGCCTTCGCGCAGGCCCCAGGTCATGGCTGCCTTGCCGTCGAACAGCCCGATCTCAGCCTGCAGCGTCGCATCCTTCACGTTTGCCTGCCAGGCCTTGAGCACACCCTGCAGGCCCTGCGCCAGCGCCGCGCGCAAGTCCTCATCGAAACCACGGCACCAGCGCTCGGTCGACCGCGGCGCGCCGTCGCGCTCAAGCTCGATGCGTGTGGGCTTGACCGCCGGCGGGCTGGCCTTGGGATCGGGCAGGGCAAAGCCGAGCTTGGCCTCACGCTGCTGTTGCAGCAGCCATTGCTGGGCGCAATAGGCCCACAGCTGCAGGTCGATCGAACCGCGCGGCACACCGCTGTCACGCAGCCCGCAACTGGGAAGCTGCAGCAGCGTGATCTCGGGCCAGGGCTCGGCCAGCAGGCGCAGCGCATCGGCGGCGGCGGCGGGCACGTCGATCGGCCAGGCCGCCGAGCGGGCCCCTTCGTCGTGCTGCTCGACGCTGCCGCGCTCGCCCTTCCAAGACACCGCCGGATGCTGACCCAGCCCGCAGCGCCCATGCTGGACCTGGCGCACCTGCACGCGGCAAGGCGCTTCGTCGCCGACGGTCCTGGTCAACACCGTGAAACGTTCTGGCGGCGGGTGATTGGCATCGATGCGCAATGGCGCCACGGTGTCGACGGGGCGGCGCAGCCATTGCCCCTGAGTCAGGTGGTACTCCTGTCGCCAGGCGCTGTCGAGGATGCGCAATTCGGCCGCTTCGATGTCGCACGCCAGTCGAGGCCTGATGCGCGCGTCGGGAGGAACCACCCTCACTGCATCGGGTGGTGGCTTGGCGATGGCATCGAAAACGTCGACGAGCTTGCCGTCGGCCGCCTGCAACTGAGCGGCCAGGGCCGTGGCATCGCCGCCGCGACGTTGCAATTCGGCCGCACCCTGCGCCACCAACTGGTGCAGCTTGACCCAGGGTAGCAGGCGTTCGTCGAGCAGGATGGCCAGTGCCCATTCGTTTTCAGGCCGGGTTTCGAATCCAGACCCGAAGGCGAAGCACAGGTTGGCAAAACGCGCGGCCATCACCCCGGCGTCGAAGCCACGTTCTCGAGCACGGCCGTCCACAAGCTCCAGAAAGGCTGCTCGTCGCTCGCCCAGCCGCGACGAGATGGCGGACCAGTGGCGTTCCAGGAACTCGTCGGCGACGAAGGGGGCCGGCATCGGCATGGTTGGGTGAATGGTTTCAGGCCGCTGGCGTCAGCGGATCCTTCGGGGGGCTCGGCTTGTCAGGGTCGGGCGGTGTGCCACTGCTGGCGGTACTCGCGGCATCGGCCGAACCAGCAGCGCCACCGGAATTGATCAACACCATCGTGCCCTTGATGCTGACGCCGGTCGGACCGATGTCGATGAAATTGCCACCGACTTTCAGCGAGATCTGGCTGTCGGCTTCAATCATCACCTGCTTGCCTTTGAGGCTGAGCTTGTCAGCGGACGTCATCTTGGCAGTACCGCTGGCATTGAGGTTGAGCGAAACCACATCGAAGACCGTGTACTTGCTCTTCCACAGCGCCTCTGCGGTTTCGAATTTGTAGTTGGCTGACTTGATCCACATGTCGCCCAGCGAGTGCAGCGTGTACTTGTCTTCAGTCTTGCCCGAGACCTCGCCCTTGACCGTCCAGTGGTGCTTGCCGCCCACGCTTTCCAGAAAATCACCGCCAACCGTGTGGTGCGAGTTCTTCTTGATCTGTGCCCACGAGGTCCACTTCACCAGGTAGCGCATGTTGCGCTCGGCCTGGAACCAGATGTACTCCTTGCCCTTGTCGTCCTCAAAGCGCAGTTCGTTGGCGTTGGCCGTCGTGCCACCCTTGCTGGACTGGCTCTTGAGCGTGCTGACCGTCTTGTGGTCGGGCAGCTTGTAGGGCGGCACCTGCACCGCGTTGTAGACGCGGCCCGTGATCAGCGGCCGATCGGGGTCGCCTTCGAGAAAGTCGACCACCACCTCCTGCCCGATACGCGGCAGCGAGATCTGACCCCAGGCCTTGCCGGCCCACTGTGACGACACCCGCACCCAGCACGATGTCTTGTCGTGATCGGTGGCGCCGTTCAGCCGGTCCCAGTAGAACTTCACTTTGGCTCGCCCATGTTCGTCGGTGTGGATCTCCTCGCCCGACGGTCCGACCACCACCGCCGTCTGCGGCCCGGCGATCAAGGGCTTGGGCGTGATGCGGTCGGGCCTGAAGACGTCCGCATAGCGCATGGCGCCGATGCGGCAGGTGAATTCGTTCTGGCCCTGGCCCGATTCATAGCCCGCATACAGGGCCTCGATCCGGGTCGACAGCACCAGATGCTTCTTGTTCTCGCTGGCCAGTGGATGGTCCTCGAGTTCGAAGGTGTAGCCCACGCTGAGCGCGCCGACGGTGGTGGAAAAGCCCGTCACCCGCAGCACCCGGGCGTCGAGCTCCTGCTGCCGCACCAAGGCCAGGTCAGTGCCACGCTGGATCTCGGTGTAGAGGCCCGGGTGGTCGTAGCGCTCAAACGCGGCCTTGGCGGTGGGAACGGTGCTGCTCTTCTCGACCTTCAGATCCGTGCCCGGCTTCAGGAAGTCGTAGTCGGTCAGCGTGACCTTGCCCGAGGTCAGCTCGTGCACATGGCGCCATTCGGTGATGGCCTCCAGGTCGGTCAGCTGGTCCTGCGATTCGCGGAACTTGATCTTCCCGAAGCCGGCGAAATCGGCATGCTTGGTCATCGAGTTGCAGATGACCAGCGTGTGCTCGCCGTCGGTGTGGCGATGGAAGTAGTACATGCCTTCTTCTTCCAGCAACCGGCTGACGAAGTTGAAGTCGGTCTCACGGTACTGCACGCAGTAGGGCCGTGGCGGCGGCGTGCCCTGCAGCTGCCAGTCGACGACCACGCCGCTGTACGTGCTGAACACGTCCGTGATGATGTCCTTGACGGACTTGCTCTGGTAGATGCGGCAGTCGGAGCGTCGCGTCAGCTGCCACAACCAAGGCCGCAGCTGCAAGCGCCAGCTGACCAGTTTGCCGACCGCCGACTCCAGGCCGGCGCGAACCACCTGACCATGAAAGTAGCGCGGGCCGTCGTGGCCCAACTGGATCGTCACCGTTGCGCCTTTGCCCAGCAACTGGGCGGTGTCGACCGCGGCATCGGCCTTCGCCAGCGCCAGCACGCTGAACTCGAACAACCGACCCATCTCCTCGGTGGCCGACAAGCTGCGGAAGCGCAGCGCGTCGCCCAGGTCGGTGCTGAGCTTCATCAGGGGTGGGGCGGACGATGTGGCCATGGCGGGTCCTGGTGAATGTCAGTCGATCGGGCGGCTTCAGGCCGGGCGCTGGACGGCGATCAGCCAGCCGTTCACGGGCGCGCTGCCTTCGTTGCGCAATACCTCTCGCTGTGCGTGCAAGGTGATCAGTCCGGCCTGCACGGCAGCGTTGTCGAGGTGGGTCTTGCTGTGGGCATAACGGCCACTGGACAGAAAGCTGGCCCTGTCCTGCAGATCATCGTCCAGCGCCTCCACCGTGTAGACCATCGTGCCGCCCGGCCGCAAAGATGACGCTGCCGCCCGCATGTACTCGGTCAGATCGCCGAAGTAGCACAGCGTGTCGGCGCAGACGATGGCATCCCAGCGCTGCGAGGTGGCGCCCAGGTAGGCGGTCAGCTCGGCCTTCACAAGCTCGTGATAAACGCCCTTGTTGCGCGCCTTGGTCAGCATGCCTGCTGACAGGTCGGCACCCACCAGATGCCTTGCCCACGCGGCCACCAGTGGCCCGCACAGGCCCGTGCCACAGCCCGCGTCCAGGATGTTCAGCCGGCCCTCGGGTTTGCCCAGAGCCTGGCCCAACAGGTCGGCGCACAGCTGTGGCGCACGGTAATGCAAACGCTCGTTCAAGACCCTTTCGAAACTGCCCGCAAACTCGTCGAACTCGGCTTCGACGTAGTTGTCGGGCGCTCGGTCAGGCGCGCTGCGCCCGGAAATGGCGGCATGCAGGTGAGCGGGTACGGGGTTGTCGGGCTCGCGCTCCATCCACTGGCGAAAGACCTCGGTCGCCTTGGCAACCTGCCCCGACTTGTAGAGCGCCAATCCCAGCAGTTTGGCGGCCGAGCTCGTGTACCCGCTGACCTCCAGGGCCTTGAGGTAGCCACCGATGGCGCCCTCAAGGTCACCGGCTGCATCGAGCAGCGCAGCCAGGTTCTTCCACGCCCTCGCATGCCTGGCGTCGAGCGCGATGGCGCGCTCGAACGAGGCCCGCGCCTGGTCAGCCCGGCCCTGCACCAGCTTCAGCGAACCAAGGTTGTTGTGGATGTCGGCCGAATCCGGCGCCAGCTCGATTGCCCGAGCGTAGGCCGTTGCAGCGTCGTCCAGTCGGTGCAGCTCGGCCATGACGTTGCCGAGGTTGACCTGGAAACCGACGAAATTGGGTACCTTGGCAACGGCACGTCGGATCAGCTTCAGCCCATGTTCGCTACGCCCTGACTGATGTTCGGCCATGCCGAGCAGGCACAGCGCGTCGGGATGTTCGGGTGCCGCCAGCAGGATGCGCTTGTACAGCGTGATGGCGCCCTCCAGCCTGTCCTCACGGTGCATCCGAACCGCCAGCGCCAGCGCTTCGTCGAGCGACATGTCCTTGACGCCGGCCGGCAGCAAGGCCACGCTTTCGTCCGCGTCGACAGAGGTCGTCACTGGAACAAACCGACGGGGCGATTTCATGGACTGGTCCAGGCTGGCGCCGGTTGCCGATTCAGAAGTTGTAGGTGAAGGCGCTTTCGGCCACGCCCACCTCCACACGCTCGATCGGCTTGCCTTCCATCAGCCGGTTCAGGAACTCGCGGCTGATGTCGGGCAGCATGGTGTTGGTCAGGATGGCGTCGATCATGCGCCCGCCCGATTCGCTCTCGGTGCAGCGTGACACCACGAGCTTGATCACCTCGTCGGTGTACAGGAAGGGAATCTTGTAGCGCGCCTCGACGCGCTTCTTGATGCGGCCCAGCTGCAGCTTGACGATCGAGGCCAGCATCTCGTCGGACAGCGGGAAGTACGGGATCGCGACCAGCCGCCCCAGCAGCGCTGGCGGGAAGACCTTGAGCAGCGGCTCGCGCAGCGCCTTGGTCAGCCCCTCGACCTCGGGCAGCAGCTCGGGGTCTTTGCACATGCTGGCAATCAGCTCGGTGCCGGCGTTGGTGGTCAGCAGGATCAGCGTGTTCTTGAAGTCGATCGAGCGGCCCTCGCCATCTTCCATCCAGCCTTTGTCGAAGACCTGGAAGAACAGCTCGTGCACGTCAGAGTGCGCCTTTTCCACTTCGTCGAGCAGCACCACGCTGTAGGGCTTGCGGCGCACGGCCTCGGTCAGCACCCCGCCTTCGCCGTAGCCCACATAGCCCGGCGGCGCGCCCTTCAGCGACGACACCGTGTGCGCCTCTTGGTACTCGCTCATGTTGATGGTGATGAGGTTCTGCTCGCCCCCGTACAGCGCCTCGGCCAGTGCCAGAGCCGTTTCGGTCTTGCCCACGCCCGAGGTGCCGGCGAGCATGAACACGCCGATCGGCTTGTTCGGGTTGTCCAGCCCGGCACGCGAGGTCTGGATGCGCTTGGCGATCATCTCCATCGCGTGGTCCTGGCCGATCACGCGCTGCGCCAGCAGCTTGGGCAGCTTCAGGATCGTGTCGATCTCGTTGCGCGCCATGCGGCCGACCGGGATGCCGGTCCAGTCACCCACCACCGAGGCCACGGCCTGGTAGTCGACAGTGGGCAGGATCAGCGGTGTTTCGCCCTGCAACGAGGTCAAGCGGACCTGCACGTCCTTCAACTGGGCCATCGTGGCGGCACGCTCTTCGTCGCTGAGCGGTTGCGCACCCGGGGGCGGCGTTGCATCGGCGACCTGGGCTTCCAGGGCGCTGCCAGTGCCCTCGACCGGCTTGTGGCCGTCGCGCAGCCGGGCGCGCAAGGCCAGCAGCTCGTCGACCAGCTTCTTCTCGTCGTTCCAGCGCGCTTCCAGCTCAGCCAGCCGGGTGGTCTCGTGGCCCAGTTGCTCGTTGGCCTGGGCTTCACGCTCGGCAACCTCGATGCCGATGGCTTTCTCGCGGCCGATGATCGCCAGTTCGGTGTTCAGCGCCTCGATGCGCTTGCGCGCGTCGTCCACTTCGGCCGGTGTAGCGTGCAGGCTGACGGCCACGCGCGCGCAGGCGGTGTCGATCAGGCTGACCGACTTGTCGGGCAGCTGGCGCGCCGGAATGTAGCGGTGGCTGAGCTTGACGGCGGCTTCCAGCGCCTCGTCGAGGATCTGCACCTTGTGGTGCTTTTCCATCGTGCTGGCCACGCCGCGCATCATCAGCGTGGCCTTGCGCTCGTCGGGCTCGTCGACCTGCACGGTCTGGAAGCGCCGCGTCAGCGCCGGGTCTTTCTCGATGTGCTTCTTGTATTCGGCAAAAGTGGTCGCGCCCACGGTACGCAGCGTGCCACGCGCCAAAGCCGGCTTGAGCAGGTTGGCCGCGTCACCGGTGCCGGCCGCACCGCCAGCACCGACCAGCGTGTGCGTCTCGTCGATGAACAAGATGATCGGCTGCGGGCTGGCCTGCACCTCCTCGATCACTGAACGCAAGCGCTGCTCGAACTCACCCTTCATGCTGGCGCCGGCCTGCAGCAGCCCGACATCGAGCGTCAGCAGCTTCACGTCCTTCAGCGCCGGCGGCACGTCGCCGCGCGCGATGCGCTGTGCAAAACCCTCCACCACAGCGGTCTTGCCGACGCCGGCCTCGCCGACCAGGATGGGGTTGTTCTGGCGGCGACGCATCAAGATGTCGACCACCTGGCGGATCTCGTCGTCGCGGCCGACGATGGGGTCCATCTTGCCGCCGCGCGCCTGCTCGGTGAGGTCGGTGGTGAACTTCTTCAACGCTTCCTGCTTGCCCATCGCCGCCGGCGCGATCGCGCCGCTGGCCTCACCCGGGGCAGCGCCGGCCGAACTGCCGTCGCTGGCCGACTGGTTGTCTTCGGCCGATCCCTTGACGATGGCCAGCAGGTCATCGGCCAGATCATCGGGCTTGACCTTTTCGAACTGGCGCGAGATCGCGAACAGCGCGTTGCGCAGGTAGCTGGTCTTCAGCATGCCCAGCAGGATGTAGCCGCTGCGCACGGCGCTGTCCTTGTACATCAGCGAGCCATAGACCCAGCCGCGCTCGACCGCATTGGTGATGTTGTCGGCGATGTCGCTGATCGCGGTGGCACCGCGCGGCAGGCGGTCCAAGGCGGCCGTGATGTCCTTGGCCAGCACCGAAACGTCGAGCTTGTAGTGCTGGATGATGCGGTGCCAGTCACTGTCGGGGTTTTGCACGATCTGCGCCACCCAATGCTCGAGCTCGACGTAGGGGTTGCCCCGCAACTTGCAAAACACGGTGGCGCCCTCGACGGCCTTGTAGGTCGTCGGGTTGAGCTTTCCGAAGACGGCGACGCGACTGATTTCGGCCATGGTGGGTTGTCCTTGTGGTGTTGCGCGGGTGAATGCGGTGGATGCGGGTTGTTCAGGCCGCCGTTGCTGGCGCAGGCGATACGGCAGCGGCATGCCGCGCGGCAGCTGCTGCCGACGCCCTGCGCCGCTTCCAGGCCTTCATGGCCTGTTCGGGGGCCAGGCGAAGACCCGCCACGCCCTGGCTGTCAGGCCGCGGCTGGCCCACCCAGCTGGTCCAGCCCAGGCGGGCGTGGCGGCCAAGCCGGCTCGGCTGCACCTGTTCGGCAATGTGGCCGAGCACCAGGTCCCAGTCGAATTCGTGGCCCAGGTACTGCTGCACCAGAGCCATCACCGACGGCAGCGCGGTGCCATCCGGCAACAGGGCCTCGAAAGCCTGCCGGTCGAGCGGGCCGATGTGCAGCCGGATGCCGTGCTGCCGGTCCCACAGCATGCGGCCCAGCACCGCCCCAGCGCCCAGCTGCGCACTGGTGTTGCGCTTGCCGCCCAGCAGGCGGCCCAGACGGCTGCGTTCGTTTTCCAGCAAGGGCATCCAGTGGCCGGCAAACTGCTCGACCTGCACCGGGCGCCCCAGATAGCCACCCAGCAGGTTGGCCAGGCCGTCTGCGTTGCGCACCTGGCGCGTCAGCAAACCGGCAAAGTGCAGCTTGACCTCGTCGGGCATCGGATCGCGCCCGCGCATCGCCGGGATGCCCACGCCGATCAAGGATCCGACGATGTCGGCAAAGGAATCGTCGCCCTGGCGATCGCGGCCGACCACCGGCTGGGCCTGGGCCCATGCGCGGTAGAACAAGAGCAACAAACGATGGTGGAACAGGTCTGCAAAGCGCGCGAAGGTCGGGTCGGCGTTGTGCAGCGCCCGGTTGCGCGCGTACTCGGTCAGGTGCAGCGGCAGCGGCCCGTTGGGCCCGAACAGGCCAAAGAAGCGTACTTCGACGCGCGGTGGGCGCCCGGCCACTGAGGGTCGCACGGCATGCAGCGCCGCCGGTGCAAAGGACAATTCGGGCGCCTGTCCCAGCCGCACCGGCTCGTCAGATGGGCGGCGCGCCGTGCCCAGCCGTGGTTTGCCCGGCTGGTGAGCGTCAATGCGGCGCAAGGCCTGGAAGAAGTCGTACTTCCAGGGCTCGGCCACCATCTGGGCCAGCGTGTCTTTCCAGGCGTCGGTGACCATGCTGTCGCCTTCGATCACAACAAGGCGCGAACGCCTGCCATCGGCTTGCCGGCCAGGATCTGGCCGCGCGCCGCCGAACGAAGGTTCAGTTCGGTGAATCCGTTCATCGAGACGTGGCGCGCGAAGTAGCGCTCAAGCACGCAGCCCAGCAGAAACGGGCTGCCGCCTTGAAACGCCAGGTCGTCGATCTCGAGGTCGATGCGCACGCCGCGGCCAAAGGCGATCGGGCCGCCCATGGGCAGCCGGCGCACGATGGTTTCTGTGCGGACCGAGCGCAGGCCCTCGATCTGACGCAATTGCGCCGAGTCGGCCTCTTGAACGTACAGCCGCAGCAGTTCGCGCAGCGCTGCGGCGCCATGCTCGGCATCGGTGTCCAGCAACGACAGATGGTTGAGCGACAGTTGATTGATGAATCGCCAGGCCAGCTTGCCTTCACGCATGGCCGACAAGGGCCGTGATGGGCCTTTGACGATGCGCACGCGCTCGACCGGTGCCGTCAGGTCCAGGCGCAGCCCGCCATCGGCCGAGTTCAGCAGCAAGGGCAGGTCACGGTTGCTGCACAAGGCTTTCAGCGCCAATTGCTGCAGCGTGTCGGGGAAAGGCGCCTCGGCGGCGTCGACCACGGTGATGAACACCTCGCTGCCGATGTACGACGAACGAGGCCCATCGCGCTTTTGTTTCTCGGACATCAGGCGCGGTTCGCGCTGCGTGGCGTAGTAGGCGTTGTGCCCGATCTCTTCGGTGTGGAAGGCCGCGTAGAGCGGCTGAAAACGCCGCTCCCCGGTCAGGCCCTGACCGTAGCCGGTGACGTCGACCAGCTGCATCACCTCGAAATCCAGTGGTCGCGCCCGGTCGACCACGACGTGGAAGTCGTGCGTGCTCGGCGTCACCTGGATGCGGTCGCATCGCTGCTCGAAAAGGTTGATGGCGGGCACGCAATTCAGCGACAGTGACTGAGCGTCCACCGTTTGCTGCAACGCGGTGTCACCGCGCTTGAACAACAGCACGATGTCGACTTCCTGCCCGCCCAGTGCGCGCAGCGCCGGGCCCAGCCCCAGAAGATCAAAAAACAGGAAGCGCTGCGGAAAGGCAAAGTACTCCTGCAGCAGACGGTAGCCCGCGAAGCCGGTCAACGTAACCGGCAGCAGGGCATGGTCGTCTTCAAAGCCCACGGCGCGCACCGAGTCGGCCGCCAGCACCTGCACGGCAGCCGAGTCATTGGCCGGCAGCACCAGGGCACCCAGCGCGTGGCCACAAATCAACTCGTGCAGCCGAAAAGCCACGTCGTCGTTGCCGCTGCAGAACAGCCGAAGATCCTGCAGCGCCAGCTGCGAAAGATCGACACCGGCGGTGGCCCGCAGGCGAAGGCGCAGGCCGCCGCCGTACTTGCGCCATTCAGGCACCCGCGTCAGCGGCAGGTTGGCCGCATGCGTGAAGTACGAGATCGACGTGATCTCCAGCGGCCACATCTCGACTTCATGCGCCGTGCGAAAACGACACTCGGTATGGGTGCCGCGGATGGGGCCGCTGCGCAGTTCGCTGCCTCGCGGCACTTTGACGCCCGCCGCCAGCGCCGCGTCGCCCAGAATCGGCTGCAGCTGCGTCACCAGCATCGACGGCGTGGGTTGCAGGTAGTTCGGGTAGACGATCTCGAGCAGTCGCTCGGTGAAACGCGGAAACTCCGCGTCCATCTTGAGCTGGATGCGAGATGCCAGGAAGGCAAATCCTTCGAGCAGACGTTCGACGTAAGGGTCACCGACCTCAATGCCGTCCATGCGCAGCCGCGCCGCGATCTTGGGAAACTGCAGCGCGAACTCGGCCCCCATCTCGCGCAGGTGCGCGAGTTCCTGGTTGTAATACTGAAGCAGTCGGGGGTCCATCGTCGGGCGTCCGCGGGGTTGTTTCAGCCAACGGCCTAGTTCGACACTTCGCGCACCGCAATGCGCCCGGTCTCCAGGTCGACATCGGTGTGCAGCAACAATTCGAGCGGCACCGGTTGAGACCACAACTGACCGCTGATCCGGAAGCTGATCTGGTTATGGTGGCCGATCTGTTCGTCGATCAGCAAAGCCTCGACGCGCAGCGTGTCCGTCAGGATCCGAGGCTCATGGTCAACGATGGCTTGCCGCACCTGGGCTTCAATGACCGTGTGGTCGATCGACGAGATGGTCTGGCCAGAAATGATCGGCAAACCGAAGTTCAACACCGATCGGCCAACTTCCGGATAGCCGTCGAGCGATTCGGAACTACCGAACTGTGCGGTGTTGAACAGCCAGCTCAAATCACGCAATACCGCGTCGCGCAAGCGGTTGCGTGACAGCACGCGGTTTTCCGCGGGCTCATGCTGTTTGGTCGGTTCGTCGTCGCGCAGCCGGTCGAGCAGGGCGGGTTGCAGACGGTCCTGGGCCTTGGGCAGGCTCATCGTCAGTCGCTGCCGTCATCGAGCGTGATCATGCGCAGGTCCATCAGCGCCAGGTCACCGACGTCGGTGGCCAGCATGCGCTGTCCGCTGCCGACGAAGAGGCCGGGTTGAGGCTCGTGCCAATCGGTCTTGCGGGCCAAGGCAAGCAAAGGGTCGCTGAGATCCGTGCCTGCATATCGGGTCGGCAGAAAGGCCACCTGTTCGCCGCCATTGCTGAACATCAGCGTCGACGGCATCCAGACCCGGTCGCGCAGGTCGGTGGGCGCCTCGATGCTGACCTTTGACAGTCGATTCCAGGGCACCCAGTAGTACTTCCCGTTGACCACCGCCTCGAGCACCGGCCCGATGCGCATGTCGGCATCGGCGATCCACTCGAACTTCAGCGGCTCGCCGTCGCCCTTGGCCTCGCCGCGGGTGGTTGGCGCCTGCTCGTAGGCCTGCTGGCGCAGATTGGCGGCATCTGCTGTTTCACCGCGGCCCTCACGCAGCAGCGCCTCGATCAGCAAGGCCATCCAGGTCTCGGGCTCGCCAAACAGCAACGGCACCTTCTGGCCCTTGAAGACCTGCTCACGCAGCCGTTCGCACTGGATCGTTTCGCGATAGGTCTGCACCATCGGCAAGGTGCTGATGTCCAGCTCGCAGGCGACCGTCAGCTGGTTCAAGGCCCGTGACCAGTCGCCCTGCACACACAGCAGTTGAAACAGGAACACGCGCAACTTGGCGTCAGCCGGCTGCTTTCGGATCTGAGCCTGCAGGTGCTTGATGGCGATTTGCGGGTCGCCATCCTTCAGCGACTGTTCGGCGGCGGTGGGTCCGGCCATGAGCGATTCCAATCAGTCACTGTGAACTTGCGCGTTGAATTCGAGGTCGGCACCCTTGTCGCCCAAGGTGCTCTGAGTGGCGTAGGTGACCGTGATCTCCTCAAAGGCAAAGGCGAGGGATTCGGTCAACTCAGAACTGCCGGGAGACGCATTGCCGACGGTGTGCGACGTCACTCGGCCTCCTTTGATGGTGATCGTGAAGTAGTCGACCGGCGGGTTAGCCCCAGCCTTGCGCACCGTAAGCACAGCTTTCTTCACGGCTTCATTGTTCCGCATCACACTCATCAGCGGCACCGTCGCAGCGTCCGCCAATTTGCTGATCCGAAGTTCGTTCAGCGCCGACCTGGAGGATGCGCCCCCGCCGGCCAGCGCCGTGGAACCCGTCATTCCCCAAGTCCAGCCCATGACCTCGATCCACTCTGGGTGCTCAGGGGAGTTCGACTCGCCCTTGATCACGCCCGTCTGCTTCCCCTCGACGAAGAGGAACATGTCGGCCTTGGCCATGATGTACCGTCCCGATGAAAAGTGAGGACGCCGGGCCCGCAGCACCAGAAGGTGCGCAGCCCGGCGCTCGAGTCAGGCTGGGGACCGCCCGTTTACTCTGCCTTGTTCTCGGCAATGTTGTAGGTGTAGTCCTTGACGGCATCCAGGCCACCCGCCGTACCCTGAGGTGCGTACTCGAACTTGAACTTCGCAAAGTTCAGGGACACGTTTTCGGTCAAACGATCTTCGCCACCCGAACCACCGGTCGAGACCGAGGTCACGATCACCTCGGTCATCGTGATGATGATGTACTCCAGCTGTTCGCCACCCGCCTTGCGGACGACGAGCTTGGCCTCGGGATAGTGCTTGCCTCCGCAGCAGGCCTGAATCAGCGCATGCGAGGAGGCGTCAACGTACTTGGTCAGCGAGATGTCTTGAACGCTGACCTTGCCCGAGCCGCCGCCGCCGCCCGTGTGGGTGGTGCCCGACTGGGACATGCCCCAGCTCCAGGCCAGGACGTCGATGTCCTTGGCGTGGACGCTGTCTACCGACTCGCCTTCGATGTCACCGATCTTGATGAACATGTCTATGGCCATGGTGCTCTCCTAAGTTGCCCGCAGTGGGCGATGGGTTGATGCTGCGAAATCGCCCGCGATCACTGGGCGCCCCCCCTGCGCAGCTGGCAGGGGGCGTTGAAAACCGTCAATTGCCGACCATCACGCAGCCTTCGCGGAAGGCAGCTTGGAGACCAACCGCAACGAGACGGTCAGACCCTCGAGCTGATAGTGCGGTCGCAGGAAGAACTTGGACGTGTAGTAGCCGGGGTTGCCTTCCACCTCTTCGACGATCACCTCCGCGGCAGCCAACGGCTTGCGCGCCTTGGTGCCCTCGGTCGAGTGCGCCGGATCGCCGTCGACGTATTGCATGACCCATTTCTGCAACCACTTCTGCATGTCTTCGCGTTCCTTGAACGAGCCGACCTTGTCGCGCACGATCGACTTCAGGTAATGCGCGAATCGGCAGGTCGCAAACAGATAGGGCAGCCTTGCCGCCAGGTTGGCATTGGCGGTGGCGTCAGGGTCGTCGTACTCGGTCGGCTTCTGCAGCGACTGGGCGCCAATGAAGGCCGCAAAGTCGCTGTTCTTGCGATGGATCATCGGCATGAAGCCGGCCTTGGCCAGTTCGGCCTCGCGCCGGTCATCGATTGCGATCTCGGTCGGGCACTTCATGTCCACGCCACCGTCGTCGGTGGGGAAACTGTGCGTAGGCAGGTTCTGCACCGCGCCGCCCGACTCGATGCCTCGAATGCGCGAACACCAGCCGTATTCCTTGAACGAGCGGTTGATGTTGACCGCCATCGCATAGGCCGCATTCGACCAGGTGTACTTGTGGTGGTCGGCAGCGCCGGTGTCCTCTTCGAAATTGAATTCTTCGACCGGATTGGTGCGCGCACCGTACGGCAGCCGGGACAGGTAGCGCGGCATCGCCAGGCCGATGTACTTGGCGTCCTCGGACTCGCGCAGTGAGCGCCAAGCTGCGTACTCCGGCGTCGTGAAGATCTTGGTCAGGTCACGCGGGTTGGCCAGTTCCTGCCACGAGTCCATCTGCATGACAGCCGGCGACGCGCCCGCCAGGAACGGGGCATGTGCGGCAGCCGCAATCTTGGCCATCTCGGCCAGGAGTTCGACGTCAGGCGCACTCTGGTCGAAGTGATAGTCACCCACCAGGCAACCGTAGGGCTCCCCGCCGAACTGGCTGAACTCTTCGTTGTAGAGCTTCTTGAACAGCGGGCTCTGGTCCCAGCTGGTGCCCTTGTAGCGCTTGAGCGTCTTGCCCAGATCCTGCTTGGAGATGTTCATCACCCGGATCTTCAGCTGCTCGTCGGTCTCGGTGTTGTTCACCAGGTAGTGCAGGCCGCGCCACGCGCCTTCGAGCTTCTGCAGGTCGGCGTGATGCAGGATCTGGTTGATCTGCGCCGACAGCTTTTCGTCGATGGCGGCGATCATCGCCTCGATCGACTTGACGACGTCGCTGCTGATCAGCTGGGTCTGCGACAAGGCCTGCTGGGCCAGGGTCTGGACGGCTGCCTCGACAGCCGACTTGGCTTCGTCGGTCTTGGGCTTGAATTCCTTCTGCAGCAACGAGGCGAGGTCACTGCCTTCGAATTCCACTGCGGCCAATGTCGAACTGGTCTGAGCTTCTGCCATGTTGGGGCTCCTGTGTTCGAGTTGTGGGGTCAGGCCTTGGGTTCGTCGGCAGGCTTTTCGGAAGCCGCCATCGACGCCAACAGGCTGGGGTCGCTCATCAGGCGGCCGACAAGTTCCTCGGCGCCGCCCTTGCCGTCCATGTAGGTGACCAGGTTCTGCAGTTGCTGACGCGCTTCGAGCAACTTGGACAGGGCACCGACCTTCTTGGCGATCGCCGCGGGCGAGAAATCGTCCATGTTCTCGAAGGTCAGATCGACACTGATGTTGCCTTCGCCGGTCAGCGTGTTGGGCACATTGAAAGCAACCCGAGGCTTCATGGCCTTCATGCGTGAATCGAAATTGTCGACGTCGATCTCGAGGAACTTGCGGTCGGCCACCGGCGCCAGCGGCTCGGCCGGCTTGCCCGACAGGTCGGCCAGCACACCCATCACGAAGGGCAACTGCACCTTCTTCTCGGCGCCGTAGACCTCCACGTCGTATTCGATCTGGACGCGAGGCGCGCGGTTGCGGGCAATGAACTTCTGGCTGCTTCCCATGAGGCACTCCTGTCAGCGTTGTGACGCCGGTTGAAAAGATGATAGGACGAGATGTCGGTTGGTCAGGGGGTTCAAAGTTGGGGTGTGCATATTCACTTCTTCGGCACGCCGACGGTTGCCGGGTCTACCCCAAGACTGAGCGCCACGTCCTTCAAGGCGGCGGGCGCCAGATCCTTCAGAAGCTCAAGGAAATTGCGCTCGAGCAGGCCACGCGCGCGGCGCAGGAACAGCGGCGCGGGGTTGGTGGGCTCGGTGCGCTCGAGGTATTCACAAACCATGTCGATGGCGCGCATGGCCTCGGCGCGACTGGTCACCGATCCGCTGAGCCCGCTGCTCTTGGGCTTGGCCGCACCGGCAGCTTGGCCAGCGTCACTTGGCGCGCCCTCCTCATCGACCCCTTCGGCCACGGCCTCATGCGCCAGTGACAGGGCCCGGCCCAGCGCGTCTCGGACGGGCTTGAGATCGGCGCCTGACCCGGCGCCGAAACGCTTGTCCATCAATGCGCCGAGGCGCTTGAGTTGCTGCTCGCCGTCAAGCAGGCAGGTTCTGACACCGGCCCCGTCTTTCTCGGCGTCAGCGATCATCTGCTCGATCTGTTCTCGACTGAACGTGGCCTCGCCCTTGCGGGCATTGAGCACATTGAAGGCAATTTCGACGTCGCGCAGGCGCAGTTCACCCACGCCCTTGATCGCCGCCAGCCGCGCGTTCAGAATTTCACCCAGGACACCTTCCACCTTGGGTATTTCGGCGAGCGTGTTGACCCGGGCGTAGGGATCGTTGTCGGCCGGATCGGGCCGGGGATGAAGGCCATCCCATTGCGTTTCGAGCAAGCCGCTGATGAGCTGCAGCCCAGCCGAAAGCCCGACCATCCCCCGAATGGCCAGCGTGGCACGAAGCCACAGCAAGGCCACACGAAGGTCCTTGGTGCGGTCAAACAGGGCCTCGACCTTGCCGACCACCTGCCGCCACTCGGGCGGCGAACCCTTGTCGAACTGAGTCTCTGGCTTGCCCTCGGCAGCGGTCGTCAACTCCAGAAAGGCGTTGTCGTATTCGAGATCCGGGCCGCAGGGTCCGTCATCACCGCTCAAGGGCTTCAGCCAGGCCTCGACCTGGCTCATCAAGGGGTCTGGTTCGCTCAACGCTTACCTCGCTTGTCGGCGCAGCCGCCGCCTGTTCGAACCAGGCCCTGCAGCTGCAGGTTGGAGTCGCGGTCTTCGCGGGGTTCGCGAAGGGTGAAGCAGCGGTCGTCGGGCGGGCCGACGACCGACGGGTCTCATCGGTGCCTGAAGACTCGTCGGGCGGCAACCCCGCCAGCGGGCCGCGCCGACGATCTGATGAACGTTATGGCCGCTTGGTGACGATGGTCACGCGGCGGTTTTCAGGGGCATCGGGCCGCTCGGTGTTCAGCGGCTCGCTGGTGCCCTTACCCACTGCACTCAGGCGCTCGGGCAGGATGCCGTAGCTGGCCACCAGGTACTCGACCACCGACTTGGCGCGGGCTTCCGACAACCTCTGGTTCAACTCCACACCCCCTCGCGGGTCGGCATGGCCCTCGACACTGAAAGCGAAACCGGCCAGCTTGTCGGATTGCAACGCCTTGGCGACCGTGCCCAGAGCCTGCTTGCTCTCGGTGGTCAGGTCGGCCGACCCGGTGTTGAACGTGATCAGCAGGTTCGACTTGCCGGCACCGGCCCGTGCCGGTGTGGCATTGCTGCGCGCCGTCGGCCGGATGCTGCGGGTCTTGCCGCCTTCTTCGAGTACCGGTTCGTCGATCGCCAAGGCGTCGACCAGTGCCTGCTCGGTGACCTGGTTCATCTTCAGCACCGGCGGTGCCGACTGCGCATGCACAAGCGCGCCCAAGCACAAGGTCAAGACAGCCGTTGCCGCCCTCAAGTACGTGATCTTCATGATCCAGTCTCCATGCCTGTGCCTGCGCAAGCCGCCTACGATGCCAGTGTGGGCGTATGCAAGCAAGGGTATCTTGTCACTTCTGCATCGCCTGCAGCTGCCTTTGTTCGAAAACATAGTCGCCACCGTCCTGGTGCCGGCCCAGCATCGAAGCCCCGTACAGCGGGCGCTGCGGTACCTGCCGCGCCACTGCGAAACGCACCTGCTCGAACACGGTGCTGCCGGGCCGCCATGACGACACGCCCTCGAGTGCTTGCATGAAGCTCCAGGCAAAGGCCGAATGGCCATTCTTGCCAGCGTCGAAGACAGGCTCATTGCCGCCCGAGGACATCACCACCGCCGTGCGCTGGCTGAGCAGCTTGGTCACGTCGGGTGCACCCCCGCTGGCGCGAATGCGCTCGCCCGAGACCAGGCTGCCCGAGAAGCAGCTGTCGGACACCAACACGATCTGCGACGCGCCGAACTGGCCCAGCAACTTGCCGATGTCAGTGTTGGACAACCAGGTCTTGGCGTTCGACGCGCTGGCGTCCGAAGGCTGCCAGTAGCCGAGGCCGGTCTTCTCGATCAGATCGCCATGGCCCGCGTAGTAGATCGCCACCGAATCGGACGGCCCGACCACGGCCGCCAGTTCGTTGAAGGCGCGCACGATCTCGGCCTTGCTGCCGTTGCGCACCGTCACCGACTGGTAGCCGAGCTTGCTGTCCAGCACGCCGGCCACGGCATCGGCATCGGTTACCGCGTTGTCCAGTTGCGGGATGACCTTGTCGAGGTAGACGTCGGTGCCGATCAGCAGCGCCCACTTGCGCTGGATCTGCGGCACCGCGGCGCTGATCACCGGCCGCTCGGCAGGCAGCGGGATGGTCAGCGCTTGCGCGCTGGGCGTCGGTGGAATGGACGGCACCTTGGCCAGCGCCAGTGCCGGCGCTGCCGGAACGGGTGCCGGGACCGACAGGACCGGCGCTGGCGCGGGCGCTGCCGGCGGCGAAACGCTTGCAGGCGCCGGCGCTGATGCCGCAACGCGCAACAAGCGCTCGCGAAGTGCCGGCTTGAGGACTTCGGTGATCAGGCAGTTGCCCGCGGCGGCCTGCTCCACCGTCTGGCAGTCTGGAACGTTGGCCGCGTCGGGGTTGCGCTCGAGTTCGCGGATCGCCTCGGCAAAGATCGATTGCTTGTACTGGTCGCGCGCGGCCAGCGCCATCGCCACGTCCTGCTGACTGGCAGTGCCGAGATCGAGCATGCGGTAGCCGACCGACGACGAACCGGTGCGTAGAACCGACAGGGCGTCCATCGTGCGACCGGCCCCGGGCGTGCTGACCACCGGCACCGGCTGCACCGCCGCCAGCAACGTGGGTACGGTGGGCACGGTCGAGGTCGGCTCGCTGACCGCTGAGGTCCATGTCGGCGCAATCGTCAGCGCCGACACGTTGCCTGGAGCCTGCACCAGGCGGTAGTTGGGCGCGACCAGCCCCGAGCCCAGGACCGCGTAAGTGCCCACGGGCGACACTCGCGTTGCGTCGGTGCTGAAGCTGAGCTGACCGGTGCTTGCCGATGCCAACGTTTCACCGGCAATCAGGCCCTCGACCGTACCCGTCATCAGCGGCAAGGGGATGCCGAAGGGATGCACCAGGGCGCTTGCGACGTAGCTCAGCGGCGCGGGCGCGATGGCTGCCAGGGTCTGCACCGACGCCTGGGCCAGCGTGTAGTTCGCCGCGTCGGGGCCGTTCAGCGCGGTGGCCGTCGCGGTCACCGCCTTGCGATCTCCAACGTTAGGGTCAGCGAAGCGGCCGCTGCCCGACGCCACGCTGACCTGCTCACCGGCCACCACGCCGGACAGCACGAAGTTTGCCGTTGCCGTCGTCGTGCTGCCGTCGTAGACCTTGTCGGCAGCGCTGGCCGCAGTGACGGTCAGGCCGCGCTGCGAGATCGACGCGGTGCCGCTGAAGCCGCCGGGATTGACCAGCTGGTAATTGCTGGCTCGGCCACTGCCGTCGGCCAGTGCGATGCTGCCGGTCACGGGCTTGGCGCTGCCTACCGACGCCGTGTCGAAGCGCGCCTGCGGCGCCAGCGTCAGCGTTTCGCCAGCCACCAGGCCGACGATGGCCTGCGCCGTCAGCGTGGCCGCAGTCGTGCCGTCATACGGCTTGTCGCTGGCCATCACACCTTGCACGGTGACGCTGCGTGGCAGCACGCTGGCCGTGGACTGCAGGTCGCCGCCAGCGACGGCATAGTTCGCGGCCAGGCCCCCGGCGCCATCCTGCAGCCAGGCTTGTGCGATCACGGTCTTGGCATTGCCGGCGTTGGCGTTGTCGAAGTTTGCGTCGATGCGCAGACCCAGGTTCTCACCCGGCAACAGCCCCGTCAATCCGGTGGCGCGGGTGTCGGCCAGGGTGCTGCCGTCGTAGATCTTGTCGGCCGTGCTGAGGCCCGTCACGCTGACCGGTCGCGGGGTGATGCTGGCCTGCAGCGCCGGCAGCATGTCGTTCGCCAGGCTGTAGTTGACAGCCCGGCCGCCGTTGCTGCCGTCGGTCAGCCGCACGCTGCCCATGACGGCCTTGTCGATGCCGGCATCCTTGGTGTCGAAGCGCAGACCGTCGGACACCAGGTTCAGGGTCTGACTGCCGACCAGGCCGCTGAGCGTGCCGCTGTTGAGGGTGGCGGCCGTGTTCGCGTCGTAGACCTTGTCGTTGACGCGGGCCCCGCTAAGGGTCAGCGGCCTGGGGTTGATGTCGGCCGTGGTGTTCACCTGGCCGTCGCCTTCGAGCACGTAGTTGGCGGCCCGCCCGCCCTGCCCGTCGGCCAATGAATAGCGGCCGGTCACGGCCCTGGCCCTGCCCGCATCGGCACTGTCGAATGACACCGTGCCCGGCAGCAGGTTCAGGCTTTCGCCGGCGACCAGGCCGCCCAGGCTGGCTCCGGCCAGGGACACGGCCGGTGTGCCGTCGTAGACCTTGTCCAAGCTGGGCAGGTCCTGCACGCTGACCGTACGCGGCAGGATGCTGGCCCTGGACTCGAGGGCGCCACCGGCGACGAGATAGTTCGTGGCCAGACCGCCGGTGCCATCGAGCAGCGTGGCGTTCACTGATACGGGCTTGTCGGCACCCGCGTTGGCGGTGTCGAAGCTGGATTCGAGGCGAAAGCCCAGGCTCTCGCCAGCCACCAGACCCGTCAATCCCGTCGCGCGGGTGTCGGCCAGGGCGCTGCCGTCGTAGACCTTGTCGGCTGTGTTGACACCGGTCAGCGTGACCGGCCGCGGGGTGATGCTGGCCCTCAGCGCCAGCGGCAGATCGGCCGGCAGGCTGTAGTTGCTGGCAAGCCCGCCGTTGCTGCCGTCGGCCAGACGCACGCTGCCGTTAACCGGCTTGTCGACGCCGACGTTCTTGGTATCGAAGCGCAGGTCATCGGCCAACAGGCTCAGGGTCTGGTTGCCGATCAGGCCGCCGAACACGCCGCTGTTGATGGTGGCAGCCGTGCTGCCGTCGTAGACCTTGTCGTTGACGCTGGCCCCGGTCAGGGTCAGGGCCTTGGGCGTGATGTCGGCACTTGCACTCACCTGGCCACCACCGTCGAGCAGGTAGTTGCTGGCCAGCCCGCCAGGCCCATCGGCCAGCGCAAAGCGACCTGTCACCGGCTTGGCACGGCCGACATCGGCGGTGTCGAACGCCAGCGTTCCTGGCTGCAGGCTCAGGCTCTGGCCGGCCACCAGCCCTGTGATGCCGGCAGCACCGCCGAGCAACGCGGTTCGTGTGCCGTCGTAGACCTTGTCCAGCACGCGAACGTTGTCCACGCTGACTTGACGCGGCGTGATGCTGCCCACCAGGCCGGGGCCGGTTCCGGAAAAGACATAGCCGAAGACAGGCCGGTCGCTGGAGTCCAGGATCGGCGGCAGGGGGCCGCCGATCGAGACCAGCAACGGAATCTGGCTGCCCACATTCGCCGATGCGTAGCGCAGCCCCTGGAAGTCGACCGACCCGGCCAGCGAATCACCGGGCAAGAATCCGTCGAGCCAGGGCTCACCAAGGCCGGCCGAGGTGTCGGTGGTCCCGTCATAGACCTTGGTCGCGGTCGAACCCAGTCCGCCGGAAACGGTCAGCACCGGGGTCAGGGAAAACAAGAACCCATTGCCGCTGCCGCGCACGCCGGTCCCCGGTGTTGCCGCGTACTGGGTGAAATCCTGGTCCAGACTGCCCGGTTGAAAGTTCGCGCTGTCCAGCGGATTGGTGGCGTAGATGAGCCAGCGACCGTTGGGCGCACTGAGCGTGCCCGACCCAGACAGGTTGACGAAACGAGCCGCGCTGCCCGAGCTGCCCGCAAAGGTCAGCGCATCGCCGGGCCCGGTGGCGCTGATCCCGACCGCGTCATAGCCGATCGTGATGTCGTCGGCGCGCACGGCGATCCGGGGCGCTGCCATCTGGGGCGGGAAAAAGTAGCTGTAGTTGGTGCCGATGGCGAAGCTGTTCGCCTCGATGCTGATCGACTGTGCGGCAAACAGCCCGCCCTCGGGATGCACGCCATAGGCCGTGTACGAACCCGCGGGGTCGGCCCAGCCTTTGATGTCAATCCTGCCGGCGGTCAGGGTGCTTGGGGACGAAAAAGCATCGGTGAACACGCCATCCCGGCCCGCAACCGCGGTGGCGCCGCGCAGCGAGATCGTCCCCGCCCCGGCATCGAGCGTCGAAATGAAGTGGATATAGATGCCGTCTGCGCCCGCAAATGGAGCGCAGCCGTTGGCGCCACAGGGCCTGTTCGTGCCGGTCAGCGTGATGTTGCCGCCCCCGGTATGGATCGACGAGTCGTCGATCACGATACGGCCACCGGCATTGAACGTGACCGACAGCGGCGCTTCCGAGGTCGACACCGAGGACTGCACCATGGTGATGTCGCCATGGGCGGTCAGGGTCAGACTGACCGGCACCGCGGGTGCCGCCGAAAGGTCGGCCAGCGCAATCTGAATGTTCCCGCTCTCGCTGTTGCTGCCTGCGGCCCCGGTGGTGATCGTGACGTTGTTGCCCGCATCCAGCGCTGCCACGATGGTGGCGCTGCTGATGCCCGCGCTGTCGTTGCTGCTGGTGAAGTCTGGATTGCCGGTGATGTTGACGTCAGAAACACCGTCACCGATCGTGATGTTGTTCGGATCGATCAGCCATTGCCCAGCGCGCCCATGGGGCGCATCGGTGCGCACGCTGGCCGGCCTTGCATCGAGCCAGCCGCCCGAGGTCTCGATGAAGCCACCGTCACCGCCGGCTGAACCACCGCGCGCGCTGAATTGACCGAAGGCGCGGGTGGTCTCGTCGCTCCACAGGATGATGCGTCCACCGTCACCGCGCTGGCCGGCATCGGCGCGCAACACGGCACCTGCGTCGACATACGCGGCACGGGCATTCGGCACCGACGCATCCTTGCCCTGCAAACCGCCGCCGACCAGGATCTCGCCGCCCCCGGTGCTGCCGCTGGCACTGACATCGGCACCTGCCAGCAAGCCGACGCGCTCGCCCAGGATCTTCACCGATCCGCCCTGGCCTTGACGGCCCTCGGCAGACACCGCGCCGGCAACCAGCGTCGTGGCAGCTTGAAGCACGACCTCGCCACCGCGGCCGCCGTCAGCACTGGTACGGCTGCCCGCGGCAAGCGACAGCTGCTCCGTGGCAACGAGGTTCACCTTTCCGCCAACCCCGCCCGCCAACTGGTCGGCGCGCACGATGCCCTGCTGGTTGACCATCGCGGCCTGCAGGTCGACGCGACCGCCCGCGGCCAGGATGCGGCCCAGGTTCATGGCCTCGCCGGCGGGCGCCGTCAGCCGCACCGCGACTTGTGGCGTGCTGCTGTCCGCCAGGTCGACCGAGGCGCCAGCGGCCAGCATCACCTGGCCGCCGTCAGCCTCGATCAGGCCTTCGTTGCGCACGCCGACGCTGCCGCCGACCAGCAGCACATGTCCGCCCAGTGTGGTGCGGATCTCGCCCTGATTGGTCACTGCGCCGGCGCCGGGGCCGCCCAGCAGGCTGTAGCGACGAGCCTGCCAATCGGCGTCGCTGATGTTGAGCGTCGACGCCACCAGGTTGGCCACGTCGACGCGGGCACCGGGGCCGAACATCACGCCAAAGGGGTTGACCAGCCACACGCCGCCGTTGCTGCTAAGGCGACCGGCGATCTGGGTTGCATCGCGGCCCAGCACCCGATTGAGAACCTGGCTGGACGCACTGGGCTGCTCGAAGCGCACCGAACTGCCCGCACCGATCGAGAAGCTCTGCCAGTTCAACACCGCGTTGGCGCTGTTGCTGATCGTCATCTGCTGGCCCTGCGTGACGATCGACGCCTGGCCCTGCACCACGCTGGCGCCGCTGGGCAGCGCCTGCGCCAGCACCCACGGCGAGGTACCGCCCAGGGCCAGGGCAACGGCCAGGGCCAATCGGTTCAGGTGCAGGCGACGGGCAGGGTCTGGTTGCTGAGCCTGGGGTCGACGGTGCTTGCAGTTCATGGCGATTCTCACGGGTCAGGGCAAACTTCGGCTCAGAAGCCGAGCTGCAACGCAAAGTGCGCGCGCGTGTCGCCACGCTGCGTGCGCACGACAGACTTGAGCGCATAGGCCAGGTCGAGGCGCGCACTGAAGTCGCCCCACACGTAGCGTGCACCGAGCCCGAACGACGCCGCCGAGCATTGCGAACGAATGTCCACACAAGGGGCGTCGTCGGCGTTGCGGGCCAGCCCGGCATCGACGAACAGCAGCGGGCGCAGGTCGCCGCGCCGTACTTCGCTGCTCAGCAGGCCCGGCCCTTGCAGTTCGACCGAGGCCGCCAGGCCACGATCACCGGTGAGCTCACGCTCCTCGTAACCACGAACCGACTGCGCGCCGCCCAGCCCGAACTGTTCACCGGGCACCAGCGCGTCATTCGTCCATTGCAGGTTCAGCCGGCCACGCAACTGCCAGGTGTCGGCAATCGGCATCGCCGAGGACAGGCCCACGCGCAGGGCGCTGTAGCCGGGCTTGGCGCCCAGGCGCACGGCATCGAAAGACGCCGTGCTGGTGTGCGAGCCGCCCAGGTGCAGGTTGTGGTGCAGCGACACCGAAAGCGCGGTCGGCGTCGCACCGCCGGAGCGCAAGCTGTATTCGAGCGACAGTGGCGTGACCGCCACGCTCTCGCCCGCAGGCCCGCAGGCGCCAGACGGCAGCCCGGCGATGTCGCAACGATTGAGGTAAGCCCGGTGGTCCAGCCCCAGCGTCAGTCGAGTGTCGAAATCACCCCAGCGTGGCAGATACCAGCCCGCACGCGCGCCGATCACACGGCCGCGACCGACGAAACGCAGATCACCCACCGTCGACGCCGTGGTGCCGCCATCGACGTCGGAATAGGCGAAGAAGGCGTCGATCGCCATGCGCTGCGCATACAGCGGCCAGCGGTAGCCCAGGCTCAGCACGGCAACCTGTTGCAACTCGGTCGGCGACACCTGCAGCTGTGCACCGAGCACGTCGTCGTGGCCGGTGATGCTGGCGTGCTGCCAGCCCAGGCTGGCGCGGTAGTTGCCGGTGCGGTCGTTGCCAGTGTTGTCCAGGCCCACGGTGTAGCGCTGCAGCGGCAGTTCCTGAACTTCCAGTTCGGCCTCGACCTGGCCGCTTTGCTGCCCGGGCTTGAGCAGAACCTGCACCTGCTTGGCGGGGTTCTCGTTGGCGATGCGAAGCTGGGCGTCGATCGCATGCAGACGCGGGGTGGCGCCGATCTGCAAGGCTGGCAGACTGGCCTTGATGTTCTCGTCGGAGAAGCGCTTGGCGCCCTTGACCGCAATCGCACTGAGCTTGCCTTCGACCACCACGATCGACACGATGCCGTCATGGCCGGTCTGCGGCGGCACATAGGCCACCACCGCGCCGTAGCCTTCAGCCTGGTAGAGCGCCTGCACGGCCGCTGCGGCGCGCTGCAGATCCTGCAGACTGCGCTGACCCAGCATCGGCAACAGCACGGCGTCGACCTTGCCCGGCTCGATCAGGCTGTTGCCCGTGACCTGATAGCCGGTGACCTGCACGGTCGTCTGCGCCACCGCGGCAACTGCCGCACAGGCCAGTACCAAGCCAGCGGCCTGTTTCCACATCGGCCCGCAGGCCCGTACAACCGACATCGAATCTCCTGAATGCGCACACGTCCTGCGAACACGCCGAACGCCAGCGTATGGCAGCACGAGCCTGGACCAAAGCGCCAGAAATGCCATCCAACGAATTGGGGAGTGTGGGGCCGAACCGTCAAGACCGCACAGCAGCAACCCACCAAGACGATGGATCATCATGCCTTCGCGGGCTGCGCTTGCCAACGTGAGCATTCACAACCGGTTTACTCCGTGGCCCCGATGCGGCACCCTTGCGGTACCCTACGCCGCCCTTCTTCGGCGCGTCGGGGGGCCTTCTTTCAACGCGCCAGACCACGACCTTCCAACACACCATGACTTGGCAAAACAAGGTCCTGTGGACAGAGGGCATGTTCCTCCAGCCGCAGCATTTCCAGCAGCAGGATCGGGCCGCCCTGCGACAGCTGCACGCCCGCGTTTCGGCCAGCACCACCTACGGCGCCGGCTTCTCCACGCTGCAGATCGACCGCGCCGCGCTCGAACAAGGCTTGTTCGCGATTGCCTCGGCCAGCGGTGTGCTGCCCGACGGCACGCCATTCGACATCCCCGGAGTCGACGCGGCACCGCCGGCACTGAAGGTGCCCACCGATGTGCGTGACGAAATGCTGTTTCTTGCCGTTGCACTTTCGCGCCCCGGTGTGGCGGAAAGTGACGTCGAAGGTGGCAACAGCTCGATGCCGCCACGCTACGTGTCCGCCGACGTCGAGGTGGCCGACGCCGAAGCCGTGAGCCTGCGCCAGGCACCGATCCAGGTCGGCCGGCTCAACCTGCGCCTGGTGCTCGCCCGCGACAGCAACGAGGGCTACACCACGCTGGGTGTCGCGCGACTGCTGGAGCTGACCTCGGGCGGCCCGGTGGCGATCGACGACCAGTACGTTGCGCCGATGCTGCATGCACCCTCGCATGCCGTGCTCGACGGCTACCTGCGCGAACTGCTGGGCCTGCTGCACCAGCGCGGCGATACCCTGGCCTCGCTGCTGACACAGCCGGGCCGTTCGGGCGTCGGCGAAATCGTCGACTTCCTGTTCCTGCAGAGCATCAACCGCCACGAGCCGCTGTTCAATCATGCGCGTCGCCTGCCCGTGCTGCACCCCGAGCGGCTGTACACGATGATGCTGCAACTGGCAGGCGAGTTGGCCACCTACCGTGAAGGCCGCCGCCCGCCGGCCTACCCCGACTACAGCCACGACGACCTGGCCAGTTGCTATCGCCTCGTGATGACCGACCTGCGGCTGTCGCTGTCGGCCGTGATCGAACGGCGTGCCATCCCGATCGAGCTGCAGATGCGCAAGTACGGCGTTCGCGTGGCCATCATTGCCGACATCGAACTGCAGCGCAACGCCAGCTTCGTGCTCGCCGCGTCGGCGCAGATGCCCACCGAATCCCTGCGCGCGCGGTTGCCGGCACTGGCCAAGATCGGCCCGGCCGAACAGATCCGCGCGATCGTGGTCGATCAGGTCTACGGCATCCCGCTGCGGCCGATGCCGGTGGCACCGCCGGGCATTCCGTACCACGCCGGGTTCGCGTACTTCGAGCTGGAGACCCGCGGCAGCGATTTGTGGAAACAACTCGAAGCCTCGGGCGGTCTGGCCATCCACATCGCAGGCGATTTTCCCGGGCTCGAGCTCGAACTGTGGGCGGTGCGCTGATGCGCGCCTGCTGCGGCAGCACCTGAGGGCGACATGAACGACGACGACGATCCGTTCGCGCATTTCAACAGCAAGGACAGCCCGACCATCATCAAGCCGGCCGCGGGGCGCGGTGGCCGGGCGGCCGCGCCCGGCCCTGCCGCAGCGCCCCCGTCGGCCGATGCCACGGCGGTACGCGGTGCGCCACAAGCGCAGCCGGCCGATGCCCCGATCGCGGCCGGCCTGAACCCGCTGCTGCAGCATGCGGCGCCTTTGCTGATGGCGGCGACGCGGCTGCGCAGCACGGTGCAACACCCCAACCCGGCGGCGCTGCGGTCCGCGCTGGCCGACACCGTGCGGCGCTTTGAACAAAACGCCCGCGCCGCCGGCGTGCCCAGTGATCAGGTTGTCGCTGCGCGTTACGTGCTGTGCACCTTCGTCGACCAGTGCGCGTCGTCCACCCCCTGGGGTTCATCGGGCGCCTGGGCCAACCAGAGCCTGCTGGTGCAGTTCCACAACGAGTCCTGGGGCGGCGAGAAAGTCTTCCAGCTGCTGGCCAAGCTGGGCAAGGACATCCCGGCCAACTACGCCTTGCTGGAACTGCTGCACGTGGTGCTGTCGCTGGGCTTCGAGGGCCGCTACCGCGGCATGGACAACGGACGTGCGCAGCTTGACGCCATCCGCGAAAAGCTGGCCACGCTGCTGCACCAGCATGCGGGGCCGATGGAGGCCGAACTGTCGCCACAGTGGCAGGGCGTGGCCAACACGCAGCGCCTGCGCGACGGCGTCCCGCTGTGGGTGCTGGCCGCGCTGGCCGCCGGCGTGCTGCTGCTGCTGTTCTTCATCCTGCAGTTCACCCTGAACAGCCGCACCAACGGCATCTTCAACCAGTTGCAAGCCATCGACGTGAAGGCGCCAGCGCGCACGCTGCCGGCACCGCCGCTGCCGGTGGCGGCGGTACAGCCGCGGCTGGCAGTGCTGCTGCGGCAGCAGATCGAGGCCAAGCAGCTGCAGGTCAACGACCTGGCCGACCGCTCGGTCGTCACCATCGCGGGCGACGGCTTCTTCGAGTCGTCCAGCGCCGAGGTGACGGGCAAGGTTCGACCCCTGCTGGCCCAGGTGGCGCAGGCGCTGGCCAAGGTGCCGGGCAAGGTGCTCATCACCGGGCACAGCGACAACCAGCCCATCCGTTCGCTGCGTTACCCGTCAAACTGGCACTTGTCGCAGGCCCGCGCCGAGTCGGTGCGCGACCTGCTGACGCCGGTGGTCACGCCCGACCGCATGAAAGCCGAGGGCCGCGCCGAGAGCGAGCCGATCGACGACAACAACACCGCCGCCGGTCGCGCCCGCAACCGGCGGGTGGAGATCACGTTGTTCCCGACGAACAACTGAAGAAGCCGACCATGAAGAATGTCCTGCGATGGTTCCTCAGCCCGGTCGTGATGGGCACGCTGGCTCTGCTGATCCTGAGTGCGCTGGTGTGGTGGGCCTTTCCACTGATCGCCTTCGGCAGCGCACGGCCCTTCGAGGGCTTCTGGGCCCGCCTGATCACGCTGGCCGTGCTGTGGGGCCTGTGGATCGGCTGGCTGGTGCTCGGCCTGGTGCGCCGCCGGCGCACGCATGCGGCACTGGTCAAGGGCCTGTCGGCCGGCTCGGTGGCCAGCCAGCGCGAGGCCCAGGTGCTGGCGCAGCGTTTCGAAGAGGCGATGGTCAAGCTGCGCGCCAGTTCCGGCCGCTCGCTGTTCAGACCCGGTGGCTACCTTTACGAGCTGCCCTGGTACATGTTCATCGGCGCCCCCGGTGCCGGCAAGACCACGGCCTTGATGAACTCGGGACTGCAGTTCCTGTTGGGCGACGGCAAGGACGGGGCATCGGTCAGTGGCGTCGGCGGCACGCGCAACTGCGACTGGTGGTTCACGCGCGATGCGGTGCTGATCGACACCGCCGGCCGCTACAGCACGCAGGACAGCGACGCTGCCGCCGATGCCGGCGCCTGGGACGCCTTCCTGGCCCTGCTCAAGCGCACGCGGCCGCGGCAGCCGATCAACGGTGTGATGCTGACGGTCAACGCCTTCGACCTGGTGCAGCAAAGCGCGGCCGACCGCGCCGAACTGGCGCGCAGCCTGCGCGACCGCCTGCATGAGCTGCAGGGCAAGCTGGGCGTACAGGCGCCGGTGTATGTGCTGGTCACCAAGATGGACCTGGTGGCCGGCTTCAACGAGACCTTCGGCGACCTGCCCAAGGAGGCGCGCGAACAGGTCTGGGGCTTCACCCTGCCCTACCAGGATGGGCAGGACCCAGCGGTCGAGAAGGAATTCGACCAAGGTTTCGGCGGCCTCGAGCGTCGTCTCGGCGAAGGACTGGGCGTGCGCCTGCAGGCCGAGCGTGACCCGGCACGGCGCGCCGCGCTGTTCGGCTTCCCGCAGGAACTGGCGGCGCTGCGGCGGCCGCTGCATGAGTTCGTCGCTGCGGTTTTCAGCGCTGGTGGCACGGTGCAGCGTACGCCGCCGATGCGCGGCGTCTATTTCACCAGCGGCACCCAGGAAGGCACGCCGATCGATCGTGTGATGGGCTCGCTGGGCCGCGCCTTCGGGCTCGAGCGACCGGCGCTGTCGACACGCGGCTCGGGCCCCGGCAAGAGCTTTTTCCTGGCGCGGCTGCTGCGCGACGTCGTCTTCGTCGAGCGCGGCCTGGGGGTCTACAACGCGGCCGCGGAACGCCGCCGTCGCATGCTGCGCCTGGCTGTGATGACCGGCATCGGCGTGCTGTCGACCGCGCTGGTCGTCGGCTGGGGCGTCAGCTTCGTGCGCAACGTCAACTATGCCGATGGCGTGGCCGCCAGGCTGCCGGCCATCAAGCAGGAGGTGGACAGCATTGCCCCGGGCACGGGTGGCGATGTCGCGACCCTGATCAAGCCCCTGCTCGACATGAAGCAGGCCGCGCACAGCGCCGACTTTGCGATCGAGGACCCGCCACTGCTGATGTCGCTGGGCATGTATCAGGGTGGCAAGCTCGACGCCGCGGCACAGCTGGCCTACGGGCGCTTGCTGGACAAGGCCTTCGCGCCGCGCATCACCAAGCGCCTGGAAGAACGCCTGCGGGCCGCCAACAACAGCAACCTGGAGAACGCCTACGAGGCGCTGAAGAACTACCTGATGCTGTACACGCCCGACAAGTTCGATGCCGAGGGGCTGAAGGCCTGGATCGGTACCGACTGGGACGTGCAGTTCGCGCGCGCACTCGAACCCGACGCACGCGCCGAGCTCGACCGCCATCTCGACGCGCTGCTGGCACGCGGCGCGCCGCCGCCGCTGGTGGCCAAGGACGATGCGCTGGTGGCACAGATGCGCGAGATGCTGAATGCCTTGCCGCTGGAGCTGCGCATCTACGGCCGCATCAAGCGGTCCAGCCGCGGCAATGACCTGCCCGACTTCACGGTGGCCGCCAATGCCGGCACGCGTGCGGCCCAGGTCTACCGCCGCCAGAGCGGCGAGCCGCTGACACGCGGCATCCCCGGGCTGTACACGCGTGAAGGCTATCGCCGCACCTTCCAGGGCACGATCCCCAAGGTGTCGGCCCAGCTCGCCGCCGAAGAGACTTGGGTGATGGGCGTGCGCAACGATCCCGAGCGCATCAAGGCGCTGAGCCTGGGCAATGCCCTGGCCAACCGGGTTCGTCGCGTCTACCTCGAGGACTACATCAAGGAATGGGACAAGTATCTGGCCGACGTGAAACTGGTGCCGATGGCCACCATCGCGCAGCAGATCGAGGTGTTCAGGCTGTTGTCGGGTGTCGATTCACCGATGGCCACCTTCGTGCGCCGGGTGGCCGAAGAAACCACCCTGGTACCGCCAGTCGCGAAGCCCGGCACCAACCCGATCGCCAAGGCGCTCAACAAGGCCGACAAGGCGCGTGACGAAGCGGCCAAGCTGGCCGACCCTGGCGCCGCACCAGCGGCCCCCGGCAGCGGGCCGCTGGAGCGCATGGTAGATGACCACTTCGCCGGCTATCGCCGGCTGGTGACCGGACAACCATCGCCGATGGATGACCTGCGCAAGCTCTTCGACGAACAGCAGACCTATCTGCTGGCGATCGACAACGCGCAGAAGACACAGTCGGCACCGCCGCCGGGCGGCGGTGCGGGCCCCAAGCTCAAGGTCCAGGGCGGGCAGCTGCCCGATGCGCTGAAGGCCATGGTCGAGACGCTGGCCGACGCCGGCGCCAAACAAAGCCAGCGCGCCGAGCGCGATGTACTGACCGCCGAGCTCAAGCCGGTCGCCGACTTCTGCCAGCGTGCCATCGCCAACCGCTACCCCTTCGCCGCCGGCTCGCGCGCCGACGTGCTGCCCGAAGATTTCGGCCAGCTGTTCGGCCAGGGCGGCATGCTTGACGATTTCTTCAATCGTCGCCTGGTCTCGCTGGTCGACACCGGCGGCGCGGTCTGGGCCTATCGGCCGCTGCCCGACGGCACGCGCCCGTCGGCAGGTTCACTGCCCGACTTCCAGCGCGCGGCGCGCATCCGCGAGGCCTTCTTCCGCGCCGGCGGCAAGACGCCAGGATTTCGCATCGACGTGCGTGCGGCCGAGCTCGGCGCCGGCCTGCAAGAGCTGACGATCGACATCGACGGTCAGGCTTTCAAGCTGACTGCGGGCGGACCTCCGGTGACGCTGACCTGGCCCAGCCAGCGCGTTGCCTCACGCGTGACACTGAGCGCCGCACCCAACGGCACGCCGATGGTCTTCGATGGGCCATGGGGGCTGTTTCGCATGTTCGAGCGCTTCGAGATCGTGCCTTCGGGACAGCCTGAGCGCTTTGGCGTGAACATGATGCTCGACGGCCGGCGCGCGCGCCTCGAAGTGACCTCGACCAGCGTGCTCAATCCGTTTCGCATGCGCGAGGTGCAGCAGTTTCGCTGCCCGAGCGCCGTCTGACCTTCATCGGCGCCAGCGGCCCATGAGCGACGAAGACATCCCCGGCTGGCACGGCAAGCTGCCGACGCTGGGTGACTTTGCGGCGCGCCGCCTGCCCCATGAGTTCATCGAGGTCTGGGACGGCTGGCTGGCTGCCGGGCTGGCGACGTTGCGCGCATCAGCGCCCGAGGCCTGGCTCGAAGGCTATCTGGCCAGCCCGATCTGGCGCTTCGTGCTGCTGCCCGGCGCCTTGCCCGCGCCCTGCGCGGCGCAGGGCTGGGCCGGTGTGCTGATGCCCTCGGTCGACCGCGCCGGCCGCTATTTCCCGTTCACGGTAGCGCGGCCGCTGGCCGGCCTGCCCAAGGACAGCGCGAGCTTGACCGCCCTGCATCGCTGGCTGCGGCAGATGGACGACCTGGCGGCCGATGCGCTGCAGGACGACTGGACAGTGACGCAACTGGAGGCCGAACTCGAACGCCTGCGCCCAGCCGCGCTGGCTGCAAGCCGACCCCAGCGTGCATCCACCAACCTGCCCGCCGGCATCGCCGTCGGCAGCCTGCCGATTGCGTCGGCCGCCGACGTCACCGCGCTGATCACCGAGGATGCCATCGGGATCTGGCAGACTGCGGCCGGGGGGCAGGCCCTGTGGTGGTGCGAACCGAACACCGAACCGGGCCGCCTGGTGGTGACGCGCGGGCTGCCGACCGGAGTAGGCTTCGGTTTGTTGCTGGGGACGGCGGGGGCGCCAGGGCCTGGCAATCCACCCTGCCCGGGCAGTACCGCAACCTCCGGCTGACGCTTTCATGACCAACGAATCACCGGACGACGACCGCACACTCATCCAACCCGTCACTGGCGGCCAGCCGACTCCCGAAACCCCTGCCGCACCGGCATTGCCCGGTCGGCAGGATTCCGGCAACGCGCTGCCGCTGGGGACCTACCTCGATGAGTTCGAACTGCGCACCGTGGCCGGTGAAGGCGGTTTCTCGATCGTCTACCGCGCCTGGGACCACTCGCTCAATCGTCAGGTGGCCGTCAAGGAGTACTTTCCGTCGGGCATGGTCGGGCGCTCGGGCGGCACCCAGGTGGTGGTCCGTTCCGAGCGCCACTCCGATGCCTTCGAAGCGGGTCTGCGCAGCTTCGTCGAGGAGGCCAAGCTGCTGGCCCAGTTCGACCACCCGGCACTGATCAAGGTCTACCGCTTCTGGAAGGCCAACGGCTCGGCCTACATGGTGATGCCGTTCTGCGAAGGCATCACGCTGCGTGACGACTGGCGCGCCAACACCGAGCCGCCCGACGAGACGGCGCTGATGACGCTGCTCGACCCGCTGACCGAGGCCCTGGGCGTGCTGCACGCCGAACGCTGGTACCACCGCGACATCGCGCCCGACAACGTGATGCTGCTGGCCGGCACGCGGCGTCCGCTGTTGCTTGACTTCGGCGCTGCGCGTCAGGTCATTGGTGACATGACGCACGCGTTGACGGTGATCCTCAAGCCCGGCTATGCACCCATCGAGCAGTGGGGTGAGGTGCCGGGCATGAAGCAGGGGCCGTGGACCGACGTCTACGCATTGGCGGCGATGATCCACTTCGGCATCACGCGCCGCACGCCGCCGCCGTCGGTGGGCCGGCTGATCAACGACGCCTACGAGCCGCTGAGCCATGTGGCTGCCGGGCGTTACAGCGAGCGCTTCCTGATCGCGGTCGACCGCGCGCTGGCCGTCCGCCCCGAACAGCGCACGCAGTCGATCGAACAGTTCCGCAACGAGATCGGGCTCAACGAGTTCGCGCCGCGCACGATGACCTGGATGCCGTCGGCATCCGGCACGGCGCCCGTGCAGGCACCCGGCCCGGCCCCGGCAACCACGTTGATGCCCGACCTGGCGCTGCCCAACACCACGCTGTCACAGCCCGGCGCGGGTGTCGACTTCACCTTCAGCCCGCCGTCGGCTGCAGGCGCGCTCGACTTCGAGACGCGCACCGTGCCTCTGCAAGCGCCCGCGCCACCGCCTGAACAGCAGCGCCGTTCGGCGCTGCTGTTCGGCGCCGGCCTGGTGGCCACCGGTGTGCTCGGCCTCGGCGCCTATGCCTTGTTCAAGCCCTCACCTGCACCGACGCCTGTGCCTGTCGAGCCGACGCCGGCGCCCGCACCGTCGCCGGTGGTCGCGGCACCTGCCCCTGCACCGGCCCCGGCGCCCGTGGTCTTCGACGCCGTGCAGGATTTCGAACGTGTGGTGGCGGCCCAGGCACCGGGTTGGCGTGTCGAGGTCACGCTGGTACGAACCACGGTGCGCAGCGAGAAGGACGCGATCGAGTTCACCGTGCGCTCGCAGCACGATGGCTATCTCTATGTGTTCAACCATGGCTCGGACGGCGCACTGTTGCAGCTGTACCCGAACAAGACCTCGGGGCTGCCGCGGGTACGCAAAGGCGTCGCGCTCAACCTGCCGAAGAAGGATGTCGACTTCAAGATCTCGGGGCCCAGCGGGCTGAACCAGTTGCTGGTCGTGGTGTCGGAACTGCAGCGCGACCATTCAGCCTTCAAGCCGCGCGACGAAGGCGGATTCCTGTTCTATCCCACCGGGGATGCGGCGAACGCGCTGTCGGCGCGCCACAAGGGCCCCTTGCCGTGGATCGCCGGCATCCCGCAATGCCCCGCCAGCGGCCCCTGCAACGACGAGTTCGGCGCCACGATCGTCTCCTTCAACGTGGTGCAGTGAGCCCGTCGGGCCGCCGCGCCGGGCGCCGATGAGCAAGCTGTACTTTCGCTACGCGGCCATGAACGCCGGCAAGTCCACCGCGCTGCTGCAGGCTGCCCACAACTACGAAGAACGCGGCTTGCAGGTGCTGCTGTTCACCGCCGCACACGACGACCGCACGGGCCCCGGCGTGATCGGCTCGCGCCTGGGTCTGCAGCGCCCCGTGGCCACCTTCGGGCCCGACACCGAGTTCAGCCGCGAGCACATGCCCGACGACCTGGCCTGCCTGCTGATCGACGAGGCGCAGTTCCTCACGCCGGCCCAGGTGCGGCAGCTGCACCGGCTGGCGCACCTGGGCCGTGTCCCCGTGATCTGTTACGGGCTGCGCAGCGATTTCCGGGGTGAGGCCTTTCCGGGGTCGGCGCAGCTGCTGACCCTGGCTGACGACCTGGAAGAGATGAAGACCATCTGCGCCTGTGCCCGCAAGGCATCGATGAACGTACGGCTGGCCGCCGACGGCCGCCGCGTGACGCAGGGCGAGCAGGTGGAGATCGGCGGCAACGACCGCTATCGGGCGGTCTGTCCAGCCTGCTTCTACAGCGACGATGCCGCCGGCGCGAAGCAGGCACCGGGGTTGTTCGGTTGATGCAGGGCCACATCAGCCGGCGACAACCCCCAGCCGCGGGAATGGACCTGTCCGCCTGCGTGGCGCATCATCGGATCCTGCCCGCGGGCATTGACCATGGTTGACCCGACGCTTCCCTATCCTCGACCCACCGGCCAAGGGCCGCAGGACGCCACGCTGAAGACGCCGCTGTCGCAGTTCGGCACGCCGACCGACAGTTCAGCGCCCGGTGACGCCACGCTGCGTCGCCGCGGCGTGCTGCCCGGTGAATCGTCGCTGCCCTTCGGCACCCTGCCTGGTGGCTCGGCATCCGAGAAGATGCAGCAGGCCGGCCGCTACCAGATCCTCGAGCGCATCGGTCGCGGTGGCATGGCCACGGTCTTCAAGGCGCACGACCCGACGATCGGGCGTGACGTGGCCATCAAGTTCCTGCATGCCTCGCTGTGCGAAGGCGAGGACTACCGGGGCCGCTTCCTGCAAGAGGCGCGTGCTGCCGGCGGGCTGTCGCACCCCAACATCGTCATCGTGCACGACGTCGGCGAAATCGAGGGCCGACCCTACATGGCGATGGAGCTGCTGGCGGGCATCTCGCTGGCCGAAGAGCTCGAAGCCACCAAGACCATCCCGGTACGTGACGCGGTGGTGATGTGCATTCAGCTCGCCCGTGCGCTCGACTATGCCCATTCGCGCGGCATCGTTCACCGCGACATCAAGCCGGGCAACATCATGCGGCTGTCGGGCGGCCGCACGGTCAAGGTCACCGACTTCGGCATTGCGCACATGGACAACGCCATCGAGGCGTCGTCGCACACACGCGCCGGCGACGTGCTCGGCACGCCGCAATACATGTCACCCGAGCAGACACGCGGCGAGCGGCTGGACGGCCGCTCCGACCTGTTCTCGACCGGCATCGTGCTGTATCAGATGATCGTCGGCGCGCGGCCGTTCCGCGGCGACAGCCTGGTGGCGGTGGCCACCAAGATCGCCAGCGAGGCAGCCACACCGATCGACAAGTCGCGCACCGACGTGCCGCAGTCGCTGCGCCGCGTGATCGACCGCTGTCTGGCCAAGAGCCCGGCCCAGCGCTTCCAGTCCGGCGCCGAGCTGGCCAACGCGCTGGTCAAGGTGCTGGCCGAGATCGACGAGGACGCCGCGGAGCAAGGCAGGCCGCGCATCGTCCCCTTGCGCGTGAAGTGGGCGGCGATGATGGCGCTGATCGTGGCCGTCGTGATGGGCCTGGCCGCCACCTGGATCACGCACCGCCAGGTGGCCGCGCTGACGGCGCAGGCGATCGACTACGGGGCGTCGATGACACGTTTCATGGCGGCTCAGAATGCGGCCCTGGTGCTGGGCGAGGAGTGGGAGGCGGTCGAGGTCACGGTCGAAAAGGTGATGAAGACCGGTGACTACGAGCGCATCACCGTGGCCGACGCCAACGGCGTGGTGCGTGCCGCCAGCGACCCCAGGCTGGTCGGCCTGGCGTACAAGGCGCCCAGTGGCGAGCCGCTGGGCAGCCGCGACAAGGTGGTGGCCACACGCTACGTCGTCAATGGTGAGCCGATGCTCGGCTTCGACGTGCCGGTGACGTTCCAGGACCAGGTCGCCGGCCGTGTGGCTCTGGGCATCCGCGAGGCGCCGCTGATCGCCGTCGCACGGCTGTCGATCTCGCTCATGATCGTGCTGGCCGTTGTCACCGTGCTGGCGGTGGCGGTGGCCATGTACTTCGTGGCCAACTGGTTTGCCAAGCCGATCAAGCTCGTCACCGAATCGATGGCCGAGATGGCCAAGGGCCGTTTCGACCACCGCATCAACGAGCAGCGCAAGGACGAATTCGGACAGCTGTTTGCGGCCTTCGATGCCATGGCGGCGGCGCTGCAGGAACGAGAAGCCGGGCTCGACCGCACCGTGCTGCAGCCACTGGCTGCGCGCACGCTGGCGGCGCGGCCAGGCACGTCCACCCCGGGGCCGTCGGCGTCGGGAAGCCCATGATGGCGCGCGCGGCATGGCCGCGCGGTCTGACCGCGGCACTGCTGACGTCCGCCCTGGTGCTGGCGGGCTGCGCCTCACGATCGGCCGCGCCCAGCGCCGGCGTCGGCTTGGCAGAAGCACCGGCGGCTGACACGCCATCCGCGGTCAGCTTGCGCGATCCGGACATCTCTGACATTGCCGGTGCCCGCGGCCAGGTGCTGGGTCGCAATGACCACCTTCTGCTGTATCGCCCGGCGGCGGGCGACAGTCTGCGCGGCATCGCGGCCCGCTTCCTGGGCAATGCCGACCGGGCCTGGTGGCTGGCCGAGGCCAACCCGGGCACCGTGGCCGAAGTCGGCGTGCCGCTGCTGGTGCCCTTGCGCCCGCTCAATCCGCTGGGCGTGCATGCCGACCGGATGCAGACGGTGCCCATCCTGTGTTACCACCGGCTGGGCGCGGGTCGCTCGAAGATGATCGTTTCACCCGCCAATTTCGAGGCCCAGATGACCTGGCTGGTGCACGCGGGCTATCACGTGGTTCGCCTGCCCGAACTGTCAGCCTTTCTGGCGGGCGAGAAGCCGCTGCCGCAGCGCTCGGTGGTCATCACCTTCGACGACGGCTACGAATCGGTGTATCGCCACGCCTTTCCGGTGCTCAAGCGCCTGGGGCTGCCCGCCACGGCTTTCGTCTACATCGACTTCGTGGGAGGCGGTGATGCCCTGAGCTGGCCACAGATGCAGGAGATGCTGGCTTCGGGTCTGATCGACATCCAGTCGCATACCAAGAGCCATCGCAACCTGGTCGAACGCAAGCCCGGCGAGACCGAAGACCGCCATCGAGCTGCCGTCGACCTTGAGCTGCGCGTGCCCCGCGAGACCCTCGAGCGCCGCCTGGCACCACTGCGCGTGCGCTACCTGGCCTACCCGTATGGCGACGCCGACGAGCTGGTGCTCGATCGTGCGGCGCGCCAGGGCGTCGAGCTGGCGGCCACCGTGATTCCGGGCGGCAATCCGTTCTATGCGCAACCGCTGCTGCTGCATCGGACCATGATCTTCGGCGACATGAGCCTGGAGACCTTCAAGTCCAAGCTGCAGACCAGCCGACCGCTCAGCGCGCCGTGATGACCCTTCTGCGCGGGTCGGCCCTGCTGTCGGTCCTGACGCTGCTGCTTTCAGCCTGTGCCTCGCGGCAGGCGCCGCCGGCCGCACCGGCGGATGTGCCCGCCGTGGCGCCCGCGCCGGCCCAGACGGTGGATGCCCAGTTGGCGGTTTTCGAGCAGCAGCAGAAACTGCGCGCGCATCGTGCCGAGACTGAAGGCCGCTGGGCCGATGCCGCCCTGGCGTGGCAAGTCCTGGCGCTGATGCATCCCGGCGACGCGCAGATTGGCGTGCAGCTGGCGGCCGTGCGGGGCCAGATCGAGTCGCGCCTGAGCGAACGCCGGGCCGCAGCCGAAGCGGCCCGGCAACGCGGTGACCTTGAGCGCGCCGCCGAAGCCTACCTGGACCTGCTGGCGCTGGTCCCGGGGCAGCGCGCCGCCGCGGACGCGCTGCGCCAGATCGAACGCGAGCGCAACCGGCGCAGCCAGGTCGCGCGCGCCGCGCGCCTGCAGCCGCCGCGAGGCAATGCCACCGTGCCGGGCATGGCGGCGGGCAGCAGCGCGGATCCTGCGGACCGCAGCAACAGCCTGCGCGAGCACGCCACCATGCTGGCGCGCCAGGGCGACGTCGACGGGGCCATCCAGATGCTGACCAACGCCGCGCGCTGGCGCCAGCAGCCGGCGCTCAAGTCGCTGCTGGTTGACCTCTACGTGCAGAAGGCAGAGTCCTTGCGCCAGCGGCAGCCGCAGGCGGCGCGCGCCGCGGTCGACGCAGCCCTGGCGATCGACCGCCGGCACTCGGCAGCTCAGGCGCTGCTGAGGCAGCTGTCGCAGCCGGCCGGCGCGGCGGCCGCCCGCCCCGACGCGCCGCGCTGAAGGGCGACCACTCAGCGCACCGTCAACAGCCGGTCCCGATCGGCAACGGCCTTGTCGCGTTGTTCCCTGGCGGCGCTGTTGTTGGGGTTCTGCGCCAGCTGGACATCGAGACGCCGGATCGTGTTCTCGAGCAGGCGAATCAGGCCGCTGACCTGGTTCAGTGCCTGGGCCCGTTTAAGTTTGGCGTTAGCATGGTGCGGATCGTGCTCGAGCACGATGTCGAACGCCTGGATCGCCTCGGAAGGCTTCTGCTGAGCCATCAGCGACAGCCCGTGCCGATATTCGTGCGCAATCACCGTCGCCACGGGCTGCGACGCAGGTACGACAGCAGGGCGCGTCGGGGGCGGCGCCGGCGCAACAGGCGGCGGCGCTGGCGTTGGTGCAGGCATGGCGGTTGTTGCCGCTGGCGCTGGTGCTGGCAAGGGCTGCTTGCCGGGCACCTTGATCAACTGGCCCCCTTGCAGCTGGCGCGGCACCTTGATGTCGTTATAGCGCGCCAGCGCGTAGAAGAGGTGAACATCCTTCAGAAACCGGCCGGCGATGCGCGACAGGCTTTCGCCGGGTTCGACGCGGTAGCTGAAGTGGTCGCGCCCCAGTAGCACCTGAGGGTCGGTCTGAACCTGCTTCAGCAGGCTTTGTGCCATGCGGTTGCCAGGATCGGTCTGCAAGGCCTTCTGGATCTCGGTCAAGGCCTGCTCTTCGTTGCCGACTTCCAGCAGCTCTACCGCAACGTTGGCCAGGCGCTGCGCCTGCTGCGCCGCTGCCGGCGACACAGGCAGCACTGGCTCGGCCGGCACGGGTGCCGGCTTGGGCGCTGGGGCCGCCACCGGCGCCGGTGACGGTGCCGCCGGAGAGGCTGCGGGTGCCGCCGCGGGCTGACTGGCCCCCTGGGGCGTGGTGGTGCACGCCGTGAGCCATCCAGCGCCCGCAAGGGCCATGCTCAACAAGGCCAGTTGCCTCAGTCTTGGTGTTCGGTCCATGCTTGCGGCCTGCGCGCGCAGACGTGTGATGAATGTCGCTGGGCGCCGGACCCCCTGTCCCGCGCCGCCTGGAACGCACATTATCGGCGAGCCCTTGCGCGCCGCCGCATCTTCGATACGTCCGCGACCAGCGACCACCGGTCTGCGGTCGGGTCAGCCCGGTCGGGTCAGACGTTCCAGCCGCGCCAGCCCGTGCAGTGCCTGCGCGGCGTTGCGCCCGCACATCTCGAGGCTGGGCTGAAGCGAGCGACAAACCCCCGGCCTTTCGGCCCGGCCGAAGAGGCGACAGCGCAATTGTTCGTCGAGTTGCACACAAGCCTGGCCCGCAGGCTTGGCGCGGGCCGGCCGCCCACCCAGGCCGGGAATGGGCGTCGAGATCGAAGGCGCGATGCAGCAGGCGCCGCACCCGGGGCGACACCCGGGGCCGCACCAGGCAGCGCTGTCGCCCATCGATTCCATCGACCGATTATGGTGGCGTGGGCCGACGCGCCGACGCCTGACCGGCGGCGCTCCTAAAATCGCGCGTTTGGGCCCGCCCCCAAGGCAGGCCGGAACGCGCCCATGCTGCACCCTCAAGAATTCGACGTCATCGTGGTTGGTGGTGGCCATGCCGGCACCGAGGCCGCGCTGGCCGCCGCGCGCATGGGTTGCAACACGCTGCTGCTGACGCACAACATCGAGACCCTGGGGCAGATGAGTTGCAACCCGTCGATCGGTGGCATCGGCAAGGGGCATCTGGTCAAGGAGATCGACGCGCTGGGCGGTGCCATGGCGGCAACCACCGATGAGGCCGGCATCCAGTTCCGCATGCTCAACCGCTCCAAGGGGCCGGCCGTGCGCGCGACCCGGGCACAGGCCGATCGCATGCTGTACAGGGCGGCCATTCGACAGCGCCTGGAAAACCAGCCACGGCTTTGGCTGTTCCAGCAGGCGGTGGACGACCTGCTGCTGCAGGGCGATCGTGTGGTCGGCGCGGTGACCCAGATCGGGCTGCGGTTCCGCGCACGGGCGGTGGTGTTGACGGCGGGCACCTTTCTTGACGGCCGCATCCACGTCGGCCTGCAGAACCACGCCGCCGGACGCGCCGGCGACCCGCCGTCGATCAGCCTGTCGGCGCGGCTGAAGGAGCTGAAACTGCCGCAAGGCCGCTTGAAGACCGGCACCCCGCCGAGGCTGGACGGCCGTTCGATCGATTTCTCGAGGCTGCTCGAACAGCCCGGCGACGGCATGCCCGGCTGCGACGGTTCGCCGCCGACCACGCCCATGCCGGTGTTCAGTTTTCTCGGCCGGCCCGAGCAGCATCCGCCGCAACGGCCGTGCTGGATCACGCACACCAACGCGCGCACTCACCAGATCATCCGCGGCGGCTTCGACCGCAGCCCGATGTTCACTGGCGTGATCGGGGGCGTTGGGCCCCGCTATTGCCCGAGCATCGAGGACAAGGTCAACCGCTTTGCCGACAAGGACTCGCACCAGATCTTTCTGGAGCCCGAGGGGCTGACGACGAACGAGTACTACCCGAATGGCATCTCGACCTCGCTGCCCTTCGACATCCAGATCGCCGCCGTGCGGTCGATGACGGGCCTGGAGCAGGCACACATCCTGCGGCCCGGTTATGCGATCGAATACGACTATTTCGACCCGCGCGAGCTGCGGCCCAGCTTCGAGACGGGGGCGCTGCGCGGGTTGTTCTTCGCAGGCCAGATCAACGGCACCACGGGCTACGAAGAGGCTGCGGCCCAGGGCCTGTTCGCCGGGGCCAACGCCGCGCTGCAGGTGCTGGGCCGCGACGCCTGGCTGCCGGCGCGTCACGAGGCCTACCTGGGGGTGCTGGTCGACGACCTGGTGGGCAAGGGGGTGACCGAGCCGTACCGCATGTTCACCAGCCGCGCCGAGTTTCGGCTGCAACTGCGCGAGGACAACGCCGACCTGCGGCTGACCGAAGTGGGCCGCAGGCTGGGACTGGTCGACGACACGCGCTGGGATGCGTTTTCGCGCAAGCGCGACCGCCTGGCTGCCGAGCTCGAGCGTCTGCGCAGCACCTGGTTGCGCCCGCAGACGGTGCCAGCGGCAGACGCCGAGCGCCTGCTCGGCAAGGCGATGGAGCATGAACACAGCCTGGCCGACCTGCTGCGACGACCGGGGGTGGGCCATGACGTCATCTGCGAACTGGCCACCATCGCCAGGCCCGAGATCGCTGTTTCACGTGAAACTTTACGCCGCGACTGGGGTGTGCGCGAAGCCGACGCGGTGATCGAACAGGCCGAGATCGCCTTGAAGTACGCCGGCTACATCGATAAGCAGAACGACGAGGTGGCGCGAGCCGCGCACTTCGAGCACCTGCCGCTGCCCGCCGACCTGGACTACGGTCAGATCGGTGCATTGTCGTTCGAGGTGCGGCAGAAGCTGAAGCAGCATCGTCCGGCGACACTGGGCCAGGCCGCGCGCCTGTCCGGCATGACCCCTGCGGCGGTGTCGCTGCTGCTGGTGCATTTGAAGAAGGGTCGATTCCAGGGCTTCGATCGCACCTCCACCCCGGTGCGGGATGTTGCCGCCTGACCGGGCGTCGGCGCACGCCGCTGCGTCAGCCCTGGGCCTGGCGCTGAGCGACGCACAGGCCGATCGGCTGCTGGGCTTCCTGGCCCTGCTGCAACGCTGGAACACCACCTACAACCTGACCGCCATCCGCGACCCGGCCGCAATGTGGCTGCAGCATGTGCTGGACTGCATGGCTGCAGTACCGGCGATCCGCAAAAAGCGGCCAGCTGACCGCCGCGCCCGCATCCTGGATGTCGGCAGCGGCGGCGGTCTGCCGGGCGTCGTCTGGGCGGTACTGATGCCCGAGGTCGACATCACCTGCGTCGACACGGTGGGCAAGAAGGCGGCGTTCATCCGCCAGGCCGCGGGCGAACTCGGGCTGCCCAACCTCAGTGCGCGGCATGCGCGCGTCGAGTCGCTGCACGACGCGCACTTCGATCTGATCACCTCCCGCGCGTTTGCGTCGTTGCAGGATTTCACGCGGCTGACCCGGCACCTGCTGCGCGACGACGGCTGCTGGGTGGCCATGAAAGGCCGACGCCCCGACGACGAACTGGCCGCCCTGGGCTGGCCAGACGCCCTGTTTCACGTGGAACCATTGATCGTTCCTGGGCTGGACGCAGAGCGCTGCCTGGTCTGGTTGAAAGGTGACGCTTTGCCCGCGTCGAAACCCTTGGCCACCTGAGCGCAAAACTACACTAGCGTCTGCAGTGTTCACCCTGCCCAGGCGGCGCTGGCCACCACCGCACCGACACACGGCGCTCCAGAGGACTCCCATGTTTGGCATTTCCGACTACGGTGCTTTCTGCGCTGCGATCCTGCTGTTCCTGGCCCTGCCCGGACCGGGAACCTTTGCCCTGCTCACATCCACCAGCAAGGGCGGCTTGCGCGGCGGCGCCGCCGCCACAGCGGGCCTGATCATCGGCGACCAGATCCTGCTGTGGCTGGCCGTGGCTGGCGTGGCCGCCCTGCTCAGCGCGCACCCGGGCCTGTTTCACGCGGTGCAGTACCTGGGTGCTGCCTACCTGGCCTGGATCGGCCTGCGTCTGCTGCTGGGTCGACCCGGCGGCGTCAGCCCGGTGCGCATCACCAGCGGTCACTACCTGCGGCAAGCGCTGCTGATCACCCTGCTCAACCCCAAGGCCATCGTCTTCTACATGGCCTTCTTCCCACTGTTCATCAACCCGCTCTCGCACCGTGGCATGGTCACTTTTGCCGCCATGGCCGCCACCATTGCACTGATCACGGCCGTCTACTGCCTGACGCTGTGTGCCTTTGCCCATGCCATCAGCGCCCAACTGCGGGCCCACCGGCGCCTGGCACGCGCCATGGAACGCGCAGCAGGCGTCTTCCTCATCGGTTTCGGAATCCGGCTGGGCACGCAATGACGGTCGCCACAGCCAGGGCCCGCATCTTCTGCGTCGCCAACCAGAAGGGCGGCGTCGGCAAGACCACCACCACGGTCAACCTGGCGGCCGGCCTGGCCCTGGTGGGTCAGCGCGTCTTGGTGGTCGACCTCGATCCACAGGGCAACGCCACAATGGGATCGGGCATCGACAAACGCGCGCTGCCGGCCACCGTGTACGACGTCTTGCTCGACGCCAGCACCTTGGGCGACGCACGCCAGCGCAGCGTCAAGGGCGGCTATGACGTGCTGGGCGCCAACCGTGAGCTGGCGGGCGCCGAGGTCGAATTGGTCAGCCTGCCCCAGCGCGAGCGGCGCCTGAAAGCCGCCCTCGCGCCCGTGCTGTCCGAGTACGACTTCGTATTGATCGACTGCCCGCCATCGCTGAGCCTGCTCACGCTCAACGGCCTGTGCAGCGCCCATGGCGTGATCGTGCCGATGCAGTGCGAATACTTCGCGCTGGAAGGCCTGTCGGATCTGGTCAACACCATCAAGCAGGTGCACGCCAACCTGAACCCCGAACTGCACATCATCGGCCTGCTGCGGGTGATGTTCGATCCGCGCGTCACACTGCAGCAGCAGGTCAGCGACCAGCTGAAGGCGCATTTCGGCGACAAGGTCTTCAACACCGTGATTCCGCGCAACGTTCGCCTGGCCGAAGCCCCCAGCTATGGTCAGCCAGGTGTCGTGTTCGATCCGGCATCCAAGGGTGCACAGGCCTTCGTTCAGTTTGCGCGCGAAATGGTGCAGCGCCTGGGCCCGCCGGAGGCGGCCGCGATGCCCCCATGACGATCGACAGCGTCGGCCTGTCGCGCATCGAAGACGCCGGCCTGAACGCCAGCGCACCGCCGCAGCAGCGCTGGCTCGACGGCTGGCTGTTGCGCTACTGCCCCGGCAAGGCCAAACGCGCACGCTGCATCAATGCCCTGGCGGCAGGCCGTCTGCCGTTGCCCACCAGGCTGGACCTGGCGGCCGCTGTGTTTCGTGACGCCGGCCTGCCGCTGGTCTTTCGCATCACACCGTTCTCGCAGCCCGCTGGCCTTGACCAGCAACTGTCCGAACGCGGCCTGCACGCCTTCGACGACACCCACGTGATGGTGGCCCCGTGGCAGGCGCTGCAACTGGCCCAGGCGCTGCCAACCGGCAGCACGCTGCAGGCGGTCGACGCCTTGGCCCTGGCCGACATCGTCGGTGACCTGCGCGGGTCGCCGCCCGAGCAGCGACGCGCCCATGGCCAGCGCCTGCTGGCGTCGCCGGTGCGCTTTGGCGCCTGGGTACTGCGCCAAGACGGTGCCGTGCTGGCCTGCGGTCAGGCCGCGCGTGAAGGTGACATCGTCGGGCTCTACGACGTGTTCACCGCGCCCGCGGCTCGCAACCGGGGCCTGGCGCGCAGCCTGTGCGCCGAACTGCTGCGCCATGCAGGCCGCGAAGGCGCCCGAACGGCCTACCTGCAGGTCGACGCCGCCAATCTGCCGGCACGCGCCGTCTACGCCCGTCTGGGCTTCGTCGACGGCTACCACTACCACTACCGCACAGCCGATCCCGACGCGGCTTAGGCCGTGACCAGCAGCTACAAGCCCAGCCCTTCGTCCACCCCCAGGTGCACGTTCATCGATTGCACCGCGGCCCCGCTGGCGCCCTTGCCCAGGTTGTCCAGCCGGGCCATCAACAGCAGCTGGCTGTCGCTGGCAAACACGAAGAGGTCGACGTTGTTGCTGTCGTTGCAGGCCTGCACGTCGAAGAAGCCGCTGTCCAGCGTGGCCGCATCGCGCAGCGGCTTCACACGCACGAAGCGCTCACCCGCATAGTGGTGCTGCAGCGCCTGCTGCACCGATTCGGCCGTAGTACCCGCGGGCAACTGCGACCGGTGCAAAGGCACCGACACCGACAAGCCCTTGTAGAAGTTGCCGACCACCGGCATCAACAGCGGTGGCGCCGACAAGCCGGTGTGCGCCATCATCTCGGGCACATGCTTGTGCGCCAGCGTCAAGCCATAGGGGCGTGGCGAAGTAAGCGCCCGCTCAATGATTGATGCCTGATATTGCTCGATCATCTTCTTGCCACCACCCGAGTAGCCGGTGATCGACAAGGCGCTGACCGGCAGCGTCGGCGGCACCAGACCGGCGTCGACCAAGGGGCGCAACAGCAAGATGAAGGCGCTGGCATGGCAGCCCGGATTGGCGATGCGGCGGCTGTCGCGCAGGCGCTGGCGCTGGCCCGGCGCCAGTTCGGGCAGGCCGAACACCCACGCCGGGTCGGTGCGAAAGGCCGTGCTGGCGTCGATCACGCAGGTGCGCGGGTTGTTCAGCAAGGACACAGCCTCGCGCGACGCGGCATCGGGCAGGCACAAAAAAGCCACGTCGGCCGCGTTCAGCAGCCGCGCGCGCTCGGCCAGGTCCTTGCGCTTGTCGGGCGAGATGCGCAGCAACTCGACATCGCTGCGCTGCGCCAGCACCTCGTGAATGCGCAGCCCGGTGGTGCCTTCCTGCCCGTCGACGTAGACCGCATAAGCCATGGAAACCCTCTCGCGCACAATGCCGGATCGATCGCGCAAGCATAAGCCAGGGCATGGGAACACATCGGTTCGCCGCGGCATCACCAGCGTTTGAGCAAGGCTGGCCATGCACCTGAAGAAGACGCTGCGCGACTCGATCGTGCTGGGACTTGCCGCCGCTGCGGCGGCCTGGACGTTCAGCCGCTGGGAAGGTGCTCTGCGCAGCGTTCTGCTGCTGGCGATTGCGGTCAGCTGCATCGGCTACCTGTTGCCGTCGCTCGGTGTGTCGCTGCTCGATCGTCTGATCCAAGCGGCCCGCAGTTTCCACTGGCGCCACGAGCAAGGCCGGCACCACGCCTTTGCCGGCGTACCCTTGCACATCGAAGACGACGGCCGCCACCTTTGGGTCGACGGCAACGGCTTGCAGCGCGTGCTCGGCAGCAGCGATCGCGACGACGTGCTGGCGGCGCGCCACGCCGGCCGCTGGCGGCGCAATCGCGACGGCGAACTGCTGCTGCGTGTGGACAGCGTGGTCGAGCTGCTGGCGCAGGGACCGGGCCGCATGGAACCCCGCAAGGTCCGCCTGCGCCGCTATTTCGAGCGCGAGCTGCTGTTTCCGGCTGCCGAGCGCCGCCGTCGTGACGGCCGCTGAAGCCGTCATGGACAATCGCCGCATGGTCACCAAGAAAACCAAGGGCCTGGGCCTCGGCCTCGAGGCGCTGCTCGGCCCCAAGGTCAACGAAGCCGCCACCGCCGGCGACAGTGCGCCCAGCACGCTGCGGCTCGAACTGCTGCTGGCCGGCAAGTACCAGCCGCGCACGCGCATGGACGAAGGGTCCTTGTACGAACTGGCCGAAAGCATCAAGAGCCAGGGCATCCTGCAGCCCATCCTCGTGCGGCCGGTGTCGGGCGGGCGCTACGAGATCATCGCCGGTGAGCGCCGCTTTCGCGCCGCGCGCCTGGCCGGGCTGGACGAGGTGCCGGTGCTGGTGCGCCAGGTGCCCGACGAGGCCGCGGCGGTGATGGCGCTGATCGAGAACATCCAGCGCGAAGACCTCAATCCGCTGGAAGAAGCCCAGGGCCTGCAGCGGCTGGTGAGCGAGTTCAGCCTCACGCACGAACAGGCGGCGCAGGCGGTGGGCCGCTCGCGCAGCGCGGCCAGCAACCTGCTGCGCCTGCTCAACCTGTCGGCCCCGGTGCAGCAGATGCTGGTCGCCGGTGATCTGGAAATGGGCCACGCACGCGCACTGCTGTCGCTGCCGGCGGCGCAGCAAGTGATGTGCGCGCAGACCATCACGGCGCGCAAGCTCAGCGTGCGCGAAGCCGAGAAGCTGGCCACCCAGCACAGCACGGGCCGTCAGGCCACGCTGTTGCGGGTCAAGAAGGACAAGCCACGCGACATCGTGCGGCTGGAAGAGCAACTGTCCGACCACCTGACCGCCAACGTCGAGATCCGCCTGCAGAAGAAAAACCGACGCGGCCAGCAGGGTGAAGTGGCAGTCGCCTTCGGGTCGCTGGAAGAACTCAACGGCCTGCTCGAAAAGCTGGGGCTACCGGCACAGTAGCCGCCCGATTTTCAGGCGATGGCGGCGCGAGAGCGCTGTTTCAGCGCCAGCCAGATCAGGGCCGACGCGACCAGGGTCAGCGGCACCAGCGAGCCCAGGTTCAGCCAGGTCCAACCCTGGGTGGTGATGAGCGCGCCCGACGCGAACGAGCTGACCATCATCGTGGAGAAGACGCAGAAGTCCATCGCACCCTGGGCCTTGTTCTTTTCTTCGGGTCGGTAGGTCCTGGTCAGCAAGGTCGAGCCACCGGTATAGAGAAAATTCCAGCCCACGCCCAGCACCGCCAGCGCCACGGCAAACTGCATCAGGTCCACACCCGACAGCGCCACCATCACGCAGGCCACGTTGAGCACCACGCCCACGCCCATCACCGGCAAGGCGCCGAAGCGCTGAATCAGCCGGCCCGTGAAGAAACTGGGCACGTACATGCCCAGCACATGCAATTCCAGCACGAGGGCGGCACTGGAAAAGGGGTGGCTGCATTGCTGCATGGCGATCGGCGTGGCGGCCATCAACAGGTTCATCACGCCGTATCCCAGCGCGGCCGCGGCCACCGCGACCATGAACACCGGCTGGCGCGCGATCTCGGCCAGCGGCCGCCCAGTGGATGCGCCCGGCTGCGGCCGCACATGGGGCGGGAAATCGATCAGCGACACCGCCACCAAGGCCAACGCGGCCACGCCGATCAGCGCCAGGTAGGCACCGGCGAAGGGCGCCGGCAGCAGGTCCTTGGCATGGCTGGCCAGGTTCGGGCCGATGAAGGCACCCACGATGCCGCCCGCCAGCACGAAGGAAATCGCGCGCTCCTTGTGCGACGGTGCCACCAGCTCGGGCCCGGTGAAGCGGTACAGCGCCGCATTGGCGGCATAAAAGCCCGCCACCACCGTGGCCACCAGCAGCAGCCCGAAGTTGCGTGACGACACCGCCACCGCACCCAGTGCACAGGCCGCCATGGCCACCAGCAGGCCGATCTGGAACGAACGCCGACGCCCCCAATGCGCCTGCATCCAGGCCACCGGCACGGTCGACATCGCCGACCCGACGACATAGGCGGTGACCGGCAAGGTGGCCATCCAGCCCTGCGGCGCCAGCGCCAGCCCGACCAGGCCGTTGACCGCAATGAAGGTGACGTTGTTGGTGAGGAACAGGGCCTGACAGAAAGTCAGCAGCAGCAAAGGGCGATTCATGCCCCGCATGATGGCAGGCGACGGCCGATGGGCCAATGCGCGACGTGCTGCGTCAGCGCAAACCGGGTGTCGGCCGTTGAAGCAGGGTTCGATCCGTAACCTTCACGCAACGACCCCATTCTTGCCAGCGCGACCGATGCGGCACCGACAGCGAAACAACACCGTTTTCCGGCGTCTCTTTCGGCGGCTGGCAGGCGCAGAATGAACCATCCTGACATCGCGTCGTCACAGTTCATGACACGTTGACCGGAAAGCTCTGATGGAGCCTGGGCCCGTACAGCCGGGACTTCATCAGAACTTCCCAGGCGCTTGTGGAGGGATCACCTCCGGCCGCGCCTTCCTCACCCAGGAGGTCCGAATGGACGTGATCAGCAGCCTCAAGGCACGCTACGAGCGTTTGCGCGAGGAAGAGATGTCGCTGGAGGACTATCTCGCCGAATGCAAGCGCAACCCGCTGGCCTTCGCAACCGCGGCCGAGCGCATGCTCAAGGCCATCGGCGAGCCCACCACCGTCGACACGCGCAACGACCCGCGCCTGTCGCGGCTGTTCGCCAACAAGGTCATCAAGGTCTACCCGGCCTTCGCCGAGTTCTACGGCATGGAAGACGCCATCGAGCAGGTGGTGTCGTACTTCCGGCATGCCGCGCAGGGGCTGGAAGAGAAGAAGCAGATCCTCTACCTGCTGGGCCCGGTGGGCGGCGGCAAGAGCTCGATCGCCGAGCGGCTGAAGCAGTTGATGGAGCAGGTGCCGTTCTATGCGATCAAGGGCTCGCCGGTGAACGAATCGCCGCTGGGCCTGTTCGACGCCGCCGAAGACGGGCCCATCCTCGAAAGCGAATACGGCATCCCGCGCCGCTACCTGAACCGCATCCTCAGCCCCTGGGCCGTCAAGCGGCTGGAAGAGTACGGCGGCGACATCCGTCAGTTCAAGGTCGTCAAGCGCCACCCGTCAGTCCTGCGGCAGATCGGCATCAGCAAGACCGAGCCCGGCGACGAGAACAACCAGGACATCAGCTCGCTGGTCGGCAAGGTCGACATCCGCAAGCTCGAGACCTACGCGCAGGACGACCCCGACGCCTACAGCTACAGCGGCGGCCTGTGCCTGGCCAACCAGGGCCTGCTCGAATTCGTCGAGATGTTCAAGGCGCCGATCAAGGTGCTGCACCCGCTGCTGACCGCCACGCAGGAAGGCAACTTCAAGGGCACCGAAGGCTTCGGCGCCATCCCCTTCGACGGCGTGGTGCTGGCGCACAGCAACGAAAGCGAATGGAAGGCCTTCCGCAACAACAAGAACAACGAGGCCTTCCTCGACCGCATCTACATCGTCAAGGTGCCGTACTGCCTGCGCGTGAGCGAAGAGATCCACATCTACGAAAAGCTGCTGAAGAACAGTCGCTGGCGCAGGCCACCTGCGCGCCGGGCACGCTGAAGATGATGAGCCAGTTCGCCATCCTCACGCGGCTGAAGGAGCCCGAGAACAGCTCGCTGTACAGCAAGATGCTGGTCTACGACGGCGAGAACCTCAAGGACACCGACCCGCGCGCCAAGAGCTACCAGGAGTACCGCGACTACGCCGGTGTCGACGAAGGCATGACGGGCATCAGCACACGGTTCGCCTACAAGATCCTGTCCAAGGTCTTCAACTTCGACAGCACCGAGGTGGCGGCCAACCCGGTGCACCTGATGTATGTGCTGGAGCAGCAGATCGAGCGCGAGCAGTTTCCGCCCGAGACCGAACAGAAGTACCTGGCCTTCATCAAGGAACATCTGGCCACACGTTATGCCGAGTTCATCGGCAAGGAGATTCAGACCGCCTATCTGGAAAGTTATTCAGAATACGGCCAGAACATCTTCGACCGCTACGTCACCTATGCCGACTACTGGATCCAGGACCACGAATACCGCGACACCGACACCGGCGAGGTGTTCGACCGCGGCGCGCTGAACGCCGAGCTGGAGAAGATCGAGAAGCCCGCCGGCATCGCCAACCCCAAGGACTTCCGCAACGAGATCGTCAACTTCGTGCTGCGCGCGCGCGCCAACAACCAGGGCAAGAACCCGGTGTGGACCAGCTACGAGAAGCTGCGCGCGGTGATCGAGAAGAAGATGTTCAGCAACACCGAAGAGCTGCTGCCGGTGATCAGCTTCAACGCCAAGGCCAGCGCCGACGAGGCCAAGAAGCACGAGGACTTCGTGACCCGCATGGTCGCCAAGGGCTACACGCCCAAGCAGGTGCGGCTGCTGTGCGAGTGGTATCTGCGCGTCAGAAAGTCGTCGTAAGCCGATGAGGGAACGCGATGCTGCAATCGATCATTGATCGCAGGCTGGCGGGCAAGAACAAGTCCATCGGCAACCGCGAACGTTTTCTGCGCCGCTACAAGACGCAGATCCGCGAGGCGGTCAAGCGGGCGATCGACGGCCGCGGCATTCGCGACATCGAACGCGGCGAAGACATCCACATCCCCAAGCGTGACATCACCGAACCCGTGTTCGGCCACGGCCAGGGCGGTGTGCGCGAAGTGGTGCACCCGGGCAACAAGGACTTCATCCGCGGCGACCGCATCGAACGCCCCAAGGGCGGCCAGGGCGGCGGCAGTGGCTCGGGCCAGGCCAGCGACTCCGGCGAAGGCGAGGACGACTTCGTCTTCAGCCTGAGCAAGGAAGAATTCATGCAGGTCTTCTTCGAGGACCTGGCGCTGCCGCACCTGATCCGCACCCAGCTGGCCGAGGTGCCTGAATGGAAGAGCCAGCGCGCGGGCTTTTCCAACGACGGCACGCCCAACAACCTGCACGTGGTGCGCAGCATGCGTGGCGCCATCGGCCGCCGCATCGCCATCGGCGCTGGCAGCCGGCGCGAGTTGCGCGAGATGGAGGACCAGCTGCTCGGCCTGCGCGCCCTGTTCACACCCGGCGACGAGGTGGCCGAGCAAGAGATCGCCACGCTGGAAGCGCAGATCGCCCACCTGCGGGCGCGGCTCGAACGCATCCCGTATCTGGACCCGATCGACCTGCGCTACCGCAGCCGCATCCGTGTGCCCGTGCCCACCAGCAAGGCGGTGATGTTCTGCCTGATGGACGTCTCGGGCTCGATGGACGAAGGCCGCAAGGAGCTGTCCAAGCGCTTCTTCATCCTGCTGTACCTGTTCCTGACGCGGCACTACGAGAAGATCGACCTCGTCTTCATCCGCCACCACACGCAGGCGCAGGAGGTCGACGAAGAGAACTTCTTCCATGCGCGCGAAACCGGCGGCACCGTGGTCAGCAGCGCGCTGGTGCTGATGGAAGAGATCATCCGCGCACGCTACAACCCGAGCGAGTGGAACATCTACGGCGCGCAGGCCAGTGACGGTGACAACTGGCACCACGACAGCGGCCGCTGCCGAGAAATGCTGAACGACAAGCTGCTGCCGCTGTGCCGTTACTTCGCCTACGTGCAGGTGGCCGAAGAAGAGCAGAACCTGTGGGAAGAGTACAAGCAGCTGCTCGAGGTGAACCGCCACTTCGCGATGCGCAAGGCCACCAGCCAGGACCAGATCTACCCGGTGTTCCGCGACCTGTTCAAGAAGGAAGGGGCGAAGGCGGCATGAGACGCACCCAGCTGCATTCGGCCGGCACACTGCTGACCGAGCCGATCCAACTGGCGCAGCGACCGTCCGAGCCCCTGCCCGCGCCCAGCGACTGGTCGTTCGAGCTGATCGAGAGCTATCACCGCACCATCAAGGCCACGGCCGAGCGTTTCGGGCTGGACACCTACCCCAACCAGCTGGAGATCATCACCGCCGAGCAGATGATGGACGCCTACGCCAGCGTGGGCATGCCGGTGAACTACCGCCACTGGAGCTACGGCAAGGAATTCATTGCCACCGAGAAGAACTACAAGCGCGGCCACATGGGCCTGGCCTACGAGATCGTGATCAACAGCAACCCCTGCATCAGCTACCTGATGGAGGAGAACACGATGGCCATGCAGGCGCTGGTGATCGCCCACGCCGCCTATGGCCACAACAGCTTCTTCAAGGGCAACTACCTGTTCCGCATGTGGACCGATGCGGCGTCGATCATCGACTACCTGGTCTATGCCAAGAACTACGTGGCCGACTGCGAAGAGCGCTACGGCATGGACGCGGTCGAGGGCTTCCTCGACTCTTGTCATGCGTTGTCGAACCATGGCGTGGACCGTTACCGCCGGCCCAGCCGCAAGTCGCTGGCGCAGGAACTGACAGCGCGCCAGGAGCGCGAAGAATATGCCCAGCGCCAGGTCAACGACCTGTGGCGCACGCTGCCCAGACGCGCCGACAAGCCCGACGGAGGAAAGAGAACAAGCGCTTCCCCGAGGAGCCGCAGGAGAACCTGCTGTACTTCATCGAGAAGAACGCGCCGCTGCTCGAACCCTGGCAGCGCGAGATCGTGCGCATCGTGCGCAAGGTGGCGCAGTACTTCTACCCGCAGCGCCAGACGCAGGTGATGAACGAAGGCTGGGCCACGTTCTGGCACCACAAGCTGCTGAACCAGATGTACGACGACGGCTTCCTGACCGACGGCGTGATGATCGAGTGGCTGAAGTCGCACACCAACGTGATCTACCAGCCGCCGGTGGGCCACAAGGCCTACAGCGGGCTGAACCCCTACGCGCTGGGCTTCGCGATGTACACCGACATCAAGCGCATCTGCGAAGCGCCGACCGACGAAGACCGCGAGTGGTTCCCCGACATCGCCGGCGCGCCCTGGCTACCGACGCTGGACCACGCGATGCGCAACTTCAAGGACGAAAGCTTCGTCGGCCAGTACCTCAGCCCCAAGCTGATGCGCGACCTGCGCCTGTTCGCCATCAAGGACGACGAGAAGGAAAGCGAACTTGAAGTGGCCGCGATCCACGACGACAGCGGCTACCGCCGCGTTCGCGAGTCGCTGTCACATCAATACGATCTGGGCTCACGCGAGCCCAACATCCAGGTCTGGAACGTCAACCTTCGAGGTGACCGGTCACTGACCTTGCGTCACTTCCAGCACAACGATCGGCCCGGGGGCGAGGGGTGCGAGCTGTGGCGGGGGGGTGGGGCTGGGGGGCTCTGGAAAGCACCAAGCGGGGGAGGTGACGAGCGGTGGCGGTGCCGGCGTCGGCCAGAAGCCCTGCCAGCAGCCCCCGGGGGGGGGGGGGGGCCGGTGCTTAGAAGGGGTTGGGTTGAAAAAGAAGGGAGGGAGGGGGGAGGGAGGCGCAAAACCCCGGGGGGGGGGGGGGGCGCAGCAAGACGCCAGCCGGCACCGATTGCCTCACGCGGAGCTGTCCTTCAAAGGACACCTGGAGCGGACTTCTGCGCCGTGCCCAGCCCCGACCAGGGGCCTTTCCCTCCAGAGGGGCTCAGACGCAGGCGCCGATGGTTCCCCGAGTTGCTTGACGTCGCAGCCAACCTGCGGGCGGACCCGCACGCGCAACAAGCGCTCGCCGCGCATTGTCATGCGGCGCAATTCGCAGTGCGTGCCACGCGATCGCAGCGCCCGCACTCGCATACCCTTCGACCTATCGCCAATATGCTTGGAGCTTCGACCACCCGCCCGACGGCGACATGGTCGAGTTGCGCAGTCCCACTGGTCATCGGTGAATCCGGGTGGCGCGTTCTTCTAGGCGGACCGTATTGCGCTATGACCCCATCCCACACTGTCCCTGGCCCTGGCTGTTCGCCTGACGCCCGTCAGTCGAGAATTTTTACACTGAATTTCACCGCAATTTGTAAGTTGATGATTTATTGTCACATTTTTCTATTGGCATGTTGTGTGCATGCTTTCTTGACTGAAGCGAATGCCCTTGTCTTATGCGAAGTGAATCGGCGTACGTGGATTACAGGCGTCGGGCGGTTCGCCGTTCCGGCTCTCTAAACTGGGATCGGTTCGGACGTAGCCGCGCGCTGGTTGCGAGCGCGTTCCGTCTATCTATCGAGCGGAGACTCAAATGAAAATGGCTAAATTCAGTAAGTTTGGACTTTCAGTCATTGCGGGCAGCGCACTGTTAGCAATGCAGGCCAGTGCCGCAATCATCACGCCGGGCAATCCTCTTGGTTGGGCTGGCTACACATACTACGGATCGACAGGAACTGATCCGGGTACGGGTGCGTCTGCGGCAATCACCGGCACATACGCGCGGTCGGGTAACGGGTCGGCACAGCTCCACTTGGATGACAATTTGACAAGTGAAGCTGATTGGGCCATAACCTTTGGCGGAAGCGCCTCTTACGGACTTAGTTCTCTCTCTACACTTTCGTATGATTGGTATCGGTCGAGCACGTCAACGACAAATGGCATCGTTGCTCCGTCGTTCGCGCTTGGCATGACCGATGGCACGTACCTCATTTACGAATACGCATACAACCATACTGGAAATCCCGCAGCTGACGTTTGGACGACGGAGAATATCCTGGATGGCATCTGGTGGTCGACTGGCAACGGTACTGGCAGTTGCGCTCGGTATGGCGCATTCACCACGTTGTCTGCGTTCAATACGAATTGCTTCAGCGGAGATGGTTCGTTCGATACGCTCGACATGTTCATGGGTTACGCCTACAGCGGCACTTTTGACGGCGCCGTTGATAACGTTGTCATGACTGTCGTGGGCGGGCCGAGCCTGAACGCAAATTTTGAACTGGATCAAACATCCGTTGTTCCGGAGCCGGTTTCCTTTGCGCTCGTTGCCGCTGGCCTCCTTGGCATCGTCGCAATTCGCCGCCGGAAGCGCTAAACAGTTCCCTTCAACTGTCCACGGAAATGCGGTCAGGCCTCAATACTGTCCGCTTAGAGCTTTTCCCCGCATAGTTGCCTTCGCCCGAACTCGACGACGGCGGCGACATGGCAAGGACCAAGGCCGCGCCAGCTTGCTGGCGCGGGTGTTCCCGCCCGAGGCAGTGCATGGCGTGCCGAACGAGCATGGCCGCAACATCCAGCGCGTGCGCAGCTTCCCTGCCGTGGCAGGGATGTACTACTGCATGGCCCTGAGTCCATACCCCGGGGGCCCCTACGAAGAAATGTTCGCCGTGGTCGCGTAGGGCCTGGCTTGGGCCAGCGGCGCAGCCGAACCGGCGTTGGTGAACAAGTCCTCGATCAGCAGCCTGCGCATCCGCCTGGATGCGGCCCCGCTGGCCGATCTGGTGGTGCGCTGTTGCGTGCCCCTGGCCACCCCGAGCGCGAACATCCAGAGGCGTTCTATGCCGGCCAGCGCCTCGTTGCGATCGACGGCAGTTGCTTCGAACTGCCCGACGAGGCCGACAACGCGTCGCACTTCGGCTACCCGGGCAGTCGAACCAGCGTGTCCGGCCACGCCGGCTACCCCCAGGCGCGCTGCGTGGTGCTGGTGGAGTGCGCCACGCACGCCATCCTGGGCGCCAACATCGGGCCCTACCGCAGCGGTGAGTGGGAGCTTTGCACTGCGCTGCTTCCTCGGCTGGGGCCAGGCATGCTGTGCATGGCCGACCGTGGCTTCAATGGTGTCGAGCAGTGGCGCCAAGCCTCGACCACCGGGGCCGACCTGCTGTGGCGCTGCTCGGACACTCGCGAATTGCCCGTGCAGCAATTGCTCAGCGACGGCTCCTTCCTCAGCAGCATTGCGCCGTCCGGCGCCGCACGCGCGGCTGGGGCGACGGCGATCACGGTGCGAGTGATCGAATATGCGATGCCGCGCGACGATCAGGCGCTGCCGCGCTACCGCTTGCTGACGACCCTGCTCGATCCGAAGGCCGCTCCGGCACTTGAGCTGGCCCGGCTGTATCACCAGCGCTGGGAGATCGAGGCGGTGTTCGACGAACTCAAGACCCACTTGCGGCAGGGCCGGCGGGTGCTGCGCAGCAAGACGCCAGAGCTGGTGCAGCAGGAGTTCTACGGCTGGGTGGGGGCGCATTACGCGGTGCCCTGGCTGCTGCATCAAGGCGCCAGCCGCCACCGATTGCCTCACGCGGAGCTGTCCTTCAAAGGACACCTGGAGCTCCTGCGCCGTGCCCAGCCCCGATCAGGGGCCTTTCCCCCCAGAGCGGCCCAGACGCAGACGCCGATGGTTCCGCGAGTTGCTTGACGCCGCCGCCAATCTGCGGGCGACCCGCACGCGCAACAAGCGCTCGCCGCGCATGGTCAAGCGGCGCAATTCGCAATACGTGCCACACGATCGCAGCGCCCGCACTCGCATACGCTTCGACCCATCGCCAATTTGCCTGGAGCCTCGACCGCCCGCCCGACGGCGACATGTTCGAGTTGCGAACTCCACTGGTCATCGATGAATCCGGGTGGTGCGTTCTTCTAAGCGGACAGTATTGGGCTATGACCCCATCAACTTGAGCTACTTTTCGACGGCGTCGTACTTCACGACCTCTCCTGCAAATGGCGACGGCTGGGGAAATCCCAACAACACAAATATCGGCTTCATCCAGTACTACGACGAAAGCATTGCACCCACCATGACGGGCAGCTGGTCCAACAGCAACATGACGTACTCACTGAATGTCAGCGGCGGCAACAGGGATACATACAACGCTGCACGCTTGTGAGCCGCGCCCTCGCTTGGTGGTCCGTCCGGAGATACCACAGGTGTGTTCCACGAGTTTTCGTTGAACATGGAAGCCAACTTATTGGCCTCTGCCACCTACAACAGCAGCACCACCTGGCATGAAACCAATCAGAACCCCGACACCTATACCGGCACCATCACAGGCAGCTTCGAAAACAACGCGACCACCGACACCTCGTTGAACGGCTTCTACACTTTCAACTTCACTGTTGCATCGGGCAGTTGGGCCAACGACGTTGGCGCAGTCTGGACAAACGGTGGGTCAACCGAATACGAGGTGGCCGCCTTTTTCGCTGCACCAGGTGCTGCTAACGTTCCTGAGCCGGGTGGTCTGGCGCTTGCCGGCCTAGCATTGACTGGGCTGCTGATCTCACGTCGGCACACGTCACGCTGAATCTGACCTCGGATCGACCGACCACGCAGGCCGGTCGATCCGTCAAACCGCCACAACCTTCCCCGGATTCATGATGTTCTTCGGGTCCAGCGCGCGCTTGATGGTCTTCATCATCTCCACCGCGCCGGCGCCGGCCTCGTCGACCAGATAGCCCATCTTGTGCAGGCCGATGCCGTGCTCACCGGTGCAGGTGCCCTGCAGGCGAATGGCGCGGCGCACCATCTTCACGTTCAGATCCTCCACCACGGCGGCTTCGCGTGGGTCGTTCGGGTCGATCAGGTGGCTGAGGTGGAAGTTGCCATCACCCACGTGGCCGACGATCCAGTAGGGGATGCCGGCCGCTTCCGATTCGGCCACCGATTCGTTGATGCTTTCGGCCAGATGCGAGATCGGCACGCAGGTGTCACTGCTCTGGCAGCGGCAGCCCGGCCGCGTCTGCAGCGCCGCAAAGTAGGCCTTGTGGCGCGCCGTCCAGAGCTTGGTTCGCTCTTCGGGCGTGCTCGCCCATTGAAAGTCCTGGCCGCCGAATTCGCGCGCCACGTCCTGCACGGTCTCGGCTTGCTCTTTCACGCCCGACTCGCTGCCGTGAAACTCCATCAGCAGCAGCGGCGCTTCCGCCAGGCTGAGGCCCGAATGCTGATTCACCGCTCGCACCGCGTTGGCGTCCAGCAGTTCGCAGCGTGCAATGGGCACGCCCATCTGGATGATCTGGATCGTGGTGCGCACCGCGGCGTCGATGCTGGGGAATGTGCAGATCGCCGCGCTCACCGCTTCGGGCAGCGGGTAGAGCTTGAGCGTGATCTCGGTCATCACGCCCAGCGTGCCTTCGCTGCCGATGAACAAGCGCGTCAGGTCGTAGCCGGCCGCGCTCTTCTTCGCGCGTGAACCGGTCTGTATCACCTCGCCGCTGGCCGTGACCACGGTCAGCCCGAGCACGTTCTCGCGCATCGTGCCGTAGCGCACGGCGTTGGTGCCGCTGGCACGCGTGGCCGCCATGCCGCCGATCGACGCGTTGGCACCGGGGTCGATCGGAAAGAACAGGCCGGTGTCACGGATCTCGCGATTCACCTGTTCGCGCGTGACGCCGGCTTGCACCGTCACCGTCAGGTCGTCGGGGTTGACGCGCAGCACGCGGTTCATGCGGCCCAGGTCGATGCAGACCCCGCCCTGCACCGCCAGCGTGTGCCCTTCCAGCGACGACCCAACGCCATAGGGGATGACCGGCACCGCATTCGCCTCGGCCAGTTTCACCACCGCGGCCACGTCGTCGGTGCTCTCGCAGAACACCACCACTTCGGGCGGCGTGATCGGGTAGGCCGACTCGTCGCGGCCGTGCTGCTCACAAACCGACGTTGCCGTCGAACAGCGATCACCGAAGTGGTCGCGCAAGGCCTGCAGCATGGCCGCGGGCACCGGGCGGATGCTGCGCAGGATCTCGTTGGGCAAGGGAGCGTTCATCGGGGCCTCCGGGGCCAGCCAAGGTTGGCGGCCAATCAGGGATGGTCATTCTAGGAGCCGCTCCCTCTCCACGGACCCTCGGCTACCATGTCCCCATGGCCAATCGACTGACACAGATTGCAACCCGCACCGGTGACGACGGCAGCACCGGGCTGGGCGACGGCACGCGCGTGCCCAAGGCCCATCTGCGCATCGACGCGATGGGCCATGTGGACGAGCTCAACTCCAGCCTGGGCGTGCTGCTGGCAGAGCCGCTGCCGGACGCGGTGCGCGAGCTGCTTGTGGTGATCCAGCACGAGCTGTTCAACCTGGGCGGCGAGCTGTCGATCCCCGGCTACGAACTGCTCAAGGCCGACGCGGTGCTGTACCTCGATCAGGCGCTGGCGCAGCACAACGCGGCGCTGCCCAGGCTGAAGGAATTCATCCTGCCGGCCGGCACGCGCAGTGCGGCGCTGGCCCATGTCAGCCGCACCATCGCGCGCCGCGCCGAGCGTGCGCTGGTGGCGCTGGCGGCGCAAGAAGCCATCAACGTCGCACCGCGCCAGTACCTGAACCGCCTGTCGGACCTGATGTTCGTGCTGGCCCGTGTGCTCAACCGCGCCAACCTCGACGGGCTGGGCGGCGGTGACGACGTCTACTGGCACAGCGAGAAGCTGGCGCGCAACGGCGACTGAAGTCGCCCGCTGTGTCCCACATGCCCGGGCCCCGGCTTGCCGCCTTGTCCAAGATGGCCGGCCGCACCCGCCAACTCGCGCTGCTGGCCGGCACTGCATTGCTGCTCGCCGCCTGCGGGGGTGGTGCCGACAGCGGCAACACGACCAGCAACCCCACCAACATCGGCACGCCGGCTGCCGCCAGCGTCGAGATCACGGGCCTGGCCGCCACCGGTGCGGCGATCGGCAATGCCACCGTCACTGCGATCAACCAGAGCGGCACCCGCGCCAGCGCCACCACCAATGCCAGCGGCAACTTCAACATCAGCATCGATGAAGGCGCGCCCTACCTGTTGAGCATCACCGACTCGTCGGGCCGCAGCTGGTACTCGTACGCGCCCGCGGCCGGCATCGCCAACCTCACGCCGCTGACCACCCTGGCCCTGTTGCAGGCCAACGGCAACCAGCCGCTGAGCGACTTGGCCAGCAACTGGTCAAAGCGCCCGCTCAGCGACGCGCAGGTCATCGACGCCGCCAAGGTCGTCAACGCCAACCTGGCCTCGTTGATGCAGTCCAAGAGTGTGCCGGCCACGGGCACCAACGTCTTCAATATCAGCTTCGCGGCTGACGGCCGCGGCCTGGACGCCGTGCTCGACGCCCTGCGCGTGACCATCAGCTGCAGCAGCAACGCCTGCACACAACGCATCACCAGCCCCGACGGCAACGTGCTGGTGATCTGGAACGCCGACATCGCCACCAACGGCATCAGCATCAGCTGGAGCGGCGACAACGGCAGCGGTGCGGTCGACCTGGGCATCGGCAGCTGCCACGCGCCCAAGGCCGGCACCTATTCGCTGGTCGTGAAAACGAGCGTCAGCGGCCTGGGCAATGCGGCCGTGCCCGACCTCTGCATCGATGGGCTGCCCGACAAGCCGGCCGACCAGGCCGAATTCTGTGGTGATGCCACCGTGCAGCAGCAGCTGCCACCCAGGGTGGCCATCGTGTCGTGCACCTACAGCGGCAACAGCGGCACGATCTCGGCGCATCTGGGTTCACCCTTTGCGCTCGACTACAGCGTGACCTTCACTTTCGTACCGCGCTGAGGCCGGGCCGCGTGGGCCCAGCCCCGCGCTCAGTAAGTCAGCGTCCGCGCCTCGACGTCGACCCGCACCAGCGTCTGGCCCAGGGCCGCCAGAACGGCGCGCGCAAAGTCGTCCTTGAACGCAGCATCAGTCTGGAAGCGCCGCGGGCCCACACTGTCGGCCAGGGCCAGCACCTTGTCGGCAGTCAGCACCTTGCCGCTGGCGCGCGGCGGCTCGCAGTCGTTGGCGACGAACTGCTCGTCCAGCCAACGCCGGGCCGCGTCGGCCGCCAGCGGGCTGTCGTCAGGCACCGCAAGCTCGAACTCGCTGTGCGGACCGAAACGCACGATCACTTGCTGTCGCATGGCCAAGTCCTCCGTCGGGCAACAGTATGCCGCCCCGGCCCGCGCGTCACTTGATCCATCGCCCGGTGATCAGGCGTCGTGGCGGCGACGCGCCTTCACCGCTGCCGACAGGATGTGCAGCACCTCCACCGTGTCGTCCCAGCCGATGCAGGCGTCGGTGATGCTCTTGCCGTACTCCAGCGCAGCCGGGTCGTCCTTGCCCGGGTTGAACTTCTGCGCGCCGCCATGCAGATGGCTTTCGACCATGACACCGAACAGGCTGTGGTTGCCGGCCGCCATCTGCGAGCCCACGTCACGCATCACGTCGATCTGGCGCTGGTGCTGCTTGCTGCTGTTGGCGTGGCTGGCATCGATCATCAGCCGGCAGGGCAGCTTGGCCGCCTGCAGGTCCTGGCAGGCGGCCGCCACGCTGGCGGCGTCGTAGTTCGGCGCCTTGCCGCCGCGCAGGATCACGTGGCAGTCCTTGTTGCCCTTGGTCTCGACGATCGCCACCTGGCCGTTCTTGTGCACCGACAGAAAGTGATGCGGCCGCGCCGCCGCCTGGATGGCGTCGGTGGCGATCTTCAGGTTGCCGTCGGTGCCGTTCTTGAAACCCACCGGCGCGCTCAGGCCCGACGCCAGCTCGCGGTGCACCTGGCTCTCGGTCGTGCGGGCGCCGATCGCGCCCCAGCTGATCAGGTCACCGATGTACTGGGGGCTGATGACATCGAGAAACTCGCTGCCCGCCGGCACACCCAGGCGGTTGATGTCGACCAGCAGCTGGCGTGCGATGCGCAGCCCTTCGTGGATGCGGTAGCTTTCGTCCAGGTAGGGGTCGTTGATCAGGCCCTTCCAGCCCACCGTGGTGCGAGGCTTTTCGAAATACACGCGCATCAGCACCTCCAGATCGGCCGCGTGCTTGTCGCGTTCGAGCTTCAGCCGACGCGCATAGTCCATCGCCGCCATGGGGTCGTGGATCGAGCAGGGGCCGACGACCACCAGCAGGCGATCGTCATCGCCGCCGATGATGCGGCGCACGTTGTTGCGCGTGCTGCCGATCAGGGTCTCGATCGGCGTGTCGGCGATCGGGAAGAAGCGGATCAGGTGTTCGGGCGGCGGCAGCGGCGTGACGTCGCGGATGCGCTGGTCGTCGGTCTCACTGGTCCTCTCCGACAGCGCAAAGCGGCTTTCACCAAGCAGGCTGCCGGCTTTGCTGGATGGGGGGTTCATGTCGATCTTCCTGAAAGTGGAACAAGGGGCGGCTGGACAATAAAAAACCGCCGGGGTCGCCGGCGGTCTGTAGGGGGTTGCGCTTGTCTTGCTGCTTGCGTGCGCCTAAGCCTCTCCAGCCACCGATGGGGGCGAGAACCAGAAGGTCGCAAAATAAAATGGCGTGCAGCGCATGGCGAAGAAATGTAGCACGGCCGAGATCACGCCCAGCTGACGCGGTAGCGCCAGGATCAGTAGGCCGCCGCCGCAAAGCCTGCGTCTTGCAGCCGCTGCACCACCTGGGCCACATGGTCGGGGTTGCGCGTCTGCAGCACCAGTTCGACCTCGACGTTCTGCGCCGACAGGCTGGAAAACGCGCGCTGGTGGTGCACTTCGTCGATGTTGGCGCCGGCCTCGGCCACCAGCGCCGTGATGCGCGCCAGCACGCCGGCGTGGTCGCGCGCGCCGACGCGGATGCGCGCCAGCCGGCCGGCGCGCACCATGCCGCGCTCGATGATGGCCGCCAGCAGCAGCGGGTCGATGTTGCCGCCGCACAGCACCAGGCCCACCTGACGGCCGGCAAAGCGCTGCGGATGCTTGATCAGCGCCGCCAGCCCGGCCGCCCCGGCACCTTCGACCACGGTCTTCTCGATCTCCAGCAGCATCAATACCGCCTGCTCGAGGTCACCCTCGTCCACCAGCAGCAGGTCGTCCACACGCTCGGCGATCAATCGCTGCGTCAGGCGTCCGGGCTGGCCCACCGCGATGCCGTCGGCGATGGTGCTGGCCCCTTGCACATGCTGCGTGCCCTTGATGGCATCGAACATCGCTGCAAAGCGCTCGGCCTGCACGCCGACGATTTCGACCCCGGGCTTGAGCGCGCGCACGGCGGTGGCAATGCCCGAGATCAGGCCACCCCCGCCCACCGCGATCACCAGCGTATCCAGCGTGGGCTGCGCCTGCAGCATCTCCAGGCCGATCGTGCCCTGGCCGGCGATGACCAGGGCGTCGTCGAAGGGATGTACGAAGCTGAGCTGCTGCTCGGCCGCCAGTTGCAATGCGTGTTCGCGCGCGGCGTCGAAGTTCTCGCCGTGCAGCACCACCTCGGCACCGAAGCCCAGCGTGCGCTCGACCTTCACCGTCGGCGTGAACTGCGGCATCACGATCACGGCGCGCAACCCCAGGCGCTGCGCGTGGTGGGCCACGCCTTGCGCATGGTTGCCGGCCGATGCCGCGATGACACCGTTCAGCACGCAGCGTCCGGCATCACGATCGGCCACCAGCGCCAGCAGCTTGTTCAGCGCGCCGCGCTCCTTGAACGACGCGGTGAACTGCAGGTTCTCGAACTTCAGGAAGATGCGCGCGCCGGTCAGCTGCGACAGCGTCCGGGATTCGACGCAGGGCGTGTCCAGCACCTGCCCGGCCAGGCGCGCGGCAGCGGCCTGGATGTCGGCCAGCGTGACGTCGCCGGCCAGGGCCGCTGTCACGCGGTGCCGCCCACGGTGAGGCGGTCGATGCGCAGCGTGGGCTGGCCCACGCCCACCGGCACGCTCTGCCCGTCCTTGCCGCACACGCCGACACCGGTGTCGAGCTTCATGTCGTTGCCGATCAGGCTGACGCGGGTCATCGCATCGGGCCCGTTGCCGATGATGGTGGCGCCCTTGACCGGGTACTGGATCTTGCCGTTTTCGACCCAGAAGGCCTCGCTGGCCGAGAACACGAACTTGCCGCTGGTGATGTCGACCTGGCCGCCGCCGAAGTTGGTGGCGTACAGGCCGCGCTTGATGCTGGCCACGATCTCGGCCGGGTCCTTGTCGCCGCCCAGCATGTAGGTGTTGGTCATGCGCGGCATCGGCACATGGGCATAGCTCTCGCGGCGGCCGTTGCCGGTGGGCTTCACGCCCATCAGGCGCGCGTTCAGGCTGTCCTGCATGTAGCCGCGCAGGATGCCGTCCTCGATCAGCACGTTGCGCTGCGTGGCGTGGCCTTCGTCGTCGACGTTCAGCGAGCCGCGGCGGTCGGCGATGGTGCCGTCGTCGAGCACGGTCACGCCCTTGGCGGCCACGCGCTGGCCGAGGCGGCCGCTGAAGGTGCTGCTGCCGCGGCGGTTGAAGTCGCCTTCCAGCCCGTGGCCCACCGCTTCGTGCAGCAGCACGCCGGGCCAGCCCGGGCCCAGCACCACGGTCATGTCACCGGCAGGAAGCGGCCGGCTGTCCAGGTTGGTCAGCGCGGCATTCACGGCATGGTCGACATAACTCTCGATCACATCGTCGGTGAAATAGCCGAGGCCGAAGCGGCCGCCGCCGCCACCCGAGCCCACCTCGCGCCGGCCGCCTTGCTCGGCGATCACGGTCACGCTCAGGCGCACCAGCGGGCGCACGTCGGCGGCGCGCGTGCCGTCGGCACGCGCCACCATCACCACGTCGTACTCGGCCGCCAGGCCGGCCATCACCTGCGCGATGCGCGGATCCTTGGCGCGCGCCAGCTGCTCCACCTTCTCGAGCAGGGCCACCTTCTGCGTGCTGTCCAGCGTGGCAATGGGGTCGGTCGGCGCATACAGCACGCGGCTGCGCGCGAACCTGGGTGTGCGCTCCAGCTTGATGCGGCGGTCCTGCCCGGCTGCCGCAATGGTGCGCACCGTGCGCGCGGCGTCCATCAGGCTGGCCGGCGACAGGTCGTCGCTGTACGCAAAGGCCGTGCGCTCGCCGGCCACGGCACGCACGCCCACGCCCTGGTCGATGCTGAAGCTGCCGCTCTTGACGATGCCCTCCTCCAGGCTCCAGCCCTCGTGGCGGGTGGTCTGGAAGTACAGGTCGGCGTCGTCCACCCGGTGTTCGCGGATGGTGGCCAGGGCCCGTGTCAGCGCCGCGTCGTCGAGGCCGAAGGGCTCGAGCATCAGCGCCTGCGCGATGGCCAGGCGTTCGAGAGTCGGTTCACGGCTGATCATCGGTGGCGCCTCGGTACAAACGGAAATCAATTGTAGAGAGAGGGGGTCGCGCCAGCTCTGGGTGGGGGTGCTGCAGCGGCTCAGGCGCCGGTCTCCTGCCGCTGCAGTGCCCGCTGGTACAGCGCATTGCGCGGCGCGCCGCTGATCTCGGCGGCCAGTGTCACGGCCTGCTTGAGCGGCAGTTCGCGCTGCAACACCGCCAGGCAACGCTCGGCGTCGGCCGGCAGCGCCCCGTGGTCGACCGCCACAGCCGGCTGCGCATGCAGCACCAGCACGAATTCGCCACGCAGGCGGTTGGCATCCGCCGCCAGCCAGGCCGGCGCCTGGCCGGCCGGCAGCGTGACCACGGTCTCGAACTGCTTGGTCAGTTCGCGCCCCACGGTCAGGCGCCGCTGTGGCGCCACGGCAGCCAGGCCGGCCGCCAGCGCCTGGATGCGGTGCGGTGCCTCGAACAGGATCTGCGTCTGCAGGTCGTCGGCCACGGCCTGCAAGGCCGCCTGGCGCTCGGCGCCCTTGGCGGGAAGCACGCGGAACGCGAAAACACCGGCCCCGCCGTCGCCGGCCACGCTGAGCGCGGCCAGCGCACTGCTGGGGCCCGGGATGGGCACCACCCGGTGGCCGCGCCACCACGGCCGCGACCAGCCGCGCGCCGGGGTCCGACACCCCGGCGTGCCGGCGTCACTGACGAAGGCCACCACCTCGCCGGCCGCCAGCCGCTGGCACACACGTGCCGCCGCCTCGTTCTCGTTGTGTGCGTGCACGGCCAGCAGGGCCTTGCCGTCCAGCCCGTAGTGCGCCAGCAGCTGCGCGGTCACCCGCGTATCCTCGCAGGCCACCGTGTCGGCGCGCGCCAGCACGTGCAGCGCGCGCAGCGTGATGTCGGCGCGGTTGCCGATCGGCGTGGCCACCAGGTACAGCGTGGCGCCGGGGTGGCTCTGGTGGCCGGCGGCGGCCGTAGCGGCCGCACGCAACAAGGAGGCATCGATGATCGACAAGGCAGCGGCCCCGGTCAGCAAGCGGCGCGGCGACGAGGCCGAGGCCTTGGCCCTGGCCCATCTGCAGCGCCAGGGCCTGCGGTTGGTGGAGCGCAATTATCGAGTCGCCCGCGGCCCGTCGGCGCGTGGTGGCGAGATCGACCTGATCCTGCGCGACCGCGACGGCACGCTGGTCTTCGTGGAAGTGCGCAGCCGGCGCAGCGGCCTGCATGGCGGCGCGGCCGCCAGCATCGGCACGGCCAAGCAGGCCAGCCTGCGACTGGCGGCCCGGCACTACCTGCTGCGCCTGCCGGTGCTGCCGCCCTGCCGCTTCGACGTGGTGGCCATCGACCAGGGCTGCATCGAATGGTTACCGGGTGCGTTCGACGGCGCCTGAGGCATGGAAGGGCGACGGGGGTGCTCGCATATGATGGGTCTCCATGCTCGAACAGCGCATCCAGCAGCAATTCTTCGAAGGTGCCGACCTCCAGTACCAGACCGCCGAGGCCCTGGCGCGGCCGATTGCCGATGCGGTGAACGCCATCGTCAGCGCGCTGACCGCCGGCGGCAAACTGCTGTTGTGCGGCCAGGGCGGCGGTGCGCTGCTGGCCCAGCACGCGCCGCGCTGCTGGTCGGCCGGCTCGAACGCGAACGCCCGCCGCTGGCCGCGCTGAGCATCGCGCCCGAGCCGCGCGTGATACAAGCGCTGGGCCTGCCCGGCGATCTGCTGTTGCTGATCGACCCGGCGGCCGGCGACCTCGACGCCAGCATGGCCGCCGTGCGCACCGCCCAGGGCAAGGACATGACCGTCGTGCTGCTGGTCGGCACCAGTGGTGCCGGCCTGCGTGAAACTTTGGCCGAGACGGACGTTCTGATCACCGTACCGCATGAACGCACGAGCCGCGTGCTCGAAGCCCAGTTGCTGGTGCTTCACGCGCTGTGCGATGCGGTCGACGTGCAACTGATGGGAGACCAGGAATGACCCCGAACCAACCCCGCAAGACCCTGCCGGCCCTTGCCGGCGCCGGAGCCCGAACCCTGGCGCTGGCGCTGGCCGGTGCCAGCGCGGCCGTGGCGCTGCCCGGCTGCGCGCCGCTGCTGATCGGCGGCGCCATGGTCGGCGGCACGATGATGGCGCTGGACCGCCGCACCTCGGGCACCCAGGTCGAGGACCAGGCGATCGAGCTCAAGTCGCTGGCCCGCGTGCGCGAGCTGGGCATCGGCGGCCACGTCAACGTGACCAGCTACAACCGGCTGGCGCTGATCACCGGCGAGGTCTCGCGCGACGCCGACCGCCAGGCGGTCGAACAGGTCGTCAGCCGCATCGACGCCGTGCGCTCGGTGGTCAACGAACTGGCGGTGATGGACACCAGTTCAGCCGGCGCGCGCGCCAACGACGGCATCCTGTCGGGCAAGGTCAAGGCGTCGTTCGTCGACGCCAAGGACCTGCAGGCACCGGCGGCCAAGGTCGTGACCGAACGCGGCATCGTCTACCTGATGGGGCGTGTGACCGAGCGCGAGGCCAACCGCTTCGCCGACGTGGCGCGCTCGGTGCCCGGCGTGCAGAAGGTCGTCAAGGTCTTCGAGCTGATCACCGAGGCCGACCTGGCCAACCTGCAACCAGGCGGCACCAACTGAGCAGCCGCCGGCAGCGGCGCCGGCGGCCTGCTTCAGGCGGCGGATCAGGCTGGACGTGCCCCAGGCCAGCCCCCGCCGCACGTCGGCGTAGAACTGGTCGACCAGCGCCGTCACCGGCAGCGGCGCGCCGTTGCGGCGCGCCTCGTCGAGCACCAGGCCGAGGTCCTTGCGCATCCAGTCGACGGCAAAGCCGAAGTCGAACTGGTCGTCGACCATGGTCTTGCCGCGGTTGTCCATCTGCCAGCTCTGCGCCGCGCCCTTGCCGATCACGTCCAGCACCTGCTTCATGTCCAGCCCGGCCTTCTGGCCGAAGGCGATGGCCTCGGACAGGCCCTGCACCAGGCCGGCGATGCAGATCTGGTTGACCATCTTGGCCAGCTGGCCGGCGCCGGGCGCGCCCACCAGGGTGACGGCGCGCGAGAAGGCCATGGCCACCGGCCGCATGGCATCGAAGGCGGCCGCATCGCCGCCACACATCACGGTCAGCAGCCGTTGACGGCGCCGGCCTGACCACCGGAAACCGGCGCGTCGACAAAACCCAGGCCGCGTTCGGCGGCCAGGGCGTGCAATTCACGCGCCACCGCGGCCGACGCCGTGGTGTGGTCGACGAGCACCGCGCCGGCCTTCATGCCGGCCAGCGCACCGTGGTCGCCCAGCACCACCGAGCGCAGGTCGTCGTCGTTGCCGACGCAGCAGAACACGAAGTCGGCATCAGCGGCCGCCAGCGCCGGCGTGGCGGCGGCGCGACCGCCGTATTCGCGTGCCCAGGCCTCGGCCTTGGCCGCGGTGCGGTTGTAGACGGTGACGGCATGCCCGGCGCGCGCCAGGTGGCCGGCCATCGGATAGCCCATCACGCCCAGGCCGAGGAAAGGCCACCGGGCGGGCGGGAACGGATTCGTAGGTCTTCAGCGGTGCGTTCATGGCGCAGATGGTGCCATGAACGGCCGCCGCTACTGGGGGCGTGCGTCGGTGGCGCGCCGCTTGGGCGACAGCGCGTCCAGTTCGCGCTGCGGGTCGCCGACGATCGCCATGTGCTCGGTGCCGGCCGCCAGGTCGGGGTTGCGCGCGCGCTGGCTCTTGAGCTTGATCTGCAGCCGCAGGTCGTTGACCGAGTCGGCATTGCGCAGCGCGTCTTCCAGGGTGACCAGGTTGCTCTCGTAGAGGTCGAACAGCGACTGGTCGAAGGTCTGCATGCCGAGCTCGCGGCTGCGCTTCATCAGCTCCTTGATCTCGCCGACCTCGCCCTTGAAGATCATGTCCGAGATCAACGGCGTGTTCAGCAGGATCTCGACCGCGGCCACGCGGCCGCGGCCTTCCTGGCGCGGCAGCAGGCGCTGCGACACCAGCGCCTTCAGGTTCAGCGACAGGTCCATCAGCAGCTGCGCGCGCCGCTCTTCGGGGAAGAAGTTGATGATGCGGTCCAGCGCCTGGTTGGAGCTGTTGGCGTGCAGCGTGGCCATGCACAGGTGGCCGGTCTCGGCGAAGGCCACGGCGTGCTCCATCGTCTCGCGGTCGCGGATCTCGCCCATCAGGATCACGTCGGGCGCCTGGCGCAGCGTGTTCTTCAGCGCGATCTCCCAGCCGTCGGTGTCGATGCCGACCTCGCGCTGGGTGACGATGCAGTTCTTGTGCGGGTGCACGAACTCGACCGGGTCCTCGATCGTGATGATGTGGCCGTAGCTGTTCTCGTTGCGGTAGTCGACCATCGCCGCCAGCGAGGTGCTCTTGCCCGAGCCGGTGGCGCCGACGAAGATGACCAGGCCGCGCTTGGTCATCGCCACGTCCTTCAGCACGACCGGCAGGTTCAGCGTGTCGATGGTCGGCAGCGTCTGCGGGATGGTGCGGAACACCAGGCCGACATGGCCCTGCTGCATGAAGGCGTTGACGCGAAAGCGCCCCACGCCCTGCGGCGAGATCGCGAAGTTGCATTCCTTGGTGCGCTCGAACTCGGCGGCCTGCTTGTCGTTCATCACCGAGCGCGCCAGCTGCAGCGTGTGCTGGCCGGTCAGCGGCTGCGGGCTGACCTTGGTGATCTTGCCGTCGACCTTGATCGCCGGCGGAAAGTCGGCCGTGAGGAACAGGTCCGAGCCGGTGCGGCTGACCATCAGCCGCAGCAGGTCGTTGACGAACTTCGAGGCCTGGTCGCGTTCCATCGTTTGCCTGTTCTCAGCTCAGCCAGGGAAGTTCTCGGGGATCTTGGCCTTGGCGCGGGCCTCGGCCGGCGAGATCACGTTGCGCCGCACCAGGTCGGCGAGGTTCTGGTCGAGCGTCTGCATGCCCAGGCTCTGGCCGGTCTGGATCGACGAGTACATCTGCGCGATCTTGTTCTCGCGGATCAGGTTCTTGATGGCCGAGGTGGCGATCATGATCTCGTGCGCGGCGACGCGGCCCGAGCCGTCCTTGAGCTTGCACAAGGTCTGCGAGATCACCGCCACCAGCGATTCGGACAGCATCGCGCGCACCATCTCCTTCTCGGCGGCCGGGAAGACGTCGACCACGCGGTCGATGGTCTTGGCCGCGCTGCTGGTGTGCAGGGTGCCGAACACCAGGTGGCCGGTCTCGGCAGCGGTCAGCGCCAGGCGGATGGTCTCGAGGTCGCGCATCTCGCCGACCAGGATGGCGTCGGGGTCCTCGCGCAGCGCGCTGCGCAGCGCGTTGGCGAAGCTCAGCGTGTGCGGGCCGACCTCGCGCTGGTTGATCAGGCACTTCTTGCTCTCGTGCACGAACTCGATCGGGTCTTCCACCGTCAGCACGTGGCCGTATTCGTTTTCGTTGAGGTGGTTGACCATCGCCGCCAGCGTCGTGCTCTTGCCCGAGCCGGTGGGGCCGGTCACCAGCACCAGGCCGCGCGGCTTGAGCGACAGCTCGGCGAACACCTTGGGCGCGTTGAGCTGCTCGAGCGTGAGGATCTTGCTGGGGATGGTGCGGAACACCGCGCCCGCGCCGCGGTTCTGGTTGAAGGCATTGACGCGAAAGCGCGCCAGGCCCTGGATCTCGAACGAGAAGTCGCACTCCAGCGTTTCTTCGTAGTGCTTGCGCTGGGCGTCGTTCATGATGTCGTACACCATGTCGTGCACCGACTTGTGGTCCAGCGCCTCGACGTTGATGCGCCGCACGTCGCCGTGCACCCGGATCATCGGCGGCAGCCCGGCCGACAGGTGCAGGTCCGAGGCCTTGTTCTTGACCGAAAAGGCCAGCAGCTGGGTGATGTCCATCGCCATGGGGTCGGGCGCTCGCGGGCGCGGTCAGAATGCGGCGCGCAGCATGGCGCGGGAAGGTCGGGGGATTATGGGCAGCATCGGAAGCAACCTGCAAGAAGTGAAGCAGCGCATCCGGCAGGCCTGCGCCGCCGCCGGGCGCGGCGAGAACAGCGTCACGCTGCTGGCGGTCAGCAAGACCTTCGACGCCGACGCGGTGCGTCAGGCGCATGCCGCCGGCCAGCGCGCGTTCGGCGAGAACTACGTGCAGGAGGCGCTGGCCAAGATCGCGGCGCTGGCCGACCTGCGCCCGCTGTTGCAGTGGCACCTGATCGGCCCGCTGCAGAGCAACAAGACGCGCGCCGGTGGCCGAGGCCTTCGACTGGGTGCAGTCGGTCGACCGGCTGAAGACCGCGCAGCGCCTGGCCGATCAGCGCCCGGCCTGGCTGCCGCCGCTGCAGCTGTGCCTGCAGGTCAACATCAGCGGCGAGGCCAGCAAGAGCGGCGTGCTGCCGGCCGAGGTGCCGGCGCTGGCCGCCGCGGTGGCGGCCTTGCCGCATGAGCGGGTTCAGCTGCGCGGCCTGATGGCCATCCCCGAACCGGCCGCCGACCCGCAAGCCCAGCGGGCACCGCACCGCGCACTGAACGAGCTCATGCAGACGCTGAATGCCCGGGGCCTGGCGCTGGACACATTGTCGATGGGCATGAGCGCCGACCTCGAAGCTGCGGTGGCCGAAGGTGCGACCCTGGTGCGGGTGGGTACTGCCATCTTCGGCTCGCGATGACCACAAGTCCGACTACAAGATCGGCAGCAGCGACGCTGTTCTTCACCTCTTCCATCACCGCGTAGGTGCGCGTCTCGCGCACGCCGGGCAGCGTCCATATGACGCTGCCGATGAACTCGCGGTAGGCCGCCATGTCGGCCACGCGCGTCTTCAGCAGGTAGTCGAAGCCGCCGGCCACCAGGTGCGCTTCCAGGATCTCGGGGCGCACCTGCACCGCGGCGCGGAAGTTGTCCATCACGTCGTGCACGGTGCGGTCGAGCAGCACCTCCACGAAGACCAGCAGCCCGGCGCCCAGCTTCATCGGGTTCAAGCGCGCTTCGTAGCCCAGGATGTAGCCGTCGCGCGTGAGCCGCTTCACGCGTTCCAGCACCGCGGTGGGCGACAGGTGCACGCTCTCGGCCAGCTTCAGGTTGCTGATGCGGCCGTCGGCCTGCAGCACGCGCAGGATGCGCAGGTCGATCTTGTCGATGCCACGTTCGGCGCGGCCGTTGTCGAGCGCGTCCATGTGCGGCGATGGCGCGCGGCGAGCCCGGGGGTGTCGGTCCCCAGTGGCCTCAGTTCAGGTACATGCCCAGGTAGCGCCGGCCGCGGCTGACGGCGGCGGCGTCGCCGCAGACGTCGAACCATTCGATCAGCTGCAGGCGCGCCTTTTCGCGCCACTCGGCCTTGTCGCGCAACACCACCTCCAGCAACTGATCGAAAGCGGCATTGAAGTCACCTTCGAAGACCTGCAAGGCGGCCAGCGCGAAGCGCGCCTCGAAGTCCTTGGCGTTGGCAGCGATACGCCGCGCCAGATCTTGCGGGTCACCTTGCGGCCGGTTGCGCGCCAGCTCGATGCGCTTGAGCAGCGCCGCATGGCGGTCATTGCGCGACCCGGCGGCCACGCGCTCGAGCAGCGCCAGTGCGTCGTCCAGCGCCCCGCGCGCGATCACACGGTCGGCCAGGTCCAGCGTCACCTCGACGTGGCCGGGCTGCAACGCCAGCGCCTGGCGCAGCAAGGCCTCGGCTTGTTCGGGGTCGGCGGCAGCCTGCTCGCGCAGCTGGTCTACCGGCGACACCTGGGGCTTGACGTGCTTGTCGAGGAAGGCTCGCACCTGGCTTTCGGGCAGGGCGCCGGTGAACTGGTCGACCACTTGCCCGTCCTTGAGCAGAAAGACATGCGGGATGCTGCGCAGCTGCAGTGCCTGCGCCACCCCGGGGCATTCGTCGGAATTGAGCTTGGCCAGCACGAACTGCCCGCCGTAGGCCTCAGCCAGCTTTTCCAGGATGGGCTTGAGCGACTTGCAGGGGCCGCACCACGGCGCCCAGCAATCCAGCAGCACCGGGACCTGCATCGACCGTTCGATGACGGCGGCTTCGAAGTCGGCATCGCTGACGTCGTAGGACAGGGCCGAAGCAGGGGTGGCGTTGGGTTTCGAGGTCTGCATGATGGACACGATGAGGGCAAGGTCGCGGCGCGGCCGATGCCCGAGCATATGGGGTTGCCGCTTGCCCTCGCAAGACCTGCGCCTATGATCTGCCGCCCTCTCACCACAACACCTGGAGACCGCATGCAAAGAAGGCACCTGATCGGCACCCTGCTGGGCGGCGTGGCCGGCAGCCTCGCGCCCTGGACCGGATCTTTGGCGCAAGCGCCCTATCCGAACAAGCCGGTCAGGCTGATCGTCGGCTTTCCTGCCGGCGGCGGCATCGACTTCACGGCCCGCACGCTGCAGGCCGGCCTTGAAGCCGCGCTGGGCCAGCCGCTGGTGGTCGACTACAAGCCCGGCGCCGGCGGCACGCTGGCCGCCGCCGAGCTGGCCCGCGCCGCCCCCGACGGCTACACCCTGCTGGTGGCCAACACCGGGCCGTTCGCGATTGCGCCCTACCTGGCGGCCAAGATGCCGTACGACCCGGTCAAGCAGTTCACCTATGTCGGCCAGATCGCCGAGACGAGCTACATCGCGGTCACCCGCGTCGACCACCCGGCCAAGGACCTCAAGCAGTTTGTCGAATGGGCGCGCGCCAATGCCGGCAAGGCCAACTTTGCCTCTGGCGGCATTGGTGCCTCGACCCACCTCAACGGCGAACTGCTGAACACGGTGGCCGGGCTGGACCTGCTGCACGTGCCCTACAAGGGCAGCGCACCGGCGGTCACCGACCTCATCGGCGGCCAGACCCAGTTGCTGATCGACGCCGGCACCGTGCTGCTGCCGCAGATCAAAGGCGGCAAGCTGAAGGCGCTGGCTGTGACCGGCCCGCGGCGCGACCCCAACCTGCCCGACGTGCCCACCGTGCGCGAGCTCGGCCTGGGCGGCATGGAAGCACTGGGCTTCCAGGGCCTGGTGGCGCCGGCCGGCCTGCCGCGCGACGTGCTCAATCGACTGTCGGCCGACCTGCGCAAGGTGCTGGCGCAGACCGACGTGAAAGCCAAGTTCGCCGCCGCCGGTGCCGACGTCAACCCGCGCGGCCCGCAAGAGTTTGCCGACTATGTCAAGACCGAGGCCGAACGCTGGTCGGCGCTGATCCGGCAACGCAAGATCCAGCTGCAGTGAAGCCGGCGCTGCCGCGGCAGCGCCCTACACTGAGGTCATGACAAGCCTACCCATTGCTTTCATCGGCGGCGGCAACATGGCCAGCGCGCTGATCGGCGGTCTGCTCAACAGCGGCCGCCCGCCACGAAGCCTGCTGGTGGTCGAACCCAGCGAGGTGCAGCGCGACAAGCTGGCCCAGGCCTTCGGCGTGGCTGCAGTGCCGGTCGCCACCGCGGCGCTGTCGCAGGCCGGCACCGTGATCTGGGCCGTCAAACCGCAAAGCTTCGACGAAGCCGCAACCGCCTGCGGCAGCTGGCTGGCCGGCGCCTTGCAGCTCAGCGTGATGGCCGGCATCCGCAGCGACGCCATTGCACGCGCCAGTGGCAGCCCGCAGGTGGTACGCGCCATGCCGAACACGCCGGCGCTGATCGGGCGTGGCATCGCCGGCCTGTATGCCCGGCCCGAGGTCGATGCGGCCGCACGCGCGCAGGTCGAGCAGCTGTTCGCGCCCACCGGCGAATCGCTGTGGGTCGAATACGAGGACCAGCTCGACGCCGTGACGGCGATCTCGGGCTCGGGCCCGGCCTACGTCTTCTACTTTCTCGAAGCGATGATGCAGGCGGCCACCGAGCTCGGCCTCAGCGCCGAGCAGGGCCGCCGTCTGGCCCAGGGCACCTTTGCCGGCGCGGCGGCGCTGGCCCAGGCGTCACCGCTGCAGCCGGCCGAGCTGCGCGCCCAGGTCACGTCCAAGGGCGGCACCACACACGCGGCCATCACGAGCCTGGACGACAGCGGTGTCAAGGCCGCCGTCGTGCGCGCCGTGCACGCGGCCCACACGCGGGCGCAGGAACTGGGCCGCGGCCGATAATCGCGCCTTCGCCCCGACCCCGGGGCCCGCTCTGACCCCGTTTGCCGGCGCCCAAGCGCCGCGGCGACCCGCGCCATGTCCACCGACCCCAGCACCACCCCCCTGGCCCAGGCCGTGCGGCGCCGCCGCACTTTTGCCATCATCAGCCACCCCGACGCCGGCAAGACCACGCTGACCGAGAAGCTGCTGCTGTTTTCCGGCGCCATCCAGATCGCCGGCAGCGTGAAGGCGCGCAAGGCCAGCCGCCACGCCACCAGCGACTGGATGGAGATCGAGAAGCAGCGCGGCATCTCGGTGGCCAGCTCGGTGATGCAGATGGAATACCGCGACTGCGTCATCAACCTGCTCGACACGCCCGGCCACCAGGACTTCAGTGAAGACACCTACCGCGTATTGACCGCGGTGGACGCGGCATTGATGGTGATCGACGCAGCGAACGGCGTGGAGCCGCAGACGCGCCGCCTGCTGCAGGTTTGCCGCGCGCGCAACACGCCCATCCTCACCTTCGTCAACAAGATGGACCGCGAGGTGCAGGAGCCGCTGGCGCTGATGGACGAGATCGAGCGTGAGCTGGGCATGGAGGTCGTGCCCTTCACCTGGCCGGTGGGCATGGGCAAGTTCTTCGGCGGCGTGCTCGACCTGCGCAAACAGCAGATGCGCGTGTTCTCGCCCGGCGAAGACCGCGACCGCGACAACGACGAGATCATCGACGGCCTGGCCAACCCGCTGCTGCAAACCCGCTTCGGCGCCGCCTACGAACAAGCCGGTGGCGAGGTCGAGCTGGTGCAGGAAGCGGCACCGGCCTTCGACGAGGCCGAATTTCTGGCTGGCCGCCAGACGCCGATGTTCTTCGGTTCGGCGATCAACAACTTCGGCGTGCGCGAGGTGCTGGACGCGCTGGTCGACCTGGCGCCGCCGCCCGGCGAGCCGCGCCGCGATCCAGCGTGTGGTGCAGCCCGACGAGCCCAAGTTCACCGGCGTCGTCTTCAAGATCCAGGCCAACATGGACCCGGCGCACCGCGACCGCATCGCCTTCGTGCGCGTGGCCAGCGGCCATTTCGAGCGCGGCATGCGGCTGAAGGTGGTGCGCAGCGGCAAAGAGCTGCGGCCGAACACGGTGGTGTCATTCCTCAGCCAGCGCCGCGAGCTGCTGGACGAGGCCTATGCCGGCGACATCATCGGCATCCCCAACCATGGCGTGCTGCAGCTGGGCGACACGCTGACCGAGGGCGAGGCGCTGCAGTTCACCGGGCTGCCGTTCTTCGCGCCCGAGATGTTCCGCAGCGTCGAGGTGGCCGACCCGCTGCGCAGCAAGCAGCTGCGCGCCGGCCTCACGCAGCTGGGCGAAGAGGGCGCGATCCAGGTCTTTCGCCCGGTGGCCGGCAGCATGCTGTTGCTGGGCGCCGTGGGCCAGCTGCAGTTCGAGGTGGTGGCGCACCGGCTGGAACACGAATACGGTGTCAAGGCGCGCATCCAGCCGGCCCGCTACAACGTGGCGCGCTGGGTGACCTGCAGCGATGCCAAGGAGCTGCAGCGCTTCATCGACGGCAACGCGCACCGCGTGGCGCTGGACGCGGTGGACGCACCCTGCGTGCTGCTGGAATACGCCGGCGAGCTGCGTGCGATGCAGGACAACTGGCCCAAGATCCAGTTCCACGCGCTGCGCGAGCATGCGGGGCTGGTGTTCCAGAAGCAGCTGGCCGGTTGACGGGTCGAGGTATCGGTAATACGCTTCGTATTATCAAAACCGACCGCAACCCATGACCATCACCATCAAGCTCGATCTGCCGCTCGAAGAGCGACTGCGGCAGCGTGCGGCCAGCACGGGCCGAAGCACCAGCGACGTGGTGCGCGCGGCGTTGCTGGCCTACCTCGACCAGGCCGACGCTGAACCGGCACGGTCGGCGCACGATCTGGGGGCCGAGTTCTTCGGTCGCTACCAGGGCCCGACCGACCTGGCCCAAGGCCGCAAGGGCAGCCTGGCCGACATCGCAGCAGCGCGCCATGCCCGCCGCGGCCGCTGAGCCTTCGGCACGCTACCTTGCTCATGCCGGCCCGGTGCTGGTCGACAGTGGTCCGCTGATCGCCTTGTTCAACGGCAGCGACCGCTGGCACGCGCCGGTGCGATCCTGGCTGCAGCACAACCCGGCGGCACCGCTGCTCAGCACCTGGTGCGTGGCCACCGAGGTCTGCGCCCTGCTGGCCCGGCGCATCCACAACAACGCTGCACTCGACTTCCTGCGCTGGGCGCAACGCGGCGGCATCTCGTTCGACCGCGCCGTCGAAGGGTCGTTGACCGAAGTCCTGCGCATCAGTGAGCGCTTTGCCGACCTGCCGTTCGATCTGGCCGACGCGTCGATCGCCGAGGCCGCTGCCCGGCTGAAGCTGCGGCATGTGTTGTCGATCGACGCCGGCTTCGACGTCTACCGCGACCGCAACGGCAAACCTCTGATCAACCTGCTGCGCGGTTGAGGGCCACATAGGCCAGCGCCACCTGCGCCGCCAGCGCGGCGTTGTTCAGCACCAGGGCGATGTTGGCGGCCAGGCTGTCGCCGCCGGTGAGATCGGCCACGCGCGCCAGCAGGAAGGGCGTGCTGGCCTTGCCCTGAATGCCTTGCGCCGCCGCTTCAGCCAGCGCCTGATCGATCGCCGCGTCGATGCGTTCGCGCGGCATTTCATGCTGGGCCGGGATCGGGTTGGCAATCACCAGCCCACCTTTCAGGCCCAGCTGCCAATGCGCATGCATCGCGAGCGCCAGGGCCTCGGGTTGATCGAGCCGCTGGGCCAACGCGTGGCCGCTGTCGCGCACGTAGAAGGCCGGCAGGCTGCTGCAGCGGTAGCCGATCACCGGCACGCCATGCGTCTCCAGCACTTCCAGCGTCAACGCCAGGTCGAGAATCGATTTGGCGCCTGCGCACACCACGGCCACCGGCGTCTGCGCCAGTTCCAGCAGGTCGGCCGAGATGTCGAACGAGCGCTCGGCGCCGCGGTGCACACCGCCGATGCCGCCGGTGGCAAAGACCTTGATGCCGGCCAACGCGGCCACGATCATCGTCGCCGCCACCGTGGTGGCGCCGTCGGCCCCCGTGGCCACCAACAGCGCCAGATCACGCCGGCTGACCTTGGCCACCCTCGCGCCACCACGCGCCAGGCCCTCGAGCTCCGCCGCCGAAAGGCCGACTTTCAGGCGCCCGCCCAGCACCGCAATCGTGGCTGGCACGGCGCCATGGCGCCGCACCTCGGCCTCCAGCCGCCGCCCGGTTTCCAGGTTATGCGGCCAGGGCATGCCATGCGCGATCAGCGTCGATTCCAGCGCCACCACCGGGGCGCCGGCGGCCAATGCCGTCTGCACCTCGGGGTGGCAATCCAAGACTGCAATCGCCGTTCTCAAGGCGTCGGGCAAGGCAGCTGGATCAAGCAGCCCAGGCAGGCCACGTTGCGCCAGCGCCAGGGTTGGTCGACATCGGCCGCCACCATCGCACCCAGCCAGTCGTTGAAGGCCACGCCAAAGGTGCGCTCGGTGTAGAAGTCATTGCCGGTCAGGATGGTGTGATAGGTGCCCGCCGCCAGGTAATGCCGATAGTTGGGCAAGGTCTGCGCGTAGCTTCGCATCGTGCTGACCATCTGCCGGTTCCAGTCGAGCACCGGGTAGGGGCAGGCGCTGCCGGGGCCGTAGTATTCCTTCATCACGCCATAGAACTGCACCTGCTCGAGGTCGAAATTGGTGCTGAACTGCGCCACGCGCACGTCGGGATGGGCTTGTGCCGCCAGGCGCAACAACTCGGGCCCGCTGACGGCGGCCGGGTTCATGTTGATGGCCCAGGGCGGCAGCTGCACCTGCCACGAACCCCGGCCCGGCGTGCCCTGGTCCCAGTTGGGCGTGGTCACGCCTTGGCTGGCGTCGGCCAACACACGCATCTGCGCCGCGGGGAACAAGGTTCGCACCCAGGGGAAGTTGATCGACGCGCCATAGCCACCGGCACTCGACCCCGCCACCAGCACCCGCGCGGGCGCCTGAACATTGCGCTTGACCCAGTCCAGCACCACCATCAGGTTACTGAAACCCTGATGCCGGATGTCGAACTGGCCCGGCAGATGCTGGTATGCCGGATGCCCGGCATTGATGTAGGTGCCGGTCGTGGTGCCGGAATGCAGATCACCGGTGCAGTACGGCACATAGACCATGTCCCAGTCCTTGACCGGGTTGTCGCTGCGGTTCAGGTTGAACAGCCCGCCCAGTTGGGCCGGTTTTTCGCTGCTGGCCATCGCCGCCGAATAGAACTGCGGCACGCCGGTGGGCAGCCTGCTGTCGTACGGGAAGGTGCAGGTCAGGTCGTCCCAGCAGGCACCCCCGCCTTCCAGATAGATCACCAGGTTGCGCGACTTGCCCTTGCGCGTCCAGAAGTTGAACTTTGCATCGGTGCCTGGATAGCCGCTGCAGGTGGCCGTGTGACTTCGCCCATCCAGACCCTGCACCGCGCCCGTGGCTTGCACCTTTTGCCAGCCAGCGCCAGTTGACGCACTGTGCGCCAGCGCCGCGGGCGAGAGTGCTGCAATCAGCAGCAAGCCCACGCAAAGCACGCCCATCCGCCCAGCGGCGGCCCAACTGTTCCATCTGCTCATTTCCGCCCTCCCGGTATTTGCGCCGAAACGGCGCTTGCGCAGCGTAGGCCTTGCCGCATTGGCTTTCAAGTCGCTTGAAGGGGAAGGTCGATCGGGATAATCCGGCCCATGAGCTCCGAAGCCCTGGCGCCGACTCGCGCCGCGCTCTATCTCGACCTGATCCGCTGGAACCGCCCGGCCGGCTGGTTGCTGTTGCTGTGGCCGACGCTGAGTGCGCTGTGGATCGCCGCCGACGGTTTCCCGGGCTGGCATCTGCTGATCGTCTTCGTGCTGGGCACGATCCTGATGCGCAGTGCCGGCTGCTGCGTCAACGACGTGGCAGACCGCGACTTCGACCGCCACGTCAAACGCACCGCTCAGCGCCCGGTCACGGCCGGGCTGCTGAGCGTGAGCCAAGCGCTGCAGTTCGGAGCACTGCTGGCGTTGATCGCCTTCATGCTGGTGTTGACCACCTCGCCGGCAGCCATCCTGCTTTCGTTTGCGGCGCTGGTGATCGCGCTGCTTCATCCCTACGCCAAACGCGTGTTGGCGATGCCGCAGGCGGTACTGGGCGTGGCGTTCAGCTTCGGCATCCCGATGGCCTTCGCCGCGGTTCAGGGTGGCACGGCCTGGTCGCTGTCGACGATCCCGGCCGCCGTGCCGCCGCATGCCTGGGGTCTGCTGCTGGGCAACCTGTTCTGGGTGCTGGCCTATGACACCGAATACGCGATGGTCGATCGCGACGACGACTTGGCGCTGGGCATGAAGACCTCGGCCATCACGCTGGGCCGGCTGGACGTCGCGGCGGTGATGATCTTCTACGCGCTGTACCTGGCGATCTGGGCCTGGCTGGGCCTGCGCCTGGGGTTGGGCCGGGTCTATCTGCTGGGCGTGGCCGCAGCCGCGGCGCAGGTGCTGTGGCACTACGCGCTGATCAGGGGACGCACGCGCGAAGGCTGCTTCAAGGCCTTCCGGCTCAACCACTGGGTCGGCTTCGCGCTGTTCGCCGGAGTGGCGCTGGACTTGGCACTGCGCTAGCGGCACTTCGACAGCAGTCTTTCGACGATGCTCACGCGCTCGGGATGCGCCTGCCGTTTGATGCCGGCTGCAGGAAGTCGAAGTCCACACCCCGGTCAGCTTGCGTCACATGCTGCAGAAACAGCTTGCGGTAGCCGCGCTCGGCCGCCGGTGGCTGCAACGGCTGCGCCGCACGGCGTGCCGCCATCTCGGCCTCGCTGACCTGCAGCGTCAGCTCGCGCCGCGCCACGCTCAAGACGATGCGGTCGCCACTGCGCACCCAGGCCAGCGGGCCGCCCTCGGCTGCTTCGGGGGTGACGTGCAGCACCACGGTGCCGAAGGCGGTGCCGCTCATGCGGCCGTCGCTGATGCGCACCATGTCCTTCACGCCGGCACGCGCCAGCTTCAGCGGAATCGGCAAAGCGCCGGCCTCGGGCATGCCCGGCGCGCCCTTGGGGCCGATGCGCTTGAGCACGAGGATGTCGTCGGCATTCACATCCAGTGACGGATCGTCGATGCGTGCGGCCAGATCCGCGGCATCCTCGAACACAACGGCACGGCCTTCGTGCTCCATCAAGGCCGCGGTGGCGGCACTGGCCTTGACGATGGCGCCACCCGGCGCCAGGTTGCCGCGCAGCACGGCCAAGCCGCCCTGGGCATAGATCGGGTTCGACCGCGGCCGCACCACGTCCTGCTCGAATCCCGGCCCGGCGGCGTCGATCTGCTCGCCCAGCGTGCAGCCGTTCACCGTGATCGCATCCAGATGCAGCAGCGGCTTCAGTTCGCGCAGCAGCGTGGCCATGCCACCAGCGGCGTGAAAGTCTTCCATGTAATGCTGGCCGCTGGGCTTGAGGTCGAGCAGCACCGGCGTGCCCTGGCCCATGCGGTCGAGGGCGTCGAGGTCCATCTCGAAACCCATGCGCGCGGCCATCGCCGTCAAGTGCACGATGCCGTTGGTCGACCCGCCGATGGCCAGCAGCACGCGCATCGCGTTCTCGAAGGCCTTGGCCGTCAGCACCTGGTCGATCGTCAGCCGCGAGCGTGCGATGCGCACCGCCTGCTCGCCGCTGAGCTCGGCCACGCGCATGCGGTCGGCCGTCACCGCCGGCGGGCTGGCGCCGCCGGGCACGGTCATGCCCAGTGCCTCGGCGATGCAGGCCATGGTGCTGGCCGTGCCCATCACCGAACAGGTGCCCACGCTGGCCACCAACTGGTTGTTCACGGCGGACACCTCGGCCTCGTCGATCTCTTGTGCACGAAAGCGTGCCCAGTAACGCCGGCAGTCGGTGCAGGCACCCACACGCTGGTGGCGGTGCGACCCGGTCAGCATCGAGCCGGTGATCAGCTGCACCGCCGGCAGCCCGGCCGATGCCGCAGCCATCAGCTGCGCCGGCACGGTCTTGTCGCAGCCACCGATCAGCACCACCGCGTCCATCGGCTGCGCACGCAACAGCTCCTCGGTCTCCATCGCCATCAGGTTGCGCAGGTACATGCTGGTCGGCGCGGCAAAGCTTTCGTGCAGCGTCATGGTCGGGAAGACCATCGGCAGCCCGCCGGCCAGCATCACACCGCGGCTGACGGCCTCGACCAGTTGCGGCATGTTGCCGTGGCAGGGGTTGTAGGCGCTGCCGGTGGCGGCGATGCCGACCACCGGGCGGTCGAGCGCAGCGTCGGTATAGCCCGCGCCCTTGATGAAGGCCTTGCGCAGGAACAGCGAGAAGTCGCGGTCGCCGTAGCTGGTCAGGCCCTGGCGCAGGCCGGTGGCCGTGGGTGCAGGGGCGGTCTTGTCGTCGGGGTTGCGGTCGCTCATGCCCGATTATTCGTCAGCACCCGGGCCCGACCTCGGGCGGCCAGGCCGCGCTAAGCTGCGGCCCCGCACCACTTAGCCCTGGCCATGTCCGAATACACCGCCACCATCCACTGGCAGCGCCAGGCGAACGAGGTCTTCAGCGACAACCGCTACCACCGGCGCCACGACTGGCGCTTCGACGGCGGCGCGGTGGTGCCGGGATCGTCGGCGCCCAGTTCGGTGCCGCTGCCCTGGTCAGACCCCGCTGCCGTCGACCCCGAAGAGGCCTTCGTCGCATCGCTGTCGAGCTGCCACCTGCTGTGGTTCCTGCACCTGGCTGGCAAGGGCGGCTACGTGGTCGACGACTACCGTGACGATGCCGTGGGCGTGATGGCACGCAACGCCGCCGGCAAGATGGCCATCACGCGGGTCACACTGCGTCCGGTGGTGCGCTTCGGCGGCGCGCGCCGGCCCACGGCCGATCAGCATGAACAGCTGCACCATGCCGCACACGAGCAGTGCTACATCGCCAACTCGGTGAAGAGCGACGTTCGCTGCGAACCCGCACTGGCCGATTGAAGGACAGCGATGTACCTGCCCTCACACTTCGAGATCACTGACCCCGCCGTGTTGCACGGCCTGGTGCGCCAGCACCCGCTGGCGACCTGGGCCACGGTGGTCGACGGCCAGCCGGTCGTCAACCACATCCCCTTCATGCTCGACGAGACCGCGGGCGAACACGGCACGCTGGTCGGCCATGTGGCGCGCGCCAACCCGTTGTGGCGCAAGCCCGGGCCCGGCGTGCTGGTGTTCCAGGGTGCCGGCGCCTACGTTTCGCCGTCCTGGTACCCGTCCAAGCGCGAGCATGGCAAGGCGGTGCCGACCTGGAACTACGCGGTCGTGCACGCCCATGGCACGGCGCAGGCGGTGGAAGATCGTGACGGCGTGCTGGCCATCGTGAGGGCGCTGACGAATCTGCACGAAGCCAGCCAAGCCCAGCCCTGGTCGGTCAGCGATGCGCCGGCCGACTACATCGACCAGATGCTGCGCGCCATCGTGGGCATCCGCATCCCGGTGCAGCGCTGGGCCGGCAAGTTCAAGCTCAGCCAGAACCGCAGCGCGGCTGACCACCTGGGCGTGGTGCTCGGCCTGCAACACCACAATGCGGCCGACCCCCTGGCCCGCCTGATGCAGGACTTTGCGCCAAGATGATCACCGTTGCCCGACTCACCGCCGCCGACCGTGCCGCCTGGGGCGAACTGGCCGCCGGCTACAAGGCCTTCTACAACACGCCCACCAGTGCCGCCGAATACGATGAGGCATGGCGCCGCCTGATGGCCGACGACGGCGTGCACGCGCTCGGCGCCAGGCTCGACGGCCGCCTGGTAGGCATCGTGCATTACCTGTTCCACACCGGCACCTGGGCGCGAGACGCCTGCTACCTGCAGGACCTGTACACCGACCCGGCCGCGCGCGGCCAGGGCGTGGCGCGCGCACTGATCGAAGCCGTGGCCCAGGCCGCACGCCAGCGCGGCGCCACGCGGCTGTACTGGTTGACGCAGGACCACAACAGCACGGCGCGCGCACTGTATGACAAGGTGGCGGCGTTCAAGGGTTTCATCCGCTACGACTACCCCTTGAGCTGACGCGCCAGCCGTGCCCGCCGCGCCCGGCAGTGTCGGCGCTCAGGACAGCCGCTTCACCCCGGTCAGCGGGCAGGCGTAGATCGCATTGCGCAGCGCCGCAATCGCTTCGTAGCGCGTGAAGGTGCGGCGCCAGGCCAAAACCACCCGGCGCGTGGGCACCGGATCCGTGAAAGGCACGTAGCGGATGTGCGGCTGCCGGTCTTTCGGCACGCTGAGCTGCGGCACCACGGTCACGCCCATGCCCGAGGCCACCATGTACTTGATGGTCTCGAGTGAACTGCCCTCGAAGCTCTTGCGGATGCCCTCGGCATCGGACGAGAAGCGCGCGTACTCGGGGCAGACCTCAAGCACGTGGTCGCGAAAGCAGTGCCCCGTGCCCAGCAGCAGCATGGTCTCGCTCTTGAGCTCTTCGGCGCTGACGCTCTTGCGTTTGGCCAGCGGGTGCGACACCGGCACCGCGGCCATGAAGGGCTCGTCGTACAGCGGCGCCACCGCCAGCCCGGTGTCGGGAAAGGGCTCGGCCAGGATCGCGCAGTCGAGCTCGCCGGTGCGCAGCATCTCCAGCAGCCGGGCGGTGAAGTTCTCCTGCAGCATCAGCGGCATCTGCGGCACGCGCTCGATCGCCTGGCGCACCAGGTCGGGCAGCAGGTAGGGGCCGATGGTGTAGATGATGCCCAGACGCAGCGGGCCGCTGACCGGGTCCTTGCCGCGCTTGGCGATCTCCTTGATCGACGCCGCCTGCTCGATCACCTGCTGCGCCTGGCGCACGATCTCGTCGCCCAGCGGCGTCACCGTCACCTCGCTGGCGCCGCGCTCGAAGATCTTGACGTCGAGCTCTTCCTCGAGCTTCTTGATCGCCACGCTGAGCGTGGGCTGCGACACGAAGCAGGCCTCGGCCGCACGGCCGAAGTGGCGCTCGCGCGCCACCGCGACGATGTACTTCAGCTCGGTCAGCGTCATGGTGCCGATTGTGCCGCCAGGACCGCTGCCGCAGTCTTGCGATCGGCACTCGCCGCATACTCTGCGCATGGACAAGGTGCTCGACGGTCTGCGTGTGCTCGAACTCGGTCAGGTGCTGGCCGGCCCGTTCGCCGGGGCGATCCTGGCCGACCTGGGGGCCGAGGTGATCAAGCTTGAGCGCGTCGACGGTGGCGACGACGCACGCCACATGGGCCCCGACTTCCGGCACGGTGACGCGATCAGCTTCCACATCTTCAACCGCGGCAAACAGTCGGTCGCGATCGACCTCAAGTCGGCTGCCGGCCTCGAGGCCTTCGAGCGCCTGGCCGCCAGCGCCGACATCTTCATCCACAACCTGCGCCCCGGCGTCACGCAGGCGCTGGGCATCGCCGGCGAAGACTTGTGCGCACGCCATCCGCGCCTGATCTATTGCGAGATCTCGGCCTTCGGTGCTGTCGGTCCGATGAAGATGCAGCCCGGCTACGAGCCGCTGATCCAGGCCTTCAGCGGCTTGTCCAGCCTGAACGGCGGGCCCGACGACCCGCCCATGCGCAGCGGCGCCTCGGTCTGCGACCAGGGCAGCGGCATGTGGGTCGTGATCGGCGCGCTGGCCCTGCTGCAGCGGCGCCAGCACACCGGTCGCGGTGGCGTCGTCAGCACCTCGCTGCTGGAAACGGCCCTGGTCTGGAACGCGCAGAAGGCCGACGCCTACAGCAACGAAGGCCGGCTGCCTGCGCGCCACCGTTCGGGCCACCCTGGCTTCGTGCCCTATGAGGCTTTCGACACCGCCGACGCACCACTGCTGATCTGTTGTGGCAACGACCGCCTGTTCGCCAAGCTGGCCGCCGTGCTGGCGCGCAACGACTGGGTCGACGACGAGCGCTTTGCCAGCAATCGCGCCCGCCTGAGCCACAAGGCGGCGTTGATGGCGCAGCTGGTGCCGCTGCTGCGCATGCACCCGCGAGCACACTGGGTCGAGCGGCTCGAAGCCGCCGGCGTGCCCTGTGCACCGGTGCACACGGTGCCCGAGGCACTGGCCCACCCGCAGGTGCAGGCCCTGTCGATCCAGCGCCCGGTACCCGGCGAAGACTTCGACCTGACGGCGCTGCCGATGTCGATCGACGGTGAGCGCCCGTCGCCGCGCGGGCCCGCCCCGCGGCTGGGCCAGCACAACCGCCAATACGACCTGCCCCCGCCCGCCACGACCTGAACCCCCGGAGACGCCATGTCGACTGCCTTGTTTCGAACCCTTGCCGCTGCTGCGCTGGCGCTGCTCGCCCTCGGCGCCGCGCGCGCCGAGGACTTCCCGAGCAAGCCGATCACGATCATCGTGCCGTTCGCGCCCGGCAGTGGCACCGACACCCAGGCCCGCGTGGTCGGCGCGGCCCTGGCCAGCGAGTTCAAGGCCACCGTGCTGGTCGACAACAAGGCTGGCGCCAATGGCTTCATCGCGGCACAGGCGGTGGCGCGCGCAGCACCCGACGGCTACACCTTGCTGATGACGACGAACACCACGCACGCGGCCAACGAACACCTGTTCAAGAAGCTGCCCTACGACCCGGTGAAGGACTACACACCGATCACGATGATGGGGCTGGGCTACATGTACCTGGTGGTGAACCAGGCGTCACCCGCGAAGACGGTGGCCGACCTGGTGGCCATGGCCCGCAAGTCCCCGGGCAAGCTGAACTTCGGCGCCGGCAGTTCGTCCAGCCGGGTCGGGTCCGAGATGCTCAAGCAGCTGGCCCACATCGACGTCGTGCATGTGCCCTACAAGAGCAACCCGTTGGCGGTGACCGACCTCATCGGTGGCCAGCTCGACTTCATGTTCCTGGATGCCCCGACAGCGATGCCGCACATCCTGGGCGGCAAGCTGCGCGCGCTGGCCGTCAGTGGAACCCGACGAATGACCGCGACACCCGCTGTGCCCACTGTCGACGAGGCCGGCGTGAAGGGTTTCGACGTCTCGTACTGGTTTGCCGTCTACGGCCCCGCGGGGCTGCCGCCGGCAGTGACCAGGCGCTTGAACGAGATGTTCGTCAAGGCCAGCGATTCGCCCGAGGTCAAGCTGCTGCGCGAGCGCAGCAGCGGTGTGGCTGCCACCTCGACCCCTGAGGAGCTGGCCCGCTTCCAGGCGGCGGAATCGCTGAAGTGGGGCAAGGTGATCAAGGCCGCCGGCATCGTGCCCGAATGAGCGCAGGGCCACTCGGCCGGCGCTTGCTCAGGCCTTGAGGAACTCGGCGCGACCGGCCAGCCAACGATCGACATGCGCGCGCGCAGCGGCCGGGTGCTGCTGCAGCAGGCGCGGTGCCGCTTCGCGCGCCAGTTGCAGCAGCGGGCCGTCGGCGTTGAGGTCGGCAAAACGAAGCAGGGCATCGCCACTCTGGCGCGCACCCATGAACTCGCCCGGGCCGCGAATCTCGAGGTCGCGGCGCGCGATCTCGAAACCGTCGTTGGTCTCCGCCATCGCCTTCAGCCTGGCCTTGCCGGTCGGCGACAACGGCGCCGTGTACAGCAGCACGCACACGCTGGCCACCGCGCCGCGCCCCACGCGACCGCGCAACTGGTGCAGCTGCGCCAGGCCGAAGCGCTCGGCATGCTCGATCACCATCAGGCTGGCGTTGGGCACGTCGACACCGACCTCGATCACGGTGGTGGCCACCAGCACCTGCAGCTGCCCCTGCGTGAAGAGCGACATCACGGCCGCCTTCTCGGCCGCCGGCATGCGGCCATGCAGCAGACCCACGCCCGCGCCCGGCAGCGCGGCGCTCAGCTGCGCATGGGTTTCGGTGGCGTTCTGCAGGTCCAGGTGCTCGCTCTCCTCAACCAGCGGGCAGACCCAGTACACCTGTCGCCCCCTGGCCACCTCGTCGCGGATGCGCAGCACCACCTGATCGCGCCGGTTGTCGGCAAATAATTTGGTGACCACCGGTGTGCGCCCGGGTGGCAGCTCGTCGATGGTGCTGACGTCGAGGTCGGCGTAGTAGCTCATCGCCAGCGTGCGCGGGATGGGCGTGGCGCTCATCATCAGCAGGTGGGGCTCGAGCTGCTGCTCGTCGAGCTTGTGGCGCAGCGCCAGGCGCTGCGCCACGCCGAAGCGGTGCTGCTCGTCGACGATGGCCAGGCCCAGCCGCGCAAAGGCCACGTCGTGCTGGATCACCGCATGCGTGCCCACCACCAGCATGGCCTGGCCGCTGGCCACCTGTTGCAGCATGGTCGTGCGCAGCTTGCCTTTGCGGCTGCCGGTCAACCAGGCAACCGTCAGCCCCAACGGTTGAAGCCAGTCGATCAGCTTGCGGAAATGCTGTTCGGCCAGGATCTCGGTGGGCGCCATCAGCGCACATTGCCAGCCGGCGTCGATCGCCACCGCCGCCGCCAGCGCCGCGACCACGGTCTTGCCTGAGCCCACGTCGCCCTGCAGCAATCGGTTCATCGGCTGGGCGCGCGCCAGGTCCTGCGCGATCTCGGCCACCACGCGCTGCTGGGCAGCGGTCAGCGCAAAGGGCAGCGCGGCCAGCAAGCCGTTGCGCAGCCCGCCGGCACGTTGCCGCAGATCGGGCGCGCGCAACTGCGCGCGCTCGTGCTGGGCCTGCAGCTGCGACAGCTGCTGCGCCAGCAGTTCCTCCAGCTTCAGACGCTGCCACGCCGGGTGGCTGCGGTCTTCCAGCGCCTGCGCCGAAGCCTGAGGCGGCGGCTGGTGCAGCAGCTGCACGGCGTCGCGCAGCGACGGCAGCCCCGGCGGCAGCGTGCCCGGCGGCAGCAGCTCATGCAGCGGCGCGCGGCCCAGCGCCGACAGCACCGCCTTGCGCAGATAGGCCTGCGGCAGCTGCGCGCTGCCGGGATACACCGGCGTCAGCGCCGCCGGCAAGGGCGCGCCTTCCTGCACCACCTTCACCGTCGGGTGCACCATCTCGCGGCCGAGAAATCCACCGCGCAGCTCGCCGCGCACGCGCAGCCGGCCACCCACCGCCATCTGCTTCTGGTTGGACGGGTAGAAGTGCAGAAAGCGCAGCAGCAGGTCGCCGCTGTCGTCCTGCAGCCGCACCAGCAACTGCCGGCGCGAGCGCTCTTCGACGCGACAGTCGATGACCCGGCCTTCGACCTGAGCGACATCGCCATCGTGCAGGCTGGCGATGGCCGTCAGCCGGGTCTCGTCCTCGTAGCGAAGCGGCAGGTGCAGCGCAAGGTCGATGTCGCGCAGCAGGCCCAGTCGGCGCATCGCCTGGGCCGGCGCCGACAGCCTCGGCGCCGTGCCAGCACCCACACCCGTACCCGTTGGGGCCTTGCGTGGCTGGGCAGGGGCGTCGGGGTCGGTCATGGAACAATTCTGACTCGCCATGTCCACCTCCGAACTCAGCGTTGCCGATTTCGACTTCGTTCTGCCGCCCGAGCTGATCGCCCAGCACCCGATGGCCGAGCGCAGTGCGTCGCGGCTGCTCGACGGCCGTGGGCGCGCGCCGGTGGACCGGGCATTCCGCGACCTGCCCCAGCTGCTGCAGCCCGGTGACCTGATGGTGTTCAACGACACCCGCGTCATCAAGGCCCGGCTGCACGGCGAAAAGCCGACCGGCGGCGCAGTCGAGGCTCTGGTCGAACGTGTGCTGCCGAAGCATGAAGTGCTGGCCCACCTGCGCGCCAGCAAGTCGCCGCGGGCCGGCAGCCTGCTTCGCTTTGCCGACGCCTTCGACGCGCTGGTGATCGGCCGCGGCGGGCCCGACGGCTCGCTGTTCCACCTGCGTTTTCCCGGCGAGCCGCTGGCGCTGCTCGAGCGCCACGGCCATGTGCCTTTGCCCCCTTACATCCAGCACGACGACGCGCCCGAAGACGAGGCGCGCTACCAGACGGTTTTTGCCGACCGACCAGGCGCAGTGGCCGCACCGACCGCCGCGCTGCATTTCGACGATGCCGTGCTGCAGGCCCTGCACCAGCGGGGCGTCGGCCAGGCGCGCGTGACGCTGCATGTGGGCGCCGGCACCTTCCAGCCGGTGCGGGTGGAACGCATCGCCGAGCACCGCATGCACAGCGAGTGGTACGAGGTCGGTGCCGGCGCCGTGCAGGCCATCGCAGCCACACGTGCGGCCGGCGGGCGCATCGTCGCCTGCGGCACCACGGCGCTGCGCGCGCTGGAATCGGCCGCACGCGGTGGTGCGCTGACCCCATTCACGGGCGAGACCGACATCTTCATCACGCCCGGTTTCGAATTTCGCGTGGCCGACCTGCTGCTGACCAACTTTCACCTGCCGCGCAGCACGCTGATGATGCTGGTCAGCGCCTTCAGCGAGCACGCGCATGTGATGGCGCTGTACCGCCACGCCGTGGAGGCGCGCTACCGCTTCTTCAGCTATGGCGACGCGATGCTGCTGCAGCGCAGCGCGACAATCGCCGCATGCTGCAGTTCGACCTGATCAAGACCGAGGGCCTGGCCCGCCGTGGCCGCCTCAGGCTCAACCATGGCATCGTCGAAACCCCGGTCTTCATGCCGGTGGGCACCTATGGCACGGTGAAGGGCGTGATGCCGCGCTCGCTGGAGGAGATGGGCGCGCAGATCATCCTGGGCAACACCTTCCACCTTTGGTTGCGCCCGGGGCTGGACGTGCTGCGCCAGTTCGGTGGCCTGCACCGCTTCGAGGGCTGGTCGCGGCCGATGCTGACCGACAGCGGCGGCTTCCAGGTCTGGAGCCTCGGCGGCACTGACGGCAAGGGGCGCAAGATCAGCGAGGAAGGCGTTCGCTTCGCGTCACCGATCAACGGCGACAAGTTGTTCCTGACGCCCGAAGTCAGCATGCAGATCCAGACCGTGCTGAACAGCGACATCGTGATGCAGTTCGACGAGTGCACGCCGTTTGAGACCCAGGGCCACATCACGACCGAGAGCGAGGCGCGTGCATCGATGGAGCTCAGCCTGCGCTGGGCACGCCGCAGCCGCAGCGAGTTCGCTCGCCTGGGCAACACCAACGCGCTGTTCGGCATCGTGCAGGGCGGCATGTTCGAAGGCCTGCGCGAAGAATCGGCCGCATCGCTGGCCGAACTCGATCTGCCGGGCTACGCGGTGGGTGGCGTCAGCGTGGGTGAACCCAAGGACGACATGCGGCGCATCATGGCGCACACGCCGCAGCGCCTGCCGGCGCACAAGCCGCGCTACCTGATGGGCGTGGGCACGCCCGAAGATCTGGTCGAAGGCGTGGCCTGCGGCGTCGACATGTTCGATTGCGTGATGCCCACGCGCAACGCGCGCAACGGCCATCTGTTCACACGCTTCGGCGACCTGCGGCTGCGCAATGCGCGCTACAAGACCGACGAACGCCCGGTCGACCCGAGCTGCAGCTGCCATTGCTGCCAGCACTTCAGCCGCGCCTACCTGCACCATCTGGACCGCTGCGGCGAAATGCTGGGCCCGATGCTGGCCAGCATCCACAACCTGCATTACTACGTCAACCTGATGGCGCAGGCACGGCAGGCGCTGGACGAGGGCCGCTTCGAGGCCTGGCGCGCGCAGTTCAAGGCCGACCGCGCGGCCGGCGTCGACCCGGCGGGCTGACGATCAGGAGGTGCCGGCCGATGGCGGCACACTGCGCAGGTCCTGCGCCACGTGGCCGTCGTGCAGCGCGATCACGCGCGTGGCCGACGCGATGGTCTCGGGCCGGTGCGCCACGATCACGCGCGTCAGCGCCAGCTGCCGCACCGCCTGGTTGACGGTGCGTTCTCGGTCGATGTCGAGCGCGCTGGTGGCCTCGTCCAGCAGCAGGATGCGCGGGCGCTTGTACAGCGCACGGGCCAGCAGGATGCGCTGCTTCTGCCCGCCCGACAGCGCGGTGCCCAGCTCGCCGATCAGCGTGTGGTAGCCCATCGGCATGGCCTCGATCTCGTCGTGCACCGCGGCCACGCGAGCGCAGTGCTCGATCCACTCGCGCTCGGGCCGGCTGTCGAAGAAGCAGATGTTGTCGGCCACCGAGCCCGAGAACAGCGGCTCGTCCTGCATCACCACGCCCACCATCTGGCGCCAGCGCGTCAGGCCCAGGCGCTGCAGCGGCACGCCACCGATGCGCACCTCGCCTTCACTCGGCTCGAGCACGCCCAGCATCAGCTTCAGCAAGGTCGTCTTGCCGCAGCCCGAGGGCCCGGTGATGGCCACCGATTCACCGGGCTCGATGCGCAGGTTCACGTGCTGCAGCACCTCGGGCTCACCGTCGGCATAACGAAAGCTCACGTCGACCAGCTCGATGCCCGGCGCCGGCTCGGTGCCGGGCGCGGCGGCCGTGGGCTCGACCTCGGGCGCGGTCAATACGATGTCGGCCAGCCGCTCACCCTGCAGGCGCAGCATGCGCAGCGCGACCAGTTTGTCGATCAGGCCGCTGACGCGTTGCGCGAACTGCTCCTTGTAGGCGAAGAACGCGAACAGCATGCCCACGCTGAGTGAACGCTCAAGCACCAGCAGCGCACCCAGCCAGATCACCGCCACGCGCTCGAGCCCGAACAGAAGCCGATGCGCCAGTGCCATGCCGAGCTCGAGCTTGCGGATCGCGATGTCGGCGTTCATGGTGTCGGCCACCAGCGCGCCGAAACGGCTGCGGCGGTCGACCTGGGCGCCAAACAACTTGATCGCCTGCACGCCGCGCAGCGATTCCAGAAAATGGCTGTTCTGCCGCGCCTCGTGCACCAGGGCCTCTTCGGTCGCCCCTCGCAGCGGCCGCATGAAGGCCCAGCGCAGCAGCCCGTACGCGGCCACCGCGGCCAGCGCCACCGCCGTCAACCGCAGGCTGTACAGCGCCATCATCGCCAGCGTCAGCACCACCAGCGCGCCGTCGAGAATGGCCTCGACGAAGCTGGTGGTCAGGGCCTTCTGGATCTGTTGCACCGACGCAAAGCGCGACCAGATGTCGCCGATGTGGCGCTTCTCGAACCAGGACACCGGCAGACGCAACAGGTGCGCAAACACATTCAGCAGCCACTGCAGGTTCAGCGTCGCCGACAGCACCAGCACCGCCCAGGCGCGCCCGGCGGCGGTCAGCACCTGGATCAGCACCAGCAGGCCGAAACCCACGCCCAGCGTGAGCAACAGGTCGCGGTCGCCGCTGACCAGCACGTCGTCGACCACCCACTGCATGAAGAACGGCGTCAGCAGCACGAAGGCCTCGAGCGCCAACGCCAGCATCAGCACCTGGGCCAGGGCGCGTCTGAGCCCGCTGACAGGGCCCAGCAGGTCGCGCATGCGCACGTCGCGGCGTTCGTGTCGCGGCGCGAAGCCGGGGCCGGGCATCAGCTCGAGCGCGACGCCCGTGAAGTGCGGCGACACCTGCGCCAGCGTCAGGCGCCGCTGACCATGGGCCGGGTCGTGGATGGTGACCATGCCGCGCCGCACCGACACCAGCACCACGAAGTGGTTCAGGTCCCAGTGCAGGATGCAGGGGGTCTGCAGCTGTTCCAGTTCATCCAGCTCGGCGCGCAGCGCCCGCGACTGCAGCTGCAGACCGTCGGCCATGCGCACCAGGTCGGCCATCGTCACGCCCTTGAGCGACAGCGAGAAGCGCTGCCGCAGTGCCGCCAGGTCGGTCAGCAGCCCATGGGCCGACGCCACCATGGCCAGGCAGGCCAGGCCGCATTCGGCGGCCTCGGTCTGCAGCAGCACCGGCACGCGGCCGGCGCGCAGGCCCAGGTTCAGTGCGGGGGCGGTCATGCCGTCGTCACAGGCGTCGCTGCAGGCCGAACAGCGGTTCGAACAGCCATTCGATCAACCGCCGGCGCTCGAGCAGCACGTCGGCCTGCAGCCGCATGCCGGCCACCAGCGGCTGCGGCCAACGACTCGCCTGGCCGTCGACCAGGCCCACGGTGATGCGGAACATCGCCTCACCCGGCCGCCCCGGCGCCACCCCGGCCAGCGTCTGCGCCGCCAGCTCGCTGGCCGCCAGCGGTGTGCGCGAGACCTGCACGACGCGGCCTTCGAGCTGACCGAACTTCTGGTACGGAAATGCCTCCAGCCGCAGCCGCACCGTCTGCCCGGGACGCACGAAACCGACCGCGCTGCTGGGCGCGTACAGCTGAGCCTGCAGCACGGCGCCCTGCGGCACCAGGTTGGCCAGGGCCGACGCCGGCGCCACCGACTGCCCGGGCTCGGCCAGCACCGCGCTCAGCACGCCGTCCTGCGGCGCGCGCACGATCAGCCGGCGCTCGCTGTCCTGTTCGGCCGATTCACGCGTCAGCGTCGCCAGGTCGCGCTCGATGTTGCCCAGCGCGCTGCGTGCCAGCAGCGGCAGGCTGCGCCGCTCGCCTTCAAGCTGTGCGCGATCGCGCGACAGCGTGCTGCGCTGGCGCTCCAACGCCTGCAGCTGCGCCTGCAGGCCGAGCAGGTCTTCCTTCTTCGCCAGCACCTGGGCGTCGGAGATGAAGTGCTCGTTGCGCAGCGACTCAAGCCGCGCCTGCGCCTGCTGGGCCAGCAGCAGCCGTTGTTGTTGCAGCGCCAGCTCTTTGTCGACCTGTGCGCGCTCGGCCTCCAGCGCCTGCAGCCGCCGGTCCAGCGCCGCCACCTGCGACTGGGTCAGCAGATCTTGCTGGCGGGCCGCGTCCTGCAGGCTGCGTTGGCGCTCGCCCAGGCTGCGCCGCACATCGGCCTGTGCGTCGGCCAGCAGCCGCGGGCGCTCCAGCGCCAGCACGAACAGGGTGTCGCCGGCACGCACGGCCTGGCCTTCGGTGACGCGCCGCTCGACCACGGTGGCGGCCTCGGCCGGCACCAGGCGAATCAGGCCGAGATCGGGCACCAGCGTGCCCTCGACCGTCGACTTGCGCGTGTACTGTGCCAGCGACAGGAAGGCGCCGACCGCCACCGCGACAGCCAGCACCGCCACGGTCACCAGGTCCAGCGACAACGGGCGAATCAGCGTGACCCGCCCCAGCCACCGGCCCTGCCGGGCCTGCAGCGCTTCGTCGCGGTACAGCGGCCGTTCCGGCGCAGGGCTCATGAAGCAATGACTCGCTTCAGCCAACGCGTGCGGGCGGCAATAAAGACACGCCCGATCGTAATGTCGGCGGGCCTTAGAGGGGGCGCGTACCCACCGGCTCGGGCGTGGAAAAGGGTTCTGTCGTCACAGCCCGCCTTTGGCGGCTGCGCGAGCGTCGCGCCCGGGCCTTGCCCGCGGCGCGACCGGGAAATCACCAGGTGCTGCGTGGCGAATCGGTCGAACCACCATCGCCGCCGCTCACGGCCTTCAACAGCTCGGGCTGCAGCGCCACGGGGCTCGTGCCGGCGCCGGCAGCGGCTTGTTGCGAGATCAGGCGGCGAAGCAGGCTCTGGATCAGCGTCATGTTCAATCTCCGAGTAGGACCGGTGCGGATCTGCACACTGGAGTCGATTGAAGCAGGCTGCGCCGGTCGCATCCACTGTCAGCCCTTACAGGTTCCGCAAAAGCCCGATCGCTGGATCAGCGACGTCGCAAGCCCGGTTTTCAGTGAATCAGGCCCAGCCGCAGGGCCTTCAGCACCGCCTGATGCTTGTTCACGCAGCCAAGCTTGTGCATCGCGTTGTTGACGTGCAGCACCGCCGTGCGCTCGCTGATGCCCAGGATGGCGCCCACCTCCCACGCGGTCTTGCCTTCCATGGTCCAGCGCAGCGCCTCGAGCTCGCGCGGCGTCAGCGCAGGGCGTTCGGGCTGCAGTGCCAGCGGCAGGAACAGCCGCAAAGCGGCGTCCTGGGCATGCACCGCAAACAGTTGCAGATCGGCCACGATGCGCTGCAGTTCGCGCGCGTCGCTCGGCAAAGGCTGGTCACGATCGACGCCGAACTGGAAGTGCCGCCCCTCGGGCAGATGCAGCGCCAGCGCAATGCCGGTCTGGTAACCGAAGCTGGCCATCTGTTCCCACATCTCGGTCAGGCCGCCCTGGATGTAGGTCTGACGGTCCCAGATGATGGGCACGCTTTGCCGTTTGCAATGTTGCATCACCGGATCGCGCTTGTAGCTGTCACGATCGTTCGACGATTCGAGATAGGCCTCGGGCGTGTTGTCGACGACGATGAAGTCGCTGTTGGCCAGGCCGTGGTCGATGACGGTGATGGCAGAGACGGTCTCGAACTCCAGCCCACGCGCGAACCGCACGATCTCGTCGCGGAATTCGTCGCGGTTCTGGGCCTGCATCACGGCCGAAAATCCACCCGGCAGCATCGATCCCCTCATCGGCGGCGCCCAGCGTGCCACCTGTCACGCTCAGACCTGATAGAGCTTACAGCCCTGACAGGACTTACAGCTTCGGTGATTGCTCGCGTGCTCAACCATGGCGACATGCAGAACACACTACACACCCCCATCGGGCGTTCGTCGCTTGCCGTCATGCCCTGGTCGCTGCGCGCGTGGCCGCCGCTATTGTGGCAGGCTGGCGACGACGTCCCGGCCGAGTTCCACCACCTCAGCACGCGTGTGATGGCCAGCGCCGGCAACCACCAGCGGGTGGCCGGACAGACCATCTGGGCCGGTCAGGTCGCCGGCGGCGAGGCCGGCATGGCCTGGGACTGGGTCGAGATCTCGAGCGGCATCGTGGCCATGGCCGACCCGATGTCGGTGCTGACCAACCTGCGCATCATCGGCGACGAAGGCGAGGTGCTGACCGCCCAGGCCGCCGCCCGTTTTCTCACCGGCATCGTGCACGCGCTGCCCTGGCAGGACGAGGTCGGCCGGGCGCTGGCCACCTGTCATTGAGCGCCGAAGACCGTCGCTCGACCATCGCACCACCACCGCACCTGCCCTGGCCTGCCTACTGCGTGGCCCGGTGGCGCAGGGTGCGGGCCACGTAGGCCATGCTCGCTGCTGCCAGCAACAGGCACAGCAGTAGCGGCAGGGCCAGGTCCAGCGCGCCCAGGGCGCCGCCCTTGAGCACGCGGCCCATCAGCGTCATCTGCGCCAGCGCCGGCACCCACAGGTGCCAGGCGGCCTCGCCGTCCTGGTTGAAGATCGTCACCAGCGGCAGCAGCGACACCGCCAGCACCACCACGGTGGCATTGGCCTGCGCTTCCTTGACACTGCGGCAGCGGATGGCCACCGCCATCAGCAGCCCCGACAAGGCCCCCGCCAGCGGCAGCAGCAAGGCGATGAACAAGGCCGCCTCGCGCGGGCCGAAGCTGAACATCGCCGCCAGCGACTCACTGCGCAGCAGCCATTGGCCGGGCAGAAAGCTCAGGCAACTGAGCACGGCGATCAGCATGCCGACCGCCGCCACTGCCGCCCATTTGCCCAGCACCAGCGCCGGGCGCGAGATCGGGTTCATCAGCAGCGGCTCCAGCGAGCCGCGCTCGCGCTCGCCCGCGGTCGTGTCCAGCGCCGCGTTCAGCGCGCCGTACAGCACCGCCATCAGCACGAAGAAGGGCACCAGCGCGGTCAGCTGCGCGCCGCGCGCGGCCGGCTCGGCCAGGTCACGTTCCTGCAGCTGAACCACCTCCAGCAGCGCCGGCGATACCCCGCGCACCACCAGGCGCAGCATGGCCTGCTCCTGGTTGTAGCCGCGCAGCAGGCTCATCACACGGCCCAACCCGCTTTGCGCCGCGGGGTTGGCGCTGCTGCTCAGCACCTCGACCAGCGGCGCGCGGGCGGCCGCGATCTCGGTCTCGAAGTCAGGCCCGATCACGACCACCGGATCGCTGAGCTGGCTGGCCTCGAGACGGTGCTCGAAGTCCGCGGGCGCGGGCTTCACGGCATAGGTCTGGCGCTCGAGGTAATTGCGCAGGCTGGGCGCATGTTCGATGCCCTGCACCAGCAGCACGCGTGCGTCGGCCCGGCGTTCCACGCCGGCCACCAGACCGGACAGCAGCACCAGCACCAGCGGTCCCATCGCCACCGAGCTCAGCAGCACCACCAGCAGCGTGCGCCGGTCGCGCAGCGCGTCCAGCAGCTCCTTGCGAAAGACGACCCAGGCGCCCTTCATGGGTGCGCCCCGTCGGCGCCGAAGGCCAGCGACACGAAGGCCTGCTCGAAGTCGCTGCTGCCGCCGCGTTCGCACAGTGCGGCCACGCTGCCGGCGGCCACGGTGCGGCCATGCGCCATCACCACCACGTGGTCGCACAGGCGCTCCACCTCCTGCATGACGTGGGTCGAGAAGACGATGCACTTGCCCTGCTCGTCGCGCAGCCGGCGCAGCGCCTCGCGCAGCGCGCGCGTGGCCATCACGTCCAGGCCGTTGGTCGGCTCGTCGAGGATGATGTTCGGCGGGTCGTGCACCAGCGCAGCGCGCCAGCGCGGTCTTCATGCGCTCGCCCTGGCTGAAGCCCTCGGTGCGGCGGTCGAGCAGCGCGCGCATGTCCAACGCCTCGGCCAGTACTTCGGTGCGCTGGGCGGCCGCGCGGTCGTCCAGCCCGTGCAGGCGCGCGTAGTAGGCGATGTTCTCGCGTGCGCTCAGCCTCGGGTACAGGCCGCGGGCATCACTCAGCACGCCCAGGCGGGCCAGGCTGGCGGCCGGCTGCCGGGTCGCGTCGATGCCGTCGACCAGCACCCGCCCGGCATCGGGTGTCAGCAGCGACGCCACCATGCGCAAGGTCGTGGTCTTGCCGGCACCGTTGCTGCCCAGCAAGCCGGTGATGCAGCCATCGGCGGCCACGAAGCGGGCGCCGGCCACCGCCTGCACCACCCGCGCGCGGCGCCCCCGGCCCTGCACGAAGCGGCGTTCGACGTCGATCACCTCGATCACCGCGCCACCTCAGCCGCAGGCGGCGTGAAGAACGGTGGCCGTGGCAGCGTTTGCGCGCAGCCGGTGTCCAGTGCCAGCGCCGCGCCGGGCTCGTCGGCGTCGATGAAGCGAAAGCCGAGCTCGCGCAGGCAGGGCACCGACAGCAGGCCATGGCCGCCCTGCGGCACCACCACCGTTCGCGCCAGCGGGCCCAGTGCATGCGCCACACGCTGCGCGTGCCGCGGCGGCGTCACCGGGTCGATGCCACCTGCCAGCAACAGCACCGGAACCGGCGATACCGGCACCCGGTAGAAGCCCGGCGCGACGTCGCCGCGTGGCCAGTCGGCGCAGGCGCGGCGGTACAGCGCGGCCAGACCGCCATCACCCAAAAACGCTGCCGGCAACGCGGCCGGCATCACGGCTGGCATCAGCGGCAGGTCTTCGGCACAGACCACCGAGAAGTGCATGCCCTGGGCCACGGCCGCCGAGCGCGCCGTCCCCGGACCCGACAAGGCCAGCCCGGCCAGCGTCTGCCACTGCCCGACCGCTGCCTGCTCGATCGCCAGCGGCAGTGCCGACGCCTGCACGGGTGAGTACAAGGGCCCGCGCACCAGGGCCGCCAGGCCGTCGGGCGTCAGCGTCAAGGTTTCGCTGCGGCCGGTCAGCGGCTGTGGCAGTGCCAGTTCGCGCGGCAAGGACTGTTGCAGGCGCTGCCAGGTCTGCCGCAGCCGCGGGTGGCGGGCGCTGCAGGCGGCGTCGCCGGCACAGGCATCGAACAGTGCGTCCAGCGCCGCCTGTCCATCCTCGCCGTAGGACTGTGGCAGCACCATGTCGGGCGGTGCCACGCCGTCGAGCAGCATGCGCCGCACCGACAGCGGATGCTGGCGCAGCACCTCAAGCGCCAGGCGCGTTCCGTATGAGGCCGCGATCAGGTTGATGCGCTCGGCGCCCAGTGCCCGCCGCACGGCGTCGACGTCGTTTGCGGCAAGCGTCGTCGTGAAGCGCCGCAGGTCGCCGTACGGCAACTTCATCAAGGTCTGGCGGCAGCGCGCCAGGGCCTGCAAGGCGGTCTGCGTGTCCAGTGACTCGCGCAACGGCTGCGTGGCGGCCGCGTCGCCGTCGCAACGCAGCGGCGCGCTGCGGCCGGTGCCACGCTGGTCGATCAGCACGATGTCGCGCCGGTTCGACCAGCGCGCCAGCAGCCGCGACAAGGGGCCGGCGAGGTCGATCGCGCTCTGCCCCGGTCCACCGGCAAAGAAGAACACCGGGTCGGCCTTCGGGCTGCGCGACAGTGCCGGCAGCACCGCAAAGTGAAGGTCGATCTTCAGGCCGCTGGCGGCCGCAGGGTCCAGCGGCACCTGAACCACGCCGCAGCGGGCCGGGAACTCGACGCCGCGCAAACGACAGGCCTGCAGCGCCGCGCCCTGCGCACCCGCCCCCAACAGCGCCAACGTGGCACCGCAGGCGGCGATCCAGCAGCGCCGGTTCACGCCAGCAGGCGCTTCAGTTCCCCGCTGTCGTGCAGCTTGCGCAGATCGTCGGCGCCACCGACCAGGCAGCCCTTGACGAAAACCATCGGCATCGTCGGCCAGCCCGACCACATCTTCAGCGCGTTGCGCTCGCGCCAGCGGCTGAAGTAACTGCCGTATTCCAGGTACTGGTGCGCGATGCCAGCCTGGTCCAGCAGCTTGCGCGCCTGGCGTGGAAACGGGTTCTGGCGCATGCCGACCACCACCACGGCCTGGCGGGCGATGGCCTCTCGCACCTCAGCCACGATGGCCTGGTGGTGCTGCGCCACGCGCTGACGCACGGCGGGATGAATCTGTTCTTCGTCAAGAATGGGTCTGGGCATGCGGCACTCGTGGGCCCAAAGGGTATCAGCCGCAGCCCAGGTGTGACCAAGACCGCATGTGCGATTGCCACCACCCCAAGCCCGGCCGCGCGGGCTGGGCACACGGCGCATGATTGGGGGCTGCCCGCGCAAGCTTGCGCCCATTTCGACCCTGTTTGCCATGATGCTTCGTCCACTCACCGCCATCGCCCTTGCCGCCACCCTGCTCGTCGCCTGCGGCGGCCCGTCGGACGCCGAGTCTCTGGCGGCGGCGCGCACCGCCGTCGAAAAGAAGGACCATCGCACCGCCATCGTGCAGCTGAAGTCGCTGCTGCAGAAGAACGGCCAGCTCGGCGAGGCGCGTTATCTGCTGGGCCGGTCGCTGCTCGAACAGGGCGACGTGACGGCCGCCGCGGTCGAGTTGCGCAAGGCTGCCGACCTGAAGTTCGACCCGATCAAGGTCACGCCGCCCCTGGCGCAGGCGATGCTGGCGCTGGGCGAAAACGCCGCGCTGACCGGCCAGTTCGGCGATGCGCGGCTGGCCGACGCGCAGGCACAGGCCGATCTGTCGGTGGCAGTGGCCACCGCCTTCCTGGCGCAAAAGCAGACCGAAGCCGGCGAAGCGGCCATTGCAACGGCCTTGCAGGCGGTGCCCAAGCACACGGCTGCCACCTTGCTGCAGGCGCGCGTGCTGGCCGACAAACAACAGATCGACCAGGCCAGGGCCCTGGTCGAGCAGGTGCTGGCGGCCGACCCGAATGCCGCCGACGGCTGGATGCTCAAGGGCGAGCTGGCCCTGTCGGTCGACAAGGACCGCAAGGCCGCCGTCGAGTCGTTCCGCAAGGCCATTGCCGCCAACCCGAAGTTGCTGGGCGCGCACATCGCCGCGGTCACCACCCTGTTTCTCGAAGGCGACAGCGCCGCTGCCACAGCGCAGGTGGCCGAGCTGAAGAAGCAGTTCCCCAACCACCCGCGCACCAAGTTCTTCGAGGCCGAGCTGGCCTACAACGCCAAGGACTACAAGGCCGCGGCCGAGCACATCCGCCCGGTGGTGCAGGCGCTGCCGAACAACCCGCTGGCGCTGCAGCTGGCCGGCGCCGCCGAGTTCCGCCTGGGCAACCTGGCGCAGGCCGAGAACTATCTGGGCAAGGCGCTGCAGATCAACGAAGGCCTGCCGATCGCGCGCCGCGTGCTGGCCCAGGTGTACCTGCGAACCGGCCAGCCGCAGAAGACGCTGTTGCTGCTCGACCCGTTGATCAAGGGCAACCCCGGCCCGGGCGCGCTGCAGCTGGCCGCTGAAGCCCATCTGCAGTCGGGCGACACCAAGAAAGCCGAAGAGCTGTACCAGCGCGCGGCCAAGCTCAAGCCCGACGACCCGCGCATCCGCACGGCGCTGGCGCTCAGCCAGTTCGGCAAGGGCAACACCGAAGTCGCGATCAGCGAGCTTGAGAATATCGCCGGCAGCGACGCCGGCGCGCTGGCCGATCTGGCGCTGGTCAGTGCCCACTTGCGCAAGAAGGAAGTCGACAAGGCGCTCAAGGCCATCGACGCCCTGGAAAAGAAACAGCCTGACAAACCGCTGGCGCCCATGCTGCGAGGCCGCGTCCTGGTGCTCAAGAAGGACATCGACGGCGCACGCGCGCAGTTCCAGAAGGCCCTGAGCATCGACAAGCTGTACTTCCCGGCCGTGGCCGGGCTGGCGGCGCTGGACCTGGCGTCAAACAAGGTGGCCGACGCACGCAGGCACTTTGACGACCTGATCAAGGCCGACCCCACCAACGTGCCGGCCAAACAGGCGCTGGCCGCCTTGCTGACCCGCACCGGCCACACGGGCGACGAAGTGGCCAAGCTGCTGTCTGATGCCGTCAAGCAGAACCCGAACGACGTGCGGGCGCAGCTGATGCTGATCAACTTCCACCTCGAGCGGCGCGAGGCCAAGCAGGCGATCGAAGCCGCCACCAAGGCCAGTGAAGCCCTGGTGAACCACCCCGACATCCTGATGGCGCTGGGCCGTGCCTACCTGGCGGCCAACGACATGCAGCAGGCCATGAACACCTTCAACCGCCTGGCCGTGACGCAGCCCAAGTCACCGCAACCCCAGCTGGGCATGGCCGATGTCAACCTGGCCCTGAAAGACCGTGCCGCCGCGGCGCGCAACCTCAAGCGCGCGCTGGAACTCGAGCCGCGGCTGCTGCAGGCGCGGCGCGGGCTGGTGGCCATCGCCCTGGCCGAACGCCAGCCGACCGAGGCGCTGGAACTGGCGCGCGCGGTGCAGAAAGACCTGCCCACCGAAGCCGTGGGCCATGTGCTGGAAGGTGATGTCGAGACCTACCGCAAGAACCTGAAAGCCGCGCTGGCGGCCTACCAGCAAGGGCTGAAGAAGGCCAATCCGCAAGAATCGGCCACACGCAGCCACAACACTCTGGTGGCGCTGGGCCAGACCGCCGAAGCCGAGCAGTTTGCGCAGAAGTGGATCGCCGATCACCCGCAGGACGCGGTCTTCCCGTTCTACCTGGCCGACCGCGCGCTGGCCGCGCGCGACTACGCCGGCGCCGAAGCGCGCTACCGCAAGGTCATCGAGCTGCAGCCCAACAACGCGCTGGCGCTGAACAACGTGGCCTGGTTGATGGTGCAGCAGAACAAGCCGGGCGCCGTGCCCTTTGCCGAGAAGGCCAACCTGCTGCTGCCCGGGCGGCCCCCGCTGATGGACACGCTGGCCACCGCGCTGGCCGCCAACAAGCAATTGCCGCGGGCGCTGGAACTGCAGAAGCAGGCCGTCGACCGTGCGCCCGACGACGGGTCACTGCGCTTGAACCTGGCCAAGCTCTACATCCAGAGCGAGCAGAAGGGCATGGCGCGCAGCGAACTCGAGAAGATCGAGCGCATGGGCCGCAAGTACGCCAACCAGGACGAAGTGGGCAAGCTGCTGAAGTCGCTCTGACCGACCCCGCCGCCGCTTGCCGGCTTCAGGCGGCCGGTTTGGCGACGGCCGTGGCCAGCAGGCCGCGACAAGTGGCACGCCGGCCGTCGCTTTCGTCGACCTTGCGACACAGCGGTTCGAGCCGCGCCTGCAAACGACGGATGCTGGCCTTGTGGCTGCCGTCCTTGTTCCAGGCCGCCAGTGCGCGGCCTACGCGCCGCATCGACGCGGCGCTGCGCTTGTAGAACGCACCGCTGTCGCGCCCGGCCTCGTCGAACAGGCGGCCGGCCGTGGCCTCAATGCGCACCGCATCCGCCGGCGCCAGGTCGACCAGCGCCTGCAGGTAGCCGGCACCCCATTGCAGCCGCGTGGCCGGGCCCTGGCTCTTGTCGAAGGCCTGGGCATACCAGCGCAGCGCCTCGTCGTTGTGGCCCTGCTTGCGCGCCAGGCTGCCCAGCTGGCTCATCAGGTAGTACGGTGAATGGCTGCGCGCCAGGTTGGCCTTGAGCAGCGCTTCGCTTTCGGCCGGCAGGCCGGCCCGTTCCAGCGCGTGGGCGGCCGACGGCAATACGGCCTGCCGCTCGTAGCCGTCGGTGATGCTGCGGTCGGTATCGGCCGCGTGCTGGCGAACCTCGCGCAGAAGCGCCTCGGGCAGCGACACCTTCAATTCTCGCTTCGGCAATTCGATGCGCGCCAGCTCGATGCGCGAGATCAATGCCGACATGCGGTCCCCCCGCGACAGGCCCGGGTCACGCTCGAGCTGGCGCAGCGCCGGATCGAAGGCGGCCACCAGCGGCTGCCGCCGTTCGGCGCTGTCGCCCAGCGCACGAACCATCTCGGGCGCGCTGCCAACGATGACGTCGGCAAACTGGCGCACCTGCGCCGGATCGGCCAGCACCTGCAGCACGCGGGCCCGCAGCGCGTCGTCGGGCTTCAAACCCTTGCCGTCGTCGCTGGCCGCCACCGCCTTCAACCACAGTCGGGTCACGCTGTCGGCCGCCGCGCCACCGGCCGCGCTGGCCGTCGCCAGCTGGGCCAGCACGCCAGCGTCGTCACGGCCGGGCAACAACTGTTCGTCATCGGTCTCCCAGCTGTAGAACGACAACATGCGCCATTCGTCGGCCGAGATCGGCTTGCTCAGTCGCGCGTCGGCCAGCACCGCCTTCACCGGCCGCCCCCCGGCCAGGCCCAGGCGCAGCAGCTCCATCACCTGCGGCGCATCGGCCTCGCCGGGCAAGCGCGTGACTTCAGTGCCGTCAGGCTTGAACAGCACCAGCGTCGGATAGCCGCTCACCTTGAACTGCGCGCCCAGCTTCTGCGCACCGGGCTTGTCGCCGTCGATGTTGACGGCGACAAAAGACCTGGAAAGTTGGATGAAATCCTGGCGGTTGAAGAGCGTCGCCTTGAGCTGGTTGCAGGGTGGGCACCAGCTGGCGCCCCAGTACAGCAGCAGGGGTTTGCTCTCTCGCGTTGCCCTCTTGACCGCTGTTTCGATTTCGGCAGAGCTGCTCGCCGAAAACCACTGGACCGTCGAAGACGGTACTCCGGCAGCCGCAGCGTGAATTACCCATCCGAACGCGAGCGACAGGCAAAGGAGGGCATGGGACAGCGCCTCAAGGTTCCGCTTCATCGTAAATCCTTCAAGCTGGAATGGCAGCCAGACTGGGGCCGTGCAACCTTCCCGCAACCCGCCCTCAGGCGAAATGGTGCCACGCATCCGCAGCAGGCTTGAACCGCAGTGTCGGGCAGCGCCTGCCAAATGCTTCGTAGTTCGACCGGGTTTGAGGCTTGGGTAGCCGGTCCAGGTGTCGGTGCGGGCTGACAATGTCGCGTTGTTTGATCAGCTTGCATGCACGGGTGTGCAGGGAGCCAGTCGGGTTCCAAGGATCGTTATGAAACCAATGAAATCCCAGCGCCTTCGCGCTTTGCGCGGCGTGGTCGCCCTCACCCTCGGCTGCATGGTCGCCCTCGGGGCCCAGGCAACGCCGGAACTGGCTGCCAAATACTATGAAGACGCGCTCGGCCGCTACCAGCGCAAGGATCTTGCGGGCGCAAAGATCCAGTTGAAGAACGCGATCAACCAGGATCGCAAGATGCTTGCAGCGCATATGCTGCTGGGGCGGGTACTGCTGGCAACGGGCGAGCTCCAGGGCGCCGAAGTGGCCTTCAAAGAAGCGCTCGCGCAGGGCGTCAATCTGGCTGAGGTTGCGCCCGACCTGGGCCAGGTCTACCTGCAGCTGAATGAGCCCAAGACACTACTCGACACCATCACGCTCACGGGAATGCCTCAGAGCATGCACGCTGAAGTGCTGGTACTGCGCGGCACGGCGTTCGCGATGAGCGGCAACATGGCGTCTGCCAGCGCTGCCTTTGCGCAGGCCAGGCAACTTGACCCCAAGGCCGCGGCGCCCTTGATTGCAGAGGCAACGCTGATGCTGCGTGCCGGCGACCGGGACGGCGCCAGCAAGGCGGCACAAAAGGCCACCGAACTGGCGCCGGACAATGCGATGGCCTGGTACCAGTTGGGTATCGCCCAGCAGTCGCAGGGCGACAAGAAGGGCGCTCTGGCGTCGTACGACAAGACCCTGGCCCTGAGCCCCAAGTTTGTCGACGCCCACATCTCGCGCGCTGCAGTGCTGCTGAGTCTGGGTCGGCAAGAAGACGCCGCCAAGGCCCTGTGGCAGCTCAAGGAATGGGGTGTGGTGGAGCCACGTGCGTCGTTCCTGCGCGCCACCATCCTCGCCCGCCGCGGTGACACAAAGGCGGCGGCGGCCGAGTACAACGAGGCAGCCAGTCTCATCGACGCGATGTCACCCGACGTGCGCAGCGGTAGCGAGCCGTTGCTGCTGACCGCCGCCGAGGCGCATCTGGCCGTGGGCAACGTGCAGAAGGCGCGCGAATACCTGGAGACGCTGATGGCGCGCAACGGGCGCCACTATGCTGGGCAGATGCTGCTGGCTGGGATATTGCTTGACGCCAAGGAAACCAGCCGGGCGGCACCCTTGGTCGAGAACCTGATGCGGGCCACACCCGACGAACCCCAGGTGCTGTTGATGATGGGCAATGTCCACATGCAGCGCCGCCAGTACGCGCAGGCCGCTGAGCTGTTCGATCGCGCGTCCAAGGGCGGCACCAGCAATGACGCCCTGCGTGAGCTGGCGTTCAGCCAGTTCGGCCTGGGGCAGGACAAGCTGGCGCTGGCCACCCTAGAGAAGGCCTACGCCAAGAACCCGCGCGACTACCGCGCCGGCATGCAGCTGGCCGTCACCTACGCCCGCCAGGGCCAGGGGGCCAAGGCCGTGCAGGTGGCCGAGGCCCTGGTCAAGCTTGACCCGGCCAACACCGCGATGATCAACTTCCTGGGCAACGTGAAGGGCCGGCTCAGCGACAAGAAGGGCATGCGGGAAACCTTTCAACGCGCCCTGGCACAAGACCCCAAGTTCCGGCCCGCCATCATCAACCTGACTTGGCTCGACCTGGAAGAAGGCCGCCTCGACGACGCCCGCGCCCGCCTGCAGGCCTTTCTGAAGATCAAGGACGACGACCCCGACGTGCTGTACCAGTTGGGTCTGGTCGAGCAGCAGGCCCGGCGGCCCGACGTGGCGATGGCGCTGTGGACCCGGGCCGACAACGGCCCCTACAAGGATGCCCGCCCCGGGCTGGCGATGGTCGACCTGCTGCTCTCCCAGCGCCAGACCGAGAAGGCGCTGCCCATCGCCAAGGCCCTGGCCGCCAGGTACCCGGGACTTGCTGTGGTCCAGATCAGCCTGGCGCGCGCACACAGGGCTGCTGGTGACCTGCCGGCTGCCCGCAGTTCGCTGCTGGAAGCCACCAAGCTGGCAGGCTTCGATGTCGATGCGCTGGTCCAGATCGGCCGCCTGCAGCTGGCGGCTGGCAACCCCGACGGCGCCACGCATGCCGCGGCCAAGGCCTTGCAGGCGAAGCCCGATGACCTGGGTGCATTGCTGCTGCAAGCTGAAACCGCCGGCAAGCGCGGTGACGCCAAAGCGGTGGACATCGCGATGGCCGCGCTGAACGCCAAGCACGCCGGCAAGGTGCCGGTGCTGTTGACGTCGGGCCACGTCGCCTTCTCGCGCAGGCAACTGCCACAGGCCATCGGCTTCTACCGCACGGCCTTCGAGCGTGAACCGGGCTCGCCGATTGCGCTGCTGCTCACGCAAGCCTACGTGGCCAACAACCAGCCCGACAAGGCGCTGGCCCTGCTGGAAGGCTGGACCCGCAAGAACCCCAAGGACCTGGTGGCGTTGCGCGCCCTGGCCGAGGTGCAGTCGCTGGCGGGCAAGGCCGATGCGGCCAGGCAAAGTTATGCCGCGGTGGTTGCTGCAGCGCCCGATGATCCATCCGCCCTCGGTGCTTATGCACAGTTGCTGCAGCGCCTGGGCGACCCGGCGGCGCTGGCGATGGCCGAAAAGGCGATGAAGCTCGCGCCCAGCCAGGCTGCCTATGCCGACGCCTACGGCTGGATGCTGGTCGGCAAGGGTGACTTTGAGGGTGGCATACGCATCCTGCGCGAGGCCCGGCTGCGCGAGCCAGGCAACGGCGTCTACCACTGGCACCTGGCCATCGCACTCGGCAAGGCGGGCAGAAAGTCCGAAGCCAGGACGAATTGCGCGCCGCTTTGGCCACGCCAATCCGCCGCCCACCGGACCGGAACTGAGCAAGCTGAAAGGTGAAGTGGGCCTATGACGCGACTAAGTTGTGAATGTCGATCTCTTCTTACATCTTTTTCCGAACCAAGGTCCACGGATTTCAAGAACCCATATGAATCAATGGCCTGCAAATCTTGGCGCAGAAGATGCTTTGTATTTTCGAACTGATGATCTTGGTCCTGACAGTTGGCGCCCACCGCCCGTTCGCGGGGTTGTAGGGGGCAGCGATTCTGCTAAGGTGTGAATCAGAACTTATTCAACATGTGCAAGAGGGCGTGATGGTTGCAATCAAATCGATGAACAAGGTGTGGGTCGTTGCCGCGGGCTTGTGCGTTGCTGCGGGCTCGGCGGGCGCCTTTGGCGTTGCCATCACCGCGAATTCCGTGACTGGCGCACAGGCTACAAATATCACCGCTTGACGCGGCACCGCAACATTAAACGGCGTACTTACGCGGCATGTACAAAGGTCCGCGACCTCCGGAACGGGTGCGCCAACGGGCAGTCAATTGATGTGTTTTGCATTGACCCGAAGACCTCCGGTAAAGCTGCCGGCAGTTACACCGAAGTCAGTCTGTACTTCCTGAATACTGTGAACCCTGTTGGCCCTCGGAAAGAACAGGTACCAAGAACAGATGTCAAACCCTGGATACACTGGCGCGGCCAACTATTCGGCAAACTCGAACACTACTGAGGTTCTCAACAACATCGTAAATCTGTATTCGCACGCCTACAAAGATGCTGACTTGACAGCCAGGTGCCAGCCCGCACCGACAAAGTGACGGCGTTCGGCTATGTGTCTGGGAAATCATAGCGAGGCAGCCGGGGTCTGGGGAGGTCGATTGGCGGCTTGACTCGAGACAAACTCGCTTTTGCGAACGTCAATACTTGGATCGACAAATACGTTGCTGCGCTAACTGCCGGCGCTGGGAGCTGGGGCACATTGGGGCTGGAATTGAAGAACTACACGTTCACGTATTCCGTACATCCCGATGCAATCGCCCACGCCGGGCAGAACTTCCTGCGGGTTAGCACCTTGGGGCGGAAACGACGGGATGAAATATCCCAGAGCCAGGCACGATCGCGTTGGCCGGTCTGGCGCTGCTTGGTACCTTCCGTGCCTCACGCCGCAAGGCAGTGGCGGCCTGAGCTCGAGACTCTCGCGGACCTTGTGACAAGAGCCGGCCGAGTGCCGGCTCATTGCATTTCGCCAGGCTACCGGCTGCTTCGCGCGGCTTTTTGCTTGCAACGGGCCGCCAACGCGATCGCAGTCCCGATCGAACTGTCCCGCATCGAGGGTGGCGCAGGCGTTGACCGGCCTTTTGGGGCGACGGGCATCGCCACCATCCGCAAATCCGTATTCTTGCGGTAGCCCGACGGCAGGGCGTCTGGCATCACTGCCGTGCTGCTGCCGGACGCAAGGCGTGGACTGGCTGAGCCTGACCGTGCTGCACGTCACGGCATCGCACCCTGCCAGGCGGAAGACTCGGAAACAGATGTTGCATGACGTTGCCGCTGCGGCCTGATGGTTGCCAAACCTGCGAGCATCGAAACATCGCTGATGCCGCGCCTGCGGCTGCGCCCGCAGAAGGAGTCACTGACATGCACACTCGACCGATCGGCCACCAGCCGAGCATCAGGTCATGAGGCTCGGACGGGTCCTGGCCGCAGGGTTGCTTGCTGCCGGCGCACTGATGCAATGGCTGGCGCCTGCCGAAGTGCATGCGGCCGAGGCGAAGGTGGTGGTCTCGGCACCGGACGCCAGGCAAAAGACCTTTCGCGAAGACCTGCTCGCGCCTTTCAGCCAGGGCAACGAAGCGCGCGTCATCGTCGGCCTGCATACGATGCAAGGGCTTGCGCAGCCGGTGGGCCGCTCGACAGACCAGGCGCGGGAGCAAGACGTTGCCGGCCAGCAGTCGCGGGTGCTGGGCCGCCTGGCGGGGCAGAACGCGCGTGTGGTCAAACGCCTGCGCCTGCATCCGTTCATGGTGCTGAGCGTCGACAGCAATGCGCTGGGCGCATTGCTCGCCGACCCTGAGGTCATCTCGCTCGCGATCGATCAGCCCCGCTACCCCGTGCTGATGGACACCCCGGGCATCACGCGCGCCACCAACGCCTGGGCCGTGGGGTGCGTGGCGCGGGGCAGGTGGTGGCAATCCTAGACAGCGGGGTCGATGCAAGCCACCCGTTCTTCACCGGCAAGGTGGTCGCGCAAGCCTGTTTCTCGAACCCCGTCGGGGCCCAATACCCCGTACTGCCCGGGCGGCGCTTCGCAAAGCACGGCGGTCGGCAGTGGAGCGCCTTGCCTCGACTACAACCTGGGCTGTTGGCATGGGACGCACGTGGCCGGGATTGCCGCCGGGCGTACAGGAGTGCTTGGCACCACCAGCGGCATCGCGCCCGATGCGGGAATCATCGCGATCCAGGTGTTCCAGAAGGAATGCAGCGGCGGCAGCTGCAAGATCACCGCATACGACAGCGACATCGTCGCTGCGCTTGAGCATGTCTATTCGCTTCGCAGCACCTACAACATCGCATCGGCCAATCTGAGCCTGGGTGGCAACCTCTACACCCAGGCTTGTGACGCCAGCTTCCCGGCTTACAAGGCCGTCATCGACAGCTTGCGCAGTGCCAACATCGCCACCGTGATTGCGTCCGGCAACAACGGCAACGCAGGCGCGATCAGCTCCCCCGGTTGCCTGTCGAACGCCATCAGCGTGGGCTCGACAACCAAGCAAAACGCAATCTCCAGCTTTTCCAACAGCGCCAGCGGCCTCAGCCTGCTGGCGCCTGGCAGCTCGATCACCTCGTCGGTGCCGTACGCAGTCTCTGCCAGCGGCTTCAGCGCCGCCAACGGCACGTCGATGGCCGCGCCCCATGTCACTGGCGCCTGGGCGCTGCTCAAGTCCGTCTTCCCCAGCATCACGGTGCCCGAAGCGCTGTCGGCCCTGCAGAACAGCGGCATCCCGATCACCGATCCGCGCAACGGCCTGGTCAAGTCGCTGATCCAGATCGGCGATGCCCCAGGTCAGCCCGGCGCACTGGGGCTGCTGGCGCTGGTACGCCCCACGGCGACGCTGACGACACCACTCAACGGCGCGAGCTACGTTGCACCGGCAACGATTACGCTGACCGCCAGCGCCACTCGCGGGTCGACCGGCGCAGCCATTTCGCGGGTGGAGTTCTATTCGGGCACAACCAAGATCGGTGAATCGCTGGCCGCCCCCTACATCTTCAGCTGGACGGGCGTGCCACAAGGCGCATACAACTTCAGCGCGCGAGCGATCGACAGCCTGGGCAGCTTTGGAGTGTCGGCACCGGCCAGCATCTCGGTGGCCGCCCCAACCTACCAGATCAGCGGCACCGTAACGCTCAACGGCACAGCCCTGAGCAGCGTCAGTCTGGCCGGCACCAACGGCGTGAGCTGCACCCCCTCCAACGCCGCCGGCCAGTACAACTGCACGGTGCCTTCAGGCTGGTCCGGCAGCGTCACCCCTTCGCTGAGTGGCTATACCTTCGCTCCGGCCTCACGCAGCTACTCCAGCGTGCTGGCCAACCAAACCGCACAGAACTATGCAGCCGCTGCCGTGGCGCCGACGACTTTCCAGCTCAGCGGCACCGTGACGCTCAGTGGCACAGCCATGGGCAGCGTCAGTCTGGCAGCCACCAACGGCGCCAGCTGCACCCCGAGCAACGCCGCAGGCCAGTACAGCTGCACCGTGCCCTCAGGCTGGTCCGGCAGCGTCACCCCTTCGCTGAGCGGCTACACCTTCACGCCGGCCTCGCGCAGTTACACCAGCGTGCTGGCCACCAAACCCACAGAACTATGCAGCCGCTGCCGTGGCGCCGACGACTTTCAGCTCGCGGCCGTGACGCCCATGGCCGCCGGGCGGCGTCAGTCTGGCAGCCACCAACGGCGCCAGCTGCACCCCGAGCAACGCCGCAGGCCAGTACAACTGCACGGTGCCTTCGGGCTGGTCCGGCTCCGTGACTCCGTCGCTCAGCGGCTATACCTTCGCTCCGGCCTCGCGCAGCTACTCCAGCGTGCTGGCCAATCAGATCGCGCAGAACTACGCCGCGAGCGCGGTCAGTGCCGACACCGTATGGCTTGACGATGCCGCGCCGTCCGGTGCGACCCGCGGGACAGGCAGACGGCTGGAATTGGGTGAGTGCCAACCCGGCCCCGTTCCGGGCTCCTTGGCCCACCAGTCGGCGTTGGTCAGCGGAACCCATCAGCACTACTTCATCAGCGCTTCGAGTCCGCTGCCTGTCGCAGCGGGCGAGACGCTGTTCGCGTATGTCTTCCTGGATCCGGCCAATCCCCCCAGCCAGGTGATGCTGCAGTGGAACGACGGCTCGTGGGAGCATCGGGCCTATTGGGGTGCGAACATTATTCCCTGGGGCGTAGACGGCACCGTGAGCCGACGCTTCATGGGAGCTCTTCCCACTGCGGGGCAGTGGGTGCGGCTGGAGGTCCCTGCTGCCTTGGTCGGGCTCGTCGGTCGCACCCTCAACGGCATGGCCTTCACGCTTCAGAATGGCCGGGCGACATGGGATCGCGCCGGCAAAACCAATTCAGTGTTGGCGACATATGCCATCGGCGGCACCGTAACGCTCAACGGCACAGCCCTGAGCAGCGTCAGTCTGGCCGGCACCAACGGCGTGAGCTGCACCCCCTCCAACGCCGCCGGCCAGTAACTGCACGGTGCCTTCAGGCTGGTCCGGCAGCGTCACCCCTTCGCTGAGTGGCTATACCTTCGCTCCGGCCTCACGCAGCTACTTCCAGCGTGCTGGCCAACCAAACCGCACAGAACTATGCAGCCGCTGCCGTGGCGCCGACGACTTTCCAGCTCAGCGGCACCGTGACGCTCAGTGGCACAGCCATGGGCAGCGTCAGTCTGGCAGCCACCAACGGCGCCAGCTGCACCCCGAGCAACGCCGCAGGCCAGTACAACTGCACGGTGCCTTCGGGCTGGTCCGGCTCCGTGACTCCGTCGCTCAGCGGCATACCTTCGCTCCGGCCTCGCGCAGCTACTCCAGCGTGCTGGCCAATCAGATCGCGCAGAACTACGCCGCGAGCGCGGTCAGTGCCGACACCGTATGGCTTGACGATGCCGCGCCGTCCGGTGCGACCCTCGCGGGACAGGCAGACGGCTGGAATTGGGTGAGTGCCAACCCGGCCCCGTTCTCGGGCTCCTTGGCCCACCAGTCGGCGTTGGTCAGCGGAACCCATCAGCACTACTTCATCAGCGCTTCGAGTCCGCTGCCTGTCGCAGCGGGCGAGACGCTGTTCGCGTATGTCTTCCTGGATCCGGCCAATCCCCCCAGCCAGGTGATGCTGCAGTGGAACGACGGCTCGTGGGAGCATCGGGCCTATTGGGGTGCGAACATTATTCCCTGGGGCGTAGACGGCACCGTGAGCCGACGCTTCATGGGAGCTCTTCCCACTGCGGGGCAGTGGGTGCGGCTGGAGGTCCCTGCTGCCTTGGTCGGGCTCGTCGGTCGCACCCTCAACGGCATGGCCTTCACGCTTCAGAATGGCCGGGCGACATGGGATCGCGCCGGCAAAACCAATTCAGTGTTGGCGACATATGCCATCGGCGGCACCGTAACGCTCAACGGCACAGCCCTGAGCAGCGTCAGTCTGGCCGGCACCAACGGCGTGAGCTGCACCCCCTCCAACGCCGCCGGCCAGTACAACTGCACGGTGCCTTCAGGCTGGTCCGGCAGCGTCACCCCTTCGCTGAGTGGCTATACCTTCGCTCCGGCCTCACGCAGCTACTCCAGCGTGCTGGCCAACCAAACCGCACAGAACTATGCAGCCGCTGCCGTGGCGCCGACGACTTTCCAGCTCAGCGGCACCGTGACGCTCAGTGGCACAGCCATGGGCAGCGTCAGTCTGGCAGCCACCAACGGCGCCAGCTGCACCCCGAGCAACGCCGCAGGCCAGTACAACTGCACGGTGCCTTCGGGCTGGTCCGGCTCCGTGACTCCGTCGCTCAGCGGCTATACCTTCGCTCCGGCCTCGCGCAGCTACTCCAGCGTGCTGGCCAACCAGATCGCGCAGAACTACGCCGCGAGCGCGGTCAGTGCCGACACCGTATGGCTTGACGATGCCGCGCCGGCGGGTGCGACCCTCGCCGGACAGGCAGACGGCTGGAATTGGGTGAGTGCCAACCCGGCCCCGTTCTCGGGCTCCTTGGCCCACCAGTCGGCGTTGGTCAGCGGAACCCATCAGCACTACTTCATCAGCGCTTCGAGTCCGCTGCCTGTCGCAGCGGGCGAGACGCTGTTCGCGTATGTCTTCCTGGACCCGGCCAATCCCCCCAGCCAGGTGATGCTGCAGTGGAACGACGGCTCGTGGGAGCATCGGGCCTATTGGGGTGCGAACATCATTCCCTGGGGCGTAGACGGCACCGTGAGCCGACGCTTCATGGGAGCTCTTCCCACTGCGGGGCAGTGGGTGCGGCTGGAGGTCCCTGCTGCCTTGGTCGGGCTCGTCGGTCGCACCCTCAACGGCATGGCCTTCACGCTTCAGAATGGCCGGGCGACATGGGATCGCGCCGGCAAAACGATGCCCTAGCGACACAGGGAACCCTCAACTTTGCCGAAGATGCCAGCGGGGTGGCAACGGCCTTCACCCTTCCACCTTCACCCCCTTCCAGAACGCCACCCGGCCCTTGATCTGAGCCGCCGCCTCCTTGGGATCTGGATAGAACCAGGCCGCATCCGGGTTGGCGTCGCCGTCGACGAACAGCGTGTGGTAACTGGCCTCACCCTTCCATGAGCACATGGTCTTGGTGTTGCTGGGCAGCAGGTAGTCCTTCTTGACCGAGTCGGCCGGAAAGTAGTGGTTGCCTTCGACCACCACCGTGTCGTCGCTTTCGGCAATCACCGTGCCGTTCCAGATGGCCTTCATCGTCGCTTCTCCTGTGGCTGTGTTCGGGCTCTGATTTGAACGCAGCGTGCAGCCCTGCGCAACGCAGGGCGGTCTTCGCATCGATACAGTGGCAGGCATGGAACAAGCCCTAGCCCCTGTTCAAACCCACGCTTCAGTGTCAAGCCCACGCACCGTCGAGCGCCTGGTGCAAGGCCAGGCCACCAGTGACGGCGCCGGCGTCAAGTTGGTGCGCGTGCTGACGCAGGACCTGCAGCACCGGCTCGACCCCTTCCTGATGCTCGACGCCTTTGGCACCGACAACCCCGGTGACTACATCGGTGGTTTTCCCGACCATCCGCACCGCGGCTTCGAGACCGTGACCTACATGCTCGAAGGCCGCATGCGCCATCGCGACAGCGCTGGCAATCAAGGCTTGCTGGTGCCCGGCAGCGTGCAGTGGATGACCGCCGGCCGCGGCGTGATCCACAGCGAGATGCCCGAGCAGGAAGACGGCCGCATGGAAGGCTTTCAGCTCTGGCTGAACCTGCCGGCGCGCGACAAGATGTGTGCGCCCTGGTACCGCGACATCGGCACAGCCGAGATCCCAGAATGGCAGGGCGACGGTGTGCTGGCCCGGGTGATTGCCGGCCACAGCCATGGCGTGACGGCCCTGGTTCAGCGCGAGACCACCCAGGTGCTGTACCTGGACCTGCACCTGGAACCTGGCGCTCGCTTCGAGCAGCCGCTGCCGACCGAGCACAACGCCTTCGTCTACGTCTACCGCGGTGATCTGGCGGTCGGCGCCGGCGAACAGACCGTGCGGCCACAGCGCATGGCAATCCTGGCCAACACGCCCGGCAGCGACGGCGTGGTGCTGAAGGCCGGCGCCGACGGTGCACGCGCGATCTTGATCGCCGGCCGGCCGCTGAAAGAACCGATCGTGCAGCACGGCCCCTTCGTGATGAACACCCGGCATGAGATCATCCAGGCGGTGGACGACTTTCGCGCCGGCCGCCTGGCCTGACGCCGCAGGGTCAACCCGGCCTGGCCCCAGGGTCGGGCCTGAGCATCAGTTCCAGGCCCATGTCGATACCCTGGTGCTCGATCACCGCCAGGCCCTGGCGCAGGTCCAGGCTCGAGTCGAACCAGCCGCAGCCCCAGGGTCGCTCCGGTTCGACCGGCAACTCGTCGAGCGGGCCATCCCCCGACGATGGAACGAAGCTGCTGCACACCGCCCTTCGGCGCCACCACGATCGGGGTCGAAGCCAATGGACCATCTCGGTGCTCCCGGGCCCATGACGCAGTGCCCTGGCCCGGATGCTCACCGGGCGACGGCAGGCACGCCATCGCCCCAATGTCGGCTCGAAGGGGGCCCCCGATCGGGCATCCCACCGGGCATCCCCCGCAAGCGGGATGCCGCGCGCGCAACGAGCCTCAGGCCGAGGGCGGCGCGGTGTCGACGAAGCTGGGCCTGGCGGCCAGCTTGTCGTGCAGTTTCTTCAGATTGGGGTAGGCCGTGCGCCAGTCGATCTGCGCAAAGCGAAAGTCCAGATAGCCCAGCGCACAACCCACCGCCACGTCGGCCAGGGTGAAGTGGATGCCGGCACAGAAGGGCTTCTCGCCCAGCCCCTGGCTCATGGCTTTCAGCGCGGCGTCCACACGCGACATCTGGCGCTCGACCCAGGCGCCGCAACGTTGCTCGGGGCTACGACCCGGCCAGGTGTTTTCCAGTCGCGCAGCGATGCTGGCGTCCAGCAGGCCGTCGGCCAGCGCCTCCCAGGTGCGAATCTCGGTGCGCTCGCGGCCCGGCGGCGGGATCAGCTTGCCCACCGGCGACAAGGTGTCGAGGTATTCGACGATGACGCGCGAGTCGAACACCGCCTCGCCGCCTTCCATCACCAGGCAGGGCACCTTGCCCAGCGGGTTGCAGGCCAGCACGGCCTCGGACGTCCACGGGTCCTGCAGCACCAGCTGGAAGTCGAGCTTCTTTTCCGCCATCACGACACGCACCTTGCGCACGTAAGGGCTGGTGAGAGAACCGATCAGTTTCATGTTGTTCTGGCCCGTGCCGGGCGCCGTCCCTGTGCAATCGATTCTAGCGAAGCACCCCTCATGCCATGGCACCGCCGGTCGGGCCTGGGCCCGGCCTCAGCGCGATGCGTGCAGCGGCAGCGTGAAGTCCACACCCCCCGGCCTGGAGGGCAGGTCGAGCGTCACCATGCGCTCGGGCGCACGCGCCAGCACGTGCCCGCCGCGCACCACCAGCAGCCGCGGCGCCCGCAGGCGGATCGCCTCGACCGGCGAGCGCGCCTGCAGCAGCACGAAGTCGGCGCGGCAGCCCACCTCGAGCCCGTAGCCCTGCAAGCCCAGGATGCGGGCGTTGTTCACCGTCACGGCGTCGAAACACTGCTGCATGCCCTGCTGCGACGTCATCTGCGCCACATGCAGACCCATCGCCGCCACTTCCAGCATGTCGCCGCTGCCCAGGCTGTACCAGGGGTCCAGCACGCAGTCGTGGCCGAAGCCGACGTTGACGCCGGCGGCCATCAACTCGGGCACGCGGGTCATGCCGCGGCGCTTGGGGTAGCTGTCGTGCCGGCCCTGCAGCGTGATGTTGATCAGCGGGTTGGCCACCGCATGCACGCCCGATTCGTGCAGCAGCGGCAGCAGCTTGCTGACGTAGTAGTTGTCCATCGAGTGCATCGACGTCAGGTGCGAGCCGGTCACGCGGCCTTGCAGACCCAGCCGCTGGGTGTGCAAGGCCAGAGTCTCGATGTGGCGCGACAGCGGGTCATCGCTTTCATCGCAATGCATGTCCACGCGCAGGCCGCGTGCCGCCGCCAGTTCGCACAGCAGGCGCACCGATTCGGCGCCCTCGGCCATGCTGCGCTCGAAGTGCGGGATGCCGCCCACCACCTCGACCCCGCGGTCCAGCGCACGCTTCAGGTTGGCCAGCGCGCCCGCGCTGCGCAGCAGGCCATCTTGCGGAAACGCCACCAGTTGCAGGTCGAGATAAGGCGCCACGCGCTCTTTGACGTGCAGCAGGGCGTCCACCGCCAGCAGGCGCTCGTCACACACGTCGACATGTGAACGGATCGCCAGCAGCCCCTGCGCCACCGCCCAGTCGCAATAGCGCAGTGCGCGCTCGACCAGTGCGTCCTGCGTCAACTGCGGTTTGAGCTCGCCCCACAGCGCGATGCCCTCCAGCAGCGTGCCGCTGACGTTGATGCGCGGCAGGCCATAGCTGAGCGTCGCGTCCATGTGGAAATGGGCGTCGACGAAGGGTGGCGACAGCAGCCAGCCCCGGGCGTCGATTTCGGTCACGTCCTCTGGCGCCGGAAGCGCGGGCGCCAGCGCGGCGATGCGCCCGTGCTGCACCAGCAGATCGATGCCACGGCGGCCGTCGGGCAGGCAGGCGTTGCGGATCAGCATCGTGCGGGTTCGTCCGTTCGAAGGCCGATCAGGCCTCGAACCACAGCACCGGCTTGCGCGCCGAAACCCAGGCTTCGTAGCGGCTGGCGAACAGCGCTTCGACGCGGTTTCGCTTGACCTTGAAGGTGGGCGTCACCAGGTCATTGTCGACCGTCCAGGGGTCGACGGTCAGCACCAGGCAGTCAAGTTGCTCGTGCGGATCGAGCCCCTGGTTGACGATTTTCAGATGTTCGCCCAGCGCGGCTTCCAGCGCCACCCTGCCCGCGGCGGCCGCTGCCAGCCTGATGGCGTCGGCATTGAGCATCACCAGCGCCAGCGGCTGGCCCAGATTGGCCCCGGTCACGCAGCAGGCTTCGACGGCGCTGTGCGCCACCAGCCGGTCCTCGATCGGGGCCGGCGCCACGTACTTGCCCTTGCTGGTCTTGAACAGATCCTTCACGCGGCCGGTGATGCGCAGGTTGCCTTCTTCATCCAGCGCCCCCTTGTCGCCGGTGCGCAACCAGCCGTCGTCGGTGAAGGCCTGGCGCGTCAGTTCCGGGTCCTTGAAATAGCCCAGCATCAGGCAGGGCGCCTTCACCTGGATCTCGCCGCTGGCCGGGTCCAGCCGGCACTGCACGCCGTCATAGGGCAGGCCCACCGTGCCGGGCCGCGGCTTGCCGGGCAAGGTGGCATGGCTGATGCCGCAGTTCTCGGTCATGCCGTAGACCTCGACCAGGTTCAGTCCCAGCTTGCCGTACCAGCGCAGCAGCTCGGGCGGCATCGGTGCCGCACCGCCGGCCGCGAAGGCGCATTCCTGCAGGCCCAGCGCAGTCAGGATCTTGCGCCGCACGATGCCGCGCAGGATGGGGATCCTGAGCAGGCGATCGAGCTTGGCCGGCGGCATCTTGGCCTGTATGCCCTGCTGGAACTTGACCCACAGCCGCGGCACCGAGAAGAGCACCGTCGGCCGGGCGCGCTGCAGGTCGGCGGTGAAGGTCTCCAGGCTCTCGGCGAAGTACACATGCATGCCCTTGGCCAGCTGGCCGTGTTCGACCAGGGTGCGCTCGGCCACGTGCGCCAGCGGCAGGTAGCTCAGCATGCGTGCATCGGCGTCGATCGCCGGCACCCGTTTCAGCCCCGAACGCACGCCCCAGGCAAAGTTGCCGAAGCTGTGCATCACGCCCTTGGGCGCGCCGGTGGTGCCCGAGGTGTACATGATGGTGGACAACTCGTCGGCAGGCCGTACCGGCTCGCCTTGCAGCGGCGGGGTGCGCGCGACGATGTCATCCCAGGCCGGGTAGGCCTGGCGCGCGCTGTCGGGCGCCAGCGGGTGGGCGATGCAGGCCAGCCCGGCCGGAACGCCGGCTCGCATGCCTTCCCAGCCGTCGAGCTTGCCGACGAACAGCAGGCTGGCTTCGCTGTGCACCAGGATCTGCCGGATCGTTCCCGCGGCCAGCGTGGGATACAGCGGCACCGACACATGGCCGGCCATCCAGATCGCCCAGTCGCTGAGCAACCAGTGGGCGGTGTTCTTGGACAGCAAGGCGATGCGCGAACCGGGTTCGAGCTGCAGGCCACGCAGGTGCGCCGCCATGCGCCGCACCTGGTCGAGCACGTCACGCCAGCGGTAGTCGCGCACGGCGCCCTTGCCCAGCGGCTGCGTCAGTGCCAGTTTGTCGGGTGCGCTGCGTTCCCAGTGGTACAGGCGCTGCAAGGCCAGCGTATCGGCGGCGACGGTCTCGGTCATGGCGGTCTCGCCCCGCGAGCCGGGCGACGTGGGAACAACGCGCCAAAGCCTATCGGAGCCCGGCATCCGACACCAGAAGGGCTTGCCTGGGGTTGGGACTGGACGCGCGCCGCAGCCTGCAAGGCTGCGCTGCGCTTTACACGTTCAGGCCGCCTGCTCGCGCTGCTGCTGCTGCAGCAACTCGGCCTCGACCTGGCGCGCCGCACGCAGGGCCAGCGTGGTGTCCAGGTCAGCGCGCGGCGCAATCGTGCTGACCACGTCGTCGAGTTCGGCGGGCCGGTCGATCAAGGCGCCTGCGATCGCCGACAGCGCAGGGATGGCCCGGCGGGTCAGGTGATCGGGAAAATCCAGCCCGGCCTGTACGGTGACGTGATGGCGCACGCTGGCCACCGCCATCGCCGACAGCCCCAGCTTTCGCACAACGCGGCGCCCAGCGCGTCGTGGCTGACGCCGAAGCCGGTGTGCTCGAGCAGCAGCAGTTCGGTGTCGGTGGCCGCGGCGCGCAGCATGGCGCGGTAATGGTCTGCCGCGTGGCGGAACAGCACGGCCTTGCCACATTCCTCGAACAGGCCGGCCGAATGCGCCGCCCAGGCGTCCAGCGCCATGCGCTGCGCCAGTCGCCCCATCAGCAGCCCGCGCAGCCCGGCGCGCTGCCACAGCGGCTCGAGCTCGGCGGCGGGGGCGAAGGCAGCACGCAAGCCCATCTCGAAGGTGATGCCCGCCACTTCGCGCATGCCCAGGTAGGTGATGGCCTGCTGCACACTCTGCACGCGGCCGCGCAGGCCGTAGAGCGAGGAGTTCACCGCTTTCAGCACGGCGGCGGCAAGTGCCATGTCCGACTCGATGAGCTGCGAGATCGCGCCCAGATTCAGGTCGTCCTCGGCCATCAGCAAAGACAGCTTGACCAGGCTCTCGGGTTGCGCCGGAATCGAGATGTCCAGCAAGCGCAGTTCAGGGTTGACGGACATGGTGCTGGCGCGTTGCGCCTCTCGCGGCAGTGACAGGGGGCATTCCCCGCAGTCATGCTAGGCAGCCGCCCACGCCGCAAACGCTGCAAATGGGCCCGGGATGCCCGCCAGTTGGCGGTATCGGGGGGCGAAAGAAAGGCGCCTGCCGGCAGGCACAGGCGCCTTCGAACGGCCGATCGGTGTTGCCGGCTTTCATCATGCCGCCAGGCTCGACGGCCTGGCGCTCGTTCTTCGCGCCTCGGTCTGGTGTCTCCTCGGGCCCCCGCCCTGTCACCGCGCACCCGCTGGGGTGTTCGGCATTGCGAGTGGGCGCACTGTATCGAGCGCCCAGCAGCGGCTGCATCCGGACTTTCCCGCCGAAGCAGGCGCGTGGGTGGCAGCCCTGCCGGCCGTGCAGGCACTACCGTTCAGCGAGCACCCACTCCGCCGCCCGTTCCGCAATCATCAAGGTCGGCGCATTGGTATTGCCGCTGGTGATGGACGGCATCACGCTGGCATCGACGACACGCAGGCCACTCACGCCGTAGACCCGCAGGCGGGCGTCGACCACCGCGTTGACGTCGTCGGCCCGGCCCATGCGGCAGGTGCCCACCGGGTGAAAGATGGTGGTGCCGATGTCGCCAGCCAGGCGCGCCAGTTCGTCCTCGGTCTGAAACTGCAGCCCGGGCTTGACTTCTTGCGGCTGGAACCGGGCTAGCGCCGGCATGCCGACGATGTGTCGGGTCAGGCGCAGCGAGTCGGCCGCCACACGCCGGTCGGCCGGAGTCGACAGGTAGTTGGCCAGGATGCGCGGCGCCTCGGTCGGATCGGGCGAGCGCAGGCGAACGTGCCCACGTGAGGTCGGGTTGAGGTTGCAGACGCTGGCGGTGAAGGCATTGAACCGGTGCAGCGGCTCGCCGAAGGCGTCCAGCGACAGCGGCTGCACGTGGTACTCGAGGTTCGGCCAGCGGTGGCGGTCGGACGCTGCGCGTGAAGGCGCCCAGCTGCGACGGCGCCATGCTCATCGGCCCGCTGCGCAGCAAGGCGTACTCGAGCCCGATCAGCGCCTTGCCCCACAGCGAGCTGGCCATGGTGTTGAGGGTGCGCACGCCTTGCACGCTGAACACGGCGCGCACCTGAAGGTGGTCTTGCAGGTTCTCGCCGACCCCCGGGTGGTCGAGCCGTGGTGCAACACCCGCGTTCAGCAGCACCTGATGAGGACCGATGCCCGAGAGTTGCAACAGCTGCGGCGAGCCGATCGACCCGGCGCACAAGATCACCTCGCGCCGGCAATGCAGCGAGCTGGCGGCACCACCGGCCGTGGGCACGACCTCGATGCCATGGGCGTGCAAGGGCGCCTGGACCCCGTCGCCCAGCAGCAGCCGTGTGGTCTGCAGCCCGGTGCGCACCGTCAGGTTGGGCCGCTTCATCGCCGGCCGCAGAAAGGCCTTGGTCGCGTTCCAGCGCACGCCGCGGCGCTGGTTGACCTCGAAATAGCCCACGCCCTCATTGCTGCCGGTGTTGAAGTCCTCGGTGGCCGGGATGCCGGCCTGCTGTGCCGCCGCCGCAAAGGCGTCGAGCACGTCCCAGCTCAGGCGCTGGCGCTCCACACGCCACTCGCCGCCTTCACGCCGGCCCTCGGGGTCGAAGCCCGTCGCGCCATGCATCTGATCGGGCCCGCGCCAATGGTCCTCGTGGCGCTTGAAGTAGGGCACGCAGAAATCCCAGCGCCAGCGCGCATCGCCGACCACCTCGGCCCAGTGGTCGTAGTCACGCGACTGGCCACGCATGTAGATCATGCCGTTGATGCTCGAACATCCGCCCAGCACCTTGCCGCGCGGGTAGCGCAGCTGCCGGCCGTTCAAGCCCGGGTCGGGTTCGGTGGCATACAGCCAGTCGGTGCGCGGATTGCCGATGCAATAGAGATACCCCACCGGAATATGGATCCAGTGGTAGTTGTCGTCGCCCCCCGCCTCGACCAGCAGCACCCGTTTGCTGCGGTCCGCGCTGAGCCGATTGGCCAGCAGGCAACCGGCCGTGCCGGCCCCGACGATGATGTAGTCCCAGGATGCGTCGTCCACGCTCATCGGCGCCTCCTGATCGCCGGTCTTGCAGCCTAACGGTTGCCCCGCTGCCGATGATGGGCCAGGAACCACACGCCACGCCAGCGATGTCGGCCCGCATGTGCAGGTCGATGCGTGGCCAACGGGTTATCCCGAGCCGCGACAAAACAACAATTGCTCATTCAGCGCTTTACGGGCCCACATTCGCGCGGTTCATAATACGGAGTCTGTGTCCGGATGCCGCGCCTTTCGCCTTATAAAGGTCACGCAGGGTAGAAGCTCCACATGGTTCTTTCGCTAATTTGTTGAGGGCTTCCCCCGTGGGTAACAAACTGTACGTCGGCAATCTGGCCTATTCAGTACGCGATGACTCGCTGCTGCAGGCCTTCTCGCAATTCGGCCACGTGGCCTCGGCCAAGGTCATGATGGACCGCGAAACCGGCCGCTCCAAAGGCTTCGGCTTTGTCGAGATGGGCTCTGACGCTGAAGCGCAGGCCGCCATCAACGGCATGAACGGCCAGGCCCTGGAAGGTCGCGCCATCGTCGTCAACGAAGCGCGCCCGCGCGAAGATCGTCCGGGTGGTGGCGGTGGTGGCGGCTTCGGCGGCGGCGGTGGTGGTGGCCGCGGTGGCTACGGTGGTGGTGGCAGCAGCGGTGGTGGTGGTGGTGGCTACGGTGGCGGCGGCGGTGGCGGTGGCCGCAGCCCCTACGGTAGTGGTGGCGGTGGCGGCGGTCGCAGCCCCTACGGCGGTGGCGGCGGTGGCCGCAGCGGTGGTGGCGGCGGCAGTGGCGGCTACGGTGGTGGCGGCGGCGGTGGCCGCGGCGGCTACTGACGCCAGAACCTCGCACCGAGGCAACTTCGAGGCCCGCTCCCGCGGGCCTTTCGCGTTGGTGGCCGCGCTCGCGGGCCGACTCAGCCCGGGCGTCGCGGTTTGCGGCTGCGCCCGGCCAGTGCGCGGTCCAGCCAGGGGTTCGGCAGCAGCCGCAGCAGCTTGGCCATGATTGCCATCTGCCAGGGAATGACGCGGTAGCTGGTGCCCGATTCGATGGCCCGAAAGGCCCGTTCTGCAAAGGCATCGGCCGTCATCAGAAACGGCATCGAGTAGGGGTTGCGTTCCGTCAGCGGCGTTGCGATATAGCCCGGCAGCAGCGTCACCACACCCACGCCGTCAGCACGGCACTCACCGCGCAGGCTTTCGCAGAAGTTCACCACACCGGCCTTGCTGGCGCTGTAGGCGCCATGCCCGGGCAGGCCGCGAATCGCCGCCAAGCTGGACACCCCGACCAACTTGCCGCTGCGCCGTTGCCGCATCGGCGTCACAAAAGGGTGGAAGGTGGCCGCCAGCCCCAGCAGGTTGGTTTCCAGCACCTCGCGCATCACGTCCAGATCGGCGCGCTGCGCGCAGTCCATGCCCACGCTGATGCCGGCATTGGCGATCACCACATCGGGCAGGCCCTGGCGGACGATGCAGTCCTGACCCGCCGCGACGATGCTGTCGATCTGTCGCACGTCGGCCCCGTAGACGGCGCAGCGGGACTCATCCAGACCCTGGCCGGCCGCCCAGCCGCGCAGCCCCTCAGCACGCCGTGCCACCAGCGCCAGGCGCCAGCCGGCACCGGCAAAACGCGACGCCAGCGCCTGGCCGATGCCGCCTGACGCGCCGGTGATGTAGACCAGCGGCGCGTTCACGGAGCGGCGCGTGCCGGGCCTGCAGGCGAGGGCGCCGCCAGCCGCGCTTTGATGCGGCCCTTGAGCTCGAGCAGCCGTTTGCCGTGGTCGTAGTCCAACCCACCCGCGTGCAGCGTGTTGCTGCCGTCGTTTACCTCAACCGGCTGATCGGTGCGCACGCGCTCGGTGACCAGGAAGGCGTGCAGGAACTCGCTTCGCATCTCCAGCGCCTGGCCCTGCGGTCCGGTGCTGTTGACGCGCGCGCCGCCCAGCAGCTGCACCTCGCTGATGTCGCCGTTGGCGAGGGCGCGGCGGGCAACCGCCACGGTGACCTGGCCCTCGGGCGACAGCGCACGGATGCGTGCGTCGTCGACCTCGTAGCGGTCGGTGTCGGGATAGTGCCGCAGGTGCGCGCCGTCGACCCGCACGCGCAGCCGCCCCATGCGGTCGAAACGCTCGATCGCAAAGGCCGACATCGTGTAATCCGGGTCGCGCCGAACCGTGTCGGATGTCGGCACCACCGGGGCCGTGGGCGTGTGCTTGACCAGCCACCAGGTGCCCAGCGCCAGCGCCGCCATCAGCAGCAGCGGCAGGTAGGTCGACAGCAGATCGCTCAGCCACAGGTGCCAGGGTTTGCGGCGCCGCTGCGGCGCACCGGGGGCCGGCCCCAATGAGATCGGCACCTCGGGCAGGTCGGGCAGGTGCAGTTCAACCGGCATCGGGATCGTGTCGCCTGTGCACCGTCAACGCCGTCAGCGCGCGTCGAGCGTGGCCAGGTGGCCACGCAACAAGTCGCCATAGCGACCGGCCGCCATCAGCAGCAGGTCACAGAACTCGCGTGCCGCGCCATGGCCCCCGCAGCTGGCCGTGACATGGTGGGCCAGCGCCTTGACTTCGACATGGGCGTTGGCCGGCGCGCAGGCCAGGCCGGCGCTGACCAGCAAGGGCAGGTCGGGCCAGTCGTCACCGATGGCGGCGGACTGGTGCCAGTGCAGGCCCATCTGAGCCAGCACCTGCTCGGCGGCGGCCCTTTTGTCTGACACACCATACAGCGCCCGGCTGATGCCCAGGTCAACCACCCGGCGCCGCACCGCGGCCGAATCACGCCCGGTGATGATCACCGGCTCGATACCGGCGCGCGCCAGCAGCTTCAGGCCGTGGCCGTCCAGCGTCGAGAAGGCCTTGACGGTCTCGCCCTGCTCGCCGATGTAGATGCGGCCATCGGTCAGCACGCCGTCGACATCGAAGAACGCCAGCTTCATGCCGAATGCGCCGCCTTGCGCACGCAGCAGCAGCTCGGGGGCAAAGTGCTGCGCCGGGCTCATATCACCTTGGCGCGCATCAGGTCGTTGGAATTGAGTGCGCCCACCAGGCGGCCCTGGGCGTCGACGACCAGTACGCTGGTCACGCGGTGACGCTCCATCACCTCGGCCGCGGCCACGGCCAAGTCGTCGTCGCGCACGGTGCGCGGCTGCGCGTGCATGACGTCCCGGGCGTGCAGGCTGCGCAACTCGGCACCGCGCTCGATCAGACGGCGCAGGTCGCCGTCGGTGAAGATGCCCGCAGGCCGACCGTCGCCATCGACCACGGCCGAAAAGCCCAGGCCCTTGCCTGTCATTTCGCGCAGCAAGGCATCGAAGCTGGATTCGGGCGGCACCTGCGGCACGGCATCGCCGCTGCGCATCAGGTCGCGCACATGCATCAGCAACTTGCGGCCCAGGCTGCCGCCGGGGTGTGACCGTGCGAAGTCCTCTTCGCGAAAACCCCGTGCGTCGAGCAGCGCCACGGCCAGCGCGTCGCCCAGCGCCATCTGCGCCGTGGTGCTGGCGGTGGGCGCCAGGTTCAAGGGGCAGGCCTCCTGGTCGACCGCGCTCGAGATCACCCAGTCGGCGTGTCGCGCCAGCGTCGATTCGGCCTTGCCGGTCATCGCGACCAGCCGCACGCCCAGGCGACGGATCGCCGGCACGATGGCCGCCAGTTCGTCGCTTTCACCGCTGTTGCTGATCGCCAGCACGACGTCGCCGCCGGTCAGCATGCCGAGGTCGCCATGGCTGGCTTCGGCCGGGTGCACGAAGAAGGCCGGCGTGCCGGTGGACGCCAGCGTGGCGGCGATCTTGCGCCCCACATGCCCGCTCTTGCCCATGCCCATCACCACCACGCGGCCCTGGCACTGCAGCATCGCGCGCACCACATCGGCAAAGGCGTGTCCCTGGCGCGCGGCCAGCGCCTGCAGTGCCTGCATCTCGATCTCGATGGTGCGCACCGCCAGACGCAAGGCACGCTCGGGGTCGAAGTCGTTGGCAGGGTTCACGCCGTGGTCATGCCGAATGAAGGTCAGCAATTAGCATCGAGCATTCTAGGAGTCACCCCGGCCCATGGCCACCACGCTCGAAGTCGTTCTGCTGTACCTGATCGCCGCCGTGCTCGGCGTGGTGGTGTTTCGTTCGCTGAAGCTGCCGCCCACGCTCGGCTACCTGGTGGTGGGCGTGCTGATCGGGCCGAACGCGCTGGCGCTGGCCAAGGACAACGCCAGCGTCAAGTACCTGGCCGAGTTCGGCGTGGTGTTCCTGATGTTCGTCATCGGCCTCGAATTCAACCTGCCCAAGCTGCGCAGCATGCGCACCCTGGTGTTCGGGCTCGGTCTGTCGCAGGTGCTGGTCACTGTGGCTGGCACCTTGCTCGGGCACGCGCTGCTGGTGCTGACCTACCACTGGGTGTTTGCCGGTCAATGGCAGATGTCGTGGCAAGGCGCCATTGTGCTGGGCAGCGCGATGGCGATGTCGTCGACCGCCATCGTCGTCAAGCTGATGGCCGAGCGGCTCGAGCTCGACAGCGAGCATGGCCGACGCGTGCTCGGCGTATTGCTGTTCCAGGATCTGGCGGTGGTGCCGCTGTTGGTGCTGATCCCGTCGCTGGGCCAGGCCGGCGGCGACCTGGCGTATGCAATGGGGCTGGCCCTGGTGAAGGCTGCGGTGCTGCTGACCCTGCTTCTGGTGGGGGGGCAGCGGGTGATGCGCTGGTGGCTGACCCTGGTGGCGCGGCGCAAGAGCGCCGAGCTGTTCATGCTGAACCTGCTGCTGGTCACGCTGGGCCTGGCCTGGATGACCGAGAACGCAGGCCTGTCAATGGCGCTGGGTGCCTTCGTCGCCGGCATGCTGGTGGCCGAGACCGAATACAAGCACCAGGTCGAGACCGACATCCGGCCCTTCCACGACGTGCTGCTGGGCCTGTTCTTCATCACCATCGGCATGAAGCTCGACTGGCGACCGGTGCTCGACCAGTGGCTGCTGGTGCTGCTGCTGACCTGCGTGCCGGTGCTGGCCAAGTTCGTGCTGGTGGCGGCCCTGGCGCGCCTGTTCCGCGCCACACCCGGCACGGCACTGCGCACCGGCCTGTACCTGGCGCAGGCTGGCGAGTTCGGCTTCGTGCTGTTGACGCTGGGCGCCGAGCACGGCCTGGTGGCGCCGCAGTGGATGAGCCCGGTGCTGGCCTGCATGGTGCTGTCGATGCTGGCCACGCCCTTCATCGTGATGTACAGCGACCGCATCGTGATGCGCCTGTCCAGCAGCGACTGGCTGCTGCAGTCGGTGCAGCTGACGACGATCGCCAAACGGTCGATCCGCACCGAGAAGCACGTCATCATCTGCGGCTACGGGCGCAGCGGCCAGAACCTGGCGCGCATGCTTGACAAGCAATCGATCCCCTACATGGCGCTCGACCTCGATCCCGACCGCGTGCGCCAGGCCGCAGCGGCCGGCCAGAGCGTGGTGTTCGGCGATGCCGCGCGCGCGCAAAGCCTGATGGCGGCCGGCCTGGCGCGCGCCAACGCGGTGGTGATCAGCTACCCCAACACACCGTCGGCACTGAAGATCCTGCGCCTGGTGCGCGAGCATGCACCCGCGGTGCCGGTGATCGTGCGCACCATCGACGACAGCGATCTCGAAACCCTGCGCGCCGCCGGCGCCACCGAGGTGGTGCCCGAGGCCCTCGAGGGTTCACTGATGCTGGCCAACCACGCGCTGGCCCTGGTCGGCGTGCCGATGCGCAAGGTGATCCGGCAGACGCAGGAAGCACGCGACGCACGCTACGGGCTTTTGCGCGGCTATTTCCACGGCGCCGACGACGACACCGTGGCCGAGCTGTCGCAGGAACGCCTGGCCAGCGTGACGCTGCCGTCGGCGGCCGAAAGTGTGGGCCGTGCGGTGGCCGACCTGGCACTGCACGCGATCGGCGTCACGGTGGTCTCGGTACGCCTGGCCTCGGGTGCCGTCAAGCCGCCCGACGACCAGCACCGGCTGCATGCCGGAGACACCCTGGTGCTTTCCGGGCTGCCCGAGCCGCTGGCCCTGGCCGAGGAAAAACTGTTGCGCGGATGAAGCCGGCGTTGGGTCGCCGGCAGTCGACGGGGTCATTTGCCCATGCAGAAGCGCCCGAAGATCTCGCCCAGCAGCTCATCGGCCGTCATCGCCCCAGTGATCTCACCCAATGCGTCGTGCGCGCGGCGCAGCTCTTCGGCCAGCAGGTCGAGCGCGGCGTCGCCCAAGTGCGCGTGGGCCTGCGCCGTCTGCAGATGGCCGCGGGTGCGCTGCAAGGCATCGACGTGGCGCGCGCGCGCGATGAACAGGCCGTCACTCGTGGCCTGCCAGCCGGCCTGGGTCAGCAGCGCATGGCGCAGCGCATCCAGTCCGGCGCCGGTGCGCGCCGACAGGGCGATGCCACCGACGGGCCATGTCTGGTCGGCCGCACCGAGGTCGATCTTGTTGTAGACCTGCAGCACGGGCACGCCTTCTGGCAGGCGCTGCGCGATCGTGGCCTCGGCGGCTTCGTAGGCTGCGTCGCCGCGGCGCGTCAGGTCGTGCAGGAAGACCACCGCGTCGGCTTCGTGGATGGCCTGCCAGCTGCGGCCGATGCCGATGCGCTCGACCTCGTCACCGGCCTCGTGCTCGCCGCGCAGGCCGGCGGTGTCGATCACGTGCAGCGGCACGCCTTCGATCTGGATGGTTTCGCTGACGCGGTCGCGCGTGGTGCCGGGAATCGGCGTGACGATGGCCAGCTCGGCGCCCGCCAGCGCATTGAGCAGCGAGCTCTTGCCCACGTTGGGCTGGCCGGCCAGCACCACGCGCAGGCCTTCGCGCAGCAGCGCGCCCTGGCGCGCACGCGCCAGCGTGGCCTGCAGTGCGGCCTCGATGGCGTCGAGCTGGCCGCGTGCATTGGCCTTGTCCAGGAAGTCGATCTCCTCTTCCGGAAAGTCGAGCGTGGCCTCGACCAGCAAACGCAGCTGCACGATGCGCCCGACCAGCGCGTGCACCTCCGCCGAAAAGGCGCCGGCCAGCGAGCGCCCGGCCGACCGCGCCGCCGCCTCGGTGCTGGCGTCGATCAGGTCGGCCACGGCCTCGGCCTGCGCCAGGTCGAGCTTGTCGTTCAGGTAGGCCCGCTGCGTGAACTCACCGGGGTCGGCCACGCGCGCGCCGGGCAGGGCCTGCAGGCAGCGCGCCAGCAGCAGCTGCAGCACGACCGGCCCGCCATGCGCCTGCAGCTCGAGCACGTCTTCGCCGGTGTAGGAATGCGGCGCCGGGAAATGGATCGCCAAGCCCTGGTCGATCACCGCGCCATCGGCATCGCGAAAGGGCAGGTAGCAGGCCAAGCGCGGCGGCAGTTCACGCCCGCAGAGGGCGTCGATCAGCGGCGCCAGCCCGGGCCCGGACACTCGCACGATGCCCACGGCCCCACGCCCGGGGGCGGTGGCGATGGCCACGATGGGGTCGAGAAGGCGGGCGAACATCGCTCCGGTGGCGGCGCACATCGGGTTGTGATTGTGGCGCGCCGCAGCAACTGTGGATGGCGCGGGTGGAGCAAGGCGAGCGGTGCGTTTGCTGGCACCTTCGCTGATGACTCCTGAGCCGGCCGATTGAAGCCGGGTCGCCCGCATGGCCTCATCGTCGGCACAAAGCGTGTGCGACTCAACCCCGGTTCAAGGGATGGTGTTCACGCGGGCGTGAGTCATGTCACGCCACACCCAGACGCTTGTTGATGAACCACTGCTGCGCAATCGACAGCACGTTGTTCGTCAACCAGTACAGCACCAGACCGGCCGGGAAAAAGAAGAACATGAACGAGAAGGCCAGCGGCATGATCCACATCATCTTGGCCTGCATGGGGTCGGGCGGCGTCGGGTTCAGCCAGACCTGGAACAGCGACGACAGCGTCATCAGCACCGGCAGGATGAACCAGGGGTCCTTGTCGGCGAGGTCGGTGATCCAGCCGATCCAGGGCGCATTGCGCATCTCCACGCTCGACAGCAGCACCCAGTACAGCGCGATGAAGAACGGCATCTGCACCACGATCGGCAGGCAGCTGCCCAGCGGGTTGACCTTCTCCTCGCGGTAGATGCGCATCATTTCCTGCTGCATCTTCTGCGGTTCGTCCTTGAAGCGCTCGCGCATCTCCGTCACCTTGGGGTTGATGGCCTTCATCTTGGCCATCGACTTGTAGGCGCTGGCATTCAGCCAGTAGAAGGCAATCTTGAGCAGCACCACCAGGGCCACGATGGCCCAGCCCCAATTGCCGATGATTGAATGCAGTTTGTCGAGCAGCCAGAACAGCGGCGCGGCAATCACGTGCACCTTGCCGTAATCCTTGACCAGCTCGAGCCCGGGGGCCAGCGCGGCCAGCTTGTTTTCCAGCTGCGGGCCGGCATACAGCACCGCATCCTGCACCTTGATGGCGCCAGCGGCCACTTCGCCCAGTGGCAGCACCATCGCGATCGCGTAGTTGTTGCCCACTTTCTCGGCGCGGAACTCACGCTGCTGCTTCTCGGGCACCAGCCAGGCCGAGGTGAAATAGTGTTGCACCATCGCCACCCAGCCGTTGTCGGCTGCCTTTTCGTACTCGGCCTTGCCCTTGTCGATGTCAGAAAAGTCCAGCTTCTGGAATTTCTGGGTCTCGGTGTACAGCGCAGGGCCGGTGAAGGTGAAGTAGTACGACGACTCACCCTCGGGCGACTTGCCGTCGCGCAACAGCTGCAGGTACAGCTGCGGCTTGATCGAAACGGCCGAGGCATTGATCACCTCATGCTTGACGCCAATGCTGTAGCTGCCACGCTTGAAGCTGAAGGTCTTGACCAGCTTCACGCCGCTGTCGGTCTGACCCTCGAAACTCAGGCTCAGATCGTTGCTGCCGGCGGCCAGGTCACGCACGCCCGGCAGCGCCGTCATCGGCGTATGGTGGGTCGGCAACTGCACGCCGGCCTGGTCGGTGATCAGGCCGGTCTGCGCACGGTAGATGCGCGTGGCCGACTGGTCGAACAGCATCACGTTGCGCTGGCGGTCGACGTTGTCCCGGTAACCCAGCAGTTCCAGCCGCACCAGCTTGCCGCCCACGCTGTCGAAGCTGGCCTTGAAGCGGTCGGTCGTGATGTCGATGCGCTCGCCGGCGGCCGCAACCGCTCCCGCAACCGCCGCGCCAGCCGGCACAGACGTCGTGCCCGCGGCGGCTGGTGCTGCCGCACTGGTGGGCGTCGGCACGCCATTGGGCGCCGCACCCGGCGCCGATGCCGCCGCCTGCGGCCGACCGCCGCCGAACAGGCCGGGCTGTCCGTTGTGCTTGTTCCACGCGTCCCAGAGCAGGACGAGCGACATCGTGAAGACCACCCACAGCAGGGTGCGACGCATATCGGTCATGGAAGCTTCTTTGATTCAGGAAGATCATCACCGGCCGTCAACGGCAGCCGAGTGAACAGGCCTTGCAAGGGATGCCGATCGGGCACCGGGTCGCAGCCGCCCAGGGACCAGGGGTTGCAACGCAACACACGCCAGGCCGCCAGGCTGGTGCCGCCCAGGGCACCATGACGGTTCAGCGCATCCAGTGCGTACTGCGAACAACTGGGGTAATAGCGGCAGACGTTGCCGATCCAGGCACTGAACAGCAGGCGATAGGCTTGCACCAGCAGCAGCAGCAGCCGGCGTGGGGTCTGGGCCAGGGTCTGCATCACGTCACACCGCGCCGCGCGCCAGGTGCGGTTCGCGAGGATCACCAGCTTGGGCAGCGCGGCTGAACAACTGCTGCAATTCGTCGCGGGCGGCCTCGCACAGGGCATCGGAAGCAGCCGACACGAACTGCGTGCGGTCAAAGGGCGTGCGCAGGCGCACCAGCCACAGCCCCGGCGGCAGGCGGGCCAGCTGTCCAGCCATCACCGCACGGATCTGCCGTCGCAGCAGGTTGCGCGTGACCGCGCGGCGCGCATGACGCTTCGGAATCACACTGCCCAGCCAATACCCGTCGGGTGAGCTGTTGTCCACAAGCGCGGTCCCGACGTGGTCGTCATCTGTGGATAACTCGGTGGACGGCGCGTGGACGGTTGGTCGACCAGGCCGTGTGGGCCTTGCCGCAAGGTGGTGAACCGCGAAGTGAGCGCTTCGCGTCCGCAAGGGCGACGCCAGCAGGCGCTGGAAATCGGCCGTTTGCACCAGGCGGCCGATCATCGGGCCGGGTGAGTGAAACTCAGACTGCCAGGCGCTTGCGACCCTTGGCGCGACGCGCGTTGATCACGGCGCGACCGCCTCGGGTCTTCATGCGCACCAGGAACCCGTGGGTGCGGGCGCGGCGGATCTTGGACGGCTGGTAAGTGCGCTTCATGGCCATGATGGGCTCCGGTAGAGGGCAGGGTCAAACGGGTCGTGCCACCAGGGGGCGGCGCCGAAAATGCTTCGGGTCGGGTTCTTCGCAGCGCCCTCTCGGGCGCCATGCAGCGTCGGTACGGATGCGCAGGCTGGCGGTCGCTGTCCGGCCTGGCCCCTGCGGGCCGCTGCTGCCCGCTGTTGGTGAGATGGCTGGAGTGACCTGCGCCGGGTTCACCCGCCGCCTTGCAGATGTCCAGGCTGTCCAAGATGTCCGGACAGGCCCAGCGGCCCAAAGGCCCATCTGCAATGCCGCGTGAGCGCTCGCATGCGTTGTCACGCATCCGATCGAAACCGACAGAACCCGGGATTACAGCAAAAATGCCCTTCACGGTCAAACACTTGCACCACAAACCGCGGCAACCGGCGGGGTTGACCGCAGGCACTAAACTGTGGATAACTGCGGTCCGCCGACATCGAGGAGCGCTGTTCGGCGGCTTGATAAAACCAGATGTCCACAATGACCGAAGATCTCTGGCAGGCAGGGTGCGAGCGGCTGGCCGCCTTGCTGCCCGAACAGCAGTTCAACACCTGGATCCGTCCCCTGCCGCCAGCGCAACTGGTCAGCCAGGGGCCGGACGGCATGGTGATGTGCCTGCGCGCCCCCAACCGCTTCAAGCTCGACTGGATCCGCTCGCAGTACGCCGGACGCATCGAGTCGACCTTGAGCGAGCTGGCCGGCTGCCCGGTCCGCCTGGACCTGGCACTGGCGATGCGCGAGCCGAACGCCCACGAGCTGGCCCAACGCACCTTGAGCGCGCTGACCACCGGTGCCCGCGGCCCTGCGGCTGCGCCGGGTGCGGTCGATTTCAGCGCCGCGCTGGCGCCCTTGACCGCGACGGGGCCGCTGGCGGCCGGCAGCGCCGGCGATGCCAGGGCCGATGCGCGTACAGATTCTCGCGAGGTCCGTCCCGCGCCGGCGCCCGCGGCGACCCGCCACAAGCTCAATTCAGCCCTCACCTTCGACACCCTGGTGGCCGGTCGTGCGAACCAGATGGCGCGCACCGCCGCCTTGCATGTGGCCGGCGCGCCAGGCTTGACCTACAACCCCTTGTTCATCTACGGTGGGGTGGGCCTGGGCAAGACGCACCTGGTGCATGCAGTCGGCAATGCGCTGCTCAAGGACCGACCCGACGCGCGCGTGCTGTACCTGCACGCCGAGCAGTTCATCAGCGACGTGGTGCGCAACTACCAGCGCAAGACCTTCGACGAGCTGAAGGCCAAATACCACGGCCTGGACCTGCTGCTGATCGACGACGTGCAGTTCTTCGCCGGCAAGGACCGCACGCAGGAAGAGTTCTTCAACGCCTTCGAGGCGCTGCTGGCCAAGCGCGCGCACATCATCATGACCAGCGACACCTACCCCAAGGGCCTGGTCGACATCGACGAACGACTGACCAGCCGCTTCGACGCCGGGCTGACCGTGGCCATCGAGCCGCCCGAGCTGGAAATGCGCGTGGCCATCCTGATTGCCAAGGCGCGCGCCGAGGGCGCCGAGATGCCCGAGGACGTGGCCTTCTTCATCGCCAAGAACGTGCGTGCCAACGTGCGTGAGCTCGAAGGGGCGCTGCGCAAGGTGCTGGCCTACAGCCGATTCACCCACAAGGACATCCACATCGCCCTGGCACGCGAAGGCGCTGCGCGACCTGCTGTCGATCCAGAACCGGCAGATCTCGGTCGAGAACATCCAGAAGACCGTGGCCGACTTCTACAAGATCAAGGTGGCCGACATGTACAGCAAGAAGCGTCCGGCCAGCATTGCCAGGCCGCGCCAGATCGCGATGTACCTGGCCAAGGACATGACCAAGAAGAGCCTGCCCGAGATCGGCGAGCTGTTCGGCGGGCGCGACCACACCACGGTGCTGCATGCGGTGCGCAAGATCGGCGACGAGCGCACGCGCAACACCGAACTCAATCAGCAACTGCACGTGCTCGAGCAAACGCTGAAAGGGTGAGTCCCGACGTCTGTCGGCCGTGCCGCCAATAGGCTGCAAGACCGATAGGCAGCCGCAGACAACCCTGTGCACAGATCCCGCACAAGTCTGAAGCTGTCCACAGGCAAGACGCCGGCAGCCGACTTGCCCCCAAAACCGATGCAGCGGCGCAACCCATCGGCACACAGGGTTCGAGGTGAGGTAAATGACTGACGGAAAAGGCGAAAATAGACTTGTCCCCAGACACGGTGGCCGCCTACTACGACTACCAGTTCTTAAAAAGAGGAAGACATGATTGTTCTGAAAGCGCCGCAGGACAGCTTGCTGAACACGCTGCAGTCGGTGGCCGGCATCGTCGAGCGACGGCACACTTTGCCGGTACTGGCCAACGTGTTGTTGCGCAAGAACGGTCCGCAGATCGAGATGACGACCAGCGACCTCGAGATCCAGGTGCGCACCAGCGCCGAGCTCGGGGGCGACGACGGCAGCTTCGCCACCACGGTGGGGGCGCGCAAGCTGATCGACATCCTGCGTGCACTGCCGGCCGAGCAGATGGTCACGCTGTCGGCGGCGCAGAACAAGCTCACGCTGCAGGCCGGCAAGAGCCGCTTCACGCTGCAGACGCTGCCGGCCGATGACTTCCCGCTGGTCAACGAGGCGGTCGACTTCGGCCCCACGTTCAGCGTGCCGCAGAAGACCCTGAAGGACCTGATCAACCAGGTTCACTTCGCGATGGCGGTGCACGACATCCGCTACTACCTCAACGGCATCCTGTTCATCGCCGAAGGCCGTACGCTGACCCTGGTGGCCACCGACGGCCACCGTCTGGGGCTGGCACAGGCCACGCTGGAATCCGACATGCCCAGCAAGCAGGAAGTCATCTTGCCGCGCAAGACCGTGCTCGAACTGCAGCGCTTGCTGAAGGATGAAGAAACGCCGATCGAGATGCGCTTTGCCGGCAATCAGGCGCGCTTCAGCTTCTCGGGCATGGAGTTCGTCACCAAGCTGGTCGAAGGCAAGTTCCCCGACTACAACCGTGTGATCCCCAAGAACCACCGCAACAGCCTGACCCTGGGGCGCGCACCGCTGCTGGCCTGCCTGCAGCGTGCGGCCATCCTGACCAGCGAGAAGTTCAAGGGCGTGCGTGTCAACCTCGAACCCGGTGTGCTGCGCATCGCATCCAGCAATGCCGAGCAGGAAGAAGCCAAGGAAGAGCTTGAGGTCGACTACGAGGGCGACGCGATCGACATCGGTTTCAACGTCACCTACCTGATCGACGTGCTGGCCAACGTCAGCCACGAGATGGTGAAGATCGAACTGCAGGACAGCAGCGCCAGCGCCTTGCTGACCGTGCCCGACCGGCCTGGATTCAAGTACGTGGTGATGCCGATGCGCATCTGACCCGGCCCTGCCACCGTCATCAGCAAGCGGGCCTTGGGCCCGCTTCAGCGTTTGTAGAGGGCCCGGGAAACCGGGTTCCGTGATCGAAAGAGTGCCCGATGAGTGACCCCAAGAAGCCCCAAGACGACGACCACGGCGTGGTGCGTGGCGAGATCCCTTCAGCCGAAGGCCAGGCGGCGTCCACCGGCAGCGAAGCGTCCACCGCCTACGGCGAAGGCAGCATCCAGATCCTGGAAGGCCTGGAGGCCGTGCGCAAGCGTCCGGGCATGTACATCGGCGACACCTCAGACGGCACCGGGCTGCACCATCTGGTGTTCGAGGTGGTCGACAACTCGATCGACGAGGCGCTGGCCGGGCATTGCGACGACATCGTCGTCACCATCCATTCCGACAACAGCATCAGCGTCATCGACAACGGCCGCGGCATTCCCACCGGCGTGAAGATGGACGACAAGCACGAGCCTCGGCGCAGTGCCGCCGAGATCGCGCTGACCGAACTGCACGCCGGCGGCAAGTTCAACCAGAACAGCTACAAGGTCAGCGGCGGCCTGCACGGCGTGGGCGTGAGCTGCGTCAACGCGCTGAGCAAGTGGTTGCGCCTGACGGTGCGCCGCGAAGGCAAGGTGCACCTGCTCGAGTTTCAGCGCGGCTTCACGCAGGACCGTGTGATCGAGGTGCGTGACGGGGTCGAGACCAGCCCGATGAAGATCACCGGCGACACCGAGAAGCGCGGCACCGAGGTGCACTTCCTGCCCGACGACGCCATCTTCAGCCATATCGACTTTCACTACGACGTGCTGGCCAAGCGGTTGCGCGAGCTGAGCTTCTTGAACAACGGCGTGAAGATCCGCCTGGTCGACGAGCGCAACGGCAAGGAGGACAACTTCGCCTTTGCCGGCGGCGTGCGCGGTTTCGTGTCCTTCATCAACCAGGGCAAGAAGGTGCTGCACCCCAACATCTTCCATGCCGTGGGCAGCAAGATGAGCGAGCAGAACACCGACATCGGCGTCGAAGTGGCCATGCAATGGAACGACGGCTACAACGAGAGCGTGCTGTGCTTCACCAACAACATCCCGCAACGTGATGGCGGCACCCACCTGACCGGCTTGCGCGCGGCGATGACGCGCGTGATCAACAAGTACATCGAGGACAACGAGCTGGCCAAGAAGGCCAAGGTCGAGGTCAGCGGCGACGACATGCGCGAAGGCCTGGCCTGCGTGGTCAGCGTGAAGGTGCCCGAGCCCAAGTTCAGCAGCCAGACCAAGGACAAGCTGGTCAGCTCCGAGGTGCGCGGTCCGGTCGAAGAGATCGTCGGCAAGCTGCTGAGCGACTGGCTGCAGGAGAACCCGAACGACGCCAAGATCGTCTGCAGCAAGATCATCGACAGTGCGCGTGCGCGCGAGGCCGCACGCAAGGCGCGCGAGATGACGCGCCGCAAGGGCGTGCTGGACGGCATGGGCCTGCCCGGCAAGCTGGCCGACTGCCAGGAGAAGGACCCGGCGCTGTGCGAGATCTACATCGTCGAGGGCGACAGCGCCGGCGGCAGCGCCAAGCAGGGGCGCGACCGCAAGTTCCAGGCGATCCTGCCGCTGCGCGGCAAGATCCTCAACGTCGAGAAGGCGCGCTACGAGAAGCTGCTGTCCAGCGACAGCATCGTCACGCTGATCACCGCCCTGGGCACCAGCATCGGCCCCGATGAATTCAACATCGACAAGCTGCGCTACCACCGCATCATCATCATGACCGACGCCGACGTCGACGGCGCGCACATCCGCACCCTGCTGCTGACCTTCTTCTACCGCCAGATGCCGCAGCTGGTCGAGCGCGGCCACATCTACATCGCGCAGCCGCCGCTGTACAAGGTCAAGCTGGGCAAGCACGAGCAGTACCTGAAGGACGGCAACGAGCTCGACGTCTACCTGCTGAAGGTGGCGCTGGACAGCGCCGTGGTGCTGCCCGATGGCAGCGTCGAAGGCGGCCGCGCGCCGATCGAAGGCAGCGCACTGGAAGCACTGGCTCGCACCTACGTGCTGGCCACCAGCGTGATCGACCGCTTGAGCAACTGGATGGACCTGGACGCACTGCGTGCCATGGCCAACGGCCTGACGCTGGATCTGGACAATGCCGCCGCTGCCGAAGCCAGTGCGCTGCAACTGCAACAAGCGCTGGTCGATGCCACCGTCGAAGCGCAGTTCGACGCGCGCAGCGACAAGCACCTGCTGCGCATCAGCCGCCGCCACCACGGCAACATCAAGGCCAGCGTGATCACGCAGGACTTTCTGCATGGCGCCGACTACGCGGCGCTGAAGGAGGCGGGGCTGTCGTTCAAGGACCTGCTTGGTGCCGACGCCGTGGTGCGCCGCGGCGAGGGCGAGCGCATGAAAGAGCAGAAGGTGGTCGACTTCCGCGCCGCCATGGCCTGGTTGATGGCGCAGGCCGAAAACGCCGTCGGCCGCCAGCGCTACAAGGGCCTGGGCGAGATGAACCCCGAGCAGCTGTGGGAAACCACGATGGACCCGGCCGTGCGTCGCCTGCTCCGGGTGCAAATCGATGACGCCATCGAAGCCGACCGCGTGTTCACGATGCTGATGGGTGACGAGGTCGAGCCCCGGCGCAACTTCATCGAGAGCAATGCCCTGAGGGCGGCCAACATCGACGTGTGAAAGGCGGCGGCCCCAGGGCTGACGCTTTGGTTACCCGTTGGAGCGGCGCCGCCGCGAGCACGAGAATCCCATCATGGAAACCTTGACCGCCATTGCCGGCGGCTCGCCGGCGTCGTTGTTGCTGCTGGCCACCTTCGCCGTCGTCAGCCTGCTCGGGCTGACGCGGGCACCGCAGCTGATCGAGAAGAACATGCTGCGGCCCTACGGTCTGGTGCAACGCGGCGACTATCACACGCTGGTCACCTGCGGCTTCATCCACGCCGACATCGCGCACCTGCTGTTCAACGGCTTCACCTTCTGGGCCTTCGGCTTCGGGCTCGAGCGGCAGATCGGCACGCCGGCTTTCGTCGCGCTGTACAGCCTGGGCTTGCTGGGCAGCAGCATCACCACCTGGCTGATGCATCGACGCGAGCCGGGATATGCCAGCCTGGGCGCGTCGGGGGCGATCCTGGCGGTGTTGTTCGCGTCCATCGTGGCCAACCCCGGGTCGTCGATCTTCATCCTGCCGATCCCGGTTCCGATCCCGGCGCCGCTGTTTGCCCTGGCCTACCTGGCGTTCAGCATCTACAGCAGCCGCAGCCACCGGGGGCGCATCAACCACGATGCGCACATCGCCGGCGCGATCGTCGGCGTGGTGTTCATGGCGCTGGTCTTTCCGGGCGCGGTGGCACGTGCGCTGGCCGCCTACTTCGGCGGCGGCTGATCGACATCGAACCCGGGCCGTGGCGCCGTCAGCGTGACGCCGCGGCCGCACCCGGCGCGGCGATCACGCCCATCGTGCCACCGACGCAGCCTTCGGTCTGCTGCGCCGCACAGGGTTGCGGGCCGGCGACCTTGCGCTCGTACACGGCGCGCATCTTGCGCAACTGCGGCCCCAGCATCGCCAGCACCACGACCACCGCGGTACCGATCGCCAGCACCAGGATCAGCAGGCGCCGCCGGCGTGAGATCGGGCGGTACGGGGCTTCGGGGAGCGGGGCTGGTTTCATGCTCGGGTGTGGCGTTCGGGCCCGCAGTGTCGTGCATGTTCACGCGCAAGGGTCGGCGCTGCAGCGGTGGCAAGATGGGCATGACGCCGCCCGCGGCCCCGGGGAGACCTTTGCGATGGACATCCAGGCGCTTCAAGCCCGCTTGCGCGACTTTGCCGCCGAACGCCGATGGCAGCCTTTGCACACGCCCAAGAACCTGGCGATGGCGCTGATGGTGGAAGCGGCCAAGTTGCTGGAACATTTTCAGTGGCTGACGCCCGAGGCGTCGATGCGCGCCGCCGACGACCCGGGGCGCCGGCAGCAGATCGGCGACGCGATCGCCGACGTGCTGCTGCCTCTGCTGCAGCTGGCCGACCACACGCTGGTGGACATCGACGCGGCCGTCAAGGCCAGGCTGCTGGCCAAGGCGCGCAAGCACCCCGCGCCGTCGCAGCGTGCCGCTGCCGACCCGGCACCGACCGCTGTGCCGGCGGCGGGCGCGCTGCACGTGCTGCTGGACTTCGAGAATGTGCAGCCCGACGACGAACAGGTTCGCATCCTGGCACCCCAGGTTGCACGGCTGTGGGTCTTTCACGGGCCGCATCAGAAGCAGGTGGCCGATCGTTTCGCCTCGTTCGGCGCGCAGCTGACCACGGTACCGATCAGCAAGACGGGCAAGAACGCGCTCGACTTCCACCTGTCGTTCTACATGGGCTACATCGCGGCGCGCAATCCCGACGCGCGATTCGTCGTGCTGGCCAACGACAAGGGCTACGAGCCCATGCTGGAACACGCACGCGTGTTGGGCTTCGACGTGCAGGCGATCGGCATGGCGCGCACGGCCAAGACCAGGACGTCCAGGATTTCCAAGACTGACGCCACCCCGGCCGCGGCGCGCAAAGCGCCGGTTGCGAAGAAGGCTGCTGCACGCCCGGTGGTGCCCAAGCCAGCACTGAAACCGACGACGGCCGCCGTGCCCAAGGTCGCGGCAAAGACAACGCCCAAGACAACGACAACGCCCAAGACGACGCCGAGGGTCACCGCCAAGACTGTTTCGAAGCCCGCTTCCAAGGCCACTCCCAAGCCCGCTGCCAAGAGCACCCCCAAGGGCACTCCGAAGGCCCCGCCCAAGGTGGTGCCGCGCCAGGCTGGCCCGGCAGCGAAGGTCGCCGCCCCGGCGGTCAAACGGGCGGCGCCGCGCAAGGCAGCAGCCCCGGCGGCCACCTTGCCGAAGGCGCCACCGCCCGCCACGCACAAGCCCGACGATGTGCTGCTGGCGCGCATCGCCGAAGGCCTGCGCAAGCTGGGCGCCAAACGCCCGACCCGGCTGGCGCGCCTGCGCGGCGTGCTCAAGTCCTTCATCGGCGCCCATGCCAGCGACGACGCCGTCACCAGGCAGCTGGGGCGGTTGATCGCCGCCAGTGTGGTCGACGTCGGGCCCGGCGGCGACGTGGCCTACCCGCGGCTGGACGGCTGAGCCAGGAAACCTTCCCAGCCCTGGCGCCGCAGCACACAGGCCGGGCATTCGCCGCAGCCATGGCCCCAGACCTGGCGCTGGCCGCGCTGGCCCAGATAGCAGGTGTGCGTGTGCTCGACGATGAGGTCGACCAGCGGCGCGCCGCCCAGCGTCTGTGCCAGCCGCCAGGTATCGGCCTTGTCCAGCCACATCAGGGGCGTCTCGATCACCATGCGCGTGTCCAGGCCGAGGCTGAGTGCCACCTGCAAGGCCTTCAGCGTGTTGTCGCGGCAGTCGGGGTAGCCCGAGTAGTCGGTCTCGCACATGCCGCCCACCAGCACGCTGAGCTGGCGCCGATAGGCCAGCGTGGCCGCGAAGTTCAGGAACAGCAGGTTGCGGCCGGGCACGAAGGTGTTGGGCAGGCCGCTGGCCTGCAGCTCGATGGCGCGCGCTTCGGTGAGTGCGCTGCTGCTGATCTGCGCCAGCAGGCTCAGGTCCAGCACATGGTCGTCGCCGAGCCGCACTGCCCAGGCCGGGAACTGCCGGCGCAGGGCGTCCAGCAGCACGGGCCGGCACTGCAGCTCCACGCCATGCCGCTGGCCGTAGTCGAAGCCCAGCGTTTCGACATGGGCGTAGCGCTGCAGTGCCCAGGCCAGGCAGGTGCTGGAGTCCTGGCCACCGGAGAACAGCACAAGTGCACGGTCGTTCATGCTGCCGAGCATAGGCCCGGCGTTGCCCGGGTGGCAGCAGGGCCGGGCGCGGCTGGCGATACTGCGGGCTCCACGATTCTTGAAGTTGCCGCGTCCATGAATTCAGCCACCCTCGTTGCCGGGGTCGATACCCGGCGCCTGCAACGCCTGAGCGAGCACCTGCAGCGCCAGTATCTCGAGCCGGGCCGCATCCCCGGCTACCAGCTGCTGGTGGCGCGCCGCGGCCAGGTGCTGCTGCAGGAATCGTGCGGCCTGATGGATGTGGCGCGTGCACGGCCGATGCAGGACAACGCGCTGTTCCGCATCTACTCGATGACCAAGCCCATCACCACGGTGGCGCTGATGATGCTGTACGAGGAGGGGTGCTTCCTGCTCAACGACCCGGTGCAGCGCTTCATTCCGCGGTGGAAGGATCAGCGTGTGTGGATCAGCGGTGCCGGCGCCGACATGCAGACGCGGCCGCCGCGCCAGCAGATGACGATGCGCCACCTGCTCAACCACAGCAGCGGCCTGACCTACGGTGCAGCACTGCTGCCCGCCGGCGCCAAGGTCGACCCGGTCGACCAGGTCTACCGTGACCTGCAGCTCAACACGCGCAGCGGTGACACGCTGGCGCAATTCATCGACAAGCTGGCCCAGGTGCCGCTGCGCTACGACCCCGGCGAGGCCTGGGCCTATTCGCTGGCCACCGATGTCTGCGGTTATCTGGTCGAGCTGATCTCGGGGCAACCCTTCGAACAGTTCGTGCAGCAGCGCATTTTCGGCCCGCTGGGCATGGCCGACACCTTCTTCACCGTGCCGCCCGACAAGCTGCCGCGCCTGTCCGCGTGCTACCGGCACGACCCCTTCAAGAAGCTGGTGCTGATCGACGACCCGCAAGCCAGCGCCTGGGCCAAGGTGCCGGCGCTGCATTCTGGCGGCGGCGGCCTGGTCAGCAGCCTGGCCGACTACCGGCGCTTCTGCGACCTGCTGCTTCGTGGGGGTGAACTCGACGGCGTGCGCCTGCTGGGGCCGCGCACGCTGGCGCTGATGACCGCCAACCATCTGCCCGGCGGCAAAGACCTGACGCAGCTGGCCATCGGCGCCTTCAGCGAGACTCAGCACCAGGGCGTGGGCTTCGGCCTGGGGTTTGCCACCACACTGGGCGAGGTGCAGGCCGGCGCACTGGGTGCAGGTGACTTCTACTGGGGCGGCATGGCGTCGACGCTGTTCTGGGTCGATCCGCGCGAGGACCTGCAGCTGATCTTCCTGACCCAGCTGGTGCCATCGAGCACCTACAACCTGCGCGGTCAGTTCAAGAACATCGTGTATTCGGCACTAGTCGATTGAGGAACGGCATGGACAACGACAAGCTGAACGGCGCCGAGTCTCTGGTGCAAACGCTGGCCGCCAGTGGCGTGACGATGTGCTTTGCCAACCCCGGCACCTCGGAGATGCACTTCGTTGCTGCGCTCGACCGCATCGCGGGCCCGCGCTGTGTGCTGGGGCTGTTCGAAGGCGTGGTCACCGGCGCGGCCGACGGCTACTACCGCATGTCCGGCACGCCCGCGGCCACGCTGCTGCACCTGGGCCCGGGGCTGGGCAACGGCCTGGCCAACCTGCACAACGCCGGCAAGGCGCGTTCGGGCATCGTCAACATCGTCGGTGACCATGCGCTGGCGCACGCGCGCTTCGAGTCACCGCTGAAGAGCGACGCCGCCGCCATCGCCGGCAGCGTGTCGCACTGGGTGCGCAGCAGTGCCAGCGCTGCCGACGTGGGGGCCGACGGCGCCGCTGCGGTGCAGGCCACGCGCGACGGTGCCGTGGGCCGCATCGCCACGCTGCTGTTGCCGGCCGACACTGCCTGGGGGGCGGGTGGCCGCGCTGCCGTGGCGACGCCGCGGCCGGCTGCGCCTGCGGTTGATGCCGATGCCGTGCAGGCCGCCGCGCGTGTGCTGCACCACCTGGGGCCGCGCGCGGTGCTGCTGCTGGGTGCCGGTGGTTCTGGCAGTGCGCAGGCGCAGCATCTGGCCGTGGCAATTGCCGCCAAGACCGGTTGCCGGCTGCTGGCCGAGTTCTACAACGCACGCATGCCGGGCGGTCGTGGCCGGCCGCAAATTGACCGCCTGCCGTACATGGTGGACGCCGCGCTGGCACGTCTGGCCGGCGCCGAAGCGCTGGTGCTGGCCGGCGCGCCGGAGCCGATCGGCTTTTTCGCCTACCCGGACAAGCCGTCGCAGCTGAAGCCGCCGGGTGCGTCGCTGCTGACGCTGGCCGCGCCGCAGCAGGACGTGCCTGCCGCCCTGCAGGCGCTGGCCGATGCGCTGGACGTCACACTGGTGCCGTTGGCGTCGCGCGCTGCGCCTGTCGCGCCGGCGGGCGCGCTGACGCCCGATCACATCGCCGCCGCCATCGCGCTGACCCTGCCCGAGCAGGCGGTGGTGATCGATGAAGGCGTGACCACCGGCCGTGGCCTGGCCGCGGCCATGGGCGCGGCCGCACCGCACGACTGGCTGGCGGTGATGGGCGGCGCCATCGGCTGGGGCCTGCCCGGCGCGGTGGGCGCGGCCCTGGGCGCGCCCGGGCGACCGGTGCTGGCGCTGGAAGGCGACGGCAGTGCGATGTACACGCTGCAGGCCTTGTGGACGATGGCGCGCGAGCAGTTGCCCGTGGTGGTGCTGGTGTTCGCCAACCGCGCCTACCGCATCCTGCAGGGGGAACTGCTGGGCGTGGGTGCCACCCTCAGTGGCCAGAAGGCGGCCGACATGCTCAGCCTGGAACGGCCGGCACTGGACTGGGTGTCGCTGGCGCGCGGCCATGGCGTGCCCGGCATTCGGGTCGAAAGCGCCGAAGCCCTGGTCAAGGCCTTGCGTGACGGTTTTGCCAGCCACGCGCCTTGCCTGATCGAGGCGGTGTTGTAGTTGCCCGAGTCAAGCCGGCGTGCCGTCTCGGATCGACATGCCCCAGGTCCAGTTGCGCGGCACGAAAAAGCCGGCCGCGTTCAGCAGGCCGGCGTAGGTGCGGAACTCCTGCATCGTGAGCAATGTCGACACGTCCTGGTAGGGCCGCAGCCCGGCGTTGTTCTGCCACAGGCCTGCAGGCTGGAACACGGTCAGCGGCAGGCCGTCGCCGGCTTCCATCTCGTTGGCCGTCAGTGCGCCGAAGGCGGCGTTGCGGTGGGATTCGGCGTTATGGTGCACCCGCCTGAAGGGCCCCTGCGCACCCATCTCGGTGTTCAACAGGTTGATGCAGCGCAGGATGCGCGGCGTGATGTTGCCCATGTCGGGGTGCTCGTCGCGCGCGAAGTCGGCCGGCCTGCCCTGGCCCGGCCTGCGCAACTGCCCGGTGTTGCTGCTCATGTCCAGCACCCGATCCAGGTTGCTGCCGCTGGCAAAGTGCTGACCCGGCTGCGGCGCCTTGCCGCTGAAGGCCAGACCGTCCTTGGTGACGTCGCCCACCAGGCGGTTGCCGTAGTTGCCCCAGCGCGGGCAGACGGCCATCAGGTCGTAGTCGCCGGTCATCGGCCGGTTGCCGGCGCCGACCTCGGACGAGGTCATCACCTCCAGCGGCACGTGCCTGACCATGTCCGCCGCCGCGCTCAGGCTGGCATGGGCGGCGGCGTCCTGCGTCAGCACCTGGATGCCGTAGTTGCCGTCGCTGCGACGCAGCGCCCGAAAGACGAACGCCTTGCCGTCGCCACTGCGCTGCGCCCACATCATGTAGTCGCCCGACTTGGTGCCGGGCACCGCCTCCAGCCGCTGGATGGCGGTGCGCGCCGGGCTTTCGCATGACCGCGTCAGCTGCATCTGCAGCTCGGTGAAGCTCAGCACCAGCGGGCACCTGCCAGCAAAGTTGCCGTTCAGGCCCTGGTCGTTGGCCCGTGTGCCCTGCGCGGCCTTGATCTCGTCGGCGCCCACCTTGCTGTACTGGCCGAGGTAGGGCACGAATCCGGCCTGCGGCCCCCAGTCCGAGCTCTTGCCCTTGACGTGGAAGTTCTTGGTCGGGTAGCCCCTTTCGATCCAGCGCAGCGACCAGGGCCCGGTGGAGCGGAAGATGATCACCTCGTCCAGCCGCTCGGCGACGCGCACACAGGCCTGCATGTCTGGCAGCGACATGCCGTTGTCCACATGGCCATGGGACGGGGTCAGTCCGAAGACGGGCATCTCGACTCCTGCGCTCGAGCGAGGTTCATGCTAACCAGCACCGCCCCACGTTCCCAGTGCTGCCGGCCGTGAATAGTCACGCCGGCTTGAGGCAAGATCGCGGGGCGGCCAGCCCGGCTTGCGTGTCTTCGATCTCCCCTTTGCTGCCCATCCGCCTGCCGGCCCAGGCCGCCGACCTGCCGTGAACCAGACTCGGGCCCTCACCCTGGTGGTGGCGGCGGCGCTGTTCATGGAAAGCCTGGTCAGCACGGTGATCGCCACTTCGCTGGCGGCGATGGCGGCCGACCTGAAGGTCGACCCGCTGACCCTGAAGCTGGCATTCACCGCCTACTACGTGGCGCTGGCGATGTTCATCCCGATCAGCGGCTGGTGTGCCGACCGCTTCGGCGCCAAGACCGTGTTCGCGTCGGCGATCGCCGTGTTCACGCTGGCCTCGGTGGCCTGCGCGCTGGCCTGGGACCTGCCCAGCCTGATCGCCGGGCGCTTCTGCCAGGGGCTGGGCGGCGCGATGATGTTGCCGGTGGGCCGCTTGATCCTGCTGCGCGCGATCGCCAAGCGAGACATGGTGGCAGCGATGGCCTGGCTGAGCATCCCGACGCTGTTCGCGCCGATCATGGGCCCGCCGGTGGGGGGTTTCATCACCACCTACTACCACTGGCGCGGCATCTTCTGGCTGAACGTGCCGGTGGGGGTGGTCGGGCTGCTGCTGGCGCTGGCCCTGGTGCCGCAGGTCAGGGCCGAACGCATGCAGCCGCTGGACTGGACCGGCTTCGTGCTGACCGGGCTGGGCCTGTCGTTGACCATCGTCGGCTTCACGCTGGCCGGCCGTGGCAGTGGCGGCGCCTGGACATCGGCGCTGCTCACGCTCACCGGCAGCGCGCTGCTGCTGGCCTACGTCAGGCACGCACGGCGAGTCGAACACCCGATCATCGACCTCAGTCTGCTGCACATCGCCAGCTTTCGCATCTCGCTGCTGGGCGGGCTGCTGTTTCGTGTCGCCGTGGGCGCGCTGCCCTTTCTGCTGCCGCTGATGCTGCAGGTGGGCTTTGGCCTGACGGCCTTCGCGTCCGGCCTGCTGACCTTTGCGGCAGCCGTGGGCGCCGTGACCATGAAGCTCACCGCCGGCCCGATCCTGCGCCGCTACGGGTTCCGCCAGGTGCTGTGTGTCAATGCGCTGATCAGCAGCGCCATGATGGCCGCCATCGCCGGCTTCAGCGCGCACACGCCGCACGCGCTGATCGTGGCCGTGCTTCTGCTGGGGGGCTTCTTTCGGTCGCTGCAGTTCACCAGCCTGAACACGCTGGGATTCGCCGACATCGAGCTGTCGCAGATGAGCCGGGCGACTTCGTTCGTGGCGGTGGTGCAGCAGTTGTCGCTGTCGGTCGGCGTGGCGCTGGCGGCGCTGCTGCTGGACCTGTTTCGCAGCAGCGCCGGGCGCACGACGTTGCAGGCCGGAGACTTCAGCCGCGCGTTTCTGGCGATCGGCCTGGTCGCGCTGCTGCCGCTGCTGATGTACCGCCGCCTGGCGCCCGATGCCGGCGCCGAGGTGTCGGGTCATGGGCGCAGCGAAACGATCTGAGAGGCTACAGCGCGAAGCGCGGGTCGAAGGCCTTGACGCGGGCCTGGAGGCGATCGAGGTCGTCGTCGAGCCGACTCCATTCGAAGCCCTCGGGCTCCTGCGGCGGTCGTGATTTCTCGAACGACCCGTGACCCACCACGTTGTCGCGCGGGATACCGTGGCGCCGCCGGATGTCGAAGACCAGTTGCGACACCGCGTCGTACTGCCAGGCGGTGTACCCGTATTGTTTGTGATTGCGCCAGAGCTCGATCCCGATCGAGTAGTCGTTGTGCGACCTTGCCTGGTTGGCCACCATCTCCTCGGGCACCATGGCCAGGATCTCACCCGCATCTCGGCCGATGATGTAGTGGATCGACACGCTGCGGCCGTCACCCGGGTTGGCCAGGTAGTTCACCGTATTGGCATATTTGGTGGTGCCGCTGTCGGTATCGTGCAGCACGATCTCGGTGATCTTGCCGCCAGCCGGACGGGGACGCTTGAACTTGGCATTGCGCATGCGCACCAGTGCCAGCGCAGGCAGGCATTCATTGATCATTTGCGCTTCGTCAGGAACATCAAACCGGTCGGCCATGCGATTCTCCAGCGGCATCGTGCGGAAGCGATGATCGGCCGTCGTGCCGGCGCCATCAACTGACGCCTTAGGGATCGTCCGGACGAGGCGAATGATCGTGGGCCACCTTCTGCTGCGTCACCTGCTGCCGTCGAAGTAGGCAGCTGACATGACCCCTGAACCCGCGGCCCGCTGACCGGCGCCACCTGCCCTCAACCCCAGCCGGGGTTCATTCTTGCTCCGGCGCACACGCCGCCGCACGCTGCAGCAGCAACTCGCGCTCGCGTGCATTCCGGGTCAGCGCAGCCGCGCGCTCGAAGTCGGACCGCGCCTCGAGCGGCCGGCCCAGCTTGAACAGCAGGTCGGCGCGCACGCTGGGCAGCCAGTGGTACTGGTGCAGCGCCGGCTCGGCCAGCAGGGCGTCGACCAGCGGCAGCGCCGCCGCCGGGCCATAGGCCATGCCCACGGCGACGGCGCGGTTCAGCGCGACCACGGGCGATGGCAGCACCTGCGCCAGCGCGTCGTACAGCGACACGATGTGCAGCCAGTCGGTGTCGGCGGCGTGCACGGCACGCGCATGGCAGGCTGCGATGCCCGCCTGCAGTGCGTAGGGGCCGAGCCCGACGCCACGCTGCGCCAGCTGCCCGGACTTGTCGAGTGCCGTCAGGCCGCGGTGGATCAACAGCCGGTCCCAGCGGCTGCGGTCCTGATCGGTCAGCAGCACCGGGCGGCCCTGAGCGTCGGTGCGCGCACCCAGGCGGGACGCCTGCAGTTCCAGCAGCGCCAGCAGGCCCAGCACCTCAGCCTCGTCGGGCATCAGCGCAGCCAGCATGCGGGCCAGACGCAGCGCCTCGTCGCACAGCGCCGGACGCATCCAGTCGTCGCCCGCGGTGGCGGCATAGCCTTCGTTGAAGACCAGGTAGACGACCTCGAGCACCGCATCGAGACGGCGTGCACGCTCGGCCGCGCGCGGCACCTCGAACGGCACGCGCGCCGCGGCCAGCGTGCGCTTGGCGCGCACGATGCGTTGCGCGATCGTCGGTTCGCCGACCAGAAAGGCGCGCGCGATCTCGTCGGTGCCCAGGCCGCCCAGCAGGCGCAGCGTCAGCGCCACCCGTCCCTCGGGCGACAGCAGCGGGTGGCAGGCGGTGAAGATCAACCGCAGCAGGTCGTCACCGATGTCGTCCTGGCGTGCGGCGTCCAGCGCATCAACGAAGTCGGGCACCACGCCGGCTTGCAGCGCGTCGAGATCGCCGGCCAGTTCGTCGTGCTTGCGCGACTGCATCTGCTGCTGGCGCAGGCGGTCCAGCGCACGGTGCTTGGCGGTGGTCATCAGCCAGGCGCCCGGGTTGTGCGGGATGCCGTCTTCGGGCCAATGTTCGAGTGCGGCCACCAGCGCGTCCTGCGCCAGCTCCTCGGCCAGGCCGAGGTCGCGCACCAGTCGGGCCACGCCGGCCGTGATCTTGGCGGCCTCGATGCGCCACACCGCGGCAATGGCCTGGCGCGTGGCGGCATGCGGGTCCATCGGTTTCAGGTCGCCTCAGCCGCGATCGGATTCGAGCCGGCGGAACCGCTCGGCGGCCGGCAGCCCGCCGAAGTCGTCCAGCTCGTACAGCGGCCGCACCTCGATCTCGGCCGGCTGTCCATCGCCGAACGGTGCCGGAAAGCGGCTTGACCAGGCCATGGCCTCGTCGCGCGAGCGCACCTGGATCAGCGTATAGCCGGCCACCAGTTCCTTGGATTCGGTGAACGGGCCGTCGACCACATGGCGCTGGCCGTCGGTGCCATAGCGGATGCGCCAGGCCTCGCGCGTGGGCTTCAGGCCGTTGGCGTAGAGCAGCACGCCGGCGGCGGCCAGTTCCTCGTGGAAGCTGGCCATCGCGGCCATCAGGCTGTCGTCGGGCAGCGTGCCCGATTCACTGGTGGCGTTGCCACGGACGATGATCATCACGCGCATGGGGCTCTCCTTGGATCGGCTGCGGGCAGCGCCGCTTGCGGCACCTCATCACACGACGATCGGCGGCGGGCATGCTCGACAGCGCCGGTTCAGGAGGACTCATAGCAGACCCCGGTCTCGCGCACTTCCACCGTGCTCCAATGCGCGGCCGGGCATTCGGCGGCGATGGCCAGCGCCTGCTCGCGCGTGGGCACGTCGATCAGGAAGAAGCCGCCGACCATCTCCTTGCTTTCGGCGAAGGGCCCGTCCACCACGCTGCGACGACCGTCGCGCATCTGCAGCCGCACGCCTTCGCGGCTGTGTGCCAGCGCACTGCTGTTCATCAACACGCCGCGCTGCTGCAGCGCGCTGCCGAAATCCAGCATCTGTTGATAGGCCTCGCGGCCGGCGGCCTCGCCTCGCTCGCTGCGCTGGTCCAGGGGTTCGACGATCAACAGCATGTAGGGCATGGATCAAGACCGGTGGGTGAAACGAAGGCCGCGATTCTTCCACCGCCGGCGTCTGCCGGCGAGTGTCCGATGCGGCATCATGGTCCCATGACCTACCCCTTGCTGGCCCCGCTGCGGGTGATCGAAAGCTCGGCCTTCATCGCCGCCCCGCTGGCCGGGCTGGCGCTGGCGCAGTTCGGTGCCGACGTGATCCGCGTCGATCTGATCGGCGGTGGCATCGACTACGCGCGGCTGCCGCGCATGCCGAATGCGCAGGGACGGGGTCGCAGTCTGTACTGGGCCGGCCTGAACAAGGGCAAGCGCTCGCTGGCGGTCAACCTGCGCCGGCCCGAGGGGCGTGAGCTGGTGCAGGCGCTGGTCACCGCGCCGGGCGGCGATGGCGGTGTGCTGCTGACCAACATCGGCACGCCCTGGCTGGCCCATGAGCTGCTGGCGCAGCGCCGACCCGACCTCATCAGCTGCACCATCCAGGGCAACGGCGACGGCAGCACGGCGGTCGACTACACGGTCAACAGCGTCACTGGCTACCCCTACAGCACGGGCGGCGGCTCGCCCGGGCGGCCGGTCAACCACGTGCTGCCGGCCTGGGACATCGCCTGCGCCTACCAGGCGGCACTGGCCGTCAGTGCGGCGCTGCAGCGCCGCCAGCGCAGCGGCCAGGGCGCCGAGCTGAAGATCGCGCTGTCGGACATCGGCTTAGGGCTGCTGTCGCACCTGGGCGTGCTGGCCGAGGCCGAGCTGCTGCAGCAAGAGCGGCCGAGCCTGGGCAACCACATCTACGGCGCCTTCGGCCGCGACTTCGGCTGTGCCGACGGCCGCCGCGTGATGGTGGCGGCGATCTCGGCCAACCAGTGGACCAGCCTGGTGCGCGCCTGCGGCCTGCAGGCCGAGGTGGCCGCGCTGCAGGCCCGTCTGAATCTGGATCTGGACGATGAGGCCGGGCGTTATGCCGCCCGCGAGGCGCTGGCGGCCTTGTTCGAGCCCTGGTTCGCCGCCCGCCCCAGCGACGAGGTGGCGCGCGCACTGGACAGCCAGCGTGTCACCTGGGGCCCCTATCGCAGCGTGCAGCAGGGGCTGGCCGAGGACCCGCGCTTCAGCCTGCACAACCCGATGTTCGAGACACAGGACACACCCGGCATCGGCCGCCACCTGGCGGCCGGGTCACCGGTGCGCATGCCCGGCGAAGACCGCCAGCAGACACCGCCGGCGCCGCTGCTGGGCACGCACACCGACGACGTGCTGGCCCAGGTGCTGGGCCTGAGTGCCGCGGCCATCGGTGCGCTGCACGATCGTGGCATCGTCGCCGGGCCCGAGCGCGACCCGACGGCCTGATCAGGCCGCCCGCAGCGAGCTCACCATCGGCGGCAGCACCGCCACGCGGCGCACCAGGTCGCGGATGCTTTCGGTGCTGGTCTTGGCGCGGATCGAGCCGATCTGCGTGCGCACCGTGGCCAGGCCCACACCGTGTGATTCGGCCACCTCGCGCGGGTCCAGACCATGGCACAGGCCTTCGAGCACACGCGTCTCTGTCGGCGTCAGCGCATGGCTGCGTGCGAACCACTGCACCGACAGGCTTTCGCAGACCTTTTTCTTGCCCAGCAGCAGCAAGGTGGCCTGCTGGGCGCCGCCGGCCATGGCCCCCAGCGGCACGACGGCCATCGTGAAGGGCTGGTCGGATTCACCCAGCGTCACCAGGCGGCGCAACCCGCGTCGGGCAGCGTTCAGTGCGTCCTGCAGCGGCATCAGGTCCTGCGCCAGGCGGGCGCGCAGTTCGCGGCCCTGCAGCTGCAGCGGGTGCTCGTCGTCGAGTTCGGCGCGCGCCGCATGGTTGACGTGCATCACCTGCCCGCCGTCGGCCAGCAGCAGCATGCCGTAGTCGATCTCGTCGAGCATCAGCGCCAGCCAGCGTGAGCCCTGCGACGCCGCGGATCGGCGCTCGGGCCCGGGGTAGCTGCTGTTGGCGGCCGGCAGGCCCGGCAGTGCAATCCAGGGGCTCCGCCCCTGGCCCGTGGCGGTCAGTGCATTCAAGTTGAACATCGAAGTCTCCCAGTCGGGTCGCGGGGGGCCGGGACGGCCGATGGCGACTGCTGGGAAGACTAGGACCGTGACCCTGCCCCAGGCGGGCATTGCTTCGCGTCCGCCTGGTGATGGATTTACATCATCTGCCTTGTGCAGGCCCGCGCTGGCGTCACAGCTTGAGTTCGAGCCGCAGCTGCCAGTTGACCGCTGTCGGCGTCGTCGACACCGCCTGCGTGCGCACGCTGCCGAGGTCGATCGCGTTGGCCGAGCGGTAGTCGGCCGCCGTCAGGTTGGACGCCAGCAGGCGCAGCTGCATCGCCGGATCGAAGACCCACAGCGCGTAGGCGTCGAACTGGCGCTTGGCGCCGGCCTCGGTCCGCTGGATGTCGGACAGCTGGGTGCGATAGCCGGGCGTCAGGTTCAGGCTGCCGCCCAGCGTCAGCGGTGTGCCACGAAAGCGGTAGTCGGCGCCAATGTTGGCCGTGCCGTGCGGCTGCTGGTCGAGTCGGTTGTCGGGCCCGGGCACGGCGCTCACTCGCGAATGGAACAGGCTGAGGTTGTTGCGCAGCTCGACCGGGGGCGCACCGGCGATCAGCTGGTCGAGCCTGAACTTGGCCTCGAGCTCGATGCCCTGGGTGCTGGCGCGGCCCAGGTTCTTCGGCCGCGACACGTAGCGCGGTGACGGGCTCCAGCTCACGTCCTCCAGCATCGTGGTGCTGCGGATGTAGTCGTGCAGCCGGCGGTAGAAGACGTTGGCGCTGAGCACGCCACCTTGCGGCAGGTAGCGCTCCAGCGCCAGGTCGATGCCGGTGGCCAGTTCGGGCCTGAGCGCCGGGTTGCCGGCACGGTCGGGGCTGGTCGGTGAATTCGGCCCCGCCGCCGGGTAGCGGCTGGACAGTGAAGGTCGCGCCACCAGGTTCTGCAGCGTCGGTGCCTTGTAGCTGCGTGTCAGGCTGATGCGCAACTGATCACGCGACTTGGGGTCGGGCTTCCACACCGCATGCAGCAGCGGCGTGAGCACGCTGCTGCGATTGTCGGGGTGCTTGCCGTCGCCGCTGTCGCCGCGCGTGCGGATGGCCTCCCAGCGCAGCCCGGCGTGCGCCGCCCAGTTCGGGTTGATGGCCCATTCGTCCTGCGCATACAGCGCCAACCGCAGGCTCGAGGCCTGCAGGTCGGGCTCGAAATCGGCCAGCGGGTCCTGGTTGTTCTGTTCGGTGCTGCGGGTCTCGCCGCGGTTCAGGCGTTCGAGTTCGGCGCCGCTGACCAGGCTGTGCTCGCCGTCGAGCAGCTTGGACAGCTTGCCGGTCAGCAGGGCCGTGCGGTCACGCGTGCGGCTGCTGTCGTGCACCGTGCGCAGCAGGGTCTGGGCAGCATCGAACTCCTGCCGCAGGCTCTGGCTGCGGCCGCGTGCGCTGCTCACGTTGGCGCCCGCCTCCAGCCGCAGCCCGCTGCCCAGCGTGCTGCGCCACTGGCTGTTCAGCCGTGCCAGCGTGAAGCGGTTGTCGCCGTCGCTGTCGGCACTGGCATACAGCGCCGGTGCAGGGCCGATCGGCTGCTGCAGGTCGTAGTGCCTTTGGCTGTCACCCTGGCTGTGAAAGACCGCCGGCATCAGCACCAGCGTGTCGGCGGGCCCCAGCCGCCATTGCAGGCGCGAAGTCAGGTTCAGGCCGAGCCGGGTGGACAGCCCGTCGCTGGTCTCCACCTGATCACGCAGCACGCTGTCGTTGTCGAGATCGGTCTCGGTCGTGCGCGTGCTGCCGGGGTTGCTGCGGCGGTTGCGATAGGCGCCACCCGACACGGTGTAGATGAAGTCGCCGACGCTGTCGTTGCGCGTCCAGAACAGGCCCGGCGTGATCTCGCCGCGCTCGACGCCGAAGCCCAGTCGCAGGTCGTTGATGCGGCGCTTGTAGCCTTCGCGCGTGACGATGTTGATGGTGCCGCCGATGGCGCGTGCCCCGGTCTCGGCGGTGGGGGCGCGAAAGATCTCGATGCGCTCGATCTGCTCGGGTGTCAGCGACTCCAGGCTGAAACCCGGCGGCACGCGCTGGCCGTCGATCAGCAGCTGCGTGTAGCCCGCGCCCAGCCCGCGCATGCGAGGTGGCCCGCCACGCCCGGGTGCGCCCGACGTGGTGACGCCGGGCAGGCGCTTGAGCACCTCACCGACCGTGCTGTCGCCGAAGCGTTCGATCTCCTCGCGCCCGATCACGATCTTGGCGGCAGTGGACTGGCGGCGTTGTTCGTTGTCGCTTTCGCGGCCGCCGGTGACCTCGACCCGTTGCGGCGTGCTGGCCTGCCCGGCAGGCGGTGCTGAGGCAGCGGACGCTGCGGCCGCGGGGGGCTGCGTCTGTGCCGTGGCCGACGCGCCGGCCAGCGCCAGCAGGGTCAAGGCGCTCAAGGCGCCCATGGCGCGGGCGGTGGCCAGCGGCCGCGATCGAGTGGGGGTGGTGGTGTGCACGGGGCGCGATTGTGCCGACCTGAACCACCCGCCGCCCGGGGCCGGCGCCGCTTTGCCCATCTTCACAAACCGTCAGACGCCAGCGCGGTACCCGCGCATGAATCAGGCACCCGCGCGGTACCCGCGCGGAATGGCCGCCAGCAGCCGTCGCGTGTAGTCCTGCTTCGGCGCCGCCAGGATCTGTTCGGCGCTGGCCTGTTCGACCACCTCGCCGTCCTTCATCACCAGCACCTCGTCGCTGATGAAACGCACCACCGCCAGGTCGTGGCTGATGAAGACGTAGCTCAGGCCCAGTTCGTCCTGCAGGTCCTTCAGCAGGTTCAGCACCTGCGCCTGCACGCTGACGTCGAGCGCGCTGACCGCCTCGTCGAGCACCAGCATCTCGGGTTCCAGTGTCAGGCAGCGCGCGATCGCCACGCGCTGACGCTGGCCGCCGGAGAACTCGTGCGGGTACTTGCCGAAGGCGCGGCCGTCCAGGCCCACCTTTTCCAGCAACCGTCGCGCCCGCGCCTCGCGCTCGGCGGTGTCGGCGCCGATGCCGTGGATCGTCATCGGTTCGATCAGGGTCTGGCCGATCGTGAAGCGCGGGTTCAGGCTGGCATAGGGGTTCTGGAACACGACCTGGATGCGCCGGCGCATCACCAGGCGCTCGCGGTCGCTCAGCGTCAGCAGGTTCTTGCCGTCGAAGATGACCTCGCCGTGCGTGGGTTCGTGCAGGCGCAGCAGGGTCAGGCCCATGGTCGTCTTGCCCGAACCCGACTCGCCCACCACGCCCAGCGTGTGGCCGCGGCGAAGTTCGAAATTGACGTTCTGCACCGCCTTGAACTCGCGCTTGCCGAACAGCCCCTGGCGCAGCCAGAAGCTCTTGGCCAGCGAACGCACCTGCAGAATCACCGGCGCCGCCGGGTCCTTGACCTTGGCCGCGCCGCTGTCGCTGCGCCCGGCAATGTGGTCGTCGATCACCATCAGCCGCCGCGGGTTGCCTTCCAGGCTGGGGCGGCAGGCCAGCAGCGCCTTGGTGTAGTCGTCCTGCGGGCGCGCAAAGATGTCGGCCACCGCGCCGCGCTCACGCACCTGGCCCTCGCGCATCACCACCACCTCGTCGGCGATCTCGCCCACCAGGCCGAGATCGTGGCTGATGAAGAGCACGCTCATGCGCCGCTGTGTCTTCAGCCGCGCCAACAGCTCGATGATCTGGCGCTGGATGGTCACGTCCAGCGCGGTGGTCGGTTCATCGGCGATCAGCAGCCGCGGCTCGCAGGCCAGTGCCATCGCGATCATCACGCGCTGCTGCTGGCCGCCCGACATCTCGTGCGGATATGACTTCATGCGCCGCGCCGGCTCGGGGATGCCGACCTCGGCCAGCAGTTCCTCGGCGCGTTTCCAGGCTGCCGCGCGGTTCAAACCCAGATGCCGCACCAGCGGCTCGACCAGCTGCTGGCCGACGCTGAACACCGGGTTCAGCGAACTCATCGGATCCTGGAACACGCAGGCGATCTCCTTGCCGCGCAGGGCCTGCAACTCGCGCAGGCTGGCGCGCAGCAGGTCGCGGCCTTGTCCGCCCTGGTGCCAGGTGATGACGCCGCTGCGTTCGGCGTTGTCGGGCAGCAGGTTCAGCACCGACATCGCGGTCACGCTCTTGCCCGAGCCCGATTCGCCGACCAGCGCGACGGTGGTGTTCTCGGGCACGTCGAAGCTCACGCCCATACCGCTGCGGCCCACCGCCTGCGCGCGCTGGCCACGGCCCATGCGGAAAGCGACCTGCAGGTCCTGGATGCTCAGCAATGCGCTCATTCAACCCCCTTGGCGCTTCGCACCGTCCCCCCGAGGGGGAGCGAGCTCGGCCGGGAATCCCGGACCGCGCTCATTCCAGGCCCCGCAGCTTCGGGTCGAGCGCGTCGCGCAGCGCATCGGTCATCAACGAGAACGCGGTGACGAACACCGCCATGAACAGCGTGGCCGTGGCCAGCTGCCACCAGTGGCCCAGGATCAGCTCGCTCTGCGCCTCGGCCAGCATGGTGCCCCAGCTGACCTGGTCGACGCGCACGCCCAGGCCCAGGTAGGACAGGATCACCTCGGCCTTGATGAAGCCCACCGTCAGCAGGCTCATGCGCACCAGGATCACGTGGCTGACGTTGGGCAGGATGTGGCGGAACATGCGGCTGCTGATCGACGCGCCGATGGCCTCGGCACTGCGCACGTATTCGCGGCTGGCGTGCTTGATGAACTCGGCGCGCACCTGGCGGTACATGCCGGTCCAGCCGGTCAGCGCCAGGATGATCACCACGCTTTCGACACCGCGCCCGACCACCGCGGCAAAGGCGAAGATGAGCAGGATGTTGGGGATGCTCTCGAAGACGTTGTAGAGCCACTCGAGAAAATCACCGACCTTGCCGCCGAAGAAGCCACCACAGGCACCCAGCAGCGTGCCGATCAATGTCGCGCACAGCGCCGCGGCCACACCGACGAAGACCGAGATCTCGGTGCCCTTGATGGCCTTGGCCAGCACGTCGCGGCCGAGCCGGTCACCGCCGAAGGCCAGCGTGCGCGCCTTCACGGTCTCGGTGGTCTGGAACTGCTTGGCTCGTTCGTCCCATTCCTTGTAGCGCGGCGCCAGCGGATCGATGTCGCTCAGGTCGACGTTCGGGCCCTTGGGCGATTCGACCGCGTCCACGGCCTGTACCGCACGCGCACCCAGCAACGTGGGTGGTGCGTTGGGAACGCCCACCTCGTCCTGCCAGTTCTGCGCCACCAGGCCCAATGCGGCCAGAAGGATCAGCAGCACGAAGCCGACCACGATGACCAGCGACACCAGGCCCACGCGGTCGGCCTTGAAGCGGCGCCAGGCGGCATGCCAGACGCCTTCGGATCTTTGCAGCGCGTCGTCCAGCGACGACGAGGTCGGCAAGACGGCGCTCATACCACCCCCTTGGCGCTGCGCGTCGCCCCACCGGGGGGGCGCGAGCGCGACCGGGAAACCCGCATCGCGCTCATTTGAGGACCACCCGCGGATCGGCGATCTTGTAGGCCAGGTCGGTCAGCAGGTTGATCACCATCGTCAGCACGGCCAGGTAGATGGTCACCGCCTGGATGACCGGAAAGTCGCTGCGGTTGACGGCCAGCAGCACCTCGCGGCCCAGGCCCGGGATCGAGAAGAAGACCTCGATCAGGAAGCTGCCGACGAAGATGCCCGGCAGCTGCAGCCCGATGTTGGTCAGGATCGGAATCATCGCGTTGCGCAGCACATGCCTGAACAGCACCACGCCTTCGCTCATGCCCTTGGCGCGCGCGGTGCGCACATAGTCCTGGCCCAGCTCGTCGAGCAGAAAACTGCGGTACAGCCGCGTCTGCGGCGCCACGCCGACCATCACCGCCAGCAGCACCGGCAGCGGCACGTAGGTCAGCAGATTGGTCCAGACGCTGTCGCTCCAGCCCTGCACCGGAAACCAGCCGAGCTGGAAGGCGAACACGTACTGCCCGACGATCACGTAGACCAGGAAGCTGATCGACAGCGCCACCGTGGTCACGACCATGATCATGCGGTCGGTCAGGCTGCCACGGCGGTAGGCCACCCACATCGCGATCGGCAGCGCCAGCAGCACGTCCAGTACCAGGATCGGCGTCATCACCGTCAGTGTGGCCGGCAGCCGCGTGGCAAACAGGTTGCTGACCGCCTCATTCGTGGCCCAGCTCTTGCCCCAGTCGAAGGTGACGATCTGACGCACGAAGATCCAAAGCTGCACCCACACCGGCTCGTTCAGGCCGAGCTGCTGGCGAATGGCCTCGATCTGCTCCTTGCTGGCGTTCAGGCCCCCCAGCACCTCGGCCGGGTCGCCGCCGAAGTACTTGAACAGAAAGAACACCAGCAGCACGACCCCGGCCAGCGTGGGGATCATCTGCCACAAACGCCGTATCAGGTATGCGGCCATGGTGAATGCAGTACTCCATCGTCCCGAAGCGCTGGGCCAGGGGCGGCAAATTCGCGATGGGCGAGTGTAGGGGGCGCCATTGCGCGGTCGGGGTGTGGTTTCCCGCCTCGACAGGCCCACGACCCCACGTGCTTGCGGGGGATCGCCTGCCGGCGGCGCCACACCGGCGCACTAGACTTCGCGCCTTTCCCGACGAGGCCTCGAATGAAGAGAACCGCCTTGCTGCGCGTACTGGCCACCACCCTGGTGCTGGCCTGCAGCGCCGCCGGTGGCCAGTCGACAGCGCCCTCCGATGGCCCGCTGAAGGTGCTTCGCTATGCCTTTCCGATTGCCGAGACCAGCTTCGATCCGGCCTACATCACCGATCTGTATTCACGCACCGTGGCCGGCGCCATCTTCGACGCGCCGCTGGAGTTCGAGTTCCTGGCCCAGCCGGCACGCATGCGGCCCAACACCGCGGCCGCGATGCCCGAGGTCAGCGCCGACTTCCGCCGCTTCACGTTCCGCATCCAGCCTGGCATCTACTTCGCCGACGACCCGGCGTTCAAGGGCCGCAAGCGCGAGCTGACCGCGGCCGACTACGTGTACAGCCTCAAGCGCCACTACGACCCGCGCTGGAAGAGCGGCAACCTGTACCTGCTGGAGGCCGACAAGATCCTGGGCCTGAGCGAGTTGCGCCGCGAGGCCCTGGACAAGAAGCAACCCTTCGACTACGAGCGCGAGGTCGAAGGCCTGAAGGCGCTGGACCGCTACACCTTCCAGATCAGGCTGGCCGAGCCCAAGCCCCGCTTTCTGTACCACTTTGCCGACAGCTCGTTCACCGGCGCGGTGGCGCGCGAGGTGGTCGAGCTGTACGGCGACAAGGTCGGCGACCACCCGGTGGGCACCGGCGCGTTCTACCTGAAGGCCTGGAAGCGCAGCTCGCGCATGGTGCTGGCGCGCAACCCGAACTTCCGCGACAAGCGGTACGACGAGCATCCGCCCGCCGGCGATGGCCGCTTGCAGGCCATTGCCAGCCGCTACAAGGGCAAGCGCCTGCCGCTGCTCGACGAAGTGCACATCGCGGTGATCGAAGAGGCGCAGCCCCGCTGGCTGTCGTTCCTGAACGACGAGCAGGACCTGATCGAGAACGTGCCGGCCGAGTTCGCCAACGTGGCCTTCCCGAACAACACGCTGGCGCCCAACCTGGCCAAGCGTGGCATCCAGATGGTGCGCTATGCGCGCGCCGACGTCTCGGTGTCGTACTTCGGCATGGAGAACCCGGTGGTCGGCGGCTATACGCCGGCCAAGGTGGCGTTGCGTCGCGCGATCAGCCTGGCCGTCGACGTCGACCGCGAGATCCGCCTGGTGCGGCGTAACCAGGCCATTCCGGCGCAGGGCCCGCTGGCGCCGCAGACTTGGGGCTACGACCCGGCCTTCAAGAGCACGATGAGCGACCACGACGTCGGCCGCGCCAAGGCGCTGCTCGACATGCACGGCTACGTCGACCGCAATGGCGACGGCTGGCGCGAGCAGCCCGACGGCCAGCCGCTGGTCATCGACTACCACAGCCAGCCCGACCAGCAAAGCCGCCAGCTGGTCGAGCTGTGGCAGAAGAACATGACGGCCATCGGCATCAAGATGGATTTCAAGACTGCCAAGTGGCCCGAGAACCTGAAGGCCAGCCGCGCTGGCAAGCTGATGATGTGGGGCGTGGGCTGGGTCGCCGGCCAGCCCGATGCCGACACCTTCCTGGCGCTGGGCTACGGCCCCAACAAGGGCCAGGCCAACCACGCGCGCTTCAACCTGCCGGCCTTCAATGCGCTGTACGAACGTCAGCGCAGTCTGCCCGACGGCCCCGAACGCAAGGTGCTGATGACCGACGCGGCCAGGCTGATGATCGCCTACATGCCCTACAAGGTGCACGTGCACCGCCTGTTCACCGACCTGGCGCAGCCCTGGGTACTGGGCTATCAGCGCAACATCTTCGTGCGCGACTTCTTCCGCTACATCGACGTCGATGCCACGCAGCAGCGCGGCCGCGGCGCCGACGGGCCATGAAGCGGCGCCACACGCTGGCGCTGGGGGCCGGCCTGGCACTGCCGGTGCTGGCCGAGGCCGATGCGGGTGCGGGTGCGGGTGCGAGCGCTGCCGCGGGTCAGAGGGTGCTGCGCGTGGTGTTTCCAGTGGCCGAGACCGGTTTCGACCCGGTGCGTCTGAGCGACGTCTATTCGGTCACCGTCACCGCGCACATCTTCGACGCCGCCTACCAGTTCGACCACCTGGCGCGGCCGGTCAAGCTGCGGCCACGCGTGGCGGCGACGATGCCCGAACATTCGGTCGACTTCAAGGTCTGGACCGTGCGGTTGCGCCAGGGCGTGGTCTTCGCCGACGACCCTGCCTTCAAGGGCGCGCGGCGCGAGCTGACGGCGCAGGACTTTGTCTACACGCTCAAGCGTTTTGCCGACCCGGTCAACACCTCGCCCAACTGGCCGTCGGTGGCCGAGTGGCGCGTCCTCGGCCTGGCCGGGCTGCGCGAGAAGGCGCTGGCCGACAAGGTGCCCTTCGACTACGACCGCGAGATCGAAGGCGTGCGTGCGATCGATCGCTACACCGTGCAGTACACGCTCGAGCGGCCGCAGCCGCGATTCGCCGAGAACCTGGGCATCAGCGCCACCTTTGGCGCGGTGGCACGCGAGGTGGTCGAGTTCTACGGCGACAAGATCATGGAGCACCCGGTGGGCACGGGCGCGTTCCGGCTGGCGGCGTGGCGGCGCTCGTCGCGCATCGTGCTCGAGCGCAACCCCAACTACCGCCAGGAACTCTGGGACGCCGATCCGGCGCCCGGCGACGTCGAAGGCCAGGCCATCCTGAAGCGCATGCAGGGCCGCCGCCTGCCGCTGGTCGACCGTGTCGAGATCTCGATCATCGAAGAGGCGCAGCCGCGCTGGCTGAGCTTCATCAACGGTCAGTCCGACCTGACCGCGGTGCCACAGGAGTTCGTGCCCATCGCCATGCCCGGCGGCAGGCTGGCGCCCAACCTGGCGCGCAAGGGCATGCAGGCCTGGCGCGTGCTGATGCCCTACACGCAGCTGCATTTCTTCAACATGGAACACCCGCTGGTCGGCGGCAACGACGCCACCCATGTCGCGCTGCGCCGTGCCGTGTGGCTGGCGCAGGACGTGCCGCGCGTGATCCGGCTCGCCTACCGCGGCCAGGGTGTGCAGGCCGAGTCGATCATCGCGCCCGGCACCTCGGGCTACCGCGCCGACTTCAAGAGCGAGAACAGCGACTACGACCCGGCGCGCGCGAAGGCGCTGCTCGATCTGTACGGCTGGGTCGACCGCGACGGCGACGGCTGGCGCGAGCAGCCCGATGGCCGGCCGCTGCTGCTGGAATGTGCGTCGCAGCCCGACCAGCTCAGCCGCCAGCTCGACGAGCTGATGAAGAAGTCGCTCGACGCGATCGGCGTGCGCATCGAATTCAGGCCGGCCAAGTGGCCCGAAAACCTGAAGGCCGCACGCGCCGGCAAGCTGATGATGTGGCGCGTGGGCACTGCGGCCACGTCGACCGACGGCCAGCAGGCGCTGCAGCGCCTGTACGGCCCCGAGGTCGGCCAGGCCAACCTGGCGCGCTTCAAGCTGCCGGCCTTCGACGCCGTGTTCGACCGCCTGACCGCGCTGCCCGACGGCCCCGAGCGCGAACGCTGTTCGACCAGGCCAAGCGCCTGGCCGTGGCCTACGCGCCGTACAAGGTACTGCTGCATCAGTACGCCGACATGCTGGCGCAGCCCTGGCTCAGCGGCTACCGCCGGCCGCTGTTCTGGTACGACTGGTGGCACCTGGTCGACATCGACCCGCTGCGGCAGGCGCAGGCGGCACCGTAGGCGCACCGAGCAAGGCCCATGAAACGTCGTGACACCCTGGTACTCGCTGCGGCCACCGGTCTGAGTCTGCCGGGTATGGCCGGCGCGGCGCCCGACGGCAAGGGCAAGAAGGTCTTGCGCGTGTCGTTTCGTGTTGCCGAAACCGGTTTCGATCCGGCGCAGATCAACGACATCTATTCGCGCACCGTCACGCCGCACATCTTCGAGGCGCTGTACCAGTACGACCCCTTGGCGCGGCCGGCGCGCGTGCGGCCGTTGACGGCCGACGGCATGCCCGAGCACGACGCCGACTTCCGCACCTGGACGGTGAAGATCCGCCCCGGCATCTACTTCGCCGACGACCCGGTGTTCAAAGGTACGAAGCGTGAGCTGACCGCAGCCGACTACGTCTATGCCTACAAGCGCTTTGCCGACCCGGCGGTGAAGAGCCCGGCCTGGAACTGGCTGGAGACCTACGAGTTCCTGGGCCTGGCCGAGCTTCGCAAGCAGGCCCAGAGCCGCAAGAAGCCCTTCGACTACGACCAGGCGATCGAGGGGCTGGTTGCGCTCGATCGCTACACCGTTCGTTTTCGTGTGGCTTCACCCCGGCCGCGCTTCATCACCGGGGTGCTGGCCAGCAGCGACCTGGTCGGCGCGGTCGCGCGCGAAGTGGTTGAGGCCTATGGCGACAACATCCCGGCCCACCCGGTGGGCACGGGGCCTTTCAGGCTGGTGCAGTGGCGGCGCAGCAGCTTCATCGCGCTGGAGCGCAACCCCGACTACCGCGACCTGCGCTACGACGCCAGCCCGGCGGCCGACGACGCCGAGGGCCAGGCCATCCTGCAGCGATTGAAAGGACGGCGGCTGCCGATCATCGACCGCGTCGAGATCTCGATCATCGAAGAGAACCAGCCGCGCTGGCTGAATTTCCTGCAGGGTGCCACTGATGTGCTTGAGGACGTGCCTGCCGAATACATCGAGCAGGCGCTGCCCGGCGGCAAGGTGGCGCCCTACCTGGCCAAGAAGGGCATCAGCGGGCAGCGCGTGGTGCGCTCGGCCACCGACTACACCATCTTCAACATGGAAGACCCGGTGGTCGGCGGCTACCAACCACACAAGGTGGCGCTGCGGCGGGCGATCGCGCTGGCGGTCGACGTGCAGGCCGAGATCGACCGCGTTCGCCGCGGTCAGGCCATTCGTGCACAGTCGGCCGTGGTGCCGCACACCTATGCCTACGCCGCCGCCTTCCGCAGCGAGAACGGCGAATACGACCTGGCGCGCGCCAAGGCGCTGCTGGAGATGTACGGCTACATCGACCGCGACGGCGACGGCTGGCGCGAGCAGCCCGACGGCCGGCCGCTGCTGCTGCGCAAGACCACGCAGGCCAACCAGCAAAGCCGCGAGCTCGACGACCTGTGGCGGCGCGACATGAAGGCGCTGGGCGTGCGCACCGAGTTCGTGACCGGCAAATGGCCCGAAAACCTGAAGGCCGCGCGCGCCGGCAAGTTCCAGCTCTGGAGCGTGGGCGGCGTGGCCGCCGACCCGGATGGCCAAAGCAGCCTGCAGCGATTCCACAGCCAGCAGATCGGCGGCCAGAACATGGCGCGCTTCAGGATGCCGGCGCTCGATGCGCTGTACGACAGGCTGTCGGCATTGCCCGACGGCCCCGAGCGGGCGGCGGCATTTGCCGAGATCAAGCGGCTGTCGATCGTCTACATGCCCTACAAGGCGCATGTGCACCGCATGGCCACCGACCTCGTCCAGCCCTGGGTGGTCGGTTATCGCCGGCCGCTGTTCTGGCAGGAATGGTGGCATAACGTCGATGTGCTGACCCATCCGGAAGTTGCCGCATGAAAGCCCAGATCACTCGCTACGAAGACTGGCTGGCCGACACCACCGGTCGCCGCTTTGCCTGCTACGAAGACCTGTGGCGCTGGTCGGTCGACGACCTGCGCGGCTTCTGGGGTTCGATCTGGCGTTACTTCGACATTCAGTCGCCAACCCCGTTCGAGACCGAGCTGGTGGCGCCGGTGATGCCCGGCGCCAAGTGGTTCGACGGTGCCAGGGTCAATTACACGCGCCAGGTGCTGCGCCATGGCGAAGCTGCGCATGCCGCCGGACACCCGGCCATCGTGTTCCAGAACGAGCGCATGGCCGCGCCGGTCAGCATCACCTGGCCCGAACTGCAGCGCCAGGTGGCGCTGCTGGCAAGCGCGCTTCGTAGCATGGGCGTACAGCCCGGCGACCGCGTCTGCGCCTACCTGCCCAATACGCCGCACGCGATCATCGCTTTCCTGGCCTGTGCGTCGCTGGGGGCCGTGTGGTCGATCTGTTCGCCCGACATGGGGCCGGTGGCGGTGCTCGACCGCTTCCGCCAGATCGAGCCCAAGGTCTTCATCGCGGTCGACGGCCAGTATTACGGCGGCCGCGCGCACGACCGCCGGCCGGTGCTGCGTGAGGTGCTGGCCGGTCTGCCGACGCTGCAGCAGCTGGTGCTGGTGGCCGACCTGGACGCGGCCGCCGATGCGACCGAGTTCGCCACGGCCACATGCCGGGCGCAGCGCTGGGACGCACTTCTGCAGGGTGATGCACCGGCCTTCGAGCCCGCATGGCTGCCTTTCGACCACCCGCTTTGGGTGGTCTATTCCAGCGGCACCACCGGGCTGCCCAAGGCCATCGTGCACGGCCATGGCGGCGTGATGCTCGAGATGCTGAAGATGGTGACCTTGCACAACGATGTCGGCGCCTCGATCGACGGTGGCGACCGTTTCCATTGGTACAGCAGCACCGGCTGGATCATGTGGAACTGCCAGGTCGGTGCCCTGCTCGGGGGCACCACGGTCGGCCTCTACGACGGCAACCCGGGCGTCGACCCGGTCAGCGGCCAGCCCGACTGGGGCGTGTTGTGGCGCTTTGTCGCTGCGGCCGGGGTCACGTTCTTCGGCGCCGGTGCGGCCTTCTACGCCAGCTGCCTGAAAGCGGGCGTCGAGCCGATGAAACAGGCCGACCTGTCGCGGTTGCGCGCCGTGGGCTCGACCGGGTCGCCGCTGTCCGACGCGTGTTACGACTGGATCTGGGAGTACCTGCCTCAGGTCGAAGGCGAGCGCATCTGGATCGCCCCGATCAGCGGCGGCACCGACTTTGCCGGTGCCTTCGTTGCCGGCCTGCGCACGCTGCCCGTGGTGCGCGGCGAGATGCAGGTGCGCTGTCTGGGTGCCAAGGTCGAGGCCTTCGGTGAGCCCGACGCCGACGGCGTGGGCCGGGCCCTGATCGATGAGGTGGGCGAGCTGGTGTGCACCGAGCCGATGCCGTCGATGCCGCTGCGGCTGTGGGGCGACGACAGCGGCCAGCGCCTGCACGACAGCTACTTCGACATGTACCGCCAGCGCGATGGCGCAGGCGGCTGGCGCGGCGTGTGGCGACACGGCGACTGGATCCGCATGGTGCCGCACCAGGGTTCGCATCACGGCTCGGTGATCTACGGTCGCTCCGACGCCACCATCAACCGCCACGGCATCCGCATGGGCACGGCCGAGCTGTACCGTGCGGTCGAGGTGCAGCCCGAGGTGCTGGACAGCCTGGTGGTCGACCTCGAATACCTGGGCCGCGAGAGCTGGATGCCGCTGTTCGTGGTGCTGCGAGACGGTCTGGTGCTGGACGCTGCACTCGAAGCGCGACTGCGCGAGGCCATCAAGCGTGGCCTGTCGGCGCGCCACGTGCCCGACAGCATCTACCAGGTGCAGGCCATTCCGCGCACGCTGTCGGGCAAGAAGATGGAGCTGCCGGTGAAGAAGCTGCTGCAGGGCGCCGCGCCCGAGCAGGTGCTCAACCGCGACGCCACCGCCAACGCCGACAGCATCGACTGGTTCGTGGCGCTGGCGACGCAGCGCCGGCAGGTCTGATCAGGCCCCGGCCAGCGCGACGATGGCCGATACCGGGATCGCGCCCGACTGCCGCTGCGTTTCGCGACCCTGCTGCAGCCGCACCAGCGTGGGAATGCTGCGGACGGCGAAGCGCTGCGACAGCCCGGGGTTGTCGTCGCTGTTGACCTTGACCAGCAGCGCGCGCCCGGCGAGTTGCCGGGAGGCCTGTTCGAAGGCCGGCGCCATGGTCCGGCAAGGCCCGCACCAGGGCGCCCAGAAGTCGACCAGCACCGGCAGCCTGCAGTGCGCCACCACGGCGTCGAAGTCGGCGTCGCCCAGCGTCAGCGGGTGGCCGTCCAGCAAGGGCTGGCTGCATTTGCCGCACTGTGGCGATTCACCGGCGCGTTCGGCCGGTACGCGATTGGTGGCGCCGCATTGCGGGCAGGCGATCATCAGTTTGGGCGAGTCCATGTCGGGTCACATGGGGTCGCCGCGGCGCAGCTCAAGGGCCTTGCAGGCGCAGTGCCTGCGCATCTCCCAATTGCTGCATGAAGACGCGCACGACCGCCGTCTGGCGCAGGTCAGGGTGGGTCAGCATCCAGACCGGCACCGACAGCTCGGGGATGACGTCGGACACCGGCAGCAGATCGGGATTCGCGTCCTGCATGAAACTGGGCAGGACGCCGACACCGACACCGGTGCGCAGCATGGCCGCCACGGCGTTGAAGATGTCCACCCGCACGCGCACCTGCGACGGCACCAGGTGCTGGCGCAGCCAGCGGTCGCTAAGCGCGAGGCCGTGCTGACCACCGGCGCCAAGCCCACAGCGTGCGTGTTGCTGTTCGACTGCGCGCCAAAATGATGGCCCTTTAGCCAACCCTGGAGCCCCATGACCGCTACTTGGCTGCAGCCCGTCCAGCAGGCGCTGGGCGCCGTCGTCGCTGCCGTGCTGCGCGTGTTGCTGCTCTGACTGGGCTTGCTGATGGGCCTGGCCGCGTTGTCGCTGGGCCTGCTGCTGTCGCTGGCGCTGATCACCTGGGCGCTGCTGCGCGGCCGCAAGCCGGTGCTGCGCGCGCAGGCCTTTCGTTGGCGCGGCACCAGCCCGCGCGGGCGCAGCGCGCCGCCGCTGGACGTGGTGGACATCGACGCGCGTGAGGTCAGCCCCGACGCGGTGGCGCCGTCAACTCGAATAGAACGTTAGTTCTCAGCTCACCGGCAGCACGGCAATCGATCGCCGCGCGGTCGACGCACCGGGCTCGGCCTTGGGCCCGGCGGCCCTGGCGCGCAGCTGGCCGCAGCCGCCATCCACGTCCTGCGCCGCCGAGCGGCGCAGCCGCGTCAGCACACCCTGGCGATTGAGCCGGCGTGTGAACTCGGCCGCATGGTCCCAGTCGGGCCTGACGTAGCCGCTGCCATCGACCGCGTTGAAGGGGATCAGGTTGAGCATCAGGCGGCGGCCGCGCAGCAGCTGCACCAGACCCTGCAGTTCGTCGTCGCCGTCGTTCACGCCGGCCAGCAGTGTCCACTGCACCTGCGCCGGGTAGCCGCTGCGGCGGGCGTAGTCGTCGGCAGCGGCCACCAGGTCGGCCGGTGCGATAGCCGGCGCCCGCGGCAGCAGCTGTGCACGCCGCTCGGCCGATGTGGAGTGCAGCGACAGCGCCAGCGCCGGTTTCACGGCCTGCTGCGGCAGGCGCTCGAACACGCGCGCATCGCCGACCGTGGAGAACACCAGGTCTTTGTGGCCGATGCCGCCCAGCGTGCCCAGGAAGTCGATCGCGTCGAGCACGTTGTCCAGGTTGTGCGACGGCTCGCCGATGCCCATGAAGACCACTTTGCGCACCGGGCGGCGGCGCCGTGCCAGCGCCACCTGGGCGACGATCTCGGCGCTGCCAAGCTGGCGCAGCAGGCCGTCGCGCCCCGACATGCAGAAGCGGCAACCGACCGCGCAGCCGACCTGGCTGGACACGCACAGGCCCTCGCGCGGCAGCAGCGTGCCTTCGACCTGCTGGCCGTCGCACAGCCCGATCAGCAGGCGAGCCGAACCATCGGGCGCCGGATGCTCGGCAACCAGCTGCGCCAGCGCATCGAGTGCGTCGCGCAGTTCGGGTAAGGCGTCGCGCAGCGTGCGCGGCAGGAAATCGGCTGCGTCGTGGCGGCCACCGTCCAACGGCAACGCCTGCACCCAGCGCCGCAGCAGGTGCTGCTCGTGGATCGGCCTGGCGCCGTGCGCGCGCAGCACGTGGCGCAGGGCCGTCAGGTCGGTGCAGGCAAGAAGGCTCATGGGCGCGGGCAGTTTAGGGCAGAGGTCAAACGGCAAGAGGCATTCCTAGAATGCCGTGATGACACCCGTCCCCCCGATCGCCGCAGCGCCGACTGCACCGCTGCTGGCGCGCCTGGGGCGTCTGCTCGTCGTCGCCCTGCTCGGCTTTGCGTCCGGCCTGCCGCTGGCGCTGACCGGCCAGGCCATGCAGGCCTGGCTGACCACCGAAGGCGTGGACCTGGCGACGATCGGCTTTCTGGGCCTGGTCGGCCTGCCCTACACCTTCAAGTTCCTGTGGGCGCCGCTGATGGACCGCTTCGAGCTGCCCCTGCTGGGCCGCCGCCGCGGCTGGCTGGTGCTGACGCAGCTGTTGCTGGCCGCGCTGCTGCTGGCGCTGGCAGCCACGCCGCCCGGCGCAGCGTTGCGCGTGTTCGCGCTGCTGGCGTTGTTGCTGGCCTTCGTGTCGGCGTCGCAGGACGTGGTGATCGACGCCTACCGCACCGACCTGCTGCCCGCGCCCGAGCGTGGCTTGGGCGCGTCGCTGAACGTGGCCGGCTATCGCATGGCGATGATCGTGTCCGGCGGGCTGGCGCTGATCTGGACCGACGCCGCGCAGGGCGGCGGCTGGAGCTGGCCGCAGGTCTATCGCCTGATGGCGGCGCTGATGGTCGCTGCGGCGCTGCTGTCGGCCTTGCTGTTGCCGCGCCTGCCCGAGGCCGCCGTCGGCACATCACGCGCCCCGGTGCGACGCGAGCTGCTGGGTTTTCTGGCCGTGGTTGCCGCGGTGGCGCTGGGCGCGGTGCTGACCGATCGCCTGATCGGTCCGCTGGCGCGGGCCCTGCTGACACCCTGGCTGGCCGGCACCCGGCTGCCGGCGCCGCTGCAGGGGCGCTGGATCGACCTCGTGGCCCTGCTGGCGGGCGTGGCGCTGACGCTGCCGCTGGCCGCCTGGGCCGCGCGGCGGGCCCGCTTCGAGACGCTGCTGGCGGGCTTGCGCGACTACTTCAGCCACCCCGGCGCAGCGGCGATCCTGTTGCTGATCGTGCTCTACAAGCTGGGTGACGCCTTCGCCGGCGCGCTGCTCACGCCTTTCCTGCTGACCGGCATGGGCTATGGCTTGGCCGAGGTCGGCGTGGTCAACAAGGTGATCGGGTTGTGGCTGACCATCGCAGGTGCCCTGATGGGCGGCGCGGCCATGCTGCGCCTGGGCCTGTGGCGCGCGCTGCTGCTGTTCGGCTTGCTGCAGATGCTCAGCAATCTGGGCTTCTGGTGGCTGGCGCAGGGCGGTCGCGGCCAACTGGGCGCCACGTTGCTGCCGGCATTCGACTGGGGCTTCATCAAGCTGGCCGCACCCACGCCGGTGGACGGCGGCCTGCTGCTGGTGGTGGCGCTGGAGAACCTGTCCGGCGGCATGGGCACGGCGGCCTTCCTGGCCTTCCTGATGAGCCTGTGCAGCCAGCGCTTCACAGCCACGCAGTTCGCACTGCTGTCGGCCTTTGCGTCGATCGGCCGCGTGTGGGTGGGGCCGCTGGCCGGTGTGCTGGCCGAGACCATCGGCTGGCCCAGCTTCTTCATCGTCAGCACCTTGATGGCCCTGCCGGCCCTGCTGATGCTGGGTTGGCTGCGGGTGCCGTTGCGGGCGCTGGAAAGTGGGCCGCTGCGCTGAGGCGGCGTGCAAACCTAGAATTCCCGTTGGGCAGCACCATCTGCCGAGGACGTCATCATGGATCGCCCGTTCAACACCACTGCGAAGCTGCCACGCCCGAGCCTGGCCACAGCCTGCCGCTGCCCGCAGCACGCGCGCCGCCTGTTCACCGGCAGTCTGCTCGGCGCCGGCCTGGTCGCGGCCTTGCCGGCGGCGGCCACGATTCCCGAGTGCAAGCGGTCGAAATTCGCCAGTGCGGTGTCGGCCGACACGGTGGAAAGTCAGGCCGGACGGCAATACCGCCAGCTGCTGCAGAAGGCCGGCAGTGACCGCGCGCTGGCGCCCCCCGATCACCCGCAGCTGCAGCGGCTGAAGTACATCGGTGCGCGCATGGTGCCTTTCACCAGCGAGTGCAACAGCCGCGCCGCGCAGTGGCAATGGGAGGTGAACCTGATCGGCAGCCGCGAGATCAACGCCTTCTGCATGCCGGGCGGCAAGATCGCGTTCTACTTCGGCATCCTGTCCGAACTGCAGCTCAGTGACGACGAGGTGGCGATGATCATGGGCCACGAGGCCGCGCACGCGCTGCTGGAACATGCGCGCGAGCAGATGGGCAAGAACACGATCACCACCGGTGCGCTGCGCCTGGGTGCGGCGCTTCTTGGCTGGGGCCAGGTCGGCGACGTCGCGGCGCAAGGCGCGGGCCAACTGGCGTCGCTGGCCTACAGCCGCTCTGACGAGTCCGAGGCCGATGCGCTGGGGCTGATCATGGCGGCCAAGGCCGGCTACGACCCGCGCGCCGGCGTCACGCTGTGGCAGAAGATGGGCGCGGCCGGTGGTGGTGCGCCGCCGCAGATGCTGTCGACTCACCCTTCGGGGCCGGCACGCATTAAGGACATCGAGTCCAAGCTGCCCGGCGTGATGCCGATCTTCGACGCGGCGCCCAAACCCACGCGCCGCTTCAGTCCGCCGCCCAGGTTGCCGCCGGCGCCCCAGCGTTCGCGCTGATCGAGTCCCGGCGCTGCGCCTACCAGCGTGGCGGCAGCGCCTTCAGCAACAGCAGGTGCCCGCCACGCGGCGCCTTCACGTAGCCGCCTTGCTGCAGGTCGTTGAGCTGGCGCGTGACCATCTCGCGCGAGCAGCCCACGCGGTTGGCCAGCTCCAGGTGGGTCAACGCCTCGCTCAATCTTCGTGTGCCGTCGGGCTGTGCTTCGGCCAGCGATTCGAGCAGCTGCTTGAGCCGACCATAGACGTCGTTCAGCGCCATGCTCTTGGCGCTGAGCGTGGCCGCACGCGCGCGCCGGATCACCTTGGCCAGCAGCTCGAAGGCGAATGCCGGGCGCTCGGTCAGGTGCGCTTCCAGTGTGCGCCGGGTGATCATGGCGCAGGTGGTGGGCTCGAGTGCCATCACGCTGGCCGAGCGGGCGCCGCCGTCCAGGCTCATCTCGCCCACGTATTCGCCCGGGCCGTAGGTGCCGTGCGTGATCTCGCGGTCGTTGACCAGGTGGCTGCCGTACACGCGCAGCCGGCCGTCGAGCACGATGTAGATCGTGTCGTCGATCGAACCTTCCTGGATCAGCCCCGCACCCTTGGCAAAGCGGCACAGCGTGCCGCGCTCGGCCAGTGCGCGCAGGTCATCCGACAGCGGTGCGGTCTGCAGCGGGTCGCTCGGCGGTGGCTTCTGGCGGGGCATGCGGTTCAGGTGCCGGACAGGTAGGGATTGAAGCGGCGTTCGCGGCCGAAGCTGCTTTCCGGGCCGTGGCCCGGGATGAACACCGTGTCGTCGCCCATCGGCCACAGTCGTTGGGTGATGCTGGCGATCAGCGTGTCGAAGTCACCGCCCGGAAAGTCGGTGCGGCCGATGCTGCCGGCGAACAGCACGTCGCCGACGAAGGCGCGCTGTGCCTGCACGCTGTGAAAGACCACGTGCCCTGGCGTGTGGCCGGGGCAATGGCGCACGTCGAGCGTGCATTCGCCGACCGTGACCTGGTCGCCATCGGCCAGCCAGCGCGTGGGCGTGAAGGCTTCGGCCGGTGCAAAGCCGAACATGCGGCTCTGCTCGGCCAGCGCGTCGATCCAGAACTTGTCACCCGGGTGCGGGCCGACGATGGGCAGGCCGCGAGTGCGGGCCAATTCACCGGCGCCCCCGGCATGGTCGATGTGGGCGTGCGTCAGCCAGATCTGCTCGAGCTCGACGCCCAGCTCATCCACCGCCGCCAGCAGCTGCGGCAGGTCGCCGCCGGGGTCGATCAGGGCCGCCTTGCGCGTGGCGTCGCAGAAGACCAGCGACGCGTTCTGCGCAAACGGCGTGACCGGGATGGTGCGGTAGTGCAAGGGCATGGCGGGTCTGGTCGATCTTAGTGCCGAAGCGTTGCTGCTCGGTCAGCGACCCAGCGAGGTGCTGCCCAGCCTGCCTTCGATGTCGGACATCAGGCGTTCGTAGGCCGGTGACCCCGGTGCGCCGAAGCGGCGCCGGAACTCGGTTTCGTTCATGCCCTCGGGCAGGTCAGACACATCGGGCAGCAGGTCTTGCTCCTGCAGCCCGGTGGTCAGCAGCTGCTGCAGCCGCTCGGGCGAACCGACGGCCAGCACACCGAGCCGCGTGCCGGCGCGGTTGGCGGCCATGTCGTTGAAGCTGAAACCGCTGCCCGAACGGGCGTCGGACAGCTCCTTGAAGAGGCCGATCATGTCGGCCAGCGGGCTGCCGTTCCCGGCCGCCAGCGTGGCCGACACCAGAAAGTGCTGCGGCGAGTCATGCCGCCCGGCCAGGGTCAGCCGGATCGGCCGCGCTGCAAGCTCGGCGGCGCGCTCGGGCAGCAGCGTGCCCAGGCCGACTCCGTTGGCCACCATACCCAGCACCAGCAGCGCGGCGCGGTTCTCAGACGCGGCGTCGTGACCGTCGGCGCTGCGCCGACGCGCCAGCTCGAACATGGGCGGCAACAGTTGCGACAGCGACAACGCCTGCGCCGGCAGCGTGGCCGTCACTTGCGCCAGCTGCGCGGCGTAGACCTGCAGCCGCTGGCGTTCCTGCGCCGGCAGCAGCAGGGTCAGCATGCGGGCTGGGGCGTCGGGGCCCCAGGCATAGACCAGCTCCAGACGCTGCGGCCGCAGGCGCAGCGTCTGCACCGCCACCAGGGTCAGCGCGCGCGCGTCGTCCAGCCCATAGGCGGCGGCGAAACGGTTGAATGCCCAGTTGACGAGCGGCAAGGGCAAGGACACTGGGCCCAGCGTCACGCGTTCGAGCTGCGGCAGCCCGCGCGTCGGGTGCGCCCGCAGCGACAGGTTCAGCCAGCGGCCCAGCGGGTTGTTGGGCAGCTGGATGCTGCCGTCGAGCTGCAGCTGGCCGGCATCGACGCGCAGAGCCCAGCGGCTGGGCCGCCAGCGCGCCGCGGCGTGATTGATCAGCAGCTCGGCTTCGCGCTGGGTGAGTCGCAGAGTGCGCACCACGCCGGGGATGGCGTGTCGTGGGTCGTGCTGGCGCGCCAGCTGCAACGCGCGCTCGACATCGTCGACCTTGAGTGTTGCAGTCTGCAGCACCGTCGGCTCGCGCGCCGGCAATTGCGTCAGCAGAAGTGCCAGCGTCAGGGTCAGGGTCAGGAGCAGCAACAGTCCGGCCAGCCAGCGCAGCCATTGGCGGTGACGGCCTGAAGATATGGGGAATTGACTCACTGCCCCAGTGTGCACCGAGCCTGCGCTAGGCTTGTCACTGGTGGGCCCGACCGGGCCGGCGCTGGAGGAACCGCATGTCCATCACTTTGTCCCGCCGTCAATGGCTGTCGAGCTTTGCCGCGGCGGCCGCCGCCCCGGTGCTGAGTCCAGCACGCGCTGCGAGTCCGCTGCCGCTGTTCGACGCCCATGTTCACTACAGCCACGACGCCGTCATCGCCGTGCCGCCGGCGCAGGCAGTGGCCATCCTGCGGCAGGCGGGCCTGCGCGGCGTGCTGGTGTCCTCGTCGGACGATGACGGCACGCAGAAGCTGCTGGCCGAAGCGCCCGACCTCATCGTGCCCGAACTGCGCCCCTACCGCACCCGCGCCGACACCAGCGGCTGGGTGCGTGACGATGGCATCGTGCGCTACCTGGAGCAGCGCCTGGCCCGCCACCGCTATGTGGGCATCGGTGAGTTCCATCTTTACGGCGCCGACGCCGAACTGCCGGTGCCCAAGCGCATGGTCGCGCTGGCGCGTGAACGTGGGCTGCTGCTGCACGCACATTCCGACGCCGACGCCGTCAACCGGCTTTTCGTGCAATGGCCAGACGCGCGCGTGCTGTGGGCGCATTCGGGTTTCGAAGCACCGCAGGCGGTACGCGACATGCTGCGCCGGCATCCGCGACTGTGGAGTGACCTGGCCTTTCGCGGCGACCATGCCAGCGGCGGCAAGGTCGACCCGGCCTGGCGCGAAGCCTTCACCGAGTTCCCGCAGCGCTTCATGGCCGGCACCGACACCTTCACCCCTGAGCGCTGGCACTACATCGTGCCGCACGCTGAGTTCACGCGTGCCTGGCTGGCCGACCTGCCTCTGCCGATCGCCGAGCACCTGGCCTGGCGCAACGCCGAAGCGCTGCTGCGTGCGCCGGAGCGTTCAACGTGAAAGCCCTGGTCGCGGGCCTGTTCGGCCTGTTGCTGTCGGCGCTTTCAACTCACGCGACGCAGGCGGCTGACTGTGGCCAGCAGCTGGATGCGCGCCAGCGGCGCGAGATCCGGACGCCGCGCCACCTGCTGGTCTTTGCGCCGAGCCCGGCACCGCTGGCACTGGGCCGTCATTTCGGGCTCGACATCGTGGTCTGTCCACGCGCCGGTGCCAGCCTGCCGCTGGCCCTGAAGGTCGACGCCGACATGCCGGCGCATCGCCATGGCATGAACTACCGGGCGACGGTTCAGACCTTGGGCGAGGGCCGCTATCGTGCCGAAGGCCTGTTCCTGCACATGCCTGGTCGATGGCGGCTGCTGTTTGACCTCAGTGCCGACGGTCGCCTGGAACGCCTGAGCCACGAGGTCGATCTGGAGTGAGCTTCGTTTGCACCCGGCGCCGAATCGCCGGCCTGGTGTTGTCCATGTTGGCGCTGCTGACTGCTGCCGTGTCGGCACAGAAGATCGAGTTCAGCGCCGCCGAGCGCAGTCGCATCCTGACCCATGGACCCTGGCCGCCGGCCCCGGCGCTTGACCCTGGCAACGCCTGGGCAGGTCGTGCCGAGGCCATCGCTTTGGGGCAGCGTCTGTTCTTCGACACCCGGCTGTCGCCCGATGCGCGTCTGGCCTGCGCCAGCTGCCATCAGCCTGCGCTGGCTTTTGCCGATGGTCGCGCGCGGTCGCTCGGGCGGGTCGAACTCGAGCGCAACGCGCCATCGCTGTGGAATGCCGTGCATGAGCGCTGGCTGGGCTGGGACGGCGCCGCTGACAGCCTGTGGTCGCAGGCCTTGCGTCCCTTGCTCGAACCGCGTGAGCTGGGCAGCAACGCGGCGCAGCTGCGCCGCTGGCTGGCGCAGGACAGGGACCTGGCCTGCCGTTGGGCGGCCAGCTTCGGCACGCTGGCCGACGACGACAAGGTCTTGCTGGTGCAGGCGGCCAAGGCGCTGGGCGCTTTTGTCGGCAGCCTGCAGTCGGCAGCCACGCCGTTCGATCACTTTCGTGACGCGTTGGCCGCCGACGATGGGCCGGCACAGGCGCGATATCCGGCATCGGCACAGCGCGGGCTGCGCCTGTTCGTCGGGCGTGGTCGTTGTCACCTGTGCCACAGCGGGCCGCGTTTCTCCAACGGCGAGTTCGCCGACATCGGGGCCGGCTTCTTCGTGCGGCCGGGCCAGGTCGACCCCGGCCGCCACGGCGGCATCCAGGACCTGCATCGCAGCGAGTTCACGCTGCTCTCGCACTGGGCCGATGCACCGGGCGAAACGGCGCTGAAGACCCGCCACGTCAGCCCTCAGCACCGCAATTTCGGCGAGTTCAAGGTGCCCTCGCTGCGCAACGTCGCGCTGACCGCGCCCTACCTGCACGACGGACGCGTGCCCACGCTGGCGGCGATGGTTCGGCATTACAGCGAACTCGACCTCGACCGCCTGCACGCAGACGGCGAGCGCATCCTCGAACCGCTGCGCCTGTCTGGCGACGAGCAGGCCGATCTGCAGGCCTTTCTGCGCAGCCTGGGCGACGCCGGCGCGCGCCGCTGGCAGCGACCGGTGTTGCCAACCTGCCGGCGCTGATCAGGCCCAGCAGCAAGGCTTTGCCAGCCGTCGATCCTCGCACGAAACGGGGCCCTGTGCGGCGTGGGCCATTGCTTGCACGGGCTTGCCAAACGGGTGCACACTGGCTTCGCCGGACCCCGTGTCGGGCCCAGGCGATCAACGCTCTTTCCGCCTTGTTTTTCACCCCCACCCGCCATGTTTTCCGGGCCCTGCCCGGGCCGACATTTCCCCAAGCCGCATTTCCCACCCCTTGACCAGGAGGTCTTAATGAACTTGACGATCAGCGGACATCACCTTGAAATCACACCCGCGCTGCGGGAGTACGTGCTCACCAAGCTGGATCGGGTGACACGGCATTTCGACCAGGTCGTGGATGTCAACGTGTTGCTGACGGTCGAGAACAAGAAAGAGAAGGAACGCCGGCACTGCGCCGAGGTGACGCTGCACGTCAAGGGACGCGACATCTTCGTCGAACAGGCCAGCGAGGACATGTACGCCGCGATCGACCAGCTGATGGACAAGCTCGATCGCCAGGTGATGCGTCACAAGGACCGCCTGCAGGACCATCACCATCAGGCGGCCAAGCGCATCGACGCGCCACCGGCCTGACAAGCTGCATCGACGTTTCCCGACAGCGGCCCCTCGGGGGCCGCTTTTCATGACCGAGGCTTTGTTGCTGCAATGCCGCAGAACAGCCGAATTCCCCATGAACCGGGTGGCCACCAAGGCCTTGGCGCTGCACCCGGCTTCCTATAATTCAACGCTCTGTAACAGTCGGGTGGCTGCCCGTCATGGAACGAGCGGCCCACGGGGGGATGCACCCACATGAACCGTCTTGCCGCGATCCTTCCCAGCGCCAATGTGCTGGTCAACGTGGAAGCCACCAGCAAGAAGCGGGTGTTCGAACAGGCCGGCTTGCTGTTCGAGAACCAGCATTCGATCGCGCGCAGCACCGTCACCGACAACCTGTTCGCGCGTGAGCGGTTGGGCTCTACCGGCCTGGGCCACGCGGTGGCCATTCCGCATGGCCGCATCAAGGGCCTGAAAAACCCGCTGGCCGCCGTGGTGCGCGTGCAGCAGCCGATCCCCTTCGACGCTCCCGACGACGAAGCGGTGTCGCTGCTGATCTTCCTGCTGGTGCCCGAGGCGGCGACGCAGCGGCACCTGGAGATCCTGTCCGAGATCGCCGAGATGCTGTCCGACCGCACCCTGCGCGAGCGCCTGAAGACCGAGCCCGACGCCATAGGCGTGCACAAGCTGATCTCCGACTGGGAGCCCTTGAAGTCGGTGGCATGACCTTCCCCGTTGCGCCTCCGCGGCGGCCACTGTCAAGTGCCGGCAGAGCCAACCCATGAAGCCGACCAGCGTCAGCGCCGAGGCCCTGTTCGAGGCGCATCGCGAAGCGATGCACTGGGAATGGATTGCCGGCCACGCCCATCCTGAACGTCGTTTCGACGATGCCGCGGTGCGTGACGCCCGCTCGGCGGCCGACCTGGTCGGCTACCTCAATTACATCCACCCCTATCGCGTGCAGATCGTCGGCCGCCGCGAGGTGCCCTATCTGCACGCCGAGGCGCCCGAAGACCAGGAGCGGCGCATCTCGCGCATCGTCACGCTCGAGCCGCCGTTCATCATCGTCGCGGACGCGCAGCTGCCGCCCGAGCGGCTGGTGGCGATGTGCGATCGCGCCGAGATTCCACTGTTCGTCACGCGCGAATCAGCCGGCCACGTGATCGACGTCGTGCGCGCCTACCTGGCACAGCTGTTTGCCGAACGCACCACGCGGCACGGTGTCTTCATGGACATCCTGGGCCTGGGCGTACTGCTGACTGGCGAGTCGGGTCTGGGCAAGAGCGAACTCGGGCTGGAGCTGATCTCGCGCGGCCATGGCCTGGTGGCCGACGATGCGGTCGACCTCTACCGCATCTCGCAGACCGCGCTCGACGGCCGCTGTCCCGAGCTGCTGCGCAACCTGCTCGAGGTGCGCGGCATCGGCCTGCTCGACATCAAGGCCATCTTCGGCGAGACCGCGGTGCGGCGCAACATGCGGCTCAAGCTCATCGTGCACCTGGTGCGCAAGGAGACGATGGAGCGCGAGTTCGAGCGCCTGCCCTACGAGCCGCTGTACGAGGACATTCTGGGCCTGCCGGTGCGCAAGGTGGTGATCGCGGTCGATGCCGGCCGCAATCTGGCCGTTCTGGTTGAAGCCGCGGTGCGCAACACCATCCTGCAGTTGCGCGGCATCGACACCTACCAGGAGTTCATCGCGCGCCACCAGCGCGCCATGGAGCAGGGCGAATCCGATTGACGCTGCTGCCGCGGCCGTCAATGGTCGCGATGCGGGCAGTCGGTCTTGGTGCAGCGCGCGTACAGCGCCAATGAATGTTCCTGCAACTCGAAGCCGCGCGCTTCGGCCACGGCGCGCTGGCGCTTCTCGATCTCGGGGTCGAAGAATTCCTCGACACGGCCGCAGCTCAGGCAGACCAGGTGGTCGTGGTGCTGGCCCTCGTTGAGTTCGAACACCGCCTTGCCCGACTCGAAGTTGCTGCGCGTCAGCAGGCCGGCCTGCTCGAACTGCATCAGCACGCGGTAGACGGTGGCCAGACCGATGTCGGCGCCGTCGGCCAGCAGCGCCTTGTACACGTCCTCGGCGGTCATGTGGCGGCGCGTGGTGTTCTGGAACACCTCCAGGATCTTGATGCGCGGCAGCGTCGCCTTGAGCCCGCTGCTCTTGAGTTCATCTGCATTCGTCATGGCCGCCCTCGCACTGTGCCTGCGCCAGATCTGCGCAGCTAGAATCAACCGATCATAGCCAGCGCCCACCGCTGCCGCGGTGCGGATGGCCTCAATTCCATGACCCGATCTCCCTTTGCCGCGCCGACCCTCGGCGTCTTGTTGTCGATCTCGCTGCTGCTCGGAGGCTGTGCCTCGTCGCGCCAGACCGACGACGGCTTCTTCGCCCGCATCACGCCCTACCGCATCCAGATCGTGCAGGGCAACGTGGTCACCAGCGAGCAGGTTGCGCGCATCAAGCCGGGGCAGACGCGCGCGCAGGTGCGCGACATTCTGGGCACCCCCTTGCTGACCGATCCTTTCCACAGTGACCGCTGGGACTACATCTTCACGCTCCGCCGCGACGGGTTGCCCAACCAGCGTCGCAGCGTGGTCGTGTGGTTCGACGGCGACCGGCTCAAGCGCATCGAGGCGCCCGACCTGCCCACTGAGCGCGATTTTGTCGCCGCCATCAGCGTCGCGCGCAAGAAGCCCGAGCCGCGTGTGCTCGAGCTCACCGAAGACCAGCGCAAGGCCCTGCCGCCGCCGGCCAGGCGCGACGTGCCTGCGGTCGCCGAGCCCGCCGGCGCCACGCGCAGCTATCCGCCGCTCGGGGACTGAACCGTGGCGATCGACATCGCGGTGGCCGGCGCTTCGGGCCGCATGGGCCGCATGCTGGTCGAGGCGGTACTGACCAGTGCTGACTGCCGGCTCAGCGGGGCACTGGACCAGCCCGGCAGCGCGGCATTGGGCAGCGATGCCGGCGCCTTTCTGGGCCGCGTCACCGGCGTCCATGTCACCGACGATCTGCGCCTGGGGCTTGCTGGCGCGCAGGTGCTGATCGACTTCACGCGTCCTGAAGGCAGCCTGGCGCCCTTGGCGCATTGCCATGCGCTCGGGGTCGCCATGGTCATCGGCACCACCGGCTTCAGCGCTGCGCAGAAGGCCGACATCGCGGCCGCCGCCAGCACCTTGCCGATCGTGATGGCCCCCAACATGAGCGTGGGCGTCAACGTCATGCTGCGCTTGCTCGACCAGGCAGCACGGGCGCTGTCCGAGGGCTACGACATCGAGGTGGTCGAGGCCCACCACCGGCGCAAGGTCGATGCCCCCAGCGGCACCGCGCTGGCGATGGGCGAGACCCTGGCCCGGGCGCTGGGTCGCGAGCTGAAGGACTGTGCGGTCTATGCGCGCGAAGGCGTGACCGGTGAGCGCGATCCATCGAGCATCGGCTTTGCCAGCGTGCGCGGGGGCGACATCGTCGGCGACCACATGGTGCTGTTCGCCGGCACCGGCGAGCGCATCGAGATCACGCACCGCAGCAGCAGCCGCGCCAACTATGCCGCCGGCAGCCTGCGCGCTGCGCGCTTCCTGCAGGGCCGCGCGCCAGGGCTGTACGGCATGGACGACGTGCTCGGCCTGTCGCGCTGAGGCGCCGCCGCCCGTGGACGGTCTGAGCCAGTACTGGGACCGAGGCGACGGCATCGGCCGCGCCGTGGCGTTGCTGCTGCTGCTGATGTCGGTCAGCGCCTGGGTGGTCATCCTCTGGAAGGGTTGGGTGCTGCGCCGCGCGGCCAAGGACGTGCAGCGTGGCATCGGTGCTTTCTGGACCGCGGCCAGCGTCGCCGATGGCCGCGAGCGGCTGCGCGACATCGATCGCGAACTGGTGCTGCTGCCGCTGCTCGAGGCGGCGCTGCTGCAGCCGCGCCATGGCACGCTCGACGGCAGCGGGCAGGCGTCCGCGCAGCTGACGCGGCGCCTGCGCGATGCGCTGCACCAGGGCCTGTCGCAGTTGCAGTTCGGCCAGGTCGTGCTGGCCTCGGTGGGCAGCACGGCACCGTTTGTCGGTCTGTTCGGCACCGTCTGGGGCATCTACCACGCGCTGCTGGCGATCGCGGCAGCGGGCAACCTGTCGATCGAGAAGGTGGCCGGGCCGGTCGGCGAGGCGCTGATCATGACCGCCGCCGGCATCGCCGTGGCGGTGCCGGCGGTGCTGGCCTACAACGTCTACGGCAAGTGGATCGCAGCCTGCGAGGCCGAGCTCGAAGGCTTTGCACACGACCTGCGCGAGATGGCGCTCGGCCAGTCGGAGCGCTGAAGTGCAAGCTTCACGCTCATTTGGTTTGCTGCACCCAAGGGGGCTCAGTACCTTCGGAACGGTCGGGCGGGACTGACATGGCCTTCGGTCGCCTCGAACGCAGCCCCGCGTCGCAGCCGATGAGCGACATCAACATGACGCCGCTGATCGACGTCATGCTGGTGCTGCTGGTGATCTTCATGGTCACCGCGCCGCTGATGACCAGCAGCCTCAAGCTCGAGCTGCCGCAGACCGAAGGCGGCCAGCCCAGCGACGCACCGACCTTCATCACGCTGGCGATCGACGCCGAAGGCCGGCTGTTCCTGGGTGACCAGCCCCTGGCTGCTGCCGATCTGGTGCAGCGTGTGCGCGAGGCCGCCCGCGGCAATGCCGCCACCGAAGTGCAGCTGCGTGCTGACAGCCGCGTGCCTTACGGCCGCGTGGCCGAACTGATCGCCGGCGTGCAGCAGGCCGGGCTGAGCCGCATCGGCTTCGTCACCGAAGCCCCGCGCTGAATCGATCCCTCGAGGCATGGCGCAGGGCAGGCGACCTGCCGCCGACAGTGTGTTCGGACTGATGCGAGTCTTCACACTTCACCACATGGCGCCCCGTGGTCCGGCAGCGGCGCGGGTTGCGCTGCTGGTTGACGACAATCACTCGCCGACGCTGGCCAGCACCGACACCACGCGCATCGTCAATGGCCCCGGCGGCAGCCATGCCGGCTTGTCGCTGAGCGTGGACTTCTCGCTGTCGGCCAACAACGTGACGCCGGGCATGGCCAGCGGCGTGTTCTCGGTCTTCGTGCTCAGCGCTGCCGGTGCACCCCGGGGTCGCGATCGCCTGGCGACGGCGACGACCCACCCTCCTAGAATCGACGGATGGTGCGTCACGAAGCAAAGGTGCGACTGAACCCGAAGGGGGAAGGTAGTGCTGGGCTGCGCAGTCAAGGGTGAGAGTCCGTGGAGGGTGGAGGGGTAGCAGCAGGGGGGGAGACTCGTGCGAGGGGGCGTCAGGCCCGTGAAGGGGCAAGCCGTTCAGCGGGGAGCAAGCACGCGGGCCGCACATGAAGTGAAGCCTGCAGCCTCGACAGATTTACACCGCAGGCGGCCGCTCTTTGGGGCAAACTGGGGCGAGGGTTGGTGGGGGGGGAGGGGGAGGCGGGGGGAGGCTGGGTGGAGAGGGGGAGGGAGTAGGAGGGGGAGGGGGTGGAGAGGGTCCTGCGGTGGTCAGCTAGGAGGGGTAGGGAAGGGGAGGTGCGGGTGGGGGAGCGGAGGGCGGGGGGTGGAGGGGGGGGGGGGGGGGGGGGGGGGCGGGGGAGTTATTCCTGGAGAGGTGTGGTGGAAGGGGGGGAGAGGGGGGGGGATGGGGAGGAGCGGCTGGGCTGTGCCAAGGCATGAGGGGCGGCTGTGGCAGCACCTCAGGCGCTACTACCGCCTGGCGGGGGAACGGGGGGTGCGGAGCTACCGCGCTGGCGCTGTCATCAGAGTGCGAAGGAGCGGGGGGGGCAGTACTGGCTCACTCTGCGGGGGGGCCAACCAGCGGGACGAGTACTTTGAAAGCCTGATGACCGGGAGCACCGGCAAACCTCCGGCGGGCTGCGCGAGCCGACAACACTGGAGGCGAACGGTTGACGCGTTGGTCTGACGCCTCGGGCCGCTTAGGAACCAACGTCTACCAATGAACGAGAAATACGTCCCCGCCGAAGTCGAAGCCGCGGCGCAATCCCATTGGGCCGCGCGTGATGCCTATCGCGTGTCCGAGGACAGCAGCCGGCCCAAGTTCTACGCCTGCAGCATGCTGCCCTATCCCAGTGGCAAGCTGCACATGGGCCATGTGCGCAACTACACCATCAACGACATGATGGCGCGCTATCTGCGCATGAAGGGCTTCAATGTCTTGATGCCCATGGGCTGGGACGCCTTCGGGCTGCCGGCCGAGAACGCGGCCATGGACAACAACGTGCCGCCTGCGCAGTGGACGCGCGCCAACATCGCCGACATGAAGAGCCAGATGCAGCCGCTGGGCCTGGCCTTCGACTGGACGCGCGAGCTCGCCACCTGCGACCCCGGCTACTACAAGTGGAACCAGTGGTTCTTCCTGAAGATGCTGGACAAGGGCATCGCCTACAAGAAGACGCAGATCGTCAACTGGGACCCGGTCGACCAGACCGTGCTGGCCAACGAGCAGGTCGAGGACGGACGTGGCTGGCGCAGCGGCGCCCTCGTCGAAAAGCGCGAGATCCCGGGCTACTACCTGGCGATCACCCGCTACGCCGACGAACTGCTGGCCGGCGTCAACGACAGCACGCACCGCGACTTCCTGGAGGGCTGGCCCGAGCGTGTGCGCCTGATGCAGGAGCACTGGATCGGCAAGAGCGAAGGCGTGCGCTTCGCCTTTCCGCACGACATCCGCGACGCGTCGGGTGCGCTGATCCAGGACGGCCGCATGCATGTCTTCACGACACGCGCCGACACCATCAAGGGCGTGACCTTCTGCGCGGTGGCGCCCGAACATCCGCTGGCCACCCATGCTGCGGCAGGCAACGCGGCGCTGGCCGCCTTCATCGAGCAGTGCAAGCAAGTCGGCACCACTGAAGCCGAGCTGGCGGCACGCGACAAGGAAGGCATGCCCACCGGCCTGTTCGTCGAACACCCGCTGACCGACGAGCGCATCCCCCTGTGGGTGGGCAACTACGTGCTGATGGGCTACGGCGACGGCGCTGTGATGGGCGTGCCGGCGCATGACGAACGCGACTTCGCGTTCGCGCTGAAATACAAGCTGCCGATCACGCAGGTGGTCCACGTCGACGGCGAACACTTCGACTACCACCACTGGCAGGACTGGTACGCCGACAAGACACGCGGCATCACCATCAACAGCGGCAACTACAGCGGCCTGCCCCACCAGCGCGCCGTCGATGCCGTGGCCGCGGCGCTGCAGGCCAAGGGCCTGGGCGAGAAGAAGACCACCTGGCGCTTGCGTGACTGGGGCATCAGCCGCCAGCGCTACTGGGGCACGCCGATCCCGATCATCCATTGCGACGGCACCGCAGCGGGTGCCACGGGCCCCGGCTGCGGTTCGGTGCCGGTGCCCGAGAAGGACCTGCCGGTGGTGCTGCCCGAAGACCTGGTGCCCGACGGCAGCGGCAACCCGCTGAACAAGTGCGCGGCCTTCCTGAACGTGGCCTGCCCGCAGTGCGGCCAGCCGGCGCGGCGCGAGACCGACACGATGGACACCTTCGTCGACTCGGCCTGGTACTACATGCGCTACAGCTGCCCCGACAGCGACAGCGCGATGGTCGACGCGCGCAACGACTACTGGATGCCGATGGACCAGTACATCGGCGGCATCGAGCACGCCGTGCTGCACCTGCTGTACGCGCGCTTCTGGACCAAGGCCATGCGCGACCTCGGCCTGGTGTCGTTCGGCGAGCCCTTCACGCGGCTGTTCACGCAGGGCATGCTGCTCAACGAGTGCTTCTTCCGCGAGGACGACACCGGCAAGAAGCGCTGGTTCTACCCCAGCGAGGTCGACATCCGCCTCGACGACAAGGGCCATCCGGCGGGCGCCACGGCCAAGGCCGACGGCCTGCCGGTGATGCTGGGCGGCATCGAGAAGATGTCCAAGAGCAAGAACAACGTGGTCGAGCCGCGCGACATCATCGCCAAGTTCGGTGCCGACACGGCGCGCGTCTTCACCATGTTCGCCGGCCCGCCCGACCAGAGCGCGGCCTGGTCCGATTCGGGCGCCGAAGGCGCGTTTCGCTTCCTGCGCCGGCTGTGGGCCTTCGGCGTCAAGTCCGGGCCGCGCCCGGGTGCTGCCACCAGCGGCTTCGAAGGCGTCAGCCGCGCCGGTGCCGACCTGCGGCGCGCGCTGCACCAGCTGCTGCGTCAGGTCAGCCACGACTACGAGCGCATGCAATACAACACCGTGGTCTCGGGCGCGATGAAGATGCTGAACGCGCTGGACGACGCGGTGCTGAGTGACAGCGCCGCCGATGCCGCCGTGCTGCGCGAAGGCCTGTCCATCCTGCTGCGTTGCCTGTACCCGGTGGCGCCACATGCCGCCTTCGGCCTCTGGGCCGAGCTCGGCTTCGTGGCACTGCACGGCGAGCTGATCGATGCACCCTGGCCGCAGGTCGACGAGAAGGCGCTCGAACAAGATGAGATCGAGCTGGTGCTGCAGGTCAACGGCAAGCTGCGCGGGCAGATCCGCGTGCCGGCCGATGCCGCGCGCCACGTGATCGAACAGGCGGCGGTGTCGCACCCCGAGTGCATTCGTTTTGCCGAAGGCCGAACGCCGAAGAAGGTCGTCGTGGTGGCGGGACGGCTCGTCAATGTCGTGGTCTGAGCGTCGGCTGCTTCTGGTCGGGGCTGCGACCCTGGCCCTGGGCGGCTGCGGCTTCAAGCTTCGTGGCGATGAGCCGCTGCACTTTCGAAGCATCGCGCTGACCGGGTTTGCGCCACGCTCGCCGCTGGCGGCCGAGTTGCGCGCGGCGCTGGCACGCAGCGTGCGGGTTGAAAGCACACCGGCGCGCGCCGAGCTGGTGCTGCAGGCGCTGAGTGACCAGCGCGAGCGCGTGGCGGTGGCCACCACCGCAGCTGCGCAGGTGCGCGAAGTGCAGCTGCGGCTGCGCCTGCGCTGGCGCACGCAGACGCCGGCCGGTCGCGAGGTCACGGCGCCGGCCGAGCTGGCGCTGTCGCGCGACATGAGCTACAGCGAGTCGCAGGCGTTGGCCAAGCAGTATGAAGAGGCTGACCTGTTCCGCGACATGCAGGCCGACATCGTGGCGCAGGTGCTCAGCCGCCTGTCGGTGATCCGCCTGTAGCGCGCGCGACCCGCCATGCCGATCCGCGCTGATCAGCTGCCCGCCCGGCTCGAACGTGGGCTGCAGCGGCTGTATACGGTGTTCGGTGACGAGCCGCTGCAGGCGCAGGAGGCCGGCGATGCGATCCGGGCTGCGGCGCGAGCCGCCGGCTTCGCCGAACGCAAGGTCTTCAACGTCAGCGGCGCCCATTTCGACTGGAGCGCAGTGATCGGCGCGGCGCAGGAGATGAGCCTGTTCGCCGACCGTCAGCTGATCGAGATCCGCATCCCGTCTGGCAAGCCGGGCAAGGACGGCTCTGACGCGCTGCAGCGCTACTGCAGCCTGGTCGCAGACGAAGTGCTGACGCTGGTGCAGCTGCCGCGGCTGGACGGGTCGCAACTGAAGTCGGCCTGGTTCGCCGCACTCGAATCCGCCGGCATCGCGGTTCGTGTCGAGCCGGTGGAACGCAAGGCCCTGCCGGTGTGGCTGGCGCAGCGCCTGGCGCGCCAGGGCCAGCGCGTGCAGGCGGGCGATGCCGGCGCGCAGACCCTGGCCTTCTTTGCCGACCGCGTCGAGGGCAATCTGCTGGCGGCGCAGCAGGAGATGAGCAAGCTGGGCCTGCTCTACCCCGCAGGCGAGCTCAGCTTCGAGCAGGTCGAGGCAGCGGTGCTCAACGTTGCCCGCTACGACGTCTTCAAGCTTGGCGAGGCAATCCTGGCCGGCAACGTGGCGCGCGCGCTGCGCATGCTCGACGGCCTGCGCGCCGAAGGCGAAGCCCCGGTGCTGGTGCACTGGACACTGGCCGAGGACGTGCGCGCGCTGCGTCGTGTGCGCGAGGCGGTGGACGCCGGCCGCCCCTTGTCGCTGGCGCTGAGCCAGGCGCGTGTCTGGGGACAGAAGGAAAAGCTGTTCGAACGCGCCGTGCCGCTGCTGGCCGACCATCACCTGGCGCGCTGGCTGGCTGCCGCCAGCGTCTGCGACGGCCTGGTCAAGGGTCTGCGTCACCCGGACTGGCCGAACGACCCCTGGGATGCCTTGCAGCGCCTGGTGCTGATGATGCTGGAACCGCTGCGTCCGCTGGCGCCGGCGGCCCGCGCTGGCGCGCCAGTGCTGGCGCTGCAGGCCGGTCAATAGCCGCGCGTGGGCTCGACCCGATGGCGCAACGGCGCGCCGTCGCGCAGCGCGCGCAGGTTGGCCACCGCCACCGCGGCGGCGCTGCGCGCATCGGTCTGCGCAGCCACATGCGGCAGCAGCGTGACGCCGGGATGCGACCAGAACGCATGGCCGGTCGGCAACGGCTCGGCGTGGAAGACGTCGAGCACCGCATGCCCGACCTGCCCGCTGTCCAGCGCCGCCAGCAAGTCGTCGTCGACCAGATGGCGACCACGCGCCAGGTTCACCACCCCGGCGCCGCGGGGCAGCGTTGCAAACAAAGGGGCATTGAGCAAGCCCAGCGTGTGTGGCGTCAGCGGCAGCAGATTGATCAGCACTTGCGTCTGCGGCAGGGCCTGCCACAGTGCCTGATCACCGGCCAGGGACTTCACCCCGGGTTCGGCGGCGCTGCCGCCGCGTGACCAGCCGCTGACCACGAAACCGGCCTGCGCCAGCGTGCGCGCCGTGGTCCGGCCCATCTCGCCCTGGCCCAGCACCAGCACCGGGGTCTCGTCGGCGCGGCGCTGCGCATGCTGCTGCCACCGGCCCTGGCGCTGTTGCCGGGCGTACCTGAAGAAGTCGCGCTGCAACGCCAGCGTGGCCCAGAGCGCGGTCTCGGCCATCGCGGCGTTCATCGCCGGGTCGACCATGCGCGCGATCGGCACCCCGGCCGGCAGGCTGCGGTCGGCCAGCAGGCGGTCGACGCCGGCCCACAGGCTCTGGATCAGGCGCAGCTTCGGCAGGCCCTGCAGGCTGCCCGGCGGCGGGTTGGCCACCACCGCGGCGTTCACGGCCGCAGCTTGTGCGCGCGCCTGGTCCAGCGTCCACCACCGAGCTTCGGGCATCGCCTCGGCCAGGGCCCGGTGCCAGGCCGCAAAGGCGTGGGCGTCGAAATCTCCACACAGCAACACGTTCATGGGCCACAGCCTAGCGCGAATGGCGCTGCCAAGGCTCAAGACGGGGCGCCCGGGGCCGACATTCGCTCAGGGTCTGCCTCGTCGCGGGCCGCGAGCCAAGCACGCCATGACCCGATTCCGTCCCGTTTCACTGTCCCTTCGCCCGGCGCTGTTGCTGGCGCTGGCGGCGGGCCTGCTATTGCCGGCGCTGTTGTGGTTGCTGGCCGAAGGGCTGTTCGGCGCGCAGCTCGGCACGGCCATCGAGCGCCACCGCGCCGCCGTGCTGCTGATGATCGTGGTGCAGGGGGTGGCTGCCGCGGCATTGACACTGCGCGTGCTGGACCAGCGCCTGGCGTGGCCACTGGACCGCCTGGCCGAACAGGCCCAGGCGCTGGCAGCGATGCGCCCCGTCCCGGCGCTGCAATGGCCCGTGGACGACGAGTTCACGCCTCTGGCGCGCGGTCTGGACGGTTTGCGCACGCGTGTGGCCGAACTGCAGTCAGAGCTGCGTGCCAGCGATTCGCGCCTGCACCGTGCGGCGATGTACGACGGGCTGACCGGTCTGCCGAATCGCGCCCTGATGGCCGAACTGTTCGGCCACGAGGCGGCCAGCGCACGCCGCGCCGGCCGTTCGCTGGCGCTGCTGCACCTGGGGCTGGACCGCTTTCGCACCTTCAACGACACGCTTGGTCGTGGTGTGGGTGACGAGCTGCTCAAGGGCATGGGGCACCGCATCGCGGCGGCGCTGCGCGACTCGGATTTCATCTGCCGCGGCGCCGGCGACGAATACCTGCTGCTGCTGTCGGGCACCGAAGGCTGGGACCGCGTGGCCAGCGCCGCCGAGCGGCTGCTGCGCGCGGTGGAAGAACCGCTGGAGCTGCCGCACAGCGGCCATGTGGTCGGCCTGTCGGCAGGCATCGGCATCGCGATGTATCCGTCGGACGGCACCGACTTCGAAGGACTGGCGCGCGCCGCCGCATTGGCGCTGGACCGCAGCAAGGCCCTGGGTCGCGGCCTGTACAGCTTCTATCAGCCCGACATGGACCAGGCGCTGCGGCGGCGCATCGACGCCGAGCGCGAGCTGGCGCACGCGCTGGAGCATGGCGAGTTCCAGCTGCACTACCAGCCGCTGGTCGACGCTGCCAGCGGCCGCGTGGTCGGCTGCGAGGCCCTGCTGCGTTGGTTGCATCCGCAGCGCGGGCTGCTGGCGCCGGCGGCCTTCATCGACGGCGCGCGCCAATGCGGGCTGATGTGCGACATCGACGCCTGGGTGCTCGACGCCGCCTGCACCGACCTGGCCCACTGGCTGCATGTTGGCCTGCAGCCCGGTCGCCTGGCGCTCAACCTGAGCGTACAACAGGCGCGCAACCCGGCACTGTCGGAGACGCTGCGCGACGCGCTCGGCCGCCATCGCCTGGCGCCGAATCAGCTTGAGCTGGAGGTCACCGAAGACGCCTTCACCCACGAGCCCGACGGCGTGCCACGCGCGCTGGCACGCTGGCGCGCGCTCGGCCTGGCGCTGACGATCGACGATTTTGGCACCGGCTATTCATCGCTGTCGCAGCTGAAACGGCTGCGCCCCGAACGGCTGAAGATCGATTGCAGCCTGGTGCGCGGACTGCCCGACGACGCCGGGGACTGTGCGCTGGCCGAAGCCATGCTGGGCATGGCCCGCGCCTTGCAGATCGAGGTGGTGGCCGAAGGTGTGGAGACGGCGGCGCAGCGCCAGTGGCTGCTGGCCCACGGCTGCCCGCGCCAGCAGGGCCACCTGCACGGCCAGCCGATGGCGGCGGCGCGCTTCGAGGCCTGGCTGGCCGGCCATGCGGCGCCCGCGCTGCTGCAGCCGGCCTGAACGCTGTGCAGCGCTGAACTTCAGGGCAGCGACCGCCGCAGCGCAGTCAATGCGGCCACCAGCGTGGCCTGGCGCACGGCACTGCGGTCGCCGGCCAGCTGCAGCCGCTGTGCGCTGAGCTGGATGTGGCCGGTGTCATCGCGCTGGCCCAGCGCCAGCCAGACCGTGCCCACCGGTTTGCCGGGCACGGCGCCGCCTGGCCCGGCAATGCCGGTGACGGCCACGCTGCGCTGCACCGGGGCACGGCGCAAGGCGCCATCGGCCATCGCCAGCGCCACCGGCTGGCTGACCGCACCGTGGTCGCGCAGCAGCGTTTCGCCGACGCCCAGCAGCTCGGTCTTGGCGGCGTTGCTGTAGGTGACAAAACCGCGCTCGAACCAGTCGCTGGAGCCGGCCACCGCAGTGCAGGCGGCGGCGATCAGGCCGCCGGTGCAGCTTTCGGCGGTGGCGATGTGCAGCCCGGCCGCGCGCAGTGCATCAGCCAGGTCGAGCACCAGCGGTTCGACGCTCACCAGGTCCACAACCGCAGCCCCAGCGCCATCACCAGCAGCGCACACAGCGCGGCCACCAGGTCGTCGAACAGGATGCCCGCACCCTGCGCCCAGCCGATGGCCTGACCGGCACGCAGCTTGAAGCGGCGGTCGGCCCAGCCCACCGGCCCCGGCTTGGCGGCGTCGAACAGGCGAAACAGTGCAAAAGCCAGCGCCTGCGCCCACAGCGGCGCCGGCATCAGCAGCCACAGCATGATCCAGAAGGCCAGCACCTCGTCCCAGACGATGGCGCCGGGGTCGGCCACACGCAGGTGCTGCGCCGTGCGCGTGCAGGCCCACCAGCCCACCAGCAACGACGCGCCGATCAGCAGTGCCCAGGCACGCGTGTCCAGCCAGCGGTCGAGCAGCAGGAACGTCGCCCAGCCCCACAGCGTGCCGACCGTGCCCGGTGCCTTGGGCGACAGGCCGCTGCCGAAGCCGAGCGCGATCCAGTGCGCTGGGTGCTCGAGCATGAAGCGTGCACTGGCGCGGCGTGGGCCGGCGGCAATGGCGTTTCCCGGTGCGGGTTCCGGGTTCATCCGAAGTGGTCGAAGCCGAGTGCACTCACCGACTGCTCACGCCCGTCGTCGCCGACCAGCAGCAGGCCCGGCTGCGCCGTGATGTGGCCGATGGCGCTGACGGCCACGCCGGACTGTGCCGCCGCCTGCAGCACCCGGGCCTTCGCAGTGGGCGCTGCGGTGAACAGAAGTTCGTAGTCGTCGCCGCCTCGCAGCAGGCATTCGTTTTGCATCGCGGGCGCTTGCGCGGCCAGCACCGCGCTGCGCGGCAGCGCCGCCAGTTCGACGCGGGCGCCGACACCCGAGCGTCGCAGCACATGGCCGAGGTCGCCCAGCAGGCCGTCGCTGAGGTCGATCGCGCTGCTGGCCAGGCCACGCAGGGTCAGGCCCAGCGCCACCCGCGGCTCGGGGCATTCCATGGCCCGACGCACGGCCTCGAAGTCGGTGCCGGCCAGTGCCAGTCGACCCCGAAAGACCTCCAGCGCCAGCCGCGCATCACCCAGGCAGCCGCTGACCCACAGCGTGTCGCCGGCGCGCGCGCCGCTGCGCAGCAAGGCCTGGCCGGGCGGCACCTGACCCATCACCGTGATGCACAGGTTCAGCGGCCCGGCCGTGAGGTCGCCGCCGATCAGTTCGATGCCGTGGCGGTCGGCCAGCGCGAACAGGCCCTGCGCCAGCGCGGCGACGAAGGGCTCGTCGGCGCGTGGCAGCGCCAGCGCCAGCGTGCAGCCCAGCGGCTCGGCGCCGCAGGCCGCCAGATCGCTCAGGTTGACCGCCAGTGCCTTGTGCCCCAACCGGTCGGGTGCCACCGTGGACAGGAAGTGCCGGCCCTCGACCAGCATGTCGCTCGACACGGCCAGTTGCTGGCCGGCGGCCACGCGCAGCAGCGCGCAATCGTCGCCTGGCCCCAGTGCGGCGTGGCGCAAGGCCCGCTGCGGGCGCACGAAGTGCCGCTCGATGAGTTCGAACTCGCCCATGGCTTGATCCGCGCTACGCCGTGCGCAGCTTGTTGGCCAGCTCGACCGCCGACTTGACATTCAATTTTTCGAACACGCGCGCACGGTGCACCTCGACCGTGCGCACGCTGATCGCCAGTTCATCGGCGATCAACTTGTTCGGTCGACCCTCGATCACCAGCCGCATCACCTCGCGCTCTCGCTCGGTCAGCTCGGCCAGTGCTCGCGCAGCCTGCTGCTGCTGGCGCCGCGCCAGCAGGGCCTGCGCGCTGACGTGCAGCGCCTGCTCGATGCGGTCGACCAGGCTGTTGTTGGAAAAGGGCTTCTCGACGAAGTCGAAGGCACCGCGCTTGACCGCGGCCACCGCGGTCGGCACGTCGCCATGGCCGGTGAGAAACAGGATCGGCAGCAGCGGCAGCAGGCCGCGCGCGGCCAGCCGCTCGAACAGCACCAGGCCGCTGGTGCCGGGCATGCGCATGTCCAGCACCAGGCAAGCGGGTGCGTCGGGCCAGGGTGCGGCGCCATCGGCCAGCCGCGGCGCCAGCCAGGCCTCGAAGGCGTCGGCACTGGCGAAGCCTTCGGACAGCAGCCGCCGTGAGCGCAGCAGCCAGGCCAGCGCGTCGCGCACCACGTCCTCGTCGTCCACCAGGTAGACGACCGGCAGGCCAAGAGGTGCTTGCAACGCGGAGTCGAGAGGCAGGTTCATGAATCGGCAGTGACGGGCGCCCTCGATTCTGCCTGCCGTGGCGCCGGCAGGGTGAAGCGGAACTTGGTGCCGCGCGCGCCCGCAGCGGCGGTGAAGTCCAGTACGCCGCCGTGTTGCTCGATCACCGAGCGGCACAGGCTCAGGCCCAGGCCCATGCCCTCGGCACGGGTGGTGAAAAACGGCGTGAACAGCTTGGCCGCAACCTCGGGCGCGATGCCCGGGCCGTGGTCGATGACGCTGAAGGTCACCCACTGCGCGTGGTGCTGGCGCACGCGCAGCGTCAGCACACGGTCTTCCAGCGGCGTGTCGGTTTCCATCGCCTGGATGGCGTTGCGGCTGAGATTGATCAGTACCTGCTCGACCATGGTGCGGTCACACATGACGTGCGGCACGCGCCGCGGCAGGTCAATCTCGACGCGAGTGCCGCTCTTGCGCGCCTGCAGCCGCACCAGCGGCAGCACGCCTTCGATCAGCAGGTCGGTGCCCAGGATCTCGCGCGCCTGCTCGCGCCGGCGCACGAAGCTGTGCACGCTCTTGATGATGCGGCCGGCGCGCTCGGCCTGTTCAGCGATGCGTTCGAGCGCCTGGTGCAGCATCGGCAGGGTCTGCGCGTCGGGCGACTCGAGCAGGTTCAGCGAACCGGTGGCAAAGCTGGCGATCGCCGCCAGCGGCTGGTTCAGCTCGTGGCTCATCAGCGATGCCATCTCGCCCACGGTGGCCAGCCGGGCGCTGGCCTGCAGCCGCTCTTGCTGCTGGCGCGACAGCTCCTCCATGCTGCGCTGGGCGCTGACATCCAGCACCGTGCTCATCCAACCGCTTTGCCGGCCCTGGCCATCGAGCAGCGGTGCTTCGTAGATCACGACCGGGAAGCGCTCGCCGTTCTTGCGCATGAAGACGGTCTCGAAGCCCTCACGCTGCTGACTGGCCAGAACCGATCCCAGGCGATCGACCTGGCGTTGCCGGTACTGCTCGACGAATTCCGGCGGCCAGTACGGCGGCACCGGCGTGTGCAGTTCGTCGAGGCTGAAACCGACCATGGCGCAGAAGGCCGGGTTGGCATAGGTCACCTCACCGTCGAGGTTGCGCGCACGCAGGCCGGTGATCAGCGAGTCTTCCATCGCCTTGCGCCGGCTCAGTGCTTCGGCCAGCGCCCGCTCGGCCTGCGCGCGCCGGCGCACGTCACGCGCCAGCAGCACCACCACCACGAACAGCAGGACCGACAAACCCAGCACCAGGGCCAGGGTCAGGTTGGGGATCAGGCTGGGCCGACCGGCGCCGCTGTCGACGCGCAGTCGCAGCGAGGTGCCCGGCAGGTCGACCAGGCGTTCGGCCACGAACACGCCGGTACCGCGCGGGCCGCCCGCGCGCGCCAGCCGGGCGCCGTCGCCCTCGATCAACGAGATCTCGGTGCGTTGCGCCTGCGCCGGTGTCAAGGCGACGTCCAGCAGCAGCGGCAAGCCCAGGCTGCCGACGATGTACCCGTCCGGGCGACCGGCGCTCAGCACCGGGATGCACAGGTCCACCACCTCCATGCCCTTGCCGTCGACCATCGGCACAAAGTAGCTGCGCGAGAAGCGCGGCGAGGCCTGGCGCTTGGCGCTCAGGCAGGCCTGGTCGGTGTCGACGCTGAGGTCGCGCCGCGACATCAGCGAAAACAAGGGCGCATGGCCTGGCGAATCGACGAAGGCCGTGGCCTGCAGTTCGGCGTTGCGGCGCTCGACCCGCAGCAATTCGGGCTGGCTGCGCATCAGATGCAGCGCCGCCGGTGGCCACTCTGTGGCCTCGGGCTCGCTCCAAGACAGGGCCTGCAGCTGATGCAGCATCTGCAGCAGTTCGCGCCGCATCTGCAGCGCCGCCGCGCCGCCGATGGCCTCGATCTCGTCCTGGCTGTGCGTCGCTTCGTAGTTCACCGTCAGCGCCACAAGCAGGCTTTGCGCCACCAACAGCAGCAGAACCAGCAGCGACCACAGCACGCTGCGGCGCAGCCCGCGGCGGGCCGTGGTCGAGGGCGAGGTGGGGGCTTTCATGGGCGATGCCGGCGCAGCGCGCCGCGCCGGCAAAGTATTGGCTGCGCCGCGGTCACGGCCGATACGCAGTTTCGCGCATGAGTGGGGCGGGCAGGCACAGGCAGACTGTCGCTCCTAGAATTCGCGTCCCTTGCCGGAGACAGCGCCATGTCGAGCTACGAAGAAAAACGCGCCGAGCTGCGCCTTGCCGCCCTGGAGTACCACGAGTTCCCGACACCGGGCAAGATCGCGGTCAGCGCGACCAAGCAGATGGTCAATCAGCGAGACCTGGCGCTGGCCTATTCACCCGGCGTCGCCGCCGCCTGCGAAGAGATCGTGGCCGATCCGGTCAACGCCTTTCGCTACACCGCGCGCGGCAACCTGGTCGCGGTGGTGACCAACGGCACCGCCGTGCTCGGCCTGGGCGACATCGGCCCGCTGGCGGCCAAGCCGGTGATGGAAGGCAAGGGCGTGCTGTTCAAGAAGTTCGCCGGCATCGACGTCTTCGACCTCGAGATCAACGAACGCGACCTCGACAAGCTGGTGGACGTGATCGCCGCGCTCGAACCCACCTTTGGTGGCATCAACCTCGAGGACATCAAGGCGCCCGACTGCTTCTACGTCGAGCGCCGCTTGCGTGAGCGCATGAAGATCCCGGTCTTCCATGACGACCAGCATGGCACGGCCATCGTCGTCGGGGCGGCGCTTCTGAACGCGCTGAAGGTCAGCGGCAAGGACATCGCGCAGGTCAAGCTCGTCACCTCGGGCGCAGGCGCTGCGGCACTGGCCTGCCTGGGCCTGATGGTGAAGCTGGGCCTGCCGCGCAAGAACATCTGGGTCACCGACCTGGCGGGCGTGGTCTACGAAGGCCGGCGCGAGCTGATGGACGAGGACAAGGCCTTCTTCGCCCAGCAGACCGACCTGCGCAGCCTGGCTGAGGTGATGGCCGGTGCCGACATCTTTCTGGGCCTTTCGGCCGGCGGCGTGCTGAAGGCGCCGATGGTGGCATCGATGGCGCGCGCGCCGATCATCTTTGCGCTGGCCAATCCGACCCCGGAGATCATGCCCGAGGAGATCAAGGGCGCACGCGACGACGCCATCATCGCCACCGGCCGCACCGACTACCCGAACCAGGTCAACAACGTCCTGTGTTTCCCGTACATCTTCCGCGGTGCGCTCGACTGCGGCGCGACCACGGTCACCGATGCGATGGAGATCGCCGCCGTGCGCGCCATTGCCGAACTTGCACAGGCCGAGCAGAGCGAAGTGGTGGCCGCGGCCTACGCGGGCGCGACGCTGAGCTTCGGGCCCGAGTACCTGATCCCCAAGCCCTTCGACCCACGGCTGATGATGAAGATCGCGCCGGCGGTGGCGCAGGCGGCCGCTGACTCGGGTGTGGCGCTGCGCCCGATCCAGGACATGGCGGCCTACCGCGAGAAGCTGCAGGGCTTCGTCTACGCCTCGGGCAACATGATGAAGCCGATCTTCTCGCTGGCCAAGCGCGCCGAGCGCCGCCGCGTGGCCTACGCCGAAGGCGAGGAAGAGCGCGTGCTGCGTGCGGTGCAGGTGGTGGTCGACGAGGGCCTGGCCCGACCCACGCTGATCGGCCGCCCGGCCGTGATCGCGCAGCGCATCGACAAGTTCGGACTGCGCCTGAAGCAGGGCGACGACTACGACGTGGTCAACGTCGAGCAGGACCATCGCTACCGCGACTTCTGGCAGACCTACCTGCGCATGACCGAGCGCAAGGGCATCACGCAGCAGGTGGCCAAGATCGAGATGCGACGCCGGCTGACGCTGATCGGCTGCATGTTGCTGCACAAGGGTGAGGTCGACGGCATGTTGTGCGGCACCTGGGGCACCACGGCCGCGCATCTGCACTACATCGACCAGGTGATCGGCCCGCGTGTCGGCGGCAGCGCGCGCGCGCCGCAGAACGTGCAGGTCTATGCCTGCATGAACGGGCTGATGCTGCCTGGGCGCCAGGTGTTTCTGGTCGACACGCATGTCAACGTGGACCCCAGTGCCGAGCAGCTGGCCGCGATCACCACCATGGCTGCCGACGAGATGGCGCGCTTCGGCATCCAGCCCAAGGCGGCGCTGCTGTCGTCCAGCAACTTCGGCAGCAGCGATTCGCCCGGCGCCGTCAAGATGCGGCGTACGCTGGCCTTGCTTCGCGAGCAGGCGCCCTGGCTCGAGGTGGACGGCGAGATGCACGGCGACGTGGCGCTCGACGCTGCGGCCCGCCGCCGCGTGATGCCCGGCAGCACGCTGCAGGGCGACGCCAACCTGCTGGTGCTGCCCGGGCTCGACGCTGCCAACATCGCCTACAACCTGCTCAAGACCGCCGCCGGCGGCGGCATTGCCATCGGCCCGGTGCTGCTGGGCGCCGACAAGCCGGCGCACATCCTGACGCCGTCGGCCACGGTGCGACGCATCGTCAACATGACGGCGCTGACGGTGGCCGACGCCAACGCGGCGAGGTAGGCCCCGGCCCCGGCCGACAGGCCGTTCACCCTGTTGCACCGATGGGGTGCAGCGGGGCCAGCGGGAAACTGCGGGCAGCACCCTGGATCGAGTGGTGTGAGCTGAATTGGCTTCTGAAACAAGGCTTTGGCGCTAAGCGGGCGCTCACAATTCCCCTTCATCGATTGCCTGATTTTTGGGCACTGGCTTGAATTTTCGGGGCCCCTCCGGTAGCATCGCGGCTTCGCATTCAGGGTTCTCCCGTGTCTTTCACCGGATCGGCCTCTTGGGGGTCTGTGCTTCGCAAGTCAGCGCTCGCTATCGCAGTCGCGGCCTGTGCAGTCACTGGATTCGAGCTTCAGGCCAGGCCCTCAGGGGCCGACGCGGCCGTCGTGCCCTTGTCGTCGCTGCCGGCCGAAGCCCAGGAAACCACCCGCCTGATTCGCCACGGGGGCCCCTTTCCTCATGCCAAGGATGGTGCCGTGTTCGGCAATCGCGAGCGTTTGTTGCCGCCCCGGCGCAGGGGCCATTACCGCGAATACACCGTCAAGACACCACGCGCACGTGACCGAGGCGCACGCCGTATCGTCTGCGGCGGCGCGCAGCCCGCCCAGCCCGAAGTCTGCTACTACACCAATGACCACTACGCGAGCTTTGCCCGCATTGCGCCGTGATCGTCACCGTCCCTTCATCCCCACCACCTTCTGAAACCAGGAGACAGGCGACCATGCAGTTGCAAACTGTCCGACCCAACATCGTCCAGGCCATTCGAGCCTACCGCGTGGACGACCTGATGCAGGCCGCCGGTACCGCGGGCCAGCATTTCCTGTATGCCAATCTGGCGCAGGCGCAATCCAAGCAGGACGTGCTCGAGCAGATTGCCACCGCGTTCACCTTTCCGGTGCACTTCGGCAAGAACCTCGACGCGCTGTACGACTGCATGACCGACCTCGTGCACAAGGCGGGCCAGCAGCCGGGTTTCGTGGTGGTGCTGGAGCAGTTGCCCGACAACCCACGCTTCGACCGCGAAGCGCGCGAGCAGCTGCTTGATGTGTTCCGGGATTCCGCCGACTTCTGGGGGGAACGACGAATACCGTTCAGGTGTTTCTATTCTTTTCAGTAGCCCGCTCCCAGGAAATCGGGTCATGGGAGCGGGCTGCGGAAACGGCCCAAGTCAGCAACAACGCCAGCGCCGTGCCGAAACCGGCACCCAAGGTCGCTGTACCGAAGAACGGCATCAACCCCAACTTCGGCACCAACATGCCGATGATGTGCAGCGCGTTCGACACCTCGATGTGGTTGAGCGCCGCCTGACAGCCGGCGTCTACTGACTTCGCAGCGGCTGTAGCCGCTGCGCCAGCGCCAGGTAGTGCTGCACCGGCACTTCCTCGGCGCGGCGCTGCAGGTCGAAATCGCCCACGGCGTCCCGCGCCTCCAGCCAGCGCCCCAAAGTGTGGCGCAGCAGCTTGCGCCGCTGCGAGAAGGCCACCGTCACCAGCTCAGACAGCAGCCGTTCGTCCAGCGCCGCGGGTGCCGGGCGAGGGATCATGCGCACCACGGCGGAGTCGACACGCGGCGGCGGGTCGAAGGCTTCGGGCGACACCTTGAGCACCAGCTCCATCTCGTAGCGCCACTGCAGCATCACCGACAGGCGTCCGAAGTCCTTGCTGCCGGGCGAACCCACCATGCGCTGCACCACCTCCTTCTGCAGCATGAAATGCTGGTCACCGATGCGCGCAGCCAGCGGCAGCAGGTGAAACAGGATCGGCGTGGAGATGTTGTAGGGCAGGTTGCCCACCACGCGCAGCGGCGCGGTCGCGGCGTCGGCCAGGGCTGCGAAGTCGACGCGCAGCACGTCGGCCTCGATCACGGCGACACGGCCATCGCGCCGCCAGCGCGCGGCCAGGTCGCGGTCGAGCTCGATCACGGTCAGTGCGGCGCCTCGCGCCAACAGCGCATGGGTGAGCGCGCCCAGGCCGGGGCCGATCTCGATCAGCGCCTGGCCCGGCTGCGGGTCAATGGCATCGGTGATGCCGTCGATGACCGCTTCGTCGACCAGGAAATGCTGGCCGAAGCGCTTGCGTGGCAGATGTTTCAGGCGGACCCCGTGCCGGCCATCGTCAGCTGCCGTTCACAGCGGCGGCTCACGCATCTCGACATAGGCGCGTGCGCGCAGGTCCTTGGCCCATTCGGTATAGGCCTCGTCGAACTTCTGCTCGCGCAGCACGGCGCGCGCCTGTTCGCGCAGTTGCTTGGTCTCCAGCGCCACCTCGCGACGCTCCAGCACCTGGATCAGGTGCACGCCAAAGCGCGACACCACCGGCGCCGAGATGCCGTTCAGCGGCAGCTTGTTCATGGCCTCGTCGAACTCGGGAACGAACTGCCCCGGCCCCGCCCAGCCCAGGTCACCGCCATTGGTCGCCGAGCCGTCGTCGGAGAACTGGCGCGCCAGGTCCGCGAAGTCACGCGTGCCGGCTTCGATCTGGCGCTTCATCTCGGCCAGCCGGCGCGACGCGGCTTCGGCCGACAGCTGCGGCGACGTGCGCAGCAGGATGTGGCGGGCATGCGTCTGCGCCACCCGCAGCGCCGCGCCGTCGCGCCGCTCGAGCAGCTTGAGCACGTGCAGGCCCGCGCCGCTGGTCACCAGTGCGGGGGCGATCTCACCGACGGCCAGCGGGCGCACCGCGTCAACGAACAGATCGGGCAGGCGGGACGCCGGCCGCAGCCCGATCTCGCCACCCTTGTCGCGGTTGCCGTCCTCTGACAGCTCGCGGGCCACGGCGGCGAACGATTCACCACCCCGCACGCGGGCCAGTGCGCCTTCAGCGCGTGCCGTGCGTGCCGCGAGTTCGGCGGTGCTGGCGCCTGCGGGCACGGTGACCAGGATCTGCGCGATGTCGAGTTGCACGTCGGCCTGGGCCGCGGCGCGTTGCTGATCAACCAGGCGGTCGATCTCGAGGTCGGTGATGCGGATGCGCTGATAGACCTCACGCTCGCGGATGCGCTCGACCATCATCTGATCGCGCAGGTTGGCGCGAAAGCGCCCGTAGTCGATGCCCTCAGTGCGCATGCGCTCGCGCAGCTGGTCCAGCGTCATCTGGTTCTGCAGCGCGATGCTCTGCACCGCGCGGTCAAGGTCGGCGTCTTCGATCTTGATGCCCGACTCGCGCGCATGGGTGACGATCACGCGCTCTTCGATCAGGGCGTCCAGTGCCTGTTTGCGCAGATCGTCCTCGGGCGGCAGGCGCGCGCCGGGGCGCTGTCTGGCCTGCGCCTGGGCCTGCTCGGTACGGCGTTCGACCTCACCGGCGGTGACCAGCTCCTGGTTGATCACGGCGACGATGTAGTCGCCGTTGCGCACCGCCTCGCGGCGCATCTGGGCCGTGCCGGGCAGCGCCAGGCCCGCCAGCAGCAACGCTGCCGCCGCCTTCAGGCACCAGAGCGGGCACCAGGGAGTGAGGGGTTCATTCATAACGGGTGGGCGCGGGGATCGTTTCGCTGCGCTCGTCGCGCAACAGGCGGTAACCCGGGATATTGTCCTTCAAGACCTTCAGGGGGTTGGATCCCAGGCGCGACAGGCCCACCAGCTCGAGCTGCAGCTGGATGTGCGTGGTGGCCTCGCTGAGTCCGGTGGACCGGCGCTCGGCGACCAAGCGCATGATCCAGCAGCCGGCGTCGTACTCCAGGCCCAGGATCGAATCGGTGACGCGACTGTCGCGCATGCTGTAGTTGGTCCTGCCCACGGCATACAGCGTGCCCTTGCAAGCTTGGCTGCCGCCCGTCGCGGCGCGACCGGTGTCGGTGGCAGACAGCGCGCCTTTCCACACCGGCCACTGCCAGCCCAGCTCGACCTGTTCGGCCAGGCCGCGCGTGAAGCGATAGGTCGCACTGATGGTGTGGAAGGGCTCGGGGTTCCAGCGTGCCGATGCGATGCTGCGCACCGGACGCTGGCTGTCGGGGCTGTACTGCAGCGCGCCTTCGAGTGCAAGCTGGCTGCTCAGATTGGCCGCGCCGAGCAGGTAGAGGTCGGAAAAGCGCTGGCTGATCGGCACACCGTCGGGCGTCACGAGCTGCGGCCTGAACAGGTAGCGTTGCACCACACCCAGCCGCAGCGCCTCGGCACCATTGGCAGGGTCGATCAGCCGGGTGGTCACGCCGGCGGTGATCTGGTTGGCGTCGGACACACGGTCGATGCCGGAGAAGACGTTGTCCGAGAAGATCGAATTGAAGTTGATGTCCTTGCCCGCCGAATCGAAGTTGGGTAGGCCAGCCTGGTCTCGCCAGGGCGTGCGCAGGTACTGGGCGCGCGGCTCCAGCGTCTGCCGCAGGCTGCGCCCGAACAAGGTGGTGTCGCGCTCGAACACCAGGCCGGCGTCGACACTGAAGCTGGGGATCACCCGCGACGCGCGCGTGCGCCCGTCGGCCATGGGCTGATCGAGCGCGTAGCTGGCGGCGTTGACCGATAGGCGCGGTACCAGCCACGCGCCGGGCTGACGCCAGGGCAGTGACAGAGCACCCAGTGCGTGTGCACGCCAGCCGGTGGGCTCGGCGATGCTGCCATCGCGGTCGGGCAGCACGAAACGGTTGGCCTCGGTTTCCAGCGTGTACTGCAAGCCCTGCCCCAGCCCCTGCCCCAGCGTCGCAAGCCCGGCCCGGCCGGCCAGCTGTAAGCCGAGCTGGGGTGCGCGTTCATAGGGCGACAGCACACGCTCGTCACTGTCCTGCAGCACTTGCCAGCGCATCAAGCGCGCATAGCCCAGGCCCTCGCCCCAGGCGCCACTCAGATCGTGTTCGACCTGCAGCCGCAGCGGCAGCAGACGTGTCGTGAGGCTGCGTGCGTCCTTTGGGAAATCCTTCCACCAGGCGTCGTCGGAGACGCGAAAGCCATCGACATGCCAGCGCCCGCCCAGCGGCAGGGCGCCGTCCTGCTCGGTCCACAGGGCCCAGCGCGAACGGCCAGCCACGCGGTCGTCGGGCAGCAGGTCGACCTGCATGCTGCCGCGCGCGCCGGGTTCGAGGTAGCGAAACTCGCTGTCCAGCCCCAGCCCGCGCCGGCTGATCAGCTTGGGCGTGAAGGTGGCGTCGCGCTGCGGCGCGATGTTCCAGTAGTACGGCACTTCCAGGCTGAGGCCGCTGCGCGTGTCGAAATCGACCGTCGGCGGCAGCCAGCCCGACTTGCGGCCTTCGCCGAGTGGAAAGCTCATCGTCGGCAACGCAAGAATGGGCACACCCAGAAAGCGCAGCACCGCGCCTTCGGCCACGCCGACATTGCTTTCCAGGTCGACCTGCACGCGATCGGCCTGCAGCACCCAGTCGGGGTCGTCGCCGTCGTCGCGTGGGCAGCTCGTGTACCAGGCCTGGCGGGCCACCGACCGTTTGCTGTCGATGAAGTCGATGCGTTGTGCGCGTCCACCGGCCTTCAGCAGGTCGAACTCATAGCGCGGATCGAGAAAGAAGCCCTCGAAGCGCTGCAGCTGCAGCTGCAGCTCACGGCCGCTGTAGTGGCCATTCAGGTTGCGCAGCCGGACCTTGCCGCGCGCGATGGCCAGATCCTGCGCCTGTTCATAACTCAGCCAGTCGGCCTGCAGTTCGAGCGCGCCCCGCTTCAGGTCGACGTCACCCTCGGCCACGGCGTCGATGTCGGGCCGGCCCCGGATCTCGCCGGCGCGCAAATCGACCGGGCCGGTGGCCGCTGTCGGCGCGCGTGCGCGCACTTGCGCCCAGGCGTTGGCCATCAAGCAGGCCAGCAGGGCGGCTGCCGCCATCGGCAGCAGGCGGCGCGTTGCGGAAACGGTCAGGGCGAAGGGCAAGGCGACGGTGCGGGATGCGGTGGCAGACAGCCCCGAGGATGGGCGCCGTGACGTGGCCGTGGCACAGCGCAGACACCGCCGGGCAGCCGGATAAAATTGATTATCCCTGAGGGTGGACAGCCTGGCTGCCTCGAAACCGACCGCGACCATGACCGCCAGCGCCCTTCCCGCCCCTGCCGCATCAACGCCCTTACCCTTGTCCTGGCCGTCGGCGGCGCGCCACGCCGCGTTCGAGGACTGGGCCGCGCGCATCACCGATCCTGCCGGCCTGCGCTGGGACTCGTTGGCGCCGGCGTCGGCCGACGCCAGCTTTCGCCGTTACCTGCGTGTGCAGGGTACAGATGGCAGCTACATCGTGATGGATGCGCCGCCGGCCGCCGAGGACGTTCGACCCTTCGTCAAGGTGGCCGCGCTGATGCAGGCGGCCGGCCTGCACGCGCCACGGGTGCTGGCCGCGGACGAGGCGCAGGGCTTCCTGCTACTGACCGACCTGGGCCACGAGCTTTACCTCGACGCGTTGCGCGAGCCGGCGCGCGCCGATGCGCTGATGCGCGACGCGCTGCAGGCCCTGCTGCAGTGGCAGCTGAAGGTGCCGGCTGCAAGCTTGCCCGTCTTCGACGAAGCCCAGCTGCGCGCCGAGCTGGCGCTGTTTCCAGAATGGTGCGTGCAGCGCGAGTTCCAGGTCGACTGGACGGCGCGTCAGCAAGCGACCTGGCAGCAGCTGTGCGACCGGCTGGTGGCCAGTGCGCTGGCGCAACCGCGGGTGGCCGTGCATGGCGACTGGATGCCGCGCAATCTGATGGTCTGCCCGGGCCGCAACCCGGGCATCCTCGACTTCCAGGACGCGGTCAACGGGCCGGTCACCTATGACCTGGCCTGTCTGCTGCGTGATGCCTTCATCAGCTGGGACGAAGCGCAGGAGCTGGATTGGGCCGTGCGCTGGTGGCAGCAGGCGCGCGCAGCCGGGGTGCCGCTGGGGCAGGCTCTGGCCGCCGACTTCGGCGAGTTCTGGCGCGCCCTGGAATGGATGGGACTGCAGCGCCACCTGCGCGTGATGGGCATCTTCTGCCGCCTCAAGCATCGCGATGGCAAGTCGCACTACGCCGACGATCTGCCGCGCTTCTTCGACTACGCCACACGCGTGTCGCTGCGCTACGCACCGCTGAAGCCGCTGCTGGGCCTGCTCGAACCGCTGTCGGGACAACGCCTGAGCAGCGGCTTCACCTTCTGATCATCGGTTGCCCAGTGCGGTCGGCGCGATTGCGCACGCCGTCGCGGCTGCATCCGATTGCAGCCTGGCCGCGTATCTCCAGTCACCAGGCCTCGAACTGCCAACACCCGCAGCCACAGGCTGGCCCACGTTGTGTCAAACCCTTGTGATTGGAGAACCCCATGAAGTCCACGATGACCAAGACCCTGAAGCATGCCCTGGTGCTGTCCGCGCTGACCCTGGCCGGCGCTGCAGCCTGGGCCGACGACATCACCATGCCCGACCCGGTGAGCGTTTCGACGCTCAGTCGCGCCGAAGTCCAGGCCGAAGTGCGCCAGGCGCGGGCCAACGGCAGCCTGCTGGGCGGCGGTGAGCTGGCCTTGCCGCGCACCACGCTCGCACACAGCACGACGCCGGCCGTGCATCAGCGCGTCGAGATGGCGCTCCGGCAGGGCCCGTCGATGACGTTCGCGAAGCTGTATGGCGCGCCCTGAGTCGCTTGCCGACCCTGCTGCCCGCCCGAACCCGGGCAACCCCGGTTTCGGGCGGACGTGCATTGACGACCGGTGGTCACTGAGCCAGCATGCCGACTTTCGACGGCTGAATTGCCAGCCCGGGGGCCGCCATGAAGCGTCTTTTCCTTCTGCTGGGCTGCGTGCTGCTGCTGGCGGGCTGCGCCGGCGTGCCGCCGCAAGTGAAGGCGCCGCCGGACATCTTCAACGACAGCTTGTTCGTCGCGCCCTTGCAGCGCCCCGACGTCAGCACGCTGTTCACGCTGACGCCGGCGATGAAGCGCTACCTGGCCGAACGCATTGCGCCCTCGGCACGCCGCAAGGGTCCGCAGATGGCCCTGATCGACGCCTTGTACACACAGGGTGAGTTGCGACTCGAATACGACGCCCGCAGCACGCGCACCGCCGCCGAGGCCTTCGACGCCCGCATGGGCAATTGCCTGTCGCTGGTGATCATGACGGCCGCCTTCGCGCAGGAGATGGGCCTGATCGTGCGCTACCAGGACGTGCTGGGGGTGCCGGCCATCGAGCGTGACGGCGAGTTCACCTTTGTCGTCGGCCATGTCAATCTGGCCCTCAGTGCCGGGCTGAGTGCGGCGAGGCCGGGTCTGGCTGAGCAGAGCTGGCTGATCGTCGACTTTCTGCCCGGCCAGGACTTGGGCCGACAGCGTACGCTGCCGCTGGCCCAGCAGCGCATTGCCGCCATGTTCATGAACAACCGCGCCGCCGAAGCGCTGGCCCAGGGTCGCGTCGACGAGGCCTACTGGTGGTTGCGTGGTGCTGCGGCACAGGACCCAGGATTCGCCAACACCTACAACGCGCTGGGCGTGGTGTATCGGCACCGTGGCGCCCTGGCCCAGGCCGAACGCGCCTTGCTGGCCGCGCGCGCCATGGACCCGGACAACGAACACGTGGCCAACAATCTGGCCGGCGTGCGGCTGGCGCTGGGGCGGCCGGCCGATGCCGGCGTGCTGGTTGCAGGGGTCGACCAGCCTGCAGTGAGCAGGGCATCGCGCTTCGACGCGGCGCGGCAGGCGCTGGACGCCGGGCAGGCACAGCAGGCCTTGATCCTGCTGACCGGCGAACTGGCCTTGACCCCCCGCCATGCCGAGCTGCACCATTGGCTGGCGGTCGCGTACGCCCGCCTGGGCGACGCGCGCAATGCCCGGCTTCACCTTGAGCTGGCAGCCGACTACAGCGGCGTGGGCGAACAACATGCCCTGTATGCGGGCAAGCTTGAACGTCTGAAGGTCCAGCTGCAGCGCCGCGACGACCGCACCATCACGCAGTGACCGTGCGGCTGGCGGTGCTTCAGGGGCAGGCCGAGATCACCTGTGCCACCGCCGCCGTCAGCTTCTTGCCATAGGGCACGTGCAGGAACTCGTTGGGTCCATGCGCATTGCTCTTGGGGCCGAGCACGCCGCAGACCATCATCTGGGCCTGCGGAAATCCCTGCTGCAGCATGCTCATCAGCGGGATCGTGCCGCCCTGCCCGATGTAGCCCACCGGTGCGCCGAAAAAGGTGTTGGACGCGCCGTTCAGCGCCGTCTCCAGCCAGGGTGACAGCTCGGGCGCGTTCCAGCCCGTGGCACCGAGCGCGCCGGCGCGGCCATCGGGGTGGAAGGTGACGCGGGCGTTGTACGGTGCGTTGTCTTCCAGCAGCGCTTTCAGCTTGACACTGGCCTCATGGCCGTTGACCAGTGGCGGCAGCCGCAGGCTGAGCTTGAACGCGGTGCAGGGCCGCAAGACGTTGCCGGCGTTGCTCAACTCAGGGAAGCCTTCGGCCCCGGTGACGCTGAGCGTCGGCCGCCAGGTGCGGTTGAGCAGCGCCTGCACCGGGTCGGTGGTGGTCGGCAGCGTGGCGCCACCGTCGGCACCGCAGGCCCAGGGAAAGCGCTTCCACACCTCGTCCTGCAGCATTGCGGCAGTGGCGCGCGTCTGCTCGATGCGCGCGGTCGGAATCTCGCAATGGAAGCTCTGCGGCAGCAGCCTGCCCGTGGCACTGTCCTCCAGCCGGTCGAGCAGGTGGCGCAGAATGCGAAAGCTCGACGGCACGACACCGCTGCTGTCGCCCGAGTGCACGCCTTCGCTCAGGATCTCGACCTTGAGCACGCCGCTGACCATGCCGCGCAGGCTGGTCGTCAGCCACAGCTGGTCGTAGTTGCCGGCGCCGCTGTCCAGGCAGACCACCAGGCCGACCTGGCCCAGCCGCGCTTTCAACGCATCGATGTAGACCGGCAGGTCGCTCGAGCCACTTTCTTCGCAACTTTCGATCAGGCCCACGCAGCGCGGGTGCGGCAGGCCTTGCGATTGCAGGGCCTCGATCGCGGTGATCGCGGCGTAGACCGCATAACCGTCGTCGGCGCCACCGCGGCCGTAGAGCAGACCGTTGTCGTACTTGGGTGTCCAGGGCCCCAGGCCCGGACGCCAGCCGCTGAACTCGGGCTGCTTGTCGAGGTGGCCGTACAGCAGCACGGTGTCTTTCGAGGTCGATCCGCTGGCCGCCACCTCGAAGAAGATCACCGGTGTGCGGCCTTCGAGCCGCAGCACCTCGAGCTTCAGACCCGGCAGCTGGCGGCCCTCGACCCAGGCCGCCGCGTCACGCACCACGCGGTCGATGTAGCCGTTCCTGGCCCAGTCGGCATCGAACATCGGGCTCTTGGCCGGCACGGCGATGTAGTCGATCAGCGCCGGCACGATGCGTTCGTCCCAGGCGCGGTCGGCAAAGGCGGACAGGGCCGCGGCTTCGGCGGGGCGGGCGGGTGCGTTCATCGAGGCTCCAGCAACGGCGGAGCCGGCAGTCTAGACCTGCTGCAGAAACTGCACGAGCCGGGCGACCACCGCATCGCGTTCGGGCTCGTTGAAGATCTCGTGGAACAGCGCCGGCCACACCTGGTGCTGCAGCACAGCAGACGGCGCCGCGGCAGCAAAGTCGGCGCTGCCGCGCGGCGCCACGCAGCGGTCAGCGCCGGCCCACATCAGCAAGGTCGGCACACGCCAGCGCGGCGCCTGCGCCAGCACTTCGCGACCCGCATCGACGATGAAGCGCACCAGTCGCGCCGTGACGCGGTCGTGCACCAGCGGGTCCTGCACATAGGCGCGCACCACCGCCGGGTCGCGCGAGATCCAGTCCGGCTTCAGCCCGTTGTTCACGGCCAGGTTCGGCGCCAGCGATCCCAGCACGGCCAGCAACAGCCTTTGCGCGCCGTTCATGCCCGGGTTCAGGGCCGGCGACGACAGCATCAGCTTGGGCAGCGGACGCGACCAGCTTGCGGGCTGCGCCGCCAGCGCTTCGGCGACGAAGCGCGCGGCCACCAGACCGCCCAGGCTGTGGCCGAGCAGCAGCGGCGCGCGGCCGTCGGCGGTCTGCAGCGTGTCGATCACCGCAGCCAGGTCGCTGCACAGGCTGTCTGCGGCCGGAATCGCCCCGCGCCCACCCGGACTGCGGCCATGGCCCCGCTGGTCGTGGCCGCTGACCGCATAGCCGGCGGCGTTCAGCGCGCGTGCCAGCGCGTCGTAGCGGCCGATGTGCTCGCCCAGGCCATGCACGATCAGCACGCGGGCACGGGCCGCGGGCTGCGGCCAGTGCTGCAGGTGCAGCGCCAGGCCATCGGGGGTTTGCACGCTTGCCATGCAGGGCATTGGACCATGCGTGGCGCCGCTATGCTCTGCCCATCGAACCCGCTGACTGGGTCCAATTCATCGCCCGGAGACCGAAATGAGCGACCGCTTTTTCACCCTGGAAGAACATGACGACGGTGTCACGCGGCTGACGCTGAGCCGCCCCGAGCGCATGAACACGATGACGCCGGCCTTCTTTCCGGCGCTGCGCGATGCCGTGGTCCGGCTGAACGCCGAAGGCCGAACGCGCGTGCTGGTGATCGACTCGAGCGGCAAGCACTTCAGTGCCGGCATGGCGCTGGACGTGTTCGGCGGTGATGCGCTCACGCTGGGCACACGGGATGCCCGTCGGCGGCTTGCGTTCCAGGACGGCCTGCGCCAGTTGATGCATTGTTTCGACGTCATCGAGCAGGCGCGTTTTCCCGTCATTGCTGCGATCCAGGGGGCTTGCGTCGGCGGTGCGCTCGACCTGGCCTGCGTGTGCGACTTGCGCGTGTGCAGCGCCGACGCCTTCTTCACCGTGCAGGAGATCCACATCGGCATGGCTGCCGACCTGGGCGTATTGCAGCGCCTGCCCAAGATCGTGCCGCCCGGCGTGGCGCGCGAGATGGCCTACACCGGCGAGCGCGTGGGTGCCGAGCGCGCCTTGCAGATCGGCCTGGTGAACGCGGTGCTGCCGAACCTGGACGCGCTGCAGGCGCACGCCCTGAAGCTGGCGCAGGCCATCGCCGCCAAGTCGCCGTTGGCGGTGGCCGGCAGCAAGCTGGCGATCAACTACGCCGTCGATCACCCGACGGCCGACGCCCTGCAGCAGATGAGCTTGCTGCAAAGCGCGATCTTCGACATCGACGAGATGGCCACCGCGATCGAAGCCTGGAAGGCCAAGCAGTCGGCACCGTTCGAAGCACTGACGCCGGTGGCGCCGGTCTGAGCCCGCGCACAGAACAGCACCTGCGTGCTGTCCTGTGGCTGGCGAAGGCACGAGCCCATCTCGTGGGCAAGGGCTGAGCCCCTACTTCCAGGCGAACACCGGCTGCTCGAAATGCGCCACCCGCGTGGCGCGGCCGGCGACGCAGACCTCGCGAAACTGGTAGAGCATCGCTGCCGTCGGCGCCGCGATCCAGCCCGTGCCCACGGGCATGCGCAGGACCGGATGCTGACTCTGCGGGATGCGGTTGAGGATGGGCGCGTCGGCGCGCATCAACTCGTGCAGGCCCAGGCGATGCAGGCTGGCCACCTCGTGCGGGTTGGCCACCAGGTCGGGTGCGGCACCGGCCCACACCACAACGGGTGTGATCGCATAGCCCGAGCGGCTGACATAGTCGTCCAGCCTGCCCAGCACGTCGCCGACCTGCAGCTGCAGGCCCACCTCTTCGGCCAGTTCACGCAGCGCCGCCTGTTCGGGTGATTCACCGTCGTCGATGCGGCCACCGGGCAAGGCCCATTGGCCGGCATGCTGGCGCATCGCCGCGGCGCGGCGCGTCAGCAGCAGCGCCGGTGCCTGGCTCCAGGTCGGCAGCCGCGCCAGACCATGGGTCTCGACGCCATGGCCCTCCTCGACCAGCGCCAGTGCGACCGCGGCGCGGCGCAGCGCCGCGCGGCCTTCGGCATGACCCATCACCTCGAACCCGGCCAGCGCCGCTTGCACCTGCTGGCGAAACGCCGCGCTGGTCATGTCCGGGGCACGATTCATGGGCTTGCAAGCCTTGGGTTACAGCCGGGCATCGGTGTGCAGAGCCATCAAGATGGGGGACCGCCAGTGTAGGCAATGCCGGCGCGGCCGGTTATCGTGGTGGCCCATGTTCAACGCCGAGCCCCCGCCACCTTCGGCCGCCGCCCCGCGGCCGCTGAAGGGTGACGAGCCGCCCGACAACAACGACTACGGCACGCTGTTCGATGCGCTGCCCATCGGCGCCTACCGCTCGCGGCCCGATGGCGTCATGCTGCGCGCCAACCCGGCGCTGGCCCGCCTCAACGGCTATGCCTCCACCGATGCGCTGTGCCTGGCGGTGCACGACCTCGAGCGGGGGTGGTATATCGACCCGGACCGGCGCGCGCAATTCCGCAGTCGGCTTGAGCGCGACGGCCTGCTCAGCGGCTTTGTATCGGAGGTCAGGCGCTACGCCAATGGTGAGCGCATCTGGATCAGCGAGAACGCCCACGTCGTGCGTCGCGCCGACGGCAGCGTGGCCTATTACGAAGGCACGGTCGAGGACATCAGCGAACGCGTGCACGCGCAGTCCGCGCTGGCGCGCAACGAGCGCTACCTGCGCGAGATCGCCGAGCACATCCCCGGCATGGCCTACCGGGTGCAATTTCCGGCCGACAGCACGCACGCGCCGCACTACACCTTCGTCAGCACCGGCGTGTACAGCCTGTACGGGGTCAGCGCCGAGGCCCTGATGGCCGACCCGCAGGTGCTGCGCCAGTTTCGCCACCCCGACGACGCCGAGCGTGTCGATGTCGAGGTGGCCGCCGCGGTGGCTGAGCAACGCAACCTCACCGTGGCCTTTCGCATCCTGGTGAGGGGCCGCATCAAATGGGTGCAGATGAGCTCGTCGGCGGTGATCAGCGACGGTGGCGATCAGCTGCGTGTGGGTGTCATGCTCGACGTCACCTCGCAGCGTCAGTCCGAGGCCTTTCGGCGCGAGCGCGACCGGGCCGAATCGGCGCAGCGCCACATGATCCAGTTCCTGTCGCGCGTCAGCCATGAACTGCGCACGCCGCTGAATGCGATCAACGGCTTTGCCCAGCTGATCGAGATGGAACCCGGCACGCCCGATCGTCAGCGGCGCTGGGCGCATACGCTGCTGAGCAGCGGGCGCCATCTGCTGGACATGGTCAACGATGTGCTCGACCTGACCGGTGCGCAAAGCGGCATGGTCGCGGTGACGCCGGGCGACGTGGACGTGCACGCTGTGCTGCACGAGGCCTGGGGCATGGTGCAGGCCGACGCGCAGGCGCGCCAGCTGCGCTACGCCGGGCCGGATCCGGCCAGTGCAGGCCTGCAGGTGCGTGCAGACCGCCGCCGCCTGCTGCAGGTGCTGACCAACTTGTTGTCCAACGCCGTCAAGTACAACCGGCCCGGAGGGCCGTTGACGGTCGATTTGCAGCGCGACGATGGCCAGGTGTTGATCGCCGTCACCGACGGCGGTGCCGGCATGTCGGCTGAACAGCTGCTGCGGCTGTTCAGCCCTTTCGACCGTCTGGGGGCGCAGCATTCCACGGTGCCCGGAACCGGCCTGGGCCTGGCGCTGTCGCGCCAGCTGGCAGAGGCCATGGGCGGCAGCCTGCACGCGTCCAGCCCGCCGGGCGGTGGCTGCACCTTCACGCTGAGCCTGCCCATGGTCGAGGGCGGGATGCCGCCTGGCGACACGACAGTTTCATCGACCGACCGAGGCCGACCATGACGCCAGCGCCGACCGGCGGCTTTCGTTTGCCCGACTGCTGCTCACCGGCGCGGTAGGCGGCCTGGGCCGGGTGCTGCGGCCGCGGCTGAAGGTCCTGTGCGACGTGCTGCGAGTCAGCGACCTGGCCCCGGTGCGCGCGCTGCTGAAGGATGTCAACGCCGTGGTGCAACTGGGCGGCATCTCGACCGAACATGCCTTCGAAGAGATCCAGCCGGCCAACATCGTGGGCACCTACAACGTCTGCGAAGCCGCGCGCGAGCACGTGGTGCGGCGCATCGTGTTTGCCAGTTCCAACCCTGTCACCGGCTTCTACACGCAGCCCGGGACCATCGATGCGCGCATGCCGGTCCGCCCCGACGGCTACGACGGCCTGTCCAAGGCCTTCGGAGAGAAGCTGGCGCAGTTCTGTTTCGAACGTCATGGCATCGAAACCGTCAGCCTGCGCATCGGCTCGAGTTTTGCCGAACCCGCCGACCGCCGCATGCTGGCCGGCTGGCTGAGCTTCGGCGATCTCGAACGCCGGGTGCTTGCCGCGCCGCCGTCAAGGCGCGCCAGCCGGTGATCGACCCCAGCCAGCCGAACGCGATGTATCAAGGTGGCGGTTTCGTGATCAAGGGGCCCTATCCACCGGCCGCCTGATCAGCCCGCGCTGTTGTGCCGCGTCACAGCGCGCGTTCGAAACGGAACACCGCAACGCTGGCACGCAGGTTGGGCCAACGTCGAATCACGCGCCCGCCCTGCAAGCCGAAGCTGTCGGTCACCACCAGCCCGCTCTTGCGTGCCAGCACCTCGAAGTCGGCGTAGGTGCCGACGCGGATGTTGGGCGTGTCGTACCACTCGTAGGGCAGCGCCTTGGTCACCGGCATGCGGCCGCCCAGCACGCGCAGGCGGTTGGGCCAGTGCGCGAAGTTGGGGAAGCTGACGATGCCGATGCGCCCCACGCGCGCCGTCTCGCGCAGCATGTGCGCGGTGTTGCGCAGGTGCTGCAGCGTGTCGATCTGCAACACGACGTCGAAGCTGGCGTCGTCGAACAGCGCCAGCCCCTGCTCGAGGTTGAGCTGGATGACGTTGACACCACGCTTGATGCAGGCCTGCACGTTGGCGTCGACGATCTCGATGCCATAGCCGCTGCAGCCCTTGTGCTGCTGCAGCCGCGCCAGCAGTTCGCCGTTGCCGCAGCCAAGATCGAGCACGCGTGCGCCGAACGGCACCAGGTCGGCGATGAGCTCGAGGTCGCGTCGCTCAGACATCGTGTGCCACGCGGTCGAAATAGGCCGCCATCACGCCGTGGTAACGCGGGTCGTCGAGCAGGAAGGCGTCGTGGCCGTGCGGCGCCTCGATCTCGGCGTAGCTGACGTCGATGCGGTTGTCGACCAGAGCCTTGACGATCTCGCGTGAACGCTCGGGCGCAAAGCGCCAGTCGGTGGTGAAGCTCACCAGCAGAAATCGGTTGCCGCGTGCGCCCTCGAAGGCGGCCGCCAGGTCGCCGCCGTGGGCGCGCGCGGGGTCGAAGTAGTCGAGCGCGCGCGTGATCAGCAGGTAGGTGTTGGCGTCGAAGTACTCGCTGAACTTGTCGCCCTGGTGGCGCAGGTAGCTCTCGATCTGGAACTCGATGGCCTGCGTGCTGTAGGCCAGCTCGGCGGCACGCAGCCGGCGCCCGAACTTGGTGTCCATCACGTCGTCCGACAAATAGGTGATGTGGCCGATCATGCGTGCCACGCGCAAGCCGCGCTTGGGCAGCACGCCCTGCAGCTGGTAGTGGCCGCCGTGGAAGTCGGGGTCGCTGATGATGGCGCGCCGCGCCACCTCGTTGAAGGCGATGTTCTGCGCCGACAGGTTGGGCGCCGTGGCCACCGCGATGCAGTGGCGCAGGCGCTGCGGGTAGCGCAAGGTCCAGGCCAGCGCCTGCATGCCGCCCAGGCTGCCGCCCAGCACCGCGGCCAGCTGCGTGATGCCCAGGTGCTGCACCAGCCGCACCTGCACCTCGACCCAGTCTTCCACCGTCATGACCGGAAAGTCGGCACCCCAGGGGCGGCCGCTGGCCGGGTTGGTCTGCATCGGGCCGGTGGAGCCGAAGCACGATCCCGGGTTGTTCACGCCGATGACGAAGAAACGCTCGGTGTCCAGCGGCTTGCCCGGCCCGATCAGGTTGTCCCACCAGCCCAGGTTGCCCAGTTCGTCGACGCCGGCCACATGGTGGCTGGCGTTCAGCGCGTGGCACACCAGCACGGCATTGCTGGCATCGGCATTGAGCGTGCCGTAGGTTTCGTAGGCCAGCGTGTATTCGGGCAGCACGCCACCGCTGTGCAGCGCCAGCGGCTCGCCGAAGTGCATGAACTGAGCTTGGACCCGACCGACACTGCCCATGAAAAACCCGATGCCGCAGCTTGTGCGGGCACCGGGTTCGGCGTCGCGTTTAGCTGCATTTCTAAGGCGCCCGCAAGCAGGATCAAATCGGCGCCGACCGGGGAAAGTATAGCCTCACGACCTGCGCGGACGGCATCCGCGAGACCTGGGCAGATGGCCTCGCAGCCCCAGGCAAAGTGCAGATGGCACCGGGTAATTCGCCAGCGGGTGTGCGGTGCGGGCAGCTAGCATGCCGCGCACGACCGAAGAGGATCACCCCGATGCATGCCTGGCTGCAAAAACTCGATGAACACTTCCCTGTGCGCTATGCCGTCTGGCTGCTCAGCGCGGTCGGGCTGCTGCTGTTCAGCTTCACCTGGGTGGCTTTCGACACCTATGGGGCGGCAGCGCTGGTGTGCCTGTTCCTGGTGCTGCTGGGCCTGCGCGACGTGCGCCAGCGTCGTCATGCGGTGATCCGCAACTATCCGGTCATCGGCCACATCCGCTACCTGCTGGAATTCATCCGGCCCGAGATCCGCCAGTACTTCATCGAGAGCGACAGCGAAGCCGTGCCCTTCTCGCGCCAGCAGCGCAGCCTGGTCTACCAGCGCGCGAAGGCACAGCCCGACAAGCGCCCCTTCGGCACCCAGCTCGACGTGCAGGAGATCGGCTACGAGTGGATCAACCACTCGATGGTGCCGACCCAGCTGGCCACGCACGACTTTCGCGTCACCATCGGCGACAGTGGCAGCAGTTGCACCCAGCCCTACGCCGCCAGCATCTTCAACATCAGCGCGATGAGTTTCGGTGCGCTGTCGGCCAACGCCATCATGGCGCTCAATGGCGGCGCCAGGAAGGGCGGCTTTGCGCACGACACCGGCGAGGGCTCGATCAGCCAGTACCACCGTGTCAACGGTGGCGATCTGATCTGGGAGATCGGCTCAGGCTACTTCGGTTGCCGCAATGACGACGGCAGCTTCAACGACAAGAAGTTCGCCGCCAACGCCTGTGAGCCGCAGGTGAAGATGATCGAGCTCAAGCTCAGCCAGGGCGCCAAGCCCGGCCATGGCGGCGTGCTGCCGGGGGCCAAGGTCTCGGCCGAGATCGCGATGGCGCGTGGCGTGCCGCAGGGTGTGGACTGCATCAGCCCCGCCAGTCACAGCGCCTTTTCCACACCGGTTGAGATGATGCACTTCATCGAGCGGCTGCGCGGGCTGTCCGAGGGCAAGCCGGTGGGCTTCAAGCTGTGCATCGGCCATCCCTGGGAATGGTTTGCGATCTGCAAGGCCATGCTCGAGACCGGCATCACGCCTGACTTCATCGTCGTCGACGGCGCCGAGGGCGGCACCGGTGCGGCGCCGCTGGAGTTCACTGATCATGTCGGTGCGCCGCTGCAGGAAGGGCTGATGCTGGTGCGCAACTCACTGGTCGGGCTGAACCTGCGGCATCGCATCAAGCTGGGTGCGGCCGGCAAGGTGGTCGGCGCGTTCGACATCGCGCGCATGATGGCGCTGGGTGCCGACTGGTGCAATTCGGCGCGCGGCTTCATGTTCGCGCTGGGCTGCATCCAGGCCCAGCACTGCCACACCGGCGCCTGCCCCACCGGAATCACCACGCAAGACCCGCAAACGCCAGCAGGCGCTGGTGGTGCCCGACAAGACCGACCGTGTCCACCGCTTCCACCAGAACACCTTGCATGCGCTGCAAGAACTGGTGCAGGCGGCGGGGCTGGAGCATCCCAACCAGATCACCGCAGCCCACATCGTGCGCCGCGTGTCCGACAGCGACGTTCGCTTGCTGGTCAATCAGCTGCCGCTGGTCAGGCCCGGCGCGCTGCTCGATGCGAGCGAAGGGCGTGGCGACTGGCCGCACAACGTCTACCGGCTGTACTGGCCGCTGGCCAGCGCGCACAGCTTCAAGCCGGTTGCCGAACCCGCGCTGCACGCCGCCATCGATGACTGAGTCTGGACGCGGAGCGCCGGAAGGTGTTTCACGCCCGACGGCCGAGGCCTTAGGCTGCCACCGTCTGCCGCACCGCATGTTCCCAACGCGCCATCAGTTCGGCCGCCCGCTCGCGCGCCAAGGTCGGCTGAAAGCGGCGCTCGACCTGCCACTGCGCTGCCAGCTCGTCCAGCGACCGGTAGACGCCGCTGGCCAGGCCGGCCAGATAAGCGGCGCCCAGTGCCGTGGTCTCGGTGACCTTGGGGCGCACCACCGGAATGCCCAGCAGGTCGGCCTGGAACTGCATCAGCAGGTCGTTGACGCAGGCGCCCCCATCGACGCGCAACTCGGTCACTGCCAGTGGCGTGTGGCCGCCCGCGGTGGCGGCATCGGCCACCATGGCCTGCAGCAGCGCCGCGCTTTGAAAGGCGATGCTCTCGAGCGCGGCCCGCGCGATGTGCGCCACCGTGCTGCCGCGAGACAGGCCGACGATGGCGCCGCGCGCGTCGGCGTTCCAGTAGGGTGCGCCCAGCCCGGTGAAGGCCGGCACGAACATCACGCCGCCGGCATCGGGCACGCTCTGCGCCAGTTGCTGCACCTCGCCGCTGGCCTGGATCGCGTGCAACCCGTCTCGCAACCATTGCACCACCGCACCGCCGATGAACACACTGCCTTCCAGCGCGTACTCGCGCGTCGGCCCCGGCTGGGCGGCAGCGGTCGTCACCAGACCATGGCGTGACGGTTCGAAGTGCGTGCCGCAGTGCATCAGCATGAAGCAGCCGGTGCCGTAGGTGTTCTTCGCCAGCCCGGCCTTGAAGCAGGCCTGGCCGAACAGCGCCGCCTGCTGGTCGCCGGCGATGCCGGCGATCGGGATCGGCGCGCCGAACAGATCGGCGTCGGTCTCGCCGAAGACATGGCTGGACGCAAAGACCTGCGGCAGCAGGCTGTCGGGCACATGCAGCGCCTTCAGCAGCTCGTGGTCCCAGACGTTGTGGCGGATGTCGAACAGCATCGTGCGCGACGCATTGCTCACGTCGGTGGCGTGCACGCGGCCGCCGGTCAGCTTCCACAGCAGCCAGCTGTCGATGGTGCCGAAGGCCAGCTGGCCCTGCGCGGCAGCGATGTGTGCGCCGTTGACATGGTCGAGCAGCCAGCGGATCTTGGTGCCGCTGAAGTATGGGTCGATGCGCAGGCCGGTCGAATGTTGCACCGCCTCGGCCAGACCGTCCTGCGCCCGCAGTTGCATGCACAGCGGCTCAGTGCGGCGGTCCTGCCAGACGATGGCGTTGTGGATCGGCTGGCCACTCTGACGGTTCCACAGCAGCGTGGTCTCGCGCTGGTTGGTGATGCCGATGGCGGCGATGTCGGTGGCCTTCAAGCCGGCCTGAGACAGCGCCTGGCGCGCGACGTCGAGCTGGGTGGCCCAGATCTCGTCGGCGTCGTGCTCGACCCAGCCCGGCTGCGGGAAGATCTGTCGGAATTCGCGCTGCGCCATCGCCACGATGTGGCCGTCGCGGTGGAACACGATGGCGCGTGAGCTCGACGTGCCCTGGTCCAGGGCGAGCAGGTGGTTGCGGGGCATGGCGGGGGGTCTCCGGCATTGGGCGGGATGTGCAGCCTGCACCGACTCTGCCACATCGCTGTGCGCGCCCGTCATGCGTGGTGCGTTGCCACCCGCGCAATGCGCCGCATGGCCAGGGCCCTGGCGACGCTGGCGCTGAAATTCGGGTCTCAGGCCAGTGCTTCGTCCAGCACTTCCACCCAATGCCGCACCGGCGTGGTGGTGCCGCTTTGCAGATGCTGGATGCAGCCGATGTTGGCCGACACGATCAGCGGCGCGTCGACCGCCGCCAGGCTCGTCAGCTTGCGGTCGCGCAACTGGTAGGCCAGCTCGGGCTGCAGCACGCTGTAGGTGCCAGCGCTGCCGCAGCACAGGTGGCTGTCGGTGGCGGCCAGCTGCACGTCGAAGCCCAGCTCGCCCAGGTGCCGTTCGACCACGCCGCGCAGTTGCTGGCCATGCTGCAGCGTGCAGGGCGGGTGGAAGGCCAGCCGCTGGCCATCGCGGCTCTTGCGCAGCCTGGCCTTCAGTGGCGCCACCAGATCGGGCAGCAGTTCACACAGGTCGCGCGTGAGTACCGATACACGCTGCGCCTTGTCGGCGTAGTCGGGGTCGTGCGCCAGGGCGTGGCCATAGTCCTTGACCGTGACGCCGCAGCCGCTGGCATTCATCACGATGGCCTCGACCCGGCCTTCGCTGGTCAGCCCATTGACCAGTGGCCACCAGGCGTCGATGTTGCGTCGCATGTCGGCCAGCCCGCCTTCGACATCGCTCAGGTGCGTTCGGATGGCGCCGCAGCAGCCGGCGTCGTCGGCCACCAGGGTCTGGATGCCGGCGGCGTCGAGCACGCGCGCGGTGGCGCTGTTGATGTTGGGCATCATCGCCGGCTGCACGCAGCCCAGCAGCATCAGCACCTTGCGCTTGTGGGTACGCGTGGGCCAGAACCTGGCGCGTGCGCCCGCGCTGGCCGGTACCTTGGCCTTCAGCGCCGCCGGCAGCAGCGGCCGCAGCAGCTGCCCCATCTTCATCGCCGGGCCGAACAGCGGCGAGGTCAGCCCTTCCTTCAGCAGCCAGCGCACGGCGCGCTCCTTGGCCGGACGCTCGACCCGCTGTTCGACCACCTTGCGGCCGATGTCGACCAGGTGGCCGTACTGCACGCCGCTGGGGCAGGTGGTCTCGCAGTTGCGGCAGGTCAGGCAGCGGTCCAGGTGCAGCTGCGTCTTGCGCGTGACGGGCGCTCCTTCGAGCACCTGCTTCATCAGGTAGATGCGGCCTCGCGGGCTGTCCAGCTCGTTGCCCAGCAGCTGGTAGGTGGGGCAGGTGGCGGTGCAGAAGCCGCAATGCACGCACTTGCGCAGGATGGCTTCGGCTTCGACGCCGTCAGGCGTGCCTGCAAATTCTGGGGCGAGGTGGGTTTGCATGCGGCAGCGGGTTCAGGCGCGTGGTGGTCTCAGGTGCCGACCGTCCACGACGCGGCCCAGTAGTGGGTCCAGTCCGTCCATTCGAAACTGCGGGCCTGTGCACCCAGCAGGTTTCGCACGGCGTCGGGCGTGGGAAAGTTCTTCAGCACCTCGTGCACGCTGCCGTCGTCCAGCGTGCGGTTCTGGTAGCTGTTGCCGTCGTCGTCGCGCCGTGTGATCGGGGTGCTGCTGGTCTGCACAAAGCTGTTGTCCAGCACCACCACGCGCGCGCCGGGTTGCAGGTGGCGGTGCAGCGTGGCCACCCAGTCCGGCAGCCGGGCCAGCGGCACATGGCTCCACCAGCAGCCGGCAAAGGCGGCGTCGAAAGTTCGATTCCCCACTTCGCTCAGACTGTAGGCGTCGACGGTCTCGAAACTCACTCTACGTTCGGGCAGTGGCTTTTGCCGCGCAATGGCCATCGTCTCGGGGTTGAGGTCGGTGGCCAGCCATTGCTTGCAGTGGCTGGCGCCATGCGCCGTCCACCAGCCGGTGCCGCAGGCCAGCTCGAGCACGCGGCGGCCGACGAAGGCGCGCGCCACCCAGGCCTCGATCGCGCGCAGGTCGGTCTGGCGTTCGGGCTTGTGGTACACGCGCTCGTAGTAGGCGGCGCGGCGACGGTAGTAGTCGAGCATGTCGAGCGTTACATCCACGGATACAACCTTCCCGCATTGAAGACCCCGTCGGGGTCGAAGGCGGCCTTCAGCTGCTTCTGGATGCGCTCAAGCGGCAGCGACAGCGGCGCGAACGCGCCGGGCGACTTGTCGCCGCCGCGGAACAGCGTGGCGTGGCCACCGGTCGCGGCCGCCGCTTCTCGCAACTGTGCCGCGGGCGTGCTGGTGCACAACCAGCGCTGGGCGCCGCCCCATTCCACCAGCTGCTCACCCGACAGCGCCAGCGGCGGTGCGGTCTGCGGCAGCGACAAGCGCCACAGCGTGGCGCCGCCCTGCACCGCTTTCAGCGCACCGATGAAGAACTCGTCGTGATGGTCGCGCAGCCCGGCCCAGAAGGTGGCGGCCAGGGCAGGCTCGATCAGCTCACCGCCCAGCGCCGCCTGCGCGGCCTGCACGGCCGCGCGCGCACCGGCCAGGCGCAGCACCAGCATGCCGTCCCACCAGGCGCTTGCCGACAGCGGCAGCGGCTGGCCGCCCCATTGGTTGAGCCTGACCAGCGCGGCCGCCTGGCCGAGTTCGAAGCGCAGTGTGGCCGTGGCCACGGCCTGCGGCAGCACTTTCAGCGAGACCTCGCAGATCACGCCCAAAACGCCCATCGACCCGGCCAGCAGCCGCGACACGTCGTAGCCGGCCACGTTCTTCATCACCGTGCCGCCGAAGCTCAGCACTTCGGCGCGGCCGTTGATCATGGTGGCGCCCAGCACGTAGTCGCGCACGCCCCCCACCGCCGCACGCGCGGGGCCGGACAGCCCGGCCGCCACCATGCCGCCGACGGTGCCCGTGTCTGCAAATCGCGGAGGCTCGAAAGGCAGGCATTGGCCCTGCTCGGCCAGCGCCGCTTCCAGCTCGGCCAGCGGCGTGCCGGCGCGCGCGGTCACCACCAGTTCGCTGGGTTCGTAGCTGCTGATGCCCGCCAGCGAGCGAACGTCCAGCGGCTCACCCTTCGGCGGCCCGCCGTAAAAGGCCTTGCTGCTGCCGCCGCGGATGTCGAGCCGGCCGCGGGCGGCGCGGGCGGTCTGCACCTGGTCGACAAGGTGGTCCAGCGCGGTGCTCATCTCAGAAGCGTTCCAGTTCCGGGAAGGGCAGCAGCCCCTTCTTCACGTGCATGCGGCCGTATTCGGCACAGCGCTGCAGCGTGGGAATGACCTTGCCGGGGTTGAGCAGGCCCGTGGGATCGAAGGCGCGCTTGAGCGCCTCCATCTGCGTGCGTTCGGCCGGGCTGAACTGCACGCACATGCTGCTGAGCTTTTCCACGCCAACACCATGCTCGCCGGTCACCGTGCCGCCGAACGCGACGCTGGTTTCGAGAATGTCGGCGCCGAACAGCTCGCAGCGGCGCAGCTGGTCGGGGTCGTTCGAGTCGAACAGGATCAGCGGATGCAGGTTGCCGTCACCGGCATGAAAGACGTTGCAGCACTTCAGCCCGTACTTCACTTCCATCTGGCCGATGGCCAGCAGGATGTCGGCCAGCCGCCGGCGCGGAATGGTGCTGTCCATGCACATGTAGTCGGGGCTGATGCGGCCCGACGCCGGAAAGGCGTTCTTGCGGCCGCTCCAGAAGGTCAGGCGCTGCGCCTCGTCGCGGCTGACCTCCATGCGCGTGGCGCCGGCGCCCGCCAGCACGTCGAGCATGCGGTCGATCTCCTCGGCCACCTCTTCGGGCGTGCCGTCGCTTTCGCACAGCAGGATGGCCACGGCGTCGAGGTCGTAGCCGGCGTGCACGAAGTCTTCCACCGCCGCCGTCATCGGCTTGTCCATCATCTCCAGGCCGGCCGGGATGATGCCGGCGGCGATGATCGCGGCCACCGCGTCGCCGGCTTTGCGGATGTCGTCGAAGCTGGCCATGATGCAGCGCGCCAGCTTCGGCGTGGGCACCAGCTTGACGGTGACCTCGATCGTCACCGCCAGCATGCCTTCGCTGCCGATGATGGCCGGCAGCAGGTCCAGGCCCGGCGTGTCCAGTGCCTCGGACCCGAACTCGACCGCCTCGCCCTCGACCGTGAAGCCACGCACGCGCAGCACGTTGTGCAGTGTCAGCCCGTACTTCAGGCAATGCACGCCGCCCGAGTTCTCGGCCACGTTGCCGCCGATGGTGCAGGCGATCTGGCTGCTGGGGTCGGGCGCGTAGTACAGGCCGTGGCGCGCCGCGGCCTCGCTGATGGCCAGGTTGCGCACCCCGCATTGCACGGTGGCGGTACGTGCCAGCGGGTCGATGCGAACGATCTGGTTGAACTTGGCCAGCGCCAGCGTCACGCCCAGGTGGTGCGGCAGCGCGCCGCCCGACAGCCCGGTGCCGGCACCGCGCGCCACCACCGGCACCTGCAGCCGGTGACAGGCCGCCAGCACCGCCGACACTTGCGTTTCGGTTTCGGGCAGCACCACCACCAGCGGCTGCTGCCGATAAGCCGTCAGGCCGTCGCATTCATAGGGCACCGTGTCCTCGGCCTGCCACAGCAGTGCATGCCGCGGCACCAGCGCAGACAAGGCTGCCACGACCTCGGCCTGGCGCTGGGCACGGTCGATCGCGGCGGTGGGCAGAGGGGAGTTCATGTGCGGGAGGCAGCGCTGCGGTGCGGGCATGATGCCATTGCCCGGCCTCAGCTTCGCTCGCTGCGCGCAAGACAGGGCATTCGAGTTAGTCTTCGCCGCACATGAAGACGGCGATCATCGTTGGCGGCGGGCTTGCGGGTCTGGTGGCGGCACGAAGGTTGGCGATGAGCGGCAGCTATCTGTCGCTGATTTTCGAGTCGTCGTCAATTTCTGGCGGCAAAGCCGCATCATGGCGCGATGAAACCGGTGCCCTCATAGAGGCCGGCCTGCATGTGTGCTTTCCGTACCATCGGCATTTGCTCAGTCTGCTCGGCGAGCTCGGGGCGGGATCTGGCATTAAGTGGGCCGACGCGGCCCTGCGCTATGTACGCACCGACGGCGATGTGGCCGAGTTGCGATTTCCGCGCCTGCCGCGCCCCCTGAACGGTGCGTTCGCGATTGCACGGCACCGGCACCTTAGCCTCTGCGATCGACTGTCAGCCTTGTTCGGAGCCGTCGAGGCGACGCTCAGCTCGCACGGCTGGCGCAGTCGCTATGAGTCGATCACGTTCGCGCAGTGGGCGCAGCGGCGCGGGCTGTCCAAGGCGCTCGTCGCGAGCGTGTTCGAGCCGATGATCGGTGGCCTGACGTTTCTGCGCAGTGACGAAGTCAGCGCCCGGGCCATGCTCGACTACATCGTCGCCGTGGGCGGCAGCACCGACGCCTACCGGGTCGGCCAGTTCAGAGGCGGAACCGCGCAGGTCGTGATCGAACCGCTTGTCGCCGACCTGGTTGCCCGCGGGGGCCGGATCCGCACTGGATGTGCCGTTGATTCGCTGGTGATCGACGGTGGGCGGGCGACCGGCGTTCGCCTGCAGGACGGCAACCAAGTGCGTGCCGACGTCGTGATCGTGGCCGTGCCCAGTCATCAGCTGGGCCGACTGATGCCGGCCGCGCTGCAGCACAACCCCGCCATTCGCAGCGTCGCCCGATTGCAGGCGGTGCCGGTCGCCTCGGTGCTCGTGCGCTTCGACCGCCTGCTCGGCGGGCCGCCCGGCCTGCGCTTGTCGCCTGGCTGTGTCTTCAACACCTGGGCCGACATGGCGGAACTCTTGCCCGAACTCGCGGGGTCCGGCCGGTCGGTGCTGCAACTGGTGGTGGCGCCGCTGCGTTGCCCGTCATTGTTGGATGATGCTGCCTTGACTGCTCGCGTCATTGCCGACGTCCGTCGGATCCTCCCTGCGGCGCGGGCAGCCCGGGTCGAGAAAACCGTCGTCACGCGCACGCCGCATTCGGTACATGCTGCCATCCCCGGGGCAGAGCAACTGCGACCTGATGTGCACATCGGCGTGCCTGGTCTCTTGCTGGCAGGCGACCATGTCTGCACGGGTCACAACCCGAATATGGAATCGGCCGTGATTTCCGGCCTTCGCGCGGCGAACTTGGCGATCGAGGCTGCACGATGAGCGACGACATGCTGGCACGATCGTTCGCCCCGACCCGCTTGCTGGATCGGGTACCCGGAGACGGTCGATCGATCGGTATTGCGGGCGCCGTCTTGCTGGCCGACCTGGCCGATTTCACGGGGCTGACCGAGGCCCTTGCAGCCAAGGCCGGCCGCGACGGCGTGGAACTCGTCGGTCGGGATCTGAATCAGGTCCTGGGCCCCGTGATCGACGCCGTCGTCAACCGGGGCGGCGAGGTCGTCAAGTTCTCGGGCGATGGGCTGCTGTGTGTCTTTGCCGGTTACGAGCAGGCCATCGAAGCGGCACGCTTGGCCGCGCGCGACATCGCGGCGGTGGCGGTGCAGGGCCCTTCCGGCCAGATACACCAGTTTCGCGTTGCCATCGTGCATGGATCGGTCGCGCTGGCCAGCATCGGTGGTCACCGCGGACGACGGGAGCTGGTCGCCGGCGGCGAGGCGGTCGAGCAGGCACAGCAACGGGTCACGCAGGCCCGACCCGGGGATCTGGGCCCGGAGCTGAGGCTGCCGGCACTGCCGCCGGATCGTCAGCCGACGCCGGTGCCGATCGACGACCCCCAGTGCTACTTGCCGGACTACGTTCGGGAGCGCTTGGGCCATCACCTGTCGCAGTGGCTGCAAGAACTGAGGTCGCTCACCATCGTGTTCGCGTCGCGCGTCGTCGATCCGGTGGGAAGTGAGCTACAGCCGCTGGCACGCGCCGTCCAGGTCGTCGTCGACAGGCACGGTGGCCAGCTGCTGCGTTTCAGTTTCGAGGGCCGGCTGCTCGTGGCCGAGCTGGCTTTCGGCCTCAGCGTCGGCGCGGCCGCTGCGGGGCCGACCGAGGCCCTGCGCGGCGCGGTGGCTCTGCTTCGCCGCGGCTTGGCGACGCGCATCGGCGTTTCGACAGGACGCGTGCTGCTGGGTCCGGTCGGGTCCACCGCCCGGCGGCAGCTGACGACGCTGGGGTCGATCGTCAACCTGGCGGCGCGCCTGATGCAGCACGCCGGCGAGAACGAAGCCTTGGTCGACAACGCGAGCTGGGTGGGCGTCGAGGGGCGCTTTCAGGGCACCGCAGATCGGGCCGTGCTGAAGGGGCTTGGTGAACGCTCGTTCTGGCGTCTCGGTATGGAGGTTTCACCGCCGGCGATTCACGATGAAGAGATGGTCGGTCGAGATCGTGAGATGCAGGCCATCCGCGACGTTCTGACCGCCGTCGATTCGCCGATGCGGGCGATCGTGATCCAGGGAGAGGCCGGAATTGGCAAGAGCCGACTCTGTCGATGGCTCGAAGCCGAGCTGCAACGGCGAGGCCTCGCGGCGTTCTTGTCGCAAGCGACTCCCGTCGGGCGGGACACGCCCTACTCCGGCCTGGCGGCGACGATAGCGACCGTTTGTGGGCTGCGGCCCGGGGTGGACAGCGAGCAGCAGTTGCGGGCGGTCGCACAACGGGTACTGGGTGACGCCGACCGCGCGCCGCTGCTGGGTGATGCCCTTGGCCTGTCTCTGCCGGATTCGGCGTTGACGCTGCCGCTGGTCGGACGGGCTCGCGCAGAGAACATCCGAGGCGCGCTGTCGGCCCTGTTCGACCTGCGTGAACGGCCTGGTGGCGCTGCGCTGATCGTCGAGGATGCACATTGGCTGGACTCGGCCAGTTGGGCGTTGTTGCAGCACCTGGCGCTCGACGATACGGGTCTGTGCATTGTTGTCGCCTGCCGGCCGATGCTCAATCTGGAGCCGGCGGAACTGCGGGCCCTACGGGCGCGGGGTGCGCTGAGCCTGAGCCTGCAGCCGCTGTCAGAGCCGGACCTTGCGGCTGTGTTGGCGCGCCGCCTGGGCGTGTGCCAGGTGCCGACCGACCTGGTGCAGTGGGTGGCCGAGCGCGCCCGTGGCAACCCCTTCTTCGCGCGCGAGCTGGCAGCCATGCTGATGGCGCTGGGCCATGTCGAAGTCAGCGACGGCGCACTGGTCGGCCAGGCAGACCGGACAGCGCTGGACGCGCTGCCCTTGGCCTCCACCGTGGAAAGCACGCTCGAGCAGCGCATCGACCAGCTTGGCTTGGAAGACGCGGTCGCGCTCAAGGTCGCCAGCGTGATCGGGCCCTTCTTCGATCTCGACACGCTGAGCGCGCTGACGACCGGGCCGGATGGCGGCAGCGTCCAGGCGGTGGTCGATCGACTCGTCGCCGCCGACATGGCCATGCCCGCCGGGGAGGGTCGGTTCGCCTTCAGGCACCGCCATACCCAGGACGCGGCCTATCGCATGTTGCCGGGCGAAAGGCGCCGCGATTTGCACGGGCGTGTGGCCGGCTGGTTCGAGCGTCGACTGGGCGACCGCGCCGACGAACACGCCGGTGAACTGGCCCACCACTGGTTTGCCGCCGAGGTTCGACCGAAGGCGCTGCAATGGCTTGAAAGCGCAGGCATTCAGGCGCTGCGCACCGGAGCCGACCGCGAGGCGGCAACCCAGTTTCGCCGTGCGCTGTCGATCGCCGACGGCCAGCCTGCAGGGCGCGTCGCCGCGTGGCACCGGCAGCTGGCGCGCGCGATGTTCGGGCTGGGTGAAGTGGAAGGCGTTGCGGTCGAAGCCCGAGCCTGTGTCGAGCTGGTTGCGCGGCGGCTGCCGACCAGCCCGCTGTCGTGGGCACTGCAGGCTGGCCGCATGACCCTGGGCCGATGGATGGGGGCCTCGACGCGCACGCTGTCCGCGGACGCGGGCGAATTGCTCGAAGGCGCGCGTGCCGCTGGGCTGCTGGCCGAATCGGCCTACTTTCTGAACGCGCCCGAGGTGATGCTGGGCAGCGCCCTGCTTGCCGTCGACCTGGCCGAGCGCACGCCGAGCGCGGCGCCGGTCTCGACCGCGTACGGCATGCTCGGCGTGGTGGCCGGCATGGCCCGCCTGCAGCGCACGGCCAGGCGGTATCTGGGCCGTGCGCGGGCCCTGTCCGAGGCTGCCGGCGACCCTTACCAGCTGGGCGTCGCGTGGTTCTACACCGGCATGTATTTCGGCTGCATCGGCGACTGGGCCGCATCGCGGGACGCCGCGCAACGGGCGCTGGCGCTGACCGAAGGGCTGGGCGCCGACATGCAGAGCGGGTTCCAGCTGACATTGATCGCGACCAATGCGCTGTACACCAGCGAATATGCGAACACGCGCGCATGGATGGCCACGGTGCGATCGCGAGCCGAGCGCGCGGGCAATGTCCAGCAGCTGGGTTGGGCCTGTAACGTCGTCTCGGTGGCTGACCTGCACCAGGGTCTCTACGTGGATGCGGTTGCGCTGTCGGCGCAAGGCCGGCAAATCTTCTTGTGTGAGCGGGACCTGGTGTCACTGATCATTGCCGAAGGGGTGCAATGCGCCGCCTTGGCCCACGCCGGCCGCATGGACGATGCGTTGCAGGCCGCTGCGCGTGCCACTGATCTGATCGCCACGGCGCGGCCCACCACCTGGGGGCAACTGGAAGGCTTTTCCGGGCCCTGCGAGGTGTATGCGATGGCTCTGGCGCAGGGGGTCGCATTCGATGCCCAGGCGCGGGGCCGGTTCCGCATCGCGATCAGGGGCCTGCGCTTGTTCGCGCTCACGTTTCCTTTCGGCCGACCGCGCTTGCATTGGGTGCGGGGCCAGGGCTTGTTGGCGGTCGGCCAGCCCCGGGTTGCGCGGCGCCATCTTTTGCGGGCCATCAGACTGGCGCAGCACTTTGGCATGCCGTTCGAAGAGCTGCGTGCCACCAGGCTGTTGGCGCCGCTGAGCGATGGGCCGGCGCAGGCTGGGCTGTTGCAGCGGGTGCAATCACTGAGGGTGCAGGTCGAAGCCGGCGCAGCAGCGTTGCTGCCGACTGTTCAGCCCGAGGTCCAGGCGGTCTGACAGCGCACGCGCGCCTGCAGGCGCTCGAAGATGCGGTACAGCCCGTACAGCGTGCGGTTGACGAGGATGAATTCGCTGCGAATGCCGATCAGCGCCTGGTCCCGGATCATCTTCAGGAAGTGGCGACGACCCTCGGCGACGAAGTCGGGTTGCGCGCCGAAGTCGAAGCGGTCGACCCGGAAGGGCAGCGCCAGCCAGTTGCGAAACGGCGTCAACGCCGATTGATCGAGCTCCCAGGCAGTCGGCGGCGACACGTGGGCGAAGAGCCCCATGTCGCGGTAAACCGCGTGTGCGGCCTGGTCGTCAACGGCAACGGCGGCGCGCCAGATGCGGGTGAAGATGTGCTGGTAATCGGCGGGAATCCAGCGCGTGCAGCCGAAGTCCAGCAGACCGATGCGCCCCGCGCCATCGAACAGCATGTTGCCCGGGTTGGGGTCGGCGTGCAGCCGCCCCAGCCCATGCATTGACTGCACGAACACGTCGTACAGGCGCTGCGCGGCGAGGTCTTTCTCTTCGGGCTGCGGCCCGCTGCGAAGCCAGTCGTCGAGGTGAAGGCCGGGCAGCCTGGTCATCGTCAGCACGCCGGGCGCGCACAGGGCCGGCAGCACACCGGCGACCGTCACGCCGTCGACCGCGAGCTGCTGCTGGAACCAGGCCAGGCTGTCAGCTTCGCGCTCGTAGTCGCACTCTTCGAGCAGGCGCTGCTCGACCTCGTCGAGCAGCCGGCGATGGTGCGCAGCATGGTCGAGCAGCGCCGTCGCCCGTCGCAACAGCCGCAGGTCGCTGCGCACGGCCTGTTCCATGCCCGGGTACTGCACTTTCACCGCCACCGGCTGGCCGCAGCGCGTCGTCGCGGCATGCACCTGGCCCAGGCTGGCCGCGGCAAAGGGCCGAGGCTCAAAAGCATGGAAATGCTGCTCGATCGGCCCCAGCCGGCTGCGCACCATGTCGCGCGCAAATGCCGCGCTCATCGCTGGCACCCGGTGGCAGGCGGCGGCCAGTTCGCGCGCCACCGCTTCGGGCAGCAGGTCGCTTTCGAGGCTGAGAAACTGCGCCACCTTGGCCGCGGCACCGCGAAGTTCGAGTAGCGCGGCCAGCAGGGCGCGATGGCTGCGCGCACCGTCGGCCTCTGCGCTGCGGTTGATGCCCAGGCGTTCGGCAAGGCCGAAGGCGCCGGCCTCGACCGCGGCACGCCCCAGGCGCAGGCCCCGCGCCACGCCGGAGACGGGCGGCGGCCGCGCGCTCACGGCAGCGGGTCAGACGGCAGACCGAAAGCGCGCAGGGCTTCGACCAGGTTCACCGGGCTGGCCAGGCGTCGGACGCGGTCCGGCTTGAGCAGCATGTCGAGCAGGGGTTTGAGAACCTGCTCGTGGGGTTGCTCAAACATGGCATGCAGGTGCCTGAGCAGACCCGCCTGCCCGAATTCTTCGCGTTGCCACAACAAGCCGTCGATGAGGTAGGCCGAGGCCTCGACCAGCTTGCGCGTGTGGTGGTAGTCCGCCGACCTGTCAGCCGCCCAGATGGTCACCAGCCACACGGTCAGCGCGCACAGCGCGTCGGCCACTTCGCTCAACACATCGCGCGGCTGGACATGGTCGGGGAAGCTCAGATTCCGGTGGTTCGCATCCAGCCAATCAAAGAACGCCTTGTGCAGGCTGGCGTGCAGATCGTGCATCTCGGGCAGATGCAAGGGCCCCGTCACCTTCAGCGCAGACAGCCAGGCCAGGCTGAAATCACGCTTGCTCTGCAGCGTTTCGAGCAGCGTGAAAACGCAGGCTGCGAAGGTGTCGGCAAGGCCGCCACTTTCCGGCAGTTCAGGGATCGTTCTGCAAAGCCAGACCTCGCCCAGCACCTCACGGCTGGGGTACTGACGGTACAAGACTGCAGCATCGACCTTGGGCCGCAACCGGGCGCCGACGGCCGCAAAACTTGCCGGGTAGCCCAGGCAATTGAAGGCTGCGACGACCTGGTCGGGTGTGGGGCATGAATTGGGCATGGGGGTCAATCTCCGAAAACGGCCCCGACGATGGGGAAGTGAACGTCGCAGCCCAGGTTCCGCAGAATGTGGCGGGCCGCTTCCAGCCCGGAGGTGACAGCGGCTTCGATCGACCCGCAGCTCAAGGCCGTGCGCGTCCAGTCGCCGGCCAGCCACAGGTTCTGCACGCCCGACTCGAAGACAAACGGACGCGCGGCTTGGGTTCTGACATCGGCGCACACATAACGTGCGCTGTAGCTGTCGTTGATGCTGACGTGCGGCGGGTGGGCTTCGATGCCGCGCTGGAATTTGCCCGCGTGGGCCTGCAGCCATTCGTGCAGCACAGCAGGATCGTCACGCAAGCTCTGCGCGATCTCATCGTTGCAGTCGCCACAGTAGTACACCGGTGCCGGCTTGTAGGTATGGCCTTCGTTCAGGTGGCCCATGGCCGACGCGCAACGAAAAGTGCCTTGCAAGCCGGACACGATCGCGCCCGGGAAGCGAGGTGCACCCTCGGTCCAATGCTGAACCCCGATCGTGGCGCGGCTGTGGATGGCGCCGAGCCTCCCAGCCAGAGCGACTGGCAGGCCCGGCAGCGTCGCGCCAAACGGCGGGATCGCCAGCACGAACACATCGGCGGTCGCCTTCTCCTCGGAGCCGGGCAAAGGTCGTGCCGCCCGTGCCACCCAGCCCTCGCGCGTGGCCGGGCCCCAGCGTGCGAACTCGCCGGCCGGATCCGCCTGTTGTACCTGCACGAATTCGATCGCTCGGGCCAAGGGGCGGGCGGCGACGTTGTCGAGCACCAGACCGGTGACCGAGGCGCCAAGGTGGATCTGGACACCCTTTGTGCGCAGCGCCTCGAAAATCGGTCCGATGACGGCTTCCCCGGTGCCGCCGGGTAGCAGCTTGTAGGGCGCGTCGCGATAGGTCACCAGCAGCCGGACAAGGCCGTTGACAAAGGTGCCGGCGGCGATCCAGTCGGGCCTGGTGAACAGGCCGGCCATCACCGCATCGAGAATCCGGCTGCGCTTGACGAAACCTTTTTCAACACCATTGTCGTCAAGCCACTGCGCCAGCCGCTGGTTGTCGAGTTTGTCCTGCACCGAACGGATCCACTCCGGGTACTTCATCAGCAGCAGGTCCCGCGGGTCGTCCAGCGCCCAGTAGGGAAAGAGCCCGTCTTTTTCGAGCCCGATGGCGATGGTGGTGGCCAGTTCCAGCAGTTCGCCGACCAGTTGCGCGTCGGGATCGGAAGGCGACAGCGACGCGCGCGACAGCGTGCGCAGCCATCGCGCGGCTGGCGTGATGTCGCTCTCGGGCCTGAAATCATCGGCACCGGATACTTGGTACCGCTTGATCAAGGTTTGAAACGCCAGGTCGGCCGAATGATTCATCTCGGCGAACAGCAGCCGTCGCAGCCCGACCTGCAGGGCCAGATTTTTCGGGTCGACGGCGTGGCCGGCGCCTTTGGATCGGTCGGCCAGGTCGGCCACTTGTTGCCACAGCGGCAGCACGACGCGATGCAAGGGCCGCGGCGCCGCCATCGAAGCCACCAGCATGGCCGTGCGCATGTCGTGACGGGCCTGCCTTGCGTCGCTTGCATCGGTCGTGGTCAGCAATTTCAGGGTCTGCGCCAACATGGTTATCAGTCGGGTGCGCTTCTTCCTTTGACCTTGCAAGTTCGGACCGAACAGCAAGCGCAGGCCCACCAGCAGGGGACTGCTGCCCAGCCATTGGGGCAGCCATGGCGTCAACGCAGCATCCGCCTCACCGCCCCAGTCCTGGCCGTCGCGCTCGGCCATGTACCAAGCCAGCAGCGACCTGTCATCGGACCGCGAGGCCCAGGGCCCCAGCGAAAGCTCCCAGGCATCGAGAAGGTTCGATCCATCGCCACGCGGGATGAGGGTGGTCGTCAGGTTCTGCAGATCACCGTCGACGCCGAGCCATTTCAAGACCTCGAGCAGATTGGCATAACACCCCATCAGAACGTGCAGTCCATGCTCCTCGATGCGGAACTTTCCATCGTCGTCGATGCGGCGGCCGCTGGCCGCCTTGCCGCCCAGCCGATAGTCCTTCTCGAACAGGTCGACCTTGATGGCCGGGGTGTTTTGGCTGGCGGTCCAGGCATTCTGGCCCCCGGGGCCCATTGGGTTGGACAGCAGCCAGGCGCAGGCCATCCCCGCCGGCCCGCCCCCGAGCACGGCGACCTTGATGCAGTTCTTGTCATCGGGATTGGCTGACTTTTGCTTCAGTTCGGCGGGCAGATCGGGTGCCGGCGACTTGACCTGATTGTTGGGGTGATCAGAAGGCGATTGCGTCGCGTCGCGAAAACCCCATGCCCAGAGCCACAGCAGCAGCGACAGCCCCAGCGACATCGTGCTGCCGAACCTTTCGTCGACACTGCGCCCAAGTTCGACGGTGACCCGCTTTCGGATGCGCAGCATGATGCCCTTGCCGTCACCCCGAATCTCGATGCGCCCCGTGTCCTCGGTCAGTTTCAACAGACCCGGCCCCTCGGCAGCCGAGAGCAGGAAGTGCGAGTAGTTGCGGTAGCCGCCGCCTACACCATCGTCGTGGCCCTCGGCCCTGATCTCGATCGTCTCTTGCGTTGCCAGTCCGGGCTGCAAGCTCAGCGTGAGGCGGGTCCGCTTGGTCATTTGACGCCGCCACAGCGCCCCATTGCGCGGCAGATGCGGGCAATCACCCAGCACGGTGATCATCTGTCGAGCCGCAAGATGCCACTGGCTAGGATCGTCGGCCAGTTTCATGGCGTCGGCGAACGCGAGTTTGAAGAACAGCCACGGGGTGAAGGCGTCGATCGACCGGCGAACCATGGTCTCGGCAGGCTTCGGCGCAGGATCGGGGGTGGCAGGATCGGCCGCATCGGCCCCGACCCGGGGGATCTGCAGTTCGCGAGTGAGTCCTCGGTCGAGTGCAAGCGCCGTGCGCCACTCCGGGGGCAACTCGTACCCGTGTTTGCGTTCCGCAAATTTCGACCACGACAAAAGCAGAGCAGCTGGCGTCGGCCGCTGGGCGTCGGCGTCGACCAGGCTGGCCATGGCCTGCACGTCCAGCGACGCCCCGAGCTCGCCCAGATCGAGTGCGAGATCTGTTCTTGAGTTCATCGCCGCCCTCCCAGGCATGCCGGACGCAGATGTTCGTCCGACTGCATGCGTACGTCAATCGCCGATGGTCCTTGCCGAAGTCGGCAAGGCCTCTCGCGCATCGGCCTGTCGTACATTGGGCCGCTATGGCCGACGGTGAAGCGAGCGACGTTGCAGCACGATTCGACTGGATTCGCCTGTGCCGGGCCGACAGGGGCCGACCCTGAGCCGGCCGCGGGTCAACATCGCAGGTGCGGGCCCGGCCGGTCTGACGGCGGCTATCGTGCTGGCCCGTCGAGGGCATGCGGTGCGCGTGTACGAACGCAGCCACCAGGTCGGGCGGCGTTTCAACGACGATTTCCAGGGCCTGGAGAACTGGAGTACGCGCGGCGACTGCCTGGATGAGCTGCGCGCCCATGGCGTCGAGCCGACCTGGTGGAGCGTGCCCTTCTCGCAGAGCGAGCTGCGCCTCTCGGCGTTGCGTGCTGCGGTTGTTCGGTCGCCGCGCCCGCTGTTCTATGCGCTGCGCCGAGGTGCGGCGCATCCGGGTTCTCTCGACAACGCCTTGCTGCGACAGGCGCGAGCCGCCGGGGTCGAGATCTGTCTTGGACAGCGGGCCGAGCCGAGCGCCGTGCAGATCTTCGCCGGCGGGCCCAGCGGGCGACCTGTGGCGCTGGCACGCGGCCTGAGCTTTGCGCTCGACCGACCCGAGTTCAGTGCCACCATCCTGTGCGATCACCTGGCGCCGCGCGGCTACATCTACTTTCTGGTGGCCGAAGGTCAGGCCACCTTGGGCACCGTGCAGGTCGGTGACCTGCGCGGGTCGACGCAGCGCCTGCAAGCCGCGGTCGATGCCGTCGAACGGCGCTGGGAGTTCCGCGTGCCGGCGACGGCAGCCGCGTGGGCAGGGCATGCCGGCTTCGCGATTCCGCGGCACTGCATGCGCGGCCGCACGCTCGTCGTCGGCGAGGCGGCAGGGTTTCAGGACGCGCTCTTCGGTTTCGGAATACGCACTGCGATGTTGTCCGGCGCACTGGCCGCCATTTCGTTGTCGGGGGGGCAGGACTATGAATCGGCCTGGCGCTCGCGGCTGCTGCCTTACATGCGGGCCTCGCGGCTCAATCGTGCGGTCTACGAACGTGCGGGCGCCGCAAAAAGCCTGCTGTGGCACCTTTTGAAGTCGTCTCCCGATGCCCGCCCCGTGCTGCGACGGCTGTATGCCCACTCGCCCATCCACCAGATGCTGTCTCCCTTTGTTCGGGCTGGACTTGGGGCCTAGGCCCCATCGTCCGGACGATGCAACGCCCACTGTCGTCCGCTCTCACGATGCCCAACGCCTGACGGCGGCCTAACTTGCCCCCACGCCGCCCCCGAGTCGCCCCGCATTCCGCGGGGCCGGGGCGACGGGGCCTGCGTGCCCTCGTCAGGGAGTCCATCATGACCATCCGATCCACGGCTCATCCCATCATCCTCGTGGCGGCCATCGCCGCCGCGGCCACGTTGGCGGCCTTGCTGCCCGCGCAGCCCGCGGGCGCCACGGTGACCGACAGCCTGCCCGCGGCTGAGTCCAAGCCCGACGCCACGCCGTTGCGCGAGCTGTGTCCCGGCATCGACACCCAGCTGCAGGACGCGCTGGCCTTCGCCGCCCGTGATGTGGGCATCCCGGCCACGGTGCACGTGCAGATGCGCGTCGAAGGCGGCCAGGCCATCTTCGTTCAGGCCACGGGCGGTCGCCTGGAATACCGCCGGCTGATGCACCGGGCGATCAACCGGCTGACTTGCGACAACACGGCGCAGGGCAGTCAGCTGGTGTCCTTCGACATCGGCTTTGCCGATACCGAAGCGCCGACCATCCCCACCACCCTGGCCAGCCACTGAGCCCGCGCACGGCGCAGTCCCTGCGGACTGCGTCGTGGCTGGCGAAGGCCGAAGGCCATCTCGTGTCCGCCGGCTGAGCCTGCGCGCGGCGCAAGTTGCCTTCCGCCGCCCAGCCTCAGGCAACACCCCGCAACGCCCCCACCACCGGCGGCAGCACCGCCACGCGGCGCAGCACGTCGCCAATGCTCTGGGCGCCCACCTTCAGGCGGATGGCGGCGATCTGCGTGCGCACCGTGGTCAGCGCCACGCCGTGCAGCTGCGTCAGCTCGCGCGGCTCGATGCCGGCGCTCAGCGCTTCCAGCACCCGCGCCTCGGCCGGCGTCAGGCCGTGGCAGCGCGCGAACATCTGCACTGTCAAGGTGGCGCAGACCTTTCGTTTGCCCAGCAGCAGCAGCGTGGCCGCTGGCCCGCCCAGGCCCAGCAGGCCCAGTGGCGTGACCGCCACGCTGACGCTGCCGTCGTCGCGGCCCAGCGTCACCAGCTTGCGCTGACCGCCGCGTGCAGCCAGCAAGGCCTGGTGCAGTGGCATCAGGTCCTGCGCCTCGCGCACGCGCAGTGTGTCGCCCACCACCTGCAGCGGATGCTCGGCGTCCAATTCCATGCGCGCCGCATGGTTGGCGTGCAGCACACGCGCCGCGTCCACCAGCAGCAGCATGCCGTAGTCGACTTCGTCCAGCATCTGCGCCAGCCAGCGCGTGGTCGATGTGGCCTCGGCGCGCCGTTCGGGTCCTTTCCAGTCGGTGGCTGCACCGCTGCGACAGTCGTCGACAAGCGCGGTTTGACTTTGGGCCCGGGCGCGGGCGAAGCCGTCGATTTGCTGTTCCAGAACCATGCTGTTCTCCCCTTGGGTGGCCCTTTGGCGAATCTGCTTCAGAGCGTGGCGACAGCCTAGGGATGTGAACGATTGCCGGGCTGGCAATGTTTCAGTGTCGCGATGTGACGGAATTCACGTTCGCCACACAGCGGATGACGCGGTCGGGTCGTTCGTCTGGCTTGCGGATGCAGCAACGCGCGGCCGCGCCGAGGCTGGATGCCCCTTCACTTCCGGGAGCCGACCATGTCCAGGCTTCAAACCTTCATTCCCGCGGCCGGTCAGCGCTGGGCCGGTCTGGCCGGCGCGGCGATCACCAGTGTCGGGTTGCTGGCGGCGCTGCTCGGTCTGTTTTTCCAGGCCTCGTCACAGCCCTGGCTGCAGCCCACGCCTGAAGTTCTGCAACTGGCCGCCGATTGCCAGGCGCGGCCGGCGCGTGCCGAGCAGGGTGCCTGCCTGCAACGCCTGGTGGCGCAACATACGGCGCCGCCATCGTCAGCACCAACGCTCACCCGGCTGGCGCGCCTGGACGCCGTGCCGCCCCGAGCCGGCGCTGACCGGTCGACTGGCCGGGCGTCGGATCGTTAGCCATCGGCGCTTGGCCGGCGCCGCCCTCGCGGCGCTCGCGGTCCTGCTAGGCTGCGCCGGCCATGGCGCTGTTTCCGCAAGGTCTGTCCAACGTCGACGCCCGCTGCAGCGCGGGCGAGCGCCGTGTGCTGCATCAGCTCAAGCGCTGCCTGGAAGACGACTACCTGGTCTGGCACGACATCCCGATCGGCCCGCGCGCGCGCCAGCCCGACTTCGTGATCCTGAGCCCGCGCTGGGGCGTGCTGCTGCTGGAGGTGAAGGACTGGAAGCGCAGCACGCTGGGCGCGGCCACGCGCGACGCGGTCGAGCTGCACACCGCGCGAGGCCGTGTCACGGTGGCGCACCCGTTGCGCCAGGCGCGCGACGTGGTGCTGGAACTGGTCGACCTGATGAAGACCGACCCGGCACTGGTGCATGCCGACGGGCCGTTTGCCGGCCGCTTGCTGTTTCCGCATGGGCACGGCGTGGTGATGTCACACCTGACGCGTGCCGATGTGGCGGGCAGCGATTTCAACGAGCTGTTTCCGACGTCGCGCACCCTGCTGCGCGACGACCTGGACGACGGCATCGATGCCATGGCCTTTCAGCGCCGGCTGTGGGGGTTGTTCACGGTCAGCTACCCGCACACGCTGACCCTGCCGCAGCGCGATCGCATTCGCTGGCACCTGTTCCCTGAGATCCGTTTGCCATTGCAGCCCGAGCTGCCGTTCGATGCACCGCCGTCACCTCCGGCGCTGCCCGACCTGATGACGGTGATGGACCTGCAGCAGGAGCAGGTTGCGCGCACGCTGGGCGAGGGGCACCGCGTCATCCACGGCGCCGCCGGCTCGGGCAAGACCATGATCCTGATCTTTCGCGCCGCCCATCTGGCGTTGGCCGCGCGGCCCGATCAGCCGGTGCTGGTGCTTTGCTACAACCGGTCGCTGGCCGACCGCATCTCGGCGCTGCTGCGCCAGCGCGGTGTCGACGAACGGGTGCAGGTGCGCACCTTCCACGCCTGGTGCCAGGACCTGGTTCGAAGCTATCAGCTCGACGGCACTGCCGGGCTCAAGGGTGATGCCTACTTCGAAGCGCTGGCCGGCGTGGTCGAGCGTGCGGTCGACAACGGCCGTGTGCCCGCAGGCCAATACCTGGCGCTGCTGATCGACGAGGCGCATGACTTCGACGACGCCTGGCTGCGCATCGCAGCGCGCATGGTCAGCCCTGAAACACGCAGCCTGCTGGTGCTGTACGACGATGCACAGAGCATCTACCAATCGCGCCGGCGAAAATTCAACTTTGCGGGCGTCGGCATCGAGGCGCGCGGCCGCACCAGCGTGTTGCGGCTGAACTACCGCAATACGGCCGAGGTGCTGACGCTGGCACTGCACTGCGCGCAAGGCCTGCTCAGCGATGCCGATGTGCGAGGTGACGACGAGCTGCAACTGGTGCAGCCTGCCAGTGCCGGCCGGCGCGGCCCGATGCCGGTGCTGATGCTGGCCGACAACCCGCGCGCTGAAGCCGACTGGGTGGCCGAGCGGCTGCGCGCGGCGCACGACGACGGATGGGCGCTCGAGGACATGGCCGTGCTGTGTCGCACCAAGAGCCTGATGTCGCCACTGGAAAACGCCTTGCGCCGGCGCGGGCTGGCGCTGCAGTCGATGGCGGCGCCCAGCTTCCGCCGCATCGACTGGCGCCAGCCCGGGGTCAAGCTGCTCACGCTGCACAGCGCGAAGGGGCTCGAGTTCTCGCTGGTGGCGGTGGCCGGATTGCAGGCGCTGCCGTACAGGGGCGAGCCGGTCGACGACGCCTTGCGGCTGCTGTACGTGGCAATGACGCGCGCCACACAGCAGCTGCTGCTGTCGGCCCATCGGGACTCTGCGCTGGTGCAGCAGATCAGGCAGGCGCTACAGGCCGTGGCCGTGCAGTTCGCCGATCTGGCCTGAGGAACGTTGTCAGGCGCCGACGTCGAACACCTTGTCGATCGGCAGTTGCAGCGCGGTGGCCAGCTGGTTGGTCTTGGCCGCCAGCGCCACGATCGACATCAGCTCGGCATGCTGTGCGCTTGTCATGCCGTGGCCGCGCGCCGCGGCGGTGTGTGAATGCACGCAGTAGCTGCAGCCGTTGGTGATCGACACCGCGATGTAGATCAGCTCTTTGGTCAGAGGGTCCAGCGTCGACGGTGTGGCCATCAGCGCCTTGACCTCGCCCCAGGTGCGTTCCAGCAGGGCCGGGTCGAAGGCCAGGTGGCGCCACAGGTTGTTGACGAAGTCGGTCTTGCGCGTGGCGCGGATGTCGTCGAAGACGGCTTTGACGCGCGCATTGGTTTCAGGGTCGGCAGGTGGCTTCAGGGTGGCCATGGGTTCTCCAAGGTTGGGGTTTCAGCTGCACATCGCCTTGATGTCTTCGGGCACCGCGATCGCCTTCAGGCGGCCGTCGATGCGCTGCACGAAGGCGCGCGTTTCTCGCCCCTCGCACAGCAGCACGTCGCCGCGCAGCACGCGGTGGTGCTGGATGAAGACCTTGGCGCGCCATTCCTCGACGCAGGTGTGCACCTCGATGTGGTCGCCGTAGGTCGCCGGTTTGTAGAACTTGGTGTTGATCTCGAGCAGCGGTGTGCCGACGATGCCGCGCGTGGTTTCCAGCTCGCGCCAGCGTGGCACGCCGCACTGGGTGAAGAAATGCTGCGCCGACGCGTCCATCCAGCGGTTGAAGTTGGGAAAGAAGACGATGTCGGCGGGGTCGCAATCGCCCCACTGGACATTGACGGAAATGCTGGTGCTGCGGGTCATGCGGGTGCTGAAGCTCAGGGGATGATGACGCGCACATCGTAAGGGGCGTCGTACAGGGCTTGCACGTCGGCGGCACGGCGCTGCAGCACGGCGCGCTGGTTGACGTAGCCCTTGTCGGTGATCTCGCCGGCGTCGGCGCTCGGTGCATCGGCCAACATCAGCGCGCGCGCCACCCATTGCGAGCTGCCACCACCGTCGCGGCGCAGATCGGCCAGCACCTGCGCGATGCGCTGGCGCAGCGCAGCGTCGCTCAGTTCGCGCGCTTGTGCGCTCAGAAAGATCAAGGCGCAGGCTTCAGCGCGGTCATGCCCGGTGATCACGGCGTCCTGCGCCAGCGGTGCCAGCGCCGATACCAGCCGGATGCGCAGCGTGCCCACGCTGACCCAGGTGCCGCTGCCGAGCTTGAAGTCCTCGGCCACGCGGCCGTCGAAGACCACGCCGCGTGCGGGCTCGGCCGGGTCGGCCAGCGTGCCGGCATCGCCGATGCGGTAGTAGCCCTCTTCGTCGAAGGCCTGCGCTGTCAGTTGGGCGGCGTGGCGATAGCCGGGAAAGACCGTCACGCCACGCACACGCAATTCCAGCTTCTGGCCGTTGGGCGTGAACTTGAGCTCCAGGCCCGGCAGCGGCAGGCCGATGACACCGGCGCGGTCGAGCTGCCAATGCGCGCTGGTGACGGCGGGCGAGGTTTCGGTGCTGCCCCAGCTGGTGGTGAACCACAGCGGGGCGCCGTCACGCGCGCGCCGGGCCACGGCCTGCAGCCGGTCCCAGCTGGCCTGCGGCAGCGCCGCGCCGGCATAGAACACCATGCGCAAGCGGGCAAAGACGGCGCGCGCCAGTGCGTCGTCGGCCTCCAGCGCCGGCAGCAGCATGTCGAAGCCACGCGGCACGTTGAACCACAGCGTGGGCTGCACCTCGGCCAGGTTGCGCAGGCTCTTGTCGATCAATCCCGGCGCGGGCCGGCCCTCGTCGATGTGGATGGTGCCGCCGTGGCGCAGCACCAGGTTCAGGTTGTGGTTGCCGCCGAAGGTGTGGCTCCAGGGCAGCCAGTCGACGATGACCGGCTTCTCGTGTGCCAGGAAGCGCCAGGCCTGGGCCATCATCTGCATGTTGGCGCACAGCATGCGGTGGGTGTTGATCACCACCTTGGGGTGGCCGGTGGAGCCCGAGGTCAGCAGGTACTTGGCATGGTCGTCGGGGGCGATGGCAGCGAAGGCCTGCTGCACGGCGGGGGTCTCGCTGCTGTGCAGCAGCGGCTCGAACGGCAAGGCACCGGCAAAGGTTTCGGCGCCCTGGCTGAACACCACCACCGCGTCGGGTGCGCTGCTTCGCAGGGCCGGGCCGTACGTGGCGGCGTCTGCGGCATAGACCAGCGCCGGGCCCAGCGTGGCCAGGATGCCCTGGATCTTGCCGTGGTCCTGGGTCAGTCGGCAGTAGGCGCTGCTGACCGTGCACACCGCGCGGCCGACATGCATCGCGGCCAGCATCAGCAGCAGGTGGTCGATGCTGTTGTCCGACAGCACCACCACCGGCCGCTGCGGTGGCAGGTCCATGTCCAGCAGGCCCTGCGCCACCGCGCCCACGGCCTGGCGCAACTGGCGCCACGTCAGCCGGCGCCAGCTGCCATCGGCTCGGCGCTCGGCCGCCGCGGGTGCGTCGGGGGTTTCGGCGGCCCAGCGCTCGACCCACTCACCCACGCAGCGCGAATAGGGCTTCAAGGGTTCAGGCGAACGCAGCACGAAACTACCGTCGTCGAAGACCATGCGGGCCACGCGCGGTGGTGCCAACTGGTCGGGGTCGTCGAAGAAGGGGGTGGGCATGGGCGGGTCCGCAGCGCAGCTCGGGTCACGACATCGTAAGGCGGCATGTCGGCCCTGTCGCCTGGCGGCCTGTGCCCCTGCACCGCTTGAGTTCGCCCGCACCGGCCTCAGCTGCCACACTCAGCCCGGAGGTGTGCGCTTGGTTCTTGCCCCCTTGCTTGTCGTGGCGCTGCTGCTGTCGGTGGTCGGCTGGCTGGCCGGGCCGCCGCTGTGGGCGGCGTGGCGCCGATCGCACATCACCGCGCGGCCCTTCCCGAGCGCCTGGCGTGCCATCCTGCGGCAGCGCTTTGCGCTCTACCGCCGCCTTCCGGTGCCCTTGCAGCGCCAGTTGCAGCGCCATGTCCAGGTGCTGGTGGCGCAGCTGCCGTTCATCGGCTGCCAGGGGCAGGTCATCACCGACGAGGTCCGAGTGCTGGTGTCGGCCCAGGCCGCCTTGCTGCTGCTGGGCCGGCCGGCGGGCAGCTTTCGCGGCTTGCGCCAGGTGCTGGTCTACCCCGGCGCCTTCGTCGTGCAGCGACCGGTCAGTGAGGGGGGCATCGTGCAAGACGCGCGTCGTGTGTTGATCGGTGAATCCTGGCAGCAGGGCCAGCTGATCCTGTCCTGGGCCGACGTGCTGGCTGGCGCCGCCGACGCCGACGACGGGCACAACGTGGTGATCCACGAATTTGCGCACCAGCTCGACCAGGAGAACGGCCCTGCCAACGGCGCCCCCTTCCTGGGCGGCCGCGAGGCCTACGGCCGCTGGGCGCAGTCTCTAGGCGCGGCCTTTGACGAACTGCGGGCCCAGCTGGCGCGTGGCGAGACGACGCTGATCGACCCTTACGGCGCCACCGATCCGGGCGAGTTCTTTGCCGTGGTGTCGGAACTGTTCTTCGAGCGGCCCGCCGCGCTCGCCGAGAAACATGCGGCCCTGTATGCCGAACTGAGTGCCTACTATCGATGCAACCCCTTGCAATGGTGATCGTGGCCTTCGTGGTAAGGTGCGCGCCGTTTCAGGGGGCAGCCGTCCGTCAGTGTCGGATTCAGGGCCCGCGATATTTTCATCACCGGACCCGCGAATGGCCAAAACCTACGAACAGATCCAGCAACAGATCGCCGACCTGCAGGTCGAAGCCGAACGGCTGCGCCGCAAGGAGCTCGACGGCGTCATCGGCCGCATCCGCGAGGCGATCGACTTCTACGAGCTGACGGCGGCCGACCTGGGTTTTGGCGCCAAGTCGACCAAGAAGACCGCGCTGCGCCAGAAGAAGGCAACCAAGAACGCGACGCCGAAGGTCGGCAAGGCGGCCGTCACCTACAGCAACGGCAGCGGTGGCAGCTGGGGTGGCCGCGGCAAGCGCCCGCAATGGCTGCGCGATGCGCTGGCCGCGGGCCGCACGCTCGACGAGTTCAGGGACAAGCCGGAAGCCGGCTGACGCTGCGACTGAGCTTCACAAGCTCAGCCGAAGGGCCGCACGCCGATCCAGGCCGTGTGTGCCCACAGCGCGAATGCCGCCCAGGCCGCGCATCCCACCAGCACGGTGATGACCGTGGGCCCTGCAGCCCCCGCCGGGTAGCGCGTGCCTACGGCTGCATCACGCTGGCGCGCGGCACGAAAACTCAGCACTGCCCAGAGCAGGAAACCGCCGAACAGCAGCAGGTCGGCCAGCGTGTGGTTGGCCAGCAGATGCGCCAGGGCCCAGAGTTTCACGCCCAGAATCATGGGGTGGTGCAGCCGCGCCTTGATGCTGTTGCCTGGCACATAAGCGGCGACCAGCAGCACAAAGGCAAGCAGCGTCAGCAGCGACGCCAGGTGGCGCGCCCAGGGCATGGGCGCCCACAATGACACCGGCTGCTGGCGCGCCAGGCCGTAGCCCCACACGATCAGGCCGAAGCCCAGCAGCGACAGCAGCGAGTACAGGCCCTTCCAGGCGCCCTCGCCCAGCCGCGCACGCATGCGCGTACGCCAGGGCTCGGCCACGATGCGCACCGAATGCACGCCGAGAAAAATCACGAGGCCAAGGATGAGAGCGGTCATGTGGGCTGCCGGTCAAAACGGAACCCGATCATTCTCGCTGCACCGGCGGCCAGCGCGCCCGCTGCGCGCAACAGCAGGGCGGCGACAGCCGGAGGGTGCGGCCGTGTCGGCCACAATTCCGACTGATGCGTTCTCAGTGATCGTCCAAGCACCTGTCCATTCGAGGTTCGCCATGTCCTTGCCCTTGCCGCTGAAGGCCCTAGTCCATACCTGCCTGGCCCTGGCTGCCGCCGCGCCGCTGGCCTTGTCGGCCCAGGGGGCGGCCGAACCCAAGGTGCTCAACATCTACAACTGGTCGGACTACATCGCCGACGACACCTTGAAGAACTTCGAGAAGGAGACCGGCATCAAGGTGCGCTACGACAACTACGACAACAACGAGATCCTGCACGCCAAGCTGGTGGCGGGCAAGACCGGCTACGACATCGTGGTGCCCGGGGCTCATTTCGCGAAGGCGCAGATCGAGGCCGGCCTGTTCCGCAAGCTGGATCGCAGCCTGCTGAGCAACTGGGGCAACCTCGACCCTGCCGTGCTCGAGCAGATGGCCAAGGTCGATCCCGGCAACCAGTACCTGGTCGACTGGATGTGGGGCTACATCACGGTCGGCATCAACACCGCCAAGGTCAAGGCCGAATTGGGCGCTACATCGATGCCCGCCAATGCCTGGGACCTGATCTTCGATCCCAAGTACGCCGCCAAGCTCAAGGGTTGCGGCATCAACCTGCTCGACTCGGCGTCCGAGGTGCTGCCGGTGGCGATGGCCTATGCCGGCAAGGCGCCCTTCAGCCGGCAGGCCAAGGACTACGACGCCGCGCGCGACATGCTGACCAAGGTGCGTCCCTATGTCACCCGCTTCTCGTCGTCGGGCTACATCAATGACCTGGCGGCCGGCACGCTGTGTGTGGTGATGGGCTATTCGGGCGACATCAACATCGCGCGCCAGCGCGCCATCGACAGCAAGAGCGGCAACGACATCCAGGCGCTGATTCCGCCGTCGGGCGCGACGCTGTTCTTCGACTCGATGGCGATCCCCAAGGACGCGCAACATGTGAAGAACGCGCACCTGTTCATCAACTACATCCTGCGCCCCGAGGTGCACGCCAGCCTGACCAACAAGGTCTTCTACGCCAACCCGAACCTGGCGTCGAAGAAGTTCGTGGCCAAGAGCGTGGCTGACAACCCCACCATCTTCCTGTCGGCTGCCGACCTGAAGAAGATGACCCCGCCCGACGCGGTGCCGCAGGACATCCGCCGCGTGCAGACGCGCATCTTCACCAACTTCAAGGCCAGCACACGCTGACCCCGCAGCGCGGCTCAGTGATCCTCGATGTGGGTGTGCGTGGCTTCGGCCAGTGCGCCGGTGTCGGGGTCCAGCCAGTCCGACAGCCCCAGCGCGAGCTCGGCCTCGGGCAGGCTTTCTTCGGGTTCGATGTCGTCGTCCAGTTCTGCGCGGTGCAGATCGGCCAGCGCCGCTTCGGCGCTGTCGTAGGGGCCGATCTGCTGGCGGCCATTGGCACTGAGCCAGTAGTAGCCATCGGGGTGGTGCACCAGGGCCTGGCTGTCGGGCAGGGTCACATCCATCGCCACGGGGTCTTCGCGCATCAGGTCGCTGACGGTCAGGGCCATGTCGCGGGTCGGCTTCATCGGGGATCTCCAGGATCGGCTGCTTCATTCTGCGCTGCTGTCGCGACCCGGGCTTGAGTTGTTGCAATCGGTCCGGGGCCGGGGTGAGGGTCTTTGCCATCGGCCGCTAAAGTCGCGGTCCATGATGATCGAATCGCCCTTGCCCATCGTGCATCGGCCCGAGGCCTCGCGCTTCGAGCTCGCGCTGGACGAAGGCTTGGCGATGTGTGTCTACCGACGCCAGGGCGATGTGCTGCTGATGACGCACACCGAGGTGCCGCCGGCTTGCGGGGGCCGCGGCCTTGCCGCTGCTCTGGTGCGCTGCGCGCTGGACTGGGCACGCACCGAAGGTCTGCGCGTGCAGCCCCAGTGCAGTTACGTGGCGGCGTACATGCGGCGCCATCCGGAAACCCGGGACTTGCTCTGACCATCGCCGCGGCCCGCTTGGCCGTGTGAATCGATCACAGCTTCGAGGCGTCATCGGTCACCGCGCCGGCGGGCGCAGCTGCCGACACTGGCGGGCATGGCCTCGCCGCTTCGGAAGTCCCCCATGAACCTGCCCGCCGCCTCCGCGATCCCGTCGCCACGGTCCGATTCGGTCGCGCCAGATGACGCCGGACAAGTCGCTGTTCTCCGGCTGCCCAGTGCTGCCCGTGCTCTGCGCTACGGCGCGCGCTGGTGGGCACTGGCCGTACCGGGCTTGCTTCGCCAGCATCGACTGCGGCCCGGTCGCGCGGGCCACTATGCCGCCCGCTTCGAACCCGACACCGCCCTGCGCGATGCCTTCAGTACGCTGTTCGACCTGCGCAACGGCCCGGTCGGCGTGAACTACCCGTTCATGTACGCACAGGGCGTGAACGAACTGCTGCAGGCGCGGGTCCTGGCCGATCTGGGCGTCAACCTCCGGCACGTGCATCTGCTGCGTCACCGCACGCGCTTGCCGGCGGGCGGCGCCCAGGGCCTGGCGGTGGGTGGTCAGCAGCTCGATTGCCAGCTGATGCGCGCCGTGCGAGCCGGTCCGACCGAGGTGCTGCTGCTGCTGGAAACACGCATCAGCGATGACGCGGGCCATCACCTTGCGCTGGTCGAGGATGCCTTGCTGGTCAGCGCGCTGCAGGTCGCCGATGCGGTGCAGGCCAGCGAAGACGACCTGTTGCGACGCGCTGCAAGCCGCCTGCGCCGCCGCGGCGCCGAGCTCGACGGTGGCGCCAACGACGTGCAGGTGCGGCAGCTGTACATCGCCACCGACGCCGGCCGACGGTTTGGCCGCCTGTCGGGCCAGATCAGTCCCGTGCACACCTCCAGATTGGGGGCGCGGCTGCTGGGGCGGCGCCATCCCCATGTGCAGCCCATGTATCTGCGCAACCTGGTGACGCGCGAGCTGGCCGAGTGGGGCGTCGGTCAGTCCGAGTTGCAGCTGAGCTTCATCCGCAAGTCCTGCCTGGGGCAGACGCTGAGGCTGTTGCGCAAGGACAGCGCGTTCGAACTGCTCGACGAGCGCGGCCGCCTGGTGGCCTTCGGCAGCGCCACATAGGTCGTGCCGGCGGCCCCTCAGGCCTTGACCAGGCTCGACACCACGCTTTCGATGGCCTTCTTGAGCTTGTTCTTGGCCAGATCGCGGCACTGTTCGGCGGTGGAACCGGCCTGGGCATCGAAGGCGGTGGCCGTCTTGCTGGGCCGGAACAGCACCGCTTTCAGCGACGGCGTCAGCGGCAGCATCATCACGCGCGCCGTGACGACGCATGTGCCGTTGGCGGTCAGGCCGCCCTCGACCTGGCTGGTGAAGGCCCATTTGGATGCCGGGTAGATCTTCCACACCTTGGCGGGAATGCCCTCGGCCAGCAGCGACCTGGCGCTTTGGGCGCTGATCAGGGCGTCGCTGGAATGATCGATCAGCTGGGCCTTGGGCGGCGCGGCGACGGCGGTCGAGGCGACCGCCAGCAGCAGCAACGGGGCAATCAGCGAAGTCGGTTGCATGCAGGTTCCATCCGGGCTGTGTGCCGGCTCCGACAGCCGACCGTGAGGGGCCAGAGTGTAGCCAGCGCCGGCCTGACCAGACGCGTCATCACCAGCGGGTTGGCAACTTTTTCAGCAGCACGATGCGCCGGCCTTCGGTGGACACGTAGCCGCCGATCGTCAGCTGCTTGAAGATGCGGCTGACCATCTCGCGCGACGAGCCCACACGGTCGGCGATGTCCTGCTGCGTCAGCCGTTCGGTCACCACCAGACGGCCGCCGTCGTTCTGCGCCAGCTCGTGCAGCAGCTTGGAGATGCGCGTGTAGACATCGTCCAGCGCCAGCCGCTTGACGGTGTCGGTCGACCGGCGCACCAGCGCGATCAGCTTGCGGATCAGGTGCAGGGCGAAGTCGGGGTGTTCGGCCAGAAAGTCGCGCACGTTGGCGCCGGTGACGACCACGCAGGTGCAGGGCTCGAGCGTCATCACCGAGGCCGAGCGCGGGCCGCCGTCCAGCGTCATCTCACCGAAATACTGACCCGGGCCCAAGGTCGTGTAGACCACCTCGCGGCCGTTGCTGCCGGCGCCGTAGACCTTTACCTTGCCCTTGAGCACGATGAAGATGGAGTCCGAGTCATCGTCTTCATTGACCAGTACGGCGTTGGCAGGAAAAGCCTTGACACCACCGCGTGCGGCCATCGCCTGCAACAGTTGGTCGTTGAGGGCGCTGGTGGGCTCGGACGGGTTCATCGATCGATGCGGGCAGCAGTTCGGTGACGTGAGTCGCAAGTATGCGGCAGGCCGGGCTGACCCGGATTCGGCTTACCTGCGGGCGGCGCTAGCATGGTTGGCAGAACATGCCGTCGCGTCGGCAGGGAGGATTCGATGAGACCGATGGGCCGTTGCCGTCGCCACCTCGAGGCCCTGTGCGTTGTGCTTGCGCTGGTCGGCGGAGCCATGGACACAGCCGGCGCGGCCGAGCTGCCGCCCGCCGAATTGTTCTTCAAGGTGCCCGAGATCGGTCGCGCCGTGCTGTCACCTTCGGGGCGCTGGCTGGCCATGAGCAGCAATCATCGGGGCGCCCGCGTCTCGCTGGTGGTCTTCGATCTGCGCGAATGGGGCCAGGTGAAGCTGGCGGCCGGTTTCAACGACGCCGACATCCGGCGTTTCGACTGGGTCAACGACGATCGGCTGGTGTTCGACGTGATCGACCTTGACCGCGGCGGTGGCGACCAGCCCTTCGGCGCCGGCTTGTTCAGCGTCAGGCCCGACGGCAGTGACCAGCGCCAACTGATCGAGCTGCAACGGGACTTCGTCGCGGAGATGCGCACTGCCACCCGCGACCGGCTACGCTGGAACCACCGACTGCTGCACGTGCCCAACGACGGCGGTGACGAGGTCATCGTCGGTGAGTACAGCTTCAGCAACAGCGGTGATCTGCGTGACGTGATGCCCAAGCGGCTGAACGTGGTCAATGGCCGTTCGCGAAACCTGGCGCCGGGAACGCCGCCGGACACGCGCGACTGGTGGTTCGATGCCAAGGGCCAACCGCGGGTGGTGGTCACCGCCAAGGAGGGTCGCGATCGCCTCTTCTGGAAGCCGCCGCGCAGTGATGCCTGGCAGCCCCTGGCGGACTACCCGCGCTACGCAGCGCCTTTCGTGCCTCGCTTTTTCGATGCGGCCGGTGACCTGTTCGTCACCGTCGCCAGCGGGCCGCGTGGCACCAGCGAGCTGCACCGCTTCGACTTCGAAAAGCGCGCGCCGATGAGCGATGCCGTGGTGCGTGCGCCGGGCTTTGACTTCCGCGGCGAGCTGGTGGCGGAGACGCCCGGCGGCCAGACCCTTGGGGTTCGCCTGGAAACCGACGCGGAAACCACGGTCTGGTTCGATCCGCGACTGAAGGCCTTGCAGCAAGAGGCCGATGGCAAGCTGCCGGGGCGCGTCAACCGGCTGAGTTGCCGCCGTTGCAGCGAAAGCGACATGGTGGTGCTGGTGGAGTCGTTCTCGGACCGTGACCCCGGTGTGTACTTGCTGTACCGCGCCGACACGCGGGCCTGGCGTCTGATCGGCAACCGACGTCGCGGCATCGACCCGAATCAGATGGCGCAGCTCGACTTCCATCGCATCAAGGCGCGAGATGGCCTGGACCTGCCGGTCTGGGTGACCACGCCGGCCATCAAGGCCGGCGGCCCGCGGCCCACGGTGCTGCTGGTGCACGGCGGCCCCTGGGTGCGCGGCGGCCATTGGCGCTGGGACCCGATGCCGCAGTTTCTGGCCTCCAGGGGCTACCTGGTGATCGAGCCTGAATTCCGCGGCAGCCTGGGCTATGGTGACGCGCACTTCAAGGCGGGCTTCAAGCAGTGGGGACGGGCGATGCAGGACGACCTCAGCGACGCGCTGGCCTGGGCCGTTGCCAAGGGCATGGCCGATCCCAGGCGGGTCTGCATTGCCGGCGCCAGCTATGGCGGCTACGCCACCTTGATGGGTCTGGTCAAAGACCCCGACCAGTACCGCTGCGGCGCGGCCTGGGTCGCGGTGACCGATCCCCGTTTGATGTACCAATGGACGAGCATCTCGGATCAGAGCGACGAGAACCGCGGCTTCGACTACCCGGGCTTGATCGGTGACCCCGTGGCCGACGCCAATCAGCTCAAGGCGACATCGCCGCTGGCGCAGGCGGCGCGCATCAAGGTGCCGGTGCTGCTGGCCGCCGGCGCGCTCGATCGCCGGGTGCCCCTGTTGCACGGCACCCGCATGCGCGACGCGCTGACCGACGCCGGCCATGCGCCAGAGTGGATCGTCTACGACGACGAGGGCCACGGCTGGCTGACCGTGAAGAACCGCGTCGATTTCGCGCTCAGGCTCGAGCGCTTTCTGGACCGTCACCTGAAGCAACCCTGAGCGCAGCGGCCCCGGCCGGCCTTGGACTTGCGACCCTGCCCACACTGCGACAAGATGGGGCATGCCAGGCAGGAAAGTGAAGGGGTAATGGCCAAGACGTCGGGACGGCTTGCAGCCGAGAGTCGATTCGTGCTGTCGCCGGGCCTGCAAGACGCGCCGGTGATGGATGTGCTGTGTTCGCACTTCGTGCTCACGCTGACGCTGCACCAGGCCGGACGCTTCAACCTGCGTCGCGACTGGGGCAGCCTGCTGTCGCTGGTGGGACGCCATCTGGTCTGGCCCTTGCCGGTGCTGGGCCGGCTGCGCGGCTTCCTGACACGTCGCTGCAAGGGCAGTCCGCATTGGCGGGGCCATGAAGCGCTGAGCGACGAGGCCTTCATCGCCCGCCACGGCTCCTGGCGCGGCCCCTACGAAGAAGGCACGCTGTTCTTCTACATCGACGAGTACATCAAGGACGCGCCCAAGGATCTGCTGGCCGTGCTGTCCAACAGCTGCGAATGGTTGACGCGGCGCCTGAAGAAGCAGTCGGCGCTGGTGCAGAAGAACATCGACGCGCTGGCCGGGCTGCTGCAGCTCAATCCGGCCGAGCGCGCGCTGCTGCTGTACGGCACGCTGGCGCGTTGCCAGCGTGATCTGCGCGGCCTGTTGGTCGAGTTCAAGGTCGCCACTGCGCAGGAGGCCTATGCCGCGCTGGCCGCCGTGGCCGGTGTCGACGAACGCGACGTGGCCGAGGCGCTGCGGGCGGGTTCGCGCCTCGAGCGCATCGGCATGATCGAGAACCTGATCTCGGAGCAGAACATCACCGATCTGGCCGACCTGATGAAGGTCAGCGAGCAGCTGCCGCCGGTGCTGATGCGCGAATACGCGGGGCCGGGCGACCTGATGGCGGTGTTCACGCGGCCGGCGCCCAAGAGCGAGCTGGCCGGCGCCGACTTCGCCTTTGTCAGCGACGAGGTGCAGGTGCTGACCGGCCTGCTGCGCAACGCGACTGAGCGGCGCGAGGCCGGCGTCAACGTGTTGTTGTACGGCCCGCCCGGCACCGGCAAGACCGAATTGGCCAAGGTCTGTGCGCAGGCCGCGAGCCTAGAGCTGTATGAGGTCGAATACGCCGACCGCGATGGCAACAGCCTGTCGGGCCGCGACCGTTACCGCAGCCTGCAGATCAGCCAGGTGTTCCTGAAGGGCAGCCCCGGCGTGGCGCTCTTGTTCGACGAAGTCGAGGACGTGTTTCCGCCGATCTCGACCGAGGCGGCGCAGCTGATTGCGCGCATGGACAGCAGCGATGTGCCGGCGTCGGGCAGCGTCAGCGGCAAGGCCTGGGTGAACCAGATCCTGGAAACCAACCCGGTGCCGGTGATCTGGATCACCAACCGCATCGAGCAGATCGACCCGGCGTTCCGGCGCCGCTTCCAGTACCACCTGCTGCTCAAGTCGCCGCCGCCGGGTGCGCGCGAAGGTCTGGTGCAGCGCGCGTTGTTGGGCGTGCCGGTGGGGCCCGAGTTTTCAGCCCGCCTGGCCGAACGGCGCGGACTGACGCCCGCGCAGGTGCGTACCGCCGTGCGCTTTGCGCGTCTGGTCGGCCCCGGCGCCGACGATCCGCAGGCCGTCGAGGGCCTGATCCTGCGCCAGCTGGGCAATGCCGACCGTGCACTGGGCGGCAGCCATGCGCGCGAAAAGGCGGCGCGGCCGGTGGTCACGCAATACGACCTCGGCCTGCTCAACGTCGAATCGCGCTTCGAGCTGCCGCGCATCGTCGAGGCGCTGCGCCGCCGCGGCCATGGCACGCTGTGTTTTCACGGTGCACCGGGCACCGGCAAGACAGCGCTGGCCGAGCACATCGCGCAGGCGCTGCAGCGCCCGCTGATGATTCGCCAGGCGAGCGACATCGCCAGCAAGTTCGTCGGCGAGACCGAGCAGAACATGGCCCGCATGTTCGAGGAGGCGGGCAACGAAGAGGCGGTGCTGCTGCTCGACGAGGCCGACAGCTTCCTGCGCAGCCGGCGCCTCGCCGAGCGCAACTACGAGGTCACCGAGGTCAACGAGATGCTGCAGGGCATGGAGCGCTTTGCCGGCGTCTTCGTCTGCACGACCAATCTGTTCGACGAGCTGGACGAGGCCGCGCTGCGCCGCTTCACCTTCAAGATCCGCTTTCACCCGTTGACCGCAGTGCAGCGTGAGCGCATGTTCGTCATCGAGGCCCTGGCCGGCGACCGCAGCGCCTTGATCGACGAACAGCGGCAGCGGCTGCGCGCGCTCGACCAGCTGGTGCCGGGCGACTTCGCGGCCGTGCAGCGGCAGATCGAAATCCTGGGTCTGGGTTTCGACCCGGACGGCTTTCTGGCCCAACTCGAGGCCGAGCACCGGGTCAAACCAGAGGTGCGGCAGCGCCGCGGCATCGGATTTCTTTAGTGAGCGTGCACATTCACTCGAATGGGTGGCTGACCGGTGCGGGGCGCGCCGATATGCTTGGCGGTCTGCCTGCGCTGACCCTGCGTGGTGCTTGCGGCTGACCCAGGAGGCCCATTTCCAATGCGATCTGTGTTCGGCGACCCGTCGGTGATGCTGTGGATGGCTGCGGCCTGCATCGCGTTTCTGGGCGCTCGCACCTTCGTCGAATACCTGCGACGGCTGCATTACGACGGGCCGGTGCGGCTGTGGCGCGAATTGCTGCTGGGCGCTGCGGCCATCGCCGTCGGCGTTTGGGCCGCGATGATCATCGACATCAGCGCGCAGGGCCTGGCCTTTGACATCGGCTATCACCCGGTCAAGCTTTTCGGCAGCCTGCTGGGGGTGTTCGTCGCCGTCGTGCTGCTGATGGCCTGGACCACGTTTCGCCCGAGCGGGCTGCAGCAGCTGGCCACCATGGTGCTGGTCACGCTGCTGACCCTGCTGCTGCAGGTGGCGGTGATCTGGTCGGTTGGCGCCGAACCTGGCCTGAAGTGGCGTGTCGAGCCGATGGTGTTCGCGCTGCTGGTGATCCTGACCGGGTTCGGTGTCTCTGGCCGCATGGTGATGGGCGCCCGGCGCGGGTCGTCGGGCGACCGCGGGTCGCGTCGCCTGATGGCGGCACTGGTGCTCGGTGCCTGCCTGGTGGCGGCACAAGAACTGGTGCTGACAGGGTCGGGGCTCGATCGTCAGGTCGTGTCGGGCTATGCGCGCATGCTGCCGGAAGTCATCGTCACCCTGCTGGCTGGCGCGGCGGTGCCGATCGGCCTGGTGCTGCTGCTGGTCGATCAGCGCAGCCAGCAGCGTGCGCGCGCTGCCGACCGGGTGCGGCGCAAGCGCCGCCATTCCGACAGCGCCATCGAATCGATGTTTTCCGAAAGCCTGCTGGCCGGCGCCGCCGACCCGCAACAGCCGCCCAAACCCTGACCGGGCAAGCGGGCCACTGGGTCCGCGTGGTGGTGGCATGCCCGACAATCGTGAGATGCCTTCCCGATCCACTGCTTACACGCGCGCCGCGGCCCTGCCCGGCATCCTGGCCGAACGCATCGTCATCATCGATGGCGCGATGGGCACGCTGATTCAGCGTCGGCGGCTCGGTGAAACCGACTTTCGCGGTCAGCGCTTTGCCGACCATGGCAAGGACCTGAAGGGCAACAACGACCTGTTGGTGCTGACGCGGCCCGACGTGGTCGGCGACATCCACGACGCCTACCTGTTGGCGGGTGCCGACATCATCGAAACCAATACCTTCGGCGCCACCTCGATCGCGCAGGAAGACTACGGCCTGGCCGAGTTGGCTCGAGAGATGAACGTCGCTGCGGCACGCATCGCGCGCGCTGCGGCCGATCGCCACGCCAGCGCCGATCGCCCGCGGTTCGTGGCCGGCGCGCTCGGCCCCACGCCGCGCACGGCCAGCATCAGCCCCGACGTCAACGACCCCGGCGCCCGCAATGTCAGCTTCGACCAGCTGCGTGATGCTTATCGCGAGCAGGCCGAAGGGCTGATGGAGGGTGGCTGCGACCTGTTCCTGGTCGAGACCATCTTCGACACGCTGAATGCCAAGGCGGCGATCTTCGCGCTCGATGAACTGATGGAAGCGTGTGGCGAGCGGCTGCCGGTGATCATCTCGGGCACGGTCACCGACGCCTCGGGGCGCATCCTGTCGGGGCAGACCGTCGAAGCCTTCTGGCATTCGGTGCGCCACGCCCGGCCGCTGGCCGTGGGCCTGAACTGCGCGCTCGGCGCCGCGCTGATGCGGCCCTACATCGAAGAGCTGGCGCGCGTGGCCGGCGACACCTTCATCAGCTGCTACCCGAACGCCGGCCTGCCCAACCCGATGAGCGAGACCGGATTCGACGAAACACCGCCGGTCACCGGGGCCCTGATGGAGGAGTTTGCGCGCAGCGGCTTCCTCAACATCGCCGGCGGTTGCTGCGGCACCACGCCGGAACACATCGCCGAAATCGCCACCCGGGTCGGGCATTTCCAGCCCCGACGCCCCCAGCAGTCGCTGTTCAGCGATCTGCTGGTTGCCTGATTCGCAGTCGCTGTTCAGCGATCTGCTGGTTGCCTGATTCGCAGTCGCTGTTCAGCGGCCTGCGGGCAGCCTGATCAGCAGCCGGTGAGCAGTTCGGCGGCCCGGCGGTAGCGTTCGGCCGTGGCGGCGATCACCTCGGCCGGCAGTGCTGGCGCCGGCGCGCGCTTGTTCCAGGGTTGGCCGGCCACCTGCGCCGCTTCCAGCCAGTCGCGCAGGTACTGCTTGTCGAAGCTCGGTGGGTTCTGCCCCTCGGCCCAGGATGCCAACGGCCAGAAGCGCGATGAGTCGGGAGTCAGCACCTCGTCCATCAGCGTCAGCGTGCCCTGGGCGTCGAGGCCGAATTCGAACTTGGTGTCGGCGATGACGATGCCACGCTGCAAGGCATAACTCGACGCCTCTATGTACAAGCGAATCGCCACCTCACGCACCTGCGCCGCACGCTCGGCACCGATCAGGTCCGCTGCCTGCGCGAAGCTGATGTTTTCGTCGTGCGCGCCCGCCTCGGCCTTGGTGGCCGGGGTGAAGATCGGCGTCGGCAGCCGGCTGGCCAGTTGCAGCCCGGGCGGCAGCGCGACGCCGCAGACGCTGCCCGTCTGCATGTATTCCTTCCAGCCCGAGCCGGCCAGGTGGCCACGCACCACGGCTTCGATCGGCAGCGGCTGCAGCCGCTTGACCAGCATCGCACGGCCGCGCACCTGGTCGACCTCGTCCGCGGCGACCACGCTTTCGGGGTTCTGCCCGGTCAGGTGATGGGGCACGATGTGCGCCAGGCGGTCGAACCAGAACAAGGCCATGCGGGTCAGCAAGGCGCCCTTGCCGGGAATGGGTTCGCCCATCACCACGTCGAAGGCCGAGATGCGGTCGCTGGCCACCATCAGCAGCCGGTCGCTGCCGACGGCGTAGTTCTCGCGCACCTTGCCGCGCGCGATCAGCGGCAGCGAATGCAATCGGGATTCGAACAGGGCGGACTCGGTCATGGCGCGCAGATCTGCTGGGTTGCGGGCATTGTGCCCGGCTGCCAAGGTCGGATCAGTGGGGCCGCGGCACGATGAAGTCGGTCAACTGCCCGGCATACAGCGGCGCGCTGCCGAAGGAGCCGCCCATGACGTAGACGCCGTCGAGCACATAGGCACTGTCGGACTGCACCACCACACCCAGGTAGACACCGGTGCCTGGGTAATAGCGGTAGCTGAAAGGCGCCGAAGTCTGCGTCTCCACCGGGGCCGGGGCCGGGAAGTAGGCGCTGTAGATGCCGCGTTCGGCGAAATCGAACAGCTGTTGTGACGAATCGGCTGCTGCAACCCGGCGCTGCGCTTCGAGCACGGCAGCGCCGATGTCCAGCATGCCGGCACCGCACAGGCCGGTCGTGCAATAACACTGAAGCTGACCGGTGCCGTTGGGGGCGTGGCACATCGCCACGGGGGTCGGATCGTCGGCACCGTTGTCGGCGCCGCTGCTGGGAAAGGACCGGGCCGTGCGCTTGAGCAGCGCGATGACTTCGGCCGGGCTCAGATCCGGGCGTGCCGACAGTACCAGGGCTGCGGCGCCGGCCACGATGGGTGTTGCGAAGCTGGTGCCCACGCTGATGTTGTAGGCATCGGTCCAGATCCAGCCATTGGCCACCGGCCCGCGGGTGCCGCTGTTGCTGGTCGTCAGGATGGGGTACAGGCAGGGGCTGGCGGCATCGATGTTGATGCAGTTGCCGCCGGGCGCGGCGATGCCGACCTCGGGCCCCAGGTCGCTGAACCCGACCTTGCTGCCGGCGTGGCGCAGCCCGGCCACGCCGATCACGCCGGGGCAGTTCGCCGGAGTACCGACGGCGTGTCCGGTGCTGTTGCCGGCGGCGGCGACCACCAAAGCGTTGTAGGGCGGCGCCGCGATCGATGCCACCGCTTCGACGTAGGCCTGTGAGCAGGCCCCGTCGCCGCCCAGGCTGAGGTTGAGTACACGCGCCGGCGTGAGGCTGGCGGGCAAACCCGGCTGGTCGACACCGGCCGCCCAGTACATGCCGGCAATGATGTCGGAGTCGTAGCCGCCGCACTTGCCCAGCACGCGCACCGGCAGGATGCGAACACCGTGCGCGATGCCCGCCATGCCGACGCCGTTGTCGGCCGCGCCGGCGATGATGCCGGCCACCTGCGTGCCGTGCCACGAACTGTCCTGTGCCCCGCAGCCCTGGAAGGGCCCGCCGACCTTGCTGTCTTCGGCCGCCGTGATCCAGTCGCCGGGGTCGCTGGCATCGGTGTCGCGGCCATTGCCGTCGTTGGCCGTGTCCAGGTCAGTGACCATGTCGTGGCCCGGAAGTACCACGCCGGCCAGGTCGACATGGCCGGCCAGCACGCCGGTGTCGAGCACCGCCACCACCAGTGATGGGCTGCCGGTTACGTAGTTCCAGGCGCCAAGCGCATTCACCGCCGAGCGGGTGACGCCGTCGGGTGCGCGTGCATACCACTGGCCGACCATCGGCCCCTTGCCGCTGGCCGGTCCGGCGCTGAACAAGGGGTCGTTGGGCACGGCGGCGATGCGACGGCGCCGGTCAGGTACGGCATAGAGCAGGTCGGGGTGACCGCTCAGGCGTGCGGCCAGGGTGTCGCTGTCCAGGCCGCTGGCCCGCAACACCATCGCTCGCCGCCCCAGCAGGCGGCCCGCCGACAGCACGACCCTGGCACGCGCGGCCAGGCCATCGGCCCTGCGCTGGGCCAGCGCCGCGACCTGGTCTTTGCCCGCGTTCGCCGACAGGGCCTGGGCGCGCAGCAGGGCGGCCTCGGGCTTGAAGGCCACGATCACCCGGGCCGTGGTTTCGCGGGGCAGGCCGCGACCCGCTGCGGCCGCGACGCCGGCAAAAACCAGCACAAGGCCGACGGCCAGGAGACCCGCACGCACGATGTTCATGCCGGCAGTTTAGGATCGCACACGAGCACCCCGCGCGAAGAACGGTGAGTGCCCGGTTGCTGCTCCGAAACAATCCGGCACGGCGACGCAGGCGCGCGGTGGCCGGCTGCCTACCGCGCCACTACCTGCACCATGTCCAGCACCTTGTTCGAGTAGCCCCATTCGTTGTCGTACCAGGCAATCACCTTGATGAAGGTCTTGTCGAGCGCGATCGAGGCATCGGCATCGAAGACGCTGGTGCAAGGCTCGCCGCGGAAGTCGGTGGCGACCACCTTGTCCTCGGTGTAGGCCAGCACGCCCTTCATCGGGCCGGCGGCGGCGGCCTTCATCGCGTTGCAGATGTCCTCGAAGCTGGCTTCGCGGATCAGCTCGGCGGTCAGGTCGACCACGCTGACAACGCTGGTCGGCACGCGAAACGACATGCCGGTGAGCTTCTTGTTCAGCTCGGGGATCACCACGCCCACGGCCTTGGCCGCGCCGGTGCTGCTGGGGATGATGTTTTCCAGGATGCCGCGGCCACCGCGCCAGTCCTTGTGGCTGGGGCCGTCGACGGTGCGTTGCGTGGCCGTGGCGGCGTGCACCGTAGTCATCAGGCCGCGCTTGATGCCGAAGCTGTCGTGCAGCACCTTGGCGATGGGCGCCAGGCAGTTGGTGGTGCAGCTGGCGTTGCTGATGATGGCCTGGCCGGCGTAGGTCTTGTCGTTGACGCCGTAGACGAACATCGGTGTGTCGTCCTTGCTGGGCGCGCTCATGATCACCTTCTTGGCGCCGGCGTCGATGTGCTTTTGCGCCGTCTCCTTGGTCAGGAACAGGCCGGTCGACTCGACGATCACCTCGGCGCCGATCTCGCCCCAGGCCAGCTCGGCCGGGTCTTTCAGCGCGGTCAGGCGGATCTTGCGGCCGTTGATGATCAGCGTGTGGCCGTCGACCGCGATGTCACCCTTGAAGCGGCCGTGCACGCTGTCGTACTTCAGCATGTAGGCCAGGTAGTCGGGCTCGAGCAGGTCGTTGATGCCGACGATCTCGATGCCGGGAAAGTTCTGCACGGCAGCACGAAACACCATGCGCCCGATGCGGCCGAAGCCGTTGATGCCAACCTTGATCGCCATGTCGTGGGACTCCTTGCGTTGCTTGAAAACTACTTGGACAAAACCTTGTGCACGGTGTCGGCCACGTTCTGCGCCGTGAAGCCGAACAGCTTGAACAGTGCACCGGCCGGCGCGCTCTCGCCGTAGCGGTCGATGCCGACCACGGCGGCGCAGCCGTACTTCCACCAGAAGTCGGTGACGCCGGCCTCCACCGCCACGCGCGGCAGTCCGGTCGGCAGCACGGCCTTCTTGTAGCGCGTGTCCTGGCGGTCGAAGACCGTGGAACTCGGCATGCTGACCACCCGCACCGCGATGTGGCGCCGGGCCAGTTCGGCCTGCGCGTGCAGCGCCAGCTGCACCTCGGACCCGGTGGCGATGATGACCGCCTGCGCCTTCTTCTTCAGCCCCACTTCGGCTGGCTCAGCCAGCACGTAGGCGCCCTTGGCGATGTCGTCGAGCCCCGACTTGGGTGCGTAGGGCAGGTTCTGGCGCGACAGCAGCAGGGCGCTGGGCCGATGCGTGTTGCCCAGCGCGATGGCCCAGGCGATCGCGGTCTCGGCGGTGTCGGCCGGTCGCCAGACGTCCAGCCCGGGGATCATGCGCAGCGCCGCCGCGTGCTCCACGCTCTGGTGCGTGGGGCCGTCTTCGCCCAGACCGATGCTGTCGTGCGTGAAGACGTGGATCACGCGGCGCTTCATCAGCGCCGCCATGCGGATCCCGTTGCGGCTGTAGTCGCTGAAGGTCAGGAACGTGCCGCCGTAGGGGATGAAGCCACCGTGCAGCGACACGCCGTTCATGATCACGGCCATGCCGAACTCGCGCACGCCGTAGTTGATGTGGCGCCCGCCGTTGGACATGCCGGCATCGTCGAAGCGCAGCGCCGGGGTCGAGCTGGTGTTGGTCAGGTTCGATCCGGTCAGGTCGGCCGACCCGCCCAGCAGCTCGGGCATGGCCTTGGTGAAGATCTCGAGCGCGATCTGGCTGGCCTTGCGGCTGGCCACGGTCTCGGCCTTGGTGTGCGCGGCCAGCACCGCGTCGACCGCGGTCTGCGCAAAGCCAGTCGGCAGGTCACCCTTCATGCGCCGTGTCAGTTCGGCCGCGAGCTCGGGATGCGCCGCCTTGTAGGCCGTGAAACGGTCCGCCCAGGCACCTTCGGCCGCGGCGCCGCGGGCCCGGGCGTCCCAGGCCGCATAGGCCGGTTCGGGGATGACGAAGGGCTCACAGGTCCAGCCCATGCCTTCACGCACGCGCTGGATCTCATCGGCACCCAGCGGCTCACCATGCGCCTTGGCGGTGCCGCCACGCTGCGGCGATCCCTTGCCGATGGTGGTCTTGCAGATGATCAGCGTCGGCTGCGTCGCCGAGGTCTGGGCCTGGCTGATGGCGGCGTCGACGGCGTCGACGTCCTGGCCGTCGATCGGGCCGATCACGTTCCAGCGGTAGGCCCTGAAGCGGCCGGCCACGTCGTCGACGTACCAGGGCTGCACCTGGCCGTCGATCGAGATGCCGTTGTCGTCATACAGCGCGGTCAGCTTGTTCAGCTTCCAGGCGCCGGCCAGCGCGCAGACCTCATGGCTGACGCCTTCCATCAGGCAGCCGTCGCCCATGAAGGCGTAGGTGCGATGGTCGACCACGTCGTGGCCGGGGCGGTTGAATTCGTGTGCCAGCAGCTTTTCGGCCAGTGCCATGCCGACGGCATTGCCCAGGCCCTGGCCCAGCGGGCCGGTGGTGGTCTCGACGCCGGGTGTGAGGTCGACCTCGGGGTGGCCGGGGGTCTTGCTGTGCAGCTGGCGGAAGTTGCGCAACTCGCTCATCGCCAGGTCATAGCCGCTGAGGTGCAGCACCGCGTACAGCAGCATCGACGCGTGGCCGTTGCTGAGCACGAAGCGGTCGCGGTTGATCCAGTGCGGGTTGGCCGGGTTGTGGCGCAGGTGGCGGCCCCACAGCGCGACCGCCATTTCGGCCATGCCCATCGGCGCGCCCGGGTGGCCCGAGTTGGCCTGCTGCACGGCGTCCATGGCCAGCGCGCGGATGGCGCTGGCCATCAGGTGAATGGGCTGGTCGGGGCGTTGGTCGGCTGGCATGGGTGGGCTCGCTTCGGACGGCAGGACAGGGGGTGGCAGGGTGGTATCGGGGATTCTAGGAGCGGCCGGCGCGCGTGGGTTCGAGCGTGTCTTCGTATCATCCGGCGCCATGCAGGGCCTGCACCTGACCGCCGATCTTGCCGGCTGCCGTACCGACCGCGCGCTGTTCACCGTACCCGACGAACTGCGGGCGCTGTGCCGGCGCGCGGTGCGCAGCGCCGGCTTGCAGGCGGTGGGTGAACTGTTCCACCGCTTCGAGGCCGGTGGCGGCGTCACCGGCGTGCTGCTGCTGGCCGAGTCGCACCTGGCGCTGCACACCTGGCCCGAACTGGGCGCGGTGACGATCGACGTCTACGTCTGCAACTACAGCGGCGACAACGGCGCGCGCGCCGAGCAGCTGATGGCCTTGCTGGAGGCGGCTTTCGAGCCGGTGCGGGTGGAGCGTCATCGCCTGCAACGGGGCAGCCTGGGCCTGCCGCTCCCTTGACCTGCGTCAGGTTCAGGCCGCGTGCGACCTGCGAGGCTTGCACCATCGCCCGCCGGCTGGCATCCAAGCCTCATCCCCATGCGCCACCTTGCCCTCGACGTGATCCGTGACGAACACCAGGCGCTGGCCGCGATGCTGCGCTCGCTGGCCCTGCTGCTGCAGCAGTCGCGCCGCACCGGTGGCCTGCCGCCCTTCGACGTGCTGCGCGCGATGCTGTTCTACATCGACGAGTTTCCAGAGCGGCTGCACCACACCAAGGAAAGCGAACTGCTGTTCCCGAAGCTGCGCGAGCGCGCGCCCGAGCTGGCGCCGGTGCTCGACCGGCTGGACCATGACCACGCGGCCGGCGAGCGCGCCATCCGCGACATCGAACATGCACTGCTGGCTTTCGAGGTGATGGGCGAATCACGGCGGCAGGCCTTCGAGACCGCGATCGAGCGCTACATCGCCGACTACCTGGCGCACATGGGGCGTGAAGAGGCCGATGTGCTGCCGGCGGCGCAACGCCTGTTCAGCGAGGCCGACTGGGCCGAACTGGATGCAGCCTTCGCGGCCAACAAGGACCCGTTGACCGGCCACGAACCCGAGGACGGCTACCGGCCGCTGTTCAGCAAGATCGTCAACGCGGCGCCGGCGCCGATCGGACTGGGTTGAGTCTCAGGCTGACTGCGGCTCGGTGATGGCGGCGATGCGCGCCATCAGCTCTGGGTTCAGCTGGTCGACCACCGCCAGCGCGCCCAGGTTCGACTGCAGCTGATCGACCCGCGAGGCCCCGGTGATCACGCTGCTGACGCGCGGGTTCTGCGCCACCCAGGCGATCGCCAGCTGTGCCAGCGTGCAGCCCAGCTCGGCCGCGAGGGGCGCCAGCTGCGCCACCGTGGCGTTCTTCGCCGGGTCGAGCAGGCCTTCGCGCAGGAAGGCGTAGCTTTCCACGGCGGCGCGGCTGCCGTCGGGCACCCCGCCCTGGTACTTGCCGCTCAGCAAGCCGCTGGCCAGCGGGCTCCAGGTGGTCAGGCCCAGGCCGATGTCGTCGTACAGGCGTGCGTACTCCTGTTCGACGCGGCGGCGGTGGAACAGGTGGTACTGCGGCTGCTCGACCACCGGTTTGTGCAGATGATGTCGCTCGGCGATGTCCCAGGCGGCGCGGATGTCGGCAGCGCTCCATTCGCTGGTGCCCCAGTACAGGGCCTTGCCCTGCGTGATGATGTCGCTCATCGCGCGCACCGTCTCCTCGATCGGCGTGTGCGGGTCGGGCCGGTGGCAGTAGATCAGGTCGACATGGTCGAGGCCGAAGCGCCGCAGGCTGCCGTCGATGGCCTGCAGCAGGTACTTGCGGTTCAAGGTGTCACGGCGGTTGACGGCCTCGCCCTGGCGGTCCAGGCCCCAGAAGAACTTGGTCGACACCAGATAGTTCAGGCGTGGCCAGCCCAGGGTTTTCAGGGCCTGGCCCATCAGCACCTCGCTCTGGCCGCCGGCGTAGACCTCGGCGTTGTCGAAGAAGTTGATGCCGGCGTCGAAGGCGGCAGCCATCATCTCGACGGCGGCGCGGGCGTCGACCTGGTTGCCGTAGGTGACCCAGGAGCCCAGTGACAGGGTGCTGACGCGCAGGCCGGCGTGGCCCAGGCGGCGGTAGGACATGGTCATGGAAAGCGCTGCTCGGGGTGAAGGAAGGACCGCAAGCCTAGCCGAGACCGCTGCCCGCCTTCAGGCCGAGGGCTTCAGCGAGCGCAGCTGCAGCAAGGTCAGGGCTGCGCCGCCCAGCACCAGCACGAAGCCCAGCCAGTCGCTCGCGCTGGGCCGGTCACCGACCAGGAACATGGCGCCCAGCACGCCGACCACCGGCACCGCCAGCGTGGTCAGCGAAGACACCGTGGCGCTGACATGTTCTGCCAGCACAAACCACAGCCAGTAGGCCACCGCGGTGCCCAGCACGATGTGGAACAGCAACGCGGCGGTCACACGCGCACCGGGCAGGGCCGGCACCATCGGCTCGCCGGTGAGCAGCGCGCCCAGCAGGCCACAGCCGGCACCGATCAGCAGCTGCCAGGCGGTGAAGTTGACGCGGTCGGCACTGACCGGCCAACGCTTGAGCAGCACCGTGCCCGCGGCCCAGCCGAAGGCCGCCAGCAGCGGCAGCAACAGCCCGCGCAGCGGCGGTGCCGGCCCCTCGCCCAGCAGGCCGCGCAGTACCGGCCAGGCCAGCGCGGCGATACCGGCCGTGCCCAGCGCCAGCGCCAGCGCCTTGCTGCGGTCGAGCCGTTCGCCCAGCCACCAGCGTGCCAGCAGCGCCGACATCATCGGCATCGTGAAGGTCAGCACGGCCGCGCGCGACGTGCTGGTGCTCAGCTGCGCGAACGCGGTGCTCATGTTGAACAGCGCCACCGTCAGCAGGCCGCCGATCCAGACGCCGCGCCAGGCTGCACGCGGCGGCAGCAGCGGCTTGCGCTGCCCCAGCGCCAGCCCCAGCAGCAGCAGGCCGCCACAGCCCAGGCTCACGGTGCGCAGCGTGAATGGCGGCCAGGCCGACAGCACGATCTTCACGGCCGGCCAGTTCAGGCCCCAGGCCAGCGCCAGGAAGACCGGGATCAGGCGCAGCGGCATGGTGCGATCGCGGCCTCGCAGCCGGCGGTGAATGCCTCTTCGAAGACCGAATAGCCGGCCAGGTCGGCATGCGCAAAGCGAACGCGGCCGCTGCCGCCGCGCAAGGCACCGCGTGCGGCGGCCGAGGCCTGCTGGCCCGGGCGCGGAATGGCCATCGCGTGGCCGTAGCGCATCAGGTCGATGCGCTGCACGCGCTGGCGCAAGTCGGGGTGAACGGGCGCCAGCCCGTCGATCACGCGCCCTGCCCAGAACGACCAGGGTTGCTGCAGCAGCGCTTCACGTTCACCGGCCGGCAGCGCACTGTAGGCACTGAGCACGGTAGCTCCGGCGTAGGGGCGCAGGCTCTGGTGCATGGCGTCGACGTAACCCAGCGCCTGACTGCCGTAGACCACGTTGTCCCAGGCCGGCGGCACGCCGGGCCGGTCGAGCAGGGGCTTGTCGAGCTGCAGGTTGGCCACCAGCCAGGGCGCGTACGCGGTGGCAGTCGCCGCCTGGCGCAGCGCATCGCTCGGGCGGTCGAGCAGGCGGTGCGCCACGAACAGCGGCAGCGCCAGCACCACGGTGCCGGCGGTCCAGGCTTCGAGGCGCTCGCCTTGCCAGGCCAGAACCTCGACCGCGTGGCGTTCCTCGCGCACGCCGGCCACGACGCGGCCGCCATGAATGTGGCCGGCCAGCGGCTGCGCCAGGCGCTGTACCAGCCAGGCGTTGCCTTCGGGCCAGGTCAGCATCGCGTCGCGTTCGTCGACGGCATCTCCTGGCGCCTGAAAGCCATGGCGGCTGCCGAAGTAGTGCAGGCCAGCCCAGGCCGACACCTGGTCCAGCCCGGCGCCGTAGTCGTCGCGGCAGCAATAGTCCAGGAACCAGCGCAGGCGCTGATCGTCCAGGCCCTGCTCGCGCAGCCAGTGGTCGAAGGTCTGCGCGTCGAGTTCGGCATGGGCGGCGGTCCAGGCGGCGCGCTCGCGCGGTATGGCAAACGCGGGGGCCGCCGCCACCTTGGCGGCAAACAGACGGTACTGCGTCATCGTCGCCGACGCCGGGTCAGCCGGCGGCAGCAGGCCCTCGTGCCAGGCGCCTTCGAAGAACAGCCGCTCTTGCGGGCTGTGGCACAGGTGGCGCTCATTGGCCACCGTGCGGCCCAGCACCTGGTGCAGCAGACCGATCTCGTGCAGCCAGTCGCTGACTTCATGCGCCGCCGGGCCGGGCAGCGGCAGGTAGTGCGCGCCGAGCGGACAGGCCATGCCGCCCATGCGGTGGCCACGGCTGTTGCCGCCGGGCTCGTCTTCCAGCTCCAGCAACTGCACGTCGTCGACGCCGGCGCGCTGGAAACCGCGCGCGGCCGCCAGACCGGCGATGCCGGCACCGACCACCAGCACCGCCGCCTTGCGGGCTTGGGCCCCGGCACGGGTGAGCGGCAGTCTCTGGCGCAGGCGGTGGCCACGCTCGTGCGAAGCGCCCACCCAGGCGCCCTGCAGCGTCGGCTGTTCGCTTCGCATGCAGGCCGTCAACGGCCAGGCGGCTGCCGACAGCAGCAAGGCCCGACGATCTATTGCTGCACGCGGCCCCATTCCTGCTCGAAGGTGTGCACCAGGGTCTGGTTGGACAAGCGGTTGGGTTCGGCCGCTACGCGCGCCATGTCGGGCGGAAAATCCAACAGCGCCGCGAAGCCCTGGGGCGTCAGAAAGCGCAGCCCCGGCGGAAATGCCGTGGGCGCGCGAAACGGTCGCCGCCCGGCGATCAGGAAGCCCCATTCACCAAAGCTGGGCACATGGGCGTGGTAGGGCGTGACGGTCAAGCCCACCGCCTCGAACGTAGCGGCCACGGTCCAGAAGCTGCGCCGTGCAATCAGCGGTGAGGTGGTCTGCACCACCGCAAAGCCGCTGGCGGCCAGGTGGCGGTCGACCAGCGCGTAGAAACTGGTCGAGTACAGCTTGCCGAGCGAGAAGTTGGTGGGGTCTGGAAAGTCGATGACGATGACGTCGAACATCTGCTCGTTGCGCTCCAGCCAGCCGAAGGCGTCGGCATTCACGATCTGCAGCTTGGGGCTGGTCAGCGCGCCGCCGTTCAGCGCCGTCAGCAGCGGCTGGCTGGCGAACAGGCGCGTCATGTGCGGGTCGAGCTCGACCAGGGTCACGTGCTCGACGCTGGGGTATTTGAGGATCTCGCGCACCGCCATGCCGTCGCCGCCGCCCAGCACCAGCACCTGCCGCGGCGCGCCCTGTGCGGCCATGGCGGGGTGCACCAGGGCCTCGTGGTAGCGGTACTCGTCGCGCGAATGGAACTGCAGGTTGCCGTTCAGGAACAGGCGCACGCCGGCCGGCCCGCGGGTGACCACGATGCGCTGGTAGTCGCTGCTTTCGCGCAGCACCACGTTGTCGCCGAAGAAGCGGTCTTCGGCCCAGGTGGTGATGTGGTCGGCAGCCGCCATGGTGGCCGCCAGCACCACCACCACGGCGGCACAGGCCGCGGCGTGCAAGGCCCAGCGCCGCAGGTGCTGGCGAAACAGCAGCAGTGCCCACACCGCGACCGCCGCGTTCAGAAGCCCGAAGAAAACCCCCGTGCGGATCAGCCCCAGGTGCGGCACGAACAGCAGCGGGAAGGCCAGTGCGACCACCAGCGCACCCAGGTAGTCGAAGGTCAGCACCTGCGACACCAGGTCCTTCAGCGCATAACGTTCGCGGAACTGGCGCTTGAGGATGCGCATCACCAGCGGGATCTCCAGCCCCACCAGCACGCCCACCAGCAGCACCAGGCCATACAGCAGCACACGAAACGGCAGCACGCTGGCCACCGGCAGGCTGCTGTGAGCGACGAACAGTGCCGCCGGCAGCAGCCCGCCCACCAGGCCCACCAGCAGTTCGATGACCAGGAAGTGCGACACCAGCTGGTGCTCGATGTGGCGGCTGGCCCAGGAGCCGATGCCCATCGCGAACAGGTAGGTGCCGATCACGGTGCTGAACTGCAGCACCGAGTCGCCCAGCAGGTAGCTGGCCAGTGCGCCGGCGGCGAGCTCGTAGACCAGCCCGCAGGCCGCGACGACGAAGACCGAGACCAGCAGTGCCAGCTCGGCCGGGGCGACACGACCCTGGGCCGTGCCGTCCGCCGTGGCAGCGGTCATCGCGCGGGGCTCAGCCGTGCACTGCGGCGGAGATGATCAGGCCGACCGAGATGCACATCGAGCCGACCACGATGGCCAGCGCCAGGTTCTTGTGCTCGACGATCTCGGCCCACAGGTTATAGGGCGTGAGCTTGTCGATGATGATGAAGACCAGGCACAGGATGAACACGCCCATCAGCGCAAAGATCATCGAGCCGAAGAACACGGCCGGCTTGAGCCATTCGATTCCCATCATGGTGCAGTCCTTTCGTGTGTCATTGCGGGCATGGGTCGCCTGTCGCTGCCCGTTTCACTTGTGCCCGCCGCCGCTGGAGTATCCGCCCCAGGATCCGCCGCCGGTGCGCGAGCCGCCCGAGCCCACCGTGCGCAGGCATTGCTGGTATTCGGCGCTCGATTCGCCGAAGGCCTTGCGCTGGTCATCGCAGTCGTCGCTGCTGCAGGTCACCAGGATCATCATCAGCAGCACGAACATCACCAGCACGACCACGCCCCTGGCCGTCGAGGCTGTAGCCTTGGCGGTGTCGAACGACAGCGGCGAGGCATCGCGCTTGAGAGCACCCAGGCCCGCCGAGTCGATTCCGAAGGCCTTGGCCACCAGGCTGGCGTCCAGCGCCTCGCCGGCCGACCACACCGACTCGGCCGGGGTCTGCTCGAGCGACAGGCGCTTCTTGGCGGCCGAGCCGGTGCCGTCGTAATCGGTCACGCGCGCGATCTCGTCGCGCTGCACCCGCCAGTAGAACTCGCCCTGCACCCAGCTGACCTTGGCCTTGTAGGTGTAGCGCTTCTTGTAGGTCTGGCCGCGCCAGGTGACCTGATCACCCTGTGCCTTGCCGGGCGTGCCGGTGACCGGCCGCACCCAGCTCCAGCCGTCCTCGGCGTCGACCAGGAAGGCGAAGCCGTTGAGCTGGTTGTAGAGCAGGTACTCACGCCAGTAGGTCTGCTCCTCGTCGTCGCCGGGCTCGGGCAGGTCGCAGCGTTCCTGGTAGCCCACGACCTGCCAGTCCTCGGGCTTGGGCGTGCCCAGCTGCAACTGGCCGCTGCGGCCCAAGGGAATCAAGGGTTCCAGCCCGCCGGCGCCGCTGTTGTTCTGTCGATAGTGCGCCAGCTCACCGCCCACGCCCTGGGACACGTCGACCACGGCGTTGCACTGCGGGCAGCTCAGCGCCTGCGTGGTGGCCAGCTTGACTTCGAGCGCGGCGCCGCAGCTCGGGCAGTCGAAGGCGCGGCCGCCCAGCGTCTTCTCGCTGCTGTCCTTCAGTCCGCTCAAGCCCAGATCGGCGAGCAGCACGGCGCGCCCGCTGGACCAGGTCGGCTGGCGGGCATTGCTGTAGTCCAGCGTGCCCACCTCGTCCTGCGCATTGCGCAGGTCGACGACGATGAAGTCACCCTGCAGCTGCGGTGGCGTGGGCAGTTCGCCCTGCGCCGCGATGAGGTGGGTCTTGACGATCGACGCCACCGTCCAGCCGCGGCCGTCGACGGTGCAGACGCTGCCGCTGCCCAGGCCTACGGCGGCGTCGGCGTCAGGCGGGGCGTCGGCCGGCCAGGCGGTGTCGAAGGCGAAGACGTAGGCGCCGTTGTCCTCGCTCAGCCAGCCACTGCGGCCGCTGTCGAACAGCGCATGCCATTCGTTCCAGGTGCCGCCGTCGTAGCCGTACTGCAGTCGGCCCACCAGTGAGAAGGCCAGGCCCTTGTAGTGGCCGCCGACACCCAGCTGCAAGGGGCTGTGGTCGTCGAACAGCTCGGCACTGACGCCGATGCGTTGCAGCGCGTCACCGTCGCGCACCAATGTGCTGCGGCAGAAGCTGCAGACGGCACTGGCCGAAGCGGCCGAGGCGAACTCGACCGGCGCGCCGCAATGAGGGCAGGCCGCGCGGTAGACGCGCTGCGGTGAGGTCGCCACGAGGTCGAGGCTACACCAGCTTCTTCAGCAGCTCGGCCTTCTTGGTGCTGAACTCATCCTCGGTCAGGATGCCCTTCTGCTTGAGCTCGGCCAGTTTTTCCAGCGTCGCCATCACCTCATCGGGCTTCAGGGCGACTGGTGCTGCGGCGGCCGCCGCGGCTGCAGCAGCGGCCGGGTTCGACCCGGCCAGGCCACCAGCCAGCTGCTGCGCCATCACCTGGCCCAGCGCCACGCCGGCACCCAGGCCCATGGCGTCGCCGGCAATGCCGCTGCCACCGCCGCCCACCGCCTTTGGCGAACTTCGGGATCGCCTGCGCCGTCTGGTACTGCATGAACTTGCCCATGTCGCCGCCGACCATGCCCATGCCGATCTTCTGGTCGAGGATCTTCTGCAGCTCTTCGGGCAGGCTGACGTTCTGCACCGTCACCGATTCCAGCGCGAGGCCGAGCTTGGCGAATTCCTCGGCGTTGGCCGCCTTGAGCTGGTTGGCGAACTCGATCTGGTTGGCCGCCAGGTCCAGGAAGGGGATGCCGCTGGACGCCACGGCGTCGCTGATGTGCTGCAGCATCAGCGCCCGCAGCTGGCCGTCGAGGTCGTCGACCGTGTAGCGATCGCGCGTGCCGGACACCGCGATGTGGAAAGCCTTCGGGTCGGCGATGCGGTAGGCGTAGTTGCCGAAGGCGCGCAGCCGCACGGCGCCGAAGTCCTTGTCGCGGATCGTCACCGGCTGGGTGGTGCCCCAGCGGCGGTCGAGCTGCTGGCGCGTGCTGAAGAAGTAGACGTCGCTCTTGAACGGGCTCTGGAACAGCTTGTCCCAGTTCTTCAGGTAGGTCAGGACGGGGATCGTCTGCGTCGTCAGCTTGTACATGCCGGGGCCGAAGACGTCGGCCACCTTGCCCTCGTTGACGAACACCGCCATCTGGCTTTCGCGCACGGTCAGCGAGCCGCCATACTGGATCTCGTTGCCGGCCATTGGGTAGCGCCAGGCCAGCGTGCCGTCGCCGGACTCGGTCCACTCCAGGATGTCGATGAACTGTTTCTTGATGAAATCCATCAGTGCCATGACCCATCCTTGCATCTGAATCCCCGAAGGCCGGGGTGCGTCGAATAATACGCGCCGGGCTGTCGACACTGATAGGTGGAACACCGATGAATCACACGGCCATGCGCATCGCGGTGGTGGGGGCCGGCCCGGCCGGGCTGGCGCTGGCACTGCTGGCCGCTCGGCTGTTGCCGCAGGCGCAGGTCACGTTGTTTGATGCCCGCCCCGCCGAGCGCGACGTGTCGGCCGACCCGCGCACCCTGGCACTGGCGCTGGGCAGCGTGCAGCTGCTGCAACGGCTGGCGGCCTGGCCGGCGGCTCAGGCCGTACCCATCCTCGAGGTGCAAGTGTCCCAGGCCGCGCCGTCGCTGCCCGCCGACTGGGCTGAGAGCGAGGTGCGCATCTCGGCGGCCGAGATGGGCGTGCCGCTGCTCGGCGCCGTGCTGGCCTATGGCCCGCTGGTGACGACCTTGCAGGCCGCGTGGCAGGCTGAGGCGGCGCGTGACCCGGCGCGGCTGGTCAGCCGCTTCGGGGCACCGGTGCAAAGCCTGCGCGCGCTGGCGGCCGGCAGCGGCGCCGAAGTGGTGGCGGCCGACGCCGTTGCGTCTTTCGACCTCGCGGTGGTCGCCGAAGGCGGTGTCTTCGCCGACCAGGCGCGCAAGGCCCTGGCGCACGACTACCGGCAGACCGCCTGGGTCGGCACCGTCACGCTCGAGGGCGCGCCGCCGGGCACGGCCTTCGAACGTTTCACGCGCCAGGGGCCGCTGGCGCTGCTGCCCTTGCCGGATGTCGTGGGCCCGTCAGGCGTGGCGGGCCAGGTGGAAGGCGCGGTGCGGGCGGCGATGGTCTGGTGCGTGGCCGCCGACGACGACCCGGTGCGTGATCTCGACGACACGCAGCGCCGCCGGGTCATCGACACGCTGCTGCCGCCGGCCGCCGGGCGCGCCGTCGACATCGGGCCGCTGAAGCACTTCGCGCTCGGGTTGAACGCCGAGCGCACGCTGGTCGACCGCCGCATCGTGCGCATCGGCAATGCGGCGCAGACGCTTCATCCGGTGGCGGGCCAGGGGCTGAACCTGGGACTGCGCGACGCCTATGCGCTGGTCGAAGCGCTGCGTTTCGGTGTCGACATCGACACCGCGCTGCGCCGCGTCGAATGGGCACGTGCGCCCGACCGCTGGCTGACGATCGCCAGCACCGACTTCCTGGCGCGCAGTTTCACCTGGACCTGGCCAGGGCTGGGCGCCGTGCGCGGCGGCGCCTTGGCAGCGCTGCAACGGGCGTCGCCGCTGAAGCGCCAGTTGGCGCAGCGCATGATGTTCGGGTCGAGGTAGGCCGCAACGGCCTACAGCCGTCGGTGCACCAGCGCCGGCAGCTGGGCGCGCACCGATGCGATGCGCCCGGCATCCACCTCGGCGATGACCACGCCTTCGCCTTCGGCCTGCACCGCGACCACCTCGCCCCAGGGGTCGACGATCATGCTGTGGCCCCAGGTGCGGCGGCCGTTCTCGTGCCGCCCGCCCTGCGCCGGCGCCAGCACGTAACACTGGTTCTCGACCGCGCGCGCGCGCAGCAGCAGTTCCCAGTGCGCCTGGCCCGTGGTGTGCGTGAAGGCCGCCGGCACCACCAGCAGGTCGCAAGGCGGGGACATCAGGGCGCGATACAGCTCAGGGAAGCGCAGGTCGTAGCAGATCGACAGGCCCACGCGCAGGGGGCCGGCCTGCAAGGCCACCACCTCGCTACCGGCACTGAGCGTGCGTCCCTCGTCGTACTGCTCGCGGCCGTTGTCGTAGGCAAAGAGGTGGATCTTGTCGTAGCGTGCCGCCAGGCTGCCGTCGGGCGCAAAGACAGGGCAGCTGTTGATGGCGTGTGCGGCGTCGCTGCCACGCAGCGGCAGTGTGCCGCCAATCACCCACAGGCCGTGCCGGCGTGCGGCATCGGCCAGCATGCGCTGGATCGGGCCGTCGCCGGCAGCCTCGGCCACACGCAGCTTGTCGTCGTCGCGCCGGCCCATCAGGCAGAAGTACTCGGGCAGCGCCACCAGGGCGGCACCGGCGTCGGCGGCCAGCGCGATCAGGCGCGCGGCGGTCTCGAGGTTGCGGTCCACGTCGGGGCTGGACACCATCTGCAGCGCGGCGATCTTCATGCTGCGATTCTGGCGCCAAGCCCGCGCCGGCGCAGAAGGGCACGCTGCGGCAGAATCCCCACGGCCACGTGGGCGGATGCAGGTCGATACCCTCACCAGCCTTTCGGGCAGTACCTGGAGGGGGGCAACAGCGATGGCAGACGAGGTCGCAGCACGCGCGGACCACAGCCGCTTCGTGCAGCGCATCAGGCGCCGCTACGGCGTGCAGCGCAGCCTGCTGGCCGCCGGCGTGCCCGATCTCGACGGCATCACCGCGCTGGTTCAGACCCTGCAGAGCGGCGGCCACGATCTACCGGCGGCGTTGCGCGTGGCACGACAACTGGTGCTCGAACGCCTGGCCGAGCTCGACGTCGAACAGGGCGCCCCTCTGGCCGCAATCACCGGCGCCATGACGCACCTGGCCGAAGCCACGCTCGAGCTCGCCCTGGCGCAGGCACTGGCCGATGCCGATGAGCGCCATGGCGCACCGCGCGACGCGGCCGGTGCGCGCATCGACTTCTGGATCGTCGGCATGGGCAAGCTCGGCGCGCGCGAGCTCAACGTGTCATCCGACATCGACCTGATCTACGTCTACGAGGACGAAGGCCAGACTGAAGGCGCCGCCGACGGCACGCGCGTGACCTCGGCGCACGAGTATTTTGCCTGGGTGGCCAAGCGGCTGTATGCCCTGATCGGCGAGACCACCGAAGACGGTTTCGTGTTTCGCGTCGACCTGGCTCTGCGGCCCAACGGCAACTCGGGCGCACCGGTGGTCAGCCTGCCGATGCTGGAGGAGTACCTGCAGGTGCAGGGCCGCGAATGGGAGCGCTTTGCCTGGCTCAAGAGCCGTGTCGTGGCGCCGCGTGCGGCCGTGTCCAGCGGCCGCGCGCTGGCCCTGCGTGCGCTGGTCACGCCCTTCGTCTACCGGCGCTACCTGGACTACGGCGTCTTCGAGGGCCTGCGCCAGCTGCACCGAAAGATTCGCGACGAGGCGCAGCGCCGTGCCGCCGGCCGGCCCGAGCGCGCCAACGACGTCAAGCTCTCGCGCGGGGGCATCCGCGAGATCGAGTTCATCGTGCAGCTGATGCAGGTGGTGCGCGGCGGCCAGTTTCCCGAGATCCGCACGCGGTCGACGCTGACCGCCCTGCAGCGCCTGAGCGAGCGCGGTCTGATGAAGCCCGGCACCGGCGATGCACTGGCCGCGGCGTACGTCTTTCTGCGCCAGATCGAGCACCGCATCCAGTACCTGGACGACCAGCAGACGCACCTGCTGCCCACGGTCGACGCCGACCTGGCCTGGATTGCCGCCAGCATGGGCCTGCGCTGCCGCATCACCGACAAGCCCGACGCCTGCGAGCTGCTCGACCGCCTGTGCGAAGTGCGCGAGCTGGTCGCCGGTGAATTCGACGCCCTGCTCGGCGAAGGCCAGGCGCCGGCCGCGCGCAGCGGCTGCAAAGGCTGCGGCCCGGCACCACAGCCGGTGGACAGTGAAGCCCTGCTCGACCAGCTGCCGCCCGCATTGGCCGAGCGCGTCAGGCCGCTGGCCACGCACCCGCGCGTGCTGGCGCTGCGCGATGAAAGCCGTCTGCGCCTGGGCCGACTGGTGCTCAAGACCGGCCAGGTGCTGCAGGCCGGCGAATGCACCGAGCAGGCGGCTTTGCGTTTTGTCGACTGGATGGAGGCGCTGCTGCGCCGCGAAAGTTACCTGGCGCTGCTGATCGAGCGGCCCGAGGTGCACAAGCGGTTGCTGCGCCTGCTGGGCCTGGCGCGCTGGCCGATGCAGTACCTGATGCGCCACCCGGGCGTGATCGACGAGCTGGCCGACGAACGCCAGCTGCACCAGCGTTTCGACCGCCAGGCCTTCGTGCGCGAACTGGACGAGCGCCATGACGGCTGGGAACGTTCGGGCGAGGCCGACGAGGAGCAACTGCTCGACACGCTGCGCCGCGCCCACCATGCCGAAGTCTTCCGCACGCTGGTGCGTGACGTCGAGGGCGAGCTGAGCGTCGAGCAGGTGGCCGACGACCTGTCGGCGCTGGCCGACGCGGTGCTCGACACCACCTTGCGCTGGGCCTGGGCGCGGCTGGGCCGGCGCCACCGCGACGACTGCGGCCTGGCCGTGATCGCCTACGGCAAGCTGGGCGGCAAGGAACTGGGCTACGGCAGCGACCTCGACGTGGTCTTCCTCTACGACGACAGCGACGAAGCCGACAAGGACCGCGCGCAAGAGGTCTACGGCCAGTTCGTGCGCAAGCTGATCACTTGGCTGACGCTGCGCACGTCAGCCGGTGAACTGTTCGACATCGACACCGCGCTGCGCCCGAACGGCAATTCGGGCCTGCTGGTGACCTCGTTGGCCAGCTTCACCAGCTACCAGACCGGGCGTGGCAGCAACACCGCCTGGACCTGGGAACATCAGGCCATCACGCGCGCCCGCTTTGCCGCCGGCTGCACGCGCGTGGCCGACGCTTTCGAGGCCACGCGCCGCGCCGTGCTGAGCACCGCACGCGACCCGGCAGCGCTGGCCCGCGAGGTGGTTGCGATGCGCGGCAGGGTGCGCGCCGCACACCCGGTGCCGGAAGGGCGCTTCGACGTCAAGCACAGCGCTGGCGGCATGATGGACGTCGAGTTCGTCGTGCAGTACCTGGTGCTGACGTTTGGCCCGACCCAGGCCGACTTGCTGGGCAACGTCGGCAACATCGCGCTGCTGCGCTGCGCCGAAGCCACCGGCCTGCTGCCCGCCGGTGTGGGGGTGGCTGCTGGCGACGCCTACCGCGAACTGCGCCGCGCCCAGCACCGCGCGCGGCTGGACGAGAAGCCGACGCAGTTCGAACCCGCGCTGTACGCGCTGCAGCAAGACGCCGTGATCGCCCTGTGGCAGGCGGTGTTCGGCCCGTGAGTGATCGCCGCGACCGGCTGGACGCGCTGGCCATCGCCTTGCTGCTGGCCTGCAGTGCGCTGTGGGGCGTCAATCAGGTGGCCACCAAGGTGGCGCTGGTTGAAATTCCGCCGCTGCTGCAGGCGGCTGCGCGCTCGGCCGGCGCGGCGCTGTTGCTGTGGGCATGGTCGCGCTGGCGTGGCGTGGCGCTGTGGCAGCGCGACGGCACGCTGCCGGGCGGCCTGCTGGCGGGCGTTTTGTTCGCGCTGGAGTTCGGCTGCATCTTCGTTGGCCTGCAGTACACCACCGCATCGCGCATGGTCGTCTTCATCTATCTGGCGCCCTTCGTCGTGGCGCTGGGCATGCCGCTGATCAGCGCCAGCGAGCGGCTCGACCGCTGGCAGGCGCTGGGCCTGCTGCTGGCGTTTGCCGGCGTGGTCAGCGCCTTTGCCGAGGGCCTGGGCAACCGCGGCAGCGCATCGCATCAATGGTGGGGCGATGCGCTTGGCGTTGCCGGTGCCGTGTTGTGGGGGATGACCACGCTGGTGATGCGCGCCACGCGGCTGGCCCATGTCGCGCCCGAGAAGACGCTGCTGTACCAGCTGGCCGTGTCCGGACTGGTGCTGGCGCTGGCCGCGGCAGTGTCGGGCGAGGTCTGGCCCGCACAGGTCAGCGCCCGTTCGCTGGCTGCGCTGGGCTTCCAGACCGTGATCGTCACCTTCGCCAGCTACCTGGTCTGGTTCTGGCTGGTGCGTCATTACCCGGCGACGCGCATTTCGGCCTTCACGCTGCTGACGCCGGTGTTCGGCCTGCTGGCCGGCGTGGCCCTGCTCGACGAACCCGTGACACTGCGCCTGCTGCTGGCTCTGCTGGCGGTGTCGTGCGGCATCGGACTCGTCAACCGCGTGTTGCGACGCAAGACCTGAACCCCGACCCCGGAGACCTGACCGTGATCACCTTGTGCGGATTTGCAATTTCGAACTACTACAACAAGGTCAAGCTGGCCTTGCTCGAAAAGGGCATCGCTTTCAGCGAGGAGACGGTGCTCACGGGCTCGACCGACGAGGCCGTGCTGTCGGTTTCACCGCTGGCCAAGGTGCCTTTCGTGCGCACGCCTGACGGCCCGCTGTGCGAAAGCCAGGTCATCGTGGACTGGCTGGAGGTAGCCCATCCCGAACCCGCGCTGATCCCCAAGGATGCGTATGCGGCGGCCAAGGTGCGTGAGTTGTGCAGCTTCCTGGACCTGCACATCGAGCTGGTTGGTCGCGAGCTTTACGGCCAGGCCTTCTTCGGCGGCAGCTGCAGCCCGCAGGTGCAAGAGCGCGTGCGCCAGCAGTTGACGAAGAACGTGGCCGCGCTGAAACGGCTGATCAAGCTCTCGCCCTTTGCCGCCGGCACCAGCTTCACGATCGCCGACTGCTCGGCCTTTGCCGCGCTGCCCACCGTGGGCATGGCCAGCAAGGCCGTGTTCGGTACCGACTTGCTGGCCGACGGCGGCATCGACTGGAAGCCCTACATGAAGATGCTGGGCGAGCGCCCTAGCGTGCAGCGCGTGGTGGCCGACCGCAAGGCGGCGCAGGAAGCGATGGCCGGCAAGAAGTAAGGCCGGCGCGCCTGGGGCGCTCAGGCCGGCTGCACACCCGCGCCGGCGGCGGCCGGTACCGTCAGCTGGCGCGCCAGTTCCTTGCGGTAGCGGTTGAGCTCCTGCACGGTGGAGAAGCTGCGCTCCATCAGCAGGCTCATGTTGTGCAGGATGCGGTCGACCACCTTGGTCTCCCATGCGGCGTCGAACTGGATCTGACGGTCCAACCACTGTTCCAGCCACTCGGGATTGGGCAGGCGGCTCTGGATGGTGTCGCGCGGGAACAGGTTCACGTTGACGTGCAGGTTGGTCGGGTGCAACGCCTTGGCCGTGCGCCGGGCGCTGGCCATCAGCACGCCCACCTTGACGAAGGCCGCGCGGGCCTCGTCCCCGAAGCGGCCCATCGCGCGCTTCATGTAGCGCAGGTAGGCACCGCCGTGGCGCGCCTCGTCGCGGGCCAGGGTCTCGTAGATGACCTTGATGACCGGTTCAGAGTGCCATTCGGCGGCACGGCGGTACCAATGGTTGAGACGGATCTCGCCGCAGAAGTGCAGCATCAGCGTTTCCAGTGCCGGCGCGGGGTCGAACTCGAAACGCACCGCGTGCAACTCGTCTTCGGTGGGCACCAGGTCGGGTCGGAAGCGGCGCAGGTATTCCATCAGTACCAGCGAGTGCTTCTGCTCTTCGAAGAACCACACGCTCATGAAGGCCGAGAAGTCGCTGTCGTCGCGGTTGTCGCGCAGAAACATCTCGGTGGCCGGCAAGGCCGACCATTCGGTGATGGCGTTCATCTTGATCGTCTGCGCCTGCTCGTCGCTGAGCTGCGCGGCGTCGAAGCGAGCCCAGGGGATGTCGGTATCCATGCTCCAGCGCACGGCTTCGAGTTGTTTGAACAGTTCCGGATAAAGCATGGCAGGCCTTTCTCGAACACCGATTTTAGGTGGCCGGGGCCGACCCGGACCGTCGCAAGGCCTGCGGGATCTGCGCCAGCGTGTCCAGCACCTGCACGCCGGCGATCGGGCGGCGCTGCAGGCCGGGCGCCGTACCTCCGGCCCAGAGCTGGGTTTCGGCCTGCAATTCGGCGCGCAGCTCGGCCAGCGCATCGTGCATCTGCTTGAGTCCAAGGCAGCCGCTGAACCCCAGCGCGACGATGTTCGGGCGCATTGCCGCAGCGGCGCGCGCGATGTCCAGCAGCGGCGTCTGCACGCCCAGCGACACGCAGATGCAGCCCTCCAGCGCCAGCTGCACCTGCGCCATCAGCAGGCCCAAGCCATGCGGTTCGCCGGGCAGCGTGGTCAGCAGCACGCGCGGCGCCTGCTCGCCGGTCGGCGGCGGGATGCTGGCCAGCGCCTGATGCAGGGCTGACTGCATCACCTCGCTGTACAGGTGCTCCTCGAAGACCTGCAACTGCCCGCGCATCCAGGCATCCCCCACCGCCAGGTTCAGCGGCGCCACCACGTCGACGACGAAGGCCCGCAGGCCCAGCAGGGCCCGCAGCCGCGCCAGTTCGTGGTGCAGCGCGCGCACGTCGTGTCGGTGGATGAGCGACAGCAGCATCTGCAGGTCGGACGCAGCCAGTGCGGTTCCGGCGGTCCGCTGTGGATGGTCGACGGTGGACGCGGCCAGCCCTTGCAGGTCGGGCAGGGTCAGCGCGACCACGCGCCCCGGTCGATGGCCGGCGTCGAGCAGACGCTTGACGATGCGCAGCCGCTCGACCTGATGCAGCGGGTAGGCCCGTTCGCCGCTGGCATCGCGCGACGGCATCGGGAATCCGTAGCGTCGCTCCCACACGCGCAGGGTGTCCTTGGACAAGCCCGTGTCACGTTCGACGGCCGCGATCGACAGGCGGATGTCGGGGTTGGACAGCGGTGCACTCATGGCTGAATTGAAGCGTGGTTTGATAATCATGTCCAGGACAAGTCGTTGCAAATCATCGATCCTATGCCTAGGATGCAGCGGCTTGAGGTGGGTATTGACGGTTGTGGATGAGCGCCAGTTCGCGGTTCGAGGTTGCAGTGAGGGTCCAGTCTGGATGTCTTCATCGCACTCCACTTGTTCATGGCAGGTGATGGCGTTTGTATCGACACTTGTACTGTTTCGTTTTTATCTATACTATTCAGTCTCGTCAGAAAACCATTCGGTCTCACTCGTCTAGGACATCATGACCTTCGCAACGAATTCCAGCGCCGAGCTCGGCGTGCGCTCAAACTTCGCGGGAACTTCGGGCTTTGCGCTGGGTCACAAGCCACATTGCCAGGTTTCCCTGCTGTGCGGTTCGGCCACTTCGGTAGCCGGAACCTCCGGGCGGTTCTCCTCCTCCTCCCTCCCTCCCTCGTTCGCCCGGGGGCGCCGCACAGCAGTCTTGTTCACCGGCCCGTGCGCGGCCGAGATGGCCTGAGGCCCCGCGATGCGTCGGCTTGCCGTCATCGGATCGGGCATCGCGGGGCTGTCAACAGCCTACGCGCTGCGCCATCAGGCCCAGGTCACACTGTTCGAGGCCGATGGTCGCTTCGGGGGTCACGCACATACGGTGGACGTCACGCTTGACGGCGTCACGCACGGTGTCGACACCGGCTTTCTGGTCTTCAACCATCGCACCTACCCGCAGCTGGTGCGCCTGTTCGAAGAACTGCAGGTGCCGACCGTGGCGTCGGAGATGTCGTTCTCGGTGCAAAGCCCGGCCAGTGACCTGGAGTGGAGCGGCTGCAGCCTGAACACCGTGTTCGCGCAGCGGCGCAACCTGCTGTCGCCGCGTTTCCTGGGCATGTTGGCCGACATCCTGCGCTTCAACCGTCTGGCCACCGGCCTGGCCGAGCGCGGTGCCGAGCACGAATTGCAGATGGCGATCGGCGACTTTCTCGACCAGCATCGCTTCGGGGCCGTGTTTCGCGAAGGCTACCTGCTGCCGATGATCGGCTGCATCTGGTCCTGCCCGACCGATCAGATGCTGCGCTTTCCGATCGCCACGCTGATCCGCTTCTGCCACAACCACGGTCTGATTCAGGTGGCCGACCGGCCGCAATGGCACACCGTGCAGGGTGGCTCTCGTCAGTACGTACAGCGGCTGATGGCGCACCTGCCTGATTGCCGCGCAGCGACGCCGGTGCGTGGGGTGCGTCGTCTGCCGCCGGGCCAAGGCACGGCCGGCGTGCTGGTGGCCACCGATGCCGGCGCCGAACGCTTCGACGACGTGGTGCTGGCTTGCCACAGCGATCAAAGCCTGGCGCTGCTGGACGATGCCGGCCCCGATGAACGTGCCGTGCTGGGCGCCATCCGCTACCAGCGCAATCGCGCGCTGCTGCACACCGACGCCACGATGTTGCCCCGGCGTCGCCTGGCCTGGGCGGCCTGGAATTACGAGCGCGCGGCCGACGCCCGGCAAGAGCAGGCGGGCGTGTGCCTGCACTATCTGATCAACCGGTTGCAGTCGCTGCCCTGGCAGCAGCCGGTGCTGGTGTCGTTGAACCCCTGCCGCGAGCCGGCACCGCGCAGCGTGATCGGCGAATACGACTACAGCCATCCGGTGTTCGACAGCGCGGCCATCGCGGCCCAGCGCCGTCTGGGCGACATCCAGGGACACTCTCACCTGTGGTTTGCCGGCGCCTGGACGCGCTACGGCTTTCACGAGGACGGGCTGATGTCGGGCCTGGCGGTGGCTGAAGGGCTGATGCAACGCTGGGCGGCCAACACCTTGGCGCAGGCAGCATGAGCGCCAATCGTCCCCTGCTGGGCATGGGCGAGGTCCGCCACCGGCGGCTGCGCCCGGCGGTCAACGCCTTCGCCTATCCGACCTACTTTTTGCTGCTGCCGATGCGCGCCCTGCGCGAGCAGCCGTCAGCAGCGCTGGCGCGCAACCGCTTCGGGCTGCTGAGCTTTCATGACCGTGACCATGGCGACGGTGGCAACGACGCGCTGGCCTGGATCGACCAGTTGCTGCAGCAGCAAGGGGTGAACGACGCCCGGGGCGAGGTCTGGCTGCACACCTACCCGCGCGTGCTGGGCTTTGCCTTCAAGCCGGTCAGCTTCTGGTACTGCCACCGCGCCGACGGCACGCTGGCGGCCATCGTCGCCGAGGTCAACAACACCTTCGGCGAGCGCCACTGCTACCTGCTCGACGAGCCCGGGCTGGCCTGGGGGCAAGAGTTGCGCGCGCGCAAGGTCTTTCATGTCTCGCCGTTCTGCCAGGTGCAGGGCGAGTACCGTTTTCGCTTCATGCGCACCGACGAACGCACGGTGGCGCGCATCGATCATCACGATGAGTCGGGGCCGCTGCTGCATACCAGCGTCAGCGGCACGCTGCAGCTCTTGACCGCAGCCAGCGCACGCGCAGCCTTCTTCGGCATGCCGCTCATGACATTGGGCGTGCTGGCCCGCATCCATTGGCAGGCATTGCGCCTGTGGCGCAAACGCGTGCCGTTCATGCGCAAGCCCCCGGCGCCGGACGCCTTCACCAGCCGCTGAACTCTTTGACGAGTCCCAACCATGAACACCACCACCGCCGATCGTTTCGCCCTGCCTGCAGCGGCACCTGCCTCGGCGCGTGCCGTGCTGCGCCTGCTGCGTGCGCTGAGCGTGGGCAGCCTCGACTTGCAGCTGCCCGACGGCACGCAGATGCATTTCGGAACCCGCAGCGGCGACCAGCCGCGTGCGGCGCTGCGCCTTCACGATTGGCGCGCCTGCAGCGCGGCGCTGAAAAGCGGCGACATCGGGTTCGCTGAATCGTTCATCGCCGGCCACTGGACCACGCCTGACCTGGTGGCGCTGCTGGCGCTGTTCATCGCCAACCGCGAGGCCGTCGAGCGTGTCATCTACGGCAGCTGGTGGGGGTCGCTGGCCTACCGCATCAAGCACCTGCTGAATCGCAACTCGCGCCGCGGCGCGGCCAAGAACATCCACGCGCACTACGACATCGGCAACCCGTTCTACCGCCTGTGGCTGGACGAGACGATGAACTACTCCAGTGCCTGGTTCGACGGCGACTTGTCGCGCACCCTGGCGCAGGCGCAGCAGGCCAAGTTGCAGCGCGCGCTGAGCGAATGCGCGCTGCAGCCCGGTCAGCGCCTGCTGGAGGTGGGCTGCGGCTGGGGCGCGGTGGCCGAAGCGGCGGCGGCGGCCGGTGCCGAGGTCACCGGGGTCACGCTGTCCGACGAGCAGCTGAGCTATGCGCGCCAGCGCCTGCAGCGTCAGGGGCTGTCTGAGCGCGCCGATCTGCGGCTGCAGGACTACCGCGACATCGACGACGCACCGTTCGACGCCATCGTCTCGATCGAGATGTTCGAAGCCGTCGGCCGCGAGTACTGGGACAGTTACTTCAAACTGCTGAAGACCAAGCTCAAGCCGGGTGGCAGGGCGTGCATACAGACCATCACCATCCGCGACGACCTGTTCGACCGCTATGTGCGATCGACCGACTTCATCCAGCAGTACATCTTTCCCGGCGGCCTGCTGCCGAGCACGCCCGCCTTTGTTGAGCAGGCGCGAAAGGCCGGGCTCGAGGTGGTCAATCAGATGGCCTTCGGCGCCGACTACGCCGAGACTTTGCGGCGCTGGCGTGTGCAGTTCCTGAGCCAGGACGGTGCGGTGCGCAAGCTCGGCTTCGACACCCGCTTCATGCGCATCTGGGAGTTCTACCTGGCCTATTGCCAGGCCGCGTTCGCCACCGGCAACACCGACGTCGTGCAGTTCACGCTGCGCAACCCCGAGCAGGCGGGCTGATCCCCATGAGCATGCATCGCCGCGCGCTGCTGACACTGGGCCTGGGCAGCCTGTTGCCGCCCGTGGCGCAGGCACTGGACAGGCCGGCCGAGCTGCAATCGGTGTGGCCGCAGGCGCAGCTGATCGGCAGCGGCCGCATGCGCTTCCTGGGCCTGTCGATCTACGACGCGCACCTGTGGGCGCCCGCGCCGCTGTCGGCGGCCGACTGGTCCGAAAGGCCGCTCGCGATCGAGCTCGTCTACACGCGCTCGCTGCAAGGCGCGCAGATCGCTGAACGGTCGCTCGACGAAATGCGGCGCCAGCTCAACATCGGCAGCGCCGACGCCGAGCGCTGGCTGGCCACGATGAAAGCCACCTTTCCCGACGTGCGCGACGGTGATCGCCTGACCGGCATCTACCGCCTGGGCGACTCGGCGCGCTTCTACTGGAACGGCGGCCTGCGCAAAACGTGGTCCGATGCGGCGCTGGCGAAGCACTTCTTCGGCATCTGGCTGTCACCGCAGACTTCGGAACCCTCGCTGCGCGAGGCCCTGTTCGGTGGCCGCGTTTGAGCTGCCACATCCGCCGGCGCGCACGACGGACCCGGCGGTGATCGATGGCAGCGCCTGGCGGGGCGGCTGGCGCCAGGGCCTGAGCTATGGCGCGCTGGGCCTGCCGCTGGCCTTCGTCGCGCTGCCGCTGTACGTGCAACTGCCCAACCACTACGCCACGGTGTTCGGCATCCCGCTGGCGACACTGGGCGCGTTGCTGTTGGGGGCGCGCCTGCTGGACGCGGTGGCCGACCCCGTGATCGGCCGCGCCTGTGACCGCTGGCTGGCACAGTCGACGCGCCTGGCACTGCGCCGCGCCGCTGTGGCTGCGCTGCTGCTGGCGCTGGGATTTCACGCGCTGTTCTTTCCGCCGGTGCAGGGCCAGCAGGCCCTGCTGTGGTGGTGCGGCCTGATGCTGGCATTGACCTACCTGAGCTACAGCGTGGTCAGCGTCTTGCATCAGGCCTGGGGCGCGCGGCTGGGCGGTGACGAGGCCCAGCGTGCTGCCATCGTGTCGTGGCGCGAAGGCTTGGCGCTGGTGGGCGTGCTGGTGGCCAGCGTGCTGCCCGCGCTGGCCGGCCTGGGTGCGGCCAGCCTGGTGTTCGCGATCGCGCTGGCAGCCGGCCTGCTGGCGCTGCGGCAGGCGCCCGCCCCCGCGCAGGGGGCCGCCGAGGCCGCAGCGCCGCTGCTGGCGCCGCTGCGCACGCCGGCGTTCCGCCGCCTGCTGGCGATCTACCTGATCAACGGCATCGCCAGCGCGGTGCCGGCCACCCTGGTGCTGTTCTTCATCCGCGACCGGCTGCAGGCCGCGGCCTTCGAGCCGCTGTTCCTGGCCAGCTACTTTGCGGCCGGTGCATTGTCGATGCCGCTGTGGCTGCGCCTGGTTTCGCGCTGGGGCCTTTCGCGCAGCTGGCTGCTGGGCATGGGCCTGGCGGTCGTTGCCTTCGTGTGGGCACTGGTCCTGGGCCCCGGAGACGTGCTGGCCTTCACCCTGGTCTGCCTGGCCAGCGGCGTGGCGCTGGGCGCCGATCTGGCATTGCCCGGCGCCATGCTGGCCGGCGTGGTGCAGCGTGCCGGCCATGGCGGGCGGCTCGAAGGCGGCTACTTCGGCTGGTGGAGCTTCGCCACCAAGCTCAATCTGGCGCTGGCCGCAGGCCTGTCGCTGCCGATCCTGCAGGTGCTGGGCTATGCCCCGGGCCGGCAGGACGCGCAGGCCCTGCAGGCGCTTTCACTCACCTACTGCCTGCTGCCCTGCGGGCTCAAGCTGCTGGCCGGCGCGCTGTTGTGGCGCGGCTGGATGCGGCACGAGGACCGATCATGACCCTTCGACGACATCTGTTGACCCTGGCTGCTGCCGCGGCATTGCTGGCTGGCTGCGCATCGCCCACACCCGGCGACTACGTGGCCGAGAGGCCGGTGCTCGACCTGCGCACGTATTTCAACGGGCCCATCGAGGCCCACGGCATCTTCACCGACCGTTCGGGCAAGGTGGTGCGCCGATTCACGGTGCAGATGACCGGCAGCTGGAACGGCAAAGAGGGCGTGCTGGACGAACGTTTCACCTACAGCGACGGCAAGATCGAACGCCGCGTCTGGCGCCTGACCGACGAGGGCGGTGGTCGCTGGATCGGCCGCGCCGACGACGTGGTCGGCACGGCGCAAGGGCGGGTGGCGGGCAATGCACTGAACTGGCGCTACACGCTGCGCCTGCCGGTGGACGGCAGTGTCTATGAGGTCGCCTTCGACGACTGGATGTATCTGGTGGACGACAAGGTGATGCTCAACAAGGCGGCCATGAGCAAGTTCGGCATTCACCTGGGCGAGGTCACGCTGGCCTTCGTCAAGAAGTAGCACATGGCTCTGAACCCCCGCATCGTCGACTGGAAGGGTCGCGTGGTCTGGCTGGTGGGCGCGTCCAGCGGCATCGGCCGCGCCACTGCCGAGCGCTTGCATGCCCTGGGGGCCACCGTGGTGGTCTCGGCGCGCAGCAGCGCCACGCTCGACGCCTTCGTGCGCACGCACCCGGGCAGCCTGGCGATTGCGCTCGACGCCACCGATCGCCAGGCCATGCGCGACGCGGCCAGCCGCATCGTCGCCGAGTTCGGCCGCATCGACCTGGCCGCCTACTGCGCCGGTTACTACAAGCCGATGCGCGCCACGGCTTTCGACCTCGACGAGGCGCTGCGCCATGAGCAGGTCAACTACGTCGGCGCGCTGCACCTGCTGGACGCCGTGTTGCCGGTGCTGCTGCGTCAGCGCAGCGGCCACCTCAGCCTGGTCAGCAGCGTGTCGGGCTATCGCGGCCTGCCCAAGGCGCTGGCCTACGGGCCGACCAAGGCGGCGCTGATCAACCTGGCCGAGTCGCTGTACATCGACCTTACCGACCAGGGCATCGGCGTGTCGGTGGTCTGTCCGGGCTATGTCGACACGCCGCTGACCGAGCAGAACGACTACAGGATGCCCGGGCTGATCAGCGCCGAGCAAGCCGCGCGCGAGATCGTCCAGGGCTGGCAGCAGGGGGACTTCGAGATCCACTTTCCCAAGCGCTTCACGCGCTGGGTGAAGATGCTGTCGCATCTGAGCGAAGGCTTGTATTTTCGCGCGGTGCGTCGCGTCACCGGCCTATGAGCAGGCCCGCCCATGCCGACGCCCGCGTGCAGCGGGTGATCGAGTTCTTCGAGGGCCTGCAGGCGTCGGACGTGCAGCGCATGACGCGCTACTACGTGGCCGATGCCCATTTCAAGGACCCGTTCAACGAGGTGCACAGCTGCACGGACATCGAGCGCGTCTTCGCCCACATGTTCAAGTCACTGGACGGCCCACGCTTCGTGATCCGCGACGTGATGTTGCAGGGCGACCAGTGTTTTCTGAGCTGGGATTTCCACTTCCGCATGAAGCGCTTCGCGCGTGACGAACAGCTGATCCGTGGCGGCAGCCATCTGCGCTTCGCGCCCGACGGCCGTATCGCGATGCACCGCGACTACTGGGACGCCGCCGAAGAGCTGTACGAGAAGCTGCCGTTGCTGGGCAGCTTGATGCGCTGGCTCAGACGCCGCGCCAACGCCTGAGCACTATCTCAACCAGCCCTTGCGCCTGAAGTAGATGAACGGCGCGGCCACCGAGGCCAGCATCAGCGCCAGCGCCAGCGGATAGCCCCAGGTCTTGTCCAGCTCGGGCATGTACTTGAAGTTCATGCCGTAGACGCTGGCGATCAGCGTGGGCGGCAGCAGCGCCACGCTGGCCACCGAGAAGATCTTGATGATCTTGTTCTGGTTGATGTTGATGAAGCCGACCGTGGCGGCCATCAGGAAGTTGATCTTGTCGAACAGGAACGCGGTGTGGCCGTCCAGACTGTCGATGTCGCGCAGGATCTGCCGCGCCTCCTCGAACTGCTCGGCGTTGAGCATGCGACTGCGCATCATGAAGCTCAAGGCGCGGCGCGTGTCCATCACGTTGCGCCGGATGCGGCCGTTCAGGTCTTCCTCGCGCGCAATCGCCGTCAGCGCCTCACCGGCGGCCGAATCGTCGACGTCCTGCTTGAGCACGCGGGCGCTCACGGCCTCCAGGCCGTCGTAAATGCCCTCCAGCGCATCGGCGCTGTATTCGGCGTCGGCGTCGTAGAGCTTGAGCAGGACGTCCTTGGCGTCCTGGATCAGTGCAGGGATGCGGCGCGCCCGCAGGCGCAGCAGCCGGAACACCGGCAGATCTTCGGCGTGCACCGAGAACAGCACGTTGTGGTGCAGGATGAAGGCCACGCGAACGTTGCGTGACGGCTTGTCGTCGGGGCCGCCGTCGCCCTCGATCAGGAAGTCGGAACGGATGTGCAGCTCGCCGTTGTCCTCTTCGTAGAAACGCGCGGACTCTTCCAGGTCGTCGTCGACCGCGTCGCTGGGGATGTTCAGCCCGAAGCGGCTGCTGATCCAGCTCTTTTCCTCGGCGGTGGGGTTCTCGAGGTCGACCCACACCGGCTGCACCTGGACCAGCGCGGACGGGTCATCGATCTCTTGCTGGGTCAGCCGGCCGTTGGCCAGCGTGAAGACGTTGAGCATGCTCGCTCCGGTGGTCTGCGGCGGCGCCCGGAGGGGGTGGGCGCTGCCGCTTCACGCGGGTGGGTGGGCAGTCGGAGCGGCCGCCGAGCCAGCGCCGAGGGCCGAGCGCGGACGGTCACACCGGGTCGGGGACGTCCAAGCGGCTGGCTCCGTGGTGGCGGTGCAGAATTATGGCATCGGCCTCGGGCGCCGGCGGCCCTTGGCGGCGTGCGCCCATGGGCCGAACAGGGCGCCGGACGGCCGGTCATCGTATGCTTGCGGGTTGATCTTCACAGATGCTGCGGCCCCGATCCCACCATGCGCGACATTGCCCCTTTCCACCTCGCCTTTCCGGTTCACGACCTCGCGCTGGCGCGCCAGTTCTACGGTCAGTTTCTTGGCTGTCCCGAGGGGCGCTCGAGCAGCGAATGGATCGACTTCGACCTCTTCGGCCACCAGATCGTCGCGCACCTGGCTCCGGCCCGGACGCCAGACCACCACAACGAGGTCGACGGCCACGACGTGCCGGTGCCGCACTTCGGCGTCGTGCTCGACTGGGACCACTTCCACGCCTTCGCCGAGCGCCTGCGCGCGGCGGGCGTCAGGTTCGTGATCGAGCCCTACATTCGATTCGCCGGCCAGGTGGGCGAACAGGCCACGATGTTCTTCCGCGACCCGTCAGGCAATGCGCTGGAATTCAAATCGTTCCGCGACCGCTCACAGCTGTTCGCCCATTGAGGCGCAGGCGCTGACCATGGCAGACAGCACCCAGTTCATCTTCATCCGTCACGGCGAGACCGACTGGAACCGCCAGCAGCGATTCCAGGGCCAGATCGATGTGCCCTTGAACGACATCGGCCTCGCGCAGGCGGGTCGGCTGGGTCAGCGCCTGGGCGCCGAGCCCGCCGATGTGCTGGTTTGCAGCGATCTGCTGCGCACCCGCCAGACCGCGGCACCGCTGGCCGAAGCCTGGGGTGCTGCGCCTGAACTGCTGCCCGGCGTGCGCGAGCAGAGTTTCGGCGTGCTCGAAGGGCTGGACGTGCCCACCATCCAGCAGCGGTACCCCGACCTGTGGGCCGAATGGTGCATCCACCATGCTGACTTTGCCTTGCCCGGTGGCGAGAGCATCCGCCAGTTTCACGGCCGCGTCTTGTCGGCGGTGCGTGATCTGGCGGCGCGCTACATGGGGCTGACGGTGGCCGTGGTCACCCACGGCGGCGTGCTCGACATGCTGTGGCGCAGCGCGCACCAGCAGCCGCTGGACGGCCTGCGCCGTTGCGAGATCCCGAACACCGGCATCAACCGGCTGCGCTGGCGCAACGGGCTGCTGCTGATCGACCACTGGGCCGACGCGGCCCACCTGCAGGGCCTGCCCGAGCAGCCGCCGACCAACGCACCGCCGGTGTAGGCAGTCGCTCAGCCGCGGCGCGCGGGCCAGCGGCCCGGTGACGCCGCTTTCAGCTCGGCATCGTGCTGGCCCAGAGACGGTGCCGCATGGGCGATGGTGCCGGGGGTGGTGCTGAGCTTGGGCACGATGCCCGGCACCTTCAGCGGCTGGCCATCACCGGCCGTGACGTCGACGATCATGCCGCGCGCCCGGTACTGCGGGTCGGCGGCGATGTCGGCCACGTTGTAGATGCGGCCGGCCGGCACCGCGGCAGCGTCGAGCACGGCCTGCACCTCGCTGCGGCTGCGCTGCACCGTCCAGGCGCCGATGGCGGCGTCGATCTCGTCGCAGCGGCGCACGCGGCCCTCGTTGTGCACCAGGTCGGGGTCGTCGGCCAGGTCGGGGCGGTCGATGGCGTGCATCAGGCGGCGAAAGATGCTGTCGCCGTTGCCGGCCACCAGCACGTACTGGCCGTCGTTGCAGGGGTAGGCGTTGGTCGGTGAGATGCCGGGCAAGGCGCTGCCCGAGGCCTGGCGCACGGTGCCGAAGGCGTCGTATTCGGGCAGCAGGCTTTCCATCACGTTGAACACCGCCTCGTACAGCGCCACGTCCACCACCTGGCCTTGGCCGCCGTTGACCTCGCGGTGGCGCAGGGCAGTCAAAACGCCGATCACGCCGTGCAGCGCGGCCAGGCTGTCGCCGATCGACACACCCACGCGCACCGGCACGCGGCCGGGCTCGCCGCTCAGGTGGCGCAGCCCGCCCATGGCCTCACCCAGCACGCCGAAGCCGGGCTTGTCGCGGTCGGGCCCGGTCTGGCCGTAGCCCGAGATGCGCAGCATGATCAGCCCCGGGTTGGCCGCGTGCAGCGCGTCCCAGCCCAGGCCCCAGCCTTCCAGCGTGCCGGGCTTGAAGTTCTCGATCAGGATGTCGGCTTCAGCCGCCAAGGCCCGCACCACGTCCTGGCCGGCGGGCGTGCGCAGGTCCAGGCAGACCGAGCGCTTGTTGCGCGACTGCACCTCCCACCACACCGAGGTGCCGTTGCGCAGCAGCCGCCAGCGGCGCAGCGGGTCGCCGGTGCCGCCGGGCTCGACCTTGATCACATCGGCGCCGAAGTCGGCCAGCGTGCGCGCGGCGAACGGGCCGGCGATCAGCTGGCCGAGCTCCAGCACCTTCAGCCCTTGCAGGGCTTGCATGCCGGTCACCGGGATCAGACGCCGACCTTCACTGCCAGCTCAGTGCCGACAGGTCGTTGGCCGACAGCGGCGCGGTCGTCCACAGGCCCTTGACGCGGGCATTGGCAATCGTGATGCCGGTCGGCTGGAACAGGTAGGCGGCCACTGCTTCCTCAGCCACCAGCTTCTGCGCCTCGCCCATCAGCTTGTTGCGCTCGCTCTGCTGCACGGTGGCGTTGATCTTCGCCCACAGCTCGTTGAAGGCCTTGGACTCGTAGCCCCAGTAGTAGTTGGGGCGCGCGAAGTTGCCGAAGTCCAGCGGCTCGACGTGCGACACGATGGTCAGGTCGTAGGCCTTCTGGCCGTACACGCCCGACATCCACTGCGCCCACTCGACGTTCTCGATCTTGACCTTGATGCCCACCTTGGCCAGTTGCGACGCGATCACCTCGCCGCCCTGGCGCGCGTACGACACCGGCGGCAGCTTCATCGTCAGCTCCAGCGGCAGCGCCACGCCGGCCTGGTGCAGCAGTGCACGCGCCTTGGCCTGGTCGAAGGGGTTGATGCCGGTGGTGTCGATGTAGCCCGGCGCGCCCGGCGTGTAGAAGCTGCCGATCGGCACGCCGAAACCGTCGGCCGCACCTTCGATCACCGCCTTGCGGTCGATCGCCGCAAGAATGGCGCGGCGCACGCGAACGTCGTCCAGCGGCTTGCGCTTGTTGTTGATCGCCAGGATGGTCTTGGCGCGCGAGCCGCTGATCAGCACCTGGAACTTCTTGTTGTTCTCGAACTGCTTCAGGCTGCGCTGCGCGGCCACGCGTGGAAAGGCGTCGACGTCACCCGACAGCAGCGCCGCCACCTGCGCCGACACGTCGCTGATGAAGCGGATGGTCACGCGGCGCAGCTTGACGTCCTTGGCATTGCGGTAGCCGTCCCAGCGCGACAGCACCACGCTCGAGCCCTTGTTCCAGGCTTCCAGCTTGTACGGGCCGGTGCCCACCGGCTGCGTGCCGTTGGCCGCCGCGCTCTTGGGCTCGACGATGATCGCCGTGCCCTGGCCCAGCTGGAACGGCAGGTCGATGCTGCCGTTCTTCAGCTGCAGCACCACGGTGTTCGCATCGGGCGTCTCGATGGCGGCGAAGTTGTTGAACACCGCCTTGTCCTTGTTCACGCTGTCCTTGGCCACCGCGCGCTCGAAGCTGAACTTCACCGCGCTGGCGTTGAAGGGCTCACCGTTCTGGAACTTGACGCCCTGGCGCAGCTTGAAGGTGTAGGTCTTGAGATCGGGGCTGACGGTCCAGCTTTCGGCCAGCAGCGGCGTGATCCTGCTGTCGCTGTTGATCTTGGTCAGCGTCTCGAAGATGTTGTACAGCGACACCTCGGAGATCGACGAGGCAGCGCCGGCGGTCGGGTCCAGGCCCGGTGTGGGTTCGAGTTGCATGGCCATCACCAGCGTGTCCTTCTTGGACTGCGCCTGGGCCGGTGCCTGCAGCAGCAGCGCCGCTGCGGCGAGCAGCAGGGCCGGCAATGCGAACGGGGTCGAAAATCGGAACGACGTCATCGAAGGGCCTCCGTGAGCGGGATGCCAATCCTAAGGCAGCGTTGCCCTGGCTCGTCCTCAGGTCGCGGCCACCGGCTGCAGGGCCGCCACCGGCTCGGGCGCCAGCAGTGTGCCGTCGCGCAGGCCGCGCAGCGTGCCCAGCAGCAGCGCCGCGATCACCAGCGACGCCAGCGCCAGCAGCAGCACGCCCAGGTTGGCCATCAGTCCGCCAGGGCCGGCCAGTCGCAGCGTCAGCGCCGCCAGTGCCGCCACGGGGAACGACATTCCCCAATGCGCCAGACCGAACGGCAGGCCGGCGATCTGGCGCGCCTGCAAGGCCACCCAGACCAGGCTGAACATCGCCGCGCCCCACAAGGCCCAGGCCAGCAGCGGCGGTGCGCCGAACTGCAGCAGCGACAGGCCGACCACGGCAGGCGGCGCGATGAAGATGAAACTGGTCGGCCGCATGCGGTCGGGCCACAGGCCCTGCAGCGCGATGCGCACCGCGATCAGGATCAGCACCACCGGCCAGAACAGCAGGCCGACGCCGAACTGCGCAGCCGACCACTCGACGTAGCCCAGCGGCACGCCGGCCAGCGGCACCAGCACGTTGCCGACGACGGGAATGACCAGCGCCGGCGTTGCGCTGGCCCAGACCAGTCCGCCCGGGCCGTTGCCCTTCCACCAGCGGCCCAGCACCCAGGCTGTCACCGCCGCCTGTGCCAGGGCACCCAGCGCCCACAGCGCCCGCGTCACGGGGCCGGCCTGGCCATGCGCCACGGCCACCGTGGCGAGCAGGATCAGCGCGATCGGCAGTGTCGCGATGAAGGTGTGACGCACCGGGTGCCGGCAGTCCTCGGCCCAGGCCTCGGGGTGGCGCCGCGCACGCGCCAGCGTGGCCAGCGCCAGCGCGGCAAACACCAGTGCCGCCAGCAGCGCGACCGCCAGCGAGATGGCGCTGGCCGCATCGCCCATCAGCGGCGCGGCGCGATGCCAGGCCAGCGACAGGCCGGTCAGCCCCATCACGATCGAAAACCAGCCCGGGAACAGAAATTTCAGCGGCGTGGCGTTCACTTCAGCTGTGCGCCGTGGGCGTCGAACACCTGCACGGTGACGTCGATGCCCTGGCTCACGCTCTGCGTCACGGTGCAATAGGCCTCGAAGCCGCCCATCACGCGTTCCAGGTGCTCCAGCGTGTCGCCGGGCACGCCCAGGGTCAGCGTGGCCTTCAGGCCCAGCACGCGCAACCGGCCCTCGGCGTTGCGGCCGACCTCGGCCTGCACGTCGCAGGCGATGCGGCCCGGGTCCTGCTTGAACTTGCGCCAGGCGAACAGCAGCGACGCGCTCAGGCAGTTGCCCACCGCGGCGGCCAGCAGCTGCACTGGCGAAGGCCCCTGCCCCTGTCCCAGTGGCGGGGGTTCGTCGCACAGCAGCGCCGGCACGCCGGCGGCGAAATGCGCCTCGAACTGAAAGTCCGCGATCTGGGTCAGGCGCACGGTTTCGGTGTTGTTGCTCATGGGGATCCTCGGTCTGCAGTGGCCGCGGTAACGGCCTGTTGGCCGCTTGGTCGCGGCGGGTCTAGCGCACCTTGCCCAGCAGGGTCTGCACCTCGTCCAGCAGCGTGCCGAGCTCGCCTTCCGCCTGTTCGTCGAGCCGCAGCCGCGACTGCAGCTCTTGCTGCATGAAGCACACCGTCATGCGCACATAGGTGCTGTCGAGTGCCTTGCGCACGGCAGCCATCTGCGACGCAATGTCGAGGCAGGGTTGGTCCTCCTCGATCATGCGCTGGATGCCGCGCAACTGGCCCTCGGCACGCTTGAGGCGATTGAGCAGGTCGGTTCGGGCGGCGCTGTCGGCAAGCATGGACATGGTGAAACTCAGGGCATGGGGTGCGGCAGGAGTGGTCATTGTGTCTAACTTGCGCAGGCTTCGTTCAGCGCAGGCCGCAGCTGGCGCCACCTTCGGGAACGCCCAGCTTCTTCAGCAGGAAGCTCGGCGGGCAGAAGTTGGTGATGCCCGACTGGAACAGGTTCAGGCCCACGAACGCGGTGAGCGCCAGGAACCAGGAGCTGACGAACAGGGGGCTGCCGTCGACGCCGAGCGCGAGCGAGAGCAGAACAAAAAAACCGGCCATCAGGCGGATGTAGCGGTCGACGGTCATGATCAGACTCCTTCAGGTTGAATCGGGGTGAAGCGCCGCCGGTACAGCGCGTAGTACAGGACCGGAATCACGACAAGCGTGAGCAGGGTGGACACGGCGATGCCGAACAGCAGCGAGATCGCCAGCCCGTTGAAGATGGGGTCGTCCAGGATGAACAGCGCGCCGATCATGGCCGCCAGGCCGGTCAGCGCAATCGGTTGCGCGCGCACGGCCGACGATTCGACGACCGCATCCTTGAAGGCCATGCCGCGGGCCAGCTGCAGCTCGATGAAGTCGACCAGCAGGATCGAGTTGCGCACGATGATGCCGGCCAGCGCGATCATGCCGATCATGCTGGTGGCGGTGAACGGGGCGCCCAGCAGCGCATGGCCGGGCATCACGCCGATGATGGTCAGCGGGATCGGCGCCATGATCACCAGCGGTGTCAGATAACTCTTGAACTGCGCCACCACCAGCAGGTAGATCAGGATCAGGCCCACGCCGTAGGCCGCGCCCATGTCGCGAAAGGTCTCGTAGGTGATCTGCGATTCGCCGTCCCACTTCACCGCGTATTGGCGGAAGGGATCGGCCGGCTGGTGGATCCAGTATTCACCCACCGCGCCGGTGCCGGGCAGCGCTGCCTCGGGCAGCTTGCCGCGGATCGCGAACAACCCGTACAGCGGCGAATCGGGGATCTGCGCTTGGCCGCCGGCGCGCCGGCCGATGTCGCCGAACACGTACGACACGCCCTGCAGGTTCTTCGTGAACAGCGGCTTGTCGATCACGCCGCGTTCGATGCGCACCAGCTCTGACAGCGGCACCAGCTGCCCGTTGGCGGCGCGCAGCGGCAGCGCCAGCAGGGCGTCCAGTCCGACCTGGGCCTCGCGCGGCAGCTGCAGCCGCACCGGCACCGGGTACTTGCTGTGGCCGTCGTGCAGCCAGGCGGCATCGGCCCCCGACAACGCGGCGTGCACCGTCTGCGCCACCTGTGCCACCGGGATGCCCAGCGACTCGGCGCGCTGACGCTGCACGCGCAGGAAGGCGCGCGGCGCGTCGATGCGCAGGCTGGAATCGATGGCTGCGATGTCGGGCGTGTCGTGGAAGGCTTTCTCCAGCCGGGCTGCCAGCTGCTGGCGGCCGGCCTCGTCGGGGCCGTAGACCTCGGCCACCAGCGGGCTTTGCACCGGCGGGCCGGGTGGTACTTCCACCACCTTGAGCTTGCCGCCGTGACGCTGCGCGATGCGGTCGAGCTCGGGCCGCAGGCGCTGCGCGATGACGTGGCTTTGCTCGTCGCGGTGGTGCTTGTCGACCAGGTTGACCTGCAGGTCGCCCTGTTCGGCGTCGGCGCGCAGGTTGTACTGGCGCACCAGGCCGTTGAAGGTGATCGGGCTGGCGGTGCCGGCATAGCCTTGCAGGTTCAGCACCTCGGGCTGGCGCGACAGAAAGGCCCCCAGCTCGTGCAGCGCAGCAGCCGTGTCTTCCAGCGGCGTGCCGGCGGGCATGTCCAGCACCAGCTGGAACTCGCTCTTGTTGTCGAACGGCAGCATCTTCAGCACCACGCCGATGGCCGAGTTGGGCACCAGCGCCAGCGACACCGACAACAGCACCGCCAGCAGCACGCCGCCCAGCAGCGCCCAGCGGCGCGATGCGCGGTCCAGCAGCGGGCGCAGCACGCGGTCGAACAGGCGCGGCAGCCGCGCGGCCAGCCCGCTGGGGCCGGCCGTGGCCGCGTCGCCGTGACCGTGCGATCGCATCAGGCGCAGCGCCAGCCACGGCGTGACGGTGAAGGCGATGGCCAGCGACAGCGCCATGCCCAGGCTGCTGTTGATCGGGATCGGGCTCATGTACGGGCCCATCAGCCCGGACACGAAGGCCATCGGCAGCAGTGCGGCGATGACGGTCAGCGTGGCCAGGATGGTCGGCCCGCCGACCTCGTCGACTGCCTCTGGAATGATCTGCGCAACGGCTTGCCCGGTTCGAGCTGCTGGTGGCGGTGGATGTTCTCGACCACCACGATGGCGTCGTCGACCAGGATGCCGATCGAGAAGATCAGCGCGAACAGCGACACGCGGTTGAGCGTGAAGCCCCAGGCCCAGCTGGCGAACAGCGTGGCCGTCAGTGTCAGGATCACCGCGGCGCCGACGATCACCGCCTCGCGCCGGCCCAGCGCCAGGCCCACGAGCAGGATCACCGAGCCGGTGGCGAAGGCCAGCTTCTGGATCAGCTTGTTGGCCTTGTCGGCCGCGGTCTGGCCGTAGTCGCGCGTGACCGTGGCTTCGATGCCAGCCGGGATCACGGTGTTGCGCAGCGCGTCGACGCGCTCGCGCGCCGCGCTGGCCACGTCGACGGCGTTCTCGCCGGGCTTCTTGGTCAGCGTCAGCGTCACCGCGGGGTACACCGGGCCGGCGGCCGCGGCACTGGCCGCAGCCCCAGCGCTGCCTGCGGCACTGGCGGCCGCACCCGGCGTGAACCAGACATAGCGCTGGGGTTGGGCGGCACCGGCTTCGACGCGTGCCACCTCGCGCAGGTAGACCGGCTTGCCCTGACTGACGCCCACCACCAGCTGGCCGACGTCGTCGGCGCTGCGCAGGAATTCACCGGTCTCGACACTCAGCATGCGGCCGGTCGCGCTGGGGTCGACCACGCTGCCCGAAGGCTGCCCGGCATTGGCTGCCGCCAGCGTCTGTTTCAGGCGCAGCAGGTCGACGCCCCGTTCGCGCAGGCGGCTGGGGTCCAGCGTCACCTGCACCACACGGCCGGGGCCGCCGATGGTGTGCACCTCACGCGCGCCGGGCACGCGCTTGAGCTCGGCCTCCATCGTGTGCGCCACGCGTTCGAGCTCGACCGCCGGCATGCCGTCGTGGCTCCACAGCGTGACCGCCAGCACCGGCACGTCGTCGATGCCGGTCGGGCGCACGATGGGCGTCAGCGTGCCCAGGCCGGCGGGCAGCCAGTCCTGGTTGGCATTCAGCACGTCGTACACGCGCACCAGCGCTTCGGTGCGCGGCACACCCACCTTGAACTGCACCGTGACCATCGCCACGCCGGGGCGCGACACCGAGTAGGTGTGCTCGATGCCGGCGATCTGGCCCAGCGCCTGCTCGGCCGGGCGCGCCACCAGGTTCTGCACGTCGACGCTGGCTGCACCCGGGAACGGGATGATCACGCTGGCCATCGTGACGTTGATCTGCGGCTCTTCCTCGCGCGGCGTCACCAGCACCGCGAACAGCCCCAGCAGCAGGGCCACCAGCGCCAGCAGCGGCGTCAGTGCATGGTCCTGGAAGGCGGCGGCGAGGCGGCCCGACACGCCCAGTGGCGGTGGCGGCTTGTTCATGGCTTGGCGGTCGCCGGGCGTGCGTCGGCAAGGCCGGCCTTGATGGCGTCGGCGGCGATGCGGTCACCGGCCTTCAGCCCGGCCAGCACATCGATGCCCTCATCGCCATGGTCGCTGCCCAGGCGCACGGCGCGCAAGGCAAAGCCCTGGCCCTGGGCGACATAGACGGCGGTCAACTCACCGCGACGCAGTACGGCGGCGGTCGGGACGCGCAAGGCTGTGGCGGCCACGGCGGGGTTGGCCTCGCCGCTGAAGCGGATGCGTGCCACCTGGCCCGGCACCAAGTCCTTCAGCGCCGACCGTGGCAGGTCCAGCCGCCATTCGACGGTCTGCGACACGGCGTCGGCGCTGGCCAGTTCGGTCTTGCGCTCGGGCTGGATGCGGCGGCCGTCGCCCAGTTCGACCTCGATGCGCGTGGCCTGGCGCGCCAGCGCCGCCATCGACAAGGGCACCTGCACGGTGGCGCGCATGGCGTCGGGCGCGTAGATGGTGGCGATGGCCAGGCCCGGGCTGGCCAGGTCGCCGGCCTGCATCTGCGTGGCCAGCACCACGCCGTCGAAGGGTGCGGCGACGGCGGCGTAGCCGCGCGCCAGGCTGGCCTGGGTGCGGGCGGCCTGGGCCTGCTGCACGCCCGACTGCGCGGCCCTGAACTGGGTGTCCGCCGTATCCAGCGCGGCCTGGCTGACAAAACCCTGGGCACGCAGGTCGCGTGTGCGTTCGGCGGCCAGCCGGGCGTTGCGCGCTTCGGCCTCGGCCTGGGCGAGCCCGGCTGCGCTGCGCTGCAGGCCGGCCTGGGCATCACGGTCGTCAATGCGCGCGATGGCCTGGCCCGCCTTCACGCGGTCACCCGCCTTGATCAGCAAGGCCGTCAGGTTGCCGCTCAGCTGCGCCGAGACCGTGGCCTGGCGCAAGGGCTCGAGATGACCTTCCAGCGTCAGCGAAAGGCCTGCGCCGGTGGCTTGCGCGGTGACCAGCGGCACATCGGCCGCCCGGGCCGGTGCGCTCGCCGCCAGCAAGGCGGCCGCCGCCAGTGAGAACGCCAGCGTTTGAAGGGGTGACTTGATGACCATGTGGCCATCATACTATATACCCCATAGGGTATCAATAGCCTACAGCAACTGAGGCCGGTTGGGCAGCTCGTCGGGGTTGTCGGTGCGCTCGGGCAGGGCAAAGTGGCGCATCAGCAGCGTGTCGACGGCGTCGACCGCCTTCAGCAGACCAGCCTCGAAGTGGCGCTGGCGAAACTCGACCTGCATGTCGGCGACGATGGACTGCCAGTGGTCGGCCTCGACAAGCCGAGCCACGCCGCGGTCGGCGACGACCTCGATCGCGCGCTCGGCCAGCAGCAGGTAGATCAGCACGCCGTTGTTCGCTTCGGTGTCCCACACGCGCAGCTTGCCGAACAGCGCGATCGCCCGTTCGCGTGCGCTGGCGTTGCGCCGCAGGTAGCTCAGCGGCAGACCGGCTTCGACGCAGACCCGGATCTCGCCGCTGTGGTGCTTCTCGCTGGCGGCAATGCGCTGCTCGATGCGGTCCAGCGCCGCCGGGCCGAGCGCGCGCCGGGTGTCGGTCTCGTCGTGCCAGCGGTGCCGCAGCAGCCGCGCCAGGCGCTTCATCACCAGCTTCCCCCTGAGCCACCGCCGCCGAAGTCGCCACCACCACCCGACGAGAAGCCGCCGCTGCCGCTGGACGAATACCCGCCGCCACCGCCGAAGCCACCGCCGCCACCGCCCCAGCCGGACGAACCTCGTCGCCCGGGTGAGGTGGCTTTCCAGGCCGCCGATCCGATGCCCAGCACGCTCATGCCGATCAAGGTGATGAAGCCCGTCAAGCCGGCGAGCGCCAGGCTGCTGGTCAACCACCAGCTGAAGCCACCGGCCGCGACACTGGTTGCCAGGACGCCCAGGCGCCTGCCGAACAGGCCGCCAAGCACACGGCCGACCAGCGGCACGGCGACGAAGAAGAACATCAGCAACTCGGGTGCATTCAGCCAGTCCGGCACCTCGATGCCCTGATTCGTGTGCTGCGGCGTCGGCAGGTTCTCACCCCGGATGCGCGCGATCAGCGCGTCGACGCCGGCTGTCAGGCCACCGGCAAAATCACCTTGCTTGAAGGCTGGCGTGATGGTGTTCTGCACGATCTGGCGCACTGCCAGGTCGGGCACGGCGCCTTCCAGCGCCTTTGCGGTAGCAATCCAGATCTTGCGGTCGTTCTTGGCCACCACGATCAGCAGACCGTCGCCGACATCGCGGCGACCGATCTTCCACAGGTCACCCACACGCTGCGCAAACGACGCGATGTCCTCGGGCGCCGTGGTGGGCACCATGAAGACCACGATCTGCGGGCCCGCCTGGGCCTCGAAGGCGGCCAGCTTGGCTTCCAGTGCGGCCTGCTGTGCCGCGTCCAGCGTGCCGGTCTGGTCGATCACGCGGGCTGCGGGCAAGGCCGGCACCGGCTGCAGATCCTGCGCGTGCAGCGCCGGCGCGAACAGCAGCCCGAACAGCAGCGTGAGCAGCGGCGCCAGCAGCAGGACCGGCAGGCGCAGCAGCTTCATGGCGGCCGATTGATGCAAGCGACTAGCGCGACGCGGCGGGTGCGGCCGGCTTGTCGAAGTTAACCGTCGGCGGCACCTTCAGCGCGGCCTCGTTCTCGACCGTGAAGCTGGGTTTCACGCTGTAGCTGAAGATCATCGCCGTCAGGTTGGACGGAAAGCTGCGCGTCAGCACGTTGTAGTCCTGCACCGCCTTGATGCTGCGGTTGCGGGCCACGGTGATGCGGTTCTCGGTGCCTTCGAGCTGTACGCGCAGATCCTGGAAGGCCTGGTTGGCCTTCAGGTTGGGGTACTGCTCGCTGACCGCCATCAGCCGGCTCAGCGCGCCGCCGAGTTCACCCTGTGCGGCCTGGAACCGCTTCATCGCTTCGGGGTTGTTCAGCGTTTCGGGCGTGACCTGGATGGCCGTGGCCTTGGCACGCGCCTCGATCACGCGGGTCAGCGTCTCTTGCTCGAAGTTGGCCTCGCCCTTGACCGTGGCCACGATGTTGGGGATCAGGTCGGCGCGCCGCTGGTACTGGTTGAGCACTTCGGCCGAGGCCGCCTTGACGGTCTCGTCCAGGCGCTGGAAGTCGTTGTAGCCGCAGCCGCCGAGCAGGCCCGCCAGGGCCAGCAGCGTCAGGGTGATGAGTCGATGCAGCATGGTGTGATGGTCTCCGGGGCTTTAGAAGGGAATGTCGTCTTCCATGTCGTCGAAGCCGGTGGCCGACTTGGCGGCTGGCTTGGCCACCGGCGCGCTGCGCGGTGCGGGGGCCTGCCGCGGCGCCGGGGCGCCACCTCCTGCCTCGTCGCCACCGCCGCCGCCGCCTTCGCGGCCGCCCAGCAACTGCATTTCGGTGGCCTGGATCTCGGTGGTGTATTTGTCGACGCCGTCCTTGTCGGTCCACTTGCGCGTCTTCAGCCGCCCCTCGACGTAGACCGGGCGGCCCTTCTTCAGGTATTCGCCGGCGATCTCGGCCAGCCGGTCGAAGAAGACCACGCGATGCCATTCGGTCTCTTCCTGACGTTCACCGCTGGTCTTGTCCTTCCACTGGCGGCTGGTGGCGATGGTGACGTTGCAGATCGCCGATCCGCTGGGCGCATAGCGCACCTCGGGGTCGCGGCCGAGGTTGCCGACGAGGATGACTTTGTTGACCGAGGCCATGGCGCTCTCCTTGAGCAGTCTTGAAGCGGTAAGGGGGTCATGATAGCGACCGCTCCATCGCCGGCCCATCGCCCGCTGGCGGGTTCCTGGGGTGCACCCGGCCGGGGGAGCTCTCGATCACCGCTCCCGCCGGCCGTCGTCCACGGAGGGCTCGTTTACCATCCCTGCCCGATGACCACCGCGCTGCAGGAAGCCCCCGTCACTGCGCACCAGGTGCTGCAGGACGTGTTCGGCTACCCGGCCTTTCGCGGCCAGCAGGCTGCCGTCGTCGACCACGTGATCGCCGGCGGCGACGCGCTGGTGCTGATGCCCACCGGCGGCGGCAAGAGCCTGTGCTACCAGGTGCCGGCCATCGTGCGCCAGCGCCTGGGGCAGGGCGTGACGGTCGTCGTCTCGCCGCTGATCGCGCTGATGCACGACCAGGTCGGCGCACTGGAAGAACTGGGCGTGCATGCCGCCTTCCTGAACAGCACGCTCGACGGCGACGAGGCGCGGCGCGTCGAACGCGAGCTGCTGTCGGGCCGGCTGACCCTGGTCTATGCCGCGCCCGAGCGCATCCTGACGCCGCGCTTCCTGGCCATGCTCGAATCGCTGCACGAGCGCGGCCACCTGGGCCTGTTTGCGATCGACGAAGCGCACTGCGTCAGCCAGTGGGGGCACGATTTCCGCGAAGAGTACCTGGGCCTGTCGGTGCTGCACGAGCGATTTGCCGGCGTGCCGCGGCTGGCGCTGACCGCCACCGCCGACGACCACACGCGTGCCGACATCGTGTCGCGCCTTCAGCTCGAAGACGCGCGGGTCTTCATCGCCAGCTTCGACCGGCCGAACATCCGCTACACCATCGTCGAGAAAGACGAGCCGAAGAAGCAGCTGCTGCGCTTTCTGCGCGACGAGCACGACGGCGACGCCGGCATCGTCTATTGCCAGAGCCGCAAGCGAGTCGAAGAGACGGCGGCCTGGCTGGCGGCCGAAGGCTTGCAGGCGCTGCCCTATCACGCCGGCCTGGACGCCGACATTCGCCGCCGCCACCAGGACCGCTTCCTGCGCGAAGACGGCATCGTGATGGTGGCCACCATCGCCTTCGGCATGGGCATCGACAAGCCCGACGTGCGCTTTGTTGCCCACCTCGACCTGCCCAAGAACATCGAAGGCTATTACCAGGAGACAGGACGCGCAGGCCGCGACGGCGCAGCCGCCGACGCCTGGATGAGCTACGGTCTGGCCGACGTCGTCAACCAGCGGCGCATGATCGACGACAGCGACGCCGGCGAGGATTTCAAGCGACTGCAGCGCGCCAAGCTCGACGCGTTGCTGGCGCTGGCCGAGGCGCATGACTGCCGCCGCGTGCGCCTGCTCGCCTACTTCGGCGAACACAGCACAGCCCTGCGGCAACTGCGACAACTGCCTGCACCCGCCGGCCACCTGGGACGCCACCGAGGCCGCGCGCAAGGCGCTGTCCTGCGTCTACCGCTTCCGTCAGCATGGCGGCAAGAGCTTCGGCGTCGGCCATCTGGTCGACGTGCTGCGCGGCAAGGTCACGGACAAGGTCACGGCCAACGGCCACGAAGGCCTGTCGACCTTCGGTGTCGGTGCCGACACCGCCGAGGCGCAGTGGCGATCGGTACTTCGCCAACTGATCGCGCTGGGCCACCTGCACGCTGAAGCCGAGTACGGCACGCTGGAACTGACGGCCAGTGCACGCGAGGTGCTGCGCGGCGACGTGAGCCTGCAGCTGAAAGTGCCCAGCGAGCCGCCGCCCAAGCCGCGCGGCGCGCGCGCGGCGCGCTCGTCCACGGGCGGCAAGGGCAAGCCACCACCGCTGCCACTGGACGAAGAAGCGCTGCAACGCTTCGAGAGCCTGAAGGCCTGGCGTGCCGAGGTGGCGCGCGAGCACAACCTGCCGGCCTACATCGTGTTCCACGATGCCTCGCTGGCCGAGATGGCGCGCGAATGCCCGCGCTCGATCGACGCGCTGGCCGGCATCAGCGGCGTTGGCAGCAAGAAGCTCGAAGCCTACGGCGAGCAGATCCTGCGCGTGCTGGGCGGCGGCTGACGCCTGCAGCCTGTCGACTGTCGACTTGCGAGATGACTCGCAAGGACCTGTCTCGCTATGATGGTCGGTTTTCCTCGCATCGACCCATGGCCGCCGACCCAATCACCGAAGCCAGCCCCGGGCGCGCGCGCTTTGTCGATGGTGGCTTCATCCGAGTGCGCGGCGCGCGCACGCACAACCTGAAGAACGTCGACCTCGACATCCCCAAGCATTCGCTGGTGGTGATCACCGGGCTGTCGGGATCGGGCAAGTCCAGCCTGGCCTTCGACACGCTGTACGCCGAGGGACAGCGGCGTTATGTCGAGAGCCTGTCGACCTACGCGCGGCAGTTTCTGCAGCTGATGGACAAGCCCGACGTCGACGTGATCGAGGGCCTGAGCCCGGCGATCAGCATCGAGCAGAAGTCGGCGTCGCACAACCCGCGCTCGACGGTGGGCACGATCACCGAGATCCACGACTACCTGCGCCTGCTGTATGCGCGCGCCGGCACGCCCTACTGCCCCGACCACGCGCTGCCGCTGCAGGCGCAGAGCGTGTCGCAGATGGTCGACGCGGTGCTGGCCTGGCCGGCCGACACGCGGCTGATGATCCTGGCGCCCGTGGTGCGCGACCGCAAGGGCGAATTCGTCGACCTCTTCGCCGACATGCAGGCGCGCGGCTATGTGCGCTTTCGCATCGGCAGCAACGGCGCTGCGGCGCGCATCGTCGAAGCCGACGCGCTGCCGGCGCTGAAGAAGACCGAGAAGCACGACATCGACGTCGTCATCGACCGCCTGCGCGTGCGCCCGGACATGAAGCAGCGCCTGGCCGAGAGCTTCGAGGCCGCGCTGCGCATCGCCGACGGTCGCGCCATCGCGATGGAGCTGCCTTCTGAAGTGGGTGGTACGCAGGCCGAGCACCAGCATCTGTTCAGCAACCGCTTCGCCTGCCCGGTGTGCAATTACGCGCTGTCCGAACTCGAGCCTCGCTTGTTCTCTTTCAATTCGCCGGTGGGCGCCTGCCCCGGTTGCGACGGCTTGGGCCAGATCACCGCGTTCGACCCCGAGCGTGTGGTCGTCTTCCCGTCGCTGAGCCTGGCCTCGGGCGCCGTCAAGGGCTGGGACCGGCGCAACGCCTACACCTTCAGCCTGCTGGAAAGCGTGGCCGGGCACTACGGCTTCGACATCGACTCCCCCTTCGAGGCGCTGCCCCACCAGGCGCAGCAGGTGCTGCTGTACGGTTCGGGCGACGAGGCCATCGAGTTCGTCTACCGCGCCGAAGGTACGACCGCGCAAGGCAAGGCACGCACGCGCACGGTCAAGCGCCAGCATGCCTTCGAAGGCATCATCCCGACCTTCGAGCGCCGTTACCGCGAGACCGATTCGGCCACCATCCGCGACGAGCTGTCTCGCTACCAGGCGGCGCGTGCATGTCCGGATTGCCTGGGCACGCGGCTGCGGCGCGAAGCGCGCCACGTGCTGCTGGACGACAGCAGTGGCGCCGGCGCCGGTGCGCGTGGCAAGCCGATCTACGAGGTCGAAAGCGCCACGCTGGCCGAGGCGTTGACCTACTTTGACAGTCTGAAGCTCGAAGGCGCCAAGGCCGAGATCGCCGACAAGGTGGTGCGCGAGATCCGCTCGCGCCTGCGCTTCCTCAACGACGTGGGCCTGCCCTACCTCAGCCTGGATCGCAGCGCCGACACGCTGTCGGGCGGCGAGGCGCAGCGCATCCGGCTGGCGTCGCAGATCGGCAGCGGGCTGTCGGGCGTGATGTACGTGCTGGACGAACCCAGCATCGGCCTGCACCAGCGCGACAACGCGCGCCTGATCGACACCCTGCGCCGGCTGCGCGACCTGGGCAACTCGGTGCTCGTGGTCGAACACGACGAGGACATGATCCGCGCCGCCGACCACGTGATCGACATGGGCGTCGGCGCCGGCGTGCACGGCGGCCGCGTGATCGCCGAAGGCACGCCCGACGCGGTGGCAGCCAACCCCGAATCATTGACCGGGCGCTACCTGGCGCAGGTGCTGCGCATCGAGGTGCCGACCGTGCGACGCAGGCCGGGCGGCGATGCCGAGACCCATGGCATCCGCATCGTCGGCGCGCGTGGCAACAACCTGAAGGGCGTCGACGTCGAGATTCCGGTCGGTCTGCTGACCTGCGTCACCGGCGTCTCGGGCTCGGGCAAGAGCACGCTGGTCAACGACACCTTGTACGCGGCGGTGGCGCGCAAGCTCTACCAGAGCAACATCGAGGTGGCCGCGCACGACCGCATCGAAGGGCTGGAGCTGTTCGACAAGGTGATCAACGTCGACCAGTCGCCGATCGGCCGCACGCCACGCAGCAACCCGGCCACCTACACGGGGCTGTTCACGCCGATGCGCGAGCTGTTTGCCGAGGTGCCGGCGGCGCGCGAGCGCGGCTACGGCGCCGGGCGCTTCAGCTTCAACGTGGCCGGCGGCCGCTGCGACGCCTGCGAAGGCGACGGCGTGCTGAAGGTCGAGATGCACTTCCTGCCCGACGTCTACGTGCCCTGCGACGTCTGCGCCGGCCAGCGCTACAACCGCGAGACGCTGGAAATTCTGTACAAGGGCCTGAACATCGCGCAGGTGCTGGCGCTGACGGTGGAAGACGCGCACGGCTTCTTCAGCGCCGTGCCCACCATCGCGCGCAAGCTGCAGACGCTGCTCGACGTGGGCCTGGGCTACATCCGGCTGGGGCAGAGCGCGACCACGCTGTCGGGCGGCGAGGCGCAGCGCGTCAAGCTGGCGCTGGAGCTGAGCAAGCGCGACACCGGGCGCACGCTGTACATCCTGGACGAGCCGACCACCGGGCTGCATTTCCACGACATCCAGCTGCTGCTGAAGGTGCTGCACCAGTTGCGCGACGCGGGCAACACCATCGTCGTGATCGAACACAACCTGGACGTGATCAAGACCGCCGACTGGGTGATCGACCTCGGCCCCGAAGGCGGCGCCGGCGGCGGCCGCGTGCTGCTGGCCGGCACGCCCGAAGACCTGGCTGCCAGCGGCCTGGGCCACACCGGGCGCTATCTGTCGGGTTTGCTGGGGACTTCGGCTAGCCCGAGCTGAAGCGACGGTCGCTTGCCGTCGGCATCGCCGGGGCTGCGTTCGGGTTCACGGTCTTGGTCGGGTTCGCGCCCGCTGGCGCGGCCGCCACGCGCTTCGGCGGCCAGCTGGCGGCGCAGGGTCTCGAGTTCGCGCAGCCGCGACTCGATGATCGACGCTTCGATGAAGTCCTGCCCGGCGCTGCCCTTGCGCGCCAAGGTGCGGCCGGTGCGCAGGCGGTCCAGCGCGCCCGTCAGGTCACCCACCAGCAGCCGTGATTCGGCGTGCGCGCGCAAGCCACGCAGCTGCAGGCCCAGCGCCTGCGCGCTGTTGCCCAGCAGCAGCCAGGCCATGGCGTCGCGCGGATGGCCGGCCACCCAGGTCTGCAGCGCCTCGGTGCTCTGCCGCAGCTCGGGCTCGCGGCGCTCACCCATCTGCAGCAGCGCCGCATGGGCGCGCAGCAGCAGCAGCGGCCGCGCCTGCTCGGGCGCCGGCCACTGCGTCTGCACCTGGCCCAGCACCTTGAAAGCGCCGGCCAGGTCTCCCGCGGCCATGCGGCTTTCGGCGTCCAGCAGCCACAGGCTGCGCATCACGGCCGCATCGGGCGCGGGCTGCGCCGCCAGCAGTTCGCGCGCTTCGCGGCTGCGCTGTTCGGCCAGTGCGTGGTCGTGCAGCAGGCTCGACGCCAGCGCACTGGCATACAGCGCGGCCACACGTTCCACCGCGCCATGCCCGACGCGGATGGCCGGCAAGTCTTGCTGCTTGCGCAGCGCCTGCACGCTGCTGTCCATCAGCACACGCGCGCGCGCGGCCATCACGGCGTGCAGCCACGGCGACCCCGGACTGGCCGCGGCCGCGCCGCCTTGCAGGCGCAGCCGGGCTTCGCTGATGCGCTCCAGCGTCAGCGGGTGGCTGCGCAGGTAAGGAAATGCGCCGCTGTCGTTCAGGCGGTTGGCAGCGTCGAGCTTGTCGAACATTGCCGCCATGCCGGCGCCGTCGAAGCCGGCGCGCCCGAGCAAGGCAAAGCCCACGCGGTCGGCCTCACGCTCCATGTCGCGCGAGAAGTTCAGCTGTCCCTGGATGGCCGCGGCCTGACTGCCCATCATGGCGGCCTGTGCCATGTCGGGGTTGTTGCTGCGGCTGGCAGCCAGCAGCGCCAGGATCAGCCCGGCCACGCCGAGCAGCGACGCACGCTGCTGGTTGACCATGCCGCGTGCGATGTGGCGCTGCGTGACGTGGGTGAGCTCGTGCGCCAGCACCGACGCCAGCTCGTCGCGCGTGGCCGTCATCGCGATCAGGCCCAGGTGCACACCGACAAAGCCACCCGGCAAGGCAAAGGCGTTGACCGTGCGGTCGCGCACCAGGAAGGCCTCCCAGGCGAACTGGTTGCCGGTGTCGACATCGATGTCGCCGCGCTGGCGTGCAGCATCGACCAGCGGCCGGAAAAGCGACTGCAGGTATTCCAGCAGCACCGGGTCGTCCATGTAGTCGGGGTCGCGACGGATCTCGCCCATGATCTGGTCGCCCAGGCGGCGCTCGGTGCCGACCGTGAAGTCTTCGGCGGCACTTTCACCCAGCGCCGGCAGTCGCACGCCCGGGCCTTCGGTCGCCAGGGTCTGCGCCCGCAGGCCCTGCAACGGCAGGGCCAGCGCGGCCAGGGTCATCAGCACCAACGACAGCCGCTGCAGCAGCGGCCGGGCGGGTGACGTTCGGCGAGCGGTATCTCGGGATTCGGTCAAGCGCACTCCAGGGCTTTGCACAGGCCCGCCGGTATCATGACATTGCCGCATTTCCCACATGTTGCTGGGGCTCCCAGGCCCGGGAGCGCCCGCACCGCCACATTCACTTGAGCGTCATGTCGTCCCCACTCACCCATTTCGATGCCCAGGGCCAGGCGCACATGGTCGATGTCTCGGCCAAGGCCGAGACGCACCGCGTGGCGCGCGCCAGCGGCGTCATCCGCATGAAGCCCGAGACCTTCGCGCTGGTGGCGTCGGGGCAGGCGAAGAAGGGCGACGTGATCGCGGTGGCGCGCATCGCCGCCATCCAGGGCGCCAAGCGCACCGCCGACCTGGTGCCGCTGTGCCACCCGCTGCCGATCACGCGCGTGGCGGTGGACTTCGAGCTCGACGCCAGCCGCCACGAAGTGCGCTGCACGGCCCAGGTCGAGACCTTCGGCCGCACCGGTGTCGAGATGGAGGCGCTGACCGCGGTGCAGGTCGGCCTGCTGACGGTCTACGACATGTGCAAGGCCGCCGACCGCGGCATGGTGATGGGCGAGATCCGCGTGCTGCAGAAGTCGGGCGGCAAGTCGGGGGACTGGGTGGCGGCAGGCTGATCAGCGCCGCGGCACGAATTCGCGCCAGCCGTGCAGCTGCTGCTGCGGCGTGCACTGGAACGGCAAAGGCTGGCCAGCCTTGGGGGCTTTCTTGCAGGCCGAGAACCAGTCGTCAGACAGCGGATTCCTGAACTCTCGCAGCCGCGCCGCCAGGTGGCGTGCGCGGTCGATGTCGCCGCGTCGCGCCAGATCCTCGGCCCAGGCCATCATCAGCCGCGTGTCCAGCAGGTAATGCACCGCGCCGTCGAAGGCGTGCTCGCGCAAGCGTTGTTCGGTTTCTGTCGTCGCCGCCGCGTAGTCGGCGTGGTGGGCGAAGAACACGCTGTGCTGGCCTTCTTCGATGCGCTGCGCCAGCGGGGCCGAGCCTTCAGCGGCGCTGAAGATCGCGCTGACGCGGCTGTAGTCCCACAGCGAAAACGCGGCCAGCAGCACCATCAGTGCCGCAGCCGGTGCCATCAAGGGCCGGCCGGCGCGTGACGGCAACGATGCCCGCGCCGGCGGTGCGCCCAGCCCGTAGCCGAAGGCCCAGGCCGTGGGCAGCAGAAAATAGGCGTACCACAGCGGGTACTCCAGCATGCTGTGCAGGCCGATCATCAGCACGAACATCAAGGCGGCGCGGCGCGACACGGCCTGCTCGCCCTGTGCCTGCCGGGCGCGCCGCCCCATGCGCGCCAGACCCCACAGCAGCGCCAGCATCACCAGCGCGGCCAGCGGCAGGCCGAGTTCCACCGCCAGCTGCAGCGGCAGGTTGTGCGTGTGGTCGAAGAAGGCCGTCGGCCGGCCCGGGAACGGGGTCAGCGTCCAGGCCAGGTTGAACTCACCGAAGCCCACGCCGGTCCAGGGCTGGCTGCGGATCAGCGTCAGCGTATTGGCCCAGATGCCGAAGCGCGAACCCGACACATCGGTCTCGGCCAGCCGGGCGGCGCCGCCGAACTGGTGCGCACTGATCTCGGCCCAGCGCACCATGCCGAACCAGCCGGCGGCATAGATCAGCGGCGCGCCCAGCAGCAGGGCGCGTGTGCGCCATGACAGTCGGCCATCGAGCAGCCCCCACAAGGCCAGCACCAGCACGCTGACCAGACCCGTGCGAGACGCGGTGAGCACGACGCCGAACACCAGCGCCGCCAGGCACAGCGCCGACCACAGCAGCAGGCTGCTCAGGTGGTTGGGCTGGCGCAGGTTGCCGACCGCGCGGCCCGTGATGTTGCTGACGGCGATCCAATCGCCGTCGGCCAGCCCGGGCGCGAACACCTGCACCAGCCCGATCGCCAGATTCAGCCCGCCGGCGATCAGGAAGCCCCAGCTGAACAGTGCGAACAGGTCGCCCGCTTCGTCACTGATGCAGGCGGCCGACCCGCTGTGCACCAGCAGCGCGGCCGCGCCCAGCAGGCCCAGCGCCGACAGGCACAGCGAAGACGGCAAGGCGCCGGCCGTGCCCGACCAGAGCGCCGCCGCGGCGATCAGCGCCAGCGCCAGCTGCACCGGCGCCGCGGCGCGGCTGGCGGCAAAGCCGGCTGCGCTGCGCTGCCCTGCTGCCAGCAGCAGCGCAAAGCCGCCCCAGGTGCCCAGCGCCAGCGCCTGGTTCAGGAAGGTCGGCGAGGGCGAGACGTTGTAGGCCAGCAGCGATGGCGCGGCGGCCGCGACCACGGCAGCCAGCAACAGGATCGGTGTGCGCGAAGGATCGGCAGGCATGGGGCGCGGCATGCTATCAGCCGCAGGCTGGTTCATGCGGCCTGCAGGCTTCGGGCTGTCGCCGATGGCCGCTGCGGCGGCGCGCGGCTATGCTGGGCCGACATTCATCGTGCGCAGGAGGCCTTATGCAGCGTCGACATGCCCTCGCCCTGGTCGGTGCCAGCGCCGCCGCCCCGATGGCGCTGGCGCAGGGCACGAAGATCGTCTTCGGCTACACCGCGGTGACCGATTTCGCGTCGGTTTTTGTCGCACGCGAAGAGGGTTTTTTCAGCCGCCGCGGGCTCGATGTCGAACCCAAGTTCGTGCCCATCAACTCCACCATTCCAGCGGCCGTGCAAGCAGGTTCGCTGCAGATCGGCGGGCCCACACCGTCGGTCTTTCTGCAGTCGGTCGACGGCGGGCTCGACCACGTGGTGCTGGCCGGCGGCGGGCAGACCTCGAAGACCATCACCGGCTTCGGCCTGGTGGCGCGTGCCGGCAGCGGCATTCGCAGCGCGGCAGACTGCGTCGGCAAGAAGATCGGCGTGCCGGGGCTGGGTGCCTTCTTGCACGTGACCTTTCGCGCCTGGCTCAAGCAGGCGGGCGTGGACTACACCCAAGTCAGCTTCATCGAGGCGGCGTTTCCGCAGCACGGCGACCTGCTGCGCGGCGGATCGCTCGATGCCGTGGTCACGGCCGACCCCTTCATGAGCCGCATCACCGACAGCGGTGCGGGCTACGTGGCGTCGTATTACTCGACCTTTCTGCCCGAGGGCCAGCCGACCATCGTCTACGTGGCGCGGCGCGACTGGGTGGCCGCCAACGCGGCGGCAGCCAAGGCGTTTCGCGAAGCCATCGTCGAGGCCGCCGCCTACATCGTCAAGCCGGCCAACGACGCCAGGCTGCGCGCCACCATCGGCAAGTACATCAAGCTGCCGCCCCAGGTGCTGGCCAAGGTGCAGATCTCGCCGCCGGCACCGATCATCAATGACAAGCAGCTGGCCTACTGGGTGGGCTGATGAAGGACCAGGGCATGCTCAAGGGCAACCCCGCCGTCGCCAGCCTCATCGTCAAGTAAGGCCCAGGAGCCCCCATGCCGCGCACCTTCGTCGACCTGTCGATCTTTCTGGAAAACGACGTGCTGTCCGACCCGCCGGCCTTCGCGCCCAAGATCCAGTACTTCAGCCACGACAACACCTACGAGCAGATCGCGCCCTTCTTCCCCGGGCTGCAGAAAAGCGACCTGCCCGACGGCGAGGGCTGGGCGGTGGAGACGGTGCAGCTGTCCACGCACAACGGCACGCACCTGGATGCGCCTTATCACTTTCATTCGACGATGGACAAGGCGCTGGGCCAGAAGAAGCCGGCCATCGCCATCCACGAGGTGCCGCTGGAATGGTGCTTTCAGCCGGCGGTCAAGCTCGACTTCCGGCACCTGCCGGACGGGCATGTCGTCAGCGCTGCCGAGGTCGAGGCCGAACTGCAGCGCATCGGCCACACGCTGCAGCCGCTGGAGATCGTGGTCGTCAACACCCGCGCCGGCAGCCGCTACGGCAATGCCGACTACGTCAGCGCCGGCTGCGGCATGGGCTACGAGGCCACGATGTATCTGCTGGAACGCGGCGTGCGCCTGACCGGCACCGACGCCTGGAGCTGGGACGCACCCTTCGTGCACACCGCCAGGAAGTACGGCGAAAGCCACGACGCCAGCCTGATCTGGGAAGGCCACAAGGCCGGGCGCGACATCGGCTACTGCCACCTGGAAAAGCTGCACAACCTGGAATCGTTGCCCGCCAGCGGATTTTTCATCAGCTGCTTTCCGCACAAGATCCGCGGCGCGTCAGCCGGCTGGACACGTGCCGTGGCGATCTTCGACGAGAGCTTGAAGCGGGATGTCGCCGGCTGATTTCGCCCGCCAGGGCCAGATTCCTCGCGTTGCCGCAGGACGCCACGCTGAAGATCCTGGGCGGCCCGCCGCGGCCAGGTTCAGTCTGCGCGATGCGTCGCACTGGCGGCTGCCGCGAACGCTCGAGCCGAGGTCTGCCCAGGGCCCGTTGACGGTCGGCGGCTCGTTGCCATTCCGGCCTAGGGGCCAGGCCAGCCAGGACCATGGTTCCAGTTCGGGAACTGCTGCCAGCCCCGCGGCGGCCGACGCAGGCATGCGCACGTGGGGTGCGAGGCGCCCAGAAGAGCGCAGGAACACGTCGGCAGTTGCTGCGCCGGTGGTCGCGTGGCCAGCGCGTGACCGTGCCAGGGAATTCCGCAGGCCCGTTTGCGCGGCGAAGGGTGCAGAGGTCGTGGGTGCAACGCCCAGACGGGCATTGCGGGATTGGTCCACAGCGTAGGCGGCATTCAGGGTCTGGTTGTACGCCGAAGACGCCGCAACGGCCCAAGACAACGGCGCCTGCCGATGTCGGGCAGCAGGGGCAGCAGGAACTGCGTGAGCGTCGGTCACGGTGTAAACGGCAGCCGAGAGGTTGGTGATGACGGTACCGGCGGTGCTGGTCAACCCAGCGGCAACGACGCTGCGGGCACCACCAGCGCAGGCCGCAGCCGGAAACGTTCAGGCCAAGGGCCGACATGCAGTGGTCTCGCGTCAGCGCCGCCGGAGCCTTCAAGGACTTTGGCTCCTCCGGAAACGACACCGCCGAGGAAGGTTCGAGCTGTCTGGTGGTCGGGCAACACCGTGATGCTGGAGACGCCAGACAAAGACGCCGACCGCATAGCTCTTCAGCGGACGCCGGCCTGGCGCCACAACCTCGAGTGGCGCCAGGCCCGCTCGAGAATCCCGGTCGGATCAGGGCTGGGCGCGGCGGTGGTCGGGCGCCTCACCATGGGACCGGTGTCCGACAGGCTGTCCCCAAGAGATCACCGCCGAGTACAAGTACCTGCCGGCGCCGCCAACAAAGCCAGCCAGCCGCCAGCGCAAAGGCGGATCGATGGGCCTGGCACCCCCCGTTTTGTCGTTCTAACCCGTGACCAATGGACACAGTTAGCTTATCCCTCCCACGGTAAGGCAACCAGTTCGGGCAACCCCCGACTCAGGGGGTGTCGTTGGGGTCGATCTTTCGATCGTGACTTTCTACCGCCCGCCCAGCCACTCATGCACCAGCCGCACCCAGAACGCAGCGCCCAGCGGCAGCAGTTCGTCGTTGAAGTCGTAACTGGGGTTGTGCAGCATGCAGGGGCCTTCGCCGTGGCCTGATTCGCGGTGCAGGCCGTCGCCATTGCCGATGAAGCAATAGGCGCCGGGCTTGACCTGCAGCATGAAGGAAAAGTCTTCCGACGGCATGGCCGGCTCCTGCACCAGTGCCAGGCCGGGGGCGACGACTTGCGCGATCACGCGGGCGGCGACCGCGGCCTCGTGCGGGTGGTTGACCACCGGCGGCGCGCGCCGCACAAATTCGAATTCGGCGCGCGCCTCGAAGGCGGCGCAGCTGTGCTCGGCGATCTGCCGCATGCGGCGCTCGATCAGGTCCAGCACCTCGGGGCGGTAGGCGCGCACCGTGCCTTCGAGGGTGCAGCTATCGGGCACCACGTTCTTGGCCTCGCCGCCATGGATCATGGTCACCGACAGCACCGCGGTGTCCAGCGGGCGCTTGTTGCGGCTGACGATGGTCTGCCAGGCCTGCACGATCTGGCAGGCCAGCGGCATCGGGTCGACGCCACGGTGCGGCGACGCGGCATGGCCGCCCACGCCGTGGATCACCAGCTTGAAGGTGTTGGCCGACGCCATCACCGGCCCCGGGCTGCAGGCCATGCTGCCCACCGGATAGCCGGGCCAGTTGTGCAGGCCGAACACGGCGTCCATCGGAAAGCGGTCGAACAGACCCTCGTTGATCATCGCCAGCGCACCGCCGCGGCCTTCTTCGGCGGGCTGAAAGATCAGGTAGGCCGTGCCGTCGAAATCGCGCGTGAGCGCCAGCCGCTGGCCGGCGGCCAGCAGCATGGCGGTATGGCCGTCGTGGCCGCAGGCATGCATCACGCCCGCGTGGCGGCTGGCGTGGGCGAAGGTGTTGGCCTCATGCACCGGCAGCGCGTCCATGTCGGCGCGCAGGCCGATCGCGCGGCCGCAGGCGCCGCCGTCGCGGCCGTGCACGATGCCGATCACGGCCGTGCGGGCCATGCCCAGGTGGATCGGAATGCCCCACTCGGTCAGCCTTGCGGCCACCAGTTCCGAGGTGCGCTGCTCTTCGAAGCCGAGCTCGGGGTGGGCGTGGATGTCACGCCGCAGTGCGGTGATCTGTTCGGCGTCGAAGTCGATCGCGGGGCTGGATGTCGGCATCCGGGTGATGTTGCCACGACGATCGGCCGTGAATAGTGCCATCGGCCGCCAGAACCCCCGCGCTGCTAGCGATCGTCTAACGGTTGCTGGGCACGATGGCGACACCCCAAACGGAGATTGCCATGACCCACCCGATCGCCCTTGCCGCCGTTCTTGCCGCCACCCTGGTTGGTGCCAGCACCGCAAGCGCCCAGGACTACAACGCCATGATCCAGCAGAGCATGGCGCGCATGAACGCCATCGTCGGCCAGGCCGAGCAGCGCGTGAACGGGGCCGTGCAGCAGCGCATGCAGGATCCGGCGGTGCAGGCCGCCTGGCAGCAGTACGTGGCCAGCACCGGTGGCCGGCCGGCCATGAACTACCCGACCTTCACCTACTACTACATCTACAGCAACGGCTTCTCGGCCAACGGCATGGCGCACATGCGCGCCAACGAAGCCGGCATCCAGCAGCGCGAAGCCACCGCCTGGCAGGGCGTTCGCCAGGCCGAGGCCGGCCGCGCCGCAGCGCAGCAGGGCCAGCGCGACAGCTACTTCGCCAACCAGCAGGAAGCTGGCCGCCAGCTGACGGGGCAAAGCACCTATCGGGCGCCCAATGGCCAGCCGCTGCAGCTGCCGCACACCTGGCAGGCCAACACCACCATGCAGTACCAGGGGCAGACCTACCACGTCGATGCCGGCGGCCGCTATCACGTGCTGGCGGCCAACGGCTATTGGTACCCCCTGTCGGCTGGTCGCTGAGTCGGACGGCAGGGCCCGCCTGCGCGGGGCCTGCCGCCTACGAAGGCCGGAGCACGTCTCGCGAGCGACGGCTGAGTCGGACGCAGGGCCTCAGGCGTGCGCGCGGGCCAGCGCCTGTTCCAGGTCGGCAATCAGGTCGCCGGCATCCTCGATGCCCACCGACAAGCGCAGCAGGTCGGCCGGTGCCGGCGTGCCGGCCCCTTCGACGCTGGCGCGGTGTTCGACCAGGCTTTCGGTGCCGCCCAGCGAGGTGGCGCGCTTCCACAGTTCGACATGTGCCGCGGTGGCGATGGCCGCCGCTTCACCACCCTTGGCCCGCAGCGACAGCATGCCGCCGAAGCCACCCACCATCTGCCGCGCGGCCACCGCATGGCCCTGCGCCCCGGGCAGGCCGGGGTAGAGGATGGCCTCGACGTGCGCGTGCTGCGCAAAGTGTTCGGCAATGCGTTGCGCCGACGCGCTGGCCTGGCGCACGCGCAGGTACAGCGTGCGCATGCCGCGCAGCAGCAACCAGGCTTCGAACGAGCCCAGCGTGCCACCCAGCTGCGCGCGCACCATGCGGATCTTCTGCCACCAGGCGCGCATCGCGTCGTCGCTTTCGCGCACCACCAGGGCACCGGCGATCAGATCGCTGTGGCCGCCCAGGTACTTGGTGGCGGCGTGCATCACGATGTCGGCGCCCAGCGTCAGCGGCTGTGTCAATACCGGTGATGCCACGGTCGAATCGACCGCCAGCCGCGCGCCGGCCGCATGTGCGATGGCGGCCGTGGCGGAGATGTCAGTGATCGACCACAGCGGATTGGCGGGCGTTTCCAGCCACACCAGCCGGGTCTTGCCGGGCCGGATGGCCGACTGCAGCACCGCCGGGTCGTGCATGTCGATCAGTTCGACCTGCAAGCCCCAGTGGGTGGCGAAGTTCATCAGCCAGTTGCGCAGCGACCAGTACATGACCTTGGGCGCCAGCACATGGTCGCCCGGGCTCAGCGCCTGGAACACCGCCGTCGCCGCGGCCATGCCGCTGGCGAACAGCAAGGCGCTGCTGCCTTGTTCCAGCTGGCACAGCACCGCTTCGGCCTGGTCGAAGGCCGGGTTGTCGGCACGTGCATAGACGCGCCCGCTGCGGTACTGGTTGTCGGGGTCGCGCAGATAAGTGCTGCTGACATGGATGGGCGGCGTGATCGCGCGCGTCTTGTCGTCCACCCAGCCCAGGGCCTGGGCGGCGATGCTTTCGGGTCTGACCTTCTTCGGGTCCATGGTGTCGGCTTTCAGTGTGATATGCGCGGCAAGGCGCCGGCTTGTTCGCCCAGATCCCAGAACAAGCCGGCCATGATCTGCAGCGCCTGGCGCGCCACCGGGGCCAGCAGGTGTTCATCGGGCGCATGCTGCTGGCAGGCGGCATAGCTGTGCGGCACCCACACCGTGGGCAGGCCCAGGATGTCGGCGAACCGAACGTCGTCCGAAGCGTGCGGCCAGATGCGTTGCAGCGCCTGCTGCGGGCGTGAAGCGGCATCGTGGCCGTGGGCGGGATGGCGTTGACCGGGTGTCGGTTGCTGGGCCAGCACCCAAAGCGTCCAGGCGACCAGGCGTGGCCGGGGTCCAGCCGGGTCCGCGGGTCGACCATCGCCCGGGCGCGCCGACCGTAGCGCTTGTCGAACTTGGCCGGAGGGGGCCGCAGCGCGGACGCGGATCACGCCACGCCCGTCGCCAGGCTGGGCGATGGCGCTGGCCAGCACCGGGCCCGGTCGAAGCCCGCCCCATGCCGGTGGCCGCCGTCCACGGCAGCGTGCGAACCGTGGCGCCCTCACGCGACAAGGCGGGCCATGGCTGGCGATCAGCACGTCGGCGGCCAGTCCTGGCGTTGGGCCGCAGAACTGCCAGTCCGGGCGATCCGGTTTCCTCGCCCGCCCCAGGTAGCCACTTGACGTTGAAGCCCAGCCGGCCGCGCAACTGCACCTGCGCCAGCGCCCGATGTTAATGCTGGCGGCCACCGCGGTCGCACCCATAAAGGCGCACCGTCGGGCGCCAGCGTCCACAGGCGCGGGCCATCAGTGGCGATCAGCGCGTCGCCATGGCCGTACATCAGCACGGTGGGCAGACCGTCGGCCTCAAAACGGTCGGCGATCAGCAAGGGGCCGAAAGGCTGCACCGGGTTGTCGTGCAGCGACGAGCGGAACCCCAGCGCGGCCAGCGACGGCGTGATCTCGTCGGCCAGATATCGCCGCAGTTCGGGTGCCGACGCCGGGTTCTGGCTTTCGGTGCGGATCGCCACGCGGCGCGCCAGGTCGTGCACGAAGGCGCCGCTGTCGAAATGCTGGCGCGCCGCGGCCAAGGCGGCTTCGCGCGTCATCTCAACTGCTCTTGGCGACGAGGTCGAAATGTTCGACCACCGGCGGCGCGGCAAAGAACGGCCCGACGATGGCGCGCCACTCGGCAAACAGCGGCCCACCGCGAAAGTGCACCGTGTGGTCCTCCAGCGTCTGCCAGAAGATCTGCAGCACATAGCGCTCGGGGCTTTCGATGCCGTGGTTGACCTTCCAGCCGCTGGCGCCGCGGGCGCGGCTGATCACCTCGTTCAGGCCACGCTGGATGGCGATTTCAAAGGCGGCCTGCTGGCCGGGCTGGATGCGGATGTCGGCAAGTTCGAGAATCATGCGGGCGCTCGTTTGGGGCGGGGGCCACAGTGTCACATGGCGGCGCGCCGCGGCCTGGATGCCTGCTGTGCCGGGCTGCAAGGACGCAGCTTCGCGCGCACCCACAATGCGCGGCTTCGATGCCCGCGCCACCCACTTTGTTTCGATCGTGCTGAAGACCGACTCTGCGCGCAGCCGCCGCATCGGCATCGGTTTGATCGTGCTGGCCACGATCTGCTTCTCGGTCATCGACGCCAGTGCCAAGTGGCTGGTGCAGCATCTGCCCGTGGCCGAGGTGGTGTGGCTGCGCTTTACCACCCATGTGCTGTGGATGCTGCTGTTGCTGGCGCCGCGCAAGGGTTTTGCCATCCTGCGCATGCGCAGCCCGCGGCAGCAGGGCCTGCGGGCGCTGATGCTGGTGGCGATGACGGCGCTGAACTTCTGGGCGCTGCAATACCTGCAGCTGGCCGAGACCGGGGCCATCCAGTTCTCGGTGCCGGTGCTGATCGCGCTGATGTCGGCCTGGCTGCTGGGCGAGCAGCTGGACCGGCGCCGCTGGGTGGCGATCATTGCCGGCTTTGTGGGCGTGCTGCTGGTGATCCGCCCGGGCTCGGCGGCGTTTCACCCGGCGATCCTGCTGTCAGTGATCAATGCGCTGCTGTACGCGGCCTTCAACATGCTGACCCGGCGCATGGCCGCCACCGAGACGGCCGAGTCGATGCAGCTGATCTCGGCCTTCGGCGCTGCGCTGCTGATCGCGCCCTTCGCATTGCCGCTGTGGGTATGGCCGCAAGATGCGGTCACCTGGGCCGTCGTCGCCTTGTGCGGGCTGGCCGGCGGCATCGGCCACCAATGTGTGGCCAGCGCCCACCGCTATGCATCGGCCGCGGTGCTGGGGCCCTTCATCTACCAGCAGATCATCTACATGGTGCTGTGGGGCTGGCTGCTGTTCGGCCAGCTGCCCGATGCGTTTGTGGTGAGCGGTGCAGTGGTGGTGGTGGGCAGCGGGCTGTATTTGCTATGGATTGAGATGAAGCGGGATTGAGTGCCGTAACGTGGTCAGCTTTTCTGCTTGAAACACTCAGCGGAAGCGCTCAAGACCATCTGCCTGGGTGCCAGGTTGGTACGAGCTACCCGGCCCAAGTTCAACCGAATCCAGGATCCAGTCGATCGGTGGCATCCTGGGGCTCAACGGAAAAAGGGCACTCAATGAGCGCCCTTTGGGTGTGCGGCTAAAGCCCACTTACTTGCAGGAGCCGGGCAGGTACTTGGGCGGAACGGTTGTTCCATCTGCGGCAGCGCCGCAACGCCATGCGCCCACCGAGTTGCCGACCGTCGGGGCGGCAGCATAGGTGGAATCGGCAAAGGGCGTCAACGTCAAGATCTTGGCGTCGATCAAAGCATCGCCGAAGCCTTGGGTCGTGACCTGAATCTGGCCGGCGGCATTGGTCTCGATCTTATTGACGTACTTTGTTCCTGCACCTGCAGCGATTTCGCAACCCCAGGCGCCAGCGGCCGGCAGTGCCGAAGCTGACTGGTACACCTCGGTCACGGTGGTCCGGCAGGCGGACGCGGCAAGCACAACCTCCGACATCTTTGCTTTGAGTGTGTAGTCCTGGTAGGCCGGAATCGCGACCGCGGCCAGGATGCCGATGATCGCCACGACGATCATCAGCTCGATCAGGGTAAAACCTTGTTGAACACGCTTCATAGGAAGACTCCTTGCAGGACAGGGTGAGAGGGGCAGGTGCACCCCCCTGGATGCAGGGGCCGTGCCAGGCGGTTTTCAGGTCCTGGACGTGACGGATTCACGTGGATCGACGCGCTGTGTCGGTTTTGGGGCCGAAAAGGTGGCGTCATGGCGCCCATGCTGACAATTTTTGTCAGCGCGCCGGTGGCGCTCAGACCGTGATCACGCAGCCGCTGCTCAGTGCGCGAATGCGGTGCGGCGTGGCCTGGGCGGCGATTTCGGTCATCACGGCGTCCACCTCGCCGGGCTTGATGTGCGTGATGTAGACCTCGGTCGGTTCGGTCAGCTGGTCCAGCTCGGCGCGCAGGCGTTGCGGGCACAGGTGGCGGCTGATGTCGGCCAGCACATGTTCGTCGTCACGAAACGCCGTCTCGATGACCAATGAGTGCAGCTTCATCGTCGACAGGCGTTGCCACAGCGCCGGGTTGGGGCCGGTGTCGCCAGTGAATACCCAGCTGCCGCGTTCGGGGTGGTCCAGCGGCGTCAAGGCATAGCCCAAAGCGGGCACGGTGTGCGACGCCGGCAGGGCTTCGACGCGCACGTTGCCTGCCGCGACCACCTGGCCCAGCTCGATGGGCGTCAGGGCCAGCACCGGGTGCACGGCGTCGGGCAAGCGGGTGAAGTCGGGCCAGATGACGCCGTTGAACACGTGGGCGCGCAAGGCGGCCAGCGTCTCGGCCAGCGCATGCACCTGGATCGGCGGCCGGCTGCGCCCGCGACGCGCGCGGGTGACGCTGTCGGCCAGCAGGCCGATGGCCAGCACATGGTCCAGGTGCGAATGGGTGACGAAGATGTGGTCGACACGAATCATCTCGTCGAGCGTCAGGTCACCCACACCGGTGCCGGCGTCGATCAGCACCTGATCGTCGACCAGAAACGACGTGGTGCGGCTGCCGGCGGCAATCGAGCCTGAACAGCCGAGAACACGAATCTCCATGGGATGGCATCGAAAGGGCTGCGGCCCTTCAGAGCGGGCCGCGAACCGGATTGACAAGGGGCGACGCAGCGTCCGCAAGCCGATGAGGCTGGATGCGCCGAAGCGGGCATCCAGGCCGGATCAGGCCAAGGTCCGAGTGCCGGGGTGAGGCCAGATGCTGATCGCGCCGCGGGCGCTGCGCAAGGTGCCGAAGTGGCAAACCTCAACAGGCGGAACGGTGCCGCCGCTGGCGGTCGACCTTGTCGTGACGGGATTCACGGCCGCGCACCGGTGCGCGGCCCGGCCAGGATCAGCGGTGGATGAACTGCATCTGGGTGCCGGCCAGCTCGATCACGTCACCGTTGCGCAGCGGCACCGAATCGCCCACCAGGGGCACGCCATTCACGCTGGGGCGGGTGCTGCCTTCCACATGGGCGAAGGCGTAGCCGTTGGGGCGCTTGGTGATCGACGCCACCTGCACGCCGGGCTTGCCCACCGTGGTGACGACCTTGGTCAGCGCCACTTCGCGGCCGGCCGCGGCACCGTTGAGCACCTTGATCACGGCCGGCTGCACCGGCATCACCATCGACGCCGCCGACGGCGTCGGGCCGGACGGGGTGAATGCCGGCGGCACGGCGCCCGGCCGCATGATCATGGTCTTTTCGTAGTCGCCACCCTCGTCGACCAGGTACTTGATCTTGTACTTGCCGATCTCGACCGTGTCGTTGTGGGTCAGCAGCTGCTTCTTGATCGCCTTGCCGTTGATGTAGGTGCCGTTGGTGCTGTTCAGGTCTTCGATGAAGACGTCGGCGCCCACCATCTGCAGCACCGCGTGCTCGCCGCTGACGGCCAGATTGTCGATCACGATGTCGTTGTAAGGGCGACGGCCAAGCGTGGTCTTGTCCTTGGTGATCTGCACCTCCTTGATCACCACCCCGTCGAGAGAAACGACCAGCTTGCCCATGCATGACCCCGTTGTCGCCCTCTGCCGGCTGCAGGGAGCGGGACGCTCTACGGCGCCGATGAAGACCGGTGCGTCGACTTGCGTCAGCGCCTGAACGGCCACCAGAAGCGGCTCGCCGGGCTCGCGCCGCCGGACGCGCGCACCAGGACCACCGAGATATTATCCTTTCCGCCGGCATCATTGGCAGCATCAACCAGGGCTTGACACGCGGCCGAAAGCGAGTCGTGTGTCAGCAACAGCTGTCCGATGGTGGCATCGTCGAGCATGTCGGACAGCCCATCGCTGCACATCAGGTAGATGTCACCCGGCTGAACCTCGTGCTGGTGGGTTTCCAGCAGCACGGTGTCTTCCACGCCCACGGCACGCGTGACCAGGTTCTTGTTGGCCGAGAACGCGGCTTGCTCTTGCGTGATCAGGCCGGCGTCGATCTGTTCCTGCAGCAGCGAATGGTCGCGCGTGATCTGCTGCAAGCGGCCGCCGCGCAGGCGGTAGGCGCGCGAATCACCGACATGGCCGACCAGCAGGTGACTGTCTCGAATCACGGCCACCACCAGCGTGGTGCCCATGCCGGCGTACTGCGGGTTGGAATTGGCGGCGTTGAAGATGGCCCGGTTGGCGTTGTCGACGCAGATGTCCATCGCGCGCCGTACTTCGCCGTCACTGGCGTGGGTCTGCGCCTCGCGCAGCCAGCGGCCCAGTTCGGTGCGGATGAACGAGGTTGCCATGTTGCTGGCGACCTCGCCCGCGTTGTAACCGCCCATGCCATCGGCAAGGACCGCCAGGGCGACATCGTTGTCGAGGGCGACCGAGTCCTCGTTGTTGCTGCGCGCGCGACCAGGGTCGACGGCGGCGGAGAGCTCAATCGTGAGGGGCACGTGCTGGCGCTGCGACAGAGGCGGGGTGCGCGATTGTGCATCGGATCGATCGAGGTTCCGCCAGCGCATGTCGGTCAGCCCCGTGATTTCGGACCGCCGGGCCAGCCGGGGTTCAGGCCCTGCGGCAAGTCGGCCAGCAGCGCAGCCAGTTGGTCCGCCACGGCGATGCCGTCTTGCGGTCGATGCGGGGCCTTCTTGTGCAGCAAGTGGGCCACCAGATCGACCAGCGCCGCAGGCAGGTCGGGTCGAAAGCGGTCCACCGGGGGTGCGGGGTGGCGCGCCACCTGCAGCAGCAGTTCGCCCAAGGACGTGGCCTCGTGCGGCAGCCGGCCGGTCAGCAGTTCGAACAGCACGACGCCCAGCGCATAGAGGTCGCTGGCCGGGCCGATCGTGGCTTCGGCCAGTTGTTCGGGCGACATGTAGGCCGGGGTGCCGGCGATGATGCCGGTGCGGCTGCGAAAGGCGTCACCCAGGCGTGCCAGGCCGAAGTCGGTGATCTTCACGGTGTCACTGGGCCCGTGCACCAGCACGTTGCCGGGCTTGATGTCGCGATGGATCACGCGGATGGCGTGCGCCGCCGCCAGCGCCAGCGCCACACGCTGGGTGATTTGCAGCACCTGCTGCAGCGGCAGCAGGTTGCCGGCCCGGGTGTGGCGGCGCAGGTCGTGCCCGGCCACGAATTCCATCACCAGGTAGGCGTGGTCCTGGTGGCAACCGCTGTCCAGCACCTTGACGATGTCGGGGTGGTTCAGTCGCTGGCCGAGATTGGCCTCGCGCACGAAAGCCGACGCCAGCAGGCCCTGGTCATCGTCGCGCAGCAGAAAGGTCTTGATCGCCACGGCGCGGCCGTCGGGCGCCTGCGCTTCGAAGACCTCACCCAGGCCACCCCTGCCCAGGGATCGCAGCAGTCGATACTGCGCCAGCTGTTGTGCCGGGGCAGCAGACCGCGGCCACGCGTCGTCGGCAGACGGCAGGTGCGGTGAGGTTCTCATGCTGCGCCGATGACCCTGATCACGGGGTCACGGTACCACGGCGCCGGGCGTGGCCTGCGGGCCTACTTGACCAGCAGCACCGGCACCTGGCCGAGTTCGATCGCGGACTGTGCAACCGAGCCCAGGATCGCGCCACTGACCTGCCCCTGGCCCCGCGTGCCCATCACGACCAGGTCACAGTGCTCGTTGCGGGCCAGGTCGGCAATCACCGCCCCGGGCTGCCCCACGCGCTGGTGCTCGGTGAAGGGCTGCCCCGCGGCGCGCAAGCGCTCGCGGGCGCGCGTCAGCGCAGCGTCACCGCGCTCCTGGTGGTATTCCTGCAGCGAGGTCTTGGTGACGAAGGAGGACACATCGCCGGGCACCGGGGGCTGCACGTTCAGCAGGTGCAGTTCCAGCGTGGACGGGTCTCGAAGTTCACTGCGCATCGCCAGCAGTTGGGCCACCGCCCGGTCGGAGGCGTCCGACCCGTCGACGGCCAGCAGAATGCGGCGCAAGCGGCCGGCCGGCGCGACCATCGCCGACGCCGCCTGCTGCGTCTGCCCAGAGGGTCGACGCGCAAGCCATTTGCCCATTGCCAGCACCAGCAAGGCACCGGCGGCACCGGCCAGATAGCGCATCGTGTCGTCGACGATGATCTTGGGCGCCTGCGGCAACACGTCGGGGTTGATGAGCGCAGGGTCGGTCACGGCCATGGTGCCGGCGATCCAGCCGAGCAGCATGCCGCCCAGCGTGATGATGATCGGGAAGCGGTCCATCAGCTTGATGACCATCTGGCTGCCCCAGACGATGATCGGGATGCTGACCAGCACGCCGAAGATCACCAGTGCCATGCCGTGGCCGGTGCCCGAAGCCTCGGCCGCACCGGCGATCGCGATGACGTTGTCGACGCTCATCACGAAGTCGGCTACGATCACCGTCTTGACGGCGCCCCACAGGCGGTCGCTGCCTTCGATGCTGCCATGGCCCTCTTCGTCCTCGGGCACCAGCAGCTTCACGCCGATCCACACCAGCAGGATCGCACCGATGATCTTCAGCAGCGGGATTGCCAGCAGCTTGAGCGCGAAGAAGATCAGGATGATGCGCAGCACGATCGCGCCGGCCGTGCCCCAAAGGATGCCCTTTGTGCGTTGCGCGGGCGGCAACTTGCGGCATGCCAGTGCGATCACCACGGCGTTGTCGCCGCCGAGCAGGATGTCGATCATGATGATCTGACCGACGGCGACCCAGAAGTCGGGGCTGCTCAAATAGTCCATGCTGATGTCTGGGTTCGAGAGGGGCGGAAGCGAAGCCGCGTA
>JADJHR010000007.1 GCA_016707445.1 Rubrivivax sp.
GCGGCCAGCGTCAGTGGCGCCAGGCCATCCTCGATCCACAGCGCCTGCGCAAAGCGCTCGATCGCCGTGCGGCTGTCGGCCAGCGGCCCCGTTGCGGCACGGTCGTCGGGTCGGGCGGAAGGCATCGTCGCCATTGTCGGCCAAGGTCCGGCGTGGCCTGACCGAGGCATGGCGGCTGGCACACTGGGGCCCATGGCCGACCCCCTGCTGCTGCTGCCCGACCTGCTGTTGATCGTCTGCGGCTACGTGATCTGCCACTACACACCGCTGAACCAGCCGGTGTGGGAAGGCGTGGAACGGCTGGTCTATCACGTGCTGTTCCCGGCCCTGCTGTTCACCGCCATCGTGCGCAGCCCGCAGCAGGTGGCCGACATGCTGCCTCTGGCCGGCGCCAGCCTGGTGGTCACGGTGGTCGGCGTGGCACTGGCGCTGGCGCTGGGGCACTGGCCTGGGGTCGATGCGCGGCTGCATGCGTCGGGCGCACAGACGGCCTACCGCTTCAACACCTACGTCGCGCTGGCACTGTCCGAGCGCATCGCCGGCGCCCAGGGCCTGGCCTGGATCGCGTTGATCGTCGCCTTGAGCGTCCCGGTGACCAACGTGGCCGCGGTGTGGTCACTGGCGCGCCACGGCGACCAGGGCACGCTGCGTCAGCTGCTGCGCAACCCGCTGATCCTGGCCACCAGTGCGGGCCTGCTGTGCAAGCTGGTGGACCTGACGCTGCCTGCGCTGGCGCTGAACACGGCCGCACGCATCGGCAGCGCCGCGTTGCCGCTGGGCCTGATGGCCGTCGGCGCCGGCCTGCGACTGGGCGCCCTGCGCGAAGGTCCGCGGCTGGCCGTCGCGCTGCTGTCGATTCGCCATGCGATCCTGCCGCTGCTGGCGATGGCCCTGGTCGTGCTGCTGGGCCTGCCGCCCGCGCAGCAGGCGGTGGGCGTGGCTTTCGCGGCCATGCCCTGTGCCCCCAGCGCCTACGTGCTGGCGGTGCGCATGGGCGGCCACGGTCCCTTCGTGGCAGGCCTGGTGACGGTGTCGACGCTGATCGCGATGGCCGGCTTGCCACTGTCGCTGGCCTTGCTGCGCCAGCTCACGTCGGGTTGAGCGGCCGCTGGGCCAGCGCCCAGTCGATGTGTTCCTGTACCAGCGCGTCGGCGCTTTCGCGCGCATGCGTCAGGGCCTGCGCCAGCGCGGCGTCGCCGTTGGCGCGCCAGGCATTGCCCAGCCCCACGGCCAGGTTGCGCCGCCAGCGCCGCCAGCCGATGCGCCGGATCGGGCTGCCTTCGGTCAGGCGCAGAAAGTCGGCCTCGGTCCAGGCCCACAGCTGCAGCAGCGTGGCGCCTTCGAGCGCGGCGCGGGCGTCGAAGTCGGGCAAGGCCGCTCGATGGGCGAACTTGTTCCACGGGCACACCAGCTGGCAATCGTCGCAACCGTAGATGCGGTTGCCGATGGCGGCACGAAACTCGATCGGAATCGGCCCCGCATGTTCGATCGTCAGGTACGAGATACAGCGCCGCGCGTCCAGCCGATACGGCGCCACGATGGCCTGCGTGGGGCAGATATCGATGCAGGCCGTGCACTGGCCGCAGTGCGCGCTGTCGGCTTCGGTGAGCGGCAGCGCCAGGTCGACGAAGAGCTCACCCAGGAAGGCCATCGAACCGCCGTCACGCTGCAGGGCCAGCGTGTGCTTGCCGCGCCATCCCAGGCCGCTGCGCGTGGCCAGCTCGACCTCGAGCACGGGCGCCGAATCGGTGAAGGCACGATGCCCCAAAGGCCCGACCTCTTCCATCAGATGCTCGGCCAGGCGCTGCAGTCGCGGCCGCATCACCTTGTGATAGTCGCGGCCGCGCGCATACATCGACACCTGGGCGCGCAGCGGGTCGTGCAGGCCTTGCCATTGCACCGCCTGCCAGCCTTCGGGCGTGGCGCGCGGCAGATAGTCCATGCACACGGTAATCACGCTGGCGGTGCCGGGCACCAACTCGGCCGGCCGTGCGCGCCGCAGGCCATGCTGCGCCATGTAACCCATGCTGCCGTGAAAGCCCGCCGCCAGCCAGGCCTGCAGGCCTGGCTCGGCGCTGCGCAGGTCGACGCCGGCCACACCGATCTGGGAGAATCCCAGCTCATGTGCCCATCCCCGCAGTTGCTGCATGAGCCGCTGCCCGTCGACGTGTTGCGAAAGAGGCATGCACCGATTCTAGAAACACGGCTCGAAATCTGGCCCGACGAGGCCGCCTGCGCCCGCTGCGCGCAAGTCCTGGCCGCTCATGCCGGCCTGCAGGACGCCTACATCGAGCTGCACGGCCCGCTGGGTGCGGGCAAGACCACCTTCGTGCGCCACCTGCTGCGCGCACTGGGTGTGCAGGGCCGCATCAAGAGCCCCACCTTCGCAGTGCTCGAGCCCTATTCGCTGCCCCGGCTCGAAATCTCGCACTTCGACTTCTACCGCTTCAACGACGCGCGCGAATGGGAGGACGCGGGTTTTCGCGATCTCTTCGCCGCACCCGGCCTGAAGCTGGCCGAGTGGCCGGAGAAGGCGGCTGCCGTGCTGCCCGTCGCCGACCTGCAGCTGCACATCGAGCCGATCGACGAACACCGGCGCGAGGTCCGGCTCGAAGCCCGCACCGCGCGCGGCGTGGAGCTGTTGCCTTGATCACCCGCCGCCAGGCGCTGCCGCAAGTCGGCAGCCTGGTCCTGCTGCTGGGGGCGGCCGATCTGGCCTTCGGTGCCAGCATCCTGGCGGTGCGTGTCTGGCCGGCGCAGGCCTACACCCGGGTGACGATCGAGAGCGATCGGCAGCTGGCGGCGCAGCACTTTCTGACCGACGGCCCCTACCGACTGGTGGTCGACATCGACGGCCTGGAACTTGACGCGCAGCTGAAAGACCTGGTGCGCAAGATCCGCCCCGATGACCCCTACATCGACCGGGTGCGCGTGGGCCAGTACCAGCCGCACGTGGTGCGATTGGTGCTGGACCTCAAGCAGCCGGTCGCACCGCAGCAGTTTGCGCTGGCGCCGGTGGCGGCTTACCAGCACCGACTGCTGTTCGACCTCTACCCGGCACAGGAAATCGACCCGCTGCTGGCGCTGATCCGGGACAAGGAAGCCGCCGAAGCCCGGGCCGCCGGCGCGGTCAGGGACGCGCTGGGCGAACTGATGGCACGCGTCGACCGGCTGCCCAGCCCGATGGCGCCGCCACCGCTGGCAGCGGCGTCAACCCCGTCCCCGGTACCCTTCACCCCCGCGCCGCGCGTGCCTGCCCCGCCCACCAAGGCCGAGCAGGAGCGGGTCGACCGATTGATCATCGTCGCCATCGACCCCGGCCATGGTGGCGAGGACCCTGGCGCCATCGGCCCCAGCGGTCTGCGCGAGAAGGACGTCGTGCTGGCCCTGGCGCGCCAGCTGCGCGACCAGCTCAATGCCCAGCCCAACCTGCGCGTGATGCTGACGCGTGACGCCGACTACTTCGTGCCGCTGCACGAACGTGTGCGCAAGGCGCGCCGAGTGCAGGCCGATCTGTTCGTGTCGATCCACGCCGACGCCTTCTTCAAGCCCGAGGCTCGCGGTGCCAGCGTCTTTGCGCTCAGCGGCAAGGGGGCCACCAGTGCCACCGCACGCTGGATGGCGGACAAGGAGAACGCCGCCGACGTCGTGGGTGGCGTCAACACGCAGGTGGCCGATGCGCAGGTGATGCGCACCTTGCTGGACATGAGCACCACGGCGCAGATCAAGGACAGCCTGAAGCTCGGGCGCGAGGTGCTCGGCCGCATCGGCAAGGTCGGCAAGCTGCACAAGCGCGAGGTCGAGCAGGCCGGTTTTGCGGTGCTGAAGGCGCCCGACATTCCCAGCATCCTGGTCGAGACGGCCTTCATCTCGAACCCCGAGGAAGAAGAACGGTTGCGCGACCGCGACTACCAGCAGCAGCTGGTGCAGGCCATGTCGCTGGGCATCAAGCGCTACTTTGCGCGCAATCCGCCGCTGGCGCGCAATCGGCAACTGTGAGGGGCCGGCCTTGATCAGCTCATGCCGCGCAGCCACTGCCAGGCCGTCAGCAGGCCGAAGAACACGGGCTGATGCAGCATGTAGACGCTGAGGCTCCAGCGGCCCAGCCGCGCCAACGGGCCCAGCGCGCGCGGCAGTGCACCCGCCACCCAGTCGCGGTGCCACGCCAGCACCCATTGCCCGCCGGCCAGACCGGCCAGCAGCACGCCGAACCACGGCAACAGCGGCACGTAGTCCTCGGTGATCGGCTTGTGCGTGACGAGGCCCGTCCAGCTCAGCCAGGGGCTGTCGAACACGGCATGGCGCCACAGCCAGGGCAACAGCAGGGCCGACGCCGCCAGCGGCCACAGCCAGCGCCCCAATGGCGCCAGCAGCCGCGCCAGGATCAGCATCAGGGCCATCGCATGCAAGACGCCGAAGGCGATCCAGCTGCCGGGAAAGACCAGGGCCGAGCCCAGACTGACCAGCAGCGCACAGGCCGCGATCTGCGCCCAGCGGCGCCAGAAGCGTGACCAGTGCTGCGTGGCGTCGAGCGCCAGCGCCTGACCGAAGCCGGCGCAGAACAGGAACAGGCTCAGGATGGCGGTGCGGTTGGCGATCCACAGCAGGTCGCTGTTGGGGAATCGTCGCGGCTGCAGCCAGCCGAAATGGTTGAGGTCGAAGCCGAAGTGGTAGGCCACCATCCACACGATGGCCAGGCCCCGCAAGGCGTCGAGACGCTCGAAGCGAACCCCCTTCATGCCCCGTCGACCTTCTCGTAGACATCGCTGAAGGCCTGGCCGTCCCAGGCGTACAGCAGATAGGCCGCGTGCACGCAGTGGCGTGCACCTTGCGGGCTGAACAGGCCCACGCACTGCCCCCCCGCGTGGCGCACGCTGCGGTAGACCACACCCGTCGAGCCGGCAGCCAGCAAGTGCCCGGCCAGCGCCCGCGACGCGGCATAGCTGTCAGCGTCGTGCACGGCGTCGAACGCGGCTTCGTGTGGGCGCAGATCATGCAGCCGGGCATCGATGGCCACGTGGTACAGCCGCATCGGCAGGTGCATGGCGCCCTGCTGCGTGGCGGCCAGAAAGCGGGCGTGGTGGTAACGCGTCTCGGCAATGGCGGTCGCACGTTCGCGCGCCGCGTAGAACACCCCCCAGCGGCCGTCGGAGAAGCGGCTGCCGTCAACGTTGACGTGCGTGAAGGCCGCCATGATCGGACCGCTGCCGGGGCCGAACTGGCGCAGCGCACGCGGCACGCGTTCGACCTCGCCGACCGCTTCACGCGCACGTTCGTTGCTCATCGTCTCCAGGGCATAAAGCGCGTCGAAATCGTCGGCATCGGCAACGCGGTCGAACAGCGAGATCGCCGGATGGCGCGTGGGCACGATGCGGCAGGCCGCTGCCCAGCGCACCCGCCGTTGCTGCGGTGCCGTCAAGCCCAGCCACCGCCGCGCACGCCGTCGAGATAGCGCCGCACCAGGTGCAGATCGCTCACGTTGCCGGCCAGCATGCGGTCGAGCGCACTGCCGCCGCCGAACAAGGGTGCCTGGTTGGGCTGGTGCACCCAGACATCGGCCGCCATCGTGTCGGGCAGCAGGATCTGCAGGCTCTTGTAGATGCCCAGGATGTTGGACAGCCGCTCCAGCGTGTCGCGCGGCAGCGCCGCCTTGTCCGGGTGCTTGCGCCAGGCGAAGAAGGTGGACCGCGGCGGCGCGCCGAGCAGCCGCAACTGCTGGTCCACTGTCAGCTTCCAGGCCTCGGCGATGCGCATGAAGGCACGCAGGCCGGCAGCGGCCATGCGCTCGGGAGAAACGTCGGTCGCTGCTGCGACAGGGGCCAGGAGGGCATTCATGACACGAATCTTAAACTGGACTTGAAGTGAACTTTAGTCCAATTCCGAATCCGTCAACAGCAGCCGGGGGAGGACATCGGCCGCGCTGCCACGAATCAGATGCTGGGCCTCGCCGTCGATCTCGCTGGGCTGGGGATTGACGATCACCACCTGTGCGCCCGCCTCTCGCGCCTGTGCGGCCAGCCCGGCCGCCGGCCAGACGGCGCCCGAAGTACCCACCACCAGCAGCAGCCGGCAGGCCCGAACAGCCTCTTGCGCTGCGGCCATCGAACCAGGCGGCAGCATCTCGCCGAACCAGACCACCGCCGGGCGCAGCGCATTGCCGCAGTCGGCACAGCGCGGCGGCTCACCGGGCCAGGCACGGCTGGGCGGGCAGTCGCGACCCTGCGGACAAGGCGCCAGCCAGCGGTCCTGCAGCAAGTCGCCGTGCAGCCGGACAGTGTCGGCATTGCCGGCGCGCTGGTGCAGGTCGTCGACGTTCTGCGTGATCAGTGTCAGCACGCCCGGATGACGTCGCTCGAACTCGGCCAGCGCACGGTGGCCGGCATTCGGCTCGGCGCGGCGCACGCCTTCACGGCGCTCGGCATACCACTGCCAGACCCGCGCCGGGTCGGCACGGAAACCCTCTTCGCTGGCCAGTTGCGCCGGGTCGAAGCGCGACCACAGGCCGCTCATCGCATCACGGAAGGTGGGAATGCCACTCTCGGCGCTCATGCCCGCGCCGGTGAGCACGGCCACACCACCCGGATGGGCCGCGGCCTGCAGCAGCGCCGATCGCGCCGCCAACAGGCCGGCCGGGTATTTCACTCGAAGCGGCCGCCGCTGTCGGCCCGCCTGACCACGCCTGCCGCGGGCTCGAAGCGTGGCCCGAACTTCGCCGCCAGCTCACGCAACCGCGCCACGAAGGCCTGGGCACCCATCGCGTTGATGAACTGCAGCGCGCCGCCGTGGAAGGGTGCGAAGCCCCAGCCGAAGATCGAGCCGATATTGCCGTCGGCCACCGATCGCAGCACGCCCTCGTCCAGGCAGCGCACGGCCTCGTTGGCCTGCGCGAACAGCAGCCGGTCGATCAGTTCCTGCTGCGCGGGCTGCTGCGGCGCCGGCGGAAAGTGCTGCGTCAATTCAGGCCACAACTTCTTGCCACCGTCTGCGTAGTCGTAGAAGCCCTTGCCCGCCTTCTTGCCGACGCGGCCGATCTCGCACAGCTGACGGATGATGCGCATGCCGGCGTGTTCCGGGTAGGGCTTGCCTTCAGCGGCGAGATCCTTCTTCGTCTGCTCTTGCACATGCAGGCTCAGCGACAGGCTCACCTCGTCCTGCAGGGCCAGCGGCGGCATCGGCATGCCGGCCTGCAGGCCGGCCACCTCGATGCTGCGAGGGTGCACGCCTTCGGTCAGCATGGTGATGCCTTCGATCACATAGGTGGCGAAGACGCGGCTGGTGTAGAAGCCGCGGCTGTCGTTGACGACGATCGGCGTCTTGCCGATCTGAAGCACGTAGTCGAAGGCATGCGCCAGCGTCTGGTCGTCGGTTTGCTGGCCGACGATGATCTCGACCAGCGGCATCTTGTCCACCGGACTGAAGAAGTGCAGGCCGATGTAGTTTTTCGGCCGCACGCTGGCCTGCGCCAGCCCGGTGATCGGCAGCGTGCTGGTGTTCGATGCGAACACCGCCCCCGGCGCCAGCCGCGCTTCGGCGCGTTGTGTGACCTCGGCCTTGATCGCACGGTCTTCGAACACCGCCTCGATCACCAGGTCGCAGCCGTCCAGCAAGGCAAAGTCGGTGCCGACCGTGATGCGCGACAGCAGTGCGTCGCGCTTGTCGGCGGTGCTCTTGCCGCGCTTGACGGCCTTGTCGAGCAGGCCCTGCGAATAGGCCTTGCCCTTGTCGGCCAGATCCTGCGTGGTGTCGAGCAACACCACCTCGATGCCGGCCTTGGCCGACACGTAGGCGATGCCGCCGCCCATCATGCCGGCACCCAGCACACCCAGCTTCTTCACCCTGGCGGCAGGTAGACCTGCCGGACGCGAAGCACCCTTCTTGATCGCGTTCAGCTGGTACCACAGCGTGTTGATGATGTTCTTCGATTCCTGGCTCAGCACGCAGGCGGCGAAAAAGCGGCTTTCGACCACGCTGGCGGCGTCGAAGTCGAGCAGACCACCTTCGAACACGCTGCTCATGATGTGCGTGATCGCCGGGTAGTTGCCCCAGCTCTTGGCCGCCGCCACCGACGGCGCAATGGCCAGCATCTGCACCACCGCCGGCGAGCGCGAATCACCGCCGGGGAAGCGGAACTTCGGCTGGTCCCAGGGCTGCCTGGCCTTGGGGTTGGCCATGATCCAGGCGCGCGCCTTGGCCATCAGGTCGTCGCGGTCACGGGCCAGGTCGGTGATCAAGCCCATCGCCAGCGCCTTGTCGGGCGCGATGTCGTTGCCTTCGGCGCAGATCTGCAGCGCCTGCTGGATGCCCACCAGCCGGGGCAGCCGAACGGTGCCGCCACCGCCGGGCAACAGGCCGAGCTTGACCTCGGGCTGGCCGAGCTTGAGCCGTGGATCGTCGATCACGATGCGGGCATGGCAGCCCAGGGCAATCTCCAGCCCGCCACCGAGCGCATGGCCGTTGATCGCCGCCACCACCGGCTTGCCCTGCAGCTCGAGCTGGCGCAAGACGCGCTTCATCGCCATCGAGGCCTCGAAGGGCTCTTCGGGCCTGGACCACTTCGACATGCGGTCGAGGTCGCCGCCGGCGCAGAAATCGGCCTTGCCCGAGGTCAGAATCAGGCCCTTGACCGCTGGTTCGGCGAGCCGCGGCAAGGCGGCTGCGATGTCTTCCATCAAGGTGTCGCCGACGACGTTCATCGGCCGGCCGGGAAGATTCATGGTGGCGACCAGGATGCCGTCGTCGCCCAGCGTGAGTGTCACTGCGTTCGTCATGCTCAGACTCGCTCGATGATCGTTGCAATGCCCATGCCACCGCCGACACACAGCGTGGCCAGGCCGGTGCTCAGGTTGCGCCGCTCCAGCTCGTCGAGCAGCGTGCCCAGGATGACGCAGCCGGTGGCGCCCAGCGGATGACCCATCGCGATGGCGCCGCCGTTGACGTTGACGCGGTCCAGGTCCACACCCAGATCGCGCGCGGTCTTCATCGGCACCACGGCAAAGGCCTCATTCACTTCGAACAGGTCGATGTCGCTGGCCACCATGCCGGCCTTGGCCAGAGCCTTGCGGCAGGCCGGTGTCGGGCCGGTCAGCATGATGGTCGGCTCGGACCCGATCACGGCGGCTGCACGGATGCGTGCGCGCGGTTTCAGCCCGGCCTTGCGGCCGGCGTCGGCATTGCCGACCAGCATCAGCGCGGCACCATCGACGATGCCCGACGAATTGCCGGCATGGTGCATGTGCTCGATGCGCTCGACCGTCGTGTACTTGCGCAGCGCGGTGGCGTCGAAGCCCATCTGGCCCATCATCGCAAAGCTGGGGTCGAGCTTGGCCAGGGCCTCCATCGACGCGTTGGCACGAATGGTCTCGTCCTCGGCCAGCATCAGCAGGCCGGCAATGTCCTTCACCGGCACGATCGACTTCTTGAAGCGCCCTTCGGCCCGCGCCGCCGCGGCGCGCTGGTGCGAGCGCAGCGCAAACGCGTCGACATCGGCACGGTGCCAACCTTCCAGCGTGCCGATGAGGTCGGCGCCCACGCCCTGCGGCACGAAGCCGGTCTTGTGGTTGACACGTGGGTCCATCACCCAGGCGCCGCCGTCGCTGCCCATCGGCCAGCGGCTCATGCTCTCGACGCCGCCGGCCACGACCAGGTCTTCCCAGCCGCTCTTGACCTTGGCCGCGGCCAGGTTCACCGACTCCAGCCCGCTGGCGCAGAAGCGGCTCTGCGTCACGCCGGCCACCGTCTGCGCCCATTCGGCGTCGAGTACCGCCGTGCGCGCGATGTCGGCGCCCTGCTCGCCCACCGGCGTCACACAGCCCAGCACCACGTCGTCCACCAACGCGGTGTCCAATTGCAGCCGCTGCTGCATTGCCTGCAGCAGCGTGCGCAGCAGCCACACCGGCGCGGCCTGGTGCAGGCCGCCGTCCTTCTTGCCCTTGCCACGCGGCGTGCGCACGTGGTCGTAGATGAAGGCATCGCTCATCGCTGTCTCTCCTTGGATCCGAGGGGCCTCACATCGAGCGAGACGCCAGTTCTTTCATGATTTCGTTGGTGCCGCCATAGATGCGCTGCACGCGGGCGTCGACATACAGCTCGGCGATCGGGTATTCCATCATGTAGCCATAACCCCCGAACAGCTGCAGGCATTCGTCCATCACGCGGCCCTGCTGTTCGCTGACCCAGCTCTTGGCGAGTGCGGCCCGCGCGGCGTCGAGCTCACCGGCCAGGTGCGCAACCATGCAGGCGTCGACGAAGGCGCGTGTGGCCAGCACCGTGGCCTGCACCTCGGCCAGCTTGAAGCGGGTGTTCTGGAACTCCCAGATGGCCTTGCCGAAGGCCTTGCGCTGCTTGACGTAGGCCAGCGTTTCATCCAGCGCACGCTCCATCGCCGCCACGCCCTGCAGCGCGATGATCAGCCGCTCCTGCGGCAGCTGCTCCATCAGCTGGATGAAGCCCTGGCCTTCGTGGCCCCCCAGCAGGTTGGCCGCCGGCACGCGCACGTCGTCGAAGAAAAGCTCCGACGTGTCCTGCGATTTCAGGCCCATCTTGTCGAGCTTGCGGCCGCGTCGAAAGCCATTCACCTGGTCGGTCTCGACCAGCAGCAGGCTGATGCCCTTGGCGCCGGCGTCGCGTTCGGTCTTGCACACCACGATCACCAGGTTGGCGTTCTGACCGTTCGTGATGAAGGTCTTGGCGCCGTTGATCACGTAATGATCGCCATCGCGCCTGGCCTGCGTGCGCACGCCCTGCAGGTCGCTGCCGGTGCCGGGCTCGGTCATCGCGATCGCGCTCACGAGCTCGCCGCTGACCATGCGCGGTAGCAGGCGCTGCTTCTGTTCCTCGGTGCCGCAACGAAAGAGGTAAGGCGCAACGATGGCCGAATGCAGCCCGCCCCCGTAACCACTGAGGTTGGCCCGCGCGGCCTCCAGGATCACCACCGCGTCGTGACCGAAATCTCCACCACCGCCGCCGTAGGCCGCCGGGGTGGACAGGCACAGCAGGCCCTGTGCGCCAGCTTCGGTCCAGGTTTCGCGCGGCATGATGCCGGCCTCGCGCCAGGTGGCAGCCTGCGGCACCCAGCGCTCGGTGAAGAAGCGCCGCGCGCTGTCCTGCAGCATGCGGTGCTCGTCGTTCATCCACGGCGACGGAAACAGCGGCAGGCTCATCGGGACTCCAGTCGGTCACGCATCGAGGCGTTGATCACGCGCAGTTCGGCCAAAGTGGCGTCGATGTGGGCGCGCTTGAGTTCGAGCTCGGTGATGGCGGCGTCGGTGCGTTGCAGCACGTACTGCAGTTGCTGCACGCGGCCTTCGCCATGTGCGCCGTACATGTCGAGGTAATGCTTGATCTCTTCCAGCGACGCGCCGATCTCCTTCGAGCGCAGGATCAGCGCCAGCCGCGCGCGGTCACGGCGGCTGTAGACCCGGGTGCCGTTGATCCGGCGCGGCTTGAGCAGCCCCTTGTCCTCGTAGAAGCGGATCGTGCGCAATGTGATGCCGAACTCGGCACACAACTCGGCGATGCCGAACAGTTCACCGCTGCTGTCTTCGCGGTGCGCGTCGACCACCGCCTGTGCCGCGGTGGCGCCACGCCGACGCGGCACAGGGGCGTGCAGCGCCGTGCTCACACCACGCGCTGCAGTTTCATGGCCACGCTCATGTCGCCCGAGACCTTGAACTTGCCCATCATGAACCCGGTGGCGGGCTCCAGGTCACCGCTGAGCAGCGCCGACAGGTTGTCCAGCGTGATGGCGATCGTGCAGTCGGCGTCCAGGTCCTGGTTGTGCACACTGTTGGGCACCGACTTGCCGTCGATGTAGGCCACGCCGTCGACGCCGCAGTCGAACTTCAGCGATGCGTTCAGGCCACTGGATTCACCGACCTTGGTGCGCAGGGTATCGGTGCAGGCTTGCATGTCCATCGGGTGCTTTCAATGAATGTGGGCAGAGGCCGGCAGCATACGCATCGCAGCTGCCACTGGCCGTCATGGATTACCCTTTAAGAGATCCGATTGACGTTAACGGAACCTCATTGCCTAATGCTGCCCCAATCGACCCGTACACCTTTTCACCAATCACCCGACAGGCTGCCGCTTGCATCCCACCTGGCCCCGATGACCGAAACCCCGCCCACCCCCGCCCCCGCCCCCGCCCGCTACCGAAGCGTCTTCCACCCGGAGCTGTTTGCCGGCCAGGTCTGCTGGGTGACCGGGGGCGGCAGCGGCATTGGCCGCTGCGTGGCGCACGAACTGGCGGCGCTGGGGGCGCAGGTGGTGATCAGCGGCCGCAGCGTCGACAAGCTCGAGCGTGTGAGCGCTGAAATCTCTGACGACGGCGGACGCTGCGACCCCATCGCCTTCGACATCCGCGACGAAGACGCAGTCAAGGCGGGTATGGCCGCCATCGTGGCCCGCCATGGCCAGGTGCATGCGCTGGTGAACAACGCCGGCGGGCAGTTTCCGGCGCCGCTGATGGCGATCAGCAAGCGGGGTTTCGACGCCGTGGTGGCGAACAACCTGACCGGCGGCTTCCTGATGATGCGCGAGGCCTTCAACCAGAGCATGCAGCAGCACGGCGGCGCCATCGTCAACATGACGGCCGACTTTCGCAATGGCATGCCCGGCATGGGCCACAGCGGCGCTGCGCGATCGGGCATGAGCAACCTGACCATGACCGCCGCTTACGAATGGGCGCAGGCCGGCGTGCGCGTGAACGCGGTGGCACCGGGCTGGATTGCCAGCAGCGGCATGGACACCTATGGCGGCGCCATGCGCACCTTGATTCCCAGGCTGAAGGCGCATGTGCCACTGGGCAGGCTGGGGCTCGAGGCCGAGGTCAGCGCCGCCATCGTCTTCTTGTTGTCGCCGGCCGCGGCCTTCATCACCGGCGTCACCTTGCAGATCGACGGCGCCGCGTCGCTGGGCAGTGACGTCTTTCCGCTCGAGGCCCCCAAGCACGCGCAGCCGTTCGACGGTTTTCACCGCGCGGCGACGCCCGACGTGCTCAAGCCATGACGGTGCTCTCATCGTTGCTCGACCCCCGTTCGGCCGGCTTTCGCGCCAATGCCGAACGCATGGCCGAACGTCTGGCCCAGGTGCGTGCGCTCGAGGCCAAGGTGGTGGCCGAGTCATCGGCCAAGCGCGACAAGTTCGAGTCGCGCGGCCAGCTGTTGCCGCGCGAACGCGTGGCGCGGCTGATCGACCGCGGCAGCGAATTCCTCGAGCTCAGCGCGCTGGCCGGCCTGGGGCTGCACGACGACGACGGCAAGAAGAACGTGCAAGGCGGCGGCAGCATCGTGGGCATCGGCGTGGTGGCCGGCAAGCGCGTGTTGATCTCGGCCAGCGACAGCGCCGTCAAGGGCGGCACCGTGGCGCCGATGGGCCTGAAGAAGGCGCTGCGCGCGCAGGCGCTGGCGGCCGAGAACAAGCTGCCCCTGGTCGCCCTGGTCGAATCCGGCGGCGCCAACCTGATGTACCAGGCCGAGATCTTCGTCGATGGCGGCCGCACCTTTGCCAACCAGGCGCGGCTGTCGGCCGCCGGCATCCCGCAGGTCGCCGTGGTGCACGGTTCGTCCACCGCCGGCGGCGCCTACCTGCCGGGCTTGAGCGACTACGTGGTGCTGGTGCGCGGGCGCAGCAGCATCTTTCTGGCCGGCCCGCCGCTGGTCAAGGCGGCCATCGGCGAGGACGCCAGCCAAGAGGAACTGGGCGGCGCGCAGATGCACGCCGAGGTCACCGGCCTGGGCGAATACCTGGCCGAGAACGACGCCCATGCGATCGCGATCGCACGCGAGCTGATCGACCAGCTGCAATGGGACACCGTGCCGGCTGCCACCAGCGCGCCCGAACCGCAGTTCGACCGCGAGGAACTGCTGGGCGTGGTGCCTGCCGACGAACGTGAACCCTATGACGTGCGCGAGGTCATCGCGCGCATCGTCGACGGCTCTGACTTTCTCGAGTTCAAGGCCAGCCTGGCGACCGACACGATCTGCGGCCACGCGCGGATGCACGGCCAGCGCATCGGCATCCTGGGCAACAACGGCCCCATCCAGCCCACCGGCAGCACCAAGGCGGCGCAGTTCATCCAGCTGTGCGACCAGTCGGGAACGCCGCTGGTGTTCCTGCAGAACACCACCGGCTACATGGTCGGCAAGGCGGCCGAACAGGCCGGCGCCATCAAGCATGGCAGCAAGATGATCCAGGCCGTGGCCAACGCCCGCGTGCCCAAGTTCACCATCGTGCTGGGCGGCAGCTTCGGCGCCGGCAACTACGGCATGTGCGGTCGCGGTTTCGATCCGCGATTCATCTTTGCCTGGCCCAGCGCACGCACCGCGGTGATGGGCGGCGCGCAGGCGGCCAAGGTGATGGACATCGTCAACCGCAACAAGCTCGAAAATGGGCCTGCCCGCCAACGACGACGCGCTGGCCGCAATGAGCGACGCCTTGCGCCTGCGGCTGGACGCCGAGAGCGCGGCGCTGTTCGGCACCGCGCGCCTGTGGGACGACGGCATCATCGACCCGCGCGACACGCGCCGCATCCTGGCCCTGTGCATTGCGCTGTGGCGCGAGGCCGAACAGCGCACGCTGCGCCCCAACACCTTCGGCGTGGCACGCCTGTAAATTCACCGACGAAAGATCCTCATGCAGTTCAGCCCCGAGCACCGTCAGATCAGCGACACCGTCGTCAAGTTTGTGCGCAAGGAGATCAACCCCTTCGTCGCCGAATGGGAAGCGGCGCAGCAGTTCCCCAGCCATGAGGTCTTCAAGAAACTGGGCGACCTGGGCCTGCTGGGCCTGAAGTACCCTGAGGAATTCGGCGGTGCCGGCCTCGACTTCAGCTACTCGATGGTGATGGCCGAGGCGCTGGGCGAATGCAACTGCGGCGGCGTGCCGATGGCCATCGGCGTGCAGACCGACATGGCCACGCCGGCGCTGGCACGCTTCGGCAGCGACGAATTGCGCCGTGAGTTCCTGGCGCCCACCATTGCCGGTGACTACGTGGCCTGCCTGGGTGTCAGTGAGGCCGGCGGCGGATCGGACGTGGCCGCCTTGAAGACCACGGCGAAGACGGACGGCGGCGACTACGTCATCAACGGCAGCAAGATGTGGATCACCAACGGCCTGAAGGCCGACTGGTGCTGCCTGCTGGCCAATACGGGCGACGGCCCCCCGCACAAGAACAAGAGCCTGATCGTGGTGCCGATGGACGCGCCCGGCATCACCAAGCAGAAGATCCGCAAGATCGGCATGGATTCGTCGGACACCGCGCAGCTGTTCTTCGACAACGTGCGCGTGCCGCAGCGCTATTTGATCGGCCAGGAGGGCATGGGCTTCACCTTCCAGATGCTGCAGTTCCAGGAAGAGCGGCTGTGGGGCGCCGCCGGCTCGCTGCGCAGCCTGGACCGGCTGATCGACCAGACCATCGACTACACGCGCCAGCGCAAGGCCTTCGGCAAGAGCATTCTCGACAACCAGGTGGTGCATTACCGGCTGGCCGAACTGCGCACCGAGGTCGAGGCGCTGCGCGCGCTGACCTACCGCGCGGTGGAGCTGTACGTCAGCGGCAAGGACGTCACCAAGCTGGCCAGCATGGCCAAGCTGAAGTGCGGCCGGCTGTCGCGCGAGGTGGCCGACAGCTGCCTGCAGTACTGGGGCGGCATGGGCTTCACCTGGGACAACCCGATCTCGCAGGCCTACCGCGACAGCCGGCTGGTGTCGATCGGCGGCGGCGCCGATGAGGTCATGCTGGGCATCATCTGCAAGCTCGAAGGCACCTTGCCGGGCAAGGGCGCTTGATGGACTTCGTCACGCTGCAGGCGCGCCATGACGGTGCGGTGCTGCACCTCACGCTGAACCGGCCCGAGGTGCGCAACGCGATGTCGCTGGCGATGGTGCTCGAGCTGCGCCAGGCGCTGGCACAGGCTGAAGCCGATGGCACCACGCGGGTCATCGTGCTGCGCGGCGCCGGCGGGCACTTCTGCGCCGGGGCCGACATCAACGACATGGCCCGAGCGCGTTTGACGCTGGGCGACAACCCGGATGCCATCGTCGACGTCAACCAGGCCTTCGGCGATCTGTGCGTGGCCTACGCCGGCACCGGGCTGGCCGTGGTGGCCGTCGTGCAGGGCACGGTGATGGGCGGTGGGTTCGGCCTGGCCTGCGTGGCCGACGTGACACTGGCCGATGACAGCGTGGTCTTTCGATTGCCAGAGACGAGCCTGGGCCTGGTGCCGGCGCAAGTGGGGCCGTTCCTGGTCGAACGCCTGGGCTATGCCGAGGCCAAGCGGCTGGCCGTCACCGGGGCCACCGTCGACGCGCCAACCGCGCTGCGGCTGCGCCTGGTGCACGAGGTGCACGCCGAAGCCCAGGCACTGGACGCGGCGCTGCTGCGCGTGCTGGCCGACATCCTGCACTGTGCCCCGGGTGCGTTGGCAGCCACCAAGGCGCTGATCGCGAAGGCGCGGCTGCACAGCCCGTCGTCGCTGGTGCATGAGGCCGCCGAGACCTTTGCGCGCGCCGTGCTCGGGCCCGAGGGCCAGGAAGGCATGCTGGCCTTCGTGCACAAGCGCGCCGCAAGCTGGATGCCGCCGAAGTGAGCTTCGAAAATATCCTGATCGCCAATCGCGGCGAGATCGCATGTCGCGTGATGCGCACCGCGCGGCGCCTGGGCTATCGCACGGTGGCGGTGTACAGCCAGGCCGATGCCGGCGCGCCGCATGTGCTGCTGGCCGACCAGGCGGTGAGCATCGGCGCGCCGCCGGCCGCCGACTCGTACCTCAACATCGACGCCCTGATCGACGCTGCCCGACGCACTGGGGCCGATGCGGTTCACCCCGGCTATGGCTTCCTGTCCGAACGCGCAGATTTTGCCGAGGCCTGCGCCGCCGCCGGCCTGGTCTTCATCGGGCCGCCGCCGTCGGCCATGCGCGCGATGGGCGACAAGGCACAGGCCAAGCGCCGCATGATCGACGCCGGCGTGCCCTGCGCGCCCGGCTACCTGGGCGACGACCAAAGCGACGAGCGCCTGTCCGCCGAGGCCGCCCGGCTGGGCTTGCCGCTGCTGGTCAAGGCGGTGGCCGGCGGTGGCGGGCGTGGCATGCGGCTGGTGCGCCAGCCGGGTGAGCTGGCCGATGCGCTGGCCGGCGCCCGACGCGAGGCGCTCAGCGCCTTCGGCGACGGCCGCTTGATGCTTGAACGCCTGATCGACGACGGCCGCCACATCGAGATCCAGGTCTTCTGCGACGCCCAGGGCCATGCCGTGCACCTGGGCGAGCGCGACTGCACGGCGCAGCGCCGACGGCAGAAGGTGGTCGAGGAAGCGCCCTCGCCCATCGTCGGGCCGGCGATGCGCCAGGCCATGGGGCACGACGCGGTGGCGGCGGCGCTGGCGGTCGGCTATGTTGGCGCCGGTACGGTGGAGTTCATCGTCGACGCCGAGCAGCAGCATTCCTTTCTGGAAATGAACACGCGGCTGCAGGTCGAACACCCGGTGACCGAATGCATCACCGGTCTGGACCTCGTCGAATGGCAGCTGCGCGTGGCGCAGGGAGAAGCCCTTGCCGCTGGCGCAGGACCAGATCCGCTTCAGCGGCCATGCGATCGAGGTGCGGCTGTACGCCGAGGATCCGTATGACGGCTGGAAGCCGCACAGCGGTGCGATCCTGGGCTGGGCGCCCGAGCGCACGCAGGTCCGCGTCGACCATGGCATTGCGGTCGGTGGCCAGGTCACGCCCTGGTATGACGCGATGGTGGCCAAGTTCATCGCCCACGGCAACGACCGCGACGATGCCATCCGCCGTCTGCAGCGTGCGCTGCGCGACGTGCCGCTGATCGGGCCGGTCAACAACGGCCGCTTTCTGCACGATCTGCTGCAGCATCCGCAGTTCCGCGCCGCGCAGATGACGACCACCCGGATCGACGAGTGGGCCGCCGCCGGCGAGCCCCTGCTGCAGCGCCCGACCGTGCCCGACGAAGCCTGGCAGCTGGCCGCCGCCCTGCGTGCCGGCAGCAGCGCAGCACGCCCCGACAGCGTGCGCCGATTCGAGCTGACGCTGCATTGCCAGGGCGAAAGTCGCATGCTGGCGGCACCGCCTGCTGACTTGCAGCTGCTGTCCTGGCAGTCTGATGTCGTGCGTTACCAGGTTGCGGGTATGCAGCGCCGCGCGATCGCGATCGACCAGCAGGGCTGCCTGCACCTGGCGCTGGACGGGCACGTGTTCTGCTTCAGCGAAGCCTCACCCTACCCTGAGCGCGAGCGCCGCACCGATGCACGGCGGGCCCGCGCCCCGGTGGCCGGCGTGGTGGCGCGCGTGGCGGTGGCCGTGGGCGATGCGGTCGAGGCCGGTCAGCCGCTGGTCTGCGTCGAGGCGATGAAAATGGAAATGTGGCTGCATGCCGGCGCCGCCGGCACCGTGCGCGCCATCAACGTGGCGCTGCAGGACCCGGTGGCTGCGGGTGCCGTGCTGATCGAACTGGAGATTGTCGAATGAACCCCGCCATCCTGACCTGCGCGCTGACCGGCGTCTTGACCAATCCGCAGCAGCACCCGGTGCCGGTCACGCCCGCGCAGATGGCCGCCGAGGCGCGCGACGCCTTCAATGCCGGCGCCAGCGTCATGCACGTGCACCTGCGTTCGCAGGAGCCGGGCATGGGCCACATGCCGAGCTGGGACCCCGACGTGGCCGAAGCCGTGGTCGACGCCATCCGCGCCGCCTGCCCGGGCGTCATCATCAACCTGACCACCGGCACCATCGGCAAGGACGTGTCGGGCCCGCTGGCCTGCCTGCGCCGGGTGCGGCCCGAGGCCGCCGCCTGCAACGCCGGCAGTCTGAACTACCTGAAGATCAAGGACAACGGCGAGTGGGCCTGGCCGCCGATGGTGTTCGACAACCCGGTTGAAAAGGTCCAGAAGTACCTGGACCTGATGAACGAGCTGCACATCCATCCCGAGTTCGAGTGCTTCGACGTCGGCATCGTGCGCAGCGTGGGCATGTACCTGAAGGCCGGCATGTTCAGCGGCGTGCCCGAACTCAACTTCGTGATGGGCGTGGCCAGCGGCATGCCCTGCGACGCCGACCTGCTGGCGCTGCTGCCGCGCTACGCGCCAGCTGGTGCGGTCTGGCAGAGCACCTTGATCGGCCGCGCCGAGATCTGGCCGGTGCACCAGAAGACCGCCGAACTGGGTGGCATGCTGCGCACCGGGCTCGAGGACACCTTCTACCTGCCCGGTGGCGAACGTGCCGGCGGCAACGGCGTGCTGATCGAAGCGCTGGCGCGCTGCGCGCAAAACGCCGGCCGCACGGTAGCCACGCCCGACGAGGCACGCACCCTGCTCGGCCTGCGCGCGCCCGGCGCATGACGTCGGCAGCGGCACCGCGCCGAAGCGCGGAAGATCAGCAGCGCCTGGACGCCGCGCTGCTCGAGCTGTTCCAGCATCACATCAGTTTCAACCAGGTGCTGGGCCTGCAAATTCTCTCGGTGCGCCACGGCAACGTGCACGCGCGCTTCGACATGCGGCCCGAGCTGGTCGGCCACCCGGCCTACGGGCGCCTGCATGGCGGCGTGATCTCGGCCGTGCTCGACGCCGTGGGTGGCCTGGGCGGCATGGTGGCCATCGGTGAACACCATGCGCATGAGAGTGCCGACCAGGTGATGCACCGCTTTGCGCGCTACGGCACGATCGACCTGCGCGTCGACTTCCTGCGCCAGGGCCTGGGTCAGCACTTCATCGCCAGCGCCGAGGTCACGCGCCTGGGCGGCCGCATCGCCAGCACGCAGATGCGGCTGCATAACGATCAGGGCGTGCTGATCGCGACCGGGGCTGCGGCCTACAGCGTCAGCTGAAGTGGGGGGGCGGCGCTGCAGGCACCGCCGACGCTGTATCTTCAGCATCTTTCAGCCCCGGGGAGCCCGCATGCCCGATGCCAGCCACGTCCATCGCCTGCTCGACCAGGTCCGTCGTGGCCGCCTGCCGCGCCGCGACTTCATCACGCGCATGGTCAGCGCCGGCCTTGCTGCGCCGATGGCGTCGATGCTGCTGATGAACGCGGGCCTGGCACAGACCAGCGGCGCCCTGCCCGCCTACAAGCCGACCCGGCGCGGCGGGGGCGGACCCCTGCGCGTCCTGCTGTGGCAGGGGCCGACGTTGCTGAACCCGCATTTCGGCATCGGCGTGAAGGACAACGAAGGCTCGGCCATCTTCTACGAGAACCTGGCGCAATGGGACGACGACGGCAACCTGGTGCCGGTGCTGGCCGCCGAGATCCCCAGCCGCGCCAATGGTGGTGTGGCGGCCGACGGCAAGTCGGTCACCTGGAAGCTGAAGAAGGGCGTGAGCTGGCACGACGGCGCGCCCTTCACCGCCGACGATGTGATCTTCAACTGGCAGTTCGCCACCGACGTCGCCACCGCGTCCACACGCGCCGGGGCCTACCTGAACCTGAAGCTCGAAAAGCTCGACAGCCACACCGTGCGCGTCGTGTTCGCCAAGCCGCAGCCCTTCTGGGCCGGCAGCTATGCCGCCATCTACTTGATCCCCAAGCACCTGTTCGCGTCGTCGATGGGCGCGAAGTCGCGTGATTCGCCGTACAACCTGAAGCCGGTGGGCACCGGCCCCTATCGCTTCGTCGACTTCAAGCCCGGCGACCTGGTGCGCGGCGAGATCAATCCGAACTACCACCTGCCGAACCGCCCGCATTTCGACAGCATCGAGCTCAAGGGCGGCGGTGACGCCGTCTCGGCCGCGCGCGCCGTGCTGCAGACCGGTGAATACGACTACGCCTGGAACCTGCTGGTCGAGGACGACGTGCTCAAGCGCATGGAGCGCAGCGGCAAGGGCCGCGTGGTGGTGGCCGGCGGCGGCACGGTGGAATTCATCCAGCTGGCCTATGCCGACCCGGCCATCGAGGTCGAGGGCGAACGTGCCAGCGCCAAGAGCCGCCATCCCACGCTGCGCGACCCGGCCGTGCGCGCTGCGATGGCGCTGCTGGTCGACCGCCAGAGCATCCAGGATTTCGTGTTCGGCCGCGGTGGCCCTGCGACGACGAACATCCTGGCCAACCCGGCACGCTTTCGCAGCCCGAACAACAAGGCCGACTACAGCATCGATAAGGCGAACGCGGTGCTGGACGCCGCGGGCTGGAAGCGCGGCGCCGGCGGCGTGCGCGAGAAGGACGGTCGCCGGCTGCAGTTCGTCTACCAGAGCTCGATCAACTCGGCGCGGCAGAAGACGCAGACGCTGATCAAGCAGGCCTGCGCCAAGGCGGGCATCGAGCTCGAGCTGAAGGCCGTGCAGGCCTCGGTGTTCTTCTCGTCGGACGTCGGCAACCCCGACACCGTGGCGCGCTTCCAGGCCGACATGCAGCAGTTTGCGTTCAGCATGGGTCAGCCCGACCCGGGCCGCTACATGGACCAGTACGTGTCGTGGGAGTTCGCCACCAAGGCCAACAAATGGCAGGGCCGCAACACCAGCCGCTGGCGCAACGACGAGTACGACCGCCTGTACAAGGCGGCCGAGACCGAGCTCGACCCGGTGCAGCGCGCGGCGATGTTCATCCGCATGAACGACCTGGTGGTGCAGGACCGCCACATCCTGCCGCTGGTGTTCAGGCCCAAGATTGCCGGCATCGGCAGCAAGCTGGTGATGCCGCTGTCGGGCTGGAGCGAGGACATGGGGCTGCTGGCGCATTGGTACCGTGCGGCCTGAAGGGCAACACCGCCCGCGGCCCTGCTTGAGATCGTTCGCATCCGCCCTCAGATCCCCTGCCCGTCGTGCCTGAATCGCCCAAGCCTTCCACCATGAACCAAACGGCCCGCACCGCTCCCCCCTGGACCTGGCAACGCTGGCTGCCGCTGAGCGCGCTGGCGCTGACGCTGCTGGCAGCCATGCTGCTGGTGCCGGCCTGCGTCGAAAGCCGCACCGAAGCGGTGCCGCGTGCGGTGACGCCGCGCGGCGCCCTGGCTGCCGACGAACAGGCCAACGTCGAACTGTTCAGCAAGGCTTCGCCGTCGGTGGTTCACATCACCTCGCTGTCGGCGCAGCGTGACCTGTTCTCGATGAATGTGCAGCAGGTGCCGCGCGGCACCGGCACCGGCTTCGTGTGGGACGACAGCGGCCACATCGTGACCAACTTCCACGTCATCCAGGGTGCCAACGGCGCCAAGGTGACGCTGGCCGACCAGAGCAGCTTCGACGCGTCGCTGGTCGGTGCCTTCCCGGACCGCGACCTGGCGGTGCTGCGCATCCAGGCGCCCAAGGACAAGCTGCCGCCGATCGCCATCGGTGCCAGCCGCGACCTGGTGGTGGGCCAGCGCGTGTACGCCATCGGCAACCCCTTCGGGCTGGATCAATCACTGACCACCGGCATCGTCAGCGCGCTCAACCGCGAGATCGAATCCTTCAACAACCGCACCATCCGCGGCGTGATCCAGACCGACGCCGCCATCAACCCGGGCAACTCGGGCGGGCCGCTGCTCGATTCGGCCGGTCGGCTGGTCGGTGTCAACACGCAGATCGCCAGCCCCAGCGGCGCCAGTGCGGGCATCGGGTTTGCCATTCCGGTCGACGAGATCAACCGCATCGTGCCCAAGCTCATCCGCGACGGTCGCTTCGTGCGGCCCGCGATCGGCGTCAGCGCCGGCCCGCCGGGCCTGAGCCAGGCGCTGAAAGTGCCCAAGGGCGTGGTGTTGGTCGACGTCGGCCGCGGCAGTCCGGCCGAGAAGGCTGGCCTGCAGCCGTTCCGGCGTGGCAACCGCGGCGAGGTGCTGGGGGGCGACGTCATCACGGCCATCGACGAGCAGGCGGTGGCCGATCTCGACGACCTGCTGTCACAGCTCGAACGCCACCAGCCGGGCGACAGCGTCACGTTGACCGTGTGGCGCAGCGGCCAATCACGCAAGCAGGGCCTGGTGTTGGCGCAGCCTGAGTGAACAGGCCGCTGAAAGGTTTCTGCCGCCACCACGACCAAGCAGTTCTTGGCGCAGTAAAGGACCCACCATGATCCGTCGCAGTCTTCTGAGTCTTCTGTCCGGCCTGGGCCTGGTCTCGGGCGCCGCACGGGCGGCATCCCAGCCCACGCGCAGCGATGCCGTGCTGCTGAGCGATGCCGACTGGAAGAAGCGCCTGAGCCCCAGCCAGTACGCCGTGTTGCGTGACGAAGGTACCGAGCGCGCCGGCAGTAGCGCGCTGAACCTCGAGAAGCGCCGCGGCCGCTTTCTGTGCGCCGGCTGCGATCTGCCGCTGTTCGACGCCACGACGAAGTTCGAAAGCGGCACCGGCTGGCCCAGCTTCTTCGAACCGCTGCCTGGGGCGGTGGTGACCAAGACCGACTTCAAGCTGCTGCTGCCGCGCACCGAGTACCACTGCGCACGCTGCGGCGGCCACCAAGGCCACGTCTTCGACGACGGACCCAAGCCCACCGGCAAGCGCTATTGCAACAACGGCGTGGCCTTGCGCTTTGAGGTGGCGGCATGAGGGCGACGCTGGCCTTGGCCAGGGTGTTGGCGCTGGCTGCGGGGTGGGTGCTCGCGACGACGATCGTGCAAGCCGCCGAGGTCGCACCCAAGGGCGAGCTGGCTGTCTTTGCCGGCGGCTGCTTCTGGTGTGTCGAGGCCGATTTCGACAAGGTCCCGGGCGTGCTGTCCACGGTTTCGGGCTACACGGGCGGCACGGTGGCCAATCCCAGCTACGAACAGGTGTCGGGCAAGCACACCGGCCATGCCGAGGCGGTGCAGATCCGCTTCGACCCGGCCAAGGTCAGCTACGAGCAGTTGCTGGCGGTGTACTGGAAGAGCATCGACCCCACCACCACCGACCGCCAGTTCTGCGACGTCGGCTCGCCCTACCGCACTGCGATCTTCGCCACCGACGATGGCCAGCTTCAGGCGGCCCGGGCATCGCTGGCCGCACTGCAGAAGAGCAAACCCTTCAAGGCAGCGATCGTCACGCCGATCGAGCGCGCCGGGCCGTTCTACCGCGCCGAGGACTATCACCAAGACTACTACCTGAAGAACCCGGTGCGCTACAAGTACTACCGCCTGAGTTGCGGCCGCGACAACCGGCTGGCCGAGCTGTGGGGGCCGGCGCGACACTGAGCCCCTGCGCGGGCACTTGATCAAGCGCAAGAGCAGTGCCAGGGGCCGCGGCCAGACTCGGGCCCATCATTCGCCGAAGGACGGCATTCATGCCCGCCACCCCAGCCGCCAGCGCCGACCAGCCGCTGGACGAGTTCGCCCATTGCCACGAGGGCATCCTGCACAAGCTTGACGAGCTCGGCCGGCTGCCGGCGCTGCTGGGGCCCGCGGCCGAGGCGCGGCGCATCGCCGCCGAAGCGCTGACCTTCTTCGAAAGCGCCGTCCTGCAGCACCACGCCGAAGAAGAACGCGAGCTGTTCCCGGCCGTGCTGGCAAGTGCCACCCAGGGTGACGAACGCGACCTCGTGCAGGCGCTGGTCGAGCGCCTGGTCAAGGAGCACCGCGAGGTGGAGCGGACCTGGCAGCATCTGAAACCGCAGATCAAGGCTGTGGCACAGGGGCAGGACGTCAAATTCGACGCGGCGGCGCTGACGGCGCTGGTGGCCAGCTACCAGAGTCATGCCCGGTTCGAAGAAGCACAGTTGCTGCCGCTGGCCAAGCAGATCCTGGGCCGCAATGACAACCACATGGCCGCACTCGGCATGTCGCTGCACCTGCGGCGAGCCCTGCCTGGCGTGATGGAGCGCTTCGGCCACCGCGTCTGAAGCGTCGGTCGGCCGGGTTGATACGATGCCGCGGTGCCCGCTGCCCCTTCCAACACGGTCCTGCAGGGCCATCTGCTGACCCCTGAGGGCTGGTTGCGTGGCCGCATGTGCCTCGACGGCGGTCGCATCGCCGCCATCGATGGCGATCCGGTGACCGAGGCCGCCGCCCGCAGCGACACCCGCACAGCCTTGCTGATCCCCGGCTTCATCGACCTGCACCTGCATGGCGGCGGCGGCGCCGACACCATGCAGGCCGGCGCAGCCATCGACACCATCACGCGGCTGCACGCACGGTACGGCACCACCAGCCTGCTGGCGACCACGATGACCGCACCGCTGACCGAGATCGAGGCCGCGCTGCGGGCACTGGCACCGCGCCTGGCCGACCGAGCTTGCGGCGCCGCTCGCGTCTTGGGCGTTCACCTCGAGGGCCCCTACATCCACCCCGAACGGCTGGGCGCGCAACCGCCCTTCGCACGCACGCCGTCCTTGCCCGAGATCCTGGCGCTGCACCGGTTGGCGCCGATCCGCGTGATCACACTGGCACCCGAGACTGACGGTGCGCTGGCACTGATCCCGGCCTTGGTCGATGCCGGCCTGCGCGTGCAGATCGGCCACAGCGCCGCCAGCTACGAGCAGGCCTGCAACGCGCTGGCCGCGGGTGCCAGCGGCTTCACCCATCTGTTCAATGCGATGGGCGCCTTTCACCACCGCCAGCCCGGCGTGGTCGGCGCGGCGCTGGCCCATGGTGAGCAGGCCGAGCTGATCCCCGACCTGCTGCATGTGCACCCGGGCGCCATGCGCGCTGCATGGCGCGCCTTGCCGCGCCTGCATGCGGTGACCGACGCCACCGCGGCCACCGGCATGCCCGACGGTGACTACCAGTTGGGCCGGCAGACGGTGCACAAACGCGACGGCGCGGTGCGCCTGGCCGACGGCACCCTGGCCGGCAGCACGCTGACCATGGACCAGGCGCTGCGCAACCTGGTGCTGCTGGGCCTGTCGCTGGCACAGGCATCGGCGTGCACCAGCCTGTACGCGGCGCAATATCTAGGCTTGGTCGATCGTGGCCGGCTGCAGGCCGGCGCCTGGGCCGATGTGCTCGAAGTGCAGGCCGACACGCTGCAGTTGCGCCGTGTGTTCGTCGAGGGAGAACCGGTCTGAGCTCGCAGATGCTGATCGAAGCGGGCCAGGCCCCGGCGGCCGCGGCCACATTGCTGGCGGCCGAGACCGAGAGCTTGGCCACGCTGGGCCAGACCCTGCGCCAACGGCCACCGCGCGCGATGCTCACCGTGGCCCGCGGCAGCAGCGACCATGCAGCGCATTACCTAGGCTACCTGGTGATGGCCCGGCTCGGGCGGCTGGTGACCTCGTTGCCGATGTCAGTGCTGACGCTGTACCAGTCCAGTCTGGACTGCGAGGGCCTGCTCGCGCTCGCTTTCTCACAATCGGGCCAGAGCCCCGACCTGGTGGAACCGATTCGAACCCTGGGCGCGCAGGGTGCGCGCACCTTGGCGCTGGTCAACGACGCCGCATCACCGCTGGCGCGCGCGGCGCAGCAGCACATCCCGCTGCACGCCGGTGCCGAACTCAGCGTGGCCGCCACCAAGAGCTTCATCACCCAGCTGGTGGCAGCTGCTGCATTGGTGTCGGCCTGGCAGCAGGATGCATCCTTCAGCCGTGCGCTGCAGCAGCTGCCGATCGCCCTGGAGCAGGCCCTGAGGCAGGACTGGGACGACGCCGTGCACGCGCTGCTGGCCACCGAGCGGCTCTACGTCATCGCCCGCGGCACCGGCCTGCCCATCGCGATGGAAGCGGCACTGAAGTTCAAGGAGGTCTGCGGCATCCAGGCCGAAGCCTTCTCTGGCGCCGAGGTTCAGCATGGCCCGATGGCCTTGGTCGAGCGAGGGTTCACGCTGCTCATCCTTGCGCCCCATGGCCCGGCCCAGGCCGGTCTGCTGGCACTGGCCGGTGACATGCACGCCCGCGGCGCGCGCGTGTTGCTGGCCGCCCCGCCGGGCACACGCGGCATGCCCGCCACGCCCTGCCTGCAATTGCCGATGGTCGCGACCGGCAACGTCGACCTCGACCCCATCGCAGCGGTGCAAAGCTTCTATCCGATGGTGGAGGCGCTGGCCCGTGCGCGCGGCCTGCATCCTGACCGGCCGCGGCACCTGCAAAAGGTCACGCGCACTTGTTGACTCGAGCGCCCCCAATTTGCATTTGTCTGCATATTGTGATATTATTCTCGCATGAGCAAAACTACCCAGAAAACCCCCCTCCAGAATCTACTTATCACCACCTCAGAAAATGCCGCGGGTTTCTCCGTCAGTGGCATTACAGGTTATGCGCCTGAATTGGTGCGACGCGTCGCCAACGCCCTGGTGAAATCAGGCGACTTGGTGCGTGCCAAGCTCGGCGCACGGTCGGTCCGGTATTTTGCGAACGACGATTTGGCCAGGGCCTACCAGGCCGGCCAGGCCCCCGCCCGGCGCGGTGCCACGGCGGTGCTGGGCCCGCGAACCAAAGCCCGCTGGAGCGCCGACGAGCCGGGCATCATCACGCCGCAGACCAAGATCTACATCGCCCCGCCACTGCCGCGGCGCGTGCTTCGCACCAACACCTATACGCAGTTCTGAGCGTCACCGGGGGCCGGCGCCGGCCGGCTCGGCCGGCGCTACGCTGCTCTCAGCGCTGCAGCTGTGACAAGCGCAGCATGAGCTTGACATATTCCAAATGCGCGGCCAGTTCAGACAACTGGTCGCGCAGCTGTGTCAGCGCTGCCAGTTGCCCTTGCAGCGGATGACCATCAGGCAAGGCTGGCGTGTGGGGATGGGAGCTTTCATCAGGTGATGCGTTGGGCATGGCTTGCAATCCGTCGCGGATCAAGAGCTGGGAGCCAGCATCGTCGCCCTTTCGCGCTTCGCCGCCATCCCCCCGGCCCGGGGGCATCCCTCAACCCGGGGTCAGGGATTGCCGCCCGTGCGCAACGCAGCCAGAAAACCCTCGCAAGCTGCCAGCTGCGCCAAACTGACATATTCGTCGGCCTGGTGCGCCTGATCAATATATCCCGGTCCGCAGACCACCGTCGGAATGCCCGCCTGCTGAAACAGGCCGGCCTCGGTGCCAAAACCCACCAAGGTGGTCTGGTGTGTGCCTGCCAGACGCTGGGCCAGTTGCACTGCCGGGTCGTCCGCACTGGCCAGAAAGGCCGGCATTTCACACAGCGGCTCAAAGCGCAGGCCGGTGGCAGGGTCGACGGCATGCATCGCCGGTTCGAGGCTGGCTGCGTAGTCGGTCAGCCTGGCCTGCATGGCCAGCGCATCGCTGCCCGGCACGTTGCGGAACTCGTAGTGGAAGTGGCAATCCTCGGGCACCACGTTGTCGGCGATGCCGCCGTGCATCACCCCCACCGCGGCGGTGGTGAACGGTGCCTCGAAGCCTTCGTAGAACGGCCCGTCGGCGCGCCAGGCGTCGGCCATGTCAGCCAGCCGCGTGACCACCCGCGCCGCGGTCTCGATCGCATTCACCGCCTTGGGCGTCTGCGACGAATGCGCGGCCTTGCCCTTGACGCAGCAACGCCAGCGATAGACCCCCTTGTGCGCCAGCGCCGGCAGCATGCCGGTGGGCTCGCCGACGATGCAGCGGTCGGGACTCAGACCGGCATCCTTCAGGTCGGCAATCAGGTGGCGCACGCCGAAGCCGCCGACCTCCTCGTCGTAGCTGAAGGCCAGGTGCACGGCAAAGGGCAGATCGGCCTGCAAGAAGGCCGCCGCCTGCGCCACGGTCAGCCCGATGTAGCCCTTCATGTCGGCGCTGCCACGGCCGTACAGCCGGCCGTCGCGCACGTCGGCCCCCAGCGGGTCGACCGTCCAGGCCTGGCCGGTCCAGGGTACGGTGTCGGTGTGACCCGACAGGATCACGCCGCCAGGCTTGCCACTGCCCAGCGTCGCAAACAGGTTGGCCTTGCGGCCCTCGGCATCTCGTGTCAGGCGCAGCGGCACCTGCAGGCTGCGCAAGTGATCGGCGATGCACTCGATCAGCGCCAGGTTGGACTGGTCGCTGACGGTGTTGAAGCGCACCAGGCGCTGCACCCAGGCCAGGCCGTCGGCTGAAGGTGTGGTGTTTTCGTTCATGCGGCGATGGTAGCGAAGCCGCAGCGCGGCAGCCCATACCCCGGCTAGACTGCCCGGCTTCCAATGCCACCTCCGCCCAGGGGCAAGGAGCCGACCGCGTGCACATCCCGTCACCTGAACCCCTGTCCACGCTCAGCCCCGACGCTTTGCGCCAGGCGGTGCGGCAGGCACAGGGCCGCATCGGCGCCGACCTGCGGCGCACACCGCTGTGGCGGCTGCCCGGCGCGGCACTGGGTCTGGATCTGGCCGAGGTCTGGCTCAAGCTCGAACACCTGCAGGTCGGCGGCAGCTTCAAGGCGCGTGGCATGTTCAATCGCATGCGCAGCCTGCCGGTGCCCGCGGCCGGTGTAGTGGTGGCCTCGGGCGGCAACGCCGGCATCGCCGTGGCCACCGCCGCCCGGTCGCTGGGCGTGCGCTGCGAGGTCTTCCTGCCCGAGCTGGCCACCGCAGCCAAGCGCGCCGCGCTGGCCGCCCTGGGCGCGACTGTCAACGTGCAGGGCGCGGTCTACAACGAGGCGCTGGCCGCCTGCCTGGTGCGCCAGCAGCAGACCGGCGCCTTGCTGATGCACGCCTACGACCAGCCCGAAGTGGTGATCGGCGCGGGCACCTTGGCCGCCGAGATCGAGGACGATGTCGGCCTGCCCGACCGCGTATTGGTCAGCGTGGGCGGTGGCGGCCTGATCGCCGGCATCGCCGCCTGGTGCGGCACACGTTGCCGGGTCGAGGCACTTGAGCCCGATCTGGCACCGACGCTGCATGCCGCGCGCCTTGCCGGAGAACCGGTGGACGTGTCGGTCGGTGGCCTGGCCGCCGATTCGCTGGGCGCGAAACGCATCGGCGCCATCGCCTGGGGCCTGAGCCAGCGCTTCGTGGCCGACAGCCATCTGCTGGCCGACAGTGCCATCCGCAGCGCCCAGCAGCGCTTGTGGCGGGACCTGCGCCTGGCTGTCGAACCGGCCGCCGCGCTCGGCCTGGCGATGCTTTGGAGCGGCGCGTTGGTGCCGGCACCGACCGAGCGTGTCGCGGTGGTGCTGTGCGGCGCCAACTTCGATCCGGCCAGCCTGGCCTGAGCCGCGGGCTACCATTGGCCCCAACAAGGGTGCACAGCACGAGGAGGCCATCATGCCCGTGATCGTGATCGCCAACCCCAAGGGCGGGGTCGGCAAGAGCACGCTGGCGACCAACGTGGCCGGGCTGGCTGGCACGGCAGGGTCATGCGGTGATGCTGGGCGATGTCGACCGCCAGCAGTCGGCGCGCCAATGGCTGGCGCTGCGCGCGCCGCAACTGCCCCCCATACGCAGCTGGGACGTCGACAACGACCACATCGTGCGGCCCCCCAAAGGCACCACGCACGTGGTCTTGGACACGCCGGCCGGGTTGCACGGCAAGCGGCTGGACGCGGTGCTGCGCATCGCCGACAAGCTGCTGATCCCGCTGCAGCCCAGCCTGTTCGACATCCAGGCCACACACCTGTTCATCCAGGCGCTGCAGGCGCACCGGCGCAGCGCGCAGATCAGCCTCGGCCTGGTCGGCATGCGGGTGAAGGAACACACCCTGTCCAACGAACATCTGCACCAGTACCTGGCCACGCTGCCGGTGCCGGTGGTGGCCTGGCTGCGCGACACGCAGAACTACGTGCAGCTGGCCGCGCGCGGCCTGACGCTGTGGGACGTGGCGCCCAGCCGCGTCGAGCGCGACCTCGAACAATGGAATCCCGTTTCGGAGTGGTTGACCCGATGAATCAATACGCACACCTGCACGACCTGGCCGCACGCGTCGGCAGCGAGATCGGCGTCAGCGACTGGCTGACGGTGGACCAGGCCCGCATCCAGCTGTTTGCCGACGCCACCGGCGACCAGCAATGGATCCATGTCGATCCTGATCGGGCCGCGCAGGGCCCTTACGGCAGTACGGTGGCGCATGGCTTCCTCACCCTGAGCCTGCTGCCCGAACTGGCGCGCACCGCGTTCACGCTCGGCGACGTGGGCATGGGCATCAACTACGGCCTGAACAAGGTGCGCTTTCCGGCGCCGGTGAAAAGCGGCGCCCGCATCCGCGCGCGCTTCAGGCTGATCGCCTTCGACCCCTTGCCCGGCGGCGCGCAGCTGACGCTCGAAGTGACGATGGAGGTCGAGGGCGGCGACAAGCCGGTGTGCGTGGCCGAATCGCTGTCACGCCGCTACACGCAGGCGGCGTGAAGGCCTCCGGCGAATCCCACTTTCGGGGGGCCAGGGCGGACGGATCACTCGCATAGGATGCCGGGCGCGTCGCTTGAGGAGGACCCGATGAACGTACTGCTGGTCGACGACCATCCGCTGATCCTGTCGGCGCTGCAGACCGTGATCCGCGGGTTGGGTGACGACGTGGTGGTGGAAGGCGTGGACAGCGCCGCCGCCGCGCGCGCGCTGCTGCAGCGAGACGCCAACTTCGATCTTGTGCTGCTCGACCTGGCACTGGGAGACGCCGACGGCTTCGACGTGCTGGTCGAGCTGCGCCAGACCTATCCGGCGCTGCCGGTGGTGGTGGTGTCGGCGTCGGAACGTGCCAGCGACGTGATCCGCGCCATCGACCTTGGCGCGATGGGTTTCGTGCCCAAGCGATCGTCGAATGCGCAACTGACCGAGGCGCTGAAGATGGTGATGTCGGGCGGCCTGTACGTACCGCCGATGATGCTGGGCCTGCAGGGCAGCGCTGCGCCGGAAGTCGATACCGTGCCGTCGGTGATGCACACGCAGGCTGCCCCGCTGGGGACGCTGGCCGGGCCCGAGCGCCACCAGCAGGTGCTGGCCATGGAATCCATCGGCCTTACACCGCGCCAGACGGAGGTACTGGGCCTGCTGCTCAAGGGCCTGCCGAACAAGCTGATCGCGCGCGAGCTCAGCCTCTCGGTCGAGACCGTCAAGGACCATGTCGCGGCGGTGCTGCGCGCGCTCAACGTCAGCACGCGCACGCAGGCCGTGCTCGCCGTCAGCCAGATGACCCAGGATGGCCATCGCCGCAGCGGCTGAGGCGATGGCAGTCGCTTCCCAGCTGGCCGAACCAGCCGAACCCATCGAAAGCACGAACCTGACCGAACCCGCAGGCGCGGCGGTTGCACGCCGCTCGCAGCGTGACATCGACCACCTGCGCGCGCTGATGCAGCAGACCCCGGCCAGCCTGACAGGCAACGCCATCGGCATCGGCTTGATGCTGGCGATGTATGGGGGCCTGGCGGCGGCGCCCGCGCTGCTGGCCGCCTGGGGACTGCTGAGCATCGGCCTTTGGCTCACCCGCCTGTGGCATTACCGGCGCTACCGGCGCCACCCCGACGCCGACACCGGAACGCTGACGCGTTGGCGGCGCAGCTGGCGGGCGCTGGTGATCTCGCAAGGGGCGATGTGGGGCACGGCGTCGTGGATCTTCTGGGGTCTGGGCACGCCGTACCACGGCCTGGCGTTGATCTTCATCGTGTTCACCTACTGCATGGCTTCGGTGCAGCTGCTGTCGGCGCAGCGCAGGATATTCGTGGCCTTCATCTGCGTGGTGATGCTGCCCTTGATCGTGCGAGTGGCCAGTGACAGCGGGCACGCCTGGCACTGGCAGCTGGCCAGCCTGTTGACCATCATCTTCGGCATCACGGCGCTGATGGGACGCACCTACGGCAGCGCACTGGGGCAGGCGATCGCACTGAAGGCACGCACCGAAGAGCTGGCCGGCCAGTTGCGCGTGGAGATGGCAACGGCCGAGACCGCACGCCGCGCGGCCGAGGCCGCCAGCCGGGCCAAGACGCAGTTCTTTGCCGCCGCCAGTCATGACCTGCGCCAACCGCTGCACGCCATGGGCCTGTTCGCCGAGGCCTTGCGCCAGCGCAGTCGCGATCCCGAGGTGGCCGGCCTGGTGAACAGCATCAACGAATCGGTCGACGCGCTGGAAGGGCTGTTCGGCGAGCTGCTGGACATCACCCGCATCGACACCGGCGGGGTCGAGGTCAGCCCGGCACCGCTGCGCATGCGCGAGCTGTTCAGTCGCTTGCGCCTGCACTTCGAACCGACGGCCTTCGAGAAGGGCCTGATGCTGAGCTTTCACGGTGAGCAGCATGTGGCGCAGGCCGACCCGGTGCTGCTGGAGCGCATCCTGCGCAACCTGGTCAGCAACGCCATCCGCTACAGCGACGATGGCGGCGTGCTGGTCAGCTGCCGCGCTCGTCAAGGGCGGCTGCGACTGCAGGTCTGGGACACCGGCATCGGAATTGCCGAAAGTGCGCTGCCGCGCATCTTCGACGAGTTCTACCAGGTCAACCCCTCACGTCCCCTGGAGCCGCACCAGCGCAAGGGCCTGGGACTGGGGCTGCCCATCGTCAAGCGGCTGGCCGCGCTGATGGACGCGCCACTGACCGTTCGTTCGCGCCCTGGCCATGGCACGGTCTTCACCCTGGAAGTGCCCGCCGGCAGGCTCAGCCGCACGGCCGAGGCGGTGCGGGGCAAGCGCAACCTGCCCTTGGGGCTGACCCTGCAGGACCGTCTGATCGTGGTGGTCGAAGACGAGGTGGCGGTGCGCGAGGGCCTGGTGGTGGTGCTGCAGGCCTGGGGCGCCGCCGTGCTGGCCTTCGACACCGTGTCGGCGCTCGAAGCCTGGTTGGCCGGCGCACCGGCAGAAAGGCCAGACCTGGCGCTGGTGGACTTTCGCCTGCCCGACAGCCGCACCGGCATCGACGCGCTGGTGGCGCTGCGCCGCCAATGGCCGACACCCCGCCTGCCGGCCATCATGATCACCGGCAGCAGCCTGGGCGGCCACGAAGATCAGGCCCAGACGCACGACTACCATCTGCTGATCAAGCCCGTGCTGCCGAACAAGTTGCGCGCCATGATCGCCTTCAAGCTGGACATGCGCTAGCCGCGCCGGCTCAAGTTCGCCGGCAGGTCGACGATAACTCCCCACAAGGGGCCACCGATCACGGCCCGGCCGCGCGCAACGAGGCCATCCCCGACGCTCTGCGAAGTACCTCCCAAGCACCTGCCAAGCACCTGCCGAACACCTGCCAAGCACTTGCCCAGCACCATGACCACCCCGGACGACAACACGGTCAATCCGAACTACCTGGGGCATGTGCTGGCCACCGGCGAAGCTCGGGGTGCGGTGGCCAGCGAAGACATCTATGCCGGCAACGGCATCAAGCTGCTGGCCAAGGGCGCATCGATCCATGCCGGCCAGCGCGAAAAGCTGCTCGAGCACAAGCTGCGCAAGCCGCTCGAGGCCTGCATCGAACTGACCAATGCCGTCTCGCCATCGGCCCTGGGCCCGCTGGCGCTGGCGCAGATGGACCGTCACCCGCTGCTGCGCACCCTGTGCGGTCATGGCGCGACGACGTCGATCGACGTCGTGCTGCAGTCCCTGCAGCTGCCGACCCCCGTGCAATCGCTGCTGACCGCCTATGCCGACAGCCAGCCGCAGCGGCTGGAGCACGCGGTCGGCGTGGCCATGCTGACGGCCACGCTGGCACGCCAGCTGCTGCCTGGTGAACCCGAGCGTCAACGCAACCTGGCATTGGCCGGCCTGGTGCACGATGTCGGCGAGCTGTACATCGATCCGGCCTGCCTGCTGCGCGAAACCCGGCTAGGCGCTGCGCAGTGGCGCCAGATCGCCACCCACCCGCTGATCGCCCACCGCGTGCTGCTGCGCCTGGCCGGTGCCGGGCGTGAGGTGGCCGAAGCTGTGCGTGATCATCACGAACGGCTCGACGGGTTCGGCTACCCACGCGGCGTTGCAGGCCCGGCGCTGCCGCTTCCAGGCCAGGTCCTGGGTGTGGCCGAATGGTTGATGGCGATGGTCGAGCTGGGCGACACACCCCAGGTGCGCATCGGCACCATCACCCGGCTGATCCGTGGCGAGTTCAGCCACGATGTGCTCGACCTGGTGCGGCAGGCTGGCGCCGAGGCGGATGGCCAGACGCCGGGCAGTGCCGATCCCGAGCTCACGCGCATGCTGGCCGTGTCGGTGCACATCGAACGCCTGATGGCGGCGATGGACCGTTTTGAGCAGGCGCGCGATGCCATCCAGTCGCAGGCGGCCATGTCGCGCGCATCACTGCGTCAGCTGCTCGACAGCTGCCTGCAGCGCATGCAGCGCATTCGCATCGCGCTCAACAGCACCGGCATCGACGGCCGCCAGACGCTCGAACAGCTGCAGATCCTGACCGCCGGCAGCCCGGCCGTGCTGGGTGAGGTCGAGGTCATCGTGCGTGAGCTCGGCTGGCGGCTGCGAGACATCGAGCGCACCACGCTGCAGCGCGCCTGCGGCCTGTCCAATGACGACCAGACCCAGGTGCATCGCATCCTGGACCAGGTTTCACTGGGCACGGCGGGCGTCGATGATGAGTCCACGCCGAGCCGGCTGGAGCCGGCGTAGACCTCAGGCTGCCGGCACTGCCGAGCGGGCTTCCGACGGGCGTGCGGCCGGCGTGCGCATCAAGTGATCGAACGCGCCGAGCGCCGCTTTCGCCCCGTCGCCGGCGGCGATGATGATCTGCTTGAACGGCACCGTCGTGGCGTCGCCGGCCGCGAACACGCCAGGCAGACTGGTTGCGCCACGATCGTCGACGATCACCTCGCCATGGCGCGACAGCTCGACACGGCCGCGCAGAAACTCGGTGTTGGGCACCAGTCCGATCTGCACGAACACGCCGGACAGATCGACCCGGTGCAACTCGCCGCTGGCGCGGTCCTTGAACACCAGGCCATCGACCTTCTGCCCGTCGCCGGTGATCTCGGTCGTCTGCGCGTTCGTATGCACCACCACGTTGGGCAGGGTCGCGAGCTTGTCGATCAGCACGGCATCGGCCTTCAGCCGATCGGCGAACTCGACCACGGTGACATGGTCGACCAAGCCGGCGAGGTCGATCGCGGCCTCGATGCCTGAGTTGCCACCGCCGATCACGGCCACCTTCTTGCCCTTGAACAGCGGGCCGTCGCAGTGCGGACAATAGGCCACCCCCTTGTTGGCGTACTCGGCCTCGCCGGGCACGCCCACCTGACGCCAGCGCGCACCGGTGGACAGGATGACCGTGCGGCTGTGCAGCTGCGCGCCGTTCTCGAGCGTCACCGTGATCGGCTCGCCCGGGCCGGCAGCAGGTTCGATGTCGCTCACGCGCTGGCCGTTCATGATGTCCACCCCATAGGCGCGCGCATGGGCCTCCATCGCCGCGGCGAACGTCGGGCCCTGGGTTTCCAGCACCGACAGGTAGTTCTCGATGCCCAGCGTGTCCAGCGTCTGGCCACCGAAGCATTCGGCCACGACACCGGTGCGGATGCCCTTGCGCGCCGCGTACACGGCCGCGGCGGCGCCGGCAGGCCCGCCGCCGACGATCAGCACGTCGAAGGTCGGCCGCGATGCCAGGCGGGCGGCGTCGCGTGCCACGGCGCCGCGGTCCACCTTGGCCAGGATCTCGGCGAGTTCCATCCGACCCGAACCGAAGGGCTGACCGTTCAGGTACACGGCGGGAACGGCCATGATCTGACGCGCGTCGACCTCGTTCTGGAACAGTGCGCCGTCGATGGTGACATGGCGCACGCGCGGATTCAGCACCGCCATCAGGTTCAGTGCCTGCACCACGTCCGGGCAGTTGTGACAGCTCAGCGACATGTACGTCTCGAAGACGAAGTCACCGTCCAGCGTGCGGATCTGCGCCACGGTTTCATCGTCGATCCGTGGCGGATGACCGCCGGCCTGCAGCAGCGCCAGCACCAGCGACGTGAACTCATGGCCCATCGGGATGGCCGCGAACCGAAGGCCGATGTCGGCGCCGGTGCGGTTGATGCTGAACGACGGCCGCCGCTCGTCCTGCCCGTCCAGGCGCAGTCTGATCAGGTCACTCAGCGTGGCGATCTCTTCGAGCAGTTCACGCAATTCGGCCGACGCCGGGCGGTCGTCGAGCGAGGCCACCAGTTCGATCGGCTGGATCAAGCGTTGCAGGTGGGCCTGAAGCTGGGTCCGCAGTGTGGCGTCGAGCATGTCGTCTCCTCGGGTCGTTCAATCTTCGGCAAGGCTGCGCCCCGCCTCACCGAAGTGAGGCTGGGCAGGCAGCGGGGAGGTACAGGGCCTGGCGCTTAGATCTTGCCCACCAGGTCGAGCGACGGCGTCAGCGTGGGCGCACCTTCGTTCCACTTGGCCGGGCAGACCTGGCCCGGGTTCTTCGCGATGTACTGTGCGGCGCTGACCTTGCGCAGAAGTTCCTTGGCGTCCCGCGCGATGCCGTTGTCGTGGATCTCGCAGGCCTTGACCACGCCTTCGGGGTTGATGATGAAGGAGCCGCGCAGCGCCAGGCCTTCTTCCTCGATGTGAACGCCGAACATGCGCGTCAGCGTGTGCGTCGGGTCACCGACCAGCGCAAACTTGGACTTGCCGACCGCCGGCGAGGTCTCGTGCCAGACCTTGTGCGCGAAGTGCGTGTCGGTGGTGATGACGTAGACCTCGACCTCCTTCTTCTGGAAGGCGGCGTGGTTGTCCGCCAGGTCCTCGACCTCGGTCGGGCAATTGAAGGTGAAGGCGGCGGGCATGAAGACAAACGCCGACCAGCGGCCCTGCAGGGCCTGCTCGGTGACTTCGATGAACTTGCCCTGCTTGAAGGCCTGGACCTTGAAGGGCTTGACGGTGGTGTTGATGATCGACATGGTGGGTTCCTTGTGGTGGGCTGCGGGAGGGATTGAAGCAACAACGGAATGAATACTATCGAACAATATGTGTCGATAGTTTTGATTCAATGCATCACCACGATCAGCAGAAACTAAGGAACCCGCGGCCGGGCCGCAGCCGACACGCCCGCCATGCGAAGGCTCAGGTCTGCAACCAGCGCCGGACCAGCTGCACGAAGAAGCTGGCAGTGCCGCCCAGGATGGCGTCGTTGAAGTCGTAGCCCGGGTTGTGCGCGTCGCAGCCACCCTCGCCCACGCCCTTGCCAATGCCGTTGCCGACCACGAAATAGCAGCCAGGCACACGCTGCAGCATCAGGCCGAAGTCGTCACTGGGCAGGCCAGGTGGCAGATCGCGGATCAAGCCGCCCTCGTCAACCCATTCACGAGCCAGCGCCTCGGCCCAGCGTGTGGCTTCGAGATCGTTGATCGTGACCGGGTAGCGCCAGCGGTAGTCGACTTCGGCGCGTGCACCATGCACTGCGGCTTGTGCCTGCGCGACCGCGGTGATGCGATCGCGCAGTTGCGCGCGCACCGCCTCGCTGCGCGCGCGCACGGTCAGTCGCAACTCGGCGCTGGCCGGGATCACATTGGGCGCCGAGCCAGCCAGGAAGGCACCGACCGTGATGATCGCCAGCTCGTTGGGGTCGATCTCGCGCGAGACGATGCTTTGCAGCGCGATCACCAGATGCGACGCGGCCAGGATCGGATCCACCGCCTGGTGCGGCCGCGCGCCATGGCCGCCCTGCCCCTGCACCGCGTGATGATCGCGGTGTCGCTGCTGCTGTACATCACGCCGCTGCGAAAACCCAGCAGCCCGGCCGCTTAACCCGGCGCGTTGTGAAAGGCGTACAGGCGATCACAGGGAAACCATTCAAACAAGCCCTCGTCCAGCATGCGCTGTGCACCGCCCAGGCCTTCTTCAGCGGGTTGGAAGATCAGCACCAGCGTGCCGTCGAAAGCGCGCGTCAACCCCAGCACCCGCGCCGCCGCCAGCAAGGTGGCGGTATGGCCGTCGTGGCCGCAGGCATGCATGCGGCCGGCGATGCGGCTGGCGTAGGGCAGCCCCGTGGTCTCGGTGATCGGCAACGCGTCGAGATCGGCACGCAGGCCCAGCCGGCGGTGGCCGCTGCCGGCGCTCAAGGTGGCCACCACACCGGTGCCACCCACCTCGCGATGCACCTCGTAGCCCCAGCCCTGCAGCCGATCGGCCACCAGGGCCGCGGTCTGGTGCTCTTCGAAGCCGAGTTCGGGGTTGGCGTGGATCTGGCGCCGCAGCGCCACCATCTCGGGCAGGCTGTCCTGCAGTTCGGGCAGCACGATCATGGTCTCAGTCCTTCAGCGCCAACGCCAGCCGATCGAAGGCCTGGGTGAAATCGACGCGCCACCGGCGGCGCGTGTCGTCATCGAACCAGGCCGCGTCCAACCCGTTGAGCATGAAGCCGCGCAGGTCGTCCAGTCCGAAGCCGAAGTCGCGCACCATCATCAGCCAGGCGCCGGTGGGCGTGACCTGGTGCAGCGTCGGGTCGTCGGTATTGGGATGGATGCGCAAGCCCAGGGCCGGCATGCGGCGGATCGGATGATCGAGCGCCCAGCGCTCGGGCGGCAGCGTCCGCAGGTAGTACGAGTTGGTCGGCACCACGGTGAACACGATGCCGCGCTCGGCACACCGCGCAGCGAATTCGGGCGCCCCGGGGGCGTCGTCCGCCACCGTGTAGCCATGGTCGACGCGGTCGACCTGCAGCACGTCCACCGCGGTCTGCACGTTGCGCCACGGCATGCCGAACTCGCCGGCATGCGCCGTGGTCTTCAGGCCATGGCGCCGCGCCAGCGCATAGGCGTCGGCAAACAGCTCGGGTGGGCGGTCGACCTCGCGGTAGTCGATGCCGATGCCCAGTACCTCATCGGCGCGGTGCTGCAGCACCCATTGCACCATTTCGATGGCGGCGGCGGGTGAGGCTTCGCGGTCGATGGCGGCGATCAGCCGACCGCGGATCCCGATGTCGTGCTCGGCATCGTGGATGGCGCGCAGCACCGCCGGCAGCGCCTTCGCATACGTGATGCCCGACTCGATCGCCGTGCCGGTCGGGTTCCAGAAGAACTCGGCATAACGCACCTGATGCGCGGCGGCGTCCTGCAGATATTCATAGGCCAGTCGGTGCAGGTCGTCGGGGCGGCGGATCAGGTGCGCATCGAGCGCGCGCAACACGCGCAACACACCTACCGGCTTTTCCCCACGGGTGTAGAACGCGGTGATCTCGTCGTCGGCCAGCGGCGCGTGTTCGCGTCGCGCCAGGTCACGCAGGGTCTGCTCTCGCACGCTGCCGAACAGATGGCAATGCAGCTCGACCTTGGGCAACTGGTGCAGGAAGGTCTCGATGCCGCGCATTCCGGGCATGCTAGGCAGTCACCGACCTGCCGCCGCCATGGCGCACCCGCCCTGGGGATGCCCGCCGAGGCCGCCACAGGTATCGTGATGCCCTTGTATCCGGTGAAAGCAAGCATGGCCGACGCTGCACCTTCCGACCAGAACACACGCTGGGACGCCTTCGTTCTGGCCAATCGGCTGCGGCCACCACGCGAGCTGTTGCGTCGCACGTTGGGCGCCTTTGCGCTCGAGGGCCGCGCGCCCGGCGTGGCGCTGGACCTGGGCTGCGGATCGGGTCCCGACAGCGTGGAGCTGCTTCGGCGCGGCTGGACCGTGCATGCGGTGGACAGCAACGCCGCCGGCCTGCAGCTGCTGCAGCAGGGCATTCCGGCCCAAGCCGCCGAGCGGCTGCAGCTGCATGCCCGGCCGTTCGAGGATGTCGAGTTGCCGCCTTGCGATCTGGTGTGGTCGAGCTGGTCGCTGCCCTATTGCCCGCGTGAGCGCTGGCACGCCTTCTGGCAAGGGCTGCGCGCTGCATTGCGGCCGGGCGGCCGGATTGCCGGTGACCTGTTCGGTCCGCGACATGCCTGGGCCGACGAAGATGGCATTCTGACGCTCAGTGAAGACGAAGCACGTCAGGCCCTGCAGGGCCTGCAGATCGAGGCCTTCGACATCGAGGACGGCTGGCGGCCCAGTGGCGGCGAGATGACACGCTGGCATGCCTTCGGCGTTTCGGCGCGGCGGCCCGACGCCGGCTGATCGCTCGTGCCTACTCTTCCACCGCGCTGACCACCAGTCGCAGCCGCAAGGCGTGCTGCACCTCGGTCAGCGCCTGGATGCGCAGCGCCTGGCCCACCGGCACGCGGAGGCGCTGACGCCATTCCAGGCTGTCTTCGCCGTCGCGCTGGGTGGGCAGCCGTCGCGCCCATTCCTGCGCGCCGTTGACCAGCACCCGCAGGCCATGCTGGGGTTGACGGCCAGCACCGGCCTTGACGACGAAGCGCACGTCGATTTCGAACTCACGCTCGCGGCTGGCGTGCGGCGGCACGTCCAGGCGCGCAATCGCACGGTCGGCGGCGTCAACGCGCCAGCGTTCCGGTTCACTCATGACCCTGGCTCGCAGCGTTGCCGAGACAGGTTGGCCGGCCGGTGCTCACATCACCGCGCGCAGCTGCCAGGGCACGAACTCGTTCTGCCCGCAACCATGCCCTTCGCGCTTGGTCTGTCGGCCCGACGCCGTGTCCAGCATCAGACGGAAGTTGCGCTCGCCGACCTGGTCGACCGATTCCAGGCCCGCGACGATGCAGCCGCAATCGATGTCGATGTCGTCCTGCTGCTTCAGCCACAGCGCGGTGTTGGTCGACGACGGTGCAGTGATTGTTCCAGGATGGTGGTCAACCCCCCGCCTTGTTGCCGGCGCTGGGGTTGTTGTCCAACTGCACACCCTGGATCTGGTTGGTCTCGCAACCCAGGCCCACCATCAGCACGGCATGGAAGTTCGGATGCCGTGCACAGTCGCCGAGCGTGCGCCGCAGTGGCCGAGCAGTTCGCCGAGGTCAAGACGTCGGTGTGGTTGCCTGTGGCCACGCAGCCGACTTTGCTCACGATGCTCTCGAAGGTGGCCAGGTTGTGCGTGTGCACATGCTGCCCCGCCGCGATGACGACCTTGTCGCTGGCGTGGATGCGGATCGCCGGGCTGGACATCGGGTTCAGCCGTCGATCAGCGCCGGGTTCCAGGCATGCACCTGCTGGTTCTGCTCGCCCAGACCCTGGATCGACAAACGCATCGTGTCGCCCGCCTTCAGGTGTACGGATGCTGGTTTGACGCCCATGCCGACACCGGGCGGCGTACCGGTGCTGATCAGGTCGCCGGGATACAGCGTCATGAACCGACTGACGTAGCTGACCAGCTGCGCCACGCCGAAGATCATGGTGCGGGTGCTGCCCTGCTGGTAGCGGTGGCCGTTCACCTCGAGCCACATGTCCAGGCTCTGCGGATCGGGCACTTCATCGGTCGTCACCAGCCAGGGGCCGACCGGGCCGAACGTGTCGCAGCCCTTGCCCTTGTCCCAGGTGCCGCCGCGTTCGATCTGGTATTCACGCTCGGACACATCGTTGACCACGCAGTAGCCGGCCACGTGTTTCAGCGCGTCGGCTTCCGACACATAACGCGCCTTGCTGCCGATGACGACACCGAGTTCGACCTCCCAGTCGCTCTTGACCGAACCCTGAGGCAGCACCACGGCGTCGTTGGGGCCGACACGCGCGCTGATGGGCTTCATGAAGATGATCGGCTCCTTCGGGATCGGCTGGCCCGCCTCGGCCGCATGGTCGGCGTAGTTCAGGCCGATGCAGACGAACTTCTCGCAACCGGCCCAGGGGGCTGCAATGCGCCCCGGACGCGACACCAGCGGCAGGCTGTTCGGGTCGACCGCCCGCAAGCGCTGCAGGCCATTGGGCGTGAGCGTCGCCGCAGAGATGTCGGTCAGTTCGCCCGAGAGATCGCGCAACTGCCCCTTTGCATCGACGAGGGCCGGCTTTTCTGCGCCCTTGGCGCCGTATCGCATCAGCTTCATGGTGATGGTTTGTTGTGGGTATGAAGAAAGGGGGCGTATGGTGCACCAAAGTGCAACCCCGGGTGCGTCGTCAATTGCTCCAGCCGCCGTCGATGACCTGCGTCGTGCCCGTGGTGAAGGCCGATTCATCGCTGGCCAGATAGACCGCCAGCGCGGCGATTTCTTCCACCCTGCCGATGCGGCCCATGGGCTGACGCGCGACGAACGCGGCCTCAACCTGCTCGAGCGTCTGGCCGCTGGCCTGAGCCTGAGCGGTGATGCGATCGCGCAGGCTGGGTGACTCGACCGTGCCGGGGCAGATCGCATTGCAGCGCACGCCGCGCGTGATGAAGTCGGCCGCCACCGCCTTGGTCAGCCCGATCACGGCGGCCTTGGTGGCGCCATAGGCGAAGCGGTTGGGCGCACCCTTGATGCTGCCGGCCACGCTGGCCATGTTGATGATCGAACCCTGGCCGCGGGCCAGCATGCCGGGCACGAAGGCCTTGATGGTGCGGAACTGCGAACGCACGTTGAGCGCGAAGGCAAAGTCCCATTCGTCCTCGGTGCAATCGAGCACGGTGCCCGCGTGCACGTAGCCGGCGCCGTTGAACAGCACATCCACCGCACCGGCGGCAGCCGCAGCCGCGACGATGGCGGCCGGGTCGAGCACATCCAGTCGCTGCACCGACACCCCGGGCTCGGCGGCCAGCGAGGCCAGCAACCCTTCATCGATGTCGGTGGCGATCACGCGCGCGCCGGCACGCGCGAAAGCCTGCGCCGTCGCGCGGCCGATGCCCTGCCCTGCGGCAGTCACGAAAGCCGTCTTGCCGGCCAGTCTGGATTTCATGGGCGTGCTCTGTTGGTGGCGTTGCGGCTGCGCCGGCCACACCATGGGCGCTGGCCATCGCCGCAACTCGGCGCGGCAATGCTAGCGGCCATTGCGGTCTGCAGGTCAGCCACCCGGACCGCGTCCTCGCCAGGCGGAACTGCCGCCCAGGCCACCGGCAGACGTCAAAGGGTGGCATCTACAATCGCCTGCTGCCGACACGGGATCCGCAAAGCTTTGCTCATGCGCCTGCACCTGACCCCAGCGACCTCGTGTTGCCTCGCCCACCCGGGCCGTCACTCTGGATATTGCCATTGATGGACAGGCGACGGATGATCCTGCGGGGCGTCGGCGCGATGGGGCTGCTGACGTTCGGCACGGCGCATGCGCTCGAAACGCCGACCGCCACCGTGGTCCTGACGATCACCGGCCGCGTGCGCAAACCCAACCAGGGCAGCGAGGCGCAGTTCGACATGGCAATGATCGAACACTTGCCACAGGCCAGTTTCACCACGCGTACCCCCTGGTACGCGCAGCCGCGCCAGTTCACGGGACCGCTGCTGCGTGACGTGCTGCGTGCCGCCGGAGCGCACGGCACGCTGCTGCGCGCACGCGCGCTGAACGACTACCGCGTCGACATTCCCTTCGAAGACACACAGCGCTACGACATCGTGGTGGCGCGCTTGCTCGATGGCGCCCCGATGGCGGTGCGCGACCGCGGGCCGCTGTTCGTCGTCTATCCCTTCGACGCGCAGCCCGAGCTGCGCAATGCCGTTTACTACAGTCGATCGGCATGGCAGCTGAAATCGATCGAGGTGCTTTGAACCCGGCGGCACGGCCGTCCAGGGGCCGTGGCCCCTGGCTGCTGCTGATCGCGGTCGTCTGCGTCCTGGCCCTGCTGGCGGTGCTGCTGCTGCAGCTGCAGCAGCTCGATCGCCTGAACTCGTCGCTGCACAACGCGAACGAGGTGCGCGTGGTGCAGATGCACCGCCAGGAGACCGAATACCTGCAATTGCGCGAGCAGTGGCAGCGCGCGCTCGACAGCCGGCTGCCGCTGGACCTGAGGGCACTGACGCTGCGTTATTACATCCTGGTCGGACGTGTGAGCATGCTGCGTGAACACACCACGATCCGCCGGCTGGCCATCGACACCACGCCCGAGCTGGACCAGACGCTGGCCCAGGTCGATGCTTTCGTCAAACACGCCGACCCGGTGCTCTCGGACCCGCTGGCGCCCGCGCAGCGTCGCGCCGCATTGCTGACCCTGCAGCCCGAACTGCTGGCGCTGGGCGAGCCCCTGCATGAGCTGTCGCTGACGGCGTCGCACCGGGCCAACACCGAACAGACCGAACGCAACCTGGCGCTCAAGCAATTCACCCGCATCACCTTGGCCCTGACCGGCTTTCTGGCCCTGCTGGTGCTGGCGTTCGCAGGGCTCAGCCTGCGTCAGATGCGGCAGCTGGGTCGCCGCCATGACACGCTGCAGGCGCTGAGCGCCGATCTGCACGAGGCGCACCGCGCCGCCGAGGCCGGCAACCAGGCCAAGAGCCATTTTCTGGTCAACATGAGCCACGAGATCCGCACGCCGTTCCAGGGCTTGCTGGGCATGTTGTCGATGCTGCGCGACACCGACCTCGACGCGCGCCAGATCGACTACCTGCGCACGGCCACCGAGTCGGCCGACCACCTGCTGGCCGTGCTCAACGACATCCTCGACATGTCGCAGCTGGAAGCTGGCCGGCTGCAGATCAACCCGGGCCCGGTGATGCTGCGCACGCTGCTGCAGGATGTCGAGTCGCTGATGCGGCCGCAGGCCTCGGCGCGCAACCTGGCGCTGCACGTCAGCATCGACCCGGCAGTGCCCGAGCGCGCAAGACTGGACGCCACACGGGTCAAGCAGGTGCTGTTCAACCTGCTGTCGAACGCGATCAAGTTCTCGCGCCGCGGCGAAGTCGAGCTCGAGCTGCAGGTTCGACCTGTCGCGGGTGGCGGCGAACAGCTGCTGTTCATCGTCACCGACACCGGCATGGGCATGGACAGCGAGATGCTGACCCGATTGTTCAACCGCTACGAGCGTGGGCAGACGACGGCAAACCCTGAACACCATGCGGTGGGTGGCAACGGCCTGGGCCTGGAGATCTCGCGCAGCCTGGCACGGTTGATGGGCGGCGACCTGCAGGTCAGCAGCCAGCCCGGCCAGGGCAGCCGTTTCAGCTTCAGCGTGCCGCTGCAGCTGGCGCCAGAGGGCGATCGAATCAGCCCGCCGCGCGACTTCGATGGCGTGACTGCGCTGCAGCTCGAGGTGCTGGTGGCCGAAGATCATCCGGTCAATCGCGAGGTGCTGGCCGCCCTGCTCGAAAGCATGGGGCACCGCGCTCTGTTCGTGCCCAACGGTGACGACGCCGTCGCCGCCGTGCAGCGACAGCGCTTCGACCTGGTGCTGATGGACCTGCACATGCCGGGGCTGGACGGCATCGAGGCCACGCGACAGATCCGCAATCTGGCTGACCGTGCCGCGGCCACGGTTCCGATCGTCGCACTGACCGCCGACGCCTTCACCGACACGCGTGAACGCTGCCTGATCGCAGGCATGAACAGCTTCCTCAGCAAGCCGGTCAGCCGTGAGAAGCTGGGCGCGCTGATGCGCCAGCTGTTCGGCAGCGGCGCCGGCATCGAGCCCGAAGTCCTGGGCCATGCGGCATCGACGCGCCCTGAGCTCAACGACCCCGACGCGGTGCCCCTGATCGACAGCGCCGCGGTGGCGCGCACACTGCAGGTTTTGACGGCCCAGCAATACGCCAGCATGCTGGCGATGTACCTGGACCAGGCGCCGGCCACGGTCGACCGCCTGCGCAAGGCAGTGCGTGACGCACAGCCGCAGGAACTGGGCGTGCATGCCCACGCCAGTCGCGGCGCGGCGCTGAACCTCGGCCTGTCGGCACTGGCGGCCACCGCCGAGGTGCTGCAAAACGGTGCCGCCCATCTGCCGGCGCACGAGGTGGCGCGGCTGGTTCAACGCTTCGACGATCTGCTCACCAGCACGCGCGTGGCGGCCGAACAGGCCGGGTTGCTGAACAGCGCGGTCGGCGTGCGCTGATCAGACGATCACCGGCTCGGGCTCGAGCCGGATGCCGAAGCGGCCGTAGACGCTTTCCTGGATCGCCCGCGCCAGCGTCACCACCTCGGCGCCGCTGGCGCCGCCTCGATTGACCAGCACCAGGGCCTGGCGCTCGTAGACGGCGGCCCGCCCCACGCTCTTGCCCTTCCAGCCGCAGGCGTCGATCAACCAGCCGGCGGCCAGTTTCACCGTGCCGTCGGGCATGGGGTAGTGCACGATTTCGGGATCACGACCGATGATGTCCTTGCACTGCTCGGCGCTGACGATCGGGTTCTTGAAGAAGCTGCCGGCATTGCCGATGCGCGCCGGGTCGGGCAGCTTGGCGCGCCGGATCGCGCACACCCATTCGAAGATCGTGCGCGCGTCGGGGCTGGAATCTCCGGTCTCGGCCATGCGCCGCTGCAGGTCCAGATAGCCCAGCACAGGCTGCCAGGGCCGCGGCAGTCGCAGCCGCACGCGCGTGATCAGGCTCTTGCCGGCCAGCCCGCCGAAGCCGCCTTGCTTGAAGATGCTGTCGCGGTAACCGAAGTTGCAGGCGCGGGCGTCCAGCGTCACGCTGCGCCCGGTGACGAGGTCGACCGCGTCCAGCGATTCGAAGCGGTCTTTCAGTTCCAGCCCATAGGCACCGATGTTCTGCACCGGCGCGGCGCCCACCGTGCCGGGGATCAGCGCCAGGTTCTCCAATCCCGGCCAGCCCTGGTCGAGCGTCCAGGCCACCAGCTCATGCCAGTTCTCGCCGGCACCCGACTCGATGATCCAGGCGTCGTCATGCTCGGCCAGCAGGCGCCGGCCGGCAACCTCGACCCGCAGCACCACGGCCTGCGGGTCACGGCTGAGGATCAGGTTGCTGCCACCGCCCAGCACCAGTTTGGCGGCGCGTCCATGTTCGGGATGCCCCAGCAGGCGCCGCACGTCGGCATCGCTTCGCACGTGAACCAGCGTGTGCGCGACGGCCGGCAGGCCGAAGCTGTTGTAAGGCCGAAGGCTGACGTCCTGCTCGATCGCCAGCGACGCCCCGGGCGCTGGAGGTGTGGTGGGTGCAGGAAGCATGACCATGGCCTCATTCTGATCGATGGTCCCGATGACCCGGCTTGCGCGACGTGGCAGAATTTTGGCCCCTTCCCTGGTACCCTGCCACGCCATGCCCAGCTTCGACACCGTCCTCGAACCCAACCTCGTCGAAGTGCGCAATGCGGTCGACCAGGCCAACAAGGAAATCGGCACCCGCTTCGACTTCAAGGGCTCGAGCGCCAAGGTCGAATTGATCGACACCAGTGCCAAGCAGCGTGAGCTGATGCTGCACGCCGACAGCGACTTCCAGCTCGAACAGGTGCGCGACGTGCTGCTGGGCCGATTGAGCAAACGCTCGGTCGACATCCGCTTTCTGGACCTGAGCAGCAAGCCGCAGAAGATGGGTGGTGACAAGCTGCGCCTGACGGTGGCGCTGAAATGCGGCATCGATGCCGAAACCGGCAAGAAGATCCAGACCGCGCTGAAGGCCAGCAAGCTGAAGGTGCAGGGCGCGATCCAGGGCGACGCGGTGCGCGTGTCCGGAGCCAAGCGCGACGACCTGCAAGGCGCCATGGCCCTGCTGCGTCAGGAAGTGGCCGACTTGCCACTGAGCTTCGACAACTTCCGCGACTGAATCCGGGGCGGCGTCACCATGCAGCGTCGCGCCCTCTTGTTGTCGACCGTGGCGCTGCAGCTGCCGACAGCCGCCCGCGCACAGGCTCAGCCCACGTTGGCGGGCCCCGTGCGCCAGGTCCAATTGGCCGGGGTGATGGGCACTCGCGCAATGTTGGTGTTCGACGGCCAGCCCCAGCTGATGGTCGTGGGCGACAGCGCCCGCGGTGTGCGCCTGGTGTCGCTGCAAGCCGAGGTGGCCGTGATCGACCGAGATGGCGCCACGCTCAGCCTGCGCCTGGGCGCATCCCCGGTGGCGGTGGGCGCTGGCCTGGCCAGGGCCGGTGCCTCACGCGAGATCGTGCTCACGGCCGGCCCGGGCGGACACTTCATCACCAGCGGCGCGATCAACGGCAGGGCCGTCAGCTTCATGGTCGACACCGGCGCCACCGCGATCGCGATGAGCCAGTCCGAGGCCTCGCGCATCGGGCTCGACCTGCGCAACGGTCAGCGGGCCCTGGGCAACACTGCCAACGGCGCGGTGCCGTTGGTCATGCTGACGCTGACCCGCGTGCGCGTCGGCGAGATCGAAGTCGCCAACGTGCAGTCGGTGGTGATGCCGGCACAGATGCCGTATGTGCTGCTGGGCAACAGCTTTCTCTCGCGCTTCCAGATGCGGCGCGAGAACGACGTGATGCGGCTCGAACTGCGGCGCTGAAGGCCCGGCGTCACGGCGGCGGCCGCGCCAGGGCAAAGGCGACGGCGGCGGCCAAGCCCAGCCCCGCCAGCAACAGCATCACCGCGGTGTAGCCCGGCACCAGCAGCAGCAGCCAGGCCACGCTGACCGGCGCGGCCGCACGCGCGATCAGCGCCACCGCCGACATCGCGCCGCCGATGCGACCGATGTGGGCGCGCCCGAAGTACTCGGGCACCAGGCCGCCGCGCACGATCGTCACCATGCCATTGACAAGCCCGAACAGCACGGCAAACAGCATCAACGGCGCCAGGCTGGCGCCGAGCGCAAAGATCAGCAGTGCCAGCGGCAGGCCGAGCATCACCAGCAAGCCGACACGGTGCAGCCGCAGGCCGCGGCCGCCCCAGGCGTAGAGCAAACGGCCGGCCACCTGCGCCGGGCCGATCCACATCACCACGGCCACCGCCTGCGCTTCGCTCATGCCCTTGGATTCGAAGGCCGGCATCACATGGGCCCACAGCGCGGCGGCGGCAAAGGCGTAGAGCGTGAACGCATTGGTCAGATGCCAGAAGGCCGGCTGACGCAGCGCCGCGTGCAGCGTGGCGTCAAGCTGCCCGTCGTGCTGGCGCGGTGTCGCCACCAGCGCCGGGCCACGCAGCAGCCAGGCATGCAGCGGTGCCACCACCAGGCCCAGCAGCGCCGCCAGCACCCACAGGGCACCGCGCCAGCCTAGGGTATTGACCAGCGCCACCGCCGCCGGGAACGACAGCGTGCTGGCAAAGCCGGCCACCAGCGTGAGCGTGGTGATGCCTTCGCGAAAGCGGGTCGGGTAGCGCTTGGTCAGCAAGGTGAAGGCCGGCTCGTACAGCGTCATCGCCATCGCGCCGCCGGCCAAGGCCAGCGCCAGGTACAGCATCCAGGGCTGCGAGGCGACGGCCCACAGCATGCAGGCCACGGCCCCCAGCAGCGAGCCCAGCGTCATCACGCGCCGGCCCAGGCCGCGGTCGATGGCGGCGCCGACCGCGTAGTTGCTCAATCCCAGCACCAGCAAGCCCACCGTGTAGGCGCCCATCAGCGTCGTCTTGGGCCAGCCGAGCTCGCGCTGCATCGGCAGCACGAAGGACGAGAACGCGTAGTACAGGATCGCCCAGCTGATGATCTGGCCGAAGGCCAGGCCGGCCACCACGGTGCGATAGCTCAGCGGCCCTTCGTCGGTGCCGGCGACCCTTTCTCCTCCTTGCATCGCCTGCATTATCCGGGCGCGCCTTGTCACGCCTGGGACGGGAAAATCGAACGATCGTGCGGATAATGCGAGGCTGAGGTCGGGCCCGGCCCGACACCCTGGAGACCTGCGATGGACCTGAACTTCACCGCCGAAGAACTCGAATTCCGGCGCGACATCCGCCAGTGGGTGGCGGCCAACCTGCCCAAGGACATCAGCCACAAGGTGCACAACGCCTGGCGGCTCTCGCGTGACGACATGCAGCGCTGGGCCAAGATCCTGGGCAAGAAGGGGTGGCTGGGCTGGGGCTGGCCGCAGAAGTTCGGTGGCCCTGGCTGGAACGCGGTGCAGAAGCACCTGTTCGAAGAAGAATGTGCGCTTGCCGGCGCGCCGCGTGTCGTGCCTTTCGGCCCGGTGATGGTGGCACCGGTGATCATGGCCTTCGGCAGCCCCGAGCAACAAAGGCGCTTCTTGCCCGGCATTGCCAGCGGCGAAGTCTGGTGGAGCCAGGGCTACAGCGAACCCGGCGCCGGGTCCGACCTGGCCGGCCTGAAGACGCGTGCCGAACGACAGGGCGACAAGTACATCGTGAATGGCCAGAAGGCCTGGACCACCTTGGGTCAATACGGCGAATGGATCTTCTGCCTGGTGCGCACCAGCACCGAAGGCAAGCCACAGACCGGCATCAGCTTCTTGCTGATCGACATGAAGAGCCCGGGCGTCACGGTGCGGCCGATCGTGCTGCTTGACGGCGAACCCGAGGTCAACGAGGTGTTCTTCGACAACGTCGAGGTGCCGGCCGAGAACCTGATCGGCGAAGAGAACAAGGGCTGGACCTACGCCAAGCATCTGCTCAGCCACGAAAGAACCAACATCGCCGACGTCAACCGCGCCAAGCGCGAGCTCGAACGCCTGAAGCGCATCACCAAGTCAGAAGGCCTGTGGGACGACCAGCGCTTCCGCGACCAGGTGGCCTTGCTCGAGGTCGAGATCGTTGCGCTCGAAATGATGGTGCTGCGCGTGCTGTCGGCCGAGAAGAGCGGCAAGCAGAGCCTGGACGTGGCGGGCCTGCTGAAGATCCGCGGCAGCGAGATCCAGCAGCGCTACAGCGAACTGATGATGCTGGCCGCGGGCCCCTATGCCCGCCCCTTCGTCTATGAGGCGATGGAGGCCGGCTGGCAGGGCGACCATGTCGGTGCCGCGCACAACGCACCGCTGGCCGGCACCTACTTCAACATGCGCAAGACCACCATCTACGGCGGCAGCAACGAAGTGCAGCGCAACATCGTGTCGCAAGTCGTGCTCGGGAGCTGAACACCATGGATTTCGAATTCACCGACGACCAGCTGTCACTGCGCGACGCCGTGGCCCGCTGGGTCGAAAAGGGTTTCAGCTTCGAGCGCCGCCACGCGCTGGCCAAGGCCGGTGGTGCGACACGCGCCGTGTATGCGGAACTGGCCGATCTGGGCCTGACCGGCCTGGCCGTGCCCGAATCGCAGGGTGGCATGGGCTTTGGCGCGGTCGAGGCGATGGTGGTGGCCGAAGAGCTGGGCCGTGGCCTGGTCAACGCCCCCTACGCCCAGGGCGCGCTGATCACGCCCGCCTTGCTGGCCGCGGCCCCCGAAGCGCTGCAATCGGCCTGGCTGCCGCGCGTGGCCGACGGCACGGCGCTGGTCGTGCTGGCGCATCAGGAACGTGCGGCGCGCTACCGCCTGCACCATGTGACCACCCGGGCCACCGCGGTCGCTGGCGGGTACACCTTGAGCGGCCTGAAGAGCGTGGTGCCGGCCGGCGACGAGGCCGATGCCTTCATCGTGCCGGCGCGGCTTTCGGGTGCCGATGGCGACGCCGGCGGCATCGGCCTGTTCCTGGTCGAGAAGGCGGCTGTCTCAGTGTCGGGATACCCCACGCAGGACGGCGCGCGTGCGGCTGAACTGCGACTGGACAAAACACCAGGCATGCTGATCGTGGCCGACGGCCTGCCAGTGCTCGAAACGGCGGTCGACATCGGCATCGCTGCCCACTGCGCCGAGGCCGTGGGCCTGATGGACAAGCTGGTGGCGATCACGGTCGACTACATGAACACGCGCAAACAGTTCGGCGTTGCGATCGCCAGTTTCCAGGCGCTGCGGCACCGCATTGCCGACGTCAAGATGCAGCTGGAACTGGGCCGTTCGATGAGCTATTTCGCCACCCTGACGCTGGGCCGCGAAAGCGCGCAGCGCCGCCGCGCGATCAGCCAGTCGCGCGTGCAGCTGGGGCAGTCGATGCGCTTGGTCGGCCAGCAGTGCGTGCAGCTGCACGGTGGCATCGGCGTCACCGACGAGTACATCGCCAGCCATTACTTCAAGCGCCTGACGATGCTGGAGATGAACTTCGGCGACACCCAGTTCCACCTGGGCGAAGTCAGCTCGCGCATGCAGGACACGGCGGGCGTGTTCTCCTGATGCTGTACCCAGGCAGCCTGGTCGACGTGGTCGGCCTCGCGGTCGGCCATCACACGCGCGCCGACCGACCCACCGGCTGCACGGTGGTGCTGTGCCCGCAGGGGATGGTCTGTGGCGTTGACGTTCGCGGCGGCGCACCGGGTACCCGCGAGACCGACCTGCTGAAGAGCGAGAACACAGTCGACCGCGTGCACGCGCTGCTGCTCACCGGCGGCAGTGCTTTCGGACTCGACGCGGCCGGTGGTGTCATGCGTTGGCTGGACGAACGTGGCCACGGCCTGCCGGTCGGCCCGGCACGGGTGCCCATCGTTCCGGCGGCCGTGCTGTTCGATCTGTGGGTGGGCGATGCGCGCATCCGGCCGGGTGTCGACGACGGTTACGCCGCCTGCCAGGCGGCCAGTGCCTCGGCGCCGCGGCAGGGCAGCGTGGGCGCTGGTGCTGGCGCCAGCGTCGGCAAGCTGCTGGGGTTCGAACGCGCGATGAAGGGCGGCATCGGCGGTGCGTCGCTGCGCGTGGGCGCCGTCACGGTGGCGGCGCTGGTGGCGGTGAATGCCGTCGGCGACGTGATCGATGGCGATGGCTCGGTCATCGCCGGCGCGCGAAGCGCAGACGGCCAGGGCCGGGTGGGCACCAGCAAGCGTTTGTTCGCCGGTGACGCCAGCGTGCGCTTGATGGCCGGCATGGCCACCACCATCGGCGTGGTCGCCACCGACGCGCTGCTGAGCAAGGCGCAGACCAACAAACTGGCATCGCTGGCACACCATGGCTTGTCGCGCGCCATCGACCCGGTCACGGTGCACGATGGCGACACCCTGTTTGCGCTGGCCAGTGGCACCGCCGGCAAGCCCGGCGACCTGAGTGCGGTGGGCGCCATGGCCGCCGAAGTGGTGGCGCGTGCAATCCGCAATGCAGTTCGCGCCGCCACCGGTCTGACCCATCCGCCGTTGCCGGCGGCTGCCGAACTTACTTGAAGACCAGCAGGTCGCCCAGTGCAGCGCCTTCGCGCCGTGGGTCGGCGCCACCGTCGAGCACGCTGTTGCCGCTGCCGATGTCGCGCCTGACGACGGTGGCGATGCCGCTGGACTGCTGCGCCGTGTTCACCGTGTGACCCAGCGCACGCAGACCGCTGATCAGCGAATCGTCATTGCCGCCATTGGCGATGTTGACGTTGGGATGCTCGCTGCCGACGTTGGTGAACGGGCTGTTGGCAGCGCCGAAGTCGATCATCGCAGTCGCCTGTTGCGCGTTGAGCCCCCAGTCGAGCACACCGACCAGGGTCTTGGCCACGTACTGAATGATGTTGGCGCCGCCCGGTGAGCCGGTGGCCATCAGGAAGCCGCCACGCGAGCCGTCCGCCCTGGCGCTGAAGACCAGGGTCGGTGCCATCGAACTGCGCGGGCGCTTGCCCGCGGCCACGCGGTTGGCGATCGGGTTGCCCTGGGCGTCGGCGGGCGCGGCGGAAAAATCGGTCAGCTGGTTGTTCAGCAGAAAGCCTCCGCGTGTCATGTGAAAGGCACCGAAGGCCGCTTCGACCGTCGTCGTCATCGACACCACATTGCCCTGCCGGTCGACCACGGTGATCTGCGTCGTGCCGTTCTCGGCCGTACGGCCGCTCAGCCCCAGGCTGGTCGGGCCCAGGTTGCCCGGCTGCGCCGTGCCCATGCTCTTGCTCAGCGACACCAGTGTGGCGCGCTGCGCCAGGTAGGTCTTGTCGATCATCGCGGCGGTGCTGCCGCCGGGCAGCGGCACGAAGTCGGCGTCGGCCACGTACTTGTCCCGATCGGCGTAGGCCAGGCGGTTGGCCTCGGCGACCAGGTGCACGCCCAGCACCGAGGGCTTGCCGCCGTTGCTGTCCAGGCTGGTGGGCTTGAGCGCGGCGAGGTCGAAGCGCTCCAGCACACCCAGGGTCTGCGCCACCGCCAGACCGCCTGACGACGGCGGCGGCATGCCACAGACCACGTACTTGGCGCGGTAGGTCGTGCACACCGCTACGCGCTTCTTCGAACGGTAGGCCGCCAGGTCGGCCAGCGTGGTCACACCCGGTGTGATGCCACCGGTGGTGTCGGCGATCTCGTCGACCATGTCCTGCGCCATCGCACCAGCGTAGAAGGCGCCGCTGCCACGCGCGGCCAGCGTGCGAAAGGTGGTGGCCAGTGCCGGGCTCTTCAGCAGCGTGCCGCTCGCCTTGGCGTTGCCGTCGGCGTTGAGGAAATGGGCGCGCGCGTCGGCGTCACGCTGCAGGCTGGTGACCGACGCGGCGATCGACGCCGCCATGCGCGGGCTGATCCTGAAGCCCTGTTCGGCGATCTGGATGGCCGGCTCGAACAGGTCCTTCCAGGGCAGCCTGCCGGCGTCCCTGTAGGCGCTGTCGAGCATGTGCATCACGCCCGGCGTGCCGATCGAGCGACCCGAGGCGCGCACATTCGGCTTCGGCTCGGTCTGGTCGCTGCGGCTGACCCAGCGCAGGTAGTTCTCGGTGGCTGCGGCGGGCGCAGTCTCGCGGCCATCGTAGGCGGTCACGCTGCCGGTTGCCGCGTTGTAGTGCAGCATGAAGGCGCCGCCGCCGATGCCCGACGACTGCGGCTCGACCAGGTTCAGCACCATCTGCACCGCCACCGCGGCGTCGACCGCCGTGCCGCCCTTGTTCAGCATGTCGCAGCCGGCCTTGGCGGCCAGCGGATTGGCCGCCACGACCATGAAGCTGCGTGCCGTCGCCGCCGGTCTGCTGGCAAAGCCGGTGGCGATCTCGGGCGCGCCGTTGGCCCCTGGTGTGCCGGGGCTGTAGACCTGACCGCGCGGGCTCATCTGCAGGCAGGCACCGTCGGCCACCGGCTCTCCGGTGATGCTGCACGAGGCCAAGGCGGCCAATGGCAAGGTGATGGCCCATAGCCGCCAGGGCAGGGAGGAAACTTTGATGATGCTGCCCCTGATGTTGCGCTTGGGGTTGTCGATGGCGCCCGGGTGCCCATCGCGTCCCGACGATGCCACACGCGGGGCTTTCCCGAGTCGACCCGGGGCTTGACGCAGGCATCATCGGCGCATGAACCTGCACCTCACCCTTGTTCGCCGCCGCCGCTGGATCCAGGCCGGCCTGCTGCTGGGCACCAGCGCCCTGCTCGTCGGCTGCGCCAGCGTCGCCCCGTCTGTGGACAGCCAGCCGCCAGTGCTGTTCGTGCACGGCAATGGCGACAGCGCCGCGCTGTGGACGACCACGCTGTGGCGCTTCGAAAGCAACAGCTGGCCACGCCAGCGCCTGCATGCCATCGACCTGCCCTACCCGCTGGCACGCGACGACGACACGCGGGCGCAGCCAGGTCGAAGCTCGGCCGCCGAGCAGGCGCAGGCCTTGGCCGCCGAGGTCGATGCGCTGCTGGCGCGCACCGGCGCGACCAGGCTTGTGCTGGTGGGCAACTCACGGGGTGGCAATGCCATTCGCAACTACGTGCAAAACTTCGGCGGCGCCGCCAAGGTGTCGCATGCGGTGCTGGGCGGCACACCCAGTCACGGCATCCAGGCCAATGCGGCGGTGGCGCCGAACAACGAGTTCAACGGCGCCGGTCCTTTCCTGAGCGCGCTGAACGCGCCCAAGGGCGCCAACGGCGACGAGGTCACGCCGGGTGTGCGCTGGATGACGCTGCGCTCGGACAACTACGACAAGTACGCCCAGCCCGACGGGCGCTGGATCGGCCGGCCCGGCCAGCCCACCCACGTCAGCTTCGACGGCCCGGCCCTGAGAGGTGCCAGCAACGTCGTCTTGCCTGGGCGCGACCACCGCGAAATCTCGTACCACGCCGAGGCCTTCGCCCAGACCTGGGCGTTCATCACCGGGCAGGCGCCACGCAGCACGAAGATTCAACCCGAAGCGCAGGTCACGCTCGACGGCATGGTCGGTGCCCCTGGCCCGGCGGGACCGACCAATTTCGGCCTGGCCGGCGCCCAGATCGAGGTCTATGCGGTGGACGCGCGCAGCGGCGCCAGGCAGGGGGCGGCACGGCACCGCAAGACCACCGGCGCCGACGGCCGCTGGGGGCCGATGACGACCACGCCGACGCAGGCGCTGGAGTTCGTGATCGCGGCCACCGGCCAGCCCACGCTGCACGTCTACCGCAGCCCCTTCCCACGGTCCAGCAAGGTCGTGCACTTTCGGCCCGAACGCCTGAACGACGCCGACAAGGCCGCCAAGTCGGTGCTCCTCTTCTCCCGTCCACGCGGCTACTTCGGCCTGCCGCGCGACCGCATCGAGTTCGACGGCATCATCCCCGCGCCGGGCATTCCGCAAGGTGTGCCCGGCGTGGCGGTGTCACGGCTGCGGCTCAACGACGCGCCGGGTCGCGCAGTGACGGCGTCGTACCAGTCGGGCGCCATCCGTGAGCAGTTGACCGGCCTGTCCTGGCCGGTGCAGGACAACCACATCGTGGTGCTGGAACTGCACGAATAGCCGAACAGCACCCAGCGTGGGGCCGATGCGGCTGGCGCAGATCCTCTTTTCGCAGGGCTTCGGCAGTCGGCGCCTGTGCGCCGGCCTGATCGCCGACGGCCGCGTGGCGGTGGCCGGCCAGGTGGTGCACGACCCTGGCGCCGAGTTCGACACCGATGGCCTGGTGTTCGAGGTCGAAGGCCGAGCCTGGCCGTTTCACGCCAAGGCCCTGGTACTGCTGCACAAGCCAGCGGGCTTCGAGTGCTCGCAAAAACCCAGGCACCACCCCAGCGTGATGAGCCTGCTGCCACCCCCACTGCGTGACCGCGGCGTGCAACCGGTGGGGCGGCTCGACGAAGACACCACGGGGGTGCTGCTGCTGACCGACGATGGCGCGCTGATTCATCGCCTGACCTCGCCCCGACACCACGTCCCCAAGGTCTACGAAGTGACGCTGCGCCACCCGGTCGACGAGCCGCAGCTGCAGCGCTTGCGTGCTGGCGTGGTGCTCGACGACAGCCCCGAGCCCGTGCGCGCGCTGGCTGCGCTGGCCACCGGCGACCATGCGCTGCGCCTGACCCTGAGCGAGGGCAAGTACCACCAGGTCAAGCGCATGCTGGCCGCGGTGGGCAACCGTGTGGATGCCTTGCACCGCAGCGCCTTCGGCGCGCTGACTCTGCCGCTGGGGCTGGCCGAGGGTCAGTGGACCTGGGCCGACCCGGCGCAGCTGTGGCCCACGACCGAGGGCCCCGACCCGCCGCCGCGATAATCGCGGCATGCAGGTGTTCCGCGGCTTGCCCCGCATCCCCATGGCCGCCACCGGCGGCTGCGCGTTGACGATCGGCAACTTCGATGGTGTGCATCGCGGCCATCAGGCGATGCTGGCGCTGTTGACCAACGAGGCCCGACACCGTGGCCTGCCATCGTGCGTGATGACCTTCGAGCCGCATCCGCGCGACCATTTCGCACTGCGTCGCGGTCAGCCCGAACTGGCGCCGCCGCGCATCGCCACCCTGCGCGACAAGCTGGGCGAGCTCGAGCGCTGTGGCATCGACCGCGTGCTGGTGATGCGCTTCGACGATCGCCTGGCGTCGCAGAGCCCCGAATCGTTCATCGACGACACCCTGGTGCGCGACCTGGGTGCGCGCTATGTGCTGGTGGGCGACGATTTCCGCTTCGGCGCGCAACGCGCAGGCACCTACGCGATGCTCGACGAGGCCGGCACACGCGCCGGTTTCGACGTCGCCCGCATGATGAGCTACGAGGTCCACGGGCTGCGCGTGTCGAGCTCGGCCGTGCGCGATGCGCTGATGCAGGGGCGCATGGCCGACGCCGCCGCCCTGTTGGGCCGGCCCTATACCGTCAGCGGCCACGCGCTGCATGGCCGCAAGCTCGGACGCGAGCTGGGCTTTCGCACACTGAACCTTCGCTTCGGGCACCCGAGGCCGGCGGCGATGGGCATCTTCGTGGTGCGCGTGCACGGCCTGACGGCGGCGCCGGTGCCCGGCGTGGCCAGCCTGGGCGTGCGCCCCACGGTGGAGGATGCCGGCCGCGTGCTGCTCGAGGTGCACTGCCTGCACTGGCCGCGCCAGCTGGGGTTGGACGGCGGCTACGGCCGCGTGCTGCGCGTCGAGCTGCTGCACAAGCTGCACGACGAAAGACGCTACGCGTCGATGGACGATCTGCGCGCCGGAATCGCGAACGACAAGCGCGACGCGCGCGCCTGGTGGCGGGCGCAAGCTTAGAAGGCTGTCGGCCGCAGGCTCAGAACAGCCAGCCGATGCCCACGTTCAGGCCCCAGGCGGTCGTGCGCCGGGTCAGCGGGCTGTCGGCGGCGTCGCCCAGCATGTGGTTCAGGCCCAGGCCCAGCAGTCCCACCCAGTCGTCACCGATGTCAGCGCGCAGCGTGGTGTAGACCTGCAGGTCGCGCAGGCTGGTTCCGGGGTCGTAGACGGCGTAACCGCTGCGCACCGACTGTTCGGCGGTGACGCCGAAATAGGTCTGCATGTAACGCGGGCCGCCCGCGGTCACTGATGATCCGGTGGTCAGCTCCAGCCGCTGCGTCAGCCGCCAGTCGCGCTCGACCTTCAACTCGACAAAGTTGCCTCCGCCGCGATTGAAGGCATCGATCGTCCAGCCCAGCCCCAGCCGCCAGTCGGGTGCAAAGCGCCAGGTGCCGCCGATGCGCACGCGAATCGTTCGCTTGGCATCGCCCAGGCCGCGCAAATCGTCGCTGCTCGACTCGTCACGCCCGCTGTCGGAGCGCAGGCCCAGGCTCAGGTCCACGTCGTCGGTGCGCCGCAGTTGCAGGCCCAGACCACGGATCTCGTCGTCGTGGCGAACACTGGCCCAACCGCCACCGCTGCTCACGCTCAGTCGGCCCCAGCGCAGGAAGAAGCCCGGCCGCACCGATACCCCGTACTTGCGCGCGCCGACGTATTCCGTGCCGCGCTGGGTCGACAGCGTCAGGGCCCCGTCGAACTTGCGGCCCTCGTCGGCCGCCGCAGCCACTGCCACCACCGACAGCAGGGCGACCAGAGCACAAGCGGCAGAGCTGGGTTTCATGGGTCACACCGGTAGAATGCAGTGATGCAATTGTCCACGGTCCGGCTCGCCCTGTTGTTGCGCTTTCAGGCCGCCACGCGGCGCCAGACCACGCGCGACCGAATTCAGCGCGCGGCCTGCTGAATCAGACCGCTGCGCGGCCGCCAAGGCGGCCCCCACCCTGAACGACATCTGAGCACCCCCGCGGTGCCCCCGGCCATGAGCACAACAACTCCCCCTGCCCCTGCAGCGAGCGCTGCCCCTGCTGCCCAAGACTACCGGGCCACCCTGAACCTGCCCGACACGCCGTTCCCGATGCGCGGCGACCTTCCCAAGCGCGAACCGGCCTGGGTGAAGCAGTGGAACGACGGCGGACTGTACCAGCGCCTGCGCGACGCCCGCCACGGCGCGCCGCTGTTCGTGCTGCATGACGGCCCGCCCTATGCCAACGGCGCAGATCCACATGGGCCACGCCGTCAACAAGGTGCTCAAGGACATGATCGTCAAGGCGCGCCAGCTGGCGGGCTTCGACGCGCACTACGTGCCGGGCTGGGACTGCCACGGCCTGCCGATCGAGAACGCGATCGAGAAGAAGCACGGCCGCAACCTCAGCCGCGACGACATGCAGGCCAAGAGCCGCGCCTACGCGACCGAGCAGATCGCGCTGCAGATGGGCGACTTCCAGCGCCTGGGCGTGCTGGGCGACTGGGAGCACCGCTACGCGACGATGGACCCGGCCAACGAGGCCGGCGAGATCCGCGCCTTCAAGCGCGTGATCGAGCGCGGCTTCGTCTACCGCGGCTTGAAGCCCGTGTACTGGTGCTTCGACTGCGGCAGCTCGCTGGCCGAGTTCGAGATCGAATACGCCGACAAGAAGAGCCAGTCGCTGGACGTCGGCTTTCTGTGCGCCGAGCCCGACAAACTGGCAGCGGCCTTCGGCCTGAGCGAGCTGGTGGGCGAGTCGTTCGCCGTGATCTGGACCACCACCGCCTGGACCATGCCGGCCAACCAGGCGCTGAACCTGAACCCTGCACTCGACTACGCGCTGGTGCATACCGAACGCGGACAGCTGCTGATGGCGGCGTCGCTGGTCGAGAGCTGCCTGGCGCGCTACGGCCTGCAGGGCCGCGTCATCGCAACCTGCAAGGGTGAACAGCTGGCCGGCATCCAGTTTCGCCATCCTCTGGCCCACGTGCACGAGGGCTACGACCGGCTGAGCCCGGTCTACCTGGCCGACTACGCCACCGCCGACGACGGCACCGGCATCGTGCACAGCAGCCCGGCCTACGGCCTGGACGACTTCAACTCCTGCGTCGCCCACGGCATGAAGGTCGACGACATCCTCAACCCGGTGGGCCCGCAGGGCAGCTACGCGGCCGACTTCCCGCTGTTTGGCGGCACCAACATCTGGAAGGCCGTGCCACCGATCATCCAGACCCTGAACGACGCCGGCCGGCTGTTCGCCACCCAGACCATCAGCCACAGCTACCCGCACTGCTGGCGCCACAAGAGCCCGGTGATCTATCGCGCGGCGTCGCAATGGTTCGTGCGCATGGACGAGGGTGAAGGCGTGTTCACCAAGGACAAGGCGCCGCACAGCCTGCGCCAGATGGCGCTGGACGCGATCGACGGCACCGGCTTCTTCCCCGAGAACGGCCGCGCCCGGCTGCGCGACATGATCGCCAACCGGCCCGACTGGTGCATCAGCCGCCAGCGCAGCTGGGGCGTGCCGCTGCCCTTCTTCCTGCACAAGGACACCGGCGAGCTGCACCCGCGCACGATGGAGATCCTCGACCAGGCGGCCGACATCGTCGAGCGCGGCGGCATCGAGGCCTGGAGCCGAGTCACCACCGAAGAGGTCCTGGGCGCCGCAGACGCGCCGAACTACACCAAGAGCAGCGACATCCTCGAGGTCTGGTTCGATTCCGGCTCGACCTTCTGGCACGTGCTGCGTGGCCAACACCCGGGCGGCTGGCATGCCGACGGCCCCGAGGCCGACCTCTACCTGGAAGGCCACGACCAGCACCGCGGCTGGTTCCACAGCTCGCTCCTGCTGGCCTGCGCACTGTATGGCCGCGCGCCCTATCGGGGCCTGCTGACGCATGGCTTCACGGTCGACGCCGCAGGCCGCAAGATGAGCAAGAGCCTGGGCAACGGCATCGAGCCGCAGGCCGTGAGCCACAAGCTCGGCGCCGAGATCATCCGGCTGTGGGTGGCAGCCAGCGACTATTCAGGCGACATCGCCGGCGACGACAAGATCCTGGCGCGGGTGGTCGACGCCTACCGCCGCATCCGCAACACGCTGCGCTTCCTGCTCGCCAACACGTCCGACTTCAATCCCAGCACCGACGCGGTGCCGCCAGCGCAGATGCTGGAGATCGACCGTTGGGCGTTGGCGCGTACGGCACAGGTTCAGGCCGAATTCCTGCAGCACTACGAAGTCTATGAATTCCACCCCGTGGTGGCCAAGCTGCAGGTGTTCTGCTCGGAAGACCTGGGCGCCTTCTACCTCGACGTGCTGAAGGATCGTCTGTACACCACCGCAGCGCACAGCCTGGCGCGGCGCAGCGCGCAGACCGCGCTGTGGCAGATCACGCAGGCCATGCTGCGCTGGATGGCGCCCTTCCTCAGCTTCACCGCCGAGGAGGCCTGGGCCGTGGTGGGGACCAGCGAGTCGATATTCCTGGAGACCTTTTCGAAGTTCGAAACACCCGACGCGGCGCTGCTGGCCCGCTGGGCCCGCATCCGCGAAATCCGCGATGCGGTCAACAAGGAGATCGAAGCCGTGCGCACGACCGGCGCCGTGGGTTCATCGCTGCAGGCCAACGTGGTGCTGGCCCTGCCCGCGGACGACAAAACCTTGCTGGCCTCGCTGGGCGATGGCCTGAAGTTCGTCCTCATCACCTCGAAGGCCGAACTCACCGACGCCCAGGCGCTGAAGGCCACGATCACGCCGTCTGCCGACACCAAGTGCGAGCGCTGCTGGCACTGGCGCGACGATGTCGGACTCGACGCCGCCCACCCCACGATCTGCGGCCGCTGCACCAGCAACCTGTACGGCGCCGGCGAGACGCGCCGGGTCGCCTGATGGCCCGCAGCCCGGCACGCGGCGGCAATGCGCCCAGCCTGGCGCTGTGGCTGGCGTTGGCGGCCATCGTCATCCTGGCCGACCAGGTCACGAAGACGCTGATCCTGGGCGCGTTCCAGTACGGCGACACCCAGCCGGTGACCAGCTTCTTCAACATCGTGCGGGCGCACAACAGTGGCGCCGCGTTCTCGTTCCTGGCTGGGGCGTCGGGCTGGCAGCGCTGGTTCTTTGCCGGCCTGGGCCTGGTGGCGTCGATCTTCATCGTCTGGATGATGCGCAGCCACCCGACGCAAAGGCTGTTCTGCTTTGCCGTCAGCATGATCATGGGCGGGGCCCTGGGCAACGTGATCGACCGCCTGCTGCACGGCTACGTGGTCGACTTCCTGCAGTTTCGCTTCGGCTTTCTGTCACCGCTGTTCCAGGGCGGCTACTTTCCGGCCTTCAACCTGGCCGACAGTGCCATCACGCTGGGCGCGATCTGCCTGATCCTGGACGAGATCCTGCGCGTTCGCCGCGCCGGCTGACAGCCGATGCAACTGGCCATCGTCGTGCCTGTTCTCGACGAAGCGGCCGGCATCACAGCCTTTCTGCAAGCGCTGGCACCGCTGCGCGCGCGCGGCGCCGAGCTCATCGTCGTCGATGGCGGCAGCCTTGACGGCACGCCGGCCCTGGCCGCCGCCGATGCCGACCAGGTCATCAGCGCGCCGCGCGGGCGCGCGCGCCAGATGAACGCCGGCGCCGCCGCGACGCAGGCTGGTGTGCTGCTGTTCCTGCACGCCGACACCCGCTTGCCGCCGCACGCCGATGCGCTGCTTCTTGAGGGTCTGGCGCAGGGTCGGGCTGCCTGGGGCCGTTTCGATGTTCGCATCGAGGGCCGGTCGCGGCTGCTGCCCTGGGTGGCAGGCTTGATGAACCATCGCTCGCGGCTGAGCGGCATCGCCACCGGCGACCAGGCGATCTTCATGTGTCGACGGGTTTTCGACGCGGTCGGCGGTTTCCCCGACCAGCCGCTGATGGAGGACGTGGAGATCAGCCGCCGGCTGAAGCGCCTGTCCCGGCCGCTGTGCCTGCGGCACGCGGTGACGACCTCGGGACGGCGTTGGGACCAGCGCGGTGCCTGGCGCACGATCGTGCTGATGTGGCGACTGCGGTGGCAGTACTGGCGCGGCGTTGCGCCCGAGCGACTGGCAGGGCTGTATCGATGACCAGCACGGCGATCGTCGTGTTCGCCAAGGCCCCGCTGCCCGGGCTGGCCAAGACCCGGCTGACATCGACGCTGGGCGCCGACGGCGCCGCGCGGCTGGCCGATCGCCTGTTGCGCCATGCGCTGCGTCAGGCAAGGTTGGCGGGGCTGGGGCCGGTCGAGCTGTGTGTCACGCCCGATGGCCTGCACCCGAGCTTTGTCGAGCTGGCGCGCCAGCCCGGCGTCGAACTGACGCTGCAAGCCGACGGTGACCTGGGCCGACGCATGGCGCATGCATTCGAGCGCTGCTTGCCGCGCGACGGCCGCGTGCTCTTGATCGGCACCGACGCACCCGACCTCGACAGCGACCGTTTGCGCCAGGCCGCGGCCGCTCTGGACGATCATGACGCGGTCTTCGCACCAACCTTCGACGGCGGCTACGTACTGATCGGCCTGCGCCGTCCGGCGCCGACACTGTTCACCGACATGCGCTGGAGCCATGCCGGCGTGATGGCCGAGACGCGCCACCGCCTGGCCGCTGCAGGCCTGCTGCACCACGAACTGCCGCTGCTGCACGACATCGACGAAGCGGCCGATCTGCCCTTTCTGCCTGCAAGCTGGCGCGAAGTGGGTGGCCCGTGATTGACGCCTTGCGTCACGCGTTGACCGCCGCGGGGCGGCCCGAGGCAGACGCCGCGATCGAGCCGCTGGCCGACCGCGGACTGGCGCATTGGCATCTGCGTCTGGTGGGCAGCGGGATGCTGCTGCGGGTTCCCAAGCAGAGCCAGATGGGTCTGGCGCCTGGCGCGCATCTGGCCTACGAGGCCTGTTGTTTCCAGCGTGCCGCACCCTGCGGCCACAGCCCCAGGCTGGCGGCAGTGCTGCCACCGGGTGCCGGCCTGCCACGCGGCGCGCTGCTGGTCGATGAGGTGATCGGTCGTCCGCTGCAACTGCCCGCCGACCTGCCCGCTCTGGTGACGGCACTGGCTGCACTGCATGCCCTGCCCTTGCCGGCAGTGGCGCGGCGCTCGCCGCTGCTCGACCCAGTCGACCTGCTGGCAGCGCTGCAGGCCGAAATCATGATCCAGGCGCAGCATCTGCCGGCTGCCAGGCTGCAGCCATCGGCGGCACGCGTGATCGGGCACGAGTTGCATCGCCTGCAGCAGTTGCTGCTGCTGCCTCAGCGCCCGGCGCGGCACATGATCGCGTTCGACGCCCACCCGGGCAATTTTCTCGTCGACGCGCAAGATCGGGCCTGGCTGGTCGACCTGGAGAAAGCGCGCTACGGCGCCGCCGCACTCGACCTGGCGCATGCCACGCTGTACACCAGCACCACCTGGGACCTGGCCAGCCAGGCCGTGCTCGATGACAGCCAGGTGCTGGCAGCGGCACGCCAGTGGCTGACCACGATGACACCCGAAGAACAAGCCTGGGTGGCGCCACTGCGTCGCGCCATGGGCCTGTGGTCGCTGACCTGGTGCGCCAAGTGGCGGGTGCAATCCGCCGCGCCCGGTGGCAGCGGCAAAGGTGGCGAAAACTGGTCGACCGAACTCAGCAAAGCGGCATTGGTCGAGCATGTTCGAGGGCGCGTCGATCACTACCTGTCGCCCGTGGTGGTGCGGCAGCTGTTCGACCAGTGCAATGCCCTGGCCGATTCGCTGCGCGCCTGAACTGCCTGAGCTTGCGCGCCCTTTGCGATTTACGATGCGGGTCGCTTGCCCCATCTGGATCGTTGACCCGCTTGGCTACCCCCGATCTCGATCTCGACCCGCCCGCGGCGGATGTCGACGACCCCGACGCCACCTTGCCGGGGCCGCTGCTGGCGAGCGGCCATCGCGATGCCACCACCGTCCCGGCGGGCACGGCGCCATCCAAGGGCCCGGGATCAGGGTCTGACGTCGGCGCGCGAGTTTCGCAAGACCTGGTCGGGATGCGGCTGGGCGCCTGGACGCTGCTGCGCAAGATCGGCCAGGGCGGCATGGGCGAGGTCTGGCTGGCCGACCGCAGCGACGGCCTGTTCGAGGCACATGCTGCGATCAAGCTGCTGCGCCACGACCAGCCGGCCGAACACATGGCGGCACGCTTCGCACGCGAGCGTGCCGTGCTGGCACGGCTGGACCACCCGTCCATTGCCCGGCTGCTCGACGCGGGTGTCGACCAGGGCCGCGCCTACATCGTGCTGGAACACGTGCAGGGCCTGCCGCTGATCGACCATGTGCGTGAGACCTGCCCCGACCTGGCCAGCCGCGTGCGCCTGATGATTGGCGTGGCCGAGGCGGTAGACCACGCCCATGGCCGGCTGGTGGTGCACCGCGACCTGAAGCCGGCCAATGTGCTGGTGCTGCCCGACGGCGCACCCAAGCTGCTGGATTTCGGCGTGGCCGGGCTGCTTGGAGACGACGACGTGGTCGACGGCCAGCTCACCCACCTCACCGGCCGACGGCTGACGCTGGCCTATGCGGCGCCGGAGCAGCTGACCGGTGAAGCGGTGGGTGTGGCCGCCGACGTGTTCTCGCTGGGCGTGATGCTGTTCGAGCTGTGCAGCGGCAACTCTCCCTTTGTCGGTGATTTGAAGAACCGCGCGGCTGCAGAGCATGCGCTGCTGCATGACGAGGCGCCGCGGCTCACACACACCGGCAGCAGCGGCGGTCGTGGCAATGGCAATGGTGGAAGTACCGGTGGCACGATGGGCGCTGAGCCGGCGGCCTCGCGCTCACCCCCGCGACCGCAGGATTTCGAGCGCGTTCGCGGTGACCTCGAGGCCGTGGTCGCCAAGGCGCTGCGAAAGGACCCGGCCGACCGCTACAGCAGCGTGCGGCTGCTGATCGACGACCTGCAGCGCTGGTTGACGCACCGGCCGGTCAGCGTGCGCCGTGACGACTGGCGCCATCGCAGCCGGCTGTGGCTGCGTCGCCATGCCCTGCTGGCCGGGACGGGCCTGGCCTTGCTGCTCGCGCTGAGTGCCGGTCTGGGGGTCAGCTTGTGGCAATGGCAGCGCGCCGAGCGTGCGGCGCGTGCGTCCGACCAGGTCACCGCCTATCTGGCGCAAGTGCTGGGGTCGGCACAACCGCAGCGCCACGGTGGCCAGGTGCCCACGGTGTTCCAGTTGCTGGAAAACAGCCGTCGCGACATCGGCACCCGTTTTGCCGACAGCCCCGCCACACAAGAGCGGCTGCTGGCGGTGCTGGTCGACACCTACCGTGACCTGAACCGCAGCGATCTGGCCCTGCCGCTGGCACAGGAAAGGCTGGCGCTGGCCGAACGTCAACATGGCCCCGACGCCGACGCCACCCTGCGCGCGCGCCTGTCGCTGGCTGGCGTGCTGTCGCTGCTGCAGCGTTTCGACCAGGTGCTGTTGCAGGTCGAGCCGATTCGCCAGGACGTCAGGCGTCGCCTGGGCGATCTGTCGGACGAACACCGCGACCTGCTGTACCTGTTGACCTACGCCTACACCCGGCTGGGCCGCTTTGACGACGCCCACCGGCTGCTGGCCGAGGCGCGACGGGTGACCGATTCCAAGCATGCGCCGGGCAGCATGGAGCGCATCATGTTCTTCAACCGTGTGCAGGTCCTGGAGACCAGTGCCGGCCGCTTGCGTGAAGGCCTGGCCGCACTGCAGCAGACCCAGCCCTACTGGGACCGACTGGCGGTCGAGCATGCCGGTGAACAGCACACGCTCGAGCGCAACCTGATCGCAGTGCAGATCCGCTTGGGCGACTACGAGGGCCTGGTCGAGCGCGGCAACTCGCTGCTGGCACGCATCGATGCCCGCCTCGGCCCGGGCAGCGACCAGGCCATGGGCCTGCGCGCCGAGCTGGCACGGGCCCTGATTGAAACCGGCCGTTTCGACGAAGCCTGGCAGCAACGCCGGGCCTCGATCGAAGGCGGCAGCGCACTGGCCGCACGCGAGCCTGGCCTGGCCCTGCCCGAGCGGGCATTCGCACTGCATGCCCGGGTGCTGGCACAGCCGCAGGCTGCCAGCGAGCTGCGCAGCTTGGCGCGGGCAATGGCCGACGAGACCCGCCGCAGTGCTGCCGAATTGGGTTTGCGCACGACGTCGGTGTGGTCAACACTTTTCAAGACCGCGGTGCTGCTCGGTGACCAGGCGCTGGCCGGGCAGTCGCTGCAGGCCTTGCGCACCGATCCCGGGCTGGCGCGCAGCAAACTGCTGCGCAGTCGCATCAACCAGCTTGACGGTGAGTGGCAGCGTTGGCAGGGCGACCTGGCGCGCAGCCGAGAGTTGCTGCAGGAACGTCTGGCCGATCAGCTGCACATGGCCGAGACGCACACGCCACCCATCTGGTCAGCCGCACTCGACCTGGTCGTCACGGCGATCGATCAGGACGACCCCGGGGCAGCCGCGCTGCTGCAGCAAGCGCGCACGCTGCGACCTCGGGGCATGCCTGCCGATGCGCCGCTGGACGCCCTGCAGGCCTGGCTGGATGCTCGCCTGCAGGCAGCGGGCAAGGACCAGCGCCTAGAAATGGACCGCCGCTGGGCCGCGCTGGCCCGGCGCGTGGGTCGAGAGCCCAGCGACCTGCGCGAAAGTGTTCTCGCGGCAGCGCTGCTCTGATCCGCGCAGGGCCGACGCCCGGGCGTCAGCGGCGCTTGATCACGTGGATGAATTCGACCGCGCTGCTGGTCTGCTCGACCAGTTCGTGGCCGGTCTGGCGCGCAAAGGCCTGGAAATCGCGGATCGAGCCAGGGTCGGTGGACACCACCCTGAGCAACTCTCCGGCCTGCATCTCCGACAGGGCCTTCTTGGCCTTGAGGATGGGCAGCGGGCAGTTCAGGCCGCGTGTGTCGAGTTCCTTGTGGACGTCCATGCATCTCCTTCGTGATCAGCAGATTCTAAGAACGGCGCGGCGGCAACTCGATGAACTGCGGCTCGTGCCCACGCGAACGCAGCCAGTCGGCCAGCGCAAATCCAGTGCCCGCGCGCCAGCAGCGCACCGTCTGCGGCGTGAACAGCTTGTACTCCGACAGTTCGGGCGACAGCCGGATCTCGCCCTCGACCAGGGCGTGGTAGGCCACGATCAGTTGGTTCATGCGCTGGAAGTCGTAGACGCCAATCAGCTTCAGCGCGCGCACCTGCAGCGAGGTCTCCTCGGCTACCTCACGCGTGATGCCTTCTTCGGGCGTCTCGCCGGCCTCCATGAAACCGGTGATGAGGCCGAAGAACCGCCCCGTCCAGGCGGCGTTGCAGGCCAGCAGCAGCTGGCCGTCGCGGTCGCCGCATTCGATCACCGCGGCCAGCACCGGGGTGGGGTTGTTCCAATGCGTCCAGTGGCAGGCGGGGCAACGCAGGCGCTGCTTGTCGCCGCCGTCCTCGGCCTGCGTGATCAGCTGCAGCGGCGTCGCGCAGTGCGGGCAGAACTGGGGTTCGTGGCGCTGGGTCGTCATGCCGGAAAGACGCCGGTGGACAGATAGCGGTCACCGCGGTCACAGACGATGAAGACGATGGTCGCGTTCTCGACCTGCTGCGCGACCTGCAGCGCCACCCAGCAGGCACCGGCCGCCGAGATGCCGGCGAACAGGCCCTCCTCGCGCGCCAGGCGGCGCGCCATGTCTTCGGCATCGGCCTGGCTGACCTGCATCAGCTCATCGACCAGGCGTGGGTCGTAGATCTTGGGCTGGTAGGCCTCGGGCCACTTGCGGATGCCGGGAATGCGTGACCCTTCGGCCGGCTGAGCGCCGACGATGTGAACCGCGGGGTTCATCTCCTTCAGGTAACGCGACACGCCGGTGATGGTGCCGGTGGTGCCCATGGCGCTGACGAAGTGCGTGACGCGGCCGGCGGTGTCGGCCCAGATCTCGGGGCCGGTGGTCTCGTAGTGCGAGCGCGGGTTGTCGGCATTGGCAAACTGGTCCAGCACACGGCCCTTGCCGTCGCGCTGCATCTGGTCGGCGAGGTCGCGTGCGTATTCGATGCCGCCCGAGCGCGGGGTCAGGATGAGCTCGGCGCCGAAGGCCTTCATGGTCTGCGCCCGCTCGATCGACAGGTCTTCGGGCATCACCAGCAGCATGCGGTAGCCACGGATGGCCGCGGCCATCGCCAGCGCGATGCCGGTGTTGCCCGAGGTGGCCTCGATCAGCGTGTCGCCGGGCCGGATGTCGCCGCGCGCTTCAGCGCCGCTGATCATGCCGAGCGCGGCTCGGTCCTTCACCGAGCCTGCCGGGTTGTTGCCTTCCAGCTTGCCCAGCACCACGTTGCCGCGGTCGTGGCCGGACCGTCCCGGCAGCCGCTGCAGGCGCACCAACGGCGTGTGGCCGATGGCCTGTTCCAGGGTCAGGTAGTCAGGGGCTGCAGCAGGGCTCATGGACGTGTCCTCTCGGGTGTTGATTGTCGCCGCCATGGCCAAGGCCACGAGACCCACATGCCATAATCGCGCGCTTCATGCGTGCCGTCGGCAGCACCCAACAAGCCCGGGTGGCGAAATCGGTAGACGCAGGGGACTCAAAATCCCCCGCCGCAAGGCGTGCCGGTTCGAGTCCGGCCCCGGGCACCAGCGGACCCTGCCAGTCAGGGCCGTTCTTTCTTTGAACGACCTCAACGCCGTCCATGCCGCCGATCCCACCCGTCACCAAGGCGCTGATGCTGATCTGCACGGCGCTGTTCTGCCTCGAGTTCTTCACGCCTTTGAGCCTGTGGTTCGCGCTCTGGCCGGTGGGCAGCGGGCGCTTCGCACCCTGGCAGCTGCTGAGCTACGCCTTCCTGCACAGCGGCACCATGCACCTGTTCTTCAACATGTTCGGGCTGTGGATGTTCGGCTCGGAGCTTGAGCGCCTGTGGGGTCAGAAGCGCTACCTGCAGTTCCTGCTCGCCGGTGCGCTTTCGGCTGCGGTGGTGCAGCTGGTGTTCAACTACGTCACCAATTCGCCAGTGCCCACGGTGGGCGCGTCGGGCGCGCTGTTCGCGCTGCTGCTGGCATTCGGCATGCTATTTCCCAACCGCACCATCATGCCGCTGTTCCCGCCCATCCCGATGAAGGCCAAGACCTTCGTGATGGTGTTCGGCGGGCTCGAACTGTTGCTGGGCCTGGCCGGCAGCAGCGGCGTCGCGCACTTTGCCCATCTGGGTGGCATGCTGGGTGGCTGGCTGATCATCCGCTACTGGCGCGGGCAGTCGCCCTTCGGCGCCGGTCGGCACCGTTGACCCCACGCTTGCAGACGACGCGCCCCAGGCGCGTCAAGGTCGTTTGAGGCTCAACCCGGCTGCAAGCCTTCGCGAACCGTGGGGTAGTGCAGTTGCAGGCGCAGGTCCTGTTGCAAGCGGCGGTTGACGAGCCGGCGCGACTCGCTCATGAAACTGAACTGCATCGGCGGCAGCGTGCGCTGTGCGTCGGCACGGCTGATGCGCGGCGGCGGCGGCAGGCCGTTGATTGCGGCCGCGAGGTCGAAGTAGTCGCCCATGCGCATCTCGGTGTCATCGCTGGCGTGCAGCACCCGCTGCGGCATGCCGCGCAGCAGCGCGGCCACGCAGATGCGCGCCAGGTCGTCGGCGTGGATGTGGTTGGTGTAGACGTCGTCGGCCGCATCCAGCACCGGCGCCGTGCGCAGCAAACGTTCCCGCGGGTTGCCGCCCGTGCGGTCGAGCGCATAGATGCCCGGCACGCGCAGGATGGTCACCGCCAGCCTGCTGCGCCGGCCCCACCAGCGCAGCACGGTCTCGGCGTCGACGCGGCGTCGGGCACGGTCGGTGCCCGGGTTGACCGGCCGCGTCTCGTCGAAGCGCTGGCCCTGGCAATCGCCGTAGACGCCGCTGGTGCTGGCGTAGACCAGACGGCGCACCCGGCCGCCGCGTGCCAGCGCCTGCACCAGGTGCCGAGTGCGCAGGTCCAGCAGCCCTGCAGCCGGCGGCGGCGCCAGGTGCAGCACATGGTCGGCCAGGCCCGCCAGCCGGCCCAGGGTGCCGCACTCATCCAGGTTGCCCAGCAGCGGCACAGCACCGGCATCGCGCAACAGGGGCGCGCGTTCGGGCGACGAACTCAGCGCCAGCACACGCCAGCGTGGCCGCAGCAGTCGCAGCACCCGCAGCCCGATGTCACCACAACCGACGATCAGCAGGGTCGGTCTGCGCAATGGCATTCCAGGGTAGGTCATGACGACATCGAGGCACGGGCACAATCCCGTTCATCAGTTTAGTTTGCCCTTAGACGGGGCATGCATGCAGGGCCTGCCGTGACGTTTCAAATCAGTCTGAAGCCTTCGGGGCGAGAGTTCGAGGTCGACCGCGACGAACCCATCCTGGCCGCGGCCATCCGGCAGGGCGTGGGCCTGCCCTACGGCTGCCGCGACGGCGCCTGCGGCTCGTGCAAGAGCCGTTTGCTCGAAGGCCGGGTCATCCACGGTGCGCACCAGCTGAAGGCGCTGAGCGCGGCCGAAGAAGACGCCGGCTTGATCCTGACCTGTTGCGCCACCCCGCAGACCGACTGCGTGGTCGAGGCGCGCACCGTGCCCGGCGCCGGTGAGTACCCGGTGCTGAAGATGCCCAGTCGGGTCATCAGCATCGAGCGAGCCGCGCCCGACGTGGTGGTGCTGCGCATGCAACTGCCGGCCAACCAGAACTTCCAATACCGGGCCGGCCAGTACATCGAGTTCATCCTGCGCGATGGCGCACGGCGCAGCTACAGCATGGCCAATGCACCGCACCGGCTGGGGTCACCGCCCGCGATCGAACTGCACCTGCGCCACATGCCGGGTGGCAAGTTCACCGACAGCGTGTTCAGCACGCTCAAGGAGAAGGACATCCTGCGCATGGAAGGGCCGTTCGGCAGCTTCTTCCTGCGCGAGGACAGCGACAAGCCGCTCATCCTGCTGGCCAGCGGTACCGGCTTTGCGCCGATCCAGGCCTTGATCGAACATCTGCAGGCCAAGGACAACCACCGCCCGGTGGTGCTGTACTGGGGCTGCCGCCGCAAGGCCGATCTTTACCGCCACGACTGGTGCCAGCAGCAGGCTGCCAGCAGCCCCTGGCTGCGTTACGTGCCGGTCTTGTCCGAACCGGCCGCAGACGATGGCTGGGACGGCCGCGCCGGTTTTGTGCACCACGCCGTGATGGCCGACTGGCCCGATCTGTCGCGCCACGAGGTGTACGCCTGCGGTACACCGGTGATGGTCGATTCGGCGCAACGTGACTTCATGGCTCGCTGCGCGCTCCCCGCCGAGGCTTTCTTCGCCGACTCGTTCGTCTCCGAGGCCGACAAGCACCCGGCAAGGGTCACCCAGGACGCCTGACGGCGCGCGCACCACTTGCGCCGGGCACAACCTGCGGCGTGCAGCATGCGGTGAATTTCCAGGTTGCTCGGCCCGCGAATCACGGCGACCCAGGCTAGCATGGCGGCCCCAGGCGCATGCCGTCGGGGCCCCTTCACCAACCCCGAGGTTTTCACGATGACCCGCAGCCGAACCCTCCTGATGAGCACCGCCATCGCCTTGGCCACCTTGAGTCTGACGGCCTGTCAGTCCACCGGCAGCAGGACCCCGTCCGCCAGCACCCCATCGGCCCCGGCCCCGGCAAGCCGCACGCCTGCGGGCATGAACGATCGTGGTGACGTGGTCGACGCGTCCAAGGTCGAGGCCGGCAGCGGTCAGAAGGTCAAGGGGCTCGGCGACTGGGAAGGCGAAATCACCGGCAGGCCGGCGCCGGGCTCCAGATTCACGCGCTTGCAGATCGGCATGAGCCGCCAGCAGGTGCTCGACATTGCGGGCCAGCCCACCGATCAGGGCGCCTACGTCACCGGCAAGGCCTTCATTCCGTTCTTCTTCGGAAGTGACCGCTATCGGCACGAGTTGACCTACAAGGGCCAGGGCCGCCTGGTCTTTGCCGGCTCAGGCGGCTTCGACTCGAATGCGCACCTGATCTGGATCATCCACAGCGCCAACGAGAGCGGCTACCGCTGATCCGGGTGCGACGCTGCAGACCTCGCGGGCCGGCAGCGCGGCTGCTCATTCACCCAGGTAGGCCGCTCGCACCCGCGGGTCTCGCAGCAGCGCCTTGGCCTCACCTGACATCGTGACTTCGCCTGAATCCATCACGTAGCCGCGGTCGGCCAGGCCGAGCGCGCGGCTGGCGTTCTGCTCGACCAGCAGGATGGTCGTGCCGCGGCCGTGGATGTCGGCCACGACCTCGAAGATCTTGTCGACCATGATCGGCGACAGGCCCATCGACGGCTCGTCGAGCAGCAGCACCTTGGGCCTGGCCATCAGCGCACGGCCCATCGCCAGCATCTGCTGCTCGCCGCCGCTCATCGTGCCCGCGAGCTGCTTGCGCCGCTCCTTCAGGCGCGGAAAGATCGCGAACACCTTGTCGATGTCGTCGTCGATCTCGTTGTCGTTGCGCACGAAGGCGCCCATCTGCAGGTTCTCGGTGATGGTCATGCGGGCGAAGGTGCCGCGCCCTTCGGGCACCATCACCAGCCCCTGGCGCACCAGCTCCCAGGCGCCCTGCCCCTTGATCGACTTGCCCAGGAACTCGATCTCGCCCGCGGCCACCGGCTGCGTGCCGGTGATGGCCTTCAGCGTGGTGGTCTTGCCCGCGCCGTTGGCGCCGATCAGGCTGACCAGCTCGCCCTGTCCGACCTCGAAGCTCACACCCTTGACGGCCTGGATGCCGCCATAGGCCACCTTGAGAGCACTGACCTTCAGCATCGTGGTCGTCATCAGTGCGCTCCCGTGCCGAGGTAGGCCTCGATCACCTTCTCGTTCTTCTGCACTTCGGCCGGTGTCCCTTCGGCAATCTGCTTGCCGTAGTCGAGCACGGTGACGCGGTCGCACAGGCCCATCACCAGCTTGACGTCGTGCTCGATCAGCAGGATGGTGCGGCCGTCGTTGCGGATGCGGTCGATCAGCTCGCGCAGCACCACCTTCTCGGTGGCGTTCATGCCGGCGGCGGGCTCGTCCAGCGCGATCAGCTTGGGGTCGGTGGCCAGCGCACGGGCGATCTCCAGCCGACGCTGGTCGCCGTAGCTCAGCGTGCGCGCCTTGTAATCGGCGTAGTTGCCGATGCCGACGTAGTCCAGCAGCTCTTGCGCGCGCGTCGCGATCGCGGCTTCCTCGCTCTTGAAACCCGGGGTTCGGAACACTGCTCCCAGCAAGCCTGAGCGCGTGCGCACATGGCGCCCGACCATCACGTTCTCCAGCGCCGTCATCTCGGAAAAGAGGCGGATGTTCTGAAACGTGCGCGCGATGCCGGCCTTGGCCACCTCGTGCACGGCAGCCGGCTTGTAGGGCTCGCCGCCGAGCTCGAAGCTTCCGCCGTCGGGGATGTACAGGCCCGTGATGACGTTGAAGAAGGTGGTCTTGCCGGCGCCGTTGGGGCCGATCAGGCCGTAGACCTGGCCGGCATCGATGGTGATGCCGACGTCGGACAGCGCCTGCAAGCCGCCGAATCGCTTGCTGACGCCTTGTACGTTGAGTACCGCTGCGGTCATGTCACGCCCTTCCTCAGCGGGTGGCCGCAGGTGCGGCCTTGCCATGCTCGGGCGATGGCCACAGGCCGCGCGGACGCAGCAGCATGATGCCGATCATCGCCAGTGCGATCAGCAGCTGGCGCAGGATCGACGCATCCAGTCGGCCGTCGGTCATGGACTGCAGCGGGCCGGCCACGTAGCGCAGCACCTCGGGCAGCGCCGACAGCATCACCGCGCCCAGGATCACGCCGGGGATGTGGCCCAGCCCGCCGAGCACGATCATCGCAACGATCATGATGCTTTCCTGCAGGCTGAACGACTCTGGCGAGACGAAGCCCTGGAAGGCCGCGAACATCGCACCCGACACACCGCCGAAGGTGGCGCCCATGCCGAAGGCCAGCAGCTTCATGTTGCGCGTGTTGATGCCCATCGCCTTGGCGGCGATCTCGTCCTCGCGGATCGCCATCCAGGCACGGCCAATGCGCGACAGCTCCAACCGATGGCAGATGACGACACTGCCAACCACCAGCGCCAGAAAGATGTAGTAGTACAGCGTCACTGATGGAATCGCGAAACCGCCGATCTCGATGCCCTTGCCGGCGTTGAAGCCCAGCACGTGCATCGAATCGATGCGGTCCAGCCCGCGCGGGCCATTGGTGATGTTGAGCGGCTGCTCGAGGTTGTTCAGGAACACGCGGATGATCTCGCCGAAGCCCAGCGTCACGATCGCCAGGTAGTCACCGCGCAGCTTGAGCACCGGGGTGCCCAGCAGCACGCCGGCCAGCCCGGCCAGGGCCGCGGCCAGCGGCACCACCACGACGAACGGCGCATGCAGGCCCTCAGGAAACAACTGCGCGATCCACTCGAAGTTCTCGGTCAGGTGCGGTGACGCCAGCAAGGCGTACATGTAGGCACCGACGGCGTAGAAGGCCACGTAGCCCAGGTCGAGCAGGCCGGCATAGCCGACCACGATGTTCAGGCCCAGCGCCAGCAGCACGTACAGCAGCGCCGTCGCCAGGATGCGCACCCACCCGGCACCGAACTGCTGTGCGAACAACGGCAGCGCGATCAGCGCCAGACCCGCCAGGACGAAGATGACGATCTTGTTCTTCATTCGGCTCTCCAGGTCAGGCGCGGTCGGCGACACGTTCACCCAGCAGCCCCTGCGGCCTGAGCGTCAGCACCAGGATCAGCGCCAGGAAGGCAAAGATGTCGCTGTACTGGCTGCCCAGCACGCCGCCCGTCAGCGCCCCCAGATAGCCGGCACCGATGGCCTCGACCAGGCCCAGCACGAGGGCACCCACGACCGCACCGGCCAGGTTGCCGATGCCACCCAGCACCGCGGCCGTGAAGGCCTTCAGCCCGGGCAGGAAGCCCATGCTGTGCTGCACGGTGCCGTAGTTGGCGGCCCACATCACGCCGGCCACCGCGGCCAGCGCGGCGCCGATGATGAAGGTGGCCGAGATCACCATGTCCGGACGCACGCCCATCAGCGCCGCCACGCGCGGGTTCTCGGCGGTGGCGCGCATGGCGCGGCCCAGCTTGGTGCGGTTCACCAGGTACATCAGGGCGGCCAGGATCGCCACCGTCAGGCCCAGGATCAGGCACTGCGTGACACTGATGACCGGGCCACCGAGGTTGATCGGGTCGGTCGGCAGCAGCAGCGGAAATGGCTTGGGATTGGGCTTCCAGATGATCATGGCCAGCGTCTGCAGCAGCAGGCTCATGCCCATCGCGGTGATCAGCGGCGCCAGGCGGGGCGCATTGCGCAAGGGCCGATAGGCCAGCTTCTCGACCGCAAAATTCAGCACCGAGCAGACCACGATGGCTGCCAGCAGCGAGATCAGCAGCATCAGCCACCCTGGCATGCCGCTGCCAGCCAGCATCGACACGACTGTCCAGCTGGTCAGGGCGCCGACCATCAACACCTCGCCATGCGCGAAGTTGATCAGGTTGATGATGCCGTAGACCATCGTGTAGCCCAGGGCCACCAGCGCGTACATGCTGCCCAGCACCAGACCGTTGATGATCTGCTGAAAGAAGGTTTCCATCGAGAGCGTCTCCTGTCGCCATGAGGCCGGCACACGGTGCATCGAACGTGCGATCGGATGGCTTGTTGTCCCAGGCACGAACCGGTCCAGATTCGCCTTGGGCGGCGCATTGTAGAAGTGCGATTTGCCGCCAAGCGGGCGGAGTTTCCCGCTCGACAGCGGCGGTGCATGCGGTCATAGCCGCCAATCAGCTCGATGGCTTGGCGGCCCGGTTCAGCGACCGAAGTTCGGCCAGGCGCTCGCCGATGCGCAACTCCAGGCCGCGTGGCTGCGGCTCGTAGAAATGGCGCTGGGGCACGCCGTCAGGCAGATAGGTCTCGCCGGCGGCAAATGCGCCGGGCTCGTCGTGCGCATAGCGGTAGCCCTGACCCGCCCCAAGCTGCTTCATCAGGCGCGTCGGTGCATTGCGCAATCGCTCGGGCACCGGCCGGCTGCCATCGGCCTTGACCGCAGCACGCACCGCGTTCCACGCCACGTACACCGCATTCGACTTGGCCGCCACGGCAAGATAGACGACGGCCTCGGCAATCGCGAGTTCGCCTTCCGGCGAGCCCAGGCGCTCGTAGACCTCGCAGGCATCGAGCGCGATGCGCAAGGCGCGCGGGTCGGCGAGGCCGATGTCTTCGCTGGCCATGCGCAGCACGCGTCTTGCCAGGTAGCGCGGATCGGCACCGCCATCGAGCATGCGCGCCAGCCAGTACAGCGCCGCGTCGGGGTCGGACCCGCGCACCGCCTTGTGCAGCGCCGAGATGCTGTCGTAGAACTGGTCGCCGCCCTTGTCGTAGCGGCGCAGCAGTTCGCCCAGCGTGCGCTCCAGTGCGGGCTCGTCGAGTTCGGCCACGGGGCCGGCCAGTTCGACCAGGCTCTCGTAGGCGTTGAGCAGGCGGCGCGCGTCGCCGTCGGCATGGGCGACCAGCCGCGCCTGTGCCGCAGCGGTCATCGGCGGCGCCTGCAGTTCCGCCCGCGCACGGTCGAGCAGCCGCCCCAGGTCAGCGTCGTCCAGCGCCTTCAGCACATGCACGGTGGCGCGCGACAGCAGGGCCGAATTGACCTCGAAAGACGGGTTCTCGGTGGTGGCGCCGATGAAGGTGAACAAACCCGATTCGACGTGCGGCAGGAAGGCATCCTGCTGCGCCTTGTTGAAGCGGTGCACCTCGTCGACGAAGACCAGCGTGCGCCGCCCCAGCTGCGCTTCGCTGCGCGCGCTGTCGACCGCCTCGCGGATGTCCTTGACGCCGGCCAGCACCGCCGACAAGACGATGAAGCGGGCATCGACCACATGCGCCAGCAGCCGTGCCAACGTGGTCTTGCCCACGCCCGGCGGGCCCCACAGGATCATCGAATGCACGCGCCCGGTTTCCAGCGCGGCCCGCAGCGGGCGCCCAGCGCCCAGCAGATGCTGCTGCCCGATCACCTCATCCAGTGTGGCGGGCCGCAGGCGTTCGGCCAGTGGCACGTTCGGCGGCGCCGCCACCCCGGGGCGCCCCGGCCTGGCCGCATGTCGCCGCAGGTCTGCGCTATTGCTCGACCAAGTCGGCGCCTGCCGGCGGCACGAACTTGAACCGCTCGGGTGCGACCACGGCATTCGGCGCGAAGCCACTGAACTGCAACAACGAGCGCTGACCGAAGTTGTCCAGGATTTCCACTGCTGCCAGGTCCTTGCCCTTGAAGCCCACGCGCATGCTCTTGATCGACCCCTCGGTCGCCTTCGGGCTGGCCAGCACCCAGTCAAGCCCCCCTTGCGCCGGCTGCACGCTGAGCACGAAATCCTGTTCCAGGTTGCCGCCGGCCAGCAGGGCTGCCGGCGTGCTGCCCAGGGCCTGCCCCAGCTTGCGTGAACTGGCCTGGTTGAGATCGGGGTCGTAGATCCAGACCTTCTGTCCGTCGGCCACGATGAGCTGTTCGAAGGGTTTGCTGTAGGCAAAGCGGAAGCGGTTCGGGCGCACGAATTCAAAGCTGCCGCTGCTGGTCTTCTTGCGCACACCGTCGACCGAGGTCACGGTCTGCGTGAAGCTGGCGCGACCACTCATGACCTCGCGCACGAAGTCGCGCAGCTGGTCGACGGCGTCGGCACCGGCATGCGATGCACCGGCCAGCAGGGCGATGGCAAACAAGAAGTTCTTCATTCGTCGCGCTTGGGCAGCAGCAGGTCGCGGTTGCCGTTGGTGGCCATGCTACTGACGAGTCCGGATTTCTCCATTTGTTCCAGCAAGCGTGCGGCTCGGTTGTAACCGATGCGCAGATGCCGCTGCACCAGCGAGATCGATGCGCGCCGGTGTTGCAGCACCACGGCCACGGCCTGGTCGTACAGGCTGTCGCCCTCGCCGCCCCCGGTGGGGCCATCGGGGTTGGTGCCGGCGTCACCGTCGCCGTCCAGCACACCGCCTTCGAGAATGCCTTCGATGTAGTTCGGCTCGCCCTGGCTGCGCAGGTAGTCGACCACGCGGTGCACCTCCTCGTCGCTGACGAAGGCGCCATGCACGCGCACCGGCACGCCGCTGCCCGGCGGCAGGTACAGCATGTCGCCCTGCCCGAGCAGGGACTCGGCGCCCATCTGGTCGAGGATGGTGCGGCTGTCGATCTTGCTGCTGACCTGGAAGCTCAGCCGCGTCGGGATGTTGGCCTTGATCAGGCCGGTGATGACGTCGACGCTGGGCCGCTGCGTGGCCAGGATCAGGTGGATGCCGGCGGCGCGCGCCTTCTGCGCCAGGCGCGCGATCAGCTCCTCGATCTTCTTGCCGACCACCATCATCAGGTCGGCCAGCTCGTCGATCACGACCACGACGAAGGGCAGGCGCTCCAGCGGCTCGGGCGCCTCGGGCGTCAGGCTGAACGGGTTGCCCATCGTCTCGCCGCGCTCGGTCGCGTCGTCGATCTTGGCGTTGTAACCGGACAGGTTGCGCACGCCCAGCTTGCTCATCAGCTTGTAGCGGCGCTCCATCTCGCCGACACACCAGTTCAGCGCGTTCGCCGCCTGCTTCATGTCGGTGACCACCGGCGCCAGCAGGTGCGGGATGCCCTCGTAGACGCTCATCTCGAGCATCTTGGGGTCGATCAGGATCAGTCGAACGTCGCGCGCCTCGGCCTTGTACAGCAGGCTCAGGATCATCGCGTTGATGCCCACCGACTTGCCCGATCCGGTGGTGCCGGCCACCAGGCAGTGCGGCATCTTGGCCAGGTCGGCGACCACCGGGTTGCCGACGATGTCCTTGCCCAGGCCCATGGTCAGCATCGACGCGGCATCGTTGTAGACCTGCGAGCCCAGGATCTCGGCCAGGCGGATTGTCTGACGTCGAGCGTTGGGCAGCTCCAGCGCCATGTAGTTCTTGCCCGGTACCACCTCGACCACGCGGATGCTGACCAGCGACAGCGACCGCGCCAGGTCCTTGGCCAGGTTGACGATCTGCGCGCCCTTGACGCCGGTGGCCGGCTCGATCTCGTAGCGCGTGATCACCGGGCCCGGCGACGCCGCGACCACCCGCACCTCGACACCGAAGTCCTTGAGCTTCTTCTCGATCAGCCGGCTGGTCATCTCCAGCGATTCGGGCGTCACACTCTCCTGCCGGCCCGTGGCCGCATCGAGCAGGTCGACCTGCGGCAGCTTGGTGTCGCTGAGTTCCTTGAACAGCGGCTGCTGGCGTTCACGCGCCACACGCTCGGACTTGGGCACCGCCAGCACGGCCGGCTCGATGACCAGCGGCAGATGGGGGTCCTCGGTCTGGCGCTCGAGTTCGAGTTCGACCACCTGCTCGCGCTCGCGCAGCGCCTGCTCGCCGATGCGGCGGTCCTGTGCACGCTCCTTGCGTACCTGGCGCTGTTCGAGCAGGGCTTCGACGCGCGCGCCGATCGCGTCAGCGATACGCGCCCACGAAAATCGAAGGGCCATGGCCATGCCGACCACCAGCAAGGCGATCAAGGTCACGCCGGATCCGGCAAAACCCAGCCAGCGCACCGACGCCGCGCCCAGCGTGTAACCCAGCACGCCGCCGGCGTGACCGGGCAATGCCGACTCCAAGCGATACAGCCGCGTCCATTCGAGGCTGCAGCTCGCAATCAGCAACAGCGCCAGCCCAAGCCAGAACATCCAGCGCGGGGGCAGTGGTGACAGGGCCGTCGGGCCGCGCAGCGCGCACGCCAAGCCCGACAGCCAGGCCCGCCAGGTCACGGGCACCAGCCACCAGGCCGACCAGCCGAACAGGAAGTACAGGCCATCAGCCACCCAGGCGCCTAACGCGCCCACTTTGTTGCGGATGGCTTCGCCACTACCCGACGAGGTGAAGGCGGCGTCACCGGCATCGTAGGTCAGCAGCGCCAGCAACAGCAAAAGGCAAGCCACCAGGCCGCCGACCAGCATCAATTGCCGACGCCCGCCCATGGCCGACGCGGCGGCCATGCGGCCCTGCGTCTTGCCGTGATCAAGGCCACCTTCGACTTGCAGCGATCCGAGCGGAAAACTCATGCGCACATTGTGAGCGATGCCGCTCTTCAGTCCTTCTGCAGGCGCTCCTTGATGACGACGAAGCCGTTCTCCTGCGTCTCGATGACGCCGCGGTCTTCGAGGTCCTTCATCACGCGGCTGACCATCTCGCGCGACGCGCCGACCACCTTGGCCATGTCCTGGCGCGACACCTTGTGGCGGATGATCTTGACGCCATTCTCTTCCTCTGCCATGTCGAGCAGGGTGCGCGCCACACGCCCGTAGACGTCGAGCAGAGCCAGCGACTCGATTTGCCGGTCGGCGTTGCGCAGCCGCCGCACCAGGCCGCGCAGGATGGCATAGGCCAGCGTCGAGCCTTCGGGCAGGCAGCGCGCGAAGTCCGCCCGCGCCAGCACCAGCATGTCGGTCTGCACCTCGGCGCGCACGGTGGCCGAATGCGGCTCGTTGTCGATCAGGCTCATCTCGCCGACGTAGTCGCCCGACTCGAGCACCGCCAGGATGACCTCGCGGCCGCGCGAATCGGAGGTCAGCACGCGCGCACGGCCGTTGAGCAGGATGAACAGCGCATTGCTCTTGCGCCCCTGCTCGACCACCAGCTCGCCGCGGCGAAAGCGCCGCTTCACGACGCTGTCGGCCACCGCCTGCGCCTGGTCGGCGGTCAGCATCGAGAACAGCGGCACGCGGCGAATCAGGTCCAGGTTCGACAACATCGACATCAGCAGCCCCTTCGTTGTTATGCGTGTCAGGCCCCGCGCCCTGGCAGCAAGAATTCCCTGCCCACACGCCGACGGCCGCGGGTCTGCAAGAATCCGTCTATTGTGCCCATGTGCGCCCACCAGACCATTGGGCGGCGCCCGCAGCACCCGCGATCCGTGGGCTCGGCGCGACGCCGGCCCTGTCCGTGACCCAGACCTCAGACCATGACCCAACCCAACACCCACGCCCGTGTCCTGATCCTCGGCTCGGGCCCCGCCGGCTACACCGCGGCGCTGTATGCGGCGCGCGCCAATCTCGAACCGCTGCTGATCACCGGCATGGCTCAGGGCGGCCAGCTGATGACCACCACCGACGTCGACAACTGGCCGGCCGATGTCGATGGCGTGATGGGCCCTGACCTGATGCAGCGCTTCCAGGCTCATGCCGAGCGCTTCAACACCAGGATCGTGTTCGACCACATTGCCAAGGTCGACCTCGGTCGCCGGCCCTTCGTGCTGGAAGGCGATTCGGGCACCTACACCTGCGACGCCCTGGTCATCGCCACCGGCGCCAGCGCCAAGTACCTGGGCCTGCCCAGCGAGCAGGCCTTCATGGGCAAGGGCGTCAGCGGCTGCGCCACCTGCGACGGTTTCTTCTACCGCGAACAGGACGTCTGTGTCGTCGGCGGCGGCAACACCGCGGTCGAAGAGGCGATGTACCTGTCGAATATCGCGAACAAGGTGCACCTGATCCACCGTCGCGACAAGTTCCGCGCCGAAGCGGTGTTGATCGACAAGCTGATGGCCAAGGTGGCCGCCGGCAAGATCGAGCTGCACCTGTGGCACACGCTGGACGAAGTGCTGGGCGACAGCTCGGGCGTGACCGGCGTGCGCCTGGCGTCGACCCAGGGCGGCGCGACGACCGACCTTGAAGTCAAGGGCTGCTTCATCGCCATCGGCCACCAGCCCAACACCGACATCTTCAAGGGCCAGCTGGAGATGAAGGACGGCTACATCATCACGCGCACCGGGCTTGACGGTTTTGCCACGATGACCAGCGTGCCGGGCGTGTTCGCGGCCGGCGACGTGCAGGACCATGTCTACCGCCAGGCCATCACCAGCGCAGGCACCGGCTGCATGGCGGCACTGGATGCACAGCGCTTCCTCGAGCAGTGAGCTGTCGATAATCCCAGAAGGCACGCTATAATCGCGGGCTTAGCTGAATTTCAGCTCCGTTTTCAAGAATCAATTGGAGAGTGCGTTCATGGCACGCGTCTGTCAGGTCACGGGCAAGGGCCCGATGGTGGGAAACAACGTTTCCCACGCCAACAACAAGACCAAGCGCCGGTTTCTGCCCAACCTGCAGTACCGCCGTTTCTGGCTCGAAAGCGAGAGCCGCTGGGTGCGCCTGCGCATCAGCTGCGCTGCGCTGCGGCTGATCGACAAGGTGGGCATCGATCAGGTCGTTTCCGACCTTCGTGCTCGCGGCGCACTCTGAACCAGGAGCAGACCATGGCCACCAAAGGCGGACGCGAAAAGATCAAGCTGGAGTCCACAGCGGGCACCGGTCACTTCTACACCACGAACAAGAACAAGAAGACGACGCCCGAAAAGCTCGAATTCCTAAAATTCGACCCGAAGGCCCGCAAGCACGTGCTGTACAAGGAAATCAAGCTCAAGTAAGCACTTGGAATCCTGCCCAACAAAAAGCCCGCAAGCAGCGGGCTTTTTGTTGGGCGACAGATCCGCAGTGCTGCGGAACCTACGCGCGCGCCGCGCGCAGCTTGAACGAGAAGTCCTGCAGGGCCGCAATGCCGCTGTCCTCGGCGCGCTTGCACCAGGACTGCAGATCGCTCACCAGCTGCTCGGCCGACACGTTGGTGCGTGTCCACAGCTGGCGCAACTCTTCGCGCATCGCCACCAGCTTGGCCAGCTTCGGGCTGTCGCCCAGAGCATGCTGCAGCTGCGGCTTCACACCCTGCGGGATCTTGTCGTCGTCTCGGTGCAGCCAGGCCTTGGCCAGGCTCATGTTGACCCAGCGATGGCTGTTCTCGGCGCCTTCACCACGCAGACGATCGAGCTCGGACCTCACCGCCTGACGCATTTCGGCCGCGTAACGCGCCATCACCTCGTAGCGGTTGGCGATGATCGCTTCCAGCGTCTTGCCATCGGCCACCGGCTTGACGGCGCCCAGCTCCAGACGCGGCGGCGTCTTGCGAACGTTGGCCAGGCCCACCATTTCCATCGCGCGGATGTAGGCCCAGCCGATGTCGAATTCATACGGCTTGACCGACAGCTTGGCCGAGGTCGGGTAGGTGTGGTGGTTGTTGTGCAGCTCTTCGCCGCCGATGATGATGCCCCAGGGGCTGATGTTGGTCGACGCGTCGACCGCCTCGAAATTGCGGTAACCCCAGTAGTGACCGATGCCGTTGATGATGCCGGCCGCGGTGATCGGGATCCAGGCCATCTGCACCGCCCACACCGCGGCCCCGGCGGCGCCGAACAGCAGCACGTCGATGATCAGCATCAGGCCCACGCCCTGCCAGCGAAAAGCGCGTGTACAGGTTGCGCTCGATCCAGTCGTCGGGCGTGTTGTGGCCGTACTTGTCCAGCGTCTCCTGCACCTTGGCTTCGGACCGGTACAGCTCGCTGCCCGTCAGCAGTACCGTCTTGATACCGCGCGTGACCGGGCTGTGAGGATCATCTTCGGTTTCGCACTTGGCGTGGTGCTTGCGATGGATGGCCACCCATTCCTTGGTGACCATGCCCGTGGTCAGCCACAGCCAGAAGCGAAAGAAATGCGCGGGAATCGCATGCAGTTCGAGCGCCCGGTGCGCCTGCGACCGGTGCAGGTAGATCGTCACGCCTGCGATCGTGATGTGTGTGAACACGAGCGTGACCAGCAGCACCTGCCACCAGCTGGCCTGCACCAAGCCATCGGCCAACCAAGTCACCACCGCGTCATGCAGCGATACAAGAAAATCCATCGTCGGTCCTTGCCCTGTAACTGAGGGAATCTTCAATTGTAGGCGCGGGCAGCCCGCTTGAAGTGCGGCAAATGCCTAGATCGGCCTCCTTCGTCGCGGGCAGTCAGGCAAAACCGCTGCAGATGAACGCAGAGGCGCCGGTTTTGCCGACGGATCAATGCCGTTGCCAGATGGCTGCAAAGAATCCGTCGGTGCCGTGCCGGTGCGGCCAAAGCCTCAGTCTTGGCCCCTCGACGAGTGAGGCTGCCTGCTCGACGTGTGCCGTGGCCAGGGCCTGCTCGGCCGGCACGACCTCGAAGTCACGCCCTGCGCAGCCTCGAAAGCCGTTGCCACCTGCTCGTTCTCGGCAGCCAGCAGGCTGCAGGTGGCGTACACCAGCCGCCCGCCGGGCTTGAGCAGGCGCGCCGCGCTGGACAGGATTGCGATCTGTTTGACCTGCAATTCGGCGATCGAAGCCGGGCTTTGACGCCACTTCAGGTCTGGGTTGCGGCGCAGGGTGCCTAGGCCGGAGCAAGGCGCATCGACCAGGACGCGGTCGATCTTGCCCGCCAGGCGCCGCACACGGTCGTCGCGCTCGTGGGCCAGCTGTGCCGGGTGCACGTTGGACAGACCGCTGCGCGCCAGCCGCGGCTTCAGGCTGTCCAGCCGATGTCCAGACACGTCAAAGGCATAAAGGCGACCGGTGTTGCGCATCGACGCACCCAGCGCCAGCGTCTTGCCGCCGGCCCCGGCACAGAAGTCCACCACCATCTCGCCGCGCTTGGCATCGGTCAGCAGCGCCAGCAACTGGCTGCCTTCGTCCTGTACCTCGACGGCGCCGGACAAGAAGACATCGAGCTTGTTCAGCGCGGGCTTGCCCTGCACACGCAGACCCCAGGGCGAAAACGGCGTGATCTGCGCGTCGATTCCGGCGGCGGCCAAGGCGCGCTGCACCTCGTCGCGCTTGGCCTTGACGGCATTCACGCGCAGGTCCAGCGGTGCCGGCTCGTTGAGCGCCTGTACCAGCGGCCAGAAATCGTCGGCCGGCAGTTGTTGGTGCAGCGCGGCCGCCAGCCAGTCGGGCAGGTTGTGGCGCAGCTTTTCAGGCAGGCTGCCGCGGTCCACCGTCGCCACGTGGGACAGCCACTGCTGTTCGTGCGGCCCCAGCGCGCCACGCACAAACGTTGCGCTGCCCTGCCAGGCCAGGATGGCCAGGCGCCGCTCGAGCGCTCCGCTGCCCGACTGCGCCAGGTGCTGCAACAGCAGCCGCTGACGCAGCACCGCATAGGCGGTTTCGGCCAGTGCATGGCGCTCGCGCGCTCCCAATGCCTTGTGGCGACGAAAGAAGACCGAGACCACGCCGTCGGCAGGCTGGTCCATACGCAGCAACTGCCGAATCAGTTCGGTGGCGAGGTCGAGCAAGGCGTTCGGGTGCATGGCGGCGCTACATCAGCACTTGCGAGGCGCCGTCGAGCTGGCGCACCAGCCCGTCGTGCTGCTGCAAGCGCCCTTCGACGTACCAGCGCACGGCCAGCGGGTAGATCACGTGTTCGGTGGCCAGCACGCGGTCGGCCAGAGTGTGTTCGTCGTCACCTGCCAGCACGGGCACGGCCGACTGCATCACGATCGGCCCGTGGTCGAGCTCGGGTGTCACGAAATGCACCGTGGCACCCACCAGCTTGCAGCCCGCCTGTAGCGCACGGCGGTGCGTGTGCAAGCCAGGGAAAGCCGGCAGCAGGGAGGGATGGATGTTCAGCATGCGGCCCTGATACCGGCGCACGAAGTCCGGCCCCAGGATGCGCATGAAGCCCGCCAGCAGCAGCAGGTCGGGCGCGAAGCGGTCGACCACCTGTGCCAGTTGGGCATCGAAAGCCTCACGGGAAGGCTGCGCCCTGTGGTCGACAACCGCGGCGGCAATGCCGTGCGAGCGCGCGAAGTCCAGGCCCTGCGCGTCGGGCCGGTTGGCGATCACGGCCACCACCTGCGCTGGCCACTGCTGTTCGGCGCAGCGCCGCACGATGGCCTGCATGTTCGAGCCGCGGCCGGAGATCAGGATGACGATGCGCTTCATGAGGGGGCCGAAGTGTAAGACCTGGGCACATCGACCTTGTGTAGCGACCTGAGACAATCCCGATCCCCTTCAAGTACCCAGCCCCAGCCCATGCGATCCCGCGTCCTTTCCGGCATGCGTCCCACCGGCGCCCTGCACCTCGGCCACTACCACGGCGCCCTGAAGAACTGGGTGCGGCTGCAGGAGGAGCACGACTGCTTCTACTTCGTGGCCGACTGGCACGCGCTGACCACGCACTACGAGGAGCGCGACGTCATCGAGAAGAACGTCTACGAGATGGTGATCGACTGGATCGCCGCCGGCCTGGACCCCGACAAGAGCACCATCTTCATCCAGAGCCGCCTGCCGGAACACGCCGAGCTGTTCACGCTGCTGGCCATGGGCACGCCGCTGGGCTGGCTGGAACGCGTGCCGACCTACAAGGACCAGATCGACAAGCTCAAGGACCGCGACCTGGCGACCTACGGTTTTCTCGGCTACCCGCTGCTGCAGGCGGCCGACATCCTGATCTACAAGGCCACCTACGTGCCGGTGGGCGAGGACCAGTCGTCGCACGTCGAACTCACGCGCGAGGTGGCGCGCCGCTTCAACCACCTGTACGGCCGGCTCGGCGGCTTCGAGGCACATGTCGCGGCCGCGCTGGCCCGTCTGCCCAAGGACGACCAGCGCTACTACGACAAGCAGCGCAAGGCCTTTGGCGAGACCGGATCGGCCGAAGCCTGGGGCAAGGGAGAAGCCCTGGTCAGGCGCGCGGCCGCCGCGATCGAAAACTGGACCGACGGCGAAACCGAACTGCTGCTGGGCCATCTGCGTGGCAGTGGCAAGGCCATCCTGGTCGAGCCGCAGGCGCTGCACACCGAGGTGCTGCGCCTGCCCGGCCTCGACGGCACGAAGATGAGCAAGAGCTACGGCAATGCCGTCTTGATGCGCGACGAGCCCGCCGAGGTCGAACGAAAGATCCGCGGCATGGTCACCGATCCGGCACGGGTGCGCCGCACCGACCCGGGCAACCCCGAGAAATGCCCGGTGTGGCAGTTCCACAAGGTCTACAGCGACGAGGCGACCCGCGACTGGGTGGTCAAGGGCTGCACCACCGCCAGCATCGGCTGCCTCGAATGCAAGCAGCCGGTGATCGACGCCATCGTCAAGGAGCAGCAGCCCTGGCGCGAGCGTGCCGCCGAACTGACGGCCGACCCGAAGAAGGTGCACTGGATCGTCGAGATGGGCACCGAGCGTGCCCGCACCGTGGCAAGGCAGACCATGAAAGACGTGCGCGAAGCCATGGGTCTGAACTACTGATGGCCAACGAACAGCTGCAAACCATCGAGGTCAGCGCCAGCGACACGCCTGCCGCCAGCGTCATCATGCTGCATGGCCTGGGCGCCGATGGCACCGACTTCCTGCCGCTGGCAGACGAGATCGACCTGTCGCCGATCGGCCCGGTGCGCTGGGTACTGCCGCGAGCGCCGATGCGCGCGGTCACCGTGAATGGCGGTCACCGCATGCGCGCCTGGTACGACATCCTGGGCACCGATCTGGCACGCCGTGAGGACGAGGCCGGGCTGCGCCAGTCGGTGGCCCAGGTGCACGCGCTGATCGAGCGGGAAGTCACCCGCGGTGTGCCGGCCCGCCGCATCGTGCTGGCCGGATTTTCTCAAGGCTGCGCGATCAGCCTGATGGCCGGGCTGCGCTGCACGCAGCGCCTGGCCGGTGTGGCCGGCCTTTCAGGCTATCTGCCGATGGCCGGCAGCACCCAGGCCGAAGCCCATGCGGCCAACCGCGACCTGCCGCTGTTTCTGGCCCACGGGGCTCACGACACCGTGGTCGTGCCGGCGCGTGGCATGGCCAGTCGCGACCAGCTGCAGGCGCTGGGCTGGGTCGTGGAATGGCACGAGTTCCCGATGGAGCACTCGGTCTGCATGGAAGAACTGGTCGCGCTGCGCCAATGGCTGCTGCGCGTGCTGGCCGCCTGAGCGGCGCGGCGGCGCATGCCGCTGCTATCCTGCCGGCCCCGTGGCCGAGCTGCACATCACCGACATCGAAAGCGCCATCAACTGGTGGCGTCGGCGTTCACCGTCGCATGATGGCATCACGGCGTGCGCCGAAGTGCGCGCCCTGGCCGAGGTGTACGCACTGATGGTCTATGACCGCCGGTCGACCTGCGCCGAGACCGGCATGTCGGTGGCCGCGCACGAGGCCTGGATGGCCTGGTACGCCAGCACGCCCGATTCGCCCTGCATCGCGATCTGCTCGACCAGCCAGGGTGACGCCGTGTGCAAGGGCTGCGGCCGCAGCTTCGAAGAGGTGCAGCACTGGACCGCCTACAGCCCCGGCGAGAAGCGGGCCGTGTGGCGGCGCATCTCGCTCGAAGGCAAGGCCTGGCGCTTCAACCGCTACGCCGAGCGCGCATTGGAAGATCCCGACCCGAAGGCCTCGGCAGGCGACACCGATGTCCCGAATGCCTGGAGCCGCCGTTGAGCGACCGCTTTGCCGGCAGCGCTCGCCGCATCGGCAGCCTGGCCTGGCCGCTGTTCGTGGGCCACCTGTCGGTGGTGGCCTTTGCCACGGTCGACACCGTGCTGCTCGGCCGCCATTCGGCCAGCGACCTGGCGGCCTTGTCGGTCGGCGGCGCGGCCTACATCACCATCTTCATCGGCCTGATGGGCGTGGTGCTGGCGCTGGGGCCGATCAGCGGCCAGCTGTACGGTGCCCGCCAGATGGCGCAGGCAGGACACCAGCTGCACCAGGCGGTCTGGCTGGCATTGGGCCTGGCTGTGCCGGGGTCGCTGCTGCTGCTGTTCCCCGCACCCTTCGTTCGCCTGGCGCAGCTTTCGGTGGGGCAGGAATCTCTGGTGCGCGACTATCTGGCGGTGCTGGCGCTGTCGTTGCCGGCTTCGCTGCTGTTCTCGGCGTATCGAGGCTTCAACAACGCGGTGTCACGGCCGAAAGCGGTGATGGCGCTGCAGGTCTGCGGGCTGGCGCTGAAGGTGCCCTTGTCGATGCTGCTGATCCGCGGCGCCCCAGGCCTGGGCTTGCCGGCGCTGGGCGTGGTCGGCTGCGCGATTGCCACTGCGATGGTGATGTGGTCACAGGCGCTGATCGCGCTGTGGGTGCTGCGCCGCGACCCCTTCTACGCCCCGTTCGAACTGTGGGGGCGTGGCCTGCACGCACCCGATCGCCAGGCGCTGTGGGCGCAGCTCAAGCTCGGGGTTCCGATGGGGCTGTCGATCCTGATCGAAGTCAGCGGCTTTTCGCTGATGGCGGTGTTCATCGCGCGCCTGGGCACCACCGCGGTGGCGGGGCACCAGATTGCGGCCAACCTGGTATCGCTGCTGTTCATGCTGCCGATGGCGCTGGCCAGCGCCACCAGCGTGCTGGTGGCACAGCGCATCGGGTCGATCGACTTGCCCGATGCACGCCGCCTGACGCGTCATGGCATCGTGCTTGGCCTGGGTGTGGCGGTGGTGCTGGGCACTGCGGTTTTTCTCGGTCGTGAATCGGTGGTGCGGCTGTACACCGCCGATGCCGCGGTGATCGCTGCCACCTTGCCGCTGCTGGCCTGGGTGACGTTGTTCCACGTCGTTGACGCCGGGCAGACGCTGGCGTCGTTCGTGCTGCGCGCGTACCGCATCGCGACCTTGCCGATGTTCATCTTTGCCGGCTCACTGTGGGGCGTGGGGCTGGGCGGTGGCTATGTCGTTGCCTTCAACGTGCTGGGCCGCACACCGCCTGCCCTGCGCGGTGCTCCGGGCTACTGGGCGGCCAGCACCACCGGGCTGGCGCTGGCGGCTCTGCTGCTGCTGACGTTGGTGTGGCGCGTCATGCACGCCCAGAAGCATGCGCTGCGTCAGCAGGCTCGCCCAGGGGCAAAGCCAGCGTGAAGCAACTGCCGCCGCCGTCACGCGGCGTGCAACGCACCGCACCGCCGTGACGCTCGGCGATCTGCCGCACCAGCGCCAGCCCCAGGCCCACGCCACCCGATTTCTCGGCATGGCCAGGCAACCTGAAGAAGGGCTCGAAGATGCGTTCGCGGTAGGCTTCGGGGACCCCCGGCCCGCGGTCGCAGACGGCCACCTCGACACCGGCACGCGCTTCGATACCCGCACCCGCACCCGCACCGACACCCGCGCGCCGCACCTCGAGCTCAACCTCGCCACCACCGTAGCGGCGTGCGTTTTCCAGCAGGTTGCGCAGCGCGCGCCGGACCAGGCGCTCGTTCGCGCGCAGCAGCACGGCATCGCCCTGCACGCCGGCGTTGACCCGCGCGGCCTCTTCGGCGGCCAGGCCGAGCAGGTCGATCTCGTCGTGTCGGTCCAGTGCCTGCGTCGCATCGAGCCGGCTGGCAAGCAGCACCTCGTCGACCAGCACGTCGAGCTCGCCGATGTTGACGTCGATCTCGTGCCGCATCGCGGCCCGCTGCGCGGGCGTGGCGTCTTCCAGCATCGAAACCGCCATCTTCAGCCGCGTCAGCGGTGAACGCAGTTCGTGGCTGGTGTTGGCCAGCAGGCTCTTGTGCGACTGCAGCAGCGCCTCGATGCGCGCTGCAGCGCGATTGAAGCTGGCGCCCAAAGCGGCCACCTCGTCGCTGCCGTCCTCGACCACGCGCCGATTCAGCGCGCCGGCACCAAAGGCTTCGACACCTTGCTTCAGCGCCTCGAGCCGGCGCGTCAGGCGGCGCACCACCGGCCAGGCCCCCAGCGCCACGGCGGCAAACAGCACCAGCAACAAGGCCGCCAGACCGCTGCCTTCGGGCCAGCCGTGCGGGCGCAGCCAGGGCGGCGCCATGGGCGCCTTCGGTGGTGCCGCATCATTGCGCCCGCTCAGTGCCCGCTGCCCGGGGCGCAGCAGCCACAAGGTACGGCCATCGTCCAGGCGCACCGATCTCAGCCGGCGCTGCAGAGGCGGCCCGGCCTCGGCCTCGCGACGGGCAAAGGTTTCAGAAGTGGCCAGCCGATGGCCTTTTGCGTCGTCCAGCGCCATCGGCAGGCGCAACCGCTGCGACCATTCCTGCAGCGCAGCCTGCAGATCCTCGGTGCGTGCACCAGCCCCTGGCAGCGAGCGCTGCAACAGGTCGGCCCAGGCTTCGACACGCTCACGTGCGCTGGCCTCGATGCGCGTGCGTTCGGCGTCCAGGTGGCGTTGCACGAACCACCCCGACACCAGCGCAAACAGCGCCAGCGCCACCACCACCGTGAGGTAGATGCGCAGGTAAAGCGAGCGCATTCAGCTGTCGGCGTCTTGCTTGCGTGCGAACACGTAGCCGCTGCCGCGCACCGTCAGCACGCGTTTCGGGTTCTTTGGATCGTCCTCGATCACGGCGCGGATGCGCGAGATGTGCACGTCGATGCTGCGATCGAAGGCCTCGAGCGGGTGGCCCTTGAGCGTGTCCATGATCTGGTCACGCGACAGCACACGGCCCGGGCTCTTGGCCAGCACCACCAGCAACTCGAACTGGTGGCCGGTGAGGTCACAGGCCTGGCCGTCCAGGCGCGCCTGGCGTGCGCCGAGGTCGATGTCCAGGCGGCCGAAGCTCAGCACGTCTTCGTGGCTGGGCTCAGGAGCGGCCCGGCGCAACAGCGCCTTGACGCGGGCCAGCAGCTCGCGCGGCTCGAAAGGCTTGGGCAGGTAGTCGTCGGCGCCGAGCTCGAGGCCGACGATGCGGTCCATCGGCTCGCCGCGCGCAGTCAGCATCAGCAGTGGCAGGCGGCGCCAGCGCAGGTCGGCGCGCAGTTCACGCGTCAGGTCCAGGCCGTCACCGTCGGGCAGCATCAGGTCGAGCAGCAAGGCGTCGTAGCTGCCGGACCGCAGCCGCTCGCGGCCGGCGTCCAGCGAACCCGCCGCATCGACCTCGTAGCCGTTGCGGCGCAGGTAGTCGCACACCATGTCGGTGAGGCGGGCATCGTCGTCGATGAGCAGCAGGCGGGGGTTCAAGGCGGGCTCTCGCGTTCAGACAGAAAGCCCCGGGGCCGTCGGGGCGCCGCGGGGCAAGGGTCAATCATCGCTCAATGGCCTGATCCCGGTCGCAGCCAAGCCGGCGGCCGGCGTTGCGGCCGGCTCGCAACCACAGCTTACTTCGGCGCCGCGCCGCGGTGCCGCTCCATGCGGGCACGGCGCTGCGTCGCCATCTCGGCCAGCTTGGCACGCTGCTCGGGCGTCAGCACGGCACTGGCCGCCACCATGGCCTGCAGCATGCGACGACTGACCTGGTCGTGCACGGCCAACTTCTGCTGCCGCAGTGCCTCGGCGGCGTTGGCGTCGACCGGCGTCTGGGTGAACAAGGTGCGCATCTGATCGTTCAGCGCCTTCGCGGTGTCGCGCTGGGGCTTGAGGTCGCTGCGCGCGGTTTCCATGATCGTCTTGATCTGGCTGCGCTGTTCGGCGCTGGCGCCCACGGCATCGAGCATGCGGCCCGCCCCCATGCCGCCCATCATCTGGCCGCCGCCATGGTGCATGCCGGCGCCCATCGGCGCGGCTTCGGCGTTCATGACGAAAGCGCCGGCCAGGGCTACGAAGAGGCCGGTGGCCAGAAGGCGTTGGGCGCTGCGGTTCCAGCGGCTGGCGGAGGTGGTAGTCGTGGTCGTTGCGGTGCAGGTCATCGGGTCTCCTTGCGGATCGGGGTTGGGATGACCAGCATGGTGCCCGCCTCAGGTGTCGAGGCTGTGCGGTGCGGGTAAAGAACTGTTCAGCCGCCCTTGCTCGGGCGCTGGCGGCAGCGCCTAGGCGTGAGCGCCCGCGCGCCGCGCGGCACGCGCCAGCGCCTTGCCCGACGGCGAGTTCAGCTCGCCCTGAACTTCCAACGCCGGCTCGTCGTCGTCGCTGCTCAGTTCGAGGTCGGGCAGCACCATCTCGCCGTAGGCGGCACGCAGCGCAGCCTCAGCCGCGGCGGCATCGTCGCCTTCCAGGGGCTCGGGGTGGGCCAGCGGTGCGGCATCGAGCATCGAGGTCGGCGACTCGGCCTGCACGGTGGCGCGACTCTCGGGCTCACGCTCGATCAGCGTCACGGCCATCTTCGAGCGCAGGCTGGCCAGCCCTACGTCGGACCAGTTGATGACCAGGCCTTCGAGTTGGTCGAGCGCACGCTGCAGCACGTCCAGCGGCACCTTGGCGAGCGCACGCAAGCCCTTCTTCTGCAGGGCATGTTCGATGAATACGAGGTGGCGCATGGCGACGCGGTTGTCGGGCAGATCGTCAAGCAGCCGGGTCAGCGACTCGCGGATGCGCTGCAGCTCACCTGCCTCGCGCTCAGCCGCCGGATCCGGCTTCTTGCGGCCCTTGGCCGCCGCGGATTGACGTGGCACCTCGTCGAGCACGACGACCAGGCCACGGTCACCGCGTTGCACCCGCAGGTCGGCCTTGAAGAAGGCACGCACGGCCCGGGTGACGAGGACGAAGGGACGAAGGATCGAAGCCATGGGGACGGCGATGCCGGCAAGGGTCTGAGGGGATGGCCTGCCGGTCGAAACCGACGGCCGCTCGCCTTGAATATCGGCCCCGGTCACGGCGCCTTGAGGGTGTGTCGGCCGCGCAGATGTGACGATCGGCAACCGCCGACCTGGCAACAGCTCGGCAATCAGGCGACGCAGGTGCGGTTCTTGCCCGCGCGCTTGGCCTCGTACAAAGCCTCGTCGGCACGCTCGAGCGCAGCCTCGAGCGGCTCGCCGGGTCGCCATTCGGTGACGCCGGCCGAGAAGGTGACGAAGACCTCGCGCTCGTCGTGCATGAACAGGGCCGAACTCAAGCTGCGCTGCAATCGGCTCAGGGCCTGCTGCGCCTGGTCCAGCACCGTGGCCGGCAGCAGCACCACAAACTCCTCGCCGCCGAAACGCGCCAGGTGATCGACCGGGCGCAAGCGCTCGCGCACCGCGGCGGACAGCAACTGCAGCGCGCGGTCGCCGGCGGCATGGCCCAGGCTGTCGTTGAGCTTCTTGAAGTTGTCGATGTCCAGCAGCCCGATGGCCAGCGGCGCGTCGGCACCTTCGCGTTCACGACGCGCGCTCTCGGCCACGAAGGCCTGCATCAGCCCGCGTCGATTGGCCACCTGGGTCAGGGCGTCGGTGCTCACCTCGTCGGCCAGGCGGCGCAGTTCGCCTTCCAGCGTGCGCACCTGGGCTTCGAGCTGCGACGCGCGCTCATGCTCGCTGCTCAACCGCTGCTGGGCCTGTTGCACCTGGTCCTGCACCTCGCGGCTCTCCTGCAGCAGCTCACGCACCACGCCGGCCAACCCCTCGATCGAATCGGCGGCCTCGATGGTCGCCACGTGGCGGCCGACACGCTCGTGAAAGCGGCCGGTGTGCACACCCAGCTCGCCGATCTCGGCGATCAGGCTGTGGATCAGCTGCTTGAGCGCGTCTCGCGCCTGCTCGCGATCGACGCGCACGCGCGCATGCTGCCGGCGTGTGTCGGCCAGGATCTCGGTCGCCGCCCGCACACTGCGTGCGTTCAGCCCTTCGGCCAGGCGGCTGTGCAGGGTCTCGGCCTGCCCGCGCGCCCAGCTCTCGTTCTCGGCCAGTTCGACCAGCCCCTGGCCCAGCTCGGTGCACAGCGCGCCGATCTGATCGACCAGGCGGTGGCGATGGGCAAACAGGCGCCGGATCTCGCCGCAAACCGTTTCCAAGGCGTGCAGACTGTCAACGCACGGGCCGTCCGCGGCCAGTTGGTCGGCCAGCCCCGCCAGGCGGTCGGCCAGCTCGGTGGCGCGAAGGTCGGCCGCGGGCAAGGCGGCATCGATGGTCAGCCGCAAAGGCCCGATGGCGGCCGGCCAGTCGGCTGCGACGGCGGTTCCCAGCTTCGGCTGCAGGTCAGGCGCGCCCTCAGACGTCGCCCCGGCGTCGTCTGAGGACAGCGCCCCGTCCTCGATCACCAATGGAGCATCGGACTCCCAGGCTCCGACCAGCGCGCTCAGGCGCTGGCTCAGGCGTTGCAGGTCGCTGCGGCTGCCGTCCAGCACGCGCTGCAGGCTGTCCTTCTTGCGGGCGGCCGTCCATTGCCGGCTGCCGCGCTGAACCACCTTGACCAGGCGATCGATCAGTGCCGCCCAGGCCTGGGCCTGCGCACTGGTCGATTGCGCACCGCGGTCCAGCCCTTGCGCCACCAGGTCCCAACGACCCTGCATGAAGGCCGAGACCAATTCATCCCGGCGCGCGGGTTCATCGGTCCAGCGGGCAGCCATACGTTCCAGCGGCGCACGCGCCCGCTCGGGCAGGGTTGCTGGCACCTGGCCGGATTCCTCGGCAAAGGCGCGCGCGTAGTTCTCGGGCGTGGGTTCCTGCTGCGCCGTCGCCAGGCGGCGCAGTGCCCCCTTGGCGATCTGCGCCGGGCTGGCGCCATTCATCAGGTCGATCCCTTCTCAGGAACGGTGGCTGGCGGCGTGCAGCCGGTCGGGTGCGGCTTCGAGTTCGGTCGCCTGGCCGATCCAGGACGCGCTGCGCGATTGCACCGACTGATCGAGCCAGAGTTCGAGGTCGGTCGGCGGCACCGGTTTGCTGAACAGGTAGCCCTGCATGGTGACCACACCCAGGCGGTGCAGCACCTCCATCTGGCGCAGGGTCTCCACGCCCTCGGCGATCACGCGCAGGCCCAGCGAGCGTGCCAGCGCGATGATGGCCGTGACCACCGCCGAGCTCTGCGGGCTGATGCCCAGGTCACGCACGAAGCTGCGGTCGATCTTGAGCTCGGAAATCGGCAGCGTCGTCAGATACGACAGCGACGAGTAGCCGGTGCCGAAATCGTCGATGGCGATCTCGACCCCGATCTCGTTGAGACGGTGCAGCGCCGGGATCACGTTCTGCAGGTCCTTCATCAGGTTGTCTTCGGTGATCTCGAGCATGATCACGCGGTGCGGCACACCCTGCGCGGTCACCACCTGGTGGATGTGATCGACGAGATCGCTGCGCTCGAACAGCCGGCTGGGCAGGTTGACGGCGATCGAATCGGCAAAACCGAAGCTCTGCTGCCAGACCCGGGCCTGCCGCGCAGCCTCGGACAGCGCCCATTCCGACAGCGGCGTGATCAGCCCGGTTTCTTCGGCCAGCGGTATGAAATCGGCCGGCGGCACCAGCACGCCGCCGCGCTGCCAGCGCATCAGCGCCTCGGCGCCGACCATGCGCGCGCTGCGCACGTCGATCTTGGGCTGGTAGTGCAGCACCAGTTCGTTGCGCTCGATGGCCTTGTGCAGCGCCGTCTCGAGCTCGAGCTTTTCGCGACCGCGGCCGGCCAGCTGCGGTCCGTACAGCGCCGAGGCATTGCGCCCCTGGGCCTTCGCCGAGTACATCGCGACGTCGGAGTTGCGCATCAGGTCGGCCACATTGCTGCCGTCACGCGGGTACAGGGCCACGCCGACGCTGACGGTGACAAAACACTCCTGCGACGCCACCACGATGGGCTCGCGCATCACTTCCAGCATGCGCTGCGCCACACGCTCGGCGTCACGTTCGTCGATCACCTCGGGCAGCAGCGCCACGAACTCGTCGCCGCCGAGGCGGCCCACGGCCTCGAGCGAGCGGTGCGACCGCACGCCCATGCCATGGCCCTCGAACACCGCCTCGAGCACCTGGTCGCTGTGGCGCACGCAGCCCCGCAGACGGCGCGCCACTTCCACCAGCAGTTCGTCGCCCGACTGGTGGCCCAGCGTGTCGTTGATGATCTTGAAACGGTCCAGGTCGATCAGCAGCAAGGCACACTGATGCCCGACGCGGCGCGCCATCTCCAGGGCCCGCTCGGCGCGCCAGAGCAGCTGGCGCCGGTTGGGCAGGCCGGTCAGGGCGTCGAAGTTGGCCAGATGGCGGATCTTGTCCTCGGCCACGCGGCGGTCGGTCACGTCCTGCACCACGCCGGTGTAGCCGACCATCTGGCCCTGTTCGTTGAATTCGGGTTCGGCCTCGATGTGCACCACGTGGTCGCCGCTGTACCAGCTGGGCGTGACGGGCACGTCGGTGGTCAGCACCGAACCATGTTCGATCGCACCCCGCAGCATGCGTACCAGCACCCGCCGATCCTCGCGCGGCACCATGCGCAGCAGCGCGCGCAAGGACAGCGGATCACCCTGCCCCAGGCCGAACACGCGCAGCGCCTCGGGCGACAGCATCAGCCCCGACTTCAGGCGCCAGTCGAAGCTGCCCATGCGCGCCAGGTCCTGCGCGCGTGCCAGCTTGGACTTGCTGCGCTCGAGCTCCTGGCGCGTGCGCGATGCGCGCAGCAGATAGCGCAGCCGTCCGTCGAGCAGGCTCCATTGCTGGGTCCACTGCTGCGACTTGACGAAGAAATCGGTTGACCCGGCCTCGTAGGCGCGGGTGATCGAGACCTCGTCGTTGAGGCCGGTAAGCATCAGCACCGGCACGTTCTCGCAACCGGGGATCGTGCGCAGCGTGCGGCAGGTGTCGAAACCGTCGGTTTCGGGCATCACCGCGTCGAGCACCACAACATCGGGCAAGCCGTCGGACAGTGCGGCCAGCGCGGCCTTGCCGCTGGCGGCCTCGTGCACGTCGAAACCACGCTCGCGCAGCGCCGCGCCGACGATCATGAGCGTCACCTCGTCATCGTCGACCAGAAGCACGCGAGGGCGCTCGCGCGCGTGGTCGTCGCTGTAGGACGTTGCAGCAGGGCTCATCGACGAAGCCAGGGTCACGGTGCGAGCATAGCTTCAACGGCCGTCAGCACGCGTCGACCTTCGTCGAACAAGGCCTGCAACTCAGATTCCGGCGGCAGGCCGTGTCCAGTGCGAACGCAGTGTTCGAGGTCGGCGCAGCGCTGCGAGAAGTCCAGCGCACCGATGGCCGCGGACGAGGACTTCAGCGTGTGTGCCGACCGCGCCATGCGGTCACTGTCGCGCGCAGGCAAGGCGGCCGCCATTTCGTCGAGATGTCGACCCAGCGAGACCTGGTAGGCGTGCAGCACCCGTTGCAGAACACCCTGCTGGCCACCGGGGTCGAGTTCGCGCAGCCGCTCGATCGCAGCGGCGTCGATCACGGCCGATGGCCCGCCGGGCCGTCCGGCGTCAGCACCGGTGATCGGCGGCGTCGGCCCATCGGCTGCCCGGCCACGAATGAATCCCATTGCCCTGTCTTTCGGTTGAACCCACGGTGCAAGAAACCAGCATGCCGGCGACTCGACCCGGGCGTCAACCGTCATCGACGATCACGCTGGCCTTGCCGCGCAGTCCCCGGGGGGCCAGCAGCCTGTCAAGCATATCGGGCACATCGGCGCCAGCTTGAGGCCGGGGCAGGTGCCGAGTCGCTCCTTACAATGCGGGCCATGCATGACTCCACGGCGAGGACGCCCGCCAAGCGCCTGCGCCTGCTTGCCACGGCCCCGGGGCTGTGGGCCGCTTGTGCAACAGCCGCCACCGATCCGCCCGCGGGCGCGACAGCCTCGATCGGCCCCTGGATCTTTGCCAGCGTGGCCCTGCTGATCGTGGCCGCGGCCAGCTTTGCTGCCGGCCTCTGGCGTGCTGGCGATCGTCACCGGACGCTGCCGGGCCGCGCCGCCGCGGGCGCCCACCGCCAGGCCGACACGGCGGCGGCCAGCGCGTCCAGCTTGCGGCGTCTGGTCACCGCCCTGGCAGCCGATCCGCGCCCGCTGCTGCTGCTGGAAAACGACGCCGTCACCGGTGAACGCCGTATCAGCCACGCGAACGCGAGCGCACTGCGCCAGTTCGGGGTCGACGAGCGGGTGCTTGGTGGGCCCTGGTCGGCCGTCGAGGCGGCCGCCCCGGCGGCGCTGCGTGCTGCGCTCGGCGAACCAGGCAACCACGGTGGCTGGTGGTTGCTGCGCGATGAAACGGGCGCCCTGTGCCTGGCACTGGGCCCCGATGGCAGCGGCGCCGAAGCCGACACCGCGTCACTGATCTATACCGTGTCGCACGACCTGCGGGCGCCGATCCGGGTCGTCGAAGGCTTCACCCGCATCGTGAAGGAAGACTACGGCCGCCAGCTCGACCGCGTCGGCAATGATCACCTTGACCGCGTGCTGGCCGCTGGTGCGCGCATGAACCAGATGATCGACGCGGTGCTGACGATGGCTCGGCTGGCATCGCAGCCACTGGTCCGCCAACCCGTCGACCTGAGCCAGCTGGCGGCCTTCATCGTCGACGACCTGCGGCGCGCGGCGCCCGAACGCCAGGTCGAGGTGCAGATCGACCCCGGCCTGCGCGGCCGCGGCGACCCCACACTGTTGCGTCTGGTGCTCGAGAATCTGTTGGCCAACGCCTGGAAATACAGCAGCCAGAACCCGCACGCGCAGATCGGTTTTGGCGCCGCCAGCAGCGACGGACGGCGTGTGTACGCCGTGCGCGACAACGGGGCCGGCTTTGACATGCGCGTGGCAGACCGTTTGTTCGGTCTGTTCCAGCGCCTGCACAGCGCCAAGGATTTTCCGGGCACGGGCGTCGGGCTGGCGTCGGTGCGGCGCATCGTGCAACGGCACGGCGGCGAGGTCTGGGCCGAAGCCGAACCCGGCCGCGGCGCCACCTTCTACTTCACGCTGCAGGACTAGCGAAGACCCGGATCGCTGCCTCGCGCCAGCTCTTCGACCGCCTGCACCAGGCGCTCGGCCTGTTGCAACGCATTGATGCCCTGCTCGTGGGCCAGACGCTGCACTCGCTGCCAGGCGCCCTCACGCGACAGCGAATAGCGGTGCATCACGATCCCCACCGCCAGCGCCACCGGATCCAGCGCCAGGGCCGCCGCCGGGGGACCGACTGCGGCGGCGGCGGCGGCCGGCTCGGCGCCCGCGGCCTGGCCGGAACGCAGGCGCTGCAGCGCGGCATCGACCGTGGGCACGATCTTGCCCACGTCCAGCGGCTTGACCAGGTAGGCCACCGCACCCAGCGCCTGTACCTTGGCGGCTGTGGCCTCGTCGGAGAAGGCCGACAGGAACATGAAGGGGATGCGACACACGTCGCGCAGGTACTCGGCAACGTCGAAGCCGGTCTTGCCTTCCATGCGGATGTCCAGCAGCGCCAGCTCGGGCCGGTGCTCACGCGCCAGCAGGATGGCGTCGTCGCCGTTGTCGGCATCGATCACGTCGTAGCCGGCCTGCACCAGGCCGTGCACCACGGTGGCCAGCACCAGACGGTCATCGTCGAGCACCAGGATCCGTGCCTTCGGGGTCGTCGGGCTGCGGGCCGGGCCGTTGCTGTGCATGGCCGTCATTGTGAGGCCAGGGCCGTGGGCGCCGGCGCCGGCTCCGCCTCGCGCACCACACTGGGGGTGCGCAGCAGCACGCGTGCGACCACGTCGTCACCCTGCTGTTCGAGCGTCAGCGTGGCGGTGCGCCGGGGCAGCAGTGCACGCGCCAGGCCCAGGCCCGACAGGCCGCCCGGAAAGCGGGCCAGGTCGAAGCCCGCCGGCAATCGGCCGCGGTTGACGATGGTGATCACCACCATGTCGCCGGATGCCGCAGCGCCGCCGCCAGGGCGCAGTGACCCGGGCGCCAGGGTAGCCGGTGCCACGTCGGTCTCGCAGCGCAGGCTGTCGCCCGCCCCGTGCTTGATCGCATTGGTCAGCAGTTCGTTCAACGTCAACGCGATCGGAATCGACTCGGCCTCGGGCATCAGCCACTGCGACGCCTCGGGCGAGGTGAAGACATGGATGCTGCGGCCGAAGGTGCGCTGCACCGATCCGGCAATCGCCTGCAGCACATGGGCCACGCGCAAGGGCCCGCCCGATCCGACCTGCAGGCCGTAGACCTGGGCGATGGCCTGCACCTGGCTCACGGCCTCGGTCAGCATGGGGCCGACACCCGGGTGGCGTTCGGCGTGCTGCTGCAGCAGGCCCGCCACCCCTGCAGGTTGTTCTTGATGCGGTGGTGCACCTCACGCACCAGCACTTCGCGCTGCGCGATCGCGGCCTGCAGCCGCGCCTGCTCGGCGGCGCGCTGCTCGGTGACGTCGCTGGCCACCAGCAGCACCTGGGGTGCGACCTCGGCGCTGGGTTCGAGCGTCACGATGCGCACGTCCCACACGCGTGCCGCCGGTGCCGAGCCTTCGGTCCAGCCGGCACCACCGCCGCCCTCGGGTTCATCGCGCCACTCGTGGTGCTGCGCCACCGATTCGCCGGCGCTGAGCGTCAACCACTCGGCCAGGGCCAAGGCCTTGCCCGGGCTGCAGCACTCCTCGGGCCGGCGGCCGGCAATGCGCTCCAGCGGCTGCCCGAAAAAGGTGCCGGCCATCTGGTTGAGCTGCAGCACGCGCAGGCTGCGCGCATCGAACAGTGCCATCGCCAGCGGCGCAGTCTCGATCATGCGCTGCAACGACGCCTGGGCCTGCGCGATGCTCACCTCGGCCTGGCGTCGCCGCTCGATGTCGAGCAGTGCGAAGGTCAGCTGCCGCGAGCCACCGGCGCGGCCGGTGACGACGGCGTTGCCTACCACCCAGAACTCACGCCCGTCGCGCGCCTTCAGCCGGCATTCGAAGGTTTCGGCCTGGCCGTCGATCAGGCGCTCGAGGTAGTCGGCGCGGCGCAGGGGATGGTCGGCTTCCGGCGTCGCCACGATGCTGATCGCCTCGCCGACGAAGTCGGCCAGCTCGCCGCCGAACATGCGCCGCGCCGAGCGGTTCATCCACTCGATGCCACCGTCGCTGACGGTGACGATGCCCACCAGCACCGAGTCGAGCAGCGCCCGCGTGCGTTCGGCCTGGCTGGCCAGACTTTCGCGCGCACGGTAGCGTTCGTCGACGTCGACATACGAGCAGATCACACCGGCGTCGGGGTCGTCGGCGTTCACCGGTCGCGCTGCCACCTGCACCCACAACAGGCTGCCATCGCGGCGGCGCAGCCGCCGTTCGGCGCGAAAACGCCCCTGGCTGCGCAACGCCTGCGCCAGCGCGGTCTCGAATTCCACGCATTCGCGTGCGTCGGCATGCAGCTCGGAGCCGTCGAGCGCGGTCAGCTCGGGCGCGGCGTAGCCGGTCAGCGCGGCCATCGCCTGGTTGGCGCGTTCGATGCGCCGCCCGCGCAGGTACACGATGCCGACATCGGACAGGCTGAACATCAGCTCTCGTTCACGCAGCAGCCGCTCGAGGTCGGCCTGCTGCGACTTCAGCCGCGAGATGTCGGTCAGCACCGCCACCGCCTCGGGTGCACCGCCCGACAGCTCGGCGCGCCGCAGCGACAGCGAATACCAGGCCGACCCGTCGCCGCGCTCGCCGGCGGACAACTCGGCCTCGAAGGGGCGACCGTCGGACAAGGCGACGATGGCCTGCTGCACCACCGGCAGGGCCTGCGGCAGGCCGCTGAAGAGGCTGTCGAAACCGACCCCGGCGGCGGCCCCGGGTGCCAGACCCAGCATGCGCTCGAAACGTCGGTTGCAGCGCACCAGCTGCGCGCCGCGCAGATAGGCAATGCCTGCGGTCGAGCCATCGAGAATGGTCGACAGCTCGCGCAGCAGCTGCTCGTTGCGGCGCTGCGCCTGCTCTTGTTCGGTGACGTCGAGCGTCACCACCGACGTGGTCGGGCGGTCACTGCCCAGCGCGCCGGGCTCGATGCGCGTCAGCAGCCAGCGTTGTCCCAGTTCGGGGTGGCGAACGGCAAACCGCACCTCGGTGCGTTCTCCCTTGCGCAAGGCGCGCTGCAGGCGCTCGTATTCGGGCAGCGAATCGGGTTCGACCAGCTCACGGCCGATGCCCAGCAGGCCCGATCCGGCGCTGTTGCGGCGATCGCCGCCGGTATCGCCACCGCTGCTGCCGGCACGGCCAGCACCGCGCCGAAGCGGCGCCAGCCAGCCGCGACTGGGGTCGAAGGTGGCCACGCCGACACTGGCGGTGTGCATCAGAGCGCCCATCTCCAGCTGTGCCAGGTCACGTTCCTCCTCGGCGCTGCGGTCCTCCACCACCGCCATGTAGCGGCGCTCGCCGCTGCGCGTGGCGAAACTCGACAGCCGTGCACCCAGCCGGCGCAAACGTCCGTCGCCCAGCCGCACCGAGGCCTGCTGCTCGAGCGGCGCTGCGCCAGGCACCAGCTCGGGCAGGGGCCCGCCCTGGGACCAGGCCAGCAATGTCTGCAGTTCGAGCTCGGCATCGGACAACATCACCGGTACACGCTCGACCAACAGTTCGAAGGCCGGGTTCGAGCGCACGATCAGGCCGGCGTGATCGAACACCAGCATGCCCACCGGGCTGAGGTCGAACCACTGTGCCAGCTCGGTCAGCGAGCGCTCGGCCTGCGCGCGTGCCACGTGTTCACCGGTCGAATCCTGCAGCAGCTCGAGCGTCAAACGCCCCTGCGGGCCCGGCAGGGCATACAGGGCCGAACGGAACCAGCGTTCGGCACCGCCGGCATGCAGCAGCCGGCGCTCGGTCAGCGTGGCCACGCTGCCGCGTCGAGGTGCGTCGCCCAGCGCGCGGCGCCCGGCGACGAACAGGTCCTGGTCCTCGGCCGGCAGCAGCAGCGCCAGGTCACGGCCGAGCAGCTCGTCGCGCCGATGGCCGCTGAAGGACAGGAAGGCCTCGTTGGCGTCGACGATGTGCTGCTGCTCGTCGTGCAGCAGCGCCGGATACGGCGACGCCCAGGCCATGCGCAGCAGTTCGTCGAAGCCGGCATCGTGCGCCTGCACGGGCCGGCTCTCGCTGATGCGGGTGGCCAGGGCCGGTGCCAGCAGCTGCAGGCGCAGCAGGCGCAGACCGCCCGCCGTCCAGTGCGTTGCGCGCAGGCTGCCGCCGTCGCCAGTATCGATCAGCGCGTCGCTGCGCAGGCGGCCCTGACTGGCCCACCAGCGCCACAGTTCGGCGCCCAGCGGGGCCAGCACCGCCCGCGCCGGTGCCCCGACCTGCAGTGCCAGCAATTGTCGCGCGGCGGCGTTGCCGCCCTTCAACGACATCTGCGCCGGCACGCCGGCATCGAACCACAGCAGGGGGTCGCCCAGTTCGTCGAGCAGTTCGGCAGGAACGGCGTCGAAGGCGGGCGCGGCGGCGTTCACTTACTCGAGCTGGGCGGCGGTGGCCAGCGCGGCCAGCAGCGCGCGGTTGACCTCGGCCAGGCCGATCATCAGCCGCTCAGCGCCGTCGCGCACGTCGAGCACCGATTCCTGCTCGATGGCCTGCACCAGTTCCAGGTAGGGCAGGAACGGGCCGTCCTCGCCCAGCAGCGCCTGGCGCACGCGCTCAGGCACCGGCACGGCACGCAGCAGTTCGGCAAAGGGCTGGCTGAGCAGGCGGTCGAGCAGCGAGAACACGCCGCAGATGAAGAGCTCGCCGCGCATCTCGCTGTCGCCGCTGCCCTTGACCAGCTCTTCCATGATGAGCCCGCGGCGCACCGCCGCAAACATCACCGGCTTCATGTTGGCGTCCTTGCTGGCCGAGGCCAGCAGCAGCGCCAGCCAGCGCTTGAGCCGCTGGTAGCCCAGCATCATCAGCGCATGGCGGAACGAGCCGATCTCGACCGACAGCCCGAAGCCCGGTGAGTTGATGTAACGCAGCAGCCGGAAGGCCAGCGTGGGGTCGTTCTTGAGCACCGCTTCCAGCCGTTCGACCGGCTCTTCGCGGTCGACGCGGTTGATCAGTTCGAGGATCACCTGCAGCTCGGGCGGCACCGCGGCCTTGCTTTGCGCCTTGATGGGCGGTTCACCGATCGGCCACCCGGCCACCGCGGCACAACCGTCGGCGAAGGCGGCGTCGATTTCGGCCTTGCTGCGCACGGCATGGCGCAGCCGGGGCAGCGGCGAGGCCTTGGGCGCCGGCGCCGCGGCGTCCTCGATCTGCAGCGTGAAACAGGCGTTCAGCGCGTCGGGCAGCGCCTCGCGCGGCTGGCCCTTGAGCGCCAGCGTGCCGCCGCTGTCGCTGAGCGCCTGCACCGACGCCGCCACCAGCGGGTCGGCCAGCATGAAGGCCGGCACCTCGATCATGTAACGCGGCACCGCCGGCGCATCCAGCAGGGCCCGCAGCAGGGCCTCGCCGGCCGGGTTGATCAACAGGGCCAGACCGGCCGTCGGCGCCGACCCGGCTCCGGCGTTGACCGGCCGCAGGCGCAGCGACAGGGCGCCCGCCGTCTCGGGCCAGACCTCGCCCAGCAACTGCATCAGCGCTGACGCATCGATCACGGCATCGGCCTGGCCGGGTGCCACTGTCAGGCGCGTGGCGACCACCGCCCGCTGGCGGTCGATGACGGCGCTGTAGCCCAGCACCACCTGGTTCAGAAGCGGATGATCTTGCATGTCCATGTGGCTGCCTCACCCACGCAGGGCCGTCGGGCAGCGACGGCGTCGAAACGTTCAGCCGCCGATGTAGTTCAGCAGCGACATGCGCTGCACGAGCGAGTAGGCCTTCAAGGCCGCATCGTAGCCGGTTTGCCGGTTCTGAAACTCCGAGATCGCCTGCACCATGTCCAGGTCTTCGGCGTTCGAGCGCTCGGTCTGTGCCGCCAACTTGCCGTCGGCAATGCGCAACTCGACCGAATCCATGCGGTTGAGCGCCTCGCCGGCGCGGGCACGCACGCTCAGCAGGTGGTTGTTGCAGGCGTCCAGGTCACGCAGACCGTCATGCACGGCGCTGCTGATTTGCGCGTCGGTGGCACCGGGTGTCAACAGGCCGGTGATGGCCGTGTCCAGCACCGAGAACAGCGACAGCGGCGGGTCGCCGGCCACCGCCGCCGGCACTTGCAGCCAGGCGCTGTCGCCGTCGATCGAGGTGCTGAGCGACTCGTTCGACGCCACCAGGGTGTCGCCGGCCGCGCCCTGGTACAGCACGCCACCGGGCGCATCGGCAAAGGGCGGCGACGACGCGCCCTGACCACCGAACAGGTAGGTTCCGGCGCCATCACCGCGGTTGGCTACGGCAAGCAGCTGTTCACGCAGCCCACGCAGGGTTTGCACCAGCATCGAACGCTCGCCGTCGGTGTAGGTGGCGTTGCCGGCGCCCAGCAGTGCCTCTCGGGCGCGCTGCACCAGTTCGCCCGCGTCGCCCAGGGCCGATTCGGTCAGCTGCGTGTTGCTGCGCGCCGCCTGCAGGGCGCGCTGGTGCGAGTCGCTGCGTGTCATTGCTGCCAGCGCCCGTTCGGCACGCGCGGCCGCCACCGGGTCATCGCTGGGTTTGTCCACCCGCTTGCCGCTGGTCAGCTGCTGCTGGCTCTGCTGCAGGCTGCGCTGGCGGCTCTGCAGGTTGCTGATGGTGTTCTCGTAGGCGTTGAAGGTGGTGATGCGCATGGTCATTGCTCACAAGTTCAGCCGACGATCTGCAGCATGCTGTTGAAGATCTGCTGGGCGATCTGCAGCACCTTGGCCGCGGACTGGTAGCTCTGCTGGAACTGGATCAGCCGGGCGGCTTCCTCGTCGAGGTTGACGCCGGCCATGCCGGCACGCGCCGACTCGGCCTGCTCGGCGCGCGCGCCCGAGATTGCCGCCGAGCTTTCGGCGCCCTGCGTGCGCACGCCGATGTTGGCCATCGCGTTGATGAAGCTCTCGTTGAAGCTGAAGCCACCGCTGAGGCTGCCGTCGGACAAGGCGTTCAGGCCCACCAGCGACTGCTCACCCAGCCGGGTCAATGACAACGCGTTGCCGTTGTTGGTGGCCGGGTGCGGGGTCGGCGTCAATGTGATGCTGTCGCCGACCGCCGGCACGCCGGCGATGTCGATCTCGATGCCGTTCATCGTGGCATCGGGCAGCGAAGGAATCGGCTTGCCGGGCGTCCAGGTACCGCTGCCGAAGTCGACCACCGAGCCGCCGCTGTCGCGCACGTCCCAGTCGTACAGCATGCGCGACGGGTCACCGGGGACGGGTCCGGTGAAGGTCAGGCTGCCCACCGTGCCCGGGTGGCCGGGCGTGGAAACCATGCGCAGCGCCGTCACGGCCGCAGTGCCGCTGTTCGCGGGCGGCGCGCTGGCCACATAGGGCGATGCGGCCGCCAGATCCAGCGGATTGGACAGCAGCGGCTGCAGCCCCGACGCCGCCCGCGTCACGGTCTGCAGCCTGAAGCGGTCGCCGGCGGCCGGACCGCCGTTGAAGTGAACCACGAAACCGTCGACCTGGTCGCCGTCGGCCACGGTCGCCGGCGCCGTGCCGTCCTCGGGCACGTGCCACAACTGCCACGCGCCGGCGTTGTTCGGGTCGCCGCGCAGCTCGTATTCGGTGGCCTTGAGCTGGCTCGGGTCGACGATCTCGATCGTCACGTCACTGATCAAGGTGCCGCTGCCGTCACGCTGGTTGGTGGCCCCAGGCAGCACCTTCTCACGCGTGGCGTCGACGAAGCCGAACAGCGGCCGCGACGGCACGCTGCCCGCAGGCGGTTGCAGGTTCAGCCCCAGCGCCTGCTGTTCGTTGACGGCGCCGGCGACGGCGCACGTCAGCTGGCCCAGCATGGACTGCGCAGCCACCAGGTCCTTGTTCTGGAACTGCAGCATGCCGGCGATGTCGCCACCGCCGAGCGCGTCGTCGGACAGCCGCCGCAGGCCGGCACCTTCGCTGATCGCCACCGCGGCGCGCGAACTGTCGAACAGGTCGGGCACGACCTGCAAGCGCTCGGCCAGCACGCCCAGCACCAGCCGCTGGCCACCTCCGGTGAACACCGCCACCGTACCGTCGTCGGCGCCGATGGTGCTGACCTGGACATGCTCGCTCAACTGCGAGATCAGGCGGTCGCGCTGGTCCAGCAGGTCGTTCGGCGATTGCCCCAGGCCGCGCGCCGACGCGATGTCGCCGTTCACCTTGGCAATGCTGGCGGCCAGCCCGTTGACGACATCCACCGACGCTTGCAAGCCCTGGCGCACCGAGGTCTGCAGTTGTGTCAGCGCGCTGCCGGCTTCGTTGAAACGCAACGACATGTCCTGCGCGCGTGACAGCACGACGCTGCGCGTGGGCCCGTCGCCGGGCCGGCTGGCCAGGTCGGACATGGCCGAGAAGAACTGCGAGATCGAATTGCCGATGCCCTGCTCGCCATTCTTGAACACCGACTCGAGCTGCAGCAGCTGGTCGCGGCGCACCGCATCCATGGCCGACAGCGCCTTGCTGCTGGCGGCCTCACGCGTGAGAAAGGCGTCCTGCGCACGCTCGACGCCGACGACGTTGACGCCACGCCCGAAGAAGCCCTCGCTGGTCGACTGCCCGGGCGCCGTGGCCAGCATCGTCGATTGACGTGAAAAGCCGGCCACGTTCGCGTTGGCGATATTGTGGCTGGTGGTCTGCATCTGCGCATAGCTGGCCGCCATCGCGCGCACACCGATCGACATCAGGCCGTTGCCCATGCACTACCCCAACGCGCGCTGCAGGCGCAAGGTGGTGTTGATGACCCGCGACAGCTTGTTGGCGTAGGCGGGGTCGGTGGCGTAGCCGGCCTTTTGCAGGCCCTGCGCAAACGCGCTGGCGTTGCTGCCGCGCGCCACCACCTGGGCATAGCGCGGGCTGTTCTTCATCAGCCGGGCATAGTCGGCAAAAGACTCGGCATGGCTGGCGTAGGCACGAAAGCGGGCCGTTACCTTGCGCGCCACGCCGCCGACGTATTCGGTGGTGGTGACCTCGGCCACCGGACCGCCCCAGTTGGCACCGGCCTTGATGCCGAACAGGTTGTTGGCTGGCGTGCCGTCGGCGTGGCGGATCTCCTTGCGGCCCCAGCCGGTCTCGTGCGCAGCCTGCGCGATCATGAACGTCGCTGGAATGCCGGTGGCCGCCTGCGCCCGTTCAGCGGCGGCGGTGTGCTGCTGCACGAAGCCGGCGGCACTCTTCTCCGGGATCTTCACCGGCTTGTCCAGGCGGTCCAGCGGCTGCGGCGTGGTGTTGGCACTGCTGCGCGCCATGGGGACCGGAATCGGGCCCGGCGACAAGCCCATCTGGCGTTCCAGCTGGCGCATGATGGCGTCGGACAGGCCACCCTTCATGCCCGAGAGCTGGCCCGACAACTGCGTGTCGAGCATTTCGGTGCCGAGCTTGCCGCCCTCGCTGTCGAGCATGCCCGTGTTCATCGTGGTGCTGCGCATGCTCTTGAGAAGCTGCTGCATGAACAGCGATTCGAACTGTTTGGCCGCTTCGCGCACGGCCGCCTTGGGGTCGCGTGCGGCGATGCCCTTGAGCCCGTCGAGCGAGCGCGCGTCGTAGCCAAGGTGGTTGCTGGGTGCGATGGCCATGGTGGGCTCAGATCACTTCGATCTCGGCGTTGAGCGCGCCCGCGCTCTTGATCGCCTGCAGGATCGCCAGCAGGTCCTGCGGCGTGGCACCCAGTGCATTCAGCGCCTTCACCACCTCGGACAGCTTGGTACCGGCCGGCATCTGCACCAGCGCCCCGCCCTGCTGCGTGATCGCGATGTCGGTCTTCTCGGTGGTCACCGTCTGACCCTGCGACAACGGATTGGGCTGGCTGACCACCGGCGTGGCGCTGATCGTCACCGACAGGCTGCCATGTGCCACCGCACAGGGGCCCAGCGTGACCGCGTCGTTGAGCACCACCGACCCGGTGCGTGCATTGAGCACGATGCGGGCGGCGCGCCGTTCCAGCTCGACCGGCAGGTTCTCGATGTCGGCCAGGAAGCCCACGCGCGCATGGCTGTCGGTCGGCGCCCTCACCTGCACCACGCGGCCGTCGAGCGCCGCCGCCGTACCTTCGCCCTTGGCCGTGTTGATGGCGTTGGCCACCGCACGCGCGGTGGCGAAATCGCTGCTGTTCAGATCGAGCCGGATGCTGTCGCCCTGGTTCAGCGGCGACGGCACCGCGCGCTCGACCATCGCCCCTTCGGGGATGCGTCCGGCCGACAGGTGGTTGATCTGCACCTTCGATCCGCCGGCGGCTGCGCCGGCGCCACCGACGATCAGGTTGCCCTGCGCCAACGCATAGATCTGACCATCGGCGCCACGCAGCGGCGTGGCGATCAGCGTACCGCCGCGCAGGCTCTTGGCGTTGCCGATCGAGGCCACGGCCACGTCCAGCGTCTGGCCGGGCTGCGCGAACGCCGGCAGCGCCGTCGTCACCATCACGGCGGCGATGTTCTTCGACTGCACCGACGCGCCAGGCGGCAGCGTCACGCCCATCTGCTGCAGCATGGCCTGCAGGCTTTGCGCCGTGAACGGCGCCTGCGTGGTCTGGTCGCCGGTGCCGTCCAGGCCGATCACCAGGCCCAGCCCCTGCAAGGGGTTGCTGCGCACGCCCTGCACGCTGGCCACTTCCTTCACCCGCGCCACGGCCGCACTGGCCGAGACGGGCCACCAGATGGCGGCACTGGCCAGCGCAAACGCCAACGTGACGAGCAAGCGCAGCACAGGTTCCGACAGGTCGCGCTTCGGGTGGCGGTTCATATCGGCAACACGCTCAGGAACACACGGCCCAGCCAGCCCATGACTTGGGCGTCGGCCTGCGCGCCGCGGCCCCGCTGCTCGAGTCGAACGTTGGCGATCTGGGTGCTGGGCACGGTGTTGCCGGCCTGGATGGTGCGCGGGTCGAGCTGGCCCGAGAAGCGCAGGCTGTCCACGTTGTTGTTGACACCGATCTGCTTCTCGCCGGCCACCAGCAGGTGGCCGTTGGGCAGCACCTCGCGCACCACCACGGTGATGGTGCCGGTGAAGTCGCTGCTGCTCTCTGTGGTGCCCTTGCCGCCGAAGGTGTTGGCGCCCGTGGCCGAGGCACTGGCCCGGCTCAGGCTCTTCACGAAGGGCATCGCGCTGATGCCGGCGTCGACGCTGCCGCTCTTGTCGACCGAACTGGTCGACTTGGCGCTGGCGCTGATCTTCTCGACGATCTGCACCGTCAGCGTGTCGCCGACCAGCCGCGCGCGGTGGTCCTCGAACAGCGGCCGGTAGGTGGCGGCCTGGAAGATCGACCCGGTGGCCAGCGGCACGGCCGGCGCCGCGGCGACGGCCGGCGCTGCCTTGGTGTCGGGCATTTCGACGCGCGGGTACAGGAAATCCTGCACCATGCCCAGGCAACCGCCCAGCGGCAGCAACAGCATCAGCGCCAACAGCCTGAGCGCGCGCATCACAACTGCCCCAGCTTTTGCAGCATCTGGTCTGAGGTCTGGATGGCCTTGGAATTGAGCTCGTAGGCGCGCTGCGTGGCGATCATCGCCACCAGCTCCTCGACCACGTTGACGTTGCTGCCTTCGACCGCACCCTGTTGCAACAGGCCCAGGCCGTTGCTGCCCGGCGCCCCGGCCTGCGGCGCGCCCGACGACGCGCTCTCGGCGTACAGGTTCTGCCCGCGCGGCTCGAGGCCGGCCGGGTTGACGAAGTTGGCCAGCGTGATCTGGCCCACCGACTGCGGCGTGGCCTGGTTGGGCAACGTGACACTGACCGTACCTTCGCGCGTGACGGTGACCTTCTGCGCGTTGGCCGGAATGGTGATGCCGGGCTGCACCACGAAGCCGGCGTTGTTCACCAGCTGCCCGTTGGCGTCGACCTGGAACGAGCCGTCGCGCGTGTAGCCCGTGCTGCCGTCGGGCAGCGTGATCTGGAAAAATCCCTTGCCGTTGATCGCGAAGTCGAAGTCGCTGCTGCTTTGCTGCAGGCTGCCCTGCGAGAAATTGCGCGTGGTCGCCGCCACCCGGGTGCCCAGGCCGACCTGCAGCCCGGTGGGCAGCACGCTTTGCTCCGAGCTGGCGGCCCCGGTCTGGCGCAGGTTCTGGTACATCAGGTCCTCGAACACGACGCCGCCGCGCTTGTAGCCGTTGGTGCCGACGTTGGCGAGGTTGTTGGAGATGGTGTCCAGCTTGGTCTGCTGGCCTTCCATACCGGTCTTGGCGATCCACAGGGATCGGATCATGGCGATGCTCCGTCTAAGGCTTCGGTCGCATCTTCGCCCCGACTTGAGACCGCCCAGCGCTGGAAAAGCGCGGCCTTTGCCCGCCAAAAACAAGCAAGGGCGCCGCAGCGCCCCTGAGCCTGAACCGGCCTGGCCTACATCGGCGACAGCAGCCGGGCCGCGGCCTGATCGCGCTGCTCGGCGGTCTGCAGGCTCTTCATCTGCTGCTCGAACTGGCGTGCCGCGGCAATCATCGCCACCATGGTCTCGACCGGGCTCACGTTCGAGCCCTCCAGCGCGCCAGCCAGCACACGCGCGGCCGGGTCGGCCGCGAGGTCGTTGCCATCGGCGGCACGAAACAGGCCGTCGTCGCCACGCGCCAGCGCGGCCTCGGGGGTCACCAGCTTGAGCCGGCCCACCGCCTGCGGGCGGTCGCTGCCGACGGTGGCGCTGATCGAGCCGTCGTCGGCGATCTCCACACGCGCGTTCGCGGGCAGCGTGATGGGGCCGCCGTCGCCCAGCACCGCACGCCCGGTGGCCGTCACCAGCTGGCCCTCGGCGGTGACCTGCAGGGCGCCGGCACGCGTGTAGGCCTCAGTGCCGTCGTTGCCCTGTACCGCCAGCCAGGCATTGCCCTTCATGGCCACATCGAGCTCGCGCCCGGTGGTCTGCACCGGGCCACTGCGGTCGTCGTGGCCGATCGTCGATTCGAGCGCATAGGCGCGCGTGCTGGCGCCGTCGCCCAGCACCGGCACCGCGCGAAAGGCCGCCATCTCGGCGCGAAAGCCGTTCGTGCTCGCATTGGCCAGGTTGTTGGCCAGCACGTCCTGGCGCTGCAGCGTCGCCTTGGCGCCCGACATCGACAGGTAGATCAGCCGGTCCATGGCCTGGCTCCGATCAGCGCAGGTTGACCAGGGTCTGCATCACCTGGTCCAGCGTCTTGATGGTCTGTGCATTGGCCTGGTAGGCACGCTGCGCGGTGATCATGTTCACCAGCTCGGCCGTCATGTCGATGTTCGATTCTTCCAGCGCGCCGGCCTGCAGCACACCCAGGTTGCCCTCGCCGGGCACGCCCGTCACCGGGTCGCCCGAAGCGTAGGTGAAACCCCACATGTTGTTGCCCAGCGGCTGCAGGCCCTGCAGGTTGCGGAAGTTGGCGACCTCGATCTGGCCGGCCGACTTGGTCTGGCCGTTGGAATAGCGCGCCGTCACGATGCCATTGCTCTCGATGCCGATCGAGACCATCTTGCCGGCCGAGAAGCCGTTCTGCGACAGGTCGGTGACGCCGAAAGGTGACGCGAACTGGGTCACGTCGATGTCCATCTTCATGCCCGACAGCAGCAAAGGCAGCGTGTTGTTGCCGGGGTCGTCGTCCTTGTCGGACACCGGCCCGCCCTGGATGTCGGGCAAGGTCAGCTCGACATGGCCGTTGGCGGTGTTGATCGCACCCAGCGACGTCGCGGTGGGCCCCTTGCCGTCGTCGGTGAAGGTCACGGTGAAGACCGGGTCGGGCGCGGCCTCGGTACCCCCCACCGTCGCCCCGTTGGCGGTCATGAACACGTTCCACGCGTCGGGGTCGGTGGGGTTGGCCGCCGTCTTGCCGGTGGCACGCTGAAAGTAGTAGGTCATCGCCACCGGCTGACCCTTGGCGTCGTACACCGTCAGCGAGGTGGCGTTGTTGTAGCTGGTCGAGTCATTGAAGTCGATCAGCGGCGCAGCGGCAGGCACGGTCACCGACTTGGTCGAGTCCAGATTGAACTGCATCTTGATGTCGGTGGTCGGCTTGGGCGCTATGCCGCCGGTGGGCAGTTGCAGCGGCAGAGCCAGCCCGGCCTGGATCTGACCGGTGCCCTGGTCGGCCGAGTAGCCCATCAGCTTGAGGCCGGTGTTGTTGACGATGTAGCCCTGGTTGTCCAGCTTGAACTGGCCATTGCGCGAGTACTTGGTGGTGCCCACACCATCGCTGACCTGGAAGAAGCCGGCACCGTTGATCGCGATGTCCAGCGGGTTGTCGGTGGCCACCACACTGCCCTGCGTGAACTGCTGCGCGACGGTGGCCAGCTTGGTGCCCATGCCGACCTGGCTGCCGCTGCCGCCGCCCAGCGCGGCCGCATAGAAGTCGGAGAACTCGGCGCGCGCCGCCTTGGCGCCGTAGGTGCCGGCGTTGGCGATGTTGTTGCCAATGACCTCGAGGTTCTTGCTCGTGGCGTTCAGACCGGAAAGGCCTTGCTGAAAGCTCATGTTGCGTTCCTTGGCGCCTTGGGCGCCTGCTGTTCAGGGGAAGATTGGGGAATTGAGAGCGGGACTTCAGTTGAAGGCGAGCACCTGGCTGGCCGGCACCGTGCCATGGCGCGCCAGATTCAGGTTCAGCGTGTCGCCTGCGGTGCTGACCGAAAGCACCCGGTCGAGCATCAACGTGCGGCCCGACACGGCCACACCGCCGTTGGCTGCGGCCGCCCTGAAGGTGTAGGACGCATCGGTCGGCAGCCGACCGGGGTTCCAGTTGAAGCTCTGCACGCCGGCGTCACGCACGCCGAGGTCGATCGTGTCGACCACCTTGCCGCTGCCGTCCAGCACCTCGACCTTGACCGACGTGGCCTTGCCGTCCAGCTCGACCGCGCCACGCCCGACGCCATCGGCGATCGACATCAGGTTGCCTTCCATCGACACGTCGCGGCCGACCAGGCCGGCGCCCTGCAGCGCCTGCATCTGCAGCAGCTGCGTGTTCAGCGCCTTGACCGACTGGTTGACCTTCTCCAGCCCGGTCACGGTATTGATCTGCGCCATCTGACTGGTCAGCTGCGCGTTGTCCATCGGGTTCAGCGGGTCCTGGTTCTGCAACTGCGTGACCAGCATCTTCAGGAAGCGGTCGGCGCTTGCCGTGGTGTCGTCGGCCGCTGCCGCGGCGGTGCCGTTGCTGCGCGCAGCAACGTCGGTGAACAGATCCTTGGCAGGGCTGGTGATGGCGGTGGTCATGGTGCTCCGGGCTCGATCAGACCTGCTGGCCCATCTGCAGCGTTTTCTGCAGCAGGCTGCGGGCGGTGTTCATCACTTCGATGCTGTTCTGGTAGGAACGCGAGGCCGAGATCATGTTCACCATCTCTTCCACCGAGTTGACGTTGCTGTAGGTGACGTAGCCGTCGGCGTCAGCCGCGGGGTGCTTGGGGTCGTGCAGGCGGCGGCCCGGGGCCTGGTCTTCGCGCACCGTGCTCACGCGCACGCCAGCAGCACTTTCGGGCTGATCACGTCCACCCATCAGCAGGGTCTGGAAGACCACCTGGCGCGCCTTGTAGGCCTGGCCGTCGGGGCCGGCCACGGTGTCGGCGTTGGCCAGGTTGGAAGCCACCACGTTCAGCCGCTGGCTCTGCGCACTGACGGCACTGCCGGCGACGTCGAAGATCTTGAACATGCTCATGTGCGTGCTCCATCAGCTCTGGGTGTGGGACTTCATCGCGTCCAGCGTGGTCTTCACGCTCGAGCTGATGAAGCGCAGCGTGCTCTCGTACCGCAGCGCGTTGTCGACGAACGAGGCCCGCTCTCGGTCCATGTCGACCGAATTGCGGTCGAGATTGCTCTGCGCGGCGGCGGCGTAGTTCAGCCGCGGCTCACGGCCGGTGCCTTCGCCCCTGCCGCCTGGCGATGGCGTCGCCAGCGCGGCGTTCTCGTCCAGCTTGAAGCCGCCGCGCGATCCACCGGTGGCCTGCTGCAGCGCCTGCGCAAAGTTGAAATCGCGCGCCACGTAGCCTGGCGTGTCGGCATTGGCGATGTTGCTGGCGATCAGGCGCTGGCGCTCCGCACGCAGCGTGAGGGCCTGGGTCTGGAAGTCGAGCGCAGTGGTCAGGCGGTTGATCATCGATGGCTCCTCGAAGACGACGCAGCCGGTCGGACTGCGGTCACGACGGGTTGCGGGCCATGGCGGGCATGTCGTCATTCTGGGTGGCGCACCAGCGCCCTCAGTGCAGGAACAACGGGGCGAAGGGCTGGCATTTCCGAACCTGCAGCAGCGCGCGGCCTGACTACAGTGCAAGGCGTGATGCACCGCCAAGCCGATCGCCATTGCCCCGCCTGTCGCCACACGCTGCTGCGTGCGCTGGCCGCTTCAGCCTGGCTGATGCTGCTGGGGCCGGTGGCCTTTGGCGCAGCCGCACAGATGCCGGCCGCGACCGACGGACAGCCCGAGGCCGCATTGACCGAACGCGTGCGCAGCCTGGTGGGGCCGCAAATGCAGCTGCCGCTGGATGCACAGGGCCAGCCGCAAGGCAGCGCGCGTGTCGAGGTCGAATTCGGCAAGCTCGACCCGCGCCTGCGCCTGGCGCCCTGCCGCCGCATCGAGCCGCAGCTGCCGGTCAACGCCGTGCTCTGGGGTCGCACCCACATCGGCCTGCGCTGCGTCGAGGGCGAGAAGCCCTGGCAGGTCTGGCTGCCCATTCAGGTCAAGGTCATGGCGCCGGCGTTGGTGGCGCTGCAAGCGCTGCCGATCGGCACCGTGCTGCAGGCCTCGCATCTGGAAAAGATCGAGATCGACTGGGCCGCCGACCGCCGCGCGCCCTTCCTGCATGCCGACGACCTGATCGGACGGACGCTGACCCGCGCCTTGCAGCCGGGCCAGGCGCCGCGCCAGGGTGAACTGCGCCAGCGCCAATGGTTTGCGGCCGGCGACACGGTGCAGGTGCTGGCGCGCGGCGCCGGATTCTCGGCATCGGGCGAAGGCCTGGCGCTGAGCACGGGGTTCGAAGGGCAAGCGGTGCGCGTGCGCACCGAGTCGGGCCGCGTGCTGACCGGCATGCCGGTAGGACCACGCCGCGTGGAGCTGACCCTGTGACCGACGCCCACACCCCCTCATCCACGGGGGAGAATCAAATTAATCTTGAACACGGCCTAAAGTTGGTCGGGGGCACGACCGATACCACGATCACATCAGCCGGGAAAGCGCCATCAGGCGGGCTCCCACGGAGAATCCCATGAAGATCGGTTCAATCGACAACAAGCCGCCCATCGCACCCGTTGCGGGCGACCGCAAGACCAACGGCTCGACGCAGGGCGCGCCGGACGCAGCCCGATCCGGTGCCACCGTGGCCATCTCGGCCGAAGCCACGGCGCTGGCCCGCGATTCCGGTGACGGCAGCTTCGACGCCGCCAAGGTCGACCGCATCAGCCGCTCGATCCAGAACGGCAGTTTCAAGCCCGACGCCGGCGCCATTGCGGACAAGCTGATCGCCAATGCGCAGGAACTCCTGATCCGCACCTACCGCTGAGCACGGGGCCCACCCGCGATGATCACTTCTCCCAACGAGATGTTGGCGCTGCAGCGCGTGGCCGAGCTCGAGCCCCCGTTGTCGGCGCTGGAAACCTGCCTGGCCGGACTGGCGCAGGCGCTGTGCAACAACGACGCCGTGGCCATCGAGTCGCAGGCGACCGAACTGCACCGCGCACTGGCACGTGCCGTCACCCACTTTTCGCGCGCTGCGCGCCAAGGCGGCGTGCCGCCTGTGTTGCGCCAGCGCCTGGCCCTGGCCAGCGGCCAGGTGGCGGCACAACGCGAGGCCCTGGCCCGCGCCACCGCGGCGCTGGACCGCGCGATCGACGTGCTGCTGCCCGACCATCCCCTGCATGGCGTGTACGGCGCTGCCGGCGCCCCTGAGCGCCACCTGCGCTCGGGTCAGTTGCAAGCCTGAACGGCCCTCGGGGCCGAGGCCCCGCCTCGGGCCCTGGTCTGGCTTGCGAAGCCAGTCCCCACCTCAAACCTGATTTCTGTCCTATGCGCAGCGCCGGGGCCTGCCGGGCCTGCCTGCCCAAACCCGATGCGTTCAGCTGATGGCGTGCTCGGCTTCGAGCGTATCGGTCTCAATGCTCATGTCGCCCACCGCCTGCACCTGGTTGCGACCGCACGCCTTGGCGGCATAGCAGGCCTTGTCGGCAGCGGCCAGCCAGGCGGCGGGCGAAGCGACGTGGTCATCCAGCAGCGCCACGCCGACACTCGCCCCGACCTGCAGCGAACGCCCGTTCCAGGGCACGCAAAGGCTGCTGATCGCGGCACGAATCTCCTCGGCGATGCGCAGCGCCACCTCGGCACGGCAATGCTCGAGCACGACCGCGAACTCATCCCCGCCCAGTCGCACGGCCATGTCGGTGCTGCGCGCGCAGGCCTGGATGGCGGTGGCCACGGCACACAGCACGGCGTCTCCGGCGGCATGGCCATGCACGTCGTTGACCGGCTTGAAGCGGTCCAGATCGAGCAACAGCAGGGCTGCCGGCAAGGGGCGCGGCAGCAGGTCGAAGACGCGGGTCAAACGTTGTTCGAGCGCCTTGCGATTGGCCAGCCCGGTCAAGGCGTCGTGTGCGGCGGCCCACTGCAAGGCCTCGCGGGCGGCGACGTCTTCGGTGACGTCGCTCAGGCTCCAGATGGTGCCGGCCTCGCTGCTCGCCGCGTCCACCGGCTGGCCGCGCAAGCGGCCGGTGAAGCAGCTGCCGTCACCGCGCCGGAAACGCAGTTCAGCGTCGAACTGGCGCCCGGCCTGGAAGGCTGCAGCCACGCTCGGGCCGAGAGCCTCGAACTCCTCGCTGGACGCATAGATGATGTGCGTTTCCTGGCCCAGCAACAGCGACTCGCCGCGCCCCATCAGCCGGCAGAATTCGGCGCTGACCAGCTCGAAGCGGCGCTTGCGCGTGAAACAGATGCCCACGGGCGCGGCCGCCATCACCGATTGCAGGCGCTGGATCACCTGCGCGGTGAAGGTCTCCAGCTGCGCCTTCTCGGCGGCCACATGGCGCAGCACGCGCGCCAGGTCGCCGATCTCGCCCTGCGCTGCAGGCCAGTCGTCCTGCGTCGAGCGCTGGGCGTCAAACAGCCGGTGCGCGCGCGCCTGCAGCAGCGCCAGCGGCCTGAGCGTGCGCGCCATGATGGCCAGCAGGCCGACGCCCATCAACACCAGCAGTACCAAAGCCGCCAGCATCGCCTGCGTGCGGCCGGCGAGCAGCGGAGCCAGCACGGCGGTCTTGTCGCGCCAGGTCCAGACCAGCCAATCGGCACCCGGCACCCCAGCCACCGCCGCCAGCCCATGGCTGCCCCCGAGCTCCTGGCCACTGGACCACATGGGTTGGCCGAGCGCACGCCAGCGCGCCAGCGCCTGCAGCATTCGCGGCTCGGCACTCAGCGGCGCACCGACCAGACCCTGCTGCGGATGCGACAGGATGCGCCCCGTGGCGTCGGTGATGACCACGATCTGCGGGTCTTGCCCGTCCATGCTGGCATCGGTGAAGACACTGGCGATGTCGCGCCGCAGCAGCATCAGACCGCCGACCAGCACGGCCACCGGCCGCCCCTGAACCACCAATGGCTGCGCCAGAGCCACCATCGGCTCGCTGTTGACGCGCCCCACGAAGAGGTCGGACACGGTGGCCCGCCCCTCGGTCATGGCGACCTGGAAATAGGGCCGGTCGGACAGGTCGGTGCGCGGGCTGCGCGGCCCCTTGTCGTCCCACAGCAGATTCAGGCGGCCGTCGCCGCCGACCACGAAGATGCTGTCGAACAGCCCGCGCAACACCGGGTTGGTGGCACCAAAGGCCTGCAGCGCAGAGAAGTCGTCGATCAGCGGGCCGTTCAGCTGCGGCAGCGCGTCGGCCAGGGCCCGGTGCGCGTCGCGCAGGCGCACGCCCAGCAGCCGGGCGCTGTGCACGGCCTGCTCCAGCTGGTGCACCTGGGCCAGCTGCAGGGTGTCGCGTTCGGCACGCTGCATGAGCAAAGCGGTGCTCAGCCCGATGCCCGCGGCCAGGGCCAGCGTACCGATGAGCGCCAGGCGCACCTTGAGGCTGCGCAGGTGGACCAGCAGGGTCTGAAGCGGCTTGTGCAGCATGCTGAATCGGAGTGGCATTCACGCCTGACGGTTTATCGGCCGCCGAGCGTCGCGCTTGAGCGCAGGCTGCATCCGGGCATGTGCGCGACCGTCAGAACCGGAAAGCCAGCCGCAGTCCACCCCAGTGTCGACCTGCGGCCGTGATCGGCGCGGCGGCTTCCTTCATCAGCACGAACTGGCCGCCGCCCATGTCGCGGCGGTAGGTCTGCAGCAGGAAGGGCTTGGTGTTGCGGCCCGATGCCAGCCCGGTGCGGTCGTTGAAGATGCGGCGGTTGCGGCTGTGCGTGGTGTTCCAGGCGCTGTCGCCCGGCCGCTGCGCATGGTTGTGCTGCGGGTTGTGGCAGGGCACGTAGCCGTTGCGGTCGACGGCGATGCAGAACACCACCTTGTCCGACAAAGTCAGCAGCCTGTCTTGCACCTGCGGGAACAGCCGCTCGCCCAGCGAGGTGAAGCGCGTCAGGTGCTGCGCCGGCGCACTGCCCGGCACCGGTTGATACTGTTCGTCGAACAGTTCGCGCTCGGTCAGGGTGCCGGTGCGCAGCGCGTCGTCGAGCAGCCTGGAGATCTGCGCCGCGGCCGCCTGCGCGGCAACGATGTAGGGCGTGTCCTCGGTCTCGATGCCACATTGCGACACCGTCTCGATCATCTGCTCCGACACCTGCAGGAAGGTCTCGGTACGGCTCAGCGTGGAGTCCAGCGCGCGCGCACATTGCTGCATGGCCGACTCGACGCCACGCAGGTTGCTGTCCAGCGTGGCACACAGGCTGCGCCCGAGCTCGGTCGATTCGGCAATGTGCGAAACCGCCTTTTCGACGCGCTGCAGCGCCGCATGCACGACGCCCTGCTCGGCCTCGCGGCCCTCGGCCTGCGCGGTTTCACGCGCCAGCACGGCGATGCGCGCTTCCAGCGTGCCCACCGTGCCCATGATGTGCTTGGACGACGTCTCCACGCGCGCGGCCAGGTCCTTGACGGCGTCGGCCACGACGCCGAATCCGCGGCCGGCCTCACCCGCGCGCTTGGCCTCGACCGACGCGTTGAACGCCACCAGTCGGGTCTGCAGCGCGATCTGCGTGATCTGCCCCGCCGCGTCGGCCACCTGGCGCAGTGAATCGACGATCGCCGTGACTTCGGCACCCAGGGCCTGCACCGCCTGGCGCGCTCCGCGCGCCGCCTGCAGGCCCTTCCCCGCCTCGGCGTCGACGGCGGTCTGGCCCTGCAGCACCTGCTGCAGGTCGACCGCCAGGCCTTGCAGGGCGCGCGCCTGCCCACCGGCCAGGCGCGTGCTGTCGTCGATCACGCCGCGCACCTCGGCGGCGTCGCGGCCCAGCGCACTGGCGTGACGGCTGAGCTGGAACACCAGGGCATGCATGTCGGGCATGGCGGCCTGGGCTGCGGGCGGAGGCAGTGCCTCCACGGGTCGGCGCTTGGACAGGAACAACATTGTCTTGGCCTTCTTCAGTGAGGTGGAACCATCGATGGCGCGGTGCGGTGCGGTGCGGGTGGCCGATCGGCAGTGGCCGGCGCCTAGGTCAGGCGCGAGTCGCAGGGGTCACCATTCGCGCAAGCGGGTGCGCAGCCGGGCGATCGACTGGCTGTGCAGCTGGCAGACGCGGCTCTCGGTCACCTTCAGCACGGCCGCGATCTCCTTCAGGTTCATGTCATGTTCGTAGTACATGCTCATCACGAACTGCTCGCGCTCGGGCAGGTTCTTGATCGCCTCGACCAGGGCTTCGCGCATGCGCTGGTCCTGCAGGCGGCCCAGCGGGTTGGCCTCGTCGTCGGCGACGTGGCGGTCGAGGTAGTCGTCGTCGCCCTCGTCGCCGCTCATGTCCTCCAGGTAGATCAGCTGGGTGCCGCGCACCTTGCCCAGCAGGTCCTGGTACTGCTTGAGCGACAGTTCCATTTCGGCAGCGATTTCGCTCTCGTTCGGCGCCCGCCCGAGACGCTGCTCGAGCTTGTGCACGGCGGTTTCGATCGCGCGCTGCTGGCGGCGGTCGCCTCGGCTCATCCAGTCGTTGCCGCGCAGTTCATCGAGCATCGCACCGCGGATGCGCTGGGTGGCGAAGGTCTCGAACTGCACACCCTGGCCGGCGTCGAAGCGCGACAGCGCGTCGGACAGGCCGATCATGCCGACCTGGATCAGGTCGTCGAGTTCGACGTTGGCCGGCAGCTTGGCAATCATCTGGTGCGCCAGACGTCGCACCAGCGGGCTGTACTGCTTGAGCAGCGTTCCGGCGTCGAGTTGTCCCTTGGCGGTGTACATGTCGAATCAGCTCCCGTGAAACGGGTTTGGCATGGCGCCTTGACGCGCCATGGGGATCGAGCCCGACCGGCTTGCCGGCAGGGTGTGGGGTTCTTCATCGAGGGCCAGTTGCGCGCCCACCAGGGCCTGCAGCGCGGGGTCGCGCGCCGCCTGGGCGTCGAGCCTCGGGTCGACCACGGCCCAGCCCTGCATCACGGCACCCAGGAAGTTGTCGGCGCAGCTGGCCAGGCGCTCGACGATGACGCCGCTGCGCCGGTTGTCGGGCCGCGCTGCCAGCAGCAAGTCGAAGGTCATCAGGCCGCAGCGCTGCACCAGCAGCTTGCAGCTGGCGTAGGCCTGCTTGATCGATTCCGGGCGGTCGGCGCCCAGCAGCAGCGGGCGCACCGCGCGCCGGCCCAGCATGCGCGCCAGATCGGTCGGGTCGGCGTGCAGCAGCATCACGTCGGACTGCGGCGCGGCGTCGAACGCGGCGTCGACGAAAACCGACGCCGACCCGTGCGTGTCGACGTAGGCCAGCGGCACACCGCGCGCGGCCAGGTAGCTGACCTGCGCATGCAGGCTCTCGACGCCCGCGGCAAGGTCGAAGAAGGCGCTTTCATGCGGCCGCGGCGCACTGCTGGCGGCGTCGACCATCAGCACCCGGCGGCCCTGCATCACCAGACAGGCGCTCAGCGTCTCCAGCAGCGCCTGGCTGTCGGGCACGAAGGGGTTGGCCGCCACCGGCAGCAGGTGCCGGCGCACAGGGCCGAACAGCCGGCGCAGGCCGCTGGCCTGGTCGGCCGGGGCGCGGCCCGGCGCCGGGCCGGCATGCGGACCCTGGGGGGTTCGGCGGTTGATCATCACGGCATCGGCCTCAATGACCCTGGGCCAGCGCCTCGGCGGCCGAGCCGACCGGCGCCTGCGCGGTGAAGACCAGGTTGACGTCCGAGGTGTCGAGCTTCCACGCGCTGGAGCCCCCGTAGCGCAGCGCACGCTGCACCAGGGCCTGCGCCGACATGCGGTGCCAGTCCTCGGGCACACGCTGGCCGTTGGCCACCGCCAGCACCTTGAGCTTGTGGCGGATCAGCGCGTCCAGCGCGGGCCCCAGCTTCACGGCCTCGTCGATCTTGGACAGGATCACGCCGCGGCAGGTGTTGGCGCGGTAGGCCGACAGCACGTCCTCGGTGGTTTCACCCTGCGCCGCGGCGTTGACCACCAGCAGCCGGTTCACCGAGCGGTGGCTCAGCATGTCCAGCAGTTCCTTGGTGCGCGTGTCGCGCTGCGCCATGCCGGCGGTGTCGATCAGCACCATGCGCTTGGCCGCCAGCAGTTCCAGCAGGTCTTCGAGCGACGCGCGGTCGTGCGCCGTGTGCACCGGCACGCCCAGGATGCGGCCGTAGGCGCGCAGCTGTTCGTGCGCGGCCACGCGGTAGGCGTCCAGCGTGATCAGGCCCAGGTTGCCCGCCCCATGGCGCGCCGCGAATGCGGCCGCCAGCTTGGCGGTGCTGGTGGTCTTGCCCACGCCGGTCGGGCCGATCAGCGCGTACACGCCACCCACGTCTTCCAGCGCGCTGTCGGACTCGCCGGTGAGCAGGTTGCGCTGCAACACAGCGGCGGCCCAGTCGGTCTCATCACCCTCTGTCGGTAGACCGTCGACCAGCTTGCGCACCAGCGCCGGCGACAGGCCAGTCTCGAGCAGCTTATGCGACAGCAAAGCCTGGCGCGGCTGCCGCTGCATCTTCTCCAGAAAGGCCAGGGCGCCGAAACGCTGCTCGATCAGGCCGCGCATCGAGCGCAGTTCATCCAGCATGCGATGCTGTTCACGTTGCAGGTCGATCTGCTCGGCCGACGGCTCGTGCGCCGCTGCGGCATGCACCGTCGCCGCCATCGACGCACGGCCGCCAGGGGTCGGCGCGGGGCTGCGGTCGCTACTTTGGCCAGTTGGATGGTCGTGGCCGAAATCGCGACTGGGCTGCCGTTCGTCGTCGTGCAGCGACGGGCTGTCGTCGAACAGGCTGGCACGGCCCAGTGTGCGCTCGGGTGCGGCCTGGCGCGCGGGCAGCAGGCGCTGCGCGTGCTGCACCGTACGCTGAAGTGCGGGGGTTGCCACCGACGTCGTCGTGCGTGCCGAAGGGCCCGCGGCCAGTTCGTCGCTGTCGTCTTGGCCGGCCTGACCGGCGAGTTCGCTGCGCCGGCGCTTGAGCATGCGTTCGCGCACGTAATCCTGGAACGACAGCGTGCTCATCGCCAGGCGCTCGACGTCCTGCTCGACTGGGCCATCGGTGCGCGGCAAGGCCGTCGGTGCGGCCAGGGCCGAAGTGTCGCTGCCAGCGCGGCGCGGCGCGGTCGCTGCCACACTGGCCGTGGTGCCGAGCTTTTCCAGCTGCTGCAGGCTCTCTGGCGCCATCGCCAGCACTTCCACGCCTTCGGCGCAAGGGCGGGTGGACATCACGACGGCGTCCTGGCCGAAGGACTGGCGCACCAGGGCCAGCGCCTCGCGCGAGGTGCGTCCGGTGAAACGCTTGAGGTTCATGCGCTCGCTCCGATCACCGATCCGATGCGGATCGAATGCGTTTCAGGAATCTCGCTGTGCGACAGCACCTTCAGCCGCGGCGCCGCACGGCGCAGCAGTCGGGCGATGGGGGCGCGGATCAGGTCGGGCACCAGCAGGCAGGCGGGCAGGCCCAGCTCTTCTTGCTTGTTGGCGGTTTCGGCGGCGCTGCGCGTCAGGGTCTCGGCCATGCCAGGGTCGAGCGAGGCCCCGTGCGGCGAGTTCAGTGCCTGCGCCACCAGGCGCTCGAGTTCGGGTTCGAGCGCGATCACGTCCAGCTCCTTCACCGAACCGTAGATCTGCTGCACGATCACCGGCGCCATGTGCACGCGGATGCGGCCGGCCAGCTCGCCGGCGTCGCTGACGCTGCCCGCATGCTCGGCCAGGCATTCCACGATCGAGCGCATGTCGCGGATGTGGACACCTTCTTCCAGCAGCAGCTGCAGCACTTTCTGCAGGGTGGCGATTCCGACCATCTTGGGGACCACGTCTTCGATCAGTTTGGGGGCCAGCTTGGTCACATGCTCGACCAGGGCCTGGGTTTCGATTCGACCCAGCAACTTGGCCGCACTCGTCTGCATCAAGTGTGAAAGATGGGTGGCCACGACGGTGCCGCAATCAACCACCGTAAAGCCACTCATTTGGGCGGTCTCCTTGTGCCGCTCGTCGATCCAGATGGCGGGCAGGCCGAAGGCGGGGTCGATCGTCTTGGTGCCAGGCAGCGCAATGCTGGCGCCGCCCGGGTTGATGGCCAGGAACTGGCCCGGGAAGGCCTCGCCCTCGCCCACCACCGCACCGCGCAGCGTGACGCGGTAGACGCTGGGCTTGAGCTCGAGGTTGTCGCGGATGTGCACCGGCGGCGGCAGGAAGCCGACGTCCTGCGCGAACTTCTTGCGCACGCCCTTGATGCGGCCGAGCAGGTCGCCGCCGCTGCCGGCACGCGCCTTGTCGACCAGCGCGATCAGCCGGTAGCCGACCTCCAGGCCCAGCGTGTCGACCGGTACCAGGTCGTCCCAGCTGGCCTCGGTGGCCGCCACCGGCGCTTCGCCGGGCACGGGCGGCGCGGCCGCACGTGCCGCGGCCGCCTTGGCCTTGCGCAGCATCAGCCAGGACATCCAGCCCAGGGCGCCGCCGACGATCCAGAACACCAGGTGCGGCATGCCCGGCACCAGGCCGAGCGAGAACACAATGCCCGCAGCGATGCCCAGCGAGCGCGGCGAGTCGAACACCTGGCCGCGAATCTGGGCACCGATGTCCTCGTCCTTGCCCACGCGCGAAACCACCATCGCCGACGCCACCGAGATCAGCAGCGCCGGAATCTGCGCCACCAGCGCGTCACCCACGGCCAGCGTGACGTAGCTGCGAGCGGCTTCGCCGGCGCTCATGTCGTGGCTGGTCATGCCGATGATGAAGCCGCCGACGATGGTGATGAACAGGATCAGCAGGCCAGCCATCGCGTCGCCGCGAACGAACTTGCTGGCACCGTCCATCGACCCGAAGAAGTCGGCCTCTTCACCCACCTCGGCACGCCGCTTGCGCGCCTCGTTCTCGTCGATCAGGCCGGCGTTGAGGTCGGCGTCGATCGCCATCTGCTTGCCCGGCATCGCGTCCAGCGTGAAGCGCGCGCCGACCTCGGCGATGCGCTCGGCACCCTTGGTGACGACGACGAAGTTGATGACGACCAGGATCGCAAACACGATCAGGCCGACCGCGAAGTTGTCGCCGATCAGCACGTGGCCGAAGGACTCGATCACCTTGCCGGCGGCGCCCGAGCCGTTGTGGCCGCCCATCAGCACCACGCGCGTCGATGCCACGTTCAACGACAGGCGCATCAGCGTGGTCACCAGCAGCACCGTCGGCAGCGCCGCGAAGTCCAGCGGCTTGATCATCTGCGACGACACCATCATCACCATCAGCGCCATCGCGATGTTCAGCGTGAACAGCAGGTCCAGCGCCAGCGGCGGCAGCGGCAGCACCATCATCGACAGCATCAGCACGACGAAGGCCGGCATCGTCAGCGCCTTCACACCGCTGGCCTGCTCGCCCGCCAGCGACTGCAGTCGCAACAGCAGCGGCTTCATGCTTCAACGCTCCGACGGCGCGCGGCACGCGGCTGCACCAGGCCGTTGTGCGGATCGAGCTCGGGCGGCACCTGCGGCGTGGGTGCCGGCATGGCCGCCTTCTCGCGCACCTCGCTGCGCAGCTGGTAGACCCAGGCCAGCACCTGCGCCACCGCGCCGAACAGCGCCGCCGGCACCTCCTGGTCGATCTCGGTGTGGGCGTACAGCGCACGCGCCAGCGGCGGCGCCTGCAGCACCGGCACCTTGTGTTCGGCGGCGATGTCGCGGATGCGCAGCGCCACCAGGTCGATGCCCTTGGCCACCACCTTGGGCGCAGTCATCGAGGCTTCGTCGTACTTCAGCGCCACCGCGTAGTGGGTGGGGTTCATCACCACCAGGTCGGCCTGCGGCACCGCGGCCAGCATGCGGCTGCGCGCCAATTGCCGCATGCGCGACTTGATCTTGCCCTTCATCTCGAAGTTGCCCTCGACGTCCTTCATCTCCTGCTTGACTTCCTGGTGACTCATCTTCAGCTGCTCGGCCACACGCCAGCGCTGCAGCGGCACGTCGATCAGGCTCGTTGCGGCAATCGCCAGCAGCAGCAGCACCACGCCACCGCGCAGCAGATCGCCCGAGTGCGCCAAAGCCGTGGGCAGAGGCAGTGCGCTGAGGTGGACGAACTCGTCCAGGTGCTGGCGCAGGTACAGCGCCCCGATCACCAGCAACACCGTGGCCAGCGTGCAGGCCTTGATGGTCTCTACCAGCTGCGTCTTGGACAGCATGCGCGGCAACCCGGTCAGCGGGTTGAGCTTGCCGAACTTGGGCTGCAGCGGCTTGAGCGTGAAGTTCCAGCCGCCCGACAGCAGGCCCGCGGCCAGCGCCGCCAGCAGCGTGGCGGCCCCCATCGGCAGCACCAGCAGCATCAACCCGGTGGTCTGCTGCAGCAACAGACCGAGCATGCCGTCGTTGCTGACCAGCGCCTGGGCGTCGAAGCGCAGCCCGCTGCGCAGCGACAGCCGCAGCCGTTCGATCAGCTGCGGCGTCAGGCCGATCAGCAGCACGGTGCCCACGCCGATGGCCGCCAGGTGACCGAGGTCGCGCGAGCGCGGCACCTGGCCGTCTTCGCGGGCCTTGGAGATCTTGCGCGGTGTTGCCGGTAGGGTGCGGTCTTGGGCGTCGGACATGGTTGCTGGCCCCCAGATGGGAGCCCTGCCATGGTGCCGACGCCTCAGCCGGACTTGAGCCGGATAAGAACGACTTTGGGCGCTGTATTCGCCGCCGCGCGGTCGGCGCCTTGCGCTGCGCCGCGGCCAGGCTGCGCCGACGCGGTGCGCGCTGCGGTCACCGACGCGAGGCGGCCCGCGCCGTCGTTCACATCAGGACCCCAGGGCGTACGGCTTGGTGGAACCAGCGGTTGCCGCCGGCGACCAGGGCATCGGCGCCCTTGCAGCCGCTCTTTCGGATGACGTCGGTGTAGTTCACCGGGGCTGCCGCGCCGGCCGCCACCGCGCCTGCCGGCGCTGCCGCGGCGGCCTGGCACTGGTAGCAGGTGCAGCGGATGGCGGATGGCGGCGTCTGCCGCGCTGCATTGCGCGGCGGCGAACCCGCCGCCTTGGCCGCAACCACTCTGGACGCGGCCAGGTCGGTGAAGCCTGCCGGGAACCCTGTACTCAGGATGTTCGAAGTCATGCGCCTTCCCCGAAACGTCGATCCCTGGAAGAACGGCAGAAAGCGTCCGCTGTTGAGGCGATCTTGCCGGTACACGGCCAACCGCTGCCAGCCCCTGTCAAGCAATGCACGAATTGCCGCACGAATCGCTGCGCACCATGGCAAAGGGGCCCGCAGGCCCCTTGCCGTCGCGCCGAACGATCAGAAGCCCAGGCTGGCCAGCAGGTCGTCGACCTCGCCCTGGTTGCTGACCACGTCGGTACGGCCTTCGGGCGTGACCACCGGGCCGTTGAGCATGCTGAGATCGATCTTCTCGCGCTGGTCGGGAGGTACCACCTGCACCAGCAGCTTGACCAGGCTGTCTTCCAGATCGTTGGCCAGGCAGACCACCTTGGCCACCACCTGCCCGGTGAGGTCGTGAAAGTCCTGCGCCAGCATGATGTCGGTCAGGTGGCGGTCGATGCGGGCGGTGCGCGCCTCGACGTCGGCGACGAAATTGAACACCGCGCCCGAAGCCACGGCCCGCACCGGGTCGGTGGACAGCACCTGCGCCAGGGCGTGCGTCTGCTGCGAGATGCAGCTGTGCTCTTCCTTGGCGTGCTCGACCGAGGTCAGCACCTTGTCGGCGGCCACCGCGGTTTTCTCGGCGATGTAGGTCAGCCGGCTGCGCGCATCGGGCAGGCCGTCGGCAGCAGCCTGCAACTGCGGCATCACGCCCAGCTGCTGCAGCGTGTCGTGCAGCAACCGGGTCAGTGCGCCGAGCTGCAGGAACACCTGCTCGGGGCTGGCGGAGCTGACGAGCTGCGCCGCATGGCCGGGTCGCATCAGGATCTGGGCGTTGTCCATCTTCATGTGTGCGCTCCTGATGCGTTCAGACCGTGGCGGCCAGCTTCTGCAGGATCTTCTGCACCTTCTCTTCCAGCGTGGCCTTGGTGAACGGCTTGACGATGTAGCCGGCGGCGCCGCTCTGAGCGGCCAGCACGATGTCTTCCTTGCGCGCCTCGGCGGTGACCATCAGCACCGGCAGGTGCTTCAGGCTGTCGTCGGCCTTGATGGCCTTGAGCAGCTCGAAGCCGTTCATGTTCGGCATGTTGATGTCGGACACCACGAAGTCGAACTTGGCCGCCTTCAGCAGGCCCAGTGCCACCGCACCGTCCTCGGCCTCTTCGGCGTTGTTGCAGCCCATTTCCTTCAGCAGGCCGCGCACGATGCGCCGCATGGTGGAGAAATCGTCGACGATCAAGAACTTCAGGTCAGTCGGGTTGCTCATGGCAGGGGGCCTCGTGGAGGTGCGGGTAATGGTGTGCAGGGGGTGCACCCCGTGATATCGGTCAATCCGGGGCTGAACTTGAGCCGGCCGTGCGTCATCGTCGCGGTGGCACCAGCTGCGGTGCGATCGAAGGCTCGTCGTCCTCGGCCGGCGCGACCGCGTCGGGTGCGGTGCGGAAGAATCGGTCCTCGGCGTCGCGGTTCATCACGATCAGGCTGATGCGCCGGTTGCTCGGCGCCAACGGGTCCTTGGGCTCGAACAGCGAACTGGCCGCCAGGCCCTGCACGCGCAGTGGCCGGTCCTCAGGCAGGCCGCCGGCCATCAACTCGCGCCGCGACGCGTTGGCGCGGTCTGCCGACAGCTCCCAGTTGCTGTAGCCGCGGTCGCCCCCGCCGAAGGCTGCGGCGTCGGTATGGCCCTCCAGCGTCAGCCGGTTGGGCACTTCACCCAACACCGAGCCGATGGCGCGCAGCAGGTCGCGCATATAGGGTTTGACCAGGGCCGAGCCGCTGTCGAACATCGGCCGGCTGCCTTCGTCGACGATCTGGATGCGCAGCCCGTCACGCGTCATGTCCAGCCGGATCTGGTTGCGCAGCGCCGCCAGCATCGCATTGGCCGCGACCTTCTCCTCGATCTTCTTCTTCAGCTCTTCGAGCTTGGCTTTCTCGGCGCGGATCTGCTCGGCTTTCAGCGCCTGCAGGTTGACGGTCTTGCGCTCTTGCTTGTTCTCGCCGCTCTTCACCTGGCCGTTGCTGCGCGACAGGTCCTGGCCGCCGCCCTTGATCAGGCTCGAAGAATCGCCCGAGCCCGAACCGCCGCCCAGCATCGACACCTTGAGCGGCGACGCAAAGTAGTCGGCAATGCCCTTCTTGTCGCCATCGGTGGTGCTGCCCAGCAGCCACATCAGCAGGAAGAAGGCCATCATGGCCGTCACGAAGTCGGCGTAGGCAATCTTCCAGGCGCCGCCATGCACGGCATGGCCGCCCTTCTTGACGCGCTTGATGATGATCGGCTGCAGCTTCTTCGCGTCACCGGCCATGATTTACTTCTTCTTCACGTGGGATTCGAGCTCGACGAAGGTCGGGCGGTCACCGGAGTACAGCACCTTGCGGCCGAACTCGATGGCCACCTGCGGCGCGTAACCCTGCATGCTGGCCAGCAGCGTGGTCTTGATGCACTGCAGTTCCTTGCCGGCGTCCTCGACCTTCTGCTCCAGCAGGCCACCCAGCGGCTCGACGAAGCCGTAGGCCAGCAGGATGCCCAGGAAGGTACCGACCAGGGCCGAACCGATCATGCCGCCCAGCACCGCCGGCGGCTGACCGACCGAGCCCATGGTGTTCACCACGCCCAGCACCGCAGCCACGATGCCAAAGGCCGGCAGCCCGCCGGCCAGGCGCGCGATGGCAGCCACCGCGGCGTGTTCTTCGGCATGGTGGGTGTCGATCTCGTTGTCCATCAAGGATTCGATCTCGTGCGCGTTCAGGTTGCCCGAAACCATCATGCGCAGGTAGTCGGTGATGAACTCGGTGACGTGGTGGTCGTTGCCCACCGCCGGGTACTTCTGGAACAGCGGGCTGTTGTGCGGTTCCTCGACGTCCTTCTCGATCGACATCAGGCCTTCCTTGCGAGCCTTCTGCAGGATGTCGTACATCAGGGCCAGCAGTTCCATGTAGCGGGCCTTGCTGAACTTGCTGCCCTTGAAGCAGGCCGCCAGGCCCCGGATCGACGCCTTGACCACCTTCATCTGGTTGTTGGCCAGGAAGGCGCCGCAGGCAGCGCCGAAGATGGTGATCATCTCGAACGGCAGGGCATGCAGGATGACGCCGATGTTGCCGCCGTGCACGATATACACGCCGAAGACGCAGCCGAGTGCGAGGATCCAGCCGACGATGACGAACATGTTGGGTTTCTAGTCGTTGCCCCGTGCGGGGGTACCGGTACGGGAGGGGTTCGCTGTCTTATCGGCCAATGCGCGCTTTCATTGAGCGATGGCGCGCCGGGATGCGATAGACCCACAGCGGCCGGCCACCCCCGGCGTCCAGGCGCAGCAGGGGTTCGACCCCAGGCACGGCGAACTCCAGGCTGACCAGGTGACTGGCAGGCGCCATCTCGGCGCAAGCCTTGTCCCACGCGCGAGCCATGCTCTCGGGGCGCTGAAACAGATAGACCACATCGATGCCGCACCAGGGCAGGGCCCACATGTCGGCACGGCGCACCTCGGCATCGCGGCAGCGGCGCGCGCACAGCCAGGCCAGGCCAGCGCTCCACTCCACGCCTTGCAACTGCACCCGGGGCCACACTGCGCGCAGCGCGCGCAGGCCATGACCCAGCCCGCAACCGGCGTCCATCACGCGGCTGCCGGCCGGCAGCGGCAGTGCGTCGGCCAGCGCCAGCAAGGCACGACGCGGGGTGGGGAAGAACGGCGCGTCGGACCAGGCGCGCAAGGGGTAGGCCAGCAGCAGCGCCAGCGCCGCCAGCAGCCAGGCCCAGGCCGGCGCCGTGCTGCCCATGGCCAGGCTGGACAAGGGAAAGCCCGCGACCATCAAACCGCGACGCCAGCGCCCGGCCACGCTGAAGGCCGGCGCGGCACCCACCGCGGCGGACATCGCCCAGGCCGCGGCATCGCCGACGCCCAGCCGCAGCATCAGCAGGTTCAGCAGCCAGGCGGCCGTCCAGGCCAGCAGCGCGGGCAGCGGCCAACGCAGCCACTGGGCGGCAGGCCCGGCCGCAGGTGACGCCGGTGACGAAGGCAGTTGCAAGGTGTTCACGAAGTGCCAGTGTCACCCTGGGCACCCTGTGCCAGGGCGAGAAGAAGCAGGCGCTTCGCCCTGCTCTTGCAGCGACCTGATCGGACCGCCCAAGAAAAAGGGCGGAGCCCCGGAGGGTTCCGCCCAAAAGCACAGACGACTGTGCCAGGAGGAGACAGGATTCACGTCACTCGTTGACCTTCAGTTTCGGCCAGCGTTCACTGCCCTTGAGCCCCGGCAGCGGCAAGACTTCACGCCGCCAGCTCGGTTGATGACAAGGGCACCGCCTGCCTTGCCGCCGGTCTGCTGGGGCTGCCCAGCTGCAGCGACCCGGCAGCGCGACCCTTGCCCGCGCGGGCCGGGGGATCACACAGACCGCAGACGTAGTGGCGCGCGATCTCGTGCGGGTGCGTCACGTAGTGGCCGCCGCCCTTGCTGCACAGCGTCATGGTCAGCATGCCGTTGTCGACGAACTTCACCAGGCGCCAGGCGCGGGTGACGCTGAGCAGCGGCTCCAGGCCCTGGGACTGCATCTGCTCCAGGTACAGCTGGTAGGCCTTGATGACGGTGTCGATCTCGTCGAGCGCTGCCGTCTTGTTCAGGTATTCGTGGATGTTCAGGAACAGGCTGGCGTGGATGTTCGGCTGCCAGGTCATGAACCAGTCGGTGGAGAACGGCAGCTGGCCCTTGCTGGGGCTGCGGCCCGAGACTTCCTTGTACAGACGCAGCAGGCGTTCGTAGCTGAGGTCGGTCTCGCTCTCGAGCACCTGCAAGCGGGCACCGAGGTTGATCAGGATCACCGCCCGCTCGATCTGGCGGGCTTCGGTGAGGATGCTCTTGTTGCGCATGGTCGGCTCCTGGCGTTCTGTGCGATTCGGGCAGCAGGGCCGCGTCAGGCCGCTTCCTGATGCCGACCGGCCATCAGGATCGACGCATGCAGGCGTGCCACGCCGTCGTTGGCGGCACCCTTGCCGTGGCTGGTCAACAGGTTCCAGACCAGATCGTCGTCCATGCGGAAGCGGCACAGCAGCGTATTGCCGGTGGCGATCTTCATCATCTGCGCCGGGCTCAGCGTGCCGATCAGCGCCGCGGTCTCCTCGCTCACGCCCAGGCGGAACAGGGCCTGTTCGCGGTCGCTGCGGATCAGGCTCTGGGCCAGCATCAGGTAAGACAGGTTGGCTTCGCGGATTTCTGCAAGAACTTGTTCGGATGTCATGTCGGGGCCTTTGCGTGTCGGGTGCGGTGTCGGGTGGGGGATGCGAGTCGGTGTGACGGTGTGAAACGAACTGTAGGGATTCAATTAGGGGGGCGGGATCAGCCCATTTCCGTCGCTTCAGTCCCGCTTCTTCCATGCCTGCTGTCAGGCAGATTCCTACAAGCACCGTCGGCAGGGGTTGGTTTCGCCCCCGGTCGGGCCGGTTCTGGCGGGCGTTCGCGGGCCTTTTCGGCCCCTCGCTTCTGCGCCACCTGCCTAGCATGGCCCGCAGATCCGGGCGTTCCGCATTCGTTCCCCGTTCGTTGCCCATCCGCCCCACGCCTGCCCTGCCCTGCCGACCCGGCGTCAAGGACACCATGACCGACACCGCAACCCTGCTCGAAGCCCCCGCAGCCGTCGCCGACGTGGACGCAAGGCTGCAACAGCTGGAAGCCTTTTCCACCCAGGTCAGCGCCGCCATCGATCAGCTGGTGGGCGCCGTCGTTGATGTGCAGCAGGCCAAGGCCAGCGATGCCTTGATGGCCGAACTCGACAGCGTCAAAGCCAAGCTGCGCGAGGTCGAGCAGACGCTGTCGCTGGAGCGCGCCAACCGCGACCTGGCGCAGGTCTCGCGCATGCACGCCAAGCAGCGCATCGTGGTTTTCGTCGGCACCACCTATTTCGGCTGCAACGTCAAGTACGCCTGGGCGGCCACGCTGCAGCGCGCGCAGGCCCTGGGCCTGCAGGTCTGGTGGTTGCCCTACAACGCCGAGCAGGAAGGCATCGTCACTGCGCTGGGCGGCAGTTGCCTGCCCACAAGCTACGCCCAATGGACACCCGCGCACATCCACACCGTGCTGTCGGCGGCGGTGGTGGTGACCAGCGATCACCTGCTCAACCCCAACCCTTATGCCGCTGCCTTGCTGGCCGGTGCGCGCCAGCTGCAGCTGTGGCATGGCGTGTCGATCAAGGAGATCGGCCTGCGCAACCTGCCGTCCGGCCGTGCGCTGGGGCCCCACCTGGCGCGCGTGCTGAGCACCTGCGGCCCCTACGCGCGGATGCTGGGCACCGCCGCCGCCGGCGAGGCCGAATGGCGGCGCTGGTTCTCTTTCGAGCGTTATGCACCGATCGGCTACCCGCGCAACGATGTGTTGTACCGCGAGCCGACCGAGTCCGACCTGGCCGGCTGCGACCTTGAGACCTACGAGCGCGCGCAGGCCGCGCTCTCAGGCGGCAAGCGTGTGATCCTCTACGCCCCCACCTTCCGCGATGGCCGGTCCGAATGGGTGCTGCAGGCCGGGCTTGACAAGCTGGCGCAGGCCGCGATGCAAGGCGGCGACCTGCTGGTCGTCAACCTGCACCCGGTCGAAAGCCCACAGATCCCGAAGCTGGCGCCGCTGCTGCCCGGCGTAGCCTTCGTGCAGCCGCGCAGCGACCTCTACCCGCTGCTGGGCAAGACCTCGGCGCTCATCACCGACTATTCATCGGTGATGTTCGACTACCTGCACCTGGACCGTCCGGTGCTGTTCTTCCGCCCCGACCACGCGGCCTACACGCAGAAGTCGCGAAAACTCTTCGACGACAAGCTGCCGGTGCTGCCGGGGCCGCTGTTCGATGACGCCGCGGCACTCGCCAAGGCACTGCGGCGGACCGACCTGGGGCAGACCGAAGCCCATGCGCAGGCACGTGCCCGGTTGCACCGGGAGTGGTTCGACCACCACGACGGCAACGCCGGGCAACGGCTGACTGCACTGGTGATCGAGGAGCTGGCCCTGGCTGGCCTGCCGGAATGCGCATGAAGACCACCGCTCAGCCCCATCGCCCGCAACTGCGGGCCGCACCCGACGCCCGATCTGGCACCGCACTGACCTACGGCACCTACGACCTGTTTCATGTCGGCCACGTTCGCCTGTTCCGCCGCATCAAGGAACGCTACGGGTTTCTGGTCGTGGCCGTATCCACCGATGAATTCAATGCGATCAAGGGCAAACGCTCGACCGTTCCCTTCGAAGACCGGATCGAAATCGTGCGCGCCTGCCGCTACGTCGACCTGGCCATCGCCGAGAGCGACTGGGCGCAGAAGGAACACGACATTCGCGAATACGGCATCAGCGCCTTCGTGATGGGTGACGACTGGTCAGGCAAGTTCGACCATCTCAGGTCCCTGTGCCAGGTGCTCTACCTGCCGCGCACCACCGGCATTTCAAGCACGGCACTGAAGGCGGGCGTCAAGGTTGGCGCGGCCGTGAGTGCCGTCTGAGACTCGAGGTCCCGTGATGAACGCCCTGCAAGACCAAGACCAGCCCCCGGCGGTTGCCGCCGCACCAGCGCCGCTGCCGCTGCCCATCCTGTTCACGTCCGAAGCCGACTGCAAGTGCTGCGGCAACGCTGCACTGCTGGCAGGCTACGTGGACTTCGACCGCGACTGCTACGGCTACAACGCGCGGCGTGGCAGGGCGCGGGGAGTGCCGGTGCCGTACTACCGCTGCAGCCACTGCGAGTTCGCCTTCACCGACGCCTTTGACGACTGGACGCACGATGATTTTCGGTGCCATGTCTACAACGCGGAGTACGTGCTGTTTGACCCCAACTTCGACACCGTGCGGCCGCGCAAGACGGCCGACCGGGTGAGCCGGCTGTTTACCGACCGGCGCCTGCGCATCCTGGACTTCGGCTGCGGCAACGGCCGCACCGTTGACCTGCTGCGTGAAGCCGGATTTGCGCATGTAGAGGGTTATGACCCCTATCACGCCAAGCCCGTCAAACCCGCCCAGGGTGACTTTGACCTGGTGGTGTGTGTCGAGGTGGCCGAGCACACCACGCAACCGCTGCAGTTGTTCGCCGAGTTGTCGAGCTGGACGGCAGCACATGGCGTGATCCTGTTTTCGACGCGCGACTTTGCCGACGTCGGCGGCCGCTGGGTCGATGACTGGTACGTGGCGCCGCGCAACGGCCATGTGTCGTTCTACACGCGCAAGACCTTGTCGATGATCGCGGCCAGCCTGGGCCGCAGCTACTACAAGATCGACATCTACCGCCACTTGCTGGGCCCGTTGGGCAGCGCCGCCTAGGCCTACCGCCCAAACCTAGAACCGAAACTGACCATGGCCAGACTTGCTCCCGCACCGATCCCTGCTGCCACCCCAGCAGCCACCTCAGGATCCACACCCGACCTCACCCGCAAGCACCTGAGCCGTCTGCAGGAGCACCAGTCCGAGCGCGACTGCGAGCGCCTGTCCCGCAAGCTGCGCAAGCGGCCGCTGGTGCTGTTCTTCGGCCGCACCACCTTCTCGGACAACTCCAAGTACCTGTACCTGCGTGCGCTGGCCAGCGCACGCGGCTATGACGTGCTGTGGTGCACCACCAGTCCGGCGCTGGCGGCCGACCTGACAGCCAGAGGCCTTCCCTGCCTGGCCATCGACGCCAGTTGCGACGTCACGATCGACACGTTCCTGCACGCCGCGGTGGCGGTATTCACGATCAATCCCTTCGAGAGCGTCGGCCTTTCGCTGTCGCTGCTGGGTTGCCTGGCCGGCGCACAGCAGGTTCAGCTGTGGCATGGCGTGTCGGTCAAGCGGCTGAACCTGCAGCTGCTGCCGTACCTGGGTGCACGCGGTGCCGACATCCGCCAGTACTGGATGGCCAATTGTGCGGCCGACCATGTGCTGAGCACCTCATCCAGGCTGGATGGCTATTGGCGCGAGGTCTTCGGCTGCCGTTCGCTGCTGCGCGCAGGCATGCCCCGCAACGAGGTCATCATGCGCGCCGCAGCAGACAACGAGTGGCTGGGCGCCGAACTTCCGGCACGGTCGATCCAGGCCTTGCAGGGTCAGGCCCCGGCGGTGCTGATCGTGCCCACCTGGCAGCGCGGCAAGTCGACCCCGCTGACCGAGACCGAGTTTCTCGCCCATGCCCTGCAATTCGCGCGGCGCAACGGTGCCGAGGTGTTCTTCAAGGCGCACCCGGCCTACTTCGACGGCTGGTCTCAGGGAGAGGGCGAAATTGAAGGCCTGCACCTGATCGACCCCGGCGTCGACATCTACCCGTGGCTGCACCGCTTCGATGCGCTGGTGACGGATTACTCGTCGATCATGTTCGACTACCTGCTGACCGGCAGGCCGGTGCTGACACTCGAACTGCACGAGGGCGGGCATCAGCGCTACGAGCCCGACTTCAGCCTGGTTCCGCCGGGTGAGTTTCGCGTGCCTTTTCAGGTCGAAGACTTCAGCCAGACCTTGATCGATGTCCTGAGCAGCGACCGCGCGCGCGACGCCCGCCTGGGCTACGCGTCGCAGTTGTTCGAGACCGACCCCAGCCGGGCCAGCGATACGCTGCTGCAGGTGATCGATCGCCTGGTCGAGCAATCACAGGCGGCCGACTTCGTGGTCTGGAACGCCGCGGCCTGACAACAAGCGGTGGATGGCGTCTCCGGACCCCGCCGATGTCAGTCCACGCGGCGCAGAACGTCGTCAGGCATTGCCGGCCGAGCGCGAGATGCACGCTCGACCGGCTCAGGGCGTTCGCCGCCTTCCGGCGCTCAAGCCTTACCGTGCTTGGCGATCAGTGAGCGCGCAGTGGCCAGCAGTTCCTTGCCCTTGTGCCCGCGCTTGTCCAGGTCGGCCACCCATTCGTCGTCGATGCGCGCCGACAGCTTGACGAACTCTTCGCGCTGCGCAGGGGTGAACTGGTAGATGGTGTTGCCGCGATCGGCCGCGGTCTTGCGGCCGGGGATGTCGTTGCCCTGCTGCGTCTTGCCCAGCCAGCCCGACGTGGCCTGACCCGAGTTCGCGTCGATCACCTTCTTCAGGTCGGGCGCCAGTCCCTCGTAGCGGGCCTTGTTCATGGTCATCACGAAGGTGGTGGTGTACAGCGCCGGCCCAGCGTGATCGAACTCGCTGTGGAACTTGGTCAGTTCGTGCACCTTGACCGAGGGCACCACCTCCCAGGGGATGACGCAGGCGTCGATCGTGCCCTTGCTCAGCGCGTCGGGGATCTGCGGCAGCGGCATGCCCACCGGGATCGCGCCTACCGCACCCAGCATCTTGGTCACCTGGCGCGTGGGGCCACGCACCTTCATGCCCTTCAGGTCGGTCGGGCTCTTGATCAGCTTGGTGGCCGAATGGAACATGCCCGGGCCGTGCACGTGCAGGGCCAGCACGTGGGTGTCCTTGAACTCGTCGGGGGCCTGGGTCTGGACGTACTCCCAGTAGGCCTTGGACGTGGCCTCGGCGTTGTTCATGATGAACGGCAGCTCGAACACCTCGACGCGCGGAAAGCGCCCGGAGGTATTGCCGGGCAAGGTCCAGACGACATCGACCACGCCGTCACGAGCCTGGTCGTAGAGTTGAACCGGCGTGCCGCCGAGCTGCATCGCCGGATAGGCCTCGAACTTGATGCGGCCACCCGACTCTTTCTCGACCTTGTCCATCCATGGCTTGTGCATGCCCAGCCAGACGTTGGACTGCGGCGACATGAAGGTGTGGAACTTGAGCGTGACGGCCTGCTGGGCCAGTGCGGCCAGCGGTGTGCCCAGGCTGGCGGCAACGGCCGCGCCGTGCACGAAACTGCGTCTTTTCATGGGGATTTCTCCGATGGGTGGGCTGCGGACGGCACCTTAACGCCCTGCCTTGGTCGACGTTGTCGCGGTTTTCCCGAAGCCGCCACTACTTCAGGAACTGCAGGAACCACAGCGAAATCGACGGAAACAGCAGCAGCAGCAAGGTGCGAAGCGTGTCGCTGATCAGGAACGGCATCACTCCACGGTAGCTTTCGGCGATCGGCACGTCCTTGGCCAGGCCGTTGACCACGTAGACGTTCAGCCCCACGGGTGGCGCCAGCAGGCCGAAGCCCACCGTCATCAACACCATGATGCCGAACCAGATGGCCACACTCTCCTTGGGCATGCCGAAATCCAGCCCCATGATCAGCGGGAAGAAGATCGGGATGGTCAGCAGGATCATGCTCAGCTCGTCCATCACGGCGCCCAGCACCACGTAGAAGACGAGGATGGCCGACACCACCAGCACCGGCGACAGGCCCCAGCCCTGCACCACCGACGCCAGCTGCGCCGGCACCTGGGTCAGCGCCAGCGCCGAATTCATCAAGTCGGCACCGAGGAAGATCAGAAAGATCATCGCCGAGGATTCGGCGGTGCCGTACAGGCACTGCTTGAAGCCGGCCCAGCTCAGCTCGCGCCGGGCCAGCGCGGCAACAAAAGTGGCAGCGGCACCCACCGCCGCGCCTTCGGTGGGCGTGAAGAATCCGCCGTAGATGCCGACGAACACGATCGTGAAGATGATGGCGATCGGCAGCACGCCGATCAGCAGCGCGGGCGTCACCCGCGCCGCCTGGTCGTCGTCTGGCGCCTGCCCGGGCACCAGCCGCACGTAGATCGCGATCGCGGCCATGTAGCCCAGCATCGCGATGAACCCGGGCACCATGGCCGCGGCAAACAGTTTGGCGATATTCTGTTCGGTCAGGATGGCGTAGATGACCAGCGGCACCGACGGCGGGATCAGGATGCCCAGCGTGCCTGCAGCGGCCAGCGTGCCGGTGGCCAGCCGCCCGGAGTAGCCGTGCCTGCGCAACTCGGGCAGGGCCACGCTGGTGATGGTGGCGGCGGTGGCCACCGATGATCCGCAGATGGCGCCAAACGCCGCGCTGGCCAGCACCGCGGCCATCGCCAGTCCGCCCTTGAAGCGTCCCATCAGGGCCGACGCGAACTCGAACAGCGCACGCGAAATACCGCCCTGGGTGGCGAAGTTGCCCATCAGGATGAACAGCGGGATCACGCTGAGGTCGTAGCTGGCAAATCGCGCAAAGGCCTGCGTGTTCAGGAAGTTGGCCAGCGGCAGCCAGCCAGCCTGCACCACGTAGCCCACCGAACCGGCGGCGAACATCGCCACCGCGATCGGCGTGCGCAGCGCCATCAGCAGCAGCATCACGCCGAAGATCAGCAGGCACAGCATCAGGGGAGACATCAGCGAACCCCCTTGTCCATGCCGAGGGTCGCCTGTGCCAGCCCGATCAGCGTGCACAGCAAGAGCGGCGGCACCATGAACGCATAGACCACCCACTCGGGGAACCCCATCATCATCGTGGTCGACTGGCTGGACCACGCGTTGATGCCGCCGATGCTCGTGCGCCAGGTCATCAGGCCCAGCGCCAGCGCATACAGCAGCGCGCCCAGGCGGTCGAGCGCCGCGTTGGTGGCCGCTGGGGCACGGGTGGTGAAGAAGTCGACGATGATGTTGCCGCGACGGACCTGGCACCAGGGCAGGAACAACGCGATCGCCGCACCCGCGGTCGCGCCCGACAGCTCGAAGTCGCCAACGATGGTCCAGCCCACCGTGTTGCGGCCGATCAGGCTGACGCAAGTCATCAGCGTGATCACGGTCATCAGCACACCGGCCACGACCGCGCACGCCTTGGCCAGCAGTTCGAGCAGTTTCACGAAGGGTTCCTTCTGGCGGGGCAGCGGGTTGCGCCCCTGCGGGCAACGTGTCTACAGCACGCGCACCATCTCCACGTGGGCGATGCCGGCCTCGTCGAATTGTGGCCCGCGCGTCTGGAATCCCGCGCGCTGGTAGAAACCCGCGGCGCTGATCTGCGCATGCAGAAGCACCTCGCGTTCACCTTGCGCGCGCGCCACCGCCATCAGCGCGTCCAGCACCGCGCGGCCGATGTTGCTGCCACGCATCGCCGGCAGCACCGCCATGCGGCCGATCTTGGCCGTGCCGGGCACATGTTCCAGCAGGCGGCCGGTGGCCAGCGGCACGCCGAACCGGTTGTAGGCCACGGCGTGCAGGCACTCGGCGTCGGCGGCGTCCCATTCCATCTCGGCCGGAATCTTCTGCTCGTCGATGAACACCACGCTGCGGATCTTCTGCGCCTCGCGGCCCAGTTGGTCCCAGGTGCCCACGCGCACGTCGACCATGGGCTTGCCGGCCTCGAAGCCCAGCAGCACCTCGCGCAGATCGGGCGGTACGGCCTTGCTGCGCATCGTGGCCGGGTCGGCGAACACATAGACCAGTTCACCCAGCACCAGCCGCTCTTCAGCGCGGAACACCGCGCCTTCAAAGACCACCGACGAGTTGCCGATGCGCGCGCACCGCACGCCCACGTCCAGCTGGTCGTCATAGCGCGCCGAGCCTTCGTACTCGAGCGTCGCCTTGCGCACGTACAGGTCACCCTGCAGCAGCTCCATCACCTCGTGGTAGGGCATGGCCAAGGCACGCCAGTAGCCGGCCACGGCGGTGTCGATGTACGTCAGGTAGTGGCCATTGAAGACGATCTTCTGCATGTCGACCTCGACCCAGCGCACGCGCAGGCGTTCGAAGTGGCGGAAGTCGGATCGTTGGCTCATGGCAGGCTCACTGGGCGAACACAGGTGGGTTCAAGGTTTCAGGGCTTGCTTCAAAGCCGCGGCCGCGGCGTCGAGGGCATGCCCGGCTTCATTCAGCACGCGGCCCATCTTGATGAAGTCATGCGTGACACCGCGGTACAGCTCGAGGTCCACGGCCACCGCAGCGGCTCGCAGCCGGTCGGCATAAGCCAGGCCTTCGTCGACCAGCGGATCGCATTCGGCCAGGATCACGCAGGCCGGCGCGACGCCGTCCACGTCTTCGACCAGCAGCGGCGCAAAGCGCCAGTCGCGCCGGTGGTGGTAGTCGATGGCATGGTCGAAGAACCAGTCGATCGCTGCGGCGTCGAGCAGAAACCCGTTGGCGAACAGCTTGTGCGATGGCGTGTCGGCATGCGCCGTGGTGCCGGGCGTGATCAGCAGCTGCAGCGCCAGCGGTACGCCGATGTCACGGGCATGCAAGGCCGACACCGCGGCCAGCGTGCCACCCGCACTGTCGCCACCCACCGCCAGCCGGCGGCCGTCCAGGCCCAGCGCATCGGCGTGCTGCGCCAGCCAGCGCATGGCCGCCCAGCTGTCGTCCACGGCCGCCGGAAAGCGGTGCTCGGGCGCCAGCCGGTAGTCCAGCGCCAGCACCGCGCAGCCGCTGCGCAGCGCCAGCTGGCGGCACAGGCTGTCGTGGGTCTCGAGCCCGCCGATGACGAAGCCGCCGCCATGAAAGTACAGCAGCAGTGGCAGGCGTTGCGTCGACGGCGCGTACAGCCGCGCCGGCCGCTCGCCGCCATCACCGCCAGGCAGCGTCAAGTCCTGCACCCGGGACAGTGGCGCGCGTGGTGGCTCCAGCACCTCGGCACCCAGCACATACGCCTTGCGCGCCTCGTCCGGGCTCAACCGGTGCCAGGGCTGGCGCCCGACACGCCGGATGCGGTCGAGCAGGCCGGCCATGGCAGGGGTTAGCAGATGGGTGCTCAAGAGATCGATCGGGCGGGTTGCAAGGCCACGAGCATACGTTCGCCGCAGTCGCCGACCGTCAACGCGACGCGCATCGACGCCATGTGTCGGATGTGGCATCCGACACACACGGCCCGCGGGCTCAATGCTGCGAGCCACATCAGCGGCGATGATGCTGCCGAATCCCGCAGCCGCCACCCCACACCACCCATGAATCAACGCCGAAACCGACTGTCACTGACCTTGCCACTGGCCCTGATTCTGGTCGCGCCGTTGCCACTGCTGGCCGCCACCTACAAGTGCGCCGTCAACGGGGGCACGGTCTATCAGCAGGCGCCTTGTGCGGCGGATGCCCAGTCCGAGGTGTTGAAGCTGCCGTCCGGGAACTCGGGCAACGGTGCCACGTACAGCGCCAACGACGTCGCCAAGTTGCGGCTCGAGGTGCAGGCCAACGGTGACCGCATGGCCCGCGACGCCTTTGAGCAGCTGGTGTCCGGTCGCGCCGATGTCTACGTCGCCAATCTGTGCCCGCGCGAGCGCAAGCTGTGGTCCAACCCCACGATGAAGGGCTCGATTCGCAGCATGGGTGCGACCCTGGTCTCCGACAAATGGCGGCTGGGTCGACAGACCGAGGCCAGCATGGATTCGCTGACCTACGCGGCGCTGCAGGACCCTTCTGTCGTGATGCCCAAAGCCGGCACGCCAGTGCGCGTGCGCACCGTGCGGGCGCATTTCGGACGCGACCTCGGTAAGCTGTGCCTGCGCGTGCTCGACATCGGTGCCTGAATGCGGCTGCAGCTCATACTTCAGGATCACTTCGCCCTGCCCTTGACCCACTGATGGCCCGCATCCAGTACCTGACCCAGATCGACATCGACTTCGGCACCGTGCGCCTGCTGCCGGACGAATGCCGCCGCATCGGCATGCACAAGCCGCTGATCGTGAGTGACGCCGGGGTGCGTGATGCCGGCGTGCTGGCCGAGGTCTTGGCCGCATTGGGCGGCCTGGCGCATGCGGTATTTGACCAGACACCCAGCAATCCGACCGAGGCCGGCGTTCGCGCAGCCTGCGCCGTCTACCAGGCCGAAGGCTGCGACGGCCTGGTGGCGGTGGGCGGCGGCAGCAGCATCGACCTGGCCAAGGGCGTGGCCATCGCGGCCACCCACGAAGGGCCGCTGAAGACCTACGCCACCATCGAAGGCGGCAGCGCAAGGATCACCGACCGTGCGGCGCCGCTGATCGCCGTGCCCACCACGGCCGGCACCGGCAGCGAGGTGGCGCGCGGCGCCATCCTGATCCTGGACGATGGCCGCAAGCTGGGCTTTCACAGCTGGCACCTGATGCCCCGGGCGGCACTGCTCGACCCCGGCCTGACACTGGGCCTGCCGCCGCTGCTGACGGCGGCCACCGGCATGGACGCCATCGCGCACTGCATGGAGACCTTCATGGCGCCGGCCGTCAACCCGCCGGCCGACGGCATTGCGCTGGACGGGCTGCAGCGCGGCTGGGCGCACATCGAGCGCGCCACGAAGGACGGTGCCGACCGAGACGCCCGCTGGGCCATGATGAGCGCCAGCATGCAAGGCGCGATGGCGTTCCAGAAGGGTCTGGGCTGCGTGCACTCGCTGTCGCACAGCCTGGGCGGCGTCGACCCGCGGCTGCACCATGGCACGCTGAACGCCATGTTCCTGCCGGCGGTGATCCGCTTCAATGCCGAAGCGCCGTCGATCCAGGCCGAGCAGCGGCTGCAGCGCATGGCGCACGCGATGGGCCTGCCGGGCTGCGACCGCCAAGGCGCTGAACTGGCAAACGCGATCACGGCGATGAACGCCCGCCTGGGCTTGCCCAGCGGCTTGCGCGCCATGGGCGTCGCGCCGGATCTGTTCGAACGCGTGATCGACGGCGCGATGGCCGACCACTGCCACAAAACCAACCCGCGACTCGCCACCCGCGACGACTACCTGCAGATGCTGCTGTCGTCGATGTAGCTGCAGACGCAGCCACGCTCCGGCGGCTGCAGTTCGTCGCACCGGCCGGCAGTCCGTCGCATCCGCTCCGCCGTCAGGATCGCCTGCCGCTATGGTGTGCTACCTCAGCAATACACCAAGGCGCAGCCGATGCAGACCTGGGATCTACAGCTGCCGATCTACCAGCAACTGGCCGACCTGCTGGCGGCCGGCCTGCTCGACGGCGATCCGGCCGAAGGCGAACCGATGCCCTCGGTGCGCAGCCTGGCCGGGCAGTACCTGCTCAATCCGCTGACCGTCAACCGTGCGTTGCAGGCACTGGGTGACGAGGGGCTTCTGGAGACTCGACGCGGACTCGGGATGTACGTCAGGCCAGGCGCGCGACAGCGGCTGCGCGACCTGGAGCGCGATCGTTTTCTCAACGACGAATGGCCGCGGCTGCGCCAGCGGCTGCGTCGGCTGGGCCTGGGTCCGCGTGACCTGAACTGGGAGGATGTGCAATGAACGATGCGCTCGTCGAGGCGCGACAACTGACCCTGCGCTATGGCAGCAAGGTGGCCGTGGACGACGTCAGCTTTAGCATTCCCAAGGGCCGCGTGGTTGGCCTGCTCGGGCACAACGGGGCCGGCAAGACCACGCTGATGAAAGCCATGGTGGGCCTGTGCGGTGGCGCCGGCAGCTTGCAGGTGCTGGGCATGGACCCGCGCCGCCAGCGCGTGCCGCTGCTGCAGCACGTGTGCTACATCCCCGACGTGGCGGTGCTGCCACGCTGGGCGCGAGTGGGCGAACTGATCACGCTGATGTCGGGGCTGCATCCGGCCTTTTCAGCCGAACGTGCCCGCACCTTGCTCAAGCGAACCAGCGTGCGTCTGTCGGACAAGGTGAAAACGCTGTCCAAGGGCATGGTCGTGCAGGCCCACCTGGCGCTGGTGGCCGCAATCGACGCCCGGCTGATGATCCTGGACGAGCCCACGCTGGGCCTGGACGTGATCTCGCGCAAGGCCTTCTACGAGATGCTGATCGACGAGTGGTGCGACGGCGAGCGCAGCGTGGTGATCAGCACGCACCAGGTGGAAGAGATCGAGACCCTGGTGTCCGACGTGATGATGCTCAACGAAGGCCGGCTGGCGCTGTCGATCAGCCTGGAAGACATCGACAAGCGCTTCGTCGCGTTGGGCCACGACGCGACCGTCGCCGCCGATATGGCGGCCGCGCACCCCTTGCTGCGTTACCGCGTGCAGGGCGGCAGCGCGGCGCTGTTCGACGGTGAGCCGCCAGCGTCGGTGCAGGCCCTGGGCCGGCGCATTCGACCCAGCCTGGTCGACCTGTTCATCGCCCTCACGCGCGCACCCGAAGCCGAACGCACCCAATTCTGACGAGGACATCGACGATGACAAGTTTCAAGACCCTGTTGCTACGCGAGTGGTACCAGCATCGTCTGGGGTGGATGGTGATCGTCGCGGCGCCGCTCTTCATCGCGTTGCTGGCACTGCTGGTCGGCCACGTGACGGTCAACGTCAACGACACCGACGTGGTGCTCGACTTCGGCCGCGCGCCAGCGCTGGCGCTGGCCACCGCGGCCATCGTCGGAACCGGGGTGCTGAGCTTCGTGCTGGCCTGGTTCAGTGCGCTGCTGCAGTCGCCCGGGCTGGCGCGCCGTGATCAACAGGATCGGTCGATCGAGTTCTGGCTGTCGCTGCCGGTGGGGCACCTGCCGGCGCTGTCGGCACCGCTGCTGGTCCATCTGCTGCTGTTTCCGCTGGCGGCGCTGGGCCTGGGCATGCTGGCCGGACATCTGGTCTCGCTGTTGCTCGTCGCACGTTTCATCGGCCTGGGGGAGTGGTTCAGCCTGCCCTGGGGACTGATTGCTCTGGCCTGGTTGAGCACGATGCTGCGCACCGCGCTGGGCCTGGTGCTGGCCACGATCTGGCTGTCGCCGCTGATCCTGCTGGTGATGGCGGCGTCGGCCTGGCTCAAACGTTGGGGAATACCGGCGCTGGCGATCGGGCTCGTGGTGCTGGCCAACCTGCTGGACAAGGTGTTCGGCTATCGCGCGGTGTGGGACCTGGGGCGCGAGTTGATGATCAACGTCGGTCGCTCCTTCGTCTACGGCGCCAGCCCCGGCGGCATGCGCTTCACACCGACCTCGGACCCGGTCGAGGTACTGCGTGCTTACCCATCCTGGGCGGCAGGCGACGCCTGGCATTCGCTGCAGGCACTGAACAGCCCGCTGCTGCTGCTGGCACTGGCGATCAGCTCCGTCTGCTTTGGCTTGCTGGTGTGGCGCAGAAAGCGCAGCTGAGGACGAAAAAGGCGCCGCGGCCAAACCAGGCCGCAACGCCGAAAGCAAGCCCCGCGGGCGGCTGTCAGGCCGCCTCGGGGGTCAATGGTTCGTGCCGTCGAAGAACTGTTCGTCTTCGGTCGAACCCTTCAGCGCTGCGGTCGAGGCCTGACGCTCGATGGTCGTCGTCACGGCGTCGAAGTAGCCGGTGCCGACCTCGCGCTGGTGCTTCACCGCGGTAAAGCCCTTGTCGGCAGCAGCGAACTCCTTCTGTTGCAGTTCGACGAACGCCGTCATGTTGTTGCGCGCGTAGCCGTGTGCCAGTTCGAACATGCTGTAGTTCAGGCTGTGGAAGCCGGCCAGCGTGATGAACTGGAACTTGTAGCCCATGGCACCCAGCTCGCGCTGGAACTTGGCGATCGTGGCGTCGTCCAGGTTCTTCTTCCAGTTGAAGCTGGGGCTGCAGTTGTAGGCCAGCAGCTTGCCCGGGAACTTGGCGTGGATGGCGTCGGCAAAGGCTTTGGCAAAGACCAGGTCGGGCTTGCCGGTCTCGCACCAGATCAGGTCGGCATACGGCGCATAGGCCAGGCCGCGGCTGATCGATTGCTCGAGGCCGTTCTTCGACTTGAAGAAGCCTTCGACGGTGCGCTCACCGGTCAGGAAGGCGCGGTCGTTGTCGTCGACGTCGCTGGTCACCAGGTCGGCCGCTTCGGCATCGGTGCGCGCCAGCAGGATGGTGGGTGTGCCCATCACGTCGGCAGCCAGGCGGGCAGCCACCAGCTTGGCCACCGCTTCGCGCGTGGGCACCAGCACCTTGCCACCCATGTGGCCGCACTTCTTGACGCTGGCCAGCTGGTCCTCGAAGTGCACGCCGGCGGCACCGGCGTCGATCATGGCCTTCATCAGCTCGAACGCGTTCAGCACACCGCCAAAGCCGGCTTCGGCGTCGGCGACGATGGGCGCGAAGTAGTCGATGTCGTCCTTGCCTTCACTCCACTGGATCTGGTCGGCGCGGGCAAAGGCGCCGTTGATGCGCTTGACAACCTTGGGCACCGAGTCCACCGAGTAAAGGCTCTGGTCGGGGTACATCTCACCGTTGTCGTTGGCGTCGGCCGCCACCTGCCAGCCCGACAGGTAGATCGCCTTCAGGCCGGCCTTGACCTGCTGCATGGCCTGGTTGCCGGTCAGCGCGCCCAGCGTGTTGACGAAGGGCTCGGTGTTGATCAGCGTCCACAGCTTTTCGGCACCGCGCTTGGCCAGGGTGTGCTCAACCTGCAGCGACCCGCGCAGGCGCACCACGTCGGCGGCGCTGTAGCCGCGCTGGATGCCCTTCCAGCGGGGGTTCTCAGCCCAGTCCTTCTCGAGGGCGGCGGCTTGCTGTTCACGGGTGGGTCTGCTCATGTCGGGGCTCCGGTTGTTGCTGAAGTGGAATCAAGATTCAACCCTGTCAGGTTAACGCTTGCTCCAAAGCGTGCCAACACTTGTGTCTTATAGAAGACATGAAAAGTTATTCAATAAATTCAACAACTTGACTTCTTGACTTCACGATATGGAACGAGACTCTTCCATATGGCGAATTTTGCTGCGTCGCCGCATGCGTTCGTTTCACATTGTGAAAGTGTGATTTCGCGATGCTGAAACCTGCCCCTACCGCCGAGATACCGCCTGCAACCAGCGCCCATACAGCTGCCTGGCCAGCCCTTGCTGCGCGGGCAGGTGCGACTGCAAGCCGGCGCGCAGCGCTTCAGGGCCCTGCACGGTCGCAGGGTATTGCTGCTGCGCCGCACGCCAGCGTTCGCCCTTGTCGTGCGACCAGCGCGTGACCTTGTCGACATCGACCTCGACGTGGAACTGCATGCCCAGGTGCGGGCCAAGCGCGAACGCCTGATTCGTGCAGACCGGGCTGCGGGCCAAGGCGGTGGCACCAGGCGGCAACTCGAAAGCCTCGAAATGCCATTGGAAGACCGTGGCCTGCGTGCGCTGACCGAACCACGACTGCGGCTGCGCGCCCGGCAGCATATCGATGCGCTGCCAGCCAATCTCGGGTGCCGGCGAATCCATCACCCGCCCGCCCAGTGCGCGTGCCATCAACTGCCCGCCCAGGCAGTGGCCGATCACCGGCTTGTCGGCATTCACCGCCTGCAGGATCAGGGCCTCGGCCTGGCGCAGCGACGGCAGCGGGTCGTTGGCGCTCATTTCGCCGCCCAGCACGGCGAGCGCTGAAAAGGTGTCCAGCGCGGGCGGGAAATCCGGCCCGGCTTGGGTGTTGCACACCTCGAAAGGCACAGCCTGCTCGCGCAGCCAGTGGCCGAAGTAGCCCGGGCCGTCGGCTGAAAGGTGCTGCAGGATCAGGATGGGCTTCATGGTTCAGGCTCGGATGGTGGGTCTGTCTGATGGGAGGTCGATTGGCAGTTCCAATGGCAGGTCTAATGGCAGGTCTAATGGCAGGTCCGATCAGCCTCCAGTGTGCCGCGCGATGTCCAGCTTTGCCTTCCTGTCCGATCAGCGCTTTCTGAAGGTCGACGCCGCCGCCGACCAGCCCTTCGGCGTCGCCGGCATCGCCTGGGACGGGGCCACCACCAACCGGCCCGGGGCACGGCTGGGGCCGAGGGCGATCCGGCAGGCCAGCCACATGCTGTGTGACGGCATCCACCCGCACTTCGACGTCACGCCGATCGGGCTGCTGGCCGACCACGGCGATCTGGCGCTGCCCAACACCTCGATCGAGGCCATGCGCGCCGCGCTGGCGCCCTTGCTGCCGCCGCTGCTGGCGGCGCAGCACATGGTCTGGCTGGGCGGTGACCACTCGATCACATTGCCGCTGCTGCGTGCCTATCGCGCCTGGCTGCAGCGGCCGCTGGCGGTGATTCATTTCGACGCCCATTGCGACACCTGGAGCGACCACTTCGGCGAACCCAGCGGCCACGGCACCTGGGTCAGCGAGGCGATGCACGAAGGTCTGGTGCTGTCCGCTGGTTTCGTGCAACTGGGCATACGCTCGGCCGGCCAGCGTCAGGCGCGCGATTTTGTGCAAGACCAGGGCGGGCTGATCTTCAGCGCCCGGGCCATGCGCGGGCTGGAAAGTCCGGCCCAACTGCAGCCGGTGCTGCAGACCATCCGGTCCAGGCTGCATTCGCTGGGCAACCCGCCGGTCTACCTGAGCCTGGACATCGATTGCCTGGACCCCGCCTTCGCCCCGGGCACCGGAACCCCCGAACCCGGCGGCCTGAGCAGCAACCAGGTGCTGACCCTGCTCGAGGAACTGGCTGCCCTGCCCTTCGTCGGCATGGACTGTGTCGAGGTCGCACCACCCTATGACCACGCCGAGCTGAGCAGCCAGGCCGCCGCCAACTTCGTCTGGACCTACCTGTGCGGGCGCATCGCGGCTTCATCGCCGCGAGCTTGACCGGGCGCAAGACGAGGCCTGGCGCCAGCCCAAGAATGAGCGCTCAGCGAAGGAGTTCACACCATGACATCAGCCTCGGCCCACTCCGAGGGCAAAGCCCGCCCGTCGCGCAGCCCGGCACCGTCGTTGCCGCGCTTCGAAACCCTTGACCGCACGCATGCACAAACGCTGGACATGCTGGCGCAGTTCGACCGTCTGCTCAGGCATGTCGACGACAACGGGCCCGACGCCATCGCGCGTGCCAGTGCGCAGGCGATCCATGACTTCTTTGGCGCCAGCGCGCGCCAGCATCATGCAGAGGAAGAGCAGTTCGTCTTTCCGCCGCTGCTGGACAGCGACGACGCCGAACTGGTGCAGCACGTGCGCCGCCTGCAGCAAGACCATGGCTGGCTGGAAGAAGACTGGCTGCAACTGGCGCCGCAGATCGAGGCCATCGCCAATGGCTACAACTGGTACGACCTGACCATGCTGCGCAACGCCCTGCCGGTGTTCACGGCGCTGTACCACGAGCACATCGGGCTCGAAGAGTCCCTGATCTACCCCGAAGCCAAGCGCCACCAGCAGGCGCTGCAGCAGGCGGCTGCCGCACGCGACGACTGACGCCGCGTGAGGGCCCGCGCCACCGGTTTGCGTCGTGCGCGCAGCGGCGTGGCTAGACTTCTGCCCTCGCCCCTGCCGCTGAAACCCCCCATGTGCACCGACCCCGACGCCTTCTGGATGCCGTTCACGAGCAACCGGCAGTTCAAGCAGGCGCCGCGCAGGGTGAAGGCCATCCAGGATCAGGCAGCCGAACTCGATGGCGCGACCACCGGCATGGACAAGGTGTTCTTCACCCCATCGGCCTCGAAGGCGATGGGGACCATGCTGAAGAGGGCCGTCTAGCATCGACCGTGCGCCTGCTGCAAATCGACCAGGGCCTGGCCCGGAACTCTTATTACGCGGCGACGACCCCACGCACGCTGAGCTTCGCGCCGCTGGACGGCGACGTGCGCTGCGACGTCGCCATCGTCGGCGGCGGGCTGGCCGGCCTTTCTGCAGCAATCGACCTGGCACGGCGCGGCCGCCAGGTGCGGCTGCTCGAGGCATGCGAGATCGGCAGCGGCGCCAGCGGCCGCAATGGCGGCCAGGCCATCCACGGCCTGGCCTGCGACCAGGACGTGATCGAGGCCCAGCTCGGACTGGACGACGCACGCCGAGTCTGGAAGCTGTCGATCGAGGCGCTGGACCTGTTGCAGCAGCGCCAGGCCGAGCACGGCATCGACTGCGAATGGCACGCCGGCTATCTGGGCCTGGCCTCCAGCGCGCGCAAGGCAGCGCGGCTGCAGGCCTGGGCCGACCGCATCGAGCAGGTCTATGCCTACCCGCTGCAGCGCCTGCACAGCGTCGACATGCCACGCTGGATCGCCAGCCAGCGTTACCACGGCGGCATCCACGATCCGCGATCGGGCCACCTGAACCCACTGAAATACACGCTGGGTCTGGCGCGCGCCGCCGCGGCGGCCGGCGTCGCTGTGCACGAACACTCGCCGGTACGCCGCCTGCGGCCGGGTGCACCCGCAGTGCTGGAGACGGCTCGCGGCAACGTCAGTGCCGATCAGGTGCTGCTGGCCGGCAATGTGCACCTAGGCGCCGTGGCGCCGGAACTGGCGACGCGCATCATGCCGGTGGGCACCTTCATCGGCTGCACCGAGGTGCTGGACGCAGCATTGGCCGACAGCCTGATCCCGTCGCGCGCCGCAGTCTGTGACAGCAATTTCGTGCTCGACTACTTTCGCACCACCAACGATGACCGCCTGCTGTATGGCGGACGCGTCAGCTACAGCCTGGCCGCGCCAGCCGACCTGGCGGCCAGCATGGGCCGGCGCATGCGCGCCACCTTCCCGCAGCTGCGCGACGTGAAGGTCGAGTACGGCTGGGGCGGCTTCGTCGACATCACGATGAACCGCGCCCCTGATTTCGGCCGCCTGGCCGGCGGCGCCGGCAACATCTACCACCTGCAGGGCTTCTCGGGCCATGGTCTGGCGCTGACCGGGCTGGCCGGTCGCCTGGTCGCCGACGCCCTGTGCGGTGACGCCTCACGCTTCGATGTCTTCACGCGACTGCGGCACCGGCCCTTCCCTGGCGGGCCCTGGCTGCGCACGCCGAGCCTGGTGCTGGCGATGGCCTGGTACCGCTTGCGCGATATGCTCTCGTGATGATGACGAAGGCCGCCGCCCACGCCAGCCCTGAGATGCCACGACGCCCGCTGGTGCTGGTTCCGGCCTGCAACAAGCCAATCGGCGATCACCCGTTCCACGTGGTCGGCCGCAAGTACGTCGATGGGGTTCGACTGGCCGGCGCGCTGCCGCTGGTGGTGCCGCGCGCCGAGCTGTGGGAGCTCGACGAACTGCTCGACCTGGCCGACGGCGTGATGCTGACCGGGTCGGCGTCCAACGTGCACCCGTCGAACTTCGACCAGGTGGTGCACGACCCGGCACTGCCGCTGGACCCGGTGCGTGACGACTGGACGCTGCCGCTGATCCCCAAGGTGCTGGCGCGTGGCATGCCGCTGCTGGCCATCTGCCGCGGCACGCAGGAGGTCAACGTGGCGCTCGGCGGCACGCTGCATCAGGCGGTGCACGAAGCCAGCGGCGCATCGGGTGCCTATGCCGACCACCGCGCAACGGCCAGCGAGCCTGCGCACGTTCAATACGGCCTGGCGCACCCCGTCGACGTGTGCCCCGGTGGCCGGCTGGCGCAGATCGTCGACACCACGCGCTTCGAGGTGAATTCGGTGCACGGCCAGGGCCTCGCGCGGCTGGCACCGGGCGTTCGTGTCGAAGCCACCGCGCCCGATGGGCTGGTCGAGGCTTTCTCGGTCGAGGCCGCACCCGGGTTCAACCTGTGCCTGCAGTGGCACCCCGAGTGGCGGGCTGCCGACAACCCGGAGTCAAGCCGCATCTTCGAAGCCTTTGGTGCGGCCCTGCGCAACTACCGTGACCGTGTGCGGGGCCCCTTGCCTGCTTGATGCCCTGACCGCCGCAGCCCCTCGGCTGCGGCCGAAGATCCCCTGGCGCCCGGCGCCCCTGCAAACCTGCTCAGGCCGCAGTCATGACCACCAGAGACAACTTCACCTTCAGCGACCTCGAGATCTGGCTTAACCAGCACCGCGTGACCGAGATCGAATGCCTGGTGCCCGACCTCACCGGCGTGGCGCGCGGCAAGATCCTGCCGCGCGAGAAATTCACCGAGGATCGCGGCATGCGGCTGCCCGAAGCCGTGGTCGCGATGGGTGTGACCGGTGAGTTCCCCGAAGAGGGGCCGTACTACGACGTCATCTCGCCCACCGACCGCGACATGCAGTTGCGTCCCGACCCGACCACGGTGCGCATCGTGCCCTGGGCCACCGACCCCACGGCGCAGGTGATCCACGACTGCTACGACCGCGCCGGCCAGCTCGTGCCCTACGCGCCGCGCTCGGTGCTGCGCCATGTGTGCGATCTGTACGCGGCCGAGGGCTGGGCGCCGGTGGTGGCACCCGAGCTCGAGTTCTATCTGGTGGCGCGCAACACCGACCCCGACGTGCCGCTGAAGCCACCCGTGGGCCGCAGCGGGCGCAGCGAAACCAGCCGCCAGGCCTATTCGATCGACGCCGTCAACGAGTTCGACCCGCTGTTCGAGGACATCTACGCCTATTGCGAAAAGATGGAGCTCAACGTCGACACGCTGATCCACGAGGTCGGCGCCGGGCAGATGGAAATCAACTTCTTCCACGCTCACCCGCTGGGTCTGGCCGACGAGGTCTTTCTGTTCAAGCGCACGGTGCGCGAGGCGGCGTTGCGCCACGACATGTACGCCACCTTCATGGCCAAGCCGATTGCCGGCGAGCCCGGCAGCGCGATGCACGTGCACCAGAGCGTGGTGCGCAGCAGCGACGGCGGCAACATCTTCAGCAACCCCGACGGCACGCCCAGCCAGGAGTTCTTCTGGTACATCGGCGGCCTGCAGAAGTACACGCCGGCGGCGATGGCGCTGTTTGCGCCCTACGTCAACAGCTACCGGCGGCTGTCACGCTTCACGGCCGCACCGATCAACATCCAGTGGGGCACCGACAACCGCACCGTCGGCATACGCTCGCCGCTGGCATCACCGGCCGCGCGGCGCATCGAGAACCGCGTCATCGGCGCCGATGCCAACCCCTATGTGGCGCTGGCCGCCACGCTGGCCTGCGGCTACCTGGGCATCAAGAAGCGCATCGAGCCCACGGCCGAATGCAAGGGCGATGCCTACCTGGGTGACTTCCAGCTGCCGCGCTCGCTGATCGAGGCGCTGAACCTGCTGCGCGCCGAGACCGATCTGGCCGAAATGCTGGGCGCGGGTTTCATCACCGTGTACAGCGAGGTCAAGGAGATCGAGCACGCCGAGTTCATGAAGGTGATCTCGCCCTGGGAACGCGAGCACCTGCTGCTGCATGTCTGAGGATACGCCGTGACCACCACCCGCAGCACCCCGCGCAGCACCAAGGACTGGCAGGCCGCCGACGCGGCGCATTTCCTGCACCCCTTCACCGACCACCAAGGCCTGGCCAGCCAGGGCGCGCGCATCATCACGCGCGCCGACAACATCTACCTGTGGGACAACGACGGCCACAAGATCCTGGACGCGATGAGCGGCCTGTGGTGCGTCAACGTCGGCTACGGCCAGCAGGACCTGGTCGACGCCGCCACGCGGCAGCTGCAGACGCTGCCCTTCTACAACGCCTTCTTCCAGACCGCGACGCCGCCGGCGATCGAGCTGGCCGAGAAGCTGGCCGAGGTGTCGCCGCCGTCGTTCCGGCAGGTGTTCTTCTCGGGCTCGGGCTCGGAAGGCAACGACACCGTGGTGCGCATGGTGCGCCGCTACTGGGACATCCTGGGCCAGCCCGAGCGCCAGGTCATCATCAGCCGCAACAATGCGTACCACGGCTCGACCATGGCCGGCGCCTCGCTGGGCGGCATGAGCGGCATGCACGCCCAGGGCGGCCTGCCGATCCCCGGCATCGTGCACATCGAACAGCCCTTTGCCTGGCTGCACGGGCGCGGGCTTTCTGACGATGAATTCGGCAGGCAGGCGGCGTCGTGGCTGCAGGACAAGATCGTCGAGATCGGCGCCGACAAGGTGGCCGCCTTCATCGGCGAGCCGGTGCAGGGCGCCGGCGGCGTGATCGTGCCGCCAGCCAGCTACTGGCCCGAGATCCAGCGCATCTGCGACAAGCACGGCATCCTGCTCGTCAGCGACGAGGTCATCACCGGCTTCGGGCGCACCGGTCACTGGTTCGGCTGCGAGACCCTGGGATTCAAGCCCGACCTGATGACCTTTGCCAAGGGCGTGACCAGTGGCTACATCCCTCTGGGCGGTGTGCTGGTGGGCGACCGCGTGGGCCGCGTGCTGGTCGAGCAAGGCGGTGAGTTCGCCCACGGCTATACCTACTCGGGGCACCCGGTGGCCTGCGCGGTCGGACTGGCCAACATCCGGCTCATCCAGCGCCTGGGCCTGGTGCAGCATGTGCACGACGACGTCGGGCCCTATCTGGCGGCGGCCTTCGAGGCGCTGCGCGCGCACCCGCTGGTCGGCGACGTGCAGACCTGCGGCCTGATGGCGGCGCTGCAGCTGGTGCAGGACAAGGCCGATGGCAACGCCTTCCCTGAATCTTTGGGCGTCGGCATGGTCTGCCGCGGCCATTGTTTCCGCGAGGGCGTGATCATGCGCGCCGTCGGAGACCGCATGATCATCGCGCCGCCGCTGGTGATCACACGCGCGCAGATCGACGAGATGATGACGCTGATCCGGCGTTGCCTGGATCTGACACTTGCCGATGCCCAGCGTCGCGGCTGGCTGCGCTGACCCGCAAAGCGGTGCGATCCGGCCCGCGCATTGCTTAGACTGGGACCCGACCGCCCCGACCCTGTCGTCCCTTCAGGAGATCCCTTCATGACCGCGATGTCGTCCCGCCCGGCCGCCTGGCTGGCCGCTGCAACACTGGCACTGGCCGCCGGTGTCTTGCACGCCCAGGAGGAGGAAAAGGTCCTCAACGTCTACAACTGGTCGGACTACATCGCCGAAGACACGATCCGCAACTTCGAGAAGGAAACCGGCATCAAGGTCCGGTACGACAATTTCGACAACAACGAGATCGTGCATGCCAAGCTGGTGGCGGGCAGGACCGGCTACGACGTGGTGATTCCATCGTCCAACTGGGCCAAGCTGCAGATCGAAGGCGGCCTGCTGCGCAAGCTGGACAAGGCGCAGATCCCGAACCTGAAGAACCTGGACCCTGCGATTCAGAAGCAGCTGGCGGCGATGGACCCGGGCAACGACTACATGGTCGACTGGATGTGGGGCTACACCACCGTGGGCATCAACGTCGACAAGGTCAAGGCCGCGCTGGGCGGCATGCCGATGCCCGACAACGCCTGGGACCTGATCTTCAAGCCCGAGTACATCAGCAAGCTGAAAAGCTGCGGCGTCAGCTTCCTCGACTCGGCCACCGAGATCGTGCCGGCGGCGCTGCACTACCTGGGTAAGGCTTCGTTCAGCAAGAACCCGTCCGACTACGGCATGGCGGCCAAGCTGCTGAAGTCGGTGCGGCCGCACATCACGCTGTTCAGCTCGTCGGGCTACATCAACGACCTGGCCAACGGCTCGATCTGCGCTGCTTTGGGCTGGTCGGGAGACATCAACATTGCGCGCCAGCGCGCCATCGACGGCAAGACCGGCAACAACATCCAGGCGCTGCTGCCCAAGACCGGTGGCCTGCTGTTCTTCGACGTGATGGTGATCCCGGCCGACGCGCCACGCCCGGGCAATGCGCACAAGTTCATCAACTACATCCTGCGCCCCGAAGTGCATGCGGGGCTGACGAACAAGGTCTTCTACGCCAACCCGAACACCGGATCGAAGCCGTTCGTCAAAGCCGAGGTGGCGAACAATCCGACCGTCTTCCTGTCGCCGGCCGAACTGGCCCGCATGGTGCCGCCCGATTCGCTGAACAACGACCTGCGGCGCCTGATGACGCGCACCTACACGAGCTTCAAGACGGGGCTCTGATGGACGAGGTGGCGCAGCCGGCGTTCCTGCAGATCCAGGACGTCGTCAAGGATTTCAACGGCTTCAAGGCGGTCGACCGCGTCAGCCTGGACGTCGCCAAGGGCGAGATCTTTGCGCTGCTTGGCTCGTCGGGTTGCGGCAAGAGCACGCTGCTGCGCATGCTGGCTGGGCTGGAAACGCCCACCTCGGGCCGCATCCTGCTGGCCGGACGCGACCTGGCCGAGATGCCGCCCTACGAGCGGCCGATGAACATGATGTTCCAGAGCTACGCGCTCTTTCCGCACCTGACGGTGTGGGACAACATCGCCTTCGGTCTGCGCCGCCAGGGCGTGCCCAAGCCGCAGCTGGCCGAACGTGTGGACGCCATGCTCAAGCTGGTGCAGCTGGCCAGCTTTGCGCGGCGCAAGCCGCACCAGCTGTCGGGCGGCCAGCAGCAGCGCGTGGCGCTGGCACGCAGCCTGGCGCGTCAGCCGCAGCTGCTGCTGCTTGACGAACCGCTGGGCGCGCTGGACAAGAAGCTGCGCGAGGAGACGCAGATCGAGCTCGTGAACATCATCGAAAGCGTCGGCGTCACCTGCGTCATGGTCACGCACGACCAGGAAGAGGCCATGACCATGGCCGGCCGCATCGCCGTGATGAGCGAGGGTCGATTCCTGCAGGTCGGCAAGCCCGGCGAGATCTACGAGAACCCGGCGTCGCGCTTCGTGGCCGACTTCATCGGCAACGTCAACCTGATGGACGGCCGGCTGACGGTGGACGAGCCAGACCACGTGGTCATCGACTGCGCCGATTGCCGCCACTACGTGGGCCACGGCATCAGCGGCACCGAGGGCATGGCGTTGACGGTGGCACTGCGGCCGGAAAAGATCCACCTGTCGCGCAACCCGCCGACCGCCGAGGGCAGTGACTTCAACCGCGTGGCCGGCACGATCAAGGAGATGTCGTACTTCGGCAGCTTCACGGTGTTCCAGCTGCAGCTGGCCAGCGGCGCGCGGCTGAAGGTCAGCCAGTCGAACGTGCAGCGCCACCGCGACGACAGCTTCACCTGGGGCGACTCGGTGTGGGCGCACTGGTCGCGCTCGGCCCAGGTGGTGCTCACGCAATGAAGGCCTGGAAGAACAGGCTCGGCAGCCTGGCGCGCCTGCTGTTCAGCGGCCGCAGCACGGTGATCGGCATCCCCTACGCGTTCTTGCTGCTGTTCTTCCTGCTGCCGTTCTTCATCGTCTTCAAGATCAGCGTCTCGCAGATGGAGACGGTGACCTTCAAGGACATCCTCACGCTCAGCGACGGCGTGCTGCAGTTCACCATCAAGCTCAGTAACTACGTCTTCATCACCGAGGACGCGCTGTACTACAAGACCTACATCGCCAGCCTGAAGTACGCCGCCGCCACCACGCTGCTGTGTCTGGGCATCGGCTACCCCTTTGCGTACTTCATGGCGCGCGCGCGCACCACCGTGCAGCCGGCGCTGCTGCTGCTGGTGATGCTGCCGTTCTGGACCTCGTTCCTGCTGCGCGTGTACGCCTGGCGCGGCCTGCTGACCGAAGGCGGCTGGGTGGCCGAGGCGCTGCAGGCACTGGGCATCGACCATCTGTTGGCCGCCGCCGGGCTGATCCCGGCACCGGGGCAGCTGATGCACACCACGTTCTCGCTGGTGCTGGGCATGACCTACACCTACCTGCCCTTCATGATCCTGCCGCTGTACAGCAACCTGGCGAAGATGGACCTGCGGCTGCTCGAGGCCGCGGCCGACCTCGGCGCATCACCCTGGGTCGCGTTCTGGACGATCACGGTGCCGCTGTCCAAGGCCGGCATCATCGCCGGGGCCATGCTGGTGTTCATTCCCTGTGTCGGCGAATTCGTCATCCCCGAACTGCTGGGCGGCCCCGAAACCTTGATGATCGGCCGCGTGCTGTGGGACGAGTTCTTCAGCAACAACGACTGGCCGATGGCCTCGACGGTGGCGGTGGTGATGATCCTGCTCATCATCGTGCCGCTGGCGATCTTCAACAAGTACCAGGCCGAGGCCCAGGAGCGCCCGACATGAAGGCCGCCACCCTGTACCGCGGCTTCGGACACAGCTGGCTGGCAGCGGGCTTCATCTTCCTGTACCTGCCGATCGTGGCGCTGGTGGTGTTCTCGTTCAACGACTCGCCGCTGCCCAACGTCTGGCGTGGCTTCACGCTCAAGTGGTACGTGCAGCTGGCCCGTGACACCGAGATGATCAACGGTCTGGTGTTGAGCCTGAAGATCGCTGTACTTACCGCGTGTGGTGCGGTGCTGCTGGGCACGCTGGCCGCGTTTGCGCTCGTCAAATACCGGCGCTTTGCGGGTCGTACGCTGTTCAGCGGCATGATCAGTGCGCCACTGGTGATGCCCGAGGTGGTGATCGGCCTGTCGCTGCTGCTGATGCTGGTGTCGGTGCAACGTGCACTGGGATTTCCGGAGCGTGGTCTTGTCACGATCTGGTTCGGCCACCTGCTGGTGGGCACCGCCTACGCCACGGTGGTCATCCAGGCCCGGTTGCAGGACATGAACCCGCAGCTGGAAGAAGCGGCGATGGACCTGGGTGCACGCCCGCAGCAGGTGTTCTGGCTGGTCACGTTGCCGCTCATCACGCAATCGCTGGTGTCGGCCTGGCTGCTCACCTTCACGCTGTCGCTCGACGACGTGGTTTTGTCGGCCTTCCTGTCCGGCCCGGGCTCGACCACCATGCCGCTGGTGATCTTCAGTCGCGCCCGACTCGGCCTGAATCCCAGCGTGAACGCGGTGGCCACCCTCACAGTGGCCGTGGTCAGCGTGGGCGTGATCATCGCCAGCTACCTGATCGCACGCGCCGAACGCCAGCGCAGCCTGGAGATGGCCGCGGCCAACCGCGCCTGACGGCTGCTGCGGGCATCGAGACACCCCACCCTGACCCCGAGGAGAACACCGATGCGCACGACCGTCCACACCGTGATGGCCCGAACCGCGATCGCCCTGGCCGCCACGGCCAGCCTGCCCGCCATGGCGCAGAGCAACGCCGAGCTGCTGCAGGAGCTGCGGGCGCTGAGAGACCGTGTGGTCGAGCTCGAGAAGAAGTTGCAGGCCGCACCGGCTGCGGCGGCGACACCTTCCCCGGCGGCCGGCCAATGGGGCATGACGCCCGAGCAGGCCAAGGAGCTGAACCGCGTGGCGATCAAGGCCGAGTCGCTGCAGGACAGCTTCAGCGATCTGGGCTACAAGGGCTTGAAGTTCAGCGGCTCGATCGATCCGACCTACATCTTCAACCGTCGGCAGGACAATTCGAGCTTCGTGCTGCTGAACAGCGGTGGCGCGCGCTACAGCTACGACAACTCGTACTTTGGCATGGCTGTGCTCGATCTCGAGAAAGAGACCGAAAGCGGCACCAGGTGGAAGCTGACGTTGGCACCCGAGCGCGGCACCGGGTCGCTGTTCAACGGCGGCTCGATCGTGCATGAGGCCTCGGTATCGATCCCGCTGGGCGATCTGCAGACGCGGCTGTGGCTGGGGCAGATCCCCGACTGGACGGGCTACGAGTACACGCTGCCCAAGGACAACAAGCTGATCACGCACAACCTGCTGTTCGACACCATGGCGCCTACCGCCTACACCGGCGCCGTGCTCGACCTGAAGAGCGGCAAGTGGTGGACCCGCATCGGACTGGCCAACACCAACACCGCGCGGGCCACGCCAAGCAACAAGACGCCGGCACTGATCTACCGCGTCGACTACGCCAAGGGCGAGTACGACGGCTTCGGCTTCACGGGGCTGCACGGCAAGGCCGCCAACTTCGCCGCCGACGGCAGCTGGACCGACGCCGACGGTGTGAGCCAGACCTTTGCCGAGGCCGGGCGAGACACCCGGGTTGACCTGCTGGAGTTCGATGCCTACTTCGTGCGTGGCGACTGGTCGGTGTTCGGCCAGGTCAGCTACGGACAGCAGGCCAAGGCGGCGATCTTCAACAGCGACGGGCAACTGCGCGACGCCCGCTGGTGGGGCCTGTCGGGCACGGCAGCCTACAAGTTCACGCCACGCCTGGAAGGCGTGCTGCGAGCCGACTACGTGGCCAATCCGCGCAACGGCGGCGGCCTGCTCGGCTACAGCTTCGACGACGGCATCAACGGCATCGGCCGCGGCCTGCTGAGCGACGGCAGCTTCGCCAAGGGCGAGGACCGCGGGACCAACCGCTGGGCGCTGTCGCTGGGCATGAACTACCTGGTCGACGAGAACACGATCTTCAAGCTCGAATTCCGCCACGACGGCGCCACCCAACCGGTCTTCGAGTCGATCAGCGGCGGCGCGGTGCGCGGCTACGTCAAGAGCAACCAGCTGCTCGGCGCGTCGATGGTGGTCAAGTTCTGAGCGCCACGCCCTGGGCGGCCTACGGCTTCCTGGCCGTGGCCATGGCGCTGGTGGGCAGTTATGTCGGGCTGTCCAAGCTGCTGGTGGCGGTGTTTCCGGTCTTTCTGCTGGCCTGGTTGCGCTTTGGCATCGCCGCCGTGGCCATGCTGCACTGGGTGCGGCGTGTCCCCGGCGAAGCCAGCTTGTCGCGGCACGACCGCTGGCTGCTGTTCTGGGAAAGCTTTCTCGGCAACTTCCTGTTCTCGATCTGCATGCTGTATGGCGTGGCGCTGAGCTCGGCGGTGGCCGCCGGTGTCGCGATGGCCGGCATTCCAGCCGCGGTGGCGCTGCTGTCGTGGCTGTTTCTGCGAGAGCGCATCGGGCCGCGCATCGGGTTGGCGATCGCCTGTGCAGGCACGGGCATGGTGCTGCTGGCCGTGGGCCGCGGCAGCACGACCGATGGCGCCGTGTCGCCGCTGGGCTTTGCACTGCTGCTGGGTGCGGTGCTGTGCGAAGCCTGCTACGTGGTGATCGGCAAGCGGCTGACCGGTAACCTGTCACCGCGGCGCATCAGCGCCCTCATCAACCTGTGGGGGCTGGCGCTGGTGACACCATTGGGACTGTGGCAGGCGCTCAGTTTCGACTTCGCCACCGTGCGGCCCGCCATCTGGGGCCTGTTGCTGTTCTACGCGCTGGCCGCCAGCATGGTGACGGTGTGGCTGTGGATGAAGGGCCTGGCGCAGGTGCCGGCACCGCGCGCCGGCGTGTTCTCGGTGCTGCTGCCGGTGAGCGCAGCGGCCATCGGCGTGGGCGTGCTGGGCGAGCCGTTCACCACGGTGCACGCTCTCGCCTTCGGCCTGGCGCTGGCCGGCCTGTTGCTGGCCACCTGGCCGGCGCGCTCGACACCGGCGGTCACGGTGCCCGGTTAACCCTTGAGACTCGGCTGCCCGTAGCGGCCAAACCGTTCGAGCACGGACGCCATTTCGTGGGCCGACAGCAGCACCGGCTCGCCAGCCGCCAGGGCCAGCAGGTAGCTCTGGCACAGGGATTCGATCTCGACCGTGACCTTCATCGCCTCGGCCAGGTTGGCGCCGGCGGCCACCAGGCCATGCGTGGCCAGCAGGCAGGCTTTGCGGTCCTGCAGCGCCTGCACGACCGCGCCCGACAGGGCCTCAGTGCCGAACAGGTGGTAGGGCGCGCAGCGCACCGAATCACCGCCGGCCACCGCCACCATGTAATGAAAGGCCGGCAGCTCGCGGCGCAGGCAGGCCAGTGCGGTGGCCTGCGGGCTGTGGGTGTGCACCACGGCCTGCAGCTCGGGCCGGGCGCGGTAGATCGCCTGGTGGAAATGCCATTCCGACGACGGCTGCCAGCGCCCGCGCGATGTGCCGTCGGGGCCCAGCCAGACCAGATCGTCGGGGCCCAGGTCGGCCGCGCCCATGCCGGTGGGCGTGATCAGGAACCCTTCACCGAGCCGGTGGCTGAGGTTGCCGGTGCTGCCGCGATTCAGTCCCAGCGCGTCCAGCCGTTGCAGCGCCGCGATCAAGACGGCACGCAGATCGCGTTCGCTCATGCCGGGGGGGCCCGTCACCCAGGCGGCGCAAGGCGGCTTCGTCGGCCGCCACCAGGCCATGCTCGGTGATCAGGCCGGTGACCAGCCGCGCCGGCGTGACGTCGAAGGCCGGATTGGCTGCCGCCGTACCGTCGGGCACGAGCTGCACCTCGACCACCGTGCCGTCGGCCGCGCGGCCGCTGAGGTGGGTGACCTCGCGCGCGCTGCGGTATTCGATCGGGATCTGCGCCAGGCCGTCGTGCAGCGACAGGTCGAGCGTCGAGGTCGGCATCGCGACGTAGAACGGCAGCGCGTTGTCGTGCGCGGCCAGCGCCTTCAGGTAGGTGCCGATCTTGTTGCAGACGTCGCCGCGCGCGCTGACGCGGTCGCAGCCGACGATGACCAGGTCGACCTCGCCATGCTGCATGAGATGGCCGCCGGCGTTGTCGGCGATCACCGTGTGCGGCACACCCTCGTGCGCCAGCTCCCAGGCCGTCAGGCTGGCGCCCTGGTTGCGCGGCCGGGTCTCGTCGACCCAGACGTGCAGCGGCACGCCGGCCGCGTGCGCCGCGTAGATCGGTGCGGTGGCGGTGCCGCGGTCGACCGTGGCCAGCCAGCCGGCGTTGCAATGCGTCAGCACGTTCACCGGCCCGGCCTTGCGCGCCGCCACCGCCTGCAGCAGCGCCAGCCCGTGGCGGCCGATGGCGGTATTGACCTGCACGTCGTGTTCGGCAATCGCATCGGCCTCGGTCCAGGCGGCATCACGCCGTGCCGCCGGCGCCAGCGGCCGCAAGACCGCCAGCAAACGCTGCACCGCCCAGGCCAGGTTCACCGCCGTCGGCCGCGCCTGCTGCAGCCAGGCCGCAGCCTGCTCCAGCGCCGTGTCGTCGCAGGCCCGGTTCATCTGCAGGGCCAGGCCATAGGCCGCCGTGGCGCCGATCAGCGGCGCGCCGCGCACCCACATGTCGGCAATGGCACGATGCACGGCCGCGATGTCGCCCAGCCGTTCGACCTGCAGCCGGTGCGGCAAGGCACGCTGGTCGATGACGAACAGCGCGTCGCGCGCCGGCGCCGGCCACAGGGTGCGCATCGCACGACCATCGACCTTCATCGCCGGCTCATTCCAGTACCCGCCCGGCAACCGCCCGCAGCCGATCGACCATGCCGGGGTCGCGGTGTTCGCGGGCGGTGATCAGCGCATGCTGCAAGGCTGTGCGGCAGCCGCAGGCCGGGGCCGTGGTGTCCTGTGCCACCGCGTCGGCCAGTTGCGCCACCAGGCCCCTGGCGCTGGCCGCGTTGGTCAGCAGCACCTTGATGATCGCGTCGACCGTCACCGCATCGTGGCCGGGGTGCCAGCAATCGAAGTCGGTCACCATGGCCACCGAGGCGTAGCACAGCTCGGCCTCGCGCGCGAGCTTGGCTTCGGGCATGTTGGTCATGCCGATCACGTCGCAGCCCCAGCTGCGGTACAGCCGTGATTCGGCCAGCGTGGAGAACTGCGGCCCTTCCATCGCCAGGTAGGTGCCGCGATCGACATGCGGCACGGCCTGCTCGCGCAGCACGGCCAGCACATGCCGACCCAGGCGCGAACACACCGGATGGGCCATCGACACATGCGCCACCAGGCCGGTGCCGAAGAAGCTCTTGTCGCGCGCATACGTGCGGTCGATGAACTGATCGACGACGACGAAGGTGCCGGGCGGCAGATCGGCACGCAGGCCGCCCACGGCCGACAGCGACAGCAGGTCGGTGACGCCCAGCATCTTCAGCGCCGCAATGTTGGCGCGGTAGTTGACCTGCGACGGCGGTATGCGGTGGCCGCGGCCGTGGCGCGGCAGGAAGACCAGTTGCGCCTCACCCAACCGGCCGCAGAACAGCTCGTCCGACGGTGCGCCCCAGGGCGTGTCCATCGCGACCCAGCGCGTGTCACTCAGACCTGGCAGGTCGTACAGACCACTGCCGCCAATGATGCCGAGAACCGACTGGTCGGGCTTGCTGCTCATGCTGATGACTCCAGGCTCAGGGCTTCGGCTGGCCGCGGGTTGCCGGCATGGGCACGCAAGTGCACCTGCGCCGGGTCGATGCCTTTGAGCCGATGGTCCGACCACACCTGGCGCCATCGGCGCGCGCCCGGCTGGCCATGCCACAGGCCCAGCATGTGGCGCGACGCATGGCTCCAGGGCGTGCCGGCGGCCGCCAGCTTCTGCAGGTAGACCACCATGTCGCGCTCGACCGTCAGGCGATCACCCAGACGCGGCTCGGCGCCGAGAAACATCGCATCCCAGTCGGCCATCAGCCAGGGGTTGTGGTACGACTCGCGCCCGACCATCACGCCATCGACATGCTGCAGCTGCTCGGCGATCTGTTGATTGCTGGTGATGCCGCCGTTGATCACGATGATGAGTTCAGGGAAGTCGCGCTTGAGCCGGTGCACCAGCTCGGGCCGCAGCGGCGGAATCTCGCGGTTCTCTTTCGGCGACAGGCCCTGCAGCCAGGCGTTGCGCGCATGCACGATGAAGACGCGGCAGCCACTGCGCGTGGCCAGCGTGCCGACGAAGTCGCGCACGAAGTCGTAGCTGTCGACGCGGTCGATGCCGATGCGGTGCTTGACCGTGACCGGAATGTCAACCACGTCCTGCATCGCTTTCAGCCCGCCGGCCACCAGGTCGGCCTCGGCCATCAGGCAGGCACCGAAGGCACCGCGCTGCACACGCTCGCTGGGGCAGCCGCAGTTCAGGTTGACCTCGTCGTAGCCCCAGTCCTGCGCCAGCCGGGCGCAGCGCGCCAGGTCGTCGGGCTCGCTGCCACCGAGTTGCAGCGCCAGCGGCTGCTCCACGGGGTCGAAGTCCAGATGCCGCGGCACGTCACCATGCAGCAATGCCCCGGTGGTCACCATCTCGGTGTACAGCCGGGTGTGCCGCGTGATCTGGCGATGGAAGACGCGGCAATGTCGATCCGTCCAGTCCATCATCGGCGCGACCGACAGGCGCCAGGGGTTGAGAGGTCCAGGGTTGAGCACGGAAGATCTATTCGAAGGACGGTTCAGGCTACGGATGCAACGAAAGCAATCGCCCATCGTCAGCCTGCCGATTTTGCATGGCCTTCGCGAAGCGACTTGCAGCACTGCTGCGCACACGCGAGGTGCAAGGGGCGATATGGGGTATGGGGCTGTCGACATTCTTGACAGGGTGCGCGGCCGTCCTCGACCGCGCAAGCCGAGGGTCGCGGCGAACGTCATCACCGTTGTCGCAGGCCGCAGCCTCAGTGCAGGCGCCGCATCAGTCGCTGGCATTGGCGTTCGCCAAGCTGAAGACCGTGGCAGCCGGTCAGGTGGCGCGCCAGCAATTTGCCGCTCCAGCGCTGCTGGCTGTAGCCGCAAGCAGCCGGGCTCTGGCGCAACAAGGCCACCAGCTCCTGCTGCACATGGCTGGGAACCCGGCAGCTGGGGCCGCATTGAAGGCGGTCGCGCAGGCCGGCCAGGCCCTTGGCCTGATAGGCATGCACCCAGCGCTCGACACTGCGCGGGCTGTCATGAAACCAGCAGCCGACCTCATAACAGCTGCAGCCGCCTGCGACCAGCAACACCGCGTGCAGACGATGCAGGTAGCGCGCCTCCAGCGATGCCCGGGCCATGAGCACAAGCTCGGTCGTCAGTGCCTGTTCAGGTACGGGACGCAATGGCCGCATGGCGGTCTCCGGTTGCCTGCATCGTATGCGCCACGATACGGCGTGCACAGCCGCGCTGACGGCCCACCCGCGCATGCAGGCGCAAAACCTGCATGCGCGGTGCCAGGCACCGCGGCTCGATCGGACAAAGCCGCTGCACAGCGCGTGGTGGCCCGGGAAAACTTCGGGAGGGACAGACGATGCCATCGAAATCAAGGCAATGGTTCGGGCCGCTGGCGCTGATGCTGGTTCTGGCCAGTGCAATCACGGCGTCGGCCTGGGCCAACCCGACCAAGCGCGACGGCGTGATCGGCCCGGTGGCCTTTGCCAGGGGCAGTCCGGTCACGGTCTACATCGACATCGACCCGAAGTCCAAGCTCGATGCCGGTGATCCTGAACGCCGCGACCGGGTCGGCGACGCCAGCAAAGGCATCGAGGGCTGGGTGACGCCGCTGGCCGACATCGGCCAGGTGACCTTGAAGGTGGTCAAGCTCGACGGCAGTGGCAATGACCCCGCAACCGGCAAACCGCCGGATCTGACGCAGGCGGGCTCGGTGCATGTGGTCTGGGAAAGCTCTGAAGTCATCGAGGCGAAAAAGGGCAATGCCCAGGCCTACAGCGACGAGCCCTTGGCCGCAGGCTTCGACGACGGCAAAGGACATGTGGCCGACGCGCAGGCAACGACGGGCGCCGTGATCCACCTCAACGACGACGCCACCGCCAACACGGCCAAAGACAAGGACCTGGCGACCAAGAACGCGGTGCACGAAATGGGACATGTGCTGGGCCTGGACCACAGCGCCGTGAATGCTCCGGCCAACGTGATGAACCCGAAGACCGAACTGCAACCGGCAAACGCCACGCCCACGGCCGAAGACCTGAAGGAGATGAAGAACGTCTACGCCAGTGCCAGCGGGCCTGATCGTTTCGACATCACGGCCACGGACACCAGCGTGGCGCTGGGCGCAGGCCTGTACCGCTACAGCTACGACCTGCGCTACAACGCCGGGCCTGATTTCGGCCTCTTCCAGGTGGGGCTCGGCGCAGGCGTCGAGCTGTTCGACATCGAGGTGCCCGAGGGCTGGGAGTGGATCCGCAACGGCAGCGTGCTGAGCTTCGATCCGACCGAACTGGACGGCGATGTGCCCTACCTCAATGCCACCTTTCCCGAACTGCAGATCTCGTTCGTCGCCAATGGCTTGCCTCAGGCGCAGCCCGCCTGGGTCGGCCGCCTGACCAGTCTGACAGGCCCCGCGGCAGTGGATGCACCGGCCACTCTACCGCTGCTGTTGGCCGCCGCAGTGGCTGCCGCTGCCACCTGCCGAACTCGGCGGTGGACGAGCGACCCATGCCACGCTGGGCGCGCTGAACCCGCTGCTGCCTTCAGCCTGGTCGACCTGCATAACACCCGACCCTTGGTCCGCGCCATGGGTAAGATTGCGGTGCGCGCCCACCCCGACAAGCTGAGACCGTGGGGCTGCAGCTTCACAGCGCGATCCCGTGCAGCCCGGTGAAGGCCGCCAGCAGCAACAGGGCCCAGATGCCCACCACCCAGGGCCGCGCACCGCCCAGCGACTGCGCAATGTCGCGGTTCACGGTGTCGTCGGCGCAGCCCCGGGCGAGCTGCGCGAAGGCGGGACCGAAGGGCCGTACCCTTACGCGAATCATCAGCCCGCAGAACACCGTGGCCGCGAACGCGGCCAGCTTCAGCGCCAGCCAAGGTGCGGGCTGCGCCCAGGCCTGGGTGAACCCCATCAACGCCACCACCAGCAGGCCCGCCACCAGGGCCACGCGCCAGGCAAAATCAATGCGCACCAGCATGGTCAGCCCCGGTTGATGATGCAGCATCAGCACCATGCCCAGCCAGGCCGCGCACAGGGTCCACGCCGCCACCACAGCCGCCAGGGGCAGCGACAGGAAACCGCTGGCCACGGCCAGGTGAAAGCCACTGGCGACGGTCAGTGGCATGGCCACGCGCGGCGCCAGATCGGTGGCGGCCATGATGCGCGCCGCCGTCACGCGCGCCTCGGGCGACAGATCACGCCGCACCACCAGCCCTGCGGCGTAGAACGTGCCCAGGTCACCGCCCAGCCAGTACACGAAGCACAGCAGGTGCAGAAGTTTCAGTGCCGCCATCATGCCAACCAGCCCCGGGGGCACAAGCTGCAGTGGCCAGTCTGCAGCGACTCGACCCTGATCAGGTCGGGGTCCGGGCCGCCCACGATCACGCCGCCGGGCGACGCCACCACCCTGTTCGTCATCTCTTCCGCCCGGATCGCCGCCGGCGAACGCTCTTGGGTTTTCATGCGCTTGCTTGCCTCCATATCCCGCCGAGTCGTTTGCAAGAGTCTTGCCATGTGTCCCGGGTTCAGAACGGCCTCGCCGCGTCGCAAAACCATTGCTTGAGGCTTCTGTTGAAACAGGGTCGGTGTTGCTGCAACGCTGGCGGTCGTTGCGACGTGGGCCACGCCTATCGAAACCGTTGGCAGGGTCATGGCGAGGCTGGACAAGGTTGATACCCGGCGCCGCCGGGGTCTTCACCCGCGCCTAGACTTCAACAAGCATGAATGCCGACTCGCCGACGCCTTCGATTTCGACGACTTCACGCGCCGGGTGCGAGCCACGCCACAAGCGCGCGAAAGTTGCCAAGGCGCTGGACCTTCGTTTCATGAGAGAAGGAACCATGTTGACGGTACAAGCACGCCCCGATGTTGCCGCCCGCGACGCAAGGCGAAAGCCCGCTGGCCAAAACGCACGCCGAGGTGGCCGCCGCCCTGGGTCAGCGCCCATCAAGAGCGTGCCCGATGCCGTGTGGTGCTGGTCGGTGACATGCGCGCGCGACGTCGACGCCCTGCCCGGCCTGCTGCCCGAAGGCGGCTCGGGCGACCAGTTCTTTGGCAAGTCGGTGGCCCGAGTTTGCCTGTGCATCAATCCTTGACCCATATGGAGACCGCCATGCCTTCCGTCTTTTTCGACCACGCCACCATCGATGCCTGGATCGCCGAGGATGCGCCACTGCTCGACCTCACCACGCACCTGCTGGCCGTGGGTGGGCAATCGGCACGCATCAGCTTTACGGTCCGGGGCGACACGGTGGCGGCCTGCACCGAGGAGGCAGCGCGCCTGGTGCAGCACTGTGGCGGGCAGGTGCAAAGCTGCGTCGTCAGTGGCACCCGCGTGGCGCCCGGCACGGTGCTGCTGGTCGCCACGGGTGCGGCCGCGGGCCTGCTGCGCGCCTGGAAGGTGGCGCAGAACCTGCTCGAATACGCCTGCGGCGTTGCCGGCGCCACGGCGCGCATGGTGCAGGCCGTGCAGGCCGTAGCCCCTGGCGTGGCGGTGCTGACCACACGCAAACACGCACCGGGTCTGCGCCGCATCGCGCTCAAGGCGACGCTGAGCGGCGGCGCCTTTCCGCACCGTCTGGGCCTGGGCGAGACGGTGCTGGTGTTTCCGCAGCATCGCGCATTGGTGGGCGACTGGACCACGTTGACGGCGAAGCTGGCAGCTGCGGCACCTGCGCTCGCCGAGAAGCAATGCGTGATTGAAGTGGCCTCGCTGGAAGACGCGTTTGCCGCCGTCAGCGCGGGCGCCGACGTGTTGCAGTTCGACAAGGTGACGCCAACGCAACTGCGCGCGTGGTGCCAGCAGCTGCGGCAGCGTCATCCGCAACTCGGGCTGCTGGCTGCCGGCGGCGTGAACAGTCAGAACGCCACCGACTACGCCACCAGCGGCGTCGATGCGCTGGTGACCAGCAGCCTGCACCATGCGCCGCCGGCCGATATCGGCGTGCAGGTGGCGCCGGCGTAGCGCGAAGGTCCACTGCTGCACAGCGCAGCCGTCACGATTCGTCGCGCCGCACCGCACCGCGCGCCCTACCCCGAGCCTTGATGCCCGCGCTCAGATGATGCGGTCGGCGCGGTAGGCGGCCAGCTCATCAGCACTACAGCCGAGGGTCTGCGTCAGCACCTCGTCGGTGCAGTCGCCGAGCACAGGCGGCGCCCGGCGATACACCGGTGGCGTGTGCTGCAGGCGCAGCGGGCTGGCGATGGTCGCCACCGCACCGCCATCAGCTCGCTGCATGTCGACGCGCAATTGCCGGTGCCTGACCTGTTCATCGTCGAACACCTGCGCGTAGTCGTTGATCGGCCCGCAGGGCACACCACGGGCCTCCAGCCGGGCAAGCCAGTCGCCGCGGCTGCGCGTCAACAGCGTGCGCGCCAGGTCAGGCACCAGCTGCTGCCGTCCTGTGATGCGCCCGCTGACCTTCGTCCAGCGCGCATCAGCCGCCAGATCCGGGCGTTCGATGGCGGTGCAGAACTGCTGCCACTGCGTGTCGTTGCCTACGGCGACCACGATCTCACCATCGCTGACGACGAACACCTGGTAAGGCACCAGGCTGGCGTGCGCGTTGCCATAACGCGCCGGCACCTTGCCGCTGGCGAGATAGCCGGTGACCTGATTGCCGCCCAGCGCCACCACACAGTCGAGCAAGGCCATGTCGATGTACTGTCCCGCGCCCGACACCGTGCGGTGCTGCAGCGCCGACAGGATGGCCACGCTGGCGTACATGCCGGTCATGACGTCGGCGATCGCAATGCCGGCCTTCTGCGGGCCGCCGCCGGGCAGATCGTCGCGTTCGCCGGTGATGCTCATCAGCCCGCCCATGGCCTGGAAGACGAAGTCGTAGCCGGGCTTGTGCGCGCTCGGGCCATCCTGGCCGTAACCGGTGATCGAGCAATAGACCAGGCCCCGGTTGAGCGCTGACAACGCCGCGTAATCGAGCCCGTAACGTTTGAGGTCACCGATCTTGTAGTTCTCGATGACGACGTCGCTGACGGCTGCAAGCCGGCGCACCAGGTTCTGGCCGGCCGGGCGCGAGATGTCCACCGTGATGGACTTCTTGCCGCGATTGGCCGCGGCGAAGTAGGTCGAATCGGGGACGTCGCCCTCGGGGCTGGGCATCCAGGGCGGACCCCAGGCCCGCGTGTCGTCGCCGGCGCCGGGGCGTTCGACCTTGATCACCTCGGCGCCCATGTCGGCCAGGTTCTGGCTGCACCAGGGGCCGGCCAGGATGCGCGACAGGTCCAGCACCCGCAGGTGCGACAGCGCCCCCGGGCCGTCCGGTTTCGTCGAGGTTTGTCCGAGCGCAACGCTCATTGGTCGATCTTCACGCCGGCCTCACTGACCACGCGCGCCCACTTGCTCAGCTCGGCGTCGACGAAGGCCGCGAACTGCGCCTGCGTCATCGTGCCCGACTCGGCCCCCAGCTTGGCGAACTGCTCGCGAATGGCCGTGCTTTGCAGCGCCTGCAGCACATCGCCAGCGATGCGGTCGCGCAGTGCCGGTGCCATGCGCCCCGGGGCGTACAGGCCGAACCAGGCCGTGGCTTCGAAGCCCTTGAGCCCGGCTTCATCGATGGTCGGCACGTCGGGCAGTGTCGCTGAGCGCTTCAGCGACGTGACGCCCAGCGCCCGCAGCTTGCCGGCCTTGATGTGCTGCAACACGCCGGGAACCGAGTCGAACATCATCGGGATCTGCCCGCCCAGCAGGTCGTTCAGCGCCGGCGCCGCACCCTTGTAGGGCACGTGCACCATGGTCACGCCGGCCATCGACTTGAACAGTTCACCCGACAGGTGGTTGGCACCGCCCGTGCCCGACGACCCGAAGTTCAGACGGCCGGGCTGTGCCTTGGCCAGTGCAATCAGCTCAGCCACCGAACGGGCTGGAAAGCTGGGATGAACGACCAGCACGTTCGGCACCGTGGCCACCAGTGCGATCGGCGTGAAGTCGGCGCGCGTGTCGTACTTCAGGTTCTTGTACAGCGCCGGGTTGATGACGTGGTGCGTGGCCGTGAGCATCAGCGTGTGGCCGTCGGCCGGCATGTGCGCCAGCTGCTCGGAGAAAATGGTGCCGCTGGCCCCGGACCGGTTTTCCACCAGCACGGGCTTGCCCCAGCGCTGTTGCAGCTCGGTGGCCAGCTGGCGCGCCAGGATGTCGGTCGTGCCGCCGGGCGGAAACGGCACCACCAGCTTCACCGGTTGCGTCGGAAAGTCTTGCGCGTGCAATGCAAACGGGACGGCGGCGAAGCCGCACAGCATGGCCGCAGCCAGCCGGGCCTTGAAGGTTCTGAGGATCTGCATCGGGGTTTCCAAAAGTGGTTGGCACAGCATGGCCGTCAGGCAAGTGTGGCCGCGCCACCTTGACTGACACCACACGGGGGTTTTCAGACCGCGGCGGGAAACTCGACCATCGCCTCGCCGACCGCAACGACCTCGCCGCGCTGGTTGTGGACCTGCACGTCGAGCGTCAGCCACCAGCTGCCCTGGCTTTCCTGGGCGGCAGTGACCACCGCCGACGGGGTGATGGTGTCGCCGGGCTTGACCGGCGATTTCCAGCGCGTTTCCAGCCGGCGCTGGATACCGCCCAACGGATACAGCCAGTCGGTGAGCATCGTGGTGATGAGGCCGAAGTTGTTCATGCCATGCATGATGATGCCGCCGAAGTTGGTGCGACCGAAATCGCCCTTCATGTAGTCGTCGTCCAGGTGCAGCGGATTGAAGTCGAGCGAGGCCTCGCAGAAGTCGCGGATCGATTCGCGGGTGGGCGAAAACGGGGTGCCGCCGATCTGGTGGCCGGGGGCGATGGAGAAGGCAGCCATGGTCGGGTTGTCAGTGGTCATCAGAACGGACGGATGGTCCAGCCTCGGCCGGCGCAGATCACCTGGTCGTGCTGGTTGAAGAACACGTTGTCGTGCACGACGAACAGGCGGTCGCGCTTGATGAACTTGTCCAGCGCTCTGGCTTGCAGCCGGATGGTGTCGCCGGGGCGGGCCGGCAGGTTGTAGCTCCACGACTGCCCCGCATTCACCGTGCCGGGGCTGCGCATCCAGTCGTCACTGGGCGTGCAGGCGAACATCAGCAGGATGTGGATCGCCGGTGGTGCGATCAGGCCCTTGTAGGGCGTGGTCCGCGCGTAGGCCTCATCGAAGTACAGCGGGTGCAGGTCGCCGACCACACGGCAGTACTTCTGGATCGCCTCGAGCGTCAGCACATAGGGCAAGGTCTTGCGGGGCTCGCCGGGAATGATCTGTGCCCAGGACTTGCGCAGGGCGTTGTCTTTCCAGAAATCGGTTTCGAAGGTCGGATCGGGTGGTGCCATGCTTGGTCGGTTTCAGTGAGAGGGTGATGGGTGATGGGTGTTAGGATTGACCGCTTGGCGGATATAAGTGTCCGCTTAACGGCCATTTTCAGAGTCCGGCCCACAAGCTGTCAAGGTATCCCCCATGGCGACTCCGGAAAGCGAAGCCTTCGTGCGCAGCTTCGCGCGCGGGCTCAAGGTGATCGAGGCCCTGGGCCAGGTGCCCGGCGGACAGACCCTGGCACAGGTTGCCGAACGGGTGGCGCTGCCACGCACGGCGGTGCGGCGCTTCTTGCTGACTCTGGTCGACCTGGCGTTCGTGCGCAGCGACGGCAGGCACTACTGGCTCACGCCCAGGGTGCTGCGCCTCGGGCTGTCCTACCTGTCGTCGCTGCCCTATTGGCGCGACGCGCAACCGGCGCTGGAAGAACTGTGCGCACGCGCGCAACAATCCTGCGCCCTGTCGGTGCTGGACGATGAGGACATCGTCTACGTGCAACGCCAGCACACGCAGCGCATCCTGCCCATGAGCCCCTCACTGGGCAGCCGGCTGCCGGCTCATGCGGTGTCGATGGGTCGGGTGTTGCTGGCAGGCCTGGCCGACGATGCGCTGCAGGCCTACCTCGAACAGGTGCGGCCGGTCCGCCTGACCAGCGCCACCGCGGTCGACCGCGATCAGTTGCGCCAGGCCGTGCTGGCCGCCCGCGCCCAGGGCTGGGCCTGGGTGGACGGCGAACTGGACGAATCGATCTGCGGGCTGGCGGTGCCGGTTCGTGACCTAGATGGTGCGACGATGGCTGCACTCAACGTCAGCCTGCCCGCCGGAGCGTTCACGCAACAACAGGCGGTCGATCGGTTCCTGGGTGACCTGCGCGTCACTGCATCGCGCCTGCGTGCAAGCTCGCGCTGACCCGCATCAGCCCCGGATCTCGAACACGCCGAGCTTGCGGTGCAGAGGCGCCTCGTCGGCGATGAACAGGAAAGCCGGCAGGTCGGTCGAGCGGTTGGTCAGCGTCACGGGGGTGTAGCCCGGTGCACAGCAGGTATCGGCTTCGGCCAGTGCAAACCCCTGGTCATCGACTTGCACCCGCGCGGCGCCCTCGATCAGGTGGAACACCATCGCCGGTGACCGGACCGGCAGCGTCAGTGTCTGTCCCGGTCGCAGCATCAGCGCCGAATAGCCCAGGATGTTCTGCGCGTCGGCGCCGGTCTCGGGGTTGACGTATCTGACCTGCACCGCCTGCAGATCAGGCTGGTCGGCCGCCAGTGCCTGCAGTGCGGCCCGTGCTTGGCCCCAGGGGTAGCGCAGCAGCGGGTAGGCCTTGTTCGAGCGCTCGCCCATCGGCGTTGGCAACACGCCACCGCGCGCATAGACGGCATCACCGTGCCCGGGGCGCACCTGCTGGCGCGGCCCGTCGACGTGGTAGCTGGCTTCCAGGTAGTGCACCAGCGGCAGGTCCAGCACGTCCAGCCAGACCACCGGGGCATTGCCGTCATGGCCATGTTCGTGCCACAGCCCGGTGGGCGTGAGGATCAGATCCCCGCGCTGCATGGGTAGTTTTTCGCCGTCGACCGTGGTGTAGGCGCCATCGCCTTCGACGATCATGCGCACCGCGTTCGGCGTGTGGCGGTGCGACGGTGCCCACTCGCCGGGCAGCAGCAACTGCATGCCGAGGTAGATGGCGGCACTGGCCTGCATCTTGTCCAGCCCGTGACCCGGATTGGCCAGCACGAGCACGCGGCGCTCGGCCTTCTCGATCGGCGTCAGCTCACCCGCGCGCAGCAGCAGCGGACGCAACGCCTGATAGGTCCAGCAACTGGCGCGCGTGCGCGGCTGCGGCTTGCCCGGCGGGCAGCACGGCGCGCAGGCTGGGCCACAGCGGCACCAGGTTCTGCGCCTTCAGGGCCTCGACATAGTCGGCGGGCAGGTCTTCGAGTCGGCCGAGTTCGTTCATGCGGGTCTCCCGGTTCACGCCGCCAGGCAGTTCTGCAGCTTCCAACCGTACAGCCATTCCATCGCGTCGCAGAAGCGTTCGGGACTGCGACCTTGCCAGAGTTCGTTGCGCACCAGCCGCTCGACGCCCTTGGCGTGGAAGATGCGACCCATCTCGCGCGACGACAGCACGATGCGGGCGGTTCTGGCCACGCGCGAACGCTGGTACAGCGCAAAGGCTGTCTCGAAGTCGTTGTCGTGCACGCGCAGTGCCTCGCCCAGCGTGACGCCGTCTTCCATCGCCATGCAGGCACCCTGTGCCAGGTACTGCAGTGTCGGGTGGGCGGCATCACCCAGCAGGGTCACGCGGCCGAAAGTCCATTGCGCGATCGGGTCGCGGTCGGCCGTGGCCCAGCGCTTCCAGTCGCGCGGCAGCTCGATCAGCTGGCGCGCCCGGGCACAGATGCCTTCGAAATAGCCCTGCACCTCGTCGCGACTGCCTTCGCGCACGCTCCATTGCTCGTGCTCGCGGCTGTGGAAAGTGACGACCACGTTGTACTGCTCGCCGCCACGCAGCGGGTAGTGCACCAGGTGGCAGTCGGGGCCGACCCAGATGCTGGCCGCGTTCCACTGCAGATCGACTGGAAAGTCGGCCTTGTCGACCACGGCGCGGTAGACCACGTGGCCCGACACGCGTGCTTCGTCACCGACGAACTGACGCCGTACCGCCGACTTCACGCCATCGGCGCCGATCAGCGCCAGGCCGCGATGGCGGGCACCCCGGGCGTCGAACACGCTCACGCCTTGCTCGTCCTGCTCGATGCGCTGCACCTGCGTGCCGGTGGCGACCTGGATGCGGCCGCTGGCCTGCGCGCCGGCCAGCAACGCACCGTGCACGTCGGCACGGTGGATCACAGCGTAGGGGTTGCCGAAGCGCTTGCGAAAGGCCTCGCCGGTGGGGATGCGCCCGACCAGCTTCTCATCCAGCGCGTCGTGCATCACCATCTGATCGGTGCAGACGGCGCGGGCGCGGGCGATCTCGCCGATGCCCAGCGCATCGAAGGCGGCAAAGGCGTTCGGACCCAGCTGGATGCCGGCGCCGATCTCACCCAGCTCGGCGGCCTGCTCGAGCACCTTGACCTCGAATCCCCGGTTGACCAGCGCCAGCGCGGCCGCCAGGCCGCCGATGCCGCCGCCGGCCACCAGCACCGGTGCATCCCGAGGGGTCGTGTTCATGGCGAAATGCTTCCGCTGCGGGCCTCAGTTCGCCGCACGTGCGGCACAGCCAGCTATGCCGGCCGCGATGCGCGGCAGCAGCGGCAAGGGCAGATCATGACCCATGCCGGCGATGAAATCGCCTTCGGCGCCGCGGATGTGCTGCAGCAGGTGGTGCCCCGCCGCCACTGGAATCAGCGGGTCGGCCTCGCCGTGAATCACGAAGGTCGGCGCGCCGATGCGCGCCAGCAGCGGCGTGCGGTCACCGTCGGCCATCACCGCCAGCAGCTGGCGCGCCGTGCCCTGTGGATGCCATGAACGTTGCGCCGCCGCCAGCAGCAGCCGCTGTTGACGCTGCGGGTCGGGCGGATAGGCGGCGCTGCCGATCACGCTCAGCAGGCGCTGCAGGTGTGCCACCACGGCGCTCATGTCCTGGCCATCGGGCCGGCCCAGCATCGCCTGCCGCACGGCCATGCTCGGCTGAGGCAGGTTGCGCGCACCCGCCGTCGTCATGATCAGCGTCAGGCTGCGCACGCGCTCGGGGTTTTCGGCCGCCAGGTGCTGCGCGATCATGCCGCCCATCGACGCGCCGCAGACATGCGCGCGCGCCACGCCCAGCGCGTCGAGCACGCCGATCGCGTCGGCGGCCATGTCGCACAGGCCATAGGGCGAATGCTGCTTCAGGTGCATCACGTGGCGCAGGCCGGCCCAGGCCAGATTGGGTGCACCCGCGTCGTCGAAATGCTGCGACAGCCCGATGTCGCGGTTGTCGAAGCGGATCACCCGGTAGCCGCGGCCCAGCAGGTCGTTCACCAGTTCGTCGGGCCAGGCCACCAACTGCATGCCCAGGCCCATGATCATCAGAATGGCCTGGCCCGACGGCGGGCCCTGGTCGTCGACCTCGATCGACAGGCCGTTGGCGCTGATCTTCATGCCCCTCCCATGGCCGCGCGCGGATGCTCCCAGCCCTGCAGCTGATCTTATCGGCGTGGCACGGTCTTCTTTGCTGCAGGCCGCGCGCTGCGCCGCCTGACCTGCGACACCAGCGTGCCGCGTGCCGAGTCGATCGCGGTGTCGACCACCGACTTGGTCACTTTGCCGACCGCCCCTTTCACCGCGCCACCCACCGCACCCGTGATCGAACGCTGCGCACGGCCGATCAGGCTTTGCGGTTTCGGCGTGTCGGCATGGTCGGGGTCTCCCGGCTGCGGCAGCGCCTGCAGGTCTTCGAAGGCGACGCGGATCGCTGCTGCCAGCTCGGCCACCTCGGGCATGGCCTGGGCATCGGCCATCAGACCAAAGTCCAGCGACTGGTCGTAACTCTGCACCGTGATGTTCAGCGCCAGGCCGTGCACCACGATCGATGTGGGGTAGTTGGTCAGCATTTTCGCGCCGGCCATGTACAGCGGCACCGGCGGCCCCGGCACGTTGGAGATGACCACGTTGGCCACCTGGGGGATGCGGTCGGCCACGCGCGCCTTGCCGTACAGCGCGGTGGCCGCCTCGATCAGCCAGGGCACACCCAGCGACGGGAAGTCGGTCGGCAGGATGCTCTTGACCGACCCCATGGTCGATTTCATCGCCGCACTGGCGGCCCTGATGTGGGCCAGCCGCTGCAGCGGATCAGCCAGGTTCGTGCCCAGGCTGATCAGGCTCATCGAGGCCTGGTTGTCCGACGCCGAGTCACCCTTGGCGCGCAGCGTGATCGGCACCGCGGCAACCATCGACTTCTTGGGCAACGCGCGCCGCTTGCCATAGTGGCGACGCAGCGCGGTGCTGCACAACATCAGCACCATCTCGTTGAGGGTGGCCGCATGGGCGTGGCCGAGCTCGCGCACCTCCTGCAGCGGCAGACTGACACTGGCAAAGGCGCGGCCGCGGGTCACCGACACATTGAAGGGCGTGGCCGGTGCCAAGGTGATGTTGCCGCTGCCCTTCTTGCCGCCGAGCAGCGCGCTGTGCGAGACCACGGTGGTGGCAGCGTTCTTGAGCGTGCCCACGGTCGACGGCAGGCCGCGGATGATGCTGGCGATCTTGCCGGCCTGGTTGGCAATCACGCCACGCAGCATCTCGGTCATCTCGAGCTTGAACACCAGGCCGCGTCGGGAAGGCCTGGCGGGCACTGCACGCGGCTGCGGCGTCAGGTCGAGCAAGGCATTGGCCAGGGCCACCGCGGCCTGCCCGTCCACTGCCGCATGGTGCAGTTGGGTGTAGATGGCCGCACGGCGGCTGCCGTCGGGCCCCGGCGCCAGATCCTCGAAGACGTGGAACTTCCACAGCGGCAGATTGCGGTCGAGCAGTTCGCAGTGCAGCCTGGCGACCTCGAGCTCGACGTCGACCAGGCTGGCACCCTTGCGGCAGTGGCCCGGCACCACATGCCGGCGCAGGTCGGGCTCGGCGTCGACCCAGGCCGGGTTGGCCATGTTCAGCGGCATCCACCACAGGCGCCGGCGCAGCGCCGGCAGGACGGGCATGCGGGCTGCCAGGTGCTTGCGCACCGCCGTGATGAACTTGCCTTTGCTGCCGGCCGGCAGCTCGTACACGTTCACAGCGCCCACGTGCATGGGCATCTCGGGGGTTTCGAGGTAGAGAAAGCTGGCGTCCAGCCCCGACAGTTGTTGCATGCAATCCCCCAGGGTTGAACCTCATGCTAGGGCCGTGCCGCAGGCGCACGGCCCCGGGCTGACCCTAGGAGCGCGCACCCGCGCGGCCCGCCGCCACCGGATCAGGTGCACGCGCCAGCGCCAGCGTCTCGTTGGTCACCAGCGCAACCAGCACCAGCGCGCCCCCGCCCAGCACCGGCAGGGTGGGTGCTTCACCGGCGCCCAGCCAGGCCCACAGCACGCCGAACACCACTTCCAGCAGCGCCAGCAGCGACATCTCGGGTGCCTTCAACACGCGCGAGCAGACCATCGCCAGCAGGCAGGGAATGGCCAGTTGCACCGCGCCCAGCAAGCCCAGCAGGGCCAGGTCGTGGCCCGACGAGCTGAAAGGCAGCGCCAGCGGCAGGGTGACGGCTGCCGACATCAGCGCCCCGACCAGTACCGCTGGCAGCATGTCGTCGGCCTCGTCGTCACCGTGATGCAGATGCTGCATCAGCGTCCAGTTGACGGCGGCGGCGATCGGTACACCCAGCGCCACCGCCGTGCCCAGCACCTGTTGCGCGTCGGCACCGCTGACCTGCTGGCCGTACATCCAGGCGATGCCGATGCCGGCCAGTGCGATCGCCAGCCAGGTGCGCAGCGGCAGCCGCTGGCGCAGGAAGAAGCGCGCGGCCAGGGCCGTGAACAAGGGTGCCAGCGCCATCGTGATCAGCACGTTGGCCACCGTGGTCAGCGTCAGCGCCAGCATGAAGGCCGTGAACATCACAGCCCAGCACACGCCGGACGTCCAGAACGCAAGGCCGCCCTGCCGAATCCGCCGCCACACGGCGGCCGGGCCGCGCAGCCGCGACAACAGCAGCACCAATGCCAGCGCATTGAAGGCGCTGCGCCAGAACGTCACTTCAAAACCACGTGCCGAATCGAGCCAGCGCGTGACCACGCCCGCGATGCTCCACATCAGGGCGACCATGACCATCAGCCAGACGGCCTGACGGTGGGTCACGCGCAGCGCCTCAACAGCAGGCGGCAGCCGCGGAACCGGCGCTGCGGGGGTGGGCCACCTCAGGCGGCTTCGCGGCTGGCGCGCTTGCGGTCGTGCTCCTTCAGGAAGCGCTTGCGCACGCGCACGCTCTTGGGCGTGATCTCGACCAGCTCGTCGTCGTCGATGAACTCGACCGCGTACTCCAGCGTCAGCTCGATCGGCGGCGTGACCTTGATCGCGTCTTCCTTGCCGCTGACGCGGAAGTTGGTCAGCTGCTTCTGCCGCACCGCATTCACCACCAGGTCGTTGTCGCGGCTGTGGATGCCGACGATCATGCCTTCGTAGACCGGGTCACCGGCACGCACGAACATGCGGCCGCGGTCGTCCAGCTTGCCCAGGGCGTAGGTGACGATCTCGCCATCGTCCATGCTGATCAGCACACCGTTCTTGCGGCCGCCGATGTCGCCCTTGTAGGCCTCGTAGCCGTCGAAGATGTTGCTGATCAGCCCGGTGCCGCGTGTCAGGTTCATGAACTCGTTGGAAAAGCCGATCAGCCCGCGCGCCGGGATGCGGTACTCAAGCCGCACACGGCCGCGGCCGTCGGTCTCCATGTTGACCAGTTCACCCTTGCGCTCGCCCAGGGCCTGCATCACGCCGCCCTGGTGCTGGTCCTCGATGTCGACGGTGACGAGTTCGATCGGCTCGTGCTTCTCGCCGTCGACCTGCTTCAGCACCACGCGCGGCTTGCCCACCGCCAGCTCGTAGCCCTCGCGGCGCATGTTTTCCAGCAGTATGGTCAGGTGCAGTTCGCCGCGACCAGAGACCTCGAAGATGCCGTCCTCGCTCGATTCCTTGACCTTCAGCGCGACGTTGCTCTGCAGCTCCTTCTGCAGCCGGTCCCACAGCTGGCGGCCGGTGACGTACTTGCCTTCACGGCCCGCCAGCGGGCTGTTGTTGACGCAGAAGTTCATCGTCAGCGTCGGCTCGTCGACCTTCAGCAGCGGCAGCGGCTGCGGGTCATCGACACTGGTCACGGTAACGCCGATACCGATGTCGGCGATGCCATTGATCAACACGATCTCGCCCGGGCCGGCTTCGGTAGTAGCAATGCGCTCCAGGCCCTCGAAGGTCTGCACCTGGTTGATGCGGCCCTTGTACGAACGGCCGTCCGGGCCCTCCATCACCAGCACGTCCATCGGCGCCTTCAGCGTGCCGGCATTGATGCGGCCGACACCGATGCGGCCGACGAAGGTCGAATAGTCCAGCGACGAGATCTGCAGCTGCAGCGGTGCAGCCGGGTCGCCTTCGTGCGCCGGCACATGGGCCAGCACGGTGTTGAACAAGGGGCTCATGTCGGGCCCCCACTGTTCGCCCTGTTCGCCTTCGGTCAGCGAGGCCCAACCGTTCAGGCCCGAGGCGTAGACGACCGGAAAGTCGAGCTGGTCCTCGGTGGCGCCGAGCTTGTCGAACAGCTCGAAGGCGGCGTTGATCACGTAGTCGGGGCGTGAGCCGGGCTTGTCGACCTTGTTGACCACGACGATGGGCTTGAGGCCCAGCGCCAGCGCCTTCTTGGTGACGAAGCGCGTCTGCGGCATCGGGCCCTCTTGCGCGTCGATCAGCAGCACCACGCCATCCACCATCGACAGCGCGCGTTCGACCTCGCCGCCGAAATCGGCGTGCCCGGGCGTGTCGACGATGTTGATGTGCGTGCCCTGCCAGGTCACGGCGCAGTTCTTGGCCAGGATGGTGATGCCCCGTTCGCGCTCGATGTCGTTGCTGTCCATCACGCGTTCGGCCACCTGCTGGTTCTCGCGGAAGGTGCCGCTCTGGCGCAGCAGCATGTCCACCAGCGTGGTCTTGCCATGGTCGACGTGGGCGATGATCGCGATGTTGCGAATCTGGTGAGTCATGCTCGTTCAGGCCAGTCCGGCCTGTACCTCTGTGGGACTGAGAAGTCGATCGGGGATCAGTTCACCCCCGGTGATGTGGGCCGCGCCGAGAAAGGCGCGCGGGTCGGATCCATAGACGCGCACTGCGGGTGCATCGGCCAGTGCCACGCGGCGCCGCAGGCCTGTCAGAAAGCGCCCCGCCTCGTCGTCGGGCAGCGCCACCGCCGGCCAGTCGGCCAGCAGCAGGTCGGCAGGTTGCAGCAGCGCCACGCGGGCAGCGTCGTCCAGCGCCGCCAGCTGCTCGATCGTCACGGCGTCGGCCACTTCCTGTGCCCCGCTGCCCGTGCGGCGCAGCGCCGCCAGGTGTGCGCCACAGCCCAGCGTGGCGCCAAGGTCTTCGGCCAGCGTGCGGATGTAGGTGCCCTTGCTGCAGCTGACGTCGATCACCAGCATCGGTGGTTGCCAGTCGACGACGTCGATGTGATGGATGTGCACGCTGCGCGTCGGCCGTTCGATCTCGACACCGGCGCGTGCGTAGTCGTACAGCGCACGGCCCTGGTGCTTGAGCGCTGAAAACATCGGCGGCTGCTGGTCGATGCGGCCGACGAAGCGGGTGCAGGCGGCGTCGACGGCCGCACGGTCGCAGGTCACCGCGCGTTCCTCGATGAGGTCGCCCTCGCGGTCGCCGGTGCGGGTGCGCTGCCCCAGGTGCAGCGTGGCCCGGTAGCGCTTGTCGGCATCCAGGCTGACCTGGCTGAACTTGGTGGCGGCGCCGAAGCACAACGGCAGCAGACCGGTGGCCAAGGGATCCAGCGTCCCGGTGTGGCCACCTTTCTCGGCGCGCAACAGCCCCTTGGCCTTCTGCAGCGCGTCGTTGCTCGTCCAGCCCAGCGGCTTGTCGAGCAACAGCACACCATGCAGTGCACGTCGCGGCAGACGATCAGGGCGCGGCGGTCTGGCGGTCATTCGTCGTCCTTGGCGCGCGTGGCGTTGGCCTTGGTGATCAGGGCCGACAGGTCCAGCGCGCGCTCGGTAGTGCGGTCGTAGTGGAAGTGCAGCGTCGGCACGGTGTGGATGGACAGACGCTTGAACAGGCCGTTGCGCAGGAAGCCGGCGGCCTCGTTCAGGGCCGTTACGCAGTCTTCAGGCTGACCCACCAGCACCGAGAAATGCACCTGGGCATGCGCATAGTCGGCCGACACCTCGACGTGGCTGATGGTGACCAGGCCCACACGCGGGTCCTTGAGGTCGCGGATCAACTCCGACAGATCGCGCTGGATCTGGTCGGCGATGCGGAAGCTCCGGTTCGGTATGGCTCTCTTGTGTCGCATGGGTTGGGGTGCTCCCGAAAGCGAAGCGCCCCGCCCGGGGGGGGGGAAGGAAGAGGGCAGGCCCGGGGGGGGCGGGGGGGCCGGCGGGGGGGGGGCGGGGGGGGGGGGAAGGCTTGCTGTCCAGCCGAAGCACCGCCGGGTCAGGCAGGGCTTACGGCTGAAGGATCAGCGTCGGCGTCCGCGTCAGAGGCTGCGCGCCACTTCCTTGACCTCGAAGAACTCGAGCTGGTCGCCTTCCTTGATGTCGTTGTAGTTCTTCAGCTTGATGCCGCACTCGAAGCCTTCCTTGACCTCGCGCACATCGTCCTTCATGCGCTTGAGCGACTCGAGCTCGCCGGTGTAGACCACCACGTTGTCGCGCAGCAGGCGGAAGCGGGCGTTGCGCGTGACCTGGCCGGCGGTGATCATGCAACCGGCCACGGTGCCGATCTTGCTGGCCACGAACACGGTGCGGATCTCGGCCGTGCCGATGGTCTCCTCGCGCTGCTCGGGCGCCAGCATGCCGGTCATCGCCGCCTTCACCTCGTCGACCGCGTCGTAGATGATGTTGTAGTAGCGCAGGTCGACCCCGTTGCCGTCGGCCAGCTTGCGTGCACCAGAGTCGGCGCGCGTATTGAAGCCGATGACCACGGCCTTGGATGCGATCGCCAGGTTGATGTCGCTCTCGGTGATGCCACCCACGGCGGCATGCACGATCTGCACCCGCACCTCGGGCGTCGACAGCTTCTGCAGCGACTGCGCCAACGCTTCCTGCGAACCCTGCACGTCGGCCTTGATGATCAGCGACAGCGTCTGCGCCTGGCCTTCGCCCATGCTCTCGAACATGTTCTCGAGCTTGGCCGCCTGGCGCTTGTTGAGCGTCACCTCGCGGTACTTGCCCTGGCGGAAGGTGGCGATCTCGCGCGCCCGGCGCTCGTCGGCCAGCACCATGAAGTCGTCACCGGCCTGCGGCACTTCGGTCAGGCCCTGGATCTCGACCGGAATCGACGGCCCGGCCGATTCGGCCGCCTGACCGTCCTCGTCGAGCATCGCACGCACACGGCCGTAGCTGCTGCCGGCCAGCACCACATCACCCTTCTTCAGGGTGCCGCTCTGCACCAGCACGGTGGCCACCGGGCCGCGGCCCTTGTCGAGCCTGGCCTCGATGACCAGGCCCTTGGCCATGGCTTCGGTGGGCGCACGCAGCTCAAGCACCTCGGCCTGCAGCAGCACCTGCTCGAGCAGCTCGTCGATGCCCTTGCCGGTCTTGGCCGACACCGGCACGAATGGCGATTCACCGCCAAAGTCCTCGGGCACCACGCCCTCGGCCACCAGCTCGCTCTTCACGCGTTCGAGGTTGGCATCGGGTTTGTCGATCTTGTTGATCGCCACCACGATCGGCACGCCAGCGGCCTTGGAGTGCGCAATCGCCTCCTTGGTCTGCGGCATCACGCCGTCGTCGGCGGCCACCACCAGGATCACCAGGTCGGTGGCCTTGGCACCGCGTGCCCGCATCGCCGTGAAGGCGGCGTGGCCCGGGGTGTCGAGGAAGGTGATCATGCCGCGCGGCGTCTCGACGTGATAAGCACCGATGTGCTGCGTGATGCCCCCGGCTTCGCCCGCGGCCACGCGGGCGCGGCGAACGTAGTCCAGCAACGAGGTCTTGCCGTGGTCGACGTGGCCCATCACGGTGACCACTGGAGCGCGCGGCAGTTCTTCGCCGGTGGCCGCTGCCTGTTCTTCCTCGGTGAAGGCGTCCGGGTCGTCGAGCTTGGCCGCCAGGGCCTTGTGGCCCATTTCCTCGACAAGGATCATCGCCGTCTCCTGGTCGAGCTGCTGGTTGATCGTGACCATCTGGCCCAGCTTCATCAGCTGCTTGATCACCTCGCTGGCCTTGACCGCCATCTTGTGCGCCAGATCGGCCACGCTGATGGTTTCGGGCACGTGCACTTCCTGGATCACCTGCTCGACCGGTGCACTGAAGCTCGGCGAATCGTCGTGACGGTCGCCACGACGGCCACCACGCGGTGCACGCCAGCCCGGACGACCGCCGCCGCTATCGCCGCGGGTCTTGAGTGCGGCGCGCTTCTTGGCCGCATCGTCGGCCCAGCTGGACGACAGCTTCTCGGACTTGACCTGCTTCTTGTCGCCCGGCTTGGCCGCGCCTGCGGTGGTCGATCCCGGGGCCGCCTTGGGTTTGTGGATCGTGCCTTTGATGGCTTCCTTGGCCGCAGTGGCGGCTTCGGGCTTGGGCTCTTCCTTCTTCGCGATCAGCGTCTTGCGCGGCGCCGACATCATGGCGCGGATGGCGGCGGCCTCGGCCTCGGCGGCCTTGCGGCGGCGCGCCAGGTCGTCCTGCTTGGCGCTGTCCTCGGCGGCCTTGTCGGCGGCCTTCACGACACGCAGCACGGGCTTGGGCGGTTCGGCAACCTTCGCCGCCTCGGCGGCGATTTCAGCGGCCTTTTCAGCAGCCGCCTTCTCGGACGCTGCCTTCTCGGCGGCGGCCTCTTCTGCCAGCACGGCCTTGGTCTTGCGCTTGGCGGCCGGCGCCGACGCGGCACTGGCGCGCGCGGCTTCTTCGACGCGCGCAGCTTCTTCGGCGGCGGCCTTGGCCGCCGTTTCGGCGGCAACGGCTGCCGCTGCGGCAACGGCCTCGGCGGCCTCGCGCGCCTGGCGTTCCTGCTCTTCGCGCACGCGGCGCTGCTCGGCCAGTTCGGCTTCCTGCTGCCGAATGGCCTCGGCCTGGGCCTGCGCCTCATCTTCGCGCCGTTGCAGTTCCAGATCTTCCGGGCTCGGGCCGGTCGGCTCTTCAACCGCCGGTGAGGCGTCGTCGCGCTTGACGAAGACGCGCTTCTTGCGCACCTCGACCTGGATGGTGCGGGCCTTGCCACTGGCGTCGGCTTGCTTGATCTCGCTGGTGCTCTTGCGGGTCAGCGTGATTTTCTTGCGCTCGCCGGCGGCAGCGGTGCCGTGCGATTCGCGCAGGAATTCGAGCAGACGTCCCTTGTCGGCCTCGGTCAAGGCGTCGTCGGGTGACTTCTTGCCCACGCCGGCCGACTGCAGTTGCTCGAGCAGCGCCGCCGCGGGGCGATTGAGCTGCGCGGCGAACTGGGCGACGGTGATCACGGCCATGTGCAGTACTTCCTATCCTGGGTGTGCTTGCTGATGTTCTATCGATTCGGGGCGTTGCCGGTCGTCATGGCATCAAGCCGTGAACCAGTGTTCACGCGCCTTCATGATCAAGGCTCGGGCCTTTTCATCGTCGATATCGGTCATCTCGGTGAGTTCGTCGACCGCCAGGTCGGCCAGGTCGTCGCGCGTATGGACGCCGCCCACCGCCAGCTTGGTGATCAATTCGGAAGACAGGCCCTGCCCTTCGAATTCGAGGTCGCGCAGATCCTGCGAGACCTCCTCGACTTCTTCTTCCTTGGCGATCTCCATCGTCAGCAGCGCGTCCTTGGCCCGGTTGCGCAGCTCCTGCACGGTGTCCTCGTCGAAGGATTCGATCTCGAGCATCTCCTGCAGCGGCACGTAGGCCACCTCTTCCAGGCTGGTGAAGCCTTCGGCGATCAGGATGTCGGCCACTTCCTCGTCGACGTCGAGCTTCTCGACGAAGATCTTGCGCGCCGACTCGCTCTCGGTGGCCTGCTTGGCCTGCGATTCCTCGGCGGTCATGATGTTGATGCGCCAGCCGGTCAGCTCACTGGCGAGGCGCACGTTCTGGCCGCCGCGGCCGATCGCGATGGCGAGGTTCTCCTCGTCGACGACCACGTCCATGGCGTGGCGCTCCTCGTCGACGACGATGCTCTGCACGTTGGCCGGCGCCAGCGCGCCGATGACGAACTGCGCCGGATCTTCGGACCACAGCACGATGTCGACCCGCTCGCCGGCCAGCTCGTTGGTGACGCCGTTGACGCGCGAACCGCGCACGCCGACGCAGGTGCCGATCGGGTCGACCCGGCGATCGTGCGAGACGACCGCGATCTTGGCGCGCGAACCGGGGTCACGCGCGCAACTCTTGATCTCGAGCAGACCCTGTTCGATCTCGGGTACCTCGTGCGCGAACAGCTCGATCATGAAGCCCGGCGCACTGCGCGACAGCATGATCTGCGGGCCGCGTTGGGTGGTGTCGACGCCCAGGATGAACGAACGTACCCGGTCGCCGCTGCGCAGGTTTTCCTTGGGGATCATCTCGTTGCGCTTGAGGCGCCCTTCGACGCGGCCGCTCTCGACGATGATGTCGCCCTTGTCCAGGCGCTTGACGGTGCCGACGAAGATCTTGTCGCCGCGCGACAGGAAGTCGTTCAGCAGCTGCTCGCGCTCGGCATCGCGGATCTTCTGCAGGATCACCTGCTTGGCCGCCTGCGCGCCAATGCGGCCGATGGTCAGCGATTCGATCGCTTCCTCGATGTAATCACCGACCTCGATGTCAGGAATGCGGTCGACAGCGTCGGACAGCATTTCTTCGGCATCGGGATTCTGCAGGCCGGCCTCGTCGGGCACGACCAGCCAGCGGCGAAAGGTGTCGTAGTTGCCGTTGTCACGGTCAACAGCCACCCGGATGTCCACCTCGCCGCCATGCAGCTTCTTGGTGGCCGACGCCAGCGCAGCTTCGACGGCACCGAACACCACCTCACGCTCGACCGTCTTCTCGCGCGAGATGGCATCCACCAGCATGAGCATTTCGCGATTCATCGATCCTGACCTCCGTCCTGCGCGGCTGGGGCGGCGGCGTCAGCCGGCCCTTCCACCTTTCGACCCTTGCGACCCTTGAAATCCAGCACCGGCACCAGCCGTGCTTCGCGGACCTCGGCGAGCGCAAATCCCAACACCTGTTCACCTTTGCCGTCGTCGAGAACCAGGGTCCAGCCCGATTCGTCGCCGCCCAGCACACCTTTGAAGGCCTTGCGGCCCTGGAACGGCTGCTTCAGCGTCACACTGACCTGCTGGCCAACAAAGCGCAGCAGATGGGCGGCCGTTTTCAACGGCCGATCCAGGCCCGGCGATGACACTTCCAGCCGCTCGTAGGCCACGCCGTCAACTTCGAGTGAATACTGCAACTGCCGCGTCACCAGTTCGCAGTCGTCCATCGTCACGAACTCGGCGCCGTCGCCGGTCGGGCCCGATGGGTAGCTGCGGCCAGGCAGGCGGTCGATCGTCACGCGCAGCAGCCCGCGCGGCTCGCGCTCCACATCGACCAGCTCGTAGCCGAGGCCGGTCACCGTGACTTCGATCGAGCCGCGTGCGCCCGCCGGGGTGCCGTGGCCCCGGCGCGGCCCGGCCCCGTGCCCGCCGTCCGCTTCGCCGCCCTGGCCCTGCCGCCGGCCGCCGTGAACCCATTGCGGCCTGAGACCCCGACGGGGTCCAGTCACCACAAGGGTGTCAAGACGAACGCGCAAAAAAAATGGGCTGGAAGATTCCGCCCACTCAGACATCCAGCAATACCCGGGAAAACCGGCATTATAGCCACCCAATTACCTATGGGCAAGCCTCGACCGGTGCGCGGGGCCTGCACGGCGTGGGCAGGACCGATCGGCCGGGCGCTGATGCTAAAATCAAGGCCTCGAACAACCTCGGAGTCACCATGGGTTTTCTCGCCGGCAAGCGACTGCTGATCACCGGAGTGCTGTCCAACCGCTCGATCGCTTACGGCATTGCCAAGGCCTGTCAGCGCGAAGGTGCCGAACTGGCGCTGAGCTACGTGGGTGAGCGCTTTCGTGAGCGCAGCATCGAGTTCGGCCGTGAATTCGGCTCTGACCTGGTGTTCGAGTGCGACGTCGGCGACGACGCACAGATCGAAGGCCTGTTCAACCAGCTGGGCGACGCCTGGCCGCAGTTCGACGGCTTCGTGCATGCCATCGCCTTCGCCCCACGCGAGGCCATTGCCGGCGAGTTTCTCGACGGCTTCACGCGCGAGAACTTCCGCATCGCGCACGAGATCTCGGCCTACAGCTTTCCGGCCATGGCCAAGGCAGCGCAGGCTCGGCTGCGGCCCGGTGCGGCGCTGCTCACCCTGAGCTACCTGGGCGCCATGCGCGTGGTACCGCACTACAACACCATGGGACTGGCCAAGGCATCGCTGGAGTCCAGCGTGCGCTTTCTGGCGCAGAACCTGGGCTCGAAGGGGATCAGGGTGAACGGCATCTCGGCCGGCCCGATCAAGACGCTGGCCGCCTCGGGCATCAAGGACTTCGGCAAGCTGCTGACCGCATTCGCCGCCACCACGCCGATCCGCCGCACGATCACCATCGACGACGTCGGCAACACCGCGGCCTTCCTGCTGTCGGACCTGGCCGCGGGCATCAGCGCCGAGATCGTCTATGTCGACGGCGGTTTCAGCCACGTCGCGCTGAGCGACCCCGAAGCGGGCTGATCGAACGCGCTGCTTGGCTAAGCCCCGATGCAGTCGACGAAGTAGCTGCGCGAGCCTTCGGCCTCGACTTCGACCAGCCCGTGCACGTCGGTGTCGAAGCCGGGGAATGCCTTGTTGAATCCGCGCGCAAACTTCAGGTAGTCGACGATCTTGCGGTTGAAGCGTTCGCCCGGGATCAGCAGCGGGATGCCCGGCGGGTAAGGCGTCACCAGCGCCGTGGTGATGCGCCCTTCCAGGTCATCGATCGGCACGCGCTCGGTCCTGCGGTGCGCGATGTGCGCGAAGGCCTCGGACGGCTTCATGGCCGGCTGCAGGTCTGAAAGGTACATCTCGGTGGTCAGCCGCGCGATGTCGTGCTTGGCGTACATCTCGTGGATCGACTGGCACAGGTCGCGCAGGCCCATGCGCTCGTAACGCGGGTGTGCGGTGCAGAACTCGGGCAGGATGCGCCACATCGGCGCGTTCTTGTCGTAGTCGTCCTTGAACTGCTGCAGCGCCGTCAGCAGGGTGTTCCAGCGGCCCTTGGTGATGCCGATCGTGAACATGATGAAGAACGAATACAGCCCGGTCTTTTCGACCACCACGCCGTGCTCGGCCAGGAACTTGGTGACGATGCTGGCCGGGATGCCTGTCTTGGCAAACTTGCCCGAGAGGTCGAGCCCCGGCGTGATCAGCGTGCACTTGATGGGGTCGAGCAGGTTGAAGCCGTCAGCCAGCGCGCCAAAGCCGTGCCACTTGTCGCCCGCCTTGAGCACCCAGTCGCTGCTCTTGCCGATGCCTTCGGCGCACAGCTTGTCGGGCCCCCAGACCTTGAACCACCAGTCGCGGCCGAAATCCTTCTCGACCTTGCGCATCGCACGCCGGAAGTCCAGCGATTCGAGGATGCTCTCTTCGACCAGCGCCGGCCGCCGGGCGCTTCCATCATCGCCGCGGCCACGTCGCAGCTGGCGATGATGGCGTACTGCGGGCTGGTGCTGGTGTGCATCAGGTAGGCCTCGTTGAAGAGGTGGCGGTCGAGCTTGCGCTCCTGCGCGTCCTGCACCAGCACCTGGCTGGCCTGGCTGATGCCGGCCAGCAGCTTGTGCGTGCTCTGCGTGGCGAACACCAGCTGGTCCTTCGGCCGCTGGCGGTTCTTGCCCATCGAATGAAAGCTGCCGTAGAAGGTGTGAAAGGCCGCGTGCGGCAGCCAGGCCTCGTCGAAGTGCAAGGTGTCGATGTAGCCGTCGAGCGCGTGCTTGATGGTCTCGGTGTTGTAGAGCACGCCGTCGTAGGTGCTCTGCGTCAGCGTCAGGATGCGCGGCTTGACCTTCTTGGCGTCGACGCCGGCGAGCAGCGGGTTGGCCCTGATCTTGCGCTGGATCGCCTCACGCGAGAACTCGGCCTGCGGGATCGGGCCGATGATGCCGTAGTGGTTGCGCGTGGGCGGCAGGAACACCGGCACCGCGCCGGTCATGATGATGCTGTGCAGCACCGACACATGGCAGTTGCGGTCGACCACCACCACGTCGCCCGGCGCCACCGTGTGGTGCCAGACGATCTTGTTGCTGGTGCTGGTGCCGTTGGTGACGAAGAAGCAGTGGTCGGCGTTGAAGATGCGTGCCGCGTTGCGCTCGCTGGCGGCCACCGGGCCGGTGTGGTCGAGCAACTGGCCCAGTTCTTCCACCGCGTTGCAGACGTCGGCGCGCAGCATGTTCTCGCCGAAGAACTGGTGGAACATCTGCCCCACCGGGCTCTTCAGGAAGGCCACGCCGCCGCTGTGCCCGGGGCAGTGCCAGCTGTACGAACCGTCCTGCGCATAGTCCATCAGCGCCTTGAAGAACGGCGGCGCCAGGCCGTCCAGGTAGCTGCGCGCCTCGCGGATGATGTGCCGCGCCACGAACTCGGGCGTGTCCTCGAACATGTGGATGAAGCCGTGCAACTCGCGCAGCACGTCGTTCGGGATGTGCTGGCTGGTGCGCGTCTCGCCGTAGATGTAGATCGGGATCTCGGCGTTCTTGAAGCGGATCTCCTCGATGAACTTGCGCAGGTTCAGCACCGCCGGGTCGAGTTCGGGGCCCACCCTGGAACTCCTCGTCGTCGATCGACAGGATGAAGGCGCTGGCGCGGCTTTGCTGCTGCGCGAACTGGCTCAGGTCGCCGTAGCTGGTGGCGCCGACGACCTCGAAGCCCTCCTTCTCGATCGCCGCGGCCAGCGCGCGGATGCCGAAACCCGAGGTGTTCTCGGAGCGGAAGTCCTCGTCGATGATGACGATCGGAAAGTGAAAGCGGAGCATGGCATTTCCCCTGCGTTGAACGGGGTGGTCGGCGGACGAAGGCGCGAAGTGTAGGGGTACCCTGACGCGCGGTTGCTGGCTACACTGCCCCGACTGTCAACCGTATCGCGGAGGCAACGATGGACTGGACCGCAGCCACCGGGTGGTGGATCGCCGCCGGCATGCTGGTGGCCATCGAATTGCTCACGGGCACCTTTTACCTGCTGATGCTGGCGCTGGGCTGCGTGGCGGCAGCGCTGGCCGCGCATGCCGGCGGCGGCACGGTGCTGCAGATTGCCGTGGCGGCCCTGGTCGGCGCGGGTGCCACCGCCGGCTGGCACCTGAAGCGGGCGCGCGCGCCGCGATCGGCGCCGTCGGAGCGCAACCGCGACGTCAACCTGGACATCGGCGAGCGCGTGCAGGTGCGCGCCTGGTCGGCCGACGGCAGCACGCAGGTCTTCCACCGCGGCGCCAACTGGACCGCGCGGCTGGCCCCGGGCGCTGCTCCGACATCGGGTGCCCATGTGATCGTGGCGCTGAACGGCAACCAGCTCGAGCTGGCACCTGCCCCCGCAGCTGCCCCCTAAAGGAGAAGAAGAATGGAAGTTGTCGTCGTCATTGCTGTCATTGCGCTGCTGTTCGTGGCGCGCACCTTCAAGATCGTGCCGCAGCAGAACGCCTGGGTGGTCGAGCGCCTGGGCAAGTTCGACCGCACGCTGACGCCGGGCCTGAAGTTCGTGATCCCCTTCATCGAGCGCGTGGCCTACAAGCATTCGCTGAAGGAAGTGCCGCTGGACGTGCCCAGCCAGGTCTGCATCACCAAGGACAACACGCAGCTGCAGGTCGACGGCATCCTGTACTTCCAGGTCACCGACCCGATGCGCGCCAGCTACGGCTCGAGCGACTACCTCACGGCCATCACGCAGCTGGCGCAGACCACGCTGCGCAGCGTGATCGGCAAGATGGAACTCGACAAGACCTTCGAGGAGCGCGACATGATCAACGCCAGCGTGGTCAGCTCGCTCGACGAAGCGGCGCAGACCTGGGGCGTCAAGGTGCTGCGCTACGAGATCAAGGACCTGACACCGCCGGCCGAGATCCTGCGCAGCATGCAGGCGCAGATCACTGCCGAACGCGAGAAGCGCGCGCTGATCGCTGCGTCCGAGGGCCGGCGCCAGGAACAGATCAACATCGCCACCGGCGAACGTGAAGCCTTCATCGCGCGCAGTGAGGGCCAGAAGCAGGCCGAGATCAACAACGCGCTGGGCGAAGCCGCTGCCATCACGGCGGTGGCCGAAGCCACGGCCGGTGCAATCCGCGTTGTGGCCGATGCCATCCGCCAGCCGGGTGGCGAGCAGGCCGTGCAGCTGAAGGTCGCCGAAAAGGCGGTGGAAGCCTACGGCCAGCTGGCGCAGAAGAACAACACCATGATCGTGCCCGGCAACATGAGCGAGGTGGCGGCACTGGTGGGCACCGCGATGGCGCTGATCAAGGGGCCGGGCAAGACCTGAACACGGCCGATGGACAAGCCTGCCCTGAACGTTCTGGGCACGCCTTTGGTGGCGTGTTCGTTCGACCCGCTGACCGGCTGGCGGCGCGATGGCTGCTGCCAGACCGACCATCACGACGCCGGCAGCCATGTCGTCTGCGCCAAGGTGACGGTGGAGTTCCTGAACTTCCAGATGGAGCGTGGCAATGATCTCATCACGCCACGCCCGCAGATGCGCTTTCGCGGCCTGAAACCCGGCGACCGCTGGTGCGTGTGCGCGTTGCGCTGGCGCGAGGCCTACGAGGCCGGCTGCGCGCCGCCGGTGGTGCTGGAAAGCACGCATGCGCGGGCACTGGAGTACGTGCTGATCGAATGGCTGCGCAAGAGCGCGGTGGCCCTGCCAGAACAACCGGCGGGGGGCGGATAGAATCGCGCTCCGCTTGGGTTGCCGGCTGTCTGCAGAGACCGCTTTCGACCCGAGCGCTGGCCCATTCGCTTGCAGGCGCACGGGCCCTCGGTAGACGCCAGCCCGTCCGCAGGGACCGTTTGGCGCTCAACCAAGGAGGGATGGATGAGTGGTTTAAGTCGCACGCCTGGAAAGCGTGTGGGGGTTAACAGCCCCCCGCGGGTTCGAATCCCGCTCCCTCCGCCAGAAGCCCCTATCAGGGGCTTTTTTTTCGTCTCTTATGGGGGAACTGGCGGAGCGGTTTCATAGGTAAGTTCGATGCCACCCGTCGTAACCCGTCGCAAGCAAGCGCATAATCAAAGGGTCGTATAGATGGGGGAACAAACATGCCGAAGCTCGCAGAGGCGCTCACCGCGCTGGAGGTCAAGCGACTGACGGAGCCAGGCCTGCACGCCGTCGGGACAGTGGCCGGGCTGCGGCTGCTGGTGAAGCCGACCGGCGCCAGGTCCTGGGTGTTGCGCACGATGGTCGGCACGCGCCGGGCCGAGCTGGGCCTGGGCGGCTACCCTACTGTGACGCTGGCGCAGGCTCACGACCGCGCCCGCACGGCGCTGGATCAGATCCGCGCCGGCATCGACCCGACTGCCGAGCGACGGTCCAAGCGCAACACTGTCGAATGGACCTTCGAGCGCACGGCGCTGGCCTACATCGCCGCGCACGCCCCGAGCTGGAAGAACGAAAAGCACGGCCAGCAATGGGGGAACACTTTGACGGCCTATGCCTTCCCGGTGTTCGGGCACAAGCACGTGCGGGACGTGACGAAGGCCGACGTGCTGGCCGCGATCGAGCCGATCTGGTCGACGAAGAACGAGACCGCGACCCGCGTGCGCAACCGGATCGAGCTGGTGCTGAACTACGCAGTGCAGCGCGAACTCAGGCCCGAGGGGCTGAACCCCGCACGCTGGCGCGGCAACCTAGACGCGGCCCTGCCAAAGCCCGGCAAGGTGGCGATCGTGGAGCATCATGCCGCGCTGCCCATCGACGACATGCACGGCTTCATGCTGCGGCTGCGGCAGGCCCAGGGCATGGGCGCCAGAGCACTGGAATTCGCGGTTCTGACGGCCGCGCGATCTGGTGAAGTCCGGGGCGCCATGTGGGATGAAATCGACCTGCAGGCGGGTGTGTGGTCGATCGCGGCCGGGCGCATGAAGTCGGCGCGGCCGCACCGGGTGCCGCTGTCGGACCGGGCGCTAGAGCTGCTGCAGGCCCTGCCGAGATTCGACGGCACTGACGCGGTGTTCCCGGGCGCCACGGGCAAGCCGTTGAGCGACATGACGCTAACGGCCACGCTGCGCCGCATGAAGGTCGACGCCACCGCGCACGGGTTCCGGTCGACGTTCCGGGACTGGTGTGCCGAGCGAACCAGTGTTCCCGGCGAGGTGGCCGAGATGGCGCTGGCGCACGCCGTCGGCGATGCCACCGAGGCAGCCTATCGACGCGGCGACCTGTTCGAGAAACGGCGCGAACTGATGGACCTGTGGGCGCGGTTAATCGACACGACGCCAGCGACTGGCACCGTACGCGCGCTGCGCAAGGGGGCCGCGTGAAGCGCGCGGCCAAGCCCCGGGAAGTCCTGGCAAGCAGCGAGCTGCCGCCCGAGTTCATCCGGCGCCTTGAGTCGCCACAGGCGAAGGTGTGGGTGCGCCTAGGCGAGATCCTGCAGAGCGCCCTGGCCGACGAAGCCGTGGCGCAGTCACCGGGAGCGCACGAGTTCGCGCAGGTCGCGCTTGAACTGGCGTCGGACGCCTTGTCGAAGGACTCTGCGCTTGCTGCGCTGCTGCCGCTTGACGGGTTGCTGCCAAAGGGAGCCGCCTATGTTCGCTTCAGCAGCAACAGCGGCCGCGGCGAGGGGCCCGTCAAGAAACTCATTCGCGAAGTGCTGCCGAAGCTGGAGCGGCATCTGCGCCGAAAGCCCAAAGCCCGCGAGGTGTGGGACGCCTGCTCACTGAAGCGCACCAAGGGCCTGAAGTTCGTGTGCTCGGTGCCGTGGGGAAGTCCGCTCGAAGTGCAGATCGAGGGCAATGCCCCGGCCAGCTACGAGCGATTCGCCGTCGCTGTTTCCGAGGTTCGACGGAAGCCGAAGACGTAACTTTCTTATGGGTTGGCGGCCCATAAAGCGCCATTGTTGCAATGCGTCCAACCCGCAGCCAAGCGGGTACTAAAGGACGCAAGCAATGACACAGACCTTCATCCGCATTCGGGAGCTGGCCAGCACGGCAGCCCGTCGCGGCCGCCTGCCTGTAGTGCCTGCCACGGTGTGGCGCTGGGTCAAGCGCGGCGAGTTTCCAAAACCCGTCAGATTGGGCCCTCAGACCACCGCATGGCGGATCGAGGACGTCGAGCGCTGGGAGGCCGAGCGCGCCGGCACGGAGGCCGCACAGTGAGCGCCGTCATCACGCCCATTCGCGGGGCAGACGCCGACGACATGGACTTTGAGGCGCTGGCCCGGGTTTGCTTCGCGATCGCTGCGGCGGATCGACAAGCCGAGATTGTGGGAGACGAGGTGCCACTGGAGGCGCTGCTGGCGATCGGTGATCGCGTTGGCCGGCGCGAACTTGCGTTTGCGCTTCGTGTCCACGGAGAGATTCTCATCGGCGAGGCCAACGAGCTGCAACGCATGGCCCCGGGTGCTGCCGGATGACCGCCACGCTTCACCAAGCGCTCGACGCCGCGCACGCGCTGGCCGATGGCGGCTTCATGGCCTGCCGCTGGGGCCTAACGCGGCACCTGAGTACGCTCGAAGAAGTCGCGTTGTTCTGTGTGCAGGTGGGGGTCTGAGATGGCCGGCCGCACAAACGACAACGCCCGCTGGCAGGCGGGCGCAGTCAGGGATCACAGAAACAGTCGGCAACTCGATTCTAACGCCCGCAATGTGCATGCCCGCCTGCCGCTGGGGGTAGCGCTGTGATCGCGCACTGTGTCGACTGCGGCGGCATGTTCACGCGCGAGGCTGATGCGACTTGGAAGCGGCTTTGCCTGCCCTGCTGGCGCCGCACAAAGGCCGTCGCCGACCCACTGCGAACTGCACCGACCGTTCAGGAGCTGGACCGGCAGCGCGTGCGCCAGCTCCTGCAGTTATGCCACCCAGACCGGCATGGCGGCTCGCCGCTAGCGCAGACGATCACGCAGTGGCTGCTGCAGCTGAAAACGAGGATTGAAGCATGAGCGCCGCCATCGACTGGCACGGCCCGAGCCGTCAGCCCTGCCCGAGCTGTGGCCGCAACGATCGCGACAAGACGCTGGGTGTCACTGTCGACGCCGGCCGCGGGGTGGCACACTGCTTCAGGTGCAGCTACGTCGAGACCCTGCGCGACGACCGCGCCGACATCAGGCCCGGCAAGGCCATAGAACGGCCCGTAGGCGCGCCAAAGCATGAGCGGCTGTCCGAGTATGGCCGCGAGCTTTGGAACGCCTGCAGCAGGCTCGCAGGCGAGGCGCTGGCCTATCTGCTGGCCCGCGACTGCGTGCCCCCGCCGGCCGATGGTGACCTTCGCTGTCATCCGGCGCTGAAGCACCCGATCAGCGGCATCGCCGGCCCGGCGCTGGTGACGCTGGTCACCGACGCCATCACGGGCGTGCCGCTGACCTTGCATCGCAGCTGGGTGCAGGCCAACGGCAAGAAGGCCGCCGTCGAGCCGGCGCGGATGCTGCTGGGTGGACATCGCAAAGCCGGTGGCGTCATCCGACTGTGGCCTGACGAAGCGGTCACCACCGGCCTTGCAGTCTGCGAAGGCATCGAAACGGCATTGAGCATGGCGCATGCCTACACGCCGGCCTGGTCCTGCATCGACGCTGGCAACCTGGCTGCGCTGCCGGTGCTGGCCGGCATCGAATGCTTGGTGATCGGCGCCGACCATGACGAAGCCGGCCTTCGGGCTGCACAGGATTGCGCCGATCGTTGGGCAGCTGCTGGTGTGGATGTCGCTGTGGTGGCGCCGAAGGCAGCGCGCGCCGATTGGAACGATTCACGAAGGGCGGCCGCATGACCATCAACTTTGCCGAAACGCTTGATGAGGCGCTCGCGGGTGCCAGGTCACACGGCGCACCGCCATCCGATGCAGGCGATCCCCTTGCAGCCCTGGCGCGCTTCGCACTGACCGATGAACAGGTGGAAAAGATGCAGCAAACCCGGATGATCTGCCGTGGCGTGATCGCGCACCAGCACCTTGTCGCGCTGCTGGGACCGGCCGGAAGCGGCAAGACCGCGATCGCCACCGACATCATTGCGCGCGACCTGGCGCCACGCTTTCGAGTGATGTACTTCCAAGAGGACGCCGGCGCCGGTGACCTGCCCAGGCTGCACGAGCACGCGCGGCACTGCGGTTATGAGCTGCTGAACAGCACGCTTGCCGGCAGCACCACCGATGCCCAGATCAGCGCGCTACGCGGGTTGTCCGTGTCAGACGTTGATCTGTCGAATGCGGTGATGGTGTTCGACACGGTAAAGAAGTTCGTCGACTTGATGAGCAAAGGCGGCACGCGGGCCTTCATGACGATGATGCGCGCGCTCACCCAGCGCGGGGCTACCGTCATCCTGCTGGGCCACACGAACAAGCACCGCGGCCCCGACGGCAAGCTGGTGTTCGAGGGCGTGGGCGACGTGCGCAACGATGTCGACGAGCTGCTGTACATCGAGGCCGGCGAGAAGGATGCAGACGGCATCGTCACCCTCACCATCAAGCCCGACAAGGCGCGCTGTGCGGTGCGAGAAGTCAGCTTCAGGCTGAACACGACCACGATGCAGGCGACCGAACTGCCGCGCGTGGTTGATGTGGCCGCCGAACTGGCCGACCGAAAGCAGCGCGAACAGGACGCAGAGCTGATCGGCGCCGCCCGTTCGGCGCTGGCTGCCGGTGGACTGGCGCACTCGGAGCTGATCAAGCGCGTCTGCGCCGAAACCGGGCAAGGCCGGAATTCGGTGGCCAAGGTTGTCAACCGCTACCTGTCGGACGACCCGAACGATTCACATGCGCTGTGGTTGGAGACGCGGTTTTTCACGAACAACACCCGGCACGTGTCCCTCAAGCCGGAGGCTGCGTCATGAATCTGCCCCCTCTGGGAAACCGGGAAACCTGCAAACCCGGGAAACCTGGGAAACCTGGGAAACCGGCACCCGCTGTTGCCAATTTCAGTGAAGGCGACCGTCCGCTGTTGCCAATTTCAGTGAAGGCGACCGTCCCGGAACCCGCATGAACACTGGGTTTCCCGGGTTTCCCTACTTCCCTACTTTCCTAGGTTTACAGGTTTACAGGGGGGGCAGAAATGAACGCCGAACCGTTCACCCGAACCTGGCAAGTCGGCGCCCGAACCTGCACCCTGACGGCTGGCCGGGACGACCGCGGCCAGGTGGCATGCTGCATCGAATGGAAGCCGCTGCCTGAACGGCTGTCTGATGCCGAGTTGCGCGAGTACCGTGCCGGCCGGGACGCTGCAATTGCTGAGCTGGCCGAGCACTTCGACGTGCAAACGCTGGTGATCGAGACATGAGCACCGGCCAGAAGGCCACCATCGCGCTGGCCTTCGAGAAGATCGAGGCCGAGGCGGCGAAGAAGCGGAAGCTGGCGCCACTGAAGAAAGGTGTCGTGATCCCCGTTAGCGCAAACTTGCGACAACGGAGTGCAGAGCAAGAGTCAGGCAAGGCGTCCGACAAAGCCGCGAAGGCCGTAGGCGCGTCACCGCGCAACGTGCAGACGGCCGAGAAGATCGGCGAGCAGGCCGCCACGACGCGCCAGAACGCCGACAGCGGCCCGAACGATGCCGCTCTGGTGCCTGCCTACCTGATCGGTGCCTCGGCGCCTTGTGGAGCCGCTACGCAGACTGACCGCTGGCGCCTAACCGTGCAAGGCCTGCAGGGCATCCCCTGGCCCGCACCGGCCGCCATGCCAGGCCGCAGGTTCGAGTGCCGCGACGCGCCAATCGAACCCGCCGAACTGGCCGACGTGACGAACGCAACCGAGTTGGGGCTACTGCTGGGCGTGAGCCGGCAGCGCGCCCATCAATTGATTCAGCAACGCGCCGCGAAGGCGCACACCGCCACCGAAGGAACCGAACCATGACCGCGAACCGTGACCACCTGACCCGCTTGTACTTGAACGGAGCCGTCGCACTGCTGGATCACCTGCTGGCCGCCGAGCGCAAGGCCGACCCGGAAGCCTTCGCAGAGGTTGACCGCGCGCTGGCCGCCGGCTGCCTGCTGGCCCTGCACACACGCCTGGCGCCCTCCACCGGCCTGTGCATGCTGGACATCGAGGTGAGTGAGCCCACCGGCAAGGCACACCCTTTGCTGGCCATCGAGATGCTGCGCCCGCAAGGGGGCACGCAATGAATACGTGGTGGACCATGCTGCGCGCCTGGCTCGGCCGGCTGAGCCCACGCATGCGCCGCGCGCTGGCCAAGCGCCGGCTTGAAGCCGCGTGCCAGCAGCACGGGTGCAGCCGATCGCAGGCACAGAAGATCACACGCGAGTTCTTCTCATGACTGGCTCAATCGATGATCCAGTGGCAGAATCGGACCCGGGCTCAAGTGCTGCATGCATAGAGCCCCCCGAAGTCAGTGCCGCGGGATGCGAGCGCGCTTCGAGTGACACACCGACACCACCGGCCACGCTGCGTGAGTTCGAGCAGGCGCTGCGCGCGCTCGGGTTCAGCAACCGGCAGGCCAAAGCAATTGCCCGCACTGGGTTCAGGCCAGCCATGGCCGAAGCAGACCCGGAGCCGGCTCCCGATATTGACTCGCTGGCCGCTGCACTACACCTGCGCGCGCTGGCTCTGAAAGGCAGACCATGACCGACATGACAGACGTTCTCAAGTTGATCGACGCGCAGGGCGCCGAACTGAAGACCTGGCAGGAGAAGCACGACTCCCGACTGGACGAGATTGCGGCCGAAGCACGCGAGGCTGCGCTGAAGGCCGCCCGCCCGGGTGGCATGGGTGGCGGCAACGCACCCACCGCGCCGGCTCAGACGTGGATCGACACCAAGACCAGGACCCGCGTGCCTGTGCTGCGGCCCACCGACTCGCTGGCCGCGCTGGAAAGCAAGGCCGACAAGATCCCGACCATGGGCCGCGTGCTGCGTGGTCTGGTGCTGGGCGGTGCGGCCGACGATGCCCGCGAACTGGAGGCCGAGCGCAAGGCGTTGAGCATCGGCAACGATGTCGGCGGCGGCTTCACCGTCGCTGGCGTGCTGTCGTCGCAGTGGATCGACCTGCTGCGCTCGCAGATGGTGCTGACCCGGGCAGGCGCGCTGACTGTCCCCATGGACGCCGCTACGTTGACGCTGGCGCGCCTGACGGGTGACCCGGCTGTTTCTTGGCATGCTGAAAACGCCGCACTCGACGCTGTGGAGGCGACCTTCGGCAGCATGACGTTGAGCGCCCGCACCGTGGTCTGCATGGTCAGGATGTCGCTGGAGTTGTCGCAGGACAGCGCGAATATCGAGGACATCTTGCAGAGCAGCCTGGTCAATGCGATGGCCGGCGCCATCGATTCATCGGGCCTGGTGGGCGTGGTGCCTGCGCCTGGTGGCGTGTTCGACATGGCGGGTCGCAACACGGTTACCGCCATCGGCGCGCCGACGAGCTGGGACTTCGTGGTGGACGGCTTGTATGAGTTGATGGCCGACGGCGTGCCGCAGGAGTCCATCGGCGCGCTGATCGCACACCCGGCGCTGTGGAGAAAAATGCGCAAGTTGAAGACCGGCATCACGTCCGACAACACGCCGTTGGCGGCGCCTGCCGAGGTGGCTGCGCTGCCCAAGCTGTGGACCACGGCGGCACCGCTGACCAGCGGCACGACGGCCAAGGCCGTGCTGGGCCGCTGGTCGGATCTGCTGTTCGGCGTCCGGAAGAGCATCACCATCAAGGTGCTGAGCGAAGCCTTCCTCGGCAGCAATCTGCAGGTGGCGGTGCTGGCATACGCCCGCGTCGACTTCGGCGCCACGCGGCAGCAGAGCTTTTGCACGATGGAAGGCATCACGGTGGCGTAACCGCGCCTCCACGGCCCGCCTGACGCGGCCGCGGGCCATCCATGAAGACGGCCTTCCCCTTGCCCAAGGGTATGGGGGCCTTCGATCTTCACAGGGCCTATCCGGCGGGACCGCACGGTATCCCACGCGGGGAAAATCCGTCCGAAACTTGAATAGGTGACCTTATGGCTGCAGGACACGGTGGCGCCCGGCCGGGATCGGGCCCGAAGCCCAAAGCGACCCGCAAGGACGCTGCATCGACCACCAAGGCCGCAGCACCGATGTACGCTGACGTGCTGGCCTACCTGCGCGCCGTGGCCCTGGGCACCGAACCAGGGGACGCGCTGCGGGTGGCGGCCGCAAAGGCTGTGCTGCCCTACGAAGCACCGCGGCAACGCGCTCCCGTCGAGTCACCGCCGCCGAAGAAGCTGGCCGAAGCGGCTGACCGTGCCGTCGCCCGCGAAGCCGCATCGGACTTCGAGGCCCGGGCCGCAGCGGTTCGAGCACGCCACGGGCGGAAGTGATGTCAACCGTGAACATCCGACCGCTAACGCCGGGCCTGCGCGCCATCCCAGTGCGCTGGCGGCCGCAGTTCCCGCCGATCTTCCCGGACGGCCTGCCGACGCCGGCAGATATCGAACTCGCCCGCGAGCTGTACCTGCTGCTGGACGATGAGTCACGGCGCTGGTATGGCCGTTGCAGGAGCTTCGCCGGGCTGGGCTGACGGCGGGACGGACGACGAAGGCAACCTGCAGTCGATCTGCGATGCGTGCCACACGGCCAAGACGGACGCGGAAAACGGGCGGGTGATGCGCCAAGGTAGCCCCCGTTTCGGTCTTTGGGGCTTTTGCTGCCCCTGACCGATCGTCAAGCCCTTCTCTGCTACGTGTGATGGATTTCGGTAAAGACGAGGCCCGCCCACTGCACCGGCTGCGCTACCTCTGGCACCTCCTGAGCCTTCCACGGCCCTGCGTGGGCGGCTGCAGGCTTGAACTCGGCTGGCGCCTGGTCCGGTTCATCGTCGGCGCCGACTTCCCGCTCGAACTGACTGCAGCCGCTGGCCGGCATCGACACTATCCGCGGGCCGTTGGGCAGGCTGATCGCATCCCGACGTTGGCGGATCCTTTGGGGGAACTGCCGAAAAACGACGCCACGGACCGCATGAATGCTCGTCGTTCTACAGACGCTCCCTCCGCCAAATCACACTACCGTGCGGCTGCCTTGACCAGCGCCGCCGCGCGAATGGCGCTCAAGGTGCCGCGCGTGTTGCTGACATCGCTGTCCAGCTTCAGGTGCAACAGCGTGGGCTTGTCGGCCTGCAGGGCACGCTGAAAGGCTGCCTCGAAATCGGCCGTGCGGTCCAGGAACTCGGCGTTCCAGCCATAGGCGCGCGCCAGTGCCGCGAAGTCGGGGTTGAACAGGTCGCTGCCGCTCACACGGCCGGGGTATTCGCGCTCCTGGTGCATGCGGATGGTGCCGTAGCTGCCGTTGTCGACCACGATGCTGATCAGCTTGCCGGCGCCCCTGCCGGCGCCGTAGCCGGTGGCGGTGGCGAGTTCCTGGCCGGTCATCAGGAAGTCGCCGTCGCCGGCGATGTTGACCACCGTGCGGTCGGGGTACAGCAGCGCCGCGGCCACCGCGGCCGGCACACCATAGCCCATCGCGCCCGAGGTCGGTGCCAGCTGCGTGCGGCCATCGTGCTGCAACCCGTGGTACGGGATGTAGCGGTGCATCCAGCCGGCAAAGTTGCCGGCGCCGTTGGTGTAGACGGTGTTGTCGGGGGCCAGTCGCGTGATGGTCTTGACGACCTGCGCCATGTCCAGGGGCTCGACCGCCTGCGCGTCGAAGTTGCCCAGGTAGTCGGCATGCGCGGCGGGCGATTGCGAAGCCCAGCGCAGCGAGGGTGGCGGCGCCAGCGTCTCCAGCGCCTTGGCCGCGCAGGCCATCGACGCCTGCAGCATCAGGTCGGCGGCATAGACGCGGCCCAGCTCTTCGGCACCGGCGTGGATGTGAACCAGCTTTTGCTTCGGCCGTGGCGCCTGCAGCAGCGTGTAGCCGCCGGTGGTCATCTCGCCCAGGCGTGGGCCGATGGCAATCACCAGGTCGGCCTCGCGAATGCGCTGCGCCAGTTTCGGATTGGGTGCGATGCCGACATCGCCCGCGTAGTTCGGATGCCGGTTGTCGAAGCAATCCTGGAAGCGAAAGGCGCAGCCCACGGGCAGCTGCCAGTTCTCGGCAAAGCGCTGCAGCGCGGCCGCTGCTTCGGCGTCCCAGCCGCTGCCCCCGGCGATGACGAAGGGCCGCTCGGCCGCCAGCAGCAACTGGCGCAGCTCGCTCAGGCCGTCGGGCGACGGCCAGGCCTGCACCGGCTCCACGCGTGGCAGCACCGGCGCTGCGGTCATCTGCGTCAGCATGTCCTCGGGCAGCACCAGCACCACCGGCCCCGGGCGGCCCTGCAGCGCGGTGTGAAAGGCCCGCGCCACGTATTCGGGCACGCGGTCGGGGTCGTGGATCTCGCCCACCCACTTGGCCATGCCCAGCGTGCCGGGGCTGAAGAACTGGCGGTAATCCAGCTCCTGGAAAGCCTCGCGGTCGCGCTGGTCGCTGGCGACCTGGCCGACGAACAGGACCATCGGCGTGCTGTCCTGGAAGGCCGTGTGCACGCCGATGCTGGCGTTGGTGGCGCCGGGCCCGCGCGTCACGAAGCAGATGCCGGGGCGGCCGCTGAGCTTGCCCTGCGCCTCGGCCATGAAGGCGGCACCGCCTTCCTGCCGGCAGGCGATGAAGCGGATGCGGTCGCGGTGTTCGTGAAAGCCGTCCAGCGCCGCCAGGTAGCTTTCACCCGGCACTCCGAAGGCGGTGTCGACGCCCTGGGCGACCAGGGCCTCGACGAGGGCGTGGCCGGCCAGGCGGTTGGCGGTACTTGTCATGCGTTGTCGGCCTCTTCGGGTTTGCAGTCGGGGGCAGCCTGCATTATGGGCAGCCATCGCTTGCGGGCTGGCATGGCCTGACGACGTTCAGCGTTCAATGACCTGAGCAACTCCTGCAGCGCAAGACGCGGCGCAGCGCGCGCCACACCCATCGACCGCAACCGCGCTGTGTGATTGCCCCCTCAGGCCGCAGGCACCAGCGCCGGTCGCGCGTTGCGCCGCACATTGACCGCGGTGAGGATCAGCAGCCCCAGCACCAGCGCGATGGCCAGCCAGATGCCGCGGAACTGGCCGGCGTCCATCATCGCTCCGAAGGCCAGCGGCGCCAGCATCATGCCCACGTCCAGGCCCGAATAGACGACGCCATAGACCCGCCCGGTGGCACCCGGCGGCGTGGCCTGCTTGACCAGCAGATCGCGCGACGGTCCGGCGATGCCGGCGCCGAAACCCATCAGCGCAAAAAGCATCAGCACGATCATCGGCGTCCAATGCCCCAGGCCCAGCGCCAGTGCCACCAGTGCTGCCACACCGAACCCGCCGGCCGCGATGCGCACACTGCGCTGCGGGTCGCGCACCAGGTGGCCACCCAGAACCATGCCGGCCCCGGCGGCCACCATGTAGATCGACAGGCAGATCGCCACCTGCGCCAGCGGCACGTCATGCAGCTTGCCGGCTGCAACCGGCGCGAAGCTCTGCACGCCGCCCAGCGCGAAGGCATAGACGGTGAAGAACACGAAACAGGCCCACACCGCGGGCAGCTTGAGGAAGGCAAAACCGGTGTCGGCCTCGGCCGCCACCTTGCGCGGCCGCTGCACCGCCAGGCTGCTGCGCTGCAGCCACGCCAGCAGCAGCACCAGCGCAACCAGCGCCGACACCGACGCCAGGGCAGTGCGCCAGGAGCCGGTGGCCGTGGTGATGCCGACCACGAACACCGGTGCCAGCGCCCAGCCCAGGTTGCCCGAGATGCCATGCGCCGCGTAGGCATGGCCCAGTCGCGGCGCACTCACGCGTGCATTGAGGATCGAGAAGTCGACCGGATGGAAGACGCAGTTGCCCAGGCCAGCCAGGGCCATGAAGACCAGCATCACACCGTAGCTGGGGCTGGCCGCCAGCCCGAGCGCGGCCAGGCCGATCAGCGCCAGGCCGCCATACAACACGCGCTCGGCGCCGAAGCGGTCGACCACGAAACCCGCCACCGCCTGGCCACAGAAACTGAGCACGAAATACACCGACAGCAAGAACCCGAGCTCGGTGTTGCTGAGCGCAAACGCTGCGCCGATCCAGGGGAACAGCGGCGGCACGATCAGCTGGCAGAAATGCGACATGCCGTGCGCGATGCTGACCACGCCGATGGTGGCGACGTCATTGCGCATCGGAGCGGGGGCGGTCAAGGTGTTCATGCAGACGCGGCAACTACGGACAAGGCCGCACTGTAGGTGGGCGCGATTCGGCAGCGTTACGATAGCGCGTCAACTTCTGTCGAGAACCTGCCAATGCGTGCTCACCCCAGCGCGCGGCGTGATCTGGCGCCGCGCGACCCCGGCCTTCATGTGCCCACGTCTGAGCGGCCACTGCGCGCCAAGCTGCGGCGGCTGGCCGCCAGTTCGGTGGTTGAACCGCACAGCCACCCCTGGGCTCAGGTGGCGATGTCGGGCAACGGCGTGATCCGCATGACGGCCGGCCATGGCACCTACCTGGTGCCACCGTCGCGTGCGCTGTGGATCCCGCCCGATGTCGAGCACCGGGTCAGCGTGGTCGAAGACGCCGAGATCCACACGCTGTACGTGCACCCCTCGGCGCGCTTCCTGCACGACGTCAGCGCCGCCGGTACGCCCTTCGAGCGCTGGCCGGCATGCCGCGTGCTCGAGGTGTCGCCGCTGCTGCGCGAACTGGTTGGCCATCTGGACAGCGCACCCGGCATCGGTCCTGCCAGCGAACGCGAACGCCGCTTGGCCGACCTGGTGCTCGACGAGTTGCGTTGCGCGGCACCGGTGCGGCTGGGGCTGGCCCTGCCGGCCGACAAGCGGCTGCGTGCGTTGTGCGAGGCCGTGCTGGACGATCCGTTGCGCCATGCCACGCTGGATGCCTGGGCTGGCGACGCCGGCGCCAGCGCGCGCACGCTGGCGCGCTTGTTCCGCCAGCAACTGGGCACCACCTTCGGTGAATGGCGCCAGCAGGTGCGTCTGGCCAAGGCGCTGGCGCTGGCCGCCGACAAGCGGCCCATGAACCACATCGCCACCGAGCTGGGTTACGCCAGCGCCAGCGCCTTCAGCGCGATGGTACGGCGCACTGTGGGCACCACACCGCGCCGCTTTCTGGGCAGCAAGGCCTGACCAGCAGGGCCGCCGGCTGCCGCAGCTACCATGCCGATTCGCGACGAACTCCGACCACCATGACCCAAGCCGCCTACGACTACACCCGCCAGGACGCCAGCGGCGCCAGCTGCACCGTACAGGCCTGGGCCAAGGTGCCCTCGCCGCTGTCGCCCACGCAGCGCGCTGAACACAAGGCCCGCATCGCCTCGCTGTTGAAGCAGCAGGATGCGGTGCTGGTGGCGCACTACTACGTCGACGGTGACCTGCAAGACCTGGCGCTGGAGACCGGCGGCTGCGTCGCCGACTCGCTGGAGATGGCCCGCTTCGGCCGCGACCATGCGGCCACGACGCTCGTCGTCGCCGGCGTGCGTTTCATGGGCGAGACGGCGAAGATCCTCTCGCCCGGCAAGCGCGTGCTGATGCCCGACCTGGACGCGACCTGCTCGCTGGACCTGGGCTGCCCGATCGAGGAGTTCGCCGCCTTCTGCGACGCGCACCCCGACCGCAAGGTCGTCGTCTACGCCAACACCAGCGCCGCGGTGAAGGCGCGTGCCGACTGGATGGTGACGAGCTCGTGCGCGCTGGCCATCGTCAGCCACCTGAAGGACCAGGGACAGAAGATCCTGTGGGCACCCGACAAGCACCTGGGCCGCTACATCCAGGAACAGACCGGCGCCGACATGCTGCTGTGGAACGGCGCCTGCATCGTGCACGACGAGTTCAAGGGCCTGGAGCTCGAACTGCTGCGCGAGCAGCACCCCGAGGCGCCGGTGTTGGTGCACCCCGAATCGCCGCAGGCCGTGGTCGACCAGGCCGACGTGGTGGGCAGCACCAGCCAGTTGCTGAAGGCCGTGGTCGACGGCACGGCACCGACCTACATCGTGGCCACCGACAAGGGCATCCTGCACCGCATGCGCCAGCTGGCGCCGGGCAAGACGCTGATCGAGGCGCCCACCGCCGGCAACAGCGCCACCTGCAAGAGCTGCGCGCACTGCCCCTGGATGGCGATGAACGCGCTGCAGGGCGTGCTGGCCTGCCTGGAGCGCGGTGCCGGCGAGATCCAGGTCAACGAACCCGTGCGAAGTCAGGCCCTGGGCTGCATCGACCGCATGCTGGACTTCGTGGCCACCCACCCCGGAAGCCCTGGCCTCGCCTCGCCGGGCTGGTCAGGAACATCGGTCTGGCCTGAACGACCGGGCGCATCGGGCCGGGCTCAAGTTCGCCGCGGCGGCGCCGATAGCCGGCTACGCGTCCAATCGATTGCCGGGGGCAAGCCATGAACGTCGATTTCACGTCGGTCCGCAATGCCAATGAACGCGCGGTATGTGCGGCCGTGGCCACCCACGCCAGGGCCTACCCCGGTGTGGCAAACGATCCCGGGCTGCTGGCCGACGTGGCCTGCGTGGCGCTGAACCGGCTGCCGCCGCGCTACATCCGCCACGAGGTCGACTTTTCCTTCTACCGGTCAGAGCGCGAACGCGAAAAAGGCGACCGTCTGGTCGGCGAGGCCGTGCAGTACGCCTTCGGCTTCGTGCAGGCGCGCAGCGCCATGCGCGCACGGGCCTGAGACCCGGCCCACCGCCACGTCAGTCGTAAGGCGTGCCGCTGCTGCGCGGCTCCCGCGTCAGCACGGTCGGGAAGCTCACCGGCAGCGCCTCGGGGTAGTCGCGGCTGTAGTGCAGGCCGCGGCTTTCGTGGCGGCGCAGCGCCGAGCGCACGATCAGCTCGGCGCAGTCCACCAGGTTGCGCAGTTCCAGCAGGTCGCGCGTGACGCGGAAGTTGGCGTAGTAGTCGTCGATCTCGGTGCGCAGCAGCCGGATGCGGTGCAAAGCCCGCTCCAGCCGCTTGGTGGTGCGCACGATGCCAACGAAGTTCCACATCAGCAGCCGCAGTTCGTCCCAGTTGTGGCTGATCACCACCTGCTCGTCGGCGTCCTCGACCTGGCTCTCGTCCCAGGCCGGCAGCGCCGGCGCCGGACCGGGCACTGACGCGGCGATGTGGGCGGCACAGGTCCGCCCCAGCACCACACATTCCAGCAGCGAGTTGCTGGCCAGCCGGTTGGCGCCGTGCAGGCCGGTGTAGGTGGCTTCGCCGACGGCATACAGGCCGTGCAGGTCGGTGCGGCCGTCGAGGTCGGTGACCACACCGCCGCAGGTGTAGTGCGCTGCCGGCACCACCGGAATCGGTGCGCGCGCGATGTCGATGCCACGCGCCAGGCAGCGCGCATGGATGGTCGGGAAATGCTCGACTTCAGAAAGTCTTCACCGCGCTCGGCAACGATCGGCCGTGCGTCCAGCCAGACATGGTCCAGGCCATGCTTCTTCATCTCGAAGTCGATCGCACGCGCCACGATGTCGCGCGGCGCCAGTTCCAGCCGCGCGTCATGGACGGCCATGAAACGCTCCGCCCAGGCCCTGGCCCGACTGGGCAGGCGCAGGTGCGCGCCCTCGCCGCGCAGCGCCTCGGTGATCAGGAAGCTGCGCTCCTGCGGGTGGTACAGGCAGGTCGGGTGGAACTGGATGAACTCCATGTTGCCGACGCGGCAGCCGGCGCGCCAGGCCATCGCGATGCCGTCGCCGGTGGCGGTGTCGGGGTTGCTGGTGTAGCGGTAGACCTTGCCGACGCCGCCGGTGGCCAGCACCACCGCCGACGCCGCCAGCGTCTCGACACGCCGGCGGTCGATGTCGAGCGCATAGACGCCGTAGCAACGCGGCGGCTCGGCGCTGCAGGTGGCGCGAGGTGATCAGGTCCAGCGCCATCCAGCGCTGGCGCAGCGTGATGTTGGGGTGCGCCTGCGCGCGGGCCAGCAGCGCATCGTGGATGGCCTTGCCCGTGGCATCGGCGGCATGCGCGATGCGCCGCACGGCATGGCCGCCTTCGCGCGTCAGGTGCAGGCCCAGCGGCCCGCCCGGATCGGGCGAGAACGGCACACCGGCCTGCACCAGCCACTGCACGGCGGCCGCGCTGTGGCTGGCAATGAAGCGCGCCGTGTGCTCGTCGACCAGACCGGCGCCGGCGTCCAGCGTGTCGCGCACATGCGATTCGATGCTGTCGTCACTGCCCAGCACCCCGACGATCCCGCCCTGGGCCCAGTTGGTGGCACTTTCAGCCAGTTCGCGCTTGGCCAGCACGACCACGGTACGGCGGTCGGCCAGCTCCAGGGCGACGGTCAGGCCAGCCAGACCGGCACCGACGATGACCACCGGGGCCGGGCTCGAAATTGCTGCAGTCATGATGGTGGCGGCCTTGCGACCGCATGAAATGAGGGGATAACGTTGATGCAAGGCGACATTCGGGGTGTTGCTCCGGTCGCCACGGCTGCCGCCTTGCGCCTATCATGCCCGAGCACACCATGCCCTACTCCACGCCTTACCCCCCCGCAGAGCCCCACCGCCCCAGCCGCGACGAGTTGAGCGCGCCGGCGACCCAGATCGTGCGCGACCGCGAGGCCTACCTGGGTCAGAGTCGTGAACTCGGCCGCCGCCTGAGCGACGATCAGTACGAGTTGTTCGTCGGCGAAGACCCGGCGGCGGCCCTGCAGCGTGAGTTCGAGAAACTCAAGCCCCAGTTCATCGCGCTGCACGACGTGGGCACCAGTTCGTCGCTGCGGCTGCTGCAGTCCAGGGCAACGGGCCAGTCCAAGGTGATGCGGCTGTCGGTGCGCCGCCAGGGCCATGGTGTGCCGCTGGCGACCCTGCAGTTCGTCGAAATCACCGGGTCGGACGGCTCGACGCTGCGTGTGTACAGCACCGACATCGACGCCGACACCCAATCGCGGCACTCAATCGCGCGCGTCCTCGTGTCCCATGCCCGGTTGTCGGTGCTGCTGTTCGGCGACCTGCCCGCGCATGCGCTGGCCGGCAGCATGCAACCGCTGGTCGAGGCGGCTGGACAGGTGCACTGGACCAATCGCAACCTGCTGATGATTCCGCTGGGCGCACCGGCGCCGCTGAACAGCTATGTCAAGGTGTTTGGCGCCATGCAGGTGCAGGTCAACGTGGCGCCGCGCGTGGCGCGCGCCACCGACGCCTGGTCATTCATCGGCAGCACATGGAACCAGCTCGAAAGCGTGCGGGCTGAACCCGACTTTGCAGCCACCGTCGAAAGCCAGCGCGACGATGCCCACGCACCCACCGAGCCGATGGGCCTGGCGCGCGACCGACCCGAGGTGGCAGCGTCGATCAACTGGTTCGAGTACGTTCAGCGCTGTGCCAGTGTGAAGGGCATGATCAGCTGTTGCGTGTTCGACCGCTGCAACGGCCAGGCGCTGGCCCATGCCGGCGGCCGACCGCCGGCCGAGGTGCTGCAGGCGCTGGGTGAACGGCTGCTGCTGACCACCAGCGAGATGGGCGCGATGATGGGCACCGGCACGCAGGTGCTGGAAGCCACTGTCAGCTACCCCACACACCACCTGCTGCTGCGCGCGCTGCCACGCCAGCCGGGGGTGGTGCTGCACGCGGTGCTCGACGCCGCCACCGGCAACATCGCGCTGGCGCGCGTGCAGCTGCAGCGCTTGGACCCGCAGTAGCCGCTGGCCCCGCCAGCGATCGGCTTTCTTCGAGCCCCAGCCGCGCGCTCGGCCCCCTGGGCGGAGGCGGCCGCGGCCGCCGCCTCAGTGAACCACGCGGTCGAAGCTGAACTCGCCGTCGCGCACGTTCACCGGGATCACGTCCTTGGGCGCGAACTTGCCCTGCAGGATCAGCTTGCTGACCGGGTTCTCGATGCGTTGCTGGATCGCTCGCTTGAGCGGCCGCGCGCCGAACACGGGGTCGAAGCCGACCTTGGCCAATTCGATCAGCGCCTCGGGCGACACCTCGAGCTTCATCTCCATCTTCTCCAGCCGCTGCTCCAGCAGCCTGAGCTGGATCTTGGCGATGGACTCGATGTTCCTCAGGTCCAGCGCGTGGAAGACCACGGTCTCGTCGATGCGGTTCAGGAACTCGGGGCGGAAATGCTGCTTGACCTCGGCCCAGACGGCGTCGCGGATGACGGCGTCGGGCTGGCCGACCATCTGCATGATCATCTGCGAGCCCAGGTTGCTGGTCATCACGATCACCGTGTTCTTGAAGTCGACGGTGCGGCCCTGGCCGTCGGTCAACCGGCCATCGTCCAGCACCTGCAGCAGCACGTTGAAGACGTCCGGGTGCGCCTTCTCCACCTCGTCGAGCAACAGCACGCTGTAGGGCTTGCGGCGCACGGCTTCGGTCAAGGCGCCACCCTCGTCGTAGCCCACGTAGCCCGGCGGCGCGCCGATCAGGCGGCTGACACTGTGCTTTTCCATGTACTCCGACATGTCGACGCGGATCATGTGGTCGTCGCTGTCGAACAGGAAGCCGGCCAGTGCCTTGCACAACTCGGTCTTGCCGACCCCGGTGGGGCCCAGGAACAGGAAGCTGCCCAGCGGTCGGTTCGGGTCTGACAGGCCCGCGCGGCTGCGTCGGATGGCATCGGCCACGGCCACGATGGCCTCGTCCTGGCCGACCACACGCTCGTGCAGCTTGGCTTCCATCTGCAGCAGCTTGTCGCGCTCACCCTGCATCAGTTTGCTCACCGGGATGCCGGTGGCACGTGACACCACCTCGGCGATCTCTTCGGCACCGACCATCGTGCGCAGCAGCTGCGGTGCACCGCCACCCTTGGCCTTGCCTGTCTCCTTCGCCTGCGCTTCCTTGAGCGTCTTTTCCAGCTCGGGCAGCTTGCCGTACTGCAGCTCGGCCACCTTGTTGAAATCGCCCTTGCGCTTGAGCTCCTCGATCTGGTGGCGGATGCGGTCGATCTCTTCCTTCACGTGCGCCGACCCTTGAGCCTGCGCCTTCTCGTTCTTCCAGATCTCGTCCAGATCGGCCAGCTCACGTTCGAGCTTGTCGATCTCGTCCTCGATCAGGCCCATGCGCTTGATCGAAGACTCGTCCTTTTCCTTGCGCACCGCTTCGCGCTCGATCTTCAGCTGGATCAGCCGGCGGTCGAGCTTGTCCATCACCTCGGGCTTGGAGTCGATCTCGATCTTGATCTTGGCCGCCGCCTCGTCGATCAGGTCGATCGCCTTGTCGGGCAGAAAGCGGTCGGTGATGTAGCGATGGCTCAGTTCGGCCGCGGCGATGATCGCCGGGTCGGTGATCTCCACGCCATGGTGCACCTCGTACTTTTCCTGCAGGCCGCGCAGGATGGCCACCGTGTCTTCGACACTGGGCTCGTTGACCATCACCTTCTGGAAGCGACGCTCGAGCGCAGCGTCCTTCTCGACGTACTTGCGGTATTCATTCAGCGTGGTCGCGCCGATGCAGTGCAGCTCACCTCGCGCCAGCGCGGGCTTGAGCATGTTGCCCGCGTCGATCGCGCCTTCGGCCTTGCCGGCGCCGACCATGGTGTGCAGCTCGTCGATGAACAGGATGATGCGACCTTCGTCGGCCGACACCTCCTTCAGTACCGCCTTCAGCCGTTCTTCGAACTCGCCGCGGTACTTGGCACCGGCCAGCAGGCCGGCCATGTCCAGCACCAGCACGCGCTTGTCCTTCAGCGTCTCGGGCACCTCGCCGTTGACGATGCGCTGCGCCAGGCCCTCGACGATGGCCGTCTTGCCGACGCCCGGCTCGCCGATCAGCACCGGGTTGTTCTTGCTGCGCCGCTGCAGCACCTGGATCGCGCGGCGGATCTCGTCGTCGCGGCCGATCACCGGATCGAGCTTGCCCTGGCGCGCGCGCTCGGTCAGGTCCAGCGTGTACTTCTTCAGCGCCTCGCGCTGGCCTTCGGATTCGGCCGAATCGACCTTCTGGCCACCACGCACGGCCTCGACCGCAGCTTCCAGCGCCTTGCGCGTCAGCCCATGGCCACGCACGATGCCGCCGATGTCGTTCTTGGCATCGGCCAGCGCCAGCAGGAACATCTCGCTGGCGATGAACTGGTCACCCCGCTTGCCGGCTTCCTTGTCGGCCTGCTGCAGCAGCTGCAGCAGGTCGCGCCCGGGCTGCACCGGTTGGCCACCGCCCTGCACCTGGGGCAGGTTGCGGATCGCGGTTTCCATCGCCGTGCCCAGCGCCGCCGTGTTGGCACCCGCGCGGTCGAGCAAGGCCTTGGGCCCGTCGGGCTGCAGCAGCATGGCCGCCAGCATGTGCGCCGGCTCGATGTAGGGGTTGTCGCGCGCCACGGCCAGGCTTTGGGCCTCGCCCAGGGCCTGCTGGAAGGCGGTTGTGAGTTTGTCGAGACGCATGGTTTGGATCCTCCGGACTACAGGCGAAGTGAGGTGCCGCGCTCGAGATTTCAAGACTGGGGCGGCCAGTATCGGCGGCTGCCTTGCGCAGCGTCAAGGGCAGGCGCTGCACGGCGGCTGCGCCGCAGCTTCACTCGATCGCTTCGTCCCTCTCGCCTTGCTCGTACAGGCATTCTCTGCCCAGCTGATCCTGGCAGAGCTCGGCCGTCCAGGGCAGCATCAGCGAACCGCAGCGCGCATCGCGATACAGGCGTTCCAGCGGCAGCGTCTTGAGCAGGCTCTGGCCGCCACAGGTGCGCACCGCCAACGCGGCCAGCGCCTGCGCGTTTTCCATGATGCTGTAGTGCGCGGCGTACAGCCGCATGCGCGTGTCCTTGTCGGGATCGACCTGGGCGTCGCGCGCGCTCTGCAGGAACAGCGCCCGCGTCTGCTCGAGCCGGATGCGCATGTCGGCCACCGCGATCTGCTTGGTCGGGTACATGCGGCGCTTGACCGGTGGCATGCCCGGCAGCTCGGCACGCAGGAACTGCACCGTGAAGTCGTAAGCCGCCTGCGCGATGCCCATGTAGGTGGCCGACAAGGTGGCGAACATGTGCGGAAAGCGCGACGCCGCCTGCACGTACAGGCCCTCGGGCAGCAGCCGTGCGCTGGCGGGCACGAACACGTCCTTGAACAGCAGGGTGCGGCTGGCTGTGCCGCGCATGCCCAGTGCATCCCAGTCGCCGGCCACAGCCACGCCAGGGGCCTGTGCGTCCACCGCCAGGTACAGCGTGTCGCGCGGCGTGGCGCCGGGGGTGTCCAGCGTGCACAGCACGCCGTAGAAGTCGGCCGCGCCGGCCAGCGAGGCAAAGATCTTCTTGCCGTTGACGATGTAGCCGCCATCGACGCGGTGCGCCAGCGTGCCCCAGGGCGCCTTGCCGGCGGCCGCGGCGCCGCCTTCGCTGAACGACTGTGAATAGACCTTGCCGCCGTCGACGATGTTGGCGTACAGCTGCCGCCGGTTGCTGTCGTGATCGCTGCGCTGGGCCGGTGTCATGACCAGCGCGTCGGCAATGAAGCTGGTCCACAGGCTCGAGCAGACATGCATGTTGTACGACAGCGCAGTGGCACCGCAATGGCGGCCGATCTCAGCAGCCACCAGCACGTAGGTGGCGAAGTCGGCACCCAGCCCGCCATGCTCGAGCGGCACGCAGATCTTCAGCAGGCCGGCGCGACGCAGGTCTTCATAGTTCTCGAACGGAAAAGTGGCTTCGCTGTCGTGGCGTGCCGCCCGCGGCGCGAAGTTCTCGCGCCCGAGCGTGACGGCCAGCTCGATCAGCTGGCGCTGCTGCGTGCTCAACCAGGTGGTGGCGCCGGCAATGTGCATGGCTGTACCCTCAGGTGCAAGGATCCGAAATGCATGCCGCGCTTGCAGTGCCGCGGCACGTCGGACGGGCCCGGCGTGGTCACAGCACCTCGCCGAGCATGCGGTAGTGGCCGGCCTGGAACAGCAGCGGCGGAACGGCTGCTTCGCTCAGTGCCAGCACGCGTCCGACGAACAGCACGTGGTCACCCGCGCGCTGCTGCGAAACCCGCTCGCACTCGAACACCGCGGCGCAACCCGCCAGTACAGGCACGCCGCCGTCCCCGGCGCCCCAGGGGCCGTCGCTGAACTTGTCGTCGACCGCCGACGCGAAGCGGCGTGACAGTTCCAGCTGCGCCTCGCCCAGCACGTTGACGGCGAAGCGCGCCGACGATTCAAAAACCGGCAGGCTGGGGCTGCTGACACGCAGCGACCACAGCACCAGCGGTGGATCGAGCGACAGCGAGTTGAAGGAATTGGCGGTCAGGCCGACCGGCTGGCCGTGGTTATCCACCGTGGTGATGATGGTCACGCCGGTGGCAAAGCGACCCAGCGCATGGCGCAAGGTACGCGAGTCGAAATCGGAGACCAGGGCCATCGGGCCGATTCACTCCGGCTCAGGCATTCGAGGCAGAGATGCCCCAACGCGCCAGTGCCGCGTCGTCGGCCACGCGCGCATCGACCCAGTGCGCACCGGCGGGCGTGCTTTCCTTCTTCCAGAACGGTGCCTGCGTCTTCAGGTAGTCCATCAGGAACTCACAGGCCTGGAAGGCCTGGCCGCGGTGGGCCGAACTGACGGCCACCAGCACGATCTGGTCGCAGGGCAACAGCAGCCCGACGCGGTGCACCACGCGCGCGGCGCGAATGTCGAAGCGCATCATCGCCGCATCGATCATGGCCTCGATGGCCTTCTCAGTCATGCCGGGGTAATGCTCCAGCTCGAGTGTGCCGACCTCACCCGCGGTACCGAGGTTGCGGTCGCGCACGGTGCCGATGAAGCTGGCCACCGCACCCACCGCCGGGTCGTCGACGCGCAACGCCGCCACCTCGGTGGAGAGGTCGAAATCCCCGCTCTGGATGCGAACGCGAGGCTGGCGGATCATGGCCGGGACGATTGTGGCACCGGCGCCTTCAGCCGCCGGTGACCGGGGGGAAGAACGCGACCTCGGCGCCGTCTGGCACCGGGCTGGATTCGTCGACCATCACCTGGTTGAGTGCACAGCGCACGGCACGTCCGCGCGCCAGCACCTGGGCATGAATGCCGCCACGCGCGATCAGCCGATCGCGCAGTTGCCCCAGGCTGCTGCCGGCCTCGAGGTCGACCTCTTCACCCGGCCCCAGGGCTTCGCGCAGCGACGCGAAAAAGCGCAGCCGAACCTTCATCATCGCCCCAGCAGTTCGGCGAACGGCAGAAAACGCACGCTGTCACCGCGCTGGATGACCTGCCCGGCCGGGTTGTCGACCAGGCCATCGCCCCACACCGCCGAGGTCAGCACGCCCGAGCTCTGGTTGCCAAACAGCGTCAGTGCGCCTTCGGCAGTCAACCGCACCCGCAGAAACTCGCGCCGGCGGTCGGCCCGCGGCCAGTCGAAATCAGCGCGCAGCTGCAGCGCCTGCGGCAACTCACCGCTGCCACCCTGCATCACGCGCAGCACCGGCGACACCGCGAGCAGAAAGTTGACGAAGGTCGACACCGGGTTGCCGGGCAGGCCGACGAACACCGCGGACGAGCGGTCGGCGCGCCGCACGCCACCGAAGGCCAGTGGCTTGCCCGGCTTGATCGCAACCTGCCAGTTCTCGATCCAGCCCAGCGACTGCACCGCCGGGCGCAGGTGGTCCTCTTCGCCGGCCGAGACACCGCCCGAGGTGAGGATCAGGTCGTTGCCGGCCGCCGCACGGCGCAGGGCGTCGCAGGTGGCGTCTAGCCGGTCGGGGACGATGCCCAGGTCGACCACCTCGCAGCCCGCGGCCTGCAGCAGGCCGCGCAGCATGAAGCGGTTGGAGTTGTAGATCGCACCGGGTTTCAGCGGCTGACCGGGCATCACGAGTTCGTCGCCGGTGGAAAAGACCGCCACCCGCGGGCGTCGGCAGACGCTCAACGTGGCCGCGCCCACCGACGCTGCCAGCCCCAGCGCCTGCGGGCTCAGCCGGATGCCCGGCTGCAACACGGTGGATCCGCGCGTCACATCCTCGCCGCGGCGCCGGATCCATTGCCCCGCGCGCGGCACCGTGTTCACGCGCACAAGGCCCAGGCCGTCGCCCGGCAGGGCCTCGCATTGCTCCTGCATCACCACCGCGCTGGCGCCGGGCGGCAGCTGGGCGCCAGTGAAGATGCGCGCCGCCGTGCCGCGTGCCAGGGCCTGGCCGACCACGCCGGCCGGGATGCGCTGCAGCACCGGCAGCACCGCGCCTTCGGCCGTCACGTCGTCGGCATGAAGTGCATAACCGTCCATCGAAGTGTTGTCCTCGGGCGGCACGTCGAGCGCGCTGTGCACAGCCTCGGTCAGCATGCGGCCCAGGGCGTCGAAGGTCGACAGGGTCTCGCGCTCGGCGATCGCGTGCTCATGCGCGCCAGCCAGCAGCCGCGACATGACCTCGTCGAGCGTCAGCAGGGGGCGGTGGTCTGCCATGTCGATTTGCGCACTCAGTTGAGGTGGGTTTCGATGTAACGCTTGACCGCGACGGCATCGACCGGCAACACCGTGAAGCGCCGGGGCAACTGCTCGATGCCCTGCAGTGCGGCCGGGCGCTCGGGCGCGCGCCCCAGCGCCTCGTGGATGGTGTCGGCAAACTTGGCCGGCAAAGCGGTCTCCAGCACCAGCATCGGCACACCGGGGCGCAGGTGCTGGCGCGCCACCTTCAGGCCGTCGGCGGTGTGGGTGTCGATCATCACGCCCAGGCGCTGCCAGGTGTCGCGGATGGTGGCCACACGGTCGGCATGCGTGCTGCTGCCGGAGACGAAACCGAACTGCGCCGCCGGGGCGAACTCGGCCGCCGTCAAGGTGAAGCCGCCCTGCTTCGCCAGCTGTGGCCCGAACAGATCGGCCGTGCGCGCCGCGTCGCGGTTCAGCAGGTCGAACACGAAGCGCTCGAAGTTGCTGGCCTTGCTGATGTCCATCGACGGGCTGCTGGTCTCGAAGGTCTCGGCGCTGGCGCGCACGCGGTAGCGGCCACTGCGGAAGAACTCGTCGAGCACCTTGTTCTCGTTGGTGGCCAGCACCAGGCGATCGATCGGCAGCCCCATGCAGCGGGCCACGTGGCCGGCGCAGATGTTGCCGAAGTTGCCCGACGGCACGGCAAAGCTGACCTTCTGCGCGTTGTTCGTGGTCGCCTGCAAGTAGCCGGCGAAGTAGTACACCACCTGGGCCAGCAGCCGTGCCCAATTGATCGAGTTGACGGTGCCGATGCGGTGTCGTCGCTTGAAATCGAGGTCGCTGCTGACGGCCTTAACGATGTCCTGGCAGTCGTCGAACACACCTTCGATGCACAGGTTGTGGATGTTGGCGTCGGTCAGACTGAACATCTGCGCCTGCTGAAACGGGCTCATGCGACCGTGCGGCGACAACATGAACACGCGCACGCCCTTCTTGCCGCGCATCGCATATTCGGCCGCGCTGCCGGTGTCGCCGCTGGTGGCACCCAGGATGTTCAGCGTCTGGCCGCGCCGGTCCAGTTCGTACTCGAACAGGTTGCCCAGCAACTGCATCGCCATGTCCTTGAAGGCCAGCGTTGGGCCGTTCGACAAGGCTTGCAGGAAAACGCCTTCGTCCAGCGGCTTCAGCGGCGTGATCTGTCGCGAGCCGAAGGTGCGCTCGGTGTAGGTGGCCTCGCACAGCCGTCGCAGGTCGGCGGCCGGAATGTCGTCGATGTAGAGCGACAGGATCTCGAACGCCAGCTCGGCATAGCGCAGGCCGCGCCAGCGCGTCAGCGTCGCATCGTCAATGCTCGGGTACGACGCCGGCAGGTACAAGCCGCCGTCGGGTGCCAGGCCTTCGAGCAGGATGTCGCAGAAGCCGCGTGGCGTGGCGTCGCCGCGGGTGCTGATGTACTTCAAGACAGTTCTTCCTTGCGAATGCGCACGATCGGTGCCAGCACGGTCGGCAGCGCCTGCATCTGCGCCAGCGCGGCCTTCATGCGGCCTTCCACGGTGTCGTGCGTCAGGATGATGAGGTCGGTCTGGTTTTCACCTTCTGCACTTTCGCGCTGCAGCACGGCGTCGATGCTGATGTCGTGCTCGGCCAGGATGCCGGTGATGCGCGCCAGCACGCCTGCCTTGTCAGCCACCACCAAGCGCAGGTAGAACGCGGTGATCACCTGGTCGATGGGCAGGATCGGCGTGGTTGCCAGCTCACCCGGCTGGAAGGCCAGATGCGGCACGCGGTGGTCGGGGTCAGCGGTGTGCAGCCGCGTGATGTCGACCAGATCGGCGATGACGGCGCTGGCCGTGGGTTCGCTGCCGGCGCCCTTGCCGTAGTACAGCGTGGTGCCGACCGCATCGCCTTGCACCACCACCGCGTTCATCGCGCCTTCGACATTGGCGATCAGCCGCGTGCCGGGGATCAGCGTCGGGTGCACCCGCAACTCGATGCCGCTGTCGCGCCGGCGCGTGATGCCCAGCAGCTTGATGCGGTAGCCCAGTTGTTCGGCATAGCGGATGTCGGCCGCCTGCAGCCCACTGATGCCTTCGACATAGGCCTTGTCGAACTGCACCGGGATGCCGAAGGCAATGGCGCTCATGATGGTCGCCTTGTGCGCTGCGTCCACGCCCTCGATGTCGAAGGTGGGGTCGGCTTCGGCATAACCGAGCGCCTGCGCCTGCTTGAGCGCAACGCCGAAATCCAGCCCCTTGGCGCGCATTTCCGACAGGATGAAATTGGTGGTGCCGTTGATGATGCCGGCCACCCAGTCGATGTGGTTGGCCGTCAGGCCTTCGCGCAGCGCCTTGATGATCGGGATGCCACCCGCCACCGCCGCCTCAAAAGCCACGATCACGCCGCGCGCGCGTGCTGCCTCGAAGATCTCGGTGCCGTGCACCGCCAGCAAGGCCTTGTTGGCGGTGACCACATGCTTGCCCGCGGCGATGGCCTCGAGCACCAGCGTGCGCGCAATGCCGTAGCCGCCAATCAGCTCGATGACGATGTCGATCTCGGGATTGGCGATGACGGCACGTGCGTCGCTGACCACCTGCGCACGATCGCCGACCACGGCCCGAGCGCGTGCGGTGTCGAGGTCGGCCACCATCGTGATGTGGATGCCGCGACCGGCGCGGCGGCGGATCTCGGCCTGATTGCGCTGCAGCACGTTGAAGGTGCCGCTGCCGACGGTGCCGATGCCGAGCAGGCCGACCTGGATGGCCTTGGTTTCGGTGTCATGCCGCTGCGCGACAGGCGTCTGCGCTGCAACGCTGCGTGTTGTCATTGTGAATGCCGTTTGCGGTAAAGGGACAGGAACCGATCAATGCGGCCGATGGCCTCGGCCAGGTCGTCGGAATTGGGCAGGAACACCAGACGGAAGTGGTCCGGCGTGCCCCAGTTGAACCCCGTGCCCTGCACCACCAGCACCTTCTCGTCGGCCAGCAGCTGGTAGGCAAAGAGCTGGTCGTCGTCGATCGGATAGAGCTTGGGGTCCAGGCGCGGGAACATGTACAGCGCGGCCTTGGGCTTGACGACGCTGACGCCCGGGATCTGGGTCAGCAACTGGAAGGCCAGGTCACGCTGACGGCACAGGCGGCCCGTGGGTGCGACCAGGTCGTTGATGCTCTGGTAGCCACCGAGCGCGGTCTGGATCGCCAGCTGGCCGGGCGTGTTCGAGCACAGCCGCATCGAGGCCAGCATGTTCAGCCCTTCGATGTAGTCGCGGGCATGGCGCTTGTCGCCAGACACCACCATCCAGCCAGCACGATAGCCGCAGCTTCGGTAGTTCTTGCTCAGTCCGTTGAAGGTGAGGCACAGCGCGTCGTCGGCCAGCGCCGCGATGCTGGTGTGCGTGTGGCCGTCGTACAGCGTCTTGTCGTAGATCTCGTCGGCAAAGATGATCAGCTGGTGCTGGCGCGCCAGCTCGACGATCTGCTGCAGCAGCGCGTCGGGGTACAGCGCCCCGGTCGGGTTGTTCGGGTTGATGACGACGATGCCGCGTGTGCGCGGCGTGATCTTGCGCTGGATGTCGGCGATGTCGGGCAACCAGTCGGCCCCTTCGTCGCAGACGTAGTGCACCGGCGTGCCGCCGGACAGCGACACGGCCGCCGTCCACAGCGGATAGTCGGGTGCCGGCACCAGGATCTGGTCACCATCGTCGAGCAGCGCGTTCAGGCTCATCACGATCAGCTCGGACGCGCCGTTGCCCAGGTAGACATCGTCCACCGTCACGTGCGGAATTTTCTTTTCCTGCGTGTAGTGCACCACCGCGCGGCGTGGCGCGAACAGGCCCTTGCTGTCGGTGTAACCGGCGCTGTGCGGCAGGTTGCGGATCATGTCCTGCACGATCTCGTCGGGCGGCTCGAGCCCGAACACCGCCAGATTGCCGATGTTGAGCTTGATGATGTGCTGGCCCTCTTCCTCCATCTGCCGGGCCTTGTCGAGCACCGGGCCCCGGATGTCGTAGCAGACGTTGGCCAGCTTGCTGGACTTGGCGATCGGATTCAAGCGCGGGCCTCCGGCCATCAATGAGGGTGCAATGGGAGTACATCGTGGTTGCAGCGCGGTCGCAGACCAGAACGCGACACACGACAAGGGTCGAACTGGTGCACTGCAAAACATACAATTCTAGCGGTCGACCCCTGCCGGCCCGGGCACCTGCCCCCACGTGCCCGGCGCCGATCCCACTGCAACCCGAAAGGCCCTGGCTTGAAGTTCCAACCCGACACAGCCGACGGCGTGAACACGATCACCCGCCAGGACCCGGGGCGGGTCGTCGTGGGTGTGACGGCCTATGCGCACAGCCTGGTGGTGCCGTGGGAAGGTGCGGTGTCCGACTGGGGTCTGGAGTCGTTCGATGCCTTGCAGGCCGAGCATTTCGAGCGCCTGGCCGCGCTGCAGCCGCAACTGGTGATCTTCGGCAGCGGCACGCGCCTGCGTTTTCCGCATCCGGCCCTGCTGCGCTCTCTGATCGAGCGCCGAATCGGCGTCGAGACGATGGACACGGCGGCGGCTTGCCGCACCTACAACGTGCTGGTGAGCGAACGGCGCTGGGTGATTGCAGCGCTGCTGGTCGAGCCCGCAGCGGCGGAACAGGGCAGCCGAACGGGCCCGATGTAGGCCCGGTGTAGGACTGCCTTGACCAGCACTTTATAATGCTGGATTAAGCCCTCGTGGCGCGACGTTTTGCCGAGAACTGCCATCCCATGACGCCTGTAGTCAACAAAGCCCTCCCGGAATTCGAAGCACACGCCACGGGTGGCGTGAAGGTGACCCCTCAATCCCACCTCGGACATGCGATGGTGCTGTACTTCTATCCGAAGGACGGTACGCCGGGCTGTACCACCGAGGCCATGCAGTTTCGCGATCGCTACAAGGACTTCCAGAAGGCTGGTGCCGTGGTGTTCGGCGTGTCGCGCGACAACATGGCGTCGCACGACAAGTTCAAGCAGAACCTCGAATTGCCGTTCGAGCTGATCGCCGACACCGAAGAAAAGCTCTGCCACATGTTCGGCGTGGTCAAGAACAAGATCATGTACGGCAAGAAGGTCAAGGGCATTGAGCGCAGCACCTTCCTGATCGACGCCGAAGGCGTGATGCGCGCCGAGTGGCGCGGCATCAAGGTCGCCGGCCATGTCGACGAGGTGCTCAAGGCGGTCAAGTCGCTGAAGAAGGTTGCCTGAGATCGTCGCCCCGCTGCTGGTGCGCTCAGCCTCGGCCTGCCGCATTCGCCCCCATGAAGGCCGCGCAGTTCGCTGTGCGGCCTTTTGTCTTTGAAACGTCCCTGCTGCACCCTCCATGCCACTGCCCAAGCCGCCGTCCAAGAAGGGCGACCTGCTCTCCAGCGCCGACATCGATTCGCAGGCCGGCCCCAAGGCCGACAAGCGCAGCCTGAAGACCCGCCCCAGCACCGACCCGCTGCCCAGCGCGTCGCTCGACCTGTTCGATGCCCAGGCTGAAGCCGGTGCCCGACGCCTGACGGCCAAGACTGCCGCCCCTGCACAGCAGCCGGTGCCGCCGCCCGCAGCCCGCCTGCCCGGTCCGCCGGCCCCGGAGGCGGTCAGGTCGGCCCCAGCACCGGCCAGTGTGGCGGCGGCCGCACCCGCCGTCGCACCAACCACGAAGCTGCAACCCCGCAAACCCCGTCACACCGGTCCGCCCAAGCTCTTCGTGCTCGACACCAACGTGCTGATGCACGATCCGATGTCGCTGTTCCGCTTCGAGGAACACGACATCTTCCTGCCGATGATCACGCTGGAAGAGCTGGACAACCACAAGAAGGGCATGAGCGAGGTGGCGCGCAACGCGCGCCAGGTCAGCCGCGAGCTCGACGCGCTGGCCACCTTTGCCGACAAGAACGGCAGGGTCGACGCCAAGGCCGGCATTGCGCTGGGCAAGACCGGGCACCGCGAAGCAGGCGGCAAGCTGTACTTCCAGACCACGCTGATCGACGTGAAACTGCCCGATGGCCTGCCGCAGGGCAAGGCCGACAACCAGATCCTGGGTGTGGTGCGGTCCTTGCGCGAACTGCAGCCCGAGCGCGACGTGGTGCTGGTGTCCAAGGACATCAACATGCGCGTCAAGGCGCGCGCGCTGGGCCTGCCCGCCGAGGACTACTTCAACGACAGGACGCTGGACGACGGCGACCTGCTGTACACCGGTGTGCTGCCGCTGCCGGCCGACTTCTGGGAGCGCCATGGCAAGACCATGGAAAGCTGGCAGCAGGGTGGCCACACCTTTTACCGCATCAGCGGCCCGCTGGTGCCGGCGCTGCTGATCAACCAATTCGTCTACCTCGAGACGCCAGGTGCGGCGCCACTGTATGCCCGCGTGAGCGAGATCACCGGCAAGACTGCGGTGCTGAAGACGTTGCGCGACTACACCCATGCCAAGCATGCGGTGTGGGGCGTCACGGCGCGCAACCGAGAGCAGAACTTCGCGCTCAACCTGCTGATGGACCCCGACTGCGATTTCATCACGCTGACCGGCACTGCTGGCACCGGCAAGACGCTGATGACTTTGGCCGCCGGGCTGGCCCAGGTGCTGGAAGATCGCCGCTACAGCGAGATCATCGTCACCCGCGTGACAGTGCCGGTGGGCGACGACATCGGCTTCCTGCCCGGCAACGAGGAAGAAAAGATGGGCCCCTGGATGGGCGCGCTGGACGACAACCTCGAGGTGCTGGCGCGCAGCGACAGCAGCGCCGGCGACTGGGGCCGTGCCGCCACCAACGACCTGGTGCGCAGCAAGATCAAGATCAAGAGCCTGAACTTCATGCGCGGGCGCACCTTCCTGAACAAGTTCGTGCTCATCGACGAGGCACAGAACCTGACGCCCAAGCAGATGAAGACGCTGATCACGCGCGCCGGTCCGGGCACCAAGATCGTCTGCCTGGGCAACCTGGCGCAGATCGACACGCCCTACCTCACCGAGGGCAGTTCGGGCCTGACTTACGCGGTCGACCGCTTCAAGGGCTGGCCGCACGGCGGCCACGTGATGCTGGCGCGCGGCGAACGCTCGCGGCTGGCTGACTTCGCGAGCGAAGTCTTGTAGCCTATCGGTCATGCAACCGGCCGCACTCGGACGCTATCGCATCGTCAAGGTGCTGGGGCGCGGCGGCATGGGCGTGGTCTACGAAGGCCATGACCCTCAGATCGATCGTTCCGTGGCGATCAAGACGATCGCACTCGACGCACTGAGCGACGACGAACGCGCGGTGTTCGAGGGGCGTTTTCGCAGCGAAATGCGCTCCACCGGCAGGTTGCAGCATCACAACATTGCGGCGCTGTACGACACCGGACGCGACGGCGGAACGGCCTATATCGTGATGGAACTGGTCAACGGTCAGGACCTCAAGCGCCATCTGGCATCCGGCCATCGATTCGGCTTGGCACAGGCGGTGGACATCACGATACAGCTGCTGGCGGCGCTTGAGTTTGCGCATCGCAGACAGGTGATCCATCGCGACGTCAAGCCTGCCAACGTGATGCTGCAGACCGACGGCGTCGTCAAGCTGTGCGACTTTGGCGTGGCCCGACTGGCCGATGCCGATGCCACGCGCACGCAGGGCATGGTGGTCGGCTCGTTGCGCTATGCCTCGCCCGAACAGATCATGGGCCAGCCCATCGATGCACGCACCGATATTTTCTCGGCCGGCGTGCTGCTGTTCGAGCTACTGACCGGGCAGGTGCCTTTCAAGGGCCAGTCGGATGTCGAGGTGCTGCACCGAATCGCCAATGACGCGGCGCCTTCGCCACGTGCCATCGAACCCGCCATCACGGCCGATGTCGACGAGGCGGTACAGCGAGCGTTGGCCAAGAACCCGGACGAGCGTTTCACCAGCGCCGCCGAGTTTGCGCGTGCGCTTGGCGCCTCGTCGACCAGGTCGACGGATACCTTTCCCTCCGCGTCGCCGGCAAGTTCGTTGACTCCGGGCTGCGCGGCCTCGCCAAGCTCGCCGACCTCGACCACCGGAACTGCCACACTGGCCAATGATGCCGGCCGAGGCCGGCGCGCGGCGATCGCGGCAGCCGCTGGGGCCGGCGTGATTGTGCTCGGCGGCGGCGCCTGGTGGAGCTTGCGACCAGCACCGCCGGCACCGTTCTCGACTGCGCAGGAGCCGAGTCAGGCAACACTGCCAAGGCTTGCGCCGCCGCCGGCGCGAATGCCGCAGGCGGCTTCGGAGGTAGCGCTGACCACGCCTGCACCAGCGGCCAAACCTTTGCCCGCACCCACTCCAGTGTCTGCACTTGAAGCTGCACCCCCACCCGCCGCTGCGCCCATGCGGGCTCCCGCGGCGCCCAAGCCGACGCCGGTAGCGCAGCCTGCACAAGGCAGCTGGAGCGGCCACTTGGCCTGCGGCGCCAGCCTGGCGCCGGGCAACGTCGGGGTCAGAGGTCAGGCCTTCAAGGCCAAAGTCTCGATCGAGATCGTCGGCCAACGATTGACCTGGACTCGTGCCGCTGGCGACTTCAGCGAAACTCTCACCGGAAGCTTCGACGCGCAAGGCCGTTTCAGCGCCGAAGGCAGGGGCGGCATGAAGGATGGCTCGAGCGACTGGCACGCCAGCGCGAGCGGAAGCTACCAGCCGAGGTCAAACCGCATTGAGGCGCAGTTCAGATTGATGCGCCCGAAAGACGGCTTCGTGACGCGCGAGTGCACCCTTGTGGCTGAACCCGGCGGCGTTGCCGCTGCCGCTGCCGCTGCCTCGGTCAAGACAGCACCTGCCTCGCCGGCCAGCCCAACGCCCTCTGCCAAGCCGCAGGCCGTCACCGCCGCGCAGGGCACCTGGAGCGGCAAGCTCTCGTGCGGCGCGCTGTTGAATCCACCGAAGAACTCGACCCGGATCGAACCCTTCGAGGCCAAGTTCAAGCTTGAAATATTGGGGAAGCGTGTCATTTGGACTCGTGAGTCAAGAACCTCGGTCGAAACCGCCACCGGCAGGCTCGAAAACAACGGCCGCCTCAGCGTCGAGGGCGAGGGCCACTCCACCGACGTCTCGCGCAGCAACGCTTGGCTTCTGAAGGCCCAGGGCGAGGTCCTTGCGCCAGGCAACCGCATCGCGGGCCGCGCGCAGATCGTGCGTGCAAGCGACGGCGCGGTCGCTCGCGAGTGCACGATACTGGCCGAGCATGCGCCGGTCGCAGAGCTCCCGGCACCGAGTAAACCCAAGCAGTCCTCGGCCGTCCCGCCCAGGGCGGCGCCACTTCCGGCCCTGCGCTCCGCCGACGGCACATGGAGCGGCGTGCTGGCATGCGGCCCGGTTATCAACTCGCGCAGCACGACCGCGGCGAACGAGGCGTTCACCGCGAGATTGGCAATCGACGTCACCGGCTCGCGTATTCGCTGGACCCGAAACGCAACGACGCGAACCGGCCGGACCATCACCGAGCCCGTGGCTGGGGAGATCAACGCGGACGGAAGCCTCGTCGCCAATGGCGAAGGCTGGGCGATGAGCGACAGCGGTCAGCGCGACCATTGGCTGGTCAAGGCCAAGGGGCAGTACCGCGCCAGCGAGAACCTCATTGAAGCATCGATGCAGATGCTGATGCCAGGCGACAAAGGCTTATCAGTGGCTCGCGAATGCAGGCTGCGCGCCGAACGCGCGTAGCGAACGATAAGCCGCTGACCAGATCCTTGATCTGCTGCAGCGCCGTCGGGTCCTCAATCGTCGTCAGGTCACCCGGGTCTCTGTGCTCGCACACGGCCTGGATCGCCCGCCGCAACAGCTTGCCCGAGCGCGACTTGGGCAGCACCGAAACGAAGCGCACCCTTGACGGCCGCGCCACCGCGCCGAGCTGCTCGTCGACCAGCTTCATGATCTCGCCTTCCTGCTTCAGCGCATCGGCCGGTGCGGCCGCTTTGGACGGGTCCTTCAGCACGACGAAGACCATCGCCACCTGACCTTTTAGAGTGTCGGCCACACCGACCACCGCCACTTCGGCCACGTTCGGATGGCTGGAAATGCTCAGCTCGATCTCGCGTGTGCCCAGGCGATGACCGACGACGTTGATCAAGTCGTCAGTGCGGTCGAGGATGAAGAAGCAGCCGTTCTCGTCGCGATTGTCCCGCCGACAGTGCCGAATCCCGCTTTCAGGCGGGCACCGACGGCAGGCCCGACAGGGCCATCGCCAGCTCGTTTTCATCGTAGGCCTGGTCCACCAGCTTGCCCGACAGGTAGTTGGTGTAGGCCGCCATGTCGAAGTGGCCGTGGCCGCTCAGGTTGAACAGGATCACCTCGCTGCGTCCTTCGGCTTTGCAGCGCAGCGCTTCGGCGATGGCAGCCTTGACGGCGTGGTTGGCTTCAGGCGCCGGCACGATGCCCTCGGCGCGCGCGAACATCACGCCAGCTTCGAAGCAGGCGGTCTGCGTGTAGGCGGTGGCTTCGATCAGACCCAGTTCCTTGAGGTGACTGACCAGCGGCGCCATGCCGTGGTAGCGCAGGCCGCCGGCATGAAAACCCGGTGGCGTGAAGGTGCTGCCCAGGGTGTGCATCTTGGTCAGCGGCGTCAGGTGCGCGGTGTCGCCGAAGTCATAGGCAAACTTGCCGCGCGTCAGGCTGGGGCAGGCTGACGGCTCGACGGCAACGATGCGGCGCTTCTTGCCGCCGCGCAACTGCTGGCCCAGGAACGGAAACGAAAGGCCGGCGAAGTTGCTGCCGCCTCCGGTGCAGCCGATGATGACGTCGGGGTCGTCGCCGGCCATCTCCATCTGCACCATGGCTTCCTGGCCGACGATGGTCTGGTGCATCAGCACATGGTTCAGTACCGAGCCCAGGGCGTACTTGGTGTCGTCGTGGGTGGCGGCCACTTCCACCGCTTCGCTGATCGCGATGCCCAATGAGCCGGGGTGGTTGGGGTCTTTGGCCAGGATGGCGCGCCCGCTGTTCGTCAGCGGCGACGGTGACGGGTGGCAGACGGCGCCGTAGGTCTCCATCAAGGCGCGCCGGTAGGGCTTCTGGTCGTAGCTGACACGCACCTGGAACACGGTGACCTCGATGCCGAACAGTGCACCGGCAAAGGCCATCGACGATCCCCATTGCCCGGCGCCAGTCTCGGTGGCGATCTTCTTGATGCCAGCCTGGGCGTTGTACCAGGCTTGCGGCACTGCGGTGTTGGGTTTGTGCGAGCCCGCCGGCGAAACGCCTTCGTACTTGTAGTAGATCTTCGCCGGCGTGCCCAGCACCTTCTCCAGGCGTCGCGCCCGCATCAGCGGGCTGGGACGCCACAGCTTGAAGACGTCACGCACGGGCTCGGGGATCGGCACCTCGCGTTCGGTGCTCACCTCCTGCATGATCAGCTCCATCGGGAACAGCGGCGCCAGATCGTCAGGGCCCAAGGGCTGCAGCGTGCCGGGGTGCAAAGGCGGCGCCGGAGGCACCGGCAAGTCGGCCATGATGTTGTACCAATGGCGTGGAATGCGCTCTTCGTCCAGCAGGTACTTGGTGGTCTCGCTCATCTCGTGTCTCCTCTTGGGGTGGGATAGGACAGGGCCTGGCGGATATGTTTCGTCTGCCGTTCGTCTCGGGACGGTGACCGCTTCCGGATGGCTTGCGGTTGCCGCCGCTGCAACTCACAAGCTCAAACCCGCATCGACCGCCAAGAGCGTTCATTTGCCAGTGCCGAATACTTGCAGTGTCCTGCCTCTGCCTGGTCTGATCCAGGGCAAGTCGGCGCGCGGTTTGACGGCATTGCGGGTTTGCGCTAATGCCATGCTGCGGGATAGCGCGCAGCCGCGCGCCTGCCGGCCCGGGCAGGCCACGATGGCGCTGCCGGCGCCGGCGCGCTGCCCTGCAAGGCTAGGCGCGTGCGCCGACCAGATCCTTGATCTGCTGCAGCGCCGTCGGGTCCTCGATCGTCGTCAGGTCACCCGGGTCGCGCTGCTCGCACACGGCCTGGATGGCGCGGCGCAGCATCTTGCCGCTGCGGGTCTTGGGCAACGCGCTGACGAAGCGCACGCGAGACGGCCGCGCCACGGCACCGAGTTGTTCGTCAACCAGCTTCATGATCTCGCCCTCAAGCTTCAGCGCGTCTGCCGGCGCTGCGGCCCTGGACGGATCCTTCAGCACCGCAAAGGCCATCGCCACCTGACCCTTGAGCGTGTCGGCCACACCAACCACGGCCACCTCGGCCACGTTGGGATGGTTGGAGATGCTTTCCTCGATCTCGCGCGTGCCCAGGCGGTGGCCGGCCACGTTGATGACGTCGTCGGTGCGGCCGAGGATGAAGAAATAGCCGTCCTCGTCGCGGATGCCCCAGTCGAAGGTGCTGTAGACCATCTTGCCCGGCACCGTGGTCCAGTAGGTCTTGACGAATCGCTCGTCGTCGCCCCACACGGTCTGCATGCAGCCCGGCGGCAGCGGGCCTTCGATGACAACCACGCCCTTCTGGTTGGCAGCTTTCAGCTCTGCGCCGGTGGACTCGTCGAGCAGCTTGACGTCATAGCCGTAGACGGCCTTGCCCGGTGAGCCGAACTTGCTGATCGCCGTCTCGACGCCGTTGCACAGGCTCAGGATCGGCCAGCCGGTCTCGGTCTGCCAGTAGTTGTCGATGATCGGCTTGCCCAGCGCGTCGGCAATCCACTTGGCGGTGGGTTCGTCCAGCGGCTCGCCGGCCAGGAACAGCGCGCGCAGGCTCGACAGGTCGTGCCGGGTCAGCGCCGCCGGGTCGTGCTTTTTCAACACCCGCACGGCAGTGGGCGCGCTGAACATCACCGTCACCTTGTACTTCTCGACCAGGCTCCACCAGATCGCTGCGTCGGGCCGGATCGGCAGGCCCTCGTACATGATGGTCGCCATGCCGGCCAGCAGCGGGCCGTAGACGATGTAGCTGTGGCCCACCACCCAGCCGATGTCACTGGTGGAGAAGTAGGTCTCGCCAGCCTGGCCGCAGAACACATGCTTCATGCTGGCAGCCAAGGCCACCGCGTAGCCGCCGGTGTCGCGCTGCACGCCCTTGGGCGTGCCGGTGGTGCCGCTGGTGTACAGCGTGTAGCTGGGATGCGTGGCGTCCACCCATTCACAGGGCACCTGCGCATCCCGGTGGCGTTCGCGCCAGGCCGCATAGTCTTCGTCCCGGCCTTCGACACGCTGGAACTCGGCCAGGCCGCGGTCGACCATCAGCACCTTGGCCGGCTGGTGCCGGGCCAGCCTGATGGCTTCGTCGAGCAGGGGCTTGTAGGGCACGACCTTGCCGCCGCGGCTGCCCGCGTCGGCGCTGACGATCACGGTGGGCGTTGCATCATCGATGCGACTGGCTAAGCTGACGCTGGCAAAACCGCCGAACACCACCGAGTGCAGCGCGCCGATGCGCGTGCAGGCCAGCATGGCGAAGGCCGCCTCGGGAATCATCGGCATGTAGACGAGCACACGGTCGCCTTTCTTCACCCCCAGGCTGCGCAGCGTGGCGGCCATGCGCTGCACTTCGGCGTGCAGCTCACGGAAGCTGTAGACACGCTCTTGCTCGGTCTCGGTGGACACGAAGATCAGCGCGTTCTGATCGGCGCGCTGTGCCAGGTGACGGTCCACCGCGTTGTGGCACAGGTTGGTCGTGCCGCCGACGAACCAGCGCGCAAAAGGCGGCTTGCTGTAGTCGCAGACCTGGGTGAAAGGCGTCTTCCAGTCGATCAGCGCAGCCTGTTCGGCCCAGAAGGCATCACGATCCTCGATCGACCGACGGTGAAAATCGGCATAGGACATGGTGGTGCTGTTCATCGTGCGCTCTCCTGTCGTGCGTGTCGCGGGTGGGCCCATGCCGCCAGCGTGTGCGGATTCCATGCGCAGGCGCTGACACTTCGCTGACTCTGCACCCGAGCCGTCGGCACGACTTGACACAGCTTAAACGCATTGACAGCCCCTTTGCTGGCGCCCTATGCTGCGCCCCCGATGCGAGGCCTACCCCCATCCCTGCGAGCGCTGTGCGCCGGCACCCTCATCGTGCTGGCCTCGATGGCGCAAGCCGCACCCGGAACGCAGGCCGACACCATGCTGAACCTGCTGCAGGAGCGTGGCCTACTGCCCGCGCAGATGGCCACCCAGATGGCCACCCAGATGGCGGCCCAGATCGCCGGACCCACCCAGGATCTGGTGCAGCAGGTGCGCGACCGCGCATCGAACATGGTGATCTCGGCGATGAACTTCCTGGGCGTGCCCTATCGACGTGGCGGCAGCTCGCCCGAGGCGGGTTTCGACTGCAGCGGCTTCACGCGCCACATCTTCGAGCACAGCCTGGGCCTGGTGCTGCCTCGCCGCGCCGACGAGCAGGCCCGGTCGGCCGAGCTGGCTAAGGTCGACAAGACCGAGCTCAGGCCGGGCGACCTGGTCTTCTTCAACACCATGAAGCGTGCCTTCAGCCATGTCGGCATCTACGTGGGTGACGGCAAGTTCATCCACTCACCACGCACCGGTGGCCACGTGCGGGTAGAGGACATGCGTGAAGCCTACTGGGCCAAGCGCTACAACGGCGCGCGTCGCGCCGATCTGCCAGCCCTGTCGCTGACCGCTGACGCGGAACCCCCACGGCCCTGAAGCTTGCCGCAGCAGCGGCACAATCGGCGCATGGGCGAAACCATCATTCCGCTGGCCGATCTGCGCTACGCCGCAGCGCTGCCGCCAGTGCCGGCCGACGCGCCGGCACCGAACGGGCTGCTGTCCGACCGCCTGGGGCGTGCGCTGCGCGACCTGCGCATCTCGGTCACCGACCGCTGCAACTTCCGCTGCACCTACTGCATGCCGAAGGAGCTCTTCGATGCCAACTACAAGTTCCTGCCGCAGAGCTCGCTGCTGAGCTTCGAGGAGATCACGCGCACGGCACGCATCTTCGTCGCCCACGGCGTGCGCAAGCTGCGCCTGACCGGCGGTGAGCCGCTGCTGCGCAAGCACGTCGAAGACCTGGTCGCAATGCTGGCGGCGCTGCGCACGCCCGACGGTGAAGCGCTGGACATCACGCTGACGACCAACGGGTCGGTGCTGGCGCGCAAGGCGCAGGCCTTGAAGGACGCCGGCCTGCAGCGTGTGACCGTCAGCCTGGACGCGCTGGACGACGACACGTTCAGACGCATGAACGACGTTGATTTTCCGGTTGCCGACGTGCTGGAAGGCATCGCGGTGGCGCAGGCGGTGGGGCTGGCACCGATCAAGATCAACATGGTGGTCAAGCGCGGCACCAACGAAGGGCAGATCGTGCCGCTGGCGCGCCATGTTCGCGACCGCTTCGGCCCCGGCGTGGTGCTGCGCTTCATTGAGTACATGGACGTCGGGGCCAGCAACGGCTGGCGCATGGACGAGGTGCTGCCGTCGGCACAAGTGGTGCAGGCCATCGACCGCGTGTTTCCGCTGCAGGCCCTGCAGGCCAGCGCGCCCGGCGAGACGGCCGAACGCTGGGCCTACCGCGATGGCGGTGGCGAGATCGGCGTCATCAGCAGCGTCACGCAGGCCTTCTGCCAGGACTGCAACCGCGCCCGGCTGTCGACCGAAGGCAAGCTCTTCCTGTGCCTGTTCGCCGGCCGCGGTCACGATCTGCGCGCGCTGCTGCGTGGCACGCTGGAAGGCCAGGCGTACAGCGACGCGCAGATCGCGGCAGCCATCGGCCTGATCTGGAGCGAACGCGAGGACCGCTATTCCGAGCTTCGCGCGGCACAGTCACCAGCCGCCGATCCGGCCGAGCGCCGCGTGGAGATGCACTACATCGGCGGGTGAGGCAGGACGTCCGAAGCGTCCCTCTTCGGACCGGAGAGATGCCGCGGTGAACCGCCAGACGTCAATCCGCCCCGTGCGGCACAGCCTCCACGGCCTCGGGCGTCGTGATCTCGCCGGGCACACCCTGGCGCGCAAACAGCGTGTAAACCGTGGGCACGACGAAGATCGTGAGCAGCGTGCCCAGGCTCATGCCGCCGACGATGACCCAACCGATCTGCTGCCGGCTTTCGGCACCGGCGCCGCTGGACAGCGCCAGCGGCAGCGAACCCAGCACCATCGCACCGGTGGTCATCAGGATCGGGCGCAGCCGCAGGCTGGCGGCCTCGATCACCGCGTCTCTCACGCTGCGGCCCTGCTGACGCAACTGGTTGCTGAACTCGACGATCAGGATGCCGTGCTTGGTGATCAGGCCGACCAGCGTGATCAGCCCGATCTGCGAATACACGTTGAGCGTGCCGCCCGTCAGGCGCATGGCCAGCAGCGCACCCACCATCGACAAAGGCACCGACAGCAGGATCACGAAGGGGTCGACAAAACTTTCGAACTGTGCCGACAACACCAGGAAGATGAAGATCAACGCCAGCAGGAAGACCAGACCCAGCGCGCCCGACGCCGACTTGAACTCGCGGCTGACACCGTTGAGCTCGGTCGCATAACCCTGCGGTAGCACGCGTGCTGCGGTCTCATCCATGAACTTCAGCGCCTCGCCCAGCGAGTAGCCCGGCGCCAGGTTGGCGGTGATGCTCACCGAGCGCCGCTGGTTGAAGTGGTTCAGCTCGCGCGGGCTGACCGCCTCACGAACCTTGACCAGCGAAGACAGCGGCACCATCGCATCGCCGCGACCGCGCACGTACAGCTTGTCGATGTCATCGGGCGTGGTGCGGCCGCTGGGTGGCGTCTGCACGATGACGTCGTACTGATCGGCGTCACGCTTGTAGCGCGTGACCACGCGACCGCCGAGCATGGTCTCGACCGTGCGCGCCACGGTGTCGACCGAGATGCCCATGTCAGCGGCACGCTGGCGGTCGACGTCCATGAAGATCTCGGGTTTGTTCAGCTGCAGGTCGATGTCGGGCTGAACCAGGCCCGGGTTCTTGCTGATCTCGGCCATCATGGCCTGCGCCGCGCTCGCCATGTTGCCCCAGCTGTCGCTGCTGACGATGACCACGTTGATCGGCCGTTCGCGAAAGCCCTGCCCCAGGCTGGGCGGCGTGATCGGAAAGGCCGTGATGCCGGGCAGCGCCGACAGCTTGGGGATCAGCTCGCGCGCGATCTCCTGCGTGCTGCGCGTGCGCTCGCTCCAATCGATCGTGCGCATCGATCCGAAGGCACTGGACACCTGGCCACCGCCCATGAACAGGAAGCGGCGGTCCAGCTCGGGGTACTGCGAGGTGATGGCCTCGATGGCGTCGAGGTAGCGTGCCGTGTAGTCCAGCGTGGCACCGTCGGGGGCGCGCACCGGCATCGCGATCACGCCACGGTCCTCGATCGGGGCCAGTTCACTCTTGGCGGTGACGAACAGCCAGGCACTGACGCCCGCCGCGCTCAGCATCACCAGCACCACCAGCCAGCGCACGCGCAGACTGGCGCGCAGCGTCGACGTGTAGGCGCCGGTCAGCTTGACCAGGAACCGTTCGACGCCGCGATCAAAGGCGCTCGGCTTGGGGTTGTGGCGCAGCAGCTTGCTGCACAGCATGGGCGTCAGGGTCAGCGCGACGAAGCCCGAGACGAGCACCGCGCCGGCCAGCGTCAGCGCAAATTCACTGAACAGCCGTCCGGTGCGGCCTGGCGTGAAGGCCAGCGGTGCGAACACCGCCACCAGGGTCAGCGTCATCGCGATGACCGCGAAGCTGATCTCGCGCACGCCCTTGATCGCGGCCTGGAACGGCGTCAGCCCTTCCTCGATGTGGCGGAAGATGTTCTCCAGCACCACGATGGCGTCGTCGACCACCAGTCCGATGGCCAGCACCAGGGCCAACAGCGTCAAGGTATTGACCGTGAATCCCGCCAGTGCAATGAGGGCGAAGGCGCCGATCAGACTGACCGGGATGGTCACCAGGGGGATGAACGAGGCCCGCAATGTGCGCAGGAACAGGAAAACCACCAAAGCCACGAGCACCACGGCTTCGAGCACGGTTTCGAACACGGCCTTGATCGAGCGATCGATGAACACCGACAGATCGTTGGCCTGCACCACCTTGACCGACGGCGGCAGGTCGCGCTGGATCTGCGGAATGGCCGCACGCACGCCGGCCGACACCTCCAGCGGGTTGGCAGTGGCGTTGCGGATGACGCCGGTGGAAATCGCCGGCAGGCCGTTCAGGCGCACGCGCGAGCGTTCGCTGGCCGCCGCCTCTTCGATCTTGGCCACGTCGCGCAAGCGAACCACGAAACCGTTGACCGTCTTCAGCGCGATGTCGCTGAACTGCGCCACCGAGTTGAGATCGGTGCGCGAGGTGACGCTGAATTCACGCTGCTGGCTTTCGATGCGGCCGGCCGGAACCTCGAGGTTCTGGCGGCGCAGCGCATCTTCAACGTCCTGCACCGTCAGTCGGTATGAGGCCAGCTTGTCGGGGTCGAGCCAGACGCGCATCGAGAACTTGCGGTCACCGCCGATCTGCACGTCGGCCACGCCCGGAATGGTCTGCAGGCGCGGCTTGACGACGCGCGTGATGAGGTCGGTCAGTTCCAGCGGCGACAGCGTGTCGCTGGTGTAGGCCAACCAGATGGTCGGTGTCGCATCGGCCTCGACCTTGGCGATCACGGGTTCGTCGGCGGCGTCGGGCAGGCGGTTGCGCACGCGGGCCGTGCGATCGCGCACCTCGGCCGCTGCCGTGTCCGGATCCTTGGACAGGCGAAAGCGCACCGTGATCTGGCTTTGCTCGGTGCGCGAGATCGAAGTGATGATGTCCACACCGTCGATCCCGGCGATCGAATCTTCCAGCGGCTTGGTGATCTGCGATTCGATCACCTCGGATGAGGCACCAAGCAGCCGCGTGCTGACGTTGACCAGCGGCTCGTCGATGCGCGGGTATTCGCGCACCGACAGCTGCTTGACCGAAACCAGGCCCACCAGCACCAGCAACAGCGACATCACGGTGGCCAGCACCGGCCGGCGGATCGAGATTTCAGACAGACGCATGCGGTGTTCCCGGTGTTCTCGGCGTGTTTGCCGTCAGGCCTGCGGCTGGCCACGCGCGGCGGGTCCGCTGGCCGCACCGCCGGTCCCAGCGCCCGCACTGGCCGGCGTTGCGCCGGGCTTGCCGAGCTCGACCACGCGCACCGGCACCGTGTCGGCGCGGCCCAGTCGGCCATGCCCGGCGGTGACCACGACATCACCCGCAGACAGGCCCTCCAGCAACTCCACCTTGCCCGGCAGGCGCAGCCCGAGCTTGGCCTCGAGCTTGCGCGCTTGCTGCCCACCCTTGCCGTCGCTTTCGACCTTGTAGACGAACTGGCGGTTGCCTTGCGGCACCAGCGCCTCTTCGGGCACCACCAGCGCGCCCTCGCGCACTGCAAACACGATGCGCGGCCGCGCAAACATGCCCGGCCGCAGCACCGCGTCTGGGTTGTCGACACGGGCCCGGACCAGCAGCGATCGGCCATTGGCGTCGACCTGGGCGTCGACGGCCTCGACACGGCCCTTGAACGTGCGGCCGGGCACGGCGTCCACCGCCAGCTCGATCGGCTGCGAAGCCCGCACCCGGACCATGTAGCGCTCGGGCAGGCGGAAGTCGACCGACATCGACGACATGTCCTCGAGGTTGACGATGTCGGCGCCGTCCTTCAGGTAGTCGCCCAGGTTGATCAGCTTGATACCGGCGGTGGCATCGAAAGGGGCCAGCATCTTCATGCGCGCCACCTGCGCTGACGCCAATGCCACCTGCGCCTCGGCGACCAGCAGCGCGGCCTGGTTCTGGTCGACTGCACTCTGCGAGACGAAGCCCTGACCCAGCAGCTCTCGGCTGCGCTGCAGGTTGGTGCGCGCGATCGCGGCCTGCGCCTCGGCCTGCTGCAGCTGCGCCCGCTGCAAGGTGTCATCGAGCTGCACCAGCAACTGGCCGCGACGGACCCGCTGCCCGTCCGCAAAGTTGATCTGCGCCACGCGGCCCGACACCTCGGGCCGCAACACCACGCCTTGCCGCGACCTCAGTGAACCCACGGCCTGTGCGTCATCGGCCAGCGCCAGCACCTCGACCTTGCCGACCTCGACCGACGCGGGCGCGCCTGGCCCGCCCGGCGCAGGCGCACCGGCCTTCATGCCCGCCTGGGTCGGGATCGAGGCGCGGCCCGACTCGCCGCCAGCTGCGACGCCAACCGGTGTCCTGTTCTGCCAGTACCAGGCACCAGCGCCCAGCACCGCGATACCAACCACCGCGATCACGGTGTGCAACTTCTTCAGGGCCATGCCAGAGCGTCGTAGGAGCAAAAGTTGACGAATGTAATGGCTGCGGGCCAACCCTGCCGGTACGCGGTTACCGCAGGACGGTCTCGACCCCGCGGTTGGCCAGTGCGTCGGCACGCTCGTTGCCCGGATCGCCGGCGTGGCCCTTGACCCAATGCCAGTGCACGGTGTGCAGCTCACGCAAGGCGTCCAAGCGACGCCACAGGTCGGCGTTCTTCACCGGTTTGCGGTCGGACGTGGTCCAGCCGCGCTTCTTCCAGGCGTGGATCCAGGTCGTGATGCCGTTGCGCACGTACTCGCTGTCGGTGTAGACCGCCACCGTGCAGGGGCGCTTGAGCGAGGCCAGGGCCTCGATCACGCCAGTGAGCTCCATGCGATTGTTGGTGGTGTGCGGCTCGCCGCCGAACAGTTCCTTCTCGTGCTCGCCGCTGCGCAGCCAGGCGCCCCAGCCGCCGGGGCCCGGATTGCCCTTGCAGGCGCCATCGCTGTAGATCACCACCTCGTCCATACCGTCCTTCGTCTCGTCGCTTGGGATTCGATCAGCGTGCTGCTGCCCCGCTGCGTGGCCACTACCGCGCCAGCGCGCGACTTTCGGGCACGCTTGGGCACCAGGCCAACCAGGCGCATGCCCTTCACGCGTTTGACACCCACCAGCAGGTAGGTGGCACCCAGCACCGGCCACCAGCGCTCGCCCACGCGGTCCATCCACGCGCAGCGCTCGAGCCAGCGCTCGGTGTTCATCGGTGGCCGCCAGCAGCCGAACCGCCCGTCTTCAATGACGAAGCCCAGCAGCCGCAGCCAGTCGCGCAGCCGCCAGTAACCGATGAAGTCACCTTCGCGCGGCATGGGTGAATGGCCGCGCTGCGGGCCAATGCCCAGGCGTGCCTGCGACGCGCGTTGGCGCAGCCCCCACAGGCTGGCCGGGTTCAAACCTGTGATGACCACGCGGCCCTCGGGCCGCAGCACGCGCTCGACCTCGCGCAGCAACTGGTGCGGGTCCTGCGCAAACTCCAGCGAATGCGGTAGCACGACGAGGTCAATGCTGTCCGCAGGAAAGGGCAAAGCCTCGAACTCGCAGATCAGTGCGGTCGGCAGGTCTGCCAGCGGGCCAGGGCCGCCAGCGGTGGGTGGCGATGGCAGCGGCATCGTCGCGGTATCGTTGGCCACCCAGCGGTGCGGCATGCGGTTGGCACGCAGCGCATCGATCTCCGGCATGCCCAGCTGCAGCGCATGAAAACCGAAGGCATCGGTCACGGCCCGATCAAGTTGACCCAGTTCCCATTCGAGCAGGTAACGCCCGGGCGCGCTCTGCAGCCACGGGCCCAACTCTATAATCGACGGCTCGCGTGCCATGAATCAGATCACCTTGCCTGCCTTCGTCGCCAACTCCAGCGAAATGTTGCACGACGTCGCGTCAGCCGTGTTGCCGAACCCGGGCACCGTCGCTTTCGGGCGCGCAACGGCCCACCGGCTGCAACTGCAATGCCGGCGATTCTAGTGATCGGCCATCAACTCGATCGCCCTTGCCTTGTCCGGTGCCCCTTGAGGCCTGGACCCTGACATCCGATGACTCTGCCTGACCCGTCACGACCCGGTCTGCGTCGCCTTGCGCTGATCGCGATCGGCCTGCTGATGGCCGGTTGTGCCTCGGTACTTCCACCGACCGAACCGCCGACCTCCGCTGCAGCAACAGCCGTGGATCCAACGCCTGCCACGTCGACGCTTCCACCTCTTGCCAGCCCGCAGACACCGTCGCCCGCGGCCACCGAGACTGCCGATCCGCCCGCGCAACCCGTGACCCGCATGCGACTCGATCCTGAGCAGGATTCGTCGCGGGTCGACCTGTGGATGCGGGTACGCGCCGGGTTTTCCTTGCCCGACCTGGACAACGATCTGGTGCGCAAGTGGGAGCAGTACTACGCACAGCGGCCCGACTATGTGCAGCGCATGACGGCGCGCGGTTCGCGCTACTTGTTCCACATCGTCGAGGAGATCAATCGCCGCGACATGCCCACCGACCTGGCCCTGCTGCCCTTCATCGAAAGTGCGTTCAACCCCGAAGCCATCTCGGCGGCGCGCGCGGCAGGCATGTGGCAGTTCATGCCGGGCACCGGCCGGGATTTCGAGCTCAAGCAGAACCTGTTCCGCGATGACCGGCGCGACGTGCTGGCATCGACACGAGCCGCACTCGACTATCTGCAGCGCCTGCATGGCATGTTCAACGACTGGCACCTGGCGCTGGCGGCCTACAACTGGGGCCAGGGCAACGTGCAGAAGGCGCTGATGCGCGCCGCCCGCGGCGACCAGGACGCCGACTATCAAAGCTTGCGCATGCCCGACGAAACGCGCAACTACGTGCCCAAGCTGCAGGCGATCAAAAACATCATCGCCCGCCCGGCAGACTTCGGCCTGGTGCTGCCGCCGCTGGACAATCACCCCTATTTCATCACCGTGGCGATCGAGCGCGACATCGATGTCGCGGTGGCCGCCCGACTGTCGGGCCTGAGCCTCGAGCAGTTCGAGCAGCTGAACCCGCAACTCAACAAGCCGGTGATCCTGGCCGCCGCCACGCCGCAGGTGCTGCTGCCCTACGACAACGCGAACCGGTTCCTGGCCACATTGGCCAGGCACAAGGGCCCGCTGGCCAGCTGGACGGCCTGGGTCGCCCCGCGCACACTCAAGCCGGCCGACGCCGCCCGGCAGGTCGGCATGACCGAAGGCGAGTTGCGCGAAGTCAACCGCATTCCGATGCGCATGCTGGTCAAGGTCGGATCGACGCTGCTGGTGCCGCGCAGTGCGCAACATGTCAAGGACGTGGCCGAACACGTGGCCGACAACGCCACCATCACGCTGGCTCCTGAGGCGCTGCCGCCTCGCCGACTGGTGGTCAAGGTGGGCAAGCGCGGTGAATCGGTGGCCTCGCTGGCACGTCGCCACGGCATGACGGCGGTCTTGTTGGCGGCCACGAACAAGGTGCCCGTGTCGGCCCACTTCAGGGCCGGGCAACTGGTGACCGTGCTGTTGCCGCCGACACGCAAAGTTGGTCCCGTCCGCAGCAAGGCGCCCGTTGCAGCGGGCAAGCTCAGGCACAGCCGCCCGGCGGCCCGGACAAGAACAAAGCGACACTGACGCGAGCCTTCGCAAGGCACGACAAGGTGCGCAGGCACCTTGTCATGTCCTTGCTCAGTGATTCTCGCGGGCGTGATTGATGGTGTACCTGGGGATCTCGATCGTCACGTCCTGGTTCGACAGGATCGCCTGGCAGCTCAGCCGCGAATCGGCGTCAGGCCCCAGGCGCGGTCGAGCAGGTCTTCTTCGGACTCGTCCATCTCGCCCAGCGATGCGAACCCTTCGCGAACGATCACATGGCAGGTGGTGCAGGCGCAGCTCATCTCGCAGGCATGTTCGATCGCGATGCCATTCTCGAGCAGGGCCTCGCAGATCGACGTGCCCGCAGGCGCCTCGATCTGATCGCCCTGAGGGCACAACTCGGTGTGCGGCAGGATGTGGATCATGGGCATGGTCAGACCTCTTCGAGCCGGCGGCCAGCCAGCGCCTGGCGGATGCCCTGGTTCATGCGCAAGGCGGCAAAGGCCTCGGTGCCTGCGGCCAGCGACTTGACGGCATGATCGACATCGTCGGCGTCGACCTGATCGTCGCTGGCAGCCGCGACCGCTTCGGTTTGCTGGATCAGCGCTTCGATGGCCGCACGTTCGGCGTCGTCCAGCAGATCACCATCGGCCTGCAGCGCGGCACGCGTGGCCAGCAGCATGCGTTCGGCCTCGACACGCGCCTCGCGCAGCGCCCGCGCGGCCATGTCGTGTTCGGCGTGCGAGAAACCGTCCTTCAGCATCTGCGCAATCTGCTCGTCGGCCAGCCCGTAGCTGGGCTTGACCACCACCGAAGCCTCGACACCTGAGCCCAGCTCACGTGCCGACACACTGAGCAGGCCGTCGGCATCGACCTGGAAGCTGACACGGATGCGCGCGGCGCCGGCGGCCATCGGTGGGATGCCACGCAGTTCGAAGCGCGCCAGCGACCGGCAGTCGGCCACCAGTTCGCGCTCGCCCTGCACCACATGCATGGCCATCGCGGTCTGGCCGTCCTTGAAGGTGGTGAAGTCCTGCGCCTTGGCCACCGGGATCGTGCTGTTGCGCTCGATCACGCGCTCGACCAGGCCGCCCATGGTCTCCAGGCCGAGCGACAGGGCAATCACGTCCAGCAGCAGCAATTCACCATCACCCGAATTGCCCGCCAGCGCATTGGCCTGGATCGCTGCGCCCAGGGCCACCACCTCGTCGGGGTTGACGTCGGTCAGCACCTTGGTGTGGCCGTCGGCGCCAAACAGGTCGGCCACGCGCTGGCGCACCAGCGGCATGCGCGTCGAACCGCCGACCATCACCACGCCCTGCACCTCTTCACGTGCCGCTCGGGCGTCGCGCAGCACCCGGCGCACGGCGCCGATCGTGCGGTCGATCAGTGGCAGCGCCGCCGCTTCGAGTTCAGCGCGTGTCACCGGCACACACAGCTCACGGCCGTCGACCCGGGCACGCCACTCGGTCAGATCGACCGCGCTGAGCGCCTCCTTGGCGCTGCGCGACGCGATGAGCACGGCGCGCTTGTCGCCCGCCGACGTGGCTTTCACGCCTGCGTGGGCCAGCGCCCAGGCACCCAGCGCATGATCGATGTCGTCACCGCCAAAGGCTGCATCGCCACCGGTGGCCACGACTTCGAACACACCATGGTGCAGGCGCAGCAGCGAGATGTCGAACGTGCCACCGCCGAGATCGTAGACCGCGTACAGACCCTCGCTGCCATGATCCAGCCCGTAAGCCACCGCTGCCGCGGTGGGCTCGCTGATCAGACGCAGCACGTTCAGCCCCGCCAGCCCAGCGGCGTCCTTGGTGGCCTGGCGCTGGGCGTCGTCGAAATAGGCGGGCACCGTGATCACGGCGCCATACAACTCGGAGTCGAAACTGTCCTCGGCACGCTGGCGCAAGGTGGCGAGGATCTCGGCAGAAACCTCGACCGGCGTCTTGATGCCGGCACGCGTCTCGATGCCGACCATGCCCGGTTGGTCGACGAACCGATAGGGCAGCCTAGCCCGCTCGGCAATGTCGCCGAGCTTGCGGCCCATGAAGCGCTTGACCGACACGATCGTGTTCTCAGGGTCGCCGCCCTGATGCACGCGAGCCGCGTCGCCGATCTCGCGGCCGTTGCCGTCCAGATAACGAACGACCGACGGCAACAGCAGGCGGCCCTGCGCGTCGGGTAGGCATTCGGCGACGCCATGGCGCAGCGCCGCCACCAGTGAGTGCGTGGTGCCCAGGTCGATGCCGACCGCCACGCGTCGCTGGTGCGGGTCGGGCGACTGACCGGGTTCGGAAATCTGCAGCAGGGCCATGTGAGTCGTCGAGGTCAGTGGTCGGCACGATCAAGACGGCGCTCGATGTCTTGCCGGAAGCGGCGAACGAACATCAGCGCACGCACTTGCCCGGCCGCAGCCCGGGGGTCGTTGTGCAGGTCGAGGCGGTTGGCCAGGTCAGCCAGCAGGCCACGTTCTTCCCGCTCGACCTCGTCTTCCAGCGCCTGCACGTCCGCCACCTCATGCGCATCGTCGAGCGCTTCGCGCCAGGCCATCTGCTGCATCAGGAAGTCGGCAGGCATCGCCGTGTTGTTCTCGGCCTCGATCGGCACCCCGGCCAGTTCGCACAGGTAGGCGGCGCGCCGCAGCGGGTCTTTCAGTCGCTGATGCGCCTGATTGACCCGCACGGCCCATTGCATGGCCAGGCGCTGCGCTGCATCACCTTGCGCGGCAAAGCGGTCAGGATGCACCTGCGACTGCAAAGCGCGCCAGCGGCTGTCGATCTCGGCCCGATCCAAGGCGTGCCGGCGGGGAAGATCGAACAGCGTGAAATCATCGTCGTCAAGCTTCATGGGCGCAGCCAGGGCCGCGGCGGGCGCCGCATCAGACCCGGAACGATTCGCCGCATCCGCAGCGGTCTTTCTCGCGCGGGTTGTGGAACTTGAAGCCCTCGTTCAGGCCTTCGCGAACGAAGTCGAGCTCGGTGCCGTCGAGGAAGGGCAGGCTCTTGGGGTCGACCAGCACCTTGACACCACGGCCTTCGAAGACAACGTCGTCGGGTGCCATGTCGTCGGCATATTCGAGCTTGTAGGCCAGCCCTGAGCAGCCCGTGGTCTTGATGCCCAACCGCACGCCGACGCCCTTGCCGCGTCGAGACAGGTAACGCGTGACGTGCTGCGCCGCGGCTTCGGTGAGAGTGATGGCCATCGCGATCGACTCAGTGTGCGACCTGCGCGCGGCCCGCTTCTTCAGCGGCACCGTGCTTGGTCTTGTAGTCCTGCACCGCAGCCTTGATGGCATCCTCGGCCAGGATCGAACAATGGATCTTCACTGGCGGCAGCGCCAGCTCTTGCGCGATCTGGGTGTTCTTGATCGTCATCGCCTGGTCAAGGGTCTTGCCCTTGACCCATTCGGTGACGAGCGAGCTCGACGCGATCGCCGACCCGCAACCATAAGTCTTGAAGCGAGCGTCCTCGATCAGGCCGGTGGCCGGGTTGACCTTGATCTGAAGCTTCATCACGTCACCGCAGGCCGGCGCGCCAACCATGCCGGTGCCCACGGTGTCGTCACCCTTCTCGAAGGACCCGACATTGCGCGGGTTCTCGTAATGCTCGACCACTTTGTCGCTGTAGGCCATGTCTGTGTTCCTTGTGTTCGATCAGTGGGCAGACCACTGGATGGTGCTGATGTCGACGCCGTCCTTGTACATCTCCCACAAGGGGGACAGTTCGCGCAGGCGCGACACTTGATCCTGCAGCGTGGCCACCGCGTAGTCGATCTCCTGCTCGGTGGTGAAGCGGCCGATGGTCATGCGCAGCGACGAATGCGCCATCTCGTCCGAGCGGCCCAATGCGCGCAGCACGTAGCTGGGCTCCAGGCTGGCCGAGGTGCAGGCCGAGCCGGACGACACCGCGATGCCCTTGACGCCCATGATCAGCGATTCGCCCTCGACGAAATTGAACGACGCGTTGACGTTGTGCGGCACTCGGGCGGTGAGATCACCGTTGATGAACACCTGCTCGATCCGACCGATGCCCTCGAGCAATCGCTGCTGCAGCATGCGAATGCGCTCGCTTTCGGTGCCCATCTCGGCCTGGGCGATGCGAAAGGCCTCGCCCATGCCGACGATCTGGTGCGTGGGCAGCGTGCCGCTGCGCATGCCGCGCTCATGACCGCCACCGTGCATCTGCGCCTCCAGCCGCACCCGCGGCTTGCGCCGCACGTACAGCGCACCGATGCCCTTGGGCCCATACGTCTTGTGCGATGCCAGACTGAGCAGATCGATGGTCGACGTGGCCATGTCGATGGCCACCTTGCCGGTGGCCTGCGCGCCGTCGACATGAAAAACAATGCCGCGCTCGCGGCACATCGCGCCGATGGCCGGGATGTCCTGGATGACACCGATCTCGTTGTTGACCAGCATGACCGACACCAGGATGGTGTCCTTGCGCAGTGCGTCCTTGAACTTGTCCAGGTCGAGCAAGCCGTTTTCCTGCACGTCGAGATAGGTCACCTCGAAGCCCTGGCGCTCAAGCTCTCGCATGGTGTCGAGCACCGCCTTGTGCTCGGTCTTCACCGTGACCAGGTGCTTGCCACGCGAGCTGTAGAAGTGCGCCGCACCCTTGATCGCCAGGTTGTTGCTCTCGGTGGCGCCGCTGGTCCAGACGATCTCGCGCGGGTCGGCGCCGATCAGCGCGGCGACCTGGGCACGTGCCTTCTCCACCGCGTCTTCGGCTTCCCAGCCCCAGGCATGGCTGCGCGATGCCGGATTGCCGAAATGCTCGCGCAGCCACGGGATCATGATGTCGACGACACGGGGGTCCACCGGCGTGGTGGCACCGTAGTCCATGTAGATCGGGAAATGCGGCGTCATGGGTTTGAATCGATGGGGTCGGTGAAGGAGGTTGGCATTACTTGTTGAAGGCCGATCCGAGCGCAAACACCGAATTCGGTGCCGTCACCTTGATCGGCTTGACCACGGGCTGGCTGGAGATGGCACGCTTGACCGGCGCCTCGTCGATCGAAATGCCCTTGGCCAGCTGGTCGTCGACCAGCTTCTTCAGCGAAATCGAATCGAGGTACTCGATCATCTTGGTATTCAGGCTGGCCCACAGGTCATGGGTCATGCACTTGCCCGAGTCCTCGCCCATGCAGCTTTCCTTGCCGCCGCAACCAGTGGAATCAATTGGTTCGTCGACGGCGACGATGATGTCGGCCACGGTGATCTCGGCTGCGCCGCGACCCAGCGAATAGCCGCCGCCGGGCCCGCGCGTGCTTTCCACCAACTCGTGCCGGCGCAGCTTGCCGAACAACTGTTCCAGGTACGACAAGGAGATCTGCTGCCGCTGGCTGATCGCCGCCAGTGCCACTGGCCCGGAGCCCGAGCGCAGGGCCAGATCGATCATTGCGGTGACCGCAAAACGGCCTTTGGTGGTGAGTCGCATGGGATGCTCCTGTCGAATGGTGAAGATCGCCGTCAGACGATCAACGCAACCCGATCGGGGTGGCGCCGATGACCTGGCTCAGAGGATTGAGGGAGTGTTTCAATTTAAGGGTTTACCCTCGAATCTATTCCTACTGATTCTGTCAAGTATACCCTCAACCCTCCGGTCTGATCAGGATTGGGCCGGTCGGTTCCGGTCCCGACCGATCAGTTCTCGCCCCAGCGCGTGCACCAGCCCGTCGCAGGCGACTTCCACCAGATCGAGCACCCGTTCGAAGTCGCGCGTCGAGCCGTAGTACGGGTCCGGCACCTCTCGACGCCCACCACCTTGCCCAGCGTGCGCCATGAGCAGCCCGATGCGGGCACCGCAGTCCGGCGGCGCGGCGTCGTTCAGCCATTTCAGATGGCCATCATCCATCGCCAGGATGTGCTGGAAACACCGGAAGTCGTCGGCCACAACCCCTCTGGCCCGCAAGCCCGACAAGTCATAGCCCCGAGCGCGCGCACGGTCCTGCGCGCGCGGGTCTGGCGCCTCCTTGACGTGAAAGCCGTGGGTACCGGCCGAGTCGACCTCGACGCGTTCACCCAGCCCGGCGCGCACCAGTTTGAAGCGCAACACGGCCTCGGCGGTCGGCGATCGGCAGATGTTGCCGCTGCAGACCATCAGCACGCGCAGGTCGGGTTCGGTGTGGCGACCGAGCAGACGCAGGATGGCCCGCTTCATGCACGCCCACCCGCAGCTTGCAGCGGCAGCACGTTGCTGTCGTGCCCGGCGGCGCCGAAGGCCTGCTCGCGCAGCAGTGCAAGCTGGTCGCGCACTCGCGCGGCCTTTTCAAACTCGAGATTGCGGGCGTGTTCGAGCATCTGCTTTTCCAGCGCCTTGATGCGCTTGCCCAGGTCCTTCTCGTTCAGCGACTCGATCTCGGCCGCCGCCTTTGCGGCCTGCAATTCTTCGCGTGCGGTCTTGTCCGACACCACGCCGTCGATCAGGTCGCGGATGCGCTTGTTTACGCTGCGCGGCGTGATGCCCATCGCCAGGTTGTGCGCGATCTGCTTGGTGCGCCGGCGCTCGGTCTCGTCGATGGCGCGGCGCATCGAGTCGGTGATCTTGTCGGCATACAGCAGCGCGCGCCCGTTGAGGTTGCGCGCCGCGCGGCCGATGGTCTGGATCAGGCTGCGCTCGCTGCGCAGGAAGCCTTCCTTATCGGCATCGAGGATCGCCACCAGGCTCACCTCGGGCAGATCAAGGCCCTCGCGCAGCAGGTTGATGCCCACCAGCACGTCGAAGCTGCCCAGTCGAAGATCTCGCAGGATCTCAACGCGTTCGACGGTGTCGATGTCGCTGTGCAGATAACGCACCTTGACCCCGTTGTCGGCCAGGTAGTCGGTCAGCTGCTCGGCCATGCGCTTGGTCAGCGTGGTGATCAGCACGCGCTCGTTGACCAGCACGCGCTCGCGGATCTCCTGCAGCACGTCGTCGACCTGGGTGCTTGCCGGCCGCACCTCGACCATCGGATCGACCAGTCCGGTGGGGCGCACCACCTGTTCCACCACCTGGCCGGCATGGGTCTTCTCGTAGTCGGCCGGCGTCGCCGAAACGAACACGGCCTGGCGCATCTTGCGCTCGAACTCCTCGAACTTCAGCGGCCGGTTGTCGAGCGCGCTGGGCAGCCGGAATCCGTACTCGACCAGCGTGGTCTTGCGCGCCCGGTCGCCGTTGTACATGCCACCGAACTGGCCGATCAGCACATGGCTCTCGTCGAGGAACATCAACGCGTCGACCGGCAGATAGTCGACCAAGGTCGGCGGCGGCTCACCCGGCGCGGCGCCCGACAGATGGCGCGTGTAGTTCTCGATGCCCTTGCAGTGGCCGACTTCCTGCAGCATCTCCAGATCGAAGCGCGAGCGCTGTTCGAGCCGTTGCGCTTCGACCAGCTTGCCGGCCTTGACCAGCTCATCGAGACGCTCGCGCAGCTCTTGCTTGATGGTGTCGATGGCGGCCAGCACCCGTTCACGCGGTGTCACATAGTGGCTGGACGGGTAGACCGTGAAACGCGGGATCTTCTGCCGCACGCGGCCGGTCAGCGGGTCCAGCAGCTGCAGCGTCTCGATCTCGTCGTCGAACAGCTCGATGCGCAGCGCGAGTTCGGAATGTTCGGCCGGAAACACATCGATGGTGTCGCCACGCACGCGAAAGCTGCCGCGGCCGAATTCGATCTCGTTGCGCTTGTACTGCATGCGGATCAGCTGCGCGATGAGGTCGCGCTGGCCCAACTTGTCGCCCACGCGCAGCGTCATCACCATCTGGTGGTAGTCGGCCGGGTTGCCGATGCCGTAGATCGCGCTGACGCTGGCCACGATGATCACATCACGCCGCTCAAGCAGGCTCTTGGTGGCGCTCAAGCGCATCTGCTCGATGTGCTCGTTGATCGCGCTGTCCTTCTCGATGAAGAGGTCGCGCTGCGGCACGTAGGCCTCGGGCTGGTAGTAGTCGTAGTAGCTGACGAAGTACTCGACCGCGTTCTTCGGAAAGAACTCGCGGAACTCGCTGTACAGCTGGGCCGCCAGGGTCTTGTTGGGCGCAAAGACGATCGCCGGGCGCCCCAGGCGGGCAATCACATTGGCCATGGTGAAGGTCTTGCCCGAGCCGGTGACGCCAAGCAGGGTCTGAAAGCTCAGGCCATCGCGGATGCCGTCGCTCAGCTGCTCGATCGCGGCCGGTTGGTCGCCGGCCGGCGCAAACTGCTGCAGCAGCAGGAACGGCGAGTCGGCAAAGCGCACGAACTCGCCCTCAGCCTCGACGGGCGTGGCGACGTCGACTTCGGTCAGTTCGGCCATGCGGGGAATCCCTGAGCGCAACTTAGAATGCAGGTCTCCAGCGGGCAGCCGCCCCTGGGTCAACCGATGAGCGTAGCGCAACCGGCGGCCGCCCGCAGCGCCGGTCAACCCCCCGCTGCTGCCGCCCCGCCTTCAGGATCGCCCGATGTCTGCCACTGCCTCCCCGTTCGCCGCTGTCGAGATGGCGCCCCGAGACCCGATCCTCGGTCTGAGCGAACAGTTCAACGCCGACCCCAATCCGGCCAAGGTCAACCTCGGTGTCGGAGTCTATTTCGACGACAAGGGCAAGTTGCCCGTCCTGCAATGCGTGGCCGCCGCCGAGAAGCAACTGCTCGAATCGCCGAAAGCCAAAGGCTACCTGCCGATCGACGGCATGGCAGCTTACGACAAGGCCGTGCAGAGCCTGGTCTTTGGCGCCGGTTCAGCGGCTCTGAGCAGCGGCCGCGTGGCGACCATCCAGGCGCTGGGCGGCACCGGCGGGCTCAAGGTGGGCGCCGATTTCCTCAAGCGCTTGAACGCCGACACCCAAGGTGCTGATCAGCGACCCGAGCTGGGAGAACCACCGCGCGCTGTTCAGCAACGCCGGCTTCGAAGTGGCCAGCTATCCGTACTACGACGCTGCGACCCGCGGCGTGCGCTTCCAGGCCATGCTGGCTGCCCTGAACGAGGCCGACGCCGGCACCATCGTCGTGCTGCACGCCTGCTGCCACAACCCGACCGGGTGCGACCTCACGCCCACCCAGTGGGCCCAGGTGGTGCAGGTGGTCAAGACGCGGGGCCTGGTTGCCTTTCTCGACATGGCCTATCAGGGCTTCGGCGACGGCATCGCTCAGGACGGTGCGGTGATCGGTCAGTTCCTGGCCGCCGATCTGCGCTTTTTCGTCTCCACCTCGTTTTCCAAGAGCTTCTCGCTCTACGGCGAGCGCGTGGGCGCGCTCAGCGTCGTGTGCGGCGATTCAGACGAGGCAGCGCGCGTGCTGTCGCAGCTGAAGATCGTGATCCGCACCAACTATTCCAACCCGCCGACCTTTGGCGCACAGGTGGTCGCCACGGTGCTGACCACGCCCGGCCTGCGCGCGTTGTGGGAGCAGGAACTGGGCGGCATGCGTGAACGCATCCGTGCGATGCGACAGGCCCTGGTGGCCAAGCTGCGCACCGCTGGCGTCCAGGGTGAGCTCGACTACATCACCGAGCAAAAGGGCATGTTCAGCTACTCTGGCCTGAGCAAGGCACAAATGCTTCGCTTGCGCAGTGAATTTGGTGTCTATGGCCTCGATTCTGGTCGCATCTGCGTGGCCGCACTGAACTCTGGAAACCTTGACGCGGTGGCAGCGGCGCTGTCCAGGGTGATGTAGCTCGCACCAAGGTCGATGTCACGCACGCGACATCGACACCCATGTGACGGACTGATCGGGGCGTTTTCGCGCATTCAAGGAAATTCGCTTGAGGACAGGATGGGGCTGTCGGACGCATAATTGCTGCAACGCACAATTTGTTCCGGATTGTCAGGCTGGTCACAGGGTTTGACCCTCATCATCCGGCTCGACCGTGCCGCGGCCTTGGAGACAGCGAATGCTTTATCAAATCTACGAAACGCAACGCGCCCTGATGGCGCCCTTCTCTGAGTTCGCCAGCGCTTCGGCCAAGCTCTACGACCATCCGCTGTCGCCGTTTGCGCATACGCCCTGGGCACAACGCGTTTCGGCCAGCTACGACCTGCTGCATCGATTGGCCAAGGAGTACGAGAAACCGCCCTTCGGCATCTCCACGGCCACCGTCAACGGGGTCGAGGTCGCGGTGCAGGAGCAAGTGCGCCTCAACAAGCCCTTCTGCCGACTGCTGCGCTTCAAGCGCTTTACCGACAACCCGAAGGCACTCGACGTGATGAAGTTGCAGCCCACCGTGCTGGTGGTGGCGCCGCTGTCGGGTCACCATGCCACGCTGCTGCGTGACACCATCAAGAGCCTGCTGCATGATCACAAGGTGTACATCACCGACTGGACCGATGCGCGCATGGTGCCGCTGGACGCCGGGCCCTTCCACCTCGACGACTATGTCGCCTATGTGCAGGAGTTCATTCGTCACATTGGCCCGCACGTGCACGTGATCTCGGTCTGCCAGCCCACGGTACCGGTGCTGGCTGCCGTGTCCCTGCTGGCCAGTGGCGGCGAAGTCACACCGCGCAGCATGACCATGATGGGCGGCCCGATCGACGCACGGCGCTGTCCCACCTCGGTCAACAACCTGGCGACGAACAAGAGCCACGGCTGGTTCGAGAACACCGTGATCTACCGCGTGCCGCCGAACTTCCCGGGTGCGGGCCGCCGCGTCTACCCTGGCTTCTTCCAGCACACCGGCTTCGTGGCGATGAACCCTGATCGCCACGTGAGTTCGCACTACGACTACTTTCGCGACCTGGTCCGCGGTGACGGGGAAAGCGCCGAAGCCCATCGGCAGTTCTACGACGAATACAACGCCGTGCTCGACATGCCGGCCGAGTACTACCTCGACACCATCAAGACCGTGTTCCAGGACTTCGCGCTGGTGAACGGCACCTGGCAGGTCAACGGCACACTGGTGCGTCCGCAGGACATCAAGGCCACGGCCCTGCTCACCATCGAAGGTGAGCTCGACGACATCTCGGGCGCCGGGCAGACGCGCGCGGCCCACGACCTGTGCACTGGCATTCCCGAGGACAAGCATTTTCACTATGACGTGCTGGGTGCCGGCCATTACGGCATCTTCTCGGGCCGTCGCTGGCGCGAAAAGGTCTACCCCGAAGTGATGCGATTCGTCGCCAGCCAAAACGGGGGCCGGCGCCCACGCGGCAGTCGACGCGCCGCGTGAAGTGAAAGCGCGGTGAACTCCCGGTGCCCGGCACCGACCCCGTTGCGCTGAAGCCGTCGATCGAGGCCCTCGACGGCGCCTTGCCGCAGACGCAATGCACGCGCTGCGGCTACGCCGACTGCAGGGCCTACGCCCAGGCCATGGCACAGGGCGAGGCCGCCATCAACCGCTGCCCGCCCGGCGGGGCCGAGGGCATCGTCCGGCTTTCGCAGATTACTAACCTGCCCGTGCAGGCGCTGGACCCGGCATGTGGTCACGAGGGCCCGCGCGCGCTGGCCGTGATCGACGAGGCTTGGTGCATCGGCTGCACGCTGTGCATCAAGGCCTGCCCGGTGGACTGCATCGTGGGTGCGTCCAAACGCATGCACACCGTGATCGACGAGCAATGTACCGGCTGCGAACTGTGCGTGCCGGCATGCCCGGTCGATTGCATCGCGATGCTGCCCATCACCGACCCACACACGGGCTGGCAGGCCTGGAGCCCGGCGCTGGCCGAGGCCTCACGCGAGCGCTATGACTTCCACCGGTTGCGCACCGAACGCGATCGACGCGAGAACGACGAGCGGCTGGCGGCCAGGGCCGCGGCCAGGCTGGCCGACCTGCCCGCCCACACGCAGCACACCGATCCGGCACTGATCGAGCGCAAGCGTGCGGTGATCGAGTCGGCCTTGCTGCGGGCCCGTACACGGCGCGATGACCAGGACTCGGGCCGATGAGCGACGACGACATCGAATCATTCTTCGCCACGCTGGCGGCGGCCAACCCGCAGCCGCAGACCGAGCTCGAGTACAGCAGCGTGTTCGAACTGCTGGCGGCCGTACTGCTGTCGGCCCAGGCCACCGACGTCAGTGTCAACAAGGCCACACGCCGCTTGTTCGCGCTGGCGCCGTCGCCGCAGGCCATGCTCGAGCTCGGACTCGAGCGCGTGACCGACCTCATCCGCAGCATCGGCCTGTTTCGGACCAAGGCACGCAACCTGCTGGCGACCTGCACCATCCTGGTCGAACAGCACGCTGGTCAGGTGCCGCGCACGCGCGAGGCGCTGCAGGCCCTGCCCGGCGTCGGCCGCAAGACCGCCAACGTGGTGCTCAACGTCGCCTTCGGCGAGCCGACGATGGCGGTCGACACGCACATCTTCCGCGTCGCCAACCGCACGGGGCTGACGCCGGGACGAACGCCGCTGGAGGTCGAGATCGGGCTGCTGGCCCGTGTGCCCGCGCGCTACCACGTCGACGCGCACCACTGGCTGATCCTGCACGGGCGCTACGTGTGCGTGGCGCGGGCCCCGCACTGCAGCCGTTGCGCCGTTCGGCCCTGGTGTGACCATGGACGACACCTACAATCGAGCGCAAGTCCCCACGGCCATCCGGACCGACCATGACCAAGCTGCATGTCCTTGCCGAGCGCGTCGATCGTCTGGTGCTGCGCCACGAGGAACTCAAGCGCACCAGCCAGTTGATCGAGCAGCAGCTGCAAGCCGTGAGCGCCGAGCGCGACAGCCTGAAGTCGCGCCTGGCCGCGGCCCGGGCACGCATCGATGCGCTGTTGGCGCGGCTGCCGACTGATAGCAGCAGCACGGAGAGCCGGCCATGAAACAGGTCGAGGTCACGATCATGGGGCATGGCTACATCCTGGGCTGCCCGGACGGCGGTGAAACCATGCTGACGCAGGCAGTGGCCAGCGTGGACAAGGAGATGTCCAACATTCGCGACAGCGGCAAGGTCAAGGCGCGCGAACGCATTGCGGTGTTGGCCGCGCTGAATCTGGCCTACCAGTTGGCCGAGGTCTCGGCCCGACTCCCGTTGACGACGCGGACCGCTGGCACCGACGAGATGCCCGCGCGGGACGTCGACCTCGAGGGCCTGTTGCAGCGCGTCGACGCCGCGCTGGGCGACGACGGTCAGTTGCTGTGACTTCGGGCACGACGCCCGACCTCCGTCAGCACGACAACCGGGCACTAGAATGGCTTCGTCCGTCGTGTGTGCGCGGGTGTTAATTTCCTGAACCGATGCTCATTGAGCAAGGGCTTGGAACATCGCTCGGTTGGTGTGAGCGTCTCGCGTCAGATGAACCCGAAACCTTGCTGACCTCGCCCACCTGAACTTCGCTAAGGTTCGGGGATGCGGCCCGCGGCGCACGGCGGACACCTTTCCAACCGCTACTTTCTGTGTTCCCGCCCCGCCCCATGCCCCGTCATTGGCTGATGAAGAGCGAGCCCGACGAGGCCTCGATCGACGACCTGGCAAAGGCGCCCGAGCAGACCCTGCCCTGGACCGGTGTGCGCAACTACCAGGCGCGCAACTTCATGCGCGACGAGATGAAGATCGGCGACGGTGTGCTGTTCTATCACTCGTCGTGTCCGCAGCCCGGCGTGGCCGGACTGGCCGAGATTGCCGGGCCCGCCGCACCCGATGCCACGCAGTTCGATCCCAACAGCCCCTACCACGACCCCAAGTCGCCGCCCGAGCAACCGCGCTGGTTGCAGGTGCCGGTGCGCCTGGTGCGCGTGACGCGCCTGCTGGGCCTGCCCGAAATGCGCGCGGCGCCGTCGTTGTCGTCGATGCGCGCGCTGCAACGCGGCAACCGGCTGTCGATCACGCCGGTGACAGCGCAGGAATGGCGCGCCGTGCTGGCGCTGCTGAAAGCTTGAACCACGGGCTGCCATGATCGATCTGGGTTGGCCGCTGGTGGCCGAACTGCTGCTGCTGGGCACCGTCACCGGCTTCATGGCCGGGCTGTTGGGGGTGGGCGGCGGCATGATGATGGTGCCCTTCATGACCTGGATCCTGTCTTCGCGCGGGGTCGAGCCCGGCCTGGCGGTGAAGATGGCCATCGCCACGTCGATGGCCACCATCCTGTTCACGTCCATGTCGAGCGTGCGCGCCCACCACGCACGGGGTGCGGTTCGCTGGGACCTGCTGCGATCGCTGGCCCCCGGCATCGTCATCGGCGGCCTGCTGTCGGGCGCCGGACTGTTCGCCGTCCTCAAGGGCCGAGGTCTGGCACTGTTCTTTGCCGTCTTTGTCGGCTTCTCGGCACTGCAGTTGCTGCTCGACCGCAAACCCGCGCCAACGCGACAGATGCCGGGCGCCATCGGCCAGACTGCGGTGGGCGGCGTGATCGGCCTGCTGTCGGGTCTGGTCGGTGCCGGCGGCGCGTTCATGTCGGTGCCATTCATGATCTGGTGCAACGTGCCGATCCGCCAGGCCGTGGGCACCAGCGCCGCACTGGGATTCCCGATCGCCCTGGCCAATACGCTGGGCTACCTGATTGCCGGTCGCTCGGTGCCGGCGGCGCTGCCTGGAGCGATCGGCTATCTGTACCTGCCGGCCCTGGCCATCATCGCGGCGGCGAGCGTCACGCTGGCGCCGCTGGGGGCACGGGTGGCACACGGCACCGACACGGCCAAGCTCAAGCGGGTGTTCGCGCTGTTGCTGTTCGGCCTGGCGGCCTACATGCTCCACACATCACGCAGCGCCTGAACGGGCGCAAGGCTCAAGGTTCAAGGCCGGACCAGCGGGATGCTGGCCAGCGTGACATGGTTGCCACCACGGCGCCGGGCTTCGGCCAACGCGGCGTCGCAGGCGTCGCGCAGTTCGTCCAGTGTCTGCGCGGTATGCGGATAGCTGGCCACGCCCATCGCAACACTGAACCCCAGCTCACGGCCATCGAGCAGCACGATCTGCGTCGCGCAGCGCCGCCGCAGGCCTTCCATGCGCGAGTGCGCCGTGGCCAGACCCACACCCGAGAGCAGCACCGCAAAACGGTTGTCGTCGTAGCGGCACGACGCGTCCATCGCCCGTGTGCCCCCGCGCAGCAGACGACCCAGCGCCTCGAGCACATGCTGGCGCGCAGGCTCTCCCAAGGCCTGCACGGCGTCGGTGGCCGGATCGAGCTCGATCAGCACGAGTGCAAACTCGCGATGCTCGCGCGTCGACAGATCGGCCTCGCGGCGCAGCTGGTCTTCGAAGTGCGTCCGCGTGTACAGGCCCGACGCCGAGTCGCGCAGCGCCTGATCGGCCAGCTCACGTCGCAGCTCCGCATTCGCGCGTTGCTGCTGCTCCAGCTGCTCGAGTGCCATGCGCAACTGCTGTTCGCGCTGGTTCGCCTGCGCCCGGTCGAGCCACAGACTGCCCAGCAGTTCACCCGCGCCGGCGCGCAGCACGGCAAAGTCCCGGCTCTGGCCCTGCCATTCGAGGCGATGCTCGCTCCACAACGGTGCCTGCTGCGCCAGCGCGGTCTGCTCGGCAGCGCGCAACGCGGTGGCTGTGACTGCATCGAACAGCTCGCTGTCCAGTCTTCCGATCAGCTCGGCCGCAGGGCGGCCGAAGAAACGCGCCATCGCCGCATCGACATGCAGGTAGCGACCCGATGTCGCGTCCTTGACCGCGAGCAGACCGCCCTCGGCGTGCAGCCACGTGGTCAGCAACCGGGTCGACAAGGTTTGGTTGACCGGGTCTGGTGCGAGCTCTGCACCGTCGCTGGGGGCTGTCATGGCGGCAAGCTTAGTGCAAGTCGGCTGCCGGCTGAACCGCAAAGCGCAAACCCGGTGCCTCCCTGATCGACGGGCACGCAAAGGCTTGCATCGACGCCTCTTGGCGGTCCCTGAAATTTCACGCTAGAATCATGGTCTTTGCTGGCAACACCCACGCGTGTCGATCGCCGAGCGAACTGGGCCCGGAGTGTCGGCGCAGCGCGGTAGCGCTGGATCGAACAGGGCCTACGTCCTTGACGACACCGAGCGCCAACCACTGGAACCCCTTCCTGCATGACCACGATTCGCGTCAAAGAAAACGAGCCGTTCGACGTCGCCCTGCGCCGCTTCAAGCGCACCATCGAAAAGATCGGCCTGCTGACCGAGCTGCGCGCACGCGAGTTCTACGAAAAGCCCACCTCCGAGCGCAAGCGCAAGAAAGCGGCCGCCGTCAAGCGCCACTTCAAGCGGGTGCGCAGCATGCAGCTGCCGAAAAAACTGTACTGAGCCGGCGTCTGCCCTGAACCCGGATCGAAGCCCGCGCGGGCGACCGCGGCGGGCTTCGTCATTTGCCGCAGCCCTTGTACGATCCTCAGCATGAGCCTCAAAGACCGCATCACCGAAGACATGAAGGCCGCAATGCGCGCCAGGGACAGCGCTCGACTGCTGGCGATCCGCATGCTGCTTGCGGCCTGCAAACAGCGCGAAGTCGATGAACGCATCGTGCTCGACGACACCGCCGTGGTCGGCATCGTCGACAAGCTGATCAAGCAGCGCAAGGACTCGATCACGGCCTTTCAGCAAGCTGGCCGCACCGACCTGGTCGACAAGGAGACCGCCGAACTCAAGGTGCTTGAGACCTACCTGCCGGCACGGCTGTCGGCCGAAGAAATCGAGTCCGAAGTTCAGGCGCTGGTGGCTGAACTGGGCGCCGCCGGCCCCGCCGACATGGGCCGGGCCATGGCCGCGGCCAAGTCCCGTCTCGCCGGCAAGGCCGACATGGGCCTGGTCTCGGCGGCGGTGAAAGCGGCGCTGTCTCGCTGAAGCTGAAGCGGATGAGCGCCCTGCCTATGCGCGCGATCGCGGCCGACGTCTGCGTGGCGCCGCAACTCGACCCGATGGCGATGGCCGAAGCGGCCCGGCTGGGGTTTCGCAGCGTCGTCAACAACCGACCAGACTTCGAGCACGGCCTCGACCAGCCGACCAGCGCACAGATCGAGGCGGCAGCGCACGCGGCCGGACTCGAATACCGGCACCTGCCGGTCAGCGGCGCCCATCAGACGCTGAACGACGCCGCGGCGATGGCCCAGTTGCTGGCGGAACTGCCCCGGCCCCTCTTGCTGTTCTGCCGTTCGGGTGCTCGCTCGACCCGGTTGTTCCAACTGGCCAGCGCGCTCTAGTCGAGTGGCCGCTGGTCGCGCTCAGGCGCCGGCCAGTTTCATGCGCTTGATCAGCACCGAGCCAATGCTGCGCGTGCCGGCGGTGTAGCGATCGGCGCCCACCCAGGCGATGTCCCGAAACATCTGCATGAGATTACCGGCGATGGTGATCTCCTGCACCGGGAACATGATCTCGCCGCCTTCGACCCAGAATCCGGCGGCACCGCGCGAATAGTCGCCGGTCACGCCGTTCACACCCTGGCCCATCATCTCGGTGACGAACAGGCCGCGGTGCAGGCGCTTGATCATCGCCGGCAAGGTGTCGGCCTTCTTGGTGCGGCGGCTGGTCAAGCTCAGGTTGTGCCCGCCACCGGCATTGCCGGTGGTCTTCAAACCCAGCTTGCGTGCTGAATAGCTGGACAGGAAATAGCCCTGCAGACGCCCGCCGTCGACCACCTGTCGCGCCCGCGTGCGCACCCCTTCGTCGTCGAAGACCGCACTGCCCTTGCCCTTGGGCTGGTGCGGGTCCTCATGCAAATCGAGGTGGTCGGCCAGCACCGGCTGCCCCAGGCTGTCGAGCAGGAAGCTGGCCTTGCGGTACAGCGCGCCACCCGACACCGCCGCCACCAAGCTGCCCAGCAGGCCCGACGCCACCGTCGACTCAAACAGCACCGGCACTTCGGCCGTCGGCACACGACGCGGCTTCAAGCGCGACAAGGCACGCTCGGCGGCATACCGCCCCACGGCCTCGGGCGACGCAAGGTCGGCGGCGTCGCGCATCGAGCTGTACCAGCTGTCGCGCTGCATGTTGCGGCCACGGCCGGCGATCGGCGACACCGATATGTAGTGGCGCGAACTGGCATAACCGCCGCGAAAACCGCGCGTATTGCCGGCCCAGAAGTGCGACTGCTGCGCCGACACACCGGCGCCTTCGCTGTTGGTGATCAGACGGCTGGTGGACATGGCCGCCTGCTCGCAGCGCAGCGCTACAGCCGCCGCCTGCTCGGCATCCAGGGTCCAGGGGTGAAACAGGTCGAGGTCGCGAGCGACGTCATCGGCATTGGCCAGGTCGTCGGCATCGGGCAGGCCGGCAGCCGGGTCCTCGGCCGTGAAACGCGCGATGTCGTAGGCTGCCTGCACGGTGCGCGAGACCGCCGCCGGCGAGAAGTCCGAGGTGCTGGCATTGCCGCGCCGTTGGCCCAGGTAGACGCTGACGCCGAGCGACTTGTCACGATTGCGCTCGACGTTCTCGAGCTCGCCCTTGCGCACCGACACCGACAAACCGACACCTTCCGAGACCTCGACACCGGAATCGCTGGCCCCAAGCTTTCGCGCTTGCGCCAGGGTGTCTTCGACCATCTGCTGGAACTGGTCGCGCGCAAAGGCAAAGCCGGTCGCAGGCTCGTGAGGGGACATGGGTGGGGACGTTGAACGAAGCGGTTGGGGGTCGCGTCTATGATACCCACCCCCCTTGCCAGGACCGCCCCGAATGACCCGACGCGCCGCCCCGCACCGCGGCATCGACGCCCACTACGGCGACCCCGCCGAAGTCGACGACGACAGGCCGAGCAAGACCCAGCTCAAGCAGCAGTCACACGACTTGCAGAAGCTGGGCCAGGCGCTGGGCGAGTTGAGCGACGACCAGTTCAACCGCACCGACATGCCCGAAGCCCTGCGCGATGCGCTGCTGCTGTACCGCCGCACACGGTCGCACGAAGGCAAACGCCGCCAGCTGCAATACGTGGGCAAGTTGATGCGATCGGTCGACGAGGTGCCGCTGCGCGAGGCGGTAGCACGCGCCGAACTGGGCAGCGCCGAACAGGCGCTGGCGCTGCACGAGGTCGAGCGCTGGCGCGCCGAACTGATTGCCGGCGATGACGCGATGACGCGCTGGCTGGCTGCCCACCCCGACACCGACAGCCAGCAGCTGCGCAGCCTGGTTCGTGCCGCCCGGCGCGACACGGTGGCGCTGCGTGTCGAAGACCGCCAGCCGCGCGCGGTGCGAGATCTGTTCCAGTTCATCAGGCCCTTTCTGCAACCCAGCCATGAGTGAATTCGATCCGGTGCGCATCGGCGTGGTCTCGATCAGCGACCGGGCGTCCAGCGGGGTCTACGAGGACAAAGGCCTGCCCGCACTGCAGGACTGGCTGCGCCGCGCCCTGCGCAACCCGATCGACTGGCAGTCCCGCCTGATCCCCGACGAGCAGGCCGGCATCAGCGCCGCGTTGTGCGAACTGGTCGACGAGCACCACTGCAACCTGGTACTGACCACGGGCGGCACCGGCCCGGCAGCGCGCGACGTCACGCCCGAGGCGACGCTGGCGGTGGCACACAAGCTGATGCCGGGCTTCGGCGAGCAGATGCGCCAGATCAGCCTGGCCTTCGTGCCCACGGCGATCCTGTCGCGCCAGGTGGCGGTGATCCGCGGCCAGGCGCTGATCATCAACCTGCCCGGGCAGCCGAAGTCGATCGCCGAGACCCTGCAGGGCCTGCCGCAGGCCACGCCAGCGGTGCACGGCATCTTCGCCGCCGTGCCCTACTGCATCGACCTCATCGGCGGGCCCTACCTCGAGACCGACGACAGCGTCTGCAAGGCCTTCAGGCCGAAATCGGCGCAGCGCCCCGCACGCGCCACCTGACGCACGGCTCAACCCATTACTTGACCAGCCGGTTCAGGCCCTCGGCGTCGAAACGTTCGGTGGTGCGCGCATCTTGCGGCACGCAATCTTCCATCGGCAGCTCGCGTGAGCGTGCCGACAGTTTTTCGATTGCCTGCCACAGCAGCGCGATCTGGTGCTCGTGGCCCGAGGCGTTGTCGATCAGGCCTTTCATTGCCTGCGCCACCGGATCGTCGCCCTGCGTCACGCCGTAGGCGCTGAAGCCCATCTTGGCGGCCGCCTGCTCGCGCGCCGCGTCAGCCGACTTCTGCACCACACGCGCCGGGATGCCCACCGCCGTAGCGCCCGCCGGTACGGCCTGCAACAGCACCGCGTTTGATCCCACGCGGGCACCGTCGCCGACCGTGAATCCCCCCAGCACCTTGGCGCCGGCGCTGACGATCACGCCGCGGCCCAGCGTCGGGTGTCGCTTGGCGCCCTTGCTCAGCGAGGTTCCACCCAGCGTGACGCCCTGGTAGATCGTGCAGTCGTCGCCGACCTCGGCGGTCTCGCCGATCACCACGCCCATGCCGTGGTCGATGAAGACGCGGCGCCCAACCACGGCACCGGGGTGGATCTCGATGCCGGTGACCCCGCGCGACAGGTGCGAGATGAACCGCCCCGACCAACGCCAGCCACGCATCCACAGGGCGTGGGCCAGGCGGTGCAGCAGCAAGGCATGCAGGCCCGGGTAGCAGGTCAGCACCTCCCAGGTCGAACGCGCCGCGGGGTCGCGCTCGCGGATGCAGGCGATGTCTTCACGCAGTCGGCTGAACATGGCGCGGTGTCGGGTCGTTGCGGCTCAGGGCAAGCCAGTGTAGTGGCGACCATCGATTGCTGCTGGCGCTGCCGGCGCAGCGCCGGCAGCGCGTGCGGCCTGGTCGATCGCGCGCGCCATGCCGCGCAGGATGTGCACCTCTGGCTCGGTCAGCGCGGCGCGCAAGGCCAGTTGTTGCAGGCGCGGCATCAGCTTCTTGGGCACCGCCGGATCGAGAAAACCAATCTGCTGCAGCACCTGCTGCCAATGGTCCAGCGTGCCCTGCAGCGCGGCCAGATCGGCATGCGCAGGCACTGGCGTGCGCGCCTGCACGCCATAGCTGCCCAGCGCCTGCCGCCACTCGTAGGCCATCACCTGCACCGCCTGCGCCAGGTTCAGCGAGCCGTAGCCCGGCGCGGTGGGAATGCTCAGGCAGACCTGACAGCGGTAGACATCGTCGTTGCTCAGTCCGGTGCGTTCGGGCCCGAAGACGAAAGCCACGCGGTGCCCCAAAGCCGGCAGGCCCCCCAGGTGTTCGCGCGGCGCGGCCGTGGGCGGGCCGAAGTCACGCGGCGTCATCGCCGTGGCGCAGGCGTAGCTGCAGCCTTGCAGCGCCTGCGCCAGCGTGTCGACCACGCGGGCGCGCGCCAGCAGGTCTGCCGCACCGCTGGCCATGGCCATCGCGTCGTCGCGGCAGGCGATGTCGGCAAAGCGTGGCCGCACCAGCACCAGGTCGGTGAAACCCATCACCTTGATCGCGCGTGCCGCCGCGCCCACGTTGCCGGCATGACTGGTGCCCACCAGCACGAAGCGGGTCGGGTTGCGGGCATCAACGGTCAGGGCGGCAGAGGGCACTCGGTAGAATCTCGATGTTGCGGCCGCAATTGTCGCCGCGCCGCTCTTTTCATCGCCATCGCCCCTCTCCAGCCCGCAGGCCCCCCATGTCGCAAGCGCTTCATCCCATGCTCAACATCGCCGTCAAGGCGGCCCGCGCGGCAGGGGCGATCATCAACCGGGCCTCGCTCGATCTCGACGTGCTCAAGGTGGGCACCAAGGGGCCGAACGACTTCGTGTCCGAGGTCGACCAGGCGGCCGAGCAGGCCATCATCGAGATCCTGCTCGACGCCTATCCCGGCCACGCTATCCTGGCTGAAGAGTCGGGCCGCCAGCATGGCGCCCGCCACAGCGAATACACCTGGATCATCGATCCGCTGGACGGCACCACCAACTTCCTGCACGGCTTTCCGGTCTACGCGGTGTCGATCGCGCTGGCGCATCGGGGTTCGGTGCAGCAGGCGGTGGTCTATGACCCGACGCGCAACGACCTGTTCTTCGCGTCGCGCGGGCGCGGCGCCTTCCTCAACGACCGCCGGCTGCGCGTGTCCAAGCGCACGCGCATCTCCGACGCGCTGATCGGCACCGGTTTCCCGTTCCGCAAGGGCGACAACTTCAAGCGCTATTTGAAGATGTTCGAAGAGGTGATGCAGAGCTGCGCCGGTCTGCGCCGCCCGGGTGCTGCCGCGCTCGACCTGTGCTACGTGGCCGCCGGCTGGTACGACGGCTTCTTCGAGACCGGCCTGAGCCCCTGGGACGCCGCGGCCGGCGCGCTGATGATCACCGAGGCCGGCGGCCTGGTCGGCAACTTCACCGGCGAAGCCGACTTCCTCTACCAGCGCGAGGTCGTCGCCGGCACGCCCAAGGTCTACGGCCAGCTGGTGCAGATCCTGTCGCCCTACACACGCGTCATCAAGGAAGCCGAGGCCACCGGCATCGAGCCCGCCACCGCACCGGCCAACCATACGCAGCAGGTCGCCTCGGCGCTGGCGGCGGCACCGGTGGCAAAGAAGGCCGCCGTGCGCATCCGCAAGGCGGGCCCGGCTGACGGCGACGACGCGCCGATGTGATGCACAGCACTCGCAGCGCCGACCAAGGGCCGATCCGCCTGCAGTACCCATGAAGGAAGAAACGCCGCCCCCGCCCTGGACAGGCGACCTCGGTGCACACACGCCCATGATGCAGCAGTACCTGCGCATCAAGGCCGAGTTCCCCGACACGCTGGTCTTCTACCGCATGGGGGACTTCTACGAGGTCTTCTACGACGACGCCCGCAAGGCCAACCGGCTGCTCGACATCACGCTGACTGCGCGCGGCCACAGCGGTGGTGAACCGGTGGTGATGGCCGGCGTGCCGGCGCATTCGCTGGAAGGCTACCTGGCCCGCTTGATCAAGCTCGGTGAACCGGTGGCGATTGCCGAGCAGGTGGGCGACGTGGCCACGGCCAAGGGACCGGTGGAGCGCAAGGTGGTGCGCGTGGTGACGCCCGGCACCGTGACCGACGGCGAGCTGTTGTCAGACCGTGCCGACGCGCTGCTGCTGGCGCTGCACCGGCAGCGCAACCGCTGGGGCCTGGCCTGGCTGGGCCTGTCCAGCGGCCAGCTGGCGCTGAGTGAATGCAGCGACAGCGAACTTCCGGCCTGGCTGGCACGGCTGTCGCCCGCCGAGGTGCTCATCGACGGCAGCACCGACACGCCAACTGTGCTGCTGGCGCAGCGTTGCACCCGAACGGCGCGCCCGGGCTGGCAGTTCGACAGCGCGCTCGGCCTGCGCAAGCTGTGCCAGCAGATGGGCACGGCCTCGCTGGCGGGCTTCAACGCGCAGGACCTGCCGCTGGCCCATGCGGCGGCGGCCGCGGTGCTGAGTTTTGCCGAACACACGCAGGGCCAGGTGCTGCGGCATGTGCGTACGCTGCAGGTCGAACTGGCCAGCGATCTGCTCGATCTGGCGCCGGCCACCCACCGAAACCTGGAACTGATGCGCACGCTGCGCGGCGACGACAGCCCGACCCTGCTGTCGCTGCTGGACACCTGCCGCACCGGCATGGGCAGCCGGCTGCTGCGCCACTGGATGATCCATCCGGCGCGCGAGCGCAACGCCGCCACGGCACGCCATGCGGCGATCGCGGTGCTGCTGACGCAGGGTTTCGAGCCGCTGCGCGAGGCACTGCGCGGCGTCAGTGACGTCGAACGCATCGGCTCGCGCATCGCGCTGCGTCAGGTACGCCCGCGCGAGCTGGCCGGGCTGCGCGCCACCTTGACGCTGCTGCCGGGGCTGCGCCTGCAGGTGCCCGACGGTGCACCCCTGCTGGCCGAGCTGTTGCAAGTCCTGGTGCCCGACTCGGGCCTGGCCGACGCGTTGACGGCCATCGCCGATGAGCCGGCCGTGCTGCTGCGCGACGGCGGCGTCATCGCAGGCGGCGTGGATACCGAACTCGACGAGCTGCGTGCGATCAGCCAGAACTGCGACGCCTTTCTGCTCGACCTCGAGCAGCGCGAACGCGCACGCACGGGCATCGGCAACCTGCGCGTGCAGTTCAACAAAGTGCACGGCTTCTACATCGAAGTGACGAGCTCGGGTCTCGACAAGGTGCCCGCCGACTACCAGCGGCGGCAGACCCTGAAGAACGCCGAGCGTTACATCACGCCCGAACTCAAGACCTTCGAGGACAAGGCGCTATCGGCCCAGGAACGTTCGCTGGCGCGCGAGAAGTGGCTGTACGAGCAGCTGATCGATGCCCTGCAGCAGTACCTGGTGCCGCTGGCCGCGCTGGCGCAAGCCCTGGCCGCGCTGGACGCGCTGGCGGCGCTGGCCGAACGCGCTGCCACGCTGAACTGGTGCCGGCCCGAGTTCGTGCCCTACCCCTGCATCGACATCGAGGCCGGCCGCCACCCGGTGGTCGAGGCAAGACTGCAGGAGACCGGTGCCGGCGACTTCATCGCCAACCACTGCCGGCTTGACGCCAAGACGCGCATGCTGGTCATCACCGGCCCCAACATGGGCGGCAAGAGCACCTTCATGCGCCAGGTGGCGCTGATCGTGCTGCTGGCGGCGATGGGCTCGTACGTGCCGGCCACGGCCTGCCGGCTGGGGCCGATCGACGCCATCCACACGCGCATCGGCGCCGCCGACGACCTGGCCAACGCGCAGTCGACCTTCATGCTCGAGATGACCGAGGCCGCGGCCATCGTGCACGCGGCCACCGAACACAGCCTGGTGCTGATGGACGAGATCGGCCGCGGCACCAGCACCTTCGACGGCCTGGCGCTGGCCGGCGCCATCGCCAGCCAGCTGCACGACCGCAACCGCGCGTTCACGCTGTTCGCCACCCACTACTTCGAGCTGACCGACTTCCCGGCCCGCCACGATCGTGCGATCAACCTGCACGTGGGCGCGATCGAAAGCGGCCACGACATCGTGTTCCTGCACCAGATCGAGCCCGGCCCGGCCAGCCGCAGCTATGGCGTGCAGGTGGCGCGCCTGGCCGGCATGCCGGCGGGGCTGGTGCGCCAGGCGCGCGCCACGCTGGAGGCGCTGGAGACCAAGGCACAGTCGGGCCAGGCACAGGTCGACCTGTTCGCCGCGCCGCCGGCCGCGGCAGCGGTCGAGCCGTCGGCCGTGGAATCCGAACTGTCGCGCATCGACCCCGATGCGCTGACCCCGCGCGAGGCGCTGGACGCGCTGTATCGTCTGAAGGCGCTGCAGCCCACCCCCTCTCCGACGATCGAAAGCAAACCATGACCTACTGCGTCGGCATCCGGCTCAACGCGGGGCTGGTGTTCCTGTCCGATTCACGCACCAACGCCGGCATGGACCAGATCAGCACCTTTCGCAAGATGATGATCTACGAGAAGCCCGGCGACCGTTTCATGGTGATGCTGTCGGCCGGCAACCTGTCGATCAGCCAGAGCGTGCGCGAGATCCTGCAGGTCGAGAAGCTCGACAACGGCAGCGATGAGCCGCTGACGATCTGGAACGCCCCCAGCATGTTCGATGCCACGCGGGTACTGGGCTCGGCCGTGCGCCGCGTGCAGCAGCAGGACGGGCCATCGCTGAAGGCCAGCGGCGTCGACTTCAATGCCAGCATGATCTTCGGCGGTCAGATCAAGGGTGAGGCGATGCGCATGTTCCTGGTCTATTCGGCCGGCAACTTCATCGAGGCCACGCGCGAGACCTGCTTCTTCCAGGTGGGCGAAAGCAAGTACGGCAAGCCCATCCTCGACCGCGTGCTGACGCCCACCACGCCGCTGGACGAAGCCGCCAAGTGCGCGCTGGTGTCGATGGACTCGACGCTGAAGTCCAACCTGTCGGTCGGCCTGCCGCTGGACCTGCTGGTCTACCGCGCCGATGCGCTGCACAGCGACGAACATGTCTGCATCGACGAACACAACCCCTACTTCCGCATGATCCACGACACCTGGGGTCAGCGCCTGCGCGAGGTCTTCGAGGGCATCGACGATCCGTGCTGGAACGGCGGCAACACCACGCACCCATTGATGACGGATTCGGCGCAGTTCGACCCGATGCGCAAGATCACGCACCGCAGCGAGCGCATCGTCTGATCAGGTCCGCAGCACCACGCCGCCGGGTGCACGTGCCGAGCGGCGCACGCCGGCGATATGCGTCAAGGGTGCGCACCAGCCCTCCTGCAAGACCGTGACCCGGGCCTGCAGGGCGGCGGCATCGGCCAACTGCTCGGCGTGCCGCCGTGTCACCGCGCCCGCCATTTCCAGCAACCGCGCATTGCGCGTGTGTTCACCCTGGTCGAGCAGCATCTCCACCGCCTGCGCTGCCTGCCCGGCGGCCGACCGGCTCATCGCCTGCTCGGCGATGTTGTTGATCACCGCCGCACAGTTGCGCAGCGTCTCGATCGCCGGCGCCTGGTCATCGGTCGCGGCCACCAGCATCTCGATGGCTGCCTTCGACACCGCAAAGCGCAGGCCGGCCGCACGCAGCAGGGTGTCGAACTCCTTCAGCGGCACCTCGCCGCTGCGCAGTCGCGCCCACAGCGAGATCGTCAGCGCCGCCGCCTCGAGATCGAAATCGGGCGCCATCACCTCGGCCGCCAGCTCGCGCGCCACGCCCAGCGCATCGTCAGGCCGTTGTTTGAGAACTGCGGACAGACCGCCGAGCATCCGGCGCACGCGCCGCAGGCGGGTCGACGCAGGGTCGGCCTCGGACAGCGCCAGCACCTGCTCGGTGACGGTGACCAGCCCGCGCGCGTCGCGCAGGTCAAACTTCAACAAGCCCAGCAGCAGCAGACAGCCCAGGTCGAAGAGCTTCGATCTGCGGCCCAGGGCCAGCGTGCGCTCGAGCTGCTGCACCGCCTCGTCCATCTGGCCCTGGTAGAACGCCAGCGCGCCCAGATGCTGCATGCGCAGCAGACAGCCGGGAGTCAGGTTGGCGGCCTGGCGGAACGCGGTCAGCGCGGCCGCGAAATCACCTTGCTCGACTGCCACGCAGGCGAGCAGGTCATGGGCATCGGCGTACTCGGGGCTTTGCATCACCAACTCGTCGAGCAGCCGACGGGCGGCCGGCAGGTCGCCGGTGGCCAGGTACACCCGGGCCACACCAACCCTGGCCCAGGCGGTGGGCCGGGTCTCGATCAGGGTCTGGTAGATCTTCAGCGCCCGCTGCGGCTGATCGGTGCGCAGCCACAGCTCGGCCGCCAACTGGGCGGCAAAGCTCCAGTAGCTGTCGCGCGCCACGAAGCGTTGCTCGGCCAGAGCGGCCGCACGCAGCAGCTCGCGCGCCTGAATGGCCTCGTAGATCGCCTTCAGCGTTCGCTTGCGTCGCCGCACTTCAGTCAGGCGCTCGGCCAGCGCCAACCCCGAACAGGGCTTGACGAGGAAGCCGTCGACGGTGGCCTCGGCCGCCTCCTGCACCTGCGCGTAACTGGCATCGCCGGTGACCAAGATGAAGGCCGTGCTGTAGGGCAGCAACTGCTCGCGGCGCAGCTCGTCCAGCAGATCCTGGCCCGACATCGCTGCGCCCTCGAAGTTCATCTCGCACAACACGATGTCGTGCGGCGCTTCTTCGAGCACGGTGCGGGCGTCCTGCACGCGCGACATCTGGCGCACCTGCTGCACGCCCAGGTCACGCAGCTGCCCGGCCAGGACACTTCGCGCCGTCGGATTGGCGTCGATGATCAAGGCCCTGGCCAGATGGATGTCGCGGTCGAGAAGTTGCATCGTTGTCGGGGGATCGCGTCAGGTCTTATCGGCATCCCGGCTCGCGGGGTTGAGCAGCGCGACAATCGGCGGCCCCATGAAACCCACGCTGGTCTTCTCGCACGCCAACGGCTTCCCCGCCGGTTCCTACCGCAAACTGTTCGACGCCTGGACCCACGCCGGCTGGCGTATGCTGGCGCCGCCCCAGTTCGGACACGACGCGGCCTATCCGGTGGTCAGCAACTGGCGCCCGACGCGGGACGAGCTGATCCGCTTCATCGAACACAGCGGTGCTGACACGCCCGTGGCGCTGGTTGGCCATTCGCTGGGCGGCTACCTCAGCTTGCTGGCGGCCTGCCGCCGGCCCGATCTGGTGTCGGCCCTGGTGCTGCTCGACTCACCGGTGCTCAGCGGCTGGCGCGCACACAGCGTGCGCGTGGCCAAGGCGACGCGGCTGATCGGCCATGTCACGCCTGGCCGGGTGTCGCGCAAGCGTCGTCACCATTGGCCGTCGCCAGACGCCGCCCTGGCGCACTTTGCCGGCAAACAGAGCTTTGCCCGCTGGGACCCGCAGGTGCTTGCCGACTACATCAGCGCCGGTTTCGAATCCGACCCCGCAGGCGGCCTGCGCCTGGCCTTCAGGCGCGAGGTCGAGACCCGGCTCTACGACACAGTGCCGCATCACCTGGGTCCGCTGCTGCGGCGGCATCCACCGTTGTGCCCGGTGTCCTTTGTCGGCGGCACGCGTTCGCTGGAACTGCGCCAGGTCGGCCTGGCGGCCACGCAACGCCTGGTGCACGACCGCCTGCGCTGGGTCGAAGGGTCGCACCTTTTTCCGATGGAGCGGCCGCTGGAAAGCGCCGCCATCGTGCTCGACCTGCTGAAGGTCGGCTGATCTCCCGAAAGCCCAGAGTCACCTCCTCGACATGACCCTTGTTGCCGCGGCACACCTGCGCATCGCTGGGTGACGGCATGCGGCCGTTGGCGCAGCCCGATTGGGCCGGCTGCACGCCGTCGACCCGATCGTGAACGGCATCCAGGCACAGAACAGCCGGCGGGCAGAATTCCTCAGTTGCCCGACAGCCACACACCTCACCAACCGCAACATGAATGCCTGGATGCAGACGATCGGGATCGACGGGCTCAAGCCCCTGCTGGCCACGCTGGTGCTGCCGCCCATGCCGTGGCTGCTGCTGATCCTGCTGGGCGGTTGGTGGCTGCGTCGCAGCCGGCCGCTGGGCAGGACCCTGCTGCTGACCGGCGTGGCGCTGGCCTGGGCCTGCTGGACACCGGCGGGCGCCGAAGTCGCCACGCGCTGGTTGCTCGACCCACCGCCGCCGCTTCGAGACCCGGCACGCTTCGTCAAGACCACGCCGCCGCCAAACGGGCCGACACTGATTGTGGTGCTGGGTGGCGGGCGCCGTGAAGCGGCCGAATACGACGAGGTGTCGCTGAACCTGATCTCGATCGAACGGTTGCGCTACGGCATCTGGCTCAGCCGCGAAACCGGCTGGCCGGTGGCCTTCACCGGGGGCCTCTCGCCGGGGTCGCAAGGCGGGCCCAGCGAAGCGGCGATCGCGACGCGCATCGCACGCGACGAGTTCCGCCACCCCCTGCTGTTTGCCGAAGACCGATCGCGCGACACGCACGAGAACGCGCTGCGCACGGTGGACATGTTGCGCACCCAGCCGGTGGCCCGGGTCGTGCTGGTCACCCACGACGAGCACATGCCGCGTGCGCTGCGGCACTTTCACCGAGCGCGCGACGCCGCCGGGCTGCACTTCGACCTGCTGCCGGCCCCGGTGGGGATCACCGAGAAGGGCGACGATTGGGTGCTGGGCGACTACCTGCCGTCTGCGCTGGGCATCACACGCAGCCGCTACGCGTTTCGCGAGTGGCTGGCATGGCTGGTTGGCGCCTGATCACGAACGCCTGATCACAACAACAGCGCCACCACGAACAGGCCGACCATCACCAGGCTGAGTGCCAACTTGGCCACCGTGCCCAGCACGATGCCCAGCCAGGTACCGACACCGACCTTGAGCGCGCGCTGCTGGTCGCGGTGGGCCAGCAGTTCACCGGCCACCGCGCCCACGAACGGCATGAACAACACGCCCACCAGGCCCATGAACAGGCCCACCACGGTGCCGATGGCAGCACCCACCAGCGCCTGCGGGCTGGCACCGGCACGGCGCGCGCCCATCAGCGCGGCCACTGTGTCCAGCACCCAGGCCAGCACGGCCAGGCCGGCCGTCACCGCTATCACGCCCACACCCACGCGCGCAAAGTCATCGATCCACGCACCCAGCACGATGCCGGCCAGCACCAGCATCGGCCCGGGCAGGGCCGGCAAGACCGTCCCCGCCAGGCCGCCCAGGATCAGCAGCACGCTCAACACCCACAGTCCCGTCGCCGCCATCGCCTGACCCTTTCGTTGTACCGTGGCAGCCCCTGCCGGTCTGCGCCATGTGCGGGCGCTGCGCCGCCGATCAAGCTAGCACACAGGCCGGCGAAGGGCTTAGCCGATCCGACTTGTCACCGCCACGGCTTTGGCCTGACACTCGGCGCCACGACCTGCGGCTTGCGGCTTGCAGGGTCGGATTCCATCAACTCGACGAGATCCCCCCGATGAAGATTGTTTCCCTGCTGACCCTGGGCCTGGCCCTGACCCTGGGCATGGTGTCGATCGAAGCCGAGGCCAGACGCCTGGGTGGCGGCCGCAGTTCGGGCATGCAGCGCCAGATGCCCGCTCGCACCGCACCCGACAGCACACCGGCCAAGCCGGCTGCACCCGCTCAGCAGGCGGCGCCCGCCGCGGCGCCCAACGCCGCAGCCGCACCCGCCGCGGCGCCCAAGCGCAACTGGATGGGCCCGCTGGCCGGTCTGGCTGCCGGCCTGGGCCTGGCCGCCTTGTTCAGTCACCTGGGCATGGGCGGCGCCTTCGGCAGCTTCGTGTTGATGGCACTGCTGGCGGTGGCCGCCATCGTGGTCGTGCGCATGCTGATGCGCCGCAAGCAGCAGGCGCAGCCGGCAGGCATGGCCTACCGCGGCAACGAGGGCGCAAGCGGACAGGTCGCGTGGCCGGCGGCAGCAGGAAACAACATGCCGGCTGCCGATCCGGGTCACATGCCGACAGCAAGCGCCACCACGGCCGAAGCGGCTGCGCCGATCGTGACGGCAGCGGCGCCGGCGCGTGCCTTCGTTCCCGCCAGCTTCGATTCCGAGGGCTTCGCGCGCACGGCCAAGATGATCTTCATCCGCCTGCAGGCCGCCAACGACGCCCGGGACCTGGACGACCTGCGCGCCTTCACCACGCCGGAGATGTTTGCCGAACTGAGCATGGACCTGCAGGAGCGTGGCCAAGCCAAACAGCAGACCGAGGTGCTGAGCATCGCATCCGAGGTTCTCGATGTCAGCGACGAAGGCCAGCGCCAGGTCGTCAGCGTGCGCTTTCGCGGTGAACTGCGCGAAGCCCCCGGCGCCGCGCCGAGCGCGGTTGATGAAGTCTGGCACCTGAGCAAGCCGGCCGACGGCAGCCGCAGCTGGGCGATCGCCGGCATCGAACAGTGGGCAATGGCGAAAGCCTGACCACCAGCCGATGTCGTTCAGGGCGCTGGCGCTGCCCGCACCCGGCCTGGGCCAGGTCTGGCTGAGCGCCATGCCCGGTCGCTTCGAATCCTGGGCGTCGTTCCAGATCGAAGCCCAGGCACGCGCGGTCCAGCATGTGCTATGCCTGAACCCGATGTTCGAAGTCGAGAGCCTGTCGCCGCCCTATGCGCAGGCGATCGGCGCCGGCATCCTGCCGTTTCGCTGGACGCATCTGCCGATGCAGGACTTCGGTCTGGCAGCGCGGGTCGAAGCCTTCCGCGACGCGATCGATGAGGTGGCGACCAGCGTTCGGGCCGGCGACGCCGTGCTGCTGCACTGCGCGGCCGGAATCGGCCGCACCGGCACCGCCGCCGCCTGCCTGCTCAAGCGCCTGGGTGCGTCCAGCACGGAGGCGCTGCAATGCGTGCGCGACGCCGGCTCGAACCCCGAGTCAGCCTTGCAGCGCGGCCTGATCGACCACTTCTAGCGACCTGATTCGCGCGCGACTGGTGGTGCCAGGTCGACGTGCGCGCTCAGCCACTGACGGCCCAGGTGGTCGTCGGTCTGGCTGGGGTGGAAATCGGCACGCAGATAGCGCCGCCAGGGCCCGAAACACGCGTGCAACAGCCCGCCGCGCCCCAGCAGCATGCGCCAGGCCGAAACCCAGGTCGATGCCCGCCACCACGTGCCGTCGTGCCACAGGTTGTTCAGCGTCTGGCGCATCAGATCGCTGGCAAAGGTCAGCGTGACCATCCAGAACAAACGACGCCGCCAGGCTTCGCCACCACCGCTGGCACGGTAGAGGTCGAAGGCCACGCAGCGGTGCTCGGATTCTTCACTGGCGTGCCACAGCCACAGGTCGTGCAAGCGCGGCTCGGCGCCCTGCAGAACCTCGGCATGGGTCAGCAGATGATCGGCCAGAAAGGCCGTGAAATGCTCGGTCGCCGCAGTGAAACCCAGCCAGGCACGGGGATCGGCGCCGTCGATCAACTTCTGGCGTCGGTGGATTCGAGCATCCCAATGGTTGATCAGCCCCTGGCGCTCGAGGTGGGCGTTGAAGCGTTCGTGGATGCGGCGGTGCGTGGCCTCCTGGCCGATGAAGGCACGCGTCTGCTCGGCAAACTGCAGGCGCAGTTCGGGCTCGGCGCTGTCCAGCACCCGGCGGACCGAATCGATGAAGAACTGCTCGCCAGCCGGGAAACTGAACGACAGTGCGTTGAAGAATGCAGTGCGAAAGGCGTCGCCGCCGTTCCAGTGCCGCGCGACCGGGGTCTCCAGGTCGATCAGCAGCCGGCGCACCACCAAGTCGGTCATGGTCGGTCAGTCAACCCAAGGCCTTGCGCGCGTTGCGGAACATGCGCAGCCAGGGGCTGTGCACGTCGGGGTCTCCGCCGCTCCAGCTCATCTGCAGGTTGCGAAACACGCGCTCGGGGTGCGGCATCAACGCCGTGAAACGGCCGTCGGCGGTGGTCACCGCGGTCAGGCCGCCCGGGCTGCCGTTGGGGTTGTCGGGGTATGCCTCGGTGGCCCGGCCCTGCGGATCGACGAAACGCAGCGCCGCCTGCACCCGGGCGGCGTCGCCGCGCTGGCTGAAGTCGGCATAACCCTCGCCATGCGCCACCGCGATCGGCAGCCGGCTGCCGGCCATGCCGGCAAAGAACAGGCTGGGGCTTTGCAGCACCTCGACCATCGAAAGCCGGGCCTCGAACTGCTGGCTGCGATTGCGCGTGAAGCGCGGCCAGTGCTGCGTGCCGGGGATCAGAGCCGCCAGCGCCGCCATCATCTGGCAGCCGTTGCACACGCCCAGCGCCAGCGTGTCGGGCCGGTTGAAGAAGGCCGCGAAGGCCTCGGCCAAGGGCGGATTGAACAGAATCGACCGTGCCCAGCCCTCGCCGGCACCCAGCGTGTCGCCGTAGCTGAAGCCGCCGCAGGCCACCAGGCCGCGGAACTGATCGAGCCGCGCACGCCCTGCCTGCAGGTCGCTCATGTGCACGTCGAAGGTGTCGAAGCCGGCCAATGCCATCGCATAGCTCATCTCGAGGTGCGAGTTGACGCCTTGCTCGCGCAGGATCGCGATCTGCGGACGCGCGCCGCCGATGAAGGGCGCGGCCACGTCGTCGGCCGGATCGAACGTGGGCAACACCTGCAGGCCAGGGTCGTCGGCGGCCCCGGCGGCGGCGTGTTCGGCGTCGGCGCATTCGGGGTTGTCGCGTTCGCGTGCGATGCGCCAGCTGACTTCGTCCCAGGCTTGCTGCAGCTCGCGCAGCGGCGCGCCGAATTGCAGTTTGGTGTCGCGCCAGACTTCGATGCGCCCGCTGTTGTTGGTCTTGCCGACGAAGTGTGCGTGGCGTGACAGGCCATGTTCGCGCAGTGTGGCCATGACCTCGTTGCGTACGGTCGTGGGCACCTGGATCACGACGCCCAGTTCTTCGTTGAACAGCGCCTCCAGCGTCAGCTGCTTGCGCCGCTCGTCGACCTGGCTGGCCCAGTTCTTCGAGTCACCGTATTCGGCGCGGCTGTCGGCAATGCCGTCGCTGTCGGTGACCAGAATGTCGACGTTCAGGCTGACGCCACGCCGGCCGGCAAAGCCCATCTCGCACACCGCCGCCCAAAGGCCACCGTCGCTGCGGTCGTGGTAGGCCAGGATGCGGCCCTGTCCACGCAAGGTATTGATGGCCTTGACCAGCGCCACCAGCTGCGCCGGTTCGTCGAGGTCAGGGACGCGATCGCCGAACTGCCCCAGCACCTGGGCCAGCATCGATCCCGCCATGCGCCGGCGGCCCTGACCCAGGTCGATCAGCACCAGCGTGGTGTCGCCTGCCTGCAGCTGTGGCGTCAGGCTGCCGCGCACATCATCCAGCGTGGCGAAGGCGGTGACGATCAAGGACACCGGCGCGGTCACCTGTTTCGCAGCCCCGTCGTCGGCCCAGCGCGTGCGCATCGACAACGAATCCTTGCCCACCGGCACGCCGATGCCCAGTGCCGGACACAGGTCCAGGCCCACCGCCCTGACGGTGTCGTACAGCGCCGCGTCCTCACCCGGCTCACCGCAGGCTGCCATCCAATTGCAGCTGAGCTTGACGCGTGACAGTTCGATCGGTGCCGCCAGCAGGTTGGTGATGGCCTCGGCGACCGCCATGCGGCCCGATGCCGGCGCGTCCAGCGCAGCCAATGGCGTGCGCTCGCCCATGCTCATGGCCTCGCCCCGAAAACCCTTGTAGTCGGCCAAGGTCACCGCGCAGTCGGCAACAGGCACCTGCCAGGGGCCGACCATCGGATCACGATGGCTCAGCCCGCCCACCGTGCGGTCAGCGATCGTGACCAGGAATCGCTTGCTCGCCGCCGTGGGGTGGCGCAGAACGTCGAAGGCCACCGTCTGCAACTGCACCCCGTTCAGATCCAGCGGGTTTCCGCTGCGCGTGACACGCTGAACCTCGCGGTGCATGCGCGGCGGCTTGCCCAGCAGCACGTCCATCGGCATGTCGATCACGCGCTCACCACCCGGGCCGTCCTCCAGCACCAGCCGTGCTTCGTCGCTGGTCACACCGACCACCGCAAAGGGGCAGCGCTCGCGCGCGCACATCTGCTCGAACAGCGGCAACAGGTCGGGGTCGAGGGCCAGCACATAACGCTCCTGGCTCTCGTTGCACCAGATCTCTTTCGGCGCCAGGCCGCTTTCTTCCAGCGGCACCCGGCGCAGGTCGAAGACAGCGCCCTTGCCGGCACCATCGACCAGCTCGGGGAAGGCGTTGCTGATGCCGCCAGCGCCGACATCGTGTATCGCGACGATGGGGTTGCTGCTGCCCAGGGCCCAGCAATGGTTGATGACCTCCTGCGCGCGGCGCTGGATCTCGGGGTTGCCGCGTTGCACCGAATCGAAATCGAGTGCGGCCGAGTTGCTGCCCGCAGCCATCGAGCTGGCAGCACCACCGCCCATGCCGATGCGCATGCCTGGCCCGCCCAACTGCACCAGCAGCGTGCCGGCGCCGAAAGGCAGCTTGTGCGTCTGGCCCTCGCTGATCTGCCCCAGGCCGCCGGCGATCATGATCGGCTTGTGATAGCCGCGGTACACGCCGGCCACAGCCTGCTCGAAGACCCGGAAATAGCCGCCCAGGTTCGGCCGTCCGAACTCGTTGTTGAAGGCCGCGCCGCCCAGCGGTCCCTCGGTCATGATCTGCAGGGCACTGGCGATGTGGCCGGGCCGGCCGATCGGTTGCCGCTCCCAGGGCTCAGCGGTGCCCGGCAGGTGCAGGTTGCCGACCGTGAACCCGGTGAGACCGGCTTTCGGCCTTGCGCCGCGACCGGTGGCGCCTTCGTCGCGAATCTCGCCGCCGGCCCCGGTGGCTGCTCCCGCAAAGGGCGAGATCGCGCTCGGGTGGTTGTGCGTCTCCACCTTCATCAGCACATGCGCGGTCTCTTCGCGCGCGCTGTACCTCGGCGCGTTCGTGAAGCCCTGAGGCAGCCAGCGCTCGACGGGGCCGCCTTCCATCACCGCCGCGTTGTCGCTGTAGGCGACGATGCTGTGCTGCGGGCTGGCATTCTCGGTGTGGCGGATCATGCCGAACATCGACAGCGGCTGGCGCTGACCGTCGATCGTGAAGTCGGCGTTGAAGATCTTGTGCCGGCAATGTTCGCTGTTGGCCTGCGCGAACATCATCAGCTCGACATCGGTCGGGTTGCGCTGCAATGCGCGAAAGGCGTCGACCAGATAGTCGATCTCGTCGTCGGCCAGGGCCAGGCCGAACTCGACGTTGGCCGCAACCAGCGCCGCACGGCCGCGCTCGAGGATGTCGACATGCGCCAATGGCGGCGCCGGTTGCGGGTCGAACAGCTGGCGCGCGGCGTCGCGCTCGTAGGCCACGCTCTCGGTCATGCGATCGTGCAGCAGCGTCGCCAGCGCCGTTCGTTCGTCGGCCGACAGCGGCCGCGCGGCGCCGAGCAGCCGCCTCTCCAGTGCCAGCCGGTACTCGACGACGCGTTCGACGCGGTGCAATGCCAAGCCGCAATTGCGCGCGATGTCGCTGGCCTTGCTGGCCCAGGGCGAGACCGTGCCCAGCCGCGGCATCACCAGCACCAGTTCGCCGCCGCGGTCGGCCTGCGCCGCATCGCCGTACTGCAGCAGCGCAGCCAGCTTGTCGACCGTGGCGCGATCGGGCGTTTGCTCGAAGGCCGCCCAGTGCACGTGGCGCGCGCCGACCGCCGTCACCCGCGGGCACACCGCCTGCAGGCGGGCCAGCAGCGTGCGGGCGCGAAACGCCGCCAGTGCATCACCGCCCTCGAAGTGCATCAGGTGGAGCGGCGACGACACCATGAGATCCGACACGCTAGAGGAAAACCCGGATTCTACCGAGCGCCCTGCCCAACCCGGGCCTCAGGGTGTCAGCGGCCGGCCGACGACGGCCATCGCCTTGCGATGGGATAATTCCGGGATGAGCATCACCATCAAGTCGGCCGCCGACATCGAAGGCATGCGCCTGGCCGGCCGCCTGGCGTCCGAGGTGCTGGACATGCTGGCGCCGCACATCCAGGCCGGCATCACCACGCGCGAGATCGACCGCCTGGCGCACGTGCACATGGTGCAGGTGCAGGGCGGCATTCCGGCCACGCTGGGCTACCAGCCACCGGGCTATCTAGCCTATCCAGCGTCGCTGTGCACCTCGGTCAACGACGTCGTCTGCCACGGCATCCCAGACGATCGGCCGCTGAAAAACGGCGACATCCTGAACATCGATGTCACCGTCATCAAGAACGGCTGGCATGGCGACAACAGCCGCATGTATGTTGTGGGCGAGGCCGGCATTGCCGCGCGCAGGCTGTGCCAGATCACGTTCGAAGCGATGTGGAAAGGCATCGTCAAGGTGCGGCCCGGTGCCCGCCTGGGCGACATCGGCCACGCCATCCAGGCTTTTGCCGAACACGCCGGTTTTTCGGTCGTGCGCGAGTTCTGCGGCCACGGCGTGGGCGCGCGTTTCCACGAAGAACCGCAGGTGCTGCACTACGGCCGGCCCGGCACGATGGAAGAGCTGGTGCCGGGCATGATCTTCACGATCGAGCCCATGATCAACGCCGGCCGGCGCGACATCAAGGAAGACCGCAAGGGTGGCCGCCCCTATGACGGCTGGACCATCGTCACGCGCGACCGTTCGCTGTCGGCGCAATGGGAGCACACGGTGCTGGTCACCGACAGCGGCTACGAGGTGCTGACGGTATCGGCCGGCAGCCCACCACCGCCGGCCTTTGCCAGCGCCGGCTACGCCAGCATCAACGCCCCGGCACGGCCGGAATCGGTCGTGTCCTGACGGTGAACCCGGACCTGCGGGCTGGCAGCGCCACCGCGGCACCCAGCCTGCCGCTGCTGAAGCAGCGCTTCGTCGAAGGCAAGACCGCGCTGCTCGAGGCCTTCGCGGCCGGGCGCGCCACGGCACCGGCCACGGCCCGGTTGTTGCGCCGACTGACCCGCCATGTCGACACCACGCTGGCCGACCTGTGGCGCAAGGCGGCCCTGCCCAAGGGTGCAGCGCTGGTTGCGGTGGGCGGCTACGGCCGCGGCGAGTTGTTCCCCAGTTCGGATGTCGACGTGCTGATCGTGCTTTCCGGCGACGGCGACAGCCGGTCCGACCCGGTGCACGGGGCGCTGGCCCAGCAGGAAACCATCAGCGCCTTCATCACCGGCTGCTGGGACATCGGCCTGGAGGTCGGCTCGTCGGTACGCAATGTCGAAGAATGCGTGGCCGAGGCCCGACGGGACGTGACGGTGCAGACGGCACTGCTGGAAAGCCGCCTGGTGTGCGGCAGCCGGCGCCTGTACCAGCAGTTCCGCCAGGCCACCGACGCCGCGCTGGACGCACGCGCCTTCCTGCGTGCCAAGACACTGGAAATGCGCCAGCGCCACGTCAAGTACGACGGCACGCCGTACGCGCTGGAGCCCAACTGCAAGGAAAGCCCCGGCGGCCTGCGCGACCTGCAGGTGGTGATCTGGGTCGCACGCGCCGCCGGGCTGGGCCAGACCTGGGCAGAGCTGGCGCAAAAAGGCCTGGTCACGCCCTTCGAGGCGAGCCAGCTGCACAAGCACGAAGGTGTGCTCAAGCTGATCCGTGCCCACCTGCACCTGGTGGCCGGCCGGCGCGAGGACCGGCTGGTGTTCGATCTGCAGACCGCCGTGGCCGCGAGCTTCGGCCTCAAGGCCACCAACGACCAGCGCAGCTCGGAAGTGCTGATGCACCGCTACTACTGGGCGGCCAAGGCGGTGTCGCAGCTCAACCAGATCCTGCTGCTGAACATCGAGGAGCGCATCAGCGGCAGCGAACGTGCGCCGATGCGGCCGATCAACGGCCGCTTTCTGGACCGCGGCGGCATGCTCGAGGTGGCCCACGACGAGCTCTACATCGACAACCCGCACGCCATCCTCGAAACCTTCGTCGTCTACCAGCAGACACCCGGGCTGCAGGGCCTGTCGGCGCGCACCTTGCGTGCGCTGTACAACGCGCGCAACGTGATGGACACCGATTTCCGGCGCGACCCCGTCAATCGCCAGCAGTTCATGCAGATCCTGCGTCAGCCCAAGGGACAGACGCACGCGTTCAGGCAGATGAACCAGACCTCGGTGCTGGGCCGCTACCTGTGGGTGTTCCGCCGCATCGTCGGGCGCATGCAGCACGACCTGTTCCACGTCTACACGGTGGACCAGCACATCCTGATGGTGCTGCGCAACGTGCGCCGCTTCTTCATCCCCGAGCACGCCCACGAGTACGCCTTCTGCAGCCAGCTGGCCAGCAACTTCGACCCACCCTGGGTGCTGTACGTGGCCGCGCTGTTCCATGACGTGGCCAAAGGGCGTGGCGGGGATCACAGCGAACTGGGCGCGCGCGAGGTGCGTCGCTTCTGTCGCGAGCACCTCATCCCGCGCAACGATGCGCAGCTGATCGAGTTCCTGGTGCGCCAGCACCTGACGATGAGCCGCATCGCGCAGAAAGAGGATCTCAGCGACGCCGATGTCATCGACCAGTTTGCACGGCTGGTGGGCAGCGAGCGGCGCCTGACGGCGCTGTACCTGCTGACGGTGGCCGACATCCGCGGCACCGGGCCGCGGGTGTGGAACGCCTGGAAGGGCAAGCTGCTGGAAGACCTGTACCGGCTGACGCTGCGTGCGCTGGGCGGCGCCAAGCCCAACCTGGCTGCCGAGATCGAAAGCCGCAAACAAGAGGCGCGGCAGAAGCTGGCGCTGCTGTCGGCCTTGCCGGGCACCGAAGCGCCGCTGTGGAAGACGCTGGAGCTGAGCTACTTTGCGCGCCACGAAGCCGCTGACATCGCCTGGCATGCACGGTCGCTGTGGCGCTACATCGAGTCGCGCGATGCGGTGGTGCGCGCACGGCCGTCGGCGGTAGGTGACGGCCTGCAGGTGCTGGTGTATTGCCCCGACCGGCCCGATCTGTTTGCGCGCATCTGCGGGTATTTCGACAACGCCGGCTTCAGCATCCAGGACGCCAAGGTGCACACCACGCGCACCGGCTACGCACTCGATACCTTCCAGGTCGTCACCGCCCATGGCGATGGCGACGACGCCGCCGCTTACCGCTCGATGATCTCGTTGATCGAGACGCAGGCGGCGCTGGCGCTGGCCAGCGACGGGCCGCTGCCCGAGCCCCGCCGCGGCCGCGTGTCGCGCCGCGTGCGCAGCTTTCCGGTGCAGCCGCGCGTCACGCTGGCGCCCGACGAACGCGCGCAGCGCTGGCTGCTGACGGTCACCGCCAGCGACCGCTCGGGCCTGCTGTACGCGATCGCGCGCGTGCTGGCACGCAACCACATCAACCTGCAGCTGGCCAAGGTCACGACGCTGGGCGAGCGTGTCGAGGACACCTTCCTGGTCGACGGGCCTGCCCTGCAGCAACCCAAGGCGCAGCTGCGCATCGAGAGCGAACTGCTCGATGCCTGCGCCGCACCGGGCTGAACGTGGTCAAGCTGCCGACCCAGGTCGACATCGCCGATGCCCTGCTGCCGGGCGCCGGCTTCGATGCGCTGATCGATGCGCGCTCGCCGGCCGAGTTCGCCGACGACCACCTGCCCGGCGCGATCAACTGGCCGGTGCTCGACGACGCCCAGCGCCACGCGGTGGGCACGCTGTACGTGCAAAGCTCGCCGCTGGCCGCGCGCAAGGTCGGTGCCGCGCTGGTGTCGCGCAACATCGCCGATCTGATCGACACCCACCTGGCCGAAACGCCGCGTGACTGGCGCCCGCTGGTGTACTGCTGGCGCGGCGGCCAACGTTCGGGCAGCCTGGCGCTGGTGCTGGCGCAGATCGGATTTCGCAGCAGCCAGTTGCAGGGCGGCTACAAGGCGTTTCGTGCCCGCGTACGTGACGACCTGGACCGGCTGCCGGGGGTGTTTGCTTACACGGTACTGTGCGGCCGCACCGGAAGCGGCAAGACCCGGCTGCTGCAGGCGCTGAACGATGCCGGCGCACAGGTGCTCGACCTCGAAGGCCTGGCCCAACACCGGGGCTCGGTGCTGGGCGCGCTGCCCGGGCTGCCGCAGCCGTCGCAGAAGCACTTCGACACCCGGGTCTGGCAGGCGCTGAGCGGCTTCGACGCGCAGCAGCCGGTGTTCGTCGAAAGCGAGAGCGCCAAGATCGGCAGCCTGCGCGTGCCCCCGGCGCTGCTGGCGGCCATGCACGCGCAGGGCCGCTGCGTGCGCATCCACACGCAGGACAGCGCGCGCATCGACCTGCTGCTCGACGACTACCGCGACAGCATGCACGACCCCGAGCCGCTGTGTCGCCTGCTCGAAAGCCTGGTCGAGTTGCGCGGCCGCGACCCCATCACGCAGTGGCAGGGCATGGCGCGCAACGGGCAATGGCCGGCGCTGATCGCGGCCCTGATGGCCGAGCACTACGACCCGCTGTACGAACGCTCGATGCTGCGCAGCTACCCCACACTGGCGCACGCTCCCCGGGTCGAACTGCAGCGCGGCGACCCGGCCGAGCTGGCCGCCGCCGCGGCCACGCTGATCGACCTGAGCACGCGGCCTTCGCCCCTCACCTCTTGACCTTGATCATGCGTCGGCCGTGGCCGCGCAGGCAGGATGACAACCCATGCAATGGCGCAACCGGCAGGCCCTGGCCGAGTCCCGAAGTTTCAGTGTCCGCCCGCTGCCGCTGTTGCGGCCGCTGGGCTGGCTGGCGCGCGGCTGGCAGGATCTGATGCGCTGCCCCATGCCGGGGCTGTTGCACGGCCTGGCGGTGCTGGCTTTCGGCGTATTGCTGATCGTGGTCGCGCATCGGCAGTTCTGGCTGCTGGCGGGTGCCTTCACCGGCTTCCTGCTGGTGGCCCCGGTGGTGGCCACGGGCCTGTACGCCGTCAGCCGCGAGCTGGGGCGAGGCCGGCAGCCGACCCTGGGCACTGCCATTCGCGCCTGGCGGCCCGGTGACGGCCGGCTGGTGGTGTTTGGTCTCTTGCTGGCGCTGGCCGGCAGCGGTTGGGTCTTGACATCGGCATCGCTGATCACCGGCTTTGCCGGCGCGCCTGTGAACAACCCGATCGACTTCCTGCGCGTGGTGGTGCTGGCGCCCCGCGGCTGGTTGTTCGAGGCCTGGCTGATGCTGGGTGCGCTGCTGGCCGCCCCGGTGTTCGCGTCCAGCGTGGTTGCGATCCCGCTGCTGCTGGACCGCCAGGTCAGCGTGCTGGCCGCCGTGCTGACCAGCTGGCGCGTGGTGATGGCGCACCCGGCACCGCTGGCGCTGTGGGCGGCGCTGCTGATGGGCCTGAGCCTGCTGGGCATGCTCAGCGCGATGCTCGGCCTGGTCGTGATCGTGCCCTGGCTGGCGCATGCCAGCTGGCATGCCTACCGCGACCTGGTCGACACCACGGGCCTGCCGGCCCAACCTTGAGAACCGGTACCGCCATGTGGGGCTACACCGAAGAGCAGATCGCCCAGTTCGGGCTCACCTTCGGCGTCGGCGCGTTCATGCTCTACATGGTATTCATCATCTTCCAGCTGGCGCGCGAATCGAAGGCCGGACGCTTCGGCACCTTCGTCCTGTTTCTAGCGCTGGGCTTCGGTCTGCTGGGCTTCGCGGCCAAGGGGCTGATCAAGTACTTCCTGGCTGGCGTCAGCGAATGACTGCGGCGCTGCCCACGCCCGCCGGCCACAGCCTGCTGGAAGACGTCCAGGCGCTGGTAACCGGCACGCTGTTCGTCGCGCTGGGCGTGACGCTGTTCAAGCAGGCCGGCATGGTCACCGGCGGCACCGCCGGCATCGCCTTTGTGGCGCATTACGCCGTCGGCTGGCCCTTCGGGCTGGTTTTCTTCGTGATCAACCTGCCGTTCTACGGCCTGGCCTGGAAGCGCATGGGCGCGCGCTTCACACTCAAGACCTTCATCGCCGTGGGTCTGCTGGCGCTGCTGACCGAATTGCTGCCGCACTGGATGCAGCTGCAGGACGTGCACCCACTGTTCGCGGCCATCGGCGGCGGGCTGCTGGCGGGTGCGGGTTTCCTGATCCTGTTCCGCCACCAGGCCAGCCTGGGCGGACTCAATGTGCTGGTGCTGTGGCTGCAGGAGCGCCGCGGCTGGCGCGCCGGCAAGGTGCAGATGGCGATCGACCTGCTGATTCTGCTGACGGCCACGCCCTGGCTGGCGCCGAAGCAACTGGCGCTGTCGGTGCTGGGTGCACTGGCACTGAATTTCGCGCTCGCCGTCAACCACAAGCCCGGCCGCTACGTCGCGGTGTAGCGCTGAAGTTCCCGACGGCGCTGACAGCGTCCATGGTCCAATCGCTGCCAGATGTCAGACCGCCCCAAGATCAGCCTGAAGCCCCTGGCGCCGCCGCGCGACCCGCGGCGGCGGCCCGTACGTGGCCGCCCTGCCGGCACGCCACCGCCGGCGCGTGAGCCTCGACCCGCGCCCGACCGTGAACCGCGTGGCGGCCGCGACGCCGGGCCCCGCCGTGAACCCCGCGAACCCCGTGACGCGCCGCCGCCCGGCCCGGGCACCCGGCGGCCACCCGAGCGGCCGCGTATCGACGGCTCACGCGCCGACCGGCCGCCGCGCCCGTCGCGGGACGACCGACCCCCACAGCGACCGCGTGACGATCAACCGCCGCAGCGTGCGCGCGACGATCGTCCGCCACAGCGGCCGCGTGACGAGCGGCGCCCACCACAGCAGCCTGACCGCCCGATGCGCCAACCGCTGAAGGCACAGGCCATACCGTTTGATCAGGCATTGCGGCGGCCACCGCAGGTGGCGCCCGGACAGGGCCCGCGCATCTCCAAGCTGCTGACCGACCGCGGCGTGGCGTCGCGGCGCGAGGCCGACGACTGGATCGCCGCCGGCTGGGTCAAGGTCGACGGCCGCATGGCCGTGCTGGGCCAGCGCGCTGCGCCCGACGCGGTGATCGAGATCGACGCGCGCGCACGCAACGACCAGGCCCGCAGCGTGACCATCCTGCTGCACAAGCCGATCGGCTATGTCAGCGGACAGGCCGAAGACGGCTACGAGCCGGCATCGGTGCTGATCAAGCCCGAGAACCGCTGGTCCGGTGACGGGGCGCGGCAGAAATACCATCCTGGCCAGCTGCGGGGCCTGGCGCCGGCCGGCCGGCTGGACATCGATTCCACCGGGCTGCTGGTGCTGACGCAGGACGGCCGCGTCGCCAAACTGTTGATCGGCGACCAGACGCGGGTGGAGAAGGAATACCTGGTGCGCGTGGCACCGCGCAGCGAGGGCCCGCTGGCCGAGGACGCACTCGATCGCCTGCGCCACGGGCTCGAACTCGACGGCGTGCAGCTGCGCCCGGCACGCGTCAGCTGGGCCAACGAGGACCAACTGCGCTTTGTGCTGCGTGAAGGACGCAAGCGCCAGATCCGCCGCATGTGCGAACTGGTGGGCCTGGACGTGCTGGGCCTCAAGCGCGTGCGCATCGGCAGCGTGCCGCTGGGCCAGTTGCCGGTAGGACAGTGGCGCTACCTGGATGACAACGAACGTTTCATCTGAGTCTCTGGCGGCGCCGGTACTGACGCGCGTGCAGGTCGCGCTGGCCCTGGCCTTGCTGCTGGGCCTGCAGCCGGTGACCACCGACCTGTACCTGCCGGCGCTGCCGCAGCTGACGCGTGCGCTCGGCGCGTCGATGGGCGCGGCACAGCAGACCATGGCTGCACTGCTGCTTGTCTTCGGCGTCGGCCAACTGTTCTGGGGCCCGGTGGCTGATCGCGTGGGCCGGCGGCCGGTTCTGATGCTGGGGCTGCTGCTGTACACGGCAGCCGCCGTCGCGGGTGCGCTGGCCCCTTCCGTGCAATGGCTGATCGGCTGGCGCGCATTGCAGGGCCTGGGCCTGGCCGCTGCGGTGGTCTGCGCACGCGCGTTGCTGCGCGACCTGTACGAGCCGCACGACGGCGCGCGCGTGATGGCCTGGGGCATGTCGGGTCTGGGCCTGATCGCGATCGCCAGCCCGACCCTCGGCGGCGCGGTGGCGGCGCTGGCCGGATGGCGCGCAGCACTGGCGCTGGTGGCCTGCATCGGCGCCGCGGCACTGGCCTACGTGACCTGGTGGGTGCCCGAGACGGCGCGCCGGCTGCGGCCCGACGCCACGCGGCCGGCGGTGCTGCTGTCGGCCTGGCGCCGCATCGCCACGCATCCGGTGTTCGTCGGCTGGGCATTGCTCACCACCTGCACCTACGGCGGGCTGTTCACGATCCTGGCCGGCTCGTCCTTCGTCTACATCGACGTGCTGGGCGTGTCGCCAGCGCTGTACGGCATGCTGCTGGGCACCGGGTCGGCCGCCTACATCGCCGGCACCTTCATCTGCCGGCGCTGGGTGCATCGGTACGGCGCGGTGGGGGCGGTGCAGCGCGGCGCCTGGTTCACGCTGGCCGGCGGGCTGGCGATGGTCCTGCCGGCGGCGCTGGGTCTGCAGTCGGCCTGGGCCATCGCGGTGCCGACGGCCCTGTACGCGCTGGGTCATGGCGTGCATCAACCGTGCAGCCAGGCGGCCGCGGTCGGGCCCTTTCCGGACCAGGCCGGGGCAGCGTCGGCGCTGGCCGGCTTCCTGCTGGCCAGCGTGGCCTTCGGCATCGGCGCCTGGCTGGGGTATGCGCTGGACGGCACGGTGCGGCCGCTGGCCTACGGCTTCGGCTTCTGGGCGCTGCTGACCTGCGTGGCCGCCTGGACCCTGGTGCGCCGACTGCAGCCCGCGCGTCGGACATGAAGGGCCTGTGTCTGGCCGGGCCCACCGCTGCCGGCAAGACCGCCGTGGCGCTGGACTTCGCGCAGGCCATGGCCACGGATTGGCCGGTGGAGATCATCAGCGTCGACTCGGCGCTGGTCTACCGCGGGATGGACATCGGCAGCGCCAAACCCAGCGCTGCCGAGCGCGCGGCCGTGCCGCACCACCTGATCGACATCCTCGATCCGACGCAGGCCTATTCGGCTGCCGCCTTCGTTGCCGACGCCACGCGGCTGGTGACCGAGATCCGTGCCCGCGGCCGGCTGCCGCTGCTGGTGGGCGGCACCATGCTGTACTTCAAGGCGCTGCGCGAGGGCCTTGACGCCATGCCGCCGGCCGACGCCGCCACGCGCCGAGACCTCGACGCCCGCGCCGAGCGCGAAGGCTGGCCGGCGCTGCATGCCGAGCTGGCACGTGTGGACCCGGTCACCGCGACGCGACTGGCGCCCGGTGACGCCCAGCGCGTGCAGCGCGCACTCGAAGTTTTTCGACTCAGCGGCAAGCCGCTGTCGGCCTGGCAACAGGGCCCGCGCGTGGCCGATGCAGCCGCCTGGCCGATGCTGGCACTGGAACCGGCCGCACGTGGCTGGCTGCACCGGCGCATCGGTGAACGCTTTGCGGCCATGTTGCAGGCCGGGCTGCTCGATGAAGTGCGTGCGCTGCGTGCGCGCGGCGACCTGCATGCCGATCTGCCGGCGATGCGCAGTGTCGGCTACCGCCAGGCCTGGCAGGCGCTGGATGAGGGCGACATCGGCCGCCTGCTCGAGCGCGGCAGCGCCGCCACGCGCCAGCTGGCCAAGCGACAGCTGACCTGGTTGCGCGGCATGGCGCGGACCACGGTGGCCTGCGATGCACCCGACGCACTGGCCCAGGCAGGCCAGCAGCTGCGCCAGCTGGCACAGCGCACCCGAGCGTGATGCTGCAGGTTCGGTCGCTGAGCAAACGCTACGGCGACAGCGTCGTCTTCCACGACGTCAGCCTGACTCTTCAGCGTGGCGACTTCGTCGCGCTGCTCGGCGAATCCGGGGTCGGCAAGTCGACGCTGCTGAACTGCATTGCCGGCCTCGACCAGGCCGACAGCGGGCACCTGATCGTCGCCGGCCAAGACCTTGCCGACGCCAGCGACGACGATCGCGCGCGCCTGCGGCGCCAGCACCTGGGTTTCGTCTTTCAGGCCTTCCACGTGCTGCCGCACCTGAGCGTGGCCGAGAACGTGGCGCTGCCGCTGCTGCTGCTGGGCCGCCCCGACCCGGCCCGCGTGGCCGAGGTGCTCGACGCCGTCGGGCTTGCGGGGCTGGGCGCGCGGCAGCCCGCACAGCTGTCGGGCGGGCAGCTGCAGCGGGTGGCGATCGCACGCGCGGTGGTGCACCAGCCGGGGTTGATCCTGGCCGACGAACCGACGGGCAACCTGGACCCGGACACCGCCGAACGCGTGCTCGACCTGCTGCGCCGCCAGGTGCACGAGGCCGGTGCCGCCTGCCTGCTGGTGACGCATTCGGCCGCCGCGGCATCGCGAGCCGACCGCGTGCTGCGCTTGACACCGTCGGGCGTGGTGGCGGCGCCCACCGCCGCGGCCGGGCCACCGTGAACCGGGCCCGAGTCAGCACACCCGGCGACCCGCCGCTGCGGCGCCTGCTGCCGCTGCTTCTGAGCGAATGGCGCCACCATCCGTGGCGCCATGCCCTGGTGACCCTGGCCGTGGCGCTGGGCGTGGCGCTGGCCTTTTCAGTGCAGGTGATCAACGACTCGGCGCTGGCCGAGTTCGGCGCCGCCGTGCACGCCGTCAACGGTGAACCCGACCTCAGCCTGCGTGGCAACGCCGATGGTCTGCCCGATTTGCTGCTCGACCGCGTGGCGCTGCACCCGGGCGTGCGCCTGGCCAGCCCGGTGCTCGAGATCGACACCTACGCCGCGGCGCCGGCCGGCCGGCGCGAGGCCGTGCGGGTGCTGGGCATCGACGCTCTGCAGCTGCCCACGCTGGCGCCCGAACTGATGCCGCAACCGGCAGCGGGCCAGGACCGGCTGGTGGTGCTCGATCCGGGCGCCGTGTTCGCCAATGCCAGCGCGCGCGAACGCCTGGGGCTGGCGAATGACGCCGTTGGCGTCGAGCTGCGGCTGCAGTCGGGCCAAGCCTGGAAGACGTTTCGCCTGGCCGGTCACGTCGCTGCCGCCGGGCCGCCGTTGCTGGTGATGGACGTGGCCGCCGCGCAGGCCGCCTTCGACCGCCTGGGCCGATTGAGCCGCATCGACCTGCGCCTGGCACCGGGCCAGCGAGCTGACGCGCTGCTGCGTGAACTGGCGCTGCCAGCCGGCGTCGTGGCGGCGGCGCCCGGTGAGGCCGAACAACGCTTGTCGACGCTGTCGCGCGCCTACCGTGTCAACCTGACCGTGCTCGCCCTCGTGGCCTTGTTCGTCGGCGGCTTCCTGGTGTTTTCGGTGGTGTCGCTGTCGGTGGCGCAACGGACTCAGGGCCTGGCCTTGCTGGGCGTGCTGGGCCTGACGGCACCCGAGCGACGCCGCCTGGTGCTGGCCGAATGTGCGCTGCTCGGCCTGGCCGGCAGCATGTCGGGCCTGCTGCTGGGCGCAGTGCTGGCCTGGCTGGCGCTGCAGGTGCTGGGCGGCGACCTGGGCGGTGGCTACTTTCCCGGTGTGCGCCCTGCCCTGCGCCTGCATGCCGGCATGGCCGCACTGTGCGCCTTGCTGGGCCTGGCCACGGCACTGGCCGGCGGCTGGTTGCCGGCGCGACGTGCCGAACGCCTGGCGCCGGCGCAGGCGCTCAAGGGCCTGGGCGACCGCCACGAAGGGGCGGTTCGATCATGGCCAGGGCTGGCCCTGCTGCTGGCCGGTGCGGCACTGGCGCTGCTGCCGCCGGTGGCCGGGTTGCCGTTGGCCGCCTATGCGTCGGTGGCGGCGTTGCTGTTCGGCGGCGTGGCGCTGGTGCCGGTGGTCGTGCAGGCGCTGCTGCAGGGCCGACAAGGCGAGCGGCTGCCGTTGGTACTGCTGGCCCGCCGACGTGCATCCTTTCAGCGCGCCACGGCCAGCGCCGCGGTGGCCGGCGTGGTCGCCAGCCTGGCGCTGAGCGTGGCTCTGACGGTGATGGTGGCCAGCTTTCGCCTGAGTGTCTCGAACTGGCTGGACGGCGTGCTGCCGGCCGACCTGTACGCGCGCAGCGCAGGCGGCGCAGCGGCCGAGCAGGCCTGGTTCGATGCCGGGCTGCCGCAGGCCGTGGCCGCCCTGCCCGGCGTGCAACGCGTCGAAGCCGGCCGCGTGCGGGCGCTGGCGCTGGCGGCCGATCGGCCGCCGGTGGTGCTGCTCGCGCGGCCGATCGTCGATGCCGTTCGGCAACTGCCGCTGCAAGGCCCGGTGCTGCAGCCCCGCCCCGGCGAGATCGGCGTCTGGGTCAGCGAGGCGATGGCGGCGCTGTACGGTGCACAGCCCGGCCAAATTCTGAACCTGCCGATGGCCACCGTGCCCGCTGGCGGTCCGGCGCCGACAGTGCGCGTGCTCGGCGTCTGGCGTGACTTTGCGCGCCAGTTCGGCAGCATCGTGATCGACCATGCCACCTACCAGCGCCTGACCGGGGATGCGCGGCTGAACGAGTTGTCGATCTGGCTGACCCCGGGGGCAGACCTGGCCTCGGTGCAGGCCGCAGTGCGCAGCCGCCTGAGCGATCCGTCGATGCTCGACTTTGCCGCCACCGCTGAACTGCGCGCGACCTCCTTGCGCATCTTCGACCGCAGTTTCGCCGTCACCTACTACCTGCAGGCGGTGGCGATCGCGATCGGTCTGGTCGGCATCGCGGCCAGCCTGTCGGCCCAGGTGCTGGCGCGGCGCAAGGAGTTCGGTCTGCTGACCCACCTGGGGCTGACTCGGCATCAGCTGCTGGCGCTGGTGGCCGGCGAAAGCGCAGCCTGGATGGCCGCCGGCACGCTGGTCGGTCTGGCGCTGGGCCTGGCGGTCAGTGCGGTGCTGGTCTACGTGGTCAACCCGCAGAGCTTTCACTGGACCATGGAACTTTCACTGCCGGCACTGCGGCTGGCGCTGCTGTGCGCTGCCGTGATGCTGACTGGCGTGGCCACGGCCGCACTGGCGGCGCGCCATGCGCTGTCGCGCGCGGCGGTGCTGGTGGTCAGGGAGGACGGGTGAAGCTGTCACGGCGCTGCGCCCTGGCTCTGTTGCCAAGCCTGGCGGTGAGCACCTTGCCGGCAGCCGCCAACGGTGTGCGGCGCGGCCGCGCCATCGTGCTGCCGCGTGACCACGGCGCCCACCTCGACACCCGCATCGAGTGGTGGTACGCCACCGGCTGGCTGGGCCTGCCCGAGGCGCCGAGCCACGGCTTTCAGGTCACGTTCTTTCGCAGCCTTACCGGTCTGGCGCAGGGCCTGCCCGGGCGGCTGGCGCCGCGCCACATCCTGTTCGCCCATGCCGCGCTGACCGACTTGGCCGCACGCCGCCACCTGCACGACCAGCAGCTGCAACGCTGGAACGGTGAGACCGGCAACGAAGCCTCGCCGCGTGTGGCCGGTGCCGCCGTCGACGACACCCGGGTCTGGATCGGCCAATGGTCGCTGCAACGCGACGACAGCGGCTACCGCGCGCGCGTCGACAGCCAGGCCGGTGGCCAGCCCTGGTCGCTCGACCTGCAGCTGCAAACCCGCCAGCCGTTGCTGCTGCAGGGCGACGCCGGCTACTCGCGCAAGGGGCCGCTGGAGCACCAGGCCAGCCTCTACTACAGCCAGCCGCAGCTGGGCGTCAGCGGCAGCTTGGGCCTGGGCGGCCAGCGCATCGCGGCCAGCGGCCGCGCCTGGATCGACCATGAATGGAGCGATCAGATCCTGCCCGCCGACGCCGTCGGCTGGGACTGGGCCGGCTTCAACCTGTTTGACGGCAGCGCGCTCACTGTGTTTCAGCTGCGCCGAGCGGACGGCAGCGCGCTGTGGGCCGGCGGCAGCCAGCGCAGCCCCGGCAGCGCGCCGAGCACCTTTGCATCCGATGCGCTGCGCTGGCAACCCGATCGCCGCTGGCGCAGCACGGTCACTGGTGCCGAATACCCCCTGCAATGGCAGCTGGACACTCCGGCCGGCCGGTTCACGGTGCGCGCACTGCTTGACGCGCAGGAACTCGACAGCCGCGGCGGCACCGGCACCGTGTACTGGGAAGGCTTGAGTGAACTGCTGGACGCCGACCAGCGCCGCGTCGGTCTGGGCTACCTGGAGATGACCGGCTACGCCGGTCGGTTGCGCCTTTGAAGGTCAGCGGTTGGGCGTGAAATCGCCTTCCGGCGTTGCGCGTCCAGCCTCAGCCATCGCGCGTGAAATCGCCCTCTGGCCTTCGGCAGGCGCACAACGCCTTCCGGCGTTGCGCGTCCAGCCTCAGCCGCCGCGGGCCTGGTTGTCGTCCACCGACGGCCCGACGCCGGGCCGGGACAGCCGGCGCGGATCCACCGGCGCCGCACGCACGCAGTTGCCGCCGGCATGGCGTGCCGCGCCCAACGCGGCCTCGGCGTCCTCGACCACGGCCTGCAGCGACAGGTGCGCCGGCCGCATCAGCACCACGCCGATGCTGACCGTCGCCCGCAGGCGCTGGTCGTGCCAGATGATCTCCAGCTGCTCGATGCGTTCGCGGATGCGCTCGGCCACGTCCAGCGCGCCCAGCGGGTCGGCATGGGCCAGGAACACCGCCAGCTGCGCATGGCCGAAGCGGGCCAGCGCGTCGGCACCGCGCAGCGTGGCCTGGGTGCTGGCGGCCGTCTCGCGCAACACCAGGTCGGCGGCCTGCGCGTCATGGCCGTCGACCAGACGGCGGTAGCGGTCGACGTCGACCAGCAGCAGCGCACCGCCGATGCCATAACGCCGTGAGCGAGCGAACTCTCGTTCGGCCAGCGTCAGGAAAGGTGCCCGGCTGGGCACGCCGGTGACCGGGTCCAGTGCATCGGCCGATTGAGACTGTTCGCGCCCGCGCTGCAGTGCCTGCCGGCCGCGCAGCAGCGCCAGCACCAAGGGCAACGCGGCGACGAAGGCGCCAATGGCCGCCGCCAAGGCTGGTGGCAGCGCGGCGCGGCCCGGCAAGGCCGACAGGGCCCAGGCGAGCAGGCCCGCGCCGACGGCCAGCGCAAGCGCCAGGCCAAGGGAGGCTCCGGCGGCCAGCGACGGCGACCGCCAGCGGGCCAGCAAGGGGGCCCAACGGCTGGCGAAGGAGACCGGTGTCGAAGGGGGCTGGCGCGACATGGCAGGCGGCGGGGGCGAGCCCGTATTCGACCACATCCAGCGACCCTGTGACCATGGCCTTTGACACGGCATGCGGCATTCGCTCGGGTTGCACGCCATCAAGCCGCTTTGGACGCCCACCCGGTGCGCGGCATGGCAGGCGCGCGGCCTGCCTACACTCGGGGCATGAGCCCACCTGCCCTTGCGGCCCCCACCTCGCGCCCGGACGCACGCAGCCAGGACAAACGGCCCGTGCGTGCGCTGGGCGGCCTGTTGCCCTTCATCCGGCCCTACCGGGGCCGCATCGCGCTGGCCGCGCTCTTTCTGGTGCTGGCCGCCGTCACCACGCTGTTGTTTCCGATGGCGCTGAAGGCGCTGATCGACAACGGCCTGGTGGCCTCCGACCCCGGCCAGCGCGTGATGGGCCTGCGCACGCACTTCCTCGAACTGTTTGCCGTGGGCGCCGCGCTGGGGGTCTTTTCGGCAGCCCGCTTCTACATGGTCAGCTGGCTGGGCGAGCGCATCACCGCCGACCTGCGCAACGCCGTCTACCGCCATGTGGTGCAGCAGAGCCCCGAGTTCTTCGAAAGCACGCAGACCGGCGAGGTGCTCAGCCGCCTGACCACCGACACCACCCTGGTGCAGACCGTGGTCGGCAGCTCACTGAGCATGGGGCTGCGCAACACCGTGATGGGCGTGGGCGCGATGCTGATGCTGATCGTCACCAACCCCTACGTGATGACGCAGGTGCTGGGCATCCTGGTGCTGGTGGTTCTGCCCAGCCTGTATTTCGGCCGCCGCGTGCGCAAGCTCAGCCGCGCCAGCCAGGACCGCGTGGCCGACAGCAGCGCCATCGCGGCCGAGGTGCTGAACGCCGTGCCCGTGGTGCAGAGCTACGTGCAGGAGCAGCGCGAGGCGGCGCGCTTCGCGATCAGCACCGAGCAGGCCTTCGACACCGCACGCCGGCGCACGCTGGTGCGCGCGCTGCTGGTCGGCTTCATCATCACCGCCACCTTCGGCGCCCTGCTGTGGGGCCTGTACCAAGGCACGCAGGCAGTTGCAGCCGGGCACATCAGCGCCGGTCATCTGGGACAAACGGTGGTCTTCGTGATCATCCTGGTCAGTTCGGTGGCCGTGCTGTCCGAGGTCTACGGCGACCTGCTGCGCGCGGCCGGTGCCACTGAGCGGCTGATGGAACTGCTGGCCGCACGCTCGCCGGTGTCCGACCCGGCGACCCCGCACGCACTGCCGGCCGCCCAGGGCGGGTCGACACTGCGTTTCGAGCACGTGCAGTTCCACTACCCGTCGCGGCCCCGACACGCGGCGCTGGCCGACTTCTCGCTGGACGTGAAGGCCGGTGAAACGGTGGCCCTGGTCGGCCCCAGCGGCGCCGGCAAGAGCACGGTGCTGCAGCTGCTGCTGCGCTTTTACGACACCCAGCAAGGCGTGGTCAGCGTCGACGGCGTGCCGGTGCGGCAGGCCTCGCTGGCCGCGCTGCGCGCACGCATCGGCATCGTGCCGCAGGACAGCACAGTGTTCTCGACCACGGCGCTGGAGAACATCCGCTACGGGCGTCCCGGCGCCAGCGACGATGAGGTTGTTGCCGCGGCCAAGGCCGCCTTCGCACACGACTTCATCAGTGCGCTGCCCGAGGGCTACGACACCTTTCTGGGTGAGCGCGGCGTGCGACTGTCGGGGGGCCAGCGCCAGCGCGTCAGCATCGCGCGCGCGATGCTGAAGAACCCGCCACTGCTGCTGCTGGACGAAGCCACCAGCGCGCTGGACGCCGAAAGCGAACGCATGGTGCAGGCCGCGCTGGAAGCCGCGATGAAGGACCGCACCACGCTGGTCATCGCGCACCGCCTGGCCACCGTGCTGCGCGCCGACCGCATCGTGGTGCTGGAGGACGGCCGCATCGTCGACATCGGCAGCCACGACGAGCTGGTGGCGCGTGGCGGGCTGTACGCGCGGCTGGCGGCGATGCAGTTCGAGCAGTCATAATTCATGCGCACGATTGATGGAGGCTTTTCATGCGCCGAATCGACGACACCCCCGAACGCGAAGCCGACCGCACCCCCAGCCGCGCCACCAAGCGCGCCACCAACCTGAGCCTGAACGCCAAAGTGCTGGACATGGCCCGCGACCTGGGCATGAACCTGTCAGCCACGGTGGACGTCTTGCTCGCCCAGGAGGTTCAGCGCCGCTACTGGGAGCGCTGGAATGCGGACAACAAGGATGCGATCGAGCACTACAACGCCCGCATCGCCCGCGAAGGCTTGCCTCTGGCAAGCTACCGCGGCTTCATGACGGACGGATGATGGCGCGACTGGACGTCTACGCCAACCCGGTGCTGGCGGAGCGCAAGCTCACGCCCTATTTTCTCGATGTGCAGAACGACTACCTCGAGGGCCTGCACAGCCGCGTGGTGATTCCCTTGCGTCACGAATCGGCGTTCGGCCCCCGGGCACGCGACCTGCATCCGCTGCTCAGCGTCGGCCGAGACCGGGTCGTGCTGGACACCGCAGCCATCGGCGCCGTGCCCACGGCGGTGCTGCGCAAGCCCGTGGCGCAGCTGCGCGAAGCCCGCGGCGAGGTGCAGGCCGCGCTCGACACCCTGTTCGGAGCCAATTGAAGTGACCGCCTCACCGCGCCCTGCCCGCAGCCAGTACGAGGACCTGCTGCGCCATGTGTTCGAGCACGGCGTGGACAAGACCGACCGCACCGGCACCGGCACGCGCAGCATCTTCGGTCACCAGATGCGTTTCGACCTGCGCGAAGGATTTCCGCTGGTAACGACGAAGAAGGTCTTCGTCAAGGCCATCGTGCTGGAGCTGCTGTGGTTTCTGCGCGGCGACAGCAACGTGCGCTGGCTGCAGGAGCGCGGCTGCACCATCTGGGACGAATGGGCACGTCCCGACGGTGACCTGGGCCCGGTGTACGGCGTGCAGTGGCGCAGCTGGCCCACGCCCGACGGCGGCCACATCGACCAGATCGCGCAGCTCGTGCAGCAGCTGAACGTCAACCCCGATTCGCGCCGTCTGATCGTCAGCGCCTGGAACGTGGCCGACCTGTCGAAGATGGCCTTGATGCCCTGCCACGCACTGTTCCAGTTCTACGTGGCCGAGGGCCGTTTGAGCTGCCAGCTGTACCAGCGCAGCGCCGACCTGTTCCTGGGCGTGCCTTTCAACATCGCCAGCTATGCGCTGCTGACGCACATGCTGGCGCAGCAGTGCGGGCTGGCGGTCGGCGACTTCATCTGGACCGGCGGCGACTGTCACATCTATGCCAACCACCACGAACAGGTGCGTACACAGCTGGCGCGTTCTCCCTTGCCCTACCCGCTGCTGAACATCAAACGCCAGCCGGTGTCGATCTTCGACTACGACCACGCGGATTTCGAGTTCCTGGACTACCAGCACCACGCGCCGATCAAGGCGCCGGTGGCGGTGTGACTCGCCCGATCGTCAGCCTGATCGCGGCCGTGGCGGCCAACGGCGTCATCGGCGATGGCAAAGACCTGATCTGGCGCCTGCCCGAAGACCAACGCCACTTTCGTGCGCTGACGATGGGTGCGCCGGTGATCATGGGGCGCAGCACCTGGGATTCGCTGCCGGCGCGATTCCGGCCCTTGCCGGGGCGGCGCAACCTGGTGCTGACGCGGCAGCCGCTCTGGCAGGCCGCCGGTGCCGAGGTTGTGCGCACGCTGGACGAGGCGCTGGCGCGCGTGGCCGACCGCGAACGCGTGTTCGTCATCGGTGGCGCACAGATCTACGCCCTAGCGCTGCCGATCGCTGACGAACTGGCGCTGACCGAGATCGAGCGTGACTTCGACGGCGACACGACATTCCCCGACTGGCCACGTGAGCAGTTTGTCGAGGTGCAGCGCCAGCACCACCACGCCGCGCCACCCAACGACTTCAGGTTCAGCTTCGTCACCTACCGACGCCGACCGTGACCACCACGCCCGCCGCAGCAGGCATCGGCCCAGCCTGCCGCAACTGCGGCACCACGCTGCAGCGTCTGAGCCTGGCCGGGCACTATGGGCGGCAGGTCGAGATCGACCTCTGCAGCCCCTGCCACCTGGTGTGGTTCGACGGCATCGAACAGGCGCAACTCAGCGGCCCCGGTCTGCTGACCCTGGTCGGTGCGATGGCGGCGGCGCACGGCGTGGCGCACCGCACGCTGCAGCCGGGCCTGCGCTGCCTGCACTGCGCCAGCGCAGTACACGAGGTGCACAACCAGACCCGCTGGGGCAAGTCGCTGCAGCTGGAATGCCCGCAGCACCATGGCGCCTGGCAGACCTTCGGCCAGTTTCTGGATCAACGCGGCCTGTTGCACCCGCTGAGCAGCGCCGACCGTGCGCGTGCGCTGGCACATGCGGACGGCCTGCGCTGCGTGAACTGCGGCGGCGTGATCAGCGCTTCGGACACCCGCTGTCCCTGGTGTGAAGCGACGCCGGCGCTGGTCGACGTGGCGCGGCTGGCACGTTCGCTCGACCCCGAAGGGGCGACCGCGGCCCATCCCGTGCATCGGGCCGCCACCGCCGCGACCAGCCTGTCGTGTGCCGCCTGTGGTGCCGCGCAGGTGGCCGCGGGAGACTGGCAATGCAGGCAGTGCGGCGCCACGCTGACGACACCCGGGCTGGTCCAGGCGCATGCGCAGGTGCTGGCGCTGGGCCCGGCACTGCGTGCGCACGCCGAGAAACCTTCGCCCGAAATCGTGCGCCATCGCCTGCAGGCCCAAAGCGCGGGGCTGGAGCGCCAGCGCGAACGCGTGGCCGAAATGCAGGCCGAGGCCGAGGCCCAGCGCCGTGCCACCTGGGGCGGTGCCGACCATGAGTCAGCCGGCGAAGGCCTGCCGCTGCGGTGGCGCAGCGTTCTGACCTGGACTGCCGCGGCGGCGCTGGCCTGGTGGTGGTGGGGCTGACCCGGGGCGCTGGCGCGGCGCCAGGATCAGCGATGGCTCAGTCCAGCCCGACCACCTGCCCCTGCTCGTCGATGTCGATGCGCTCGGCGGCGCTGAGCTTGGGCAGGCCGGGCATGGTCATCACGTCGCCAGCCATCGCCACCACGAAACCGGCGCCCGCGGCCAGGCGCACTTCGCGGATATCGATCACGTGGCCCTCGACCGCGCCGCGCTGCCGTGAGTCGGTGCCGAAGCTGTAGGGCGTCTTGGCGAAACACACGGCCAGCTCGGCATGGCCTTCGCGCTGCAGCTGCAGCAACTGCTCACGCACGGCGGCCGACGCATCGATGCCGGCGGCGCGGTAGACGCGCGTGGCCACCTGGTGCAACTTGTCCCACAGGCTGTCCTGCAGTGCATAGACATACCGCGGTGACGGGCGTTGCGCCGTCGGCGCCTGCACCAGCCGCATCACCGCTTGTGCCAGATCCACGGCGCCGGCGCCGCCCCGGGCCCAATGGTGGGCCTCCACCACCTCGACGCCGCTGGTACGGCCCCAGTCCTGCAAGGCCGCGCGCTCGGCGTCGCTGTCGCCGGCAAAGGCGTTCAACGCGACCACGCAGGGCAGGCCGTAGACCTCACGCACGTTGTCGACATGGCGCTGCAGATTGGGCAGACCGCGACGCAGTGCGGCCAGGTCCTCGATGCCCAGTTGCGGCAGCTCGACGCCGCCCTGGTACTTCAGCGCACGCACCGTGGCCACCACCACCGCCGCAGCGGGCCACAGGCCGGCCGAACGGCACTTGATGTCGAGAAACTTCTCGGCCCCCAGGTCGGCGCCGAAGCCGGCCTCGGTGACCACCCAGTCGGCCAGCTTGAGCGCCGTGCGCGTGGCCAGCACCGAGTTGCAGCCATGGGCGATGTTGGCGAACGGCCCGCCGTGCACCAGTGCCGGCGTGTGTTCCAGCGTCTGCACCAGGTTGGGCGCCAGCGCGTCCTTCAGCAGCACGGTCATCGCACCTTGCACCTTGAGGTCACTGACACACAGCGGCCTGCCATCCAGCGTGCGGCCGACCACCATGCGGCCCAGTCGCTGCTTCAGGTCCTGCAATGACGTGGACAGACACAGCACGGCCATCACCTCGGACGCCACCACGATGTCGAAGCCGCTTTCGCGCGGCACGCCATTGGCCGGCCCACCCAGGCCGACCACGATGTCACGCAGCGCGCGGTCGTTCATGTCGATCACGCGGCGCCAGCTGATGCGCCGCGCATCGATGCCCAGCGCATTGCCGTGGTGCAGATGGTTGTCGATGGTGGCGGCCAGCAGGTTGTGCGCGGCCGCGATGGCGGCGAAGTCGCCGGTGAAGTGCAGGTTGATGTCTTCCATCGGCACCACCTGCGCATGGCCTCCTCCGGCCGCACCGCCCTTGAGGCCGAACACGGGCCCCATCGACGGCTCACGCAAGGCCACGATGCAGCGCTGCCCCAACTGCGACAGACCATCGCCCAGTCCGACGGTGGTGGTGGTCTTGCCTTCGCCGGCCGGCGTCGGCGTGATCGCGGTCACCAGGATCAGGTGGCCGTCGGGTCGCGCAGCCAGCGACTCGACGAAGGGCAGGCTCAGCTTGGCCTTGTGGTGGCCATAGGGGATCAGTGCGTCGTCAACGATGTCCAGCCGCTGGCGCGCCAGTTCGGTGATGCGTTGCAGCTTGGCGCGGCGGGCGATGACGATGTCGGGGTCTTGCACAGTGGGCTGCTCCGGTGGCTTGTCTGCGGATCGTCACCCGATTTTGAAGCGATCCTGGTTTCGATTTCACCCTGGTTCAAACCAGGCCTCTCTTGGGTATCGGGATTGACAGTTTATTTTTACCCGGATTAAACTTACCCAATGAACCCGATCCAATGCAAACCCCAGGCGCAGCCGCATTTCAGCGTCTTCGCCGCCGATCGGCTGCTCGCCAGCGGTGACCTGCGCAGCGTGGCGCAGGCGGCACGGGCCAGCCTGAAGACGACGCCCGAGGCGACGCTGCTGTTCTTCGACGACCACAGCGGCGAGGTGCTGGACATCGACCTGCGCGGCTCCATGACCGACGTCGAACGCCGCCTGGCGGCGCGTTTTGGCGCCGGGGCACTGCACGCAGAACCGCCGGATGTCGAAGCACTCGTCGAAGCGCCCGCCGAAGCACCCGCGCCGCCCAGTCGCGGTCGACCGCGGCTGGGCGTGGTGGCGCGCGAGGTCACGCTGCTGCCGCGCCACTGGGATTGGCTGAACGCACAGCCGGGATCGGCGTCGGTGGTGCTGCGGCGGCTGGTCGACGAAGCTCGTCACACGCATGCCGAGCGCGACCGGCGCCGCCAGTCGCAGAAGGCCGCCTACCTGTTCATGTCGACTTTGGCCGGCAACCGACCGAACTACGAAGAAGCGATTCGCGCGCTCTTTGCCGGCGACCGCCAGCGCCTGCTCGAATTGATGTCCGGCTGGCCGGAGGACATTCGCAACCACGCCGATCGGCTGGCCGCCCCGGCCTTCGGCAGCACCCTCAGCATCGACCCATCATGACCCTCTTGCCCTTGCAGCCGACACCGGCCGAATCGAATGTGCGCATGAACACGTGCACGAACACGCCCACGAACACCCACAAGAACACCCAAGACCAGCGGGCCCTCAAGCGACAGGCGCAAGAGATCAAACCGCAGGCCGGGGTTTACGCCGTCCGTCACCGCAGCAGCGCACGCGTGCTGCTGGGCGCCAGCGTCAACGTGCAGGCGGTGTTGAACCGCCACCGCTTCGAACTGCAACTGAAGTCCCATCGCTGCATGCCGCTGCAAGCTGACTGGTCGACGCAGGGGCCTTCAGCCTTCGAGTTCGAGATCGTCGACACCGTGCGCGAAAGCGACGACCCTGCCTTCGACCGACTGGCCGAACTGCAAAGCTTGTACATGCTGTGGCAGGAAGAGTTCGATCGTCTGGGCAGCGCCCGCTATGCGCGCGACGCCGTCATGCCATCCAGGGGTCGCACATGAACACCGACGCTCTCGATGACTGGCTGGCACTGAACACGGCGCTGGCGCGCTGGAACCGACAGCTCGACGAGGCACTGGGCAACTGGCATGGGTTGTCATTTGCCGATCTGCGTCTGCTCGACCAGCTGGCCTGCGGTGACGACCAGGCCCAGCGGCTTGGCGCGCTGGCTGAGGCGCTGGGCCAGTCGAGTTCAGCAACGCTGCGACAAGTGCTGCCACTGGAGAAAACCGGTCTGGTCGAACGCCGACCCGCTGCCAATGACCCTGGCAGCCTCGTCGTGGCCTTGCGGGCCCCCGGCCTGCAGTCGCTGAAGGTCGCTCGCGAGACGGCCGGCGCCATCTGCGCACGTGCTCAGGCTGCCGGTGCAGTTGCACGCGCGAGCCTTCGACCTCGTGCTGCTCGGTAGCGCATGCAGTTGGCTGCCTCGACCGGCCGCTATGGGGTCCTCAGGCGCCCGCCATCAGTGGCAGATATTCAGCGGCACAGCCAGTTGCGGTCGCAGTCCGACATCGATACCGAGCAGTGTGGTTCGTGGGCCCGAAACACGACAGCACCGCCTGTATGTCGGGGCGTGGGCGCGGCTACTTCTTGAAAATCTCGGCGAACAACTTGGTCGCCTCGGCTTCGGCTGCCTTGTTCACCTTCGCGTCGTAGCGGAGCGGCAGCTTGCACTTCTTGCCGAGCGCGGTCGCTTCGGGGTTGGTAAACGCATGCACTGCGCCGGGATAGGTGATCACGTTGAAGTCGACCTTTGCCGCCTTCAGGTCGTCCTCGAACTGTACGTACTGCGCCTTCTTGATGAACGGGTCGTCGGCGCCGTTGAGGACGAGAGTCTTCGACTTGACCGTCCCGGGTGCGGGAGCAGGCGTGTTCAGGCCGAGCGAAACGTGGAAGCCCGCGACGCAGCGAGATCGGCACGCGCGGCGTTGAAGCGAGACTCCATCACCTGCGGGTTCTTCATCGCCGAGCGAGAAAGAGCACCCGCGTCCGCCGGGTTGTTGGCGGTCTTCCCTGTGAACGTGAGCTCATGGTGTCACGTCTGGAGCGTCGTGGCGAACCTCGGTTTCGAGTTGGCAGTTGCCAGATGCCAGATGCCCTTGCTTGAATGGCGACCGGCGTACGTGGTTGACCGGACACCTGCAGGGCCCGCCGTACCGCGAATCGATGCAGAACCATCTGGCGCATCACGTCAGATGGCCTTCGGATCTGACCTCGCAGTCGGACTCGGCCGAGGTTCGCTGTCTTGACAGAACGCAAGCCCACAACATCCTTGCGGGGCACACTGGCGCAGTCACGACCCCTTGCCCCGTCCCTCAGTGATCGGGCCGCACGGTCCCACCTCATCCCCCGGAGAGAACCATGTACGGATTTACCACCACGCTGGAAGGCCTGTCGTTCGACGCTGCATTGGACAAAACCATGGCCGCGCTGAAGGCCGAAGGCTTCGGCGTGCTCAGCGACATCGACGTGCAGCGCGCGATGAAGGAAAAGCTGGGCGCCGAGATGCGGCCCTACCGCATCCTGGGCGCCTGCAACCCGCCGCTGGCGCACCAGGCAGTGCAGGCGGTACCCGACATCGGGTTGCTGCTGCCCTGCAACGTGATCGTTCGCGAAGACGCGCCAGGCCGCGTGGTGGTCGGCTTTCTCGACCCGCAGGTGATGGTGCAGTTGGTCAACCAGCCCGAGGTCAAGCTGGTAGCCGACGCCGCCGAGGCCCGTCTGCGTCGTGCCTGTGAAAGCCTGGGGGGCAGCCCCACAAGCAACACGTGAGCCCGGCGAGGCCTGCCCCAGCAAGCGCTGCACTTGACCGGGTGCGCGCCGACTTCGTCCTGGCGTTGGCAAGGGCGCGGCGTCGCAGCCTGGCATGAACGCAGCAGCCCACCTGGCGGGCGGGCTGGGCTTGTTCCTGCTCGGCATGGGCATGATGACCGACGGCCTGAAGCTGGCCGCCGGTGCGGCGCTGCAGCGCATCCTCAGCGCAGCCACGCGAACACGCTGGCATGCGCTGGGCTCGGGTCTGCTGGTAACGGCCCTGGTGCAGTCGTCAGGCGCCGTCACCGTGGCGACGATCGGCTTCGTCAACGCCGGCCTGCTTGGGCTGGCGCCGGCCCTGTGGGTGCTGTTCGGTGCCAATGTCGGCACCACAACGATCGGCTGGATCGTCGCCCTGGTCGGCCTGCGGCTGCAGATCGAGGTGCTGGCACTGCCACTGATCGGCGTGGGCATCCTGCTCAGCCTGGGCGGCGAGCACGGCCGCCGCGCGGCGCTGGGCAAGGCGCTGGCCGGCTTCGGGTTGCTGTTCCTGGGCATCGCGACCCTGCAGCAGGGTTTTGGCGGCTTGTCCGACCGCTTCACCCTGCCCCAGGGTGACGGCGTCGGCATCGTGCTGACCCAGGTCGGCATCGGCGTCCTGATGACGATCCTGACGCAATCGTCGGGCGCGTCGATGACGATCACGCTGACTGCCGCCCAAGGGGGCTTGATCGGCATCCAGGGCGCCGCTGCAGTGGTCATCGGCGCCAACATCGGCACCACGGTGACGGCGCTGCTGGCCTCGATCGGGGCCACCTCCAACGCCAGGCGTGTGGCGGCCGCTCACGTGGCCTTCAACGTGATCACCGGGCTGGTGGCGATCGTGCTTTTGCCGTGGCTGGGCGACGCCTTTGCCGCGGCGCGTGCCGTGTTCGGCAACTCGCCCGAACCCTCGGCGCAACTGGCCTTGTTCCACACCAGCTTCAATGTCTTGGGTGTGCTGCTGATGTGGCCGCTGGCCGCCCCGCTCACGCGCTGGCTGCAGCGGCGCTTTCGTGCCCGCGACGAGGACGAGGCCAACCCGCACCACCTGGACGACAACGTGCTGGCCGTGCCGGCGCTGGCACTCGATGCGCTCGAGCGCGAGGTGGCACGCATCGGGCAGGTTGCCGTGCGCACTGTGCGTGCGGTGCTGGCGGGCGCACGGCCGCAGGCACTGGCCGCCGGGCAGGCCGTGCTCACCCGGCTCGATCATGCGGTGGCGCAGTTCGTCGAGCGCATGAACCGCGCCGCGATGTCGCAGCACGCCAGCGAACGCCTGGCCGACCTGCTGCGTGTCGAGCGTTACCATGAGTCCAGTGCCGAACAGGCCTTGATCGCTGCACCCCTGCCCGAATTCACCGCCCTCGACCCAGCGCTGCAGGCCAGCCGCGGCGACTTCGTCGCCCGCACCGACGCCGTACTGGCCCTGTGCGAAGCCATCGCGCTGCAGCTCGAGACCAGCACCGCAGCGGCGGGCTCGGCAGATGCTGCGGCTGCACCGGCTGCAATCGACCTGCAGGTGATGGAATTGACCTACGAAGCACTGAAGGCCGCGCTGCTGGCTGCCGGCGCGGCCGGACGGCTGCCGCTGGCCGAGATGGAAGAGGCGCTGCGCCGCTTCAGCGCCATTCGTCGCGCGACGCAGCAGGCGGCCAAGGCGGCACAACGACAGATGCACCGGAGCGACACATGAAAATCAGCTTCATCGGCGCGGCCCAGGAAGTCACCGGGTCGTGTTTTCTGGTCGAGATCGGGGGCCTGCGCTTTCTGGTCGACTGCGGCATGTTTCAGGGCGGGCGCGAACAGCACGAACGCAACCTGGCGGCCTGGCCCTTCGACCCGCGCGAGATCGACTTCGTGCTGCTGACGCACGCGCACATCGACCACAGCGGGCTGCTGCCGCGGCTGTGCGCGCTGGGCTTTCGCGGCCCGATCTACACCACCACCGCCACCGTCGACCTGCTGTCGGTGATGCTGCTGGACAGCGCCTTCATCCAGGAAAGCGACTGGGCGCGCGCGCAACGCAAGCGCAACAACCATCGAGCGCCGCCGCAGCTGCTGTACACCGTGGCGCAGGCCGAGGCCAGTCTGGAACAGCTGCGCGGCGTGGCCTACGACGAAGACGTGGTGCCGCACCCTGCGGTGCGCTGCCGCTTCCGCGATGCCGGGCACATCCTGGGCTCGGCCATCATCGAGGTCTGGGTGAATGCCGGCGACCGCACGCGCAAACTGGTGTTCTCGGGCGACCTCGGCCAGCCGGGCCGGCCGATCGTGCGTGACCCGACCCCGATCGACAGCGCCGACGCGCTGCTGGTCGAATCGACTTACGGCAACCGGCTGCACCGGCCGCTGAAGGACACGGTCGACGAACTGGTCGAGGTGATCGACAACACCTTGCGCCGGCGACAGGGCAACATCATCATTCCGGCGTTCGCGCTCGGCCGCACGCAGGAGCTGCTGCAGCTGCTGCTGGACCTTTGCCGCCAGCGCCGGCTGCCGCGGTTGCAAGTCTTCGTCGACTCGCCGATGGCGCACAAGGTGACCGAGATCACCTGGAAGCGCACCGAGTTCCTGGACGAGGAAACCCGTGCGCTGTTGTCGCTGCGCAAGTCACACCCCGAATGGCTGGACCTGCGCTTCACGCGCAGCGTCGAGGAATCGATCGCGCTGAACCGCATCAAGGCCGGTGCCATCATCGTCTCGGCCAGCGGCATGTGCGACGCCGGCCGCATCCGGCACCACCTGCGCCACCACCTGGGTCGGCCCG
>JADJHR010000008.1 GCA_016707445.1 Rubrivivax sp.
GTTGCGACCAGCGTGCGCAGGCTGTTGCCGGCCTGCGTGCCGGTGCTGCCGGTACGCTGCTGGCTGGCGCTGACCACGAGGCTGGCCTCGGGCGTCAGCCGATGGCTGAGGCTGAGGTTCCAGCCTTGCTGCCGAACAACGCCGCCGCTGGACAGATCGTCACCGCCAAGGCCACCCGTGACCAGGCTGGTGCTGCGGGTGCGCACATAGGACACTGCCAGCGTGGCCCGCAAGCCCTGGTACGCCACGGACAGGTTCTGATTGCGCGTGACTGTCGGTTGCGACGACAGGAAGCCGCCGACAATCACCTGGGTGTTCGGATCAAGGCCGTTGGCCGCCAGAAAGCTGCGCACCAGGGCTTCGCGCCGGACCGGATCGGGCTCGATCGACGCAAACTGCGCGTAGAAGAGTTCGTAAGTCGACGCCACGCCACGGCCGGTGGCGCCGCCGGTCTGCAGGCTGCGCGAATCGCCAGCCGTCCAGATCGTCCGCGCCATGCGGTGCGAGAAGGTGGCGGCATACGAACGGCCGAAGAAGCGGCGGTCATAGTCCAGCGACAGCGAAGTTCGCGGCCCCGGAACCCACGACAGACCCGCACCCCAGGTCGTGGTGCGTTCGGATCGACCGGTGAGCAGGTCGTCGACCTCGGTACCGGCGCGCATCGACAACTGCAGTTCGACGTCGGGTGCATAGCTGATCGAGCCGCCCACGCGGCCGTTGTGGCTGCGCGGCCGGTCACCCGTCTCGCTGATGTCGCGACTGGCGTCGAGGCCCCAACCGATAGGGCCCCTGCGCCCCGACAAGCCGACGCTGGCGTTCAAGGTGGCGGTGTCGCCGACTGTCGACGAACCGGTGCGTGATGCCGCGTAGCCGGCACTGGCGCGGTAAGCAACATCGCCCAGCAGCCGGCCGGTGAAATACGGCGCCAAGCTATAGGAAAAGACCTGAGTCTGATTGCCGTTGTTCGATACAGGGTCGCTGCCCTGAGTACCGAACGCTGAAACCGTCTGCCGCGACGCCGAGGCCGAGGCGTTCAATCCAGCCCGTCCATCGAGCAGATCAAGACGCGCCGTGCTCGCCAGCGTGTGATAGACCGTGTTCAACGACGATTCGCGCGCATACAGCAGGCCGTTCAACGCATACGTCAAGTTGCCCTGCAGTTCCCCGCGTCGGGCTGAAACGCTCAAGCCCGGGCTGACCTGGGTGATCAGATCCGACTGGGGATCGTTCGCCTTGAGGTCGCGGTTGTTCGTGTAGGTCTCGGACAGCGAGAACGTGGGCACCACGACGATCCCCTGCGCCAGCGCCATCAAAGGCAGGCCGACAAGGACCAGCGGGGCCAGCACGCAATGCCCGCCGAGCGCACCCGCATGCCGCCGTCGTTGCCCTTGGCGCCTCGATCGGCCGACGCCTTCATTCAGGCTTTCGACGGCGCACTGGCCGCGTTGTCGCGGGGTTCGTATCCCTGGGTGTAGCCGTAACCGTAGCCATAGCCATAGCCATAGCCATACCCGTAGCCGTACGAATCCTTGCCGATCGAACGCGCCTTGTTCAGCAGCATCAGCCGGATCGGGCAGCTTTCAATGGTTGACAGGGCATGCTGCACTTCGGCCTGCAGCGTGCGGCCGGCGTGAACCACGACGACGACGATCTGCCCCATGTGCGAGGCGAGCACGCGCGACTCGGTGGTCAGCAGCAGCGGCGGCGAATCGAAGATGACGATGCGGTCGGCATAGCGCGTGGCGATGTCGTCCAGCAAGGCGCCCATCGATTCGGACGCCAGCAGCTCGGTGGCCTTGGGATGGGGTGTTCCGCTGGGCAGCAGGGTGAGCTTGTCGACATTGGTCCGCAACAGCGTGCTGGCCATGTCGGCCTTGCCTTCCAGCACTTCGAGCAGGCCGGCTGAAGGCTCAACCCCGAGCACCTTCAGGATCGACGGCCGCGCGACGTCTGCATCGACCAGCATCACGGTCTTGTCCATCTCGGCCGCGATGCTCATCGCCAGGTTGATCGAGGTGAAGCTCTTGCCCTCCCCCGACAACGCGCTGGTAACCATGATCAGGTTGGCGTGCCGGACCGCACCGTCTTCCCGGTTCGTCGCGTTGTCCAGCAAGGGCCGTTTGATCACACGATATTGGTCAGCGATGAACGAGCGTGGCGCGTTCGGCGTGACGATGCCCTTGGCCGCCAGCATGTCCAGGTCGAGCGTGACCACGCGCGAGGTCGCACCCACCACCGGGCTGTGCTGGATGGCCGGCCGCTGCCGCGGCGGCTCGGGCTGATAGGACGGTGCCGCTGACTCGATTTCGGGCACCATGATGCCCGCCTGGCGCAGTTGTTCAAGGCGACGCGCGGCCTGCTCGATCAAGCTCATGGTGTCACCCGTAGTTGCGAGCCATGAAAGCCATGGCGACCAGGCCGACGACAAAGATGCCGACCAACCCTGCGGACGCCCCATAGAACTGGATCGTGCCGCGGCGCTCGGCCCGACGTTGATCGTCGCTGAGCGCCATCGACACCACGCCGAGCAAGGGCAGGCCGGTCTTGGTGCGCAGTTCGTTGGCGTCGCTGAACACCGGCCGCAGCTGGCTGGCGACGAAGGCAACCGCGATGCCGGCCCCGATGGCCGCCACCAGAGCCAGCGGCAGCAGGGCCAGCCGGTTCGGCGACACCGGTTTGGGCGACACGCGCGGCGGGTCGATCAGGCGGAAGTCGGCCACGCCGGACGCCACCTCCAGTTCACCGGACATCACGGCCGACTGCTTGCGTGACACCAGGTCCTCGTAGCTCTTCTTGATGATGGCGTAGTCGCGGTTCAGCTGGGAGGCTTCGGCTTCAATCTGCGGCGCGGTCTTCAGCGAAGCACGGGCCGCGGCATAGCGACTGCTGTATTCGGCCACGCGCGCCTTGAGCGCTGCCACCTGAACTTCGGCCCCGGCGAGCAGGCGATTGAGCTCTTGTGCCGCCAGACTGGCATTGGCCGTGGGTGCCGATGTCGTTGCCGTCGCCATCGCGGCCTTGCGCAGCTCGGCCACTTCCTTGCGTTTCTGATCTTCCAGATCCTTGATCAGGCGACGCGTGGTGACGATGTCGGGGTGACGCTCGGTGTAGCGCTGCAGCAGTGCATCGAGGTTGCGCTTCTGTGTCTCGATGCGCGAATCGATCTCGGGCGTGGCCACGGAGATCGACGACTCCTGCAGCAGGCTTTGTGTTGCCAGGCTGGCGCCCTGGCCCCTTTCGGCGGCCAGTTGCTGCTTTGCGGCATCGCGCGCGTTCTCGGCTTCGCGCAGTTCCAGCTGGGCCTGGGCCAGTTGTTTTGACATCTCGCCGACCCGTGTCGCCGTGTCCTTGCCGTCAGCCGACTGCGTCTCGATGTTGCGCAGCCGAAACTCTTTCACCCTGCCTTCGGCCTCTTCGAGCTTGGTTTCGTACTGCTTGATCTGCTCGTTCAGAAAGGTCTTGGCCGAATCGGTGTCCTTGCGGCTCGAACCCAGGCTCGATTCGACGAAGATCGAGACCAGCGACTGGATCACACGCTTGGCCTTTTCGGCGTCGGAATCCTTGAACGCCATGGTGTACAGGTTGTCGCGCCCCGTGTTCTTGATCTGGATGTCCCTGGTGATTCGCTCGATCAGCGACTCTTGCTCACTCTTCGAACTGGTCTTCAGGTCCATGTCGGCCATGCGGATCAGCTTTTCGACGTTCGGCCGGCTGATCAGGGTGCGGCTCAGCATCGACACCTGCTGTTCCACGTTGGGCTGCACCGTCAGGCCGGCCATCAACGGCTTGAGGATCGATTGCGTGTCGACGTAGATGCGGGCCGAGGCTTCGAACTGGTCAGGGATCTTGAAAACGACAACCACCCCGACGATGGCAGCCACCCAGGCGGTCAGTACCGCCGGCCAGCGGTACTTCCACATGCCACGCAGGATGGACAGCGCTTGTCTGACGAGTTCTTGCATGAGTCTCAGGTCCCTTGGCGCAGAGCGACGAATGAACCGCGTCGGCCCTGTCACCATCACCGTGACGATCGGATCGCGCACGTACTTGCCGAGCACCTGTTCGACTTCACGCGCCAGCTGGGCGGGTGTCTTGCCCTGCGCGACCAGCTCATCGACCAGCGGCGCGCTGACCTTGCCGTCGGGCCGCACCGAAACCGCCATCGACAGCTCGGGGTTGCGCCAGACCGACACATTCAAGCTGTCGCCCGGGCCGATCACGTAGGTGTAATCCAGCGACGCGGGCAGCGTCTGCGGCGCCGGCGGCAGTGAGGGCCCGCTCGCGCAGCCCGCCAAGCCCAGAGTCAGCAGCACCAGCAGTGACAGCCATCGGCGAGACAAGGCAGGAAACGACAGCATGTTGATCTTCACTCGTACCTCTCGAGATGTATCGGGATCCAGTTCGGCCGACCGCCCTTGCGCCTGACCCCGGCAATCGCTGCGCGCACGTGTCGAGCCAGCCGGGGGCCACCCACGATGGATCGGGCCGCGATCTTCGCACAGCGCGATGCGAGGCCGCGAGCCCAAAGCCGGCACGCATCAAGGTGCAGCGCAATATTCACGGCGAGCCCCTTGATCCGCGAGAATGGGGTCACGGCGCACCAGGCGCAACCGGTAACTCTTTTTGTCTGACAGGCACTTGTAGCGACTTTGGTTTGCTCTGCGCTTCTGACGAGGCGCCGCTCTGCTAAGGTTGACAGAAGGCTTGGTTTCGACGATCTGATCGAGCTGCAGTCGACGATTTCAACTGAACGCTGCCCAGCATCAATGGACCCCACTGGCCGACGCGCGACTGAATCCGAAGAGGGCCCTGGCCGCTTCGGAGAGAGTCGTTTCGAGCCCAGCCGGTTCGGGCCCGGCCGCGCGGGCAGCTGGGTTGACGAAGGCGCTGCCGACGCTAGCGGCCGGTCATCTGGCTGGTATCGAAGCGACGGCGACCGTGCAGTCACGGGTTTGACCGTGGTGCGGCCGAGGCCCAGCGTGGTCTCGCCAGCGTCACCGGCAGTACCCCCGAAACCGCCGGGCCCCCAAGCCTTGAACCTGCCTGGCGGCCGCAACGGCGTGCTGTTGTTCCATGGCTTGTCGAGCACGCCGCTGGAGTTGCAGTACCTGGCCCGAGGGCTTCATCGGGCCGGGTACACCGTGCGAATCGCGGTGATCACCGGCTATTCCCATGGCTTGCCAAGTACACAAGTTTCGGGCCATCGCGAATGGGCCGCGGCTGCCGTGGCTGAATTCGACCGCATGCGCCAGCAGTGCGACACCTTGGCGGTGGGCGGGCTTTGTATCGGCGCGCTGCTGTCGCTGTTCATCGCCGGTAAACGCCCTGAAGCGGTCTCCCACGTGCTGTCGCTGTCGACCACGCTGCACTATGACGGCTGGGCTGCACCCTGGACGCGGTGGATGTTGCCTCTGGCCAGGGTTCTGCCGTGGGCAGGTCGAATCGCCGTCAAGGAGCGCGAGCCGTTCGGCTTGAAGGACGAGCGGTTGCGTGCCTGGATCGCTGCACAGATGCGAGAGTCGGGCGGCTCGGATGCCGGTGCTTCGGTGCTCAGGGTTCGCGATCTGCTCGAAGCCAAGGGCCTGATGCGGCTGGTGCGACAGGGCATGCCGGCCATCGTGGCGCCGACCTTGCTGGTGCATGCGCGTGACGACGACGCCGCCTCGCCACGCAGTGCCTTCGAGGTGGCAAGTGGCGTAAGCTCCGAGCGCGTGCATTGTGTCTTGCTGAACGAGAGCTATCACATGATCAGCATCGACAAGGAAAAGGCGCGCGTCCTGTCGGAGATGAAAGATTTTCTGCGGGGCGCCACGCCGCCCACCGAGCTGGCCCGGGCGGAGGTCACCAGGCCACCGATCACCACGAACACGAGGAGCACCGAACATGTCCGCGCCTGAAATGGATTCCCTTTCGCTGATTCGCCAGGTGATTGGCAAGTATTGCGACGCGGCCCCCGAAGCGGTGGTGCCCGAGGCCACGCTGGCCGATCTGAACGTCGATTCGCTGTCGCTGGCCGAGATGCTGTTCGCGCTGGAAGACACACTGGGTACCTCGATCGCTGAACCGACCGAGCGGCCACAGACCGTCGCCGATCTGCAGAAACTTGTCGAACCCTTCATGGGGGCGCTGGCGGCCAAGGCCTCATCGTCCTGAGGGGGCCGCATGCCTGATTCGCGACGCCGTGTTGTCGTCACCGGTCTCGGCCTGGTGGCACCCCAGGGACGAGATGTCGAGTTGGCCTTTGCCGACCTGATGGCCGGTCGCAGCGCGATCAGCCTCAACGCCGTCGGCGATGCCCCGCACAGCGCAACGATTGCCAGTGCGGTGTGCAAGGACGTCGATGCTGCCCCGATTCTCGGGCGCGGCCGCAATGCAACGCTCGACCGGGTCAGCCAGATGGCCGTGCTGGCCGCGTCGGCAGCCTGGGTGGATGCGGGCATCGACAACTTGCCCGAAGAGGAGCGCGAGCGCAGCAGCGTGCTGCTGGGCACCGGCGTCGGCGGTGCCCAGACTACAGAAAAGGGCTACCGCGATCTGTTCCTGCGCAACCGTTCGCGCCTGTCGCCGTTGACCGTGGTGCAGTGCATGAACAATGCGGCGGCCGCCCATGTGGCGCAGTTGTTCGGCCTGGGTGGCGCCTGTTACACCTATTCCGTCGCCTGCGCGTCGGCAGCGGCGGCCATCGCCGATGGCGTGCGCCGCATCCGCGCAGGTGATTGCGACGTGACCTTGGCGGGCGGCGCTGAAGCCGCTTTGCCCTACGGCGTGGTTAAGGCCTGGCTGTCGATGCAGGTTCTGGCTCCGGCGGCCGATGAAGCCGCAGCACGCGATTCTTGTCGCCCGTTTGCGGCCGATCGCGGCGGCCTGGTGCTGGGCGAAGGATCTGCCATCCTTGTGCTTGAGGAACGTGAGCGCGCGCTTTCTCGCGGCGCCCGCATCTATGCCGAGCTTGCCGGTGTCGGTAGTTCGTGCGACCACGGCCACATCACTGCGCCACTGGCCTCGGGCCAGTTGCGCGCGCTGCGTGCGGCGCTCAGAGACGCAGCTGCGAACAATGATGATGTGCGCTACGTCAACGCGCACGGCACAGCAACGCCAGAGGGCGATCCGGTCGAGATCGATGCGCTGCGCCAGCACTTTGGTGACCTGGCGCCCCGGCTGCCCGTCAGTGCCACCAAGTCCATGCACGGCCATTTGATGGGGGCTTCGGGCGCCATCGAGGCCTTGATCACGGCGATGGCGGTTTACAAGGGCATGGTGCCGCCGACTGCGCACCGGTCCGAGCTTGACCCCGCCTGCCTGGGCGTTGACCACGTGCTGGGCGAGGGCCGGGATGTCGGTGAACTGCCGTTGGCGCTGTCGAACTCGTTCGCGTTCGGTGGCAGCAACGTGGTGCTGGCGTTCAGGGCACCCTGAACGCTTGCCCTGGATCGTCTTCAGTAATAAAAAGCCGCCAGCACCTGCACCAGGCGTTTGCCCGGCACGGCACCGTACTCAGAGTTCGAACGCCCCAGGTTCGCCTGCCACTGCAGGGCCACATCGACCCGTGGCCAGTGATAGCGCGCCTCGGCCCAGGCAAAGCGGCTGTGGTCTTCAGCGTTGTAGCGCACAAGTCCCGTCACTTCGAGATTCTTGATGAAGGCATCGCGCTGCGACAGGTAGACCAGGACAGCGCGTCGCGAAGCAATGTCCTGTCGCCGCTGCACCTGGACCAGGTAGGCACCGAGCGGATCGATGCCGTATGACGCCACGGCCTGCTGCCACTGCGACTTGTCGAGCGCGAAGCCGTTGTACTCAAGCTCGGCAGTTACGGCAAGGCGAGACGGCGTGGTGTAGGTCAGGCCGAGTGCGGCTCGGTTGCGACGCTCAACCCGGGCGACAGGGTCGAGCGTCTCGCTGAGCAGGTTTGTGTCCTTGCCGCCCGACCATTCCAGGAAGCCGACGGTCGAGTCGCTCAGCAGCGCCGTGGCGTTGGCGCCCAGTTGCAGACCCTTGCCGCGTTCATGAAAGACGAAACCCTGCACGCTGACGCTGTCACCGGCGCGGCTGCTGACGGCCAGCAGCGCACGGTCGGAATGATTCGTGGCGCCGAGGTCCAGACTGAACGGACGATCGCTCGGCCCGTCGCGAAGCTTGGGGGCAAGAACGACCGACGCCGAACCGCCATCCCACAGCGTCTGCAATCGCAGCATCGCGGTGCCCAGGCGGTTTTCGCGCTGGGCCAGCGGGTCGGCGCTGGTCACTGCACGCGTCGCGCCATCTCGAAAATAGTCGGTCGGATTGAATCCGTAGGCAGGGCCGTAACGCAGGTTCAATCGCCCCAAGTCGACGGCCTGGCGCCCGTTCTCGGCCTGCCAGCCGACGAAGGCTTCGCGCAGGCTGTTCAGCGTCGATCGACTTCCAGCGTCCACCGGGTGGATGTCGTCCAGGCGGTCCGAGATCACCGCGCGCCACTGGGGCGAGGGCTTGAACTGCCAGTTCAGGTCGATCGAAGCCCGGCGCGTGTCCTCGGTCGCCAGGCCGTAGCGTTGACTCAACCGTCCCGCCGCCACCTCACCAAAGAGTCTGAGGCTGCGGCTGTCGGTCTTGCTGGGTGTGGGTTCGGCTGCGGGCTGCAGGTCCAGCGCCGCGGCGTCATCGGCCGCCCACGCGGGCGGGGCAAGCATGGCGAGCCCACAACACAGGGCAAGAAGGCTGGCGCGGCGTTGTGGCATCTCGGGTCAGTCTCCCTGGAATCGGGGCAGGTAGTCGCGCTGGAACCAGGTGGTGGGAATGTTGCGCGCGGCGAAGTCGGTCAGGCGCACCAAGGTGACCTGCTGCGGGTTCAAGCCGTCGATGATGACGGTTTCGGTCGGCCGCTCGGCACCCAGCTGGGCCTGAAAGCGCCGGTAGTACGCGGTCTTCAGCAGGCGCCCCGAGTCGGCCAGGAACCTGGCCTTGATCGGCCGCCGGTTTTCGGCATCGACCCACAGCTCGATCGACGCATAGGTTGCGTCTTCGGTGGCCGCGCTGAGCAGCAGCTTGTGCGACTTGCGCGGCTTGCGCTCGCCATCGGTGATCGTCTCTTCAGCGCCATACGCGGCCTTGTAGTCGCGCGCAAAGCTGGCCGTGATGACGTCGCCGTTGGACGCTTCACCCATCAGCCGCTGCTGCGGCGAGATGCGCACACTGGATTTGGTGCCCGGGTCGAAGAACCACAGGTCCTTGCCGTTCTTCAGCATCAGCTTGCCGGCGTCACGCGCCGGTTCCACGAATCGCACCAAGCTGGCGAACTGCCCGCCGCTTTCCAGGGTGCGTGCGTAGCTGGTCAGGGTGGTGGAATCGACCTGCTGCCCTTTTTCGAATTCGGTCAAGGTGACGGTGACCCTGAACGGCTGAGACGGATTTCTGATCGCGTCGCTGGCGACCAGCAGCGCCTGCGCATCGGGGGCGGCGATGGCCGGCAGCGGCAACCCCGACGTGACCGCAGTCACCCAGGGCAATAACAACAGGTAGAAACGGAATCGATTCATCAGGCGTGTCTCAGCGCGTCGACGATGCTCAACTTGGCCGCCCGCCAGGCCGGGAACCAGGCAGACAGGGTCGCGATCACGATCAGGCCGATCATCGTACCGACGATCATGCCAAATTCTCCGAACACCCGGATTGTCAATGGCAGCGGCGTCGACGAACCCGGTGGCAGCCAGGTCAGGTTCAGGCCATTGATGACCGCAGCCAGCACCAGCGCAACAACCACGCCCAGTACGGCACCGACGCAGCCGAGAAGAAAGCCCTCAGTAACGAACAGCTTGCGAATGCCACCCTGGCGCAGCCCCACAGCGCGAACGGTACCGATCTCGGTGGTGCGCTCCATCACTGCGGCCATCATCGTATTGCTGACGGTAAAGAGCACGATGCCGCCGATGAGCACGAAGATGAAGCCGAAGATGGTATTGAACAGGTTGATGGTCTCGCCATAGAACGGGTTGAGCTGCTTGAAGTCGAGCACAGCCAGGGCGTTGCCGGGCATGACCTGTTCTGCGATTTCGCGCAGGCGTTTGGCGACCTGCGGCATGTCGGACGTGTGCTCGAGCTGGACCATGATTGAGGTGGCGCGCGGCGCAGCCCGTCCATAGACCAGCTTTTGCGCCTGCTGCAACTGCAGGATGACGGCGACTTCGTCGAGTTCCTTGAAGCCCTGGTCCTCAGCCGCGATGACCTTGAGCGAGGCCACGTTGGGCGAGCCCCGGGGCTGAGTGGCCAAGAGCTCGATGGCCGCCTTGCCGGCAGACGGCTTGCCGCCAGCAGCCGCCGGCTCATCCATCGCCAATGCGGCGATGTCGGCCGGCAAAGCTGCCCCGCCTGCAGACTTCTTCTCGACCTGGGGTTGCGGGCAGTCCTTGACGCCGAGTTTGTCGCACAGCAACAGCACCCGTGCGACCCCGATCCCGACCACGGCCGCGTCTTCAGGTGCGTTGAGCAAAGCGTACGGCACCGAGATCGGCGGGATGCGGTACTCGTTCCATTCGCGCATCTTGGCCACGTCTTCAGCCACGTAGCCCATGCCGATCACCGTGCGCGAAACACCGGCCTCGTAATTGCCGGCCAGCCCGCCGAAGCTCAAATCGGGCGAAACGACAAGAACCTTGCCGCCCAGGTCCTTGTCGCTGCGAATCGCTTCGATCAGCTTGTTGTAGCCCACGATGCCGTACGCCGTGGGGTTGCCGTTGCCGAACAGGAAGAAGTCCTTGTGCTGGATCTGCAGATGGCCACCGGTGTGCACATAACTCGTCAACAGGCTGTACTTGATGTCGGCGCTGTAACCACCGAACAGCAACACCGACGTCGCGCCAATAGCCAACGCCAACAGCGTCGCCAGCGACCGACGCCGATTGCGCAGCAGATTGCGCATCGCCAGCGACAGCGTCATCATCGCTAGCCCGGCCGGGTGGTGTCGTACAGAAAGGCGAAGTCGGTCTCGTCACCCCCCTCGGCCCACGGTGCCGGTTCGCCATCAACCGGGGGCTCGATTGGCCCGCCAGGGGTTTGCAGCTTGTCGGGGTCGGGCTTGCGCCGCACGGACTGAATGACGCCATCACGCAGCACGATCAGATCGTCGGCAGCCTTGATCAACCCGTTGTCATGCGACGAGAAGATGAACGAGATCTTGAAGTTCTGCTGCATCCAGCGCATCAGCGCAATGATCGCAGCACCCGTCTGGCTGTCGAGGTTGGCCGTCGGCTCGTCGGCGATCACGAGCTTGGGCTTGCGTGCCAGCGCACGGGCAATGGCGACTCGTTGTCGCTGGCCGCCGGAGAGTTGCCCAAGCCGGTTGTCGGCACGGTCCGCCAGGCCCACGGCCTCAAGCAATCGCTTGACGCGCCGTTGTCGACGATCCGGATCCATGCCTGCAAGGATGAGCGGGTACTCAACGTTCTCAAACGCGGTCAGTACCGGAATCAGGTTGAACGACTGGAAGACGAAGCCGATGTTCTCGCTGCGGAAGTCGGAGAGTTCGTCGTCTGTGAGGGTATTGACGGCGGTGCCCGCAACGGTGACCTTGCCCTTGTCGGGCCGATCAAGACAGCCCAGAAGATTCAGCAGCGTGGTCTTGCCGCTGCCTGAGGGGCCGAGCAGGACAGTGAACAAGGCTGGACGTATCGAGACGTCGATGTCTCGCAACACAGGCACGGTCACGGCGTCCATCTGGTAGGACTTCTCAACATTGCTCAGCACCGCTACGGGCAGGGGAGAGTCAGCAGTTTGCGCTTCGGAGCCTGCGGTCATGCGCCAGGGCAATCGGATAGGAGGGGTAGGTGGCAGAGTTTATCCGGCCCGCTGGTCTGTGGCGGGCAGCCTGGGCACAACTCCGTCTGCAACAGGGCTGGGTACTGTATGAAGACCTAAGAGATCAGGGTAGACCCGGAAATCGAACCCGTGTATGCGCCAGACCGCTTGCCGAGTGCATCGACTGCGCCGGCCGCTTCGTCAACCGCCCCCTTGGACGTGACCAAGCCTCCGGTCGCTGCGAAACGAATGCTTCACAGGCTCTGAGGCAACTCGCGGGGCTTGCGTTGTCCCACAACTTCGAAGTTATGAGTGCAGCCGGCGTCGGTCACTGCTGCAAAGCAAGCCAGGCCATCGCTGAGGACGCTGGCGCCCGGGGTCAAGTTGGCTCGAGCCCAGGTGCGGATCGCCTCTCTCGTGAAGCCCACCACCGGCGTCAGCTTGGCAAAGCGCGGGTTGCCAGCATCATTGAGCGAAACGGCTGCGACGAAGGGGATCTTGTTCTCAGTGCCGCGACCGGGCTTGCCGCCGGCACGCTCGCCGCCAAGATACGCGTCGTCGACCTGGACCGCACCGGACAGGCGGTGTTGGACCTCGCACGCGGCCATGGCCGTCATGATCTTGTGGTGCAGCAGCCAGGCCGTGGGGTAGCTGACGCCGATGTGGCGCTTGAGTTCCAGGGCAGACAGCCCGGTCTTGGCCTGGCTGATGAAGTAGATCGCCAAGAACCACGTCGTCAGCGGCAGCTTGGTGCTGCCAAACAGCGTGCCCGCGGTCAGTGAAGTCTGGCGACGGCAAGCATGGCATTGAAACAGCGGACGGCCAAGGCTGAAGAGGATGCAGTGGGCGCCGCCACCGCAACGCGGGCAGGCAAAGCCCTCCGGCCAGCGCGCGCGCAGCTCAGCTTCACAGCAAGCAGCAAGCAGCAAGCAGCAAGCAGCCTCCGTGCCAAAGGACTGCAAGAATTCGGGCAGTGATATGCCTTGCTGGAGCTGGATGGGGTTGTAGGCCATGGTGGCAGCTCCTGGGTGGGGACTGCCGCAAAACTACGCGGCGAGTGGCTCACAGGGTGAGCTTAGCTTAGGTTCCTTTCGAATCAGGAAGAGAAAGGCACCCATGAAGGTGCCTTTTCAGAGTCAAGAAATCAATCGTTTACACATTCCGACGCTTCTTGGCAGCAGCGAGGCCGAGAAGCGCAAGACCGACCAATGCGACAGAAGTCGGCTCAGGAACAACATTGGTTGGCGGCGTGAAAGCCAAATCAATACTTGCTTGACCAAGGTTTCCATTGAACACAACCTCGATAGCACGAGTGTCGTTGAGCGTGGAGAGATCAATCGGCAACCCAGTCGCAAGATCAATGAGCTCACTAAACAGAATGCTATCGCTCTGGAATATCGGGGTAACGTTATCTGCCTCGAAACCTGTCACTGCAGTCGTTTGCTTTGCAACAGATATACCATCGGCGGTATAAACAAGAATGGTAATATCAAAAACAAAATCAGAAGTATAAGAAAAGCTAATACCAGGTCCAATGGTAGTCAAATCCCCAATTGTGGTTCCGGTATAAGCTCCAAGCAGCCAATTTGTAGGATTTGCATCCCGAATATCCGTTACACCGACTCCGGCATCGCCATACGTCTTTACCCCGTCGTAGCGCAACACCCCATAGCCAACGTTGCCAGTTGTTTCCAGAAAAATTAAATAACCCAGCCTCTGCCGTGGCGGTGACACCGCTACCTAAAGACAAAGCCGCGGGAGCGGTTTTAATCACATAGATATCGCGATAACCGCCAAGAATTGAAGCATCACCAACCTGTCCCGCCGCCACACCGGTTGCGTTCCGTGCCATCAAGATCAGATGCGGTTTGCGGAACGTTGCAAAATCATCAATCAACAGGACGGCTTGCGCTTGCACCGCACAACACCGTCGCTGCAGCAACAGCGGCGAGTTTGAAGAACTTGTTCATTTCTGGACTCCTTTTGGGGAACTGAGAAGGCCTTCATCGACGACCTTGAAGATTTCGTATGCATCACTTGTGCCGAATTCGAAAATCTATTTCAAATCAATGGGATAGGAAAATTTGAAGATCGGTGAAGGGGCAAGACGTAAAAACTTCCGACACTTCAAGACTCGTACTGATGATGTCCTGGCGCATGGTGTAAGTCCACAGCCCGGACAGAGCTGAGATGCGCGGTACTCAGCGAGCCACAGCGGGCAGCCGAGTGGGCGCAGTATCGCTGACGGTCTGCAGGCCCTCAAGCTGCATGTAGCGCCGGTTCAGCGACCACTCGTCGTTCTGCTCGAGCATCATGGCGCCGACCAGCCGCGTGATCGAGGCGTCGTTGGGGAAGATGCCCACGACGCGGGTGCGCCGCTTGATCTCCGCGTTCAATCGCTCCAGCGGGTTGGTGCTGTAGATCTGCGTCCAGTGCGCCCTGGGGAATGTCAGGCGAAGGGCTGCGCTCAAAATCGGGGCCCAGCGTGAACGCTAATCACCCAGGGCTCTCCGCATCTCTGCAACTTCAACCTGAAACGCGAACTTGCCACCCAGCCTGGCCAAGGTTGCGAGCTCCGCGCCGGCCTCGGTCCTCTTGCCTGCCTTTAAATATAACCGCGCCAGGTTCAGGCGATATTCGTGATAGTCGGGCATGACGCTAAGCGCTTTCTTCTGAATATCGATCGCGCGTGCGAAATACCCCTCAGCAGCCAAGGCCTTAGCCAGCGTATCCATCACTTGTGCCGCGCCGGGCGCGAGTTTGAGCGCATTTTCGGCCAACGCAACAGCACCATTGGCGCCGCGCTCGGCCATCAACCAAGCCAAGTTGTTCATCGCGGCACCATTATCCGGTTGCAAGACTAGTACCTGTCGAAAGTATCGCTCAGCACTGCTGTAGTCTTTACGCAGAATAGCCTCTCCTCCAAGAAGTGCTCTGAAGCCCGCATCTTTAGGGTTGGCCTTTAGCCAATCAACCGCAAACCGCTCAGCGCCGGCCGTGTCACTGGACAATCGCAGCGTCAAAAAAACCTGCTTCTGAGGGATACCAAGAGTATCAGCCTTTTTTAAACTACCTCGATAGGCGGCCAGCGCCGCAGGCCCATCCTTGCGCGCTGCCTCGGCGTCTCCTTCCAGCAAAAAGCCTGCCGCCGATTGCGGAAAGCGCTTCTGCAACTCCTTGGCCGCCGCTAACACGGGCTTAAAGTTCTTCGTTCTAGAGGCCCGTGCCAACAGGCGACGATGTACCTCGGCTGATTGCGGTTCTGTGTCGAAAGCTCTATTCAGGCTGAACGCTGCCGCTGCAACATCTCCGAGCTTGGCGTGCACATCCGCCAATAGCAGATGCGGAAGCGCGGAGCGCGGCGCCGCTGCGGCCAGCCGGGTAAAGGCGCTAAGGGCTTGCTGCTCGTCACCAGCGTTCGACATTGCACGGCCGGCAGCTTGGAGCACATCCGGGTCCTGTGGCAAGGAGGCCATGGCATTTTGCGCGGCAGAGACCGCCGCCTTCACGTCGTTCATCCGCGAGAGCTGCGCGATTTTGGCCACATGCGGCGCTGCGTCAGCAGGCGCAATCTTGATGGCCTCGTCGATAGCTGACAGCAGAACTTTCGGCTCGGCCTTCTGGCGAACCATTAGGTCGACCATGGCCATTCGGGCGCTGATGTTCTTGGGGTTGAGCTTGATCGCAGCTTGCAACCGCTGTTGGGCCGCATCCGGCTTGTCCTCCTGCAGGTCGAGTGACACTAGCGAAGCAACCGACGCAAAGTGCCCGGGTTCAATCTTCAGAGCGGCCTCGAACGCAACCCGGGCGCCGGCTGCGTCACCCTTTCCCCGCAAGGCCAAGCCACGAAGATAGGCGGCCGTAGGCTTAGTCGGCAGCTTCCTCTCCAGCAGGGCAGTCGCAGCCAAGGCCGCGTCATACTCGTGTCGGCCCAAATGTGCGCTGATCAAGGCTAGATCGGCGGTTTCGCCAGGGTCTCTAGCCGCGATGTCTTGCAGCGCATCAAAGGCTACCTCGGCCTTGCCTTTCACTAGGTCGGTCAGTGCCAACGCCGTTAGCACCTGCATGTCTTTCGAGCTTGGCAGCGGCGGCAAACATCGCCTCGGCCTCGCGCGCATTCCCAGCCTGCAGCTGGAAGCTGACCAGCTAGCGCCAAAGCTTCACCGTCCGGCTCCGCCCGTTCGAGTATGGGGCGCAGCGCGGCGAGCGCTTCTCAGGCTGACCCATCCGCAGGTAGGTTTCGGCTAGGATCTTTCGGGCTACTGTTGAGCCCTCGACCGTCTGCACCACCTTGCCAAGCTTGGACTCAGCAGCCAGCAGTGCGCCTTGCTGCAGGCTGGCGGCGCCCCCCAGCACCAGCAGTTGCGGGCTTTTGGGCGCCACACGCAGCAACTGTTCGGTGACGGACTCTGCGCGCGCGTAGTCCTTGCCCGCATAGGCCACTAATGCGTCGAGGTAATGCGATTGCGGATTCTTGGGAAACGACTTTTGCAACTCGGCCAATTGCGCCCTAGCCTCAGCCAGTCTCCGCCTTGACAGATAGATCTGGATCAACGCCGTGCGAGCAGCCAGTTCCACCTTTGGGTCTGCAGACGCCTGTTGGTAGGCCTTGATCGCACCATCAAGGTCGTTCTTCCCGGCGCGCAGGAGCTCACCACGCATAAAAAAGGCGTCCCCACTCGGTGAGCCAGGGGTGATGGCTTGATTGACCAAAGCCAGTGCTTCGTCGACCTTGCCGCTGCCGGCCACAAGTCGCGCCTTGGTTACTAGGGCCCAAGGATATTTGGGATCGGCTTTTAGTGCCTCGGCAATCGCTGCGCCGGCTTTGGCGCGCTGGTTTAGCCGGGCATGCGCCAAGGCCACCGCAGTACTCAGCTCGGCCTGAGACGACGCGATCTTCAGCGTCGTGCCATCGTAAGCCTGCGCGATCTCTTTAAACTTGCCCGTAGCCAGCCAACCGCGCGCCAGCTTTGGCGCCAACAGTTCCTCGTTGAAGTTTTGGTCTCGCGCTTTACCCAGTTCGACCATTGCCGCAGAGTTGTTCCCCTGCTCCAGAAGCACCACACCCAGCAGGAATCGCGCCTCAGCCGAGCTCCGCGCTTGCTGCAAGGCCAACTTCAAATCTACAGCTGCCGCGGAATACTCCGCCTTTGCCATGAACTGCTTGGCCGACGCGATCAAGTCGCCCTCGGACTTGCCGCCACAACCCAGGGCCAAAGCGGCCACTAGGAAGCCAAGAGAGAGGTTGATTCTTGTAATTGCCATCACAGCACTCTCCGCAAATAGGTAGCGCGGCAGGAAACGAGATTGTCGTGCGTGCCACTGTTCGCCAAGGGCCAGAATGGCGCCGGCGGCGCTAAGCGCACGCCCCAATGCGCCGATGTTCAGCCCTCCACCTGTTGCCGAATGGCAAGGCGGTTTATCAGGTCATACAACGTTGGCCGGCTAACGCCTAGCATTTCTGCCGTGCGTGCCATATTGCCCGAGGCACGCGCAAGGGCCGCCAGCACCACTTGGCGCTCGGCGGTTTCTCGCGCTTGACGCAGATCCAGCGACAATTCACCAGGAAAATCACTCGTTGCCGCAGACGAAGCAGCCACCAAGCCAAGGTCTTCCGAACTCACCCTGCTGCCCTCGGCCATGATCACTGCACGTTTCATCGAGTTGAGCAGCTGCCGGACATTACCAGGCCAATCATTGCTTTCGACGGCCGTCATGGCCTCATCGCTAAATGTTAGGGAGCGGCGCTGTTCAACCGAGAAACGCCGCAAGAAGGTTTGCGCCAGCAGCAGTGCATCGCCCTGCCGTTCACGCAATGCCGGAATGTTGACAACGATCTCTGCCAGCCGATAGTAGAGGTCCTCTCTGAACCGCTGCTGCTTGATGAGTTCCGGCAGATCCTGGTGCGTGGCGCACACCACCCGCACATCTACGGCAATCTCCTGCCGCCCCCCAATGCGCTCGATCTTTCGTTCCTGCAGAAAGCGCAGCAGCTTGGCCTGCAGCGGGTGCGGCAGGTCGCCGATCTCGTCGAGCATCAGCGTGCCGCCGTTGGCGGTCTCGATCTTGCCTACGGTGGTCTTCGCAGCCCCGGTGAAGGCGCCCTTCTCGTAGCCAAACAGTTCGCTTTCAAGCAGGGCCTCGGGGATGGCCGCGCAGTTGATGGCGACGAACTTACCGCTGCGTTTGGATGCCTGGTGCAGGCCCTGGGCCAGCACCTCCTTGCCGGTACCGCTTTCACCCAGCAGCATCACGGTGGCGTCGCTGCTGGCCACACGCTCGATGACGCGGCAGATGCGCAGCATCTCGGGGTCGCGCGTGATCAGCCCGGCCAGCGTGCCGCTGGGCTGCAGGGCTTGCAGGCGCCGGTTCTCGCTTTGCAACTCGAACAGCCTGTAGGCGCGGTCGATGGTCAGGGCCAGCAACTCGGGCTCGAAGGGTTTCGCAAAAAAATCGTAGGCCCCCATGCCGACAGCACGCAGCGCGTTGGCGCGGTCGTTCTGGCCGGTCAGCACGATCACCTTGGCGTCGGCGTCAAGCTCCAGCAGCTGGCCCAGCAGACGAAACCCTTCTTCGGTACCGTCGGGGTCTGGCGGCAGCCCCAGGTCCATGGTGACGACGGCAGGCCGATGGCGCCGAAATGCCACCAGGGCCGATTCGCGGTCACTGGCAGTCACGCACTCGAATCGATCGAGCGACCACTTGATCTGCTTTTGCAGCCCCAGATCGTCTTCGACGATCAGCAGCGGCGGATTGACGGCGCTGCTCATGGCGTGGCCTGGGCTTGCAGATCCGAACCACGTTGGACATCGAGCAAAGGCAAGAGAACCGACATGACGGTGCCCTGCCCGGGCGCGCTGCGAACGTCGATCGTCCCACCCAGCTCGTGGATGTATTGCGCGCTCTCGTAGCTGCCGATGCCCATGCCGCTGCGCTTGGTGCTGCTGAATGGCTTGAACAGCCGGGTGCGAACAAACTCTTCGCTCATGCCATGCCCTGTGTCGCCCACTTCCACCCTGACCTGCCCGCTGTGACGATCAATCTTCAACCATACCCTGCCATCAGGGGGGGTGGCGTCCAGTGCGTTCTGCACAAGGTGCCCTAGTACACGTTCGAGACGTTCTTCATGACCGCGTGTGGCCAGCGGCCCATCGATGATCATCTCGAGCTGGCGGCCGGCCGTCTGCACCATCTTCTCGAGTTTGCCCGCGACAGACCTCAATTCCACGCCCCGGGCCCCGTCAGGCGGTACCGCCCCTTCGCGCAGTTGCAGTACCAGACGCCGCATCTTGTCGAGCGAGCTCTCGACCGTCAGCAGCATGTCTTCCTGGAACTCGGGGTTGTCGCGCAGACGCTTGGCGTTCTTCAGCATCAGTGACAGCTGGGTCACGATGTTCTTCAGGTCATGGACGACGAAGGCCGACATGCGGTTGAAGGCGTCGAACTTCTTCGATTCGAGCAGGGCTTCGGTGGCCTGCATCTGCGCGAGGTAGCCCGCCGCCTGTCGGCTGGCCGTCTTCACCAGGTCTCGGGTCTCCCAATCGAGATCGACTGGGGTTCGCGGATGGGCCAGCACCACCCAGCCCAGCAGGTCGGCGCCAACCGGCAGGGGGATCACGGCCCAGGCCTTGTCGCTGGCGCGCAGCCAGTCCGGCAAGATCAGAGGGTCGTAAAGTGACGCCGTTCGGCGGTATTCGTCGATGTCGATCAGCCATGTGCGTTCGCGCAGGAAGCTGGCGAGCGACGAGTCAGCCGTGACGGTTTGAACGGCCGCAGGTTGGTTCCAGGATGCCGACTGCACATAGTCGGCATCGCCCGAGACACGCGTCCACAGGCTGCCGGCCGGGCACTCAAGGATGTTGGCCAGCGCCCGTACGACCAGTTCTCCCATCTGCTGCGGGCTGGAATTGGAGGCCAGCGTCGCCGTGAAGGCAAGCCATTCTTCGCGGTAGTCGTAGCGGTAGCGGAAGAAGTGCTTGCCGATGAAGACCCGCACCCTGGCGCGCAAGGATGCCGTCAGCACCAGCACCAGCAGCGTGACACCGCCGGCAAATGCCAGGCCGAGTTGCAGCGCGCGCCCCCAGTCGCCTCCGAAATATCGGACGTAGTAGCCGACAGCCGCCAAGAACAGCAGATAGACCCCCGCCAGCAGCAGCGCGGCCGAATAGAAGACGGCACGCCGTGAGAACTGGATTCGGCTCGACCAGTCGCGGGTGCGCCGAACCGCGATCAGCAGGAAGGGCACCAGGATCAGGTGCGCCAGGGGCCGGATGGCCTGGGCATCGGGATCAACGCGCCCGAGCAGCGCGGCCTCGGCATAAAGGTAGACATCGAACGCAAACAGGCTGGCCAAGCCCAGGCACAGTGGCTTGGCCGACCACCTAGAGTCATGCGACAGGTTGCGAAAGAGCTGTTCGACCAGCACCAGGCCCAGCACCGGCAGCGCCAGCGCCAGCAGGGGCGCAAGTCGCGCTGCCGCTGGGCTCTGAGTGTCGGATACCACCCGAAACGCCAGTTCGACTGCACTCGCGCCCACCAGGCCCACCGCGACCCAGGTCAACGATGTCGCGATGCCCGGTGAGCCTGCAACCGGCGGCTGGTCCGCTTCGGGCAAGTCGCCGGGTGGGTCTGATGGCGGACGGTCGGCAACAGCTGCCGGCGCAACGCGCATCAAGGCCGTCAGCAGGGCCAACCACAACCCATAGCGCATAAGGTCCAGCGCCGCTGCGACCTGGCTCGGCGCGATGTAGATCGATGCGTCGGCAAAGGCGACCGAAAAACCCCAGAAGGCGCTGGCCAGCGCTGCCGCCAGCAACAGCTTTTGCGCCATCGCGGTTTCGCGCCGCAGCTGGCCCAGCCGGATCAGATAGCCAAACAGCAGCGCGTAACCGAGCCCGGCCGACAGTCCGGTAAAAAGCACAAGGCTGAGCTGCCGCTCAAACATGAAGACACCTGCACCCGGCGCACATCGGGCTGGGGATGGACGCAGATTCTAGGTGTGCAGCTTGCGCAGCTATCGGGCGCCTTTGGCCGTCAGCACCACGAAGACTGTCTCGAACAGGATGACGACGTCAAGAAACAGCGAGTGGTTCTTGACGTAGTACAGGTCGAACTGCAGCTTTTCCTGTGAGTCCTCGATCGTCGAACCATACTGGTAGCGCACCTGGGCCCAACCGGTGACGCCGGGTTTGACACTGTGGCGCGCGGCAAAGTACGGGATCTGGGCCGTCAACTGCTCGACGAAGAAGGGGCGCTCGGGCCGCGGGCCGACCAGGCTCATCTCGCCCTTGAGCACGTTGAAGAGCTGCGGCAGCTCGTCGATGCGCAGCTTGCGGATGACGGCGCCCACGCGGGTCACCCGGCTGTCGTTGGCCGCGGCCCAGACCGGCTGGCCGTCCTTCTCGGCGTCGGTGCCCATGCTGCGGAACTTGTTGACGAAGAAGGTCTTGCTGTTCTGACCGACGCGCTCTTGTCGGTAGAGCAAGGGGCCGCGACTTTCGAGCTTGATCAGGACCGCGGTGATCAGCATCACCGGCAAAGCCACGACGATCAGCAGCAGGGCGCAGAACACGTCGAAGATGCGCTTGATCCAGGTGCGCGCAAAGCCCTGGTTGAACCCGCTGCCGAAGATCAGCCAACCTGCATTCACATAGTCGATGCGGATCTGGCCCAGGGTCTTTTCGAAGTGGGTTGCAATGTCATAGACCTTGATGCCGCTGAGTTTGCAGTCCAGCAATTGCCGCAACGGCATGCTGCCCGAACGCCGCTCGGTCAGCGCCACCACGATTTCGTCGACCTGCAGGCGTCGGGCGGTTTCGGTCAGGGTCTGCCCGCCGGTCGACAGCAGTTCGTCGGCACCGACCGACACGCTCGTCTCGTTCGGGCCTGACACATAGCCGACGATGTGGGCGTTGGGGTCGGAAGTCTTCAGCGTGGCGCCGACGATCTGCGCTGCCGGCCCCGCGCCAAAGACCAGGATGCGGGTTCGCGACAAAGGGTCGGCGCCCCACAAGGTGACGTACAGCCGCCTGAGCACGACCGCACTGGCGCCGAACATGGCCGCGTACTTGATTGCCTCGCGGTAGGCCAGACCTTGGGGAAGAAGGCCAAAGGCGATGTAGGTAAGCGGCAAGACGATCAACAGCGCCACTGCCGCCCGCGAGAAGGCCTGAAACAACGTGAACTGGTTGTTGCGCTGGTAGAAGCCCGACGCGGTGTTGACGACGAACAAGCCTGCCGCCACCGACAGCATCGGCCCACCCGCCTGCGGCATGAACTGGTCGATTCCGTCGGCGAAAGCCAGGAAGACCGCGAACGTGGACAACAACAGAAATGACAGGTCGAACGCAGCCTTCCGCAGCATCTGGCGGCTGAAGTAGTGGCTGAGGATTCGCGTCATTCGCTGTTCCTGTGCTTTCAATATGCTTTCCGGGACGGATCACCGGTGTTGGCGGGCCCAGCAGGTTGGCGTGCCCTAAGATTTGCGAATGCCGGCAGCGCATGGCTCGACGGCGACTTCCTGGCGAAGTGAGAGCACTTTAAAGACCCGGCCTTGGCAGCAACAACCCCCGGCTCGGGGGGTTGCCAGCCAGAAGCTGGGCAAGACTTCTCGAGAACTTCCTTCTTGACCTTCATGGACGTGACGCTCTCCGACTGCCCCGGCATCAAATCGAATGATTGCAGCGCGCAAGGCCATGTGCACAACACGTTCCGGTAGTCATGCACGGCTGCGCCGGCAACGTCTGACACTGCGGCGGCCGGCTGCACCCGCAGACTGACGTGAACGACGAAGGGACTTAGAACATGACGGCAACCCGGCGAACGGTGTTGGGGCTCGGGCTGACGGCCACCTGCTCGTGGCTGACGGCAAACCCCTTGTCAGACCTGATCGATGCGGCCAAGCCTTCAGTTTGCGCGGTGGGCAGCTTCAACGCCCTGGACAGCCCGCGCTTTCGGTTCCGGGGGACGGGCTTCTTTGTCGGCGACGGGTCCATCGTCGCAACCTGCTGGCATGTGCTGCCAGACATGACGGCCGACACCAGGCCGGGAATTTCCAGGCTGGCCATCCAGATTGCGGGACCCGATGGTGAGCTTGGGGTGCGCGAGGCGGAGCTGTTGTCCAGCGATCGACAGCATGATCTGGCACTGCTGCGCCTCAAAGACGGGCCTGGCCCACCCGTTCGGCTGGCGCCCGCTGGAACGGCGCGCGAAGGGGCCGACGTTGCGCTGATCGGTTTTCCGATCGGCGGTGTGCTGGGGTTCAAGCCGGTCACCCATCGCGGCATCATCGCGTCGATCGTCGCCAGTGCGCTGCCGGCGCTGGCTGCCCGGCAGCTGAACGAGGGCTCGGTGACGCGTCTGCGCGAGGGCAGCTTCGAATTGCTGCAGCTCGATGCGACAGCCTATCCCGGCAACAGCGGTGGACCGCTTTTCGACGTGGCCACGCAGCAAGTGGTCGGCATCGTCAACATGGTGCTGATCAAGGGCAATCGGGAGTCGGCGCTGAGCCAGCCGACCGGAATCACTTATGCCGTGCCCGTTCGCTACCTGCTGGAGTTGCTGGCGCGGTCGTGAGCGCCTGCGTGCTCGGTGATTTCAGTTTGCAATGCGGTAGTAACTGCGGTACCAGGCGACGAAGTTGCGAATGCCGACCGCGATGGGGGTGGCCGGCGAGAAACCTGTCCAGTCGGTCAAGGCCTGAACATCGGCGTAGGTCGCAGGCACGTCGCCGTCTTGCAGCGGCAGCAGGTTCATCTCGGCCTTGTGTCCCAGCGCGCTCTCGATATGGCCGATGAACTCGAGCAGGGGCACTGGCTGGTGATTGCCGATGTTGAAGAGGCGATAGGGCGCTGAGCCTGTCGCCGGGTCAGGCTTGGCGGCGTCATAGGCGGGGTCTGGCGTGGCAACCCGATCGATCACGCGAATCACCCCTTCGGCGATGTCGTCGACGTAAGTGAAGTCGCGCTGCATGCGCCCATGATTGAAGACGTCGATGGGCCGCCCTTCGAGGATGGCCCGGGTGAACAAGAACAGTGCCATGTCCGGCCGACCCCAAGGCCCGTAGACCGTGAAGAAGCGCAGGCCGGTCGTCGGCAGGCCGTACAGGTGGCTGTACGTGTGCGCCATCAGCTCGTTGGCCTTCTTGGTCGCGGCATACATGCTGACCGGATGGTCGACGCTGTCATGCACGGAGAAGGGCATGTGGGTGTTGCCGCCATAGACCGATGAGCTCGAGGCGTAGACCAGGTGCTGCACGCCGCCATGCCGGCAGCCTTCGAGCACGTTCATGAAGCCGACAACGTTGCTGTCGACGTAGGCGTGGGGGTTTTGCAGCGAATAGCGAACGCCAGCCTGTGCCGCAAGGTGGATGACGCGTTCGAATCGTTCTGCGGCAAACAGCGCTTCCATGACCGGCCGGTCGGCAACGTCGATCTGAACGAAACGAAACTGACCATGCGCCTGCAGTCGGGCCAGGCGATCGCGCTTGAGTTGCACGTCGTAGTAATCGTTCAGGTTGTCCAGTCCGACAACTTCGTCGCCGCGCTCGAGCAAGCGCAAGGCGGTGGTCATGCCGATGAATCCGGCGGCTCCGGTGACAAGGATCTTCATTCGACGATGTGTGGTTGGTGGTGGCCGCTTGCAGTCAAGCTCGCGCGGCAGTCTATCCGCAGCCCATTGAGGGAGGGCGGCACTTTCGGACAGAACCGTCGGCCCTATCGTACGAACCCAAAACGTGCAAAGGCCCTCACGAGGAGGGCCTTTGCTAGATTGGTTGCGGGGGCAAGATTTGAACTTGCGACCTTTGGGTTATGAGCCCAACGAGCTACCAGGCTGCTCCACCCCGCGACTGAGCTTTGAATTATAGAAGCTTATCGCCCGTGCAGGAAGCACTTGCTGCGATAGCCTTCTGAATCACTCGGCCTGATCGGCGTCGTCAGTGGCCACCGCGTCGGGCCGGTCCACCAGTTCGACGAAAGCCATCGGTGCGTTGTCGCCGAGGCGGAAACCCATCTTGAGAATGCGCGTATAGCCCCCCGGGCGCGCCTTGTAGCGAGGGCCCAGCTCGTTGAACAGCTTGCTGACGACGTCACGATCGCGCGTACGGTCGAAAGCCAGACGTCGATTGGCCAGCGTCGGCTCTTTACCCAACGTGATCAGGGGTTCGACGACGCGACGCAGTTCCTTGGCCTTGGGCACGGTGGTCTTGATGGCCTCGTGCTGAATCAGCGAATTGCACATGTTGCGCAGCATCGCCAATCGATGGGAGCTGGTGCGATTGAGCTTTCGAAGCCCGTGACGGTGACGCATGGTGAATTCCTTTCGTTATGAAGCTTCGGCCGTGTCAGGTACCGAAGCGGGTCGAAGCACGTGCCAGCGCACTGTCCTTCGCCAACCGACAAACTCGGCGCACAGTCTCTGCCGGGTCTCGGGATTATTGGAACCGATGCCTAGCGCTTGTCCAGCCCTTGCGGTGGCCAGTTTTCTAGCCTGGCCCCCAGTGTCAGGCCGCGCGAGGCCAGCACTTCCTTGATTTCGTTGAGCGACTTGCGGCCCAGGTTCGGGGTCTTCAGCAGCTCAGTCTCGGTGCGCTGGATCAGGTCACCGATGTAGTAGATGTTCTCGGCCTTCAGACAGTTGGCCGAGCGGACCGTGAGTTCAAGTTCGTCCACCGGACGCAGCAGAATCGGATCGAAATTCGGCGTGCGGGCAGGCTGCGCCTCGAACATCTCATGCGGGTTGACCTCGAGCTGGGCAAAGATGGCCAGTTGCTCGACCAGGATGCGGGCCGATTGGCGGATGGCTTCTTCCGGCGGGATCGCGCCGTTGGTCTCGATCTCCATCACCAGCTTGTCGAGGTCGGTGCGCTGCTCGACGCGGGCGTTCTCGACCGCGTAGCTGACGCGGCGCACCGGCGAGAACGAGGCGTCGAGCACGATGCGGCCGATCGACTTGGTCGGCTCGTCGCCGAATCGGCGCATGTTGCCGGGCACGTAGCCGCGGCCCTTTTCGACCTTGATCTGCATGTCGAGCTTGCCACCGTGCGCCAGGTGGGCGATGACATGCTCGGGATTGATGATCTCGACGTCGTGCGGGGTCTGGATGTCGGCAGCCGTGACCGCGCCTTCGCCTTCCTTGCGCAGCACCAGCGTGACTTCGTCACGGTTGTGCAGACGGAACACCACGCCCTTGAGGTTGAGCATGATGTGAACGACGTCTTCCTGCACGCCGTCGATGGCCGAGTACTCGTGCAAGACGCCGGCAATGGTGACCTCGGTTGGCGCATAGCCCACCATCGAAGACAAGAGAACCCGGCGCAGGGCGTTGCCCAGGGTGTGTCCATAACCGCGCTCGAAGGGCTCGAGGATGGCCTTGGCACGATGGCCGCCGAGCGGCTCGACCTGGATGGCCTTGGGCTTGAGGAGTGTGGTCTGCATTGAGTATGTGTTCCTGTCAATACCCTCGGCTCGTTACACCGATAAGGCTGATGGACCGTGCCGGGCGGTGCGCTTGCTCGCTGCGCGCCCGACGAACGCAACGAGTCCGTTCGAGATGCGGCTGGCGCATGGCCGGGCCGCTTGACCGATCAGCGCGAGTACAACTCGACGATCAGCGCTTCCTTGATCTCGGCGCCGAACTGGTCGCGGTCAGGCACCTTCTTGAAGACGCCTTCCATCTTGGTGGCGTCGACCTGAACCCAGTCGCACAAGCCGACTGACTGCGCAAGCTTGAGTGCGTCGACCACGCGCAGCTGCGTCTTCGACTTTTCGCGCATGGCCAGCGTGTCACCCGCCTTGACCGCGTACGACGGGATGTTGACCACCTGCCCGTTGACGGTGATCGCCTTGTGCGACACCAGTTGACGCGCTTCGGCGCGAGTCGAACCGAAGCCCATGCGGTAGGCAACGTTGTCGAGGCGGGACTCCAGCAGCATCAGCAGATTTGCACCCGTGTTGCCCTTGCGCCGTTCGGCTTCGGCGAAGTAGCGGCGAAACTGGCGCTCGAGCACGCCGTACATGCGCTTGACCTTCTGCTTTTCACGCAGCTGGACGCCATAGTCCGATGTGCGCGAGCCACTGGTGCGTCCGTGTTGGCCCGGCTTGCTGTCGAATTTGGCTTTGTCGGCAATTGAACGGCGGGCACTCTTGAGAAAGAGGTCCGTACCTTCGCGACGAGAAAGTTTGGCCTTGGGGCCGAGATAACGTGCCACGTGCTGTCCTTTTCAGTCTTTTCTGCACGGCCCACCTGCCTCAACGAAACGATGAAGGCAGTTGCCGTGGAGTCCGGCCCGGCTTTCTGTGAGCGGCGCGAACGGTGGGCTTTTGATCCGGCTCCGAACTTTGAAGATACGGGCCGACTGGAACGGCGATTGGCGCGTCACGCTAGGCGGCGCGCCAGTCGCAGGTAACTTTTGAGTATAACGTGACCGGCGCAGGCGCGCCGGTGCTGCTCAGATGCGACGGCGCTTCTGCGGACGGCAACCGTTGTGCGGAATCGGTGTGACGTCGCTGATCGAGTTGATGCGAATTCCCAGCGAGGCCAGAGCCCGCACCGACGATTCGCGCCCCGGGCCCGGGCCCTTGATCCGCACGTCGAGATTCTTGATGCCTTGCTCCTGGGCAGCGCGTCCCGCCGTCTCGGCCGCGACCTGCGCCGCGAAGGGTGTCGACTTGCGTGAGCCCTTGAACCCTTGGCCACCGCTGGACGCCCAGGCCAGCGCACTGCCCTGGCGGTCGGTGATCGTGATGATCGTGTTGTTGAACGATGCATGCACGTGCGCAACGCCGTCCGCGATGTTCTTGCGGATCTTCTTGCTCACGCGCCGTGCGGCGGTGTTGACTGGTGCTTTGGCCATGACGAACTCTTCTCAGTGTTGCGGGTGGCTTATTTCTTCAGCGCGGCAGCACCCTTGCGCGGACCCTTGCGGGTACGGGCATTGGTGCGTGTGCGCTGGCCACGAACAGGCAGGCCACGACGATGGCGGAAGCCGCGGTAGCACCCGAGGTCCATCAGACGCTTGATGCTGATCGAAAGCTCGCGACGCAGGTCGCCTTCGATCGTCATGCGACCGATCTCGTCGCGGATCTTTTCGAGATCAGTGTCGGTCAGATCCTTGATCTTCTTGGAGAACGGGATGCCGACAGCCGTGCAGATCTTCTGCGCGGTCGGACGCCCGATGCCGTAGATCGACGTGAGGCCGATCTCGGCGTGCTTGTGCGGCGGAATGTTGATGCCTGCGATGCGTGCCATGCTTGTCCTCTAACTCAATTGCCGAACGGGCCGGTCAACCCTGACGCTGCTTGTGGCGAGGGTCGGTGCAAATCACCCGCACCACACCCTTGCGGCGGATGATCTTGCAGTTACGGCACATCTTCTTGACCGAAGCGGCGACTTTCATGGTCTTCTCCTTGCCCCCAGTTCTTCACTCGATTTCGCGCCGAAACCAATCCGGGCGCGACTCAATTCGTAAGGCTTGAGCAACATCTTGACCCTGTCTGAATTCAGATCAGCTGGTCTTGAAGTTCGCCTTCTTCAGCAGACTCTCGTACTGCTGACTCATGACATAACTCTGCACCTGTGCCCAGAAGTCCATCGTGACCACCACGATGATCAGGAGCGAGGTGCCTCCGAAATAGAACGGCACGTTGTACTTGAGAACGAGAAACTCGGGCAACAGGCAAACGGCCGTGATGTAGATGGCACCCGCCAGGGTCAGGCGCGACAGGATCTTGTCGATGTGACGCGCCGTCTGGTCGCCCGGACGAATGCCGGGAATGAAAGCGCCACTCTTCTTCAGGTTGTCTGCGGTCTCTCGGCTGTTGAAGACCAGCGCCGTGTAGAAAAAGCAGAAGAACACGATCATCGCCGCATACAGCAGCACGTAAATGGGTTGCCCCGGCGACAGCGCTGCGGACATGTCTTTGAGCCAGCGCATGCCTTCGCCGGTTGCGAACCACCCGACGATCGTGGCGGGCAGAAGGATGATCGAAGAAGCGAAGATCGGCGGGATCACACCCGACATGTTCAGCTTCAGCGGCAGGTGCGACGACTGTCCACCGTAAACCTTGTTGCCAACCTGACGCTTGGCGTAGTTGACGAGAATCTTGCGCTGACCGCGCTCGACGAAAACGACCGCAAAGGTGACCAGGATGACGACCGCGATGATGAACAGGCAGGCCACGGCACTCATCGCACCGGTACTCACCAGTTCAAACAAACCGCCGATGGCGCTGGGCAAGCCCGCCACGATGCCACCAAAGATCAGGATCGAAATGCCGTTGCCGAGCCCGCGTTCGGTGATCTGCTCACCCAACCACATCAGGAACATCGTTCCCGCCACCAAGCTGACGACCGCCGTCATGCGAAAACCGAAACCCGGTGCGATGACCAGCCCGGGCGAGCCTTCCAGCGCGAGCGCGATACCCAACGACTGAAATACGCCGAGAAATAACGTGCCGTAGCGCGTGTACTGCGTGATCTTGCGTCGACCCGACTCGCCTTCCTTCTTCAGCGCTTCGAGCGTGGGCACGACGTACGTCATCAACTGCATGATGATCGACGCCGAGATGTAAGGCATGATGCCCAACGCAAAGACGGTGAAACGCGACAGGGCACCGCCGCTGAACATGTTGAACAGGTTCAGGATGCCGCCCTGTTGCCCCTTGAACAGCTGCGCCAGCTCGCCTGGGTCGATTCCAGGCACGGGAATGTGCGCACCCAGACGGTAGACCACCAGGGCCAGGAGCAGGAAGATGATTCGGCGACGCAGGTCGCCGAACTTCCCGCTCTTGGCCAGCTGTTGGGCTGAAGTTGCCACGCGCGCGTCTTCCGATCAGCCCAGCGATCCGCCGGCTGCCTCGATGGCGGCCTTGGCACCCGCGGTGGCACCGATGCCCTTGAGCGTCAGCTTGCGCGACAGCTCGCCCGACTTGATGACCTTGACGTGTTTGACCAGCTGTCGAACCAGACCCGCGGCCTTCAGCGTCAACATATCGACCTCGTCGACCGCAAGACGCTGCAGATCGGTCAGCCTGACTTCGCCGTTGTACTTGAGCTGGGCCGACTTGAAGCCGCGCTTGGGCAGCCGACGCTGAAGCGGCATCTGACCGCCTTCGAAACCAACCTTGTGAAAACCACCGGCACGGGACTTCTGACCTTTGTGGCCACGACCCGCCGTCTTGCCCAGGCCGGAGCCGATACCACGGCCGACACGACGCTTGCTGTGTTTGGCGCCGGACCCGGGTTTGATCGAATTGAGTTGCATCACAGCACCTTCACGAGGTACGAAACCTTGTTGATCATGCCGCGCACCGCCGGCGTGTCTTCGAGCACGCGGCTGCTGTTGATCTTGCGCAGTCCCAAGCCCCGCACCGTGTCACGGTGCGTCTGCCGGGTACCGGCCACGCTCTTCACGAGCGTGACAGTCAGGGTCTTCTTCTCGGACATATCTTCTCCGCAGATTCAGGTCACGCCGTTCAGTTGAACAGGTCTTCGACCGACTTGCCGCGCTTGGCCGCCACCTGTGACGGCGTGGTGCAGCTCTTGAGCGCATCCAGCGTGGCGCGCACCATGTTGTACGGGTTGCTCGAGCCCAGGCTCTTGGCGACGATGTCGGTGACACCCATGACCTCGAACACGGCACGCATCGGACCACCGGCAATGATGCCGGTACCGGCCGGGGCCGGCGCCATCAGCACCTTGGCCGCACCATGCTCGCCGCGCACGTTGTGCTGGACCGAACCATTGCGCAGGCTGACCTTGAACATGTTGCGGCGGGCCGCATCCATGGCCTTCTGCACGGCCACCGGAACTTCCTTGGCCTTGCCCTTGCCCATGCCGATGCGACCATCACCGTCGCCCACGACCGTCAGGGCCGCGAAACTCAGTGTGCGGCCGCCCTTGACGACCTTGGTGACGCGGTTGACCGCGATCATCTTTTCTTTCAGACCGTCGTCATTCGCTTCGGTCTGCGCGCGGGGAGTGAACTTTGCCATTGACGTATTTCCTTGTGCCTGCGCCGGATCAGAACTGCAAGCCGGCTTCGCGGGCTGCTTCGGCCAGGGCCTTGACACGGCCGTGGTAGGCGAAACCCGAGCGATCGAACGCTACCTTGTCGACTCCGGCGGCTTTGGCACGCTCGGCAATGCGCTTGCCGATCAGGCTCGCGGCTTCGACATTGGCGCCCTTGCCGGCAGCGCCGAGCTGTTCGCGCATGTCCTTTTCGACCGTCGAGGCCGAAGCCAGAACGCGACCGCCGTCTTCGGAGATCACGCTGGCAAAGATGTGCACGTTGGAGCGGAACACCGTCAAACGGGCGACGTTCTGCTTGGCGATGCGTTGACGCGTCTGACGCGAGCGGCGCAGGCGCTGTTCCTTCTTGGTCATCATGGCGTGGATCCTTACTTCTTCTTCGTCTCTTTGAGCACCACACGCTCGCCCGCATAGCGGATGCCCTTGCCCTTGTAGGGCTCGGGCGGACGGAAGGCGCGAACCTCGGCCGCCAGCTGACCTACGACCTGACGGTCAGGGCCCGAAATGACGATCTCAGTCTGGGTGGGCGTGGCCACCTTGATGCCAGCCGGCATGTCTTTCACCACCGGGTGAGAGAAACCGATCTGGAGGTTGAGCTTCTGGCCCTGGACCTGGGCGCGAAAACCCACGCCAACCAGGTTGAGCTTCTTCTCGAACCCCTTGCTGGCACCGTTGACCATGTTGGCCAGCAGTGCGCGAAAGGTTCCACTCATTGCGTCGGCGGCGGCCGTGTCCTGCGCCGCGGCGACGGTCAGCGTGGACCCGTCTTTCGTGATGATGACCAGGGGCGACACGGCACGCGTCAGCGCGCCATTGCCACCCTTGATGGTGATCTGGTCGGCCGTGATCGCGACGTCCACGCCCTGCGGGACGGTGATCGGCATCTTTCCTACGCGAGACATGTCGAATCTCCCCTTAGGCGACGTAGCACAGCACTTCGCCGCCGACGCCGGTAGCACGCGCCTTGCGGTCGGTCATCACGCCCTTGGGCGTGGTCACTATCGCCACGCCCAGCCCGTTCATGACCTGCGGAATCGCGTTGCGGCCTTTGTAGATGCGCAGTCCAGGGCGGCTGACACGCTCGATGCGCTCGATCACCGGACGCCCGGCGTAGTACTTCAGCGCGATCTCGAGTTCGGGCTTTCCAGTCTCGTTGCGAACACTGAAGCCGTCGATGTAACCCTCGTCCTTCAGGACCTGGGCGATCGCAATCTTCAGCTTGGACGACGGCATCGTCACGACCGCCTTCTGGACGCTGCTGCGCATTGCGGATGCGCGTCAGCATGTCGGCGATGGGATCAGTCATGCTCATGGGGTATCTCCTGTCGGGGTCGCCGATGTCACCAGCTGGCCTTGGTCATGCCGGGGATGTCGCCCTTGAAGGCGAGCTCACGGATCTTGTTGCGACCCAGCCCGAACATGCGGAAGGTGCCGCGGGCGCGGCCGGTCAACGCACAGCGGTTGCGCAGCCGGGTCGGGTTGGCATTGCGCGGCAGTTTCTGCAACTCCAGCCGAGCCAGGTAACGCTCTTCGTCGGAACGCTTGGCGTCGTTGATCACGGCCTTGAGCTCAGCGTACTTCTTTGCATACTGCGCAACCAGCTTCTCGCGCTTGGCTTCACGTTGCTTGAGGGAAAGTTTGGCCACTGTTTGCCTCAGTTCTTGAACGGGAAGCGGAAGGCGCCGAGCAGCGCCTTGCACTCGTCGTCGGTCTTCGCGCTGGTCGTGATGCTGATGTTCAGACCGCGGATCGCGTCGATCTTGTCGTACTCGATCTCGGGGAAAATGATCTGTTCCTTGACGCCGATGTTGTAGTTGCCACGGCCATCGAATGCGCGCCCCGAGATGCCGCGAAAGTCGCGCACACGCGGCAACGCCACCGTCACGAAACGGTCGAGAAATTCATACATGCGCACGCCACGCAGCGTGACCATGCAACCGATCGGCACACCGTCGCGGATCTTGAAACCGGCAATGGCCTTCTTCGACTTGGTGACCACGGGCTTCTGGCCCGCGATCTTGGTGAGATCACCAACAGCGTGCTCCATGACCTTCTTGTCGGACACCGCCTCGCTGACACCCATGTTGAGCGTGATCTTCTCCAGGCGCGGCACCTGCATGGTCGACGCGTAGCCGAACTTGGCCATCAATTCGGGCACGATCTTTTCGCGGTAGATCTGCTGCAGGCGGGCCCGGGCGGCGGATTGTTGTTGGGGTTGCTGAGCCATGGTCGATGTGTCCTCAGGCCTTGACGGCTTCGCCGCTGGACTTGTAGACGCGCACCTTCTTGCCATCGTCGAGCAGCTTGATGCCGACCCGATCAGCCTTGCCGGTGGCCGCGTTGTAGATTGCGACGTTGGATTGGTGGATGGGCATGGTCTTGTCGATCACGCCGCCAGTCGTGCCCTTCATCGGGTTCGGCTTCACATGCTTCTTCAAGACGTTGACGCCGTCGACGATCAGATGGTCTTCGTCGACACGGCTGCTGACCGTGCCACGCTTGCCCTTGTCGCGACCGGTCAACACGATAACCTGGTCGCCCTTGCGAATCTTTTTCATGGTCGGTCCTTGCAGGTTCGCGTCAAAGCACTTCCGGCGCCAGCGACACGATCTTCATGAAACGCTCACTGCGCAGTTCACGCGTCACGGGCCCGAAGATGCGCGTGCCGATCGGCTCGAGCTTGGCGTTCAGCAGCACGGCCGCGTTGCCGTCGAACTTGACCAGCGAACCATCCTGACGGCGAACACCCTTCGCGGTGCGAACGACGACGGCACTGTAGACCTCGCCCTTCTTGACACGACCGCGCGGCGCAGCTTCCTTGATGCTGACCTTGATGACATCTCCGATGCCCGCATAGCGGCGTTTGGAGCCACCCAGCACCTTGATGCACATGACGGACTTCGCGCCCGTGTTGTCAGCGACGTCAAGTCGCGATTGCATTTGGATCATTGTTCAATCCCAACTTGCACCAATCAGGCAGATGCCTGTTCAGTCAGTCTTGGGCCCTTGAGCGGGTTGGCGAAATCTGGTCGAGCGCGTTTTTTGGCAACCCTGCGGTCACCGGCGCTGGCTTGGTCTGTGGGTTTGATCCAGACGCTTGCCGAGCGCAGCCCAGTATTATGCGGCAGCAGCCCCAGCCTCGTCAAGAGGCTGGTCGCTCGCAGATCAGGCCTTCAGTGCGGCGGCCTGTTTGAGCATCGTGTCGGCGTCGCTCACCTCGAACTTGCCGGGCCCCTCGACGTTGAGGGTCTTGACCGTGCCATCGACGACCAGGGCCGAGTAGCGGTTGGACCGCAGGCCCATGCCGCGCGCCGTCAGGTCCAGCGTCAGGCCCGTGGCCTGCGTAAAGGCCGCACTGCCATCGGCCATCATGCGCACCTTGCCGGTGGTCTTCTGCTCGCGACCCCAGGCGCCCATCACAAAGGCGTCATTGACCGATACGCACCAAATCTCGTCAACACCGGCAGCGCGCAGGGCGTCGGCCTTCTCGACAAACCCGGGCACATGCTTGGCCGAACAGGTGGGTGTGTAGGCACCCGGCAGCGCGAACAGCGCGATCGTCTTGCCGGCAGCGGTCTTTTCAACATCGAAACTGTTCGGACCGATGGCACAACCGTTGCCTTCGACCTCGATGAATTCCTGCAGGCTGCCCGAGGGTAGCTTGTCTCCAACCTTCAACATCTTGATTCCTCATTGAACCTGTGAACGATCCGCATCCAACAAAAAGCGGCCGGAGCTGGAGTATCCAGCGGCCGACCGCCCTTCGCATCGAGGGGCTCACAAGCCCCCAACGCATTGTCAGACCATCTTTGCCTTTTCAACCAGCCGGGTCACAACCCAGGCCTTGGTCTTGCTGATCGGACGCCCCTCGGCAATCTCGACCATGTCGCCCATCTTGTACTCACCCTTTTCGTCGTGGGCGTGGTACTTGCGCGAGCGAGCCACGATCTTGCCGTACAGCTCGTGGGCGGCGCGCCGCTCGATCAGGACGGTGACGGTCTTGGCCCGCTTGTCGCTGACGACTCGGCCGACCAGCGTGCGGGTGTTCTTGACGGCTGCTTCGCTCATTTGGCGGCCCCTTGCTGACGTTTCTTTTCGGCCAGAACGGTCTTGGCGCGGGCGATGTCGCGACGCGTCTTGCCAAGCTGTGAGTTGTTGCTCAGCGCCTGGGTGGCCCTTTGCATGCGCAGACCGAAGTGCGCCTTCAGAAGATCGGTGATCTCCTTCTCGAGCGCTGCGACGTCCTTGGTGCGCAGTTCAGTTGCTTTCATGGTGCTTGTTGCTCCGGTCAGGCGCCAACCTGGCGCGCGACAAAGGTCGTGCGCAACGGCAGCTTGGCTGAGGCCAGCAAAAAGGCCTCGCGCGCCAGTTGCTCGGGCACGCCGTTGAGTTCGTAGAGCACCTTGCCGGGCTGGATCTCGGCCACGTAGTACTCGGGGTTGCCCTTGCCATTGCCCATGCGCACCTCAGCCGGCTTCTGCGAGATGGGCTTGTCCGGGAAGATGCGGATAAAGATGCGGCCGCCACGCTTGATGTGACGCGAGATCGCGCGGCGGGCCGCTTCGATCTGGCGCGCGGTGATGCGGCCGCGCTCGGTGGCCTTGAGGCCGAACTCGCCGAACGACACGTTGGCACCGCGCGTGGCGATGCCGGTGTTGCGGCCCTTCTGTTCCTTGCGGAATTTGCGACGTGCGGGTTGCAGCATCGTCATTCTCCTTTGGTTTCGCCGCCTGCCGCCGGAGCAGCACGGCGAACTCGCTTGACGGCCGGGCCTGGGCCCTTGGCCGGCACGTCACCCGCAGGGGCGGTGGCCGGCACGGCATCGGTGCGCGGGGCACGATCGGTGCCGCCACCCGGGCGGCCTCGACCAGCACCCGGGCGATCACCGCCAGGACGCGGTCCACGGCGGTTGCGCCGATCGTCGTCGCCTTCGGTCTTCGCGATCACCGGCGCTTCGCCGTTTGCCAGGCGGTCGCCACGGTAGACCCAGACCTTGACGCCGATGACGCCATAAGTGGTCTTGGCTTCGGAGAAGCCGTAGTCGATGTCCGCCTTGAGGGTGTGAAGCGGTACCCGCCCTTCCCGGTACCACTCGCAACGCGCGATCTCGATGCCATTCAGGCGGCCAGACGACATGATCTTGATGCCCAGCGCGCCCAGCCGCATCGCGTTCTGCATTGCGCGCTTCATCGCACGGCGGAACATGATGCGCTTCTCGAGCTGCTGGGTGATCGAGTCGGCAATCAGTTGCGCGTCGATTTCAGGCTTGCGCACTTCCTCGATGTTGACCGCCACCGGCACGCCAAGACGGCGACCGAGTTCAGCCTTCAAGTTTTCGATGTCCTCGCCCTTCTTGCCGATCACCACGCCCGGACGTGCCGAGAAAATGGTGATGCGGGCGTTCTTGGCCGGGCGCTCGATCAGGATGCGCGAGACCGCAGCGCTCTTGAGCTTGGCCTTCAGGTATTCACGAACCTTCAGATCTTCGGCCAGCATGGTGGCGAAGTTGGCCTTGGTGGCGAACCAGCGCGAGGACCAGGCGCGTGTGACCGCGAGGCGGAAACCGGTCGGATGGATTTTTTGTCCCATGTCTTTTCCCAGCTTCTCAGTTGCCAACCGACACAAAGATGTGACAGGTCGGCTTGCTGATGCGGTTGCCACGACCCTTGGCGCGAGCCGAGAAACGCTTGAGCGTGGCGCCCTGCTCGACGTAGATCGAGGTGATCTTCAGTTCGTCGATGTCGGCACCGTCGTTGTGCTCGGCATTGGCCACCGCCGATTCGACCGCCTTCTTGATGATCACCGCGGCCTTCTTCGGCGTGAAGTTCAGAATGTTCAGCGCCTGGTCGACCTTCTTGCCGCGGATCATGTTGGCCACCAGTCGACCCTTGTCGACCGACAACCGAACACCGCGAACACTTGCTTTGGTTTCCATTGCGCGCCCCTTACCGCTTGGCCTTCTTGTCCGCCGGGTGACCCTTGAACAGACGGGTCAGGGCGAACTCGCCGAGCTTGTGACCGACCATCTGATCGGTCACGTAGACAGGTACATGCTGCTTGCCGTTGTGAACGGCCACCGTCAGGCCGATGAACTCGGGCAGGATGGTGCTGCGGCGCGACCAGGTCTTGATCGGCTTCTTGTCCTTGATGGCGGCGGCCTTCTCGACCTTGGCCATCAGATGGTGGTCCACAAAGGGACCTTTTTTCAGTGAACGTGCCATGTTCTAGGCCTCACTTCTTGCGGCGCGAGACGATCATCGTCTGCGTGCGCTTGTTGCTGCGCGTACGGTAGCCCTTGGTCAGCGTGTTCCACGGCGACACCTGGGGCTTGCCCTCGCCCGTGCGACCTTCACCACCGCCGTGCGGGTGATCGACCGGGTTCATCGCCGTGCCGCGCACGGTGGGTCGAATGCCCTTCCAGCGAATCGCGCCGGCCTTGCCGTACTGGCGCAGGTTGTGCTCCTCGTTGCTGACCTCGCCGATCGTGGCGCGGCAGTCGATGTGGATCTTGCGAACTTCACCCGAACGCAGGCGGACCTGCGCGTAGATGCCTTCGCGCGCCATCAGCGTGACCCCAGCACCCGCCGATCGCGCGATCTGCGCACCCTTGCCGGGCAGCATTTCGACGCAATGGATCGTCGAGCCCACCGGAATGTTGCGGATCGGCAGCGCGTTGCCGGCCTTGATCGGCGCCTCGGCACCCGACATCAACGTGGCACCGGACTCGACGCCGCGCGGCGCGATGATGTAGCGACGCTCGCCATCGGCATAACACAGCAGCGCGATGTGCGCGGTGCGGTTAGGGTCGTATTCGATGCGCTCGACCTTGGCCGGAATGCCATCCTTGTTGCGGCGGAAGTCGACCACGCGGTAGTGGTGCTTGTGACCACCGCCCTTGTGGCGAATCGTGATGTGGCCGTTGTTGTTGCGGCCGGCGTTCTGCATCTGCGGCTCGAGCAGCGAAGCCTCGGGCTTGCCCTTGTGCAGGTGCTTGTGCACCACCTTCACCACGGCGCGGCGGCCGGGCGACGTGGGCTTGACTTTGACGACAGCCATTACGCGGCCTCCCCGGAGAAGTTGAGCTCCTGACCGGGCTTGAGCGAGACGTACGCCTTCTTGACGTGGTCCCGACGACCGATCGAACGGCCGAAGCGCTTGCTCTTGCCCTTCTGGTTGACGGTCTGCACCGACTCGACCTCGACCTTGAACATCAGCTCGACCGCGGCCTTGATCTCGGGCTTGGTGGCGCTGCGCAACACCTTGAACAGAACCTGGTTCTGCTTCTCGGCAATCCGCGTGGCTTTCTCGGAAATGATCGGGGCCACGAGCACGGTGGCCAATCGACCTTCGTCGAACTTGCGCGGCTTTGCAGCGGTTGCACTTGCGGTGGCGGTTGCGGCGGCGCTCATGCGTACATCTCCTTGAGCTGTTCGATCGCGCCCTTGGTCACCAGCACCTTCTTGAAGTGCACCAGCGACAGCGGGTCGGCGTAGCGCGGCTCGACCACCAGCACGTGCGCCAGATTGCGCGACGCCAGCGCGATGTTGTCGTCGACCTGATCGGTGATGACCAGCACCGAGTCCAGACCCATGGCCTTGAACTTGGCGGCCAGCAGCTTGGTCTTGGGCGCTTCGATGCCGATCGAATCGATCACGGCCAGGCGACCATCGCGCGCCAGCTGAGACAGGATCGCCGCCATGCCGGCGCGGTACATCTTCTTGTTGACCTTGTGCGAGAAGTTCTCGTCAGGACGATTCGGGAAGATGCGACCACCTCCACGCCACAGTGGCGAGCTGGTCATGCCGGCGCGTGCGCGGCCGGTGCCCTTCTGACGGAACGGCTTCTTGGTGCTGTGCTTGACCTCACCGCGGTCGAGCTGGGCACGGGTGCCCTGGCGTGCATTGGCCTGGAAGGCCACCACGATCTGATGCACCAGCGCTTCGTTGTAGTCGCGGGCGAAGACCGTATCGGGCGCGTCGACTTTCGAAGTCGCCTGGCCCTGGTCGTTCAGGAGCTCGAGCTGCATCACTGGGCTCCCTTCGTGGCTTTGGCCTTGATGGCCGGCCGCACGACCACGTGGCCGTTCTTCGAGCCCGGGACGGCACCGCGGACCAACAGCAGCGATCGCACCTCGTCCACACGGACGATGTCGAGGTTCTGCGTGGTGACCGTCTCGTCGCCCATATGGCCGGTCATCTTCTTGCCCGGGAACACACGGCCCGGATCCTGTGCCATTGAGATCGAACCCGGAACGTTATGCGAACGGCTGTTGCCGTGCGAGGCACGTTGCGACTTGAAGTTGTGGCGCTTGATCGTGCCGGCAAAGCCCTTGCCGATCGAGCTGCCCTGAACGTCGACCTTCTGGCCGGCGGCGAACAGGCCCACGGGCAGGGTGGCGCCCGCCTTGTACTGGCCCACGGTCTCGGCATTGACGCGAAATTCCTTGAGGATTTCGCCGCCTTCCACGCCCGCCTTGGCGAGGTGGCCGGCTTCAGGTTTGTTGACCCGAGACGCCTTGCGCGAACCGAACGCGACTTGCAGTGCGTTGTAACCGTCGGTCTCGACGGTCTTGACCTGGGTGATGCGGTTGTTCGACACGTCGAGCACGGTCACGGGAATGGCGTCGCCATCGTCCGTGAAGATGCGCATCATGCCCACCTTGCGGCCCAGCAATCCGAGGCTTTCGCTCAGACTCATGGTGCTTCTCCAGCGCCCGCTCCAGCCAAGGATGAAGGCGCCTTTGTTCACGATCCCGACATCGATTGGCCGGGGTGATGACCCCGGCCAATCCCAAGAGGGCCGTCGGGGTTTTGGTCTTCGCAGCTTGAGAGCTGGAAGACTCGAAGAGCCGCCGCAAGCAGTTGCCTGCTTGAAGCGAAGCAGATAAGTATAGCCGAACTTTCGCTTACTGCAGCTTGATCTCGACGTCGACACCCGCCGGCAGGTCGAGCTTCATCAGCGCGTCCACGGTCTTGTCGGTCGGGTCGACGATGTCCATCAAGCGCTGGTGGGTACGGATCTCGAACTGATCGCGGCTGGACTTGTTCACGTGCGGCGAGCGCAGGATGTCGAAGCGCTGCATGCGCGTCGGCAGGGGAACCGGGCCCTTGACGATGGCACCGGTGCGCTTGGCGGTTTCAACGATCTCGAGCGCCGATTGATCGATCAACTTGTAGTCGAAGGCCTTCAGGCGAATGCGGATCTTTTGTTTGGACATGTGATTACCTCTGGTCTGAGTTCAGTGAACCTGCCCCTAAAGGGCGGCCGCGTGCGAGCGCGGCCGGGGCTCACATGTCATTCGATGATCTTGGCCACGACGCCGGCGCCGACGGTGCGCCCGCCCTCGCGGATGGCAAATCGCAGGCCTTCTTCCATCGCGATCGGGTTGATCAGCTTGACGGTGATGCTGACGTTGTCGCCGGGCATGACCATCTCCTTGTCGGTGGGCAGTTCGACCGCGCCGGTGACGTCCGTCGTGCGGAAGTAGAACTGCGGCCGGTAGTTGTTGAAGAACGGGGTGTGGCGCCCGCCCTCTTCCTTGCTCAGCACGTAGATCTCGGCCGTGAAGTGCGTGTGCGGCTTGACGCTGCCGGGTTTGCACAGCACCTGGCCTCGCTCGACGTCTTCGCGCTTGGTGCCGCGCAGCAGGATGCCGACGTTGTCACCGGCTTGGCCCTGGTCGAGCAGCTTGCGGAACATTTCAACGCCGGTGCAGGTGGTCTTGACGGTCGGGCGGATGCCGACGATCTCGATTTCCTCGCCGACCTTGACGATGCCGCGCTCGACGCGCCCGGTGACGACGGTGCCGCGCCCGGAGATGCTGAAGACGTCTTCGACGGGCATCAGGAAGGCGCCGTCGATGGCGCGCTCGGGCGTGGGGATGTAGCTGTCCAGCGCGTCGGCCAGCTTCATGATGGCTTGTTCGCCGAGTTCGCCCTTGTCACCTTCGATGGCGAGCTTGGCGCTGCCGTGGATGATGGGGGTGGCGTCACCGGGGAATTCGTACTTGTCGAGCAGCTCGCGCACTTCCATCTCGACGAGCTCGAGCAGTTCGGCGTCGTCGACCATGTCGCACTTGTTCAGGAAGACGATGATGTAGGGCACGCCGACCTGGCGCGCCAGCAGGATGTGCTCACGCGTTTGCGGCATCGGGCCGTCGGCGGCACTGCACACGAGGATGGCGCCGTCCATCTGCGCCGCACCCGTGATCATGTTCTTCACGTAGTCGGCGTGCCCGGGGCAGTCGACGTGGGCGTAGTGGCGCTTGGCGGTTTCGTATTCGACGTGCGAGGTGTTGATGGTGATGCCGCGCGCCTTTTCTTCCGGCGCGTTGTCGATCTGGTCGTAGCCCTTGGCCTCGCCACCGAACTTGGCCGACAGTATGGTCGTGATCGCCGCCGTCAACGTCGTCTTGCCATGGTCCACGTGGCCGATCGTGCCCACGTTCACGTGCGGCTTGGTGCGTTCGAATTTGCCTTTTGCCATTTTCAATTTCTCCAGAAGAAAGAGCGGTGCCAGTGCTTGTTTAACGTCTCCGCGCATCGCCTTGCCACTGGCAGCAAGACATCGGGGCCGAAGACCAGTCGTGTTTACTTTCCGCGTGCCGTGATGATCGCGTCGGCCACGTTCTTGGGCGCTTCGCTGTAGTGCTTGAACTCCATCGTGTACGTGGCGCGGCCCTGCGACATCGAGCGCAGCGTGGTCGAGTAGCCGAACATCTCGGACAACGGCACCTCGGCCTTGATGACCTTGCCGCCACCGGGCATGTCGTCCATGCCCTGCACCATGCCGCGCCGTGACGACAGATCACCCATCACGTTGCCGGCGTAGTCCTCGGGGGTCTCGACCTCGACGGCCATCATCGGCTCCAGGATCACCGGGCTGGCCTTGCGGCATCCGTCCTTGAAGCCGATCGACGCCGCCATCTTGAAGGCGTTCTCGTTTGAGTCCACCTCATGGTACGAGCCGAAAGTCAGCGTGACCTTGACGTCGACCACCGGGTAGCCGGCCAGAACACCGTTGGGCAGCGTGTCTTCGATCCCCTTCCTGACGGCGGGGATGAACTCGCGCGGCACCACACCGCCCTTGATGGCATCGACGAACTCGAAGCCCTTGCCGGGCTCCTGCGGCTCGATCTTCAGCACGACGTGGCCATACTGGCCCTTGCCGCCCGACTGGCGAACGAACTTGCCTTCGATGTCCGACACATCCTTGCGGACGGTCTCGCGGTAGGCCACCTGCGGCTTGCCGACGTTGGCTTCCACGCCGAACTCGCGCTTCATGCGGTCGACGATGATTTCCAGGTGAAGTTCGCCCATGCCCGAGATGATGGTCTGGCCGCTTTCCTCATCGGTGCGCATGCGAAACGACGGGTCTTCGGCAGCCAGGCGGCCCAGTGCGATGCCCATCTTTTCCTGGTCGGCCTTGGTCTTGGGTTCGACGGCCTGGCTGATCACGGGCTCGGGGAAGACCATCTTCTCGAGCGTGATGATGCTGTCCGGGTCGCACAGGGTTTCGCCCGTGGTCACGTCCTTCAAGCCCACGCAAGCAGCGATGTCGCCGGCCAGGATCTCCTTGATCTCTTCGCGCTGGTTGGCGTGCATCTGCAGGATGCGGCCGATGCGCTCTTTCTTGCCGCGGATCGGGTTGTAGACCGAATCGCCCGACTTCAGAACGCCCGAGTACACGCGCACGAAAGTCAGCTGGCCGACGTAGGGGTCGGTCATCAGCTTGAAGGCCAGTGCCGAGAACTTCTCGCTGTCGTCGGCACGCCGGGTGGTGGGCTTGTCATCGTCGTCGGTGCCCGGCACGGGCGGCACGTCGACAGGCGACGGCAGGAAATCGATGACGCCATCGAGCATGCGCTGCACGCCCTTGTTCTTGAACGCGGTGCCGCAGAACATGGGCTGAATCTCGGCAGCCAGCGTGCGCATGCGGATGCCGGCCTTGATCTCGCTTTCGGTCAGCTCGCCGGTTTCGAGATACTTGTTCATCAGCTCTTCACTGGCTTCAGCCGCGGCTTCGATCATGTTCTCGCGCCACTTCAAGGCCTCGGCCTGCAATTCAGCCGGGATGTCCTTGAACTCGAACTTCATGCCCTGGGAAGCCTCGTCCCAGACGATCGCCTTCATCTTGATCAGGTCGATCACGCCCGTGAAGTTTTCTTCGGCGCCCATGGGGATGAGGATAGGCACGGGGTTGGCCTTCAGGCGCGTCTTCATCTGCTCGACGACCTTGAAGAAGTTGGCACCGGTACGGTCCATCTTGTTGACAAAGGCAAGCCGCGGCACCTTGTGCTTGTTGGCCTGACGCCAGACGGTCTCCGACTGCGGCTGCACGCCGCCCACGGCGCAGTACACCATCACGGCGCCGTCGAGCACGCGCATCGAACGCTCGACTTCGATCGTGAAGTCCACGTGGCCGGGCGTATCGATGATGTTGATGCGGTGCTCTGGGCGCGACAAGTCCATGCCCTTCCAGAAACAGGTCACGGCCGACGACGTGATCGTGATCCCGCGCTCCTGCTCCTGTTCCATCCAGTCGGTGGTCGCCGCGCCGTCGTGCACCTCACCGATCTTGTGGGTCACACCCGTGTAGAACAGGATGCGCTCGGTGGTGGTGGTCTTGCCGGCATCGATGTGCGCGCTGATACCGATGTTGCGGTAGCGCTCGATGGGGGTCTTGCGGGCCATGAACTTTCTCCAAATACAGAGTCGCCGCCTTGCGGGTCGATCAAGACCCGTGAAGGCGGCCGGACAGCCGTGGAAGGGTGAGTGACTAGAAGCGGAAGTGCGAGAAGGCCTTGTTCGCTTCGGCCATGCGGTGCACTTCGTCACGCTTCTTCATCGCACCGCCGCGACCTTCGCTGGCCTCCAGCAGTTCATTGGCCAGTCGCGCGGCCATCGACTTCTCACCCCGCTTGCGCGCCGATTCCTTCAGCCAACGCATCGCCAGTGCCTGCCGGCGAATGGGGCGAACTTCCACGGGAACCTGGTAGTTCGCACCGCCCACCCGGCGGGACTTCACTTCGACCATCGGCTTGATGTTGTTCAACGCAACCATGAAGATCTCGAGCGGATCCTTGCCGGACTTCTTTTCGACCTGATCGAGCGCACCATAGATGATGGCTTCGGCGACCGCCTTCTTGCCCGATTCCATGATGACGTTCATGAACTTGGACAGATCGACAGATCCGAACTTCGGGTCGGGCAGGATCTCGCGCTTGGGGACTTCGCGACGACGTGGCATGGGTATCTTCCTTTTTCGGTTTCAGTTGGCGTCGATGGGGTGTCGACACCGCGAAAGGCCATCGAGACCTTTCACTTACTCGGCCGCCTTTCGGTCGGCCGCAACGCTTCGATCCACCGGGCGCCAGGTGGCGCCCAGCAGATCTCAGGCCTTCTTCGGGCGCTTGGCGCCGTACTTCGACCGCGACTGCTTGCGATCCTTGACGCCCTGCAAGTCCAGCGAGCCACGCACAATGTGGTAGCGAACGCCGGGCAGGTCCTTGACCCGACCGCCGCGCACGAGCACGACGCTGTGCTCTTGCAGGTTGTGTCCTTCGCCACCGATGTACGAGATGACCTCGAACCCGTTGGTCAGACGCACCTTGGCCACCTTGCGCAGCGCCGAGTTCGGCTTCTTCGGTGTGGTGGTGTAAACGCGGGTGCAGACACCGCGCCGCTGCGGGCAGTTCTGCATCGCAGGCGATTTGCTGTTGATCACCTCGACCTCACGGCCATGGCGAACGAGCTGATTGATGGTCGGCATAGGTAACTTGTTCCCGTTTGAAGTACCAGAGTCTTTTCGGGAAGAAGCCGTCAGCGCCTGAAGCCCATCGACCAGCGGCCTAGAAGGCCGTCTGCTGGCGCCGCTGGTGCCACACATTGCCACAAAAACGCACAGACGATGTGCAGGGCTGGTGTGGGTCCATTGCGGGGACCATCGTTCGATGTGCTCGTCAAAGAGCGCGGCAAGATCTGCCGAAAAGCCTTCCATTATATTGGATGGTCGAATTTGCGGCAAGCCGCTAGATGAAACCTCTTTTCGTGGTGCTGGACACCAATGTGGTGCTCGACTGGTTCGTGTTCCACAACCCCGGAGTCAAAGCCATCGCTCGCGCCATTGAGCAGGGTTCGGTGCGCTGGCTGTGCAGTTCCCCGATGCGGGCTGAACTGGCCCATGTCCTGGCAAACGCCCGGCTTGGAGAAGCTCCGGTCGATTGCGAGCATGTACTTACTCTTGTCAATCGCCTGGCCCACCGATTGGAACCCTCCGGTTCGCTGTCGCTGCAACGCCTGCGCTGCAGCGACAGCAGCGATCAGATGTTCATCGACCTGGCCCTGAGCCAAGGGGCACGTTGGCTGCTCAGTCGCGATCGTGCCCTGTTGAAACTGGCGCGCAAGGCGGCGGTCTCAGGCCTGCTGATCCAGACGCCCGAGGCCTGGCGACCCGAATTGGATGCAGACGCAGACACGCAGGCTGAAAGGTAAAAAAGAGGGCGGCTGGCAGCCGCCCTTCTGGCAAGGGGTGGGGTGGCCGGCGCCCAGGCACAGCAGGGCGTGCCTGGCCGCTCAGTCGCTGCTGTCAGTGCCGGGCGTCGCTTCCGCTGCCGCCGCGGCGGCAGTGGCAGCATCGACATTGGCCATCTGCACCGCCGCCAGTTCCTCGGCTTCCTGCAGCGCAATGGCGCGGCGCTCGCCTTCGTCCATCTCTTCCTTGGCCTTGCGCGCCTGGTGGAAGGCCATGCCGGTGCCGGCCGGGATCAGGCGGCCGACGATCACGTTCTCCTTCAGACCACGCAGTTCGTCGCGCTTGCCCATGATCGCCGCCTCGGTCAGCACCCGCGTGGTCTCCTGGAACGAAGCCGCCGAGATGAACGAGTCGGTCGACAGGCTGGCCTTGGTGATGCCCAGCAGCACGTCGGCGTGCGTCGCCGGCACCTTGCCCTCGGCGCGCATGCGGTCGTTGGTGTCGAGCAGCTCCGAGCGCTCGACCTGCTCGCCGGCGATGTAGGTCGTGTCGCCCGGGTTGGTGATCTGCACGCGGCGCAGCATCTGGCGAACGATCACCTCGATGTGCTTGTCGTTGATCTTCACGCCCTGCAAGCGATAGACGTCCTGCACCTCGTCGACGATGTAGCGCGCCAGCTCCTCGATGCCCAGCAGGCGCAGGATGTCCTGCGGATCGGCCGACCCGTCGACCACCAGTTCACCGCGATTGACCACCTGGCCTTCGTGCACCAGGATGTTCTTCTCCTTGGCCACCAGCTCTTCGTGCACTTGGCCTTCAGGGTCGGTGATCTGCAGGCGGTTCTTGCCCTTGGTCTCCTTGCCGAACGACACCGTGCCGGTGATCTCGGCCAGGATGCCGACATCCTTCGGGCTGCGTGCTTCGAACAGCTCGGCCACGCGCGGCAAGCCGCCGGTGATGTCGCGCGTCTTCTGACCTTCCATCGGGATGCGCGCCAGCACTTCGCCCGGCATCAGGTCCTGGCCGTCGCGGATCTGGATCAGCGCGCCGACCGGGAAGCCGATCGTCACCGAGTGGTCGGTGCCGGGGATCTTCACCTCCTTGCCCGCGGCGTCCAGCAGCTTGACCTGCGGACGCACCACCTTGGCCGCGCCGCGGCGCTTGGGATCGATCACCACCAGCGTCGACAGGCCGGTCACCTCGTCGACCTGCTTGGCCACCGTGACGCCTTCTTCGACGTTCTCGAACTTGGCCTGGCCGGCAAACTCGGTGATGATGGGGCGGGTCAGCGGGTCCCAGTTGGCCAGCACGGTGCCGGCCTTGATCTGCTGGTCGGGCTTGATGTTGAGCGTGGCGCCGTAAGGCAGCTTGTGGCGTTCGCGCTCGCGGCCGTGCTGGTCGGAGATGATGATCTCGCCGGAACGCGAGATCACCACCAGTTCGCCCTTGCCGTTGGTCACGTAGCGCATCGTGGCGTTGAAGCCGATGATGCCGTCGCTCTTGGCGTCGACGCTGCTGGCCACCGCCGCACGCGACGCCGCACCACCGATGTGGAAGGTGCGCATCGTCAGCTGCGTGCCGGGCTCGCCGATCGACTGCGCGGCGATCACGCCGATCGCCTCGCCGACGTTGACCAGCCCGCCGCGGCCGAGATCGCGGCCGTAGCACTTGGCGCAGATGCCGAAGCGCGTGCCGCAGGTCAGCGCCGTGCGCACCTTGACTTCGTCGACACCGGCTGCTTCCAGCACGTCGATCAGGTCCTCGTCGAGCATCGTGCCGCCCGGCAACATCATCTCCTGCGTCTCAGGGTGCATCACCTCCACGGCCGTGACCCGGCCGAGGATGCGGTCACGCAGTGACTCGATGACTTCACCGCCTTCCACCAGCGCACGGCGATTCATGCCGTTGCTGGTGCCGCAATCGTCCTCGGTGACGACCAGATCCTGCGTCACGTCGACCAGGCGGCGCGTCAGGTAGCCCGAGTTCGCGGTCTTCAGCGCCGTGTCCGCCAGGCCCTTGCGGGCGCCGTGGGTGGAGATGAAGTACTGCAGAACGTTCAGGCCTTCGCGGAAGTTCGCCGTGATCGGCGTCTCGATGATCGAGCCGTCCGGCTTGGCCATCAGGCCGCGCATGCCGGCCAGCTGGCGGATCTGCGCGGCAGAGCCGCGCGCGCCGGAGTCGGCCATCATGTAGATGGAGTTGAACGACTCCTGGTCGACCTCCTTGCCGTGGCGGTCCTCGACCTTCTGCTTGGACAGCTGGGCCATCATGACCTTGCCGACCTCGTCGCCGGTCTTGCCCCAGATGTCGACCACCTTGTTGTAGCGCTCGCCGGCGGTCACCAGGCCCGAGACGTACTGCTGCTCGATCTCCTTGACTTCCTTCTCGGCGCGCTCGATCAGGCCCGGCTTTTCCTTGGGCACCAGCATGTCGTCGATGGCGATCGAGATGCCGGCGCGCGTGGCCAGCCGGAAGCCGGCCTGCAGCAGCTTGTCGGCAAAGACCACCGTCTCCTTCAGGCCGCACTTGCGGAACGACGCGTTGATCAGGCGCGAGATCTCCTTCTTCTTCAGCGCCTTGTTGATGTTGCTGAAGGGCAGGCCCTTGGGCAGGATCTCCGACAGCAGCGCGCGGCCAACCGTGGTGTCCACGAGCTTGGTTTCGACGCTGAAATCGCCGTTGTCCTTGTCCTTGACCCACTGCGTCAGACGAACCGCGATCTTGGCGGTGACCTCGACCACGCCGTTGTCCAGCGCGCGCTGCAGTTCCAGCAGGTCGGAAAAGATCATGCCTTCGCCGCGACCGTTGGTACGTTCACGGGTGGCGTAGTACAGGCCCAGCACCACGTCCTGGCTGGGCACGATCGACGGCTCGCCGTTGGCCGGGAACAGCACGTTGTTGGACGCCAGCATCAGCGTGCGGGCTTCCATCTGCGCCTCGATCGACAGCGGCACGTGCACGGCCATCTGGTCGCCGTCGAAGTCGGCGTTGAAGGCCGAGCAGACCAGCGGATGCAGCTGGATCGCCTTGCCTTCGATCAGCACCGGCTCGAAGGCCTGGATGCCCAGGCGGTGCAGCGTCGGCGCGCGGTTCAGCAGCACCGGGTGCTCCTTGATGACCTCCTCGAGGATGTCCCACACCACCGGCGTGCCGGATTCGACTTCCTTCTTCGCCGCCTTGATGGTGGTGGCGATGCCCATCGCCTCCAGGCGGCTGAAGATGAAGGGCTTGAACAGCTCGATCGCCATCAGCTTGGGCAGGCCGCACTGGTGCAGCTTGAGCGTCGGGCCGACCACGATGACCGAACGGCCCGAGTAGTCGACGCGCTTGCCCAGCAGGTTCTGGCGGAAGCGGCCGCTCTTGCCCTTGATCATGTCGGCCAGCGACTTCAGCGCGCGCTTGTTCGCGCCCGTCATCGCCTTGCCGCGGCGGCCGTTGTCCAGCAGCGAATCGACCGCCTCCTGCAGCATGCGCTTCTCGTTGCGCACGATGATCTCCGGCGCCTTCAGCTCGAGCAGGCGCGCCAGGCGGTTGTTGCGGTTGATGACGCGGCGGTACAGGTCGTTCAGGTCGCTGGTCGCGAAGCGGCCGCCGTCCAGCGGCACCAGCGGGCGCAGGTCCGGCGGCAGCACCGGCAGCACCTCCAGCACCATCCAGTGCGGGCTTGATGCCGCTCTTCTTGAAGGCCTCCATCACCTTCAGGCGCTTGGAGTTCTTCTTCATCTTCAGCTCGGAGCCGGTCATGTCGCTGCGGATCTTCTCGATCTCGACGTCCAGATCCAGCTCTTCGAGCAGCTTCTTGATGCCTTCGGCGCCCATCAGCGCAACGAACTCGTCACCGTACTCGACGCGCTTGGCCTCCCAGTCGTCCTCGCTCATGATCGAGAACTTCTTCAGCGGCGTCATGCCCGGGTCGACGACCACGTAGGCTTCGAAGTACAGCACGCGCTCGATGTCGCGCAGCGTCATGTCGAGCACCAGGCCCAGACGCGACGGCAGGCTCTTCAGGAACCAGATGTGCGCGCAGGGCGCGGCCAGGTCGATGTGACCCATGCGGTCGCGCCGCACCTTGGTCTGCGTGACCTCGACGCCGCACTTCTCGCAGATCACGCCGCGGTGCTTCAGGCGCTTGTACTTGCCGCACAGGCACTCGTAGTCCTTGATCGGGCCGAAGATCTTGGCGCAGAACAGGCCATCACGCTCGGGCTTGAAGGTGCGGTAGTTGATGGTCTCGGGCTTCTTCACCTCGCCGAACGACCACGAGCGGATCTTCTCGGGCGAAGCCAGCCCGATCTTGATGGCGTCGAAGTGCTCGTCGGGGGTGAATTGCTTGAAAAGGTCGAGTAGTCCCTTCATGGGTATCGCTCCTTAGTTCTTTTCGAGTTCGATGTCGATGCCCAAGGAACGAATTTCCTTGACCAGGACATTGAACGATTCGGGCATGCCGGCTTCGATCGCGTGTTCGCCCTTGACGATGTTCTCGTACACCTTGGTGCGGCCGTTCACGTCGTCGGACTTGACCGTCAGCATCTCCTGCAGGATGTAGCTGGCGCCGTAGGCTTCGAGCGCCCAGACCTCCATCTCGCCGAAGCGCTGGCCGCCGAACTGCGCCTTGCCGCCCAGCGGCTGCTGGGTCACCAGGCTGTACGGGCCGGTCGAGCGCGCGTGCATCTTGTCGTCCACCAGGTGGTGCAGCTTCAGCACGTGCATGTAGCCCACGGTCACCGGGCGCTCGAAGGCGTCGCCGGTGCGGCCGTCGTGCAGCGTGGCCTGGGTGCGCGTTGCGGTCAGTCCCCTGCGCGCCGCGATGTCGTCTGGATATGCCAGCTTGAGCATGCCGCGAATTTCTTCCTCGGCGGCACCATCAAACACCGGCGTCGCAAAGGGCACCCCGTGCTGCAGGTTGCCGGCCATCTCGAGGATGTCGGCGTCGGACAGGTTGTCCAGCTTCTCGGTCTTGCCGCCCGACTTGTTGTAGAGCTCGTCGAGGAACTTGCGCAGTTCGACCGCCTTGGCCTCGTCCTGCAGCATCTGGCCCAGGCGCTGGCCGATGCCCTTGGCGGCCCAGCCCAGGTGCACTTCGAGCACCTGGCCCACGTTCATGCGCGAAGGCACGCCCAGCGGGTTGAGCACGATGTCGCACGGCGTGCCGTCGGCCATGTAGGGCATGTCCTCGACGGCGACGATCTTCGAGACCACGCCCTTGTTGCCGTGGCGGCCGGCCATCTTGTCGCCGGGCTGCAGGCGGCGCTTGACGGCCAGGTAGACCTTGACCATCTTCAGCACGCCGGCCGGCAGCTCGTCGCCCTGCGTCAGCTTCTTGCGCTTCTCTTCGAAGGCGAGGTCGAAGCTGTGGCGCGTCTGCTCGAGCGAGTTCTTGATGCTCTCGAGCTGGTTGGCCACCTCGTCGTCGGCCGGGCGGATGTCGAACCAGTGGTACTTCTCGACCGAGGCCAGGTAGGCCTTGTCGATGACCGTGCCCTTGGCGATCTTCTGCGGGCCGCCGTTGGCCGGCTTGCCGTTCAGCAGCTTCTCGATGCGGTCGAAGGCGTCGGCCTCGACGATGCGCAGCTGGTCGTTCAGGTCCAGGCGGAAGCGCTTGAGCTCGTCGTCGATGATCTGCTGCGCGCGCTTGTCGCGCTGGATGCCTTCACGGGTGAAGACCTGCACGTCGATCACGGTGCCGTTGGTGCCCTGGTCGACGCGCAGCGAGGTGTCCTTCACGTCGGACGCCTTCTCGCCGAAGATCGCGCGCAGCAGCTTTTCTTCCGGCGTCAGCGTGGTCTCGCCCTTGGGCGTGACCTTGCCGACCAGCACGTCGCCGGGGTTGACCTCGGCGCCGATGTAGACGATGCCGCTTTCGTCCAGGCGGGCCAGTTGCTGCTCGCTCAGGTTCGGGATGTCGCGCGTGATTTCTTCCGAGCCCAGCTTGGTGTCGCGCGCCATCACCACCAGTTCCTCGATGTGGATCGAGGTGTAGCGGTCTTCGGCGACGACGCGTTCGCTGATCAGGATCGAGTCCTCGAAGTTGTAGCCGTTCCAGGGCATGAACGCGACCAGCATGTTCTGGCCCAGCGCCAGTTCACCCAGGTCGGTGCTTGCGCCGTCGGCGACCACGTCGCCCAGCGCCAACTGGTCACCGCGCTTGACGATCGGGCGCTGGTGGATGTTGGTGTTCTGGTTGGAGCGCTGGTACTTGATCAGGTTGTAGATGTCGACGCCGACTTCGCCGGCCACCGTCTCGTTGTCGTTGACGCGGATCACGATGCGGTTGGTGTCGACATAGTCGACGATGCCACCGCGGCGTGCAGTGACCACGGTGCCCGAATCAATCGCGGCCACGCGCTCGACCCCGGTGCCGACCAGCGCCTTCTCCGGGCGCAGCGTCGGCACGGCCTGGCGCTGCATGTTGGCGCCCATCAGCGCGCGGTTGGCGTCGTCGTGCTCGAGGAAGGGCACCAGCGAAGCCGCCACCGACACGATCTGCGTCGGCGCCACGTCCATGTACTGCACACGCTCGGGGCGACAGCAGCACGGATTCGCCGTTCTCGCGCGCCGACACCAGCTCGTCGGTCAGCCGGCCATCGTCACCCAGCGACGCATTGGCCTGGGCGATCACGTACTTGCCTTCCTCGATCGCCGACAGGTAGTCGATCTGCATCGTCACCTTGCCGTCGTTCACGCGGCGGTACGGCGTCTCGAGGAAGCCGTACTCGTTGAGCTGCGCATACAGCGCCAGCGAGTTGATCAGGCCGATGTTCGGGCCTTCCGGCGTCTCGATCGGGCACACGCGGCCGTAGTGGGTGGGGTGCACGTCGCGCACCTCGAAGCCGGCACGCTCGCGCGTCAGGCCGCCCGGGCCCAGGGCCGAGACACGCCGCTTGTGCGTGATCTCGGACAGCGGGTTGGTCTGGTCCATGAACTGCGACAGCTGGCTGGCGCCGAAGAACTCCTTCAGCGCCGCGCTGATCGGCTTGGAGTTGATCAGGTCGTGCGGCATCAGGTTGTCGGTCTCGGCCTGGCCCAGGCGCTCCTTGACCGCCTTCTCGATGCGCGCCAGGCCCGAGCGGTACTGGTTCTCGGCCAGTTCGCCGACGCAGCGCACGCGGCGGTTGCCCAGGTGGTCGATGTCGTCGACATCGCCGTTGCCGTTGCGCAAGTCGACCAGGATCTTGACGACGTCGAGGATGTCCTCGTTCGACAGGTTCATCCGGCCTTCGGGCGCGTCGCGGCCCACGCGGGCATTGAACTTCATGCGACCAACACGGCTCAGGTCGTAGGTGTCCTCGCTGTAGAAGAGGCGATGGAACAGCGCCTCGACCGCGTCTTCGGTCGGCGGCTCGCCGGGGCGCATCATGCGGTAGATGGCCACGCGGGCCGACAGCTGGTCTGCGGTCTCGTCGGAGGCCAGCGTCTGGCTGATATAGGCACCCTGGTTCAGCTCGTTCGTGAACAGGCACTGGATGTCCTTGATGCCGGCCGCGCGCAGCTTCTTCAGCAACGCCTCGGTCAGCTCTTCGTTGGCCTTGGCCACGATCTCGCCGGTGTCGGCATCGACCATGTTGCGCGCCAGCACGCGGCCGACGAGATAGTCCTCGGGCACGCTGACAAAACCGGTGCCGGCCGTTTCGAGCTGCTTGACGTGGCGCGCGGTGATGCGCTTGTCCTTCTCGACCACCACGTTGCCGTTCTTGTCGGTCAGGTCGAAGCGCGCCACCTCGCCCTTCAGCCGCTCGGGCACGAACTCCATCTGCGCGCCCGTGTCCATCAGGCGGAAGTTGTCATTGACGAAGAAGTGCGCCAGGATCGCTTCCGGGTTCAGGCCGATGGCCTTGAGCAGGATCGTCACCGGCATCTTGCGGCGGCGGTCGACGCGGAAGTACAGGATGTCCTTGGGGTCGAACTCGAAGTCGAGCCACGAACCGCGGTAGGGAATGATGCGGGCGCTGAACAGCAGCTTGCCGCTGCTGTGCGTCTTGCCCTTGTCGTGCTCGAAGAACACGCCCGGGCTGCGGTGCAGCTGGCTGACGATCACGCGCTCGGTGCCGTTGACGATGAACGAGCCGTAGTCGGTCATCAGGGGCACCTCGCCCATGTACACCTCTTGTTCCTTGATCTCCTTGACCGCCTTCTGCGGATGCGACTCGCGGTCGTAGATGATCATCTGCAGCTTGGCGCGCACTGCCGCGGCAAAGGTCAGGCCTCGCTGCTGGCATTCACGCACGTCGAAGGCCGGCTTGGCGATGTTGAATTCGATGAACTTCATCTCCACGAACCCGTTGTGCGACACGATCGGGAACGCGGACAGGAAGGCGGCCTGCAGCCCTTCGGGCTTGCGCTTGGCCGCTGGCACGTCCTTCTGCAGGAATGCGACGTAGGAGTCGCTCTGCATGGTCAGCAGATACGGGACCTTCAGAACGCTTTCACGCTTGCCGAAGCTCTTGCGGATCCGCTTGCGCTCGGTGTAGGTGTAGGGGGATGCTTGCGCCATTGAACTCTCCGTGTCGAGAACCCGCAGCTGGCCCAGCTACGAATCCATCGGCGACTGGCGACCCAGGTGGCCCGGGGCCGCCCCCCGGGGGGCGGCCCGGCGCCCGTCGTCAACCGGCTTGCTCCTGAAGCTTGGTGGCAGGCCACTACCTGCCGCTGGCGGACAACCCCGGCATTGCACCGGAGTCCGACCAAACCCGTTCTCTGCAGTCGGATCAGAGAACACTTGCAAGGGCGGCACGCCGCACTTGCAAGTGCTCCCTGCGGCGCCCGAAGGCACCACAGCGAGCGGTTCAAACTTACTTGATCTCGGCCTTGGCGCCGGCGTCCAGCAGCTTCTTCAGTGCGGCGTCGGCGTCGGCCTTCGGAATGGCTTCCTTCACGGCCTTGGGCGCACCGTCGACCAGGTCCTTGGCTTCCTTCAGGCCCAGGCCGGTGATTTCGCGAACCGCCTTGATGACCGACACCTTGGCGGCGCCAGCCTCGAGCAGCATCACGTTGAATTCGGTCTGCTCCTCGACCACGGCGGCGGCACCAGCCCCAGCACCAGCGGCCGGGGCCGCCATCGCGGCGGCGGAAACGCCGAACTTCTCTTCAATGGCCTTGACCAGGTCATTGAGTTCCATCACGGACATGCTGTCCATTGAGGACAGGAAAGCGTCTTTGTCGAATGCCATGTTGATTACCTCGAAATTGAATGGAGTTCTGAATGGGAGATGCGATCGTCAGGCGGCAGCGGCTTCGGGCTCGGCCTGCACGCCACCGCCGCGCTTTTCGGCCACGGCCGCAAGCACGACGGCCATGCGCTGGATCGGCGACTTCAACAGGCCGGCCACCTGGGCGATCAGCACCTCGCGGCTCGGGATGGCGGCCAGGGCCTTGACCCCGTCAGCATCCAGCGCCTTGCCGGCGTATGCACCACCCTTGATGACGAGCTTGTCGTTGCCCTTGGCGAAATCGGCGACGACCTTTGCCGCGGCGACGGCATCTTCGGAAAAGCTGTAGATCAGCGGACCGACCATGGCACCCTGGGCCACCTCGAACGGCGTGCCGGCGACGGCGCGCTGTGCCAGGGAGTTCTTCAGCACGTGAAGATAAACCCCCTTGGCACGCGCGTCGACGCGCAGCTTGTTCAGGTGTTCCACGGTGAGGCCACGGTATTCGGCCATGGCCAGCGTCTGCGAGCGTGCGGCCTGCGCCGACACGCCTTCGATCACGGCTGCCTTTTCGTTGCGGTTGAGACTCAAGGTCTGCTCCTCACTTTCAAGTGCCCTGGTGCCGCAGTCGCGGCCTTTGGGCACACCCGGAATCAGCGACCATCTGATAGCAACCACTCATTCGAGGTTCCTAAACAGCGGGTTCGCCATCTGCGCTGGACATTAAGGCTGCCGGGCCTTCCCGGTCATCCACCAGCGGTCTTGGATAGCCTGCGTGCCTCGAAAGACGCACAGCCCACCAATCTCTTGGCAGGGTCTGGCCCGAGGGCCAGACCCGCCATCGTCTGCGTCGTCAGGCGGTGGCCGGGGCCGCGATCGACGCGGTGTCCACCCGCACGCCCACGCCCATGGTCGACGACACCGCCACCTTGCGCAGGTAAACCCCCTTGCTGGTGGCCGGCTTGGACTTGTTCAATGCTTCGATCAGTGCGCGCAAGTTGGCCACCAGCTTGTCGTCGTCGAACGATCGACGGCCGATGGTGCCGTGAATGATGCCGGCTTTGTCGACGCGGAACTGCACCTGACCGGCCTTGGCGTTGCGCACGGCTTGCGCCACATCGGGCGTGACCGTGCCGACCTTCGGGTTGGGCATCAGGCCACGCGGGCCCAGGATCTGGCCCAGCGTGCCGACCACACGCATCGTGTCGGGCGAGGCGATCACGACGTCGAAGTCCATCTTGCCGGCCTTGATCTCGGCGGCCAGGTCGTCCATGCCGACGATGTCGGCACCGGCGGCCTTGGCCTCTTCGGCCTTGGCGCCTTGCGCGAACACGGCGACGCGCTTGGTCTTGCCGGTGCCGCTGGGCATCACGACCGCGCCGCGAACAACCTGGTCGGACTTCTTCGCGTCGATGCCCAGTTGCACGGCGACGTCGATGGACTCGTCGAACTTGGCGGTGGCGCAGCTCTTGACGAGCGTCAGCGCGTCAGCCAGCGGGTACAGCTTGGTGCTCTCGACCTTGCCCTGCGAGGGTCTTGGCCTTCTTGGTCAGCTTGGCCATGCTCAGACTCCTTCCACCGTGATGCCCATCGAACGGGCTGAACCGGCAATCGTCTTCACCGCACGATCGAGGTCGGCGGCCGTGAGGTCCTTGATCTTGGTCTTGGCGATCTCTTCGAGCTGCGCGCGCGTGACCTTGCCCACCTTTTCCAGATGCGGCTTGCTCGAACCCTTGTCGATCTTGGCCGCCTTCTTCAGCAGCACGGTCGCGGGCGGCGACTTCAGCACGAAGGTGAACGACTTGTCGGCGAAGGCGGTGATCACCACCGGCAGCTTCAGGCCCGGTTCGTAGCTCTGCGTCTGGGCGTTGAACGCCTTGCAGAACTCCATGATGTTCAGGCCGCGCTGGCCGAGGGCCGGGCCGATCGGGGGCGAAGGATTGGCCTTGCCCGCCGGGACTTGCAGCTTGATGAAGCCGACGATCTTCTTTGCCATGAATGGCTCCTCGAGTTCAAACGACCGCTTGCGCGATCTCCTCGTCTATCGACCCTCTACAAAATCAGCACACCGGGGTCGGGGCGGTGCGCTTCAGACTTTGCCTGCGGCGCTGCGCGCCTTCGGCGAGGTCTGACGAGCGGGGCTCGTCAGACCTTTTCGACTTGCGCGAAATCGAGCTCGACCGGCGTCGCACGCCCGAAGATCGTGACCGAAACGCGGACCTTGCTCTTCTCGTAGTTGACGTCCTCGACGGCGCCGTTGAAGTCGGTGAACGGGCCTTCCTTGACGCGCACCAGTTCGCCCACGGTCCATTCGACCTTGGGCCGCGGCTTGTCGATGCCTTCCTGCATCTGACTGACGATCTTGGCCACCTCGGCCTCGGAGATCGGTGCCGGCCGGTTGCGCGCGCCGCCGATGAAACCGGTGACCTTGCTGGTGTGCTTGACCAGGTGCCAGGTGTCGTCGGCCATCTCCATCTCCACCAGCACGTAGCCCGGGTAGATGCGGCGCTCGGTGACCGTCTTCTTGCCGTTCTTCAGTTCGACCACTTCCTCGGTCGGAACCAGGATGCGGCCGAATTTGTCCTGCATGCCGGCACGGTCGATGCGCTCGCGCAGATTGCGCTCGACGGCCTTTTCCATGCCGGAATAGGCGTGCACGATGTACCAGCGCTTGTTCGAAGGCGACGGCGCCAGCATAGCGGCGGCGTCGACGGCTGCGACGCTGCCAGTGGGTTCGGCCGATGCCGTGGATTCGGTGGATTCAGTCATTGGGCCCTCAGCGCTTCCAGCCCAGGATCAGGTCGTACAGCACCCACTCCAGGGTCTTGTCGGTCAGAAACATGAACAGCGCCATCGTGAACACGAACGCCATGACATAACCGGTCATCTGCATTGCCTCCTTGCGCGTCGGCCAGACGACCTTCTTCACTTCGCGCACCGATTCGCGGCCGAAGCCGATCAGATGTCGACCCGATTCGGATGCGAAAAACAGGCCGACCGCAGCAGCCAGCACCAGCAGCAGCGCGATCACGCGCAGCCATAGATCCTGCTTGCCCAGCGCATAGAAGACCACGATCGCGCCCACGACCAGAACGGCCGCACCGGCCAGCTTGGCCTTGTCGGCGCCGGTGGTGACGGTTTCAACGCTCTGTTGGGTTGCCATGACGTTTTCGATGCTCGTTGGGCTTGCGGCCGGGCCGCCAGCTCGCGCCGGGCCCGGCCCTCGGCAAGGCCCGCCGAGCCGGATCAACGCTCGCGGGCCGTATCGAGATGTCCATCCGGGGCCAGACCGGATCGTTCACCGGGTGGCAGGGGCAGAGGGAATCGAACCCCCAACCTTCGGTTTTGGAGACCGACGCTCTGCCAATTGAGCTATACCCCTGCGGCAAACCTTGTGACTTCGATTGTTGACTACTCGATGATCTTGGCCACGACGCCGGCGCCGACGGTGCGCCCGCCCTCGCGGATGGCAAATCGCAGGCCTTCTTCCATCGCGATCGGGTTGATCAGCTTGACGGTGATGCTGACGTTGTCGCCGGGCATGACCATCTCCTTGTCCTTCCGGCAGCTCCACCGCCCCGGTCACGTCCGTGGTGCGGAAGTAGAACTGCGGCCGGTAGTTGTTGAAGAAGGGCGTGTGGCGCCCGCCTTCTTCCTTGCTCAGCACGTAGATCTCGGCCGTGAAGTGCGTGTGCGGCTTGACGCTGCCGGGCTTGCACAGCACCTGGCCGCGCTCCACGTCTTCGCGCTTGGTGCCGCGCAGCAGGATGCCGACGTTGTCGCCGGCCTGGCCCTGGTCGAGCAGCTTGCGGAACATCTCCACGCCGGTGCAGGTGGTCTTCTTGGACGCACGGATGCCGACGATCTCGATTTCCTCGCCGACCTTGACCACGCCGCGCTCGATGCGGCCGGTCACCACGGTGCCACGGCCGGAGATGCTGAACACGTCTTCGACGGGCATCAGGAAGGCGCCGTCGATGGCGCGCTCGGGCGTGGGGATGTAGCTGTCCAGCGCGTCGGCCAGCTTCATGATGGCGCCTTCGCCGAGCTCGCCCTTGTCGCCTTCCATGGCCAGCTTGGCGCTGCCCTGGATGATGGGGGTGTCGTCGCCGGGGAAGTCGTACTTGTCGAGCAGCTCGCGCACTTCCATCTCGACGAGCTCGAGCAGCTCGGCGTCGTCGACCATGTCGCACTTGTTCAGGAACACGATGATGTAGGGCACGCCGACCTGGCGCGCCAGCAGGATGTGCTCGCGCGTCTGCGGCATCGGGCCGTCGGCGGCCGAGCACACCAGGATCGCGCCGTCCATCTGCGCCGCACCGGTGATCATGTTCTTCACGTAGTCGGCGTGCCCGGGGCAGTCGACGTGCGCGTAGTGGCGGTTCGCGGTCTCGTACTCGACGTGCGAGGTGTTGATGGTGATGCCACGCGCCTTTTCTTCCGGCGCGTTGTCGATCTGGTCGTAGCCCTTGGCCTCGCCGCCGAACTTGGCCGACAGCACCGTCGTGATCGCCGCCGTCAGCGTCGTCTTGCCGTGGTCCACGTGACCGATCGTGCCCACGTTCACGTGCGGCTTGGTCCGTTCGAATTTGCCTTTTGCCATTTCTTGCGCTCCTGGCGTCTGAAGGTTGACAACTGAATTCGTCGCCGCGGTACGGCGCCAAATTCCGGAAATCGGGTGGTGCCCATGGCGCGGATCGAACGCGCGACCTCTCCCTTACCAAGGGAGTGCTCTACCACTGAGCCACATGGGCATCGGTACGGGTCTGACGACCCCGCGCTGCTGCCGATCGGCAGACCCGTAACGACGAGCAAACACACTGCCGAATCACAGCTGGTTGGCACACCTTGCCTTCCTTGGAGCGGGAGACGGGAATCGAACCCGCGTCATTAGCTTGGAAGGCTAAGGTTCTGCCATTGAACTACTCCCGCCCGGGGCCCGCTTCAGCACACACAACTTGCTGTCTCTTGGTGGAGGAGGCTGGATTCGAACCAGCGTAGGCGTAAGCCAACAGATTTACAGTCTGCCCCCTTTAGCCACTCGGGCACCCCTCCCAGAGAGCCGGTGAGTATAGCACGCAGGCTTGTGGCCGCTAGCCAGCGGAACTGAGCGCCCACCAGTCCACCCGATCCGCGGTCGCCAGGAAGTGGCTGCCGTCGGCCATGAACGCCCGCCGCATGTCGTGCGAGGGGTGACGCGTGCGCAGCACCGCAGCGCCACATCCCGCTGGGCGTGCCGCATCGAAGAAGGCATTGGCAGGCTTGCCCCATAAAAGGAAACTGGGTGGCATCGCATGCGCGCAGAGGATCTTGACGATCTCGGATGTAAGCACCTGCCAACCACATTCGTGTGACTGCCAGCCTGACCCAGCTCAACCGTCAGCACAGGGTTCAACAACAGCACGCCCTGCTTCGCCCACGCGTCGAGCGCCCAAAGCGATGGTCGCTGCCAGCCCGGTCGGTCGGCGGCCAGCACCTCGAAGAGCCTGCGCAGCGAATGTGGCTTGCCCTGTGCGGCAGAGAACGCCAGCCCGTCGGCATGGCCGGGTCGCGGGTAGGGATCCTGCCCGAAGATGACCACCTTGGCGGATTCCGGCGACACCAGGCGCAGGGCCCGGAAGGGGTCGGTCGGGGCGATCGGCCGGTCGGCCGACACCGCGCGCACCCGCTGCACCACGTCGGCACAGGCGGCTGGCGTCCAGCCCGGCAAGGCGGCGCGCCAGGCCGCCGGCAGGGACGCAAAGGCCGCCGGCAGGTCGTCGGCAGTCACGCGAACAACTGTTGCAGCGCTTGCCCAGGGTCGGGCGCCCGCATGAAGGCTTCGCCGACCAGGAAGGCGTGCACCTGTGCCGCGCGCATGCGCGCCACGTCGTGCGGGCCCAGGATGCCCGACTCGGTGATCAGCAGGCGCTCGGCCGGCACCCGCGGCAGCAGGTCCAGCGTGTTCTGCAAATTGACTTCGAAGCTGCGCAGGTTGCGGTTGTTGATGCCCAGCAATGGCGTCTTCAACGCCAGTGCGCGCTGCAGTTCCAACGCGTCGTGCACCTCCACCAGCACGGCCATGCCCAGGCCGTGGGCGCAGGCTTCGAGATCGATCAGGCGGGCGTCGTCCAGACAGGCGGCGATCAGCAGGATGCAGTCGGCGCCCATCGCCCGCGCCTCGTAGACCTGCGCGGCATCGACCATGAAATCCTTGCGCAGCACCGGCAGGTCGCAGGCCACGCGGGCCACGCGCAGCGAAGTCGGCCGAGCCCTGGAAGAAGCGCTCGTCGGTCAGCACGCTGAGGCAGGTGGCGCCGTGGCGGGCGTAGCTGACCGCGATCTGGGCGGGAATGAAAGGGTCACGCAGCAGGCCCTTGCTCGGGCTGGCCTTCTTGATCTCGGCGATCACCGCCGATCGGCCGGCCGCGATGGCCGCGCGCAACGCAGCCTCGAAGTCCCGAAGGTCGGCGCGGCGGTCCTCGGCCTCGGCACGCAGCCCGGCCAATGAACGCCGGGCCAGCAAGGCCTTCACCTCCTCGCGCTTGACGGCGACGATGCGCTGCAGGATGTCCGACATGCTCGGCCAGCCTCAGGTCGCGGGCCTGAACTTGTTGGTCATGGCGACGAACTGCGACAGCTTGGCCATCGCCGCGCCCGAGGCCACGGCTTCGCGCGACTTGCGCACGCCCTCGACCACGCTGGCAGCCACGCCGGCACAGTACAGCGCGGCACCGGCGTTCAGCAGCACGATGTCGCGCACCGGGCCGTCCTCGTTGGCCAGCGCCCGCTGGATACATTGCACCGACTCTTCCTTGTTGGCTACCTTGAGCACGCGCGAGTCGTACACCGGCAGCCCGAAATCGCTGGGGTGCACCGTGTACTCGCGCACCTCGCCCTTGTGCAGCTCGCCCACCAGCGTCTCACCCGACAGCGAGATCTCATCCATCCCGTTCATGCCGTAGACCACCATCACGTGCTCGCTGCCCAGGCGCTGCAGCACCCGCACCTGGATGCCGACCAGGTCGGGGTGGAACACACCCAGCAGCTGATTCGGCGCGCCTGCCGGGTTGGTCAACGGGCCCAGGATGTTGAAGATGGTGCGCACACCCAGCTCCTTGCGCACCGGCGCGGCGTGCTTCATGGCCGCGTGGTGGTTGGGCGCGAACATGAAGCCGATGCCGGTCTCCTGCAGGCAGACCGCGACCTGGTCGGGCGTCAGCTGGATGTAGGCACCCAGTGCCTCGACCACGTCGGCCGAGCCAGAGGTCGACGACACGCTGCGCCCGCCATGTTTGGCCACGCGCGCGCCGGCCGCCGCGGCGACGAACATCGACGCGGTGGAGATGTTGAAGGTGTGCGAGCTGTCGCCGCCGGTGCCCACGATGTCCACCAGATGGTTGCGGTCCAGCACCGGCACCGGCGTGGCGAACTCGCGCATCACCTGCGCCGCGGCCGCGATCTCGCCGATGGATTCCTTCTTGACGCGCAGGCCGATCGCGAAGGCGGCAATCATCACCGGCGACATCTCGCCGCCCATGATGCGGCGCATCAGCGCCAGCATCTCGTCGTGGAAGATCTCGCGGTGCTCGATGACGCGCGTCAGCGCTTCGGTGTTGGTGATGGTCATGGGCTGGTCTCTTTGCAGGTGTGACGTCGATGGCTGGCGTCAATGCGCCGCGCCCGCTTGCAAGAAATTCTTCAGCAAGGCATGGCCATGCTCGCTGAGGATCGACTCGGGGTGGAACTGCACGCCTTCCAGCGGCGTGGCGCTGGCGGCGAGGTCTCGGTGACGCACGCCCATGATCTCGCCATCGTCCGCGCTCGACGTCACGTCCAGCATCGACGGCAGGCTGCTGCGCTCGATGACCAGAGAATGGTAGCGGACCACGCTGAAACGTTCGGGCAGGCCCTGGTAGACGCCGCGGCCGTCGGTGCGGATGGTGCTGGCCTTGCCGTGCATCTGCACCTGGGCTCGCACGACCTTGCCGCCCAGCGCGGCGCCGATGGCCTGGTGGCCCAGGCACACGCCCAGGATCGGCAGCTTGCCCGGTGAAGTGGCGGATGGCGTCGACGCAGATGCCGGCCTCGGCCGGCGAGCAGGGGCCGGGCGACAGCACCAGCTGATCGGGCCGCAGCCGCGGCGATGCCGTCGAGCGTGATCTCGTCGTTGCGGAACACCCGCACCTCGGCGCCGAGCTCGCCGAAGTACTGCACCAGGTTGAAGGTGAAGCTGTCGTAGTTGTCGATCATCAGCAGCATGATCAGAACCCCTCTTCGACCAGCTCGGCCGCGCGGATCAGCGCCCGCGCCTTGGCTTCGGTCTCGCGCCATTCCATCTCGGGTACCGAGTCGGCGACCACACCGGCTGCAGCCTGAACGTACAGGGTGTTGTCCTTGACGATGCCGGTACGGATGGCAATGGCCAGGTCCATGTCGCCGGCAAAGCTGAGATAGCCGCACGCACCGCCGTAGATGCCGCGCTTGACGGGCTCGAGCTCGTCGATGATCTCCATCGCGCGGATCTTGGGCGCGCCCGTCAGCGTGCCGGCCGGGAAGGTGGCGCGCAGCACGTCCAGGTTGCTCATGCCGTCCTTCAGCAGGCCTTCGACGTTGCTGACGATGTGCATCACGTGCGAATAGCGCTCGATCGCGAAGGCCTCGGTCACCTTCACGCTGCCCGTCTTCGCGATGCGGCCGATGTCGTTGCGGGCCAGGTCGATCAACATCAGGTGTTCGGCGCGCTCCTTGGGGTCGACCTGCAACTCGGCTTCCAGCGCCTTGTCCAGCTCAGGCGTGGCGCCGCGCGGGCGTGTGCCGGCCAGCGGGCGGATCGTGACCTTGTCGCCATCGGGCGTGTGCTCGTGGCGCACCAGGATCTCGGGGCTGGCGCCGACGATCTGGAAGTCGCCCATGTCGTAGAAGTACATGTAGGGCGACGGATTGAGCGAGCGCAGCGCGCGGTACAGCGTCAGCGGGCTTTCGGTGTAGCGTTTCTTCAAACGTTGACCGATCTGCACCTGCATCATGTCGCCGGCGGCGATGTACTCCTTGGCCTTCAGCACCGCGGCCAGGTAGGCCGCCTTGTCGAACTCGCGCTCCACCGCGTACGACGGGCCGCGCCGCACCGGCGGCGCGGTGACGCTGTAGCGCAGCTTGTCGGTCAGTTCGGACAGGCGTCGCTTGCCGTTGAAGTAGGCCTCGGGTCGGGCCGGGTCGGCCCAGACGATCAGGTACAGACGGCCCGAGAGGTTGTCGATGACGGCCACCTCCTCGGTCTGCAGCAGCAGGATGTCGGGTGTGGCGATGCCACCGCCCTTCCAGGTCCTGGCCAGCCGGGGCTCGATGTATCGCACTGCGTCGTAGCCGAAATAGCCGGCCAACCCACCGCAGAAGCGCGGCAGACCCGGCCGAAGCGCCACCTTGAAGCGCGCCTGGTACTGCACGATGAAGTCGAGCGGGTTGCCTTCGTGCGTCTCGACCACCTGCCCGTCGCTGACGACCTCGGTGACGAAACCACTGGCGCGCAACAGGGTGCGCGCCGGCAGGCCGATGAAGCTGTAGCGGCCGAAACGCTCGCCGCCCACCACCGATTCGAGCAGAAAACTGTGGCGCGCACCACCGGCCAGCTTGAGGTACAGCGACAGCGGTGTCTCGAGATCGGCAAAGGCTTCGGCGATCAGCGGGATGCGGTTGTAGCCCTGCGCCGCAAGGCTCTTGAATTCAAGTTCGGTGATCATGGCTGCCCTGGATGGCAGTGCCCGGCGTCAGACCTAGGGTTCAAACGACGAGCACGGGATGTTTGCAGTGCGCAGGCCGATCAGGCCCGCTGGACGGGTGAAAGACCCTGTCGGGTCAGACGGCGCAGGGCGAGCGACGCCAGGGCCAGGCTCCCCGGTCGCTGGAACCTGCTGGCGTGAACATGAAGACACCGGCCGCAAACATGCGCCGAAGTCTAGCAGCACAGCCTGCCCGAAGCGCCAGCACCGTGGCAGACTGGCCGCCCCAAGGTTCGCCCGAGAGTCCCCCATGCAACGTCGCCTGTCGAGGCTGATGCTTCTGGCCATGCTGACCGCCGCCGGTACGGCGGTGCTGACGGCCATGCCCGCGGCCCAGGCCCAGAATGCCGTCGAACTGGCCGGCGTGCGTTATCCGGCCGCGGTGCAGCTTGGCGCCACCCCGCTGACGCTCAACGGCGCAGGCATCCGCTACCGATTCGTGGTCAAGGTCTACACCGCCGGCCTGTACCTGACGACCAAGGCCACCACGCCCGAAGCCGTATTTGCCGCGCCCGGCCCGAGGCGGCTGCACGTGGTGATGCTGCGCGACATCGACGGCAACGACCTGGGCCGGCTGTTCACGCGCGGCATGCGCGACAACTCCAGCCACGAAGCGTTCGCCAAGTCGATCCCCGGTACCTTGCGTCTGGCCGAGCTGTTCGCCGCCAAGAAGCGCCTGGCGGCCGGCGAGAGTTTCTCGGTCGACTGGCTGCCCGGCCAGGGCACCATCATCCAGATCAACGGCAAGGTACAGGGCGAGCCGATCAAGGAGCCTGAGTTCTTCAACGCGCTGATGCGCATCTGGCTCGGCAAGTCGCCCGCCGACGCGGCCTTGAAGGACCAGTTGCTCGGCCAGGCCGCGCCCGCGCCGCAGCAGCAATAACGCTGTGCGCGGTGTTGCCGGCGCGTCAGCCAGGCGGCAAGGGCGCCAGCAGCGACAGCACGTCGCCGATGCGGTCGACCACGGCGTCGGCACCCGCGGCCGTCACCGGTTCGCCATGGTTGTAGCCGTAGCTGACCAGCACCACCGGGCAGCCCGCGGCGCGCGCCGCAGCGGCGTCGTTGCTCGAGTCGCCGATCATCAGCGTGGCGCCTGGTGCCGTGCCCAGCGCCTTGCAGGTTTCCAGCAGCGGCATCGGATCGGGCTTCTTGCGCGCAAAGGCATCGCCACCGAAGGCATGCTCGAAAAACGCGGTCAAGCCCTTGGCCTGCAACAGCGGCCGCGCGAAGTCGGTCGGCTTGTTGGTCAGGCAGGCCAGTCGCAAACCGCGCGCACGCAGCGCCTGCAGGCCTTCGATAACACCGGGGAAGAGTTCGGAATGCTGGCCGTTGACCTGCAGGTAGTGGTGCTGGTAGCGCGCCCAGGCCTGTTCGTACAGGTCGGCCGGCGCACCCACCTGGCGCAGGGTCTGCTGAATCAGGTGCTCGGAACCCTTGCCCACCGTACGCGCGATGAAGTCGCGGTCGATGCCAGGCTGACGCAGATCGACCAGCATGCGGCCGAGTGCGACTTCGAAATCACCGACGGTGTCGACCATGGTGCCGTCGAGGTCGACGATGGCGGCTTGCAGGGCGGGCAATGGCATACGGTATTCGACGAGGTTTACAGCGTCTCAGGCCGCGGCCGGACGCTGCGGAATGTTCAGGCCGCGAGCCACAGCCGGCCGCTGCTTGAAGGCTTCGACCACGCGTTGCACATGACGAAAATCGGCGTAGCCGACCAGATCGGCGGCGCCGTAGAAACCCACCAGGTTGTTCACCCAGGGCCAGGTGGCGATGTCGGCCACCGTGTAGTCGGCGCCCATGATCCAGTCGCGACCATCCAGGCGCTGATCGAGTACGCGCAGCAGGCGGCGCGCCTCGGCCGCATAACGGTCGCGCGGTCGCTTGTCCTCATAGTCCTTGCCGGCAAATTTGTGGAAGAACCCAAGCTGGCCGAACATCGGCCCCACCCCACCCACCTGGAACATCAGCCACTGCGTCGTCTGCCAGCGCAGCGCCGCATCGTGAGGCATGAAGCGCCCGGACTTGTCGGCCAGGTAGAGCAGGATGGCGCCACTCTCCCACAGGGCCAGCGCCTGCCCGCCGGGCCCGTTGGGGTCGATGATGGCCGGGATCTTGTTGTTCGGGTTCAGCGACAGGAACTCGGGGCTCAGCTGATCGTCGGCGTCGAAGCGCACCAGGTGCGGCTCGTAGGGCAGGCCGGTCTCCTCCAGCATGATCGACGCCTTCACACCGTTGGGCGTGGGCAGCGAATACAACTGAATGCGGTCGGGGTGCCGGGCCGGCCACTTGGCGGTGATGGGGAAGTCGCTCAGATTGCTCATCTCGTCATTGTGTCGTCATGCCCGAACCCGGCAGGGTTCAGGGTGTTGGCGGTTTGACGCCGAAGACCTGGCGCAGATAGGCCAGAAAGGTCTGGTCGTCGCACATCGTCTTGCCCGGGCTGTCCGACAGCTTGGCCACCGGCTGGTCGTTGACGCGGGTGAGCTTCATCACGATGTGCAGCTGCTTTTGACCCATGTCGTTGCTCAGGTGGGTGCCGATGCCGAAACCCAGCTGCGTGCGGTCGGCAAAGTGGCGGTACAGCTGCAGCGCAGTGGCGATGTCCAGCCCGTCGCTGAACACCAGGCGCTTGGTGTGCGCGTCGATGCGCAGCTTCTCGTAGTGCGCCAGCGCCTTTTCGCCCCACACCACCGGGTCGCCCGAATCGTGGCGCAGGCCGTCGAAGAGCTTGGCGAAGTACAAGTCGAAATCCGCCAGGAAGGCGTCCATGCCGATCACGTCGGTGAGCGCGATGCCCAGATCACCCCTGTACTCCTGCACCCAGCTTTCCAGCGCCGCGCGCTGCGAATCGCGCAACCGCACATCCAGCGCCTGAAAGCTCTGCAGGTACTCGTGTGCCATGGTGCCGATCGGCACCAGCCCCAGGTCCTTGGCCAGCAGAACATTGGACGTGCCCTTGAAGAACTGCGGCAGCTCGCGACGCAGCGCGTCCACCACCTCGCGCTGCCAGGCCCCCGACCAGCGCCTGCGCAGCCCGAAGTCGAACATCTCGAACGGATGACGGCGCGGCGGTTCGCGCTCGAACTCACGCAACTGTTCGATCTTGGCGGCCAGCCGGCGCCGGCCTTCGGCCTGCGCCGGCGCGGCCGGAAAACGACGAAAGTAAAGCTCGTTGACGATCGCCAGAACAAAAATCTCGAACGCCATCACATGCACTTGCGGGCCACGAGCGACGATCTCCAGCTCACTGCCAACGGCACGCACGGTGATGAAGTCGCGCTGGAAACGAAAGATGCGCAGAAAGTCGATGAAGTCGCTCTTGATGAAACGCCAGGCGCCCAGCCAGGCCAGTTCGTCAGCCCGAAAGCTCAGGCCGCACAGGTGGTCCAGCTCACGCTCGACCTCATCCTTCAACTCGGCCAGCGGGTAGACGCCGGGGCGGCGACTGTGAAAGCTGTACTCGGCCTGGGTCTGCGGAAAGCGATGCAGCATGGCCTGCCACATCGTGAACTTGTACAAGTCGGTGTCGAGCAGGCTGGTGATGACAGGCGCGGACGTCATCGGTGGCCTTCAACTGCGCAGCAGGGCCAGGGCCTGGATGCTGGTCATCACGCGCAGCCCGCGGGTTCGCATCGCATCGAGAAAGCTCAGGGCCTGCGCTTCGAAGCCGGCCACCGGGCTCATGCAGTCGGACAGCAGCAGCAGCCGATCCAGCTTGTCGCCCAGGTGCTCGGCCAGGTGTTCTACGGTTGCGCGAACGCAGTGGCTGCTGGCCTCGCCGGCGACCAGCAGTCGATCTGAACGGGCCAGCTGGGTGATGAGCTCACGATTGAGCTGGGTGCCGGGGTCGCTGTCGTCGGGCACCTCAGCCATCACGGCGCTGTAGTGCTCGGTCCAGGGGTTGCTGCCCTTGAGCACACGCTGCACGCTGCGCTGCCGGGCCTCTTCCCAACGGTTGTAGGCGGCGCGCACGTCGGCATGCACGGCCTGGCCCCAGCTGCCGATCTCGCAGTGCACGGGCCACACCATCAGCGTGTAGCGGCCGCGGCTTTCGAGTTGGTCGGTATAGGCCAGCGCGCGTGCGGCGGCAGCCGCATCGCGCGGCCGAAACTCGCCGCTGCGCAACTGGCCGGCCGTGATGGTCGTGAACGGCGCCACCGCACTGCCGTCGTGCCGCTGCCAGAACCCCGGGTGGGCGATGTCCAGCCGCAGGTGGCTGTCGAGCGTGACCGTGATGGCGTCAATCTGCGCTGCAACCGCATCGATGAAGGCCGCCACGCGCTGCATGTCGGCATGCGCGCCGGCCACCGGCAGCGCCGGTGCCTCGCCCGGCGGGCAACGCTCCGACGGCAGATCGCAGAAGTCGTTCTGCGGGTCGATCACAAGCAGATGGGTGCTCACGCCGCGCAGTATCGGCGATGGACCGATTCAGCCAATGCTCTCCACCTGCCTGGACTGCTGGTAGGCGCTGCCGAAGCGGTTGGCCAGAAAGGCCGGCAGCGGCACCTGCTCCTGGCGGATGAAGCCGTGTTGCGGCAAGGCGCCCTCGCGGAACAGGTCGACCGCGGCGCAGATGCCGGCGGCGGTGGTGATCTGGATCGCCGATTGCGCGGCGCTGCCGTGCCCGTCGGCCCGCTCGGCAAAGATCTTGCGCGCAAAGACCTCCTGCACCAGGCTGCCTTCACGCAGGCCGCTGACGGTGACGAAGACCAGCACCACGTCCTGCATGGTGCTGGGGATCGAGCGCTTCATGATGGCCTTGAGCGTGGCCGTATCGTGCTTGAGCTGCAGCTCTTCGAGCAGCACCTTCATCAGCGCGCGGTGGCCGGGGTAGCGCACGCTCTTGTAGTCCAGCGTCTGCACGCGTCCGGCCAGCGTGGTGCACAGCGTGCCCAGCCCGCCCGAGGTGTTGAAGGCCTCGTACTCAACGCCGTCCATCGAGAAATGCTCCAGCCCTTCCAGCGGCAGCATGTCCACCAGCTGCCCGTCGTGGATGGCCTGGCAGGGATGACAGTACTCGTTGATCAGGCCGTCCACGCTCCAGGTCAGGTTGTACTTCAGCGCGTTGGTGGGGAATGCCGGCAAGGCGCCGACGCGCATCTTGACCTCGTGCAGCGTGTCGAAGCCCTGCGCCAGGTGATGCGCCACGATGCCGATGAATCCCGGCGCCAACCCGCACTGCGGCATGAAGGCGGTTTCCGCGCCATCGGCCAGACGCTGGATGGCCTGCGTGGCTGCCACGTCCTCGGTGAGGTCGAAATAGTGGCAACGCGCCTCGCGCGCCGCCGTCGCCGCGGTGGTCGCCAGGTGGTAGGGCAAGGCATTGATCACCGCCTGCTGGCCGCGCAGCGCCTGCAGCAACACCGCGGGGTCAGCGGTGTCGGCCACGCGGGCAACCAAGGGCAGGGCCTGCAGGCGCGACAGCGCAACGTCATCCCGATCGAGCACCGTGACGTCGTAGTCGCCGCTGGAGGACAGCAGGCGGGCGATGGTCTGGCCGATGTGGCCGGCACCGAGCAAGGTGATGCGCATGGAAGCTTTCCGGATTGGTGTTTGTTGGGCATCCAGCTTAGGCCGCGGTCGGGTTCGTTGACAGCCCCGGATCGGCGAAGCCCTGGCGCTGGCCGACGCTTCGACGACGGCTCATGCCATCATGGCGAAGGACGCCCCAGCCGCTGCCGGGGCGCACGCTTGCCGGCGCGCCGTTCTACGGGCGGCGTCGCCCTTTCCATCGAGGAGCTCGACCTTTGACCACCGTATCCGACGTCACCAACCCCGCGCTGTCCGGGCTGATCCACATCGACGGCCTGCTGGGCGACGGCCCCGGTTGGAACTGGGTCGCCCCGGCGCGCAACACGCTTTATTACACCTTCGCGCTCGACGCGGGCAACAGCGCAGACGTCGGCACCATCATCGCGGCCAGCCCGGACGGCTTCAACGCCTTCCAGCAGGCCGCGGCGGTGCAGGCGCTGGGCCGGCTGGCGCAGATCACTGGCATCAACTTCATCGAAGCGTCCACCGGCGCCAATGCCGACATCCACTTCGGCGTCGGCAATCTGTTTGGCACCAACACCTCGGGCTACACGTCGATCAAGTGGGGCTACACCTTCGACAGCACCAGCAACGTCATCCAGACGTACACGGCCGATGCCTATGTCTACCTGGACATGGTCGAGTTCAGCGCCAGCAATGCGCAGCCCTCGGCCGGTACGTCAGGCTACCAGGTGATGCTGCACGAACTGGGCCATGCGATGGGCCTGAAGCATCCGTTCGAAGGCAGCTTGAAGCTGGACCCGGCAGAGAACAACACCACCTACAGCCTGATGTCGTACACCCAGGTCGGAGGGCCGCGCACCGACTACGCACCCTACGACATTGCGGCGCTGAGCTACCTGTATGGCGCCGACGGCCTGGGCGGCGCGCTCGGTCAGGGCTCGGCCGGGCACTACCTGGTCGGCACGGCCACCGCCGACAACTTGGTCGGCGGGCCGGGCAACGACGTGCTGGTGGGCCGCACCGGCACCGACACGCTGGATGGCGGTGCGGGCATCGACACCGCGGTGTTCAGCGGGCTGCGCGCGCAATACAACCTGGTGGCCAACGCCAACGGCAGCTTCAGCGTGATCGGCCTGGACGGCCAGGACACGTTGACCAACATGGAGTTCCTGCGCTTCGACGATCAGACCGTGCCGCTGTCGCAGCCGATCGGCAACAACCTGCCGATCGGCACCATCACGCTGGCCGGCACGGCGCGTGAGGGTGATTTGCTGACGGCACAGAACTCGGTCTACGACGCCGACGGCCTGGGTCCATTCCGCTTTCGCTGGCAGTCCTCGCCCAACGGCAGCACCTGGAGCGACATCTACGGCGCCGCGGCCGACACCTTCCGGCTCGGCCAGGACCAGGCCGGGCAACTGGTGCGCCTGGTCGCCAGCTACACCGACGGCAAGGGCACCGCCGAGCAGGTGATCAGCGCCGTGGCCGGGCCCGTGGCCAACGTCAACAACCCGCCCACCGGCAGCGTCACCATCAATGGCAGTCCACGCCAGGGCCAGACGCTGACCACCGTCAACACCCTGATCGACCCTGATGGCCTGGGGCCGCTGGTGCATCAATGGCAGTCGTCGACCGATGGCAGCGATTGGACCGCGATCGCCGGCGTCAGCGGCAACAGCTTCGCGCCCGGCCAGGCCCAGGTCGGGCTGATGCTGCGCACCGTGGTGTCGTGGGTGGACCTGCAAGGCACGGCCGAGTCGGTGACCAGCAACACCACCGCCGCGGTGATCAACGTCAACGACCCGCCGGTGGGCACGGTCACGCTCAGCGGCGTGCCGACCCAGGGTAGGCCCCTGCAGGCCATCGTGGACCTGTCAGACGCCGATGGCCTGGGCACCTTCAGCTACCGCTGGCAGACGACCACTGGATTCCTCACATGGGGCGACATCGCCGGGGCCACCGGTCCGAGCTTCACCCCCACCCAGACCGAGGTCGGTCGCCTGCTGCGCGTGGTGGTGTCCTACATCGACGGCCAGGGCATGCCCGAATCGGTGAACAGTGCGCTCAACGGCGGCGTGATCGACATCAACGTGCCGCCGACCGGGCAGGTGTTGCTGAGTGGCACCGTGCGCCAGGGCCTGCCGCTGCAGGCGCAGGCCAGCCTGAGCGACGACGACGGCCTGGGCGCGCTCAGCTTTGCCTGGCAGAGCTCGATCGACGGCAACAGCTGGCTCACGATCGCCGGCGCCGGCAGCGCCACCTTCACGCCGGGTGCCGATCAGGCCGGCCTGCTGCTGCGCGCGCTGGTCAGCTACGTCGACAGGGGCGGTACGGCCGAGTCGATGGCGTCGGCCTCGGCCGCGGTCGGCAAGGTGCTGCTGGGCAGCGAGCGCAACGACGTGCTGGTGGGCAGCAACGGATCCGATGCCATCAGCGGCCTGGCGGGCAACGACCGCCTGACCGGGGGTGTCGGCCATGACCTGCTGGACGGCGGTGCCGGGGTCGACACCGCGCTGTACGCGCATGTCCGCGACGACTACAGCGTGACGCGCGTCACCGGCGGTCGCACGGTCGAGGCCATGGTGGGCAACGAAGGTCTGGACCAGCTGATCGGCATCGAACGGCTGCAATTCTCCGACCAGGCGCTGGCCTTCGATCTGGACGGCAACGCCGGCACCGTGGCCCGCTACCTGGGCGCCGTGTTCGGACCCACCGCGACCAGCAACGGGCTGTATGCCGGCATCGGCCTGGCGCAGATGGACGGTGGCACCACTGCCTCAGCGCTGATGCAGCTGGCGCTGGAAACCCGGTTGGGCACGGGCTTCAGCCGCGAGGCGGTGGTCGGCCTGCTGTACGACAACCTGGCCGGCCGCGCACCGACAGCCATCGAACTGGCCGACTGGCTGCAGCAGATGAGCGCCGGCACCTACACCCCGGTGACGCTGGCGCAGTTGGCGGCCGACCTCGACCTCAATGCGCAGAACATCGGTTTGGTCGGGCTGATGGAATCGGGGCTGGTCTACCTGCCGGCAGCCTGATCGGCTGTCAGCGCAGCGCGGCGCGCATCGCGTCGATCGCCGCCTTGTGGTCGGGTTGGCCGAAGATCGCGCTGCCGGCCACGAAGGTGTCGGCGCCGGCGTCGGCCACGCGGCGGATGTTGTCGACCTTGATGCCGCCGTCGACCTCGAGGCGGATGTCGCGGCCGCTGGCGTCGATGAGCCGGCGCGCGCGCTCGACCTTGCGCAGCGCGCTGTCGATGAAGCTCTGGCCGCCGAAGCCGGGGTTGACGCTCATGATCAGTACCAGGTCGACCTTGTCGAGCACCCATTCCAGCACGTCGATCGGCGCTGCCGGGTTGAACACCAGGCCGGCCTGGCAACCTTCGGCCTTGATCAGCTGCAGCGTGCGGTCGACATGCGTGCTGGCGTCGGGGTGAAAACTGATCAGGTCAGCACCGGCCTGGGCGAAAGCTTGGGCCAACGCGTCCACCGGCCGCACCATCAGGTGCACGTCGATGGGCACCGTGCAGTGCTTGCGCAGCGCCTGGCAGACCATGGGCCCGAAGGTCAGGTTGGGCACGTAATGGTTGTCCATCACGTCGAAGTGGATCCAGTCGGCGCCGGCGGCGATGACGCTGCGCACCTCGTCACCCAGTCGGGCAAAGTCGGCCGACAGGATGGAGGGTGCGATCCGGTAACTGCGGGTGCTGGGCATGGCGACAGAATTCTAGGCGGCAACGGCACGGGATAATGCCGGCATGAGTCAACCGGAGTTCACCTGCGAAGTGCGCGTCGTCTACGTGCCTGAGCAGTCGCAGCCGCCCGACGGGCCCTTCGCTTTCGCCTACACGGTGACGATCCGCAACAGCGGCAGCATCGCGGCACAGCTGGTGGCCCGGCAATGGCTGATCACCGATGCCAACGGCCAGCAGGAAGAGGTGCGTGGGCTGGCCGTGGTCGGCCACCAACCGCTGCTGAAGCCGGGCGAGAGCTTCGAGTACACCAGCGGCACGCGGCTGGCCACGCCCTACGGCAGCATGCGCGGCACCTACTTCTGCATGACCGAGGACGCGCAGCCCTTCGAAGCACCAGTGCCCGAGTTCCAGCTCGTCTTCCCCGGCCTGCTGCACTGAGCGATGGCGCGGGCGCGCTTCAGCGCGGGTCGTCGTCGCGCGGCAACTCACCCTTGTTGCGGCCCGAGAACATGGTCCACCAGACGATCAGGACCAGGATGACGAGGGCCGCCAGGGCCTCGGCGATCAACAGCCACATGGGGCGCGGGTGGATCTGGGCAGCATGGTGGTCGATTGTAGGAGCGCTGTCCGGTTGCGCCGGGCTGCTGCCGACGCAGACTCCGGCACCGGTGGAGCAGCGCCAGCCAGCACCCGCGCCTGCGGCCGCGGCGCCTTCGCCTTCGCCTGCGACAACAGCGGCACCGCCATCCACGCCGGCACCGTCGCGCGGCACACCGCCGGACCGCGTGCGCGCCCGCTGGATCAGCGCCGCCTGGTCCGAGCTGCCGGGCTTCGATGCCGACCGCAGCGCCGAGCTGTGGCCGGCGCTGCTGGCCGGCTGCGCCCGCCCGGCGCCGAGCTGGAGCGAGGTGTGCGCGCGCGCCCTGCTCGATCCACCCGACGGCTCCGCTGCCGCCCGGCGCTGGCTGCAGACCCACCTGCAACCCTGGCGCGTGGAAGCGCCCGACGGCAACGTCGAGGGCCTGGCCACCGGCTACTTCGAGCCCAGCATCGACGCCGCGCGCCGGCCGCGCGCGGGCTTTCGCGTGCCGCTCTATGCGCCGCCGCCCGAGCTGGCCACGCGCAGACCGTTCTACACGCGACAGCAGCTGGACACGCTGCCGGCCGCGTTGGCGTCGCTGCGCGGGCAGGAGATCGCCTGGATCGAAGACCCGCTGGACGCCATGCTGCTGCAGGTGCAGGGCTCGGGCCGGCTGCGCATCACCGAGCCCGACGGCAGCGTCAATCTGGTGCGGCTGGCCTTTGCGGCGCACAACGACCAGCCTTTCAGGTCACTGGGTCGCTGGCTCATCGAGCAGGGCGAGCTGACAGCCGACAGCGCATCGTGGCCGGCGATCAAGGCCTGGGCGCAGCGGAATCCGCGACGCCTGCAAGAGTTGCTGTGGGCCAACCCGCGTGTGGTGTTCTTCCGCGAAGAGCCGCTGCCCGACCCCGCGGTGGGGCCGCGCGGTGCGCAGGGCGTGCCCTTGACGCCGGGCCGCTCGATCGCCGTCGATCCGCTGGCCATCCCGCATGGCGCGGTGGTCTGGCTGGACACCACCGAGCCGCTGTCGAACACGCCGCTGCGCCGCCTGGTGATGGCGCAGGACAGCGGCAGCGCCATCACCGGTGCCGTGCGCGCCGACCTGTTCTTCGGCTGGACCCGGCAAGCCGAAACCCTGGCCGGACGCATGAAGCAGCCGCTGCGCCTGTGGGTGCTGTGGCCGCGGGGTGATTGAATGCCGCGCCGCGCACGCCTTGACCTGAGCCTCATCGGTCGACGCGCGTTCGGCGTCACACTGGCCTGCAGCCTGATCGCCTGCGCCACCCCTGAGCCGATGCCCCCTGACCTGCCTGCGCTCGACCGCGAACTGTTGGCACTGACCACCGACTCACAACACCCCGTCGTGGCCGTGGCGGCGCTGGCCATCCGCGACGGCCAAGTGGTCTACGCCAACGCCTTCGGCGTCCGCCACCTCGGCGGGCCCGGTGCAGGCGCCGTGTTGCCGGTCACCGATCGCACGCTGTACCGCGTCGCCTCGATCAGCAAGCTGGTGGTCGCGGTGGGTGTGATGCGGCTGCTGGAACAAGGTCGGGTCGACCTCGATGAAGACGTCAGCGTCAAGCTGGGCTGGGCGTTGCGCCACCCGCAGTTCCCCACCGTGCCGATCACGCTGCGCCTGCTGCTGAGCCACCGCTCGGGCCTGTCGGACGGTGGCGAACGCTACTTCTTCGACGGCAGCACCGCGCTGCAGGACGTGCTGCAGCCGCAGGGGCGGTTGTACCGCAACGGCCTGAACTGGCAGCGCGACCGGGCACCGGGCCATCACTTCGAATACGTCAACCTGAACTTCGGCGTCATCGCCACCGTGATGGAGCGCGCCACCGGCGAGCGTTTCGACCGCCTGATGCAGCGACTGGTGCTGCATCCACTGGGCCTGCGCGGCGGCTTCGAGCCCGCGGACTTTGCCGCCGCCGACCAGGCCGACATCGCCACCCTGTATCGCAAGCGCCGTACCGAGGGCGAACGTGAGATCTGGGACCCGGCCGGCCCGTGGGTGGTGCAGGCCGATGATTTTCGCCAGCAGCCGCCTGCGCAGCCCGCGGGTCTGGCGAACTACGTGATCGGCAGCAACGGCACGCTGTTCGGGCCGCAAGGGCGCTTGCGCATCTCGGTGCACGACCTGGGCGTGTTGATGCAGATGCTGATCGACCAGGGCCGACATCGTGGACAGGCCTTCTTGCAGCCGCGGTCGGTGGCGTTGCTGGCCGGCGAACAATGGCGGATGAATGTCGGCCGCAGCAACGGCGAGGCCGCTCGTGACTGGGCGCTGTCCTGGGGACTGGGCGTGCAGCGGTTTACCGATCACAGTGGTGCCGGGCGTGGCGACCGCCTGGTCGAGGGCGGTGGCTTCAGCGGCTGGGGCCACACTGGTGATGCCTACGGGCTGATGGGCCTGTTCGCGATCGACCCGCAGCGCCGCAGCGGCCTGGTCGTGATCGTGGCAGGGCCGGGCGTGGACCCGGCAAGCTACCCCAGCCGCTGGTCGGCGCTGTACCGCTGGCAGGAGATCGCGATCAGCGCGGTGTACCGTCACACGTTGCAGCGCCCACCGCCATGATTCACGAACCCTCCACCTTCGCGCCCATCGCCACCGAATCGCCGAGCGCCGAACATGTCGAGCTCGACCGCTACGCCACGCCGGCCCTGCTGCAGGCGCTGGTCGATGACCAGTTGCGGGCCGTGCAGGCGGTGCAGCGGGCGGCACCGATGCTGGCGCAGGCAGTAGACGCCGCACTGCCCCGCATCGAGGCCGGCGGCCGGCTGATCTACGTCGGCGCCGGCACCTCGGGGCGGTTGGGTCTGCTCGACAGCGTCGAGCTCAACCCCACCTTCAGCTGGCCGCCCGAGCGCGCCGTGGCGCTGCTGGCCGGCGGGCGCAACGCCGTCTACGCCGCGGTGGAAGGGGCCGAGGACGAATCCGAGCAGGGCGCGATCGACCTGCGGCTGGCACAAGTAGCGGCCAACGACGTGGTGTTGCTGATCGCGGCGTCGGGCAGCACGCCCTATGTGCTGGGCGCGCTGGCCGAGGCGCGCAAGGCAGCGGCTTTGACCATCGGCCTGGCCAACAACGCCGGCTCGGCGCTGCAGCAGGGCGCGGACATCGGCATCCTGCTGGACACCGGGCCCGAGCTGATCTCGGGCAGCACGCGGCTGAAGGCCGGCACGGCGCAGAAGATCGCGTTGAACAGCTTTTCGTCGGCGCTGATGGTGCGCTTGCACAAGGTCTACGGCAACTTGATGGTCGACCTGCGCGCCACCAACGCCAAGTTGCGCCGGCGCGCGCTGGCACTGACCATGCACGCCAGCGGCGCCGACGAGCTGAGCGCCGAACGCACGCTGCGCGACAGTGGCTTTCGCGTCAAGGTGGCCATCGTCGCGCTGCGCCTGGGGTTGTCGGTGCACGACGCGGCGGCGCGGCTGGATGATGGCGACGGCAGCGTGCGCACAGCCTTGCATGACGCCGGTACCTGAAGACCGCGGCGCTGCCGTCGGCCCCGTGCCGGCCGTGCGGTCGCCCTGGTGGTGGATCCCCACCCTGTACTACGGCCAGGGCCTGCCCTACGTGGTGGTGATGACGCTGGCGGTGGTGCTGTACAAGAACCTGGGCCTGGACAACACCGCGATCGCGCTCTACACGAGCTGGCTCTACCTGCCGTGGGTCATCAAGCCGCTGTGGTCGCCGCTGGTGGACCTGCTGCGCACCAAGCGCTGGTGGATCGTGACGCTGCAGCTGCTGATCGGCGCCGCGCTGGCGGCGGTGGCTCTGACGCTGCCGATGGCCGGTTTCTTCCAGCTCAGTCTGGCGGTGTTCTGGCTGCTGGCCTTTGCATCGGCCACGCACGACATCGCGGCCGACGGGTTCTACATGCTGGCGCTGCCGCAGCACCAGCAGGCCGCCTTCGTCGGCGTGCGCAGCGTGTTCTACCGCGTGGCGATGATCAGCGGCCAGGGCGGCCTGGTCTATGCCGCCGGGCGGCTGAGCGAATCCGGCGGCGACGTGGTGCGTGCCTGGCAGCTGGTGTTCTTCGTGCTGGCCTTGGCCTTTGTGCTGCTGTTCGTCTGGCACCGCATGCTGCTGCCGCGGCCGGCCAATGATCTTGCCGCAGCCCCCGGGCAGGCGCTGTGGCAGGGCTTCACTCAGACCTTCGAGTCGTTCTTCCGCCGCACCGACATCGTCAAGGTGCTGGCTTTCCTGCTGCTGTTCCGGCTCGGTGAGGCGCAGCTGGTCAAGCTGTTCGCGCCGTTCTTGCTCGACCCGCGCGAGCGGGGTGGCCTGGCGCTGACGACGGCGCAGGTCGGGCTGGTCTACGGCACCGTGGGCGTGGCGGCGCTGACCTTGGGCGGCCTGCTGGGCGGCTGGGTCATCAGCCGCCATGGTCTGGCGCGCTGGCTGTGGGCCATGGTGGTCGCCATCCACCTGCCCAACCTGCTGTTCGTCGCCCTGGCCGCCTGGCAGCCGCAGAGCCTGGTCTTCATCACTGCGGCCGTGGCCTGTGAACAGCTGGGCTACGGTTTCGGCTTTGCGGCCTACCTGATGTTCATGATCCTGGTCGCCGACGGGCCGAGCAAGACCGCGCACTACGCGCTGTGCACAGGCTTCATGGCGCTGGGCATGATGCTGCCCGGCATGCTCAGCGGCTGGCTGCAGCAGCAGCTGGGATACACGCTGTTCTTTGCCTGGGTGTGCCTGTGCACGCTGCCATCGGTGCTGGTGGCCACCCGACTGCACATCCCGCCCGACTTCGGGCGCAAGCCGGAGGTCGGGCCGTGAGTCGGGTCGGCCAACGTCTGGTGTCACTGGATGCCTTTCGCGGCTTCGCCATCGCCGGCATGGTGCTGGTCAACAACCCGGGCGACTGGGGTCACCTGTACCCGCAGCTGGAACACGCAGCCTGGAACGGCTGGACCTTCACCGACTGGATCTTTCCGTTTTTCCTGTTCATCGTCGGCGTTTCGATGACGATGTCGATGGACGCACGCGCCGCCGCCGGTGCGACGCGCGCCACGCTGCTGCGTGGTCATGCGCGGCGTGCAGCAGTGATTTTTGCAGTCGGCCTGGCGCTGAACCTGATCCCGTCGTTCAACTTCGACAGCGTGCGCATCCCCGGCGTGCTGCAGCGCATTGCGCTGTGCTCGCTGTTGGCCGCACCGATCGTTCTGGCCTGCCGCTGGCACGGTGTGCTGGGCTGGCTGCTCGGGCTGTTCGTGCTCTATGCGGTGCTGATGCTGGCGGTGCCGGTGCCCGATGCGCAGGGCGTGGTCGGCACCGGCGTGCTCGAGCCCGGGCGCGATTTCGGCGCCTGGCTCGACCGCCAGCTGCTGGCCGGCCATCTGTGGTCGGCATCGAAGACCTGGGACCCCGAAGGTCTGACCAGCACCTTGCCGGCAGTGGGCACGGTGCTGTTCGGCGCACTCACGGGTCGGTTCCTGGCCGGCGCGCGGCCGGCGACTGAGGTCACCGTCTGGCTGCTGTTGGCCGGGCTGGCCTTGCTGTGGGCGGGCGCGGTCATGGACAGCCTGTTCATGCCGATCAACAAGAGCCTGTGGACACCGTCCTATGCGGTCTTCATGGCGGGCTGGGCGCTGCTGGTGTTCGGCACCTTCTTCTGGCTGCTGGATGCCGCGCCCGAACCGCGTTTGCGGCGGCTGGCGGCGCGTGCCTTTCAGCCGCTGGTGATCTACGGCATGAACGCACTGTTCATCTTTGCGCTGTCGGGGCTGGTGGCCAAGATGATGGCCTTCATCAAGCCGGACGGCGGTACACGTTCGCTCAAGCAGGTCTTGTACGCACCGATGCAGGCGCTGCCGCTGGCGCCGCAGAACGCCTCGCTGCTGTGGGCGCTGCTGTTCAACGCCGCGATGTTCGGTGTGGCCTGGTGGATGTGGAAGCGGCGCTGGTTCGTCAAGGCATGAACGTCGGCCTGACCCGTCGCCATGTGCTGGCCGCGATGGCCACGCCCGCCCTGGGTTCGTGCGCGCTGCTCGACCGGCTGAGCGCAGCACCCGCACTGCCCCGCGAATTCCGTGCCGCCTGGGTGGCCACCGTCGCCAACATCGACTGGCCCAGCCGCCCCGGCCTGCCCACGGCCGTGCAGCGCGCCGAGATGATCACGCTGCTGGACCTTGCACAGGCCATCGGCCTGAACGCGCTGGTGCTGCAGGTGCGGCCGGCGGCCGATGCGATCTACCCGTCGACGCTGGAGCCCTGGAGCGAATACCTGACCGGCGCCTCGGGCCGCGCGCCCGACGAAGCCTGGGACCCGCTGGCCGAGTGGGTGGACGGCGCCCATGCACGCGGGCTGGAGCTGCACGCCTGGTTCAACCCCTACCGTGCGCGCCACCCGTCGGCGCAAAGCGAACCGCCGCTCGCGCATGTGGCGAACACCGAGCCGGCCATCGTCAAACGTTATGGCGACTGGTTGTGGATGGACCCCGGTGAGCCGCACGCGGCGCAGCGCATGCTCGACGTGGTGCTCGACGTGCTGTGGCGCTACGACATCGACGGCGTGCACATCGACGACTACTTCTATCCCTATCCGGTCAAGAGCCCGCAAGGTGTCGACCTGCCCTTCCCCGACGAGCCGTCCTGGCAGCGCTATCTGGCCTCCGGCGGCCGACTGGCGCGCGACGACTGGCGGCGCGACAACGTCGACCGCCTGATCGAACGCCTGTACCGCGAGATCCACGCCACCAAGCCGTGGGTGCGATTTGGCGTCAGCCCTTTCGGCCTGCCGCGGCCCGACCGCCGGCCAGCCGGCATCAGCGGCTTCAGCCAGTACGACACGCTCTATGCCGATGTCGAACGCTGGTGGCAGCAAGGCTGGATGGACTATCTGGCACCGCAGCTGTACTGGCCCATCGGTCAGGCCGCCCAGGCCTTCGAGGTGCTGCTGCAGGTCTGGCGCGCCGGCAACGAGCAGCAGCGCCACCTGTGGCCGGGTTTGTTCACCAGCCGGCTCGGTGCCGAGCGCAACGCCTACGACGCCGCCGAGGTGCTGGCCCAGGTGCAACGAACCCGTCGCGTCGATGCTTCCGACGACGGCCACCTGCACTTCAGCATGGCGGCTTTGTTGGGCAACCGCGACGGCATCGCCGACCGCCTGCGTGCGGGCCCCTACGCACAACCTGCATTGACGCCGGTCACCCCCTGGCTGGCCGAGCCGAAGCCACAGCCACCGGCCTTCGAATGGCATCGTCGCATCGGCGGCAGCCCTGAGCTGCACGTGCGCCAGGGTGACGGCCCGCCGCTGCGCCAGGCCGTGTTGTGGCATCGGCAGGCCGGGTTCTGGTCGTGGCAGGCGCTGCCGCTGCCGGCACAAGGCGCCTTCGCGCCGGCCGCCGGGGCCGACCGGCTGCTGCTGCTGGGCATCGGTCGCAGCGGGCTGGAGAGCCCGGCCCTGAGTCTCCGGGTCAACGGGACCTGATGGGTGACGCGGGCAATGCGGGTCACGCGGGTGACGCCCGTGCTGCGACTGCTTACCTTGAATTTCCCGCACGTCATGCGGGATCTTCAAGGTAACATTCGACCGTGACTGATCCGATCGAGCGCCCTGCGCTGTTCGCTGCGGTGCGCCAGGCCCTGGCGCGAGGCCCCGCCGTGGCCCTGCTCGGGCCACGCCAGGCCGGCAAGACCACGCTGGCACGGCGCTTCGTGCTGCCACACTCTGGCAACTACCTCGACCTGGAAGACCCCGTGGTGCTGGCGCAGATGTTGGCACCGATGACGCTGCTGGGCAGCCTGCGCGGCCTGGTCGTCATCGACGAAGTGCAGCGCGTACCCGAGCTCTTTCCGGTGCTGCGCGTCTTGCTCGACCGTGCGGACACACCGGCGCGCTTCCTGCTGCTGGGCAGTGCATCGCCGCAGCTGCTGCGCCAGGGCAGCGAGTCGCTGGCCGGCCGGCTGGCCATCATTGAACTCGGGGGCTTAACGCTGCAGGAAACCGGCGCCGCGGCGGCCGCCAGGCTGTGGTGGCGCGGCGGCTTTCCGCGCTCGTTGCTGGCCGAGGGTGACGCCGACAGCCGGGCCTGGCGGCGCGATTTCATGCGCCTGGTGATCGAGCGCGACCTGCCGGCGCTGGGTTTGAACGTCGGCCTGCCCGCGATGCAGCGCTTCTGGGCGATGCTGGCGCACTTCCATGGTCAGGTCTGGAACGCGGCCGAACCGGCGCGCGCACTGGGCGTCAACGAAAGCACGGTGCGCCGCTACCTTGACCACCTGAGTCATCTGTACATGCTGCGCCAGTTGCAGCCCTGGCACGAGAACCTGGCCAAGCGGCAAGTCAAGTCACCCAAGATCTACTTTCGCGATTGCGGCCTGCTGCACGAACAACTGGGCATCGCAGATGCCACGGCGCTGCTGCTGCATCCGCGCAGTGGCGCGTCGTGGGAAGGCTTCGTGATTGAACAGTTGCTGGCCATCGCGGCCCCCGAGCAGGCCTACTTCTGGGCCACCCACGCCGGCGCCGAGCTCGACCTGCTGCTGTTCAAGGACGGCAGGCGAATCGGCGTGGAGATCAAGCGCAGTGACGCGCCCGGCTTCACGCCGTCGATGCGCATCGCCCAGCACGACCTCGGGCTGGATGCGCTGTACGTGGTTTACCCCGGCTCTCGCCGCTATCCGCTGGCGCCGGGTGTCGAGGCCGTGCCGCTGTCGGCACTGCTGCCGGTGGACACCTGAGCGTCACGCATTCCCACCGGTTATGGGCCGGCTTCGCGTTTTCATTGGCCGGGATCACAGGCATTGCCTACCCTGCAACGATCACCACCACCGCAGGTCAACGGATTGAGTGCGTCAGCGACAAGGGCAGTCGGGGCCGACCTGGGTCTGGGCATCGATGCCGGGGGCACGCAGACCCGCTGGGCGCTGGCCTCGCCCACGGGTGAGTTGCTGGCCGAAGGTCGCGTGGCCGGGCTCAGCGCGGTGCAGCTGGCCGCACGCAGCGGCCAGCAACTGGTGCGCGACACGCTGGCGGCGCTGGCCGCCGACGTACTGGCGGTGGGCCGGCCGTCGCGGGTGCATGCCGGGTTGACCGGCTATGGCGGCGTCGAAGAACCGCTGAACGCCCTGATCCGCACGCCCCTGGGCCTGGCTGCCGATGCGGTGACCATCGTCACCGACATCGAGGTGGCCTACCTCGACGTCTTCCAGCCCGGCGAGGGCTACCTGGTGTATGCCGGCACGGGGTCGATTGCCGCGTTCATCGACAGCCAGCGTCAGTTTCACCGGGCCGGCGGTCGCGGTGGCGTCATCGACGACGCGGGCAGCGGGTTCTGGATCGCCTGCCAGGCGTTGCGCCACATCTGGCGCGAAGAGGACGAAGTGCCCGGCGCCTGGCAGCGCTCAGCCATGGCGCGTGAGGTGCTGGAGCATGTGGGCGGCAGCGAATGGCAGCACAGCCGCCAGTTCATCTACGGCGTCGACCGTGGCGAGCTGGGCAAGCTGGCGCTGGCGGTGGCGGCCGCGGCCGGCAGCGACCCGGTGGCGCTGCGCATCCTGCAGGCCGCGGGGCATGAACTGGGCAGGCTGGCGCGCATCCTGGTGCAGCGTTTTGGCTCGCGCCCGGTGGCGCTGACCGGCCGGGTGTTCCAGTTGCACCCGGCGATCGAACAGGCCTGCCGCGCCGCAGTGCCGGCTGCAGCGTCGCTGCAGGTGCGGGTCAGCCACGGCCACCGCGCGGCGGCGCGAATCGCTGCCCGGGCGGTGGCTGTTCCGGCGGGTGCGTCGGCATGAGTCGCTTGTTCACGCTGCTGGCAGCGCTGCTGCTGGCCGGCTGTACCAGCGGCCCGCGCATTGACAGCAGCCACACCGCCGTCAGCCAGGGCCCGCGTGTCGACCTGCTGGTGCTGCACTACACGGTGCTCGATTTTCCGAAATCGCTGTTCGTGCTGACCAACCAGGTGGTGAGCAGTCACTACCTGGTCGATGTCGACCCGCCCACCATCTACCGTCTGGTGGACGAGAACAAACGCGCCAACCATGCCGGGATCAGCCAGTGGGCGCGGCGCACCATGGTCAACATGTCGTCGATCGGCATCGAGATCGTCAACAACGGCTATGTCGACGGGCCCAACGGCCGCGTCTACACGCCCTTCCCGCCGCACCAGATCGACGCCGTGGTGGCGCTGGTGCGCGACATCGTCACGCGCTGGGGCATTCCGCCCGAACGCGTGGTCGGGCATGCCGACATCGCGCCCGGCCGCAAGCAGGATCCTGGGCCGCTGTTCCCCTGGAAGCGGCTGGCCGACGAGGGCCTGGCGCTGTGGTTCGACGAGGCGCGTGCGGCCGCGCTGCAGCCGCGCTACGAAGCCTCGCTGCCCGATCTGGCCTGGTTTCGCCAACGGCTGGCGCAGTTCGGTTACGGTGTACCCCTGACCGGGGTGGACCAGACGCTGGACAAGGCCACGCGCGACGTGCTGATCTCGTTCCAGATGCGCTTTCGCCCGGCGCGCTACGACGGCCAGCCCGACGCCGAGACCGCCGCCATCCTGGCCACCTTGACGACGCCCTGAGGCCGACCGGGCCGCAGCGGGGTTTCCTAGAATCAGGCATGCGCCTGCGCCACATCGAAGTCTTCCATGCCGTGATGCAGGCCGGCACCATCAGTGGTGCCGCCCAGGTGCTGCACATCTCGCAGCCCGCCGTCACCAAGGTGCTGCAGCACTGTGAACTGCAGCTCGGCCTGCCGCTGTTCGAGCGCATCCGCGGCAAGCTCTACCCGCGGCCCGAGGCACACCGGCTGTTTGCCGAAACCGAGAAGCTCAGCCGCGATCTGGCCGGCATCCGCCGCCTGGCAGCGTCGCTGAAGAGCAAGTCGGTCGAGACCGTTCGCCTGGTGGCCACACCCTCGCTGTCGATCAGCGTGCTGCCGCCGGCAATGGCGCTGTGGCGCCGCGATTTCGCGCACACTCAGTGCGAACTGGGCACGCAGCACACCGCCGAGATCGTCAACGTCCTGCGCATCGGTGAAGCCGATCTGGCGCTGTCGCTGCAGGACCCGCGCCACCCCAACATCGTGGCCGAACCGCTTGCCGAGGGCCCGCTGACCGTGCTGGCGCCGGCCGGCACCTGGTCGGCGGCGCAGTGCGAACAGCCGATCGCCGTGACCGACCTGCCCGATGAACTGATCGGGCTGCCCGACAGCGATCCGCTGGGCGAGTTGATCGCCGGTGCGCTCGAAGCCGCCGACCGCCACCCGGTGCATCGCACGGTGGTTCAGACCTATCAGATCGCGCGGCTTCTGGTCGAAGCCGGCGGTGGCCTGGCCGTGGTCGACCCCTTCAGCGCCGCGCTGCCCAGAACCGACGCGTTGCAGCGGCGTGCGCTGGCGCCGGCCCTGCCGGTGCGGCTGTACGTGCTGAGCGCCAGCCACAGCCCGCTGTCGCACGGCGCACGCGAACTGGTCGGCGCCGTCGCCACGGTGGCCCGCCGCTGCGTCGAGGCCGTCGCGCCGGGCCCGATCTGAGCGCGATGCAAGCTGTCACGATCGCCATCGACGCGCTGCAAGGCGATGCGGATTTCCGCCCGCTGGCAAGCATCGCCGACCTGCAGGTCGATCTGCGTTATGCCGGCCGCAACAACCTGCTCGGGCGCGACCTGTATGCCCCGCACGACTGCGCCTGGCTGCACGTTCAGGCCGCCGATGCCCTGGCGCTGACGGTGCAGTGGCTGGCGCGCGAGCGGCCCGAGCTGCGGCTGCGTGTGCTCGACGCCGCACGACCACAGCGCGTGCAGGAGCTGTTCTGGGCGCATGTCAGCGGCACACCGATGCAAGACTACTTTGCGCCGCCCGACCGGGGCTCGATCCATTCCTATGGCATGGCGGTCGACCTCACGCTGGCCGATGTGCAGGGCCGCGAAATCGACATGGGGACACCCTTCGACGACACCAGCGAGCTGTCGCACCCGGCGCTGGAGCACCGGCACGGCGCTGCCGGGCGCTTGAGCCAGAACCAGCTGGCGCACCGCCGCCTGTTGCGCACGGCCATGCTGCACACGGGCTGGCAGGGCATCAACACCGAGTGGTGGCATTTCGACTGCGGCGACCGCAGCGAGGTGCGGCGCTGCTTCCGGCGCATCGTGTAGCTCCGCACGTTCCGACGATCGAATGCGCCCTCAGCTGCCTGGGGCTGCAGGCTCAAGCGCCGCCTCGGGCACCGGCACGCGGAGGCGTTCACGCGATGGGGGGTGACGGTTCGCTCAGGTGCCTCTTGCACAAGCCGCAGCGCCGCATCGGTGGCCCGTGCAACTTGCAACGAGGGCGCAGTTTGGGTCCGGCGGTGTGCTCAAGTCAGCGCCCTGCCGTGTCGAAACTCCCGGGGTGGAATTGCTTGCCAGGGCGCGCCGTGCGCTGAACGTGGACGACGATGCGCTCGCCGCGCATCGTGATCGCATCCGGCTGAACTTCAGCTGGCTGGGTGCCATCGCGCTGTCGCCCTTCACCGTGCTGCACCTGGTGGGCGCGAACTGGCGGATGTTCGCTGTCAACGCCATGCTGGTCGGCGTGATGCTGGCCAACGTCTGGGCGCTGCGGCGCGGCCGGGCGCCTCTGATCCCGTTCTGGACCTTGGGCTATCTGATGGTGGGCGGCTCCTGCGCCTCGGTGCTGCAGCAGGGCCTCAACGGCGTGCTGTGGGCCTATCCGGCAGTGTTCATGTTCTTTTTCGTGCTGCCGCGCGGCCTGGCGATGGCGCTGGGCCTGGTGCTGCTGCTGTCCGTCACGGCCGCCAGCACGGTGTCGCTGGGTTTGCCGCTGGCTTCGCGCATCTTCATGTCGCTGGGCTTCGTGCTGATCATGATCAACGTCGTGCTCAACGTCGTCGGCGACCTGCAGAGGGCGCTGGTGGCGCAAGCCATCACCGACCCGCTGACCGGCGCCTACAACCGCCGACACCTGCAGGACCACCTCGCGCAGCGCATGGCACCGGCCGCCAGGGTCGCCACCGGCGACGCCGTGCTGGCGATCGACATCGACCACTTCAAGCGCATCAACGACGAGCACGGCCACGCCGTCGGCGACATGGTGCTGTGCCGCCTGGTGACGGCCATAGGGGCACGCAAGCGCGGCGGCGACCTGCTGTTCCGCACCGGGGGCGAGGAGTTCGTGCTGCTGCTGCCGCGCATCACCCTGGCAGCAGCGCAGGGCGTGGCCGAAGAGCTGCGCGAGCGCCTGGCGCAGGCCGAACTGGTGCCGGGGCGGGCCGTGACCGTCAGCATCGGCATCAGCGCGCTGGCACCAGGGCAGAGCGTCGATGCCTGGATGCACGCCGCCGATGCCGCGCTCTACGAAGCCAAGCGCGCCGGGCGCGACCGCATCGTCGTCGCGGCCGCCGCCTGACGCTGCCGACGGCGTGGGCGTGACTTCTTTCAGGGGCTGGAAGCCGCAGGCGCAGGCGCGGTGACAAAGCGCGTACGGCTGACCCAGTCGACCAGGCCGTCGATTACCGGCCGCATCTGGCGCGGCTTGAGCGCGTCGTGGTTGATGAAGGCCACCAGCACCAGCGGCTGGCCGGCGGCGTCGGGCAAGGTACCGGCGAGTGCCACCACGTTGCGCAGCGTGCCGGTCTTCAGCCTTGCCCAGCCCGCCGCGGGGCTGCCGGCGAAACGCCGGCGCAAGCTGCCATCGATGCCCGCGATCGGCAGGCTGGCCACGAACTCGGGCGCCCAGCGGCTGTTCATGCCGGCGCGAATCAGGCCTTCGAGCTGCGCCGCCGTGATGCGCTCGCTGCGCGACAGACCCGATCCGTTGTCCAGCACCAGGCCACCATCGTCGATGCCCTTGCTGCGCATCCAGGCGCGAATGGCTCGATCGCCGCGCTGCAGGGTCGGCTCTGCCGCATCGCCAGGCGCGGCCTGGCCGATGGCCAGCAGCAGCATGCGGGTGAGTGCGTTGTCCGACGGTTTGTTGATCGCGCGCACCAGCTGCGACAGCGGCCGCGACGAATGCTCGGCCAGCAGGCGCGCATCGGCCGGCGCCTTGCCCTCGCGCGCTGCGCCGCGCCAGCGCCCGCCCATGCCGGCCCACAGCCCACGCACCAGGCGCGCAATGAAATCGTTGCGCTCGATCACGTTGAACGCCACCGTGCGGTCGCAGCGCGCCGGCCAGGTGCCGCGCAGCATTACGTCCATCGCCCGGCCCAGCCGCGGCGGCCGTACCAGGGGCGGTTTCCAGCCGTCGTCCCATTGGCTGCAATCGCCGTCGACCAGGGTCATCTCGTGCGTGACGCGGACGCCGGCCAGCGGCACCAGCGGCCGCAGCTGCAGGCCCTTGTCGTCGACGAACACGTCCACCCTCATCAGGTTGCCGTTGACCAGCAAAGCGTCGGGGATGACGTTGTAGTAGGCGTCGGGCTCATCGTCAAAAGGCGGCGCGCCACGGTCCAGCCGTGTCGGCTGGTACAGGCTGCGGTCAAGCACCAGCGCGCCGCGCACCTCGGTCAGGCCACGGTTGCGCGCGTGCTGCAGCATGGCCTGCAGATCCTGCCAGCCCAGGTCCATGTCGCCACCACCCTGCAGCACCAGGTCGCCGTGCAACACGCCGTCGCGAATGGGCCCGGCCGCCAGCAGCCGTGTCGTGCCGCGCCAGGCCGGGCCGAGTTGCTCCAAACCCACAAGGGTTGTCACCAACTTCATCGTCGATGCCGGCTGCATCGGGCGCGTCGCACCATGCTCGATGAAAGGCGCGCCCGCGCCCAGCGGCGCCACGATCAGACCCAGCGCGTCGGCCGGAATGCCAGCGTCGGCCAGCTGGCGGGCCAGCGCCGGCGGCAGCTCGGCCTGCGCCACAACGGCCTGCAGCAAGGCGATCAGCAGGGCCAGCCGCCGCAGCAGCGGTCCGATCGGGGTCATCGGGGCAACAGGATTCACGCGTGCTCCAGGGGGTTCACCAGGCCGGCCAGGCTGCGGCCGCAGCGCAGTCTATGCAGGCCGGCAGCCGGCGCCCATGCAAAGCCGGGCAGCGGGCATTCCACCCGGTTATGCACCGCACATTCATTTTCATTGGCCGCTGCCGGAACCCTTGCCTACCCTGCCCCGGTAACCCGATGTTGCGCCTGGGTTTCGGCGACGTAACCCGCGCGCTCCAGGCCCACCCCCATGCAGGAGAAGAACCCGTGAAGTTGACCCCCCTGGCTTCGGCCATCGCCCTTCTCAGCCTTTCCGCAGCCGCTCTGGCACAACCTGCCACCCCGCAGCGCGTCGAGATCACGGGCAGCAGCATCAAGCGCATCGCCGCCGAAGGCGCGCTGCCGATCCAGGTGATCAGCCGCCAGGACATGGAGCGCCAGGGCATCGTCACCGCCGAGCAGCTGATCAACTCGATCAGCTCGAATGGCACTGGGCTGGACAACCTGGCGTCGAACGCCGACGTGGTGGCCGGCGCGGCCCGCGGCGGCAACGGCCTGTCGGCCGCCAACCTGCGCGGCCAGGGTGCGGCCAGCACGCTGGTGCTGCTGAACGGCCGCCGGGTGGCTGCGCACGGCCTGACCGGGGGCGTGGTCGACCTGCAGTCGATCCCGTTTGCCGCCGTCGAGCGGGTCGAGATCCTGAAGGACGGCGCCTCGGCGATCTACGGCACCGACGCCATCGGCGGCGTCATCAACTTCATCCTGCGCAAGAACTACAACGGCCTGGAGGCGCAGGCCTTCACCGACATCACCGAAGCCGGTGGCGGCAACATCAGCCGCATCAAGCTGACCGGCGGCTTCGGCGACCTGGAGAAAGACAACTTCAACGTGCTGGTGGCGCTGAGCCACAGCGAGAACAAGGCACTGCGCGGCGACCAGCGCGACTTCGTCAACACCTTCCAGCCCGACCGCGGCCTGTCGGTCGACACGCGCGGCACACCGATCGCCACGCTGTTCACGCTCAGCTCGCTCTACAGCGGCCTCAGCCGCGACAATGTCAACACCGCCGGCCGCGGCGCCGGCCCCACGCTGCCCGGGGGCGGCACGCAGGTCTACAACGGCATCAACCACCTGGACCTGGCAGGTCAGGCCGGCTGCGAGAGCGTCGATGGCATGGGCGCCTACGACGAGGCACTGTGGGCCACGCCCAGTGCCCGCTTCGGCTGCGCCTGGGATACGGGCCGCGCCGCCGTGCTGCAGCAGCCGGTGAAGAACACCAACCTGGTGGCGCGGGGCACCTACCGCCTGGGCGAACACCAGCTGTACGCCGAATTCACCGGCGCCCAGGTCAAGTCGTCCAAGAGCTTCTCGCCCAACCAGATCTCCAGCAGCACCGGGACCACCAGCCCCTTCTTCAACCTGGCCTACCCCAGCACCGGCAGCTCGTACAACGAGGTCTTCAACGCCCTGGTCGGCACCTTCCCGCAGCTGGAGGCCAATCGCGGCCTGCCGCTGGCCTTCCGCTGGCGTTGCATGCCCTGCGGCAACCGCGAGATCGAGACGCAGAGCGACACCTCGCGCTTCCTGCTGGCGGCCGACGGCCCGCTGGGCGGCGGCTGGGACTACCGCACCGGCATCTCGCGTGCCGAAAGCAAGACCGAATCGACCTTGGGCACCGGTTTCTTCTACGGCCGGGAATTCGCCGCGCTGATCAACAGCGGCCTGCTCAACCCGTTCTCTCAGACGCAGACCCCGGAGGCCTTGACGGCATTGGATGCGGTATCGGCCAACGGCGTCACGCTGTATGGCGGCAAGTACACCGTCGACCAGGTCGACGCGGTGGTCAGCGGTCCGGTCTTCAAACTGCCCGGCGGCGACGTGATGGCGGCGGTGGGCACCGACCTGCGCACCGAGAAGTTCCGCTTCAACGGCAACGCCACCGATCTGGCCACCCAGGGCCGCATCTTCAACGCGCCCTTCGACAGCATCAACACGCTGGACGGCGTCAAGCGCGACATCAAGGCGGTGTTCGGCGAGGTGCTGGTGCCGATCACCAAGCGCCTCGAACTGACGCTGGCCGCGCGCTACGACGACTACACCGGCTTCGGCAGCACCACCAACCCGAAGGTGTCGCTGCGCTTCGCGCCGGTGGACCAGCTGGTGCTGCGCGGCTCGTACAACACGGGCTTCCGCGTGCCCAACTTCAACCAGCTGTTCTTCGGCATCACCGAGTCGCCGTACAGTGGCAAGGACCTGGTCGACCCGTCCAAGTGCGCCACCACGGTGGTCAGCACCGCGCCGGGCTGCGAGTCGATCACGCCGACCATCCTGACCGGCGGCAAGCCCAACCTGGGCCCCGAGGAAAGCAAGCAGTGGACGGCCGGCATCGTCTGGGAGCCCAACGCCAACTTCAACGTCAGCGTCGACTATTGGGACATCCGCCGTGAGGGCACGGTGCAGACCTTGTCGCTGACGCAGCTGGTCGACAACTACACGCTGTTCCCCAACGCCTTCCTGCGCGACGCCGCGGGCAACCTGGAGTTCATCGACCGGCGCTGGATCAATGCCGGCCAGACCATCACCAAGGGCGTGGACATCAACGCGCGCCTGAACGGCCGCCTGGCCGACGCGCGCTGGTCGGTGGTGCTGGACGGCAGCTACCTGGTGGAGAAGAAGTCGCGCCTGTTGGCCAGCTCACCCTTCGGCGCCAGCGAGGTGGGCCGCTTCACGCGCGCCGACGACCTGGGACTGCGCTGGAAGCACACGCTGACCGGCACCTACAGCCGTGGCGACTGGGTGGGCACGCTGCAGAACCAGTACAAGAGCGGCTATGTCGACGCGGTGCTGCCCGGCATTGCCAACGGCAGCATCGTGCCGCCGGACTGGAACCCCAAGGTCAAGGCCTACCAGCTGTGGAACACCAGCGTGGCCTACACCGGCATCAAGAACATGACGCTGACCCTGGGCGTGAAGAACCTGCTCGACAAGGACCCGCCGTTCTCGGCCGCCTATGACGGCAACACCGGCGCCGGCAGTTCCTGGGAGCCGCGTGTGGCCGACCCGCGTGGCCGTTCCTACACCTTGCAGGTCAACTACAAGTTCTTCTGATCGACACGTCGGCCCCAACCCCGCGCCGCCGCCTGCTGGCGGCGGGCGCGGCGGCACTGGCGCTGCCCGGATGTGCTGCCTGGGCCCCGGCAAGCGCCGGTCTGGTGAAGCCGCCGCGGCTGCGTGAGGGCGACACCATCGGCCTCTTCAGCTCGGGCACCCGGTTGACCGAAGACTGGATCGTCAAAGCCGTGGCGCAGGTGCAGGCGCTGGGTTTTCGGGTCAAGCTGGCGGCCAACGTGCGCGCGGTCGACGGCCACTACAGCGGCACGGTCGAACAGCGTGTGGAGGCTTTGCACACGCTGTGGGCCGACGGCGACGTGCGCGCGCTGTGGAGCATTCGCGGCGGTGCCGGCACCGCCAACCTGCTGCCACTGCTGGACTACACGGCGATGCGGCGCGACCCCAAACCGGTGCTGGGCTATTCCGATGCCACCGCACTGCTGCTGGCGCTGCAGCAGCACGCCGGGCTGGTGGGGTTCCACACGCTGGCCGCGGTCTCGACCTTCACGCCCTACAGCGTGGACCTGCTGCGCGCGGTGCTGATGCGGCCAACCCCGACGCTGCGCCAGGAACGCTCGGCCGACCACCGCGCGCGCGCCGAGCTTGAGCCGCAGTTCCGCGCGCGCGCCGTGCGCGCCGGCAACGCCGACGGGCCACTGACCGGCGGCAACCTGTCGGTGTTGTCGGCCCTCGTCGGCACGCCCTACGGCGTGCGCAGCGATGGCGCGCTGCTGTTCCTGGAAGACGTCGGCGAGCAGCCCTACCGCATCGACCGCATGCTGACGCAGCTGGAGCTGGCGGGCCTGCTGTCGCGTAGCGCCGGCCTGCTGGGCGGCGTGTTCGAGGGCTGCGAGGCCCCGCCCGATCCGCAAGGCCCGCGCATGCCATTTGCGCAAGTCATCGACACCCGCTTCGGCGCCGCCGGCGTGCCCGCGGTCTACGGCTACAGCTTCGGCCATGTGCGCGACCAGATGACGCTGCCGCTGGGCATCCGCGCGCGGCTGGACAGCGCCGACGAATCGCTGACCTTGCTGGAACCCGCGGTCGACTGATCAGGCCAGCGTCAGCCTGCAGGCCGTGGCGTCCAGCTTCACCGCAGCACCCATCGGCAGCGGCCAGTGCGGTCGGCAATGGCCGGCCGGCCAGCCGGTCAGCACGGGCTTGCCCAAGGGCCCCAGCATCTGCTCGAACAGCGGCAGCAGGTTGCCGCCGTCGGGCGTGTCGCTGAAGCTGCCGATGACAAACCCGGCCGCCGCTTGCAAAGCGCCGGCCAGGCGCAGCTGGGTCAGCATGCGGTCAACCTTGTATTCGTCTTCAGCCACGTCTTCGAGGAACACGATGGCGCCGCGCAAGTCGATCGCCCAGGGCGTGCCCAGCAAGGCCGCCATCACCGCCAGGTTGCCACCCACCAGTGGCCCGCTGGCCTGGCCCGGCACCAGGGTGCGCAGGTCGGCGCCGCCATGCGGCAGTTCGCGGCCAGCCTGCCAGGCCTGGGTCAACATGGCCTGCCAGGCGGGCAGCGAGACCTCGCCGCCCGGGCGCAGCAGGTCCGAGCTGAGCATCGGCGCGTGCCAGGTCGCAAAGCCCGCACGCTGCGTGATGGCGCCGTGCAGGGCGCAGATGTCGCTGTAGCCGACGAAGGGCTTGGGCTGGCGCGCGATCAGATCCAGGTCCAGGCGATCAAGCAGCCGCGCGCTGCCCCAGCCGCCGCGCAAGCAGACCACGGCGTCGACGGCGGGATCGGCAAAGGCATCGTGCAAGTCCTGCAGGCGGCGCTCGTCGGGGCCCGCCAGGTAGCCGCCCCAGCGCTGATGACAGCCCGGGTAGACCTTGGGCCGCCAGCCCTGCGCCTGCAGCCAGGGCTCGACCTGGGCCACCCAGTCGGGGCCGGCCGCACCCGCCGGTGCCACCACGCCGATGCAGGCACCGGCGGCAATCGGTGGCGGCAGCGGCACCGGTTTCATGCCAGCGGCCGAGGATTGGCCTGCGCAAAATAGAACCACTCATGGCCGGCATCGGCCTTGCTGTTGGGAAAGACGATGCGGCCGGCGGCGGGCGCGGCAACGATGGCGCCGTCATGGCGCACGCCCAGCGGCTCACCGGCCTTCACCGAGTCGAAGCTGGCCCAATCGCGCACGAAGCGGTCATCGGCATGCAGGCGGTCAGTCACCTCCACCAGGCGCAGCAATTCGTGGTCACGGCGCGGTGGTGCCAGCGGCACATCGGCCAGGCCCAGCAGCGCCAGTGCCTGGCGGATCGCCCGGTACGCGACCTCGGGCGCCTTCGGATCACCATGCTGGCCACATTCCAGCGTCATTGCCCAGCCGCCGCGCGAACGCATGTACTCGGTGCTGCCGACACCATAGTTGGGGTCGGCGTCGAGCGCGCTGCCCAGACGCTGCGCGCGCTCGCGCCGACGTGCCACACCTTGTTCGTACACCGACAGCCAGCCGTCGACCACGCGCCGAACCCCCAGGTGCAGTGCCAGCCGCATCTCCGGCGCGGCCAGCGCAAAGGGTTCGAGCGCGCCGTCGTTGTTCTCCGGCCCGATCATCACGAAGGCCTCGCCGGCACCCTGGAAGCTGTGCAGGTCGAGCAGCGCGTCGTGCGCGTCGAGCAGCGGGCACAGCACGTTGCCGACACGGTCCTCGAAGTCCTGCGGCACCGCGGTCGGCCGCAGGTTGCGATTGAGGTTGCGCTCACCCATGCGCCGGCCCAGCTGGTGTGCCAGCGGGTTGGTGATCGGCACGAAGCTGACCGTGCCCCGTGTGATGTGGCATCGCCCCTGGTCAAGCTCGGCCAGCACGCGCTGGATGCCCAGCGTGCCGGCGATTTCGTTGCCGTGCACGGCGCCCAGCACCAGCAGGCGCGGGCCCGGCCGTAGGCCGTGGAACTGGTGTACGCGCAAGGCATGCGGGGCGGCGGCGTCGCTCATCGAAACTCCTGGAACCGGGGCCTGAACAAGGCCGCGAGCATAGCCGGCAGGCCCTGCCCTACACTGCCCCCGCCAGGCGATCGCGCCCTTGCTGCTTGGCCTCTTGCAGCGCACGTTCGGCGCGGTCCAGGGTCTGCTCGACGGTCTCGCCGGCATGGTGCTCGGCCATGCCAGCCGAAAGGGTCAGACGCAATTCGCCGGCGGCGATGGCCACATGCATCTGGCCGATGCCGTTGCGCACGCGCTCGACGCCACCGCGCGCCAGCGGGCCACGCGCGTCGGACAGCAACAGCACAAAGCGGTCGCCACCCCAGCGCGCAAAGGCGTCGGACACGCGCACCCGGCGCATGGCCTCGTGGGCGACGCTGCGCAGCACGGCATCACCGACGCTGCGGCTGTGCGTCTCGTTGATCGCCTTGAAATGGTCGATGTCCAGCACCGCCAGGCAGAAGCTGCGGCCCGAGCGGATGCAGCGCTGGTGCTCTTGCTCCATCAGGTCGCGCATGTGGCGGCGGTTCACCAGCCCGGTCAGCTCGTCGCGCGTGGCCAGCTCGCGGATGCGAACCAGCGCGGCCTCCAGGTCCTGCTGCTGGCGCCGGCTGCGCTGCCGCATCGCGGCCAGACGCGCCGTCAGCACCGACGCCGCTGGCAGCATGGTCAGCACCAGCAGGAACAGAACGGTCTCGGTCCAGGGCCAGCCCAAGGCCTGCTGCTGCAAGGCACGATGCAACATCGCCGCCCCCAGTGCCACCAGGGCAAACAGGCTGCCCCAGTGCATCTGCCGCGGCGTGGCCGACAGCATCGCACCCATCAGCACCACCATCAGCACCAGAAAGACGCCGCCGCGCGCGGGGCCAGCCAAACCATAGGCGAGCGCGCAGGCGGCGCTGCCGCCGATGATCTGCGCCATCGTGAGCGAAGGATCCTCGAAGCGGCGCGACCAGCCGCTGCGAATGGCGATGAAGATCGCCAGCATGCCGACAGGCACCACCAGTGCCCACAGCAGCACCGGCCGCACGGGCGCGACACCGGCCGCGGCCAGCACCAGCAAGGCCAGCGCCGCCACCGACAACGCCACCAGCACCATCGCCGCTTGCACCAGGCGCGTGCGCTGAGCCGACTCGGTGGTCAGCAGCACATCCAGCAGGCGGCGCATCGGCTCCTCGCGTGATTGGCGGGTGGCAAGCGTAGCGCATGGCGCGGCCCGCACAACGGCCGCGCTGCCCCCCGGTTCAAAGGCCCTGCAGGTGCCGCAGCGGCAGCGCCGCACCCGACTTGACGTCGCCCAGCGAGAAGCTGGTGTGCAGGTTCTTCACGTTGGGCAAGGTGAACAGCTTGTCCATGGCCCAGCGCGAATAGGCATCGAGGTCGGTGGCCACCACATGCAGCTCGAAGGTACCGGTGCCGCTGATGTAGTGGCAGGACACCACCTCGGGCAAGGCACGGATGGCGTCTTCCAGCACGCGCGTGGCCTCGGCGTTGTTGCGGTCGGCGTCGACACGCACGAAGGCCAGCACGCCCAGGCCGATCTTGCGGCGATCAAGCTCGGCCCGGTAGCCGGTGATGTAGCCCTGCTGCTCCAGCGACTTCATGCGTCGCCAGGTGGGCGCGGCCGACAAACCGATGCGCGCCGCCAGCTCGGTGTTGGTCAGCCGCGCGTCGGCCTGCAGCTCGCGCAGGATGGCCACGTCGTAGCGGTCCAGCGCGGGCGCTGAGGCCGCGACGGTTTCGGATTCTGGCTTCCGGGTTTTCCCTGATGACGATTGTTTGAGCATCATTCTTTCTCCAGATCGAGTTCGGCAGTTCATGCGTTGCGCGAAGCATGGCGCCAAGGGCATCAAAAGAAAAGACACATTTGAGACCAGCGCCTAAACTGACCGCTGCCCGCCGCTGCCGAAACCCGCCATGAACGCACCCCTGCCCGACGCCATCCGCAAGGCCCTGGAGAGCGTCACGCTCGACGACAAGTACGCCCTGGAAACAGGGCGTGCCTTCATGAGCGGCGTACAGGCGCTGGTGCGCTTGCCGATGCTGCAGCGCCAGCGTGATGCGCGCCAGGGCCTGAACACAGCCGGTTTCGTCAGTGGTTATCGCGGCAGCCCGCTAGGTGGCTACGACCAGGCCATGTGGCAGGCCAAGGCGCACATGTCGGCGCAGAACATCGTGTTCCAGCCCGGCGTCAACGAAGAGTTGGCGGCCACCGCGGTGTGGGGCACGCAGATGCTTGACCTGTTCCCCGACAAGAAGAAGTTCGACGGCGTGTTCGGCATCTGGTACGGCAAGGGCCCGGGCGTCGACCGCTGCAGCGACGTCTTCAAGCACGCCAACATGGCCGGCACGTCCAGGCACGGCGGCGTGATCGCGATCGCCGGCGACGACCACGTGGCCAAGAGCAGCACCGCGGCGCACCAGAGCGACCACATCTTCAAGGCCTGCGGGCTGCCGGTGTTCTTTCCGTCCAGCGTGCAGGACATCCTGGACATGGGCCTGCACGCCTTCGCGATGAGCCGCTTTGCCGGCGTCTGGTCGAGCATGAAGACCATCCAGGAGGTGGTCGAATCGTCGTCTTCGGTGCTCGTCGACCCCGACCGCGTGCAGATCGTGCTGCCTGAAGACTTCGCGATGCCGCCCGGCGGCGTGCACGTGCGCTGGCCGGACCACGCGCTGGAGCAGGAAGCGCGGCTGTTCGACCACAAGTGGTACGCGGCGCTGGCCTACGTGCGCGCCAACAAGCTCAACCACGACGTGATCCGCAGTGCGCACGACCGCTTCGGCATCATCGCCAGCGGCAAGGCCTTCAACGACACGCGCCAGGCGCTGTTCGACCTCGGCCTGGACGAGGACGCCTGCCACCGGCTGGGCATCCGGCTGCACAAGGTCAACGTGGTGTGGCCGCTGGAAGCCACCATCACGCGCAACTTTGCCCAAGGCCTGCAAGAGATCCTGGTGGTCGAGGAAAAGCGCCAGGTCATCGAGTACCAGGTGAAGGAAGAGCTCTACAACTGGCGCAGCGACGTGCGCCCGCACGTGCTGGGCAAGTTCGAGGACGACGGCGACAACAGCGGCGGTGAATGGAGCCAGCGCCAACCCCAGCCAGAACTGGCTGTTGCGCGCCAACGCCGACCTGACGCCGGCCATCATCGCGCGCGCCATCGCCAAACGATTGAAGAAACTGGGCGTCGATGCCGACACCGTGCGACGCATGGACGAACGACTGGCCGTGGTCGACGCGCGCGAGCAGAGCCTGGCGCAGATCAGCAGCGGCGGCGACCGCCAGCCCTGGTTCTGCAGCGGTTGCCCGCACAACACCAGCACGCGCGTGCCCGAAGGCTCGCGCGCGGCGGCCGGCATCGGCTGCCACTTCATGGCCACCTGGATGGACCGCAGCACGGTCACCTTCAGCCAGATGGGCGGCGAAGGCGTCAGCTGGGTCGGCCAGGCGCCGTTCACGACCGAGAAGCACATCTTCGCCAACCTGGGCGACGGCACCTACTTCCACAGCGGTGCGCTGGCAGTGCGCCAGGCGATCGCGGCCAAGGTCAACATCACCTACAAGATCCTGTTCAACGACGCCGTGGCCATGACCGGCGGCCAGCCCATCGACGGCACGCTGCGCGTGCCCGAGATGACGCGCGAGCTCGAGGCCGAAGGCGCGAAGAGGATCGTCATCGTCACCGACGAGCCGGAAAAGTACGATGGCGCACCGATCTCGCTGGCGCCGGGCGTCACCGTTCGCCACCGCGACGATCTGGACGCGGTGCAGCGCGAACTGCGCGAGATCGAAGGCTGCACCGTCATCGTCTACGACCAGACCTGCGCCACCGAGAAGCGCCGCCGCCGCAAGCGCGGCACCCTGGCCACGCCGAACAAGACTGTGATCATCAACGAGGCGGTGTGCGAAGGCTGCGGCGACTGCTCGGTGCAGAGCAACTGCCTGAGCGTGGAACCGGTCGAGACCGAATTCGGCCGCAAGCGCCGCATCAACCAGAGCACCTGCAACAAGGACTTCAGCTGCGTGAAGGGCTTCTGCCCGAGCTTCGTCACGATCGAGGGCGGCACGCTGAAGAAGCCCCAGAAGCAGCAACGCGGCGACCTGGCGGCACTGCCGCCGCTGCCTGAACCCACGCTGCCGCTGGCCGAGCAGGCCTGGGGCATCCTGGTGGCCGGCGTCGGTGGCACCGGCGTGATCACCATCGGCCAGCTGCTGGGCATGGCCGCGCACCTGGAAGGCAAGGGCGTGGTCACGCAGGACGCCGGCGGGCTGGCGCAAAAGGGCGGCGCAGCCTGGAGCCACGTACAGATCGCCAACCGGCCCGACGCGATCCACACCACCAAGGTCGATACCGCCAAGGCCGACCTGGTGATCGCCTGCGACGCCATCGTCGGCGCCACCAAAACCACGCTGCAGGTGATGCAGCCCGGCCGCAGCTTCGTCGCGCTGAACAGCCACGGCACGCCGACCGCGGCCATGATCAAGAACCCTGACTGGCAGTTCCCCACCGGCAGCTGCGAGGCGGCGCTGGCCGCAGCGGTGGGCGAGCAGGGCCTGGGTCACTTCGACGCCGAGCAGGTGGCCGAGCAGCTGCTGGGCGACGCCATCTACGCCAACCCGGTGCTGCTGGGCTACGCCTGGCAGAAGGGCAAGGTACCGCTGAGCCACGCGTCGCTGATGCGCGCGATGGCGCTCAACGGCGTGCAGGTGGCCAACAACCAGGCCGCCTTCGAATGGGGCCGGCGCTGCGCGCACGACCTGGCCGAGGTGCAGGCGCTGTTTGCGGCTCAGCAGGTGATCCAGTTCGTCAAGAAGCCTTCGGTCGACGAGCTGGTGAAGCGGCGCGTCGACTTCCTCACCGGCTACCAGGACGCGGCCTATGCGCAGACCTACAAGGCCTTCGTCGACAAGGTTCGGGCCGCCGAAGCGCCGCTGGCCAAGGGCACGGCGCTGAGCGAAGCCGTGGCGCGTTACCTGTTCAAGCTGATGGCCTACAAGGACGAGTACGAGGTGGCGCGGCTGCACACCGATCCCGCCTTCGTCGAGAAGATCAGCGCCATGTTCGAAGGCGACTACAAGATCGTGCACCACCTGGCGCCGCCGTTGACGGCCAGGAAGAACGCCCAGGGCGAACTGATCAAGCGGCCGTTCGGGCCCTGGGTGCGCAGCGCCTTCGGCTGGCTGGCCCGCATGAAGGGCTTGCGCGGCGGCGCGCTGGATCTGTTCGGCCGCACCGACGAGCGGCGCATGGAGCGCGCGCTGATCGAGCGCTACACCGCCTGCATCGACGAACTGCTGCGCGGCCTGTCGGCCGACCGGCTGGCGCAGGCGGCCGAGATCGCGCGCATCCCCGATGCGATCCGCGGCTATGGCCACGTGAAAGAACGCCACCTGGTCGCGGCCAGCGCCAAGTGGGATGCGCTGATGCAAGCCTGGCGCGCTCACTGAAGCACGTCACCTGAAGCACGTCACCTGAATCGGCCCGCATGATGATCACCCTCTACGACTGCAGCACCGCCCCCAGCCCGCGCCGCGCACGCATCCTGCTGGCCGAAAAGGGCGTGACGCACGAAACCGTGCAGATCGACTTGCGCAGCATGCAGCAGCTGGGCGACGCCTTTCGGGCCATCAACCCGCACTGCACGGTGCCGGCGCTTCGGCTTGAAGACGGGCTGGTGCTGACCGACAACGCCGGCATCGCCGCCTATCTGGAAGCGCGATTCCCCGAGCCGCCGCTGCTGGGCCGCACACCGGCGGAAAAGGCCGACATCGCGAGCTGGAACTGGCGCGTCGAGTTCGAGGGACTGCTGCCGATCGCCGAAGCCCTGCGCAACAGTGCCCCGGCGATGAAGAACCGCGCGCTGCCGGGCCCGGTGGACCATGCGCAGATCCCCGAGCTGGCGCAGCGCGGGCTGACGCGGCTGCGCCTGTTCTTCGACACGCTGAATGCGCGCCTGGCCGACCGCCAGACCCTTGCCGGCAGCGGCTTCAGCATCGCCGACATCAGCGCGGTGGTGGCGGTCGACTTCGCACGCGTGGTTCGTGTCAAGCCCGGCGACGAGCACCCGCACCTGCAGCGCTGGCGCGCCGCGATGGCACAACGGCCTTCAATGGCGTTGTAGCCTTCGATTCAGTGGGCCACCAGCGGCTGCTGCGCCAGCACCGTGTAGCGGCCGATGAATTCGTCAAAAGCCTCTGGGCTGGGGTTGCCATCGACGATGGCCTGTACGCCGCTCTTGAAGCTCTCGGCCATCAGGCCCTCGATGTAGATCTCCTTGCGCGCGGCCTTGTCCACGATCTCATAGCCACCGCGGCCGACCACGGGGCCGGTTGCACTGCCCGTGGCCTGCGCATCGGCGGGCGCCACGATCTCGTCGAACTGGACGACGATGAACTGGTCCGAGTTGTAGAGCATCTGCATGACGTAACACTCCTTGCCCGGCAGGTGGGTGTCGACCCGCAGAAATCAAGGCTTGAGAATGAACTCCATCGCATCCGACCCGTTGGCGGTGCTGAGCTTCAGGCGCACCGGCAGATGATGTCGGGCCGGGTCGAACCAGGCCTCGACCTGGGTGTCGAAGGGCTTGCGCGGCTCACGGCGCACGGCCAAGGTGTTCTCGATGCGGCCGCCCACCACGTTCACCGCCTCATGGCCGGTGATGCCGAAGGTCCAGACATCGACATCACCGCGCGCACCAGCCACCAGCATCGACACCTGGCGGCCCGGCTGACGCAGCTTCGGGTTGGCCTCGACGATGGCCGCCAGCTGCACCATCCACGACAGGCGGTCCTGCGCACCGGGCCACAGCGCGTGGTCGGCGCCGCCGCCAGAGAAGCTGATCACACCCAGGTCGCGCCTGAAGTTCGCCGCCCGGGCTGCGCGGCCACGACGCTGGTCGACGTAGCGCTGCGGCGCAAGGCCCGCGGCGTCGATGCCGCCGCGGCTGGCCCACGACAACACCTGCAGTCCGAAGGCGCCGCCCTCGAGCTGCATCTCGTAGCTGCCCGGGCCTGGCCGCCAGTCCAGCTGCCCCTGGCCGGTGATCAAGCCGCGTCGCAGTTCGTACTGCAACAGCGCCGCAGGCGGCAGCCGCGTGGCGTAGGTCGGCGGTTTCTCGTCGGCGGCGCCTTCATCGGCCGCAGTGCGGCTTGTCGAGGCAGGCCCGGCGGCGGCCAGCTGGGTTGGTTCGGCGGGCTCGACGGGCGGCGCCGGATCGGATTCGATCGCTGGGGTCTGCGCGGGCGCCACCGTGTCAGCCGGCGGGGGTTGCGATTGCGGTTGCGGTTGCGGTTGCGCAGGCGCTGGCGCTGGCGCTGGCGGTCTTGGCGGGCGAGGCACCGCCGCCTGATCGACTGCGGACGGCGGCGCTGGCAACGGCCGTGGGGTTGGCAACTGCACGATCTGGCGCACGCTGACCGCCGCTGCCGCGGGCCGCGCCTGTGCCGCCTGCCCTGACCGCAGACCGGCCAGCAGCAGCAGGTGCATCAGCAGCACCGTGCTCGCCAGCCCGGCGAGCAAGCGCCAACGCTGCAGCCACAGGGCGACGGCGCGGGCGGGGCGATCGACATTCGGCATCACAGGACAATGGTGCCATGTCTCGGCCATCGCCCTTCTTCCACCCTGACACCCTGCCACCATGAAACTCGCCACCTTGAAGGACGGCTCGCGCGATGGCCAGCTGGTCGTCGTCTCGCGCGACCTGGCCCTGGCCCATCACGCCAGCGGCATTGCCAGCCGGCTGCAGCAGGTGCTGGACGACTGGAACTTCCTGTCGCCGCAGCTCGAGGACCTGTATGCCACCTTGAACAGCGGCAAGGCGCGCCACACCTTCGCCTTCGATCCACACCAGTGCATGGCGCCGCTGCCGCGGGCCTACCAGTGGGCCGATGCCTCGGGCTACCTGAACCATGTGGCGCTGGTGCGCCGGGCCCGTGGCGCCGAGATGCCCGAGGACGCCCGGCGCGAGCCGCTGCTGTACCAGGGCGGCAGCGATGCGATGCTGGGCCCGACCGACGACGCGCTGTTCTTCGATGAAGATCTGGGCATCGACTTCGAAGCCGAGCTGGCCGTGGTCACCGGCGATGTGCCGATGGCCGCCACGCCGGCACAGGCCCTGGATGCGGTGCGCCTGCTGCTGCTCGTCAACGACTGGACCTTGCGCCACCGCGTGCCGTCGGAAATGGCCAAGGGTTTCGGCTTCGTGCAGAGCAAACCGGCCACCGCCTTTGGCCCGGTGGCGGTGACGCCCGATGAGCTGGGCGACGCCTGGCGCGGCGGACGTGTGCACCTGCCGCTGCAATCGAACTGGAACGGCCGCCGCGTCGGCCTGCCCGATGCCGGCGAAGGCATGGATTTTCCGTTCGGCGTCATCGTTGCGCACCTGGCGCGCACCCGCACGCTGCGTGCCGGCAGCATCGTCGGCGGCGGCACGGTCAGCAATGCCGACCCGGCGCGGGGCTGGAGCTGCATCGCCGAGAAGCGCGCACTGGAAATGATTGACGGCGGCGCCATTCAAACTGAGTACATGCGTTTCGGCGACACCATCCACATCGAGATGAAGGGGGCCGACGGCACCAGCGTGTTCGGCGCCATCAACCAGCGCGTGGTCGGGCCACTGGGGCACGGCCGGCCGGCCGAAGTGGACGCGCCTGTGGCCGCCACGCGCGACAGCACCGACGCCGTCGACTGATCGGCAGCCGGCCCTGTGGCCAGCGCACAATGCACCCAGCCCCACCCTGCAGGCAACGACGATGACCACCCCTGACTTCGCCAAGATGGTTCCTGGTTTCGACTTCCTGCAAAGCCTGATGAAAGGCGCCGGTGCCGGGCTGCCGAGCATGAGCCAGTGGATCGCGCCCACGCTCGACGCCGAAGAGGTCGACAAGCGCATCCAGGAGCTTCGTACCGTGCAGTTCTGGCTGGAGCAGAACGCCAAGATGCTGGGCGCGACCATCCAGGCACTGGAAGTCCAGCGCATGACGCTGGCGACGCTGAAGACGATGAACCTGCCGATGTCCGATTTGCGCGACGCCATGAAGCTCGACCCGTCGGGCTCTTCGACCAAGCGCGCAGCAGCGCCGGCGCCGGCCCCAGCACCTTCACCGACCCCATCGGCCGCCGCGGCCCCTGACACGGCGCCGGCCGCCGGCATGGTCGACCCGCTGCAATGGTGGTCGGCACTGACCCGCCAGTTCAGTGAGCTGGCGGCCAATGCCATCAAGGACAGCCCGGTCGAAGCCGCCAAGCAGATGGCCGGTGCGGCGTTCAAGCAAGTGGTGCAGCCGCTGACCCCGGCAGCCGCGAAGGCGAAGCCGGCGCGCAAAGCGGCTGCGCCAGCGGCCCCAAAGGCGGGCGCCCGGCGCACACGCTGACAGCCGGCGGCCGATGACTGCCTTCATCACCGGCCACGCCACCCACCCCGACTGGCGCACCGCGCTGGCGCTGTCGGCGGCGCAGATCGACGCCCAGGCCGCGGCACAGCCCGCCGAGCGCACGCTGGGGCTGGTGTACTTCACCGACGCCTATGCGCCGCATGCCCAGGCGCTGTACGACGAGTTGCACGGCCGCTGGCCCATGCTGGCCTGGGCCGGTTGCGTGGGCGTGGGCGTGGCGGCCACCGGTGTGGAATATTTCGACGAGCCGGCGCTGGTGCTGATGCAGTGCGATTTGCCGCGCACACAGTTCGAGGTCTTCTCGGGCGCACGGCCGCTGGCCGGCGCCGATGCCTTTACCGCGCTGGTGCACGCCGACCCGTCGACGCCCGACGTCGCTGAACTGATCGCCGAGATGAGCGGTCGCACGCACAGCGGCTACCTGTTCGGCGGCCTGGCCGCGTCGCGCACGACCACGGTCACGCTGGCCGACGGTGTGTGGCGCGGTGGTCTGTCGGGCGTGGCTTTCGGCGCCGACGTGGCACTGGTGTCGCGTGTCACCCAGGGCTGCCAACCGGTCGGGCCGACACGCACCATCACCCGCTGCCAGGCCAACGTGGTCGAGGCGCTGGACGGTCAGCCGGCGTTGCCGCTGCTGCTGCAGGATCTGCAGATCGCCGACCTGGCCGACCACCGCAGCGCGGTCCCCAAGCTGCGCGCCACGCTGGCCGGTCTGGTCGACGCCGCCGACACCGCGCTCGACCGCGGCGGCCAGTTCGGTGCCGACGTGCGCGTGCGCCACCTGATCGGCCTGGACCCCGCGCGTCAGGCGGTGGCACTGGCCGACCGTGTGGACACGGGCATGCGACTGGCGTTCTGCGGTCGTGATGTGCAGGCGGCTCGACGCGACCTGGTGCGCATCTGCGCCGAGATCCGCGACGAGATCGAGGGTCGGGCCACGCCACAGATGCGCGGCGCCATCTACGTCAGCTGTGCCGGCCGCGGTGGCCCGCATTTCGGCGGGCCTTCGGCCGAACTCAAGATCATCCAGCATGCGCTGGGTGAGGTGCCGCTGGTGGGTTTCTTTGCCGGCGGCGAGATCGCCCGCCACCACCTGTACGGCTACACCGGCGTGCTGACCGTTTTCGGCAGCGGCGATTGACACGGCCCATGGGCAACGACGCTTCGACCGACGCGTCACGCGCCGGCCCCGGCTGGGGTGCCATCGAGGCGGCCCGTCGCCGCGGGGTGACGCGCGTGCCCTTCGTGATCGACGGACTGCCGGTGGGGTCGGTGGCGAGCACGCATCTGCCGGCATTGCACGGGCTGGCAGCAGGCCTGCATGTGGCCGCCGACCGCGTCGTGCTGAGCCTTGATGCCGACCAGCGCGACCATGCGCTGGCCGACATCAATGACGCGCTGCGCGCGCAGGGTCTGATCAGGGCCTGGCGCAACGAGACCTACTCGGTGGTCGACCCGGCCTCGCTGCGCCTGCTGGCGTGCATCGAGCGCGCGTCGTCGCGCTTCTGGGGCACGCTGACCTTCGGCGCGCATTGCAACGGCTGGCTGGCCGGCGCCGACGGCCGGCCGGCCAGTCTGTGGATCGCGCAGCGGGCCTTCGACAAGGCCACCGATCCCGGCGCGCACGACAACCTGGTGGGTGGCGGCGTGCCCCTGGGCCAGACCGCGTTCGAGACCTTGTTGCGTGAAGGCTGGGAAGAAGCGGGCCTGCCTGCCGAGGTGATGCGCCGCGCCACGCCGGGCCGGGCGATCGACTTGCTGCGCGACATCCCTGAAGGCCTGCAGCACGAACGCATCCAGGTCTACGACCTGCAACTGCAGCCGCACGAACACCCGGTCAACCAGGATGGCGAGGTTCACGCGTTCAAGCTGCTGCCAGTGGCCGACGCGCTGGCGCTGGCCGCCGGCGACACCATGACCGCCGACGCGGCGCTGGTGACGCTGGACTTCGCGCTGCGCCACGGGCTGCTGGCCCCTGCATTCGAGGCCGCGCTGGCGGCGCGCAGCGCAGCGCTGTGGCAGGCGCCGTGACTGCGGCAAAGTCCGCCGAAGATGGCAGCGCCCGCTACGCGCGCTACACGCCGACCGCGGTGGTGCTGCACTGGCTGATCGCCTTGCAGCTGGCCGCCAGTTTTGCGCTTGGCCTGTACATGACCGAATTGCCCACCGGCGTGCACAAGCTCAAGCTCTACAACTGGCACAAGTGGGCCGGCGCCATGGTGTTTGCGGTGTGCCTTCTGCGCCTGGCCTGGCGCGCCACGCACGCGCCGCCGCCGCCACCACCAATGCCGCGTTGGCAGGTTCGTGCGGCGGCAGCCGTGCACGCGGCGATGTACCTGTTGTTCTTCCTGGTGCCGCTGCTCGGCTGGGCCTACAGCTCGGCGCTGGGGTTTCCGCTGGTCTGGTTCGGTGTGCTGTCCTTGCCCGACTGGGTGCCGCAGGATCGCGAACTGGCCAGCGCGCTCAAACCCTGGCATGCGCGCGCCGCCTGGTTGCTGGCCGCTCTGGTGGTCGTGCACGTGGCCGCCACGATCAAGCACCAGTGGGTCGATAGCGACATGCTGTTGCGTCGCATGGCACCATGGCTGCGATGAAAACCAGCATCTTCCTGGCCCTGCTGCTGTCCGCCGTCGGTGGTCACGCACAGACCGTGCTGCCCGAAGCCAGCGAGATCCGCTTCGTGACGCGGCAGATGGGCGTGCCGGTGCAAGGGCGCTTTGCGCGCTGGCAGGCCCAACTGCGCTTCGACCCGCGGCAGCCGCAGGCCGCAGAGGTGGCGTTCAGCATCGACACACGCAGCATCAGTTTCGGCGCCGCCGAGACCGAGACCGAAGCCGCGCGGCCGTTGTGGTTCGACAGCGGCCGCTTTGCGCAGGCGCAGTTCCGCAGCAGCGGCGTCAAGGTGCTGGGCAGCGGCCGCTTCGAGGTTGGCGGGTCGCTGTCGATCAAGGGGCGCACGAAGGAGCTCGTGGTGCCCGTCAGCCTGGCCCTCGGCCCGGGGCCGGGACAGGGCGTGGCCAGCGGCAGCTTCACGCTCAAGCGGCTGGACTTCGGGCTCGGCGAAGGCGAGTGGGCCGACGTGTCGGTGGTGGCCAACGAGGTGCAGGTGCGATTCAAGTTGCAACTCACTGGCCTGGCCGCCCCGTGAAGCCAGCCCGGGGTTGGGTCGCGCAATCGGTGCTGGTGCTGTGCGGCGCGCTGTCGTGCGATGCCGGTGCGCTGGCGGCAGCGCAGGTCTATCGGCTCACCCCCACCCACAGCTTTGTGCACTTTGCCTGGAACCACGCGGGCCTGAGCACCTTGCGTGGCCGGTTCGACAAGGTGTCCGGCCACATCCGGTTCGACCGCCAGGCGCGCCTGGGCCAGGGCCGCGTCGAATTGCGGCTGGACTCGGTGAACACCGGCCGGCCGGCACTCGACGCTGCGCTGCGCCGGGCCCTGGGCGCAACTGGCGCGACTTTGGCAAACGTGGAGATCGTCGCCCTGCGCTTCGACGGCGACCGCCCGGGCGCGGCCCTGGGCCGGCTGAGCTTGGGTTCGATCGATCTGCCGATCAGATTGAAGACCGTTCACTTCAACTGTTATCTCAATCCTCTGCTGCTGCGCGAGGTGTGCGGCGGTGAATTCGAGACCGAACTCGATCCGTCGACACTGGGGCTGGCGCTCGACCCGGCATTCGACCTGCACGGGCCGATCCGGCTGCAGGTGCAGGTCGAGTCCATCCGCCAGGACCCGGAACAGGACGAGGACGCCGACGCGGCGCCATCGTCATGAACCGCCCGGCCCCTTGTCTTGCGCTGAGCGCGGTGCTGGCCCTGATGCCTGGTGTGGGCCTGACAACGCCGGTGCTGTACGACCTCGACCCGCAGCAAACCTTCGTTCAGTTCGAGGTCCGGCACTTCGACACCTCCACCTTGCGCGGGCGCTTCGGACCGCTGCGCGGCCAGGTGATGCTCGATGCCGAGGCCGGTCGCGGCTACGTCGGCCTGGTGATCGACATCGACACGTTGAGCACCGGGTTGAAGCTGCTCGACCAACGCCTGCGGCAAGCCGACCTGCTGGACGGGACCGGTCATCCCCAGGCCTACTTCGTGGCCGAGCGCTTCAATTTCGCGCTGGGGCAACCGGTGGCGCTGACGGGTGAGTTCACGCTGCGCGGCATCGGCGTTTCGCTGACCTTGCAAGCCCGGCGTTTTGCCTGCACGCCGCCCGAACCGGCGACACCACAGCGCTGTGGTGGGGATTTCGAGGGCGAGCTGCTGCGCAGTGCCTTCGGCGCCAGTTTCGGCGTGCCGCTGGTGGCCGACCGCGTTCGCCTGCGGGTTCAGGTCGAAGGTGTTCGCCGCCCGCTCACTCTGCCTTGAAGCCGTACGAGCGACAAAGTGTCGCCTTGAAAATCATGGGCACTGGGGTCAACCCTGAGATCGTTTGACCGCGCACCGAATTCACCGTCTGCGCGCCATGGGGAAATTCCGGCTTGTCGATGGCCGCACATCGAAACATAGTGGTCCGGTTCCCCTGCGGCGTCGACGCCGATTCAGCTCAACCGGAGAAACCCAATGACCGACAGTTCACGCCAACCGACCGCCTCCCCCGAGGCCAAACCGGCCCGCCGCAGGTTCCTGGGGGCCGCGGCCTCGACCGCGGCCGGTGCCGTCGCGCTGACCGCACCGATGATCGCGAGATCACAGTCGCCGATCGTGCTGAAGATGCAGGGCGCCTGGGGCGCCAAGGACATCTTCAACGAGATGGCCGAAGAGTATGTCAAGCGCGTCAACGAGATGTCGGGCGGCCGTCTGCGCATCGACTATCTGGTCGGCGGTGCGGTAGTCAAGCCTTTCGAGGTGATGGACGCCACCAGCAAGGGTGTGCTCGACGCCTGCCACGACGTGCCGGTGTACTGGTATGGCAAGAGCAAGGTGGCCTCACTGTTCGGCTCGGGCCCGATCAATGGCTGCGACGCGCCGCAGACGCTGGCCTGGATCTACCGAGGCGGTGGCCTCGAGATGTACCAGGAGCTGCTGAAGAAGATCAATCTCGACGTCGTCGGCTACTTCGCGATGCCGATGCCGACGCAGCCGCTGGGCTGGTTCAAGAAGCCGGTCAAGAGCGCCGCCGACCTGAAGGGCCTGAAGTACCGCACCGTGGGTCTGGCCGCCGACCTGATGCAGGAAGTGGGCTGCAAGGTCACGCAGCTGCCCGGCGGGGAGATCGTGCCCGCGATGGACCGTGGCGTGATTGACGCTTTCGAGTACAACAACCCCACGTCGGACCGCCGCTTCGGCGCCCAGGACGTGGCCAAGAACTACATGATGGGCAGCTTCCATCAGGCGATGGAGTTCTTCGAGATCGCATTCAACCGCAAGAAGCACGACGCGCTGCCCAAGGACCTGCAGGCGATCCTGCGCTACGCCGCCGAGGCCGCATCGTCGTCGAACTGGTGGACCGCGATGGACAACTACTCACGCGACCTCGACGATCTGATCAACAAGGACAAGGTCAATGTGATCCGCACGCCGAAGTCGGTGTTCGACGCGCAGATCAAGGCCTGGGACATCATCACCAAGAAGCTGTCCGACGAGGACCCCTTCTTCAAGAAGGTGGTCGAGAGCCAGAAGGCATGGTCCAAGCGTGTGGCCAAGTACATGTTCCTCAACGAGGCCGACTTCAAGGTCGGCTACGAGCACATCCACGGCAAGATCCCCGGCATGTCCTGATCCGGCGATCCGCCCTGTCGCACAAAGGGAGGCCCAGGGCCTCCCTTGTTTTGTTGGAGGCGCAAACATGATTCGCAGCGTCATCAAGACGATCGATCTGCTCAACAAGTCGGTGGGCCATGCGTTTGCGTGGTGCATCGTGATCCTGACGCTGGGCGTCAGCTACGAGGTCTTCGTGCGCTATGTGCTGAACGACCCGACCAGCTGGGCCTTCGACCTCAGCTACATCCTGTACGGCGCGCTGTTCCTGATGTGCGGCGCCTACACGCTGTCTCGTGGTGGCCATGTGCGCGCGGACATCTTCTATCGGCGCTGGGCACCTCGCCACCAGGCCACGATGGAGCTGCTGCTGTATTTCATCTTCTACTTCCCGGGCGTGCTGGCGCTCGTGATCGCCGGCTGGGGCTATGGACACGAGTCCTTCGCGATCCGCGAGGTCAGCGTCAACAGCCCGGTCGGCGTACCGATCTGGCCTTTGAAGATGCTGATCCCGGCCGCCGGCGTGCTGCTGACCTTGCAGGGCATTGCCGAGGTGTTGCGCTGCCTGTTGTGTCTGAGAGAAGGCCAATGGCCGGTTCGGCTGCACGACGTGATCGAGCTCGAAGAACAGCTGGTGCAACTGCACACCAGCGAACAGGCCAAGGGGATCCATTCATGAGCGAAGGTCGCATGGCTGCTTCGATCACGCCCCTTTCGGGCGGCCGCGCTGCCACCAGGAGGCACCTATGAGCAATCCCCAGCTCGCCCTGCTGATGCTGGGCCTGTTCATCTTCATCATCATGCTGGGCTTCCCGATCGCCTTCACGCTGATGGCGATGGGGGTGATGTTCGGCTACTACGCCTACTTCACGCCCGACCAGGCGTTCTTCGACAACCGCGTCTTCTACCTCTTCACGCAGAACACCTTCAGCGTGATGAACAGCGACATCCTGGTCGCAGTGCCGCTGTTCCTGTTCATGGGTTACATGATCGAGCGCTCGAACATCCTGGATCGGTTGTTCCTGAGCCTTCAGGTGGCGTTTCGCCGCGTGCCGGGGGCGATGGCGATCGCCGCGCTCGTCACCTGCGCCCTCTTTGCCACCGCCACCGGCATCGTCGGCGCGGTGGTCACCTTGATGGGTCTGCTGGCCTTCCCGGCCATGTTGAAGGCCAACTACGACCAGAAGATCTCGGCCGGCGTGATCTGCGCCGGCGGCACCCTGGGCATCCTGATCCCGCCGTCGATCATGCTCATCGTCTACGGCGCGACCGCCGGCGTCTCGGTGGTCAAGCTGTATGCCGCGGCGCTGCTGCCGGGTTTTCTGCTTGCCGGGCTCTACATGGGCTATGTGGTGGTGGTCGCGATCATGCGCCCCAAACTGATGCCCAAGCTGCCTGCCGACCAGTCCGTGATGCCCTTCTTCGCGGTCGTGAAGCTGCTGGCCCAGGCCTTCGTCCCGCTGGCCGTGCTGATCATGTCGGTGCTGGGTGCCATCCTGTTCGGTCTGGCCACCCCCAGCGAAGCTGCCGCCATCGGCGCGCTGGGCTCGGTGATCCTGGCCGGGGCCTACCGCGCGCTGTCCTGGAACAAGCTGCGCGAGGCGGTGTACCTGACGGCACGCACCTCGGCCATGGTCTGCTACCTGTTCGTCGGATCCTGGACCTTCTCGTCGATCTTCAGCTACCTGGGTGGCGAGAGCATGGTGAAGGACTTCGTGCTCGGGCTCGATCTCAACCCGGTCACCTTCCTGCTTCTGACGCAGCTGATCATCTTCCTGCTCGGCTGGCCGCTGGAGTGGAGCGAGATCATCATCATCTTCGTGCCGATCTTCCTGCCGCTGCTGCCGCACTTCGGCGTCGATCCGCTGTTCTTCGGCATCCTGGTGGCGCTGAACCTGCAGACCTCGTTCCTGACCCCACCGATGGCGATGTCGGCCTACTATCTCAAGGGGGTGGCGCCGCCCTATGTGCTGTTATCGACCATCTTCAAAGGCTGCCTGCCTTTCGTGTCGATGGTCTTCGTGGCCATGGCAGCCATCTACATCTTCCCCGGGCTGGTGAACTGGCTGCCGGAAGTTCTTTACAGCCGCTGACGCCATGGATCCCGATCTGCTGCCCGGCCTGACCGCGCTGGAACTGCGCCAGCAACTGGTGGCCGGTGAATGTTCGGCCACCGAACTGGCAACCGCGCTGCTTGCCCGTGTAGACGCCGTCGACGCCCAGGTCCAGGCCTGGGCACACCTGGACCGCGCGCACCTGCTGCGGCAGGCCGAAGCGGCCGACGCGTCGCATGCACTGGGCGAGCCCGAAGGCCCGTTGTTCGGCGTGCCGGTGGGGGTGAAGGACATCATCGACACCGCCGACATGCCGACCGAAGACGGCACCGTGTTGCATGCGGGGCGCCTGCCGCGCCACGACGCTGCCGTGGTGGCGCGGCTGCGTGCGGCCGGGGCGCTGGTGATGGGCAAGACCGTGACGACCGAGCTGGCCACCTACGCGCCAGGCAAGACGCGCAACCCGCACAACCCGGCGCACACGCCGGGCGGCTCGTCCAGCGGCTCGGCCGCGGCCGTGGCCGCGGGCATGGTGCCCTTGGCCATTGGCACGCAGACCAACGGCTCGGTGATCCGCCCGGCCTCGTTCTGCGGGGTCTACGGCTTCAAACCCAGCGCCGGGCTGATCCCGCGCACGGGCGTGCTCACGCAATCGCCTTCGCTCGACGCCGTCGGTGTCTTCGCGCGCACGCTGGGAGATGTAGCGCTGCTGGCAGAAGTGCTGGCCGGTCACGATCCGCAAGACCCGCTGACCCGGCCGCGCGCCACGCCGCCCCTGCTGCGCCTGGCGCAGAGCGAAGCGCTGCTGCAGCCTACGCTGGCCTGGGTGGCGACGCCGTTTTGGGATCAGGTGGCGCCCGACGCGCAGGCAGCCTACGGTGAATTGGTCGATCTGCTGGCCGGACGTGTTGCGCCATTCGAGCTGCCCGCCAGCGCGGCCGACGTGCTGGGCTGGCACCGCACCGTGATGGAAGCCGAGATCGCAGGCTCGTTCGAAATCGAGTACGAGCGTGGCCGCGAGCAGCTGTCGACTTCGCTGCAGGGCCAGATCGAGCGCGGGCGCCTGGTCACGGCCGTGGCCTACCGGCATGCACTGGCGCGCATACCGCTTCTGCTGGACAGTCTGGACGCCGTGTTCGAACACTACGACGCGCTGCTCACGCCGGCGGTACTCGGTACGGCGCCTGCGGGCCTGGACAGCACGGGCGACCCGGTGATGTGCACGCTGTGGACCTTTCTCGGCCTGCCCTGCCTCAGCCTGCCACTGCTGCATGGCGAAAACGGCCTGCCGCTGGGCGTGCAGCTGGTCGGCCGCCGCGGCGACGACGCCCGCCTGCTGCGCACCGCGAACTGGCTGGTGCAGACCGTGCACGAGGCGAGCACATGAACTGCAGCCTCTTCAGCCCCGTCACCCTGATCACTCCGACACTTGCGAGGACCCTGCCATGAAACTGATCTTCGGCCTGCTGGGTGCGGCGATGATGATCGCGTTCCTGCTCAGCCTGATCCTCAAGGTCAAGGAAGTCGCCCTGATCGTGGTCGTGATGATCGGCGTCGTGATGATGCTGGTCGACCTGTGGAACGCCCGCAACGAGGCCGACACCTGAGACCAGCCCGGCCAGCGCGTCGCGCCGGCCAGGCCGCAGCATCAGTTTCGCCCGACGAACGACTGTCCGAACGCGAATACTGAGTTCGGCGCGTTGCTGCGCAGCGGGCGCACCCCCGGGCGTTGGGCAATCGGGCGCCGTGGTGCCGGCTCGTCAACCGTGGTGCCCTTGGCAAGCTGCTCGTCGACCAGCTGCTTCAGCGGCACCGTGGCCAGATGGCGCAGCAGCACCGTATCCAGGTCGGACCAGAGCTCGCGCGTCAGCTGCATGCGCTCGGCCTGTTCCGACTGCGCATGCTGCTCGTCCTCGACCGCAGCCACGATGTCGGCCGCAGAAATGTCCGCCGCGCTGCGCCCCAGGCTGTAGCCGCCGCCGGGCCCGCGCGTGCTGTCCACCAGGCCGGCACGGCGCAGCCGGCTGAACAACTGCTCCAGATACGACAGCGAAACCCCCTGACGCGTGGCGATCTGGGCCAGCGCGACCGGGCCGGCGCGTTCGCGCAGCGCCAGGTCGGTCATGGCCTGCACGGCAAATCGGCTCTTGGTGCTCATGCGCATCGATGTCTCCTCGGAAGCGGTCAGCAAGGGCGCTGACGGATATGCACTGTAGAGATGGGGCTGTTTCTCGTAAATTCGAGCTTTAAGATCATTCACTTCGGGAAATTCGAAGTATTTGGGGATCCACGATGAACTTCAAGCACCTGCATTACTTCTGGGCGGCGGCGCATGCCGGCGGCATCGGCAGAGCCGGCGAACAGCTGCACACCACGCCGCAGACGCTGTCCGGGCAGATCAAGTTGCTGGAAGACCGCCTGGGGCGCGCGTTGTTCCGCAAGCGTGGGCGAAAGCTCGAATTGACCGAGGACGGGCGCGTGGCCCTGGGCTATGCCGACGAGATCTTTCACCTCGGCAGCGAACTCGAGGCTGCGCTGCGCGAGCAGCGCGGTGCAAGCCGCAGCATCGACTTTCGCGTCGGCGTGGCCGATTCGGTGGCCAAGACCGTGGTCTATCGGCTGCTGGAGCCCGCGCTGCAGCTGCCCGAGCCCGTGCGCATGGTCTGCAGCGAGGGCAGCTTTGCCGAGCTGCTGGGCCTGCTGGCACTGCGCAAGGTCGACCTGGTGATCGCCGACGAGCCGCTGACACGGCGCGTCAGTGTGAAGGCCTTCAACCACCCGCTGGGCCGCTCGACCATGAGCTTCTTTGCCACCCCTGGCCTGCGCAGCCAGCTGCAGGGTAAGTTTCCACGCTGCCTGGATGGCGCACCGATGCTGATCCCGGGCCCTGCATCGTCGGTACGCGGCCCCTTCGACGCCTGGCTGACGCGCGAAAGGCTGCGTCCGCGTGTGGTCGGCGAGTTCGACGACCTGGCGCTGATGGCGGCTTTCGGGCGCGAGGGGCGCGGCATCTTCGTCACACCGTCGGTGCTGGCGGCCGAGACCGAGGCGCAACAGGGCGTGCAGCTGCTCGGGCACTGCGACGAACTGGTGGCAGAGTTCTTTGCGATCTCGGTCGAACGTCGCATCAGCCACCCTTGCGTCGTGGCCATCACCAGCGCCGCACGCAGTCGTTTATTCGACACCTGAGCGATGCCCGCCCGCCGGGCCAGGGCGACCCCATCCGCCCGTCGGCGATGCCTGCAGCCTGTACGCACGCTGGCGCAGCGCATCGATCCGTTCTGGCGCGCGGCTGATGGCACTGCGTACAGTGCCCCCATGCCACCCAACCCCAGGACCCGCCGATGAGCCTCGACGCCGCCCGCCGGCAACGCATGATCGAGCGCGGGCAAGCCCTGTCCCAGGCGTTTCTGCGCGCCTTTCACCGCTATGCCAACTGGCTGGTCGGCATCAGCTGGAAGCGCTTCATCGTGCTGGCGGTGGCGCTGCTGGTCAGCAGCGCCATCCTGCAGGAGCTGCCCCCGTTCAGCTGGCGCGTGACCGAGACGGTCGAAGGCGCTGCACGCCGCACGCCCACGCCTCCGGTCCCGCCTGAACCTTCGAAGGCGCCGGTTGGGCCGCGTGGACCGGCGATCAAGATCGAGCGGCCAGCCAGCGGCGCCGGCAAGACCGAGGGTCTGGACATCTCGATCGATCAACGCGGCATCCGCATCACGCCGCGCACTGCGCCAGCATCCGGCGCGGCCTCTGCGGCAGCGTCGGGGTCGGCTGCGTCCGCCGCATCGGCCGCGGGAAGCATCAGCATCAGCCTGCCGCCAGGCATGGACAAGGAGGCCGTGCGCGAAGCGGTGCAGGAAGCCCGTCAGGCGATCGAGGATGCGATCGCTTCCCAGCGCGAGGCCACCGAGACCGCGACCGAAGTCGCACGAGAAGCGCAGCAGGCGGCGCGCGAGGCTGAGCAAGCCGCCCGCGACGCGATCACCGACGCCGCCCTGACCGGCCCCACGGCGCGCATCAAGCGCATCCGCAAGGTACGCTGGGGGGACTTCCTGACCGACCTGTCGCTGCTGTGGATCTTGGCATCAGCGATCATCAAGGCCACCTACAAGGGCCGCGTGCAGGCCGAGGTGAAGGCCGCGCAGGCCACCGAGACGGCCGAGGCCGAGTCGCTGAAGCGCCAGGTGGTCGAGGCGCGCATGGCGGCCATGCAGGCCCAGGTCGAGCCGCACTTCCTGTTCAACACGCTGGCGTCGATCGACCACCTGATCGAGACCGACCCGGCGCGCGCCAGCCAGATGCAGAAGAACCTGATCGCACTGCTGCGGGCCAGCATGCCGACCATGCGCGAGGCCACCTCCGACGGGGCCAACGGCGGTGTGCGCGACCTTTCGCGCGAACTGCAGGTGATCCGGCCCTACCTCGAGATCCTGAAGGTGCGCATGGAAGAACGCCTGAACGCGCACATCGAGGTTCCCGACGGTCTGTTGTCGGCCGAGTTCCCGCCGATGATGCTGCAGACCCTGGTGGAAAACGCCATCAAGCATGGGCTGGAACCCAAGGCCGACGGTGGTCAGCTGACCGTCAGGGCCGAAATCGTGCACGGCAAGTTGCAGGTCAGCGTGGCCGATACGGGCCTGGGCTTCGGCCGTGCCGCCACCGCAGGCACCGGCGTGGGCCTGGCCAACATCCGCGAACGCCTGCAACTGCTGTACGGGGTGAAGGGCGCGCTGACCGTGGCCGAAAATCCGGGCGGTGGCACCCGCGTGGCGATCACCGTGCCCTATCGCAGCCTGGGCGGCGACGCCGCCTGATGACGGCAAGTGATGACACCCTCAGGTCGGCCATGGTCTACGATCCCGCGATGAGCAGTGCCGACGACATCCCGCGCCGCCCACGTGCTGTGCTGGCCGACGACGAACGCCTGATGCGCGAGCAGCTGCGCGCCCGACTGACCGAAGTCTGGCCCGAGCTGGACATCGTGGCCGAAGCCCGCAACGGACTGGAAGCGGTCAGCCTGGTCGAGCAGCACCGGCCCGACATCGTCTTCCTGGACATCCGCATGCCCGGGCTGACCGGCGTCGACGCGGCGCGACAGATCGCGCAGCTGCCGCCGCCGCAGGATGCGGGCCCTGACGACGATCTCTTGCCCGAGATCGTGTTCATCACCGCCTACGATCAATACGCGGTCGAGGCCTTCGAGCAAGGCGTGGTCGACTACGTGCTGAAGCCGGCCGATCGGGAGCGGCTGCAATTGACCGCCCAACGGCTGCGTGCCCGGCTCGACGCCCGCCGCCGTGGCGAGGCGGCACTCGAAACCCCGGCCCAACCGCTGCAGCAACTGCTGCACCAGCTCTCGGCCCGCCTGCACCCGGGCCAGGCGGCACCGTACCTGAAGTGGATCCAGGCCAATGTCGGGCAGACGATCCAGATGATCGCGGTCGACGAGGTGCTGTTCTTCGTCAGCGACGAAAAATACACACGCGTGCAGACCGCGCAGGTCGAGGCGCTGATCCGCAAACCCATCAAGGAACTGGTCGACGAGCTCGACCCGCAGCAGTTCTGGCAGATCCACCGCAGCAGCCTCGTCAACGTGAAGGCCATCTCCGGCATCACGCGCGACTTTCGCGGGCGCCAGATCGTCAGCGTGCGCGGACACCCCGAGAAACTCGAGGTCAGCCGCAGCTACACCGGCCTGTTCAAGGGCATGTAGCCGAGGCGAAGCCCCGGACTTGCACCTTGCGCGCCCCCTGATGGGGGTAACCACACCCCGTGATGGGCGCCTTTCCTCCGGCCCCACACTGCGGCACCATGGTGGCTGTCGCCAACGACAACGCGGCAGCAGCGAAGGCCGGGCGTGCATGGGGCGCTGTCCGCGGCCCGCTGAGGAGGCGGTAGATGGGAAGGTACGCGATCGTGGGCTACCGGGCGAAACCGGGCATGCAATCAGCCCTGGAAGCCCTGGTGGGGCGACATTGGGACGTGCTGCGCGGCGAGGCGCTGGTCAGTGACCGCCCGGCATACCACATGCGGGCCGCTGACGGCACGGTGGTCGAGATCTTCGAATGGTTGTCCGAATCGTCGGTCGAGCGCGCCCAAGGCAATGCCGCTGTGCAGGCTCTGCGTTCCGAGTTCGCGGCTGTCTGCGACCTCGTTCCGGTCGGCCAGCTGCCCGAGACCGACCAGCTGTTTTCCGAGTTCGGCTCGCTGACGTAGCCGTCAGACTTTCGCCGAGACAAAGACGCCCTGGCTGCGCAGCAACTGCAAGGTCAGCAGTTCGCCGTGCAGCTGGTAGCTGTCGCCGACGCGGCGGCAGCTCACCACCACAGCCACGCCGTCGAAACCCGAAGTCAGTACCCGCATCGCGCTTCGCTCCGGCGCCGGCACCGGTGACAGCAGGCTCAGGCCGCTGAGCGACAGGTCACGCAGCCGTGCCACGTGGTCGCCCGGGCGTGCAGGCAACCGCAAGGTGGCCGCCATGGCGCGTGCGTTGCGCGGGCTGCCGCGGCGCCCGAACAGCTCGCCCCGGTCCATGCTGGGGCGACGGAACAAAGGGCTGTCGCAGCCGACGCAGCGCGTGTCCATGTGCACCACCGCCGGCAACGGCCGTCGGCAGAACGGGCAGGCGCGGTCCGCCTGCCAGGTGGCCGCATCCAGCGCCGTCGGCACCACATCGGCCGGGCGCACCGAAGCCTCGACCGCTGCGGCAGCGGCCGTGCGCCCGACCCAGGGCAGTTTCAAGGACTTGTCGTAGGCGTGCCGGCGCTGCGGGTCGGTCAGCACCGCATAGGCATGGTTGATGCCTGCCGCCACCTGGGCATCACCGCCCAGATCGGGGTGGGCGCGCAGCGTGCTCATCAGCGTGCGGTAGCTGGCGCGGATCACCTCCAGCGGCGCCTCAGGCTGCACGTGCAGGATGCGGTAAAGATTGCGCCGTTCCTCCGTCATCAGACTCTTCTCCTTCTTCGTCCGACGGTCATCGGCCGTGGCAGCCGCAACTTGAGACCTATCTCGGGGCGCGCGCCAGCCCTGACGCGATGCAGGCTTGCGCTGCCCAGTACGGGACCAGGATGAACAGCGAGGCCAAGGGCAGCGGCACGGCAAAGCGGTTCACGGCCAGCAGCGCGTCGCTGACCACGAACAAGGCGCCGCCCAGGGCCATTCGGCGCGCTGCAGGGTCCGTCGGCGCCGCGCGCCACAGCACGCCCGCCTGCGCCGCCATGGCGCTCAGGCACAGCACGTACGCCAGCACCGGCCCACGCAACGGTGACGGCACGCCCGGCCACAAGACGGTCAGCACGCCGCCAGCGACAACCGCGTAGACAACAAAGGGCCCGATGCGCGCCGCCAGGCGCTGCACCCGCGTGAACGCCGTCAGGTAGGCCAGATGCGCCAGCAGAAAGCTCGCCAGTCCGGCCAGAAAACCCTGCGCCGGCCACAGCAGTGCCACGTCGCCGGCCAGCGACAGCATCAGACCGGCCAGCAGCCAGCGTCGCAGCACCGGCGTGTTGGCGCCGCGAGGCCAGGCCTGGATGATGATCAAGATCGTGGCCATAGGCTTGAAAGCGAAGTTGAGCCAGGGCTGGGCCAGCGCCCAGGGTGCCGAGGCGATGGCCAGCAAGGCCGCCACCAGTGTGGCCGCCATCAGCACCACGGCCGGGGCCGGCAAGGGCTCGGGTGCGTTCATGCCAAGGCTGCGACGATGCGCGCCTCGAGCGCGGGCCCGTCATCGGGCCTGAAGCCGCGGTGCATGAACAGCAGCAGGCCCTGACGGTCGATCAGCGCTGAACTCGGCATGCCCTTGATCGCAAATCGACGCGCCGACTCGGCGCCGGCGTCGAACGCCAGCGAGAACCGGGCCGGCTGACGCGCCAGAAAGGCGTCGGCGTCGGCGCGCCGGGCGTCGAGGTTGACCGCCAGCACCACCAGCCCGCGCGCCTGGTGCGCCGCGTGCAGCTGGTTCATCCACGGGAAGCTCAGTCGGCAGGGCCCGCACCATGAGGCCCAGAAATCGAGGTACACCAGCCTGCCGCGAAGATCGGACAAGCGCGCGGCCACGCTGCTGCCCGGCAAGTCGACGTCGGGAGCCAGCGTTGCCGCCGTCTGCCCGCGCGCGGCCAGCGTCGGTGCCGCCAGGGCGCCCAGCAGCAAGCCCTGAGCGTGTCGCCGGTTCATTCGTAGGCCATGCCGGTCTGCATCAGCCCGACCAGCGCGAACTGCAGGTTCAGCGGGTGTTCGGCGGCCAGCAGGCCGAGCGCAGCAGGCGTGTAGGCGCCACTGTCGAGCAGATCGATGAAGGGCTGGCGTTCCGGTGCCGACGGCAGGTGGCCGATGACGTTGCCGAACAGCAGGTCGACCACCTCACCGGCACTGGCGGCCGGGCCGAGCCTGGCATCGAGCGCCAGTTGCACCAGCGCCTGCGGCGAGGTGCCGGCATCGGCCAGCTGCAGCCCGATGCCGACGTAGGCCGCATTGACCACCGCCGTGGCACCGAACACCGCGCCCAGCACGCGCGCCACGGTGCCGGCGTTGCCGTCCAAGTCCAGCGCCAGCTTGCCGTCGTCGAACTGCAGGCGTTCGACGGCATGCAGGCGGGTCTCACCGCCACTGCCGTCGCTCACGCGCCAGACGTCGCCGTCACGCGCCACGGCATGGGCGGAGTGCGATCCTGCAAACACCGCCAGGTCCACGCCGCCCAGGCCATCGAAGCTCAAGCCGGCACGCGTGACGATGAATCGATCGTCACCGGCCGTGCCGTCGATCTCGGTCGGCTCGAAGTAGATGCGCAGGTCGATGATGTCTGTGGCGTAGTCGAAGCGCACAAACTCGATGTTGTAGAGCGTCGCTTGAAGGCCGCCCCCACTGGCGGTGGACAGGCTGTCGATCTGCACGCCGCCGTCGGGTCGCTGGGCGATGCGGAACGCCGAGCGTGACTCCTGTCCCAGGTCGAGCGTGTCGGTGCCGCCCAGGCCGTCGAGAATGAACCGGCCCGCCTGGATGACGGTCCAGCGGTCGTTGTTGGCGGTGCCCCTGAACGTGGCCATCGTGAAAATCTCAGCCGACCGTCTGGCGGTCGTTCACAGCATGTTGCGCTGACTGTAAGGGCTCGGCCGGCATGTGCAGCTCGCCCTGATGGTCGATGGCCAGGAAGTCCAGGCCGCTGCTGTGCAGAAAGTGCAGACCCTGGGCCTGCATCAGCATGGCCAGCGTGGCCGCCGACCCGGCCGCCGTGGCGTTGGCGGCCAGCACGCTGACCGATTGCCAATGCGTCACCGGCATGCCGCTGCTCGGGTCCAGCACATGGCACCAGCGGCGACCGTCCAGATCGAAAGCACGTTCGTAGTCGCCGCTGGTTGCCAAACCACCGCGGTGCACCGGGAGGGTGGCCACCACCTGCCCAGCCTGACGTGGATGGCGGATCGCGATGGTCCAGGGCCGGCCGTCCGGCCGCGGCCCCAGCACGTTCAGGTCACCCGCCAGGTTGACATAGCCATGCACCACGCCCTGCTGCGCCAGCGCGGCGGCCGCCCGATCGGCCGCGTATTCCTTGCCGAAGCCACCGAAATCGATCTCCATGCCAGGCAGAGGCAGCATGACGCGGTCGCCATCACGCTGCACACGCGGCCAGCCGATCAGAGCCAGCAGTGGCGCCAGCTCGGCCGCCGATGGCACCCTCGGTTCCTTGAAATTCCAAGCCCGCCGCAGCACACCGGCGGTGATGTCGAACAGCCCGTCACTGGCCTGGTGCAAGGCGGCGGCATAGTCCAGCAAGCCCAGCGTCTCGGCGTCGCAGGCCACCGGGCCATGGCCGGCGGCCGCGTTCAGGCGTGACACGATGCTGTCTGCGCGATAGCGCGAGTACTTGTATTCGATGCGCTGCACCTCGGCGATGGCGTGGCGCGCGGCGGTCTGCGCCCCGGCCTCGTCAGCGGCAGCCAGCACCACCTCGTTGTCGCTGGCCATGGCGCGAAAACCGATGCGAAAGATGTTCATCGCCGACCGCCGCCCAGTCAGAAGCTGTGGCTCAGGCCGAGTTGCCAGCTGCGCGCGTCGAACTCGGCCAGGCCCGGGCTGCCGTTGCCGCCGAGGCGCCAGGACGCACGCTGCGCATAACGCTCGAACTTGATGTCAACCACCCAGTCGGGGCCGAACTGGCGGGACAGCTTGAGGCCCAGCGTGCGGGCGCCGAACGCCGACAGCCGCTGGTCCAGCGTCGAATATACGGCACCTGGTGGCGGCTGCGGCACGAAGGGGCCGGCGTCGGGGTCGGCATCGACATAAAAGCGTGCCGCGCTTTGGGTGTACAGGCGCAGCGACGGCGTGACCGTGAAACCTGCCGGCAGGGCCTGCACGAAGTCCAGCCCCAGCGTGTGCGCGCTCAGCCCCCAGCTGTCGTGCCAGGCCCGGTACTGCCAGCGCAGGGTCGCGCCGATGGGCTCGAGGTGATGATTCCAGCGCAGCAGCAGTCGAGTCGCGTCGCGCGTTCGTGGCCGCTGGTCCAGCGCCTTGTACGGGTCCGACAGGTAGCCCTGTTGCTGCGCATGGCCGAGCGTGATCTGCGCAACATCGTGCCGGCCCAGCACCTGCGTCACGCCGATCACCAGATCGCGCAGCTGCTTGCGCTCACCCCGCACGATGCGATTGACGGGGTCGATGTGGTCGCGGTTGAACGCCAGGCCGGCGTTCCAGGTGGTGTTGCGGTCATCGCTGGCCGTGCTGCCCTGCAACGTCAGGCCACGCGAGATGTAGTCGGACTCTTTGGAATAGGCCGCACCCAGCGTCAGCGTGCTGTCGTCGAAGTAGTGCGTGACGGCAAGGTCACCGGCGTTGCGCTCGTCGCTGAAGCGGCCCAGCGCCGAGCTGTGATAGGCGGGCGAGGCACCCGAGATGGCGTCCGAGATCACGCTGGCGCCGACAGCCCAGCGCCCGGCCACCGGCAGCGTGAGCTGCAGCGACGGCGCCCGCACGCGCACGCGGTCGCTGCCGGGCTGGCTGTCCAGATAGTCCAGGACCTTCAGGCTCAGCGTCGCACGCTCGGGCGGGCTTTCGGCGTACACAGGGGCTGCCAGCGGCAAGGCCAGCGCTGCGGCCAGCAGGCGGCCTGGCGTCCAGGGCCCCTCAGTTGCAGCCACAACCGCTGGCGCCAGCGGCAGCGCCGCCGCTGGCTGCCTCCTTGCTGGCATAGATGTGTTCGGAAAAGGCGGATTCCAGCCGATCGGGCTCGAACCCCATCTCGGGCCGGGCCAGCGCGCCCTTCTCCCAGGGCTGCACCTTGACACCGACGGCACAGCCGCCGAGCCACAAAGCCAGCAGCACGACCCCAAGGCGCAGCTGGATCCGACTGCCAGTTTTGCGTCGACCGCCGGTCATGGCGGCGGCAGCATGTAGTCCAGGCCGCTGCTTGCCAGTCCGACCAGTTCGGCACTGCCGACGTTGAGTACGTACTGCGCCGCGACCAGACCCAGCGCGGGCTTGTCCAGCAGGCCCTGATCCAGGACACCGGCGAACTCGGCCAGCGACGCGGTGTCGATCTCGGCCCCGAACACGTTGCGGTACACCGACTGCACGAACTCGCGGTGGCTCGCATACGCCAGCGGCGTGGCCGAGATGGCCAACGCCACCAGGTCGGCGTAAGAGCTGCCAGCGTCCATGGCACGCAGGCCGTAACCGGCGACCAGCGGCAGCTTCAGCGCCGCCGGGCCCAGCAGGGCGCGCACCACCTGCGCCACCGTGCCGGCATGTCCGTCCAGGTCGAAGGCGATGCCGATGTCGGTGAACTGAAGGCGCTCTACCGCCACCAGCATGTCGCTGCCCTCGCTGCCCCGGTTGTCGAGCACGCTTCGGTGCGTGGCTTCCAGCCGCAAGCTGTAGTTGGCGCGTTTGCCGGCATAGACCGCGGTATCGATGCCGGAACCGCCGTCGATCAGGTCGTTGCCGCCACCGCCGGTGATGCGGTCATTGCCCTCGCGCCCGGAGTAACCGTCGCCGCCGTCGGCGCCCGCCAGCGTGTCGGCGCCCGCCGTGCCTTCGACCAGCCGGAACATCGGCATCAGGTTGACCGTGACGGTGTAGCTGGCGGCACCGCCCATGCCGTCGCTGACGGTGTAGCTGAAGCTATCGCTGCCGAGCTGCAGCGCACGCGACTGAAACACGAAATCACCGTTGGCGAAAACCGCCGCCGACCCGGCGCGCGCGTCGGCAGCCAGGCTGTAGCTCAGCGCATCGCCGTCGGCGTCGCGGGCCGCGGGCAGGTGGCCCTGCATCAACGCGCCACCGGCGGCGATGTAGCTGGCATCGCGGCCCACCGGCGATGCGTCGTTGACGGGCAGCACGTTCACGTGCGCCAGGTAACGGTTGCTGCCGCCGGCGCCGACGATCTCGTAGGCCACGGCGTCACTGCCCCAGAAGTCGCGTGCCGGCGTGTAGTGCCACTGGCCGTCGCCGTCGATGCTGGCCCTGCCATGTTGGCCCTGGGCCAGCAGCCGGTAGCTGACCGCGCTGCGGTCCAGGTCACTGGGGTCGGGCAGGCGCGCCGCCAAGCTGCTGTCCTCGTCGACGCTGAAGCTGCCGTCCGCGCCCAGCACCTGCGGCTGCAGTTGCACCTGCTGGTCGGCAAACTCCAGCCTTTCGATGTCGACCAGCGTGTCGAAGCCCGAGCTGCCATCACGCGCCTTGACGAAGACCTTGCCAAAGCCGGTGCTCAGCTCGTAGTCGCTGCGCAGGCCGGCAAAGATCGCGGTGTCGACGCCGGCACTGCCTTCGATCCAGTCGTTGCCCAGGCCACCGGTCAGCCGGTTGTCCAGGGTGTTGCCGATCAGCAGGTCGTCGAAGGCCGAGCCGACAGCGTTTTCGATCCAGGTGTCGGGCAGCAGGCCGAGGTTGTCGACGCCGTTGAAACCAGCCGCCGTGACGCCCACGCTGGACAGGCTGCCCGGCACCAGGCTCAAGCGCGTGCCGCTGCTCAGGCCCGACGCGTCCAGCGTGTCGACGCCCCCAGTGTCGGCAATCGTGGTCTGGCTGGTCGATTCACGCTCGCCCAGGCGGTACAAGTCGTTGCCCGGGTGCGACGCGCGTGCCCCGTACAACTGCTGCAGCGCCAGCACGTCGAGCAGGCCCCAGTCGCTGCGAAACAGACCGTCGGCCGACGGCGACTGCGACATCACGGTCAAGGCCGTGCGGTCGTCCTGCTCGCGCAGCTGAACGGCCCAGGCATCACCGCGATCGACGTTGCGCGGATGGCGCAGACCCAGCGCATGGCCGATCTCGTGCAGCAAGGCGGCATGGCCCTCGCTGCCAGGCGCCAGGTCGAGCATCGAATCCCGGTCCATCCAGACATCGCCGGCCTGATCGCCGGCACCGGCCTGGTTGGGCAACCAGCTCTGCCCCTTGGTGGTGCTTTGCTGGCTGATGCCGAAGCGCAGCTGGCCCGCCGCGCTGCCCGCTTCGCTGACCTCGGTGAAGCTCAGCTGTGTCAATGCTGCGGTCTGCGACAGCAACTCACGCACCAGCTGCTGCTCAGCCGGCGTAAAGGGCCGAAAGCCGGCCGCGCCAACGCCGCTGGCCGGCGCCTGCTGCACAAAGCTGTAGCTCAGGGCGACGGCGCTGCCCGGCGCAGCAACCGTGTTCCAGCGCAGGCCAGCACCTGCGGCCACGGCCTGCTCGGCCATGTCCTGCGGACGGATGAAATCGGCCACGTTGTAGCGCCTGTAGGGCAGCGTGTTGTCGAGCGACACCGCGACTTCAAGGTACTCGACCTGCGAGATTTCGATGCGAAAGCCCTGCCCCACGCGTGGCGTGATGACGGCGCTGCTGCCGTCAACCGAAACCTGGATCGACAGATCCTCTAGGAACGGTTGGCGCCATGGCTGACCTGGCTCCGGCTCGAACCAGCTGTTGATCGAGACGCCGTCGAAACCACCACCGCCGATGAAGGTGTCGGTGCCGCCGTTGGGCCAGTAGTAGTTGTCTTCCGCGTTGCCCAGCACCCAGGCATTCTTGGCGCCGCTGCCGTGCACGCCGCGCACGCCGACAAAGGTGTCGCGTCCGCCTTCGCCGTCCTCGGCCCAGCCTTCGACCAGATTGACCCGTAGGTTGTCGCCGGCACTCCAGAATGCAATCTGCATGCCGTGCCAGGGCTCGCCGGCAATGGAGATGGGTTCGAAGCGGTCGTTGCCGGGCCCGCCGATGGCGATGCCCTGGATCAGGCGGATGACGTCGTCACCGCCTTCGCCGAAGACATGATTCCACTGGTCCTTGTCGCTCGTGGGCTGAACGTACAGGTCAGCGCCTGCAGTCAGGTGAATGTCGGCCACGGGCTGCTCCTCGAAGGCGGGTCAGGCCCGCAGCAGCGGGATGGATTTCTGGCTGAAGTTCACCAGGTTCGGGAAGGCCTCGAGCACCAGGTTGGCCGGCAGGCCCAGCCATTGCATCAGGGTGTTGGCCAGCTGGTCGGTGCCCGTGCTCGGCACCATGCGGCCGTTGCGACCGCTGTCACCGTCATCAGGCCCACCCAGCGTCAGCGTCGGAAAACTGCCCAGCACCCGGCCGCCGTCAACCGCGCCGCCCAGCGCGAACAAGTGGTTGCCCCAGGCATGTTCGCTGCCACCACCCGAACCCGGACGCAAGGTGCGGCCGAAGTCGGACATCAGCAGCAGCGTCACGTCTTCGGTCAACCCGGCAGCCTGCATGGCACCGTCGAACGCCGAGACCGCCTTCGCCACCTGGCCCAGCTGCGTGTCCTGCGACTGTTCGCCGCTGCCACGCTGGCCGGTGTGGGTGTCGAAGTTGCCCCATTCGAGCAGGAACACCTGGCGCCGCAGGCCATCGCTCTTGAACACCGGCAGCAGCGAGGCCAGCTGCCGCATGCGGTCGCCCAGGTAGCCGCTGCCGAAGTCACCGGTCGAAGTTGTGCTGCGCATCAGTGCCTGGGTGAAGCGCGTGGAGTCGGCCACCGCATTGCCGAAACTGCGTGCGTACTCGGCTTCATAGGCGTTGGCGAACTGCCATTGCGCCATGCGGTTGATGTTTTGCGCCACCTCGTCCTGCGGGCGCGCCAGATCGGCCATGCCCCAGTAACGCGATCCGTCCTGCGACAGGAACGACACCGCGCTGCGCTTGCCCTGCACCAGCGTGCGGCCGTTGTTCAACGTGACGGCGTTCAGCGGATGGCGCAGCGACGACGGCAGCACTTCGAGCGCACGGCCGGCCCAGCCGCTCATGTCGTCAGCCACCGTCCAGCCTTGCTGCATCGCCACCTGGTCGCTGTGCGACAGCAGGAAGGGCGGCACGTCGACCGCGGCGTCGAGCACCTGGCGAGCGCTGGCAGGTTCGACCAGCGGGCCGACGTTGGCGATGAAGGCCAGCCGCTTGCCGGCATACAGCGGTACCAGCGGCGCCAGTGCCTGATGCAGGCCGAAGCTGTGGCCGGCGCTGTTGCCGGGCAAGGTCGCCAGACTGCTGCGCGCCAGCGCCAGGTTCTGCCGCGCGCGTTCATAGTCGCTGTAGGCCGCATCGGTGGGCACCAGCAGGTTGTGGCCGTCGTTGCCGCCGGTCAGAAACAGCACCACCAGGGCCCGGTAGTCGCTGCCGGTGGCCTGGCCCGCACCGGCCAGCAGGCCGGCGGCGCCCAGCAAACCCAGGCCGGCCGCGCCGCCCAGCATCCGACGTCGATCGCGGTTCATTTGATGACTCCGAAATACGGTGTGGACAGTGCCAGGCCGATCATGCGCACCGGGCCTTCGTCCGGTGAGGCGGTTTCGGTGGTATCCCAGGTCGGCCGCGCGATCTGCTGCTCGATGTTGCTGCGCAGCGTGTGCGGCATGGCACCGCGGAAGAAGCGTTCGCCCAGCAGGTCGTTGAAGGGTTTGACGCCGCGGGCGTAGGCCTGCACGAAGGGCTGCAGGTCACAGCCGGCATTGCCCAACACCGCCGGGTTGTTGCGCTTGAGCTTGTTGTCCCAGCGCACCCAGGCCAGCTGGCTCAACCGCGAGGTGAACTCGTTGGCCGTCAGCAGCTTCTGCTCGGGCGCCAGCAGGTTGCTGCCGGGCGCGCGGTCGGTCGGCGCGTAGAAACTGAACACGCTGCTCGGGTTGAAGAAGGGCTGGTTCCCGGCCTGCCAGGCGTAGCCGTTGCTGTCCACGGGCGCGCGCTGGCAGCCCAGGCCCCGAAACAGCGCGCTGAAATGCAGCACCGGCTCGCGCATCTTGCCGTCGCTGCCGCTGCTGCGTGCCGGGTCGTCGCCGGCACGGGCTTCTGCGTCCAGCAGTACGGCCTTGACCAGCGCCTTCATGTCGCCAGCCACGCCGCTGCCATTGTTGCGAAACTTCGCCGCCACACGACCGACGTAGGCCGGCGAGGGATCACTCTTGACCAGGTGCTGGATCAGGCGCAATGCGACGAAGGGCCCGATGTTGGGATGGCCCATCAGCAGGTCCAGCGCGTCGTCGAGATCACGCGACCCCGATTGCGCGGCTGGAAAGAACTTGCCCAGCACCGACTTGGACCCGCTGTCGCGATTGGGCGGCCAGGTACTGGCCACCATCGGCCGACCCCAGTTGCCCCAGTTCTGCTCGGGTCGGTTGGCAGGTTCGGGGTCGTGCATCCAGCCCGTCAGCACGCGCGCCAGCTCTTCGACGTCGCGCTGGGTGTAGGTCTCGATCAGGCGCCCGCGGCCATCACGCTGAGCTGTGCCATCACCGTTGAGCTTGAAGACACCCAGCGTGAACAGCTGCATCAGCTCGCGCGCAAAGTTCTCGTTGGGTGCGCAGTAGCCGCACTCGGCGCTCTTCGGGCGGTTCTGGTCGTTGTCCAGAAAGTGCGCCATGTGCGGGTTCAACGCGGCTTCGCGCAGCAACGTGCGGTAATTGCCAAGCGCATTGCGCTCGAGCAGATTGACCCAGTGCGTGTGCCCCGCAGGTTCCCCCTTGTTGAGCCCGGCGACCACCCATTGAGAAAGCGACCACAGCAACCGCTGGCGCAGCTGGTCGGGCGCTGCGTAGGCCTTGGCGGCGAAGGCCACGCGCAGGTGGTCGCGCTCGGCCTGCGACGGCGTGCGCGTGGTGTAGCGTTCGACCGGCGCAGTGTCGATCGGCCGCAGCGGCAGCGCAAACTGGTCGTCGATCCAGCGTTCGAAGCCCTTGCTGCGCAGCTCGGCCACCAGCGCCGGCGTAGGGCCGAAGCTGGCCTGCTCGGCAAACCGGGAAGCCGCATAGTGGCTGACCTTGTAGCTTGCCGTCGCGGCCACCTGCCCCGACGAGGCCTGCGCCACAGCGCTGTCGTCGCTGCTGCGGCCGCCGCCGCAGCCGGCCAGCAGCAGGCCGAAGATGCAGATCGGCAATCGGGTCAGATGCATGGGGAATCTCGCTGATGTCAAGACTTCAAAGCGATCTCAAGCGGTAGCCACGAACAACTCCACGTCGATGCTAGGCGGCCTGGTCATGCCGCGCAACACGCCCCTTCCGCATCCCGAACGACGGCCCCGTGGAAACCCGCACCCACCCCCTGATCGGGTACTGCGTCAGGCCGGCGGCATGGCTGCGGCCTTGGCCAGCAGTTCGGCACGCAGCCGCTTGAGCTTCTCGCGCGGGTCTTCACGCGGCCCGGCCTCGTCGAGCTTCATCTCGGCGATGAAACGGCTGGGCACGCCGAGCACGGTGTCGCGGCCTTTCTTGCGCCGGCGCAGCGTGCTGACCAGCAGTGTGGTCCGCGCCCGCGTGATGCCGACATACATCAGGCGCCGCTCTTCTTCCAGACGCTCGGCTGGCATGTCGTCGTCAGCACTTCGAAACGGCAGCAGCCCTTCGTTGACGCCCACCAGCATCACGTGCGGCCATTCCAGGCCCTTGGCCGCGTGCAGCGTCGACAGCGTCACCACGTCCTGCTCGTCTCCACGCTCGGCCAGGCTGAGGATCACGCTGATGGTCTGCGCCACCTGCAGCACGCTCTGGCCCTCGCTGGTGTCGTTGCTACCGTCGGCCGTGATCTCGCCGCCGCAGCGGCGCGCGATCCAGTCGACAAAATCGAGCACGTTGGTCCAGCGTGCGGCGGCCAGTTTCTCGCTGTCTTCACCGTCGTGCAGGTGCTGTTCGTAGGCGATGTCCTTCAGCCAGCCCAGCAGCAGCGCGCGCGCCGAGTCGGCACCGCGGGTGTGGCGCGCACGCTGTTCAAGATCGTTGATCTCGCGACCGAAGCTGTGCAGCGCATCGATGGCCTTGCCTTTCAGCGCCGCGCCCAGACTGGGCGAGAACAGCGACTCGAACAGGCTGAGCTTCCACTTGCCCGCAAATTCGCCCAGTGCCGCCAAGGTCTGGTGGCCGATGCCGCGCTTGGGTGTGGTGGCGGCGCGCAGAAAGGCCGGGTCGTCGTCGCTGTTGACCAGCAGCCGCAGCCAGGCACACAGGTCCTTGATCTCGGCGCGGTCGAAGTAGCTCTGCCCGCCCGACACCTTGTACGGGATCTGCGCCGCACGCAGCTTTTGTTCGAACGCGCGCGCCTGGTGGTTGGCGCGGTACAGGATCGCGAAGTCGGCGAATCGACATTCACCGCCCTGGGCGCGAATGGCCTGGATGCGCGCCACCGCGCGCTCGGCCTCGTGCTCTTCGCCGTCGCAGGCCAGCAGCTTCACCGGCTCGCCAGCGCCGAACTCGCTCCACAGCTTCTTCTCGAAGATCTTGGGGTTGCCGGCGATCACCGCGTTGGCCGCGCGCAGGATGCTGCCGGTGCTGCGGTAGTTCTGCTCCAGCGGGATCAGCTTGAGCCGCGGATAGTCCAACGGCAGCCGCTTCAGGTTGTCGATGGTCGCGCCGCGCCAGCCGTAGATGCTCTGGTCGTCATCGCCAACCGCGGTGAACGGCGTGTGGGCGCCAACCAGTGCCTTCAGCAGTTCGTACTGCACGGCGTTGGTGTCCTGCACCTCGTCGACCAGGATGTGACGAAACTGATCCTGCCACTTGGCACGCGCGCTGTCGTCGCGCTGCAGCAGCTTCAGCGGCAGGCCGATCAGGTCGTCGAAGTCCACCGCCTGGTAGGCCGACAAGCGCTCCTGCACCAGCCGCATCACGCGCGCGGCCACGCGCTCGTCGTCGCTGGCCGCAGCGCCGTCGGCAGCATCGGCGTCCAGGCCCTGGTTCTTCCACAGGCTGATGGTCCATTGCCAGCGCCGCGCCAGCGCGTTGTCGCTGCAGCTGCCGGCGTCGCGGATCACGCCCAGCACGTCGTCGCTGTCGAGGATCGAGAACTGCGGCTTCAGCCCCAGCACCGCGCCGTCGCTGCGCAGCAGGCGCACGCCCAGGCTGTGAAAGGTGCTGACCGCCAGTTCCTTGGCGGCTCGCGGGCCGATCAGCGCCCGCGCACGTTCGCGCATCTCTTGCGCGGCCTTGTTGGTAAACGTGATGGCGGCGATCTGGCGCGGCTCCAGGCCCGTTTGCAGCAGCCGCGCGATCTTGTGCACGATGACCCGGGTCTTGCCCGAACCGGCACCGGCCAGCACCAGGCAGGGCCCCGCCAGATGGTGCACGGCGGCCATCTGGGCGGCGTTGAGGGATGCGGGTGCGTTGACCATGGCAGCGGCGGGAGGGGGGCGGATGATAGCCAGCCGCCTGCTGCGGCCTGTCGATAATCCCCCGATGTCAGCCCCCCTTGCCGGCGCCGCCCTGGCCACCGACCTTTCATTGCCGTCCGATGCTGCTGCCGATGCCGTGTCGATCCTGGTGCGCAGTATGGCCCGCCACTCGCTGGCTGGCGCGCTGGCATCGATCGTGGCGCAGACCCACCGTCCGCTCGAGGTCGTGGTCGTCAACGCCAGCGGCAAGCCACACCCGCCCTTGCCCGACCCTGCCGACGGCCTGCACTTTCGGCTGGTCGACGCCGACCGGCCGCTGCCCCGCGCGGTGGCGGCCAACCATGCGCTGCAGGCCGCGCAGGGCCGCTGGCTGCTGTTCCTGGACGACGACGACACGCTCGACGTCGACCATGTGGCGCGGCTGCACGCCGCCTTGCAGACGAACCCCGGGCAGCGCGTGGCCCACACCGGCGTTCGCCTGACCGATGCCGAAGGCCACACCGTCGGCGTGCTGGACGAACCGGTCGATGCCCGCAGCCTGTGGTCGGCCAACCGGCTGGCCATTCACGCCGTGCTGTTCGAGCGTTCGCTGGTCGACGAAGGCGCGCGCTTCGACGAGTCGCTGGACGTCTACGAGGACTGGGACTTCTGGTTCCAGCTGGCGCGGCGCGTGCCCTTCCTGCATCAGCCCGGTGTCAGCGCCAGCTACCGCCTGGTGGGCAACTCGGGCGCCAGCGAGCCACACGACGCCGAAGCCAGCCGCAGGCTGCGCCTGCCCTTTTATCGCAAGTGGCTGCCGCAGCTGTCGGCCGACGAGCTCGAGGGCCTGGCCGCACGCGTCGAGCATGTCAGAGGCAGCCTGGGCGATGCGCTCGCGCAACTGCACGAGGCAAGATCCTCTCTCGCGGCCAGCGACACTCTGGCGCAAGGCTTGCAGAGCCGTGCGCAGAGCCTGCAGGCCCACGCCGATGCGCTGCAACAGCAGATCCGGGCCCTGCACCATGACCTGGCCACTCGCGAAGCCGAGCTGCAGCAGGCCCACGTCGACCGTAAACACGACGCTGCCGTAGCGCGCAAGGCCCTGTCCGACCTGCGCGCCGAGCGGCGGGCCCTGCACGATCAACTGCAACGGGCACTGCACAGCTACCGCGAACTCGAACAGGGCTATCGGGCCGTGACCGCGTCGCTGTCGTGGCGGCTGACGCAGCCGCTGCGCCGTCTGCGCACGCTGGCCACACGACAACAAGGCGTGACGCTGGGGCGCCGGCTCTGGCGCACGCTGCCGCTGGATAATTCACAGCGCCTGCGCCTGCGCAACTGGGTGCTGGCACGCGGTTGGGGGCAGGGTCTGGCCCGACAGCTGGCACCTCAGCTGGTGCTGCCTGCCGAACCGGCAAGGCCACCGCAGCCCCCGACCGACAAGGAACGTGTGCGCGCGCAGGCCGAAGCGGCGCTTGGCGATTTTCTGCGCGGCCAGTCCCGCATCGAGCTGGGCTGCAAGGCCGCGGCGCCCGACGTCAGCGTCATCGTCGTGTTGTTCAACCAGGCCGGGTTGAGCCGGATGTGCCTGCAGTCGCTGGCCGACAGTCAGGGCGTGAACGCCGAGGCGCTGGTCGTCGACAACGGGTCCAGCGACCGCGTGCCGCAGCTGCTGCAGCGTGTAGACGGCGCGACCGTGCTGCGACCCGGCAAGAACCTGGGTTTTCTGCTGGCGGTGAATCAGGCCGCCAAGCAGGCCCGCGGGCGCTACCTGGTGCTGCTGAACAACGACGCGATGCTCGAGCCGCACACGCTGCGCGATGCCGTGGCGCGGCTGGACACCGACCCTAGTGCCGGCGCGGCCGGCGGGCCCATCCTGCTGTGGGACGGCCAGCTGCAGGAAGCCGGCAGCATCGTCTGGCGCGACGGCAGCTGCCAGGGATACGGCCGAGGTGACGATCCGGCACGGCCCGAGTATCAGTTCGTGCGCGACGTCGATTACTGCTCGGGTGCCTTCCTGGTGCTGCGCCGCTCGCTGTTCGAATCGATGGGCGGCCTGGACCCGGCCTTCGTCCCCGCCTACTACGAAGAATCGGACTTCTGCGTGCGGCTGTGGGAAAGCGGCCAGCGCATCGTCTATGACCCGCAGCTGCGCATCCGCCACTTCGAGTTCGCCAGTGAAGTTTCGGCGGGTTCAGCCATCGAATTGCAACGGCGACATCAGGCCCTGTTCGTGCAGCGCCACGCTGACTTTCTGGCCGGGCAGCCGCTGCCGTCGGCGCAGGCGGTGCTGCGCGCCCGCACGCGTTTGCCGGCGGGCGCAAAGCGCGTGCTGGTGATCGACGACCGCGTGCCGCTTCCCTGGCTGGGCCAGGGCTACCCGCGGGCGGCGCTGATGGTGCGCGCGCTGGCCGAAGCGGGGCACGCCGTCACGCACTATCCGCTGCAGTTTCCGGGCGAGACCTGGGCCGAAGTGCGGCGTGCTCTGCCCGAGACAGTGGAGGTGATGCTGGGTCACGGCCTGATCGGGCTGGAGCCCTTTCTGCAAGCGCGCCAGGGTCTGTACGACTGCGTGATCGTCAGCCGACCGCACAACATGCAGGTGTTGCAGCAGCTGCGTTCGCGCCAGCCTGAACTGCTGCATCCGGCGCGCCTGATCTACGACGCCGAGGCCATGTTCTCGCTGCGCGACATCGCCCGCGCCGAGCTCGACGGGCGGCCGCTGGCGCTGGCCGAACAGCGCCAGCGCATCGCCGAAGAGTTGGCGCTGGCCGCCGGGGTGGACGCCATCGTCGCGGTGTCTGAGCGAGAGGCCGCGCACTACCGCGACGCCGGCTTCGACCCCGTGCGGGTGCTGGGCCACGAGGTCGAGGTGGTGTCGTCGACGCCCGGCTTCGACAGCCGCTCGGGCTTTGTCTTCGTCGGTGCCATGACCGACGACGACACGCCCAACAGCGACAGCCTGCGCTGGTTTGTCGCCGAAGTCTGGCCGCGTGTGGTGGCAGCGCTGGGCGCCGACGTGCACCTGCACCTGGTCGGCCCCTGCGAGGCGCCGAGCGTGCGCGCGCTGGCCGGGCCCGGCATCACCGTGCATGGCCGCGTCGACCACCTGGCGCCACATCTCGACAGCGCGCGCGTCTTCATCGCACCCACACGTTATGCCGCCGGCATTCCGCACAAGGCGCACGAAGCAGCGGCGCGTGGCCTGCCGATGGTGGTGACAGGGCTGATCGCCGACCAGCTCGGCTGGCAGCCGTTTGTCGCGCACCACAGCGACGCCGCCGGCTTTGCCGCGGCCTGTGTGCAGTTGCACCAGGACCGCGCGGTCTGGCAGCTTCAGCGTGAGCAGCTGCTGGCCGCGGTTGCGCGAGACTGCTCGCGCGCGGCCTTTCGTGCCACCGTGTCGGCGCTGGTCGACAACCCGCCCGCGGCAGTTTCGACATTGAACGACGACGACCGGCGCACCGCCGAACTCTGGGGTCGCGACGCCGAGCAGCGTGCCGACAGCGCGCGCCAGCTTCGGCATTGGAGCTCGCACCCCGTCACCGCGGCCGAGATCAACCTCAGCCTGTCGGGCGACACGCAGATCGGCTGGGTGGCACACCTCAAACGTTGCCACTTCCAGCAGCCGCGGCGGCGCGGCCTGTCGCTCGGTTGCGGCAGTGGTGCGGTGGTGATCGACGCGCTGCAGCTCGGCATCGTCGAGCAGATGGAAGGCGTCGACATCTCGGACGCCGCCGTGGCCGTGGCACGCGCAGCGGCCAATCGGGCGGGGCTGGGTGATCGCGCACGCTGGCGAGCCGCCAACGTCAACGGGTTGGTCCTGGACGGCCCCTACGATCTGATCGTGTTCGAACAGTCGCTGCACCATGTCGACGCGCTGGACGCGGTGCTCGATCGCTGCCATGCCGCGCTGGCCAGCGACGGCCTGCTGGTCATCAATGAATACGTCGGGCCCGACCGCTTCCAGTGGAGCGATGAGGCCGAACGCCTGATGAACGCCATGCTGGCGCTGCTGCCGGACAGCCACCGCCGCGACCCCGACAGCGGTGCGCTGAAGACGCAGATGCGGCGCGCCGACCCGCAGGCGGTGATCGCGCTCGACCCCTCGGAGGCGATTCATTCCGGCGCCATCGTGCAGGCCTGCGCGGCACGCTTCGAGACGGTGGAGCGGCGCGATTTCGGCGGCACGCTGCTGCAGTTCATGTTGGCCGACATCGCGGCCAACTTCGACCCCGACGAGCCGCGCGACGTCGCACTGCTGCGCCTGATGTCGCTGCTGGAGACCGAGCTGATCCGCTGCGGTGCGATCGACTCAGACTTCATCTACGCCGTCTACCGGCGCCGCGATGTGCCGGCCGCGGCATGAATCACATCCGTCACATCGACAGCCTGCGCGCGCTGGCGGTGCTGGCGGTCCTGCTTTATCACGCCAGGCCGCAATGGCTGCCGGGCGGGTTCCTCGGCGTCGACGTCTTCTTTGCGATCTCGGGCTTCGTGGTAACGGGCTCGTTGGCCCGACACGGCGCCCAGTCGATCGGCAGCTTCATCGGCGGCTTCTACTTTCGCCGACTGACCCGCATCCTGCCGGCGCTGCTGGTGGTGCTGGTGGTGACCAGCCTGGCGTGGACGCTGTTGATCCCGCATTCCTGGCTCAGTGGCCAGGCCGAGCGCATCGGCCTGTATGCCTTTGCCGGGCTCAGCAACTGGGCACTGATGGACCAGGCCGACGCCTACTTCGCACCCCGTGCGGAGTTCAGCCCCTTCACGCACACCTGGTCGCTGGGGGTCGAGGAGCAGTTCTACCTGGTGGCGCCGTGGATCATCTTCTGGGCCTGGCGGGCCCGGCGGTTCGCAGTCGCCTTGCTGTCGCTGCTGGCGGTGGCGTCTCTTGTGGCTGCCATCGCGTGGACGGCGGTGCAGCCGACACTGGCCTTCTACAGCGTGTTCAGCCGTTTCTGGGAGCTGGCGGCAGGGTCCGTGTGGTACCTGCTGGTGTGGCAGCGCGGCGTCGGCAGGCGGTGGTTTGCCGGCGCGTCGCGGCAGCTGGCCGGGCGCCTGATCGCACTGCTGCTGCTGGCGATCACACTCGGTCTGGCGTCGCCGACAGGCACCCCGTTTCCCTGGGCGATCGGCGCCGTCGTCGGCACCCTGATCCTGATCGGGCACCCCGACGCCCCGGCCGCCCAGGTACCGCGCATCATGGTCGCGCCCGCACTGCGCTGGGTGGGCCTGCGCTCGTATTCGCTGTATCTGTGGCATTGGCCGGTGTTCGTCTTCATGCGCTGGACGGTCGGGCTCGAAGCGGCTTGGTGCGTCATCGTGGCGGGGATCTTGTCTTTCGCTGCCGCCGCCTTCTCTTACCGCTGGATCGAGCAGCCGCTGCGCACCAGCCCGCGCTGGCTGACCTTGCCGGCCTGGCCCGCCAACCTGGGGATCATCGCTGTCGCCGGACTGGCAGCGTGGTCGGCCAGCATGACCTTCGCGCACCGGCACGAATTGTCGCTGTCGCTCGTCGAGCGCCACAGCATCGACTGGTACCCCGTGCACCATGACCCCAGCCTGCCGCCCTTGGCCTGCCCGGGCGGCGGGTTGCGCTACCGGCCGATGGGCGACCTGCTGGTCATCGAGCATCACCCCTGCGCAGGTACCGTGCTGGCCACGCCGACGCGACGGCTGTTCGTGCTGGGCGACTCGCACGCCACCGCCTACCTGGGTCTGCTGGACCGGCTGAGCCGGGAGGAGTCGGTCGAGGTGTCGGTCTACCAGATTCCGGGTTGCCCGTTCGTCGACCTGATGGCGCCGATGGGCACGGGTCGCCCGCCTGCCTGCGTCACGCTGCCGCGCGCCGCGCTGGCCGACCTTGCATCCAGGGCACACCCAGGTGACGTCGTGCTGATGGCATCACTGCGCTTGCCCCGTTTCGGCGACCAATGGGGCAACCTGCCCGACGAAGCGGTGCTGACACAGCACTTCAGTGCAGCGCAGGCCGAGCAGCGCCGCGCCGCCATCGTCGACGCCGACCGCTGGATCCAGCCGCTGCTGCGGCAGGGACTGAAGGTGGTGTTGGCCGCGCCCACGCCGATCTTCCGCGCGCCACCGTTCCGCTGCGTCGACACCTGGACCCGACACAACCCGGTGTGCGCGCGCGGCCTGTCGGAAGCGCGTGCCAACGAACAGGCCTTCCGGGCGCCGGTCGTCCAGGCCCTGAAGGACGTCGTGGTGCGGCAAGATGCCCCGTCGATCACGCTCTGGGACCCTTTCGATGCCCTGTGCCCGGGCCAACACTGCTTGGCCGTGGACGCGGCCGGCCGGCCCAACTTCTTCGACGGCGACCATGTCAGCCGCTGGGGCAACGAGGTTGCCTATCCGTCGTTCCACAGCCACTGGCGGTGCGTGACGACAGGGTCGGCCTGCGGCGTGACGGCGACCGCCACTGCACCTCGATGACCACGCGCCGTGCCCTGCTCACGGCCGGCGCCAGCCCCTGGTTCATACCGCGTGCCTGGGCCGCCGACACGCCGAGGTTTGCGCTCGGCGTGGCCTCGGGCCAGCCGCGCGCCGACGGCATGGTGCTGTGGACACGGCTGACGGGCACCGACCTGCCGACGCGGGTCGACGTGCAGTGGGAGCTGGCCCATGACGAGGGCTTTGCACGCATCGCGGCACGCGGCGTTGAGCTGGCTGAAGCCGCCTGGGCGCACAGCGTGCATGCCGAACCCGGCGGGCTGGAGCCCGGCCGCTGGTATTGGTATCGCTTCCAGGCGCAGGGCCAGCGCAGCCGCATCGGCCGCACGCGCACCGCGCCGGCCGCCGACGCCACAGCCAGCCTGCGGCTGGCGCTGGCCAGTTGCCAGCGCTGGGACCACGGCCACTACGCCGCATGGCGCCACCTGGCGCGCCAGGACCTGGATCTGGTGGCCTTTGTCGGCGACTACATCTACGAATACCCCTCGTCGCCGACCGCGCTGCGCCGTCACAGCGGCGGCCTGCTGCTCGACCTGGACGGCTACCGCGAGCGTTACGCGCAATACAAGTCCGACCCCGCGCTGCAGGACGCCCACGCCGCGTGCCCCTGGTTGCTGACCTGGGACGACCACGAGGTGGCGAACGACTACGCCGGCACGGCCAGCAGCACGCCGCTGGGTCTGGACCTGGCTCGGCTGCGAACTGCCGCCTACCAGGCCTGGTGGGAGCACCAGCCGCTGGCCAAGGCACAGCGCCCGCAAGCCGGTGTGATGCGCTTGTACGATCGCCTGGACTGGGGCCGGTTGGCACGTGTGCATCTGCTGGACGACCGCCAGTACCGCGACGTGCAGGCCTGCCCGCCGCTGCTGCGCAGCAGCGGCTCGCGCACGCTGTTCGCGCGTGACTGCGCGGCGCTGAACGATCCCGCGCGCACGCTGCTGGGTCGCGAGCAGGAGCAATGGCTGGCGCAGGGCTGGAGCCTGGACCGTCCCTGGAACCTGCTTGCACAGCAGACCCTGATGGCGCGCTTCAGCAGCGACCCGGCGGGCCGCTACTGGACCGACGGCTGGGACGGTTACCCGGCCGCACGCGCACGGCTGCTGGGCGCGGCGGCCGAGCGGAGGGTCCCCGGCCTGGTGGTGCTGGGTGGCGACGTACATGCGCACCACGTGGCCGACCTCAAGGTCGACTTCGACGACGCACGCGGCACGGTCATCGGCAGCGAGTTCTGCAGCACCTCGATCAGCAGCCATGGCCGCAAACAGGCGGCGCTGGACCAGGCGCTGCCGCTGAACCCGCACATGCACCTGGCACGCAGTGACGTGCGCGGCGCCATCGTGCTGGATGTGCAGGCGCAGCAGTTGCAGGCCAGGCTGCTCGCGGTCGACGATCCGACCGATGCCGGCAGCCCGGTGCGCGAGCTGGCGCGCTTTGTCGTCGACCCCAAGCAGCCGGGCCCTCAGCGTGCTTGAGACCCCGCACCACCTGCCATGAGCTCGATCCTCGCGGTCACCGCGCCCTTTTTCGCGATCGTGCTGTGCGGCTGGCTGGCTGCGCAGCGGCAGGTGCTGCCCGAGTCCGCAATCCCCGGCCTGAACGCCTTCGTGCTGTACTTTGCCCTGCCCTGCATGCTGTTTCGTTTCGGCGCCGGCACGCCGCTGCTGCAGGTTCTGAACCCGACCATCCTGACGGTCTACCTGCTGGTCGCGGCGCTCATCGTGGGCTTCACGATCGTGGTCACCCGAGGCGGCGAGGTCGGGCTCAAGGACGCATCCTTCGGCGCCCTGGTGGCGGTGTTCCCGAACACCGGCTTCATGGGCGTGCCCTTGCTGGTGGCGTTGCTCGGCCCGGCGGCGGCGGGGCCGGCGATCTGCACTTTGACGGCCGACCTGATCGTCACCAGCACCGCCTGCCTGGCGCTGGCCGAAGCCCAAGGTACCCGCGGCCAGGGTCTGGCGGCGGTGCGGCGCATCCTGCTGGGCGTGGCGAAGAACCCGATGCCCTGGTCGATTGCGCTGGGCGCGCTGTTCTCGGCCATGGGCTGGGCGCTTTCGGGTCCGGTCGACACCGTGGTGCGCATGCTGGCCGACGCCGCCAGCCCGGTGGCCCTGTTCACCATCGGCGCCGTGCTCTGGCGCGCCGGCCGCCATGCGCACACGCGCACGCCGCTGGCGCGCTTTCTGCCGGTGGCGCTGATCAAGCTGCTGCTGCATCCGGTGCTGCTGCTGTTGCTCGGCCTGGCGGCGCGCCGCCTGGGTGCGCCGCTGCCCGACTTCACCTTGATGGTGATCGTGCTGGTGGCCGCCTTGCCCAGCGCCAGCAACGTGGCCATCCTGGCCGAGCGCTACGGTGCCGACAACGGGCGTGTGGCACGCATCATCATGAGCTCGACCGTGCTGGCCTTCGTCAGCTTCACGGCGATTGCCTGGCTGTTCGGGGTGCGGCCGGCGTAGGGCCACCAGCGCTGGTCAGATCGCCAGCGGGTCCACGTCCACGGCCCAGCGCACCAGCCCCTTGTGCTGCGGCCGCAGTGCATGCAGCGTGGGCAGCCAGGCGGCCAGAAAACGCAGCAGCGCCGGGCGCGACGCCGACTCCACCAGCAACTGCATGCGCTCGATGCCGGCCACGCGCGGCACCGCCGTGGGCACGGGCGCGTAGAGACTGACCGCGGCGCTGTCAGGCAGCGCGGCCGCACCGCCGCACGCCGCCTGCAAGAAGGCCGTGGCCACGGCGACGTCTCGGGCCTCGGCGCGCACCAGGGCCAGGCTGGAAAAGGGCGGCAGGCTGGCGCGGCGCCGCTCGTCGAGCTGGCTGGCGGCGAAAGCCTCGTAGTCGTGCCGGACCAGGGCCTGATACAGCGGATGCCCCGGTGTGGCGGTCTGGATCCACATCTCGCTGCGCCCGGCGTGCTCGGCGTCGCGACCGGCGCGGCCTGCTGCCTGCATCAGCAGCGCGAACAGGCGTTCACCGGCGCGAAAGTCGCTGCTGTACAAGGCGCCGTCGGGGTTGATCGCGGCCACCAGCGTGACGCGGCGGAAGTCGTGGCCCTTGGCCACCATCTGCGTGCCCACCAGCACGTCGACCTCGCCATCGTGCACGGCGTTGAGCTGGCTTTGCAGCGCGCCCTTGTGGCGCGTGCTGTCGGCGTCGATGCGCGCGATGCGCGCGCCGGGCAGCAGCACGCCCAGCTGCTCTTCGAGCTTTTCGGTGCCACGGCCCAGCGGCGCGATGTCGAGGTTGCCGCATTCGGGGCAGGCGCGCGGCACGGCTTCGGTGAAGCCGCAGTGGTGGCAGCGCAGCGTGCGGTCGGCCTTGTGGAACACGCGCCAGGCGCTGCAGTGCGGGCAGCCGCTCTTCCAGCCGCACTGGCCACAGTGCAGCACCGGCGCATAACCGCGCCGGTTCAGCAGCAGCAGGCTCTGCTCGCCACGCTCCAGCCGTTCCCGCACGGCGGCCAGCAGCGGCGCAGCCAGTGCCGGCAGCACACCGCGCTGACGCGGCAGGTTGTTGGTGTCGAGCAGCCGCACCTGCGGCATCACGCCCTGCCCGATGCGCTGCGCCAGCGTCAGGCAGCGGTAGCGGCCCTCGCGCACACGCTGCCAGGTTTCGAGCGACGGTGTGGCCGAGCCCAGCAGCACCGGCAGGTGCTGCAAGTGGCCACGGTAGACCGCCAGATCGCGTGCCGAGTAGCGGGCACCTTCCTGCTGCTTGAAGCTGGGGTCATGCTCTTCGTCGACGACGATCAGGCCCAGGCGCGGCATCGCCGCGAACACCGCCAGCCGCGTGCCCAGCACCAGGTCGGCCCGGCCCAGGTGCGCCAGCAGCCAGTGGTTGATGCGCTGCGCCGGCGTCAGCGCACTGTGCAGGCTGACCAGGCAGCGGCCCGGAAAGCGCGCCGCAAAGCGTGACTCGAGCTGCGGCGTCAGGTTGATCTCGGGCACCAGCACCAGGGCCTGGCGGCCAGCCGCCAGCACCTGCTCGGCGGCTTGCAGATAGACCTCGGTCTTGCCGCTTCCGGTCACGCCGTGCAGCAGCGTCGTGCCCACCGGAGCGGCACGCCAGCTGTCCAGTGCACTGGCCTGCTCGGCGCTCAGCGGCGGCACCGTCACCGGCGTGATCGGTGCGGCCGGTGCCGATTCGCGCAGCAACCGCGTCAGGCGCCTTCCCAGCTGGCGGTCGTCGATGCGGCGCAGTTCAGGCGGCAGCACGCCCAGTGCCAGCTCGCCGATCTGACGTTGGTAGTAGGCGGCGGCAAACTCGACCAGCGCCAGCCAGGACGCCGGCAATGGCGGCAGGCCTTCCAGCACCTGCCGCACTGGCCGCAGCTGGTGCGCCTGGGCGCGCTCGGTGCCGGCATGGGGCCAGACGATGCCAGGCACCTCGCGCCGGCCCAGCGGCACGCGCACCAGCGTGCCCGGCGGCAGGTCCTGGTCGCACTCGTAGTCGAGCAAGGCGCCGAGTTGCGCATGCTGCGGCGTGTCGACGGCGACGGACAGGCGGACCACGATGTTCAGGCGAACGACTGAAGTTGCGCGCGAAAGCTCGGAACTGTCTTAGCGTTGGACTCTAAGACCATGATTTGAGGGTTCTTTTTCGGATGTCCACGCTTCGTGTGGATAACTTTGTGGGCAACATGCGGTGAGCCGCGCCAAGTGCTTGATTCTGTGCGGCGTCTGACACATTGCCCGATTTGGTGGCAGAACCGCTAGCGATATAAATCAAGGACTTAGTGAACCCTAGGGCAAGCCCTGATCGGGGTTCTCGTCAGATCTGTCGCCTTCAGGCTTCAACCGGCGATCTGGGGATAAGTCAAGCCCTGGACCACAAAAATCACACCCTGTCGCGAGCAAGGGATACCTAGTGCTCACTCACCGGGCCGGCGGCACTGGGTGCCGATCGGGGCTGTCAGCAGCCCGCGCCGGGCACGCTGGGCGTGGTCAGGCAGGCTCGCGCAAACGGCGCGAATGCTGGTGCACGGCCTCGACCAGCGCGGTCACATGCTCGGGCGGGGTGTGCTGGTTGATGCCATGACCGAGGTTGAAGACATGGCCGTCCCAGCCACCGTCGGAGCGCTGCGGGCGGCCGAAGCTGTCGAGCACCGCCATCGCCTCTCGCGCCACCGCGGCCGGTGGCGCAAACAGCACGTTGGGGTCGAGGTTGCCCTGCAACGCCACGCGTGCGCCCACGGCGGCGCGTGCGCGACCCAGGTTGACGGTCCAGTCCAGGCCGACAACATCGGCGCCGCAGTCGGCGACCTGATCGAGCCACAGGCCGCCACCCTTGGTGAAGACGATGACCGGGATGCGCTGACCGTCTTGCTCCCGCTTCAAGCCGGCCAGCACGCGGCGCGTGTAGTCCAGGCTGAAGCGCTGGAAGGCGCCGTCGGCCAGCACGCCGCCCCAGCTGTCGAACAGCATCAGCGCCTGCGCGCCGGCGTCGACCTGGGCGTTGAGGTAGGCCGTCACGGCCTGCGCATTGATGTCCAGCACACGGTGCATCAGGTCAGGCCGGCCGTAGAGCATGCTCTTGACCAGCCGGTAGTCGCTCGAGCCCGCGCCTTCGACCATGTAGCAGGCCAAGGTCCAGGGGCTGCCCGAGAAGCCGATCAGCGGCACCCGACCGTCCAGTGCGCGGCGGATCGAGGTCACCGCATCGAACACGTAGCGCAGCCGGTCGAGGTCAGGCACCTGCAATGCGGCGACGGCGGCCTCGTCGCGCAGCGGATGCGCAAAGCGCGGCCCCTCGCCGACGCCGAAGCTCAGGCCCAGGCCCATCGCATCGGGCACAGTGAGGATGTCGGAAAACAGGATCGCGGCGTCGAGCGCGTAACGGTCCAGCGGCTGCAAGGTCACCTCGGTGGCGTACTGCACGTTGGTGGCCAGGCCCATGAAGCTGTTGCCGGCCTTGATGCGCGTGGCGCGGTACTCGGGCAGGTAGCGCCCGGCCTGGCGCATCAGCCAGATCGGCGTGTGGGTGGTGGGCTGGCGCAGGCAGGCGCGCAGGAAGGTGTCGTTGCGAAGCGGGGCGAACATGCGATCGATTATCGGTGTCGGTTGGCGTGCTGCCAGACAGCACGAAGCCCGCACGCGGCGGGCTTCTTGGGCAGGTGCAAGGCGGTCTACTTGCGGCGCAGCTTGGTGATGGCTGCGATCTGCGCGGCCATGGTCGCGAACTCGCTTTGGGCACGCGCCAGGTCGATGTCGCTCTTGGCATTGCGCATCGCTTCTTCGGCCAGGCGCTTGGCCTCGATGGCCTTGGCCTCATCGAGATCGTGCCCGCGGATGGCGGTATCGGCCAGCACCGTGACGGTGCCCGGCTGTACCTCAAGAATGCCGCCAGCGACGAAGACAAATTCTTCCTCGCCGTTGTCGGCGCGCTGGATGCGCACCGCACCCGGCCTGATGCGCGTGATCAGCGGCGTGTGGCGCGGCAGGATGCCGAGTTCGCCGTTTTCGCCCGGCAGCGCGACGAACTTCGCCTGGCCGCTGAAGATGCTCTCTTCGGCACTGACGACATCGACCTGGATGGTGGCCATGACGGCTCCTGGTTATTGAATCTTCTTGGCCTTCTCGAAAGCCTCGTCGATCGTCCCGACCATGTAGAACGCCTGCTCGGGCAGGTGGTCGCACTCGCCTTCCACGATCATCTTGAAGCCGCGGATGGTTTCCTTCAGCGGCACGTACTTGCCCGGGCTGCCGGTGAACACCTCGGCGACGTGGAAGGGCTGCGACAGGAAGCGCTGGATCTTGCGCGCGCGCGCCACGGCCAGCTTGTCCTCCGGGGCTGAGTTCGTCCATGCCCAGGATGGCGATGATGTCGCGCAGTTCCTTGTAGCGCTGCAAGGTTCCCTGCACGGCACGGGTGGTGTTGTAGTGCTCTTCGCCGACCACGTTCGGGTCGACCTGGCGGCTGGTGCTGTCCAGCGGGTCCACCGCGGGGTAGATGCCCAGCGAGGCGATGTCGCGCGACAGCACCACGGTGGCGTCCAGGTGGGCGAAGGTCGTGGCGGGCGACGGGTCGGTGTAGTCGTCCGCAGGCACGTACACCGCCTGGATCGAGGTGATCGAGCCGACCTTGGTCGACGTGATGCGCTCCTGCAGGCGGCCCATCTCTTCGGCCAGCGTCGGCTGATAGCCCACCGCCGAAGGCATGCGCCCCAGCAGCGCCGACACTTCGGTGCCGGCCAGCGTGTAGCGGTAGATGTTGTCGACGAAGAACAGCACGTCGCGGCCTTCGTCGCGGAAGCTCTCGGCGATCGTCAGCCCGGTCAGCGCCACGCGCAGGCGGTTGCCCGGCGGCTCGTTCATCTGGCCGTAGACCATCGCGACCTTGGACTCACCCAGGTTCTCGAGGTTGACCACACCCGAGTCGGACATCTCGTGATAGAAGTCGTTGCCCTCGCGGGTGCGCTCACCCACGCCGGCAAACACCGACAGGCCGCTGTGCGCCTTGGCGATGTTGTTGATCAGCTCCATCATGTTCACGGTCTTGCCGACGCCGGCGCCGCCGAACAACCCCACCTTGCCGCCCTTGGCGAAGGGGCAGATCAGGTCGATCACCTTGATGCCGGTTTCCAGCAGTTCCTGCGACGGGCTGAGCTCGTCGTAGCTGGGTGCCTTGCGGTGGATCGACGCGGTGTGCGTCTGGTCGACCGGGCCGCGCTCGTCGATCGGATTGCCCAGCACGTCCATGATGCGGCCCAGCGTGGCCTTGCCCACCGGCACCGTGATCGGCGCGCCGGTGTTGCTCACCATCAGACCGCGGCGCAGGCCGTCGGACGAACCCAGCGCAATGGTGCGCACCACACCGTCACCCAGCTGCTGCTGCACTTCGAGCGTCAGTGCCGTGCCGTCGAGCTTGAGCGCGTCGTAGATCTTGGGCATGGCATTGCGCGGGAACTCCACGTCGACCACGGCGCCGATGCACTGAACGATTTTTCCTTGCGACATTTCCTGTCCTTCAAACGAGTATTCGAATCAACCGCTGATGGCCGCGGCGCCGCCGACGATCTCACTCAATTCCTTGGTGATCGCTGCCTGACGGGTCTTGTTGTAGATCAGCTTGAGCTCGCCGATCAGCGTGCCGGCGTTGTCGGTGGCCGCCTTCATCGCCACCATGCGGGCGCTCTGCTCGCTGGCCATGTTCTCGGCCACACCCTGGAACACCAGGGCCTCGATGTAGCGCGTGAGCAGTTCGTCGATGACGGTCGGTGCGTCAGGCTCGTAGATGTAGTCCCAGCTGTACTGCTGCTTCTCGGACGCCGACTGCTCCAGGCGATCGGCCGACAGCGGCAACAGCTGCTCGACCATAGGCTCTTGCTTCATCGTGTTGATGAAACGCGTGTAGCACAGGTGCACGGCGTCGAGCTTGCCCGCCACGAAGGCGTCGAGCATGACCTTGACCGGCCCGATCAGACGGTCGAGCTGCGGCGCGTCGCCCAGCTGCACCACGTGGCTGACCACCTTGGCGCCGATGCGGTTCAGGAAGCCGAAGCCCTTGTTGCCGATCGCCACCGCCGAGATCTTGCCACCGGCGGCCTGAACCTCGTTCATCTTGGCGGTGACGGCACGCAGCACGTTGGTGTTCAGGCCGCCGCACAGCCCCTTGTCGGTACTGACGACGATGAAGCCGATGGCCTTGGCGGCACCACCACTGCGCATGTAAGGCGACTTGTACTCGGGGTTGGCCCCCGACAGGTGGGCCGTGATGTTGCGGATCTTGTCGGCGTAGGGCCGCGCCGAGCGCATGCGCTCCTGCGCCTTGCGCATCTTGCTGGCGGCGACCATTTCCATGGCCTTGGTGATCTTCTTGGTGTTCTCGACCGACTTGATCTTGGTGCGAATCTCTTTTCCGACCGCCATGACGGTGCTCCTTCCAGCCGTGCAGCGTCAGGCGAACGATTTCTTGAATGCGGCGACGGCGTTGGTCAGCTCTTCTTCTGCCGCCTTGTCCATCGCCTTGTCGCTTTCCAGCTTGGCCAGCAGCGCGGCGTGGCTGGACTTCAGGTACTGGTGCAGGCCGTGTTCGAAGGCCAGCACCTTCTTCACGTCGATGTCGTCCAGGAAACCCTTGTTCACCGCGAACAGCGTGGCGGCCATCAGGCTGATCGGCAGCGGCGAGTACTGCGGCTGCTTGAGCAGTTCGGTCACGCGCGCGCCGCGGTCCAGCTGCTTGCGCGTGGCGGCGTCGAGGTCGGACGCGAACTGCGCGAAGGCGGCCAGTTCACGGTACTGCGCCAGGTCGGTACGGATGCCGCCCGACAGGTTCTTGATCAGCTTGGTCTGCGCCGAGCTGCCGACGCGCGACACCGAGATGCCGGCGTTGATGGCGGGGCGGATGCCGGCGTTGAACAGGCTGGTCTCCAGGAAGATCTGGCCGTCGGTGATCGAGATCACGTTGGTCGGCACGAAGGCCGACACGTCGCCGGCCTGCGTCTCGATGATCGGCAGCGCGGTCAGCGAACCGGTCTTGCCCTTGACCTCGCCCTTGGTGAACTTCTCGACGTAGTCGACGTTCACGCGCGCGGCGCGCTCGAGCAGGCGGCTGTGCAGATAGAACACGTCGCCGGGGAAGGCTTCGCGGCCCGGCGGGCGGCGCAGCAGCAGCGACACCTGGCGGTAGGCCACGGCCTGCTTGGACAGGTCGTCGTAGATGATCAGCGCGTCCTGGCCGCGGTCGCGGAAGTACTCGCCCATCGTGCAGCCCGAATAGGCCGACACGTACTGCATGGCCGCCGACTCGGACGCCGAGGCAGCCACCACGATGGTGTAGTCCATCGCGCCGGCCTGTTCCAGCGCGCGCACCACGTTCTTGATCGACGACGCCTTCTGGCCGATCGCGACGTAGACGCAGGTCATGTTCTGACCCTTCTGGTTGATGATCGCGTCGATCGCCACCGCGGTCTTGCCGGTCTGGCGGTCGCCGATGATCAGCTCGCGCTGGCCGCGGCCGATCGGCACCATCGAGTCGATCGACTTCAGGCCGGTCTGCACCGGCTGGTCCACCGACTTGCGCGCGATCACGCCCGGGGCGACCTTCTCGATCACGTCGGTCATCTTGGCGTTGATCGGGCCCTTGCCGTCGATCGGCTGGCCCAGCGCGTTGACCACGCGGCCGATCAGCTCGGGGCCGACCGGCACTTCCAGGATGCGGCCCGTGCACTTGACGGTGTCGCCTTCGGAGATGTGCTCGTACTCGCCCAGGATCACCGCGCCGACCGAGTCACGCTCGAGGTTCAGCGCCAGGCCGAAGGTGGGCTGGCCGCCGGGCGTGGGCGGGAATTCGAGCATCTCGCCGGCCATCACGTCCGACAGGCCGTGCACACGCACGATGCCGTCGGTCACCGAGACCACGGTGCCCTGATTCTTGATGTCGGTCGCGGCCTCCAGGCCCTCGATGCGACTCTTGATCAGTTCGGAAATTTCTGCGGGATTCAATTGCATGGGGTTCTCCAAAAGATCAAGCCGTGAGGGCGACCTTCATTTGTTCGAGCCGGGCCTTGACCGAGGTGTCGAGCACCTCGTCGCCGACGACGACGCGGATGCCGCCGATCAGCTCCGGGGCTTCGACCACAGTGGCCTTCAGGCGGCGGGCAAATCGCTTCTCGAGCGCCGGCACGATCTCGGCCAGCTGGTCGTCGGCGATGCCGAAGGCGCTGTAGATGGTGGCGTCGGAGACGCCGCTTTGCGCATTGACCAGCTGCTGCAGCTGGGCCGAGATCTCCGGCAGTGCGGCAATGCGGCCGTTGTCGACCACCGCGCGCAGGAAGTTGGTGACCGCCGGCGACAGCACGATCTGCTGCCGCGCCAGCACGTCGCTCACGACATTGAAGAGCAGCGTGGCGCTGACCTTCGGGTTGTCCGCCAATTGCAGCAGCTGCGCATCGGCCGAGACCACGGCCAGCGCCTGCACCTCATCGGCTGCGGCTCCGGCCTTGAACAGCGCCTCCGCGTAGGGCCTGGCGATGGTTGCGATCTCGGCCATCTCAGAGTTCCGCCTTCAGGCGGCCCAGCAGCTCGGCGTGCACGCCGGCAGTGACCTCGCGCCGCAGGATCGCCTCGGCGCCCTTCACGGCCAGGCCGGCAACCTGCTCGCGCAGCGCCTCGCGCGCCTTCACCGATTCCTGCTCGGCTTCAGCCTTCGCTGCGGCGATGATCTTGGCGCCTTCCTCGCTGGCGCGGGACTTGGCCTCTTCGATCATCTGCTGCCCCAGCCGCTCGGCGTCGGCCAGGCGTTTGGAGGCGTCGTCGCGTGCGGCCGACAGCTGCTGCTCGACACGCTGGTTGGCCACGGCCAGGTCGGCCTTGGCCTTGTCGGCCGCCGACAGGCCTTCGGCGATCTTCTTCGCGCGCTCGTCGAGCGCAGCGGTGATCGGTGGCCAGATGTATTTCATGGTGAACCCGACCAGGATCAGGAACACGATCATCTGGATGATCAGGGTACCGGTGATGCTCACGTTGATGCCTCAATCACGGTGGAGGGATCCCGCAGGGCGCGCCGCCCGGGCGCGCCGGGCCGGCGAGCCGCAGGCGGCCAATTACTTGGCGGCAGGTTGGCGATCTGGGCCAGGAACGGGTTGGCGGTGGCGAACCACAGCGCGATACCGGTGCCGATGATGAACGCCGCGTCGATCAGGCCGACCAGCAGGAACATCTTGGTCTGCAGTTCGCCCATCAGCTCGGGCTGGCGGGCGGCCGATTCGAGGTACTTGCTGCCCATGATGCCGATGCCGATACAGGCACCGAGCGCGCCCAGACCGATGATCAGGCCGGCGGCGAGAGCGACAAAGCTGATGACTTCCATGATGACTCCTAGTTCGATTGAGGTTGTGTGAAGGGAAAGGGTGAATCAAGCAAGCGGCGACGGCACGCGCGACCGGTGGTCAGTGCGTGTCATGTGCCTGGCCGATGTAGACCAGCGCCAGCATCATGAAGACGAAAGCCTGAAGCGTGATGATCAGGATGTGGAAGATGGCCCACAGCGTGCCCAGCACGACATGGCCCAGCGCCAACGCGACGCCCATGGCCGACAGTGTCCAGGCGCCCCCCAGCATCGCGATCAGCAGAAAGATCAGCTCGCCGGCGTACATGTTGCCGAACAGCCGCATGCCGTGCGAAACGGTCTTGGCGATGAACTCGACGATCTGCATCGCGAAGTTGAATGGGTACAGCAGCCAGTGGTTGCCGAACGGTGCGGAGAACAGCTCGTGGATCCAGCCGCCCAGGCCCTTGATCTTGACGTTGTAGACCAGGCAGGTGATGAGCACACCGACCGACAGGCCCATGGTCATCGACAGGTCGGCAGTGGGCACCACGCGCAGGTAGGCGTGGTGCGGGTCGCCGCCGGCGGCGCCGTAGATGCGCTCCCAGATGAACGGCAGCAGATCGACCGGCAGCAGGTCCATCGCGTTCATCAGGAAGATCCAGACGAACACGGTCAGCGCCAGCGGCGCCACCAGCTTGCGGCTGTGGGCGTTGTGCACGATGCCCTTGGCCTCGGTGTCGACCATTTCGACCAGGATCTCGACCGCGGCCTGGAAACGCCCCGGCACGCCCGAGGTCGCATTGCGCGCAGCACGCCACAGGAAGTAGCAGGCGATCACCCCGGTCAGGATGGCGAAGAACATCGAGTCCCAGGCGACGACGCTGAAGTCGACCGGGCCCACCATCTCCTTGTTGCGCAGGTGCGTCAGGTGGTGAACGATGTATTCACCGGGCGTCGGTCCGTGCGCAGCGGCGGTTTCGGCAGCAGCCATCTGTTGTCTTCTCGTTCAGTTCAATTCGGTCGGCGCTGGCGCCACAGCAGCGCCACCACGTAGATCTTCATGCACAGCACCAGGCCGATCAGCAACGCCGGCCACACCAGCGGTTGCACAACCCGGTTCGCGACCACGAGCATCGCGACGGAAACCAGTATCTTGACCGACGACCACAACAGCACGCTTACGGCGCTGGCGCCGGGCGACACACTGCTGAGTCGGCTGGTCATGCCACGCGCCATCAAGGCGCCTGGCACCACCACGACGGCCGCGCCATACAGCAGCGACCATCCCACCTCCTGTCTGCCAGTGACCCACGCTGCAAGCAGCGCCGCCACCAGCCCGACCACCAGCTGCAACACGATGACCCGCCACGGCGACAGTGGTGGGTCCTTCGCTCGCAGGGCCTGTGCTTGCTCCCTGGTCAGCGCCTTGAAGGTCGATGCTTGCGCCTCATCTTCTTCGTTCCACCGGGATCCGCTGGCCTGCGGCACCGGTTCAGCGAGCGCTTTCCGGGTCGCTTTCCGGTTCGGATCCATGGTCGACGGGGGATGCGGTCAGCAAAGCCGCGGAATTATACGAACAAACCCGTAGGGTTCCGCACAAGACCCGACCCGGGGCTGCCTGGGCGTGTTCAGGCGGCAGGTCGGGCCCTTGACACGGCTGGGTGCAAGCCCGGCCTGCTTGTGATCTGATCAGGCCCTGCGGCGTGCTGGAACCGGCGCCGCCCAACCTGCTCCAACGCCGATGCCACGCCTGCTCCAGATCGTTTTCACCGCCTTGACGCTGGCCAGCGGCCTCGTGCCGGCCCATGCGGCACCGGCGCAGACGGTCACTACCGCGCAGGTGAGCGCGGAGCTGGTGGCGCACGCGCCCGAAGGCGTGGCGCCCGGCAAGCCCTTGTGGCTGGGCTTGCTGATCGAGCATCAGCCGCACTGGCACACGTACTGGAAGAATCCCGGCGACTCGGGGCTGCCGACCACGCTGCAATGGCAGTTGCCGGCCGGTGCGGCGGCGGGCGACATCCAGTGGCCGACACCGCGCAAGCTGCCGATCGGGCCCTTGATGAACTACGGCTACGAGGGCCGCTTGCTGCTGCCGGTGCCGGTCAGCCTGAAGTCCATGCCTGCCGGCGACACGCTCGACGTTCAGCTGAAGGCCGAATGGCTGGTCTGCAAGGACGTCTGCATCCCCGAGTCGGGTGAATTCAGCCTGTCGCTGCCGGTACGTGCCGCCACCGCCGCCCATGCCGCCTTGTTCGCCGCCGCGCAGGCGACGCAGCCGCAGAAGGCGGCCGGCGCCCTGGCCAGCGCCCGCATCGACGGCGCCGACCTGGTCGTCGAAGTGGCCGGCCTGCCCGCCGACTGGCACGGGCGCACGATGGACGTTCTGCCCGAAACACCGGGCCTGATCGACAACGCCGCCAAGCCGCGCAGCGCATGGGCCGGCGACCGCTGGACAACACGCCTGGCCATCGACCCGCAGCGCAGCGACAGCCCGAGCACGATGCCGGCAGTGCTGATCAGCGACGGCCAGGCCGCCGGCCTGCAGCTGCAAGTGGCCGTCACATCGCCGTGGCCGGCTGCCGCAGCGCCACCACCGGCCTTGCCGACGCTGGTCGAAGCCCGCGTTGACCTACCCGCCGCGCCGCCCGCCCTGGGCCTGGGCCCGAGCCTGCTGTTCGCGCTGCTGGGTGGCCTGTTGCTGAACCTGATGCCCTGCGTCTTTCCCGTGCTGTCGCTCAAGGTCTTCGGTTTCGCCGCCCATGCGCAGCAGCGCCGGCAGTTGCTGGCCGGCGGCCTGGCCTACACCGCCGGCGTGGTGCTGTCGTTCATGGGCCTTGGCCGCGCTGCTGCTGGTGCTGCGTGCCGGGGGCGAACAGCTGGGCTGGGGCTTTCAGCTGCAGTCGCCTGCCTTCGTGGCCGGTCTGGCGGCGCTGTTCACGCTGATCGGCCTGAACCTGGCCGGCGTGTTCGAGTTCGGCTCGGTGTTACCGGCGCGCTGGTCGGCGGCGCGCGCGCGCCACCCGATGGTCGATTCGGCATTGACCGGCGTGCTGGCGGTGGCCGTTGCCTCGCCATGCACGGCACCGTTCATGGGTGCGTCACTGGGACTGGCGGTCACCCTGCCCGCCACGCAGGCGCTGGCCATCTTTGCCGCGCTGGGGCTGGGCATGGCGCTGCCCTACCTGCTCGCCAGCGCCTGGCCGGCCGTGGCTCGGGCCTTGCCGCGGCCCGGGCCCTGGATGGTGAACTTCAAGGTCCTGTTGGCCTTTCCGATGTTCGCCACGGTGGTCTGGCTGGTCTGGGTGCTGGGCCAGCAGACCGGCATCGACGGCGCTGCGGCGCTGTTGGGCGCTTTGCTGGCACTGGCCTTCGTGGCCTGGGCGCTGGGCTCGCCAACCCTGGGTACGCGCGCACGAACGGGCCTGGGCGCGCTGTCGGTGCTGCTGCTGGTGGCCGCGCTGAGCTGGGCATTGCCGGCGTTCAAGACGGAAGCGGCGGCAAGCACCGCCGACGCGTCCGAGCGCTGGCAGGACTGGAGCCCGCAGAAGGTGGCCGAGCTGACCGCCGCCGGCAAGCCGGTCTTCGTCGACTTCACCGCGGCCTGGTGCGTCACCTGCCAGTACAACAAGCGCACGACCTTGTCGCGGCCCGAGGTGCTGGCCGATTTCGAGGCCCGGCGCGTGGTGCTGCTGCGCGCCGACTGGACGCGGCGTGATGCCCGCATCACCGCCGAGCTGGCACGGCTGGGGCGCAGCGGCGTGCCCGTGTATGCACTGTACGCACCGGGCGCGACGTCCCCCCGGCTCTTGAACGAGATCCTCAGCGCGTCCGAGGTCAGCAGCGCGCTGGCCAGCCTGAACTGAGCCGCCACTGGCTCAAGGCAGCGCGAAGTTCACCGGCAGCCCCGGCACGTCGACACGCGTCATCAAGACGCAGCCTGCCCAGGGCTGGGCCGCCAGTTCGGCCGCCGGGCGTCCGCGGCACGCGCTGGTGACGAACAGCGTGCGCAGGTCGTCGCCGCCGAAGCAGGGCATGGTCGGGCAACGCACCGGCAGCGGCAGATCAAGCAGCACTCGGCCATCGGGAGCCAGCCGCAGCAGGCGCTGGCCTTCGTACATCGCCACCCAGTAGGCGCCTTCGCTGTCGACCGCGGCGCCGTCGGGCCGGCCGCCGTAGCCGCCAAGCTCGAGGTCGGTCGGCTTGGGTGGAAAGCGGATGAACTCGCGTTGCCGCGCCAGGCTGCCGTCGCTGCCGTCGAAATCGAGCGCGTGCACGACATGGTCGTGCGTGTCGGCCCAGTACATCGTGCCGCCGTCGGGGCTCCAGGCCAGGCCGTTGCTGACCGTCACGCCGCCGGCCAGGCGTTCGAGCCTGCCGCCGCTCCAGCGGTACAAGGCGGCGGCGGCCGGCGTGCGCGGTTCGTAGATCGTGCCCACCCACAGGCGGCCCTGTGGATCGGCCTTGCCGTCGTTGAAGCGCTCGAGGCTCGCGTCGTAGGGCGGCGGCGCCAGCTGCTGGCGCTGGCCCGTGCGGCGGTCGAACTGCCACAGCCCGTCGCGCATCGGCAGCAGCAGCATGCCGTCGGTTTGCGGCACCACGCAGCCGGCTTCGCTGTCCAGCGGCCACTGGCGATGGTGGCCATCGGCAGGGCGCCATTCGTTAAGCTGCCGGCCAGGGATGTCGACCCACAGCAGCGCCTGTTCCTCGGGCAACCACAGCGGTGATTCGCCCAGCTGGCTGGGCGCCACGCCGGGCAGGGGCTGCCAGACGGGCACAGGCATGTCAGACCTTGGCCACTTCGAGCTTCATCCAGGCGTCGATGCCAGCGCCCGCAGCCACGCTGCGCAGACCATGGGCCAGCGGATCGGCCATGTGAATGGCGTTGCTGACATGGCTGACCGGTTCGACGCAGAAATAGTCGCGTGTGGCCGGCGTGAACACCACCAGGTAGGGCAGCGACGAGCTCAGCCTGAGCGACAGCTTCTCGTCGCGGATGCGCGCAGCGCCTCGCCAGCCTTCAAAACAATGGTCGAAGGCCAGGTGCGCGACATCGGCGTCGATGCCCGGCTGCGGCACCCGTCGTGTCGGCAGCCCGGTGGGGTCGGACTCCCAGCGGTCGGTCAGCTCCACGTGCAGGCGGCTGCGCTGGCGCTTGGGGAAGTAGGGGTGCCAGCCCAGGCCCACCGGTTGCGGGTGGTCGGCGAGGTTGTCGAACGCAAAATGCACCGTCAGCGCGCCTGGCTCGAGCACGAAACGCTGGCGCACCTCGAAGGCGAAGGGCCAATGCTCGTCGGGTGCATGCGCATAGGCGATCTCGGCTTCGCTGGCACTGCTGGTCAGAACCTGCCAGGGCCGCTGCCAGGCCACCCCATGCACCGAGTGCGGACTGCCGTCGAAGTTAGACGCCGTGCCATGGTCCTTGCCCAGCCAGCGAAAACGCCGGTAGCCCAGGCGGTTTGAATACGGCACCAGCGGATAACAGCCCGAGGGCCGCGACGCCGTCAACTCGAGCGGCTCGACACTGCGCAGCACCGCCACCCCGTCGCGCCACAAACCGGCGATGCAACCACCGAGGTCAGGCCGCAGGGCCAGGCGCATGTCGCCGGCACGAAGTTCGAGGGGGTGTGTGCTGGGCATGCTGGGCGTGCTGGGCGTGTTCATTGGCGCCGATGATGCCCGATCGCAGACACCGGCCCGGCGGCGCCACATCGGGACTTGCCCACCCGGGCTGCCCGGTGTGCTACCAGCGCGTGCCGTGATCGTCGAGCGCCACCTTCAGGTAATGCGCACCGGGCACCGGGTTGAAGTAGTAGGGCGGGATCTCCTCGAAGCCCAGCGAGGTGTAGAGGCCGCGCGCGGCCTCCATGTCGTCCAGCGTGTCGAGCAGCAGGGTCGAGTAGCCGCATTCCATGGCACGGTCGATCAGCGCCTGCGCCAGCGTGCGACCGAGCCCGAAGCGGCGGAAGGCTCGGCGCACGTACAGGCGCTTCATCTCGCAGGCGTTGGGGTAGTCGACATCGGGCAGCGCGCGCAGTGCGCCACAGGCGGCCAGCTGCCCGTCGACCAGCGCCAGCAGCAGCACGCCGCCGGGCGGCGCGTAGTCACCCGGCAGACCCGCCAGCTCGGCCTCGAAGTTCTGGAACGCCAGATCGACCCCCACACCGTCGGCGTACTCGCGAAAGATCTCGCGCGTGGCGTCGAGCCAGGCCTCGGTGTCGGGCTCGAACACGTCGATGCGCGGCAGCGTCATGGCACGCGCCGTCAGCCGCCGAGGCGGACCACCCAGGTCACCAGCGCGGCACAGGCCAGCGCCAGCACGGCGGCCAGCAGACGCGACGTGATGCCGTCGACGGCCGCCGGCGTATCGGCGGGAAGCTGCTTGTCACCATGGATCATCGGCCGCACCAGGTCGCGGCCCTTGCGCAGGCGGTAGAACACGATCGCCGCCACGTGCAGCAGCACCAGCGCAGTGATGATCAGCTGGCCGTAGTCCTTGTGCCAATGGGTGGCCGAGCCGGACGTTGCGCTGCTGACAAAGCGGTACAAGGGGCCCTGGGTGGCGATCTCGTCGTCGGCCACGAGACCGGTGCTGACCTGCAGCGCCAGAAAGAACAGCAGTGCAAACACCGAGCCCGCGCCCAGCGGACTGTGGCCGACGTCCAGGTGCTCACTGGCGCGCGCCTGGCCACGCAGGTAACGCAGCAGCGTCGACGGTGCATAAATGAAACGCGCAAAACGCGACCAGTGCCCGCCAACGAAACCCCACAGCAGCCTGAACAGCAACAGCCCCATCACCAGGTAGCCGCAGCGCATGTGCCAGGCCAGCATGTTGCCGCCGATGTGCCCGGTGATCAGCAGCGCGATCACCGCCGCCGCCAGCAGCCAGTGAAAAGTCCGCGTCGGCAGGTCCCACACACGCACGGGGCCGATCGGGGCAGACGTCGCTGCGGGCGTTAGGGGTGCAGGGCGCACGGGCTGAACCTCCATCGGTTACGAGGGGAGCAAACCATACCGCATACCGTGATCGGGCCGCAGCCGTGCAGGCTGGCCCTGACTTCGCCGAGCCCCGAACCTGGGCATTCCCGAAGGCCGCAAGACCGCGCAGGCCGACTTCGTACACTCCACGCCGCCTGTGAGCCAGACCGTGCGCTCAGCGGCTGCACCCGGTGTCAAGCCGTGTCGAATCCACCTCCCTCAAACGACCATCGAACATCGGAGAACCCGAATGAAGCGCCTGCTCCTCACCCTGACCGCCGTCGCCGGCCTGGCCACCGCCTTGCCAGCGGCTGCGCAGTTCCAGAAGCCCGAAGACGCGGTCAAGTACCGTGAAAGCGCCATGACCGTGATGGCCAATCACTTCGGCCGCATCGGCGCGATGGTGAACGGCCGGGTACCCTATGACGCCGGCCAGGCGATGAGCAACGCCGAGATCGTGGCGGTGATGTCCAAGCTGCCGTTCGCCGGTTTTATTGACGGTACGCCAGGCACGAAGAAGGGCAGCGCGTCGCCCAAGATCTGGAGCGACCGCGCAGGCTTCGACGGCAAGGCGAAGAAGATGCAGGACGAAGTGGCCAAGCTGGTGGTGGCCGCGCGTGCCAACAACCTCGACCCGCTGAAGGCGGCGTTCGGTGAGGTCGGCAAGGCCTGCAAGAGCTGCCACGACGACTTCCGCAATCCGTGATCGCCCGCGCGCAATCCCCGACCTGAGCGGGGATTGCGCCTGGCCGCGACGGCGGCCCCTGTCACCTTGATGACAGTGCAAGCGCGCATTGCCAAGCCTGCATCCCGCTTCTATAACCCGCGGGCGGCCACTTCAGGCCGAGTGGCCAGCCTGCAAGGCCGGCCTGATCCGTCAACCCACCCCAAAGCGGCCCCGCATGGCAATTGACCGCAGCGCCTTGCTGCAGATCCAGGGTGTGTCGGTGCGTTTCGGGGGCATCGTCGCGCTCGACGGGGTGAGCTTCGACGTTTCGCGCGGAGACATCTGCGCGCTGATCGGGCCCAACGGCGCCGGCAAGACCACGCTGTTCAACTGCATGAGCCGCCTGTACCCCTACCAGGCTGGCGACATCCTGTTCGAGGGCGCGTCACTGACCCACGTGCCGCAGCACCGCATTGCCGCGCTGGGCCTGGGCCGCACCTTCCAGAACCTGGCGATGTTCCGCACCCTGACCGTGCGCGACAACGTGATGGTCGGCGCGCATGTGCGTTCATCGGCCGGCTTCACCGCCAGTGCGCTGCGCCTGCCTTCGGTCGCTGCCGAAGAGCGCCGCCTGCGCGAGAAGGCGGCCGAGATCATGGACTACCTGAAGCTGACGGCGCACGCCGACCGGCCGGCCGGCGATCTGCCGTTCGCGATCCAGAAGCGGGTTGAACTCGGTCGCGCGCTGGCGGCCGAGCCCAAGCTGCTGATGCTCGACGAGCCTGCGGCCGGCCTGAACCACGAAGAGCTGCACGAACTGACCGCACTGGTGCGCCACATCCGCAACCAGCGCGGCATCACCGTGCTGCTGGTCGAGCACCACATGAGCATGGTGATGGGCCTGTCCGATCACATCGTGGTGCTGAACTTCGGCCGCAAGATCGCCGAGGGCGCACCAGCCGTGATCCAGAGCAACCCCGACGTGATCGCAGCCTACCTGGGGGCCGAACAGCATGTCTGAGGTGTTGCTCGAGGTGGAAGGGCTCAACGCCTTCTATGGCGCCACCCAGGTGCTGCACGGGGTGAGCTTCAAGCTCGACAGGGGCAACATCACCGCCATCCTCGGCGCCAACGGTGCCGGCAAGACCACCACCTTGCGCGCGCTGTGCCAGACGGTGCGCACCACGGGCAACGTGCGCTTCGAAGGCCAGCAACTGGTCGGCCGCGCCACCGAGCAGGTGGTGCGCCTGGGCGTGGCGCATGTGCCCGACGGCCGCGGCACCTTCACCGCGCTGTCGGTCGAAGAGAACCTGCGCCTGGGTGCCTATGTGCGCCGCGACAAGGCGGCACTGGCCGAGGACCTCGATCGCACCTACGCACGATTCCCGCGCCTGGCCGAGCGCCGTCGCCAGCAGGCCGGCACCCTGTCGGGCGGCGAGCAGCAGATGCTGGCCATCAGCCGCGCGCTGATGCTGCGGCCCAAGCTGCTGCTGCTGGACGAACCCTCGTTCGGGTTGGCGCCGATGATCGTCACCGAGATCTTCCGCATCCTGCGCAGCATCAACACCAACGACCACGTCAGCATGCTGCTGGTCGAACAGAACGCGCACCTGGCGCTCGACCTCGCGCATGACGCCTACCTGCTCGAGACCGGGCACGTGGCGATGTCGGGCACCAGCGAAGCGCTCAAGGCCGACGCGGCCGTGCGCAAGGCCTACCTGGGAATCTGAATCCAATGGACGCCTTGCTGCACCAGATTGTCTCGGGCCTCGCCACCGGCTGCATCTACGGCTCGATCGGGCTCGCCCTGGTGATGATCTACCAGGCCACGCATCACATCAATTTCGCCCAGGGCGAAATCGCCACCTTCAGCACCTTCATCGCCTGGGCGCTGCTGCAGCAGGGCTTTGGCTACTGGTCGGCGTTCTTGCTCACGGTAGGCGTGTCTTTCGTCGGTGGCGTGGCGATCCAGCGCCTGATCGTGCGCCCGGTGGAAAAGGCGCCCGTGCTGACCAATGTGATCGTCTTCATCGGGCTGGTGGTGATCTTCAATTCGCTGTCGGGCTGGATCTTCGACTACACGATCAAGTCCTTCCCCAGCCCGTTTGCGCAGCAGGGCCCCTTGAGTTCGCGCTATTTCTCGGCCCACGAGCTGGGCTCGTTCCTGGTCATGCTGTGCGTGCTGCTGGCGCTGTACGCCTTCTTCCGCTTCACGCCGGTGGGGCTGGCCATGCGCGCCGCGGCGCAGAACCCCGATTCGGCCCGCCTGGTGGGCATCCGCGTGTCGTGGATGCTGGCCATGGGCTGGGGCCTGGCGTCGGCGATCGGCGCCGTGGCCGGCATGATGGTCGCGCCCACGGTCTTTCTCGATCCGAACATGATGGCCGGCATCCTGATCTACGGCTTTGCCGCGGCGCTGCTGGGCGGCATCGACAACCCGGCGGGTGCCGTGATCGGTGGCCTGATCGTCGGCGTGCTCGAGAACCTGCTGGGCGCCTATGTGATCGGCACCGAGCTCAAGCTCACCGTGGCCCTAGTGCTGATCGTCGGCACCCTCACGCTCAAGCCCAACGGCCTGTTCGGCAAACAGGTGGTGACCCGCGTATGAACCCGATCGATCGCCGGTGGAAGCTGTTGCTCGGCGCGCTGCTGCTGGTGGCGCTGGTGCTGCTGCCCTTCCTGGTCAAGAACTACCGCGTGTTCCAGTTCAACCTGGTGCTGGTGTATGCCATCGCCGTGCTGGGGCTGAACATCCTGACCGGCTTCAACGGCCAGATCTCGCTCGGGCATGGCGCCTTTTTCGCGTTCGGCGGCTATGCCGCGGCGGTGTTGATGGAACACGCCGGCGCCCCCTACTGGGCCACCTTGCCTGCGGCGGCGCTGCTGTGCTTCGTGCTCGGCTTCCTGATGGGATTCCCGGCACTGCGCCTGGGCGGGCATTACCTGGCGCTGGCCACCTACGCGCTGGCGCTGGCGGTGCCGCAGCTGCTGAAGTACAAGGCGATCGAACACTACACCGGCGGCGTGCAGGGCATCGTGCTCGTCAAGCCCGAACCGCCGTTCACCTTCCGGTTGTTCGACCAGCCCTTCAACGCCGACCGCTGGCTGTACATGTTCACGCTGGCGGTCACGGTGCTGATGTTCCTGCTGGCGCACAACCTGCTGCGCGGACGCATCGGGCGTGCCCTGATCGCCGTGCGCGACCACCCGATCGCGGCCGCCACGATGGGCATCAACCTGCCGATGGTGAAGTCGATCACCTTCGGTGTCTCGGCTGCGTTCACCGGTGTGGCTGGCGCATTGGGCGCCGTCGTCGTGGCTTTCGTCTCGCCCGACAGCTTTCCGGTGCTGCTGTCGATCACGATCCTGGTCGGCGTGGTCATCGGCGGCCTGGCGTCGATCCCCGGTGCCTTCTTCGGCGCGGTCTTCATCCAATTCGTGCCCAACATCGCCGACCAGATCTCCAAGGCAGCGCCCTGGGCGATCTACGGCGTGTTCCTGATCGGCTTCATGTACCTCTTGCCGACCGGCGTGATGGGCATGCTGCGCCGAAGCTGGATGCGCTGGCGCCCCGGCGCCTCACGCGTGTCATCCTGAACGCCCTGGGCGGCGTTCCAACCTTTCCACCCCCCCCTGAGGAGACAGCCGACATGAACCGTAAGCACTTCACCTTTGCGATGGCCGCAATCGCGCTGGCCGCCCTCGGCAGCAGCGCGTGGGCGCAGAAGCAGTACAGCCCGGGCGCGAGCGACAAGGAGATCAAGATCGGTCAGATCGGCCCCTACTCGGGCCCGGCCTCGGCCTACGGCACGATCGGCAAGACCATCGGCGCGTATTTCGACAAGGTCAACGCCGAGGGCGGCATCAACGGTCGCAAGATCGCCTACTTCCCGTTGGACGATGGCTACAACCCGGCCAAGGCCGTGGAAATGGCGCGCAAGCTGGTCGAAGAAGACGAAGTCCTGCTGATCTTCAACCCGCTGGGCACGCCATCGAACTCGGCGATCCAGAAGTACATGAACAGCAAGAAGGTGCCGCAGCTGTTCGTGGCCACCGGCGCCACCAAGTGGGGCGACCCGAAGAACTTTCCGTGGACCATGGGCTGGCAGCCGCCGTACGCGGCCGAAGGGAAGATCTACGCGCAGCACCTGCTCGAGACCAATCCCAACGCGAAGATCGGCATCCTTTATCAGAACGACGACTTCGGGAAAGACTATCTGAAGGGCATCGAGGAGGGCCTGGGCGACAAGGCCAAGACCATGATCGTGAGCAAGGTCACCTACGAGGTCACCGATCCGACGGTCGACAGCCAGATGCTGACGCTCAAGGCCTCGGGCGCCGACGCCTTCTTCAACATCACCACGCCCAAGTTCGCTGCGCAAGCGATCAAGAAGGCGGCCGAGATCGGCTGGAAGCCTCAGCACTACCTGACCAACGTGTCGATCTCGGTCAGCTCGGTGATGAAGCCGGCCGGTCCCGAAAATGGCATCGGCATCGTCACGGCCCAGTACGGCAAGGACCCGACCGATCCGACCTGGGCCAACGACCCGGGCCTGAAGGACTGGACCGAGTTCATGAAGAAGTACTACCCGGCCGGCAACCTGGCCGACGCCAACAGCGTCTATGGCTACGGCGTTGCGCAGACGCTGGTGCAGGTGCTCAAGCAATGCGGCGACAACCTCACGCGCGAGAACGTGATGAAACAGGCGGCCAGCCTGGACATGACGCTGCCGATGTCGCTGCCGGGCGTGAACATCAAGACTTCAGCGGACGACTTCTTCCCGATCGAGCGCGAGAAGCTGGCGCGTTTCGACGGCAAGACCTGGGTCCTGTTCGGCAAGGTCTACGGCCGCTGAGGGCGCGCGATCTTCCTGCTGCGCGGGCCGATCTCAGGCCTGCGCTGCTCGCCGTACGGGTGTACGGCTGCGCTGCTCGACCTGAACTCGACCCGCTCGCGACGGAATCTCACGCACCCTCAGTCGCTGCGGACCAGTTCAGGACGGGTTGAGCGGCGCAAAGCCGAGCACGACGCGGCGGGTCATCGCGCTCTTCTTTTCGATCTTGGTGACGATCACGCCGCCGACGTCGGCGGTGTTCGCCACATGCGTGCCGCCGCAGGGCTGCAGGTCAACCCCTTCGATCTCGAGCACGCGCACACGGCCCAGGCCGCGCGGCGGTTGTACGCTCATGCTGCGCACCAGTTGCGGGTTGACATCAAGTTCGGCTTCACTGATCCAGCGGTGGCGCACCGGGTGGGCGGCGGCGACGAAGCGCGCAATCCCCTGGGTCAAGGTCTCCTTGTCCAGCGGTTCGTTCATGTGGAAATCCAGCCGCGCATAGCCGGCCGTGATGCTGCAGCCGTCCACCGGGTGCGGCACCAGCGCGCACAGCAGGTGCGTCGCGGTGTGAAAGCGCATGTGCGCCAGCCTTCGCGCCGTGTCGATGCGCGCCGTGACACGATCACCCACCCGCAAGGACGGTGCATCGGCGGCCGGCACATGCGCGATATCGCCGGCGCGGTCCTTGTGCTTGCGCGCATCGACGATGCTCACGCGGTGGCCATCGGCGCTCACCAGCTCGCCGGCGTCACCCGCCTGGCCGCCACCCTGCGGGTAGAACACCGTGCGGTCGAGCACGATGCCGGCCTCGTCGACGGCCAGCACGGTGGCCTCGCAGGTCTGCAGGGTGGCGTCTTCGCGAAACAGTTCGTCGGTCATGTCGATTGCAGCGTCACGTCGCCAAGCGGCGTGCTGAACACCGCCGTCAGCACCGGGCCTTCGCCCGACGATAGCGCGACGGCGCGCAGGCGCAGCACGTCGCGCGCACGATCGGGCAGGCCGCGCAGCGCCAACGACTTCAGCACGACACCCGAGTCGGGCATGGCCTCGGCAGGGTGCCGGCCTTCCCACTGGATCAGCGTGGGCAGGGCCCCGCCGCAGCTCAGCAGGCCATCGTCGCGCAGCAGGATCTGCCATGACAGCGGACCCTGCGGCGTGTCGCGTCCGGCCTTCACCGGGTCGCCAGGGTTCTGGCCCACGGTGATCAAGCCCCAGCGGTGCATGTCCAGCATCGGGCTGCGGCCCACCCAGTGGATCAGCCGCGGGCCGGCCGACAGGTCCAGCTCGTCCATGCCGAACCAGCGCCGCCGGGTCGGAGGCGGCGCCTGCGGGTCGATGGCGATGATTTCGAGATAGGCCAGCGGGTAGGCGTCGCTGGCGATCTTCAGCAGCCGGTTGTGCGTGCCCATCAGCGGGTGCTGGCCGCCGGGACCGGGGCTCACGCCCAGCGTGGCTTCGCACCAGGCCACGCCGGCATCGAGCGACGCGGCAGCCACCACCAGGTGGTCGACGGCGACGAAGGTCACAGCTGCACCTGGCCGTCGATGCAGGCCACCACGTCACCGCCGACCCAGACCGCATCGCCCTCGGCGCGCACATGCACACGGCCGGCACGGCCCAGCGCCGACCCTTGTGCCGCGACGTACGCGCTCGGTGCCTGGCCGGTGCCGATCAGCCATTGCGCCAGACTGGCGTTCAGGCTGCCGGTCACCGGGTCTTCGTAGCCGCCTGCACCGATGAAGGCACGCACTTCGAACGCCGTGTCGTCGCCCGCGGCCTGCGCGCCGACCACGCCGAGCTTGATGTCGCCCAGCGCCGCCCAGTCGGGCTGCAGGGCGCGCACCGCAGAGCCCGAGTCCAGTTTCACCGCGCACCAGCCGGGCCCGTTGTCGACCCATTGGTGCTGCAGCAGATCAGCGGCATCGATGCGCAGCGCCTTGGCGATACGCGCCAGCAGCTCGGCGTCCAGCGGCCCGCTGCGACGCAGCGGCGGCGCCGCGAAAGCCAGTCGCGCACCGTGGCGGCGAATGCGCACGAGGCCGACGCCACATTGCTGAACCACCTCGTCGGCCGAGCGCGCCTGCCCGCCCGCGGCCAGCCAGGCCCAGCCACTGCCCAGCGTCGGGTGGCCGGCAAACGGCAGCTCGGCAAAGGGCGTGAAGATGCGCACGCGGTAGTCGGCGGCGGCATCGGTGGGCGGCAGCAGGAAGGTCGTCTCCGACAGGTTGGTCCAGCGCGCGAACGCGGCCATCGTGGCCTCGTCCAGGCCCTGCGCGGCGTGCACCACGGCCAGCGGGTTGCCCTTCAGCGGCACGGCGCTGAAGACGTCGAGCTGGTGGAAGCGGCGCTTCATGGCTGCGCCTGCTGAGGCACCTGCTGCAACGCCTGCGCCAGCACCGCGCCCAGGGCAGCCACGCCCTGCGCGATGCGCTCGGGCGGCACGGTGACGAAGCTCAGGCGCAACGTGTTCGCATGGCCGCCGCCGGCATAGAAGGCCGTGCCCGGCACGTAGGCCACACCGGCGTCCACGGCGCGCGCCAGCAAGGCGGTGGCGTCGAGCGCGCCCGGCAGCTCGACCCAGAAGAACATGCCGCCCTCCGGCACCGTGTAGCGGCAGCCCGGCGGCAAGTGCTGTTCGAGCGCCGTGCGCATGGCGTCGCGCTGTGCCTTGTAGCGTGCACGGATGGTGGGCACGTGCTGGCGCAGAAAACCGTCCTTGATGACCTCGTGCACCACGCGCTGGTTGAAGCCCGGCGTGTGCAGGTCGGCCGCCTGCTTGGCCTGCAGCAGCTTGGGGTACAGCAGCTTCGGCGCGATCAGGTAACCCAGCCGCAGCCCCGGCGCCAGCACCTTCGAGAACGACCCCAGGTAGACCGCGGCATCGCCCAGCGTGGCCGTCAGCGGCGGCGGTGGCGGCTGGTCGAACCACAGGTCACCATAGGGGTTGTCTTCGACCACCGGCAGGCCCAGTGCCTGCGCGCGCGCCGCCAGCGCCAGCCGCCGCGCAGCCGACAGGCAGCGTCCACTGGGGTTCTGGAAGTTGGGCAGCAGGTACAGGAAGCGCGCGCCGCGCGCCGCGTCCAGCGCCGCTGGCAGCGGGCCTTCGTCATCGCCGTCGACGGACACGAAACGCGCTTCGTAGGGGCTGAAGGCCTGCAAGGCGCCCAGGTAGGTGGGCGACTCGACCGCCACCGCGCTGTCGGGGTCGATCAGCACCTTGCCCACCAGGTCCAGCCCCTGCTGCGAGCCGGTGGTGATCAGCACCTGCGAGGCATCAGCCTGCAGGCCCTGCGCCGCCATCTCGGCCGCCACCCATTCGCGCAGCGGCGCAAAGCCTTCGCTGGCGGCGTACTGCAGCGCTTCATGCGGCGTGTCGCGCAGCACGCGCGCACAGGCCTCGGCCATGGCCTGCACCGGAAAACCTTCGGCCGCAGGCAGGCCGCCGGCCAGCGAGATGATGCCCGGGCGTTCGGTCACCTTCAGGATCTCGCGGATCGTCGAGGGTTCGAGTCGTGCGGCGCGACGCGCCAGGGTCCAGCTCATCGGGTTTCTCCTTCATCGAGCCTGCGGTCCACGACCGCGGCGGGCCCTGAGTGTTTCATCGCCGTGCCCCCGAGGGCATGCGCCGGCCGATGAACACCACGGCCATCACGGCCAGTGCAAAACCGACGGTGGCCAGATCGAGCCGCTCGCCCAGGATCGGCACCGCCAGCAGCAGGGCGATGAAGGGCTGCAGCAACTGCACCTGACTGACCCGCATCACGCCGCCCAGCACCAGGCCGCGGTACCAGGCGAAGAAGCCCAGCCACATCGAGAACAGCGACACGTAGGCGAATCCGCCCCAGGCGGCCGCCGTAGCCGGCTGCTGCGGTCGCAGCCACCAGGCGGCCGGCAGCACCAGCGGCAGCGACAGCACCAGCACCCAGCAGATCACCTGCGGCGCTGGCACGCTGGCCGACACCTGCGCGCCGCCGACATAGCCGATGGCCGCCGACAGCACCGCCAGCAGCAACAGCGCATCGGCCAGCGACAGCGCGCCGCTGCCCTGCCAGGCCGCATACGCAATCACCAGCGCGCAGCCCAGCAGCGCACAGACCCAGAAGCCCGCCGACGCACGCTGGCGCAACATCAGCGCGGCCGCCGCGGCGGTGGCCAGCGGCAGCACGCCGGTGACGACGGCGGCATGCATGGCGTCCACCCGGCGCAGCGCCAGCGCCAGGAACAGCGGAAAGCCGACCACTGTGCCCAAAGCGCTGATGGCCAGCGCCCGCCAATGCCGCCGCGCCGGCAGCGGCGCGCGCAGCAACAGCAGGTAGGCCAGGCTGAGCAGCCCGGCAACGGCGGCACGACCGGCGGTGACAAAGGCTGGCGGCAGCTGTGGCGCATCGGCAGCGCCCACCGCCAGGCGGGTCATCGGCAGCGTGGCCGCAAAGATCAGCACGCCCAGCGCGCCCAGCATCAGCCCGCGCGAAACATCATCGGCTGCCTGACTGCTGCCGGGCTCGGTGTGGGTGGGCGCGGCGGCGGGCATGCTGCCAGTCTAGTTGAAGCCGACCACACAGAATCAGTACACTTCGATGCACAGATTCAATCACTGTATGGCTGATGCCATCCGCACAGATCGCCGCCATGGACACCGCGCTTCAGGCCCTGTCGCCCACCCTGCCCGACGCCGCACTGGCCCGTGCTGCCGGCAGCACGCTGTGCGAACAGCTGACCCAGCATTTTGCCGAGCGCATCGCGCAGCGCCTGCTGGCGCCCGGCGCACGCCTGCCGTCGGTGCGCGACTGCGCCACGCGCCACGGCGTCAGCCCGTCCACCGTGGTCGGCGCCTACGATCAGCTGCAGGCGCAGGGTCTGGTCGAGGCGCGGCCACAACGCGGCTTCTTCGTGCGGCCGCAACGCCAGCCGCCGGCGCAGCAAGCCGCACCTGCACCGGCCACGGCGCCGGTCGACGCCACGGCGCTGATCCGCAGCATGTTCCAGGTGCGCGGCGGTGCGCCGTCACCCGGCATGGGCACGTTGCCCGAAGACTGGCTGGACGCCGGCCTGCTGCAGCGCGCGCTGCGCAGGGTCACCGGCCCGGCGGCCGCGGCGTCGTGGCTGCGCTACGGTGACCCTGCAGGCAGCCTGGGCCTGCGCCAGGCGCTGGTGCGCCGGCTGGCCAATATCGGCGTGCCGGCCGCGGTCGAGCAGGTGGTGACGACGGTCGGCGCCACGCATGCGCTGGACATCGTGTCGCGCACCTTGCTGCAACCGGGCGACGCGGTGCTGGTCGACGAGCCCGGCTGGGCGGTGGAGTACGCGCGGCTGACGCGCCAGGGCCTGCGGCTGCTGCCGGTGCCGCGCGGCAACGACGGCCCCGACCTGGTGGTGCTTGAAGCCCTGCTGCGCGCGCACCGGCCGCGCCTGTACGTCACCGTGTCGGTGCTGCACAACCCCACCGGCACATCGCTGGCACCGGCCGTGGCGCACCAGCTGCTGAGCCTGGCCGACCGCTTCGACCTCACGCTGGTCGAGGACGACACCTACGCCTGGCTGGCGCCACCCCACGCCACCCGGCTGGCGCAGCTGGACGGCCTGCGCCGCACGATCTACGTCTCGGGCTTCTCCAAGATCCTGACACCGCAGTGGCGCGTGGGCTACCTGGCAGCTGCACCCGAGCTGGCGCAACGCTTCATCGACACCAAGCTGCTGGGCACGCTGACCACGCCTTCGCCACTGGAGGACGCGCTGGCCCTGTGTCTGGACCAGGGCGGGCTGCGGCGGCATGCCGAGCGGGTGATCAGCCGGCTGGAAGCCGCCCGCGCACGCACGGTGCGCCTGGTGCGCGATGCCGGGCTGCAGTTCGCATCGCCGCCGGCCGGGCTGTTCGGCTGGGTCGATGTCGGTCAGGACACCGACCGGCTGGCGCAGCAGATGCTGGACGAAGGTTGCCTGATCGCACCCGGCTCGCTGTTCCATGCACGGCCACGACCGACCACGCTGATGCGCGTCAACTTCGCAGCGGGCCAGGACGCGGCGTTCTGGCGTCGCCTTCGCAACTCGGGTGTTGGCAAGTGAAACAGCCGCAACTGCGTCGACCCGCCACCCGGCACGCGGCGTACCATTCTGGTTGATCCTCTGCCCGCGACTGAAACCGATGCCGGTGATGAATTTCGAATCCACGCTGCCGATGGGCGCTGCCGAGCTGGTACGGGCCAGCGCCTTTCGCCGCTCGCTGGACGAAGATTCGCGCAGCGATGACGACCGCATCACCAGCCGCCTTTCGGCGCTGGACCCATCCCTGCACCAGGATCTGCTGCGTTTCGAACAGAAGGGCCGCCAGAGCGAGCTGCTCGAGGTGATGGCCGGCGCGGTGCGCCATGCCAGTTCGGTCACGGTGCATCTGCAACTGCGCGACCATGTGCTGGCGCTGACGGTGTTTCCGGTACACCGGCTGGTGCACTGTGTGATGCCGATGGCACAGTTCTTCGAACAGCAGCTGACCGACCTGGAGGTGCTGCGCGTCGAGAAATCGCACCAGCAGGTGCCCAACCTGCAGACCCTGGCGCAAGTCAGCGTGCAGCGGCACTACGCATCGCTGGGCAGGCTGCTGTGGGAGCTGGCCCTGCGCGGGTCGCGCGACGAACTGCTGCCCGAGATCGCGGGCCAGGCCGCCTACCGCATCACCCCCACGCTGGACCTGAGCGGGCTTGACCTCAGCGGATCGCTGGCGTCGGCCTGCGAAAAGCTCAAGCGCCACACCACCAGCCTGCGCGAGATTGCCGAGTGGCCGGGGTTCGACCGGCCGCGGGCGATGCGCATGCTCAACGGCCTGTACCTGCAGGCCGGGCTGATGGTCAGCCGCACGCACCCGGCGGCCACCAACGAAGGCTGGTTCAGCGGCAACCGTTAGCCGCAGCGCCCGCCGCGCCAAACCCGGCCGGCGCCAGGGCTTTGCATTCAAGCGCCGACAGTCCCAGGCCGATAGCTGACTGAACCTGTTTCCATTCAGGGCTGCAGCCCGGCTCGACGATGCCCCCTTTCTTTCGAAGCCCGCCACCCAGCCCCTGGCGATGGGCCGCACCGATGGCCGCCGCGCTGGGCCTGGCCCTGTGTCAGGCCACAGCGATGGCGGGCGACGGCAAGCTGGCGTTGACGGGTGGCGTCAGCACGGTCGACGGCGCCGCCGGCGGTGGCCTGAGCCCCTGGGCCCTGATCGGCAGCGCAGCCACCGAAGGCCAATGGGGGGCAACGGCCCATCTCAGCGGCGTGCGCACACGCGACTACCGGCTGCACGCCTTTGGCGCGGCGCTGGCCTGGAACGACCGTGTCGAGCTGTCACTGGCACGGCAGGACCTGGACGCCGGCAACAACCTGGCGCCGCTGGGCCTGACCGGCCTGCACCTGAAGCAGGACATCCTCGGCCTCAAAGTGCGATTGGCCGGTGACGCCGTGCTGGACAGCGACACCTTGATGCCGCAGCTGGCATTGGGCCTGCTGCACAAGCGCAGCGACGCCGGCGCGCTGGGCGCGGTGCTGTACGGCAGCCGGGGCGGGCCACTGGGCGCCAAGGCCAGCGGCACCGAAATCTATCTCAGCGCCAGCAAGTTGCTGCTGGCGCAGGGCCTGCTGATCAACCTGACGCTGCGCGGCACCGAGGCCAACCAGGGTGGCCTGCTCGGCTTCGGCGGCGCGCAAAGCCGGGGCTGGCGCGTGCAGCCCGAACTGTCGCTGGCCTGGTTGCTCAACCGCCGGCTGGCAGTGGGCGCCGAGTACCGCGCCAAACCCGACAACCTGCAGCGCAGTGCATTGGGCGCCGGTGCGCTGAAAGAGGACGACTGGTTCGATGTCTTCATCGCCTGGGCGCCGAACAAGTCGCTGTCACTGACGCTGGCCTATGTCGACCTGGGCCACATCGCACCGGCCACACAGCCACGGCAACAGACCGGCGTCTACGCCTCGGTTCAAGTCGCGTTTTAGCGAGCCGCCACGGAGTTCTTCTGATGCAAGACCTGTTTCGCTGCAGCACGCGGCTGCTGATGGCCGGCGCCTTCGTCCTGCTGGCCTCGACCGCTCACGCCGACGACAGCCTGTACCGGGCCTGGGGCGGCAAGGCGGGCATCCGCGCGGTGCTGGACGACCTCGTGCCGCACCTGAAGGCCGACGCCCGAATCGGCCACTACTTCAAGGACATCAACAGCCGGCACCTGGCCCAGCAGCTGAGCGATCAGCTCTGCATCCAGGCCGGCGGGCCCTGCACCTACGACGGTGAGACCCTGCGCAAGGTGCATGTCGACATGGGCATCACGAAGGCCGACTTCAATCGGCTGGTGGAACTGCTGCAAGACAGCATGGACGCCCGCGGCATCCCCTTCAGCGCACAGAATGCGATGCTGGCCCGGCTGGCGCCGATGCACCGCGACATCATCGACGTCAAACCCGAGAACTGAGCGCCTCCCAGCGCTCCAGCGACTGCAGCAGCTCGGCCTCGATGTCATCGTGCCGGGCCTGCAGCGCAGGCACACGCTGCGGCTCGCTGACGTAGAGCTCGCTGCTGGCCAGGCGTTCGGCCAGGGCCTTCTGCTCGGCTTCCAGCGCCTGCACGCGGTCGGGCAGTGCGTCGAGTTCGCGCTGTTCCTTGTAGCTGAGCTTGGTGCGCGCCGGCGCGGGGCGAGCAGCGTCGGCGCTGGCGGGTTTTGTGCTCACCGCCGCGGGCGCTGCGGCCGCCTCAGCCAGCGCCAGCGCGCGCGCACGCTGCAGCTTCCAGTCCTCGTAGCCGCCCTCGTATTCGCGCCACAGGCCAGGGCGGCCGCCGAAATCCGGGTCACCTTCCCAGGCGATGGTGCTGGTGACCACGTTGTCCAGAAAGCGCCGGTCGTGGCTGACCAGGAACACCGTGCCGGCGTAGGCCTGCAGCAGCTCTTCCAGCAGATCCAGCGTATCGATATCGAGGTCGTTGGTCGGCTCGTCGAGCACCAGCACATTGGCCGGCAAGGCGAACAATCGGGCCAGCAGCAGGCGGTTGCGCTCACCGCCCGACAGCGTGCGCACCGGTGAGTTGGCGCGCGCAGGCGAGAACAGGAAGTCGCCCAGGTAGCTCATCACGTGCTTGCGCGTGACCTTGGGCTCTTGCCCGATCTCGATCCACTCGCTGCCCGGGCTGATGGTGTCGGCCAGCGTGGCGTCGAGATTCAGCGCCGCACGCATCTGGTCGAAGTAGGCCACCTGCAGCTTGCTGCCTTGTCGAACGCTGCCCGACGTGGGCATCAGCTCGCCCAGGATCAGCTTCAGCAGCGTGGTCTTGCCGCAGCCGTTGGGGCCGATCAGGCCGACCTTGTCGCCACGCAGGATGGTGGCCGAGAACTTGTCGATCAGCAGCCGGTCACCGTAGCGCATCGAAACGTCTTTCAGCTCGGCCACGATCTTGCCGGGCGGCAGGCCGGCGTCGACCTCCAGCCGCACCTGGCCCAGTTCGTTGCGCCGCTGCGCGCGCTGTTCGCGCAGCTGAACCAGCCGCGCCACCCGGCCCACGCTGCGCGTGCGGCGTGCTTCGACGCCCTTGCGGATCCACACCTCTTCTTGCGCCAGCAGCTTGTCGGCACGCGCCGCGGCCAGCGCCTCGTTCTCGAGCTCACGCGCCTTGGCGGCGTTGAACGCGGCAAAGTTGCCTGGATAGTTGCGCAGCTGGCCACGGTCGAGCTCGACGATGCGCGTGGCCACCGCGTCGATGAAGGCGCGGTCGTGCGAGATCAATACCAACGCACCACGCCAGCCGTTCAGCAGGTCCTGCAGCCACTCGATGGAATCGATGTCGAGGTGGTTGGTGGGTTCGTCCAGCAGCAGCACATCAGGTGCGGCCACCAGCGCGCGCGCCAGCGCCACGCGCTTCTTGGTGCCGCCCGACAAGGCGTCGACCAGCGCATCGGCGTCCAGATGCAGGCGCTGCAGCGCCTCGGTCACGCGCTGCTCCCAGGTCCAGCCGTCCAGGGCTTCGAGGCGCGTCTGCAACGCGTCCAGGTCTTCATCCGGTGCATGGCGCTCGTAACGTTCGCGCAGCGCACGCGCCTCGGCCACGCCCTCCGCGACGGCGTCGAACACGCTGACCCCGGACAGAAACTGCGGCTCTTGCGCAACGTAGACGCGGCGCACGCCCGACTGCAGCTGCAGCAGGCCGTCGTCGACTTTTTCGTCACCGGCCAGGATCTTCAGCAGCGACGACTTGCCGGTGCCGTTGCGCCCGATCAGCGCCACGCGCTCGCCGCTTTCAAGCGAGAAGTCGGTGCCATCGAGCAGCGGCACATGGCCATAGGCCAGGTGGGCGTTGGAAAGGGTCAGCAGGGCCATGGTCTAGTGTCCGCTCCACTCGACCGCCGTCTGCGACGAGATGGCCCGGCCTGCGATACCGAGCGGCTGAACCAGCGCCAATTTCGCGGCAGACCGATCATTGATGGCACGGATGCAAAAGTCAGCTTGCATCAGAGAGCGCATGGACTTTGGTCTCTGCGCTTGAGCGCAAGCTCATCGCGTAGCTGCTCATCCTCTTGATCTCGCAACAGCCGCATGCCAGGCTCGAAGTTGTTCAGTGCATCGATCAGAGAGCGCAGATTGGCCGACGGGATTGGGCATGGCCGCCTGTCAACACCGCCTCGACGCTCACAGGCCTCAATCGCCTCGAAACGAGGCGCCTTAGGCGGGTGCACGGTCTGGCTGCCCTCGTGCGTAAAGTTCTTGGCAAAGGTCATGCTGCACTCCGGGTCAATCGATCAGTAGCTGCATTGTCGCTAGGTCTGCGAGCCGGCCTTGCCAATCCAGCCGCGAGCCGGTTCGCCGGGCAATACAAGCCGGGTTGGGGCTCCAGGCCTGCACTTGCTGGCAACATGCGCCCCTGCACCGTGCGCCCCACAGGGGGCGGTCCCGGGCGCCAGGCCAGCCATGAACAAGAAAACCCTGTCCGAAAGCGACGTCTGCGACAAATTCATTCGGCCCGCGATGGAACGCGCCGGCTGGGATGGTTTGAGCCAGATCTTTCGTGAGTTCGGCTTGCGTGCCGGCCGCGTGACCGTGCGCGGGCGCAAGGCCCAGCGCGATGCCAGCACCGTACTGCGCGCCGACTACGCACTGTTCTTCAAGCCCAACATCCCTCTGGCTGTGGTCGAGGCCAAAGACAACAACCACGCCGTCGGCGCCGGCATGGCCCAGGCCATCCAATACGCCGAGCTGCTGAACGTGCCCTTCAGCTTTACCAGCAACGGCGACGGCTTCGTCTTCCGCGACGCCACCTTGGCCACCGGCGTGCTGGAACAGAACCTGACACTCGACGAATTCCCGTCGCCGACCGAGCTGTGGGAACGCTTTTGCGCCTGGAAGGGCTGGACGCCTGAGGTGCGCCAGGTCACCGAGTTCGGCTACGGCCCCGGCAAGACGCCGCGCTACTACCAGATGACCGCCATCAACCGCACCGTGGAAGCCATCGCGCGTGGCCAGAACCGGGTGCTGCTGGTCATGGCCACCGGCACCGGCAAGACCTACACCGCCTTCCAGATCATCTGGCGCCTGTGGAAGAGCCGCGCCAAGAAGCGCATCTTGTTCCTGGCCGACCGCAACATCCTGATCGACCAGACCATGGTCAACGACTTCCGCCCGTTCAAGGGCGCGATGGCCAAGCTCAGCCCCAATGCCAAAGGTGTGGAGCGGGTCGACGCCGTCAGCGGCCAGGTCAACATGGAAGACGTGGCGCTGGCCGTCAACAAGACCACCAAGCAGGTCGACAAGAGCTACGAGATCTACCTGTCGCTGTACCAGGCCGTCTCGGGCACCGACGAAGAGCAGAACATCTACAAGCAGTTCTCGCCCGACTTCTTCGACCTGATCGTCGTGGACGAATGCCACCGCGGCAGCGCCGACGAAGACTCGGCCTGGCGCGAGATCCTCAGCTACTTCAGCGGCGCCACCCAGATCGGCCTGACCGCCACGCCCAAGGAAACCCGCGACGTCTCCAACATCGACTACTTCGGCGAGCCGATCTACAGCTACACGCTGCGCCAGGGCATCGAGGACGGCTACCTGGCGCCCTACAAGGTGATCCGCGTCGATCTGGACCGCGACACCTTCGGCTGGCGCCCGCCGCAAGGCATGACCGACAAACATGGCCATGTGATCGAAGACCGCATCTACAACAGCACCGACATGAACCGCGCGCTGGTGCTGGAACGCCGCGACGAGGTGGTGGCGGCCAAGATCACCGAGTACCTGAAGGCCACCGACCGCCACGCCAAGACCATCGTCTTCTGCGAAGACATCGACCACGCCGCGCGCATGCGCCAGGCGCTGGCGAACGCCAACGCCGACCTGTGCGCCGCGCAGCCCAAGTACGTGGTGCAGATCACCGGCGACAACCCCGAGGGCAAGCGCGAGCTCGACAACTTCATCGACCCCGAGAAGACCTACCCGGTCATTGCCACCACGTCCAGGCTGATGAGCACCGGCGTCGACGCGCAGACCTGCAAGCTGATCGTGCTGGACCAGAACATCAAGTCGATGACACTGTTCAAGCAGATCATCGGCCGCGGCACCCGGCTGCGTGAAGACCTGGGCAAGACCTGGTTCACCATCCTCGACTTCAAGCGCGCCACCGACAACTTTGCGGACCCCACCTTCGACGGCGACCCGGTGCAGATCTACGAGCCCGGTCCTGGCGACCCGGTGACACCGCCCGACGACAACGTGGCAGCGGCGCCCGACCCTGACCACGCGCCGCCCGGCTCGGGCGACATTACCGCCCCGGGCACGGATGACGGCGGCGCGGCACCACGTCGGTACGTGGTCGGCCAGGGCGTCAACGTCAGCGTGGCCCGCGAACGTGTGCAGTACCTCAACGCCCAGGGCCAGCTCATCACCGAGAGCCTGCGCGACTACACCCGCATCAACCTGGCCAAGCAGTACGAATCGCTCGACGCCTTCCTGCAGGCCTGGGGCAGCGCCGAGCGCAAGGCCGCGCTGCTGGACGAACTGGAGCGCCAGGGCGTGCTGGTCGAGGCGCTGGCCGATGAATTGGCCCAACAGGGCCTGAAAGACCTGGACCCCTTCGACCTGCTGCTGCACATCGCCTGGAACATGCCGCCACTGACGCGCCGCGAACGTGCTGGCCGCGTCAAGAAGCGCAATGTCTTCACCCACTACGGCGCGATGGCACGCCAGGTGCTGGACGCTTTGCTCGACAAGTACGCCGACGAGGGCATCACCACCATCGAAAGCGACGCCGTGCTGCGCGTGCAACCCTTCACCGACTTGGGCCTGCCCGGCGAGCTCATCAAGAGTTTCGGCGGCCGAGCGCAGTACCTGCAGGCCCTGGCCACGCTGGAGCGCGAGCTCTACGCGCCGGGCGAAGCCTGACACCCCAACCGAGACCGAATGTCCAACCTCAGCCCCGTCATCAAGAGCATCCAGGACGTCATGCGGCAAGACGCCGGCATCAACGGCGACGCGCAGCGCATCGAGCAGATGGTCTGGTTGCTGTTCCTGAAGGTCTTCGACGCGCTGGAAGAAGAGCTCGAACTGACCCGCGACGCCTACCGCAGCCCCATCCCCGAGCACCTGCGCTGGCGCAGCTGGGCCGCCGACGCCGAAGGCATCACCGGTGACGCGCTGCTGGACTTCGTCAACAACACGCTGTTCCCGAAGCTGAAGAACCTGCCGGCCGACGCGGTGCGCAACCCGCGCGGCTGGGTGGTGCGTGGCGTGTTCGAAGACGCCAACAACTTCATGAAGAGCGGCCAGCTGCTGCGCCAGGTGATCAACAAGCTGGGCGTGATCGATTTCAACCGCCAGGCCGAACGCCATCAGTTCAACGACCTGTACGAAAAGATCCTGCGCGACCTGCAGAGCGCCGGCAACGCGGGCGAGTTCTACACGCCGCGCGCCGTCACGCAGTTCATGGTGGACATGGTGAATCCGCAGCTGGGTGAACGTGTGCTCGACCCGGCCACCGGCACCGGCGGCTTTCTGGTCTGCGCCATCGAACATCTGCGCCGGCAGGTGAAGAACACCGAGCAAGAGGCGCTGCTGCAGAACAGCATCCTGGGCGTGGAAAAGAAGCAGCTGCCCCACATGCTGTGCGTCACGAACCTGCTGCTGCACGGCGTGGAAGTGCCCAGCAACATCCGCCACGACAACACGCTGGCGCGCCCGCTGCGCGAGGTGACGCAAGCCGACCGCGTGGACGTGGTGCTGACCAACCCGCCCTTCGGCGGCATCGAAGAGCCGGGCATCGAGCAGGGCTTTCCGGCCGACGTGCGCACCAAGGAAACGGCCGACCTGTTCCTGGTGCTCATCAAGCACATCCTGAAAGCGAACGGCCGCGCCGCGCTGGTGCTGCCCGACGGCACGCTGTTCGGCGAGGGCGTGAAGACGCGCATCAAGGAACAGCTGCTGGCCGAATGCAACCTGCACACCATCGTGCGCCTGCCCAACGGCGTGTTCGCGCCCTACACCGGCATCAAGACCAATTTGCTGTTCTTCACCAAGGGCCGGCCGACCACCGACGTCTGGTACTACGAGCACCCCTACCCGCCGGGCGTGAAGAGCTACAACAAGACCAAGCCGATCCGCATCGAGGAATTCGATGCGGAGAAGGCCTGGTGGGGCGACGAGGCCGACGGCTTTGCGGCGCGGGTGGAGAACGAGCGGGCGTGGAAGGTCGGCATCGATGCGATCAAGGCCGCCAACTACAACCTGGACCAGAAGAACCCGCATGCGCCGGATGCGGTGAGCCACGACGCCGATGAGCTGCTGCGCGACTACGCGCGGCTGCAGGGTGAAGCACAGGAGTTGCGCGATCAGTTGAAGAGCATCCTGGCGGAATCGCTGGGGGCGCGGGTGTGATGAGCGCGGTGCTGGAAGCGCGGGAGCCGAGCGCGCGATATTTGGAATCGCTGCCGCCGGCGATGGTGCGGCAGTTCGATCTGCTGGCGACCGCGCCGGGCGGTGTGGCGCGGCTGCGGGAGTTGATCCTGACGCTGGCGGTGCAGGGGAAGTTGGTGCCGCAGGATTCGAGGGACGAGCCGGGCAGCGCGTTGCTTGGGCGAATATTCGCGGAGAAGAATCGTTTGATCGCCAGCGGCCAAAGCAAGCGTGACAGGAGTGAAGCTGCGCCGCAGGTCGATGACTCCGAAGTGTTGCCTGCGGGCTGGGCCAGCACATTGCTGGGGGAAGTTTCACTCGTCAGCGGCGGCGTCACGTTGGGCCGCAAGGGGTCGTTGATCGAGCCGGTGACGCTGCCATATCTCCGCGTCGCCAACGTTCAGCGGTGGCGAGTTGAAATGAATGAGCTGAAGCAGGTGACGATCGCCAGGTCAGAACTACAGCGCTTCGCATTGCGCTCGGGTGACTTGTTGATCACAGAAGGCGGCGACTGGGACAAGGTGGGGCGTTCAGCGATCTGGCGGGGTGAACTACCCGAGTGCCTTCACCAAAACCATGTGTTCAAGCTGCGAGGCATGCTGAACTCGTGGAACTCGGAATGGGCGCAGTTGTATTTGAACTCGCCCGTGGCACGGACCTACTTCGCGTCCTGCGCCAAGCAGACCACCAACTTGGCGTCGATCAACATGACGCAGTTGAAAGCGTGCCGCTTTCCGCTTCCCCCGCTCGCCGAGCAAGCCCGCATCGTCGCCCGCGTCGACGACCTGATGCGCCTGTGCGACGCGCTCGAAGCCAAGGGCCGGCTCGAAGCCGCGCAGCATGCCCAGCTGCTGAGCACCCTGCTGGGCACGCTGACCGACAGCGCCTCGCCCGAAGAACTGGCCGCCAACTGGCAACGCGTCGCCGACCACTTCGACCTGCTGCTCGACCGCCCCGAGGCCGTGGACGCGCTGGAGCAGACCATCCTGCAACTGGCCGTGCGCGGGCTGCTGGTGCCGCAGGACCCGAACGACGAGCCGGCGAGCGTGTTGCTGGAGCGGATTCGGGCTGAGAGGGATCGTCTGATCGCTGAAGGCAAGATCAAGCGAGAGTTCCGCGGTCCAGAGCGCCGCAAGCCGCGTCAGGTCCGACTCAATGACGACGAGCGCGACTGGTTCAAAGGCGTTGCGGTCGGGCTGGCCAGATAGTGGTCGCAACCGGTTGCCTGATGGCCTCGCAGTTCCGGTGGCGAAGGGGGTGGTGCGCACGCCCAAGCAAGGCCGTCGCCAGGCTGAAGTGGCGCAGCCGTCGGCGGGAACGCCCAAAGGATATGAAGGTCTCGACCATCGCAGATGCGCAAGACCACATTGCGCCGTCGGCGCTCTCAGGTAGTCTGAATCTGATTCCCTCAGGTAGCTTGCTCGTCGGCACCATTGACCCTGGACGAAGCAATGGCGTCCCCAAACGCTCGACGACGCACAAGAGATATGGCGACGGATGCCTGTGGCCCGCCCCTCCTCCTCGCCGGGGCGCCCGCCGAACAATCCCGCATCGTCGCCCGCGTCGAAGAACCCCCCGCCCCTCCCCCGCCGCCCGCTGGCCATCCAGACCACCCAGTCCCATCTGGCCGAGGCCCTGGTCAAACAAGCCGCGGCATGAATGACCCCGCCGCGCCGTCGCCCTTCAGCGACTACATCGTCTTCGTCGACGAAAGCGGCGACCACAGTCTGGACGTCATCAACCCGCAGTACCCGGTGTTCGTGCTGGCTTTCTGCATCCTGCCGTGCAAGGCCTATGTCGAGCAGATCACGCCGGCCGTGCGCCGCTTGAAGTTCGACCTGTTCGGGCATGACATGCTGATCCTGCACGAGCACGACATCCGCAAGAAGACCGGGCCGTTCGCGCAGCTGAACAAGGACCGGCGCGATGCGCTGATGGACGGGCTGACCGAGATCATTGCCGCAGCGCCGATGACGCTGGTGGCCGTCGTCATCAACAAGGTCAAGCACAAGGCCCGCTACACCGCCCCAGAGCACCCATACCACCTGGCGCTGAAGTACGGCCTGGAGAGGGTGCATGACTTTCTGGCGCGCCAGTGCCAGGGAAAGCGCACCACCACCGTGGTGTGCGAGGCGCGCGGTGCCAAGGAAGACAAGGAGATCGAGCTGGCGTTTCGCCGCGTCTGCGACGGCGACAACCGCTCACGCAGCGCGTACCCGCTGTCCATCGTCGTCGCCGACAAGAAGAGCAATTCCGAGGGCCTGCAGCTGGCCGACCTGGTGGCTCGCCCCATCGGGCTGCATGTCATGCGACCGGGTCAGCCCAACCGCGCCTGGACGGTGCTGGAAACGAAGCTCTTTACCGGGCGCAAGGGCACGGCGCAGGGCAACGGCCTGAAGGTGTTTCCTTGAGGGCTACAGCGGGCCCCAGAAAGCCGAAGGGCCCCCAGGTAGTCCCAGGAGCCCAGCGCCGGTCGGGTAGTCCCAACCCATTTGCTGCGCAGGATACCGCAGCGATCTTGCAACCGCATGCTGGGGTTTTCGCCCGCCCGACCGGCAGCGGCTGCTGGCCGTGCACCGAACGGACCATGCGAAACATGGCCTATACCAAGCCGGGTGCTACCGATGCGCGACCGGCAGCGCGCCGTGCTGGCGCTGCTGGAGGCCAGCCGGGGCGGGATGGCGCCGCGCGACGTGCGGGCGCGCACGGAAGGGCAAGCGACGGAATGGGAGGTTCGAGGCGACCTCCAATTGCTAAGGCAGCTGGCCTTGGCGGAGACCATTGGACGGGGGCGTGGTGCTTTCTGGCGCTTGGTGCCGAAGTGACCACCAACTGGCCATCAACCTTCTTTTCCCTCCCATTCCCTTCCAATCCCTCTAAGCCGAACTTTGAGCGTTGCCTGAACGCAAGTGCGCGTGCCCGTTGAGCTTTTGGTCAAGCGGGGGAGCGTTTACTGGGTACAGGCGGGGTTCAGTGCAAGCAGTGCGAAGGCCTTTGCCTGGAGTGGCGGGGGCGTGGGGTGACCCGGACGGTCTTGGCCCGCGCGGCGCGGGGTGACCGAGATCAGCTTGCCGCAGCGCCCAGGAGCGTTCTGAAGCTGTGCAGCGGCAAGTCGTCGTCAGCGGTCTTGCCGGCAAGCCTTGGCCCGCTGAACGAAGCGCCTTGAGCACCGGCGAGGCGCGGCTGGCGCTGAAGTACCGGTCCTGCAGGGAGAGCTGGCGCATGACTCTCTGGCGGGCCAGCATGCACAGGAACATGCCGCGCACGCGCTGGGCGCTGTAGTGGAAGACCGGGCGCACCGCATGTCCACCGTCCTGATCGAGCGGAACGGGGCTCCACAGACAAGGAGATCGAGCCGGCGTTTCGCCGCGTCGCTGCGACAGGCCGACAACCGCTCAACGGCCAGCGCGTGGCCCGCTGTCCATCGTCGTCGCCGACACGCGCAAGAGCAATGGCGTGGGCCGAGGGCCTGCAGCTGGCCGACCTGGTGGCGCAGCGCCCCATCGGGCTGCATGCTCATCGCGCGCGGGTGGCACACCACCAAGCGCTCGCCTGGAAGGTGCTGCCGGAAACCAGAGGCTCTTCAACGCGGGCTGGAAGGGGCATGTTCGGCCGCCAGGGCGATCTGCGGCGCGCGAAGGTTGCTTTCCCTGCCGGGCTTGAGCAGTTCGATGCGCGCCGCAGCGAGCAGGGACCGGCCCAAGGGCTCGATGCCGAAGCGGTCGCGCAACTTCGACCTGCGCGGCCACGGTCGCCGGGTCAGGGTGTTCCGGAAGACCCCACCGCGATGTGCCTGCGCCGAGCAGATCAGGCCGCAGACGATCTGCGGTCATCGCGCTTGCTGGCGGGTGTTCGCCCGCCCGAACCGGCCAGTCAGGCTGCGAGGTGAGGTCGCAAGCACCAAGCCGGCCACCAGGTGTTGCGTGCGAAGCGCCGCTGATCGCCGGCTGCGCCGCAGCAGCGCCGGTGCTGCCGATGCGCCGCACGCGGCCCAGCGAGGTGTTGGCCATCGCGTGGTGGCACTGAGCGGGCGACGGGCCAGCATGGCCAGGACCGGCGGCGTTCCTGGGGCGCCGCGCCCGAGCCGTGCCGGCGCGCAGGCTGCCAGCAAGCGGCCACGGCATGGGGCAGGTTCGACGGTGCGACCTCTTCCGCACTTGGTAAGCACGCCGCCGGGAAGCAAACCCTCTGGCCCTCGATCACCTCATTGGACAGGCACGCAGTGGCGTGGTGCTTTCTTGGCGCTTGGCCTGCCAGGACTGCGGGGGAGAGTGACCACCAACTGGCAAGTCAACCTTCATTGCTACTATTGAGCCAAGAAAGGCCGAACCCCATGTGCTGGGTCACGTCCCAAAGTTCGGTCTAAGAGGATGGGCGCGTTCGGCAGAACTCGGCCCAGGCCTCGCGGCTGCTGCGCGAGGCGCTGGAGGCGGGGCGCATCCGGGCGGTGGACCCGACGGCCGGGACGAAGCTGATGCGCTACCTGCCCTATTGGGCATGAATGCTTGATGGCGCTGCGGCCGCAACCCGCCGTACAACTGCAGGCGATTGATTTGAAAGACTTTTTTGCTTGACTGGTGCTTGATGAGATGGCCCGAGGCAAACCTCGGCGATTTGCTTGATCGAATCGCAGCCATGAACACCGCCGCCACCGAAACTTCTTTGTGAATCAATGACTTGATTGCTTGACGGGTGCTTGATGGGTGCGTCTGATGTCGACCCCCGTGCAAAGTCAGCCCCGTCGAGCAGGGGCACGTGGCCATAGGCGAGGTGGGCGTTGGTGAGGGTCAGCAGGGCCATGCAGGGCTTGTCCCCTGCCGCCTGACGCCCCGCGGGGGGTCAGCCGGCCAACGCAGCCGCGTGATGGCGAAGATGATCCTCGACCACGCTCGCGATGAAAAAATAACCGTGGTCATAGCCGACGTGCCGGCGCAGTGTCAACGGCTGGCCGACCGCGGCGCAGGCGGCTTCGAAGGCCGCGGGGTGCAGTTGTTCAGCCAGAAACTTGTCGGCCAGCCCCTGGTCGATCAGGATGCCCTGTGGGTACGGCACGCTGCGCTGCGCTTGCATCAGCGCGCTGGCGTCATGTGCAGCCCAGGTGCTGCGGTCTGGCCCCAGGTAACCGCTGAAAGCCTTGTGGCCCCACGGGCACTGGGTGGGTGCGCAGATCGGCGCCAACGCCGACAGGCTCTTGAACACACCCGGGTGGCGCAACGCCAGGGTCAAGGCACCATGCCCACCCATCGAGTGCCCGAACAGCCCCGTGCGGCCCTGCAACACCGGCGCCTGTTGCCAGACCTGCACCAGCAGCTCCTGCAGCAGGTAACTCTCCATCCGCCAATGGCCGGCCCAGGGCGGCTGCGTAGCGTCGAGGTAGAAGCCGGCACCGACGCCGAAGTCCCAACTGTCGGACTCACCCGCAACGTTGGCCCCGCGCGGGCTGGTGTCGGGCATCAGAAGGGCGAGGCCGAGTTCGGCCGCCATGCGCTGCGCACCCGCCTTGATCGTGAAGGTCTCTTCGTTGCAGGTCAGGCCGGCCAGAAACACCAGCAGCGGCACGCGCGCCGCACTGGGGGCCAGGGCCTGAGGCGGCAGGTAGAGCGCAAAACGCATCGGCAAGCCGATCTGGGCCGACGTGTGGCGATGAAAGCGCTGCACACCCCCGAAGCAGGCGTGCTCGGATGTCAGCTCCCAATCAGCAGCCCGCCCCATCAGAACACCACCACCGACCGGATCGATTCCCCTCGCTTCATCAGCTCGAACCCTTCGTTGATGTCCTCGAGCTTCAGCTTGTGCGTGATCAGGTCGTCGATGTTGAGCTTGCCGTCCATGTACCAGTCGACGATCCTGGGCACGTCGGTGCGGCCGCGCGCGCCGCCGAAGGCCGAGCCTTCCCACTTGCGGCCGGTGACCAGCTGGAACGGGCGCGTGCTGATCTCGGCGCCGGCCTCGGCCACGCCGATGATGATGCTGCGGCCCCAGCCCTTGTGCGTGCACTCCAGCGCCTGGCGCATCACCTGGGTGTTGCCGATGCACTCGAAGCTGTAGTCGGCGCCGCCGTCGGTCAGCTGCTGAACGGCGTCGACGACGTTGGGCACGTCGTTCGGGTTGATGAAGTGCGTCATGCCGAACTGGCGCGCCATGGCTTCGCGTTTGGGGTTGATGTCGACGCCGATGATCTTGTCGGCGCCCACCATCCGGGCGCCCTGGATCACGTTCAGGCCGATGCCGCCCAGGCCGAACACCACCACGTTGGCGCCGGCCTCGACCTTGGCCGTGAACAGCACCGCGCCGACGCCGGTGGTCACGCCGCAGCCGATGTAGCAGACCTTGTCGAACGGCGCGTCGGGGCGGATCTTGGCCAGCGCGATTCCGGGCACCACGATGTGGTTGGCGAAGGTGCTGGTGCCCATGTAATGCAGCAAGGGCTTGCCATCGATCGAGAAGCGCGACGTGCCGTCGGGCATCAAGCCCTTGCCCTGGGTGCCGCGGATGGCCTGGCACAGGTTGGTCTTGCGCGACAGGCAGAACTTGCACTGCCGGCATTCGGGCGTGTAGAGCGGGATCACGTGGTCGCCGGGCTTCAGCCAGGGCACGCCGGCGCCCACTTCCAGCACCACGCCGGCGCCTTCGTGGCCCAGGATGGCCGGGAACAGGCCTTCGGGGTCGGCCCCGCTGAGCGTGTACCAGTCGGTGTGGCAGATGCCGGTGGCCTTGACCTCGACCAGCACCTCGCCTTCGCGCGGGCCTTGCAGGTCCACGGTCTCGATCGTCAACGGGGCGCCGGCCTTCCAGGCCACGGCTGCTTGCGTCTTCATGGGGCGATCCTTCGGTCGAAAGAGAGAGTCATTGTCGGCAGCGCTCAGAGCGCTGCCTCGAGCGCATCGATGAACATCTTGGCCACGTCGAAGCCGGTCTGCTGAGCGATCTCCTGAAAGCAGGTCGGGCTGGTGACGTTGATCTCGGTCATGCTGTTGCCGATCACGTCGACGCCCACCAGCAGCAGGCCGCGCGCGGCCAGCACCGGGCCCAGGGCTTCGGCGATGCGGCGGTCGCCGTCGCTCAAGGGTTGCGCCACGCCCTTGCCGCCGACGGCCAGGTTGCCGCGCACCTCGCTGCCTTGCGGGATGCGCGCCAGCACGAAGGGCACGGGCTGGCCGGCGATCAGCAGCACACGCTTGTCGCCGTGCACGATCTCGGGCACGAACTTCTGCACCATCAGCGTCTGTGCGCCGCCGCCGTTCAGCGTCTCGATGATGCTGCCCAGGTTCAGCGCGTCAGGGCCGACGCGGAAGATGCCCGTGCCGCCCATGCCGTCCAGCGGCTTCAGGATGATGTCGCGGTGCTCGGCATGAAAGGCGCGCACGTCGGCCGCGGCGCGCGTGACCAGGGTGGGCGCAATGAAGTCCGGGAATTCGAGGATCGCCAGCTTCTCGGGGTGGTCGCGCAGCGCCGCCGGCTTGTTGAAGACCCTGGCACCTTCGCGCTCGGCCTGGCCCAGCAGGTGGGTGGCGTAGAAGTACTCGCTGTCGAAGGGTGGGTCCTTGCGCATCAGCACCGCGCCGGCCTGGTGCAGCGCGAAGGCTGGGTGTTCGGCCTCGACGCGGAACCAGTCGTCCAGGTCGCCGGTCAGGCTGATCTCGCGCACGGTGGCGCTGACCGGTTCGCCCTGGCGCCAGCGCAGGCTTCGCGGCTCGCAGGCCAGGATGGCATGGCCGCGGCGCGCGGCCTCGCGCATCATCGCGAAGGTCGAATCCTTGTGGGTCTTGAAGCTCTCCAGCGGGTCGGCGACGAACAGCAGTTTCACGGTCAGGGTCCTCCAGCGGGTGACTGTCGCACAAAGGCGCAGGCGGGCGCTGCGGCACTGCTCAAGCCCGGCAGCAGCAGGCCGATACCCCGATTGAGTCGGGAGATCCTGTCATGTGTCGCTTCGTGGCCTACCTGGGTGAGCCGCTGTACCTGGAAGAGCTGATCGCCAAGCCACGCCACTCGCTGATGCGGCAGTCGCTGCGCGCTGGCCAGGCCAAGACCGTGACCAATGGCGATGGCTTCGGCATCGGCTGGTACGGCGAGCGGCCCGAGCCCGCGGTCTACCGCGAGGTGATGCCGGCCTGGAGCGACGACAACCTGATGGCGCTGGCGAGCACGCTGCGCGCGCATCTGTTCTTCGCCCATGTGCGCGCTGCCACCGCCGGCGGCATTGCGCGCAGCAACTGCCATCCGTTTCGCCACGGCCGCTGGATGTTCATGCACAACGGGCAGATCGGCGGCTTCGCGCAGCTGCGCCGCACGCTCGAATCGCGCTTGCCCGACGAGCTGTACGCCGCGCGCCGCGGTGCCACCGATTCCGAGCTCTTGTTCCTGCTGGCGCTGGTGCACATCGACACCGGCATGCCGGCCGCCGAAGCCATGTTGCAGGTGGTCGACGACATCTGCTGCCTGATGCAAGCGCAGGGCATCGCGGCCCCGCTGCGCTTTGCCGCGGCGCTGTCCGACGGACAGCAGCTGCACGCCTTTCGCCTGGCCAGCGACGACAGCCCGCCCACGCTGTACCGGCGCAATTGCGCGCAGGGCACCGTGATCGCCAGTGAGCCCCTGGCCGACGACGAAGCAGGCTGGTCGCCGCTGCCCGCCGGTGCGGTGGTTTCGCTCAGGCTCTGAGCCCGCGCGGGGATCGCCGGAAGGCGATGCACGGCTGGCGAAGGCCCGAACGCGATTTCACGCGCGAGGGCTGAAGCGCTGCACCGCCAGCGCCAGGCCGCCGGCCAGCACGCCCCAGAAGGCAGCCCCCACACCGGCCAGCGTCAAACCGCTGGCGGTGACCAGATAGGTGATCAACGCCGCTTCGCGGCTGCGTTCGTCCTTCACCGCCACCGCCAACCCCGTGCCGATCGTGCCCAGCAGGGCAAAGCCGGCCAGCGCCAGCACCAGCTCTTTGGGAAAGGCCGCGATCAGCCCCACCACTGCGCCGCCGAGCAGGCCGGTCACGATGTAGAAGAGCCCGGCCGTCACCGCTGCGGTGTAGCGCCGTGCCGGGTCGGCACTGGCCTCGGCGCTCATGCAGATGGCTGCGGTGATGGCCGCCAGGTTCAGCGCGTAAGCACCAAACGGGGCCAGCAGCATGCTGGCTGCGCCGGTGATCGCCACCGGCGGCGACACCGGCACGTCGAAGCCGGCGGCACGCTGCGCCGCCACGCCGGGCAGGTTCTGCGACGCCATGGTGACGACGAACAACGGCAGCGCGACACCGATCAGCGCCGGCAGGCTGAACTGCGGCCGCGTGAACACCGGCACCGTCAGCTGCCAGGCGATGCCGCCCAGGTGCAACTGGCCCTGCACCGCGGCCACGGCCAGGCCGACCAGCAGCACGCCCGGCACCGCATAACGCGGCCAGGCGCGCCGGCCCAGCAGATAGGCCGCGCCCATCGCCAGCACCAGCAGGGTCTGGCTGCGCAGCGACAGGAAGGCGTCGAAGGCAAAACGCGTCAGCACGCCGGCCAGCAAGGCGGCGGCCAGCGCCTGCGGAATGCGGTCCATCACGCGCGCGAAGGCGCCGCTGGCGCCGGCCAGTGTGATCAGCAGGCCACAGATCATGAAAGCACCCACGGCCTCGGCCAGTGGCACGCCGGCGCCGGCCGTGACCAGCAGCGCCGCGCCCGGGGTCGACCAGGCAGTAAGCACCGGCATGCGGTACCACAGGCTCAGGCCCGCGCTGGTCAACCCCATGCCCATGCCCAGCGCCCACAGCCACGACGCCGTGACCTCGGGCGTGGCGCCCAGTGCCGCCGCAGCCTGGAAGATGATGACCACCGAGCTGGTGTAGCCCACCAGCACCGCGACGAAACCGGCCACCACGGCCGGCAACGACAGATCGGCCCAGAAGGACCGATGCATCAGATTTCGACTTTCGAGCCCAGCTCGACGATGCGGTTGGTCGGCAGGCTGAGGAAGTCGGCCGCCGCGCTGGCGTTGCGGTGCATGCTGGCGAAGAGCTTCTCGCGCCACAGCACCATGCCGCCGCGCAGCGTGGGAATGACCTGGTCGCGGCTGAGGAAGTAGCTGGTCTGCATGTCGTCGAGTTCGATGCCGCGGCCCGACAAGAGCTTGAGGGCCTCGGGCACGTCGGGTTCGTTCTTGAAGCCGAAGTTCAGCGACACCTGCCAACAGTCGCGGCCCAGCGATTCGACTTCACAGCGGCGGTCGAAACCGATCCACGGCACTTCATGGTGCTGCACGCTGACGAACAGGTTCTGCGCATGCAGCACCTTGTTGTGCTTGAGGTTGTGCAGCAGGGCAAAGGGCGTGGCACCCTTCTCGGCCGAGAGAAAGACGGCGGTGCCGACCACCCGCTGCGGCGGGCTCAGGAACAGCGATTCAAGAAACATCGGCAGTTCGATCGCCTCGTCGCGCAGCCGTTCGGCCATCAGGCGACGGCCCTGCTTCCAGGTCGTCATCAACAGGAACACCACGCCACCAATGACCAGCGGGAACCAGCCGCCTTCCAGCACCTTCACCGCGTTGGCGGCAAAGAAGGTGAAGTCGACGGCAAAGAAGAAACCGGTGGCCGCCAGGCACAGCGGCAGCGGCAACTTCCAGGCGAAGCGGATGACGAAGAACGTCATCACCGTGGTGATGGTCATGTCGATGGTGACCGCGATGCCGTAGGCCGACGCCAGCGCGCTGCTCGACCCAAAGCTGACCACCGCGGCGACGATGCAAGCGTACAGCGCCCAGTTGACGAAGGGCACGTAGATCTGCCCGATCTCGCGGACCGAGGTGTGGGCCACGCGCAGCCGCGGCAGGTAGCCCAGCTGGATAGCCTGCTTGGTGACCGAGAAAGCGGCCGTGATCAGCGCCTGCGACGCAATCACCGCGGCGGCCGTCGCCAGCCCGATGAGCGGAAACAAGGCCCACGGCGGCGCCATCTCATAGAAGGGGTTCTTGATGTTGCCTGGATGGTTGAGCAGCATCGCGCCCTGGCCGAAGTAGTTGAGCACCAGCGCCGGCCACACCAGCCCGAACCAGGCCAGGCGGATGGGCAGCTTGCCGAAATGGCCCAGATCGGCATACAGCGCCTCGGCACCGGTCACGCACAGCACCACCGCCCCCAGCGCAATGAAAGCGATGCTGGGGTGATTGAAGACGAATCCCAGCGCATAGCCGGGCCACAGCGCCAGCAGCACATGCGGGTTGTCGATGATGTGCACCGCGCCCAGCACCGCAAGCACCAAAAGCCAGGTCACGGTGATCGGCCCGAAGAAGCGACCGATGCCGCCGGTGCCAAAACGCTGCGCGGCAAACAACGCCGTCAGCACGACCAGCGACACCGGCACCACGAAGCGGTGCATGCCGGGTGCGGCGATCTCCAGCCCTTCGACCGCGCCCAGCACCGACACCGCCGGCGTGATGACGCCATCGCCGAAGAAGATCGCGGTGCCGAAGATGCCCAGCAGCAGCAGACGACGGCGCAGCACCGGCCTGTCCTTCACCGCCTGCGAGGCCAGCGCCAGCATCGCGATCAGGCCGCCCTCGCCGTTGTTGTCGGCGCGCAGGATCAGCACCACGTACTTGAGCGAGACGACCACGGTCAGCGTCCAGAACACCAGCGACAGGATGCCCAGGATGTTGTCGGCCGACAGCGGCACGCGCCCGTGCGCGAAGACCTCTTTCAGCGCATACAGCGGGCTGGTGCCGATGTCGCCGTAGACGACGCCGACTGCCGCCAGGGTGAGGCCGGCGATGGCACGCGGTGAGCGCTGGGGGGAGGGTGTGGTCACTGGGGATCGTGAGCCGTCCGCAAGCTGCCGGCCGCGCGCCCGGCCAGCTGCGACTTTCGCCGAACGGCCCGCAGCGTCACAGCATCATGCCTTCACAAGGCGTCAATCGTAGCTCTCGGCGTCGGGGTCGGTGGCTTCGAGTTCGTAGGATGCGGCCAGCATCGCCAAGCGGCCGATCACGCCGTACATGTAGAAGCGATTCGGCGCGCTGGCGCCGGGCTTGGCGGTGCGCAGCGGCAGCAAATGGCTTTCGGCGAAGGCCAGCGGCACGTAGCGCGAACCGGGGGCGTTCAGGTTCTCGTCGATGCCGCGGTCGGCATGCACGCGGTAGTAGCCGCCGACCACGTAACGGTCGATCATGCACACCACGGGTTCGGCCACGGCCTCGTTGATGCGCTCGTAGGTGGGCACGCCTTCCTGGATCAGCACCTCGGTGACACCGGGCACGTCCTGCGGGCGCATCAAAGCACGGTGCACCCGTTCGGCGTCGATCTCGCGCGCATCGCGCACCGTCAACACGCCGGCGCCCAGGCTGCCGGCATCGGCCTTCACGACAACGAAGGGTTTCTCGTTGATGCCGTATTCCTTGAACTTGCGCCGCACCTTGGCCAGCATGGCGTCGGCCTGAGTGCGCACGCAGTCCAGCCCGGCGTCGCTGCCCGGATCGACCTCGCCGCAGCGCGCGGCCATCGGGTTGATCAGCCACGGATCCATGCCCAGCAGCTTGGCGAACTTCTTGGCCACTTCCTCGTAACTGTGGAAGTGATTGGACTTGTGACGTTGCCCCCAGCCGGCATGCAGCGGCGGCAGCAGGTACTGCTCGTGCAGGTTCTGCAGCATGCCCGGCGCGCCGGCCGACAGGTCGTTGTTGAGCAGGATGGTGCAGGGGTCGAAGTTCTTCAGCCCCAGCCGCGAGCGCTTGCGCAGCAGCGGCTCGACCACGAGTTCGCTGCCGTCGGGCAGCGCGACGTGGCGCGGCTCGGTCAGCTCGGGTTCATACGAACCCAGCCGCACGTTCAATCCGGCCTGGCTGAAGATCTCCACCAGCCGCTTCAGGTGCATCAGGTAGAAGCTGTTGCCGCAGCGCTTGTCGGGCACCAGCAGCAGGTTCTTCGCCTCGGGGCAGATCTTCTCGATCGCCGCCATCGCCGCCTGCACCGCCAGCGGCAGCATCTGCGGCGTCAGATGGTTGAAGCCTTCGGGAAACAGGTCGGTGTCGACCGGCGCCAGCTTGTAGCCGGCATTGCGCAGGTCGACCGAGGTGTAGAACGGCGGCGTGTGCTCCATCCATTCGAGCCTGAACCAGCGCTCGATGGCGGGCATCGACTCGAGGATGCGCTGCTCGAGTTCGTTGATCGGCCCGGTGAGGGCCGTGATCAGGTGGGGGACCATCGGACGATTCTAGACAGACATCGGTGGCGCTGGCCTGACCCTTGATGGCCTGCGCGGCTGCCCGGGCCATTGGGCCCTACGTCCAGTTGGCCGCAATCACGGGGTTCAATACCGTCTGGTAGGCGGCAGGCAAGGTTGTCTGGCCAGCTGCCGGCGGTGCGAACCCTGCCATGGCGGACACGAGTGCATCGACCTTGCTGTCGAGCAGGGTCTTGCCATCGACGGTCCTGAACTGCTCGACGTGGAAGGCGTTGCCCGAGTACCAGTTGCTGATGGTGGCACTGTCGGTTCCGCCAATGATGCTGACTTCCAGATCCGACCCGACGCGGCGCAACCAGAGCTGGTTGGCCGCAACACCACCCCCAGCAAAGAATGTCGGCGCTGCCTGCCGTCCCATCATTGTCGGTGATGACATCGGAACCAGAGCCGCTGGCGAGCAGGTAGGTGTCATTGCCCAGGCCGCCGTTGAGCACGTCGCTTCCGGTACCACCGTCCAGGGTGTCGTTGCCAGCTTCCCCGTACAAGATGTCGTTGTCGGCACCACCGTTCAGGCTGTCGTTGCCGGCGCGGCCGTACAGGGTGTCGGCCCCGGCAGCGCCGTTGATGCTGTCGTTGCCCGTGGTGCCGGTGATGACTTCGGCCGTGGCGTTGCCGGCGTTGAGCCGGGCCTGGATCGCGGCCAGGTTCCAGGTCGTGCCGTCAGCGAACTTGAACTGCTGCACGCTGTTGTACGGGCCGCTCGAGTTATCGCTGTAGAAAAACGAGTTGACGATGATCTTGTCGGTCGTGCCGGCGATGGATGCTTCCAGTGCCACGTTGCCGCCCGACCAGTTGTCGTAGACCTGCTTGAGCATGATCTCTGCTGGCAGAACCCCGGCCTTGAACTGCAAGGTGTTGAGCTTGCCCACCGTGGCATCGTTCAGGTAGCCCGTGATCAGGTCTTGCCCGTCGCCCTTGCCGAACAAGTAGGTGTTGTTGCCCGGGCCCCCGTCGAGCGTGTCGTTGCCGGTGCCACCATCGAGCGTGTCGTTGCCGGCCTCACCATAGAGCGTGTCGTTGTCCGCACCCCCGCTCAAGATGTCGTTGCCGGCGCGGCCGTACAAGGTGTCGGCCCCGGCGGCGCCGTTGATGCTGTCATTGCCCGTGGTGCCGGTTATGGTCTCCACGTTGGTGTTGCCCGCAAACAGCCGGGCCTGGATCGCGGCCAGGTTCCAGGTCGTGCCGTCAGCGAACTTGAACCGCTGCACGCTGTTATATGGCCCGCTCGGGTTGTCGCTGTTGAAGAACGAGTTGATGACGATCTTGTCAGAGGTGCCGGCGATGGACGCTTCCAGCGCCACATTGCCGCCCGACCAGTTGTCGTACACCTGCTTGAGAACGATCTCCGAGGGCAGCACGCCGACCTTGAACTGCAAGGTGTTGAGCTTGCCCACCGTGGCATCGTTCAGATAGCCCGTGATCAGGTCTTGCCCGTCTCCCTTGCCGAACAAGTAGGTGTTGTTGCCCAGGCCACCGTTGAGCACGTCGTTTCCGGTGCCACCGTCCAGGGTGTCGTTGCCGGCTTCCCCGTACAAGGTGTCGTTGTCGGCACCACCGTTCAGGCTGTCGTTGCCGGCGCGGCCGTACAGGGTGTCGGCCCCGGCGGCGCCGTTGATGCTGTCGTTGCCCGTGGTGCCGGTGATGACTTCGGCCGTGGCGTTGCCGGCGTTGAGCCGGGCCTGGATCGCAGCCAGGTTCCAGGTCGTGCCGTCAGCGAACTTGAACTGCTGCACGCTGTTGTACGGCCCGCTCGGGTTGTCGCTGTTGAAGAACGAGTTGACGATGATCTTGTCAGAGGTGCCGGCGATGGACGCTTCCAGCGCCACATTGCCGCCCGACCAGTTGTCGTACACCTGCTTGAGTACGATCTCCGAGGGCAGCACGCCGACCTTGAACTGCAAGGTGTTGAGCTTGCCCACCGTGGCATCGTTCAGATAGCCCGTGATCAGGTCTTGCCCGTCGCCCTTGCCGAACAAGTAGGTGTTGTTGCCCAGGCCACCGTTGAGCACGTCGTTTCCGGTACCACCGTCCAGGGTGTCGTTTCCAGCTTCCCCGTACAAGATGTCGTTGTCGGCACCACCGTTCAGGCTGTCGTTGCCGGCGCGGCCGTACAGGGTGTCGGCCCCGGCAGCGCCGTTGATGCTGTCGTTGCCCGTGGTGCCGGTGATGACTTCGGCCGTGGCGTTGCCGGCGTTGAGCCGGGCCTGGATCGCAGCCAGGTTCCAGGTCGTGCCGTCAGCGAACTTGAACTGCTGCACGCTGTTGTACGGGCCGCTCGGGTTGTCGCTGTTGAAGAACGAGTTGACGATGATCTTGTCGGTCGTGCCTACGATGGACGCTTCCAGTGCCACGTTGCCGCCCGACCAGTTGTCGTAGACCTGCTTGAGCATGATCTCTGCTGGCAGAACCCCGGCCTTGAACTGCAAGGTGTTGAGCTTGCCCACCGTGGCATCGTTGAGATACCCCTTGATCAGGTCTTGCCCGTCGCCCTTGCCGAACAGATAGGTGTTGTTGCCCAGGCCACCATCGAGCACGTCGTTGCCGGTGCCACCGATCAAGACATCGTCGCCGCCGAGTCCGTACAGCGTGTCGTCGCCGCCACCTCCATCCAAGGTATCCATCCCCGACGTACCGGTGAGCGTCTCGCTGATGTCGGTGCTTTGCGCCAACTTGGCAACAATGGCCGCCAAGTCCCAAACCGTTCCGTCCGCAAATACCACCTGCTGCAAGGGGTTGTAGCTGTTGCCTGGGCCGGAGCCGCTGAAGAAGTCGCGCACCGTGATCTGATCGCCTGTGCCATCGATTCTCAGCACCAGGGCATCGCTGGAACTCGCCCCGCGGCTGACCAGAACGTCGTCCACGTTTACGCCCGATCTGAACTCGAGCCTGTTGAGCTTGCCGACGGTGCCGTCATTCACGCCGTAGAGCGTATCTTGCCCGTCACCGCGGCCAAACACGAAGGCGTTGCTGCCGGTGCCGCCGTTCAACGCGTCGTTACCGGCGCCACCGATAAGGTGATCGTCACCGTCTTCTCCATTCAGCGTGTCATTGCCGTCACCACCGACCAGCGTGTCGTTGCCGGCCCGGCCGAACACGATGTCATCGCCCCCGCGGGCATCGATCGTGTCACTGCCGCTCGTCCCCTCCAGTGATTCCGCCCCGTCGGTGCCCAACAGCAGGGCGGCAGCGCGCAAGGCCGCTTGCGTCCAGATCGTGCCGTCCGAGAACGTGAGCTGTTCGATCCAGGTGTATTCCCACCCATCCTTCAATGCCGTGTCGATCCGCAGCACTTCACCAGTGTCGCGAATCGTGATGTACGCATTGCCGGTGAGATCACGCGTGAAGGCAAGGTCGGCGACGTTCAATCCCGTCAGCTCCAAGGTGTCGTCGCCGGGGTTTGTCCAGTTGTCATGCTCGCTGATTCTGTCGTTACCGTAGCCACGCCCCCACCGGTAGGTGTCGTTGCCTTCGCCTCCGATGAGCTGGTCCACGCCCGTGCCCCCATCCAGTACGTCACTGCCAGGGCCGCCGTTGAGTGAATCATCCCCGACGCCACCGTACAGGATGTCGTTGCCGACAGCTCCGGTAATGGTGTCGTTGCCGCCATATCCGTTGATCTCGTCGTTGGAATCAAAGCCCAACAAGTTGTCAGCGCCCTCACCGCCGCGCAAGGTCTCGACCCGCATGCGCTCCCGGCCCCAGATCATCCCGTCAGCAAATTCGATCTGCTGGACGCCGTTGTAGGCGTTGTAGATGTCGCCGAAGAAGAAGAAACCTTCGATCGTCACCTTGTCGTTAGTGCCGGAAACCGATATTTCCAGCGCCGAACCCCAGCCGTTGTTCAAGTTCTGCCTGAGCATCAGGTCCGTCGGCACTACGCCGGGCTTGAACCTAAGTGTGTTGACCTTGCCAACTGCCGCGTCCATGGCGTCCGTCAGGATGGAGTCCTGCCCATCACCTCGCCCGAAGACAAACACGTCGTTGCCCCTGCCGCCGTCGAGCGTGTCGTTGCCTGTGCCGCCATCGAGCACGTCGTCGCCATCGTCGCCGTTGAGTCGGTCGTCGCCGGCGCCGCCTTGGACGAGGTCGTTGCCGGCAGAGCCGGAGAGCTGGTCGTCTCCGGCACTGCCAGTAAACAAGTCGTCGCTCAACGTGCCACGCAACACGTCGTTGCCCGATGTGCCGGCAAGCGTCTTGTTGATGATCGTTTGCAAGTCCCAGCTCGTGCCGTCGGCAAACTCGAAGCGCTGCACGCCGTTGTAGATCGATTGCGGTTGGTCGAAGAAGAAGAAACCGTTGATCGTCACCTTGTCGGCGGCACCGGCAATCGAGACATCCAAAGCCGCGCCCCAGCCGTTGTTGACGTTCTGCTGCAGCACCAGATCGCCGGGCAGCACACCCGGCTTGAACTTGAGGGTGTTGATCTTGCCGGCAGCGTTGTCGCTCGAGTCGTCGAGGATGGTGTCTCGCCCGTCTCCCCGGTCGAACACAAACACGTCGTCGCCCTTGCCGCCGCTGAGTGTGTCGCTGCCCACTCCGCCATCGAGCACGTCGTTGCCATCGTCGCCGCTGAGTCGGTCGTCGCCAGCGCCGCCCTCGATCGTGTCGTTGCCGGCCGAGCCGGAGAGTTGGTCTGCTCCGGCGCTGCCCGCAAAGAAGTCGTCGCTCAGCGTGCCACGCAGCGCGTCGTTGCCAGCTGTGCCGGAAAGAGTCTTGTTGATGATCGTTTGCAAGTCCCAGCTCGTGCCGTCGGCAAACTCGAAGCGCTGCACGCCGTTGTAGATCGATTGCGGCTGATCGAAGAAGAAGAAGCCGTTGATCGTCACCTTGTCGGCGGTGCCGGCAATCGAGACATCCAAAGCCGCTCCCCAGCCGTTGTTGACGTTCTGCTGCAGCACCAGATCGCCGGGCAGCACGCCGGGCTTGAACTTCAGCGTGTTGATCTTGCCGGCGGCGTTGTCGCTCGAGTCGTCGAGGATGGTGTCTTGCCCATCACCCCGGCCGAACACGAACACGTCATCGCCCTTGCCGCCGCTGAGTGTGTCGCTGCCCACTCCGCCATCGAGCACGTCGTTGCCATCGTCGCCGTTGAGTCGGTCGTCGCCAGCGCCGCCTTCGATCCTGTCGTTGCCGGCGGAGCCAGAAAGCTGGTCGGCTCCGGCACTGCCAGTAAACAAGTCGTCGCTCAGCGTGCCGCGCAGCACGTCGTTGCCGGCCGTGCCGGCGAGCGTCCCGTTGATGATGGTCTGCAGGTCCCAGCTTGTGCCGTCGGCAAACTCGAAGCGCTGCACGCCGTTGTAGATCGACTGCGGCTGGTCGAAGAAGAAGAAACCGTTGATCGTCACCTTGTCGGCGGTGCCGGCAATCGAGACATCCAAAGCCGCGCCCCAGCCGTTGTTGACGTTCTGCTGCAGCACCAGATCGCCGGGCAGCACGCCCGGCTTGAACTTGAGCGTGTTGATCTTGCCCGCCGCACTGTCCAGTGCGTCGTCTTGAATGATGTCTTGCCCGTCGCCCCGTCCGAACACGAACACGTCGTTGCCTTTGCCGCCGCTGAGCGTGTCACTGCCCGATCCGCCGTCGAGCATGTCGTCGCCATCACCGCCTTGGAGACTGTCTTGCCCTTCTCGGCCCCAGATGAAATCCGACCCGGCATTGCCGCTAAGGTTGTCGTTTCCGGCGCCGCCGTCGATCGAGTCGTTGCCTTCTGCGCCCGCCAGAGCGTTGTTGCCGGTGTTGCCCATCACCACGTCGTCACGGCTGGTGCCGGTCGTTGCGGCGCCGTAGAGAAGGCCGGCGTCTGCGGCTGCGGTCAGCAGCGATGACCCTGCGGGCAGGGCTTCAATCCAGCCTCGGAGCGTCGCCAGACCGTCGAACCCGACTGCTTGCAGCGTGGGCGCAGCGAAGCGCTGCAGCTCGACCAGATCTTCAATGGCTTTCTGCGGCGAGCTGCCATGTTGCGCGATGAGCAGCGTCTGCACCGCCGTGGTGTCGAAGCGGATACCCGACTGATCGATGATCAGGTCGACGGCATCCAGGTAGGGGCGCAGGCGGGTCTGCAGTACCAAGGCGCCGTAGACCGAGTCTTTAAGCGCGGCGTAAGCCAGGGGTAGCGCTTCGGTTGCGGCCGCGGGGAAGTTGAATCGATAAACAGCGTCGAACGGCGACCAGCTGACCACCTCGACAAAACGCGACAACGCGCCCTCGCCATTGAACGCTCCGAGCACCACCACCATGGCCACGAAACCCTGGGCATCCTCCAAGTCGAGAAAGAGCGGTCGCCGAACGGAGGGTGCGAACACGTTGTTCTGTGTGTTTCCACCATGGTCCGGGGCGTAGGAATCTGCTTGGTAACCGGCCGCACCAAGCCTTGCGGCCAGCGGCAGCCATGTGCCGATCGCGGGTGCTTGACGAAACGCCTCGGCTTCGCTGCGCCACGGGATGCCCAGCCGGTCCATGCGCAAGCCGTACAGGTCGGCAAAGTCCGTGGCATCCAGCGGTCCGCTGACGGGCAGATAGGCCGGGTAGGAGGATTCCAACTTGTCTGTCATGGCCGCATCCAAGCGCGGTCCCGTCAGCGCCCAGGCCTTGAGCAGCCCATCGATAGCCGCCAACTGTGCCGAGCGCGTGGTGGCTGCCGCGAATGCCAACACCTGATTGGTCAAAGCTGCAGCCTGCGCGGTGCCCGAGCTCATCGCCTCTCGCAGATCACGCAGTGCGCCGCTGCCGCCCATGTCGGGCAGCGCGCGCGCCGCGGCACTCAGCGGAATGGTGTTTGTGAAATCGCGGTAGAAGGGGTTGTTGGTGAGATCGAGGTTGCCTGCCTGCATCAGCACGCTGTCGATCTGCGTGGTGCTGCCGTTGGCTCGTGTAACGCTGGCCGTGCCAGTCATGGCGTTGCCGTTGCCCAGGTTGCTGCTGCTGGGCGTGACGTTCAACGAGATGGACGTGATGCCGGCTTGGGGCAGGCTTTGCAATTCGCCTGTCTGACTCAGGCCGTCACTGTTCAAGTCGCGCCAGACCTGTAAGTTGGCAAACTGCGCATCGCTGGCGTTGAAGTCGCCGTCGCCGTAGCCCGCAGAGCCAAGGGCTCCGTGGCCGGTGTCCAGTGAAGCCAGTGCTTCGAAACCGTTTGAAGCGTGGCGCGGGGTATACGTGACGACGCCGTCGATCACCTGAGTGCTGGTGATCAGCGTGTCGACCCCGAAGAGCTCTCGGCCAGAGTCGATGCGGCCATTGCCGTTGCGGTCCAGTACCAACCAGGCGTCATCGGGCAGCAGCCAGCCGGTGCCGGTGCGTACGCCGTCGGCGTCGTGGTCGAAGAGCACGGTGCCGTTCGCGCCGCCTACCCCCATGGTTTCGATGCCGTCGCCGTCGAAGTCGATGGCCAGGGGGTCGCGAGGGGAGGGGGCCAAAGCGCGACGCCAAAGGTCGCTTACTTGATCCCATATGCCGGGTGCCGGGTATGCGCGGCCCTCTCGATTGAACTCTGAGCGACTATAGTATCGATAGTATTGATCTAGAATCGGTCGTGAATTTAGTGAAGGCCAAATGGCACCATCCGTTGGAGCATCTGTTACTCTCGCTTTTCTTGTTGCTTCCCAAACAAAGTCAATACAACTATTCCACGCCCAATTGTATTTCTGATACGAACCAAATGACTGAAGAAATCGCGTATTATCAGCCCATGTTTTTACGCTCTGGTACTGTGACTCGGAGATATCAAAACTCCATTCTCCAATTCTCTGTTGATAGTGAATACTATCATTATCATAAACCTTTCCGAGACCGTTTGGTGTGCCGCTGACCGCAGGAGCCCAACCATAGTCCGAGGACACACCCGTCGAATTTACGAGTGTGAACCACATATGCCCTACTTCTGAGATTCTTTCGTCGCCAGAAAGGGGAGAACCTCTTGGGGCAATCTTTATTATTATTGAATACGACATAATTTATTTCTCCATAGATAATATATCCATCGCACCAATTTAATCAGCGCAAATGCTGGAATAATCAGAACGCCAATTAACAGAATTTCAGACAATAACGATCCTCCCATGAAGAGTAGCTCCTCAAAGCCAATCTGAAATTGCTCGATTAACCATCGTCCTATACCGGCGGAAAAAATTAGCAACACCATCTCAATCCAGCTTGGTAGACGAAAAATCATGAATCCATAAAGAAGAATAAGAAATACAGATAAACCTCGACCTTGCGAGGTTGCCCATATAAATGGAATGGCAAAGACGTCTGGGTACTTATACCCAAAATGAAGCGAGAAATACTCTGCCTGCCGCATCATCGGTAGCCCGCCAAGGGAACCAGCCGCAGCGACCACTAGCATGGCGACGTATAGTCGACGTGGTAGCTTGCTCACTTTTCAAATCCGGCACGCATTTGGATAATGCTTCCGCGATACGCGACACGTAAGTTCACTGAAATCACCTCTCCCTCAAACTCTCACCCAACCTTTGTTGCAAGGGGCTGAGCAGATACTCAATCACCCGTCGCCGCCCAGTCTGTATCTCCGCCGTCAAACTTAAGCCCGGTGTCAAAGCCACGCGCCGATCGTCCACCGCGATGTCCTCGGCAAGCAGCCGCAGCGTTGCCGGAAAGATCGCCCCGCGCTTTTCGTCAACCACCGCATCAGCACTCACGCGCAGCACAGTGGCTGGCACAGTGCCGTAGCGGGTGAAACTGAAGGTCTCGAGCTTCACCGCCACCGGCTGCCCCGGCTGCACGAAACCAATGTCCTTGTTCTCCAGCATCACTTCGGCGGTCACTTCGGCACCGTCGGGAACGATGACCATCAGGGCCTGCGCGGGCGTGACCACGCCGCCGGCGGTGTGCACCGCCAGTTGCTGCACGGTACCGGCCGCAGGTGCGCACAAGCGTGTCAGACGCTCGCGCTGCTCGGACTTGCTGCTTTCCTGCAGCAGCTGCGCCACTTTGGACCGCGCCTGGCTGCCACGGTCGCTCCACACCCGAACGGCCTCGCTTTGCTGCGCACGCGAGGCGTCCTGGGCTTCTTGAATGGCAGCCTCGGATTCGCGGCCGCGCGCCAGCAAGGTCGCCAGGTCACGCTCAATCTCCAGCCGCTCGCGCGCGCGGTCCTCGCCGGCATGGCGCGGCGCAAAGCCGTCGCTGGCCAGGTCCACGGTATCGGTCTCGCGCCGCCGAGCCAGCGGCAAGGTGCTTTGCAGCTTCACGATCTGCTCTTGGGCGGTGTCGCGCTCGGCCCGGCGACGCATCAACTCGGTCCGCAGACGGTCGCGCTTGCTGTTGAAGTCTTGCCATTCGGCAGCCAGCAGCGCCTGCTGATCCGCATCGACGCGCTGCAACCTGGGCGCTGCCCCTTGCGTGACGGCGCGCACCAGGGCCTGGCTGCGCTCGGCCTCAGCTTGCATCGTCCGCAGCTGCTCGGCCAGGTTGGCCTTGTCGGCCGTCGCGCCGGTCGGGTCCAGTTCCACCAGAAGTTGGCCGGCGCGCACCTTGTCGCCATCGCGAACATGGATGACGCGCACCACGGCGGCGTCCAGCGGCTGGATGAGTTTGCTGCGCTCGCTGACGACGATGCGGCCCGCCGCCACGGCCACGATGTCGACCTGGCCGACTGTGGTCCAGACCAGCGCCGCGAGGAACAACACAATGATCACGGCCATGGCGCGGCGCGGCGCCGGGTGCACCGGCGTTTCCTGCAGGCTCAGCGCCGCGGGCAGAAAGGCGGCTTCGTCAGCCAGACGGCGCGGGCCTGCCAGTTCATGCCGCATGGCCCAGGCCGCAGCCGCCACCGTGCGGTAGCGCGCGGCCAGTTCCACCCAGGGGTGGCGCAGTGCGGCGGCGGCGGAGTTGGCCTGTTTCATGCACCGCCTTCTTGCTGCATGCGCCACAGCTGCGCGTACAGACCCGGTTGTTGCAGAAGCTGCGGGTGCGGGCCGCACTCAACGATGCGGCCGCAGTCCATCACCACAATGCGGTGGGCGCGGCGCACGGCGCTCAGGCGGTGGGCAATGATGAGCACGGTCCGGCCTTGGCAGATGGCGGCCATGTTGCGCTGGATGAGGCTCTCGCTTTCATAGTCCAAGGCGCTGGTGGCTTCGTCGAAGATCAGGATGCGCGGCTGGGTGAACAGGGCCCGCGCAATGGCCACGCGCTGCCTTTGCCCGCCCGACAAGCTGGCGCCTTGTTCGCCCACGCGGGTGTCGTAGCCTTCGGGCAGTTCACTGATGAAGTCGTGTGCGCCGGCCAGCTGGGCCGCCTGCACCACCTGTTGAAGCGGCGCGGCGGGGTCGGTGATGGCGATGTTCTCGCGCACGCTGCGGTTGAACAGGAAGTTGTCTTGCAGCACCACGCCGAGCTGACGCCTCAGTTGGGCGGTGTCGATCGACGCCAGGTCGATGCCATCCACCAGCAAACGCCCTTGTTCAGGCACGTGCAGGCGCTGGATGAGCTTGGTCAAGGTGCTCTTGCCTGAGCCTGACCGGCCGACGATGCCGATCACCTCACCCGGATGGATGTCGAGCTGGATGTCGTGCAGCACCGGGGCCGCTTCAGGCCGGTAGCGAAAACTCACGCTGTTCAGCGTGATGCGGCCCTGCAGCGCTGGCAGCTGCACGGCGCTGGACGGCGGCACTTCAGTGCGGGTGTTCAGGATGTCGGCCAGGCGGCGCATCGACAGCCCCGTCTGCTGGAAGTCTGACCACATCTGCGCGATGCGCATGATGGGTTGCGCCACCCGGCCTGCAAACATGTTGAACGCGACGAACATGCCGACGGTCAACGCACCGTCCATCACCAACTGCGCGCCCAGCCACAGCATGGCGGCGTTGACCAGTTTGCCAATCAGGTTGACGCTTTCATGCGCACCGGTTGCCAGGGTGCCGGTGCGAAAACTGGCCGACACATAGGCTGCAAGCTGCTCGTCCCAGCGCCTGGCCAACTGCGGCTCAAGCGCGCCGGCCTTGACGGTCTGGATGCCGGTGATGCCCTCCACCAACAAGGCCTGGCTTTCGGCGCCACGGGCAAACTTCTCGTCCAGCCGGGTGCGCAGCACCGGCACCACTGCCAGGCTCAACAGCAGGTACAGCGGCAGGCTGATCAAGACGACCAGGGTCAGCTTGACGCTGTACAGCAGCATCACCGCGATGAAGACGACGCTGAACAGCACGTCAAGCACGAGTGTCAGCGCGTTGCCGGTGAGAAAGCTGCGGATGTTCTCCAGCTCGCGCACGCGTGCCACCGAATCACCCACGCGGCGCGCCTGGAAGTACGACATGGGCAGCGCCAACAGATGGCGGAACAGGCGCGAGCCCAGCTCCACGTCGATGCGGCTGGTGGTATGGCTGAAGACGTAGGCTCGCAATACCGTGAGCGTGCTTTCGAACAGCGCCACCGCCACGAGGCCGACCACCAGCACGTCCAGCGTGCTGAAGGCCCGGTGCACCAGCACCTTGTCCATCACCACCTGGAAGAACAGCGGGCTGACCAGTGCAAACAGCTGCAGTACCAAGCTGACCAGCAAGACCTCGGTGATCAGCTTGCGATGTTTGACCAGGCTGGGAATGAACCAGCTGAAGTCAAAACGAGCCATTTCACCCACCAGGCTGGCACGGCTGGTGATGAGCAGGAGCTCGCCCGTCCACTGCCGGGCAAACGTATTCAGCGGCTCGATGACAGGACGATGGGGTTCAGTGGTCAGGTCTTGCAGCAGCACACGCTGGCCATCGCACTGGGCCAGCACCACGGACTTGGCATCTCGCATGCGGGCCAGGGCCGGCAGTGGTGTGACGGCCAAGCGGTCAGCCCTGGTGCGCGCCCAGCGTGCCTTCAAGCCCAGGTGGCGCGCAGCCCGCAGTAGGTCGGCCGGCGTCACGGGCTCGTGAGGACCGAGGCCCAGCGTGTGTCGCAGCATCGCCGGCTCGGCGGCCACCAGGTGCAGGCGGGCCAGCAAGCAAAGCGCGGCCAGAGAGGCATCGCCGCGCTCGGGGCTTGATTGCGGCCCGGGTGCACCGGCCGAGTCGAATCGATCGACCACGGCCGCGCCCACCGAAGGATGAGTCACGGTCCCTCCCTGTCAGCAGCGGCGACTTCCGGCGCCAGCACCCCATCAGGCAAGCGCCGGCTGTACGCTCAAATGCCGAGGCATGAATATGGCATGCAGTCAGTCACCCGTCAGCCGTGGCCCCGAGGTTTCACCGATGCAAAGCCTTACAGGGGTTCGCCGATCGGATGCAGGAGGCCAGCGCCTGCTGTTTGGGGCAGGACGGGCTGGAGGACCGCCCCTCCATTGACTTGAGCCGCAAGCAAGCGCCGGTGACACCTTTTCGGACGAGGCAAGGCATGCAAGACCCCGCGTGCAGCGGGCGGCAGTTCGACTGATTGCCGCAGTTGACTTGAGAAGTGATGCAAATAAAGCGACACTTGTCGCCGAAAATGCATCAATCTTTGCCATCGCTGTTGTTCCCGGAGTATCGGCGCCGGGTACTGGGCCTGCTGTTGTTGCGGCCCGATGAAGCCTTGCATGGCCGCGAAATCGCCCGCCGCACGGGGCTGCCAGCCGGCACCATCACGCGCGAGTTGGGCAAGTTGGCGCAGGCGGGTCTGCTCAAGCGCGAGAAGCGCGGCAACCAGCAGATCTACAGCGCGGACACCAGTGCTCCCATCTTCAGCGAACTGGCCAGCATCCTGCGCAAGACCTCCGGCTTGGCCGACGTGCTCGCCCAGGCCCTGACGCCGGCGGCAAACCAGCTTCAGGTGGCCTTTGTGTTTGGCTCCGTGGCACAGGGCCGAGAGACTGGCGGCAGCGACATCGACGTGATGCTGATCGGCGACCTCGGCTTCCGCCAAGCGGTGGAACTGCTGCACCCCACGCAGTCGGTACTGGGTCGCGACGTGAACCCCAAGGTCTTCACCGCGGACGAGTTCATCGCCAAGGTCCCGACTGAGCCCTTTCTCGCCGACGTGCTGGCCAAACCCAAGCTGTTCTTGATCGGAAACGCCCATGTCCTTGAAGAACTTGCTGGGCATCAGCCTTGACGCGGTGCCGCCGGACAAGGCGCTGGTGGCCAAGCTGCTGGCCGCCGCACAACGCAACATTGCTGACGCGAAGCTGCAGGGCCTGAGCGCTGAGAACCGGTTCGATGCCGCCTACAAGGCCATCATGCAAGCCGCCATCGTGGCCTTGCACGCCAATGGCTACCGCACCTTGACCAGCAAACCCGGTCATCACCAAACGGCCATCCAGACGCTGCCGCAGAGCGTGGGCCTGCCACAAGCCCAGGTCGTCGTGCTGGACGCCCTGCGCAAGCAGCGCAACCTGTCCGACTATTCCGGCGATCTCATTCCCGACGCCATCTCGGCCGAGTGCTTGGCTTGCGCCGTCGACCTGCTGGCGCAGGTCCGCGCATGGCTTCAGGCTCACCGGCCCGATCTGAGCTGAGCGGCGGGAAATGCGCGCACCCTCGACATTCCGGGCCTACTTCTTGGCGTCGATGATCCCCAGCTGCTCGCCCAGCGTGCGGTACAGCTGGTACTGGGCCCGGACGAAGTCGCGCGTTTCTTCCGGCGACTTGACATAGGGCACCGAGCCGGATTGCGCGGTGCCGGCCTGCCAGGCCGGATCGGCGGCGACGGTCTTCAGCGTGGCGGCCAGCTTGTCGCGCACGTCGGCCGGCAGGCCGACAGGCCCGAAGACGGCGCTCCAGCCGACGATGCGCTCCATCTCGGCAAAGCCCAGCTCGCGCGCGGTGGGCACGTCGGGTGCCGCGGCCAGGCGCTCGGGTGTGGTGACCATCAGGGCGCGCAGCGTGCCGGCCTTCAGATGGCCCAGGAACGGCCCCATGCTGCCGCAGGAGAAGTCGGTCTCGCTGGCCAGCAGCGACTGCACGGTGTCGCCCGTACCCTTGTACGGGATCATGGTGGGCGTCTGATCAGGCGTCAGCTTGAGCAGGCTGAACAGTTCACGCGGGCCCATGTCGTTGGTGGTCAGCTGGCCGGCGGTGCCGAAGTTCATCGACTTGCCCTTGGCGCGAATGGCCTTGATCAGGTCGTCCAGTGTCTTGTACGGCGACTTGGCGTTGACCGTGCAGGCATAGGGGTTGAGTTCAAGCGTGCCGATGAAGGTGTAGTCGTCCCATTTGTACTTGGTCGACGTGGGCTGGATCGCCGGCAGGATGGCCTGCGAGCCGGTGCGCGCCAGCAGCAGCGTGTAGCCGTCGGGCGCGGCTGCAACCACCTGGGCCGAGCCGATCACGCCGCTGGCGCCGGTCTTGTTGACCACGATCACCGTCTGCCCCAGCACGCGCTGCGCAGCGGCGGCGAAATTGCGCCCTGCCAGATCGGCGTCACCGCCGGCGCTGTAGGGCGCGATCACGGTGATCGGCCGGTTGGGGTAGCTGCTCTGCGCCCAGGCGGCGCTGCTCAGGGCAAACGATGCGCTGGCGACGGCAGTGGCAACGAAGAGCTGCTGCATCCGGTGCGTGAAGGCTGGAACCATGGTCGTCGTATCTCCGGGTGGTTGATGCGTTGGGTTGGTGGGATGGTGATCAAGCATGCGATGACGGATTCTGGGCGACGTCGGGGCCCTGGCGACGCAGCACCATGACACAGTCCACCGCCATCGGGCCCGTGCTGCCCACGAGCACCGGGTTGAGATCGAGTTCGGCCAGCAGCGGCCGCATCGCGGCGGCCCAGTGCGACAGGTCGCTCAGCATCTGTGAAAGGGCGCCGCGGTCGACACCAGGCTGGCCGCGAACGCCATCGAGCAGCGCGCCCAGCCGCAGTTCGCGCAGCATGCCCTGGGCTTCGTCGGCGTCGAACGGTGCGCGGCGAAAGGCCACGTCTTTCAGCACCTCAACCAGCACGCCGCCCAGACCGACCATCACCACCATGCCGAAGATCGGGTCGCGCTGCACGCCCAGCACCAGCTCGAGGTGGCCCTGCGCCATCGGCTGCACCAGAACGCCGTCCAGCCGCGCCTGCGGCATGGCGCTGCGCGCCCGCTGCAGCAGCGTGCTGAAGGCAGCGCGCACCGCGGCCTCGTCGTCGAGCTTGAGGATCACGCCGCCGACCTCGGTCTTGTGCGTGATGTCGCGCGATTCGATCTTCAGCGCCACCGCGCCCCCGGCTGCGCGCCACAAGGCGACCGCCTGTTCTTCGTCGGCGGCCAGCGCCACCGGCGCGATCGGCACACCGGCGGCACGCAGCCACTGGGCCGCCTGCACGCTGGGCTGCACCCCTTCGGCGTCGATCACCGGCAGCACCGGCGCGGCGCGCGGCGCCGACGGTTGCCGCGACTGTTGCGCGCGGCTGAAGGCGGCATGGCGGGCCAGCGCGGCCGCGGCCTCGACCGCACGCTCGCCGGCACTGAAGACCACGATGCCCTCGGCGCGCAAGCGCGTCAACGCCGCCGCAGGTGCCGCCACCCAGCAGACGAAGAAGGGCTTGCGGTTGCCGACATTCGTGCGGTCGCGGATCTCACAGAAGATGCGCACCAGCACGTCCACATGCGCCGTCATCAGCTGCAGCCAGACGATGGCGACATCGATGCCGGGATCGTCAAGCAAGGCCACCACCGATTCGCGCAGCAGCTCGGGGCGGGCGACGAACTGCCCGGTCACGTCGACCGGATTGCCGGCCGCACCGAAGGCCGGCATCACCGCGGCCAGGCGCGCCTGCGTGGCCGGTGTCAGTTCGGGCATGGTCAGCCCGACCTCTTCGGCACGGTCGGCCATCATCACGCCGGCGCCGCCCGATTGCGTGGCGATGCCCAGACCGAAGCCGGCGGGGCGTCGGTCCTGGCTCAGCGCCTGCAGCATGTCGAGCATCTGCTCTTCGTTGCGCGCACGCAGCACGCCGTACTGCCGCAGCACGGCGTCGAACACGGTGTCGGCCACCGCCAGCGCGCCGGTGTGCGACGCGGCCGCGCGCTGGCCCGAGACCATGCGGCCGACCTTGGTCAATACCAGCGGCTTGCCCAGCTGGTGACAGCGCTGCGCCAGCCGGATCAGCGCATCGCCGTCTTCCAGCCCTTCCAGGTAGCCGGCGGCAACGCGGATGCGCGGGTCGTCGATCACGCTGTCCATCAGCTCGCTGAAGTCCAGGTCGGCCTGGTTGCCGGTGTTGATGAAATAGCCCAGGCCCAGCCCACGCTGGCGCGCCAGCGCGGCGATCGCGGTGCCGAAGGCGCCCGACTGCGTGACGAAGGCCACCGGCCCGGGGCCGGTGTCGCCGTCTGCGTACTGGCTGAAGGTGGCGTAGACACGGTCGAAGGCGTTGACGAAGCCCAGGCAGTTGGGGCCGCACAGCACCATGCCGTGGCGGCGCGCGCAGTCGGCCAGTTCGCGCTCCATCGCCAGGCCGGCCGCGCCGGTCTCGCCGAAGCCCGAACTGAAGATCACCGCGGCGCGCACGCCGCGCCGGCCCAGCGCATCGATGCTGGCCAGCACCTCGGCCGCCGGCACGGCCACGATGGCCAGGTCGGCCGCTTCGGGCAGGCTGGCGATGCTGGCGTGGCAGGGTACGCCGGCGATCTCGGCGTACTTGGGGTTGACCGGCAGGATGCGGCCGGTGTAGCCCTTGTCCAGCAGGTGCTTGAGCGGTCGGCCGTTGATCTTGGACAGATCGGCTGACGCGCCGATGATCGCGATCGACTGTGGGTGGATCAGGCCGTGGATCGCGGCAGCGCGGGTGGTGGCGTCGGTAGACATCGGCACAGGATCAGTTGAAGGCAGAGATGCCGGTCTGGGCGCGGCCCAGCACCAGCGCGTGGATGTCGTGCGTGCCTTCCAGCGTGTTCACGGTCTCCAGGTTCATCAGGTGGCGGATCACATGGTAGGTGTCGGCGATGCCGTTGCCGCCGTGCATGTCGCGCGCCGTGCGCGCGATGTCCAGCGCCTTGCCGGCACAGTTGCGCTTGAGCAGCGAGATCATCTCGGGGCTGGCACGGCCGTCGTCGCGCAGCCGGCTCAGGTGCAGGCAGCCCAGCAGGCCCAGCGTGATCTCGGTCTGCATGTCGGCCAGCTTCTTCTGCACCAGCTGGTTGGCCGCCAGCGGGCGGCCGAACTGCTTGCGGTCCAGCGTGTACTGGCGCGCCGCGTGCCAGCAGAACTCGGCCGCACCCATCGCGCCCCAGCAGATGCCGAAGCGCGCGTTGTTCAGGCAGGCAAAGGGCGCGGCCAGGCCTTTGGCACCGGGCAGGCGCTGCGTCTCGGGCACGAACACGTCGTCCATGTGGATCTCGCCGGTGGGCGACGCACGCACCGAGAACTTGCCCTCGATCTTGGACGTCGACAAACCCTTCATGCCGCGCTCGAGGATCCAGCCGCCGACGCGGCCCTCGTCGTCCTTGGCCCACACCACCATCAGGTCGGCGATCGGCGCATGCGTGATCCAGGTCTTGCTGCCGCTCAGGCGCCAGCCGCCGTCGACCTTGCGCGCGCGGCTCTTCATGCCCCCCGGGTCAGACCCATGGTCGGGCTCGGTCAGGCCGAAACAACCCAGCTTGTCGGCGCGCGCCATCGCCGGCAGGTAGCGCTCACGCTGCTCCTGGCTGCCGAACAGGTAGATCGGCATCATGCTCAACGTGCTCTGCACGCCCAGCGCCGAGCGGAAGGCCGTGTCCACACGCTCGAACTCGCGCGCAATCAGTCCGTAGCCCACGTAGCTGATGCCGGCGCAGCCGAAGCCCTGGATGGTGGCACCCAGAAAACCCAGCGCGCCCATCTCGCGCATCACCTCGACGTCGAAGTCTTCGTGACGGTGCGCCAGCAGGATGCGCGGCATCAGCCGCTCTTGCGCATAGGTGCGTGCACTGTCGCGGATCATCACCTCTTCGGGCGTCAGCTGATCGTCCAGGCGCAACGCGTCCTGCCAGTCGAACGGCACGCCCTGCATGCCGGCGCGGCGCAGCAGATCGTCGTCGGGCAGCGCGTCGTCGTTCACGATTCAGGCGTCCTGCAGCGGCCTGAACTTGGGGATGCCGGCATCGTCGCTGATGGCCTCGAAGTAGGCCTTCACGCGCATGCCGATGTGCAGCGCCTCGGGCTTGCAGTGCGTGACCTGGCCGTACATGCGCGCGCCATCGTCCAGGTCGATCAGGCACATCAGCACCGGCAGCTCGGCCTGCCAGCCGGGAAAGTTCATCGCCACCGAGCGCGAGATCGTGGTCGCGTAGATCGTGCCGAAAGGCTTGGCGTCGGTCCACTGCAACTCACGACTGCCGCATTCGATGCACCAGGGTTTGGGGTGGAAGTTGAAGGTGGCGCAGCGCTGGCATTTCTGCAGCATCAAACGGCCCTCTTTCGCGGCCGTCCAGAACGGCCGCGTGAGGTCGGTGATGGTCGGCAGCGGCTTGCCGGTGGCGGGGTTGACGATGGCGCTCATGCTCAGGGCTCCGTGGACAGGACGAGCGAAATGCAGCTGCGGCCGGGGCGGCCGTAGGGAATGCCGCCAAAGCCGCAGGAGATGCCGATGCGCGCGTCGCGCACCTGGCGCGCGCCCGCTTCGCCGCGCAGCTGGGTGACCGATTCGATCAGCGGCATGAAGCCGCCGATGGCGCCGCCGGGCTGCCCGCCCGAGAGCTGTCCGCCGTCGGTGGACATCGGAAAGTCGCCGTCGAAGTGCAGGTCGTGCTCTTCGACGAAGCGCCCGCCTTCGCCCTTCTTGCAAAAACCGTGGTCCTCGATCGTCATCATCGCGATGAAGGGGTAGTCGTCGTAGGGCTGCAGGAACTGGATGTCGCGCTGCGTCACGCCGGCCATCTGCAGCGCCTGAGGCGCCGCCTGCGTGAAGCCGGTGTAGGTGATGTCGGGCAACGAGCGCGAGCCGCGGTAGTAGTTGTTGGCCTCGCCGAAGCCGCGCAGATAGACCGGGCGGTCGGTCAGCGTGCGTGCCGTCTTGGCCGAGGTCACCACGTAGGCCAGGCCGCCGTTGACGATGGGCACGCAGTCGAGCAGCCGGATCGGGTCGGTCAAAACGCGCGAATCCAGGTAGTCCTGCAGCGTGAACGGCGTGCGGTAGATGGCGCCTTCGTGCAGCCCGGCGTGGTAGCGCGCGTTGACCGCGATCTTGCCCAGCTGCTCGGGCGTGACCTTGTGTTCGTGCATGTACCGGCTGAGCACCAGCGCGAACTGCGCGCTGGCGCCCATCACGCCGAACGGGCCCTGGAAGTCCCAGTACACGCCGCGCGTGCGCTCGGGCGACAGCGGCAGGCCGGGCGCCGCCGACGGGATGTGCAGCGGCGTGTCGGCGCCGACCACCAGCACGCGGTCGACGATGCCGGACTGGATCATCGCGGCAGCGCGGATCAGCATCGCCGACGCCGAGGCCCCGCCCTGGTCGGCGCGCAGCAGCACGGTCGGGCTGATGCCCAGGTTTTCAGCCACCGCAGCCGACCAGTTCACCGTGTGCGCCGCCTCGGCATGGGCCACGCCCAGGCCCTGGCCGTCGAAGTCGTTCTTGCTCATGCCGGCCTTCTGCAGCGCCAGGTCGGCGGCCCAGGCGATGTACTCGTCGACCGTCAGCACCGGATCGCCCGGTCTGGCCCTGCTGTAGGGCGTGCGGCCGAAGCCGACGATGGCAACCTCTGAACGCATGATGCGGGCTCTCCTGTTCGGGTACTCAAGCCCAGTGTGAGCGCCGGCAGGTTATTCAGCAACTTCTTATGCAGAATTGAGTGTATTGAAGATTTGAATAATCCTGCCCATGAACCTGCGTTCGCTGGATCTGAACCTGCTGCTGGTGTTCGACGCCATCTATGGCGAGCGCAGCATTTCCAGGGCGGCGGCCAAGCTGCACCTGTCGCAGCCGACGGTGAGCAACGCGCTGGCGCGCCTGCGCGAGCGCCTGCAGGACCCGCTGTTCGAGCGCTCGGCACAGGGCATGCTGCCGACCCCGCGTGCCCGCAAGCTGGCCGAGCCGATCCGGCAGGCGTTGAACACGCTGGAGCATGGCCTGCGCGACGACGAGGAATTCGACTTCGCGCGCTCCGAGCGCGAGTTCGTGATCGCGGTCGAGGACTACGGCGAGTCGGTCATCCTGCCCGGCTTCATCCGCTGGCTGGCCGACGTGGCGCCCAACCTGCGCATGCGCATCCGCGCCGAAAGCAGCGCGCAGCTTGCGGTCGAACTGCGTGAAGGCACGGTCGACCTGGCGCTGGACTACTTCACGCTGCCCGATGCGAACTACCGCCACGCCTGCGTGCTGACCGAAACGCTGCTGAGCCTGTCGCGGCGCGACCATCCCTTGCTGGGCGAACGCATGAACCTGGAGCAGTACCTGGCGCTGCGCCACGTGATGCTGGCCGCGCCGGCGAATGCACGGCCGATGATCGACCTGGCGCTGGCCAAGCGCGGGCTGCAACGCCGCATCGCGATGCGGGTGCCGCACTTCATCTCGATGCCGCTGATGGTGCTGGCCAGCGACATGATCTGCACTTTGCCGCGGCGCATGGCCACGCTGTACGCCGACCACTTCAAGCTGCGCGCGCACGCCGTGCCGCTGCGCATGCCGCAGTTCCCGGTCTACCTGATCTGGCACCAGCGCCTGGACGCCGATGCCGGCCACCAGTGGTTCCGCACCCACCTGACCGAGTTCTGCCAGCGCCTGTGAATGACGCAAGGGCTGCCGCAGCGGCTGACCCTGAAAAGCGGCTGCCGCAGCGGCCGATCCTGGAAAGGGGCCGCCGCAGCGGCCCCTTCGAGGCTTGGTGTGTACGCGGCGCTTACTTGCTGTAGGCCGTCTCGCCGTGCGAGGCGATGTCCAGACCTTCGCGCTCTTCGTCTTCGGGCACACGCAGGCCGAGCGTGAGGTCGACGATCTTGTAGGCGACAGCGGCCACCACGCCCGACCAGACGATGGTCAACGCCACCGCCTTGGCCTGGATCCACACCTGGTCGAGGATGCCGGTGGAGCCGACGCTGGCGCTGACCCAGTCGGTCACCAGCCCCGGCCCGCCCAGCGCCTGGCTGTTGAAGACCCCGGTCAGCAGTGCACCGACGATGCCACCGACGCCATGCACACCGAACACGTCCAGCGAGTCGTCGGCGCCGAGCAGCCGCTTGAGGCCGCTGACCCCCCACAAGCAGGCAAAGCCGGCGACGAAACCGATCACCAGGCCGCCCACGATGCCCACGTTGCCCGCCGCCGGCGTGATCGCCACCAGGCCGGCCACCGCGCCCGAGGCCGCGCCCAGCATTGACGCCTTGCCCTTCATCAGCGACTCACCCAGGCACCAGGCCAGCACCGCCGCCGCCGTGGCCGTCAAGGTGTTGATGAAGGCCAGCGCCGCGCTGTTGCCGGCCTCGAGTGCCGACCCGGCGTTGAAGCCGAACCAGCCCACCCACAGCAGCGAGGCACCGACCATGGTCAGCGTCAGGCTGTGCGGCGCCATCGACTCCTTGCCGTAGCCCACGCGCTTGCCGATCATGTAGGCGCCCACCAGGCCGGCCACTGCGGCGTTGATGTGCACCACGGTGCCGCCCGCAAAGTCCAGCGCGCCCCATTGCCAGATCAGGCCGGCCTTGGCGTTCAAGCCGTCGACCAGGGCCTTGCTGGTGTAGGCGTCGGGGCCCATCCAGAACCACACCATGTGTGCCATCGGGGCGTAGCTGAAGGTGAACCAGATCGCCATGAACAGCAGCACCGCGCTGAACCTCACACGCTCGGCAAAGGCGCCCACGATCAAGCCGCAGGTGATGGCCGCGAAGGTGGCCTGGAAGACCACGAACACGATCTCGGGGATGACCACGCCCTTGCTGAAGGTGGCCGCCATCGCGAACTCGCCTTTCATGGGGTCGAACACGCCTTTCAGGAACAGGCGGTCGAAGCCGCCGATGAAGGCATTGCCTTCGGTGAACGCCAGGCTGTAGCCGTAGACGACCCACAGCACGACGATCATCGAGAAGGTGACGAACACCTGCATCAGCACCGACAGCATGTTCTTGCTGCGCACCAGCCCGCCGTAGAACAGCGCCAGGCCGGGGATCGCCATCATGATCACCAGCAGCGTGGACAGCAGCATCCAGCTGACGTCGCCCTTGTTCGGCACCGGCGCGGCGGCCGCGGGTGCAACGACTGCCGAGGCGGCATCGGCCACCGCAGTCGCCACAGCGGCCGGCGCCGAGGCTGCTGCGTCCTGCGCGTGACCCGGGCCCGAGAAGCCCAGAGCCAGCACGGCCAAGGCCATAGTCATCAGGATCTTGCTCATGATCCGGGTCGAAGTGGGGGTGGGGCTCACAGGGCATCCTTTCCGGTCTCGCCGGTGCGGATGCGCACCACCTGCTCGAGCGCGCTGACGAAGATCTTGCCGTCGCCGATCTTGCCGGTGCGGGCCGAGGCCTCGATGACCTCGATCACGCGTTCGACGACTGCATCGTCGACGGCGACCTCGACTTTCACCTTGGGCAGAAAGTCGACCACGTACTCGGCGCCGCGGTACAGCTCGGTGTGGCCTTTCTGGCGCCCGAAGCCCTTGACTTCGGTCACCGTGACCCCCTGCACACCGACGCCGCTGAGCGCCTCGCGAACTTCGTCAAGCTTGAAGGGCTTGACGATGGCAGTCACCATCTTCATGGCGGAGTCTCCTCAAAAGTTGTACTTGACGGCCAGCACCAGGCCGGTCTTGCCCAGGTTCTTGCCGCCGGGGCTGATGTAGGCGGGAACGCCGCCGAGCCTCTTCACATCGGCATAGACCGCGGAGGCGCTGACCACCAGGCCGTCGAAGTCTTTGCTGACGGCCAGCGAGTAGTCGGTGTACGAGTAGTCGCTGTTGCCCGAGACCTTTTGGTACCCGATGTGCGGCGCCAGCGTCACGCCAGCGCCGACGTCGAAGCTGGCGCCGAGGTCGAGGTAGCCGCTGTTCTTGCTGTCCGAGAAGCCGAACAGGTTGCTCAACGAGTGCGAGTACTTGGCGGTGGCCGGGCCGAAACTCAGCGCGCCGTAGATCTCGGTCGTGTTCGGACTGACGCCCAGCTTGTGGCCGGGGTACTGATAGGTCAGCACCCCGACGTCATAGCTCAGGCCGCCTTTGGCGATCTCGCCCTTGTAGCCACCGTAGAGGTCGACTTCGACCGAAGCGTCGCCGCCGGCGTCCTTGATCCACTTGATCGACGAGGCCCAGGCGCCGACGTAGAAGCCGCCAGCCGCATAGTCGATACCGCCCTGGACCGCCGGCTTCAGGCGCGACTGCGAAATGCCGCGGTAGCGGTAGTCGGTGCTGGCACCGACGTTGAACGCGAGCTGGGCACAGGCGGCACTGGGCAGTGCCGCAGCGGCGACGACCGTGGCCAGCGATAGAAGGGTTTTCTTCATGCAGAGCTCCGAAGCAGAGTGAGGGTTCTGCATGCGGGTTTGCAGCTTCCGTGCCAAACATCAAACCCACTTTCTGCCCTCTTGCCGTGCCACAAAGCAGCCCGATGCACGCTGGCGAGCCATCGACCTGCACCGACTTGGTGTTTCGTCGCTTGCAGCACCGAGACGGTGCAGCGCCACGCCACACCTTGCAGCCGGCACAATCAGCCGAATCGACAAAGGATGCGAAGGCCGCCGGATGCCTTCACAGGAGGGCACCGCATGTCGCTGGCCGTGGTCATCAGTCGCTCGCTCGACGGACTGGACGCGCCCGAGGTGCAGGTCGAGGTGCAACTGGCCAACGGCCTGCCCAGCTTCACGCTGGTGGGCCTGGCCGAGACCGAGGTGAAGGAATCACGCGAGCGCGTGCGCGCCGCGCTTCAGCAAAGCGGCTTCGCCTTTCCGCACAACAAGCGCATCACGGTCAACCTGGCGCCGGCCGACCTGCCCAAGGATTCGGGCCGCTTCGACCTGCCGATCGCGCTGGGCATCCTGGCCGCCGGCGGTGTGATCGACCCGGCGGCGCTGGCGCCCTATGAATTTGCCGGTGAACTGTCGCTGGCCGGTGAACTGCGCCCGGTGCGCGGTGCACTGGCACTGGCGCTGGCCATGCGGCGCAGCGGCGCCACCCGCACGCTGGTGCTGCCTACTGAGAGTGCCGCCGGAGCGGCCCTGGTGCCGGGGCTGACGGTGCGTGCCGCCAGCCACCTCATTCAGGTGGTGCAGGCGCTGCTGCCGGGCGACGCAGCGCAGCCACTGCCGATGGCCGTGGCAGCCAAAGCGGTGGCCAGCCCGCACGGTACGGTCGACCTGCGTGACGTGAAGGGCCAGGCGGGGGCCAAACGCGCGCTGGAGATCGCCGCCGCCGGCGGCCACAGCCTGCTGCTGATCGGCCCGCCGGGCACCGGCAAGTCGATGCTGGCGCAGCGCTTGGCCGGCCTGCTGCCGCCGATGGACGAGGCCGAGGCGCTGGCCAGCGCGGCGTTGCTGAGCCTGTCCAGCCAGGGCTTCGACCCCACGCAGTTCGGCCAGCGCCCGGTGCGCGCACCGCACCACACGGCCAGCGCGGTGGCGCTGGTGGGCGGTGGATCACCGCCACGGCCGGGCGAGATCTCGCTGGCGCATGGCGGCGTGCTGTTCCTGGACGAAACGCCCGAGCTGCCGCGCAGCGCGCTCGAAGCCTTGCGTGAACCGCTGGAGACCGGCCGCATCACGATCTCGCGCGCGGCGCGGCAGGCGCAGTTTCCGGCGCGCTTTCAGCTCGTCGCGGCGATGAACCCCTGCCCCTGCGGCTACCACGGCGCGACCGCTGCCACCGGCCGCCAGTGCCGCTGCACACCTGAACAGGTGAACCGTTACCAGGGCAAGCTGTCGGGCCCGCTGCTCGACCGCATCGACCTGCGCGTGGAGGTGCTGGCGGTCAGCCCGGCTGAATTGATGGCGCTGCCCGATGGCGAAGCCAGCGCCGTGGTGGCTGCGCGCGTGGCAGCGGCACGCGCACGGCAGATGCAGCGCCAGGGCGTCAGCAATGCGGCGCTGGAGCCGGCGCAGATCGACCAGCACTGCGCGCTCGACGACGCCGCCGCGACGTTTCTGCGTAAAGCCGCCGAGCGCCTGGGCTGGTCGGGCCGGCGTCTGCACCGCACACTGAAGGTGGCGCGCACCGTGGCCGATCTGGCGGGCGCCGAAACGATTGCCATCGCCCACATGGCCGAGGCACTTCAAGTGCAGCGCGCACTCGAGCACTGACCCCGGAGATCAAATGCCGGGCAGCAGATCGGCTCAGGCCTGATCGGGCAGTCGGCAAAGGCCCTGCGGCGCAATGTCCAGCGCGGCATTGAAGCGCGCCGACATGTTCTGGAAGGCGATCAACGCGGTCAGCTCGATCAAGGTCGGCTCATCGAATTGCTTGCGCAGCCGCTGCGACAGGTCGTCGTCGACCAGGCAACCGGTTTGCGACATCGCTTCGGCGTATTCCAGCGCCAGGCGTTCGCCCGCGTCGAAACCGTCGTGCTCGCGCCAGCGATCTACCGCACTGGCCTTGTCCATCGACCCGGCACGCTCGGCGGCGATGGACGCATTCAGATCCATGCAGAAGGCGCAGTGGTTGAGCTGCGACACCCGCACCTGCACCAGTGCGCGCAACAGCGGCGGCAGCGGGGAGCTTCGCCGTTCGATGGCCGCATAGAAGGCCAGCAGCGCGCCATACAGCCGCGGCACGCGGGCCCACACCAGCGCCGGCGTCAAGGGCGCACCGTAGCGGCGACGCTGACGCCAGAACAAGGGCCGAAGGATCAAGGGCAGATCGGACAGGACACTCGGCATCACGCGCATGGATGGACTCCAGGGGTTGCCTCTCGGCCACTCAACCCAGCACCGGCGCCAGCAATCGCCGCGCCTCGCGCTCATCGCGTTGTTCACGCGCCGCCCAGTCGGCCAGCTGGTCGTCGCCGATGCGGCCGACGTTGAAATAGCGCGCCTCGGGGTGTGCCAGGTAAAAGCCGCTCACGCTGGCCGCAGGCGACATCGCCATGCTGTCGGTCAGGCCCATGCCGATGTCCTGCGCGCCCAGCAGCTCGAACATCGCGCGCTTGATGCTGTGGTCGGGGCAGGCCGGGTAGCCCGGCGCGGGGCGGATGCCGCGGTACTGTTCGGCAATCAGCTGCGCATGGTCCAGCTGCTCGTCGGCGGCGTAGCCCCAGAACTCGGTGCGCACACGCTGGTGCAGGTGTTCGGCAAAAGCCTCGGCCAGGCGGTCGGCCAGCGACTTCAGCATGATCGAGCTGTAGTCGTCGTGGTCGGCCGCGAACAGCTTCTCCCTTTTCTCCACGCCCAGCCCGGCGGTCACCGCGAACAGACCGATGTAGTCGGCCGCCACACCCTTGGGCGCGATGAAGTCGGCCAGACAGCGGTTGGGCCTGGGCACGCCGTCGATCACCGGCCGCACCGTCTGCAGCCGCAAGGGGTTCCAGCGCAACACGACCTCGCTGCGCGTTTCGTCGCGGTAGACCTCGATCGTGTCGTCGTCCACCGTGTTGGCCGGCAGCAGCGTGATGACGCCGCTGGCCTGCAGCCAGCGCCCTTCGATCAGCCGCTGCAGCAGCCGCTTGCCGTCGCTGAACACGCGCTGCGCCTCGGCACCCACCACCTCGTCGCGCAGGATCTCGGGAAATCGCCCGGCCAGGTCCCAGGTCTGGAAGAACGGGCCCCAGTCAATGCACGCGGCCAGTTCGGCCAGGTCCTGGTTGCGGAACAACCGCCGGCCGATGAACTTCGGCGCCGGCAGAGCATGGGCCGCCCAGTCGATCGGCGTCTTGTTGGCGCGCGCCTGCGCCAGGCTGACCAGCGGCGTCACTTTCTTGTTCGCGTGCAGCACGCGCACGCGCTCGTAGTCGGCTTCGACCTCGGCGATGTAGCGCGCGGCGCGCTCGTCGCTCAGCAGCTCGGCGCACACGCCGACGCTGCGCGACGCATCGGGCACGTAGACCACCGGGCCGTCGTAGTGCGGCGCGATCTTCACTGCCGTGTGCACGCGGCTGCAGGTGGCGCCGCCGATCAACAGCGGGATCTTCTTCAAGCGGAAGTAGTCGTCGCGCTGCATCTCGCCGGCCACGTGCTGCATTTCTTCCAGGCTGGGCGTGATCAGGCCGCTCAGCCCGATGATGTCGGCACCTTCGACGCGCGCCTTGGCCAGGATGTCCTGGCAGGGCACCATCACGCCCATGTTGACGACCTCGAAGTTGTTGCACTGAAGCACGACAGTGACGATGTTCTTGCCGATGTCGTGCACGTCGCCCTTGACGGTGGCGATGACGATCTTGCCCTTGGCCCTGGCCTCGCCGCCGGCATCGACCAGCGTCTTCTTCTCGGCTTCGATGTAGGGCAGCAGGTGGGCCACGGCCTGCTTCATCACACGCGCGCTCTTCACCACCTGCGGCAGGAACATCTTGCCCTGGCCGAAGAGGTCGCCGACGATGTTCATGCCGGCCATCAGCGGGCCTTCGATCACGTGCAGCGGGCGGCCGCCGCCGGCGCGGATCGCCACCCAGGCCTCTTCGGTGTCGGCGACGATGAAGTCGGTGATGCCGTTCACCAGCGCGTGGCTCAGGCGCGCGTCGACCGTGCCGGCACGCCAGGCCAGGCGCTGGCTGTCGTCCCTGGCCGCGCCCTTGGCGCTCTCGGCGATGGCGACCAGTCGCTCGCCGGCAGAAAGTTGCGGCTCGCCCGCCAAGTAGACCGGCTTCCTGTTCAGCACCACGTCCTCGACACGCTCACGCAGCTGCGGATCCAGTTCGTCGTAGACGCCGACCATGCCCGCGTTGACGATGCCCATGTCCAGCCCGGCCCGGATGGCGTGGTAGAGAAACACGGTGTGGATGGCTTCGCGCACCGGGTCGTTGCCGCGAAAGCTGAACGAGACGTTGCTCACGCCGCCGCTGACCTTGGCACCGGGCAGGTTGGCCTTGATCCAGCGCGTGGCCTCGATGAAGTCGACCGCGTAGTTGTCGTGCTCTTCGATGCCGGTGGCGATGGCGAAGATGTTGGGGTCGAAAATGATGTCTTCGGGCGCAAAATCCACCTCATCGACCAGCAGCCGGTAGGCGCGTTCGCAGATCCGGGTCTTGCGCTCGAAGCTGTCGGCCTGCCCCTGTTCGTCGAATGCCATCACCACCGCGGCCGCGCCATAACGCCGCACCAATGTAGCCTGGCGGCGAAATTCAGCCTCGCCTTCCTTCAGGCTGATGCTGTTGACGATGCCCTTGCCCTGGATGCATTTCAGCCCGGCCTCGATCACGCTCCACTTCGAGCTGTCGATCATGATCGGCACACGCGCAATCTCGGGCTCACCGGCAATCAACTTCAAAAAGCGCGCCATCGCGGCGGCGCTGTCGAGCATGGCCTCGTCCATGTTGACGTCGATGATCTGCGCGCCGTTTTCCACCTGCTGGCGCGCCACGCTCAGAGCCTGCTCGTAGTCGCCGGCCAGGATCATGCGCGCGAAGGCCTTGGACCCGGTGACGTTGGTGCGCTCGCCGATGTTGACGAACAGCGACTGCGCGTCGATGGCCACCGGCTCGAGGCCGGACAAGCGCATCGGCGGCGGGGCGATCGGGGGGATATCGGCGCGGGATTCGGACATGGCACTCACCTCGGGTGTGGAGGTGAGCGCCGTTGCAGGCCGCAGGCCCAGATCGGCCACACGGCGCCCCGAGCCTGGCGGCCGCTGTGGCCGTTGCAACGCTCCTCGGGAGAGGCGATTCTAGGCCGGCCTCGGCCGTCGGGCGTGCACCGCCTTGCCGCGTTGCACGTCCGGCCTCAGTCGCAGCTCACCACCTTGAACTCGACACGGCGGTCGAGTGCGTCACGCAAGTCGTCGGTGCCGGTGCCGACGATGGTCTCGTCCCAGCCCTTGCCTTCGGTACGCAGGCGGTGGCCGCGTGCCAACGCCGGTGCGTCGCGCACCAGGCGGTCACGCATGCTCTGTGCACGGCGCTGCGACAGGATGCGGTTGCCCTGCTCGGTGCCGGTCTTGCTGGTATGGCCGATGACGTTCAGGCACAGGTCGGTGGCCTGCACGGCACGGGCGATCTGGCGCACCCACATCGCATACGTGGCGGGGTCGCCCATGAAGTCGGTCGTTCCCGGCAGGTACAGGATCTTCACCGCCAGGTTGCTGGTGGCCAGGCCCAGCGCGGCGATCTTGCCGAAGGCTTCTTCAGCCTCGGCGGTGCGGCCGAGCTTCATGTTGGCCATGTACAGGCCGTTGAAGGTGCGCAGCTGCTGGCCGTCGTCGCGTGCGGCGGCGGTGGACATCAGCTTGAGCGCATCGTCCCAACGCTCGGCGTTGTAGGCGTCCTGCGCCTCGGCCAGCAGCGCCGCGGTGGGAATCTGCTCGAGGTACAGCGCATCGGCCGCCTGCCCCACCGGCTTTTCGGTGGTTTCGATGTAGCCCTTGATCGCGCGGTCACGCACCAGCGACGGGCTTTCGGCATAGAAGCGAGTGGGCGCCTCGTCGAGCTGGCTGTCCTTGACCGGCGCGACGCCACGCGCGATGACGAGTCCGCTGCCACGGTCCGACAACGCCACCGTCAGCGTGTAGCTGCCACTGCTGTTGGGTTGCGCGTTGAGCGTGCCGTTGAACAGCCAGCTCGACTGCCGGGCGCCGACTTCGTCGAAGCGCAAAAGCGTTACCTTGGGCAGCACCAAGGCAACGGACGTGGCCAGCACCTGCTGCGCGCGCTCGGTGGCCTTGGTCTGCTGGCCGGTGCGGCCGTCGAGCAGCGGGTCGATCACCGCGGTACGCCCGGCAGCCGCCTGCGGCCCGAGCTGGCGCGCGATGTCAAGAAGCACACCGTTGATCGCACCCTGCAGCGTTTCATTGACCAGCGGCGCCGGCGGCGGGGGCGCAGGCGGGGGCGGCGGTGGTGGAGCCTTGCAGGCGCCCAGGGCAATCGCCGTGGTCAGCGCCAGTAGCAGCAAGCCGCGCCTGGACCTGCGGGTGACGGTCGATGGCCGCTGCTGCGGCTGTGTCTCGATGCGATCGTTCACGTGCTGCCCCCTGATGCGCTCAAGATCAAGCTCAAACGCTATTCTGCCCATCGGTCGAGGCCCGGCGCCGGGTCACGGTCGACGCCGTGACGTAGCGTTCAATCCGGTGGCACGGGATGATCGCCGTGCGAGCCAATCACACTGGCCGACCGCGCCGCGGCCCAGGCGGAAATGGCCTGCGCCGCGGCCTGCCGCTGCCCGGCCGGCAGGAACGACGCGGCCGCGGCCTGCAGCTGCATCTGCACCAGGTCCTCCAGGGTCAGCGGGGTCTGCTGCAGCAGGTCGTGCGCCTCGCCGGCCAGCGTGATGGAAGACATCAGCGTGTTGTCGGTGTGAAAACTCAAAGACAGGCCAGCGCGCCACAGCGGCGTGATCGGGTGCGTGGCCAGCGAGGCGGATGCCCCGGTGTGCACGTTGCTGGTCGGGCAGACCTCGAGGTGCAGCCCCATCGCCCTGACCTCGTCGATCAGATGACGTCGCTCGGGGTCGCGCAAGGCGTCGACCAGGTGCACGCCGTGGCCGATGCGGCGCGCACCCTGGCGGCCGGCCTCGACCACGCGCTCGGCGCTGTCGGCTTCACCAGCATGCAGCGTGATCGGCAACCCGGCAGCGCGCACCAGGCTCAGCGCGGCCGCGTGCAAGGCCGGTGGAAACCCCCGTTCGGGCCCGGCCAGGTCAAAGCCGACAACGCCTCGGCCCTGCCAGCGCAGCGCCAGCTGCGCAGCGCGCAGCGTCTGTTCGGGCGGCAACTGGCGCATCGCGCAGACGATCAGCCCGCTGGGCAGGCCGGACTGCGCCAGGCCGTCCAGCAGCGCGCCCACCACGGTATCGGGCGCCAGGCCATGCGGCTCGAACAGCAGCGGCGCGATGCGGAACTCGGCCAGCACACAACCCTGGGCGCGGGCGTCCTCGGCCGCTTCGAAGGCCACCCGCTGCAGCGCCGCCGGGCTGGCCATGGCCGCGACGGTGAGCGCAAAGCCCTTCAGGTATTCGGTCAGGCTGCCGGCATGGGCGCGGTCGCGAAACCATGCGCCCAGTGCCTGCACGCTGTCGACCGGGCAGGCCAGGCCCTGCTGCTGCAGCAGTTCGAACAAGGTGGCCACCCGCAAGTCGCCGTCCAGGTGCTCATGCAGCAGCACCTTGGGCAGCTGCAGGCCATCCTCAGCAATCGCCGAGGGCCGGGTTTCGGGCGCGGACATCGCCGCATCCTAGCGTCGAAGTCAGGCCCGATGCAGGGCTCGCCCCAGGGTCTCGGCGACGCCAGTCTTGCTATCCTGCCGGGCCCGCGCCCGCGGCCAGCCCTAACCGAATGCAACGGAGCAGATCCCCCATGAACGTCAAGCCCGCCCTGCTGGCTGCCACCCTGGCCACGGCACTGTCCACCCTGAGCGCGGTCGCCCGCGCCGAGCCCGCCGTGATCTACGACATGGGCGGCAAGTTCGACAAGTCCTTCAACCAGGCCGCCTACGACGGTGCCGAGCGCTGGAAGAAGGAAGCGGGCAAGGCCTATCTCGAGTTCGAGATCTCCAACCCGGCGCAGCGCGAGCAGGCCAAGCGCCGCATGGCCGAACGCGGCGCGACGCCGATCGTGGGCATCGGCTTCTCGCAGGGCAGCAGCATGGAGAAGGTGGCCAAGGACTTCCCCAAGCTGCAGTTCGCGATCATCGATTCGGTGGTCAAGCTGCCCAACGTGCAGAGCATCGTCTTCAAGGAGCACGAAGGCAGCTTCCTGGTCGGCATGATGGCCGCGATGGCCAGCAAGACCGGCAAGGTCGGCTTCGTCGGCGGCATGGACATCCCGCTGATCCGCAAGTTCCAGTGCGGCTACGAGCAGGGTGCGAAGTACGCCAACCCCAAGGTCGAGGTCAGCGCCAACATGACCGGCACCACGCCCACGGCCTGGAACGACCCGGCGCGTGGCGCCGAACTGGCCAAGGCGCAGTTCGCCAAGGGGGTGGACGTGATCTTCGCCGCCGCCGGCGGCACCGGTGTGGGCGTGTACCAGGCGGCCAAGGACGCCGGCAAGCTGGCCATCGGTGTCGACAGCAACCAGAACCACCTGCACCCCGGCACCATGCTGACCAGCATGGTCAAGCGCGTCGACGTGGCCGTCTACAACGCCTTCAAGGGCACCACGCCGGGCGTCACCAGCCTGGGCCTGAAAGAAGGCGGCGTCGACTATGCGCTCGACGACAACAACGCCAAGCTGGTGACGGCCGACATGAAGAAGAAGGTCGATGCGGCCAAGGCCGACATCATCGCCGGCAAGATCACGGTCATCGACTACATGGCCAAGAACGAATGCAAGTGAGCCGCTGAGCCCATGACGACACCCTCTGCAGGCGCCTTGGCGCCTGCAGTCCTGATGCGCGGCATCGACAAGCGCTTCGGCGCGGTGCAGGCCAACCGCGCGGTCGACCTGACGGTGCCCAAGGGCAGCATCCACGGCATCGTGGGTGAAAACGGCGCCGGCAAGAGCACGCTGATGTCGATCCTGTACGGCTTCTATCAGGCCGATGCCGGGCAGATCAGCATCGACGGCCGCCCGGTGCAGATTCACGGCAGCAGCGACGCCATCGCGCAGGGCGTGGGCATGGTGCACCAGCACTTCATGCTGGTCGACACGCTGTCGGCACTGGACAACGTGATGCTGGGCGCCGAGCCGCACTGGCAGCTGACCAAGGCGCGCGCCATGGTTCGCGCCAGGCTCGAGCCGCTGATGCAGGCCTCGGGGCTGACGGTCAAGCTCGATGCGCTGGTGTCCGAATTGCCGGTGGGCGAGCGCCAGCGGCTGGAGATCCTGAAGACGCTGTACCGCGGCGCCCACATCCTGATCCTGGACGAACCCACCGCGGTGCTGACGCCGGCCGAGACCGAGGCCCTGTTCGACACGCTGCGCGGCCTGCGCAAACAGGGCACCACCGTCTTGCTGATCACGCACAAGCTGAAGGAGATCATGGCGCTGTGCGACGCGGTGACCGTGATGCGCGCCGGCGCCGTGGTGCTGGACAGCGCCATCACGGCGACCAGCCTGGACGGCCTGGCCGAGGCGATGGTCGGGCGCCGGGTGAACCTGGGGCGCGAAAAATCTGCAGCGCCGCTCGAGGTCGGCCCCGTACTGGTCGAAGCCCGCGACCTGGCCTGGCACGATGCGCTGGGCGTGCCGCGACTGGACGGCGTGTCGATCACGCTGCGCGCCGGTGAGATCGTCGGCGTGGCCGGCGTCTCGGGCAACGGCCAGAGCGAGTTGCTCGACGTGCTGTCGGGCATGCACGCGCCAGACGCCGGCACGCTGCAGGTCGGCGCGCAGCACTTCGACGCCGCACACTGGATCGACCCCGGCCGCGCGCGCGCACTGCGCGTCGCCCATGTACCCGAGGACCGCCATCTGCGCGGCCTGGTGCTGCCGTTCCCGGCCTGGGAATCGGCCGTGCTGGGCTACCAGACCCGACCGCGCTACAGCTTGCGCGGCTGGATGAAGCAGCGCGCCATGCATGACGACTGCGCCGGCATGATGGAGCGCTACGACGTGCGCCCGCGCAACCCGGCGCTGCGCTCGTCCAAGTTCAGCGGCGGCAACCAGCAAAAGCTGGTGCTGGCCCGCGAGGCCCTGCCCGAACCGCAGGTGCTGCTGGTCGGCCAGCCCACACGCGGCGTCGACATCGGCGCCATCGAATTCATCCACGGCCGGCTGCGCGCGCTGCGCGATGCCGGCGGCGCGGTGCTGCTGGTGTCGAGCGAGCTCGACGAGATCCTGGCGCTGTCGGACCGCGTGATCGTGATGAACGCCGGCCGCGTGGCGGGTGAACTGCCGATCGAGCAATGCTCGGAATCGGCACTCGGGCGTCTGATGGCCGGCGCATCGGTGCACTGAGATGTCGCAACCGGTGGAACTGCCGCGCTGGATCGACCTGGTCGTATTGCCGGCCGTCAACCTGGGCATGGCGATGCTGGTCAGCGCCGTCGTGCTGGTGATCGTCGGGCAAGATCCCGTGCAGGTGCTGGGCCTGCTGATCAAGGGCGCCTTCGGCAGCCGTGCCGGCTTGAGCTACACGCTGTACTACGCCACCACCTTCGTCTTCACCGGGCTGTCGGTGGCGGTGGCCTTTCACGGCGGCCTGTTCAACATCGGCGCCGAAGGCCAGGCGCAGATCGGCGGCCTGGGTGCGGGCCTGGCCGCCCTGGCGCTGGCCGCTTACTTGCCAGCCTGGCTGATGCTGCCGCTGATGGTGCTGGCGGCGATGGTGTTCGGCATGGCCTGGGCTGCGGTGCCGGCCGCGCTGCAGGCCTGGCGCGGCAGCCACGTGGTGATCACCACCATCATGTTCAACTTCCTCGCTGCAGCGTTGATGGGCTACCTGCTGGTCAACACGCTGAAGGAGCCGGGCAACATGGCGCCCGAAAGCCGCGCCTTCGGCGACAGCGCGCGCATGCCGGGTGTGCACGAACTGCTGGCCTGGCTGGGCCTGGACTGGCCGAAGACACCGCTGAACCTGAGCGTGCTGCTCGCCGTGCTGGCCGCCGTGGGCGTGTACCTGGCACTGTTCAAGTCGCAGCCGGGATATGCGTTGCGTGCGGTGGGTTTCTCGCCTGAAGCTGCGCGTTATGCCGGCATCGCACCCAAGGTGCAGATCATGCGGTCGATGATGCTGTCGGGTGCGCTGGCGGGGCTGGTGGCGATCAACGAGCTGGCTGGTGTGCAGGGCAGGCTGCTGGCCGAGTTCGTCGCCGGCGCCGGCTTTGCCGGCATCGCGGTGTCGCTGATCGGGCGCAACCACCCCACCGGCATCGTGCTGGCTTCGCTTCTCTTCGGTGCGCTGTACCAGGGTGGCGCCGAGCTGGCGTTCGAGATCCAGGGCTTCAGCCGCGACATGGTGTTCACGCTGCAGGGGCTGATCGTGCTGTTTGCCGGTGCCATGGCGCAGGTGGCGGCGCCGGCGCTGGGCCGCATCTACAAGACCTTCAATCGTCACCCCGCAGTCGGAGCGGCCCATGGATGAGGTGGCGCTGGGCAGCCTGATCGCGTCAACGTTGCGCGTGTCGACGCCGCTCATCCTGTGCGCGCTGGCCGGCACCCTGAGCGAGCGCTCGGGCGTGATCGACCTCGGGCTCGAAGGCAAGATGCTGATGACGGCCTTTGCCGCGGCCAGCGTCGGCGTGGCCAGCAACTCGCTGGTGCTGGCGCTGGCGGCAGCGCTGCTGGTGGGTGTGGCGCTGTCGATGCTGCACGGCTACGCCTGCGTCAGCCACCGCGGCGACCAGGTCGTGCTGGGCATGGCGATCACGATGACCGCGGCCGGCCTGACCGTGGTGCTGGGCATCGCCTGGTTCAATCAGGGCGGACAGACGCCACCGCTGACCGACGCGGTGCGCCTGGGGCCGTTGTTCCCAGGCCTGGCTGCGGCGGTCAAGGACACTCCCTTCGTCGGCCCCGTGGTCGGCAACGGCCTGCTCGGCCACGACGCCTTCGTCTACGGCGCGCTGGCGCTGGTGGCGGTGGTGTGGTGGCTGCTGTACCGCACCCGCTTCGGGCTGCGGCTGCGCGCCGCCGGCGAGAACCCGGCCATGGTCGATGCCGCCGGCGTGTCGGTGCTGAAGATGCGCTACGCGGCGCTGGCGCTCAACGGTGTGCTCAGTGCGCTGGCCGGCAGCTACCTGGTGCTGGCGCTGACGCCCAGCTTCATCCCCAACATGACCGCAGGCCGCGGCTACATGGCGCTGGCGGCGATGATCTTCGGCAAGTGGCACCCGCTGGGCGCCCTGGCCGCCTGCTGGCTGTTCGGGTTTCTGGAGGCTGCGGCGATCCAGCTGCAAGGCGTGGTGCTGCCCGCAGCCCTGGGCGGCGGCCAGGTCCCCGTGCAGGCCATCCAGGCCCTGCCCTATTTGATGACGGTGGTGCTGCTGGCCGGATTCATCGGCCGCGCCTACGCGCCCAAGGCGCTGGGCACGCCGTATGTCAAAGAGCGCTGAAACGATGGACGACACCCTGATCCAGCGCCTGTTCGACGCCGCCCGCGCGGCGCGCGAGCAGGCCCATGCGCCGTATTCGAAGTTCAAGGTCGGCGCCGCGCTGCTCGACGAGCAGGGCCGCATCCATGTCGGCTGCAACGTCGAGAATGCCGCCTATCCCCAGGGCGCGTGCGCCGAAGGCGGTGCGATCTCGGCGATGGTGCTGGCCGGCGGGCGCAGCCTGCAGGCGGTGCTGGTGTTGGGCGCCGGCGACGCCTTGTGCACGCCCTGCGGCGGTTGCCGACAGAAGCTGCGCGAGTTCGGCGCCGACAGCCTGCCCGTGCTGGTTGCCGACGCCAGCGGTTTGCGCGCACGATTCACGCTGGGTGAGCTGTTGCCGGCCAGCTTCGGCCCCGACCATCTGAAAGCCCGCCCCGCATGAGCGCCGAATCCGACATCGCCACCAGCTGCAACCACCTGGCCGAGCGACTGGGCGCGCGCCGGCCCGAGATCGCCATCCTGCTGGGTTCGGGCTGGGGCGCGGTGGCCGACCAGGTACAGGGCGCGGTCGACATCGCCTACACCGATCTGCCGGCGTTTCCACGGCTGGGCGTGGGCGGCCATGCCGGGCTGCTGCGCGCGGGCACGCTGGCGGGGCGCCCGGTGCTGGTGCTGGCCGGCCGCAAGCACGCGTATGAAACCGGTGATGCCGACGGCATGAAAGGCGCCATTCGCACGCTGGCCGCGTTCGGCGTCAAGCTCTTGGTGCAGACCAATGCCGCCGGCAGCGCCGACACGGACATGAAACCCGGTGAGCTGATGCTGATCAGCGACCACCTGAATCTGTCGCAGCGCTCGCCGCTGTTCGGCGAGGCCGGCGACAGCCGTTTCGTCGACATGTCAGCCGCTTACGATCCTGCGCTGCGCCAGCAGGCGCAGGCCGCGGCGGCTGCGCAGGGCATCACGTTGCACGAAGGGGTTTACGCCTGGTTCGTGGGCCCGCAGTTCGAGACCCCGGCCGAGATCCGCATGGCGCGCACGCTGGGCGCGCAGGCGGTGGGCATGAGCACGGTGCCCGAGACCATCCTGGCGCGCCACGCCGGCATCAAGGTGCTGGGCTTGAGCCTGCTGACCAACATGGCCGCCGGCATGGACGCGCAGGCCCTGTCCCATGCCCACACCCTGGCCACCGCCAAGGCCGGCGAGGCGCAGGCGCTGCGCCTGATGCAGGCCGTGCTGGCAGCCGTTCAGATCTGAAGTCGAGGAGAGTTCGCATGCGTGTTTCATTCATCGTCACGACGCTGGCCGCCAGCCTGCTGGTCGGCTGTGCCACCCGCCCCAGCGGCCCGGTCGCCGTCAAGGTGCTGGCCATCAACGACTTCCACGGCAACCTGCTGCCGGCGTCGAGTGGCATCCGCATCAAGGACCCGGCCGACCCGAGCAAGACCATCTCGGTGAAGGCCGGTGGCGCTGAGCACCTGGCCACCGCGGTGCAACAGCTGCGCGCGAAGAACCCCAACCATATCTTCGTCGCCGCGGGTGACTTGATCGGCGCGTCACCGTTGCTGTCGGCACTGTTCAACGACGAGCCGACGATCGAATCGATGTCGCTGATGGGGCTGGAGACCTCGGCCGTCGGCAACCACGAATTCGACAAAGGTGCGGCCGCGCTGCTGCGCATGCAGAACGGCGGCTGCGCGGCCGACGGCTGCAAAGGGCCGCAGCCGTTCAAGGGCGCGCAGTTCCAGTACCTGGCCGCCAGCACGGTCGACAGCAAGACCGGCAAGACGCTGCTGCCGGCCTACCACGTCAAATCCTTCCAGGGCATCCCGGTGGCCTTCATCGGCCTGACGCTGAAGGACACACCGACCATCGTGGTGCCAGCCGGTGTGTCCGGGCTGACCTTTCGCGACGAAGCCGAGACCGTCAACGCGCTGGTGCCTGAGTTGCAGGCCAAGGGCATCAACGCCATCGTGCTGCTGATCCATGAAGGTGGCGTGCCGACCGGTGACTACAACGAATGCCCGGGCATCAGCGGGCCGATCGTCAACATCGTGAAGAAGCTGGACAAGGCGGTCGACCTGGTGATCAGCGGCCACACCCACCGCGCCTACAACTGCCGCATCGACGGCCGCCTGGTCACCAGTGGCGACAAGTACGGCACCGTGGTGACCGAGATCGACCTTGTGCTCGACCCGGCCAGCGGCAAGGTGAGCAGCGCGCAGGCCAACAACAACATCGTTCGCACCGAAGCCTTTGCCAAGGACCCGCGCCAGACCGAATTGATCGCCGCCTACGAGAAGCTGGCGCGCCCGCTGGCGCAGAGGGTGGTCGGCCGCATCGGCGCCGCGCTGGGCAACAGCGCCGCGGCCAATGGCGAGTCGCCGATGGGGCAGGTGATCGCCGACGCGCAGCTGGCCGCCACGCGCGACGCCGGCGCCCAGATCGCGCTGATGAACCCGGGTGGCATCCGCGCTCCGCTGCCGATGCCGGCCGACGGCCTGGTGCGCTACGAGAACCTGTTCTCGGTGCAACCCTTCTACAACAACCTGGTGACGATGACGCTGACCGGCACCCAGCTGCGCCAGCTGCTTGAACAGCAATGGGCGGGCCAGCCCAGCGGCGGCAGCCGCGTGATGCAGGTCAGCAAGGGTTTCAGCTACACCTGGGACGCCAGCAAGCCGCCGGGCCAGCGTGTGCTGGCCGACAGCCTGCGGCTGAACGGCCAGCCGGTGGCGGGCGATGCCACGCTGCGAATCACCGTCAACAGCTTCATCGCCAGTGGCGGAGACAACTTCACACTGCTGCGGCAGGGCCGCGACAGCCGCACCGGCATGATGGACGTCGACGCGCTGGAGGCCTTTGTCAAGGCCAACCCGACCGTGGCACCGGGCACGTTGAACCGCATCACGAGACTGAATTGAACGATGCCCGGCAGGTGAGCTGGCGACGGCGCGACGGCGCATCCACAGGACACGGGCCGACAACCTGGCGATGATGTTGCCGGCCGAGATCATTCGCTGCAAGCGCGACGCGCAGGTGCTGTCCGACGCGCAGATCACCGACTTCGCGTGCGGCCTGGCCGACGGCCGCTGGAGCGACGCGCAGGCTGGTGCGATGGCGATGGCCGTGCTGCTGCAGGGCATGTCGGTGGGCGAGACGGTGGCGCTGACGGCCGCGATGCGCGACAGCGGCCGCGTGCTGACCTGGCCCGAGGCGACCGGCCCGGTGCTGGACAAGCACAGCACCGGGGGCGTCGGCGACAAGATCAGCCTGATGCTGGCGCCGATGCTGGCGGCCTGCGGCGCCTGGGTGCCGATGATCAGCGGCCGTGGTCTGGGCCACACCGGCGGCACGCTGGACAAGCTCGAGGCGCTGCCCGGCTACACGGTCGATCCGGGTGACGAACGCTTGCGCGAGACCTTGCGCCAGTGCGGCTGCGCAATCGTCGGCGCCAGCGCCGACCTGGCACCGGCCGATCGACGGCTGTACGCGGTGCGCGATGTCACCGCCACCGTCGAGTCGGTGCCGCTGATCACGGCCAGCATCCTGTCCAAGAAGCTGGCCGCCGGGCTGCAGGGTCTGGTGCTCGACGTCAAGGTGGGCAACGGTGCCTTTGCCGCCACGCCGCAGATGGCGCTGGACCTGGCGCGCAGCCTGGTGCACACCGCGCGCGGCGCCGGCCTGCGTGCCACGGCCCTGATCACCGACATGAGCCAGGTGCTGGGCACCACGGCCGGCAATGCGCTGGAGATGCGCGACGCGATCGACTTCCTGACCGGCGCCGCGCGCGAGCCGCGCACGCTGGCGCTGACGCTGGCCTTGGGCGCCGAGGCCTTGTTGATCGGCGGCCTGGCGACCGATGCCGATGGCGCAAGGGCGCAGTTGCAGCGCGGCCTGGACAGCGGTGCGGCTGCCGAGCGGTTTGCGCGCATGGTGTCGCTGCTGGGAGGGCCGACCGATGTGCTGGCCGATGCCCGGCTGCAAGTCGCCCCGGAAACCCTGCCGGTGCTGGCCGGTCGGTCCGGCATTGTTCAACGCTGCAACGTGCGCGCGCTCGGGCTGGTGGTGGTGGCGCTCGGCGGCGGGCGGGTGCGCCCCGGTGACCCCATCGATGCCCGCGTGGGGCTGTCCGACATCGTCGCGCCCGGTACCCGTGTCGGGCCGAAGGACGTGCTGTGCCGGGTCCACGTGGCCGACGCCGAGAGCGCCGGCACCGCGATGGCCGCCGCACATGCAGCGTTCGAGATCGGCGATGGTGTCGTGCCCACCCCGGGCTTGATCCAAGACTGCGTCAGGGCCTGAAGCAGTCCGATTCAGGGGCGTCAGGTACCGCAGAAGGTCTGGTAGCGGGCCGTCACCTCACGCGGCGCGGGTTCGGCATAACGCGCCAGTTGAAGGCCTTCGATGTAGGGTTGCTGCACGGCCGTCAACAGTTGCTCGAACGGGACCAGGCTGCCTTCGACGGCGGCGGCCAGCGCCTCTTCGACAAGGTGGTTGCGCGGGATGATCAACGGGTTCACGCGGCGCATGGCCTCGGCCTGCCCCTCACCCACCCCGGCCGCGTGGCGCGCCTGCCAGCGCAGCAGCCAGGCATCGACCGCGGCGCGGTCGAAGAACAGGTCGCGCAACGGCCCGGCATCGCCTGCCGCCGCATCGGCCAGATGACGCCAGGCCAGCGTGAAGTCGACCTGCTGCGTCTGCAGCAGCGCCAGCCAGTCCTGCACCAGCTGCGCGTCGTCGGGCTGCGCGTCGGCCAGGCCCAGCTTGGCGCGCTGTCCCTGCAGCAACCGGTCGGCGTACAGCGCCGGGAATTCGTCGATCACGGGCATGACCTGCGCCACCGCGGCGTCGGCATCGTCGGCCAGCAGCGGCAGCAGGGTTTCGGCCAGCCTTGCCAGGTTCCAGCGCGCGATCAGCGGCTGGTTGCCGTAGGCGTAGCGCCCGCCATGGTCGATCGAGCTGAACACCGCCGCCGGGTCGTAGGCCTCCATGAAGGCGCAGGGGCCGTAGTCGATGGTCTCGCCGCTGATCGTCATGTTGTCGGTGTTCATCACGCCGTGGATGAAGCCGACGTTCATCCACTGCGCGATCAGCGCCGCCTGGCGCTGCGCGACCGCCTGCAGCAGGCCGAGGTGTCGGCCGTCGCGGCCGGCCAGCGCCGGGTCGTGGCGCGCGATCACGTAGTCGGCCAGGCGGCGTACCTGGTCGTGCTCGCCGCGCGCGGCAAAGTACTGGAAGGTGCCCACACGCACATGGCTGGCCGCCACGCGCGTCAGCACCGCACCGGGCAGGGCCTGGTCGCGCATCACGGCCTCGCCGGTGGCGGCCACGGCCAGTGCGCGCGTGGTCGGAATGCCCAGCGCGTGCATGGCCTCGCCCAGCAGGTATTCGCGCAGCACCGGGCCCAGCACGGCCTTGCCATCGCCGCCACGAGAGAACGGCGTGCGCCCCGAACCCTTGAAGGCGATGTCGCGCCGCCGGCCCTGGCGGTCGATCACTTCGCCCAGCAGCAGCGCCCGGCCGTCGCCCAGCTGCGGCGAGAAACCGCCGAACTGGTGCCCCGCATAGGCCTGCGCCAGCGGCGACGCCCCTGCGGGCAGCTGGTTGCCGGCAAACAGCGCCGCCCCCGCCTCACCACGCAGCGCGTCGGTGTCGAGCCCCAGCTCACGCGCCAGCGCGTCGTTGAGTTTCAGCAGCACCGGCGCCGGCGCCTTGGCCGGCTGCCAGTCCACGTAGAACCCGGGCAGGTCGCGCGCGTAGCTGTTGTCGAAGGCAAAGGTCGGGGCGTTGCTCATGCGGTGGTGGAGGTCGTCAATGCCGACAGCGTGCCTGAAGATGGCTCACGCGGCCACGCCAGGGGCTTTGAAAGCAGCCGATCTGTCATCATCGATCTCAACGCCACAGGTCGCAAGGAACTGCATGCCCGCCCATCGCGACCTGGACTTTCGCGGCGGCGTGGCCGTGATCACCGGCGCGGCCAGTGGCATCGGCGCCGCGCTGGCGCTGCAGCTGGCCACACGTGGCTGCCACCTGGCGCTGGTCGACGTCAACGACGCGGGGCTGCAGGTCACCGCCGCCCAGGCCGGCGCGCGCGGCATCACGGTCAGTCGCCATGTGCTCGACCTGGCGCAGCCGGAATCGGCGGCCGAACTGCTGGCCGCCGTGAATGCTGCGCACGGCCGCGTCCGCGTTCTGGTCAACAACGCCGGCGTGGCCCTGGGTGGCAATTTCGAGCAGGTGGCGGCGGCCGATTTCGACTGGCTGATGAGCATCAACTTCGGCGCCGTGGTGCGGCTGTCGCGCGCCTTTCTGCCGCTGCTGACAGCTGAGCCGGCAGCTCAGCTGGTCAACGTGTCCAGCATCTTCGGCATCATCGCGCCGCCCGGACAGACGGCCTATTGCGCGGCCAAGTTTGCGGTACGCGGTTTCTCAGAATCGCTGCGCCACGAGCTGGAAACCGCCGGCTCGACGGTCGGCGTGACGCTGGTGCATCCGGGTGGCGTGCGCACCGCGATCGCCGAGAATTCACGCGCACCGCAGGACGCCAGCCAGGCTGACCTGGCACAGGCCAAGGCGGCCTGGCGCCGGATGCTGGTGCTGCCGGCCGAAGACGCCGCCGCGCGCATCGTGCGGGGCATCGAACGCCGCGAGCCCCGTGTGCTGGTGGGCAAGGACGCGGTGCGCGCTGCCTGGGTGCAGCGGCTGTTCCCGGTCGGCTACTGGAAGCTGGTGGCGCGCGACATCGCACGTCGCATGGCGAAGACGAACTGAGGATCGACATGAGCACAGCAAGCTGGCAGGCCCGCGTGGCGGCGTTCGTGGTGCGCCGTCGTGTCAAGCCGGCACTGGCCGACATGGCCGACATCGCGCGCGTGCGCAAGGCCTTTTCGCACCCACTGCCGACACCGCGCGGCGTGCGCTTCAGCGACGACACCGTGGGTGGCGTGCGCGGCGAATGGGTCGAAGCCGATGGTGGGCCGGCAAGGTCGGCCACGCTGCTGTATCTGCACGGCGGCGGTTTTGTCGGCTGCTCACCGCGCACGCACCGGCCGATCACCGCAGCGCTGGCGCTGCAGGGGCTGCGCGTGTTCGCGCCCGACTACCGACTCGCACCCGAGCACCCCTTTCCGGCAGCACCACAGGACGTGCAGGCGGTGTACCGCGCGCTGCGCGTCGAGGTCGGCGCCGGCCGCCTGGTGGTGGCCGGCGATAGCGCGGGCGGCAACCTGGCGCTGGGCCTGATGCTGGCGCTGAAGGACGCCGGTGAAACCCTGCCCGCGGCCGCGGTGCTGTTCTCGCCCGCCACCGATCTGACCGGCGGCAGCGCATCGCTCGAACTCAACGCCGACCACGACGCCATGTTCGACGGCCGCCAGCTGGTGCATCTGGCCGAGGCGTATCTGAACGGCGCCGACCCGGCACAGCCACTGGCCTCGCCCTTGCTGGGCGACCTGCGCGGCCTGCCGCCGCTGCTGATCCACGTCGGCCAGAGCGAGGCGCTGCGCGACGACAGCCTGCGCCTGGCGCGCAAGGCGCGCGAGGCCGGCGTGACGGTCGAGCTGCAGGTTTTTGCCGTGGTGCCGCATGTCTGGCAGACGCTGTACCAGCTGCCCGAGGCGCGCCGGTCGGTGACCGCGGCGGCGCGCTTTCTGCGCCAGGCCGAACCGCGCAGCGAATCCGAAATCGTCGACGTGCTGATCATCGGGGCCGGCTTGTCGGGCATCGGCGCGGCCGTGCACCTGCAGCGCGAATGCCCGGGCAAGCACTTCGCGCTGCTGGAAGCGCGGCCCGTGCTGGGCGGCACCTGGGACCTGTTTCGCTACCCCGGCGTGCGCTCGGATTCCGACATGTACACGCTGGGCTACCGCTTCAAGCCCTGGCTGGGCGCCAAGGCCATCGCCGACGGACCGGCGATCCTGCGCTACATCGCCGACACCGCGGCCGAACATGGCATCGAACCGCTGATCCGCTACCGCCAGCGCGTGATCAGCGCCGACTGGTCGCCCGCCGACGCCCGCTGGGCTGTGCAGGTCGAACGAGAACTCGATGGCGGCCAGGCGCCCGAGCGGCTGACCCTGCACGCGCGCTTCTTGCTGTCCTGCGGCGGCTACTACAGCTATGCCCAGGGCCACCGGCCGCCGTTCAAGGACGAGGCGCAGTTTGGCGGCACCCTGGTGCACCCGCAGTTCTGGCCCGAACAGCTGGACCACGCCGGCAAGCGCGTGGTGGTGATCGGCAGCGGCGCCACCGCAGTGACCCTTGTGCCCGAGATGGCGAAGACCGCCGCCCACGTCACCATGCTGCAGCGCTCACCGAGTTACGTGGTCGAGCGGCCGTCGGTCGATGCCATCGCCGAGTGGCTCAAGCGCTGGCTGCCGGCGCGCTGGGCCTACGCCCTGGTGCGGCTGAAGAACGTGGTGCTGCAGCAGTACTACTACCGCATGGCGCGCCAGTACCCCGAACAGGCCAAGGCGCGCCTGGTCGGCCTGGTGCAGCAGGCGCTGGGGCCACAGTTCGACGTCAGGCGGCACTTCACGCCGGCCTACAAGCCCTGGGATCAGCGCGTGTGCCTGGTGCCCGACGGTGACCTGTTCCGCAGCCTGCGCGAGGGCCGTGCCTCGGTTGTCACCGACCAGATCGACGCCTTCACGCCCGGCGGCATCCGCCTGCAGTCGGGGCAAGAGCTGCCCGCCGACATCATCGTCACCGCCACCGGGCTGCAGATGAACGTGCTGTCCAACGTCGGGCTCAGCATCGCTGGTGTGCCGATCGACTTGTCGCAGGCGCTGGTCTACAAGGGCATGATGTTCGGCGGCGTGCCCAACCTGGCCAGCACCTTCGGCTACACCAATGCCAGCTGGACGCTGAAGGCCGACCTCACGGCGGCCTATGTCTGCCGGCTGTTGAACCACATGGACCGGCATGGCCAGGCGGTGTGTACACCCACCGTCGACCCCGCGGTGGCGCCACAACCCTTCCTGACCTTCACCTCAGGCTACGTGCAGCGCGCGATCGCGATGCTGCCCAAGCAGGGCGACCGCAAGCCCTGGAAGCTGTACCAGAACTACCTGCTCGACCTGCTGACGCTGCGCCTGGGGCGTGTGGACGACGGCGTGATGGCCTTTGCCCCGGCGCAGCCCGCAACGCCAGCGGCACTGCCCTCGACGGCCGCGCCGCGCTGAAGGATCAGCGCTGCTGCTGCTCGCCGCAGTGCTGGCAGAAGCGCGCACGCGGCAGCACCGGCGTGCCGCAGGCGGGGCAATAGCGCGTGGGCGACCGCACTTCGGCGGGTGCCACCGTCGGTCGCGCGGGGGCAAACGACGACACCGGCGGGCGCGCCACTTCGGTGGCGGTCTGGCGCTCGGCGTAGGCCTGCACCTGCTGCACGCTGCGCCGGGCCGCCAGCTCGTCGGCGCTCAGCTGCAGCAGGGTGCGGCTGCCAGCCACCGTCTGCCCGGCCAGGTAGAAGACCGAGCGTGCCCGCACCACGCTCCAGCGCAGGCGCAGCTTCGAGGGCTGGACCGACTCTGCCTTGCAGCCCAGTGACAGCAGCGACGACTCGACCTCGACCCGGCTCCACAACAAGTGCCCGACGCGGATCGCGTAGCCGCCGGCCACCACCAGCACCAGGGCCGAGGCACCGGAGGTCCACGCGGCCTTCAGGTCCTGCACGTGGGCATCGGCCAGACGCACGAACAACACGCCGCCGGCCAGCGTCAGCAGCAGACCCAGCACCTGCAGCAGCAGCAGGCACACCCGGCGGGCGCCCACCGGCCCCGGAATGCCGTCGCGCAGATCGGCCGGCAGCATGGGCTGGGTCTCTTCGAGCACGGTGGCCACAAAGCGCGACGCGCCAGCCTGGGCTTGGCCGTCGGCGTCGGCCAGCGAGGTCTGCCAGGCATGGCGGCGGTTGGGGATGCCGTCGCTCCAGTAACGGTGCAGTTCGCGCTCGACCTCCTGCATCAGGTGCTCGGGGTCGGCGCCGATGTCGCCCTGGGCCTCGGCCAACGGCGGTTTGCCGGCCAGCGGCAGGTCGGGTGTCGCGCGGCCGGCCAGGAAGGCCAGCCCCTCGATCGCCAGCAGACAGGCCAGCAGCACGGTGGTGGCCAGCGGCAGGCCGAGCTGGGCCAGTTTGCCGATGTGCGGCAGCTGGCCGGCAAACCAGCCCAGCAGCAGCCCGACGGTGGCCGCCAGCACCAGCGCCACCACCACCGCCAGCGGGCTGGGTGCGGCCTTGGCGATCCAGGCACTGTGCGCGACCAGCGCGGCTGCCAGCGCGGCGTACAGCAGGCAGGCCAGTGCCAGCGTGGGCGGCGATTTGATCAGCAGCCAGGTCAGCGCCAGCGCCAGCGCCAGGCCGATACCGAACAACAGGTGCGCCAGCCGTTCCGACAGGTAGGCCTGCACGCTGACCGGTGCGGCCGCCAGGCGAGGGGTCAGCGACTGCAGCAGCCCGCGATACGGCCCGCGCAACTCACCAGGGTCGACCTTGCCACTGGCCAGCACCTGCGTCAGCCAGGCCGCGCCGGGGCTGGCGCCCTTGGCCTGGTGCACCAGCTCACTGGTCAGCGAGGCCGGTTGCCCGGGCTGCAGGAAGACGCGCCGCTGGCGCGCCGCGCACCACAGGTCGAAGGCACCCAGCAGCAGCAGCAAGGTGGCCACCAGCACATGAGGCGTGCTGCCGCCGCGCTGCAGCGGGGTGGTCAGGATGGCCACGCTGGACGTGGCGGGGTCGGGCTCGGCCAGCGCCACCCAGAAGACCACCAGCGCCAGCACGATCAGCAAGGCGGCGCGCAGCGTCAGAAAGCGGTTTTCGGTGCGGTAGCAGGTGGGGTATTCGAACCCTGGGCCGCTGACGCCCCACTGGTAGGACATGCTGTTGTTCACTCCGGGGGTGGACCGCAGCCGATTCTGCATGATGGCCGGCGGCCGCCGCCGCGTCGGTTCACAACATCAGGCCAGCGCTCGCATCAGCGGGTTTCGCATTCGAAGAAGTGGTCCAACGTCGGAAAGCCTGCACCGCCGTCGATGCAGGCGCGCAGGAAAATCGCAAATCCCGGGTCACCGGTCCACAGCGAATGGTGGCCGTAGCCGACGGCACGCCTTTCGGCTGCGGTCTGTTCGATGCCGTGCATCGCGAAGGCGCGCGCTCGCTGCAGCCAGCGTGGGTCCTGCGTGCGCCGCCACAGCTGGAGAAAGGCATGGCCCTTGCCCCCCGTGCCGTGGCACAGGTTCGAGCCCTTGCGCAGCGGCCCGGCAGCCCAGATGGCCTGCCCGGCCTTCAGCAGAAGGTCGTCCAGCGCCTGGCCGGGCAGGTCGGCCAGGCAGATCACGAAACCGGGCGCGCCATGGCAGGTGCATCAGCCAGCGCGGCTTGAAGTCGGGGCTGGTGATCAGCCAGAAGCGCCAGTTGGCCTGGTCACCTTCGACCGTGACGCTACAGGCAGCGCGCCGCCAGCAGCGTGCCGGGTACGCCCCACATCAGCGCGCGCGCCGGGTGGTCCTGATGGCTGCCGATCAGCCGGTCCAGCGCGTCCAGGGTCTCGTCCTTCGGTTGCAAGGCGTGCTGCAGCCCTTCCGTGAAAGACCGATAGTCGATGTGCAGACATGCTGCACCCAGGGCCTGGAGGTGCTGCAGCGCCCAGATCACGCCACGACTGCCGTGGTACAGCGCGTGATAAGCCTGCAAGGCCGGGTCGTCACCGGGCTCGCAGTCGCGCGGATGCATGGGCCACCCGATCCCAGGCCTGAAATGCGCCTCGGTGTGGGGCCCGGGTCAGCGTCCGGCGTAAGCTAGCACAGGCCAGGCTCGGGTCCGACGAGCCGACCCGAAAGATGCCGCCATGCAGGGCCTGCTGATCGACCCCGGCACCTTGCCTGCCGAATGTGAAACGCTGCGCGCCGAGGTGCGTACCTTTCTGGCCGACGCGATGCAGGACGTGCCGCGCGCGCGCCGCAACCGCAACTGGTCGGGCGCCAGTGCCGAGTTCAGCCGTGCGCTGGGCCGGCGCGGCTGGATCGGCATGACCTGGCCGCGACGCTACGGCGGCCACGAACGCAGTGCGCTCGAACGTTACGTGGTGCTGGAGGAATTGCTGGCTGCCGGTGCGCCGGTGGGCGCGCACTGGGTGGCCGACCGCCAGAGCGGGCCGCTGCTGATGCGCTACGCGCCCGACACGCTGGCACCGCGCCTCGTGCCGCGCATCGCCGCCGGCGAGGCCTTTTTCTGCATCGGCATGAGCGAGCCCGATGCAGGTTCGGACCTGGCGTCGATCCGCACCCGGGCGGTGAAGACCGCGCAGGGCTGGGTGATCGACGGCCGCAAGGTCTGGACCAGCGGTGCGCACCGTGCGCAGCACATGATTGCGCTGGTGCGCACCGGTGACAAAGGAGAGAGCCGCCATGCCGGGTTGTCGCAGTTCCTGGTCGACATGGACATGCCCGGCCTGACCGTGCGCCCCATCCTCAACCTGCTGGGTGAGCACGATTTCAACGAAGTCACCTTCGACGCGGTCTGCGTGCCGCACGAGCACCTGATCGGCGAAGAAGGCCAGGGCTGGCAGCAGGTGGGCACCGAGCTGGCCTTCGAGCGCAGCGGCCCCGAGCGCTACCTCAGCAGCACGCAGCTGCTGCTGGAAATGCTGGACGCGGCGAACGCCGACGACCCGCGCCACGCGGTGGCGCTGGGCCGCATCGTGGCGCAGTACGGCACGCTGCGCCAGATGTCGTTGGGCGTGGCCGGCATGCTGGCGCGTGGCGAGAACCCGGCGCTGGCCGCCGCGCTGGTGAAGGACCAGGGCGCGCTGGTCGAACAGGCCATGCCCGACATCGCACACGATCTGTTCGGCAGCCAGGCCGACCCCGACAGCACGCTGGCGCAGGCGATGCAGTACGCGACACAGGCCGTGCCCTCGTTTTCGCTGCGCGGCGGCACGCGCGAGGTCCTGCGCGGCATCATCGCCAAGGGGCTGGCACTGCGATGAACAGCACCGACGACGACCGCCTGATCGCCGACAGCGTGGCGCGGCTGTTTGCCGACCACGTCGACAAGACCGTTCGCCTGCGTGCCGAAGGCGGGGTCTTCGACCGCGTGCTGTGGCAGCGCGTGATTGATGCCGGCTGGCCCCTGCTGCTGGCCACCGAAGCCGCGGGGGGCCTGGGCCAGGGCTGGGTGCAGGCCTGGCCATTGCTGCATGGCCTGGGCCATGCGCAGGTGCCCTTGCCGCTGGCCGAGACGCTGCTGGCGGCGCAGCTGCTGTCGCACGCCGGCCTGCCGCTGCCCGACTTGCGCCAAGGGCCGCTGACAGTGATCGAGCAGGGCTTCGGCAACACCTTGCAAGCCGTTGGCGACGATGGCGCGCTGCGTGTCAGCGGCCGCGCCCACCACGTGCCCTGGGCGCGCCACGCGCAGGCCGCCGTGCTGTCGCTGGACAACGGCAGCCTGGCGCTGCTGGACCTGCGCGGCGGGCCGGGCTTGTCGCTGCAGCCGCAGGTCAACACCGCCGGACTGCCGTCGGACACGCTGCAGCTGCAGGACATGCGCTGCGTGGCGCTGGCACCCAACCCGCTGCCGCTGGCGCAGCCGGTGTGGACACTGGGCGCGCTGGCCCGCTGCGCGATGATGGTCGGCGCGCTGGAATGGACCTTGACGCAGGCCGTCACCTATGCCGGCGACCGTGTTCAGTTCGGCAAGCCCATCGGGCGTTACCAGGCCATCCAGCATGCGCTGGCGCTGATGGCCGGCGACGTTGCGGCCGCGCGCATGGCGACGCAGGTGGCCATCCACGACGTGCCAGCACCCGGCACGGCCGACGGCGCCGCGGCGCAGTTCAGCATCGCGGTGGCCAAGGTGCGCTGCGGCGAGGCCGCCACCCGCGGCACCGGCATTGCGCACCAGGTTCACGGCGCGATCGGCTTCACGCAGGACCATGCGCTGCACTTCGCCACCCGGCGCCTGTGGGCCTGGCGCGCCGAGTTCGGCAGCGACGCCGAATGGGCCGCCGCACTGGGCCGCGCCGCGATGGCCGAAGGTGCCGCTGGCTTCTGGCCGGCTTTGACTGCCAAGTCCTTCGACACCCTGTCCACCATCCCTCCATCCACGAGCAGCCCATGAGCAACCAGGTTTCAGACGTCACGGTCCACTTCGACGGTACGGTGGCCACGGTGGAGATCGGCCGGCCGCCGCACAACTTCTTCGACATCCCGCTGATCCAGCGCCTGGCCGACGCCTTCGAGGACCTGGAGGCCGACCGTCGCTGCCACGCCATCGTGCTGGCCGCCCAGGGCACGGCCTTCTGCGCCGGCGCCAACTTCGCCAACCGCGACGCCACGCCCGAGCAGCGCAGCCCACGCGCGCTGAATCCGCTGTACGGTGAGGCGCTGCGTCTGTTTGCCTGCAGCAAACCGGTGGTGGCCGCCGTGCACGGCGCGGCTGTCGGCGGTGGCCTGGGCCTGGCGCTGGTGGCCGACTTTCGCGTCAGTTGCGCCGAAGCGCGCTTTTCAGCCAACTTCAACCGCCTGGGCTTTCACCCGGGCTTCGGCCTCAGTGTCACGCTGCCGCGCCTGGTCGGCCTGCAGCAGGCGGCGCTGCTGTTCTACACCGGCCGGCGCATCGGCGGCGACGCGGCGCTGGCCATCGGCCTGGTCGACCAGCTGGTGCCCCAGGACCAGGTGCGCGCCGCCGCCCAGCGGCTGGCGCAGGAGATCGCCACCTCGGCGCCGCTGGCCGTGCAGTCCACGCGCACCACGCTGCGCCAGGGTCTGGTCGAACAGATCCGCGTCGCGGTGGCACGTGAAAGCGCCGAGCAGAACGCGCAGTTCAAGACCGCCGACTTTCGCGAAGGCGTGGCGGCGATGGCGGCACGGCGCGAGCCGCAGTTCAGCGGCGAGTGAACGCTTGTGAAGACATGAATCGCCGCGCGGCAGCTACCAGGGCTCGATCCAGGGCCGCAGGTCGAGTTCGTGCGTCCAGGCGTTGCGCGGCTGCTGGTGCAGCATCCAGTAGCTGTCGGCAATGGCGTCGGGACTGACGATGCCGTCACGGTCCTTGAGCTTGTAACGCTCGGGAAAATTGGTCTGAATCCAGGCCGTGTCGATGGCGCCGTCGATCACGACATGCGCGACATGAATGCCCTGCGGCCCCAGTTCACGCGCCATGCTCTGCGCCAATGCGCGCAGCGCATGCTTGGCGCCGGCAAAGGCCGAAAAGCCCGATCCGCCGCGCAGGCTGGCAGTGGCGCCGGTGAACAGGATGCTGCCGTGGCCGCGCGGCAGCATCACGCGCGCCGCCTCGCGCCCGACCAGAAAACCGCCCAGCGCCGCCTGTTCCCACACCTTGCGGTAGACACGCTCGGTGGTCTCGGTGATGCCGAAGCGCACGTTGGCGCCGATGTTGAAGACCACCACCTCGATCGGCGCGATCTCTTGCTCGATATGCTGGAACAAGGTGCTCACGGCCTGTTCGTCGCGCGCGTCCGACCCGAAGGCGTGCACCTCGGCGCCGCTGGCGCGCATCTGCTCGACCAGCGGTTCGAGGTGCTCGACGAAGCGCCGCGTGACGCAGGTGACGTAGCCCTCGCGGGCAAAGCGACGGGCGATCGCACCGCCGGTGGCGTCGCCGGCACCGACGATCAAGGCCACCTTGGTCAGGCGCAGCTTGAGCGTGCGCAACTCGTCGTCGGGCTGCTGCTTCTCGTTCTTGTCCCTGCCCATCGTGGCCCCCCGGCTGCTTGCCGAAGCAGCATACGCCAGCGCGTCAGCCAGTGTGCACGCGGTTGCGACCCGTTCGTTTGGCCTCGTACAACGCGGCGTCGGCACGCTGGATCAGCGTGCGCAGATCGTAGGGCGGCGCCGCGGTCAGGCCGACGCTGACTGTGACCTGCAGACTCGGGCACAGCAATTCCCAGCCGTGCGCGGCCACGCGCTGGCGCATGCGGTCGCAGACGTGCAGCGCGCCGATCAGGTCGACTTCGGGCAGCACGAGCAGAAATTCTTCACCACCGGTGCGGATGATGAGATCGTCGTCGCGCGTGTTGTCGCGCAGCAGCTTGGCCAGTGCCACCAGCACCGCATCGCCCACCGCATGGCCAAAACGGTCGTTGACCTGCTTGAAATGATCGAGGTCGAGCATCGCCATCGCCAACGGCAGCTGGCCGTCGGCAAGGCGCTGCACCATCGGCGGCCAGCGCTGTTCGAGCTCGCGACGGTTGCCCAGCCCGGTCAACTGGTCGACACGCGCGCTGACTTCGGCGCGCACGGCACGTTCACCGGCTCGCCGCGCCTCGAGCCGCACCTGTTCGGCCTCGACCGTGGTGACGAAGAGCTGCGAGCGCCCGCGCAGCTGCGACAGCATGCGCGCACGCTCCAGCCGCTGGTACTGCTCCAGATGATCCAGCGCCTGCTGCGTCTGCCCGACTTCGCGCGCGGCGCGCCAGGCGGCATGGTGCAGGCGCAGCCGGGTCATGCGCGCGTCGGCTTCGGCCGAGGCTTGCAGTGCGGCCTGCAGCTGCTGCAGCGCCTGCGCGGGCCGCCCCTCGCGCAACAGCAGCTCACCCATCGAACAGGCGATGCGCCAGGCCTGGGCGTCGAAGCCGCCATCACGGCACAGCGCGGCTGAGGCTTCGATGTCGGGCCGGGCCTCATCAAGTCGACCCAGGTGCGTCAGAACCTCGCCGCGATTGCCACGCACGAAGGCCTGGTAGAAAGGGTCGCTCATGGCCTCGGCCATGGCCATCGCCTCTTCGGCATACGGCAGCGAGCGCTGCATGAGGCGCTGCGCCTCGCCCGGGTCGGCGCTGTCGTGCAGCAGGTAGAAGGCACCGACGTTGATGGCCATCAGGTTGTTCAGCGCCGCGGAGGTGGCGTGCCGGTCGGCACAGTCGCGCGCCTGCGTCAGTGCGTCGAGCAACAAGCGCTCGGCATGCCAGGGGTCGCCGATGCGCTCGAAGACGCAGCCCAGCGCGTTGATCGCCAGCGACAGCCGCGGCCGGTCGTTGGCCTCCAGGGCCAGCCGATGGGCCTCGTGGCCCAGCGCCATCGCTTCCTCGAAACGCCCGACATCGGCCGCCCCCAGCACCACCATGCGCAAGGTGTCGATCAGCTCGCCCACCGGCACCCGGCTGTCGCGCATCAGCGGCAGCACGCGCAGGCCGTCATCGACCAGCGCCCACAGCGCGCCGCTGCGGTAGCGAAAGTGCAACAGTAGCCGCCCGACGCGCAGCCGCAGATCGGGCGCTGCCTCATCGGCCAGACCCCAGGCCCGCTCGGCCGCCGCCAAGCCGGCGATCAGCGTGCCGGCGTCGCGTGCCGCCTCGGCTTGCGCCAGCAGCGCAAGCAGGTCAGCGCTCGCAGCGGCAGTCATCGCGCCGTGTCGGCCGTGCGCAGGCGCGGTTTCATGTGCCGATCACGCCGCCATCCAACTTGCGGATCACCACCGTGGCCGAACGTGGCCGACCCGTCGGGCTGAAATCGGGCCAGTTCGAATAGCGCCGGGGCTGCTCGGGATCGCTGCGCTCGCTCGGGGTTTCGCCCGGGTGCTGGATGTTGAGGAACAAGGTTCGGCCGTCGGGCGTGAAGGCCGGGCCGGTGATCTCGCAGTTGACGGGGCCGGTCAGAAAACGCCGCACTTCCCCATTCGCCAGGTCGCAGGCCAGCATCTGGTTGTTGCCCATGCGCACCATCTCGCCCTTGTTCAGCGCCGTCGGGCCAACGTCGGTGCAGATCCACAGCCGGCCCGCCGGGTCGAAGGCCAGACCATCCGGGCAGGCGAACAAATCGCCCTTGATGTTGCCTTGGGCCTCGGCCCTGGGCAGCTCGGGGTCGCCGGCCAGCACCAGGTGGTCCCAACGCATTGACACGCCATCGAAGTCACCGTCGTCGGTCCAGCGAATGATCTGGCCCATGGTGTTGTTGGTGCGTGGGTTGGCGGCGTCGACACCGGGCTGGCCCGGGTTGCCGCGGCGGCTGTTGTTGGTCAGGGTGCAATAGACCTGGCGCGTGCGTTCGTCGATCGCCATCCATTCCGGGCGGTCCATCTTGGTCGCGCCCAGCAGGTCGGCCGCCTGGCGCGTCTTGATCACCACCTCGCCCTGGTCGGCAAAACCATTGGCCGGCGTCAACGGGCCCTGGCCGTGCACCAGCGGCAGCCAGCGGCCGCTGCCGTCGGCATCGAAGCGGGCGACGTACAGCGTGCCGTGGTCCAGCAGCGTGGCATTGGGTTTGGCGCCACCTGGGGCGATGCGGTCGCGGCTGACGAACTTGTAGATGTATTCGAAACGCGCGTCCTCGCCCGAATAGACCACCGCGCGGCCGTCGCGGGTGACGGCGACCCAGGCGCCTTCGTGCGCGGCGCGGCCCAGCGCGGTGCGCTTGACCGGCGTGCTGGTCGGATCATTGGGGTCGAGCTCGACCACCCAACCGAAACGGTGGAACTCGTTGGGGTGTTTGCGTGCATCGAAGCGTTCGTCATGGTCGTGCCAGCGGTACCAATTGCCCTTGCCCACGCCCCATCGGCGCTGGTCGGCTGGCGCGCCGTCGCCGCCGGCGAAATAGCCAGCCCAGTTCTCTTCCCCTGACAGGTAAGTGCCCCAGGGCGTGCGCCCGCTGGCGCAATTGTTCAGCGTGCCCAGCACACGGCGGGCCTGGGGGTCGGCCGCCGTGCGCATCAATGCGTGGCCGGCGGCCGGCCCGCCGATGGCAAACGGCGTGTCCATCGTGACCCGGCGCGCATAGCGCGACGGCCGCTGCACCGACCAGCGGTCGCCCTCGAGGCGCACCTCGATCACCGCCAGGCCATGCGCGGCCTGTGCCTTCTTCACCTTGTCGGCGTTCCAGGTCTTCATGCCGTCGGGGTGCAGCAGGCCGTCGTCGCTGTATTCGTGGTTCATCGCCAGCAGGCCATGGGTCGACGATCCCTGCAGTGCATAGAACTGCATGCCATCGTGGTGCATGCCCATCTGCAACGCCTGTTCGGCAGCGCTGTTGCTGGCGTCTTCGCGCCAGGCCGGCATTGCGCCGGCAATGCCCACCGGCTCACCCCAGCGCGCGATGACCTCGGCCACATAGCCCTTGGGCACGGCCAGCGCGTCGGCTGCACTGGGTGGCACAGCGGCAAAGCCCAGCCGCGGCGGGCCGATGGCGCTGCTGGCGCAGCCGGCCAGCCAGGGCGCGAACAATGTGGCCGCCGCGGCCCCAAAGCCCAGACGAAGCACGCTGCGCCGAGCCGGATCGGACACCTCGTGAATGCTCAAGTTGGCGGACCAGTTGCTGTCCTCCATCGAATCGAAGTCCTTGGCCATGCTGAATGCTCCGCTCAGAGTTTCTCGGTCTCGCCGCTGCGCGGCTGCCACTTCATCAAATGCTTCTCGATGCGGCCGACCGCGCCGTCGAGCACCAGCGCAAAGGCGGTCAGCACCACGATGCCGGCCATCACGGTGTTGATGTCGAAACTGCCTTCGGCCTGCAGGATCAGGTAGCCCACGCCCTGGCTGCTGCCCAGGTATTCACCGACCACGGCGCCGACGAAGGCCAGGCCGACGCTGGTGTGCAGGCTGCTGAAGACCCAGCTGGTGGCGCTGGGCAGGTAGACATGGCGCAGCAGCTGGCGGCTGCTGGCGCCCAGCATGCGTGCGTTGGCCAGCACCACCGGGCTGACCTCTTTCACACCCTGGTAGACGTTGAAGAAGACGATGAAGAACACCAGCGTGACGCCCAGTGCCACCTTCGACCCGATGCCCAGCCCGAACCAGACCGAAAAGATCGGCGCCAGGATGATGCGTGGCATCGAGTTCAGCGCCTTGATGTAGGGCTCGAGGATGGCACTGGCCAGTGGTGCCAATGCCAGCCACAGGCCGCAGGCCAGGCCCAGCACCGAACCGACGGCAAAGGCCAGCAAGGTCTCGGTCAAGGTCACCACCAGATGGCGGTAGATGTCGGCATCGACGACGAACCAGGTCCAGATGCGGCTGGCCACGACCAGCGGTTCACCGAAGAAGAACGCCGCCTGACGGTCGTTGTCGAACATGACGTTCGGCAGCAACCCGGGCGCGGTCAGCAGGTACCACGCACCGACCACCGCGATCAGCAGCGCCAGCTGGTACAGGCGAAGGTGCTTCATGCTCAGGCCACCTTCAGCTGCTGCGCATAGCCCTTGAGCACCTCGTCGCGCAGCACGCTCCAGATCGCGTTGTGCAGTTCGATGAACCGCGGCGTGACACGCACCTCGGCCACGTCGCGCGGGCGCTCGAGGTCGATCGTGAACTCGCCGATCGGGTGCGACGCCGGGCCGGCCGACAGCACGATCACCCGGTCGCTCATCGCGATCGCCTCATCAAGGTCGTGCGTGATGAACAGCACGGCCTTCTTCTTCGCCGCCCAGAGCTCGAGCACCTCGTTTTCCATCAGCTGACGGGTCTGGATGTCGAGCGCCGAGAAAGGTTCGTCCATCAGGATGATGTCGGGGTCGAGCGCCAGCGTCTGCGCCAGGCTGGTGCGCTTGCGCATGCCGCCCGAGAGCTGGTGCGGGTAGCGGTCGCCGAAGCCGCCCAGGCCGACGCGGCGCAGCCAGTCTTCGGCCTGCGCACGCGCATCGGGCCGGCCGCGAAACTCCAGCCCGGCCATCACGTTGCCCAGCGCGGTGCGCCAGGGCATCAGGCTTTCGGTCTGGAACATGTAGCCGGCGCGGTTGTTGATGCCGTTCAGCACTTCACCGAACACCCGAACGCTGCCCGTACTGGGCTGCAGCAGCCCGGCGCCGACGTTCAGCAGCGTGCTCTTGCCGCAACCCGTGGGACCGACCACCGAGACGAACTCACCCGGCTTCAGCGCCAGGCTGACCCCGGCCACCGCGGTGTAGCGCTGGCCCGGCGCGTCGCGGCTGACGAAGGTGCAGGAGACGTCGCTCAGTTCGAGCGCCGGGATGGCGGTGGTGGCTGGCGCGGGGACGGTCATTGAGGCCGAAGCATACCGGGCGCGCGTGGCATGACGCTTGGCTTCCCAGGGCCGTCGGCAAACTTGACAGGTCACCCCGAGCAGTCATCAAGTCAGGTCGGAAGAGTGCATGAAATCAATGATTTGCGTGTTCAGGCGCGAAACTTGCTGCGGCATGTCGATGTGCCCATCTGCAGTAAAGGAAATCTGATGAACGCAAGATCCTTGTCACTCGTTTCAACCCTGGCGCTGTTCGGCGCGCTCGGCAGCGCGCAAGCCACCACCACCGGCGGCTTCGGCGCGTGCCCCGGCATATCCACTGGTGGCGAGCGCAGTTCGGTCGTGCTGTCCGATGTGCAGGCCGGCTCACCGAACACCTACAACTTCAAGGTCTGCAACAACAGCAGTTCGGAGGGCGAGAGCACCTTCTTGCTGCGCGACTGGGAACTGCCCTACGACCCGGCCGGTGGCATCGCCGGCTACGTGACCCCCACAGGCTGGGGTTCGGCGATCGAGACCATCGGTCAGGCCAACCCGGCGACCGGCTGGGACGGGGACACACCAACCTGGTTCAACGTCAGCGATCCGTTCTATGACGCCCGCTACCTGGGCCTGGATCAGGTCATCCATTTCTACACTTGCGGTGGTGACAGCAGTTGCTACGGCAGCGTGGGCGATGTATTTGCTGACCCGATCTCGCCAGGTGACAGCCTGGAGGGCTTCGGATTCACGTCCCCGTACGGTGTGACCGATGCACCCTATCAGGCGTCCTGGGTCCAGCAGCGACCGCGCAGCGGCGACCCGGCCTTCCCGCAGCCGGTGGGCGGCCCGAACACCCCGGGCCTGCGCAACAGCGTGCCCGAGCCCGGCGGCCTGGCACTGTTTGCGCTCAGCCTGGGTGCCCTGATGGCCGCTCGCGCCCGTCGCCGGGGACGCAAGGCCGACTGATCCACGGCGCTCGGTCACGACCAACGGGGACGCAAGTCCCCGTTGCCGTTTGCGGGCCCATGATCCGAACCATGAGCAGCCTGCCGACCGCAAACCACGCCCTGGGTGACGACGGTGCCTGGACACTGTGGCGCGACATCGCGTTGCGCGGCACCGGTTTTCCGATCGCCCTGCTGGACGACCTGGCCGACACGGCACTGGCGCAGGCGGTCACCGCTCACCTGAACGCCGACGACGGGCTGGCCGAAACCATGCAGCAGGCGCGCCGGGCCTGCCATGCGCGCCTGCAGGACACCGCCGACCCGACGGCGCGCCGGGCCTGGCGCCGCGTGATGCAGACCTTGCAGGCCGGGCGCGCTGCCGAGCCCACCGGTGACGCCGATTTCGACGCCCTGCTGGCCGGCCTGGCGACCGCCATCGCGGCCGCGGCCGATGGCTGCCAACGTTTCGGCCAGGCCTTCGACGCTGCGGACGCACAGACCCTGGCCCATCTGCACCGGATGGCCGACGATGCCCGGCTGCGCGAGGCCCTGGCCTGGCAGAACCCGCAGGCGCTGCTGACGGCGCTGGCGCCGCTGCAGCGCCATGTCCACGAGGGACGGCGCAACGCTGAAGATCGCCAGCATGAAAGGCTGCTGACTCGCTATCTGCAACGTTATGCCGCCAAGAACGACACCATCGGCTTCTTCGGGCCCGCCGGCTGGGCGCAGGTGCAGGGCCCGGGGCATATGCTCGAGCTGCAGCCCGGGCCAGCCTTGGCCATCGAGCCACGGGTCAGCGTCGAGCCCTGGGTCGTTCAGGCCCTGGCCGAGGCATTGACCCGCGACGCCGCCGTGCGCCCGCACTTGCGCCCCTGGCGTCATCCGGCCTGGCGTCTCGGTCCCGATGGCGCCGTGGTGGTACTCGAACGCAGCTTTCGACTGCCCACCTTCGAACACGATCTGTTCATGCGCTGCAACGGTCGCATGACGGTGGCCGAGATCGCCGAGGCGCTGCGTCAGCCGGCCGATGAAGTCGACGCTGCACTCGCCCGGCTGGAGACGGCGCAGCTGATCTTCCTGAAGCCCCGAATTCCGCTCGACGGCCCGGCACTGCAGCGCCTGCGCGCGGTTGTCGCGGCCCTGCCCGATCACGCCGCCCGGGCGCGCTGGCTGCTCGGGGTCGACCAGCTGCTCGACGGCACCGAAACCGCGCGCCACGCGTTCGGGCAGGCCGACGCAGTGGCCACGGTGCAGCACGGCCTGGCAGCACCGTTCCAGGCGCTCAGCGGCCAGGGCCCGACCCGACTGCATGGCAACACCTATGCCGGCCGCGGCCTGCTGGTGATGGACGCGCGGCGTGACCTGCAGCTGCGCATCGGCGAGCCGCTGGCGCTGCAACTGATGACCGCGCTGCGTCCGGTGCTCGACGCCGCGCACTGGTACTCGTGCCAGGTGCATGCTCAGCTGAGCGAGTTCGCCAGCGGTCTGTTCGACCATTCTCAGCAGGGCGGGCAGATGCCCTTTGACCGCTGGTGGTTCGAGCTGCAGCAAGAGGCGGCCACGGTGCAGGCCATCGTCGACGACGTCGGCGAGCAGTTGTCCGAACGCTGGGCACAGGTGCTGCCCGTCGACAACGCCGCAAAGGGCAACGATGCCGGTGTGCGGGCTGCTGCAGTGTTCGCCGACGTGGCGCCCGGCTGGCCGGGTGCCAATTTCCAGGCCCCCGACGTGCTGCTGGCCGCCGCCGATGCCGCGCAGCTGGATGACGCCTTCTTCGTGCTGGGTGAACTGCACGCCGCCGACCGCAGCTTGCTGCGCCAGGTCTTCGTGTCGGCGCATGCCGATCCGCAGCGACTGGTCGATGCCGTTCGCGCCGACCAGTCCGAGCCTGAACTTCGCCCGCAGTTGCGTACCGAGGCCCTGCTGGCACGCACCCAGGTGCTGCCCGGCGCGCCCTATGCATTCGACATCGAGTGCGACAGCGTGGTCTCGCCGCACGAACCCGCACGCGTGCTGCGCTCGGGGGCTTTGTGGCTGCAGCGACGCGACAGCGAACTGCGCATCGTCGACCGCGAACAGGGCCACGACTTTCCGCTGCGCGCCTTTCTGGGGCCGCAAGCTGGCGCTCTCAGTGCCGGCGAATTCAGGCTGTACGCACCGGCCGCCCACCGTGCGCGCCAGCGCGCGGGGCTGCTGGTGGTGGCGCGCGAGTTGTGGCGTCTGACGCTGGACACCGTGGCCCCGCTGATCCAGGCGCAGCGCGGTGGCCCGGCGCAAGCCTTTGCCCGCGTGCGGCGGCTGGCGCGCGACCAGGGCTGGCCACGTCGCGTGTTCTACCGCGTGGCCGGCGAACCCAAGCCGATCTACCTCGACCTCGACAGCCCCAGCCTGGTCGACCTGTTCCTGCGCACCGTGGCCGCGGCAGCGCGCCGCGGTGACCCGGCGCTGGACGTGAGCGAGATGCTGCCCGATCCCTCGCAATGCTGGCTGCCCGACGCCGCCGGCGCGCGCTACAGCAGCGAATGGCGCATGCTGTTCGTGCGTCGGACGCGGGCCGTCCGGGCCTTCGCTTAGCATGGTGTGAAACCGGACTGGGGGTGGCGGTGGCGCGTGTCCTGCTGGGCTGTGAACTGGGCGACGGCTACGGCCATGTGACGCGACTGCTGCCCTTGGCGCTGGCCTTGCGGCAGCAAGGACACGACCCGGTGTTCGTGGTCAACGACCTGAGTCGGGCCGAGGTGGTGCTGGGCCCGCATGCCCTCCCAGTGCTGCCCTGTCCGCAGTGGCGCAACCGCGTCGCCGGGTTGCCGGCCATGCGCAACTACACCGACATCCTGCTGCGCCACGGTTTCGTCGACCCGGTGGGCCTGCGCGGGCTGGCGCGGTCGTGGCAGCACCTGGTGGCCTTGTTGCGCCCGCAGCTGCTGGTGCTCGACCACTCACCGGTGGCGCTGTTCGCCACCCGTGGCGGCGCCGTGCCGCGGCTGCGCTTCGGCGACGGCTTCTGCTGCCCTCCGCTGGAAACACCGATGCCGCCCTTCACCTGGTGGAAAGCCGGCGCCGAGGCCTTCGACGCCATCGGTGAACGCAACGCCATCCACGTGGCCAACCTGGCGGCAGCGGACCTGGGTCTGCCCAGGGTCGACAGCGTGGCCCGGATGCTGGAGGCCGATGCCGAGTTCCTGTGCACCTTTGCCGAGCTCGACCACTATGGCGCCCGCGACGACGCGTGCTACGAAGGCGCCGTGCTCGACACCGCCGACGGTGAAGGCCCGGCCATGCCCTGGCCCGATGGTGAAGGGCCTTGCGCCTTCGTCTATCTGCGCGCCGACTACCCCTACCTGGATTCGCTGGTGCTGGCGCTGAAACAGGGCGGCTGGCGCGCCGTGCTGCATGTGCCCGGCCTGGCCTCGGCGCGCGCGCAGGCGCTGTCGGGCCCCGGCCTGCAGTTTTCACCCACGCTGTTGCCGATGGTCACGGTGGGCCGGCGCTGCGATGCCGCCATCACGCACGGCGGCTATGGCACCACGCACACCCTGCTGCTGGCCGGCCGGCCCCAGTTGCTGCTGCCGCGGCAAATGGAACAGACCATGTTCGGGCACCGGGTGCAGGCCCTGGGGGCGGGGCTGGTCGTCGAGCCGTCGCCGCAGGTACCTGGCTTCGCACCCTTGCTGAAACGCCTGCAATCCGACGCCGGCCTGGCCGCGGCGGCCGGCGAGTTTGCCGGCCGCCACGCCGATCACGACAGCCAGGCCACCGTGGCAGCACTGGTGCGCCGTTGCGAGGCCCTGCTGTGACTGAGGCGCTGCCGCACATCACGACGCTGATCGCCAACCACAACCACGGCGCGCTGGTGGGCCTGGCCATCGCCAGCGTGCTGGCACAGGACTATCCCGCCGACCGCCGTGACGTGGTGGTGGTCGACGATGGCTCCAGCGACGACTCGATGGCACGCCTGGCGGCTTACAGCGGTCGTGACGACGTGCAGCTGATCTCGCAGGTCAATCGTGGTCAGTCGGCGGCCTATGCCGCCGCACTGGCGGCGGCGCGCGGTGACTGGGTGTGCCTGCTCGACGCCGACGACCGCTTTCTGCCGCACAAGCTGCGCCTGCTGGCCCAGGCGCTGCAGCGTGCCGGGGTCACGCCCGACAACGGTTTTCTTTGCCACGACACGCAGATCCTGGATGGTGCGCAGGGGCAGGCGATCGATGCCACCTGGTTCGACGTCGCCGGGCTGCACGCGTTGGTACCCCGCCTGCATGTGTCGGCGGTGCAGCACTTCTTCCCCTTCAGCGTGACCTGCGGTCAGGTCTTTGGCCGGCCCCTGTTGAAGCAAGTGGTGGACCGTGTTCCGCTGTGGGACTGGCCGATGGGCGCCGACGGCCTGTTCGGCCACGTGGCGATGCTGCTGTGCGGCGAAGTGCAGTTGCTGCCGCTGGTGCTGTCGAGCTACATCGTGCACGGCAACAACGACTTCGCGGCCATCGAGGATGGCCGCTTTCGTCACAAGCCGGTGTGGCATTCGCGCTGGCCGAAAAAGTTGCGCCTGCTCGAACGCATCGTCGACAGCCTGGACCTGCCGCCCACCGATCGCGCCGACCGCCTGGGCTACATCGGCCGCGTCGAGCACGCGGTGCGTGCCGTGCCCTCGGGTCGCCCCTTGCCGTTGCCCTGTCTGAGTTTCGTGATCGACGCCAGCGGCGCCGCGCCGGCCGCCGTACTGGCCACGCAGCAGGCGCTGGCCGGCCAGACCCATGAGCGCTGCGAGCACCTGTGGCTGGGGCTGCCCCGCGAAGTACCGAATGGCGGCTTGGATGTCGCCGTTCCTGCCGATGCCGGCCCCTACGCCCGCCACCGTGCCGGCGTGCGGGCCGCGAACGGCCAATACCTGTGCCTGTTGCGCGCCGGTGACCGCCCGGATCGACGCTTTGCCGAACGCCATCTGCACAGCCATCGCCACGGCGTGATGACGATGATCAGCGCCTGCGACCTGCGGCTGCTTGACGCGGACGGACAACTGCTGCAGCTGGGCGTGCAGGCCCAGGCGGGTGGCTGGTCGTCGGCGCCGGCGCATGTGCCCGCGTTCGCCAGCGCACTGCGCGACTGGCCGCTGGCACCGCTGCCTGCGCTGGTGCTGCGGCGCACTGCCTTCGTCGATGCCTTCTTCGCACCCGAAGATTTCACCGGGCCCGAGCGGCTGGCACCCTGGTTGCTGGTGCAACTGCTGTTGCAGCTGGGCGGTGCCACGCGGCTGATGGAGAACCTGGTCGACCTGCAACTGACCGAGAGCTGCGTGGCCAACCCGTTCTGGTTCGCCATGCCCTGCGATCACGAGGGCCCGCTGCCGACGCCCGATCTGGCCTGGGCCGCGGACCAGCTGTTCGCCGCCTACGGTCGCGCACGACGCGAAGCCCATGCCAGCTACCCACAAGCCTGGGAACTGCGTTTTCTGCGCTGGCTGCTGCACAGCGGCGGCCCGGCGCTGCTGCCACGCTTGTCGCAGCGCCTGCAAGCCGCGGACGATACCGATTGGGCCGACCGCATGCAGCAGCTGCTGGCCACGGCGCGGCAGGGCTGAGCATGGGCGATCGGCTGCCGACCCGCGTCGTGCTGGTGACCGAAGTCGATTTCTGGAACGGCGGCGCCGGCCACCGCGCGCGCATCCTGGCGCTGGTGCGCTACCTGGCCGCGCGGCTGCAGCTGAGCGTGGTCTTGCCGACACCCATCGACGATCTGCAGCGCGCGCGCTGTGAGGTGGCCTGCCCGGGGCTCGAGCTGACGAGCCTGGCGCTACCGGCGCGGGTCACGATGGCACAGGCGCTGCTGGCGATGCGCTCGTTCTTTGCAGCGCGGCCGCAGCAGGCCTGCATCATCGAGTACCTGAGCCTGGGCTGGCTGCTGCAGGCCGTGCCGGCCGGGGTATCGACACTCGTCGACACCCACGACGTGGCCAGCCAGCGCGACGCCGACTTCATGCGTGCCGGTCGACAGCCGCCCTGGGCGCTGACCACGTCGGCCCAGGAGCGCGCCCGGCTGGCGCTGTTCGACCGCGTGATCGCGATCAGTGCACCCGACGCCGCCCAGTTCTCTCAGTGGCTGGGCGCCGAGCGCGTGCTGCTGGCGCCCCATGCGCACGAAGCTCGACCGCAACCGTTTCGCGAGCAGGCGCACAACCTGCTTTTTGTCGGCAGCGGCTACGCGCCCAACCGCGACGGCCTGGCCTGGCTGCTGAGTGAGGTGTGGCCCCGGCTGCAAACGACCACGGCGCGGCTGGACGTGGTGGGCGATGCCGGCCAGGCACTGGCCGGCCACGTGCTGCCGCCGATGGTGCACCTGCACGGCCAGGTGACCGAGCTCGAAGCCGCCTACCGCGAAGCCGACCTGTGCCTGAACCCGGTGCAGTATGGGTCGGGTCTGAAGATCAAGACCGTCGAGGCCCTGGCCCATGGCCGTGCACTGGTGTGCTCGCCACACGGGGCGCGCGGGCTGGAGGCCTGGGCTGGCCAGGCTTTCGTGGTGGCCGACGGCACCGCGCAGTTTGCCGCTGCCATCGACCAGCTGCTGGCCGATGCGGCGCGGCGGCGACAGCTGGCCGTATCCGCCCTGCAGGTGGTTTGCAATTCGTTCAACGCGGATGCCTGCTACGGACCGCTGCTGAAGGTTCTCTCAGCCCTGACAACGCAGGCCGGCTGAGCAGCCCGGCCAGGCCTTCGGGCCTCCGGCGGGGCAGCGATCAGGGCTTGAGGCTGACCTTGCCGCTGCGCAGCAGATCGGCGTAGCGCTTGCTGGTCTGCTCGATCACGCGGCGGAACTCGGCTCCGGTGGCGCCCACTGGCTTGAAGCCCATCACGTCCAGGGCCTTGTGGACTTCCGGCATCTGCACAGCCTTGATGAATGCGGTCTGCAAACGCTCGATCACCGGCGCCGGTACACCGACCGGTGCAACGAAGCCGAGCCAGCCATCGGTGGTGAAGTCGATGCCGAGCTCCTTGAAGGTCGGCACATCACGATACGGTGCGATGCGCTGGCTGGCGGCGACCGCCAGCGGGCGCAGTCGACCGGCATCGACATAGGCCTTTGCGCCCTGGCTGGCAAGCATGTAGTCGACGACACCGGCAGCGACGTCGTTGAGCGCCGGCGCCTCGCCCTTGTAGGGCACGTGAACCGCATCGATGCCCAGCTTTTCGTTGAGGATCACGCTGTTGAAATGGAAGCTGGTACCTGGCCCCGCCGTCGCGTAGTTCATCTTGCCGGGCTTGGCCTTCAGCGCCGCCATGAACTCCTTCAAGCCGCCGGTCGGGAACTTCTCCTGACTGACCACCAGCACGTTGAAAGTGTCGACCGCGAGCGTGATCGGCTCAAAATCCCTCAGCGGCACGATGCCGAAATTCGGATCGGTCAGCGGCAGGATCGCCATCGGCCCCTGCAGCGCGAGGCCGATCGTGTAGCCGTCTTTCGGCGCGCGACGAACCTGGTCAAGGCCGATCTTGCCGCTGGCGCCTGGGCGGTTTTCGACGACGACGATCTGGCCGAGCTGGCGACCGACCGCCTCGGTCAAGGTGCGCGTGACGATGTCGCTGAAGCCACCTGCGGGGTAAGGCACGACGACTGTGATCGGCTTCTCGGGCCAGGCGGCCGCGGCTGGCGCGGCAACGCCGACCGACAGGGCAAACGCGAGGGCGAAGGACGGGAGCAGGTGGGTGATCATCGTGTCAAGTCTCCTTGGCCGGACAAGGGCCGGCGACAGCATGGGTGGGCGGTGAACTCGGTGCTCAGCCGAATTGCTCAGACGAATGGTCGGCCATCAACGCGGCCGCGTCGGCAGGGACTTGATGGCGTTCCGGGACGCGGAACGGTGGCCATCGTCTTCTTTCGATTCACTGCGTCCATCGGCCGCGGCGCCGCATCAGCGCGGTGACGCCGACAACGGGGCGTCATCGACCAGCCGGTGCAACCTTTGCATCACGACCGCCGATTCCTCGACGATGCTGCGCAGCACCTCGCCGGCCGGCGGGACATCGTCGAACAGGCCGATGCATTGCCCGGTCGACAGCACACCGCGATCGGTGTGCCCGTGCAGGATCGTGTCAAGGTAGGCGTCGCCACCGACGATGTGACGCAGTTGCTCGAAGCTCGCACCCTGGCGCTCGAGTTCGAGTACCGCCTCGGCCTGCGGCGTCCGTAGAACGCGGCGCGCCTTGCGCAGTGTGCGTTCGATCATCACGGTGTCATGTTCGCTGGCTTGCTGCAGCGCCTGCTTGATGCCCGGGTGCAGCACGGTCTCGCGCGTCAGCACGAAGCGCGTACCGATCTGCACGCCCTCGGCCCCCCAGGCCAGCGCCGCCACCAGGCTGCGCCCGTCGCTGATGCCGCCGGCGGCGATGACCGGGATCTCGAGCTCGGTCGAACCCTTGCGCACCAGCACCGACAGCGCCACGTCGTCCATGCCCGGATGACCCCCGGCCTCGAAACCGACCAGCACCACACCGTCAGCACCGAGCTGCTGCGCCTTCTGCGCAAACCGCACGGCCGGCGCCACGTGAACCCAGATCATGCCGTGGCGCTTGAAGCGCTCGACAAAGGGCTCGGGGTTGTTCCCCGACGTGAAGACGATGCGCACACCGAGCTCGCAGATGCAATCGACGAACTCGCTCATCGTTCGCCGCGAGCCGATCGAAATGTTCACGCCGACCGGCTGGTCGGTCAACACACGGGCCCGTGCGATCTCGGCCTCGAGCTCGCTTCGGGTCTCGAAGCAGCCGGCTGTGATCAGACCGAGCCCGCCGGCGGCGGACACCGCGGCGGCGAGTTCGGCACGACCGAGCCCCTGCAGGCCGCCCTGGATGATGGGGTAGCGAATGCCGAGCAGTTCGGTGATTCGGGTTCTCATGATTCGATTCCATTGTTCGCATCGACCGTGTCGCGGTCGCCGAGCTCGCGCAGCAGGCTCCGCAACGCGCGGTCGATGGTGTCGAGTTGGCGACCCACCAGGTCGCCTCGGTTCGGGTAGTGGATCGTGGCGACCTGCGCCTGCAACTGGCGCAGCTGCGCGAGCAGCGCCGCGCCAACTGGCGAAGGGGTCGGAGAAGTCGCGTGAACGCTCATGGTGTCTGCCGGCGCTGGTCTCTCCATCGCCTCTCCTTGTAGGTAAAGCGCTCGATCTCGCCGGGCTGCACCTCTTGCACCTCCATCGCGACACCGGTGCGCGCCTTGATCTGCGCGCGCAGTTCGACCAGTACACGTGCGCGCTGCGCAGCGTCGGCCGGCACTTCCGGCTTGAAGCACAGCATCACGCGCGCCAGCTCGCGGCCGTTGTCGGCCACTTCGACGCGGCCGTTGTACTCGTCGACCTGTGGGTGAGCGAGCACGATGGCATCGACCGCCTCAGGCCACAGGTTCATGCCGCGAATCTTCAGCATCGTGTCGTAGCGCGACACGGTGCCAGCCTCGATGCCATCGAAGGGCCGCCCGCAGGCGCATTGCCGGTGCGACTTGAAGACCACCTTGCCGCCCGTGCGAAAACGCAGGATCGGCATCGCCTCGCGGCCGAAGGAGGTTAGAACCACTTCACCTTCTTCGTCCTCGCGTGCCGGTTCACTGGTTTCCGGGCTCAGGACTTCGGCGTAGACCTTGTGTTCCGGGAAATGCATCAGGCCACGGCGACCGTCGGCAAGGTAGGTGCCGTGCTCGCAGGTGCTCGCGATGCCACCGCCGGCCTGGGTGGACGCGTAGGTGTCGATCAGCTTCGCGCCCCAGAAGACCTCCATCTCGCGTGCCCACGGCACATCGAAGCCGAAGCTGCCGACCTTGATGGCCTTCAGCGCCGGGAAGTCGCGCCGCGGCTCGATGCCCAGCTCATGGCACAGCGTCGTCAATCGGCGCAGATAGACCGGACCGGTGCTGAAGAAATGCGGCGAGAAGCGCCGCATCATCTCGAGCCGCGCCTGACCGTCCATGTTGCCGACCGCAAAGGTGCGCAGTCCGTAGTGCTGAAAACCCGCGAGCAGCGTCACCGGGCCGGCCGTGACACCGACCGGCACCATGTGGTACGCCGTGTCGCCCGGCAGCACGCCAGCCCAGTGCAGCGACGCTGCCCAGCTTGTGAGTGAATCACTGACATCGGCGGCGGTGTAGGCATGCACCTCTTGTCCTTTGCCGGAGGTGCCGCTGGTCAGGAAGCAGTACTCGAGCAGCGCGTCGTCCACTGCGATCGCGGAGCCCAGGGGTGGATGCTCATGCTGGTCCTCGAGGATCGCGAGCTTGTCGACCGTCGGAACCCGGCGGCGGAAGTCTTCGGGCGTCCGGATCTCGTCCGGCGTCACGCAGGCGCGCTGCAGTCGTCCCCGATAGAACGGGCTCGTCGCGTAGACACGACCGAGCGTTGCGTGCGCGCGGCGCCAGCGCAGCGCCTCGAGTTCGGAACGCGACAGCTGCTCGATGACCGGATTGAAAAGTCTTCGATCCATGCGCATCACCATTCTTCCTGGGCGCTGCGCGGCCGCGTCGTTCAGGCTGCCGGGTAGCGCGCCAGCTCGAGCTTGGCGATCGCATTGCGGTGCACCTCATCGGGCCCGTCGGCGAAGCGCAGCGTGCGCGTGCTCGCATAGGCGCGCGCAAGCCCGAAGTCCTCGCAGACCGAGCCGCCGCCATGCAGCTGCATCGCCCAGTCGATGACCTGCAGCGCCATCGCGGGTGCGGCAACCTTGATCATCGCGATCTCCTGTTTCGCCGCCTTGTTGCCGACGCGGTCCATCTTCCAGGCCGCGTGCAGCACGAGCCAGCGCGCCTGGTCGATCAGGATGCGCGACTGCGCAATGCGCTCACGCGTCACGCCCTGGTCAGACAGCTTGCGGCCGAACGCCGTGCGCTCGAGCGCGCGCCGGCACATGCGCTCGAGCGCACGCTCGGCGCGCCCGATGGTGCGCATGCAGTGGTGAATGCGCCCCGGCCCGAGCCGGCCCTGGGCGATCTCGAACCCCCGGCCTTCGCCGAGCAGCATGTTCGCCGCCGGCACACGCACGTTCTCGAAGTCGATCTCGGCGTGGCCCTCGGGCGCGTTGTCGTAACCGAACACCGGCAGGTGGCGCAGCACCTTCACGCCCGGGGTGTCCATGGGCACGAGGATCATCGACTGCTGCCGATGACGGTCAGCATTCGATGCGTCGGTCTTGCCCATGAAGATCAGCACCTTGCAGCGCGGATCGTTGCCGCCCGAGGTCCACCATTTGCGGCCGTTGACGATGTAGTCGTCACCGTCGCGTTCGATGCGCGCCTCGATGTTCGTCGCATCCGACGATGCCACCGCCGGCTCGGTCATCGCGAAGCCCGATCGGATCTCGCCGGCCAGCAGGGGCTCGAGCCAGCGCTCTTGTTGTTGCGGCGTGGCGTAGCGAACCAGCGTCTCCATGTTGCCGGTGTCGGGCGCCGAGCAGTTGAAGGGCTCCGACCCGATCGGCGAGCGGCCCATGATCTCGGCCAGCGGCGCGTATTCCAGGTTCGTCAGTCCGGCGCCATATTTCGATTCGGGCAGGAACAGGTTCCACAAGCCGGCGGCACGTGCCTTTCGCTTGAGCGCTTCCAACGTCTGCGAGACCTGAAAGGCGTTGCCGGCGGCGCGATGGTGGTCCATTTCCTCTTCGAACGCGGCCTCGGCCGGGTAGACCTGCTCGTCCATGAAAGCGCTCACGCGGCGCTGCAGGTCCTGAACCTTGGGGGAATATGAGAAGTCCATCGCGAGTCCTTGCGGAGAGAAGAAAGTGAAAGGGTCAGCGCCTGCTGTCGAGCGTGCACGCCAGCGCCCACGCCTGCTCGGCGAGCGGCCGCGCGCGCCGGCCGGTCATGACGGCGTGCTCGCTCGACGCATTGCCTTGCAGCGCGCGTGCGGCGACGCCCTGCAAGATGCCGACCAGACGAAACATGTTGAACACCATGTAGAACGTCCACGTCGACGCTGGCGGCGGCTCGACCAGGCCGACACGTTCGAAGTAGCGTCGTGCGTACATTGCCTCGTCGGGAATGCCGAGCGCCGCGAGATCGACGCCACCCAGGCCACGCGAGCCCTCGGCGGGCAGTCGCCAGCTCATGCAGTGGTAGGCAAAGTCGGCCAAGGGGTCACCCAGCGTCGACAGTTCCCAGTCGAGCACCGCCAGAATGCGCGGCTCACTCGGATGGAAGACGACGTTGTCGAGTCGGTAGTCGCCGTGCACGATGCGGCTCTCGCCGTCGGGCGGCAGGTGTTGCGGCAGCCAGTCGATCAGCCGCTCGACGGCATCGATCTTCTCGGTTTCCGAGGCGCGGTACTGCCGCGTCCAGCGCGCGACCTGACGCTCGACGTAGGCGTTGGGCTTGCCGAAGCCGGCAAGGCCGATCGCCGTGGGATCGACGCGGTGCAGCGCCGCGATCACGCGGTTGAGTTCGTCGAACAACGCGGCACGCTCGGCCGGCTCGAGGCCGGGCAGCCGCGGGTCCCAGTAGATGCGGCCGTCGACGTGGTCCATCACGTAGAACATCGAGCCGATGACCGCCGGGTCCTCACACAGCAGCTGCGCTTGCGCGACCGGCACATCGGTCGCGGCCAGCGCGCGGATCACGCGGTACTCGCGGTCGACCGCGTGCGCCGACGCCAGCAGTACGCCCGCGGGCTTGCGGCGCAGCACCCAGCGGCGCTCACCACTGCGCAACAGGAAGGTCGGGTTGGACTGACCGCCGTTGAATTGTTCGACCTGCAGCCCACCGTCGAACCCCGGCAGCCGCCCGCGCAGCCAGGCCTCGAGCTTGTCAAGGTCAAAGGCCTGCTGCGGCGCAACCGGCCGTGTGCCCGAGAAGGCGTTCTGTGCCGAGCTCATAACGCCGATGCTCCGCCGTCGACAGGCAAGACCTGCCCGCTGATGTGACGCGAGGCCCCGCTGGCCAGGAAGACGATCGCACCCTTCAGATCCTCGTCGCCGCCGAGCCGGCGCAGCGGCGTGCGCGCGATCACGGCGTCGCCGATGGTGTCCAGCAGCCCGGCCGACATCTTGGACGGAAAAAAGCCCGGGCAGATCGCGTTGACGTGGATGCCGTGCGGGCCCCACTCGCAGGCCAGCGTGCGCGTGAAATTGATCAGCGCCGCCTTCGAGGTGTTGTAGGCGATCGTGTGCACACCCGGTGCGGTGCCGCGCAGGCCTGCGGCCGAGGCGATGTTGACGATCTTGCCCCGGCGCCGCGGGATCATGCAGCGACGACCGACCTCGCGCGAAAGCACGAACGGCGCGTCGACGTTGAGCGACATCACCTTGCGCCAAGCCGCATCGGGATAGTCCTCGGCCGGTGCGGCCCAGCTTGCACCTGCGTTGTTGACGAGGATGTCGATGTCGCCGAAGCGCGCCACCACCGCATCGACCAGTGCGGGCACCACGGTGGTCGCCTGCTGCAGGTCGCAGGCAAAGCCCGCTGCCTCGATGCCCTGCGCCTTCAGCCCGGCCTCGGCCTCTGCGAGTTCGTCGGCCTTGCGCGCGACCAGCGCGACGCGGCAGCCCATCTCGCCCAGCGCCTGCGCCATCTGCAGGCCGAGCCCGCGCGAGCCGCCGGTCACCAGCGCCACACGGCCCGAAAGTTCAAACAACTGCTGGACGCCCATGGTTGTGCCTTTCCTTGTGTCGTCAGGACCAGATGCCGCCATTGATGTGCAGCGTCTGGCCGGTCATGTAGGCCGATCCGGGGCCGATCAGGAACAGCAGCGGGCCGACGATGTCGGACGGTTGCCCGACCCGCCGCAACGGAACCGATGCCGCGAACTGCGCCGGGTCGATGCGCTCGAGCTTCTCCTGCTGGCCAGTGCCGCCCTGGAGAAAGGCCGTATCGACGACGCCCGGTGCCACGGCGTTGACACGCACCGCCGGCGCCAGTTCAGTTGCCAGCGCGCGCACGAGGTTGATCACGCCAGCCTTCGCTGCAGCGTACGGCGCGTAGCCGGGCATCGACACGCGCACGCCGAAGGTCGACGAGGTGTGCACCATCGATGGCGCGCGGCCCGCCTTCAGCAGCGGAATGACCTCGCGCGAGAGCAGAAAGGCGCTGCGCAGCGTGCCATCGACAATGTCGTCCCATTGCGCGCTCGGCAACCGCTCGACCGGTGTGCGCTCGTGGGTGTAGCCGACCAGGTTGACCAACGCATCGCAAGCGCCCCAGTGCGCGCCGACTTCGCCGAGCGCACGCTGCACCTGGTCTTCATGCAGCGCGTCGCACGCGATCGCCAGCACGCCAGGCGGCGGCGGCGCCGCAGCGATGGAACGCTCGAGGTCCAGCACGACGAGTTCGAGCTGCGCCGCTTGGGCAGCGGCCACGAAGGCGCGGCCGATGCCGCCGCAGCCGCCGGCCACGACCACGCGCGTGCCGGCCGGCGGCAGCAGCAGCAGCAGTCCGGCATGGTTACCTGCCGCAGGCGAGTTCATTTCACACCCGACTGTTCGATCAGCGTCTTCCAGCGTTCGCTGTCGAAACGCAGCTTGGCCGCAACCTGCGCGCTGTCGCCGCCCCACGGCGAGTTGAGTCCGCGGCGCACGTGGGCCTGGAAGTCTGGCTCGCTCGCAGCGGCGATGCCCTCGAAGGTCAGCCGCGTGGTGATCGCTTCGGGCACGCCGGCGGGGGCGAACAAGGCCTGGGCGTAGGTCCAGTCGAGGACGTTGACACCCTGCTCGACCGCACTCGGCACCTGCGGCAGGAACTCGCTGCGCTTCTGCGCGGTGACGACGAGCGGCACGAGCCGCCCGGCCGCCGCGTATTCGCGCGTCAGGCCTTGCGAGACGAGGCCCATCTGGATATGCCCGGCGAGCAGATCGTTGACCATGGGCGCCTCGCCCTTGTAGGGCACGTGCACCATGTCAAGCTTGCGCTGCATGCTCAGCGCCTGCAGCATCAGATGCGTCGTCGTGCCTTCGCCATAGGAGCCGTAGGCCATCTTCTTCGACTTGGCGGCGGCGAGCAGACCCTGCATGTCCTTGACACCGAGCGCTGGCGACGCAACCAGAACCAGCGGATTGGTGCTGACGCCCACCAGGGGCCGGAAGTCCTTGAACGCTTCGTAGGGCACCTTGACGCCCGGAGGCGGCGTGACCAGCTGCGACACGATGGTGAACAGCAGTGTGTAGCCGTCGCTCGGCGCCTTCGCAACCGCATCCGCGCCGATCACACCCGAGGCACCGCCGCGGTTCTCGACCACGATCGTGGTGCCCAGCCGCGGCCCGAAGACGCCAGCGAAAGCGCGCGCGACCGCATCGGCGTTGCCGCCGGCGGGGTACGGCACGACGAGGCGGATCGGCTTTTCGGGATAACCGGCCGCCAATGCTCGGCCGGTCACCAACAGTTCAGCACATGCTGCGCCGGCGACGAGAAGCGTGCGACGGCGAATGGGCAAAACCATGGGATCTCCTTGGGTGTAGGGCTCAGGGAAGCAAGGACTCAGACCTTGCCGAGGATCGTGGTCGCAGAGACGGCCTCCTCGCCGTCGTAGTTGCCACCGCCGTTGCCGGCGACCGCAATCCTTGCGCCAACGACCTGGCGATCGCCGGCCTCGCCCCGCAGCTGCGTGACCAGCTCGTAAATCTGGATGGCGCCCGTCGCCGCAACCGGGTGACCCTTGGCCAGCAGACCGCCGGAAGGATTGACCGGCACCTTGCCGCCGAGCTTGGTAACGCCACGCTCGGCAAGTGCGCCGCCTTCGCCCACCGGGCACAGCCCCAGGGCCTCGACGTGCTTGACCTCGCCGTACGCGGTCGCGTCATGAACTTCAGCCACCGAGATGTCCTGCGGCCCAATGCCGGCCTGCTCGAAGGCCTTCAGCGCGGCCAGCCGCGGCACTTTCTTCTCGGCGTCGTCCGGTGCGTGCTTGACCCCCGATACCAGCACCGTCGCGAGCACCTGCACGGCACGCTTGCGGTTGAAGCGCGCCAGCGCATCCTTCGAGCAGACGACGATCGCCGCAGCGCCGTCACTGATCGGCGCACACATCGCGCGCGTCAGCGGCCACGAGATGATGCGGTCGGCCAGCACCTCTTCGATCGAGCGCGGTGTGCGGTAGTGCGACAGCGGATTCATCGACGCATGCCAGTGGTTCTTCGCCGCCACCGCCGCGAGCTGGCGCTGCGTCGAGCCGTACTTCAGCATGTGGTAGCGCGCACCAGCGGCGTACGAGTCCATGAAGATGCTGCGCTCGCCCGACTCGGCCGCCAGCGCCTCGGGCGGCAGTGGCAGGTCGGCCGCCAGCGCGATGCTGCGCTTGAGCTGCTCCTCGCCAAGATCGCGGTCCATCGCGCCCTTGAAGGCCTCGAACATCAGTTCGCGCTTGTCGGGGTAGTTCATCTTCTCGGCGCCCACGACCAGCGCCACCTCGGCCATGCCGGCGCGCAGGTAGGCCACCGCCTGGTTCAGCCCGGTGGTCGAGCTGGCGCAGGCGTTGTCGGTGTTGATGATCGGCAGGCCCTCGAATCCGTAGGCACGCAGCGCGCACTGGCCGCGGATGCCGTGCTGGCCCTCCATCAGCCCCTGACGGGTGTTGGAGAACCAGGCGACGTCGATCGCCTCCTTCGCGCAGCCAGCGTCGGCCAGCGCGGCGTCGATCGCCAGCGCTGACAACTGCTTGACCGATTTGTCGAGATGGCGACCGAGCTTGGTCATGCCGACGCCAACGATGTAGACAGGTTCCACGGTGTGCTCCTCGCAGCAGTTCAGGCTTCCACGGCCTCGACCTTGCGCAGCACGCCCTTGGGGTCGATGCGGGTGCGCAGGATGTGCAGTTCGCGCTCGGTCGGCGCGGGCGTGGTGGGGATGTCTTTCGGCACGACAGGCGCAAAGCCCGTGTTGTCGAGCACCTGCTGCAGCGTCACGCCGGGGTGCAGCGACTTGATGCGCATCAGCTTGGTCGCCTCATCGAAGTCGAACACGCACAAGGGGGTGATGCACAGCTTCGGGCCACCGCCGGGAAGGCCGAGCTTCTCGCGCGCGCCGGGGCCGTCGCCGAAACCGATGCCGCTGACGAAGTCGCACTGGTCAACCAGCGCCCTGCGGTCGTGGCGGCGCAGCATGATGTAGTAGCGGTCGAGCCGCGCGCTGACCGGCGTCGTGCCGACGCCGCCGGGGCCACGAACCTTCAGGCGCTTGGGATCGTCGCCGAAGCCGAGCATGTTGGTATTGCCGCGCTTGTCGGTCTGCAGCGCGCCGATCGCGAAAGCCGAGATCTGGCGCCGGCTGCTCCACGAGAACGATTCGTCGTGCGGAATCACATACTCGCCCCAGCGGGCGGCGCGCCAGTCGACGTTCATGTCGTACAGCTGCAGCACGGGCACGTCCCACAGGTTGGCGAAGGTGCGTCCGATCAGCACGCGGCAGTTCGGCCCGTGGTCGAGGTGCCCGAGCAGGAAACCCGATCGCTGCACCACCGCGTTGGCGCCGCATTGCAGCGAGTCGCCGTCGCGCACCTCGCGTGCAAGCACGCAGGCGATCAGTTCATTGAGGCTGTAGTCGTTCATTGCTGTCCTTGCCGTTGCGTCTGTTCAGGTCTGTTCAGAACTCGTTGAGCGACAACAGCCGCTTCAAGCCCACGCGCTCCAGGTAGTCGAGGTGGCTGTCGGGTTCGTACACCCAGCGCCGCAGGAAATCGTCAAGCCGCGCGCGCTCGCGCGTCTTCTGGTAGTGCTGTGCCGCCTGCACGTATTCCCCAATGAGCGGGTTGTCCTGCAGGTAGCTGCCGGGCGAGGCGAACGGATGCGCGCCAAACGGGGTGCGCACGACGTGCGCAACGTTGGGCATCGACGTCAGGTGCGGCGACATGCGGATGTCTTCGTTGGAGATGATCTTGTCGACCTGGGCCACGATCTTTGTCGAGGCCCGCGCACCGGTGCGATCCCCGAAACCAGAACCGTTGAAGCGCACGTTGCCATAGACGTCTGCCGCCGCGCCGTGGATGAAGGCGATGTCGGGCGACACCGCCGGCACCGCAATCAGGGGCTTGCCGGTGATCGGACAGTCGAAGCGCTTGAGGTCGGGGTTGAAGCGCAGGATGTCGGTACCGAGCGCCGTGTAGTCGGGCAGGAACGGCACCTCGAGCGAGCCGGCGCGCAAGGCCGTGTAGTACATCGACTCGTCGAGCTCCCACACTTCGAGTTCGCCCGATTCGGCGCCGGCGCGAAAGCACGGCCCGACCGAGGCGTGGCCCTCGATGCCCACGTACGAGGTGATCACCTTGCGCACGGCACCGGCGCCGATCATCAGGTCGACCTCCATCGACGCCGTTGCCGCGCCCACGATCGTCAGATTCTTCACCCGGCGCTTGAGGATCTCGCGCACGATGGCCATCGGGTGGCTCGACAGCGTGAAGCCGCCAATGTAGACGGTCATGCCGTCCTGGACGAGCGCGGCCGCAGCCTTCTCATCGATCAATCGGGAGGTGCGTTCCATGAGTTCTCCGTTGTCAGGGTGTGGTTCAGGCAGCAGGCATTTCGTCGCTGATGCCGAGCTCGCGCAGCAGGCGCGTCACGATCTGGTGGGCGCGTCGAAGCTCCACCGACACCAGGTCGGTCGGTCCGTCGCGCAACGCCGAGGCCAGCAGGTCGGCCACGGTGATCGCTGTCATCACCCGCCGGTCGGTGGTGTCGGCGAGGACTGGCGTCGCAGGTCTTTCCATCTCTTCTCCTTGTAGGTGATGCTCTGCACGCCATCGCTGCCGGCATCGAGCACGCGCATCGAGACGTTGGTGTTCTCTTTCAGCTCGGCCTCGAGCGCCTTCAGGAAGCGCGCGCGCGTCTCGGCGTCGTCGGTCGGCACGCCGTCCTTGAATCGGATGCGCAGCTCGACCACCTCTCGGCCGTTGTCGGCCACGCGCACAATGCCGTTGTAGTCGTCGACCTCGGCATGCTTGAAGACGACGGCGTCGGCGGCTTCCGGCCAGAAGTTCATGCCACGCACCTTCATCATGCTGTCGTAGCGCGCGACGGTGCCGGCTTCGATGCCGTCAAAAGGGCGTCCGCAGGGGCAACTGCAGTGCGAGCGGAAGACGACCTTGTCGCCGGTCGCGAAACGCAGCACCGGGCTGGCCTCGCGGTCGAGCGAGGTGACGATCAGCTCGCCCTCCTCACCGTCTTCGGCCGGTTTGCCCGACTGCGGGTTCACGACCTCGAAGAACAGCTTGTGCTCGAGGAAGTGCATCATCGAACGTCGCCCGTCCGGCAACACGACACCGTGTTCGCAGGTGCTGGCGATGCCGGCGCCGGACTGCGTCGACGCGTAGGTCTCGGTCAGCTTGCAGCCCCAGAAGTCTTCCATCTCCCGGGCCCAGTCGATCTCATATCCGATCATCGCGATCTTGATCGATCTCAGCTGCGGAAACTCGCGCCGCGGATCGACGCCGTGCTCCTGGCACAGTGCGGTGAGGCGGCGCAGGTACAGCGCGCTGGCAGCGAAGAAGTTCGGCTTGAAGCGCCGCATCATCGCGAGCCTCGCCTCACCGTCCAGCGCGGCCGCGAGGAAGACCTGCAGCCCGTAGGCCTGCATGCCGAAGAACATCGACACCGGGCCGCCAGTCAGTCCGAGCGGCAGCATATGGTAGGCGGTATCGCCGGGCATCACGCCCGACCAGTACAGCGAGGTCGCCCACGAACTGCCGGTCTCGAACAGGTCGCCGACGGTGCGGCCATGCACCTCCTGGCCCTTGCCCGAGGTGCCGCTGGTGAGGAAGCTGAAAGCCAGCGACCTCGGGTCGGTCATCAGGCGGTGGCCCCAGGGCGGTGCATCGAGCTGGTCGGCCAGGAACTCGTCCTTGCCGATCGTCGGCAGTCGCTGGCGGAAGTCGTCGAGCGAACGGATCTGCTCAGGCCGGACACCGGCTCGCTCGAACACACCACGCCACAGCGGGCTTTGCGCATGGGCGCGCTCGACCAGCTTGCGCACGCGGCGCCACTGCAGGTCGACGAGGTCCTTGCGGGACATCGTCTCGATCAGGGGGTTGTAGATCCGGGTCACGGTGGTTGGCCTTGTGCTGGCCCGGCGCCGGCGGCACCGGTGGTTCTCGGCAGTTGCAAAGGTACCGGGACACCGGGGCGCGCCATAGACAGGCGGTGGCGCTGCGCGATTACCGTCAGTAAGCACCTCCCGGTGCTCTCGGAATCACCATTGGGCGGCGGGTCGCCGCCGCTGCGCCTCTACGCGCCAGACCGACCGACGTAGGTGGCCGCTTCGGCGCGGCACCGGTCGGCGAGCTCGCCGGCCAGCGCACTCTGCGGGAAGTCGGCGCGGTGCACCAGCGCGACCGCCACTTCGGGCAACGGCGGGCCGGCGTAGACGATGCGCACGCCCGCACCAGCGACAGTTCGGCTGTCGAGCTTGGCCTCGAGCGCCAGCCCGACGAGGTCGGTACGCGCCAGCAGTTCCCAGTAAAGTGACGACGAGTCGCACTGCACCGGGCGACGAAACGGCGCCAGTTGCATGTCGACGGCAACCCGCTCGACCATGCGGTCGAGCACACCGCCTCGGCGCGGCGTGATCCAGCCACAGCCGCTCAGGTCGGACAGGCTTTGTGCCGAGGCACAGGGGTGGCCAGCGCGGCCGACAACGACGATACGGGTATGGAACAGCGGCCGTACACGCAGGTCGGCCAGATCGGTGCGTTCGCCGACCGGCATCACCGCGAAGTCGACGACACCCTGGCGCACGTCGGCGATCAGCTTGGCCTGTACGCCCTCGAAGATTTGCACCTGCAAGCCGGGCTCGCGCGCGAGCAGGGACTCGGCGGCACGGGCGATGAAACTGAGTGCCGCGGCCATCGAGACACCGATCGACACCGATTGCACGGCGCCCCCGCGCAGCAGTTCAAGGTCCTGCGCCGTGCGGCGGATCTCCGACTCGATCGCGCGGGCGTGCTCGACCAGGCGTTGACCCGCACTCGTCAGCGTCACGCCATGCTTGCTGCGCACGACCAGCGCCAGCGCCGTCTGCTCCTCGAGCTGGCGCAGGCTCTTGGTCAGCGACGGCTGCGTCAGCCCGAGTTGCCGCGCCGCGGCGCGCAGGCTGCCCGTCTCGACCACCGCAAGCAGATCGCGCAGCTGGTGCAGCCGGATCGTCGACCAGGGATCGCCATCGCTCATGGCGCACAGGGTACCCCAGCGGCGTCGATGATGACGGTGCCCGGCCGCTGCCCCGGTCCCGTCGTCAGTCAACGATCAATCGAAGCTGATCGCTCCCGGTTTGACGTTCTTGCGAAATTCGGCGAGTTCGCGCTCGATTCGCTCGCGCATGCCCGCCGGGCTCGAGTCGGCAACGACGCGTGCCGCGCCGTCGGCTTCCAGCGCGGCACGCACGTCGGGTGCACGCAGCGCCTCGGCGAAGGCGTCGACGAGGCGCTTCTCGACGGCCTTGGGCAGGCCTCGCGGCGCCACAAACCCAGCCAGGGCTGCACGTCGAGCGCAATGCCGAGCTCGCGCAGCGTCGGCACGTCGGGCAGTTGGGGCGCGCGCTTGGGCGACGCCAGGGCGAGGGCGTGCAGGCGATCACCGCGCACCAGCGGCAGCGAGCCGAAGTCGGCGAACCCGAGTTCGGCCTGGCCACCGGCAATGTTCTGCAGCGCCAGCGCGAGGCCGCGGTAGGGGACGAAGGTCACGTCGATGCCGCCGATCTCCTTCACCATCTCGAAGGCGATGCGGAAGATGGACCCCCGGTGGGGGCGGCGTAGTTGAGCTTGCCGGGATTCGCGCGCGCCTTGCGCAGCATTTCCGCAGCCGTTCGCAGGCCGCTTTTCAGACCGGTGACAAGCATCATCGGCGCGTCGTACGCGATGCCGAGCATGGTCATGTCCTTGGCCGCGTAGCTGGCACTGGAATCGAGCGCGGGGCTGATCCAGGTGCTGGCCTGTACCGCGACGCCGATCGTGTAACCGTCGGGTGCGGCCCGGACCATCTGCTCGGTGCCGATGCGCATGCCGGCACCCGGCTTGTTGATCATGACGAGGGGCTGGCCGAGGATCTTGGAGACACGCTCGGTGATGAGGCGTGCCTTGGCGTCGACCGAGCCCGGCTGGAACGGGACGATCACCTGGATCGGCCCGGTGGGTCATTCCTGCGCGAACGGCGCGCCGTCCGCAAGCGCAGCGGCCAATACCCAAACCCATCGCAACTTCACCACGACGACTCCTTGGTAACGATCGTCGGACATTCTTCGGTCCCGCATGCGACTTCGGAAGACAACCGGACCCCCCAAGTGACTACTGCGGGCAATGCGTTCATGCTGCGGCAGCGACCCGTGCGGCAGCCTGCGAACGGGCGCTCAGCGCCGACAAGCGCAATGTCGCCGCGCAGTGCTCACGTTCGAGCCCATCGACCACTTCGGCGAGCGGAACCACCGAACGGATGGCGCCAAGACCATGCCCCGCGGTCCAGGTGTCGACCCAGCGGCGCGCCTTCAGGGACCGGTTGGCGTCGTAGTTGCGCTCAGGTGTGGGCGGCAGGTTCTCGGGGTCGAGGCCTGCATTGCACAGCGAGGGTTTGAGCCAGCTCGCCGGTGTGCCGGTCAACCCGGCACTGATCACCAGATCCTCGACGCTGCAGTCGACGAGCATCTGCTTGTAGGCGTCAGGTGCCATGCTCTCACGAGTCGCAATGAAGCGTGTGCCCATGTAGACGAGGTCGGCGCCAGCGGCAATTGCGCCGGCGACGCCGAAGCCGTCGGCAATGCCGCCACCGATGACGACCAGGCCGTCGAAGAACTGCCGGATGGCGCTGACAAAGGCGAACGGCGACAGCGTTCCGGTATGACCGCCCGCCCCGGCGCTGACGCAGGCCAGGCCATTGGCGCCCGCATCAACCGCCTTGTGAGCGAGCTTCAGGCTGACCACATCGGCCAGCACGATCCCGCCATAGCCGTGCACAACGTCGATCGCCGGCTTCGGGCTGCCGAGCGCAGTGATGACGATCGGCGGCTGGTACTTGGCGATCAGTTCCAGATCTTCGGGCATGCGCGTGTTCGACTTGTGCGTCATCAGGTTGACGGCCCAGGGCCCGATCGCTGCGTCAGGGTCGGCGGCGCGCGGCCGCCAGACCCTCGGTGATCGTCTGCATCCAGGCGCCAGAGTGTTGCGATCGGCCGCGCGTTGGCATTCGGGAACCCGCCGACGATGCCCGCCTTGCACGCCGCGAGGACCATCTCCGGACCCGAGACGAGAAACATCGGCGCGGCGACGACAGGCAGACGCAGCGCATGGACAAAATCGAGGTTCATGATGGTGCTCGGGTGATGAAGGGGTTTTTGCTGTCGTGCGACTGGCGCAGCACGAGGTCGATCTGCGCGGCCGGCACGCCCGCCTGCTCGAGGATCTGGCGGCCGTGCTCGCCCAGTTCAGGTGGGCGCGCCGGCGGCTCGCGACCGGTCCAGGCGGGTGCACCCGGAATGCGCACGAGTGGACAATCGCCAAGGCCGGGGACGGTGGTTGTCTCGACCAGCCCCAGCCCGTCTTCGGCCTGCGATGCGACGAAGCCGCCGATGTCGCGCACGGCACAGGCCATCACGCCGCGGTCGGCGAGTGCCGACTCCCACTGCCTGGCACTGCGTGTCGCCAGCACAGCGCCGACGGCCTGGTTCAAGTCCGCGACATTCTCGAGCCGCGCCTGCGGTGTTGCAAAGCGCGGATCGTCGAGCCAGGCGGCGCAACCCAGCGCCTCGAACAGTCGATCGACATCACCGGGCTTGAGCACCGCGAGCGTGAGCAGCCCATCGGCCGTCTCGAATTCTCCGGTCGGCGGCAGGAACTCGGCATTGCCGACGCGACCGTCGCTGAGCAGGTGCGAGGTGATGCGCGGCGCGAGGAACGCAGCCATCGCGCCGGCCAGCGTCACCTCGAGCGAAACACCGCCGCCGAAACGCAGGCGTCCGATCAGCGCGCTGGCCACGGCCTGGTAAGCATAGAGGCCGGTGATCTGATCGGCGAGCACGACGTTGCGCGTGCGTCGTGGCACGCCGTCGGCATCGGCGTTGATGTTCATCCAGCCACTGTAGGCCTGCGCAATGTGGTCGATGACCGCGCGACCCGCCAGCGCACCTTGGCTGCCGAAGCCACTGATCGAGCAGTAGACAAGCTCGGGATTGAGCGCCCGCAAAGCGGTGTCGCCGAGCCCGAGCCGCGCCGCAACGCCAGGCCGGAAGCTCTCGACGACGATGTCGCAGCTGGCCGCGACCGCCAGTGCCGCCTCGCGCGCCGCCGCTTGCTTGAGGTCGAGCGCCAGGCTGCGCTTGCCGGCGTTGACCGCAAGCGAGGCCGGTGAGTGCCCGCGCACGCGATTGCGGCCGTGGCGTATCCAGTCGCCCTCGGGCGGCTCGACCTTGATCACGTCGGCACCCTGGGCCGCCATCAGCAGCGTGCAATAGGGGCCGGCGACGCCCTGGCTGAGGTCGAAAACGCGCAGGCCATCGAGCGCGGGGCGTGGCATGCGATGCTTCATGGCGATGTCCTTCTGGGTGGGCGGGCGCGGCCATCCTGGCCCTGCCTCATGATCAGAGCGGACTCTACGGATCGCGCGGCGGCGCACAACTGCGCTCCGGGGTCTCTTCCGAAACGCGGAA
>JADJHR010000009.1 GCA_016707445.1 Rubrivivax sp.
CTCTCCCCCATCTCGCACACCTCTGTCTCCTCGCTGCTCGCAAGGGGACACTTCTATCTGGGGCGAAGGGGACACTACCGTTTGGGGCTCACACAGCTCAGGCCTTGAAGCAGGTCAGCCCGCCGATAATCGACGCCATGGCCATCCAGACGGACGATTTCCAGCCCGACCCCGGGGTGCGCCGCGTGCTCAGTGCCGCGCCTGCGTCACCCGGTGAAGAGGCCATCGAGCGCGCGCTGCGGCCCAAGGGCCTGCACGACTATGTGGGCCAGGCCAAGGCGCGCGAACAGCTCGAGATCTTCATCGGCGCGGCGCGCCACCGCGCCGAGGCGCTGGACCATGTGCTGCTGTTCGGCCCGCCCGGCCTGGGCAAGACCACGCTCAGCCACATCATCGCCGCCGAGCTGGGCGTCAACCTGCGCCAGACCAGCGGCCCGGTGCTCGAGAAGCCCAAGGACCTGGCGGCGATCCTGACCAACCTCGAGAAGAACGACGTGCTCTTCATCGACGAGATCCACCGCCTGAGCCCGGTGGTCGAGGAGATCCTGTACCCCGCGCTGGAGGACTACCAGATCGACATCATGATCGGTGAGGGCCCGGCGGCACGCTCGATCAAGCTTGACCTGCAGCCCTTCACCCTGGTGGGTGCGACCACGCGCGCCGGCATGCTGACCAACCCGCTGCGCGACCGTTTTGGCATCGTCGCGCGGCTGGAGTTCTACAGCGCCGAAGAGCTGACGCGCATCGTCACACGATCGGCCAGGCTGATGAAGGTGGAAACGGACGGCGAAGGCGCGCTGGAGATCGCGCGCCGCTCACGCGGCACACCGCGCATCGCCAACCGACTGCTGCGCCGGGTGCGCGACTTCGCCCAGGTGAAGGCTGACGGCCGCATCGACCGGCGCATCGCCGACCTGGCGTTGCAGATGCTGGACGTCGACCCGCAGGGCTTCGATGTCATGGACCGCAAGCTGCTGGACGCGGTGATCCACCGCTTTGACGGCGGCCCGGTCGGGCTGGACAACGTGGCGGCCGCCATCGGCGAAGAGGCCGGCACGATCGAGGACGTGATCGAGCCCTACCTGATCCAGCAGGGCTTCCTGCAGCGCACGCCGCGCGGTCGCGTGGCCACACAAGCCGCCTACCGTCATCTGGGCCTGCTGCCGCCCGTGCGCGGCGGCGACCTGTTCGGCACCTGAGCGCTGAAGCTGGCGGCGCCGCTGCGCCGATGCCTACGGCAGCCGGCGCGCGCAGCGGTCGGCGAAGTTGGCCTCGAAGCGGCGCAGGTCGGCCACCTCGCCCGCGCTCAGGGTGGCCAGGCGCTCGTTCTTGTTGCTGATGATGCGGCGCATCTCACCGCATTGGGCGCTGCTCTGCTGTTGCTGCATCTGTTGGCGCCGGGTGTCGGCTGCCGCCTGGGCCTCTTGTTCGTGGCGCTCGGTCTGGTCACTGCGCTGCGCCTGCGACCAGCGCCGGCGCGCCTGGGCCTCGTCGGCCGCACAGCGGCGCTGATAGTCGTACTGCAGGTCTGCGCGGGTGGTCGGGCTCAGCCCGCGTGCGCCGGCGGTGCGCAGGCCGTCGCTCAGGCTGGCGCATTCGGCGCTCAGGTAGTTCAGGTACTCGGGCGCGCGTGTCACCGTCGACGGGCCCTGACGCAGGTAGGTCGACCGCGTTGGCACTTCGGGCACCGGGCCGATGCTGCCCAGCCGGGTGCCGCCCTGGATGGGGCAGGGGCGGTCCGAGTAATGAATGCCCTGTGCGCTGCTGCAGCGGTAGCCCTGGGCCATCGCGGGGGCAGCGCCCAACAGCATGAGGGCGGCTGCTGTGGCGGCGACAAGGGGGATGCGTGGCAGCACAGGACGGGTCGAACGCTTCATTCTGAGCGGCGATTGTCACCTCGCCCAACGGCCCGTGGCCGCGGCCGGGTGGTCAATCGTGCACGCCGACGCTCGACCTTCAGGGTGCCGGGGTTCAAGTGCCGCCGCGCGCAGGCCGAAAAGATGGCCAGTGCCGCTGCGGTGTGACGGATGTCGCGCTGCTGGCAGGCGCGGTTGCACTCGGAAACGCCTTGCCGCTCAAGTCGCCGCCGCGGACGGCCGATACCCCCGATGAACGCTCAAGGTCCGACACAGCCGCCGCAGCCGGCGCCGGTGTGTCGTTGCCCGGTACCGAAGGTCACCATGCACACCACCGCCCGTCGCCGACCGAACCCCCAGCGCCTGACCGCCGCCGCAGCGGCGCGCGGCTTCACGCTGATCGAGGTGCTGATCGTCGTGGCCATCATCGCCATCCTGTCGTCGATCGCCCTGCCCGCCTACACCGCGTACATCCAGCGCTCGAAGGTACCGGCCGGGCTGGACGCGTTGCAGTCGTACTTCACACGCATGGAGCAGCGCTTCCAGGACAGCGGCAGCTATGCGAAGACGGTGTCCGGCTCGGACGTCTGTGCCATCGATGTGCCCAGCCCGGTGCAGAACTACACGATCAGCTGCCTGCTCAGCGGCGGCGGCAGTGGCTATACCGCCACCGCCACCGGCAGTGGCACGCTCAATGGCTACGCCTACACGATCAACTCCAGTGGCACGCGTGCCACCACTGCGCACCCCAAGGGCGCGCCGGCTGGCAACTGCTGGAGCATCCGGGGAGCGTCATGCGACGCCTGATCGCGCAGCACCAGCGTGGCATGACGCTGGTCGAGCTGATGGTGGGGCTGGTCATCATGGCCATCCTGATCTCGGCCGCAGCCCCGTTCATGGGCGACATGATCGTCAACGCGCGCTTGCGCGAGTCGGGCAATCTGTTGTTCACCGAGGCCCTGATGGCGCAGAGCGAGGCCGTCAAGCGCAACACCACGGTGCGCGTCAGCACCAGCGGCGACAGCGTGCAGGTGCTGGACGTGACGGTGCCTTCGGCTCCGGTTGTCCTGCGCGCACGCACGATGGCCAACAGCGTCACTGCGCCCACCACCAGTTTCGACTTCGGCAGCGAAGGCCGGCCTGCGCCCTTCGGCACCGCGGTGGCAATCAATCTGAGTGCAAACGGCGTCACCTGCTCGAGCGACCTGCGTTGCCCGGGCCTGCGGATCGACGCCGGAGGAGCGATGAGGTTATGCGGAAATCATCAAGTCAACTGCAACTGAGCCGCCGCGGTGCGCGGCTTGGCCGCGAGCGGGGCGTCACCCTGATCGACGCGCTGATCGCGATCGTCATCCTGTCGTTCGGGCTGATCGGCATGACCCGCATGCAGGGCCGCATGGTCACGGCTGCCACCGACGCCCAGTTGCGCACCACCGCCATCCAGATGGCCGACGAGCTGTTGAACACGGTGATCGTCGACAACGTCAACGCGGCCTGCTACACGCTGCCGCAGTCAGGCGCCTGTGGATCGTCGGCCGCCACCGCGCGCACCACCGACTGGGCCACCCGCGTCGCGGCGACCATGCCGGGCACCGTAACCAAGACCGTGACGCTGAATGCGGGCAATGGCCAGATGATGGTGAGCATCGGCTGGACGGCGCGCGACGCCGCCGACGCCCGGCTGCTGAATGTGGTGACCGATGTCCGCTGACCGCCACCCCATGTCGCGGCATGCCCGCCAGCGCGGCCTGTCGATCATCGAACTGATGGTCGGCCTGGTCGTGTCCTTGATCGTCGGCCTGGCTGCGACCAGCAGTGCGGTGGTGTTCACCGCGTCGCAGCGCCAGGGTATCGGTGTGGGCGGTGTCGCCGTCAACATCAACACCGCACTGGCAGCGCTGAAGAACGACGCCGCCAGTGCAGGGCTAGGCTTCTTCGGCGATTCGCGCTACCTGTGCGCGGCGCTCAACCTGGGCGTGGGGGCCACGCCTGCGTGGGATGGTGTCAGCTTTGCGCCGGTGCGCATCACGCGACCGGGCGGGCTCGATCGCATCGATGTGCTGCAGGCCAGCCGCGTGGAGTCTGGCGCCAACGTGTTGCTGGCACAGGCCAGCAGCGGCGCCGATGCCAGCCTGAAGTCCTACCTGCCGGCGGCGGTGGGTGACGCCGTGCTGCTGTCGCCCGACGTGGTCGGCGACCCCTGTCTGGTGCGCACGGTGACGGCCGTCACGCCGTCCACCGTCGACACCCCGCAGCAGCTGGTCTTTGCGCCCGGCGTGCAGCACAACGACGCCGTCTTCACCACCAACCCGACCTACAGCAGCAGTGGCGGTGGCGCCACCCTGCTGGGTCAGCTGAACTGGCAGCGCTACAGCATGGCCGGCACCGATCTGACGCTCGAGCGTCCGCTGGCCGGCACGTCGGCCGTGCTGGCGCGCAACGTGATCGCCTTTCGTGCGCAGTACGGCGTGTCGTCGGGCGTGGGCAGCAGCAAGACGCTGGAAAACTGGGTCGATGCCACCGGCACCTTTGCCGCCATGGACGCGACCACCATCGCCCGCGTGCGCGCCGTCCGCGTGGGCGTGGTCACACGCAGCCCGCAGCGCGAAAAGCCCAATGCACTGGGTGTCTGCGAGGCCAGCACGGACAAGCCGGTGCTGTTCGGCGCTGTCGTCGAGCCCGACGTCAGCGACTGGGCCTGCTACCGCTTTCGCAGCGCGGTGCTGGTGATACCGCTGCGCAACCTGGTGCTGGGGATCAAGACACCATGAGTCCGACCATGCTTCGCAGGTCGCCGCGCCATGAACGCGGCGTGACGATGATCGTCGTGCTGGTGCTGCTGTCGGTGATGCTGCTGGGTGGCCTGGGGCTGGCGCGCATGACCGAGATCGGCACGCTGGCATCGGGCAACGCGGCCTTTCGCGAAACCGCGCTGCAGGCCTCGGAGGTCGGCGTCAACACCGCCTTTGTCGCCGTGACGACGCTGGCCGACGAGAACACCGACACCGGCAACTGGTACTACGCCAGCACGCAGGCGCAGGACAGCCACGGCATGCCCACGGTCAACTTCGATGTCGCACCCGAGGTCACGGTGGGCGCCTACAGCGTGCGCTACGTGGTCGATCGGGTGTGCACCGGCGCGATGCCGGTCACCGAGCCACTGCGCCAATGCCTGGTCAAGCAGGTGCCGCAGATCGAGTCGAGCACCGACAAGGAAAAGACCGACCCCCCGACGGCACGCCAGTTCCGCATCACCGTGCGTGTCGTCGGGCCCAAGGAAACGCGGGCCTGGGTGCAGTCCTTGATGACCAAGGGATAAGCGGACCACGATTCCGCTGAACTGTCGAAACAGGGGTCACCCCATGAAGATCGCCACCAATTTCATCGTCTCGCTGGCCGCCCTGGGGGCCTTGATGGCGACCACCGCGTCGCAGGCCACCAACGTGGCCGAGTTGCCGCTCAAGGCCTCGGTGCTGGCCAAGCCGAACGTCATCTTCGGCATGGACGAGTCGGGATCGATGGATGCCGAGGTCATGATCGACGGCAACGTGCAGGGCTGGTTCTACGGCAACACCTCGTCGACCACGCTCTATCCCAGCGGCGCCCGCCGCACCGGCGGCGCTTCGGGCGACTGGAACATGTTCTACCTGTTCCCCAATGGCACCGGATCCGGCAACCGGGTCTACGCCGATCCCGGCGGCAACCAGGGCTACGCGGTCCCGCCCACGCCTGAGGTGGCCTGGACACGTTCGGCCGACTACAACCCGATCTACTACGACAGCAGCAAGACCTATGTGCCGTGGTCGCCGGCCTGGCTGTCGGGCGGATCGGCCACCAGCTTCAGCGACGCCAACCCAGCGGCCGCGAGGTCGCATCCGGTGAACGGGTCGACCACGGTCACGCTGAACGCCAACCTGACGAACAGTTCCGCGAACTGGAAGTTCACGTTCACCACCGGGATGACCATTCCGGTCGGGGCGACCGGCATTGCGTGCAACTCTGGCTCGGCTGGCACCCTGCCCTACATGGTGAGCAACGCCAACAACCAGTGCCAGGCCACGATCACCTACTACCCGGCCACCTTCTGGAAGAAGGAGAACTGCACGGTCGACGGCAGCACCTGCGTCACCAACTACGACGGGCAGAAGCTCAAGCGCTACGAGATCAAGGGCGGCAACACCTTTCCGTCGGGGCGCACCTACACGGCCGAGATGCAGAACTTCGCCAACTGGTTCACCTACTACCGCAAGCGCCGTCTGATGCTGGGCGCGGCGATGGGCGAGGTGCTGGAAAACCTGACCGGCCTGCGCCTGGGCGTGGTGGCTTTCAATGCCCGCAGCACGCCGACGATGTATGACGCGGATGCCACCGCGCCGTCGCTCAACCGTCTGGCCGTGACGGGCAAGTTCTACGTTGCCGAAGGTAACGGCGGCACGCCCACGCATGCCACCATGGCGTACATCCGCAACCAGTTCGATACCAACACCAACATCATCCAATACGCCTGTCAGCGCAACTCGTCATTCATCATCACCGACGGCTTTGCCAACGACGGTGCGGTAGCGCCACCGGCGTACAGCCAGTCGACCTACGGCAGCGGTGCCCCCTACCAGACCACGGCCGGGTCATCGCTGGCCGACAAGGCGCTGGCCTACTTCACGCTGCGCCTGCGCGCCAGCACCTCGCCGCTGCCGGCGGGCAAGGTGCCGCTGGGCAACCAGACGGTGGCCAACCCCGACCCCAACATCAACCTGCACCTGACCACCTACGCGCTGACGCTGGGCGCCAAGGGCACGCTGTGGCCCACCGCGGTGGACCCGTTCGTCACGGCGCCGACCTGGCCCACGCCGGTTTCGAACACGCCGCCGATGATCGATGACCTGTGGCACGCTACGATCAACGGCCGCGGTCAGATGTACGGTGCGGCCGACGCCACCGAGACCGCCAACGCGATCCGCTCCGGCTTGCTGGACATCCTCAGCCAGACCGGCGCCCAGGGCGGCGTGGCGGTGAGCACGGTGAACCTGCAGCGCGGTGACTCGAAAGCCTATTTCGGCACCTACAACCCGGCCGGCTGGACCGGTGACTTGACGGCCAACTCGATCAACAAGAGCACGGGTGAGGTCAGCACCACGGCCACCTGGTCGGCGGGTTCCCTGCTGCTGGCGCGCGACTGGACCTCGCGCGTGATCGCCAGTTACGACGGTTCGTCAGGCGTGGGCTTTACGGTCGCCAGCGTGGGCAGCACCGTCAACCCGTCGTCGACCTGGGGCGTCACCACCGAGGTGATGGACTACCTGCGTGGTGATCGAACGAATGAGAACACCAAGTTCCGCGGGCGCGCCAGCCTGATTGGTGCGGTGATCAATTCAGAGCCGGTGGTGGCGCGTGACGACGGCGTGGCCTATGTCGCGTCGGGCGAAGGCATGCTGCATGCCATCGACACGCTGACCGAGCCCGGCAAGGAGCTGTGGGCCTTCGTGCCGCGCGCCGTGCTGCCCGACATCGGACAGACTACGGGGCGTGGCTATGCATTCAAGACGCAGCTGGATGGCTCGCCGGTGATCGGCAAGACCGGCGCCAGCAGCAAGCTGCTGGTAGCCGGCATGGGTGCCGCAGGCCGCAGCTACTACGCCATCGACGTCAGCAGCCCGCGCGGCCTGACCGAGGCCCAGCTGGCCAGCAAGGTGAAGTGGGAGTTCCCCGCGATGGGTGACGCCAGCACCCAGGCCAAGGTCGGTCAGACGCTGGGCCGGCCGCTGGTGGTGCGCCTGAGCGGCGGCGGCTATTCGGTGCTGGTGACCTCGGGCTACAACAACACCACTGACGGCAAGGGGCGGCTGTGGATGCTCAACCCCAGCACCGGTGCGGTGATCTGGGAATTCACCACCGCCGACGGTTCGCTCGGCGCCGAATCCGGCCTGGCCCATGTCAGCCCCTTCGTCGAGGCCGACGGCTCGGTGCGCTATGTGTACGGTGGTGACTTGCTGGGCAATGTCTGGAAGTTCGACCTGGTGACCAAGCCGGCGGCGCCGACCAAGGTGGCGGTGCTGAAGGATGCACTGGGCAACCTGCAGCCGGTGACGGCGGCACCCGAGCTGCTGTGGTACGCCAGCAAGCGCATCGTGCTGATCGGCACCGGGCGCCTGCTGGACATCAGCGACTTCGGCAGTTCGCGCGTGCAGAGCTTCTACGCCATCGCCGACGGCGCCACGCTGGCCAATGCCCGCAGCGCGCTCGTAAAGCAGACCTACGTCAAGGGGGCCGACACCTTGACCTCGAATCCGGTCGACTGGGGCACCCAGCGCGGCTGGTTCATCGACCTGCCGGCCGGCGAGCAGGAGAACACCAGGCCGGTGATTGCGCGCGGCGCGGTCGCCTTCGTCACCAACGTGGCCGGCAGCAGCGATTGTTCGGCCAGTTCCTACCTCTACGTGGTGGACGTGCTGAGCGGCAAGAAGTACGACGGTGCCAGCTTCGTGGGCACCACCATCTCGGCCACCGCCAACAGCTCGGGGCTGAACGCACTGCTCACCGCCGACGGCGACGGTGGTGGCGGCGGCGGCGGGGGTGGCGGTGGCAGCACGCCATGCCAGCACATCGTCGGCTCAGGGCAGACGGCTGACGGCGCTTCGTGGCGGCGAGACATCTCCAGCTGCGTCAACATCACGCCGTCGAAGAACGCATGGCGCGAGATTCGACGATAGACGGCCGGGGGGGCGGTCCGCGTGGCCGCTCTGACCCGCCTGGCGACGCCGCGATCAACCCGGTTCGGGTGCGTCCTGCAGGTGGCGTTCGTCGTTCCAGCCGACCAAGCTGAAGCCGGTCTCCACGTGCAGCAGTCGGTTGACGCTGACGTTGCCCAGCTGCCAGCTGCGCGGTGCGTCCAGCGCCACGCGCGTGGCAGCGCGGTACAGGCAGTCGAGCACGCCACCATGCGAGACCAGCAGCAGCGACTGACCGCGGTGGCGCTCGGCCAGCGTGGCGCAGGCCGCCACGCAGCGGGCCTGAAAGGCCTGCAGTGATTCGCCGCCGCCCGGTGCGAAGCCGGGTTCACGCTGTCGCCAGCGGCGGGCGTCGTCGGGCCAGCGTGACTCGATCTCGGCAAAGCTCAAGCCTTCGAAGCGGCCGAACCGGCGTTCGCGCAGGCCCGGTTCGATCTGAACCGGCAGGCCAGCGGCATCGGCAAACGGCCGAGCCGTGTCGACGGCGCGTTGCAGGTCGCTGCTGTAGATTGCCTGCAGACCGTCGTCGGCCAGCGCCAGCACCAGCTGCGCCGCCTGCCAGCGCCCGAGCGCATTGAGCGCGATGTCGGTGTGGCCCTGGATGCGCAGTGCGGCGTTCCAGTCGGTCTGCCCGTGGCGCACGACCACCAGGCGGGTGACGCCGTCGGCCGCCACGCCGGGCCGGGTCAGACGCCCCAGACGATGGGTTCGCCTGCGGCCAGCGCCTTGTCCAGCATCTGCACGAAGGGCCAGACCCGCTGGCGCAGCCCCACGGCTTCGGGGCGGCGTTCGTCGCCGTCGGTGGTGCTGCCGTCCTGGGGGGCCGCCGCAGCTTCGGCATCGGCCAGCCCGCGCTCGAGTTGCTGTCGCGCCGCGGCCATGGCTGCCGGTTCGAGGATGCCCTGCGCCGCCGGCTCGCGGCCCAGCAGACGCAGCAACTGATCGCCCTGTGGCCCGAGCATGATCAGGTCACCGGTGGCCTTGCATTTGAACTTGTAGATCATCGCCTGTCGGGCCTGGCGGCCGCGTGCGCGCCCCAGTGGCGCCGAGAGGCCGATTGTGCGCTGTCAGATCGACGCGGGCGGTGCGGCAGGCAACGGCAGCAGCCGGCGTTCGAAGCTCAGGCTGTCGATGGCCGGCGAGAACAGGTAGCCCTGGAACTGTGCGCAACCCTCGGCCTGCAGAAAGGCGCGCTGGCCCTCGGTCTCGACGCCTTCGGCAATCACCTTCATGCCCAGCGCTCGCGCCATCTGCAGGATCGCGCGCACGATGCCGGCGTCGCTGTCGTCGCCGGGCAGGCCGCGGATGAAGCTGCGGTCGATCTTCAGCTTCTCGATCGGAAAGCGCTTCAGGTAAGCCAGGCTGGAATAGCCGGTGCCGAAATCGTCGATCGCCAGCCGCACGCCCAGGCGTGACAGCGCATGCAGGCGCTGCAGCGCCTCGTCGGCGTCGCGCACCAGGATCGATTCGGTCAGCTCGAGTTCCAGCAGCTGCGGTGGCAGCCCGCTGACGGCCAGCATGCTGGCCACGCGGTCGGTGAACTGCGGCTGTTGGAACTGCAGTGCCGACACGTTGACCGCGATCGCCATCGGCCGCCCCTGCTCGTGCCAAAGCGCCGCCTGGCGCAGGGCCTGCGACAGTACCCAGTCGCCGATGGCGACGATGAACCCCGTCTCTTCGGCCACCGGGATGAAGCGGCCCGGCGGCACTTCGCCCAGTTCGGGGTCGCGCCAGCGGATCAGCGCCTCTGACCCCACCACCTGGCCGCTGGCAAGGTCGATCTGCGGCTGGTAGTTCAGGCGAAAGCGGCCACTGACCAGGGCCTGTCGCATCGCGTGGTCAAGCCGCATGTACTGGCGCAGGTCGCCCTCGGCGCGAGGCTGATGCATGCGGTAGTTGGCCCGCCCCGCGTGCTTCACGTCACGCATCGCCGACTCGGCGTGGCGCACCAGGTCGTCGATCGTGCGACCGTGTTGTGGGCACAGCGCCACGCCGATGCTGCAGGTCAGTGTGAACTGCGCGCCTTCCAGACTGCAGGGCTGGGCCACGGCATTCAGCACGCGGCGTGCCAGCGTCTCGGCTGCCGCACTGTCGGCGCCGGGCAGCAGCATCGCAAACTGGTCGCCGCCGACGCGCGCGATCTCGTCGCTGTCGCGCAGGCAGGTCTGGATGCGCTGCGCCACGGTGCGCAGCACCTCGTCGCCCACGTCGTGTCCCAGGCTGTCGTTGATCTGGCGGAAGCGGTCCACATCGACCAGCATCAGCGCGAAGCTCGCGCCGGCGCGGCGCGACTGGATCGCCGCTTCCAGCACGTATTCGGCCAGCCGGCGCCGGTTGGGCAGGCCGGTCAGCGCGTCGGTGGTGGACAGCTCTTGGATGCGGCGGTCGGCCGCCATCTGCTGCGTCAGGTCGCGAAAGCTGTAGACGCGGCCGGCGGGCCGGCCGCGTTGCCACAGCGGCCGGCTCACGCGCTCCACCACCTGGCCCGTGTGCAGGCTTAATTGTTCGGTGCTGCTGAGCAGGGCCGCGTCCTGGATCGCCGCCAGCCTGCGCAGATAGATCTCGGGCTCACTGACGCTGCGACGCATCCAGTCCTGCACCTGGCGGTCATCGTGCGCTTCGAGCAGGGCTTCGGGGATGCCCCAGATCTGCGCGAAGCGACGGTTGAACGAGCGGATGCGGCCGGCCAGGTCGGTGACGAGAATGCCGTCAGCGGTGGACTCCAACGTGGCGCGCAGTTCACCCAGCGTGGACTCGTGCGCATCGAGCTGGCGCTGTTCGGCGCTGCGGTCGCGCAGCGTCACCAGCAGGTGTCGCGGCGGTTCACCCTCGCTCTGCGACAGCGGCCGGATGCTGCGCTCGAAGTGCAGCAGGCCACCGTCGGGCCCGCACAGCAGCGTGTCCGACAACAGGCTGCCGGGGTCGTGGCTGTCCAGCGTCTCCCACCAGCTCAGGTCTTCGGGCGTGGCCAGCAGGGTGCCTGCCGGCGCGCCCAGCAGATCGCGCCGTGGCCGGCCCAGCAGCTCGCAGGCCGTCTGATTGATGGCCAGGACGGCCAGGTCCTGCAGCGACACCACCCAGGCCGCCAGCGGCAGGCCGTCGAGCAGCGCGGCAAAGGGCAGGGCCGGGCGCGATGCGGTGCTGCCCGCGGTGGCGGGCAGCACCGGGTGCAGGGTGCGACTCATCGGCATGGTGGGTGCGGGTGCGCAGCGCTCACCCGGCCTCCGCCAGCTCGGCCGGGGCGTCGACCGACGCTGCGGCCACGGTGTCGAAGTAGTAGGTCACGCGCGGCCGCGGCGCCAGGTAGACGGCCGCAGCGGGCGGCAGCTTGGCCGGCTGCACGCTGCGCCGGATGCCCATGTCGGGGTGTTGTTCGAGGTCCAGCAGCAGCGCCTCGTCGCGCGGTACCTTGTTGTCGTGCACCAGCACGCGCGGCTTCAGGGGGCGCGACGAATTGACCTGCACGACCATCGCATAGCGCTCATCGGTCAGCTGCACCAGAGAGCCCGCGGGGTACACGCCCATCATGCGGATGAAGCCGCTGAGCACGGGCAGGTCGAACTTGCTGCGGCTTTGCGCGAACAGCACCGACACCGCCTCGTGCGGCGTCAACGCGATGCCGCGCGGGCCGGGGTTGCACAGGTTGTCGTAACGGTTGATCAGCGCCACCAGACGCGACGCCGGCGTCATGCGGTCGAGCGCGATGCGCTGCGGAAACCCCGTGCCGTCGGCCAGTTCGTGATGCTGCGCCAGCACCAGCAGCGCGCCTTCGGTGAGCGGCATCTGGCGCCCGCGCGTGACACCCAACGCGACATGCTCACGGTAGGCCTTCAGTTCGGTGCTGCTGAACGCGTCTTCGGGGTGGTGCACACGGGTTGGCAGATCGAGCTTGCCGATGTCGTGCAGCAGGGCGCCGGTGCCGACGTCGAGCAGTTCGCTTTCGCCCAGCCCCAGCGTGCGGCCCATCAGCATCGAGATCACGGTGACGTTGAGCGCATGGGCGGTGAAGCGGTCGCCGCTCTGGCTCGACAGCAGCCGGATGCACAGCTCGCCTTCGGCCAGCATCTTGTCCAGCATCGCGCGCGCCAGCGCCTGCGCCTGCTGCGCGGCGCTCACGGGGTTGGGGTTGAGCAGGGCATTGACCTGGCGCAGTGCGGCCGACGCCTCGTCGTACCTGGCCTCGCACTGCTGCATGGCCTGGCGCTGCGCTGCCAGCTGTTCACGGCGTTCGGCGGCCTGGCGCTCGGCGTCGGACGGCGGCCGCTCTGCAGCGGCGGCGTTGGCGGGCACTGCCGCGGCCGGGGTGACACCGTCCGGGACCGATGGCCCGTCGTCGACATCGCTCTTCTCGGGCAACCAGATCACGCGCTCGAGCCCGAGGCCGCGCAGCGTGGCGATCTGGTCGACCGAGGTGATCTTGAAGCTCGACAGCGGAAAGGGATGCGACAGCCAGCCCAGCTCGAGCCGGATGAACATTCCGACTTTCAGATTTCGAACAGCGACGGTGCTGGACATGGGTGCTTCAGGTTCGGGTCGAAGGCTTGCAGCCACCGCACGGCGAGGGTGCGAGAGGTCTCGTGCGATCTCTTTCGGCAGCACCGGTCGGCAACTTGAACCGTCGGGCGCTGCGCCTCGTGCGCTGCGCAGTTCATCACGCCGGCAGCGGCGCCGTCGGCCCCGGCCAGGCTTGTCGCAGAATGGCTGTCGGCAGCTTCGCCGATAACTCCCTACAGCCATGACCCCGCATGCTTTCATCTGCGACGCCCAGCGCACACCCTTCGGTCGTTACGGTGGCGCCCTGTCTTCGGTGCGCACCGACGACCTGGCCGCCATTCCGATCAAGGCGCTGATGGCGCGCAACCCCGCGGTTGACTGGCAGGCCGTGGGTGACGTGATCTACGGCTGCGCCAACCAGGCCGGCGAGGACAACCGCAACGTGGCGCGCATGGCCGCGCTGCTGGCCGGCCTGCCGATGGACGTGCCGGGTGCCACCGTGAACCGGCTGTGCGGGTCGGGCCTGGACGCCCTGGGCACGGTGGCGCGCGCCATTCGTGCCGGTGAGTTGCAGCTGGGCATCGCCGGCGGCGTGGAAAGCATGAGCCGGGCGCCCTTCGTGATGCCGAAGGCGGAAAGTGCCTTCTCGCGCAGCAATGCGGTCTTCGACACCACCATCGGCTGGCGCTTCGTCAACAAGCTGATGAAGACGCAGTACGGCATCGACTCGATGCCCGAGACGGCCGAGAACGTGGCCACCGAGTACCGCATCGAGCGCGAGGCGCAGGACCGCATGGCGCTGGCCAGCCAGCTCAAGGCCGTGGCGGCGCAGAAGAGCGGCTTCTTCGACGCCGAGATCTGTCCGGTCAGCGTGGCGCAGAAGAAGGGCGATCCGGTGCTGGTCAACCAGGACGAACACCCGCGCGAGACCAGCCTCGAATCGCTGGCGCGGCTGAAGGGCGTGGTGCGGCCCGACGGCACGGTGACCGCGGGCAACGCCAGCGGCGTCAACGACGGCAGCTGTGCGCTGCTGCTGGCCGGAGAGGCGGCCGCGGCGCGCCACGGGCTGACGCCGCGTGCCCGTGTGGTCGGCATGGCCACGGCGGGCGTGCCGCCGCGCATCATGGGCATGGGCCCGGCACCGGCCACGCGCAAGGTGCTCGAACTGACCGGCCTGAGCCTGGCGCAGATCGACGTCATCGAACTCAACGAGGCCTTTGCCGCCCAGGGCCTGGCGGTGTTGCGCGACCTGGGGCTGGCCGACGACGACGCGCGTGTCAATGCCAACGGCGGTGCGATCGCACTCGGCCACCCACTCGGCGCCAGCGGCGCCCGCCTGGCCACCACCGCGATCAATCAGCTTCACAAGGTGAAAGGCCGCTACGCGCTGTGCACGATGTGCATCGGCGTCGGGCAGGGCATCGCACTGGTGCTGGAAAGAGTCTGAACCCGACCCCTGTGCACATGTCGTGACCATGCACAGGCGCGTTTGCCTGGTTGGCGCCGGCCCCTGAGCGACGAGCTGTTGCGAGCCTCAAGGCCGGCCTCGGCCGGCCGTCCCCCGCGGGGATCAAGGAAAGTGGCAAAGCCACATTTCCTTGAGAGACCGGCGAGCTCTGCACACAGTTGCAACGTTTGCAGGAACCGCAGGAGCGAGTCCGGCGCCTTGTAGCGGCCCGGGCGGCGGCAGGCCGGCATGACGTGCCCAGGCCTCCAGCTCGAAGGGGGCGCAGTCCCAGTCGCGGCCATAAAGCCGCAGGCCGTGCCGGCACATCGTCAGAGCCAACCGGGCCGAGTCGGGGTGCCCGGCATTGGCCAGCCCCATCATGCGACCGTAGGCTTCCGCAGGGCGGCCGTCGTGCAGCAGCTGCACCGCCTGCGCGTAAGCCCGGTTGGCCCAGCTGGCGTCCGTCACCGCGCCAGGCGCCGCGGCTGCAGCTCCGGCGGCCAGGGCCAGAGCCCCGCCGCCCCGTACGAGCAGCCGCTTCACACCCTGTACCCAACGATCAACGCCACCGCTGCCAGGCACATCGAGGCATTGCCGATGCTCACGAATACCGCGCGGTCGAATCGGCGCTCGCGTTCATACAACCAGGCCGCCATCGTCAGGTTCGCGCCGAACCAGCTGCACCAGGTCCAAAGCGAGTGCTGGCTTGAGTCGCCGGTGCTGTGGATGGCCCACAGTGTCGGCAGGTAGGCCACCAATCGCAGCGAGCTGAACAGCGTGAAGGCCCAGGTCAGCAGCCACAGGTAGGTGCTGCGGGGCGTCCACGACGGCGCGGCGCAGGGCGGCGTGACGGCGGATTGCGGGTGGGCAGTCATGGGGCGGGCTCCGGGTTGCGCTGGCATGCGCCACTGTCGCGCAGCTGCGGCGGCGGAGTCCTTAGCCAGCGGCTAAAACTTTCTAAAACCGAGCCGTGGCACGATGGCGCATGACCAACGGTTCTCTCGTCGCCTTCGGCCGGTTCGAGTGGCGGCCGGCGCAGCGCCAGTTGCTGGCCGACGGCGCTCCGACCTCGCTGAAGGGGCGCGCACTCGACGTGTTGCAGGTGCTGGTGACGCACCGCGACCGGGTCGTCACGAAGAGCGAACTGCTCGACCTGGTCTGGCGCGACACCTTCGTTGAGGAAGCCAACCTGCATGTGCAAGTGAGCGCGCTGCGCAAGGTGCTGGGGCCGAGTGCGATCGCGACGATTCCCGGCAGCGGTTACCGCTTCACGGCGGCCGTGGCAGGCGACGAGGCCCTGCCCAAGCAGGCGGCGACTTTCGCGGCGTCCGTGGCGCCTGCCGACTTCCAGCCCGGCAGCGTATTGCCGCAACAGCCGCTGCTGATCGGCCGCGACGACGAGCTGAGAGCCCTGGCCACACTGCTGGCCGCGGAACGGCTGGTGACACTTGCCGGCCCGGGCGGAGTCGGCAAGACCCGCCTCGCCCTCGCCGCCGCAGCGCAGCAGGCTGCGCTGCGCGACGCCTGGCCCGACGGTGTGTGGTGGGTGGATGTCGCGGCGGTGCACGACCCGCTGCAGGTGGTTCCCGCGGTGGCGCAGGTGCTGCACATGCCGATGCACGCCGGTCGCGGTTCGGCTGGCCTGGCCGAGGCGCTGCACGGCCGCCGACTGCTGCTGGTGATGGACAACTGCGAGCATCTGATCGACGCCGCCGCCGCGCTGGCCAACGCGCTGCGGTCCGCACCGCAGGTGCACCTGCTGGTGACGAGCCAGGAACTGCTGAACGTGCCCGGCGAGCGGCTGCTGCGCCTGCAGCCGCTGAGCCTGCCCGGCCCTGGCGAGTCGGCCGACGAACGCTTCGGGGCGGTCCAGCTGTTCGTCGAACGCGCTCGCGCAGTCGACCGCGGTTTTGCGCTGGACCCTGGCAGTGCAATGGCAGTGGCCGACATCTGCCGGCAGCTCGACGGGCTGCCGCTGGCCATCGAGCTGGCCGCCGCGCGCGTGCGCCAGCTGGGTGTGCAGGCGCTTCGCCAGCGGCTGGGCGACAGCCTGCGGCTGCTGAGCGGCGGCTCGCGCACGGCGATGCCGCGCCAGCGCACGCTGCGCGCGGCGCTCGAATGGAGCCACGCGCTGCTGGTGCCGGCCGAGCAGGTGGTGCTGCGCCGGCTGGGCGTGTTCGTCGGCGGTTTCACGCTCGAACTGGCGCAGCAGGTCGCGGCCGACAAGGCGACCGACGATAGCCCTGGGGCGCTGGACGACTGGGCGGTGCTGGACGCGCTGGGCGGGCTGGTCGATCGCTCGCTGGTCGCGCTGGAAGCGGGCGAAAAGGCGCGCTACCGGCTGCTGGAGACGATGCGCCTGTTTGCACTGGAGCAGCTGGCGCAGCACGGCGAGCTGCAATGCCAGCGTGAACGATACGCGCGTGCGATCGCTGCCTTCTACGCCAGCCACGACGACGCGCGCTGGGGCGACGGCGAACAGTCCGCGGGCGGAGACTCCATGCCGGCGGCGATCGCCGAGCTGGACAACGCGCGCGCCGCGTTGGACTGGGCGCGCTCGGCAGGTGACCACGGATTGACGATCCAGCTGGCGGCCTTCACGGCGGCGGTGTTTCACCAGGTCGGCGCGGCCGCCGAGGTGGTGCCGACGCTGTCGGCGCTGAGACCGCACCTGGATGACGCTCCGCCCGCTGCGCAAGTCGCGCTGCTGCTGCGCCTGGGCAGTCTGGGGCGCAGCATCGGGATCAGCGCCGACGAACTGCGGCGCCTGAAACACGAGGCGGTGGATCTGGCGCGCGCCAACGGCATGCGGCGGCGCCTGCACTCGGCGCTGGCGGCGCTGGGCTGGTCCGTGGCGACTGACGGCGACCCGCTGGCCGCGCGCGCAGCACTGGCCGAAGCGCTGGCGCTCGAACGGCCGCACGATCCGCCTACGATGCGCGTGCCGCGGCTCGGGCTGGAGCTGAAACTGGCGGAGCAGTCGGGTGATCTCGAAGCGACCATAACGGCCGCTTATGCGGCCCATGCGGCGTTCGAACAGGTTGCCGGTGTTGCCTCGGCACAGGCTGCCAGCGCCAGCAACCTGCGTTACTTCCTGTCGGCGGCAGGCCGTTTCGACGAGAGTGCAGCGCTTGCACGGCGCACGCTGGCGCACGCGGGGCAGCGGCAGCTGGCACTGCACGAAATCCTGTCGGCAGTGATGCCGTTGGCCGCCACCGGTTGCGCCGACGAGGCGGTGGCGGCGCTGCGCGCACACCGTCAGTCGCTGCGGAACCACCCGCCCGCGGTCTGGATGCAACACGGCATCGAGGGACTGGCGATGTTGGCCGTGGTGCGCGGCCGTGCCGACGATGCGCTGCAGATCCTGGCTGAGCAGCAGCGCCGCTGCGACGCCGACGGCAAGGTGCTCGATCCGATCACGCGCAGCCTGCGCGAGCAGGTGCTGGCCCGCTGCCGTGCCGCCGGCCACGACGAGGCCACGCCCGCGACGTGGCGGATGGCCGCGCCGCTGCGCAACGACCAGGGGTTGCTGTTGCTGGGTCTGGGGGACGAGATCGAAGCCGTGACGGCCATTTAGTCTTGGTCTTGCAGACGGCTGCATCTGCCGTTGCATCAGCCCAGCAGCAGTGGCCAACTTTGCCCACTGTCGAAGGGTGCCGAACCGCGATTGACCCGGCCGAAGTTCCTGCCCGCACTGCGGGCAGCAGAGCGCCCCTTGCAGCACCGGCGTGCCACACGCCGGGCAGAAGCGCATTCCCGCACGCGGTGCCGCTCCGGCCGCGGTGGCCGTGGGCGCGCTCCGCGCCGGATTGAACGCCGGCGCGTGCGACCGATCTTCGGCCGAATCACTGTCGTCGTCGGCGATTTCGGTCCGGCCCTGCTCTTCGACAAGCACCCCTCGCGGGTGAGCAGCTTCATCAACCGGCTGAGGATCTTGTGCAACACCGAGTGGAATCGGCAGCGCCAGTACCCACTGGCGCATGGTCGACCAGGTAGGCAGCCGTCTGGGCTATGTGTCTGGCCCCGCACGACGGGCAAAAGCCTCGACGCTTGGAGCTGAAGTCAAGCAGCTTGTCGTGGCCGCAGTCGCCGCAGCGCAGCCGCGGGAAGCCGTAGGCCAGGATGCCGCATTCGAGAATGACGTCGAACTCGTCCTTGCCGAACTGCGGCAGGTTGGCAGCCGGCTGCGGACTCAGTCTGCTCGAAGAAGGTTGCGGCGTGCGCCTGCACCAGGCGGTACAGCGTGGCTTGTTCGTGTCGGTGTCGCTCGTCGTGGACCGACGCGCCATGCGGCGCCCGCTGGGGCTGCATATGCGACCGGCCGCTTCAGGGCGACGAGTTCACGGCAGCGTATGTCGCTGATGGGTTGCTTTGCAGAGCTCTCCATAGCGACCCAAAGGCGCTTCGGGGGTGGGTCAGCTATCGACCAAAAAGCCCAAGTCGTTGTGCTTCCAGCGCCGCCTCGGCACGCGAGCTCACGTTGAGCTTGCGGTAGATCTGCTTGACGTAGTCGGCGATGGTGTGCCGGCTCAGGCCCAGCTGCACGCCGATCTCGGGCAGCGTGTAGCCCTTGGCCACGCGCAGCAGCACCTCGCTCTCGCGGTCGGTCAGCGACACGTTGATCAGCGTGGTGTTGACATGGGGTTTCTTCATCGCGCTGAAGTAGGCCATCACGCGGCGCGCGATCGACGGCGACAGCGGTGGCTCGCCCTGGCTGATGCGCTGCAGCTGCTCGGTGATCAGCTCGCGCGCCTGCTCTTTCAGGATGTAGCCGAAGGCGCCGGCCTGCAGCGCCGGGAACAGGTGTTCGTCGTCGTCGTGGATGGTCACCACCACGCTCTGCGTTTCGGGCTGCACGTCGCGCAGCTTGGTCACCACGTCGACACCCGACCCGTCGGGCAGGCCAAGGTCGATCAGCGCGAGGTCGAACTTCACCGCCGTCACCAGCGCCAGCGCGTCGGCGACGCGGGCACTTTCGGAGATCTGCGAGTCGGGAAACACCTGCAGCACGAGCTTGCGCAACCAGACCCGGATCTCGGGCAGGTCTTCGAGCAGGAGGATGTTTTTCATGGTTTGGCGCAGCCCAAGCGATTCATGCTATCGACATATCGGCAAGGCTTTAGGCGCCCTCAAGGGCGTGGTCGAGCGGAAGCGTGAGGCGTATCACGGTTCCGAAGCCGGGGCCCGACTCGACCAGGCACTGCCCCTGCATCTGCTTGGCGCGCTGCTTCATGGTGGCCATGCCATGGCCGCGGTCGAGTCGCGCGTCGGCCTCGGTGCTGATGCCCTCGCCGTTGTCCTGCACGATGAGCTGGAAGTCGCCGTCGGCGACCTGGCAACGCAGCGCGCAATACGAGGCGCCGCTGTGCTTGATGATGTTGCTCGTGGCTTCGCGCAGGATGCGTGTGGTCTGCACATAGGCGCGCGCCGACAAGGTCTGCGTCAGGTCGTCGGGGGCCGACCAGTCGGCCTCGATGCCGGCCTGGGCCAGGCGCGACACCACCTCGGCGCGCCAGTCACCCAGCGCGTCGGCCAGCCGCACCGCGCGACCCGTCAGCCCGCGCACCGACAACCGCATCTCTTCCAGCGCCTCGCGCGCCAAGGTCGAGATGCGGTCGCTGTCGCTGGTGTGCACGATGGTCAGCAGCTTGGCGCCCAGGTCGTCGTGCAGGTCAGCGGCGATGCGCTTGCGTTCGCGTGCGGTGACCTGCTCGACCTTCAGGTCCGACAGCGCGCGAAAGTTGCGTTCGATCTCGGCCGTGGCTTCGCGCACACGCTGCTCCAGCTGTGCCTTGCCGGCTTCGGCCTGCCGCAACGCATGGCCATGCTGCTGCACCAGACGCAGCCCGACCAGCACCAGCATCAGCGGCATCACCAGGTGCGCCAGCTGGGCCGACAGCGGCGGCGTGCCCAGCCGCTGGGCGGCGATCTCGATCAGGCCCGACACGGCCACCACCGCGAGCAGCGCGCCCATCAGCCAGAACTCGTCACGGCGCTCGCGCCACTGTCGGTGCAGGTAGAACAGGGCCGCCGCCAGCACCTGCAGCGACAGCAGCGCGGTCCAGGCCAGTGTCAGACGGTACAGCTGGTCGGGCGCCGCGGCCATCAGGCTCAGCGGCAGCAGCAGCACCTGCAGCGGCAGCGCAAGGTCGATCGCCCGGTGGCGCCAGCGTGCATAACGAAGCAGGAACTGCACCGCCGCCTGCGCCACCAGCGGCAGCAGCACGCCCAGCAGCAGCTCGACCGTGCGTTGCGGCAGCGGCCATTCACGCAGCCACAGTCGGGCATCGAGCAGCGCCCAGCCGATCGACAGCGCCCCGAAGTAGGCCAGGTGGCTTTCGCGGCGGTTGACGAAACCCAGCACGAACATGAAGCCACCCATCAGCAGCAGCGTGGCGTCCAGCGCCTGCGGCAGCGTGACCTTGATCGTCGTCTGCAGGCGCTGGCTGGCCTGCAGCTCGTGCAGCGGGCCGATCATCAGCGCCGACAGGCCGGCCGCGCGATGGCGCGAGCCCACCGTCTCGAGCGCGTGGCCCATCACCTTCAGGTCGACGACATTCGGCCCCGGCCGCAACAAGGCCGTGGGCAGCACGATCAGCTGCGGGTGGCTGCAATCCTGCGAGTAGGGCTCGCCGAGGCGGCCGCCATGGTGCACCAGCTGGCCATTGAGCTGCACCGACAGCGTGGCGCAGACGTGCGTGATTTGCAGCGCCAGCAGTTCTTCGTCGGCGCCACGGCCCGGTGCGGCGCTGAAGCTCACGCGGTACCACACCGGCCCCTGTGAACCCGGTCTCGAGCGTGACCAGTCGTCGGGCAGTGCCACGCGCAACGCAGCCGCGGCTGCGGGGAACCGTGCGCCGTCGGCCTCGACGCTGAGCGCCTGATCGATCAGCAGCTGCTGCGCGCGCGCCGCCGGCATCGGGCCCAGGACCAGGGCCAGTGCCAGCGCCAGCAGCAACAGCCAGGGCAGGCCGCCGACGCCGACGGTGCGCGGCACGCGGGGTTGCGTTGGTGCGGGGTACAGCATGGCCGGCGCGATTGTCGCGCGCCCTTTGTGGTGGCCTGCGCTGCCACAATGCGCACTTGTTCCGCCCCCACGGCCCTGGTGCCGTCGCCAACCTGCCGTGATCCGCCGCCATGCGCTCCCGGGCGCCGACAACCGCCGCCTGGCCCACCTGTGTGGCCCGCTCGATGACCACCTGCGCCGCATCGAGGCCGCGCTCGGCGTGGTGCTGACGCGCCGCGAGCACCACTTCCGCATCGAAGGCCCGCTCGCCGCGGTGGACCGCGCGGCGCGGCTGCTCGACGATCTGTACGCGATGGCGCAGGCGCCGATTGCCGACGGCGCGCTCGACGACCTGCTCAAGCCGCCGCCGGCGCGCGTGCCGGCCGCCGAGGTCGACGACCGTGCACCCATCGTGCTGCACACCCGGCATGCCGAGTTGAGCGGACGCACGCCCAACCAGGTCAAGTATTTGCGGCAGATGCTGGCGCACGACATCACGTTCGGCATCGGCCCGGCGGGCACCGGCAAGACCTTCCTGGCGGTGGCCTGCGCGGTCGACGCACTGGAACGCCAGAGCGTGCAGCGCATCGTGCTCACGCGGCCGGCGGTGGAGGCCGGTGAACGCCTGGGCTTTCTGCCCGGTGACCTGGCACAGAAGGTCGACCCCTACCTGCGACCGCTGTACGACGCGCTGTACGACCTGATGGGCTTCGACCGCGTCGGCCGCGCCTTCGAGAAAGGCCTGATCGAGATCGCACCGCTGGCCTTCATGCGCGGACGCACGCTCAACCACGCCTTCGTCATCCTGGACGAAGCGCAGAACACCACGCGTGAGCAGATGAAGATGTTCCTCACGCGCATCGGCTTCGGCAGCAAGTGTGTCGTCACCGGCGACACCAGCCAGATCGACCTGCCACAAGGTGTGCCCAGTGGCCTGGTCGACGCCGAGCAGGTGCTGGTCCGCGTGACGGGCATCGGCTTCACGCACTTCACCGCAGCCGACGTGGTGCGCCACCCGCTGGTGGCGCGCATCGTCGAGGCCTACGACCGCGATCGCAAGCTGGACCGCACTCGCGACAAGGCGCCGCCGGCATGATGCCGGTGCTGCAACTGTCGTTGCAGTTCGCCGACGCCCGGCACCGCGCCGAACTGCCGCGCCACCGCGTGCAACGCTGGATGCGCGCGGCGCTGGCGGCGCCGGCGCAGATCGCGGTACGCATCGTCGGCGAAGCCGAGGGCCGTACGCTGAACCGCGACTGGCGCGGCCAGGACCATGCGACCAACGTGCTCACGTTCGACTACGCGCGCGAACCCGTGATCAGCGCCGACCTGGTGTTGTGCGCACCGGTGATCGAGGCCGAGGCACGCACCGCCGGCAAGGCGCTGGCCGCCCACTATGCCCATTTGCTGGTGCATGGGGTGCTGCATGCGCAGGGCTGGGACCATCAGCGCGCGGCCCAGGCGCGGCGCATGGAGGCCCGTGAGACCGCCATCCTGCAGGCACTGGGGTTCGACGACCCCTATGCGGCGGGCTGATCCACCGGACCCCGGGTTTGCAGAACCCCGTACCCTTGGCCATGCTCAAGCGCGCCGCCCTGTTCCCGCTGAAGCGCCTGCCCGGCGCGCTGCTGCTCGCGCTGTTCCTGATGACGGCCGCGGCCGCAGCACCAACGGCCGTGCAGCAGGCCGCGCTCGAGCGCGCGGTGATCGACCACGACCAGGGCCGGCTCTTGCGGGCCCGGCGCAGCTTCGAGGCGCTGGCGCGGCAGAAGGTGCCGGCAGCGGCCTACAACCTGGGCGTGATGCACCTCGAAGGCGAGTTTGCCGGGGCCAGCCCGGCGCAGGCACGGCGCTGGATCGAGCGCGCCGCGAAGCAGGGTTTCGTCACCGCGCAGTTCGCGATGGGTCAGCTGTTCGAGACCGGCCGCGCCGGCCCGCGCGACCTGGTGGTGGCCCACAGCTGGTACGAACGGGCGGCGGCCGCCGGCAGTGTCGACGCCCAGGTCGCGGCCGGCACGGCGTACTACCTGGGCCGCGGCGCGCCCAAGTCACCGGCCGACGCCATGCGCTGGTACCGCGAAGCCGCCAAGGGTGGTGATGTCGGCGCGCAGTACCTGCTGGCGTCGATGTACGAGCAAGGCGACGGCGCCGAGCGCGACCTGCGTCTGGCGCGCTACTGGTACGACATCGCGGCGCGCAACGGTGACCCGGCGGCCGCGATCAAGGCCAGGGAGCTCGACCCGCGCGAGCCGTAGCGGCGCCCGCCGACGGGGCTACAGCACCACCTTGACCATCGGGTGCGTGCTCAGCGTGCGGTACAGCTCGTCGAGCTGCTCGCGGCTGGTGGCGGTGACGGTCAGGGTCAGGCCCAGGTAGTTGCCGGCCCTGCTGGGCCGACGCTCGATGCTGGCGGTGTCGAAGGCCGGGTCGAACTGCAGCGCGATGTTGACCATGGCCTCGACGAAGCCGTCGACATGCTGGCCCATTACCTTGATCGGAAAGGCGCTGGGGTAGTCGATCAGACTCTGTTCGGGCGGGATGTCGCGCATGGCCGCACTCAGCCCCTCAGATCGACATCGTCTTCTTGGCCGCCTGGTAGGCCTCATACAGGCGCGCGTACACCGGCCCGGGCTTGCCGCGCAGCGCGCCGTGGCCCACGCTCTGGCCGTCGATGCGCGTGACCGCCAGCACCTCCTTGGTGGCCGAGCTCAGCAGCACCTCGTCGGCGCCCAGCACGTCGGCTTCGGCGATCGGGCGCAGGTTGTAGGCGATGCCGCAGTCCTCGCACAACTCATGCAGCAGCTCGATGCGGATGCCTTCGAGCACATGCTCGCTCTTGGGCGGGCCCAGCAGCGCGCCTTCATGCACGATCCAGACGTTGGAGCTGGCCGCCTCGGTCAGGAAGCCGTCGCGGAACATGATGGTTTCCAGCGCACCCTGGTCGGCCGACATCTGGCGTGCCAGCACGTTGCCCAGCAGGCTGATGCTCTTGATGTCGCCGCGCTCCCAGCGGAAGTCGCGCGCCGTGGTGCAGGCCACGCCCTGGTGGCGCTGTTCGGCGCTGGGCGGCTTCATCGGGTTGCTCATCATGAAGACCGTGGGCGTCACGCCCTCGGGCATCACGTGGTCGCGCGGTGCCACGCCGCGCGTGACCTGGATGTAGACCACCTGATCCTCGGCGCCGCTGCTTTCGGCCACGGCGGCCACCAGGGTGCGGCAGCGCTCGAGCCATTCATCGCGCGTGTGCGGGTTGGTGATGCGGATCTTGGCCAGGCCACGTTCAAGCCGCGCCATGTGTTCGCCGAAACGGAACAGCCGCCGACCGTAGGCCGGGGCCACGTCGTAGATGCCGTCGCCGAAGATGAAGCCGCGGTCGAGCACGCTGACCTTGGCTTGCGACAGCGGTAGGTATTCGCCGTTCAGGTAACACAGGGAATCGTTCATCACCGACTTTCAAGGACGTCGTTTCATTGTGGCATGCAGCCTTGTTCAGACGGCAACCCGGCGCAGCACCTGGCCCGCGCGGTCGTCGATCGACTGGCCCTGCAGCAGCGCCACACGGCCATTGACCAGCACCGCGTGGATGCCCGCCGGCGCGGCCACCGGGTTGTCGAAGCTGGCACCGTCGAGCACCTGGTCGGCGTCGAACAGCGTCACGTCGGCGGCCGCGCCCGGGCGCAGTTCACCGCGCCCGGTCAGGCTGAAGCGGCGTGCCGGCAGGCCGGTCATCTTGTGCACCGCGGTCTCCAGTGCCAGCAGCCGGCGCTGGCGCACGTAGTGGCCCAGCACACGCGGAAACGTGCCCCACAGGCGCGGGTGCGGCACCTGGTCGTGCGGCAGCCCGTCCGAGCCGATCATCGCCAGCGGGTGCGTCAGGATGCGGTCGACATCCTCGTCGCTCATGGCAAAGTAGATGGCGCCACCCGGCTGCAGCCGGCGTGCCAGCTCGGTCGGATCGATGCCGCGTTCGGCGGCCATCGCCAGCAGCGACCGGCCGGCGGCGGCGGGCTCGGCGCGTGACCAGGTGATGCGCACGTCGCTCGACTGTGCCACGCGCGCCGGCAGCAGCATGGTCGACGAGGCGAGGTAGGGATAACAGTCGAAGCAGACGGCCTGAGCACGCGCCGCGGCTTCGATCAGCGCCAGCGTCTGGCTGGACCGGCCGTGATTGGCGCGGCCCATCAGCTTGTGGTGCGACAGCACCAGCGGCGCATTCACCGCGCGGCCCACGGCCAGCGCCTCGCGCAGCGCGTCGTCGATGGCGTCGCCCTCGTCGCGGATGTGCATCGTGATCAGCCCGGCGCCGTCGCGCAGCGGTTCGGCCACCTGGATCAGCTCTTGTGTGGTGGCCGCGCGTGCCTGTGGGTAGTAGACGCCGGTCGACAGCCCGATCGCACCCGCGGCCAGCGCTTCGCGCAGCGCGGCCTGCATGTGCGCGACCTCGCGGGCATCGGCGGCGCGGTCGAGATCGGCCATGGCGCTGATGCGCAAGGTGGTGTGGCCGACCAGCAAGGCGGCGTTGAGCGCCGGTTGCGCGGCGTGCAGATCGGCCATGTAGTCGGCAAAGCGCGCGTGGTGGCGGTCGCTGTGGCCCAGCACGTCCAGCGGCGACGGCGCGCTGGTGCTGGCGCGTGGTGCCAGGCTGATGCCGCAGTTGCCGGCAATCACGGTGGTCACGCCTTGTTGCAGCTTGGGATGCGCCGCCGGGTGTTGCAGCAGCAGCAGGTCGTCGTGCGTGTGGCAGTCGATGAAGCCGGGCGCGACGATCAGCCCGCCGGCGTCGATGCGGCGGTGGGCGGGCATGCCGGCCAGATCACCCACGGCGACGATGGTGCCGCCCTCGATGCCGACATCGGCACGGCAGCGCGGCGCCGCGCTGCCGTCGATCAGCTCACCGCCGTGGATCAGGATGTCGAACATGCGTTGCTCGTGACGCCGGGCGCTACTTGATCCACAGCCGAACCGCGTCCCAGGCGCGGCCAAGGATGCCGGCCAGCTCGACCGGCTCGAGCACCGTCAGCGGCACTTCGGTCACCAGGGTGCCGCCGCTGCTGGCGATCTTCAGGGTGCCCACGCGCTGGCCCGCGGTCAGCGGCGCTACCAGCGGGTCGGTGTGCTCGATCGTGGTCTTGATCTTGTCGCCTTCGCCCTTGGGCACGGTGACGTAGATCGCGTCGGGTGTGCCCAGCCGGGCGCTGGCGGACTTGCCTTTCCACACCGGCACCGTGGCCACCGCCTTGCCGGCCTCGAACAAACGCAGCGTGTCCCAGGCCTGCCAGCCCCAGTTCAGCAGCTTCTGGCTTTCTGCGGCACGCGCTTCGCGCGACGCCGTGCCCATCACCACCGACAGCAGCCGGCGCTTGCCGGCGGGCGTGTCGCGCACCGCGCTGGTCACCAGGCAGTAGCCGGCAGCTTCGGTGTAGCCGGTCTTCATGCCGTCGACCGTGGGGTCACGCCCGAGCAGCAGGTTGCGGTTGTGCTGCTTGATGTTGTTGTACGCGTACTGGCGCATCGAATACAGCGGATAGAAGTCAGGGTGGTCGCTGATGATGTGGCTGGCCATCAGTGCCACGTCGCGCGCGCTGCTGTGGTGGCCGGCCTCGGTGAGGCCGGTGACGTTCTTGAACTGGGTGTTCTTCAGTCCCCAGGCCTGGGCCTGACGGTTCATCATGTCGACGAAGCCGGTCAATGATCCGCCCACCGCTTCGGCCAGCGCCACCGATGCGTCGTTGCCGCTCTGCACGATCACGCCCTTGAGCAGCTCGTCCACCGTGGGCCGCATGGTGGTGTCGATGAACATCAGCGAACCGCCGCCCTTGCGCTCGGCCCAGGCGCGCTGCGACACCGCGATCGGCTGGTCCAGCGTCAGCTTCTTGTCGCGGATGGCGTTGAACGCCAGGTAGGCCGTCATCAGCTTGGTCAGCGACGCCGGCTCGGCCTGGGCATCGGCGTCACGTTCGGCGAGCACCTGGTTGCTGGCGAGGTCGATCAGGATGTACTGGCGCGCCGCGATCTCGGGCGGCTGCGGCAGCTGGGCCTGTGCCGGCAGGGCCAGCAGCAGGGCGAGGGTACAGAAGGCGCTCAGAAGGCTTCGCATCGGATCTCAGGTGTGGGATCGGAACGTCAACGCCAGGCGCCGACGATCAAGGTCTTGAGCAGCGACAGCTGCCCGTGAAAGAAATGGCCGCTGCCGGGTACCACGGTGATGGGCAGCACCTGCGGCCGCGCCCAGTCGAACAGGGCCGACAGCGGCACCACGTCATCGGCTTCGCCGTGGATGACGATCGTGTCCTGCGACACCGGCGCGGCGCGGAAGTTCAACACCGCCGGCGCCACCAGCACCAGCCGCAGCGCCTTGGCATCGTCGGGCAGCTGCGCCGCAGCCTGCGTGGCCATGGCGCCGCCGAAAGAAAAACCGCCCAGCGCCAGCGGCAGCGCCGCATCGCGCAGCTGCGCGATCACGGCCAGCACGTCGTCGACCTCGCCGACACCGTGGTCCCATTGGCCGGCCGACATGCCGATGCCGCGGAAGTTGAAGCGCACGGCGCGCCAGCCCAGCTGCACGAAGGCACGCGCCATCGTCTGCACGACCTTGTTGTCCATCGTGCCGCCATGCTGCGGGTGCGGGTGGCACAGCACGGCCACGCCCCGCGGCGCAAGATCGGGGTCGTCGATCGCACACTCGATGTCGCCCGCCGGGCCGGCGATTGAGCGTCGCAGCGTCGAAGCCTTCATCGGCCGATGTTCGGCGGCAACAGCAGGCGCTCGACCACCTGACCGTTCTTCAGATGCGATTCGACGATTTCGTCGATGTCCTGCTGGTCGACGAAGCTGTACCAGGTCTCGTCGGGATACACCACGACCACCGGACCACCGGCACAGCGGTCCAGGCAGCCGGCCTTGTTCACGCGAACGCCGCCTGGCCCCGCCAGCCCTGCGGCCTTGATGCTCGCCTTGCAATGGTCGAAGGCCGCCTGCGCATCGTGCCGCGCGCAACAGGCCTCGCCGTTCTTGCGTTCATTCAGACAGAAGAAGATGTGGTGCTTGTAGTAGCTCATGCCTGCATTCTAGGAAGCGGCGCCGCGCCGCGACAGGCGCGCCAGCAGCCAGACGATCGCCGCGAAGGGCCAGACCCAGCCGACCCACTGCGCCAGGCCGTAGAAATGCACCCAGCGGCCCAGCTCCCAGGCCTGCAGGTTGTGCGCGAAGTAGGGGTCGGTCGGCGCCTGCGACACCAGGGCCGCGCCGACCGCCAGCGACATCAGCGCCAGGCCATTCACCACGGGCTGCGACAACGGCATTGCCAGCAGCGCAATCAGCGCGGCGGCCGCGGCGCCGACCATCGCAGCCGGTGTCAGCCAGGCCAACGCGTGCAGCGGGCCGAAGTTGAGCAAGGTCGACACGGTCATGGCGACAAACCCCATCAGCAAGGCGCCGGCGGCCATTGCCAGGCGACCGGCGCCGACCCGCGTGACCGCGTAGGCCAGCAGCACCGGCGACAGCAGGCCCAGCGTCGACGCCAGCCGCTCGGCCAGCGGGCCCAGCGGCGTCGGCGTGGCGGTGGCGGTCAGGGCCTGGGTCAGGCCGTCGGCCCAGTTGACATCGTCCAGCAGGCTCAGCATCAGCAGTCGCAGCCGTTCTCCGACCTGACCCAGGCCCCAGGGCACGGGCGTGGGAAACAGCATCGCCACCGGCCACAGCGTGAGCAGGGCCAGGGCACCGGCGCTGTGGCGCAGGAACCAGCGCTGGCGCAGGCGGTGCCAGCGCTGCAGCAGGCCCAGCGCATGCAAGCCGGCGCCCAACAGCGCACCGGCCAGCGCGCCCAGCGAGTTCATCAGCCAGTCCTTCAGCGACGGGTGGCGGCCGGGCAGCAGGTGCTGCACGACCTCCATCGCATACGACAGCGCCGACGGCGCCAGCAGCGCCAGCGCAAACGCTGGGCCGGCGCGCAGGCCGCTGCGCGCCGCGGCGATGAAGATCAGCAGACCCAGCGGCAGGTAGCCCATGAAGTTGAGCGCCTCGTCCAGCGCCGTCTGCCAGGGTGGCCAGGGCAGTTTCAGCAGGGCCGCCGCGCCGCTGCCGGCCGGCCAGCGCCAGCCGACGAAGGGGTACAGGCTGGCATAGAGCACCAGCGCGGCCAGTGCCAGCGCCAGCGGCGTGGCCGAACTGCGGTGGCGCGAGCTCACATCGGTTTGACCACCACCAGCACCACGATGGCCGTGAACAGCAGCACCGACATCTCGTTGAACACGCGGTACCACTTCTCGCTGCGCTGGTTGGCCAGTTGCTCGAAGTCGCGCAGCTGGCGTCGGCACATGTGCTGGTAGCCGAGCACCACCAGCACCAGCGCCAGCTTGGCGTGCATCCAGCCGTTGCCGCGCCCCAGGCCGACACCGTAGCCCAGCCAGAGCACCAGGCCCAACGCCAGCGCGACCACCATCAACAGGTTGGCGAAGCGGTACAGCTTGCGTGCCATCAGCAGCAGCCGCTCGCGCTCGGCGTGGCTGTCGGGGGCCACCATGGTCAGGTTGACGAAGATGCGGGGCAGGTAGAACAGCCCGGCAAACCAGCTGGCGACGAAGACGATGTGCATCGCCTTCACCCACAGATACAAGGTGCCCATCGGCGAATTATGTGCGCCGCCAAAAAAAAGCCCCGGCACAGGGCCGGGGCCGGCAAGCCTTATCGCTGTCATCACGCTAAGGCACCTGCTCAGGGAGGAAAAGCAGGGAACGACAGCCTCGCGACTATCATTCAGCGGTCACTCTAGCAGAGGCCAAACGGCCGCGCCATGGGGCTGACGCGCATCGCCGATCGCTTGTACTGCCCTTCCCTACACCTCGTGCGGGGGCGGGTCGAAGGGTCGGCGCACAGGAGATCCCAACGTGCATGTCCCGGCCCCCTATCCCGTCAATCGCCCGCGCCGCCTGCGCCGCGACGCCTTCACGCGCGACCTGGTGCGTGAACACGGTCTGGCGCCATCGGACCTGATCCTGCCGGTGTTCCTGCTCGACGGCACCGGGCAGCAGCAGGACGTGGCCAGCATGCCCGGCGTGCAGCGCCGCAGCATCGATGGCCTGTTCGCGGTGGCCGAGGAATGTGTGTCGCTGGGCATCCCGGTGATGGCGCTGTTCCCGGTGCTCGAGGCGTCACTGAAGACGCCCGACGGTCGCGAGGCGACCAACCCCGATGGCCTGGTGCCGCGCGCGGCACAGGCGCTCAAGAAGCGCTTTCCGGGTCTCGGCCTGCTGACCGACGTGGCGCTCGACCCCTACACCACGCATGGCCAGGACGGGCTGCTCGACGACAACGGCTATGTGCTGAACGACGAGACGGTGGCCGTGCTGCGCCAGCAGGCGCTGGTGCAGTCGCAGGCCGGGGTCGACATCGTGGCCCCGAGCGACATGATGGACGGCCGCATCGGCGCCATCCGCAGCACGCTGGAAGGCCACCGCCAGATCCACACGCGCATCATGGCCTACAGCGCCAAGTACGCCAGTGCCTTCTACGGCCCGTTCCGCGACGCGGTGGGCTCGGCCAGGAACCTCGGCAAGAGCGACAAGAAGGTCTACCAGATGGACCCCGGCAACAGCGATGAGGCGCTGCGCGAAGTGGCACTCGACCTGGCCGAAGGCGCCGACATGGTGATGGTCAAGCCCGGCATGCCCTACCTGGACATCGTGCGGCGCGTGAAGGACGAGTTCCGCGTGCCGACCTTCGCCTATCAGGTCAGCGGCGAGTACGCGATGCTCAAGGCCGCAGCCGCCAACGGCTGGCTGGACCACGACGCCGTGATGATGGAAGCCCTGCTGGCCTTCAAGCGTGCCGGGGCCGACGGCGTGCTGAGCTACTTCGCACTCGACGTCGCGCGGCTGCTTCGCGCGCGCTGATGCGCATCTTTCACATCAGCAGCGCCGACTCGTTCGTCGAGCTCGACATGCTGCCAGCGGTGCTGCCGCCGGCGGGTTTTTTGTGGGTGGGCTGCGCACGCCAGGTGTTCGAGTCCAGCGTGGCCGAGTTGCAGTCCGCGCTGCAGCGCTGGACCGGGGGCCAACTGGTCGACCTGCATGTCTCGGACCTGCTCAACGTGCAGCTGCCCAGCCACTTCGACGACACCTCGTGGTACGACGTGCTGGTGTTCCGTCGTCTGGCCGCCGCCGTGGGCAGCGAACGCTTGTTCGCCGACGAAGCCCACGGTGCGCTGACTTCAGCGCGCAAGGCACTGGAGTCGATCGACACCAGCGCGGTGGGCTTTGCCGTCTTCGACCGCGTGCTGCTCACCGTGCACCCGCCCGACTGCGCGGTGCGCGATTTCTATGCCCAGCGGCTGCAGGCCCTGGCTGCTGGCCATGATCAGCGTGGCACCGCCCGTCTGCCAGCCGGCCCGGCGGACCTGATGCTGCGCATGGTCAACCACATGGTCGACGGTTACCTCGACCTGCGGCGACTGCTGACGCGCCACCTGGACACGCTGCAAAGCGAACTGCTCGACTCCAAGGGCCGCTTCCACGACTGGCGGGTTCTGCTCGAGGCGCGCAACACCCTGCACCTGCTGGACGATTTGTGCGAGGACCAGCGCAGCGCGGTGCAGGAGTGGATCGACGCCCTCGACGAATGGCCGCTCGAAGACGAAGAGTCCAAGCGCCGTGAGCGTGAGCTGCTGCGCGTGCGTTCGCGCGACGTGCTCGAACATGTCGAGCGGGTGCTGACGCATGTGCGCCGGCTCGAGCAATCGGCCGAGACAGCGGTACAGATGCACTTCTCGGCGCTCGGACATCGCACCAACGACATCATGCGCACGTTGACCGTGCTGACTGCGGTGTTCCTGCCGCTGAACCTGATCACCGGCTTCTTCGGCATGAACTTCGATGCCTTGCCGCTGATCCATTCGGCCACCGGCATCTGGGTCGCGGTGGCGCTGATGGCGGCGGTGTTCATCAGCTTGTTCGCGTTCTTCTGGCGCAAGCGCTACCTCGGCACGCTGCCGCGACGATGACGGTCTGGGTCGACCTGGGGCTGGCCGCGGCGGCGCTGGCGCTGGCGCTGGTCTTGCGCCCCTGGCGTGCCCTGGTGCCGGATGGCCCGCCCTGGCCCTGGCCCTGGCTGGCCTGGGCCGCGCTGCTGCCGTTGTTTTGGACCGTTGACCGCGTGCTGGCCATGCCGGTCATGCAGCCGCTGTCGGGCGCGTGTCTGCTGGTGCTGCTGATGGGCTGGCCCATGGCGATGCTGGCACTGCTGCCCGTGGCGCTGCTGGCCGCCTGGCTGGCCGGGCTGGACGCGGCCGAGGCGATGCACCGGGCCGTTTGGCTGGGTGTCGTTCCGGGCACGCTGGCATTGCTGTTCGGCCTTGCGCTGCGGCGCTGGCTGCCGCACCACGTGTTCGTCTTCATCCTCGGCCGCGCGTTTTTCGGCACCGCGTTGTGCACGGCGGCCGCCGGCATTGCTTCGTCATGGTTGCATGGCATGCCCGGCGGCCTGGTCGAGTCCGACTTGATGCTCGCCCGCTGGCTGGCGGCCTGGGGCGACGCCTGGCTGTGCGGCATGATCGTGGCGATCTTCGTCGCCTTCCGTCCGCAGTGGCTGGCGACCTACACCGACCGCCTGTACCTTTCGACCCGGCCCGATTCCTGAGGAGTTTTCATGGCCCGACCCGCGAACTGCTCCGATGCCGAATGGCAGACCAGACTCGACCTGGCGGCCTGTTACCGCGTGTTCCACCTGCTGGGCTGGACCGAGATGATCTACAACCACATCTCGCTGCGCGTGCCCGGGCCCGAATGCCATTTTCTGATCAACCCCTTCGGGCTGCACTACAGCGAGGTGAAGGCCAGCAACCTGCTGAAGATCGATCTGCAGGGGCAGTTGCTGTGCGACAGCCCCTACAAGATCAACGCAGCGGGCTTTCACCCGCACGCCGCGCTGCACGGCGGCATCGCCGATGCGCACTGCGTGATGCACACGCACACCACGGCCGGCATGGCGGTGGCGTCGTCGCAGGCCGGCCTGCAGATCACCAATTTCTATGCCGCGCAGCTGGGCGGGCGCGTGGCCTATCACGACTTCGAGGGCATCACGGTGCATGCCGAAGAAGGCACGCGCATGGTGCAGGCCATCGGCGACAAGCCGGCAGTGATCCTGCGCAACCACGGCCTGCTGGCGTGGGGGCCACGGCTGCCGGGCACCTTCTACACGCTGTGGATCCTGCAGCGCGCGTGCGAGATCCAGCTGGCCGGCGCCGCGCTGGGCCCGGCCATCGAGATCCCGCGCAAGGTGCAGATCAAGTGCCAGGCCGACGCGCGCCGCGTCAACACCGACCCCGACTTCGCGCGCGAGAACTTTGACGCCATGGTCCGCCTGGTCGACCGCCAGAACCCGGACTGGCGCGAGTGATCCACCGGGGTTCGCCTTGGGCTGGCTGACGCGCCAGGCGTCGCACGGACGTGATCGAGTGCCCGGTCGCCGCGGAACTTGATGGGTGAAGACCCTGGGGTCCGAATGTATTGAAACAAATACACTGGCTGTGCTGTCCGCTCCCAGGCAAGGTGGGGCAGCCGGGAATGCTTGTTCATTGGGGCCCCTTGCGGGGCCCTTTTTTTGCGCCTGACGCGGCGTTCAGGCCGCGGGCGGGTTGGGCGGTGTCGATGTCGGCGCCGGAGGCGTTGCCGGCGGCACCGGCAGCAGCAGGGCCAGCTGGCCGTACAGCGGCCGCGCCACCAGGCGTGAGACCCCACTGGCCACCATCGCGCAGGCCATCAGGCTGAGCACCATCGAATGCCCGGCCACCATCTCCATCACGATGATGAAGGCGGTGATCGGTTCCTGCGTCGCGGCGGCCAGGAAGCCGACCATGCCGAGCGCGATCAGAGGCAAAGTGGCTTCGGGGCTCAGGCTGCTGAGCTGCGCGATGTCGTGGCCGATGCTGGCGCCGATGGCCAGCGACGGCGCAAACAGCCCGGCGGGCACGCCCGACCAGGTCGACAACCAGGTGGCGCAGAACTTGAGCAGGGTGAACAAAGGCGGCACGTCGGCGCGCGCCTCGAGCATCGCCCGTGTCGGGGCATAGCCGGCGCCGGCGGTGGCGCCATCGGTGACCACAGCGATCGCCGCCACCGCCAGGCCGCAGCCGGCGGCGAAGCGCAGCGGATACTGCCGCCGCCAGCCGCTGAAGCGGTCGGGCAGGCCCTGGGCGGAGGCCACGATCAGGCGCGAGAACAGGCCGCCAGCCAGGCCCGTGGCCAGCGCCACCACCAGTCCGGGCACGAGCAGCGACGAGGACAGATCCTGCACACGCAGCTGGCCGAAGTAGGAGATGTTCCCGAACACCGAGATCGACACCAGGCCGGCCAGCACGATGGCGGCGATGACCAGCGAGCTGTGGTTGATGCCGCGCCGGCGCGACAGCTGTTCGAGCGCGAACACGATGCCGCCCAGCGGCGTGTTGAAGGCCGCTGCCAGACCGGCCGCGGCGCCTGCGACCATCAAGTCATGGCCGTCGATCGTGCTGCGCGACGACAACCAGCGCCGCGTGCTCAGCATCACGCCGGCCCCCACCTGCACGGCGGGGCCCTCGCGACCGATCGACAGGCCGGCCAGCATGCCGCCGGCCACCAGGCCGACCTTGTGCAGCGACACGCGCAGCGACACCGCCCAGCGGCGCTGCTGCTCGGGCATTTCGGTGTCCAGCGCGCGCAGCACCTGGGGGATGCCCGAACCCATGGCGCCGGGCACAAAGCGCCGCGTCCACCAGACCAGGGCCACGGTGACTGCCGGCGTCCAGACGAACGCGATCCAAGTGCCCAGTGGCGTGGCGCGGCTGAGTTGCGCGAAAGCATGGACGCCCACATCGGACAGGTAGGCCAGGCCGACGACCAGCAAGCCGGTAACGGCTGCAAAGGCCAGCACCACGACGCGGTCACGCCATTGGTGGCCCGGTGCCAGTTCGGACTGCAGGTTGCGCCAGGCCTCGGACTCGGCGCCTCGCAGTGTCGCCCAGCCCGTGGCGATGAGGTCTCGCCAGCGGGCGATCAGGCCTGCCATGCAGGCGCAGTGGCTACATCTGCGCCAAAGGGATTCCGGCCGCCCTTTCGTCGACCTTCAGCGCGATCAGCAGCGTGGCGAGATCGCGCTCCAGCCGCAACAGGGTGTCGCGGTCCAAATGGTCCAGCGCCTCGGGCAGCACGCCGGCAAACGGCCCCGGTGCCTTGCGCAAGACGCGCGTGCCGGCGGCCAGCACCTGCAACTGCACGGCGCGCCGGTCGGGGCCGTTCTTCTCGGCCACCACCAAGGCGGCCAGCGTGAGTGCGCGCACCAGGTTGCTGGCCGTGGTCTGGTGGATGTCCATCGCGCGCGCCAGGTCGCTGACGCCAATGCCCGGATGCTGGTCGATCACGCTCAGCGCCCACAGCTGTGCGCCCCCCACCCCGGCCCGTTTCTCGACCTGCTGGAAGTGCGTCTTGACCGTGTTGAACACCAGGCGGAACTGCCTGAGCACGCGCGTCGCGGGGACGCTGGCGCTGCCGGCCGATGCCGTGGCAGGTGCAGCGACAAGAGTCGGTACGGTCGCTAAGGGTCGAGTGGAGCGCTTGGCGGCGGGCATGCTTGATCATAGGTGGCCGCAATGGGGTGCCATCGCCGAGCGCTCGGGCGTGCGCGTCAACGTGCCGGGTAACGCAGGTCGGCGCGCCGGTTCTGCTGCCAGGCCGATTCGTCGTGTGCGAGGTTCACCGGCTTGTCCTCGCCCCAGCTCACCGCCTCCATCTGCGAGTCACGAACGCCGTAGACCTTCAGCGCGGCCAGCACGGCCTGGGCACGCTTCTGGCCGAGCGCCAGGTTGTATTCGCGGCTGCCGCGTTCGTCGGCATTGCCTTCGATCTTGATGGCCGTGCCGGGCCGCGCCGCCAGGTAGCTGCCGTGACGCTCGACCAGACGCATGCCAGGGCTGTGGATCGAGAAGTCGTCGTAGTCGAAGTAGACGCTGCGCTCGCTCGACGGCGTGGCACCGGCACCCGAGCCCGGCAGCGCCACCGTGGCCACCTGCGACTGCGGCCTGGCCGTTGCGCCGGCGGCATTGCCTTGCGCGCCCGTGGTCGACGCCCCCGACTTCAGGCTGGACGCGCCGCTGGCGTTGTCGCCGGTGGTGATGGGCGTGCTGCTGCAGGCGCCAAGCACCAGGCATGCGCTGGCCAGCAAGCTGGCGGAGATTGATTTCATCGAGGGTTCCTTTCGGCGAGGCAATTGCCGCCTTGTTTGGCAGCACGAAATATTGACACAAATGTATATCGAGAACAAGGCCATTCGTTGCCGGTTGGCCGGGCCGTTCAGGTCCGCCCTGTTTGCAACAGGTGGGTGTGCAGCCGATCGAGCAGCAGGGCCGTCTGCTGCGGGCTGTCGAGCCGGAAGCGAGCTTTCGACGCGGTGTCGGCCTGGCCGATGCGGATCGTCAGCCAGTCGGGCGGAGCCTGTTCGAACACCGGTTCGTCGTTCACGTCATCGCCGGCGTACAGCGCCACCCGGCTGCCGCTGCGCGCCACCAGCGCACGCAGCGCGTCGGCCTTGTCGGGCGCGTCGGCGGGCACCAGATTGCACACACGTTTGCCACCGAAGTGGCGCAACCCGGTGGGCAGGCCGAGCAGCTGCGTGTCGATCGCGGCCTGCGCGCGTGCCGGGTCGGCGGCAAGCCTGAAGTGCAGCGCCAGCGAGACGCCCTTGTCCTCCACCGTCACGCCGGCCGCGTTCAGCGCCGCGGCCTGTTCGGCCAGCCGTTGCCGGCCGGGGTCGAGCTGGCGCACCCGCGCGGCCGTGGCCGCCGGCGTGGACTCGTCCTCGGCGCCGTGGCTGCCCATCAGGTAGGTCGGCTCGAAGCCCAGACGCGGCCGCAGGTCGGACACCGAACGCCCGGTGACGATCGCCACGGGTCGCAGCGCGGCCAGCTGGCACAGCCGGCCCGCCACCGCGGGGTCGAGTTGCACGTCATCGGCGCGTGCCACGATCGGCGTCAGCGTGCCGTCGAAGTCGAAAGCCAGCAGCGCTGGCTTGCGCAGCAGTTCGGTGATTGCGGCCTCGCCTTCGGCGCTGAACAGATGCTGCATGCGGCACCCCTCGATCCAGCGATCAGCCCTGCTGGTGCCGTCGCACCCGGGCCTCGATGCGTTCACGCAGCCGCCAGCGGCCGGCGTCGGCCAGCATGCGGCCGGCCCAGCGGTAGACGTTGAACTCGCGCACGGTGCTGCGCAGGCTGGCCATGCGCTCGCGCTGTTCGGCCGCGGGCATGGTGGCGGCACGGTGCAGGGCATCGGCGGTCTCTTCCACGTGGTAGGGGTTGACGATCAGCGCCTCGGGCATCTCGCGCGCGGCGCCGGCAAAGCGGCTGAGCAGCAGCACGCCCTGCAGGTCGTCGCGCGCGGCGACGAACTCCTTGCACACCAGGTTCATGCCGTCGTGCAGGCTGGTGACCACGCAGATGTCGGCGGCGCGGAAGAGTTCGTTCACCGCGTCGCTCTCGTGGTGCCGCGCCAGCAGGTGCACCGGCAGATAGCCCGGGCGGCCGTGGGTCTGGTTGATGCGGTCTGCGGTGGCCTGTACGCGCTGCTGAAAGTTGCGGTACTCGTCGAGCGCGCTGCGTGTCGGCGCGGCCACCTGCACGAAGACGAAGCGGCCGATCCACTGCGGGTATTTGTCCAGCAGGCGCTCAACGGCGTTCAGCCGTTCCAGGATGCCCTTGGTGTAGTCGTAGCGGTCGACACCGACGGCGATGCAGGCCGACGCCGGCAGCTGCAGCCGCTCGATCACGCGAGCACGGCACTCGGCGATCGACGGCCAGTGCGCCAGCGTCGCGTCGTCGGGCCAGGCGATCGAGATCGGGTAGCTCTCGACCAGCGTCTCCTTACCGCCGTAGGCGATGGTGGAATGCTCGTGCTCGATGCGCGCCTCGAGGTAGCGGTCGACCGTCTCGATGAAGTTCTTGCAGTGGTAGCGCGTGTGAAAGCCCAGGATGGTGCTGCCCAGCATGCCCTGCAGGATCTCGCGCCGCCAGGGGCAGATGCCGAACGACTCGGGGTTGGGCCAGGGGATGTGCCAGAAGGTCAGGATGGTGGCCTGTGGCAGCTTCTCGCGGATCATCGCCGGCAGCAGCGCGAAGTGGTAGTCCTGCACCAGCACCACCGGGTCTTCCCGCCGCGCCTCGGCCACCACCGCATCGGCGAAGCGCTGATTGATCCTGCGGTAGGCCTGCCAGTCGCTTTCGCGGAACACCGGGCGCACATGGGCCACGTGGCACAAGGGCCACATGCCTTCATTGGCAAAGCCGTAGTAGTAGCCTTGCTCCTCCTCGGCGCTCATCCAGATGCGCCGCAGCCAGTAGTCGTCCTGCCCCGGCGGCACTGCCACGCGGTCGGCGGCGTCGACCACGTCGCGGTCGGCGCTGCCGCTGCCGTGCGCCACCCAGGTGCCCGAGCAGGCGCGCATCACCGGCTCGACGGCGGTCACCAGGCCACTGGCCGGACGCCGCACCACCACTTGGTCGCCGTCACGCTCGTGGATGTAGGGCTCGCGGTTGGACACCACGATCAGCTGATCGCCGCTGAGCTGGGTACGCAGCAGGCTGCGCAGGCGGTCGGCGGTCCACTCGCGCTCCGGGCCCTGCGAGCGGCGGTATTCGTCCTCCAGGTCGCGCAACCTGGCGCGCAGCTCGGCGGCCAGCGGCGCCATTTCGGGCGGCGGCGCCAAGGGTGACAGCGGCGCCACCAGGCCTTCGCCCCGCATCAGCGCGCGCATGCCCTTGACCCAGCCGCGCCAGCTGATCTGCGCCACCACCATCGTGATCAGCGCGATCACCAGGCCCAGCACCGCGATCAGCGCAATCAGATAGTGCCGTGTGTCCTGGCTGCGCCGTTCGACGAAGCTCAAGTCGTGCAGCAGCACCAGTCGGCTGCCGCCGGCGTCCGGAACTTCGTGCACGCCGACATGCACGCGGCCGCCCGGCAGGCGCAGGGGTGGGCCGTCCTCCAATGCGCGCTCGCGCAGGCCCCCACAGCTCAGGTCGCGTGGGAAGGCGGCGCTGTACTGCAGCAGTCGGTCGTCCGCGCTGCACAGGCCGATGGCCAGCAGCCGCTCGTCCTGTGCGGCACGATCGAACAAGCCCTGCAGGCGCTGTGGCTCGCCGGTGCGCAGCACATCGGCCACCGATTCGGACAGCGCATTGGCCAACAGCACGCCGCGGCTGTTCAGATCGCGGCTGAACCAGCGCAGCGTGACGCGGTCGAGCAGCGGCACGGCCACGCTGGCGGCCAGCACCAGGGCCGCCAGCAACGGCAACAGGAAGCGCAGCTGCAGGCGCAGCGTTCTCAGCGGCACGGGAATGCGGGCAACATCAACAGCATGCTGACAAATGTATGGCATGCACCTTGCGTGGCACTGGTCAAGCTTACTTGCGCCAGAAACTGGGGGTGAACAGCACCAGCACCGACAGCAGCTCCAGCCGGCCGAGCAGCATGGCCGCCGTGCAGACCCAGGTCTGGAAGTCGCTGAGCGAGCCGTAGTTCACCGCCGGTCCGACCTCGCCGAGGCCGGGGCCGATGTTGTTGACGCAGGCCAGCACGGCAGTGAACGCGGTCACCACGTCCAGGCCGCTGAACAGCAGCAGCATGGTCAGCCCGACCAGCGTGGCGCCGTACATCATCATGTAGGCGATCACGCTGCGCATCACGCGGTCGCTGACGGCAGCTCCGCCCAGCACCACCGGCGTCACCGCGTTCGGGTGCACGATGCGCACCAGCTCGCGCCGCGACTGCTTGACCAGCAGCAGCATGCGCACCATCTTGATGCCACCGCCGGTGCTGCCCGCGCAGGTGGCGAAGCAGCCCAGCAGGATCATCAGCAGCGGCGCGAACACCGGCCACTGCGCATAGTCATACGAGGCGTAGCCGGTGGTGGTGGCGACCGACACCACGTGGAAAGCAGTGTGACGCAGCGCCTCCAGGTAACTTGGGTAGGCGCCACCGGCCACCAGATAGACCGAGATCAGCGCGATGCTGGCCAGCAGCACGCCCACAAAGGCCTGCGCCTCGGTGTTGCGCAGCAAGGGAGCCAGCGAGCGCGCGCGCCACGATACGAAGTACAGCACCAGGTTGACGCCGGACAGCAGCATGAAGACGATGGACACGGCCTCGATCTGCGGCGAGTTCCAGTGCCCGAAGCTGGCGTCGTAGCGCGAGAAGCCGCCCAGGCTGATGGTCGTGCACATGTGCAGCAAGGCGTCGGTCCAGCTCATGCCCGCGGCGTGGTACGACACCGTGCAGCCCAGCGCCAGCGCCCCGTAGCTGACCCAGATCGCGCGCGCGGTGTCGGCGATGCGCGGCGTGAACTTCTGGTCCTTCATCGGGCCGGCGGTCTCGGCCTTGAACAGCTGCGTGCCGCCGACCCCCAGCATGGGCAGGATGGCCACCGCCAGCACGATGATGCCCAGGCCGCCCACCAGCATCATGAAGCAGCGCCAGGCGTTGACCGACAGCGGCAGCGCGTCCAGCCCCGACAGCGCCGTGGCGCCGGTGGCGGTGAAGGCCGAGGTGGCCTCGAAATAGGCATCGGTGACGCTCAGGCCGGGGATGGCCAGCCACAGCGGCAGCGCGCCGAACAGCGGCAGCACCAGCCAGGTCAGGCCGACCAGCAGGAAGCCGTCGCGCGGCTGCAGTTCGCGCCGGAAGCGCCGTGTCGCCAGGCTCATGCCCAGGCCGGCACACAGGGTCAGCGCCGCGGCCATGGTGAAGGCACTCTCGGCCGCGTCTCCTTCGATCACGGCCAGGCCCAGCGGCAGCAGCAGCAGCAGTGCGAACACCACGACCAGGCGGCCGACCAGCGCAACGACCGGCAGCAGGCCCATCAGAAGAGGAAGGTCGCGCTGACCTGGAACAGCTTCTCCACCTCGCGCACCATGCGCTTGCGCGGCACGAAGATGATCACGTGGTCGTGCGGCAGCACCAGCGTGTCGTGGTGGGCGATGATCACGCGCGGCTTGGCATAGCCGGGTTCGACCTCGCTGCCGTCGGCCAGATGCAGGCCGCGCACGATGGCGCCCACCTCGGCACCCTTGGGCAGCTTGATCTCCTCGATGCGGCGGCCGGCCATGCGACAGGTCTTGGCGTCACCGCGAACGATGCCTTCCAGCGCCTCGGCCGCGCCACGGCGCAGGCTGTGCACGGCTTCGACGTCGCCGCGCCGCACATGTGCCAGCAGCTCGCCGATGACGGCATGGCTGGGCGAGATCGCGATGTCGATCTGCGTGCCCTGCACCAGGTCGGCATAGGCGCGGCGGTTGATGACCGCCAGCACGCGCCGCGCGCCCAGGCGCTTGGCCAGCAGGCAGGCCATGATGTTGTCCTCGTCGTCGCTGGTCAGCGCCAGGAAGAGGTCCATGTCCTGCACGTTCTCGTCGGCCAGCAGGTCCTCGTCGGTCGAGTCGCCGTTGAGCACCAGCACGTCGGCCGGCAGCTGCGTGGCCAGGTAATCGCAGCGTGCACGCTGCTGCTCGATGATCTTGACCTGGTAGCGGCCGTGGATCTCGCGGGCCAGGCGCAGGCCGACACGGCCGCCGCCGGCGATCATCACGCGCTTGACCGGCCGGTCGCGGTGGCGCAGCGCGCCCAGCACGGTGCGGATGTCGGCCGTGGCGGCGAGCACGAAGACCTCGTCGCCAGGCTCGATGCGGGTGTGGCCGTCGAGCTGCGCCAGCACCCGGTCCTGGCGGTAGATGGCCACGATGCGCATCTCGGCGCCGGGCACCAGCGCGGGATCTCGGCCAGGCTGTGCTGCACCAGCGGCCCGCCGGCCACCGCGCGCACCGCGATCAGGCTCACCAGGCCCTGCGCGAATTCCAGCACCTGCAGCGCCTCGGGGTATTCGATCAGCTTGCGGATGTAGGCGGTGACGCTCTGCTCGGGGTGGATGACGTTGTCGACCGCGAAGCCCTGCTTGCCCAGCAGGTGGTCACCGTCCTCGAATTCGGGGCTGCGCAGCCGCGCGATCGTGCTCGGCACGTTGAACACGTCGTGTGCCAGCTTGCACACCACCAGGTTGGTCTCGTCCAGCGGCGCGCAGGCGATCAGCATGTCGGTATCTTCGGCGCCGGCTTCGCGCAGCACCGAAGGCTGGATGCCGTTGCCGACCACGCCGCGCAGGTCGAGCCGGTCCTGCAGGCTGCGCAATCGCACCGGGTCGGTGTCGATCACGGTGATGTCGTTGCGCTCGGACACCAGGCTCTCGGCGACACTTTCGCCGACCCGGCCGGCGCCCAGGATCAGGATCTTCATGGCGCGGGATTATTCGGTGCCGGCTCCCAGGCGCCGGGATAAAGCAGGTCCAGGCTGCTGCGTGTGCAGCGCGACAGCAACGGCTGCAGGGCCTGGGCCAGGCGTTCGCTTTCACCGGGGTTGTCGAAGCTGGTGCTGCGGCCCTGCCACAGCGCGCGCCAGGCGTCGGCGTGTGCGGCCAGCGCCTGCTGCACCGGGCCGGCCCAGTGCGCCGGTGCCTCGCCGTCGCGCCACTGGCCGCGCCCGCGTCCGAAATGCGCCACCGCCAGATAGCGCAGCAGCGTGGCCTGCAGCAGCGCCTGCAGTGCCTCGGGCGTCAGCGACACCCAGCTGCGGTCGGTGCCGCGCACCACGTTCAGGCCGCGCGCCACGCCGGCCGCGCCCAGCGCGCCGATCAGGCCGCCGGCGATCAGGCCGCCGCCCAGCGTCAGGCCGCCGCTGGCCACGTCGGCCGCCAGCCCGGTGGCGGCACCGCTGAGCATGCCGCCGATCAACGCCGCCGGCCCTTCGCTGACCTTGCGCCGCCAGCTCACCAACGCGCCCAGGTGTTGCAGCACGGCCCCGGTGGCGTCGCCCGACAGCCCGTGCAGCCGGATCAGGGCATCGGTGCTGTTGCGCACTTCGGTGTCGATCAGCCGGGCCAGCACCTGCTCAGCCCGGTCCAGCGCCGCCGGCTTGTTTGGCCAGCCCCAGGGCAGAGCCGATCTGGCGCAAGGTGCCACGCACGCCGCCTGCATCGTCGAGCGCGACGCGCGCTGCGCCCAGGCGACCCAGGCTGGCGGCCAGCGCCTGCATCGCGTCTTCGAAAACCTGCTGGCGCTGCGCGGTCCAGGCCAGCCGCAGCCGTGCCATCGCGGCCTGGCGCGGCAGCGGCAGCGTGTCCTGCACCGCGTGCCAGAGCGCGGCCTCCTGCACCCAGCAGCGCGCGAAGGCGTCCAGCGGCAGCACCCGGTGCACCAGCGGCCAGCGGCGCAGGTGCTCGGCCCAGCGCTGCAGATCCTGCTCGTCGGATGCGGCCGCGCGCGGCGGCCCGAGCTGGTTCAGCAGCACCAGGACCGGCTTGCCGATCCAGCCCAGCAGGTCCATCTCGGGGGCGACATAGCCCGCGCTGGCCGGCTCTTCGGCGGCGTTCACCAGGTACAGCACCACGTCGCTGGTGTCGCGCACATGGCGCACCACCTGCTGGCTGGCCCAGAACGGGCGGTCTTTCCAGCGGTCCCACACCTGTGCCAGAAACCAGCCCAGCGGGTTGCCATCCTGGCGCAGCCGGCGCACCAGGCGCTGGCTGTCACCGAAGCCCGGCGTGTCCCACAGCGTCAGCTCGTCGCCAGCGTCGCTGCGCAGCAGCACATGGACGTCGGTGAATTCGGTGACGTGCGGGGCGTCACGCACCTCGCCCACGTCGCGACCCAGCAGCGTGCGCGCCAGCGTGGTCTTGCCGACGTTGGTGTGCGAAACCAGCGAAAGCGCAATCGATTCAGGCATCGGTCAGCCCCGAAAGGCGGGCGCGCATGATGGCATGCAGCCTCAGCTTTTCAGCCGGCCAGCGTGGCACAGCGCAGGCGCAGGCCCTGCGACTGCGCAAAGCGCTGCCAGGCGCCCTGACGTTCGGCGCGACGTGCGCTGTCGGCGCCAAAGCGGCGCACGAACGCACTTTCGTCGGCCACCAGCAGCAGCGGCAGGGCTGCGGTGTTGGCGCGCAGCGTGTCCAGCAGCCGCCCATGCACCTCGGCCTCGGGTGTGACGGTGAGGTCGACCAGCAGCACCACCAGGGTCGTGCCCGGCGGCGGCCGGCAATGCTCGGGCTGGTCCTCGTCGCCATAGGGCACAGGGTCGGCCAGCTGCAGGTGCAGGCCGAGATCGGCGTCCTGCGCCAGCAGCTTTTGCAGACCCAGCGCCGCCTGTGCCGACAAGGCGCTGGCATGCGGCAGCACCCACACCTGGGCCGGCCCGCCGCGGCCCTGGGCCAGCAGGCGCTGGAAGTAGGGGTCCTGCCAGGGCAGGGACCAGCGTGCGCGCAGCGACCGCACGCGCCAGGCGGCCAGGGCGGCCAGCAGCAGGCGCGGGCCGATCACGAACAGCCCCAGCGTGGCGGCGAACAGGTGGATCCAGCCTGCGGCCGGCCCCTGGGCGACGGCCGGCGGCGTGATGCGCAGCGCGGCCAGCTCTTCGACGCCCGGCAGGGCAATGCCGGTGACCTGGCTTGCCGGGGCCAGCAAGCGAGTCAACACCTGGTGCACGGTCGGCGCCTCGAGAAAGGTGCTTTGCCAGCCAGCCCGGTAGTCGAGCACCAGGCCGCGCAGGTACATGCCGCCGGCCAGGCCCAGGGCCAGCGTGGCCGCCGCCAGGTGCAGCAGCAACGCCGCGCGCGCCGTGTTCAGCGGCAGCGCCAGCGGCACCCAGTCGAGCGCCAGCCGCTGCGCCGCCGGGCCGCGCGGCAGGCCCGGGTTCCACAAGGGCGGCAGCCAGCGGCGCAGGCCGCGCCCGCCCGCCGGTGCCCGCGCGGCCGCGCGCCTCGGCATCAGAGCCTGCAGCGCGATGCCGACATAGACGGCCAGGTTCCAGGCCACCAGCAGCCACACGGGCGGCGCCAGCAGGTTGATGTGCTGTGCCGGTCCGATGCGGTCGACGGCCACACCGCCCACCAGACCCAGCAGCACGGCTGCCAGCACCCAGCGCCACAGCGCAGGCCGTGCGTCCAGCCAGCGCGCCAGACCGGCGTCGCGCGCGCGCAGCCGCTGGCTGGCATGGCGGGCCCGTTCGACGACGAAATGCTCGGGCGGGTGACCGGCACTGCCGGCGTCACGCGCCAGCCGGCTTGCCCAGGCGCGGTCGTCGACGGTCCAGGCGGCCGAGTCCTCGGCCTCGAAGGCCTTGAGCAGCAGCACCTGGCGGGCGCTGCTTTCGTCCACGGTGAGGGTGGGCTTCGGGCTCACGGGCTCACGGGCTCACGCAGGCATGAGTCACTGCTTCGCTACCGGTCATCCCAGAGCGCGGCCGATCAGGATCTTCTGCACCTCGTTCGTGCCTTCGTAGATCTGGCACACGCGCACGTCGCGGTAGATGCGCTCGACCGGAAAGTCGCTGACGTAGCCGTAGCCGCCGAAGACCTGGATCGCCGCCGAGCACACGGCCTCGGCCATCTGGCTGGCGAACAGCTTGGCCATCGCGGCCTCTTTCAGGCAGGGCCGGCCGGCGTCCTTGAGTACCGCCGCATGCCAGATCAGCTGGCGCGCGGCCTCGATCTTCATCGCCATCTCGGCAAGCTGGAACTGCACTGCCTGGTGCTGGAAGATCGGCTGGCCGAAGCTTTTGCGTTCCTTGCTGTAGGCCAGCGCGGCGTCGAAGGCCGCACGTGCCATGCCCACCGCCTGCGACGCAATGCCGATGCGCCCGCCTTCCAGCCCCGACAGCGCGATGCGCAGCCCCATGCCCTCTTCACCCAGCAGGTTTTCGGCCGGCACGCGGCACTGGTCGAAGTTGATCTGCGCGGTGTCGCTGGCATGCTGGCCCAGCTTGTCCTCGATGCGCGCAACGGTGTAGCCAGGGGTCTTCGTCGGCACCACGAAAGCGCTGATGCCCTTCTTGCCCGCGGCCTTGTCGGTCACCGCCATCACGATCGCGATGTCGCCGTTCTTGCCGCTGGTGATGAACTGCTTGACGCCGTCGATCACGTAGTGGCTACCGTCTCGTGTCGCCGTCGTCTTCAGGCCGCCGGCCTCGGAACCGACGTGCGGCTCGGTCAGGCAGAACGCACCCAGTTGCTCGCCGCGTGCCAGCGGCTTCAGGAAGCGCTGCTTCTGATCGGCGTTGCCGTAGGCCATCAGGATCGAACATACCGGGCAGTTGTTGACGCTGACCACGGTGCTGGTGGCGCCGTCGCCGGCAGCGATCTCTTCCAGGATCAGGGCCAGCGCCAGGTAGTCCAGCCCGGCGCCGTCCCACTCGGTCGGCACGGCCACGCCGTAGCAGCCGAGCGCGGCCAGGCCCTGCAACTGTGCTGCCGGGAATTGGTGCGACTTGTCCCAGGCCGCGGCGTGCGGCGCGATCTCGGCCTGCACATAGTGGCGCACCGCGTCCTGCACGGCCAGATGGTCTTCACTCAACAGCATGGGCGTGGATCTCCAGGGCAGCGGCGCGATCGTGGCCGCAGCATGATTGTGTATGCGTCGGCTGCTGGAGTTCGATGCGAAACAGGCCAGCGCCGGCCAGCACCTGCTGCAGATGACGCTGGCCGGCTGGGCCCCGTCGGATGGGCGGCAGCCGGTGCAGACATCGAATGCGGGCAAAACTGACGCCGCTTGTCACCGTCGGCGGCCGGCGCGCGGCTATGCTGCGCTTGCCCGTCGACTCGCACGACGGGCCTGAACCTCGGGAAAGCGGCGAGTGATGAACGATGAGATCGGGTGGCTGATGGCGGCAGCAGCGGCGGTGCTGCTGCTGGTGCTGGGATGGTGGCGACTGCGCCGTTCGGGCTGGCCTTGGGGCCGTCGACCCGAAGTCGATGCACAACGGACGCAGCCCGACAGTGAGGCCGCGGCCAGCACGGTGCTGGCCGGACCGCCGACCGTGCCTGAGACCGCGCCCGGCCCCATCGACCTGACCGAGCCCGAGCGCCAGCATCCTTCTGAACCGGAACCGGGCGCCAGCGCGGCGGCCGAGGCCGCCGAGACCTTGCTGCGCCAGGCCCAGGAGCGCGCGCGCCTCGATCTGGCGGCGCGGGAGGCGGCCGATCGCCAGGCTGCCGCTGAGGCCGCAGCAGCCGCGGCAGCGCAGCAGGAAGCCGCGCAGCGTGCCGCGGCCGAGCGCCTGCAGGCCGAACGTGCGGCCCGCCTGGAGGCCGACCGTGTCGCCGAGCAGGCGCAGCGACGCGCCGCCGAGCAGCTGGCCGAGGCGCAGCGGCAAGCCGCGGCCGAGCGACAGGCAGAGATCGAGCGCCAAGCCGCGGCCGAGCGCCAACAGGCCGAGCGCGCCGAGGCGGCCCGTGGCGAAGCCGAACGCCAGCAGCGCTTGCGGGCCGAGGCTGAGGCCGAGGCAAGGCGCCAGGCCGCCGCGGCGGCAGCAGCCCTTGCCGCCGAAAGGCTGGCGGCTGAGCAGGCGGCGGCCGCCGCCGCAGCGGCGCTGAAGGCACCGACGCCACCGGCCCCGCGCCCGGCGGCGCAGACCCTGGTCATGGTGACCGACGATTCCAAGGTCGTGCGCGTCAAGACCAGCCGCCTGCTGGCGGCGCACCAGTTTCGTGTCGTGCTGGCCGAGGACGGCGTGCAGGCGCTGGCCTTGATCGCGCAAGAGGCGCCGCAGGTGCTGATCACCGACGTCGAGATGCCGGGCATGGACGGGCTGTCGCTCACGCGCGCCCTGCGTGCCGACCCGCGCACCGCCGCACTGCCGGTGGTGATGATCACTTCGGCCGACGACCGCTTGCGCGACCAGGCGACGGACGCGGGCGTCACGGTCCTGATGGGCAAGCCCTACACCGACCACGACCTCGTCGGTCACGTGGCCCGCCTGGCCGGTGTGACCCTCGGCGTCTGACGGTGCGCCCGCGGGCCACCGGGTGGTGGACCCCGCGCTTGAGCATGGCTCGAGCGCGGGCAGGGTTCGTGCTGCAAGTGAACGCTTCCGTCCGACAATGCGGCCAAGGGTTGCCGCTTCTTGCCGCCCGCTTTGGTCGACCTCGATGAATCTTGCCCTGGCTGCCAATGCGTTGCCGGCGCCTGAGCCCGGCGCCGCGCCGTCGCGTACCTCGCTGGCGCATTGCCTGCTGCTGGCGGCACTGCTGCACCTGTGGCTGGTGGCGCTGGTGGGCACGGCGCCGGGCCGCAGCGCGCCCGGCAGCGATATGCCCTGGGGGGCGATCCAGATCCGTCTGGGCGGCAGCGGCCCGGCCGACAGCACAGGGCGCAGCGACGATGTGCTGCCCGGCGCCGGTCTGGCCGGTCGTGCTGCCGAGCCGCGCTTCGGCGGCACGGTGCGTGAGGCTCAGCCCTTGCCGCTGCCTGAGCCGGGCGCCGCTGACCTCGGCCCGCGCAGTCCGCAACCCGCACCGGCCCTGTTGCACAGCCTGCCAGCACCGGCCTTGCAGCGCATCGACCCAGCACCGGCACCGGCGGCGCCTGCCGTGCTGGCCCAGCCCGAGCCACGCGCCGCGGGCCGGCAAGACGACCCGGTGCGGCCGACACCGGCGGCACCGGCGGTGCCAGAACCGGTACAGAAACCCCTGCCTGAGGCCGCGCAGGCGCCGTCCACCGCGCCGCGGCTGTCGCCGGTGGACAGCGCCGAAGCACCGGTGCTCGACCGCCCGCCCGAGGCGCTGCGCGACATCGCACAGCCGATGCCGCAGGTCAGGCCCGGCTTGCGTGAGCGCCCGACGCCGGCGCCACGTCGCGACGACGGCATGCAGCCGGCGGCGGAAAGCATGGAGTCGCCGCTGCGCCAGTTGCCCTTCGACCCGCCGCTGCCGGCCTTGGCAGCCCCGATTCAGACCGTGCGGCCGCCCCCTGTGCCGACTCCGCTGTCGACCTCCCCGTTGACGCCACCACCGACCGCGCTGCCGGTCAGCCCCGAGACGCCGGCGCCGCCACCTGACGAGCGCCTGCCACCGCCGCCAGCTCCCGCGCCGCTGCAACGCGTCGACCCGCTGCCGCTGCGCCCGCTGGACGCGCTGGATCTGCCGCGCGGCGGCCCGTCGCTGCTGGCCCCGCCGGTCCTGGGTGGCGTCGAATCTGTCGCGCTGCCTGCCGCCGTGCCCAGCGCGTCGCTGCTGACCGTGCCGGCGCCACCGCAGGCCCCCGCGCCATCCAAGGTGGCGCGCGGCCTGCCCGACCGAGCCGGCACGCCAGCGCCGCCTGCCAGCGCGGCGCCGCTGAATCTGAGCTTGCCGATCGGACGCGACGCCCTGGCCGGCGCCGGCCAGCCGCGCGTGCTGAACCTGCAACTGCCGGCGGGCACGCGCAAGTCGACGCTGGCCGAAGCCATCGCGAAGTCTGCCAAGTCCGATTGCCGCAAGGCCTACAGCGGCCTCGGCCTGCTGGCCGTGGTGCCACTGGCGGTCGACGCGGCGCGCGAAGGCGGCTGCCGGTGGTGATGGCCGACAGCGCCTGGTCGGGGTGGCGGCGTTGCAACCGAGCGTTGGCGCGGTGATCGACGACGCGCAACTCCAGCAGCTGCTGTCGCGTGTGGCGCTGCACGACCGTGCCGCCCTGCGCAGCCTGTACGACGCCACCGCCGGCCGCTTGCTGGCCATCGTGCAGCGCATGCTCGACGATCGTGCGGCGGCTGAAGACGTGATCCAGGACACCTTCATCACCGTCTGGTCGCGTGCCGCACAGTTCCCGCAGTTGCGCACCAGCCCGCTGGCCTGGCTGACCACCATCGCGCGCCACCGTGCGATCGACCTGATGCGCCGGCGCCGGCCAGAGACCTCGCTGACCTGGCACGACGCCGACGGCCACGAGCACCAGCACGACATCGTCGACGAGGCTGCAACGCCGCTCGACCAGTTGCAGCGCCGACAGGTCGATGGCCAGCTGTCGTTGTGTGTCGGCCAGCTCGACGACGCGCCGCGACAGGCGCTGCTGCTGGCTTACTACGAAGGCCTGACGCACGAACAGCTGGCGGCCCGTCTGAAGCGCCCGTTGGGCACCGTCAAGACCTGGGTGCGACGCAGCCTGCAGCAGCTCAAGGCCTGCCTGGAGGACGTGTGACGAGTGCCCATCGACCGTCGGCCGAACTGATCGACCGCCTGGCTGCCGACTATGTGCTGGGCACGATGAAGGGCGGCGCACGGCGGCGCTTCGAAGGCGCCCTGCAGACCGAACTTCGGCTGGCGCAGGCGGTGATGCAGTGGCAACAGCGCCTGCTGCCGCTGCATGCTGGCGCGCAGCCTTTGCCGGCCGGCGACGCCCTGTGGGCGCGCATCGAACAGCAGGCGTTTGGCGCGCCGAAGGCCGCGCCCCGACCGCGCGGGCTGCGTTGGTGGCAGCGCCTGCTGGCGCCGCTGCCCGCGGGCGCGTTGGCGCTGGGCGTGTTGCTGGGTTCGGTGGCGCCCCCGCTGTGGCAGCAGTTGGCGGGCGGCAGCGTCGATGCGCAGCTGCCCGAAAGTTACGTCGGCGTGCTGGCCACCGCCGGCGGCAAGCCTGGGCTGATCGTGTCCAGCCTGCGTCGCGGTCGGGTGGTGGACTTCAAGCGTCTGGTGCCGGTGGCGGTGCCGACGGGACAGACGCTGTTCCTGTGGTCGCTGGACGCACAAGGCGTGGCGCAGCCGATTGCCGCGCTGCCCGGCGGTGGCGCGGGCAACTTCTTCAGCCTGCGCCTGTCGCAACCGGCCGAGACACTGTTCCAGCGCGCGGTTGAATTGGCGGTGTCGATCGAGCCGGCCGGCGCCGCGCCAGCGCAGCCTGGCAATGTGTTTGTCTACCGGGGTCTGTGCGGCAAGTTGTGGCCGATGCCGATGCCGATGCCGGCGTCAGCGCCGGGACACTGATTGACGGCGCATCAGATCGACAGGCCGCGGCGCGCCGCCATTTCGCGCCCCATCGCACGTTGCGCGTCGGCATCGAGTGCGGCCCGGACGCCCGGAAAGGCGTGCTCTTCCTCGGACGCCGTATGGGCGCGGTACAGCGTGGCGAACTGCCGCCAATGGTCGAAGCCGGCGCCGACCGCGGCATCACACCAGCTGCGGTCGATCACCAGCGCCAGGTTGGCGCGCAACTCGGCCCAGCGGCGCCGCATCTCGTGGTGCTCTTGTTCCAGCTGGGCGGCAAAGGCGTCGTCGCCGGCCGCGCGCAACGCGGGCAGCACATGGCGCTCTTCATCCTCATGGTGCGCCGGGGCGGCGACGTCGAAGTAGCGCGTCAGGTCACGTGCGGCGCCCACGGCGTGCGGGTCGCAGCCGTTGTCAGGCAGGTGGGCGGCCAGCCGTTCCAGCAGCTGCAGCATGCGGTACAGACGCTCGTGGCAGGCTGACAACATCGCAAAGGGTTGGTCGAAACCGGCGTCAGGGGATGCATGCATTGATGCTGCTGTCGTCATCGCAGGATCCTTGGTGAACGCGCCTTACCAACGTCCGCGCAGGGTCAGTCGCCAGGTGCGCGGGGTTTCGGCGTAGCTGAACAGCGGCGACTTCTCGGCCAGGTTCAGGTTGCCCAGGTTATTCACGCCCAGGCTCAGGTTCAGCCCCGGTGCGATGTCGAAACCGGCCTGGGCCGAAACCATCGTGGTCGATGGCACCGGCTGCGGCGCCTGACCAACCACGCTGGTCGCGAGCAACAGACCCTGCTGGCGTTCGACGCGCAGGCCGGCGGTCAGACCGCCCTGCGACCAGTCGGCGTGCACGCCGAGCATCTGGCGCGGGCGCTTGTCCAGTCTTTGTCCGCTGTCGTCCTTGGCATCCAGGTATTGCCAGCTGGCCCCCAGCGTCAGGCCGCGCAGCGGCCGCCAGGCCAGCGCCGCTTCCACGCCCTGCAGTGTGGCGTGGTCGGTGTTGACAAACAGGTACTGGTTGCGCCCGGCGACCACGCCGGTCAGTTCCTGCGTGATGAGCTGGTCGACCTGGTTGCGGAACAGCGTGAGCTGCACGCCGGCGGCCGGCGAGTTCCAGCCCAGCGCGACCTCGAACGCATCGTTGGTCTCGGGCTTGAGCGCCGCATTGCCGTGGTAGGTGTAAGGGCCTTCGTCCTCGGCATAGTCGGGCGAGATCTGCTTGAGCGTGGGCGCCTTGAAGCCGTGGCCGTAGCCGCCCTTGACGGTCCACCCCGGCGCCGCCTGCCACACCAGGTAGGCGCGCGGGCTCCATTCCTGGCCGAAGCGACTGTGGTGGTCGTAGCGCAGGCCGGTGGTCAGCGTCAGCTTGCGCGTCAGCTCGATCTCGTACTGGCCGTACAGCGCGTGGTGGTCGGCCTCACCTTCGCCACCCGGCAGGCCCAGGTTGCGCAGCGACTCGCGGCGCAGCTCGAAGCCGGCGGTGGCCACCTGGCCGGTGGCCGGCGTCAGCGAGACCTGGCCTTCGAACACGCTGTCGTCCAGGCGGTTCGGCCGCAGGGCGGTCACGCCGTTGCTGCGCACGTTGGTCGCGTCCAGTGTGCTGCGGTAGGCACGCAACTGGCCACGCAGATCGAGCGCATCGCTGCCGTTGATGGTCCAGGCCAGCGCGCTGTGCGTCCGGGCGAGTGGCGTTTCGCTGACGAAATAGCGCTTGCGACCGCTGCGTTCGCGCGCATCGGCCCAGCGGATTTCGTCGCCGACCTGGTGTTCGAGGATCAGTTCCTGGCCCGCCACCGGGGTCCAGTGCGCGCGCAGCGAGGCGTCACGCTTGTGTCGGCCCTCGAGGTCGGACACACCGGCATCGTCGACGTTGGCCACCGACTGGCGTCGAACGTCAGATGCGGCGACCGCCAGCCGCAGGCCACCGCCCAGCGGGCCGTCGGCGCTGATCGAGGCCCGCTCGCCGTCGCCGCCGCGCCCGCCGCTGGCCTTCGAGCCTTCGCCGCGCACACCCAGGCGCCAGCGATCAGTACCGGGCGCACGCGTGATGATGTTGACCACGCCGCCCAGTGCCTCGGCACCGTACAGCACCGACATCGGGCCGCGGATGACCTCGATGCGTTCGATGTCGTCGCTGGCGATCCAGTCGTACTGGTAGTCGCTGTGACCGATCACGCCGTCGCTGGCGCCGATGCGCTTGCCGTCCACCAGCACCAGCGTGTGGCGGCTGTCCATGCCGCGCAGGTTGATCGCCTTGCGGCCACTGATTGGCCGGCCCTGGATGCTGATGCCGGTTTCACCGCGCAGCGCCTCGAACAGGTTGTCGGCGCCGCGCGCATCGATCTGCTCGCGCGTGACCACGTCGATCGAGGCCGGTGCGTCGATCAGCGCCATCGCATGCCGCGTGGCCGAGACCACCACCGTCTGTCCCTCGGGCGACTCGGCCTGCGCTTGAGCGGCCAGTGCCAGCGGCATCAGCAGCAGGAGCAGGAAAGGAACGGGACGGCGGTGCGGCATCGAAAACTCGGTCTGTGGGTGCGTTTGAACGAGCTTGCAGGATGCGGGGCACGGTCACCCAGGGCCTTGATTTAGGTTTGGTTTGCTGCAGACCGCGGTGATTCAGTGAATACCCGAACGTGAGGCTCTTGACCTGGTTCAAGGAAGTGTCCGGACGCTGCCCCGACGATCGTGACAGTGACAAAGACGATTCGATCGACAAGGAGCTCAAGATGAAGAATCTGAAACTGAAAGCGGCTGCTGCCGCTGTTTTAGGCTTGGCCATGGCCGCCGCCGGTGCCCAGGACCACAAGAGGGAGGGCGTAACCCCGGCGGAACTGAACTACCAGGCTGGCTCGTCCCCGCTGGCCAAGGAAGACATGCACCAAAGCGCCAACCCGAAGGCGCCGCCGATGAGCAAAGTCGAGTTCGACCGTGCTCGGCAGATCTACTTCGAGCGCTGCGCCGGCTGCCATGGTGTGCTGCGCAAGGGCGCCACCGGCAAGCCGCTGACCCCCGACATCACCCAGGCCAAGGGTACCGACTATCTGAAGGTCTTCATCGCCTATGGCTCACCGGCAGGCATGCCCAACTGGCAGACCAGCGGTGAAATGGACGAGAAAACCGTCGACCTGATGGCACGCTATGTGCAGCACGATCCGCCGGTGCCGCCCGAGTTCGGCATGGCGCAGATGAAGGCGACCTGGAAGGTGGTGGTGCCGCCGGCCCAGCGGCCGACGAAGAAGATGAACAGCTACAACATCGACAACATCTTCAGCACCACGCTGCGCGATACCGGCGAGGTGGCGCTGATCGACGGTGACACCAAGCAGATCATCAACATCGTCAAGACCGGCTACGCGGTGCACATCACGCGCACGTCGGGCTCCGGGCGCTATCTGTTCGTGATCGGGCGCGACGCCAAGATCAACATGATCGACCTGTGGATGCCCAAGCCCGACAACGTGGCCGAGGTGCGCATCGGCCTCGAGGCGCGTTCGGTCGACACCAGCAAGTACAAGGGCAAGGAAGGCGACTTCAGCGACAAGCTGGCCATCGCCGGCGCCTACTGGCCGCCCCAGTACGTGATCATGAACGGCGACACGCTGGAGCCGCTGAAGATCGTCGCCACCCGCGGCATGGTCGTCGGCACGCAGGAATACCACCCCGAGCCTCGCGTGGCCAGCATTGTGGCCAGCCACTTCAAGCCCGAGTTCCTGGTCAACGTGAAGGAGACCGGCAAGACGATGCTGGTGGACTACAGCAATCTCGATGCGCTGAAGACCACCGAGATCGGCTCGGCTCCCTTCCTGCACGACGGCGGTTGGGATTCAACCCAGCGCTACTTCATGGTAGCCGCCAACAACAGCAACAAGATCTCGGTCATTGACGCCAAGGACGGCAAGCTGGCCGGGATCGTCGACGTGGGCAAGATCCCGCACCCGGGGCGCGGCGCCAACTTCATCCACCCCAAGTTCGGGCCGGTGTGGGCGACAGGGCACCTGGGTGACGAGTCCATATCGCTGATCGGCACCGACCCCAAGAAGCACAAGCAGTACGCCTTCAAGGAAGTGGCCAAGCTCACCGGCCCGGGCGGTGGTGCGCTGTTCATCAAGAGCCATCCCAAGAGCCAGCACCTGTATTCGGACACGCCGCTCAACCCCGACGCGAAGATCTCGCAGTCGGTGGTGGTGTTCGACATCAAGAACCTGGACAAGGGGTATGAAGTGTTGCCGATCGCCGAATGGGCCGGGCTGACCGACGACGGTGCCAAGCGTGTTGTTCAGCCTGAATACAACAAGGCAGGCGACGAGGTGTGGTTCTCGGTGTGGAGCGCCAAGAACAAGCAAAGCGCGATGGTGATCGTGGACGACAAGACGCTCAAGCTGAAGGCCGTGATCAAGGACCCGCGCCTGATCACCCCGACCGGGCACTTCAACGTCTACAACACCCAGCACGACGTGTATTGATCCGCGAAGCAGCGGCCCGGCGGCCGCTGTCTTGCTGGCCGCGCCGGGCCCCAGGGCTGGGCGCACGCTGCAAGCTGCAAGCTGCATCGCCGGCGCCGCGCGTGGTCCCGCATTCACAAGGATGATTCGATGAGACTGATTCTGCTGGCCGCCGCTGCGGCCTTCAGCGTGGGACCGGCGTGGGCCGGTCCTGACGAGGTGATGACCAAGGCCGGCTGCATGGCCTGCCACACCAAGGAAAAGAAGCTGGTGGGCCCGTCGTTCAAGGACATTGCCGCCAAGTACAAGGGCCAGGACGTGGTGGCCAAGCTGGTGGACAAGGTCCGCAAGGGCGGCTCGGGTGTCTTCGGCCCGGTGCCGATGGCGCCCAACGGGCCGGACAAGATCAGCGATGGCGACCTCAAGCTGGCGGTCGAGGCCATTCTCAAGTCGTAGCCATGCGGTAAGGGCGGCCGGCGCCCTGCTGTGCTGGCTGCTGGCCGGGGCCGTCTCGGCGCAGGCGGCCGAGGCGCTGTCGGGCGATGGGCAGTGGCGCTTGCGCAGCCTTGACGGTCCGCCGGTTGGCCTGCAGTTGCTCGACGGTCGCGGGGTAATCGTGCGCAGCTACGTGGCGCGCTCGCTGGCCGGTGCGGTGGCCAGCGGCGTTGAACTGATCGTCGCCAATCCCGCTCGCCGCGCCTTCGTCATTGCCTTTGCAGGGCTGGATGAATTGTGGGATCTGTCGCTCGACCCCGGCGCCGAACCGATCTTCAATGGCTGGGTGCACGACTACCGCATGGGTGAAGGTGTGGCCGAGCCTGGCCATCTGGGTGTGCGCCGCGTGAAACTGCCCGCGCCGCTGCTGTCACTGGCGATCGACGCCAGCGGCGCCTATGTGCTGGGGCGGGCGCACGACCTCGCCGACGGCCGTGCCGTGCTGCATCTGTTGCAGCTCGACGTGCGTCGGTCGATCGCGCGCTTCGAGGTCGACGCCGATCCCGATCTGTCCCAGGCCCGCAGCGACCGCGTCGGCGATCAGCCCCTGCTGGTCATTCCTGATCGCCGCGGTGGTGCCCCGCTGCGGCTGGACCTGCGAGCCGCGCGGCTTCAGCCCGGCTGATAACTCGCCAGCCGCTGCACGTCTTGGATGTGCACGTCGCGCTTGTCGATGCGCACCAGGCCGGCGGCCTCCAGCTCGTGCAGCACGCGTGAGAAGTACTCGGGCGTCAGCGACAGCCGCGATGCGATCGTGGCCTTGCTGACCGGCAACGACACGGTGATGACCTCGCCGCTGGCGCAGTCCTCGACGCTGTGCTCGCGCAGCAGGTAGCCGATCACACGCTGCAGGCCACTGTGCAGGGCATAGGCCTCCACGTCGTGCACCAGGCCATGCAGGCGTCGCGAGATGCCGGCCAGCATGCGCAGCGCAAAGCGCGGGTCGCTCTCGATCTCGGTCACCACCGCGGCCTTGCCGATCGACAGCACCAGCGAATCGGTCAACGCCTGCGCGTTCAGAATGTAGGGGCGGTCGGTGAACATCAGCGCCTCGGCAAAACTGTGGCCCGGGCTCACGATCTCGATCACTTTCTCTGCGCCCGCAGGCGACAGCACGAACAGCTTGACCTGGCCAGTGACGGCCACATGGAAGGCGTCGCAGGGCTCACCAAAGCGGAACACCATGTCGCCGCGCGCCAGTCGGTTGAGCGTGCAGCCCTGCGACAGGCGTTCGAGTTCGGCCGATTCCATTTCCTGGAACAACGGCTGCATCGAGAGATAGCGCGGCAGGTTGAATCCGCTGCTCATGCGGACGGGCATCTCCATGCGGGTTCTCCTCGATCACCGCACCCAGTGTCGTCAGGTGCTTCAAAAATCAGATGGACGTGTGTCAAGCGAAACGCGCTTGACGAAGATCATGTGTAGGGAGTCTATCCGCCCGTGCCCACGGCACATCGATGGCCATCCTGGCCGATGCCTGACAGCAATTTCGAACGGGCGGGCTGCAGCCTGGGCGCACGGGCCGCACCGCAGCGGGCAGCAGGCAGCGACGATCAGCGCGGCGCTTCGGCGTCGATGGCCTGCTGCACCGCGCGGTAGAAGGCCTGGCGCGCCGGATCGGCCACCGCGTCGCGCGCGCCGCCGCCCCAGTTGGCGTTGGACGCGATGACAAGGCGTCGCTTGGGATCGATGAAGATGCCCTGCCCGAAGATGCCGCGCGCGGCAAAGCTGCCGTCGCTGTAGGTCCACCAGAAGTAGCCGTAACCGCGGCCGGGCTGGTCGATGCCGGTGCGCTCGGTGGTGGCTTCGGCGAGCCAGCCCTCGGGCACGATGGCTTGGCCATTGACGCTCGCGCCGTCGAGGATGAACTGCCCGAAGCGTGCGAAATCGCGCGTCGCGGCCTGGATGCAGCAGCCGCTGATCTCCTGACCGGTCTTGCTCAGGATCCAGGTTGCTTGCTGTTCCATGCCAGCCGGCACCCAGATCTTTTCCGACAGGTAGGTCGACAAGGGCTTCTTCGTCGCCTGGTTGAGCAGGATGCCCACCAGGTTGGTCTCGCCGGTGCTGTAGTGCCAGCGTGTGCCCGCGGGTGCCTCGCGCGGCAGCTGACGCATGTAGCTGACGAGCGCATCCACACCGGCTTCGGGTTGATGGTTGTTGAACTTCGCCACGTCGGAGTTCGGGTCGCCGTAGTCCTCGTTCCAGCGCACGCCCGAGGTCATGGTCAGCAACTGGCGGATGCTCACCTCGTCATAGGCCGAGCCCTTCATGTGCGGAAGGTAGGCGCTGACCTTGTCGTCCATGCTGCGGATGTGGCCGTCGCGCAGCGCGGCACCGACGAGTACGGATGTCATCGACTTGGCGACCGAAAAGCTGGTCCAGCGCCCGCTGGCGTCGAAACCCAGGCCGTAGCGCTCCAGCCGCAGCCGGCCGTCCTGCAGCACCACCACTGCCGCGCTGCGCTGACCGGCCATGTAGGCGTCGACGTCCAGCGCCAGCTTCAGGGGCGGCCCGGGCGGCAGCGGCCGGGGTGTGCCGCCGGCCGGTATCACGTGCACCTTGGCCAGAATGGGCAGCCGGTCGAGTGCGCGAAAGGCCGCGTCGCGCTGCGGCTGGGTCCAGAACAGCAGGTCGCGGTTGGTGGGTACCGTGGCCAGCAGACCACGCGTCTCCTTGTCCAGGCTGAACCAGCCGGCCGTGCCGGCCAGCACCAGGGCGGCCAGAAGGCCGAGGGCGATCTTGGGCAGTTTCATCTTGACTTCACGAACCTTGAGTCTGGGCCCAGGCGTCGTAACGCGCTTTGGTCTCGGCGTTCGGTGGATACAGGCCGGGCAGCGGGCTGCCGGCCTCGACCTCGCGCATGATCCAGCCTTCCAGCCGCTCTTGTTCGATGGCAGCGGCCACGACATCGTCGACCAGTGCTTGCGGGATCAGCACGGCGCCGTCGCCATCGATCACCACCACGTCATTCGGGAAAACGGCGACACCGCCGCAGGCCACCGGCTGCTGCCAGCCGACGAAGGTCAGCCCGGCCACCGAGGCCGGTGCTGCCGTGCCCTGGCACCACACCGGCAGACCGGTGGACAGCACGCCCGCCAGGTCACGCACCACGCCGTCGGTCAGCAGCGCGGCCACGCCGCGCCGCGCCATGCGTGCGCACAGGATGTCGCCGAAGATGCCGGCATCGGTGACCCCCATCGCATCGACCACGGCCACGCAGCCGGCGGGCATGGCCTCGATCGCCGCGCGCGTGCTGATCGGGTTGCCCCAGCTCGCCGGCGTGGCCAGGTCCTCGCGCATCGGCACGAAGCGCAGCGTGAAGGCCCGGCCGACCACGCGCGGCAAGTCGGCGCGCAAGGGCCGGGCATGGCGTACCCAGCAGTTGCGCAGCCCTTTCTTCAGCAGCACGGTGGTCAGCGTGGCCGTGGTGACCGAGGCCAGCGCATGGGCGATGTCGGTGGGCAGCGGGGGCAGGGGTTCGGTTAGGTCCATGTTCGAAGTGTGGCACGGGCGCCCGCGCTTCTTCGATGCCAGGGCACGGGCCGGCTGCGCGCCGAACCCGCGTCGTCCGCAGTCAGGCCAGCCGCGTCAGCAGCGCCAGCATGAGTGCCGCGTTCAGGTTGTGCATCAGCACCAGCGCGATCGGCAAGCCGGCGGCCACGCCAGCCCATCCGAGCGTGGCCTGCAGCGCCAGCAAAGACAACAGCAGCAGCGCCTCGGTGCGGTGCCGTCGGCGCCAGGCCAGCAGTGCCACCACCGCAAACAGCGGCAGCAGCAGCAGCGCGCCCAGGCGGTGGGCCAGCTGGGCCAGCGCGCCACCGGGATTGAACGGCAGGTCGGCCAGCTGCGGCCGGTGCCAGGGGTTCATTGCCTGCCAGTCCCATCCCGCGGCCGCCGCGGACTTGCTGCAATCAGCCCAGCCCTGGCACGACAGCGCCGCGTACGAGCCGCTGACCAGCGCACCCACGGCCACCTGGACCAGCAGCATGGCCAGCGCCAGCGCGGCCCAGCGCTGCAGCGGCGTGCGCGCCTGGTGTGTCATGCGTGCCACCGGGGCTGCCGCGCTGGCCGGTGTTGCCGCCAGACGCCAGCACAAGGCCAGCATCAGGAAACCCCGATCAGATTGCCCAGCGTCACCGCTGGCAAGGGTTGCGCCGGCGGTCACCACGCCAAGTGCTGACAGCGCCAGCGTGAGCAGCAGCATCACGGCCGACAAGCGACCTTCGACGTGCAGCCGCGGGCGCATGGCCAGCGTCGACAAGGTCAGCATGATCACCAGCACCAACACCAACGACGCCACGATCCGGTGCAGCATCCGGGCCACGATCACCGCGGTGCCGGGCGCCGGTGCTTGTGCAACGCTGCTCAGGTTCTGGCCGTAGCACGCGGGCCAGTCGGCACATCCCAATCCGGCCTGCGACAGCCGCATGAAGGCGCTGAGCACGATGGTGGCCAGCATCAGTGCCGCGCAGATGAGCGCCAGCCGGCGCACCATCACCAGGCGACGGGCCTGGCCGGCATCGGGCGTGAATGGCGGCTCCAGGGCGGCGGCCGACGCGGGTGGTGAAGGGAACATCGGCTCGATCTCGCTGCGAAGTGAGCCTGCATCGTAGCCAGACCCGGGCATACCCCTGGCGCGGGGCTCAGGGTCGTGACCGATTTCCTTAATCTGCGTCATGTCCTACTGTTGCAGTCGGACAAAGAATCGCCCCCAGCGTGAAGGGCCGGTTGTCCGTCCTCACGAACTCAAGGAGTGGCCATGACGACGCCCAAAACACCCGATCTGCATGCTGCGTACGACGACCCGAACGAACCCGTGCCGTGGATCCAGCAGTTGCTGGACAACCCCTTTCTGCTGCTGTTCCTGGGCGTCTTCATTCCGATGGTGGTGTACATCGTCTGGGGCGTCTACGACATCCTGACCCTGCCCGTGGCCAAGTAAGCCGGAGACGTCATGAGCGCCATCCTCCCCCCGGCAGAACGCCTTTGGTACAAGCACCCGATCGACCGTGTCGAAGGCACATGGATCGTGATCGCGTTGACTTGGTGTCTGATCATGTTCGCGATGATGGTCGGCTGGCACATCTGGGGTAACCAGAACCTGTCGACCGAGACCTACCGCACAACGCCCGACAAGTTCATGGCCAAGGCGCAGGCCATGGCCGACAAGTACACAGTGCGCACCGAGACCGACCAGAAGATCCCGGTGGTGGCACCGCCGCCGGGCAGCGACGTCTACATGCTGGGTCGCCTGTGGAGTTTCTTCCCCATTCTCGAGCTGGAGAAGGGCAAGACCTACAAGCTGCACCTGACGGCCATGGACTACAACCATGGCTTCTCGCTGCAGCCGGCCAACATCAACATCCAGTTGGTACCTGGCTTCGAACACGTGATGACCGTGACGCCCAACCAGAGCGGGACGTACTCGGTGGTCTGCAATGAATTCTGCGGCATAGGCCACCACACGATGGTCGGTCGCATCTACATCAAGTGAGGAGGGCACGATGACGGTCGCCACCAGTTACCGTACCTGCCCTCGCTCCGGGCTGCAGTTCGAGCGCCAGGCCGAGATGCTGATCAAGGCCCACGCCTTCGTGGGCGTGGTCTGGCTGCTGATCGGCGGCGTGCTCGCCATCGGCGTCGTACTCACGCGCTGGCCAGCCGTGCGCTGGCTCGAAGCCGACACCTTCTACCAGGTGCTCACGGCGCACGGCATCGACATGCTGATCTTCTGGCTCATCTTCTTCGAGGTGGCCATTCTGTACTTCTGCGCGTCGACCTTGTTGCGCTGCCGAATCGCCACGCCCAAGATTGCCTGGCTGGCCTTTGCGCTGATGCTGATCGGCTCAGTGGTCAACAACATCACGGTGTACCGCGGTTCGTCCAGCGTGATGATGACCAGCTACGTGCCGATGATGGCCGAGCCCAACTTCTACCTCGGGCTGATCCTGTTCGCGGTGGGCGCCTTGATCGCCTGCTTCGTCTTCTTCGGCACCCTGGTGGTGGCCAAGCGCGAGAAGACCTATCAGGGCTCGGTGCCGCTGGTCACGTTTGGCGCCATCACCGCCGCCATCATCGCGGTCTTCACCATCGTCTCGGGCGCGATCATCCTGATCCCGACCTGGCTGATGTCGATCGGCCTGGTCAAGCAAGTCGACCCGCTCGTCTACCGCACGATCTGGTGGGCTTTCGGCCATTCGTCGCAGCAGATCAACGTGGCGGCACACATCTCGGTGTGGTACTTGGTCGCGGCCATCGCCTTCGGTGCCAAGCCGATGAGCGAGCGCGTCAGCCGCACGGCCTTTTTGCTCTACATCCTGTTCCTGCAACTGGCCAGTGCGCACCACCTGCTGGCCGACCCGGGCATGTCCACCGGCTGGAAGGTCGTCAACACCAGCTACTTCATGTACTTTGCCGTGCTGGCATCGATGATCCACGGCCTGACGATCCCCGGCGCGATGGAAGTGGCGCAGCGTCAGAAGGGCTTTACCAAGGGCCTGTTCGAGTGGCTTCGCAAGGCGCCCTGGGGCAACCCGACCTTCTCGGGCGTGTTCATCTCGATCATCGGCTTCGGCTTCCTGGGCGGCATCTCGGGCGTGATGATGGGCACCGAGCAGCTCAACATGATCATCCACAACACGATCTACGTGCCGGGGCACTTCCATGCCACTGTGGTGGTGGGCACCACGTTGACCTTCATGTCGCTGACCTACTACCTGATCCCGGTGCTGTTCAAGCGTGAGATGATTTTGCCGACCTGGGCCAAGTGGCAGCCTTACCTGTTCGGTTTCTCGATGTACTTCTTCTGCCTGGTCATGATGGGTGCCGGCACGCTGGGCGTCTCGCGCCGACACTGGGACATGGCCTTCAACGGCCACGCGCTGGCCTACGAATGGCCGGGTGCAGCCTACTTGATGATGGCGCTGGTCGGCATCGCAGGCGTGGCGGCAATCACCGGGGGTGCGATCTACGTCCTGATCACCGTGGGTTCGCTGCTGTGGGGCCGCAAGCTCGAAAACGGCGTCACCAGTCCGAAGTTCACGCCGATCCCGCGCACGGCGCCGTCGGTGGTGGCGCAAAGCTACGGCTCGATGGGCTTCGCCGCCCCCGGCACCTTTGTGCTGGCCATGGTCTTCCTGATCGCCTTCGTGCTCTACTACTTCATCAACTGGAAGTACCTGTCGACCTTGTGGGGTATGAGCTGAGGCCTACGGCCGATCGCTGGAGAAGGCCAACATGAACCGTCCTGCCGCTGCCGTTTCCACCGTTGGCCTGGCCGCCGCGCCAGCGCGCTGGCGCGTCGTGCTCAGCGTCTTCAAGCTGCGCATCGGGTTGCTGATCATGCTGACCGCGATCGGTGGTCTGGCGGTGGTACCCGATGGTCATCTGACGGCGCTGCAGGGCATCGTGCTGGCGCTGTCGGTGCTGCTGGCATCGGCCAGTGCCGGTGCCTTCAACCAGTTTGTCGAGGCCGACAGCGACCGCCTGATGAAGCGCACGCGCAACCGTGCCTTCGCCAGCGGCGCGCTGCCGCGCAGCGCGGGCTGGATGCTGGCCATCGTGGCCTTGCTGGCGGTGGCGGTGGCGGCCGCGGCCTGGTGGGTGAACGGCCTGGCGGCGCTGTTCGTGGCGCTGGGTGCACTGACCTATGCGGTCGTCTACACGCTGGGCCTGAAGCGGCGCACGCCCTGGAACATCGTGATCGGTGGCCTGGCGGGCAGCTTCGCGGTGCTGGCCGGCGCGGCCGCGGTCAGCCCGCAGATCGGACCGCTGGCATTGCTGTTGGCGCTGGTGCTGTTCCTGTGGACACCACCGCACTTCTGGAGCCTGGCGATCGCCAACCAGGCCGAATACGCGGCCGCCGGCGTGCCCATGTTGCCGGTGGTGGTGGGCACCGAACGAGCGGCGCGCATCGTGCATCTGCACACGCTGGCATTGGTGCTGGTGTCGTTGCTGCCGCTGGCCTTTGGCGCCGGCTGGGTCTATGGCCTATGTGCCGTGCTGGGTGGCCTGCATTTCCTGCGTCGCACGCAGGCGCTGGTGCGCACACCGCAACGCAGCACCGCGATGGCATCCTTCTTTGCGTCGATGGTGCAGCTGAGCGCCTTGCTGGGCGGAGTGCTGCTCGATGCGATCATGCGCTGACCGGTTTCGCCACTGCGCGTTGCTGGTGGGCGCGCTGGTTCTGTCGGGGTTTACGGCTGTCGCGCAGGGCAGTGCCGCCGAGGCAGCTGTTGTGGTGCCGGCCAACGCCAACGAAGCGGGCGCGGTAGCGCCGCGCGAACCCGGCACCGTACCTTCGATCGACGAGGCCGCAGCATTGCGGCTCGGGCAGGCGGCGGTCGGCCGTCAGGTGCCTGATGTCGAACTGCGGGACCGCGAGGGTCGGCCGGTGCGCTTGTCGCAGTACCAAGGCAAGCCGCTGCTGGTGAGCTTCATCTACACCGGCTGCTTCCAGGTCTGTCCGACCCAGACGCGGGCGCTGTACGAAGCGGTGAAAGGACTTGACCGGGTGTTCGGTGAGCACCAGTTCAACGTCGTCAGCATCGGCTTCAACCAGCCCTTCGATTCGCCCGACGCGATGCGCTCGTTCGCGCGTCAGCAGCGCATCGGATACCGCAACTGGGAGTTCCTGAGCCCCGGGCGACAGGCGCTGGACACGCTGACGCGGGCCTTTGGCTTCAGCTACGTGGCCACGCCGGCTGGCTTCGACCATGTGTTGGGTGTGACCGTGGTCGACGCCAGCGGCCGCATCCACGCCCAGGTCTATGGCGACCGGGTGCGCGCCGACCAGCTTGGGCTGCCGCTGCGACAGCTGCTGACCGACCGCCCGGTGGCGGCGCCGGCCACGTTGGGCGCCATCGTCGACCGCGTGCGCATCCTGTGTACCGTGTACGACCCCGACACCGGCGAGTACCGCTATGACTACAAGATCATCATCGAGATCATTGGCGGGGCCTTGTTCTTCCTCAGCGTGATCGTCTGGGGCGCTCTCGAATGGCGTACCCAAAGACGGGCGCGCCGTTCCACATGCCCGAGCACACGGCAAGCCTCCGGCAGCACGGCCTGAACGGCTGGCGCTGGCTCGAGCGCGGCCTGGACGCCAGCTTCGGATCAGCCCTCAACCCGATGCGCCACCTGGGCGCCATCGGCATGCTGGCGTTCTGGCTGCTGGCCGCCAGCGGCATCGTGCTGTACATCGTGCTCGACACCTCGGTGACTGGCGCCTGGCGCTCGATCGATGGCCTGTCGAAAGTGCCGCTGCAGCTGGGCGTGCTTCTGCGCGGCCTGCACCGCTACGCCGGCGATGCGCTGGTGCTGGCGATGGGCGCGCACCTGCTGCGCGAATGGTTGCACGGCCACGAGCGCGGCGTGCGCCGGTTTCCCTGGTTGACTGGCGTGCCGCTGATCGGTTTTGTCTTCGTCAGCGCCATCGGCGGCTTCTGGATCAACTGGGACCAGCTCGGCCAGTTCTCGGCCGTCGCCACCGCCGAATGGCTGGGTGCGCTGCCCATGCTGGCGACGCCACTGGCACGCAATTTTCTGGTCGCCGACTCGGTCGGGGACCGCTTGTTCTCGCTCTTCATCTTCGTCCACCTGGGCGTGCCGCTGCTGCTGCTGTTCGGCCTGTGGTTCCACATCCAGCGGCTGACGCGGGTGGCGGTTCTGCCGCCGCGTGCGCTGGCCCTGGGCCTGGTGGCCACGCTGGCGCTGCTGGCGCTGGTCTGGCCGGTGCGCAGTGCGCCGCCGGCCGACCTGAGCCAGGTGCCCGCGCTGCTGCAGATCGACTGGCTGTTGCTGTGGCTGCACCCGCTGATGTACGCCACGTCGACCGGCTTCACCTGGGCCCTGGTCGGTACCGCCGCGGTGCTGCTGCTGGCCCTGCCGTTCCTGCCGCAGCCCGCGCGGGCTGCGGTGGCGGTGGTCGACCCGGCCAACTGCAACGGATGCCAGCGCTGTTTTGCCGATTGCCCCTATGCGGCCGTGACCATGGTGCCGCACCCCAACCAGCGCATCGGTCGCACGCTGGCGCAGGTCGACTCCGATCTGTGCGTGGGCTGCGGCATCTGCGCCGGCGCCTGCCCGTCGTCGACGCCGTTTCGCAGCGCGCTGCAGCTGGTGACCGGCATCGACATGCCGCAGCGGCCGATCGGCGCGCTGCGCACGCAGCTGCAGCGTGACCTGGCGGCCAACACCGCCGCTCGACCCCTGGTGGTGTTTGGCTGCGACCATGGCGCGCGCACAGCGTCGCTGGCCGGCGCCGGCCAAGCCGACGTCAGCGTCTGCAGCCTGCTGTGTGCCGGTCAGTTGCCGCCCTCGTTCGTCGAGTACGCTCTGCGTGACGGCGCCGCCGGCGTGGTGGTGGCCGCCTGCCGCGAAGGCGGCTGTGAATTTCGCCAGGGTGAGCGCTGGACAGCCGAACGGCTGAGCGGCATGCGCGAACCGCATTTGCGCCAGGCTGCCCGCGATGAGCGGGTGGAACTGGTCTTCGCCGGCCCGGGTGACGAAGCCCGGCTGGATGCCGCCGTGCAGCGGCTGCGCCAACGGGTGCAGCCACTGGCGGTCGAGCGTGATCTGCCGCATCGGATGCCTCATGTCTGAAATCGCCCAACGCCCCGTCGGCAAGACCGGCGCCACCCGCTGGCTGGGCCAGCTGCTGCTGTACGGCCTGTTCGCGCTGGTGATCGGCGTGTTCTCGCACTGGCCGTCCTACCGGCACCTGCAGCCCGATCAGGCGCTGATCAAGCTCAGCTTCACACATGTGGGCAAGCCGGTCGGCGACTGCCGCAAGCCCGGTGCCGAAGAGCTGGCCAAGCTGCCGCCGCAGATGCGCCCGACCTCGATCTGCCCGCGCGAACGCTCGCCCGTGATCGTCGAACTCGACATCGACGGCGTGAACCGCCTCAAGCGCGTCGCCGAGCCCGGCGGCCTGTCCAAGGATGGCTCGTCGGCCATGTACGAACGCGTGCTGGTACCGGCCGGCGAACAGCGCATCGCCGTGCGTTTTTCCGACGACGTGCGCGCGCGCGCCACGCCCTACCATCGTGAGGCCACCGTCAAGCTGGTGCCCGGCCAGGTGCTGGTGATCGACTTCAACGCCGAGAAGGGCGGCATCACGCTGCAATGAGCCCCCTGCATGTCCTGATGAGTGGCAGCCTGCTGCGGCCCAGAGCGGCAGGCCCGATCACGGCGTCGAGTGCCGCCGACTACCTGTTGCCGACCGTCACCGACAGCCAGCGCAGCCTGGCGCGCGCCTGGCTGCGGCTGGCGCTGGCCGCGCTGATCGGCTCGGGTCTGTTTTCGGTGCTGCTGGTGCTGGCGCGCACGCCGGGCATCAATGCCTGGCTGCCGGCGGGCGACTTCTTTCGCGTCGCCCTGGTGGTGCATGTCGATCTGTCGGTGCTGGTCTGGTTCGTCGCCATTGCCGGGCTGCTGTGGAGCCTCAACCATCGCCCGCTGCAGGGTCGGGCGGGGGCCCGCTGGGCGCGACTGCCGCTGCTGGCCTGCGGCCTGGGTGCCTTGGGCATGGCGCTGTCGGCCTTCGTCGATCCCGGCGAGGCGGTGATGGCCAACTACATCCCCATGCTCGACAGCAGCGCCTTTCGCGCTGCCGTCGGCGTGTTCGGCATCGGCGCGCTGCTGCTGGTGCTGCAGGGCCTTTGGCGGGCGCAGCCGGTGGGCGCCGCGCTGGACGGCGCCGGTGCCTTGCGCTTTGGCCTGCACGCCAGCGTGGTGGCCGCTGGCGTGGCGCTGCTGGCGTTTGCCTGGTCGCTGGCGGTGGTGCCCACCTCGTTGCCGGCCAAGGCCTATTACGAGATCCTGTTCTGGGGTGGTGGCCATGCACTGCAGTTCACCTGGACGCTGCTGATGCTGGTGTCCTGGCTGGCGCTGGCGCAGGCCTGTGGCGGCCGTGTGCCGCTGAGCCCACGCGTCGTGCTGCTGCTGTTCGCCGTGGCGCTGGTCAGCGTCTTCGTCACCCCACTGGCCTACCTGATGCACGACGTGACGACGGTCGAGCACCGCGACCTGCACACCTGGGCCATGCGCGTGGGCGGTGGCCTGGCCATCGCGCCGCTGGCACTGGCCGTGCTGCTGGCGCTGGCGCCGCTGCGCGGCCTGCAGCCGCAGCAGCGGCCGCTGCGTGCAGCGTTGCTGGCATCGATGCTGCTGTTCGTCGCCGGCGGCCTGATCGGTCTGGCGATCCAGGGCAGCAACGTCAAGATTCCGGCTCACTACCACGGCTGCATCGTCGGTGTGACGCTGGCGCTGATGGGGGTGGTCTACCAGCTGCTGCCGGCGCTGGGCTATGCCGCGCCTGCGGGCCGCATGGCGGTGCTGCAGCCCTGGTTGTATGGCGGCGGGCAGTTGCTGCACATCATCGGTCTGGTGTGGTCGGGCGGCTACGGCGTGCAGCGCAAGGTGGCCGGCGCCGAGCAGGTTTTGCGCAGCCCTGGCGAGATCGCCGGCATGGGTTTGATGGGCCTGGGCGGGCTGCTGGCCATTGCCGGTGGCCTGCTGTTCGCGCTGGTGGTGTTGCGCGCGATGCGCCGGCCCCGCGCGGGCGTTTGAAACGGACGACATGATCAATCTGCTGCAACGTGGCCTGCGGGCCGGCTTCATGCGCGCCGAGGCGCTGTTCAACCGCGCCTTCGGCGACCGCCTCAACCCGCTGTACCACCTGGGGTCGATCAGCTTCTTCCTGTTCTGGGTGGTGGGCGCGACCGGGCTCGTGCTGTACGCCTTCTTCGACACCAGCGTGACCGGTGCCCATCAATCGATCGAGACTGTGGGCGCTGCCGTCTGGGGCCTGGGCGGCATGCTGCGCACGGTGCACCGGCATGCGTCGGACGCCATGATTCTGACCATGCTGATCCACATGGTGCGTTACTTTGCCTTCGACCGGCTGCGCGGATTTCGCTGGTTCTCGTGGGTTTCGGGCGTGGGCCTGCTGTGGCTGGTCTACGTGGCCGGCGCCAACGGCTACATGCTGCCCTGGGACCGGCTGGCGCAGTTCGTCACGCAGGCCAGTTTCGAATGGCTGGACTGGCTGCCCGGATTCGGCGGCAGCCTGATCCGCAACTTCATCGTGCCCGAGCATGTCAGCGACCGCTTGTTCTCGCTGCTGGTGTTCATCCACATCGGTGTGCCGTTGCTCATCCTGCTGGTGATGTGGGTGCACGTGCAGCGGGTGCCCAAGGCGGCGACGCAGCCGCCGAGGCCGATCGCGATCGCCCTGGGCGTGATGCTGGTCGTGCTGGCCCTGGCCGTACCGGCGCTCAGCCAGGGCCCGGCCGACCTGCACACCGCGCCCGCCGTGCTCGCAATGGACTGGTTCGTGCTGACGATCTTTCCGCTCTTCTACGCCTGGCCGCTGGGCGGCGTCTGGGGCCTGGTGGTGGGCGTGACGCTGCTGCTGCTGGCCATGCCCTGGCTGCCACCCCGGCGCTCGTCGTCGGCGGCGCTGCGCCAGATCACGCTGCATCCGGGGCCGGCGCGCATCGCCGCACGTGCCGGCGAGACCCTGCTCGAAGCGGGTTTGCGCGCCGGCCTGGCGCTGCCCTACGACTGCCGTGCCGGGGGCTGCGGCTTGTGCGTGTGCACCGTGCTCAACGGCAGTGTCGACCAGGGCGCTTACCAGGACGCTGCACTGACACCGGCGATGCGCGCGCGCGGCCAGGCGCTGATGTGCTGTGCCGTGGCGCTGGACGACGTCGAGCTCGAGGTCGAAGGCGTGGCCTCGCTGGCGGCGGCGGATGCCCAGGAACTGCAGCAATGGCAGGCCCGCGTGACCAGCATGGAGCGCTTGTCGCCCGATCTGATGCGGCTGATGCTGAGCTTGCCCGACGGGCAGCACCTGACCTTCACGGCGGGCCAGTACATCAACATCCTGTTCGCCAGCGGGGCTGAAACCCTGCGCCGCGCGTTCTCCTTCGCCAACGCCCCGCCTGACCCCAACCAGCCGCCGTCGACCGCCGGTGACCGCATCGAGCTGCACGTGCGGCTGATTCCGGGTGGCCTGTTCACCACCCATGTCTTCGAGCAGATGAAGGTCGGTGACACCCTGGCCTTCGAGGGTCCGCTGGGCCGCTTCACGCTGCACGACAGCGAGCGCCCGATCCTGATGCTGGCCGGTGCCACCGGCTTCGCGCCGATCAAGAGCATCCTGGAAGACGCCTTCCGCCGCGGCGTGCGGCGGCCGATGAAGCTGTACTGGGGCGTGCGCACGCGGCAGGACCTGTACCTGCTGGACCAGATCGAGCGCTGGCAGGTCGACTACCCGAACTTCAGCTTCGTGCCCGTGCTGTCCGACGCCGACGACGACACAGCCTGGACTGGGCGCCGCGGTTTTGTGCACCAGGCGCTGCTGGCCGACCATCCCGACCTCAGCGGTCACGAGGTCTACGCCTGCGGCTCGGTGCGCATGGTGCAGGCCGCGGTGCCCGACTTCATCGCGCACGGCCTCGGCGAGCAGTTCTGCTTCTCCGACGCTTTCGTGCCGACGCGGGCGGTCGAACCGAACGCGGCGGCCTGACCGCGGGCGGGTGCCCGAGCCTGTCTACACTGCCTGAGGGCGGCGCACACGCACAGGTCGCCGGAGCAAGCGATGCGAGACGACGACGACGACATTGACCTGGACCCCGAGCAATCGGCCGTGATCGAGCGGCTGCTCGATCAATGTGTCTCGTGGCTGCTCGAGGACGCCGATCCGCAGCGCTTCATGACTCGACTGGCAGAGCAGGGTCCGGCGCTGTTTCCGCAACTGCTCGAGGCTCAGGGTCACGTGCGCCCGCTTCCGGGGTCGTCGCGCGACGCCGAAGGCGACGCGCTCAGCGCGCGCTTCTTTCGCAGCTTCGGCTGGGCCGTGGTGTCGGCCATGCCGCTTCCGGCCAACGGCTTCAAGCCGCGCAAGCTGCCGCTGCCTGGGCGCAACGACGCGTGCATCTGCGGCTCAGGGCGCAAGTTCAAGCACTGCTGTTCGCCGCTGTTCGAATCCCTGCCCGGATTCCGGCCCGACATGCTGGCGGCGCTGGTGCTGCCGGCCTTGCCTCGCAAGCAGTGGGCGACCTTGCCGGACAGCGGCATCGCGCCGGCCATGGTGATCGGCGCGGCAGACGTTCTGCGTGAAGAGGGCCGCACCGACGACGCGCTGCGGCTGCTGCAACCTTGGGCCGAATGTGCGGCGCCCTGGCCCGACAACCGGGCTGAACTGCTCGACCTGCTGGGCGACCTGTACCTGGACCTGGGCAAGCCGCGCAAGCGCAAGCAACTGGCGCAGGCCATGATCGACAAGGGCGAACGGCAGGTGCAGTCCATGGGCTGGCAGCGCCTGGCCATGATGGCCGCCGATGCGGGCGATGCGGCGGGGGCCCGGTCGGCCTTCGAACGGGCGCAACGCCTGACGCCCGACGCGCCCCGGCTGGCCTTGCTGGAAGTGACCACGCTGCTCGGAACCGGCCAGATGGCGCAGGCCCTGCAACGTGCTGACTTCCACATCCGCCGGCTGCAGCGGCAGCCACCCGACGACGAGACGGCGCACACCATCGAAACCCTGCAGGCCATTCAGCGCGGCGACCTGATCCCGCCCGATGACGACGAGAACCCCGCGCTGGACAGCATCGACCCGCACTCGTCGTTCAGTCAGTTGCTGGCCGCCATCCAGCGCCTGCCGGCGCCGCAGCTGCGACTGAAGCTGCCCGCAGACGGTGCAAGCGACCTGCATGCGCTGCGGCCCGATGCCGGCCTGGCGCCTGCCCTGCAGCGTTGGCGCAAGGCCTTCCCGGGTGGCACGCCAGCGATGGCGGGCATGCCCAGTGCCATCGACTTCGATCGTGCCTTTTCGCCCGAGGAGCGCTGGTCGTCGCTGTTCAAGAGCACGCCGGTGCTGGCCGACAGTTTCGAGGTGCTCGACGACCTGCTCAGCCTGCTCGACGTCGTGCCGCCGGAACTCTCTGCCGAACCCCAGGTGACGCTGCTGCTGCGCGCCATGGTGCTGTGGGATGAACTGCGCCGGCGCCACCCTCGAGCCGCCTGCGAGTGGGCGCATCTGGACAACCGCCCGGCGCTGCGCCTGCTGCTGCGCTGGATCCAACTTGACGCTTCACCAAAGGCAGAGCGTGCCTTCGACTGGCTGCAGCACCTGGTGACGGTGCTGAACCCGCACGACAACCATGGCCAGCGTGAGCGACTCGCCGCCGTCTACCTGCGGCGCGGTCTGGCCGAGCAGGCGCTGCAGCTGATTGAACGCTATCCCGATGACTTCGTCGGCCTGCAACTGCTGCACGCCCGCAGCTTGCTGGCGCTGCAGCGTTTCGCCGATGCGCAGGCGCGCTTTGCCGCGGCGCTGCAACTCAATCCGCACGTGCTGAAGCTGCTGCTCGCGCGCAGCAAACCCAGGCTGCCCAAGGTGGACAGTTACCGCGTCGGGTCTGCCGAACAGGCCCGCTTCGCGGTGGCGCTGCAACATGATCTGTGGGCCGCCGACAAGGCGGTGGCGGCCTGGGTGAGGGCTCACCCCGCAAACACCGGCGGCAAGCCGACGACCGCGCCCTTGTTCGACGACGGCGCCGGGTGAGTGCGGCAGGCCGCGCATCCACTCGGGCCGCGCGCCTCAGGTGATCGTGATCTTGCGCTCGGCAATCACCTTGGCCCAGGTTTTGGATTCGGCGTCGATGTAGCGCGCCAGCTCGTCGCGCGTGCCCGGCGCCGGCAGCAGGCCGCTGCGGTTCAGCTCATCGGCCACCTCGGGTGACTTCAGCGCCTTCACCAGTTCGGCGTTAAGGCGGTCCAGCAGCGGTATGGGCGTCTTGCCCGGCGCGATGAAGGCATACCAGTTGGTGGCCGTGAAGCCCGGCAAGGTTTCGGCCACGGTTTGCAGGTCGGGCAGGAAGGGCGCGCGTGTCAGACCGGTTGTGGCCAGCGCCACCAGCTTGCCGCTGGCAATGTGCGGGCCGGCGGTGGACATGGTGGCGAAGTACATCGACAGCCGGCCGGCCAGCAGCTCGACGACGGCCGGCGCGCCGCCCTTGTACGGGATGTGCACGATGTCGACACCGGCGCGGCCGTTGAACAGTTCGCCGGCCAGGTGCGACGCCGATCCTGCGCCGGTGGAGCCGTAGTTCAGCACGCCCGGCTGCTTCTTGGCCAGTGCGATCAGCTCAGGCAGCGTCTTCACGCCCAAGGTCGGCGGCACCACCAGCACGTTCGGAAAGTTCATGCCCATGGTCAGCGGCGCCAGGTCTTTCTGCGGGTTGTAGCCAACCTTCATCAAGTGTGGTGCGATCGCCAGCGGCCCCACCGACCCCAGCAGCAGCACCGAGCCGTCGGCCTCGGCTTCGGCGACCTGCTTGTGCGCGATGTTGCCGCCGGCACCTGCCTTGTTGTCGATCACCACGGTGGCGCCCAGGTTCTCGCCCAGGCGCTTGGCGACCACGCGTGCGGCGTGGTCGGCGGCGCCTCCGGCCGCGAAGCCGACGACCAGGGTGATCTTCTTCGGCAGGTCCTGCTGCGCCCGGGCCAGCGGCAGGCTGCCGGCCATCAGGGTGGCGGCCGAGGCCGCGATGAGGTTTCGGCGTTGCATGGTGGGGTTCTCCGTCAAATCAGGGCCTGTGCGGCGATGGCCGCGATTCCTGGGCATCGTACACAGAGGCCGGGCGCTGCCAGCCCGGGATCAGTCGGACCCCAGGGTCAGTGACGTCGGTCGGCGCTTCTCGATCGCCCATTTCAGCAGCGCAGCCCCGCGAAAGATGCCATGCGCAAACTTGCCGTAGGGCATGGTGGCAAACAGCGCCATCACCGCGCCCAGGTGCAGGCACAGCAGCAACGGCAAGGCCGGCGTGCCCTTCAACAGCGCCAGCGCCAGCCCGCTGGCGCTGATGCCGAACAGCAGCGCGATGAAGCCCAGGTCCATCGCCTTCTGGGTCGGGTCGCCTTGGCGCGGGTCGCGGCGGCGGTTCAGCCGCCACAGCCCGGCGGGCCCGAGCAGCAGGCCGATGCCACCCAGCGTGCCCAGCATCTTGGGCAGGCTCAGCCAGCCATAGGGCGCCACCCAGCCCCAGACGTAGTGGTACAGGGTGGCCACGCTGGTGGCGGCAAAGCACAGCATGAAACCGTAGAACGTGAGGTGGTGAAAGCGCCGTCGCCACAACGTCCAGGCGTCGTCGTCGTTGTTGCAGCCCTGGCCGTGGCCGCCGTCCAGGTATTTCAGCTGCAGTGCCAGCCCGGTCGCGTCGGCCAGCGCCGGCGTCGACGTCAGCGCGGCATCGGCCGGCGACACCTGACGCCAGAATTTCGCCACGCCCAGGCCCAGCGCCAGCAGCGCGAAGCCGAAGACCGGCGCAAACAGGCTGACCATCAGTCCATGCGGAAAGATGGCGTAGAAGTTGCCGCCCGCCACCGTTGTCCACAGCGAGCCCTGGCGCAGCACGCCCAGCATCAGGAACAGCGCCAGCGCGGCGGCCAGCGCCAGGCTGAGCACCAGGCCGTGGTGCCGGTACAGCCGGCCCAGCGCGGGTGGCCAGGCGAAGTCGGCATAGGTCTGGCCGCGCAGCTGCGCCATCGCCTGCGGCACATTCACCGCAAATTCATGCGGCGGCGCGTACTGGCAGGCATGCAGACAGGCGCCGCAGTTGTGGCACAGGTTGGCCAGGTAATGCAGGTCGGCGCGCGGAAACTCGAGCCGGCGCGCCATCGCCGGAAACACCGCGCAGTAGCCTTCGCAGTAGCGGCAGGCGTTGCAGATCTGCAGCTGCCGCGCAGCTTCGGATTCAGCCGCCGTGACAGGCCTGTCGTCACCCCGGGCCAGTTCGCTGGCTTCTTGCACCAGCGCGTCAAGCGGCTGCACGGCGGTCTCCCACGCAGCGCGCCGCGGCCGACGCGCCGGCGATGCGACCGAACACGGTGCCGATGGTCATGCCCACCCCGGCGGTGTAGCCCTGGCCCAGCACGTTGCCGGCCATGACCTCGCCGGCGGCAAACAGGTTGGGGCTGGGCAGGCCGCCGAACTGCACCGCACTGTTCATGTCGACCTTCAGGCCCAGGTAGGTGAAGGTCACGCCGGGCTTGAGCGTGTAGCCGTAGAACGGCGGGGTGGTGATCGGACGCGCCCAATGGCTCTTGGCCGGCTGCAGCCCCTCGGTATGGCAGTCGTCGAGCACGGCATGGTCGAAGTGGCCGACGCGGCAGGCGGCGTTGAATTCGGCCACGGTCTGCAGGAACTCGGCTTCGGGCAGATCGAGCTGATGCGCCAGCGCGCTCAAGGTGTCGGCGCGTTCACCGGCGAACACCGGCGGCATGAAGCGGCCCACCGCCTTGGCGTCGATCACGCAGTGCGCCAGCTGGCGCGGTTGCAGGGCCACCAGGCGGCCCCAGATCGCATAGCGCTTGGGCCAGAAGTCCTCGCCCTCGTCGTAGAAGCGCCGGCCGTCGCGGTTGACCATGATGCCCAGTGAGACCGCGTCGACCCGCGTGCAGATGCCGCCGTCGTAGAGCGGCGCCCGCGCGTCGATGGCCACCATGTGCGCCTGCGTGGCGTCGCCGATGGCGTCGGCCCCCTGCGCCAGCAGGTCCTTCAGCAGCACGCCCTGGTTGAAGCGTGTGCCGCGGATCGCAAAACCGTCGGCCGGCCATTCACCCCGCGTATTGCGGCCCCAGGCTTCACGCAGCCAAACGATGTTGGATTCGAAGCCACCGCTGGCGACCACACAAGTGCGGGCCGTCAGGCGTTCGCTGCCGGCATGGGCAGCGACAAAGTGTCCGTCCCGCAGTTCCAGCCGGTCGACCGAGACGCCATAGCGCACCTGTACCCCCAGCGCCTGCGCGCTGCGGTAGTAGGCGTTCAACAGCGCCTTGCCGCCGCCCATGAAGAAGGCGTTGGTGCGGCTCAGGTGCAGGGTGCCCGTCAGTGACGGCTGGAAGTGCACGCCGTGCCCTCGCATCCAGCTGCGGCAGTGGTGCGATTCGCGGATCACGCGGCGTGCCATCGCCTCGTCGGTCTTGCCAGCGGTGACCTTCAGCAGGTCTTGCCAGAACTCTTCTTCCGGGTAGGCCTCGGTCAGCACGTCCTGCGGTGCGTCGTGCATGCAGCGGATGTTGCGCGTGTGCATGCTGTTGCCCCCGCGCCATTCGCGCGGCGCTGCTTCCAGCAGCAGCACCGAGGCACCAGCCTCGCACGCCGTCAGCGCGGCACACAGCGCGGCGTTGCCGCCGCCGATCACCAGCACGTCGCAGTCCTTGCTCATGGGGTCGGCATTGTCCCTGCATTGGTCGAGCGACGGCTCGGCCGCGCCGGCAGACGGCGCCAGCCCTCGCGCGCTTCAGGCGCACACTGGGCGCGTGAAAGCAACCGCACGCGCCAGCGACCAAGCCCCATGAACACATTGCACACCGACGTGGCCATCATCGGCGCCGGCACCGCCGGCATGACGGCCTATCGCAGCGCGTTGCAGCATACCGAGCGTGTATTGCTGATCGAGGGCGGCCCCTACGGCACCACCTGTGCCCGCGTGGGCTGCATGCCCAGCAAGCTGCTGATCGCGGCGGCCGATGCGGCGCATGCCGTGCAAATGGCGCCGGCCTTCGGCGTGCACCCCGGCGCGCTGCGCATCGACGGCCGTGCCGTGATGGACCGGGTGCGCGCCGAGCGTGACCGCTTTGTCGGCTTTGTCGTCGATGCGGTCGAGGGCTGGCCGCAAGCCCAGCGGCTGCGCGGCCACGCGCGCTTCGTCGATGCGCTGGTGCTGCAGGTCGACGATCACACGCGCGTGCACCCAGGGCGCGTCGTCATCGCCACCGGGTCCAGCCCGGCGGTGCCGCGCAACTGGCGCGCCGCGCTGGGTTCGCGTGTGATCGTCAACGACGACGTCTTTGACTGGCAGGACCTGCCCGGCTCGGTGGCCGTGATGGGCGCCGGCGTGATCGGGCTGGAACTGGCGCAGGCGCTGCACCGGCTGGGTGTGCGCGTGCGCCTGTTCGGCCGCAGCGACCGCGTCGGCCCGCTGACCGACCCGGCGCTGCAGGCCCTGGCGCGCCAGATCTTCCCGGCCGAACTGCCGATGCAGCTGCAGGCGCGGCATTTCGAGCCCTCGCTGGACGGCCAGCAGGTACGCATCCGCAGCCGCTGTGTCGACGGTGGCGAGATCGACGAGCGTTTCGACTTTCTACTGGCCGCCACCGGCCGCCACCCGAACGTCGACGACCTGGGCCTGCAGCACAGCCGGCTGCCGCTGGACAGCGCCGGCATCCCGCTGTGGGACCGGCGCACGGCCCAGGTCGGCGACAGCCCGGTGTTCATGGCCGGCGACGTGGCCGACGAACTCCCGCTGCTGCACGAGGCCGCCGACGACGGCCGCATCGCCGGTGACAACGCCGGGCGCTACCCCGACGTTCGGGTGCGCCCGCGCCGCGCGCCGCTGGCGGTGGTGTTCAGCGATCCGCAGATCATGCTGGCCGGTGCCAGCCATGCGCAGCTGCAACGCGACGGGGTCGACTTCGCGACCGGCAGCGTGTCGTTCGAGGACCAGGGCCGCAGCCGTGTGATGCTGAAGAACCGTGGTGCCTTGCAGGTCTACGCCGAGCGCAGCAGCGGCCGCTTCCTCGGTGCCGAGATGATCGGCCCGGCGGCCGAGCACATCGGCCACCTGCTGGCCTGGAGCGTGCAGCGCGGCGACACCGTGCAGCAGATGCTCGACAGCCCCTTCTACCACCCGGTGGTCGAAGAGGGCCTGCGCACGGCGCTGCGCCAACTACAGCGCGCCTTGCGCATGGGGCCGTTGCCGGTCGAGCGCTGCCTGGACTGCGGGCCTGGCGCCTGAGGGGGCGTCGCTAGAATCCCGGGCCATTGACGTTCGCATCAATGCCGGCCATGGCGAGCGCAGCCCGAGGCCCAGGCCCACCGGAGACCCCATGCCCACGCTGACGTCCCAGCTCAACCCGCGTTCCGACGCGTTCAAGGCCGCCAGCACCTTGATGCGCCAGCTGGTGGGCGACCTGGGGGCGCGGCTCGATCAGATCGCGCAAGGCGGTGGCGAAGCGGCACGCGCCAAGCACGTGGCGCGCGGCAAGCTGCTGCCGCGCGAGCGCGTCGAGATGCTGCTCGACCCCGACACGCCCTTTCTCGAACTGGCGCCGCTGGCCGCGCTGGACATCTACGACAACGCCGCGCCGGGCGCGGGCATGATCGCCGGCATCGGCCGCGTCAGCGGCGTCGAGTGCCTGATCGTCTGCAACGACGCCACCGTCAAGGGCGGCACCTACTACCCGCTGACGGTGAAGAAGCACCTGCGCGCGCAGGAGATCGCCGAGCAGAACCGCCTGCCCTGCATCTACCTGGTCGACAGCGGCGGCGCCAATCTGCCCAACCAGGATGAGGTCTTCCCCGACCGCGACCACTTCGGCCGCATCTTCTACAACCAGGCCAACCTCAGTGCGCAGGGCATCCCGCAGATCGCGGTGGTGATGGGCAGCTGCACCGCCGGCGGCGCCTACGTGCCGGCGATGAGCGACGAAGCCATCATCGTGCGCAACCAGGGCACGATCTTCCTGGGCGGCCCGCCGCTGGTGAAGGCCGCCACCGGCGAGGTGGTCAGCGCCGAAGACCTGGGCGGCGGCGACGTGCACACGCGCTTGTCGGGCGTGGCCGACCACCTGGCCGAGAACGACCTGCACGCGCTGGCGATCGCACGGTCGGTGGTCGGCAACCTGAACTGGCGCAAGCCCGATCAGCTGCGCCTGCAACCCCCGCGCGCGCCGCTGTTCGATGCCAGCGATCTGTACGGCGTGATCCCGGCCGACCCGCGCAAGCCCTTCGACGTGCGCGAGATCATCGCGCGCATCGTCGACGCCTCCGAGTTCGACGAGTTCAAGGCACGCTACGGCACCACGCTGGTCACGGGTTTTGCGCACATCGAGGGCATGCCGGTGGGCATCGTGGCCAACAACGGCATCCTGTTCGGCGAGAGCGCACAAAAGGGCGCGCACTTCATCGAGCTGTGCTGCCAGCGCCAGGTGCCGCTGATCTTTCTGCAGAACATCACCGGCTTCATGGTCGGGCGCAAATACGAAAACGAGGGTATCGCCAAGCATGGCGCCAAGATGGTGACGGCGGTGGCCACGGCCACGGTGCCCAAGTTCACGCTGATCATCGGCGGCAGCTTCGGTGCCGGCAATTACGGCATGTGCGGCCGCGCCTACAGCCCGCGCTTCCTGTGGATGTGGCCCAACGCGCGCATCAGCGTGATGGGCGGCGAGCAGGCCGCCAGCGTGCTGGCCACGGTGCGCCGCGACGGCATCGAGGCCAAGGGCGGGCAGTGGTCGGCCGACGAAGAGGCGGCGTTCAAGCAGCCCATCCTCGAGCAGTTCGCGCACCAGGCGCACCCGTACTACGCCAGCGCCCGGCTGTGGGACGACGGCGTGATCGACCCCGCCGACACGCGCCGCGTGCTGGCGCTGGGGCTGTCGGCCAGCCTGAACGCGCCCATTCCTGAGCGGCCACGTTTCGGCGTGTTCCGCATGTAAGGCGCACGATGGCCGACCGGGTTGCCGGTGTCGAGATCCGCCTGCTGGCGGCGCGCGATTCGCTCGACGCGCTGACGGCGCTGCTGCACCGTGCCTACACGCCGCTGGTCGGCATCGGCGTCGTGCTGCCCGAGGCCACGCAGTCGATCAGCGACACCCAGCAGCGCATCGCCGAAGGCCAGTGTTTCATTGCCGCAATGCGCGGGCGCATCGTCGGTACGGTCACGGTGTGCGGGCCGCAGGACCTGGGCGGGTCGCCCTGGACGGCGGGCTCGGGCCCGTTCCGCAACCGCGACACGGCGCATTTCCATCAGTTTGCGGTGGCGCCCGAATTGCAGCGCCAGGGGCTGGGCCGGCGCCTGGTGGCGGCCTGCGAACAATGGGCGCGCGAACGCGGCTACAAGCGCATGGCCATCGACGCCGCCGAGGCCGCCACCGAGCTGCGTGCGTTGTACCGCCGGCTGGGCTACGAGGTGGTGGCGCTGGGCCTGCCGCAAGAGGGCGGCGGGCGCAGCGTGGTGATGGAAAAGCCGCTTGACCACTCGCCGCTGCGCGAACACCTGCGCACCCTGGCGCGCTACAACCTGTGGGCCACGCGCGAGCTGTTCGTGCACGTGGCCGCGCTGCCCGACGAGCTGTACCACCGCGACGCCGGCCTGTTCTTCCGCAGCGTGCACGGCACGCTCAACCACCTGCTGCTGGCCGAACACGAGATCTGGTACCGCCGCTTCGCCGAAGGCGGCTCGCCGGTGACGGCGCTGGACACCGAGATCGAGCCCGACCGCCAGCGCCTGAACGAACGCCTGATCGAAGGCGCGCTGGCCTGGCTGCCGCTGATCGAGGTCTGGCCCGAGGCGCGGCTGCTGGGCCGGCTGCACTACCGCCGCATCGGCGGCGACGCGGTCGAGCTGTCGTTTGCCGCCGCGCTGGCCCATGTCTTCAACCATGCCACGCACCATCGCGGCCAGGTCACGGCGGCGCTGACTGCGATGGGCCGGCCCTGCCCCGAACTCGACATGGTCATGATGCTGAGGCAGGAGAACCCATGAACATGCTGGACATTCGCCGACCGTCGGCCCATGTGGCCGAGGTCTGGCTGAACCGGCCCGAGGTGCGCAATGCCTTCAACAGCGAACTGATCGCCGAGCTGACGTCGACCTTCGCCACGTTGGGCGCCGATGCGCAGCTGCGCGCCATCGTGCTGGCCGGGCACGGCAAGGCCTTCTGCGCCGGCGCCGACCTGAACTGGATGCGCGCCATGGCCGACTACAGCTGGGCGCAGAACAAGGCCGACGCGGCCAGCCTGGCCGAGATGCTGTGGACGATCTACAGCTGCCCGCTGCCGGTGGTGGCGCGTGTGCAGGGTGACTGCTACGCCGGCGGCGTGGGCCTGGTGGCGGCCTGCGACGTGGTGGTGGCCGCCGAGGGCGTGCAGTTCTGCCTCAGCGAAGCGCGGCTGGGCCTGTTGCCGGCCACCATCGGGCCCTACGTGGTGCGGGCGCTGGGTGAGCAGGCATCGCGCCGCTACTTCATCACGGCCGAACGCTTCAGCGCCACGCGCGCCCACGCGCTGGGCATGGTGCACGAACTGGCTAGCGCCGACACGCTGGACGGCAGCGTGGCGCAGATCGTGGGCACGCTGGTGGCCAATGGCCCCGCTGCCGTCAAGGCCAGCAAGCAGCTGGTGCAGGATGTGGCCGGGCGCGCGATCGACGCCGCGCTGCGCGACGACACCGCGCGCCGCATCGCCGACATTCGTGCCAGCGACGAAGGCCGCGAAGGCGTGTCGGCCTACCTGGCCAAGCGCGACCCGCACTGGAAACGCTGAGACAACGATCATGCAAGCGCTTGACACCACCCATCTCGTCGCGCTGGCCGCCGCGCTCGGCTGGGCCAGCGGGCTGCGCCTGTACGCCGTGCTCTTCATCACCGGCGCTGCCGGCTGGGCTGGCTGGCTGCCGCTGCCGCCGGGCCTGCAGATCCTGCAGAACCCGCTGATGCTGGGCGCCAGCGGGGTGATGCTGCTGGTCGAGTTCTTCGCCGACAAGATCCCGGCGCTGGACACGCTGTGGGACCTGGTGCACACCTTCATCCGCATCCCCGCCGGTGCCGCGCTGGCGGCGGCGGTGTTCGGTGCCGATTCGACCACCTGGGCCGCGGTGGCCGGGGTGATTGGCGGCGGCCTGGCGGCCACCGCCCACACCGCCAAGGCGACCACGCGCGCGGCCGCCAACACCTCGCCCGAGCCCTTTTCCAACATCGGCCTATCGCTGGCCGGTGACATGGCCGTGCCCGCAATGCTGTGGCTGGCCTGGCAACAGCCGCTGCTGTTCTTCGTCGCGCTGGGCCTGGCGCTGATCGTGGCGCTGGTGCTGACCGTGATCCTGTTCAGGTTCCTGCGCGCCCTGTGGCGCCGGCTGACCGGGCGCGCCGGGCCGATGCCCCCGACGCCCCTGCTTTCAAGGTAGACCATGTTCACCCAGATCCTGATTGCCGCGGTGGCGGCGCGCGCGGCGGCTGCGGCGCAGACTCGCGGGCGCCCGGGCGGCCGGGGAGGCAAAGCCAGCAGCCCGGGGGGGGGGGGAACGGCGATCAGCCGGGGTTCCATGTTCCGGAAAATATTGATTGCCAACCGCGGCGAGATCGCTTGTCGGGTCGCTGCCACGGCGCGCCGCCTGGGCGTGCAGACGGTGGCGGTGTATTCCGACGCCGATGCCAACGCACGCCACGTGCGCGCCTGCGACCAGGCGGTGCACATCGGCGCGTCGGCGCCGCGCGACAGCTACCTGCGCTGGCAGGCCATCCTCGACGCCGCGCGGGCCAGCGGCGCGCAGGCCGTGCACCCGGGCTACGGCTTCCTGTCCGAGAACCAGGACTTCGCGCGTGCCTGCGCCGACGCCGGGCTGGTCTTCATCGGCCCGCCGCCGTCGGCGATCGCCGCGATGGGCAGCAAGTCGGCGGCCAAGGCCCTGATGGCGCGCGCCGGCGTGCCGCTGGTGCCCGGCTATCACGGCGACGACAACGACCCCGCGCTGCTGGCGCGCGAGGCCGACGCCATCGGCTACCCGGTGCTGATCAAGGCCAGTGCCGGCGGTGGCGGCAAGGGCATGCGCCGCGTCGACAACGCGGCCGACTTTGCTGCCGCGCTGGCCAGCTGCCAGCGAGAGGCCAAGGCCGCGTTCGGTGACGATCACGTTCTGGTCGAGCGTTATGTGCTGCGCCCGCGGCACATCGAGATCCAGGTCTTCGGCGACAGCCAGGGCAACGTGATCCACCTCGGCGAACGCGACTGCTCGGTGCAGCGCCGTCACCAGAAGGTGCTCGAGGAATCGCCGGCGCCCGGCCTGTCGGCGGCGCGCCGTGCCGAGATGGGTGCTGCTGCCGTGGCCGCCGCCAAGGCGGTGGGCTATGTCGGCGCCGGCACGGTGGAGTTCGTGGCCGAAGAACTCGACGACGGCGACATCCGCGCCTACTTCATGGAGATGAACACGCGGCTGCAGGTCGAGCACCCGGTCACCGAAGCCGTGACCGGGCTCGACCTGGTCGAGTGGCAGCTGCGCGTGGCCAGCGGCGAGCCGCTGCCGCTGACGCAGGACCAGGTGCTGCTGCGCGGCCACGCGATCGAAGCGCGCATCTGCGCCGAGAACCCCGAGAGCAACTTCCTGCCCGCCACCGGCACGCTGAAGGTGATGCGCTGGCCCGAGCACGTGGGTTTTGTGCGCGATGCCGTGCTGCCGCGGGTCGACACCGGTTTCGACGAAGGCGATGTGGTCAGCCCCTGGTACGACTCGATGATCGCCAAGCTGATCGTCTGGGGCGAAGACCGCGCTCAGGCCTTGGCGCGGCTGGACGTGGCCTTGGGCGCCACGCACATCACCGGGCTGCACAGCAACGTGGCCTTCCTGCGCCGCGTGGTGACCAGCCGGGCCTTTGCCACCGCCGACCTCGACACCGCGCTGATCGAGCGGGAACGGCCGGTGCTGTTCGGCCAGCCGGCGTTGGCGCCCGAACTGGCCGCTGCCGGCGTGGTGGCGCGCGTGCTGGCCGATGAACAGGCGCAGGAGGGGCCCGACCCCTGGTCGCGGCGTGACGGCTGGCGGCTGCACGGTGGCGCGCGGCGCCGGCTCGACCTGGACCTGCAGGGCCAACCGCTGGCGGTGGTGATTCAGCGCCTGCACGACGGCGCCACCACGCTGCAGATCGCCGACCACCGCTGGGCACTGCAGACACGCGCACTGGGCGGCGACCGCTACGATGTGCAGCTCGACGCAGCGCGTCATACCTTGTCCGTCTACCTGCGCGGCAACCGCTACAGCGTTTTTGCGGCCGCAGGGTCGGCCCTGCTGACGCAGATCGACCCGTTGGCGCAGGCTGGCGTGCATGCCGGTGAAGGCGGCCGGCTGACGGCGCCGATGCCCGGCAAGCTGATCAGTTTTCTGGCCCAGGCCGGCGACAAGGTGCAGCGCGGCCAAGCGCTGGCGGTGATGGAGGCGATGAAGATGGAGCACACCATCAGCGCGCCGCGCGACGGTCAGGTCGGTGAACTGCTGTTTGCCGCCGGTGACCAGGTGACCGAAGGTGCCGAGCTGCTCACCTTGACTTGAAGGACTCGACATGAAGGCGCTACCCAGCCAGGTCACCCTGGTCGAAGTCGGCCCGCGCGACGGCCTGCAGAACGAGGCGCAGCCGGTCAGCACCGAGCACAAGCTCGGGCTCATCGAGCGCCTGCACGAGGCCGGCTGCCGCGAGATCGAGGTGACCAGTTTCGTCAGCCCCAAATGGGTGCCGCAGATGGCCGACGCGGCCGACGTGATGCAGGGCCTGCAGCGGCGCAGCGGCGTGCGCTATTCGGTGCTGACGCCCAACCTGAAGGGGCTGGAAGCGGCGCTGCGGCAACAGCCGCATGAGGTGGTGGTGTTCGGCGCCGCCACCGAGGCCTTCAGCCAGCGCAACATCAACTGCTCGATCGCCGAGAGCATCGAGCGTTTTGCGCCCGTCGTGGCCGCCGCGCACGAGGCGGGCGTCAAGGTGCGCGGCGCCATCTCCTGCGCGCTGGGCTGCCCCTACCAGGGCGAGGTCAGCGCCGACGAGGTCGAGCGCGTGGTGCGGTTGATGAAGGACATCGGCGTCGACCACTGCGGTGTCGCCGACACCATCGGCACGGGCACGCCGCGCGCCGCGCAGGCGGCGCTCGAACGTGCGCTCAAGCACTATCCGCTGGCTGAAGTCAGCGGTCACTTCCACGACACCTATGGCCAGGCGCTGGCCAACATCCTGGCCTGCCTGGAACTGGGCATCGCCACCTTCGACACCAGCATCGCCGGCCTGGGCGGCTGCCCCTATGCCAAGGGTGCCACCGGCAACGTGGCCACCGAAGACGTGGTCTTCATGCTGCACGGCATGGGCATCGCCACCGGCCTCAACCTCGACCGCCTGGTCGATGCCGGCGCCTGGATCTCGGGCGTGCTGGGGCGACCGCCGGTGTCGCGCGTGGCGCGTGCACTGCTGGCCAAACGCGGCGTGGCGGCGCCTGTCGCTGCGGCATGATGCTGGACGAGCGGCCCGAGGGCTTTCGCCGCGTCACGCTGGCGCTGGCCGAGCGTGGTCACCCGCATGCCCCGCGCTGGCTGAACGTGGCCGCCCGCACCGCGCAGGAAGCCGCCGACGTGCTGGGCGTGCAGGTTGGCCAGATCGCCAAGAGCGTGATCTTTCGCCGCCGCGCCGACGACGTGGCGGTGCTGGTCGTGACCTCGGGCGATCGGCGCGTCGACGAAGGGCGCGTGGCGACGATCGCCGGCGCGCTGGGCCGCGCCGATGCCGACTTCGTCAAACAGCGCACCGGCTTCTCGATCGGCGGCGTGGCGCCGCTGGCGCATGCACAGCCGCCATTCACGCTGATCGACCGCGAGCTGTTCCGCTTCGACGAGATCTGGGCCGCGGCCGGCCATCCCAACGGCGTGTTCAGGCTGTCGCCACAGGCGCTGCAGGCGCTGACCGGCGCGCCGGTGCACGACGTCGTGCAGCCATGACAACGCCGCCGCCGCAGTCACAGGCGGTGCCCAGCCCCTGCGTCGACATCTGCCGCATGAATCCGGCCAGCGGGCTGTGCGAAGGCTGCCTGCGCACGCTGGACGAGATCGGCGCCTGGTCGCGGCTGGACGACGATGGCAAACGTGCCGTCTGGCGCCAACTGGCGCTGCGCCGCGCCGCAACGGCTGCAGAACCCCCACGATGAAACGCATCACCTGCTGGGTCGACTTCATCTCGCCGTTTGCCTACCTGGCCTTCGAGCGCTTGCCGCAGGCGTTGCAGGGCTGCAGCTACGAAGTCGACTACCGGCCGGTGCTGTTCGCCGGCATGCTGCAGCACCATGCACACAAGGGGCCGGCCGAAATCGAACCCAAACGCGCCTGGACCTTTCGCCAAGTGCACTGGCTGGCGCGGCAGCACGGCATCGCACTCGATACGCCGCTGCAGCACCCGTTCAATCCCTTGCCGCTGTTGCGCCTGGCCTGGGCCTGCGGGCCCAATCGGCGCGTGGTCGAGTCGATCTTTCGCCATGTCTGGCAGGGCGGCGCGAACGCAACCGACCCGTCGCGGCTGGCCGCACTGCAGACCGAGCTGGCGCCGCGCCGCGACCCGGCCGATGCCGAGGTGAAGGCGCAGCTGAAATCGCAGACCGACGATGCGATCGCACGCGGTGTGTTCGGCGTGCCCAGTTTCGAGCTCGACGGCCGTGTGTTCTGGGGCCTGGACGCGCTGGACATGCTGGCCGACGCGCTGCGTGGCGGGTCTTGGTTCGACGGCCCCGACTGGGACCGAGAGGGCGCGCCGCGCGCCGGGGTGAAGCGCGGCTGAGCTGCAACGCTACGATGGATCACCGCCGCCTGGGTGCGGCATGCCTGATCGGGAGGCCCCATGGCCGCTTACCTGTACGTCGACATCGAAGTCAGCGACCCTGCCGCCTACGAAGACTATCGACGACAGGCGCCAGCGCTGATTGCCGCGCATGGTGGCCGTTATCTGGTGCGCGGCGGTGCCGCGCGGGCGCTGGAAGGCAACCATGTGCCGCACCGCCAGGTGATCCTCGAATTTCCCGACATGGCCCATCTGCAGGCCTTCTACGACGACCCGGTCTATGCGCCGCTGAAGGCATTGCGCCAGCGCGTCAGCCACGGCAGCGTGATTGCGGTCGAGGGACTGTAGGCGGCCCTGCGGCCGCCTCGTCACGCCATCCCGGAACCCGCCTGGTCACGGAAATCGACGGGCCTCAATCGCAGACCTGGCGCGCGATGCGCCGGTGCGGCCCCAGCGCAATCAGCGCGGCTCAAGCGCGGCGCTCAGGTCGCCCATCGCCGCGCTGCCGTTGGCAGCCAGGCCCTGGTCACGCAGCACGACGCCCGGCAGCGGGTCCAGTGCCCAGCGGCGGGTGATGAAGCGCAGGATCGACCCGGTGTCGTACTGCGTCTTGTCGACGAAACCCTTGCGCGCCAGCGGCGAGACGATGATCGCCGGGATTCTTGTGCCTGGGCCCCAGCGGTCGCCCTTGGGCACGCGCGCGTGGTCGTACAGGCCGCCGTTCTCGTCGTAGGTGACGACGATCAACATGCGCGGCCACTGCGGGCTTTTTTGCAGTTGCTCGATCACGCTGGCGATGTGGGCGTCACCGTCGGCGACACTGGCATAGCCGGGGTGCTGGTTCAGGTTGCCCTGCGGCTTGTAGAACGCGACCTGCGGCAGCCGGCCGGCCGCCGCGTCGGCGAGAAAGCGTTCGTCGAAGTCCAGCAGGTGCCGGGCGCGGTCGTCGGCATGCGTGGCCGGATCGAAGCGCGCGTAGTAGTTGAAGGGCTGGTGGTGCGGCTGGAACTGGATCTTGCTGCGGTAGATGATGCTGCGCGCCTCGGGCGTGCCGGCGCTGGCCGCCTTCCACGCCCCGCCGTACCAGGCCCAGGACACACCTTTGGCGTCCAGGCGGTCGCCGATCGTGGCCAGCGTCTGCGCCGGCAGCGTCGTCGCCTTGGCCGGGTCACCGTACTGCGGGTTCGCGCCGGCGAGCGGCGCATTGCCGCTGGGCTGGAAGGCCGGCTGCATCGTGTTGATCGTGTAGGCCACGCCATCGACCAGCGTCAGCGTGGCGTCGTGCTGGTAGCGCGGCGGCCCCGCGAGCACCGACTTCGGCATCTCGGCAGCCGGCGTCAGGCGCACGAAGCGGCCCTGGGCGTCGCTCTCGATCGCGCTGATCGATCCCTTGGCCGGTGAGTTAGCAACGTCCGGATAGACCGGGATGCAGGCACAGATCAGGTACTGGTGGTTCAGGTACGAGCCACCGAATGCACCCATGAAGAAGTTGTCGGCCAGCACGTACTGCTGCGCCAGCCGCCACAGCTTCATCGAGCTGCCGTCGTAGTAGCCCATGCTCAGCGCACCGGCGTTGGAATAGGCAGCGAAGCGGTCGTTGCTGCCATCGCCGATCTGCATGATGTTGTTGTAGTAGCGATGCACCAGATCGCGCGTGACGACCGACGCATCGACGACGATGCCGCTACCGTTCAGGCCCTTCGGATCGTCGACGCGGAACTGCCGATTCGGCAAGCCGGCGCTCTGCGCCTGCGTCAGCGTCACGGCCTGCCCGCCGGCGGTCAGCCCGCCCCAGGCCGGCGGCAACACCGGCAGCACCGTGCCGTCGAAGTCCTTCTGCGGCGCGGCACTGCCGGTCGAATTGGGGTTCACGCCGGGGATGCCGTTAGCGCCCGGAAACAGCCCGTACAGATTGTCGAAGGCACGGTTCTCGGCGTAGATCACCACCACCGTATCGACCGCGTTGACGGCGGCGTCGTTTCCCCGCGGCGGGCCGCTGGCGCAGGCGGCGAGCAGCAGGGCAAGGGTCGAGACCGTAAAGACAGGCTTCATGGCTGAGATCCGGCGGCGGGCAGGGGCGCAAAGGCTAGCATGCCGGGCTGATGATGCACACAGCCTTCGCCGCCGCCGTACTCGTGGCCATGCTTACCGCCTGCGCCGTCGCACCCGCCTGGCGAGGCGCTGCTTACGCACCGCGTGACCAGGGGCCGCTGGACGTGCCGGCGCTCACCGTGCTGGGCCGTTCGCTGTTCTTTGACCCGGCGCTGTCGGCCTCAGGCCGCAGCGCCTGCGCCAGCTGCCACGATCCGCGCTTCGCGTACGGCCCGCCGAATGCGCTGCCGGTGCAATGGGCCGGGCTTGACGGCCGCACGCCGGGGCTGCGCGCCGCGCCGTCGTTGCGCTACCTGCAGACGCTGCCGCCGTTCTCGGAACACCACTTCGAGAACGAAGACGATGACAGCATCGACGCCGGCCCCACTGGTGGCCACACCTGGGACGGTCGCGCTTCGTCGGCGCGCGATCAAGCGCGGCTGCCGCTGCTGTCGGCCGACGAGATGGCCAACACGTCGCCGGCCGACATCGTCGCCCGGCTGCAGCGCGGCGCGCAGGCCGACGCCATGCGCCGCGTGTTCGGTGCGCAGGTTTTCGACAACGCCGACACGGCCTTCGACGCGATGCTTTTTGCGCTGGAGGTGTTCCAGCAGTCGCCGGCCGATTTCTACCCCTACAGCAGCCGCTACGACGAGGTATTGCGCGGCCGAGCGACGCTGAGCAAGGTCGAAGCCCGCGGGCTGGCGCTGTTCAACGACGAAGCCAAGGGCAATTGCGCGTCGTGCCACCCGAGTGCGCCTTCTGCCGACGGCACCTTCCCGCTGTTCACCGACTTCGGCCTGATTGCCCTGGGCGTGCCTCGGCGCGCCGACGCCCAGCCTGGCAGCGACCTGGGCTTGTGCGGCCCGTTGCGCAGCGACTTCGCGCGCCGCGCCGACTACTGCGGCCTGTTTCGCACGCCCACGCTGCGCAACGTGGCGCTGCGCCGGGCCTTCTTCCACAACGGCGTTCTGCGATCGCTGGACGAGGTGCTGCGCTTCTACGCGCGCCGCGACATCTACCCGCAGGAGTTCTACCCGCGCGGCGCCGACGGCGCAATCGCCAAGTTCGATGACCTACCGCCGGCCTACCACGCCAACATCAACACCGACCTACCGTTCGATCGCCGGGCTGGCGATGCGCCCGCGCTCAGCGACGACGAGATCGCCGCCATCGTCGCTTTCCTGCACACCTTGACCGACGCTGACCAGCGGCGCTGAGTGCCATCCGCTGCGCTGTGCGTCGGCACGACGCAGCGGATGTCGGGCGTGCAGGTGTTCAGGCAGCGGCCATCCCCCCAGGGCAGCGAATACGAACTGACCACAGACGGTGTCGCCGCGATTCGCACCGCCGGGCTGAGCGGCTTCGATCCAGGGTCCGCCGTTTTCGCCGGGCAGCAAGTCGGGCGCATCCGTGGCGCTCGACGTGTCTTGTACGACTGCGTGGACTGGTCAGAGCTGCGCGATCACTTTGCAGGGTCGATCGCCACGGTGATTCTTGAGGCATGCCTCCACGGCGGCTGGCTGGAACAACGCACGGCGTCGCGGAAACTGCTTGTGACGCCAGTGGGGCAGAAGGCGTTTGTCGACGGGCTTCTGGCTGCGCGGTGAGGGCTGTGTTGCTCGACCCTTGATCGCGCTTGCTGTCGAGGCAGATGTCGGCAAGGGATCGGCGTGCGCGCGCCCAGCGTCAGCGCTTGGCCGGCTGCCACGAGGCCGGCATCCGCCGCGCGGCCCCGTGTCAGCCCCTGTTGGCTTCGCGTCAGAGGCAGGTCAGTCCGTGGCCGAATGATGCGCGTCTCAGCCGACGCATCTTCCGGGCAGCGGCTCCACCCCTCGAGGAGACGTTGTCATGCAAGCCGACCTGGTGCAGCGCATTGCTGCCCACCCCAAGTATCAGGAACTGAAGGCCAAGCGAAGCCGTTTCGGCTGGACGCTGACGATCGCGATGATGGTCGTGTACTACGGCTTCATCGTGCTCGTGGCCTTCGACAAGCAGCTGCTGGCCACGCGCATCGGCGACGGCGTGATGACCCTGGGCATGCCCATCGGCCTGGCCGTCATCGTCTTCACGGTCGTCATCACCGCGGTCTACGTGCGGCGCGCAAACAGCGAGTTCGACAAGCTGTCCGACGAAGTCAGCCGGGCGGTGAGCCAATGAGATCGTCTTCCAAACTGGTGCTCGGCGCTGCGGCGCTGTGCGGCGTCAGCCTGGCGCTGGCCGCCGGGGCCGACCTGGGCCAGGCCCAGAAGCAGGCCACCAACTGGACGGCCATCGGCATGTTCGGCGTGTTCGTGATCTTCACGCTGTTCATCACCAAGTGGGCGGCGGCCAGGACCAAGAGCGCGTCCGACTTCTACACCGCCGGTGGTGGCATCACCGGCTTTCAGAACGGCCTGGCGATCGCTGGTGACTACATGTCGGCGGCGTCGTTCCTGGGCATCTCGGCCGCGGTGATGGCCAGCGGCTTCGACGGCCTGATCTACAGCATCGGCTTCCTGGTCGGCTGGCCGGTGGTCACCTTCCTGCTGGCCGAGCGGCTGCGCAACCTGGGCAAGTTCACCTTCGCCGACGTGGCCGCGTTCCGCTTCGCGCAGACGCCGGTGCGCGTGTTCGCCGCCAGCGGCACGCTGGTGGTGGTGGCCTTCTACCTGATCGCGCAGATGGTCGGCGCCGGCCAGCTCATCAAGCTGCTGTTCGGGCTGGAGTACTGGATCGCGGTGGTCATCGTCGGCGCGCTGATGATGGTCTACGTGCTGTTCGGCGGCATGACGGCCACCACCTGGGTGCAGATCATCAAGGCCATCATGCTGCTGTGCGGCGCCAGCTTCATGGCCGGCGCGGTGCTGTGGCAGTTCGGCTTCAGCCCCGAGGCGATGTTCGCGGCGTCGGTGAAGATCAAGACCGAGCTCGCCGCCAAGGGGGGCAAGCCGGCCGAAGAGGCGGCCAAGATCGGCTTCTCGATCATGGGCCCGGGCAACTTCGTGAAGGACCCGATCAGCGCCATCAGCTTCGGCATGGCGCTGATGTTCGGCACCGCCGGGCTGCCGCACATCCTGATGCGCTTCTTCACCGTGCCCAACGCCAAGGAAGCGCGCAAGTCGGTGCTGTGGGCCACCACCTGGATCGGCTACTTCTACATCCTGACCTTCATCATCGGCTTCGGCGCCATCACCTTCGTGCTGACCAACCCGCAGTTCCTGGACGCCAAGGGCGGCCTGCTGGGTGGCGGCAACATGGCGGCCATTCACCTGGCCAACGCGGTCGGCGGCAACGTCTTCCTGGGCTTCATCTCGGCGGTGGCCTTCGCCACCATCCTGGCGGTGGTAGCCGGCCTCACGCTGTCGGGTGCCTCGGCGGTGTCGCACGACCTCTACGCCACCGTCATCAAGAAGGGCAAGGCCGACAGTGCGGCCGAGCTGCGTGTGTCCAAGATCACCACCGTGTGCCTGGGCATCGTGGCCGTGGTGCTGGGCATCGCCTTCGAGAAGCAGAACATCGCCTTCATGGTGAGCCTGGCCTTCGCCATTGCGGCTTCGGCCAACTTCCCGGTGCTCTTCATGAGCGTGCTGTGGAAGGGCTGCACCACGCGCGGCGCGGTGATCGGCGGCTTCCTGGGGCTGATCAGCTCGGTGGCGCTGACGGTGGTCTCGCCCTCGGTGTGGGAAGCCACGCTGGGCAACCCCAAGGGCTCGGCCTGGTTCCCGTACACCAGCCCGGCGCTGTTCAGCATGACCATCGGCTTCGTCGGCATCTGGCTGTTCTCGATCCTCGACAACAGCCAGCGTGCAGCGACCGACAAGGCCGGCTTCCTGGCGCAGCAGGTGCGGTCCGAGACCGGCATCGGGGCCAGCGGCGCGAGCGGCCACTGAGGTAGATTCACCCGGGCCCAGCGGCCCTGAGGTAGAACCGCGGGACTGCAGGCTGCTGGCTTGCAGTCCCGCTCGACTTTGCAGGCCTCGATTCGTGACCCCCAACACCGCCGTCGAACCGCAACGCGAAGTGCTGTCGCTGCTGACGGCGCGGGTGCGCGACACCTTCGTGCGCAAGCCGCTGTACGTGGACGGCGCGCTTGACCTGGTGACGGTCTGCCGCCAGCTGTCGGCCCGCGGCGCCACCCATGCACTGGTGCAGGACCGCCAGGGCGATCCGGGCGGTCGTGAGCGGCTGGGCATCTTCACCACCACCGACCTGCGCGACGCGCTGCTGCGACCCGAGCCACCGCACGCGCTGCCGGTAAGCGCGGTGTCCAACTTCGATCTGGTCGAGGTGAGCGCCGACAGCGAGGTCTTCGAGGCGCTGTGGCTGATGGTGCGGCACCGGGTGCACCGGCTGCTGGTGCGTGACGGCGATCAGGTGCTGGGTGTGCTGGGCCAGCTCGACCTGGTGAGTTTCGTCGCCAACCACTCGCACATCGTCGCGCAGCAGATCGACAGCGCCGACACGGTGGCCGAGCTGCGCGCAGCCGCCGCGCGCATCGACGACATGGTGGCGCTGCTGCACGGCAGCGGCATCCGCATCGAGCGCATCACGCGGCTGGTGACCGAGCTCAACCGCCGCCTGTTCGCGCGCCTGTGGGGCCTGCTGGCCTCGCCCGCGCTGGGGGCTGCAAGCTGCCTGCTGGTGATGGGCAGCGAAGGCCGCGGCGAGCAGATCCTGAAGACCGACCAGGACAACGCGCTCGTGCTGCGCGACGGGCTCGACAGCGCTGCTGGCCGAGGCGGCCGATGTGGCCGCGCGCTTCAGCGCCGCGCTGGCCGAATTCGGCTACCCGCCCTGCCCGGGCGGCATCATGCTCAGCCGCGCCGGCTGGCGGCAGCCGCTGGCGGGCTGGCGGGAGACCTTGCGCAGCTGGTTGCAGCACAGCGACCCCGAGGGTCCGATGAACCTGGCGATCTTTTTCGACGCCGTGGCGGTGGCCGGCGACGCGCAGCTGTTGCGCACGCTGCAAGACTTGCTCGACAGCCTGCTGATCGGCAACGACCGTACGCTGGCGCACTTTGCCGCCGCGGCCGACCAGTTCAGTGACGGCAACAGCTGGTGGACGCGACTGACCGCGCGCCGCGACGAGACGCCGCTGGACCTGAAGAAGCTGGGCACCTTTCCGATCGTGCACGGCGTGCGCGCGCTGGCGCTGCAGTACGGCGTGCGCGAGCAGGGCACCGCGGGCCGGCTGCAGGCGCTGCAGGCCCAGGGGCGCATCGACCCGACCCTGGCGCGCGACCTGCTGGACGCGCTGCACTTCCTGATGGCGCTGCGCCTGTCCCACCAGCTGCGCCAGCGCGCCACCGGTGAAGTGGCCGGCAATCTGGTGCGGCCGGCCGATCTGGGCGCCCTCGAGCGCGAGCCTTTGCACGACGCCTTGGCCATCGTCAAGCGCTTCCGCCAGTTCCTGCGCCAGCATTTCAAGCTGGACGCCTTGTAGCGCCGGCCCCTGGTGATGCCCATGAAACGCAGCCCCGTCGCGCAACGCCTGCTGGCGATCTTCGTTGCCGGCTGGCTGCTGTTCGACCATCCGTTGCTGCAGCTGTGGCTCGCCAGCCCCTGGCTGCTCTTCCTGGTCTGGGGCGGCTTGATCGCGCTGGTGGCCTGGATGATGGAAACCGGGCCCGCTCGCGAACGCAGCGCGGCGTCACGCAGCGCGGACCTGCCGGGCGACCCGGACTGACGTGGCCATCACCCCCTTGCCCACCGCGCTGGTGATCGGCGCCTCGTTCGCCTACCTGAGCGCGCTGTTCGCGGTGGCGGCCTGGGGCGACCGGCGCGCCGCGCAGGGCCGCTCGGTGATCGGCAACGCCTGGGTCTATACCTTGTCGATGGGCGTGTACTGCACCGCCTGGACCTACTTCGGCAGCGTGGGCCGCGCGGCCGCCACCGGCCTGTGGTTCCTGCCGATCTACCTGGGGCCGACGCTGGCGATGGTGATGGCCTGGGTGGTGCTGCGCAAGATGATCCGCATCGCGCGGCGCTGGCGCATCACCTCGATCGCCGACCTCATCTCCAGCCGCTACGGCAAGAGCCCGGTGCTGGCCGGGCTGGTGACGCTGATCGCGCTGGTCGGCGTGGTGCCCTACGTCGCGCTGCAGCTCAAGGCGGTGGCCAGCGGCTACCTGCTGATGACGGGTGGCGCGTCGGGGGCGGGCGCCGCCCGACCCTGGTGGAGCGACACCACGCTGTACATCGCGCTGGCGCTGGCCGGCTTCATCATCGCCTTCGGCACCCGCCACCACGACACCACCGAACGCCACGAAGGCATGGTCGCCGCGATCGCGGTCGAATCGGTGGTCAAGCTGGTGGCCTTCATCGCGGTGGGCGTCTTCGTCGTCTGGGACCTGTTCGACGGCCCTGCCGCCATGCTGCAGCGCGTGCAGGCGGCACCCGAGCTGGCGCATGTGCTGCAAGGCGGCGGGCGGCCCTTCGCCTACGACCAGTGGTTTGCGCTGATGCTGCTGGCCATGCTGTCGGTGATCCTGCTGCCGCGCCAGTTCCAGGTGATGGTGGTCGAGAACGTCGACGAGCGCCACCTGCGGCGCGCGGCCTGGGCCTTTCCGGCCTACCTGCTGGCGATCAACGTCTTCGTGCTGCCGATCGCGCTGGGCGGTCTGCTTTACTTCGGGCCCCAGGGGCAGGCGAACGCCGAGACCTTCGTGCTGTCGCTGCCGCTGTCGACTGGTGCCGGCGCGGTGGCGCTGGTGGCCTTCATCGGCGGGCTGTCGGCGGCCACCGGCATGGTGATCGTCGAGGCCATCGCCGTGTCGACCATGGTCTGCAACGACCTGGTGCTGCCGCTGCTGCTGCGCTCGCGCTGGGCCGATCGCCTGCGCGGCCCCGGCCCGCGCGATCTGACCGGCTTGCTGCTGGGCATCCGCCGCACCGTCATCGTCGCGCTGCTGCTGCTGGGCTATGTGTACTTTCGCCTGGCCGGCGAGGCCTATGCGCTGGTCAGCATCGGTCTGATCAGCTTTGCCGCGGTGGCGCAGTTCGCGCCGGCGCTGCTGGGCGGGCTGTTCTGGAAGGGCGGCACCCGCAATGGCGCCCTGGCCGGCCTGAGCGCGGGTGCGCTGCTGTGGGCGTACACGCTGATGCTGCCGTCGATCGCCCGCAGCGGCTGGCTGCCTGAAGGCTTTCTGCAGCAGGGCCTGTTCGGCATCGCGGCGTTGCGGCCCGAATCGCTGTTCGGGATGAGCGGCATGGACAACCTGACGCACGCGCTGTTCTGGAGCCTGCTGGGCAACGCCGGGCTGTACGTGGCGGTGTCGCTGTGGCGGCCGCCGACGGCGCGCGAGACCAGCCAGGCGCTGCTGTTCGTCGACGTGTTCGAACGCGATGGCTCGCCTGAGGCCTTCTGGCGCGGCCGTGCCGAGGTGGCCGACCTGCTGGCGCTGGCTGGTCGCTTTCTCGGCAGCGAGCACGCCAACACCTTGTTCTCGGGCTATGCGCACCGCCAGGGCGTGGCCGACATCGACAGTCTGAAGGCCGACGCGCAGATGGTGCAGTGGGTGGAAACGCAGCTGGCCGGTGCCATCGGCAGCGCATCGGCGCACGTGATGGTGGCCTCGGTGGTGGAAGAAGAGGTGCTGGACCTGGACGACGTGCAGCGCATCGTCGAAGAGGCGTCGCAGCTGCGCCATGTCAACGAACAGCTGAAGAGCCTGGACCGCATGAAGGACGACTTCATGAGCAGCGTGACGCACGAGCTGCGCACGCCGCTGACCAGCATCCGCGCGCTGACCGAGCTGATGCAGGACGACCCCGAGATGGAGGGTGCGCAGCGCCAGCAGTTCCTGGGCATCGTGGTCGGCGAGACCGAACGCCTGTCGCGCCTGGTCAACCAGGTGCTGGACATGGCCAAGATCGAATCGGGCCATGCCGAGTGGCACAACGCCGACGTCGACCTGCGCCAGCTGCTGACGCAGGCCGTGCAGACCACCGCCGAGCTGTTCCGCGAGCGCGGTGCCAGCGTCGAGCTTCTGATGCCCGAGCAGATGGCGCTGCTGCGCGCCGACCCCGACCGCCTGCTGCAGGTGGTGCTGAACCTGCTGACCAACGCGGCCAAGTTCGTTCCCGATCCGGGCGGCCGCGTGCAGGTTCGGCTGAGCGCGTATGCGCAAGGCGTGCGCGTGGAGGTGCAGGACAACGGCCCCGGCGTGCCGCGCGACCAGCAGAAGATGGTGTTCGAGAAGTTCCGCCAGGGCGAAGACAGCGTCAGCCGCCCCCACCGTGCCGGCGGCACCGGCCTGGGCCTGCCGATCAGCCGGCAGATCATCGAACATTTCGGTGGCCGGCTGTGGCTGCGATCCGATCCGGGGCATGGCGCCTGCTTCGGCTTCGACCTGCCCTGGCGATTCGACGACAGCAAGGAGACCCCCCCATGACGCACAAGGTGTTGATCGCCGACGACGAGCCCAACATCGTCGTCTCGCTGGAGTTCCTGATGAAGCGCGAGGGCCATCAGGTGCTGGTGGCGCGCGACGGCGCGCAGGCGCTGGCCACCATTCGCCGCGAGCGCCCTGACCTGGTGCTGCTGGACGTGATGATGCCGATGCTGACGGGCTTCGAGGTCTGCCAGCAGGTGCGTGCCGACGAATCGCTGGCGGGCATCAAGATCCTGCTGCTGACCGCCAAGGGCCGCGACACCGACGTTGCCCAGGGCATGGGCCTGGGCGCTGACGGCTACATGACCAAACCCTTCTCGACCAAGGACCTGGCGGCCCGCGTGCGCCAGATGCTGGGCGCGCAGGCATGAGGCCACGCCCGAAGATCGACCGGCGCGAGGTGCTGGCGGCGCTGCTGCCCGCGCTGCTGGTGGCGCTGGCTGCCGCCATCGCGGCGGCGATCCTGGCGAGCACCTGGTCTGACGCCGAGCGCGCGGCCGCCTGGGTGTTGCTGGCCCCGCGCCTGGCGCTGCTGGTGATGGCCGGGCTGGTGGCGGCCATCGTGTTCGGTCAACTGGCGCGCCAGGCCTGGCGCCATTGGGCGGCGGCGGCCGGCCAGCTGGCCGAGCAGGCGCAGGTGCTGGTGGCCAGCGACGTGCAGCGTGAACTCGCCGTGCCGGGTGGTGCCGAGCTGCAGGCGGTGCAGGTGGTCATCAACCAGCTGGTGCGCCAGCGCGGCGAGATCCGCGCCGACATCGGCGAACGTGTGCGCCAGGCCGCGCGCGAGATCGAGCTCGAGCGCAGCCGCCTGGCCACGCTGATGGCCGAGCTGACCCAGAGCGTGGTGGTGTGCAACCTGGACGGCCGCATCCTGCTCTACAACAGCCGTGCGCGGCTGCAGTTCCGTGCCCTTGGCGACAGCGTGGCCGCGGGCGCCGAGCTGGTGGGCATCGGCCGCTCGATCTACGCGGTGTTCGACCGCCAGCTGGTCGCGCACGCGCTCGAGCGCGTGCAGCAGCGGCTGCGGCGAGGTGCTGCCAACCCGTCGGCGCAGTTTGTCACCAGCACACGCGGCGGGCAGCTGCTGCGCGCGCAGATGGCGCCGGTGCGTGCGCTGGCCGGCGACGGTGAACCCGAAGGCCACGGTGACAACGCCGCCGCCATCAGCGGCTTCGTGCTGATGCTGGACAACATCACGCGCGACTTCGCCGACGAGTCGCGGCGCGACAAGATGCTGCACCAGCTGACCGAGACCAGCCGCGCGTCGCTGGGCAATCTGCAGGCGGCGGTCGAGCTGCTCGACGACGCGGATCTGGACGCCGCAACGCGCCAGCGCCTGCAGGGCGTGGTGCGCGACGAGGTGGTGGCGATGAGCCGGCGCATCCAGGACGTGGCCGAGCACACCACGCAGACCCTGAAGACGCGCTGGCCGCTGGAGGACATGCTGGGCGCCGACCTGATCACGGCCGCGGCACGCCGCATCGAGCAGTTGTACGGCTGTCGCACCGCCAGCACCGAGGTCGATGCGCAGCTGTGGCTCAAGGTCGACAGCTACTCGCTGCTGCAGGCCCTGGCCTACCTGGCGGGCCGCCTGGTCGACGAGTACGGCATCAAGCTGCTGCAGCTGCGGCTGCAGGCGCAAGGCCAGCGCGCGCAGCTCGACCTGCTGTGGACCGGGCAGGCGATGAGCACCGAAACCGTGATGAGCTGGGAGACCGACACCCTGAGCGTGGCCGGCGAGACCAGCGCGCTGACCGTGCGCGACGTCATCGAACGCCACGGCGGCGCCTTCTGGTTCGAGCGCGAACGTGTGCGCCACGAAAGTTTCTTCCGCTTCTTGCTGCCGCTGGCCAGCGAGGGCGAACAGCTCGACGCGGGCGCGCTGCTGCACAGCGACAGCCGGCCCGAGTACTACGACTTCGACCTCTTCGCCACGCGCGAGGTCGACGCCGCGCTGGCCGACCGGCCGCTGGCCGAGCTGGCCTACACGGTGTTCGACACCGAGACCACCGGGCTGCAGCCGAGCCAGGGCGACGAGATCATCCAGGTCGGCGCCACGCGCATCGTGGCCGGCAAGCTGCGCCGGCAGGAGTGCTTCGAGCAGCTGGTCGACCCGCGGCGCGACATTCCGGCCGCGGGCATCGCGATCCACGGCATCACGCCCGAGATGGTGGCCGGCCGGCCCGGCATTGACCAGGTGCTGCCGGCACTGCACGCCTTTGCGCAGGACACCGTGCTGGTGGCGCACAACGCGGCCTTCGACATGCGCTTCCTGCAGCTGAAGGAGGCGGCCACCGGCGTGCGTTTCGAGCAACCGGTGCTCGACACGCTGCTGCTCAGCGCGGTGATCCATCCGCAGCAGGATTCGCACCGGCTCGAGGCCATCGCCGAGCGCCTGGACGTCACCATCCTTGGCCGCCACACGGCGCTGGGCGACGCCATGGTCACCGCCGAAGTCTTCCTGAAGATGATCCCGCTGCTGGCCGAGCTGGGCATCCACACGCTGGGCCAGGCGCGCGAGGCGGCGCAGAAGACCTATCTGGCGCGCGTCAGCTACTAGGAGCCCGTCGGGCTTTCACGCCTACCGCGATGGAGTGGAGGCCGGGACAATTGAGACAACGCTGAGCCAACCACCCTCCCCATGAGCCGCTTCATTGCCGTCGATCGAGACACCGCCTATCTGCTGCCACCGTCGGTAGACGAGTGGCTGCCCCAGAATCATCTGGCGCGCTTCGTGGTGGAGGTCATCGATCAGTTGGACCTGAGCGAGTTGACGCGGCAGTACGCTGGCCGGGGCAGCGATGCCTACCACCCGGCGATGCTGCTGGGCTTGCTGGTCTACGGCTACGCCACCGGGCTGCACTCCAGCCGCAAGATCGAGCGCGCCTGCCACGACTCGGTGGCCATGCGCTTCATCGCCGCCAACACCCAACCCGACCACGACAGCATTGCCACGTTCCGGCGGCGCTTTCTGCCGCAGATCGAAGCGCTGTTCGTGCAAGTGCTGATGCTGGCGCGCGAGATGAAGTGCCTGAAGCTGGGCGCCATCGCGCTGGACGGCACCAAGATTGCGGCCAACGCCAGCAAGCACAGTGCGCTGTCGTGGGAGCACGCCAACAGGATCGAAGCCCAGTTGCGCGAAGAGGTGCAACTGCTGCTCAAGCTGGCCGAAGACAGCGACAGCCGACCGGTCAATGACGGACTGGATGTGCCTGCGGAGATCGCGCGACGCGAGCAACGCCTGGCCGCGCTGGCGCAGGCCAAAGACAAGATCAAGCAGCGGGCGGCCGAGCGCCATGCGGTGGAGAGCCAAGCGCACGAGGTCAAGTGCGCCACGCGCCAGGCCCAGCGTGAGGCAGGCAAGAAGCCGCGCGGACCCGATCCGGAGCCACCGTCGAGCGAACCCAAGCCAGGCGATCAAGTCAACCTCACCGACGAAGATTCGCGCATCATGCCGACTTCGGGGGGTGGCTTCGAACAGAGCTACAACGCGCAGGCCGCGGTCGACACCGCCACGATGCTGGTGATCACAGCACACGTCACGCAGGCACCCAACGACAAGCGCGAGATTGCGCCGGTACTGGATAAGGTCCAGGCCCTGCCGCAGGCACTGGGGATCATCTCGAGCCTGCTGGCCGACACCGGCTACTTCAGCCAGGCCAACGTGCAGGCCTGCCTGGAGCACGAAATCGAGCCCATGCTGTCGATGAAGCGCGAATCCCACCATGTTCCAGTGCTGACGCGCTTCGCTGTGGACGCGCCAGCGCCTGAGACCGACGATCCGGTGCTCAAGATGGCCCACCGGCTGAGCACCAAAGCAGGTCGGGCACTGTATGGACTGCGCAAGCAGACCGTGGAGCCGGTGTTCGGGATCATCAAGCGCGTGATGGGCTGGCGCCAGATGAGCATGCGCGGCCTGGACAAGGCGCGCGGCGAGTGGTCGCTGGTGACGATGGCCTGGAACATCAAGCGGCTGCATGTGCTGCGCGCGGCGTGAGGAACACAAGGGAGCCAAATGCCGATCGAACACGCTGAATTGAGGTCTGACGATGGCGCCAGGGTGTCCACAAGACACCCGGAATGCCTCGCGTCGGACGAATCCGCGCGCTGCTCGAAAAACAACCCCGCCTCGGTCAAAGCACGTCGGGCAGGATCAAGTCCGACGGGCTCCTAGAACCCGCGAGAACCCGCGGCGGCCGGCAGCAGCCCCCGCATCGCCTGCGCCAGTTCGGGCGCCTGCCAGATCGTGATGCCGTGGCGCGCCGCAAAGGGGCGGGCGGTGTCGCTCAGATCCCCCAGGCAGATGCACATCGCGTGTGCGCCGTCGGCGGCTTCGCGCGCGGTCTGCAGGCCGCGCAGCGGCTCCAGGCCGATGCGCGCCGACTTCCACTTTCGCGCCGAAACCAGCATCTGCTGGCCCTGGCGCTCGAGCTTGAAATCGACCGTGTCGCCGCGGCCACGCCCCACCGTGTAGCCGTCACGCTCGAAGGCTTGTTCGAGCAGTCGCGAAAAGGCCGGCCAGGCCAGCTGGCGCAGCGCTTGCGTGGCCTGTTCGACCTGGCGTGCATTGGGCTGATGGCGCTGCCGCCATGCAGCCATGGCCGAGATCACGAGCAGCGGAAACCCCGACAAGGCGCCGACCACACGGTAGGCCGGTGGCAGCAGCGCGAAGGCCACCGCAGCCATCGCGACGGCGATGCCCAGGCTCAGCCACCAGGGTTTGCGCAGCAGCACGGCAAACAGCGAGTTCGGAGCCAATTTCAGTTTCAAGGTCTTCTCCGGCGGACGTCCGCGCACGCGGCCTGCGGCGCGCAGCCGCGCAGTCTATGCGGGCAGCCCTGGCTGGAGCCAATCCGGCGCAGCGGCAATTCAGCCCCTGCCGACCGCGATTCGTCGCACGGCGCTGGGCCGGCCGCCGTTGCCCGCCGAAGATCACGCCATCGACAACCTGCACCTGGAGACCACCGTGAAGAACCGCCTGATCGAACGAAGCTACAGCCTGGCCCTGGCCGTCCTGGTGACGCTGGCGGTGTTCGGCAGCATCGACCACCTGGCCGCGCGCGAAAGCGCCAGCGCCGTCTGGGCCTGGGCCGTGTCTGTCCCACACGGCTGAGTCATGAAGGTCCTGCTGTTCTTCATCGGCTGGTGCCTGCTGTTCGCGCTGAGCGGGCCGCTGGCACTGCTGGCGCTGGTGCTGGCGCCGCTGGTGTGGCTGTTGTCGCTGCCGCTGCAGCTGCTGGGCATCACGCTGGCTGCGGTGTTCGCGCTGATCAAGGCGCTGCTGTTCCTGCCGGCACGACTGCTGGGCGGACGGCGCTGAGGCCTGCGGCCCAGTCCGCACTGCCCCGACACTCAGGCGCCGTTTCGACGCCTGGCCTGTGCAGGCCTTCATGCCGGCCGAAGGGCTGGTCACGCGGCGCTAGCCGCCGCCCCTCGCGAATGTCGGATGCTGCCTGGCGCTGCGCGAAAGTCAGCGGCACCATCCCGATGCGCATCGCGCCTTTGCGTCAGGCGGGCGCCGATCTCGCGCAGCAGCACTTGCGTCACGTCATCGGCGGGTGCCTGCACTTCCATCAACATCGAAGCACCGTCGGTGCGCGAACACATCGTTTTGAGCACTGGAAAAGGCAGAGGCGCATCGAGGCGCGCGGGACAGAGCCCTTTGCTCTGCGATGGGAAACGACAATAGGCATCGCCGGGCACGATAGACCGCGCCGGGCAATCGAATTTGGCTGAGTTGTCCGAGGGAGGAGACACGATGAGCACGATGGCACCGGAGATGCTGGCCTTGCAGCGTCTGTATCACTGGGAGAAGACCTCTCCGAACCGGGTGGCGTTCACCCAGCCGATGGGCGGCGGTGTGGTCCAGGACTACACCTGGAGCGAGGTCGCTGACCAGGTGCGCCGGATGGCGCACTACCTGCAGACGCAGGGATGGGAGCCTGGATCCAGGATTGCAATCCTGTCCAAGAATTGCGTCTGGTGGATCATGAGCGACCTGGCGATCTGGATGGCCGGCCATGTGTCGGTGCCGCTGTACCCCACGCTGGCGGCGCAGACGGTGCGGCAGATCCTCACGCACAGTGAGTCCAAAGCTTGTTTCATCGGCAAGCTCGACGGCTGGGACCAGATGAAGCCGGGTGTTCCAGCCGACCTGCCCTGCCTGAACTACCCGCTGTCGCCGGCAGACGCCATCAAGTCGTACTCAGGCTGGGACACGATCTGCAAGAACAACGCGCCGCTGTCGGGCAACCCGGTGCGAGGTGCAGACGAACTCGCCACCCTGATCTACACCTCGGGCACGACCGGTTTGCCCAAGGGCGTCATGCACAGCTTCGGCAATTTTGCCTGGGCGCTGGACTCGGGCATCCGGCGCTTGCCGATGGGCGCCGATGACCGCATGTTGTCGTACCTGCCACTGGCCCACGTGGTCGAACGCGTGCTGGTCGAACATGGTTGGCTGCGTACCGGCATGCAGGTGTATTTCGCCGACTCGCTCGACACCTTTGCGGCCGACCTTCAGCGCGCCCGTCCGACGATCTTTTTCTCGGTGCCGCGCCTGTGGGTGAAGTTCCAGCAAGGCGTGCACCACAAGATGCCGCCAGCCAAGCTCAACCGCATGCTGTCGATTCCGATCCTGGGCGGCATCGTGCGGCGCAAGGTGCAGAAGGCCCTGGGCCTGGACCATTGCCGCATTGCGGCAGGGGGTGCGGCACCGATGCCGATGGCACTGTTGCAGTGGTACAGCAAGCTCGGCCTGCACATCAACGAGGGTTACGGCATGACCGAGAACCTCGCGGTGTCGCATATCACCGAGCCCGGCAAGAACCAGCAGGGCACCGTGGGCCCTGCCTACGACGGCGTCGAAGATCGGATCGATCCCCAGACGGGCGAGATCCAGATGCGCAGCCCGGCCTTGATGCTGGGTTACTACAAGGAACCCGAAAAAACGCGCGAGGCCATGACCGAAGATGGCTGGTTGCGCACGGGCGACAAGGGCAGCATCGACAAGCATGGCGTCTTGACCATCACCGGGCGCGTCAAGGACCTGTTCAAGACCGGCAAGGGCAAGTACGTGGCCCCGGCGCCGATCGAGGACAAGCTGGTGATGCATGAGGCAATCGAAGCCTGTGTGGTCACCGGGGCGAATCTGGGGCAACCCCTGGGCATCGTCATGCTCGGCGCCGATTTCCAGAGTCGGGCCGCGGATGCCAGTGCACGCGCTGAAATCGAGCAGTCGCTGGCACTGCACCTGAAGACCATCAATGCGACGCTCGACCCGCATGAGCGCTTGCAGTGCCTGGTGGTGGCTGCCACGCCCTGGACGATCGAGAACGACGTCATCACCCCGACCTTCAAGGTCAAGCGCAATCGGATCGAGGACTTGTACGCCAAGAACTACGAACGTTGGGAGTCGTCAGGCAAGAAGGTGATCTGGCAGGACAGCTGACGCGGGTGGCGAGGTCGAGGGCCAACTTGGTGTCGTGCGCCGCCAGGCTCTCCGTGGTGCGGCCTGAGGGTGAGGCCTTGGGGCGGGGAAATGGGGCGGTACTTGGCGGTACGGAACAATGCTGTGACGTGGGCGTTGGCATCTCTGCCGCCGGGTCGCGAGCACGATGGCCCGACGCCCAGATCAGGCAAATCGCGCGATCATCAAGCGAAAGTCGCAACCGATCTCACCGCGCCGCATCAGTTCGCGCTCCAGCGCGTACGCGCGGTCGACCACCTGCATCGCGCGTTCGTCCTCGAGAGCGAAGTTGTTGACGATGCTTGAGTCGAAGATCAAGTTCAACAAGGTGCCGCCGATGGCAAAGTCGTAATCCACCTGCATCTGCTGGCGGATCAGGCCGTGCAATTCGCCGGAGCGCACCGCCTCCGAAGGATCTATCCGCGCCACCTCTTCCGGTGTCTGGCGCTGCACGAATTCGACCGTCGAGCCATCGGCACGACGGCGAAGTGCCAGTGGAACCTCGTCGCGCAAAAAGCCGTTTACCGCTGCCAGCTGCGCATCTGTCCACTGGAATCGATTGGGTCCAAAGAAATCCAGCGTCACCAGACGCCCACCCGGCCGAAGTGCACGGCGCATGCCTTGCATCATCGACTCGAGTTCGGCAATGTGATGCAGGGCGGCCTTGGCAAACAGCACGTCGTAGCTGGCCAGGCCATAGTCGCCCCGGTTGGCATCTGCCACTTCATAGCGCAGGCGGTCGGCCAACTCGCCGCTGCGTTCGTTGGCTTCGCGCACCCGTCCATCGGCAAGGTCGATGCCGACCACCGAGCCTAAGATGCCGTGCTCGACCAGCAGTTTCTCGAATGTCCCGTCGCCTGCGCACAGGCTGAGCGCATGGGCGCGATCGAACGCGGGCCCGCAGCCGCGCAGGAAATCGAACACCTTGGTCGTCGCGGATCCGAACAGGTCGCGCTGCAGGTGTCCCAGGATGCGGGGGTGGTCGCCCCAGTCGGCTGGCCAAGCTGCCACAACATGAGCCTGTGACGCATGTCAAGACAAGGACCAGGATGGTGCGTGGTTGATCTGTCGGAGATTTTGACAATGCACCTACCAGTGTCGTCGGTACATGAAGAAAATGTTATTTAATACAACCACTTGCGATATCTGGCGCGGTTTCTGCTTGGTAGTTGATGAACGCAATCTGGGATGTTCACGATTCACTCACTAGGAACGCACCATGAAGACTTTCCGCGCACTCTCCCTGGCAGTCGCCGTGGCCGCCTCGCTGGTCGCACCATCCGCCTTTGCCGGCGCCGTGCATGACTCCAGTCTATTCACCACCGTGCTGCCGGCCAACGACGACGACTCTACCGGTCCGATTGGTCTGGGCTTCACTGCCTACATTAACAGCACCAATTACACTCAGACGTACGTCAACAACAACGGCAACGTCACCTTCGACGGCCCGCGGTCCACTTTTACGCCGTCCGCCATCAGCAGTGGTGCCTTCGGCCCGATCATCGCGGCCTTCTTCGCTGACGTAGACACCCGTGCGACTGGCTCGCTGCCGGTGACTTACGGCGCCGCGACCATGGGCGGCAAAACGTCTTCGGCGTGAACTACATTCATGTGGGGGTGTTTGGCGCACAACCGATCTTCAACAGCTTTCAGATGATCTTGACCGACCGCAGCGACGTGTCGGCCGGCGACTTCGACATTCAGTTCAACTACGACGACATCATCTGGGAATCCGGCACGGCTAGCGGCGCACCTCCTGGTGGCCTGGGCGGCACCTCTGCCCTAGTGGGTTACTGGACCAGCGCCACGTCCAACGCCACGCTGTCCGGTTCGCTGGTCAACGGCGCTTTGATCAATGGGGGCCCGAATGCCCTGATCAGCCACTCTTTGAACAGTGACACCCTGGGTCAGTACAACTTCCAGGTGCGTGGTGGGGTGGTGGTGGAGCCGCCGACCGGCAACGTGCCGGAACCCAGCGTCCTGGCACTGGTTGGCCTGGCTCTGGCCGGCCTGGGTTTCAGCGCTCGCAAGAAGCGTGCGGCCTGATCTTTCAAGGCTTCACACCTGAATCAGGCGACCCTAGGGTCGCCTTTTTCATGGGCGTGCAATGCGACGATGCTCTACAAATTCAAGAACCGGCCCCGGTCGACGTGATCATGCAACGCCTACGGGGCGCCAACCCCCGACGCTTCTGGGGTGCGACCCGACCACCAAGGGCATCAAGCCAATGCGCCTGCGGCAATGGTTTTGCTGACGGCTGTCATCGCGGGCTACTGGGCGCTGTAAGCGATCGATGAGGCGAAGGTTTGGGTTCGAATCCGGTCATCGTGCAGCCTTCATGGCACCGATGCGCCGCAAGGGTTCAGAGAGTTTCAGATAAGGTCAGTTGGCGCGTTCAGTCCCGGGCGGCGCCCTCACTCGCGCCGCCCTTGCCCCGGCTCGACATCGACAAAGCGCCAGTAGTCGCGCATGAACGGATGGCGCCAGAAGGCACGTGTCCAGGGTTGCACGACGTCCAGCCGTTGCGTGTGGGCATGCACCTTGTACGGCATGTAGGCCACCAGCAGGTCCTTGGCGCGGCGCATCAGGGCCTGCCGTTCGGGGCCGTCGGGCAATACGCGCTGGCGTTCGAACAAGCGGTCGAAGGCCGGCAGCGCGAAGCGCGGATCGTTGGACTCGCTGGCATTGGGGCCGTAGGCGATGGCCAGGAAGAAGCCGCCGTCGGGCGACGTGGCGGCCCACGAATAGCCCCACATCATCAAGCTGCCGGCGCGGCTTTTCTTCAGCAGCTCGGGCCAGGTCGAGATGTCGAAACGCATCTTCAGCCCCACTGCGTCCATGCAGCGCTTCCAGATCTCGTTGCTGCGGCGGTCGTTCTGCGACGACTGCGTGGCCATCACCAGCTCCAGTGGCCGACCGTCGGGCTGATCGCGCCAACCGTCGCCGTTGCGGTCGACGTAGCCGTACAGCTCGAGCAGCGCTTTTGCGCGTGCCGGGCTGTAGCTGCTCATCTCGCTGCGGTAGTCGGGGTCGTAGCCGCTGGTGCCGGGCGCGATGGTGCTCTGCGCCGGGATCGCAAAACCACTCAGCAGATCGCGCCGGTAGGCAGCGCTGTCGAAGGCCAGGGCGATGGCGCGGCGCAGCGCCACCTTCTGCGGTGCATAACCACCCACCAGGGGGTGCTGCATGAAGAAGAAGTTCATCACCATGTCGGGCCGCGGCTGGCGCTGCAGCGTGATGCCGCGCCGCGCCAGATAAGGCGCCAGCTGGCCGTTCGGCGCCGCCAGTGCCCGCAAGGTGGTCGGTACCTCCAGCCAGTGGTAGCTGCCGTCCAGGAACGACAGCCAGCGCGGTTGTGCCTCTTCGACGACGTCGATCACCACCTCGTCGACCAGCGGCAGCGTCTTGCCCGCCAGGTGGGCGGCGGCGGCGCGGGCTTCGGGCGCGTCGGCCGGCGTGCCCGCATAGGCCGTGCCGCGGTGGCCTGGCGAACGCTCGAGCACGATGCGCGAACTGCGTCGCCACACTTTCAGGCGGAAGGCGCCGGTGCCCACCGGGTGCGCGCCGATGTCGTCACCGTAATGCTCGACCACCTCGCGCGCCACCGCGCCCATCATCTGCGCGTCGGCCAGCAGGTAGATGAAGCGCCGGTCGGGCACGCCCAGCGTGATGCGCAGCGTGTAGCGGTCAAGCGCGCGCAGGCCTTCGACCGGACGGTCGTAGTCGAAGGGGCGACGGGTCTTGACCGCCTGATCGCGCCGCGCCGCCAGGCCCGGCAGCTGCAGCGATTCGTACAGGTACAGATCACTCGAGTTCCAGCGCGGATCGAAGAAGCGCTGGATTGAGTAGACGTAGTCCTGCGCCACCAGCTCGCGCGGTCGGCCCTTGAAGGCGGGGTCGTCGGCAAAATGAATACCGGGCTGCAGGCGCAGCGTGAAGCTGCGGCCATCGGCCGACACCTCGGGCAAGGCCGCCGCGGTGACGGGCACCAGCTGCGCGGGCCTGGCCAGATAGTCGTAGCCCAGCGGCGATTCGAGAATGTTGCACAGCACCAGCGCGGTGTTGCTGTCGCTGTTGGTCTGCACCGGGTCGAAGCTGGTCTCGGGCGAGCCGAACGCCAGGCGCAGCGTCTTGCGCGGCCCGGCCGCGGCGGCCCAGGGTGTGGCGACGGTGGCGGGCAGGGTCTGCAGGAAGAGGCGTCGGCGCATGGTCGGATTCACGGGCGGGGCTTGATCGTGCATCAAGTGCGCGCCAGCCGGTCGGCTGTCAGAACCGGGTCAGTGGCGCACGCCAAGCTCGCCAGCCCGAGACCATGAGACCGAGCACAGAACCCCCCGCCGGCCGCCGTGCGGCCGGCGCTGCTGCCCTGCACGGCACGCCGGCGCACGGCCGCAGCCCGGTGACCGTGACGCGCACCAAGCTGATCCTGGCTTCGTCGCTGGGCACGGTGTTCGAGTGGTACGACTTCTACCTGTACGGCGCGCTGGCGACGATCATCGCGCGGCGCTTCTTCGGCGGTGTCGAGTCGGGGTCGGCGTTTGCGCTGGCGCTGCTGGCCTTTGCTGCCGGCTTCGTGGTGCGTCCGGTGGGAGCGCTGCTGTTCGGTCGCCTGGGTGACCTGATCGGCCGCCGGCACACCTTCGTGATCACGGTGATGCTGATGGGCCTGTCGACCTTCATGGTGGGGCTGGTGCCCAGCCACGAGTCGATCGGCGGGGCCGCGCCGGTGCTGCTGGTCGGCCTGCGGCTGCTGCAGGGCCTGGCGCTGGGCGGTGAGTACGGCGGCGCCGCCATCTACGTCGCCGAGATGGCGCCGCGCGAGCGCCGTGGCCTGTACACGGCCTGGATCCAGACCACGGCCACGCTGGGCCTGCTGCTGAGCCTGCTGGTGGTGCTGGGCACCCGCGCCTGGCTGGGCACGGCCGATTTCGAGGCCTGGGGCTGGCGGCTGCCCTTCCTGCTCTCGGTGCTGCTGCTGGGCCTGAGCGGCTGGATGCGCTGGCGCATGATCGAATCACCGGCCTTCCAGCGCCTGCTGGACAGTGGCCAGGCGTCCAGCGGGCCCATCCGCGACAGCTTTGCGCGCTGGCGCAATCTGCGTCTGGTGCTGCTGGCGCTGTTCGGCCTGGTGGCGGGGCAGGCGGTGGTCTGGTACACGGGCCAGTTCTACGCGTTGTTCTACCTGCAGGTGGTGCTGCGGGTCGACGCCGACACCGCCGGCGTGCTGGTGGCCGCGGCCCTGCTGCTGACCGCACCCTGCTTCGTGGTCTTCGGTGCGCTGTCTGACCACATTGGCCGCAAGCCGGTCATCGGCGCCGGCCTGCTGCTGGCCTGCCTGGGCTTTTTCCCGGTGTTCAAGGCGCTGACGCTGGCGGCCAATCCAGCCTTGGCGCAGGCGCAGGCCACGGTGGTGGTGGTGGTGCGGGCCGACCCTGCGACCTGTCACTTCCAGGGCAACCCGGTGGCGCGCGATGACGATTTCGACAGCGGCTGCGACATCGCGCGGCGCGCGCTGGCCCAGAGTGCCGTTCAGTTCACGCAGCAGGCGCTGGCGCCCGGTGCGGGCGCGGCGGTGCAGATCGGCAGCCGCACGCTGAACCCGCCCGCACTCACCCGACTGCCCGGCACGGCCCGACTCGACAACGCGTCGACCCAGGCGCTGCGTGACTTTCGGGCCGACCTGCACGACGCGCTGGTGGCGGCCGGCTACCCGACGCGGGCACCGGTGATCACTTTCGGCAGTGCCTCATGGTGGGTGCTGCTGGCGCTGCTGAGCGCCCTGGGGGTGCTGGTCGCGATGGTCTACGGGCCCACCGTGGCCACGCTGACCGAGCTCTTTCCGACGCGCATCCGCTACACCTCGCTGAGCCTGCCCTATCACCTGGGCAACGGCTGGTTCGGCGGCCTGGTGCCGACCATCGCCTTTGCCATCGTGGCCGGACGTGGTGATCCTCTGCAAGGGCTGTGGTACCCGGTATTGGTCGCCGCAGCCACCTTTGTCATCGGCCTGCTGTGGCTGCCCGAGACGCGCGGGCGCGACATCCACACTTTGCGCTGACGCAGCGCTTGCGATTCAGTGTGGCGCCTAAGATGGTCGGATCCGGACTCGATCGGAGGCCCTTGCGATGAACCGCTGGACTGCTGTCTTGTTGACCCTGGCCACATTGCTGTCGGCGGCCGCGCCATGCGCCGCCCAGGGCCTGGCCGCACCCGGCAGCCGCGGCCAGATGCTGTACGCCAACCACTGCGTGGCCTGCCACAGCACGCAGATGCATTGGCGTGACAAGCGCCTGGTCACCGACTGGGACAGCCTGAAGACCCAGGTCAGGCGCTGGCAGGCGACGGCACAGCTGAACTGGAGCGAGGCCGACATCGACGATGTCGCGCGCTACCTCAATGACAGCATCTACCGCCTGTCCGGCGGCGGCAAGCTGGCCGGATTTCCTTCGCCGCAACCGCCACGGCGTTGATGCTGTCGGAGCTCGCGGCGGCGCTGCTGGTCGGGCTGTCGATCGCAGCGCCGGTGGGGCCGATCGGCCTGCTGGTCATCCAGCGCACCCTGCAGCGCGGCAGCGCGGTCGGCCTGGCCACCGGGCTGGGGGCGGCGGCGGATGGGCTGTACGGCGCGATCGGCGCATTCGGCGTCAACTGGCTGATGCAGGCCTTGCAGGCGGCACGCGTGCCGCTGGCGCTGGCCGGCGGCGCCTTCTTGCTCGCGCTGGCCTGGCGCTGCTGGACTGCCGCACCGGCCGCCCAGGCGGCGCGGACCGAAGGCGCCCGCGGCCTGCTGGGCAGCTTTGCCGGCACCTTCATGCTCACCCTGGCCAACCCGGCGACCATTCTTTCCTTCATCGCCATCTTCGGCTCGCTGGGCGCGCGGGCGGCCGGCGCGTCTCCGGGGCTGATGATCCTGGGCGTGCTGCTCGGCTCGGCCCTGTGGTGGCTGCTGCTGAGCATGACCGTGGGCCGCCTGCGCACGCGCTTCGACCGCCGCTGGCAGAGGCGCGTCAACCGGGCATCGGCGCTGCTGCTGGCCGGCTTCGCGATCTGGCAATGGGGTGGTCTGGTCGAGACCTGAGCGGCGGCCGGCAGGGCGCGAAAACACCGGGCCAGGGCCGCCCGCGCATACTTCAAGCATGCCATTGGCGCCGCCCCAGACTGCTGCCGCCACCGGACCGAACCGACGTCGGGTTCTGACTGCGGGCGCTGCGGCATTGCTGGCCAATGCGCCGGGCGCTGGGCAGGCGCTGACGGATGACCCCTGGGGCGCAGCGGCGCGGTTGAGCGCCGACTTCGAACCCCTGGCTGCGATGTGGCTGGGTTACGACGCCGGGCACGAGGCCTTGACGGCCGAACTGGCGGCACAGCTGCAACCCTTCGTGCCGCTGAAGCTTCTGGTGCGCGACGCTGGCGCCGAAGTCGCCGCGCGAGCGCTGCTGGGTCGGCGCGGTGTGGCGGTGGACCGCGTGCAGTTCGTGCGTGAGCCGCAGGGGCTGTTCTTCGTGCGTGACGCCGCCGTGTTTGCGCACGACGCGTCCGGCCGGCCGTCGATCGTCGACTTCCGCTGGAGTCATTACGGCTGGGCCGCCTGGTGCCGCCAGCGTCATGCTGGGCGACCGACCGAAGCCGCGCGTTGTGCCGCGGTCGACGACCCTGCGCCCGACGATCTCGACCGCCACCTGGCCGACGGCCAGGGGCTGCAGCGCTTTGCCAGCCCGCTGGCGATGGAGGGTGGCGGCGTCGAGGTGAACGGCCAGGGTCTGCTGATCGCCAACCAGGCGCTGTGGGTCAGCCGCAACCCGGGTCTGTCGCGCGCCGCGATCGAAACCGAACTGCTGCGCCTGCCCGGCATTCGCAAGGTGATCTGGCTGCCGACCGGGTTGGCGCAGGACCCGTTGCACCGCGCCACCATCGTCGGCCGCCATGTTGCCTGGGGCACCGGCGGCCACACCGACGAGTTCGTACGCTTTGCCGACGCGCGTACCGTGTTGCTGGCCTGGCCTGAGGCTGCCGAGGCCGCGCGCCATCCGGTGACGCGGCTGAACGTGCAGCGCATGCAGCACAACTTCGAGATCCTGAGCCGCAGCACCGACCTTCGTGGCCGCCGCCTTCGCGTGTTGAAACTGCCGCTGCCACGCATCATCGAGCGCAAGGTCTGGTTGTCAGGCGGTGCCGACACGCGGTTTTCGGCCGAGTGGAGCGCGGCCTCGTTTCCGGTTGCCGAGCGTCGCCGCGACGGCGACTGGGTGATGCAGGTGGCGTCGGCCAGCACGCTGAACTTCGTGGTTGCCAACGGTGTGGTGCTGCTGCCGGACTACCGCGCGCATGGCACGCCGCTTGCGCTTCACGGGCAGGTACAGCGTGTGATGGCGCAGGCCTTCGACGGGCGCCAGTTTCGCTTCGTCGACGCGGTGGGCGCGAACTGGGTGGGCGGCGGCGCGCACTGCGCCACCTTGTCCGAGCCGGCTCCAGCCTAGTCGGGAGCCCGCAAGCGCGCCGCTCGAAAGTGTTCTGGCACCTAGCGCGCGAGCCAATCCTTGAGCTCGCCGGCGTGCTCTTCTTCGTCGACCAGGATGTCTTCCAGCAGCCGGCGGGTCGTCGAGTCCTTGTCCGCCACGAGGGCGATCATCTGCCGGTAGCTCTCGACCGCAACGCGTTCGGCGATCAGGTTGGCGCGAATCATCGCCTTCAAGTCGCTGGACTCGTCGTATTCGGCATGGCCCCGGGCCACGAGCCCCTCAGGGTTGAAGTTGGGCTCGCCGCCGAGTTGCACGATGCGCTCGGCCAGTCGGTCGGCGTGCGACAACTCGGCATTGGCATGGACGAGAAACTCCTCGGCAATCTTCGGACTCTCGAGACCGTCTGCCGTGAAGTGATGCCGCCGGTAGCGCAGAACGCAGGTGAGTTCCGTGGCCAGGGCACCATTCAGCAAGGCCACGATCTGCTTGCGCCATGGGCCATATGCGGGCGTGATCGCGCCGTCCGACAGGTCCTTGCGAGCGGCATCGATGGCGTCATGGTCGAGAGCAAGTTCAGTTTGGTCGCTGGTGGTTGAAGATGATTTTTTCATCGCATGGACTCCAGGTTGGATCGGTTGCGGGTCAGCCGCCGTCGACGGGCAGTTGCTTGTCAACGGCACTTGCAAGCTCGACGGCAGCAACCATTGCGCCGAGGCGCTGAGTCGGGGCAGACACGTCGTGCAAGGCAACCTCCCTTTGTCGGGAGCCACTTTTGCGACGGTGCAGTGACGATAGGCAGCTGGGTCGAAATCACCCATCGGCCGGGAACGCATTGCGCTGTCGGACAGTGACTACATCGAACTGCACCACAACGTCTGCATCTGCGGCGCAGACCTGCACCGCCGGTTCACGCGCACGAAGCAAAGAGAAGCGGCGCCCCGGAGAACGCCGCTCGTCAGCCCGTCAAGATCGCGTCACAGCGGCATGCGGTCGCTTTTCTTCGTCTCGAACCAGGAATCAGTAGCGCTGCGCTCCCAGGACGCGATCTGTTTCTCGGCGTCGTCCTTCGCGCAGCCATAACGCTCCTGGATCTTGCCGGCCAGCTGCTCGCGGCGTCCGGCGACGACGTCGAAATCATCGTCGGTGAGCTTGCCCCACTGCACTTGCACCTTGCCCTTGAGTTGCTTCCAGTTGCCTTCGATTCGGTCCCAGTTCATGTCGATCTCCTTTGCGTCTTGGCATGTCCGCGATGTCGCGGTGGTTGAAGTCACGGGGCACGCTGCCACCGTCATTCCAGTCTCGGCTGCAGGGCGGTGCAGGTCTGTCGGCCAATGGCGCACAGTGACGTAGGAGGACGCATTGGCGTGGGTCGGGTGCGATGCCTTTGCGCGTCGCGCAAGCAGTTGGCGCCTTCGAGTGCCCGGCCTGTGTCGGCAGCCTCCTACATGCAGTAGCGGCCACGGCCGGCAGCCAACGCGGTGTGCGTTCCCTACAGTGAGGTCATCGCAACACAACATGCTGCGACAGCATTCAACCCAAGGAGCCCAACATGTTGCATTACGCCGTCGTCTTCCTCGTCATCGCACTGATCGCGGCCGTTTTCGGCTTTGGCGGTATTGCGGCGGGGGCAGCCGGCATCGCCCAGACCCTGTTCGTGGTCTTCCTGATCATGGCCGCGGTTTCCTTCATCTTCAGCCTCACGCGCAAACGCTGACACCGTCGCACGCGAGAACCACCACCCCTCACTTCAGGAGTCCACAAATGAACACGTCCAACACAATCAAAGCCGCCAGCGATCTGGCTGACAGCGCTGTTGCCATCACCGACAAGGCTCGAGTGGCCACCAAGCAAGCTGCCGACACGGTGGCAGACGAAATCGAGAGCGGCGTCGACAGCTTGCGCAAGACCGTTCCAGAGGCACTCTCCCGCGCCACCGCGCAGGCTGAAGATCTTGCGCGTCTCGGCATCGAGCGCGCGCGCCGGGCCAGTGGCGCTGTGCGCCAGCAGGCTGTGCGCATGGGTGACCAGACGGTGGGCTACATCAAGGATGAGCCCGTGAAGTCGATGTTGATTGCAGCCGCGGCCGGCGCCGCCACAGCGCTGGTCGTGGGTTGGCTTTCACGCTCGCGTTCGGATCGCGAGTGATGCAGCGCCAGCGCCAGCACCAGCACGTGCGCAATCGCTGACCGCCACTGGCGCAGGGCCTCACGGTCTCGCCAGTGCCTTCCATTTCGAGTCCAGAGGCACCGATGATCCACCCGCTGTTCATGCGCCTGGCGGCGCAGCCGAGCCTGTTCACCGAACATGCGCTGGCCTATGCCGAGCTGGCCCGTGCAGAAGCGGGGCTGCTCGGGCAGCGCTGGCTGCGGCGGGGTGTGCTGGCGGCCCTGGGGCTGGGCAGCGCCGCGCTTTCGTTGGGCCTGGCAGGGGTCGCCGCATTGCTGGCTGCGTCGCTTCCACTTCAGGCCATGCCAGCGCCATGGGCGTTGTGGGCGGTGCCCCTTGCCCCGGCCCTGCTGGCGGCGGCTTGCACCTTGCTGGCGCTCAGCACTCCGCCAGACCCTTCGTTCCCGCTGTTGCGGCGGCAGATCGAATCGGATGCCATGCTCTTTCACGAAGTGGATGCAGCATGAACAGCACCCTTGAAATCGCTGCGCCGGTCGCGGACCCTGAGGATCGGCTTGAGAACGCGCTGTCCCGCATCGAACGGTCGCGCAGCCGGCTGCGCGATGCACTGTTGCCGGCGCAGGATTCGCATGGGCCCGGGTCACGGTCATCGGGTGGCCGCATCTTGCGCAGCTGGCACGCTCGCCTGCGTCGTGTTCTTGCCGGCACCCCCTTGGCGCCGCTGGTCAATCCAGCCTGTGCCGCGGCTCGCGGCTGGTGGCACCGCAATCCCTTGCGCAACACCGTTGTGGCCATTGGCACCGTCATGAACAATGAAATCGGGCCCCAGGTGCGCCGGCATCCGGTGTTGAGTGTCAGCCTGGCTGCAGCTGCAGGTGCTGCACTCGTTGCGGCACGTCCTTGGCGTTGGCAACCGCTGGCCAGCCGGGCCAACCTGGTCCAGCGGCAGGCCTTGGATTCGGCCTTGTCGTGGTCGTGGCAGCAGCTGACGCAGCCGTCAGTGCTGGCGGCGCTCGTCACGGGGATTGCGGCGTGGCGCGGGCAGGCGGTTTCCCGGGCTGATGCTGCAGCGGCGCCGGTTGCTCCTCAGCCAGACCTGGGCAACTTGCAGTGAAGCAGCAAGCCCTGTGACGCCGCCCCTTGTTGCCCCCCGTCCGCTGCCGGCACTTCCGCCGTGGCGCAGCTTGGGCGTCGTGCTCAACGATGCCGTCTCGGGTTTCTTTTCCCACCAGGCGCAGACACGCGGCGCTGCGATCGCGTACTACACGCTGTTTTCGCTGGCGCCGATGCTTCTGGTGGCGATTGCGGTGGCTGGTATCGCTTTCGGCGAAGAGGCCGCGCGCGGAGAAATCCTGCGCCGGCTGTCGGCCCTGATCGGGACCACCGGTGCTGCCGCCGTGCAGGACCTGCTTGCCAGCGTGCAGCGCCACGGACAAGGCGGATGGGGTGCCATCGTGGGCCTTGGGTTGCTTCTGGTTGGCGCCACCACCGTCTTTGCCGAACTGCAAGCTGCGCTCGACGAGGTCTGGCGCGACACCCCCCTGGCCGAGGGTCGTGGCCCGCCTCCACCCTGGCGCACGCTGCTGCGAGCTCGGTTGCTCGCCTTCGGCTTGATCCTTGGGATCGGCTTCCTGCTCATGGTCTCACTGCTGCTGGGCGCGCTGTTGTCCGCGCTTGGCCATTGGTGGCAAGGACAACTTCAAGAATGGCAGTTCGCGGCGAGCGTCTTGCAGGGTCTTGTGGCCAGCGTCCTTTCGGTGGCGCTCTTTGCGATGCTGTTTCGATTTCTGCCCAGCGCGCGGGTGCCGTGGCGGCACGTGTGGCTGGGCGCCTTGGTGACAGCCAGCTTGTTCACGCTGGCCCGCTGGGCCATCGGCTGGTACATCGGCACGGCGGCGATGGACAGCGGCTATGGCGCTGCGGGCTCGTTGGTGGCGTTGCTGGTGTGGGTGTACGGATCAGCGCAGGTGCTCTTGCTGGGCGCCGAGATCACGCGCGCGATGTCCGTCCACGAAGGTCTCCACAAACGCGCGACCTGATCGGCGCTGCAGAGGTGACCCCTGCGCGCCCAACGTGCACATCAGCGTCAGGCGGCCTTGCGCGCGGCCTTCGTGTCGGCAATCTGCGCCAGCGCGCGCGCCAGCTGTTCGACCGTGCGGTCGATGTGCTGCAGCTTGTCCAGCCCGAACAGGCCGAGGCGGAAGGTTCTGAAGTCGGCACCTTCATCGCATTGCAGCGGCACGCCGGCGGCGGTCTGCAGGCCCAGCGCGGCAAAGCGCTTGGCGGTGGCGATGTCGGCGTCACCGGTGTAGCTGACGACGACACCGGGCGCCTTGAAACCGTCGGCGGCCACGCTGCCGTAGCCTTGTGCTTCGAGCAAGCTGCGCACGCGCTGGCCGAGCTCGAGCTGTGCGTCGCGCATCCGGGCAAAACCCAGGGCCCTGGTCTCGGCCATCACATCGCGCGTGCGGGTCAGCGCGTCGGTCGGCATCGTGGCGTGGTACGCGTGGCCACCGCCTTCGTAGGTCTCCATGATCTGCAGCCACTTCTTCAGGTCGCAGGCGAAGCTCGAGCTGGTGGTGGCGTCGGCGGCGCTGCGTGCACGCTGCGACAGCATCACGAAGGCGCAGCCGGGCGAGCCGGTCCAGCCCTTTTGCGGCGCGCTGACCAGCACGTCGACGCCGGTGGCTCGCATGTCGACCCAGATCGCGCCTGACGCGATGCAGTCCAGCACGAACAGGCCATCGACCTCGTGCACCGCGTCGGCGACAGCCTTGATGTAGTCGTCGGGCAGGATCAGGCCAGAGGACGTCTCAACGTGCGGCGCGTAGACCACGGCGGGCCGTTCGGCACGAATGGTGGCCACCACCTCGGCGATCGGCGCCGGTGCAAACGCTTCTTGTGCCCCGGGGCGGGCGCGGCGGGCCTTGAGCACGACTTCCTGCGCCGGGATGCGGCCCATCTCGTGAATCTGCGTCCAGCGGTAGCTGAACCAGCCGTTGCGGATGACCAGCACCTTGCGGTCGTGAGCGAACTGTCGTGCCACCGCTTCCATGCCGAAGCTGCCGCTGCCCGGGATCACGGCCACCGAGTGTGCCGCATAGACCTCTTTCAGCATCGCCGAGATGTCGCGCATCACGCCCTGGAACTTCTGCGACATGTGGTTGAGCGCGCGGTCGGTGTAGACGACCGAAAATTCGAGCAGACCGTCAGGGTCGACGTCGGGCAGCAGGCCGGGCATGGGGTCTCCAGTTCAGCGCGAAAAAGTCGTGAGGGAGCTTAGCACCCTGTCGCCGACCGCGCTGGCGGGCAGGGTTCGGCTGCAATCAGGCGAGGGTGGCGCGTGGCATCAGGTTCAGCGCTGCGTACTGCAGCAGCATGATGGTCTTGGCGTCTCGAATGCGGCCGTCAGCCACCATCGCCAGCGCATCGTCGAAGGGCAGTTCCAGCACCTCGATGTCCTCGCCTTCGTGCGCCAACCCGCCGCCATCGCCGATGCGGTCGTGGTGGTCGTATTCGGCCACGTAGCAGTGCACGCGTTCGGTCAGCGAGCCGGGGCTCATGAAGGCATCGAACACGGCGCGTGGTCGGCGCACCCGAAAGCCGACCTCCTGTTCGGCCTCGGCGCGGATGCAGTCCTCGGGCGATAGTTCGTCCAGCAGCCCGGCCGGCACCTCGATCAGCAACTCGTCGTTGCCATTCAGAAAGGTCGCGTAGCGGAGCTGGCGCACCAGCACCACGCTGCGCCGCTGCGGGTCGTACAGCAGGATGGCCGCGCCGTCACCATGGTCGACCGTCTCGCGCTGCAGTTCCTGCCAGCGGCCGTCGCTGCGCTGCCAGTCGAGCGTGGTGTTGTTCAGCCGGGTCCAGTGATCGGTTCGCTTCTCGACGGACTTCACGCGAATGCGGTGGGCGATCGACATCGGGTTGGTGGTTTGGTGAGTTGGGGCCGGCCCCAAGCGTAGCCCAGGCCGGTGGCCACGGTCAGGGCCAGGCAGGAACGACAAGGCCCCGCCGAAGCGGGGCCCTGCAGCAACAGGCGGCGATTGCGGTATCAGCCGCGATGCGCGCGCTTGGCGATGATGACCACCTGCTGCGCCACCGTGCCGCGGTCGGCGTGGGCCAGCAGCTGTTCCGGGGCCGGCGAGGTGGCCAGCTGGTTGATGCTGCCCATCAGCACCAGGGTGACGAGGGCGGCCAGGCTGAAAGCGGAAACGCGGGTCTCGAGGTGATGGTTCATGGTGTGCTCCTTGCTGCGGTTCGGTGATTCGATGGCTGGACTTTAGGCAGCCGGCCGGTGTGTCGAAACCCTGGCGCGACGAAGCGCCGATGTCGTGAGACGAATTGCCCCCGAGGCTGACGAGTCGCTGGTGCCCGGTGCGCCAAAGCGCGACGATGCGACCGTGCTCTGGGGCTTCGGCACCAGGACGGTGGCGCCCGCACCACGCCCGCGCTCAGAGCGTCTGGCGCTGGCTTTCTGACGGGATCACTGCGCGCTGGGCTCTGGCAAGCGCGGCGCCGATCAGCAGTGCACAGGCCGACAGGCCCAGCCCCGCACGCAGGCCACCGGGGCCGTCCGCCAGCACACCCACCACGCCGGGGCCGATGATCTGGCCGACCGCAAAGATGATGGTGAAGGTGCTGACCCCCGCCGGCCATTGCTCTTGCGGCAGATTGTGGCGAACCAGCGCCGTCGTGGCCGCCACCACCGACAGGAAGACAGCGCCGAAGATCGACCCCGACACATAGGCCGCCACGGGGCTTGCCCACAACACGGGCAGCGCGGTCGCCAGCGCCAGCAACAAGCTCAGACGCGCCAGCGGGCGACCGTCAGGGTGGCGCTGCAGCAGCCCGGCCCACAGAAACGGGGATATCGCCACGCCGATGCCCAGCACGGCGAAGAACGCGGTGGCCGCGTGTGCCGGCAGCGCCTGCTCGCGCAGGAAGGTGACGATGAACGTCATGTATCCGATGTAGCCCAGCCCGAACATGAAGTACGCGGCCAGCGCGAAGGCGAAGGGCCTCGGATCGAAGCGGGCCTTGCCGGCGCCTGGCACCGGCTGTGGTGGCGTCGGGCGCAAGCGCCAGGCCATCACTGCGGCGGCGGCGAGCGACACCATGCCGAGCACCTGCCATGCCGACGCCCAGTGCATCGCGTGCGTACCGGGTGGCGCCACGATCAGCGCGCTGGCCACGATGCCCCAGCCCGTGCCCCCGTAGTACAGGCCCAGCACCAGACCGGGGTTGATGCCGCTGCCGGGTGGGCCGCGCAGGCTCAGCCGCGCGGCCATCAGCCCGCCACTCACGAAGATGACGGCGCTGATCGCACCCGATGCCACGCGCAATGCGTAGAGTTCGGTTTCCCCTCGGGTGAGGCCGTGCAGCATCAGCAGCAGGCCCACTGCGACCGTGCCTGCAATGCAGGCCGTGCGCGCGCCGACCCTGGCCATGAGCCAGGGCGCAGCCAGCGCCCCGGCAAGATAGCCTGCCGCGTTGGCCGTACCCATCGCCCCGGCGGTGAAGTAGCTCCAGCCGAGGTCGGCCCGCATCGGCGGCAACAGCAATGCATACGAGAAGCGGGCCAGCCCGAGCGACACCGCCGCGCCCAGCGCCAGTGCCAGTGCCGAGGTCAGGATGTCCCGTGCGGCGCGATCGATCACCGCATGCGCCGATGCAGCGCTGTCTGCCTTGATGGGCTTTCGCCACGTGCCAACAACGCATCTACGCCGCGGTGCATTTCAGCGGCCCGGTGGCACGGACGGCCGTGGTTCCTGGGCCAGCTGTCGCAAGCAGTGCAGGCACAGGCAGCCGTCGTACTGGGCCTGCAGCTGGCGCAGCTGTTCGGGCGCCAGCACCGGCGCCGTGCAGGCGCAGGGCGTGGCGTCGTCGACACCGCAGTGAAAGGCGCCGCCGCAACGCGGGCACGCGGCATTCGGCGCCAGCGGCGCGGTCACGGGGTGAACAGGCCCCGGTGTTGCTCGCGCAGCAGGTTCTTCTGCACCTTGCCCATCGCATTGCGCGGCAGCTCGGTCTCGATGAACACCGACTTGGGCACCTTGAAGTTGGCGATCTGGCCCTTCAGGGCTGCGGTCAGCGCCGTGCCGTCCAGCGTGGCAGCGGGCTTGGGCACGACGATGGCGACCACGGCCTCGCCGAAATCGGGATGCGGCACGCCGACCACCGCGCTCTCGGCCACGCCGGGCATGTCGTTCAGGTGCCCTCGATCTCGGCCGGGTAGACGTTGTAGCCGCCGCTGATGATCAGGTCCTTGCTGCGGCCGACGATGGTGACGTAGCCGTCGGCGTCGATGCGGCCGACGTCGCCGGTCTTGAACCAGAGGTCGGTGGTGAACTCGTCGGCGGTCTTCTCGGGCATGCGCCAGTAGCCCTTGAAGACGTTCGGGCCCTTGACCTCGATGCCGCCAATATCGCCGCTGGCCACCGGGGCGCCCTTGTCGTCGCGCACGCGCAGATCCACGCCCGGCAGCGGGAAACCGACCGTGCCGCCGCGGCGGGCGCTAACCGGCTGGTAGGGGTTGGAGGTCAGCATTGCCGTCTCGCTCATGCCGTAGCGCTCGAGGATGGTGTGGCCGCTGCGAACCTGCCAGTCGTTGAAGGTTTCCAGCAGCAGCGGCGCCGAGCCGCTGATGAACAGCCGCATGTTCGCGCAGACCTGTGGCGTGAGCCCCGGGTCGGCCAGCATGCGCACGTACAGCGTGGGCACGCCCATGAAGACCGTGGCCTCGGCCAGACGGGCAATTACGCCCCTGGCGTCGAAGCGGCTGAACCAGATCATGCGGCTGCCGTTGAGCAGCGCACCGTGCGTGGCGACGAACAGCCCGTGCACATGGAAGATGGGCAAGGCGTGGATCAGCACATCGCCTTTCGCCCAGCCCCAGTAGTCTTTCAGCACCTGCGCGTTCGACAGCAGGTTGCCATGCGTCAGCATCGCGCCCTTGCTGCGCCCGGTGGTGCCGCTGGTGTAGAGGATGGCGGCCAGGTCGTCACTGCTGCGGCGCACCGTCTCGTGCTGGTCGCCATGAAATGCCGCGCGTTCGAGCAGGCTGCCGCGGCGGTCGTCGTCGAGCGTGAAGACATGCCGGGTTCCGGCCTTGAACGCCAGCTTGCTGATCCAGCCGAAGTTGCGGCCACTGCACACCACCACGGCCGGCTCGGCGTTGCCGATGAAGTACTCGATCTCGGCGGCCTGGTAGGCGTTGTTCAGCGGCAGGTAGACATGGCCGGCGCGCAGCACGGCCAGGTAGAGCATCAGCGCCTCGACGCTCTTTTCCACCTGCACGGCAATGCGTGACTGCGCGGGCAGCTTCAGGCTGGCCAGCAGGTTGGCGATCATCGCGGTGCCGCGGTCAAGGTCGCGCCAGCGGTAATGCAGCGGCGTGGCCGTGTCGGCGGTCTCGATGGCGATCTGGTCAAGGTCGGCCGGGAAGGCCGAACGAAGGGCGGTGTAGAGGTTTTGCGAGCTCACGGATGCATTCTGACGCGTCACAACAGGCTGGCGAGCTGCCGCGAATGGGCCACCTCGCCGAGGACGAAGTTTTCATGGTGCAGCTCGACCTTCTTCAGATCGTAGAGGTAGTTCACCATCAGGCCAAAGGATTGGCGCAGGCCCTTTTCGGACAGGTCGCCCAGCGGGTTCAGGCGCTCGAGCCGGGCGCCGTTGTCGAGGTGAAAGCGGGCCACCGGGTCACCCAGCGTGGTGGGTGAGACCTGCGTCAGGTAAATCGCTGCCAGGCGCTGCAGGGCCTGTGCTGCGTCGGCGGGCAGCCGCTGCAGGCTGGCCTTGTCGCTCAGCCGCTCGAGCTTGCCGTCGCAAGCGGCCAGCAGTGTCTGCTGCGCCTCGGCCAGGCGCTGCGCACGCACACGCGACAGGCTTTCACAGGGTGCGCCCGCACGCAGCCAACGCGCCAGGCCGGGCAGCGGCGACAAGGTGCAGAAGGTCCTGAGTTGCGGCAGCTCGCGCTTGAGCTCGTCGGCCACGCGCTTGATCAGGAAGTTGCCCAGCGACACGCCGCGCAGCCCCGGCTGGCAGTTGCTGATCGAGTAGAAGGTCGCCGTGCGCAGGCTGCGCTCGGGCGGCTGCGTTGCCGTCTTGTCGATCAGTGGCGCGATGGCCGCCGGCATGTCGGGCAGCAGCGCCACCTCGACGAAGATCAGCGGCTCGTCGGGCAGCTGCGGGTGAAAGAAGGCGAAGCAGCGGCGATCGGGTTGCAGGCGGCGGCGCAGATCATCCCAGCCGTCGATGGTGTGCACGGCCTCGTGCTGGATCAGCTGTTCGAGCAGATGCGCCGGCGAACGCCAGTCGACGCGCTGCAGCTGCAGGAAGCCGGGGTTGAACCAGCTGCCCAGCAGGTGCAGGAAGTCGGCTTCCACGGCAGCCAGCTCGGGCTGCGCGCCCAGCCGGCCCAGCAGCGCACGCCGCATGGCCACGATGTCGGCGGTGCCACCGGGCAGTCGGTTGATACGGCGCAGCAGCTCTTGCCGCGGCGGCTCGGCGTCGCGCAGCACCTGCTGCAGTTGCGCCGCGCCGGGCGACTGCGCATAGGCTTGCGCGCTGGCCAGCAGCGCCGCCGGGTCGGGGCTGAAGTCGCTGGCCAGGTGGCCGAAGAAGGCACCGCGCGCGTCGTCGGGCAGCGCACGGAAGCCGGCCACGAGGTCGCGCGCGATGCTCACGCTGTTGGCTTCGCCGCGCTCGGACAGCAACCGGTTACACAGGACCAGCAGGCGCCGCAGGTAGCGGTTGCTGCCCGGTCGGCGCGTCGTGTCTTTGACCGCTTCGAACATGCATCGACCCCGAAGGCTCAACCCATCAGCTGGGTCGGCAGCCAGGTGGCCAGGCCCGGAAACACGCACAGGATCAGGATCGCCACCACCATGCAGCCCATGAAGGGCAGCGCGCCCTTCAGGATGGTGGGCAGCCGCACGTCGGGCGTGATGCCGTTGATGACGAACAGGTTCAGACCCACCGGCGGCGTGATCAGCCCGAGCTCCATGTTGATGGTGAGCACGACGCCGAACCAGATCGGGTCGAAGCCGGCGGCATTGATCACCGGCATCAGGATCGGTGTGGTCATCAGGATGATGGCCGCCGGCGGCAGGAACATGCCCGCCACCAGCAGCAGCAGGTTGATGGCGGCCATCACCAGCCAGCGGTTGACCTGCATCTCGCCGATGGCCTGTGCCACGCTCTGCGTGACCTGAAGCGACGACATCATGTAGCCGAACAGGATCGAGGTGCCGATGATCATCATCAGCATGCCCGATTCGCGCAGGCCGTCGCGCAGGATGGCCCACAGGTCCATCGGCCGCCACACGCGGTAGATCACGACCACCATCAGCAGGCACAGCATCGCGCCGACACCGGCAGCCTCTGACGGCGTGGCAATGCCGCCGTACAGTGCATAGACCACGCCGGCGATGACGGCCATGAAGGGCAGCAGCTTGGGCAGCAATTCGAGCTTTTCCGCCAGCGTGTAGACGCGGTCTTCGTCGATCAGCCGCGTGCCGCGTTTCCAGCTGAGAAACATCGCCCAGGCCATGAACAGCCCGGTGAGCATCAGACCCGGAATGATGCCGGCGATGAAGAGCCGGCCGATCGAGGTCTCGGACGCGATGCCGTACAGGATCATCGTGATGCTGGGCGGAATCAGGATGCCCAGCGTGCCGCCGGCGGCGATGGCCCCGGTGGCCAGGTCGGCGTCGTAGCCGCGCTTGCGCATCTCGGGGATGCCCATCTTGCCGATCGCCGCGCAGGTGGCGGGCGATGAACCGGTGAGCGCCGAAAACAGCGCGCAGGCGCCGATGTTGCTGATCACCAGCGACCCCGGCACCTTGTGCAGCCAGCGTGCCAGCGCCTCGTACAGGTCGGACCCGGCTCGTGACGACGCCACCGCGGCGCCCATGATGATGAACATCGGCAGCGACACCAGCGTGAAGTCGCTCAGCCCTGCGAACACCGTCTCGGGAACGAAATGGACGCTGTTCCAGCCGTCGAACACGAGCATGAAGGCCAGCGCCACCGCACCCATGCCGAACGCGATGGGCAGCCCGGTGGCCAGCACCGCCACGGTGACGACGAAGATCAGCAGTCCGACCTGCAGCGGCGTCACAGGCGATCGTCCGGTGACAGGCCGAAGGGCAGCTCGATCTGGCGGTGCACCAGCCACAACTGCGCCACGCATTGCAGGCACAGCAGTGCCAGCCCGGCCGGCAGCGCCAGGGTGGCGATCCACATGCGGGCGCGCCAGATCGAAGGCGTGGTCTGGCCGCTGGTCCAGGCCTCGACCCACCAGGGCACGGCGGCGTACAGAAAAGCCAGGCAGAAGGCCAGCATCACCAGGTGGCCCGCCATGTGCAGCCAGCGCCGCGCCGGCGTGGCCAGCATCAGCGGCAACACATCGACCGCCACATGGCCGCGCGTGAGCAGGATGTAGGGTGCACCGAGAAAGGTGGCGGCCACCAGCGCGAAGGTGACGAACTCGGTCTGCCAGATCGATGACTGGCCGAGCACCGCACGCACGAAGACCATCTGGCAGATCACGCCGACCGAGAGCAGGATCAGCCCGGCCGAGAAGACCCCGAAGGCGCGCGACAGGGCCTGCACGGCCACCACCCAGGCGGGCAGCGGCCGCGCTTCACTTGACACTCAGCGCCTTCTCGATCAGCTCCTTGCCGCCGGGCACCTTCTCGGCGAACACCTTGTACGAGGTCTTCTGTGCCACTGCGCGCCAGGCGGCTGCCTCGGCGTCGGTCATCTCGACCACCTCGACGTTGGCCTTCTTGAAGACATCCACCATCTTGTCATCGAGCTTCTTCGATTCGGCCGTGAAATAGACCTCGGCCTTCTTCGACGCCGCCATCAGCGCCTTCTTTTGTGCGTCGTTGAGCTTGTCCCAGCTTTTCATCGAGATCAGCACCGGCTCGTACATGAACCACAGCGCGTTGTCGCCAGGTGCCGTCACGCACTTGAGCTGTTCGTACAGCCGGAACGACACGAAGCTGCCCGTGGAGGTGTCGGTGCCCTGGGCCACGCCCTGCTGCAGTGCGTTGTAGACCTCGTTGGACGGGATCGACACGATCGACGCGCCGGCGCCGGCCCACATCTGCGCAAAGGTGGCGCCGGCCGAACGCACCTTCAGGCCGGCGGCGTCCTCGGGCTTGCGGATGCACTTTTCCTTGCCGCCGAAGGCGCCCGCCAGCCAGGCATCGGCCAGCACCTTGGCGCCGCCTTTCTCGATGATGGCCTTGACGTCCTGCATGAAGGGCGACGCGTTGATGCGTTCGGCATGCGCGTGGCTCTTCACCAGGCCGGGCATCAGCGTGGCACCGAACTGCGGGTGAAAGCCCGACGCGTAGTCGAGCGGGAACGAAGCCATGTCGATCTGGCCGGTGAGCATGGCCTTCCATTGCTCTTGCGCCTTCACCAGGCTAGAGCCTGGAAAGACCTTGATTTCCAGCCCCACCTTGGCCGCGGCGACTTCACGCGCGATCAGCTGCACCATCTCGTCGCGCACGTCACCCTTGCCGCCGGGGAACTGGTGCGACGCCTTCAGCGTGATGGTCTGGGCCAGTGCCGGCGTCAGCGGCAGTGCGGCCAGCAGCAGGGCTGACGCGGCACCCGCCAGGATGTGACGGACGGGATTGGGGTTGATACTTCGGGTCATGGGGGTCTCCGGGTGTGGGCACAAGCGGCCCTGTGGCGTGGCCAACACTCTAAGGAGAAAGTAGGGGGGTGTCCTGCTAGTGGATACCAGCATGCGGGCCTGTGGTCGCTGTCGCACGGGCGGCAGGCTGTCGTGCGGCAGATCATGGCGCGACGGCCTTAGAGTGTGTGTCCATGGCTGCCGCCGACTCTCCACTGCCGCTCGACACCGACCAGGTGCTCAAGCTGGCGGCGCAATCGATGTTCGACACCTTTGCGCGGTCGGCGATGGGCACGATGGTGGTCGACCGCGAACATCGCATCGTCTGGATCAGCGAAGGCTACAAGCGCTTCCTGCCGGCGCTGGGCTTTGCCAACGAGCACGAGTTCGTCGGCAAGCGCGTCGAAGAGGTGGTGCCCAACACCTTGATGGCGCACGTCATCGACACCGGCCAGCCGATCCTGGTCGACCTGCTGAGCAACCATGCCGGCACCTTCCTGGTCAGCCGGCTGCCGCTGCGAAACGCGCAGGGCGAAGTCATCGGTGCCTTCGGCATGGTGCTGCTCGATCACCCCGAGACCACGATGCAGCCGCTGATGCAGAAGTTCAGCCGGCTGCAGGCCGAGCTGGACAGCGCGCGCCGCCAGCTGGCCGAGCAGCGGCGCACCAAGTACACCATCGCCAGTTTCATTGGCAGCAGCGCCGCAGCGCTGGAGGTCAAGCGGCAGGCGCGGCGTGTGGCGCAGACCGATTCCACCGTGCTGTTGCAAGGCGAAACCGGCACCGGCAAAGAGCTGCTGGCGCATGCCATCCACGCGGCCAGCCGGCGCGCCGCACGGCCCTTCGTCGGCGTCAACATCGCCGCCGTGCCCGACACCCTGCTCGAGGCCGAGTTCTTCGGCGTCGCACCCGGCGCCTACACCGGCGCCGACCGCAAGGGCCGCGACGGCAAGTTCAAGGTCGCCGACGGCGGCACGCTGTTCCTCGACGAGATCGGCGACATGCCGCTGCCGCTGCAGAGCAAGCTGCTGCGCGCGCTGCAGGAGCAGGAGATCGAGCCGCTGGGCAGCAACCAGGTCGTGCGTGTGGACGTGCGCATCGTCGCGGCCACCAGCCGAGACCTGGCGGCGATGATGGCCGCGGGCGAGTTCCGCGCCGACCTGTACTACCGACTCAACGTGCTGCCCATCCAGGTGCCGCCACTGCGCGACCGCTTGCCCGACCTGGAGGCGCTGGTCGAGGCGCTGGCCGAGGACATCGCGCGCCGCAGCGGCATGCCGCACAAGGACCTGTCGACCGAGGCGCTGGACCTGCTGTCGGCGCAGCCCTGGCCGGGCAACATCCGCGAGTTGCGCAACGTGATCGAACAGGCCACCTTGATGACCGACGACGCGCAGCTCGGGCCCGCGCACTTTGCCGAAGCGCTGCGACTGGCGCCGGGCAGCGTGCAGCCGCCGAGCCCTGCGCCGCTGTCGGCGGTGCCGCTGGCGCCGAACTATTCAGGCAGCGCAGCAGCCACAGGCGCACCGGCGTTGCTGCGGCCGCTGCAGCAGCAGCTCGACGAGCTGGCCATCGCGGCCATCGCGGCCGCGCTGAAGTCCACCGGCGGCAACCGTTTGGCCGCGGCCAAGCTGCTGAAGATGTCGCGCGCCGCGCTCTACGACCGCCTGGCCCGTCATCCCGAACTGGTCTGAAATCAAGCCAATCGTCAGGGCTGCCCCTAGGCCTGACGCGGCCGCAAGCCGCACGATTTGCGCTAGTCTCGCCCGCGCCTTCAGCCTTGCACCGCGGTCGGGTCACAAGCTCGAGCGCACGCGGTAACGCCAACCATGATCGACAGTCTCGCGGCATCGCCGCAACCCTTGCTCCGTGTCCTGGCATCGACGGCAAGCGGCCGTCAGGAGTTGCGTGATCCGAAGTCAGGGCTGAGCCTGCCGCAGCGCTGGTTGCTGGGGCATCTGGACGGCCAATCCAGCCTGGGCGAACTGGCGGCCTTGCCCGGCAGCCCGAGCGCGGACCGCTTGCCACGCGACGCGGCAAGATTGGCCGGCATGGGCCTTGCCGAGGACCTGGGCGAGCCCGGTCCACTGACCCCGGACTTTGCGCCCAGCACCCAACAGGCCGAGTTCGACCTGTCGCCGCCACTGCAGACCGACAGCGGGCGCATGCCGGCAGAGCCCCAGGCCGGTCGCCGTCGGCCCGTGGCCGCCATCGCCGGGCTGGGCCTGCTGCTGACGGGCGCCGGCCTGGTCTACCTGCTCACGGGGCCAGGCCAGTCGAGCGCGGTGGCGCAACGCACCGAGCCGGCGTCGGTCGTGGGCGTGGCTTCGCTGGCTTCGACGCCAGCGGGCACGCCGGTCACATCGGATGCTTCGGGCGTGCCGACCACGGCGGTGGCGCCGCCCGCAACATCCGCAACGGTGCTGGTCGCGGCGCCTGCACCGGCGCCAGCTGCGGCAGAAGTGGCGGCGCCGGCGGCGCCCAAGCCCCTGCCGATGCAGCCCTCTCGGCCCGAGACGGCCACCACGGCGCTGCGCAGCAGCGCCAGCCCTGCTCCGTCGCTGGCTCCGCGCGAAGCGCCAGCAGCAGCCGCCGTGACACGCAGCGCCATCCCGGCGCCGACGCCGCCGGCCTTGGTCAACGTGGCGCCACCTGCCGCTGCCCCGCAAACGTCGACTGCTGCACCGACTGTCGTGCCAACTGCCGTGCCGACCGCTGCGTCAACCGCCGCGCCGCGCAGCATCGCGCCGCAGCCGGCGTCTGCGCCAGCGGCCTTGCCTGCACCTTTGCCAACGGCCACGGGTGCGGCCAGCCCGCCGCCAGCCCCCACGCCGGTCTCCATACTGGCGCTGGCACCTGCGGCCGCCCAGGCCCCGTCTGAGGCGCCCGCGCTGCGGCCGCTGAGCACGATCGCGCCGGTGTTCCCGCGCGAAGGCCTGGGCTCGCGTCCGGTGCTGCTGCAGGCGCGGCTGAGCATCGCGCCCAATGGCACCGTCAGCCAGGTCAGCTTCGTCGCGGCCAGTGTCATCAACCGGCCCTTCGAACGCGCCGCGCGCACGGCCCTGCTGCAATGGCGATTCCCTGAAGGCAGTGGCGAGCGCATTTACCTGCAGCAGATGCGCTTCAGCGAGGAGTAGTCGTCGGTTGAATGCCTGTATTCCGGGCAGTTTCCGACAATATGCCTAAATATCAGACAGAACTGAATGTCTGAGTTTCGAGCACTCGACCGTCAAAGGCGTTGATCACCGGTTGCGAGCACAGCGATTGACTGGCGATTGGGCATTCAAGATCAGGGTTTGCACTGATTTGGTGCTTGATCGGTGCTTTCTGGCATGTGCATTGCAATAACTTCGATCTGTCGCCATTGGCGCCATCGAACCCAGCCAGGAGTTGCCCGCATGAACCGTCGTCCATTCACTTTTGCCCTGATGGCCACCGCACTGGCCGCCGGACTGGCCGTAGCGCCTGCCGCGCAGGCCCAGTCCAAGGGCGAGGTGCGCATCGCGCTGATCGCCAGCAAGACCGGCGCGTTGGAAGCCTACGCCAAGCAGACCATCATCGGCTTCAATATGGGCCTGCAGTACGCCACCGGCGGCACGATGATGGTGGCTGGCAAGAAGCTGGTGGTGATCGAGAAGGACGACCAGGGCAAGCCTGACGTGGGCAAGGCCGCACTGGCCGCCGCCTATGCCGACGACAAGGTCGACATCGCCGTTGGCCCCACCGCCAGCCCGGTGGCGCTGGCCATGTTGCCGGTGGCCGAGGAGTACAAGAAGATCCTGCTCGTCGAGCCGGCCGTGGCCGACAGCATCACCGGCGATAAGTGGAACAAGTACATCTTTCGCACCGGCCGCAACAGCAGCCAGGACGCCGCGGCCAATGCCGCCGCGCTGGACCAGCCGGGCAACGTGATCGCGGTGCTGGCCAATGACAACGCCTTCGGCCGTGACGGTGTGAAGGCGGCCAAGCAGTTCACCAATAAGGCCAAGATCGTCCACGAGGAATACCTGCCCGTGGGTACGACCGACTTCACCGCCGGCCTGCAGCGCATCATCGACGCGCTGAAGAACCAGCCCGGCAAGAAGTACATCTCGGTGGGCTGGTCGGGCGCACCGACGCCCTTCAGCAAGATCGCCGACCTGGAACTGGAAAAGCGCTACGGCATCAAGCTGGCCACCGGCGGCAACATCCTGCCGGCGATGGTGGCCTACAAGAGCTTTCCCGGCATGGAAGGCGCGCTGTACTACTACTTCGGCATCTCGAAGAACCCGGTCAACGAATGGCTGGTGGCCAACCACTACAGCAAGTACAAGGCACCGCCCGACTTCTTCACCGCCGGCGGCATGAGCGCAGCCATTGCGGTGGTCGAGGCGCTGAAGAAGACCGGCGGCGACACCAACACCAACAAGCTGATCGCCACCATGGAAGGCATGAGCTTCGAGACGCCCAAGGGCAAGATGAGCTTCCGCAAGGAAGATCACCAGGCGATGCAGGACATGTTCCATTTCCGCATCAAGAACGACCCGGCCTTCGCCTGGGGCGTGCCTGAGCTGGTGCGGGTGATTCCTGCATCTGAGATGAACATCCCCATTCGCAACAAGCGCTAAGAGGGCCCACCCCCGAAGCGGCTGCACCGCCTCCCCCCCAGGGGGGCGACGCCAGCGGACCGGCCAAGCCGGATCCGCGGCGTCCGCTCGATCGCGCCTGCACATGCTCGAGACAAGAAACCTCACCATCCGATTCGGCGGCCATGTCGCGGTCGACCATGTGTCGTGCGCGTTCGCGCCCGGCACGCTGACCTCGATCGTGGGGCCCAATGGCGCGGGCAAGACGACCTACTTCAACCTGATCTCGGGCCAGCTGCCGGCGGCTGAAGGCACGGTCACGCTCGCCGGCGAAGACATCACCCACTTGCCGGCGCCGCTGCGCACGCGGCGCGGTCTGGGTCGTGCCTTCCAGTTGACGCAGCTGTTCCCCAACCTGTCGGTGCACGAGAACGTGCGTCTGGCCATCCAGGCTCGTCAGGCCGGACGCGGCCACGGCGCGCTGGACATGTGGCGCGTGTGGCTGGACCACAAGGACTGGATCGACGAGGCTTCGCAGATCCTGTCGCAAGTGCGCCTGGCCGACCGCGCCCAGGCCGTGGCCAGCAGCCTGCCGCATGGCGACCAGCGCAAGCTGGAGGTGGCGCTGCTGATCGCGCTCGACCCCAAGGTCTTCATGTTCGACGAGCCCACCGCCGGCATGAGCGTCGACGAGGTGCCGGTGGTGCTGGACCTGATCCGCCAGCTCAAGAGCCGCAAGGACGTGGTGATCCTGCTGGTGGAGCACAAGATGGACGTGGTGCGCGAACTGTCGGACCGCATCATCGTGCTCAACAACGGGCAGCTGGTGGCCGATGGCGAGCCGGCAACGGTGATCGCGTCGCCCGTCGTTCAACAGGCCTACCTGGGCATGGCGGCGGAAGAAGAGACATGAATCCGGCCCCCCTGCTGCAACTGCGCGGTGTGCACACGCACATCGGCGCGTACCACATCCTGCACGGCGTGGACCTGGTGGTGCCCGAAGGTGAGGTGACGACGCTGCTGGGCCGCAACGGCGCCGGCAAGACGACCACGCTGCGCACCATCATGGGCCTGTGGCGCGCCTCGCAAGGTGATCTGCAGTTCCGTGGCCAGAGCCTGCAACCGTTGACCACGCCCGACATCGCCGCGCTGGGCATCGCCTACGTGCCCGAGAACATGGGCATCTTCAGCGACCTGACGGTGAAAGAGAACATGCTGCTGGCCGCCCGCGCCGCGCGCCACGCCGACGCCATCGACCGCGACCGGCTGCAATGGATCTTCGGCCTGTTTCCGGCGCTGCAGAAGTTCTGGCTGTATCCGGCGGGCAAGCTGTCCGGCGGCCAGAAGCAGATGCTGGCGGTGGCTCGTGCGATTTGCGAACCGCGCGACCTGATCCTGATCGACGAGCCGAGCAAGGGCCTGGCGCCGTCGATCATCCAGAACCTGATCACGGCCTTCCGTGAACTCAAGCGCCAGCAGACGACGATCCTGCTGGTCGAGCAGAACTTCATGATGGCCAAGGCGCTGGGTGACACGGTAGCCGTGATGGACGATGGCCGCGTCGTGCACAGCGGGGCCATGGCCGAACTGGCCGCCGACGATCACTTGCAGCAGCGGCTGCTGGGCCTGTCACTGGGAGCCCATCAATGAACCCGACCGAGCTGCGGGCCGCGCTGCCGCGCGCGGCGTTCGACTGGAAACCGCTGGCGCTGCTGGCCGCGGTGATGCTGCTGGCCGTGCCGGCCATCGGCAGCGGCAGCACCTGGGTCACGCTCACCGTGGCCGGGCTGGCGATGGGCTTCATCGTCTTCGTCATCGCGTCCGGCCTGACCCTGGTGTTCGGCCTGATGGACGTGCTGAACTTCGGCCACGGCGTCTTCATCGCACTGGGCGCCTTCATGGCCACCTCGGTGATGGGCGGCATGGCCGGCTTCTCGGCGCAGGGCGGCTGGCAGAGTCTGGTGGTGGTGTTCGCCGCCATGCTGGTGGCGATGGCCGTTGCCGGCGCGCTGGGCTGGGCCTTCGAGCGCGTGATCGTGCGTCCGGTCTACGGCCTGCACCTGAAGCAGATCCTGATCACGATGGGCGGCATGATCGTCGGCGAAGAGATCATCAAGGTCATCTGGGGCCCGCTGCAGATCGCGCTGCCGCTGCCCGACATCCTGCGCGGCGCCTACCTGGTGGGTGATGCGGCGATCGAGAAGTACCGGTTGCTGGCCTCGGCGATCGGCGCTGTCGTCTTCATCGTGCTGGCCTGGACGCTGGCGCGCACCAAGATCGGCCTGCTGATCCGCGCCGGCGTGCAGGACCGCGAGATGGTCGAGTCGCTGGGCTATCGCATCCGCCGGCTGTTCGTCGGTGTCTTCGTCGCTGGTTCGGCGCTGGCTGGTCTGGGCGGCGTGATGTGGGCGCTGTACCAGCAAAGCGTGTCGGCGCAGATCGGCGCGCAGGTCAACGTGCTGCTGTTCATCGTCATCATCATCGGCGGCCTGGGCTCGACGCTGGGCTGCTTCATCGGCGCGCTGCTGGTCGGGCTGATGGCCAACTACACCGGCTACCTGGCGCCCAAGGTGGCGCTGTTCTCCAACATCGGCCTGATGATCGCGGTGCTGCTGTGGCGGCCGCAGGGCCTGTATCCGGTGACGAACCGATGAGCGCCGGCCGCGTTCTCGATCGGGTGCTGTCGCACGACCCCCCGCGCAGCCGCTGGCTGGTGCTGCTGCTGCTGCTCATCGTGGTGGGCCTGGCGGTGGCGCCGTTTGCCTTCCCGGGGGCGAAGGCGCTGTCGGTGGCGGCCAAGCTGCTGGTCTTCATCCTGCTGGTGGCCAGCTTCGATCTGCTGCTGGGCTACACCGGCATCGTCAGCTTTGCGCACACCATGTTCTACGGCATCGGCGCCTACGGCGTGGCGATCGCCAGCACGCGCATGGGCCCGGGCTGGACAGCCGTGCTGCTGGGCACGCTTGCCGCGCTGGCGGTGTCGCTCGTGCTGTCGCTGGTGATCGGGCTGTTCTCGCTGCGCGTGAAGGCAATCTTCTACGCCATGATCACGCTGGCCGTGGCCACCGCGTTCCAGACCCTGGCCTCGCAGCTGTCTGACTTCACCGGCGGCGAGGACGGGCTGACCTTCAAGGGCCCCGAGTGGCTGCAGCCCTCGTTCGAGCCTTTCGACGGCCCCATCCTGGGGCTGGACATCGATGGCAGGATCTTCACCTACTACCTGCTGTTCGTGGCCGTGCTGCTGCTCTTCCTGGCGCTGCTGCGCATCGTGAATTCACCCTTCGGGCGCGTGCTGCAGGCGATCCGCGAGAACGACTTTCGCGCCGAGGCGATCGGCTTTCGCACCGTCGTCTACCGCACCTGGAGCAACGTGCTGTCGGCGCTGTTCGCCTGCCTGGCTGGCGCGCTGCTGGCGCTGTGGCTGCGCTACGTCGGGCCCGACACCACGCTCTCTTTCGAGATCATGCTCGACATCCTGCTCATCGTCGTGATCGGCGGCATGGGCACGATGTACGGTGCGGTGGTCGGCGCCGCGCTGTTCGTGCTGGCGCAGAACTACCTGCAGGACCTGCTGAAGCTGGGTGCCGGCGCGCTCGAGGGCGTGCCGGTGCTGTCGCAGTTCGTCTCGCCCGACCGCTGGCTGCTGTGGCTGGGTGTGCTGTTCGTGCTCTCGGTCTACCACTTTCCCACCGGCGTCGTCGGCCGCCTGCGCGCCCGCGCGGTGCAGCTGCTGCAGCGCGCGGCCTGAACCATGACACCGCAATCGCGCTACCTCACCTGCGCAGGGCGTGAACTGCACGTCACCGAATGGGGGTCGGGCCATGCCGACGTGGTGGTGGCCTGGCACGGCCTGGCCCGCACCGGGCGCGACATGGACCACATCGCGGCGCTGCTGGCGCAGCGCTGGCGCGTGATCTGCCCCGACACCCTGGGCCGCGGCTACAGCCAGTGGAGCCCGGTACCTGCCGACGAGTACTGCCTGGACTTCTACGAACGTCAGGCGGTGTCGCTGCTCGATCAGCTGGGCGTGCGCGACTGCCTGTGGCTGGGCACTTCGATGGGCGGCGCCATCGGCTTGCGTGCGGCGGTCGGGGGCCTGCGTGGCCGCATCCACCGCCTGGTGCTCAACGACATCGGGCCCGAGCTGGCGGCACCCGCGGTCGACCGCATCCTCAGTTACGCCGGCAGTCCGCCGGCGTTTGCCACCATGCTCGAGCTGGAGCAGTACTTCCGCACCGTCTACAAGCCCTATGGCTGGCTGAGCGATGCGATGTGGCGCACGCTGACCGAAAGCTCGATGCGCCGTCTGCCCGATGGCCGCGTCACGCCGCACTACGACCCCGCGATGGTGCAGCAGTTCGTCCACCATCCCGACGACTATCTGCAGTGGGACGCCTGGGACGCGCTGAGCATCCCGGTGCTGTGCCTGCGCGGCGAAACCTCGGACCTGCTGCTGCCCGACGTGGCCGACGCGATGCGCACGCGCGGCCCGCGCGCGCTGGTGGCCACCATTCCGGGCTGTGGCCATGCGCCGGCGCTCAACGTGCCCGAGCAGACCGCCCTGGTCGAGCGTTTCCTGGCCGCCTGAAGTTGAACGTTCCTGCCCGTCGACACGACAAGGAGATCACACGATGACAACCAAGACCTGGATGCACCGAGGCGCTGCGCTGCTGGCGCTGCTGGCGGCTGCCATCGCGCAGGCGGCCGGCACGGTCGGCACCACTTTTCCGGCTGACTTTCCGGTCATCGAGGATGCCTCGCTGGGCAAGCCGGTGATCGGCTTCGGCGCCGCCGGTGCGGTCACGCGAACGCCGGTGATCTTCCTGCACGGCAACAACGACGTGCCCTACGCCACGCCCTGCAGCGCGACCAACGGCAAGGTCCAGGGCCTGGCCCAGCACCTGGCCGACAACGGCTACAGCACGAGCGAACTCTGGGGCCTGGGATACCAGGGCGACCAGTGCGATCTGGCGGCCGACAACACGCGGCGCTCGGGCATCGCCCACACCAACCAGGCCAACGTGCCCGACCTGCGCCGCTTCGTGCGCGCCGTGCTGGCCTACACCGGTTCCCGGCAGGTGGACATCGTGGCGCACAGCCTGGGCGTGACCCTGGCGCGCGAATGGATGCGCCAGGACGAGGCCGATCGCACCGTGCGCCGCCTGGTGGCGATCGACGGGCCCAATCACGGCATCGTCAACTGCAGCCCCTCGCCGCTGAACTACTTCCAGCTGCCGGCCTTCGGCGGCTTCACGCCGACCAGCGAGGTCTGCCAGGAACTGGGCGCGGCGGACACGCCCTTTCTCAAGCTGCTGAACGGCAAGCGCGGCTGGGACGAGATCGAATGGCTCACGCGGGTGCTGGTGATCCGCAATGCCGACACGAGCTTCGTCTACTTCGCGGCGCAGGACGGTTTCTTCACGCCGGTGCCGGCGATGGACAGCAACGGCCGTGCAGCCGACTTCTCGAAGAGTGCCGTGCTCAAGGGCGCCAGGCAGGTCGACCTGACCGGCCAGGGTGCCTACGACGCCGTGCTGGGCACGGCGCACCTGGGCATCCTGCAGTCGCCGCAGACCAAGGCCGAGATGCTCAGGTTTCTGAGCCGGCGTTGAGCACGGGCGCGGCCGAGGCGAGCACCAGTTCGGTGATCGCCATCGTGTCCGCCAGGGGCAGCACGCGTGGTGGCATTGCGGGCGCTTGACCTTCGCAGGCCATGGCCACGATGCCCGGCCAGTCGGGCCACAGTGGGGGCTTGCCGGCCTCGGCGCGCCAGACCTCGAGCTTGGGAAAGTCGCCGCGCTTGAAGCCCTCCACCAGCACGATGTCGCAGTGCTGCAGGCGGCTGAGCAGATAGTCCAGCGCCGGCTCGTCGGCGCCACGCAGTTCGTGCATCAGCGCCCAGCGGCCGTCGCCGAGCAGCAGCACCTCCTGGCAGCCGGCTTCGCGCAGCCGGTACGAGTCCTTGCCCGGACGGTCGATCTCGATCGCCTTGTGGCTGTGCTTAATCAGCGAGACCACCAGGCCGCGTGCGCGCAGCGCAGGCACCAGGCGTTCGAGCAAGGTGGTCTTGCCCATGCCGGAATGACCGGCGATTCCGAAGACTTTCATGGGCAGCGATCATCGCTGATCGTCGACAGAGCCTGATGGCGGCCGTGACAGGCTGCACGGCAGCGCCGCATTGCGGTCGAAAACGTCCCGCACCCTAGGGAGAGACGGCCCCTTCGGGGTGATGTGCAAGGGGTTGCACGCGACTGATACTGGTTGCGACCAAAGGCCAGGAGAGACCCCATGATCGACATCCACCGCTTGTCGTTCGGCGACGCCGACCAGGGCCTGCCGTTGCCGCCCAATGTGATGCATCGGATGGAGCTGCTGTTCGGCACCTCGTTCGCCGACGTGCGCGTGCACCTGAGCGCAGTACCGGCATCGATGGGCAGCAAGGCCTTCGTGCATGGCAGCGACATCTACATCGACCCCGGCCACTACGACCCCGCGTCGGCCGAGGGCTGGGGCCTGCTCGGGCACGAACTGGCCCATGTGCGCCAGCTGCGCCGCGGCTGGACCCTGGCGCCCGAAGGTGTGGGCGTGCGCCTGCTCGTCGACCCCGTGCTCGAGGCCGAGGCCGAGCGCATGGCCGCGCTGGCGCGCCGCGCCTTCAAGCCCGAGGCCACGCTGCCGCTGATGCGCCGGCCGCCGCCGGGGCCGCACCGCTGGGACGTGGTGCTGGCCTGAGCGCGGCTGCTGCGACCCTGCGCGCCTAGCGCTGGAACCTGCCCTCGGCGTTGATGATCGACAGGTCGGAATAGTCCAGGCCGGTGTGGTCGCTCGGGCTGTAGCTCACTTCCAGGCCACCGATGTCGACGCGCTTAAAGCCTTCCAGGGCAGACTTGATGCGTTCTGGGGTCGGGTCCTTGCCGGCGCGCTTCAGGGCTTCGACCAGCACCTTGGCGGCGGCAAAGCCTTCCAGCATCGCGGGCGTGGCCTCTTCGCCCTTGCGTCGCGTGGCCAGCAGTTCCTGCAGCTCCTTCACCAGCGGTGACGCCAGCGAGCGCTCGAAGGGGAAGACCTGGCTCACGACCACACCGTGCGCCATCGGCCCCAGTGCCTTGATGAAGCCTGAAGCCGCATTGTTGGACAGCGTGACGATCTGCGCGTGCGACCCCGCCGCCCGGATCGCCTTCATGCCATCGACCACCTGCGTTCCGGCACCGATGAAGACCACCGCCTGCACATTGGCCTTGGCAATCATCGGCCCGATCGGCGCGAAGTCGGGCTTGGCGCGCGAATACTTCTGGTGCAGCACGGGCTTGAGCTTGCTGGCCTCGAAACCCGCCAGTGCGCCGGCTGCGCCATCATCCCCGAACGAGTCGTCGGACTGCAACAGTGCGATGCGGTCGAGACCGATCAGGCGCAGATGGCGCACCGCACGATCGGCCTCGCGCTGGTAGGTGGCACGAACGTTGAACACCCAGGGGTGAACCGGCTTGTGCAGCAGCATGGCGCCGGTGGACGGCGCAATCAGTGGCACCTTGTATTTGTCCAGCACCGGCATGATGGCCGCCGACTGCGGTGTGCCGCGGTTGAAGAACAGCGCCACCGCGCCTTTCTCGATCAGCTTCTGGGCGTTCTCGGCCGCCAGCTTCGGGCTGAACTTGTCGTCCAGCGACATCAAAACGATCTTCTGCCCGTTCACGCCGCCGCGTTCGTTGATCAGGTCGATGTAGTCGCGCGCGCCCTCGGTGCCCTCCTTGACGCCTGATGCCACCGGGCCCGTGAAGCTGGCGGTCTGGCCGATCAGGATCTGCGCTGCGACCGGCGCCGCGCCGGCCAGTGTCAGGGCCAGACCCGCTGCGAGCCGAAGGGCGAGCGCGCGCGATGGACGGGGGATTGCCATGATCGATGTTCGCCTGAGTGTGGACTGCAACGACGAACTGTCACCGGGGCTGGCCTTCGGCGCAAGCTGACAAACCTACCCACGTGTAAGGACTTGCAGGGATTGACGCCCGCGCGGGTCATGTCGGCTACCCCGGCTGCCTAGAATGGAAAGTTTCGCCAGCCCTTAGAGGCCTTCTCTGCCATGTCTTCAGGTGTCATCCGGATCCGCGGCGCGCGCCAGCACAACCTGAAGAACATCGACCTCGATGTGATGACGGGGGAGATGACCGTCGTCACCGGCCCCAGCGGGTCGGGCAAGTCCAGCCTGGTCTTCGACACCCTGTACGCCGAAGGGCAGCGGCGCTACGTCGAGACCTTCAGCGCCTATGCGCGCCAGTTCCTCGACCGCATGGACCGGCCGGCGGTCGACCGTGTCGACGGCGTGCCGCCGGCGATCGCCATCGACCAGACCAACCCGGTGCGCACCAGCCGCAGCACGGTCGGCACGATGACCGAGCTCAACGACCACCTGAAGCTGCTGTTCGCGCGTGCTGCCCAGCTGTTCGACAAGGCCACCGCCTTGCCCGTGCGACACGACTCACCCGAGACCATCCATGCCGACCTGCAGGCGCGCGCGAAGGCGGTTGGCGACCCACGTCTGGTGTTGAGTTTTCCGGTCGAACTGCCGGCCGACACCTCGGCCGAGCAGCAGGAACAGTGGCTGTCGGCCAGTGGTTTCACCCGCGTGCACGGTGAACGCATCGACGGCAACAAGAAGATCCTGGACGTGGTCGCCGACCGCTTTCGTTTCAGCACCGCCGAGAAGGTGCGCGTGATGGAGGCCATCGAACTGGCGCTCAAGCGCGGCGGCGGCCGGCTCAACGTGTTCGCCGGGGACGAAGTCTCGCCCTGGCGCTGGTCGACGGGGCTTCACTGCCCCGAGAGCGACACCCGCTACGCCGATCCGCAGCCGGCGCTGTTCAGTTTCAACTCGGCCTTTGGCGCCTGCGACAGCTGCCGCGGCTTCGGGCGCGTGATCGGGGTCGATTTCGGGCTGGTGATCCCCGACAACCGCAAGACATTGCGCAACGGTGCCATCAAGCCGCTGCAGACCCCGGCCTGGAAGGACTGCCAGGACGATCTCGTCAAGTACGCCGGCGAGGCCGGTATTCCGCGCGACACGGCCTGGGCACAGCTGACCACAGCGCAGCGCGACTGGGTGATCGAAGGCTCGCCCAACTGGACCGGCAACTGGAACAAGCAGTGGTACGGCATCCGCCGCTTCTTCGGCTACCTGGAGAGCAAGGCCTACAAGATGCACATCCGTGTGCTCTTGTCCAAGTACCGCAGCTACACACCTTGTGCGGCCTGCGGTGGCGCCAGGCTGAAGCTGGAAGCGCTGCTCTGGCGCATGGGCTCGAAGATCGATGCCGACGCGGTCTTGCCGACCGAGAAACGTTTCTCGCCGGTCGGCGCGGCCTGGTCGCGTGCGCAACTCGAAGCGCTGCCGGGCTTGCACCTGCACGACCTGATGCAGCTGTCGATCGAGCGCCTGCGGCGCTTCTTCGACGGCCTGACGCTGCCCAGCACCATGCTCGACGAGGCGCTGAAGCTGCTGCTGGACGAGGTGCGGACGCGGCTGAAGTACCTGTGCGACGTCGGCCTGGGCTATCTGACGCTGGACCGCCAGAGCCGCACGCTCAGCGGTGGCGAGGTGCAGCGCATCAACCTGACCACGGCGCTGGGCACCAGCCTGGTCAACACGCTGTTCGTGCTCGACGAGCCCAGCATCGGTTTGCATCCGCGCGACATGAACCGCATCGTGCAGGCCATGCATCGCCTGCGCGACGCCGGTAACACGCTGGTGGTGGTCGAACATGACCCGGCAGTCATGCTGGCCGCCGACCGTCTGATCGACATGGGCCCTGGCCCGGGCGAGCGTGGTGGGCAGATCGTGTTCGACGGCACGCCGGAGGCCGCGCGCAGCGCCAACACCTTGACCGGCGCCTACCTGGGCGCGCGCAAGCAGGTCAGCATCGGCTTTCGCCGCCTGGTGCAGATCAGCACGCCCAAGCTGGTGCTTGAGGGCGCGCGCGAACACAACCTGCAGGGCGTGTCGGTGCAACTGCCGCTGCAGCGCCTGGTGGTGGTCACGGGGGTCAGCGGATCGGGCAAGAGCACGCTGATCCAGGACGTGCTGTATCCGGCGCTGGCGCGCCAGTTCGGCAAACCCACCGAGACGCCGGGCGCGCACGACCGGCTGCTGGGCGCCGAACAGCTGTCGGACGCTGTCTTCGTCGACCAGAGCCCGATCGGCAAGACCGCGCGCAGCAACCCGGCCAGCTACGTCGGCGCCTTCGACGAACTGCGCAAGCTGTTTGCCGACTCGGCCCTGGCACGCGAGCGCAGCTACAGCGCCGGCACCTTCAGCTTCAACGCCGGCGACGGGCGCTGCCCGACCTGCGGCGGCTCGGGTTTCGAACATGTCGAGATGCAGTTTCTGTCCGACGTCTACCTGCGTTGCCCCGACTGCGATGGCCGGCGCTTTCGCGCCGAGGTGCTGGACGTCAAGCTCACGCGCGGCCCGCATCAGTTCAGCGTGGCCGACGTGCTCGACCTGACGGTGGCCGAGGCCGCCCACTGGTTCCAGCGCGACTACGGCGTGGTGCAGCGGCTGCAACCTCTCATCGATGTCGGTCTGGACTACGTGCGGCTGGGCCAGCCGGTGCCCACGCTCAGTGGCGGCGAGGCGCAGCGTCTGAAGCTGGCAGGCTTTCTGGCCGATGCGGCGTCGGGCCCGCGCCAGGCCGTGGCGCGGCGCGGCACCTTGTTCCTGTTCGACGAACCCACCACCGGGTTGCATTTCGACGACATTGCCAAGCTGATGCGTGCGCTGCGCAAGCTGCTCGACGCCGGGCACTCGCTGCTGGTGATCGAGCACAACCTGGACGTGATCCGCGCCGCCGACTGGATCGTCGACCTGGGCCCCGAAGGCGGTGAAGGGGGTGGCCACGTCGTGTGCACCGGCACACCGGATGATGTGAAGGCCCATGCCAGCTCGCACACGGGCAGGGCGCTGCGCGAGTACGAAGCGTCGCTCGGTTTCGATACCCCGCGCGCTGCCGAAGGCGTGCCCTTGCAGACCCTGGTGCGAGCACAGCGCCAGGCGCGCACCGCCGCCGACGATGCCATCCGCATCGTCAATGCCAAGGAGCACAACCTGCAGAACCTGAGCGTGGACATACCGCGCGGCAAGTTCAACGTGGTCACAGGTGTCTCCGGATCCGGCAAGAGCACGTTGGCCTTCGACATCCTGTTCAACGAAGGCCAGCGTCGCTATCTGGAGAGCCTGAACGCCTATGCGCGCAGCATCGTGCAGCCGGCCGGCCGGCCCGAGGTCGACGCCGTCTACGGCATTCCGCCCACCGTGGCGATCGAACAACGTTTGAGTCGAGGCGGACGCAAGAGCACGGTCGCCACCACCACCGAGGTCTGGCATTTCCTGCGTCTGCTGTGGGTCAAGCTGGGCCTGCAGCACTGCGTGCACGACGGCGCGCCAGTGAAGGCACAAAGCGCCGAGAGCATTGCCGCGCAGTTGCTGCGCGACCATCGGGGCCAGCACGTGGGCCTGCTGGCGCCGCTGGTGGTCAACCGCAAGGGCGTCTACACCGACCTGGCCAAGTGGGCCAAGGCGCGCGGCCACACCCACCTGCGCATCGACGGCGAGTTCATCAAGGTCGACCCCTTTCCGCGCATCGACCGCTTCAAGGAACATACGATCGAACTGCCGGTGGGCAGCATCGTGGTCGCCGCCGACAACGAGGCTGAGTTGCGCGCACTGCTGAGCAAGGCACTCGACCTGGGCAAGGGCGTGCTGCATTTGCTGCACCCGCTGGACGGCCTGGCTGCGGCGATGGACGCGGGGGGTAGCGGCGCCGGCATCGGCGCGGTCAAGGTGTTCTCGACCAAGCGTGCCTGCCCCGTCTGCGGCACCAGCTACCCCGAACTGGACCCGCGGATGTTCAGCTACAACAGCAAGCATGGCTGGTGCAGCACCTGTGTGGGCACGGGTCTGGCGCTGACGCGCGAACAGCGCAAGGCCTACGACGACTCGGTACGCGACGACGACGACAAGGGCCGCGAGCAGAGCTTCCCGTCTGAAGAGGTCGAGGTCGAGGGCCTGGCCGGCGACCCCTGCCCCGACTGCAGCGGCGCGCGGCTGAATCCAGCGTCGCGCGGCGTCACTTTCGAGGCCAGGCCCATCGGCGACATCGCGCGCCTGTCGGTGCACGAAGCGCGCGCCTGGATCGACGCGCTCGACCTGCGCGGGCGCGACGCCGACATCGCGCGCGACGTGCTGGTCGAGATTCGCAGCCGACTCGAATTCCTGGCGGACGTGGGCCTGGGCTACCTGACGCTGGACCGCGCCGCGCCCACGCTCAGCGGCGGCGAGGCGCAGCGCATCCGGCTGGCGGCGCAGCTGGGCAGCAACCTGCAGGGCGTGTGCTACGTGCTCGACGAGCCCACCATCGGCCTGCACCCGCGCGACAACGGCATTCTGCTGGGCGCCCTGGCCAAGCTGGGCGACAAGGGCAACACGCTGGTGGTGGTCGAGCACGACGAGGACACCATCCGCCGCGCCGACCACATCATCGACATCGGCCCCGGCGCCGGCAAACGCGGCGGCCGACTGGTGGCCGAGGGCACCGTGGCCGACCTGTCGCGGCAGCCTGATTCGGTGACCGGCCGCCTGCTGGCGCATCCGCTCAAACACCCGCTGCACGCTCGGCGCGCGGTCGACGTGCTGATGCCGGCGCTCTACCTCACCGGTGCTTCGATGCACAACCTGCAGCAGCTGAGGTTGCGATTGCCGCTGCAGCGCCTGGTGGCGGTGACGGGGGTGTCGGGATCGGGCAAGAGCACGCTGGCGCGCGATGTGCTGCTGGCCAATGTGCAGGCGCTGGTGGCCTTGAAGGCCAGCAAGGCCGGGCGTGATGCGCTGGCCGCTGGCAGGCTTCCGCCGCTGACCGGCTGCAGCGCCCTGAGCGGCTTCGAGACCATCGACCGCGTGCTCGAGGTCGACCAGACGCCGATCGGCAAGACGCCGCGCAGCTGCCCGGCCACCTACATCGGCTTCTGGGACGCCATCCGCAAGCTCTTCACCGAGACGCTGGAGGCCAAGGCGCGCGGCTACGCTGCCGCGCGCTTCTCGTTCAATACCGGCGACGGCCGCTGTCACGCCTGCGAAGGGCAGGGCATGCGCACGATCGCGATGAGCTTTCTGCCCGACGTCAAGGTGCTGTGCGACGTCTGCCATGGCCGGCGCTTCAACGCCGAGACCCTGGCCGTCACCTGGCGCGGCAAGAACATCGGTGAGGTGCTGCAGATGGAGGTCGACGAGGCGGTCGACTTCTTTGCCAGCATGCCCGTGGTCAGCCACCCGCTGCAGCTGCTGAAGGACGTGGGCCTGGGCTATCTGACGCTGGGCCAGCCCAGCCCCACGCTCAGCGGGCGGCGAGGCGCAGCGCATCAAGCTGGTGACCGAACTGAGCAAGGTGCGCGACGACATCACGCGCCGCGGCAACAAGGCGCCGCACACGCTGTACGTGCTGGATGAACCGACGGTGGGCCTGCACATGGCCGATGTCGAGAAGCTGATTCGCGTGCTGCACCGGCTGGTCGATGGGGGTCACAGCGTGGTGGTGATCGAGCACGACCTCGACGTCATCGCCGAAGCCGACTGGGTGATCGACCTCGGCCCTGAAGGCGGCAATGGCGGCGGCCGCATCGTCGTCGAAGGCCAGCCCGAGGCAGTTGTGGCCGCGGGGTCGCACACCGGGCGGTCGCTGGCGCCGGTGCTGGCTCGAAGCTGAACCCCATTCAACGAGATTTCCATGCCCCGACTCTTCGATCCCTGGCAACTCGGCCCGCTGGCCCTGGACAACCGCATCCTGATCGCGCCGATGTGCCAGTACTCGGCTGTCGATGGCGTGCCGGCTGACTGGCACACCCTGCACCTGGGCCAGCTGGCGATGTCGGGTGCGGCCTTGCTCATCGTCGAGGCCACCGCGGTCAGTGCGCAGGGGCGCATCACGCCGGGCTGCACCGGCCTGTACGACGATGCCCAGGAGGCGGCATTTGCGCGCCTGCTGGCGCTGCTGCGCCGCGTGGCGCCGATCAAGCTGGCCGTTCAGCTGGGGCATGCCGGGCGCAAGGCCTCGAGTCGTGCGCCCTGGGATGGCGGGCTGCAGATCCCGCACGATGAGCCCGGTGGCTGGCCGGCCGTGTCTGCATCGGCCCTGCCGCATGCGCCGGGTGAAGAGGCGCCGGCCGCGCTCGACGCCGCTGGGTTGCGACAGGTGCGGCAAGACTTCGTCGATGCGGCGCAGCGCGCCGTGCGCGCCGGCTTCGACGGCATCGAGCTGCACGCCGCACATGGCTACCTGCTGCACCAGTTCCTGTCGCCGATCAGCAACCGGCGTGAAGACGACCACGGCGGCAGCCTGGAGCGTCGCCTGCGCTTCCCGCTGGAGGTGTTCGACGCCGTTCGTGCCGCGGTGCCGGCGCAACTGCCGGTATGGGTGCGCGTTTCGGCCACCGACTGGGTCGACGGCGGCTGGGATCTGGACAGCACGATCGCCTTTGGCCAGGCGCTGAAGGTGCGCGGCTGCGCCGCCATGCATGTCTCCAGCGGCGGCATCTCGCCGCTGCAGCGCATCACGCTGGGCCCGGGCTATCAGGTGCCGCTGGCGCAGGCCGTCAAGGCCGCGGTGGGCCTGCCCACGATCGCCTGCGGCCTGATCACCGAGCCTGAACAGGCCGAAGCCGTGATCGCCGAAGGCCGGGCCGACGCGGTGGCGCTGGCGCGCGCGATGCTGTACGACCCGCGCTGGCCCTGGCATGCTGCGGCACGATTGGGTGCCCAGGTCGAGGCGCCCAAGCCCTACTGGAGGGCGGCACCGCGCGACGTGAAGGATCTGTTCAAGGGCTCGCGCATCGGCATGCGCTGAGCGTCTTGCTTCACGTCGACTTCGAAGGAGACCCGCATGACCAGCCGCACGACATTGACGGGCCAGGTGGCCTGGATCACCGGTGGCGGCAGTGGCATCGGTCTGGCCGGCGCCATCGAGCTGGCGCTTGCCGGCTGCAGTGTCGTCATCTCCGGACGCGACGCCACCAAGCTCGACGCCGCGCTCGAGGTCGCACGCAGCAAGGGTGTGGCAGTCGACGCGATCAGCGCCATGGCGCTCGACGTTGCCGACAAGTCGGCGGTCGATCGTGTCGCCGCCGCGATCCACGCGCAATACGGCGGCGTCGACATTCTTGTCAACAGCGCCGGCATCAACTTTCCGAAACGCTTCTGGGGTGAGACCGACGGCGTGACCTTCGACAAGGTGGTCGCGGTCAACCTGAATGGTGCCACCTACTGCACGCTGGCCGTGCTGCACGGCATGCGCGCACGCGGTCGCGGCACGGTCATCAACGTGGCGTCGTTCGCCGGCTGGCATCTGAGCCGATTGACCGGCCCGGCCTACACGGCGAGCAAGGCCGCGCTGATGGCGCTGACGCACTCGTTCAACATCGAGGAAGGCCTGCACGGGCTGCGCGCCACCGCGTTGTGCCCCGGCGAAGTGGCCACGCCGATCCTCAAGCAGCGCCCGATCGAGCCCAGCGCCGAGGACAAGGCGCGCATGCTGCAGGAGGATGACCTCGGGCGCACGATCCGCTTCGTGGCCGAGATGCCGCCGCATGTGTGCATCAACGAACTCGTGATCTCGCCGGTGTTCAACCGCATCTACTTCGGCGGCAGCGAGTTCGACCGCAAGGGTTGACGATCCGCCCTGTCCCGTCGGCGCCGGATTCAAGCCGGGCCGCGTGCGCCAGGGGGAAGGCAAGGCACTCAGCCTGTGGCTCGGCTCCTTGTCTTCAGCACCGCGGCAGAACGGGCCAGGGCGCCGAGGTCGACGGGGACTCGCATTGGGGGGCCGAGGACATTGGCCGTCAAGCGTCCGGCGAACACCGAGTGCACCAGTGAAGTTGAGGCTAGCGAGCTTGTTGCTTGCGACGACTGGAGACGCCCAAACCACCAAGCGCCAAGCCTGTCAGCAGCAGGGTGGCGGGCTCGGGCACGTTTCCTACGTCGCCAGAGTTCAACGCACCGACCAACGACAGCGAGGGCACGGTACCTTCACCCCCTATGAAGTCCAATCCGATGACGATGCTGCTCAGCGAGGCGCCGCTGGCGATGCCGAAGTCACCAAGTTCGATCGCTACGGCATTCAGGGGGAAGCCACCGGCAGATTCGCCGGTTGCGACACTGGCGTAACTGAGCATGGTCCCGCCGATGGTGATGGACAACTTAAAGGAATCGGGAACACCCAAATCGAACAACACCAGATCGGCGCCGGCGCCGTTGACCAGCGTGTTGTCGGTAAAGCCCATCTCCACAAAGGCACCGGTCGAAAATGAGAATGCGTAGGTGCCCGCGTCGGTGTCAGTCAGCACGGAAGACAGGGTGCCACCCGAGGTACTGAATGTTCCCGAGGAAGAGATCACGGTGTCGGCAAACGCGTTGGGATTGAATGTGTAGCCACCGACAGCCACAGCCGAGGCCGGGGCGGCTGCGGCAACAAGCCCGACGAAACTCAGGACGCTAAGTGCAGTTTTCATGATGAGGGAATCCTATGGGCAAGTGTGGATGAACTCGGGCGGTAATGCGATTCAAGCGCCGCTGATCTTCTCAAGCAAGATACGCGCCGGAATCACAACCCGCTGATTTCATTAACGTCGCGGTCGAGTCTCATCTCAAAGTGTAAGAGTTTCCGACATGCAGTCTGAGTCATCAATTGCGATAGCGTCGTGGCGTGTCTCCAGGTACCCGCACTGTTGACGCTGGCCGAACACTGATCAGCAAGTGAGGGGGTCACTCCACATGTCGACTGGATATTGACCAGGTTTAACTGCCTACCCTGCCTACTTTTGAGGCAGGGGAGACAGAGGTGATCACCACTCTTGTCCAAGTTTGCCTTTGGGAGTTGGGCCGACCCGTGATTTAGGGTGAGCGTGTGTCGCTGTGCGAGGCCGACGTGCTCTCGATCAGCTGCCCGCTGACCTCCGACACCCATCATCTGATCAATGCAGAATGGCTGAGCCTGATGAAGCCCGGTGCATTCCTGATCAACACCGCGTGCGGGCCGATCGTCGACCAGGCCTCGCTGACGCGAGCGTTGCAGGAACAACGCATCGCCGGTGCCGGGCTCGAGGTCTTCGAGACCGAGGCGCCCGCCGCGGACGAACCGCTGCTCGCGCTCGACAACGTGATCGTGACGCCGCACGCGCTGTCCTGGACGGACCAGTGCTTTGCCGAGCTGGGCGTGGCGTGCGTGCGCGCGGTGCATGCCGTCATGCGCGGCAGCAATCCTGCATCGGTGGTCAATCCAGATGTGCCGACGATGAAGGAGATCGGTGTCACCGTCGGCAACTACTCGCTGTTCGGCAGCATCGTCGGGCCGAAGGGCATGCCCAAGGACGTCGTGGCGAAGCTGGAGAAGGCCTGTCGGGAGGCGGTGAACGCCCCGGCGTTCAAGGACTTCCTGGAGAAGCAGAAGCTGCCCTTCGCTTACCGCGGGGCCGAAGACATCGGCGGCCACCTGCGCGCGTCCTACAACAAGATGGGCGAGGTGATTTCCACCACGGGCATCAAGATCGACTGAGGCAACAGGTGCCAAGCACCAGGCGAGAGCCGGCTGCCGTGTCGCCATTTCCAGGCGAACCGTCGCACAACGGCAGCGTCGCCCTACCTCGGCGCGTCGCCCTTGCGATAGTCAGCAGTCAGCGCATCCAGCCGCGCCTTCAGTGCCGGGTCGAACGTGTAGGCGGCCGCCGCCAGCGTGGCGTCCAGCTGCTCTGGACGACTGGCGCCGAGGATCGTCGCCGTCACTTGCGGATGAGCCATCACCCAGGCCACGGCCAGCGTGGCCAGCGCCACGCTGGCTTCGTCGGCCAGCGTCTGCAACTGTGCCACGGTGGCAAAGCTGCGCTCGTTCCAGTAGCGGTCCTGGTACACGCTGCCGGCGCTGCCCAGCGTGAAGCGTGTGTTGGCCTGTGGCGCTTCGCCCGCGCGGTACTTGCCGCTCAGCAGGCCACCGGCCAGCGGGTTGTAGGGAATCACGCCGATGCCTTCTTCATCGGCCAGCGGCAGCAGCTCACGTTCGATCTCGCGGAACAGCAGGCTGTAGCGTGGTTGCACACTGATCGGCCGCAGCAGGCCCTTGATGTCGGCGCGGCCGAGCGCGCGCGCCAGTCGGTACGACAGGAAGTTCGACACCCCGACATAGCGTGCACGGCCGGATCGAACGATGGTGTCCAGTGCCTCCAGGCTTTCGTCCAGCGGCGTGTTGCGATCGTCGTGGTGCAGTTGGTACAGATCGACATGATCGGTCTGCAGCCTCGCCAATGACGCGTCGATGGCCTGCAACAGATGTTTGCGTGACGCACCCTGGTTCCAGGGCTCGGGCCCCATCTTGCCGACCGCCTTGGTGGCCAGCACGACCCGGTTGCGCCGCGCCGGGCCGCCGGCCTGCAGCCAGCGGCCGATGATGGTCTCAGTGTCGCCGACGTTCGCCAGCGTGCCGCCCAGCGGATAGACGTCGGCGGTGTCGATAAAGCTGATGCCACCGGCCAAAGCATTGTCGAGGATGGCATGCGAGGTGGCCTCGTCGGTCTGCAGGCCGAAGGTCATCGTGCCCAGGGCCTGGCGCGAGACGATCAAGCCGCTGCGGCCGAGGCGGGTGGTCGGCATCGTCATCAGGCGCTCTCCATGCCGTTGTTCGTCTTGATCGTGGCGCAGGCGGGCGACACCATCCAGGCCAGCAGCGCACGCACCGCGTCAGGCTGGGTCGAGGTGGTCGACAGGCCGGCTGAAAAGACAGTCATGACCTGGATCGCCGGCGGCAGCGGGCCCAGCACCGTGATGCCGGGCAGGTTGATCAGTTCGGCCTGCTGCTGGAAGCCCAGCTCGACCTCGCCTTGCGCCACCAGGCTGCCTACCGGCACGCCGGGCGGCGCCTGCACGATGCGCGACTTGATCTGCTCGGCGATGCCCCAGCGCTCGAACAGCTGCTGCAAATGCACGCCGCTGGGGCCGGTTGAAAGCTGATGCTGCGTGCCGCCAGCACCGCCTGGCGCACCGCATCTTCACTGCCGATGTCGACCGCCGGCGCGCCGGCGCGCACCGCCACCGCCACGCCCGAGCGCACCAGGTCCGCCCGGCTGCCGGCAATCAGCTGGCCGCTGTCGATCAGCTGGTCGATGGCCTTGGCCGCCAGCACCACGGCGTCGAAGGCTTCGCCGGCCTGCACGCGCCGGGCTGCATCGACACCACCGACCGATTCGACGGCCAGGCTGATTTGCGGTTGCACGACGGCATAGGCCTCGGCCAGTTCGGCCAGCAAGGCACGCGTGGCCATCGACGAGATCAGCCTGAGCGTGGTGGACATGGCGGCTTCGGCGGTCGAGCCGCGGCAGGTGGCGACGCGGCAGATTATGGCCGCGCGACCCTATTGCAGCGTGGGGTGTGCCTGCGGGTCGGCGGCCTGCACGGGGCGCTCGCCCGGCACCGGCCGTCCCTGGCGTTGCATGGCGCGCAGATGCAGGGCCGCGGCATCGTCGGCGCTGCCCAGGCGATGGAACAGGTCGCTGGCGCGCAGCAGCAGGCGCACCTCCCAGGTCGGGTCGCTGGTCTGGGCCGCCAGGCCGGCGGCCTCGACCGCACAGGCGCGCGCCAGCAGCCAGGCCTCGGGGTCGCCGTCCCCATCGGCGGCCTGCGCATCGGGTGCGCGGTCGGCGGCCAGCTCGCCGCGTTCACACAACAGGTCGGCCAGCAGGTCGGCGCAGCCGAGCACGCGCGCCCAGGCCAGCGCAGCGTCGAATCGCCGCGCGGCGGCGTCGGTGTTGCCGCTGCGCCTTTCGCAGCGGCCCAGCGCCGTCAAGGCTTCACACAGGCGCCAGGGCTGAAGCGTGATGCGCGCCATGTCGAGCGAGGCTTCGGCGCGTTGCCATTCATGGGCTTCGACGCCCGTGAAGACCGGACGGCGGGAGAGGGCTGCTGTGGGGATCATCGACCGGGCGCTTGAACTTGGCGCATGGTAGGCACGATGACCGCGGCTGGCTGCCCCCGGGCCGCGGGGGGCAGACCGCACGCCCTATCGGGTCATCGCTTGCCCGTGGCCGCGACACGGCGCCACAAGCGCCAGCCCAGCAGCAGCGCGACGATCAGCGCATAGACCGACCATTCGCCGAAATCGTTCTTGCCCGCACGCATCCAGAAGAAGTGCAGCAGCGCCAGCAATGCCACGGCGTAGACGGCGCGGTGCAGCGCCTGCCAGCGCGCCGCCCCCAGCGTCTTGATGGCGCGGTTGAACGAGGTGGCCGCCAGCGGCAGCATCAGCAGCAGGGCCAGCGAGCCGACCAGGATGAACGGGCGCTTGGCGATGTCGCGCAGGATCGCGTCCAGGTCCAGCCCCATGTCCAGCCAGGCAAACGACAGGAAGTGCAGCGCGCCATAGAAAAAAGTGAACAAGCCCAGCATGCGGCGCCAGCGCGCCAGCACATGCCAGCCTGTCAGCTGGCGCAGCGGTGTCACGGCCAGCGTCAGGCACAGCAGGCGCAGCGTCCAGTCGCCCGTGCCGCGAATCAGCGCTTCGGCCGGGTTGGGCCCCAGCGTGTCGGCGATCGCACCCCACAGCAGCCAGGCAAACGGCAGCGCCGCGGCGACGAAGACCAGCGGCTTGGCCGCCTTGGCGCCCGGCGCTCGATTCAAGCGCGACGGCACCGGCCGCGGCACCCTGGCCGCCTGCGACATCGAGGCACTCACGTCAGAAGTACTTCTTCAGGTCCATGCCGGCATAGAGCTGGCCGACCTGCGGTTCGTAGCCGTTGAACATCAGCGTCGCCCGCTTGCGGGTGAGCAGGCCGCCCTCGCCGATGCGTCGTTCGGTGGCCTGGCTCCAGCGCGGATGGTCGACGTTCGGGTTGACGTTGGAATAGAAGCCGTATTCGCTGTCGTTGGCCACTTCCCAGCTGGTTCTGGGTTGCTTTTCGACGAAGCGGATCTTGACGAGCGACTTGCCCGACTTGAAGCCGTACTTCCAGGGCACCACCAGGCGCAGCGGCGCGCCGTTCTGGCGCGGCAGCACCTCGCCATACATGCCGAACGCCAGCAGCGTCAGCGGGTGCATCGCCTCGTCCATGCGCAGCGCTTCGACATACGGCCAGTCGAGTACCGACGAGCGCAGGCCCGGCATCTGGGCTGGGTCGGCCAGCGTCACGAACTGCACGAATCGGGCATTGCCGGTGGGCTCCACCGCCTTGATCAGGTTCGACAGCGACCAGCCCACCCAGGGGATGACCATCGACCAGCCCTCGACGCAGCGCAGGCGATAGACGCGTTCTTCCATCGCACCGAGCTTCATCAGCTGGTCGAGATCGAAGCGGCGCGGGTTCTTCACCTCGCCTTCGACCACCACCGACCACGGCCGCGTTTTCAGGGCGCCGGCGTGGCGTGCGGGGTCGGACTTGTCGGTGCCGAACTCGTAGAAGTTGTTGTAGCTGGTGGCATCGGTGCGCGGCGTGGTTTTCTCCATCGTCAGCGCACCGGCCACCGTGCTGCGTACGCCCGGCAGCGCAACCCCGGCCGGGGCCGCCTGGGCATGGGCCTGGCGCGTGGCAAAGCTGCCCAGCGTGGTGCCGGCTGCGGCCAGCGCCACCTGACGCAACCAGTCTCGCCGCGACTCATAGGCTGCGCGCGGTGCGATTTGCGATGAATGGGGGTCAATGAAACCGTGATCCTTGAAGAAATGCATCGATGGTCCTGTTTGCTGCACTTTCGTCGCGCCGGCAGGCCGATCCTTACAGTGCAGACCCTGCAGCGTGGGCGGGCGATGCTGCCGCAAAAGCAAAGGGCCGGTCATCGACCGGCCCTTTGCCCACGAACGCTGCTGCGGTTCAGCGCAGCCCGGCGATGTAGTCGGCCACGGCCTTGATTTCCTTGTCGTTCATCTTGGCCGCGACGCCGGTCATCGGCACGCTGTTGGTGCGCAGGCCGCCACGGAAGGCCACCAGTTGCGCCTCAGTGTATTCAGCGTGCTGGCCGGACAGGCGCGGGTACTGGATCGGGATGCCGGCTCCGTTGGGGCTGTGGCAGCCCGAGCAGGCGGGTATGTTGCGATCGGCGATGCCGCCGCGGTAGATCTTCTCGCCCAGGTAGATGGTGGCCTTGCTCTTCGCAAAGCCGGACTTGGCATGCTTGTCGGCGTAGAACGCGGCCACGTTCTTCATGTCCTCTTCGGACAGCGCGGCCGACATGCCCGCCATGATGGCGTTGTTGCGCTTGCCGGACTTGAACTCGGTCAACTGCTTGACCAGGTATTCGGGAACCTGCCCCTGCAGGATCGGGTTGGCCGGTGCGCCCCGCGTGCCGTCGGCCGTGTGGCAGGCCTGGCAGGTGGCGGCGACGGTTGCGCCCTTGGCCAGATCGGGCTTGAACGCGGGGGTCTGGGCCTCGGCGGCACGGGCACTGCCCATCGAGCTGAGAGCCAGCGTCAGGGACACAATCAGGAACGGCAGCTTCATGCAGGAGCCTCGGGCGGTTAGCCGTGCAGGTGTTCAAACCGCAAGATTTTACAATGTCCCATGACATCCACCTTTCGTGCGACGGCACGGGCGCCTGAATCGGCGGCGGCGCTTGCCGCGCTGGCCTGGTTGCACACGGCGCGCTTCCTCACCACGTCCAGCCAGCTCGACCAGCTGCCGGTGACCGAGCTGCCCGAGATTGCCTTCGTCGGTCGCAGCAACGCCGGCAAGTCGACGGCCATCAACACGCTGGCGCAGCACAAGCGGCTGGCCTTTGCGTCGCGCACGCCGGGCCGCACGCAGCACATCAACCTGTTCGAGGTCGGCCCGCGCGATGCGGCCGACGCCTGGCTGGCCGACCTGCCCGGTTACGGCTACGCTGCCGTCGAACGCGCGGCCAAACTGCGCTGGCAGGAGGTGATGGCCAGCTACCTGGTCTTGCGGCGCAACCTGCATGGCGTGGTGCAGATGGTCGATTCGCGGCTGGGCTACACCGACCTCGACCGCAGCCTGCTCGAGCTGATCAAGCCGCGCGTGATCACCGGTGAGTTGCGGCTGCTGGTGCTGCTGACCAAGGCCGACAAGCTCAACCGCCGCGAGTCCGACGCGGCACTGTCGGCAGCCAATGAGGTGCTGGGCGACCTGGCCGGTGACCAGACCGACATCGGCGTCAGCCTGTTCTCGGCGCTGTCCCGGCGAGGCCTGGGTGATGCCGCCGAAGCCTTGCGGCAATGGGTGCCCGCACCGGCTGCGCTGGCCTGATCAGGCTTCGCCGAGCTTGCGCAGCACGCGGTTGGCGGCTTCACGGATCAGCGAGCGCGGCTGTAGCCCGGTCAGCAGCTGCAACTGCAGCATGCGCTCGATGGCACGGTGCCGGATGGCCCAGGTGTTGGCCGATGCACCGTCGGCAAACAGCCAGTATTCGCGGTGCGCCCCGTACCACAGCAGCTGCGCGTTGACCCAGGCACCCTGCATGAACATGTGCACCCATTCTCCGCTGCGCCGGTTGCGCAGCCACTGCGCGCCATCCGATGGGTGGTGGTCGCCGGGGCCGGCGGCCGACAGGTCGTCGAGCAGGTCGGCCGGTACCGTGTCGAGCTGACCGACGTCGAGCGCACCGGGGCTGGTGGGTGGCGGTCCGCCGGCCACCGCCTGGTCCTCCAGTGCCTGCAGGCTGTGCAGTTCAGCTTCGGCGGCCTCTCGGCGTTGCTCGAAGCGTGAACGTTCGTAGGCCATCACACGCTCGCGGGCCCAGCGGAAGGCGTCGGAGTCGCGCGCCTGCTCCTGTGCCAGTGTGTCGAGCAGGCCGTGCATGAAGCGCAGCATGCGCGTGCGTTCGGGGTCGCCGGGCGGCGGGTGCAGGTCGCCCTGCAGCGCGATGCGGTCCATCAGCAGCCACACCGGATGCGTGTAGTTGTCCAGCGTGGCGGGGTCGCGCAGCGCCAGGCGCAGCGCCGGCATCTGCAGCCTGGCCAGCAGCGTCTGCATGTCGGCGCCGAGCCGGCGGTCGCCGAGCACGGCGTCGAACAGGCGCCCGATCAGCTCGATCAGTTCGCGATCGGCGGGTTTGTCGGCGCTGGCAACCAGTTCCTGACGCTGCAGCTTGCGCAGGTGCTCGCGCTGATGCGGGCTGCCGTCGGGCGGCAGGCTGCGCAGCATTTCGTCGGTGCGCGCCAGCAACTGGTCGATCGACGGGCTGGGCCCGCTGCGCCTTGGCGCCGATGTCTGTGCCGGTGCCGGTGCTGGGGGCGGGGTTTGTGCCTGGCTGCCTGGGCGTCCGCCCGCGCCGGGCAGCGGTGTGGTCGACTCGGCGCGGTTGGACCCGGGATCGAAGAACGAGTCCTGCTGGCCCTGGCTGCGCCGGCTGCCGAAGACGATGATCGTGCGGTACACCGCGGGCTCGACGCCCATCGATTCGAGTCGCGCACAGGCGCCGGCATACGACTTGCGCATCAGTTGCGCCAGCGGCATGCAGGCATGGCGCACGAGGGCCAGCTGGTAGCCGCGCTGCATCGGCAGGGCTTGCGCCGCGTCCCACAGCGAGCGGCCCAGCACCTCGGGCCGGAAGGGGTTGTAGTCGCGCGCCACGTCCATGTCGCCGACCAGCGCCGAGGTGTAGGTCATCAGCTCGCGCAGCTCGTATTCGGCCACGCTGCGAATGGCCTCGATCGAGCGCGAGACCTCGACGTCGACCTCGACCTGTGATTCGTCGACCAGAGACAAGCCGCCCAACCCCGACGGTGGCGCATTGCGTGTGCTTTCTTCCTGGTTCAGCTCGCGCTGCACATACTCGGTCAGCGCGCGCACGAATTCGCGCGTCACCAAGGGCCGATGCAGGTTCAGCGCGCGCTGCAGGTCGGCGGCCAGCGAGCGTTCGCGCGACGTCATGCCGGCGGCGTCGCGGCCGATGGCGGCCAGGGCCTCTTCGACCATCTGTTCGGCCAGCAAGGGCGCGCGCATCAGCTCGTCATCAACGAAGCGTAGCAGGGCGTCGGGAGTGGACATCAGGAAGGGAGAGTTCGAGGCGCCCGATTGTGGGCCGCCGGCAATGCGGGCGATCCAAAGAAAAGGCCCGCGTTCTGCAACGCGGGCCTTCGTTTGGCGATCAGCCTCAGGCTTGGCCGGCGCAAGGGCCGCCGGCCGCGGACCTTACATGTCCATGCCCATGCCGCCCATGCCGCCCATGCCGCCACCGGGCATGCCGCCGCCGGCCGCTTCTTCCTTCGGCGACTCGGCGACCATGCACTCGGTGGTCAGCATCAGGCTGGCCACCGACGCGGCGTTCTGCAGCGCGGTGCGGGTCACCTTGGTCGGGTCCAGGATGCCCATGTCGATCATGTCGCCATAGGTGTCGTTGGCCGCGTTGTAGCCGTAGTTGCCCTTGCCAGCCAGCACGGCATTGACCACCACGCTCGGCTCGGCGCCGGCATTGGCCACGATCTCGCGCAGCGGCTGCTCGATCGCGCGCAGCACGATCTTGATGCCGGCGTCCTGGTCGTGGTTGTCACCCTTGAGCTTGGCGCCCAGGGCCTGACGTGCACGCAGGTAGGCCACACCACCACCGGCGACGATGCCTTCTTCCACCGCAGCACGCGTGGCGTGCAGGGCGTCTTCGACACGGGCCTTCTTTTCCTTCATCTCGACTTCGGTGGCCGCGCCGACCTTGATCACGGCCACGCCGCCGGCCAGCTTGGCCACGCGCTCCTTGCAGCTTTTCACGGTCGTAGTCGCTGGTGGCTTCCTCGATCTGGATGCGGATCTGCTTGACGCGCGCCTCGATGTCGGCACCCTTGCCCAGACCGTCGATCAGGGTGGTGTTTTCCTTGCCCACTTCGACGCGCTTGGCCTGGCCCAGGTCGGCCAGCGTGATCTTCTCGAGCGTCAGGCCGACTTCCTCGGCGATCACCTTGCCGCCGGTCAGGATGGCGATGTCCTCGAGCATGGCCTTGCGGCGGTCACCAAAGCCCGGCGCCTTGACGGCAACGACCTTCAGGATGCCGCGGATGGTGTTGACCACCAGCGTGGCCAGCGCTTCGCCTTCGACTTCCTCGGCAATGATCAGCAGCGGACGGCCGCTCTTGGCGACCTGCTCCAGCGTGGGCAGCAGGTCACGGATGTTGCTGATCTTCTTGTCGTACAGCAGCACGAAGGCGTTCTCGAGAACCGCGACCTGCTTGTCGGGGTTGTTGATGAAGTAGGGCGACAGGTAGCCGCGGTCGAACTGCATGCCCTCGACGACGTCGAGCTCGTTGTTCAGGCTCTTGCCGTCTTCGACGGTGATCACGCCTTCCTTGCCGACCTTGTCCATCGCCTTGGCGATGATCTCGCCGATCGATGCGTCGCTGTTGGCGGAGATCGAGCCGACCTGGCCGATTTCCTTGCTGGTGGTCGTCGGCTTGGAAGCCTTCTTCAACTCTTCGACCAGGGCCGTCACGGCCTTGTCGATGCCGCGCTTGAGGTCCATCGGGTTCATGCCGGCGGCCACGTACTTCATGCCTTCGCGCACGATCGACTGCGCCAGCACGGTGGCGGTGGTGGTGCCGTCACCGGCCAGGTCGCTGGTCTTGGAAGCGACTTCCTTGACCATCTGCGCGCCCATGTTCTGCAGCTTGTCCTTGAGCTCGATTTCCTTGGCCACCGAGACACCGTCCTTGGTGACGGTGGGGGCGCCGAACGAGCGCTCGAGCACCACGTTGCGGCCCTTGGGGCCCAGGGTGACCTTGACCGCATTGGCCAGGATGTTCACGCCCTCGACCATGCGGTGACGGGCGTCAGACCCGAAAATGACGTCTTTTGCTGCCATGTGTGTTTCTCCGATTCAGTTCAATAGGGGTTTGGCGGTGGATCGCTGGGCGGGCCCGGGCCTGCGGCGGCGCCGGGGGGGCCGCCGCAGCGGCGAAGGGCTTTACTTTCTCGACCACGGCAAACAGGTCTTCTTCCCTTCATCACCAGCAGTTCTTCGCCATCGACCTTGACGGTCTGGCCGCTGGACTTGCCGAACAGGACGCGGTCACCGACCTTGATGTTCAGGACGACGAAGTCGCCCTTGTCGTTGCGCTTGCCCGGGCCGACGGCCAGGACTTCGCCCTGGTCGGGCTTCTCGGCGGCGTTGTCGGGGATCACGATGCCCGAGGCGGTCTTGGTTTCCTGCTCGAGGCGCTTGACGATCACACGGTCGTGCAACGGACGAAGTTTCATTTGATCTCCTGAGTGTTCAACGAAAGCAACGGGCGCTCTGAAAGTGAGCGCCCAATCACATTTGGGGCCGCGACCATTACGATGATCCTGCGGCCGTTAGCACTCGACCTTGATGAGTGCTAGCAGAATGATTATAGGGGTCGATCGCCAGGCTTCAAGTCCCTGGTGAAGCCGCTGATCAAAACCGCGGTCCCGCAACCCTGATTCGCCGCGATCTGCCCGGCGGCGGTTTCTGGTCCGCGTGCCAGGCGCTGCCGGGCTGGCGCGGCGCTCGGTTAGCATCGCCGGCCTCCGCTCGCCAGCGCGCCTCGTCAGACGCGAACCGCCATGAAACTGCCGCTCTTCGCCACCCAACTTTGCGCCGCAGCCGCGCTGACTCTGACGCTGGCTTCGCCCGCAGCGCGAGCGCAGGCCGCAGCGGCCGCGCCGCCAGCGTCGGCGGCATCGGCGTCACCCTATGCGGTGCGGCCGGACCTGGCCACCAAGCTGAACCAGGCGGTGGATCTGTTTCGCGCTGGCAAGGCGGCCGAGGCGAAAGTCGTGATCGATCAGGCGCAGGCCGCCATCGCCGCCCCGCAACCGGCCGAAGCCACCGTGCTGAACCGCCTGCGCGGCTTGCTGGCACTGCAGGTCGATCAGGTGCCCGAGGGCATCAAGTCGCTGGAGGCGGCGCTGGCCGTCAACGTGCAGTCGCCGCAAGACCAGCTGCTGTGCGAGGAGTCGCTGGCGCGCGCCCAGTTCAGCCTGAAGAACTATCCGGCCGCCGTGACCTGGGCGCGCAAGGCGCAGGCCAACGGCAGCAAGTCGGCGCCGGTGCAGGCGGTGCTGGTGCGCGCCACCTATCTGCAGAACGACTACGCCGGCACCGTCAAACTGCTCGAGGCCCAGCAGCGCGCCGAAGGCAAGTTGAACGTCGACGATCTTCGCCTGCTCGCTTCGTCTTACGGACTGGGCAAGGACGACGCCAACTACCTGCGCATGGCCGAGCGGTTGCTGGTCGACCATGGCCGCAGCGAGTACTGGGCCGATCTGCTGTCGCGCGTGCAGCGCCAGGCGGGCTGGCAGCCGCGCTGGGACATCGACCTGTACCGGCTGCGCTTGCAGCTCGACCTGATGGACGAGGCCGACGACTACCTGGTGCTGGCCGATCTGGCGGCCAAGGCCGGCCTGCCGGCCGAAGCACAAAAAGTTTTGGACACCGGCTTCGCCAAGGGCCTGTTGGGCAAGGGCAGCCAAGCCGCCGAGCAGCAGAAGTTTCGTGCCGCGATCACCAAGCAGGCGGCCGACGACCGCGCCAGCCTGTCGGCAGCGGCCGCGCGCGCGCCGGCCGTGGCCGATGCCCGGGCTGCCACCAACACCTTCAACACCGGCGCGGCTCTGGTGTCGGTGGGCCAGGCCGAGCGCGGCCTGGAGCTGATGAAGGCCGCGCTGGGCGGCCCTTTGCCCGACCCGGCGCAAGCCCGGCTGCAATACGCCCAGGCCCTGCAACGGGCGGGGCGTACGGCCGAGGCCACCGAGCAGTTCAAGGCGTTGGCCGGCAATGAGTCGCTGGGCTTGCTGGCCCGGCTGTGGCAGGCGGCGCTCACGGTCAAGAAGAGCTGAGCGCCGCAGCGCTCGGCCACAATGCCGTCGCGGCGTGCCGCCGCAAGGGGAATCTGCATGGCCTTCGCCGCGTCTGTCGTCGTCGCGCTCGTTGCGCTGCTGCACGTCTGGTTCCTGGTGCTCGAGATGTTCCTGTGGGACAAGCCGGCCGGCCTGCGTGCCTTCGGTCAGACACCTGAACGGGCTGCCGCCACCAAGGTATTGGCCGCCAACCAGGGCCTTTACAACGGTTTTCTGGCCGCCGGCCTGCTGTGGGGCCTGTGGCTGGGGCCGGCCGGAACCGGCATCAAGGTCTTCTTTCTGCTGTGTGTGCTGGTCGCCGGGCTTTACGGCGCGGCGACGGCCAGCCGCAAGATCCTCTACATCCAGGCCCTGCCGGCGTCGCTGGGCCTGGCCTTGCTCAGCCTGGGCTGAACCCTTGGCGCGCGCATGTCCCCTGCGGCCGTGACGGCAGATCGGCCACCGGCGACGACCAGCAGCAATGAACGGGCGGCGCTGATCGTCATCTTCGCCGGCGTCTGCGCCGCGTTGCACGTGGGCAAGCTGCCACCGGCGATCCCGGCTTTGCAGGCGGCGCTCGGTCTGAGCCTGGTGCAAGCCGGCTTTCTGCTTTCGCTGGTGCAGCTGGCCGGCATGTGCGCCGGTGTGGCTTTCGGTGTGCTGGCCGATGGGCTGGGCCTGCGGCGCAGCCTGATGCTGGGGCTGGGCGTGCTGGCCCTGGCCAGCGCGGCCGGCGGCTTTGCCACCAGGGCTGGTGGCCTGATGGTGCTGCGCGCGCTCGAGGGTTTCGGCTTCCTGCTGGTCGTGCTGCCAGCGCCCGGCCTGGTGCGCCAGCTGGTGCCGGCACAGCGCCTCGCGCGGGCAATGGGGCTGTGGGGCGCCTACATGCCCCTGGCCACCGCGCTGGCGCTGCTGCTCGGCCCGCTGCTGATCGAACGACTGGGCTGGCAGGTCTGGTGGTGGGCCCTGGCGGCGTTGAGCGCCGGCATGCTGCTGGTGGTGCGGCGGCAGGTGCCGGTGCCAGCCGTGTTCGAGCGCTTGACCGTCACATCCCCCTGGACGTCCCGGCTGCGGCAGACCCTGTCGGCACCCGGCCCCTGGCTGCTGGCGCTGAGCTTCGCCTGCTATTCGGGCCAGTGGCTGTCGGTGATCGGTTTCCTGCCCACCATCTATAGCCAGGCGGGTGTGACGGCGGCCATGACCGGGCTGCTCACGGCGCTGGCCGCGGCCGCCAACATCATCGGCAATGTCGGCTCGGGCCGGCTGCTGCACCGTGGTGTGCCGGCACCGCGGCTGCTGGCGATCGGCTTCGTGACGATGGCGCTGTGCGCGACGATCGCCTATGCCGGTTGGGGCCAGCCTGCCGCGCTGCGCTATGCCGCGGTGCTGCTGTTCTCGGCCGTCGGCGGTGTCATCCCGGGCACGCTGTTCGCGCTGGTGGTGCGCGCGGCGCCCAGTGAAAGCACGCTGTCGTCTACGGTGGGATGGATGCAGCAATGGTCGGCGCTGGGCCAGTTCGCCGGGCCGCCGCTGGTGGCCTGGCTGGCCAGCCGCAGCGGTGGCTGGCAAAGCACCTGGTGGGTGACGGGCGGCAGCGCCTTGCTCGGCTTGTGGCTGTCGCGCCTGATCACGCAGCGCTTCGTGGCGCGGCCGTGACGTCGGCAGCGATTCTGGTCGCCGGGTCGGCCAACCTCGATTTCGTGGTGCGTGCGGCGCGCATCCCGGCACCCGGTGAAACCGTGCTCGGCCGCGATTTCAAGACCTTTCCGGGCGGCAAGGGCGCCAACCAGGCCGTGGCCTGCGCACGGGCCGGTGGCGCCGACACGCGCATGCTGCTGGCTCTGGGCCGCGACCTGCAGGCTGAGCCGCTGCTGGCGTCGCTGCGGGCAGCGGGCGTGCAGTTGCAGGTTCGCACCATCGAGAATGTGGCCACGGGCACGGCGTTCATCACCGTGTCCGACGAAGGCGAAAACGCCATCACCGTGGTGTCGGGGGCGAACGCCTGCCTGCGCGCCCAGGACCTGCCGCCGCTGGACGAGATCGGCCACCTGCTGCTGCAGCTTGAGTCGCCGCTCGATGCCGTCACCGCCTGGGCGCTGGCCGCGCATGCGGCGGGCGTGCAGGTGCTGCTCAACGCAGCGCCGGCTTCACCTTTGCCACCCGAGCTGCTGGCGGCGGTCGACGTGCTGATCGTCAACGAAGGCGAACTGACGGTGCTGGCCGGTGCGCAAGGCAGCATCGACGAGCAGTTGCAACGGCTGCCGGTGCCGACGGTGGTGGTCACGCTGGGCGCGCGCGGCTGTCTGGCGCGCACGCCACAGGGGCGATTCGAACAGCCGGCCTTTAAGGTGTCAGTCGTCGACACCACCGGCGCCGGCGACACCTTCTGCGGTGTGCTCGCCGCGGCACGGGCGCGCCAGACCGACTGGCCGCAGGCGCTGCGCGAGGCGGCAGCCGCCGCCGCGCTGGCCTGTACGCGGCCCGGCGCGCAGGCCGGCATTCCGACGCGCGCCGAAGTGTTGATGCGGCTGGCCTGCTGAGGCCCTGCCTTTGCCTGCCCGGGCCGATCAGCCCCGCTTGCGCAGCAAGCGGACATGCATGGCCCGCACGAAGTCGGCCCCTTGCGCGCCCATGTGCGGCATGAAGGCGGCACGCACCTGCGCCAGCAGGGCGTCGTCGATCGCATGGTCGACGAAGGTCGGCCGCATCATCTTCTGCTCGAAGCTGGTGAAGTCGGCAAAATGCATCGGCGTCTCGAAGCGGATGTCGGCCGCCTGCTCCCAGTGCGAGCCCTGCAGCGCCTGATCCAATGCCGCCTGCGCCGCGTCGCGCACCTCGCGTTCGTCGTTGTACAGCTTGATGATGTCGTTCAACGTCCCGGCATAGACCGGCTCCGACACGTACAGATGGCCGCCCGGCTTGAGCACGCGCGCGGCTTCGGCCAGCGCCTGCGCCATCAGCGGGCGCGGCACGTGATGCAGCGACTTCAGCATCAGCGCCAGGTCGAAACGGCCATCGGGCAGCGGAATGGCCTGCGCGCCGGCGGCCAGGAAAAGCAGGCCCTCGGCCGGCGCCGCCAGGTTCTTGGCATGCTGGCGCTCATCGACTTCGAGCCCGGTGACGCGGCTGCCGGCAAAGCGGCGCAGCAGCGCGCGCGCCAGCGCCGCCGCCCCGCAGCCCAGCTCGACGATGTCGGCGCCCTGCAGCGGCACCAGGCCGGCCAGCAGTTCGAGTTCGTCGGTGACGAGTGGGAGGTTGGCGGTGGTCATGCGGTGGGCCTTGATGGGGTGATCGGGCGCACAGCCTAGCGCGTCCGCGGCCCGGGTACCGCGATGGCCAATCAGGGTCGGCTGGGTGCCGGCGGCGCCGAGACCACGCCAGCGCCTGGGGCTGGGTCTGGCTGCGACGACGACAGCGCCGCCAGCGCCAGTGCCGTGCTCACCAGCGCCACCAACAGCACGATGACCCTGAGGATGGGCGGTTTGTCGCGGTGTTCGGCCATGGCAGCGTGTCGGTGAGATCTGATGAGCCCTGATTGTTTCAGCCCGCGGTCGCCATCACACCGGGGCAAAGGTGAAACAAGGGTCAGGAAATCCCTCGGGCGTGGCGCCAGGTCCACAGTGCCGCCGGCCGAATCGGCGGGTGTCGACGAGGTGGCCTGGCGACGTCCCGCTGGGTCGCGCCGGCGCGTACCCGCCATGCAGTGGATCAAGCCGGGTGCAAGGCGCCAGACAGGTGTCATGCTGCCGTGGTATTTCTTACCGCATCGACTTGCCCCTATCGCGCCATGCCTTCGATCCCAACCGCTCCCAGCTCAACACCCACTCTGGAGAACGCCCGCTCCGCAGACGACGAGGCCGCTGCACGCCGCGCTGCCGAGCGCTTCGACGGTCGCGTGCATGCCGCCGCTGCCAAGCTTGGTGGCGGCTTGTCGCCGATCGCGCTGGCGCTGGCCTTCACTGACTGGGCATTGCACCTGGCCACACAGCCGGCGCAGGCCACGCGGCTGGCGCTGCGCGCACAGCAGTCGGCACTGGGTGTGTGGGGGCAGACCCTGGGTGGGGCCGAGCCCGCACACGACGATGCGCGCTTCGCGCACCCGGCCTGGAGGGCTTGGCCCTGGGCGCCGGTGGTGAACGCGGTACACGCTGCCGAGGACTGGTGGGCCGACGCCACGCACCTGCGCGGCATGACGGCGCACCACGGCGAGATGACCCAGTTCTTTGCGCGACAGTGGCTGGACATGCTGTCGCCGGCCAACCTGGGACTGGCCAACCCCGAGGTGCAGCAGCGCACGCTGCAGCGCGGCGGCGTCAACCTGATCGACGGCGCCGCCAACGCGCTGGACGCCTGGCGGCGCAAGCAGGGGCTGCCGCCACTGCAGCCGCCGGCGCAGCAGTTCCGGCCGGGCATCGAGGTCGCGCTGACCCCCGGCCGCGTGGTGCACCGCAACGCGCTGGTCGAACTCATCCAGTACACGCCGACCACGCCGACCGTGTTTGCCGAGCCGGTGTTCATCGTGCCCTCGTGGATCATGAAGTACTACATCCTCGACCTGTCGCCACACAACAGCCTCGTGCGCTGGCTGGTCGCCCAGGGCCACACCGTGTTCATCCTGAGCTGGCACAACCCCGACGAGGGCGATGCGCTGCTGGACATGGCCGACTACCTGGCGCTGGGTGTGTTCGACCCGCTGGCGGCGATCGCGCGGCTGCTGCCGGACCAGGCGGTGCACGCCGCCGGCTACTGCCTGGGTGGCACGCTGCTGTCACTGGCCGCGGCAGCGCTGGCTCGGCCCGGGCGCATCGAGCGCGCCGAATGTCTGCCGACGCTGCGCAGCGTCACGCTGCTGGCTGCAGAAACCGACTTCAGCGAGCCTGGCGAGATGGGCGTGCTGATCGACGAATCGCAGGTCGCTCTGCTCGAGGACATGATGGCCGAGCGCGGCTTTCTCAGCGGCGCGCAGATGGCCGGCAGCTTCAGCTACCTGCACTCGCGCGAACTGGTGTGGAGCCAGGCCAATCGCCGCTTCTGGCTGGGTGAGCCCGACCAGCCCAACGACCTGATGGCCTGGAACGCCGACAGCACGCGCATGCCGGCGACCATGCACAGCGAATACTTGCGCCGCTGCTACCTGCACAATCAGATCGCCGAGGGCCGTTTTCCGGTCGAAGGGCGGCCGGTTTCGCTGGCGGACATCAGCTTGCCGATGTTCGTCGTCGGTACCGAGAAGGACCATGTCTCGCCCTGGAAGAGTGTGTACAAGATCCTTCGCCTGTGCGACACCGAGATCTGCTTCGTGCTGACCAATGGCGGGCACAACGCGGGCATCGTCAGCGAACCCGGGCACCCGCACCGCCATTACGCGATGACCACGCGCAGCGCCGACGGTCCCTGGCAGGGCCCGGCACAGTGGCAGGCCGAAGCGCCAACGTTCGACGGCAGCTGGTGGACCGCCTGGCACGGCTGGCTGCTGGCCCGTGGCAGTGGCCACCGCGTGCCGGGCCGGGTGCCGCCGGTGCAGGCGGGGCTGGGCCCGGCGCCGGGCCGGCATGTCTTCGAGTGCTACGCGGACTGAAGGCCTACATCAGTGCCACGGCCTTGATCTGCGCGTAGAGCGCGTCGCCCGGCTGCAGGGCCAGCGCATCGCAGCTGCGCCGGGTGATGCGCGCCAGCAGCGGCGTGCCGCCGGTGGCAGCGCGCAGGCTCAGCAAGGCGGTGTGGCCTTCGAACTGCAGCGCGCTCAAGTGCACCGGCAACACGTTGAGCACGCTGGTCTGCAGTGGTCTTTGGCGTGTGACGCTGATGTCACGCGCCAGCACGCGTGCACGCACCCGCTGACCCAGACCCGCGCCGGCCTGGCCGACCCACAGGCTGCCGCCATCGAAGGCCACGCAGGCCAGGCCATAGGGTTCGTCGATCGACTGCACCTGGCCGGCGATCACCACGCCGGCGTCGTCAGGCCGCGTCAGCGGCAGGTCGGGCCGGGCCATCAGCTCGGCCAGCGGCCCGGCGGCCTGCACGCGCCCGTCCTTCAGCATCACCAGGTGGTCAGCCAGCCGCGCCGCCTCGTCGATGGCATGCGTGACGTAGACCATGGGCAGCTGCAGCTCACGCTGCAGCCGCTCCAGGTAGGGCAGCAGTTCGGCCTTGCGCGCGCTGTCGAGCGCGGCCAGCGGCTCGTCCATCAGCAGCAGTCGTGGCCCGGTGGCGAGCGCGCGTGCAATCGCCACGCGCTGGCGCTCACCGCCCGACAGCGTGGCTGGCAGGCGGGGCAGCAGCGATTCGATGCCCAGCAGCGCCAGCACCTGATCGAGCGCGATGCGCCCGCGGTCGGCGCTGCGGCGGCGCCCATAGTCGATGTTGCGCGCGACGTTCAGGTGCGGAAACAGCGCCGACTCCTGGATCACGTAGCCCAGCGGGCGCCGGTGCGGCGGCAGGAACAGGCCCAGCGCATCGTCCTGCCAGGTCTGGCCGTCGACGCTGACACGGCCCTGCGCGCGTTCCAGCCCGGCCAGTGCGCGCAGCACCGTGGTCTTGCCGCAGCCCGACGCACCGACCAGCGCCGTCACGCCCGCTGCGGGCAGCCGCAGGTCGACGTCGAGCAGAAACCCGCTTCGCAGTAGACGCAGCTGCGCTTCGATCATCGTGCAGCACCGATGGCGGTGCCGGGGCGGACGCGGCGGTTCAGCGCATACAGCGTCAGCAGCACCAGCAGCGCAAACACCACCATGCCGGCCGCCAGGCGGTGCGCCTGGTCGAATTCGGTGGCTTCGACATGCTCATACACCGCCACCGACAGCACGCGGGTGGCGCCCGGGATGTTGCCGCCGATCATCAGCACGACGCCGAACTCGCCCACGGTGTGAGCGAAGCCCAGCACGCTGGCCGTCAGCAGGCCCGGCCGCGCCAGTGGCAGCGCCACGCTGACGAAGCGGTCCCAGGGCCCGGCGCGCAAGGTGGCAGCGGCGTCCAGTGCGTGCTCGGGGATGGCCTCGAAGGCCTGCTGCAGCGGCTGCACCACGAAGGGCAGGCTGTACAGCACCGAGGCCAGCACCAGGCCGGCAAAAGTGAACGGCAGCAGACCCAGGCCCAGTGCCTGCGTGAGCCGCCCGACCGGCCCCTGGGGCCCCATCAGCAACAGCAGGTAAAAGCCCAGCACCGACGGCGGCAGCACCAGTGGCATCGCCACCAGCGAGGCCACCAGAGGCTTGCCCGCCGACCGCGTGCGTGCAAGCCACCAGGCGATGGGCGTACCGACGATCAGCAGCAGGACGGTGGTCAGGGCCGCCAGCTCGGCCGTCAGGCGCACGGCAATCCAGTCGGCGGCGCTCACGGTGCCAACTGGTAGCCATACGACGAGATCACGGCGCGTGCGGCCGGGGTCTTCAGCCAGTCCAGAAGTGCCTGGGCGGCCGGATTCCGCGCGCCGGCCTCGAGCAGCACCGCGTCCTGGCGGATCGGCGCGTAAAGCGATGCGGGCACCGCCCACATCGACCCGGTGACCGGCCGGCCCGGTACCGCCACCTGCGACAGCGCGACGAAGCCGGCATCGGCGTTGCCCGACAGCACGAACTGGTACGCCTGCGCGATGCTGTCGCCCGTCACCAGCCGCGGCGCCAGCGTCTCGGCCAGGCCGCGTGCGTGCAGCACCTGCATCGCCGCGGCGCCGTAGGGCGCGACCTTGGGGTTGGCAATCGCCAGCTTGCCCAGCCGCGGCGAGCCCAGCACCGCGCCCTGGTCGTCGATCAGGCCCGGCTGCGCGCTCCACAGCACCAATTGCCCGATGGCGTAGGTGAAGCTGCTGCCGGCCACGGCGTGGCCTTCGGCGATCAGCCGCCGCGGCGTCTGCGCGTCGGCAGCCAGCAGCACCTCGAAGGGCGCGCCGCCGACGGTGATCTGCGTGTAGAAGCGTCCGGTGGGGCCGGGTGAAGGCAGGATGCGATGTCCGGTGGCGGCCGTGAATGCCGGGGCCATCTGCGACAGCGGGGCCGCAAAATTGGCGGCCACGGCCACCCGCACATTGGCGGCGTGCGCGGGGCCGGCCGCCCAGGCCAATGCCAGCGCGGTGACGGCCACTGCCGTTCGGTTGCGCACCAGCGCCCACCCACCGAAACTCAATTGCCCGGCGCGGTCGAGCAAGGCGCCCTGCGGGCTGGGGCTGCGCAGGGCAGATCGGGGTTGTTTGCGGCTTGTGATGGCGTGAAGTGTAGGTTGCCCCCCAACCCGGCACGCCCATGAAAAAGCCGACCCCCGGTGTGGCGGATCGGCTTCGAAGCGTGCGGCGAAGGGTCAGCGCACCGTGTAGCCGCGCCCTTCCAGGCAGGCCGCGTCGGCGCGCTGGTAGTCACTGCGGCCGTTGGTCGACACGGTCTGCCCGATGGCCACGCCGGTCGGGTCGAAGCCCGACTGCGTCACTGCCCAGCGGTGGCATTCGTATTCGTCGCTGGCTTGCTGTTGCGCGGTCTGGCCCATGCGCGGATAGACGAAGACCTTGTCCGGCGAGGTCATCATCGGCGCGTCGGCCTGCGTCAACGGCGGCGGCACCACCTCGTAGCCGCCTTCGGTGCGCTCCCTGTAGTACACGCCATTGGCGTACAGGTAGGCTAGGCCGCCGATCACCAGCGCGGTGCGGAAGCTGGGCAGCTCGTAGGTGATGATGCCGTAGGGAGGGCGCACCGTGATCCAGCCGCGCGGGCCTGGCGTGGCCCAGTTGCCGTCCCAGTGCCGGTAGTTCACGCCGCCCCACATCACCGGCGGCGGGGCGCGCGGCGGCAGCACGATCACACGGCCAGGCGGGATGTAGCGTTGGTTGTAGCCCGGTACCGGGTTGTGCCGCCGGTCGTCTGGCGGCGCCGGGCGCCCCGGTGCGGGCGCACCGGGTCGTGGCGGGCTCGGCCGGGTTTCGCGGCGAGCATCGCCGCGGTTGTCGGGTCGGTTGTCGGGCCGGCTTTCGGGTCTGTTGTCAGGCCGATTTTCCGGTGGCCTTTCCAGCCGTTTGCCCAGGCGGTCAGCCGGTTCCGGGCGGTCGCCGCGCGCGCCCCGATCGTCGGGTGCGGCCATCACCGGCGCGGCCAAGGCCACGGCCAGCAGCGTCACCAGACCGCGCTTGCAGCTGAGTTTGAAATGTTTCATCTGGTCACCCCACGGTGTAGCCGCGCGACTGCATGCAGGCACTCATCGCGCGGCGGAAGTTGTCTTGCGGCCAGCGTGAGCGCGATGCGGCCTCGGCCTGGCGTGCGTGCGCGGCCTCGACCGCCTGCGCACGCGACTCCTGCGCCACGGCACCCAGCAGCGCGCCGAAGATGGCACCGATCACCGCGTTCTCGCCGGCATGGCGAGGGCTCGACACCGCGGCGCCGAGAATGGCGCCCGTTGCGGCACCGCCCACCACGTCGGCACCGTCGCGGCGGGCTGCCGGCGGAGCGTTCCAGGCCCGACTGACCGGCGTCATGCCGGGGTCGACACCGCTGTCGCGCACGGCCAGTCGGTAGCATTCGAAGCGGTCTCTGTCCTGCAGCGCCGCGCTCTGGCCGCGCTCGGGATAGAAGTACATCGCCGGCGCGGCAGGCGCCGCCGGCGGTTCGCCGCGGTAAGGGTAGCGCGCTGGCGCGACGACGCAGCCGCTCAGTGCGGTACCCGCGATCAGCAGGGCCAGGCCGGTCAACAGCGGTCGCTGGGCGCGTCGCCGAGCGGGAAGGGGCAAGGTGTGCGCGTGCATGGCTGCACAACGTGCCAGACCTCGGCCTGGTTGTCCAGCTTGATGTGAAGCTGTGCAAAGGCCATGCCACACCGGCGCAGTCACGCGTGATAGAACGCGTAAGCAACGAAGATGGCGCCCACCAGACCCACCAGGTCGGCCAGCAGGCCGCAGGCCAGCGCATAGCGCGTCTGCTTGATGTTGACACTGCCGAAATACACCGCCAGCACGTAGAAAGTGGTTTCAGTCGAGCCCTGGATGATGGCCGCCAGTTTGCCCTGGAACGAGTCGACGCCGTAGGTCTTCATCACGTCGATCATCAGCCCGCGCGCGCCGCTGCCCGACAGCGACTTCATCAACCCCACCGGCAAGGCCGGCACGAAGTCGGTGTTCAGCCCCAGCGCGCCCACCGCCAGGCCGATGCCGGCGATCACGAAATCCATGCAGCCGGTGCTGCGAAAAACCGAGATCGCGGCCAGGATCGCGATCAAGTACGGAATGATCGTGACCGCCACGCCGAAGCCTTCTTTCGCCCCGTCGACGAAGGCCTCGTAGACGTTGATGCGGCGCCAGGCGCCGGCGGCCACGAAAAGCACGATGACGCCGAAGATCACCAGGCTGCCGATGAGTCCGATCATGTCGGCCATCGGCTTGGGCGGCAGGCCGCTCAGGGCCAGATAGAGCCCGGTCATCAAGACGCCGAAGGCGGCGAACAGGGCCACGATTGGCCATTGCCACAGGCGGATGCGCTGTACCCAGGCCACCGCCATCAGGCCGGCGGTGAAGCTGATGAAGGTGCCGATCAGCGTGGGCAGGAAGATGTCGGCGGCGTTGAACCCCTGCAGCCCCTGCTCGACGGCGATGCTCTGGCGCATCGCGATCACCGAGGTCGGGATCAGCGTGATGCCCGCGGTGTTGAGCACCAGGAACATGATCATCGGGTTGCTGGCCACCGCCTTGTCGGGGTTGATGTCCTGCAGCTCGCGCATCGCCTTCAGCCCCATGGGGGTGGCCGCGTTGTCCAGCCCCAGCATGTTGGCGCTGAAGTTCATCACGATGCTGCCGCCGGCCGGGTGGCCCGGCGGGATGTCGGGGAACAGGCGCCGGAACAGCGGGTTCATGGCACGGGCGAAGAGCTGGATCATGCCGGCCTGTTCGCCGATCTTCATGATGCCCAGCCACAGGCTCATGATGCCCACCAGCCCCAGGCTGATGTCGAAGCCGATCTTGGCCGTGTCGAACAGTGCCGTCAGCACCTTGGTGAAGATCGCCACGTCACCTTGCGCCAGGCGGATCAGCGCGACGACGAAACCGATCAGGATGAAGCCGATCCAGACGAGATTGAGCACCATCGCGCGAGCATAAGGTCAGCCCGCCGACCGTCGTCGCAAAGGCTGCCGGCTGCGGCCAAAGTCGCAGGCCCGGGCCGGGCATCGATTCGGGGCGCCCACGGGTTCAAGTGTCGGCAACAACGGCCGACAACCTCATGACCAAGCTCCCGGTCCGCGGCGATCGTTCGTTCGATCGGCTGCCTGCGTCCGGGCTGTGCATGAGGCCGAATCCCGTTGCTGTCGTGAACCTACCCGTGCCACCTGTCGCCCTGGCGGTCGACGATGCCCGCTACGAGCCGTTGAGCTGGATCAGCCGCGCGGTGTGGGTGTTCGACATTGATCGTCGGTGCGTGCATTGGGCCAATGCGGCAGCGCTGAACTTGTGGAACGCTGAGTCCCTGATCGAGCTGCGGGCGCGTGACCTCGGCGCCGACATGTCGGCCTCGGTGGCGCAGCGCATGCTGCAGTTCCAGCAGGATTTCGAGGCCGGTCCGGCACGCTTCGACGAGCAATGGACGCTGTATCCCAAGGGCCAGCCGCAGACGCTGCGCGTGGCGTTTTCCGGCCACCGCCTGGTCGATGGCCGCATGGCCATGCTGTGCGAGGCGCTGGATGAGCGCAATGGCGATCCCGCCTCGGTGCGAAGTGTCGACGCGCTGCTGCACACGCCGGTGATGATCACGCTGTACGACTGGCAGGCCCGTGTGCTGTACCGCAACCCGGCTGCACGGGCGAAGCACCCCGAGCGGATCGACCAGGGCCATCGCTTCGTGCGCGACGAGGACTTTCGCACGCTGCTGTCGCAGCTGCTGGCGCGTGGCCAGGCGCGTCTGGTGGCGGCCGTGCACACGCGCGAAGGCGAACGCTGGCACGAGGTGCACGCCAGCCGCTGCCGCGACGCGGCCAGCGGTCGCCAGGCCTTTCTGGTCAGCGAGGTCGACGTCACCGAGCTCAAGCGCACCGAGGCACGGGCCCATCACCTGGCGCTGCACGACACCCTGACCGGGCTGCCCAACCGCCACTACGTGTTGCGCGAGTTCGGCCAGACCCTGCAGGCGCTCGGGCGCCAGCGCGTGTCGGCAGCGCTGATCTTCATCGACCTCGATCATTTCAAGACCGTCAACGACTCGATGGGCCATGCCTTCGGCGACCAGCTGTTGCTGCAGATGGCCGACCGCTTGCGCACCGTGGTGCGTGAAGGCGACCTGGTGGCCCGGCTGGGCGGCGACGAGTTTCTGGTGCTGGCGGTGTTGCACGATGACGACGGTGAACTGGCCGTACTGACGCAGCGCATCCTGACGTCGCTGTCGGCACCGGTCACGCTGCTGACGACCGAGGTCTGTGTCACCTCGTCGATCGGCACCAGTCTGTTCCCGCGCGACGGCAACGACATCCAGACGTTGATGCGCCATGCCGACATGGCGATGTACGGCGCCAAGGACCAGGGCCGCAACGCGGTGGCGGCGTTCACGCCGGCGATGAAGGCCGCCACCGAGCACCGCATGTCGCTGGAAAACGAGTTGCGGCATGCACTCGAGCGCGGCGAGTTCGAATTGTTCTACCAGCCCAAGTTGACGATCGACAACCGGCTGGTGGGTGCCGAGGCGCTGTTGCGCTGGCGCCATCCCGAGCGTGGCCTGGTGTCGCCGGCAGTGTTCGTGCCGGTGTGCGAGGAGATCGGCCTGATCGGCGACATCGGCGCCTGGGTGATCGAATCGGCCGCACGCCAGCAGGTGCGCTGGCGCGACCAGGGGCATCGGCTGCAGGTGGCGCTGAATCTGTCGCCCCGGCAGCTGGCGGGTACGCAGTTGCTGGACACCGTGCGCGCGGTCGTGGCCAGCACCGGTTGCGATCCGCGGTCGCTGGAGCTCGAGGTCACCGAGTCGATGCTGCTCGGCAATGACCTGCACACCCGGCGCCTGCTGACGCAGCTCAGCGAGATGGGTTTTTCGATCGCGATCGACGACTTCGGCACCGGCTATTCGAACCTGGCCTACCTGCAGCGCTACCCGATCCGCACGCTGAAGATCGACCGCAGCTTCGTGCAGGCCATCGGCCAGTCATCCACCCTGACCGAGGTGATCGTGATGATGTGCAAGGCGCTGAACCTGCACATGGTGGCCGAAGGCGTGGAACGCGCCGATCAGCTGGCCTGGCTGGCCGAACGCGGTGTGCACGAGTACCAGGGCTTTCTGTTCTCGCCACCGCTGCCGGTGGCGGAGTTCGACCAGCTGCTTTCGGTCACCGACGCCCGTCGTGTGGCCTGAGCTTCAGCCCACGGCTTCGGGCCCACGGCGAAGCACCTCGTACAGCTGGTGCTGCTGCGGCGCGGCGCGTGCCACCCAGGCGTCGTAGCGTGCCCGCGCCTGATCGCCCCATTGGCGCCAGACCCACCAGCCGACCAGCGCCACCAGGGCCAGGCCGAACAGCGTGCGGGCGGCGCGCGCCCAGGCCACCAGCACCGCAATGCCCATGCCCAGGGCCACCCATTTCACCCACCAGTGGCCGGGCGAGGTCATGGCATTGATGGCGGCGCACAGTCCCACGACGAACAAGGCCTTGAAGGGCATCACCACCGCATCGACCAGGTTGCCGATCGGGTGGGTCACGAAGCGCAGCGGGTTCATCTCGGGTCTCCGAAGGGTTGAACTGACCAAGCTGCAGCTTAGGACGCCTGATTCAGGCGACCCAGCGCCATGCGACGAGCGGACGCTGGCAGCGGTAAAACCCCGAAAGGCAAGCGCCAGGCGCGCGGCGATGCGCAATTTATCCCGTCAGCAGGCATCGAATTTGCCTGCGTTGACAGATGGCCACCGGGCCTTAGCGTAGTGCGCTTTGGTGGCAATGGGGACTGTTCTCGATGAATCTGATTTTGTTCCTGGGCGGGTTGGCCACCCTGGTCGTAGGCGCCGATCTGCTTGTGCGCGGCGCGTCCCGTCTGGCCTTGTCGCTGGGCATCTCGCCGCTGGTGGTGGGCCTGACCGTCGTCGCCTTCGGCACCAGTTCGCCCGAGCTGGCCGTATCGGTGGGTGCGGTACTTGGCGGCAAGACCGACATCGCGCTCGGCAACGTGGTCGGCAGCAACATCTTCAACGTGCTGTCCATCCTTGGCCTGAGCGCGCTGGTCACGCCGCTGACGGTCAACCTGCAGCTGATCCGCCAGGAGGTGCCAATCATGATCGGCGCCTCGCTGCTGTTGCTACTTTTGGGCCTGGACGGTCGGCTCGGTGTCGTCGACGGTGCGCTGCTGACGGGGTTGCTGCTCGTCTACACGGGTTTCCTGATCCACCAGTCGCGCCGGCAGACGCAGGCCGCTCATGACCAGTACGCGGCCGGCATCCAAGTGGTGCGAGCGGGCGGCTGGACCGCCAGGCTGCCGGTGCAGCTGGCCCTGATCGTGGGTGGCCTGGTCGCGCTGGTCCTGGGGTCGGACGCGCTGGTCACGGCGTCGGTGACCTTTGCCAAGGCGCTGGGCGTCAGCGACCTGGTGATCGGCCTGACCATCATCGCCGCCGGCACGTCGATGCCTGAGCTGGCGACCTCCGTCGCCGCCTCGATCAAGGGCGAGCGCGACATGGCGGTAGGCAACGTGGTGGGCAGCTGCACCTTCAACGTGCTGGGCTGCCTGGGCGTGTCGGCACTGGCGTCGGGGTCGGCCGGCCTGCTGGTGCCGGCAGCGGCACTGCACTTCGACCTCTGGGTGATGACCGGCGTGGCCCTGGCCTGTTTGCCGATCTTCATCACCGGCCGTGAAATCGCGCGCTGGGAAGGCGCCGTGTTCCTGCTGTACTACGTGGCCTATGTCAGCTACCTGGTGATGGCGGCCCAGCATCACGCGGCGCTGCGCGCCTTCTCGGGCGTGATGATGAGCTTCGTGCTGCCGCTGACGGTGATCACCCTGGTGGTGTTGCTGCTGCGTGGCCGGCCGGCCGGCGCATGACGCCGCGAGTCGCGGCCGCGCCAGAATGCGGGTCATGAACCACACCGCCCTGATCCAGCCCGCAGCGCTGCAAGGCCTGCTGAGCAGCGCGCAAATCGTCGTCTTCGATTGCAGCTTCGACCTCACCCGGCCCGAAGCGGGGCGGGTCCTGCATGCTGCCGGTCATGTGCCGGGTGCGCTGTACCTGCACCTGGACGACGACCTCAGTGCCGTCAAGTCCGGCCGCAACGGCCGCCACCCCTTGCCCGATCGCCAGGCTTTTGCCGCCCGTCTGGCCGCGCTGGGCGTGTCCGATGACAGCCAGGTCGTCGTCTACGACGCGGTGGGCGGCATGTATGCGGCGCGCGCCTGGTGGATGCTGCGCTGGGTCGGGCATGCGGCGGTGGCGCTGCTCGATGGCGGCCTGCCGGCCTGGAAGGCCGCCGGATTGCCGCTGCAAACCGGTGCGGTCGCACCACGCGAGCCGGGCCGTTTCACGCTGCGGCCCGCGCTGGCGACCACGGTCGACCGCGCGGCCGTGCTGGCGAATGTGGAAAGCGCTGCCGCGCTGGTTGTCGACGCGCGCGCGCCGGATCGTTTCCGTGGCGAGAACGAGACGCTGGACCCGGTGGGCGGCCACATCCCCGGCGCCTGCAACCGCCTGTTCCGCGACAACCTGGCTGCCGACGGCCGTTTCAAGCCGGCGGGGCAGCTGCGCGCCGAATTCGATGCGGCGACGGGTGGCCGTGCTGCGGCCGAGCAGATCCACTCCTGCGGATCCGGCGTGACCGCCTGCCACAACCTGTTGGCGCTGGAAGTGGCCGGGCTGCCCGGCGCGGCGCTGTACCCGGGATCATGGAGCGAGTGGTGCGCCTGGCCCGACGGGCCCATCGCCACCGGCGACGCCTGACAAGCCGGTTGGCTCAGTCTGCGCCGCGCGCCTTGCCCTCGGGCGCCAGCACGGCCAGCGTGAGGCGCGACACGCAGGTCAGCCGCCCTTGGTCGTCGTGAAGATCGATGTGCCAGACCTGCGTGCTGCGGCCACGGTGCACCGGCCGCGCGGTGCCGGTCACCCAGCCCTGTTGCACGCTGCGGATGTGATTGGCGTTGATGTCGAGGCCCACTACCCAGTGACCGACCGGCGACGAGAACGCTGCGCCGCATGAGCCCAGCGTCTCGGCCAGCAGCACCGAGACGCCGCCGTGCAGGATGCCCGCCGGCTGGCGTGTGCGCTCGTCCACCGGCATGCGCGCGCGAATGACGTCGGCGCCGACCTCGAGAAACTCGATGCCGAGGTGCCGCGCCGCGGTGCCCACGTGCAGGGTGGTCAGCAACTCGACCGAGAGGTCGCGGGTCCAGATGGGTTTCATGGTCAGGATGGGGTGCGACGGGTTGGACAAGGGGATTGCATCATGCCTGCCGATCGCCCAGCAGACCTGCCAGCTTGTGGACCGTGCCCCAATTGCGCGTGGTGCAAAGGCGTCCGACCTTGCCCAGCAGAGCCTGCGCCGCCTTGCTCTGAAGGATGCCGGCGCTGCACAGCAGATAGGCCGCGTGCCCGGTCAGATGGAAACGCTCGTCGGGCGCCAGCAGCAGCGTCAGCACCGACAAGGACTCGATCGCCGGGGCATCGGGCGCAAACACCACCAACAGTCGAGACGGATCGACCACCGCCGATGCCAGCGCATTGCCGTCGACGATGGCTGCAAACTGCTGCGCCGACTTGACGATCACCGGCACGTCCAGCCCCAGTTGCTGCCGAATCGCGCCTTCAATCTTCGCGGCGCTGCGTGCCGGTGCCCCGGCGGCGGCGCCGAACACCGCGTTGCCGCTGTTGAGCAGGGTGCGCACCTCGACGGCGCCCAGGCCTGCGAGCAGCGCCCGCAGGTCGGCCATCGGCACACGCTGCCGGCCTCCGACATTGACGCCGCGCAGCAAGGCCACGCATCGAGAGTCGGTGTTCAAGATCCTGCCGTCATTGCCCATGGCGCCAGCCGCAGATGGGGGCTGCGGGCGCGGTGGGCCGCCTCATCGTGTCCGCAAGCTCAGCGCGCCGGATCGACGGGCGTGAACACACCGGCGCGCGCTTCGATCGCCTCGCCCGCCTGCAGGCACAAGTCTTCGCGGAAGCGTCCCGCGATCAGCTGCACGCCCATGGGGGCGCAGTGCACCGGTGTGGGCGCAGCCGGGTCGGCGGTCAGCGCGGTGGCGTAGTCGGCGCCGCTGACCACGCCGGTCGGCACCGACAGGCCCGGCAGACCCAGCACCGGTGGCGCCAGCATCGGGGCCTGGGCCCGCAGCACCCTGCCCATCAGCGCATCGCCCTGCAGGTCGAGATCCTGTCGCAGCGGCGGCTCGAACGAGTTGGGCATCAACAGCAGCGGGTAACGTTCGAAGAACAGCGACCATTCACGCAGGATGGCCAGCCGTCGACCCAGCGCGGCGCCGAAGCCGTCAAGGTCGAGCAGTTCGACATGCGTCAACATCGCACGCACGCTTTCGCGGATCTGATCGTCGCCGTCGCGTGCGATCGCCGGCAGCATGGTGGCGCGGGCATCGCTCATCAGCAGCGACGCCCACAGCGCGGCCGTCTCGGCCAGCCGCGGCGGCGTGGCCAGCTCGACGGCGAAACCTGCATCGGCCAGCCAGTCGGCAGCGCACCGCACCGCCTGCGATACCGCAGGGTGGATCGAATAACCTTCGACCGAAGCGCATACCGCAACACGAATCGGCGCGTGTGGCAGGTCGAAGGCCAGTGGCGCCGGCACCCAACAGGGGTCGCGCGGGTCGCGGCGGGACATGGCCGCCAGGCCCAGGCGCACGTCGGCCACGCTGCGCGCCAGCGGCCCCTGAACCGACATCAGCTGCGCCGTGATCGGACGTTCGGCGGCCGCACTCGGGTTGTACGCGGGTACACGGCCCAAGCTGGGTCGCAGACCGACCACACCGCAGGCATAGGCTGGATAGCGCACCGAGCCGCCGATGTCATTGCCATGCGCCAGCGCGCCGATGCCCGCGGCCACCGCCGCCGCGGCGCCGCCGCTCGAGCCGCCGGGCGTGATGCCGGCATCCCAGGGATTGAGCGTGCGGCCGTGCAGCGCGTTGTCGGTGAACCAGCGCCAGGAAAACGCCGGCGTGTTGGTGCGGCCGAAGATCACCGCGCCTGCTGCGCGCAGGTTGGCCACCACCGGGCTGTCGTCAGCGGCAACGATCTTGCCGTACGCGACCACGCCATTGGTCGTGGCGCAGCCGCGTTGGTCGACGTTGACCTTGACCGTCACCGGAACGCCATGCAGCGGGCCCAGCGCGTCGCCGCGCTGCACGGCGGCGTCGGCCGCCGCAGCCGCAGCGCGTGCCTCGTCGGTCAAGGGCTGCACCACGGCGTTCAATGCCGGGTTGACCTGCGCCATGCGGGCCAGGCAGCTGTCCAGCGCCTCGGTGGCCGAGACCTCGCGCGCCGCAATGGCGCCGGCCAGTCTGAGCGCCGACCAGCGCCACAGCGCGTTGGGGTCGTCTTGCTTCATGTCGCCTCCTGTCACCGCGCCTGGCACCGATCCTCGACCCGGGTGGGCGGCATCACACGCCGTAGGGCACCCAGACGTTCTTCACCTGCACCGCCTGCTCGAGCACCGCGCGGGCGTCGGCCGCCAGCGCGACGTCGCCGACCCAGGTGCGCTTGAGATTGCTGGCCGACAGCGCCTGCACGCGCTGCGCCTGTGCCGGCGTGGCGCTAGGCCACCAGAAGGCGTCGACCTCGGCATGCGCGGCCAGCGTGTCGGCCAGCTCGTCGTGCGCGCCGGTCACCAGATTGAGCACCCCACCGGGGAGATCGGAGGTGTCGAGCAGGGCGTACAGCTCGGCGGCCACCAGCGGCTGCACCGACGACGGCACCGCCACCACGCGGTTGCCTATCGCGATGGCCGGCGCTGCCAGCTGCATCAGCCCCAGCAGCGGCTGCGCGTCGGGCGCGATGACGCCGACGATGCCCATCGCCTCGTGCAGGGCCAGCGTCACGCCACGCAGCGGCGGCTGGTGCACGGCACCGTCGAATTTGTCGGCCCAGGCGGCGGCGCTGAACAGGCATTCGATCGTGGCTTGCAGCTCGGCTGCGGCCACAGCAGCGGTCGAGGTGGCGGCCAGCAGATCGATCAGCCGCAGTCGCTGCGCCCCCAGGTTCTCGGCCAGATAAAACAGCACCTGGGCGCGGCCATGGGCGGTGTTGCGTTCCCAGGTGACGGCGGCGCGCGCTGCGTCGACGGCGTTGCGCAGGTCCTTGCGATTGCCCTCGGGCACCACGCCCAGCAGACGTGCGCCGGCCCAGACCTCGCGGCTGTAGCCGCCGTCGGGCCGCACCTGCTTGCCGCCGATGTAGAGCTTGGGTGTGCGGTCGATGCCGCCCGACGCGACCACGGCATGGCGCAAGCCAGCCGCGGCCTTCCTCGCCGGCACCGCCTTGCGAGCCGGTGCTGCGGCGGGCACAGGCCGCAGGTATTCACGCAGGCCCTCGCGTCCGCCTTCGCGGCCGAAGCCACTTTCCTTGTAGCCGCCGAAGCCGCAGGCGGCGTCGAACTGATTGGCACCGTTGACCCACACCACGCCGGCTTTCAGGCGCGGCGCGACTTCCAGCGCCAGGCCGATCGACTCGCTCCAGACGCTGGCGGCCAAACCGAAGCGGGTGTGGTTGGCCAGTTCGACCGCCTCATTGGGCGTGCGGAATGTCTGCACGGTCAGCACCGGGCCGAAGACCTCGTCCTGCACGATCTCGCTGGCGGTGTCGACGCCGCTCACCAACGTCGGCGCGAAGAAGCAGCCCTGCGTTGGCAAGGCGGTGGCGCTGGCCTGATGCACCTCGGCGCCTTCGGCGCGCGCGCGGTCGACATAGCCGCTGACGCGGTCGAACTGTTCTCGACTGACCAGCGCCCCCATGTCGGTGGACTTGTCCAGCGGGTTGCCGACGCGGATCTTGCCCATGCGCAGCTTCAGCTTGGCCAGCAGCGCGGGCGCCGTGCCCTCGTGCACCAGCAGCCGGCTGCCGGCGCAACAGACCTGGCCCTGGTTGAAGAAGATGCTGTCGACCAGGCCTTCGACTGCGGCGTCGAGGTCGGCGTCGGCAAACACCAGGTAAGGCGACTTGCCGCCCAGTTCGAGACTGAGCTTCTTGCCGCTGCCGGCCGTGGACTTGCGGATGGCGCGGCCCACCTCGGTGCTGCCGGTGAACGCGATCTTGGCGATGCGTGGATGCGCGGTGATGGCCTGACCCACCGCGCCATCACCGCAGACCAGGTTGAACACGCCCGCCGGCAGACCGGCTTCGCTGCAGATGTCGGCAAACAGCAGCGCGCTCAGCGAGGTCTGTTCGGCCGGCTTGAACACCACCGTGTTGCCGCAGGCCAGCGCCGGTGCCACCTTCCAGGCCAGCATCAGCAGCGGAAAATTCCAGGGCACGATCTGCCCCACCACGCCGAGCGCCTTGTGCTGCGGGTATTCACTGGCCAGCAGCTGTGCCCAGCCGGCGTGGTGATAGAAATGGCGCACCGCCAGCGGGATGTCGATGTCGCGCGTTTCGCGGATGGGCTTGCCGTTGTCCAGCGTCTCCAGCACCGCAAACAGCCGCGCGTGTTTCTGCAGCGCGCGCCAGTGCGTACAGGTGGCGCGCGCGGCCATGGCCGCCCAACTGCTGCCAGGCCGGCAAGGCGGATTCGGCGGCCGCGACGGCCAGCTCGACCAGCGCCGGTGTGCCCTGGGCGATCTGCGCCAGCGCCTGCCCGTTGGCCGGATTCAGGCTGTCGAAATGTTTGACGCCCTTGACCCGGCGGCCGTCGATGAAGTGGCCGAAACGCCGGCCCTGCGCGTCGAGCCAGGCCTGCGCTTGGGCGTCCGATTCCGGGGCGGGGCCGTAGTCCATGGTGGCGAGGAGTTCGGTGATCTTGGGCAGGCTGCCGAGGGGCGAACGAAGTGAGCGTGGGGGTTTCATTTCAGGGCAGGGCGTGTCGATGGGCGGCGCTGTAGAAGCCCGTCACGTGGTGTTCGAGCTGGCGCTCGACGTCGGTCAGCAGGCTGCTGGCACCGAAACGGAACAGATCGGGTTGCAGCCAGCGGTTGCCCAGCTCTTCCTTCATCAAGGCCAGGTACTGCGTGGCCGCACGCGCCGTGCTGATGCCGCCGGCGGGCTTGTAGCCGACCACATGGCCAGTCTCGGCGGCATAGTCGCGGATCGCGCGCACCATCACCAGCGACACGTCGAGCGTGGCGTTGACCGATTCCTTGCCGGTGCTGGTCTTGATGAAGTCGGCGCCCGCCATCATCGCGACCCAGGATGCACGCGCCACGTTCTCCAGCGTCTGCAGCTCGCCGGTGGCCAGGATGGCCTTCAGGTGCGCGGGGCCGCAGGCCGCGCGGTAGGCACGCAACTCGTCATACAGCGCGGCCCAGTCGTGCAGCAGCGCATGGCGCCGGCTGATCACAATGTCGACCTCTCGCGCGCCGGCGGCGACCGACAATTCGATCTCGCGCAGCTTGGTCTCCGTCGGCGTCTGCCCAGCCGGAAACCCGGTCGACACCACCGCCACCGGAATGCCGCTGCCGGCCAGCGCCTGCACCGCGGTGGCCACCATCTCGTGATAGACGCAGACCGCGCCGACCTTCAGCTCATTCAGGCCCAGCGCGTCCATCAGGTCGCGACGCAGCGGTGCGCGTGCCTTCGCGCACAGGCGCTTCACGCGGCCAAAGGTGTCGTCGCCGGCCAGCGTGGTGAGGTCGATGCACTGGATGGTGCGCACCAGCCAGGCCGCCTGATGGGCCTTCTTCACCGACCGGCTGCCGTTCAGTCCGGCCACCCGGCGCGCCACTGCCGGCTGGTTGACATGGAGGGCGCGCAGGCGCGCCAGGTCGAGCGCGGTGCCGGGGTTGAGCGTGTCGGTCATGCGGTGGGGCCTTAGCGGCCCTTGCAGCGAAATCGAGCGCTGCAGAATAGCGCCTTCCGGCTGCCCGCCTTCCCCTGGACAACCCAAGCCCGAGGCAGCCAATGGCCGGCCGGCGCTGCGCCGTTTTGATCACCGACATCGGCACCCGCACCCACCCCTACCATCAGCGCGAGTTCAGCGTCGCTTTTCCGGCGATCGGCCATGGCCAGATTGCGCCATGCTGGTGGGTGATGGACATCCTGCATCGCATCATGATGATCGGGCATTTGCTCCGGTGGTCGACGGCCGCCTGCCGGGCTGTCCTGCTGAGCCTTGCTGCTGCCGGTGCGGCGGCGGCGCCGACCAGCGACCTGCCCCCGCCGCCGGCCGCCGATGCGCAGCCCGCACCCGCCGTCGCAGTGCCGCGCCCGGCAAGCCCGCCACCGCCATTGCCCGTACAGCCTCCCGATCCGGCGCCGCAGCCACCGGAGCCGGTTGCAGCGGCACCCGACCCAACGCCGCCACCGACCACGACCGAATCGCCCACTGTCCCTGAACCGGTGCAGTTTGCGCCGGTGGTCGTGATCGAAACGCCAGCCTCCGTCAACGTCGATGCCGCCTGGTTCGATCAGCCCCTGGGGCTCGACCCTCAGGCCTGGCGCTTCAGTGCCGCGCTGGCGGCGATGGGCGCCAGCGCCCAGGCCGACGCGCTGCGCCGGGTGCTGCTGCAGCGCCATCTGGCGCAAGTGGCCGGTGAGGTGACCGACCCTGCGTTGACCGTGCGCCTGGCGCTGGTGCAGGGGCAGAGCCTGCCGATGCCCGATACCGATGCCGGCCTGCGCGCGCGCTGGGCCGAGACGATCAACCGCCATCTGCAGGCCAGGCCGCCCACCGCCGCGTTGCCGATTCCACCCGAGCTGGAGGTCGACGCCGCACGGCTGCGCGAAGCTGCGCCGGGGCTGTGGTCGCTGCACGCACCCGACGGTGCCGTGCGCGGCCGGGTCTGGTGGCTGCAGCTGCACAACGCCGCGGCGCTGCCGCTGGCGCTGGCCGAGTTCCGCGTGCGCGCGCCGTCAGGACCCTTGAACACCGTTTTCGATTGCAGCCTGCCGCGCTATGCCGAGATGCTGCTGGCCCTGCCCGGCCGTGACACGGCCTACCCTGTGCCGTGCCAACGCCGGTGCCGGCAGCGAACCTGCCTTTGCCGAGCTCGCGCGCCAGCTTCGCAGCAACGCCACGCTGCCGCTGCGACTGGAGCCGGTTGATCTGTCGTCGCCGATACCGGTGCGGCGCGTCGCGCAGCGGCTGGAAGCTGCGCACAAGGCAGCGGCGGATGCGCTGGTGGTCACCGTGTCAGCGGCTCGGCAAAGCGCGGCAGCGCCACCGCGCGCGGCCGCCGACAAGGGCGCTGCGACGCGCCAGCCCTCGTCGCAGGCTGTCGATCGATGGAAGATCGGCGGCCTGTGTGCGCTGGCGCTGGCACTCTATTCGGCGCTGGCCTGGTTGGCGGGCCGGCGTGCGGCCCTGTTGACCAGCTGGCTGGCGTTGACCGCGCTGTCGCTCACGGCTGCGTTCAAGGGACTGCCCGGGTTGTGGAGCGCGCTGCCCAGGGTCGACACCTGGTCCGTGGGCGCCGCCGTGCTGCCGCCGATGATGATCCTGGCCGCCGTGGTGCTGCCCTTTGTCGCCACGCTGGTGTTGTCGGTGGCGCACGAGCTGCTGTTTGGTGAGCGCATCGGTGTGCTGCGCGCGCTGGGCCGTGCCGTGGCCGCCGCGCTGGCCGAAGGCGTGATCGAACGCTTGTTCGGTCGACGGCGCGCCTGAGGTGCGTGCTCGGGCCGCGCGGTCAATCGAAGTCTTCGGTGTCCACGTCGGCCTGTGACGCCGGGTTGTAGCGCGGGCCCACCACGGTGTGGCGGTTGATCATCGCATCCAGGCGCTGCAGCTGTGCCGGTGTCAGCCGCACGTCGCCGGCACCCATGTTGTCTTGCAGGTGCGCGTTCTGTGACGTGCCTGGGATCGCCACCACCTGTTCACCTTGCGCCAACACCCAGGCCAGGGCCAGCTGCGCGGGTGTGCAGTCGAGTTCACGCGCAAGCTCAAGGTAGGGCGGCAGCAACCTCAGGTTGGCGGCATAGGCTTCGGGCGCAAAGCGCGGCATTGCACGGCGCAGGTCCTTGTCGGGCAAGCTGGTCGGATCATGCAGCGTGTTGGTCAGGAAGGCGCGCGCCAGCGGGCTGAAGGCGACGAAGGCGGCGCCGATCTCGCGGCAGGTGGCCAGTACCGCGATCTCGGGGTTGCGCGTCCACAGCGAATACTCGGTCTGCACCGCGCTGATCGGGTGCACCGCATGGGCGCGGCGGATGACGGGCGCCGACACTTCTGACAGCCCGATCGCACGCACCTTGCCCGCGGCCAGCAGGCGCGACATCTCGCCCACCGAATCTTCGATCGGAACGCGCTGGTCCCAGCGGTGCAGGTAGTACAGGTCGATGACGTCGGTGCCCAGGCGCCGCAGGCTGTCTTCGCAATTGCGGCGAATGGTTTCGGGGCGGCCGTCGATCACGCGCTTCATGCCGTCGGCGAACTGCACGCCGGCCATGCCACCCTTGCTGCACAGCGTGATGCGCGATCGATGATCCTTCAGCACGCGGCCGACCAGGCTCTCGTTGCTGCCGAAGCCGTACAGCGCGGCGGTGTCGAAGAAGTCCACGCCCAGGTCGAAGGCGTGGCGCAGCAGTGCCTCGCCTTCGGCCGCGCTGGGCGGCCTGCCATAGCCATGGCTGAGGCTCATGCAGCCCAGGCCCAGCGGGTTGACGCTGAACGGGCCGACGCGACGTCGGCCGCTGCCGTCAGCCATCGAGCTGCTGCTCCAGCTGGTGCAGCACGCGGTAACAGGGCAGCACCTGGGCCACGCTGGCATTGGGCTCACGCCCCTCGCGGATGGCGGCGAAGAACTCGCGGTCCTGCAGTTCGATGCCGTTCATCGACACGGCGACATGCGACACGTCGATCCTCTCGTCCTTGCCGTTGAACAGATCGTCGTAGCGCGCCAGGTAGGTGCCGCTGTCACCGATGTAGCGAAAGAAGGTGCCCAGCGGGCCGTCGTTGTTGAAGCTCAACGACAATGTGCAGATCGCCCCGTTGGCGGCCTGCAGCTGGATGCTCATGTCCATCGCGATGCCCAGCGTCGGGTGGATCGGGCCCTGGATGGCGTTGGCCTTCACGATCGGGCTGCGCGCCTGGTAGGCGAACAGGTCGACGGTGTGCGCCGCGTGATGCCACAGCAGGTGGTCGGTCCAGCTGCGCGGCTGGCCCAGCGCGTTCATGTTGGTGCGCCGGAAGAAGTAGGTCTGAACGTCCAGTTGCTGGATGTTGAATTCGCCCCTCTCGATGCGCTGGTGCAGCCACTGGTGGCTGGGATTGAAGCGGCGCGTGTGGCCGCACATCGCCACCTTGCCGCTGTTCTGCGCTGCGGCCACCACGGCCTGCCCGTCGTCGAGCCTGTCGCACAGCGGGATCTCGACCTGCACGTGTTTGCCGGCGGCCAGGCAGGCCAGGGTCTGCGAGGCGTGCATCTGCGTCGGCGTGCACAGGATGACGGCGTCGACCTCGGGCATGGCCAGGCTGTCGGCCAGGTCGGTGCTGACATGCCGGATGCCGTACTTGTCGGCCACCTGCCGTGTCTTTGCGAGGTCGCGGCTGACCAAGGAGACCACCTCCACGCCGTCGATCAGCCGTATGGCGTCGAGGTGCTTGATGCCGAAGGCGCCGGCACCGGCAAGGGCGACCTTGATCGTCATGACTGCTCTTCCAGGATGAGGTGACCGACCGCCGTGTTGCTGGCCGGCACGTGATAGAAGCGATGCGCGACACGCGGCGCCGGGCCGCCGGCCACGTCGGCCATCGCGCCGCGCGCGATCAGCCACATCACCAGCTCGATGCCTTCGCTGCCGGCTTCACGCACGTAGTCGACGTGCGGTCGCTGCGCCAGCTGTGCCGGGCTGGCGATCAGCTCGTCGAGGAACTGGTTGTCCCATTCGCGGTTGATCAGGCCGGCGCGCGGGCCCTGCAGCTGATGGCTCATGCCACCGGTGCCCCAGATGTGCACGTTCAGCGGCTCGTCGAAACGCTGCACCGCACGCCGGATGGCCTGGCCCAGCATGAAGCAGCGCCGCCCTGACGGCACCGGGTACTGCACCACGTTGACGGCGAAGGGGATCACCGGGCAGGGCCAGGCCCCTGTCGCCGGGTCCTGCGTGCCGCACATCAGCGACAGCGGCACCGTCAGGCCATGGTCGACATCCATCCGGTTGACGATGGTGAGGTCGAAATCGTCCTGGATCACGCTTTGCGCGATGTGCGACGCCAGCACGGGATGCCCCACCACCTTGGGTACCGGGCGCGGGCCCCAGCCTTCATCGGCCGGCGCGTATTCGGCTGCGGTGCCGATGGCGAAGGTGGGGATCATCTCCAGGCTGAACGCAGTGGCGTGGTCGTTGTAGACGAGAAAGATCACGTCGGGCCGGTGGTCCTTCATCCATTGCTTGGAGAAGTTGTAGCCCGAGAAGACCTTTTGCCAGTAGGGCTCGTTGGCCTTGCCCAGGTCGAGCGCGGCGCCGATGGCAGGCACATGGCTGGTGTAGACCGATGCGGTGATGCGGGCCATGTCAAAGGCTCCCGGCCCGGCCCTGCGGCTGGCGGTTTGCCTGCGCGCTGCCGTCCTCGCCAATGTGGCGATTGCCCTCGATCGAGCGGCCACCGCCGACCATCATGTCGCGATATTCGTCTTCGGTCATGCCGGTCATGCTGCCGGCCATCTGCTGGAAGCTCAAGCCGTCGGTGGCGCCGATCTTGGCCAGGAAATAGATGTTGCCGCCGGCGGCCATGCAGCGGTTCAGGTCGCGGGCTAGCACGGCCAGCTTCTGCTCTTCGTTCATGGGCCACTCGTCCAGGTAGGCACGTTCGTCGGACTTGAAACGTTCGCGGTTGACCGACTTCATCAGGCTCATGCAGAACTGGTTCAGCCAGTAGCCCTTGCGCGACTGTTCGGCGTCGAAGATCGTCGTGCCAGGGATGTCCAGATAGGGTTTGTCGAGCGGCATCAAAGTTCCTCTGGCCAGTACAGGCGCATCGGGTTGTCGACCAGCAGCTGGCGCTGCTGGTCGACCGTGACGGCAATGTGTGGAATGAAGTCGACCAGCAGGCCATCATCGGGCATGTGGTCCTTCAGGTTGGGGTGCGGCCAGTCCGTGCCCCAGAGCACACGGTCGGGGAAGGACTCGACCACGCGCCGGGCGAAAGGCAGCACGTCGCGGTAGGCGGCCTGCTCACCGTGCAGCGCGCGCGGGCCGGTGATTGACAGCCGCTCGGGGCAGCTGACCTTGCTCCAGACGTTGGAATGCTGCTGCATGAACTTCAGGAACAGGCTGAATTCGGGGCCGTCGACGGGCTTGCCGACATCGGGCCGACCCATGTGATCGACGACCACGGTGGTGGGCAGCGCAGTGAAGAAGTCCCACAGCTCGGGCAGGTCGACCGCCTCGAAATAGATCACCACATGCCATCCCAGGGCCTTGATGCGGCCGGCGATTTCCAGCAATTCGTCCTTGGGCGTGAAGTCGACCAGGCGCTTGACGAAGTTGAAGCGCACGCCGCGCACGCCGGCGGCATGCAAGTCCTGCAGATCGTGGTCGGTGACGCTGCGCCTGACGGTGGCCACACCGCGTGCCTTGCCGCCGCTGCTGCGGCAGGCGTCGGCCATGGCGCGGTTGTCGGCGCCGTGGCAGGTGGCCTGCACGATCACGTTGCGCGTAAAGCCCAGGTGGTCGCGCAAGGCGAACAGTTGCTGCTTGCCGGCGTCGCAGGGCGTGTACTTGCGCTCGGGCGCGTAGGGAAATTGATCGCCGGGGCCGAACACGTGGCAATGCGCGTCCACCGCGCCTGCGGGCAGCTGGAAGCGGGGTTTCGAAGGGTTGGCGTACCAGTCGAGCCAGCCGGGGGTTTTTTCCCAGTCCATAGGGTCAGACATCCTTGTTCGGGGTCAGGTGCGCGAGGATGCGGTCCGCTTCCATGCGCCAGTCGTCGCTGCGCGCGAAGCCGGGTTGGCCCCTGGTGCCGAACAGGCCGGCGTCGGCCAGGTCGGCCACCCAGGCCTGGCGCTCGGCGGTGCCTTCGGCGCTGCAGGGCGAGAGGCCGATCTCGCGCACCGTCTCGGCCACTTCGCGCACCTCTTCGCTGCGGCGACGGCCGTGCTCGATCACGCGCTGGAAAAAGTACGCGCCCTGCCTTTCCCAGTCGATCGCGGGAAAGGTCTCGACCAGCGAGGCGATCACCGCGTCTTCGACGCCATAGGCGCGCGCGGTGACGAAGCTTTCGATGACCATCGCCTCCAGGCCCTTGATCATCACGCTGCGGCACATCTTGGTGGCGCTGGCCACGCCGAGCTTGTCGCTGGCGACCTGGGCCGCGAAGCCGTAGGCGTTGATCTTGGGCGCCAGCGCGGCAGCATCGGGCCCACCCAGCAGCAGCGGCACCTGAATGCGGTAGGGTGGGATCGACGTCATCACCGCAGCTTCGACATAGCGCCCGCCGACGGCGTTGACGAACTCGGCGGCGCGGCGCTTGGCGCCGGGTGATGACGAATTGAAGTCGAGGAAGTAGCTGCCCGGCGCGATGGCCGGTGCGCAGGCCTCGGCCACCGGCACGGCCTGACTGGCGGTGACTGCCGAGATCACCAGCTGCGCGCCGCGCACTGCGTCGGCATGCGACTCGGCCAGCGTCACGCCGTGCAGCAGCGCGTGCTCGCGCAGCGGCTCGCCGGCTTCGCCCAGCAGCTTGAGGTCGAAGGCCGCGACGGCCAGGCCCTGCTTGCGCAGGTCTTCAGCCAGGATCTTGCCGACCTCGCCGTATCCGATGAGCGTGATCTTCATGATCAGTCGAGGTATTTGAGGCCGGCCTTGGCCAGCGGTTCGCGCATCTGGTACATGTCCAGTCCCAGCACACCCGACGCCAGCCGGGCGCGCTTTTCGCCCTCAAGCGCTTCGCGTGCGACGGCGGCTTGCAGCGTCTGGGCGGCCATGGCGGCCGGCACGCAGACCACACCGTCGTCGTCGGCGACGATCACGTCACCGGGCGTGACCAGGGCGCCGGCGCAGACCACGGGGATGTTGACCGACCCCAGTGTGGCCTTGATCGTGCCCTTCGCGCTGATGGCTTTGCTCCACACCGGAAAGCCCATTTCGGTCAAGATCTTCACGTCTCGCACGCCGGCGTCGATGACCAGCGCGCGTGCGCCGCGCGCCATGAACGAGGTGGCCAGCAGGTCGCCGAAGTAGCCGTCGGTGCATTCGGCGGTGATGGCGGCCACGACGATGTCGCCTGGCCGGATCTGCTCGGCCGCCACATGCATCATCCAGTTGTCACCCGGATGCAGCAGCACGGTGATCGCGCTGCCTGCCACCTGCGCGCCGGCGTAGATCGGGCGCATGTACGGCTTCAGCAGGCCGACGCGGCCCATGGCCTCGTGAACGGTGGCGCTGCCCAGTCTCGCAAGCCCGTTTGCCAATGCGGCATCGGCGCGCTGGATGTTGCGGTAGACCACGCCCAGTTCGTACATGTTCAAAGCCCCTTGCGTTTCAGCGCGGCGTCCAGCCGCGGATAGACGCGCCGCGAATTGCCTTCGAAGATCTGCTGGCGCTGCGCCGGCGTGAGCTGGGCAGCTTCGATGTAGCGCCGGGTGTCGTCGTAGTAGTGGCCGGTCTCGGGGTCGATGCCGCGCACGGCGCCGATCATCTCGCTGGCGAACAGCACGTTGTCGACCGGGATCACCTTCGTCAGCAGGTCGATGCCCGGCTGGTGGTACACGCAGGTGTCGAAGAAGATGTTGTTCAGCAGGTGATCTTTCAGCAGCGGCTTCTTCAGCTCTTGCGCCAGGCCGCGGTAGCGCCCCCAGTGGTAGGGCGCGGCGCCGCCGCCGTGCGGGATGATGAACTTCAGCGTCGGGAAGTACTTGAACAGGTCGCTGGTGAGGAACTGCATGAAGGCCGTGGTGTCGGCGTTGATGTAGTGCGCGCCGGTGGTGTGAAAGCAAGCGTTGCAGCTGGTGCTGACGTGGACCATGGCCGGGATGTCGTACTCGATCATCCTTTCGTAGATCGGGTACCAGTGGCGGTCGCTCAGCGGCGGGCTGGTCCAGTGCCCGCCCGATGGATCGGGATTCAGGTTGATCGCCACGTTGCCGTACTGCTCGACACACTTCACCAGCTCGGGGATGCAGGTCTCGGGCGCCACGCCCGGGCTTTGCGGCAGCATCGCCGCCGGAACGAAGTGATCGGGGAACAGCTGCGCGACGCGAAAGCACAGCTCGTTGCAGATTGCCGCCCAGGTGCTGGAGACCTGGAAGTCGCCGATGTGGTGCGCCATGAAGCTGGCGCGCGGGCTGAAGATGGTCAGGTCGGACCCGCGCTGTTTCATCAGCCGCAACTGGTTGGACTCGATGGTCTCGCGCAGCTCGTCGTCGCTGATCTTCAGGTCGACCACGCGTGGCATCATCACCGGGTCGTGGATGCCGGCGATCTGCGCCTGGCGCCAGGTTTCCAGTGCCTTCGGTGCGGTGGTGTAGTGACCGTGGATGTCGATGATCATCAGCGTCGCCTTACTGCCCGGGCTGCTGGCCCGGCCGTGGCGACATTGTTGGCCAGCTCGGCCCCAGCATCAACGTGATGGCGCCACTAGCAGCTATACCATCTCGGCATGGATCTGAAGCAGCTCGAATACTTCGTGCATGTCGCCGAGATGGGCAGCTTCACGCGGGCTTCGGTCTATCTGCAGGTGGCGCAGCCGGCCTTGTCGCGGCAGGTGCGCACGTTGGAAGTGGAGTTGCGCCAGCCGCTGCTCGATCGCAACGGCCGCGGGGTGACCTTGACCGAAGCCGGCAAGCGCCTGCTGGCCCATGCGCGCAGCATCCTGCAGCAGGTGGAGCGGGCGCGCGATGACCTGGAGGACCAGCGCGGTGCGGCCACCGGCCGCCTGGCCATCGCGCTGCCGCCCAGCGTCAGCCGCACCCTGACCGGGCCGCTGGTGAAGGCCTTTCGTGCGCAGCTGCCGCGCGCCAACCTGAGCGTGGTCGAAGGCCTTTCGGCCTACGCGCTCGAATGGCTGGCCATCGGTCGCGTGGACTGTGCCGTGGTCTACAACGTGACGCCGTCGCCGGCCATCGACCTGCAACCCTTGCTCGACGAGCCGCTGTTCCTGGTGTCGGCGCGGCCGTCGACGCGGGCGGCCCGTGTGGGTCCACCCATCACACTGCAGGCGCTGGCCGAGCACGAGCTGGTGATGCCCAGCCGGCCGCATTCGGTGCGCATGCTGCTCGAGACCGCGCTGGCCGGTGACGGCCGCCGCGCCCGCGTGGCACTGGAGATCGAGAGCGTGCCGGCGATTCTGGATCTGGTGCTGCAGGGTGAATGCCATGCGGTGCTGGCAGAAAACGCGATTCGCAGCAGCGGCCAGCCGCAGGCTTTCCAGCTGCGCCCCATCGGCCCGCCGCCGCTGGCGGCCACGCTGTGGATGGCGACGTCGGCGCAGCGCCCGCGTGGGCCCTTGATCGAACAGGGCACGAACCTGGTGCAGGGCTTGCTGAAGCAGCTCTGGCGCTGACGCTCAATGCGGCGCGCTGCGCCCGGGTGCTTCGTCGGGCGTCGCGACGGGCGAGTCGGGCGCCGTCTCGGCGGGTACGCGGTAGGCCTCGCTGGCCCAGGCGCCCAGATCGGCGCTTCGGCAGCGCTCGCTGCAGAACGGCCGCCAGCGATTGGCCGCGCTGAAAGGGCTGGGCCGGCGGCAGCTGGGGCAGGGCACTTCAAGCACCGGTTGTTTGACCATATTGCTCAGGCGCACAGCGTCAGTTCGAAGGGCACGTCCATGCCCAGCGGACGCAATCGACCTTCGGTGTCGGCGCGCATCATGCGGATCGACACCAGCAGACGATGGCCGCTGATCTCGGGCACCAGGCCGCCGCTGTCGTCGAAGCGCACGCGCATCAGGTGGTAGTTCTTGTTCTGCGGCAGGCTTTGCTGGTACTGGCCACCGCTGGCCATCATGCGCTGCGGCGCCCCGCTGTCGCGCAGCAGGTCCATCAGGGCATGCAGCGCCTCGGACAGCGGCGTCAGGCTGCCTGCCCAGGTGCCGAGGTCGGCGCGCCGGCGCTCGGGGTCGAGTTGCTGCCAGGCGAAATAGGCCGGCAGGTCGAACTCGCAGGTGCCGCCGGGAATGCTGATGCGGCTGCGGATGCTCATCAGCCACTCGTTCGAGGCCAGGGACTGCCCGGCCTTGCCCTGCAGCTGGTTCAGCCCGCCGTGGCTGCGGTCGATGCGGGCGATCACGGCGTCGAGCGCTGCCTCCGAGATGGCCGGGTTGCCGCGATAGCCCATCAGCTGGTTGCGGTGCCGTTCGAGCTCTTTCAGCAGGTCGGATTTGAGGTCGGCACGCGAAGCCACGTCCATGATCTCGAAGATCGTGGCCAGCGCGAAATGGTGATCGACCGCGGCATCACGCGGCATCAACTGGTTGAGCCTGCCGAACAGGTGCTCCAGGCGCAGCATCGTGCGGATGCTTTCGTTGAACGGGTACTCGTACAGAACCAAGGGCGGGCTTTCGTCAATGCAGCGCGCAATACCCGCAACGGGGCCCGGCGCCTTGTCGCGGATTGTTCCACAGCCCATGGCCGCGACCCCCGTGCAGGCTCAACGCAGTGCTGGCGGCGGCCACCACAGCGCCCACAGCGCGCGCACTTCGAACCTCAGCTGGTCGGGTGTGATGCCGTCGTTGTGAATCAGGGCATCGGCCAGTGCGCGCCGCCGGTCCCGGCTGGCCTGCTGCGCGATCACGGCGCGCACCGCGTCTTCGGTCCACCCTGAGCGGGCGATGACGCGGCTGCACTGCGTCTGCTCGCTGCAGTCGACGACCAGGATGCGGTCTGCGACGCGGCGCCAGCGGCTGGACTCGGCGAGCAGGGGTACGTCGTAGACGACGACACGATCGCCGGCAGCCGCTGCCTGCCGGGCAGCCTCGGTGCCGATCATCGGGTGCAGGATCGCCTCCAGGCGCAACTTGGCCTGGCGGTCGGCAAACACCAGTTGGCGCATTTGCTCTCGGTCGAGCGCGCCGTCAGCGTCGATCAGCTCACGACCGAACGCGTCGGCGAGGGCTTCGATCGCAGCGCCACCGGGCAGCGTCAGCGACTTGGCAATGGCGTCTGTATCGACCAGAACGGCGCCACATTCGACCAGCAAGCGTGCCACCGAACTTTTGCCGCTGCCGATGCCGCCGGTCAGGCCGATCGAGCGCGGCGTTGCTGAGCCTAGGCCCATCCCATCCATTGCAGCACGGGGCCGACGCCGATCAGCAGCACGGCGATGCCACCACCGGCCAGAAAGGGGCCGAAGGGCACGAAGCGCCCTTCACGCAGGCTGCCCTTGAACTTCATCAGCAGGCCCACGGCGGCCCCCAGCATCGAAGCCATCAGCACGATCGGCAGGATGGCCTGCCACGACAGCCAGGCGCCCAGCGCCGCAAGCAGCTTGAAATCGCCAAAACCCATGCCTTCCTTGCCGGTGGTCAGCTTGAACAGCCAGTACACCGACCACAACGACAGGTAGCCGGCGATCGCGCCCCACAGAGACGCCGCCAGCGTCAGCCCCGGCAACCAGCCCAGCGCGGCCGCCAGCAGGCCGGCCCACATCAATGGCAGGGTGATCACGTCGGGCAGCACCGTGGTGTCCCAGTCGATCATCGTCAGGGCCACCAGCGCAGCAACCATGCCGCAGTACAACAGCGCTGCCGGCTGCCCGCTCAGGCGCCAGGCCACGGCGGCGAAGAGCAGGCCGGTGCCAAGCTCGACCAGCGGGTAGCGCGGCGAAATGCGCACACCGCAGGCCGAGCAGCGCCCGCGCAGGCGCAGCCAGCCGAACACGGGAATGTTTTCGTGCCAGCGGATGCGGTGCCCGCAGGCCGGGCAGCGCGAACCGGGTTGAACCAGGCTGAGCGGGCCCAGCGCGGCGATGGTTCGGCGCAGCGCCGTGCCGGCCTGGTTCAGACCCGGTGGCGCCTCGGCGCTGAAGGTGCGGCGAAAGGAGTCGCTGTCGCGCAGCTGGGCGGCCACGTCGGCCCACCACTGCCGCTCAAGCATCGGCGGCAGGCGATGGATCACGACGTTCAGAAAGCTGCCGATGGCCAGGCCCAGCAGGCCCAGGGCCCAGGGCGACAGGATCAGGTCGAGCGGAGGCAGTTCGATCACGCAGCGACTGCCTTCACCACGTCACACCACCGCGCCCAGCTTGAAGATCGGCAAATACATCGAAACCACGATGCCGCCGATGATCACACCCAGGATCACGATGATGAAGGGCTCCATCAGGCTCGACAGGCCCTTGACCATCTCGTCGACCTCTTCTTCGTAGAACTCGGCCGCCTTCGCAAGCATGTGGTCGAGCGAGCCTGATTCTTCACCGATGGCAGCCATCTGCAGCACCATGGTCGGAAACACGCCGGTGGACGTCATCGAGGTGGTCAGCGCAGAGCCGGTGGAGACGTCCTTCTGGATCTGCTCGGTGGCGATCTGATAGACGGCGTTGCCCGACGCACCGCCCACCGAATCGAGGGCCTCGACCAGGGGCACGCCGGCAGCGAACATGGTCGACAGCGTGCGCGTCCAGCGTGCGATCACCGACTTGTTGATCAGCTCGCCGAACACCGGCACCTTGAGCAGCAGTCGGTCCATCGCGACCTGCATCTTCTCGGATCGTTTCCACGACTCGAAGAAGAAGTAGATGCCACCGAACAGCAGGCCGAAGATTGCCCACCAGTAGCTGACGAAGAACTCGGACAAGGCGATCACGAACAGCGTGGGCGCTGGCAGTTCGCCGCCGAACGAGGTGAACACCTCCTTGAAGGCCGGGATCACGAAGATCATGATCACCGTAACCACCACGAAGGCCACCACCAGCACTGCGATCGGGTACATCAGCGCACCCTTGATCTTCTGCTTGATGGCCAGCGTCTTTTCCTGGTAGATCGCCAGGCGATCGAGCAAGGCCTCAAGGATGCCGCCAGCCTCACCGGCTTCGACCAGGTTGCAGTACAGCGAATCGAAATGCAGCGGGTGCTTGCGAAACGACGCCGACAGGCTGGTGCCGGTCTCGACATCGCTGCGGATGTCGTTGAGCAGCTTGGTCATGCGCGGGTTGGTGCTGCCGCGACCAACGATGTCGAACGACTGCAGCAGCGGCACGCCGGCCTTCATCATTGTCGACAGCTGGCGCGTGAAGATCGCGATGTCCCTTTGCTTGATCGAGCGCCCGCCGGCCATGCGGCGCTTGCGCACCTTGTTGACCAGGATGCCCTGGCGCCGCAGACTGGCGCTGACCACCGCTTCGCCGCCGGCGCGGATCTCGCCGCGCACGATCTTGCCGTTGCGGTCCTTGCCCTCCCACTCGAAGATCGCGTCCTTCGGGTTCTTTGTCAGTGCTGCAGTTGCCATGAGGCCTCCGACCGATGCCGCCCAGGCGAGCCGGGCGGCCGGTTATTCGTTGGTGACGGTGATCACTTCTTCGAGCGTGGTCACGCCGGCGCGAACCTTGATCAGGCCCGATTGCCGCAGGTCACGCACGCCTTCCTTCTGCGCCTGCACCGCGATGTCCAGCGCCGAACCCTCGGCCAGGATGATGCGCTGGATGGCTTCTGTCATTGGCATCACCTGGTACAGGCCGACGCGGCCTTTGTAGCCGTTGTTGCAGGCCGAACAGCCGACTGCTCGGTACGGCTTCCAGCTGCCGTCGATATCGGTCTCCTGGTACCCGGCCTTGAGCATGGCTTCACGCGGATAGTCGGCCGGTGTCTTGCAGTTCTCGCACAGCCTGCGCGCCAGGCGCTGTGCCGTGATCAAGAGCACGCTGGAGGCGATGTTGAACGGCGGCACACCCATGTTCAGCAAGCGGGTCAGCGTGGTCGGGGCGTCGTTGGTGTGCAGCGTCGACATCACCATGTGGCCGGTCTGCGCAGCCTTGATCGCGATGTCGGCAGTTTCCAGGTCGCGGATCTCGCCGACCATGATGATGTCGGGATCCTGGCGCAGGAACGATTTAAGCGCCGCGGCAAAGGTCAGTCCGGCCTTGTCGTTGACGTTGCACTGGTTGATGCCCGGCAGGTTGATTTCGGCCGGGTCTTCGACCGTGGAGATGTTGACGCCGGGCTGGTTCAGGATGTTCAGGCAGGTATAGAGCGACACCGTCTTGCCGCTGCCGGTAGGGCCCGTGACCAGAATCATCCCGTAGGGGCGCTGGATGGCCAGCATCAGACGGTCTTTCTCGATCTTCTCGTAGCCCAGCGCCTCGATGCCCAGTTTGGCGCTGGAGGGGTCCAGGATCCGGATCACCACCTTTTCACCGAACAGCGTCGGCAGCGTGCTGACGCGGAAGTCGATCGCCTTGCTGCCGAACTTGAGCTTCATGCGGCCGTCTTGCGGGACACGCTTTTCAGCGATGTCCATGCGCGAGATGACCTTGATGCGCGAAGCCAGCTTTTCCTTGATGGCAATCGGCGGCTGGGTGATCTCGCGCAGTTCGCCGTCGACGCGGAAGCGGACGCGGTAGGTGTATTCGTAGGGTTCAAAGTGCAGGTCGGACGCGCGCATGTTGATCGCGTCGATCAGCATCTTCTGCAGGAAGCGCACAACGGGCGCGTCCTCGACCTCGGTGGCGATGTCGGGCGACTCGCTGGGGGCCGCGTCCTCGTCCGTGACGTCGAATTCGAAGTCGCCGCTGGCCATCGACTCGAGCGCTTCGCTGGCACTGGTGCCCTGGGCTTCAACCAGCTTGGCCAGCTTGTCCTGCTCGACGATCACCCATTCAGGGCTGAGCTGGGTGGCGAACTTGACGCGTTCCGCGGCCTCTTGGTCGGTGGGGTCGGCCGTCGCCACGAACAACCGGCTGCCGCGCTTGCCGAGCACCAGCAGCTGGTACTGTGACGCCGTCTTCTGGTCCAGGATGTTGCGTGGCACCTTCTGCTGGTCGACCGCATTGAGGTCGAGCAGGGGCAGCGCCAGTGCCGTCGACAAGGTATGCGCCAGCTCGGCTGGCGACACCGCACCCGCGGCCACCACGGCCGACGAGAAACTGGACTTGCGGTCGCGCGCGGACTTGATCAGGTCCTCAGCGGTCTTGCTGCTGATCTTGCCGGCATTGACCAGAACGCGGGCCACGCCCGACAAGGCGTTGGGGAGCGACTCAAGGAGTTCCGTGGCCATCTAGGTCTGGCGGGCGACAGTCATATCCGATCGATCATCGCCGATCCGGCGCACCCTGTAAACGGTACGCAAGCACGAGTCGTGCCCATGGCACATGCACTTACAAGCATGAAGCGGAACCTGCCGTCTGAGAGCCGCGCCATACTGGTCGCGGCGGGCAAGAACCTGGTCGGGGTGAGAGGATTCGAACCTCCGGCCTCTACGTCCCGAACGTAGCGCTCTACCAGGCTAAGCTACACCCCGATGAGCCGTGCCGGGGAACCCTGCATCGGCCTTGAATCTTCGGGCGGCGCGACACCGCTCAAGCTGAGCGGTGCACGGCCCGAACCGATAATTCTAGCAGAGCGGCGCGGGCATTCGATGGCGGCAATGTGGCGATGCTGTCGCGGGCCAGCGAGGCTTCGGCTTCGGCGGCCTGCCGCGTGGCATCGAGCGCACCGGTGCGGCGCACGATCGCGATGACATCGGGCAGGCGTTCGACCTCGCCCGCTTCGATGGCTTTGCGGATCAGCGCCTTTTCTTCGTTCGTGGCGCGTTGCATGGCCACCAGCAGCGGCAGCGTGGGCTTGCCTTCGCGCAGGTCGTCGCCGACGTTCTTGCCGAGCTCGTCACTGCTGCCTTCGTAGTCGAGCAGATCGTCCACCAGCTGGAAGGCCGTGCCCAATGCGCGACCATAGGTCGCGCAGGCCAGTTCCTGCGCGGCGTCGGCGTCGGCGAGCACCGCCCCCAGCCGCGCGCTGGCCTCGAACAGCTTGGCGGTCTTGAAACGGATCACGCGCAGATACTCGTCCACGGAGAGATCGGGGTCGTGCATGTTCATCAACTGCAGGACCTCGCCTTCGGCGATGACGTTGGTGGCGTCGGCCAGCACCTCGAGCACGCGCGGGCGCTGCACCGAGACCATCATCTGAAAGGCCCGCGAGTACAGGAAGTCGCCCACCAGGACGCTGGCGGCATTGCCGAACATCGCGTTCGACGTGGCGCGGCCGCGGCGCAGCGACGACTCGTCCACCACGTCGTCGTGCAGCAAGGTGGCTGTGTGGATGAACTCGACCGTGGCCGCCAGTTCATGAGCCTCGGGCCCGTCGAAACCCAAGGCCTGCGCAAACAAAAGCACCAGGCGCGGGCGGATGCGTTTGCCGCCGGCACCGACGATGTAGCTCGAGATCTGGTTGATCAGCGCAACCTGTGACGACAACCGTTGCCGGATGACGCGGTCGACCTGTTGCATGTCGGCCGCCATCGGGTCGATGGTCGGCGGATCGGGCAGCGGGGTTGCAGCGGCAGAGGCGAGGGGCAAGATCTTGACCGGCAATGGGCAGAGAATTATAGAAAGCCGGGCCAGGCTCGTGCGTTGGGTGTCGCCGGGGGGCGCCGCACGTACCCGCTGTGGTAATATAGAGAGCTTTTCCATCTGCGCCTCACGCAGTGGAGAAACTAAAGGAAGCCAAAGCTTCGAGCACGCGGGAAGTTCACGGGTAGATCAACCAACCCCCAAGCAACCCCCAAGCAATCGAAGACAAGAGTAGGCAGAGGTAGGGCGGTAAGGGCGTGCCTCGCGCGCTGCTGAAGCCAGCCTCGGGCTCAGACGAATCCAGAAAGGTCATTCATGTACGCGGTCATAAAAACCGGTGGCAAGCAATACCGTGTTGCTGCTGGCGAAAAGATCAAGGTAGAACAGATTGCTGCGGACGTGGGCCAGGAGATCGTGATCGACCAGGTGCTCGCCGTCGGCAACGGCGCCGAGCTTCAGGTGGGAACGCCCTGGGTCGCGGGTGCCCAAGTCATGGCCACGGTAGTGGCGCATGGCAAGCACGACAAGGTGCGCATCTTCAAGATGCGTCGTCGCAAGCATTACCAACGGCACGGCGGCCATCGCCAGACTTACACCGAGCTGCAGATCGGCTCGCTGAACGTGGCGGCAAGCGCCTGAAGGAGCACTAACCATGGCACAGAAAAAGGGCGGTGGCTCAACCCGCAACGGCCGCGATTCGAAGCCGAAGATGCTCGGCGTGAAGGTGTTCGGAGGTCAGGCCGTTTCGGCCGGTTCGATCATCGTGCGTCAGCGCGGCACCAAGTTCCACCCGGGCACCAACGTCGGCATGGGGCGTGACCACACGCTGTTCGCCTTGATCGACGGCAAGGTGGCGTTCGAGGTCAAGGGCCCGCAAAACCACCAGATGGTGGTCGTGGCGCCGGTCTGATACCGCGCGTTCACGAACCCGAAGCCCCGGCCCGCCGGGGCTTCGTCGTTATGGCGCCGACACCAGGAGAGCCGCATGAAATTCATCGATGAAGCCACGATCGACGTCGCCGCCGGCGACGGTGGCAGCGGTTGCGTGAGCTTCCGCCGCGAGAAGTTCATCCCCTTTGGCGGCCCCAACGGCGGCGACGGCGGTCGCGGTGGCAGCGTCTGGGCGCTGGCCGACCGCAACATCAACACCTTGATCGACTACCGCTACGCGCGCCGGCACCAGGCGCGCAACGGCGAGGCGGGTCGCGGGTCCGATCAGTTCGGAGCCGCGGGCGACGACATCGTGCTGCGCATGCCGGTGGGCACCATCGTGACCGATGCCGACAGCGGCCAGGTGCTGACCGAGCTGCTCGAACATGGGCAGAAGGTGCTGCTGGCCAAGGGCGGTGACGGTGGCTTCGGTAACCTGCACTTCAAGACCAGCACCAACCGCTCGCCGCGCCAGAAGACGCCGGGCTGGCCAGGCGACAACAAGAAGCTGGCGCTCGAGCTGCGCGTACTGGCCGACGTTGGCCTGTTGGGCATGCCCAATGCAGGCAAGTCGACTTTGATCGCGGCGATCTCGAACGCGCGGCCGAAGATCGCCGACTACCCCTTCACCACCCTGCACCCCAACCTGGGCGTGGTGCGTGTCGCGCCCGAGCAGAGTTTTGTCGTCGCCGATGTCCCGGGACTGATCGAGGGCGCTTCCGAAGGTGCCGGCCTGGGGCACCAGTTCTTACGCCATCTGCAACGCACACGCTTGCTGCTGCACATCGTCGACATCGCGCCGTTCGACGACACGGTCGACCCCGTGGCGCAGGCGCGCGGCATCGTGGCCGAGCTCAAGAAGTACGATCCTGCGCTACACGCCAAGCCGCGCTGGCTGGTGCTGAACAAGCTGGACATGGTGCCGCAGGCCGAACAGGCTGCACGCGTCAAGGATTTTGTGCGCCGACTGCGCTGGAAGGGGCCGGTGTTCGAGATCTCGGCACTGGCACGCCAGGGGCTGCAGCCTCTGATCGAGAATGTCTACCGTCAGGTGTCGCAACATCACCAGGTCGAGGTCGATCCTGACCCGCGATTCGCGGCAGACCCGCAGGGGCCTGCCCGTGGCTAGTTTGATGGCGACTGCGCGGCGCATCGTCGTCAAAGTCGGATCGAGCCTGGTCACCAACGAAGGCCGCGGCGTCGATGCCGACGCCATCGGGAACTGGGCGCGCCAGATGGCCGCGCTGGCGCATCAGGGGCGTGAACTCGTGATGGTCTCCAGCGGCGCGATCGCCGAAGGCATGAAGCGCCTGGGCTGGGCCGTGCGTCCGCGCGAGATTCACGATCTGCAGGCCGCGGCGGCGGTCGGCCAGATGGGCCTGGTGCAGATGTACGAAAGCAAGCTGCGCGAGCACGGCATGGCCAGCGCCCAGGTGCTGCTCACCCACGCCGATCTGGCCCATCGCGAGCGCTACCTGAATGCCCGTTCCACCCTGCTGACCCTGTTGTCGCTGCGCGTGATCCCGGTGATCAACGAAAACGACACCGTGGTCACCGACGAGATCAAGTTCGGCGACAACGACACACTCGGCGCGCTGGTGGCCAATCTGGTGGAGGCTGATGCGCTGGTCATCCTGACCGACCAGCGCGGCCTTTATGCCGCCGACCCGCGCAAGGACCCATCGGCGCGCTTTGTCGACCAGGCCCTGGCCGGTGACCCCAGCCTGGAGCTGATGGCGGGTGGCGCCGGCTCTAGCCTGGGGCGCGGCGGCATGCTGACGAAGATCCTGGCGGCCAAGCGCGCTGCGCGCAGCGGGGCCGGCACCGTGATCGCCTGGGGGCGCGAGCCTGACGTGCTGCTGCGACTGGCGCAGGGTGAGTCGATCGGCACGAGCCTGCTTGCCGGCATGCCCAAGGTCGCGGCACGCAAGCAGTGGATGGCCGATCACCTGCAACTTCGAGGACGGGTGATCGTCGATGCCGGTGCGGTGGCCAAGCTGCGCGACAGCGGCAAGAGTCTGCTGCCGATCGGCATGACCTCGGTGCAAGGCGATTTTTCGCGCGGTGACGTGATTGCCGTGCTGGCCGAAGACGGCACCGAGATCGCGCGCGGTCTGGCCAACTATTCGGCAGCCGAAGCCCGGTTGATCGCGCGGCACGCGTCAGCGCAGATTGCGGCCCTGCTGGGTTTTGCCAACGAAGCCGAGATGATCCACCGCGACAACCTGGTGTTGACCTGATTCCCGTGACCGCATGCGCGGTCAATGCGCCGCTCAGTTGCCGGATTCGGGCACCACTTTGCCCGTGCTGTCGTTGCGGTGATCATCATCGGGTCTCGCGTGCCGCATGCCCGAGCGCAGATATCGATTGTGGTGATTCACCCGCGGCAGGAAGCGCGCCAGTTCGGTGAGTGCCATTTCGTAGACGCCGCGCTTGAACTCGATCACCACGTCGAGCGGCACCCAGTACTCGTTCCAGCGCCAGGCGTCGAATTCGGGATGGTCGGTGGCGCGCAGGTTCATGTCGCTGTCGCGACCTACCAGACGCAGCAGGAACCAGATCTGCTTCTGGCCGCGATAGTGGCCGCGTGCGTCCTTGCGGATGAAGTGGTCTGGCACTTCATAGCGCAGCCAATCGCGAGTGCGGCCGACGATCTCGACATGTTCGGGCAGCAGCCCGACCTCTTCGTGCAATTCGCGGAGCATGGCCTGCTCGGGCGACTCACCATGTTTGATGCCGCCCTGCGGAAATTGCCAGGAGTGGGTGCGCAGTCTTTTGCCCCAGAACACCTGGTTCCGCGCATTGAGCAGGACGATGCCGACGTTGGGCCTGAAGCCGTCCCGGTCGAGCATAATCGGACCCCAAATTTCGTGACTGAAATCATTATTGCACCGGCACAGTGCGGGGAGCGATTACTCGCAAACCCGCATCGGGCTGCACGCGGCGGCCACCGGGCCTGCCGGGGGCGGCGCTGGTGATAACCCAGCGCCCATGAAAGCCTCACAGACCTTCGTTTCAACGCTCAAAGAAGCGCCCGCCGACGCCGAGATCGTCAGCCATCAGCTCATGATGCGTGCGGGCATGATCAAGCGGCTGGGTGCCGGCATCTACAGTTACATGCCGATGGGCTTGCGCGTGATCCGCAAGATCGAGGCCATCATCCGTGAAGAGATGAACCGCGCCGGCGCGGTGGAGTTGCTGATGCCGGTGGTGCAGCCGGCCGAGCTGTGGCAGGAGACCGGGCGCTTCCAGGCCTACGGGCCTGAACTGATGCGCGTGAAAGACCGGCACGATCGCGACTTCGTGATCCAGCCCACCAGCGAAGAGGTGATCACCGACATTGCCCGGCAGGAACTGCGCAGCTACAAGCAACTGCCGAAGAATTTCTATCACATCCAGACCAAGTTTCGCGACGAACGCCGCCCGCGCTTCGGCGTGATGCGCGGTCGCGAGTTCACGATGAAGGATGCCTATTCCTTCGATCGTGATCTGGTCAGCGCCAAGCGCAGCTACGACGCCATGTTCTCGGCCTATCAGCGCATCTTTGATCGCTTTGGACTGACCTACCGCGCGGTGGCCGCAGACACCGGGTCGATCGGCGGTGATGCCTCGCACGAGTTCCAGGTCATCGCCGACACCGGCGAAGACGCGATCGTCTATTGCCCCGACAGCGACTATGCGGCCAACATCGAACTGGCCGAGGCGCTGCCCTTGCTGGACATGCGGGCAGCAGCCACGCAGGATCTTGTGAAGGCGCCGACACCCGACAAGTCCACCTGCGCGGCCGTGGCCGAGTTGCTGGGCTTGCCGCTGTCGCGCACGGTGAAGTCCCTGGTGCTGGCCACCGACGACAAGAACGACAGTGGCGAGATCGTCAAGACCACCGTCTGGCTGTTGCTGGTGCGCGGCGACCACAGCCTCAATGAAGTGAAGGCCGGCAAGCTGCCTGGCTTGAAGACTGGCCATCGTTTCGCGACGGTGGCCGAGATCGAACAGCACTTCGGTTGCAAGCCGGGCTATCTGGGGCCGATTGCACCCTGCAAACCGGTGCAGGTGGTGGCCGACCGCACGGTGGCCCTGATGAGTGACTTCGTTTGCGGGGCCAACGAGGCTGACTTTCACCACACCGGTGTCAACTGGGGCCGCGACATGCCCGAACCCGACCTGGTGGCCGACATCCGCAACGTCGTTGCCGGAGATCCGTCACCCGACGGCAAGGGCCGGCTCGAAATCCAGCGCGGCATCGAAGTGGGGCACGTGTTCCTGCTCGGAACGCAAAAGTACAGCGAGCCGATGAAGGCGAACTTCCTCGACGAAAACGGCAAGCCGCAGCCCTTCGTGATGGGCTGCTACGGCATCGGCGTGACACGGCTGCTGGGCGCGGCCATCGAGCAGAACCACGACGAGCGCGGCATCATCTGGCCGCAGGCCATGGCACCGTTCAGCGTGGTGATCTGCCCCATCGGGATGGATCGCAGTGATGCGGTGCGATCGGCCGCCGAGGCGCTGCACGACGATCTGGCCGGAGCCGGCATCGACGTGCTGCTGGACGATCGTGGTGAACGGCCAGGCGCCATGTTTGCCGACTGGGAACTGATCGGTCTGCCACTGCGCGTGGTGATCTCCGATCGTGGCCTGAAAGCCGGCACCGTCGAGGTGCAGGGCCGGCGTGAGGCGGGCGCCAGTGTCGTGCCGCTGACCGAGGCGGCCCAAGCCGTGCGCAGCCGACTGGAGGCATGAAGGAACGGGCCCCGGCCCCTGCCCGTCGCGCCTTCGCGTTGGCGGGCGTAGGCCTGTTCTTGTTGCCACCTCGAGCTGCGCACGCCGGCGCACAGCTCGAAGAGCCCCTGATCGACTCAGTGCGCACGGCCTTGTCGGCGTCGGTGGCCGAACTGGCGCCACCCAAGCCGCGCTTCGATGACATCGATCACCGCCTGGCCTACCTACGCTGGCTGGGTGAAGCCAGCCGTCGGTTGCGCCCGAAAAAGGCCGAACACCAGACCCGGATCGAGTTCCTGGAGACGGCGTGGTACGAGAGCCGACGCGCAGGGCTCGAGACCTCGCTGCTGCTCGGGCTGATTCAGGTCGAAAGCGGATTCCGCAAGTACGCCATCAGCATCGTCGGCGCGCGCGGCTACATGCAGGTGATGCCGTTCTGGGCCCGCCTGATCGGTGACGGCGACCCTAGCCGCTTGTTTCACCTGCAGACCAATCTTCGGTTCGGCTGCGTCATCCTGCGCCACTACCTCGACGTCGAGCGTGGCGACCTCTTCATGGCACTGGGGCGCTACAACGGCAGCCGTGGCCGTGCCGAGTATCCGAACCTGGTTTTCGGCGCGCGGCGGCAGTGGGAGATCAAGCCAACCTGATGGCCGGCGCTACAGCCCGGCCCAGGATCGGGGCGCAGCACCGGCCAGACCGAGCAGTGCGAGCGCGCGTTCGACCGTGTCGTCGATCAGCGCCTGCACGGTCAGTGGCCGGTGATAGAAGGCAGGCAGCGGTGGAAACACGACGCCGCCCATTTCGGTGACCGCCGTCATGTTGCGCAGGTGGGCCAGATTGAACGGTGTCTCGCGCACCATCAGCAGCAGGCGCCGTCGCTCTTTCAGCGTGACATCGGCGGCGCGCGTGAGCAGATTGTCTGAAAGGCCATGCGCAATGGCAGCCAGCGACTTCATCGAACAGGGCGCGACGATCATCGCAGCGGTGTCGAAGCTGCCGCTGGCCAGGCAGGCGCCGACCTCGCCCGATGCATACGCGTGGTCGGCATGCGATTCAAGCGCCGACCGGTCCAGGCCCAGCTCGTGGTGCACGTTCAGGATGCCTGCCGGCGTGGCCACCAGATGGGTTTCAACACCCAGCGCACGCGCCCTGTCCAGCACCCCCAGCCCGTAGGCAGCGCCGCTGGCGCCGCTGATGCCGACGACCAGCCGCGGGCGCACCATGTCAGGCTGGGTTCAAGACCCGCTGCAATTCTCCCGACTGGTACATCTCCATCAGGATGTCCGAGCCACCGACGAATTCACCACCCACGTACAGCTGCGGGATCGTCGGCCATTGGGCGTAATCCTTGATGCCCTGGCGAACCGCCTCATCCTCGAGCACGTTGAAGGTCTTGAAGTCTTCGACGCCGCAGGCCTTGAGGACCTGTATGGCGCGGCCGGAGAAGCCGCATTGCGGGAACTGCGCCGTGCCCTTCATGAAGAGCACGATGTGGTTGTTCTTGACGAGGTCGTCGATTTGTTGCTGCACGTCGCTCATAGCGGAGCCTCTTGAAATGCGGGGATGTGTCCAGGGCAGGGTTATACGGCAAAGGGCATACCCGCCCTGTGCACGACGGTTTGCGGCAGGGCCGGGCGGTTTGCGGCCGGTCAACTGGTGGTCAGTAGGTGTACTGCACGCCCAGTTGCAGGCGCGGCTGCAAACGAAGCTCGCCAAACGCGGCGTCGGTGCCCTGGCTGCCGAACTGCGCGGCCCCGAATTGCCAGCGGGCACCCGGTCGTTCAGCCGTCACGCCCAGGTCGGCACTGAAGCTCAAGCCAGTCTTGGTGAGCCATCCTGTATAGCCCAGCCCGAGGTACGGCGCCGTCAGGGCCGCATCGGCAGCACCTACGCCGGTTGGCAAGGCCTGGGCACCCGACGTCAGGCCGCGCAGGCCGAACATCAGCCCGCTGGTGGCGCGAAGTCGCCCTGTCGTGCCAGGCGGCGACCAGGACAGTCTGCCGAGGTCATAGTCACCCAGCAGGGCTGCCCGCATCGGAAGCGAGAGGCCCGGCCCATGGCTGCCTTGCAGGCGCGAGACGGGGTTGTCGATCAACATCAGCCGTGCCTGCCAACGTGGCCAGATCGCGACGTCATCGGGCAGGCTCAGGCCATCGGCAGCGACGGCGAAGCCTTGCCACAGCACTGCCAGCACGGCAGCAAGCGTGGTTGCGCAGGTTCGAACGGCGTACCGGGTGTGTGCCATGGCGTGTCTCCTGGGCGGTAGGGGCTGCCGCTGGACGGGGTTTGACACATGATGCGCCAAAGCCAAGCCGTTGGCCGGCAACCTGAGCACCTGGACGTGATTTCGTGCGACCTCAGGTGTCACCGGGCCAACACGCGCCGCTGCAGCGTTCCAGTCCCGCCAGGTCGCGCCGGGTTTGCGGACACGTGAAACCGGCATCGTCCAGCAGGGCTCGAACCGCGGCACCCTGATCGTGGCCATGTTCGAGCAAAAGCCAGCCTCCGGGCTGGAGGTGGGCCGGTGCGCCACAGACGATCTGGCGCAGTGCAGCCAGGCCGTCACCGCCTGGTGTCAGCGCATGCCGTGGCTCGTGGCGCAGGTTGGGCAGATGGGGATCGTTCTCGTCAATGTAGGGTGGGTTGGACACCGCCAGCTGAAAGCGGCGGCCCGCCACCGGCTGCCACCAGCTGCCGTGCAGACACTCGATCGACGCGCCCAGCTGCTTTGCGTTCAGCTGTGCCACCTGCAGCGCGGTCAGATCGATGTCGGTGGCGGTGACGTGCAGGTCGGGTCGCCGCCGGGCCAGCGTCACCGCAATCGCGCCACTGCCTGTACCCAGGTCGACGATCGGGGCTGCCTCGCTGGCGCGCAAGACCGCCAACGACCAGTCCACCAGCAGTTCGGTCTCGGGCCGGGGCACCAGCACGGCGGGTGAAACCACGAAGCGCAGGCCGTGGAACTCACGTTCACCGATCAGGTAGGCCAGCGGCTCACCTGCGGCGCGGCGCTCGACACTGTGTACGAAGTGCTGCTGCAGGCTCGGCGCCAGCGGGTGGTCGTCATGGGCAATCAGCCAGCTGCGCGACTGAGCCAACGCGTGGCTGAGCAGCAACTGGGCGTCGAGCCGCTCGACGCCGCGGCTGCGCGCCAGCGCCAACGCAGCCTTCACCTGCATCAGCCGGCCCCGGTTTCGAGCTGCGCCAGCTGCTGCGCCGCGCGCGCGCCCTGCAGCGCATCCACCAGGTCGCCCAGGTCGCCGTCCATCACCTGAGCCAGCTTGTACAGCGTGAGGTTGATTCGGTGGTCGGTCACTCGGCCCTGTGGGAAGTTGTAGGTGCGAATGCGGTCCGATCGGTCGCCGCTGCCGATCAAGGCCTTGCGCGTGGCGGCCTCTTTGGCAGCGCGTTCGCTGCGGTCCTTGTCGCGCAGTCGCGCGGCCAGCACGGACATCGCCTTGGCCTTGTTGCGATGCTGCGAGCGATCGTCCTGGCACTCGGCGACGATGCCGGTGGGCAGGTGGGTGATGCGGATCGCGCTGTCGGTCTTGTTGACGTGCTGGCCGCCGGCGCCGCTGGCGCGAAAGGTGTCGATGCGCAGTTCGGCCGGGTTGAGCTGAACCTCCTCGGCCGTGTCGGGCTCGGGCATCACCGCCACCGTGCAAGCGCTGGTGTGGATGCGGCCCTGCGATTCGGTGGTCGGCACGCGCTGCACCCGATGACCGCCCGATTCAAAACGCAGGCAGGCGAAGACATCTGCGCCTTCGACGCGCAGCACCAGCTCCTTGTAGCCGCCCAGTTCGGCCGCGTTCTCGCTCAGCACCTCGGTGCGCCAGCCCCTGCGCTCGCAAAAGCGCAGGTACATGCGCGCCAGGTCACCGGCAAACAGCGCCGATTCGTCGCCCCCCGTGCCGGCGCGGATCTCCAGGAAGGCATTGCGTTCGTCGTCGGGGTCACGCGGCAACAGCGCAGCCTTCAGCTCACGGTCCAGGCGCAGCAGATCCGTCTCGGCGTTGTCGGCCTCCTCGCGCGCCATGGCCTGCATCTCGGCGTCGTGCAGCGTGACATCGGCCAGCATCTCCTCGGCCGTTGCCCGGTCGGCTTCCCTTGCCTGGTAACTGCGGAACAGGCCGACGACATGGGCGGCCTCGGACTGTTCGCGCGACAGGCTGCGATAGCGATTGATGTCGGCACCGACCTCGGGGTCGGACAGGTTGGCGTCGAGTTCCTTCAGCCGCATGGCCAGGCGCTCGAACTGTTCTCGCAGGGATGGTGTCATGGCAGACGCGGGCGCAGGCGCAGCGCCGCCTGGCGATGCGTCTTGCGGAGTGGGAAGCTAACGGCCGTCGCCGCTGGGGCTGCGACCGCTGCCGCGCAGGAACAGGCGCGACACTGTTTGCGCCAGCGCCTCACGCTCAGGGCCTTCAACAGCATGCAGTTCGGCCAGCGTCCCGTGCAGCATCTTGTTGGTCAGGCCACGACTCAGTGTTTCGAGCACCGTGTCGATCGGTTCGCCGCGTGCAAGCTGGCGGCGTGCGCGCGACAGCGACACCGCGCTCCAGTCGTCGACTTGCCGGCTCAGAGCCTGGATCAACGGCACGGCGGCACGCTGGTCGAGCCAGTGTTCAAAGCTCAGTACGCCCGCGTCGATGATGGCCTCGGCCTGCTGCACCGCGGCCTGACGCTTTTCGCCGGCGGTCTGCACCAGCGCCGACAGGTCGTCGATGGTGTAGAGGTAGACGTCGCCCAAGGACGCGACCTCGACCTCGATGTCACGCGGCACCGCCAGATCGACCATGAACATCGGCCGGTGCCGGCGCATTTTCAACGCACGCTCGACGGCACCCAGTCCGATGATCGGCACCGTGCTGGCGGTGCACGAGATCACGACATCGAACTCGTGCAGGCGATTCGGCAGCTCGGACAGGCGCAGCGAATGGGCGCCGAAGCGGGCGGCCAGCCGCTCGCCGCGTTCGAGCGTGCGGTTGGCAACCGTCATCGATTTGGGGGCGCGTGCAGCAAAGTGGGTGGCCACCAGTTCGATCATTTCACCGGCACCGACGAACAGCACCTGCAGGTCATGCAAATCCTCGAACAACTGGGATGCGAGCCGAACGGCGGCCGCGGCCATGCTGACCGAATGCGCGCCGATCTCGGTGGCGGTGCGCACTTCCTTGGCCACCGAGAACGAACGCTGGAACAACTGGTGCAGCGTGGTGCCCAGCGTGCCGGCTTCGTTGGCCTGGCGCACGGCCTGCTTCATCTGGCCCAGGATCTGCGGCTCACCGAGCACCATCGAGTCGAGCCCCGACGCAACGCGGAAGGCATGCCGGGCGGCGGCACGGTCTTCCATCACGTAGGTGTGACTGCGCAAGTGGTCGGCGCTGACCCCGCCTTCGGACGCCAGCCAGTCCATGGCCGGTGCCACCAGCTCTTGCATCGCCGCCTGGCTGGCCGCCACGTACAGCTCGGTGCGGTTGCAGGTTGAGACCAGCGCAGCTTCGGGCGTCGCCCGCTGAAGCCGGCCCTGCAGCCCGCGCAGCGCTGGCGTCAAGGTCCCGGGCGCAAACGCCAATCGACCCCGCAAGTCCAGTGGAGCCGTGGTGTGGTTCAGGCCGAGGGCGAAGACGGGCACAGGCAGATTGTAGGATTGGCGGGCGGTTCCAGTCGTCTGGCCCGAGACCCGAGTCTCGATCATGCGGGCACCGGGATGACTTGACGAGGGTCAAGTCATCGATGAACTGAAACCCCTTCCGAGAACCTCGACCCGATGGGTGCCTTCGATCTGTTCTGGCACGTGATGAACCTGTTCGCCGTGGCCACGCTCTTCGGCGTGATTGCTGCCGGCGGCGCCCGCTTGCTCTGGCGGCGCCGCTTGCAGGCTGTCAGCTGGCGACGCCTGGTGCTGGCGACGACGGCCGCTGCCACGGGCTGCACGCTGGTTGGTTTCATCGCGTTCGGCCGAGATGGCCGCATGGCCACCTACGGGCTGATGGTGCTGGCCGCTGCCGCTGTGCTGGCCTTCGTCCACCGACGGCGACGCCTTTAGGCGGTTCGGACAGCCGAATCGGCGACCACGGGCGTACCGCGCAGCGAGTGCGGATAGGCCTGCGTGACGCACACATCGATCATCTGCCCCACCAGGCGGCCGGCCAAGGGGCCGCCGTCGAAGTTGACGATGCGGTTGCATTCGGTGCGGCCCATCAGCTCAGCCGCATTGCGGCGCGACGGCCCTTCGACCAGGATGCGCTGCACGGTGCCTACCCGGCTGTCGCTGATGCGCGCCACGTGCTGTTCGATGGCCGCCTGCAACTGCTGCAGGCGGCGCAGTTTCAGCTCGCGCGGCGTCTCGTCGGGCAGATTGGCCGCCGGTGTTCCGGGGCGTGGGCTGAAGACGAAGCTGAATGAGGCGTCGAAGCCGACGTCGTCGATCAGCTTCATCGTGCGGCCGAAGTCGTCGTCGGTCTCGCCCGGAAATCCGACGATGAAATCGCTGGACAGGCTGATGCCGGGGCGCACCGCACGCAGCTTGCGGATCGTGCTCTTGTATTCCATCGCGGTGTAGCCGCGCTTCATCGCCATCAGGATGCGATCGCTGCCGTGCTGCACCGGCAGGTGCAGGTGGTTCACCAGCTTGGGCAGTTTGCCGTAGACCTCGATCAGCCGGGGCGTGAACTCGTTCGGATGGCTGGTGGTGTAGCGGAGGCGCTCGATGCCGGGGATTTCGGCAACGTACTCGAGCAGCAACGCCAGGTCGGCGACGTCCGGGCCGCTGCCCATGTTGCCGCGGTAGGCGTTGACGTTCTGCCCCAGCAGGGTCACTTCCTTGACGCCCTGGTCGGCCAGCCCGGCCACTTCGGTCAGCACATCGTCGAAGGGACGGCTGACCTCTTCGCCGCGCGTGTAGGGCACGACGCAGTAGGAGCAGTACTTCGAGCAACCTTCCATGATCGACACGAAGGCCGAAGCACCATCCACACGGGCTGGCGGCAGGTGATCGAACTTTTCGATCTCGGGGAAGCTGATGTCCACCTGCGGCCGCCGCTCGGCCCGGCGCGCCTCGATCATCTGCGGCAGCCGGTGCAGGGTCTGCGGGCCGAACACCAGATCGACGTAGGGTGCGCGCTCGATGATCGCGCGGCCTTCCTGGCTGGCCACGCAGCCGCCGACACCGATCAACACACCCTTGCGCTTGAGGTGCTTGACGCGGCCCAGATCGCTGAACACCTTTTCTTGCGCCTTCTCGCGCACCGAGCAGGTGTTGAAGAGGATGAGGTCGGCCTGTTCGACATCGTCGGTCGGCTCATAGCCTTCGGCGGCACGCAACACGTCGGACATCTTGTCCGAGTCGTACTCGTTCATCTGGCAGCCGAAGGTGCGGATGAAAACCTTCTTGGCCGGTGTCGACGGGTTCATGGCCGCGTCCAGGCTTGGGCGATCGGGTCGAAGGTCCAGGTCTGCGCCTGCTCACGCGTGGCGGGCCAGGGCCGATTGGCCTGCTCCGATGGCGTCAGGATCCAGATTTCCAGCAGCATCCCGCCGGCTTCGAGCGTGTAGTTCACAACCAGCTTTTGCCCGGCGATCTGGCTGATCAGGTCGAAGCGGTTTTCCTGGTTGCGAATTCGTGCACCAGGCGCCAGTCTGGCCGGCCTGCCGTTCAGCAGCACGTCGGGCGGTGCGGTGCCGGTGATCTCGCCACGAAGGGCATGGGCCGGGAACAGCCGGGGCACCTGGGCCTGGGCGGTTGAAAGCAGGGTCAGGGCCAGCAGGCCCAGTGCAGCACAGCGAAACATGGTGTGGATCCAGGGGCTGTGGAGAGTGGACAGAGCCCGCCTGGCCTGAGGCCAAGCCGGACCTCGCAAACGATTCGGCCCGGCAGGTGCCGGGCCGACAAAGGCTGGTGGCGCTTCAGGGACTCGAACCCCGGACCTGCGGATTATGATTCCGTCGCTCTAACCAACTGAGCTAAAGCGCCTGAGCCCAAAATTATACAGCGCAGCGCAGGCTCTCACGATGTTCAGTTTCTTCAAGAAGAAGGTGCCAGTACCGGCACCAACGGCTCTCGCCAGCCCCGCTGTGGAGGGTGCCTTGCCGACGGCAACGGGCGAGTCGCCGACACCTGTGCCACAGGCCGTGGAAGGGCCGCGCATGAGCGCCGGCTGGATGGGCCGGCTGAAGCAGGGGCTGCGCAGAACCGGCAGCGGGATCTCGCAGGTCTTCACCGGCACGCGCATCGACGATGCACTGTATGAGGATCTGGAGTCGGCGCTGCTGATGGCCGATGCCGGCGTGGCGGCCACCCAGGCACTGTTGCAGGATCTCAAGCGCCGCGTGAAGGCCAGCAAAGCCACCGACGGCGCGGCCGTCAAGGCCCTGCTGGCCGATGCGCTGGCCGACCTGTTGCGCCCCCTGGAGCGCCCCTTGGTGGTGGGACAGCACACGCCCACGGTGATCATGGTGGTTGGCGTCAACGGTGCCGGCAAGACCACCACCATCGGCAAGCTCACACGACATCTGGCGGATGCCCATCAGCGCGTGCTGCTGGCGGCCGCCGACACTTTTCGCGCGGCAGCGCGTGAGCAGTTGGCCGTCTGGGCCGATCGCAACCAGGTCGAGGTCATCAGCCAGGAGGGTGGTGACCCGGCCGCCGTGACCTTCGACGCCGTGAACGCGGGCCGCGCGCGCCGTTGTGACGTCGTGATCGCCGACACTGCCGGTCGCCTGCCGACGCAGCTGCACCTGATGGAAGAGTTGAAGAAGATCCGGCGCGTGATCAACAAGGCGCAGACCGATGCGCCGCACGAGGTGCTGCTGGTGGTAGACGGCAATACCGGACAGAACGCAGTGGCGCAGGTTCAGGCCTTTGACGCGGCACTGGGGCTGACCGGCCTGGTGGTGACCAAGCTCGATGGCACGGCCAAGGGTGGCGTGCTGGCAGCGATCGCCGCCTGGTGTACGCAGAACCAGCGCCCGCTGGCGGTCTATTTCATCGGCGTGGGCGAAGCGCTGGAAGATCTGCAGCCCTTCGACGCCCGCCAGTTTGCGCGCGCCTTGCTCGACTGACGCGCTGGCAGCCAGCGTGACTCAGCGGGCCGGCGCCGAGTCCTCGAAATCATCGAAGAACGCCGACGGCACGGGTTCGTGGCCGGCGTCGCGATCGGCGGCCAGGTCGCCCTCGGCCAGCATGGCGTCGAGTTCCTGCATCTCCGGGATCGGAATCAGCGGCATCGGCCGTGACGACGTGGCCACCGGCTGCATCGGCCCGCTGCCGCGCACCAGGTCATGGGCCAGCGCCGTGCGCACTTCGGCCGGTGATGGCAGCTGGCCTTCGCGCCAGACGTGCACGCGCATGCCGGCGGCGCGCAACACGCGGGCCAGCCGTTCGTGACGGCGGCGGCTGCGCGCCGTCTCCTCGGTGGAGCGCACATCGATCACGGCCAGCACCCGAGAACCGGTGTCGCAGACCAGCAGGTCGGCACTGAGCGAGCCCACACGCTGCAGCCACTCGGTGTACGAATGCCGGGTCGGCACGCGCACAAAGCGCGACAGCGGCACCTGCGCCAGCACCATGTAGCCGGGCAGCGCCCGGCGCAAAAGTTCGTAGGAGTGTCGCTCCTGCACCGTCATCACGCGGGCGGGTTCGGGCGGCCAGTCCTGCACGGTGTCGAGCGCTTCGCGAACGCCCCGCCCCGGGCCGTGGCGGCCGCGGCGTCGCACCAGGAACAGCGTCAGCAGCAGTGCCGCCGCCGTGACGAGGATGGTGGAAGAGCCTGATTCGATGATGTCCATGGGTCCGAAGGCGCCCGGCGAGGCAAAGTTTCGCGCGAAAGCCTGCAAGCTACGCGCGGAGTGCGGTCGCGGTCAACCGTGTTGCGGCGACGAACGTATCCAAGCGTTTCAGCGCCAGCAAAAAGGCGGCTGTTCGCCGCTTGGCGTTGCGCTTCAGGCGGTGCCGGCGGGATGCGGCTCAGCGCGGCATGCCCGGAAATCCGCCACCCATGCGGCGCATCATCTTCATCAGCCCCCCGCCTTTCATCTTCTTCATCATGCCCTGCATCTGCTCAAACTGGTTCAGCATGCGGTTCACGTCCTGCACCTGCACGCCGGCACCGGTGGCGATGCGACGCTTGCGGCTGGCCTTGATCAGCTCGGGCTTGCGCCGCTCCAGCGGTGTCATCGCGCAGATGATGCCTTCCATGCGGCGCACATCACGTTCGGCCCGACCCATGTCGGCGCCGGCGGCCTGTGCCGTCAGCTGGCTGGGCAGCTTGTCCATCAGCCCCGACAGGCCGCCCATCTTCTTCATCTGCGAGATCTGCATCAGGAAGTCGTTGAGGTCGAAGCCCGCGCCGCTCTTGACCTTGTCGGCCAGTTGCTGCGCCGCCTGGATGTCGACGCCCTTCTGCACCTCTTCGACCAGCGCCACGATGTCGCCCATGCCCAGCACACGCCCGGCGTGGCGCTCGGCGTCAAAGACTTCCAGACCGTCGATCTTTTCCGAAATGCCCGCGAACTTGATCGGCGCGCCCGTCACCTGTCGCACCGACATCGCCGCGCCGCCGCGCGCATCGCCGTCCAGCTTGGTCAGGATCACTCCGGTCAGCGGCAGCGCGTCCTTGAAGGCCTTGGCGACGTTGACTGCGTCCTGGCCCTGCATCGCATCGACGACGAACAGCGTCTCCACGGGTTTCAGGGCTGCATGCAGCTCGCTGATTTCGGCCATCAGCTTCTCGTCGATGCCCAGGCGGCCGGCGGTGTCGACCAGCAGCACGTCGAAGTAGTGGCGTCGCGCATGGTCCAGCGCCGCCAGCGCAATGTCGCGCGGCGCCTGATCGGGGCTGGACGGGAACCACTCGGCGCCAGCCTGTGCGGTCACGGCCTTGAGCTGTTCGATCGCCGCCGGACGATAGACGTCGGCCGACACGGTCAGAACCTTCTTCTTGCGCTTGCTGATCAGGTGGCGCGCCAGTTTGGCGGTCGAGGTCGTCTTGCCCGAGCCCTGCAGCCCGGCCATCAGGATCACCGCCGGCGGTTGCGTGGCCAGATTGAGGTCGGCGATGCCGGCGCCCATGGTGGCGGCCAGTTCCTTGTGCACGATGCCGACCAGCGCCTGGCCGGGGTTCAGCGAGCCCGCCACCTCTTGGCCCAGGGCCTTGTCCTTGACCCGTGCAATGAAGTCCCGGACCACGGGCAAGGCGACGTCGGCCTCGAGCAGCGCCATGCGCACTTCGCGCAGCATGTCCTGCACGTTGCCTTCGGTGATGCGCGCTTGCCCGCGCATCGTCTTGACCAGCCGTGACAGGCGATCGGATAGGGTCGAGGCCATCTCGAGGCGGCGCCTCGGCAGGCGCCGCGAAAGTACACTGTGGCCATGATTTTATCGTCGGGACCGGCAAGCACCTTGGCCAGCGGATGGCCTGGTGTCCTGGCCTCGCTGCTGTATGCCGTGGCCGCGCTGCGCGGCGACCGTGTCGACCGCGTGGCCGCGCTGGCCCTGCCTTGTGCCTGGCTGGCCCATCTGCTGGCCCTGGTATTCGACATTGGCGGCTTCGGCAGCCAGCTTGAAGGCGCCAGGCTGGGCTTTGCCCCGGTGCTGTCACTCACGGTCTGGATCGTGATCGGCGTGCATGCCGTCGAAAGCCGCTTCGTACCCTTGCCCGCGGTGCGCAGCTGGCTGGCGCCGGCCGGCCTGCTGGTGGTGATCCTGGCTGCGTTTTTCCCGGGCGATGGCCACCATTTCAATTCACCCTGGGCGCCCTGGCACTTCGTGCTGGGTGTCGGCGCCTACGGCCTGTTCGGGGCCGCCGTTCTGCACGCGGCGCTGCTCGATGCTGCAGAGCGTCGCTTGCGGCAGAAGTCGGCTGCCGCCGGGCTGGCACCGGGCATGCCCTTGCTGCAGCTCGAGCGCCTGACCTTCCGCTTTGTCGAGGTTGGCTTCGCCGTGCTTTCGGGGGCGCTGGCGCTCGGCATCGTGACCACCAGCCAATGGCGCTGGGATCACAAGACGGTGCTGTCGGTTCTGGGCTGGGCGGTGTTTGCCGGCCTCTTGACCGGCCGTCGCCTGCGGGGCTGGCGGGGCCGCAAGGCCACGCGCTGGCTGTACGTCGGCGCCGTGCTGCTGTTGCTGGCCTATGTGGGCTCGCGCTTCGTGTTCGAGGTCCTGCTGGGCCGGCCGCAGATCTGATCCTGTGCACGCTCAAACGCCCGAGGTGAAACGACGATGAAGTACCTGCTTGTGCTGCTGGTGGTGGGCGTGGGGCTGTTCATGCTCATCGGGCGCAACCGCGGCGCGTCGCGGGGCAACCGGCGCGACCCCGCCCGCCCCGCACCGGGACCAGCCTCCATGCTGGAGTGCGCGCATTGCGGCGTTCACTTGCCGCGCGACGAAGCCGTGCTCGACGCCGCGGGCCGCGGCTTCTGCACCGACGCCCACCGCATCGCCGGTCCCCGTTAAGGGCGGCTTCGCTCGTGTGACGACGACACCCCGGGACGGCGCGGCACACGAGAAGCGCGGCAGTGCGCGTGATCGCCGCGCCGGTGACCGCCGTGCCGGCGACCGCCGGCAGACCGACCGCCGGACCTCGGGGCACACCCAGCAGGATGAGTCCTGGTTCGGCGCTGTCGGCGTCGACGGCGAGCCCGGCGACGCGCGCGAATCCTTCTTCGACCCCGGCTGGCTGGCAGCCGGGGAGACGCCGCCGGACAGCCGCTTCATGACGCGCGAGGCGCGTCGCGTGGCGATTGCCCAGGACACCGCGCTGGTGCGGGTGTACCGCACCTATGCCGCTGCGCGCGCCGTCGTCGGCCTGCTGCTCGTGCTTGCCCAGGCCGCCGGCGGACTGCTCGGTGTGCGCCTGGTGCTGGCGTCCACACTGCTGTGCATCGCCTACGCGGTGCAGGCGATCACCTTCTGGCTGCTGCCGAGCCTGAGTGCGCTCAAGCATCCACCCTCGCAGCGCAGCCAGCGGCGCGTGCGTTGGCTGGCCACCATCGGCGTTGATCTGGCGGTGTTCGCGGCGCTGCATGTGCTGGAGGCCGGGTCGAGCTTCAACTTCGCGGCCCTGCTGGTGCTGCCGGTGCTGATGTCCGGCGTCCTGACCAGCCGGCTGCTGGCCCTGGCGACGGCCGCCGGCGTCACCTTGATGCTGCTGTTCATGGCCTGGCGCGGCGCCAGTCTGGGCGGTGACCTCAACGCGCTGGCTCTGCAGGCGGGCCTGGCGGGGGTGGGGCTGTTCGTCATCGCGTTGCTGTCCGGCGAACTGGCCGGTCGCCTGGCGCGCGAAGAGATTGCTGCGCGTGGCAGCCTGGAGCTGGCGCGACAACAGGCGCAGCTGAACCGGCTGGTGATCGAGGAGATGGTCGACGGCGTCCTGGTGGTGGACCATCGACTGCGTGTGCGCGCCGCCAATCCGGCCGCCCGTGAACTGCTGGCCGAGGCGGGTCTGGCACCGCAGGCGCCGTTCCCGCTGGCATCGCGCCGGGCCTGGGCACCGCTGGCGCAGGCCGTCGAAGCCGCGCTTGGCGATCCGCGAACCTGGCCCGAAGCGGGCCGGGACATCGCGCTGGCCTTCGAGCGCGGGCACCGGCGCAACCTTCGTGTGCGCATCCGCTTCATGCGTCGGCGCGAGAACAACGGCGGCGGCACGGATGGCGAGCCGTTTTGCGTGCTGTTGCTGGAAGACGTGCGCACCGCCGAGGCCCGGTTGCGGCAGGAAAAACTGGCGGCAATGGGCCGCGTGTCGGCCGGCATCGCGCACGAGATCCGCAACCCGCTGGCCGCCATCTCGCAGGCCAACGCGCTGCTGCTCGAAGACGAGCTGGGGGCCACGCAGCAGCGGCTGGCGCGCATCGTCTCCGACAATGTGCAGCGGCTCAAGCGCATCGTCGACGACGTGATGGAAGTCGCCCCCGGTGCCCCGCCCGTGGTGCGCGTGATCGACGCCACCGCCGAGATTGCCGCCGCCGCGGCCGACTGGGCGCACACGGTCGACCTGCCGTTGGGGGCTGACAGCCGCTTGCGCGTGGACCTGCCGACACAGCCGCTGGGGGTGCGCTTCGACCCCGAACACCTGCGCCGTGTGCTGGTGAACCTGCTCGACAACGCCCGGCGCCACGCCAGCGAGGCTGCCGGCGCCATCTTTCTGCGGCTGGTGGTGCGCGACGATGCTGCCCTGGTGCTGTCGATCGACAGCGACAGCCCGCCGATACCGGTCGAAGTCGAGCGCTACCTGTTCGAGCCGTTCTTTTCCACGCGCAGCCGCGGCGCCGGCCTGGGCCTGTACATTTGCCGCGAGCTGTGCGAGCGCTACGGCGCCAGCATCGAGTACCGCACCAAGCCCGACGCCGATCGCCTGCGCAACGAGTTCCGGGTGGTGATGCTGCGCGGGGCGCTCAGTCCCGCCAACCCGACCCTGGGGCTCGTACCTTGACCACTGCATCGACCTATCGCCTGTTGGTCGTCGACGACGAGCCCGACCTGCGTACCTTGTACGAACTGACGCTGGTGCGCGAAGGCTACGACGTCGAGAGCGCGGGCACGGTGGCCGAGGCCTGGGCCGCCTTGCAGCAGCAACGCTTTGCCGCCGTCATTACCGACATGCGGCTGCCCGACGGCACCGGGCTCGACCTGTTGCGGCGCATGGACGATGCGGGGCGGCGCGAGAAGGGCATCGTGATCACGGCCTACGGATCGGCCGAGAACGCGGTCGAGGCCTTGAAGGCCGGCGCCTACGACTACCTGACCAAGCCGTTCGACCTGCGCCAGTTTCGATCGGTGGTGGCCACGGCGCTGGGGCGGGCGCCGGCGCCGGTGGCCGAGCCCGGCATCGCCTCGCCGCGTGGACCGGCCGCTTCTGCATCCGGCCAGGCCGTCGCGTCGGCGCCGCGTCAACCAGGCGCGGCCACGGCCTTGCGCCGACTGGTGGGCACATCGGCTCCGATGCAGCAGATGCGTTCGATGATCGAGAAGGTGGCGCGCGGCATGGCGCCGGTGCTGGTGCAGGGCGAATCGGGCACGGGCAAGGAGCTGGTGGCGCGCGCCATCCACGAGGTGTCACCGCGTGCAGGCCAGGCCTTCGTGGCCGTCAACTGCGGCGCCATTCCCGAGGCGCTGCTCGACGCCGAGTTCTTCGGTTATCGCAAGGGCGCCTTTACCGGCGCCAACGAGGACCGTGACGGCTTCTTCCAGGCCGCCCATGGCGGCACGCTGTTTCTCGACGAGATCGGAGAACTGCCGCTGTCGATGCAAAGCAAGCTGTTGCGCGTGATCCAGGAGCGTGCGGTCAGGCCGCTGGGCAGCACGGCCGAACTGCCCGTCAACGTGCGCATCATCAGTGCGACCCACAAGGACCTGGCCAATGAGGTGGCGACCAGCCGCTTCCGCCAGGACTTGTTCTACCGGCTGAATGTGATCCAGATCTCGGTCCCGCCGCTGCGCGAGCGCCTGGGTTTTCCGGGCAATGTGCGCGAGCTGGAGAACCTGCTGCATCGGGCCCTGGCGATGGCCGGCGGAGCACGCATCGAGCACCAGGATCTGGCCCTGCCCGACGCCGTGTTGCAGGACCACGAGATCGAGGCAGGCGCCGAGGGCGTCGAGGTCATGGCGCTGCCTGCAGCGGCCGGATTGGTGCCTTTGCCGACCAACCTGGAGACCTATCTCGACGAGGTCGAGCGCGACATCCTCGAGCGTGCGCTCGAGCGCCACCGCTACAACCGCACGGCGGCGGGCGCCAGCCTGGGCCTGTCGCTGCGCCAGATGAGATACCGCATGGCGCGGCTGGGCATCGGCGCTGCCGACGGCGCGGCGGATCGCGGCGACGCGGGTTGAGCGCGGGTGAAGCCGAGAAGGCTTGAGCCCCTCTGGCGCGATGGCTGGTGGGCCGGCGCCCGACCCTTGCCATCGCCCAACTTCGGCCCCCGACCCGACAACGAACCCCCAGGCCTGGTGGTGTTGCACTCGATCAGCCTGCCGCCGGGCGTGTTTCGCGGCGACGCGGTGCAGCACCTGTTCACCAATGCGCTCGACAGCGATCGGCACCCCTACTTCGACCGCCTGCGCGCGCTGCGGGTGTCGGCCCATTTCTTCGTCCGCCGCAGCGGCGAGGTGTTGCAGTTCGTTGCGTGCAACCAGCGCGCCTGGCATGCTGGCGTGTCGTCCTGGCGGGGTCGCGACAGCTGCAACGATTGGTCGGTGGGCATCGAGATCGAAGGCCTGGAGGGGCTGCGTTTTGCCAACGTCCAATACCGTGTGCTGTCGCGCCTGTTGTGTGCCGTCGTCAATCAGTACCCGATTCGCGAAATTGTCGGCCACGAACACGTGGCGCCTGGCCGCAAGACTGACCCGGGCCCTGGCTTCGACTGGTTGCGGCTTCGGCCGCGGCTTTGTGGCTGCCGCGCCCGTGCCTGGCCGCTGCTCGATGACTGGGCTTGATTCCACGCGACCCGCAGCCCCTAATCCACGGCAACGCGGCGGCTGCTGCGGCTCAGGGCGCGACAGGCGCCGGCCTTCAAGGCCATGCGCGCAAAGCCTGCGGCAACGGTGGCGGCAAGCGCCGCAGTGTCAGGCATTGCCCTAGGGGAAGCTCCAGGCGCAACACTACCCCTAGCGTCTTGTGGGGGGGCACACCCCCAGATATAGTGTTGCTTCGTGATAATCTCGTGACCGCCACACAGCGGCCCTGGCCCATGACGCGGTGGATCAACACCCTTGATCGTCTGTTCGGCCCGCGTGCTCAGCATCTGGCCGTGCACGGTGTCAATGGCGCGTTCGGACCACCGCCCGCTCGATCATTCGCCTCGCCTTGGTGCGTCTGCGCACACGGCACGTTCTTCAGCTTTCGATAGTTCAGCCTGGCCATCGCGCATCCGCACGGCCCGGCGCCCAGACCGTTCAACAAGAGGATTCGATGCAAAGCCTACTGCCGTCCGCCATCGAGGCCGTCGTGCCTGTTCGTCAAACAGCTGCCCCTGCGGCCCTGGGGTCGACGGCCTATGTCGGCTACCAGATCATCCGCCGCAATGGCGCCGTGGTGTCGTTCGAGCCGAACAAGATCGCGGTTGCGCTGATGAAGGCCTTCCTGGCCGTTCACGGCACGCAGGGTGCTGCTTCGGCCAGCGTGCGTGAGACGGTGGAGCGCCTGACCGAATCGGTGGTGCGTGCGCTGCTGCGCTCGCGGCCGGGGGGTGGCACCTTCCACATCGAGGACGTGCAGGACCATGTGGAACTGGGCTTGATGCGCGGTGGCCATCACGAAGTGGCCCGGGCCTACGTGCTGTACCGCGAGCGGCGTGCGCAAGAACGCGCGCGCCAGCAGGTTGCCGCGCCGGCGGCCAAGGCGCCCGAACTGTATGTGATCGATCGTGGTCAGCGCATTCCGCTGGACCTGGCTGCACTGCGTGCGCTGATCGAATCGGCCTGCGCCGGCCTGGGGGTCGACGTGCAGGCCGAGCCCATCCTGGCCGAAACGCGGCGCAACCTGTACGACGGCGTGCCGATCGACGAGGTCTACAAGGCCGCCATCCTGGCCGCGCGTACGCTGATCGAGAAGGATCCGTCATACAGCCGCGCCACCGCCCGGTTGCTGCTGCACACCATCCGCCGCGAGGTCATCGGTGGCGAGGTGTCGCAGGCGCAGATGCAGGAGCGCTACGCCGAGTACTTCCCGCTCTTCGTCAAGAAGGGCATCGCCGCCGAGTTGCTCGACGAGAGGCTTGCCCAGTTCGACCTGGTGCGGCTGGGCGCGGCGCTGAAAGCCGAGCGCGACCTGCAGTTCGACTACCTCGGCCTGCAGACGCTGTACGACCGCTACTTCCTGCACATCGACGAGCAGCGCATCGAGATGCCGCAGGCCTTCTTCATGCGCGTGGCCATGGGCCTGGCGCTGAACGAGATCGACCGCGAGGCGCGGGCCATCGAGTTCTACGACGTGCTTTCCGGCTTCGACTTCATGAGCAGCACGCCGACGCTGTTCAACAGCGGCACGCGTCGTTCGCAGCTGTCGAGCTGCTACCTGACCACGGTGGCCGACGACCTCGACGGCATCTACGAGGCACTGAAAGAGAACGCGCTGCTGTCCAAGTTTGCCGGCGGGCTGGGCAACGACTGGACGCGGGTGCGCGCCCTGGGGTCCTACATCAAGGGCACCAATGGCAAGAGCCAGGGTGTGGTGCCCTTCCTGAAGGTGGTCAACGACACCGCGGTGGCCGTCAATCAGGGCGGCAAGCGCAAGGGCGCGGTGTGCGCGTACCTGGAGACCTGGCACCTCGATATCGAAGAGTTCCTTGAACTGCGCAAGAACACCGGCGACGACCGTCGGCGCACGCACGACATGAACACCGCCAACTGGGTGCCCGATCTGTTCATGCGCCGGGTGGTCGAAGGCGGCCAGTGGACGCTGTTCTCACCCAGCGCCTGCCCCGACCTGCACGACAAGTTCGGCCGCGCGTTCGAAGAGGCCTACACCGCCTACGAAGCCAAGGTCGACCGCGGCGAGATCAAGCTCTTCAAGCGCATGCAGGCCAAGGACCTGTGGCGCAAGATGCTGTCGATGCTGTTCGAAACCGGGCATCCCTGGATCACCTTCAAGGATGCCTGCAACGTGCGCAGTCCGCAGCAGCACGTGGGCGTGGTGCATTCGTCCAACCTGTGCACCGAGATCACGCTGAACACCAGCGACACCGAGATCGCCGTCTGCAACCTCGGTTCGATCAATCTGGTGCAGCACCTGAAAAACGGGGCGATCGATCAGGACAAGCTGAAGAAAACGGTCGGCACAGCGATGCGCATGCTCGACAACGTGATCGACATCAACTACTACGCTGTCAAGAAGGCGCGTGACAGCAACCTGCGCCACCGCCCCGTGGGCCTGGGTCTGATGGGCTTCCAGGACTGCCTGTACCAGCTGCGTCTGCCCTATGCCAGCGCCGAAGCGGTGCAGTTCGCCGATCGTTCGATGGAGGCCGTGTGCTACCACGCCTACTGGGCATCGACCGAACTGGCTGCCGAGCGCGGCCGCTACGCCAGCTACCGCGGTTCGCTGTGGGACCAGGGCATCCTGCCGCTGGACTCGCTGGATCTGCTGGCCGACGCCCGTGGTGGCCATGTCGATGTCGACCGTTCGACCAGCATGGACTGGGACGCGCTGCGCGGCCGCATCCGCGAACACGGCATGCGCAATTCCAACTGCGTGGCCATCGCCCCCACGGCCACCATCTCCAACATCATCGGTGTCGACGCGTCCATCGAGCCCAGCTTCGGCAACCTGTCGGTCAAGTCCAACCTGTCGGGTGAATTCACCGTCATCAACGAATACCTGGTGCGTGACCTCAAGCAGCTGGGACTTTGGGACGACGTGATGGTGATGGACCTCAAGCACTTCGACGGCTCGCTGCAGCCGATCGACCGCGTGCCCGAAGACCTCAAGCGGGTCTACGCCACGGCGTTCGAAGTCGACGCGGCCTGGCTGGTCGAAGCGGCGTCGCGGCGGCAGAAGTGGATCGACCAGGCGCAGTCGCTCAACATCTACATGGCGGGCGCCTCAGGCAAGAAGCTCGACGAGACCTACAGGCTGGCCTGGACGCGAGGTCTCAAGACCACGTATTACCTGCGCACCACCAGCGCCACCTATGCCGAGAAATCAACCGTGACGGCGGGCGCGATGAACGCCGTGGCAATGACGGGCGGCGTCACGTCATCGGCGGCCCAGGGCATGTCGGCGAACGACATGACGCCGGCCAGCGACGTCAAGTTCTGCGCGATCGACAACCCCGATTGCGAGGCCTGTCAGTGAAGCTCTTTGATGTGATGTCGTGCCGCGCGCACGCATCGCATCGTTCATTGCGCGACGCTTCGATGCACAGCTGCAACAACACGCACTGCGTGCTGTCAACAAGTGCTTGGTGTTCCCGCGCAACACTCGGATAATTCCGCATCACAGGACGAAGTCACATGCTGGTCTGGGACGACGAAGTCAAACCCTCATCGACGAATACCCACGCAGCCGCGGCGACCAGGCTGTTGCCGCGTGATCCGCAGCCCGCATCACGCGTCGCCGCGACCACCGAAGCCAGCATCGCCACCCTCAGTGCCATCGCGACCGCGCCGCGGTCATCGCTGCCGGCGGCTGTCGCTGCCAGGGCCGACGCCGACAGACGGCGTCGCGTCAACATCGCCGACAAGCGCATCATCAACGGCCACACCGACGTCAATCAGCTGGTGCCGTTCAAGTACAAGTGGGCCTGGGAAAAGTACCTTTCCGCTTGCGCCAACCACTGGATGCCGCAAGAGATCAACATGTCGCGCGACATCGCGACCTGGAAAGATCCGAACGGCCTGACCGAAGACGAACGCCGCATCATCAAGCGCAACCTCGGTTTCTTCGTCACTGCCGACTCGCTGGCTGCCAACAACATCGTTCTCGGCACCTACCGCCACATCACGGCGCCCGAGTGCCGCCAGTTCCTGCTGCGCCAGGCCTTCGAAGAAGCGATCCACACGCACGCCTACCAGTACATCGTCGAGTCGCTGGGCCTGGACGAAGGCGAGATCTTCAACGCCTATCACGAGGTCTCATCGATCCGCGACAAGGACGAGTTCCTGATCCCGTTCATCGACGCGATCATGGACCCGTCGTTCCACACCGGCACACCCGAAGCTGACCAGACCCTGCTCAAGAGCCTGATCGTTTTTGCCTGCCTGATGGAAGGCCTGTTCTTCTACGTCGGCTTCACACAGATCCTGGCGCTGGGTCGACAGAACAAGATGACCGGGGCTGCCGAGCAGTACCAGTACATCCTGCGCGACGAGTCGATGCACTGCAATTTCGGCATCGACCTGATCAACCAGATCAAGCTCGAGAACCCGCAACTGTGGACCTCGTCGTTCAAGGCTGAGATTCGCGCGCTGTTCGAGCGTGCCGTTGAACTCGAGTACCGCTATGCCGAAGACACCATGCCGCGTGGTGTGCTGGGCCTGAATGCGTCGATGTTCAAGGGCTACCTTCGCTACATTGCCAATCGGCGTGCCACTCAGATCGGGCTCGAGTCCTTGTATCCGAACGAGGAAAACCCCTTCCCCTGGATGAGCGAAATGATCGACCTGAAGAAGGAGCGCAACTTCTTCGAGACCCGGGTCATCGACTACCAGACCGGTGGCGCGCTTTCCTGGGACTGAAGACAACAACCATGGTGACATCGTCGTCGAACCGCATGACCATCTCAAGCTTTGGGCTTGAAACGGGGGTCATGCCGGCACAAGCGATGGCTGTCGCTGCAGAAGGGCGCAGCAGCGTCCCGCATGAAGGCCCTCGGGCAGCGGATGTTCCGTCGCTGCCATTCGAAGGGCTGGCGTCTCGCCGGCTAGGTCGGGCGACGCAAGAGCGATCAAGATCCGCGAACTGGACCATGCCGACGTCAGATGCGGCAGGCCGGTTCGCACCCCCATTCACTGCACCGGGGCATCTGCCGGGCGCAAGCCTGGCGGCAGACCATCGGGCAGTGAATCTCCGTGCTGTATCGAGCAGCACGGTGCTCTTTGCAACTTGATCAAGGAGATCGTTATGGCAACTGCGAAAAAGGCCGCTCCGGCCAAGAAGGCGGCCGCGAAGAAGGCGCCAGCGAAGAAGGCTGCGGCCAAGAAGGCGCCGGCTGCGAAGAAGGCGCCAGCGAAGAAGGCTGCGGCCAAGAAGGCGCCGGCTGCGAAGAAGGCGCCGGCCAAGAAGGCTGCACCGGCCAAGAAGGCGGCTGCGAAGAAGGCAGCGCCGGCCAAGAAGGCGACTGCGAAGAAGGCAGCGCCGGCCAAGAAGGCGGCTGCGAAGAAGGCAGCGCCTGCCAAGAAGGCGGCGGTCGCCAAGAAGCCTGCGGCCAAGAAGCCCGCCGCCAAGAAAGCAGCAAAGAAGGCGGCGCCCGCAGCGCCGACTGCCCCTGCGGCACCTGCAGCGAAGACGGCCCTGAGCCCGGCCGCGGCCTGGCCCTTCCCCACGGGCAACAAGCCTTGATGACTTAAGACCCCGGGTGGCTTCAAGGGCCTTGTCCCAAGAGGCTGCGCGTTGTGCAAGAACCCGGCTTCGGCCGGGTTTTTTTCTGCCGCCATGCGGCCCCTGATTTCGAAGTGCATAGATCGCCATGGCCTCAGTGTCTGAGGAACCCGACCTGCTGGCCTGTTTGACGGCCAATGCCGACGGTTGCGCCTTGCGGGTGCAGATCGTCCCCAATGCAGCGAGCACCGGCTGCGCCGGCTTCCACGACGGCGCTTTGCGCGTGCGCGTGCAGTCGCCACCGATCGACGGCCGCGCCAACCAGGCGCTGTTGCGCTGGTTGACCGAAGGTCTGGGCCTGCCCGGTCGCGCGGCGTCGCTGCTGTCGGGGCACAGCGCGCGCAGCAAGCGCGTGCAACTCGACTGCCCCAGAGCGCAGGTGGCGATCTGGTTGCTCACGCAGTTGCCGCCCGACAAGGGCAAGCAGTAGCGATGCTGTGGCGCGGCCGCGCCGGGTTCAGGCGGTGAGCACCGCGCGGTCGATCACGTGGTTTTGCCCGCCGCGGCAGGCGATCTTCAGCGCACCGATGCGATTGCCCAGCTCGATGCAGCGGCGCATGGGCCAGCCGCGCTCCAGCCCATACAGCAGTGCACCGCGAAAGGCGTCGCCACAGCCCGTGGGGTCGACAATCTCCTGTGCTGGCACGCCCGCGATGCGCTCGCACCGGCCGTCGACCCAGAGGTCGCAACCCTCGGCGCCCAAGGTCACCACCACGGCCTTCAGGCCCAGGCGCGACATGGCTTCGAGCGACATCCCGGTGCGGTCGCACAGCATGCGGCCCTCGTAGTCGTTCACCGCCACCCAGGTGGCGCGCTCGACGAAGCTGCGCAGTTCAGCGCCGTCGAACATCGGCAGTTGCTGGCCCGGATCGAAGATGAACGGAATCTTGGCGTCACTGAGCTGGACGGCGCGCTTGCTCATGGCCTCACGACCGTCGGGCGCGATGATCGCGATCTTCACGTCGGCACGGGGTGGCAGATCAATGTGGTGCGCCTGTTGCATGGCGCCAGGGTGGAACGCGGTGATCTGGTTGTTGTCGTTGTCGGTGATGATGATGGCCTGCGCGGTGTAGTGCGATTCATCGCGCAGCACGAGCGAGGTGTCGACTTGCCAGCCCTGCAGCCGCGTCAGGTACTCACCGCCGTCGTTGCCCAGAGCGGCCATCACCACGGGGTCCCCGCCCAGTGCCTGCAGCGTGTAGGCGATGTTGCCGGCGCAGCCACCGAACTCGCGCCGCAGGGTGGGCACCAGGAACGACACGTTCAGGATGTGCACCTGGTCGGGCAGGATCTGTTGCGAGAAGCGTCCTGGAAAGTTGGTGATGGTGTCAAAGGCCAGCGAGCCGCAGATCAGAGCCGACATGATGATGTCTCCAGTGGAAGCCGAATGGGGGCGGCGCGGGCAGCGCCACGTCAGGGATAGAAGATCTCGATCGTGTAGCCGCTGACCTGCCGGTCGCCGATGCCCAGCGGAACCTGGATCGGCAATTCGCTGCCGGCCTTGAGCGTGCGCAGCGGCAGGTTCAGGTCCTTCATCTGCAGCACCCGGCGCGCCATCGGCTGTCCTTGCGCATCGCTGAGTGCCAGGTCCAGCGCTGGCGCCGCCACCTCCAGCGGGGCACGGTTGCGCAGCGTGACCGAGAGGCGATATACCGATGAGCCTTCGACACGCAGCAACCCGCTGCTCTCGACGCTGAGGGCATCAATCTGCCGCAGGTCTTCGATGCGGCAGCCCAGCCGGGCACACGCTTGCTGCAGCGCCGGTCGCCAGGATGGATTCGACGCCGCGAGCCGGTCGCGCCAGGTGTAGGTCACCTGTGCGACCAGTCCCAGGGCCGCCAGCAGGCTGCCGAGGCCCAAGGCCAGTCGCATGCCCGGGCGCCGCCAACGTTCGGCACGATTGGCCTGCAGCACGAATGACGGCGCTTCGATGGGCTCATGTGCGACCGTCGGGTCCGCGTCGCTCTGGGTGATGCGGTCCGATTCCAGGGCGGGCACTGACTCAGTGGCTTCGAGGGCCACCGTCGAGTCGGCACCTGGTGCATCGCGATCGACCGCCGCTGGTACGGCCATTGCCTCGAAGCCGAACGCCGGTTCGGTTCGCACTTCAGTGGTGGTGGGTGGCGCCAGCAGATCCGTGCTCAAGGCGCCGTCACTGGCGATCACTTCGACACCGGGTGGAAGCTCGATCAGGGTTGCTGTCGGCGTTGCTGTCGGTGTTGGTGCGGCGGGCATCGGTTCGGGCCACGCCTGGGTGTCTGCGGCGCTGCCCGCGCCGGCATCGTCATTGACCTGATCGGTCGACGTCGTGGCTGGTTCGGCGCTGTCGTCGACTGCTGGTGCGGCAGGCGAATGCGCACCGATGGGGCCTGGCGTCGGTGTTGGCGGCGGCCCCGCTTCGAACGCCACCTCAGCCGGATACGGCGCGGGGGCTGGCGTCTCGACCAAGGCTTCGATGGCATTGAAGGCCTCGGCACAGCGGCCACAGCGCACCCAACCCTGTGACACCCGAAGCTGGTCCTGCACGACACGGAAGACCGTGCCGCAGGCAGGGCAGCGTGTGGCCAGGCTCATCGAGCGATCATCCCACGCGGCCCCCACTCAGGCGGCGGGCGCGCGGCCGCTGAGCAGCACCCAGCCGTCTTCCTCGTCGGCTACCGACAGTTGCAGCCAGGGCGCGTACGCGGCTTGCAGCTCAGCCGTCTGGCGCGACAGGATGCCGGCCAGCACCAGACCGCCGCCGGGCGCCAGATGGGTGCACAACAACGGCGCCAGCAACTTCAGCGGCGTGGCCAGGATGTTGGCCAGCAGCAGCGTATAGCGGCCCTGCACCTGCTCGGGCAATCCGCTGACGAGCGTGACACCGTTGGCAAGCGCATTGGCCTGGGTAGCGGCCACTGCTGCCGGGTCGATGTCGACCGCGTCGACGGCTCGCGCGTCGTGCAGTGCCGCCGCAATCGCCAGGATGCCCGAACCGCAGCCGTAGTCGAGCACGCGCTCGAACGTGGCGCGGTCACCCGCATCGAACCGTTGCGCCATCCAGCGCAGGCACATGCGCGTGGTCGGGTGGGTGCCGGTACCGAAGGCCAGGCCGGGGTCGAGCCGGATCACCCGGCTGGCGTCCGCGGGGGGTTGGTGCCAGCTGGGAACGATCCAGAAGCTGGGCGTGATTGCGATCGGCTCGAACTGGCTCTGCGTGATGCGCACCCAGTCCTGCTCGGCCAGCTCTTGCATGGCCTGGAACTCGAGGCCCTCGGCCCAGTCCTGTGCCAGCAGCAGCGTGGCCGCGGCTTCAGCTTGTTCGCGTGTCTCGAACAGGGCCCGCAAGGTCGACCGATTCCAGCCTGGCCCGGGTGCCGGCATGCCGGGTTCTCCGAACAGCGCCTGTTCGTGATCCGTGTCGGCGTCGGCGTCTTCCACCGACACCGACAGCGCACCCAGCTCGTCGCCGAGCGCGTCGCTGACCGTCTCGACCAGCGCCTGCGGGGCACGCAGCAGCAGTTCAAACATCACGCGGCTCGAGCCCGGGCGGCGGCATCAGCGCTGGTGCTGGGCCATCCAGCCCTCGAGATAGTGAATGGTCGTTCCGCCTTCGATGAACTTGGCATCGACCATCAGGTCGCGGTGCAGCGGGATGTTGGTGAGAATTCCTTCGACCACGGTCTCGGACAGTGCCGTGCGCATGCGGGCAAGCGCCTGGTCGCGGGTGTCGCCGTGCACGATGATCTTGCCGATCATCGAATCGTAGTTGGGGGGCACAAAGTAATTGGTATAGACGTGCGAGTCGACCCGCACACCAGGCCCGCCGGGGGCGTGCCACACGGTGATGCGGCCCGGCGACGGCGTGAACTTGTAGGGGTCTTCAGCATTGATCCGGCACTCGATGGCGTGCCCGCGCATCTGGATGCTGCGTTGTGTGAACGGCAGCTTCTCGCCGGCCGCGATACGGATCTGCATCTGCACGATGTCGATGCCGGTCACGAGTTCGGTCACCGGGTGCTCGACCTGCACGCGGGTGTTCATCTCGATGAAATAGAACTCTCCGTTCTCGAACAGGAACTCGAAGGTGCCGGCGCCGCGATAGCCGAACTTCTTGCAGGCGGCCGCGCAACGGTCGCCGATGCGCTCTATCACCCGTCGCGGGATGCCGGGTGCCGGCGCTTCCTCGATGACCTTCTGGTGGCGACGCTGCATCGAGCAGTCGCGCTCGCCCAGCCACACCGCGTTGCGGTGGGTATCGGCCAGCACCTGGATCTCGATGTGCCTCGGATGCTGGAGGAACTTCTCCATGTACACCGACGGGTTGCCGAAAGCAGCGCCGGCCTCGGTGCGCGTCGTCTGTACCGCGTTCACCAGCGCCGCTTCGGTGTGCACCACACGCATGCCGCGGCCGCCTCCACCACCGGCGGCCTTGATGATCACCGGGTAGCCGATCGCCCGCGCCTGACGGACGATCTCTTTCGGATCATCGGGCAAGACGCCCTCGCTGCCGGGCACGCAGGGCACGCCAGACTTGATCATGGCCTGCTTGGCGGCAACCTTGTCGCCCATGGTCCGGATCGATTCGGGCGAGGGGCCGATGAAGACGAAGCCGCTCTTCTCGACCCGCTCGGCAAAGTTGGCGTTCTCCGACAGGAAGCCGTAGCCCGGGTGGATGGCCTCGGCGTCGGTCACTTCGGCCGCCGAAATGATGGCCGGCATGTTGAGGTAGCTGTGCGCCGACGCCGCCGGGCCGATGCACACGGCTTCATCGGCCAGCTTCACGTACTTGGCTTCGCGGTCGGCCTCGGAATAGACGACGACCGACTTGATGCCCATCTCGCGGCAGGCGCGCTGGATGCGCAGGGCGATTTCGCCCCGATTGGCAATCAGGATCTTCTTGAACACGCGACAGGCCCTATTCCAGCTCGAACAACGGCTGGCCGAATTCGACCGCCTGGCCGTTCTCGCACAGGACGCGGCGGATCGTGCCGCTGACGTCGGCCTCGATCTCATTCATGATCTTCATGGCCTCGATGATGCACACGGGTTCGCCTTCCTTGATCGTGCTGCCGACATCGATGAACGCCTTGGCGCCGGGGCTGGGCGAACGGTAGAAGGTGCCGACCATCGGCGACTTGATGACTCTGGCCACCGGTTCGGGCGCGCTTTCGGCAGCCAGTGGTGCCGCGGCTGCAACGGCCGCCGGCGCCACGCCTGCCATCGCCATCGGATAGGCCATCATTCCGGGGGCCACCAGGCCGGCCTTGACGATGCGTACCTTGCCTTCAGCCTCGGTGATTTCGAGTTCGGAGATGTTCGACTCCGAGACGAGGTCGATCAGGGTCTTGAGCTTTCTCAGGTCCATGGGATTCCTCGACAGTTCCGACCCTGGGGCCGGAACAGGTTTCAGGCGCTGCGAGCGGCGCGCCGGGAGAGTGCGAAGTCCAGCGCCAGGCGATAGCCCTGCACGCCAAGCCCGCAGATCACGCCGACCGCGATGTCCGACAGGTAAGAGTGGTGGCGGAACGGCTCCCGCTTGTGCACGTTGGACAGGTGCACTTCGACGAAAGGCAGTGCCACGCCCGAGAAAGCGTCGCGGATGGCCACGCTGGTATGGGTGAAGGCGCCGGGGTTGATGATCACGAACTCGGTGCCATCGTTGCGCGCCGCATGAATGCGGTCGATCAAGACGCCTTCGTGGTTGCTTTGAATGCAATCCAGCTTCGCACCGGCTTTTGCCGCCAACGCGATCAGATCTGTATTGATTTCCTCGAGTGTCGTGCTTCCATAAACCTCGGGTTCCCGCGTTCCGAGAAGATTCAGGTTGGGGCCGTTCAATACGAGGATGGTCATCATCGACAGGGCAAGGCTGGGAAACTGCTGCCCGGCATTTTGAAAGAGCGCGAACTTTACGCCCTTTGTATGCGGTTGTGAGCGGCATACTGGTAATTCGACGAAGAAAGCGATTTCACCACCAAGCCCACGTCGGTCAGTCCGTTTTGTGACTACAACTCGGCGACCCAGCGTTGCAGTTCGTCGAAGACCGTCTGGCCCAGTTTGCGGTGTCGCGGCTGTCCGTGGCGATCGAAAACCACCGTGAATGGCAGTGCGGCCTTGTCGTTGCCCAGGCGGCGGCTGAGTTCGGTACCCTCGAAGCCGGCCAGCCCGATGGCAAAACTCAGAGGTTGACGTTCGAGGAACTGGCGCACGGGTGCCTGACCATCGACGGCCAGGCCGACCACCTGCAAACGGCCTTTGTTCTGGCGTTGCAGGCGGTCGAGGTCGGGCAGCTCCTTGATGCAGGGCGGGCACCAGGTGGCCCAGAAGTTCAGCACCAGCACCTGGTGTCGGTTGCTGCTGCCGACGCTTCATGACTGCGCCTCGTGCATCCGACGCATCAGGGCGCTGTGGTCGCCGCGCCAGGACTGACCCCGAGCGTCGGGTTTGAGCGCCCCACGCAACTCGTCCAGATCGTGCAGCACCAGGTGCAGCGTGATCAGCTCGTCGAGCTCGGCAACGCGGGCCCCCAGCGTCAGCACCGACACGCTGCCGGCTTCAGCGTCGCCGTCGCCGCCCACGTCGTAGGTGATGCCCTGGTTGATGAGGTCGATCTCCGCGCCTTTCGGGTCGTCGCAATACAGGTCGATCATCAGCGCCGAGCGACGGGTCGCGGTGCCGCGCCACGCCGCGCCTGCCAGGTGCGGACGATGGGTGGCCAGACGCTCCATCCAGCGCGCCGCCAGTTCGCGCAGCACGCGCAGTTCCTGCGGCTGCGTGTCGGCGCAGAAGGTTGCGATGTAGGCGCGCACCTGGTCTTCGACCGCCTCGTTGCGCGGCAGATCGCCCGACCGCGTGCCGCGGCCCGCCACCTTGCGTGCCGCCTTGCGCTTGGCGGCGGCGTATTCCAGGCCATCTTCGACCACCAGCTGGGCGGCAGCGACGGCAATGGCTTCGGTCAGGCTGGCACTCATGATGTCGTGTCTGGGACTGCGCACATCATGGCAGGTCGACCGCCGGCATCCGGGACAGGATGGTGGCGCTGCGCGCCAGCAGGTAGTCCGATCGCGGACGCCGCTCGAATCGTTTGGGCGCCGGCAGCATCACGGCCAGCCGCGCGGCTTGGTCGGCACTGAGCCGGCCCGCATCGACCCGAAAATAGTGGCGCGCCGCGGCCTGGGCGCCAAACACGCCTTCGCCCCATTCCACGTGGTTCAGGTACAGCTCCAGGATGCGGCGTTTGTCGAGCAGCAGTTCCAGTGCCCAGGCCAGCAGCAGTTCCTGCCCTTTGCGGACGACGGTGCGCTCGCCCGACAGCAACAAGTTCTTCGCCAGTTGCTGGGTGATGGTGGAGCCACCCCGCAGCCGGGATCCGGCGGCCCGCGCGCCGGGCCGTGCCGCACGGGTTTGCGCCTGCACGTTTCGGTCCCAGGCCTGTTCCATCGCGTCGAAGTCAGCGCCCGTGTGCTCGGTGAAGCCGGCATCCTCGCTGGCGATGACGGCCCGCTTCAGGTGATCGGATATCTGCCCGTAGTCGGTCCAGGTCTGGCTCCAGGCCACCTGGTGCTGCTCGACCGCCAGGCGCAGGATTTCACTGCGCTCGAACGTGGTGGAACGGGGGTCCACCAGCGCCATCAACGCGATCCGAAGCAGCAGGGCCAGCTGCAGCGCCAGCAGACACCAGAGCAGCAGGGCCAGCGCTTGCGCCAGACCGGCTGCGACGCCGCGTGCCCTGCTCATGCCGGGTTTGCGAGGCGTTGACGCAGGGCTTGCAGCACCGGCAGGCTGTCGGGGTGCACGCCGCGCCAGACGAAGAAGGCCTCGGCCGCCTGCTCGACCAGCATGCCCAGGCCGTCGCGCCCGCGCGCGCCGTGTGCCTGGGCCCAGTCGACGAAGCCTTGAGCGGCCGGACCGTACATCAGGTCGACTGCCAGTGCGCCGGCGCCCAGCACCCGCGCCGGCACCGGCACGGCCCCGTCTTGCAGGCTGCTGGCCGTGGCGTTGATGACGGTGTCGAAGCCGTCGCCTGGGTTGTCGATGTCGGCTGTCTCCAATCCCACACCGCAGTGCCTGGCCCACGCCGCGTGGCGCTGGATCAGGGCCAGCGCGCGCTCGGGCCGGCGGTTGACAAGCACCAGCTTGCGTGGCCGGCAGGTCAGCAAGGGACCCAGAACGCCAGCGGCCGCACCGCCGGCGCCGATCAGTAGCACGCGGCGATCGGCCAGCGGCCACGCGGCATTGCGTTCGATGTCGCGCACCAGACCACTGCCGTCGGTGTTGTCGGCCAGCCAGCCTTCACGGTCAAAGCGCAGGACGTTGGCGGCGCCGGCCAGGCGTGCACGTTCGGTGGTGTGCGCCGCCAGGTTGGCCGCGTCGAACTTGAACGGCACTGTGATGTTGCAGCCACCGGCACCACCGGCCGCAAAGTCGCTCACGGCAGCTACAAAGTCGGCCGCACCGCAGTCGATGCGGCCGTACTCGACCGGCTCGCCGGTCTGAGCGGCAAACGCAGCATGGATGTACGGCGACTGGCTGTGCGTGACCGGATGGCCAATGACGGCGTAGCGGGTCAGGGTCGCGGTGTTCGGCAAGGCGGTGGTCCCGGTGCTCATGGTGGTCAGCGGTTGCCGCTGAGTGTCGTCTCCAGCCCATCGTCGCGGGTGAAGCGAAAGCGCGAGGTGATGACGATCTGGTCGGCCTGGCGGCGCATGGCCGGCGTGAACGCACCGAACGGGCCGGCGGCGCGCACGATGGCCAGCGCGCGCTGGTCGAGCAGGCGTGACTTCGAAGGCCGCACGATGTCGGCTTCGACCACACGCCCACCGGCGTCCACCGTCACGTTCATGGTCAGCTCGCCATACAACTTGCGACCCTGGTATTCGGGAAAGTCGCGCGTGCCGCGTTCCTCGATGCGCTGCTTGAGCGCGTCGTAATACAGGGCGTAGACCTCTTCCTGCGTGGCTGGGCTGATGTAACGCTTCTTCGGCCGTGCGTTTTCATCGTTGATGCGTTTTTCAATCTCGGCCAGCAGGCGCAGCAGCTGGCGCTTGCGCTCGTCCTGGTCGCGTTCGTGCGGGCGCCCGCTTTCGCGCTGCGGGTCGGGCGTGGCCAGCAGCGCCAACTCGCGCCGAATCTGCGCCAGCAACTGCTGCTGCTGTTGCTGCAATTGCTCGATGCGGCGGCGTGCTTCTTCTGGCGCGTCGCCGAGTTCGGCCGTGGCATGGGCGGGCAACGGCGACTGCGCGCGTCCCTTGTCGACGTTGCCGCCACCAGCCAGATTGGCCTGGGCGATGGCCTGCGCCTTGATCGGCGGCTCATCAGAGCGCGCGTTGACCAGGATGACTTCAAGTGGCGTGTCCCGGAACACCCGGTTGAAACGCTCGGGATCGACAAAGCGCAGCGTGAACAACGCACCGTGCACGGTCAGCGAAACCAGCAGCGCCCAGTGCAAGGGCGTCAGGGCCAGCTTGCCGGCTATCGCCAGTCGCACGGCTCAGGACGCGGGCGCCGCGTCGGTGCCTTGGGTTTCGGCCAGCGCGCCGTCGTCGTCCTGCAGGTCGATGGCCAGTGTCAACGGCCCCGAACTGTCGACGTCTTCATCCAGATCGGCGCTCTCGTCCCCACCCACTGCCGGCGCGTCTTCGATGCGCTGCAACAGCGAGGCGTGCAGGTCCAGGGTCAGCAGATCGACGCCGACCACTCGGGCGCGTACGCGCGTGCCTCGCGGCAGGCTCTCGGTGCCCGGCACACGAAACACCAACGGCAGCGTGTCAGCCCGCACCAGGCCGTCCTTCATCACCGCGGCGTCGAGTTGCTCGACCGCGTTCTGCTGCAGCCAGCGCAAGGTCCAGTAGCGCTCGATGCCGTGCTGGAAGTCGCTGTAGGCACCGTAGGTGGCATCGAAGGCCGAGATGACCGCGAACAGTGCGGTGTCACGCGGCTTGAACGGTGCTGCCAGTGCGGCCGTGCGGCCATGCCGGGCGCAGGCGATGATTTGCCACTGGTTGACCAGGTCGACGTAGCGGCGCAGCGGCGACGTGGCCCAGGTGTACTGCGCCACGCCCATGCCGGCATGCGGCGCCGGCTTGGTGCTCATGCGCACCTTCACACCCGGCAGCAGGCTGGACTGGCTGCGGTAGATGCCGGGCACCCCCAACTCGGCCAACCAGCCGCCCCAGGTGCTGTTGGCCAGGATCATCGCCTCGGCCACGATCAGGTCCAGCGGCGCACCACGCTCGCGCGTGCCGATGATGACGGTTTCGGCGCCCGTCGGTTCAGCCCCCTGATGGTCGAGCTTGAAGTGGTAGTCGGGCCGGTTGAAGGTTTCGGGCTTGCCACGCACCACTTCGCGCCGCTGCTTGAGCTCGCGCGCCAGGCGAAAGGCAAACGCCAGTTCACGCGCATGGGCGTAGCCGGCCGGCGCTTCGCCGGTCAACGAGGCTTCGGTGATCACGTTGTCGAGCTGGTCGTGCCGCAGGTTGGTCACAATGGGCACCTGCTCGATGCGGGTCTCGCTGCTGCGGATCTCCAGCGTGGCTTCGTCCAGCGTCACATACAGGCTGATGGCCGGGCAGTCGCGTCCAGCCGTCAGCGTGTAGGTCTGGACCACTTCGTCGGGCAGCATGGTCAGCTTCCAGCCCGGCATGTAGACGGTGGACAGCCGGCTGCGTGCCACCTTGTCCAACGGTGCCTCGGGTGAGAAGGCCAGGCCCGGGGCGGCGATGTGCACGCCGAAGACCACCGTGCCGCTTCCCAGGCCCTGCACCGACAGCGCGTCGTCGATCTCGGTGGTGTGGGAATCGTCGATCGAGAAGGCTTCGACCGCAGCACGCGGCAGGCTGTCCTTGATCGTCGGCGCCTGCATCGACGCAAACGCCGTGCCCTGTGGAAACTGCTCGAACAGGAAACGCCGCCAGTGGAACTGGTAGGGGCTGTCGATCGCGCCGGCGGCCTGCAGCAGGTCCAGCGGTGAGCGCTGCGCACGGCGTGCGGCTTCAACCACCGCCTTGTACTCGGGCGCGTTCTTGTCGGGCTTGAACAAGATCTTGTAGAGCTGGTCACGCACCGGCTGCGGGCACTGGCCGCTGGCCAGTTCACCGGCCCAGGCTTCGATCTGCAGGGCCACCTGCTTCTTGCGCTCGATCCCCAGCAGGGCTGCCTTGACGATGTCCTCGGGCGCCTTGCGAAAGCGTCCTTTGCCTGCGCGGCGAAAATAGTGCGGTGCCTCGAACAGCCGGAACAGCGCCGCCGCCTGCTGGTCGACGCCGGCCCTGGCGTCGAAGTACTCGCGCGCCAGGTCGGCGAAGCCGAACTCGTCTTCGGGCGCAAACTCCCAGGCCAGATCGAGGTCGATCTCTTGGGCCAGCCGCTGCGCCGCGCCGATCAGTTCGGCCGGTGCCGGCTGCTCGAAGCGCAGCAGCACGTTGGCCGCCTTCACCTTCACGCGCTTGCCGGAGTCCAGTTCGATCTGCACCGACGAGTCGGCTTCGGACATCACGCGGCCTGCAAGGAACTTGCCGGCGTCGTCGAACAATGCATAGGTCACGGCGCGGATTGTCGCCCACGCCGACGCAGGCGCCGCGTCCGGCTTGCGCGTGCTGCGAGCCTTAGGACATCAGCCCGAGAAAGCGCAACACGAAGGGCAGGTGATCGTCGAAGTCGCTGAGGCCGTGGTCACTGCCGTCGACCAGGCGCATCGTGCTGCCTGCATATCGATCGTGCATCTCGTGCCAGTCCAGCACCTCGTCGCCCTTGGCAATCACGGCGCCATAGCGTTCAGGGCGTGTGATCGACGGCGGTGTCAGTGCGCGCAGTTCGTCGACATGGCTGGCCTCGAAGCGAAACCGCTGGTTGCTGTCGTGGTACCCCGATTGTTCTCCGACCATGGCCGCCAGGTCGCGCGCCGGATCGACCGCGGGGTTCAACACCACCGCCGGGCAGCCCAGGGATTCGGCCACGCAGGTCGCATAGAAGCCGCCGAGCGAACTGCCGATGACCGCAAAGCGTCCGGCCGGCCAGCCGGCCAGGCCGTCAGCGATCAAGGCCATGGCCGCTTGCGGCGACGCTGGCAGTTGCGGGCACCACCAGCGCAAGTCGGGGCGATGCATTTGCAGCCACGCGTGCAGACGCATCGCCTTGAAGGATGCGGGCGACGACCGAAAACCGTGCAGGTAAAGCAGGTGGTCGAGGGTGGCGGTCATGCGCCGCGCGCCGCCAGCGCCGCCAGCAGCTTGGCGTGCACGCCGCCGAAGCCGCCGTTGCTCATGCACACGATGTGGTCACCGTCGCGAGCCTCCTGTACGACGGCCGACACCAGCGCGTCGACGGTTTCGGCGACGACAACCGAGTCCGCCATCGGCGCCAAGGCCTCGCGCGCGCTCCAGCCGTAGTCGCCCTGCAAGCAGAACGACCGATCGGCCGGTTCCAGTGCCCAGGGCAGCTGCGCCTTCATCGTGCCCAGCTTCATGGTGTTCGATCGCGGCTCGAAGACAGCCAGCACCCGCGCACCCGGCTGGCCGGCGGCCGACCCCAGTTCGAGCCGCCTGCGCAGACCTTCGAGCGTGACGCGCATGGCGGTCGGATGGTGGGCGAAGTCGTCGTAGACACGCACCCCGGCCGCCTCGCCGAGCAGTTCGAGCCGGCGGCGCACATTGGCAAAATCGTGCAGAGCGCCTGCAGCGACGTCAGGCGCCACGCCCACATGTTCGGCGGCAGCGATGGCGGCCAGGGCGTTGAGCTGGTTGTGCTCGCCCAGCAGGTTCCAGTCGACGCGGCCGATGCGCATTGCACCGCGCAGCACGTCGAACGCATGAGGCTCTCCCCGGGCGCGCAGCACGCCAGGCTCTTCGCGCCGCGCGCCGAATCGTTGCACGTCGCTCCAGCAGCCGCGGTGCAGCACACGCTGCAGAGCTTCGTCGCGGGCGTTCACGACCAGGCGCCCGCTGCGCGGCACGGTGCGCACGAGGTGATGAAACTGGGTCTCGATCGCCGCCAGATCGGCAAAGATGTCAGCGTGATCGAGTTCGAGGTTGTTCAGGATCGCCGTGCGCGGCCGGTAATGCACGAACTTGCTGCGCTTGTCGAACAGCGCCGTGTCGTATTCGTCAGCCTCGATCACGAAGTAGCGGCCGCCACCCAGGCGGGCCGAAATGCCGAAGTTGACCGGCACGCCTCCCACCAGAAACCCAGGATCGAGGGCGGCGCGGTCCAGGATCCAGGCGAGCATGGCGGTGGTGCTGGTCTTGCCATGCGTGCCGGCCACGGCAAGCACATGGCGACCTTGCAGCACATGGTCCGCCAGCCATTGCGGCCCGCTGGTGTAGCGCGACCCGGCGTCCAGCAGCGCCTCGAACAAGGCGTTGCCCCGGGTGACGACGTTGCCCACGACAAACATGTCGGGCGCCAGTTGCAGCTGGTCGGGAGACCAGCCCTCGATCAGCTCGATGCCCAGTGACCGCAGCTGATCGCTCATGGGCGGGTACACGTGGGCATCGCAGCCGGTGACCCGGTGCCCAGCTTCGTGCGCCAAAGCGGCCAGACCACCCATGAAGGTGCCGCAGATGCCCAGGATGTGAATGTGCATGCGCTTCGATTCTAGGAGCCGATGTCACGGCCCCACGCACCAGGGGCGGGTTCAGCGCGGCCGGGACAACTCGAACATCAGCGTCGGCGGCAGGGATTCGATGATCGATCCGTGAGCCACACAGCTGAATTGCCGGCCGCCGATCTTGCGGGTTTCGAGCCCCTGTCCATCTTCGACAAGTTCGATGAACACGAGGTGGGGCATGTCGGTCAGCAATTCGGCGCGCAAGCGCTCGAAGCGCTCGCCGCCCAAAGCGCTCTCATGCAGCAGGGCATGGGGCATGCCTCCGCTGCAGAACTCACGGGCTTCTTCGATCGTGGTGACGTAGTCGACCATCAGTCCCATGTGGCGGATGGCGTCGCGCACCACCGACCTCGTCTCGCGCCGTGCTGCCAGCACCAGCAGGTGGCTGCCTGCCAGCGGCTTCGAGTTAAGACCCTGGCGCTCGACATCGCTTCGGTCACGCAGTGAACTGGTTTCACTCGGGTCGTTGACCGTGCGCGGAAACTCGATCACCAGCTTGGCCATCGCACCGTCTTCTTCCAGCGAGATCGGCAGTTCCATCGTGCGAGCCGCCTGCTGCAGCAGGCGCCAGGACATGGTCTGCAGTGCGGGGCCGGAAAAGCTGACCAGGCTGTGCTCGACCTGCTCGTCGCTGAGGAAGCGGAAACGACTGCTCAGACGCGCGAACACCGGCCAGCCGTTGAGTTCGATGCGCAGGTCGATCGCTGCGCGGGCGTGTTCAAAGCTCCATTCCAGCAGGGCTTCGAGCAAGGTGAACATCAGCGTCGGATCGGACATCACCTGCGCCGGGCCCAGCAGCTGATGGACCTCGAAACCCAGCGATTCGATCCGACGGCGGTGCTGCAGCAGGGCTTCCTTCAGGACTACCGTCAGGTCGACCCGCTCGACGTTCTGACGCACACGGCCCGCCGCCAGCCGGTTGACCTGCTGGCCCATGATGCCGATGCGGCGCGCCAATTCGATGTATTCGCGCAGTTCGCGCAAACCCTTGCGACCGATCTTGCCGGTTGTGGCGAGGGTGTTCAAACGTTCCAGCGCGGCCGACAGCGCACTGGCCACTTCGCTGCCAAGCTGGCCGAGCAGGGCATGCCCGTCAATCGGCTCGAACGATGACGCCAGCGCCGCCGATTCGGATTCGGTCGGCGTTGATGAGGTGAAGGTGCCAGGAGCACTCATGGGCTTGGGGCCTTGGCGATCACGCCCGGGTTGCGGCGTGGCGCAGGATGGGGCGATGATTGTGACGCCAAGCCCCGCCGTCCACCCCGCATTTCTGGGGGATGCGGCAGCACTTGCGTGAATGTTTCGACAGACCAGGCCGGGGATCGGCTCGAGCCCTGGCCGGGATAATGTTGCGATGCCGATGTTTCGATTCGTGGGTGCCTGCTCAGCCGTACTGCTTGGTGTCACTCTTGTGGCGGCCTGTGCGCCCACGCTCAACTGGCGCAGCTGGCGGTCCGACGAGATCGGCGTGACTCAGCTTTTTCCCTGCAAGCCGGTGCGCCAACAGCGCAAGGTGCAGTTGATCGGGCGCGAGCTGCAGATGGTGCTGCAAGTCTGCGACGAAGCGGATCTGACTTGGGCCCAGGTCTACGCCGATGCCGTGGATCCAGCGGCCGTGGGCCCGCTGATCGAAGCCCTGGTGGCCGCGGCGCACCTCAACCTGGGCGCCCGTCGCGGTGCGCTCGTGCCGTCGCCGGTGATCGGCGCGACGCCGAATCCGGGTTCGGGGCGCTACCGGCTGCGCGGCCGAGCGCCGGACGGGCACGCGGTCGAAGAAGTCATGCTGGTGTTTGTCAAGGGAACGGTGGTCGTGCAGGTGACGGCGCTGGGCGCCGCGGTGCCGACCGATCTGGCGGACAACTTCATCGGCGCGGTGCGGGTGGATTCATGAGCCTGAGTCGGAACCGCCTGTCGGCGCCCTGGCTGCCGTTCGTGGTCTTTGCGGCGACCTATTTTCTGGCCGCGTTGTTGCGCGCCATCACGGCCACGTTGGCGCCGAGTTTCAGCGCCGAGTTCGATCTCGGGGCCGCCGATCTCGGGCTGCTGGCGGGCGCCTACTTTTTGGGTTTCGCTCTGCTGCAGTTGCCGTTGGGGGCCGCACTTGACCGTTGGGGTCCCAAGCGCGTCGAGTTGAGCCTGCTGGCCCTGGCGGTCTTGGGATGCGCCTTGTTTGCCTTGGCGGTGAATTTCACCCAGCTGGTGCTGGCGCGCACGTTGATTGGCATGGGTGTGGCTGCGTGCTTGATGGCGCCTTTGACCTACTTTCGGAGGCATTTTTCGCCGGCCGCGCAGTTGCGCTGCAATTCGTGGATGCTGATGACGGGGTCGTCGGGCATGGTCGCGTCGACCGTGCCCGTGCAGTTGCTGCTGCCCGAATGGGGATGGCGCGGGCTGTTTGCAGCCCTGACCCTGTTGTTGGGACTGGGCATGGTCGCCCTTAAACTGGGTCTGCCCGCCGACTCGCGGCCGACCAGAGATGCGTCCCTGCCCGGTGCGCGCTACCGGGATGTCCTGACGCACCCCGAGTTCGTGCGCCTGGCACCACTCGGGCTGGTGCTTTACGGCGGCATGATCGCCATGCAGGCCCTGTGGGCAGGGCCATGGCTGACGCAGGTTTGCGGCTGGACACCCACGCAAGCCAGTCGCGGCCTGTTGCTCATCAATCTGGGCATGTTGCTGGCCTTCTTGGGCTGGGGTTGGCTGATGCCGATGCTCAGCCATCGCGGGCTGCAGGTTCGGCGAATGTTGGTCTGGGGTGTGCCGGTGAACCTGCTGATCCTTGTCGTCATAGCGCTGCAGGGGCCGTCGGCAGGCGCTGTTTACTGGATGGCATGGTGCATGGCCACGTCTGTGGTGGCGCTGAGCCAGCCCGCTTTGGCCCAAGCCTTCCCGGTTCACATGGCGGGCCGCGCACTGGCCGCTTACAACCTGGCCGTGTTCATCGGTGTCTTTCTTCTGCAATGGGGCATCGGGGCCGCCATCGATCTGCTGCGCTCGCGCGGACTCGAAACTGCAGACGCCTTTCGATTCACGCTGGCGGGCTTTGCGGTGCTGTGTGCTGGCAGCTATGGCTGGTTCGTTGGGTGGCCGATCCGACATGCCCATAATGGGGCACTCCCGCTCTCGCAATGACCCGACTTCTGCTGCTTGCCCATTCGCCCCTGGCGTCAGCGTTGCGTGACGTGGCGGGTCATGTCTATCCCGAATGTGCTTCGGCGATCGAGGCCATCGACGTACCGCCTTCGGCCACGGTCGAAGAGGTGCAGTCAAGCCTGCGCCGGACCTTGGCGACGACTGCAGACGAGGTGCTGATCCTGGTGGATGCCTTCGGTGCAACACCTTGCAACGCGGCGATGCAGGTTGCCGACGGGGTGCATGTCAGGGTGGTGACGGGGGTCAACGTGCCGATGCTGTGGCGAACATTGTGTTATCGCAATGAGTCGTTGGACCGTCTGGTCGATCGTGCCGTCACTGGGGCCGCCCAAGGCGTGATGCAGCTTGCATTGCCGCGGCGCCTGAACCAATCACCGGCGGTCGGAAGCTGCGCGAATGATCAAGTCGACCATCATCATCAGCAATAAGCTGGGCTTGCATGCGCGGGCTTCGGCCAAGCTCACCAAGCTTGCCGGCACCTTTGCCGCCGACGTGCACCTGAGCCGCAATGGCCGCCGCGTGAATGCCAAGAGCATCATGGGCGTGATGATGCTGGCCGCTGGCATGGGCACCGAGATCGAGATCGAGATCGAAGGCCCCGACGAGACGGGCGCCATGCAGGCACTGCGTGAGTTGATAGACGGCAAGTTCGGCGAAGGCGGGTAGGCTGGGCTTGCGCGGATGTCGCGACCCGCGTGCGCTACATTGCTTCGATGAGCATCCAGGTTTTCGGCATGGCGGTTTCCCGCGGCGTTGCCATCGGGCGCGCCGTGCTGGTGGCCTCCAGCCGAATCGATGTGGCGCACTATTTCGTGGGGCCCGACCAGGTCGCCGCGGAAATCGAACGTCTGCGCATGGCGCGCAACGTGGTTGCAGCCGAGTTGTCGTCGCTTCAGGCCGACATGCCGGCCGACGCGCCGGCCGAACTGTCGGCGCTGCTCGATGTGCACCTGATGCTGCTGCACGACGACACGCTCAGCAGCGCTACGAAACATTGGATCGTCGAACGGCACTACAACGCCGAATGGGCACTATCGGCCCAGCTGGAGGTGCTCGCCCGGCAGTTCGACGAGATGGAGGACGAATACCTGCGCGAGCGCAAGGCGGACGTCGAACAGGTCGTCGAACGCATGCTGCAGTTCCTGGCCCGCGATGCAGGCCGGGCCGGCGGCGGCATCGCACAGGCGGCACTGGCACCTGACTTCGGCGGCGAAGAGCCGCTGGTGCTGGTCGCCAACGACGTTGCCCCGGCCGACATGCTGCAGTTCAAGCGCAGCGTCTTTACGGGTTTTGTCACTGACGTGGGCGGCCAGAACTCACACACCGCCATCGTTGCGCGCAGCATGGACATCCCGGCCGTGGTGGGTGCCCGGGAAGCCAGTCGACTGATCCGGCAGGACGACTGGATCGTGATCGATGGCGACGCCGGCGTGGTTGTCGTCAACCCGTCTCAGATCGTGCTGGAAGAGTATCGATTCCGGCAGCGGCAGAGTGAACTAGAGCGCGCGCGCCTTCACCGCCTGCGCAACACGCCGGCGGTCACGCTGGATGGTCAGGCCATCGAACTGCTTGCGAACATCGAGATGCCGGGTGATGCTGCCGCGGCAGTCGAGTCGGGGGCGGTCGGCGTCGGCCTGTTCCGCAGCGAGTTCCTCTTCATGAATCGCGCTGACGACTTGCCGGGTGAGGATGAGCAATTCGAAGCCTACCGTGAGGCCGTGCTCGCGATGAACGGGCTTCCCGTCACCGTACGAACGGTCGACATCGGGGCCGATAAACCGCTGGAACGTCTGAGTTCAGCCGAGTTGCGGCACGAGCATGTGCTCAATCCGGCACTGGGGCTGCGCGCCATTCGCTGGAGTCTGTCTGAGCCCGGCATGTTCCGGCAGCAATTGCGCGCCATCCTGCGGGCCAGCGCGTTCGGGAAGGTCCGCATCCTGATCCCGATGATTGCGCACCTGAGCGAGGTTCGCCTGACATTCGAGGCCTTGGCGCGCGCCCGGCAGCAACTGGACGATGCGGGCCGCGCGCATGGGCGGGTCGAGATCGGCGCCATGATTGAAGTGCCGGCCGCGGCGTTGCAGATCGAAGCCTTCTTGCGTCACTTCGATTTCGTTTCGATTGGCACCAACGACCTGATCCAGTACGCACTGGCCATCGACCGCGCCGATGAAGCAGTGGCGCACCTGTACGACCCATGGCACCCAGCCGTGCTGCATCTGGTGGCAATGACGATCGAGGCGGCCAACCGGCTCGGTCGCGGGGTGTCGGTCTGTGGCGAAATGGCGGGAGATCCGGCTTTCACCGACCTGCTGCTGGCCATGGGCTTGCGCAGCTTCTCGATGCACCCGTCGCGCATCGCACTGATCAAGCAGCGGATCCTGCGCGCCGACACGCGCCGACTGGCATCTGCCTTGCCCGCAGTCCTGTCCGCAGATGATTGCTCGGCTGCCAGTGCTAGACATTTCGGGTTGCCGTCGTCGGTTTGATATGCTGGACCTAGCCTAGTTTGCGTCGTAGCTGCGCAGAAAGGTCTTGCAGGTGAGCAATTGCCGGGCTATAGTCACAGGCTCGATTGAGCGCAGTCAGATGCAAGTCCCGCAACCCGGGCAGCAGCCGTCAGCGATTCAAGAGAGACCAAGGATTTGACAGGGGATAGAAAAAAATGTCAGAATCTTGGTCTTCGCTGACGCTGAGTCGGCGCGCCGAAAGGCAAGCTCTTTAACAACATACAGCCGATAAGCGTGGGCGTTTGAAGGCGAGTGCCAAGGTAAGCAGGTAACTGCAAACCGAGGTCTCATGGACCTTAAACGCTCATAGAAGTGAAGTTCACTTCAATTCTTTGAGTAATTTATCAAGATCGAACTGAAGAGTTTGATCCTGGCTCAGATTGAACGCTGGCGGCATGCCTTACACATGCAAGTCGAACGGTAACGCGGGGCAACCTGGCGACGAGTGGCGAACGGGTGAGTAATGCATCGGAACGTGCCCAGTAGTGGGGGATAGCCCGGCGAAAGCCGGATTAATACCGCATACGACCTACGGGTGAAAGCGGGGGATCGCAAGGCCTCGCGCTATTGGAGCGGCCGATGTCAGATTAGGTAGTTGGTGGGGTAAAGGCCTACCAAGCCTACGATCTGTAGCTGGTCTGAGAGGACGACCAGCCACACTGGGACTGAGACACGGCCCAGACTCCTACGGGAGGCAGCAGTGGGGAATTTTGGACAATGGGCGCAAGCCTGATCCAGCCATGCCGCGTGCGGGAAGAAGGCCTTCGGGTTGTAAACCGCTTTTGTCAGGGAAGAAACGCCTTAGGATAATACCTTGAGGTAATGACGGTACCTGAAGAATAAGCACCGGCTAACTACGTGCCAGCAGCCGCGGTAATACGTAGGGTGCAAGCGTTAATCGGAATTACTGGGCGTAAAGCGTGCGCAGGCGGTTGTGCAAGACAGATGTGAAATCCCCGGGCTTAACCTGGGAACTGCATTTGTGACTGCACGGCTAGAGTGCGGCAGAGGGGGATGGAATTCCGCGTGTAGCAGTGAAATGCGTAGATATGCGGAGGAACACCGATGGCGAAGGCAATCCCCTGGGCCTGCACTGACGCTCATGCACGAAAGCGTGGGGAGCAAACAGGATTAGATACCCTGGTAGTCCACGCCCTAAACGATGTCAACTGGTTGTTGGGAGGGTTTCTTCTCAGTAACGTAGCTAACGCGTGAAGTTGACCGCCTGGGGAGTACGGCCGCAAGGTTGAAACTCAAAGGAATTGACGGGGACCCGCACAAGCGGTGGATGATGTGGTTTAATTCGACGCAACGCGAAAAACCTTACCTACCCTTGACATGTCTGGAATCCTGAAGAGATTTGGGAGTGCTCGAAAGAGAGCCAGAACACAGGTGCTGCATGGCCGTCGTCAGCTCGTGTCGTGAGATGTTGGGTTAAGTCCCGCAACGAGCGCAACCCTTGTCATTAGTTGCTACGAAAGGGCACTCTAATGAGACTGCCGGTGACAAACCGGAGGAAGGTGGGGATGACGTCAGGTCATCATGGCCCTTATGGGTAGGGCTACACACGTCATACAATGGCCGGTACAGAGGGCTGCCAACCCGCGAGGGGGAGCTAATCCCAGAAAACCGGTCGTAGTCCGGATCGCAGTCTGCAACTCGACTGCGTGAAGTCGGAATCGCTAGTAATCGCGGATCAGCTTGCCGCGGTGAATACGTTCCCGGGTCTTGTACACACCGCCCGTCACACCATGGGAGCGGGTTCTGCCAGAAGTAGTTAGCCTAACCGCAAGGAGGGCGATTACCACGGCAGGGTTCGTGACTGGGGTGAAGTCGTAACAAGGTAGCCGTATCGGAAGGTGCGGCTGGATCACCTCCTTTCTGGAAAATGCACTCAAATTTGAGCGCTCACACTTATCGGCTGTTGTTGACGACAGACTACCAAGCGTGCGGGTCTGTAGCTCAGTCGGTTAGAGCACCGTCTTGATAAGGCGGGGGTCGTTGGTTCGAATCCAACCAGACCCACCACACATTCGGGGGTGTAGCTCAGCTGGGAGAGCACCTGCTTTGCAAGCAGGGGGTCATCGGTTCGATCCCGTTCACCTCCACCATTGTTTGGTTCCATCGATGAGTGAACTGGTCAGCACATGATGTGTTCTGACCAGTTCGATCCATTGGATCGGCTGTTGTTCTTTAAAAATTCATAGAGTCAAATCAGCGCTGCTGACGGAAAGCACCTTGGTGCACCGTGCCGTCGGCAGCTCTTGATTGCGTCAACGAACTTCATTTCGAAGAATGAAGACGGCATAATGCGAAAACTCACAGTCATTGACCGACCCTGCGTCAGCAGGCGTCAAAGTTATAGGGTCAAGTGACTAAGTGCATGTGGTGGATGCCTTGGCGATTACAGGCGATGAAGGACGTGATAGCCTGCGATAAGCTTCGGGGAGCTGGCAAATAAGCTTTGATCCGGAGATTTCCGAATGGGGAAACCCACCCTTAGGGGTATCGCATACTGAATACATAGGTATGCGAGGCGAACCGGGTGAACTGAAACATCTCAGTAGCTCGAGGAAAAGACATCAACCGAGATTCCGAAAGTAGTGGCGAGCGAAATCGGAACAGCCTGCATGTTTTAGCAGTTGACTTATCAGAACGGCTTGGAAAGGCCGGCCATAGCGGGTGATAGCCCCGTATGAAAAAAGTTGATTGTGGAACTAAGCATGCGACAAGTAGGGCGGGACACGTGTAATCCTGTCTGAATATGGGGGGACCATCCTCCAAGGCTAAATACTCGTAATCGACCGATAGCGAACTAGTACCGTGAGGGAAAGGCGAAAAGAACCCCGGGAGGGGAGTGAAATAGATCCTGAAACCGCATGCATACAAAAAGTCGGAGCCCGCAAGGGTGACGGCGTACCTTTTGTATAATGGGTCAGCGACTTACATTCAGTGGCAAGCTTAACCGAATAGGGAAGGCGTAGGGAAACCGAGTCCGAATAGGGCGTTCAGTCGCTGGGTGTAGACCCGAAACCAAGTGATCTATCCATGGCCAGGATGAAGGTAGGGTAACACCTGCTGGAGGTCCGAACCGACTAGTGTTGCAAAACTAGCGGATGAGCTGTGGATAGGGGTGAAAGGCTAAACAAACTTGGAGATAGCTGGTTCTCTCCGAAAACTATTTAGGTAGTGCCTCAAGTATTACCATCGGGGGTAGAGCACTGTTATGGCTAGGGGGTCATGGCGACTTACCAAACCATTGCAAACTCCGAATACCGATGAGTACAGCTTGGGAGACAGTGCACCGGGTGCTAACGTCCGGACACAAGAGGGAAACAACCCAGACCGCCAGCTAAGGTCCCCAAAATTGGCTAAGTGGGAAACGAAGTGGGAAGGCTAAAACAGTCAGGATGTTGGCTTAGAAGCAGCCATCATTTAAAGAAAGCGTAATAGCTCACTGATCGAGTCGTCCTGCGCGGAAGATGTAACGGGGCTAAGCCAGTTACCGAAGCTGCGGATGTACGCGCAAGCGTACATGGTAGGAGAGCGTTCTGTAAGCCTGTGAAGGTGGATCGTGAGGTCTGCTGGAGGTATCAGAAGTGCGAATGCTGACATGAGTAGCGTTAAAGGGGGTGAAAAGCCCCCTCGCCGTAAGCGCAAGGTTTCCTACGCAACGTTCATCGGCGTAGGGTGAGTCGGCCCCTAAGGCGAGGCAGAGATGCGTAGCTGATGGGAAACAGGTCAATATTCCTGTACCGATGTGTAGTGCGATGTGGGGACGGAGAAGGTTAACTCAGCCGGGTGTTGGATGTCCCGGTTCAAGCCTGTAGTCGTGCTGCCTAGGCAAATCCGGGCGGCTTAGATGAGGGGTGATAACGAAGCGGCTTGCCGCTGAAGTGAGTGATACCCTGCTTCCAGGAAAAGCCACTAAGCTCCAGCTACACACGACCGTACCGCAAACCGACACTGGTGCGCGAGATGAGTATTCTAAGGCGCTTGAGAGAACTCTGGAGAAGGAACTCGGCAAATTGACACCGTAACTTCGGAAGAAGGTGTGCCTTTAGTAGGTGAAATTGTACAAATGAAGCCCAACGAGGCCGCAGAGAATCGGTGGCTGCGACTGTTTATTAAAAACACAGCACTCTGCAAAGACGAAAGTCGACGTATAGGGTGTGACGCCTGCCCGGTGCTGGAAGATTAAATGATGGGGTGCAAGCTCTTGATTGAAGTCCCAGTAAACGGCGGCCGTAACTATAACGGTCCTAAGGTAGCGAAATTCCTTGTCGGGTAAGTTCCGACCTGCACGAATGGCGTAACGATGGCCACACTGTCTCCTCCAGAGACTCAGCGAAGTTGAAATGTTTGTGATGATGCAATCTCCCCGCGGAAAGACGGAAAGACCCCATGAACCTTTACTGTAGCTTTACATTGGACTTTGAACAGATCTGTGTAGGATAGGTGGGAGGCTTTGAAGCGGTGCCGCTAGGTATCGTGGAGCCAACGTTGAAATACCACCCTGGTGTGTTTGAGGTTCTAACCTTGGCCCGTTATCCGGGTTGGGGACAGTGTATGGTAGGCAGTTTGACTGGGGCGGTCTCCTCCCAAAGCGTAACGGAGGAGTTCGAAGGTACGCTAGGCACGGTCGGAAATCGTGCTGATAGTGCATTGGCATAAGCGTGCTTGACTGCGAGACTGACAAGTCGAGCAGGTACGAAAGTAGGACAAAGTGATCCGGTGGTTCTGTATGGAAGGGCCATCGCTCAACGGATAAAAGGTACTCTGGGGATAACAGGCTGATACCGCCCAAGAGTTCATATCGACGGCGGTGTTTGGCACCTCGATGTCGGCTCATCTCATCCTGGGGCTGTAGCCGGTCCCAAGGGTATGGCTGTTCGCCATTTAAAGAGGTACGTGAGCTGGGTTTAAAACGTCGTGAGACAGTTTGGTCCCTATCTTCCGTGGGCGCTGCAAGATTGAGAGAGCCTGCTCCTAGTACGAGAGGACCGGAGTGGACGCACCTCTGGTGTATCGGTTGTCACGCCAGTGGCATTGCCGAGTAGCTATGTGCGGAAGAGATAACCGCTGAAAGCATCTAAGCGGGAAACTCGTCTCAAGATGAGTCTTGCCGGGGCCTTGAGCCCCCTGAAGAGTCGTTCGAGACCAGGACGTTGATAGGCCGGGTGTGGAAGCTGGGTAACCAGTTAAGCTAACCGGTACTAATTGCTCGTGAGGCTTGACCCTATAACTTTGACGATGAGTCAGAGTGTTATGCCAAGTTGACGCAATCAAGCTGATTGACTCTATGAATTCGCTGTCTTGTCTCGCGACAAGATGGTATCCGGTTAAGCCTGATGACCATAGCGAGGTGGTCCCACTCCTTCCCATCCCGAACAGGACAGTGAAACGCCTCTGCGCCGATGATAGTGCGGATTCCCGTGTGAAAGTAGGACATTGTCAGGCTAATATTCTGAGAAAAGGCCCGATCATTTGATCGGGTCTTTTTTTATTGAATCAAATGATCATCCGATTCAACGGTGGTTCACCAGGAAATCAAAGATTCGGCGTGTCGATCGAGACCGGATCGTTGACCAATCGGGCCGGTAGCCAAGCCCAGATCGAGTTGGATTCGCAACTACCGCTTGATGGTTGCCCCGCTTGAAACAGCATGTCCATAAGTGCCCGCTCGCGTGTTTCGATGGTTGCAAGAAACTCGCTGGCACCCCCAAGTGAAGCAAAGCAGGACAATCCACGCTCCAAGAAGGACTGCAAGTCACCGAGCCCGGCCAGGTTGGCCGGTTTGCGCATCCAACGCAGGCTCTTGACGATCCAGGGATGGCGCGTAAATCGGTCGAGCGACTTTCCAATGGCCAGGGTGGCCTGCAACTGGAACTCGCGCTCATTGCGCTTTCCCACTTGGCGCCATGCGGCTGCATACCCGGCACGGTCGATGACGTCGACATTTAGCCGTTCAGCCATTAGCGTATCGAGTTGCTCCGAGACGGCATGCAGTGCCGCCAATGTGCCGACAGTCTCGATCACCTCCGCCGGGAACATCGACACAAGCTTCGGAACGATGCGGGCAAACTGTTGATCTCGCGCCTGAAAGTCCCTGGGCCCGTACAGTTCTTCTAAGAAGAAGCGGGATGCTGCCGCGTAGCGGGTTGAGTTCAACAAATGAGCGTAAGTCTGCTCGAATCTTCGCTGTTGGTATCGTTTGATCAGCAGCACCCGATTCATTAACCGCGCGTCATCTTCACGGCGCGTGCGTTCTCGATCCACCGTTTCCAGCGCTGTCAGAATCTGCGCTTTTGTCACTTCCATCTCTCAAGATTTCCCTTCATCGCGGCGGCCGCATCCCATATGCCGGCGTCTGCGGATCAAACTGCCGGTAGCCCGCACTAGCCGGTTCGCCCTGACGGGACCGGTCTACGACCGCTGGTTTCGTCCGGGCTCATATGGCCATACTGTCGGCCAGCGACATTGTGCCGACCAAACCTTGCAGGTCATCGTCCACACAGCCCGTGCCTCAATGTGCGCCACCGCGGATCGCGACTCGCCTTCAATCGCGATGCGGGCCTACTTGCCGGACGATTCATCGCCCACTGTGCGAGCTCGTACGTCAGTGATCGTCGATGTCGTGCAACAGATCAAGTGTCGGTTGCCGGCCCATGTTCAGCAGTACGGCGATGTCGCTCACGTCATCGACTAGAGCTGGATTGTTCCAATCCGATGCAGTATGCCTTGCCAGTCGGATCGCGAGCAACACCGTCCTCGCCTGCGCCGATGCGGCGCCCCGATGATCGTCCGCGATGTCGACCAGCAGGTCTGGAAGATGCCATTGCCGCATCAGAACATGCTGCAAATCGGGCAATTCGATCTTGAACACCTTGATCTGTACCGCCGCGGTTCTCAGGCTCCCATCGGTCATTTGCTGCTCAGCGACATTCAGCGCCAGATCCGGTGCTCGCAACCACATCAGCAGATCCACGAAATCATGAAGCAAGGCCGCCTGGTGAATCACGGCGGCGTCATGGTCCATGCGTTGAACGGCAAAGGCCAGTGCAAACCGTGCAGCCCGATGCGATCGATCCAGTACCGAACAAAACCCTTGCAAGGCTTCGGGCCTGTCGGCCAACTGGTCTTCGATGGTCGGCTGCGGCCCGAAGTCGCGGAAGAACGGCCCGATGCCCAACATCACCAGCGCCGCCGTCATCGTTTCGGGATCGGTCCCTTCGCGCCCCGCCCTGATCCTGGCCACGTGCGCCAGTACTTTCAGCGTCATCAGTGGATCGTTGGAAAGCACATCGGCCAACACGTGCGCGTCGACCGCATCCTCGCAAACCCGCATGTCCTCGATCGCGTCGGACGTGCTTCGCAGCACCGGCAGCTCCGCCGCATCGAAGCATGCAGCCCACTCGGCGATACCCGCAGGTGCCCGCTTGATGAACGGCCGGCGCAAAGGGTGTGGGGTGGCACTTGAGAACATGCTGCCTCGAGTATCGGCGTACGCAACGCTCGGCTTGAGATTGGGGGAAAGAGCGAAAGCAGGTCGTTACACCGCCCGCCGTGGTCAAGTTCACGACAAGCGAATACGCGGTGGTGCCCCGACCCCGGTGAGCTTCTCCAGGCCGCTGGCGGGTGCCGCCATGAGTGCGGTGACGCGCAGCCGACCTGAGCGCCCACGACTCACAGCCGAGTCACCCCGTGCACGTGGCCAACCAGCCGCCCGTCCACATACAAAGCACCCTCCGGTGCCCCGGCCTCGGCGTAAAACTCCAGCACCATCAGTCGTTCTGGATCGTGCCTGCTGCGCCGCCCCAGGCGTCTGGCCAGGCGTGCCAGTCCGCGGCTGGCCGCGCGCAAGAGTGCAGCCGTGACTCGCCTTGTCGGCGACGCCGTCGTGCCCAAGTGCCATTCTGTCGTCGTCATGATCGTTCTCCCGCCGTGCGCCCGTTCCAGGTTGCACGGCCTCGGGTTTCAGGGACTGTGTCGCTCCCGATGAAGGGCGCGCAACTCGCCTTGCAGCGCTCGCTCGGCCATTTGCCGCACACCCGCCCGTGGGCGGCGATGGGCACCGGCCTGCCGTTGATGACAGGCGGCCACCAGCGGGTTGCGGGGCTTCAGGGCCTTGACAATGAACTTGGACATGACGGTCTCCTTCGACGAACTGGGTGCCCCAAACGAAGCGGCCCGGGTGCTGATGCATCCCGGGCCGCTTGATCGAACACCACAAAGGTGATCAGCTCATGAGGGCGACGGGCTCGCGGCCAGCGTTAAAACGGAACGAAGTACGGTTCACCGGCAAACGGTCAACAGCCGCGCAGACCAGGGCGTGGCGCAGCATGAACAGACTGTCGAGGAACATGAAACTCCGGGTTGAGGTGGGTCGGACTTGTGAGCGCCTGGGCAAACATTGATCACAAACTTGCGCGAATGATAAAGACAAGATTATTAACATGCAAGTGTGCAGAAGCCCCGTTCGCGAAATTAGTTCTTGCGCTTGAGCGGGGCAATGCCGGTGCTCGACCGCCGCCAGAGGTCAGTGCCATCCTCAGGCGCATCCTGCCTCACCGGCGCTGACGGACGTGCTGTCGCAGTCGGCGGGTCGGCTGCCTTGTCGAGCGCCGGCACCAGCACTTCACCCAGCAGGTCGAGCAAGCGCGTGCGTGCGCGCTGTGGATGGCGACGGTAGTAGGTCAACACCAGGCCGATGATGAAGCGCTCGTCGTCGTCACGCGGCTCGGTCTCGCGCGCGCTCTCGGCATTCGGCGCCGGCCCATCCTGCTCCAGTTCGTGCGGCAGGTCCATCCAGCCGCGCGGCTTATGGCACAAGTGCTCGAACTGCCGGGCCAGGCGCTCACCGATCTGCCTCGACCGGCTCTTGATCTGGCTCCAGTAACTGGGTTGAATCTGCACGCGCGCGGCAAAGCGGCCTTCCAGGCCGCGCAAGGCGGCCGCGTCGGCCTGTCGAGCCGTCTGGCGCACGAACTCTTCGAACAGCGCCAGCGCATTGTCCAGACGCACTTGCGCCAGATCGAGGGGGCTGGTCGTCATCACCTGCCATGATAAATGCGCCTTGATCGCCCGTTCGCCGCGCAGGGCCAGCCGCATTCCTGTGCGCAGGCTTGCAGCGGCGCACACGGTGACCCTGGTCTTTATCTTGAAGGCAAGTTCCAGTCCGCATGGGCATGCCTGACTGTCGGGGCCAGTACCGAGTGGCTTTCGTCCAGTGAGGCGCAGCCGCACAGCGCCATGGCGGTTTCCAGCTCGTCGCGCAGCAAGCGGATCATGTGAGCGACGCCCGCGGCGCCGGCGCACGCCAGCGCGTGAACCTGCGGTCTGCCGAGCAGAACGGCACGCGCACCCAGCGCGCAGGCGCGCAGCACATCGACCCCTCGGCGAATGCCGCCATCGACCAGCACCGGTACGCGCCCGGCCACGGCCTGCACGATGGGGCCGAGGGCATCGGCGGTGGCCATGGCGCCGTCCAGTGTGCGACCCCCGTGATTCGAAACAATCAGGCCGGACACGCCGTGTTCGATGGCCATGCAGGCGTCCTCGGAATGCAGCACCCCCTTCAGCAGCACGGGCAGGTGGGTCTGCTGGAGCAGCCAGCCCAGGTCGGGCCAGCTGGCTGCGCTGGGCCATCCAGTGTTCAAACACGCCACCGCCGTCTGCCGCCTGGGCCGGGTGCGGTGGCAGTCCGTCCAGGTTGACGGCTCGTATGCCCGACGGCAATCTGAAACCGGCGCGGCGCTCGCGGTCACGCACGCCATTGATGGGCGCGTCCACGGTCAGCACCAGGGCCTCAAAGCCGGCTGACGCCACGCGGGCGAGCAGGGCCCTGGTGAAGCCTCGGTCGTGTGGCAGCACCAGCTGAAACCACAGCGGGCCGCGTCCGGCTTCATGCCGCACCAGGTTCGCTACCTGCTCCAGCGGCACGCTGGCCTGCGCACTGAGAACATAACCTGCACCCTGTGCGGCCGCGGCCAGCGCGCTGGCGAACTCAGCGTCAGGATGGAACAGGCGCTGGTGGGCCACCGGCGCCAACAACAGCGGATGGTCCAGGTTTTGCCCCAGAAGTTCGACCCGCGTGTGCGCCTGACTCAGATCACGCAAGACGCGTGGCCGCAAGGTCCAGTCGGCCCAGGCCCGCCGGTTGGCGCGCAGGCTATGTTCGTCGCCGGCGCCACCATCGACGTAGGCGCGGGCGTTATCGTCCAGCACCTGCGCGGCGCGCGCCGCGTAGTCGTCCAGGCTCAACGGCAGTGCGGCGGCCGGCGGCTGCGAGGCAGGCTGCGCGCGCAGCGGCGCCGGCTGGGTCGGCCTCACGTCTCGGCCCACAGGCGCAGCAGGTTGTGGTATGTGCCCGTCAGGCCGATGGTTTCGGGGCTGTCACCATGGCGCTCGCGCAGCCGCATCAGGTTGCGGTCGAGCTCGAACAGCAGCCGCCGCTGATCGTGCCCGCGCACCAGGCTCTCGACCCAGAAGAAGCTCGCCAGCCGGGCCCCACGGGTCACGGGCTCGACGCGGTGCACACGGTCACCCGGGTACAGCAACAGATGACCCGCCGGCAGCTTGATGCGTCGCGGGCCCGGGCTGTCTTCGATGACCAGTTCCCCACCGTCGTAGTCGGCTGGGTCGGCCAGAAACAGGGTGGCCGACAGATCGGTGCGCATGCGCTCGCCATCGGTCGGATAGCGAATGGCCTGGTCGACATGGTCACCGTAGGCGTTGGTGCTGCCCGCATAACGGTTGAACATGGGCGGCAAAACCCGTTTGGGCAGGGCTGCCGAGAAGAACAGCGGGTGACGTTGCGCAGCGGCCAGCACCATCGATTGCAGGGCCTTGCCAACCGGCGCCTGCGTGCCGCGGCCGTCGAGCTGCTGGTTGTTCTTCACCTGCTGCGCTTGTCCACCTGCCGTCAGGCCGCCGTCGACCCAATCGGCTTGCTCAAGCCTTTGTTGCGCCTGACGCAACTCGTCGGCGCTCAACAGGTCGGGAATCTGTACAAACATGATCCTGCCTTGCTCAGTACTTCCAGCTGGCTGTCAGCTGCAACAGGCGACCTAGCCCCGGAATGTAGTGTCCGGTGTACAGCGAATCGGCGTAGAGCTTGTTGGTGACGTTGCTGAGGTTGAGCTTGAGCGTGAGCCGATCGTGCATCACCACGTACTCGGCCATCAGGTCGCCCGTCACGTAGCCGGGCGCTGACCAGCCAGGGTTGCGATTGGGGGTCTGTGAAGCGCGCATGTTCAGGCCAGCGCCGACGCGCAGCCGCGGGTCGACCTGATAGGTGCTCCACACCGTGCCCGCATGCCGCGGCGTCAGCGATGGCCGGGTGCCCTGGCCCTCGCTGCCCGCCGCACCGATGTCGATGTTGGCCACCGGCAGCCACATGTAGGAGAGGAACACCTCCCAGGCCGGCGTGATGCGTCCGGCGATGTCCATGTCGATGCCCGCCACGTGGCGCTTGCCCGACAAGGTCACCAGGTTCACCAGCGGATCGGTGTTGCGCTCGTGCAGCTTGGTCGAGCGAAAGGCGGCAATGCGCGCCGACAGCTTCCCGTCTTCACTGTCGAGCTTGGCGCCCAGTTCCAGATTGATGGCCTGTTCGGGCGGAATGTCGACGTTGGCCGCGCTCAAGGAGTAAGCGTCACCCGAGGTGTTGAACGAGGTCGCAGCCGAGAAGTGGAACGACGTAAGCGGCGTCGGCTGGTACAGCAGGCCCAGCCGCTTGCTCCACTCCGAAACCTTCATGCGGTAGCTGGATCGGGTTTCGGGTGAGGGCGCGTTGTTCGGCAGCGCATAGGTGTTGTAGTTGCCGGTCAGCGAGTCGTAGCGCAAGCCCACCAGCAGCTTCCAGGCCGGGGCGATCTGGACCAGGTCCTGCACGTAGACCCCGGCGCCGTCGGACCGGTAGTCGTTGCTGGTGCGCAGCACACGCGTGGATTCGTCGATCCAGGCGCCGTCGTCGGGTGTGCCCAGTGTGGTGGTTGGCTTGGGTGGCACCACGCCGCCCTGGGCGGCGCTGCGCGCGGCATAGACGGTCTTTTCTTCACGCGCGTAGTCGATGCCGGCCTGCACCTGGTGTCGAACCCCGAGCGCGCTGAACTTGCCGCTGTAGTCGCTTTGCGCAAACCAGGCATCCAGATCCTGGATCTTGAGCTGGGTGCCCCGATTGATCACGCTCGCTGGATTCAGCGTTTCCAGGCTCACCGTCTGGCCGTCGGGCTGTGCCGACGCGCCGGCGAAGCGCACCGTGCCGGCACGCTGGTCGCGCTCGAAGGCGCCGCGGCGGATCTTGGTGGTCAACTCGTGATTGCGGTCGAAACGATGCGTGTGCGTGGCCGTCAAGGTGCTGGCCTTGCCATCGTTGCGGTCGCTGGCCATGCCGTAGTAGGCCTTGGGGTCGACCGGCAGCAAGGTGGTCTCATCGACCGGCGAGCTGGCCTTGGGGCGTATCCAGGGCATGCCGTAGTTCATGCCGTTGTCGTTGTCGAGAAAGTAGCCGGCGATCGAGAACTCGTCGCGCGTGCCGATGCCCCAGCGCAACGTGGCCGCGACTCCCTTCTTGTCGATCGAGCTGCCGGCGCCGTTGTTGTCGGCCTTGTTGACCATGGCGCCCAGGCGCAGAGCCGCCTCGTCACCCAGGCGAAAGTTGAAATCACCCACCAGGCGGGCGTACTGGTGGCTGCCCAGGGTCAGATCGACCTGATGTTCGTCGATCGCACGGGGCACCTTGCTGACTTGGTTGACGGCGCCGCCGGTCGAGCCGCGGCCGAACAGCATCGACGCCGACCCGCGCAGCACCTCCAGTCGGTCGTAGGAGAAGGTGTCGCGATCGTAGAAGGCCGGGTCGCGAATGCCGTCAACGAACACGTCGCCGGTGCCCTGCAGTGGAAAGCCGCGCAGCCGGATGTCTTCTTCACCGCCTTCCGCCGCCAGGAAGGTGATGCCGGCGGTGTTCTTCAGCGCTTCCTTCAGCGTGTCCAGGTTGCGGTCGTCGATCAGCTTCTCGGTCACCACCGTCAGCGACTGGGGGATGTCGCGCAATTCCTGTTCACCCTTGCCGATGCGCGATGTGGTGGCCTGCACGCCGTCCTTGCCTTGCCGATCGGCGCTGCCGCTGGCTTTGATCACCGGCATCACGGTTTCTGCCCGGGGCGGTCCGTCGGCCGGCGCAGGTGGGCTCGGCTGCAGCCGCCAGACGGATCAGGCCGAAGCCGGCCGCCAGGGCGCCCAGCGGTATCAAGGGCAGGCTGCGGGGTTTGTCATCGGCAGGTTGGTCAGTCATGCGGGTGCTTTCATCGTTGGCTCAGGCAAGTCACGGCCGCGCCGCTGGCGGCGGCGAGGGTCCGTGGGTCTGGGGGTTGTGGAAAGAGGAACGCCACCGGTGACTGGTCGATCCGGGTCGGCGCCGGTCAGCGCAGAAGGGCCTCGTCAGGGCGGGTCGGGCTCGCTGACGAAGGCGATCTTGCTCAGTCCTGCGCTGGCGACGCATCGGCCAAGGTTTCGGCCACGGCGCGATAGGCCACCGCCTGGTCGGCGCGCAGGTGCAGCTCGGGCAGCGGCTGCGTCTTGCCAGCCAGCAGCAGGCGCTCGGCCGCCTGTTGACGCGTCTGGCGTTCACCGTTGACATAACGCTGCCCCTGAGCGTCGATGGCGAACTCGATCTTCTCGGGCTTCAGCAGGTTGATATCGGCGCTGGCCTTGGGCAGGTCGAGCTTGACCGCGTGCGTCAGCAGCGGGGCGGTGACGATGAAGATCACCAGCAGCACCAGCATCACGTCGATCAGCGGCACCATGTTGATGTCGGTCATCGGCGCGTTGCTGCGCTTGTTGTCGAAAGAGGCGAAGGCCATGGGCGTGTCGTCCGAGTCAGGCGGCCGCGGTTTCGACGCGCCGCAGCTTGGTTACACCTTCGCCGCCTGCCGCTGCACCTGCGCCCGGCGCCTGACCCAGGGTCAGGAAGCTGTGCAGCTCGTAGGCGAAGCTGTCGAGCTGTGCGGCCAGCACGCGGTTGCTGCGCGTGATGGCGTTGTAGGCCACCACCGCCGGGATCGCCACGGCCAGCCCCAGGCCGGTCATGATCAGCGCCTCGCCCACCGGGCCGGCCACCTTGTCCAGCGTGCCCGCGCCGCTGATGCCGATGGCCACCAGCGCGTGGTACACGCCCCACACGGTGCCGAACAGGCCGACGAAGGGTGCGGTGGCGCCCACGGTGCCCAGCAGCGTCAGTCCGCGTTCCATCTGCAGCGTTTCTTCGTCAAGCACCTTGCGCATGGTCCGGGTCACGAATTCACCCGCCGTACCTGCCTCGGACAACCGGGTCGCACCATGGCGCGCGTGGTGCGCCTGCGCGTTCAGCGCATGTGCCGCCAGATGCGAGAACGGGTCGTGGGCGCCATGGGTCTGCAATTCATGGCGTACCTGGTCGAGCGTGCTCGCGTTCCAGAACAGCCCGAGAAAGGCCTGCCCGCGGTGGCGACGGCGCATCTGCACCAGGCCCTTGTGCGCCACCAGCACCCAGGAGGCGATCGACATCAGGGCCAGCAGCAGCAGCATGGCGCGCCCGACGGCGTCGGTCTGCAGCAGGAAATGGCCGAAGCCCAGACCCTGGGTGGCTTGAACGGTATCCATGGAGCTGTCCTTCAGTCGGTGATAGTCATTCGATCTCGTATTGCAGCGGGGCAATCACGAACCATTCGATCGGCTGACCCTGATCGGTCTGTGGCTTGAAGCGGGCGCGCTTCATGGCCGACACGGCCTGCTCGTCCAGGCGTTTGAAACCCGACGAGCGCTGCACGCCGATCTGCCGCGGCAGGCCGTCCATACCGACCAGCACGCGCAGCAACACCGTGCCTTGTTCGCCCATGCGGCGCGATGCCAGCGGCATCTCGATCGGCGGCTGCACCAGGTACGCGATGTTGCTGCTGGGCAGCAGGCGCGGCACGGGCGGCGCCGGCGGCGCTGCGGGCACGATCGGCGCCGGCGGCGCAGGGGGCGCGGGAGGTGCAGTCAGCGCCGGCAAAGGCGCTTGTTCCTGAGGCGGCACTGCAAACGGGGTCGGCGCTGGATCAGGAGGCGGTGCGGTGGTCAGCACCGGCGGCGGCACCGCGGCCTTGACGGGCTGCAGTCGCCTGGGCGGCGGGGGCGGCGGTGGTGGTGGCGTTTCGGGCTTGGGCGGCACAATGAACTCGACCACCAGCGGCGCCATCTGGCGCACGGCGTCCTGTACCGCCGACACCTGCATCAGCCCCCACAGACCTGCAACGTGCAAGGCCACGATCGCCGCCACCAAGGCGCCGCGCTCGGCCGGATGCAGCTCACTGCCGGCGGAATCGTGCAGCAGCGACGCCAGGTCGATCGGCAGTGGGGGCGGGGTGGCGAGACTCATGGTGAGGCGCTGGCCTGCAGGTGCGGCGATGTGATCGGGTGAACATCAACAATACGGGTTTTGAATGTAAACGACCTGAGAATGATTCGCAATCACATTGATCAATAACAGGATCGACCCACCCGGTCTTTGTGCCGCCACCGCACCGTGCCCACGCCGCTGCGGTGCTCGCCGGCACGAGGCTACTCGTCGTCGCGCGCCTTGAACCCGCTGGTCAGCTGCTGCTGCACCGCTGGTGGCACCACCTCATGGTGTGACAGCGTGATCGTGTAGCGGCCCTGTCCTGCGGTCAGCGCATTCAGCCGCGACTGGTAGCCCGACAGCTCGGACATCGGCACCTGCCCCTTCACCAGCACAGTGCCGGTGGCCAGGTTGGCGGTGCCGGTCACCATGCCGCGTTTGGCCGACAGGTCGCCGGTGATGTCGCCCATGGCCTGGTCGGGCGCGCTGATCTCGATGGCAACGATCGGCTCCAGCACCACCGGCTGTGCCTTCAGGATCGCATCCAGGAAGGCCTTGCGACCTGCGGTAACGAAAGCAATCTCCTTGCTGTCCACACTGTGGTGCTTGCCGTCATAGACGATCACGCGCACGTCCACCACCGGATAGCCCGCGATGGCGCCATGCGCCAGCACCTCGCGCACGCCCTTTTCAACGGCCGGGATGTACTGCGTCGGGATGGTGCCGCCCTTGACCTGGTCGACGAACTCGAAACCGCTGCCACGCGGCAGCGGTTCGATGCGCAGGAACACCTCACCGAACTGTCCGGCGCCGCCGGTCTGCTTCTTGTGCCGGTGGTGGCCTTCGGCCCCGGCACTGACACTTTCGCGGTAGGCGATACGCGGCGGGCGGGTGTTGACCTCGAACTTGTGGACCTCGCGCAGCCGGTCCAACAGCACGCGCAGATGCAACTCACCCAGCCCGTAAACGATGGTTTCGTTGGTGGTGGCCACATGCTCCACCTTCAGGCAGGGGTCTTCGTCGATCAGCTTGGTCAGGATCTCCCACATGCGCTGTTCGTCGCCATGGCGCTTGGGTTCGATCGCCAGACCGTGCACCGGCACCGGGAAGTCCAGCGCTGCCAGGTGAATGTGATCGTCTTCGGCGGCGTCGTGCAGCACCGCGTCGAAGTGAATTTCGTCGACCTTGGCCACCGCCACGATGTCACCGGGGATGGCCTGAGACACCTCGACGTGGTCCTTGCCCTGCAGCATGAACAGATGCCCCACCTTGAACGGTTTGCGACCGTCACCGACGTACAGCAGGCTGTCCCGGCTGACCGTGCCCTGGTGCACCCTGAAGATGCCCATCCTGCCCACGTAGGGGTCGACCGTCACCTTGAACACCTGCGCCAGCACGTGCAAGGACGGGTCCGGCCGGGCCTGCATGGGCTGCGCCGATTCACCCTCACCATTCAGAAAGTCGGGTGGGTTGCCCTCGGTCGGGTTGGGCAGCAGCTTGACGATGACGTCCAGCAGCTCGGCTACGCCGGCGCCCGTGCGCGCAGAGACAAAACAGACCGGGATCAAATGGCCTTCGCGCAAGGCCTGCTCCAGCGGGGCGTGCAGTTCGCTGGGATCGACGTCGCCATCGTTCAGGTAACGATCGACAAAATTTGCGTCGACCTCGACCACCTGTTCCACCAGTGCCCGGTGTGCGGCGTCGACCGAACCGAAATCGCTGTGGCCCTCGCGGTTGTAAAAGCAGTCGACCACCGTCGTGCCACCCGCATCCGGCAGGTTGATCGGCAGGCATTCCTTGCCGAAGGTGGCCTGGATCTGCGCCAGCAGTGCGGGCAACTGGTCGGCCGCGGTGTCGATCTTGTTGACGATGATCAACCGATCGAGCTGGCGGCTTGCCGCGTACGCCATCATGCGCACAGCCATCGGCTCGATGCCGGTGGCGGCGTTGATCACGATCGCCGCGGTTTCCACGGCCTCCAGCGCCGGCAGGCTCTGGCCCAGAAAGTCGGGCCCGCCCGGGGTGTCGATGAAATGCACGCGCGTGCCTGCATGCTGAAGGTGCATCACGGTGTTCAGCGAATGCTGCATGCGGCGCTCGAGCGGGTCGAAGTCGCTGACCGTGCCGCCGCGCTCCAGGCTGCCGGGTGCGCCGATCGCGCCGGCGCGATGCAGCAGGGCCTCGGACAGGCTGGTCTTGCCGGCGGCCGCCGGGCCGACCAGGGCCAGGGTGCGGATGCGCCTGGACGCCGACGCTCGCGCCGTTGAGTGGGCTTGGCATGGTGGGGTCTCCTTGCAGCCCGAGATGCGCCAACCGCGGGCTTTGAATCGTTGATTGACGTGTTCGGGCTCGCACGGGCGCCGGGCCAGCCTACGCCTTCGGCCGCCGCTCCACAAGCCGGTGTCGTCCGACCCCTGCAGGCCCGCACAGGCCTGCGCGGCCACAGAACTACTGGAAGGCCACCTCGGCGAAGCTGCGCAGCTTGCGGCTGTGCAGCGCGCCGGGGCGCTCCTGGCGCAGCAGTTCGATCGCGCGGATGCCGATGCGCAGGTGCTGGTCGACGCGCTCGCGGTAGAAATGGTTGGCCATGCCGGGCAGCTTGATCTCGCCGTGCAGCGGCTTGTCGCTGACGCACAGCAAGGTGCCGTAGGGCACGCGGAAGCGAAAGCCGTTGGCGGCGATGGTGGCGCTTTCCATGTCGAGCGCCACCGCGCGGCGATTGCGAAAAGCGCCGCTCGGGCGAGGTCTCGCCATGCGAGGGCAGCAGCTCCCAGTTGCGGTTGTCGGTGCTGGCCACGGTGCCGGTGCGCATGATCTTCTTCAGCTCGTAGCCCGACAACTGCGTCACCTCGGCCACCGCCTGCTCCAGCGCCACCTGCACCTCGGCCAGCGCCGGGATCGGCACCCACAGCGGCAGTTCTTCGTCGAGCACATGGTCCTCGCGCACGTAGCCGTGGGCCAGCACGTAGTCGCCCAGTTGCTGAGAATTGCGCAGCCCGGCGCAGTGGCCCAGCATCAGCCAGGCATGCGGGCGCAGCACCGCGATGTGATCGGTGATGGTCTTGGCGTTGGCCGGCCCGACGCCGATGTTGACCATCGTGATGCCGGCGTGGTCGCCGCGCATCAGGTGGTAGGCCGGCATCTGCGGCAGCCGCGGCGGTGCCACGCCCAGTTCGTCGCCACCCTCTGGGGGCTCGCCGACACGGCGTGTCACCACGTTCCCGGGCTCGACAAAGGCGGTGTAGGGCTGGCCGCATCGACCATCTGCGCGCGGCCCAGCTTGACGAACTCGTCGATGTAGAACTGGTAGTTGGTGAACAGCACGAAGTTCTGGAAATGCTCGGGCGCCGTGCCGGTGTAGTGGCGCAGCCGGTGCAGCGAGTAGTCCACGCGCGGCGCGGTGAACAGCGCCAGCGGTCCGGGTTCGCCGCGCCGACCCTCGTGCGTGCCGTTGGCGATGCCGTCGTCCATCGCCGCCAGGTCGGGCAGGTCGAACACGTCGCGCATCATCAGCCGGCGCTCGCTCGACATGCTGCCTTCGATGTGGTCGTGCTGGGCGAACGAGAAGTGCACCGGAATCGGTTGCGTGCTGGTGCCGATCTCGAGCGCCATGCCGTGGTTCTTCACCAGCAGGCGGAACTGCTCTAGGTAGTAGCGACCGAACAGGTCAGGCCGGGTCAGCGTCGTCTCGAAGGTGCCGGGGCCGGCAACGAAGCCATACGCCAGGCGCGAATCGGCGCGCGCCACGGTGCTGCTGTGCACGCGCACGAAGGGGTAGCAGGCACGCACATGCTCGCCCACGTCCTCACCGGCCACGAAGCGGTGCAACGTATCGCGCAGGTGCGCGATGCTGCCGCCGTAGATGCGGCGCACCTGCGCCAGTGCAGCTTCGGCGTTGTCGTAGCGCGCGGGGGCGATGTACAGGGGCAGGGTGGTCATGGCGGCCTTGTTGTGATTGTTCGAGGCCATGCATTGTCACCGGTCAGTCGCTTTCGACCAGTGCCGGCTGCGGCTGCCTGGCCATGCGCCAGCGTTCGGCAAAGGCCGCCATCTCGGCCGCCGGCAGTGGGCGGCACATGTGAAAGCCCTGGCCTTCGTCGCAGCCCAGATCACGCAGCAGATCGAACAGGCTGGCGTTCTCGATGCCCTCGGCCACCACGCTCAGCCCCAGGTTGTGCGCCAGGTCGATTGTCGATCGCACGATCTTGGCGTCGTCCTCGTCTTGTTCCATCGCCAGCACGAAGCTCTTGTCGATCTTCAGCTCGTCCACCGGCAGCCGCTTCAGGTAGGCCAGCGACGAGTAGCCGGTGCCGAAGTCGTCGATCGACAGCTTGAAGCCGTTGGCCGACAGGGTCTCCAGGATCTCCAGCGAGCGCTGCGGCTCGTCCATGATCGCGCTCTCGGTGATCTCCAGACAGAACGCGGTGGCGGTCACGCCTTGGCGTTGCAGGATCTGCTGCAGGCGCTGCGGCAGTTCCAGATCCAGCAGGTCGCGCGTCGACAGGTTGACCGACACGCGCTGCACGCCCAGGGCCTGCAGTGCCGGAATCTCACGCGCACAAGCCTCGAACATCCACAGCGTGAGCGCACGCACGAAACCGGTCTGCTCGGCAAAGGGGATGAAGTGCAGCGGCGGCACCATGCCGCGGCTGGGGTGCTGCCAGCGCACCAGGGCTTCCACGCCAATGAACGCAGCGTCCTGCAGGCGGATCTTGGGCTGCAGGTACAGGCGCAGTTCGTCGTGCTCCAGCGCGCGTCGCAGTTCCGACAGCAGAGACAGCGTCTCGGCGCTGGCCGAATCGATACCCGGGTCGTAGACCAGGCTGGGCACGGTCTTGCGCTTGGCCGCGTACATGGCCACCTCGGCGCGGCTGAGCAGGGCATCGGCATCGGCCGCATGCTGCGGCCAGCAGGCAATGCCGAAGGCGGCGCTGACGTCGACCGTCTGCTCGTCCAGCACCAGAGGTTGCTCCAGCGCAGCGGCCACGCGCAGGGCCAGCGCCTGTGCGCCCGCAGCGTCAGCGCCGGGCAGCAGCACGGCAAATTCATCGCCACCCAGTCGGGCGATGAGGTCGTCGCCGCGCACCCCATACGCCGCCAGGCGTCCGGCCACGGCCTGCAGCAAGCGGTCGCCGAAGGCGTAGCCGAGCACCTCGTTGACGTGCTTGAAACGGTCCAGTCCGAACATCAGCACGGCCAGCTGGCCGGCTGGTTCGCTGGAGCCGATGCGGCCCTTCAGGGCATTGCGAAAGCTGGCCCGGTTGGGCAGTCCGGTAAGGCGGTCCAGGAACGCCAGGTTGTGCACCTCGGCCTGATGGCCGGCGATGCTGACGCGCATGTGGTCGAAGGCACTGGCCAGGTGGCCGATCTCGTCATGCCGGCCCTGGTGCAGCACGGGTTGCCCGTAGTCGCCGCGGGCCAGGCGGTCGGCGGCCGCGGTCAGCGCGCGCAGCGGTGTGGTCACGCGGCGAGCGGTGAACACGCTGCCGACGCCGAACACCAGCACACCGGCCGCGGTGATCAGCAGCAGTGTCCATTGCAGCTCGCGCTGCGAGGCCAGCGCAGCGTCGACCGAGCGCAGCAGCACGACGTGCGCCTGCGCCGGTGCGCCCGCACCCAGGCTGACGCTGCGCAGCTGCATCAGCTTGCCGCCCAGGCTGCGCCGTTCGCCGTCGTCGTGTGTCCAGTTGCTGCGCATGGCGGCGGGCAGGGTGGAGACGATGGCGCGCGGCAGGCCGTCGATGCCGGGCACCAGCAGCACCAGGTCCAGCCCCGACAGCGTCTTCATGTCTTGCGCCAGTGCCTGATCGAGCGCAAATCCGAGCACCAGCCAGCCGATGGTCAGCGGCGCCTTCAGCGGCACCACGACCAGTTGCATTGCACGTTCACCCAGCAAGGCCACCTGGCTGCCCTGCGCGCGCTGCGCCATGTCGGCAGCCAGGCGGCGCAGTTCGGCCTCGGTGTCCGGCCCCTGGGTGTCCAGGCTGGCCGCACGAACGCTGCCATCCCTGTCGACCCAGGCGCTGACATTGGCGCCGATGCGCGCGGCATGGTTTTCCAGCACCGAATGCAGGGTGTCGGCATCGGACGTGGCCACCGCCGAGCGAAAGCCGAAATCGGCCGCCAGCAGCGTGGTGCCCTGCGTCAGCGCCAGCGACTTCTGCGCCAGCACGCGCTGCCAGATGCGCTGCCCGACGTCGAGATCGTGTGCCAGCGTGGCGCGCGCGCTGGCGTCCAGGCTGGCGCCGATGGCCACGAACCCGGCCAGCTGCACCAGCAGCAGCAGGCCTAGAAACAGCGCGACGATGCGGGTGGACAGGCGCTGGCGCGGTGCAGGCATGGCTCAGACCGGCAGCCGCACACTGGCCTTGCCGCCCTGGGCACCGACGACCAGAGCTTGATCGAGTGCCGGTGCGCCGGGCGGCAGATCAGGGTGCCAGGCGCGCAGCCGGTAGCTGCCGGGCGGCACGTCGTCCAGGCGGACTTGTCCGCTGCGGGTCGACTGGCCGAAGTAGGGCGTTTCCACCACCACCACCCAGGCCACCATGTTGTCGTGGATGTTGCAGCCCAGCACGGCGATGCCACTGCGCTCGAAGGTCACCGGGTTGGCGGGTGTGCCGGTGTAGAGCTTGAGCTCGAAGGTCTTGACGGGGGAGAACGAGTAGACGTGGTGGCGCACCTTGTCGCGGTTCGGAAAGCGCACGGCACTGCCCAGCGGCACCACGGTCACGCGGTGCGTGAAGCGCTTGTCGGCCTGCTCGATCTCGATGCCGGGCGCGGGCTTGACCGCAGCCCTGGCGGCTGCCGATTCGAGAAAGGTCACGGCATCGGCCAGGGGCTGGCCATTGCGGTCCAGCAGTTGGACCTCGACGTTCGCGGCCTGCGCCGCTGCCGCCAGCAGCAGGCAGGCGACGAACAGCAGCGGGCGTGAACAATGGCGCGACATGACGGGACCTGGACGAGGCAGACGATCCCGGTCATATCGGCAGGCGAGCGCCCGACTTGATCTGCCGCAGGTGTGTGCGGTGTTCAGGCCGCGCGCAGGCAGTCCACGATCTTCAGCCGAGCCGCGCGCCAGGCCGGCACGAAACCCCCGATCACGCCCATCGCCAGCGCGAACAGCAGCGCTTTCAGCGCGATCGCCGGCGTCAATGTGAACTGAAAGGCGAGTTCGGAAAAGGTCGAGAAATTGGTCGTCGACACGTCCACCGACTGCATCGCGCTGGCCGCGGCCAGCCCCACCAGCCCACCCACCAGGGACAGCAGCAGCGCCTCACCCAGAAAGGCGCCCAGCACGGCGCCACGCCGAAACCCCAGTGCGCGCAGAGTGCCGATTTCACCCACGCGCGACGCCACCGAACCGAACATCGTGATGGTGGCGCCGACGGTGGCACCGATCGAGAAGATCACCGCCAGCGACGTGCCCAGGATGCCGATGAAATTGGCCAGCGCCTCGCTCTGCTCGGCGTAAAAGCGGACCTCGCGCTTGGCCTCGAGCGTCAGACGCGGGTCGTCGTCGACGAGCTGGCGCACACGCTCGAAGTCGCCCGCGTCGTCCAGACGAAAGACCACGGAGCTGAACGACTGGCGGCGAAAGGCCTGCATGATCTGTTCGGCGTCGCCCCAGATCTCGGAATCGAAACCGCTGCGGCCCGCGTCGAGCAACCCGACCACGGTCCAGTCGCGGCCGGCAAAGCGCAGCACCGAGCCCAGCGCCACGCCCTCGAAGCCGCGTGCCACCGCGCGGCCGGCGACGACCTCGCTGCTGCCCGGCTTGAACATGCGACCTTCGGCCAGCCGCACCTGCGGCCGCAGTGCCAGCCCGGTGGCTGAGGTGCCGCGCAAGGTCACGTTGCTGGGCTTGCCGCTGCCGCGCTTGGGCAGGTTGTTCAGCACCACCGGTTCCTTGCTGACCAGCGCCCCGCCCAGCGGGCCGAGCGCAATGCCCGGCAGGGTTTCGAGCACCGCCGCCTGGCTGCGCGAGATGCCGCTGTTGATCTCGGCACCCGCACCCTTGCGCAGCACGATCACGTTGTCAGGCTGCCCGGTGGCCACCAGCGTGGCGCGGATGCCCTCGCTCATCATCAGCACGGTGGCGAACACAAAGACCACCAGTGCCATGCCGGCGGCCGTCAGCAGCGTGGTCACGCGCCGTACCCAAAGGTTGCGCGCGATGTAGATCAGCGGAACGGCGGCCATGCGGTGTACTTGTTGTTCAGGCCAGATTGCGCAGGCCGGCCACGATGTTGATGCGGCTCATCTTCCAGGCCGGCCAGGCGGCGGCCACCATGCCGACCAAGAGCGCGGCGCCGGCCTGCAGCGCCATCGTGGTGCCCGACACGCGGAACACCGGGAACAGCGTGCCGGCCAGACCTGAGAAGGCCGCCGCCAGCGGCAGCGTCAGCAGCATGCCGAGGATGCCGCCGCCGAGCGCGATGACCAGGCTTTCGCCGAACAGCAGCTTGACCACGAAGGCGGGCGGAAAGCCCAGCGCCTTCAGCGTCGCGTATTCGGCCAGGCGCTCGCGCGCGGTCATGGTCATGGTGTTGGCCATCACTGCCATGATGATGACCACGATGATGCTGCTGACCGCCTGCAGCGCGACCAGGATGGCCTCGCTCATCGCGACGAAGCCCAGCTGGAAGGCCTTTTCGGTTTCGGTCAGGGTCTCGGCGAGCGAGTTCTTGAACTGCGCGTCGATGCGCTGCGAGATCAGCGCCGCATTGGCTGGGTCGCGGATGCCGATCACGTAGACGCCGACAAAATCACTGCTGCGGCCGCGGTTGCGCGCGCGCAGGGTCTCGTTCAGGTAGGCCCAGTGCATCAGCATCTGGTTCTCGTCGACGCTGGCATCGGCGCCTTCGTAGATGGCGCGCAGCGTGAAGCTCCAGGTGCCCGCAAAGATGGTGCCGCGCAAGGGGATGGTGTCGCCCAGCTTCCAGCCGAACTTGGCCGCCAGCTTGCGCCCGACCACCACGCCCTGGCGGTCGCGCAGCCAGGCCAGGCGTTGATCGTCCTTGAGCACGAACTCGGGGTACAGCGCCAGGTAGCTGGGGCCGTCGACAGCGAACTGCGGAAAGAAGTTGCGCTCGGTCACGTAGATGCCGCCGAACCAGTTCGACCAGCTGATGCCGGTCACGCCGTCGATGGCGCGCAAGCGCTGGGCGTAGCTCAGCGGCAGCGGCACCGAAAGCGAGGTCGCGCTGCGTGTGATCAGCCGCGTGCTGGAACTGGCCTCGGCGCCGGCATACCAGGCGTCGACGATGGTGCGCAGCAGCCCGAAGGCGCTGATCGCCACGACCAGGCCGACCATCGTCAGCACAGTGCGCAGCCGGTGGCGAAAGGCGTTGCGGATCAGCAGGCGCAGCAGGAACATGGACCTGGGTCCGTAGCGCCAAGGCGGGACAGGTGCCGTATTGCCGGCGACGGTCGACTTTCGCGGAGGATCGTTCCAGAATGCGGTGTGGGTGGCGACGTCGTGTTGGCGTTCGAGCCCGCAAACACCGAAATCCCGAAGGCGCATTCGCGATGGCGAAGCTGTACGACGTCGGCGGCAAGGCCGCCCTGCTGGTGGCCCTGCTGGCGCCGATCGCGCCGGTCGCGGCCGAGCCCATGCGCCTGAACGTCGACGGCATCGGTACGCCCGAGCTGGCCTGGGCGGCGGCGGGGGCCTCGGCACCGTCCTTGTTCGAGGTTGCCGGGGCGCGCAAGGCCCCGCGCGAAGCTGACGACGAGGCCAGCGCGCCGCTGGTGACGGCACTCGAGCCGCAGGCGGCCGGCTTGCCCTTCGACGCTGCAGCCAAGGCTGATGTCGCCGAGCCTGCGCCCATGACCTTGTCGAGCGAACATGAGCTGAACGGTGTCAGCCCGGCCGAAGAGGTTGCCATGGCCGAAACCCGCACCCTGGGACAGTTTGCGCCGCAGCCGCTGGCCGCCGTCTATGCCGAGCCCGACCCGGTCGACAGCGTCCACTTGGCGGATGAAGTCGAAACCGCGACGCCGCAGGTGCAAATGCCCTTGCCTGACACCGATCTCGAGGCCTTGCGAATTCAGCGCAGCGCCATCGAATGGGTGGTGGTGCCGCTGGTGCTGGGCGTGATGCTGGCCGTGTTCATGGCGCGCGGCGGCCGCACGCGCGTGCCGTCGCGGCGGCGCAAGCGCGCGGCCTGAGCGCGCTTGCTGCTGATCTGCCGCGCGGCCCAAGCGCGCCGCCGGCCCGCTCATCGCCCCGCCTCGTCGACCAGCACACCCTTTTCCAGGTGCACCATGCGGCGGGCAAAGGCCGCCGCCTTGGGGTCGTGCGTGACCATCACGATGGTCTTGCCCAGTTCGCTTACCAACTGATCGAGCAAGCCCAGCACGTCTTCACCGGTGCTGCGGTCGAGGTCACCGGTGGGTTCGTCGGCGACGATCAGCGTGGGGTCGGTGACGATGGCGCGCGCAATCGCCACGCGCTGCTGCTGCCCGCCCGACAGTTCGTTGGGCCGGTGGTCGGCGCGGTCGGACAGTTGCACCATCTGCAGCACCTGGGCCACACGCTCACGACGCTGGCGCGGGCTCAAGCCGGTCAGCAGCAGCGGCAGCTCGATGTTCTCGAACGCCGTCAGCACCGGCATCAGGTTGTAGAACTGGAAGATGAAGCCGACATGGCGGGCACGCCAGTCGGCCAGCGACCCCTCGCCCAGCGTCGCGATGTCGACACCGCCGATCGCGATCGTGCCCGCGCTGGGCTTGTCGATGCCGGCGATCAGATTCAGCAGAGTGCTCTTGCCCGATCCGCTGGGCCCCATCAGGGCCACGAAGTCGCCGGCCATCACGTCGAGGTCGATACCCAGCAGCACTGGGACGTCCTGCTCGCCGCGCTGGTACACCTTGGTCAGCCCGCGGATGCTGATCAGCGGCGCAGCCTGCGCCTGCGGCATTGCGCGCGCGCCCTCAGGGCTTGCCACTGACGCTGACCTTGGAACCAGCGGCCAGTTTCGCGGGCGGCGACAGCACCAGCCGATCACCGGCCTTGAGCGTGCTGCTGCTGACCTCCAGCACATCGCCCAGCGTGCGCCCGACCTGTACCGGCAGCGCCTCGACGTGGTCGCCACTGACGCGAAAGACCTGCCGGCGACCGTCGCGATCGACCACCGACTTCGGATTGACGGCGATCACCGGCTGAATGTCGGCGGCCGTGGGCGCCTGCGACAGGAAGACCACCTTGGCGCTCATCTCGGGCAGGATGCGCGCGTCCAGCTGGTCGAAGCGCACCTTGGTCGTCACCGTGGCCTTGGCGCGGTCGACGGTGGGGACGATGCGCGACACGCTGCCGCGAAAGCGCACGTCGGGCAGCGCGTCGAGCGTGATCTCCACCGGCTGGTCGATGCGCACCTTGCCCACGTTGGCTTCGGACACATCGGCTTCGACCTCCAGCGTGCCCATGTCGGCCATCGTCACCACCGCCCCCGAGGTGCCGCTGGCGCTGGAAAACGGCGTGATCATGTCGCCGACGTTGGCGTTCTTCACCAGTACCACGCCATCGAAGGGGGCCCTCACCTCGGTGTTGTCGCGGTTGACCTGCTGCGCCTTCAGCTGTGCGCGTGCCAAGGCCTCGCCGGCCTGTGCCGCACTGATGCCGGCCTGGGCCAGGGCCTGCCCTGCCTGCGCCGCGTCGGCGCGTCGGCGCGCGGCGTCGACAGCCTGCGCCGACACGAAATCCTGTCCGGCCAAACCCAGCGTGCGCTGCAGCTCGGCGTCCGCGTTGGCGCGCTCGACCTGCGCCTGGCGCAACTGCGCCCGCGCCTGCAGCTGCCCGGCCTGGGCCTGCGCGACGGCGGCGTCGGCGCCGGCGATGGCGGCCAGCACGTCGGCGGCGTCCAGCCGCGCAATCAGCTCGCCGGCCTTCAGGACGCTGCCCTCGCGCACCTTGAGCTCGACCACGCGCCCGGTGGCCTTGGATGCCACCGAGGCACGTCGCTGCGCCACCACATAGCCCGACGCCGTGAGCTGCGCAAAGCGTGCCGTCGGGTAGGCCGTCATCACGGCGCTGGTCTGCACTTCGGTGCTGCGCGGCATCAGCAGCAGGGCAATCCCGCCCAGCAGCAGCACGGCCAGCAGCGCCCACGGCCACCAGCGCCGACGGCGGCGTATGGGCGTGCCACGCGCATCTCCCACTGATGCCAGTGACGTCAGTGACGCCAGCGCGCGCCGCGGCGGCGGCTGCGAGTTTTCGGTGTTCGTCATGCCGGCAAGCCCAAGCCTTCGGTAGAGCCCACGATCAAGCGCAAGGCGCGGCCGCAGCAATGACGCCGCCGCCCAGGCAACGCTCGCCGTCGTACAGCACCGCTGACTGACCGGGTGTGACTGCCCACTGGGCCTGGTCGAACCGCAGCGCGAAGCCGTCGGCGGTGGGTACGAAGCGACAGCTCGCGTCGGCCTGTCGGTAGCGGGTCTTGGCGGCCAGCAGGCCGGCGGCGGGCGCCTGGCCTGCGATCCAGCTGCAATCGTCAGCGCTCAGGGCCTGCGACAGCAGCCAGGGGTGGTCATGGCCCTGCACCACGCGCAAGACATTGCGTTCGAGGTCCTTGCGCGCCACGTACCAGGGCTGGTGTTCGCCGCCGCCGGTCTTGACACCACCGATGCCCAGGCCTTGGCGCTGGCCCAGCGTGTAGAACGACAGGCCGACATGGCGACCGAGTTCGCGGCCGTGCTCATCCACCATCGGCCCTGGCCGCTGCTGCAGGTAGCGGTTGAGGAATTCGCGGAAAGGTCGCTCGCCGATGAAGCAGATGCCGGTCGAATCCTTCTTCTTGGCATTCGGCAGGCCGATCTCGGTGGCGATGCGCCGCACCTCGGTCTTGTGCAGCTCACCCACCGGGAACAGCGTGCGCGCCAGCTGGGCCTGTGTCAGCCGGTGCAGAAAGTAGCTTTGGTCCTTGGCCGGGTCCAGGCCCTTGAGCAACTCGAAATGTTCGCCGGTGGCACGCACACGGGCGTAGTGCCCGGTGGCGATCTTCTGTGCGCCCAGGCGCATCGCATGGTCGAGAAAGGCCTTGAACTTGATCTCGGCGTTGCACAGCACGTCGGGGTTGGGCGTGCGGCCGGCGGCGTATTCGCGCAGGAACTCGGCGAAGACGCGGTCCTTGTATTCGGCGGCGAAGTTGACGTGTTCGATCTCGATGCCCAGCACGTCGGCCACGGCCGCGGCGTCGACAAAATCGACGTTCGCCGAACAGTATTCACTGTCGTCGTCGTCTTCCCAGTTCTTCATGAAGATGCCGATCACCTCGTGCCCCTGCTGCTTGAGCAGCCAGGCGCTGACGGCCGAATCGACGCCGCCCGACAGGCCGACGACGATGCGCTGCTTCGAGGACATGCCGCCGATTATCCGGTCCGGGCCCACTGTGGCACCGGACCGCGGCCGTAGGGCGTCAATGTCCCAGGATCTTGGACAGGAAGTCCTTGGTGCGTTCGTTCTTCGGGTTGTTGAAGAACTCGTGCGGCTCGTTCTCTTCGACGATCTGCCCCTGGTCCATGAAGATCACGCGGTTGGCCACGGCCTTGGCAAAGCCCATCTCGTGCGTGACGCAGATCATCGTGATGCCGCCTTCGGCCAGCTCGATCATCACGTCCAGCACTTCCTTGATCATCTCGGGGTCGAGCGCCGAGGTCGGCTCGTCGAAGAGCATGATCTTGGGCGTCAGGCACAGTGCGCGCGCAATGGCCACGCGCTGCTGCTGGCCGCCCGACAGCTGCAGCGGATACTTGCCGGCCTGTTCGGCGATGCGCACGCGATTGAGCTGCACCATCGCCCGTTCCTCGGCTTCCTTCTTGGGGGTCTTGCCCACCCACATCGGCGCCAGCGTCAAGTTTTCCAGCACCGTGAGGTGCGGGAACAGGTTGAACTGCTGGAACACCATGCCGACTTCCTTGCGCACGCGCTCGATCGCCTTCACGTCGTCGCTGAGCTCGGTGCCGTCGACGATCAGGCGGCCCTGCTGGTGCTCTTCGAGCCGGTTGATGCAGCGGATCAGCGTGCTCTTGCCCGAACCCGACGGGCCGCAGACGACGATGCGCTCACCCGGCGCTACCGCCAGGTCGATATCGCGCAGCACGTGGAAATTGTTGCCGTACCACTTGTTGACCTTGTCGAACGAGATGATGGCTTCGGTCATCGCGGGGGCTTTCAACGGTTCTTGCTGCGTGAGAGCTGGCTCTCGATCCACAGGCTGTAGCGGGACATCGAGAAGCAGAAGATGAAGTAGATGGCGGTGATGAACAGGTAGGCCGTGAGCTTGAACGGCCGCCAGTCGCTGTCGGAATCCAGCGCCAGGCCCATCGAGCCGGTCAGCTCGTACAGGCTCACGATCGTGATCAGCGAGGTGTCCTTGAAGATCGCGATGAAGTTGTTCATGATGCCCGGCACCACCAGCGCCAGTGCCTGCGGCAGGACGACCTTGCGCTGCGCCTGCCAATAGCTCAGGCCCAGCGTGTCGGCCGCTTCCTGCTGGCCCTTGGGGATGGCCTGCAGGCCGCCGCGCACGATCTCGGCCATGTACGCGGCCGAGAACAGCGTGATGCCCACCAGCACGCGGATCAGCACGTCGATGCTCATGCCCGGCGGCATGAACAGGGGAAACATGAAGCTGGCCATGAACAGCACGCTGATCAAGGGCACGCCGCGGATCAGCTCGACGTAGATGACGCAGATCGTCTTGATCGCCGGCATGTGACTGCGCCGCCCCAGCGCCACCAGCACCGCCAGCGGGAAGGCCAGCACGATCGACAGCGTGGCCACCATCACGGTCAGCGGCAGGCCGCCCCAGCGGTCGGTGGTCACCGCCTCAAGACCCGCGAAGCCGCCCAGCATCAGCGCGAAGAAAAACGCCAGCACGGCGGCCCACAGCAGCGCCAGCCAGGGGCGCCAGAAGACGCGGATGCAGCTGACCACAAGCAGGGCCACCATCGCCACTGTGGCCACCGCCGGGCGCCATTGCTGTGCGTACGGGTAGCGGCCGAAGATGATGAGCCGGTATTTCTCGGCCACCACACCCCAGCAGGCGCCGCCGGTCTCGCGCGCGGCCTGGCACAACGCTGCCTTGGGGACGAACACCGCGTCGACAAACGCCCACCTCAGAAACCCGGGCAGCCACCAGGCGACCAGGCCCAGCAGCGCCAGGGTGGTCAGGCTGCTGGCCCAGTTGCCGAACAGGTTGGTGCGCACCCAGGGCCCCACACCCTCGATGCGCACCGGCGCCGGGCGCGCGGCAATCGGCTGGAAGTTGCTGGTCATGGCCTAACGTTCCTTGATCGCCGCACGTTGGTTGTACCAGTTCATCAAGGCCGAGGTACCGAGTGACGTGATCAGGTAGACCGCCATGATGATGGTGATGCACTCGATGGCACGGCCGGTCTGGTTGAGCGCGGTGTTGCTGATCGAGACCACGTCGGGGTAGCCGATGGCAACCGCCAGCGACGAGTTCTTGGTCAGGTTCAGAAACTGGTTGGTCAGCGGCGGGATGATCACGCGCAGTGCCTGTGGCAGCGCCACCAGGCGCATCTGCTGGCCCTTGGACAGCCCGATGGCGCTGGCGGCTTCGGTCTGGCCGAGCGGCACGCTGGCGATGCCGGCACGCACCACCTCGGCGATGTACGACGCGGTGTATAGCACCAGGCCGAGCAGCACCGACAGGAATTCGGGCGTCAGCGAACTACCGCCATTGACCGAGAACGTGCCCGGCGCCGGGATGTTCCAGTCGGTTGGCGCACCGCCCAGGCCCCAGCCGGCCAGGGCGCCACCCACGATCAGCAGCAGCGACGGCCACAGCACCGGGCGCGGCCGCCCGGTCTGCTCGAACAGACGCCGTGCACGGCGGGCCCACAGCCACGACAGCAGAGCGCCCGCCAGCGCCCCGGCCAGCGCCAGGGCCTGGCCCGGCCCCCATACGGGCACCGGGTAGCTCAGGCCACCGTTGCTGAGGAAGAACAACCCCAGGATCGACTTTTCGTCACCCGGCCCCGGCAGCGCGGTGGTCATGAACAGATACCACATCAGCAACTGCAGCAGCACCGGCACGTTGCGGAAGACTTCCACGTACGCATAGCAGATGCCGCGCACCAGCGCATTGCGTGAGAAGCGGCCGATGCCCAGCAGGGTGCCTAGCAGGGTGGCCAGCACGGTGCCGATGATCGCCACCCGCAAGGTGTTGATCACGCCGACCAGGAAGGCGCGCCAGTAGGGGTCGTTCGAATCGTAGGGGATCAGCAGCTCGCCGATGTCGAAGCCGGCCGGCGAGCTCAGGAAGTCGAAACCGCTCTGGATGCCGCGCACACGCATGTTCAGCATCGTGTTGTGGGCCAGGAACCAGATGGCAAAGCCGATCATGCCGAGCGCGATGATCTGGTACAGCACGCTGCGTGCGGCACGGCTGCGCCACGACCAGGGCTGTTTGGGAGGGGCGCTTGCCGAAACCGCCATGGAAGCCTTCCTGACGTCGCCGGGGCGGCGGGTCGGTCTGTGGTTCTGTTGCAGGCAAACGGGGCCGGCCCTTGGGCGGACCGGCCCTTTGGTGCTTCAGCGCCGCATCAGCGAACCGGCGGGGCGTACATGATGCCGCCGTTGCTCCACAGGTTGTTCAGACCGCGTGGCACACCCAGCGGCGACTTCGGGCCGACGTTGCGCTCGAAGATCTCGCCGTAGTTGCCCACCGCCTTGATGGCGTGTGTGGCCCAGCTCTTGTCCAGGCCCAGCAGCTTGCCGGTGTCTTCGGTGCTGCCCAGCAAGCGGCCGATGGCCGGGTTGTCGGTGGTCTTGGACATGGCGTCGACATTGGCCTGCGTGACGCCGTAGTCCTCGGCCTCGATCAGCGCAAAGACCACCCACTTGGCGATCGTGAAGAACTCGTCGTCACCCCGGCGCACCGACGGGCCCAGCGGCTCTTTCGAGATCAGCTCGGGCAGGATCACGTGTTCCTTCGGGTCCTTGGCTTCCTTGTTGCGGATCGACGCCAGGCCCGACGCGTCGGTGGTGTAGGCCACGCAGCGACCGGCAAAGTAGGCCGCGTTGGTGGCTTCGAGCTTTTCGAACACCACCGGCTTGATGTCGAGCTTGTTGGCGCGCGAGAAGTCGGTCAGGTTCTTCTCGGTGGTGGTGCCCGACTGCACGCAGACGGTGGCGCCCTTGAGCTGCTTGGCGCTCTTGAGCTTGGTCTTGACCGGCACCATGAAGCCCTGGCCGTCGTAGTAGGTGGTGGCGGTGAAGAACATGCCCAGCGAGGCATCGCGCGTCAGCGTCCAGGTGGTGTTGCGCGACAGGATGTCGATCTCGCCCGACTGCAGCGCCGTGAAGCGCTGCTGCGCGCTCAGCGGCACCCACTTGACCTTGTTGGCATCGCCCAGGATGGCGGCTGCAATGGCCTTGCAGACGTCGACGTCCAGCCCCGTCCAGTTGCCCTGGCTGTCTGCTGCCGAGAAGCCGGCCAGACCGGTGCTGACGCCGCAGACCAGCTGGCCGCGCGCTTTGATCGCGTCCAGCGTCTTGCCGGCATGGGCCGGCATCGCGGTCAACGCGCCGGCAGTCAAAAGGGTACCCAAGGTCAGGCGTGACAGGGAATTCATCGTTCAGCTCCAGATATTGATCGTTCGAACTGCCCCTGGCTGGGGCAGATTGGCGCCAGGACGGTATCGACATTCGTCACATGCAGCAACTGTGCCAAACCCGATGCGGGTTCAACCGGGCGCGCGCGGCCCCATCACACTGGCGTCGGTAACGACGACGTCCAGCGCATGGCGAATGCCCGCCGCATGGTCCTCGATGCAGCGCAGCACCAGCGGGCTGCGGTGCCGCATGACCGTGGCGCGAACGTCGTCCAGCGACAGCCACAGCGTGCGCACGATGCCTTCGTCCAGCGCCTGTCCAGGCACGGCTTCACCCACGCTGCCGCAGAAGGCAAAGCGCAGATAGGTGATGTCCTCGGCGGCCCGGCCCGCACGTGCCGGGCGCTCGAAGCGGGCCAGGTAGACGCCGACCAGCGCTTCGGGCGTGAAGGGGCGCGCGGTTTCTTCCAGTGCCTCGCGCACCACGCCCTGTGCGGGCGATTCGCCGGGCTCGAGGTGGCCTGCCGGGTTGTTCAGGCGCAGGCCCTCGGGCGTGTGCTCCTCGACCAGCAGGTAACGACCCTGGTCTTCGATGACGGCGGCCACCGTCACGCTCGGGCCCCAGCGCGGCATGTTCATGCGCGGCATTGTCGGGGCTGCCGCAGCGTGGTTGTCTTGATGCGGGCGTGCGGACGCGCGATCGAACTTGTGTAAGCTCGCGCCCCGACAGCGGCCCAGGATGGGCCCGATGCCGTGGTATCGCGGCACGCTGTACCCAATTCATAAACATCCCGAGGAGATCTCCATGCTGATCGGAGTCCCGCTCGAAACGGCGGCCGGGGAAACCCGCGTTGCCGTCACCCCCGAGACGGCCAAGAAGCTCAAGGCGCAAGGCCACCGCATCCTGGTGCAGTCGGGTGCCGGCGTCGCCGCCAGTGCCACCGACGAGGCCTACGTCGCCGCCGGCGCCGAGATCACCGACCGCGCCGGCGCCCTCGCCGCCGAACTGGTGCTCAAGGTGCGCAGCCCCGACGCCGACGAACTTGGCCTGATGAAGAGCGGTGCCGCCCTGGTCGGCCTGCTCAACCCCTTCGACAAGGACGGCCTGGCGCGCCTGGCCGCTGCCGGGCTGACCAGCTTTGCGCTCGAAGCCGCGCCGCGCACCACGCGTGCGCAGAGCATGGACGTGCTGTCCAGCCAGGCCAACATCGCCGGCTACAAGGCGGTGATGATGGCGGCCGACAAGTACCAGCGCCTGTTCCCGATGCTGATGACGGCCGCCGGCACCATCAAGGCCGCGCGTGTGGTGATCCTCGGCGTCGGCGTGGCCGGGCTGCAGGCGATCGCCACCGCCAAGCGCCTGGGCGCCGTGATCGAGGCCAGCGACGTGCGGCCGTCGGTCAAGGAGCAGGTTGAATCGCTGGGCGCCAAGTTCATCGACGTCAGCTACGAGACCGCCGAAGAGAAGGAAGCCGCCGAAGGCGTGGGCGGCTACGCCAAGCCGATGCCGCAGAGCTGGATGGACCGCCAGAAGGTCGAGGTGGCGAAGAAGGTCGCGGCGGCCGACATCGTCATCAGCACGGCGCTGATCCCGGGCCGCGCGGCGCCGGTGCTGATCACCGAGGACATGGTCAAGAGCATGAAGCCCGGCTCGGTGATCGTCGACATGGCCGCCCCGGCCGGCGGCAACTGCCCGCTCACCGAGGCCGGCAAGACGGTGGTCAAGCACGGCGTCACGATCGTCGGCGAGACCAACATCCCGGCGCTGGTGGCGGCCGATTCCTCGTCGCTGTACGCGCGCAACGTGCTCGACTTCCTCAAGCTCGTGATCACCAAGGAAGGCGGCTTCAACGTGCCGCTGGACGACGACATCGTCGTCGCCTGCCTGATGACCCAGTCGGGTGAAGTGAAGAGGAAATAACGATGGACATCGTCAGCCCCACCATCACCAACCTGATCATCTTCGTGCTCGCCATCTACGTGGGCTACCACGTGGTGTGGACCGTCACGCCGGCGTTGCACACGCCACTCATGGCCGTCACCAACGCCATCAGCGCCATCGTCATCGTCGGCGCCATGTTGGCCGCGGCGCTGACTGAAACCACGCTGGGCAAGACCATGGGCGTGCTGGCCATGGCGCTGGCCGGCGTCAACGTCTTCGGCGGCTTCCTGGTCACACGGCGCATGCTGGAGATGTTCAAGAAGAAGGACCGCCCCGCCAAGGCCGGCGAGGGGAAGAAGTGATGAGCGCCAACATCGTCACGCTGCTGTACCTGGTGGCCAGCGTCTGCTTCATCCAGGCGCTGAAAGGCCTGAGCCACCCCACCACGTCGATCCGCGGCAACCTGTACGGCATGGTCGGCATGACCATCGCCGTGCTGACCACGGCTGCGCTGATCGTCAAGCTCGCCGGCCAGATGGGCCAGATGCGCGCGCAGGGCATGGTCTGGGTGCTGGTCGGCCTGGTGGCCGGTGCCGCCTATGGCGCCTGGCGCGCAAAGACGGTCGAGATGACCAAGATGCCCGAGCTGGTGGCCTTCTTCCACAGCATGATCGGCCTGGCCGCGGTGTTCATCGCGGTGGCCGCGGTGGCCGAACCCTGGGCCTTCGGCATCGTCGCCAAGGGCGAGCCGATCCCCACCGGCAACCGCTTCGAGCTGTTCCTGGGCGCGGCCATCGGCGCCATCACCTTCAGCGGCTCGGTCATCGCCTGGGGCAAGCTGTCGGGCACCTACAAGTTCCGCCTCTTCCAGGGCGCGCCGGTCACGTTCGGCGGCCAGCATGCGCTGAATGCGCTGCTGGGCCTGGCCACGGTCGCGCTGGGCCTGGTCTTCGCCTTCACCGAGAGCTGGCCGGCCTTCTTCGCCATGCTGGCGCTGAGCTTCGTGCTCGGCGTGCTGATCATCATCCCGATCGGCGGCGCCGACATGCCGGTGGTCGTCTCGATGCTCAACAGCTACTCGGGCTGGGCGGCGGCCGGCATCGGCTTCAGCCTGAACAACAGCATGCTGATCATCGCGGGCAGCCTGGTGGGCAGCTCGGGCGCGATCCTGAGCTACATCATGTGCAAGGCCATGAACCGCTCGTTCTTCAACGTGATCCTGGGCGGCTTCGGCGGCGAGGCGGCCGGCCCCGGCGCCGGCGGCGCGCGAGCAGCGCCCGGTCAAGAGCGGCAGCGCCGACGACGCCGCCTTCGTGCTGGGCAATGCCGAGACCGTGGTCATCGTGCCCGGCTACGGCCTGGCGGTGGCGCGCGCGCAGCACGCGGTGAAGGAACTGGCGGCCAAGCTCACCGAGAAGGGCATCAGCGTCAAGTACGCCATCCACCCGGTGGCCGGCCGCATGCCGGGCCACATGAACGTGCTGCTGGCCGAGGCCGAGGTGCCCTACGACCAGGTGTTCGAGATGGAAGACATCAACGGCGAGTTCGGCCAGGCCGACGTGGCCATCATCCTGGGCGCCAACGACGTGGTGAACCCGGCCGCGCACACCAAGGGCAGCGCGATCTACGGCATGCCCATCCTCGAGGCCTACAAGGCCAAGACCGTGATCGTGAACAAGCGCTCGATGGCTTCGGGCTACGCCGGCCTGGACAACGAGCTGTTCTACATGGACAAGACCATGATGGTCTTCGGCGACGCCAAGAAGGTGGTCGAGGAGATGGTGAAGGCGATCGAATAGCGGGCGGCGTTTTGGTCAAGGCCCGCCGGACTGCGGCCCGGCCAGGCCCAGCGAGGTGGCGTCGGCCAGGCTGAGGCCGCAACCGCCGACCCGCAGCGCCTCGGCACGCGCGCCGCCCAGCGCCAGTCGGACCAGCCGTCGCGTGCGGCGCAGCTCACCGGCCTGGATGCGATTGATGGTGCCGTAGTGGGTCTGCCAATAGGCCGTGGCAAAGCCCTGCAGGCGCGCCGCATCGTCGGCGTGGCCCAGCATCACCCAGGCGTCTGGCAGGTGCAGCAGCGCGCTGATCTGCAGATAGGCATTGCTGCGCTGCCAGCCCAGCCTGAGACAGCGCTTGAAGGCGGCGTCGGCGTCGGCCCAGCGCCGCCGGCGGATCATCACCCGGCCCAGCTGCCATGCGGATGTGGCGGCCGTCTGGATGTCATCGTCCTGCAACGCCTCGGTCTCACACAGGGCCAGGGCCGTGGCGGCGTCGGCGTTGCGGCCGGTCCAGGCCCAGCAGGTGGCGCGGTCGAGCGCGCGGCGGCGTGCATTGCGCGGGTCACCCAGCTGTTCCCACAAACGCTGGGCTTGCACCAACTGGGGCTCCACGCCGGAGAAATCGAGGTGCACGTTGACGCCCACCATCATCTGCATGCGCAGGGCGACCGCCTCGGCAACCCCGCCGCCAGACTGGCGGCCCAGGGCAACCGCCTGCTCCATCAACTCGTCGTCGGCGGGCTCGTACTTGCCAGTCAGCAGATGGGTCCAGACCAGGCGCGACAAGGCCAGGCTGCGCTGCCGGTCGTCGCAGGCGCAATCCCGTGCCTGCTCGGCGTGGCGCAGCGCTTCGCGTCCAAAACCCGACACCATGCGCACATAGGCGAGCAACTCGCACAGTTCGCTGTGCAAGCAGCGGTCGGGTGTGCCGGCTGCTGCGCGGTCCAGGGCCTGCATCACCAGCAGCGGCATTGCTTCCTGCGCATCGATCGTCCAGTAACGTTTGACCGCCACCGCGATGCGCGCCGCCGTGACCAGCTGACCGTCGGCCACGGCACTGGTGATGCCGGCGTGCACGTGGCCCAGGTCGGCTTCGAACGCGACGGGCCCGGCAAGCACCAGCGCCGGTCCTCGTTCGATCAGCCAGGCCTGCACGCGCGAACGCGCCGCCGCCGCTTGCACTGCGGCAAAGGCCTCGGCCACCAGTTCGCGAACGGGCTGCAACAGGCTGTGGCGTGTCACACCGTGACGGTCTTCCCGTGCCTGCACCAGCGACGCGTCGATCAGGTCCTGCAGCAGGTCTTGCGCCCGGGCCAGTGGCATGCCGGCTGCTGCTGCTACGGTTTCGAAGCGCGCTGGCGCCGCCAGCACCGTCATGGTCTGCAGCAGGGCGGCTTGAGGCGGCTTCAACTGCTGCCAGCTCCACTGCATCACGTGGCGCAGCGACGCATGGTGGCCCGGGCCCGAAGGGTCGTCGCCCGCACGGCTCAACAGGTCGAGCAGCGGCGTGGCCGTCGACGCCTGCAGCCGCTGCAGCAGCTCCGCCGGCGTGCAGCCGCGCAGGCGCGAGGCCGCCAGTTCCAGCGCCAGTGGCATGCCGTCCAGCAGGCGCACCAGGGCGCTCAAGGTCGGCCAGTCGCGATCGGCGGGCTGGAAATCCGGCCGCACCGCGCGCGCGCGATCGACGAACAAGCCCAACGCCGGGTTGAGCGCGACTTGCTGCGCCGGCGTTTCGACCGCCGGCAGCGGCAGGCCACCCAGCACGAAGGCCTGTTCACCGTCCAGGCCCAGCCTTCGACGCGAAGTGAGCAGCAGATGCAGCTGCGGCAGGGCTTCGAGCAGCGCCATCACCAGCCCCCCAGAGGAGCCGGTCAGCTGCTCGAAGTTGTCCAGCACCAGCAGGCTCGCGTGATCGGCCAGCGCCGACTTCAGGCCTTGCAAGGGGTCGCGAGCGCTGACGTTCAGTGCCTTTGCGATCGTGTCCAGCGCCTGTGGGGTGTCGACACAATTCGCCAGCGACACGAACACGATGCGCACGAAGCGTGTGTTGCCGAGGCTGCTCTCGGGTGCCCAGTCAGCGGGGGCCTGCAGGGCGCGCGCGGCTTCGATGGCGAGCCGGGTCTTGCCGCATCCGCCGGGCCCCAGCACGGTGACCAGGCGTTCCTGGCGCACCAGGGCCAACAGCCGTGTGGCACTGTGCTCGATGCCGAACAAGCGCGTCCAGGTGCAGGGCAGGGCGTTGATCAGCACAGGGCTTGGCGCAGTGGGAGATGGCCGGGCCTCCAGGCGCTCGAACAGCGTGGCCAGGCGCGCACGTGCTTCCAGCACCCATTCGTCGTAGAAGCCGGGCATCAGTTCGCCGCCGTAACGTTCGAGCGCAGCGGCGGTCGCACCGCTGCGTGACAGCTGCTCGAAGTCCAGCGCATCGCAAGTCAGGCGTCCGGGCAGCAACCTGATCGTGCTGCGGTCGGCCTGAATCACCGGCTGCGGGCTGTCGCCGGTTTCCAGCTGGTGCTTCAGCGTGGACAGTGCCTGCCGCAACCGGTTGCGTCCGACGTCGAGCGCCGCGCCGGGCCACAGCAGTTCGACCAGCTCTTCTCGCGCATGGGCCCGCGCGGGCGCCATGGCCAGCCGGGCCAGCAACACTACGGCGGCGCGCGACGGCCAGTGCGTGATCTGGCGTTCACCCCGACGGGCCTCGACCGCGCCCAGCAGGCGCAGCTGCCACGCCCATGGTCCGGGCGATGTGGGCGAGTCGACGGGCGCCGACGCTGAGTGCTTTGGCATGGTGGCGATACCCATGCCATTCTAGAAACAGGCGGTGCAGCGCCGTGCCGACCGATTGCACGATCGGCCAGCGCACCAGCCCACCACCCCGCAACCAGGGGTGCGGTACCGGCGATCGACCGTGATTGACCGCGATCGGCTGTGTCAGCGTGTGGCAGACGCCGCAGGTTGCACGGGCGGGCTGTTCGGGTTGATGGTGATGCCGCGCTTGCGCAACTCGTCCACCAGCAGCCGGGCGTTGCCATTGCCGCCGTCGGCCAGGCGTTGGGTGTCGGCGGCCAGCAGGTCGAGCGAGCGGCGAAGCTGGCCCGCCTTGTCCAGCGTGGGTGCCATCGTGGCCTGCGTGGCCAGAAGCTGCTGCCGGTCCTGTTCGAGCTGCCAGGCCTGAACGCCCAGCCAGGCGGTCACGGCAAGCAGCCCCAGCAGCAAGGGCATGAAGCCGTGGCGCGGCGTGACCTTGCTGCTCTTGGCCGATGCCGATGCCGCCTGCGCCGGTTTGGCTGCCAAGGGCGCAACCGGCATCTCGGGGCTGCTGCTGTCGCGCATCGGAACGACGGTGGGTGAAGGAGCGCTCATTTGCGTGCCGGCGGCGCGCTTGTGCTGCCGGGGTTCAGGTTGTAGGAGATGCCGTGTCGCTGCAACAAGGTGCGCAGCGCGTCGTCGTTGCTGCGCGCCGAGAGCTCGGCCAGGCTGCGGACCATTTCGCGGTACAGGCCCTCGAGCTGCAAGGATTGCTGCAGGTACTGCTGGTGCGCGCCCACGTCTCGGC
>JADJHR010000010.1 GCA_016707445.1 Rubrivivax sp.
CAACACCTGGGGTGCCGGCATGTTCGACCCACGCCACAACGTCGACGGGCTGAGCAAGCCGGTCGTCATTCCGCCGGCCTACGGCTTGCAGGGGCTCCACCGCGTCACGGTCACCGGCGATGGCGACGAGATCGCCTACTGGAACCGCTACGTCGCCGTGGTCGAGATGGGCGGTCTGGGCACGATGCGCGAACCGCGCCTGAACCTGGACGTCACACACGGGAGCCAGGATCTCGTGACGAGCAAGCTGCCTGCATTGCAGGCCTACCAGCTCAGCCTGCTGGCACCTGCGGCCCCGGTCGGCAGTTTCGATGTCGCCGCCGCAGCCCGCGGCAAACGGATCTTCGAAGGCGCTGGCCAATGTTCGACCTGCCACACCGGCGCCGGCTTCAGCGATGCCAACGATCGACTGCATCCGGCGGCCGATTCGATGGCCGAGCCGGAGTCACCCAGCTATGCCTCGCGCTCCGCCAGCAAGCAGTACCGCACCTCACCGCTGAAGGGCGTCTGGCAGCACGCGCCCTACTTTCACGACGGATCGGCTGCAACACTGGAAGACGTGGTGCAGACTTACAACAGCCGGCGGTCGCTGGGGCTGACGGGCCCGCAGATCAGCGACCTGGCGCAATACCTGAAGTCACTGTGAGCAACTCCAAGGGCCAGGATGAGAAGTTCAGCGAAAACGGCCTTCGTGCTCGCCGGCGGCGGCAGCTTCGGGGCCATCCAGGTTGGCATGCTGCGCGAGCTGGTGGCCGCCGACGTGCGGCCGGATCTGGTCGTCGGCACTTCGGTGGGTGCCCTCAACGGCATGCACTTCTGCATCGACCCGACCGCCGCGGGCGTTGCCCGTCTGGCGCAGATCTGGTGCGAATTGAAGCGCGGCGATGTCTTTCCGCTGACGCTGCGTCGCCTGTTCGGCAGCTTGCGCGGATCGGCATCACTGGCCGACCCCAGTGGCCTGCGGCAGCTGGTTGAACATCACCTGGTCGGCCGCGACATCGAGGACGCGAGCGTTCCGATGCACATCATCGGCACCGATCTGCTGAGTGGATCCTCGGTGCTGATGTCCTCGGGCCCTGCGCTCGAAGCCATCCTGGCAAGCTGCGCCATTCCGGGCATCTTTCCTCCGGTGCGCATCGGTGACGCGTACCTCATCGACGGTGCAGTGGCCAGCAACACGCCCGTGACCAGCGCGCTGTCGCTGGGTGCGACCCGCCTGATCGTGCTGCCGACCGGATTCGCCTGCGCCCTGAAAGAGCCCCCGACCGGCGCGTTGGCCAGCGCGCTGCACGCCCTGAACCTGCTGGTGGCGCGCCAGCTCGTGCGTGATCTGGGGCAGGCGTCCAGCGAGGTTGAGGTGGCAACAGTGCCTCCGCTGTGTCCGCTCGCGGTTTCCGCCTATGACTTTTCGCGGGCCCATGAGCTGATCGAACGGGCCGCGCAAAGCACGCGCCGGTGGCTCGACCAGGGTGGCCTGACGCAGCAACGCATTCCGGCGGCGCTGCGGCCGCACGTCGACTGAAGCTCGGGCCGGGCTTTCCGGGCTGCGCCCGGTACAAGCGTCGTTCGCAGGGCAGCCGTGCGCGCGCAGGCCTGCTCATGCGGGCGGTGCCGCCATATCGGCAATCGTGGCAAGGCCAAAGTGCCCGTGCGTTGCACGCGAACGTGAGCCAAGGCTAAGATCGGGCCATGAGCGCGAACGCGTCCCCCTCGGTGCAAGCCGATGCAAACCTACCAGCAGCCCTTGTGGCAGCCAGGTTCGGGTGCGCGTCGGTGGCGTGCACCCGAGGTCCGGCGCGGCTCTCCCAGCCGGCCGCACCTCTCTAAGCCCGGCGATCCGCTTCCTTCCTTCTGCGCAAACCTCCGATCGCCGGGCCTTTCGCCCAGCGCGTTGGTGCGTGCCTGCATTCTGCAGGGAGCACCTTTTTTCGACAGGAGTGCCCCCATGCAAGTATTGACACACGACGAGCGCACGCTCACCGAACTGGATCATGTCCGCCTTGCACGGCTGAGCCGTGGCGCGGGCGAAGTCTCGGCAGCGCGGGCTGAAGGCCCCATTGACGGCGTCCTCGACGGCGCCGACCTGGTGGCGTCCCGCGCCATCGCACCCGATGTCGTGACCATGTATTCGCAGGTTGAACTCGCCGACCAGGCAAGCGGCAGGAAATACCGCCTGACGGTGTGCTACCCAACCGATGCCGAGCCCGCGAGCGGCTTCGTTTCCGTGCTGTCACCGGTCGGTGCCAGCCTGATCGGTCGGCGCGTCGGGTCCATCGCACGCTGGCGCATGCCCAACGGTGACGAGGGCGCTGCCGAAGTGCTGGCCGTGGTGTTCCAGCCCGAGGCCAGCGGCGACTTCACCTTGTAGCGCCGGGCGGCGCACGCTGGCGTGCGCCCATCCCATTCACGCGACGACGTCGTGCCGTGCAGACCCGGCGCGATGGCCTTCGCACGCCCGTGCGCATGCGCACGTCGATCGGCATGCCCTGCCGTTCCCAGCCCTCGCGGAGACTTGCATGAACCCTCTCGAATCCATCCTGGTGACGACCGATTTTTCCGATGCGGCCAACCAGGCGCTGCAGCGGGCGGCGCTGATCGCCACGCAACATCAGGCACGCCTGACGCTGCTGCACGTCGTCGATCCGTCCGCGCTGAAGGGGCCGCGAACCTGGTTCTCGTCGGCGGCCGGCATCGATCACAAGGTCGCCGTCGCACAAGCCGCGCTGGGTCGGCTTGCCGCCAGGCTGGCCGGTCGCCACGACCTGCACGTGACCCAGGTGGTGCAGGTCGGTCGCCCGCTCGAACACATCTGCCGCATGACGGATGAGGCCGATCTGCTGGTGTTCGGGACCAAACGCGTGAACCCCTTGCGCAACCTGCTGCTCGGCACACCCACCGAACAACTGCTGCGACTCGTGCGACAACCGGTGCTGGTGGCCAAACGGGCAGCCCAGGACAACTACCAGTGCGTGCTGGTGGCGGTAAATCTCGATGCTGACCCCATGGCGATGCTGCGCAGCGCCGGCGCGCTCGCACCGGCGGCATCGCTGCATGCCTTGCACGCGCTGAGCACACGTCGCATGGACCGCATGCGGGCCAGCAACGTGCCCGAGCGCGTGATCCAGGAAGTCGGCGGCAGCGAGCGGCTGCGAGGCATGGCCAAGCTGCGCGCCATGCTGCGATCCACCGGTCTGGGCGACGCGCAAGCCGCGGTCGATCATGGTGACCCGTCACGGCTGACGCTCGACAAGCAGCAGCAACTGTCTGCCGACCTCATCGTGCTGGGCAAGGACGGGCAGTCGGCACTGTGCAACTTCCTGCTCGGCAGCGTGGCGCAGCGGATCTTGGCGAGCGCGCCCTGCGACATTCTCATCATGCCCAAGGTCGCCGCCCTGCGGGGCAGCGTCAAGCTGCCGGCCAGTGGAACCTGGCTCGATTCGAGCCCCGCCAGAGTCTTCGATCCGGTCGACGCCTTGGCGCCTGCCGTGCCCAAGTGGGCGAAGGCCCCGGCTGGCCTGCGGGCCAGCGCCCAGAGCAAGCCCGAAACGCGCACCGATGCCGATGCGCAGCCGGCGTGAGGTGAGCATGGTTTCAACAGCCCCCAGCTCACCGCCCCGATTGACCGACGGCCACGCCTTTGCCGCACTCGGCCCGGTGGCGCTTGAAGACCTCATCGAGCGCCTGCACCGCTCGGCCGACGATCTGCGCGAGCGTGTCACGGCACGGGCCGAACGGCTCGACACACCGCCCGGCGCGCCGCAGAGCGACCCGGTCTACCAGCAGCTGTTCTTCGCATTGGCGCGTTTGATGCAAGAGATCGACCACGCGCAACACGAACTGGCCCGGCGCAGCGGCGGGCGGGCTGCGACGAGGCGCCGGCCCGCGCTTCGGATCCGGCGCGACACGCATGCAATGCACCCACGCGAGGGTGCGACATGAGGGCGCTAGTTTGCCCCCGATCGGCATCGCCGATAAAATGCATGTGATGTACTCTTTTTCTCGAATCACCGCGCTGCGCGCCACATCCCTGAGGGTGAGGGTCGCGTTGGCTGGCACAGCGGGTGATCGAATCGCGCCGGTCGGAACGGGTCCTCGCACTCCTGTGCCGGCCGGCCACAGCTGAGCCCGGCGATCGCTTTCACCTTGACTGCGCCAACCCCTGATCGCCGGGCCTGAAGCCCGCGCGTCGGCCTGCATCTGCCCACGGCAGCGCAGCGCCCCTGATCAGGAGGTTTGCATGACGGACATGTTCGCGGTCGAGCGCAGGCTCTCAGAGTTGGATCACGTCCGGCTCAGTCGACTCGTCCACCGCCACAAGGGCGGCCGGCGCACGTCGCCGACCACCGGCCCGATCGAACAGCTGCTCGGCGCCGCCGAGGTTCTGTCCTGGCCCGAACTGCCGCCCGACGTGGTGACGATGCGCTCGCGGGTCTTGCTGCAGGACCTGCAGACCGGCCTGACAAGCCGCTGGACACTGAGCTTTCCGGGCGACGCCGAGAGTGGCGCCAACCGGGTGTCGGTGCTTTCGCCGCTGGGTTTCAGCCTGCTCGGCCAAAGGGCCGGTGCCACGGTGCGCTGGTCCACACCCGCGGGTGACACGCTGGCGGCCGTGGTCCTGGACATCCTGTTTCAGCCCGAATCGAGCGGCGACTACGCGATGTAGCCGTCGATGGCCGGGCGCTGCCCGGCCACGGCGACATCCCCTGCGACACGCATCTTGCTGCCCTGCCGGGCAGCTGAAAGGAATCAGCATGACAACACGCTTCAATCCACCCTGGCTGGACCTGTGGCTCGAGCAGGTGTGGGCTTGCGCCCAGGTTGGCGAGGTGGTGGCCAAGACCATGGACCCGCAACTGCTGCTCGACCCGGAAGTGCGCACGGCAAGCCGACCGAACCGCATCGAGGACCGCCTGAACCCGCTCGAGTTTCACGGCAAGCGGCAACGTCCGTCCGCGCACCGCATCACGCCACGGCGAACAGGCGGTCAGGCCTAGACTCACCGGCTCACAATCTAGGCCCTTGCCGAACCCTACGGATGCGGTGTGCCATGAGGCCAAGGCAAACGGCAACTGGAAACGGCCCCTGACCGGCGATCGATGAACCCAGCGCCCGCCCCCGACACGCCAGCCCGGCTGGCGTCGGACGATTCGGTCCCGCCGCGTGCGGCCGCGCGGTTGCGCATGGGCATCGTGCTGGCCCTGCTGGCCGTCATGGCGGTCGAGCTGGCCGCCCTGATCTGGCAGGGTGCCTGGGCCAGCAGCGTCTGGTTGCTGGCCATCATGGCCGTCACGGGCGCGTCCACGCTGCTGGGACATCGGCTGCCGGTCCGGATTCCGGCCGAGTACGAACTGCTGGCGATCCTGTTCGTCTTTGCGTCGCTCTTCCTGGGTGAGTTCCGCAGCTACTACCAACGCTACTGGTGGTGGGACATCGCGCTGCACGCCAGCTCAGGCCTGCTGCTGGGCGTGCTCGGCTTCCTGCTCGTCTACGTGCTGAACGAAAGCCGACGCATCGACGTGCACATGCGCCCCGGGTTCGTCGCCCTGTTCGCGTTCTTCTTCGCCGTCGCCGTCGGTGCGCTTTGGGAGATCGTCGAGTTCGCCGCCGATCAGCTGTTCGGCATGCAGATGCAAAAGCCCATGCTCGACGACCCTTCAGGGCTGACCGACACCATGTGGGACCTGATCGTCGACACCCTGGCCGCGGCGGCGATCTGTGCCTTCGGCTGGTGGCACATGAAGCGTGAGCGGCGCTCGTTCATCGACGCCTGGGCCGATCGATTCATCGAATCGAATCCGCGGCTCTTCAACCGTTGACGCGGGCACGATCCGGGGCCGGTGTGCAGGGCTCGGCTGCCGCCGGCTGCAGCACCTGACGCAGCGCCAGCACGCCCAGCAACAGGGCCACCAGCATCAGCCCGATGCCAGAGTTCCGCTGGTCGTCCTGCAGGTAGTTGACGCACAGCCGGACCGGCGCGTCGAGGTAGAGCATACCGGCGCTGCACATCATCCAGGCCACGTTGCCGGCCAGGAACAGCAGCACTTCGGGGTCCATGCGACGCAGGCTGCCGGCCAGCAGCCAGCCCGCGATGCACCAGCTGGCGTATTTGGTGGCCGCCACGGCGGGCAGCAGCAAGGCCAGGTCGAGCAAGCTGGGCAGCATCCAGGCGGCAGCGACGATGGCAGCCAGCGTGGCGCCGCACCAGCCGCGCCAGTCCAGCAGCACCAGGGGCCCAGCCAGCCGGCGCAGCCAGGCGCTACCCAGGCCGATGCGCTGCAGCGCCCACCCCGACGCGAACAGTGCCGGAAACTCCAGCAGCATGTGCAGCAGCATGCGGGCTTCGAGGGTCTGGCGCAGTGCGGGCCACAGCAAGGCCAGCGGCAGTGCAGCGACCAGCCCCGTCAACAGGCTGATGCTGCGCGGTGCCGGCGGGAGCAGGCCACGACGGTTCATCGCGCCGCCACGCTCGGGCCCGCCAACTCCGGGTCCACCAGCAGCCGCGCCGCGGCCAGCGCCTGCGGCCATTGCTCGAGCTCGAACAGCCCGCGCAGGCGTCCGCGTTCGTCCAGCAGGTGGATGGCACCGTTGTGCACAAATCCGCCCTCGCCGTCCGGGATGGCCACGACCCCCAGGCTGCGAAGCAATTGCCGCCCGTCGTCTGGCGTCGCGGGCACGGCGAAGGTCCACCACGCCGGATCGGATGCCAGTCCGGCCGCAAACCGCGTCAGCTGCGCAGGGTCGTCATGCTCCACGTCGATCGAGATCGACACCAGGTGCACATCGCCCGGCACGGGGGCGGTGGCCAGTGCAAGCTGCATCTGCTGGAACTCGCTGCCCAGAGCGCGGCAGATGCCGGGGCAGCGTGTGTAGATGAAGTCGACCAGGTAGGCCGCAGGCCTGGCCGCGCCTTCGTGCCAGAGCGTGTGCGCTGGGCGCGGCGCAGTGCGCAGGACCACGGGCGATGCCTGCAAGACACCCGAGTGCACCTGCAGCTGGCGCCTGCCCTCGAAGGTCCAGACCTCGAAGCCGGCCGTGATGCGGTGCAGGCCCCAGATGCTGGCGACCACCATCGTCAGGCACAGCAGGGCGGTCAGCCGGCGTGACAGCGCATCGAGCTGGGGCTGGGGCTGGGCGACAGACACGGTGCGGCGCGGGGCAACGCGCTATTTCAGCGGCCCCAGGTCGGCGTCGCCCTTGAAAGGCCCGCTGCGCGCGGCCGTCGGCTGGCGCTCGCCAGCCACCGTTTCGGTGCTCACCGGCGCAGCCTGGTTGCCCCACTGGCTGCGGATGTGCGTGAGCAAGGCGGCGACCTCGGCGTCCTGCAGCTGGTCCTTGAACGCCGGCATCTCGCCGCTGTAGGCGCTGCCCTTGACGGTGAGCGGGCCACTGATGCCGTGCAGCACGATGGCGGCCAGCGTGGTGTCCTTGCCGAGAACCCATTCCGAGCCCGCCAGCGGCGGGAAGACGCCCGGCAGTCCGGCGCCCGTGGCCTGGTGACACGCCGCGCAGCGTGCCGTGAAGACCGCTGCCCCATCCACGACAGCACCCTTCGCCGCCGGCGCGGGGCCCTGCAGCTCGGCCGTCGTGCGGCCATCGCCCCAGGCCGGTATCTGGGTGATCGACGAGGTGGCGATGTAGACAATGCCGAAGGCCAGCAGCAACGCGGTCAGCAGCAGCACGAACCAGGGCACCGGGTTGGCGCCTTCCTGCGGCTCGGGGTTCTCGCGCTGCTGCTGGCTGTGGATCTCGGGTCGGGTCATCGTGGTGCCCCTGGTCCGGATGCCGCGGGCGCGGCGATCACCGGGTAGCTGCGGTCCAGCGACAGCAGGTACGCCACCAGATCCATGGCCTCTGGGCGCGCCACCACCACCTGCCCGGCCGGAACGAATTCGGCAGGCAGATTGACGACGACCTCGTTCTTCTCGGCCCTGGCTTTCAGCTCGAACAGGTAGGGGTAGCTCGGCATGATGCTGCCCGGCACGAAGGCACGTGGCTGGTACAGGTGGCCCAGCTGCCAGGCCTGGCTGGGCTGGCGAACGCCGATGTTCATCAGGTCGGGGCCGGTGCGCATGGTGCCCAGCAGGTGCGGCCGGTCGTAGGCGTAGTCAGCGGCCACGGTGGCGCGGCCCCAGCCGCGTGCGAAGTCCGGTGCGAAGGCCTTTGCGCGCGGTTGCTGCGAATGGCAATAGACGCAGCCGTTGGCGATGTAGACCTCGCGCCCGCGCAGCTCGGTGCTGCTGTACGGCTTGAGCCCCGGCAGCGCAGGCACGTCGTGCACCTGCAGGTAGGGCAGCACCACCAGCGCGCTGGTCGACAGCGCCAGCATCACCATGGCGCCGGAGATGAGCCTGATCTCGCTTTTCATGGCGTGGCCTTGCGGGCGAACAGGTGTCTGAACAAGGCCGGCTGATCACGCTGCGGGCCGACGTTCGTCACCATCAGCATGAAGTGCGCCGCAAACACCAGATGGCCGATCACCATGAAGGCGCCGCCGATGCTGCGCCCCTTCAGATAGGGCAGCGTGACGGCGACCGAATCCATGAAGGGCCGTGCCGCATCCAGCATCGCCTGGCCCTGCAGCCAGCCACCGGTCGTCAGGCTCAGGAAGTACAGTGCGAAGCCGCCGCTGACGAGCCAGAAGTGCGCCGTGATCAGCCACGGGTAAGGCCATTCGCGCGCCGTGATGCGCGGCATCACGAAGTACATGGCGCCGAAGAAGACGAAGCTGACGAATCCGTACAGACCCAGGTGAGCGTGCGCCACCGTGTAGTGCGTGAAGTGGGTGACGGCGTTGACGCTGCGCAGTGCCTCGAACGAGCCCTGCACCGAACTGGCCGTGTACATCAGGCCGCCCACGCCGATGAAACGCAGCGTGGGCGACCAGCGCAGCGCCGCCAGCCGGCCCTGCAGCGTCTGGTACTGGTTCACCGTGAAGGCCGCCACCGGGATGATCATCATCATGCTCTGCACGATCGACAGCGTGACCATCCATTCGGGCACCGGCCCGCCGATCAGGTGGTGCCCGCCCACCTGGCCGTAGAAGAAGGCCAGGCCCCAGAAGCCCAGCAGCGACAGGTTGTAGGACTGGATCGGCCGGCCGATCACCTTGGGCAGGAAGTAGTACACCGAGGCCAGCGCCAGCGGCGTGTAGAACAGCCCCAGCACGTTGTGGCCGAACCACCAGTTCATTGCCGCCTGCTGCACGCCCTGGTGCAGGCCCGGCATCTTGGCCACGATGAACAGCACCGGCAGCCAGAACAGCGCGCAGGCCATGTACCAGACCGACACGTAGAGGTGGTCGACGCGCCGGTTCACCAGCGTGAACACCAGCGGCATGCCGATCAAGGCACCGCCCAGCGCGAACAGGGTGTCGATCTGCCAGGGGATCTCAAGCCATTCCAGGCCGTCGCTGATGCCGGCGCCGATGCTGCCCAGGCCGGCGATCAATGCCGCGTTCCACAGCACCGCCCCGACGAAGGCAAAGCGCGCGCCCAGCAACGGCGTCTTCAGCAGGCGTGGAATCACGAACAAGGCCGTGCCCAGGCCCGCCATCGGCGCCCAGCCGTAAGCCACGGCGTTGAGGTGGATGGTGCGGATGCGGCCGAAGGTCAACCAGGCCTGCTGCACCATCCAGTCGGGTTCGTGCAGCTTGATCGACGCTGTGAGCCCGGCGGCCGACGCCACCAGCAGCCAGACGATGGCGCAGCAATAGAAGAAGAACACCACCGGGCCGGTCGATGCGTCGGCGCGCTCGCGCGCGTCCAGCTCGTCGGTATCGGGCGCCAGGCCCTGCCCGTCTGCGGCGGCGTCGGCGGCGCCTTGCAGCGCCCCCCGTTCGGCGTGCGTGGCCGCAGGTTCCTCGATGCGACCGATCTCCTGCGGCGCAAAGATCACCTCGGCGCCACGGCCGCTGCGATCGAACAAGCCGGTGCGCTGCGACCAGATGAACACCAGCAGCGCGACGAAGGACAGCACGAAGGCCGACAACAGGATGGCAACGGTGTTCACGGCGGGTCCTTCATCGCTGGCGATCGAACTGGCTCAGCGTTCGAGTTGGGCCCGCTTGTCGGTGACGGGCGCCCAGGTGTCCGCGTCCGCCAACGCCTTCTTGGTCCTTGTGATCGGCTTCCAGACGCGGGCCAGTTCGGCGTTCAGGGGCGTGAAATCCTGCTGGTCGGCCGGCACGTCTTCTTCGGCAAAGATCGCATTCACCGGGCACTCGGGCACGCACACGGCGCAGTCGATGCACTGATCGGGGTCGATGACGAGAAAGTTCGGCCCCTCGCAGAAGGCATCGACCGGGCACACATCCACACAGTCGGTGTACTTGCAGCGGATGCATGCCTCGGTGACGACGAAGGTCATGGTCTTGCCCCCGACAGGTTCAACCGCAGCAGGCACCCCCTGAGCAGCACGAATCGGCTGCCGCAGGCACCGTCACGGGCTGCACTTTGGCGATGCGCACGCGCCACAGGTCGGGGCCGGATTCGAGCTCGGTCCACTCGAAACGGCCGGCCGAACGGCTGTCAAGCTGATGACGCAGCGGCAGCGGCGCATGGTCGTTCACCAGTTCCAGCGCCTCGCCGGCTTGCAGCGCGTCGAAAGCACCGAAGATGCGCGTGTGGCGCTCGCGCGGGTTGATCTCGCGCACATCGATGCGGGTGGCAACGGTCGAAGACATGTCAGATCCTTTCGGGAGGGTGGGCAGGGTGGGAGTGAAACAACGATGAAACCTGTCGCTGTGCTAGCTGAAGGGTTGGACGACGTCAGCCGTCCTTGCCATCCAGACGGGTCGACAGCAGCCACGGGGTGTAGATGACGAGATAGATCGCGAACGCCGCGCTCCAGGCCAGCGCGGCGGCCAGCAGCGACATCACCAGCCACTGCGGCGCCACGATCGGCAGCAGCACGCGCAAGACGGCGGCGGCCATCACCAGCCCATAGGCCAGCACTTCGGCCCTGGACGCCTGCAGCGGCCGCCCGGTATGGCCGCGTGCCGTGCGCGTGACCATGCCGATGATGAGCCCGCCGGTGGCGCCAACCGCCAGCGCATGCACGCCCGCCGACACACCCACCCAGCCGATCTGCGCCAGTGCCAGCAAGGCGAAGCCCAGCGGCAGCCAGATGTAGGCCGCATGCAGGATCCACAGGATCGGGCGGCTGCGCGTCACTGCTGGCCGCCATGTCCACTGCCGACGCAGGTGAGCGGCTGCCGCCAAGCCAAAGACGACGGCGGTGAAGCCGCCAGGCGCCGACAGCACCCAGGACAGCAGCGCAGTCGCCGTCAGCGCCAGCGTGGCCTGTTCGAAGCGGGGCTGCGACCTGAGGTTCAGCCCTGGCGTGACGCTGTTCGTGAATGCGGGCAGCACGCGTCCGACCATCACGCATTCGATCATCACGATCAGCGCCAGCGCCGCGTGCAAGGCGTGCATCGGCGGCATGCTGATGACCCCGAGCACCGCGAGGTGGAAACACAGGTTGCTCAGTGACAGCAGCAACAAAATGCCCGCCAGCGCCAGGTTGCGGCGATTGCGCGCACGCACCAGCACGTCGATGAGCACCGCCGCCACCACCGGCAGCAGCACCAGATCGAGCATGGCGTACAGCGGGTACGGCCCCACGATGGCTGCAATTCGCGCCGCCAGCCACAACGCCGCCAGCGCCCCCAGAAACGCGCCGCGCGGCGTCGCCAGACCAGTCCAGGCCTTGCCCGCGGTCAGCAGGAACCCGACGATGACGGCCACCGCAAAACCGAACAGCATTTCATGCGCATCCCACACCCGCCGCGGCACGGCCATGTCCAATGACAACCGCCCCAGGAACAGTGCCAGCCACATGGGCACGGCAAGACAGGCGAAGGCGGCAGCGCCGAAGTAGAAAGGGCGAAAGCCCAGCCGCAGCACGGGCCAGCCGCGCGTTTGCACGGTGGGTGCTGCGGCGGCAGCCGCCACGGGCAGGATGGTCGACTTCATGGGTGCGGGCAGGACCGCCTTGACAGGCCGTGCGCAGGGTGCTCAATAAGAGGCATACGCGATGCATGTTAACGACGCCGCCCGATTAAAGCAATACCGTTGATGCATCTTCACCGCGCGCCGTCCAGCAGCAAGGGTCGGCTATGGCGCGGCGGCAGCCGCTGCCCTCTCGCGCTCGACGCGCTCCGTGACGTCACGGGCCACGGCCACTGACCCCAGTGCCAACCCGGCGTCGTCGAGCACCAGCGCAAAACTCATCTCGACATACAACTTCTGCCCCGACTTGTGCAATCCCCGCGTCAGCGTCGGGCGTCCGCCCAACCGGGTTTTGCCGTTGGCCATGGCGGCGTCGAAGCCGCGCCAGTGCGCCTTGCGCAGGTGCTCGGGAATCATCAGATCGAGCCGGTGCCCGATCGCCTCGGCCGCACTGAAGCCGAACATGGCCGTGGCGGCTGCGTTCCAACGTTCGATGACGCCCTGTCGGTCGGCGTAGATCACCGCTTCGGCGGCCTGCTCGAGGATCAGTGCTTCCAGCGGGGTGGCGGCCATGGGTGGATGCCCTTCATGACATCGATGGAACCTGAGCATCGCCCTGGCGCGGCGCCAGACCAATGGTGTTCGAAAGCGCCTGCGGCATTCAGCGCTTCGAAGGCAGCGTCAGTGTGTCGGGTGCGATCCGAGCACGCGATGCACTAAGATGCAGATACTGTGCATGTTACGGCGCTGCGGCCGTCGACGCAATTCGTGCCTCGCAGCGTGGCGATGTGTGCGCCGGTGCCGCGTCGGCGCGCAACGGCCTCACCCATGCCGTGAAACCAGGAGCCCGCACCATGACCATCAACCTTCCGGGCCACAACTCTCCCGGTGGCAGTTTCGAAGTGCCATTGGAGATGCTGTCGGCCTGCCATCAGCGCGTCGACAAGCAGTGCTCGACATTGCGCCGACTCGTGGTGCATCTGGCCAAGAGCGGCACCGACAACGACGCGCGCCAGGCGGCCACCGCCGTGATGCGCTACTTCGACACCGCGGCCAAGGACCACCATGCGGATGAAGAGGTTGACCTGTTTCCAGCCTTGATCGAGTCGATGGCAGGGTCGGACGCGGTCTGCATTCGAGAGATGGTGGACGCCCTGACGCTCGACCATCGCGCGCTCGAATCCCATTGGCTGGCGCTGCGCCAGGTTCTGCAGGACATCGAGGCCGGTCAGACACCATCGTCGTTCGACGTGGAACCCTTCATCACCTTGTACGAGCGCCACATTGCCCGCGAAGAAAGCGAGCTGCTGCCCATGGCAGCCCGGCTCTTGAGCGACGACGCGCTGCAAGACATCGGCCGGGCCATGCGGCTGCGGCGCGGCATCACCACGGTCTAGAAGCGCAGCTGATTCGCAGGTCCGGCACGCAGGCCCGCGGCCTGCCCCCTGCGAAGAGGTTAGCCGGTGCTCCACGCGCGCGGCCGTTTCATGCCGGCCACCCTGCAGGCCTGGGCCACATAGCCGTAAGGGAACAACTCGAACAGCCTGTGACGCCCCTGGCCGGGATAACGCTGCTCAAGATGGCGCATCACATGTCGGGCATCCACCGTCACGCGATTCTCGTGGTAGCGATCGCGCATGAATCGCAGCACGAACCAGTGGTCGTCGGTCAACTCCACGCCCAGCCCCTGCGCAATCTGCTGGGCCAGCGCGTCGTTCCAGTCATCAGGGTCGACCAGGTACCCTTCGTCGTCGAATGTAGGCATGGCGAGAGCCAGTGTGGCGGCTCGTCGCCACGGTGCAAATACCCCGAATGGATAGGTTGGACAGCCCATCCCTTGGCGCCTCGACAGCGACGGCAAGACCATAACCGCGATCATGTGTCGCCCTGGCCCGAGGACGATGAGCGAACGCGCTCAGCCCGGTCGACCATCGACGCGCGCCGACCCCAGCCAGCGGCCGTGCCGCACCGCCCAGACGACGGCAACGAGCATCCAGCACAGTCCGGCCCAGGGCAGGATCTGTGTTGACCACGATGGCGCCAGCGCGGCCGCCAGACGCAGCAGCAGCGCCAGTTGCAGCAAGCCGAACAGGCCGCGCGCCACACGGTCGATGGCCACCGGTCGGCCACTGTGGGTGCTGCTGACGCGCGTGGCCATGACCAGCAGCGTGCCACCCAGAAAGCCCATGGTCAGCGTATGCAAGGCAGCCAGTTCGAGCGCTGCCGCCGCATCGGCCCGCAGGCCGGGCAAGCCTGCGGCCGCGCCCAGCCACAGGGCAACATCCCACCACACGAAGGCTGCGAACAGCATTGCGACCAGGGGCTGCCGCAAGGCGCGCTCGCGCGTCCAGCGCAAGACGATCCACAAGCACAGGGCCGCCACCACGGCCAGGTGGGCAGCAGCGATCGGGCGCCATGCGGCCAGGGCCACCGGCCACGGTGCAAGGGTGGCGCTAACGCATTGGGTGAGCGGCACCGAGACCACGACCCACAGCGGCCAGTCCGGCCAGCGGGTGTCCAGCCAGGGCCACAGCTGCGCGCCCAGAAAGGGCAGCAGGCGGTGTGAAACGACAAGGAACACCATGCACACGCCGCCCCACAAGGCCACCCGCAGCACGACGTGCAGCAGTTCCGCGTGATTGACCAGCAAGGCCAGCGACGACAGGCCGAGGCAGGCGACGATGACGCTGCTGGCCAGCACAATCAGCCGCGGATGGCGGCGATCGGCCTGGGTGCTGTTCGCCACCAGCCGAACGATGCGCCAGGTCAGCCCGCCCCAGCCCAGCGCGACCACGGCCAAGCCTGCCGCGGCCACCACCGGCACCAGATGAAACCCGGCCACCGTGATGACCCAACCCAGGGTGAACGCAGCCACCGGCAACCGCAACTCGCGCGCCACGACGGGTGGACGGCGCAGCCACTTGGGACCGGCGGTGAACATGAAGCCGGCGATGAACAGCGGCATGGCACCCAGGCTGAACCACAGGCCGTGCGCGGACGCCGCATTCACTTGCCACGGCCAGGCCACACCCCGAGCCGTGGCGAACAGACTGGCCGACCACCACAGCGCAGCCCCGGCCCAGTTCAGGCCGGCTGCGAAGAAGCACAGCCGATGCGGGGCGTCGAGCAGTCGCGCCGCACGCCAGGGCGCGGGCTCTTGTCGGGCATCGGGCGGCAGGCCAGGCCTCATGGGCGACCGCGGCCTGGCCTGATGCTCGGGTTGACCACAGTTTTGTCGTTATGGGGTTGGTGCAAGATCGTTGGCATCGATGCACGAACGATGCAGCTTATCGCAAGCACTCGGGCCCTCAACGCTTCCATTGACCCAAGATCTTGCGGATATCGATCCTCGCTCTTCGGGTCGACCTGAGCCCGCGCTCGGCAGTTGCGGTGCAGCGTGCGGCTATGCTCGCCCGCGTCGCCATTCCGGCTGCGTCGGCCGCCAAACCTCGCATGGGTCACAACGCCACGTTTGCTGCGGCCGTCGGCGCCGCATTGCGCGCCGACGGTCGTCTGGCGCTCGCGCAACTGAACGCCACCAATGCGGCCGATCTCTGTGCAAGGGATCGCCAGCTGTGGGCCTGCATGCTCGAACGGCTGGCGATGCCGTTTGTCCCGCACACCGCTGCGCTGACCGCGGCACCCCGGGCGCTGCTCAGTGCCTATCAGGCGTATTGGCACCGACATCTGACGCAGGCGCCGCCACTGGCCGACAACGAAACGCTGCTGCTGGCGGACGTGAACGCTGTCCTTGCGACGGAACGGCAAGAGGCAGCCGCCACCTTGTCCGCATCCGAGCCGGCATTGAAGTCCATTTTCATGTCGCAGGGGCTGCACGCCCTCTTGGGGCGAACCAGCCCCTTGCTCGAGCTGATGCTGTGGTCGACCGAAGAAACGCAGCGTTATCCGGTCTTGCTTGCAGAAAGCAGGGTCGACGTCAGCGTCGTCTTTCTGCACGGCTTTGCATCGCTCGGTTGGGCGGGCTATGCGACCTGCAATCGCCACCACAGCGGAGGCTGGGCCACCGACGATGCGCTGTATGCCGTCAGCCAGGCGTATGACCGCGCGTCCGAGAACTTTCGCGTCAGCTACCTGGTGCATGAGGGGCAGCACGTCTCGGACTACCGCCGCTTTCCGGGCCTGCCGCAGAGCGTACTGGAATATCGAGCCAAGCTGGCCGAGCTTTGCGCTGCGACCGAAACCATCGGCTCGCTGCTGCACCGCTTCGGCGCCAACACCAGTGTGAATCCTGACCTTCCGCATGCCTTTGCCAACCGCCTGGTGATCGACAACCTGAGCGCATCGCTGGGCATCGAACGCTCCGCATTGCCAGACTGGCGGTCCTTCACGCCCGGGCAGGTCAACGAGGCGGCACGAACGCTGTTGCAACGGGACAGTGACGGCCGGGTCGCGGTCGCTGACCGACCGTGAATGCAGAAATTCACACCGCCAGCGCCTGGGTGAGTCATATGAAACGTCAGGTCCGGCCCTGGCCTCAGTGCCAGCGCCGAACCGCTGTCTGCCGTGAACAGCGCGCTACGGCAGCCGGGTCAGGATCGGCACGCCGGCCTTGCGCAGGCAGCCGGTCGTGACGCTGCCCAGGAAGGCTGCCGCCACCGGCGCCGTGTTGGCGCGCGTGACCATCGCCAGCATGGTGCCGCGCTCGTGGTCGACAAAATCGGCAATCGCCTGATCGGGTTCATCGCCATGCAGCACTTCCCAGCTGTAGTCGACCCCGTACTTCTTGCCCAGCTCGACGGCCCGCGTGCGCACATAGGAAGACTCGGAAAGGTCTCCTGACGGTGCGCCGGCAGCGGCTTGCGCGCGCGTGCTGAGCACCGAGATCACGACCAAGCGGGCGCCGAGCCAGCGTGCAAGCTCGCCCGCCTGGGTGCCGATCGACTCGGCGCTGGGTGAACCGTCCATCGGCGCGACGACCCGGGTGATCTTGATCGGCTCGCCTGCGTCACCGCTGACCCGCGCGTGGGGCCGATAGAGCAACACCGGGGCGTGGCCACCGCGCAGTACCTTCATCGCGACGCTGCCGAGTACCGCGCCGAGCACGCCGGACCGCCCATGCGTGGTCATGGCGATCAAAGTGTCTGGCACGCGTGCGGCTTCTTCGAGAAGCGCCGATGCGACATCGCCACCGGCGCTGACACAGTGCGCCTCGACCTGGAGCCTGGCGGCCAGCGCGTCGAGATAGCTCGACGCCTGCGCGCGATGGGCTTCGTCGTCGACGATGCGCACCAGCGCCAGTTGAGATCCGGTGGCGCGGGAGATCCCGAGCGCGTAAGTCAGGATCGATTCGGCGACGTCCGAACCATCGATGGCGACCAGCAGGCGTTTGTACACTTTGGCTTTCTCCGTTGCATTCGCGAATGGTGCAAGCATAAGTCGAGACTCGGAGCAGATCAAAGCCGGTGTGAATCAAGCCATCACCGCCGTCAATGCGTTGGCAGCATCGCGCCGGCAGCGCTCAGGGGCCGCGATCGGCAGCCTCACCGAGCCGCTTGGGCTGCGGCAGCCACACGAATGCCATGGCGCCCGTGGCCAGCAGCAACGCGATCGAGCCCAGCACGGCCATGAAGGGATCGGTGGCCTGCGCCACGGCGATCGACGCCACTAGCCCGGTCAGCCATTGCATCATCGCGACCCCGAGGAACATCGCCATCGTGAACAGCGCGATGGCGCGTCCCGTCAACGTCTCCGGGTAGGCGCCACGCACATCCGCGTACTGCAGCACGACGAAGCCCGAGATCAGCCCGAAGACGATCGCGCCGACGACGTCGAACGCGGCGCCGGGATTGAAGGCCAGCAGCGCGAACAAGGCAGCACCTGCACTGGTGTAGCCGACGATCCAGCGGCGTCGGGTGCGGACGCCGGGGTCGAACCTGCCGATCAGCGGCGCACTGATCATCGACGCCACCGACATCGCGATCGCGACGTTGCCGCTTTGCACCAGCGAGTAGTCGTGCCGGGCGATCAGCAGCGGGCCGATCCACAGGCCCCGCAAGGTGATGAACGCGGCATAGGTGACGGCGGACAGTGCGAGGATGCCCAGCGTGTGCGGCATCTTGAACAAGGCACCGAAGCCGCGCCATGCGCCACGCAGCGATTCTTCGGCGCGCGCCGCCGCGGCCGATGCCGGCTCGTGAACCAGGGCAAAGATGATCAGCCAGGCGATCACCGAAGCGCCGCCGAGCACCACAAACCCGACACGCCACGAATGCGCCTCGATCAGCCACGCCAGCGGCGTGCCGGTGACGAGCATGCCGACGCCGCCGATCCCGAGCACAGCCCCCGAAAGCGTCGCGAACCGCGCGGGCGGGTGGTGGCGTGCGATGAACACCGTGCAAACGAGGAAGGCCGGCGCGCAACCGATGCCGATCAGCACCTGGGCGAACACCAGCACGCCGAAGCTCGTGGTCCAGGCCGACAGTGCGGCACCGACGATGGTGAGCGGAAAAGCGGCCAGCGCGGTACGCCGCACACCGTAGAGATCGATGCCGACGCCCATCAACAACTGGAGCGCGCCGAATGCGAAGTGAAACGCACCCGCGAAAACGCCGAGGGCCTGCGGCGTCAGCCTGAAATCCGCCTGCAGCTGCGGGGCCATGATCGCAGCGACGGTGCGGTAGGCCTGGCTGAGGGTGAACGCGCCGGTCAGCGCGAGCAGCACGGCCCAGTCCGATCGGCCGTGGCCGAGTAGTGCGTCGTGCCGAACGGGCGGATTCATTCGACGCTGTCTGCAGAGATCGAAGCAAGGCACATGGGCAGGCCGCTGGAAATGGTGAACCCGCATTCTCGATTGAACCGACTACCCATGGCGTGCCCGGCGGCGACGCGCACAGGCACTGGCTGCGCAGCCCGGCATCAGCGCGCTTGTCAATTCAGGATGCTGATCCGGTTGACCCGCAGCGGAACGCCACGGTCATAGTAGGCTTGGCAGGCACGGGCGTTGAACAGGTAGCGCACGCTGCCCGGCGCCGACTCCACGTTCACCGCGTAGGCCGACGGGAATGGGTTGGACTGGTAGAGGTTGTCATGCCGGGCATCGGCCGAGAAAGCCGCTGCGCGTGCCCGCAGCAGGGTGTTCCAGTCCACGCCGCTCTTGGCTGAGGCGGCAGCGTGATTGAGGGTCGCCAACTCGGTCATCACCGCGGGCGCGGGGTTCAGCACCGAACCCGCGTTGAGCGCCGATTGCTTTCGTGCCAGCCAGGCGTCGCTCTCGTACAACTCCATGAACAGGCCATTGGTGTTGAGCGTCAGGTTCCACAGTGCGCCGTCGATCTCGCTGGCGCCCGACAAGTCGTTGCCGACCTGGAAGCCGCCGGCCTTGTCGTAGGCCACCCCTTCCTTGGTGGCCAGCCAGTTCGGGCAGCCCGGGGTGCTGGCGTCGACCGGCGCGCCGGCCGCGATCGGGAAGGTCGCGCTGCCCGCAAATGTGCCACTGAGGTCGATGCCGACTTGCTGACTGCAGCGCAAGCCGCTGTTCGGCCGGTAGGCGAAGCCAATCTGGCTGAGCGCCGCGTTCTCGACGCCAAAGCCGCGCGCCGCGCCGAGGTCTCCACCCGCGAACACGCCGTTGCGCCCGTCGAGCAGCAGGGCCCGGGTGGTGTCGCTGCCGCCCGGGATGTCGGCCGGCACCTGCGCCGGCCGGGCTTGCAGCGCCCCGTAGCTGATGACGGGCTGCCCCGATGCATTGGTGCTGACGCTGATGATCGGCGGCGTCAGGTGATCACCCAGGAAGCGGCCGCTCTCGCCGATCTGCGGGAAGCCATCCGAAATGTTCATGAAGGTCATCTGCTTGTAGCCGAAGTTCTGGCGCAGGGTGGCCTCGACTTCGCTGTAGAACGTCTGCACCGCACTCGGCCGGTAGCCCGCGTACTGCAGCACCTGGGGGTTGCAAACGCACTGGCTGACGTCCTTGATGCGACCGACACCGGGGTCGGCCGCCAGGTTGAATTGTGGATCGAAGACCGGCGCGGCCCGGCTTCTCGAGTCCACCGAGATGATGTGCCCCTGCGTACCGGTGTCGCCCAGCGCAGGGTTGCGAACGGCGATGTTGCAGCGCTTGGGCAGGCGGTTTTCCAGCGTCGCCATGCCCATGCCGGTGATCTTGACGCCAGCCAGCACGCTGAACTTGCGCTGATCTGCTCGGATGTGCGCGGCCATGTCGGCGATCGCCTTCTTGAACAGCGCCTTGAAGGCCGGGTCGCTGGGCGACGCCACGACATACTGGAAGCCGCAATTCGCGTTGGGCAGGGCATCAGGGCCGGTGTCCCAGTCCCTCAGGTTGACGGGCTTGGCAGCACCCAGCGATGGGCTGCCGGTGCTGAACACCCAGTCGGGAATCGAGTTGCCGCCCACCCGGATGCCGATCGTCACCGTCTTGCCGTAGCGCACGGCCTGCATCAGTTCGCGGTCGAGCGCCGTCCAGTCATAGCTGGCATAGGCGGGCTGGATGTCGCTCCAGCTCAGCCGCAGAAAGACGCCCTGCACCGCCGGATCGGCCCAGGTGCTGTCCAGCACGCGGCCACGCACACAGGCCGGGTTGACCGTCGGCGGACTGGTGGTCGGCTTGCCGGGATTGGCGGGGTTCATCAGATAGGGCGTCACCGAACACAGGCGGTCAGTGCCACCCGCGGGGTTGACCTGACCGGCAATCGTCGCTTCGTTGGGCGCGACACAGGGCGTGCTGCGCTCGACGTTGCCGCAGTTGTCGGTGCCTGTCGACAAGGCATACAGCCCGGCCGGGTAGGTGCGGTAGGGGCCGGACAGCTCGTTGCGCGGGTACAGCCCGCTCGGCATCGGCGACTGCGCGATGACCGGATGTGCGGCGCCCGCGGGCAGGCTGGCCTGTGTGCAAAGCTGCGCCGCGGTCAACGCGGGCGAGTTGACTTCGATCAGGCTGTCCTGCGGCCCCAGGCCTTCGAACAAGACCTGATCGCCGGCACGCAGGCTGAAGTCAGCGGCACGCGCGAAGCCGGCGCCGAGGTTGCCGTCGGCATCGGGCGTGACGCGGGTGCAGGTCTTGAGCACGTCACAGCTGAAATCGGTCATCGCGCCGAAGCTGACGATCAGCTGGTTGCTGAAGTCACCCAGCCCGTAGACGACGCCGTCGGCATCGCCCACGCCCAGGTAGTTGGCGGTATCAGGGTAGTAGCGCAGCGTGTAGGCGATGCCGCTGTCGGTGAGCGCCTGGTTCTGCGCACCCGGCGGAAACAAAGTTGGAAACTCCTGTTCCGCCCAATCGAAAAGCTGGCCGGGTGTGATCGATCCTGTCGTCACGGCGGCTGCTCGCACCGCAGCCCCAAGCGTCGTGCGTTGCGGCTGAATCGGTGTGTTGTCGCCGCCGCCGCAGCCTGCGAGTGCAGCCACTGCAGCCAGCACGACGCTGCTGCACAAGTTCAGCACGCACGGGCTCGGCCGGCGCTTCGAACAGGGAGTCGCCATACACCACCTTCATCCTGCCGACCGAAAGGCCGGCGTGATCGCGCAACTTTAGCCGCCGCTGGCTGGCGAAACCAGCTCCAGCATGAGGCCCCACAGAATGGCAGGTGCCCTATCAACGATGTCTTGATGGAGAACACAACGCAACGCGTGGCCGCGACCCAGCGGTGGTGGCATGCGCCGCGCCGAGCTTGATCATCTTGCGAGGACAATCCGCCGTTTGAGCTGACTTACAGACCGACATGCCCAATCCGACCCCGTTTTCGAGCCTCGTCGCCGGACGCACCCGTGCCGGCCAGACCGTCACTTTCGACATCGCCGACGACTGGCAGCAGGGTCGCACCGCGTACGGTGGCGTGGTCTCGGCGATCGCGGCGCAGGCGATGCGCGACGTCGCAGGCGCCGACTGGCCGGCCGACGTCTGCCTGCGTGCGCTGCAGTGCAGCTTCGTCTCGGTGGTCGAGCCGGGGCGGGTGCAGGTCGAGGTCGAGCTGCTGCGCCAGGGGCGCAACGTGTGCCAGGTGATGTCGCGCGTGATCGAGGGCGGCCGGCTGGGATCGGTGCTGATGGGTGTGTACAGCGCCGAGCGGCCCTCGATGCTGAGCCCCAGGCGCCTGCAGCGTCCACCGGCCCGGCACGAGGCCGACGTGCTGCCCGCAGTACCCTACCTGCCCGAGCACATGCCGCCCTTTCTGCAGCACCTGGAGATGCGCTGGTCAGAGGGCGCGCTGCCGTACAGCGGCACGCCTGGAAACCGTTCGATCATCCACCTGCGGCTGCGCGATGCCGACGCCGACGCCATCGTTCCCGAGGTGCTGACCGTATTGCTGGCCGATGCGCCGGCCACGCCGGTGATCGGGGAACTCTCGCAACCGGTGCCGTCGAGCAGCGTCACCTGGGCGCTTGAGCTGCGCCCTCTCGCTGGCGGGCACGGCGCCGGCTGGTGGCGCATCGACAGCGAGTCGGTGCTGGTCGAAGGCGGCTACGTCAACCATGCCGCGCGAATTTGGACACCGGCCGGTGACTTGGCGGCGATGGGCACCCAGGTGGTCACGGTGTTCGGCTGAATCCGATCCCCCGGCACGAGGCGCTGACATGCAGCTGCGCCTTGGCGGGGCGCGATGCGGCACGATCGAGGGCGGACATGGCATTCATCCCGCCAGGGCCGCCTCTTTAGAGGGTACAGATGATGAGGCGCAGGAAGGTGCAAAGCAGCCCGGTACATCACACAGTCACGAGCAACAAACCATGCGCCGCTGGCTGAACATGATCGCTGCCCGCCAGCTGGTACGGCGGGTGGCGCTGGACGCCGGCTTGCACGCCGCGGCAGGGCTTGCCGATCTGATGCCGCAGATGAAGCGGCGCATGGCCGGCACACGCTTGATCGAGGACCTGGAATACGCGTGCCATGGCGGCCATGCGCTGCGTCTGGACATCCTGCAGCCCGCAGGACCGGGGCCCCATCCGGTGCTGGTCTACCTGCACGGGGGCGCCTTTGCGATCGGATCCAAGCGCACGCACCGTGCGCTGGCCGCGGTCTATGCCTCTTGGGGCTATCTGGTGTGCAACGTCGACTACAGGCTGGCGCCGCAGCATCGGTTTCCGGCCGCGCTCGAAGACGCCTGCGCCGCCTGGTCGTGGGCAGCTGACCATGTGGCCGCTTACGGTGGCGACAGCCAACGCATGGCACTGGCCGGTGAATCAGCCGGCGCCAACCTGGCCTTGTCGGTACTGCTGGCCTGCTGCACGCCTCGACCAGAGCCGTTTGCCGCGCGTCTGTTCAAGCGCGGCGTGCGGCCAGTCGCCGCGCTTCTGTACTGCGGCTTCCTGCAGACCAGCGCGCCGGCACGCTACCGCCGCAACGGCGTCTCGGCGTTGGCAGCACGTGTTGCCCGCGATGCGGCCCGCTCATACCTCGGGGCCTCATTCGATCAACCCGGCCCCGGGCAGGCACTGGCCGATCCACTGTGCGTGGTCGAGGCGATGCAGCCGCCGGCGACGCTGCCACCGCTGTTCATCGCCGCCGGGCTGGCCGATCCGGTGACCGCCGATTCGCAACGGCTGGAGGTCGCACTGGACAGACTTCGATCGCCCTGCAGCGCGCACTACTACGCCGGTGAAGTGCATGCCTTTCATGTCATGTTCTGGCGCGCGAACGCCATTCGATGTTGGCGAGACAGTCTCGGGTTCCTGCAAGAGGCCCTGCCGCTGAGCCTGCAGCCCGGTCCGGACCTGCCATCGTGACCCGAACGTGCCGGCAGCCGCCCGCAGCGCGCGATTTCTCTCACGAGACTGGGTCGACCAGGGTGCACCCGAAACGCCGACCCCGAATCGGTCTCAAATGGCAAAACCGCGCCGAAGCGCGGTTTTCGATTACCGGGCCATCGAATCGCTCAATGCACGGTACGCCGGCGTACCAAGCCGAGACCCGCGAGGCAGAGCGCAAGCAGAGCGAAGGTAGAGGGTTCGGGAACCGACGCGGCAGGTACATCGTAATTGTTGAACATGCCGGACTCCGACTGCGTGTAAGTACCTTCAGGGCCTTCATAGCTGAACGTCACCGTATGGGATAGGTCGACGTCAAAGCTCTGGCCCGGAAGATCGGCGTTCGCATAGGAGCCCAGAAGCAGAACCCAGTCGAAATCACCGCCCGGCTGGAAGTCTTGAACGATGCTGATCGGTCCTCCACCCAAAGCGCCGAGATAGGCGGTGGGCATCAGCGTCAGATTGGGAACGACGCCACCGCCGTAGGACGTCACTTGAAGGTTCGGATTGCCGATCAGGTAGTGGTAGTACGTGATGAGGTTTGGTTGGGCCCCGAACACACCCGTCGGGCTCAGGGTGTCGTGCTGGAACAGCAACAACGTCACCCATGCGCCGCCACTGTTCGGGCCACCAAACGCCGGCGATGCCGCCAGGCTGCCATCGACCGTAATGCCAAAGCGAGCCGTCGAACCACCTTGCCAGTTGAAGGGCGTTCCATCGGTATTCAGCGATCGAAAGCCATCTCCGAACAAGGCGTTCGACTGCGAATAAATGAGGTTCGCGCCAGGGCAAGTGCCAGCACACTGGCCTGTCAGATTGCCGTAGACCCGCCCGCCCAACTGACCGCTGCTCAGGCTTGCCGACGCGCTTGCGCCAGCGGCACCCCAAACGCCGCTGTTCGCCAGGCTGGCCGCGGCCGGAGATGGCGGAACGGAGTTGTTGTCGTCTGCAACGAGGTAGAAGGGATCGTTTGGTACGTCCGGGTTATGTTCAGCGACGTACGCTTGTGAAAAGGGAACCGTGCTCGCGAGTACCACCGCAGGCGACAGTGTGGCCAACAGCCCAACCGCAGCAATGGACGCCGTTAGGAAAATCCTGGTGCGCATGGTTCAACCCCTCGTTGACAAAGTGCTTGCAAACCAAGCAAGAAGCGTACTGAAATTAAATTCTCAGTGTTCTCAAGCACTTGCATCGAATCAGTTTGAGACCTTGTAAGTTATCTCGACATCTGCAACTGCTTCGATCCGACTGATCTCGAACCAGTCAGAAGTTCCCGCACCCCTGCCGAACCTGGACAGGCAGGGCGAAATCTGCCGTCAGCGGCGCTCTCTGGCAATTGCAGAAGCGCTTGCGCCAGGGCTTTGGGCGACGCAGGCAGCGCCTGTTCATCCATCTAGAACAAGCCGTCAGCGATGCAACCCTGAAGGCGAAGCCGACGGCGTTGCTGGATACGCTGGCAGGCCTATCAGCATCCTCGCCACCGGCATGCACAATCCCGATGCGCAGCGGCACGTCTTGCAGCCCATTGCCTAGCCCGAATCCAGATTCAGCCTTCGAGCCCTTGATACAGGACCTTTGACCCCATGCGGCTAGCGACCTGGAACGTCAACTCACTCGCCGTTCGGCTGCCGCAGGTGCTCGACTGGCTGGCCACGCAGGCGCCCGATGTGCTGGTGCTGCAAGAGACCAAGCTCGTCGACGAGAAGTTTCCGCATGCGGCATTCGCCGATGCCGGCTGGCAATCGCGCTGCTTCGGCCAGAAGACCTACAACGGCGTGGCGCTGATCAGCCGTCAACCGGCTGAGGCGGTGGTCAACAACATCCCGGGTTTTGCCGACGAGCAGGCTCGCGTGATCGCCGGCACCGTGGCCGGGTTGCGTGTGATCGGCGCCTACTTTCCCAACGGCCAGGCACCCGACAGCGAGAAGTTCGTCTACAAGATGCGCTGGCAGGACGCGCTGCGCGAGTGGGTGCGGGCCGAGTTGTCCACGCATGCGCAGCTGCTGCTGATGGGTGACTTCAACGTCGCGCCCGAAGACCGTGATGTCTACGACCCGGTGGCCTGGGCCGGGCAGATCCACTGCACCCCCGAGGAACGTGCCCAGTTCCAGGGCCTGCTCGCGCTGGGTCTGCACGATGCCTTTCGGCTGTTCGAGCAGCCTCCCAAGAGCTGGAGCTGGTGGGATTACCGCAACCTGGCGTTCCGCAAGAACCAGGGCCTGCGCATCGACCACATCCTCGTCAGCGAAGCGTTACGCAGCCAGGTGCGCGCCTGCAGCATCGACAAGCTGCCGCGCAAGAACGAACGCCCCAGCGACCACGCCCCGGTGATCGTCGAACTCGCATAAGCAGGCGGTCAGCCCGTCAGCTCGCGGGCCGTGCCCGCTCAGTCATCCAGGCCCAGTTCCTGGATCTTGCGTGTGATGGTGTTGCGGCCGATGCCCAGGCGCTGGGCGGCCTCGATGCGTCGTCCGCGCGTGATCTCGAGTGCGGTGTGGATCAGCCGGCCCTCGAACTGGCGCGTCAGCGCGTCCCAGACCTCGGCCTCCCCGCCTTCCAGGCGTCGACGTGCTTCGCGCTCCAGGTCCAGCAACCACGACGGCACGACCGCTTCGGGCGGTGCCGCGACCGACATCGGCGGCGGAGTCTCGTTCAACGGTGCATCGAAGGCGGGTATCGGTGCATGGTCGCCCGGCGGCGGTGCGGCCGCAGCCTGCGGCGTGGCCGCCACTTCGGCGCGCAGCAGCTCGGGTGGCAGATCCTTGGCTTCGATGACCTGCGACGGGGCCATCACGGTCAGCCAATGGCAGATGTTCTCGAGCTGGCGCACGTTGCCCGGGAACTCGAAGGCCTGCAGGCGCTGCAAGGCGGCGTCGGTGATGCGCTTGGCGTCCACACCGAGCTCACGCGCGCTCTTGCCAAGGAACAGTCGCGTCAGCATCGGAATGTCCTCGCGCCGCTCGCGCAGTGCCGGCAGGCGCAGACGGATCACGTTCAGCCGGTGGTACAGGTCCTCGCGAAACACGCCCTGGCGCACACGCTCCTCCAGGTTCTGGTGCGTGGCAGCGATCACGCGCACGTTGGCCTTCAAGGGCTGGTGGCCACCGACACGGTAGAACTGGCCGTCGCTCAGCACACGCAGCAGCCGGGTCTGCAGATCGAAGGGCATGTCGCCGATCTCGTCGAGAAACAGCGTGCCGCCGTCGGCCTGCTCGAAGCGGCCGCGTCGTGTGGTCTGCGCGCCGGTGAAGGCGCCACGCTCATGCCCGAAGAGCTCGCTTTCCAGCAGGTCCTTCGGGATCGCCGCGGTGTTGATGGCGACGAAGGGCCCCTTGTTGCCCAGGTCGCCGCGCGGGCTGTGGCGGTGCAGTGCGTGCGCCACCAGTTCCTTGCCGGTGCCGCTTTCGCCGGTGATCAGCACCGTCACGTTGCTTTGGCTGAGTCGGCCGATGGCCCTGAACACATCCTGCATCGCCGGCGCCTGGCCCAGCATCTCGGGTGCCTGGGCCAGGCTGCCATCGGCCACTTCTTCGCGCAGGCTTTCATCAACGGCACGGCGAATCAGCTCGACCGCCTTGTTCAGGTCGAAGGGCTTGGGCAGGTATTCGAAAGCCCCGCCCTGGAAGGCCGAGACCGCGCTGTCCAGATCGGAATACGCGGTCATGATGATCACCGGCAGGCCAGGCAGCCGCGCCTTCACCTTGGCCAGCAACTCGATGCCCGACATGCCCGGCATGCGGATGTCGCTGACCAGCACCTGCGGCTCGTCGCTGTCCAGCGCCGCCAGCAGCTCGCGCGCGTTGGCAAAGCTGCGCACCTGGAACTGCTCGCGCGTCGAGCGCCTTCTCGAGCACGAAGCGGATGGATTGGTCGTCGTCAACGATCCAGATGGGTTTCATGCAGCGCGACGCAGGTTGATCATCGAACGGCTGGGGCAGGCCCTCAGGGCAGTGGAATCAGCAGCTTGAACACGGTGCGGCCGGCAACACTTTCACATTCGATCGTGCCCATGTGCTGCTGCACGAAGGTCTGTGCCAGCGTCAACCCGAGGCCCGACCCGCCTTCACGCCCCGACACCAGGGGATGGAAGATGCGATCGCGAATGGCCTCGGGCACGCCCGGCCCGTTGTCCTGGATATGCAATTCCAGTGCCAGCCGATAGCGCTGCTTGCCGACCGTGACCTGCCGCGCCACCCGCGTGCGCAGCACGATGCGTGCGTCACCTTGCGCAATGCGCCCGCTGCCGGGCATGTCGGCGTCGGCGGCGCCACCGGCCAGGGCCTGTGTCGCGTTGTGCGCGATGTTCAGCACCGCCTGGATCAGCTGCTCGCGGTCGCCGCGAAACTCGGGGATCGAGGTGTCGTAGTCGCGCACCACCTCCAGCCCGCGCGGGTACTCGGCCAGGATCAGCGAGCGCACGCGCTCGCAGATCTCGTGGATGTTGACGTCGCCCACCACCTGCGGCCGGCGGTGCGGTGCCAGCAGCCGGTCGACCAGCGTCTGCAGGCGGTCGGCCTCGTGGATGATGACCTGGGTGTATTCGGTCAATTCACGCGAATCGACCTCCATCGCCAGCAACTGCGCGGCGCCACGGATGCCGCCCAGCGGATTCTTGATCTCGTGCGCCAGGTTGCGCACCAGCTCCTTGTTCGCCTGCGCCTGACCCTGGGCGCGCTCTTCACGGTCGAGCCGGGTCTGCTGCTCGATCTCGATCATCTCGATCAGCACATGCTCGGGGCGGTCGAGCTGGCTGACGATCACGTGCACCGGGCATTCGTGGCTGGGCACCTCAAACCCACCGTCAACGCCGCCAACACCGCCGGCTCCGCCCACCGGCTGGCGCTTCATCAGGGCCTCGAAGCGGCCGCTGGCGACCTCGTTGTGGGCCACCAGGCGCAAGGCGTCGCCCAGCGGCACCGGGTCGACCAGCCAGTCGGTGGCACTGCTGCGCATCAGGGCGCGGCGCGACACGCCCATCATGTTCTCCAGCGTCGAATTCACCAGCAGGCAATGCCCGTCGGGCCGCACCACGGCCACCATCGTGGCCAGGTGATCGAAGGCGTCCAGGCCCGGCGGCAGCGCCGGTTCGGCCGCACCGGACATCGTCAGGGCGCTGGCAGCTTGGCGATTTCGCGCTTGAGCGCCGCGATGTCGGCCTCTTTACGCGCGATCGCCAACTTCATCTCGGCCACGCGGTCGATGTAGCGCTGGTAGTTGCGCTCATCGCCGCGGCGTTCGGGTTCACCGTTGTTGTAGTCCTTCTGCAGCACCAGCAGCTTGTCTTCTTCCTTCTTCAGTTCGTCTTGCAGGATGCGCCGCGCCTCGCCGTCACGCTGGCGCTGTGCACTCGGGTCGACCTTGCTGTCGGCCGGCCGCGCCGCCGATGCGCCGTTGCCAGCCTCGGCCTTGGCCGGCGCCGGCTTGGGCCTTGCCTGGATGATCGTGATGGGCGTGCCCTCGATCGTGCGACAGCCCTTCTCGCGCGCTTCCTGCGGTGACAAGGCATCGGTGTAAAGCACCGGGGGTCCGGGACAACGGTAGACCTGGGATGCCGCGGCTGCCGCCGGCGTCTGCGCCGCCGAGGGCAGCGCCACGGCCGCCAGCAGCAGGCAGGTCCACAGGGCTGGACTTCGCACTGTCATCGTGTCACCTCCAACGGCAGGTCCGCCACTGACGCCCGACAAGGCGCCGGCGGGCCTGCATGAACATTGTGACCCAGGCCCCAGCAAGGCAAAGGGGCAGCCGCTGGCTGCCCCTTGTTCGATCCGGCATGCTGCCGGATGCCGTCAAAGGCTGTAGTACATGTCGAACTCGACCGGATGGGTGGTCATGCGAAAGCGCGTGACCTCTTGCATCTTCAGCTCGATGTAGGCGTCGATGTAGCCGTCGGTGAAGACACCCCCCTTGGTCAGGAAGGCGCGCTCGCGGTCCAGATATTCCAGCGCCTGGTCCAGGCTGTGGCAGACGGTGGGGATCTTCGCGTCTTCTTCCGGCGGCAGGTGGTACAGGTCCTTGGTCGCGGCCTCGCCCGGGTGGATCTTGTTCTCCACACCATCCAGGCCCGCCATCAGCAGCGCGCTGAAGCCCAGGTAGGGGTTGCAGGTGGGATCGGGGAATCGCGCCTCGATGCGCCGACCCTTGGGGCTGGCCACGTAGGGGATGCGGATCGAGGCCGAGCGGTTGCGCGCCGAGTAGGCCAGCTTGACCGGGGCCTCGAAGCCCGGCACCAGGCGCTTGTAGCTGTTGGTGCCCGGGTTGGTGATGGCGTTGAGCGCACGCGCGTGCTTGATGATGCCGCCGATGTAGTACAGCGCGAACTCGGACAGGCCGCCGTAGCCGTCGCCGGCGAACAGGTTCTTGCCGTCCTTCCACACCGACTGGTGCACGTGCATGCCGCTGCCGTTGTCACCGACCACGGGCTTGGGCATGAAGGTGGCCGTCTTGCCGTAGGAATGCGCCACGTTCTGGATCACGTACTTCTGCAGCTGCAGCCAGTCGGCACGCTGCACCAGGGTGCTGAACCGGGTGCCGATCTCGTTCTGGCCCTGGCCGGCGACCTCGTGGTGGTGCACTTCGACCGGGATGCCCAGCGATTCGAGGATCAGGCACATCTCCGAGCGCATGTCCTGGAAGCTGTCGACCGGCGGCACCGGGAAGTAGCCGCCCTTGACGCCCGGGCGGTGGCCCATGTTGCCGCCTTCGAAGCTGGCGCCGCTGCTCCAGGGCGCCTCTTCGGAGCCGATCTTGACGAAGCAGCCCGACATGTCGACGTTCCACTGCACCTGATCGAAGATGAAGAACTCGGGCTCGGGGCCGAAGTAGGCCAGGTCACCAATGCCGCTGCTCTTCAGATAGGCCTCGGCACGCTTGGCCAGCGAGCGCGGGTCGCGCTCATAGGGCTTGCCGTCACCGGGCTCGACCACGTCGCAGGTCAGGATAACGGTTGGCTCGTCGAAGAACGGGTCGATGTTGGCGGTGTTCGGGTCCGGCATCAGCAGCATGTCGGACGCTTCGATGCCCTTCCAGCCGGCAATCGACGAGCCGTCGAACGCGTGCCCGCTGGTGAACTTGTCTTCGTCGAAATGGGAGACAGGCACCGTCACGTGCTGTTCCTTGCCGCGGGTGTCGGTGAAGCGGAGGTCGACGAACTTGACTTCGTTTTCCTTCACCATCTTCATCACGTCGGCAACGTTCTTTGCCATTGAGGGTCTCCTAGCGAGGCTGTGGAAGGTACGGAATGGGAGGATGTGTTCTGGCGTTCAGCGGCCCGTCAATGACGGGTTCGCCCAAATGCGCACCGAAATTTAGCATTTTGCGTGCCAGCATCTAGCCTGGCCCGGCGCACCGAGAACGCCCTTGGTCAGGCCTGGCGCATGCGCCTCGGGCAGCGCCACAAGGCTGCGGCAGTGCAGGCAACCTGGCAGCGCACCATCATGGATCACTGGACCGCGTTGGATCGCACCGTTTCGGGGCCAAGTGATGCACCAAACTGGACCAAGCCTTCACGCAAGACGGCGTAGGCCGACTGCACGGCGGCGCCCTGCCCCTTGACCCCGAGCTCGATGTGGCGGCCGTGCATCGGGTGGTTCACGCTGGGCAGGCTGAACACCTTGACGCCGGCAAAGCGTGCCTCGATGTCCTCCATCAGCGGCGTCAGCGTCGCCTCCATCGAACCGAACACCACCACCGACAACTCGGTCTGCACCTGCGCGCCATGCAGGCTGGCATAGCGGCCGTCGAGCAGGCTTTCGATCATCGGGTGCGCCATCACCGGGAAACCCGGCACGAAGTGCACGTCGCCAACCGAAAAGCCAGGGATGCGGTTGAAGGGGTTGGCGATCAGTTCGGCGCCCTGCGGGAACACGCCCATGTTCAGCCGGTGCAGGTTGTCGGGCCGGTCGGGCTCGTAGGGCTGGCCCTGCTCGCGTGCCACGTCCTGCATGCGCTGCTCGATCAACAGCCTGGCCTGCAGATGCAGTTCCAGCGGCCGGCCCAGCGCGGCCGCAGCGCACTGTCGCGTGTGGTCGTCGGGCGTGGCACCGATGCCGCCGCAGCAGAACACGATGCTGCCGCCGGCAAAGGCGTCGCGCAGCGCCGCGGTGATCAGCGGGCGGTCGTCGCCGACGTAGCGTGCCCAGGCCAGCGCCAGCCCGCGCGCCGACAGCAGTTCGATCACGCGCGCCAGATGCTTGTCCTGACGCTTGCCCGACAGGATTTCGTCGCCGACGATGATGAGACCGAATTGCGGCGTGTTCTCAAGGATATGTGGCGTTGCCACTGTCACTGACCCCTGTGGGGGACGGGCTGGGCGAGGCCCGGAACTGGGAGTGCTCATGATGCGAGTCTGCTTTCCGGGGCCGTCGTCACCACCGCGGCATGCTGCCGAAGCCGGTGCAGGGCCGCCAAGGTGAAATGTGCGAACCACAGGCTCGCGAAGCTGAAGACGATGATGTAGAGCCACACGGCCACCACCATCAGCCAGGGTGCCCAGACCAGCACCATCGCGCCCTGCACCCACAGCAGCGACGGCAAGGCGCCCAGCACGCCGCAGGCCAGGCCGGCCAGCCGCAACGACCAGCGGTCGCGGTGCAGGATGAAGCGCCGCTCGGCCGTGCCGGCGTGGCGCGACAGGGCATCGAAGGTCAGCACGCGGTAGCACAGCCAGCCCCAGATCAGCGGCGGCAGCACCAGCACCAGCGGCGGCACGAACCACAGTGGCACGCTGAGCAGCAGCGCCAGCAGCGCGAACAGCGCACACACCAGCGACCAGCCCAGCGCGCGCCAGCGGCCGGCAGCACTCGGGTTGCGTGCCAGACCGGGGAAACGGCGGCGCACCACCAGGTCGGCCATCGCCGGCGCCATCAGCCAGGCCACACCCAGCAGCGTGGCCATCACCACGGCGGGGATCACCAGCGCGACCACGATCATCGGCGCCAGCAGCGGGCGCAGGTCGGGTGCACCGATCGCCGTCAACCAGTCGAACAGGGCTGAGAGCAGGTCACCCTCTTCCAGCAACGTGCGCACGCCGGCCACCGCGGGCTCCCAGCCGAACCAGCCCAGGCCGAACACGGCGCCCGCCACCAGCGCCAGCGGCAACAGAGCCCACAGCAGCGCCAGCGGGTGCAGGCAATAGGCCACGGCCCGCCACGTGGCGTCGACGATCTCCCCCATGATGCGCAGGATAGCCGCTCGGCTAGCCGGGCTGCGCGGCAAAGCGCCGACGCAGCAGCGTGGCTGCCAGCCGCTGCAACCCCAGCCGCTGCTGTGCCCAGAAGCCCTGGCCGCAGTCACGGCCACCGTGCTCGGGCAACAGGTCACGGATGCCGGTGGCGTCGAAGCGGCCATCGAAACGGGCACTGCCCGCCAGCATGTCCCAGATCGGAAACAGCACCGCGAAGTTGTGGCCGCCCAGGGAAATCAGCGCGAAGATTGGTCGGGCCGGGCGGGTGCGCTGCAATGGGGCTTCAGCCATGCGGGCGTCGCGCTGCAGGCGATGTCGGCGAGCGCGTCGCAGACCCCGGCGGCGCCATCCCATGTTCATTCATCGTCGCCGCCGATCAGACCGCCCAGCACGCCGGCGCCGCCGAAACCGCCGAGCACCGAGCCCTCGCCCTTGCTGCCCCCGCGTTGCGGCGCGGCGGCAAAGACCCGCGAAGCCAGCCGCGAGAACGGCAGGCTCTGCAGCCACAGCGTGCCGGGGCCGGTCATCTTGGCGAAGAACAGACCTTCGCCACCGAACAGCGCGGTCTTGATCTTGCCGACGTACTGAATCTCGAAATTGACGCCCGACGTGTAGGCGACGACGCAGCCGGTGTCGACCATCAGCGTCTGCCCGGCCTGCAGTTCGCGCCGAACCACGGTGCCGCCGGCGTGCACGAAAGCCAGCCCGTTGCCGTCCAGCTTCTGCATGATGAAGCCTTCGCCGCCGAAGAAGCCCACCGACATCTTCTGCTGCAGCGCGATGCCCAGCTGCACACCGCGCGCCGCACACAGAAAGGCGTCCTTCTGGCAGATCAGCGTGCCGCCCAGCTGCGACAGGTCCATCGGCAGGATCTTGCCTGGGTACGGTGCGGCGAAGGCCACGCGCTGCTTGGCCAACACCTGGTTGGTGTAGACCGTGGTGAACAGCGATTCGCCGGTCACCAGCCGCTTGCCGGCCGACAGCAGCTTGCCGAACAGGCCGCCGGTACCGCTGCTGCTGGACCCGTCGCCGAACACCGTGTCCATGCCGATGCCGGCATCCATGAACATCATGCTGCCGGCCTCGCCGATCGCCGCCTCGCCGGGGTCGAGCTCGATCTCGACGAACTGCATCTCGGACCCCTTGATCTCGAAGTCCACCACGTCCATGGCCATTTGCACTCCCGTGTTGCACCCGCTCGCGACAGGCCGGTTTCAGAGGGCGCCGATGGTAGCAATGCGGCGCCGGCTCAGCGCTGAAAATCCCCCGGGCAGCCGTAGCAACTGCTTGCAACCCCTGCACTTTCCGTGCAGGTCTGCGCTGGGGTGGGTCCCACAATGTCCTGCCATGAACGACGTCGGCAACGGTTTGTGGATTGCGGCCAGTGCCAGCGCGGTGGCAGCGCTGGCGTTGACCCTCATTGGACGCCAGCAGCCCCCGCAGCGCGGCTGGCGGCTGTGGCAGGCGGCGTTGTGGTTGAGCACGGCCGGCATCGTGCTCGGGGCCGCCCTGGCGCCACACCCGCTGGCGATGGCACCCGCGCGGCTGGCCTTGCTGGCCTGGCCGGCGCTTTGCCTGGTCGGCATGCGACGTTTTCACGCGCGCGTCGACTGGCCCGGCCACGAGCGGCACGATTGGGCGGCGCTGGGCCTGTGCGCGCTGCTGGTGGCCAGCAGCGACGCGTGGCCTGCCGATTCAGCGATGGCGTCGATCAGCGCACCCGCCGGCGCCTTGCTGATGCACCTGTATGCCGCCAGCCTGCTGGTCTGTGCCGGCTCGCGCCGCGACGCCAGGCCGATGCACCTGCTGGGCGCGATCGTCGCCCTGGCCGCCGGCGCGCCGATGATCACCACGCTGCCCGGCATCGCCGCCACCGCACTGTTCGAAGCCCAGGCCGTGACCACCGCCTTGTCGTCGGTGGCAATGGCCTTCGTCGTCACGATCCTGGTCTTCGACCGCAGCGAACGCCACCTGCGCGCATCGCGGCGCCGGCTGCGCGCGCTGGCCAGCATCGACCCGCTGACCCAGGTGCCCAACCGCCGACACTTCGAAAGCCTGGCCAGCAAGGCGCTGCTGCACGACCCGCCGGCCAGTGCGGTGCTGATGATGTTCGACCTGGACCACTTCAAGGCCATCAACGACCACCACGGCCATGCCGCAGGCGACCGCGCGCTGCGCCTGGTGTCGCGCTGCGTGCGTGATCTGCTGCGCGTGCATGACCTGCCCTGCCGCCACGGGGGTGACGAATTCGTGCTGCTGTTGCGACATGCCAGCGTGCAGGATGCGATGCGGGTGGCGACGCGCCTGGTGGCGCGTGTGCAATCGATGGCCGTGCAGTCGGCGCTGCCGACCTTCAGCCTGAGTTTCGGCGTGGTGCAGGTGCGACCGGCAGAAATGCTGAGCCAGGCCCTGCAGCGCGCGGACCAGGCCTTGTACGAAGCCAAACGTCAGGGGCGCTCGCGTCTGGTTGCCGCCGGCGGCAGTGGCGAGCAGCCGGGATTCATCGAAAGCCGGCCACTGGGTCTGACGCACGCTTAGCGCCCACCAGCGCCCCGCCTGGCTCTCGCCACGGGGTTACGATGTTCCATCGACCCCGTTGGAGCCCCGTATGAACGCCCCCCTGCCGCTGCCCGCCCTGGACGAGATCCGCGCCCACGAAGACGAGATGGTCGCCATCCGTCGGCAGATCCACGCCAACCCCGAACTGGCCTACGAAGAGCATGCCACCGCCGACCTGGTGGCCGAACGGCTGCAACGTTGGGGTTATGAAGTGCACCGGGGCCTGGGCAAGACCGGCGTGGTCGGCACGCTGAAGGCTGGCAGCTCGACGCGCCGCATCGGCCTGCGCGCCGACATGGACGCCTTGCCGATCGTCGAAACCAGCGGCCGCGCCTGGTCGAGCAAGGTGCTGGGCAAGATGCACGCCTGCGGCCATGACGGCCACACCGCGATGCTGCTGGCCGCCGCCCGCCACCTGGCCGCCACGCGGCAGTTCGACGGCATCGTGCACCTGGTGTTTCAGCCCGCCGAAGAGGGCCAGGCCGGTGCACGCAAGATGCTGGAAGACGGTTTTCTCGACCTCTTTCCTTGCGAGGCCATGTTCGGCATGCACAACATGCCGGGCAAGCCCGAAGGCAAGTTCGTTGCCGTGCCCGGCTTTGCGATGGCCAGCTCCGACTCGGCCATCATCAAGGTGCGTGGCAAGGGCGGCCACGGTGCAATGCCGCAAGGCGCGATCGACCCCGTGGTGGCGGCGTCGAGCATCGTGATGGCCCTACAGACCATCGTTTCGCGCAACGTGCCGCCGCTGGAGATGGGCATCATCACGGTCGGTGCCTTCCATGCCGGCGAGGCGCCCAACGTGATCCCCGACGAGGCCGAACTTCGGCTGACCATCCGCGCCTTCAACCCACAGGTACGCGACCTGCTGCAGCAACGCATCACCGAGGTCGCGCAGGCCCAGGCCGGCGTCTATGGCGCCACCGCAATCGTGAACTACGAGCGCCGCTACCCGGTGCTGCAGAACGACCCGGCACAGACCGCTTTCTGCCAGCAGGTGGTGCGTGACTGGCTGGGCGACGACGGCATGCTCGACATCTCCGAGCCCGTGACCGGCAGCGAGGACTTCGCCTTCTTCCTCGAGAAAGTGCCGGGCTGCTACATCTTCATCGGCAACGGCGAAGGCAGCGAAGGCGGCTGCATGGTGCACAACCCCGGCTACGACTTCAACGACCGTGTGCTGCCGGTCGGTGCCAGCTACTGGGTGCGGCTGGCCGAGACCTACCTGAAGAAGAGCGGCTGAGCACACAAGCATGGGCAGCAGCGTGCTGGCGATCGCGACCGGCGCGGCGCTGGGTGCGCTGCTGCGCTGGCTGCTGGGCCTTGGCCTGAACGGTCTGCTGCCGTCGATCCCGCCGGGCACGCTGCTGGCCAATGTGATCGGCGGCTACCTGATCGGTGTGGCCATGATGTACTTCACGCAGCAGGCACACCTGCCGGCCGAATGGCGCTTGTTCGTGATCACCGGCTTTCTCGGCGGCCTGACCACGTTCTCGACCTTCTCGGCCGAAGTCATGCGCTTGCTGGTTGAGGGCCGTGTGGTCTGGGCCGGCGCCGCGATGGCGGCGCACGTGGCAGGCTCGCTGCTGGCCACCTGGGCGGGCATGCTGACGGCGGCGCGGCTCTGGCGCGGCTGACGCTCAAGCCCGGTGCCGAAGACGATCATCACTGGCGGAAAGGGAGTGTGTCAAGACCCGCATGGATACTGGCTCTGCGGGCCGTGGCGCGTCCATTCAGCGACTTGTCCGCCAGCAGATGCGCGCTCGTGCCCGTCGCGGCCAGGGCGTCGGCGTATGGGGATGCCGGCTGTGTCCGATTGGTGGACGTAGCCATATGCTGATTCCCGCGGTTGTGGTCAGCCCTCGCAAAGTGCTTCAGCAGCTCGCCATGCCGCCGCTCAGCGATTCGCCGCGGGGTAAGTCCGCAAACTCCGCACCTGATGTCGGCGTGGTGCGGTCGCATCGTTCGACCGCACCTGGCAGCCCCGCGCGCGCGAGTGCGCTGTAGTGGCCTGCGTAACTGCGCCAATTGGCGCACTTTGCCTGTCTGGTCGGACGCCGTCACGCCCATCTGGGCAAGGGTCGGCGTTTCCCGGTGGTCGCATCGTTCGACCGCCGAACCACGCAGCCGAATTCCGGTGTTCTTCTCCGTCCGCGACAGCAGCTCGCCGCAGCGCCGCTCGGCGTCCGCGATGGCCTCTCAGCCGAGCAGAGCCTTCGCTTCGGCCGAGTCGGGCTCCAGGCCGAACAGCTTGAGCTCGGTCTCGTGCAGCAAGTCCAGGATCTCGGCCGCCGTCATGGGGCCCTCGGGCACGCTGACCAGCAGCCGGTGATCGTCTTCCGTCGCGGTGCCGGTCATCAGGCGGTGGCGCAGCCTGTGGACCGCATCAACGCGGCCGCCAGCACCTTGGATGAGCGCGGGAATCGCGACCTCCAGTTGCTCGCGCAGTGCGGCCAGCTCGGGATCGTCGTTCGCACCGGCCCGGCCCGCCCGTCGCTGCAGCTCACGCCGGGCCAGCGCGCGGCGCGCGTTAGCGGGCAGCTGCTTGAAGCTCTGCATCGCTCACGTCCTTCAGGTCGAGCTCGATCGCGCTCAGGCGCGGGTGAACGTAGGGCGCGGCCTTCGCAGCGAAGTCGACGGCCTGCTCGAAGTCGCCTTCCTTCGCAGCGTGGCGCATCGCCGTCAGCATCACATCCAGCGGCGTCGATCCCTCAGTGGCCAGGCGCTCGCAGAGTGCCTTTGCCTCAGCGGTCCGGCGGTTCGGCGTGCCCTTTGCGCGGCCACCTGTCTTGCGTCCGATTGCCATGATGGTGTGCTTCCTGAAAAGTGCCCGCCGGCAGTTTCCCACCGACGGGCCAAGCCCAGCGACCACGGGTGCCATCCGGGGCCGAATGGCCCCATCGCTGGGGGAACGAACTTGGCAAGGCCCGGGTCAGGCCGTGGCCCGTGTGTGACCCGATCGCGTGCGGGCCGTGGTCTGGTGCTGGGCGCGGTCAACGGACTGGGGCTCCGCTGGCTGGGTCGCCGTGAGTCGCGCGATGAGCTCGGCAGATTCGCGAAACAGCGCGTCGCCGAAGTCCAGCGTCACATGGGAGTAGTTCGAGCCGGCCAGGTCAGCGCGTCCGCGCAGTCGTTCTTCCATCCCCAGGGCCGGCAGCGAAAGTGTGATCGACCGCAGCGGCGGATACGGCTCTACGTTGAACCGGTCGCCCCGTACTTGCGCGGCCAGTCGGTCGCGGGCGGTCAATGCCCCGTAGGTGCTGGCCAGCGTCTCGCGCAGCGTGATGAGTGCCTGCAGCACGTCATCCACACGATGCTCGACTTCGGCGCCCGCCGCATCCGCCGCAGCCTGCAACAGCTCATGCTGTGCTGCCTGAATGCGCGGCCCGATTTCAGTGAGCTTCGCGCTGATCTCGGCCTCGATCTCGCGAGCGGCCTCGATCGCTGCCTGTGCATCAACGGCCCTGCGCCGTGCTGCAGCCTGCTGGCGGTCGATCTCGGCCAGCTCCGGGGTTTCGTCGGAAACCGGCCGGCCGAGTCGCAACAGGCGGGCGAAGATGCCTCGCCGCTGCTGCTGAAGGTCATCCGCCGCGCGCGCATCCTGCGTGGCCGGCTCGACGTTCTGGTGCAGCCGGGCGAGCTGGTCGTCCAGCTCTTGGCGCTCGGCTCCGATGGTCGCCAGTTCGGCGCGCGCGGCCTCCAGGCGTGGTGTCGTGGTCATGGTTCGATCCTTTCGAGGTGTGACGTGAAAGCCAGCCGGCGGACCGGCTGGGGATGGGGTGATGCCCTGTGCAGCTGCTCGTGCTGGCCGCTGCGCTTGAATTCCTGCGCTTCCGCCTTCATGGGTCGCCTGCCTTCTTCAGCCGCTGGCCGGCGGCCTGGCGCGAGATACCAAGCAGCCGGGAAAGCTCGACGGCGCTGGTGATGCCCACCAGGTACTCAGGCGCAAGCGGTTCATCGTGCAATGCGAAGACACGCCCCGGCCGCGCGGGAAGCGGTGGCAGCGGATCGCCGGCCAGGCGCTGCGCGGTCCAGGTCATGACGCCGGGGCCAGCGCTGGTCACAACATCCCCCCCAACCTCAGGCGCTGGGGCTCTGTGCGGATGTGTGCACCCCTAAAGGGTGCTGCACACGTTCGCACATAACTGTGCCCGTGTGCCGATTGGTGATTCGCACAGATTCGCACTATTCGGCACCTCGAACCAAGACGGGTTTTCCGGGCAGTGCCAGGACGCCCACCGACTCAATGAGCCGGCCGTCTTCAACCATGGCCTTCAGTTCGCGATAGACACCGCTGTGGTTGTAGCGCCCGTCGAAGTGCGCAACGATGCGGCCCTTGAGCATCCCTGCGCCGTGCTGCGTCAGCAGCTCGACGACGGCGCCCGCAATCTCGCTCACGCGCTTGCCGCGCGGCCTGGGTGTCGGCGCGTCCGATGCCTCGACGACACACGATCCGCGTGGATTGCCCCAGCGGTTGACGCCGATGTGCACCGGCTGCAGGCGAAACCCGATCCGCTCGCCTTTGCCCGGCAGGTCGCGCTGCTTCGTGATCTCTGCCGAGCGCAGGCCGGTGGCGTCGTCGGCAGTGACCTCGATCTCGGTGTCGGTGGCCGCGCGCAGGCCGGACCAGCCCCGCATGCCCTTGGCCGCGTCCTTGCCGGTGTGGTGCACCAGCACGAAGGCAGCACCGGTGGCGGCACGGATGGCGTCGATGTTGCGCACCACCACGCCCATGTCTTCGCCCGCGTTCTCGTTCGCACCGACGGCCAGGCGGGCCAGCGTGTCGCCGACGATGAGCGCCACCTTGGCGCCGTGCTCACGTTCCAGATCACGCACCAGGTCGATGACGGCCTCGGTGTCGGCCAGCCCGTCGAAAAGGTTGATGGGTGACTTGACGATGACGAAGCCCGGCACCCTCACTCGGTGGTGCCGCTGGTAGGCCCTCAGGCGCATCTGCACCGACGTGGGGGACTCCGTGGCCAGGTACACCACCATGCCGCCGTCGACGGACTTGCCGAGCCATTCAATGCCCTGGGCGACCGCGGCGCCGATGTCGATGGCCAGGAACGTCTTGCCGCTGTTCGAGTCGCCATAGAGAACCGCCATCGCGATGCGGCCGATGGTGCCCTCGATCAGTTCATCGTCGAAAGTCTCGTCGCCGTCGGGCAGCTGGTCAGCCAGCACGAAGTCGAGCTTGCGCGGGGTCGGGCCGCGGTCGCTGCGCGGCGCCGTTCGGGCTGCGGCATCGATGATCGCCTGCGCCGTCACTGCGGTCATGCCGCGGTCCTTTCAGCAGCGGCACGCAGCACCGCCAGCAAGTCACCGAGCCGGCGCGTGGCGCAGTGGCTGTGCAGGCACTTGAAGGTGCCCATCCAGCCGTTGAGCTCGGCAGGGAACAGCAGAGCCGTAGCGCACGAGCCCGGCGCGTCGGTGGTTGTGTGTTGCGCCGCCCAGGGGCAGTGCATGGCGTATCCGCGGCCATTGGGTAGCGGCTTGATGAGCAGGCGGGCCTGGCCCAGCATGTCGACCACGTAGCGCATCCGCGCATCGGACATGCTGGCGGCCTCGATGCTGGGCGGCGGCGGCGGCGCTGGCGGCTCTGGCACCTGCTCCAACCAGGTCGGCACGTCCAGCGCGTCGCCCAGCAAGTAGAACGGCCGCACGCCCTGCAGCGCCAGGAAGCACGGCTGCTCGGCCCGAAACGTGCACGGGTCGATGCGCACCGCGGTGCCGAAGTTGTCCTCGATGTCCTGCGTCAACAGCGCGCCGATTGCGATGCCTTGGTGGCGGTCGACGGGCTCGCTCAGTTCGATGATGACGCGCTCGCGCGGCGCCTCTGGCGTGCTCGAGGCTGTCGGCCAGCCGAAGCCGCGATACCGCGTCAGGTGCAGGCGCCATTCGACGTGCGCGTCGGCGTCGATGCCGTCCACATCCATGGGCAGCCAGGCGCGGGGCAGTGCGTTGGCACTGGCTCTGCGGCCATCATTGCCGGACGCGGCGCTGATGTAGCCGGCGCTCCCCTTGTCGACGGCTCGGTGACTGAGCACGTCATGAGCGAAGGCGCGCAGCGTGTCGGCCTGCCGCTGCACCGGCATGTTGTCCCAGCGGCTGCGGCCGATGCTGTAGGTGAAAGCGGCCACAGTCACACAGCCCCCACCTGGCCAGCGAAGGCCTCGACGCCATCAAGCCCGGGGCCGCTGATTTCTCGGGTCAGGTTCCACTTCGAGATGAGCCAGGCGCCGCTGTCGAGCTCGCGCAGTTCATAACCACGACGGGCCAGCTTGGCGGCCAGCGTTTCGCGCCGCTTGCGCAGGGCCTCCTTCAGTTGCGCCGCCGCGCCGTCGTCGGCACAATGCCGGCTGTCTGCTGTTCCTTGTCCTTCGACGCGCCCTTGCACGGGCGCGTTGTCATTTCCGGGTGTGGCCGGGCCTGCCCCGGCGGGCATGTGTGAGTGCGTCATCGTGGCGCCTCACGCGGTCGCCGCGGCGTTGCCGGTGGCCTTCATGCGCTCGATGCGCGCGCGGCGCAGCTGGGCGGGTTCCGATCCCTTCGTGGCGCGCGGCGCTTTGGAGCGGACCGCCTCCATGAGCTCGGCCGCGTCCCATCTGCGCATCCGCGGGCCCAGGGCGATCGGAACGGGGAGCCATTCGGCCGAAGCGATCATGTCGAGGAAAGTCCGCTCGCCGACACCGAGTAGGTCTGCGGCCTGCCGGTCGTTCAGCAGGCCCAGCACCGCGGGTGCCGCTCCCTTCTTTTCGTGGGCGGCCAGGCGAGCCGCATTGACGGGGCCGGCGGACGCGGTGGCGGACTCATCGCGCCCATGCCGCTGGGGGCCCTGCGTGGCGGGGGCTTGGCCCCTGCTCGATCCTTCAAGGTGCATCAAAATCGCCTCTCCTTCTTGCGCTGTCTATGCGCGTTAGGTGAGGCTGTAATCTGATCGGTTGATGCGTTGAACGGAATTACGCGGCGTCAGTTTTGCCGATCTGACCAATTTCAGGGCCGCACCCACAGTGCGGACACTGACGCCCAGCGCCTCGGCAAGGGCCTTCTGATTTCGCTCGCGCGGCGTGCTCGCCCGCATGTAGGCGTCGACGATTGCACGGTGCCTTGCGCGGCTCTTGGTCGTCTGCTCGGCACGAACAGCGGCCATCGCTTTTCGGTCGCGCTTTCGGACGATGTCGACAAGGCGTGCGATCAGCGCCAGAAACTCACGCTCGCCAGGCGGCCGCGGTGGCCACGCGGCATCAGCGCCGCGCCGACCAGGCTTGCGAAAGCGCCAGCGCCCGCGCGCGAACCGCACAAGGTCCGGTGAACCGACGTCGTCGGCAAGATGCTCCGCGATTGCAGCCTGAACCCAAGGCTCGTGCTCCGCGGTCCAACGGGGCATGAGGATCATGCCGGGCATGCGCTTGATGTTGGCGGTCCGCCTCCAAGTCATGAACGCGGCCGGGAGGTCGCTCCCCGTCCCCTGCTGTGCCCCGGCGCCGCCGGGTACAGTTTCATCAACCATCGGGAAGTCGCCTTTCTCAGTGGTCAGGGGTCGGCAGGTGCTTCAACACCTACCGGCCCCGCCTTGCCTCTGGACCGCAGCGGCCACGGTGCCCGATGTCGTCGGGCTCGCTCGGGAATCTACTCCGCTCTATTTCTGGACCGCGAACACCCGCCGCTCGTTGGGCAGTGGCTTGCCACGGTGCACCAGCTTGCGGGCCTCGACTTCGCTGGCCAGGCGCTCAAGTGCAGCGGCGAGAGCGCGCAGTTGCTGCGGTCGCAATTCCGCGCCGTTGCCGGGCAGGCCGTCATCGATCACGGCCAACGGACCCCCGTCATAGGCCCGCGTCATCGTCACGTTTAGGTCGCGCATGGTGTGCCCTCCGCGGCTCAGGCCCGCTTGCTCTGCAGCTCGATCACCTGTGCCGGCGGCCTGGCCAAGTAGTCGGCCCAGGCTGCCAACAGCGCCTTGCGCTCGGCCGCGAAGTCGGCGCGCATGTAGGCAGCGCGGACCCGATTGCTTTCCTCGTGCGCCAGACACGCCTCGATCACATCAGGCCGGGCTGCACCGGTTTCATTCGCCCAGGTGCTGAAGGTGGCACGTGCCAGGCCGTGCACCGTGGTGCGGTCACGGTAGCCCAGGCGATCCAGGGTCGTCAGCAGCGCCATATTCGACATCGGGCACGCTTCGCCCTGCGGTCCCGTCTTGGCGAACGAGGGGAAGACGAAGCGTTGCCCCTGGCTCTTCATGCCGGCCAGGATGTCGAGGGCGCGCTGCGACAGGTAGACCGTGTGCGCCTCCTTGGCCTTCATGCGACCTGCAGGCACGACCCAGGTGCCGGCCTCGAGGTCGAACTCGGGCCACTCGGCCAGCAGCGCCTCGGACGTGCGCGCGGTGGTCAGGATGGCCAGCTCCAGGCATCGCGCCGCCACGCCCTCGGCTGACCGCAGGGCCGCCATGAAGGCCGGCGCCTCCTTGTAGGGCAGTGCCCGGAACTCGCCGCGATCGCGCCGCGGGGTGGCCTCGCGAAGTTTTCGCTTGACGGCCGCCGCGGGGTTCATGGTGGCGCGCCTGTGGAAGATCGCGTCCTCGAAGATCGCGTCCAGCCGCTGGCGCACTCGCTGCACCGTCTCGGGCACCCTGTCGCCCTTCAGGTTTCGCGCCCGCTCGTGCGGCTTGACGTCGACCAGCGCCGACAGCAGTGCAGGCGGCTCGATCGAGTCGACCGCGGCGTGCCACAGCGCCGGGGGTACGTGGTTCTCAAGGCTGGCGATCCACTGGGCGGCGTGCTTGGTGGTGCGGCTGGGTTCGATGACGCGCTCGTGGTAGTCCCGGGCGCACCGGGCCAGCGTCCAACGCTCCCGCGCCTTCTCGGCCTTGGCGGTGGCCTCCGCTTGCTGGGCGGCCTCGCGCCGCTGGTCTCGGGCCTCGATCGGGTCGACCCCTTGGCGCAACAGCTCGCGCGCCTTGTGGGCATCGTCACGCGCCCCGGTCAGTGCCTCGCCGGCCTGCGCCGGGCTGCCGCGCCTGGCCACCCCCAGCCCCATCTCGCGCCGCCGTCCGCTGGGCCCGGTGTACCGGAAGACCCAAGAGCAGGATTCGCCGCGCACCCTGAGCAGCAGTCCGCCGCCGTCGCTGTGGTCGCCATCCTTGGCCGCTTGCACCTCGCGCACCGTCATCAGGTGCAGCCGTGCGGCTGTCCGTTTCGTCGCCATCGCTCGATCCCCTTCCCCGTCCTGTCCGCCAGCCAGTCCCCCAGTTGTGGGCGACAGCGTGGCGCACCGAGTTGCACCTTCGGCGCACAGTGTTCAGTGTCGGTCAGGAAGTTTTCCCAGTCAAATCAACGACTTGGGGCCAGTCATCCCGCACCTTGCTGCACTTATGTGCACCTTGGTGCGGGAGTATCCTGGCGGAAAGGGAGGGATTCGAACCCTCGGTACGGGAGGACCCGTACACCGGATTTCGAGTCCGGCGCATTCGACCACTCTGCCACCTTTCCGGTGACGATCTGTTCGAGCCAAGCCCGCGATTCTAGACCATCAGGGCTGTAGCACCTGCACCCCGCGCAGGTAGGGTTGCAGCGCTGTCGGCACGTGGATGCTGCCGTCGGCCTGCTGATGGTTTTCCAGCACCGCCACCAGTGCACGCCCCACCGCCAGGCCCGAGCCGTTGAGCGTGTGCACGAACTCGGTCTTGCCCTGGGCATTGCGAAACCGCGCCTGCATGCGCCGCGACTGGAAGGCTTCGCAGTTGCTGCACGAGCTGATCTCGCGATAGGTGTTCTGCGCCGGCAGCCAGACTTCCAGGTCGTAGGTCTTGGCAGCGCCGAAGCCCATGTCGCCGCTGCACAGCGCCACCACGCGGTAGGGCAGCTCCAGCCGTTGCAGCACGGCCTCGGCATGGCCGACCATCTGCTCCAGCGCCGTATCGCTTTGCCCCGGGTGGGTGACCTGCACCATCTCGACCTTGTCGAACTGGTGCTGACGGATCATGCCGCGCGTGTCACGCCCTGCGCTGCCGGCCTCGCTGCGAAAGCATGGGCTGTGCGCCGTCAGCCGGATCGGCAGTTGCGCGGCGTCCAGGATCTGCTCGCGAACGCTGTTGGTCAGGCTGATTTCGCTGGTGCTGATCAGGTACTGCTCGGCCTGCTGTTCGTCGCCGCCTCTGAGCACCCAGAACATGTCGTCCTTGAACTTGGGCAGCTGGCCCGTGCCTTCCAGGATCTCGCGGTTGACGATGTAGGGCGTCCAGCATTCGGTGTAGCCATGCTCGACGGTCTGCAAGTCCAGCATGAACTGCGCCAGCGCCCGGTGCAAGCGCGCCGCTGGGCCACGCATGAAGGTGAAGCGCGAACCCGACAGCCGCGCGCCGGTCTCGAAGTCCAGACCCAGGGGCTGGCCCAGGTCGACATGGTCCCTGACCCCGAAGTCGAACGTCCGCGGCGTGCCCCAGCGACGAACTTCGACATTGGCCGACTCGTCGCTGCCCAGCGGCACGCTGTCCTGCGGCAGGTTGGGCAGCGACATCAGCATCGTGTGCAGTTCGGCCTGCAGTACCTCGAGCCGCTCGGCACCGGACTTCAGCTCGTCGGCGATGGCGCCCACCTGCGTCATCAGCGCGCTGGCGTCGTCGCCTTTGGCCTTGCTCTGGCCGATCTGCTTGGACAAGGTGTTGCGCTGCGCCTGCAAGTCCTCGGTGCGGGTCTGGATGCGCTTGCGCTCGGCTTCGAGCGCGCTGAAGCGATCAACGTCGAGAAAGGGTTGCGGCTTCTTGCGGCTTTCCAGCCGCGCAACCACGCCGGCGAGGTCGCGGCGCAGCAGGTTGATGTCGAGCATGAGAGGGCCTTGTTGGCGATGCGGAAAGTGTAGGCAGGGCCGGCGTGGCCGGCGCCCTGCGGCGGACCTGTGCAGACCTCGGCGTCAGGATCGTGAAGCCTCGGTCTCGCTCATGCTGCGGTCGCCCAGGCCCCGCGGCAGCGGGAAATGCACGTCTTCGACCACACCGTCCATCTTGCGGATCGACAACGCGCCCAGGTCGCGCAGCCGCGCGATGACCTGCTGCACCAGGATGTCGGGCGCCGAAGCGCCGGCGGTCACACCGACACGGCGCCGGCCCTCGAACCATTCGGGTTGCAGGTCGGCCGCGCTGTCGACCATGTGGGCGGGGGTGCCCAGGCGTTGCGCCAGCTCACGCAGGCGGTTGCTGTTCGAGCTGGTCGGGCTGCCGACCACCACCACCACATCCACCGCCGGCGCCATCACCTTGACCGCATCCTGGCGGTTCTGCGTGGCGTAGCAGATGTCCTGCTTCTTGGGTTCACGGACCTGCGGAAAACAACGTTTGACCTCGGCCAGGATGGCGGCCGCATCGTCGACGCTGAGCGTGGTCTGCGTCACCACCGCCAGCTTGTCGCCGCGCGGCCGCACCTGCGCCACATCCGCCACGCCTTCGACCAGGTAGATGCCTTCGTTCAACTGCCCCATCGTGCCTTCGACCTCGGGATGGCCCTTGTGGCCGATCATGATGAATTCGTAGCCTTCGCGGGCCAGCTTGGCCACCTCCACATGGACCTTGGTCACCAGTGGACAGGTGGCGTCGAAGACCTGGAAACCGCGCGCCGCCGCATCCTGCCGCAAGGCCTTGCTGACGCCGTGGGCGCTGAAGATCAGCGTGGCACCGGGCGGCACCTCGTCGAGGGTCTCGACGAAGATCGCGCCCTTGGCCTTGAGATCATTGACCACATAGGTGTTGTGCACGATCTCGTGGCGCACGTAGATCGGCGCGCCGAAACGCTTGAGCGCACGCTCGACGATCTCGATCGCGCGGTCGACGCCGGCGCAGAAGCCACGCGGCTCGGCCAGTACCACCTCTTGCAGCGGCTTCATTCCAGCACCCCCAGCACCTGCACCTCGAACTGCACGGCCTTGCCCGCCAGCGGGTGGTTGAAGTCGAACAGCAGCCAGTCGTCGCCCTTGTCGCGCACCACGCCGGCGTATGAGCCGCCGCCGTCGGGCGTGGGGAACTGCACCACATCGCCGGGTGCGTATTCGGCGTCGGGGTCACCCAGCTCGTGCAGCAGCGACAGCTTCACGCGCTGCAGCAGATCAGGGTTGCGCTGGCCGAAGGCGTCACCCGCAGCGACCTCGAAGCGCTGGTGCGCACCTTCGGGCAAGCCGATCAGGTGCTGCTCCAGCGCCGGCGCCAGTTGGCCCATGCCCAGCGACAGCGTGGCGGGCTTGCCGCCGAAGGTGTTGACCACGTCGGCGCCGTCCGGCCCGGCGAGGCGGTAGTGCAAGGTCAGGAACGAGCCCGGCTGGATGCGGATCACGGTATGGCTGCGCGGCTGCGTGGGTTACGGTGAAGGCCCTTCAGGATCCGGGGCGCTGCCCTGGTGCAAGAAAGGTGTTACGCCTCGAATAGACTGCAGCCGATTTTACGCGGCCACCGCGGTCGGCCCGGCCGCCCCCCCAGTACCCGCCCAAAGCCGCGCCGCCATGACGCCCAAGGACCTGCCTGCCGACCAGCGCCCGCGCGAGAAGCTGCTGTCGCGCGGCGCGCCCTCGCTGGCCGACGGCGAGTTGCTGGCGCTGCTGTTGCGCACCGGGCTGGCCGGCCAGGGTGTGTTCGTGCTGGCGCAGCAGTTGTTGCAGCGCTTCGGTGGCCTGCACGGGCTGTTGAGCGCCAGCGCCGACGACCTGAAGACCATCAAGGGGCTGGGGCCGGCGAAGCGGGCCGAGATCCTGGCGGTGATGGAGATCGCACGCCGCGCCATCGCGCAGCCGCTGCGGCATACCCCGGTGTTCGATTCGCCCCAGCGCGTCAAGGACTACCTGGCACTGCAGCTGTCGGGACTGGGTCACGAGGTCTTTGCCGTGCTCTTCCTCGACCACCAGCACCGGCTGCTGGTGCTGGAGGAGATGTTTCGCGGCACGCTGACCCAGACCAGCGTCTACCCGCGCGAAGTGGTGCGCCGCGCGATGGCGCTGAACGCCGGCGCGGTGATCCTGGCGCACAACCATCCTTCGGGCCTGGCCGAGCCCTCGCGCGCCGACGAATACCTGACGCAATCGCTGAAGAGCGCGCTGGCCCTGGTCGACGTGCGCGTGCTCGACCATCTGGTGGTCGGCCAGGGCCAGGTGGTTTCGATGGCCGAACGAGGAATCCTTTGATTCCTCGTCGCCGTCGGCACAGCGTGAACCTGACCAGTTTGCAAGGCCTGGGCGGCCTGCGCGATACGCTGGCCAGGGCCCGCCAGGCACAGGCTGAACGCGAGGCGCGCGAACGGGCCGAACGGGCTGCGGCCGAACGGACGCGCCGTCTGTTTGTGCTGACGATCGGCCCGGTGACACCGCTGCCACCCAGTGGCCAGGCCGACATCCGCCGCAGCAAGCCCGCACCGCATCCGCTGCAGCGCGAGGCCGACGAACGCGCCGCCTTGCTGCAGACCTGGTCCGACGAGGTCGATGTCGAGTCCTTGCTGCTCACCGACGACGGACTGAGCTTTCGCCGTCCGGAGGTGGGGCCTGAAATCGTGACCCGACTGCGGCGTGGCCACTGGTCGATACAGGGCGAGATCGACCTGCACGGGCTGCGCCGTGACGAGGCGCGGCTGGCGTTGCTGGGCTTCCTGGGCGAGGCGTCGCGCCGCGGTCAGCGTTGCGTGCGGGTGGTGCACGGCAAGGGTCATGGCTCGCCCGGCAAGCGGCCGGTGCTCAAGGCCAAGGTGCAGCGCTGGCTGGCGCAGAGTCTGGAAGTGATCGCCTTTGCGCAGGCCAGTGGGCCGCAGGGGGCGCCGGGGCGCTGATTGCGCTGCTCGACCGCAGCGCACGCGGCAGCTGAGCGCACGCGGCCGGGTCAAGACCCCTTGTTGCGCATCCAGTCGGCGGTGCCGAAGAAGGACTCGGCGAGGCGTCCGGCCAGTGCCGGGTCGACCGCCTGTTCCTGCATGGCCTGCATCATGCAGGCCATCCACTGGTCGCGCTCGGCGATGCCGATGGCATAGGGCAGGTGGCGCGCGCGCAGCCGCGGGTGGCCAAAACGCTGCACATAGAGGTCGGGCCCACCCAGCCAGCCGCACAGGAACCAGTGCAGCTTGTCGCGCGACCCGTCCAGGCTGGTCGGGTGCAGGCGGCGGATGCCGGCAAAGTCAGGCTCCAGGTCCATCAGGTCGTAGAAGCGGTCGACCAGGGTGCGCACACCCGGCTCGCCGCCCAAGCGTTCGAACGGCGTCGGGCCCGGCTGTGGCAAGTCGTCGTCCATCAACAGCCCGGCTCAGCCCCGCTCAGCTCAGCTCAGGGACGATGGGCCAGCAGGCGTGCCGCCACCGCCACCACGGCCTGCGACGCCAGCGCGCCCGGCATCGTGTCGAGCAGCAGCTGTCGGCGCTGCACCGCGTCGCGCACGGCCGCATCGGCCGGCACCTCGCCCAGCAGGTCCAGGCGAATGCTGGCGCCCAGCGACGGTGTCACGTAGCGGTCGAGCACCTGCTGCAGCTGCACGCGCACAGTTCGCCCTTCGCCCGGCTTGCGCACCTGGTTGACGATCAGCTGCACCTCGCGCCGGCCCTGCGTGCTGGCCAGCACCTTGATGGTGGCGTAGGCATCGGTCAGCGAGGTCGGCTCGGGCGTGGCCACCACCAGCACGTCGTCGGCCAGCGACACGGTGTAGAGCACCACGTCGGAGATGCCGGCGCCGGTGTCCAGCAGCACACAGTCGAAGCGCGGCGCCACCTCGTCGATGACTTTCTGCAATTGCTCGCGCACCTCGGGCGTCATGCGTGAATACTCGACCATGCCCGACCCGGCCAACAGCACCGAGAAGCCGCCCGGCGCGGGCAGGATGGCGTCGTCGAGTGCACTCTTGCCGGTGAACACATCGTGCAGCGTGATCTTCGGGAACAGGTTCAGCACCACGTCCAGATTGGCCAGCCCCAGGTCGGCGTCGAGCACCAGCACCTTGCGGCCCATGCGCGCCAGCGCCGCGGCCAGGTTGGCCGAGATGAAGGTCTTGCCCACACCACCCTTGCCGCTGGTGATGGCGGTGATGCGCGAGCGCCGGGCCGGCACCGGTCGGGCTGCGACGGCACTGCCGTCGGTCGCATCGGGCGAAGTCATTCGTGGTCCTCGGACGAAAACGTGTCGAACAGCGCCTGCCGTTCCTCGTTGCTGACCAGCGACACCGCACTGGCTTCCAGTTGCACCAGGTTGCGGCCCTGGGCCTTGGCGCGGTAGAGCTGCTGGTCGGCACGTTCGACCCACAACGCCGGTGTCGAACGAACCCATTGCGGTGCAAAGGCGCCACCGATGCTGATGGTCACCTGGATTTGCTGCCCGCTGCCGTTCAGCGTGACCGGCACGTGCTCGACACGCCGGCGCACACGCTCGGCCACGGTGGCGCCGAACAGCGCCGGGCAGTTGGGCAGGATGATGGCGAACTCTTCGCCACCGATGCGCGCCACCAGGTCCATCGGCCGCACGCAGTCCTGCAGCGCCACGGCCACGGCGCGCAGCACCTGGTCGCCCGCCACATGGCCCCAGGTGTCGTTGACGCGCTTGAAGTGGTCAATGTCGAGCATCAGCAGCAGCGCGGCCTCGCCGCTGCGCGCCACGCGATCGACTTCGCGCGCCAGCGCCAGGTCGAAGCTGCGTCGATTGGCCAGGCCGGTCAGCACGTCGCGGCTGGACAGGTCGACCAGCGCGTCGACCAGGCCCTGCAGCCACTCTTGGCTTCCGGGCTCACCGGGCGGCGGCTCGCGCCCGGACTGCGCGAGCAGCTGCAGTGCCTGCTCCAGGTGCAAGACGTCAACGGATGGGCTGGCTTGAGCTGTGATGTGGGCCACGGCGGGCGGGTTGTGTTGTCGGCGAGAGGCCCGGGCGCGCTCGATCACGACCACGATCACGATCAGGCGGGCCAGTCTAGCAGCGGGCTGCGTCCAGCCACCCCCGAAATGGCCCCCGGCGAACCGCCTTTTCGCGCGCTTGGTGCCATCGCTGCGCCGGCACACTGCGGCCACGCCAGCCCGAGGCCGATCCCGGGCCGGCTGCCTTGCGCGGATCATGAGCCACCCTGTCCCCTTGCCACCGGACCTGACCGAACCCGAGTTCCGGCTGGCGCACACCGATTTCGACCGCATCCGGCAGCTGATCTACGCGCGCGCCGGCATCAGCCTGCACGCGGGCAAGCAGGCGATGGTGTACAGCCGCCTGGCGCGGCGACTGCGGGACACCCACCACGCCGATTTCACGACCTACCTGCAGTGGCTGGAACACGGCGCCCCCGACAGCGAATGGCAGGAGTTCATCAACTGCCTGACCACCAACCTGACCTCGTTCTTCCGCGAGGAGCACCACTTCCACGCCCTGGTCGAAGACCTGCGCGCACGCGCGGCGCGGCCGATCCGCATCTGGTGCAACGCTGCCAGTACGGGCGAAGAACCCTTTTCGCTCGCGATGACGGTGCTGGAGACGCTGGGCCTGGCGGCGCAGGTCAAGCTGCTGTGCAGCGACATCGACACCCAGGTGCTGGAGACCGCCCGCCGCGGCGTCTATGCCGCCGATGCGCGCGGCCTCACGCCCGAGCGGCTGCGCCGCCACTTCCTGCGCGGCACGGGCAACAACACCGGACAGATGCGCGTCAAGCCCGAACTGGCGCGCATGGTCGAGTTCCGCCACTTCAACCTCATGAGCCCCGACTGGTCGGGCCTGGGCGAAGCCTTCGACATCGTCTTCTGCCGCAACGTGATGATCTATTTCGACGCACCCACGCAGCGCAGGGTGCTGCAGCAGATTCATCGGGTCTTGCGCCCGGGCGGGCTGCTGTACGTCGGACATTCCGAGAACTTCACCGACGTGCCCGACATCTTCCGGCTGCGCGGCAAGACGATCTACGAGCGGCTGTGACATGAGCGTCAAGACCACCCTCGACAAAGCCCGGCCGGCGTTCGGATCGACCGCACGCCTGGAGCGGCTGAAGGCGCTGCCGCGCCGACCCGGCCAAGCCTCGTTCTTCTTCTTCGACGCCCACTTCAACAACGAAGCGGTGAAGGTGCTGCCCGGCGAACATTTCGTACACGACGAAGACATCCTGATCGTGACCACGCTGGGTTCGTGCATCGCGGCCTGCCTGTGGGACCGCGAAACCTGCATCGGCGGCATGAACCACTTCATGCTGCCCGAGGGCGGCAACGCGTCCGACGACGGACGCTACGGCTCGTATGCGATGGAGTTGCTGATCAACGAGTTGATCAAGCGGGGCGCCACGCGCTCGTCAATGGAGGCCAAGGTGTTCGGCGGCGGCGCGGTGATCAGCGGCATGAACAGCATCAACGTCGGCGAGCGCAACACCCGTTTCGTGCTCGAGTATCTGCAGACCGAACGCATCGCGGTGGTGTCCAAGGACGTGCTGGACATCTACCCGCGCAAGGTCTGCTTCCTGCCGTCCAGCGGCCGGGCGCTGGTCAAACGGCTGGCCTCGACCAACACCGAAATGCTGGCCGCGCAGGAGCGCGCCGCCTCACGGGCAGCCGCCCGGCCGAACGACAATGGCGCTGGGTCGGTCGACCTGTTCTGACCGCACCGGACCGCATGTTCAACCCGCAATTCAACAAGACGACGGGGCACACATGGTGAAGACCAAAGTGGTGGTGGTCGACGATTCGGCGCTGGTGCGCGGCCTGCTGGCCGAGATCATCAACCGGCAGCCGGACATGCACTGCGTCGGCGCTGCTGCCGACCCGCTGGTGGCACGCGAGATGATCCGCAATCTCGACCCTGACGTCATCACGCTCGACATCGAGATGCCGCGCATGGATGGCATCGACTTTCTCAGCCGATTGATGCGGCTGCGGCCGATGCCGGTGGTGATGGTCTCGACCCTGACCGAACGTGGTGCCGAGGTCACGCTGCGGGCGCTGGAACTGGGCGCGGTGGACTTCGTATCCAAGCCCAAGATCGGCATCGCCGACGGCTTGCGACAGCTGGGTGACGACATCACCGACAAGATCCGCACCGCGTCCAAGGCCACGGTGCGCCGGCTGGCGGCGCCCGCCGCATCGGCCCTGGTCGGCGCGTCGTCGCCCCAGGCGGCGCCGCCGCCGATGGGCCGCTTGACGACCGAGAAGATCATCTTCATCGGGGCCTCCACCGGCGGCACCGAGGCCACCCGTGAGGTGCTGGTGCGGCTGCCCGCCGACGCCCCCGCGGTCATGATCACGCAGCACATGCCGCCCGGCTTCACGCGCAGCTACGCGGCGCGGCTGGACTCGCTGTGCCGCATCCGCGTTGCCGAAGCCAGCGACGGCGAGCGCGTGCTGCCCGGCCATGCCTACATCGCGCCCGGCGGGCTGCACCTGTCGGTCGAACGCTCGGGCGCCAACTACATCGCCCGTGTTCGCGACGGTGAGCCCGTCAACCGGCACAAGCCGTCGGTCGACGTGCTGTTCCAGTCGGCGGCGCGCGTGGTCGGCCCCAACGCGCTGGGCGTGATGCTGACCGGCATGGGCGCCGACGGCGCGCAGGCGATGAAGACGCTGCGCGACGCCGGCAGCTACAACCTGGTGCAGGACGAGGCCAGCTGCGTGGTCTTCGGCATGCCGCGCGAGGCCATCGCACTGGGCGCGGCGCACGAGGTGCTGCCGGTCACGCAGATCGGGCCACGGCTGATCGAACGCCTGCGCAGCACGGCCGGGCAGACCACCACGCGCGTGTAGGCGGCCGCGCGCACCGGGCCACTGCGCCGCCCCCTTCAGCGCGGGTCGGCCAGGAACAGCTGCTGCACGTCGCTGAGGAAATCAAAGCCGCGCGCGGTCGGCTGCAAGCGCCCGCCCTGCTGCTGCAACCAGCCGCTCGACAGCGCCTGCGCCAGGCCGGGTTCCAGCGCCTGCAGGCCCAGACCGGTGCGCTCGGGCAGCAGCGCGGCGTCAAAACCGTCGGCCAGCCGCAGCGCCCCCAGCATGAACTCGAAAGGCAGCTCAGCCGCGCTGACGCTGTGCTCGTTCGACACCGCCTGCCCTTGCATCGCATGGCGCATGTAGGTTGCCGGTTCGCGCCAGCGCACCTGGCGCACGATGCGATCGGGAAACGACAGCTTGCCGTGCGCACCGGCGCCGATGCCCAGATAGTCGCCGAACTGCCAATAGTTCAGGTTGTGCCGGCAGCGGTGGCCCGGGCGCGCAAAGGCGGACACCTCATAACGCTGCAGCCCTGCGGCCTGCGTGCGGGCAGCGATCAGGTCGAGCATGTCGCTGGCCAGGTCGTCGTCGGGCAGTTGCGCCGGCGGCTGGCGGGCAAACGCCGTGTTGGCCTCGATCGTCAGGTGGTAGATCGACAGGTGCGGCGGCGCCAACGCCAGCGCCTGGTCCAGGTCGGCCTGCAGCCCGGCCAGGTCCTGGCCGGGCAAGGCGTACATCAAGTCGATGTTGAACGTGTCGAAGGCCTCGGCCGCCTCGTGCACCGCAGCCATGGCCTGCTGCGCATCGTGCACGCGGCCCAGTGCCTGCAGATGGCGATCGGAAAAGCTCTGCACGCCGATCGACAGCCGCGTCACGCCCGCCGCGCGATAGGCCTTGAACCGTTCACGCTCGAAAGTCCCGGGGTTGGCCTCGAGCGTGATCTCGCAGCCCGGCTCCAGCGGCAGCAAGGCACGCAGGTCGGCCAGCAGGCGGTCGATGCCGGCCGGCGAGAACAGGCTGGGCGTGCCACCGCCGATGAAGATGCTGCTCACGCGTCGGCCCCAGATCAGCGGCAGCGCCGATTCCAGGTCGCTGCGCAGCGCTTGGAGGTAGTCGGACTCGGGCAAGGCCTGATCGGCCTTGCGCTCGTGCGAGTTGAAGTCGCAGTACGGGCACTTGCGCAGGCACCAGGGCAGGTGCACGTACAGCGACAGCGGCGGCAAGGTGGTCAGCCGTGTCTGCCCCGGTCGGATCAGGCGCAGCGGCGCGCTGGCGCCTTCAGTCACGGCACCAGGATTGCAGCAACTGCTGCCGCATGGCAGCAGCGGCCAGGGCACGGTGGCTGTGGCAGTTCTTCAGCGCCGCATCCAGTTCGGCCACGCTGGCGCCCAGCGCCGCGATGTACATCAGCGGGTCGTAGCCGAAGCCGCCCTCACCTCGCGGCTGGTGCAGGATTTCGCCGGCCCAGCGCCCGCAGGCCACCAGCGGCTCGGGGTCTCTTGCATGGCGCACCGCCACCAGCGTGCAGACAAACGCGGCGCGCCGGTCGGTGTGCGGTGCCAGCTGCTGCTGCAGCAAGGCATTGTTGGCCGCGTCCTGGGCGCGGCGCCGCATCTCCCGATCGGTCATCGCGGCCAGGCCCGGCGGCGGCGGCGCATGGTGGGCCGAGGCCACGCCCGGCGCGCCGCCCAGGGCAGCCACGCACAGCCCCGAATCGTCGGCCAGCGCCGGCAGACCGCTGGCAGCCGCCGCATGACGGGCCTTGGCCAGGCCGTTCTCGATGAACGTGAAGTGCGGCTCTTCGGCCTCGCCGATGCCCAGCTGGCCCTGGTTCACCAGCTCGATCGGCAGCCCGGCGAACAGCGCCTGCAGTTCGGCCAGCTTCTTCGTGTTGTTGGACGCCAGCACCACGCGCATGGCTGTCACCCCTGGGCCAGCACCCGACGCTGCTCGGCCACCAGCTCGCCGATGCCCTGGGTGGCCAGTGCCAGCATCTGGTCCATCTGCGCGCGCGTGAAGGGCGCTCCTTCGGCCGTGCCCTGCACCTCGACGAAGCCGCCGGCCGCCGTCATCACCACGTTCATGTCGGTGTCGCACGAAGCGTCCTCGACATATTCCAGATCCAGCATCGCCGCGCCCTGCACCATGCCCACCGAAACGGCAGCCACAAAGTCGCGGATCGGAGACGCGCCGATGCGGCCCTGCGCCAGCAGCCAGCTGACCGCATCGTGCGCGGCCACGAAGGCGCCCGTGATCGCCGCGGTGCGTGTGCCGCCGTCGGCCTGCAGCACGTCACAGTCGATCAGGATCGAGCGCTCGCCCAGCGCCGAGAGGTCGAACACCGTGCGCAGCGAGCGCCCGATCAAGCGCTGGATCTCCTGCGTGCGGCCGCTTTGTTTGCCACGCGCGGCCTCGCGGTCGCTGCGCGTGTGGGTGCTGCGCGGCAGCATGCCGTATTCGGCGGTCACCCAGCCTTCACCGCTGCCCCGCTTGTGCGGCGGCACCTTCTCGTCGACCGACGCGGTGCACAGCACCTGCGTATGGCCGAAGCTGACCAGCACCGACCCTTCGGCATGGCGGGTGTGGTGGCGTTGCAGGGAAAGAGCGCGCAATGCATCGGGGGCACGGCCGCCGCTTCGGGGATGGGTCATGGTGAAGTCCTTGAGGATGGCGGAGGAATGAGACTGCGCTGCGCGGCACCCCGCTATCCGGGGCCACGAGCCTTGCGCCGCCGCGCTCAGCGGCGCTTGTGTGACGAGCGCTGGATGGCCTCGTTGATCTCGCGGATCGAGCGCTCGATCTCGGCTTCGTCGAGTTCGTCGACCTCGGTGTCACCCAGCATGCTGGCCTGAATGGTCGACGCGAAGACCTCGTCGCCCAGCGACTGGGTCGACACACCGCCGCTGGCGGTGGCGTCTTCGGCCGATTCCCATTCGACGGCCAGCGCGGTGACGTTGTCGCTCTTGGGCCCGGCCTGGCGCAGCGCCTGTTCGACCAGCTCGGGCACGGCGTCCGAGATCGACCGGCTCGCGATCACCGACGTGATCACCGCGTCGGGCAGCGCACTCCACATGCCGTCTGAACACAGCAGCACGCGGTCACCCGGGTGCATCAGCAAGGGGCCCGCCGTGTCGACCATCGGTTTGCCCGGGCTGCCCAGGCAGGTGAACAGCACGTTGCGGTTGAGCTTCTCTCCCGCCGGCACCACCTGGGCCACCTTCGCCATGGTCTCTTGCAGCTCGGTGTAGGAGTGGTCGCGCGTGCGTGCGATGAGCTTGTCGCCGCGCACCAGGTACAGGCGCGAATCACCACAATGCGCCCAGTAGGCGGCCGCGCCCTGCAGCACGCAGGCAACCACGGTGGTGCGTGGTGTGTCGACCAGCCCACGTGACGTGGCGTAGTGCAGCAGCTGATGGTGGCCAGCCATCACGGCCTCGTTCAGGAAGCGGATCGGGTCGGCCAGCGAAGGCTTGGCTTCGCGCTGGAAGATGGCCGCCAGCGACTGCAGCGCCACCTGCGCGGCCATGTCGCCCTCGGGGTGCCCGCCCATGCCGTCGGCCAGCGCGAACAGGCCGGCGTCGCGCGTGTAGCAGTAGCCCATGCGGTCTTCGTTCTTCTCGCGGCCGCCACGCCGGCTGACCTGGTAGACCGCGAACCTCATGGCCGGCCACCCCGCCCGCAATGAGCCCGGTGCTTCAAGTCTTTGCCCCGGTCTTGATGGTCTCGAGCTGCAGCTTGAGCCGCTCGCTGAAGCTCAGCTTGGTGTAGCGGCGTTCGGTCTCGCGGCTGAGCTCTTTCTGCAGTGCGAACACGCTCTGCGGGCGCGACAGCGGGTCGAGCGACATGCACCATTCGGTGACTTCGATCAGGTTGTCGGAATAGATGTTGCGCAGCCGCGAAAGGCTGAGCGCCAGGCGGTCCTTCTCCAGCCGCTGCGGCGCGTCGTTGGGCGGGTAGCCCTGCATGCAGGCGTAGATGCAGGCACCGATCGCGTAGATGTCGGTCCACGGCCCCAGTGAGCCGTCACGGCGGTACATCTCTGGCGCGGCAAAGCCCGGCGTGTACATCGGCCGAATGAAGTTGCCTTCTTTGGACAGCACCTCGCGCGCGGCGCCGAAGTCCAGCATCACGGCCTTGTTGTCGTTGGTGATGAAGACGTTGGCCGGCTTGATGTCCAAGTGCAGCATCTTGTGCTGATGCACGATGCGCAAGCCGCGCAGGATCTCGTCGAACAGGCTGCGAATGGTGCTTTCGCGAAAGACCTTGTCCCGTTTCAGTTCACGCGCGGTGACGATGAAATCCTGCAGGGTATCGCCCTGCAAGTAATTCATCACCATGTAAACCGTTTCGTTCTCGCGGAAGAAATTCAGCACCGAGACCACGCTCGGGTGACTGATCTGGGCCAGCGAACGGCCCTCTTCGAAGAAGCTTTTCAACCCCAGCCGGTACAGCGGCTGCTTGTCGGGCTTGACGCGCGGCGTCAGTTCGCCCGGCGAGCGTTCGGCCAGCGACGAGGGCAGATACTCTTTGACGGCCACCAGTTGCTGGTTCTCGCCCTCGGCCAGGTAGACCACGCCGAACCCCCCGGCGGCGAGCTTCTTGACGATCTGGTAGCCCCCCACCACGGTGCCCGACGGCAACGGGGCTGGTTTGGGCTTTGACATAATCTATGGACTGTATTTTTTGACAGATCTTCAATGGCAGTTTATAGCATGACCGGATTCGCCAGCGTGGCCTGCGAGGCCCCACCCGGCACAGGCTCGGCGCCCGCTTCGGTGACCGCCGAGTTGCGTTCGGTGAATGGGCGATTTCTCGATCTGGGCTTTCGTCTGCCCGACGAACTGCGAAGCCTGGAGCCGGCCCTGCGCGAGCTGATCGGCGCGGCCATCCGGCGCGGCAAGGTCGAGCTGCGCATCAGCACCCAGCAGGGCGAAGCCCAGGCCTGGCCAACGCCTCAGGCCGAGCAGTTGAGCCGCTTGTCGCGGCTGGAATCGCAGGTCCAGGGCTGGTTGCCGCAGGCGCGTTGCCTGTCGGTCAACGAGGTGCTGCAATGGTGCCGCGGTGGGGGCAGCCCCGACAACCTGGACCCGGTCGCGCTGGAGGCCGTGCGCCGCTGCGTGGTCGCGCTGCGCGAGGCGCGGGCGCGCGAAGGCGAGCGCCTGGCGGCGATGCTGATCGACCGCGTGCAGCAGTTGCGTGCGCTGGCCGGCCGTGCGGGCCCGCTGGTGCCACAAGTCGTGCAGCGCCAGCAGCAGCGATTCCTCGAGCGCTGGAACGAGGCTGTCGGCAGCGCACAGGCTTCGCAGGTCCTGCCCACCCAGGCACTGCAAGAGCGGGCCTTGAGCGAGGCCGCGGCCTATGCGATCCGCATCGACGTGGCCGAAGAACTGACGCGCCTGGCCTCGCACCTGGACGAGATCGAACGCCTGCTGCACGCCGGCGGTGAACTCGGCAAGCGGCTGGATTTTCTGATCCAGGAACTGCAGCGCGAGGCCAATACGCTGGGGTCGAAATCGGCCGCACTGGAACTGACCACCATCTCGGTCGAGATGAAAGTGCTGGTCGAGCAGATGCGCGAGCAGGTGCAGAACATTGAGTAGCAGTTGCGGCGGTTGCTGCGACTGCGTGCTCCCCGGTCGTGTACCTGAAAAGCAGGCACGAAAGGATTGCCGGCGCCTGTGGGCATTTGTAGGCACGTGCCGGAACTTGAGGGCTTTCAAGCGGACTGGACCAGTGCTGATTGCGGCGCGGACAGGTCTTGCGCTTGGCGTCGGTTCCCTGTCCGGCAGATCCTTCACCGTATGGCACCCCACGGACTCGGAGACCACATGACGGAACGCCCCGCCTCACTGCAAGTTTGACAATTCGCGCCACGTTGACCCATCTGCGCATCCAGAACTTCAAGGCCTGGCGCGACACCGGCCCCGTCCGGCTGGCACCGCTGACGGTGATCTTCGGCGCCAACAGCACCGGCAAGAGCAGCCTGGGGCATCTGCTGCTGGCGCTGCAGCAGACCGCGCGCTCGACCGACCGCAAGCGCGCCTTGCACCTGGGCGACCCCGGCTCGCTGATCGACCTGGGCACCTTCGCCGGCTGCCTGCATGGGCATGACCTGACGAAACCGCTGGCCTTCGAACTCGGCTGGCGACTGCCCAAGGCGCTGGAGGTGCGCGACCCGCTGGTGCCCGCGGCCCGTTACCAGGGCAACGGCATGCGGCTGGACGTCGAACTGATGGCGGGCAAGGCCGAGCAGCCCGAGGTACAGATCATGAGAAGTGGCTGCTGCGCGAAGCCAACAACCCGGCGCGTGCAGCAGGTGACGATCACCGACGTGCCCGGCGAGTGCTTTGTCGAATTTCCCGACGCCGCACTGCAGCCAGCGTTCGATGCCCCGCATCGCAAGTTCGCCGCCGTGGCCAATGCGCATCTGCACAAGCCGCCGGTGTGGCAGGCGGCCGATTCCAAGTGGCTGGACTGGTGGTCAGCACTGCAGGCGCACGGCGTGCACATCGAGTCTCTATGTGAACAGGACACTTGTCGCTTCTATGCCCGAAAATTCTCCGACAAGCCGATGCCGGCCGTTCCGCCAAAGCCCATGCCGTGACCGACTTCCATCGTTTCCCCCACACCCCCCACCTGGCCTGGCTGGCCCTGCATGGCGATGCCGTGGCCGAGGCCCTGCTGGAACATGCCGACGACGGCTTGATGCTGTTCGGTGAATGGTGTGCGGCGCGCCATTCACTGGCCTACACGCGGCTGCCGGACTGGTTCCTGCTCTTCGATGCGTTCGACTCCGGCACCTGCCGCTTCTGGAGCAGCACGCGTCGTGATTCGCTGGCCAGGCGCCAGGGCCTGGCCACCACGCCGCAATTGGCACGCGGCCGGTTCTCGCTGGCGCCTCTGAAGACGCTGCTGGCCACTCAGGGCAGCCGGTTTCGTGATGGCCCACTGGAAGGCATCGTGATCCGCCACGAAAGCGCTGACTGGTGCGAACAGCGCGCCAAGCTGCTCCGATCCAACTTCACGCAAACCATCACCGACCCTTGGCGCAGTCGGCGCATCGAGTGGAAACGGCTCGATGCGGGTGCATCGGCCGGAGCCGTGCGACGTCAACACTCACCCCGATGCGCAACGGCAGTTCGAATGCTGCCAACCGTGAGCCAGCCTTGAGCCGCACGTCCTACGGCCGCACCTGGTGGGGCGCGCAATGGCTGCAGTCGCTGACCGACATCGACCATGACAACCGGCTGCCACGCGGGCGCAGCTATGCCAACCGCGGTGCGGTACGTGATCTCGTCGTCACCGACAACAGCATCCAGGCTCGGGTGCAGGGCTCGCGTCCGCGGCCGTATGAGGTTCGCATCGAGGTTCCGCCCGTTCCGGACGCCGACGCCGCCCGTCTGGCCCAGCGCCTGGCCAAGGACCCCGGGCTGATTGCCCGCCTTCTGCATCGCGAACTCGACCCGGCGGTGCTCGAAGCCTCGACCGCCTTGGGCATCCCGATCTTCCCGCGGCGCTGGAGCGATCTGCAGATGCACTGCTCCTGCCCCGACTGGGCGGTGCCGTGCAAACACCTGGCGGCGGTGATCTACCTGCTCAGCCAGGAGATCGACGGCGACCCGTTCCTGGTGTTCCGCCTGCGCAGGATCGACCTCGGCGCCCTGCTCGCCCCGCATGGCCTGGCAATGCCTGCCGACGTGAGCCCGGCCCTGCCCGCCGGCGTGCTGCAGCTGTATGGCGACGAGGCAGCGCCGAACTTTGTTGCAGGCGCTGACGCAAGCGCTGATGCAACCACTGATGCATGCGCTGATGCACCCGGCGCAGCAGGCACGCTCGACTTCACGACCCTGCCCGATCTGCGAGAGGCACTCTGGCGCCTGCTGCCTGCACGCCCCACGTTCTGGCGCGGTGGTGACTTCCGTGATCTGGCCGACAAGGCGCTCGCACGCATCGCGCGCCAGGCGCGGCACGCGCTCGACACCGCCGCGCCGCCCGGCGACGCGGCGCCTCTGCCCGACGGCTTGGTGACGCTCGTGATCGACGCACAGGGTGTCCTGCAGCCCCGTAGCGTCACCCCGGCCGGGGGCAGGCTCGACACGCTGGCGGCATGGCTGGATGCACTGGCCGGGCTGGCGCCCGAGCGACTGAGCGATCTGCCGCCGTCAATCGGGCACCTGAACACCGTGCGCCTGATGGCCCTGCATCTGCTGGCGCAGGGTGCCGTACTGCCGCAGCTTTTTGCACCGGATGCCAGGACACTGGGGCTGCGCTGGGGCGCGGCCGAGCTCGACACCACGGTGCGCGCCATGGTGCAGCGGCTGGCGGACACCCTGCCGCCTGATCTGGTGCTGCAACAAAGGGGCCGCAAGCTCGAGCCGTTGTCCGCGCCCACCCAGGCACGGGTACTGCTGTCGGGCTTCATCGACACCCTGCTGCGGCGCTGGGCCGCAACTTCGACCATCGCCGACAAGGCCACGCGCAGCCGCGAAGACACCAAGGTGATGGCGCTTTTCTTCGGTCTCGGCCAGGCGCGCCTGGACGGCCCCGGCGAAGGGGCCATCGGCGGCAGCATCCAGACCTGGCTGTCGCGCCTGCACCTGGGCGCGCAGGCATACCGCCCGGTGCTGCGCATCGACGAAGCCGATGGTGAAGAGGGCTTCTCGCTGTCGCTGGCCGTGGTCGACGAACGCAGTCGGCTCGACCCGCCGACGCCCTTGGCCACGGTGTTGTCCAAGGCCAGCTGGGCGCCGCACCGCCTGGACGTGCTGAAGTCCGTGGCCCTGCTGGCTGAGTTCCATCCGCCGCTGAACGACTACGTGCGTCAAGGTGCCCGGCGCCCGCTGGCCCTGTGTGCCGAAGCACTGCCGGCGCTGCTGTTCGAGACCCTGCCGGCCTTGCGCCTGATGGGCGTGCGCACGATGCTGCCGCGGGCACTGCAGCGACTGTGGCGCCCCCGCCTGTCGATGCAGATCAAGGCCGCCGGCAGCAGCGTGCCCAGCGTGCTGAACACCGACACGCTGCTGTCCTTCGACTGGAAGGTGTCCATCGGCGACCAATGGCTGAGCGCCACCGAGTTCGAACGTCTGCTCGGCAAGGCCGACGGCATCGTCGCTTTTCGCGGTCAGTACGTGATGCTGGACGCGGCGCAGATGGCGTCCTTGCGCGCCCACCTGGCCCGGCCGCCCACGTTGAGCGGCGCTGATCTGCTGCGCACCGCCTTGGCCGGCGAGCACGATGGCGCACCCGTCGCACTGAACAAGGCAGCGGCCCGACTCGTCGCCCGCCTGCAGCAGGAAGACGAAGTGCCGCTGCCCAAGGGCTTGCAGGCCACGCTGCGCCCCTACCAGAAGCGCGGTTACGCCTGGCTGTGGCGCAACACGCGGCTGGGCCTGGGCAGCGTGATTGCCGATGACATGGGCCTGGGCAAGACGCTGCAGGTGCTGGCCCTGCTGCTGCGCCTGAAGGAAGATGGCGCGCTGGACGACGCCCGCGCGCTGGTGATCGTGCCGACCAGCCTGCTGGGCAATTGGCAGAAGGAGGCCGCCCGCTTCACGCCGGGACTGAGCGTCGAGGTGTTCCACGGCAGCAAGCGCGAACTGGGCCCGACGCGGCCCGACCTGCTGCTCACCACCTATGGCGTGGCACGCAGCGAAGCCGCCCGGCTCAAGGCCATGGCCTGGCGCGTGCTGGTCGTCGACGAGGCGCAGAACATCAAGAATCCGACGGCTGCGCAGACGCGCGCCCTGAAGTCGATTTCGGCCAGCACCAAGCTGGCCATGAGCGGCACGCCGGTGGAGAACCGGCTCAGCGAGTACTGGTCGATCATGGACTTTGCGCAGCCTGGCCACCTGGGCGGCCTGAGCCACTTCACGCGCGAATTCGCCACCCCCATCCAGACCCACCGCGACGCAGCTGCTGCAGCGCGGCTGCGCCGCGTGATGGCGCCCTTCATGCTGCGCCGGCTGAAGAGCGACAAGTCCATCATCGACGATCTGCCCGACAAGCTGGAGCAGGACCAGCACTGCACGCTGTCGCGCGAGCAGGCCGCGCTGTACGAAACCGTGCTGCGCGAAGCGCTCAAGAGCATCAACGGCGAGTCGCGCAGCTTCCAGCGCCAGGGGCTGGTGCTGCAGATGATCCTGGCGCTCAAGCAGATCTGCAACCATCCGGCGCAGTACCTCAAGCAAGGGGCTGCCGACGCGGCCGCATCGGGCAAGGCGCAGCGGCTGCTGGACCTGCTGGACGAGATCGCCGCCACCCAGGGCAAGGCGCTGATCTTCACCCAGTTTCGCGAGATGGGTGAACTGCTGGTGCAGATGCTGCACGCACGCCAGGCCCAGGCTGGCGCTTCAGGCGGCGCCGGCCACGAGCCGATGTTCCTGCACGGCGGCGTGCCGCGCGCCCGGCGCGACGACATGGTCGAACGTTTTCAGACCGACCCCGGCCAGCGCATCTTCGTGCTGTCGTTGAAGGCCGGCGGCACCGGGCTGAACCTGACGGCGGCCAACCACGTCATCCACTACGACCTGTGGTGGAACCCGGCGGTCGAGGCGCAGGCCACCGACCGCGCCCATCGCATCGGCCAGCAACGTGCGATGCAGGTGCACCGCTTCATCACTCGGGGCACCTTCGAGGAACGAATCAACGAGATGATCCGCAGCAAACGCGAGCTGGCCGAATTGACGGTGGGCACGGGTGAAACCTGGATCGGGCAGTTGCCACCGGACGAGTTGAAGGCGCTGTTCCAGTTGGGCTGATCAGGCGATCGGCTCGGGCCGCGCCCTGAGGTGCTTTGACCGGGTCGACCATTTGCCCTTAAGATGCACAACGTTTGCATCTTAAAGCCGTGCGTGCGCCCGTCATCGGGCGTGATCGCGTCGGCGCTGCCTCGTTCCCATGAAACCCTCCGTGCTGCCCATCGCGCCATCGGCGCCCTCCCCGATCGCACAAGCGCCGCGTGGCTGGCCGCTGCTGCGGCTGGGCTTTCGCCCGTTCTACCTGGGGGCGACGGTGTTTGCCGCACTGGCGGTGCCGTTCTGGCTGGTGCTGTACCTGGGGCAGGCAAGCCTGGAATCGAAGGTGTCGCCCTTGCTGTGGCATGCGCACGAGATGCTGTTCGGCTTTGCGGTGGCGGTCATCGTCGGTTTTCTGCTGACGGCGGGCAAGGCCTGGACCGGGCTGGCCACGCCGCGCGGGCCGGTACTCGGCCTGCTGGCAGGGCTGTGGCTGGCGGCGCGGCTGGCGGCGCTGGTGGCCCCCTATGGCTGGTACGCGCTGCTCGACCTGCTGCTGCTGCCGCTCGTGGCGGGCGTGCTGATCGACGTGCTGTGGCGCGCCGGCAATCGGCGCAACCTGCCACTGGCCGGCCTGCTGCTCGGGCTGGCGCTGGTCAATCTGCTGTTCCACCTGGCGATGCTGGGCACGATCACACTGTCGCCGCTGCGCCCGCTGTATGGCGCGCTGGCGCTGATCGTGATGATTGAAAGCGTGATGGCGGGCCGTGTGATCCCGGCCTTCACCAACAGCGCAACCCCGGGGCTGAACCTGGTGCCGTCGCCGCGCCAGTCGCAGATCACACTGGCGCTGACGGCCGCGGGCCTGCTGGCCTGGGTGCTGGCGGCGCCGGCCTGGCTGGCTGGCGGCGCGCTGGCCGCGGCCGGTGCCGCCCAGCTGCAACGGCAGTGGGCCTGGCGGCCCTGGGTGACACGCGGTCGCCCGATCCTGTGGATCCTGCATGCGGCCTATGCCTGGATCGCCGTCGGCCTGATCCTGCTGGCGCTGGCCCAGTGGGGCTGGGTCAGCGCGTCGGCGGGCATCCACGCCTTGGGCGTCGGCGCCACCGGTGGGCTGATCATCGGCATGGTCACACGCACTGCCCGTGGCCACACCGGCCGGCCGCTGCAGGCGTCAGGGGCCGAGGTTGCGGCCTACGCCCTGGTGCTGGGGGCCGCGCTGATGCGCGTCGTGATGCCGCTGCTGGCACCGCAATGGCTGGTCGGCTGGTTGATCGCAGCCGCCCTCGCCTGGAGTGTCGCGTTTGTGATCTACCTGGTCATCTACACGCCCTGGCTGATGTCCACCCGGCTCGACGGCAAGGACGGCTGACCGAAACGCAGCCAGGGGTTACAGCACCAGGCTGAACACACCCAGCGGGCTCTTGCTGATCGCCACTGAAACGATCCAGCCAAAGACCAGCAGCGCAGCCACCCAGGCCAGCGCGCGCAGCGATGTGGCTCGCCCCGGCCGCAGGGCCAACATGCCCAGCCCGATGTACAGCAGCAGGCCGATGATCTTGGCCAGCAACCAGGGTGTGGTCAGCGGATTGAGCCCGAGCATCCAGGCCATCAGCAGCGCCGACCCCAGCAGCACCGTGTCGACGACATGCGGCACCGTCCTGGCGATGCGGCCGCGTGTCCACGCCGCACCCGCCAGCGATCCCCATCCGCGCGCAAAGAAGCCCGCCACCGACAAGGTGACGGCAGACTGGTGCAGGGTCTTGACGATCAGGTAGTCCATGCGTTCGGGTCTGCACGCTGAACCCCGGCCTGCAGGTCAAACCTCGAACAGCCGCGCGCCATCAGGTACGGATTTTTAAGATGCGCGTAATTTACCTCTTTCAGGCGCATGGTCCGATCCGACGCCTTGATCGATCACCGGTCTCGGCAACGCTGCACCGGGCCTTCCCGCGCGATCGATGGCGCCAGGGTGTGCGTCAGGGGCGGCGCGCAGCCGTGATCAGCAGTTCGTTCGGACCCGCCCAAGCTGTTGCGGTGTCGAAGGCATGCAGTTGCGCCTCGATGTCGTCCCACGCGGCTCTGGCAGCACCCTCGTTCAGACCGTCGAGGATCTGCAGGATCGGGCTCGCCGAACTGCGCACGAAGTCGAGATAGTTCTCGACCGCCGGCAGGTGGAACACCGCATCCACCGCCGTCGTCGCATCATCGCGAAACCCGGCGTCGTGAAAGAGCGCGTCGATGCTGCCCGGGCGCGCCAGGCTGAACAGGCTGCCGGGCGCGAAGGGGTCCCGTGCTGGCAACCCGGCGTGCCGCAACGCGGTGGCCATCAGGATCGCCAGGCAGGGATTGCGCTGCGGACCCGAAAACACGACCGTGCACACACCACCACCGGGCCGCAAAGCGCGGTGCATTTCGCGCAGGCCTTGCAACGGGTCGGGAAAAAACATCAGCCCGAGCCGGCAAACGGCTGCATCGAAGCTGCCCGGCTCGACTTGCAGATCCTCACCGTCCGCCACGCGGCACTGCACCTGCGCGAAACCCGCACCTTGAGCGCGCGCGTGAGCCAAAGCCACGATGGCCGGCGAAAGATCGGTGGCGATGACCGCACCCGAAGAACCGACCCGCTCGGCGAGATCGAGCGTCTGGTCCCCTGCACCCGCCGCAATGTCGAGCACGCGCGCACCTTCGACCACACCGGCCATCGCGATCATGGCGTCGGTGGCCGTACGCAACCATGCCCGGATCTCGGGCGAATGCGCGTCCCAGCCGCGCGCCGCTGCGTCCCAGTGGCTGCGCACGGATGCCTTGAACGCCCGTCGATCTGAAGTCAATGTGTGCATGCCTTCAGCGTACGGGTCGGCGGGCCTCGGCGTAAGCCGCAAAGCCGCAGAATGGGGCCGCAATGGCGCATACCCCTCAAGACTTTGACTGGGACGACCTGAAGCACTTGCTGGCGGTGGCACGCCATGGCAGCACCTTGGCCGCAGGCCGCGCGCTCGACCTTGACCAGTCCACCGTGCAACGGCGATTGAAGCAACTTGAGCAACGATTCGGACAAGCTCTGCTGCAGCGGCAGCCGACCGGCTACCGGTTGACCGAGTTCGGACTGGCCCTGCTGCCGCATGCCGAGCGCGTCGAGGATGCGGTGCAGCGACTCAGCCAGCGACATCCCGCGTTGCAGGTGCACTTCGTCATGAGCGACAAGTACATCGATCTGGCCAAGGGCGAGGCCGACGTGGCCCTGCGGTCGGGTGACACCGACGATGGCGAGCTTGTCGGGCGCAAGATCGGCGACTCCGTGTGGGCCGTCTACGCCAGCAAGACCTACATCGGGCGCCACGGACGCCCGCAGCAGGTGGATGATCTGCCCCAGCATGCCCTCGTCGGCTTCGACGACTCGATGGCCAAGCACCGCATTGCAGCGTGGCTGCGCAAGGTCGCGCCGCAATCGACGCTCGTCGCACGCAGCAACAGCGTGCTGGGTCTTGTCTATTCGGCCAAGGCGGGGGTCGGCGTGGCGCCCTTGCCGATCGCGCTCGGCGATGCAGAACCAGATCTGGTGCGGGTGATCGAGCCCGTCGCCGAACTCACGCGCATCTGGCGCTTGCTGACGACCCCCGAGTTGCGCCACACCCCGCGTGTCGCCGCGTTCTTCGATTTCATCGTGAGCGAGGTCGATGCGCTTCGCCCGATCATCACGGGCTGAGCAAGGGTTCCCGAATCGGCACCGGCAGCAGTACATCCCGATGAACCTCAGTCGACCCCAGGGCAGTCGATCGTGAACCACGGCGCGCGGCAGCTGAACGATCGTCACGGTCAGTTCGTTCAGAACGCCTGCCCGTGATCGAACGCCGGCACGGCCGCGAACACCCGTTTCGCAACACGTCGCGCACGCTCGATCTCGATCGGCCGCTGCAGGGTTCCGAGACCGTGACCGATCAGACGATCGCGCGGCTCGACGACTGGTCGTCGCCCCGCCATGCCAGCCACGCCACCCCGGTGGCGATGCCGAAGAAGCCGGCCGCGAGCCACAGTCCGTTGCGCGCACCGTGTGCGGTGGCGAACCAGCCGCCGGCCAGCGCGGCGGCCACCCCCGCGGCCTGCCCCAGGCCGCGCAGCACGGCATCGACGCGGGCCAGCGCAGCCGGCGGCGCGAGTGTCTGGCGCAGCGTGCGGTCGTGGACGGCGTAGGCCACCTGACCCGCATCGCCGACGAGCTGCTGTGCGACCAACAGCGCGATGGCAATGAGTCCGGCGCCGGCCGCCAACGGTGCGAAGAGGTTGCCGAGCGTCGCCAGCGCCAGTCCCCAGGCGAGAGCGCGACCGCCACCGATGCGCCGGCCCAGTCGCGGCGCCAGCGCAGCGCCGAGTGCCGAGCCGATGCCGCCAACGGCGAACACAAGGCCGAGGATCGCGGTCGGCAGGCCGAGGTCGCGTGTCACGTAGATCATGTAACTCGTGCCGGCAATGCCCATCCCGGCGGCAACCAGGCCTTCGAGCAGAGCGAGCGTGCGCAGTTGTGCATCGCCGGCGACAAACGCCAAAGCCTCGCGCAGCGAGATACCGGCGTCGGGCGGTGCGGACGGCGAAGATGCCGAAGTCGCCGCGGGATTGCGAACCTCGTCCACTCGGCGCAGCAGCAGCGCCGAAGCCAGGTAGCTCGCCGCGTCGAGCAGCAGCGCCATGACGCCGCCCGCCCACTGGAACAGCGCCCCGGTGATGCCGAACGCGACCGCCTCGCTGATGGCTGTGCCGGCGGCAAGCTGGGCATTGCGGGCGCTCAGGTCTTGGCGCTCGGCAGCACACGCCATCCACGCCGAGCGCGCGAGTTCGAACGCCATCGTCAGCACGCCGCCAGCCGCGGCGGCGGCCCACAGCAGGCCGAACGAAAGCTGCTGGCCGGCGGCGGCCAGCGCCAGCCCGACCAGCAGCGCGGCACGGGCCACGTCGGCCGCGACCATCGCCGCACGCTTCGGCCAACGGTCGACGAGCACGCCAATGCCGATCGCCGCGGTGGCGCCTGCCAGCACGTCCGCCACGGCGAGCAGGCCCATCTGCCACGGTGTCGCCCCGAGCGCCAGCACGGCCAGCCAGGGGATGGCCAGGCGGCTCATCATCGAACCGAAATTCGACACCACCTCGGCGGCGATGACACGCCGAAAGCTCGCGGACGGGGCGGGATTCATGGTTGGAGGCTGAGGCGGCGCGGCATGTTTCGGGTGGAGCGCCGATGCTGCCACCGAGAACCGCAGCACGCGGCCGGTATTTGCCACCGACGCAAAACCGACAAGCCCTTCGACGACCGATCAGCGCCAGGCGCAGCCCGTCACCGCAGCCGGGTGCGATGGCCCGCCATCATCCAACGCCTGACATGCGCCGGCGCGCTGTTGCCCCGGGATCCGTGGCCGCGAGAGCTGCTGCGGCGGCATCATGGATGCGGTGCGCGTCATGCACCAGCAACGCCAGGCGGCGCAGCAGCCAGGGCAGGATGTCTGCGGCCGGGGGCACCGGTGGCAGCTGCGCCAGTTCGTCGAGATCGGCTGGCGCGGCGGGTGCGCCGACCTTCAAGGTCAGGCAGCGCGCCAGCGAGGCCTGGGTCTCGCTGAGCGCCGACGCCGCACCTTGCTGCAGGTCGGCGCGACGGTGGCCCAGCGTCACCCGCACCATCGACAGATGCGCCATCAGGCGCTGGCCATGGTCGATCAACGCCGCCACATCCTTCAGCGGCAGGCGCACCGCGCGCGGCTCGGCACTGCTGCGCTGCAGTGCCGCGGCCAGCAGGGCCAGCGCGTCGTAGGCGCGCCGGCGCGACAGTCGCAGCGAGACCTGGTCGCCGGGTTCGAAGCGCAGCGCATGGCTGGCGTAGTCGTTCAGCTCTTTCAGCACGCGTGTGATGGCGGTCGGCAGGCTGCGCCGCTCCCACCACGGCAGCACATAGCTGAAGGCCCAGGCCAGCGCCGCGCCGAGCACGGTATCGGCCACCCGTTCCGGGATCGCGAAGCCGGCGCTCGGCAGCATCATGTGCGACTGCAGCAGTGCCATCACCGTGGCGGCGCAGGCCGTGAGCCAGTAGCGTTGCAGCACGAAGGCATGGGCGATGCCCACGGCGGCCAGCAAGACCAGCGACAGCACGACGCTGCTGTGCACCGGAGACAAGGCCAGCACCACAGCGCAGCCCAGCACCGTTCCCGCAACACGCGCGTTGCGCCGCGCCAGCGTCTGTTCCAGACTGCCTCGCAGAACCACCGCCACGCTCAGCACCAGCCAGTGCGGGTGGGACGCCCAGGGCAGCATCAGCGCGATGTAATAAGCGGTGCCCAGCGCCAGCCCGGCGCGCACGGCGTGGCGCAGCACCGGCGAGCGCCAGCTCCACTGCGCGCGCAGCGCGGCCAGCGGCCAGCCTTCGGGCGCCACGAAGTACTGAAGTTCGCTGCGACTCAGCGGCGACAAGGTGCTCTCACCGCACTGCAGGGCGTGGAGGCGGCGCACGTCGGCATCGAGCCGGCGCAGGCGGTCCTTGAGTGACGGCAGCAGGCGCGCGCGGGCATCGTCCGCGGCCAGCGGCGATGGGGCGAACACGGTGTCCAGCTCCAGCGGCGGCATCTCGGCCGGCACCGCGCCCCCGCGCGCAGCCTCGGCCGCTGAATCCAGGCCCTTGGCAATGCCTTGCAACACAGCGGCCATTCGGTTCAGGACCCATTGGCCGTCGCGGTCGTTGCCCAGCAGATCGAGATCGAGCCGGCTCGCCAGCAGCACGTCGCGCAGTTCGACCGTCAACAGCACGATGCCGATCTCGCGCTGGGCACGCGGGTTGTCGGGCTGGACGAAGATGAAGTCGCGCGCGCCCTGCAGGCGGTCGGCCAGGACGACTTCGCCCTGGATCCAGGCCTGCATGCCACGCAGGTCGTCGGCGCCGGCCGCAGGCGAAGTCAGCAGGTCGGCACGCAGGCGCAAAAGCGCTGCGGCCGCGGTCAGCGATTGCCCCATCGCCAGCGCGCGGTAGCGCCGCTGCAGCAGCGCGCCGCTGAGCAGCGACCACACCACATAACCGGCCCCACCGACCGCGTTCCACAGCAGCAGCGTCGCCAACGGCGCGCTGCCCAGCGGCACCGCCATTGTGAAGATCACGGCCAGGATAGGGGCGAAGGACACGGCGCCTGCACGGGCGCCCCAGGCCATGGCCATCATCGCGCCGAAGGCGATCAGCGCGACGCCCACACCCATCATGAGCGGCGTCGGCATCAACCACAGCGTGATGGCCGCCGCAAGCATGCTCAGCAATGCCGCAACGGGCACCCGCTTCCAGGTGCGCGGCACCGTGTTCGGTACATCGGCCAGGCTGGCACAGACGGCTCCGCCAAGCGCCAGCGCGGCCGCGTGCGGGCCCGCCACGCTGTCGACCACGAACTGAATGATGGCGACGCCCATCGCCACGGCGAGTCCGTTGAGCGCGTAGGCGGGCAGGTCAAGCAGGCGCTTCATCGCGGGGCCCGATTCTGGGGCATGCGGATGCTGCCAATCACGCCGCGCCAGGACGACCGGTCCATCCCGGTGATTCGATGATCGCCTTGTTCAAGAGGCCCGAGCGTGGCAACTTTGGTCCGAACACCGAACCCGGTCCTCGTTTGCTTGCACGCCGCCGGCGGGGCGGCTATTTCAAGCCGCCGTCGCTTCTGAGCAGCTGCACGAGCTCGATGATTCTCTTGACGCCCTCGCTGAGATGTCGGCAACTCAGCGTGGCGCCGCTGATGTTGGCAATGTCTCGACCCAGCTCGATCGCGTCCCCGCTGCGCTTGCCGACAAATTGACGTCGCCAGGCCGGCAGCCGGACTTCGCTTCCGTGACTCTCGCGATAGGACAGGACTGCGATCTGCCGGACCGCACCATCGGTACCGATGCCCGCCGCATAGCTGATCAGCTCGAACTTGCCGATCACCTCGTCCATCACGATCCAGCCCAGCGTGCTGCCTTGCTTGCGCGCCACGTTCACCCGCCAGCGCGCGCTTCGCGCTCGCACACCCGCGTCCTCGAGCTTTCGCATCTGCGCGGCGCCGAGTTGAAGGTCCACTGCATCGAAGCGGTCCGCATCCGGGAACATCAGCCTCGCCGCCTGTTCTGCCGACAGGTAGTCCACCGCAAAGGCAGCGGCTGGCGCTGCCGCCAGCGCGACCAGCGCCAGTTCGGGCAGTCTTCTCAGAACGACCACCCGAGACCGAGGTCGAATCGGTCCAGATTGCGGTTCGAGCGGAACCTCTGCAGATCGGCCTTCACGACGATGCCCTGTGAGACCTGGAAGTTCGCACCCACGGTGTAGACGCGTTCGGCGGCAGCCGCGCTGGGTGTCAGACCCGGACCGAGGTCTGCATAGCTGCGGGCGGTGTTGAAGCGCTCCCAGCGCACGAATGGCGAAAACGCCAGGTCACCGCTGTTCCACTTGTTGGTTGGCCTGGTGGCAACTGCCGTGGCCCTGTACTACGTCGGCGACGACCGCCTCGCCGCGATCGCCGCATTCGCTCACGTCGGAGCCGGTCTGCTCGCCACCGGCGTCTTTGCCTGGCACTGGGTTCGCGGCCGCGCTTCAGCAACGCGCGACCGCAAGCATTGACGAAAGCGCCGCACCGGGCACCCCACGACGTCGCGTCGGCCATGACCGCCGCCGGCCACCACCAGGGCAATCACGAAGGCGGACCATGCGCAAGGGTGGCTGCTGCCATGACACCAATATCACCAAAGGTATGATCCAGGTCGTTGGTGCTCGTCGAGGCGTTCAGCCGAGACAGTTCAACGGGAATCAGGGAGGAAGCGGCCTCGCAAGCCCGCCCCTAACCTGAGCTGCCCCCGCAACGGTAAGCGGACGACAAGCCATCACGTGTTTGGCTTGTCAGCTCGTGACACAGAGCCACTGGACCGGTTTCGCCTCGCGCGAAGCCGCCTGGGAAGGCGTCACGGGCGGTCTCCGTCAGCCCGGATACCGGCCAACGAGGTGGCGTGCTGCGCAATGGGCTCGCCGTAAGGCGCACGGCCGAGGGGAAGCGGCGAAGCGCGATTGGTTCAGCGGTTCACCATGACACCTTCGACCTCTGAGCGCGCGCTTCGCATCGTCGCCGCTCTTGTTCCGTTCGCCCCTCTGTTCACCTTGCCGGCCGCTTTCGCCCAGGCCCCATCCCCTGCCACGCTCGACAACGTCGTCGTCACGGCCAACCGTACGCCGCAAGCCCTGTCATCCGTGCTGGCCGACATCTCGGTCGTCGACCGCAATGACATCGAACGCAGCGGCGTCACCGGCGTGGCCGACCTGCTGGCGCGTCTGCCCGGCGTCGAGTTCACGCGCAACGGGGGCCCGGGCGCGGCCACCAGCATCTTCATCCGCGGCAGTGAATCGCGCCATACCGCCGTCTACATCGACGGCGTGCGCGTGGACTCGCAGTCCACCGGCGCTGCGGTCTGGGAGCAGATTCCGCTGGACCAGATCGAACGCATCGAAGTGCTGCGCGGCCCGGCTGCAGCGGTCTACGGCTCCGATGCCGTGGCCGGCGTGGTGCAGTTGTTCACCCGGCGCGGCCAGGGGCCGGCACGCCCCACTGCGTCGCTGACCATCGGTTCGTACAACACGGTGCAGGCGCAGGCGGGCGTGAGCGGCTCGACCGGCGCGCTGAACTACGCGCTGTCGGCGGCCCATGGCCGCAGCGACGGCTTCGACGCAGGCACGGACGTGGCTGCCGCGCTCAACACCGACAAGGACGGCTGGAAACGCAGTTCGCTGCAGGGTCGGGTGGTACGCACCGCCTGGACGCCTCACTGCTGGCGAGCAAGCTGCGCTCCGGATTTGACGGCTTCATACCCGGTGCCGACGATCAGAACCTCTACTCGCTGGGCACCGGCAATCTGGCCTGGCAGGGGCGCTGGAGCACCGATGCCACGACCCGCCTGCAAGTGGGCGAGACCCGCAGCACCTACGAATCGCAGCCGGACTTCTACCGCACCGAAACCACGCTGCGCGACTACACGCTGCAGCACGATCAGCGCATCGGCACAAACCTGCTGACGGCAGCGCTGGAGCGGCGCGAGGACAAGCTGTTCAACCCGGCGACGGCCTTTGGCGCTGCGATCGGCGGCAAGCGGCATCAGGACGCCATCGCGCTGGGCTGGCGCGGCGACTTCGGCGATCACGGCCTGCAGCTTCATGTTCGCCGTGACGACGACAGCGAATTCGGCGGCAAGAGCACCGGCAGTCTGGCCTGGGGCTGGGCCTTCATGCCGCAATGGCGCGTGACGGCGTCGGCCGCGACCTCGTTCCGGGTGCCCACGCTGTACCAGCGCTTCAGCCAGTACGGCAACGCATCGCTGGTGCCGGAATCAGGCCGCAATGTCGAACTCGGCCTGCGCTGGGCGGCATCGGGCAGCGAGGCCAGCCTCTCGGCCTGGCGCAACAAGGTGACCAACCTCATCGCCTTCGGCGCTCCCGGGCCCTGTCTCGACGCCTACGGTTGCTACGTCAATGTCGGACGTGCACGGCTCGAAGGCGTGACGCTGGCTGGCCGCACCCAGATGGCCGGTGTGACTTTGCGCGGCTCGCTGGACTGGCACGACCCGCGCAATATCGACGACGACAAGGTGCTTCAGCGCCGCGCCCGGCGACTGGCGAGCTTCAGCGCCGAGACCGTGCTGGTGGGCTGGACGCTGGGCACTGAGGTACAGGCCGCCGGCGTGCGCTACGAAAATGCCGCCAACACACAAGCCCTGGGCGGCTACGGACTCGTGAACATGTTCGTCAGCAAGCGGCTCACGCAAGGGCTGACGCTGGAAGCGCGCATCGACAACATCGGCGACAAGCAGTACGAACTGGCACGCGACTACGCGACCGCAGGCCGCAACGCTCAGCTCACGCTGCGCTGGTCCCCATGAGCACCGCCAGGGCCGCGCTGCGACCAGCCCCGTCCCCTGCGGGACACCGGACCGTGGCCACACACGGCAACGGCGTGACGTTCATGAGCGCGGGCTTTGCACTGCAGTAAAGGACGAGCGATGAGCCTGTTGCCCACCCCGCGCCGTGCGCTCCTGCTGGCCCTTCGGATGATGGCTGTGCTGGCCGTGCAGGCTGTTGCGGGCATGGGCCTGACCGCGCAGTCCGCCCTGGCCCAGGCCATCGTCGTGCGCGACGACCGGGGCACCGAACATCGTCTTGCCGCGCCGCCACAACGCATCGTGTCGATGCTGCCCTCGCTCACCGAGACCGCCTGGGTGCTGGGTATCGGTTCCCGGCTGGTCGGCGTGGACCGTTATTCGAACTGGCCAGCCGACATTGCCGGGCTGCCGCATCTGGGCGGGCTGGACGATGCGCAGATCGAGGCCATCGCAGCGCTCAAACCCGACCTGATCCTGGCCTCCACGTCGTCGCGCGCCATGGAACGGCTGGAGGTGCTGGGCTTCACCGTCGTGCGTCTGAAATCCGACAGCCATGCCGACATGCGGCGCTCGCTGGACCTGGTCGCCCGCCTGCTGGGAACGCCCGACGAAGGCCGGCGAGTGTGGGCGCGACTGATGCGCGAGATCGACGCCGCAGCCGCCCGTGTGCCGCCCGCGCTGCGCGGCCAGCGCGTGTACTTCGAGATCGGCGGCGGGCCGTACGCGGCGGGCGCCATGTCCTTCGTCGGCGAGACCCTGACGCGGCTGGGCATGGCCAACATCGTGCCGCCCGATCTGGGCCCGTTCCCCAAGCTCAATCCCGAGTACGTGGTGCGCGCCAAGCCCGACATCGTCATGGGCGAGCAACGGGACCTGGCTGCGCTGACGCAGCGTCCCGGCTGGGACGCGCTGGTCGCCGTGCGCGACCAGCGTTTGTGTGGCTTCGAGTCCGCGCCGTACGAGATGCTGGTCCGGCCCGGCCCGCGCATGGGCGAAGCTGCCGGCCTGCTGGCCGACTGCCTGATCCGGCTGGGTGCCACAGGGCGCCAATGAGCGCTTCACTGCACGCCGCGCTGCCCATGATCGATCGCGCCGACGACCCTGACGCATCACGCCGCCGGCGGCTTGCCGTGTGGATGCTGGTGGCCATCGTCATCGGCCTGGCAGCGGGCCTGGCCACCGGCCCCGCCGGCTTCTCGCCCAGTGCCCTCTGGACCGATCTGCAAGGCCACGATGCCACCTTGCTGTTGGGCCAGATCCGCGCACCACGCACCCTGGGCGCGGCGCTGGTCGGCGCGCTGCTGGGCTTGTCGGGTGCGTTGGCGCAGGGACTGTTCCGCAATGCGCTGGCTGACCCCTACCTGCTCGGCAGCGCATCGGGGGCGGGCCTGGGTGTCGTGCTGGTGCTGGCGGCGGCCTCGCTGGGCGGTGGCTACGTCAGCCTGTCCACCGTGGTCTGGATCGAGCGCGTGGGTCTGGTCTCGGCGGCGTTCATCGGCGCGCTGGCGGGCGTGGCCATGACGCTGTCCCTGGCACGTGGCGCGGTGCAGACCCTGCGCCTGCTGCTGGCCGGCGTGGTGGTCGGCGTGCTGCTGGGCGCCATCAGCGACCTGATCACGGTCGCCTCGCCCGACGCGCTGCGCGGCAAGCAGGCCTTCATGCTCGGCAGCACCAGCTTCCTGGGCTGGAACGCGCTGGCGTTGATGGCGGCTGGACTGGCTTTGCTGCTCGCCCTGAGTCGCCGCCATGCACGCGCGCTGGACGCGCTGACCCTGGGCGAGGACAGCACCGTCAGCCTGGGCCTGGACCTGGCCCGCGTGCGCCTGGCCCTGGTGCTGATGCTCAGCCTGGGCACGGCACTGGCGGTGTCGCAGGCCGGGCTGGTGGCCTTCGTCGGCCTGGTGGCGCCGCATCTGGTGCGACGTCATGCACCTGGGCGGCACGGCTGGTTGCTGATGGCCAGCGCCGGCATGGGCGCATCCCTGCTGCTGGCCGCCGACGTCATCTCGCGCGCGCTGGTCGCCCCCGAGGAACTGCCGGTGGGTGTGGTCACCGCCGTGCTGGGTGGCGGCTACCTCTTCTGGTTGCTCAGGCAGCGCACAAGCTCATGACCGTCTTGCTGCAAGCCACAGGCGTGCGCGTTCGGCTCGGCCGGCGCGATGTGCTCGATCAGGTCGACCTGAGCGTCGGCCCGGGCTGGACGGCGCTGGTGGGGCCGAATGGCGCCGGCAAGTCCACGCTGCTGCGCGCACTGGCCGGCCTGCAAGCCCTGGCCAACGGCCGCGTGACCCTGGGCGGGCTGGACCTGCACGCCATGCGGCCCGCCGATCGCGCACGCCATCTGGCCTGGCTGGCACAGCGGGGCGACGTGAGCGGTGAACTCACGGTGCGGGAGACGGTCGAGCTCGGTCGCATCGCCAGGCTGGGTTTGCTGGGCACGCCCGACGCGGGCGACCGCACGGCGGTGGACCGTGCCATGGGCTTGACCGAATGCACGCCCTGGCAGACGCGGCGCCTGCACGACCTGTCGGGCGGCGAGCGCCAGCGGGTACTGCTGGCGCGCGTGCTGGCCACCGAGGCCCCGCTGCTGCTGCTCGACGAGCCCACCACCCACCTGGACGCCCCGCACCAGGTGGCGCTGGCGCGCCTGTTCCGGCGCCTGGCACATGACCCGCAGCAGCCGCAGGCCGTGCTCACCGTGCTGCACGACCTGCCGATTGCCCTGCAGGCCGACCGGCTGCTGGTGCTGGAGCACGGCCGCTTGCGCGCCGATGGCTCACCCACCGACCGCAAGCTGCAGGCCGTTCTGGCCGAGGTCTTCGAAGGCGCCATCCGCATCGAAACCGGCCCGGGTGGGCGGCCCCGTGTGGCGCTGGCCCTCGACGACGGCTGAAGGCACGGACATCGTCGCGAATGCCCGAGGCCACCACGGACCGGGGCAGACGCAGCTTGAGCGCGATGCCGCGGCGCGGTGCGTTTTCCTCCGCATCCAAAATCATTACATTCATTCTCAACTTTCTTCATTGAATGTAATATCCAGGTCACCGTGCCTGCCAACCCCCGTCACCTTGTTCTGAACCTCTTGCTGGGGCACGGCGGCGAGGCCTTGTCGGCACGCGAGGCGGTGTCGTCCTGTGCGCTGTTCGGCATCCAGGAGAACAGCCTGCGGGTGGCGCTGGTGCGGCTCGTGGCTGCGGGGCTCATCGAGACCGCGGGCCGCGGCGCGTACCGGCTGGGCCCGAATGCGTCGAGCCTGGCCGCCGATGTGGCTGGCTGGCGCCAAGCCGAGCAACACCTTCGACCGTGGCGCGGCGACTGGATCGCCGTGCACACGGGCGGGCTGGCACGCGGCGACCGCGCCGCCCAGCGCGTGCGACACCGGGCGCTGGACATGCTCGGCGTGCGCGACCTGGACGGTGGCCTGCACCTGCGTCCGGACAACCTGCTGGGCGGCGTCGACGCCGTGCGCGATCGCCTGCGTGCGCTCGGGCTGGAGCCGCAGGCCGCCGTCTTTGTCGCGCGCGGGTTCGATGCCGAATGCGAGCAGCGCGCACGCCTGTTGTGGGACGGCGATGCGCTGTCGCATGGCTATCGGCAGACCCAGCAGCAGCTCGAACGCTGGCTTGGGCTCGCGCCGACACTCGCGCACACGGTCGCGGCGCGCGAAGCCTATGTACTGGGCCATGACGCGATTCGCCAACTGGTGTTCGACCCGTGGCTGCCCGCGCCGCTGGTGGACGTCCAGGCGCGCCGCTTGTTCGTTCGCACCGTACACCGTTTTGACGACGCGGGACAGGCCATCTGGCGCCGATTCCTGCGCGGCGACGCCTCGCCCTGCCCCACCACCCGCACGCGCCGCTCGAACGGCAACACACTGGAGACCACGCCATGACCGCCCCAGACCGCTTGCCCGAGACCGCCGCCTGCCTGCCCGAGACACACGAGGTGATCAACGTCTCGTGCGAACTCACCGACTTCAACCCCTATCTGCAGGATGCCGCACTGCAGGCGGCCGTCGCACGCGAAGGCGCCCAGTGGGCACACGACGACCTGGTCACGTTTGGCACGCTGACCGGCTCGGCGGCGTACCTCGAACTGGGGGTGCAGGCCAACCATGTCGCTCCTGAGTTGGATACCCATGACCGGTTCGGCCGCCGAATCGACCAGGTGCGCTTCCATCCCGCGTACCACACGCTGATGAAGACCGCGATCGAACATGGCCTGCACTCGTCGCCGTGGACCGACCCGCGCGCCGGTGCGCATGTGGCGCGTGCGGCGCACAACTACCTGCACACGCAGGTGGATGCCGGGCACGGCTGCCCGATCACCATGACCTTCGCCGCCGTGCCGACGCTGCGCACCACGCCGTCGCTGGCACAGCTGTGGGAACCGAAGATCAGCGCCCGCGTCTACGACCCGCGCAACGTGCCCGACGGCGACAAGCTGGGCCTGACGATCGGCATGGCCATGACCGAGAAACAGGGCGGCTCGGACGTGCGCGCGAACACCACCCGCGCCCACCCGCTCGGTGCGGGCGGGCCGGGCCAGCCCTACGAGCTCGTCGGCCACAAGTACTTCGTCTCGGCACCGATGTGCGATGCCTTTCTGGTGCTGGCCCAGACCGCGGGTGGGCTGTCGTGCTTCCTGTTGCCGCGCTGGCGACCCGACGGCAGCAAGAACCCGATGCAGGTGCTGCGTCTGAAGCGCAAGATGGGCAACGTGTCCAATGCCTCCAGCGAGACCGAGCTGCGCGGCGCGCTGGCCTGGATGGTGGGCGAGGAAGGCCGGGGCGTGCGCACGATCATCGAGATGGTGGCGATGACACGCTTCGACTGCATGGTGGGCTCTTCGGCCGGCCAGCGTGCGGCAGTCGCGCAGGCGCTGCACCACTGCGCGCACCGATCGGCCTTCGGCAAGATGCTCAACCAGCAGCCGCTGATGCGCAACGTGCTGGCCGACCTGGTGCTGGAAAGCGAAGGCTCGCTCGCCCTGACGATGCGGGTGGCGCGGGCCATGGATCATCGTGACGACCCGCAAGAGGACCTGTTCGCGCGCCTGGCCACGCCGGTGGGCAAGTACTGGATCTGCAAACGCACGCCGAACCACGCTTACGAGGCCATGGAGTGCATCGGCGGCAGCGGCGTGATGGAGGACGGCCCGATGCCGCGCCTGTTCCGCGAGTCACCGGTGAACGCGATCTGGGAAGGCAGCGGCAACGTGCAATGCCTGGACGTTCTGCGCGCGATGAACAAGTCGCCCGAAGTGGTCGACGCGTTCTTTGCCGAGCTGGCGCACTCGCGCGGCGGCCACCCGGCGCTGGACCGGCATGTGGAAAGTCTGCGCCAGGCCTTCACCGACCCTGACGATCTGGAGCACCGCGCGCGCGACCTGGTCGACCGCATGGCGCTCGCACTGCAGGCCGCGTTGCTCGTGCGGCACGCACCGACCTTCGTTGCCGACGCGTTCTGTTCCTCGCGCCTCGAGAGCAGCGGCCACCACAACGCTGGTGCTTTGCCGCGTGGCACCGACTGCGCGGCCATCATCGAGCGCGCGACACCACGCCTGCCGGCAGCTTGACGAGGGCGGCGCCGACCGCGGCCGGGGTGACAGGCCGCTTCTTCGAAGCGGTGGTTAGCATGCACGACTGCCCCACCTGTGGAGATCCTCGATGACCGCCTCAGTCCCTGCCGATTGGGCCCCGTTGCACGAGATCCTGCGCCGCCGCGCCCGCGCGCATCCGGACAAGCCGGCCTACCTCTGGTACGGGCAGCCACTGAGTTACGCTGAACTCGACCGCGCCAGCGACGCCTTCGCGGCGCGACTGGTGCAGATCGGGGTTCGCAAGGGCGATCCGGTGGCCTTGTTCATGCAGAACTGCCCGCAATACCTGATCGCGCACTACGGCATCCAGAAGCTGGGCGCGGTCGTCTGCCCCTGCGGGCCACTGAGCCGCGAGCACGAATTGCGATACCAGCTCGACGACCTGAAGGCACGCGTGATCGTTGCCGCGGCGCCGCTGATGGCGGTGGTCGACCAGGTGCGCGCGGACACCGCACTCGAGCATGTGCTCGTGGTCCATTACGCCGATCTGCTGCCGCAGCAGCCGACCATCGACCTGCCTGCTGAACTCGCGCAGATGCGCGTGGCGCCGCGCAGCATTCCGGCCGGTACCGAGGATTTCATGGCCGCGGTGCGCAGCGGCGCCAGCCCGCCGACCGTAACCGTCGCCCCCGACGACATCGCGCTGATGACCTACACCTCGGGCACCACCGGCCTGCCGAAAGGCGCGATGCTCAGTTTCGACAACGCGCTCTACAAGACGGCGGTTTCGGCGCAGGGCTACCAGGTGGGCGAAGACGATGTTTTGCTCGCGATTGCGCCGCTGTACCACATAGCCGGAATGCTGATGGCGGTGAACATCTCGGTCTACGCCGGCGCGACCACGGTGCTGATGTATCGCTTCGATCCGCTGGCGGTGCTGCAGGCGATCGCGCGACATCGTGTCAGCTGGTGGTACAGCATCGCGCCGATGAACGTGGCGGCCATGCAGGTGCCGGGTGCCGCGGCCTTCGACCTGTCCAGCCTGCAGATGAATCCGGTCACCAGCTTCGGCATCGCCTTCACCGAGCCGCTGGCGCAGCAGTGGCGCGGCCTTGCCCCCAACTGCAGCAGCTTCGAGGCCGCCTACGGCCTGTCCGAGACGCACACGATGGACACCTGCATGCCGATCGCGGCCATTCGCTGGGGCACGCATGGCCGTCCGGTGCCTGGCAACGAACTGCGCATCGTCGACCCCGACAGCGGCGCCGAGAAGCCGGCAGGCGAGCCTGGCGAGATCACGATCCGCGGCCGCGGTGTCTTCAAGGGCTACTGGCACAAGCCCGAGGCCAGCGCGCAGACCTTGCGCGACGGCTGGGTCCACACCGGTGACATGGGCCGCCTGGACGCCGAGGGCTACCTGACCTTCATGGGGCGCTTCAAGGAGATGATCAAGGTCTCTGGCTACAGCGTCTTTCCTGAAGAGGTGGAGGCGATCCTGATCAAGCATCCGGCCATCGCGCAAGCTGGTGTGATCGGCGTGCCCGATGCACACAAGGGTGAAGTCGTGAAGGCCTTCGTCGTGCTGAAACCCGGCCAGTCGGAGCAGGTCGACGAGGCCGCGGTGATCGCCTGGTCGCGCGAGAACATGGCGCTCTACAAGGCGCCTCGACACGTGAGCTTCGTCGCGTCGCTGCCGGCCACCGGTTCGGGCAAGATGTTGCGCCGGCTTCTCAAGGACCAGCAGGCGTGATGAACCTGCTGACCTGGCCCGGCAGCGGGTCTAGGTGTTTCTTGCCCTGCGCCCTGTGGTGGCCAGCTTGGGCACCTGGGCATGTCGCGCTTTAGGACCAGAACCCATTCGAACAGCCCGGGTGCTCTTGCGATGCAACTTTCGTGGTCGTTCGAAGGTCCATCATGGTCATCGCCAGACGGAGGGAACATGCAGCTCGGATTGATCGGTTTGGGACGCATGGGCGCCAGCATGGTCCGACGCCTGCAGGGCCGGGGCATCGATTGCATCGTTCACGACACGCGCACAGAGGCGGTCGAGAAGGCGGTGGCAGCAGGCGCAGTCGGCAACGCCTCGCTCTCGGATCTCGTCGCCAGGATGCAGGCGCCACGCGCCATCTGGCTCATGGTGCCAGCAGCCATCGTCGACAAGGTGCTGACCGATCTGCAGCCGCACCTGCAACGCGGTGACATCGTCATCGATGGCGGCAATTCGAATTACCGCGACGACATCCGGCGTGCCAATGAATTGAAGGCGGCCGGGCTGCACCATGTCGACGTCGGCACCAGCGGCGGCGTGGCGGGCGAGCAGCGCGGCTACTGCCTGATGATCGGCGGCGAGGCGCCCACCGTGGCTCACCTGCGGCCGGTCTTCGCCGCACTGGCACCGGGCGTCGACAGCGCACCGCGCACACCGGGGCGCAAGGGTGATGCCGATGACGCCGAGAAGGGCTACCTGTACTGCGGCCCCGTCGGTGCCGGCCACTTCGTGAAGATGGTCCACAACGGCATCGAGTACGGCGTGATGGCAGCCTATGCAGAAGGCCTGAACATCCTGCGCCATGCCGATGTCGGCATGCGCACACATGCGAGCGACGCCGAGACGACACCACTTCGTGATCCCGCCTGCTACCAGTACCAACTCGACCTGCCGCAGGTTGCCGAGGTCTGGCGCAGGGGCAGCGTCATCGGCTCGTGGTTGCTCGACCTCACCGCGGGTGAATTGCTGCAGGACCCGAAGCTGGAAGGTTTTGACGGCCGCGTTTCGGATTCAGGCGAAGGGCGCTGGACGCTGCAGGCGGCGATCGACGAAGCGGTGCCCGCACCGGTGCTGAGTGCGGCCTTGTTCGGGCGCTTCGCGTCGCGCGGCGAAGCCAGCTTTGCGAACCAGGTGCTGTCGGCGATGCGGCATGCCTTCGGCGGCCATGCCGAAAAGAAGGATGCATCGTGAACGCCGAACACTCCGACGCGCTGGTGATCTTCGGCTTCAGCGGCGACCTGGCGAGCAAGAAGATCTTCCCGGCCCTGTACGCGATGGCGAAGTCGGGTGCGCTGACGGTGCCGGTGGTCGGCGTCGCATCGTCGAAATGGCGCGACGACGATTGGCAGCGCCATGTCCGCCGCAGCGTCGAACAGTCGGGCCCGATCGACGACGTCCCCGCATTCGACCGACTGCTGTCGCTGATCGACTACGTCAGCGGCGACTACAACGATGCACAGACCTTCACTCGATTGAAGCAGGCGCTGGGCAACGCCAAGCGCCCCGCGCATTACCTGGCGATCCCGCCGTCGCTGTTCGCGGCCGTGATCCAGAGCCTGGGCGCTGCCGGACTTGCCGACAACGCGCGGGTCATCGTCGAGAAGCCCTTCGGCCGCGACCTGGCCTCGGCACGCGCGCTCAATGCCGTTGCGCAATCGGTCTTCCCCGAGTCGTCGATCTTTCGCATCGATCACTTCCTGGGCAAGGACGCGATCATGAACATCCTCTACTTTCGTTTCGCGAATTCGTTCCTGGAGCCGATCTGGAACCGACATCACGTCGCCAGCGTGCAGATCACGATGGCCGAAGACTTCGGCATCGGCGGGCGCGGCGGCTTCTACGAATCGGCCGGTTGTCTGCGCGACGTGGTCGAGAACCATCTGTTCCAGATCGTCGCCCTGCTGGCGATGGAGCCACCCGCCTACCAGGGCTTCGACGCCGTGCACGTGGCCAAGACCAGTGTGCTGCGCGCGATGAAGCCTTTGTCGCCCGACGAGCTGGTGCGCGGCCAGTATCTCGGCTACCGGCAGGAAAAGAACGTCGCGCCTGACTCCGACGTCGAGACCTATTGCGCCTTGCGCCTGCAGATCGACTCGTGGCGCTGGGGCGGCGTGCCGTGGTACCTGCGTGCCGGCAAATGCCTGGCCGGCAAGGCGCTCGAGGTGCTGGTGCAACTGCATCCGCCGCCGCAACAGTTGTTCGACGATGCCGGCCCCGGTACTCAGGGTCTGAACCAGCGCGCCAACCATCTGCGCTTCAGCCTGCAGCCGTCATCGACGATCGCGCTGGCGGCGCGCGTCAAACAGCCCGGGCAGGGCTTCGTCGGCACCTTGCGCGAGCTGTGCCTGCACGAAGCCGAGAACCTCGACGAACAGACCTACGAGCGCCTGCTCGGCAATGCGATGGCCGGCGACGACGCGCTGTTCACGAGCCAGGATGCTGTCGAAGCCGCCTGGGCGGTGGTCGAGCCCGTGCTCAGCGACCATCATGCGGCCTTGCCCTACGAGCGCGGGTCCTGGGGCCCGAAAGCCGCCGACGCGCTGATCGCGGCAGATGGCGGCTGGCACGATCCGACCCTCGAAATCGGCTGCGGACGATGAGCGCCGAACTCGTCTTCCTGCTCGATGTCGACAACACGCTGCTCGACAACGACCGAGTCATCGACGATCTGCGCCGGCACCTGCAAGCCGAGTTCGGCATCGCCAATGCCAACCGGTACTTCGCCATCTTCGAGGCGCTGCGCGACGAGCTCGGCTATGCCAATTACCTCGGCGCCCTGCAGCGCTACCGCAGCGAGATCGAACTCGACCCGACCGGCGACTGCCGGCTGCTGCGGATGTCTGACTTTCTGCTCGACTATCCGTTCGCCGACCGCCTGTACCCGGGCGCGCTGGAAGTCATTGCACACCTCGACCGCCTCGGCCGCTGCGTCATCCTGACCGACGGCGACGTCGTCTTTCAGCCGCGCAAGGTGCAGCGCTCGGGGCTGTGGGACGCGGTGGATGGGCGCGTGCTGATCTACGTGCACAAAGAGCAGCGGCTGGACGCCGTGCAGCAGCTCTATCCGGCCCGGCACTACGTGCTCGTTGACGACAAGCTGCGCATCCTGTCGGCCGTCAAGTCCGCCTGGCAGCAGCGGGTCAGCACCGTGTTTCCGCGCCAGGGCCACTACGCGCACGATCCGAAGATCGTCGCCGCCCATCCAGCGCCCGACCTGAGCATCGATCGCATTGGCGAGCTCGCCGATGCCGACCTGATGACGCTTACCAAGGAGTCAGCATGAACACCTCTATGAAGACACTGCAGGCGCTCGGCCAGAGCATCTGGATCGACAACATCAGCCGCGAGATGCTGATGAAGAAGCAGCTGCAGCACTACATCGACGACTACGCGGTCACCGGCCTGACCTCGAACCCCACCATCTTCGAACATGCGATCGGCCGCGGCAGCTTTTACGACGACGCCATCAAGAATGCGGCGCGCCACGGCGAGCCGGTCGAAGACCTGTTCTTCACCCTCGCGCTGCAAGACCTGACCGCGGCCGCTGACCTGTTCCGCCCGATTCACGACGAAACCGAAGGCATCGACGGCTGGGTCTCGCTCGAAGTCTCGCCCCTGCTGGTCGACGACAGTGCCAAGACGGTTGCCGCGGCGGCCTGGCTGCATGCCGCCGGCGACCGCGAAAACCTCTACATCAAGATCCCCGGCACCGTGGCCGGTGCAAAGGCGATCGAAGAATCGATTTTCGCGGGCGTTCCGATCAACGTCACCTTGCTGTTCTCGCGCGAGCAGTATCTGGCTTCGGCCGAGGCCTACATGCGCGCGATCGAGCGCCGCATCGAGGCCGGCCGCGACCCGCGCGTGTCGTCGGTGGCCTCGCTCTTCGTCAGCCGCTGGGACGTGGCCGTCAAGGACCAGGTGCCCCTGGACCTGCGAAACCGGCTCGGCATCGCGATCGCCCAGCAGACCTACAAGGCGTACCGCGAGCTGCTCAGCTCGGCCCGCTGGCGCAAGCTAGAGCGCGCCGGTGCGCGGCCGCAGCGTCTGCTGTGGGCCAGCACCGGCACCAAGGACGAATCGGCATCCGATGTGCTCTACATCGAAGCCCTGGCCGCACCCGATACGATCAATACCATCCCCGACAAGACCCTAAAGGCATTCGCCGAACACGGCACCGTCGGCGCAGCGATGGCCCTGGGTGGCGGCGACTGCGAATCCGTGATCGCCCGGTTCGAGCGCGCCGGCGTCGATTGCACGAGACTCGCGGAACGCCTGCAACGCGACGGTGCCGCAGCCTTCAGTGACTCATGGCGCAAGCTTCTGGCGAGCATCGAAGCCAAGATGCCGCATCGCGAGGCATCGCCGTGAGCCTGACCGAACGCGCGAGCTGGAAGGCACTGACGGCGCACCACGCGCAGGTCGGCACGCGAACATTGCGCGAACTCTTCGCCGCCGATGCCGAACGCGGCACGCGCTACACGCTGGAAGCCGCGGGCCTGTTCCTCGACTATTCGAAGAACCGCGTCGACGATCAGACCTTGAAGCTGCTCAGTGCACTGGCCGAAGACTGCGGCCTGCTTGAGCGCCGTGCGGCGATGTTCCGCGGTGACGCCATCAACACGACCGAGAAGCGCGCCGTGCTGCACATCGCGCTGCGTGCGCCTGCTACACAGAAGATCGTCGTGGACGGCGCCAACGTCGTCGCCGACGTGCATGCGGTACTCGATCGCATGGTGACCTTCGCCAATGCCGTGCGCAGCGGCGCGTGGCGCGGCCACAGCGGCAAGCGCATCCGCCATGTCGTCAGCATCGGCATCGGCGGCTCTGACCTCGGCCCGGTGATGGCGTACGAGGCGCTGCGCCACTACAGCCAGCGCGACCTCGACCTGCGCTTCGTCTCCAACGTCGACGGTACCGATTTCAAGGAGGCCACACGCGATCTCGACGCGGCTGAAACGCTGTTCATCGTCTGCTCGAAAACCTTCACGACGCAGGAGACGCTGACCAATGCGCATGCCGCGCGCGCCTGGAGCCTTCAGCAGCTCGGCGATGAAAAGGCGGTAGCACGCCACTTCGTCGCCGTGTCGACCCATGCCGAGGCAGTGACACAGTTCGGCATCGCTGCCGAGAACATGTTCGGCTTCTGGGACTGGGTGGGCGGGCGCTATTCGATGGACTCGGCCATCGGCCTGTCAACCATGATCGCGATCGGCCCGGACAACTTCCGCGCCATGCTCGCCGGCTCGCATGCGATCGACGAACACTTCCGCAGCGCTGCAATCGGGCAGAACCTTCCGGTGCTGCATGGCCTGCTGTCGATCTGGAACAACAATTTCCTCGGCGCCACAACCGCTGCAGTGCTGCCCTACGACCAATACCTGAAGCGCTTCCCGGCGTATCTGCAGCAATTGACGATGGAGAGCAACGGCAAGCACGTCACACAGGACGGCAAGCCGGTCGGCGTGGACACGGCACCCATCCTGTGGGGTGAGCCCGGTACCAACGGCCAGCATTCCTTCTATCAAATGATCCACCAGGGCACACGACTCGTGCCGTGCGACTTCATCGGTTTCTGCAACTCGCTCAATCCCCTGGGCACGCAGCACGACCTGCTGATGGCCAACCTCTTCGCGCAGAGCGAGGCGCTGGCGTTCGGCAAGACAGCCGGCGAAGTCGCCGCCGAGGGCACGGTGCCTGAGCTGGTGCCGCATCGGGTCTTCGAAGGCAACCGGCCCAGCAACACCTTGCTTGCCGACAGGCTGACACCCGAAACGCTGGGTGCACTGGTCGCGCTCTACGAACACAGCGTCTTCACGCAGGGCGTGATCTGGGGCATCGATTCCTTCGATCAATGGGGTGTCGAACTCGGCAAGGTGCTGGCCAAGCGTGTGCAGGGCGAGCTCGCCGCGCCCAACCCCGAGCTGAAGCACGACAGTTCGACGAACGCGCTGATCCGGCGCTACCGCTCGAGCCGGAACCACTGAGAAGGTCAGCGCTGCGCGGCGCAGGCCTGGAACCCATTGCCACTACATTACCCGGCTGCGTGCACCGCCACGATTGACCCAGTCCGGAAGGGCACTTGATGCGTGCGAAGAAGCCCCTGCCTGTGCCCCTCGATTTCGCGCCCGCAAGGGCCTCGGCGCACAGGCCATTACGCCAGCGGATGGTCGCCGCGCTCGGGCTGTGCGTTTCGCTGATGCATGCCCACGGCGCCGGCGTCAAGGCCGGCCCGTTCGAGATCGAGTTCCGGCACGAGCGGCGCATGGGCAGTCTGCCCAACGCAGACCCCTTCAAATCGCATCGGATCGCGCGCTACAAGGTTCTGCACGACGGACGTGCCGTGGCCTTCAACCCGGGCGGTATCGACCCGATGAAGCGAAAGTTGTGGGCAGACGATCTGCTGGAGGCGCACTTCGTCTACTCGCAGGGTCGGCCTGTGGTGCTGGTGTGCACTGAAACGGGCACCTACGTGCTCAGCGACCGCGACGGCAAGCCCTGGGTGAAGCAGCTGAACGACCATCCTGCGACACGCTTCCAGTTTCTGGACAGCGTGGCCGGGCAGCCGGGCGATCTGCAAGCCTTCAACGCCGGACCGGAAGAAGCCGCGATGGGTCGCGACCTCGGCCGCAACGGAACCTTGATGTCACTGCATGACGAGCAGAACATCAATTTCGGCGTGCTGGACCTCACCACGCTGCAACTGCGGGTCTCGTCGGTGCTGAAGCGTCACGTTTTCGTCCACAACGACCCGGATTTCGGTGGCTACAGCTTTGACGCGTCGGCCCAGGGCCAGGTGCGTGTCTGGTGGAAAGACCGGCACCAGTTGGCGCTGGTGCGGCCCCGCTACGTGGGAGACACGGCCACCTACGCGTTGGAGATCGTCAACCTCGACGACGATTCCTTCCAGATCGTGCCTTTCGATCTGAACCGCACGCGCCTCATTGCGCTGGGCGACGTATCGCCGGCGTGGATCGAGCACTACTTTCAATGGCGCACCGACGCGTCGCGCCCGGCGACAGCCGCGCAGCTCGTGCCGAAACAGACCGTCACGCCGTTGCCATGGCAGGGCAGCACGAAGGCCGATCCTTACGGTCAAGCCGGCTTCAATCTGCAACCCGTCCTGCCGGAAATGCGCACTGTGCTGCTGCAATTCCTGCAGGACAAGTTTGGCGCTACCCTCGACGCGGCCAAATCATTGCCGTCGACCACGGGCCTGAAGATCGGGCAGCAGGCGTTCACGATCGAATACGATGAATCCTCGAAATCGCTCACGCTGAAACCCGAGTTCGGAACCCCCGGCACGACGACCGCACAGATCGCCGAACAGTTCAACCGGGTGATCGTTGAATCGCGCTATCAGGCCCTCTTCACAGCGCTGGGCCCGGGGGGCTTCTCGCGCTGATCCGCCTGGCAATGCGCGGTCGCGGGACCGGCCGGAACTTCGGGGACGGCGACAACGGCTGAACGGCTGAAGGCCGCCACGGTGCTGGCTATGTTGTACTTGCTGGGCGTCAAGCCGTCGTACTTGCGGCAGCACCTGAGCGATGGCAACGCCTGCGCCGGGTCACTGTTTTGCAAGGGCGAGAATCGACGCCACATCAGGAGCATCGGGCATGGCTGTGCAAACGCATGATTCAAGCTGGCGTGTCCTGGTTGCCGCGGCGCCAATGCTGGGCATTGCGTTCATGGTGCTGGCCGCGGTACAAGGCGAGCCCGAAGACTTCAAGTCACGCAACGTGTACATGGTGCTGGCGGCATTCGCTGGCCTGGGTTGCATCGTCGCGGCCTGGACCGCGCAGCGGCTGCGCGGCGCTGTGGCTGGCGTGACCGTAGCGATCGCCGTGGCGGCCCCGCAAGCGGTACGTCAGACAACGAGGCGCGGTCGATGCGCACCCGTCTGGCGGCAACGGGAATCGAATCGATGGGCCGTTCGTCAATCAAGCCCATCTATGATCCGAACGCATGCTCTCGGTTGATGCCGCGCCACACCCTACCCCCCCGGTTCGTGTGGCCCCGGAACACGGGGGACAGCACTAAAGTCGGTGCCTCGACCGGAGATTGACCCCATGAAGATACATTCACTGCTGCAAGCTGCGGTGCTGGGCGTGGCGCTGTGCGGCCCGGCCTCGGCGGCCGTTTACACCGGCATCTGGGACCCGCAGTTCGGCGCTCCCTTCTCGGCTGACCTGGGCTGGCGCGGACAGGCCACGTTCAGCGTGCCCAACGGCTGCGAGCTGGCCGGCACCGGACCCGTGGACAACGCGGTGGCCTGCGGTGGCGCGGCCATGGTGACCAGCGCTACCGTCGAGCTGTACGACACAAACGGGCCGATGGACCTGCTGGCGACCATTGTGCTCAACCCCGCCTCATTCACGATCTCGACGCTGCACTATGTGTCAGGCGACCTCGATCAGCTCGAAACCGGTCTGTCGATGGCCCAGACCGCTGCACTGGAACCCGGTGTCATCCCGGCCACCTATGGGTTCGCCGCAGCCACCACGTTCTCGCTGAGCTTCACGCTGGATGGCCCGCGCTTGTACTTCAACTGCGTCGGCGTCACGCCGGGCAGCTGCGATGGCGTCAACAACCCCGACCTGCCAGCCGACTTCAGCATCACCCGCGTGCCCGAGCCCGCCTCGCTGGCACTGAGCGGCCTGGCGCTGGTCGGTCTGGTGACGGTGCGCCGGCGTCGGGCACAGCAGGCAGCCTGAGCGGCGTCAGCCGCGCGCGATCTCGCGCGCGGCGCGCAGCGCCTGATCCAGGCTCCAGCCGCGCCCGCGCTGGGCAGCGTCCTCGGCAGCCTGCACCGGCACCCGCTGACGAATCGCCTGCAGCTGCTCCTGCCAGCGTGTTTCGTCGCCCGGGCAGCGCCGCAACAGCAGCCGCTGCCGCGCCTGCTCGGTGGCGCCGGCCAGTTCCAGCGCGCCGATCGGCGCACCCTCGTGGCCGCGCACCAGCACCATGTCGTCCAGTGCAGCCACCAGCTGAGGCCGCATCTCCTGCACCTGGCAATCGGCCAACGCCTGCAGCAGCAGCGCGCGCGCACCGACCACGTCGCCGGCATCCAGCGCCAGCCGGCCCAGCAGGCCGCGTGCACTGGCTGCGCCGCGCGTGTCCGAAGCGTCCTGGCTCAGGTGCAGCGCGCTGGGCCACTGCTTGCGCCACCGGCGTGCGGCCGTTCAGCGCGTGCGCGGCAGCGGCGGTGAGTTCGCTCTCGGCTTCGACCTCGGGGTTGCCGATCTCGCGCGCCAGGTCCAGCGCGCTCGACACGTGGCCCAGCGCCCGCATGCCGCGGCCCGTCCAGAGGTCGATCTGTGCCAGATGCAACCAGCCGATGCAGCATCCCAGCAGGTCGCCTTGGGTGATGAACAGGCGCAGCGCCTCCTGCTCGGCGGCGGCAGCCGCCACCGGTTCACCGGCTTGCAGCCGCGCCAGCGCCAGCGCCGACAGCGTGGCCGCGATCTCGATCGGACGGTCCAGGCGGCGGCGCAGCGCCAGGCAGGTCTCGAACTGTTCGATCGCCGACACATGATCGCCCTGCGCGCCGGCGAGCGTGGCGCTGGTGAACAGCGCCCAGGCCTGGGCCAGGTCTGACTGCTTCACCTCGGGCAGCTCAAGCGCTGCGGCAACCAGTTGCCGCCCTTCGCTGGGCTGGCCGCGCAGGATCCAGAAATTGGTCAATGCCACCGCCAGCTTGACGGCGATCAGCGGGTCCACCCCGCCGGCCAGCGCGCAGGCGCCGGCGGCGCGCAGGTTGTCGAGTTCGACCTCCAGCCGACGCGTCCATGGGCCCTGCTCGGCGCCCCGCATGCCACGGCCGGCCTCCTTGGCCAGTGCGAAGAAGTGCGCCGCGTGCCGGGCCGCGGTGGCGCTGGTGACGTCCCTCACTTCCAGCTTCTCGCGCGCATAGTCGCGCAAGGTGTCCAGCATGCGGAACCGTCCCTCAGGCCCCTGTACCACCAGCGACTTCTGCACCAGCGAGCTCAGCCGGTCGGCCACTTCATCCTCAGGCACCAGCACGTCGGTGCAGACGGCGAGCACGGCCTCGCCGTCAAAACCCCCGGCAAACACGGCCAGCCTTGCGAACAGCGCGCGCTCGGAAGGGTCGAGCAGGTCGTACGACCAATCGACGAGCGCGCGCAGCGTCTGCTGACGCTTCTGCAGCATCCGGCTGCCACCGGTCAGGACCTCGTAGCGGTCGGACAGCCCCTCGAGCACTTCAGCGACCGACAGCGTGCGCAGCCGGGCTGCGGCCAGCTCGATCGCCAGCGGAATGCCTTCCAGCCGCTCGAGCAGTTCGGCCAGCACCTCGGCGTCCTGCATCTCGAGCTGGAAGTCTGGCTGCTGCGCCCGCGCACGGTCGCCGAACAGGCGCACCGCGGGAGACTGCAGCACGGTCTGCCGGCCCGCCTGGCGCGGCGGCAGCGGCAACGGCGCAACGGGGTAACACTGCTCGCCCGGCACGTCCAGCGGCTCGCGGCTGGAGGCCAGCAGCCGAACCTGGGCGGCGCTGCCCAGGATCGCATCGGCCAGCCGGGCGGCGACGTCGATCAGGTGCTCGCAGTTGTCCAGCACGATCAGCAGCCGCCGTGGCCGCAACCAGGCGCACAGCACCTCCAGCAGCGGCCGGCCGGGCTCGTCGCGCAGGTCGAAGCTGCGCGCCACGGCGCCGACCACCCGCGCCGGATCGGTCACTGCCGACAGGTCGACGAACCAGGCGCCGTCGGGGAACTGCGGCATCAACTCGGCCGCGACGCGCAAGGCCAGCCGGGTCTTGCCCAGGCCACCCATGCCCAGCACGGTGACCAGCGGCGCCGATTCGAGTGCGGCGCGGATCTCGCGCGTCTCGCGCTCGCGCCCGACGAAACTGGTGCGCTGCAACGGCAAGTTGTGCGGCACCTCGCGGACGACGCTGGCAGGCGGCGGCGCGGCTTGCCCGGTCAGTTCGCGCCGGAACTCGTCCACCGACTGCGGCCGCTGCTCGGGGCGCACGGCCATCGCGCGGTCGACCGCCGCCAGAAGCGCCGCGGAATAACGGCCGGCCGCCGCCTGGGTCAGCGGCACCAGGCGATCGTTGAACACCCGCTCCACCGACGTCGGCGGGCGCAGGCCCGTCGCGGCCACGTAGAGCACGCTGGCCAGTGCGAAGATGTCGGTCCACGGCCCCTGCGCCATGTCGGGTGCGTCACCGTACTGCTCGATGGGCGCATAACCGGGCTTGAGCAGCACCGTCAACGCCTGCGTCAGGTCACCGATCACCCGGCGCGCGGCGCCAAAGTCCAGCAACAGCGGCCCGATGGCGGTGAGCAGGATGTTGTCGGGTGCGATGTCGCGGTGGTAGACCTGATCGGCATGCAGCACCGCCAGCGCGTCCAGCAGCGGTGTCAGCCAGTCCAGCAGTTCGGCTTCGGTGAACGGCCGCCGCTGGCTGGCCAGCTGCTGGCCCAGGGTCGGGCCTTCATAGAAGGGCATCACCATGTAGGCCGTGCCCGCGTCCTCCCAGAACTGGTGCACCTTGACCAGCGCCGGGTGGTCGAATCGCACCAGCAGACGGGCCTCGTTGACGAAGCTGCGCAGACCCAGCTGAAAGGTCTCGGACACCTTCGGCCCCTTGATCAGCACCGATCGACCGTCGGGGGAGCGCAAGGCCACGGCAGTCGGCAGGTACTCCTTGATGGCCACGTGCCGGCCCAAGGCGGCGTCTTCAGCCAGGTAGACGATGCCGAAGCCGCCCTCACCGAGCACCCGCTCGATGCGGTAGTCGCGCAGCATCGTGCCGGCGGGCAGGGAATGCCCGGCGATCGGCGGCGGTCCGGCGTGCAGGCTCACGTGGCGCTGGGTGAAGAGGTCATCGGGCACGGGCCCGACGAGCCCGCACGGACTCTATCGCAGCCGCTTGGGGCGGTGCGACCTCGTGGTTTCAGGCAATCGGTCGGTGACCCTCATCGATGCGCCATGGCTGCGATCAGGCCAGATTCCTGAGGTTCCCAACGTCGATGTCTCCGCAGATGTGCGTCATTCATTGAGTGCCCGCGTTTCACGGGTTACGGGTTAGGCTCGAAATCACCGACGCAAGCGCTGAGACCATGAACACCTCCGACACCGGATCGAGCGGTTCTCAAGTACCGTCGCGCTCGGCCCGATGCGCCGTGTTGTCGCTGCTGATGCTGGCACCGTGCTGGTCATGGTCCGGCCTGGCGCTGGTCTGGACGGGGGCTGGTGGGTCGCCCAACTGGAGCACGGCCAGCAACTGGAGCCCGGGGCGTTTGCCCGCCGACGGCGATGGCATCGTCTTTGCCGGGACGCCACCCGGCGCGACGAACGTCGTCGATCTGTCGGTACGCCTGGACAGCCTGAGCTTTGACGCCACGGCAGGCGCATTCCGCGTGCACGTGGCCGGTGATGGCGGGCGAACGCTGGCGTTCGATGGCCCGGGCATCCGCTCCCTCGACACCCTGGGTACCGCCATCGGTCGCCAGACCTTCTTCGCCGATGCCGGCAGCATGGGCGGAACGATTCTGTTCACGAACCGTTCGGGCATCAATGTCGGCAGTGCTCAACTCGCGCGCCCGGTGGACATCACGGCCCAGGGTGGCTCGGCGGCCGGCGCGATCAGCGGGCACATCGTGTTCCAGGACACGTCAACCACCGGCGACTCGACCTTCGACGTGGTGCGCGCCGCTGGCGCCACCGCGGCCGGCGCCAGCGGCGGAGAGATCATCGTCCGCGACAACGCGCTGCTCAACCGTTTGGTTTCGGTGGTGGCGGAAGGCGGCTCGTCGAGCGGCGCGCAGGGCGGTCGGGCGACCGTTGTCGGCCAGGCTCAGCTCTCGGGCGGCGCGTCGATTCTGGCGGGGTAATTGGGGGGCTTGGGCGGGCGCCTGGACATCAGCGGCAACGCCGTCGCACTCGGCACGTCCGGCATCCATGCCGAAGGCGGCACGTCTGCGCTGTCCGGCTCCGAGGCCGCGGCGAGCTTTCGTGGCGATGCGCGCTTTTCCGGTTCTGCCTACCTCGGCGCCGGCAGCGTGGCCGGCGCCATTGGCGGGCGAATCGACTTCTTCGACCGCAGCAGCCACGACACCACCAGCTTCGCTGCGGACTCAGGCACTTTTGGCTGTTGCCTTTGACTGCGACCCGGAGCACCTGCTGCGGCTGGTGCTCGGTGAATACGATTCCGACCTTCTCGCAACGATCGAGGTGATCCTGGCCTGCTGGCGCCGACCGAAAATTGACCCACCTACAGCGATAGTGCCGATCCAAATTTGACCCGGGTGTTCAACCTACCCTGCTCTTTTTTGAGCAGGGGAAGAGGAGTGATCACCATGGCCATGATTGGCAAGGTCAAGCGGATGTATTTTCGCGAGAAGAGGTCTGTTCGGGAGATCGTGCGGCTGACGAGTTTGTCGCGCAACACGGTTCGCAAGTGGTTGAAGGCGCCGGTGCTGGAGGAGCCGAGATACCGGCGCGAAGACACTGCGAGCACGGCGTCGCGGTCGGCTCCTGTCACTCGGCGATACAGCTCGTGGTTCAGGCCGTCGGCCACGAGAATTGCCATCTGCCCTTCATCGACAGGCTGACCAGCCAAGCGCTCCACCGCCTCGCGGAGAACTGAAAGCTGCGGGTCTTGGCCCTCTCGCTCCAGTCGGCAGGCCGTTACGCATGCCATCGCCGCCGAGACGCCGCTGAGCGACTGTCTTGCCCCGTCTGGGAACTCGAACCTCGAGAACTGGTCGAGCCAGGACAGACCTGGGCCATCCTGAGGTCTGCTCAGGCGTCACGGTCTACCGCTTGGGGTGCGACGACCTCCGCCAGTACACCGCCGTGTTCGAGCCCGGGTTGCCTTTCCAGGGCAATTGGGATTGCCTGGCACAGCTGGTCCAAGAGCGCGTACGGGTCCGTCAACGGGCCGGAGGAGCCTTGTTCCGCATCGGTACCTTCCAGCAGCTGGACACCCTGCTTCAGCCCCTTTGAATCAGCCACTGCGAGTTCGCTCGGTGCCGGCGTCGAAAGGTCCGCGTTCATCCAGCGGTTCAGCGCGCGCAACAGTTCGTATGGGTTGCGCCCGAGGAACGTGTTGCCTCCGCGCTGACGGCCGCTGGCTTCCCAGCGCCGAACGAGAACTCAACTGCGGTCTCGGTCTTGGAGCCTGTGGAGGACCGCCTCAACGGCGCAGAGGCGCCGGCCGCAAGCCCATGAGCGGCAGCGGAGAGCAGGGCGAACCACCTCGGCAACGTCCTCGGGCGCGTACTCACCCCGAAGGACGCGTGCGATGGCTGCGCGCCCCTCTCGCTCTTCGGCTGCGATATCAAGTTCCTCGTGCACGTTCAGCCAGCAGCTTGCCGATGCCTGGCCCACCGTCGCCCTCAGCATGGTCGCGCGCGACGTATCGAAGTCGGCAAAGGGCCTGCAGAGAAGGCCCCGTCAGCAGCGACAGCGACATCTGCTCCGTAGACCAAATGGTCTGCGCTCAGGACTTCAAGGCTCGCCGCCGTGGGTACGCCTTCACGGGCAACCACCCGCCCGCGGAGTATCCGGTCAGCTGCCAGCCAGCTGTCGACGTAGAGGCCACAGCTACGCCCAAAGTCCGCTGCGTCCTGCGTGGCCTCAAACGCAGCCGGCTCACCTCGTTCCACGCGAACTTCTTTGGGCAGCCATCTCGCCAAGGAGACCTCGACGTTCTTCGTAGACTCCGAAGCTCTGGGCGGTTGCGTTCACCGAGCCCGTCGCGAGCAGAACCCTTGTCCACGGCCTGAATCTCGAACACCTTGGCGTGGAGCCGCTTGTTGTTCCGTGCGGTGTCGGCGATGACAAACCGGCCAGGAAGTTGAGGCTTGAACCGTCCCTGCTCGAAAGGCGCGGTCAGCTGCTTGCGTCCGCCGTCCAGGCCGACAGCGAGCAGTCTTGCTTCAACCGCACTGGCCAACCGCAAGACCGGCCCACCGTCCGGCGCGTGAAACGGTGAGAGAACAGTCACTGCCTCGGCAGCATCCGCTTCTGCGATGAACACTGCCTCCAGCGCGTCACGCGCGGTACCAGCAAGCGTGTGGACAAGCGTTGGCGGTGGGAAGGGACCGGCAGCTGCAGCCGCGGCATTTAGGCGGTACGCCTGCCTCGCCCTTGGCGCAGTCTGAGCCAGAAGCTGCGCAGCCTGCGGAGACGTTCCTTCGACCAGAGTTGCCAGCTGCCGCATCCAGTCGGCCAGTTCGCCAAAAATGGTCGGCACCGACCGGGCTGATACCGAGTCGAACGACTCCAACTGGAGCGACTGGCCAGATGCGGTCAGGTTGCCGCTCGCCACCGCGAGAACGTCATCGGTCTCCGCTGCGAGGTAGGCGAGTTTCGGGTGGAAGTAACCGCCGCCTGGAGGTATGACCGGGGCCACTCGGTAGACCCGGCCCGCGGCACGCGAGTGGAACTCCTCGACACCTGCGGCGGCCTGGTCAGCGTCGACGAGAACCGAGATGTCCTGGCACCCGACCGAGCGGAGGACGGGCAGGAATACCGCGTCGAAGTGGCTGACGCTGAAGGTGAACGTTGTGAAGAGCGCCGCCCTGGGCTTCACCCCGCCAAATCAGGTCCAGCAGGTGCCTCGGTTCCTCCACTTCGAACGTCCTTGTTCTTTGCCCCTACGAAGGGCATTCTGATACGGCTGATTCTGGGCGGGCGAGGAGTGCTACCTAGAACGTCAGCGCCCTCGGATGCTTCGGTACGGCCTTCTCGAGCGTCCCAGAGGTCGACCCGAAAACTGCTCGCGGTCGTTCGCCCGGTTGAGCTGATAAACGCGCATCTCACGATGAAGCGGGGATGGCGTGCGGAGCGTGGCGCGACTTGGGTGCATGGGGGTTTCGGTCAGAGGAGGGTTCACGGATGGTCCTTGTAGACAAGTCCGGCGCTGTGGTCTGGTCTACCGCACTGCCCGCTCGAAGCAACGCTTGCCAACGCGAGTCGACGAGAAGCCCGCCGGTTGCTCGCCCTGCGACAGCCAGCGAAAAGTTGTCGCAAAGTTGTCGCATCGAAATGCCCAAAACAGCCCCACCCAGCCCAACCAACAATACGCACGACTCTCCAGCGCGGCTCGCCGCCCAATGCCGAGCAGGGCCGCTAAGTACCTGTCGCTATTCGAGAAATTCGGGCTGTATGGGGCTGGGTGGGGCTGGAAAAGCAAAGAGCCCGGTGTCTCACGACACCGGGCTTCGGCTGTTTTTTGGTCGGGATGGCGGGATTCGAACTCGCGACCCCTTGCACCCCATGCAAGTGCGCTACCAGGCTGCGCTACACCCCGACGAAGCCCACATTATAGCCTCGGCAAGTCCAGGCTCATGGCCAGACTCATGGCCGATCAGGTCGACAACAGCTCGCGGATCGACAGCAGTTCGGCACGCAGGCGCTGCCCGTCGAGGCTGCGTGGTTCGGTGTGCAGGACCGGCTCGTTGCCGACCTCGGATTCGGCCGGCAGCGATACTGTGGCCACGGCGGGGCCCTGGGCCTTGGCGGCCACTGCAGCGATCGACATCACCATGCCCGCCGCGGGCGGTACCGGATTCACCGTGGCCGCATGCGGCGGTGGTGCCAGGGCTTGACCATCGGTCAGGCGGTTGCGGGCGCCGCTGATCGTGAAGCCCTGGTCGTACAGCAGTTCGCGGATGCGGCGCACGAGCAGCACCTCGTGGTGCTGGTAATAGCGGCGGTTGCCGCGCCGCTTCATCGGCTTGAGCTGCGTGAACTCCTGCTCCCAGTAGCGAAGCACGTACGGCTTGACGCCGCACAACTCGCTGACCTCACCAATGGTGAAGTAGCGTTTGGCTGGAATGGAAGGTAACGATTTCTCCATTGAAATCAATGGGATCAAAAGAGAAAACTAGACTTTACTCGAAGTCCTCGTCGCTGGGGGTGTCGCCCTGAACAATCGATTTCAGCTTGTGACTGGCGTGGAATGTGACCACGTTGCGCGCCTTGATGGGGATCGATTCGCCGGTGCGCGGATTGCGGCCCGGGCGCGGTGCCTTGCGCCGGATGTTGAAGTTGCCAAAGCCCGAAAGCTTGACGTCGTCACCTCGCTCCAGCGTCTCATGGATGATGCTGAAGAAGGCTTCGACCATGTCCTTGGATTCGCGCTTGTTCAAACCCAGGCGGTCGAACAGCAGCTCGGACAACTCGGCCTTGGTCAGCGTCGGTGTCTCCAGCGACGGCAGGATGACCTGGTTGTTCGGGGGAATGTCCTCGGTGGCCATGGATGCTCCTGGATGCACTCGGGTTCAGGTGCGCAAGCGGGCACCGCAAGCCGACTGCACGCGCGCCACGGCAGCGGCCACGGCATTGTCGATGCGCCCGTCAGTCAGCGTGTTGTCGAAATCCAGCAGTTCCAGCCGAACGGCCAGGCTGCGTTCATCGGCTGCGAGGCCAGCCACCGCCTTGGCGGGCTTGTAGACGTCGAACAGCGTGGCGCTGAGGATCAAGGGGTCGTCCGCCAGGCTGGCCATCAGCGCATCGTGCGAGACCTTGTCGTTGACCACCAGCGCCAGGTCACGCAGGGCGGCCTGCTGGCGCGACACGGCCGCGAAGACGGGCACCGGGGTGTCGAGCGCGGCGTCCAGGTCCAGTTCGAACAGCAGCGGCGCATGGATCAGCTCATAGGCCAGACGCCATCGCGGATGAAGTTCGCCGACATGGCCGATCGCCCTGCCCTGCAGCTCGATGCGGGCGCAGCGCCCCGGGTGCAGCGCCGGATGGCTGTCGGCCACGAAGTGCGGCCGCCGCGGTGCCAGCAGGGCCTCGATGTCGCCCTTGATGTCATAGAAGTCCACCGGGCGTTCGCGGCTGCCCCATTGCGCCGGCTCGGCCGCGCCCCAGGCCAGTCCACCGACGCGCATCGGCTGGCGCAGCCCGGCAACAGCGCGCTCGCCGTCGGCGGCTGCCGGGTCGCGAACGAAGACACGACCGATCTCGAACACGCGCACCCGAGGCGCCTTGCGTGAAAGGTTGTGCCGCAGCACCTGCACCAGGCTGCCCATCAGCGTCGATCGCATCACGGCCAAGGGCGCGGCAATGGGATTGAGCACGCGCACCGGGTCGGCATTGCCGCCCAGGTCCTGCTCCATGCGCGCTTCCACAAAGCTGAAGTTGATCGTTTCCAGATAGTCCAGCGCCGCCAGCGATCGGCGCAGCGCAAACGGGCTGCGGCGGGCCTCGGCGCGCACGCGCGCGGTCATCGGCGCCAGCGGCGGTGTCGTCGGCAGCTTGTCGTAGCCGATGACGCGGATCACCTCCTCGATCAGGTCTTCCTCGATCTTCAGGTCGAAGCGCCAGCTTGGCGGCGTCACGCTCAGGCAGCCGGGGACTTCGCTGAAATCAAGCCCCAGCCGGCGGAAGACATCGGCGCATTGCGTCTGCGTCACCGGCATGCCGATCACCTTGCTGGCGCGCGCGGCGCGCAGCGTGACCGGCGTGGCCGGCGGCAGCGCCAGGGTCTGGTCGTCCATCGGCCCGGCCTGGCCGCCGCAGATGTCGAGGATCAGCTGCGTGATGCGCTCGACATGCTGCACGGTCAGCGCCGGGTCGACACCGCGCTCGAAGCGGTGGCCGGCGTCGGTGGCGAAGTTGAAGCGGCGCGAGCGGCCCGCCACGGCCTCGGGCCACCAGAAGGCGGCCTCGACATAGACGTTGCGCGTGTCGTCGGACACCGCGGTGGCGTCACCGCCCATGATGCCGGCCAGCGACTCGACGGCCTGCGCGTCGGCAATCACGCCCACCTGCTCGTCGACCTCTATGGTGCTGCCGTTCAGCAGCTTCAGCGTCTCACCCGGCCACCCCCAGCGCACGACCAGCTTGTCGTGGATCTTGTCGAGGTCGAAGATGTGCGACGGCCGGCCATACTCGAACATCACGTAGTTCGAGATGTCGACCAGGGCCGTCACGCTGCGCTGGCCGCAACGCGCCAGTCGCTCGACCATCCAGGCCGGCGTCTTCGCCTGCGTGTCGACACCGCGCACCACACGGCCCGAGAAGCGGCCGCAGAGGTCGCTGGCCAGCACCTCAACCGGCAGACGCTGTTCGTGCACCGGCTGCACCGGCGCGAAGGTCGGCGTCTTCAGAGGTGCGCCGGTGAGGGCCGAAAGTTCACGCGCAATGCCGTACACGCTGAGGCAATGGCCCAGGTTGGGTGTGAGCTTGAGCGTGAACACCGTGTCGTCCAGGCGCAGCCAGTCGCGGATGCTGCTGCCCAGCGGCGCATCGGCGGCCAGTTCGAGCAGGCCACCGTGGTCGTCGGCCACACCCAGCTCTTTGGCCGAGCACAACATGCCGTGGCTTTCCACGCCACGCAGCTTGCCGACGCCGATCTTGAAGGGCTGGCCGTCGGCACCCGGCGGCAGTTGGGCGCCGACCATCGCCAGCGGCACACGGATGCCGGGCCGCGCATTGGGGGCGCCGCAGACGATCTGCAGCGGGCCGCCCGGTGACGCCGCACCGGCGTCGACCTGGCACACGCGCAAACGGTCGGCCTGCGGGTGCGGCTCGGCGCTGAGGATCTGCGCCACCACCACGCCGGCAAAGGGCGGCGCCACCGGGCGCAGTTCTTCGACCTCCATGCCCGCCATGGTCAGCAGGTCGGCCAGGGCCTGGGTGCTCAATTCAGGGTTGCAGAACTCGCGCAACCACGATTCAGGGAATTGCATGGGCTTCTCGGCGGATGTCTTGTCTAGCGCTCAGCGAAACTGCGACAGGAAACGCAGGTCGCCTTCGAACAGCAGGCGCACGTCATCGATACCGTAGCGCAGCATGGTCAACCGGTCTGGCCCCATGCCGAAGGCGAATCCGATGTAGCGCTCGGGATCGAGGCCGAAGTTGCGCACCACGGTCGGGTGCACCTGGCCTGAGCCGGCCACTTCCAGCCAGCGACCGGCCAGCGGCCCGCTGTGGAACGAGATGTCGATCTCGGCCGAGGGTTCGGTGAACGGGAAGAACGACGGCCGAAAGCGCATGTCGAAGTCGGCGGTCTCGAAGAACTGGCGCACGAAATCGGCGAACACGACCTTCAGGTCCTTGAAGCTGACGTTCTCGCCGATCCACAGGCCCTCGCACTGGTGGAACATCGGCGAATGCGTGGCGTCGCTGTCGACGCGGTAGGTGCGGCCGGGCGCGATGACGCGGATCTCGGGCATCGGATCGGCGCCGCGGTGTTGCGACGCATGGGCCATCGCGTAGCGCACCTGCATCGGGCTGGTGTGCGTGCGCAGGTTCAGCCAGGCACCTTCGGCGTCCTTCAGGTCGACGTAGAAGGTGTCCTGCATCGAGCGCGCCGGGTGGTTCTTCGGGCTGTTCAGCGCCGTGAAGTTCATCCAGTCGGTCTCGATCTCGGGGCCGTCGGCGACGTCGAATCCCATCGACCCGAAGATCGCCTCGATGCGCTCCAGCGTGCGGCTCACCGGGTGCAGACCGCCGGTGCCGCGGCGGCGGCCGGGCAGCGTGACGTCGAGCGACTCGGCGTGCAGCTGCGCCTGCAGTTCGGCATCGGCCAGGTGGTCGCGGCGCGCTTGCAGCGCGGCTTCGATGCGGGCCTTGACCTGATTGATCTCGGCACCGCGGCGCTTCTTCTCGTCGGGCGGCAGCGCCGCCAGCGACTTGAGCAGGTCGGTGACGCGCCCACCCTTGCCCAGAAAGCGCGCCTTGGCGTTCTCGAGCTCGGCCGGCGTCGGCGCGGCGTCGAACTCGGCGGTGGCGGTGCTGACCAGTTGATCGAGGTCGTTCATGCTGCGACAGAAAGAGAAAGGCCGTCCACGGGTGACGGCCTGAGAAAGCTGGAAGCCTTGGAGCGCGCCCCAAGGCAAGCCCGGTCAGCGCACCGGCGCCACAGCGCCGGCTGCCGATCGAGCGTCAAGCCAGATGGGCCTTCACCTTCGCGACGATGCTGCCGAAGGCAGCCGGGTCGTTGACGGCCAGATCGGCCAGGACCTTGCGGTCGATGTCGATCTGCGCCTTCTTCAGGCCGGCCATGAACTTGCTGTAGGTGACGCCGAGTTCACGCGAGGCCGCGTTGATGCGGGCGATCCAGAGCTGGCGGAACACCCGCTTGCGGGTGCGGCGGTCACGGTAGGCGTATTGGCCGGCCTTCATCACCGCCTGCTTGGCGATGCGGAAGACGTTCTTGCGACGGCCGCGGAAGCCCTTGGCGAGCTTCAGGATCTTCTTGTGACGGGCGTGTGCGGTGACACCACGTTTGACGCGAGGCATGCAATATCTCCTTGTGCGTTTCGAAGACGATTACAGACCGGCAAAGGGCATCATCTTGGCGATGTGCCCCATGTTGGTCTCGTGCACGTTGGCAGCACCGCGCAGGTGGCGCTTGCGGGTGGTGCTCTTCTTCGTGAGGATGTGGCGCTTGAACGCCTGACCGCGCTTGACGGTACCACCCGGACGCACGCGGAACCGCTTGGCCGCGCTCTTCTTGGTCTTCATCTTGGGCATTGAATGCTCCTTCTAAGTTACCCCTGCAGGCGACCGTGGCGACACGGTACTTGTGGGCCTGCAGCGGCTTGGTGTTCGCCGCCAGGATGACCAGACCCTGGCAGCGAGATTCTTCAAACGTTCAAGACTTCTTCTTCGGCGCCAGTACCATGATCATCTGACGCCCTTCCAGCTTGGGCATGTGCTCGACCACCGAGACATCGGCCAGTTCGTCGCGGATCTTCTCGAGCAGCCGCATGCCGATGTCCTGGTGCGTGATCTCGCGGCCGCGGAACCTCAAGGTCACCTTGCCCTTGTCGCCGTCTTCGCTGATGAAGCGACGCAGGTTGCGCATCTTGATGTTGTAGTCGCCTTCGTCGGTACCAGGGCGGAACTTGACTTCCTTGATCTCGATGATCTTCTGCTTGGACTTGGCTTCCGCTGCGCGCTTTTGCTCTTGGTACTTGAACTTGCCGTAGTCCATCAGACGGCACACCGGGGGGTCTGCGGCCGCGGCAATCTCGACCAGGTCCACGTCCAGTTCGCCCGCCATTCGAAGCGCATCTTGCAAGCCCACGATGCCCAGGGGCTCGTTTTCGACACCGTTCAGACGCACCTGGGGCGCCATGATCTCGCGGTTGAGCTTGTGCTTGCGCTCGACGTTCGGAACGCGCCGGTCCATGAAGGTAGCGATGGTTTCAACTCCTGTAGCACCCCGAAGGCAGCCGGGACGCGATCATGATTCGAAGGATTGCGCCCGCCGCTTCACGACTTGTGGGCGATGTCACCGGCGAGCTTCGAGCTGAAGTCTGCGAGGGGCATCACTCCGAGGTCCTGATTGCCCCGAGCGCGCACCGCAACGGCCCCGTTTGCCTTCTCCTTGTCGCCAACGACCAGGATGTACGGGACCTTTTGCATGGAATGCTCGCGGATTTTATAGTTGATTTTTTCGTTGCGCAAATCCGCCTGAACTCTAACTCCTTGTTTTTGCAGCGTTTTCACCACTGTCTGGGCATATTCGTGCTGCGCGTCGGTGATCGAGAGCACCGAAACCTGCACCGGCGCCAGCCAGGCCGGCAGCGCGCCGGCATGCTGTTCGATCAGGATGCCGATGAAACGCTCGAGGCTGCCGACGATGGCCCGGTGCAGCATCACCGGGTGTTTGCGCTCGCCGGACTCGGCCACGTAGACCGCGTCGAGCCGCTCGGCCATCGAGAAATCGACCTGCATCGTGCCGCACTGCCACTGGCGGCCGATGGCGTCCTTCAGCGTGTACTCGATCTTGGGGCCGTAGAACGCGCCCTCGCCGGGTGAGAGTTCGAACTTGCAGCCGGCACGCAGCAGGCTTTCCTGCAGCGCTTGCTCGGCCTGGTCCCAGACCGCGTCCGACCCGATCCGCGCCTCGGGCCGCGTGGCCACCTTGTAGATGATCTCGCTGAAGCCGAAGTCGGCATAGACCTTCTGCAGCAGCGCCGTGTAGGCCACGCACTCATCGAGCATCATGTCCTCGGTGCAGAAGATGTGGCCGTCGTCCTGCGTGAAGCCGCGCACACGCATGATGCCGTGCAGCCCGCCCGTGGGCTCGTTGCGGTGGCACTGGCCGAATTCACCGTAGCGCAACGGCAGGTCGCGGTAGCTCTTGATGCCCTGCTTGAAGATCAGGATGTGGCCGGGGCAGTTCATCGGCTTGAGCGCGTAGTCGCGCTTTTCCGATTCGGTGATGAACATGTTGTCGCGGTACTTGTCCCAGTGGCCCGTCTTTTCCCACAAGGTGCGATCCAGGATCTGCGGCCCCTTGACCTCGTGGTAACCGTTGTCGCGGTAGACACGGCGCATGTACTGCTCGACCTCCTGCCACAAGGTCCAGCCCTTGGGGTGCCAGAACACCGTGCCGGGGCTGTGCTCGTCGAGATGAAACAGGTCGAGTTCGCGACCGAGCTTTCGGTGATCGCGCTTCTCGGCCTCTTCCAGCATCGTCAGGTACTTCTGCAACTCGTCCTTGGTTGCCCAGGCCGTGCCGTAGATGCGCTGCAACTGTTCGTTGCGGTGGTCACCGCGCCAGTAGGCGCCGGCCACCTTCATCAGCTTGAAGTGCTTGAGTCGGCCCGTGCTGGGCACGTGCGGGCCGCGGCAAAGATCCTCGAAGTCGCCTTCGCGGTACAGCGACACGTCCTGATCGGCCGGGATGCTGGCGATGATCTCGGCCTTGTAGTGCTCGCCCTGGGCCTTGAAGTGCGCCACGGCCTCGTCGCGCGGCAGCACGCGGCGCACCACCGGCTCGTCCTTCTTCGCCAGCTCGGCCATGCGCTTCTCGATGGCCGCCAGGTCTTCGGGCGTGAACGGGCGCTTGTAGGCAAAGTCGTAATAGAAGCCGTTCTCGATCACCGGGCCGATCGTCACCTGCGCGTCCGGAAACAGCGCCTTCACGGCATAGGCCAGCAGGTGGGCCGTGCTGTGGCGGATGAGCTCCAGCCCCTCGGCATCCTTGTCGGTGACGATGGCGACCGCAGCATTGGCGTCGATCAGATGGCTGGTGTCGACGACACGGCCATCGACCTTGCCGCCGAGCGCTACCTTCGCCAGGCCAGGGCCGATGGCCGCGGCCACCTGCGCCACCGTCACCGGGTTGTCGAACGACCTGACGGCACCGTCAGGCAGCGTGATCTGAATCATTGCAGACTCCAAAAGCAACGAAGCGCGGGCATGAGCCGCGCTTCGTCTGGGAAAAGGGTGGATGTGACGGTGCGGCTGGCGTCAAACCAGGGTGAAAGTCGGGAATCGACGAGTCCGCGGTGTCATAACCAAGCTGCCTTTCCTGCTCTTGTGAGGGTTCCGGAAGCGGTCATTCTAGGTCACAGCGGCCGGATCTCGAAACCGCTGGCGCCGCCCACCCAGTCGGCGAAGTCGTCTGCCAGGCGCTGGCTCTCGGCCAGCGCACGCCGCCAAGTGGCAATGCGGGCTGCCTCGTCGTCGCCGAAACGCCTGAAGTCGCTGCGGTCGGGCAGCTTGGCCAAGGGCAGCGTGGCCACCCATTCGGCCGACGGTGACAGCAGCAGCACGTTGTCCAGTGACGGCGAGGCGGCTTGGCGGCGCTTGAAGGGTTTGTCCAGCCAGCCGGGCACCAGGTTGGACTGGAAATGCGGGTACAGCACCAGGCCATCGGTCATCGACGCGTAGTCCAGGTGCAGGTGGTAGTCGGTGATGCCGCCGTCCCAGTAGGCGCCGCGCGGCGCCCCGGGCAGGTCGTGCACGGCGTCCAGCCAGAACGGGATCGAGCAGCTGGCCAGGATCGAAGGCGCCAGGTTCTCCGTCGTCAGCTCGACGCGGCGGGTGCGGAAGTCATTGGTGCCGAACGGCAAGGCGCTGCGTGGATCGGAGAACACCACCCGCTCCAGCCACAGCCCCAGCGCGCGCCGGCTGGTGGCGTTGCTGATGAAAGCACCCAGGTAACCCAGTGGCGTGCGGATGCGACCCTGGCGCCGCAGCAGGTGGCGGCCGTGGCTGGTGAAGACATGCAATCGGTAACGCGGACTGGCCAGAACCTCGGCGGCACGACGTCCCAGCCGCTGTTCGAGCTTGTCGCCGAAGCTGCGCGATGCGGCCGTCGGCGTCGGCGCCTTGCCGGGCGCGTGCTCGTAGCGCAGCGTGATGTAGTCCTCGGCCAGTTCGGCCAGGGCTGCATCGGCGTCGTGCAAGGTCGCGCAGGCCATGCGCCAAGCGCCGATCGAAGCGCCCAGCAAGTTGATGTCGTGCGTGCTGCCGGCCATCCAGTGGCCGAACAGGTAGCGGTCCAGCGGGTTCAGCACCAGGCCCTTGGGGCCACCGGCGGCGGCCGGAATCACCCGCACCTCCTGCGGCCGCAAGCCCCCATCGAGCAGCCTCTGCCGCGCCCGCGGACCAGCGTGCAGGGTCAGCGCGCGCATCGCCGGGCCTGCGGCTCAGCGCTTGCCTTGCAGCTTCGCAAAAGCCGCAGCCATCACACCAGCTCCGTGGCTGCCGGCCTCAGGTCGCGGCCGCTCGCCGCGCGCCGCCGGCCGATAGGCGTTGTCGCCACCTTGACCTTTGGCCTGCAGCGGCACATCGAGCTTCATCGTCAGGCTGATGCGCTTGCGCGCCACGTCGACCTCTTGCACGCGCACCTTGACGATCTGCCCGGTCTTGACCACTTCGCGGGCGTCGTTGACGAACTTGCTGGACAGCTGGCTGACATGCACCAACCCGTCCTGGTGCACGCCCAGGTCGACGAAGGCGCCGAACTGCGCCACGTTGCTGACGGTGCCTTCCAGCACCATGCCAGGCTGCAGATCCTTGATGTCGTTGACGCCGTCATTGAAGCGCGCAACCTTGAAGTCGGGCCGCGGATCGCGGCCGGGTTTTTCCAGCTCGGACAGGATGTCCTTGACCGTGATGGCGCCGAAGTGCGCATCGGCAAAGCGCTCGGGCTTGAGCGTTCGCAGCACCTCGCTGCGGCCCATCAGCTCGGTGATCGGGCGTTGCAGGCTGGCCAACATCTTCTGCACCACGGGATAGGTTTCGGGGTGAACGCCGGTCTGGTCGAGCGGGTTGTCACCGTCACGGATGCGCAAGAAGCCGGCCGCCTGCTCGAAGGTGCGCGGCCCCAGGCCGCTGACATCGAGCAGCTGCCTGCGGTTGCGAAAGGCGCCATGTGCGTCGCGCCAGCGCACGATGCTGGCCGCCACCGCGCCCGACAGGCCCGACACGCGCGACAGCAGCGGCACCGACGCCGTGTTCAGGTCCACACCCACGCCGTTGACGCAGTCCTCGACCACGGTGTCCAGCGTGCGCGCCAGCTGGCTCTGGTTGACGTCGTGCTGATACTGGCCCACGCCGATGCTCTTGGGGTCGATCTTCACCAGCTCGGCCAGCGGGTCCTGCAGGCGGCGCGCGATGCTGACCGCGCCGCGCAGGCTGACGTCGAGATCCGGCAACTCCTGGCTCGCAAACTCGCTGGCCGAATAGACCGAGGCGCCGGCTTCGCTGACGACGACCTTGTCCAGCTTCAGGTCGGGCGCCAGTTTGACGATTCGCTGCATCAGTTCGGCCGCCAGCTGGTCGGTCTCGCGGCTGGCGGTGCCGTTGCCGATCGCGATCAGGTTCACACCGTGACTGGCCACCAGCCGGCCCAGCGTGTGCAGCGAGCCTTCGACATCGCGGCGCGGCTCGTGCGGGTAGACGGTGGCGGTGTCCAGCACCTTGCCGGTGTCACTGACCACGGCCACCTTGACGCCGGTGCGAATGCCCGGGTCAAGGCCCATCACCACGCGCTTGCCGGCCGGCGCGGCCAACAGCAGGTCGCGCAGGTTGTCGCCGAAGACCTTGATCGCCACCGTCTCGGCGTCTTCGCGCAAGCGCGCAAAGAGGTCACGCTCCAGGCTCAGCGACAGCTTGACCTTCCAGGTCCAGGCCACGGCCTTGCGCATCAGCTCGTCGCCCGGGCGTTGCTGGTGGCGCCAGCCCAGGTGGTGGGCAATGCGGCCTTCGGCGAAGCCTGGTTTGCCGGGCACCAGCTCTTCGTCCAGCACCAGCTTGGCGTCCAGCCACTCCAGCGTGCGACCGCGGAACACCGCCAGCGCACGGTGCGACGGCACCTTGCGGATCGGTTCGCGGTAATCGAAATAATCTCTGAACTTGGCGGCATCGGGATTGCTGCCGTCCTTGCCGTCGACCAGCCTGGACTGCAGCAGGCCGTCGCCCCACAACCATTCGCGCAGCGTGCCCACCAGCGCCGCATCTTCGGCCCAGCGTTCGGACAGCAGGTCGCGCACGCCGTCCAGCACCGCATGCACATCGGCAAACCCGCCCTCGGCGTTGATATAGGCCGGCGCTTCGGCCAGCGGGTCGAGCAGCGGGTTTGCCCACAACGAGTCGGCCAGCGGCTCGAGCCCCGCTTCACGCGCGATCATGCCCTTGGTGCGGCGCCTGGGCTTGAACGGCAGGTACAGGTCTTCCAGCTCCTGCTTGGTCGGCGCGGCGTCGATGGCGGCCTGCAACTCGGGTGTCAGCTTGCCCTGTTCGCCGACGCTCTTGAGCACTGCGGTGCGCCGGTCTTCCAGCTCGCGCACATAGCTCAATCGGGCCTCCAGTTCACGCAGCTGGATGTCGTCGAGGCCGTCAGTGGCCTCTTTGCGGTAGCGGGCAATGAACGGCACCGTGGCGCCGCCATCGAGCAGGTCCACCGCAGCCTGCACCTGCGCCGGCCGAACCTTCAGTTCGGCGGCGATCTGTCGCGTGATCTTGTCCAAGGAAATCAGGGGTCAAAAACGAAGCGGCGGAGTGTGCCACGCCACCGAAAAGCGTCAGCGCGACGCCAACCAGCGCTGCACGCCCTGGCCCGCCGCATGCCCGGTGGTCAGACAGGCGGTGATCAGGTAGCCGCCGGTGGGGGCCTCCCAGTCCAGCATCTCGCCGGCACAGAACACGCCGGGCAACGCGCTCAGCATCAACCCGTCGTCCAGTGCGGCCAGCGGGACGCCACCAGCGGTGCTGATGGCCTCGTCGATCGGCCGTGCGGCCCGCACGGTGATCGGCAGCGCCTTGATGCGTGTGGCCAACGCGGCGGTGTCGGCCATGGCTTCGCGGGCCTGACCTTCCCACAACAGTGCCGCCTTCACGCCATCGATCTTCAGCCGCGTCTTCAGGTGCGTGGCCAGCGAGCGCGTGCCGCGCGGGTGGGCCAGTTCGCGCTGCACCCAGGCGGCATCGCGACCAGGCAGCAGGTCGAGCTCGAACCTGGCCTGCCCGTCGCGAGCGATGCGCTCGCGCAGTGCCGGTGACGCGGCGTAGATCAGGCTGCCTTCGACACCGCCTTCGGTCAGCACGAACTCACCGGCCTGGCGCATCGGCGTGCCGTCGGGCAAGGTCCAGGCGATGGCCACCGCCTTCAGCGGCGACCCCGCATGCCGGGTCTTCAGGTGCTCGCTCCAGGCGACGTCGAAGCCGCAGTTCGACGGCCGCAGCGGCGCCAGATCGACACCGCGCGCGGCCAGCAGCGGCACCCAGTCGCCGTCCGAACCCAGGCGCGGCCAGCTGGCACCACCCAAGGCCAGCACGGTGGCATCGGGGCGCAGTCGCTGCTGCCCTGCCGGCGCATCGAAACACAGGCTGCCATCGTCGGCCCAGCCGGTCCAGCGGTGCCGCATGTGCAGCCGCACGCCACGTTCACGCAGGCGGTGCAGCCAGGCGCGCAGCAGGGGTGCTGCCTTCATGTCGGCGGGGAAGACCCGGCCCGAGCTGCCGACGAAGGTGGTGATGCCCAGCCCGGCCGCAAAGTCGCGCGTGGCCTGGGCGCCGAAAGCCTGCAACCGCGGCCGCAGCCAGGCGGCGGCTTCGGCATAACGTGCGACGAAAGGCTCGAAGGCCTCGCCATGGGTCAGGTTGAGCCCGCCCTTGCCGGCCAGAAGAAACTTGCGACCGACCGAGGGCATGCCATCGTACAGATCGACCGCCACGCCGGCAGTCGACAGCACCTCGGCCGCCATCAGCCCGGCCGGGCCGCCGCCGATGACGGCGACCGTCACGCCTTCAAGCCGATGATCCAGGGCCGGATCTCGAACTGCAGCAGGCCCGACTCCACCGCCGGATCGCTCAACGCGTGGGTGCGCAGCGTGTCTTCGTCCATGCCCGGCTTGCAGATCATCATGCCGCCGCCCGCACCGTCGACAAAGGGCCCACCCATCTCGAGCTGGCCCGCGTCCAGCAGCTTCAGATAGTGGCCGCGGTGCTCCTGGATGCCGACCTGCTGCGTCAGCGGCAGGCCCGGCTCCCAGGCGGGGCCGGGGCTGTGGATCACGACAAGGCAGCGCTCGGACATGGCGGGATGGGCTCAGCGACGGGACAAGGCCCGCACTGTAGGCGATTCGCCACCCGCGCCGCCCGCTACTTCAGGTCCACCTTGCGCAGGTTGTCGTCGCTGTTGCGGTCGATGCGCTTGTTGTAGGGGTCGACACCGGCCCACAGCGGCTTTTCCTTCAATACCAGCTGGAACTGCTGTTTGCCGCTGCGCACGGTGCGACGCTCGAACAGCAGCACCGACGCCGGCTTGAAGTCCTTGGCGCCCGGCTCAGCGCTGAAGAGGCCGATGTCGAAGGCCTCGTCCAGCGGCACTTCGGTCTCCACGCCCTTGCCGTCGGCGATCAGCTTGCGCGCCTCGACCTCCAGCGTCAGGTCCCATTGGCCGTCGGGCCGCTGGTGGGTGCTGGCGGCGCTGGCCTTGGCAGCAACCAGGCTGATGCGCTCGAACAGGTCGGTGATCAGGGCGTCATGCGCCGGTCCGGCTTCTTCACGCAGCAGACGCAGGAAGTCGCTCGAATTGGGATACGGCGCCGACTTGAACGCGTACTGCGCGATCAGCCGCTGCAGCGCGCGGTTGACCACCGCCTCACCCACCACTTCTTTCAGCCAGTACATGGCCAGACTGCCCTTCTGGTAGTACACGTAAGGCTGGTCTTCAACGCGTGCCAACGGCAACTCCTCGATCAACTTGCCGCCGCGCGCGCGCAGATAGCGATCGAGCTCGTACTTCAGGAACTTGCGGACCTGCTCGCGACCGTAGAGCCTTTCCATCACCAGCAGCGCCGAATACTGGGCGAAGGTTTCCGACAGCAGCGTCGGGCCCTGCTGTTCGGCCCCGATGACCTGGTGCCCCCACCACTGGTGTGCGATCTCGTGCGCGGTCACGTAGGTCACCATGTCGATCTTGTCGGCGGCGCCCGTATCGGGCAGCCGGGTGACCAAGCCGATGCCTTCGGAGTACGGGATCGTGCCGGCAAAGGCCTGCGTGAAGTTGGCATAGGTCGGAAACTCCAGGATGCGCGCCTGCTTGAACGGATTAGGGTGAAAGCGCGGCCGAGTACAGGTCGATCGATGTCGCCATCGCATCCAGCATGCGCTGCACGTTGAACTCATGGCCCGGCTGGTGGTAGACGCTCAGCTGAATGCCGCGGTGATTCGTCGACTTGAACGCATAACGTGCCGATTGCAGCGAGAAGAAGTGCTGGATCGGTGCCTCGGTGCGCGTGACCAGCGTGCGCCGGCCGCCGGTGATGGTGTCGCTGACCATCGCACCCGGCGCCACCGGGGTCTGGTCGGCGTCGGTCACCAGCGTGATCTGCGCGTTCACCCAGTCGCTGTCGTGGCGCAGATACTGGTGCGCGCGGGCGCTCTCGTCTTCCAGCCTGGCCATGCGCAGCTCGGGTGGCAGGCCGTGCTTGCGGCGCTTGCTGCGGTCCTGCAGCAGCATCGTGCGGTCCATGCCAATCAGGGGTGCCACCTCGAAGTTGGCGAGGAAGCTGCCGTTGTCGACCAGGCGCCGCTGCCCACTGTCGTTGCGAAAGCCCGGGTCCGACAACTCGGTGCTGAAAGTCAGCGTTCTGGATTCACCGGGCTGCAGCGCCGGCGCCAGGCGGTAGATGCGGTAGTCGAACTCGTCGTAGGACTTTTCCAGCGTGGCGCCGGGCAGGTCCAGCTGGCGCAGCTTCAGCGGCCGCAGCCAGCGCAGGTGCAAGTTCGACATCGGCGCCGTGCTGCGGTTCTTGATGCGGTAGCTGCCCTGCGTCAGCGCGCGGCGCTGATGTGGATACAGCTCGACCTTCAGCGTGACGTCGGTGATCGTCGGCTGCGGCAGGGCCTCGAAGGGCAACAGGGTCTTTTCGTAGCGCGCCAGCCAGGCCTCGTGCTCAGGCCGGGAGACCTGGTCGTTGATGATGTTGGTGTTGTAGAAGATCCAGCCGCCCAGGCCAACCCAGATCACACTGGCGGCCGCCAGCCAGACACCGGCTGCGCCTGGCCCAGGCTGCAAGGCAGGCACCTGAAGCGACGTGTGCGGTGCAGCGCCACGGCCCGGCGCCGACGGTGGTCGAGCTGTACACGTCCGAAGGCTGCAGTTCCTGCCCGCCCGCCGAACGCTGGTTGATGAACAGCCTGAAGGGCCGCAGCGAGGTGCTGGATTGTTGAGCCGGCGCGCCACAAACTTGTTCCCGGACAAGCCCTTGATGCGCACGCTGGGTCACAGTCGCGGCCCTTGCAGTCCTCAGTCTGCGCCCGGTGCCCGGGCCCACCCCCACGATGAGCCATGACTTGCGGATCCCCCAGCTCGTCTGCCCCGCCGGATCGCTGCGCGCCTTGCACAGTGCGGTCGACGCGGGCGCCGACGCGGTCTACCTCGGTCTGAAGGACGCCACCAACGCGCGCAACTTCGCCGGCCTGAACTTCGACGACGCCCAGGTGCGCGACGGCGTGGCCCATGCCCATGGCCGCGGCGCCGAAGTGCTGATGGCGTTGAACACCTTTGCCGACGCACACGACCCGTCGCCCTGGTTTCGTGCCGCCGACAAGGCGGTGGCGCTGGGCGCCGATGCGCTGATCGTCGCCGACAGCGCCGTCATGGCCTGGTGCCGGCGCCAGCACCCGCAGCTGCGGCTGCACCTGTCGGTGCAGGCCTCGGCCACCTCACACGCCGCGATCGAGTTCTACCGCAGCCGCTACGGCATCCAGCGCGCCGTGCTGCCGCGCGTGCTGACGCTGCAGCAGGTGGCGCAGGTGGTGCGCCAGTCCAGCATCGACATCGAGGTCTTCGGCTTCGGCAGCCTGTGCGTGATGGTCGAGGGCCGCTGCACGCTGTCGTCGTGGGTCACCGGGCAATCGCCCAACAACGCCGGCGTGTGCTCGCCGGCATCGGCCGTGCGCTGGAACGAACAGGCCGACGGCAGCGTCGACGCCCGCTTGGGCGGCGTGCTGATCGACCGTTACGGCGCCAGCGAGGCGCGCGGCTACCCCACGCTGTGCAAGGGCCGCTTCGAGGTCAATGGCCGACGCGAATATGCGCTCGAGGAACCGACCAGCCTGGACACGATGGAACTGCTGCCGCAGCTGATGGCCATCGGCGTCGCGGCGATCAAGATCGAGGGGCGTCAGCGCAGTGCGGCCTATGTCGGCCAGGTCACCCGCGCCTGGCGCTCGGCAATCGACCGCGCCGCGGCCGATCCGAAGGGCTTTGCACCGGCCGCCGCTGAAACCGCCGTGCTGGCCAGCCACGCGGAGGGTCAGCGCCACACCCTGGGCGCTTACGAAAGGCCGTGGCGATGACAACCCCTGGTATCGAAAGCGCCGAAAGCCAGCAGCCGCTTGCTCCGCTTGATCTCACCGTCGGGCCGGTGCTGTACCACTGGCCGCGCGCCACGCTGCTCGACTTCTATGCCGGTGTGGCCGATTCACCGGCGCGCACCGTGGTGCTGGGCGAGGTGGTGTGTGCCCGCCGCCGCGAACTGCGTCTGCCCGACTGGCTGGCACTCGGCCGTGAACTGCAGCGCGCCGGCAAGCAGGTGGTGCTGGCCACGCAGGCGCTGGTCGAGACCGAAGCCGACCTGCGACTGATCGAACACCAGGCTGAACAGTCCGAGTTCGCGGTCGAGGCCGGCGACGCCTCGGCGCTGCAGCTGCTGGCTGGTCGCGTGCCGCTGGTGCTGGGCCCGCACCTCAACATCTACAGCCAGCAGGCGCTGCTCGAGCACGCCGACCTCGGTGCCACGCGCTGGGTGGCGCCGGTGGAGCTGGCGCTGGACGCGGTGGCGCGCATCAACCCGCCGACCGCGCCGGTTCTCGGTGCCGGCGGCCAGCCGCTGCAGACCGAGGTCTGGGCCTTCGGGCGCGTGCCGCTGTCGTTTTCGGTGCGCTGCTTCACCGCGCGCCATCACGGTGTCGCCAAGGACAGCTGCGGCTTCGTCTGCCTCAGCGACGCCGACGGCCTGGCGATGAACAGCAGTGACGGCGCGCCCTTCCTGGTCCTCAACGGCACGCAGACACAATCGGCGGCCGTGCAATGCCTGCTCGGCGATGCCTCGGCTCTGCGCGCCGCCGGTGTGAACAGCCTGCGCCTGTCACCGTGTGCACGGGGCTTTCTGCAGGTGCTGCGCGATTTCGACGCCGTGCTGCATCAGCAAGGCGCGGCCGACCCGGTGATGGTGGCGTGGCCGGCACTGGGCGTGCCCGGGCCTTATGGCAATGGTTATGCTCGGCACCAACCCGGCATGGCCTGGAGCGAGACATGACGACATCTGCACCCCTGGTCAGCGCGCGCGAACGCCCACTGCCTCGCGGCCTGCCCAAGGGCCTGGCGCCGTGGCACCGGCGCCTGGCCGCGCTGGTCGAGCGACTGCCTTCGACGCCGCCGTCGGTGGCCGCGGCGGCGGTGTTGAATCGGGCCCTGCTGCCCAGGCTGCCCGACGACGCCCACCGCGCGCTGTTCGGACGTGTCGTGGCACTGCGCGTCAGCGACTTCGGGTTGCGCGTTCATCTGCGTCTGGGCCGGCAGGGCTTCGTCGCGGCCGGCGATGCCGACGCCCCCGAACTGCAGATCCGCGCCACCGCCGAGGCCTTCGTGCGCCTGGCACGTGGGCAGGACGACCCCGATCGCCTGTTCTTCGAACGCCAGCTGCTGATGGAAGGCGACACCGAGCTCGGGCTGGTGCTGAAGAACGCGCTCGACGCCATCGGCCCGCTGTGGCAGCGGGCCCCGCGCTGATGGTCGGCGGCTGGTGGCGTGCCGGCCTGGCCCTGCTGCTGCTGGGCCTGAACACGCTGATCTGCTGCAGCGTGCTGTTCGCGCTGGCCTTGCTGCGCCTGCTGCTGCCGCTGGCGGCCGTGCGGCGCCTGCTCGACCCGCTGATCAACGGCGTGGCCAGCACCTGGATCGCCGGCAACAGCGCGTGGATGCGGCTGACGCAGCGCACGCGCTGGGACGTCTCGGGCCTCGACGACCTGCCCTACCGCGGCTGGTACCTGGTGAGCTGCAACCACCAGAGCTGGGTCGACATCTTCGTGCTGCAGCACCTGTTCAACCGGCGCATCCCGCTGCTGAAGTTCTTCCTCAAGCATGAGCTGATCTATGTGCCGGTGATGGGCCTGGCCTGGTGGGCGCTGGACTTCCCGTTCATGCGCCGGCATTCCGAAGCCGAGTTGCGCCGGCACCCCGAAAAGCGGCAGCAAGACCTCGACGCCACGCGGCGCGCCTGCGCCAAGTTCGCGCTGACGCCGACCAGCGTGATGAACTTCGTCGAAGGCACCCGCTTCACGCCGGCCAAGCAGCAACGCCAGGGCTCGGGCTTCGAGCATCTGCTGCAGCCCAAGGCGGGCGGCCTGGCGATGGCGCTGGCGATGCTGGGCGAACGTTTCGATTCGCTGCTCGACGTCACCATCGTCTACCCCGACGGGGCTCCCACCTTCGGCCAGTTCCTGCGTGGCGAAATGCGCCGCGTGATCGTGCGCGTCGAGCGCCGGCCGATCCCGCTGGAATGCCGCCGCGACGACGGCACCGTCGACGCCGACTTCCGCCGCCAGGTGCAGCGCTGGCTGCTTGAGCTGTGGCAGCTGAAGGACGCGCAGATCAGCGCGCTGCTGCAGGCCGCGCGGGCGGCCGACGCCGCACCACCGGCCCCGCTCAAGGCATGACTTCCACGTATTCGTAGACCTCGCAGTCGGTGATCTGGCGGCGCAGCGGCAAGGGCAGCGCCGCGAACCAGGCTTTCGGGTCGTGGCGGTCGATCTCGCGGCCCAGGAAGCGCAGCAGCTCGCAGATCGGGTCGACCACGTTGCGGCGGTAGCGCTGGTCGTTCTTCACGTAGGCCAGGTAGAGGTTCTTCATGCAGTTGCCGCGGCACCAGGACATGGCCTCGCAGCTGCCGCAGGGCATGCTGTCGCTGTGCTGCAGGGGGCTGGGCCGCAGCCAGTTGGCCTTGACGTCGCCCATCTGCATGGCCGGCACGTACATCATGTCGGGGCAGGGATAGATCTGCCCGTTGGGCATCACGTTGATCAGGTGCGACGACACCCGGCACTGCGTGCGGCCGCCGTACAGCTCTTGTGCGCGGCCCGGCATCAGCTTGTTGCGCACGATACCCATCAGCGGGATCAGCGGGTACAGGCTGTCGGTGCGGGCAAAGAAGCGCTCGACCAGCTGCACCAGCACCGCCTTGCGCCGCGCCAGCGAGTCATCGGCATAGGCCTCGTCGGCGACGAACTGCCAGTACAGGTAGTCGAAGGGCGAGTCGTCGGCCACCAGGGCGTCGAGCTCGTCGAAGCCGGTGGCCGGATTGCCCCAGGTCACGCGTGCGGTGACGCTGCCGCCGATCAAGGGCCGCACGACACGCAGGTTCTTCAGCACCTGGCGGTAGATGCCGCGGCCGCGGTAGCCGTCGGTGATGGCCTCACCGCCGTCGATCGACACCAGCACGTTCGACAGCCGCGCCAGCACGTCCGCCGGCAGGTCGTCGAGCAGCGTGCCGTTGGTCTGCAGCTGGTAGCGCCAGAGCGGAAAGCGCTGCATCACCTCGACCATCATCGGCCGGTTGAGCGTGGGCTCGCCGCCGTAGAAGGTGACGTAGACCTCCTTGCCGGCCAGGTGGCGTTGCGCAAACGCCGCAAGCTCGTCGATGTCGTAGTCGACATGGGTCTGCGAGCCCAGCACCTCGCCGACCCCGAGCGAGCAATAGCTGCACTTCAGATTGCACTTGAGCGTGGTCAGCAGCTGCAGCTCGACACGATGGCCGACGATGGGATCTGCAACAGGTTGTGACACGAAGGACGGACTTTGCACGTGGATAGGGATCGTTGGCTGCACGTTGAACCTGACAACACCCGCCGAAGTGGCCGGCAAGGCCGCGACGGTGCCCCACCCCGGCCCGGCCGGCAAGCCCGCGCGGGCGCAGATCGACCGATCGTTGCGCTCGGTCAGATGCGCGGCCATCAGCACGCTCGAAAACCGCCACAAAGCGCCTTCGAACCTCAAGAAATTCGACCGGCCGCCGATAGCCCGGGTTGCGGCCTGTCCTTCGCACCCGTGGCGGGTGTGGTGACCTGCCGCCTGACCACGAGGTGAAGCATGAGTTCTGCCACCAGCTTGCTGTTCTTGGGTGCCGTTACCGTCGCCGCCGTGGGTGGCGCCGGGGTCTGGTTCGCGCTGAAACGCCCTGCCCTGGAGCGCAGGCGCCGTGATGACGCGCTGGCAGCGGCGCAGAACTACACGCCGGCAGAGCGCGTGCCGCCCTATGGCGGGGCACCCGATCCCTGTGCGCCAGGGCTGTCCGACAACGAGCGCGTGCTGGCCATGCGCGCCTTGCTGCTGCGCGGCGACCACAATCTGGCGGCAACCAGCACCAGCTACGTCGACACCGAACCTGCTGCGATGCGCGACGACCCGCAGACCACGTCACCGATGGCCTGGAAGGCCACGCTGCCACCCGACGAGGCCGAGGCCTGGGAGCGTGAACATGCCGGCCGCAACGGACGTGTGACCGAATCCGACCACGAGCACGTCACGCTCTGACGGGCGGCACCCGCATCATTTCCACGTGCGGGATGCCGTCTTCGAGGTAGGGGTCGCCGACCGGATCGAACCCCAGCGATGCATAGAAGCGCTGCAAGTGCGCCTGCGCGCTGATGCGCACGGCTTGATCTGGCCACAGTTGATTGCACTGCGCCAGACCCTGCCGCATCAACACCCGGCCGCCACCGAGGCCGCGCCAACCGGGTGCCGTGATCACGCGGCCGATCGACGGCTCGGCGTACTTGATCCCCGGGTCGAGCAAGCGCAACCCGGCCTGCAGCACACCCGCGGCATCACGGCCCATCAGGTGCCAGGCACGGTGGTCCAGCCCGTCGAGGTCGAGGTAGACACAGTCCTGCTCGACCACGAACACCGCCGCACGCAACGCCAGCCAGTCGTACAGCTCACCCGCGCTCAGCGCGTCGAAGCGCCGCCAGTGCCAGGCCAGCTCGGTTGGCAGCTCAGTTGACAACTCAGACAAGCTTGACCAGCTGTTTGCCGAAGTTGCGGCCCTTGAGCAGGCCCAGGAAAGCCTCGGGCGCGCTCTCCAGCCCCTGCGCCACCGTCTCACGGTACTTCAGCTGGCCGCTCGCCACACGCTGGCCCAGCTCTTTCAGCGCCTCGGGCCACAGGTCCATGTGTTCGCTGACGATGAAGCCCTGCATCTTCAGGCGGCTGATCAGGATCAGCGACGGGTTGAGCATCGGAAGCGGCTGCCCGTTGTAGCCGGCAATCATGCCGCACAGGGCAATGCGGCCGAAAGCGTTCATGCGCGCCATCACGGCGTCGAGGATCAGCCCGCCGACGTTTTCAAAACAGCCGTCGATGCCGCCCGGCGCAGCGTCCTTCAACGCCGCGCTCAGGGCCTTGAAGTCACGGTGTGCCTTGTAGTCGACGCAGGCGTCGAAGCCGAGTTCGCCAACCGTGTAGGCGCACTTTTCGGGGCCGCCAGCAATGCCCACCACGCGGCAGCCGCGCGCCTTGGTCAGTTGCCCCAGCACACCGCCCACCGCACCACTGGCCGCGCTGACGACCACCGTCTCACCGGCTTTGGGCGCGATGATCATGTTCAAGCCCACCCACGCGGTGACACCCGGCATGCCCACCGCGCCCAGGTAGGCCTGCAGCGGGATGTGCGTGGTGTCGACCTTGCGCAGCAGGCCTGGCGTGGCGCCGTCGAACACCGCGTACTGCTGCCAGCCGCCGGCGCCGACCACCTTGTCGCCGGCGGCAAAGTGCGGGTGGCGCGATTCGACCACCTCACCGACCGCGCCGCCCTGCATCACGGCGTCCAGCGGTTGCGGCGCCGCATAGCTCTTGCCGTCGTTCATGCGGCCGCGCATGTAGGGGTCCAGGCTCAGGTAGTGGTTGCGCACCAGCACCTGGCCGTCCTGTAAGGCGGCCACCGGAGACTGCACATGGCGGAAGTTGGCAATGCTGGGCTCACCGTCGGGGCGTGACGCGAGCTGGACCTGGTGGTTGATAAGACTCATTCGGATTCCTTGGTGACCCTGGGCGAAGCATGGGTGCGCGCGCGTTCGCGCAGGTACTTGAAGGTGCCGCTGGCGTGTGCGCAGAGCTCGCCGCGGCCGTTGTGCACATGGCCTTCGCAGAAAGCCAGCGTGCTGGTCTTGTGCAGCAGCCGGCCGATGGCGCGCAACTGGCCGTCGGCCGGCCGCATGAAGCTGGTCTTCATCTCGATCGTCACCACGCCGGGGCCCTGGCCGGGGTCGTGGCTGTGCTGGCTTCTGGCGGCGACCGCCATCGCGACATCGAGCAAAGTCATCAATACGCCGCCATGCGCAACTTCCCAACTGTTGAGATGCGCCTCGGCGAGGTCGACACGCACCTCGGCGCTGCCGCCACCAAAGGCCCAGAGCTCGAGGCCAAGCTCTTCGACGAAGGGGATGCGAACCGGGAACTGAATGCGCTGGTTCATGGTCAGGGCTTCAGGCGGCACCGTGCACGGCACTGACGCCGCCGTCCACCGGCAGGATCTGCCCGGTGATGTGCTTGCCGGCGGCACTGGCGAACAACAGCGCCGCGCCCTTCAGGTCGTCGTCGTCGCCGATGCGGCGCAGCGGTGCAGCGGCAGCCAGCTTGTCCACGCCCACGCTCTGCAAGGTGCCGCGTGTCATCTTGCTGGGAAAGAAGCCGGGGGCCAGTGCATTGACGGTGATGCCCTGCGGTCCCCATTCGGCGGCCAGCGTGCGCGTGAAGTTGACCACCGCTCCCTTGCTGGTGCCGTAGGCGATGAACTTGACATCCAGCGAGCCCGACAGCCCCGCGATCGACGCCACGTTGATGATGCGGCCGTACCGCCGCGGCAGCATGCTGGCCTTTCCCACCGCCTGGCAGAACAGGAAGATCGAGCGGATGTTCAGGTTCATCACCTTGTCCCAGGCCTCGAGCGGGTAGTCCTCGATCGGCGCGCCCCAGGTCGCGCCGGCGTTGTTGACCAGGATGTCGATCTGGCCCAGGCGCTGCATGGCCTCGTCGACCACGCGGTTCACCTGCGCCGGGTCACTGGCGTCGGCCGCCACCCAGCGTGTGTCGATGCCCTTGGCCTGCAGGTCGGCCGCGGCCTCTTCCAGGTCGGCCGCCTTGCGCGAACACAGCAGGATGCGCGCGCCGGCTTCACCCAGGCTTTCGGCAATCTGCAGGCCCAGCCCGCGCGAGCCGCCGGTGACGAGCGCCGTGCGACCGCGAAGGTCGAAGAGTTGTTGGATCGGGGTGCTCATGAACGTTTACTCCAGGGTGTCATCGGTCATGTGTGAGCGCCACCAGATCAATGTGGCGCCGGTGGCGGCGTCGGCCACGCCGGCGGCGATCAGCAGCCAGCCCACAAGATCGTCACTGCGGCGCAGGAACAGCCCCAGCGACAGCAGCAGCAGCCCACTGTAGATCAGCAGCCAGGCCAGGGCCTCGACGGTCTTGGGCTTCATCGTGTCAACCTCCGCCGGCAGGCGTCCGGCAGCTCATCCCAGCTTGAACCGGGCCAGCGCGGCACGTGCCACCCCATCGCCCCATTCCTGCACGAAGTGGCCGGCCTCGGCGATCTCCAGCGGCGGTGGGCAGTTGCGGATCTGCTGGTGCAGGGCCCGCATTGCCGGCGCGCCCAGTACCGGGTCGGCCATGCCGATGGCCATGAAGCTCTCACCCGCCCAGCGCTCGCGCCAGAACGCAGCGGCCTCGCGGCTGGTGGCCGCACCAGCGGCGTCGTCGGCGTCGGGCACCAGGTTGGGAAAGGCGCGCACGCCGGCCTTGTGCCGCATGCTGGGGAACGGCGCATCGTAGGCCGCGGCTTCGGCGGCCGTCATGCCGGGCGTGCCGCGCTGCATCAGCTTGCCCACCGCCAGATCGGGCTGCGAATTGCAGTAGGCGCGCCATTGGCGAAAACCTTCGGTCACCGTCCCGGTGCCCAGGCCGGTGTTCATCACCAGCAAGCGCGTGAAGCGCTCGGGCATCGCCGGTGGCAGGGTCAGCCCGATCAGGCCGCCCCAGTCCTGGCAGACGAGCAGGATGTTGTTCAGGTCCAGCCGTTCGACCAGTTGCAGCATCGATGCCCGATGGCGGTCGAAGCCGTACCAGCCCTCATCGACCGGCTTGTCGGATCGGCCGAAGCCGAAGAAATCGGGCGCCACGACACGGATGCCGGCCGCCGTGAAGACCGGCAGCATCTTGCGGTACAGATAGGCCCAACTCGGTTCGCCGTGCAGGCACAGCGCCGTCACCGCGGCGTCGCGCGGGCCCTCGTCGACGTAGTGCTGGCGCAGGCCATCGTGGTCGAGGTAATGCGGTGTGTAGGCAAAGTCCGGCAGGTCGGCAAAGCGCTCGTCGGGCGTGCGCAAGACGTCCACGTCACAGCACCTCGAACACGCCGGCCGCACCCATGCCGCCGCCGATGCACATGGTGACGCAGACCTTCTTTGCGCCGCGACGCTTGCCTTCGATCAGCGCGTGGCCGGTCAGCCGCTGGCCGCTGACGCCGTAAGGATGGCCCACCGCGATGGCACCGCCGTTGACGTTGAGCCTGTCCATCGGGATGCCCAGCGTGTCGGCACAGTACAGCACCTGAACGGCGAAGGCTTCGTTCAGTTCCCACAGGTCGATGTCAGCCACCGTCAGCCCCAGCCGCTTGAGCACCTTGGGCACCGCGAACACCGGGCCGATGCCCATCTCGTCGGGCTCGCAGCCGGCCACGGCAAAACCGAGGAAGCGGCCCAGCGGCTGCAGGCCCTTGCGCTCGGCCACGGTCTCATGCATCAGCACGCAGGCGCCGGCCCCGTCGCTGAACTGACTGGCATTGCCGGCACTGATCACGCCGCCGGGCACGGCGGGGCGGATGTTGCAGATGCCCTCGTAGGTGGTGCCGGGGCGGATGCCTTCGTCGTTGGCGACGCTGACCTCTTTGCTGCGCAGGCCCAGCTGCGCATCGGCGACGCCGGCTGTGACAGTGATCGGCGCGATCTCGGCCTTGAACAATCCGGCTTCGAGCGCCGCGCTGGCACGTTGCTGGCTGCCGGCGCCGTAGTGGTCCATGCGCTCGCGGCCGATCTTGTAGCGCTTGGCCACCTGTTCGGCGGTCTGCAGCATGTTCCAGTAGATCTCGGGCTTGTGTTCGACCAGCCAGGGGTCGGCGATCATGTGGCGGTTGGCCTCGTTCTGCACGCAGCTGATGCTCTCGACGCCGCCGCCGATGTAGATGTCGCCCTCGCCGGCGATGATGCGCTGCGCCGCCAGCGCGATGGTCTGCAGCCCGCTGCTGCAGAAGCGGTTGACGGTGACGCCGCTGGTGGTGATGGGCAGCCCGGCACGCAGCGCGATCTGGCGCGCGATGTTGCTGCCGGTGGCGCCTTCGGGCGTGGCGCAGCCCATGATCACGTCGTCGACCTCGGCGCCGGCGATGCCGGCACGTTCGACCGCGGCCTTCACCGCGTGGCCGCCCAGCGTGGCGCCGTGGGTCATGTTGAAGGCACCCTTCCAGCTCTTGCACAGCGGCGTGCGGGCGGTGGAGACGATGACGGCTTGGCTCATGGCTGTTTTCCTTCAGGAGGGGCGCCTGCAGCCGTTTGCAGCAGACGGTGATAGAAGCGGACCATGTCCGCCAGCTGGTCGACCGGGATGCGCTCGTCGGTGCCGTGCACGCGCGCCAGATCCTCGGACTTGAAGCGGATCGGCATGAAACGATAGCTGTGGTCGGAGATGTCGTCGAAGTGGCGCGCGTCGGATGCCGCCAGCATCAGGCTCGGTGCCACCAGAGCATTCGGAAACACCTCGCGCACCGCGCGCTCGATCAGCTTGAACGGCGCCGCGGCCGACGTGGCCAGCTTCGAAGGTTCGAAGGCAACACCCAGCGGCTTGACCTCGATGTGATCGTCGGCGACCACGCGCTGCACATGGGCCGCAACCGATGCGATGCTGTCACCCGGCAGGATGCGGAAGTTGACGATCGCCTCGGCCTGTCCAGGCAGCACGTTTTCCTTGTTGCCCGCGTTGACCACGGTCAGCGCCGTGGTCGTGCGCATCATCGCGTTGGTTGCCGCGCCCTTGCCCAGCAGGCCCTCGACCAGCGGCCGCGTCAGCCACAGATTGGACATCGCCAGGCGCTGGCCGAAAGGCAGCTCCGGCGCCACGGCGGCAAACATCTCGGCTGCCGCACCGTGAATGCCGCCCGGCATCGGGCTGTGATCGACGCGCGTCAGCGCCGCACTGAGCCGGCCGATGGCACTGGTGCCCGCCGCCGGTGGCATCGACGAATGGCCGGGCGCGGCGCTGGCGCTCAGCTTCAGCGACACCGAACCCTTCTCGGCCAGGCCGATCAGCGCCAGCGGCTGCGCAACACCGGGCAGGATGCCTTCGGTCACCGCCATCCCTTCGTCGAGCACAAAATCGAGCCGTACCCCACGCTGCTTGAGCAAGGCGACGATGGCCACCACGCCCTGGCGGCCGCCCACTACTACGTCATGGCCGAACACCAGGTAGACCGTGCGAAGCGGGTTGAGACCCGTCTTCAGCAGCGACTCCACCGCCTCGAGCTGGGTGATCAGGTTGCTCTTGTCGTCCAGCGCGCCACGGCCCCAGACGAAGCCACCGTCGATCAGACCGCCAAAGGGTGGCTGCTTCCAGAGCGCTTCGGTACCGGGCGCGATGGGCACCACGTCCTGGTGCGCCAGCAGCGCCATCGGCTTGGCCTTGTCGTCGCTGCCGCGCCAGGTGAAGAGCAGGCTGTGATTGCCGATCACCTCGCGCTGCAAGCTCGAATGCACCAGCGGGTAGCGTTGCCGCAGATGTGCCTGCAGGCGGTCGAATTCGGCCGCCGTGCCCGTGGCGTCGAGCAGGCCGCTGACGGTCCTGGCGCGCAGCGCTTCGGCCAGTGAGGCCGCCACCGCTGCGCTGTCCACCACCATCGGCGCCAGCGCCGGCACGGCCAGCTGGCGCGAGCCCTGGCGCAGCGTGTTCAGCACCAGCATCGTGGCCAGTGCCACCAGCACCAGCAGCAGGCCGAGAAAGATGCGCTTGATCATCAAGTCAGCGCCTTGCCTTCGGCCACCAGCCGGGCCAACAGGGGCGCAGGTTGCCAGAAGGCCGCATCGTCATGCGGGTTGCGCGCAAAGCGCTTCATCGCCTGCACCACGTTGAACAGGCCCACCTGGTCGGCGTAGCACATCGGCCCGCCGCGAAACAGCGGGAACCCGTAGCCCGTGAGGTAGACCATGTCGATGTCGCTGGCCTTGCTGGCGATGCCCTCTTCGAGGATGCGCGCGCCCTCATTCACCAGGCTGAACACCAGGCGCTGCACGATCTCGTCGTCGCTGATCTTGCGCGGCTGGTTCATGCCGATGCTTGCACGGTGCTTTTCGATCATTTCGGCCACCCGTGCCGACGGGATCGCGTCGCGTTTGCCTGCGACGTAGTCGTACCAGCCGGCACCGGTCTTCTGGCCGTAGCGGCCCAGTTCGCACAGCAGGTCGGCGGTCTTGCTGTACAGCATGCCGGGGTGCTCGACCGCGCGGCGCTTGCGGATCGCCCAGCCGATGTCGTTGCCGGCCAGGTCGCTCATGCGGAACGGCCCCATCGCGAAGCCGAACCTCTCGATCGCACGGTCGATCTGCTGCGGTGTGGCCCCTTCGTCAAGCATGAAGCCGGCCTGGCGGATGTACTGCTCGATCATTCGATTGCCGATGAAACCGTCGCACACGCCCGACACCACCGCCGTCTTGCGGATCTTCTTGGCGATCTGCATCACGGTGGCCAGCACGTCCTTGGCAGTGGCCTTGCCGCGCACCACCTCGAGCAGCTTCATCACGTTGGCCGGGCTGAAGAAATGCGTGCCGACCACGTCTTGCGGCCGCTGGGTGAAGGCCGCGATCTGGTCGACGTCCAGCGTGCTGGTGTTGCTGGCCAGGATGGCCCCGGGCTTCATCACCTGGTCCAGCGTCTTGAAGACCTTCTCCTTGACGCCCATGTCCTCGTACACGGCCTCGATCACCATGTCGGCCTGGCCAATGTCGTCGTAGCTGAGCGTGGTGCTCAGCAGTGCCATGCGGGCCTCGTACTTGTCGGCCTTCAGCTTGCCCTTCTTCACCTGCGCTTCGTAGTTCTTGCGGATGGTGGCCACGCCCCGGTCGAGCGCGTCCTGCTTCATCTCGAGCATCGTCACCGGGATGCCGGCGTTGAGAAAGTTCATCGTGATGCCGCCGCCCATGGTGCCGGCGCCGATGACGGCCAGCTTGCCGACCTTGCGCACGGGCGTGTCTTCAGGCACGTCGGGGATCTTGGCAGCCGCGCGCTCGCCGAAGAAGGCGTGGCGCAGCGCCTTGCTCTCGGGCGTGAACATCAGGCCCATGAAGGTCGCCAGCTCGAAGGCCATGCCCTCTTCGAAGCTGCGCGCCTTGACCGCCTGCTCGACGCACTCGACGCACTTCAGCGGCGCCGGGAAGTTCTTTGACATCGCACCGACCGTGTTGCGCGCGAACTGGATGTAGGCGTCGACGTTCGGGTGGCTGGCCTTCAGGTTGCGCACCAGCGGCAGTGGACGCGCCTCGGCCACCGACTCGGCAAAGGCCAGTGCGCCGGCCAGCAGGTCGCCGTCGATCATCTGGTCGATCAGCTTCTGGCCGGGCAGTGCCGCCAGCAGTTCACTCTTCACCGGCTCACCACTGACGATCATGTTCAGCGCCGTCTCCACGCCCAGCACGCGTGGCAGGCGCTGCGTGCCGCCGGCGCCCGGCACCAGGCCGAGCTTCACCTCGGGCAGCGCAATCGCCGCACCGGGCGATGCCACCCGGTAGTGGCAGCCCAGCGCCAGTTCCAGCCCGCCGCCCATCACCACGCTGTGCAGCGCCGCCACCACCGGCTTGGGGCAGGCCTCGAGCATGCGGATCAGCGAAAGCAGGTTGGGCTCGGCACCCGACTTCGGCGAGCCGAATTCCTTGATGTCGGCGCCGCCCGAAAAGGCCCTGCCCGCGCCGGTGATGACCAGGGCCTTGACTGCCGGGTCGGCCGTCGCCTGCTCGATGCCTTGAGCGAAGGCCACTCGGGTCGCATAACCCAGCCCATTGACCGGCGGGTTGTTCAGTGTGATCACGGCCACCTGGCCGCGGACCTCGTAACTCGCGCTCATGGCGACTCCTCAGGCGAAATAGAACGATCGTTCGATTCTAGGGACATGCGCAGACCGCATCATGTCCCTGCCGCGACAAGGCGGCGAGCGCAGGGGTGGTCGCCGCCCGCACGCAACAGCGGGCCCCAGCCTCGTTGCGGGCATTGTCTGGCGCTATGCTGACCGCCATGAAGCCCGAAACCCCGCACCCCCACGACGATCCGCGCTACGAAGTTCGGCTGAGCGATGCCGAGTGGCGCGCGCGCCTCGACCCCCAGCAGTATCAGGTGGCCCGCCACGCCGCCACCGAGCGCCCGTTCAGCGGCCGCTACTGGGATCACTTCGAGGCCGGGCGCTACAACTGCATCGGCTGCGGCACGCCCTTGTTCGAGGCGGGCACCAAGTTCGACGCCGGCTGCGGCTGGCCCAGCTACTGGGCGCCGATCGACGCCGACGTGATCGAGGAAGTGCGCGACAGCACGCTGGGCATGGTGCGCGTGGAGGTGCGCTGCAAGCGCTGCGGTACCCACCTGGGCCATGTCTTTCCCGACGGCCCGCAGCCCACCGGCGAGCGCTATTGCATCAACTCGGCAGCCATCGGTTTCGAGCCCGAAACCTGAGACTGGCGTCAGAGGCGACAATCGCGGCCGCCACCGTTCCCTCTTCGCATGAAACTGCTGTTCGACTTCCTGCCGATCCTGCTGTTCTTCGGTACCTTCAAGTTCGCCGAGTCGCACAAGGACTGGGCGGCCGATTTTGCGTCCCGCCACCTCGGCGGCGTCGTCGCCGGCGGCAGCGTCAGCGCCATGCAGGCGCCAGTGCTGCTGGCCACGGTGGTGGTCATCATCGCCACGCTCGCGCAGGTGATCTGGATGAAGGCGCGCGGGCGTCGGGTCGACGCCATGCTGTGGGTCAGCCTGGTGCTGGTGGTCGTGCTGGGCGGCGCCACCATCTACTTTCAGAGCGAGACCTTCATCAAGTGGAAACCCAGCGCGCTGTACTGGGCGATGGGATTGGCGCTGTGGCTGGCGCCGCTGGTCAGCGGCAAGAACCTGCTGAAGGTGCTGCTGGGCGAACAGATCCAGCTGCCGCCCAAGGTCTGGCACCGCTTGAACTTCGCCTGGATCGCCTTCTTCGGGCTGATGGGCGTGCTGAACCTGTGGGTGGCCTACACCTTCAGCACCGACACCTGGGTCAATTTCAAACTGTTCGGCGGCATCGGCCTGATGCTGCTGTTCACGCTGGCGCAAGGCCTGGTGCTGTCACGCTACATCGAAGATCCGGCTGCTGCCGGAGCCCGGCCCGAGGAGTCGAAATGAGCGCAAACGCGGCCAGCGTGGCACAGGCCATCGAAACCGACCTGCGGCTGCAGCTGAACCCCGAGTCGTTGAGCTTGCGCGACGACAGCCACCTGCACGTCGGCCACGCCGGCGCGCGTGAAGGCGGGCATTTCACGGTGCGACTGGTGGCCGGCTGCTTTGCCGGGCGCAACCGGGTGACGCGACATCGCCTCGTGTATGATGCCCTCGGCCCTTTGGGAGCACGTGGCATCCACGCGCTGGTCATCGAGGCCCTGGCGCCCGGCGAAAGCTGAGGCAGCCCGCCACAAGCACCTCGTCCAGCATTTCTCCAGCCTGTTCCAGGCCTTGCGCCGCCACCCCTGCGGCCCCCTTTCCAAGCCTTCCAAAGGTATTGCAGCGATGAATCCGAAGCTCCAGGCCTCGTGCCGTGTCCTGTCCCTGGCCCTGTCTGCGCTGGCCCTGACCGTCAGCGCGCAAGCGCAGAACATCGCCGTCGTGAACGGCAAGCCGGTGCCCAAGGCGCGTGTCGAGACGCTGATTCAGCAAGCCGAGAAGGCCGGCCAGAAGGTCTCGCCCGAAATGCAGCAACAAGCGCGCGACCAGGTCGTGCTGCGCGAGATCTTCACCCAGGAGGCCGAGCGCCGCGGCATCGCCGCCAGTGCCGATTACAGGGCGCAGATGGAACTGGCGCGCCAGAGCATCCTGATCCGCCAGCTGTTCGATGACTTCCGCGCCAAGAATCCGGTCACCGATGAGGCGGCCAAGGCCGAGTACGACAAGTTCAAGGCGCAGGCCAGCGGCACCGAATACCGAGCAGCGCACATCCTGGTCGAGAAGGAAGACGAAGCCAAGGACCTGATCAAGCAGATCAAGGCCGGCGCCAAGTTCGAGGACCTGGCCAAGAAGTCGAGCAAGGATCCGGGCTCCGGCGCCAACGGCGGCGACCTCGATTTCGCCAAGTCCGATGCCTACGTGCCCGAGTTCAGCAAGGCCATGACTGCGTTGAAGAAGGGCGAGATGACCGAGACGCCGGTGAAGACGCAGTTCGGCTATCACATCATTCGCCTGGACGATACGCGCGAGGCCCAGTTCCCGGCCTACGACGACGTCAAGGCCCAGATCAAGCAGCGGCTCGAGCAAGTCAAGGTGCAGCAGTTCCAGGAAGAACTGCGCGCCAAGGCCAAGACCGACTACAAGTTCAGCCAGTAAACCCCGGGCCGACAGCACCCCCGCCCAAGGCCGCCGGTCGAAAGACCGGCGGCCTTGTTCGTTTCGGGGCTGGATCGCGGCGACAAACAACCCGAGAAAGCCGCTTCATTTCGGCCGATCGGTGCATTCAAGTCTGCACAGAATGGGACCCAGCGGCGGACTTTCGGTCACCTCTTCCGAACGATCGCCATCCCACGGCAAGGAGCGCTTGAATGCCCCAGACCATCAATACCAACCTGACATCGTTGAACGCGCAGCGCAATCTGAACCAGTCGCAGATGTCGCTCAGCGTCTCGATGCAGCGCCTGTCCTCGGGCCTGCGCGTCAACAGCGCCAAGGACGACGCCGCGGGCCTGGCGATCGCCGAGCGCATGAACACGCAGGTGCGCGGCATGGCGGTGGCCATGCGCAACGCCAACGACGGCATCTCGATGTCGCAGGTGGCCGAAGGCGCATTGTCCAAGGTGGGCGACGCGCTGCAGCGCATGCGCGAGCTGGCCCTGCAGTCGCGCAACGCGACCAACAGCATCAGTGACAAGGATTCCTTGAACAAGGAGTACCTCGAGCTGCAGAAGGAAATCAGCCGCGTCATCAGCGGCACGGCCTTCAACAACAAGCACATCCTGGGAGCGGAAGGGACGACCTTCACCTTCCAGATCGGCGCCAACACCACCGACGACGACGTGGTGCGGATCAGGTTCGAGAACCTGGCCAGCCAGACCGACGTGTCGGCAGCGATGGTCAGCACGGCGAACATCGGCAGCATGGCGGGGATCACGGCGCTGGCCTCGGTGATCGACGGCATCGACGCCGCGCTCGACGTCATCAACAACACGCGCGCCACCTTCGGCGCCACGCAGTCGCGCTTCGAGGCCATCATCGCAAACCTGCAGGTGGGCGTCGAGAACCAGTCCGCCGCACGCAGCCGCATCATGGACGCCGACTACGCGGCCGAGACTGCGGCGCTGTCGCGGGCGCAGATCCTGCAGCAGGCCGGCAACGCGATGGTGGCGCAGGCCAATCAGCTGCCACAGCAGGTGCTCAGGCTGCTGCAGGGCTGATCGCGCACTCAAGTTCGCCCGCCCGGTCGGCCGATGGGCCCGGCGGGCCCGACCGGCCGCTCGAAGCCCCTGCCGCTGGAGACCTTCATGGCCACGCTTTCATCCATTGGCATCGGCAGCGGTATCGACGCCAATGCCATCATCACGCAGCTGGTGGCGATCGAGCGCCAGCCGATCGATCGGCTGAAGACCGCCGCCAGCGACCTCGACACCACCTTGTCGGCCTTCGGCAAGGTGCAGAGCAACCTGGACGCGCTGCGCAATGCATCGCGCACGCTGGCCGAAGCCAGCACCTGGCAGGCGGCCAAGGCCAGCTCGGGCGATGCCACCGCGGTGGGCGTCACAGTGTCCAGCGGCACCAGCCCGGGCAGCTATGCAGTGCAGGTCAACAACCTGGCCACCGCCCAGATGAACGCCATGAACGCCAGCGTGCCACCGCTGACCAGCGCCAGCACGATCGGCCAGGGCACGCTGCGCATCGACATCGGCCGCTGGGCCGACGATCTGTCGGGCTTCACACCCAAGGACGGCAGCACCACGGTCGACATCGTCATCGGGCCGGGTGAAGATTCGCTGGCGCAGATCAGCGCCAAGATCAACAACACCGCCGGCCTGGGTGTTCGCGCCTCGGTCGTCAACGACGCCGGCGGCGCGCGGCTGGTGCTGCAGTCACGCAGCACCGGGGCCGACAACGGCTTTCGCGTGCAGGTGGTCGACGATGACGGCGTCGCCAATGACGACGCCGGCCTCTCGCGCCTGGCCTACGACCCGCAGAACGGTGCCGCCGTCAGCACGCGGCCGCAGGCCGGCCGCAATGCCAGTGCCACCATCAACGGTCTGCCGGTCGAGTCGGCCACCAACCAGTTCAGCAACGTCATCGACGGCGTGTCGCTGACCCTGGGCAAGGTCACCACCAGCGCTGTGGACGTGACGGTGTCACGCGACAACGACGCCATGCGCGCGTCGATCAACACCTTCGTCTCGACCTACAACGACCTGGTCAAGCTGCTGCGCGACCAGACCAAGTACGACGCCACCAGCAAGGTGGGCGGGCCGCTGCAGGGTGACCGCACCGCCATCGCCATCCTGGGCCAGCTGCGCCAGGCCATGAGCGCCGGCACCACCGCCAGCAGCGTGTTCGCACGCTTGTCCGACATCGGTCTGGGCTTGCAGACCGACGGCACCCTGAAGGTCACTGGAACCAAGCTCGACGCCGCGCTGGGCAATGTCGACGAGCTGCAGAAGTTCTTCACCACGGCCAACGACACCGCGGGCAGCGGCGGGCTGGGCTACAGCGTGCGCAAGCTGATGGACGGCCTGCTCGGCAGCGACGGGTCGATCAGCTCGCGCCAGGAAGGGCTGCGCAAGCTCAAGACTGCCAACGGCGACCGCCAGCAGGCGCTGGAGGACCGCGTGTCGGGTGTCGAAAAGCGGTTGCGTGCGCAATACCAGGCGCTGGACACCAACATGGCGCGCCTGAGCTCCCTGCAGAACTACGTCTCGCAACAGATCCAGAAGTGGTAGCCGCGCACGGCCTGCGTCCGTGTGTATGTATGTATCCGCGTGCGTGCGATTGAATGAGCCGGCACCCGGCCCGCCCATGACCCCGGTCGTGCGGCGGGCTTTTTCTTGGCACCGACGCAGGGCCGGGCGGCAGCCTCCGAAATCGATCGAAAAGCCGGGCTTTCGCTGGCTCAAGTGCCACCCCGGTTGCGCCGATAAATGAGGTGTTGCTCATGCCCGCAGGAAACCTTTCGATGTTCAGCAGCGCCCAGTCCATGCCTTTCGCCCGCCAGCCCCAACTGGCCCGGGCCTATCGCAGCATCGCGGCCGAAACCGGGGTCACCGACGCCAGCCCGCATCGCCTGGTGGCGATGCTGTACGAAGGCTTCGTCGAGGCGCTGGCGCAGGCACGTGGCGCCATGCGCAGTGGTGAAACGGAAACCAAGGGACGGGCCATCGGCCGCGCCGTGCGCATCGTCGAGGAAGGCTTGCGCGCCGGCCTGAACCTGAATGCCGGCGGCCGCCTGGCGTCCGATCTGAACCAGCTCTACAGCTACGTCGGCATGCGAATGACGCAGGCCAACCTGCGCAACGACGAAACACTTCTCGATGAATGCCTGGCCCTGATGCAGCCGCTGCAAGAGGCCTGGACCCGCATCGCACCGACCACCGGCGGATCGAACGCCTGATGCCCTGCGCCGCCACCGAAAGCCGCCTCATGAACACCGAACTTCTCAGCTACTACGAAGCCATCGAACAGGCCAGTTGCGACATGCTGGCTGCGGCCAAGACGGGCGACTGGGACGCCGTGGTCAAACTCGAAGGTGCCTGCGTGCTGCTGATCAGCCAGCTCAAGCACGCGGCGCGGCAAGCGTCGCTGGACGGTGATTCGGCGCGTTCCAAGGCCCGCATCATGCAGCGCATCCTGGTCAATGACGCCGAGATCCGCCACCTGGCCGAGCCCTGGCTGCAGGACCTGGACGACATGATGGCCGGCAAGCGCAAGACCCTGCATTGAGCCGCCCACGCGCTGCCCAACATGCTTGAGGACACCCAACCCGCGGCGCTGGACGAGGCCGGCACCGACGCCTGGTCGGCCTTTCGCGTCGACAGCCCGGTCGAGATCGCATCGCTGCTGCGCGAGCTGCGCGACAGCGGCACGCCGATGGTGCTGAGTGCACCGCAGGGTGCGGCCCTCGTGGCGGCGCTGTGGTCACTGGACGTCGAACAGCGCCGCATCAACCTTGCCGCCGACGACAACAACCCACTGCTGGGCCAGCTGATCGACTGCAATGAAGCGGTCGCCGTGGCCTACCTCGACAGCGTCAAGCTGCAGTTCGAACTGAATGATCTGCTGCTGGTGCGCGGTCCCAGCACCTGCGCGCTGCAGGCCCGACTGCCGCGGCGGCTGTACCGCTTCCAGCGCCGCAGTGGCTACCGCGTGCGCACGCTCGAACGCCACTCGCCGACCGCACGGTTGCGCCACCCGGCGATCCCCGACATGCAGCTGGCGCTGCGCGTGATCGACGTCAGCATCGGCGGCTGTGCCCTCTTTCTGCCGGCCGACGTGCCGACGCTGGAGCCCGGCCTCAGCCTGCACGGCGTGCACATCGAGCTCGACGCCGACACCCGCTTCGGCGGCACGCTGCTGATCCAGCACCTGAGCTCGATCAACGCACGGTGCGACGACCTGCGCGTTGGCTGCGAATGGCATTCGCTGCCGCCTGATTCCGAGCGGGCCCTGCAGCGCTACATCGACCAGACGCAGAAGCGTCGCCGCCTGCTGTCGCTGGACCGATGAATCCTGGCCACCGCCCCGGCATGGCACAGCGCAAGTCAAAAGCGCTGGGCTTCACGCTGATCGAGATCAGCGTGACCGTGGCCGTGATCGGCGTGCTGGCCGCCGCGGCCTGGCCATCGCAGCTGGCCAGTCTGCAGCGCGCACGCCGCATCGACGCCATCGCCGCCCTCACCCGGGTGCAAATCGCGCAGGAGCAGTACCGGGCCCGCTACGGCGTGTACAGCGCGCAGCTGACGGCCCTGACCGGCGCCAGCGCAGCGCGCAGCCCTGAAGGGCTGTACCAGCTGGCCGTGCTGGACGCCAACGGCGAGAACGTGACCCTGTCGGCGCGCGCACGCGACGACGGCCCGCAGCGCAGCGACACCGATTGCCGCGAGCTCACATTGCGTCTGAGCCAGGGCCTGGCCGACATCGGCCCCAGCGGCCGCTGCTGGAACCGATGATGGTGCCCGCTCTACGTCAACGAGGCCTGACCCTGATCGAGCTGATGATCGGGCTGGGCATCTGCGCCGTGCTGATGTCGCTGGCCGTGCCCTCATTCGCCAGCTACCTGCAGCGCCAGCGACTGAAGGCGGCGGCGCAGGGGCTGGAGCTCGACCTGCGCGAGGCGCGCTACGAATCGGCACGCCGCGGTGCGGCACTGAACCTGGTCTTCATGCCCGGCCCCGACTGGTGCTATGCGATCGCCAGCACGCCCGAATGCGACTGCCACCTGCAGCAGCCCTGCCGCATCAAGACCGTGCGCGCGCAGGATCTGCGCGGCGTGCACCTGAGCGATACCCACGCCACCCGCTTTGACCCCGCCAGCGGCAACGTCGATCAGCCCGGCACCATCGCCGTCTGGCAGGCCCCGGGTGGCGAGAAGGTCCGGGTCAGCGTCTCACCGCTGGGGCGACCCTTTGCCTGCATGACGGAAGGCAATCTGCCGCCCCTACCAACCTGCTGAAGGCGCCCGACCAGTCCCAGCCGCGGATCCGGCTCCGCCGGTCCGCAGGCGCTGCCCCCCACCGGGGGGAGGCGGCCGCAGGCCGCTTCGGGGGGATCGTCAAACCTGCATGTTCATGATGTCGGTGTAGGCCGACAGCAGCCGGTTGCGCACCTGCACGGCGGCCTGGAAGCCGACCTGGCTCTTCTGCATCGCCACCATCGTGCCCTCGAGGCTGACCGTGGGATTGTCCAGGCTGAACTCGCGCTGCAGACGCTGGGCCTCGAGCTGATCGCGGCTGACGTTCTGCAGTGCATCGGCCATCGCCGTGCGAAAGCTGCCGGCGCCGGTTTCGGCGGTCTCGGCAACCTGGCCTCGGCCCTTGGCCAGCGGCGTGCCGTCCGGGCGCAGCCCGGCACGGGCCACGGCCTGGTTGAAGTCGAAGGGCTTGAGTTCGAGTTTCATCGGGGGGTTCTCGACGCCCTCACTGTAGGGGCCGCCGCCTCCGCGCAAGGCTGGAACAGGCGAGCCATTGCCTGCCTTCTCGCCCCAATGCCGGCCGGGCCGCGCTTCAACAATGCCCTTCGACGTGCTTGCATCACGCACCCCGCCCGGGGCTGCGGCCGCAAGTGCTGGAACTGGCCGCACCCGACGCCCGAACGCCGCGAATGGAAACCGCCGTCATCCCCGTGTCCGAGAACGCCATTGCATTGGCGGCAGCCACTGGCCTGGGTGCGCGTCTGGCCAAGATGCCCACGCGCACGCTGGTCGCGGCCGGCCTGGGCGCCATCATGCTGGTGGCCTTGCTGGTCAGCATGGCCTTTGCACTGCGCGGCAGCGATCACAAGGTGCTGTTCAGCAACCTGAGCGAGAAGGACGGTGCCGTCGTCATCGCCAAGCTCGACCAGATGGGCATCGACTACAAGTTCGCCGAAGGCGGCGGCAGCATCCTGGTGCCGGCCGCCCGCGTCTACGAGCTGCGCATGAAGCTCAGCGCCGCCGGTGTCAACAAGGGCAACATCAACGGCTACGAACTGCTCGACGGCAGCAGCAGCTTCGGCCAGAGCGACGGCCAGCAGCGCGTGCAGCTCAAGCGTGCGCTGGAAGGCGAGCTGACGCGCACCATCCAGTCGCTGGCCTCGGTGCAGGCAGCGCGCGTGATGCTGGCGATGCCGCAGGCGAACGGCTTCTTTCGTGAACAGCAAAAGCCCACGGCCTCGGTCACGGTGCAGCTGCACCCGGGCCGCACGCTGGAAAGCGACCAGATCGCCGGCATCGTGCACCTGGTGGCATCCAGCGTGCCCGAACTCAACACCAAGGCCGTCAGCGTGGTCGACGGCAACGGCGCACTGCTGTGGCCGCAAGACGACCGCAACGGCGCCCAGGGGTTCGATTCGGCGCAGCTGCGCTACCTGAAGGAAGTCGAAGGCAGCCACCTCAAGCGCGTGATGGAGCTGCTCGAGCCCGTGGTCGGCCGCGAGAACCTGCGCGCCACCGTCACCGCCGAGGTCGATTTCTCGCAGACCGAATCGACCGCCGAAGAGTTCAAGCCCAACCAGGGTGACCAGCCGGCTGCCGTGCGCGCGCTGCGCAGCGAAGAATCGTCCCAGGCCGACCCCAACCGGCCCAGTGGCGTGCCCGGTGCGGCCAGCAATCAGCCGCCGGTGCCCGCCACGGCGCCGCTGGCCGGTGCCTCGGCGCCGTTGCAGGGGGCACAGGGCGGCGCCACCGGCAGCAGCCGGCGTGAGGCCGAGACCAGTTATGCGGTCGACAAGACGGTGCGCGTGACGCGCAACGCTACCGGGTCGGTGCGCCGCCTGCATGCCGCCGTGGTGGTCAACCACAAGATCGGCAGCGACGCCAAGGGCAAGCCCACCAGCACGCCGCTGACCGACGCCGAGCTGGAAAAGCTGACCGCACTGGTGCAGCAGGGCATCGGCTTCAACAAGGAACGTGGCGACTCGGTGCGTGTGGTGAACGCCCCCTTCCGCATCGAGCTGCCGCCGCCCTCCGAGGTGCTGCCCGTGTACATGCAACCCTGGGTGCTGGACCTGCTGCGCGCCGGCCTGGCGCCGGGTGCGCTGGCATTGGTGGCGCTGGTGATCGTGTTCACGTTGATCCGCCCCGCCGTCAGAGCCGCCACCGCGGCAGCGCCAAAGCCCGAAACGTCGGCCGTCGGCGGCCAGCTCGACGCCGTGGTCGCGGGTGACGAAAAGCTGCCCGAGCTGCCCGGTGGCGCCGAGCTGCAGGCGCTGGAGATGTCCAAGACCAACAACCGGCTCGAAGCCGCCCGCACGCTGGCCAAGCAAAATCCAGCCGCGGTGGCCAACATCGTGCGCGGCTGGGTGAGCGGGGAAACCAGCTGACATGGCGAACATGGACGACAAGGGCGTCGAGGACGCTGCGATCCTGATGATGACCCTGGGCGAGGAACAGGCCGCCGAGGTCTTCAAGCTGCTGGCACCCAAGGAGGTGCAGCGCCTGGGCGAGACCATCGCCAAGCTCAAATCGGTATCGCGCGAACGTGTCGAGAAGGTCATCGATCGCTTCGACAGCGCCGCGGCGTCCGACAGCCGGCTTGTCGACGACACCGACGAGTACGTCAAGTCCGTGCTGCGCAAGGCGCTGGGCGATGACAAGGCCAACCTGCTGATCGACCGCATCCTGCAGGGCAGCGACACCTCCGGCATCGAAAGCCTGAAGTGGATGGACGCCACCTCGGTGGCCGAGCTGCTGCGCAACGAACATCCGCAGATCGTGGCGGCGATCCTGGTGCACCTGGAGTTCGACCAGGCGGCCGATGTGCTCAAGCAGTTCGGCGAACGCCACCGCAACGAGGTGATGGTGCGCATCGCCACGCTCGACGGCATCCAGCCTTCGGCGTTGCGCGACCTGAACGACGTCATGAGCAAGGTGCTGGCCGGCGGCGACCGCATGAAGAAGAGCAACCTCGGTGGCGTGAAATCGGCCGCCGAGATCCTGAACATGCTGGGCTCGGGTGCCGAGACCTCGGTGCTCGATTTCGTGCGCGAAGCCGACGGCGAACTGGCGCAGAAGATCATGGACAACATGTTCGTCTTCGACGACCTGGAAAAGATCGACGACAAGGGCTTCCAGGCGCTGCTGAAGGAAGTGCAGTCCGACCAGCTGGTGCTGGCGCTGAAAGCGGCGTCGCCCGAGTTGCGAGAGAAGGTCTTCCGCAACATGTCCAGCCGCGCCGCCGAGACGCTGAAGGAAGACCTGGAATCGCGTGGCCCGGTCAGGCTGTCCGATGTCGAGGCCGAGCAGAAGGAAATGCTGAAGATCGTGCGGCGCCTGGTCGACGAAGGCCAGATCGTGCTGGCCGGTGGTGGAGACGAACAACTTGTCTAGCAACCTGTCACGGCGGGCGCTGCTCAATGTGCCCTCGCCCAACCCCGAACGCGGCGCCTACGCGCGCTTCATCCCGCGCGAGGAATTGGGCGACTTCGCCAGCTGGAGCCCGGACAGCTTCGCGCTCGACCACGCCCGCACACGCAATCGCCAGCGGAGTGAGCCACGCGCCGATCCGGCGCCGCCCGGGCCCAGTGCCGAACAATGGCAGGCGCAGGTCGATGCGGCGCGCCAGTCCGGCTACGAGGACGGCTACCGCGACGGTCTGGTCGCGCTGGACGGCTTCAAGAAGAGCCATGCCGAGCAGGTGAACCAGCAGGTGCATCGCTTCTTGCAGGCGCTGGACGCTGAGTTCGACACCCTGCATGAACAGCTGTCGGCGTCGGTCGTGCGCGTGGCCCTGCAGCTGGCGCGACAGGTGCTGCGCGACGAGTTGGTCAGCGCGCCCGAGCACGTGGCCCGGGTCGCCGCCGAGGCGCTGGAATCGGTGCTGCTGTCGGCGCGCCACATCACGGTGCAGGTTCATCCGCTCGACCTGCCGCTGGTGGCCGCGGGCGCTCAAGAGGTTGTGCAGGCGCGCGGCGCGCGCCTGATCGCCACATCCGGCATCGAACGTGGCGGCTGCCGCGTCGAATCGGACATGGGGGCCATCGACGCCGGCATCGCCAGCCGCTGGGCACAGGCCACCCAGGCCCTGGGTGGTGACGAGGCCTGGGTGGACGACGGGGCAGCGAATTGACCCCGGGCGCCGAAGTCCGGCTCACGCTCGACCGCGCCGGGCGCTGGCAGCGCTATCTGGATGACCTGGAGGCTTACGCCGCCGTCAAGCAGCCGCTGGAGACCGTGGGCACGCTGGCCCGCGTGACCGGTCTGGTGCTCGAGGCTGCCGGCGTTCGGGTGCCGGTGGGTTCGGTGTGCGACGTCAGTTCGGCCGGCCAGCCCACCGTCACTGCCGAGGTCGTGGGCTTCGACGGCGACCGCGCCTTCCTGATGCCCACCGGGCAGGTGCATGGCCTGGCCAGCGGCGCGCGAGTGTCGCCGCGACCGGCGCCGCAGCCGGCGCCGCGCTTCGGTTTCGACAACCATCCCTGGCGGCGCAGCGAAGACCGCGGCCTGCACCTGCCGATGGGCGATGGCCTGCTCGGCCGCGTGGTCGACCCGCATGGCGAGCCGATCGATCGCGACGGCCCGATGCACGGCGTGCATGCCGAGCCGATGCAGCGCCGCCCGATCAACGCGATGGACCGCGACCCGGTGCGCCAGCCGCTGGACACCGGCGTGCGTGCGATCAATACCATGCTGACCGTGGGCCGCGGCCAGCGCATCGGGCTGTTTGCCGGCACCGGCGTCGGCAAGTCGGTGCTGCTGGGCATGATGGCGCGCTACACCGCGGCCGATGTGATCGTGGTCGGCCTGATCGGCGAACGCGGCCGCGAGGTGAAGGAATTCATCGAGGACATCCTGGGCGACGAAGGTCGCGCACGCTCGGTGGTGGTGGCCGCACCCGCCGACGCGCCGCCGCTGGTGCGCATGCAGGGTGCGACCTACGCCACTGCGATTGCCGAACACTTCCGCGACCGCGGCCAGCATGTGCTGCTGCTGATGGACAGCCTGACGCGCTACGCGATGGCGCAGCGCGAGATCGCGCTGGCGATCGGCGAACCACCGGCCACCAAGGGCTACCCGCCGAGCTGCTTTGCCAAGCTGCCGCAGCTGGTCGAGCGCAGTGGCAACGGGCTGCACGGCGTGGGCTCGATCACCGCCTTCTACACCGTGCTGAGCGAAGGCGACGACCAGCAGGACCCGATCGCCGACGCTGCGCGCGGCATTCTCGACGGCCACATCGTGCTGTCGCGTGAACTGGCCGAAGGCGGGCACTATCCGGCGATCGACATCGAGCGTTCGATCTCGCGCGTGATGACCGCCGTGACCACGCGTGAGCACCAGGTCAGCGCGCGCCGCCTGCGCCAGCTGCTGTCGCGCTTCAACAAGGCGCGTGACCTGATTCAGATCGGCGCCTACGCCCCCGGCCACGACGCCGAACTCGACCTCGCCGTGCAGATGCAGCCGCAGATCAGCGCCTTGCTGCAGCAGGACATGCACCAGGCCGCGTCGCTGGATGCCAGCTGCCAGCAGCTGGCCAGGCTGCTGACGCAGACATCCTGAGGAGCGGCTGAATGAATGAGGAATCGATGTCCGCGCTGCAACTGCTGCTCGAGCGCGCCACGCAGGAGCGTGACCGCCTGGCCGGCGAGCTGCGTCGCGGCGAAGAAGTGGCGCTGCGCGAGGCGCGCCAGGGCGACCAGTTGCGCAACTACCGTGGTGAGTACCTGCAGCGCTGGAGCACGCAGTTCGGCCGCGGCAGCACGATGGAGATCGTCAACTGCTACCAGTCGTTCATGCAGCGTCTGGACGAGGCGGTGTCGCAGCAGCAACGCCAGGTCGAAGCCGCACAGCGCGGCGTGGCCGCCGTGCGACAGGCGCTGATGCAGGCCGAACAACGGGTGGCCTCGATCCGCAAACTGATGGAGCGCCGCCGGGCCGAGACCCTGCGCGCGCAGGAACGCCGCGACCAGCGCCAGACCGATGAAACCGCGCAACAGCAGGTGCTGCGCCGCGCCCGCCAGGGCTTGTCCCTGCAGCACTGAAAGGACTTGCGATGACCACCGCCACGAACGCCCCTCTGTTGTCCGGGCTGAACGCCGGCGCCGCGGCGCTGCTGTCCAACGCCGTGCTGGGCGGTGCCGCGTCGCCCTCACGCGATGCCGGTGCCTTTGCGCGCGAGCTGCTGCAGGCGCAGGCCCCGGCGCGCAGCGCGTCACGCGTGCCATCCACGGCGCCATCCGCGGCGCCAGCGCCGCTGCCGAGCCCCTCGCCCAACCCATCCCCCAGCGCCGCCGCCGAACGCCGGCCCAGCCCGCCGGCACGGGCGGCCAATCCGTCGGCAACCCAAGCTGCACACCCCAGCGGCCAACCGCAGGCGCCCGGAGCGAGGGCTGCGGCGTCGGCCGACGGCAGCCGCAGTGACAGGTCCGAGTCGCGGGCCAACGACGCCGAGGCGGGCAGCGAGGGCGACGACACCGTCACCAGCGAATCAAGCCGAACGGGTGCCAAGTCGGGCGCAGCGCGCCGCGCCGCCGAGCGGCAGGATGCACGCAAAGCCGGTGCGGCCGCCGATGATGCGCAGACCGCGGCCGACGCCGCCCTGCCCGGCCGGGCCCGCGGGGCCAAGGATGGCGACGCCGCCGACACCGGGACGACGTCCGTCGACCCCCAGGTCCTGGCCCTGCTGTGCGCTCCGCCCCCACCGACCGCCCCGACCGAAGCAGCGCAAGCCCTGGCTGCCACCAGCGGGGTGACGACGCCAGACACGGCGCTGGATGCAGCGGGGGTGGCAGGCGACGCCCACGATCCGACGGCCGAGCCCGTTGGCGCAGCGGCTGCGGCAGCATCCGATCCCGTCGCAACCCAGGCAACGGCGCAGGCCCTGGCCGGTCAGGGCCAGGCCGCAGCGGCCGCATTGCAGATCGACGCCAGCAACGCCGATGCCGCGGCGCAGACGCAAGACCTGGCCGCCACCATCGTGCGTGGCGACGACCCAACTGCCGCCGCCACCGCGGCCACGGCGACCTCGGCCACGCTGGCCGGCGGTGCGACGGCACGGTCGGCAGTGGCCGCGGCGCACGACAACGCAGCGACCGAGACAGCCGCAGCCGTGCAGGGCAAAGCCGCCGAATCCGACCGCGGCGCCACGCTCGGCGGCCTTGCTGCCGTCAAGGGTGAGTTGCGGCTGGCCACGGCGGCGTCTCCAGCTGGCGCGCTACCCGCCTTTGCCGCCGAGCTGGCCCGCGCCACGCACGGCACCACGGCACCGGCCAGGGCGGCCCACGAGTTGAACCTGGCCACGCCCGTGCTGACGCCGGAATTCCTGCCTCGCCTGGGCGGCGCACTGGCGATGCTGGCGCGCGACGGCGTGCAGGAAGCGCGCGTGCAACTCAACCCACAAGAGCTGGGGCCGATCTCGGTGCAGATCACGGTCGACGGTACCGCCGCGCAGGTGCACCTGGCCGTGGACAGCGCGGTCACGCGGGAGCGGCTCGAACAGGCCATGCCCAACCTGGCCGCCGCCCTGCGCGAGAACGGCCTGACGCTGACCGGCGGCGGTGTCTTCCAGCAACCCCGGCAGGCTGCGCGTGATGGCACCGGCGATGACCAGGGCAACACGGGCCGCGGCAGCGGCCGCGAGTCAGGCGCTGCCGACGCGGCACAGGCGGTGCAGTCACCCCCGCAACGGCTGCGCCGGGTGGGTGCGCTCGACCTCTACGCCTGACCGCCCTGCGGGCCGGCACCGGCGCAGCCGGTGATGGGCTGGTTTCGCGGTGCTTATCGGCGCATGACGAGCACGGCCTGCTTCGAATAATGGGGCTTACAGCTGCAGACCCGGGCATGCAAGCCCGGGCCGCATCGAGAGGACCCCCATGTCGAATGCCGCCGCCGCCGTCGCCGATGTCGCACCCGCCCCCAAGGGCAAGAAAAAGCTGATCATCATCGTGGCGGCTGCGGTCCTGTTGCTGGGCGGTGGCGGCGGTGCCGCCATGGTGCTGCTGAAGAAGAAGCCGGTCGACGCCGACGATGAAGAAGCGGCCCAGGTCGAGGTGAGCGCACACAAGGCCAAGGGCTCGGGCCCCAAGCACGACCTGAAGCACCCGCCCGCCTTTGCGCCGCTCGATCCGTTCACGGTCAACCTGGCCGATCGCGACACCGAGCGCTACGCACAGGTCGCGCTGACACTGGAACTCGATGACCCGAAGACCGCCGACGCCGTCAAGGCCTTCATGCCGGCGATCCGCAACAACATCCTGATGGTGCTGGCGCACAAGACCTCGGCCGAGGTGCTGGCGTCTGAGGGCAAGGTCAAGCTGGCCGGCGAGATCCAGCGTGCCACTTCACGCGCGCTGGGTGTCGACGTCGTCGAGCCCGGCGACGACACCGACGCGGTCGATGACGACGCGGCGACTTCGAAGAAGAAAAAGCGCAAGCGCAAGGTCGAGCCCGCCTTGCCGGTGGTGGCCGTGCACTTCTCCAACTTCATCGTGCAGTGAGCGTGGCCGCTTTCGAACCCGCCCTTGCGCCAGAGCCCCCGCATCACAGCCCCGACGGTCTGACATGAACCAGCAGATCCTTTCGCAGGACGAAGTCGATGCGCTGCTGCAGGGCATCACCGGCGAGAGCCAGAAGCTCGAGGAAGACGAAGCCCCCAGCGGCGGCATCCGCGACTACGACCTGGCCAGCCAGGAACGCATCGTCCGTGGTCGCATGCCGACCATGGAGGTCATCAACGAACGCTTCGCGCGCAACATCCGCATCGGCCTGTTCAACCTGATCCGCAAGTCACCCGAAGTCTCGATCGGCGGCATCAAGGTGCAGAAGTTCAGCGCCTTCCTGCGCGAGATCGTGGTGCCGACCAACTTCAACATCGTGTCGGTCAAGCCGCTGCGCGGCAGCGGCCTGATCGTCTGCGACCCCAGCCTGGTGTTCGCGGTGATCGACTCGCTGTTCGGTGGCATCGGCAAGTTCCACACGCGCATCGAAGGCCGCGACTTCAGCCCCACCGAGCTGCGCGTGATCCTGCGCCTGGTGGAGGTGATCATTTCCGAGTACCGCAAGGCCTGGTCGGGCATCTACCCGCTGGACCTGGACTACCAGCGCTCGGAAATGCAACCGCAGTTCGCCAACATCGCCACGCCCAGCGAGATCGTGGTCTCGACCAACTTCACGCTCGAGATCGGCGAGACCACCGGGTCGGTGCACTTCTGCATCCCCTACTCGACGCTGGAGCCAATCCGCGACGTGCTGTATTCGACCATCCAGGGCGACGCCGCCGAGTCCGACCGCCGCTGGGTCAACCTGCTCAAGCAGCAGATCCAGTCGGCCGAGGTCGACCTGGTGGCCGAACTCGGCACCGCGCCGGCCACCGTGGAACAGCTGCTGTCGTTCAAGCCCGGCGACTTCATCGAGCTCGACCTCGAACCGCTGATCCAGGCCAAGATCGATGGCGTGCCGGTTTTCGACGCGCACTACGGCATCAGCGACGGTCACTACGCGATCAAGATCGAACAAATGCTCAGCAGCTCGAACCTGAGCTGGATCGGAGTCAACAACCATGTCAGCTGAAACCCAGACGCAGTCCGAAGAGGACCGCATGGCCGCCGAATGGGCGGCCGCGCTCGAGAAAGCAAACCCGCCGCCGCTGCCGCACCCGTGGCGGGCATCGGCAGTGACCTGCTGAATGCCGCCGCCCAGAACGTGTCGCCGGCGGCGTTCACCAACTTTGCCGCCGCAACCGCAACCGCAACCGGCGCCGCGGGCAACGACATCAACATGATCCTGGACATCCCGGTCCAGCTGACCGTGGAGCTGGGGCGCACGCGCATCCCGATCAAGCACATCCTGCAGCTGGCGCAGGGCTCGGTGGTGGAACTCGAGGCGCTGGCCGGCGAGCCGATGGACGTGCTGGTCAACGGCTACCTGATCGCGCAGGGCGAGGTGGTGGTGGTCAACGACAAGTTCGGCATCCGGCTGACCGACATCGTCACGCCCAGCGAACGCATGCGTCGGCTGTCACGCGCCTGAGACCCCGGTGCCCGACCTGACCTCGATCCTGTGGCTGCTGGTGGTGCTGGCGGCCATCCCGGCCACGCTGTGGTTCGTCAAGCGCACGCCACTGGGCCAGGCCCAGCCTGGGGGCGCGGCGCGTGTGGTGGCGGTGCTGCCCTTGTCGACCTCACAGCGTGTGGTGACGGTCGAAGTCGGTCGGGGTGAGCAGCGCCAGTGGCTGGTGCTGGGCGTCACGCCGCAGGGCATCTGCAGCCTGCACAGCATGGCGCCGCAGGACGAAGGCGCGAGCCAGCCAGCCGGCCTTGCGGCCACACCGGCGGCCGCGCTGCAACCCTTGCTGCAGCGCCTGCGGCGCCGGACGGACGGCCCGGATGCGCAGCGCTGAGATTCGGCGCGGCCGGCTGGCACTGGCGCTGCTGACCTTGCTTGCCCTTCTGGCCCTGCTGACGACCGGCAGCGCATGGGCCCAGGGCACGTCCGGCGGCAACACCCTGCCGCTGCTGGTGGGCCAGGGCAGCGGCGGCACCAGTTTTTCGGTGCCGGTGCAGACGCTGCTGTTCTTCACCGCGCTGTCGTTCCTGCCCGCCACGCTGCTGCTGATGACCGGCTTCACGCGCATCGTCATCGTGCTGTCGCTGCTGCGCCAGGCCATGGGCACGCAGGCCGCACCGCCCAACCAGGTGGTCGTCGGCTTGTCGCTGTTCCTCACCTTCTTCGTCATGAGCCCGACGCTGGACAAGGTCTACGACGCGGCCTACAAGCCCTTTGCCGCCAACGAGATCGCCTTCGACGAGGCGCTCAAGCGCGGTGAACTGCCGATGCGCGAGTTCATGCTCAAGCAGACCCGGCAGGCCGACGTGCAGCTGTTTGCCAGGCTGGCCAAGCTGCCGGCCGGCGTGAAGGGCGAGCAGGTGCCCTTCCGGGTCTTGGTGCCGGCCTTCGTGACCAGTGAATTGAAGAGCGCGTTCCAGATCGGCTTCATGATCTTCATCCCGTTCCTCATCATCGACATGGTGGTGGCCAGCGTGCTGATGAGCCTGGGCATGATGATGCTCAGCCCGGTGCTGGTGGCGCTGCCCTTCAAGCTGATGCTGTTCGTGCTGGCCGACGGCTGGAACCTGCTGCTGGGGTCGCTGGCCGCGTCTTTCGCGACCTGATCCATGAATCCGCAACAAGTTCTCGACGCCGGCACCCAGGGCCTGATGCTGATGTTGCTGGTGTCGGCGCCGATCCTGATGGTGGTGCTGGTGGTCGGCCTGCTGGTCAGCATCTTCCAGGCCGCCACGCAGATCAACGAGGCCACGCTGAGCTTCGTGCCCAAGGTCGTGGCCGCCGTCGCGATGCTGGCCTTTGCCGGGCCCTGGATGCTGCAGACGCTGGTCGAATACCTGCAGCGCACGCTGCAGGCGATCCCCGGCGCCGTGGGCTGAGCGGCACAGGCCCCTGCCGGGCAGGCGCAGGCCGGCCGACGCTCATGATCTCGCTCAGCGAAGCGCAGATCCTGGCCTGGGTGACGCCGCTGTTGTGGCCCTTTCTGCGCGCGCTGGCGCTGTTCTCGTCACTGCCGGTGCTGGGCACGCGCACGGTGCCGGCGCGCGTGCGCATCGGCCTGTCGGCCTTCGTGGCTCTGGCAGCTCAGCCCACGCTGCCCGTGGCGGTTGCGGTGCCGCTGGATTCACCCGTGGCCTTCATGCTGGTGCTGCAGCAGATGGTGATCGGCCTGGCGCTGGGCTTTTCGGTGCGCGTGGTCTTCGCCGCGGTGGAATTCGCCGGCGAGGTGATCGGCCTGCAGATGGGCCTGAACTTCGCCGGCTTCTTCGACCCCCTGAGCGCCAGCAGCGGCACCGCCAGCAGCCGCTTCTTCGGCACCCTGGTGGCCTGGCTGTTCGTGGTCGGCGGTGGCCACCTGCTGGTGATTGCCGCGCTGGTGCAGAGCTTCGGCGCCTTCCCGGCCGGGCCCGAGCCTTTTGAATTCTTCAAGACGGTGCAGCCGCAGCGCTGGGGAAGCGAGATCTTCTCGCTCGGCTTGTGGATCGCGCTGCCCTTGATCGCCATGCTGCTCATGGTCAACCTGGTGCTCGGCCTGATCTCGCGCGTGGCCTCGCAGATCAACGTCTTTTCAGTCGGCTTCCCGATCACGCTGAGCGTGGGCCTGCTGGGCATGCTGATGACCTTGCCGGCGCTGGAGCAGCCTTTCACGATGGCACTCGAGCGCATGCTGTCGTTCTTCAGGTAGCCAGGCCCTTCGATCCCTGCAGCGCATCGGCCAGCGTCAGCGCGTTCAGTCCGCTGCGTTCGGCCAGACCGGCGGACCGCCCGCGCGGCGCCAGCAGCAGGGCCTCGATCAGCGGCTGCAGCGGCAGCAGTTCGGGCTCGGCCAGCAGCACATGGCGCTGCGCGTCGGCCTCTTCGAGACGACCGACCCAGCCCAGCCCGAGCAGGCTGTCGAGCACCGGCTCGATCTGCAGCGGGTCCTGACGCAGCGACAGCGCCATCTCGTGCAGCGACACCCCGCGCCTCAGGCCGGTGCGCGCCGCGTGCATCTGCGCCAGCAGTTCCAGCGCCAAGTTGAAACGGGATCCGGCCTCCTCGGTGCGCCGCACCACCCGCATTTGCAAGCTGGGCGCGTAGGCGGCGATGACGGCGCCCAGCAGCACGATCACCCAACCCAGGTAGATCCACAGCAGCAGGATCGGCAAGGTGGCAAAGGCGCCGTACACCGCCGAGAACGTGCCCATCGAATCCACATACCAGGCCAGTGCCTTCTTGGCCACCTCGAACGCCACCGCCACGAACACGCCGCCGCCCCAGGCATGCGGCCAGCGCACGGCGGTGTTGGGCACGTAGTGGTACAGCCCGGTGATGGCCGCCGCCAGCAGCCCGAACTGCAGCAGGTCGACCACCGCATTGACGCTGCCGGGCATGCTGCCCACCAGCCCGCGCGACGCCGACAGCGCATAGCTGGTCACCGTCAGACTGATGCCCACGGCCAGCGGGCCGAGCGTCAGCGCCGCCCAGTAGACCAGGACACGCTGCGCGATCGGACGCGGCCGCCGCACGCGCCAGATGCCGTTGAGCGTGCGATCGATGGTCAGCATCATCGCCAGTGCAGTCACCACCAGCAGCAACAGACCGGCCGAGCCGACCTGGCTGGCCTTGGCCGCAAACTGCGTCAGGCTGCGCAAGACCGGCTTGGCGATGCTGTCAGGCACCAGGCTCTGCAGAAGGTACTTCTGCAACTCACCCTGAAAGCTGCCGAACATCGGGAAGGCGGTGAACACCGCCAGCATCACCGTGACCAGGGGCACCAGCGCGATCAGGGTGGTGAAAGTCAGGCTGCCGGCACTCAGACCAAGCCGGTCTTCGCGAAAGCGCAGGCGCAGCGTGCGCACGGTCTCGAACCAGGGCCAGCGACGCAGGGTCTCCAGCAGGCGGGCCAGCCAGGCACCGCCGATCACGGCCAGGTGCTTGAGCGTGGGCATGCTGGCTATGATGCCAGCATGTCTCCACCCACCTCGGCCGCAGCGCCGCCGCTGCCCGATCTGCCACCCGTGCCGGCGCCGCCCACCGTGCAGCGCGCGCGCGCGCTCAGCCTGGCCCTGCTGGTCGGCCTGATCGTGCTGTGCCTGGCCTGGGAGCTGTGGCTGGCACCCACCGGCAGCGGCACGCTGGCCATCAAGGCGCTGCCGCTGCTGGCCTGCCTGCTGGGCCTGCTGCGCCACCGCCTGTACACCTACCGCTGGCTGAGCCTGCTGCTGTGGCTGTACGTCACCGAGGGCCTGGTGCGCTCGACCAGCGAGCGCGGGTTGCCGCAGCAACTGGCCGTGGCCGAGGTCGTGCTGGCCACCTTGCTGTTTGTCCTGTGCGTGCACTACATCCGCCTGCGCGTGCCGCGCAAGCCGAGGGCCGCGCGATGACGGTCGACCGTGAAGCCGCCCTCAAGGCGCTGGCTGCGGCCGTCGGCGCCGACCAGGTGCTGAGCAGCGGTGACCTGTCGGCCTGGGAGCAGGACTGGCGCCGCCGCTGGCGCGGCAAGGCGCTGGCCGTGGTGCGGCCGGGCAATACGGCCGAGGTGGCCGCGGTGGTCAGGGCCTGCGCGGCGCTGGACCTGTCGCTGGTGCCGCAGGGCGGCAACACCGGCCTGGTGGGCGGCGGTGTACCCGACGACAGTGGCACCCAGGTGCTGCTGACGCTGCAGCGCATGAACCGCATCCGTGCCGTCGACGCGGCCAATCTGGCGATCACGGCCGAGGCCGGCTGCGTGCTGCAGGCGGTACAGCAGGCGGCCACGGCCCGCGGGCTGATGTTCCCGCTGAGCCTGGCCGCCGAGGGCAGCTGCACGCTGGGCGGCAACCTGGCCACCAACGCCGGTGGCACCCAGGTGCTGCGGTATGGCAACGCACGCGCGCTGTGCCTGGGGCTGGAGGTGGTGACCGCCGACGGTGACGTCTGGGACGGCCTGAGCGGCCTGCGCAAGGACAACACCGGCTACGACCTGCGCGACCTCTTCATCGGCAGTGAAGGCACGCTGGGCATCATCACCGCCGCGACCATGGTGCTGGTGCCGCAGCCGGCGGCCATCACCACCGCGATGGCGGCGCTGAACTCGGTGCGCGACGCGGTGGCGCTGCTTGAGCTGGCACGCGCGCGGCTGGGGGCCGGGCTGACCGGCTTCGAGGTGATGGGCCGCTTTGCGCTCGACCTGGTGGCAAAGCACTTTCCGGCCCTGCCGGCCCCGCTGCCGCAGGCGCCCTGGACCGTGCTGCTGGAACAAAGCGACAACGAAGGCCAGGCGCAGGCGCGTCACCGCTTCGAGGCGCTGCTGGGCGACGCGCTCGAGCGCGGCCTGATCCAGGACGCGGTGGTGGCCGAGACCCTGGCGCAGAGCCAGGGCCTGTGGCATGTGCGCGAGTCGATTCCGCTGGCGCAGTCGCAGGAGGGCCTCAACATCAAGCACGACATCGCGCTGCCGGTTTCGGCCGTGGCCGATTTCGTCGAGCAGACCAACGCCGCGCTGCAGGCGCATCTGCCCGGTGTGCGTCTGGTAGATTTCGGCCATCTGGGTGACGGCAACCTGCACTACAACGTGCAGGCCCCGCCGGGCGACGATGCCGCGCGCTTTCTGGCCGAGCAGGAGCACGCGGTCAACCGCATGGTCTACGACGCGGTGCAGCGCTTTGGTGGTTCGATCAGTGCCGAGCACGGCGTGGGCCAGCTCAAGCGCGAGGAGATCGTCGAACGCAAGAGCGCGGTTGCGCTGGCGCTGATGCGCCGCATCAAGCAGGCACTGGACCCGCACAACCGGCTCAACCCAGACCGCGTGCTGGCGACGCAGCGCGGGCCGGTCTGAGCGCTACTGCAAGGGCCCCTTCAACGCCTGGGGTACCGGGATCGACATCACCTCGATGCCTTCGTCGCTGAGCGCCTGACGCTCTTCGGCGCTGGTCTGGCCGCGAATGCCACGCTCGGCGGTTTCGCCGTAGTGGATGCGGCGCGCCTCTTCGGCAAAACGGTCACCGACATCCTCGGTGCGCGCCATCAGCTGGCGCACCGACTGCAGCCACATCGCCTGCAGGTCGACAGGCTGCGGGGCCGGCGGGCTGGTCGCCGGCGACACTGCGCCGGGTTGCGGGACACGCGCGCCCGACAGGTTCAGCCGCGGCGCACTGGGCAGCCGCACGACCGTGCAATCCGCGCACACCGGGCAGTCGATCAGCCCCCGCCCGTTCTGATCGAGGAAATCATCCTCGGACCCGAACCAGCCCTCGAAGCCATGGCCGTTGGCGCAACGCAGATTCAACACCTTCATGTCGCGATCTTACGGGGTCGGCCCGGTCGCGGCGGCACAGGCCAAGATGCCGCGGGGTCAAGGTTGCCCGGTGGGCAGCCGAGACAGGTAGTCGGCCGCCGCTTCGAGATCGGCGTCGTTCAGCGTCTTCACCACCTCAACCATGCGCGGGTTGGAATTGCCGCGCATGCCGTTGCGGATCTGGATCATCTCGTGAAGCATGTATTTGTAGTGCTGGCCGTTCAGCCGCGGATAGAACTGCGCCGCATCGCCCTGCCCGCCCTGGCCGTGGCAGCTAACGCAATCGGCTTCGTAGATCTTCTGGCCGCGCGCCAGGTCGCTGCCCGGACCACGGCCGTTGTTGGGCGGCGACGGCAGCTTGGTCAGGTAGGCCGCGATGTCGGCAATGTCCTGCGGGCTGGCGACATGCTTGTCGATAAAGGGCAGCATCACGTCATTGCGCCTGCGGCCGGCGCGCACGTCGGTCATCTGCTTGATCAGCACCGTGATGTGCTGGCCGGCCAGGCGCGGGTAGCTGCCATCGGGGCGGCCCAGCGCATGCGAGCGGTGGCAGCCCTGGCAGATCTCGAAGGTGATCTCGCCGCGTGCGGCGTCGCCACGGGCGCCCAGCGCAACGAGCTTTTCACCCTGCATGGCGTTCCACACGTAAGCCCCGTCGGCGGCATCGCCGCCGGCCGCCTTCGGCGGCGGAGTCTGCGCGCTGGCGCTCACGGCCCAGACCAGCAAGCAAGCGGCGCTGATGGCCCGGCGAATGATCACGGTGTGCTCCCTTCTTGCGCCGCCGCCGTCAGGGCAGGCTCGCCAGAAATTCAACGACGGCGGCAATCTCGTCATCGCTCATGCGCGCGGCCACAGCCCGCATGACCTTGGCGCGGTCGTTGTTGCGCGCGCCGGACTTGAACTGCTGCAACTGTGTCGCCGCATAGCCTGGATGCTGGCCCGCCAGGCCTGGGTAGCGGTCGTTGCCCAGGCCTTCGGGCTGATGGCAGCCCACGCAGGCCGGCACGCCGCTTTGTGTATTGCCGTCGTCGTACAGGGCCTTGCCGGCGGCCAGCAGCTTGTCGTTGCCAGGCGTGATCGGCGTGCGCTTTTGCGCCGCGTAGTAGGCGGCCAGGCCGTCGACATCGGCGTCCTTGAACTGCGCCAGTGATGGCGCCATGACCTCGTTCTTGCGCTTGCCGGTCAGAAAGTCGCGCAGCTGCTTGGCGACGTACTGGGCCTGCTGCCCGGCCAGGCGCGGAAACATCGGCACCACGCTGTTGCCGCCGTCGCCATGGCAGGCCATGCACTGGCTGGCGACCAGGGCGGCGGTGTCGGCACGCGCTGCGCCGGCCATGACCGCCAGCGCAAACAGCAGACCCAGGCCGGGCGCGCAGCACATCAGAACGCGATTCCCAGCAGCACGCCGACCACGGTGGCCCGGTAGCTCTGCGCGCCGGGGTCGAGATAGGTCTGCTGATTGGTCGACGGCGTCGGGTTGCCGGCCACGCCGTCGTAGTGCCAGTCGACGATGCGGGTCTGCTCGTGGCGCAGCATCCAGCGGGTCGAGATCTTCGGCGTCAGCGGCACGACCACGTTGAGATCGACCACGTGCTGGCGGTAGCGCAGGTCGGGCATGCCCGCGCCGATCAAAGCCAGCGTGGCCAGCTGCGTGGCGGTCGGCGCGCCGCTGGTCACCAGGCCCAGGGCAGCCGCGTTGTAGGTGTAGGCGGTGCTGGTGCGGCCATCGGTGTAGCCGTAGTTCGCCTCGACGCGCACGCGGCCGAACTCATGGCGCACACCGAAGCCGGCCGACAGCGTGTGGTCGTCCTGCACCATGGTCCAGGTGCGGCTGCTCGGGTACAAGGGACTGACCGCCGACGACACGTTGCACAGGCTGCTGAAGTTGGCCGCCGTGACCACGCCGCTGTTGCCGACCAGGCTGATGCCGGCCGCCTTCTGCGCCGCGCTGAGCGTGGGGCTGATGGCCATCGAGCCGTCGCTGAAGACGTAGTAGGTGTTGCCCAGCACGCAGGCGTTCTGCTGCACGCCCACCTGGGCCATGCGGCTGTCCTGGCTGCCCACGGTGGCCGACACCGCGGTCACCGGCGTCGGCTGCCAGTTCCATTCGGCGTTGAACGCGGTCAGCCGCTGCACGCCGTTGCGGCCATAGGCCGAATCGGGGTAGCGCTGCTCCTTGGCCTGGGCGCTGAAAGCCAGGTCCATGGAGTCGTTCAGCGCCTGGTTGAAGCGTGCGTTGAGCACCCGGCTGTCGCGGTCGGCAAGATCGAACTTGCGGTGCAGGTCGTTGACGTGGATCCAGCTCGTCATGTTGGTGCCCGCCACCGCAGGCAGCGGGCCGAGCGAGGCGCTGTAGAACTCGTCGTAGGGATCGGAGATGTAGGTGCTGCCACGCCGGCGCCCGAACTCGGCCGACAACCGCAGCGTGCCGCCGACCAGCGCTCGGTTGACATAGCCGGCCTTCAGCCGGTCTTCCCAGGTCTGCGCGCGCTCGCGGTTCGTGCGGTCTATGGTCTCGCGTTCGAGCAGCAGGCTCAGGTTCTGTGCGCGCGCCAGGCGCCAGTCGCCGCTGAGGCTGGCGTTGTCCTGCTTCACCTCGTATTGCGCCGCGACGATGTTGACGTTGCCGGCGCTGGGCACGAGGTTCAGCGCCTTGATGGATTCGAGACTGCAGCGCAGTGCGTCATAGGCGGTGGCGAGCGTGCCCGCCGGATTGACGCCGGCGACGACGTTGGCGGTGACGAAGGCCCCACCGCTGCCGTCGTTGTTCAACCGCCCCCACTGGCCGGTGAGCGGGTTGCACGCCAGGTACTCGGGCGAGTTGTCGATCGTCTCGTAGCGGCGCCAGCGCGCCTTGACATCCAGCGCGGCTGCGGGCTTCGCGGCCACCGCGAAGTCGAACAGGCGCGAGTCGATCTTGCGTTCGGCGCTGCCGCGGCTGAGCGACGCCGTGGTGTCCCAGGCGCCGCCGGCAACGCCGTTGACCATCGCACCCGTGTACGGTGTCATCGGGATCAGTGCATCGTTCTGCCTTGAGCTGGCCAGCGACACCACGCCGGTGATGCGGGCCTTGGCCAGTTCAGGCATCGCATGCGCGAACTCGGCCTTCAGGTTGTAGTAGTCGTTGTCGGGCACGAGGTCGAACACCGCCTGCGGGAAGCGCGCGATGCCGTTGGCCGCCGGCAGCAGCATCGGGTTGTCGATGCTCTGCGTGCCGATGTTGTTGCGGAACAGCGAGGCCGACACCTGCATGTTGGCGCTGGTGCGGGCGGTGGCCCACTGCAGCCCGGCCACGATTTCGTGCGTGTCGTAGTCGATCGATTCAGGGACTTCGACGCCACCCGTGCCACCCCCGCCGCCGCTGACCATGCCGAAGGGACGCGCGCCCTGCCGCCTCTCGCTCGACAGTGACGCAAAGACCTTGAGCGTGTCGCTGAACGGCAGGTCCAGGCGCAGCCCGCCCTTTTGTCGCTGCATCGACAGCGTGCGCGTCGGTGCGGCCAGCGCGTCGATGCCGATCGCGATGTCGGTACTGGCCGCGGTGGCCGGCGCGATGGGCCCGGCCGGCAGCCGCGACAAGGTCAGCCGCTGGCTGCCGACGCCGTCCCACAGGCTGCGGTAACCGGTGGTGTAGACATGCGGTGTCTCGTTGTAGAAGGCTTTGAGCCGCCAGCCGTTGTAGCGGCCCAGCTGCACGGTCGCAAAGCCGTCGTCTCGGCCCAACGAGGCGGCGCTGGCGTCGACGTACGTCTTGCCGTCGGCGCTTTCGCCTTCCAGCCGCAGGCCGCCGAGCACAAAGCCGTTTTCCAGCGACTTGTACTCCAGGAACCTGGCCGCGCCGCGCTCACCGTCGACGGCGATGCCACCCGCTTCGACCTGGCCGCGCCAGCGCCAGTTGCCGAACTGGGTGGCGTCGACGACCAGCCCCGGCTGGGCATTGAGAAAACCGGTAGGGCTGCGGTCACCCTGGATCTCGCCGATGCCGTCGGGGTCGGTCGCGCGCAGGCGCAGTCCGCCACCGGGCATCAGCAGGTTGCCCACGTTGGTGTCGGTGCCGACGCCGGAATCGGCCCGCGCCGGCACGCTGGCCAGCTGTGCGCAGGCGGCACTGATCAGCAGGGCGAGCGGGCGCAGGGCCCAGCGGCATTGCGAGGTCGCAGAACGCATGTCACGATCTCCTGGCTTGCAAGGGAACTTGCGGGCTAACGCTGGAACCGAGCGCCTGCGGGGTGATTGCTGCCGTGGATCTGCGAATGGCAGTTCTGGCAGCTGCGACCTACCACACGCTGGCTGGTGACTCCGCCCAGAACCTGGCCGGCGGCCGCGGTCTGGTCGCCACGGTAGAACTGCCCCGGGTGACCGACCGACGGGCTGTGGCACTGCTGGCACAGCTGCGGGCGCGAGGCCACCAGCAGCTTGTCATGGTTGGACCCGTGCGGGCTGTGGCAGTTGGTACAGCTCTCGCGCACCGGCGCGTGCTCCCACAACATCGGGCCGCGCTTCTCAGCATGGCAGGCATAGCAGACGGTGTTGGTGCTGTCGGCCTTGAGCAGCGGCTTGGTCACGCTGCCGTGCGGGTTGTGGCAGTCGACGCAGCTCATCTTGCCTTCGGGCAAGGGCATGTGCGAGCGCTTGTTGAACTCGGCGCGCTGCTGCTGGTGGCAGCGTGCGCAGGTCTCGTTGATGGTGCTGCGCGCCAGCAGGCTGTTGGTGGACACCTTCTGCATCGGGTTGTGGCAGTCGGCGCAGCCGAGCTGGTTGCCCGCATGCGTCGAGCCCGGCCAGTGCAGGCGGTTGCCGCCCTGGTGGCAGCCCAGGCAGGACTCGTTCTGCTGTTCGACCGGTGTGCCCCAGTTCTTGGTGAACCCGATGGTCAGCGATTTGTCCTTGGTGTTCTTGGCATGCAGCGAGCCCGGCCCATGGCAGCTCTCGCAGACCAAGCGCTCGCGCTCGTTGCGCGGGTTGGCGCGAAAGGCCTTGGCGTGCAGGGTCTCGGTGAAGTGCGTGTTTTCCTGGCCATGGCAGCCGATACAGGCCTTCTCGCCGATCGTCACCGCCGCCGACCGCGCACTGGCCAAGGCGGTGGTCTGCGCCGCCGCCGGCGTGCACAAGCCCATACAGGCCAGCACGGCCCCGATGGCCATCAAGGCGATGTGCCTCCAGCCGGCCTGAGTCGAATGCTTCGTGTCCATGTCGCTCCTCGGTCCTTGCCTCGCCCGGATTGCAAGATAGAACGCCTTGCCGCCGCGACTTGCCTGGTACCGAACTGCGGCTTGACCGCAACTGAAGCGTTGACCCTGGGACTTTCCCGCAGGGCCGAAGGCCGGCGCTAGACCGCGCTGGGCGGCTGGCCGAAGCGCCTTCTGAATGTGCGGCTGAAATGCGCCGGGCTGGCAAAGCCCCAGGTCCAGGCGACCTCGGCCACGGGCCGCGTGCCGCGGCCGGCCAGCTCACTGCGGCTGGCCTGCAGGCGCTGCTCGAGCACCCACTGCATGACCTGCGGCCCACCGGAAAAGAGACGGTGCAGGTAGCGTGTGGAGACACCCAGGTGGTTGGCAATGCGGCCGACGTCCAGGCGATGATCTTGCAGGTGCTCTCGGATGAAGGCCTCGGCCCGCCGGCGCTGACGGTCGACGGACGATGGCCTGGTGGCCTCACCATTGGATGCGGATGCGGATGCGCGCACGCGGCGGTGCGGGCCGCCCAGTTTCTCGATCAGTTGCAGCACGGCGTCGCTGAGGGCGATTCGGCCATCCTCACCCAGCTGCCTACCGTGACCGACGATGAACCGCGTCAGCGCGGCGGTGGCCAGTACCGCAGGCATGGCCCCATCCAGCCGGTGCATGGTGTGGTCTGCCCAGTTAGGCCAGGCTTCGAGCAGCAACTCGGCCGGCAGGTCGAGCAGCACCTGGCGAAAGCGGGTCTGGCGGTGCACGCGGATGTCGCGGTCGGGCGCGATGAAGCACAGGTCACCCGGCCCCAGCTGCGCCTGATGGGCCCGGTCGGCAACCATGACCTGCCCTTCGAGCAGAACCAGCAGCGACACCCAGTCGGCGCGACCAGGGCCGTGGCGGGCAATCCAGAACGGTGAGCCGCTGACCTCGAGCAGCTGCAGCGGCCCACAGCCCATGCCGGCCATGGCGGCGTCGAAGACGCCTTCACCCGTCGGCTCGACACTGCACTCGGCCGACAGCGAGTTGGCCATCGCACTCTGCCAATAGTCGACCCGTTCGCCGGGTGCAACCTCCAGCGTGTGATACAGCGGAACCATGCGCCTGCCCGTCCTGTCCTTCTCCTTGACCAGGACGGTATACGGGCTAAGTGGTCCGCGTCCGCTGATCGAGATCAAGCCAAGCGGGAGGGCGACTGTGCACCCGGTCAGGCTCAGCTCGTCAGCGCCTTCACGATGGCATCGCGGCACAGGGCCATCAGGCCGCCGGGCAGCACGCCCAAGAGCAGCACCGCCAGGCCATTGGCCGCCAGCAGCGCCGACACGCCGGCCGATCGCTGCGGCAGCGGTGCGCTGTTGCGCGGCGCGTCGAAGTACATGACCTTGACCACCCGCAGGTAGTAGTAGGCACCCACCAGTGACGCCATCACCGCCACCACGGCCAGCACGATGTAGCTGGTGACGTTGGTGCTGACCAGGGCCTGCAGCACCGCCAGCTTGGCGTAGAAGCCCACCAAGGGCGGAATGCCGGCCAGCGAGAACAGGAAGATCGACATCACGCCGGCAGCCCAGGGGCTGCGCTGGTTGAGCCCGGCGAAGTCGTCGATCTCCTCGCTCTCGAAACCCTGGCGTGACAAGAACATGATCATGCCGAAAGTACCCAGCGTGGTGAGCACGTAGGCCACCATGTAGAACATGGCCGAGCTGTAGGCGTTGCCGGCCGACAGCGTGTTGCCGCTGACCACGCCGGCCGACAGGCCCAGCAGCACGAAGCCCATCTGCGCGATGGTGGAGTACGCCAGCATGCGCTTGAGGTTGGTCTGCGCAATGGCCGCCAGGTTGCCGACCACCAGCGAGCCCACCGCCAGCACGATCAACATCTGCTGCCAGTCGATGGCCAGCCCCAGCATGCCCTCGACCAGCAGGCGCATCGTGATGGCGAACGCGGCCAGCTCGGGCGCGCCCCCGATCATCAGCGTGACCGCGGTGGGCGCGCCCTGGTAGACGTCGGGCACCCACATGTGGAACGGCACCGCGCCGAGCTTGAAGGCCAGGCCGGCGACGACGAAGACGACGCCGAACACCAGCACCTCTTTGTTGATGCCGCCGGCGGCGATGCGCTCGAACACGCGCGGGATCTCCAGCGTGCCGGTGGCGCCGTACATCATCGACATGCCGTACAGCAGGAAGCCGCTGGCCAGCGCGCCGAGCACGAAGTACTTCATCGCCGCCTCGGTTGCCACCGCGTGGTCGCGGCGCAGCGCGGTCAGCGCGTACAGCGACAGGCTCATCAGCTCCAGGCCGAGGTAGACGACGAGGAAGTTGTTGGCCGAGGTCATCACCGAGATGCCCAGCAGCACGAAAAGGCTGAGCGTGAAGAACTCGCCCTTGAGCATGTCGCGCGAACCCAGGGTCGGGCGCGCATAGGCCATCGCGACCATCACGGCAATGCCGGCAAAGCCTGCCAGCAGGTGGCCCATGGGGTCGGTGACGATCATGCCGGCCATGCCGTAGAAGGTGGCGCCGCTGTCGAAGGCCCACAGATGCAGCAGCGTGAACACGGCGGCGGCGGCCTGCGAAAGCCAGAAGGTGACGCGGCGTTCGGCGTCGGTGACGAAGAGGTCGGCCAGCAGCACCCGCAGGTGGCCAGCAGCAACCAGGCCTCGGGGTAGATGACGGTCCAGTTGATGGGGGTCATGGTGATCGCGGTCCGTCAGTTCAGCTTCGAGATGGCCACATGCCGCAACAGCTCGGTCACCGAGACCTGCATCACGTCGGTGAAGGGCTGGGGGTGCAGGCCCATCCACAAGATGGCCACGGCCAGCAGCAACAGCATCAGGAACTCGCGGCCGTTGATGTCGACCATCGCCTTCACATGGTCGTTGGCGATCTCGCCGAAGTACACGCGCTTGACCATCCACAAGGTGTAGGCAGCGCCCGAGATGAGGGCGGTGGCGGCCAGTGCGGCGATCCAGAAGTTGTATCGGACCGCACCCAGGATGACCATCCATTCGCCGACGAAGCCGGCCGTGCCCGGCAATCCGCAGTTGGCCATCGCGAACAGCACGACGAAGGCGGTGAACTTCGGCATCCGGTTGACCACGCCGCCGTAATCCGCGATCTCGCGGCTGTGCACGCGGTCGTAGAGCACGCCGATGCACAGGAACATGGCGCCGGACACGAAGCCGTGGCTGATCATCTGCACGATGCCGCCGGCCACGCCCAGGTCGTTGAAGATGAAGAAGCCCAGCGTCACGAAGCCCATGTGCGCGATCGAGCTGTAGGCGACCAGCTTCTTCATGTCCTTCTGCACCAGCGCCACGAGGCCGATGTAGATCACCGCGATCAGGCTCAAGGTGATGATGAGCCAGGCGTACTCGCGGCTGGCGTCGGGCGCGATCGGCATCGAGAACCGCAGGAAGCCGTAGGCACCCAGCTTCAGCATGATGGCCGCCAGCACCACCGAGCCGCCGGTCGGCGCTTCGACGTGGGCGTCGGGCAGCCAGGTGTGCACCGGCCACATCGGCACCTTGACCGAGAACGCCGCGAAGAAGGCAAAGAACAGCAGCGCCTGCGCCGGCATCGGCAGCGGCAGCTTGTGCCAGGTCTGGATGTCGAAGCTGCCACCCGACTTGAAGTACAGGTAGATCAGCGCCACCAGCATCAGCAGCGAGCCGGCAAAGGTGTACAGGAAGAACTTGAACGCTGCGTAGACGCGACGTGCACCACCCCACATGCCGATGATCAGGTACATCGGGATCAGCGTGGCTTCGAAGAAGACGTAGAACAGCAGCCCGTCGGCGGCGCAGAACACGCCGACCATCAGCCCCGACAGGATCAGGAAGGCGCCCATGTACTGCGCCACGCGATCGGTGATCACCTGCCAGGCCGAGATGACCACGATCACGGTGATGAAGGCCGTGAGCAGCACGAACCACACCGACAGGCCGTCGACACCCAGGTGGTAGAAGACGTTGAAGCGGTCGATCCAGGGCTGCTTCTCGACGAACTGCAGCGCCGCGCTGCGCTTGTCGAAACCGCTGATCAGCGGCAGCGTGACCAGGAACGAGACGATGGCGCCGATCAGCGCGGTGGCACGCACGACACCGGCATGGCGGTCGTTGCCCAGCGCCAGCAGCAACACGCCGAAGGCGATCGGAATCCAGATGGCGAGGCTTAGAAGGCCCATTGTTGTTCTCTCATTGCCCAGGCCGTCAAGTTGACGCTCCGGCCAGGAAGGGCCACAGCCGCCAGGTCAGGAAACCGAAGACCCCCAGCACCATCACCAGCGCGTACCAGTACAGGTGGCCGGTCTGCACCAGGCGCACCAGGCCAGCCGCGGCACCGACCACGCGCGCCGACCCGTTCACCACCAGCCCGTCGATCAGGCCCTGGTCGCCACCCTTCCACAGCCCACGGCCGAGCAGTCGCGCCCCGGCCGCCAGCACGTTCTCGTTGAACCAGTCCATGTAGTACTTGTTCTCGAGCACGATGCGCAGCGGCTTGAGCGCGCGGTCGAGTGCGGCCGGAATCGATGGCGCCACCAGGTAGAAGACGTAGGCGCTGACCACACCGGCCAGCGTCAGCCAGAACGGCAACGTACTGAGCGCATGCAGGGCCATGGCACCGGCGCCGTGGAAGCCGCGCGCCAGTTCTTCCATCGCCGGATGCCGCACCAGGTCGACAAAGATCGAGTCCTTGAAGAAGTCGCCGAACAGCATCGGCTGGATCGTCAGATAGCCGATCACCACCGACGGAATCGCCAGCATCACCAGCGGCAGCCACACCACCCCGGGTGATTCGTGCGGTTCGTGCGCATGGCCGCCGTGGTCGTCATGCGCACCATGGTCGTCAGGGGCAGGATGCGGCTTGTGGCGGAAGCGCTCCTGGCCATGGAAGACCAGGAAGTACATTCGAAACGAGTAGAAGGCGGTGACGAAGACACCCGCCGTGACGGCGAAGATCGCAAAACCCGCACCCGGCAGGTGGCTGGCGTGCACCGCCTCGATGATGCTGTCCTTGGAGTAGAAGCCGGCGAAGAGCGGCGTGCCGATCAGCGCCAGCGAGCCGAGCAGCGAGGTGATCCAGGTGATCGGCATGTACTTGCGCAGGCCGCCCATGTTGCGGATGTCCTGGTCGTGGTGCATGCCGATGATCACCGAGCCGGCGGCCAGGAACAGCAGCGCCTTGAAGAAGGCGTGCGTCATCAGGTGGAACACCGCCACCGAGTAGGCCGACGCGCCCAGCGCCACCGTCATGTAGCCCAGCTGCGACAAGGTGGAATAGGCCACCACGCGCTTGATGTCGTTCTGGATGATGCCCAGGAAGCCCATGAACAGCGCCGTGATCGCGCCGATCACCAGCACGAAGTTCAGCGCCGTGTCGGACAGCTCGAACAGCGGCGACATGCGCGCCACCATGAAGATGCCGGCGGTCACCATCGTCGCGGCGTGGATCAGCGCCGAGATCGGGGTCGGGCCTTCCATCGAGTCGGGCAGCCACACATGCAGCGGAAACTGCGCGCTCTTGCCCATGGCGCCGATGAACAGACAGATGCAGGTCACGGTGATCAGCGACCAGTCGGTGCCGGGGAACCCCAGTCGGGCCAGTTCGCCGCCCTTGGCGAAGGCCTGTGCGTAGTCGAGCGTGCCGGCGTACGCCGCAATCAGGCCGATGCCCAGAATGAACCCGAAGTCGCCGACGCGGTTGACCAGGAAGGCCTTCATGTTGGCGAAGATCGCCGTCGGCCGCGTGTACCAGAAACCGATCAGCAGGTACGACACCAGGCCCACCGCTTCCCAGCCGAAGAACAGCTGCAGGAAGTTGTTGCTCATCACCAGCATCAGCATCGAGAAGGTGAACAGCGAGATGTAGGCGAAGAAGCGCTGGTAGCCCGGGTCGTCGTCCATGTAGCCGATGGTGTAGACGTGCACCATCAGCGACACGAAGGTGACCACGACCATCATCATCGCGGTCAGGCCATCGACCAAAAAACCGACCTCCATGCGCAGGCCGCCGATGGTGGCCCATTCGTAGATCGTGCCGACAAAGCGGGCGCCGTCCAGCACCTGCATCAGCACCACCACCGAGCAGATGAACGAGACCAGGACGCCCAGGATGGTGACCGTGTGCGCGCCGCGGCGGCCCACGGCCTTGCCGGCCAGGCCGGCCACGAGGGCGCCGGCCAGCGGCGCCAGCGGCACGGAGGGGCCTGTCACCCTTTGAGTCGTCCAGCTCGGCCACGTCGACCGAAGCCCGGTTGCGGAACAGCACGACCAGGATCGCCAGGCCGATCGCCGACTCGGCCGCCGCCACCGTGAGGATGAAGAACACGAACACCTGGCCGGCCATGTCGCCCAGGTAATGCGAGAAGGCGACGAAGTTCATGTTCACCGCCAGCAGCATCAGCTCGATCGCCATCAGCAGCACGATCAGGTTGCGGCGGTTCAGGAAGATGCCCACCACCGACAACGCGAACAGCACGCCCCCCAGCGACAGGTAATGGCCGAGCGTCAGCGGCCCATCACTGCGCCCCTCCTTCCTGGCGCCGGCGCCGACGGCAGATCGACCACCGGCGGCATCTGGATCAGGCGCAGGCGATCGGCCTTGCGCGCACGCACCTGCTCGCCGACATCCATGAAGCTTGCTGTCCTTGCGACGGCGCAGCGTCAGCGCGATGGCGGCGATGATCGCCACCAGCAGCAGCACGGCTGCGATCTGCAGCGGATACAGGTAATGCGTGTACAGCTCGATGCCCAGCAGGCGGCTGTTGCCCATGGCCAGCGCGCGCGCGTCGGCCACCGGTGCCTGGCTGGGCTGGAAGCCGCGCATCAGCACGAAGGCCATCTCCAGCGCGATCACCACGCCGATCATGCCGGCCAGCGGAAAGTGCTTCCAGAAACCCTGACGGAACTGGTCGCTGTTGATGTCGAGCATCATCACGACGAACAGGAACAGCACCATCACCGCGCCCACGTAGACCAGCACCAGGGCGATGGCCAGGAACTCGGCGCGCAGCAGCATCCACACACAGGCGGCATTGAAGAAGGCCAGCACCAGGTACAGCGCCGAATGCACCGTGCTGCGCGCGGTGATGACGCGAAACGACGCGAACAGCAGCACGGCCGAAAAGACGTAGAAGAGTACGGTGATCGTGTTCATGGGGGGCCTCCGCGGGCTCAGCGATAGCGGGCGTCGGCTTCCCGGCTGGCGGCAATCTCTTTCTCGTAGCGGTCGCCGACGGCCAGCAGCATGTCCTTGGTGAAATACAGGTCGCCGCGCTTCTCGCCGTGGTACTCGAAGATGTGCGTCTCGACGATCGAGTCGACCGGGCAGCTCTCTTCGCAGAAGCCGCAGAAGATGCACTTGGTCAGGTCGATGTCGTAGCGCGTGGTGCGGCGCGTGCCGTCGTCGCGCACGTCGGACTCGATGGTGATCGCCATCGCCGGGCACACCGCCTCGCACAGCTTGCAGGCGATGCAGCGCTCCTCGCCGTTCTCGTAGCGGCGCAGCGCATGCAGGCCGCGGAAGCGCGGCGACAGCGGCGTCTTCTCTTCAGGGAACTGGATCGTGATGTGCGGCGACAGGAAATGGCGCCCGGTGAGCATCAACCCCTTGAAGAGCTCGGTCAGCATGAAGCTCGAGAACAGCTCCTTGACGGCGGTCAGCGACATGGCGGTAGCTCCGTCACTTCCAGATGTTGAAGGGCGACTGGATCCACAGGCCAACCACCACCAGCCAGACCAGCGTCACCGGAATGAAGATCTTCCAGCCCAGGCGCATGATCTGGTCGTAGCGGTAGCGCGGGAAGGTGGCGCGCACCCACAGGAACATCGTGACGACCACGAAGACCTTGATGGCCAGCCAGATCCAGCCCGGGATGAACGACAGGAACTCGAACGGGGGCAGCCAGCCGCCCAGGAACAGGACCACGGTCAGCATCGAGACCAGGATCATGTTGGCGTATTCGGCCAGGAAGAACATGGCGAACGACATGCCCGAGTACTCGATCATGTGGCCGGCGACGATCTCGCTTTCACCCTCGACGACGTCGAAGGGATGGCGGTTGGTCTCGGCCAGCCCGGCGATGAAGTAGACGACGAAGATCGGCAGCAGCGGCAGCCAGTTCCACGACAACACGCCAACGCCCATGTTGGCGAAGATGCCCCTGCCCTGGCTGGTGACGATGTCGCTCATGTTCATGCTGCCGGCAACCATCAGCACCACCACCAGCGCGAAACCCATCGCGATCTCGTAGCTGACCATCTGCGCCGACGCGCGCAGCGCGCCCAGGAAGGCGTACTTCGAGTTGCTGGCCCAGCCGGCGATGATCACGCCGTAGACCTCCATCGAGGTGATCGCCATCAGGAACAGCAGGCCGGCATTGACGTTGGCCAGCGCCACCTCGGGCCCGAACGGGATCACCGCCCAGGCCGCCAGCGCCGGCATGATGGTCATGATGGGGCCGAGGAAGAACAGGCCCTTGCTGGCCGCGGTCGGGCGGATGATCTCCTTGAAGATCAGCTTGACCGCGTCGGCGATCGGCGTCAGCAGGCCGTAGGGGCCGACGCGGTTGGGGCCGGGGCGGATCTGCGTCCAGCCGATGGCCTTGCGCTCCCACAGCGTGAGGTAGGCCACGCAGCCCATCAGCGGCAGCACGAGGGCGACGATCTTGATGATGCTCCAGACCACCAGCCACAGGCCGCTGCCCAGCGTGGCGTTGCCGAATTGATGCAGGGTATCGAACATGGCTGCCTCGATCAGGCCTTCTCGACGTTAAGCGGCCCGAACATCGGGCCGAGCGCCAGCGTGGCGGGGTGACCGGCGGCAGCGCACCTGGCGGCCAGCGCGGTCTCGCGCCGGCAGCACCGCGCCGCCTGGCCCTGACTGATCAGCACCTTGTCGCCGGGCTGCAGGCCGAGCTGCCGCCACAGTGCCGACGACAAGCCTGCCAGCGGCGGCCGCGCGTCGGCCGTGAGCTGCAGCGACGGGGCGTGGCGCACGAGAGAGTCGCTGGCGTAGATCGGCACATCGGCCACCCGTTCGAGGCCAGCGCGGGTGCCGCTGGCCGCCGCGGCCTGCGACGGTGTGTTGTCCAGGCGCTGCGCCAGCAAGTCCAGGTCACCCAGAGCCTGCGCACGCACGGCTTCGCTGGAATCCTGATCGAAGCCATCGAGCCCGAGCAGATTGCCCAGCACGCGCAGCACCTTCCAGGCCGGGCGCGCCTCGCCCAGCGGCTTGACGACGCCGTGGAAGCTCTGCGCACGGCCTTCGGCATTGACGAAGGTGCCCGAGGTCTCGGTGAACGGCGCGATCGGCAGCAGCACGTCGGCATGTCGACGCCGCGTCCTTGAACGCGGTCAGCGCGACCACCAGCCCCGGGCCTGCAGCGCCGCCCGTGCGGCAGCGGCGTCGGCAGCGTCGAATAGCGGGTCGACGTCGAGCAGCAGCAGCGCCTTCATCGGCTGCGCCAGCATCTGCGCGGCGCTGAGACCACCGTCGCGCGGGACAGCGCCGACCAGTTGCGCACCCACGCTGTTGGCACCCTCACCCAGATAACCCACGCTGGCACCGCATTGTTCGGCGATCCAGTGCGCCAGCGCCAGCAGTTCCCCCGCCTGCGGGTGCTGCGCGGCGGCATTGCCCAGCAGCACGGCCTTGCGCTCGCCCGACATCAGCGACGCGGCGATGGCCTGGGCGGTCTCGGTCGCCTGTGCCGCCAGGGGCGCAGCCACGCCCTTCGCGGCGGCCACTGCGGCCGCCACCTCGGCCAGCGCTGCGGCCCAGCCCGAAGGGGCGGCGGTCATGCGCGACGCCAGCGGCAGCAGCCAGTCGTCGTGCACCGCATGCAGGCTGTGCACCTGCGCGCCGTGGCGCGCTGCCTGGCGGATGCGCTGCGCAAACAGCGGATGGTCCTTGCGCAGGAAGGAGCCGACGACGAACGCGCGGTCGAGCTGCGTCAGCGACGCGATCGAGGTGCCCAGCCAACGCGCGCGGCCGTCTGCCGCCAGGTTGCCGGCATCGGCGTGGCGGCCGCGCACGTCGATGTTCTCGCTGCCCAGGCCACGCACCATCCTGGCCAGCAGGTGCAGTTCTTCGACCGTGCCGCGCGGGCTGCCGACCGCGCCGATCTCGCGCGCGCCGAACTCGGCCTTCACGCGCTTCAGGCCATCGGCCACATAGGCCAGCGCGGTGTTCCAGTCGACGGCCTGCCACTGGCCGCCCTGCTTGAGCATCGGCTGCGTCAGGCGCTGCTCGCTGTTCAGCGCCTCGTACGAGAAGCGGTCGCGGTCGGCGATCCAGCACTCGTTGACGTCCTCGTTTTCCAGCGGCACCACGCGCATCACCTTGCCGGCCTTGACCTGCACCACCAGGTTGGCGCCGGTGCTGTCGTGCGGGCTGACGCTCTTGCGGCGCGACAGCTCCCAGGTGCGGGCGCTGTAGCGGAAGGGCTTGCTGGTGAGCGCGCCGACCGGGCAGATGTCGATCATGTTGCCCGACAGCTCGCTGTCGATGGTGTTGCCCAGCATGGTGGTGATCTCGCTGTGCTCGCCGCGGTGGATCATGCCCAGCTCCATCACGCCGGCCACCTCTTGGCCGAAGCGCACGCAGCGCGTGCAATGGATGCAGCGGCTCATCTCTTCCATGCTGATCAGCGGGCCGACGTCCTTGTGGAAGACGACGCGCTTTTCTTCCTGGTAGCGGCTGGCGCTGGCGCCGTAGCCCACGGCCAGGTCCTGCAGCTGGCATTCGCCGCCCTGGTCGCAGATGGGGCAGTCCAGCGGGTGGTTGATGAGCAGGAACTCCATCACCGACTTCTGCGCCTTGATGGCCTTGTCGCTCTTGGTGCGCACGATCATGCCCTGCGTGACCGGCGTGGCGCAGGCCGGCATCGGCTTGGGCGCCTTCTCGACCTCGACCAGGCACATGCGGCAGTTGGCCGCGATGCTGAGCTTCTTGTGGTAGCAGAAGTGCGGGATGTAGGTGCCCGCCGCGTCGGCCGCATGCATCACCATGCTGCCCGGTGGACGCTGACCTTGCGGCCGTCGAGTTCGATTTCGATCATGGTGGATCTGTTGACCGGGTCAGGCGCTGCGCCCGACCTTGCAGGACTTGTGTTCGACGTGGTGCACGAACTCGTCGCGGAAGTGCTTGAGCATGCCCTGCACCGGCATCGCGGCGGCGTCGCCCAGCGCGCAGATCGTGCGGCCCTTGATGTTGTCGGCCACCGAATCCAGCAGGTCCAGGTCCTCCGGCCGGCCCTTGCCGTGCTCGATGCGGTCGACCAGGCGCCACAGCCAGCCCGTGCCTTCGCGGCAGGGCGTGCACTGGCCGCAGCTTTCGTGCTGGTAGAAGTAGGACAGGCGCAGCAGGCTCTTGACCATGCAGCGGGTGTCGTCCATCACGATCACCGCGCCCGAGCCCAGCATCGAGCCGGCCTTGGCGATGGCGTCGTAGTCCATCGTGATGTCCATCATCACGCCGGCCGGCAGCACCGGCGCCGACGAGCCGCCCGGAATCACCGCCTTCAGCGCCCCGCCCTTCACGCCGCCGGCCAGTTCCAGCAGCTTGGCGAACGGCGTGCCCATCGGCACTTCGAAGTTGCCGGGCCGGTTGACGTCGCCCACCACCGAGAAGATCTTGGTGCCGCCGTTGTTGGGCTTGCCACATTCCAGGTAGGCCTGGCCGCCGTTGCGGATGATCCACGGCACCGCGGCGAAGGTCTCGGTGTTGTTGATCGTGGTCGGCTTGCCGTACAGGCCGAAGCTGGCCGGGAACGGCGGCTTGAAGCGCGGCTGGCCCTTCTTGCCTTCGAGCGATTCGAGCAGCGCGGTTTCTTCGCCGCAGATGTAGGCGCCGAAGCCGTGGAAGGCGTGCAGCTGGAAGCTGAAGTCGCTGCCCAGGATGCGATCGCCCAGGAAGCCCGCGGCACGCGCCTCGTCCAGCGCCTCTTCGAAGCGCTGGTAGACCTCGAAGATCTCGCCGTGGATGTAGTTGTAGCCCGTGCGGATGCCCATCGCATAGGCGGCGATGGCCATGCCCTCGATCACCATGTGCGGGTTGAAGCGCAGGATGTCGCGGTCCTTGCAGGTGCCGGGCTCGCCCTCGTCGGAATTGCACACCAGGTACTTCGGGCCCGGGAACTGGCGCGGCATGAAGCTCCACTTCAGCCCGGTGGGGAAGCCCGGCACCGCCGCGCCCGCGCAGGGCCGACAGCTTGACCTCGGCGATCACCTGGTCGGGCGTCATGGGCTCGGCACCGTCCTGGCCCAGGATCTTCTTCAGCGCCGCATAGCCGCCGCGTGCGACGTAGTCGGCCAGCCGCCAGTTGTTGCCGTCCAGGCCCGCGTAGATCTGCGGCTCGATGTGGCGGCCGTGGAAGCAGGTCTCGGCGCCGCTGGCCTGGAACTTCGAAAGATCGAGCATCTTCAGCCTCAGCCCTTCTGCAGGGTGTCGACCAGTTCGTCGAGGCGCTCGGGGCTCATGAAGCTGAGCATCTGGCGGTCGTTGACCAGCATCACCGGCGCGTCGGCGCAGGCGCCCAGGCATTCGCTGGGCTGCACCGTGAACTTGCCGTCGGCCGTGGTGCCGTAGGGCTCGACACCCAGCTTGCGGCAGACATGGTCCAGCGCGCTCTGCCCGTCGCGCAGCTGGCACGGCAGGTTGGTGCAGACGTTGAGCTTGAACTTGCCCACCGGCTGCTGGTTGTACATGTTGTAGAAGGTCGTGACCTCGTGCACCGCGATCGGCGGCATGCCCAGGTAGGCGGCGACGGCCTCCTCGGCTTCGCGCGAGACATGGCCCTGTTCCTGCTGCACGATGGCCAGACAGGCCATCACGGCCGAGGGCTTCTGGTCGGCGGGGTACTTGGCCACTTCTTTGGCGAAGCGGGCCAGGGTCTGGTCGCTGAAGTTCATCGTTCGCTTACCGGTCGATCTCGCCGAACACGATGTCCATGGTGCCGATGATCGCCACCGCGTCGGCGATCATGTGGCCGCGCGCCATCTCGTCCAGCGCGGCCAGGTGCGCGAAGCCGGGCGCGCGGATCTTCAGCCGGTAGGGCTTGTTGGCGCCGTCGCTGATCAGGTAGATGCCGAACTCGCCCTTGGGGTGCTCGACCGCCGCGTAGGCCTCGCCCTCGGGCACGTGGAAGCCTTCGGTGAAGAGCTTGAAGTGGTGGATCAGCTCTTCCATGCCCGACTTCATGTCCACGCGGCTCGGCGGCGCCACCTTGTGGTTGTCGGTGATCACCGGGCCGGGGTTGGCGCGCAGCCAGGCCACGCACTGCTGGATGATGCGGTTGGACTGGCGCATCTCCTCGATGCGCACCAGGTAGCGGTCGTAGGTATCGCCGTTGGTGCCGACCGGAACGTCGAAGTCCATGCGGTCGTAGACCTCGTAGGGCTGCTGCTTGCGCAGGTCCCAGGCCACGCCCGAGCCGCGCAGCATCGGCCCGGTGAAGCCGAGGTTGAGCGCACGCTCGGGGCTCACCACGCCGATGCCCACCGTGCGCTGCTTCCAGATGCGGTTGTCGGTCAGCAGCGTCTCGTATTCGTCGACGTGGCCGGGGAAACGCTTGCAGAAGTCGTCGATGAAATCGAGCAGCGAGCCCTGGCGGTTCTGGTTCAGTGCCTTGATCGCTTTCTCGTTGCGGATGCGGTTGACCTGGTACTGCGGCATGCGGTCGGGCAGGTCGCGGTAGACGCCGCCCGGGCGGAAGTAGGCCGCGTGCATGCGCGCGCCCGACACCGCCTCGTACATGTCGAACAGGTCCTCGCGCTCGCGGAAGCAGTAGATCAGGATGTTCATCGCACCGCAGTCGATGCCGTGCGCACCCAGCCACAGCAGGTGGTTCAGCAACCGCGTGATCTCGTCGAACATCACGCGGATGTACTGCGCGCGCAGCGGCACCTCGATGCCCAGCAGCTTCTCGATGGCCAGGCAGTAGGCGTGCTCGTTGCACATCATCGACACGTAGTCGAGCCGGTCCATGTAGGGCAGCGCCTGGATGAAGGTCTTGCTCTCGGCCAGCTTCTCGGTGGCGCGGTGCAGCAGGCCGATGTGCGGGTCGGCGCGCTGGATGACCTCGCCGTCGAGCTCGAGCACCAGGCGCAGCACGCCGTGCGCGGCCGGGTGCTGCGGCCCGAAGTTCAGCGTGTAGTTCTTGATCTCGGCCATGGTGTCAGTGCAGCCCGCCGTAGTTGTCTTCGCGCACCACGCGCGGCGTGATCTCGCGCGGCTCGATCGTCACCGGCTGGTAGATCACGCGCCTGCTCGGCGTCGTAGCGCATCTCGACATGGCCCGAGACCGGGAAGTCCTTGCGCATCGGGTGGCCGATGAAACCGTAGTCGGTGAGGATGCGGCGCAGGTCGAGGTGGCCCTCGAAGATGATGCCGAACAGGTCGAAGGCTTCGCGTTCGAACCAGTTGGCCGCATTCCAGGTCTCGGTCAGCGAAGCCACCGCCGGCAGCTCGTCGTCGGCCGCAAACACCTTCAGCCGCACGCGCCAGTTGTGCGTGATCGACAGCAAATGCGAGACCACAACGTAGCGCAGGCCCTGCCAGGGCTGGTTCTTGTAGTCGGAGTAGTCCACGCCGCAGAGGTCGATCAGCTGCTCGAAGCGCAGCGCCGGGTCGTCGCGCAGCGTGCGCGCGACTTCGAGGTAACGCTCGGCGGACACCGTGATCGAGATCTCGCCGCGCTCGCGCACCAGGCAGAGCAGGGCGTCGCCGAGCACCGATTGCAGCGCGGCCTGCAACTTGTCGAGTCGTTGGGTCATTTCGAAGTGGGCTCAGCGTGCGATCGTGTTCTCGCGCCGGATCTTGGCCTGCAACTGCAGGATGCCGTAGAGCAGCGCCTCGGCCGTGGGCGGGCAGCCCGGCACGTAGACGTCCACCGGCACGATGCGGTCGCAGCCGCGCACCACCGAATAGCTGTAGTGGTAGTAGCCGCCGCCGTTGGCGCACGAGCCCATGCTCAGCACCCAGCGCGGCTCGGCCATCTGGTCGTAGACCTTGCGCAGCGCCGGCGCCATCTTGTTGCACAGCGTGCCGGCCACGATCATCAGGTCGCTCTGGCGCGGGCTGGGGCGGAACAGCATGCCGAAGCGGTCGATGTCGTAGCGCGCCGCACCGGCATGCATCATCTCGACCGCGCAGCAGGCCAGCCCGAAGGTCATCGGCCACAGCGAACCGGTCTTCGACCAGTTGATCAGCGTGTCGATCGACGTGGTGACGAAGCCTTCTTTCAGTACGCCTTCGATGCCCATGCTTCACTCCGTTGGTCAGGCCTGCGCTTCCGTCACTCCCAGTCCAGCGCGCCCTTCTTCCACTCGTAGGCGAAGCCCACCACCAGGATGGCCAGGAAAAGCATCATGGCCCAGAAGCCCGGCGCGCCGATGTCACGCAGCGACACCGCCCAGGGAAACAGGAAGGCGATCTCGAGGTCGAACAGGATGAACAGGATGGCCACCAGGTAGTAGCGCACGTCGAACTTCATGCGCGCGTCTTCGAAGGCCTCGAAGCCGCATTCGTAGGGGCTGTTCTTTGCGGCGTCGGGCCGGTTCGGGCCGAAGATGAAGCCCAGCACCATGGGCGCAAAACCAACGCCCAGTCCGACCAGGATGAACAGGATCACGGGCAGGTAGGGTTGCAGGTCCATGGTGTGTGCAGCAGTCTGTCGTCAGATGAGCCGGGCGAAAAGGCGGGGCCGGCGCCCGCCGGGGCGCAGCGCCAAGGCGCGCGCTGCGGAGGCGCATCGGTTCAGTGTCTGGTGCCGACGGCGAGACTCGAACTCGCACAGCTTTCGCCACTACCCCCTCAAGATAGCGTGTCTACCAATTTCACCACGTCGGCATGACCTGAACCTGGCTGCGCTGCAGCCTGCTCAAAGGGCCTGAGGAGTGCCCTCGAACAGCGGATGATTCTAGCTCGAAAACAAGGGACTTCCCTGATCCGCAAGCCCCGCTTGCACAGGGCTCGCAAGGTCCTCACTTGCCTGGAATGGCCGGTGCAGTCGACGCAGCGGCAGCCGCTGGCAGGGCTCACCGCTGGCGTCGACCTTGGGCGCCGGGCCGGGGATGGCAGGTGCCGTGGGGATGGCCGGGACCAGCGGCGCGCTGGCCGCCGCAGCACCCGCCGCGGGACGGTCGAGCACACTGCCGGCATCGCCCGCACGGCGCGTCATGCCGGCGTTGCCCAACAGCACCAGCAACAGCGTGCTGCCGAAGAAGACGGTGGCGCAGGCGGCCGTCGAACGCGACAGGAAGTTGGCGCTGCCGGTGGCACCGAACAGGCTGCCCGACGAACCGCTGCCGAACGAGGCGCCCATGTCGGCGCCCTTGCCATGCTGGATCAGCACCAGGCCGATCATGACCAGCGCCGAGATCAGCTGCAGCGCAAGCACCAGGGTCATCCAGATCTGCATGTGTGAAAGTTCTCCGGGAAAAAAGGGCGCCGCGGCTTCAGCCGGCAGCGCGACAGATGGCGATGAAATCGGCCGCCTTCAGCGAGGCGCCGCCGATCAGCCCGCCGTCGATGTCGGGCTGGGCGAACAGCGTGGCCGCGTTGTCGGCCTTGACGCTGCCGCCGTACAGGATGCGCATGCGACCGCCGTTGCCGGTGGCTGCCTGCAGCTGCGCGCGCAGCACACGGTGCACGTCCTGCGCCTGCTCGGGCGTGGCCGTGCGGCCGGTGCCGATGGCCCACACCGGCTCGTAGGCGATGACGATCTCGCCGGCGCAATGCGCCAGCTGGTGGATCACGGCCGCCAGCTGCCGCTTGACCACGGCTTCGGTCTGGCCGCCTTCGCGCTGCACCAGCGTTTCGCCGACACAGACGATGGGCGTGATGCCCCGAGCCCAGCGCGGCCTGGGCCTTCTGCGCCACCAGCAGGTCGCTTTCGGCGTGCAAGGCCCGGCGCTCGGAATGACCGACGATCACATAGCGACAGCCAAACTCGGCCAGCATGGGCGCCGACACCTCGCCGGTGTAGGCCCCCAGTTCATGCGCCGAGCAGTCCTGGGCACCCCAGCGGATGTCGCCGCCGGCCAGCGTGGACGCGGTTTCGCTGAGGTACGGATACGGCACGCAGACGGCGACGTCGCAACCATAGGGCCGCGCGCCACCGAGGGCTGCCAGCAACTCGGCGTTGGCCGGTCGGCTGCCGTGCATCTTCCAGTTGCCCACCACCAGTTTGCGACGCATGGGTTTCTCCTCACCAGGCCAGGACGATCTTGCCCACGTGCGTGCTCGATTCCATCAGGGCATGCGCGGCGGCGGCCTGCGCTGCCGGGAACACCTGATGAATCACCGGCTTGACCTGCCCGCTCTCGATCCAGGGCCAGGCCCTGGTGTGCAGCGCCCGCGCGAGCCCGGTCTTGTAGGCCACCGAGCGTGGCCGCAAGGTGCTGCCGGTCAATGTGAACCGCTTGCGCAGCAGCAACCCGGCATCGATGGCACTGCGCGTGCCGCCCTGGACCGCGATCAGGGCCAGGCGGCCGTCGTCGGCCATGCACTGCAGTTCGCGGCCGATGTAGTCGCCGGCCACCATGTCCAGCACCACGTCGACACCGCGCTGGCCGGTGAAGGCCAGCACCTCGGCGACGAAATCCTGGTTGCGGTAGTTGATGGCGTGGTCGGCACCGAGCGCCAGGCAGGCGGCGCACTTGTCGTCGCTGCCGGCGGTGACGATCACCTTGGCGCCCAGCGCCTTGGCCAGCATGATGGCGGTGACGCCGATGCCGCTCGACCCGCCCTGCACCAGCAGCGTCTCGCCGGGCTGCAGGCGCGCGATCTCGAACACGTTCTGCCAGACGGTGAAGAAGGTCTCGGGCAGGCTGGCCGCCTCGATCGCGCTCAGACCCCTGGGGCTGGGCAGGCACTGACCGGCCGGCGCCACGCAGAGTTCGGCATAACCCCCGCCGGCCACCAGCGCGCACACAGCGTCGCCGATCGACAGGCCGGCTGCGGCCAGATCGGCCGGCGCACCGGCCTTGACCGTACCTGCCACCTCCAGACCCGGCAGGTCGGACACGCCCGGCGGCATCGGGTACAGACCCTTGCGCTGCAGCACGTCGGGCCGATTGATGCCCGAGGCCTGCACCGCGATCAGCAACTCACCCGGTTTGGCCACCGGGTCGGGGCGCTGCACCTCGCGCAGCACCTCGGGGCCGCCGGGCTGGGCGATTTCGATGGCACGCATGCGCTGCTTTCCCGGCCTATTCGGTCTTCGGCGCGTCAGGCGCTGAGGGTGCCGAGGGTACCGCAGGCACTGCAGGTGCACCATCAACCGCCGCGGCCGCACCAGCGTCGGTCACCGGCGGCGCGTCGTCGCTGGCATCGCGGCGCGGCGGCGCGCGCGCCGGGGGGGCGTCCGTGGCGGGGGGTCACCGGCGCGTGCGCTCTTCGTCAGCCCTCAGGCCGCTCGAGCAACGCCTTCATCGACAGCTTGATGCGGCCCTTCTCGTCGGTCTCCAGCACCTTGACCTTGACGACCTGGCCTTCCTTGAGGAAGTCGGTGACCTTCTCGACGCGCTGGTGCGCGATCTGGCTGATGTGCAGCAGGCCGTCCTTGCCGGGCAGGATGTTGACCAGCGCGCCGAAGTCCAGGATCTTGGTGACCGGGCCTTCGTAGACCTTGCCGATCTCGGCCTCGGCGGTGATCTCGGTGATGCGCTTCTTGGCGAACTCGGCCTTGTCGGCGTCGGTCGACGCGATCGTGATCGTGCCGTCTTCGCCGATGTCGATCGTGCAGCCGGTTTCTTCGGTCAGCGCACGGATCGTGGCGCCGCCCTTGCCGATCACGTCGCGGATCTTCTCCGGGTTGATCTTCATCGTGTACAGGCGCGGCGCGAACTGGCTGACCTCGGTCTTGGCCTCGCCCATCGCCTCGACCATCTTGCCCAGGATGTGCAGGCGCGCTTCCTTGGCCTGCGCCAGCGCCACCTGCATGATCTCCTTGGTGATGCCCTGGATCTTGATGTCCATCTGCAGCGCGGTGACGCCGGTGGTGGTGCCGGCCACCTTGAAGTCCATGTCGCCGAGGTGATCCTCGTCACCCAGGATGTCGGTCAGCACGGCGAAGCGGTTGCCTTCCTTGATCAGGCCCATCGCGATGCCGGCCACATGGGCCTTCATCGGCACGCCGGCGTCCATCAGCTCAGGCAGCCGCCGCACACCGAGGCCATCGACGACGAGCCGTTGGACTCGGTGATCTCCGAGACCACGCGCAGCGTGTACGGGAAGTCTTCCTTGCTCGGCAGCGCGGCGATCAGCGCGCGCTTGGCCAGGCGGCCGTGGCCGATCTCGCGCCGCTTGGGGCTGCCCACGCGGCCCGTCTCGCCGGTGGCGAACGGGGGCATGTTGTAGTGCAGCATGAAGCGGTCTTCGAACTCGCCGGCCAGCGCGTCGATGCGCTGCGCGTCGCGTTCGGTGCCCAGCGTGGTGATCACCAGCGCCTGCGTCTCGCCACGCGTGAACAGCGACGAGCCGTGGGCGCGCGGCAGCACGCCGTTGCGGATCTCGATCGGGCGCACGGTGCGCGTATCGCGGCCGTCGATGCGCGGCTCGCCGGCCAGGATCTGGCCGCGCACGATGCGGGCCTCGATCTCGAACAGCAGGCCCTCGACCTCGACCTTGTCGAAATCGACACCCTCGGCCTTCAGCGCAGCCATCACGTTGCTCGTGACCTCGCGGCAGGCCTGGGTGCGCGCCTGCTTGCTGCGGATCTGATAGGCCGCACGCAGTGGCTCTTCAGCCAGAGCCTGCACCTTGGCGATGAAGGGCTCGTTCTTGGCCGGCGCGGTCCAGGTCCACTCGGGCTTGCCGGCTTCGCGCACCAGGTCGTTGATGGCGGCGATTGCGATCTTGCCCTGGTCATGTCCGAAGACCACGGCGCCGAGCATCAGCTCTTCGCTCAGCTGCTGGGCTTCGGACTCGACCATCAGCACGGCGGCTTCGGTGCCGGCCACGACCAGGTCCATCTGACTGTCGCGCAGCTGGGTCTGGCCAGGGTTGAGCACGTACTGGCCGTTGATGTAGCCGACCCGGGCGGCGCCGATCGGGCCGTTGAACGGGATGCCGCTGATCGACAGCGCCGCACTGGTGCCGATCAACGCAGCGATGTCGGCCTGGACCTCGGGGTCCAGGCTCAGCACGTGGATGACGACCTGCACCTCGTTGAAGAAACCATCGGGGAACAGCGGACGGATCGGGCGGTCGATCAGGCGGCTGGTCAGGGTCTCGAGCTCGCTCGGGCGGCCTTCGCGCTTGAAGAAGCTGCCCGGGATCTTGCCCGCCGCATAGGTCTTCTCGATGTAGTCGACGGTCAGCGGAAAGAAGTCCTGGCCGGCCTTGGGCACCGATTTGGCGACCACGGTGGCCAGCACGACGGTGTCACCGATGCTGCAGACCACGGCACCGCCAGATTGACGGGCGATTTCGCCGGTGGCCAGCGTGACGCTGTGCTGGCCCCATTGGAACGTCTTGCTGATCTTGTTGAAGATGCTCATGAGGGTGTCTCCGAAAACGAGTGACGGCGCTGAAGCGGTGGCGCCGGGTTCACCGGGAGATCGGACGGCAGGACGCAATGCCATTCCAGCGCGGCCCGGCTGTCAGCATGGGCTTCGTTGGAATGACACAGCAGCGTCGCGGCAGCCATCTCCGGGATCAAGCAGGTTCTGACGCGGGTGGCCCGGGCGGGCCGCCCGCACAGGGCCAGCTTACTTGCGCAGGCCGAGCTTGGCGATCAAGGCCGTGTAGCGCTCGGGCGTACGGTCCTTCAGGTAAGCCAGCAGGCGCTTGCGCTGATTGACCATCTTGATCAGGCCACGGCGGCCGTGATGGTCCTTCTGGTGCGTCTTGAAATGCGGCGTGAGTTCGTTGATGCGTGCGGTGAGCAGCGCGACCTGAACTTCGGGGGAGCCAGTATCGTTGGCTGCACGGGCGTTGGCAGCGACGATCTCGGCCTTTTGGGCCAGGGCCAGGGACATGGGATTTCCTCGTTCGATGGAAACCGCCACGCACGTAGAGCCTGCGCGGCCCCATGCCTGGAACGGTTTCCGTTGATCACTTGCGGACACCAGTGAAACCGACCGGTGCCGTGCCTTGTTTCCCTTGCGGGACCGCGGATTATAGACCCAGCGCCGCCGCCAGCCGCTGCAAACCCTGGTCCAGGCGCTGGGGGTCGCGCGACGCGAAGCACCAACGCAGCCAGCCCTCGCCTTCGTCGCCGAAGGCCACGCCCGGTGCCAGGCCCAGCCCATGCCGCGTGACCAGCCGCTTGGCAAAGTCCAGTGAATCGTCTTGCCCTGGCACGCGAAAGAAGGCGTACATGCCACCTGGTGGTGCGGCCAGCTGCACCCCCGGCAGCGCCTGCAAGCCCCGCAGCAGACGGTCACGGCAGCCGCGCAGGTGTTGCTGCAGCGTGGGCACGAATTGCCCGGCCATCGTCAGTCCGGCCAACGCACCGCGCTGCACGAACACCGGCGCGCACGAGGTGTTGAACTCGATCAGCTTGCCCATCGCGTCCAGATGGCCGGTCGGCAGCACCAGCCAGCCCAGGCGCCAGCCGGTCATCAGGAAGCTCTTCGAGAAACTGTGCACGACGACCAGTCGGTCATCGGGACTGGCGATGTCGAGAAAGCTGGGCGCGCAGTCAGCCCCCCCGTAGTACAGGCGTTCGTAGACCTCGTCGGCCACGATCCAGGTGCCGGTGCCGCGGCAGTGGTCGAGCAGCGTCTGTTGCTCGACGCGTGTCATGGTCCAGCCGGTCGGGTTGTTGGGGGCATTGACCAGCAGCACGCGGGTACATGGTGTCACCGCCGCCAGCAGTTCGGACAGATCGAGCTGCCAGGCGCCATCGCGCGGCTGCAGCGCCACGCGGGTGACGCGCGCGCCCAGGATCGCCGGCTGCGCCGTCAGGTTGGGCCACACGGGCACCACGGCAACCACCTCGTCGCCGGCACCGGCCAGCATCTGCGTCGCCAGCATCAGCGCATTCACGCCCGACGAGGTGACCGCGATGCGGTCGACGTCGACGCTGCCGTGCAGGGCGCTGGCGTAGGTGGCCAGGGCCTGGCGCAATTCGGGCAGGCCCAGGTTGTGCGAGTAGAAGGTTTCGCCGGCCTGCAGCGACATCACCGCGGCATCGCGGATCGCCGCCGGCGTGACCTCGTCGCTCTCGCCGAACCAGAAGGCCAGCACGTCGCTGCGGCCCATGGCCGTGTTGGCCACCTCGCGGATGCGCGACGCGGGCAGGGATCGGATCTCGGGTCTCATGATGGTGTCGGCAGCTTCCAATAAGCGGGTTCAGATCTGGTCCAGTGGCCAGCGCGGGCGCACGTCGAAGGGCCCGGCGCGGCGGCCCGGGTCCAGCCCCTGCTGCAGGCGCATCGCCGCTGCCAGCGCGATCATCGCGCCGTTGTCGGTGCACAGTGCCAGCGGCGGATAGTGCACCTTCAACCCACGGCGCGCGGCCATCGCGTCGAGTCGCGAACGCAGCCGGCGATTGGCCCCCACGCCGCCCGCCACCACCAGGCGTTGCAGGCCGCTGTCCTTCAGCGCGCGCTCGGTCTTGGCGACCAGCACGTCGACGATCGCGGCCTGCGCCGACGCCGCCATGTCGGCGCGCTGGCGCTCGCCGGGGTCGGGCCCCAGCGCGCGCAGGCGCACCATCACGGCCGTCTTCAAGCCGGCAAACGAGAAATCGAGCCTGCCGCTGTGCAGCAACGGCCGCGGCAACGCGTACGCGTCGTCTCGCCCCTGCTCGGCCAGCAGGGCCAGCGCCGGGCCGCCCGGGTAGCCCAGGCCGAGCAGCTTGGCGCTCTTGTCGAAGGCTTCGCCGGCTGCGTCGTCGATGGTCTCGCCGAGCAGCACGTAGCGGCCCACGCCGTCGACTTGCATCAACTGCGTGTGGCCACCCGACACCAGCAGTGCGATGAACGGAAACTGCGGCGGGTCGTCGGAGAGGAAGGGCGACAACAGATGCCCCTCGAGGTGATGCACACCCAGCGTGGGCACACCCAGCGCCAGGCCCAGGGCTTCGGCCACGCCGGCGCCGACCAGCAAGGCACCGGCCAGCCCCGGCCCGCGCGTGTAGGCCACCCGATCGACGGCCTTGATGTCGCACGCGGCCTCGGCAAGCACCTGGCGCAGCAACGGAATGACACGGCGAACATGGTCGCGCGACGCCAGCTCGGGCACCACGCCGCCATAGGCCTGGTGCATGTCAGCCTGGCTGTGCAGAGCATGCGCCAACAGGCGCGGCGTCTCTGGGCCGTCAACCTCGACCAGGGCCACACCGGTCTCGTCGCACGAGGATTCGATGCCGAGAACTTTCACTGCTCTCGCCGTGCCGTGGCCGGGGCCGCGTTCACCAGCCTGCGGCAAAGAACAGCGCCACGCTGCAGCCCAGCGCCAGCGTCCAGGCAGCGCTGCGCAGCAGGTCGCGGTTCACCAGGTAACAGGCGATGTAGAGCACGCGAAGTGCGACGAAGGCCAACGCCAGCCCGTCGACGACGAGCGGCCGTGCACCGGCTTGCTGCGCCACCAGCACACCGGCCAGGAACAGCGGCAAGGCCTCGAAGCTGTTGGCCTGTGCGGCATTGGCACGCGCGCGCCAGCCTTGCTGTCGTGCCAGCCAGGCCCGCGGGTCGGTGTTGTCGTAGCCGCCCTTGGTCGGCGAAACGCCGAAGCGCCCGCTCTTGGCGATGCCGGCGCAGACGATGGGCAGCAGCGCAGCGCTGATCATGCACAGGTGGGCGATGTTCAAGCTCAACTCTCCAATGTCAGCGTCGATCGGCCAGCGCATGCGCCAGCGTGCCGAGATCGACGAATTCAAGCTCGCTGCCCACGGGTACGCCGCGCGCCAACCGGGTGACGGTCAAGCCTCGCGAACGCAAGGCCTCGCCCAGCGCATGGGCCGTGGCTTCGCCTTCGGCGCCAAAACCGGTGGCCAGGATCACCTCGTGCACGACACCGTCGCCGGCGCGCTCGAGCAAGGGGGCAACGCCGATGTCGCCCACGCCCACGCCGTCCAGCGGCGACAGCCGCCCCATGAGCACGAAGTACAGGCCCTTGTAGCTGCCGCTGCGTTCCAGCGCCGCCTGATCGGCTGGCGTCTCCACCACACACAATTGCTGTGCGTCACGCTGCGGGTCCAGGCAGGTGGCACAGACTTCGCCCTCGGTGAAGGTGTGACAGCGTGCGCAATGCCGCATGCGTGCAACGGCCTGGGTCAGCGCCTGCGCCAGACGACGCGCGCTGTCGCGATCGTGCTGCAGCAGGTGAAAGGCCATGCGCTGTGCCGACTTGAGCCCGACGCCGGGCAGCCGGCGCAGGGCATCGATCAGGTCGTCAAGGGCAGGTTCGGCCATGCAGCGCAGGTCAGGCGGCTAGAAGGGCAGCTTCATTCCCGGCGGCAGCGGCATGCCGGCGGTCAGCTTGCCCATTTTCTCGGCGCTCATCTCCTCGGCGCGGCGCAGGCTGTCGTTGAAGGCGGCGGCCACCAGGTCCTCGAGCATGTCCTTGTCATCGGCCAGCAGGCTGGGGTCGATGGCCACGCGCTTGACGTCATGCTTGCAGGTCATCGTGATCTTCACCAGGCCGGCACCCGACTGGCCCTCGACCTCGATCGTGGCCAGCTCGTCCTGCGCACGCTTGAGGTTGTCCTGCATGGCCTGGGCCTGTTTCATCAGACCGGCAAGCTGGCCTTTCATCATGGTCGTTCTCCTTCGCGGTTCGGGGATGGGGGCAACGGGCGGATCGTGCCGGGCACGATGCGCGCGGTCTTGAACTGGGCCAGCAGGGACTGCACCGCCGGGTCGTCGTGAATCTGCTGCTCGGCCTCGGACTGGCGGCGCTGACGCTCCCAGGCGTCGCGGCGGGCAACCGAATCACCCGGCACGCCGACTTCGATCTCGATGCTCTGCGGGGCATCCAGTTCGGCGCTCAGAGCCGAGGCCAGGCGGTCGCGCAAGGCGTCGCTGCGCAGCGAATCGCGCTCGACCACCAGGGTCCAGTGCGTGCCACCACTGCCGTCGTCGGCAGCAGTCACCATACGCACGCCGGCCTGCCAAGCCAGCTCGCGCACCATCGCGGCGATGCGGCCCTGAGCGCTCAGGCGCTGCACCAGCTCGGCCCAGCGATCGCCCAGGGCGGTGGTCTGCGGTGCGGCCGCCAGCGCTTCCGGCGCCGGCCGCGGCGCCGGCACCACCATCACCGGCGGTGCCGCACTGCGAAGCGGCGCGGTGCGCGCTTCGGCATCGGGCGGCGGGCCTTCGTCAATCCAAGGCGGCACATCGGGTTCTGCCACCCGCGTGGGCCGCGCCGGTGCCGTGGCGCCGCCCTTGGCCAAGGTCACCAGCGCCAGCGTCGGTGCCGGTGCCGGTGCCGGTGCCGGTGCCGGTGCCGGTGCCGGTTTGGGCGCGGCCGAGCTTGCCAATGCCCTCACCGCGACAGGCGGACCCTCGCCGGCAGCAGGGAAGGCCAGAAAGCGCAGCAGCACCATGGTCAGCGCCGCATGCTCGTCGCTCATCAGGCTGAGCTCGGCCCGGCCCTGCAGCAGCATGCTGTACAGCAGCTGCGTCTCGTCGGCCGCCAGCAGCGGCGCCAGGTGCAGCGCATCGGCATGGTCGGGATCGGCCGCATCCAGGGCGTCGGGCACGGCTTGCAGCACGGCCATCTGCTGCAGCAGCGCGGCCGTTTCCTCCAGCGTGGCAGCTGCCGACAGCCCCTGCGTGCGCAGCTGGTCCACCAGCGCCAGCACGGCCGCGGCATCACGCCCGGCCAGAGCCTGCACCAGACCGGCAGCATGGCTGCGGTCGACGCTGCCGAGCATGCTGCGCACCACGCCCTCGTCGAGCTGCCCGCCGCCGTAGGCGATGGCCTGATCGGTCAGCGACAGCGCGTCGCGCATCGAGCCGCGGGCCGCCCGCCCCAGCAGACGCAGCGCGGCCTCGTCGAAGGCCAGGCCTTCGGCCTGCAGCACCTGCGCCAGGTGGCCACGAACGACCTCGGGCGCCATCGGCCGCAGGTTGAACTGCAGGCAGCGGCTCAGCACCGTCGGCAGCATCTTGTCGGGGTCGGTGGTGGCGAGCACGAACTTGAGGTAGTCGGGCGGCTCTTCCAGCGTCTTCAGCAGCGCATTGAACGCATCCTTGGTGAGCTGGTGCGCCTCGTCGATCATGAAGACCTTGAAGCGACCTATCCCGGGCTTGTAGGCGGCGCGCTCGATCAGGTCGCGGATCTCGTCGATGCTGCGGTTGCTGGCCGCGTCGAGCTCGATGTAGTCCATGTAGCGGTCAGCGTCGATCTCGGTGCACGCCGTGCAAACGCCGCACGGCGTTGCGGTGATGCCACCCTGGCCGTCTGGCCCGGTGCAGTTGAGCGACTTGGCCAGGATGCGCGACACCGTGGTCTTGCCGATGCCGCGCGTGCCGGTGAACAGGTAGGCGTGGTGCAGGCGGTTCTGCGTCAGCGCATTGCTCAGGGCGCGCACCACATGGTCCTGGCCGACCATCTGGTCGAAGCGCTTGGGCCGGTACTTGCGGGCCAGGACGACGGTGCTCATCGACCCATTCTACGAGTCGGTCCGGCCCCGGACCGGCGCTGGGCGGGGCCGGCCGGAACGCCAGCCGCCGCGATAATCCCGCCCATGCAGCCGCCCGCCCCGATGCCGACCGATCCTGACCCCACGCCGCTCAGCTACGAACAGGCCGGCGTGAACTACGCGCTCATCGACCCTTTGAAGGTCAGCGCGCAACGGGCTGCCGCCGCCACCGCGCCGCAACTGCTGCAGCATGGCTTCAGCGAGCTGGCGGCATCGCGCGGCGAGTCGGCCTACGTGGTCGACCTGGGGCCGTTCTACCTGGCGTCGATCGTCGAATGCCTGGGCTCCAAGGCCATCGTGGCCGACGAGATGGCGCAGTTGACCGGGCGCAGCTGGTACGACGCGATCGCGCAGGACACGATCGCGATGGCGGTCAACGACCTCATCACCGTCGGCGCCACGCCGCTGGTGGTGCAGGCCTACTGGGCCGCCGGCGGGTCGGACTGGTTTGCCGATGCTGACCGCGCCCAGGCGCTGGTGGCCGGCTGGAAGGCCGCCTGCGAGCGCTGCGGCGTGGCCTGGGGCGGTGGTGAAACGCCGGCGCTGGCTGGCATCGTCGAAGCCGGTCGCATCGACCTGGCTGCCGCCTGCACCGGCCTGGTCAACCCCAAGCAACGGCTGTCGCTGGGCGAGCGGCTGGGCCCCGGAGACGCCATCGTGCTGCTCGATTCCAGCGGCATCCATGCCAACGGCCTGAGCCTGGCACGCAAGCTGGTCGAACGGCTGCCGCAGGGCTGGCTGACCGAGGTGCAGCCGGGCCTGAGCTACGGCGCCGCGCTGCTCGCGCCCACGCTGCTGTATTCGCCGGTGACCGAGGCGCTGTGGCGCGCGGGCATCACGCCGCACTACAGCGCCAACATCACCGGTCATGGCTGGCGCAAGCTGCTGCGCCATGCCAAGACGCTGAGCTACCGCATCCACACGCTGCCGCCGGTGACGCCGGTGCTCGATTTCATCCGCCGACACGCCGGCCAAGACGACCGCGAGGCCTACAGCACGCTGAACATGGGCGCCGGCTTCGCGCTCTTCGTGGCCGCTGCCGACGCCGAACGCACGGTGGCGGTGGCTCAGGCGCAGGGCGTGGGCGCGCGCGTGGCCGGTGTGGTCGAGTCCGGCCCCAAGCAGTTGCGAATCGAGCCGCTGGATCTGACGTTTGCTGACGACGCGCTGCAACTGCGTTGAATCCCCCAAGGCTGCTGCCACGCGGGGGCGTCGCCTACAATCGGCAGCGTCGGGCCTCCCCGCATGGGAGCGCGGCCAAACGGGTCAGGTCGGGAACGGAGCAGCCCTAACCGTTGCCACCAGTGCCGGGGGTAAGGCTCGACACCTTTGCCGGGTGCGGACACGTTTCGCGCTTCAGACACCCACCTGGCGAAACGCCATCACGACCTGGTTGCGCAGCGCGCGCAGCAGCGCGAGCTCCTTTTCTTCGGGCGCCAGGCCGCCAGCTTGCGCGACATCGGCATAGATCAGCCCGAAGGGCGCGTTGCGCAGCATCAGCGGCAGCAGCAGAAAACTCGGCGCGTTCACGCCCTCCAGGTACCAGGCCGGCAAGCGGTTGGCCATGCCGCCACGGCCGGTGTCGGCGATCACGGTGTCGGCACCCTTGCGACAGACGGCCGCGAAAAGGTCCACCGCCGCGCCCGGCGGCTCGCGCAGCGGGATCACAAACGGCTTGCAGGCGCCCTGCCCGCCCAGGCCCAGCGCCAGGCGGCCGGTCATGCAGTCGGTCCTGGCGTCACGCAGGCAGAACACGATGCGCTGCAGGTCGAGTGCCCGGTACATGGTCTCGAGCACCTGGTGCAGCACTTCGTTGAGCTTGAAGTCACCGCTGACCATGCGGTCGGTGACTTCGGCGATGCCGGCCGTCAATGCGTGGCTGACGGCTTCGGCCTTGCGACCCGCGGCGGCCGCATCCGACAAGACCAGAATGTCGGTCGCCACGCCGTCAGGGGAAGCCCCGTCGGGGAACAGTCGGCGTACCGGCGTTTCGTGCGCCACGTCCACCCCCATCGCCCGCGCGAAGTCCAGCAATCGTTCCTGGGCCTGGGTCGATGCGTCCACGATGGCACGCGCCGGCACCCCCAGCGCGCGGGCGTAGCGTTCGGCCCGCGCCGCCACGGCCGCCTGCGCCCGGTCGGCGTCGTGGCAAAGCAAGGTGTCGGTCAATTCGTTGGCGCAACGGCCGATCCAGCGGCTGCGTTCGATGCCGGGGTCGGCCCTGCGCGTGGGCACTTCGCCGTCGGGTGCCCGCATCGCGCGCTGCAGGCTGTCGGGCAGGCCCCAGACCTTGGCCACGCCCTGTGCCAGGTCCTGCCAGCCGATGCCCAGCACACGCTGCGCCGCCTCGTCGGCGCCCACGCCCTGATCGCGCAACTGGTGGATCTGCTGCGCTTCCTCGGAAAAATAGAACTCCGTCAACAAACGCCCCAGGTTCTGGAACAGCGCGGCGATGAAGACCTCTTCGCTTTCGCGCGCCAACGGTGCCAAGGCACCGGCCAGGGTACCGGCCATCAGCGCGCGCAAGAACTCCTCTTTCATCTGCGTGGCGTGCTGCCGGTCCTGCATGTGGTCCAGCAGTACCAGTGACAAGGCCAGATTGCGCACCCCAGCGAAACCGATCAGCGCCACGGCGCGCGACACCGTGCCGATGCTGCCACCGCCTGCATGTCCGAAGCGTGCGCTGTTGACCAGCCGCAGCAGCTTGTTGGTCAGCGCCACGTCCTTCAGGATCTCGGTCGACAGGCTGGCCAGGCTCTCGGTGTCGGACGACGCCGAGCGCTGGATGCGCAGCACCGCCGCACCCAGCGCCGGAAAGTCGGCCTTGTGGCGCATGCGGCGCAGCAGGAAGTCGAGCGTGGCATTGCCATTGCTGGTTCCGGCATCGACCGCGGCCGTGGCAGAACCGGCCCGCAGCCAGGCCGCCAGCGCATCGCGAAAGGCCGCCGCGCTGTCGTGGCGCAGTGCCGGGTCGCGCGCCAGCGCGCGCTGTACCAGGCTGCGCAGCGGATCGTCGACCTCGAACCCCGCTTGCCACGTCAGGTCCTCGTTCTGTACCCGATGCAAGGCGGCGCGCGGATCGCCCTCGGGCAGCAGCCGGCGGCCGGAGAGCAATTCGGCCAGCAGCACGCCGGTCGAGAACACATCCATGCCGGGTGACGGTGCCTCGCCGCGCGCGGCCTCGGGCGACAGGTAGCCGGGCGTGCCCATGATGCGGCCATCGGCAGCGCCGGACACACGCGCGGCAATGCCGAAGTCCATCACGCGCGCACGGCCGTCGAATCCCAGCAAGACGTTGGACGGCTTCAAGTCGCGGTGCACGATGCCGTGGGCATGGGCTTCGACCAGCGCAGCCAACACGCCCAGCATCAGCTCGACCGCGCGCCGCGGTGCCATCGCCCCGTCGCGAAGGATGGCGTCGGCCAGGGTGCCCCCTTCGACATGCTCGAAAACCAGGCAGGGTTCGCCGTCCAGATTGTTGGCCTCGAACACCGGCACGATGTTCGGATGCTGGAGACGGCTGACGGCACGCGCTTGGTGCATCCAGGTGTCGATGTCGGCCGCGTCGGCACCGCTGCCCAGCAGCTTGAGCGCCACGTCGCGCTGCAGCCGCGGGTCATGTGCCAGCCAGACACTGGCCTGCGCACCGCGGCCCAACAGCCGCTTCAGCTCGAAGCGCCCGGCCCTGCGGCCTTCGGCCGCCAGCGCAGTCATGCCGAGGCCCGGGCGGGATCGATCGCGTCGTCTGTCGGCATCGGTGCAGCGGCCAGCCTCTGGGTGCCCGCACCGGGCCACGGTTCCGACTGCAAACCAGGCTGCAAAGCGGCCTGCAAATCACGCAGTGACAGATTCAGCACGCGGGCATAGCGCTGTGCGACCGACTGCAGCGCATGCGCAACGCGCGCGGCCGGCAGCGCCAGCGCATCGATCGCTTCGTTGGCACAGCTGGCGCTGATGCGCAGGCTCTCGTGGTCGCTTTCAGGCAGGCGCACGCCGGCCGCGGTCGAGTGTCGCCGCATCATGTGCAGCACGCTGTCATCGAAACCCCACCAGCGTGCCACCGCGCTGGCGATGGCCTCCAGGTCGACGCCCAGCACCGCCATCGCCGCGGCCTCTTCGCTCATGCCCGGCTCTTCGCCCTGCCCCTGCTCGTTGGACGCCGACTGCATCAGGCGGCCGATCTGCAGGGCTTCGTCGGGCAAGTGATACTGCACCACCAGACGACCCAGGTTCTGCAGCAGCGCGACCAGGTAGACCACCTCGCCGTCGTATCCCGGCGGCCGCAGGGCGACGGCGGCACGGCCGGCACGGCGCGCGCGGCCCATTGCCCGCTGCAATTCCGCGGCGGCGCCGTCGGCCAGCGGGCCGGGCCACTCACGCAACGCCAGCGCGACCCGGCGCACGCCATCGAGCCCGAGCATCGCGATCGCGCGCCGCACCGTCAGCACCGGGCCGTTGCCCGAGACCTGACCGCCACGCAGCTGCGCGGTGTTGACGGCGCGCAGCAGTTCGAAGGCCAGTGCGATGTCGTCTAGCAGTACGGCAGCCAGTTCGTCGGTGCGGTTCTTGTCCATCATGGCCAGCCGGGCGGCGCGTTCGGCGGCACCGGGTGAGGCCGGCAGCACGCCGACGATGCGCATGCGGTCCAGCAGCAGCGCCAGCGGGCCACCCTGGTTGCCGCTGTCGACCTGCAGCCAGCCCTCGAGCGCCCGCCCGAGCGTGCGAGCGTTGCGGTAGCGCTGGCGCTCCTGGCGATCGGTCGCGCGGTTGATGATCACGCGCAGCGCCTCAGGCACCGGGCGCGGTGTGTTGAACGGCAGGCGCACGATCTCGCGGCCCAGCGGCGGCAGTCGCTGCGCCACCTTGGCGGTGTCGGTCTCGTCCAGCGCCGGCTGGCCGGTGAGGATGTGGTGCATCAGCACGCCCAGATGCAGCACATCGGCCTCTGATGCCTGCTGCTGGGCACGCAGCGACGGGTCGTAGCCCGCCACCTCGATCGACGCCGGATGCAGGCAAGACAGTTCGCAGCCCATCACCCGCACCTGCCCCTTGTCGCTGACCAGAACGGCGAAGGCCTGCACGTCACGGTGAGCCAGGCCAGCATCATGGGCAAAAGCCAGCGCCTGCAGCATTTGCGCGGTCAGGCTCGCGGCTTCCTGAGCCGCCAGCCCCTTGCTGCCGATGCGATCCAGCAGCGTGGCGCTGTCGCCCAGCTCGTAGACCACGAACGGCCAGCCCTCGTGCACACCCAGTTCGACCGGCGGCGCCAGATGGGGGTGGTCGAGCCGCGATGCCTTGCGCACACGCTGCAGCCACTGCTGGACCGCCGCCGCACCGTGTGGCTGCATGCGCGGCAGCATCAACACCTCGTCACGGCCGACCTGTGGGTCATTGACCAGCCAGGCCATGCTGCGCTCGCTCTTGCCCAACAGCCGCAGCAACTGGTAGCGACCGAACTGCCGCGACGCCACGGCGCGCGAGGGCGCGGCGGCGTTGGCAGTGGAAGTGGCGGCAGCTTGCGATGGCATGTGCTGCCGATTGGAAACCCGCACTGGTCGCCGCAATCCTGGAACAGCGGGGACAAGTGCCGTCAATTCCACAGCCGCGACAGACGCCGGGCCGCCCACCCGAACACGGCGGCCAAAATCGCCCTGCAGGCCGATGTGTCAGAATCAAGCCGCTTCGGCGACACCCTGAGAACGGCATTGGAGAACCATCGCATGAGCAGCGAACTGATCAAGCACATCACCGACGATTCGTTTTCAAGCGACGTTCTGCAATCGGATGTGCCGGTGCTGGTGGACTATTGGGCCGAATGGTGTGGTCCCTGCAAGATGATCGCGCCCATCCTGGACGAGATGTCCAAGGACTACGACGGACGCCTGCAGATCGCCAAGATGAACGTCGACGACAACCGCGAGGTGCCCAGCAAGTTCGGCATTCGCGGCATTCCCACCCTGATGATCTTCAAGGGCGGGCAAAAAGTGGCCGAGATCACCGGCGCGCGCCCGAAACGTGAATTGACGGCCTTCGTCGACGGCCACCTATAATCAACCCCGTCAGGTGTGTTGGCCGCGAGATCCGCGCCGCCCGCCTGACTCAAGCAAGATCCGTCAGCGACAGCAAGCCCCCGCGCGCCCGACCGCCGGCGCCACCGGCCACGATGCCGGCCCCCGCGGTTCCGATCCGACCATCCAGTGACTCCTGCCTTGAGTGCGCCGATCCGCACCTGACGGGGGGCCTGACGGCGATCGATGCGCCCCAGACCATTGATGCCATCCGCTCAGGGTGGCCATTCCCGAGGGAACCATCCCCATGCATCTTTCCGAACTGAAGGCGCAGCACGTCAGCGAGCTCATCAAGATGGGCGAGGCGCTGGAGATCGAAAACGTCACCCGACTGCGCAAGCAGGAGCTGATGTTCGCGATCATGAAAAAGCGCGCCAAGGCCGGCGAACAGGTCTTCGGCGACGGCGTGCTCGAGGTATTGCCCGACGGCTTCGGCTTCCTGCGCTCGATCGAGGCCAGCTACATGGCGTCGACCGACGACATCTACCTCAGCCCCAGCCAGGTGCGTCGCTTCAATCTGCACACCGGTGACATGATCGAAGGCGAGGTGCGCGTGCCCAAGGATGGCGAACGCTATTTCGCGCTGGTCAAGGTCGACCGCGTGAACGGCGTGACGCCCGAGGAGAGCAAGCACAAGATCATGTTCGAGAACCTGACGCCCTTGTTCCCCAAGGAGCAGTTCAAGCTCGAGCGCGACAACCTGAAGGCCGAAGAGAACATCACCAGCCGCATCATCGACTTGGTGGCGCCGATCGGCAAAGGCCAGCGCGCCTTGCTGGTGGCGCAACCCAAGACCGGCAAGACGGTGATGATGCAGCACCTGGCACATGCCATCGTCGCCAACCACCCCGACATCCACCTGATCGTGCTGCTCGTCGACGAGCGGCCCGAGGAAGTGACCGAGATGCTGCGCACCGTGCGCGGCGAGGTCATCAGCTCGACCTTCGACGAACCCGCAGCGCGCCACGTGCAGGTGGCCGAGATGGTGATCGAACGTGCCAAACGGCTGGTCGAGATGAAGAAGGACGTGGTGATCCTGCTCGACAGCATCACGCGCCTGGCACGTGCGTACAACAACGTGCTGCCCAGTTCAGGCAAGGTGCTGACCGGCGGTGTCGACGCCAACGCGCTGCAGCGGCCCAAGCGCTTCTTCGGTGCCGCGCGCAACGTCGAGGAAGGCGGCTCGCTGACCATCATCGGCACCGCGCTGATCGACACCGGCAGCCGCATGGACGAGGTGATCTACGAAGAGTTCAAGGGCACCGGCAACTGCGAGATCCACCTCGACCGCCGCATGGCCGAAAAGCGCGTCTACCCGTCGATCCTGATCAACAAGAGCGGCACCCGGCGCGAAGAGCTGCTGCTCAAGCCCGAGATCCTGCAGAAGACCTGGATCCTGCGCAAGCTGCTCTACAACATGGACGAGATCGAGGCGATGGAGTTCATCCTCGACAAGATGAAGGCGAGCAAGAACAACCTCGACTTCTTCGACATGATGCGTCGCGGCGGCTGAGCGATACAATTCGAGGTTTCCCGCCAACCGGGCAAGTGCGCGCGCAGCGACTGCGCCGTGGCTGCCCAACACGCTGAGAGGCTGCGATGAAAGACGGCATCCACCCCAACTACCGCGAGGTCTGCTTCCAGGACCTGTCCAACGGCTTCAAGTTCGTCACCCGTTCGTGCGTGACCAGCAAGGAGAAGATCAAGCTCGACGACGGCCGTGAAGTGCCGTTGGTGAAGCTCGAGACGACCAGCGAGACGCATCCTTTCTACACCGGCACGCAAAAGAGCATTGACAACCTGGGCGGCCGCGTCGAGAAGTTCCGCAACAAGTTCGCCCACCTCAAGAAGTAAGGTCAGGCGTTTGTTGCACCGCAAAGGCAGCTTCGGCTGCCTTTTTGTTGGCCGACGCCACTCGGGCATCATCGCTGCGTGACCAGTCCCATTCCCGCCCTCGTCACCGAACGTGGCGCCCGCCGCCTGCCCCGCCTGGCGCTGCTGGCGCTGTGCGCGGCCTACCTGCTGCCTGGCGTGTTCGGCCGCGACCCCTGGCGCAACGCCGACCTCACGGCCTTCGGCCAGATGGTGGCGATGGCCGAAGGCCGCACCTCGTGGCTGGCGCCGATGCTCGGCGGCGTGGCCGGCGACACCGCGTTGCTGACGCATTGGCTGGGCGCGGCGTTCATCAGCGTGCTGTCTCCGCTGATCGACGCGCCGCTGGCCGCGCGGCTGGCGTTTGCCGGCCTGTTGGCGTTGACGCTGGTGCTGACCTGGGCCACCACCTACCACCTGGCATTGACCGACGCCGCACAGCCATTGCCCTTCGCCTTTGGCGGCGAGGCCGACCCGATCGACTACGCCAGGGCGGTGGCCGACGGCGCGGTGCTGGCGCTGATGGCGACGCTGGGCCTGCTGCGCCTGGGCCACGAGACCACGCCCGAGCTGGCACAGCTCGCCAGCACGGCACTGTTCGCCTCGCGCTGGCGGCGGCACCGTTTCGGCGCTGGCCTGCGCGCGTGGCCGTGCTGTGCGCGCTGCCCTTGCTGGCGGGCAGCGGCGCACCGACGATGGCGCTGGTGATGGGCCTCGGTGGCGCCGAGGTCTGCCGGCGCTCAGCCTATGCGCCGGTGCAGGCCCTCGTGCGCTGGGTGCTGGCCGCCACGCTGCTGGCGGCCGCACTGGCCTGGGCCCTGGGGGCCTGGCACTGGCGCGCCTCGGCCTTGAGCGCACAAAACCTGCTCTCCATCCCGCGGCAGTGGCTGTGGTTCCTGTGGCCGGCCTGGCCGCTGGCGCTGTGGACGCTGTGGCGCTGGCGCCATTTTCTCGGCCATCGCCATCTGGCAGTGCCGCTGGTGGTGGTGTTGACAGCCCTGGTCGGCAATCTGGTGATGGCCGGATCCGACCGCGCCCTGATGCTGGGTCTTGCCGGGGCTTGCCGCGTTGGCGGCGTTCGCGCTGCCAACCTTGCGGCGCAGTGCGGCAGCGGCAATCGACTGGTTCTCGATGTTCTTCTTCACCGGTGGCGCGATCACGATCTGGGTCATCTACAGCGCCATGCACACTGGCGTGCCGACCAAACCGGCGGCCAACATCGCGCGCCTGGCGCCGGGCTTCGAGCCCCTGTTCTCGGGGCTGGCACTGGCCGCCGCCGCGGCCGCCACGCTGGCCTGGCTGTGGCTGCTGCGCTGGCGCACGGGTCGCCACCGAGAGGCACTGTGGAAGAGCCTGGTGTTGCCGGCCGGCGGTGTCGCCCTGTGCTGGTTGCTGACCATGACCTTGCTGCTGCCGCCCCTGGACTACGCCTTGAGCAACCGCCCGCTGGCCGCACGCATGGCCGCCCATGTGCCCGTGGGAGCCTGCATTTCGGCACCAGGCGAATCGGCCACCCTGGTGGCGTCGCTCGAGTATTTCGGCCGCTGGCGGGTCGATGCACGTCCCGGCGCGGATACCGGCCCCTGCCCCTATCGGCTGCGCGTCACGCGCATGAACACGCCACCGACCCCCACAGGCTGGACACTGCTGGCCGACCTGCGGCGACCGACCGATCGGGAAGAGCACTACTTGCTGTACCGACGCGTGTCGACAGAGTGACTACCCGGTAGCGCCGATTGGCGGCGCCGCGGCGATGCCCGGCGCCGCCCGAGGCTTCAGTCGTGCGGCCGGCAACACCAGCCTGAAGCAGCAACCCTTGCCTGGCTCGCTGTCGATCACCAGCTCGCCGCCGTGCCGCTGCACCACGTGCTTGGCAATGGCCAGGCCGAGTCCGGTGCCGCCCGTCTCGCGCGATCGACTCCCGTCCACGCGGTAAAAGCGTTCGGCCAGGCGCGACAAGTGTTCGCGGGCAATGCCAGGCCCCGTGTCCTTGACGTCGATCTCGACGCCGCCACCGTCGCGCCAACCCAGGCTCAGCGTGATACGCCCGCCGTCAGGGGTGTAGCGCACGGCGTTGTTGACCAGGTTGCCGACGGCGCTGAGCAGTTCCATGCGGTCGCCGGCGATCTCACCATCGCGTGGGCATTGCAGTTCGAAGTGGTGGCGGCCGCCTGACAAGGCGCGACCGTCGGCCTCGGCCTGCGTCAGCAGCTCGGCCAGACCATGCCATCGGTCGGTGACCGGCCTCGGGCTGCCTTCCAGCTGGGCCAGCGTCAACAGGTCGGCCACCAACGCCTGCATGCGATTCGTCTGCTGCGCCATCAGGCCCAGCATCCGCTGTCGCTCGGCATGACCGAGTGGCAGCGAAGCCATGGTTTCGACGAAGCCCGCCAGCACGGTCAACGGGGTGCGGATCTCGTGCGAGACGTTGGCCACGAAGTCGCGCCGCATGGCCTCGGCGCGCTCGCGTTCGGTGATGTCCTGCGTCAGCACCAGGCGCTGGCCTTCGCCATAGGCACGCAGCAGCACCGACAGGCTGCGCTGTCCGTCGGGCCCGAGCATCACCAGCGGTTCTGCACTCGCCGGCGCCTGCAGACAAGCCACGAAGGCCGGCGCGCGCACGAGGTTGGTGATGCGCTGCAGGCGATCGCGTTCGGGGTCGAGCCCGAAGTGGTCGGCTGCGACACGACTGCACCATTCGATCTGATCGTGCCGGTCGAGCAGGATCACGCCGTTGGGCGAAGCCTCGATCGCCGACAGGAACTGCGCCAGGCGCCGGCCCTCGCGCAGTGCCGCCTGCTCGCGCTCGCGCAGGCTGCGTTCGATGCGATAGCCAAGCTCGCCCCACAAGCCGGCGTCGCGCGGCGCCATGTCGAGTTGCGCGCTGCGCAGCCAGCGCAACAGCCGCCCGGCGCGCAGACCATCCTGGATGCCGAAGACCAGCAGGCCGCTGACCGCCCCCAGCAAGGCGCCAGCGCCGGGCCGCCAGGCCACCAGGCCCAGCCACCAACCGAGCAGCCCGCCCAGCAGCACCAGGCCCAGAGCCAGCAATCCGCGCGCAAGCAGGGGATGCATCGAAGCCCTCGGTCAGGCCGCGTGCCGGCCGACAGAGCTTGTCATGCGGTACCCGACACCCCGAACCGTTTCGATCAAGTCTGACCGCTGCGCCGGTGCCAGCGCCTCGCGCAGGCGCTTGACGTGCACGTCGACCGTTCTCTCCTCGATGAAGACATGGTCACCCCAGACGCGGTCGAGCAGCTGCGCGCGGCTGTGGACACGTTCGGGGTGCGTCATCAGGAAATGCAGCAGGCGGAACTCGGTGGCGCCGATCTTCAGTTCCTGCTGCAGCTGCCCGTGGCCGTGGCTCACTCGGCGTGTGTTCGGATCCAGCCGCAGACCGTCCATCTCGACCGCCTCGCCCAGCGTGTTCGGGGCCTTGCGGCGCAGCACTGCACGGATGCGCGCCAGCAGCTCCTTGGGCGAGAACGGCTTGCTCAGGTAGTCGTCGGCGCCGGCGTCCAGTCCCATGATCATGTCGCCCTCCTGGGCCCGCGCCGTCAGCATGATGATGGGCAGCTCGCGCGTGCGCGCATCGGCGCGCCAGCGGCGCGCCAGGTTCAGCCCACTCTCGCCGGGCAACATCCAGTCCAGCAGCAGCAGGTCGGGCAAGGCGACGCCGACGGCGTGCTGCGCCTGCTCGGCCGAGGTCGCCAGGCTGACCTCGTGGCCCGCATGCCGCAGGTTGATCGCAATCAGCTCCGCAATCGCAGGCTCGTCCTCGACGACCAGGATCCGACTCATTGGATCGCACGCTCCACCGCGGCCATCGACGTGTGCCGCACGTCGGTGCCCTTGACGATGTAGATGATGGTCTCGGCGATGTTCTTGGCGTGGTCGCCCACACGTTCGATGGACTTGGCCACGAAGATCAGGTCGATGCTGGCCGAAATCGTTCGTGGGTCTTCCATCATGTACGTGATCAGCTTGCGCAGCAGGCCGTCGAACTCCTGGTCGATCTGATCGTCCTGCTTCAACACCTCGAGCGCACGTACCGGGTCCAGCCGGGCGAAGGCGTCGAGCGCCTTGCGCAGCTGGGCGGTGGCCAGTTCGGCCTCGAAGCCGAGGTCGCCCACCGGCAGCCGCAGCCGGCTGGACACGCCGGTATCGATCAGCCGCTGCACCGTGCGCGCGATGCGTGCAGCCTCGTCGCCCACGCGCTCGAGGTTGGCGATCGACTTGCTCACCGCGATCAGCAGGCGCAGGTCGCGCGCGGTCGGCTGCCGGCGCGCGATGATGCCCGACAGGTCGCGGTCGATCTCGATCTCCATCTGGTTGACCCGCGCTTCGTCGTGCAGGACCTGGGTCGCGATTTCAGCGCTGAACTGCAACAGTGCGCGCACCGCCTGTGCGACCTGGCTTTCGACCAGGCCACCCATCTCCAGCACGCGCGTGGAAATGCCGCTGAGTTCGGCGTCGAACTGGGTCGAAAGGTGCTTGTCGCTCATCCGAATCTCCCTGTGATGTAGTCCTCGGTGTCCTTTTTCTGGGGCTTCATGAACAGATCCAGGGTCGGGCCGAACTCCACCAGGTTGCCCAGGTACATGTAGGCGGTGTAGTCCGAGCAGCGTGCCGCCTGCTGCATGTTGTGCGTGACGATGGCCACCGTGTAGTCGCTCTTGAGCTCGTGGATCAGCTCCTCGATCTTGCCGGTGCTGATGGGGTCGAGCGCCGAGCAGGGTTCGTCGAGCAGCAGCACCTCGGGCTTGATGGCGATGCCGCGCGCTATGCACAGCCGCTGCTGCTGCCCGCCCGACAGGCCAGATCCGCTCTGGTCCAGCTTGTCCTTGACCTCGTTCCACAGCGCGGCCTTCTTCAGCGCCCATTCGACGCGCTCGTCCATCTCCACGCGCGGCAAGCGCTCGAACAGGCGCACGCCGAAGGCGATGTTGTCGTAGATCGACATCGGGAACGGGGTCGGCTTCTGGAACACCATGCCGACCTTCGCGCGAATCAGCGACACGTCTTCGCGGCTGGTCAGGATGTTCTCGCCATCAAGCCTGATCTCGCCTTCGGCACGTTGCTCGGGGTAGAGCTCGTACATGCGGTTGAAGGTGCGCAGCAAGGTGCTCTTGCCGCAGCCCGAGGGCCCGATGAAGGCGGTCACCTTGTGCTCGGGAATGTCGAGGTTGATGTTCTTCAGCGCCAGGAAGCTGCCGTAATAGAAATTGAGCCTGCGCACCGAGAGCTTGGCCTTCTCGGTGACCGGCAGGTCGGGCACGGGGTCCATCGGGGTCCTTCGGGTGTCAGTGTTTCTGGCGGAACAGCACGCGCGCCAGGATGTTCAGCAGCAGCACGCCCAGCGTGATCAGGAAGACACCGGCCCAGGCCAGCTTCTGCCAGTTCTCGTAGGGGCTCATCGCGAACTTGAAGATCGTGACCGGCAGGCTGGCCATGGGCGCGGTCAGGTCGCTGGTCCAGAACTGGTTGGACAGGGCCGTGAACAGCAGCGGCGCCGTCTCGCCGGCAATGCGCGCCACGGCCAGCAGGATGCCGGTGATCACGCCGGCACCGGCCGCCTTCAGCGTGACCGACAGGATGACTTTCCACTTCGGCGTTCCCAGTGCATAGGCGGCCTCGCGCAACGAATGAGGGACCAGGCTGAGCATGTTCTCGGTCTGGCGAATGACGACCGGGATCACGATCAATGCCAGTGACAGGATGCCGGCGATCGCCGAGAAACCGCGCAAGGGCGCCACCACCACCGCGTAGATGAACAGGCCGATGACGATCGACGGCGCCGACAACAGGATGTCGTTGATGAAGCGCACCCCATGGCCGAGCCAGGTCTTCTGCCCGTATTCGGCCAGATAGACACCGGCCATGACACCGATCGGCGTGCCCAGCAGCGTGGCCAGCGAGACCATCATCAACGAGCCAAAAATGGCATTGGCCAGGCCGCCCGATGCGGCCAACGGCGGCGGCGTCATCTCGGTGAGCACCGACAGCGCCAGGCCACCGATGCCCAGTCGTACGGTCTCGATCAGGATCCAGATCAGCCAGAAGACACCGAAGGCCATGGCCGCCAGCGACAGGCTCAGGGCCAGCAGATTCAGGCGCTTGCGGCGCCGATGCATGGCCAGGCGGCCGGCAGCCGACACCGCCGTTGGCGGCACAGGCAGGGACTCGGTCATGTCCGCGCCCCTTCGCCCTTGCGCAGCCGGGCCAGCAGCAACTTGGACAAGGCCAGCACCACGAAGGTGATGAAGAACAGAACCAGGCCGAGGTAGAACAGCGAGGCCTGATGCAGACCGGCACCTGCCTCGGCAAACTCGTTGGCCAGGGCCGAGGTGATGCTGTTGGCCGCCTCGAACAGCGACAATGACTGCAGCTGGTTGAAATTGCCGATCACGAAAGTCACGGCCATAGTTTCGCCCAGGGCTCGCCCCAGCCCGAGCATGATGCCGCCGATCACGCCGGTCTTGGTGTAGGGCAGCACGACCTTGTAGACCACCTCCCAGGTGGTCGAACCCAGGCCGTAGGCCGATTCCTTGAGCATCGGCGGCGTCACCTCGAACACGTCGCGCATCACGGCGGCGATGAACGGAATCACCATGATGGCCAGGATGATGCCCGCCGACAGCAATCCGATGCCCACCGGCGGGCCCGAAAACAGGCTGCCGAGCAGTGGCACGCCGCCAAACGCCGATTGCAGCGGTGCCTGCACGAAAGTGGCCAGGACCGGCCCGAAGACCAGCAGGCCCCACATGCCGTAGACAATGGACGGAATGGCCGCCAGCAGCTCGATGGCGATACCCAAGGGCCGCTTGAGCCAGCGCGGCGACATCTCGGTCAGGAACAAGGCGATGCCGAAGCTCACCGGCACTGCGATCAGCAGCGCGATGAACGAGGTCATCAGCGTGCCGTAGATCATGACCAGGCCGCCATACCTGTCCTGCACCGGATCCCATTCGGCGCTCCACAGAAAGCCGAGGCCGAACTCCCGGATCGCCGGCGCGGCGCCCACCAGCAGCGCAGCGATGATGCCCGCCAGCAAGGCCAGCGTGATCCACGCGGCGCCGTGCGCGAGCATCGAAAACACCGCATCGGCCCAGGGTGCAACACGGTGCCGGACCGGCAGCCGCCCTTGCGGCGAATCACGCTCCATGGGTTCGGCGGCGTCGAGTGAGGTCGTGATCAGTGTAGCGGGCATGGGATCTGCGCCATGTCGGGCGACTCAGCGTTGCCAGGGTCGCTAGGGTCGGCAAGGGGCCCGCCGGCCGCCCGCTCACGGTAACGACACCGGCCTGCCCGAGCTGCCCCTGATCTGCTCGGCCCAGCGCTTTCGAACCAGGTCCTTGACACCGGCCGGCAACGCGACATATTCCAGCTCGGCGGCCGATGGATCGCCGTTGCGATAGGCCCAGTCGAAGAACTTCAGCACCGTGGTGGCGACCAGCGGCTTGTCCTGCACCTTGTGCATCAGGACGAAGGTGGCACCGGTGATCGGCCAGCTGTCCTTGCCCGCCTGTTCGGTCAGCACCTGGTGGAACGACTTGGCCCATTCGGCGCCGGCAGCGGCGGCCTTGAAGCTCGCATCGTCGGGCGACACGAACTCGCCGGCCTGGTTGCGCAACTGCACATGGGCCATCCGGTTTTGCTTGGCGTAGGCGTATTCGACATAGCCGATCGAGTTGGGCAGGCGCTGCACAAAGGCCGACACGCCTTCGTTGCCCTTGCCCCCGGCCCCGGTGGGCCAGTTCACCGCGGTGCCCTCACCCACCTTGAGCTTCCAGTCGGCGTTGACCTTGGACAGGTAGTTGGTGAACAAGAAGCTGGTACCCGACCCATCGGCGCGCCGCACCACGGTTATCGCCGCGTCGGGCAGCTTGACGCCCGGATTGAGTGCCACGATGGCGCTGTCGTTCCACCGGCCCATCTTGCCCAGGTAGATGTCACCCAGAACCTGCCCGGTCAGCCTGATCTGGCCGGCCGTGATGCCGGCAATGTTGACCACCGGCACCACGCCGCCGATCACGGTGGGGAACTGAAGCAGGCCGTCCCTGGCCAGTTCGTCATCTTTCAGCGGCGCGTCGCTGGCACCGAAGTCGACCGTCCTGGCCCTGATCTGCTTGAGGCCGGCGCCCGACCCCACCGACTGGTAGTTGATGCGCGTGCCGGTGCTCTTGTTGTAGGCATCGGCCCACTTGGCGTAGATCGGCGCCGGGAACGAAGCGCCGGCGCCGGTGGCATCCTGGGCCCGCACGCTGCTGGCCACCAGGCCGAGCGCCAGCACAGGGCCAAGCAGGCGGGGAAGTGGGATGTTCATGAAGGTCCTTTCAGATGTGCCGAGGGTCTGAAAGGAACTGTAGAGACCGACTGTGACGGCCGCGTGACAGGGCGCCGCGGCTGTTGGCCCACACCGCAGTGCACCCCATCGGGTGCTGGCGCTGGCCGCGCCGGTTCAGGCCTGGGCGGCGGCGGCCAGGTGCTCGGCGCAGCGGCGGCCGATCTCGGCGTCGCGGGCCTCGACCATCACGCGCAGGACCGGCTCGGTACCCGAGGCGCGGATCAGCACGCGGCCGTCGTCGCCCAGTTCGCGCGCCGCCGACTGCTGGGCATCGTCGAGTCTCGGGTTGCACTGCCAGTCGCTGCCGGCACGCAGTCGCACGTTGATCATGGTCTGCGGGAACAGGCTCACGCCTTCCAGCAGGGCCGACAAGGTGCTGCCGCTGCGGCGGATGGCCTGCATGATCTGCAAGGCACTGACAATGCCGTCGCCGGTGGTGTGGCGGTCCAGTGCCAGCAGGTGGCCCGAGCTTTCGCCGCCAAGTTGCCAGCCACGCCGGGTCAGCTCTTCCAGCACGTAACGGTCACCCACCTTGGCCCGCACCAGCGGGATGTTCAGGCGGCGCAGTGCCACTTCGACCGCCATGTTGGTCATCAAGGTGCCGACGACGCCCGGCACGGCCTGGCGCTTGGCCAGCCGGTCGGCGGCCATCACGTAGAGCAGTTCGTCGCCGTTGAACAACCGGCCCTGGGCGTCGACCATCTGCAGGCGGTCGGCGTCGCCGTCGAGCGCGATGCCGTAGTCGGCGCGGTGCTCGGCCACCGCGGCCACCAGTGCCGAGGGCGACGTGGCGCCGACGCCCTGGTTGATGTTCAGGCCATCGGGCTGGCAGCCGATGGGCACCACCACGGCGCCCAGTTCGTGGAAGACATCGGGCGCCACGTGGTAGGCGGCACCGTGTGCGGCGTCGACCACGATCTTCATGCCGCGCAGGGACAGGCTGTGCGGCACGGTACTCTTGCAGAACTCGATGTAGCGCCCACCGGCATCGGTCAGGCGGCGGGCCTTGCCCAGATTGGCCGCATCGGCCCACTGCGGCGACTCACCCAGCGCGGCTTCGACGTCGCGCTCCCACTCGTCGGGCAGCTTCTCGCCTTGCGCCGAAAAGAACTTCACGCCGTTGTCTTCGAACGGGTTGTGCGACGCACTGATCACTACGCCCAGGTCCAGCCGCAGCGCGCGTGTCAGGTAGGCCACGCCGGGCGTCGGCAAGGGGCCGCTGAGCAGCACGTCGACGCCGGCCGAGGCGAAGCCGGCCTCGAGCGACGACTCGAGCATGTAGCCCGAGATGCGCGTGTCCTTGCCGATCAGCACCGCGGGCCGCGGCCGCCGCGCCGCAGCACCTGGCCCACCGCATGGCCCAGGCGCAACATGAAGTCAGGCGTGATCGGTGGCTGGCCCACTGCGCCGCGAATGCCGTCGGTGCCGAAATACTGTCTGCTCATGGTCTCATCCTCGCCGCGGAATTGTCAGCGCAGGCTCGTGGCCACCCGTGGCAACCATGATGCTGTTTTCGTGACCGGTTGTGCAGGGACACCCGCAGCGGCGGCAGAAAAAGCGACGGGGCCCGAAGGCCCCGCATCGCGGCAGCACCCGGTCAGGCGGCTGCCGGTGCGCCGTCGGGGTTGACCGGCGGCGTCGGGCCGCTGGCCTTGTTGACCGAAGGCGTCCAGTCCTTGGGCGGCCGCGGCGGCTTGCCCGACATGATGTCGTCGATCTGCTCGGCGTCGATGGTTTCCCATTCGAGCAGTGCCTGGCCATCGCGTGCATCTTGTCCTTGTTGTCCTCGATCAGCTGGCGCGCCACGCTGTACTGCTCGTCGATGATGCGGCGGATCACCGAGTCGACCGTGCGCATCGTTTCCTCGGACATGTTGGTCGTCTTCGTCACCGACCGGCCGAGGAAGACCTCGCCCTCGTTGTCGGCGTAGACCATGGGCCCCAGTTCGTCGGTCATGCCGTAGCGCGTGACCATGTCACGCGCCATCGCGGTCGCCCGTTCGAAGTCGTTGGAAGCGCCGGTGGTCATCTGGTTCATGAACACCTCTTCAGCGATGCGGCCGCCGAACAGCACGCTGATGGTCGACAGCATGCGCTCCTTGTCCATGCTGTACCGGTCGCCCTCGGGCAACTGCATCGTGACCCCCAGCGCGCGGCCACGCGGGATGACCGTTACCTTGTGCACCGGGTCGGTCTTGGGCAGCAGCCGCGCCACCAGCGCGTGGCCGGCTTCGTGGTAGGCGGTGTTGCGGCGCTCCTCCTCGGGCATGACCATGGACTTGCGCTCGGGGCCCATCATGATCTTGTCCTTGGCCTTCTCGAAGTCGACCATCTCGACCACGCGCCCGTTGCGGCGCGCGGCGAACAGCGCCGCCTCGTTGACCAGGTTGGCCAGGTCGGCGCCCGAGAAGCCCGGCGTGCCGCGCGCCAGGATGTCGGCGCGGATGTCCTGACCGACCGGCACCTTGCGCATGTGCACGTTGAGGATCTGCTCGCGGCCGCGCACGTCGGGCAGCGTGACGTAGACCTGGCGGTCGAAGCGGCCCGGGCGCAGCAGCGCCGGGTCGAGGATGTCGGGCCGGTTGGTGGCCGCCATCACGATCACGCCCAAATTGGTCTCGAAGCCGTCCATCTCGACCAGCATCTGGTTCAGCGTCTGCTCGCGCTCGTCGTTGCCACCGCCCAGGCCGGCACCCCGGTGGCGGCCGACGGCGTCGATCTCGTCGATGAAGATGATGCAGGGCGAGCTCTTCTTGGCCTGCTCGAACATGTCGCGCACACGGGCCGCACCGACACCGACGAACATCTCGACGAAGTCTGAGCCGCTGATGCTGAAGAACGGCACCTTGGCCTCGCCGGCGATGGCCTTGGCCAGCAGCGTCTTGCCGGTTCCGGGCGGGCCGACCAGCAACACGCCACGTGGAATGCGGCCGCCGAGCTTCTGGAACTTCTGCGGGTCTTTCAGGAAGTCGACCAGTTCCTTGACTTCTTCCTTGGCCTCGTCGCAGCCGGCCACGTCCTGGAACGTGGTGGTGTTGTTGCTCTCGTCGAGCATGCGTGCCTTGCTCTTGCCGAAGCTGAAGGCGCCACCCTTGCCACCGCCCTGCATCTGGCGCATGAAGTAGATCCACACGCCGATCAGCAGCAGCATCGGGCCCCAGCTGACGAGGATGCTCATCAGGATGCTGGGCTCTTCGCGCGGCTTGACGTCGAACTTGATGCCGTTGTTGATGAGGTCGCCCACCAGCCCGCGGTCAAGGTAGGTGGCGGTGCTGCGCAGGCGCTTGTCATCGCTGGTGACGGCCACGATCTCGGTGCCGCCCCCCGGGCTTTCCTGCAGCGTGACCGACTTGATGCGCTTGGCGCGCACTTCTTCCAGCAGGTCGGAATACCCGATCTGGTTGCCTTGCGTCACCCCACGGTCGAACTGCTTGAACACGGTGAACAGCACGAGTGCGATCACCAGCCAGACAGCGACCTTGGAAAACCATTGATTGTTCACTGCGACTCCTGGATCTCGCTGCGTCCGGCACGGCGGTGACAACATGTCCCATCCGAATGCCGGCAACGCGCGGACCCCGTCGATATGGGCCCGATTCTATTTCAGTCAAGAGTTTCAAGCCCTTGAATCAGGGGGATTCCCCGTCGTTCTGTGCGGCGGATCGGTCACGCTGAACCGGTATCAGACCGATGCCGACGAGAAAGGTTTCCGCCGAGCGGTCACGCGAGGCCTTGGGCTTGTGCGCCTTGACGACACGAAAGCTGCGTCTGAAGCGCTCGACCAGCTGGTTGTAGCCGCTGCCGTGAAAGACCTTGGCCACCAGTGCCCCTTGCGGTCGCAGGTGCTTTTCGCAGAAGTCGACGGCCAGTTCGACCAGATCGGCCATGCGTGCCGAGTCGACCGACGCGATGCCTGACAGATTGGGCGCCATGTCCGAGACCACGACATCGACCGCGCGGCCCGCCAGCGCCTGCTCGAGCGCCTGCAGCACCGCGTCCTCGCGGAAATCGCCCTGCAGGAACTGCACGCCGTCGATCGGTTCCATCGGCAGCAAGTCGAGCGCGATCAGCGTGCCGTCAAGCGCACCCGTCGCAGCGCCACCGACCCCGGCCAGCTTGGGGGCGAAGCGTCGGCGCAGGTACTGGCTCCAGGCGCCGGGCGCGGCACCGAGGTCCACCACCACCTGCCCCGCACGCAGCAGGCGGTGTGCTTCGTCGATCTCCTTGAGCTTGTAGACGGCGCGCGCCCGATAGCCTTCGGCCTGGGCCTGACGCACGTACGGATCGGTCAGGTGATCGTGCAGCCAGGCCTTGTTGATCTTGTTGCTGCGGGACTTGATCTTCATCGCAGGGATAATACGAGGATGCCCTGCCTGAACCTGACCCCCGCCGAGCGCAAAGACAAGCGCGGCCTGGCCCATCACCTCGACCCGGTGGTGATGATCGGCAACGATGGCCTGACCACCGCCGTCGAGCGCGAGGTCGATCTGGCGCTGAAGGCCCACGGCCTGATCAAGGTGCGCATGTTCAGCGACGAACGCAGCACACGCGAAGCCGCCCTGCAGCAACTGGCCGACACGCTGGGTGCGGCCGCGGTCCAGCACATCGGCAAGCTGCTGGTGCTGTGGCGGCCGCCCGAGGCCAAGGACAAGCCCGTACGCGAAGACCGCAAGGCCGGCCCGCGCATGGTGACGATCGTCAAACCCAGCAAGAGTGCAACGCGGCGCCCCACGGTGTCCAAGGTCAAGGTACCGGGCAATCAGCGCGTCACCTCGGGTGGGCTCATCAAACGGGCTCGTCCGCTGCAGCGATCGGCGAAGAAGCGTTCGCCAGCCTAGCTCTCTGCGGTCGCGTCGGTGATCAGCTCGCCGTAGTTGAACAGATCCTGCTGAGCAAGTTGCCGGCGTCCCGGGTGCCGGCGAAGGCCCTGAAGCGGTTTTCGCACCAGATCCGCATCAGCGCGGCGCACACGCTGAAATTGCCGCCGCTGCCGAAGCGCACGTTCGAAGCTGCGATGCGTCAAGAAGGCGTTGTCCACCAGTACCTGTACCAGCACCTCACCATCGACGACGAGGCGACCGACGGCAGGAAGACCCGCAACGAGTTCAGCGTCAGGTACCTGCTGCAGCATGGCCGGCAAGGTGACCCGGTCGGCGAACTGCAAGCCCGGCGGCAGCGACGACAGGATGCTGCTCTCGATCGACTTGCCGGTTTCGTTCAGGCGCTGCTCGATGATGCGGGTGGCCGTCGCGCGGTACTTGAAGTGGTTCAGCAGCCCTGCCATTCCGACCGCAAAGGCGCCCACCGCCACCGCCACGGCACTCATCCTGCGTTGTGTCGAACCCAGGATCGGCCACTTCTGCCAAACCTGTTCCCCCCGACCCCCGATGATGGAAGCTGGCACTGGGCTTTCACCACACATTCATCGGTGGGGAAGCCTCAAGCCAGACACCAGAACTGACGAAATCCCCGCCACGGCTCCGCCATCGATGTGCGGGCCCGGGCGGGCCGCTGTGCCGCGATCCTGCCCTTCACCAGGACGAACGACCGCCCTTCATGGACACGCCCATGCGCTGCGCTGCAAGCCGGCTGACCGCTGCATCGATCCCGCCCGAGAGGACGACATGAAGCGTGTGCTCAGCGTGGTGCCGCATGACGCACTGGCCGGCGACAGCATGCCGGACGAACGCTTCGATCCGGCCTGGGAGCCGGCGCCGCGCCTGCCCCGGCGCGAAATCTCGAACTGGAGCCAGTACATGGCGATTGCCAGTCAGGTGGTCGGCCGCTTCCATGGTCAGTTCAGGCTCGAGCGCTTCGACTACCTACATCCCGAATCGCTGCAGCCGGCCACACCGCGCCGGCTGCGCAAGCCGTACAAGGCAAGCGTCGCCTACGCCGACTGGGGCCCGCCGAACGCCCCGGTGCTGCTGTGTTGCGGCGGCGTGGCCAATGTCGCGATGCGCTTCAACTACCTGGCGTCGGACCTGGCCGACCACTTTCGCATCGTCTGCATGGACTGGCTGGGCCGCGGGCGATCGGGCTGGCTGGCCGACGAAGGCGACTATTCGCTGCCCACCTATGTCGAGCAACTGCGTCAGCTGATCATGCACCTGGGCGGACGCCCGGTGATCATGCTGGGCTCGTCGATGGGCGGCAGCGCTGCCATCGAACTCATCGACAGGCACCCGGGCCTGGTGGCGCGGCTGATCCTCAACGATGTCGGCCCGCACATCCCGGCCCAGCGGCGCAAGCGCCGCGCCGAGACCATTGCACGGCACTTCGTCTTTCACACGCCGTCTGAACTGCTGCGCAAGGTGGGTGCCTCGCACAAGAATGACGGCCCGCTGGCCGACGACGTCCGCTTCAATCTGACGTTTCACCAGACACGCTGGTCTGAAGATGACGGCGGTCGCATCTACCGCCACGACGTGCGCGCGTTGCAGGCCTACCGCCACGACGCCCAGCGCAGCCTGCAGCAATGGCGCCAGTGGCGCCAGGTGAACTGCCCGACGCTGCTGATTCACGGCCTGCTGTCCGACACGCTGCTGCCACCGACCATCGATCGCATGTGCCGCGGCAAGCCGATCACGGTGATGCACGTGCCCGACACCGGCCACTCGCCCCTGCTGGCCGATCGCAACCAGACCTGGTTCATCCGCGGGTGGCTGCTGGGTTCGCAAGCGGCCGCCGGCAGCTGGTCGGTGATGCATGCGCCACCGCGTGAACCCTACGCGGGCAACCCGGTGCATTTCGCACCCGTTGAAGCGCTCAACGCATGACTTCGCCTGACATCCCGCACCAAGCAAAGGTGGCGGCCGGCCGCAGCCGGCAGCGGCTGCTGATCGTGCGCCATGGCGCCACGGCACCCAACCAGGCCGGGCTGCGCTGCGGCGGCGACCTCGACCCGCCGCTGACCGAGGCCGGCCGCCGACAGGTCATCGAAGTCGCACGGCGGCTGGCGGCGCAGCCCGAACGCATCGACCTGATCGTCTGCAGCGACCTGCAGCGCACGCGCGAGTCGGCGGCCATCGTGCGTGCTGCGCTGGGCATGGTCGAGCTGCGCCTGGTGCCCGCGTTTCGCGAGCGCCGCCTGGGCGGCTGGAACCTGCGTCCGCTGGCCGAGACCGAGTCCATGCTGGCCGCCGGCGAAACGCCGCCCGGCGGTGAATCGCGCGATGCCTTTGCGCAGCGTGTTCGTGCCGGCCTGCAGCAGATCGCCCCGGCGCTGAACCGACGCGTGCTGCTGGTGGCCAGCAAGGGCGTCGGCCGTGTGCTGCGCGAGCTGGCGGGCGAACCGGCCGCGGCGCCGATGGCCAACGCCGAACTGCTTGAGCTGAGCTTCGAGTTGCACTGCCTCACCCAGACTTCGGTGGGTGCCGCATGAAAGTGCCGTTGCTACTGCGTCCCCTCGTGGGCCCTGCGCCCGCGGAACCGATCGCGATCGACGCGCTGATCAGGCTGCCGTGCTGCGCCATGCCAGTGCAGCGACCAGCAGCAGCTTGATGCCGAACAGCGCCATGCTGGCGCCATGCAGCTGCGCAAAGCTCAGCATGGTCAGCCCGGCGCGTGCCGCCGGCAGTTGCGTCTGCACCGCGAAGTAGCCGCCCAGCGTGCACAGCAAGGTGCCCAACAGCAGGATCATCTCGGTACTCAGCATCGACCCCTTGCCACTGGCCGCGGCGCGCTGCGCGCGCGCACGCCTCGAACAGCCACAGGAGCAGCGCCAGCGCCACGCTGATCCAGGCTTCCTGCAGAAAGACCCGGCCGTTCACGCGCCCGGCGTCAGCCGGTGCGAGCAGTGCAAACGGCGCTGGTGCGGCGACGAAGGCCACACACAGCAGCACGCCCAGCCACACCGGTGGCAACAGCCGTCTCAGCCTTTCGACCGCTGCAGCGCGCGCCACGGTCAGACGTAGCGCACGCCGACGATCTCCCAGTGGTGCAGACCGCCGGGCGCCTGCACCTCGGCCACATCACCGGCCTCCTTGCCGATCAAGGCACGCGCGATCGGGCTGCTGATCGAGATCAGGCCCAGCTTCAGGTCGGCCTCGTCGTCGCCGACGATCTGATAGGTGACCTGCTTGCCGCTGCCTTCGTCTTCCAGTTCGACCGTGCTGCCGAACACCACCTTGCCGCCGGCGTCGATGCTGCCGGGATCGATGACCTGGGCCGCGGCCAGCTTGGACTCGAGCTCTTTGATGCGGCCCTCGATGAAGCCCTGCTTGTCCTTGGCCGCTTCGTATTCGGCGTTCTCCGACAGGTCGCCCTGGGCGCGGGCCTCGGCGATCGCCTGGATCACGGCGTGGCGTTCGACGGACTTCAGCCGATGCAGTTCTTCCTTGAGCTTCTCGGCGCCGCGGCGGGTGAGTGGAATGGTGGCCATGTCGTGCGTCTTCGAGCGGAGGCAAAAGTGAATCCGCCGCAGGCTGCCCGTGGAGGGGGCAAGCGAACTGCGGCGGCGCAAGGGGGTGCCAGTCTAGTTCAGTTCCGCGTGCAATTCCTGCAATGACACCACGGCCAGGTCGACACGGTGCTTCAGCGCCTCAGTGGCAGCCTCGGCGCCGGCCATCGTGGTGTAGTAGGTGACGCGGTTGGCCAGCGCCGCGGTGCGGATGTGTCGCGAATCGGCAATCGCGGCGCGCGTCTCGTCGACGGTGGTGTAGACGAGCTGGATCTCGCCGGCCTTGACCATGTCGACGATGTGCGGCCGGCCGTCCTTGACCTTGTTCACCACCCGCACCGGGATGCCGGCCGCCGCAATGGCGGCCGCCGTGCCTTTGGTGGCCACGACGTTGAAGCCCAGCGCCACCAGATCACGCGCCACCGCGACGGCGCTGTCCTTGTCGCCGTTCTTCACCGTGATCACCACCGTGCCCTGGGTCGGCAGTCGCGAGCCGGCGCCGAGCTGGCTCTTGAGCATCGCCTCGCCGAAGCTGCGGCCCACGCCCATGACCTCGCCGGTGCTGCGCATCTCGGGGCCCAGGATGGGGTCCACGCCCGGGAACTTGTTGAACGGGAACACGGCCTCTTTGATGCTGAAGTACGGCGGCACCACCTCGGCCGGCGCGCGGCCCTTGGCCGCCTTCTGGTCCTTCAGCTTCTGGCCCGCCATGCAACGCGCCGCGATCTTGGCCAGTTGCTGGCCGGTGGCCTTGCTGACAAACGGCACCGTGCGCGACGCGCGCGGGTTGACCTCGAGCACATAGACCACGGCCGCGTCGCCCTCGCCCTGGATCGCGAACTGCACGTTCATCAGCCCCACGACCTTGAGCGCACGCGCCATCGCGATGGCCTGGCGCCGCATCTCGTCCTGCAGGCTCTGCGACAGGGTGTAGGGCGGCAGCGAGCAGGCCGAGTCTCCGCTGTGGATGCCCGCCGCCTCGACGTGCTCCATGATGCCGCCGATCATCACCTCGTGGCCATCGCTGATGCAGTCGACGTCGACCTCGACGGCATCGTCGAGAAAACGGTCAAGCAAAACCGGCGACTTCTCGCTGACGCGCACCGCCTCGCGCATGTAGCGCTCGAGGTCCTTGTCGCCATGCACGATCTCCATCGCGCGCCCGCCCAGCACGTAGCTCGGGCGCACCACCAGCGGGTAGCCGATCTCGTGCGCCAGCGCCAGCGCCTGGTCTTCGGTGCGTGCGATGCGGTTGGGCGGCTGCTTCAGGCCCAGCTCGTGCAGCAGCTTCTGAAAGCGCTCACGGTCCTCGGCGATGTCGATGCTGTCGGGGCTGGTGCCGATGATGGGCACACCGGCGCGCTCGAGGTCCAGCGCCAGTTTCAGCGGCGTCTGCCCGCCGTACTGCACGATCACGCCGACCGGGCGTTCCTTGTCGACGATTTCCAGCACGTCTTCCAGCGTCACCGGCTCGAAGTACAGGCGGTCGCTGGTGTCGTAGTCGGTCGACACGGTCTCGGGGTTGCAGTTGACCATGATGGTCTCGTAGCCGTCCTCGCGCATCGCCAGCGCCGCGTGCACGCAGCAGTAGTCGAACTCGATGCCCTGGCCAATGCGGTTGGGCCCGCCGCCCAGCACCATGATCTTCTTGCGTGCGGTCGGCTCGGCCTCGCACTCCTCGTCGTACGTGCTGTACATGTAAGCGGTCTGCGTGGCGAACTCGGCCGCGCAGGTGTCCACGCGCTTGTACACGGGGCGGATGCCCAGCGCATGGCGGCGTTCACGCACTGCGTGCTGGTGCGTGCCCAGCAGCGTACCCAGCCGGCGATCGGAAAACCCGCGGCGCTTGAGCGCGTGCAGTTCGTCGGCCGCCACCTCACCCAGCACCCGCCCGCGCAGCGCCTGCTCGATCGCCACCAGCTGCTCGATCTGCGCCAGGAACCAAGGGTCGATCGCGGTCTCCTCGAAGATCTCGTCGAGGCTCATTCCGACCCGAAAGGCGTCGGCCACGTACAGGATGCGCTCGGGCCCGGCGTTGCCGATCTCGTCGATGATCTCGTCGCGGTCGCTGCTGCGTTCGGACAGGCCGTCGATGCCCGTTTCCAGGCCGCGCAAGGCCTTCTGAAAGCTTTCCTGGAAAGTGCGGCCGATGGCCATCACTTCGCCCACGCTCTTCATCTGCGTGGTCAGCTTGGGGTCGGCGGCGGGGAACTTCTCGAACGCGAAGCGCGGGATCTTGGTCACCACGTAGTCGATGCTGGGCTCGAAGCTGGCCGGCGTGGCGCCGCCCGTGATGTCGTTGCGCAACTCGTCCAGCGTGTAGCCCACGGCCAGCTTGGCCGCCACCTTGGCGATCGGGAAACCCGTGGCCTTGGACGCCAGCGCCGACGAGCGCGACACGCGCGGGTTCATCTCGATCACGATCATGCGGCCGTTGTCCGGGTTGATCGCGAACTGCACGTTCGAGCCACCGGTGTCGACGCCGATCTCGCGCAGGATCGCGATGCTGGCGTTGCGCAGCAGCTGGTACTCCTTGTCGGTCAGCGTCTGTGCCGGCGCCACGGTGATGCTGTCGCCGGTGTGGATGCCCATCGGGTCGAGGTTCTCGATCGCGCACACGATGATGCAGTTGTCGACGTGGTCGCGCACCACCTCCATCTCGAACTCTTTCCAGCCGATCAGGCTTTCCTCGATCAGCAGTTCCTTGGTCGGCGACAGATCGAGGCCGCGCTTGCAGATCTCCTCGAACTCCTCGGGGTTGTAGGCGATGCCGCCGCCCGTGCCGCCGAGCGTGAAGCTGGGCCGGATCACCATCGGGAACCCGGTGCCATCGATCTGCGCCGTGATGCGCTTTTGCACGGCCAGCGCCTCTTCCATCGAATGTGCGATGCCGCTGCGCGCGGAATCCAGGCCGATCGAGGTCATCGCATCCTTGAACTTCAGCCGGTCCTCGGCTTTCTCGATGGCATGCTCGTTGGCGCCGATCATCTCCACACCATATTTCGCCAGCACGCCATGGCGGTGCAGGTCGAGCGCGCAGTTCAGCGCGGTCTGTCCGCCCATCGTCGGCAGCACCGCGTCGGGCCGCTCCTTGGCGATGATCTTCTCGACCACCTGCCAGGTGATGGGCTCGATGTAGGTCACGTCGGCCATCTCCGGGTCGGTCATGATGGTCGCGGGGTTGCTGTTGACCAGGACGACCTTGAAGCCCTCCTCCCGCAGGGCCTTGCAGGCCTGGGCGCCCGAGTAGTCGAATTCGCAGGCCTGGCCGATGACGATCGGGCCGGCGCCGATGATGAGGATGGTCTTGAGGTCGGTGCGCTTGGGCATATCGGGTCCGGGATGCGGGTGCGGGTGTTCCTGTGCGGCACCGTGGCCGCGGGCAGCGGCCGGTGCCAGCGGCCCAGGTCAGGTAGCGTCCATCAGAGCGGTGAAGCGGTCGAACAGATAGGCGATGTCGTGCGGGCCTGGCGACGCTTCGGGGTGTCCCTGGAAGCAGAAGACCGGCCGATCGGTACGTGCCATGCCTTGCAGCGTGCCGTCGAACAGGCTCAGGTGCGTGGCCCGCAGCGTGGACGGCAGCGAGCTCGCGTCGACTGCAAAACCGTGGTTCTGGCTGGTGATGCAGACGCGGCCGCTGTCCAGGTCCTTCACCGGATGGTTGGCACCGTGGTGGCCGAACTTCATCTTGAAGGTCTTCGCGCCCGAGGCCAGTGCCAGGATCTGGTGGCCCAGGCAGATGCCGAAAATCGGTTTGCCGCTGGCAACCAGTGCACGCACGGCTTCGATCGCGTAGTCGCAGGCCTCGGGATCGCCCGGCCCGTTGCTGAGGAAAATGCCATCGGGCCGCAGCTTCAGCACTTCGGCGGCTGGCGTCGCGGCCGGAACCACGGTGACGCGGCAGCCGCGGCTGGCCAGCATGCGCAGGATGTTGAGCTTGACACCGAAGTCGAAGGCCACGACATGGTGGCGCGGGGCCGTCTGGCGGCCATGGCCGCTGCCGAGCTGCCATTCGGTCTCGGTCCAGTCATAGGGCTCGCGCACGCTGACGACCTTGGCCAGGTCCAGCCCCGCCATGCTCGGCACGGCGCGTGCAGCCGCCACCGCAGCCGCCATGTCGTCGCCCGTCGGCTTGTGGCCGGGTGCAAAGCTGGTGATGCAACCGTTTTGCGTGCCGCCACTGCGCAGCACACGCGTCAGCCGCCGGGTGTCGATGTCGGCCAGCGCCACCACGTTCTCGCGCTGCAGGTAATCCGCCAGCGACATCGTTGCGCGAAAGTTGGACACCCGCAGCGGCAGGTCCTTGATGATCAGCCCGGCGGCGTGCACACGCGCCGCCTCGACGTCTTCGGCGTTGATGCCGGTGTTGCCGATGTGCGGGTAGGTCAGCGTGACGAGCTGACGACAATAGCTGGGGTCGGTCAGGATTTCCTGATAGCCGGTGAGCGCGGTGTTGAACACCACCTCTCCCACCGTGCGACCGGGCGCGCCGATCGAGGTCCCGACGAAGGTGTTGCCATCGGCCAGCGCCAGCAGGGCGGGCGGCAGCCCAGCTTGAGATACGGACGACTTGACGGTCTGCGAGTCGGGAAGCAAGAGAAGAACTCCGGATTCGCGCGCCCAGCTTCGACCCGTTCGCTGAGTCTTCGGGTGTGAATCCGAGGGAAGACCGAAGTCGGACGTTCGCTAGGCAGCGGTGTTGACGGGTAAACCCTGCAGATTGTAGCGGCCCGGGCGGCGGCCACCCGGGTGCCACCTAGACTCTGGCATGGTCGAAGTCGCGTCCCCCAATCTCGCCCCGCCGCGCGGCAGCAGCGTCACGCTGCCGCTGGTCGCCGCCGCGGCTGCGGCCGCGTTCTTCATCGGCATGGACGCCACGGTCAAGCTGCTGGGTGTGCGCTTCGACGCGCTGCAACTCACTTTCTTTCGCTTTGCCAGCGGCAGCCTGTTTGCGCTGCCGCTGTGGCTGTGGTTTCGCTCACCGCTGCCGCAGCGCGGCCACTGGCCGGCGCCCACGCGCTGCGCGGCGTGCTGCTGCTGCTGGCCTTGCTGGGCTGGTTTCATGCACTGACCCTGTTGCCGCTGGTGCAGGCGGTGGCGGTGGGCTACACGGCGCCGATCTTCATCTCGCTGCTGGCCATGCTGGTGCTGCGCGAGCGGCCATCGCGGTGGATCTGGCTGGCGCTGCTGCTGGGGGCGGCCGGCGTGGCGCTGTCACTGTGGCCGGAACTGCGGGCTTCGCCGTCGGCCGACCGCAGCGCGCGCATCGAAGGTCTGCTGGCCGCCGGATGTTCGGCGCTGTGCTATTCCGGCGTGGTCGTGCTGGCCCGGCATCAGGCGCAGCGTGACGCGCTGTGGACCATCGTGCTGGTGCAGAACCTGCTGCCCACGCTGCTGCTGACGCCCGCCGTGTTCTGGCGCTGGCAGCCGATGCTGGGCAGCGACAGCGGCCCGGTGCTGCTGATGGGCGCCCTGGCGACGCTGGGGCTGCTGGCGATCACCTGGGCCTTCACGCACATCGAAGCCAGTCGCGCAGCGCCGCTGGAATACACCGGCTTTGTCTGGGCCGCGCTGCTGGGCTATCTGCTGTTCGGCGAAGTGCCCAGCGCGTGGAGCCTGGGCTCGGCAGCGCTGATCGTCGGCGGCTGCCTGCTGCTGCTCAGGCGCTGAGCGCCGCGATGCCGGCGCGGGCGATCTGCACGTCCTCGTTGCTCTTCACACCACTGACACCCACCGCGCCCAGGCAATGGCCGTCCACCATGATCGGCACGCCACCCTCGAGCATGCCTTCGAGCGGCGCACTCAGGAACGAATACCGACCCTGGTTGATCATGTCCTCGTAGACCTTGCTCTCACGCCGGCCCAGCGCTGCCGTGCGCGCCTTGGCCGGCGCGATCTGCGCCGAGATCGGCGCTGCGGCATCCAGCCGCTGCAGCCACAGCAGATGGCCGCCGTCGTCGACGATGGCCAGGCTTACCGCCCAGCCGTTCTTCAGGGCCTCGGCTTCGGCAGCGGCGGCGATGCGTCGGCAATCGTCCAGGGTCAGCAGGGGTTTGTTCTTCATGAGATTCAATCAAGTGCAAAGATGCAGACCATAGCCGATGGTTCTGCCACCGCCAAGCCGGTCCGCGCCGGCCAATGCCGCCCCAAGCGATGGGGACATCGGGCCGGCACCCGCTGCCACCTACAATGGAGGCGGTTCAACTGCAGTAGGAGCTTGCATGAACACCGATGTCGAAATCCTTCATGGCAGTACCGCCTCCTCGCTGGACAGCGAGCGTCAGCGTGTCCTGCGCAACACCTACGTGCTGCTGGCGGTGTCCATGCTGCCCACGGTGCTGGGCGCCTGGGTCGGCCTGCAGATCGGGATGGCCAGCCTGATGTCGCCTGGCATCGGCCTGGTGGTCTTCCTGGGCGGTGCCTTCGGATTCATGTTCGGGATCGAGAAGAACAAGAATTCCGGCGTCGGCGTGGCGCTGCTGCTGGCCTTCACCTTCTTCATGGGCCTGATGCTGTCGCGCATGCTGGGCTTCGTGCTGGCACACAGCAACGGTGCCAGCCTGGTGATGATGGCCTTCGGCGGCACCAGCGCGGTGTTCTTCGGCATGGCCACCTTGTCCAGCGTGATCAAGCGCGATCTGTCGGCGATGGGCCGCTTCCTGTTCATCGGCGCCATCCTGGTGCTGGTGGCGGGCATCGCCAACGTCTTCATCCAGAGCGGTGCGCTGATGATCACGCTCAGCGTGCTGGTGATCGGCATCTTCTCGGCCTTCATCCTGTATGACCTCAAGCGCGTGCGAGATGGCGAAGAGACCAACTACGTGACCGCCACACTGGGTGTCTACCTGAGCCTGTTCAACGTCTTCCAGGCGCTGCTGGCGCTGTTCGGCATCGGCGGCGGCGGCGGCGACTGATCAGCGGCACCGCACGGCATGCGACGGGGCCCTTCGGGGCCCCGTTTTCGTTCAGGGTGGGGCGCTTGCGCTGCGTTCGAACACCGCCATGCTCTCCACATGCGCGGTGTGCGGAAACATGTTGACCACGCCCGCGGCGGTGCAGCGGTAGCCGGCCTGGTGCACCAGCAGGCCGGCGTCGCGCGCCAAGGTGGCCGGGTTGCAGCTGACGTAGACGATGCGCTGTGGCGGCTGCCAGTCGGCCGGCGGCGCGGCATGCAGGTCAGCCAGGGCCTTGGCCAGCGCAAAGGCCCCTTCACGCGGCGGGTCGACCAGCCAGCGATCGGCCGCGCCAAGTACCAGCAGTTCGGCCGGCGTGATCGTGAACAGGTCGCGCGCTGAAAACTGCGTCCGCCCGGCCAGGCCGTTGCGCCGTGCATTGGCCAGCGCGCGCTCGACCAGCACCGAACTGCCTTCGATGCCATGCACCCCACGCGCGCGCGTGGCCAGGGGCAGCGTGAAGTTGCCCAGGCCGCAGAACCAGTCGATCACGCGCTCTTGCGGCTGGGGGTCCAGCAGACCGACGGCACGCGCCACCAGCACCCGGTTGATGTGCGGATTGACCTGGGTGAAATCGGTCGGCTTGAAGGGCATCTGCACGCCGAACTCGGGCAATGCGTAGGCCAGCTCGGTGCCACCCTCATCGAGCAGGTGCACGGTCTCTGGCCCCTTGGGCTGAAGCCACCATTGCACACCATGCGTCGTCGCAAACTCGCGCAGGCGCGTCGCATCGGCAGCACTCAGCGGCTCGAGGTGGCGCAGCACCAGGGCGGTCACCGTGTCGCCCATGGCCAGCTCGATCTGCGGCAGACGGTCACGCTGCTCCATCGAGCCGATCAGCCCACGCAGCGGCAGCAGCAGCGCGCTCACTGCGTCGGGAAGCACCGGACAAACACGCATGTCGGCCACGTAGCGCGACTTGCGTTCGTGGAATCCGACCAGCACCTCACCCTTCTTGATCACGTGGCGTACCGACAATCGCGCGCGCCAGCGGTAGCCCCAGGCCGGGCCCTCGATCGGCCGCAGCAGCTGTTCGGGCTTCACCTTGGCCAGGTGCTTCAGCCCGTCTTCCAGTACGCGCTGCTTGACTGCCACCTGCGCGGCCGGATGCAGATGCTGCATCTTGCAGCCGCCGCAGGCACCGGCATGCAGGCCGAAGTGCGGGCAACCGGGGCGCACGCGCTGGCTGCTTTCGCGCGCCAGCGCCGACATCTGGCCCTGCTCCCAGTTGTTCTTCTTGCGCGAGACGTTGCATTGCACCCGCTCGCCGGGCAGGGCCCCTTCGATGAAGACCACCTTGCCCGCGCCTTCGCCTTCGACGCGGTGCGCCACGCCCTGCGCCTCGAGGTCCAGCGACTCGACCTCGAGCCACTCGTATCCATTGCTCATTGGTAGACGTTGGTTCCTAAGCGGCCCGAAGGCCGGGTTCAGAGCCAACGCCCCCGTTCAAACCGTGCATGCGGATTTCCCGCACACGGCTTACCAGTGGTCTGTCGGCTCGCAGCATTACGCAGTCCTCCCTTTGCCAGGAGGTTTGCCCGGGTAGCGGATCGTTCCGCGCAGGCGATGCAATCCAAGGCTTTCAAAGTACTCTCGATCCCAGTGCTGGGCTTGGCCCGGCCGCAGGCTGCGTCCCGCTCGCTTGACGCGCAGGCTGCGCAGCCGCTTCTCGACGTAGGCATCCACGTCGATGAAGTGATTGGCCGCGTTGCCCGTTTGGAAGTACTGCCCCCAGCCACGCAGCACCGGGTTGAGCTGGGCAATCACGCTTCGCACATCCTGATGACAGCGCCAGCGCGGGGTCAGCTCCCGCACACGCTCTCGCACTCGGTTCATCGCCTTGCGACCCGGCCAGTTCTGCAGGTAGTAGCGCCTGAGGCCCTTTTGCTGCCACAGCCGCCCGCTCATGCGCTTGTGCAGATGACAGCCCAGGAAGTCAAAGCCCTCCCGGCCTTGCGTCAACACTACGCGCCGCGTCTTCTGCGCATGCAGCTTCAGCCCCAGCCGGCCCAGCACATGTTCGATGCGGCGCTGGCTTTCTTCGCAGGCCTGTGCGCTGCGGCACATCACCACGAAGTCGTCCGCATACCGCACCAGTTCGCCCAGATGCGCGCCATGCTTGGCCCACACCCGGTCCAGCACATGCAGGTAGATGTTCGACAGCAACGGCGATATCACGCCACCCTGCGGCGTTCCCGCCACCGGGTGGCTCCACCACCGTCTTCCATCACCCCAGCCTGCAGCCACTGTCGCACCAACTTGAGCATCTTCCGGTCGCTGACCCGCTGGCCCACCAGGGTGAGCAGCTTGCCGTGCTCGATGCTGCCGAAGTAGTTCTCGATGTCGGCGTCCAGCACGTGATCCGCGCCTTGGTTGCCCAGTTGCCTGAGCCGCTGCAACGCCATCTGCGCACTGCGCTTAGGCCGGAACCCGTACGAACACGGCCCGAAGTCCGCCTCGCAAATAGGCTCCAGCACCAGCTTGGCCGCCATCTGTACCACCCGATCCCGCACCGTCGGGATGCCCAGGGGTCGCTTCGCCCCATCTGCCTTTGGAATGTAGGCGCGCCGCACGACCTGCGCACCGTACGCGCCCGCGCGCAGCACCTCGCCCAGCTCTTCCAGGAAGCGCCGGACTCCGTACTGCTCGATTTCGCCGATCGTCAACCGATCAACGCCCGCTGCGCCCTTATTGCGGCGCACTCGCTTCCACGCCTCGTGCAGGACGTCACCCCTGCACATCTGGCCGTACAACGCATGGAAGCGCCTTCCCGGTGCACGCTTGGCTGCGGCCCAGAGCTGCCTTTGCAGTTGTCGCACTTTGTCGCTCGGTTCATCACCGACGGGGTCGTTAGGCACGGTCTGGCCGGCCATTCCCTCGCGCTTACCCGCTCCATCAGCATGACCACCGCAGGGACCCTTCCCTCCAGCCGCGTTATGCCGCACGGCCTTCGTCGGCACGGCTGGCGCCGCCCCGTCCGGTACTACGATCCCCTCGGACTCCCGCTGCGCACGACTCGACTTCGCCTTGGGCTTATACGAGCTCGCATGCCCTGACAAGGGCCGCGCAGACGGGCCTCTCACGTTCCGCTCCAGTCCTTGCACGCGTGCTGCGCCCCATACCCCGCCGCAGCCACCAACGCGCTTCGGTTCTTGCGCCAGCGGTGTTGCCTTCGCCGTGAAATGAGCGGCTCCGGCCTGCGGGTTGTAAATCTGTCGAGGCTGCAGGCTTCACTTCATGTTGCGGCCCGCGTGCTTGCTCCCCGCTGAACGGCTTGCGCCGCTTCACGGGCTCTTGACGCCCCGCTCGGGCACGGAGGTCTCCCTCCACTGCCTGGGGCCTGCTACCCGGCGCTCCGACGCCTACCGGGACGGGACTCTCACCCGTTGGACTGGCGCAGCATGCAGCAGCACTACCTTCCCCCTTCGGGTTCAGTCGCACCTTTGCTTCGTGACGCACCATCGCACGATTATCAATCGGCCGTCAGCCCGACAGCTGCTGCCAGGCCTTGTCCAGGCGCTTCACGCTGACCGGCTGCGGCGTGCGAAGTTCCTGCGCGAACAGGCTGATGCGCAGTTCCTCGATCAGCCAGCGGTACTCGTCCAGCCGTGCATGCGGCGCACCGCGAAGATCGGCCAGCTTGCGCAGCCAACGCTGCTCCAGCGGCCGCAGCTCGGCCGCGCGGGCGGTGTCCCGGGCCGGGTCGGCACGTTGCTTGTCCAGGCGCAGCACCACGGCCTTCAGGTAACGCGGCAGGTGCTGCAGCGCCGCCCAGTCGGTTTCGGCCAGAAAGCGTGGTGGGCACAGTCGCTGCAGCTGGGCCGTGATGTCGTCGGCCAGTTCGCGCGGTGGGCGCGCGTCCTTCAGTTTGCGCTGCGCGGCGGCATGGTCCTGCAGCACGACCGCGCCGTGGCGCGCCACCTCGGCGGCGATCAGGTTGAGCCGGCTGCGCCCTTGCTCGATGCGGGCCTTGAACGTGGCCGCGTCGTCGGGCAGCGGATCGGCCAGAAAGGCGCGGTCCAGCGCCACCTCGATGATCTGTTCGCGCAGTTGCTCCAGCGAGCCCAGGCTCAAGTAGGCCGCCGCCATCTGCTGCAGGCCAGGGATGTTCTTCTCCAGATATTTGAGCGGCTCACGCAATTGCAGCGCCACCAGCCGACGCATGCCGGCCCGATGGCGCGCCGCGGCCACCTGCGGCTCGTCGAAGACCTCCAGCTCGACATGGCTGCCACGGTCGATCAGTGCCGGATAGCCGATCAGCGACTGCCCGCCGCGCTGCAGCTCCATCAGCTCGGGCAGCTCGCCGAAGGACCAGTCGGTATGGCGTTCGGGCGCAGCAGACACCGCAGCCGGCGGCATAGTGCGCAGCGACGCGCGCATGCCGCTCTGGCCGGGCGTGGATGGCGGCTCGGGCACGACGCGCGGCGAGGGCGCCGTCACCTGCGACAGCTTCAGCTGAGCCAGCGCCTGAAAGGCATTTCGCGCCTGATGCCCCAGCTCGGCCTTCAGGCTGGCCAGGTCGCGGCCCACGCCGAGCTGGCGACCATGGTCGTCGACGATGCGAAAGTTCATGAACAGGTGCGGGCTCAGCTGTTCGAGCTTGAAGTCATTGCGCTGCACTGGCAGCTGCGTCTTGGCGCGCACGGCCGCAAGCAGCACCTCGATCAGGCTGCCGTCGCCGAAGGCGTGCTGCTCGATGAACGCCGCTGCAAATTCAGGCAGCGGCAGCAAGCGTGAACGCGGGCGCTGGTGCAGGCTCTTCAGCAGCGCCAGCACCTTGTCCTTGAGCATGCCGGGCACCAGCCATTCGCAGCGCTCGTCGACCACCTGGTTCAGCGCGTAGATCGGCACCGTGACGGTCAGGCCGTCCTTGCCATCGCCCGGCTCGTGCAGGTAGCTTGCGGCGCAGTCGATGCCGCCCAGCCGCACGGTGCGCGGAAACGAATCGGTGGTGATGCCCGCCGCCTCGTGCCGCATCAGCTCGTCGCGCGACAACTGCAGCAGCTGCGGCTGTCGCTTCAGCTCGGTGCGGAACCAGCGCTCGAGACTCGCGGTCGAGCAAACATCGGCTGGCAGTTGCTGGTCGTAGAACGCGTGGATCAGCTCGTCGTCGACCAGCACGTCCTGGCGTCGCGCCTTGTGTTCGAGCTCCTGTACCTGGCGCACCAGCTTCTGGTTGTGTGCCAGGAAGGGCAGCCGGGTCTCGATGTCACCCTCGATCAAGGCCTGGCGGATGAAGATCTCGCGCGCGGCGTGTGCGTCGATCTGCGCGAAGTTCACGCGCCGGTTGTTGTAGATCACGATGCCGTACAGCGTGGCACGTTCCAGCGCAACCACCTCACCGGCCTTCTTCTCCCAATGCGGCTCGAGCAGCTGCTTCTTCAGCAGGTGGCCGGCGATGCCGGGGATCCACTGCGGCTCGATCGCCGCCAGGCCACGGCCGAACAGGCGCGTGGTCTCGACCAGTTCAGCGGCCACCAGCCAGCGCCCGGGCTTCTTGCTCAGGTTGGCGCCCGGGTGGCGCCAGAACTTGATGCCGCGTGCGCCCAGGTACCAGTCGTCGTCGTCACTCTTGCAACCGATGTTGCCCAGCAACCCCGCCAGCATCGCCAGGTGCAGCTGCTCGTAGGTGGCCGGTGCGCTGTTCAGCCGCCAGCCGTGCTCGGCCACCACGGTGTGCAGCTGCGAATGAATGTCGCGCCACTCGCGCACGCGGCGCGGGTTGACGAAGCGCTCGCGCAGGCGCTGCTCCTGCTGGCGGTTGGAGAGCTTGTGCGCGTGCGCGCCGGCCTGACCGTGGCCGCGGCCCTCCTCGATCCATTTCCACAGCTTGAGGTAGCCCATGAACTCCGACTTCTCGTCGTCGAAGGGCTTGTGCTTCTCGTCGGCGGCCTGCTGCTGGTCGAGCGGGCGGTCGCGCACGTCCTGGCCCGACAGCGCCGACGCAATGATCAGCACCTCGCTCAGCGCCTGGCGCTGCACCGCCTCGAGCATCATGCGGCCCACGCGAGGGTCCAGCGGCAGCCGCGCCAGCTGGCGGCCGGTCTCGGTCAACTCGTTGTCGTCGTCCACGGCGCCCAGCTCTGCCAGCAAGGCGTAGCCGTCGACGATGGCCTTGCGCGGCGGTGGCTCCAGGAACGGGAAATCCTCGATCTGCCCCAGCCGCAGCGACTTCATGCGCAGGATCACGCCGGCCAGCGAGCTGCGCAGGATCTCGGGGTCGGTGAAGCGCGGCCGTTCGTTGAATTCCTTCTCGTCGTACAAGCGGATGCAGATGCCGTTGGCCACGCGCCCGCAGCGCCCGGCGCGCTGGTTGGCCGCCGCCTGGCTGATCGGCTCGACCTGCAGCTGCTCGACCTTGCTGCGATAGCTGTAACGCTTGACGCGCGCCAGGCCGGCGTCGATCACGTAACGAATGCCCGGCACCGTGAGCGAGGTCTCGGCCACGTTGGTGGCCAGCACGATGCGGCGGCCGTTGCCGGTCTCGAACACACGCTCCTGCTCGGCCTGCGACAGCCGCGCGAACAGCGGCAGGATCTCGGCCTGCGGGCCACCGCGGTGCTTCGCGGCCAGATGCTTGCGCAGATGGTCGGCGGCCTCGCGGATCTCGCGCTCGCCGGGCAGGAAGACCAGGATGTCCCCGCTACCTTGTTGCCACAACTCGTCAACCGCATCGGCGATGGCGTCTTCGAGTTCGACCTTGCGCTGGCCCTCAAAAGGGCGCCAACGCTGCTCGACCGGAAACAAGCGGCCCGAGACCATGATCACCGGCGCTGGTCCCTGCGCCGACGCGAAGTGCTGCGCAAAGCGATCGGCATCGATGGTGGCCGACGTGACGACGATCTTCAGGTCGGGCCGGCGCGGCAGGATCTGGCGCAGGTAACCGAGCAGGAAGTCGATGTTCAGGCTGCGCTCGTGGGCCTCGTCGATGATCAGCGTGTCGTAGGCCCGCAGCAGCGGGTCGGTCTGCGTCTCGGCCAGCAGGATGCCGTCGGTCATCAGCTTGACCGAGGCGCCGGGCTGCAGCCGGTCCTGGAAGCGCACCTTGTAGCCGACCACCTCGCCCAGCGGCGACTGCAGCTCGTCGGCGATGCGCTTGGCCACGCTGGTGGCCGCGATGCGTCGAGGCTGGGTGTGTCCGATCAGGCCACGGCCGCCGGCGCCCAGGCCGCGGCCAAGCTCGAGCAGGATCTTGGGCAGCTGCGTGGTCTTGCCCGAGCCCGTTTCGCCGCAGACGATGACCACGGGATGGGCGTCGATGGCGCGCGCGATCTCGTCGCGCCGGGCGGACACCGGCAGCGATTCGGGGTAAGTGATGGGCGGGACGGCATGTGCCGTCGAGGCCCGTGGCGGGCGCAGATTCACGGGGCGCGGATTATCTCCGCCAGGCGGGCCCGGCGCCGAACGCTGCGGCACAATCGTGCGCGCCATGAGCCTCGTCTTCCCGCACACCTTCGTCCCCTGGTTCCGCTCGGTCGCGCCCTACATCCACGCCTACCGCGGCAAGACCTTCGTCGTCGCGCTGGCCGGCGAGGCCATCGCCGCGGGCAAGCTCAACACCTTCGTGCAGGACCTGTCGATCCTGCACGCCATGGGTATCAAGCTCGTGCTCGTGCACGGCTTTCGGCCGCAGGTCAACGAACAACTGGCCGCCAAGGGCCATGTGTCGCGCTTCGCGCACGGCATCCGCATCACCGACGCGGTGGCGCTGGACTGCGCGCAGGAAGCCGCCGGGCAGCTGCGCTTCGAGATCGAAGCCGCCTTTTCGCAAGGGCTGCCCAACACGCCAATGGCCAACGCCACCGTGCGCGTGGTGTCGGGCAACTTCCTCACCGCGCGCCCGGTGGGCATCGTCGACGGCGTGGACTTCATGCTCAGCGGCCTGGTGCGCCGCGTCGACGGCGCCGCCATCCGCCGCGCCATCGACATCGGCGCGCTGGTGCTGCTCAGCCCCTTCGGCTTCTCGCCCACCGGCGAGGCCTTCAACCTGACGATGGAAGACGTGGCCACGGCCACCGCGATCGCGCTGCAGGCCGACAAGCTGGTCTTCATGACCGAAGTGCCCGGCATCCCCGAACAGCGCGACGACCCCGACGCGGAAGGCGAAGCGGGCATCGACACTGAGCTGGCAGTGGCCGACGCGAAGCACATGCTGGCCGAAATGCCGCCGCCGCAGCAGCCCAGCGACCCCGCCTTCTACCTGCAGCACTGCGTCAAGGCCTGCGAAGGCGGCGTCGAGCGCTCGCACATCCTGCCCTTTGCCACCGACGGCGCGCTGCTGCTCGAGATCTTCACGCACGACGGCATCGGCACCATGGTGGTCGACGAAAAGCTCGAAAGCCTGCGCGAGGCCACGGCCGACGATGTCGGCGGCATCCTGCAGCTGATCGAACCCTTCGAGCGCGACGGCACCCTGGTTCGCCGCGAGCGCAACGAGATCGAACGCGACCTGGCCAACTACACCGTGATCGAACACGACGGCGTGATCTTCGGCTGCGCGGCGCTCTACCCCTACCCCGAGGCGCGCACCGGAGAGATGGCGGCGCTGACCATCTCGCCCCATGTGCAGGGCCAAGGCGACGGCGAGCGCATCCTCAAGCGCGTCGAGCAGCGTGCACGGTCCGCCGGTCTGGACAGCATCTTCGTGCTGACCACGCGCACCATGCACTGGTTCATCAAGCGCGGCTTCGTGCAGGTCGACCCCGACTGGCTGCCCGAGGCGCGCAAGCGCAAGTACAACTGGGACCGGCGCTCGCAAGTGCTGGTCAAGAAGCTCAACAAGGAGATGTCCCGATGACGCGAATGGTTCAATGTGTCTATTTGAAGAAGGAAGCGGCCGGCATGACCTATGCGCCCTACCCGGGTGAACTGGGCAAGCGCATCTACAACAGCATCAGCGCTGAAGCCTTCGAGGCCTGGAAGCGACACCAGACCATGCTGGTCAACGAGAACCGTCTGAACCTGGCAGACGCCCGTGCCCGCCAGTACCTGGCGCGTCAGATGGAGCAGTTTCTGTTCGGCGGTGAAGCCGACAAGCCAGTGGGCTATGTCCCGCCTGCAGCTACTTCCTGAATGGGTGGGTGGCGACATCCACGGGTGTCGATGTTCGATTGAGATCCTTATATTGCGACTCGTTCTCATTCTCAGTTAAGATGTTGTCATCAATCTGAGCCTGGAGTCTCGAGTGCGACCGACCTTGCTGCGCCGCCTGTGCGTGCTGATTTCGACCCTGTGTCTGGCCGCCCCCGTAGTCGCCCAGGATCAGGTGCTGAACCTCTATTCAGCGCGCCATTACCAGACCGACGAAACACTCTACGAGAATTTCACCAAATCCACCGGCATCCGTATCAACCGGGTCGACGCCGACGATGCCGGGATACTGGCGCGGCTGAAAAGCGAAGGTGCGGCAAGCCCTGCCGACGTGATTCTGCTGGTGGATGCGGCACGACTCTGGCGGGCCGAGGTGACCGGTTTGTTCCAACATGTCCGCAGCCCGATCCTCGAACAACGCATACCCGCCAACCTGCGTGGCAAAGACGCGGGCGAAGGCTCGGCCTGGTTCGGTTTCTCGACACGCGCCCGGGTCGTGGTGTACGACAAGTCGCGGATTCCGCGCGGCGACGTCGATACCTATGAAAAGCTGGCGCTACCAGTAAACAAGGGGCGGTTGTGCACGCGCTCAGGATCGCACCCGTACAACCTGTCGTTGTTCAGCGCCATGCTGGAACATTTGGGGCCGGTTTCAACCGAAACCTGGCTCAAGGGCCTGGTCACGAACATGGCGCGCGCACCCAAGGGCGGTGATACCGATCAGATCAAGGCCGTGGCCAGCGGTGAATGTGGTGTGGCGCTGACCAACAGCTATTACCTGGCCCGATTGATGCGCTCGCAGGCGCCCGCCGACCGCGATGTGGTCGAACGGGTGGCCGTGGTATTTCCGAATCAGGCCGACCACGGCACGCACGTCAACGTGGCCGGTGGTGCAATGGCGCGCCACGCCCAGCACAAGGAAGCAGCGCTGCGCTTCCTCGAATACCTTTCCAGCGCCGACGCCCAGGGCTATTTTGCCAATGGCAATAACGAATGGCCGGTGGTCGCCGGCACCCGGGTGGCGAACCCTGCTCTGGACGCACTGGGTCGGTTCAAAGCTGACCCGGTCGCGGTCGGGGTGATTGGCATGAACCAGGTCAAAGTCCAGCAGATACTGGACCGCGTGGGCTATCGATAAAGAATCGTCTGGGTCGAGGCGGCCGGATATCTGCGGCAATATCTTGTATATTCGCGCCCAGTTTCCACCGACCTCGAGGATGAACATGGCCAGCCGACTCAACGATCTTCTGGCCAAAAGGGCCGAACTCGAACAGCAGATCGTCGATCTGCAGCGTGAAGAGCGATCGTCGGCGATCGCGCAGGTCAAGTCGCTGATGGCCCAGCATGGCCTGTCGCTGGTCGACCTGGGGTCGCGCACCGCACCGCCCGTGGCCAAGGGACGCAGCGGCAGCAAGGTACCGGCCAAATACCGCGATCCCGCGACCGGCCAGACTTGGTCGGGACGTGGATTGCATCCGAACTGGCTCAAGCACGCCCTGGCCGGTGGCGCCAGGCTCGATGACTTCCTGATCTGAGCATCGTGGGTGCCCCGCCTCGTGAAATCCGGTGGGCAAGTTCCTGCATCGGCGATGAAGGCAACCGCATAGCATGGAAGGATCATCGCCGGCCTCGCCGGACGATCCCGTGACCGGCGCCGAAATCTCCCTCTTGCCCGCCCCTCGACGGGCCGACCACCATCCGCGCGTGCGGGCCGTGGCGCGCCTGGTACTGGTGCTGCTCGCGGCCACCTCACTGATGATCGCAGGCAAGGCCGCGGCCGGGGGCGGCCTGATCGGCCTGGTGGCCGGCCTCGCACTCGTCGCGGGCCTGGCCGTGACTGGCCACGCCCGCGAAGGCCTGCCCCTGTTGACCACCACCTTGCTGGCAACCTTCTTGGCGCTGTGGGCCTCCGGTTTCGGACCCGGCGCTGCACTCGGGCTGGCCTCGGCCGCGGGTGTTCTAAGCTGTGCACTGGCCTGGCTGCTCGGCCGAACCCGTTTCGACTGGCGGCTCGAACGTACCCGCGATCTGGCCTGGCTGCTGCTGGCGGGCAGCGCCTGGTCGCTGGCGCTGACGTCGCTGCTGCATCGGAGCGCGCTGCTGCTTGCCGACGCGCCGTCCGGCACCGCCCTCGGCGTCGAGGGGCTGTTGCCGGTGGTCCTGACCGGCCTGGCGGGGTTTGTGCTGACTGCTTTGCCGATGTGCTGCGTCGCGCCCACCGAGCGTAGGCTCGGGCCCGCACGACTGCTGTTGTTGGTGATGCTCGGTGCCGTGGTCGTGGCCGGGGCGCTGGCGCCCTGGCAAGAAGCGCTGGGCAGCCTGCGTTCGGTCTGGTGGTTCCTGCCGTTCGCGGCACTGCTCGCGCTGTCGGCGCTGGGCGGCACGGCATCGGCGTCACTGGCACTGCTGGCCTGCGCGCTGGCGGTCGGCTGGGGCGCGCAGCGGGCAGCGCCCGAGGTGCAGGCGCAGGCCCTGGCACTGGTCTTGTCGCTGCTGGCGACCTTGCTGGTCGCCCATGCCGTGCGCGCCAGGTCGGTGCGGCGCGAACAGCGCTGGGAATGGGCGCTCGACGGGTCCCGCCTGGGTGTGGCCGACTGGCGATTGTTGCCCGGAGACAGTTTTGTCTCCGGCGCCTGGCGCTCGCTGGCGGGTTTCACGGGCACACGCTGGACACCCGAGACCTGGATCGAGGCCGTGCACGCGGACGATCGGCCGGCCCTGCTCGAAGCGCTGGCGCAGGTAACGGCCGGCGACACCGGCCGCATGCGGCTGGAGCTGCGCATGCCACTGGCTGACACCTGGCGCTGGCTGGAAGCCACCTTGCTGGTCATCGAACGCGAGCCCGGCGGCAAGCCGCTGCGACTGCTCGCCACGCTGCTTGACGTCGATGACCGCCACGACGCGCTGGAACGCCAGCGCCTGTCGGTCAGCCTGTTCCAGCACCTGCACGAGGGCCTGCTGATCACCGATGCCGATCTCAAGGTGCTCGACGCCAACCCGGCCTACACGCAGATTCTGGGCGTGACGCGGGCCGAGATGCTGGGCAGCGTGCCGTCCTTGCTGCGCCCCAGCGCCGCCGACCCGCTGGCGCGCCAGCAGCGCGCTGCGATGTGGTCGGGGCTGCGCGCCACCGGTGGCTGGCGCGGTGAACTGCTCGAGCGCCGGCGCAGCGGCGAGATCTGCACACTGCAGGTCACCATCTCGTCGGTCAACGGCCCGCAGGGCGACCTGCGCTATCACGTGCTGGTGATCACCGACGTCACCGAACAGCGCGTGCAACGCGAACGCCTCGAGCGCCAGGCCAACTTCGACGAGCTGACCCGACTGCCCAATCGCATGCGCCTGTCGCAGTTGCTGGCCGAGGCCATGCGCTCATCCGATCGCGACGGTTACCTGCTCACCGTGTGCTATCTCGATCTGGACCGATTCAAGCCGGTCAACGACCGCTTCGGCCACGCTGCCGGCGACCGCTTGCTGATCGAGCTGGCGGGCCGCTTGCGCAGTGCACTGCGCACGCGCGACACCTGGGCTGACTCGGCCGCACGGCTGGGCGGTGACGAGTTCGTTCTGCTGCTGCGCGCCGAGACCATCGAAGAAGCGCGCATGGCGGTCGAACGCGTGCTGCGCGTGGTGGCCCAGCCCTACGTGGTCGACCCCGCCGAAGAGCCGGTGCAGGTGACGGCCAGCATGGGCGCGACGGTCTACCCGATCGACCGCAGCGACGCCGATACCTTGCTGCGCCACGCCGACCACGCCATGTACGGCGCCAAGCAGTCGGGTCGCAACGGCTACCTGTTCTTCGACCCAGAGCACCGCCGCCGCACCGAAGAGCGTGTGATGGCGATCGGCCGGGTGCAGGAAGCGCTGGACCAGGCCGAGTTCGTCTTGCACTACCAGCCCAAGGTCGACATGCGTGCCGGCCGGGTGCTGGGCCTTGAGGCGCTGCTGCGCTGGGACCATCCCCAGCATGGCTTGATTGCGCCGATGCAGTTCCTGCCGCTGATCGAGAACACCGGGCTGTCGTCGCGCGTCGGCGACTGGGTGTTCGCTCAGGCGCTGGAGCACTTGTCGCAGTGGCGCCGCGGCGGACTGGACATCTCGGTCAGCGTGAACGTCTCGGCGCGCCACTTGCAAGAGCCCGACTTCGCACAGCGCCTGTCGGAACTGCTGGCGCGTCACCCCGAGGCACTGGCGCCCAACTTCGAGCTCGAGATGCTCGAGACCGCGGCGCATGCCGATATCGAAGCCACCTCGGCATTGATGGCGCGCTGCCGCGCGCTGGGCGTACGCTTCGCGCTCGACGATTTCGGCACCGGCTACTCCACACTCACCTATCTGAAGCGCCTGCCGGTGGATGTGCTGAAGATCGACCGCTCTTTCGTGCACCACATGCTCGACGACTCGCAGGACAGGGCCATCGTCGAAGGTGTGGTGGGCCTGGCACGAACCTTCGGCTGCGTGGTGGTGGCCGAAGGCGTGGAAAGCCCAGCCCAGGCCCGCACGCTGCTCGACATGGGCTGCGACATCGGCCAAGGCACCGGCATCGCGGCACCGATGCCGCCCGGGCTGGTGGCCGCCTGGGTGCGACAGTACAAAGGCATGTTCGCACTGGTGCCGGCGCTGGGCGCCGAATCAGCGGCACCGACCGGTTCGGTTGGCCACTGATCCCCCGGTTCGGTCCGCTGCTGATCCTCCGGTTCGGTCGTACAGCTGCCCCCTGGTCAGCGACCCCTGACCGCCCACGCCGCGGTTCGCCCCTAGACTTGCCCGGGTGATCCCCGCCGGCTTCCTGCAGGACCTGCTGTCCCGCGTCGACATCGTCGACGTGGTCGGCCGTCATGTCGAACTCAAGCGCGGCGGCGCCAATCTGATGGGCCTGTGTCCCTTCCATGGCGAGAAATCTCCGAGCTTCTCGGTCAGCCCGAGCAAGCAGTTCTATTACTGCTTCGGCTGCGGCGCCAGCGGTGATGCGATCCGTTTCCTGACCGAACACACCGGCATGAGCTTCGTCGACGCCGTAACCGACCTGGCGCAGGCCGTGGGCATGCAGGTGCCACAGGAACAGGTCAGCCCTGAAGAGCGCGAACGCCGCCAGCGTCTGGTCGAGCGGCGGCTGTCGCTGACCGACGTGCTGCAGCGCGCCGCGCGCCACTATCGCGCGCAGCTCAAGGCCTCGCCCGAGGCCGTCGACTATTTGAAGTCGCGCGGCCTGTCGGGCGAGATCGCAGCCCGCTTCGGCCTGGGCTACGCCCCGCCCGGCTGGCGCGGCCTGGCCAGCGTGTTTGCAAGCTACGACGATCCCGTGCTGGAAGAAGCAGGCCTGGTGCGCAGCAGTGCCGACGACGTCGATGCCCCTGCGGACGAGCGCAAGCGCTACGACTGGTTCCGCCACCGCGTGATGTTTCCGATCCGTGCGGTGGGCGGCGAGATCATCGGCTTCGGCGGGCGCGTGCTCGACGACAGCAAACCCAAGTACCTGAACTCGCCCGAGACGCCCGTGTTCAGCAAGGGGCGTGAGCTCTACGGCCTGTTCGAAGCACGCCAGGCGATCCGCGAGCGCGGCCACGCGCTGGTGGTCGAGGGCTACATGGACGTGGTGGCGCTGGCCCAGAGTGGATTCGGCAACACAGTGGCAACGCTGGGCACGGCCTGCACGCCCGAGCACATCCAGAAGCTGTTCCGCTTCACCGACTCGGTGGTGTTCAGCTTCGACGGCGACGACGCCGGCCGACGCGCCGCCGCGCGCGCACTGGAGGCGACGCTGCCGCATGCCACCGATCTGCGCCAGGCCCGCTTCCTGTTCCTGCCACCTGAACACGACCCGGACAGCTTCGTGCGTGAGCAGGGGCCGCAGGCTTTCGAGCAGGCCATCGCGCAGGCCACCCCGCTGTCACGCCAGTTGCTGCTGCAAGCGGCAGCCGACTGTGACCTGGGCACCGCCGAGGGCCGAGCGCGCATGCTGGCGCAGGCACGGCCGATGTGGAGCGCCCTGCCCGACGGCGCCCTGCGCCGCCAGCTGCTGGGTGAGCTGGCGCGCACCGCCCAGCTCGGGCCCGACGACCTCGACACGATGTGGCAGCTGTCGCGACAAACTGCTGCGTCGCGGCCCCAGGGCGGTGGTACAGCGGGCCAGCTGCCCGCACTGGCACGACGCCCAGGTCGTCTGGCCGGCCGCATCATGCCCACCGCGTCGGCCGACCTGGCACTGCGTTTGTTGCTGCGCCATGCCGACTGGTGGGACCGGCTCGCCGCCGACGACCACCAGCGGCTGCACAGGCTCGGCGGAGATCATGCCGCGCTGGTGGTCTGGCTGGAGCAGCAGATCACCGACCATGGCGCGCAGACCTGGGCCGCTCTCGACGAAGCGCTGTCCGGGCACGAGCTTCGGGTCGTTGCGCTGCGCATCGCCGACCCCGCATCGCTGGACGATCGGCACGACTTCGACGACCTGCTGCGGGTGCTGCACCGGCTGTGGATCGACGAGCTCAATGCGCAGGTGCAGCAGCTGATCGGCAGCGGCTGCACCGACCGCGAGCAGCTCGACCGCATCGCCGCCATCCACCACCGCCTGCGGCAGCACAAGGAGGCCCTGGCCATGCCCACGAACGAAGTGGGGCCGGTATAATCCTCCGTTCATTGCAGCGGCAAGAGTGACAGCAGCACCTCCGGGCCCCGACCACCCTCGACAAGGGTTCATCGTACGGTCAACCTCACCCGCAAGGGCTGCCCACCGACTCGGTCACGCGAACTTGCCCGCCGGAATCCCATTGTCTGCAACACGCCCGACCATGGCGTGAGCGTGTGCGCCGCGGACCGGCGTCACGCCCATGACCCTGACGCGTCGCGCAGCCAGCGGTGCCGGTGCCGCCCCCCATCCCTGAAGGATCGCCATGACCGCGAAGAAGCCCGCCGCCAAGCCGAACGCTGAACCTGCCACCAAGACCAAACCCAAGGCCCCGGCGCCGGCGCCCAAGGCCGCGGCTGGCAAGGCACCCGCCAAGACTTCGGCCAAGGCCGAAGCGGCGGCCAAGACCGCGACCAAGCTCGAGGTGGCCACCAAGCCCACGGGTAAGACGACGGCTGGCACCAAGGCAGCCGCCGGCAAGCCGGCCGCCAAGACCGACACCAAAGGCGGCAAGTCCGCCGGCATCAAGGGCGCCGACGTCAAGAAGCCGAGGGAAGACGACGTCGATCTGGCTGACGTCGAAGCCGAACTGGAAGTCGAAGTCGAAGTCGAGGTCGAAGTTGCCGGCGACGGCAAGGAAGTCAAGGCCAAGCCACTGCGCATGAAGGTCAGCCGCGCCAAGGAGCGCGCCTTGATGCGCGAATTCGGCCTCGACGAGACCACGCTGACCGAAGAAGAGGTCGCCAAGCGCCGGCACGAGCTGAAGACCCTGATCAAGATGGGCAAGACGCGGGGTTTCCTGACGCACCAGGAAATCAACGATCACCTGCCCGAGAAACTGGTCAACGAAGAGATCCTCGAGGCCATCGTGTCGATGCTCAACGACATGGGCATCGCGGTCTATGAGCAGGCGCCCGACGCCGCCACGCTGCTGATCAGCGGCAGCACCACCGCCACCGCCACCGACGAAGAGGCCGAAGAGGCCGCCGAGGCCGCTTTGTCCACCGTGGACAGCGAGTTCGGCCGCACCACCGACCCGGTGCGCATGTACATGCGCGAGATGGGCACGGTGGAACTGCTGACGCGTGAAGGCGAGATCGAGATCGCCAAGCGCATCGAAGGCGGGCTGCAGGCCATGATGCTGGCCATCAGCGCCAGCCCGACCACGATCGCCGAGATCCTGACCTACGCCGACAAGATCGGCGCCGGCGAGATGCAGATCTCCGAGGCGGTCGACGGTTTTGTCGCCGAGGACGAGGCCGACGACTATGTGGCCGAAGAGGACTTCGACGAGTTCGACGAAGAGGACGATGACGACGGCCAGGGCGGCTCGAAAGCGTTGACCAAGAAGCTCGAGGAGCTGAAAAACCAGGCGCTGGAGAAGTTTGCCGCGCTGCGCGTGCACTTCGACAAGATGCGCAAGGCCTACGAGAAGGAAGGCTACAAGTCGAACTCGTATAACCGGGCACAACACGCCATCAGCGAAGACCTGATGACGATCCGCTTCACGGTCAAGACCATCGAGCGGCTGTGCAACATCCTGCGCAGTCAGGTCGACGACCTTCGCCGCTACGAGCGCGAGATCCGCAAGATCGTGGTCGACAAATGCGGCATGCCGCAGGACCACTTCATCCGCACCTTTCCGCCCAACGTGCTGAACCTGAAGTGGGCCGAGAAGGAGATCGCGCTGTCCAAGCCCTACAGCGTGGTCCTGGCGCGCAACCTGCCGGCGGTGCAGGAACTGCAGCAGAAGCTGATCGACCTGCAGGCCCGCGCCGTGGTGCCGTTGGAAGACCTGAAGCAGATCAACAAGAAGATGAACGAAGGCGAGAAGTCCAGCCGCGACGCCAAGAAGGAAATGATCGAGGCCAACCTGCGCCTGGTGATCTCGATCGCCAAGAAGTACACCAACCGCGGCCTGCAGTTTCTCGACCTCATTCAAGAGGGCAACATCGGCCTGATGAAGGCGGTGGACAAGTTCGAATACCGCCGCGGCTACAAGTTCTCGACCTACGCCACCTGGTGGATCCGCCAGGCCATCACCCGCTCGATCGCCGACCAGGCGCGCACCATCCGCATCCCGGTGCACATGATCGAGACCATCAACAAGATGAACCGCATCAGCCGCCAGCACCTGCAGGAGTTCGGCTACGAGCCCGATGCGCCGACGCTGGCCGAGAAGATGGAGATCCCCGAGGACAAGATCCGCAAGATCATGAAGATCGCCAAGGAGCCGATCTCGATGGAAACGCCGATCGGCGACGACGACGACAGCCACCTGGGCGACTTCATCGAGGACACCAACAACACGGCGCCGATCGAGGCCGCGATGCAGGCCGGCCTGCGCGACGTGGTGAAGGACATCCTGGACAGCCTGACCCCGCGCGAGGCCAAGGTGCTGCGCATGCGCTTCGGCATCGAGATGAGCACCGACCACACGCTGGAAGAGGTGGGCAAGCAGTTCGACGTCACGCGCGAGCGCATCCGCCAGATCGAGGCCAAGGCGATCCGCAAGCTCAAGCACCCCAGCCGCAGTGACAAGCTGAGAACCTACCTGGACAATCTCTGATTGGTCAGATCGTTGCCGCTGGCGGCCGCGCTCGCCCAGCGAGCGCGTCTCGGCTTTCGCCGCAGGCACAAGCTGAGAACCTATCTGGACAATCTCTAGCCGGCTTGGCCGGGCCCCTGAGGGTTTCCGGCAGCGTGCATAGTTCACGACGGTACACTTGTACTGGCATGACACTGATTGCTGACCGTACCGTCCTGTTCGCCGACCTGCGCGGCAGTACCTCGCTGTTCGAGACGCTGGGCAATGCCGAGGCGACTTCGGTCGTCACGCATTGTGTGGGTGCGCTGGGCAAGCCGGTCGCCGAATTCGGCGGCCATGTCGTGAAGACCCTGGGCGACGGCCTGATGGCGGTGTTTGCCGAATCGACGCCGGCGGTGCAGGCTGCGGTGGTGATGCACGACGTGCTCGAGTCCATCGTGCAGAAGGGCAGCGAACGCGGCGCCTCGTCGGGGTTGCGCGCGCTGCGACTGCAGGTGGGCATCGCGCGCGGCGAGGTGGTCGAGATGGCGGGCGACTGCTTCGGCGACGCCGTCAACGTGGCCGCACGGCTGATCGACCACGCCGGCGACAACGAGACCCTGGCCACGGTTGATGTGCTGCAGGGCATCCCGATCGACACGCAGGCACGCTTTCGCAGCCTGGACCGCCTGGCGCTGCGCGGCCGCGCTGAGCCGGTGCAGGTGCACGTGATGGCCCGGCGGCGAGGCGGCGACGCCGCGGTCACGCAGTTTGGCGACGTCTCGATCAGCGGCGAAACCGAGGGCGTGAGCCTGAGCTGGAATGCGCTCAACCGCGTGTTCGACAACCGCCAGATGCCGGTGGTGCTGGGCCGCGGCGCGCAGGCCAACTTCTGCGTCGACGATTCGCGCGTGTCGCGCTCGCACGCGCGCATCGACTGGTACGGTGGCAGTCTGCAGCTCACTGACCTCAGCTACAACGGCACGTACGTGCGCTTCAACGACGGCGAGATCGTCAGCCTGCGCCGCGGCAGCTGCACCTTGCACGGCAGCGGCACGGTCGGGCTGGGCGCTTCACCCACCGACCCCGGCGCGGCCATCGTCCGCTTCGAGGTGGTGCACGTCGCCGATCGCCAGCCCGCGACCGCACCCGCCGCACTGTCACCCCGCGGGGTTGTCCTCTGAGCCTGAGCCTGCACCGCCTCGATCGTGCAGGCGGCGTGCAACGGCTCACCGGCGCATGACGTTCCGCCCCGAACCGGCCTACCGGCACGGCAGCCCTGCGCGCACCGGCTTGCTGCTGGTGAACCTGGGCACGCCCGACGAAGCCAGCGCACCGGCGCTGCGACGCTATCTGGCCGAGTTTTTGTCGGACCGACGTGTGGTCGAGATTCCGCGGCTGCTGTGGTGGCCCATTCTGCACGGCATCATCCTGCGCCTGCGCCCTGCCAGGTCGGCAGCCAAGTATGCGACCGTGTGGCTGCCCGAAGGCTCGCCCCTGGCGGTCTGGACAGAGCGTCAGACACGGGCACTGGAGGTCGAACTCGGGCGCCGCGGCCACACGATCGACGTGCACCATGCCATGCGCTATGGCCAGCCTGCGCTGCCCCGGGTGATGGACCAGATGCGCGCTGCTGGTGTCACCCGCGTGCTGGTGCTGCCGATGTACCCGCAATACGCGGCCGCCACGACCGGCAGCGTGGCCGACGCCCTGCACCGCTGGGCGCTGCAGGCGCGCTGGGTGCCCGAGTTGCGCACGCTGAGCCAGTACCACGACGATCCCGGTTACATCGACGCCTTGGCCGCCCGGCTGCGTCGGCACTGGCAGCAGCAGCCAGCGGCCGAACGACTGCTGCTCAGCTTCCATGGCCTGCCCGAGCGCAGCCTTCACCTGGGTGACCCCTACCACTGCCAGTGCCACAAGACCGCGCGGCTGCTGCGCGAACGCCTGGGTCTGGCGCCCGAACAGGTGGTGGTGACCTTTCAGAGCCGTTTTGGCAAGGCCCAGTGGCTGCAACCCTATACCGAGCCCACGCTGCAGGCGCTGGGAGCGCAGGGCGTGCGCAGTGTCGACGTGATGTGCCCGGGCTTCGTCGCCGACTGCCTGGAGACGCTGGAAGAGATCGCGCAGGAGGCGCGAACGGCCTTCCTGCGCGCCGGTGGCCAGGATTTTCGCTACGTACCCTGCCTAAACGACGAGCCCGACTGGGTCGCCGCGCTGGCCACGCTGGCCGAGCGCCACCTGCAAGGCTGGGACACCCACAACGTGCCGGCGGCCGACGCTGAGCAGCGGCAGCGCGCGCTGGCGATGGGCGCGCGCGACTGACCAGCCTGGCGGCGGCGCAGCGGCTCAGCGTACGCGATGTCGCCGCAGTGCCGCCATAGCGCGCGGCAGCACCAGCACTGCCACCACCACCGCCAGCAGCGTGGCCGACATCGGCCGGTCAATGAACACGCGCCAATGCCCCTCGCCGATCGACAGTGCATTGCGCATCTGCGCCTCGGCCAGGGGCCCCAGGATCATGCCGACGATGACCGGTGCGGTGGGGATGTCGAAGCGCCGCGACAGCACGCCCATCAATCCGATGCCGAACATCAGGAACAGATCGAAGCTGCTTTGCCGCATGCCGTAGACGCCCACGGTGGCAAAGATCAGGATGCCCGCGTACAGCGGCGGGCGCGGGATCTTCAGCAGCTTGACCCACATCCCCACCAGCGGCAGGTTCAGCACCAGCAGCATCACGTTGCCGATGTACAGCGATGCAATCAGGGCCCAGACCAGGGTCGACGAAGTCTGGAACAACTGCGGCCCGGCGTTGATGCCGTAGTTCTGCAGCGCCGAGAGCAGGATCGCGGCCGTCACCGACGTCGGGATGCCCAGCGTCAGCAGCGGCACCAGCGTGGCCGTTACCGCCGCGTTGTTGGCCGCTTCCGGCCCGGCCACGCCTTCGATGGCGCCCACGGTGCCGAACTCCTCGGGGTATTTGCTCAGCTTGCGCTCGGTGGCATAGCTCAGAAAGGTCGGGATCTCCGAGCCACCGGCCGGCAGGGTGCCGAAGGGAAAGCCGATCGCGGTGCCGCGCAGCCAGGCCGGCCACGACCGACGCCACTGGCTGCGGGTCATGTGCACACGGTCCATGCGATTGAGGTCGCTGGCGCTGCGGCCCTCGTACATCGCGGTGTAGAAACATTCCCCTACCGCAAACAGCCCCACCGCCACCAGCACCACCTCGATGCCGTCCAGGAACTCGGGCACACCACCGGTGTAGCGCACCTGCCCGGTGATCTGATCGAGCCCGACGAGGCCGATCGCCAGCCCGATGAACAGTGCCGTCATGCCGCGCAGCGCACTCTGGCCGAGCACCGAGCTGACGGTGGTGAAGGCCAGCAGCATCAGCATGAAGTATTCCGGCGGCCCCAGCCTGACGGCAAAGTTCGCCACCAGTGGCGCAAACAGCGTGACCAGCACGGTGGCGATGGTGCCGGCCACGAAAGAACCGATGGCCGAAGTTGCCAGAGCCGCACCGGCCTGCCCGTTGCGCGCCATCTTGAAACCTTCAAGTGCGGTCACCATGGTGCCGGTTTCGCCCGGTGTGTTGAGCAGGATCGAGGTGGTCGAGCCGCCGTACATCGCGCCGTAGTAGATGCCGGCAAAGAAGATCATCGACGCCGTGGGTTCGACCTGCGCGGTGATCGGCAGCAGCATCGCCACCGTCACGGCCGGGCCGATGCCCGGCAACACGCCGATGGCCGTGCCCAGCGCGCAGCCCAGGAACGCCCACAGCAGATTGATCGGCGTGCCCGCCGTCGCGAAGCCCTGCAGCAGCAGATTGCCGATGTCCATCATCACAGCCACCCGGTCTCGGTCAGGCCCGGCAGGTTGATGGCCAGCAGCTTGGTGAACAGCCAGAACGCGGGGGCGGCGATCAGCGCACCGGTCGCCACGTCCTGCAGCACGCGCATCAGCCCGCCACCAGGCCGGCCTTCGGACTGGCGCAGACCCCGCACCGCCAGCACGAAGCACAAGGTGCAACTGAAAATGAAACCCAGCACCGTGATCAGGGCGGCGTTGGCCAGCACGCCGGCGGCAACCCAGGCCATCGCCGTCCAGTCGGCGCGCGCCGCCCCTGAGGGCTCGGGCAGGTCACGAAATCCACCGCTTCGGGCCTGCACCAGCAGCAGCAGCCCGCACATGAACAGCGCCGCTGAAACCAGCCAGGGCAGGAAGTTCGGCCCCACGCCGGCGTAGCCGGCCTGTCCGGAAATGTCGGTGGCGCCCCAGGCCAGTCCAAGGGCCAGCAGCAGCACAGCGCCGCCCACCAGGGTTTGCTGCAGGCGCGGCGAAACCGGGTTCGTCATGATCCCTCCCCTCGTGTCGTGGGTGATGCCGCCACCGGCGCGCGGCCGGTGGCGGCTGCGAGCCGGCGCGCGTTCAGATCATGCCGGCCTTGACCATGGTGGCGCGCAGGCCGGCGAACTCACGGTCGACGAACTCGTCGAACTCAGCCCCGGCCATCACCGCAGGCGTCCACTTGTTCTTCTCCAGGGCTTCGGCCCAGGCCTTGGACTTGACGGCCTTGAGCACCATGCCGGTCAGCGCCTTGCGCTGGTCGGCCGAGATGCCGGGCGCGCCGTACACGCCACGCCAATTGCCCAGTTCGACATTGATGCCCTGCTCTTTCAAGGTCGGTACGTTGACGCCCTTCAGCCGCGTCGGTGAGGTGACGCCGATGGCCCGCATCTTGCCCGCCTCGATATACTGCTGGAACTCGCTGTAGCCGCTGCCGCCGACCGTGACGTTGCCGCCGAGGATGGCCGCCGTGGCCTCACCGCCGCCGCGGAAGGGCACGTAGTTGATCTTCGACGGGTCGACGCCGACTTCGCGCGCGATCATGGCGGCCGCAATGTGTTCGGTGGACCCGCGCGAGCCACCGCCCCACTTCACGCTGCCGGGGTCCTTCTTCATCTGATCGATCACGTCTTTCATCGATTTGAGCGGCGACTGCGCGGGCAGAACGAAGACGTTGTATTCGCTGGTCAGACGCGCGATCGGAGTGGCCTGCGTCAGGCTGACCGGCGGCTTGCCGGTGATGATGCCGCCCAGCATCACCGCGCCCATCACCATCAGCGCATGGCCGTCGCCCTTGCTGGCGTTGACGAACTGCGCCAGCCCGATGGCACCGGCTGCGCCGCCCTTGTTTTCGTAGGTCACCGCCGAAGCCACGCCGGCGTCCTGCAGCGCCTTGCCCAGTGCGCGGCCGGTGCTGTCCCAGCCGCCGCCCGGGTTGGCCGGGATCATCATCTTCAGGTTGCTGGCCGCGCGCGCCGACAGCGGCAGCGCACCAGCGGCGGCCAGGGCCGCCAGGGATTTCAGAAAGATGTCACGACGCATGTTGTCTCCGATTGAAGTGAGATGCCGCCACGAATTCGCAGCAGATCCTGACATGATCGACCACCTGGCTGTCAAATGGCTGTCGTCAGCCCCCGGGAAAACGCCAAGCCTCGGCATGAAGCTGCTGCTGATCGAAGACAACCCGGCGCTGCAGGCCACCTTCCAACACAGCTTCGAGCGCCGCGCCGGCGCAACTCGTCACCTTGCGCGTTCTTGGCGACCTGCCGCGCCGCGCGGCGTGATGGCGATGAGCGACAGACACCCCTCGCTGCGCCGACGTCTGCTGCTGGGCACGCTGGCGCCGGTGCGGGTGTTCGTGCTGCTGGGAAGGCTCGGCCTGGCCATATGCCACGAGATCGTCCAGGCCGCAGGCGGCACACTCAGCCTGGACAACCTCACCGATTCTGGCCATGTGGCCAGGCAGGCCGTCAGCATGCACCTGCCGCTGGCTGACAATACGACCTGATGCCCGAAGCACCGACCCTGGAACGCCTTCGCCTCGACAAGTGGCTGTGGGCGGCGCGCCTTTACAAGACGCGATCACTGGCCGCCGACGAAGTCGGCAAGGGCCGGGTGAGTGTCAACGGCCAGTCCACCAAGGCCGCACGCGAACTGCGGCCCGGCGACCGGCTCGAGCTGCGCCAGGGCGTGGTGACACGGGTTCTGATCGTGCAGGCCCTGAGCACCGTGCGTGGGCCGGCGCCGGTGGCACAGACCCTGTACGAGGAAACCGCCGACAGCCGGACCGCGCGCGAGGCAGCCGCCGCCCAGCGCCGTCTGGGCGTCGAACCTGCCGACACGTTGCAGCAAGGCCGCCCGACCAAGCGCGACCGGCGCCAGCTGAGCGACTGGAACCGCTGGAGCGCCAGCATCGACGACGGCAGCTGACTCTCCTGCACCAACTGCGGCTCGGCGGTCGGGCCGCCTGCCCAAAACCCTCTTGAAATCAAGGGTCCTACCCTCAACTGACTAAGCATTGCAGAACTTGAACGCCATGAACACCAACACTCCTCCACAGCAGCCCGCCGATGGCGCCCCCCAGGCTGACCCTACTGACACCCTGCCGCCGAGCCTCGAAGCCCAGTTGGCCGATCTGCAGGCCAGGCACAACGAAGTCTCAGACGCCTACTTGCGAGCCAAGGCCGAGACCGAGAACATCCGCCGCCGCTCGGAAGAAGAGCTGGCCAAGGCACGCAAGTTCGCCATCGAGGCCTTTGCCGAAAGCCTGCTGCCCGTCAACGACAGCCTGGAAGCGGCGCTGGCGATCCAGAACGCCACCAGCGAGCAGATGCGACAGGGCGTCGACCTGACCTTGCGCCAGCTGTTGCAGGCGATGGAGCGCAACAAGGTCGTGCAGATCGCGCCGCCGGTCGGCACCCGATTCGATCCTCACCAACACCAGGCGATCAGCCTGGTGCCGGCCGATCAGGAAGCCAATACCGTGGTCAGCGTGCTGCAGAAGGGCTACCTGATCGTCGACCGCGTATTGCGTCCGGCACTGGTCACGGTGGCCGCGCCCAAATGATGTCGATGACCGGGCCTTGACAGGGCCTTGAAAAGCCCCGCCCCATCCACAACTCGACAACAACCAGATTCCAGCTTCAGGAGCAGCAGACATGGGAAAGATCATCGGCATCGACCTCGGCACCACCAATTCGTGTGTGGCCATCATGGAAGGCAACAACACCAAGGTGATCGAGAACAGTGAAGGCGCGCGCACCACGCCGTCGATCATTGCCTATCAAGAGGACGGCGAGGTGCTGGTCGGAGCCTCGGCCAAGCGCCAGGCGGTAACCAACCCGAAGAACACGGTCTATGCGTCCAAGCGCCTGATCGGCCGCAAGTTCGCCGAGAAGGAAGTGCAGAAGGACATCGACCTGATGCCCTACAAGATCATGGCGGCCGACAACGGCGACGCCTGGATCGAGGTGCGCGGCAAGAAGCTGGCGCCGCCGCAGATCAGCGCCGAAGTGCTGCGCAAGATGAAGAAGACCGCCGAGGACTACCTGGGCGAAGAGGTCACCGAAGCCGTGATCACGGTGCCGGCCTATTTCAACGACAGCCAGCGCCAGGCCACCAAGGACGCCGGCCGCATTGCCGGGCTGGACGTCAAGCGCATCATCAACGAGCCCACGGCTGCGGCGTTGGCCTTCGGTTTGGACAAGCACGGCAAGGGCGACCGCAAGATCGCGGTCTTCGACCTGGGCGGCGGCACCTTCGACATCAGCATCATCGAGATCGCCGACGTCGACGGCGAGAAGCAGTTCGAGGTGCTGTCGACCAACGGCGACACCTTCCTGGGCGGCGAAGACTTCGACCAGCGCATCATCGATTACATCGTCACCGAGTTCAAGAAGGAACAGGGTGTCGACCTGACCAAGGACGTGCTGGCCCTGCAGCGCCTGAAGGAAGCCGCCGAGAAAGCCAAGATCGAGCTGTCCAGTAACACGCAGACCGACGTCAACCTGCCCTACATCACGGCCGACGCCTCGGGTCCCAAGCACCTGAACATCAAGCTCACGCGCGCCAAGCTGGAAAGCCTGGTCGACGAGCTGATCGAGCGCACGATCGAGCCCTGCCGCATCGCCGTCAAGGACGCCGGCGTGAAGCTGACCGAGATCGACGACGTGATCCTGGTCGGCGGCATGTCGCGCATGCCCAAGGTGCAGGACAAGGTCAAGGCCTTCTTCGGCAAAGACCCGCGCAAGGACGTCAACCCCGACGAGGCCGTGGCCGTGGGCGCGGCCATCCAGGGCCAGGTGCTGGGCGGCGAGCGCAAGGACGTGCTGCTGCTGGACGTGACGCCGCTGTCCCTGGGCATCGAAACTCTGGGTGGCGTGATGACCAAGATGATCAAGAAGAACACCACGATCCCGACCAAGTTCGCGCAGACCTTCAGCACCGCCGACGACAACCAGCCGGCGGTGACCATCAAGGTCTTCCAGGGCGAGCGTGAGATGGCGCAGGGCAACAAGAGTCTGGGTGAATTCAACCTGGAAGGTATCCCGCCGTCTCCGCGCGGCCTGCCGCAGATCGAGGTCACCTTCGACATCGACGCCAACGGTATCCTGCACGTGGGCGCCAAGGACAAGGCCACCGGCAAGGAAAACAAGATCACCATCAAGGCGAACTCGGGGCTCACCGAGGCCGAAATCGAGAAGATGGTGAAGGACGCCGAGGCCAACGCCGCCGAGGACCACAAGAAGTTCGAGCTGGTGCAGGCGCGCAACCAGGCCGATGCGATGGTGCATTCGGTGAGGAAGAGCCTGAGCGAGCATGGCGACAAGCTCGACGCCGGCGAGAAAGAGAAGATCGAGACCGCGCTGAAAGAGGCCGAAGAAGCGCTCAAGGGCGACGACAAGGCCAGCATCGAGGCCAAGACCGAGGCGCTGATGACCATCAGCCAGAAGCTGGGCGAGAAGATGTATGCCGACCAGGCCGCCGCAGCTGCAGCGGCTGGCGGGGCAGCGCCTGGCGGCGAAGCCCCTCAAGGTAGCCAGCAAGCTTCGGCCAAGCCGGCCGACGACAACGTGGTTGACGCCGAGTTCAAGGAAGTCAACAAGTGATCCTTCGATGTCGCGGCCGGGCCCCAGGCCCGCCGCGATGTCTCGCCGCGTTCGAGGTGACGGGTAGCGCCCGCACCTCAGCGCGGCGCTTTCGTTGAGATGACGGCAAACACCTCCATGGCAAAGCGCGACTACTACGAAACCCTCGGCATTGTGAAGAACGCGTCCGACGAGGACATCAAGAAGGCCTACCGCAAACTGGCCATGAAGCACCACCCGGACCGCAACCAGGGTGACAGCTCGAAGAAATCCGAGGACAAGTTCAAGGAGGCCAAAGAGGCCTACGAGATGCTGTCCGACCCGCAAAAGCGCGCCGCCTACGATCAGTACGGCCATGCCGGGGTTGACCCCAACATGGGTGGCCGCGGCGGCGCAGGACCCGAGGGCTTCGGTGGCTTTGCCGAGACCTTCGGCGACATCTTCGGCGACATCTTCGGCGGTCAGGCCGGCGCCGGCCGCCGCGGCGGCGGTGGTCAGCAGGTCTATCGCGGCAGCGACCTCAGCTATGCGATGGAGATCTCGCTGGAAGAAGCGGCCGTCGGCAAAGAAACGCAGATCCGCATCCCGAGCTGGGAAAACTGCGAAACCTGCAGCGGCACGGGGGCCAAGCCCGGTACCAGCGCCAAGACCTGCTCCAGTTGCAACGGGTCAGGAACGGTGCATCTGCGCCAGGGTTTCTTCAGCATCCAGCAGACTTGCCCGCAGTGCCGCGGCAGCGGAAAGATCATCCCTGAACCCTGCACCACCTGCAGCGGCGCCGGCAAGATCAAGCGCCAGAAGACCCTGGAGGTGAAAATTCCGGCTGGCATCAACGAAGGCATGCGCATTCGTTCGGCCGGCAACGGCGAGCCCGGCACCAATGGCGGCCCGGCAGGTGACCTGTACATCGAGATCCGCATCAAGCAGCACGAGATTTTCGAGCGCGACGGCGATGACCTGCATTGCACCGTACCGGTGAGCATGACGGTGGCAGCCCTGGGCGGCACGATCGAGGTGCCCAACCTGAGTGGCAAGGCCGAGATCGACCTGCCCGAAGGCACCCAGCACGGCAAGACCTTCCGCCTGCGCGGCAAGGGCATCAAGGGCATCCGCTCGAGCTACCCCGGCGACCTGTATTGCCATGTCACGGTGGAGACGCCGGTCAAGCTGACCGAACACCAGCGCAAGCTGCTGAAGGATCTGGAAGAGTCGTTCCGCAAGGGCGGTGACAAACACTCGCCCAACGCCAAGAGCTGGACCGACCGCGTGAAGGACATCTTCAAGTAGGCCGGCGCCGCAGCAGATCGGGCGGACCGTCGGTCAGAACAGGCTGGCCTGGGCCGATGCCGCCCGTTCGCCGAGGCTGCCACCGCGTCGAAAGCGCGTCAGATCCAGTTCGACACGTTGCCGGTTCAGTCCCAGTCGCACCGTGGCCTTGTGAAAGCGCTGGCGCAGCAGCTGTGCCCACACTCCCTGCCCGGACATGCGCGCGCCGAATTGGGTTTCGTTGTCCTTGCCACCGCGCATCTCGCGCACGCGCGACATGATGCGCGCCGCCCGTTCAGGCACGTGCTGCTGCAGCCAGTCCTGGAACAGGGGGTTCACCTCCCAGGGCAGCCGCAGCACGATGCTGAAGGCCGATGTGGCGCCGGCCACGGCCGCCGCTTCGAGGATGCGCTCGAGCTCGGGCTCGTTCAGGAAGGGGATCACCGGTGACACACTGACGCCCACCGGGATGCCGGCACGGGCCAATGTGCCGATGGTCTGCAATCGACGTTCGGGGGCCGCCGCGCGAGGTTCGAGCACCTGGGCCAGCCCGGGGTCGAGCGTGGTGATCGAGACATACACCGCGGCCAGCCGGCGCGCCGCCATCGGCGCAATCAGGTCGATGTCACGCTCGACGCCAGCCGACTTGGTGACCAGAGAGAACGGATGCTGGTGCTCGGCCAGTACCTCGATCAACGAACGGGTGATGCGCAATCGCCGTTCGGCTGGCTGGTAGGCGTCGGTCGCCGACCCGATGTTCAGCAGCAGCGGCTCGTAATTGCGCTGCGCCAAAGCCGCACGCAGCTGTTCGGCGGCGTTGATCTTGGCGACGATGCGAGTCTCGAAGTCGAGCCCCGGCGACAGGTTCAGGTAACTGTGCGTCGGACGCGCATAGCAGTAGATGCAGCCATGCTCACAACCGCGATACGGGTTGATCGACAGGTCGAAGCCGATGTCGGGCGAATCGTTGCCGGCCAGGATGGTCTTGACGCGCTGTTCCAGGATCTGCGTTCGCGGTGCCAGCACCTCTTCACGAGCGGCCTGTTCCAGTGTGCCCCAGCCGTCGTCAAAGGCCTCACGCGAGTCGGTGCCGAAGCGATGCGGCATCGCCCAGGCCGTGCCGCGTCCCTTGAGTGGTGCGTGAACCGGTGTCACCGCAGAGGCGGACACCGAAGCAGCAATCGACATCGGTCGTGCAGGCATTGGCATACTGTAAATCTATACAGTCTCCTGCACCTGGTCAAGCGGCGACTAATCAGTAGTCGCCGCCCATGCTGCCCGGCGCCAGGTTGTCGAACTTGGTCAGCGGTTTCATGAAGGTCAGCCTGACCGTGCCCACCGGCCCGTTGCGCTGCTTGCCGATCACGATCTCTGCCACGCCGGGTTCCTTGCTGTCCTTGTTGTAGTAGTCGTCGCGGTAGATGAACATGATGACGTCGGCGTCCTGCTCGATCGCACCAGACTCGCGCAGGTCGCTCATCATCGGCCGCTTGTCGGTGCGCGATTCGACACTGCGGTTCAGCTGCGACAGCGCGATCACCGGGCACTGCAGCTCTTTGGCCAGCGCCTTCAGACCACGGCTGATTTCACCGATCTCGGTGGCCCGGTTCTCGTCGCCGCTGGAGCCCGACCCGCTCATCAGCTGCAGGTAGTCGACGACGATCAGGCCCAGCGTGCCCCCGAACTGGCGCGCCATGCGGCGGGCGCGCGCGCGCAGTTCGGCCGAGTTCAGCGCCGGCGTCTCGTCAATGAAGATCGATGCCGACTTCAGCTTGTCGACAGCCTCGGCCAGCTTTTCCCAGTCGTGGTCCTTCAGGTTGCCGGTGCGCAGCCCCGACTGATCGATGCGGCCCAGCGATCCGACCATGCGCAACGCCAGCTGCGAGGCGCCCATTTCCATCGAGAACACCAGCACCGGCAGGCCCTCGGCCACCGCCACGTGCTCAGCCATGTTCAATGCGAAGGCCGTCTTGCCCATCGACGGCCGTGCCGCCAGCACGATCAGGTCGCCCTTCTGCAGGCCGGCGGTCATGCGGTCGAGGTCGAAGAAGCCGGTGCGCACACCCGTCACCTCTTCGGCGCCGTTTTCGTGCAGCTCGTTGACGCGATCGAGCAGCGCCACCACCAGTTTGTCCATGCTCTGGAATCCCTGGCGCTGGCGCGACCCTTCCTCGCCGATCTTAAAGATCCTGCTTTCGGCCTCGTCCAGGATCTGCGTCACCGGCCGACCCTGCGGGTTGAAGGCATTGGTGGCGATCTCGTCGCTGGCACCGATCAACTTGCGCAGGATCGCGCGCTCGCGCACGATCTCGGCATAACGCCTCATGTTAGCGGCGCTGGGCACGCTCTGCGCCAGGGCGTTCAGATAGGCCAGGCCGCCGCAAGTTTCGGCCTTGCCGAGGCTTTGCAACTGCTCGAAGACCGTGATCACGTCGGCCGGCCTGGCGGCATTCACCAACGCGCCGATGGCGGCGTAGATCAGCTTGTGTTCGTGGCGGTAGAAGTCGCTGTCGGTCAGCAGGTCGGCCGCACGGTCCCACGCGAGGTTGTCGAGCAGCAGGCCGCCGAGCACGCTCTGCTCTGCCTCGACCGAGTGCGGTGGCACCCGCAGCCGAGCCACTTCATCGTCACGCGGTGCGGCGGGATCTCGGGGTTCGAATCGTGTCGTCATGCCGCCATCATGCAGCAGGGCGAGGGCCCCGCCTGTGGACAAAGCTGGGGGCAAAGTCGGTATCGGCAGGGGATGGAAAGGCCGCCGCGGCCGTACCAACGACAAGGGCCGGCAAAGCCGGCCCTTGGGGGCAATGGAAGGGGCCGAACTCAGTCGGACTGGGGCACCACGTGAACGGTGACCTCGACCAACACGTCGGTGTGCGCAGCCACCTGCACCGGGTGCTCGCCCACGGTCTTCAGCGGGCCGCTGGGCATGCGCACCTGCGATTTCTGCACCGTCAGGCCCATCTTGCCCAGCGCCTCGGCAACGTCGGCATTCGTGACCGAGCCGAACAGTCGACCGTCGACGCCGGCCTTCTGCGCGATGCGCACGGTCTTGCCCGTCATCTGTTCGCCCAGCGCCTGCGCTGCGGCCAGCTTGGCGGCGGCGGCCTTTTCCAGGTCGGCACGGCGGCCTTCAAATTCCTTGATCGCCGCTTCGGTGGCGCGACGCGCCAGCTTCGACGGGATCAGGAAGTTGCGGGCGTAGCCTTCCTTGACCTTGACGACATCGCCCAGGTCACCGAGCTTGCCGACCTTATCGAGAAGAATCACTTGCATGACTGGTGCTCCTTTCAGGCCTTGTGCTGGTCGGAGTACGGCAACAGCGCGAGAAAACGCGCACGTTTGATCGCCGTGGTGAGCTGACGCTGGTAGAACGCGCGCGTGCCCGTCAGGCGGGCCGGCGTGATCCTGCCGTTCTCGCCGACGAAGTCACGCAGCACGTCGATTTCCTTGTAGTCGATCGATTCGACATTGGCGACCGTGAAGCGGCAGAACCGCTTGCGCCGGAACAGCAGCGACTGCGTATTGCGCTTGGGGCGCTTGTCCTTGGAACCACGACCTTTACCGCGCGGTGGGGGCATGAGAGAACTCCGGTGAATCTGGAATCAAATCGAATGGCAACGGTCAGCCAGGAAGGTCGACCGTCGTGATGTGGAAGAGCAGTCCGCGTCCGTTGCGTGCACTGGTGACGAAACCGGCAAACAACGCCGCGTCACCGAGCGCCATCGCGGCCAGGGCCTGCGTCACTTCGCCGATGGCTACCGCGCGCATCTCCATCGAGACCTTGCGCGGCTGGCCGTTCTCGCTCAGCTCGGATTCGTGCTTCAGCCCGACATCCAGAGCCGGCAGTCCGGCCGGCGTGTAACGCATCGCTGCCTTGTCGACCAGTTGCGCCTTCAGCAGCAAGCGGTTCACCTGGCAGCCCCTGGGCCAGCGGCCCCGGACCCGAGGACCAGCCTCAGGTGGACGCCTCCTGGCGTTCCTTGCGCGCTTCCTCGCGCTCGACGGCCTTCATCATCACCGACGGTGTCGTGACGGCCTTGCCAGTGGCCACGGTCATGTGTCGCAGCACGGCATCGTTGAAGCGGAAGCCCGTCTCAAGCTCGGTCAGCGTCTCCTTGCTGCACTCGATGTTCAGGCACAGGTAATGCGCCTTGGCCAGCTTCTGGATCAGGTAGGCCAGTTGACGGCGACCCCAGTCCTCGACCCGGTGCACCTTGCCGCCGGCGGCGGTGACCAAGCCCTTGTAGCGTTCCAGCATGGCCGGAACCTGTTCACTCTGATCCGGATGGATCAGGAGAACGATCTCATAGTGACGCATGAACACTCCTTGTGGTTTCCAGTGGCTGGAAGCTGCCCCGTCGCGTCAGGTTTGGGTGCAGCAAGAAAACCAATGATTGTAGCCCGACCGCGACGCACTGTCTGCACAGACTACCGTGTGGCGAGTCAGACGCTGCCACGCTTCGGGACGGGCAACGCGTCAGGCCTCGGATCGCACACGGGGTAACGCACCGCGTCGACCAGGGCCTGCAGCTCGGCTGGCGGTGGCCGCGTCAACAGGCTCACCAGCACCAGCGCGAGCAGGCCCGCGGGCACGCCGAAGACGGCGGCCGAGACGCCGTCGACCCCGAACCACTGCGTCTCGGCCAGCGGCCGCGTGATGCCGATGGCCTTGCGCAGCATCGGCAGGTTGACCGCCATGTAGTAGCCGCAAAGCCCCAGCCCGACCAGCATGCCGGCCATGGCGCCGGCCCGGTTGCCGCGGCGCCAGAAGATGCCCAGCGTCAGCGCCGGAAAGAAGGCGGCCGCAGCCAGCGAAAACGCAGCCGAGACGAACTGCAGGATGTCGGTGTTCTTCAGCGCGGCAATGGCCGCCGCCAGCAGTGCCACCACCATCACCAGCAGCTTGGACATCATGACGCGGCGAATCGACGTCGCCTGCGGGTTGATCAGCCGAAAATAGATGTCGTGCGACAGCGCGTTGGCAATGGTCAGCAAGAGGCCGTCGGCAGTGGACAGTGCCGCCGCCAGGCCACCTGCGGCAACCAGGCAGGTCACGAAGTACGGCAAGCCACCGATCTCGGGCGCGGCCAGCACGATCACGTCGTTGCCGAGCAGCAGTTCGCCGAACTGCAGCAACCCGTCACCGTTGATGTCGCTGATCGACACCAGCCCGCCGTCCATGTGCGACCAGCGGCGCACCCATTGCGGCAGGTTGTCGATCGGCAGGCCCACCAGGTGGTTCAGCACCTCGAATTTCACCAGCACCGCCAGTGCCGGCGCCGCGGTGTACAGCAGCACGATGAAGAACAGCGCCCAGGTGACCGAACGCCGGGTCTCGGCCACCGAGGGCGTGGTGTAGCAGCGCGTCAGTACATGGGGCATGGACGCCGTGCCCATCATCAAGCACAGCACCAGCGCCAGGAAATTGAGCCGGGCGCCGCCGCTTTCGCCGCCGTCGATGTCGGCCGGCGCTGTGGCAAAGGGCAGACCCTGTGGAGCGACCCCGGCCAAGGGTGCCGCCCGGGCCTGGGCTTGGGCATGTTCCCGCAGATAGTGCGCATGGGCATCGGCCTCGTTGCGCGGCAGTCGCGCCAGCTCGCGCTCGGCCTGCTGGATGCGGAACAGTGGTGCGCTTTCGGCGCGCAAGGTCTCGATCTGCTGTTGCTGATGCCGCAGGTCATGCGCAATCGCGGCGGGCAGATCCTGCAGCTTATGCTGCGCTTCGGCGGCACGCTCGCGCAGGCGCCGTATCACCGCCTGCTCGCCTGGATCGACCATCAGCGCCTGCTCGCGCGCGCTCACCTTCTGCAATTGCTGGCCGTAAGAGATCACGGCCATCGGATCGCCCGTCTGCTTGATCGAAAGCCACGCCAGCGGCAGCAGGTAAGCCACGATCAACACGATGTACTGCGCCACCTGGGTCCAGGTGACCGCGCGCATGCCGCCGACGAAGGAACACACCAGCACGCCACCCAGGCCGACGAGGATGCCGATCTCGAAACCGAAACCGGTCAGGTGCGAGGCAATCAGGCCGACGCCATAGATCTGCACCGTCACGTAGACGAACGACACCAGGATGGCGGCCAAGGCACCGATCAGGCGCGGCCCCACGCCACCGTAGCGCGCACCCAGGAAGTCGGGAATCGTGTACTGCCCGAAACGCCGCAGGTAGGGCGCCAGCAGCAACGCCATCAGGCAGTAGCCGCCGGTCCAGCCCAGGATGAAGGCCATGCCCGCAAAACCCTGCAGGTACAGGATGCCGGCGGTGCCGATGAACGACGCCGCACTCATCCAGTCGGCCGCTGTCGCCAACCCGTTGTAGAGCGCCGGCACGCGGCGCCCGGCCACGAAGTAATCGGCCTCACGAACCGTGCGACAGAGCAGCCCGATGCTGGCATAGGCCGCCACGGTGACGAGCAGGAAGGCCGCACCGATCCAGGCCCTGGGCAGACGCAGTTGCTCAGCCATCGCCATGCCCGCCACGAACAGCGCGAAGGCCAGCATGAACAATCCATACCGGATGTGCAGCACACGCGTGCCGAGTTCCTTGCCGGCTTCGGCGCGGGCAGTCATGCGCAACACGTCCCGTCGGTGGCCCAGGGGAAGCTTGCAATGCAGAGCCAACGCGGCGTCATTGGTAGACGTTGGTTCCTAAGCGGCCCGAAGGCCGGGTTCAGAGCCAACGCCCCCGTTCAAACCGTGCATGCGGATTTCCCGCACACGGCTTACCAGTGGTCTGTCGGCTCGCAGCATTACGCAGTCCTCCTGTTGCCAGGAGGTTTGCCCGGGTAGCGGATCGTTCCGCGCAGGCGATGCAATCCAAGGCTTTCAAAGTACTCTCGATCCCAGTGCTGGGCTTGGCCCGGCCGCAGGCTGCGTCCCGCTCGCTTGACGCGCAGGCTGCGCAGCCGCTTCTCGACGTAGGCATCCACGTCGATGAAGTGATTGGCCGCGTTGCCCGTTTGGAAGTACTGCCCCCAGCCACGCAGCACCGGGTTGAGCTGGGCAATCACGCTTCGCACATCCTGATGACAGCGCCAGCGCGGGGTCAGCTCCCGCACACGCTCGCACTCGGTTCATCGCCTTGCGACCCGGCCAGTTCTGCAGGTAGTAGCGCCTGAGGCCCTTTTGCTGCCACAGCCGCCCGCTCATGCGCTTGGTGCAGATGACAGCCCAGGAAGTCAAAGCCCTCCCGGCCTTGCGTCAACACTACGCGCCGCGTCTTCTGCGCATGCAGCTTCAGCCCCAGCCGGCCCAGCACATGTTCGATGCGGCGCTGGCTTTCTTCGCAGGCCTGTGCGCTGCGGCACATCACCACGAAGTCGTCCGCATACCGCACCAGTTCGCCCAGATGCGCGCCATGCGGCGCCACACCCGGTCCAGCACATGCAGGTAGATGTTCGACAGCAACGGCGATATCACGCCACCCTGCGGCGTTCCCGCCACCGGGTGGCTCACCACCCCGTCTTCCATCACCCCAGCCTGCAGCCACTGTCGCACCAACTTGAGCATCTTCCGGTCGCTGACCCGCTGGCCCACCAGGGTGAGCAGCTTGCCGTGCTCGATGCTGCCGAAGTAGTTCTCGATGTCGGCGTCCAGCACGTGATCCGCGCCTTGGTTGCCCAGTTGCCTGAGCCGCTGCAACGCCATCTGCGCACTGCGCTTAGGCCCGGAACCCGTACGAACACGGCCCGAAGTCCGCCTCGCAAAGAGGCTCCAGCACCAGCTTGGCCGCCATCTGCCACCCGATCCCGCACCGTCGGGATGCCCAGGGGTCGCTTCGCCCCATCTGCCTTTGGAATGTAGGCGCGCCGCACGACCTGCGCACCGTACGCGCCCGCGCGCAGCACCTCGCCCAGCTCTTCCAGGAAGCGCCGGACTCCGTACTGCTCGATTTCGCCGATCGTCAACCGATCAACGCCCGCTGCGCCCTTATTGCGGCGCACTCGCTTCCACGCCTCGTGCAGGACGTCACCCTGCATCTGGCCGTACAACGCATGGAAGCGCCTTCCGGTGCACGCTTGGCTGCGGCCCAGAGCTGCCTTTGCAGTTGTCGCACTTTGTCGCTCGGTTCATCACCGACGGGGTCGTTAGGCACGGTCTGGCCGGCCATTCCCTCGCGCTTACCCGCTCCATCAGCATGACCACCGCAGGGACCCTTCCCCTCCAGCCGCGTTATGCCGCACGGCCTTCGTCGGCACGGCTGGCGCCGCCCCGTCCGGTACTACGATCCCCTCGGACTCCCGCTGCGCACGACTCGACTTCGCCTTGCGGCTTATACGAGCTCGCATGCCTGACAAGGGCCGCGCAGACGGGCCTCTCACGTTCCGCTCCAGTCCTTGCACGCGTGCTGCGCCCCATACCCCGCCGCAGCCACCAACGCGCTTCGGTTCTTGCGCCAGCGGTGTTGCCTTCGCCGTGAAATGAGCGGCTCGGCCTGCGGGTTGTAAATCTGTCGAGGCTGCAGGCTTCACTTCATGTTGCGGCCCGCGTGCTTGCTCCCCGCTGAACGGCTTGCGCCGCTTCACGGGCTCTTGACGCCCCGCTCGGGCACGGAGGTCTCCCTCCACTGCCTGGGGCCTGCTACCCGGCGCTCCGACGCCTACCGGGACGGGACTCTCACCCGTTGGACTGGCGCAGCATGCAGCAGCACTACCTTCCCCCTTCGGGTTCAGTCGCACCTTTGCTTCGTGACGCACCATCGCGCGATTGTCGGGCAGGCAAGAAGACTGGGGCAGCGTAACCGATGACGGCAAAGTCTTGCGCTGTCGGCGTCAGAACTTGGTCGTCGTATTTCGATGACGGTCATTTGCCGAACGCCCGTGTTGCGCCTGCACGGTCGGGCATCGCGGGTTGTCTCGGGGGAGGGCTTTTACCAAGCGATCATCGATTGTCAGAAGTCTGTAAGCGCTGCACGGACATAGTCGGGTCGACGATGTCAACGGTCGCTGCATGCTGCTCCTCATCAACGCGCTGAAACTGATTGTTGAGATCGCATTGCTGTCGCTGGCCGGGCGCTGGGTGCTGGCGCTGCTGGCTGGCGCAGGGCGCGAGGGCAACGTCTTCTATCGCGTGCTGGACATCGTGGCTTCACCGTTCCTCAAGCTCATGCGGTGGGTCAGTCCACGTATGGTGCTCGACCGTCATGTGCCGCTGGCGACCTTTCTTTGCTCCAGCG
>JADJHR010000011.1 GCA_016707445.1 Rubrivivax sp.
ACCGACATCGTCGACGATTTCGACCGCGCCTACACGGGTCACGACGGTGCAGCAGGTCGACGCGAACAGCAAGGTGGTCGAGTTCACGAACATCAAGCGTCGTGGAGACGTGGCGCTGACAGCTGCGCTTACAGCCATGCCCCGCAACATGCAACATCTCCTATCACGAACTGCCTTGACTGAGCGAGGTTGACCAGCGACATGGCACCCGTCAAACAGGCCGCCGAGGGGTGGCCGACGCCGATCTGATCACGTCATCGCCGCCCATCGGTGCGGGCATCAACACCAGATGAAGTTGTCTTCGGCGGCCGCCGAACGTACCGGCGTCAGCAAGCGCAATGCCCTTGCCGTGCTTGACAGATACACCGGCGACGATCCCATTCGGCATAGGTGGGTCTTTGCCGTGCGTGAACGCGGGGCCAAGGTATTCGAGCTGCTGGCCAGGGTGGCAGGGCCGGGCACGGGCGACACGCCGTTTCCTGGGGCAGCGGGGTAGTCCCGGCACTTGGCTGAGGCTTTCCAGCCACGGCCTCTGGCACCCGATAGGCCGACAACGTATTCCGTCGGGTGCGTCGGACCGCAAGCTCAAATCAATCAATCAGCCTGAGGCAGATTCGCCCGCGGCATCGATCAAAGGAGTTCAAATGGCTACATAAGCTGAGCCGGCGCACATGAAGCTCAACTACATCATTCTGCACGGCCGCTACTTGGTACCTTGAAGAGCTCGTTACCGCGTGCGCGCGGGCAACTTCGACGGCGACTACTTGCACCTCGACACCGGCAACTGGTACACACGGCCCGCCAAATTTTCGGCGCGACCTTCATGGGCCTGCTGACCCACCTGAACGGCTACTTGTCCCGGCAGCGTCCTTGTCGCATTCCAATTGGCGAACCAGGGCGAGGTGCCGTTGCTGAAGGTCAGTCGGGACCGCCGCTATCCGAACAAGAACGAAGTCTGTGGCCAACCATGAACGAGGTCAACACACCATGGCCGTTGTAAAGCTGACGCAAGACCTGATCGCTCACGGGCTGCACTGCCCGGCCGGCAAGCAGCGCGATGAGCTGGTGGATGACCAGCGCACAGGCCTATACATCGAGGTGCGCATCGCCAGCCCCGGTCAGGGCACCTACTACCTGCGCTACAAGATGCCGCCGGCAAGACCTGCCACCTCAAGATCGGCCGCACCACCGAACGACGCTGACCGGACACGCCAAAGAAGGCCAAGACGCTGAAGGCCGAGATCCAGCCGGGGGGGTCGCGCGTCGATGAGGCCTCGATGAGCCCGCGCCCGCGTGCGCTGACACTGGCCGCGTTTTTCGATGGGTCCCTACCTGCCACACGTTCAGCCCCGGAAACGCAGCTGGAAAAAAGACGAAAGCCTGTTCCGGCTGCGCGTGCGCGATCGCTTCGGCGACGTCCGACTGACCGACCTCAAGCGGCAGGAGTTGCAGGCTTGGCACGCCGATCTGCTCAAGTTCGGCATCAAGGCCGCCACCGCCGACCACCATCTGAAGCTGGTTCGCCAGGTGCTGAATATGGCCGTGGAATGGGGAGTGATCGACGTCAACCCCATCGCGCGGATCAAGCTGTTCAACCCCGACAACCGCCTGGAGAACTACCTGGACCCCGCAGAGCTGGAGCGGCTTCTCAAGGTGCTGCGGACCGACGACAACCGCCCGGTCTGCAACGTCGCGCTGTTCCTGCTCAGCACCGGCGCGCGGCTGAACGAAGCGCTAGTCACCTGGGCGTACATCGACCGTGAGAACCGTGTCTGGCGCATCCCGCAGCGACCAGCAAGAGCAAACGAATTCGGTCAGTGCCCCTGGAATGACTCAGCCGTGGAAGTGCTGGATCAGCTCGGGACCGAGGGTCGGTCCGAACACCTGTTCGTCGGCCGGACCGGTGAGCACCTGGGCAACGTGCACAAGGTCTGGGATCGACTGCGCCAGGCGGCGGGCCTGCCGCACTTACGCTTGCATGACCTGCGGCATCAGTACGCTTCGTTTCTGGTCAACAGCGGCCGAACGTTGTATGAGGTCCAAAAGATCCTGGGTCACAGCAGCCACGCGGTGACAGAACGCTATGCGCACCTGAGCCTCAAGGTCGCTGATGGACGCGGCCCAACAGCGCGTCGGTGATCATCAGGCGGCGATGCCGCCGGCGGCGTGAGGCGGGCCGCGGCACGGGCGAGGTCAGCGGCGACGCGGCGCCGGGCGCCCCGCAGGGCCCAGATCGGCCCACGGCGGCCTCCGCGGGGCCCGGGCATGGCTATTCCAACCGTCGGCAGCGCGCCGCCGCCACGGGCCGGTTTGGTCGCGCGGTTTCGGCCGCGGCCGGCGGCGGCCATGTGAAAGGCGGTTCGCCGAGGACTGAAGGGATGGGCCATCAGCCTGGATGGCCGCACTGGATTGCTCACTTGACGGCCGGGCGAGGCTGGTATGCGGCGGGACTCGGCCGGGCGGTACAGCCGGGCCGGGCCTCGTCGCTGAGGGTCTGGGCGAGTTCCCAGTCGACGCCGGCCGCGCGGGCCAGCGACACGTACTTGCCCACCACGCCCTTGGAGATCTTGAGCGTGCGCCCGACCTCGTTGTAGCTCAGCTCGGCCTGCAGGTGCAGGCGCAATGTCTCTCGGATTCGGCGCATCGTGACTCTGTTGGTTGGCATCGGCTTGGACCGCAAAAAGCGGTGAGCCTGAGGCCGGTTCAGAAAATCACTTGCGCGCCACCCCCATCGTCCACGATCCCGCTGAAACAGCGTCGATCAGTTTGAAACGCCGTCCACGATCAGACTGAAACAGCGTCCACGATGGGCTGAAATACGCATTCAATCACTTCGCGGCGGATTCATAATTGCGCGTGGCTACTCGCAAGAGCCCCAGTTCGGGCAAGCGATCTTTCTTCAATCCCTTTCCCAAGTACCTGCAAGTCAGGCAGGTGCTTGAGCGGCGATTGGCGAGCGAGTACGAGCTTGGTCAGCAGATCCCGACGGAGCAGGCACTGCGCAAGGAGTTTGGCGTGTCGCGGGGAACGGTGCGCGAAGCCATCCACGGACTGGAGGCGGACGGCATCGTTCAGCGTCGCAGGCCAGGGGACATTCCCGATCAGGCGGCCGGATCAGCAGCCATTCAAAAGTTCACAGGGCTGGTTGAGGATCTGGCCAAATTGCACTCGGACACGCATGCGCGCGTGCTATCGGCGAGCGTGGTCAAGCCACTGCCGGAGACACGGTCGGTGGACCGGGTTGGCGACGAGATCTTTCGCATTGCGCGGCTGCGCTACCTTGACGGGCACCCGCTGGTTCTGCACGAGGCTTACCTGCCAGTGGTGCTCGCGCAGGAAGGTGTTCAAACTCGATCTTGAGCACGCTGCGATCAGCCAGCTGCTCGAACAACAGCCGGCATCCAGGTTGTCGAGGAAGGCCAGCAGATCGAGGCGGTTGTCGCGGATGCCGGCTTGGCACACCTGCTCGACGTCGCCATTGGCGCGCCGGTGCTCCTGATCCGGCGCATGCTGAGGCCGCCGCACGACGGCTCGATGGTGCTGGTTCAGGCCGTTCTTTCGTGCGGATCGCTACTTCTACACCTTGAACTGGCCCTATGGCGCCGGCCAGGACGACTTCCGCCGCAGCGAAATCGAGACGACAAACACGCTCTTAACGGTGGCCCTGCCGCTTCGCAATCGTGTCCATCAGCCGATCGACATCGGCTACAGTGTGCAAGATCTCAAACGAAACGCGGACTCAGCTGCGCTGCTGTCACTCGCGGATGTGGTGCGCCGTGAAACGGATCAAGGATCGCCGGAGTTTCCCTGCGGATCGCCTCGACGTCGCAGGCCATTCGGCGTTCAGTCGGCTTTTGCCCCGGTGGCTTTGACTAGGCCACCCCACTTCAGAACCTCAGCCCTCACGTAGTCGGCGAACTGCTGCTGACTCATCGCGCCTGGCGAAACGCCTTGCGCGCCGAGCGCACTCACGACGTCGGACGATGCCACGCTTTGAGCGACCTCATCCGCCAGCCGGTGAACAATGTCCGGCGGTGTACCGGCCGGAACGAAGATGCCGTACCAATTGTCGACGTTGTAGTCGATGTTCAGCGCTTCGTTGACCGTGGGGATGTCGGGCAAGGTGCTCATGCGCGCCTTTCCGGATACGCTAGCAGCCTGGCGCGATTGCCCTTCACCATGCCCAATGCCGGCGGCGGCGTGGAAAACATCACCTGCACGGCCGCCCGCCAGATCGGTCAGTGCCGGAGCTGTGCCCTTGTAAGGGACATGCGTCCAGTTCAGTTGGTTTGTCGATCGAAAGAGCTCGCCTGAGAGATGCGTGATCGTGCCCAGACCGGCGGACGCCACGTTGATCTCGCCCGGCAGCCGCGCCAACGCGACCAATTCCTGGATCGACCTGGCGGGCACCGCCGGTTGACGATGACGACCATCGGCGTCGTCGCCACCTGGGCGACTGGAATCAGGTCCTTCACGGTGTCGTACGTCAGACGGCTGTAAAGGCTTGGGTTGATCGCGATCTCGGACGTCGAAGCCAGCACCATGGTGTATCCATCGGGCGCTGCACGCACTGCCAGCTCAGTGCCAATCGAGCCACCAGCGCCACCACGGTTGTCGACAACCACCTGTTGCCCAAGGCGCTCGGACAACTTCTGTGCGATCACGCGTCCTACAGCGTCAGAGCCGCCGCCCGGCGGGAAGGGCACGATGAGTCGCAACGGCTTGTTTGGCCAGCCTTGCGCCGCCGCACTCGTGGCGGCGAAGCAAGCGCACAACATCAATCGGCGGAGAAACAAACCAGTTGAAGCGCTGCTCATGTTGATTCCGATCGTGTGAAAAACCGCCAGCAATCAGCAGGCTTCAGGCCGCTGCACCCGGGCAAGGACATCGCTCAAGATGGCCATTCCCTCATCAATCTGCTCGTCTGTGGAGACCATCGGTGGCACCAGTCGGATGACGTTCTTTCGGTTCTGGCTGCCTCGCGCCTGCACGATCAGACCGCTCTCCTGGCAGGCCTGTACCGCCAAATCGGCGGAGCCGTTTGCCGGCGCTCGACTGTCGCGGTTCAGCACCAACTCCACGCCCCACAACACGCCGCGGCCACGGAACTCGCCGATCAGATCGTTGGCTTCGGCCATCCGCGCCAGGTGCTTGGCCATGCGCTGGCCGATGGCGGCAGCGCGGGCCACCAGCCCTTCCTGTTCGATGATGTCGATGCTGGCCACACCAGCCGCACACGTGATCGGATCGCAAGCATGTGATCGCGTGGCCACGTAGCCGTTTGCGGCCGCCTGATCGGCGATCTCCGCTGTCGTGCAAACCGCAGAAATCGGCAGGCCTGCACCAAAGTGTTTCGACACCGTCATGATGTCAGGTACGACGGCCTCATGTTGATGACCCCACATTCGGCCCGTCTTGGCGAGGCCGGTCTGCGACTCGTCCATGATGAGCAGCATGCCCAGCTCATGCGCCAGATCACGCAGCGCCTTCACATAACCTGGCGGCGGCACGATGACGCCGCCGGCGCTCAGGACGGGCTCCAGAATCACTGCAGCTGGCTTACCTCCGAAATTGCTCTGGGCGAGCTCGAAGCTTGTCTTCAGGCACTGGTAGTGTCCGTTGCCCTTGGCGCAACTGCACTGTTCCGGCGAGCAAGCGACCGGGCAGCGATAGGGGTACGGCGCAAGGAGCGAACTCGTGCCTTGGGCCGCCAAACCGTGCTTGCTGCGGTTCCATCCGAACGAGAGCGAGCGCGTAATGAAGGAGGTAGATCCGTGCAGGCCCATGTGCAGGCCGAGGACCTCCACCCCACCGGTCACCTTGCGCGCCATGTCGATGGCAGCCTCGATCGCGTCGCTCCCGCTGACCAAGAAGAGACTCTTTTGCAGAGGTTGCGTGAGGATCTCGCCCAGTCGCCGGTGGAGCTGCAGGCGGTCGACGTTAAGGAACGTTTTTGTTGAGTGGCTGATGGTTGAGAGATTGCGCCTGACCGCCTCCACGTAGATCGGGTGGTTGTGTCCGAGCGCTGCGGCATCTGGCCCGACCCGAAGTCGAGGTAACGCCTTCCGGTTGTATCGAAGACGAGGATTCCCTCTGCACGGGCAATCACGGGGCGCTTTTCAAGACCCGCCATGTAGGCGCCCTTGGGGGTGGGCACCATCCAGCGGTCCACGATCTCATTGACGGTCGACGAATCCAAAGCGATCTCCTGGGCAAAATTTAATGTACGGTTGACCAGACAATACGAGCCGGACGGATCGATGTCAAGCTGACTTCCCCTGCACAAGCACCCGATGAGCGCAGAACGGCAGGCGGGTGCGTTCGCCCTCGATTCAAGGTTGATCAGCTCGGCGTGATCGGCTTCACGACCGACCCAGCGCCGCCACGCCGCTCTCCATGCCCAGGTTAGCCTTCGAGGCCTCCCGCTTTGCGGCTTGCCGCAGGCGGGCTCCAGACTTTCGCGGGCCGACCTGTCGGAGGACAATGCGACTACAGGCGGTCGTCCTCGTCGACACACGCTCGCGCAATCACCGCGACCTCACCGACAGATGCGTAAAGCCCGACGCGTCGACGTTCTCCTTGACCTCCACCTAGTCCACAGCCATGCGATTGCCGGGCATCAAAGCCGGCTTGAGGTCTAGGTGCACACCGTCAGCCCCCAAGCGGTTCCGGGCCGCACCATTCGCTGGTTGATGCGGGCGCTGTCAAGCGAGCACTTCCTGCCCGACTTCGATTGGATTTTCGACGCCACACCTGGGCCGCGATGCGTCGTCATCCGTCTCATCTATGTCCCTAGTTTTGCGCCTCGACCGCAAGACCACACGGGACTACGATGCGGGCGACCCTGACTCTCGCGTTTCCTGCACGATTTGCACCAGATTGCCGTCAATATGAGGTCGCAATGAGTACCAGATTTCCGATCAACTCGACCTTCCTTGAGTCGATTGACAAGCTAGAAACCGGTGTCGTGTGGGGTTCTCAAGAATCTGCCAGATGACGCGTTCTTTACCGTCGGCCAGATCGCCACTGACTGGGACGGCGACCCAAAAGCACATGGCGATAGGCGCAAGCACCCAACGATTGCGCCGCACGATCACTTGGGAAATGCCGGGCACCATGGACATTGGTGGGGAGTGGTCACAAACACCCGCGAGTCCAGCGGGACACCGATCGAGCAAAGTGGCAAGGGGCCTGATCAACCTTACGAGCATTACATGATCTCGGCCACTAAGCTCGTCGATCAGCGCTTCAAAGAGAACGATGTGAGACGCTGGACAGACGCCACAACGGTCCCCTACGTAGCGTTGCCAAACTCGCGGCGCTCGATGATCAAGATTGGACTGAAAACGGGCTGATACTGCTTGATGGTTAATCTGCAATCGATGATGTACTGCTTCGGCATCTATGCTGACTCGAAGGCCAAGCGGGGGCGCATGGGGGAGATCTCGAAACGAGCAGACGACATGCTTGGGAATCAGGACGGCTCAATTCTGATTGTTGTGTTTCCTGCCTCTGGGCAAGGGCAGGGAACGATTCCAGATGAGCAAACCATTCAATCAAAAGGAAGAGAGGAGCTCAAGCGATATTCGCAACGCGATACAGATGATCATCTGGTGAAGTCGCTGTCCAAAATCACGAATCTAAGCGCCCGAATTATCCAAGCTGGGGGCGTCAGCAACACTCCGTTCGCCGACATTGACATTGACGGTGAGATTGAAGTCACAGGCACTTTCGGCCGCGCTCGATAAATCAGATTTCCGCAGGAAGTCAACGGTTGCCGACGTCAAGGCTCGCCCAAAGGTCGTGCGACGCGTAAGTGAAAGGCAGTTTGCCGTGGGCGGCGACGAGAACTGAAGGTAAGGGCCATCAGCTTGGATGGCCACAATGCGGCGTTCACTTGCCGGCCGGGCGAGGCTGATATGGGCGGGACTCGGCCAGGAGCGGTGGATCGCAGATGCCCGCTCTCGCGCAGACTACCAGTCCCCTTCGGAAGGCACAATGGGAGTGTGGCTCGCAAGGGCGTTGCCATCGACGTGTCGTCATTGCCAGGCCTGTCCGAACTCGCGTAGTTGTGGAGCTGAGCAGATCACCGTCAGGAAACTGCCACGGTCATCCTGCTTCAGCCGAGTGATGGCCGCGTATGCTACGGCCAACCCGGTCGGATCTGACGCCCCCGATATCTGGACGACGAGCGCTCGGTTCTCCCAGCCCTTGAAGCTCTGGATCGTAGTGACCTTGACTTTCGCATCGCCCCTAAAGAAGGCCAGCTTCCTGCGGCGCCCGTCGGCTTCCTTTTCGTTTTTCGTCTGCCCCACCCCGAAGGTATGAAGGACGTTGATGCGCTTCTCTCGGAGGACCGGACAATCTCTAGGCCGATATCTTCCCGGTCCACGAGGCAGATCAGTTCGGCGACCGCGACTGGATCGTCATCCGATGTCGACAGGATTCCGAGCATGGCGTCGATGCACACGGCTACCACGGGCCCCGTCGGCTCTATCTGCAACCAGTGCAGTTCCGTCCTGAATTCAAACTCCCCCTGCGCGGGGATGGGCCGATGCTCCTCCACGTCCGGCTGGAAGCGATCCACGAAGTCAGCCGCCAGTCGGCATAGGCTCGGCGACATGCGATGCGAGCCTTCGAGTACGCCCCAGGGACCTCTGAAGCCTGCTCCATTCATCTCCAGATCCGTCCATGGCTTGATGTCATAGACGTTTTGCTGCCGGTCCGCGACCAACATCGCCTCGCCGCTGCCGTCCGTCGGAAGGGCCGCCATCAATGCATCCCACCATGCGGGTAGAAAGTCCTGCCCCTCGTCCACCAAGACAGCATCCCAACGGTCATCGTCTTCCAGGGCCGCGGCCCACCGAGCGGCCTTCGATGGCAATCTAGTTCGCAGGATCTCCTCGACGTCATCGTCGCCTCCCTGTGACCAAAGGGCGTTGTACTCGTCGTCCTTGCCAGTGATTTCGGCGACCCGTCGACACCAGTAATGGAAGTTAAGGGCCGTGATCTGCCTGCGAACCACACCGGACTGTGCGTACTGGACAGTCAGGTCGAGTAGGTAGTTGATCAACGTGATATTGAAAGTCACGACCAGAACACGTCGCCCCTGCTTGGCAAGTTCGGCGGCACGCCCAGCAAGCACCAGGGACTTCCCGCTGCCCGCCGGGCCCTTGACACGACGGAAGCGCACGCGCTCCTTGTTGACGCAGAGCGATCTCTGTTTGGCGGTCAGCAACTGAGCAAGCGGGACGCGCTGATCCCGCGAGAACGCAGGTTCGACGAGCCAGTGCCTCAGGTCAGTGGCCACGCGGTCACTCATTCTGTCGTCGTTCCTTCGCGCTGAACTCAGGAGGGTTCGTAGCGCTTCGTCATCCTGCCTCCCGAGAAGTTCGACGCCGATGACCGGATACAGTTTCGGGTATGCGTTGTGCCCTTTGGCCTTGCGTAAAGGGTGAAGAAGATCTTCGGCGTCGCGCGTTGTCGCGCTCGTAAAGATGACGCCTGCCATGATGGAGCCGAAGCCTCCTGTCCCCGACACACTGGGAACATAAAGCCCATGGATCTCGCGCTTGTATCGGTCTATCGTAGCGACGGGGTCACGCGCGCCGAGGGAAAATGCTTTCCCATCCCCTGTGTCCCATCAACCTTGGGCCGCCGCGATCGTGGTCGACAAAGTAGTCCAGGCCGTGCAGGTTCCAGTCCTTGACCTCGTAGACGGCAACGCCGCGTCGGGGGTAAAAGCACAAAGTCTGGCCGCAGCCCGTTGAGATGCGGCTGGATGTATATCTCCCACCCAGTCGGCAGAATCTCGAGGAACCAATCCAGCACTTTGCGTTCGCCATCGTTTAAAGGCTGCCGCAGGCTCGACAAAGCTGCCATTGGAGGATCGATGACTCGCGGCCTGCCTTCTGGCTGCGGGGTCTGATCGGCAAGCGCAGCGGCTCCCATGTCAGCGGCTTGCCCTCCAGCGCAGCGCTTCCTGCGTCCCTGACGCTGCGTCCAATACTCGAGAATTGAAAAAGCGAGGAACGTCGCTAGGACGTTGGTCAGTTCGGCAATTGCATCCGACTGCGCCTTGGTGTAGGGATTCTTGCCAATAAACCTCCAGATCCTCTCTGCTTTCCACGCTGAGTAGCCCAAGCGGCTGTATGACCTTCTTGAGTTCCATGATCTTTGTGACGACTCCGTTGCAGAGTCGCTCCGTCTCGCGTCGCCTAGCTTCGACGTGATCGAGGATCGACGGCAGCGCCGCAAGTTGGCTTTGGATTTCCACGATGCCTTCTTCGACCTTCACCTTTGCGCCCTCAAGTTCCTTGGCGTTCTTGTGGGCGCTCTTCGCTGCGACGTAAACGAGGAATAGCCAAACCCCGAGTACAGTCATGCCGCCCGCCATGCCCGCCCCTCCTGCGGTCAACGCTCCTCCGCCGAACCAGGCCATGGTGGCATTCGTGGCTGCGGCGCCGGATAAACCCGAAATCGCGGTGCCGGTAGAAGCCGAGCCGAACAGGGTGACCAATGACCAGGCGCCAACGGCCATGGTTCCGCCGGCGATCGAGCCGACACCAACGCTAATCGCGGAATTCAATCCCGCATTGAATCTTTCGACCTTGTGCAGGGTTTGCGTCGTGACGGCGAAGTTCAGTTCGCGCCTTTCCTCGTCGCGACACTTGAGCAATCGCTCGGCATTCTCCAGATACGGCTTCGCTTGCGTCAGTGCGCTCCCGATCCCGGCAACTGCATCGCCAATCCTTGCCTTGTAGCCATTCGCCCGATCAAGCAGCGACTGCAATCTGCCGAGCGCCTCCTCGTGCGCCCGCTTCGCGTCCTCGCGTCGGCCAGCGCCGCCGAGCGTAACGACTTCAGTAACCAGCTTGAGTGAATCTTTGAACAGCCCCATAAACGCCCTCCATTCCGATTGGCGTTCGAGACTGTTCTCCGACTTCTTCTTGTCATTCCTCACGACTGGCTCCTGCAAATCGCTAGCAAGGAATCGTAGCCGATGGCTGGCGACTTGCCGTGCTTTGCGCCTCAATCTCTCTGAGAGCTCCTTCCAGTTTGTGCACTCAGTCGCTGAACGTCCTTGACTGCCTATGTGCCCGTCCGGCCGACAGCTTTACGGCAACGAATTTGGTCACAGGATGTCTCTTCAGGGTCGTCCACCGCCATTCGATTGCCGAGCGCCAAAAGTCGGCTTGAGGTCGCGGTGCAGACCGTCACCCCGCGAGGTCCCAACTTCTAGGCGGTCCCACCGGCCGCCGGCGGCGACCTCGGGGCCAGTTTCGGGTTCAGTTCGGTTTCGGTTCGGTCCGGTTCAGCCAGATCGTTGATCCGCTTCGGGAAAAACTGAGAACCAGCGGGAGCGAGACCAGGCCGGTTCGGTCGGGGGTTCGGTTCTCGGTCCCGATCGCGGCGGCGCAGAAAAGCGCGTTACGAATCTTGAGCTTACGGGTACCAACGTCCCAGATCACTTGTTCTCATAATCCTTTGGTCGTTGGTTCGAGCCCAACACGGCCTACCATTTTTACTGGTGTCATTGCGATGGCGAAGCTGCCCGTGTGGCTGGCGACACGCCGTAAGTCCAGTCCTCAAGCCGGTCCGGAGGCAACGGAATGTGCCGCCCACCGGGGCGGGCGTAGGGGTGGGGCCGAGGCTATTTGCGGCGCGAAGTGATTGGCGGTAGAGAAGAGGCTGCCGAGGGAGTTCCAGAGCCATACCTGGGTAGTCCGCCAAGGGGACATGGACTTAGTAAAGCGATTTGCGGAGGGCACCCGCGGGCTTGATGAAATGCGCATGAGCGGGCCGGGCTCTGACACTCCCGATTGCCCAGAGGCGGCGCGCCAGGAGAAATTCGAGGGAGGACGCAGTTGGCCGTTCCACCGTTTCAGGAATTCATGCTTCCGTTTCTGCAGCACATCAGTGACGAGCAGGAGCACAAGATTGCCGAACTGTTCCAGCTCCTCGCTGAGCACTTTGGAATGACGGAGGGGGACCTTAAGGAGTTGCTGCCGAGCGGCCGTGAGACTCGCTTCAAGAATCGGGTCTACTGGGCTCGCGTCTATCTCGGCCAAGCAAAGGTTCTTGACTCGACCGGACGCGGCCGGTTCAAGATCACTGACCGAGGTTTGCGGCTGTTGAAGACGAATCCTAAGAGGATCGACATCAAGCTGCTTGGTCAGTACGCTGAGTTCCAGGAGTTCAAGAGCCGAGGCTCCGGCTCAGAAGACTCGGTCACGGCCGCCAACTCCGTGGCCCCAGCCCCGTCGACCGAGCAGCCGCTCTCCGCACAGAGTCCGGAAGAACAGCTTGAAAGTACGTACCAGCTATTGCGACAACAGCTTGCGCAAAGCCTCCTCACCAACATTCGCAAGTCCCCGCCCGCTTTCTTCGAGCAGCTTGTAGTCGATCTGCTGGTCGCAATGGGCTATGGGGGCTCGCGTGTTGATGCGGGGCAAGCGCTCGGCCAGAGCGGCGATGGTGGAATCGACGGCATCATCAAAGAGGATCGGCTCGGCCTCGATATCGTCTACCTGCAAGCCAAGCGCTGGGAAGCCCCGGTCGGCAGCCCAGAAGTTCGCAACTTCACCGGGAGTCTGGAGGGGCACGGCGCGCAGAAGGGCGTTCTGATTACCATTTCGAAGTTCACCAAGGATGCGATCGCGTTCGCCACGCGGCTTCAGCAGAAGAAGCTAGTACTCATCGATGGTGAGAAGCTCACCGAACTGATGATGGACTTCAGCGTCGGGGTCAACAAGGTTGCCTCGTACACCGTGCAAAAGATCGATCCAGACTACTTCGGCGAGGAGTAGAACTGCCGGCAGCCCCAAGATGGGCACGACGGGCTCTCGATCAGGGGTGTGTCGAACCGCTTAAACAGCGAAACCCAGCTCGGGAGTACTTTCGGTCCGTGAGACTTCATCGATGCTGGGATTCAGACGCATGCGAACCTCATCACTAGTCCACTGAACCATTGAAATCGAATGCATTGCCCGCATATCTTGAGGTATGCAAAGAACGATGCTGACGAGTGAACAACGCGCTGAATTGGACGCTGTGATGCGCAAGCGGCATGGCAATGCGGCGCTCTCGCGTCGAGCGCGTTGCGTGGTGCTTTGGGCAGCTGGGGAGCGCCGGGTCGATATTCGCGAGAAGCTGGCGTGCAACGATGCGTTCGTCACCAAGTGGACGACCTCGTTCGACTCGCAGGGCTTGGCTGGCCTGGTGTCGTTGCACCCAGGCGCGCGCCCAAGGTGCCCACGGCCAAGCTGGAGGCTCGGGTGCTGAACCGCACGCTCAAGCACCTGCCCCGGGATGGCTCCACACTGGAGCAGCCGCAAGCTCGCCAACGAACTCGGCGACGTATCGTTCTCTGCGGTGCAGCGCATCTGGCGCAAGCACGGGGTGCGCCCGCATCGGCTGGACACTCATGGTCTCCAACGATCCAGACTTCGAGACCAAGGCGGCCGACGTGATCGGGCTGTACCTGGACCCTCCGGCGCACGCGGCCGTGTTCTGCGTGGACGAGAAGACGGCAATCCAGGCGCTTGACCGCAAGGATCGCATGCTGCCACTGTCGCCGGGGCGCGCCCAAAGCCATGGCTTCGAATACAAGCGCAACGGCACGCTCAGCCTGTTCGCGGCCCTCAACACGAGCACGGGCCAAGTGCTGGGCAAGACGGCCGCACGACACACCAGCGAGCAGTTCGTCGGCTTCCTCGAAGAGATCGTCGCCACCCAGTCTCCACGGCGCGAGATCCACGTCATCTGCGACAACGTGAGCAGCCACAAGACGCCCCTCGTGCAAGCGTTCCTGGCAAAGCACCGGCGCGTCCATATGCACTACACGCCGACGTACTCGTCCTGGCTGAACCAGGTCGAGAACTGGTTCGCCCGCATCCAGCGCGATGTCATTACGCGGGGCATCTTCTCTTCCATCAAAGACCTCGACAAGAAGCTCATGCGATACATCCGCCAATACAACAAGAACCCCAAACCGCTCAAATGGAAGTTCGCCGATCCGACTCGTCGCATCACAGCCGATTCTTCCGTTTCAGTGGACTAGGCGTGGCCAGCCAGGCGCCCAAGGCGAAAACCGGCGGCTCGATCACGAGCCACGACATCGCCCGCCTGGCGCAGGTGTCGCAGGCCACCGTGTCGCGCGTGTTGCGCGACGACCCGAAGGTGAGCCCGCGCACGCGCGCGCATGTGCTCAAGATCCTGGCCGAGACCCGCTACGAACCCAGTGCCGCAGCGCGGGCCTTCAGGGGCGGGCGTGCCGACTCGATCGGCGTGGTGGTGGCGCGGCTGTCGTACCAGTTGTATCCGGCGATGCTCGAAGCCATCGGTGCGCAGCTGGCCCGCCTGGGGCATCGCATGATCGTCTGGGATTCCGACCACGGCGGCGACGCGCCGGCCATCCGCGCGCTGCGCCAAGGCGCCGTGGACGGCGTCATTCTCACCGCGGCAACCGCCGAGTCGGCCTTCCTGTCCGAGGTGCCTGCCGAAGGGGCGCCGGTCGTGCTGCTCAACCGCACCGTCGATACCTACGCCAGCGACCAGGTTTCGAGCGACAACCTGGACGGCGGGCAGCGTGTGGCCGAGTACCTCGTCGCCTGCGGTCGCAAGCGCATCGCGCTGATTGGGGGCATCCCGCGCGCCAGCACGATCCGCAACCGCGAACAGGGTTTCAAGAACGCCCTGAACCGGCTCGGCGTGGGCCTGCCGCCGCACTACCAGTTCCACTCCGAGACCTTCACCCATGCCAGTGGTGAGTTCGCCGTCACGCGCTTGCTGGAACTGGCGTCGCCGCCGGATGCGATCTTCTGTGTGAACGACGTTCTGGCCGTGGGTGCGATGGACGGTGCGCGCGCGCGCGGCGTTCGTGTGCCCCACGATCTCTGGATCGTCGGTTACGACGACATCGAGATCGCGTCCTGGGGCGCCTACGACCTCACGACCGTGCGGCAGCCAATGGAACAGATGGTGGGGCTGGCGATCGAGCTGCTGCTGGCGCGCATCGACCAGCGCGATGCACCCGTTACCCACAAGTGCCTGGCCAACGAACTGGTGATCCGCAGTTCGACCGCCCGGCAATCCCTGCCCGCACCCGACGCACCAAGGCAATTGAAACGATGAACAAAGCCCTGCGCAGCAACTTCGCCCCTGGCACGCCGCGCTGGGCTGTGCGGCGTGCCCAGTGGAAGGCACTCGGCCTCAGCGACGCCGATCTCGAGAAGCCGAAGATCGCCATCGTCAACACCTCGTCCGAGCTGTCGTCGTGTTTCAGTCACCTGGATGGCGTTGCGGCCCATGTCAAGCAGGCCGTGCGTGAGGCGGGCGGCATTGCCTTCGAGATCCGCACGGCCGCACCCAGCGACTTCATCACCAGTGCCGGCCGCCAGGGCCGCTACATCCTGCCCAGCCGTGACCTGCTGGTCAACGACATCGAGGTCCAGGTCGAAGGCGCCATGCTTGACGGCATGGTGTGCCTGGCCTCTTGCGACAAGACCGCGCCCGGCCAGCTGATGGCCGCCGCACGGCTCGACATCCCGAGCCTGGTGGTGGCGTGTGGCTACCAGCCGCACGGTCAGATCGACGGGCGCGCAGTCGATATCGAGGAGGTGTACGAAAGCGTCGGCAAGGTCGGGGCGGGCCGGATGACGCTGGAACGCCTGGCGGCGCTGTGCGACGCCGCCATCCGCGGGCCCGGCGTCTGCGCCGGCATGGGCACGGCCAACACCATGCACATCGCCGCCGAGGCGCTCGGTCTGGCCCTGCCGGGCAGCACGCCGGTGCTGGCCAACGGTGAACGCATGTTCGCCTTTGCGCAGGCCGCGGGGCGGCGCATCGTGGCCATGGTCGACGAGGACCTGCGCCCGCGTTCGATCCTCACGCCGCAGGCCTTCGAGAACGCGGTCATGGTCGGTCTGGCGCTGTCGGCCTCGATCAACCTGGTGCGCCATCTGCAGGCGGTGGCCGCAGAAGCGCAATGCCCGGTCGACCTCTACGAGCTCTACGATCGGCTGGGTCCCCGGATCCCGCTGCTGGCCGCGGTGCGGCCGAACGGCACGATGCGCATCGAGGAACTCGAAGCGGCCGGCGGCACGCTGGGCGTGATGAAGCGTCTGAGCGACCGGATTCACCGGGACGCGCTGACCGTCAGCGGGCGCAGCTGGGGCCAAGAGATCGACGCCGCGCCCGAGCCCGGTGCCGCGATCTGCACCGTCGACCAGCCGATCTCCACCCAGCCGTCGGTGATCGTCATGCGCGGCAACCTGGCGCCTGAAGGGTCGATCCTGAAGCTGGGCGACGCGAGCCTGAAGCAGCCGGTGTTCAGCGGCCATGCCCTGGTGTTCGCGACCCAGGACGCGGCGCTGGCGGCACTCGAGGCGGGCCACCTGGTGGCAGGCACGGTGGCCGTGCTGGCCGGCATGGGGTGTCGAGGCGGGCCTGGCATGGCGCTGGCTTCGGGTTTCGTCGCGGCGGTCGACGGCGCGGGCCTGAGCACGTCGGTGGCCGTCATCACCGATGGCCAGCTCTCGGGGCTGAACCGCGGCATCGCCATCGGGCAGGTGGCGCCCGAGGCCGCGCTCGGCGGGCCTTTGGGTCTGGTTCGAGACGGCGACGCGATCACCATCGACATGGTGGCGCACTGCGTCACGCTGCACGTGGACGAGGCCGAACTCGCGTCACGGCGCGCCCGCAGCGTGCCGCATGAACCGGCCGATGAACGGGGCTGGCTTCACATCTATGCGCAGGTCGTGCAGCCGATCACCGAGGGTGCCGTGCTGGTGCCGCCCGACCGCTTGAACCAACGGTGAGACCCGCCACGGTCCACGAACCGGCGCGTGATGTGCCGGTGCTCGCCGCGCCCGACGTGCTGGTGGTCGGCGCCGGACCGGCCGGTATTGCCGCCGCGTGCGCGGCCGCGCGTGCCGGCGCCGCCACCCTGCTGGTCGAATCGCAGGGCTGCCTGGGCGGCACGCTGACGACGGTCTCGCTCGGCGGGCTGTGCGGCATCCATGCCGTGCTCGATGAGCAGCGGCTGCTGCGTGTCATCGGCGGCCTGTCGATCGAGCTCGAGGACCGACTGCGCCATGTCGACGCAATCCACCCGCCCCGGCGCCACGGCCGCATCGTCGGCGTGCCCTACGACTCGGTGCGCCTGAAGGGCGTGCTCGACGAGATGACGCAGTCGCATGGCGTCCAGGTCTTGCTGCACACGCAGGCCGTGGCCGTCAGCACCGAGGGGCGTCGCGTGACGGCGGTGCTGGTCGAGAACAAGGGCGGACGCGGGGCCCTGCTGCCGCGCGTCATCGTCGATTGTTCGGGCGATGGTGATGTGGCTGCCCGTGCCGGGGCTGCCTTCGATCTCGGGCGAGATGGCGAATTGCAGTTCGGCTCGACCATGTTTCGTCTGGGCCATGTCGACGGTGTTCGCGCCGGCCAGCTGACTCGTGCCGAGATCCGCGACTGCCTGCAGCGTGCCGTGGCCGATGGCTACGCACTGCCGCGCACCGCGACGGGCGTGCACCTGAACCCCATCGAAGGCGTGGCCCACCTCAACGTCACCAAGCTGGGGCGGCCCGACGGTTCAGCGTTCAACCTGCTCGACGCGGCCGAACTGAGCGCGGCCGAGCAGGAAGGCCGCCGCCAGGTGCGGCTGTACGAGACGGTCTTCCGCAAGTACGTGCCGGGTTTCGAGAAGGCGCGCGTGATCGATATCGGCGCGCGTGTGGGTGTGCGCGAAACGCGGCTCATCCACGGCGACGCGGTGCTCACGCTGGCCCAGGTGCAAGCCTGTGCCAAGCCTGCAGACCGCATTGCCTGTTCGTCTTGGCCGCTCGAGAACCACGGCCGGGGCCGTGATACGAGCTGGGAGTTCCTGCCCGACGGCCAGTGGTACGGCGTGCCCTGGGGCTGCCTGGTGGTGAAAGGCTTCGACAACCTGCTGGTGGCTGGCCGAAACCTTTCGGCCGAGCACGCAGCGCAGGCGTCGGTGCGCGTGGCGGGGCCTTGCATGGCCCTGGGGGAAGCGGCAGGCATGGGCGCGGCCGCCAGTCTGGCCCACGGCGACGACGCGCGTGCCGTGCCGCTGCCGGCCTTGCAGCGCAGCCTCGAGCAACACGGCGCGATCCTGGCGCCGACGGCGGGCTGAAGCGACCCCTCCGGCGCCGGGGCCAGGGCCAGTCGCACTCAGTCGCTAGCGTGGCCGCAGAGACGACAGTTTGCCCGCCAGGCCCGGTGGCAGCCGGTACCAGCCCGGTCCGAAATCCTGACAACGGCCTTGAAAGCCTGCTGAACTGCACAGTTCCCAGCGGCCGGCATGCACTTCGATGGCAACGCTGCGGTCGTTGAAGCCGAGGTTGCGCAGGTTGTCCACCGCGCCTTCGACCAGCACCGATCGACCGCGGAAGTTGTCGTCGTCGTGCAGGGTCACGGCACCCGTGTTGGCCAGCGGCTGGTCACCGCGGCCGGACAACGGGCGTGCCGACGACACCGCGTCGTTGAGGTTGCGGCTCAGGTCGTATCGGCCTGGGCCGAGCACGAGACATTCGCCGCCGAAGTCGATGTGACGGCAGACCTGCCAGCGGCCGCGAAAGACCTCGACCGACGAGGCGCGATCGTTGAAATCAAACTCGACGAAGTTCCGTGCTGCCCCCACCAGCGGCAACTCGCGTCCACCAAAACGGGCGTTCTCGTAGAACACGATGGCGGGCCTGGCGCCGGCCCAGGGGCGCGAGCCCGGGCGGTCAAGGCCGGGGCGGTTCGGTTGCAGCACCGGCGGGAACACCGCCGGCGGGGGTGACCCTGCCATGCCGGGCCCCAGCGGGCGCAGCGACGACAGACGGTCGCGCAGGTCGGGGCCCAAGGGGTAGCGGCCCGGGCCGTAGCGCAGGCATTGACCGCTGAAGCCGCCATCCGAGCACAGCTCCCAGGTGCCGGCCAGTACCTCGATGTGCGTGGCACTGTCGTTGAAGGCGCGGCTGGCCAGGTTGCGCTCGGCGTCGTACAGCAGCAGCTCTTGTCCCGCATATTGCTGCCCATACAGCACGATGGCCACCTGCCCCGGCGCCACGCTGGGCCGCTGCGGTGTTGGCCGCTGCGGCGTGGGAAACGGCAGCGGTGGCGGCGGTGCCGGCGGCCGCATCACGCCAGTCTGGGCGGGCCGCAGCGAGCGCAGGCGTTCGTCCAGCCCGCCCGGCAGCCGGGCATAGCGGCCTGGCCCCAACGTGATGCAGACGCCGCGAAACTGCACCTGCCCGCACAGCTCCCAGCTGCCGCGGTGGATGATCAACGACGAGACCTGGTTGCGCGCGCCATAGGCCCCGAGGTCGGCAGCGGCGGCGTCCAGCCCCAGGCGCGAGCCGCGAAAGTCCGGCTGCCCGTACAGCTCGATCTCCTGCGCCAGGGCGGCCGTGCTGGCCAGGGTCGAGGCGATCAGCAACCAACGCGCATGCTTGCGGATCAGGGCCATGGTCGAACGGATCAGGGTCATCAGGTTCTCCTCGAGTTCAACTTCAACGCACGAAGCCGCTGATTGGCGCACGGTCCCTGCAAAATCGTTCGTGACGCGGTGCAAGGGGCTGGCGCTGCAAGGGGCGTTCAGGGGCGTTCAGGCTTGCGGGCCGCCCTCGTCCATCCACGATTCCAGCAGCATGTAGCCCACGGCCAGCACCACCGGGCCGACGAAGATGCCGACCAGGCCGAAGGCCAGCAGGCCGCCGATCACGCCGGCAAAGATCAGCAGCAACGGCAGGTCAGCACCCAATCGAATCAGGGCCGGGCGCAGCACGTTGTCCATCAGCGTGATGACCACCGCGCAGATCAGCAGGAAGACGCCCCAGCCAATCTGGCCCTGGTAGAAGACCCAGATCACGGCCGGCACCAGCACCGGCGACGGGCCCACCTGCGCGATGCACAGCATGAACATCAGTGCGCTCAGCAGCCCGGCAAAGGGCACGTCGACGATGGCCAGCGCAATGCCGCCGAGCACCGATTGCACCAGCGCCGTCACACCCACACCCAGCGCCACGCCCCGGATCGCATCGCCCGCCAACTTCACCGTGGACGCGCCGCGGTCACCGGCCAGACGCTGCGCGAAGCGACGCACCTGGTCTGCAGCCTCCTCGCCGCTGGCGTACAGGATGGCCGCGATCGCCACCGCCATCACGAACTGCAGCAGCAGAAAGCCGATGCCACCGACTTCGCCAACGAACCACTTGGTCAGGTTGCCGGCGTAGGGCGTCAGGCGCTGCAGCATGCCGTCGATGCCCGAGCCGACGGCCTGCTCCCACAGCGACGCCAGCTTGCCGCCCACCATCGGCAGCGCCAGCAGCCAGGCCGGCGGCGTGCTGCTCAGGCGGTAGCTGGTGGCCAGCTTGGTCCAGACCACGATCTGGTCGGCGTTCTGCACGATGGTGGTGATGGCCAGCACCAACGGCACCATGAACAGCAGCAGCAGCAGCAGCGTCATCATCAGCACCGCCAGCCAGCGGCGGCCGCCGACCCAGCGCTGCACGCGCAGCATCAGCGGCCAGGTGGCCACCACGACCATCGTGGCCCAGATGGTCGGGCCCAGAAAGGGCCGCAGCACCCACAGCGAGGTCGCCACCAGCAGCGCCAGGGCCAGCACGGCAAAGGTGATCCGGGTGAGGTCGTTGCCGGCGTTCATGGTTGCGATCTATCTCGGTTTTCGACGGAGGGCTCGACGGCGGCGGCCAGCCCGATCGTCGCCAGGCTTTCAACCGGCAGTAGGGAACGAATCATCGTCAGTGCGCTGCGTGGCGAAAACCCGTCGGCCAGCCACAGGCGGCGGGCGCGAAGGCGGGGAATGAGGCCGGCAAGCATACCCGCCAGCACGACTGCGACCCACAGTGCCCCTTGCCCGGCGCCCGATGCCCGCTTGACCTGCAGTGTGATGGCGAACTTGGGTGGCAGTCAGGGTGCAGCCCCAAGTTGTGCTCGGGCCGTTTGCAGAGTGCACCAGGTCAGTGGCGCTGCCGCTCGCCAGGCACAAACAGCGCACTGGACTGTTTGCGATTGACTCGCTTGCCGCCGGGCACGACGCGAAGTCGTTGTTGACGGCTGAGGCCCCGCGGCCGGCCCCGGTAGGATCGCTGCAACACCTTGCGTCCGGTGCCAACTGAGATGTTGCGACTGCCACCCCTCGAGGTCGAGACCGCCCGGCTGGTCATTCGCCCGTCCGATCCGGGCTCGGCAGCCGAACTGCGACTGCTGTTGGCCGACCCGCGCGTTGCCGAGCCCTACTTCGGCTGCTCGAACCCCACAGAACGCCGGGCCCAAGCCCGGCCCTGGGTCCAGAGCGAGCATGACTGGACGCAGCGGTCGCTGCTGACGCTGTCGGTTCGTGCACGGGCGGCGGGGATGCTGGTTGGGGCCGTGCGTTTCGACCACGGCCGGCTCAGCTACCTGGTGAATCCACGGTACTGGCGTCAGGGCTACGGTGCCGAGATGGTCCGCGCCTGTTGCCTGTGCGCGCAGCGCGATCTGGGACTGGATGAACTGCACGCCAACGTGATTCGCGAGAACTTCGGATCGCGGCGCATTCTGGAGGGCGCCGGTTTTGTGTTCGCCGGATTGATGCCCCGCGATGAACAGGGTCACTCGAGCGCAGTGACCATCCTGCGCTACCTGCTGCATGCCCGCGCCGCAGCCGTCTCGACCGCGCAGGCGACCGGCGGCGCGGTAATTTGCACACCCGGCCCTGCAAACGGGCTACCGCTGCTCTGAAACGCCTATGCTCGTCCGGCGGTCTTCCCGGACGATCAGGTGGGCTGCGACGTATTGGATCGACTCTTCAAACGAACCGGAACATCGGACATGCAGCAACCTGGCGCGGACGGTCTATTCGACATCGGATTCGGCGTGGACATCGCCATCTCAAACGGTGGTCAGAAGAAGAGAAAGCCGAAGAAGAAGAAGCCCCAGGCGAAACCTCTGAAGAAGTCCTACCAGAGCTTTGCGTGGACCAAAGGTGCCACGGCTCTGAGCGCAATGAACCCCAGCACGCAGCAGCTCATCGCCGACATCTTCGCCGGCAACGCCGGCGCGACGCCGTTCTTCAACCATGGCTACGACAAGGATCCGGAAACCCGGGGCAGCATCTCCGGAACCGCCTTTGTGTCGATTTACTACCAGCCGGCGTCTGCCAACGAAGACACGATCAGCAACCAAGGCCTGTTGTCTGGGCGGCGCAGACTGGCGGTCAAGATCGTCAAGTGCAGCTACCCGGACGAGACGGAGGTCTACGCCTTCTACACCACCAACCACCCTCAAAAGAAGCCCGGCCTCCCGGACAACTCGTACGGCATCTTCACGCCGGTCGACATGAGTCGGTAGCTGGCGGCGGGTGCCATTCAGGCACCTCGCCGTCACCGTGTGTCGCGTGACCCTCGCGCGCAACGGGCAGTGCAAAGCCGGCTGGGTGGACGCGCAGACCGGCGACAACGAGCGCATCTACTTCCTTGTGCCGCCGGCGGGCTGGGGCCGGAGATGCCGTACCGATGCGGCGAGGCATGATGACGCGGCGGCGTGCCGGCTGCCTATCATTGCGCCCATGCCCACCAGTCTGGAAGGCCGGCTCGTCGTCGCGATTTCATCGCGCGCGCTGTTCGACTTCGAGGACGAGAACCAGATCTTCGAGTCCGCCGACGACCACGCCTACATGCAGCTGCAGCTGCAGCGGCTGGAGCAGCCGGCGCGGCCCGGCGTGGCCTTCTCGCTGGTGCACAAGCTGCTGGCCTTCAACGACGGCGGCGACGCCCGCGTGGAGGTGGTGATCCTGTCGCGCAACGATCCGGTGTCGGGCATGCGTGTGTTTCGCTCCTGCCAGCACTACGGGCTGCCGGTCGAGCGGGGTGTGTTCACGCGCGGTCAGAGCCCCTGGCGCTATCTGAAGCCCCTGGCGGCCAACCTGTTCCTGTCGACCAACGAGGCCGACGTGCGCTCGGCGCTGGGCGCCGGGGTGCCGGCAGCGCGCGTGTTCCCGCACAGCGCACGCGCGTCGGACGCGCACCCGAGCGAGGTGCGCATCGCCTTCGACGGCGACGCGGTGCTGTTCTCCGACGAGGCCGAGCAGGTGTTCCAGCGCGAGGGCCTGTCGGCCTTCCAGAGCCATGAGCGCGAGCACTCCACGCGGCCGCTGGCGGCAGGGCCGTTCAAGCCGCTGCTGCAGGCGCTGCACAGGCTGCAGCAGGCGCAGCACAGCGGCATGCGCGTGCGCACCGCGCTCGTCACCGCGCGCAGCGCGCCGTCGCACGAACGCGCCATCCGAACCCTGATGGCCTGGCGCATCGAGGTCGACGAGGCCATGTTCCTGGGCGGCCTGCCCAAGGGTGAATTCCTGCGCGAGTTCGAACCCGACTTCTTCTTCGACGACCAGACCGGCCATGTTGAACATGCGGCGGGACATGTGCCGGCCGGGCATGTGGCTGCCGGGGTCAGCAACCCATGAAAAGCCTTGCAACCGCCTTGATCCTGAGCCTGAGCGTCGGCTTGATGGCCTGCCAGGCCCAGGGGTCGGCCAGCGCCGCAGCGGGCCCCGGCGATGTTGCCGCCGAAGCGCAACTGCTTGAGCGGCTGCGCACCGAGATCGGCAGCGCGCCCTGCACCAGCGACGCGCAATGCCGCACGCTGGGGGTCGGTGCCAAGGCCTGCGGCGGCCCGGCCGCGTGGTGGCCCTGGTCGGACGCCAACACGCGCGCCGACCGGCTGCAGGCCTGGGCGCTCGAACTCGACCAGCTGCAGCGCGAACGCCTGGCGCGCTCGGGTCAGTTGTCCAACTGCATGGTCGTGCCTGACCCCGGCGCGCGCTGCGTGGCCCGGCGCTGTGTGCTGAACGATCGCGCCAGCGCGCGTTGAGGGTGGCTCAAGGCGAGCCGATGAACAGGTAGGCGTTGAGCACGCCGTTGAGCGAATGCGCAGCGCCCAGGGCACACCGGGCCGATCGGCGTGTCGCCGCCGATGTACAGCGACAGCGAGCGCAGCCAGCCGGTATGCCGCGTCGGCACGAACGGCGCGCCGATGCGCGCCACCTCCAGCGCCGAGCCGATGCGCAGATCGCCGCGCAGGCCCAGCGGCAACGTGCCGATCACGCGTTCGGCGCGCAGCTGGGCGTAGCGCATCGAGTCGCCCGCGACCTGGTTTTCGGAATAGGCCGACAGGTTGAGAAAGCCCCCCAGTGAGGCACCGTCGTAGACCGGCAGGTTGCCGCGCGGCGACCCGGTCCAGGCCAGCCGGCTGCCGATCACCCAGGGCTGCAGTGGCCAGGTGACGCGCCAGTCGACGCTGCCACGCAGGTAGTCGGGGCCGGGCCCGCTGTTGTCGGCCAGCACGGTACGCAGTGACCAGCCGTCGGTGGGGAAGAAGCGCCGGTTCATGCGGTCCAGTTCGAGCTGGGCGACCAGGCCGTGGTGGCGCGCGCGCTCGGCGCCGAACACCGGCAGCCCCGTGCTCAGCTGCGGCTGCCAGCGCGTGGCATGCCAGCCCAGCCGCAGCTGCCCCAGCGTGCCGACGTTCAGGCCGGTGTCGAACCTGATCGACGAGCGTTCGATCACGTACTCTGCGATGCGGTCGTCGCCGGCGAACAGGTCCAGCCGCTGGCGCCGGTAGCCCAGCGACGCGTCGACAAACCAGGGCGAGGTGACGCCGATCGGCTGCAACCACTCGCCACTGACGCCGTTGGTGTTGCCCAGCTCACCCACCGCCAGCAGCTGGCCACCCCAGTGGTTGATCCAGGTCCTGTGCCAGGCCGCGCGCAGCGAGTAGCTGGCGCCCTGGCTCAGCGTGCTGCTCAGGGCCAGGCCCAGGCGCAGGTACTCGGGGCCCCAGCGTTTCTCGATCGGGGTAATGCGCAGCAGGTTGCCGCTGCCCTGGGCGACCAGGCTGTAGTCCACGCCTTCGAAGTCGCCGTCGCCGAACACACGTACCAGGTCGCGCGCCAGCCGCGAGGTGTCCAGCGTCTGGCCGGTTTGCTGGCGCAGCTGGCCGCGGATGATGTCGGCCGGCACCCGCTGCAGACCGGCGATCTCGATGCTGTCCACCCTGGGCGGCAGGCGCGAGGTCTGTACGAAACGCTGCTGCCAGGCCGCATAGTCCGCGGGCGGCAACGACAGCTCGGCCAGCCGCGGCGCCAGCGCCTGGGCGGCAGCGCGGCCACGGTCGGCGGCTTCGGCATGACGCTCGAAGTCACTGGCACCAATGCCGTCGAGCACGGGGCGCAGGTAGATGTCGCGCGGGCCCAGCATGGCAATCGACCGCGTGACGTTCTGTTCGGTCAGGATGTTGACCATCTGTGCGGTCACCGACAGCAGCGATCCCACCTCGTCGGCCTTCAGCAGCGGTGTGCCCACGTTGACGGCGATCACCACGTCGGGGTGGCAGAGATCGCGCACCTCGGCCACCGGCAGGTTGTCGACCAGGCCGCCGTCGACCAGCTTGCGGCCGTCGATGTCGGCCGGCGCCAGCAGGCCCGGCACCGACATGCTGGCGCGCATCGCCTGCGTCAGCGGGCCCGAGCGGAACACCACGCGCGCGCCACTGCCGATGTCGGTGGCGATCAAGGCCACCGGCAGTGCCAGCTGCGCCAGGTCGGGCTCGCCGAGGTCGGCACGCACCAGCTGGTTGAAGAACAGCTTGAGCTTCTGTCCGGCCACCACGCCGGGCGGAGCAGTCAGTCCCTGGGCGGTGAGGCCGATTTCGCTGCCCGGCAGGAAGCGCTGCACGATCTGCTTGTTGCGCAGGCTGAGCTCACGGTAGTCTGGGCTGTCGATGAAGAGGTCGGCCCAGTCGGCCACGGTCAGCTCGCCGCGCATGCGCTCGGGGCTGACGCCGGCGGCCCACGCGCCGGCCACCAGCGCGCCCATGCTGGTGCCGGCCACGCAGTCCACCGGCACACGCAGTTGTTCCAGCACCTCCAGCACACCGATGTGCGCCGCGCCGCGTGCGCCACCGCCGCCGAGCACCAGCCCGATGCGCGGCGCCTGGGCAGCCAGCGCGACGGACAGCGATGAGCCGAGCAGTACCGCCGACAGCCAACGAACGAAGGGGAGCGACAGCATCATGGGCGCGCATTGTCGACGCGCGCCCGGTCGCCCTCGGGTTCAGTGCGTGAAGCCGATCGGCTGGCGACGGCCACCGGCCTCGGGCAGGTCACGTTGTTCGATGCTGCTGCGGCGGTCGAGCCGGGCGTTGCCGAAGGCCGTCATCCAGGCGCGGCGCATCTCGCGCGGTGCCAGTTGCGCAAACTGCTCGAGCACGGCCTCGGGCGGGTCGGGCTCGAACTGGCGGCCCCAGTCGTGCTGGCTGCGGATCGAGCGGTACAGGCGCAGCGCGATCGCGCGTGCCGCGTCGCGGTCGGGGGCCTGCACCTCGAACACGTTCATGCGGTTGAGGATGGGGTCGGGGATCGCGCGCTCGTCGTTGGCGGTGGCCACCCAGATCACCTGGCTGGCGTCGATCGGCACCTCGGCGAATTCGTCGGTGAAGGCCTGCGCGGTGTCGTGTTCGAGCAGGCTGTACAGCGCGCCCAGCGGGTCGTAGGCATGTTCGCCGCGCGCCTTGTCGATCTCGTCGACCACCATCACCGGGTTGGCGTACTGGCCGTCGACCAGGGTCTCGAAGACCTTGCCGGGCCGCGCGCCCTTCCACTGCGACGAGGCGCCGCTGAGCACCCAGCCGGCGGTCAGGCTGCTCATCGAGATGAAGCCCAGCCCGGTCCCCAGCAGCTGCGCCACCTCGCGTGCGAAATGCGTCTTGCCGATGCCCGGCGGGCCCAGCAGCAGCATTGGCGTAATCTCCAGTGCGTCGCAGCTGTCGTGGCACAGCGCCAGCTGGCGCCGCACCTCGTCCAGCACCTCGGCGAAGTTGGGCAGGTCGTCGTACAGGTGGTCCATCGCCGGCAGCCCCGAGGGCTTGACCTGGAAGCGCTCGGCGCCTCTTTCCAGCATGCGTTCGTAGGTGGCGCGCAGCGTTTCGTGTTCACGCTGCGGCAGCTTGTCCAGGCGCTTCTCGACATCACCCACGCGGTACACGCTGCGCATGCTGGCGATCGGCAGGCGGCCGTTCGAGAAGGGGACCAGACCGTTGCTGTGGCTCATGCAAGGCACTCCTGGGGCGCGTTGACCATTCAAGCAAAGACTGCCACAAGCACAAGCCCGAACAACACCCGGGTCGCCCCGCATTTACAGGCTTTGTGCACAGCGTCGCCAGCCCGTCGCGGGCCGAGGCGTTGGCAGCCATGAGCGGCGATTGCCAACAACCAGCACACGCTGCGGGTCCGGCTCCACCGGTCCGCCAGCGCTGCCCCCTGGGGGGGGCGGCGGCCGCAGGCCGCTTCGGGGGATCTACTTAACCCAGGCCGTGAGCTGGATGATGGGCAGCAGCACCGCCAGCACGATCAGCATCACCACGGCGCCCATCACCACGATCAGCAGTGGCTCTAGGATGGTGGCCACCGCCAGCGCACGCCGCTGCACCTCACCCGACAGCTGGGTTGCGGCACGCTGCAGCATCAGCGGCAGCTGGCCGGTCTGCTCACCCAGCCGCGCGAACATCGCCAGCAGCCCCGGGAAGCGCTTCTTGCCGGCCAGCGCGCTGGCCAGCGGCGCGCCTTCGCGCACCTGCACCAGCGCGTCCAGCGCATCGGCGCGCATGGCGCGGTTGCCCAGCGTCTCGGCCGCGGCCTGCAGGGCCTTCAGGATGGGCACGCCGGCGCCGGCCAGCATGGCCAGCGTGCCGCCGAAGCGCGCTGCGTTGTAGCCGCGCGCCAGGCGGCCGATCAGCGGCAGACGCAGGAAGGCGGCGTCGCTGCGCTCGCGAAACGCCGCGCCGCGCCGTGCCAGCACGAACAGCGTGCCGCCGCCCAGCAGCGCCAGTGCCAGTGCCCAGCCCCAGTGTCGAACGAAGCCGCTCAGCGCCAGCATCGCCACCGTCAGACCCGGCAGCGCGCGCTTGGAGCTGCTGAACGCCGACGCCACCTGCGGCACCACATAGGTGACCAGGAAGGTCACGATGATCAGCGCGATCAGCGACACGATGGCAGGGTAGAGCATGGCGCCCAGCAGCTTGGCGCGCAGCGCCTGGCGCTCTTCCAGATCGTCGGCCAGCCGCTCCAGCACCTGCCCCAGGGCGCCGCTTTGTTCACCGGCGGCCACCACCGCGCGGTAGACCTCGTCGAACTCGCGCGGCGCCGTGCCCAGCGCACGGGCGAAGCTGCTGCCGGCGTTGACCTCGCTGCGCAGGTGCGACAGCAGTTCACGCTGGCGGGCGTCTTCACTCTCGTCGGACAGGGCGGTCAAGGCACGCTCCAGCGGCAGCCCCGAGCCCACCAGCCCGGCCAGCTGTCGTGTGCACACGGTCAAGCCAGAACGGCTGAACACCCGGCGCGTGAAGCGCGTGCCGCCAGTGCTGCCGGTGGCGGCGTCGGCGACCGGCGTGACGTCCAGCGGCACCAGCGCCTGCGCGCGCAGCTGTGCACGCGCGGCCTTGGCACTGTCGGCCTCGACCAGGCCCTTGGCGGCCCTGCCGTCGACATCCAGCGCCTCGTAGCGGTAGGCCGGCACCGATCAGTCTCGAGTCACGCGGACGACTTCTTCGGGCGAGGTGATGCCGTCGCGCACCAGCCGCTCGCCGTCCTCGCGCATCGAGCGCAGGCCGGCCTTGCGTGCCGCCGCGATGAGTGCTTGCTCGTCGCCCTTGTAGTGGATCAGGCCCTGCACCGCGTCGTCGACCACCATCAGCTCGTAGACGCCGGTGCGGCCCTTGTAGCCGGTCTGGCTGCAGGCCGGGCAGCCCACCGGGTGCCAATGGCCGTCGTCACCCAGCTTGCGGCAAGCCAGGCACAGCTTGCGCACCAGGCGCTGCGCCAGCACGCCCAGCAGGCTGCTGCTGAGCAGGAAGGGCTCGACGCCCATGTCGACCAGCCGCGTCACGCTGCTGGGCGCGTCGTTGGTGTGCACGGTGGCCAGCACCAGGTGGCCGGTCAGGCTGGCCTGGACGGCGATCTGCGCCGTCTCGTGGTCGCGGATCTCGCCGATCATGATGACGTCCGGGTCCTGGCGCAGGATGGCGCGCAGCGCCTTCGCAAAGCTGAGATCGATCTTCGGGTTGACCTGGGTCTGGCCGATGCCGGGCAGTTCGTATTCGACCGGGTCTTCCACCGTCAGCACGTTGGTGGTGGCGGTGTCGATGCGGCCCAGCGACGCATACAGCGTGGTCGTCTTGCCCGAGCCGGTGGGCCCGGTGACGAGCACGATGCCGTGCGGCTGCTGGATGAGCCGGTTGAACGACGACAGCACATCGCCGCTCATGCCCAGGCCCTCGAGCGTGAAGCGCGATTCGGTCTTGTCGAGCAGGCGCAGCACCGCGCGTTCGCCGTGCGCGCTGGGCAGCGTGGACACGCGCACGTCGATCGCGCGGCCGCCGATGCGCAGCGAGATGCGGCCGTCCTGCGGCAGCCGCTTCTCGGCGATGTCGAGCTCGGCCATGATCTTCAGGCGGCTGATCAGCGCCGCGTGCAGCGCCTTGTTGGGCTGCACCACCTCGCGCAGCGTGCCGTCGACGCGAAAGCGCACCGAGCTGCTGCGTTCGTAGGGTTCGATGTGGATGTCGCTGGCGCCGTCCTTGGCGGCCTGCGTCAGCAGCGCGTTGAGCATGCGGATGATGGGCGCGTCGTCGGCCGCCTCGAGCAGGTCTTCCACCGCCGGCAGGTCCTGCATCATGCGCGACAGGTCGACGCCCGACTCGACCTCGCCGATCACCGCGGCGGCGCTGCCACCACCGCCGGCATACACGGCCGCGATGCGCGGCGCCAGCGTGGCCGCACTTTCGTGCTCGTGGCGATCGACGTCGTAGCAGCGGCCGATCTCGCCGATCGCCGACGCCGACGTGGTTTCGGCGACCCACAGCACGCGCTGCTGGCCGTCGTCCTCGAGCAGCACCGTGTTCGCTTTCGCAAACGCGTAGGGCAGGGGGTGGCGGGCGCCCATGTCGATTCCGCCTACGGCGCGATCTGCTCGGACGCAGAACGTGGTGCCGACGCCGGTGGCTCGTAGGGCGCGATCGGTGAGGGCCTCCCAGCTTCGGGCGGCGGCAGCACCGGTGCCTTGTCGATCGGCAGCACCAGGCTCGGCACCGGCTGGTTGCCCATCTGGTACGAACGGATCTGCTCGTAACGGTCGAGCGAGAAGCGCTGCTGCGCGTCGGCGTCGCGCATCACGATCGGGCGCAGGAAGACCATCAGGTTGGTGCGCTTGCGCTCGCGGCTTTCGCTGCGGAACAAGGCGCCCAGGAAGGGGATGTCGCCCAGCAGCGGCACCTTGCTCTGCGTGGTGGTGTAGTTGTCCTCGATCAGGCCGCCCAGCACCAGGATCTGGCCGTCGTCGACCGTCACCGTGCCTTCGATCGAGCGCTTGGTGGTCGACGGGCCGGCGTTGGCGGTGCCGGCCTCGGGCGCCGTGACCGCCGACTGCTCCTGGTAGATCTGCATGCGGATGGCGCCGCCTTCGCCGATCTGCGGCTTGATGCGCAGCGTGATGCCGACGTCCTTGCGCTCGATGGTCTGGAACGGGCTGGTGGTTGCAGTGCCGGTGTTGGTGAACTGGCCGGTGACGAAGGGCACGTTCTTGCCGACCACGATCTTGGCCTCTTCGTTGTCCAGCGTGATCAGGTTGGGCGTGCTGACGATGTTGGTCTTGCTCTGGCTTTGCAGCAGGCGCAGCAACGTGGTCAGCGAGGTGATGCCGTTGATGGTGCGCGCCAGGCCCACGTTCAGCCCCGAGCCGACCGCGATCGCACCGGTGACCAACCCTGTGTTGACCGACACGATGCCGGGCCGGTTGCTGTCGGCGATCAGGTTCTGCGCGGCCAGCACCTTCTGGCTGCCCAGCGTGCCCAGCCACTCGAAGCCGAAGTCGGTGGCGTCGCCGCCGGCCACCTCGACGATCATGCTCTCGATGTAGACCTGGGCGCGGCGCGAGTCGAGCTGCTCGATCATCGCGCGCAGCTGACGGTACATCGGCAACGCGGCGGTGATGATCAGCGAATTGGTCGCCGGGTCGGCCTGGATGAAGCCACCGGTCGAGGGCTGGGCCGACGTCGACAAAGGCGCTGTCGACTGCGCGCTGGCCGTGCCGCCCAAGGTCGCACCGGCGGCCGCCATGCCGGGCTGCGAACTCAGGGCCTGCAGCGCATTGATCGGGGCTCCACCACCACCACCACCGCCGCTGCTGCCTCCAGCGCTGCCGCTGCCGGTTGCGGCAAAGGCCGCCCGCAGCACGGTGGCCAGCCGCGTCGCGTCGGCGTTCTTCAAATGCACCACCCACATGCCCGGCGCCCCGGGCACACCTTCGCCCAAGACCGGGCGGTCGAGCTTGGCCACCACCGCGCGCACCGCCGCCAGCTTGGCCGCATTGCCGGTGCGCACGATGAGCGAGTTGCTGCGCGCATCGGCCAGCACCGTGGTCGCGCCGCCCGCGGCCATGCCCGGCACCGCCACCGTCGGGGTGCCGTCGGCCAGGCGCTGCACGATGGCGGCAATGTCGCCGGCCACCACGTGTTCGAGCGCGATGACCTCGATGTCGGACGCCGCCGGCTGGTCGAGTGCCGCGATGATCTTGGCGATGCGCTGCAGGTTCTCGGCGTAGTCGGTGATCACCAGCGAGTTGTTGCCCGGGCTGGCGTTGATGGTGTTGTTGGCGCTGATCAGCGGCCGCAGCACGGCCACCAGGTTGTTCGGGTTCTCGTAGCGCAGCGTGAAGATCTGCGTGATGACCTGGTCGCCGCTTGCGCGCCACCTCGCCCACCGACACGGTGCTGGTCTGCAGCTTGGCGTCGGCTTCGGGCACCACCTTCAGCAGGCCGCCGCTGTCGACCACTGCAAAGCCCAGGCCGCGCAGCGCCGACAGAAAGCCCTGGTAGGCCTCGGCCACGCTCTGCGGCTGTTCGCTGTAGACCGTCATGGTGCCCTTGACGCGCGGGTCGACCGCGATCTGGCGGTTGATCATGGCCGCAAAGGCGCGGCTCACGGCCTCGATGTCGGCATTGACGAAGTTCACCGTCACCGGCGCCGCGCTGCGGCGGCTGGCGGTGGGCTGGCCTTGCACCGGCAGGGCCAGGGCCAGGGCCATCAGCAGGGCCAGCGAGCGGCCGGCAGTTCGCCGCGGGGATGTTCGAGCGCAGGTCATTCTCATCCGATCGCGAGTACGGCCACGGCGCCGCGGCGCTGGCCCAGAAGATTGAGCAGATTGTTCAGCAGGGCGCCGTTCGGGGCATCGGCGCTGGCCTCGCCGCGGAAGTGCAGCCGCGCACCCACCCACTGGCCGGCACCGGTCATGCGCAGTGGCCCCTGCAGGGTCTGCAGCGTCACCCGCGCTGCGTCGGCGTTGCTACCCTGAGCTTGACCGCCGCTGATCACGATGCGGTAGCTGCCCAGGGTGTCGACCGGGGCCAGGGCCGACGACAAGCCCAGGGCCTCGAGCTCGGCCTGGCCCGAGACGCGCCAGCGGCCCTGCACGGCCTCGACGGCAAAGGCCTCGCCGGTCAGGCGCAGGGATCCGCCCGGGCGCACGGCGTTGAAGGGCAGGCCCAGGCCGATCAGCCACGACGCCGGCCACTGGCCGACCTCGGTGCGTCCGGCGGGCAGACTGATGCGCAGGCGGCCGAAGCCGGGCTCCAGGCGCAAGCGCAGTGGCAAGGCGATGCAGCACGCCTGTTGCAGCTGCAGCTCGAACGCGCTGACGGTGCCTGGCGCCAGCCCCAGACGCCAGTGCAGGCGGCCCGGCAGCGCACTGGCATCGCGGCTGCCCGGGCCCGCGGTCAGCACGGCCACCGCGCTGCCCGCCCACAGGCTGCCGCGTGCATCGGCCAGCAGCAGCCGTTGCTCGGTGGTCTGTTCCAGCACGTGGGCCAGCCAGCTGGCCGGCAAATTGGCCAGCAGGCCGAGCAGGCCGCCCAGCAGCGCGCCGGCCGTCACCCAGGGCCAGCTGCGGCGCGGCGGCGGCGGGCCGACTTCGGGTTGCCGATGGCGGCGCAGCAGGCGAGGCCTTCTCATGATCCGCCCAGACCCACGACGACGGTGCCCGACAGGCCCCGGTCGCTGCGCGTCAGGTTGGCTTCGATCGGCCGCGCCCGTGCGCCGGCGCGCACCTCGGCCAGCCAGGCGCGCAGCTGTTCGCCGCTGGCGTCGGTCAGGGCCAGCACGGCGCGCTCACCCTGTTCGGTCAGGCGGCCCTGGGCACCCAGGCGCTCGCTCGCCGCGCGCAGTGCCGCGCTGGCCTGGGTGCGCGGCAGCGGCGGCGTGGCGCGCAGTTCGCGCACGTCGGCGGCCAGCAGCTGCATGGCCTGCGATTGCGCGTCCAGGCCGTCGATGCGGGCTGGCGCGTCGCGCAGCGATCGCCAGGCCGGCTGCACCGCCAGGCTCCACAGCACAAACAGGCCCAGCACCCAGGCGGCCAGCACCACCAGCCGGCGTTCGCGCGCGTCACGCTGTGCCCAGGCCGCACGCAGCGCCTGCAGGCGCTGCTGCAGGGGCTCGGGCAACAGCAGGCTGCGGCTCATGAGCGCGACTCGCGGCTGATGACGAGCTGACCCGACTGCGACTCGGCGCGGTAGCCGGCGGCGCGCACGCGGTCGCTGAACTGCGCGCGCTGCGCGTCACCCCAGCCCACCGGCGTGATGCTCAGCCGGCCGGGTTCGAAGCGCAGAGCCTGCATGGGCGGCTGGCCGGCTGGCCAGGCCGTGGCGGCCACCGCCAGCAGCGGCTCGAGGTCGTTCGGGCCCGCGCGGCCGGCCGCTGCGCGCAGCAGCTCGGTCTCACGCTGCATCTGCAGCGGCGCGTCCAGCACGGCCCGCACCTGGGGGTGTGCGGTCTGCAGCAAACGCGTCATCGCCTGCCGCTTGTCCTGCACCATCTGCTCCAGCCGCCAGGCCCAGAGATTGAGGCCGGCCAGCTGCACCAGCAGCAGCGCCACGGCGCCGTAGCGCAGCGCGCGCCAGTCGGGGCCGGCCAGGCGGCGCAAACCTTCGCGCACGGCCTTCATGCCGCGGTGGCGTCGTGCCAGGTCGAACTGGCGCAGGTTCCAGCCCGAGCGCGTGGCCAGCAGCGCGCGTTCGGCGTCGCCGAGCACGGCCACTGGCACTTCGAGCCAGGCCTCGACCGCCGCCACCGCCGCCGGGTGCGCGCTGCAACGTAGCTGGCTGCGGTCGACGCCGGCCAGCTGCTGCCGCGCCAGACTGCCGGCCAGCCGCGTGCAGCTGACGCCGTCGGCGTGGCTCCACACCAGCCGTGGCGACGCGCCGTCGCTGCCCGCGTCAGACAGGTCGTGCAGGCCATGCAGGCTGGCCAGCGGGCTGGGCCAGCTGGAAGGCAGCACCCTGTCGATTGTGATGCCGGCGGCTTCGAGCTCGGCCAGCCGGGCTGTCAGCCAGGCCTTGTCCGTCACCGCCACCCAGCCGCTGCGGCCGCCTGCAAGGCCGGGTTCCAGCGCCAGGTGCACCGCGTCATCGTCGTCGAGCAGCTGGTCTTCGAGCACGGCGCCCAGCGCATCGCGCAGTCTGGCCGCCGGGGCCTTGGGCACGGCCACACGCTGCCAGCTGACGTCGGCGTCGGTCAGCAGCAGGCTGACGTGATCGGCGCGCGGCAGTTGCCCGGCCGGCGCAAGGCCCTGGCGCGTGACGCTGCTGCCGTCGCTGCTGAGCACGAAGGCGAAGTCGGACAGTGGGTCGACGCTGGACTCGGCGCGTGGGCGCGGCGGCAGCAGGATCACGAGCAAGGACATCAGCGGCGAAGGCTACAGGCGATGCAAGGGGTTGAGGGGCTGGCACACAGGCGCCACCAGGGGCCGCGGGCAAAGTTTCGTTTCGCGGGCGGCGCGTATTGTCACCGCGCTGTCACTGCACCGTCGGTCACCGCGCACCGCGTTGCACCCCGCCACTGGCGGCCGTGATCAAGTTCCAACTTCGTTGAGCGATCGGCGATCACGTCGCAGCAGCACCATGTCGACGCCCCGTTCGGACGGCCGGCGTTCGATCAGCCAGCGCTCTTCGAGCACGCGGTCGTCGGCGCGCAAGCGGGCGGTGACGTCGAAGAAGCGGGTTTGCACGTTGACGCGGGCGTCATCGGTGGCCAGCCCGGGGGGCAACTGGCTGCGCACGCGGCCCATATTGGCCGCCGGCTCTCGCTTCAGGGATACCGACAGCCGCTGCGCGTCGGCCAGGGTCAGGCCGTCGATCGCGGCCATCAGCACCGGCGGCTCGGCCGTGTTGGCATTCACCGCCGTGCGCACCGGCAGGATGTCGACAAAGGGTTTGAGGCGGGTCAGCGTGTCGCCGTCGATGCCCAGCCACGACAGATTCTCCAGGCGCGTCGGGGCCAGCACCGCGTTCTCGCCGCGCGTGATCCAGGCGCTGGTCAGACCGCTCAGCAGGCGGTCCAGCACGTCGGCCGACACGCCGGCGGCGTCACACAGCCGGCCCAGCGCCTGCGCCTCGGCGATGACCGGCTTGCCGTCATCGCCGAACAAGCGGCGCAGGTTGTAGCGCGACTGCGCGTCGACGATCTCGCCCGACAGATAGGCATCGACCGTGCTGTCGGCGTTGTTGTCGCGGTCGGCAGCCAGCAGCGCCGCCAGGCTCGACTCGGGCAGCTTGCCCAGCCAGCCCTGCGGCGGAAAGGCGCCGCGCGTCTGGCCGGCCAGCTGCTGGCGGACGAAATCCAGCGCGCCGGCCAACATCAGCCCGGCCTGCGCACGTGCGCGCTCGGCGGTCTCGACCTCGATCGCGCGCTGCTGATGCCAGACCATGGCCGACGCGACGGTGGCGACCAGCGTCAGGATCAGCATCGCGATCAGCAGTGCCGCGCCTCCCTGGCGGCGACCGCTCGGCGCAGCCCGGCGGGTCATGAGGTCGACCCGACGATCACGTCGCGCGTCAAGGTCTTGCCGTCGAACTGCAGCACCAGACGCACCGCCGCGGGCAGTTGCTCGCTGCGCGCGGCACCACCGGTAGCACCGGCCGCACCGTCCAGCGGTGGGGCCAGGTCGCCGCTGGACTGCGCATTGGTCCAGGCATTGCCACGGTAGAAGTAGAGCTGCCAATCGCTGACCTTGTCGAGCAGGCGCAGTTGCTGCGGCTCGTTGCCCTGCAGCTGCTGGCTGCGCAACCAGGCCTGCTGCAGGTCGTCGACGCGCGTGACGGCCTGCGAGGTCCAGCGTTGCCAGTGGCCGCCGCCGGCGGCGTCGGTCAGCGACCAGACCACCAGCTGCACGCCGCCGTCCACGCTGCGCACCAGGCGCAGCGTGCGTCCGTCGAAGCTGAGCGTGGGCACACCCGAATCGCCGTGCAGCGACTGCAGGTCGGTCTCCCATTGCGACATCAGGGTGGCCAGCAACATGCTGCGGTCGATCATGTCGCGGCCGCTGTCGCGGCTGCGCAGCACGGCGTCCACGCCCTGCCAGGCCATCGCCGCCATCACCGCCATCACGAACAGCGCGACCAGCACCTCCACCAGCGTGAAGCCGCGGGCACGGGTCGAGGTCGCTGCGGCGGCGCATGTTCAGTACCGTGCCAGCACGGTGGTCAGCGTCAGCAGCGGGTGGCCCGCGGCGTCACTGATGCTGGCGTCGACCTGGCGCAGGTTGGGGTTGGCCATCGGCCGCGTGGTCACCTTGCCGGCGTAGGTACGGCCCAGCTGGTCGCAGCTGAAGTCGGCTTCGCCGATGCCCGGCAGCACGCGGGCCAGGCGCAAATTGGTCAGCTGGTTGTCGGCGCACCAATGGGCCGCCAGTACCTGGTCGAAGCGTTCGGCGTTGTCGATCAGCGAGCCGGCGGCGCGCGTGCCGGCGGCCAGCGTCACCGCCACGATGGCCAGCGCCACCATGACCTCGATCAGTGTGAAGCCGCGCTGTGGCGTCATGGTGGGGCGGCTTCGACCGGCTGCGCGCTGAACGGGCGCAGGCCGTCGGTGCTGATGTGCACGCGCTGGCGGTCGAGCTGCAGCTGCACGCCCTGCGCGCCGATCAGCGCTTCGGGGCCCAGCGCCAGGCTGGTCAGGTTGTCGTCGAAGCGCGCGACCACGCCGCTGTCCAGCCACTGCGTGGGCATCTTGCGCGACGGCGGCAGGCCGACGAAACGAAAGGCATGCTCGCTCGACTCGGGCGTCAGCAGCCAGCGCACCGGCAAGGCACTGGCGCGGGCCTCGGCGCGTGCCGATTCGAGCAGCGCCGACAGGCGTGCGGCCTCGCGTTCCAGTCGGTCGGCGCTGCCGTCGCGCAGCGACAGGCTGACCACGCCGGCGGCGATGGCGATCAGCGCCACGACCACCATCACCTCGATCATCGTGAAGCCGCGCGCGGCGCGGGGCCGGTTCGTCCTACTGCCAGGACCCGATGTCGCCATTCTTGCCTTCACCGCCGGCCTGGCCGTCGGCGCCGAAGCTGAAGACGTCGATCTCGCCTTTCACGCCCGGGTTCAGAAACTGGTAGGGGCGACCCCAGGGGTCGGCCGGCAGCTTGTCGAGATAGGGCTTCCAGTTCGGCGGAATGGCGCCCGCGCTGGGCTTGCGCACCAGCGCGTCCAGGCCCTGCTCGCCGCTGGGGTAACGCTGGTTGTCCAGCTTGTAAAGTTTGAGTGCTTGCACCAGGTTGTTCACGTCGGCACGGGCGGCGGTGACGCGGGCGTCGTCGGCGCGGTCGAGTATGTTGGGCACGATCAGCGCTGCCAGCACGCCGATGATCACCAGCACGACCATCAGCTCGATCAGGGTGAAGCCGCGGGCGGTGCGGGTCAGGGAGGCGGTACGCATGGCGGCGGCGGGCGGGCGCGGGTGGCAGGTCAGGGCAATCATAATCGTCGCATGTTGGCACGATGGATGGCGTTCCTGGTCTGGGCCGGTGTGGCCGGCAGCGCCGTGTTCTGGGGACTCAAGCTGTTCGTTCGGCCTCTGGCCGTGCCCGCGCAGGCGCTGGTTGCGGTGCAGCCGGCGGTCACGACGGCTGACCTGAGCCCGCTGTTCGGCGTGCCACCGCCGCCGCCCGCGACCGAGTTGGCGCCGCCACCGCCCGAGGCCTCACGCTTTCAGCTGCTCGGCGTGGTCGCTGGTGTTGCCGCGGATGCGCGGTCGCAGGGCGTGGCCCTGATGGCGGTCGACGGCAAGACGCCCCGTGCCTACCGCGTGGGTGCGGCCATCGATGAAGGCCTGGTGCTGCAGTCGGTGCAGGCGCGCAAGGTCGACATCGGCCCGCGCGGCGGCGTGGCCACGGTGTCGCTCGAACTGCCGCCTTTGCCGCCGCCGGCCACGGGTGTGCCCACCCTGGCCACCGGCGTGCCTGTTCCGGCATTGCAAGGCGCTGCGCCGCGCATGCCGTTGCCGCCGCAGGGCTTTCCACGGCTGGCGCCAAGCCCGGGCACGACCCTGCAGGATCGACTGCGAGCGCTGAGTGCACAAGGTGCGCCCCCGCCGGCGTCCCCCCCGCCGCTGCCGCAGCAGCAGCCCAGCCTGGTGCCTCCTGCGTCGCCTGCCACGCCGGCCCTGCCCGGCGTGTTCAGCGGCAACCGCCGCCTGCAGCAGTGACGTGTCAGTACAGCGCAGGCCCGCTGAAGCCGTTCAGCGGGTCGTCGCTGAACTCGGCGCGCACGCTGTCGAAGACCTGGATTGCAACGTGTTCGTCGTCGTCGACCACGTCGCCCAGCAGCGCGGCGGCGCAGCGGATCATCGGCCAGGCCAGCGTGGCGCCGGTGCCGTCCATGCTTTCCATGCCCAGCTCGAGCAGCGCCGATGCCCCGAACAGGCTCAGCGCCTGATCCAGGCCGTGGTGCGAATGGCTGCGGCAGAACACGCAGTAGTCGGTCACCGGTGGCGCAATCTTGGACGCCACCATCAAGGCGGCGCAGGCCGCCAGGCCGTCGATCATCAGCAGATGGCGCTTGCTCGCGGCCACCAGCATCACGCCGACCATCACCGCCATGTCGAAGCCGCCCAGTGCGGCCAGCACCTGCGAAGGTTCGTTGGCATCACGATGCCTTGCCAGCGCCTGCTGGCCGAGCTTGACCTGGCGCGCCAGCTCGGCGCGCGGCATATCGTCGCCGCTGCGCAGCAGATCGGGCAGCGGGCAGTCGGCCAGCCTTGACAGCACCAGGGCCGCGCTGAAGTCGGCGCCCAGCCCAAGCCCCGCCAGGATCGCGAAGTTGCCGCGCAGCCGATAGCCCAGCTGCATGCCGGCCCGCATCGCGGCCTGCGCCTGTTCGGGTGACATCGCCGCCGTCAGACAGGCATTGCGCGAGCCGTGCGCGATCTTGCGCATCAGCAGGTGATCGTTCGCCTGCAGGTCGGCGGCCACGCCACAGTCGACCACCGACAGCGCGAGCTGCTGGGCCTTGGCGAATCCCGACAGCGGCAGCTGACCGGCCAGCAGCCGCCGCACGATGTCGTGCGTCTGCAAGGCGTCTGGCGCCGCCAGGCCCTCGACCGCGATGCCATGGTCGGACGCAAAGATCAGCAGCTGCGGCTCGCTGAAGCTGGGCTGCAGCGTGCGCTGCATCAGCCCCAGGCGCATGGCCAGCGGCTCGAGTTGTCCCAGGTTGCCGCCGATGGCGCTGCGCCGCGCCAGCGCCTGCTCGAGCTCGCGCTCGAGCTGAGGGTGCGAGGTGGGCGCGACCAGCGATCGGGAGGCTTGCATGGCGCGCAGTTTAAGCAGCGCCCCGGTCAGCGCAGGAACAAGCGGTAAACCGGGTTCTGCGTTTCCTCGACGTGCGGATAGTCCAGCGACTTCAGGAAGCGGGTGAACGCAGGCCCGTCGCTGGCCGGAACCTGGATGCCGACCAGGATGCGACCATGGTCTGCGCCCTGGTTGCGGTAGTGGAACAGGCTGATGTTCCAGCTCGGATGCAGGGCCGCCAGAAAGCGCATCAGGGCCCCGGGCCGCTCAGGGAACTCGAAGCGGAACAGCCGTTCGTCGGCGGCCAGTTCGCTGTGTCCGCCGACCAGGTGCCGTATGTGCTGCTTGGCCAGTTCGTCATCGGTCAGGTTGACGGTGGCAAACCCCTGGCGCACGAAATGGCGCTCGATGCGCTCGGCCTCGTCGCGGCGGCTGATCGTCAGCCCGACGAACACATGGGCGAGCCTGGCGTCTGAGATGCGGTAGTTGAATTCGGTCACCGAACGCGGACCGATGAGTTCGCAAAAGCGCTTGAACGAACCGCGCTCTTCGGGGATCGTGACCGCGAACAGGGCCTCGCGGTGCTCGCCATATTCGGCGCGTTCGGCGACGAAGCGCAGGCGGTCGAAGTTCATGTTGGCGCCGCAGGTCACGGCCACGTAGGTCTGGCCCTTGAGCTTGTGTTGTGCCACGTACTGCTTGATGCCGGCCACGCCCAGCGCACCCGAGGGCTCCATCACGCTGCGCGTGTCCTGGAAGATGTCCTTGATGGCGGCGCAGACCTCGTCGGTGTCGACCACCACGTAGTCGTCGACCAGCAGCCGCGCCACGCGGAAGGTCTCTTCGCCCACCAGCTTCACCGCCGTGCCGTCGGCGAACAGGCCCACGTCGTGCAACTGCACGCGCTTGCCGGCCTTGACCGAGCGCAGCATGGCGTCGGAATCGACCGTCTGCACGCCGATCACGCGCACCTCGGGCCGCACCGCTTTGATGTAGGCCGCCACGCCTGAGATCAGCCCGCCGCCGCCGATGGCGACGAACACCGCGTCCAGCGGCCCCTGGTGCTGGCGCAGGATCTCCATGCCCACCGTGCCCTGGCCGGCGATCACGTCGGGGTCGTCGAAGGGGTGTACGAAGGTCAGCTGCTCGGCCTTCTGCAACTCGACCGCGTGCACGTAGGCATCGGAATAGCTGTCACCGTGCAACACCACAGCGCCGCCCAGCGCCTGCACGGCGTCGACCTTGACACGTGGCGTGGTCACCGGCATCACGATCACCGCGCGGCAGCCCAGCCTGCGGGCCGCCAGCGCCACGCCCTGCGCATGGTTGCCGGCCGATGCGCAGATCACGCCTTGGCGCAACTGCTCGGCGCTCAGGTGCGCCATCTTGTTGTAGGCGCCGCGCAGCTTGAAGCTGAACACCGCCTGCTGGTCTTCGCGCTTGAGCAGCACGTGGTTGCCCAGGCGCTTGGACAGGTTGCGCGCCGGCTGCAAGGCTGACTCGGTGGCCACGTCGTAGACGCGGGCCGACAGGATCTTGCGCAGGTACTCGGCGGCAACGCGGGCACCCCGCGTGCTCAAGGTGCGCGCAGCAGGCGCGGATTTCGGGGCGGCGGCGCCTGCAGGCATCGGGTCTCGCGGTGGTCGAAGTGCGGGGCGCGGATGATAAGTCAGCGACCGGCACCGCCAGGGCACGCGGGCCGGCGCCTGTCACAGCGCCTGTCACAAATTGCCGGCGCATAAAAAAACCCCGGCGCTTGTGGCACCGGGGTTGAATCCACCCATGGAGGAGGTGGAGGAGACAATCCGAGAAGCGCTGTTCTGCGCCCCATGACGGCAAGTCTAGCACTGTCATGCTGCAGTGCAATATGGCATCCGGAACTGCTTTAGGGGCAGCGCTCCAAGGGCCGCCGGCGCACCGCACAATCGCTGCTGTCGCCTTGTCACGGAGCCCGGCCTCGAGCATGGAATGCACTGTCAACTGGATGCCCGCGATGGGCATGGGCTTCGTCGCCGAAACCGGCAGCGGTCATGTGCTGGTGATGGACGGCGCCGCCGACGGTGGCGGCCGCGACTTGGCGCCGCGCCCGATGGAAACCGTGCTGGCCGGCACCGGCGGCTGCACCGCCTACGACGTGGTGCTGATCCTGCAGCGCGGCCGGTATGACGTGCGTGGCTGCCAGCTCAAGCTGACGGCCGAACGCGCTGCGGTCGACCCCAAGGTCTTCACGCGCATCCACATGCATTTCATCGTCACCGGTCGGGACCTGCCAGCCGCCGCCGTCGAGCGCGCGATTGCGCTCTCACACGAGCGCTACTGCTCGGCCAGCATCATGCTGGGCAAGACGGCCGAGATCACAACCAGCCACGAGGTGGTGGCGGTCTGATCGTCCAGCTTCAGATCCGCTGCGCGGTGGTTGTCATCACCTTGGCTGCGCCGCGCATCAACCAGCGCACGGGGGCGGGCAAGGCTTTGCCACCGGCGGTCAGTGCGGCGTCGGCATGGCGGCCTTCGTCGACGCGCATCTGATCGACGATGGCGCGCGATCGTGCGTCCTGCGCCGGCAGGCGGTCCAGATGCCCGGCCAGATGGGCCTCGACCTGGCGTTCGGTCTCGACGACGAAGCCCAGGCTGGTGGCGTCACCCAGCCGGCCGGCCAGCACGCCGATGGCGAACGAGCCGGCGTACCACAGCGGGTTGAGCAGGCTGGGGCGGTCACCCAATTCACGCAGCCGCTGCTCGGTCCAGGCCAGATGGTCGATCTCGTCACGGGCCGCGGCCTGCATGCTCTGACGAAGCTCTGAGCTCGAGGCGGTCAGTGCCTGCGCCTGATACAGGGCCTGGGCGCAGACCTCACCGACATGGTTCACGCGCATCAATGCGCCCGACAGCCTGCGATCGGCGTCGACCATGGGATCGTCCAGTGCAGACCCGGGGCAAGGCCTGGCTGCATGCGCTGCCCCGCCCAGGGTTCGGAGGGCGTTGTCAGCACTTACTATCCATCTATCCAAGACATTCATCGGTCGACTAGAATAGCGCACTGCCATGCCTTGAGGCGAAGATGGTGTCGCGCAAGTGACCGCCATTTCACGTTGTTGCCAGACAACAGCCCAAGGTGATTTGCGGGGCTTGCCTTTGCAAGCAGGTGGGGCGTCTGGTGAAATGCGGGCAACTTCCGCTGAGGAGGTTGGCCTGATCAGCCCCCTTGCCGGGTGACCTCCCCGATCGGGACCCTCTTGTTCAACCTAGGAGATAGTTGCAATGAAAAAATCTCTGCTTGCCCTGGCCGCGCTGACCGCGTTCGCCGGTGCTGCATCGGCCCAGTCGTCGGTAACCCTGTTCGGTATCGTTGACGCTGGTATCGCCCGTTTGTCCGCGGGTGGCAAGTCGGTCACCGGCATGACCAACTCGGGCTACAACAGCAGCCGTCTCGGCTTCCGTGGTGTCGAGGACATGGGCGGTGGCCTGCAAGCCGGCTTCTGGATCGAAGGCGCGCTGAGCAACGACGACGGCAACGCCGCCGGCATGAACTGGCAGCGCCGTTCGACCGTCAGCCTGATGGGCGGTTTCGGTGAAATCCGTCTGGGCCGCGACTACACCCCGACCTTCTGGAACCTGACGGTCTATGACCCGTGGGGCACCAACGGCATCGGCCAGGCGGCTTCGATCGCCCTGGTGCCGGGCAACCAGGCGACGGCGGTGCGCTCTAACAATGCCATCAGCTACTTCCTGCCGGCCATGGGTGGCTTCCAGGGCCAGGTCATGTACGCCTTCGGCGAAAACGTGAGCGGCGGCGCCAAGACCAACAACTACCTGGGCTTCCGCTTCGGCTATGCCGCCGGCCCGGTTTCGGTGCACGCTGCCTACGCCAAGGTCGAAGGTGCGACCGATGCTGCCGACGTCAAGGACATGAACATCGCTGGCTCGTTCGACGCCGGTGTGGTCAAGGCGACGTTGGTGTACGCGCAAGAGAAGAACGGCGCTGGTGCCAAGGCGACCTACATCGAGCCGGGCATCCAGGTGCCGCTGGGTGCCGGTATGTTCAAGGCGACTTATGGCCGCTACGACCTGAAGGACAGCTCCAACGACTTCAACAAGATCGCCTTGGGCTATCACTACAACATGTCCAAGCGCACGACGCTGTACACGACCTACGCGCGTATCAGCAACAAGGGCGCATCGGCTGCTGTCGTGTCGAACAACGGTCTGGCGATTGCCGGTGCTGCTGGCAGGAACGCCAGCGGCTTCGAGTTCGGCGTCCGCCACGCTTTCTGATTGGTACCGGGCAACCGGCTGCCAACATGAACCGCCCCTCGGGGCGGTTTTTTTTCGACCGTGCGAAATGCGAGCGTCAGCGCGGTGCCGGCAGCAGCCGTTCGCCGGCAAAGAGCGTGCTGGCCTGCTCGCGTTCGCGAACCAGCACGGGCTGGCCGTCGACGATCATCACCTCGGCCGCGCGCGGCCGCGTGTTGTAGTTGCTGGCCATCGCCATGCCGTAGGCGCCGGCCGACAAAACCGCCAGCAAGTCGCCTTCGACGACGGCCAATGAGCGGTCACGTCCCAGCCAGTCGCCCGATTCACACACCGGGCCCACCACATCCCAGTGCAGCGCGTCGCCGCTTCGTTGCCGGCAGGGCTCGATCGCCATCCAGGCCTGGTACAGGGCCGGGCGCAACAGGTCGTTCATTGCCGCGTCGACGATGCAGAAGTTCTTTGCCGCACCCGGCTTCAGGTACTGCACCTCGGTCAGCAGCACGCCGGCATTGCCGACCAGCGAGCGGCCGGGTTCGAGCAGCACCTCGCGGTGGCCGTGGCCACGCGCGTCCAGTCGCGCCAGCATCGCGGCCACCAGTTCGTCGGCGCGAGGCGGGCGTTCGTCGGTGTAGGTGATGCCCAGCCCGCCGCCCAGGTCGACATGCGCGATGGCGATGCCCTCGGCCTCGACCGCTTCGACCAGATCGAGCAGTCGGTCCAGCGCATCGAGGTAGGGGCTGCTGTGTGTGATCTGCGAGCCGATGTGGCAATCGATGCCGACCACCTTCAAGCCCGGCAGGCTCGCCGCCACGCGGTAAACCTGCACCGCCTGCTCGTGCGCCACGCCGAACTTGTTGTCACGCAGCCCGGTCGAGATGTAGGGATGGGTGCCGGCATCGACATCGGGGTTGACGCGCAGGCTGACCGGCGCGACCCGCCCCATCGCCACCGCGACCTGCGACAGGCGATGCAGTTCGGACTCACTTTCGACATTGAAGCAGCGCACGCCGACGGCCAGCGCCTGCTGCATCTCGGCGCGGGTCTTGCCGACGCCCGAGAACACGATGTGCCCAGGCTGACCGCCGGCGGCCAGCACACGTTCGAGTTCACCGCCCGAGACGATGTCGAAGCCGCAACCGGCGCTCGCAAAGGTCTGCAGCACGGCCAGGTTCGAGTTGGCCTTCATCGCGTAGCAGACCAGGTGTGGCCGACCGACCAGCGCACGCTGGTAGGCCACTGCGGCGTCGAGCATCGATCGTTGCGAGTACACGAACAAGGGTGTGCCGAACTGCCGGCCCAGCATGTCGAGATCGACGCCGTCGAGCGTCAGGGCGCCCGCCACGCGGGCGAGATGCGGCGCACCCGGCAACATGATCGTCATCGAGTCGGCCCCGATGCCGCGGGCTGCGACGGTGCCAGGGTCAAGGGGCCCTTCTGGCCGCAGGCCGAACCGGCCAGCGCGGATACCAGCAAAAGGACTTTGCCCAGGGCCTGCAAGCGCTGCCAGAACGGCCCCACTACACTCGATGCGAACATCAAATGAATTCTACCGACCATGAGTGGCCCGACACCTCTGCAAGACCTGAGTGACAGCGAGTACACGCGGCTGACCCAGGCGCTGCTGGCCCACATCGAATCCTGCACCGACCGCTGGTTGCAGGATGACGTGATCGACATCGACGCCCGTCGAACCGGCGGCATGCTCGAGATGAGCTTCCCTGACGGCAGCGTGATCGTCGTCAATACACAACCACCCCTGCACGAGGTGTGGCTGGCGGCACGGGGCGGGGGATTTCACTACCGCCATGTGAACGGCCGCTGGCTGGACACGCGCGATGGCAGTGAATTCATCGCCGCGCTGTCGCAGCACGCCAGCCTGCAGGCTGGCCGGCCACTGGATTTCAGCGCCTGAACAGGTCGAGGATGCTGTTGCGCTCCTCGCTGCTGGGCGCTGCGGGGGCCTGGTCCTGCAGCCCCAGGCTCTGCACGCCGGCCCCGTTGGCATACTCTTCGAACATCCAGCCGCCACCACTTTGCACGACACCGGCTGGCGGCGTGAGTTCCTGCACCGGTACATTCTTCAGCGCATGCGCCATCCACTCGATCCACACCGGCAGCGCCAGGCCGCCGCCGGTCTCGCGGTCGCCCAACTTGCGGGGCGTGTCGTAGCCGATCCACACGACCGCGGCGACCCTGGGGTTGAAGCCGGCAAACCAGGCGTCCAGCGAATCGTTGGTGGTGCCGGTCTTGCCGTAGATGTCGGGCCGCTTGAGCATCTGCTGCGCGCGGGCCGCCGTGCCGTAGCGGGTGACGCCCTGCAGCAGCGTGTTCATCACGAACGCATTGCGAGCATCCAGCGTGCGCGCGCTTTCGTCGGCCGGCACGGGGGGTGAATCGAGCACGACCTTGCCCTTGCCGTCGATGATTCGGTTGATCAGGTGCGGCGTGATTTGCAGGCCGCCGTTGGCGAAGGTGCTGTAGGCGGTGGCCATCTGCAGCGGCGTGACCGACCCTGCACCCAGCGCCATCGTCAGGTAGGCGGGGTGCTTCGCGGCGTCGAACCCGAAGCGGGTGATCCACTGCTGGGCAAACGCCGGGCCGATCGACTGCAGGATGCGGATCGACACCATGTTCTTCGACTTCGCCAGGCCCGTCATCAGCGGCATCGGGCCTTCGAACTTGCCGTCGTAGTTCTTCGGCTCCCAGGGCTGGCTGCCGGTGACGTTGGCGTCGAAGAACAGCGGCGCATCGTTGATCACCGTGGCGGGGGTGAAGCCCTTTTCCAGCGCCGCCGAGTAGATGAACGGTTTGAAGCTCGACCCCGGTTGTCGCCAGGCCTGGGTGACATGGTTGAACTTGTTGTTGCCAAAATCGAAACCACCGACCAGGGCGCGCATGGCGCCGGTGCGCGGGTCCAGCGCCACCATCGCCCCTTCGACCTCGGGGATCTGGGTCAGCCACCAGTCGTTCTTGTTGCGCTTGAGCAGGCGCACCACCGCGCCCGGCCGGATCTGGATATTGGGGCCGGCCTTTGCCGACAGGCCCGAGGTCACCGGCTTCAGCCCTTCACCGGTGACCGTGACGGTGTCGCCCGACTGCAGCATCACCACCACCTTGCGTGGCGATGCCTCAAGCACCACGGCCGAGATCAGGTCGTCGTTGTCGGGGTGGTCGTTCAGCGCATCGGCCACGCGCGCGTCGATCAAGGTCGGGTCGGCCGGCAGGTCGACGTAGGCTTCCGGCCCGCGGTAGACCTGACGCAGTTCGTAGTCCATCAGACCGCGCCGCAGCGCGTGGTAGGCCACCGTCTGTTCGGCAGAATTGATCGTCAGATAGACGTTCAGCCCACGCGAATAGGTTTGATCACCGTACTGCGCGTACACCAGTTGCCGGGCCGTCTCGGCCACGAACTCGCCATGCACCGTGCTCTCCGACGGCGTGCGGTAGTGCATCTCCTCGGCCAGCGCGGCGTCGCGCTGTTCCTCGGTGACGAAGCCGTTGTCGAACATGCGGTCGATGATGTAACGCTGCCGGGCACGTGCCCGCTTGGGGTTGGCCACCGGGTTGTAGGCCGATGGCGCCTTGGGCAGGCCGGCCAGCATGGCGGCTTCGGCGATCGAAACGTCTTTCAGGTCCTTGCCGAAATACACCTCGGCGGCCGCCGCAAAGCCGCTGGCGCGCTGGCCGAGGTAGATCTGATTCATGTACAGCTCGAGGATCTGGTCCTTGCTGAGCAGGCTCTCGATGCGCAGGGCCAGCAGGATCTCGTAGATCTTGCGGGTGAAGGTCTTCTCGGTGCTGAGGTAGAAGTTGCGCGCCACCTGCATCGTGATCGTCGACGCGCCCTGGCTGCGTGCATCGCGCAGGTTCTCCAGTGCCGCACGCGCCACGCCCTTGTAGTCGACGCCACCATGCTGATAGAAGCGCGAATCTTCGGCTGCCAGCACCGCGTCCTTCATGACCTGGGGAATGCGCTGGATCGGCACGAAGTTGCGGCGCTCTTCGCCATATTCGCCCAGCATCACGCCGTCGGCCGAGTACACGCGCAACGGCAGCTTGGGCCGGTAGTCGGTCAGGCTGCCGACGTTGGGCAGGTTGGGATAGGCCACCGCCAATGCCACACCGACGATCAGCAGCAGCGTGAGGAGTCCCGCCACCACGGCACCCAGCGACCAGCCGGCAATGCGCACCAGGCGGCCCGGCCATGACGGCTGGGTTGACCGCTGCGGGTTCGGCCTATCGTTGGCGGGCGAGTTCTCGGGCTCGGATGCGGGCATGGACGTCCCGGGAAGCAACGGCGCCGATTATAGAAAGGCGCATGTGGCCGATCGTGCGGACTTGAAGGTGCCGACGAGCGCTGGTCTGGTTGGATTGGTAATAACCCGAAGACGCGGCTTGCGGCTTGTTTCAGCTGCCACGAAATTCGTCTGCCAATCACAACGGCAGCACGTCTTTGACTTGCCTTTTTTCTTTCGTCCTCAAGGGCTTTACTGCTAGCATTCAAGTAACTTCTTAACAAGCTTGGCGCCTTGCCGGGTGCATGAGGAGTCGTTCAAAGTGAGTTTTCTGGATCGATTCCTACGCCGAAAGTCGGCCCCGATGATCGGCTTGGACGTCAGTTCGTCCAGCGTGAAGCTGGTTGAGCTGGGCCGAACCTCGTCGGGCGACTACGTGCTCGAACGCTTTGCGCTGGAACCCTTCGAAAAGGGTTGGATCACCGACGGCCAGATCGAGAAGTTCGACGAGGTTGCCGAGGCCGTGCGTCGCGTGGTGCAACGCAGTGGCACCCGCACCAAGCAGGTCGTGATGGCGATGCCTCAATCGTCGGTGATCACCAAGAAGATCGTCCTCCCCGCCGGCTTGCGCGAGGAAGAGATGGAAATCCAGGTCGAGTCCGAGGCCAACCAGTACATCCCCTTTTCGCTCGACGAGGTCAGTCTCGATTTCTGTGTCGTCGGCCCCAGCCCCACATCGCTGGGCGATGTCGAGGTGCTGATCGCCGCGTCGCGCAAAGACCGCGTGCAGGACCGGCAGGGCCTGGCCGAAGCCGCCGGCTTGACACCGATCATCCTTGACATCGAATCGCACGCCTCACGCCTGGCCATGAGCCGCGTCATCGGTGCGTTGCCGAACGAGGGCAGGGATGCGCTGGTGGCGCTGTTCGAGATCGGCGCCGACACCACCAGCCTGAAAGTGTTGCGCGACGACGAACAACTCTACGACCGCGACCAGGCCTTCGGCGGCTCGCAGCTCACGCAGCTGATCTCGCGCCAGTACGGCTTCTCGTTCGAGGAGGCCGAGCAGAAGAAGCTGGCCGGTGATCTGCCCGAGGACTACGAGACCACGATCCTGGGCCCCTTCGTCGACAGCCTGTCGCAGGAAATCGGCCGCGCGCTGCAGTACTTCTTCACCAGCACGCCGCACCACAAGGTGCACTACGTGATGCTGGCCGGTGGCACGGCCACGCTGCCGGGCCTGAAGGACAGGGTCACTGACCTCACAGGCTTTGCGTCGATGGTGGTCAACCCCTTCGACAACATGCGCCTGGGTTCAACGGTGCGCGAGAACCGGCTGCGGCGCGAGGCGGCGTCCTACCTCACGGCCTGCGGGCTGGCGATGCGGAGGTTCGTGCAGTGATCCTGATCAACCTGCTGCCTCACCGCGAAGCGAAGCGGCGCCAGCGCAAACAGGCCTTCTTTGTCGGGGTGGCCGCCGCCGTGGTGGTGGGTCTGGTCATCGCTGGCATCTGGTACATGGTGCTGCAGCAGCTGATGTCGAATCAGATGGCGCGCAGCCAGTTCCTGAAGGACGAGATCACCCGCCTGGACCTGCAGATCAAGGACATCGCGTCACTGCGCGCCGAGATCGAAGCGCTCAAGGCAAGACAGAAGGCGGTGGAAGACCTGCAGACCGACCGCAACACGCCGGTGCGCCTGCTCGACGAACTGGTCAAGCAGACGCCCGAAGGCGTCTACATCACGTCGATCAAGGAGGTCGGCTACCAGGTCGAGGTGATCGGCATCGCACAAACCAACGAGCGTGTGTCCGAACTGCTGCGCAACCTGCTCTACAACTCGGCCTGGCTCGAGCAGCCCGACCTGGTTGAAATCAAGTCGGTGCTGCTGCCCACGGGTGGCAAGGACAAGGAAATGCGACGCCTGTTCCAGTACCAGTTGAAGGTGCGGATCAAGCAGCCCCCCGCACCGGCAGCAGCAGCTGCGGCGACGCCCGCTGCTTCAGCGCCTGTCAAGGCATCCTGAGGGCGTCATGGCCACCAACACACCCTCCACCGGATTCGACGCCACGGGCATGTGGGACCAGGCGGTCTCGCAGTTTCGCGGCCTCAACCCCAGCGAGCCGGGGCAATGGCCCTGGATGCCCAAGGTCGCCGTCTTTACGGCGGTGGTCGTTGGCGTTGTCGCCATCGGCTGGTTCGCCCTGCTGAGTTCGTCCGTCGACGAACTGCAGGCCGAGCGCGATCGCGAACCGGCCCTCAAGCAGCAGTTCGAGTCCAAGCTGGCGCAGGCGGTCAACCTGGGTGAGTTGCGCAAGCAGAAACTGCAGGTGCAGGAATACGTCACCCAGCTCGAAAAGCAGTTGCCCGGCAAGGCCGAGATGGACGCGCTGCTGTCTGACATCAACCAGGCCGGCCTGGGCCGTGGCCTGGCGTTCGATCTGTTCAAGCCGGGCCAGGTCGAGGTCAAGGACTTCTACGCCGAACTGCCGATCACGATTCGCGTGCAGGGTCGTTATCACGACATCGGATCGTTCGCCGCCGACGTTGCCAACCTGTCGCGCATCGTGACCTTGCACAACCTGGCAATCGGGCCGCTGAACGTGCGTGACAACCGCGACGGCAGCGGCCAGTTGTCGATGGAAGCGGTGGCACGCACCTACCGCTATCTGGATGCCAACGAAGTCGCTGAACAGAAGAAGGCAGCGGCGGCCAAAGCGGCGGGGGCCAAGAAATGAGCGCCCTGTGGTTCGAGCGCGGTACGGCCGTGATCCTGGTGCTGGCGCTGTCCGGCGTGCTGTCGGCCTGCACGGGTGATCTCGAGGAACTGCAGCAATGGACCGAGGCCAAGCGGCGCGAGGCCAAACCCAGCGTGCCCAAGCTGTTGCCGCCCAAGAAATTCGATCCCGAGCCCTATACCTCGGGCCAGGCGGTCGACCCCTTCAGCAACCAGAAGCTCGCGGTGGCACTCAAGCAGGATGCGCGTCAGCAGAACCCGCTGCTGGCATCCGAGCTGAGCCGCCGCAAGGAACCGCTGGAAGCCTATCCGCTGGACAACATGGCCATGGTGGGCAGCTATACCAAGGCGGGGCAGCCCTACGCCCTGTTGCGGGTGGACAACCTGCTCTATCAGGTCAAGGTGGGCGACTACCTGGGGCAGAACTACGGTCGCATCACCAAGATCGGCGAAACCGATCTGTCGTTGCGGGAGGTGGTGCAGGACGCAGCCGGCGAATGGACCGAACGGATCAGCACCCTGCAGCTGCAGGAGAAGGCGCGATGAGCAAGATTCTGGAGATGGCCAACATGTGCAAGTGGCGAACCCTGCCCGCTGCGTTCGTGGTTCTGGGCGCGACGCTGTGCGCGCCACTGGCCGCCTGGGCGCAGAACTCGATTCAGTCGATCACCAGCACCCAGCAAGCGGGCACCGAAGTGGTCCGCATCGAGCTGAGCGAAGCCTTGCCTGCCGTGCCGACCGGGTTTTCGGTGCAGTCGCCGCCGCGGATCGCGATCGACCTGCCGGGCGTCGGCAATGCGATGGGGCGCAATGCGGTCGAAATCAATCAAGGCAATCTTCGCTCCGTCAGCGTGGCGCAGGCGGCCGATCGCACACGACTGGTGCTGAACCTGAAGCAGGCGGCCAACTTCAAGGCCCAGCTGCAGGGCAAGGCCCTGCTCTTGATCCTCGAGCCCAGCAGCACGGCAATCGCCGCGGCGACACCGCCACCGCCGTTCGCGCCGGCGCAGAACACCGAAGTGCAGGGCTTGCGCGACATCGACTTTCGCCGTGGCAGCGACGGTGCCGGGCGCGTCGTGGTCAATCTGCCCAGCACCCAGGTGGGTGTGGACATTCGTCAGCAAGGTCAGAGCCTGGTGGTCGAATTCCTGCGCACGTCGCTGCCGGACAGCCTGCGTCGCCGGCTCGACGTCTCCGATTTCGGCACACCCGTGCAGAGTGTTTCGACCTTCCAGTCGGGCGACCGTGTGCGCATGGTGGTCGAGCCACGTGGTGCCTGGGAGCACAGCGCCTACCAGACCGACACGCAGTTCGTGCTCGAGGTTCGCCCGATGAAGGTGGACCCGAACAAGCTGACCCAGGGGCCGGGCTTCCAGGGCGAGAAGCTGTCTCTGAACTTCCAGAACATCGAAGTGCGCGCGCTGCTGCAGGTGATCGCCGACTTCACCAACTTCAACGTGGTGACCAGCGACACCGTGACCGGCAACGTCACGCTGCGCCTGAAGGACGTGCCCTGGGACCAGGCGCTCGACATCATCATGCAGAGCAAGGGCCTGGGCGTGCGCAAGTCCGGCAACGTGCTGTGGATCGCGCCCAAGGACGAGCTGGCGGCCAAGGAGCAGGTCGAGCTCGAGTCGAAGAAGAAGGTGGCCGAGCTCGAGCCGTTGCGCACGCAGTCGTTTCAGCTCAACTACACCAAGGCCGAGGACATTGCCAAGGGCCTGACCGGCGTGACGGCAGGGCAGGGCGGCGGCGGTGGTCAGTCGGGCAACACGCGCATCCTGTCGCCGCGCGGCAGCGTGCTCTACGAAACCCGCACCAACCAGCTGTTCGTGTCGGACATCCCGTCCAAGCTCGAAGAGGTTCAGACCCTGATCGGCAAGATCGACATCCCCGTGCGCCAAGTGCTGATCGAGGCCCGCATCGTCGAGGCCAACGACACCTTCGGGCGTGCCCTGGGCGTCAAGCTGGGTGTCAACGACCTGCGCGGACAGCAGGGGGGTATCCCCGGCTACAAGATCGGCGGCGGCAACTACATCACCGTCGGCGGCAATTACACGGGCGTCGGATCACAAACCAACCAGGGCGCAATTGCAGACTACGCGAACACGCAGATGGTCAATCTGCCGGCCAACGCTGCAGCGCTGGGTCTGGCGTCGGCTGCAAGCGTGGGTATCTCCCTGTTCAGCGCGGCCGCCAACCGGTTCCTGAACCTCGAACTGTCGGCGATGGAGTCCGAGGGCAAGGGCAAGATCGTATCCAGCCCGCGCATCGTGACGGCCGACCAGCAGAAGGCCAGCATCGAGCAAGGCGAAGAGATTCCATACAACGTTGCCACGTCGAGCGGGGCCACCTCGATCCAGTTCAAGAAGGCCGCGCTGCGCCTGGAAGTCACGCCGCAGATCACGCCGGAAGGCAACGTGATCATGCTGCTCAACATCAGCAAGGACAGCCGCGGCCAGCTGACGCCGAATGCCGGCCCGGCGATCAACACCAAGCGGGTCGATACGCAGGTGCTGGTGGAGAACGGCGGCACCGTCGTGATTGGTGGCATCTTCACGCAGGACGAGAACGACGATGTGCAGAAGGTGCCGCTGCTCGGTGACCTGCCGTTCGTGGGCGCACTGTTCCGCAGCAAGACGCGGGTTGCAAACAAGACCGAGCTGCTGGTCTTCATCACACCCAAGATCGTGACCGACCGGTCGGCGATCCGATAGCGCAACAACAGACGTGCAGAGGTCTCGGGGAATGGATCGAATGATGAAAAACCTGCTCGTTGGCCTGGCGGCGATGCTGCTGCTGGCCCTGTCGGCCTGTGGCGGCGGGGGTAACGCCGGTACGCCAGTCCTTGGCGGTGGGACCAACGGTGCGAATCCGACCCTCACGGTCGAGTTGTCGACCAACACGGTGACGGCGGCAGCGCCGGCGACGGTCAGCGCCAAGCTGCTGGCGGCCGGCGGCGCGCCGATGCCGGGGCAGGTCATCACGTTCTCGACCGTCAATGGTCTGGGCAGTTTCAGTTCGACCACAGCGTTGACCGACGCGTCAGGCCTGGCCACCGTGACCCTGCAACCCAAGGCAGCCACGTCGACCGGCGCCGATACAGTTAGCGCTTCGGCCACGGTGGCGGGGGTCGAGGTGACGGCCGCCATCGGCTTTCAGCTCACGGCGACCAACGTCACGATCGCGCGCTTTGCTGCCGACGCGACCACGATCGGGGCCTATGGCCAGACCGCACTCACCGTCACTCTGGCCGGCAGCCAACCCGGCACACCGGTCAACATCGCGGTCTCGTCGGCCTGCGTGTCCAAGAATCTGGCCACGCTGACACCCGAGTCGGTGACCACCAGCACCGGTACGGCAATCTTCACCTACCGCGACGCCGGCTGCGGGTCGTTCGACGCCATTGACGGCCTGCAGGCTTCGGTCACCGGCACCTCGGCCACAGCGACGGTCCAGCTGACCTTGACCGCGCCACTGGCTTCCAGCGTGTCCTTCATCTCGGCCACGCCGCCGGTCATCTTCCTGCGCGGTTCGGGCTTCGTCGAAAGCTCCAACGTGGTCTTCCAGGTGCGTGACGCCAACGGCGCCGGCGTGCCCAATCGGCGCGTGACGCTGGAACCGACGACCTTGGCGGGAGGCCTGCTGGTCGATGGCGGTGCCGTCCCGGTCAGCAAGCTGACCGACTCGGACGGCAAGGTGCTGGTGCGCGTGAACGCCGGCACCGTGCCGACGCCCGTGCGCATCCGTGCAACGCTTGACGGCACCGCGATCTCGACCGTATCGAGCAACCTGTCGATCGCGGTCGGTCTGCCGTCGCAGAACAACTTCTCGATGTCGCAGGGCACCAAGAACATCGAGGGCTACAGCATCGATGGCACGGCCAACACCTACATGATCATCGCGTCGGACCGCCTGGGCAACCCGGTCCCTGACGGCACGTCGATCAACTTCGTCACCGAAGGTGGGCAGGTGCAGGCGGTGCGTACCACCGAAGTGGGGGCTGACGGGCTGTCGCGGGCCGTCGCCAACTTCCAGAGTGCCAGCCCACGATCGGTCGACGGTCGCATCACGGTGGTCGCCTACGCGCTGGGCGAAGAAAGCTTCCTCGATGCCAACGGCAACAACGTCTACGACCTGGGCGAGGACTATCAGGATCTGGGCGACGTCTTCATCGATCGCCTGTACAACGGCACCTACAACCTGCTTGAAGACCAGTTCATCAGCCTCACCACCGGCGGCACCGAGGCCTGTCGCGTCGCCACCTCGCCCTTGCTGCAGCTGGACCTGAGCGCGCCGTCGCGCACGATCACGAACACGGGTGCCGCACTCAACACCTGCATCGGTGGCTGGGGCCGGGCTTATGTTCGCCGTGCGGTGCAGACCGTGTTCTCGACCTCCGAAGCACGTCCGATGTACGGGGTCAGCCTGCCGGCCAATGCCACGGTGCCGGCAGTGGCGAATTGCCCCAGGCCACTGACCCTGCTGAAGGAGATCGACGGTGTCGATCATGGTTACACAGCGGCTGATGTGCCTGTCATGCGCAACTACTATCGATTCGGCAGTGCCGACCTGACGGGGATGCCGAAGACGGGTGTGGTGTTCCTGATTGCCAGCGATGCCAACCCGATCGCGTTCAATCCGATGCCTGCGGGCACCGTGGTGTCCGTTGTCGGTACCAAGGGGCTTACTTCCAGCGTCGATGGCGGCTCACCGGTTCCGAGCACAGTTTCACCGACCGGCGTCGCGATCGGCTACGGCTTCGACGACACCACCGATAGCGGCACCATCACGGTGACCTTCACCACCCCGGGCAAGTTGAGCACCGCGTTCAGCCAGTTCATCACCCAGAGGACGCAAGGCGTCGCTTGCCCCTGATCGCCCTCGTCGGCATGCCCGGTTGTGGCAAGTCGACGGTCGGGCGACAGCTGGCGCGCCAGTTGGGGCTGAACTTCATCGACAGCGACGGCGTGATCGAGCAGCAGCTTGGCATGCCGATCCGCGACTGGTTTGCCCAGCAGGGCGAAGAGGCCTTTCGCGACGTCGAGCAGGCGGTGATCGACGACCTGAGCCAGGGTGAGAACGCGGTGCTGGCCACGGGGGGCGGTGCGGTGCTCAGGCCGTCCAACCGCAACGCGCTGCATTCGCGCTGCCACGTGTTCTACCTGCGTACCAGCCCCGACGATCTGTACCGTCGCCTGCGCCACGACACTCAACGCCCGTTGCTGCAGGTGCAGGATCCGCTGAAGAAGCTGCGAGAGCTGTACCGGGACCGTGACCCGCTGTACCGCCGCACGGCACATTTTGTGATCGAGGCGGCGCGGCCGTCGGTTCAAGCACTGACCAGCATGGTGCTGATGCAACTTGAGCTGGCGGGCCTGGTGCCGACCGGCGGCGACGCACCGGCCTGAGCGCGAATCAGCCGCAACCGGTTGATCACCGGCAACTGCGGCACGGGCGCGGCCGTAAACTGCGCGCCCATGAGCAGCAGACCCGCCTTCGGCGCCATCCAGGTCGTCACGCCCGGACGCAGCTACGACATCGTCATCGGCCGCGGTGCACTGGGCGATGCGGCGTCCTGGCAGGGCCTGCCGCGGGCATCACAGGCCCTGATCGTGACCAACGACACCGTCGGGCCGATCTATGCCAGCGCGCTGCAGGCCGCGCTGGCCCCGCACTACGCCGACGTGTCGCTGCTGTCGCTGCCCGATGGCGAGGCCCACAAGGACTGGCAGACGCTGAACCTGATCTTCGACCACCTGCTGTCTCGGGCCTGCGACCGCAAGACCGTGCTCTTTGCATTGGGTGGGGGTGTGATCGGCGACATGACCGGCTTTGCGGCCGCCTGCTACATGCGCGGTGTGCCCTTCGTGCAAGTGCCCACCACCTTGCTGGCGCAGGTGGATTCGTCGGTGGGTGGCAAGACCGCGATCAACCATCCACGCGGCAAGAACATGGTCGGTGCCTTCTACCAGCCCGAACGCGTGATCTGCGATCTGGCCACGCTCGACAGCCTGCCGGCGCGTGAAGTGGCCGCCGGCCTTGCTGAGATCGTCAAGTACGGGCCGATTGCCGACGCCGAATTCCTCGACTGGATCGAGCACAACATCGACGCGCTGCTGGCGCGCGACGCTGCTGCGCTGTTGCACGCCGTGGGCCGTTCCTGCGAGATCAAGGCCTGGGTGGTGGGCCAGGACGAACGTGAGGCGGGGCTGCGTGCCATTCTCAATTTCGGCCACACCTTCGGCCACGCGATCGAAGCGGGGCTGGGTTACGGACATTGGCTGCACGGTGAGGCCGTGGCCTGCGGCATGCTGATGGCCAGTGACTTGTCAGCACGGCTGGGCCTGGTGCCCGGGGCCTTCGTCGATCGCATGCGCCGACTGCTCCAGCGCTGTGCGCTGCCCACGCAGGCGCCGCCGATCGGCATCGACCACTTCGTCGATCTGATGCGGGTGGACAAGAAGGCCGAGGGCGGCGAGATCCGCTTCGTGGTCATCGAGTCGGTGGGACGGGCCGGCGTTCGGCCGGCACCCGACGCCCTGGTTCGCCAGGTGATCGCCGACCACAGCGCGCCGGCGCGGGCGTGATGCTGTTTTGACCCGCGACGCCACCGCAGCCCTCGCGTCGCCCGCGCTGGCGCCCTGGGCGGTGGACCCGGCACGCAGTCGCGGTCGGCGCCATGCCGAGGCAGCAACGCCGGGGCGCAACGAGCACCAGCGCGACCGCGACCGCGTGGTGCACTGCACGGCGTTTCGCCGCCTGATGTACAAGACCCAGGTCTTCATCAACCACGAAGGCGACCTGTTCCGCACCCGACTGACCCACTCGCTGGAAGTGGCGCAACTGTCGCGCTCGATGGCCCGCATGTTGCGGCTGAATGAAGACCTGGTCGAGGCGATCGCGCTGGCGCACGACCTCGGTCACACGCCCTTCGGCCATGCCGGACAGGATGCACTGCACGCGTGCACGGCAGCGCTGGGGGGCTTCGAGCACAACCTGCAAAGCCTTCGTGTGGTCGACGAACTCGAGCAGCGCTACCCGGCCTTCGATGGTCTGAACCTGAGCTTCGAGACCCGCGAAGGCATCCTCAAACATTGTTCGCCGCGCCGTGCGGCCAGCCTCGAAGCACTGGAGCCGGGCGGTGTGGCGCGCCGTTTCGTCGATGGCACGCAGCCCAGCCTGGAGGCGCAACTGGTCAACCTGGCCGATGCCATGGCGTACAACGCGCACGATGTCGACGACGGCCTGCGCTCGGGCCTGCTCGACATGACGCAGCTGGCCGAGGTCACGGCTCTGGGGCGCGTCCAGCAACAGGTGCTGGCCGAGTACCCCGGCCTGGCATCGCGCGGCAGGCGGTTGCCGTCCGAAATGCTTCGGCGCCTGCTGTCGACCCAGGTGCGTGGCCTGGTCGACTGCACCGACCAGGCGGTTCGTGCCGCAGCCCCGCGCAGTGTCGACGAGTTGCGCTTGCTGCCGCCGTTGGCGGCCTTGCCACCCACGCTGGCCACCGAGTTCAGCGAGCTCAAACGGTTCCTGTTTGCTGCGCTGTACCGTCACCCGCAGGTGATTCAGACCACCGCGGCCGCGCGTCAGGTGGTCAGCGAGCTGTTCGACGCCTACTGTGCGGCCCCTGGCGAGATGCCGGCTGAACATGCCGACGGCGCAGACCCCAAACGCGCTGTCGCCGATTACATCGCCGGCATGACCGACCGCTTTGCCCTGCGCGAATACCACCGGCTGACCGGGCGCATCCCGTTTCCGGCCGCGTTGCCGCCGGCCCTGTGGTCCGCGGCTCGGTCGGCGCCGGTCCAGTGGGTCGTCGGCTCGGCGCTCCATGGCCCGCCTGTCCCGACTGTCGGTAGCCGCCGTCGTGCACTACGTGCTGCAACGTGGGCACAACGGCGGTGCGATCGCGCACGACGACGACGACGCCGGGCGGCTGCTGCAGATTCTGCGCGAATCCGCCTTGTCCAGCGGCGTGGCCATGCACGCCTATGCGGTGACGACGCGCGAACTGCGCGTGCTGGCCACGCCCGACAGCGCCATCGGCATCAGCCGCATGATGCAGTCGCTGGGGCGTCGCTATGCCGCGCTGTTCAACCGTCGGCACGGTCGCAGCGGCGCACTTTGGGACGGCCGCTTTCGCTCGGCCCTGATCGAGTCCGGTGCGCCGACACTGCTGTCGCTGCGCCACATCGACGGGCTGGCGCGGCTTGACGGTGGCGCCGCTGCCGATCAGGGTCAGCTGCCGACTGCGCCGGACATGGGCACGACCGGTGCGGGCATCGACGCCGTGCTGCGCAGCAGTGTCGGGCACCGCATTGGCGGCTTGCGTGACGCCGCCCTGGTCGACCCCGACGCCTACTGGCAACTGGGCAACACGCCTTTCGAGCGCGAGTCCAGCTACCGGGCGCTGCTGGCTGAAACCCTGGGCGAGGCTGAGCGGCAGGCGCTGCAGCGGGCGGTGCAGGGCGCCTGGGCCTTTGGCTCTGTCCGTTTCATCGAGAACCTGTCTGCAAGGACCATGCGTCCGCTGGCCCCGCGCCCGCGTGGCCGGCCGCCACGTTCGACCTGAGTCCCGAAGGCTTCCGTCCTGCCAGTGGCATGCAGATGGCCCTCGGCGGCCAGTTTGTGTTCGATCGGTGAATCATCAAATATTCTGTCCCCATTTATGAATTGACTGCGAGTTTCTATCCTTATAAATGACTCCGACCCTATTTATTGTCATTGCTCAGTTTGTTGCACTGCGATAGTCTCGCGCCCCGCACGCCCGGAGAAGCCCATGAGCACGAGACCTGTTCCTGCCGCCACCGACGCCGAAATTCGAGCGCTGAGCCAGCACGGCCTGTACGACCCGGCGTCCGAGCACGACGCCTGCGGGGTCGGTTTTGTGGCCCACATCAAGGGCGAGAAGTCGCACTCGATCGTCGAACAGGGACTCAAGATCCTGGAGAACCTGGATCACCGCGGAGCCGTGGGGGCCGACGAGCTGATGGGCGATGGCGCAGGCATCATCATCCAGCTGCCCGACGACTTCTACCGCGCCGAGATGGCGGCGCAGGGCGTCACTCTGCCGCCTCCTGGCGAATACGGCGTGGGCATGATCTTCCTGCCCAAGGAGCACGCGTCGCGGCTGGCTTGCGAGCATGAACTGGCGCGCGCAGTAAAGGCCGAACGTCAGGTGCTGCTGGGCTGGCGCGACGTGCCGGTCGACCGTGACATGCCGATGTCACCAACGGTGCGGGCCAAGGAACCTGTGATCCGCCAGATCTTCATCGGCCGCGGCGCCGAAGTGATCGTTCCCGATGCGCTCGAGCGCAAGCTCTACATCATCCGCAAGACGGCCTCGGCGGCGATCCAGAAACTCAAGCTCACGCACAGCCGCGAGTACTACGTGCCCAGCATGAGCTGCCGCACGGTCATCTACAAGGGCCTGCTGCTGGCCAACCAGGTGGGCCAGTACTACAAGGACCTGGCCGACCCGCGCGTGGTCTCGGCGCTGGCCCTGGTGCATCAGCGCTTTTCGACCAACACCTTCCCCGAGTGGCCGCTGGCCCACCCGTATCGCATGGTCGCGCACAACGGCGAGATCAACACCGTGAAGGGCAACTTCAAGTGGATGCGCGCGCGTGAAGGCGTGATGAAGTCGCCGGTGCTGGGCGATGACCTCAAGAAGCTGTATCCCATCAGCTTCGAGGGCCAGAGCGACACCGCCACCTTCGACAATGCGCTCGAGCTTCTGGTGATGGCCGGCTACCCGCTGGGGCACGCGGCGATGATGATGATCCCCGAGGCCTGGGAGCAGCACGAACTGATGGACGAGCGCCGGCGCGCCTTCTATGAATACCACGCCGCGATGCTCGAACCCTGGGATGGCCCGGCGGCGATGGTCTTCACCGACGGCAAGCAGATCGGCGCCACGCTCGATCGCAACGGCCTGCGTCCGGCGCGCTACATCGTCACCGACGACGACCTCGTGGTCATGGCCTCGGAAAGCGGCGTGCTGCCGATCCCCGAGAACCGCATCGTCAAGAAGTGGCGGCTGCAGCCCGGCAAGATGTTCCTGATCGACCTCGAACAAGGCCGCATCGTCGACGACGAGGAACTGAAGAACCAGTTCGCATCGGCCAAGCCGTACCGCCAGTGGATCGAGAACGTGCGCGTCCGGCTGAACTCGATCCAGGCCGCCGGCCAGCAGCCGCCGGCCTTCACCGAGACCCTGCTCGACCGCCAGCAGACCTTCGGCTTCACGCAGGAAGACATCAAGTTCCTGCTGGCACCGATGGCCACCGCGGGTGAAGAGGCCATCGGCTCGATGGGCAATGACAGCCCGCTGGCTGTACTGTCAGACCGCAACAAGCCGCTGTACAACTATTTCAAGCAGTTGTTCGCGCAGGTGACCAACCCGCCGATCGATCCGATCCGCGAGGCCATCGTGATGTCGCTGAACAGCTTCATCGGCCCCAAGCCCAATCTGCTGGACATCAACGCCGTCAATCCGCAGATGCGGCTCGAGGTCGAGCAGCCGGTGCTGACCTTCCACGACATGGCGCGGCTGCGTTCGATCGAGCGCCATACGCACGGCAAGTTCAAGAGTTACACGATCGACATCACCTACCCGGTCGACTGGGGGCGCGAAGGGGTCGAGGCCAAGCTGGCGTCACTGTGCGCCGAGGCGGTGGACGCGATCCAGGGCGGATCGAACATCCTGATCATCAGCGACCGCCGCATGGACCGCGCCAACGTTCCCATCCCGGCCCTGCTGGCGCTGTCGGCGATTCATCACCACCTGGTGCGCGAAGGCTTGCGCACCACAGCGGGTCTGGTGGTCGAGACCGGTTCGGCGCGCGAGGTGCACCACTTCGCGGTGCTGGCCGGTTATGGCGCCGAGGCCGTGCACCCCTACCTGGCGATGGAGACGCTGGCCGACCTGCACGGCAGCCTGGCGGGCCAGCTTTCGCCCGAGAAGGCGATCGCCAACTACGTCAAGGCCATCGGCAAGGGCCTGTCGAAGATCATGTCGAAGATGGGTGTCAGCACCTACATGTCGTACTGCGGTGCGCAGCTGTTCGAGGCCATCGGACTGGAGAAGACCTTTGTCGAGAAGTACTTCCGCGGCACGGCGTCCCAGGTCGGCGGCATCGGTGTGTTCGAGGTCGCCGAAGAAACGCTGCGCATGCACGGTGCCGCGTTCGGCAACGATCCGACGCTGGCGACCATGCTCGACGCCGGCGGCGAGTACGCCTGGCGCACCCGCGGCGAAGAGCACATGTGGACGCCCGACGCCATCGCCAAGCTGCAACACGCGGCGCGTTCGGGCAAGTTCGACACCTACAAGGAATACGCGCAACTGATCAATGACCAGGGGCGCCGTCACATGACGCTGCGCGGCCTGTTCGAGTTCAAGGTCGACCCGGCGCGTGCCATTGCCATCGACGAGGTCGAACCGGCGACCGAGATCGTCAAGCGCTTTGCCACCGGTGCGATGTCGCTGGGATCGATCAGCACCGAGGCGCACGCCACGCTGGCGGTGGCCATGAACCGCATCGGCGGCAAGAGCAACACCGGCGAAGGCGGCGAAGACCCGGCGCGCTATCGCAACGAGCTCAAGGGCATCGCGATCACCGCCGGCACCAAGGTGTCAGACGTGATCGGCGGCCGCGTGATCGAGGTCGACTACGAGCTGCAGGCCGGCGACAGCCTGCGCAGCAAGATCAAGCAGGTGGCCTCGGGCCGCTTTGGCGTCACGACCGAGTATCTGGCCAGCGCCGATCAGATCCAGATCAAGATGGCCCAGGGCGCCAAGCCGGGCGAGGGCGGCCAGCTGCCCGGCGGCAAGGTCAGCGAGTACATCGGCATGTTGCGCTACAGCGTGCCCGGTGTGGGCCTGATCAGCCCGCCGCCGCACCACGACATCTATTCGATCGAAGACCTGGCGCAGCTGATCCACGATCTGAAGAACGCCAACCCGCGCGCCAGCATCAGCGTCAAGCTGGTGTCCGAGGTGGGCGTCGGCACGATCGCGGCGGGCGTGGCCAAGTGCAAGGCCGACCACGTGGTGATCGCCGGCCACGACGGCGGCACCGGTGCTTCGCCCTGGAGCTCGATCAAGCATGCCGGCACGCCCTGGGAGCTGGGCCTGGCCGAGACGCAGCAGACGCTGGTGCTGAACCGCCTGCGCGGCCGCATCCGCGTGCAGGCCGACGGGCAGATGAAGACCGGCCGCGACGTCGTGATCGGCGCATTGTTGGGCGCCGACGAGTTCGGTTTCGCGACTGCGCCGCTGGTGGCCGAAGGCTGCATCATGATGCGCAAGTGCCACCTCAACACCTGCCCGGTGGGCGTGGCCACGCAAGACCCGGTGCTGCGCCGCAAGTTCGCGGGCAGGCCAGAACACGTGGTGAACTATTTCTTCTTCGTGGCCGAAGAGGCGCGCCAGATCATGGCGCAGCTGGGCATGCGACGCTTCGACGAGCTGATCGGCCGTGCCGACCTGCTCGACATGAAGAAGGGCATCGCGCACTGGAAAGCCCGGGGCCTGGACTTCACGCGTGTGTTCCATCAACCGCCGCTGAGCGCTGAGGTTGCACGTTATCAAGTCGAACAGCAGGACCATGGCCTGCACAAGGCGCTGGACCTCAAGCTGATCGAGAAGTGCCTGCCGGCGCTCGACAGGGGCGAGAAGGTCCAGTTCATGGAAGAGACGCGCAACGTCAACCGCTCGGTGGGCGCGATGCTCTCGGGTGAACTGATCCGTCGCCGGCCCGAGGGTCTTCCCGATCACACCATCTTCATGCAGATGGAAGGCACGGGCGGGCAGAGCTTCGGCGCCTTTCTGGCCCAGGGCATCACGCTGTACCTGATCGGCGACGCCAACGATTACACCGGCAAGGGCCTGTCGGGCGGCCGCATCGTGGTGCGGCCCAGCATCGACTTCCGCGGCGACGCCACGCAGAACATCATCATCGGCAACACGGCGCTCTACGGCGCTACCAGCGGCGAAGCCTTCCTGCGCGGCGTGGCCGATGAACGTTTTGCAGTGCGCCTGTCAGGGGCCACCGCGGTCGTCGAAGGCACCGGCGACCATGGCTGCGAGTACATGACCGGTGGCACCGTGGTCGTGCTCGGCCGCACCGGGCGCAACTTCGCGGCCGGCATGTCGGGCGGCATCGCCTATGTCTACGACGACGACGGCCAGTTCAGCCGACGCTGCAACCCGGCGATGGTGGCGCTGGACAAGGTGGCGAGTGCGGCCGAACAGACCGGGCCCGCAGTCGGCTGGCACCGCGAACAAGGTGACGAGGCGCTGCTGAAGAAGCTGGTGGCCGACCACCACCGCTGGACCGGCAGCTTGCGCGCCCGCGAAATCCTGGACCAGTGGCCGCAGGCCCGGGCCCGCTTCGTCAAGGTGTTCCCGCACGAATACAAGCGGGTGCTGGTCGAGCGCGCTGCCCGGGCCGAGGCCGACCAGGCCACCGACAAGGCCAAGGCATCGGCTGCGATGGCCGCCGCCAAGTAATCACAGCACAGCACAGCACAGCACTGCAACGCACAGGACGGACGCAGCATCATGGGAAAAGTGACCGGCTTTCTCGAGTTCGAGCGTGTGCCAGAGGCCTACGAGCCCGTGCCGCAACGCCTGAAGACCTGGAAGGAATTTGTCATCGGCCTGAACGAAGAGCAGGCGCGGCAGCAAGGCGCGCGCTGCATGGACTGCGGCACGCCCTTCTGCAACAGCGGCTGCCCGGTCAACAACATCATCCCGGACTTCAACGACCTGGTCTTTCGCGGCGACTGGCGCAACGCCATCGAGGTGCTGCATCAGACCAACAACTTTCCCGAGTTCACCGGCCGTGTCTGCCCCGCGCCCTGCGAAGCGGCGTGCACGCTCAACGTCAACGACGACGCAGTGGGCATCAAGAGCATCGAACATGCCATCATCGACCGCGCCTGGGCCGAAGGCTGGGTGCTGCCGCAGCCTGCTGCCCTGAAGACGGGCCGCAAGGTCGCGGTGGTCGGCTCGGGCCCGGCCGGGCTGGCAGCTGCACAGCAGCTTGCGCGTGCCGGCCACGCAGTAACGGTGTTCGAGAAGAACAGCCGCATCGGCGGTCTGCTGCGATATGGCATCCCCGACTTCAAGATGGAGAAGTCGCACATCGACCGTCGCATGGCGCAGATGCAGGCCGAGGGTGTGGACTTTCGCACCGGCGTGCTGGTCGGCGCCTGGCCCGAGGACTGCAAGGTCACCAACGACGCCCTGCAAACCATCGACGCCGCGCAAATGCACGCCGAGTTCGATGCCGTGCTGTTGACGGGCGGATCGGAGATTTCGCGCGACCTGCCGGTGCCCGGGCGTGAGCTTGACGGTGTGCACTTCGCGATGGAGTTCCTGCCGATGCAGAACAAGGTCGTCGCGGGCGACAAGGTCAAGGGCCAGATCTCGGCCGCCGGCAAGCACGTGGTCGTGATCGGCGGCGGCGACACCGGCAGCGACTGCGTCGGCACCAGCAACCGCCACGGCGCGGCCAGCGTGACGCAGTTCGAGTTGATGCCGCAGCCACCCGAACATGAGAACCGACCACTGACCTGGCCTTACTGGCCGTACAAGCTGCGCACCAGCTCCAGCCACGACGAAGGCTGCGAGCGCGCTTTCGCGATCGCCACCAAGGCCTTCGTCGCCGGCAGCGGCAAGGACAAGGGCCGGGTCGCGGCGCTGCGCACCGTCAACGTCGAGTGGCAGGGCGGCAAGATGGTCGAGGTGGCGGGCAGCGAGAAGGAATACAAGGCCGATCTGGTGCTGCTGGCGATGGGCTTCGTCGCACCGGTGGCCAGCGTGCTCGACGCCTTTGGGTGGCCAAGGACAACCGCGGCAATGCCAAGGCGTCGACCGACGCTGTCGATGCCTACCGCACCAGTGTCGACAAGGTCTTTGCGGCCGGCGACATGCGTCGCGGCCAGTCGCTGGTGGTGTGGGCCATTCGCGAAGGCCGACAGGCCGCGCGGGCGGTGGACGAATTCCTGATGGGCACGAGCCTGCTGCCGCGCTGAGCGGCGGACGCGCGGGTCTTGGCAGGTCGCCGACCGGCGCCACCGGCATGGCCCGGGTGCAGCACGGTCAGGGGGGTCATGCCAGAATCCTCGGCTGTACTGCAATCAGGGAGCCGGGCATCCTGCCCGACGGTTGGCGTGAAGCCCGACACCTTCATCGAGATCGATCACGTCACCTTCGGTTACGACGAGCGGCGCACGATCCTCAACGACCTCAGCCTGTGCTTCAAGCGCGGCAAGGTCACTGCGGTGCTGGGCGGCTCGGGCTGCGGCAAGACAACCCTGCTGCGGCTGATTGGCGGCGTTCACAGGGTCCGTCAAGGCCGCGTGGTGTTCGATGGCGTGGTCATCAATGTGCACGATCGTGAACAGTTGTACCAGCTGCGCCGACGCATGGGCATGTTGTTCCAGTTCGGCGCCCTGTTTACCGATCTCAGTGTGTACGACAACGTCGCCTTTCCGCTGCGCGAGATGACCGATGTGCCCGAGTCGATGCTGCACGACATTGTGCTCATGAAGCTCAATGCCGTGGGCCTGCGCGGTGCAGCCTCGCTGAAGATCAGCGAAGTCTCGGGCGGCATGGCACGCCGCATTGCACTGGCGCGTGCGATCGCGCTCGATCCCGAACTGATCATGTACGACGAGCCCTTTGCCGGCCTGGACCTGATCTCCATGGGCGTGGCCGCCAAGCTGATCCGCACGCTCAACGAGGTCACCGGATCGACTTCGCTGGTGATCTCGCACGACGTTTCCCAATGCATGGCGATCAGCGACTGGGTGGTGCTGCTGGCCAACGGCGGACGCGTGGTCGCGCAGGGCACGCCCGTCGCGCTGATGGCTTCGACCGACCCCGAGGTGCGGCAGTTCGTTCTGGGTGAACCCGATGGCCCGGTCAAGTTCCATTACCCGGCACCCGATATCGGCGCCGACTTCGGCCTCGAGGCCAGGCCATGAACGCGCTGGCCGCGCTGGGCGCGTGGGCCCTGGCCGCGCTGCGCCGCTGGGGCCGGGCGGCGATCTTCTTCCTCGACCTGTTGCGGGCCTTGCCGCATGCGCTGCGACGCTTCAGCCTGGTGGTCACGCAGATCCATGCCATCGGCAACCGTTCGCTGGTCATCATCCTGGCTTCGGGCATGGCGGTGGGCTTCGTGCTGGCACTGCAGATGTACAACACGCTGATCACGTTCGGTGCGGCCGCATCGCTGGGCCTGGTGGTCAATTTGTCACTGGTGCGAGAGCTGGGCCCGGTGGTGACGGCGCTGCTGTTCGCCGGCCGCGCCGGCACGTCGCTGACGGCCGAGATCGGCCTGATGAAAGCCGGAGAGCAGATCGCAGCGCTCGAACTGATGGCCATCGATCCGCGTCAGCGCGTGCTGGCGCCTCGTTTCCTCGCCGGCGTCATCGCCATGCCGCTGCTGGCCATCCTGTTCTCGGCCATCGGCATCATGGGCGCCTGGCTGGTGGCCGTGGGGCTGATCGGCATCGACGCGGGCAATTTCTGGTCGATCCAGCAAAGCGGGGTCGACGTCTGGCGCGACGTGGGCAACGGCGTGGTCAAGAGTGCTGCGTTCGGCGTCATCTGCACCGCAGTGGCCTTGTACCAGGGCTACGAGACCGAGGCCACGCCCGAAGGCGTGGCCTACGCCACCACGCGCACGGTGGTGATCTCGTCGCTGGGCGTGCTGGGCACCGACTTCATGCTCACCGCGCTGATGTTCTCCACGGGACGGTAAAGACGATGGCAAAGAGAAACATTGAAATCCTGGTCGGACTGTTCGTGCTGTTGGGCATGCTGGCGCTGGTGTTCCTGGCACTGCAGGCGGCCAACCTCGCCAGCTTGAGCACCGGTGCCACCTATTCGCTGGTGGCACGCTTCGACAACATCGGCGGCCTCAAGCCGCGGGCGCCGGTGCGCAGTGCCGGCGTGGTGGTGGGCCGGGTCAAGTCGATCACGCTCGATCCCAAGACCTACCAGGGCTTGGTGGCGCTGGAAGTCGACGTGCGATACCGCTTTCCCAAGGATTCGGCCGCCAAGATCCTGACCGCCGGGCTGCTGGGTGACCAGTATGTCGGGCTCGAAGCGGGCGGCGACGACAAGGACCTGGTGGCCGGAGACACGATCGCTCAGACGCAGTCGGCGGTGGTGCTGGAAAACCTGATCGGCCAGTTCATCACCGGCAAGGCCGCCGACGCCGGCACTGCGGCCGGGGGCAAGCCATGACGCTGCGGGCCGTGCTGCGGCTGAGTGTGGCGGCTGCCGTGCTGGCTGTGGTCAGTGGCTGCGCCACGGCGCCGGCAGGTCAATCCGGGCAGAGCGGGCAAAGCGGTCAGGCCGGCCAGAAGCCCTATGCCGCCAATCCGATCGACCCCTGGGAAAACTTCAATCGCAAGGTCTTCGCGTTCAACGACGCGATCGACGAAGCGGTGCTCAAGCCGGTGGCCCAGGCCTACAAGGACTGGGTACCGCAACTGGTTCGCACCGGCGTCAGCAACGTGTTCGGCAACATCGGAGATGTCTGGTCGACGGCCAACCAATTCCTGCAGGGCAAGCCGGGCAGCGGGTTTGAAATGGGCATGCGGGTGTTGACCAATACCCTGTTCGGGCTGGGCGGTCTGCTCGACCCGGCCACCGAGATGCATCTGCCGCGCCGGTCGGAAGACTTCGGCCAGACGCTGGGCGTGTGGGGTCTGCCGGCCGGGCCCTACCTGGTGCTGCCGCTGCTCGGTCCGTCGTCGGTGCGTGATGCCGCCGGGGTGCCGCTGGACCGCTATGCCGGCTCCACCAGCCTGTATGTCGATGTCAACACCTGGACCACCAGTGCCCTGCAGCTGGTGAACGTGCGCGCCGAGCTGCTGGCCACCACGCGCTTCCTGAGTGATGTCTCGCTCGACAAGTACAGCTTCACGCGCGACGCCTACCTGGCGCGCCGGCTCGACCAGGTCTACGACGGGTCACCGCCGCTGCCGGCCTTCGTCGACGAGTTCGCTGATTCGCCGCCGGCACCACCACCGCCGCCCAAGAAGGGCAACTGAAACAATTTGACGCCCGGGTGAACCATCGAGACCCGGCCCGCGTTACAGAGGGTGGGGCTGGTTCCGGGCCCTGTCGACGAAAGGATGACCGTGTTGAAGAATCTGTTGACTGCAACCCTGATGGCCCTGTCATTGACCGGCACCGCATTGGCCGATACCGCACCCGACGCGCTGATCAAGCGGATCTCGTCCGAAGTGATCGACACCGCCAAGGCCGACAAGGCGATTCAGGCGGGTGACATCAACAAGATCATCACCCTCGTCGACACCAAGGTGATGCCCAGCGTCAACTTCGAGGTCATGACCCGGTCCGCTGTCGGTCCGCGCTGGCGCGAGGCCACGGCCGATCAGCGCAGCAAGCTGCAGGCCGAGTTCAAGACCCTGCTGGTGCGGGTCTACGCCGGCGCGCTCACGCAGATCAAGGACCAGGTGGTGCAGATCACCAAGACGCAGCCGATCGCACAGAGCACGCAGGTGGTCGTGCAAAGTGAGGTCAGGGGCAGCGGCGAGCCGATCAAGCTGGACTACCGGCTCGACAAGTCAGGCGACGACTGGAAGATCATCGACGTCAACGTCGGCGGCATCTGGCTGGTCACCAGCTACCGTTCGCAGTTTGCGCAAGAACTGGGCGCCGGCGGCATCGACGGCCTGATCGCCAAGCTGGTCGAGCGCAACAAGGCCGCGAAGGGCTGAGCATGGCCGCGCTGCAATTGCCTGCGACGACGTCGCTGGAAGAGGCGCCCGCCCTGCTGCGCGAGATCGACGCGGCACTGGACGGTGCGGGCAACGGCGGGCTGACGATCGACGCGTCGGCGCTGAGTCACTTCGACACCTCGGCGATTGCGCTGCTGCTGCACGCGCAGCGCGGTGCGAACGCACGCGGTATCGCGCTGCAGGTCCAGGCGGTGCCGGCCAAGCTGCGCGAACTGGCCGGTCTCTACGGGGTGGGTGAATTGCTGCCGCAGGGGTCGCTGCCGGCGCCCACAACTGCATCTGCAACCGCGTAGAGGCTTGGTCGCTGCGGTTGCCGTGGGCTCCATCCGGCGCGCGCGATGGCACGGGGTCTTCAGGCGGCAGGACAGAACGGTGGGCTCAAGGCCTGTTGCCGATCGGTCAGCGGTCGCCATCGGTTGCCGTCTTCGGGCCGGCCCCAGCTGCCGTCAATCGCCGCACCAACGAACAGGTTGTTCGCCAGTCGCAAGCTGGCATCAGTCGGCAGGCGTTCCGGCCAGCTGCGGACGAAGGCCGCCGGCGCCTCGGCGTCGTTGAGAAAGTGGTTGTGCGTCACCACCAGGTGGCTGGCCGGGTGCGCTTGGGCTTCGGCGCCAAACGCCACAAGGGCCACGTTCTGCGTAGCCGGGCCCTGCGCCAGCAGGTTGCCCTGCAGCCAGCACTGACCGCCATTGGGCAGATCGACCAGGTACGACGCCCCGCCCGTGGCGCCGTCGACCAGCTGGTTGCAACGGATGTGATTGACCGCCGCGCGCGACTTCACCAGGTGCCCGCGCCAGCCGCCCGAGAAGCGGCTGCCGGTGAGTGACAGCCGCGCCATGCGGCCGACATACAGCAGGTGGTGCAGCAGGCCGGCGTGCCGCGGCGCGGCGCCGAATTCGCAGTCCTCGATCGACAACTCGCCATCGGCCACATTCGCCGACAGCAGGCCCATCTCGTTGTCGAAGAAGCCGCAGCGGCGCAGCGTCAGCTTCCCGCCTTCGAAGCGGATGCCGGCGCCGTTGCCGTTCGCGACACGGGTACCGCGAAACTCCAGATCTTCGATGCGCACGTCGCCGTGGCGCACGACGATCAGCGCCTTGCCCTCGGCCTCGGCCCCTGCGGCCAGCAGCACGGCCTTGCCGCCTTCACCCCGCAAGGTCAACCGGCCTTGCGTGATCACCGCCGCCTGGCCGGCATGCACGCCGGCCAGCAGTGCCAGGGTGTCGCCGTCGCGCGCCGCCGCCACCGCGCGGGCCAGCGAGTCGCCGGGTGCGACACGCAATGTGCGTCCGGTACCGACCGCTTCTTGGTGGGTGCTGCAGGCCGCGATGGGCGCTGCCACCGCCGCAGCCAGCAGGCTGCGGCGTCTCACGGTACGGTGGCCCGCGGTCCCAGGCGGGTCTGCATGGCGCCCGGCGACCAGGCCGCAGGCGGCTGCAGCGGCCGTGTGCCGTGCGGCAACACGAACTCGGCCGTGGGTTGCAGCGACTCGCCGCCGCCCTGTCCCGCAGGCTGTGCCGTGCCGCGCCAGCCCGAGGCCTCGGTCAGGCTGAAGTCCAGCGTGTAGATGCTCTGCAGCGCACGCCGGCGCATGCCCCAGACGTTGCCCCGGAACTCACCATCGGTGCCCGGACTGAACAGCCCCAGGCCGAGCGCAATGTTGTTGATCGCCTTGACCTCGATGCCGGCGGGCAGCCGATCTTCGAACACGCGCAAAAACCAGCTGGGCGGCCAGGGGTTGCCGACGAAGCTGTTGTGCGAGACGTAAAGACCGCTTTTCGGCCAGGCGCTGCCTTCGCCGCCGTAGGCCACCATCACCGGGTTCTGCGACCGTGCACCCTGGCCGATGATGTTGCCGATCACCCAGGCCAGGCCGCCGTTGGGCAGGTCGATCTCGTAGGATGCCTGACCTTCGTCGCCGTCGTAGATCAGGTTGTAGGTGATGCGACTTTCGCGTGCCCGACTCTTGATCAGATGGCCTTCGTGGCCGCTGTAGAAGCGACTGCCGCGAATGCTGAAGCGCCCGATGCGGCCGACGTACAGCAGGTGGTGCAGGCCGCCCACGATGCGCGGCGCCAGCCCGAATTCACTGTCTTCGACCACCAGTTCGGCGTTGGCGTCGTTGCCGGTCAGGATGCCGTTCTCGTTGTCGAGGAACAGGCAGTTGCGCACCGTGAGCTTGCCGCTTTCGTGACGGATGCCGGCGCCGTTGGCATCGTCGGCGCGCGCGCCGCGGAATTCGATGTTCTCGATCGTCACGTCGCCGCCACGCACCACCAGCATGGCCTTGCGTTCGGCAACACGGCCCTCGAACAGCAGCACCGGCCGTTCGGACACCGCACGCAGCGTGAGTTGCCGTTGGCTGATGACGCCGGTCTGCCCCTTGTACTGCCCAGGCAGCAAGGCGACGGTGTCACCGTCCTGTGCGGTTTTCAGTGCCTCGGCCAGACTCAGGGCTGGCGCCTGCGGGCCGACCAGCAGCGTCGCCGCCGGGGTGATCGCGCTGAGCAGGGTCAGCAGCAGCGCCGCGCCGAACGTGCGTCGAACACGAGCAGCGGCAAAGGGTCGACACGAGAGCGAATGCATGCTGCGATTCTTGCGCCAATCTGGTGCCCGACGCGCGCCAAACGCATGGTTGCGGGCCCGCCAAGCGTGCCGGGTGTTGCACGGCTGGGGCTTCCCCGCTGTTCGAACGCGACGGCAGATGACAAGCTTGCGGTCATTTGACAGTTTCGGGTCATTCATAGGCCCAACCCCATGAACAAATCCTCGCTGATTTCTGCCCTGGCCCTGGTATTGCTGGGCCCTGTGACTGCGGCGCGCGCCCAGGACGGTGGCCAGGTCAACGTGATCTGCTCGGTGCAGGCCGAGTGGTGCAACATGATCCAGACCGTGTTCGCACGCAGCACCGGCATCAAGATCAACATGTCGCTCAAGGGCTCGGGGGAGGCGCTGGCGCAGTTGATCGCCGAACGTGCCAACCCCAAGACCGACATCTGGTTCGGCGGCACAGGCGACCCGCACCTGCAGGCTGCCGAACAGGGCCTGTCGCTGGACTACAAGAGCGCGTCGCTGCCGCAACTGCAGGTCTGGGCGCAGCAGCAGGCCAGCCAGAGTGGCTACAAGACGGTGGGCATCTATTCGGGTCCGCTGGGCTTTGGCTACAACACCGAACTGATTGCCAAGAAGAAGATGCCCATCCCCAAGAGCTGGGCCGATCTGCTCAACCCCATCTACAAGGGCGAGATCCAGGTCTCCAACCCGGCCAGCAGCGGCACCGCCTACACGATGGTGGCCACGCTGGTGCAGCTGATGGGTGAGGACAAGGCCTTCGACTACATGAAGGCGCTGCACAAGAACATCAGCCAGTACACACGCTCGGGCACCGGACCGATCAAGGCCGTGGCGCGCGGCGAGACCACGGTGTCGATCAGCTTCGTGCACGACGGCCCGGGCGAGGCGATGCAGGGCTTTCCGGTGGCCACCATCACGCCTTCCGAAGGCACGGGCGCCGAGATCGGGTCGATGAGCATCATCAAGGGGTCGCGCAATCTGGCCAACGCCAAGCGCTTCTACGAATGGGCACTGACACCGGCGGCGCAGGAAATGGGGGCCGCAGCCAAGCAGTTCCAGGTGCCGTCGAACAAGGCCGCCAAGGTCGATTCGCGCGTGCCCGATTTCAAGAAGATCAACTTCATCAAGTACGACTACGCCAAGTACGGTGCCAGCAGCGAGCGCAAGCGGCTGATCGCCAAGTGGGAGAAGGACGTCAACTCGCTCCCCCGTTGACCTGTGCTTGAGCCCCGGACCCGCGGTCAGATACGGGCTCAGCGCATCGTCGCCACCTGGCTGCTGGTCGGGCTGGCGGCCTATGTGTTGCTGCCCTGGTACTACCCGCAGAACCTGACACTGCTGCGCTCGCTGCCGGGCATCTTCGGTGGCGCCGACACGGCCAGTGGTGTGCTGCAGGCGGCCGTGCATCACAAGCCCTGGCTGTGGGTCGGGCTGTTCGGGCTGGCCATGGCTGCGTTGGGTTGGTCGCTGCCCGCGGGCCGCACCCAGGGCTGGTTGCTGGTCGGGGGTGCCGGTGTCGGCCTGGTGGGTCTGCTGGTCAGCGGTTTTGCCATCGGGGCCCAGGGCTGGTCGTACGAGAGCCTGGCGGCCACCTTCGGCGATCTGCCGTCAGGCCAGTTCGGCATCGGCCTCGGCGGCGCGCTGGTGCTGCTGTGCCTGCTGATGCTGTTGGGCGCGGGCATCGCGCGGCTGGGTTTCTTTCGCGGCGACATCTTCGTGGCCGGCGCGGTGGTGCTGTGCTCGGGGCTGCTGCTGCTGTTTGTCGCGCTGCCAGTGGGCAAGAGCCTGATCGGCGCCTTTCTGGACGATGCCGGTGCGTTCTCGATCGCGGCGCTGGCCGAGCGACTGGGCCAGGACCGCGTATGGGGCCTGTCCTGTGTGGTCGGTGGGGTGCGCTGCGGCGTGGCCTGGAACACGCTGTTCCTGGCCTTGATCACCGGCGCCGGCACCACCATGCTGGGCACCTTGATCGCGCTGCTGGCCGAACGCGGCAACAAGCGCCTGGCCAGGCCGCTGAACATCCTGGCGCTGCTGCCGATCATCACGCCGCCGTTTGTCGTCGGCCTGGGCCTGATCCTGCTGTTCGGCCGTGCCGGCCTGGTCAACCAGGCGCTGGAATGGGCCTTCGGCATCACGCCGTCGCGCTGGTTCTACGGGTTCTTCGGCATCTGGCTGGCGCAGTTGTTCGCCTTCACGCCGATCGCCTTCATGATCATGCGCGGCGTGGTGCAGGGCATCAGCCCGAGCATGGAAGAGGCGGCGCAGACCTTGCGGGCCAGCCGCTGGCAGACCTTTGTCACCGTGACGCTGCCGCTGATGAAGCCGGGCCTGGCAAATGCCTTTCTGGTCGGTTTCATCGAAAGCATGGCCGATTTCGGCAACCCGGTGGTGGTGGGCGGGCAGTTCTCGGTGCTGTCGACCGACATCTTCTTCGCCATCGTCGGCGCCCAGTACGACCAGGGGCGTGCGGCCTCGCTGGCACTGATCCTGACCGGCTTTGCGCTGACGGTGTTCTTCATTCAGCAGCGCGTGCTGGGACGCACCAGCTACACCACGCTGACCGGCAAGGGTGATGCCGGCATCGCGATGCCGCTGCCTGACCGCGTGCGCCAGCTTTGCCATGGCGTGGCGCTGCCCTGGCTGGCGTTCACGCTGGTGGTCTACGTGTTCGCCTTCATCGGCGGTTTCGTGCAGACCTGGGGCCGCGACTACACGCCCACCTTGCGCCACTTCACGACCGCCTTCGACCTGCAGTGGGGCAGCTATGGCCTGGTGTGGGCCGGCACGGCCTGGAACTCGCTGTTCACCACGCTCAAGCTGTCGGCCATCGCGGCGCCGATCTGTGCCGCCATCGGCCTCTTGATCAGCTGGCTGCTGGCGCGCACGCAGTTCGTCGGCCAGCGCATCTTCGAGTTCGGCGCGCTGCTGGCCTTCGCCATCCCGGGCACGGTGCTGGGCGTGAGCTACATCCTGGCCTTCAACGTGCCGCCCTTCGAGCTGACCGGCACCGCGCTGATCATCGTGTTGTGCTTCGTGTTCCGCAACCTGCCGGTGGGCGTGCGCGCCGGCACCGCCAGCTTCAAGCAGCTGGACAAATCACTCGACGAGGCCAGCACCATGCTGCGCGCCGGCACTGCGACCACGCTGCGCCGTGTGGTGCTGCCGCTGCTGAAACCCGCGGTGGTGGCCGCGCTGGTCTACAGCTTCGTGCGCAGCATGACCACGGTGTCGGCCGTGGTGTTCCTCGTCACCGCCGAGAACGAGCTGGCCACCACCTACATCATCGGCCGCGTCGGCAATGGCGACTACGGCGTGGCGCTGGCCTACTGCACGGTGCTGATCGTGCTGATGTCGGCCGTCACCGCGCTGATCCAGTTCGCCGTCGGCGAACGCAAGCTGGGCCGTCGCGCCACGCAAGGACATTGAGCATGCCCGCAGGGATCGAATTCAGGCAGGTCACCAAGCGCTACGGCGATGCGCGCTCGCCGCTGGTCGTCAAGGGCATCGACCTGGTGGTCGAGAAGGGCACGCTGACCACCATCCTGGGGCCCTCGGGCTGCGGCAAGACCACCCTATTGCGCATGATCGCTGGGCTGGACGCCGCCACCTCGGGCCAGGTGCTGATCGACGGTCATGACGTCACGACGCTGGGGCCGGCCGAGCGCAACGTATCCATGGTGTTCCAGAGTTATGCGCTGTTCCCGCACATGAACGTGCTGGCCAACGTCTGCTACGGCTTGAGCGTCACCGGCGTGCCCAGGGCCGAAGCCGAGCGCCGCGCGCGCGCCAGCATGGACAGCGTGGGCCTGAGCGGCTATGAGCAGCGCCTGCCCAGCGAGCTGTCGGGCGGCCAGCAACAGCGGGTGGCGGTGGCCCGATCGCTGGTGCTCGAGCCGTCGGTGATGCTGTTCGACGAACCGCTGAGCAACCTTGACGCCCGCTTGCGGCGTTCGATGCGCGAAGAGATCCGCGCACTGCAGCAGCGCCTGAAGCTCACGGTGGCCTACGTCACGCACGACCAGAGCGAGGCGCTGGCGGTCAGCGACCAGATCGTGGTGATGAATGCCGGGCTGATCGCGCAGGCCGGCACGCCGCAGCAGCTGTACGAGCATCCGCACAGTGAGTTCGTCGCCGGTTTCATGGGTGAGGCGATGCTGTTTGCCGCCACCGCGTCGGCCGACGGCCAGGTGCAGCTGGGTCCCTTGCGCTTCCAGGCGCGGCGCCAGGTCAGGGCCGGGCCGGTGAAGGTGGCGGTGCGGCCCGAAGCCTGGGCGGTGACGGCGCCGGGCATCGGCGCGCTGGATGGCCGGCTGGCCAAGTGTGCCTACCTGGGCAGCTTTCAAGAGCTGACCGTCGAGACCTCGATTGGCGAGATCTTCGTCGTCTCGCCCGACCTCAGCCACCGCTGGACGGTGGGTGATGTGCTGGCCCTGCAACTGCTGGGCAATGGCGTGTCGGTGGTCGAGGCGGTCTGACGCTGGCGCTCAGTACGGCCGCTCGATCAGGCGGCCGTCCACGCGCAGCAGCGCCGAGCGCGGGGTGATGCGTTCAAGCCTGATGCCGTCACCCAGATCGCTGCCCTCCCGCACAAGCAGCCCGCCCAGCATCACGAAGCGCTGCGCCGGGTCCGGCGAGTACACGCCGCCGCTGAACACCAATCGCAGCACAGCCTGGCGCAAGGGCTCGGGCAGATCACCGAGCGTTACCGGCTTGGATGGGGCGGCGCTGGCCGGCCGCGGGGGCAGTGCGGGCGCTGGAATCGGTGCCGCCACGAGCTTTGGTGCTGGTGCTGGTGTTCCTGCCGGTGGTGGTGCAGATGCTGGTGCTGCTACCGGCGCTGGTGGCGCGACGGCTGGCGCGCTTGCCGCTGGGGCTGAAGATGGGGTTGCTGCCGGTGCGGCCCGGGCAGCCGGTGCCGGCGTGCGCGACAACCACCCGCCAAGCAGTGCCGACACCAGCGCAAGGCCGATCACCGCGATCGCCAGCAAGACGGTGCGCCGCGCGCGGCGCGCTGGGTCGGCGGCGGTCGGCAGGCCTCGCGTCACCTGCTGCAGTGCCGGGGTTTGTCCGCGCTGGCGTTCGGCATCGGCGCGGCGCAAGGCGTCGAGGATGAAACTCATGGTCCTGGCTCCGCTGCGCGCAGGCGCGGTTCGTCGATGCCGGCGGCGCGGTTGAGCTGCATCAGCGTGATCGGGCCGGCCACGCCGTCGAGTGCCAGGCCCTGGCCGACCTGGAACGCGAACACGCGCTGCCGCAGGGCTTCGTCGCGCCCGCGCTGGGCCAGGCTGCCGCTGGCCTGGCCCTGCAGCGCCTGCAGGTGGTCGAACACCCAGTCGGCGGTTTCGGGGCCCACCTTTTCTCCGGCCGCCAGCCAGCCCGGCGGTGGCCGCCACAGCGTGCTGAAGCTGCCCGGCCAGACGGCAGGCAGCAGGGCCACCGGCAGCTGCTGCGTGCCCTGGCTGCCTTGCAGTGACAAGGCCTTGGGGCCGATCGATTGCAACAGCACCGGCACGCCCGACCCCAGCTGCAGCAGCATTGGCCGCTCCAGTCGGCGCAGCAGCGCCAGGTCGCCGCTGCCGTCATGGCAGGCCAGGCCCTGGGTCAGCGCAGCGGCGCAGACCTCGGCCTTGTTGCCCGCAGGCAGTGACCAGAGTGCTGCCAGCGCCGACCAGGCGCTGCGTTCGTTGGCGAAGCCCTGCATCGCTTCTGGCGCAGCCAGCGTGGCCGCGGCGGATGTGGCGGACGCGGCTGGCCCCGACGGCGCCGTGCTGGCGGTGGCAGCGGGTGTTCGCGCTTGCAGCCACCACCAGGCGCCGCCACCCAGGCCAAGCACCAGCAGCACCAGCAGCACCAGCATGCCGGCCAGCGCGGCGCGCGGTGCCGGCGCGGTGTGGCTGCGCGCGGAGCCTTCCACTTCCTGCGCGGCCTGGCGCACGATGGCCGGGCCGATGTGCGTCGTTCCCGTTGCATAGGCGCCCAGCAGCGCGCGCTGGCACAACAGGTTGATGCGCCGGGGCACGCCGCCGCTCAGGCGGTGCACCAGCGCCAGCGCGCGGCGATCGAAAGGCGGCTCGCCGCCGAGACCGGCCACGCTCAGCCGGTGGCGCACGTAGTCGGCCGTTTCGGCCGCCGTCAACGGCCCCAGATGCACGCGGGCGATGATGCGCTGTGCCAGTTGTTCCAGCTCGGGTCGGGCCAGCATGTCGCGCAGCTCGGGCTGGCCGATCAGCACGATCTGCAGCAGCTTGCGCTCGTTGGTCTCCAGGTTGGTCAGCAGGCGCAGCAGTTCCAGCAGCGGCGCCGACAGCGCCTGCGCCTCGTCGACCACCAGCAGGCATTGCTGACCCTGGGCGTGGGCGTCGAGCAGGAAGCGGTTCAGCGCGTCGATGTAGGGCTTGACCGTGTCTGCCGGCGCCGTGTCGATGCCGAACTCCTGGCACACGGTCTGCAGCAGTTCCACCGGCGTCAGCGTCGGGTTGTACAGGTAGGCCACGCGGTGGCCGGGGGGCACCTGCTCCAGAAAGCAGCGGCACAAGGTGGTCTTGCCGGTGCCGATGTCGCCGGTCAGCAGCACGAAGCCGCCTCCGGCCTGCAGGCCGTAGATCAGATGCGCCAGCGCCTCGCGGTGCATCACGCTCAGATGCAGAAAGCGCGGGTCGGGCGCGATCGAGAACGCCTCTTGCTGCAGGCCGAAGAAGGGCGCGTACATGGGGTGCGCAGCATAGCCCCTGCCCCTGCCGTCACCCAGGGTGTCGCGGGGCGCGTTCTAATTCCGCCATGACCGGATCGCCCAACTCGAACAGCTCGCTACCGGGGTCGCCGACACCGGCAACTTCCGCCAGCGGTCGGCCTGTGCACCCGTGACGCGCGCCGTGGTGTTTGACCTCGGCGCCGTGCTCTTTCAGTGGCAGCCGTTGCAGCTGCTGCAGCAATGCGTTCCCGAGCTGGCGGCCGACGAAGAACGGGCGCGCACGCTGGCCGCGCAGATCTTCGAGAGCCTCACGCCCGACAGCGACTGGGCGCGCTTCGATCTGGGCCTGATTGCCGAGGCCGATCTGGCCTTGCGCATCGCTGGCCGCACCGGCGTGCCGCCGGCATCGATTCATCGTGTGATCGACGCCATCCCGTCTCATCTGCAGCCGCAGGCACCGACGCTGGCGCTGTTGCGACACCTGCAGGCCAGGGGCTACCGGCTGTACTACCTGTCGAACATGCCAAGACCGTATGCCGATCATCTGGAGCGTTGCAACGCCTTCATGGCCGACTTTGCCGACGGCATCTTCTCGTGCCGTGTCGGCCTGATGAAGCCGCATGCGGCGATCTTTGCGCTGGCCGAGCGGCGCTTCGGCATCGACCCTGCGAACACGCTGTTCATCGACGATCACGCCGACAACGTGGCCGCGGCGCGCCGGCGCAGCTGGCAGGCGCTGCAGTTTGCCGATGCCGGGCAGTGCAGCGCCGAGATGCAGGCCCTGGGCTGGTGAGCTTCAGCGCGGGACCGGCAGCGCGTGGCCCTGCAGGCGCTGCCAGTACCACGGCAGCAGGCGCGACAGGTCGGGGCGCTGGCCGGCGGCGCGTGGCACTGGCAAGGCCTGCAGCGGGCTGGCCCGTTCGGCCACCCCGAAGCTGAAGCTGTAGGTCGGCTCCAGGCCCATGCGCAGGTCGGTGATCAATACCTGCCCGTCTTGCGCATGCACCTTGTAAAAGCCGTGGCTGAAGTCGCGGATGCGCTGCGCGCTGTCGTTGCCCTGCAGCTCGGCGTCGAGCGCGCGGCCGCGATCGAAGCGGTCGAAGTGCAGTGGCCCCGGGGCATCCAGCAGCGCGTGGAAACCTTCGAGAACCTGGTCATCCGACAGGGCCACCACGCGCCACAGCAGTGAGCTGAAGGCCGCCGGCGTGACCAGCACGCGCTCGGCCTGCACGCCTTGCGCGGCCAGCGACGACCTGGCCAGGCGCTCGACGTGCTGCTGCACGAGCACGCCCCAGCCCAGGTAGGCCGTGCCCAGCGCCAGCCCAATTAGGTTGGCGCGCAGGCCAGTCTGGCTGCCGCGCGTGGCCAGTGCCCAGGCCGTGCCACCCAGCCAGGCCAGCGTGACCAGCGGGTCGATGATGAAGACCGTGCCCAGCCCATAGGGATGGTTGCTGAAGGGCAGCGCCAGCTGCGTGCCGTAGACCGTGAAGGCGTCGAGCAGGGGGTGCGTGACCAGGACCAGCCACAAGGCCAGCCACCAGTGCCGCCAGCGGTCCCATTCGCCGTGCAAGGTGACCACCAGCGCGGTCAATGGCAGCGAGAACAGGCTGAGCCAGAACAGCGCGTGCGTCTCGGCGCGGTGCAGCACCATGTTCAACACCGGGTCACCGTGATCGATCAGCACGTCCAGGTCGGGCAGCGTGCCGGCCACCGCGCCCCACAGCACCGACTTCCACAAGGCCGTGCGGCGCCGCATCACCGCCACACCCACGGCCGCACCCAGCGCGACCTGGGTCAGCGAATCCAAGGGGTCAGCCGCTCAGCCCGACCAGTGCCTGGCGCACGGCCTCGTCGGCTTGCAGCACCACCTGGCGTTTCCAGCCCAGGGTGTCGGTGTAGAAGGCGTCACGCGTCTGGCGCTTGATGGCCTGGCGCGTGGCGGCATCGGTCTCGGGGTGGTTGTCCAGCCACTGGTCGGCGCGCAGTGCCAGCATCACCTCGTTCAGCGGCAAGGTGCCGTATTCCAGCGCCATGCCGGTGTATTCGGCCTCTGGGCATTCACCGTATAGGGCTTCGAAGGCCATGCCCGACAGCTGTGCCGATGACGAAGACCCGTCGTAGATCGATGTCACCTGCGGCCCCCACCAGTCGCGGGCTCTGGCCAACGCGGCGGCGTCGTCGCGGGCGCCGAAGATGCGCTCGCCATGGCCACTGGGCCCGAGGCCGGTGTGCAGGTCGATCCAGGCCAGGCGGCTGCAGCGCTGCGCCTGCTCGCGCAGGATCTGGCGCCAGGCGACATGGCTCCAGGTCGGATTGCGCCCGGCGAAGAACAGGCCTTCGGGGTGGTCGTGCTGGCCGCTGCTGACTGCGGTCTGGAAGGCGCGCACGCCGTTGCGGGTGATGAAGTCGGCAATCGCTGCGTCGGCTGCGGCTGGCGGCGGCCAGCTGGCGGGAACCAGGGCATGGGCCAGTTCGTCGTAACCCGCGTTGTGCGGCAGCGGCTGGCTGAAGTCGACGAAGTTGCGGTTCAGGTCGACGTTTTCCTGCGTCGTACGCCGCCACCATGAAAAGCCCCAGGGGTTGAGCGCGTGCACGTACAGCAGCGCGACATGGGCGGCTGCAGCGGCCTGGTGCAGGCTGGGGTCGCGCAGCAGCGCCACCTGGATGCCCGAGCCGCAGAAACCCTCCACCCCATGGCAGCCGCTGGTGACGATGAGCAGCCGCTGCGCATCGGCTGCGCCGAAGCGTGCGACATCGATGCCCAGGTCTTCACCGTCGGCGCCCACCAGCGGATGCCGATGGGCCTGCACCGGCAGTCCGGCGCCGTCGGCGGCAAACAGGAATTGCGTGCGTGCCTCGGCGTAGGTCTGCCCGAAACAGCTGCCGATGTCGTCGACGGCCATGGTGGTCAGGTGTTCAGCGTGGCGTGGCCAGCCACTTCTCGGCCAGCCGCACCCAGGCGGTTGCGCCCAGCGGGATCAGGTCGTCGTTGAAGTCGTAGTTGGGGTTGTGCAGCATGCACGGGCCTTCGCCATGGCCCAGCTCGCGGTGGCTGCCGTCGCCGTTGCCGATCATGAAGTAGCAGCCGGCCTTGACCTGCAGGAAGTAGCTGAAATCTTCAGACCCCATCGTTGGCTCGTAGGGCAGTACGTTCTCGGTGCCCACCACCTCGGCCAGCAGCGAGCGCGTGAAGTCGGTCTCGGCCACGTGGTTGACCGTGGCCGGGTAGTTGCGGTGGAAATGGAACTCGCAGCGCGCCTCGAAGGCCGCGCAGGTCGATTCGGCCACCGTCTGCATGCGGCGCTGGATGAGGTCGAGCACTTCGGTGCTGAAGGTGCGCACCGTGCCCTGGACCGTGCAGCTGTCGGGGATCACGTTGGTGGCCTCGCCGGCGTGGATCATCGTCACCGAGATCACCGCGGTGTCGATCGGCCGCTTGTTGCGCGTGACGATGGTCTGGAAGGCCTGCACCATCTGGCAGGCCACCGGCACCGGGTCGACGCCGTTGTGCGGCAGCGCGGCATGCGCGCCACGGCCGTGGATGGTGATCTTGAACTCGTTCGAGCTGGCCATCATTGGCCCCGGCGCCAGCGCGAACTGGCCGACCTTCATGCCGGGCCAGTTGTGCATGCCAAAGATGGCCTCCATAGGGAACTTCTCGAACAGGCCGTCCTTGATCATCTCGCGCGCACCGCCGCCGCCTTCCTCGGCCGGCTGGAACACCAGGTACACCGTGCCGTCGAAGTTGCGGTTGCTCGACAGGTGCTTGGCCGCGGCCAGCAGCATCGCGGTGTGGCCATCGTGGCCGCAGGCGTGCATCTTGCCGTGGTGCTGGCTGCGGTGCGCAAAGTGGTTGTGCTCGGTCATCGGCAGCGCGTCGATGTCGGCGCGCAGGCCCAATGCGCGGCTGGACGTGCCGTTCTTGACGATGCCCACGACGCCGGTCGTGCCCATGCCGCGGTGGATGGGGATGCCCCAGTCGGTCAGCGCCTTGGCGATCAGGTCCGAGGTGCGCTGTTCCTGGAAGCACAGCTCGGGGTGCGCGTGGATGTCGCGCCGCAGCGCGGTGATGGCCGAGGCATCGGCCAGGATGGATTCGATCATTCGCATGGCGGGCCTGCTGCAGTGTCTGAGGGATGGGCCAGTTTACGGCGCCTGACGATCCCCTGCCGCAGATCCCCTATGGCCCCCGGCGCATCGCCGGGTTCAGCGTCGGACCTTGCCGTCGCCGGTCAGCATGGTCAGGTCGACGTAGTTCGACCCGGTATGGTCGCGCGGGTTGAAATCGACCGTGAAGCCACCCAGGTCGAAGCGCTGCAGACTCTCAAGCGCGGCCACCAGCGACTCGCGCGTCACGCTGCGGCCGGCCCGGCGCAGACCCTCGGCGAACACCCTGGCGGCGACGTATCCCTCCATGCTGCTGTAGTTGGGCGGGTTGCTGCCGCCGCCGCGCTTGACGGCGTCGAGATATTCGCGCGCGATGCCGGTGGTGGTGGAAAACGGCATCGGCATCACCTGGCTGATCATGATGCCGCGCGCCTCGGGGCCGAGTTCGTCGGCCAGCGCCTGCGTGCCGACGAAGCTGACGTTGTAGAAGGTGCCGCCGTAGCCGGCCTTGCGTGCCTCGCGGATGAAGGCCGTGCAGCTCTTGTAGGCACTGATCTGCACCACGGCGTTGGGCTGCTTGGGCACGATGGCCGCCACCGCCTTGGCCACGTCGACGCTGTTGCGCTCGACCGTGCCCACCGCTTCGGGACTCAGCTTCAGCGGTGTCAGGGCGCGCAGCACACCGTCCAGGCCCGCCTGGCCATAGCTGTCGTTCTGGCGGAAGACCGCGATCCGGTTCAGCCCCAAGTGCGTCAGCTGGCGCACGATCAGCGCCGTCTCGTCATAGTACGACGCGCGCACATGGAAGACCCAGCGCGACAGCGGCTCGCGCAGTGCCTGCGCGCCGCTGAAAGGCCCGAAGAAGGGGATTCGTGCCTGGGTGATCAGCGGCAGCGCCGCCAGGCTGGTGGGCGTGCCCACGTAGCCGATCAGAGCGAAGACCTCGTCCTTGATGAACTGCTCGGTGTTGGCCTTGCAGCGGTCGGGCTCGTAACCGTCGTCGAGCAACTTGACCTCGACCGCCCGTCCGCCCACACCGCCCAGGGCATTGAACTGGTCGAAGTACAGTTTGACGCCGTGGTGCATCTGGATGCCCAGCTGTGCCGCGGCGCCGGTGGTGGCGGCCGATTGACCGAGCACGAGGGCGCGTTCCTGCGCCAGAGCTGGAAGCCCCACGGCGCTGGCCATGCCGGCCAGAACACGAAGTACAGGCCGACGGCCGATCGAATGGTGCATGGTTGGGGACTGCTCGAAACCCAAAGTCGTAGGCTATCGCGACTTCGGCCCGTCGGACATCCGGGGCTTGTCCGATCGTGAGAAGCCGGCACCGCCTGTGCAATAGTTCAGGCATGACGACCACCGCCGATGCCCGCATGGTGCGTGGTGCCTGCCCGCACGACTGCCCCGACACCTGCGCCCTGCAGATCAGCGTGCAGGATGGTCGGGTGACACGCATCGTCGGTGATGCAGAACACCCTACAACGCATGGCGCGCTTTGCACCAAGGTGTCGCGTTATGCTGAGCGAAGCTACCACCCCGAACGGGTGCTGCAACCCCTGCGGCGCATCGGCCCCAAGGGCAGCGGTCAGTTCGAGCCGATCAGCTGGGATGCTGCGCTCGACCTGGTGGCCACGCGGCTGCAGGCCATCGCGGCGCAGGACCCGCAGGCGGTTCTGCCCTACAGCTACGCCGGCACCATGGGCCTGGTGCAGGGCGAAAGCATGTCGGCGCGGTTCTTCCATCGACTGGGTGCGTCGCGGCTGGACCGCACGATCTGTTCGGCCGCCGGCGGTGATGGCCTGGTGGCCACCTACGGCGCCAAGGTCGGCATGCGGGTCGAACATTTCGCCGAGGCCCGGCTGATCCTGATCTGGGGCAGCAACTCGATCACCTCGAACCTGCACTTCTGGACCTTTGCGCAGCAGGCCAAGCGGGCCGGTGCGCGGCTGGTGTGCATCGACCCGCGGCGCACCGAGACGGCCGAGAAATGCCATCAGCACATCGCCTTGCGCCCCGGCACCGACGCTGCGCTGGCGCTGGGCCTGATGCACGAGCTGATCCGCAATGATTGGCTCGATCACGACTACATCGAGCGCCATGTCGAAGGCTGGCCGGCGCTGCGTGACCGTGCGCTGCAGTGGCCGCCCGAGCGTGTGGCCGCAACCTGCGGCATCACGGCCGACGAGCTGCGGCAGCTGGCGCGCGACTACGGCAACACCCGGCCCGCGGCGATCCGGCTCAACTACGGCATGCAGCGTGTGCACGGCGGTGGCAATGCGGTGCGCCTGGTGGCCCTGCTGCCCTGCCTGGTGGGGGCCTGGCGACACCGTGCGGGTGGGTTGCTGCTGTCTTCGTCGGGCTGGTTTCGATCGGTGCGCAACGACGCGGCGCTGCAGCGGCCCGACCTGCTGGCCGGCCGCAACCCGCGCACCATCAACATGGTGACGATTGGTGACGATCTGCAACGCGAAGGCTCGCCCGACTTCGGCCCGCGCATCCAGGCGCTGGTGGTCTACAACAGCAACCCGGTGGCGGTGGCGCCCGACAGCCGCCAGGTGGTCAAGGGCTTCGCGCGCGAGGACCTCTTCACCGTGGTGCTGGAGCACTTCCTGACCGACACCGCCGACCACGCCGACATCGTGCTGCCGGCCACCACGCAGCTCGAGCACTGGGATGTTCACACCACCTACGGCCACACCTACGTGATGGTGAACGAGCCGGCGATCGCACCACTGGGACAGGCGCGCTCGAACGCCGCGATCTTTCGTGCGCTGGCCTCACGCATGGGGTTCGACGAACCCTGCTTCGGCGACAGCGACGAGACGCTGGCACGCATGGCCTTCAAACCCGGGGCGGTGGATTTCGACCGCTTGCGCGCGCAAGGCTGGATCAAGCTGGCAGTGGCCGATGCACCGTTCGCCGAAGGCGGTTTCCCCACGGCCAGCGGCAAGGTCTTGGTCGACCCGCCCGGCCTGGGCGTGCCCGACCACGTGCCCAATCACGAGTGCGCCGAAACCGACCCGGCGCTGGCCGCGCGCTACCCGCTGGCGATGATCTCGCCGCCGGCGCGGCACTTCCTCAACTCCAGCTTCGTCAACGTGAAGAGCCTGCGCGCGATCGAAGGCGAACCGCTGGTCGAGATCCACCCCGACGACGCGGCAGCGCGCGGCATCAGCAGCGGCCAGGTGGTGACGATCTTCAACGATCGCGGCCGCTACCGCTGCAAGGCCGAGGTGAGCGAACGAGCGCGTCCCGGTGTGGTCAACGGCCTGGGCGTGTGGTGGCGCAAGTTCGGGCTGGACGGCCGCAACGTCAACGAGCTGACGCACCAGCGATTGACCGACATCGGCCACGCACCGTCGTTCTACGACTGCCTGGTCGAAGTGGGCCCGGGCTGATGTGCGCACCGCTGTTCGAGGCTTGATCGTGGCCGGCGTCGGTGTGGTCGGCACGGCGCTGTTGGCAGCGGCTGCGGTCTGCCTGGGCAGTGGCTGCTCGAACATCGGCTACTACGGCCAGGCGGTGGCGGGCCATCTGAGCCTGATGGCCAAGGCAAAGCCCGCCGCCGACTGGCTGGCCGACAGCCACACGCCGGCCGCGTTGCGCGCGCGGCTGCAGCTGTCGCAGCAGATCAGGGACTTCGCCATCACCGAACTGAAGCTGCCCGACAACCACAGCTATCGGGCCTACGCCGACCTGCAGCGCAGTGCCGCGGTGTGGAACGTGGTGGCCACGCCCGAGCTGTCGCTGACCTTGAAGACCTGGTGCTTTGCGCTGATGGGCTGTGTCGGCTACCGCGGCTACTTTGACCGTGCCGATGCCGATGCGCTGGCCGCCACGCTGCGTGCGCAGGGGATGGAGGTCAGCGTCTACGGTGTGCCGGCGTATTCGACCTTGGGCTGGGCTGACTGGCTGGGCGGCGACCCGCTGCTCAACACCTTCATCGACTGGCCCGAAGGCGAACTGGCGCGGCTGATCTTCCACGAACTGGCGCACCAGGTCGCTTACGCGGCCGACGACACCACGTTCAACGAGAGCTTTGCCACCGCAGTGGAACGCATCGGTGGCCAGCGCTGGCTGGCCACGCGCCCGCAGGCCAGCGCCGACTACGACGTGTTCGCCCAACGCCGCGCCGACTACCGCGACCTGATGCAGCGCCAGCGTGATCGCCTGCAGGCGCTGTATGCCAGCGACCTGGACGATGCCGCCAAGCGCGTCCGCAAGTCCGAACTCATGGCGCGTTGGCGCGGTGAATACCAGGACCTGAAGCAGCAACGCTGGGGTGGCTACGGTGGCTATGACAGCGCGGTGACGCGGGCCAACAATGCCAGCTTCGGCGTGCAGGCGGCGTACTACGAACTGGTGCCCGGCTTCGAGCGCCTGTTCGAACGTCAGGGACGAGACTTCACGCGCTTTTATAGCGAGGTCAATCGCCTGGCCGCATTGCCGAAGGCCGAGCGCCGGGCCACATTGAACGCCAACCCCTGAACGAGGACCCGACCGTGCCTGACATCCGCATTCACCGTGAACATCAGCTCGGCCTGTCCAAGGCGCGCAAGGTGGCCTGGGACTGGGCCGAGCAGGTCGAGCAGAAGTTCTCGATGGACTGCACGGTGATCGAAGGCAAGACCAGTGACACGGTCGAATTTACCCGCTCGGGCGTCAGCGGCCGGCTGATCGTGGCCGCCGACCATTTCGACCTCGATGCCAAGCTCGGCTTTCTGCTGGGTGCCTTTGCCAAGGTCATCGAGGGCGAGATCATGAAGAACCTGGACGACCTGCTGGCCAAGAGTGCGGCGCCGGCCCGCAAGAGCGCCGCCCGCAAGAAGTGACGCCGTTGCCCGGTCAAGCGTCGACGTTCACCACCAGCCGTCCGCGCACCTGCCCGGCCAGGATGCGCGCCCCTGCGGCCACCGCGTCGCCGAGACCGATCTCCTGCGTCAGGCTGTCGAGCTTGGCCAAGTCCATGTCGCTGGCCAGGCGGGCCCAGGCGGCGCTGCGCGCAGTCATCGGTGCCATCACGCTGTCGATGCCGTACAAGCTGATGCCGCGCAGGATGAACGGCGCCACGCTGCCCGGAAAATCCATACCCTGCGCCAGCCCGCAGGCAGCCACCGCGCCACCGTAGCGCGTGGCGGCGCAGGCGTTGGCCAGCGTGTGGCTGCCGACGGCATCGACCACGCCGGCGAAGCGTTCCTTGGCCAGCGGCTTGCCGGGGTTGCTGAAGGTGTCGCGTGAAATAACCTCGGCCGCACCCAGCGACTGCAGGAACCCGGCCTCGTTCAAACGGCCGGTCGACGCCACCACGCGATAGCCCAGGCGCGACAGCAGGCTGATCGCCACCGTGCCCACGCCGCCGTTGGCGCCGGTCACCAGCACCTCACCCGACTCGGCCGTCACGCCGTGTCGCTGCAAGGCCATCACGCACAGCATGGCCGTGTAGCCGGCGGTGCCCAGTGCCATCGCGCGGCGTTCGCTCAAACCCGCGGGCAGCGGCAGCAGCCAGTCGGCCTTGACGCGGGCGCGCTGGGCCAGGCCGCCCGAATGGCTTTCACCGACGCCGAAACCGTTCAGCAGCACACGGTCGCCGGGCTTGAAGCGGCTGTCGTCGCTGGACTCGACCGTGCCCGCGAAATCGATGCCCGCCACCAGTGGGAAACTTGCGCACCACCGGGCTCTTGCCGGTGATCGCCAGGCCGTCCTTGTAGTTGATGGTCGAGTAGGCCACGCGCACCGTCACCTCGCCGGCGCCCAGCACCTCGTCACCCACGTCCTTCACCGCCGCGCGGTAGCCGGCATCGTCCTTCTCGATCAGCAGGGCCTTGAATGTCATTCGATCCTCCGGTGGACTGGTCAGAACCTGACGGTATCAGCAAGGCCACCCGGGCCGACCATCATCCACCGCCGCCGATTTCGGCCAGCACGCGGCGCAGCGTGGTCACCATCGGCGCGACCTCAGTCGCGGCCAGCCCGCCGTGGCGGCGCAGAAAGTCGGCCACCGGCCGCTGGTTGATCTTGCCCGTCAACACCGCGCCATGCATCAGCAGCGACCGGCGCGCCAGCGCGGCCGCACTGTCGTGGCAGCCGGCGCAATGGGTCTTGAACAGCGGCTTGGTGTTGACCTGCGCCATCAGCATCGCGCTGACCGGCGCGACCAGATCGTCCGCCAGGTGATGGTTGTGCAGAAACTTCGGCAGGTCGGCGACGTGGTGCCGACCGAGCAGCCGGCCTTGCTCGACGCGCAAGGTGCTGCGCGCAAAGGCCGCCGAATCGCCATGGCAGGACTTGCAGCGGCTGTCCCAGTGCTCATGCAGATCGCGCGCCAGCGAGGCTGTCGGCAGCAGCGCGCCCAGCACCGACAGCAGCAACACGATGATGCGCGATCGCATTGGGGCTCCCCTTGGTTGAGAACCCCATTCTTGCGCGCGCCTGTGCACCTGGGCATGCGTTGCATCAGCGCTTGCATCAGCGTCTGCGCGCGGGGTCGAACGGGCCCGGTCACCGCAGGATCGCAGCGCCACTGTGGCCGAGCTTCCCCCCATGGTTCCGGACCGAGTTCGGACGGCAGGTCAGACCACAAGGCCACAGGCAGACGACGCGGCGTTCCAAGTGGCCCGCAAAGCCTGGGTGACGGCCATCGGGCTGAAGCTTCCTGTCCCACCTACACTTCGAAGTTCACCACTCGACCCTCCCTGATGCGGGCGAAGCGAACAGCGGGTGCGGCTGCTCGATCCAGTCGCTGGAATCGCGGCGCCTCGGTTCGTGCCGGCCAGCAAGCCTGACTCTTCCTTGAGGCGGACCAGCATCGACAGGCCAGTTCACGGCAGCCTGTGGATCATGTCGCCGCGCGGTCGCTCGTTGCATGCCGTTCAATCAAAAAGTTAGGCGTCATCCAGATGCTGGCCCTCAAACTGCTGCTTGTTCCATCGTTTCTGTTGGTCCTCTCGCTCGTTGGCAAGCATTTCGGTCCCAGCATTTCAGGATGGCTGGCTGGGCTGCCGGTCGTCGCGGGTCCCATCCTGCTGGTGCTGGCGCTGGAAAACGGGGGGCCGTTTGCCGCTGTCGCGGCTGCTGCGGCCACGGGTGCGGTCTTCGCATCGGTGAGCTTCTGCCTTGTCTATGCCCATGTGTCACAGCGGTTTGGGTGGTTCGCCTCACTGGCGGCCGCGCTGGTGGCGTGGATGGCCGCGGTCACATTGCTGATTCCGACATCGGGAAGCGTGACGGTCGGCCTCGCTGTTGCCATCGGCACCGTCGTGCTGGCACCCCGACTTTTTCCGGTGGTGGTGCAGACGGCCGGCACAAGGCATCCCTCCGCCGCAGAGCTCTTTCTTCGCATGGCAGTCGGCGCTGCACTCACAGTCGGTGTCACCGTCGCCGCCGCGACGGTCGGCAGCAGCTGGAGCGGCGTCCTGGCTGTGTTCCCGGTGCTGGGCAGCGTGCTCGCAGTGTCCTCGCACCGCACCAGTGGCGCCGCGTTTTCGTCGGCGCTGTTGCGCGCCATGACGACAGGGCTGTATTCGTTCATCGCGTTCTGCGCGACGCTGGCAGTGGCGCTGCCCAAGCTCTCTGTTTCGTGGGCCTTCCTGGTTGCCGTCGCGGCGTGTCTGCTGGTTCATGCCGGCACAGGCAGGCGCTTTGCGCGCAGTGACGCGTGACAGCTTGCTCAACCGGCCGCGCTGCCGCCAGGCCCCTCGACGCCGCGCGCCGGTAACCCCTACGGTCGGGTTCGATACGGCCACTTCCGCTATCCTCGTCCAGCGTCTACAACAGGAGATGGATATGGCCGATACATGGCTTGCGTCATTGATCACTGCCACGCCCCAGGAAGGCTTCGAGCTTGCAATCACGCTCAGTCGTCGCGGTGTCAAGTACACCCAACCCGACATGGAAACGCTGAAGGAATTGCGGCCCGAGTACGCACGATCGGCAGACGGACTGACTGCGGCGTCACAGGTCATCGCGATCAACTTTCAGACCGTGGCGGCTGCAAATGGCTACTGGCGCGGGTAGTCGGATGGCGCCCTGAATCAACTCGAGGCTGAAGACTGGGCCCGCAAGTTGATCGGGCCGAAGGGCGGCAGATTCAACACACGGTTTGCACCTCGCCCTTGCACCCTTGCGCCAATGCAACCCTTCAAACGCCATGCGCACGCTTGAGCTCAGGGTTCCACCACCAATCGTTGCGGCGCTGACGGCAACGGCGATGTGGGCCATCTCGCAACTCGGACCGACGCTTTCGATCGCATCCAGTTGGCGCCTTGCCGCCGTCGCAGCCCTTGTCGCCCTCGGGATCACCTGCGATCTGCTTGGACTGCTGGCCTTTCGACGATCCAGGACGACCATCAATCCCATGAAGCCGGGAAAGGCATCGGCCCTGGTCACCGCCGGCATCTACAAGCTGACCAGGAACCCCATGTACCTCGGCCTGGTCTTGCTGCTGTGCGCCTGGGCGTTCTATCTGGCTGCGATCTGGCCCTTCGTCGGTCCCGTCCTTTTCATCGCCTACATCAACCGCTTCCAGATTGGTCCAGAGGAACGGATCATGGGAGCCAAGTTTGGCGGCGACTACGCCGACTACGTGTCACGGGTGCGTCGCTGGATTTGATGCCTGGCATGCCGCTCAGCCGGCGTGCCGCGCGCTGGCGCTGCGCCACCTGAGGTCATCGCATTGACCTGCGGTTGATCCGATCGGCAGCCTTCATCGGTCCGCGGCAATCGCAGGTCCAGCCCGCGGTGTAGCCGGTCTATGGATGGTCTTGTTCGAGAGCTGCGTGCTGCCCGAGCAGGGGCAGCCCATCGAGCTGAAGGTGCAGCGATTGCCCGGTTTGTGGCAGCGGCTCGCGGTGATTCGTGGGAGCTTGAGGCAAGGTCGTTCAGTGGCGGCATGCTGATTGCGATCACCCACAATTAACCATATAGTGAACTGGCCAATGCCAACTGCCATTCGCGCCACCGAAGCACGCTCACGCGATGCCGACCGCTCTCAGGCCCTCATCCTGCTGGGCGCGCGTGACGAGTTCGCCAGCCATGGGTTGGCGGGCGCGCGCATGGATCGGATCGCGCAGCGCGCGGGCCTCAACAAGCGTCTCATCTATTACTACTTCGGCAGCAAGGATGAGCTCTTCCTGGCGGTGCTCGAGAACGTCTACGCCGACATCCGCGACGCCGAGCAGGCGCTGCACCTGCGCGACATGGGCCCAGCCGACGCGATCCGGCGCCTGACCGAGTTCACCTGGACCTACTACCTGGAGCACCCCGAGTTCATCACCTTGCTCAACAGCGCGAACCTCCACCAGGCCCGACACCTGTCGCAGTCGAAGCGCGTGCGCGAGATGAACTCGCCGCTGATCCAGACCTTGGGCGACATTCTGGAAAAGGGCCGACGCGACGGCGTGCTGCGCGGCGGCATCGATCCACTGCAGCTCTACATCTCGATTGCCGCGCTGGCGTACTTCTATCTCTCGAACAGTCACACGCTGACGGCGATCTTCGGGCGCGACCTGATGAGTCGGAAAGCGCGCGCCGAGCGGCTGTCCCACATGTGCGACGTGATCCTAGGGTATGTCCTGAGGGACTGATCGCAGCGCTCCGTTGACGTCGTTTTTCATGATCTCTAAGATTCACCGCTTGGTGAATTAGATGGATTGGAGACTGACCATGCAAGGTGTGAAGAAGCTGGCGCGACGCGCCTTCGTGATGTCAGTGCTGGCCGTCGCGGCCAGTGGCGCCCTGGCGCAATGGAAGCCGACACGGCCGATCAATCTGATCGTGCCCTGGGCCGCCGGCGGGTCGACCGACCAGGTGACGCGGGTTGCCGCAGCCGAGATCGAAAAGGCGCTGGGCCAGACCATCGTCATCATCAACCAGCCGGGTGCTTCGGGCGCGATCGGTACCAAGAGCGCGCTCGACGCGCCCAAGGACGGCTACACCTGGACGGCCGGTGCCGCCCAGGATCTCGGGGCCTACCAGACGCTGGGCTCCGTCAACACCAGCATCAAGGACTGGCACCTGTTCCTGAACGTCGCCAACATCCAGGTGATCGGCGTGAACCCCTCGCGGCCCTGGAAGACCGCCAAGGAACTGCTCGACGACATGAAGGCGCGGCCCGGACAGATCAGCGTCGCCACCGCCGGCGTCACGTCGGCGGCGCACAACGCGATGGACCAGATCGTCAAGGCCACCGGCGTGAAGTACAAGGAAGTCTCGTATGACGGCGGCAATCCGGCGGTGATCGCCACCGTGTCCGGCGAGGCCGACCTCACCACGCAACTCGCCGTCGAACAGGCCGACATGATCCGCGGCAAACGCCTGCGCCCGCTGGCCGCTGTCAGTGACAAACCGCTGGAACTCGAAGGCTACGGCGTCATTCCGCCGTTGTCGGCCACGGTGCCCGGCTTCACCGCGCCGGCCAACTACTTCGGCATCTTCCTGCCAAAGGGTGTTCCCGACGAAGTGGTCAAGACTCTCGAGAAGATCTGGGCCGAAAAGATTGCCAAGAACGAAGCCCTGAAGAAGTACGCGACCAGCCGCGGTGCGCTGTTTGACCCGCTGTACGGCGATGCGGCGCAGAAGGCCGTATTCCCCGCCGTACAGAGCAACGCCTGGAACCTCTTCAACAGCGGCAAGGCCAAGGTATCACCGGACACGGTGGGCATCGCCAAGCCTTGATTGCGACGATGACTGATCCTGCACCCGAGCCCGCAGCCCACGAACCAGAGGTGGCCGAAGCCGATGCGCCGCGTGCGGACTTTCGCGGTGCCATGGGCTGGTTTGCGCTGGGTCTGGCGGTGGTGATTGGGTCGTTGCGCATGGACAGGCTGGAGGCACAGCACATCAATCCGGTCACCGTGCCCGGCCTCTTGCCGGGCTTGCTGGGTGTGGGCATGGTCTTGCTCGGCGCCGTGCTGGGCTTGCGCAGCTGGCGCCGCGGCGCCTTCCATCTGGCCGTGGCTGCGCCCAGCACACTCGACCGTGAACAGAGCAAGCGCGTGTGGCTCGCGATCGTGCTTTGCAGCGGGTACGCGGTGGTCCTCGTGGGTCACGGACTGCCGTTCTGGCTGGCCTCGATGGTGTATGTCACGGCGGCCATCCTCGTGTTCCGTCGCATCAGCCTCGATCCGGTCGAACGCCGGCTCTCGCCGCGAAGCGTGATGCAGGCCGTCGTGATCGGCGCCGCCACCTCGGTGGTGACCTGGCTGGTCTTCGAGCGCCTGTTTCTCGTACGCCTGCCCTGAGGCTCCCGGCTTTCCTTTCTGCAAGGTCTCTCGATGCTCCAGGGACTGCAAGATCTCGGCGCTGCCTATGTCAGCTTCATGAACCCGCTCACCCTGCTGTACGGGTTGGGGGGCGCGTTCGTCGGCATCGTCATGGGCATCCTGCCCGGCCTGTCGGCCACGCTGGCGATCGCGCTGCTCACCACGCTGACGATCAAGCTCGAAACCAATGACGCCATCCTGGTGCTCATCTGCTCCTACGTCGGCGCGCTGTACGGGGGGTCCCGCACTGCGATCCTGCTGAACATCCCGGGCACCGCAGCCAACGCGGCCTCGTGCGCCGATGGCTACGCGCTCGCCCAGCAGGGCCAGGCCGGGCGTGCGATCGGCATCGCAACCTCGGGCGCCTTTGTCAGCACGCTGATCGGCGTGGTCTGCCTGGCGCTCTTCACACCCTTGTTGTCCGAGGTGGCGTTGCAGTTCGGCGCTTTCGAGTTCTTCTGGCTCGCGCTGTTCGGCGTCACCATGTCCGGCAGCATCGTCGGCGACGACCCGCTCAAGGGTTGGTTGATGGGCCTGCTGGGCCTGTTCCTGGCGCAGGTCGGGCAAGAAAGCCTCTACGCCTACAACCGCTTCACCCTCGGCTGGGACGAACTTTCCGGCGGCATTGCGCTGATTCCTGCGCTGGTGGGCGCCTTCGGGCTGGCGGAGGTGCTGACGACGCTGGCCAACCCCATCGAACGCAAGATCATCGAACTGAAGGACTCGGTGCTGCCGCGCTTTCGAGAAGTGCTGCAGTACCGCTGGACCGTGCTGCGTTCGGGCGTCATCGGCGTGTTGACCGGTCTGCTGCCGGGCGTCGGAGAGGACGCCGGCGCATGGATGTCGTACGCCGCGGCCAAGGCCGTGAGCAAGGAGAAGGAGAAGTTCGGCAAGGGCTCGATCGACGGCCTCATGGCGGCAGAGACCGGCGACATGGCCTCGATTCCCGGCCACATCATTCCGTCGCTGGCACTGGGCATTCCAGGGTCGGCGCCATCGGCCGTGCTGATGGCCGCCATGGTCATCCATGGCGTGCAGCCCGGACCGATGCTGATGATCCAGCATCCGCAATTCATCTACCACGTGGTGGCCATGACCACGCTGGCCTCGGTCACCATCCTGCTGTTCGGCCTGTTCGGCGTGCGGCCGCTGCTGCAAGTCTTGAAAGTGCGTCGCGCCATCCTCATGCCGATCGTCTTTCTCCTGTGCACGGTGGGCGCCTTTGCATCTGCCTCGCGCTTGTTCGATGTCTACGTGATGCTGGCGATCGGCATCGGCGCGTACTTTCTGCGCAAGCACCGCTACGAAATGGCGCCGCTGGTGCTGGGCCTGGTGCTCGGCCCGCTGCTGGACAAGAGCCTGAGACGCGGGCTGGTGCTGTCCGACGGCAGCATCGTCCCGTTTTTCACACGACCGATCGCGATGGGCTTTGCTGCAGTCACCATCCTCACCATCCTGATGTACGTGCCGCCCTTCAAGAGGCTGGTACATCACCTGAGTGCTGGCCTGGTCGGCAGGGCGCGCAGTCTGCTGGGCAAACGAGCCTGAAGGCACAGGCCATGAAGCTTGCGCTGTGCAACGAAGTCTTGCTGCCGCTGCCCTTCGAGCAGCAATGCAGTCTCGCGGCTGCGCTCGGCTACGACGGCCTTGAGCTTGCCCCCTTCACGCTGGCCGACGACCCGCTGCGCATCACCGATGCGCAGGCCCTGGCCTTCGCCCGCACCGCACAAGACCACGGCCTGCAGATCACCGGGCTGCACTGGCTGCTGGTGGCGCCGACCGGCCTGTCGATCGTCAGCAGCGACGGCGCGCTGCGTGAGCGCACGACACAGCTCATGGAGCGCATGGTCGAACTCTGTGCCCTGATGGGGGGACGCTACCTGGTGCACGGCTCGCCCAAGCAGCGCTCGGTGCCGCCCGACAGCACGCCGCAACAGGCCTGGGATCGTGCGCGCGAATGTCTGGCGCGCGCAGCACAGCGCGCGCAGACCTGCAAGGTCACCTACTGCCTTGAGCCGCTGTCGCCGCGCGAGACCGACCTGGTCAACACGGTCGAGCAGGCCGTGCGCATGGTGCGGGAAGTCGGCACGCCGGCGCTCAAGACCATGATCGATTGCAGCGCGGCCGGCCAGGCCGAGACAGAGACCGTGGCTGCGCTGATGCAGCGCTGGATGCCGACCGGCCACATCGCCCACGTCCAGGTCAACGACCCCAACCGGCGCGGACCGGGCCAGGGCGCCATGCGCTTCGCGCCGATCCTGCGCAGCCTGCGCACCATGCAACGCCTAGGCCACTACGGCGACACGATTGCCGTCGAGCCCTTCGACTATCTGCCCGATGGCCCGGGGTGTGCGGCGCGCGCCATCGGCTATCTGCGAGGCGTGCTGGAAGGGCTGGACGCCGATGACTGACGCGCCTCGCCTGTCGGTACAGGCCATCGAACTCTACGAACGGCCGGTGCACATGCGGCTGCCGTTTCGTTTCGGCGTGGTCACGCTGACCCATTGCCCGCAGGCCTTCGTGCGCGTGCGCATTGCCACCTCCGACGGACGCAGCGCCTGGGGCGCCGCCGCCGAGTTGATGGCGCCCAAGTGGTTCGACAAGAACCTGCAACTGAGTAACGAAGACAACTTCGACCAACTGCGCCGCTCGCTGACGACGGCGCGCGATGCCTATCTTTCGCACAGCGGCGCACGCACCGCGTTCGGCCACTTCGCCGACCACTACGCTGCGTTGATCGCGGCAGGCCAGGCCGCAGGCTTGAACCCGCTGATCGCCTGCTACGGCCCGGCCCTGATCGACCGTGCCCTGCTCGACGCGCTTTGCCGAGCCGAGGCGCTGTCGTTCTACGACGCCATTCGCGGCAACGTGCCCGGCATGGATGTGCGCCTGTGCGCGGATCTCTCGGGGTTTGACCTCGCCGGCTTCCTGCACGGCCTGGCTCCTGCAGCGCAAATCGCGTTGCGTCATACGGTGGGCCTGGTGGATGCCATCACGGCTGCAGACGCCGATGTCGACAAGCGCCTGAATGACGGCTTGCCCGAGACGCTCGAGGATGTTGTCGCATCGACCGGATGCCGTCACTACAAGCTCAAGGTCAGCGGCGCCGCGGATGCCGACATCGACCGGCTGACCCGCATTGCCGAGGCGCTGGCGCCGGTGGCCGATTGTGTCGTCACGCTGGACGGAAACGAGCAGTTTCCCGATGCACCGGCAGCCGCCGAGTTCTGGCGCCGCGTGCAGGCAACGCCGGCGCTGCAACACCTGGCCCGCAGCACGCTCTATATCGAACAGCCGCTGCCGCGCGCCATCGCGCTCGACACCGACGTGCGACCGCTGGCGGTGATGCGGCCCGTGCTGATCGACGAATCAGATGGCACCCTGGAAGCCTTTCCACGCGCGCTCGAATTGGGTTACACCGGCGTGTCGAGCAAGCAGTGCAAGGGCATCTACCGTTCGCTGCTCAACGCGGCCCGTTGCCAGCAGCGCAACGGCGCGGCCAGGCAAACCGGCACGGCGCGATGCTTCATGTCCGCCGAGGACCTCACGACACAGGCCGGCCTGGCGGTGCAACAGGATCTCGCGCTGGTCAACCTGATCGGCCTTGGCCATGTCGAGCGCAATGGCCACCACTATGTCGACGGCTTTGCGGGCCAGGGCGCGGGCCTCGCCGAACGACAAGCCTTCCTTGCCGCGCAACCCGGCCTGTACGAGCCGGCCGATGACAACGTCCGGCTGCGGGTGCGCGACGGACTTCTCGACCTGCGCTCGCTCGACCGGCCCGGATTTGCGAGCGGCGCGAACCCCGAATGGCCCACGCTTCAGCCGCTGCAACTGCCCGCGCGCTGAGCGCCGGCGCGGCTTGCAAGCTTTTCATCCTTCAACCAGCAACTTGTCATGGCCACCCAACGACTCGGAATCATCATGCACGGCGTCACCGGTCGCATGGGCATGAACCAGCACCTGATCCGCTCGATCTGCGCGATCCGCGCCCAGGGCGGCGTCACTCTCGCCAATGGCGACAGGGTCATGCCCGACCCCATCCTCATCGGCCGCAACGCCGAGAAGATCGAGGCGCTGGCCAAGGCACATGGCGTCGCGCGCTGGGGCACCGACCTCGACCATGCGCTCAAGAACAAGGACGACACGATCTTCTTCGATGCCGGCACCACACAGATGCGCCCGACGCTGCTGGCCAAGGCGATCCGCGCCGGCAAGCACGTGTACTGCGAGAAGCCGATCGCGACCAACCTCAACGAAGCGGTCGAGATCGCACGACTCGCCGAAGGCTCGGGCTTGAAGCACGGCGCGGTACAGGACAAGCTGTTCCTGCCTGGTCTGCGCAAGCTCGACATGCTGCGCCGCGCAGGCTTCTTCGGCCGCATGCTGAGCGTTCGGCTCGAGTTCGGCTACTGGGTGTTCGAGGGCGACCTTCAGCCGATCCAGCGTCCGAGCTGGAACTACCGCAAAGAGGACGGCGGTGGAATGATCCTGGACATGATGTGCCACTGGCGCTACGTGCTCGACAACCTGTTCGGCGAAGTGAAGTCGGTCTCGTGCCTGGGGGCGACGCACATCCCGAAGCGCTGGGATGAAGACGGCAAATCCTATGACGCCACCGCCGACGACGCCGCCTACGCGACCTGCGAACTCACGGGCCACAACGGCGAGCCGGTGATCGCGCAGATCAACATGAGCTGGGTCACGCGCGTGCGCCGCGACGACCTCGTCACCTTCCACGTCGATGGCACGCACGGCTCGGCCTTCGCGGGCCTGTCGAGTTGCCGCGCGCAATCACGTGTTGCCACGCCGCGCCCTGTATGGAACCCGGACGAGAAGCAGACCATGAACTTCTTCGACCAGTGGCAAGAGATTCCGGACTCGCAGGTGTACGACAACGGCTTCAAGATCCAGTGGGAGGCCTTCATCCGCCATGTCGCCGAGAACGCGCCATGGAAGTGGACGCTGCCCGAAGGCGCCAAGGGCGTGCAGCTGGTCGAGGCCGCACTCGAGTCGTGGAAAGACCGGCGCTGGGTGGACCTGCCGACGCTGAGCATTTGATCGTAGCCCGCACCCGTCCAGCGATCGTGTCAGGCACTTCTCTTATAAATTTCCGGTGGAGCGCCGCATGGCCCTGACCCTCACACTCCCGACTCCCGGCGGTGCGCTCGCGCCCTACACGCTGCAGGGCAGCGTGCCCCTGAAGCCGCCCGCTGGCGTGCAGTTCAACCGCATCGCCTATTCGGCGGCGCATGTCGTCGCCGACCCGCTGGCAGCGGTCGATCCCTGGCTGCAGGCCGCTGTCGACTGGGACACCACGATCGCCTACCGCCGGCACCTCTGGGCGCTCGGCCTCGGCGTGGCAGAAGCGATGGACACGGCGCAGCGCGGCATGGGCCTCGACTGGCCGACCTCGCTCGAACTGATCCGCCGATCGCTGGCCGCCGCGGGTGACGTGCCGGGCGCGCGGGTTGCCTGCGGCTGCGGCACCGACCATCTCGACATCGACAGCGTGAAGAGCGTCGATGACGTGATCCGTGGCTACGAAGATCAGATGGCTGCGATCGAGAAGCTCGGCGGCAAGCTCATCGTGATGGCCAGCCGTGCACTGGCCCGCGTCGCCAAGAGCCCGGCCGACTACGAGCGCGTGTACGACCGCATCCTGTCGCAGGCGAAGCAGCCCGTGGTGCTGCACTGGCTCGGCGAGATGTTCGATCCCGCGCTTGCAGGCTATTGGGGCACCGGCAACGTCGATGCGGCGATGGACACGGCGCTCGGCATCATCGCGGCTCATCCCGACAAGGTCGACGGCATCAAGATCTCGCTGCTCGACAAGGACAAGGAAATTGCCATGCGTCGGCGCCTGGCCCAGGGCGTGCGCATGTACACAGGTGACGACTTCAACTACGCCGAACTCATCGCGGGCGATGGCCATGGCAGCGAGACCTTCCACGGTCAGAGCGATGCGTTGCTCGGCATCTTCGACGCGATCGCGCCGGCTGCCAGTTCTGCGCTGAGCGCGCTGGCGCAAGGCGATGTCGAGCAGTTCCACGCGATCCTGGGCCCGACGGTGCCGCTGTCGCGCCACATCTTCGCGGCGCCCACGCGCTACTACAAGACCGGCGTGGTCTTCATGGCCTGGCTCAACGGCCACCAGAGACATTTCACGATGATCGGTGGGCAGCAGAGCACACGCTCGCTGCAGCACCTTGCCGAGCTGTTCCGCCTGGCCGATGCGGCCAACGTGCTGGAGCAGCCCGACCTGGCGGCACAGCGCATGAAGACGCTGCTGACCATGCATGGCGTGGAGGGTTGAAGCCATGTCGACCGCACACCTGCCCGAGCGCATCGCCGACCTGGCGCAGCTCGAAGACCTGTTGTCCACGCCCTCTGCGGCGTTGATCGACACGCTTGCCCGCGTCGATGGCGATCTGATGGTGCTGGGCGTGGGCGGAAAGATGGGCCCGACGCTGGCGCGCATGGCCAAACGGGCGACGCCGCACCGGCGCGTGATCGGCGTGGCGCGTTTTTCTGAAGCAGGCCTGCGTGAGCGGCTCGAGGTGCACGGCGTCGAGTGCATCGAAGCCGACCTGCTCTCGCGCGAGGCACTGCGCCAGTTGCCCGATGCGCCGAACATCGTGTTCATGGCCGGCCGCAAGTTTGGTTCGGGCGGCAGTGAGTGGCTCACCTGGGCCATGAACGCCTGGCTGCCCGCCTTGGTGGCCGAGCGCTTCCCGAACGCGCGCATCGTGGCCTTTTCCACCGCCTGCGTGTACCCGTTCGTCGACGTGCACGGGCCGGGCGCGCCGGAAGAACTGGCCCCGACGCCGCCACCGGGTGAGTACGCCAATTCTTGCGTGGGGCGCGAGCGGCTGCTGCAGCATTTCTCGCACGCGCAAGGCACGGCCGGGCGGCTGATTCGCCTGTCGTACGCGATCGACATGCGCTACGGCGTGCTGCACGACCTTGCCCACAAACTGTTGGCCGGCGAGCCGATCGACCTGGCCATGGGCCACGCGAACATCATCTGGCAGGGCGAGGCCAACGACTGGACCCTGCGTGCGCTGGCGCACTGCGAATCGCCCACCACGCCGTTTAACCTGAGTGGGCCGGCCGTTTCGATCCGCGTTGCGGCACAAGGGCTGGCTGACCGCCTGGGCGTCGCGGCGCATTTCACGGGCCACGAGGCAGCCACCGCCTGGCTGGTCGACTGCCGGCGCGCTTTTGCGCTGTTCGGCCCGCCTCAGGTCTCGCTCGAAACGATGCTCGACTGGACGGCAGACTGGGTGCGCCGCGGGCAGCCCAGCCTGAACAAGCCCACACATTTCGAAGCGCGTGATGGCAAGTACTGACATGCACAACGACACCATGCCACCGGCGTCGCTCGCCTTGCTGCGGCGCGGCACTGCGATCCCGGCGCACCTGCTGGCCCTGGATGCCGACCGCCGGCTGGACGAGCGGCGCCAGCGTGCCCTGTCGCGTTATTACCTCGACGCCGGTGTCGGCGGCATGGCCGTGGGCGTGCATTCGACGCAGTTCGCCATTCGCGAACGCGGTCTCTACCGGCCGGTGCTCGAGGCGGCGATGCATGAAGCGCTGCACTGGCAGCCGCTGGGTGGCCGTCGACCGCTGGTCATGGTCGCAGGACTTGCCGGCCCGACGGCGCAAGCGCAGGCCGAAGCCCGCACCGCGCGCGGTTTGGGCTATCACGCAGGGCTGCTGAGCCTTGCGGCCTTGCGCGACCAAGACGAAGACGCGCTGATCGCGCATTGCCGCGCCGTGGCTGAGGTGATGCCGCTGGTGGGCTTCTACCTGCAGCCTGCCGTCGGAGGCCTGCATTTGCCGACCAGCTTCTGGCGCCGGTTCGCCGGCATCGACAACGTGGTGGCGATCAAGATCGCGCCGTTCAACCGCTACCGCACGCTGGACGTCCTGCGCGGGGTGGTCGATGCGGGCGCAGAGGAACGCGTCACGCTCTACACCGGCAACGACGACCACATCGTGCTGGATCTGCTCACGCCCTTCACGTTCCCGCGCGGCAACGGCAGCGTGACACTGCGCATCCGGGGCGGCTTGCTGGGCCACTGGAGCGTGGGCACGCGCCGCGCGGTCGAATTGCTGTCGCGCATCCACGCCGCCGTAGCACACGGCCCGGTACCGCCCGAGTTGCTCGCACTCGACGCGCAGGTCACCGATTGCAATGCTGCCCTGTTCGACGTGGCCCACGATTTCCATGGCTGCATCGCAGGCTGTCATGAGGTGCTTCGTCGCCAGGGGCTGCTGGCCGGCACATGGTGCCTGGACCCGCACGAAGGCCTGAGCCCCGGCCAGGCCGAAGAGCTGACCCGGGTGCACGACGCTTACCCCCATCTGCACGACGATGCCTTCGTCGCCGAACATCTTTCGCGCTGGCTGGCTTGAACCGGCACCAGCACCGATAGCGCCACCGACTTGCATCTTTGCCCTGCGCCTCCACCATTGCCGAGCAACCATGCGCGACTTCTCCAAGGGCCACGAGTGGCTGTCGATCAACACCGCCACCGTACGCAAGCAGTTGGGCGCCGAAGTGCCGCTCGACCGCATCATCGACCAGTGCGCCGAGCGCGGCATCCGCGCGATCAGCCCGTGGCGCGACCAGGTGGCGGCCGTCGGTCTCGACCCCATCGCGGCACAACTCAAGGCGCACGGCATCGGCCTCTCGGGCTACTGCCGTGGCGGCTTCTTTCCCGCGCCCGATGCCGCAGGGCTGAAGGCTGCGCTCGACGACAACCGTCGTGCGATCGACGAGGCAAAGACGCTGAACGCGCCTTGTCTCGTGCTCGTCGTCGGTGCATTGCCTGGCGCACTCGATGGCAAGGCCGCTTACAAGGACCTCGGCCGCGCACGCCACGAGGTGCGCGACGGCATTGCTGCCACGCTCGACTACGCACGCGAGGTCGGCATGCCCTTGGCCATCGAGCCGCTGCATCCGATGCAGGCTGCCGACCGTGCGTGCATCAACACGCTCGAACAGGCACTCGACCTCTGCGACGAACTCGATGCGCAGAAGACAGGCGCACTCGGCGTCGCGCTCGACATCTATCACGTGTGGTGGGACCCGAAGCTTCAGCAGCAGATCGTCCGCGCTGGCCAGGAGCGCTTGCTGGCGTACCACGTGTGCGACTGGCTCACACCCACGCGTGACCTGCTGAGCGACCGCGGGATGATGGGTGACGGTGTCGTTGAACTGAAGAAGATTCGCGGCTGGATCGAAGCGACGGGCTTCGCGGGTTTCAGCGAGGTCGAGATCTTTTCGAACCTGGATTGGTGGCAGCGCCCCGGCGCCGAGACGCTCGATGTCTGCATTTCACGGCACAAGACTGCGGTGTGAAGGTCGCGTCCCGACGGCTTGTTCTAGATGTGGACGACGTCGCCAGCCGAACTGGCCACAGTTTGCCTGCGCACCCACAGGCGCTCTCATCCTCGCGGACCGAGGTGCGAGTAGTGCGCGTGCCTGGATGCCACAAGGCTGTGTCCGTCGAGCGCCGACCGCAACTGCCTTGACGGCTTGCGACCGAAATGCCGGTGATCCGGGCCGCAGTCTTCAGCGGCCTGCGGCAATCGCCTGCAGTTTCTTCTCGATGGCCTGGCGGAAGGCGTCGTTGCCGCTGCCGGGTTCAGTCCCTGCGGCCCTGGCCATGGCTGGCGCGCCGGCTACAAACCCTGGGTAGGTCTTGGGATGCACGTCGGGTGCATTTGACGCGACACCGGCCTGGGTGGCCTGCGCGGCCTGCACCGGCACCCGAAAATCGACGCCACCTCGGCGGTAGGTCATCGACGTGTCGTCGATGTGCACGACGGTTGCCGCACCGGGCATCGTGTCGCCGACACGCAGCAGCATCTCCGGCCGTCGATCGATCGACACCAGTGCCAGATTGCGTCCGTCACTGCCGGCGGCAACGCCGGTCACCACCACCGCGAGCGAGGCGGGTGTTGCCGAAGCGGCATCGGCAACCGCAGCGATCGCGGGCGCAGCTTGTGGCGGCGTCATCACTGGCATGATTTCGGCGGCCGGGCGAGCCCGCGTTTCAACTGCGGGATGTTCTTGCTCATGCGGCGCTGCCATCCACCACAGCGCCCACAAGGTGACTGCGACCGCAACGGTCACGGCCACTACCACTGCGGCACGAGCTCGGTTGATCATCTCGGCTGGAACCCTGAGCCGGCTCTAGCGGAAGGTCAGGTAGGCAGGACCGAGTGTGGCGCCCGAGGTGTTGTAGTACACGCATGATCCACTCAGGCTGCTCGAAAGCCTGGTGCATTCGAGCGTCGTGCTCGAGCCGACGATCAGCGTCATGTTGAATGACCCGTCACTGCCGAAGTACGCCCCGCCGACGACACCATAACTTCCACCCTGCTGTTGCGGGCAGTTCAGCGCCCCGTAGATGCTGAGCTTGGAGGACTTGTTCAAGTCACCGGTGGCGTCGACCTGCAACTCCGTGCAGCCTGACAGGCCAGGCACGTTGCTGGAGACCCGCCACAACAGATCGGAGTAGGTGTCCGGGTAGCCCACGCCGTAGGCCATCGACGCCGTCGGGATGGCGATCAGGACTGCAGTTGCGCAGAACAGTTTCAGGACATTCATGGTTTCGCTCCGGCGGATGATGGTTTCAAGTGTGAGTCGTGAAAACTGTTGCCAGCGTCGGAGGGCGGGCCCTCTGGGCGTAGGAGATGTCTGACCGAAGCAGACGTTTGCGACGTTTGGCGGTGTACGGATCGACACGATCAACACTGACGATATACCAACCGGTGGTGGTGATTCGTAGTTCAGTAACAGCTTATAGGTTAGTGCAAGGCGCATGCTCGTGTGGCTTGCCTTGCAAGCGCATCCGACCCCTGGAAGATCGTGCGAAGCAGATGTCTAACGCTGCAAGGTGCACGAAGGACGCACGCCGCCTGTTACCAAATGTCGATCGATAGCATAGGGTGATATGCCGGACACCGAGACACCGCTGCTGCGCTTGTTGGGTGTGCCGACATGGGTTGGTCCGCATTCCGGCATCGTCTTTCCGGCAGAGCGGCCCTACCAGTTTCTCGCGCTCCTGGCTTGCCGCGGCGTCTGGACGACACGCGACGAACTTGCCGAACTCATGTGGCCCGACCGCAGCCAGGCCTCTGCTCGCGGCAACATGCGGACGCTGCTCTTGCGGGCGCTCAACATTTCGCCCGAGATCGTCATCGAACAGCAGTCGGATCGGTTGGCTTCGCGGTCACGCCCGAGCAGGCGCGGCGCTGATGGCTGATGCTGAAATGCGACGCCGATTGGACGGGCTGCGTGCTCGTCTCGCGCAGGCGTTGAACGCCTGGCCTTCGCCCTGGATGCGGAATCGCTCCACGGCCAGCCGCAACTGCTTGCCGGTCAACGGGTGGCACCCCAGGGGTCGCGACAGGTCGGCCGCGCGTGACGATGATTCGCAGGTGCCCAACCGCCCCGTCGACCGCGCTGGCTGGGTCTTGCTGCACGCCGCCCTCGTCGTCATGCAGAATTGAATCTTCATCGGCCCCAGCGCTTTAAAGGCGCCCGGGTCGAGTGAGAACGGACTCGACAGAACCTTCTGCAGCGTCGTCGGCAGTCGAAACGCTGCCCGCGCCATCATTGGCATCAACCGGCTGACTTGCAGTGACCACTGCGCAGCAATACGTCATGGACATCGAAGCGCCATCCACCCGACTGGCCGGCTGCTGGCAATGCCGCCGCCGACTCTCCCGCAGCCAGCCATGTTGATCTGGCTTGACCGTTTGCCGTGGGTCTGGTTGCTGCTGCTGGCGGGCTGGATGGCCGTTGCGCCCATCACACCCGAGCCCCATCTGGTCGAGAAACTGCGCCTGCTGGCCCAGGGTGCTCTGGTACGTCCGCTCGACATCTTCGACCTGGCCATGCATTCGGCGCCGTTGTTGTTGGTGGCGGTCAAACTGTGGCGACATTGGCGCTCGCCTCGGCACTGACGCGTCAGGTGCCCGGCGCAGACCGTCGCCATTCATGCAACGCCATACCTGCCCAATGCAGGTGCAGCCACCTGGTACCTGTTGCACCGACCGTGCCGAATTCGACCGGCGCCTTCACGTAGAACACGTTGACCTTCTCTGCTTCAAGCCGTGCAAATGGCGTGGTCGCGTGGCCCTCGGTCATCGCCATCGCTGACAATCGCTGCGATCCTGTTCCGGCGTGGCCCGCTCAGAGGTCGCACGATCAGGGCGTTTGCATTCGAAGCGAGGAACCGCCATGGCGTCGTCGAACAGTTGGTTCTTTTGGGCCGTGCTGTCGGCCGTCTTCGCGGCGCTGACTGCGATCTTTGCCAAGATCGGCATCCAGGGTGTCGACAGCGACCTTGCCACGTTGATCCGCACCGCGATCATCATCGTCGTGCTCTCGGCCTTCGTCTGGTTCGCGGGCAAGTGGAGCAACCCGTTCGATTTGTCGGGCAAGACATGGCTGTTCCTCGGCTTGTCTGCACTGGCGACCGGCGCATCCTGGGTCTGCTACTTCCGTGCGCTGAAGATCGGCGATGCGTCCAAGGTCGCACCCGTTGACAAGCTCAGCCTGGTGCTGGTTGCCATTTTCGCGTTTGCGTTTCTCGGCGAGCGGCCGTCGCTTCGCGAGTGGAGCGGCATCGCGATGGTGGCCGGCGGCGTGCTGGTGCTGGCCTTCAAGCGCTGACACGCATCCAGGACCGCGATGAACCTCACAGTTCGCCCGGGCTGCAGACGACTTGCTGCGCGAGAAACGCGACATGCGTGGCGATCAAGCGGCATATGACAGGATCGTCGATTCGCTCGCCGGCGAACGCGATGGATGCCGTGTCATTCAGCACTTGCATGGGCAGAGACATTTGCACCTTGCGGACCTGGTCGCGGAAAGGGGGCTACTTCATGGACCTTCTGTCGGAAATGAAAAATGGCGCCCGGTTGGGGGCAACGGCAGGCCAGTTTGGCCGTGCTGCCGCCTTGCTTCATCATTGGTCGCACGGCCAAGCCGTCCCGCCGTCGTCGCCCGGTTAGCGCTACGTTAGGCGTCGTCGACAACAACCACTGCGCGCAAGGAGAAACTCATGTCTAGTCTCAGCGGCACCAACTCCACGGTCACTCCCGGTCTCCTCTACCACGATGCCGCCAATGCCATCGAATGGCTCTGCCGTGTGTCCGCGACGGTCGGGCCTCATCCGGAACCCGTTCCCGGGCCCGTCCCAGGCGTGAAACCTAGCTGGTCGCGCTATCCGATCGCCGACAGTAGAGCAGCTTGGCTGCATCGTCCACGCGGTCCAATATCCGCGTCGCGCGCTCGAGGTCTTGCAGCCGTCGCCCGGTTAACTCCTTATTAGGCAGCATGAGAACCACCGAGCGCTACAGTAAGTGCGCAACCAAGGAATTCGATGCCCACGCGATCCCGCAAGACGAAGTCGATCGTTACCAAGGCCGCCGAGCTCAGCATGGCAGTACCGCAAGTAGTCGCTCATCGAGTGGCCCGCATGGCCATGGCCGGCTCTTCGCCTTCAGAACGTGACCGCAAGGAGTTCAAGCTCATGGTCGCCGAGAAGAACACTGCCTTTTCTCAGTCCTGGCAGGCCATGGCCACTCAGGCGATGCTCGCAAATCAGACTCTGGCCCTGGCCATGCTTCGCACTGCCTGGACGCCCGCCAGTTGGGGGAAGCCAGCGGCGACAAAGCTTGCAAGCCAGGCGCAAGGCGCGGCCCTTGGCATCTTGAACAAGGGCCTATCGCCGGTTCATCGCAAGGCCGTTGCCAATGCGAAGCGCCTTGCCCGCACGAAGCTCCGTTAGTGCTGCATAACCTGTCGCTCAATCGAAGCGCCGACGGCAGGCCAAATTGTCCGCGTGATCGCATCGGTCGATCATCGGCCGCACGGCTTGCCGTCTTGTCGCCGCGCCGTCGCCGTCGGCGATAAGCGCTGCGTTGGGCCGCATCAATGCACCCACATCATCGTCTGGAGACCAGATAGGCGAGTCGAGGGCTCCTGCCACTGTGGCGCGATTTCGTTCACCGCAGAAGTCGATCCCAACCGTGTCATGGTCTGTCACTGCACGGACTGCCAAGTTCTGTCCGGTGCACCGTTTCGAGCCGTCGTGGCTGCGCCATTCGAAAGCCTGGTAGTCAAGGGCCAGACCAAGAGCTACGTCAAGGTTGCGCAAAGCGGGAACCGTCGTGCGCAAGTGTTTTGCCCCGAATGCGCCACGCCGCTTTGGGCAACTGCCCCCGAGAACCCGACCTCGGTCGTCATCAGGCTCGGGTGCCTCGAGGAACGCGCGCTGTTCAAGCCAGCGGCTCAAATCTGGCAGCACTCGGCCCTATCCTGGGTATCGCAACTGGCATCGGTTCCTGGGTCCCCGGAGCAACAGGCGTTTCTGCCCCCGGCGCCGCCCAGGTGTGATGACGCCTAACCTGTGCTCAGCCGAAGCGCCAATGGCAATCCGAGATGCCGATGGTCGGTGACCTTGAGATCGTCATCGACCACAAGCAGCAGCCTGCGCTCGTGTCGCGCATCACGCAAGTCAAGGTGCTTGCGTTCAATCAGGTCAGTCAAGCGTACGCGGCGATCGAAGGGGAAGGCGATGGATCGCTTGACGGCTGGCGCCCGAGTCCACTGGCGCTTCTTCAACAGGGAGTGCAAGAGAATCGGTCGCCAGCCAGCCCAGGACATGCCTGTTGTCTGCTCAGTTTTCGAGCTTCTGGCTATGGTTGCGTACCGTGCAGAATAACGTGGCATCAAAGCGGCTTCGCTACGGCCAGAGTGCCACGCCTTCGCGCACCGGTCAGCTCTAGTTCAGACACCACCAAAACCACCATGCGCACCGTTCCCATCGAGTTCCAGACCCGTCGCCTGGCCTTCGTTGCCTGGCAAGACAGGCACCGCACGCCCTTTGCCGAGATCAACAGCGACCCCAGAGTGATGCGGTACTTTCCGGCTCTTCTTACGACCGAGCAAAGCAATGCGGGAATTGATATCTGGCAGGGCCAATTCGCGGAGAAGGGTTGGTCAAACTGGGCGGTGGAGCTTCGAGAAAGCGGCGAGTTCATCGGCTTCATCGGCTTGTCGGTGCCAAGGCGGCTGCTGCCATTCAGCCCGTGCACAGAGATTGGCTGGCGCCTGAAGCCTTCGGCGTGGGGTCATGGATATGCAACGGAAGGCGCCAAGGCGTGTTTACGCATCGGCTTTGAACGTCTGGGTCTGCAAGAGATCGTGTCCTTCACCACGCTCGCAAATCTGCCCTCTATCGCAGTCATGCAGCGAATCGGCATGACCAACACGAACCAAGACTTTGAGCATCCTGCCGTCCCGGAGGGCAACGCGCTGCGGCCACACTGCCTCTACAAACTCACGCGCGCACAGTGGCAACAGCGTGATGTCTAAGCCATTGCTCAAACGCAGTGCCAACGGCAGGCACCCTGGCCACGCGTCCGGCTTGGTTCATCATCGGCCGCCTTGCCGGGGCGCCACGCCGCCGAGTGCCGGGCAGCAATACGTTAGACCCCACAAGAATCCAGTGTGAGCATCGAACCGGTCATCGGGATGGCCATCGCTCTCTTCGGCGTGCCGATCCTCATGGTCGCGGTGCGGTTCGCTGGGGCCGATCCATTGCGCTTGGTGACACGTCTGGCCATGTGGGCCATGGCAGCCGCGGTCATCTGGTTGGCACAGACGGCGTCATCGAATTGGCCTGCAGAACTTGGCTTGCGACAACCCTCAGGCTCGACAGCAGTCTATGCCCTTGTCGGAGCAGTTTTGGCATTGGCCGCTTGGCCAATCATCGGCTTCACCCAGCGCGCATTTGGTGGTACCAAGGTCACGGATACAGAGGCATTTCACAAGCTCATCGGCATCGCGCCGGCATACCGCGCCTTTCTGGTTGTCACTGCAGGCGTCACCGAAGAAGTTCTGTTCCGTGCGTATGCCATCGGCGTCGGTACCCAAGTCCTTGGATCAGTCTGGGTCGCGTTCACGCTGTCATTGCTGGTCTTTGTTGCCGCACATTTTCGTTGGGGTGGGCGCCCTTTCGGCCGCACTCCGCTACCTGAGACGCTTGCTCTCCTTGCATGCTTCGATGAGCGTGTGCAAGCGCGACATGCGGGTGTCGGCCTTCTTGGCGCTGATGACCCAGTGCAGGATCACCTTGCGATAGCTTGGAGGGCAGGCCTCGAAGTAGGCCCACCCGGCTTTGCTCCGTTTGAACGCCCGAAGTTCTGCAGCTGCAAGCTCTGCTGTCTCGGCCTGCTCGTAGGCATAGACAACCGACCGGCCGTCCGTTCGGTGGGCGAAGGCCTGAGCGCCAGCCTCTGTCATTCGCCCTTCGGCTGTGAGTTGTTCGACCTTCGCGATATTGACCGCGCTCCAGATTGAAGTCTTCTTTCTGGGTGTGAATCGAATCTGGTAGGCGTGGTCGTCAATCCGCCTGCGAACGCCATCGATCCAGCCAAAGCACAGTGCTTCATCCACAGACTCGGACCACGTCATGCTCGGCCGCCCGGAATCGACTTTCCAGAATCCAACCATGAGCTCAGCGGCGGTTGTTGCATGCAACCCCAGCCAGAGCCGAAACTCGATTGCCGAGGCGAAGTACTTGGGCTCAGGTGGGTGCATTGGACCTGACGTGCGAGTTGATCAGTCGACAGCGATGGGGCGGCGCCGGGAAGTACGGAAAGCTGCCCCTCAAGCATGATCCCGCACGATCCCGCACGATCCTGCCTCAGATCCCTTCTGTGCAAAAGCGGTATCGCGATCGCCGGTCTGGCAGGCAGGCAAAAGTGGGCGCACTCAGCGCCGCCTTCAACCCCAGCGCTCAAGGCGTCAAGCCTTGAACCTTCACCGGCGTCAACCTCGTCGCCGTGGTTCCGTCGGCGAGGCTGGCCGACGTGAAGGACACCGGATCGGCGGTGATGTCTGGAACGACGTTGCTTGATGCGACTGCCACCGTGGCGGGCGCACTGATCAGGCTGCCCCCACCATTGGAAACGCGCACGGTGACCACGCGCCCAGTGTCCTCAACGGTCAGCGGTGCCGTTGAAAACGCAGAGTCAGTCGCGCCCGCGACCGTGACCCCGTCGACGAACCATTGGTACGAAAAGGGGCCGGGGCCGATCGCGCCGACGGTGAAGCGTGCTGATTCACCGGCCTTCACATTGGCGTTGGCCGGCTGAACGGTCAAGGCCAGTCCCACCGTGCCGGGCATCTTCTCGGTGGCCGCCAACAGCGCGAAACTGAAATCGCCACCGATCTGCAGCGCCACATCGACGTAGGTCGTGCAGCCAACAAGTGCCGTTGCAATTCGCAGGATGCCGCTGGCGCTGTCGAACGATGACGAAGTTTCGTCGGCGTCGGACACTGGGGCCCCAGCCGCCTGTAGCGCAAAGCGCAAGTCGCCAAGATGCCGCAGGATGACATTGGGGTAAGTGGCTGCACCCATGGTGACCGCAGGGACGTACAACAAGTCGTGGTCGATGTCGAACCACGCCACTTCGGCATAAGCGGGCTTGCCCAAGAGCAGTGGCAAGGCCAGCACCAGCAAGCTTGCATTCCGGCGAAACTGCATCAATGGCTTCTCCAAACTGGCGGCGGCGATTCAACGCAGGCAAGGGCGGTGACTGCTGCGTCGGTCCAATTCTGCCCCGATCTTCGTGGCCTCGTCCAACGGTTGACCTCCACCGCGCGGCGGCGTCTCTTCGCACGCCCCGTCGCTACCCACCCAGGCCAGCCATACCCGCTACACAAGCGCCAGACTTGGTCCGACAATGCCGGCCGGGGGTGCATGGCGCGCGCTCGGCTGACCACCTGGCGGCCGGTGCAACATCGACACTGGGCGCAGACCCCAACGCCAGCAACCCTTCAGAAGCGCCATCGCAGCCCATGAACCAGCAAGCTCTCTCTTCGCTCATCTGGTCGGTGGCCGACCTTCTTCGTGGCGACTTCAAGCAAAGCGAGTACGGCCGGGTGATCCTGCCGTTCACCGTGCTGCGGCGCCTGGACTGCGTCCTCGAACCCACGAAGGAAGCGGCGCTGAAGGAACATGCCGCCAAGCAAGCAGCCGGCATCGCCTTCGAGCCCTTCGTCAAGCGCAAGACGGGCCTGGACTTCTACAACGTCTCGTCGCTCGACATGCGCAAGCTGATGGGCGACCAGGACAACATCCGCGCCAACCTCGACAGCTACATCCAGGGCTTCGCACCCGACGTGCGATCGATCTTCGAGCACTTCGACTTCGCGGCCACGGTCGAGCGGCTGCACAAGGCCAAGCTGCTGTATCTGGTGACCGAGAAGTTCTCCAGCATCGACCTGCACCCGTCAGCGGTCGACAACGTGCAGATGGGGCTGGTGTTCGAGGAACTGATCCGCAAGTTCGCTGAGCTGTCGAATGAGACGGCCGGTGAACACTTCACCCCGCGCGAGGTGATCAGGTTGATGGTGAACCTGCTCTTCATCGAGGACGACGATGCGCTGCAAAAGCCGGGCGTGGTGCGAACCCTGTACGACCCGACCGCCGGCACGGGCGGCATGCTCAGCGTGGCGGGTGAGTACCTGTTCGAGCTGAACCCCAAGGCCCGGCTCACGCTGTTCGGCCAGGAGCTGAACGCCGAGTCGCACGCCATCTGCAAGGCCGACATGCTGATCCGTGGCCAGGACATCAGCAACATCATCCTCGGCAACACGCTCAGCGACGACGGGCTGCTGGGCAAGCTGTTCGACTACATGCTGTCCAACCCGCCCTTCGGCGTGGAATGGAAGAAGATCGAGAAGGCCATCCGCGACGAGTACGAAAGGCAGGGCTACAACGGCCGCTTCGGGCCCGGCCTGCCGCGGGTGTCGGACGGCTCGCTGCTGTTCCTGCTGCACCTGCTGAGCAAGATGCGCCCGGCCACGCAAGGCGGCAGCCGCATCGGCATCGTGCTGAATGGGTCGCCGCTGTTCACCGGGGGTGCCGGTTCTGGCGAATCCGAGATCCGCCGCCACGTGCTGGAGAACGACCTGGTCGAGGCCATCGTCGCGCTGCCCACCGACATGTTCTACAACACCGGCATCAGCACCTATGTCTGGGTGCTGAGCAACCGCAAGCCCGCCGACCGCAAGGGCTTCGTGCAGCTGATCGACGCCAGCAGCTTCTGGCAGAAGATGCGCAAGAGCCTGGGCAGCAAGCGCAAGGAGATGAGCGATGAGCACATCGCCACCGTCACCCGGCTGTTCGGCGACTTCATGGTGGCCAACTTGGTCACCGTGCTGGACGCGGAGGGCAAGGAGACGAGCCGACAGGTGCTGATGGACGGTGAGACGCTGCCCAAGGCGCCGGCCGGCGGGAAGGTCAAGAAGACTCCCATCTCGCGCATCTTCCGCAACCAGGACTTCGGCTACCGCACCATCACGGTCGAGCGCCCGCTGCGTGACGACAAGGGCAAGCCGATCCTGGGCGAGAAGGGCAAGGCCAAGGGCAAGCCGCAGCCCGACAGCAGCCTGCGCGACACCGAGAACGTGCCGCTGGCCGAGGACGTGGAAAGCTACTTCAAGCGCGAGGTGCTGCCGCATGCGCCCGACGCCTGGATCGACCACGACAAGACCAAGGTCGGCTACGAGATCCCGTTCAACCGGCACTTCTATGTCTTCGAGCCGCCAAGAGAGTTGGCCGAGATCGATGCCGACCTGAAGAAGGTCACCGACCGCATCAAGGCGATGATCGAGGGGCTGTCGGCGTGAGCGCTCCGAAGTACCCCGCGTACAAGGACTCGGGGGCAGATTGGCTTGGAGAGGTGCCATCCCATTGGATCGTCAGTCCGTTCAAGTGGCAGATCGAACGAAACGATGGCGGAGTATGGGGTGTTGATCCCGATGGAATAGATGACACCATCGTCCTCCGATCAACGGAGCAAACTGTCGATGGGCGCTGGCGAATGGACGATCCGGCGCCGCGAAAACTCTCTCCGCTAGAGAAGGAATCGTCACTACTCGAAGAAGGTGACCTCATAGTCACCAAGTCAAGCGGAAGTTCACTGCACATCGGCAAGACGACGTTGGTCACTTCGAAGATTGCGGCAATGGGTTGTTGCTACTCGAACTTCATGCAGCGGATTCGAATGAAGTCCACGTTCAACCCGAAACTGGCGTGGTACGTGATGAACAACGATATTGCGCGCCTTCAGTTTGACTTGGCTTCGAACTCGACGACTGGCCTCGCGAATCTCAATGGAACCATGATCGGCGAGATGATCCTGGCAGTGCCGTCAGTCGCTGAGCAAGCTGCCATCGCCTCCTTCCTCGACCGCGAAACCGCCAAGATCGACACCCTGGTCGAAGAGCAAAAGCGTCTGATCGAACTCCTGAAAGAGAAGCGCCAGGCGGTGATTTCGCAGGCCGTCACGAAGGGGCTGGACCCGAACGTGCCGATGAAGGATTCGGGGGTGGAGTGGCTGGGGCAGGTGCCGGGTGCATGGAAGGTGGTGCCCCTAAAGTGGCTCTGCGCTCTGCTCAAGGACGGAACTCATCTGCCTCCGCCACGAGTAGCGGACGGGGTACCGCTCCTGAGTGTTCGCAACGTCCAAGGTGGCGTCTTTTCGAAGCTCGATGATGATTCCATGATTTCTGAGGAGAACTACCAAGAGCTGTGCAGGTCGTTTGTGCCGCAGCCGAACGATGTGCTTCTGGCAATAGTAGGCGCCACGTTGGGCAAGACCGCGATGGTGCCTGATGACATCGGCCGCTTCCACATCCAGAGAAGCCTTGCAATCTTTCGTCCAGAAGGCGAGCTGACTGCCGCATGGCTTCACCTCGTGTTCCGAAGCAGTGGATTCCAGGCGTTACTGTGGGAAAGCGTGGGCTTCTCGGCTCAACCGGGGATCTACCTTGGCACCCTCGCTGCAGTCCGAGTTCCTGTGCCACCAATCGACGCCCAGGCCGAGATCGTGCGCGTTGTCACTCTCGGCCTTGACCGAATAGACCAGCTCATCACCGAAGCCGAGACGGGTGTGTTGTTGCTGCTCGAACGCCGCTCCGCCCTTATCTCCGCCGCCGTCACCGGCAAGATCGATGTACGTGGCTTGGTGCCACATTGAGCCAAGGACCACGCAGATGAACAGCGGCCGTACCCCAAAGGTCTTTTGGGGGGTGGGGGCGCCCCCGGGGCGGCTTTCGGGGGGGGTTCCGGGACGGGGCGGGGGGGGGGGCGGGGGCGGGGCCGGGCGCGGGGGGGGGGGGGCGGGGGGGGGGGGGGGGGGGGGGGGGGGGGGGTTCCCCCGGGGGCCGGGGGGGGGGGGGGGGGGGGGGGGGGGGGGGGGGGGGGGGGGGGGGGGGGGGCGCCGACGCGCCGCGGGCGGGGGGCCCGCCCCGCCGACAAGGGGGGGGGGGGGAGGGGGGGGGGGGGGGGGGGGGGGGGGGGCCCGGGGCGGGGGCCCGCCTGACCAGCGCCAAGGAGTTTCTGGAAAGCCGCCGACACCAGCGCGGGGCCCGGCGGAAGTCGTCAACGGTACCGACCCCGAGTACGACGGATTGCCCGAGGCGGACCGCTCGGACATGGAGTTCTTCCTCGAAGCGAAACCGACGGGGGGGGGGGGGGCGGGGCCCCCGCCCCCGGGGGCCCCGGCGCGGGGGCGGGGGGGGGCGGGGGGGCCGGGGGAGGGGGAAGGGGGGGGGCCGCGGGGCCCCGGCCCCGGGCCCGGGGCGGGGGGCGGGGGGGGGGGGGGGGGGGGGGGGGGGGGGGGGTTTTTTTGTCGCCCGGGGGGGGGGGGGGGGGGGGGGGGGGGGGGGGGGGCGCCAACAACCCCCCCCCCCCGGCCCGGCGGGGGGGGGGGAGGGGGGGGCCCCGCCCCACCCCGGGGAGAACCCCGCCACCCCGGCCGACCCCGGCCCCCCCCCCGGCCGGGGGGGGGGCGGGGCCGCCGCCCGGGGGGGGCGCCCCGGGCGGGGGGCCAAAGGGCGGCTGGGCAGCGGGGGGGTCAGAGCAAGTGGCGCAGGCGGAGAAAGCTGCCGCTGTGCCCACCGATCCAGTGGGAACTGCATGAGCATCCACAAGGAGATCCGCCTCGAAGACGAGATCTGCTCGGACCTGGCTGCCGCCGGCTGGCTGCACGAAGCCGGCGACAACGCCCGCTACGACCGCACCCAGGCCCTGTTCGTCGATGACGTGGTGGCCTGGGTCCAGGCCAGCCAGCCCAAAGCCTGGGACACCATCGCGGGTAGCCACGGCGCCGCGGCACCGAAGATCGTGGCCGAGCGCCTGCGCAAGACACTCGACAGCCAGGGAACGCTGCAGGTGCTTCGCCACGGTTTCGAGATGATCGGCCTGAAGCACCCGATCGCCCTGTGCCAGTTCAAGCCGGCGCTGGCCATGAACGCCGACCTGCAGGCCCGTTACGCCGCCAACCGGCTGCGCGTGGTGCGCCAGGTTCACTACTCGGTGCACCACGAGAACAGCCTCGACCTGGTGCTGTTCGTCAACGGCATCCCGGTGGCGACGGCCGAACTCAAGAGCCACTACACGCAGGGCGTGCAGGACGCGATCTACCAGTACAAGACCGACCGCGAGCCGCTCTTCAAGCCCAGGAACGCCCCCGAGCCGTTGCTGGCCTTTCCCGGCGGGGCCCTGGTGCACTTTGCCGTGAGCAATGCCGAAGCCGCGATGACCACGCGACTGGCCGGCCTGGACACCACCTTCCTGCCGTTCAACCAGGGCAACGCCGGTGGCGCCGGCAACCCGCCCAAGGCCGGCATCGCCACCGACTACCTGTGGAAGGAGGTCTGGCAGCGCGACAGCTTCCTGCAGATCCTCGGGCGCTACCTGGTGCCGGTGAAGAACGCCAAGAAGCAGCTGGTCGGCTGGATCTATCCCCGCTACCACCAGCTCACAGCCACCCGAAAAATCGTCGCCGCCGTCACGCGCGATGGACCGGGCCACAAGTACCTGATCCAGCATTCCGCAGGATCGGGCAAGACGAACTCGATCGCCTGGACGGCGCACTTCCTGGCCGACCTGCACGACGCCGACGACAACAAGGTCTTCGACACCGTCATCGTGATCTCGGACCGCACGGTGCTGGACGACCAGCTGCGCGAAGCCATCATGTCCTTCGAGCGCACGCAGGGCGTCGTGGCCGTGGTCACCGGCGAGGGCGCCAGCAAGAGCAAGGAACTGGCCGAGGCCCTGGCGGGTGGCAAGAAGATCGTGGTGTGCACGATCCAGACCTTCCCCTTCGCACTGGAAGAGGTGCGCAAGCTGGCCGCCACCAAGGGCAAGCGCTTCGCCGTGATCGCCGACGAGGCGCACTCATCGCAGACCAACGAGACCGCGGCCAAGCTCAAGATGGTGCTGAGCGCTGCCGAGCTGGCCGAACTGCAGGATGGCGGCGACGTGAGCGCCGAGGACATCCTGGCCGCCCAGATGGCCGCCAAGGCCGGCGGCGACGAGGACGCAGGCATCACCTACGTGGCCTTTACCGCCACACCCAAGGACAAGACGCTGCAGCTGTTCGGCACCAGGCCCGATCCCAGCCGGCCGCCGGGGGCCGACAACATCCCTGCGCCGTTTCACGTCTACTCGATGCGCCAGGCCATTGAGGAAGGCTTCATCCTGGATGTGCTGAAGACCTACACCTCGTACAAGGTGGCGTTCTCGCTGGCGCACAAAGGCCAGCAGATCGACTCCAAGGAAGTCGACCGCTCCGAGGCCATGAAGGGGATCATGGGTTGGGTGCGGCTGCACGAGTACAACATCGCGCAGCGCGTGCAGGTGGTGGTCGAGCACTTCCGCAAGCACGTGTCAGGGCTGCTGAGCGGCCGCGCCAAGGCGATGGTGGTCACCGGCAGCCGCAAAGAGGCCGTGCGCTGGCAGAAGGCCACGCGCAAGTACATCGCCGAACACGGCTACAAGATCGAGACGCTGGTGGCGTTCTCGGGCGAAGTCTTCGACCCGGAAAGCGGCCCCGACCCATTCACCGAACACAGCAAGGACCTGAACCCCAAGCTGGGTGGGCAGGACATCCGCAGCGCATTCATGAGCGGCGACTACCAGCTGCTGCTGGTGGCCAACAAGTTCCAGACCGGGTTCGACGAACCGCTGCTGTGCGCCATGTACGTCGACAAGCGCCTGGGCGGCGTCCAGGCCGTGCAGACCCTGTCGCGCCTGAACCGCTGCTACCCCGGCAAGGACCAGACCTACGTCGTCGACTTCGTGAACGACGCGCAGGACATCCTGGCCGCCTTCAAGCCGTACTACGAGACGGCGGAACTATCGGGCGTCACCGACCCATACATCGTCAACGAGCTCAAGGCCAAGCTCGACAGCCAGGCGCTGTACGACACCTATGAGGTGGACCGGGTCGTCAACGTGGCGATCAAGGGCAAGACCGCCAAGCAGTCGGAACTGGATGCGGCCACGACCCCGGTGGCCAGCCGGCTGCTGCAGGCCTATGCCGAGGCGAAGCAGGCGTTCGAGGCCGCGGGCGACGACGCCAAGAAGGCCAAGGCCGCCAAGGACACGATGGATTCGCTGATCCTGTTCAAGGGCGACATCGCAAGCTACGTGCGGGTCTACGGGTTCCTGTCCCAGATCTTCGACTACGGCAACACCGACATCGAGAAGCGATCGATCTTCTTCCGGCTGCTGCACCCGCTGCTGACGTTTGGGCGCGAACGCGAAGGCGTTGACCTGTCGGCGTTGCGGCTGACGGCGTACACGATCAAGAGCATCGGCGACCCGAAGCTGGATCTGCATGCCGGCGAGCCCGAGAAGCTTTACGTGGTGGACGAGGTCGGCTCCGGCCAGGTGCAGGACAAGGTCAAGATCGCCCTGAGCGAGCTGATCGAGAAGGTGAACGACCTGTTCGAGGGCGACCTGACGCCGGGCGACAAGCTGGTCTACGTCAACGACGTCATCAAGGGCAAGCTGATGGAGTCGCAGAAGCTGGCCGAGCAGGCGATGAACAACACGAAAGAGCAGTTCGCCGCATCACCCGATCTGGCCAACGAGATCATGAACGCGGTGATGGACGCGCTGACGGCGCACACCGAGATGAGCAAGCAGGCCTTGGAGTCGGAGGCCTTGCGAAGCGACATGAAGGATGTCTTGCTGGGGGCCGGCAAGCTGTGGGAAGAGCTGCGCGGAAAGGCGCAGGGCGCGCATGGCTAGTCAAGCAAACCGCGAGCGGCATGTGGTCTGCGGCTGTCATTCCACCCCGGGCCACAGCCGTCCTGCCGCTGTCGCCTGCTTGTCGCAAAGCTTAGGGCGCCCGACCTCACTGCGCGCGGACACTTCACCGGTTGCAAACCATGCAGTTCACACACAGAGACGCCTTGGAAAGTGATCTTCCACGGGTGGTCGAAATCTACAACCACGCGGTGGCGTCACGCACCTGTAGTTGCGACCTCGAACCCACAACCGTTGAGGCCAAGAAGCCCTCCTTCTTGGCTCACACTTCAAACCATCGCCCATTCTGGGTGGCAGAAGATCCTGCCAAGTCGGAGCATGGTGCAATCGGCTATCTCGGCTTCTTCCATTTCATGAACGAACGTCCGGGCTATTTCATGACAGCAGACTTGGCCGTGTATCTGCACCCGGACTACCAGGGCAAGGGGCTTGGCACGTATCTCATCTCCAAGGCCATTGAAAATGCCCCCAAGCTCGCCATCGAGACGCTGACAGCAACAATCTTCGCCAGCAACGAAGCCAGCATTCGGCTCTTCGAGAAAATGGGATTCGAGCGCTGGGGCTTCATGCCCCGGGTAGCCCGCCTTGAGGGGCTCGAAAAAGACCTGGTCCTGGTTGGCAGACGGCTCTGCGAACCAGAGTCAAGAGCGGCCTAGCATGTCGTTCAACCTGCGCGCAAACGGCCGGCCGGCTTGGCCATCCAATCGCCTTGGTTCATCACCGGCCGCACGGCCAGGGCGCCATGCCGCCGTCGCCGGGTTGGCTTTGCATTAGGCGTCAGAATGCCCTCCATCGACGAGATCCTCGCGCTTGACCGTCTGACGTTGGAAGACGAAGTTGGGCCTGACGGCGAGGTCGTGAGCGATGAATGGCTTCGCAGGCGGCTTGAAGAAGCGCTGTTGACGTCCCAGCTCTGCACGGTCAAACGCAACGGCACGCTCGTAGCCTATGCCATGCTGCACCCGCAGACAGAGAGTCGGTGGTTCGTCACCTGCTTCAACACACATCCTTCCTATCGAACTGCACCTGTATTGCTTGAGCTCTTCGTAGCCTTCAGTGAACTGGTGAGCCGCCATGGAATCGTGGAACTCCGAAGCAACGTTTTTAGAACGAACGAGCAATCTCTGGCGTTCCACAAGAAGCTTGGCTTTCGCGTCACCAAAGAGAATGCCCAGGCAGTTGAACTGTCCACCACCGTTGCAGACATGATCTCCACGTCGTCTCTTGCAAGGACGATGAAGAGGCTGCAACTGCCCCAACCCCCGAAGCAACAACCATGAACGACCTGCTGGACGCCACTGGCACGCCACTGATGTTCAACCTGTCGTTCAACCGACACGCCGACGGCAGGCCAGCTTGGCCGGGCAATTGCCTTGGTTCATCATCGGCCGCACGACCAAACCGCCCCGCTGCCGTCGCCCAGTTGGCTCTGCGTTAGGCCTGACGAAAGAGCCTTTGCCATGAACATTCGCATTGACGACCTTTCGCATCCGGCTGTACAGGCACTGCTTGAGGAACATCTGCAGAACATGCATGAGATTTCCCCGCCAGCGAGCGTTCACGCCTTAGACTTGGAACAGCTGCGAAAGCCCGAAATCACGTTCTGGTCAGCCTGGCAGGACGCCACCCTTGTCGGAGTTGGTGCACTGAAAGAGCTGGATCGACAACACGGCGAAATCAAGTCCATGCGTACCCCAAGAACATTGAGACGCCAGGGTGCCGGCCGCACAATCCTTGCGCACATCATCGAGCAGGCAATGACCCGTGGCTACAAGAGACTCAGTCTGGAGACCGGGTCAATGGTGCAATTCGAGCCGGCACAATCCCTCTACAAGAGTTTTGGATTCACGTTCTGCGGGCCATTTGGCGGCTACGTTGAAGATCCAAACAGCGTGTTCATGACCAAGGTGCTTGGAGACGTGAGTGCGGCCTAGCCCCTTGGTCAAACGCACCTGCCACGCCCTGCCGTGTCGGGCCGGTTACCGCGAACATTAGACCTCGCGAATCGCTAGACCGCGCAACGTGAACGCTGAATCACCCGGCCCACCCACTGAGCAAGCGGATGCAAATATCCGCAAACATCTTCTCGCGCGTTCAGTCTGGCTCACCGTACCCGGAACGTACGCGGCAATTGCCCTCGCATACGCCCTGACGCCGGCACCTTCCGGCCTTGTTTCAGCGAGTGAGCGCTTGATCTTCGGCGTTCGCTGGCTCTTCGTTGCGTTTGTTCCCTACGCTGCCGTCTGCTTGGTCATTCTCTATGAGCGTTTCGCCGAGGGTGCACACAACCCGTTGTTGCACCGTGAGAGCAGGCGTCTGCAGATTCACTGCCGCGTGATGCAGAACACCCTTGAGCAGTTGATCTGGTTCGCGCTGTGCGCGCTTGCGCTGGCAACCTACCTCTCGCCTGAGCGTATGCGACTGCTACCCGTGCTCTGCGTCTTCTTTGCACTGGCTCGCCTTGTTTACTGGTGGGGATATCTTCGCGGCAGCACTCTTTGCAGGGCACCGGGCGTTCAACTCACCTTCACGCTCAACATCTCACTACTTGTTGCCGTAGGTATCCTGTTAGTCAGAAGCCTGCTGCAGTGACCGCAAGAGTGGTGTCTACGTCAGGCATCACGGCGCCACTCGTGTGGCCGTGTCTTCGTGGGATCCAGATGGCAGGCCTCATGGTTCGCGCCACGTAGCCATGCTGGTTGGAGCAGAATGCCATTTCTCTCCACTGCTTGGAGCTTTTATGGCCAAGATGCTGTGCCCGAAGTGCGGCTCTGCGGTTCCTTCGGAGAATGGTTGGGCAAAGGCTGCGCTATCCACGACGATCGCCGCTCCAGCTGTCCCAGACATGGCGACTCAGGTTCGTTGCCCGAGTTGTCAGGTGGTGTTCGCCCAAAGCGATGTCCTCTACGCGGGTGCATCTGCACCTCGCTACCTGCGCATTCTTACTTGGATAGGCACCTTCGCCGTACTAGCCTGGGTCCTCTACCTGTTCGCGGTCATGTAGGGCTGAGTCGCCACCCGCGCAGTCCTTCCTAACATGTGTTCAATCGGAGCGCCAACGGCAGGCCAGCTTGGCCGCGCAACGGCCTTGGTTCATCATTGGCCGGACGACCAAACCGTCCCGCCGCCGTCGCCCGGTTAGCTCTACGTTAGGTCTCGCAACAACGGAATCTCGAATGAGCCCATCCTCCATGTTTTCGCTGTCCGGCCGAGTCGCAGTCGTCACTGGTGGCAATGGAGGCATCGGTCGTGCCATCGCTCTTGGCTATGCCCGCGCCGGGGCCGCAGTTGCAGTCTTCGCACGCAATGAGCAGAGGAACAGCGAGGTGCTGGCCGACTTGAGGGCGGTCGGGAATCCGGCTCTTGTGATTCGGCTCGACGTCACTGATCGGGCGGCATTGGCGCCGGCGATGGCGCAGGTCGAGTCAGAACTTGGCCCGATCGATATACATGTGAACAACGCCGGGATCGCGCGGCCGAGTGGAGGAATACTCAAAGAGACTTCTGAGACTTGGGACTCAACGCTTGAGACTCATCTGAGTTCATCGTTTTTGCTTTCCCAGCTCGCGGCGAGGTCGATGGCGTCTCGCAAGAGGGGCAAGATCATCAATATCGGCAGCATTTATTCATTCTTTGGCGCGGCACGGGTCCCTTCCTACAGTGCCGCCAAGGGCGCCATTGTCCAACTGACGAAATCCATGGCAATCGAACTTGCGCCTTTCAACATTCAGGTCAACGCTATCGCACCCGGTTGGATTTCGACTGACATGACGCTCGCGGCTCGAAGCTCGCCGATGAACGACGAAATTTTAGGACGCACGCCAGCGAACCGGTGGGGCCAACCGGAGGACCTGGTTGGCGCGGCGACGTTCCTAGCTTCGGATTCGGCCAACTTTGTAACCGGCATAACCCTGCCGGTAGACGGTGGATACTCAATTCGCTAGGGAACCAAGCCGCAGCGTAGACAGTGGGGCCTAAACTTTTGTTCAAACTAAGCCCCACATTGAGCTTCAAGAAAACTTCCGGAGGAGCCATGCAATTTCGTCGAGTTGTCACCGGTCACGATGCGAACTCAAAGGCCGTCTTTGCGAGCGACGAGGTGATTGCACCCCGGGTGGTTCCTGGCATCAACTTCGAGTTCGTGCGTCTGTGGGGTGCGGACAAGCCCGCCGACTTCCCAGACAGTGGAGGGGAGCCAACATACCGGACCTACTTCCCGCCGGCAGATGGCTTTAGGTTTGGGATCTTCACGATCCCTGCGGCTCGCACGATGGCGCTTACGTCAGAAGAGCGCCGCAACTCTTTGCACGAGATGGAGCGCCTCTTACCAGGGCTAGCCGCACACATGGAGCCAAGCACTCCCGGTATGCACACGAGCGACAGTATCGATTTTGGGTACGTGATCTCGGGCAGCATTTGGCTGGAGCTTGATGATGGAAGCGCGAAGGAGTTGAGGGCCGGCGATACCTACGTTCAAAACGGAACTCGACATGCTTGGCGCAACCGCAGCTCCGAGCCTTGCAGAGTGCTGGTCGCCCTAGTCGGTGCCAATCGGCAGCCCTCTGGAGTTTCAGTTGCGCAATCGCTCGGCGTCCGCGAGTAATGCCTAATATGTCGTTAAACCTGAGCGCCAACGGCCAGGGTTCCACGCTGTCGTCGCCCGGTTCACGCTACGTTTGGCAGCACGAAAACCCTTTCCACCGCCGTTCGCGGCAACTCCCAGAGGTGCATCAATGACCACGCAAGGTTTCGTCGCTTCTCACGAAAGGGATGCGCGCTTTGAGCGCGGACTACGGTCCTTCTATGAGTACCGAGACCTCGGAGTAAGGGTGGCAACGGAGGGCCGAGTCGACGCGCTCGTAATCCGAGCGGCTGAGGGCAAGGAGTTCTCGAGCCAGCCGCACCTTCATCGAACAAGCTTTCAACTCGTCTATATCCTCAGGGGATGGATTGAATTCGAATATGAAGGTCAGGGAGTCGTCCGCCTGGAGGCCGGGTCCTGCGTGAATCAGCCGCCAAGCATCAGGCACCGTGAGCTGGGTCACAGTCCTGACATTGAAATGCTTGAGATCGTGCTCCCGGGAGGCTTCGAAACCGAGGAAGTGCCGGCGGTAAATCCATAGATCACGCGAGCAACTTACTGCCTATCCCATGGCTCAAGCAGAGCACCAACGGCATGGGGCCCTGGCCGTGCGATCGCCTTGCATCATCATCGACCGCACGGCCAAGCCATTCTGCCGCCGTCGCCCGGCTAACTCTTCGTTAGACCGCGTATTCCATACGATGACGCCGAGATCGCGCTTACCCCCAACCGAGGACCATCAGGCTCGGCTTCAAAGGGCCCAGGTATGCTCCCTGAGCCAGTGGGATGACGGACTTGTACGAGACTGCATCGGACCGTCTCCGACTGACGCCCTCAACGCGTTCTTGAAAGGTCCTGCATGTGGTTCCTCGTCTCAGTGGTCAAAGGAAGCAAGTATTTCGAAGCCGACTCGCAGATCGACAACAAACTCATGATCTCGGATACAACCGACATGATCATTTCAGGCTACTCGATGGGAACTGGTGGGTACAGGTTTGAGATGCGAAAGGGCAATGAAGCCTTCACGCTCCAAGAGTTCGCTAAAGGCCAGTCCAAGGAAGCAATCACTGCCAAGTTCATCGAGCTCGCAGCAATGGTTGGAGCCACTACTGTCTTGAATTCTGCGTAATGCAGCGAACGCGGTCTAACTTGTCGCTCAACCGGGCCGCCCACGGAGGGCCTGCTTGGCCGTGCAACCGCCTTGGTTCATCATCGGCCGCACGGCCAAGCGGTCCCGCCGCCGTCGTCGGGTTAGCTCTACGTTAGGCGTCAGGAACGTCACCTACCCCTATCGATCGATTGCAATGCAAGCAGACTTCATTGTTCGAGTCGCCGAGAGATCTGATGTTGAGACCCTAACGACGCTGATCGTCAACTTCAGAGACTTTCTCGGTCGAGACGGCCCTACTGAAGGCGACATTCGCGCAAGCATGGTCGCGCAACTGCGAAACACTGAAGTGCAAGCCTTCATCGCCTTTCGAGGCGACATCCCTATTGGCTACGCCCTGGTCCTCTTCCGATACTCTCACTGGGCCAATGGTCTCGAAGCAACGGTTAACGACTTGTTCGTACGTGAGAACGAACGCGGCACTGGCGTTGGGCGCCAGTTGATCGTTCAAGCTTTGACCGCCTCTACATCGCGGGGTTGCAGGCTTGTCACCCTCAGCACGAACGAAATGAACGTTGCCTCGAATCGAATTTACGAATCTCTGGGCTTCAGTTGCTACTCGACTCTGGCGCGGCAAGCAGGTCTACTATCGTTTGCCATTGCCGCAGACTGATGCCTAACTCATCGCGCAACCGGGGCGCCGACGGCAGACTAGCTTGTCCGCGTGATCGCATTGGTTGATCATCGGCCGCTCAGCGCCTTACCAATGACATCCCGTGGACGTTCAATCCCCAGGGCCTCTTGAGCGCCTTCGCGACCGGCCAGAGATCAAGGCCGCGCTGCTGCGCTTTGGACCTGCACCTGCAGCTGAGGCTCGATTCGAACGGGCTTCCAAGAACACTGCCTACTGGGAACCAATTGAGAGGCTTTCGGCTCGGTTTCTGGCACTGGGAGGCGCAGAGAGGGTCTGTGAATCGCATGCCCTTTATGGCAAGCCTTGCTGGCTCTTGGCCTCAAAGCTGGCGGACTCGCCCAACGCCCCATACATCATGGCTGTTGCCGCTGCCGATGGAGCATCCGTCGACACAATGGTTGCATTGCTCCAAGCCGTCAGCCGTGACTACTGGTATGGCTCATACTTCTTCAAGTAAACAAGTCGCATCGGCACGATACCGAGCGAACATCGTGCAGGTCTCGCCTTTCCAGGGAAGCTCGAAGTGCTGCCTCACCCACCGTTCAACCGGAGCGCCAACGGCAGGCCCGTTTGGCCCTGCCGCCGCCTCGGTTCATCATCGGCCGTCCTGCCGGGACGCCACGCCGTCGTCGCCTGGTTAGCTCTACGTTAGGCCGCGCGAATCAAGGTCCACGCGATGCTAAAGTTTGTCGAATCTGTGGTCTTGTTCGTTCCAGACATCAATGCCGCAGCGCGTTGGTATGCGTCGCTGTTCGGCGCCCAAGTGAACTACGAGAACGAGAGCTTCGCCTATGTGCGTGCACCTGGCGTCCTGTACGGCTTTCATCCGGCAGATGAGAAGTGCCCTGGTGGCGTAGGCGGCACAACCGTCTATTGGGAAGTCGAAGACATTGACGCCGCGGTCGCCAACCTGGTTGCGCGAGGGGCCAGGCTTCACCGCGGGCCCGGCAAGACCAGCTACGGGGCAGGTGCGGCAATGCTTGTCTGTCCCTTCGGTTGCACCATCGGTCTGAACTGCTCTACCCCAGAATCCCGCATCGCCATCGCTGGGCAGGGGTATCAACTGCGTGGCGCCGAGGGCGCGGCCTAACATGTTGCTCAACCGGAGCGCCAACGGCATGGCACCCCGGCAGTGCAACCGCCTTGGTTCATCATCGGCCGCACGGCCAAGCCGTCCCGCCGCCGTCGCCCGGTTAGGTCTACGTTAGGCTTCACCAAACTCGCTACGGAGATCGCATCGTGTCAACGCCAGAAGACCGTCTCGCTGCGCTCGGCCTAGTTATCCCTGAGCCGATGCAGCTTCCGCCAGGAGCCACGTTGCCATTCCCCTGGGTGCGGATTGTTGGCAACCGGGCCATCATCTCAGGCCACGGACCAACAAATCCAGACGGGAGCCTCGCACAACCGTTAGGCAAGGTCGGTACTGAGGTCACAGAGGAGCAAGCCTACGTTGCCGCTCGCCTCACCGGCTTGGCGATTTTGGGCAGCCTGAAAAGAGAGCTTGGTTCTCTCTCGCGCATTGCTTGCTGGACACGAGTGTTCGGCATGGTCAATTCCGCACCGGGATTCTTTCGCCAGCCAGCAGTCATCAACGGCTTCACTGATCTCGTCGTCAGCGTGTTCGGCCCGGAACGCGGCGCTCATGCACGCAGCGCGGTCGGCCTCGCAGAACTGCCGTTCCGCATACCAGTCGAGATAGAAGGCGAAGTCGAGCTCGGACCGAGTGAAGCCTCTTAAGAAACTCCACCGAAGTTGTTGATTTGCATAGGGGTGTTCAAGGTGATTGAGCTGCAGGAAAGGCAGGGACGATGTCGAGGCAGAGTTCGCGGGCCTTCTTGGTGAGCTGGCGCACTGTGCGGGTTTCAATGCTGCTGCGGTTGCTCAACCAGTGCACAGCCTTGCTGTTTGATGCACTGCTGGGGCGTGCCACTCTTCGTCGGCAATCTGCAGTCGCTGGTGTTTGCTTGGATGGGGGCGTGAGCGCCGGCGGCCCAATGAGAAGCTGCGTGAGCGCGAGGTGCTCATGACGATCAAACTCGTGGTGGCCGTCACCGACGATGAGTGGTTCGAGTTGCTGCGTGGCCGACCGAACCCTCAGCGAAGTCAATTTCTGGGCGCCATCTGCTGTGAAGTTTCGCGCACTCCGGCCTGGTGAAATGTTCCTGTTCAAGCTCCACTCGCCTCGTAACTTCATTGTCGGCGGCGGCATCTTCGCGTACGCAAACGCGCTGCCGTGTTCGCTCGCATGGGAGGCGTTCGGCGAATCGAACGGGGCACGGTCGGCCCAAGTACGGCCGCGCGGCGCGGCGGGCCCGCGGGGGGGGCGGGGGGGGGGGGGGGGGGGGGGGGGGGGGGGGGGGGGGGGGGGGGGGGGGGGGGGGGGGGGGGGGGGGGGGGGGGGGGGGGGGGGGGGGGGGGGGGGGGGGGGGGGGGGGGGGGGGGGGGGGGGGGGGGGGGGGGGGGGGGGGGGGGGGGGGGGGGGGCCGCGGCCCCGCCGCCGCCCGCGCCCGCGCGGGGGGGCGGGGCTTTCCGCGCCTTTTTTTTGGCGCCCCCCGGGGGGCGTTTTCTGGGGGCGGGGGGCCTTGGCGCGCCTGGGGGGTGTCCCCGGGCCGGTCCGGGGGGGCAACCCCCAGAAGGGGGCGCCCCGGGGGGGCCCCGGCGGGGGGGCCCGCCTTCGTTTTTATAGGTTTGGGGGGGACCACACCCCCCGAGGCCCCCCCCGCGGGCGGGGGGCGGAACAGCCGGGAGGGGGGGGGGGCGGGGGACCCGCCCCCCCTGGGGCAACTTTTTTGGCGCCTTTCGCGCGCCCCCCCACCCCGGCGGGCTGGGCGGCCCGGGGGGCCCGCGGGGGGGGGGGGGGGGGCTGGGCGGGCGGCGGGGCCAGGGCGGGAGGAGGGGCGGGGGGGGGGCTTTTCCGCCCCGGCGGGAAGGCGGGGGGGTTGGGGGGACAGGACGGGGCGGGGGGGGGGGCGGGCGCGGGGGGGGGAGGCGCCCCCCGCGCCCGCCTTCCGGCCCGGGCCCGACCACCCCGGGGGGGGCCCGCCCCCCGGCGGGGCCCGGGGGTTTTGGGGCAGGGGGGGCGCCCGGTCCGCCTTCCGGGGGGGCCGCCGGGACCGGGGGGGCGCGGGGGCCGCCGGGGGGCGGGGGGGGGGGGCTAGGGGGGCCGCCCCCGGCCCCGGCGGGGGGCAAACGGGGCGCCCGGGGGCACCCCGCCCGCGACTTTTCGGGGGGGGGGGGGGCCCCCGGGCGCCCCCTTTCCGGGGGGGGGCGCCCGGCGGGGGGGGGGTTTGGGGGGGGCGGCCCCGGCGCCGGGGGGGCCCCCCCCCGCCCGCCGCGGCCGCCCGCGCGCCGGGCCCGCCCCCGGGGGGGCGCGGCGGCGCGGCGGGCCGCACCCCCGCGCCGACCCCGCCCGGCGCCGGAACCTGCCCGCCCAGGCGGCGGGGGCGCCGCCGCCGGGGGCGCGGGTGGGCGCCCCCCGGGCCCCCGCCGCCCGGCCCGGCGCGCCGGACACGCCCCCCCGGGCCGGCCTCCCCCGGCCGGACGGGGGACGGCGGGGGGGGCGGGGGGGGGGGGGGGGGGCGGGGGGGCGGCGGGGGGGACAACGGGGGCGCCCAAGGGGGGGGGGGGGGCCGGGGCGGGGCTGCTCCCGGCGCGGGGCCGGGGGGGGGGGACCCCGGGGCGGGCCGCCGGGGGGGCCCACCGCCGGGCCGGGGAGGGGGGGGGGGGGACCGCCGCCGCCCGGGGGGGGGGGGGGGCCTCGCCCGCCCCCACCCAAACCCCGCCCCCCCCCCCCGGGGGGCCCCGGCCGGGGGGGGGGGCGCAACGGGGCCGCGCCCCCCCGGGAGGGGGGGGGGGGGGGGGGTTTCCCCGGGCGCCAACGCCGCGGCGGGGGGGCCCCCCGGCGGGGGGGGGACGGGGGGGGGGGGGGGGCCGGACACCAAGCGGGGGGGGGGGGGGGGCGGGGCCGGTGGATCCCAGCGGGGCAACTTGGGGGGGGGGGGCGGCCCCCCCGGGCCGGGGCCCGGCCCCGGGCGGGGGGCCCCGGCCCCCCCCCCCCCCCGGCCCGCCGGGGGCCGGCGGGGGGGGGCCCCCGCCGCCCCCCGGGCCCGGCCGCCGGCCCGCCGCCCGGGCCGGCCCGCCCGCGCTACCCCCCCCCCCCCCGAGCCCCGGGGGGGCCACCAACAACCCCCCGCCCCCCGGGGCGGGGGGTTTCCCCCCGCCGCCCGCCGCCCCGCTGGCCGGCCGGGCGGCGGCCCTGCCGGGGGGGGGGGGCCCGGGGGGGAGCCGCGCCCGCCGAGGAGCCGGCGGACCCGGGGGCGGCGGGGAAGGGCGGACAACCCGGCCCGCCAGGCACCCCCCCCCCCCCGCGCCGGGGGGAACACGGGGCGCCGGGACCGTTTTTACCCCGCCCGGCCCCCCGGGCCCCCGAGCCGGGGCGGGGGGGGGGGGGGCCCCCGGCGGCCGCGGGGCCGCCCGGGGGGGCTGCGGGGGGCCGGGGGCGCGGAGGGGCGGGGGGGCCCGCCCGCGGCCGGCCCCGGGCCCCGGCTCGGCCCCGCCCCGCCGCTCCCCGGACCCGCCCCCAGCCCAACAAGACGGGGGGCCCCCCCCGGGGAAAGCAATCGCTTTGTTCACCAAGCACTCGACTGGGCTGGCCCTCGCCGCCCCCGCGCCCCCCAGAGAAAGGCGGACTCGTATCGCGCGCTATCGCAAGGTCCCGTCCCACGACCGGAGTGACTTCGAGATCGGTTGCCGCATCTTGACTCAGCCGTTCTTTTTTGATGAGCAAGACTGGATTGCGGTGCCTCCAAGCTGGTCAAGGAACATTGTCTCGTTCAAGGCATACAGCACAGCCGACGCCGAGGGCCTGGCGCTGTGGGAGACCGTCAATGAGCGACTGAGCCTGCCTCGAGCCTCGGAGGTGGCAGATGCCGAATCACGTTTCGGCGCGCCCCATCTCTTCCGTCCACGCCTTGGGCAAGGTGCCTTCCGGGTCCTGGTCACGGACCTCTACCATCGGCGTTGTGCAGTCACCCAGGAGAGAACCCTGCCCGCGTTAGAGGCCGCGCATATCCGTCCCTATGGCGAAGGTGGCGCGCACGAGGCCCAGAATGGCCTTCTCCTGCGCCGAGATATTCACAGTCTGTTCGACGCCGGCTACGTGACGGTGACGCCAGACCTTCGGTTCGAGGTCAGTCGACGCATTCGGGAGGAGTTCGACAACGGCAAGCACTACTATGCCTTGCACGGCCAAAAGATCGACTTGCCGGCCGACGTGACTCAGCGGCCCGACACCAAGGCATTGGACTGGCACAACGAGCTGTGTTTCCGAGGGTGAGCGAGGGACTGATGAACGCCGGCAACCTCGACACCTTGATGCGTATGGCGGCGTTCGAGCACGTACGTCGGCTTGGAGAAGTCCACGATCATTTGACTGCGGCGGAGCTGAAGCCTGGATTCGTGTTTCAAGGCGAGCGCATTCCACTCGTCAACCCGCAGCGTGGCATCTTCAAACCGCGACAGTTTCGCTTTGTACTGTCAATCAAGACAGGGCTTCCGAAGCCGGGCGGTATGCGTCCGGCGAACCCGTCTTGACGACGGTTGGCGCGTTCGGGTAGGAGCGATGCCAGGCTGCCAACGATGCGGCAGCAACTCGTCGATGCGGCTCGCCGGATGCGAGGGCAGCAGAAGCACGAAATAGACGGCCGCTCGGTTGCCGCGGCGACTGGCACTGAACAGGTCGACAAGGGCCCACAACATGCTGAAGCCAGCGAAGACAAGCGCGCCGGCGATCAGCAAGGACGCAAAATTGCTCCACTGAATCTCGTAGCTCTGCGCATACGCGATGTCGCTCAACAACGCGCCGAGAAAGAGCGGCACGGCGCCTGCAAGCAGAAATGCGTGAAACGGGTGAATCGTGCCTCGAGGGACGCGGTCGCCAATGGCAGCGATGGCTTTAATCCCTGTTGGTGGCGAAGTAATCGTGGTCCGTCATTGGCCTGCGTGCTTCTTCACCCACGCGACGTAGCGGTCCATCCAAGCCTGCAGGAACTTCTTGCTGCCCGAGCCGATGTCGCCCGACGGGTCGAACAATCCTTCCTTGGTCTGGATGAAAACTTCGGGCTGTCCCAGCGTCGGCATGTCCAAGTACGCGAGCACGGTACGCAAATGCTGCTGCGCCACTGCCGTGCCTATAGCGCCGATCGAAACGCCCAGAACGCCGGCCGGCTTTCCAGCCCAGACGCTCTCGCCATACGGACGCGAGGCATGGTCGATCGCGTTCTTGAGCACACCCGGAATGGAGCGGTTGTACTCGGCGGTGACGAACATCACGCCACGGGCAGCCTTGATCTGCCCTTTCAGGCGCTTGACCGACTCTGCCTGGCTTGCATCGTCGTCCTGGTTGTAGAGCGGCAGGTCGCCGATCTCGACCTGGTCGAACGAAAACTCGGGCGGTGCAAGCTTCGCCAGTGCGGTGGCGAGCTTGCGGTTGAACGAGTCACGGCGAAGGCTGCCGACGACGACTGCGATGGGGTATTGGCTCAAAGGGAACTCCTGAAGGAACGACGGAATGACGGAATGAGCTTACTGCAATAGGCACAACGGAGGGCAGGAACGCCGAAGTACGCCGGATGGTCGCAGATGCCATGAGGCGTTACCTGCAGCGTGGGACCGGGGGCAAACGTGCTGTGCACCAGACGTCTCCACCATTGCCTGCGGATCTACAAGCCACCTGATAGTCTGCCCAGCTTGCAACCAACGACGCGGAGACAATCATGGGACTTTTGGTGGATGGACAATGGCAAGACAAGTGGTACGACACCAAGGACACCGGTGGGCGCTTCGAACGTTCCAGGAGCCAGTTCCGCAGCTGGATCACGGCCGACGGCAAGGCTGGGCCGACCGGCGGGGATGGATTCAAAGCGGAAAGCGACCGCTACCACCTGTACGTGTCTTACGCCTGTCCATGGGCGCACCGGACGCTGCTGATGCGCGCATGGAAAGGGCTGGAGCAACACATTGGCGTATCTGTGGTGCATCCACTGATGCTCAAGAATGGCTGGGAACTGCACACGGATTTCGACGGCGCGACCGGTGATCCGCTGTACGGATTCGACAAGGTCTACCAGCTGTACCTGAAGGCCGACCCGCACTACAGCGGACGCGTGACGGTGCCAACGCTGTGGGACAAACAGCGCGAGACCATCGTCAACAACGAATCCGCCGAGATCATCCGCATGTTGAACAAGGCGTTTGACAACGTCGGAGCGCGCCCCGGCGATTACTGTCCTGGAGATCTGCTCGCAGGGATCGACGCCATCAACGAAATCATCTATGAGGGCGTCAACAACGGCGTTTACCGGGCGGGATTCTCCACCAGTCAGTCCGCTTATGACGAGGCGGTGATGGGGTTGTTCGAGACGCTGAAGGATCTGGAGCGCCGTCTCGGTGAACGCCGTTACTTGCTGGGCAATACCTTGACCGAAGCCGATCTGCGGCTATGGTCGACGCTGGTTCGCTTCGACGCCGTGTACGTAACGCACTTCAAGTGCGACAGGAAGCGCATCGTCGACTATCCAAACCTCAACGGCTTTCTGCACGATATCGCTCAGATGCCCGGCGTGGCCGAAACCGTGCACATGGACCACATCCGCCACCATTATTTTCGCAGCCACCCGACGATCAATCCGCTCGGCATCGTGCCGATCGGCCCGATCCTGGATTTCAACGCGCCGCACGATCGCGAGCGGCTGGGCATGCGGGAAATCCGCGGCACCTGAACATCAGGGCGGGTTGGTTGGCGTGCTGGGCATGATGCGACCCCGCTGCTGTCGCCCGTCGCGGCTGGCTGCTCTGCGGCTTGCCGGCGTGCTATTGACCGCCAACCCGCCAACCCGCCAACCGGCGTGTGGCGCATCGCGCGGTGGCTGGTCGCCTGGCTGGAGACGGACCTTGCAATCAATGCCAGTTTTTACAAGACGGTTGGCTTCGCCACGGTTCGACATGAACCGGTGCTCGGCGGACCGAACTGGTTCATGCGTCGTGCGCCGAAGGCTTCTCCTTGATAATTGAATCAAGCAGCTAGCTGGAACCGGCTTATCGGTAGACCAGTCCGCCATCAATGAGCGGAGCTTGTCCGGTCATGTAATCGGAATCGGGGCCTGCCAGGAACGACACAAACGCGGCGACATCCTCCGGCGTCTGCGCCCGGCCGAGCGCGATGCCCTCGACATATTTCTTGTAGGTCGCGCCCACCGCCGCGCCGGTGAGATCGGCGAAGCGCTGGTCGATCTCGACCCACATGTCGGTGCCGACGATGCCGGGGCAGTAGGCGTTGACCGTGATCCCGTCGCTCGCATACTCTTGCGCCGCCACCTGGGTCAGCGCCCGAACTGCGAACTTGGTCGCGGAGTAGACGCCGAGCATGGCAAAGCCGTCGTGCCCGGCGACGGAGGAAGCGTTGATGATCTTGCCCTTGTGCTTGCGCTGCTGAAATTTCTTTGCCGCCGCCTGGATACCCCACAACACGCCCTGGACATTGACCTTCAGTATCTTGTCCACTTCGTCGGGCGTGACAGCGGAGAGCGGCTGGACCTGCGCGATGCCGGCGTTGTTGATCATCACGTCGAAGCCACCCAGTGTCTTTTCGGCGTGCTCGATCGCCGCATAGACTTCGTCGCGTTGCGTCACGTCGGCCTTGAAGGTGGTCGCCTTGCGGCCCAGCTTGACGACCTCGTCTGCGACCGCTTTGGTCTTCGCGTCGTGGACATCGACGATGGCGATGTGCGCGCCGTCCCTTGCCAGTCTGAGCGCGATGGCGCGGCCGATGCCCTGGCCTGCGCCGGTGACCAGAACCACTTTTCCGTCGATGTGCATGTTCATGCTCCTTTCAATGTGTTGGGGTCGCTGCGGCCATCGGCCCGATCGCAGCGATCGTTGCAAAACGAAGCACGCTTCGTATCTCTTTCACTTTGCCCTCGCAAAGAGATCAAGCCCGATTTCGTAGCTCGGGGCGGGGCGCTTGAACAGGTATTCGCCATTGCGGATCGAGGCCAGCACATCGGCACGCTGGCGCACGGCCTCGAAGGGCGAATCGGCGTCCAGCACCAGGAAGTTGGCCGGCTTGCCCACCTCAATGCCGTATTGGTCCTGCACGTTCAAGGTCTTGGCACCGTTGGTGGTGATCAGGTCCAGGCACTTGTCGAGTTCCTCGAACGACATGGTCTGCGCCAGGTGAATGCCGTTGTCGAGAATGTTCATCAGGTTGCCGTTGCCGACCGGGTACCACGGGTCGTTGATGGAGTCCTGGCCGAAACAGACATTGATGCCGTCTTCCAACAGTTCCTTCACCCGGGTCAGCCCGCGGCGCTTGGGATAGCTGTCCTGCCGGCCCTGCAGATAGGCGTTCTCGGTGGGCAGCGAGATGAAGTTCATCCCCGACTGCTGGAACAGACGCATCATGCGGAACGCGTACGCGTTGTCCGCCGAGCCGAAAGAGCAGGTGTGACTGGCTGCCGTGCGCGTGCCGATGCCTTCGGCCATCACCAGGGCGTTGAGCAGTTCGACGAAGCGGCTCATCACGTCGTCGGTCTCGTCGCAATGCACGTCGATCAGCTTGTCGTACTTGACGGCCAGCTCCACAGTGCGGTGGATCGACTTCTCGCCGATCTCGCGTGCCCACTCGAAATGCGGAATGGCGCCGACGCAGTCCGCCCCCATCTTCAGCGCCTCCTCGATCATCTCGTCGCCACCCTTGTAGGCGTACATGCCCTCCTGCGGGAATGCGACGATCTGGATGGTGACTTTGTCCTTGATCTGTTCGCGGATCTCGAGCATTGCCTTCAGTCCGGTCAGTCTGGGATCATCGACGTCAATGTGGGTGCGGATGAACTGGACACCCTTGGAAACCTCTTCCTGGATGCCCTTGAGCGCACGCTCCCGGGCGTCTTCGAGCGTCTGTGTCTTCTTGACATCGTGCCAGCGGGCGATGCCTTCGAACAGCGTGCCGCTCGCGTTCTTGGCGCCCGCGCCGCCGCCGGTGTAGACGTAATCCAGGTGCAGGTGCGCGTCTACATACGGCGGAACCACCAGACGACCCCGCAGGTCGACTTCCTCGTCTGCCTTAGGCAGGTTCTTGCCGATCTGTTTGATGACGCCCTTGTCGACCAGGATCTCGCTGGCTTCCTCGTGTTGTCCGTAGATCAGTGCGTGGGTGAATTTTTTCATCGCGTACGCTTTCATGGGTTGGTGGACAAACCTGAGGAGGACCGCAGGGTGCGTTTGGCAAGGAAGGCAATGGCGATGGCCAGCACGAAGCAGACCAGGGACATATAGACGATGAGCTGGACGCCGCTTGCCGGGAAGTTGACCAACAGCATTCCGCCGATCCATGTGGCGACCATGATGGACAAGTTGAAGACGCTCGATTGCACCGAAGTCGCGATGTCCCGGGCTTCATCGACCTGCTTGGTCACGGCGGTCTGGTACATCGTCACCAGCGGGCCAAAGGCCAGACCCCAGAGGAAGAACGCGGCATGCGAGATGCCCACGGTTCCCTTGAAAGCAAGGAACATGGCCATGGAGATGCCGCCAACGCCGAGCATCGCCACGATAAGAGGGCGCAAGTACGCGTCGATGTATTTCGCAGAGACAACCACCGAGATCACCGAACCGATGCCGAAGATCAGCAGCGCCACGCCGATGCCACCGGCGAAGCCGATCCACTCCACCAGCAAGGTGATGTAGGTGTAGATGCCGTAGTGCGCCGCGACCGATAGAAAGGTCAACAGCAAGACGATCAACATCGACGGCATCTTCAGTACCGCGAGTGGCGAATTGCTCTTGTTGAGCTTCTCGCCTTTAACCTCGGGCAAGGTGAAGTACGACAACACGGCGATGACCGTGACCACCGCGCCCAGGACCAGGAAGACGCTGCGCCAGCCGAAGGTGAGGCCGATCCACGTCATCGCTGGCAGGCCGATGCTGATGCCCAGGGTGTTGCCCGACATGATGACCGTGATGGCCCTGCCATGCATGTTTTCGGGGACCAGTCAGGTGCCGTAGGCCGCGATCATCGGCCACATGACGCCCGCGCAAATGCCGCCGACGATGCGGGCGCCGATGATGACCGGATAGGACGACGAAAGGCCGACGACGACATTGGAGACCGCGAACCCGATCAGAAGCGCCATCAGCAGCGCCTTTCGGTTGAACGCCAAGGTAGCGCTGACCAGTGGGATGGCGGCGATGGCAGAAGCCAACGCATAGACGCCGACCATGAATCCGACCTGGCTTTCCTCCACGCCCAGCCCCTGGGTCATCTGCGGCAAGATGCCCGACGGCACCAGTTCGGACAGGATTCCGACGAAGGTGACGCTGGCCATCAGGCCGAAGACAAACCAGGAAAGGGTCTGCTTCTCATCCTGTGAGGAAATGGTGGACATCCTGTCTTCTGTGCTTGCCATGTGTTCTGGTTCCATCTCCGCCGGCGCAAGAACCTGCTGTTTCAACCGCATTAGCGCGCCTCAGGCTGCCAGCGCCATGGCGAGGCGAATTGCGTTAAATCACCGCTTGTCCTTTGACCGCCGTTGAGTTGAAGGCAGTGTTTGCGCTCCTGGGCTCGCTACCGGCTTCCTGCCCGCAGGTTTGCGAGAGCCTGCACGCGTCTCACGGCATGACGTCGCCGCTGTTGGGGCCGAGGGTCTGGCCAACGAAGAGATTGCCGCCGGGATCGCTCGCCAGCAGCAGCGCGCTCGGGGCGACTTCTTCCACGAAGCCGAACCGACCGAGCGGGAGCTCGCGCATCTTGGTTTTCTTCCACTCGTCCGTCACACCTTCGACCATCGCCGTCTCGACCGGGCCCGGTGCGATCGCGACGTTGGCACGCGTTGTGCTGGGCGACCTCGAGCGCCAGCGACTTGGTGAAACCGATCACACCGGCCTTTGCCGCGACATAGTGCGACATCGAGGGCGCACCCTTGATGCCCAGTTGCGAAGCGATGTTGATGATCCGCCCCCAGCGCCGCTCGACCATTCCCGCAAGGACATGGCGGCAGACGAAGAACACGCCGGTCAGATCCACCGCCAGTGTCTGATTCCACATCTTCGGTGTCATCTCGAGCACAGAAGCTTCGCTCAGGATGCCAGCGCTGTTGACCAGAATATCGATTCGGCCTCCAAGCAGCGCGCGGGCTTCGGCGACTCCGCTTGCGACCGCGTCGTCGTCGGTGACATCGAACGCGACGCTGCGATGACGGCCCTGGCTGGCGCGCAGGCCGGCCACGACTACGTTCGCACCGGCCTCGGCAATCAGGTCCGCGATTGCAGCGCCAATCCCCCGCGTGCCGCCAGAGATGAAAGCTGTCCGTCCGTCCAGTCGAAGCATGTTCATCCTTCCGTCTGAAATCCGGTGCGGCTCTGACCCCTTGGGCTGGTCTGAATCAGCCCGTGGTCAAGCGACCCATGTTGCACGAGTTCCCGACACATGAGAAGCACAACCGGTGCATTTGGCGGGCACTAGCGTCAGTCTTACCAGACGGGATCGTCGGTCCAGGATCAGCGGTGCATCGGTGGACAGCTTACGTCGGGCCTGCATCTGCTCTGTCAATCAGCGTCAAGTTTGTGCTGGTTCACACCCGGAAGTCTCTATGCCGGGCTGGAAGAGCCCAACCTGAGCGATAGCCGTGTGCTCAACGTCTGAGCGCTCTTTGCCGCCTCACCGGTGGGCGTGGTCGGCGCTGGCATTGCGGGTTTGATGGTCGGCTCCTTCTATGCCCTGGGTGTCGTTTTTGCAATCAGTCTCGGACTGAGCGTGTCCGAAGCCGCCTTGCTCATGAGCGTTGTGGTGCTCGGTGGTCTGGTCTTTCAAGTCCCCATTGGCGTGCTGGCAGATTGGTCTGACCGGCGCGTCGTGATGGCCGGCGCTCTTTTGGCAGTGGCATCGCCTGGGGGGACGCTGGCGGGCTCCATCACCTCGGGATTGCCGTTCGTGACGCTGCTGATCATGGGGATGGCATTCGGAGCGGCGATGAGCAGCGTCTATCCGCTGTGCGTCGCGCAAACCTTCGATCGCCTGGAGCGAAAGTTTTACGTCGCGGCATCGGGGCGCTTGCTGATGGTCCATTCCATCGGCGCGACCGTCGGCCCGCTGCTCGCCTCGGCGCTCATGGCGATCTACGGTCCGTCCATCTTCCTCCTGTTCGAGTCGACGGTGGCGGTGCTCTACTCCGTGTTTGTCTTTGTCCGCGTCTCGCGGCGTTCGTCGTTGCCGGCAGATCAGCGGGAAAAGTACGTGCCGCTTCCGGATGTCACTCCAATCGTCATGGGGCTCGATCCACGCACGGATCGGGACGGCCCGGAGGCAGGCGAGCCCGTTCGACCGTCCCGACGCGGCCGCTGCGGCGAGCGTTCCAGGTCGCAGCGGCGCGAAGCACGGTCCGATGTTCGCGGTCAGCTATTGGCCTGGGAACCTCGTCCAACCCGGCCGCCGCGCGTATCGCCATTGCAGCCATCGACGTGACGATGGCCAGCACCAGCACGGACAGCTCAACCAGGCTGCGCTGGTTGAGTGCGGCCAGCTGCGCGGTACCGGCTTCGGTGAAGCGCCTGGACACCGTGCTCTTGGACTCCCCGCCGTGCCCGCTGCCGCCGGGCAGCACAGCTGCGATACATCGCGCCCGTTCTTGTCGTGCAGGCGCTGGCGCTGCACGCGCAGCTGCCGCTCGGCCAGCGCCACGACGCCGCGCTGTGCGCCGTGCCACAGCACCGGCCCGCCCTCGCGGCCACGCTGCTTGACGCCGGCGAGCTCCTGCGCCGACAGCACAAGCAACTGGTCGGCCAGCGCCACGGCAGTCTCGTGGATCAATTCGTCGATGCTCGCTTGCGCACCTTCGAGCCGTTCAAGCATCGGCAGCAGCGCCTGGCCACTGCCAGCCAGCACACGTTTGATCTGCGCCCGGTCGTTGCGATGCACGACCTTCAAGGCAGTCTTTGCCTTAGGATTCTTCACGGCGGTTTCCTCGTCGATGGTTTCAGTTCAGCAAGCTCGATTCTGTCGAACTCACCTGGAAACCGCGACCTCAAGTTCCAACTACGCCTGGGACATCACCTGTGCTTGGAGATCCATTGGCTGTGCAACCGGACGAACCCGAACGAGGCAGCCAGTTTGATGGCGGACAGTTCGACAACTTCGTTGCAGACCCGTTGACCGTGCTCAACACCGCGGAGCTGCACGATCTCATCGAACGCCTGGCTGGCTTTGTCCAGGATCTGCACACGAGAAAAGAGAGACGAGCCGCGATGCTTGATACACCCGCCGGCGCACCTCAGAGTGACCCGGTGTACCAGCGACTGTTTTTCAATCACGAGAGGTTCAGTCGGCAGATCGAAGGCGCACGAAGTGAACTTTCGCGGCGTAAGAACGCGTAACCACGGCCCCCCGGCCTTACGCCCGCTCCAGCGAATCGTGCTTGAACGCGAACCGATGCAGCCGACAGGAGCATCCAAGGCAATAGTCCTTTCCGCGCGGTGCTCGCCGACCGCACGCGGCAGGCCCATGAGCGGTACGGCGCTCACCCGCGCTTTCGACCGGTGGCACGTGCAACGCGATCGACACTCGTTGATTTACGTTTGGAGCGATCGCTTCGTCGCCATTGACCAGCAGTTCGTCCGCCGCTGAAGGAATGCACGGTGAGCATCACACGAACCCTTCCGGCGTATGCCTTGACGGCCGTCGCCGGCTGGATCGATACCGTCGGCATCTTGCTGTTCTTCGAGGAACTGCAGATCTTCCCGACCTACATGAGCGGCAACACCACCCGGCTTTTCGTGTCGGCACAGCAGGGTGACCTGCGGCGTCTGTTCCTGTTCGGCGCGGCTATCGTGCTGTTCGTGATCGGCACCGGCGTCGGCCGCTGGGTCAACGATGGCAGCCGCGGCCGTGAAGCCGCCGGTCTGCTGCTCGAGGCGACGCTGATATTCAGCGCCGCGCTTGCGGCGGCGAGCACCGCACCCGAAACGCTGACGCTCGGCTTGCTGGCTGCAGCGATGGGTTGGAACAATGTCGCGCTCGAATCGCGCCGAGGCGTGGTGCCTCGTGTTTTCATCACCGGCACACTGGTCTCGCTGGCCAGTGGCGTCGCCGACGCGCTGTCCGGGCGGGGGCTGTGGGCGCAGGTGAAAAGGCCGGCGCTCATCTGGCTCAGCCTGGCCAGCGGGGCGCTGGCCGGTGTCTATTCGACCACCTTGCTGCCCGATGCTTTGGTGCTGCTTGCGCCGGCCATCGTGGTTGCCTTCTGCGGCGCGGCCGTCGCAATGGGCTGGGTTCGAGACGACGCGAGCTGATTCGCCAAACGTCGGCCGCCGGATCGGCTTCGAACAAGCAGCGAACGATGCGCCCGCTGATCGGATCCGGGCAGATCGCGCCGGTCATCGACGAGGCCGCTATCCGAGCCCGGTATCGAGCAGCAGCATCACGATGAAGCCGCCGATCAAGCCCAGCGTGGCGGCCTGCTCGTGGCCTTTGCGGTGGGTCTCGGGGATGATTTCGTGCGAGACCACCCAGATCATGGCTCCCGCGGCGAAGCCCAGCCCGAGTGGATAGAAGGTCGCAAAGCTCGAACCGAGGGCGACTCCGACGACAGCGCCAAGTGGCTCGGCCAGCCCGGTGAGCGCGCCGGCGAGTGTTGCTTTCCAAGGCGAGAAAGCCACCGTGCGCAGCGCCACGGCGACGACCAGTCCTTCAGGCACATCCTGGATTGCAATCGCCGCCGCCAGCGGGATTCCCACTGAAGGATCGCCGCCAGCAAAACCGACCCCGATCGCCATGCCTTCGGGAAAGTTGTGCAGCTCAATCGCAAGTACCACCAATCAGACCCGGCGCAGGTGTATCCAGTCCGGACCGTGGCGTCCTGCGGTGGGATGCTCGTGCGGCACCGGCTTGTCGGCGAACAACAGACCGATTGCGCCCAGCAGCAGTCCGGTCGCGACGATCAGGACTCCTGCCAGCTGGCTACCGAGCATCGCCGCTCCGGCCCCGATTCCCGGCACGATCAACGAAAAGCATGCGGCGGCCACCAGACGCCGGCACCAAAACCGAGCAAGATGGCTTCCCAGCGTGCCGAGATGCGGCGCATGAACAAAGCCGGCAGCGCCCCCAGTGCGGTGGCCAGCGCTGCCATCGCCGAGCCGGCCAGAGCCTGACCCATGGGTCTGTCGAGTCGTGTGCCGCCCCGCGCCAAGGCGATCCAGACAAGCGCGGCTAACAGCACGATGCAAAAAGCGCCGCCGCCCACCCGCACCGCGCCAGCGCGGCGTGGGTCGGTGAAGAATTCTCGCAACCCGTGCACGGTGTTATCCATGGTTTGGCCCTGACCTAACCCGGCATGAATCCGGTTCGCTTCTGGATGGCATCAGTGTCGAACAACGAGGCAGCTGCCACTTGGTCCGGGCGCCGAGACTTCATCAAAGCAGCCATTCGATCGGCAGCATCGACAACGCGGCTACGAAGGCCCGCAGCCAAAATCCCGTGCGGGGCTCCTGGTCAAAAACAATCTCCTGGCCGTTGTTCTGCGCCACCCACTGAAGTGCTCCTGAGTCGTTCAGGCGCACCCTGTAGGCACGCGCGGGAATGATGGTGGCAAACGCATCGGCAATCGCTTGCGCCATGGTCGGGCTGTCGATCACGAAGCCGAGTTCGGTGTTGAGCCTTTGGGATCGGGGATCGAAGTTGAACGAACCAACAAAGGCGCGTGAGCGATCGATCGAAAACGTCTTCGCGTGCAGGCTGGCGTTCGAGCTGCCCAGCGGTCCATGGGCCTTGGTGGGAGCAGGCGAAAACTCGGGCTCCATCTCGAAAATCTCAACCCCTGCCTCAAGCATCGGTTGGCGTCGTTTGGCATAGCCGGCGTGCACGGCGGCAACATCGGTTGCGGCCAGCGAATTGGTCAGTATCGTGACCTTGATTCCTTGTCGGGCCAGGGCACTGAAGTACGCGACCCCATCCTTGCCGGGTACGAAGTAGGGCGAGACCAACTCCAACTCGAGCTGCGGTGCCTTGAGAAGTTGCTTCAGCCGCGTCCACAGCAATTCGTCATCCCTGGCACGACCCAGCCCTTTGGCCGGATCGTCGCTGACCATGTGTACGGTGGCCCATTCGAATGGCAATTGACCTGCGAGCACCTGCTGGACGTACTGCGAACTGGCGATCGCCTGCATGTAAGCGACGGCGGCGGGATCCCTTTCGACCCGCAACGCAGCCGCTGTGACCTCGGCAATGGCGGTATGGCTGACGCGGGCCAGCACCCGCTCGGCCGGGTAGGACGAGTCGCTGGTCCAGTAGCGGTCGAAATCGTTCGACACGTCGTCGACGACAGGGCCAATCGCCAGTACATCGAGGTCGACGAATGACAAGCCCTGGCCCGCGTCGAAATATTCGTCGCCCACGTTGCGACCGCCAATGATCGTTGCCTGGTTGTCCGCGGTGAACGACTTGTTGTGCATGCGCCGGTTCAAGCGCCAGAAATCGGTGAGAAAACCCAAGACACGCCAGCGCCGTTGTATGAACGGATTGAATAGCCGCACTTCGATGTTCGGGTGTGCGTTCAGCGCGGCGAGAACGGTATCCAGACCGGCGGTATTGTTGTCGTCGAGCAGCAGACGCACGCGAACGCCACGGTCTGCGGCGCGACGCAGCGCTTCAAACAGCAAGGTGCCTGTCTTGTCATCATTCCAGATGTAGTACTGGATATCGAGCGAGCGCTCGCTGGCGCCGGCCAGCAGCACCCGTGCTGCAAAGGCATCGCGTCCATCGGACAAGGCGAATACGCCCGACTTGTCGGGGTGCGCCTGCACCAACGGCAGCGCCGCCTTGCCCAACTGGGTATCTGACATGTCGTGCAGGATCATCGTGGAGCTTCGACCGTCGAGCGAGGGCAGCGGAACGCAGCCTTGCAACGGGGTAACGGCAACGATGGTCAGCACGCGCAGGAAACCGAGCTGAGCGATTGCCGCGCGAATGGCCCGACAACTGAAAAGCCCGGCTGACCAGGTCGAGGTGAGTGTCGCGGTCAAGCCGCCTGAACCTCATCCAACCCAGCTGCCGCACGGATCGCGAGTGCAGCCATCAATGTGAAGATCGCCAGCACGGCGCCGATGCCGAGCCACTGCGCGATGAAGCCGAAGACGCCACCGGCAAGCAGGATCAGACCGACGACCGAGTTGCTGAGTGCGGTGTAGGTCGCACGGTTGTCGCGGTCGGCCATGTCGACCACATGCACCGAACGCCCGAGCCGTACGCCCTGGTGCGCGACCATGAGCACGAACAACAGTGCCGGCAGCAGCAGCGCCGTCTCCAGCAGGTTCGGCATCGCCAGTGCAACGAAGGCGGCCACGGCATTCGCGAGTGCGGCGAGCGTGGCCGCGACCATCAGCACGCGCCGGCTCGATCGATCGGCGAGTCGGCCCCAGACGTAGCTGCTGGCTAGGCTCGCCGCCGCCGATGCGACCATGAAGGGGCCCAGCGTGCCGAGTCCGCTGGCGGTGCTGTCGCCGCTGAGTGCAATGTAGAACGGGGGCGCCAGCGCGGTCGACAACAGCAATGCGCGCGTGACGATGAGACGGCGCAGGCGTGCATCGCTGCGCAACAGTCCGAGCTGCGCAATGACCGCGGCCAGGCCGTCGATGCCGCCTTCGGTTGCGCCGGGTTCCTCCCAGATCGACCCGAAGATGAACGCGGCCAGCAGCCAGCAGGCGCCGCCGAGAACGACCATGCCAGCGACGACCGGCACCGTGAGTGGGATCCAGCCGGTCGAATAGCTGAGTGCCAACAGCAGTGTCACGACGGCGGCGATGGTGCCCGCCGTGCCGCTGACCGAGCCCCGCCGGCCCTTGTCCACGGTCTTGCCGAGCACATCCTTGAAGCTGATCGAGCACAGGCTGCGGCCGAGCGCAAAGACCGCGATCAGGGCGACAGCGACGATGCCGGCGACGGCGCCGGAGAACATCTGTGCGAACCACCCCATCAAGCCGAAGCCGGTGATCGCCGCGCCCTGGACGACACAGCCGAACACGTAAACGGTCTTGCGAATGGCGAGCTGCCGGATGCGTGCCGAGATCGCCAGTTGCGGCAGCATCGCCAGCGATTCGCGCACCGGCACCAGCAGGCCGAGCGCCCAGGTCGGCGTGCCGATGGCATCCAGCAACCAGGCGAGCACGAGTTTGGGATCGGCCAGGCCTTCGCCGATTTTGGTCAGGCCGAGCGACACGACGTGCACGCCGTAGTTGCGAGGCTGCTCGCGGCACGCGGACTCAGGCAAGTCTCGGCAGACCTGCGCCAGCGTGTCGTCGTCGACGAGCAGTGCGTGCAGGCGGATGAAGCCGGCCATCAGTAGCGGTAGATCGCTGCGACGCCGGTGTTCGTCGGCATGCGCTCGGCAGGCACGACGATGACTTCGCCACTCTTCCTCAGGACGATTTCGCCCAGGTCGTCCAATACGTCGTCGACATCCGGATGCGCCAGATTGGCCGTCGTGATCGCGCCGCTGGTGGGGTCGATGTGGCCCGGAAACAGACGCTCGGCCTCGATCAGCAGCGTTTCGACGCGCCCGCCGACCGCCGCCTCGGCGATCGCGCGCAGGCCGTCTGTGCCGCGGCCTTTCGCGGCGGCAGCGCCGAACGACTCGACGAGCCCCGCCAGCCGCTGCAGATAGTGCGGCTGCATCACCTGCCAGGCGCGTTCGCGCAGCGCGTCCAGCGACAGCGCATCCGGGTCGACATCGATCGCTTCGGCAATCAACGACCGATTGGTGCTGACGGCGCGAAAAAGATGATGGTGCTGCGGCAGTGCCGCGAGGATCAAAGGCTGCCCCGATGGTTGCGAACAGTGCTTCAGCACCGCAGCGTCGACGGCGCGGAAGAACTGCTGGGTGTCACGGTCCTCGGCGTCCTGCTTGACGTCGGTGCCGTGGCGGGTGACGTCGCCCCCGCCGTCCTGACCGTAGGCACGGTGGGCGCCCTCGCGGGCGTCGCCGTCCTTGCCGAGCCATTCGTCGGCGGTCTGCGCCATGCCGCCGATCGGCGGCAACTCGACCAGCGCGTCGCGGTTGCCCTCGAAGACCTTGAAGGCGTGCCGGTTGAGACCCAGGATCTGGTAGCGGTCGGCAGACTGCGCGATGCGCATCAGCGGCTTGGCATGAAAGCTGTCGGCGACGACCGTCAGTTCGGCAACTGGCCGCTGCAGCTTGTAGACCCGAAAGAAGTCCGGCGCGCCTAAAACGGCCAGCCCGTCGCCAGCGTGATTCCAGAAGTCGCGATCTTCGGCAAGCGCGTCGAACGGGCGCAGCAGCGCAGGTATGTCGCGTGCCGGGTACTGCTTGCGCAGCGATGCGGCCAACTGCTTGACGAGGTTGCGAAATCGAAGCGGGTCCTGCGCGTTGTCGGGATGCTGGCGGTGGGTCGGCTGATAAAGCGACAGGCACGGCGCCTCGCGCTCGGCCAGCAATACGGCGGGATAGTCGTGGGTCAATGAATACATGGGATTTTCCTCAGAGTTGTCAGCTGCGGAACAGCTGGGGATTACGTTCAATGAACCTGTCGATCCAGATATCGCCGAAGGAACGCCGGTTTCCTTTCCTGTGCCACCAGGCGAAAACACTGATCACGAGCGCGCCAAGAGCGTCGACGATCAAGTCCCAGGGGGCAAAAGCGACCCCAAGAGAGAGGGAAAAGAAGAAGCAGGACGCAAGAGGCCTGCCGCAGAAAGAGAGAGAAAGGAGGATCGAGAACAGCCAGAGCTCGCGGCAGGCAAAACGAAACCGCCGAGAAGAGCGCCCAAGAGAAAGGATAGAATTCGTAGCGCAAGAAGGCCGCGCCGGGCGCCGGGACGACCATGTCAAGGCGCTGCTGACCCACAACTGGGAGTAGCAGCACCAGTTCAGCGCCATGACTGCCTGCAGCAAGCAGGATGCCGAGTTGCGGGGCCAGCAAGCTGGCGAAGCACCATTTGCAGGATGCCGCTGTTGCGGAAATACTCGACTTCGGCCGGCGCATCGATCCGGACAATCGCATCGAAGCTTGTTTGCGAGCCGTCCGCTCGTTTGACGGACACCTTGGCGAGTTGCCCAGGCTCGATGCCGACGGCGATGCCGGTGATGTTGAAGGTCTCGGTGCCGTCCAGGCCCAGTGACGCCGCCGATGCGCCGTCCTTGAACTGCAACGGCAGCACGCCCATGCACACCAGATTGCTGCGGTGGATGCGTTCGTAGCTCCCGGCGATGACGGCCTTGATGCCCAGCAGTGCCGAGCCCTTGGCGGCCCAGTCGCGCGAACTGCCCGAGCCGTACTCGCGCCCGGCAATCACCACCAGCGGCGTGCCCTCGTTCTGGTAGCGCATCGCCGCGTCATAGATGCTCATCTTCTCGTTGTCGGGCAGGTGCACCGTCCACGGCCCTTCGGCGCCGGGAACCAGTTGATTGCGCAGGCGGATGTTGGCGAAGGTGCCGCGCATCATCACCTCGTGGTTGCCGCGCCGCGAGCCGTAGCTGTTGAATTCGGCCCGCGGCACACCCTGCTCGATCAGGTAAGCGCCGGCCGGCGAATCGGGGCCGATGGCGCCGGCCGGCGAGATGTGGTCGGTGGTGATCGAGTCGCCCAGCATCGCCAGCACGCGCGCGCCTTCGACGTCGGCCAGCGCCGCTGGTTCGGCCGCGAAGTCGATGAAGAACGGTGGCTCACGCACATAGGTCGAATCTTCCGCCCACTCGAACAAGGTGCCGGTCGGCGCCGGCATGCTCTTCCACTTGTCGTCGCCTTCGAAGATGCGGCCGTATTCCGATTCGAACTGTTCCGAGTTCACCGAAGAGGCCACCAGCGCCTCGACTTCCTCGGCGCTCGGCCAAACGTCCTTCAGCAGCACCGGCTTGCCGTTATCGTCCTTGCCCAGCGAATCCTTCGACAGGTCGCACAGCACCGTGCCGGCCAGCGCATAGGCGACCACCAGTGGCGGCGATGCCAGATAGCTGGCCTTCACCTGGGCGTGGATGCGGCCTTCAAAGTTGCGGTTGCCCGACAGCACCGCGGCCACCGCCAGGTCGTTGTCGGTGACGGCCTTGGCCACTTCTTCGGGCAGCGGGCCGGAATTGCCGATGCACGTGGTACAGCCGTATCCCACCAGATTGAAGCCCAGTTGCTCCAGGTACGGCATCAGGCCGGCCTCGGCCAGGTAATCGGTGACGACGCGCGAGCCCGGCGCCAGCGAGGTCTTCACCCACGGGCGCGATTGCAGCCCGGCCTCGACCGCCTTCTTCGCCAGCAGACCGGCGGCGATCATCACCGACGGGTTCGAGGTGTTGGTGCAACTGGTGATGGCGGCGATGACCACCGATCCGTTAACCACCGATGCGGCGGCCTCGGGCTCGTGCAGACGCTCCGGCGGCGCTTTCAGGACCGCGCCGGCCTCGACGTCGCGCTCGTCGTCGAAGCGCGAGATCTGCTTCGGGCTGACCTCGGCCGCCGCGCCGCCGATGCCGGACCGGAACGACTGCGCCACTCCGGACAGCGCCACCCGATCCTGCGGCCGCTTCGGGCCGGCCACGCTCGGTTCGACCCGGCTCAGGTCGAGGTCGAGCACCTCGCTGAAATTCGGCTCGACATCGTCGTCGCTCCTGAACAGGCCCTGTTCGCGCGTATAGCGCTCGACCAGCTCGATGCGGCGCCGCGCCCGGTCAGGCGCAGGTACTTCAAGGTGTTCACATCGACGGGAAACAGCGTGGCGGTGGCGCCGAACTCGGGCGACATGTTCGACAGGGTCGCGCGGTCAGCGATGCCCAGACTGCTCAGCCCGGGGCCGAAGAACTCGACGAACTTGCCGACCACGCCGTGGGCCCTGAGCATCTGCGTCAGGGTCAGCACAAGGTCGGTGGCGGTGGTGCCCGCCGGAAGCTGCCCGCGCGTGCGCACGCCGATCACGATCGGCTTGGGCAGGAACATCGGCTGGCCGAGCATCGCCGCTTCGGCCTCGATGCCGCCGACACCCCAACCCAGCACACCCAGCCCGTTGATCATCGGGGTGTGCGAATCGGTGCCGACGAGGGTGTCGGGAAAGACCCAGCCGTCGCGCTCGATGACCACGCGGCCCAGGTGCTCAAGGTTGACCTGGTGGCAGATGCCCATGCCCGGCGGCACGACGCGAAAGCCCTCGAAGGCCTGCTGCGCCCAGTTGAGCAGCGCATAGCGCTCGCGGTTGCGCTTGTATTCCCATTCCAGGTTGACGGCGTAGGCCTCGTTGCTGCCGAAACGGTCGACCTGCACCGAGTGGTCGATGACCAGGTCGACCGGCACGAACGGGTTGACCTGTTTCGGGTCGCCACCGGCGCGCGCCAGCGCGCTGCGCATCGCCGCCAGGTCGACGACGGCGGGCACGCCGGTGAAGTCCTGCATCAACACCCTGGCCGGCATGAACGCCAGCGACGCATCGTCGCCGTCGGGCCAGCGCGCCAGCGACTTGACGTCGGCTTGCGACACGTCGCGCTCGCCGGCCCGGCGGGCGATGTTCTCCAGCAGGATCTTCACGGTGTGGGGCAGGCGCGCCAGATCCACGCCGGTCTTGCCCGCCAGTTTCGCCAGGCTGATATAGCGGGCGTTGCTGGTTGCCGTCGTCATCGTGGCAATGCTGTCGAGTGCGTTCATGCCGTTCTCCGTTCATTGCCGGCCTGGCCGGCCTGCTTGCGCTTGGCAAGCGCGTGTGTTGTTCATGGATGGGTGTGCCTGCTCACTGCATTGCGCCGTCGCTTGCCGTGGAACTCCAGCGGATTCAATCGCTCTGCGCTCGGGTGCAGGCAGTACTCGACCACGGCCTGCGGGTCCAGCAGGAGCTCGGGGTCGATGCACCTGGCCACCACGTTGGTGGACTGCCGAACGATCCCCATCTGCTCGATGATCACCTCGGCCCATGGATTGGGGAAGCTGCTTCTCATGTTCGCTCCTGGGAAGGGGGGGGCGGGGGGAAGAGGGGAGAAGGGGAGGGGGAACGACGGGCGGCGGCGGCCGGGCGCGGCAGGGGGAGGCGAGGGCGCCCGGCGCCCGCCCGGCCGGAGCGGCGGTGGGGGAGGACCGCGGGCCCCGGGCGGGCCCGGGGCAGGGGCGACGGGGGGGCCGACGCGGGCAGCGGGAGCCGCCCACCGGGGCCGGGCCCCCCCAGAGGGCGGGCCCCGGCCACCCCGCGGGGCCCCGGCCGCCGCCCCCCGGGGCGGAGCGGCCGCGGGGCTTAATTTGATCAGGCGTTCGACCCAGCGTGTCGCGGCGGCCTTCATCCGCCGGCGCGGTCAGGTCGCTCGTGCTGGTCGGCGAGTAATATTTCTGCCGGCAACTACGATCGCATCCACGAAGAACTTTGCGCTGCAGGTGCATGACCGGCTCGCGCGTGGCCGATGCCGGCCACCCGCGCCACAGCGCAAAGCTCAGCTTGCGGGCGTCCAGGCCGAGCCGCGCCATCCTGCGCCGCATGCGCGCCAGCAGCACAGCCTCTTGCCTGACGCGGTATGCGCGGATGACAGATTCGCTGACATCGACGTCACGCATGACGCTCTCGTCCGTCGAGTCAAGGGCCTGGAAGACCTCCAGATCGATGTCAGGCGCCAGGGCCGCGGCGACGAGGGCCGCTGCCTCCGAAGCCGGCGTGAAATCGATCGGCACCAGCGCGCGTCGGTAAGCGCCATCGGCCACCTGCTTGACCACCAGCACGGGCCGCCTGCTGCACTTCACCAGGCGCTGCACGGTCCTGTCGAGAACTATCTCGGCCAGCGCACTTCTGCGCCGCTGTCCCATTGCCAGCATGTCGGCATCTGCCAATGCACGGTGCAGTTCGTCGCTGACGTGGCCGCAGCGCACCTCGACGTCCGCTGTCACCCTGTACGGGGTCGCGGCGGAACGCCGAGAGGGCGACCCTGCCCAGCGAATCGACCGGTGGCGCGCCCATCAGCCGCTGCACCAGATGTTCGTGCATGACGAGCAACGCATTCTGCGGCGATGTGGCGGCCTGCAAGCGCTCGCGCAACGTGCGGGCAGGCAGGCCCCACAGGTCTTCAAGCAACTCAGTGCGGTTGCGCAGTGTTGGCAGTGCACCGCCGAAGAAGGCAGCAGCGCCGTCCGCCCTGAAGTGCACCCCGAGCACGGTCGACGGGCCCGTGGTGCCACGCACGCCGAAGCGGTCGAACGGACCTTGCACGACGGCGCCACGTAGCCAGCGGGCGACCAGGCCATGTTCGTCTTCACGGACTAGATGGTCCTGCAGCAGTGGCAGCACGATGTCGGCGCAACCTGTGGGCAAGCTGCACTCATACGTGTGCGGTAACGCGTCGCGCGAGCTGTACCACAGGCACTCGACGTAGGCGGCCAGGGGTGCGGCGGGGCGTTGGCGAAGGAACATGTCTGCGCTTGTAGCCCGGATGCCGCACTCAGGGAAGGCGGATGCGCGTAGCCCCGCGGTTAATTCAGCAACAGCCACAGGCGCTTGGGAGCTTGGGATGTCGTTGCGGTGCCTCGATCATCGTAGGCGTACCTGCAAGAGGGTGACCTCCGCTGCAGGACGTTTCTCGGGCGACGCTGCAGTGGCCGAGCGACCGCTTCGGGGCAACGAGATCGCGTTGGTCGATGTCGCAGAAGGGTCGAAAGGATGAGTTCGTTGCATTCGGGTGCAGTCATTCGGCCGGCGGCGTCAGCATCGCCTCGATGGCAAACCCGTGCACCTCTTCGACGTGACGGTCAATCGCACGACGGCGCCGGCCAACGGCAAGTTCCGGAGTGGACCGGTCGCTCACCTCGGCGACCGCTGCACGGCAGGTTTAGGCCGCCGCCGACATTCACCGGCCCAACCCGATCGGCCGCAACCAGTCTGATGCAGCCCTCGAAACGAACACTTTTGCTGGATGCTGGTAGCCGTGACTGGGCGTTCGAGACGAAGGTCGCCTTGGCCCGTACGTGCTGCGCCCGATCACCTCCAGGATCTGGCCCTTGATCTGCCCCGATTCCAGGAGCCCAATGCCTTCAGACCTCATCCCTCAACGGCCTCAGCACGTACGACAGGTCCATCGGACCCGTTGACAACGGCGCGGCCATCTCCTTGAGCGTGGCGCGCTTAAACGCTTCAGCTGTTAGGGAAACGCTGATCAATTCGGGTCGCACTCGATGGTCCTGGGCCGTCGCTGCGTCGATGATCTGATCATGAAGCAAATCAGCTTTGCCAGCCTGGAGTACGCAGGCAAGAAGCGCCAGACTCGGCGCGAGAAGTTTCTCGGCGAGATGGATGTTGTCGTGCCGTGGGACCGCCTTGTGGCGCTGATCGAGCCGCACTACCCACGAGCCGGCAGAGTCGGCCGGCAGCCGATCGGTGTGCCTCGCATGCTGCGCATGTACTTCTTGCAGCAGTGGTACAGCCTCAGCGACGAGGGTCTGGAAGACGCGATCTACGACAGCCAGGCCATGCGCGAGTTCATCGGCATCGACCTCTCGCGTGAGCAAGTGCCTGACGCCACGACGCTGTTGAAGTTCCGGCGCAAGCTCGAAGCGCACCAGCTCACCAAGGCGATCTTCGAGCACGTCAACGCCGACCTGCAGGCACGCGGGCTGCTCATGCGCGAAGGCACTCTGGTGGACGCCACCATCATCGCCGCGCCGCCGTCGACCAAGAACAAGGACAAGGCCCGAGACCCCGAGATGCACCAGACCCGAAAGGGCAACCAGTGGTACTTCGGCATGAAGGCCCACATCGGCGCCGATGCCGAGTCTGGACTGGTGCACAGCGTGGGCGCCACTGCAGCCAACGAGTCCGACGTCGCCCATACGCACGGCATGCTGCATGGGCAGGAGACGCGAGCGCACCTGGACGCCGGCTACACCGGCGTGGACAAGCGACAAGAGATCGTGGAGGCGCAGAACGAAGGCCGCATCCGTGCCGACATCGAATGGCACGTGGCCACCAAGCGCGTAAGCGTCTAGGCGCGGCACCTTGAATGGGGGCGGCGTCACGCCAATGATCGTGTCCATCAAGCAGATAGGTGGACACGATGGCAGCGGAGAGAGTCGTCTTGCGCCGGCGGCACAGTGCGGAGTTGAAGGCGTTGGTGCTGGAGCAGTGCGCGGCGCCTGGGGCATCCGTAGCCAAGGTGGCGATGTCGCATGGCGTGAACGCGAACATCGTGCACGGTTGGCGCAAGCTTGCACGCGAACGCGAAGGCGCCGCCCTGGCGCCACCAGGTCCCACGGCCTTGCCCGCCAAGACGGCCGCGAGCCTGCCGCAGTTCTTGCCGGTGACCATGGCGCAGACAACGTCGCCGCCAGCGCCCGTGGACATCCAGATCGA
>JADJHR010000012.1 GCA_016707445.1 Rubrivivax sp.
CTGCTGCAGTCGCAGTCGACGAATGCCATCCTCACCACCTTCAACGAGGTCAACATGGCCCCGTTGATGGACATGCGCAAGAAGTTCCAGGAGCGCTTCGAGAAGGAACACGGCGTCAAGCTCGGGTTCATGAGCTTTTTCGTCAAGGCTGCAGTGGCCGCGCTGAAGAAGTTCCCCGTCATCAACGCCAGCGTCGACGGCAGTGACATCGTTTACCACGGCTACTTCGACATCGGCATCGCGGTGGGCTCGCCGCGCGGCCTGGTTGTGCCGATCCTGCGCAATGCCGACCAGATGAGCTTTGCCGACATCGAGAAGAAGATCGCCGAGTACGGCCAGAAGGCACGTGACGGCAAGCTCGGCATCGAGGAGCTGATGGGCGGCACCTTTTCGATCAGCAACGGCGGCACCTTCGGCTCGATGCTGTCGACGCCGATCATCAACCCGCCGCAGTCGGCGATCCTGGGCGTGCACGCGACCAAGGACCGCGCCGTGGTCGAGAACGGGCAGGTGGTGGTGCGACCGATCAACTACCTGGCGATGAGCTACGACCACCGCATCATCGATGGCCGCGAGGCAGTGCTGGGCCTGGTCACGATGAAGGACGCGCTGGAGGACCCGGCGCGCCTTCTGTTCGACATCTGACCGGGCAGCGTCATGAGCACCGCATTCGACGTCATCGTCATCGGCGCCGGCCCCGGCGGCTACATCGCCGCCATCCGCGCCGCGCAGCTCGGCTTCAAGGTCGCCTGCATCGACGAGTGGAAGAACGACAAGGGCGGCCCGGCTCCAGGCGGCACCTGCACCAATGTCGGCTGCATCCCGAGCAAGGCCCTGCTGCAGTCAAGCGAAAACTACGAACACGCCGCGCACGGCTTTGCCGAGCACGGTATCGGCCTGAAGGATCTGAGCATCGACGTGCAGAAGATGGTCGGACGCAAGCAGGCGGTGGTCAAGCAGAACAACGACGGCATCCTGTACCTGTTCAAGAAGAACAAGATCAGCTTCTTCCATGGTCGCGGCTCGTTCGCAAGGGCTGTGGACGGTGGCTACGAGATCCTGGTCAACGGGGCCAAGGGTGACGAGCACTTGACCGCGGGGCAGATCGTCGTGGCCACCGGTTCGAGCGCGCGTGCCTTGCCAGGCACGCCCTTCGATGAGGAAATGGTCCTCAGCAACGACGGTGCGCTGCGCATCGTCGAAGTGCCCAGGAAGCTCGGGCTGATCGGCTCTGGCGTCATCGGGCTGGAGATGGGGTCGGTCTGGCGCCGCCTGGGCGCTGAAGTGACCGTGCTCGAGGCCATGCCCGCATTCCTGCCCGCCGCCGATGAGCAGATCGCCAAGGAGGCGCTGAAGGCTTTCAACAAGCAAGGCCTGAAGATCGAATTCGGCGTCAAGGTCGGTGCCGTCAAGGTCGGCAAGAAGGGCGTCAGTGTGGCCTGGACCGATGCCAAGGGTGCGGCGCAGTCGCTGGACGTTGACAAGCTGATCGTCAGCATCGGCCGCGTGCCGCACACCGAAGGGCTGAACGCCGCCGCGGTGGGCCTGCAGCTCGACGAGCGCGGCGCGATCGTGGTCGACGCCGACTGCCGCACCAACCTGCCTGGCGTCTGGGCGGTGGGTGACGTGGTGCGCGGGCCGATGCTGGCGCACAAGGCCGAAGAAGAGGGCGTGGCCGTGGCCGAACGCATCGCCGGCCAGCATGGCCATGTCGACTTCAACACCGTGCCCTGGGTCATCTACACCAGCCCCGAGATCGCCTGGGTGGGCCAGACCGAACAGGCCCTGAAGGCCGCGGGCCGGGCCTACAAGGCGGGCACCTTCCCCTTCCTGGCCAACGGCCGTGCGCGCGCGCTGGGTGACACCACAGGCATGGTCAAGTTTCTGGCCGATGCCAGCACCGACGAGATCCTGGGCGTGCACATCGTCGGCCCGATGGCCAGCGAGCTGATCAGTGAGGCGGTGGTGGCGATGTCCTTCAAGGCCAGTGCCGAGGACATCGCGCGCATCTGCCATGCCCACCCATCGCTGTCCGAGGCGATCAAGGAAGCGGCATTGGCGGTGGACAAGCGCACGCTGAACTTCTGACCGTTCAATTTGCAGCGCGTCGGCGGGCCGGAGCCGTGCCGCCGCGGCTCTTATCATCGCGCCCCATGCCGGTTCGCCTGCTCTACGAACAGACCCTTGCCGAGCGTGGCTACCAGACCGACGATGCCCAGCTGCGTGCCGTGGCGTCGCTGGAACGCTGCGAGAACGAATGGGCCGACTACAAGGCCCGTCGCAGCAATACGCTGACCAAGCTGATCCGACGGCCGCCGATCCCGCGCGGCGTGTACATGTGGGGCGGTGTCGGGCGCGGCAAGAGCTTCCTGATGGACTGCTTCTTCCAGGCCGTGCCGCTGACGCGCAAGACGCGGCTGCACTTCCACGAGTTCATGCGCGAGGTGCACCGCGAACTGCAGGACCTGAAGGGCACGGTCAATCCGCTGGACGAGCTCGGCCGGCGCATCGCACGCCGCTACCGGCTGATCTGCTTCGACGAGTTCCACGTCGCCGACGTGACCGACGCGATGATCCTGCACCGGCTGCTCGATGCGCTGTTCGACAACCGGGTGAGCATCGTCACGACCTCGAACTTCCACCCCGACGAGCTGTACCCCAACGGCCTGCACCGCGACCGCATCCTGCCGGCCATCGAGCTGCTCAAGCAGCATCTCGAGGTGATCAACGTCGACGCCGGCACCGACTACCGCCAGCTGTCGCTCGGTCGTGTCGAGATGTACCTCTGTCCGCTCGATGACGCTGCGCATGCCGTGATGGCGCAGTCCTTCGACCGCCTGGCCGAGGCGCGTGACGAAGACCCGCTGTTGCACATCGAGCATCGTGAGTTGCGGGCCAGGCGGCGCGCCGGTGGCGTGGTGTGGTTCGACTTTCGCACCTTGTGCGGTGGGCCTCGGTCGCAGAACGACTACCTCGAGATCGCCTCGCGCTTTCACACCGTGCTGCTGTCCGGCGTGCCTCAGATGCCACCGCGGCTGGCCAGCGAGGCGCGGCGCTTCACCTGGTTGGTGGACGTGCTGTACGACCGCCGTGTCAAGTTGATCATCTCGGCCGCGGTGCCGGCCGAGTCGCTGTATACCGAAGGGCCTCTGGCGCACGAATTTGCGCGCACCGTGTCGCGCCTGGCCGAGATGCGCACGCCCGAGTTTCTGGCGCTGGCGCGGCGTGATGTGGACACATCGTTGACCTGAACGATGTCGACGACCCCACCGGTACTGCTGGCCTGCGGCCTGGCCCTGCTGCTGGCGATGGCGGGGGCGCGGGCCGACGTCGACGCAGCGCCGCCGGCTGCCCATGAACGTCAGGACATCCAGTCGCGCTTCAACCGCGAGCGTCAGGCCTGTGCGCAACGCTTCACCGTCAACGACTGCGTGGACGCGGCGCGAAGTCGCGAGCGAAGCGCGCTGGCCGATCTGCAGCGGCGCCAACAGGCCGCCGCAACGCAGCAGCGTGCGCAGCGTGCCGGCGAACACCAGCGCGAGGTGCAGGCCCGGCAGGTGGCGGACGCGACACCTGCAGCCCCGGCGACGGCTTCGGCCGCCACCGCTGCGCGAGCATTCACGGCGCCTGCTGCGCCCGTTATCAGGCCGCGTGTTGCGCCGGCGGCGGCAGACCGTGCCCAGTCGGCGGCCTCGCAGGCCGCCCGGCGGGCAGCGGCGGCACGCCAGCTGCAACAAACGATCAAGGCCGATCAGGCGCGCATCGATGGCCGGCTGGCGCGGCGAGCCGCCCAGGGCAAGACCGTACCGCCCTTGCCGCCGGGCCCCGCGGCATCGTTGCCCAGGCGCTGAGCGCGCTACTTCAGGGGGTCGACGCGCAGCAGCGCCACCGACAGGTTGTCGCCACCGCCGCGGGCGCGCTGCCGCGCCTTGGAGATCAGCATCTCGCCCGCTTCGCGCGGCGGCAGGGCATGCACGATCGCACCCATCTCCTTGGGCGTGAAGTAGTGCCACAGGCCGTCGCTGCAGGCCAGCAAGGTGTCGCCGTAGGACAGCCGATCGATGCTCCACATCGTCACTGGCGGGTCGGTCTGCGTGCCCAGGCATCCGGTCAGCAGGTTCGACTGCGGGTGCGTGTTGGCCGCTTCTTCGGTCAGCTTGCCCTCATCGACCAGGCGTTGCACGAAGGAATGGTCGGTGGTGCGCCGCGCCAGCTCGGCACCGCGAAAGTGGTAGACGCGGGAGTCTCCGGCATGCACCACCCAGCACTCAAGATCGGGGTTGATCAGGAACGCGGCGATCGTGCTGTGCGGCTCTTCCTCGGCCGTGATGGCCGTCAGCTTGATCATCAGGTGCGCTTCCATCACCAGCTGGTGCAACAGCTGCGAGGCGTCGTCCTGGCTGGGCACGTAGCGCTCGAAGACCTGACGGCCGGTCAGCATCACTTGATCGGCGGCCTTGCGACCCCCGCTCTTGCCGCCCATGCCGTCGGCCACGATGGCCAGGGCGCAGCCTTTGACGCGCTGGTGCATCAGGATCTCGACCTGATCCTGCTGGTAGGCCCGGTCGCCCCTGTGCAGCCCTGTCGCGGCGGACAACCGGAAGGACTGCGCGGTCGATGTCATGGCCCAGAATATAAACTCCCAGGGCGACTTCAAGGCATGCCTTCATGAGCGACAACCTGCATTCTCCCCAGCGTCTGCTGATCGAGCTGCGCATGGAGCATGCGGACCTCGACAACCTGATCGACCGCAACACCGACGACCTCTCTGCCGACGACCTGCTGCTGCGGCGGCTGAAGAAGCGTCGGCTGTTGCTGCGCGATCAGATCGCCCGACTGGAGGGCGCGCTGGAGCCGCCCGAGCCGGCGTGAGCAAGAGCCTGTGGGCACGCAGCGCCGCGGTATTCGATGCCGACGGCCCGCTGGCGCAGGCCGACCCGAACTACCACCCACGGCCGGCCCAGACCGAGCTGGCACGCGCCGTCTGCCTGGCGATCGAGCAGCGCTCGGCACTGGTTGCCGAGGCCGGCACCGGGGTCGGCAAGACCTTCGCCTACCTGGTGCCGCTGCTGCTTTCGGGTGGGCGCGCGCTGGTCAGCACCGCCACCAAGAGCCTGCAGGACCAGTTGTTCCTGCGCGATCTGCCGCGTCTGGTGCAACAGCTGCGTGTGCCGGTGCACACGGCCTTGCTGAAGGGCCGCTCGAGCTACCTGTGCCGCCATCGGCTGCAACAGGCGCGCGAGAGCGCGCAGCTGCCAGACCGTTTTGCCGTGCGCGCGCTGGCGCGGGTCGAGACCTGGGCCCAGTCCACGCGCAGCGGTGACCTGGCCGAAATGGAGGGCCTGGACCAGCGCTCTCCGGTGATCCCGCTGGTGACCAGCACGCGTGACAACTGCCTGGGCACCGACTGCCCCGAGTACCGCAGCTGTCATGTCGTGCAGGCTCGGCGCGAGGCCATGGCCGCTGACCTGGTGGTCGTCAATCACCACCTGTTCTTTGCCGACATGGCCTTGCGCGACAGCGGCGTGGCCGAACTGCTGCCCACCGTCGACGCGGCGGTGTTCGACGAGGCGCATCAGCTGGTCGATGCCGGCGTGCAGTTTCTCGGCCAGACCCTGGGCACGGCGCAGACCCTGGAGCTGGCGCGCGACCTGCTGGCAGTGGGCAACAGCCAGGCGCGTGGACTTGCGCCCTGGCAGCCGCTGGCAGCGGCCATCGAGATTGCTGCGCGCGATCTGCGGCTGGCGCTGGCCGGCGAGCTGCGTGAGGTGCGCGGGATGCGCAAGCTGCGCTGGGACGAGCGCGCCGACTGTCCCGAGCTGGCGTCGGCGCTGGCTCGGTTGAGCGTTGCGCTCGACGAGGCTGCCCAGACGCTGGCCGCGCGGCTGGAGATCGGCCCCGACATGGCGCGCCTGCACCAGCGTGCGCTCGAGATCGTCGCGCTGGCGCGTCGCTTCAGCGAGCCGGCCGAGGAAGGGCGGGTGCGCTGGATCGACCTGTCGGCGCAGCAGGCGCGGCTGGTGGAGGCACCGCTCGACATTCGCAGCATGCTTACTGAGCAGCGCGCCGGCACACCGCGGGCCTGGATCTTCACCTCGGCCACGCTCGGCGACGACGAGGCACTGACCTGGTTCACACGCCAGACCGCACTGGAGGACGCAGCCACGCTGCGCGTGCGCAGCCCCTTCGACTACGCGCAACATGCACGGCTGTGGGTGCCGCCGCGATTTCCGAAACCCAACGAATCAGCTCACCCGGTGGCGGTGGGCGAGCTGGCGGCGCGTTGTGCGCATGCCTTGCAGGGCCGGACCTTCGTGCTGACCACGACCTTGCGTGCGCTGGAGATCGTCGCTGCCGCGCTGCGTGCCGAAGCCGACCTGATCGGCGCCGACCTGGACATCCTGACCCAGGGTTCGCAGCCGCGCCGCGCGCTGCTGCAGCAGTACGGCGACGGCCAGGGCAAGGTGCTGATCGGCTCGCACAGCTTCTGGGAAGGCATCGACATGCCGGGCGACGCGCTGCAATGCGTGCTGATCGACAAGCTGCCGTTTCCCCCGCCCAACGATCCGCTGGTCGAAGCCAGGGTCAGACAGTTGCAGGCACAGGGCCGCAATGCCTTCGACGAAGTGCATGTGGCCGAGGCCGCCGTCGCGTTGAAACAGGGCGCGGGGCGGCTCATCCGATCTGAGACCGACCACGGCCTGCTGGTGATCTGCGACCCCAGGCTGCGCCAGATGGGCTACGGGCGGCGCCTGCTGGCGGCGCTGCCGCCGATGACCGCGCTGGACGACGAACCCGAGGCGCTGGACTGGCTGGCGCTGCTGGCGGCCATGCGATTGCAGGCCGGTGCGCCTACCAGATCCGCCACCAGGGTTTGGCCGCCGCCTTGGCCGTGACGCCGGTGACGTAGGGGCTGTCGGGGAAGTTCGTGCGCAGCACGCGCTGCGCCGCATCACGCAGGTCCGGCAGTTGCAGCTTGTCGTAGCTGGCGACCATGATGTGCAGCGCCTCTTCAGTGGTTGGCGCCTGCTGGAACTCGGTCACCGCCTGCTGCGCCCGGTTGGCCGCGGCGAGGTAGGCACCGCGATTCAGGTAGTAGCGCGCCACATGCACCTCGTAGGCGGCCAGCGTGTTGACGATGTAGTCCATGCGGACCTTGGCATCGGGCGTGTAGCGCGAGTTCGGGAACTGCTCGGTCAGCTGCTTGAAAGCCAGGTAGGCATCTCGCGATGCGCGCTGGTCTCGTTCGGCCAGATCCTGGCCGGCCAGGTTGCCCAGCAGGCCCAGGTTGTCGTTGAAGTTGATCACGCCGCGCAGGTACAGCGCGTAGTCCAGCGCCGGGCTCGACGGGTTGTACTTGATGAAGCGCTCGATGGTCGACAGCGCCTGCGCCTTCTCGTTGGTTTTCCAGTACAGGTAGGCCAGGTCCAGCTGCGACTGCTGGGCCAGCAAGGTGCCGGCGCCCAGGCCCTCGACGCGCTCGAGGGCCTTGATGGCGCGGTCGTAGCTGCCGGCGTCGGCATCGGCCTTGGCCTCTGCATACAATTTCTCGGCGTTGCGGCCGGCGAACTCGTCTTTCGGGCTGGACGCACAGCCGGCCAGGATCGTCATGGCCAAGCCGGCCAGGGTTGCGGCCGCAAGACGCCATCGGCGAAAGTGTTGCATGGGTGTTTCGGTGCGGCGGGCCGGGCCCGATCAGACACGATCAGACGGCTGCGCTTGGGTTGCAGGCGGTCGATTATAGGAAGCAGATGCCATCCCCAGCCCCAGGCGCGCTGCCGATCGGCAGTGATGCCGAGAACGAACTCGAAGCCGACCCCGATGCGTCGCAAGCCGAACAGCGGCGGTTAGACGTGACGGCGGCCGATCACGGCCAGCGCCTGGACCGGCTGCTGGCGGCGGCTGCGCCCGAGTTCTCGCGCAGCCACCTGCAGGGCCTGGTCGAGGCCGGCCATGTGCTGGTCGACAGCCTGCCTTGCACGCACAATGCGCACCGCATGCGCGCCGGCCAGTCGGTGCGGGTGACGCTGGTGCCGACGGCCGAGAGCCTGTCCTTCAGGCCGCAGCCGATGCTGCTGAACATCCTGCACGAGGACGACCACCTGCTGGTTGTCGACAAGCCGGCCGGGTTGGTCGTGCATCCGGCTGCGGGCAACTGGAGCGGTACCCTGCTCAACGGCATCCTGGCGCATCATGCCGCTGCATCACGGCTGCCACGGGCCGGCATCGTGCACCGCCTGGACAAGGACACCTCGGGCGTGATGGTAGTGGGCAAGACGCTCGAGGCCGTGACGGCGCTGGTGCGTGACATCGCCGAGCGCCAGGTGCTGCGACAGTACCGGGCGATTGCCTGGGGCCTGGTCGAGCCGGCCCGGCAGCGCATCGACGCCCCGATCGGACGCGACCCGGCGCAGCGCACGCGCATGGCCGTCGTGTCTGGCGGGCGGCCGGCGCAGACCGACGTTGACTGTCTGGCCCATCAGCAAGGCTTGAGCGCCTTGCAGTGCCGGTTGCACACGGGCCGCACGCACCAGATCCGGGTGCACCTGGCCTCACGTCGACATCCCCTGGTGGCCGATGCCGTGTACGGAGGTCAGGCTGCACTGGGCCTGCAGCGCCAGGCCCTGCATGCGGTGCACCTGGCCTTCGCCCATCCCATCAGCCGCCAGCCCATGGCCTTCGACTGCCCGCCGCCGCCCGATTTCGCTGCCGCCTGGTCGGTGCTGCTGCCGGATTGATGCGGGCTTGCAACAAGGCCTCGCGGCACGGCTACAATCATGCATTGCGGCGTCTTCCCGCGCCAGCCGACCGGCCGTTCCAGGGCCGCGCGGCCGGGCCATCTGACGCAATGCAGTTCGCCCCCGTATGCGGCGTGACCCCGGGTGACCCGGAGTGACGACAAGGCAGCGCCAGCGGCGCCCACAGCCCAGCCAACCGTAGCAACCCGCCATTGCCGCACCGGACCCCCGATGCCGCAAGGCCCCAGGACACCGATGAGCCTTTGCCCCGCCCCGTCGAGGCGGCCTCTGCCCAGCACCAGCGATGACCAGCGCCGAAGCCAAGCGCATTCTCGAGACAGCCCTCATCTGCGCGCAGTCGCCGATGCCGCTGCGCGACATGCGTGTGCTGTTCGACGACGAGATCGGCGCCGATTCAGTGCGCATGCTGCTCGACGAGATCAGCCGTGACTGGGCCGACCGCGGCGTCGAACTGGTCACGCTCGCCAGCGGCTGGCGCTTCCAGAGCCGACCCGAGATGCGCACTTACCTGGACCGGCTGCACCCTGAAAAGCCGCCCAAGTATTCGCGCGCTGCGATGGAGACGCTGGCCATCGTGGCCTACCGTCAGCCGGTGACGCGGGGTGACATCGAGGACATCCGCGGCGTGACGGTCAGCTCGCAGATCGTCAAGCAGCTCGAGGACCGGGGCTGGATCGAGTCGATCGGCTACCGCGAGGCCGCAGGCCGACCGGCGCTGTTTGCCACCACGCAGCGCTTTCTCGACGATCTGGGGCTTGCCGCGCTGGACCAGTTGCCGCCGCTGGGTGTGCAGGGCGAAGGTCATGAGCGCGCCGTGGCTGTGCTCGAAGCGCAAGCCCGGCTGCTCGACGACGACCAGGCCAGCCTGCTGCTGGACGAGGCCGAGCCCGCAGGGCCGCAGGCCGAACCGCAACCACCCGCGGGCGATCCTTGTCCGCCTGACGACCTTTCCCTTCGCCCCCCTGAGTCACCGTCCACAGAGCAACCATGAACGCCAACGAGCCCGACGAGCAGCAACCTCCCGCCGCCGAAGCGCCAGCGGCCGACGCCCCCGCCAAACCCCGCCGCCGACGGGTGGCCAAGGCCGCGGTCGAGCTTGCTGCCGAAACCCCGATAGACGCACTGCATCCACCGGTCGATTCGCCCGTCGCTGCGCCGGTTGCCGACGCGGCGCTGCCACTGGTTCCGACAGCTGAGGCCGAAGCCGCGCCGGCCAAGCCTGCACGTGCGCCAAGGCGCAAGCGCAGTGTGGTGGTCGAGGCCGCAATCGACGGGCCGGCTGCCGAGCTGCCGCCGGTGACAGCGGGGTCGGTGGCGCCGGCCGAATCGCATCAAACCGCGGTCGCGCTGGCCGCCGCTTCACTGGTCGATGGACTTGCCGATGCACAGCCGTCGATGCCCGCACCCGGGGCTGGCGATGCGACCGATGTTGGTGAGCCAGCGCGCGAGCGCAGCCGCCGCAGCCGCAACCGCCGGCGCCGGCGCAATGACCGCGGCGACCGCGCGTTGCACACCGAAGGCGCAGTGGCGCTGGAGACGGGCCTGGGCGACGAGGAGGCTGACGAGGCGGCTCTCGATGCGCCACAGGCGCCTGCGATCGACCCGATCCTGCTCGAACCCACCGACCCCAACGAATTGTTCGCCCAGGTGCTGTCCGGGGCCTTCGATGTCGAGCCGGCAGCCGAAGAGGCGGGAACCGACGTGCTTGTCGCCCCCAAGCGCGTGCTCGCGCCTGAGCCCGACGCACCCAAGCTGCACAAGGTGCTGGCGCAATCGGGCATTGGTTCGCGCCGCGACATGGAGCAGTGGATGGCCGAGGGCCGTGTCACGGTCAACGGCGAGCCGGCCCATGTGGGCCAGCGCATTTCATTCGGCGACCGCATCGCCGTCAACGGCAAGCCCGTCAAGGTGCGCATCGCGCCGCCGCCGCCGCGTGTGCTGGCGTATCACAAGCCGGCTGGCGAGGTGGTGTCGCACGACGACCCGCAGCACCGACCGACGGTGTTTCGCCGTCTGCCACGGCTGCCGCACGGCAAGTGGCAATCGGTCGGTCGACTGGACATCAATACCGAGGGCCTGCTGCTGTTCACCAACTCGGGTGACCTGGCCAACCAGCTGATGCACCCGCGCTTCGGCGTCGAACGCGAATACGCGGTGCGCTCGCTGGGCGTGCTCGGCCCCGAACAGCGGGATCGCCTGCTCGAGGGCGTGGAGATCGAAGGCCAGCGCTGCGGTTTCAAGAGCATCGAAGACGGTGGCGGCGAGGGCGTCAACCACTGGTACCGCGTCGTCATCACCGAAGGGCGCAACCGTGAGGTGCGCAAGCTGTTCGAAGCCGTGGGGCACGCCGTGAGTCGGCTGATCCGCATCCGCTACGGCTGCGTGGTGTTGCCGCGTGGCCTCAAGCGCGGGGTGTGGGTCGACCTGCCCGACGGTGATGTGCGTGCGCTGCGACGCCTGACCGGCACCGAACGCGCGCGCGACGACGATGACGGCAGTGGCGGTCTGCGCAACAAGCGCGGGCGCCGCGGCGGCAAGGGCGGACGTGGTGAACGCATCGAGCGTTCACCCGACCGTGGCGGTGACCGCGGGCCGCGGCCCGACCGCAGCCCACGCACCGACCGTCCGCCGCGGGCCGACGGCGAGGGGCCGATGAACATCCCCAACCCGCTGCAGCAGACTTACGACAAGCGCGCCATCCAGCAGGCCCGCTCGACCCGGCGCGAACTGGGCGAAGACGACCCGATCCCGAATCCGCTGCAGCAGACCTACGACAAGCGTGCGCTGCAGCGCGACCGCCTGCCGGTGCGCGACGGGCACGATGACGCCACCGACGATGGCCGCGACGACGGCCCGATCCCGAATCCTCTGCAACAGACCTACGACCGGCGCTTCGTCCAGAAGTCCGGCGGCGGTGGCGGTGGCCGTGGTGGGCGGCCCGGTGGTGGTGGCAGCGGTAGTGGTGGTGGTCAGCGCCAGCCCGACCCGATGAAGACCTCGATGGGCTACATCGGCGCCGATGCCTTGCGCAACCGCGCCGGCAAGGGGGGTGGCCGAGGCGGCAATCGCGGCGGCAAGAGCGGTGGTGGTGGGGGCAGCAGCGGTGGTGGCCGCGGGGGCCGCGGCCGCTAGTGCTGCGCTCGGGCCCGCGTTCACGCCAGACCCGCAGGCTAGAATTCAAGGCTTTGTCAAGCATTCATCAGGAGAACACTCATGGCCATCGAACGCACCCTGTCGATCATCAAGCCCGACGCCGTGGCCAAGAACGTGATCGGCCAGATCTACGCCCGCTTCGAAGGCGCCGGCCTGAAGGTCGTCGCGGCGCGCATGGCACACCTGTCGCGCGGCGAGGCCGAGGCGTTCTACGCCGTGCACAAGGCGCGCCCCTTCTTCAACGACCTGGTCAGCTTCATGATCTCGGGCCCGGTGATGATCCAGGCGCTGGAAGGCGAGGGCGCGATCGCCAAGAACCGCGAGCTGATGGGCGCCACCGACCCGAAGAAGGCCGACAAGGGCACCATCCGTGCCGATTTCGCCGACAGCATCGACGCCAACGCGGTGCACGGCTCCGACGCGCCCGAGACGGCGGCGGTCGAGATCGCCTTCTTCTTCCCTGGCATGAACGTCTACAGTCGCTGAAGGCCCAAGGGGCCGCTGGACCGGGCACCATGAAACTCGTCAACCTGCTCGATTTCGACCTCGACGGGCTGGCGGCATGGTGCGCCGAACGCGGTGAAAAGCGCTTTCGTGCAGTTCAGCTCCTGCGCTGGATCCACCAGAAGGGTGAGTCCGACTTCGGCCGCATGACCGACCTGGCCCGCAGCCTGCGCGAGAAGCTGGCCGGGCACTGCGAAGTGCGTGCGCTGCCCATCGTCAGCGAACACCAGTCTGCCGACGGTACGGTCAAGTGGCTGTTCGATGTCGGTAGTGGCAACGCGATCGAGACCGTCTTCATCCCCGAGGCCGATCGGGGCACGCTGTGCCTGTCGTCGCAGGCCGGGTGTGCGGTGGGTTGCCGCTTCTGTTCGACCGGCCATCAGGGCTTCAGCCGCAACCTGAGCACCGGTGAAATCCTGGCCCAGCTGTGGCATGCCGAACATGCCTTGCGGGCCCGCCTGGCGCTCAAGCCCGGTGAACGCGCCATCACCAACGTGGTGATGATGGGCATGGGCGAGCCGCTGCAGAACTACGGCGCCCTGCTGCCGGCGCTGCGCGTGATGCTCGACGACCATGCCTACGGCCTGTCGCGGCGGCGGGTCACCGTGTCCACCTCGGGCATGGCGCGGCTGATCGACCGCCTGCGCGAAGACTGCCCGGTGGCGCTGGCGGTGTCACTGCACGCCGCCAACGACGATCTGCGCGACGCGCTGGTGCCGCTCAACCGCAAGCACCCGCTGGCCGATCTGATGCAGTCCTGCCAGCACTACCTGGCGCGCGCGCCGCGTGACTTCATCACTTTCGAATACTGCATGCTCGACGGCGTCAACGACAGCCCCGAGCAGGCGCAGGAACTGGTCGACCTCGTCAATGGCCGCAGCCCCTGCACCGTGCCGGGCCTGCGCGTTCCCTGCAAGATCAACCTGATCCCCTTCAACCCGTTTCCGCAGTCGGGTCTGCGCCGGTCGCCGCACGAGCGCGTGCTGGCCTTCGCCCGCGTCCTGCAGGATGCGGGGCTGGTGGCAACCATCCGCAAGACCCGCGGTGACGACATCGACGCCGCCTGCGGACAGCTGGCAGGCGAAGTGCTCGACCGCACCCGCATTCACGAGCGGCTGCAGCGTCGGCGCGAGATCATCCCGATCCAGCCCGTGGCAACCGGAGTGCGTGCATGAGACCGATGTTGCAGCGACTGTCCGGCCTGGTCGCCCTGGCCATGCTGGCGGTGCTGACCGTGTTGAGCGGCTGTGCCACGCCCGCGGGCAGCGAACGCGAGCTGCGTACCGAGTCTGACCGCAGCAGCGCCGAGAAGCGGGCGCGGGTGCGGCTGGAGCTGGCATCGGCCTACTTCGCGCGCGGCCAGGCCAACACGGCACTCGATGAGGTCAAGGCCGCGCTGGCGGCGCAGCCCGACCTGGCCGAGGCCTTCAATCTGCGCGGCCTGATCTATGCCGGCATGGGCGAGTTGCCGCTGGCCGAGCAAAGCTTCAAGCACGCGCTGGAGCTCAAGCCGCGCGACGGCGACACGCTGCACAACTACGGCTGGTTCCTGTGCCAGCAACGGCGCTTCGATGCTGCCGATCCGCAGTTTGCGGCCGCGCTGGTCGCGCCGCAGTATGCCGAAGCGGCGCGCACCTGGATGGCGCGCGGTGTCTGCCAGGCGCGCGCCGACAAGTGGGCCGACGCCGAGAGCAGCCTGGCGCGCTCTTTCGAACTCGACCCTGCCAATCCCAGCACCGCCTTTGCCTACGCCGAGGTGCTGTACCGCCGCGGCGCGTACGAGCGCGCACGGTTCTACGTGCGGCGCATCAACGGCCAGCCCGACCAATCCAACGCCCAGACCCTGTGGCTGGCGGCACGCATCGAACGCCGCATGGGCAACATGGGGGGTGTGGAGGACATGGCGCGCCAGTTGCGCGAACGTTTCCCCGATTCCCCCGAGGCCCAGCGGCTGCAGCGAGGCCGCTTCGATGACTGAGCCGATGCCGGGCGCCGGTGACGCGGCGTTTGCTGGCAGGGATGAGGCGCCGGTAGGCGGCCGCAGTGCGGGTGCCCTGCTGAAGGCAGCGCGCGAGCGCGAAGGGCTGCACCTCTCGGTGCTGGCGGCGACCATCAAGGTGGCACCGGCCAAGCTCGAGGCGCTGGAGCAGGATCGGTATGGCGAACTGCCCAATGCCACGTTCACGCGCGCCTTGGCGCAATCGGTGTGCCGATCGCTGAAGATCGACCCGCGCCCGGTGCTGGCGCTGCTGCCGCAGGTCGATGCGCCACCGCTCGAAGACGCGATGGGCAAGCTCAACACACCGTTCCAGGAGCGCGATTCGCGCGCTGACGGCAGCAGCCTGGCCTGGGCCAGCAAACCGATGTTCGTGGCTGGTGGGCTGCTGCTGTTGGCCGCCATCGTGGTCGGCATGCTGCCGTCCGACCTGCTCGACCAATGGCACATTCCGGATCCGGTACCGGCGTCGTCGCCGGTGGCTGCAGGGCAGGCAGCGTCTGCTGCCAGCGTGGCAGCGGCCATCGAGGTGCCCGCGTCGGTGCCTGAGGTTTCGGCTGCAGCTGTCGCTGCTGCAACCGCATCGGTGTCTGCGGCCAGTGCCGGGGTGACCACTACAGGACTGGCCACAGTACCTGCCGCAGCACCAACCACATCGGTGCCCGCGGCTTCGCCGCCGGCGTCAGCGCCGGCGGGCCTGTTGCAGCTGGCCGCGCGCAGCCAGAGCTGGATCGAGGTGCTCGATGCCCAGGGCCAGGTGGTGTTCTCGCGCACGCTGGCAGCCGGTGAGGCAGTGGCCGTCGATGCGCGGCCGCCGCTGCGACTGCTGGTCGGCAACGCCAGCGGCTCGTCGGTGACCTTTCGCGGTCAGCCGACCGACCTGGCGCCCTACACTCGCAACAACGTGGCGCGGCTCGAATTGCGCTGATCTGCCCCTGCTGGCGCGAACCGATGACCGACTTGCCGTCCGACCTTCAGTCTGATCTGCCGACGGACCTGCCGACCGACCTGCTGACCGTCCTGCCGATTGCCGCCGCCGCCCCTGCCGCGCGCCGGTCGCGCCAGGCGCGCGTGGTCTGGGGCTCTCGCGTGGTCACCGTCGGCGGCGACGCGCCGGTGCGCGTGCAGTCGATGACCAACACCGATACCGTCAACGTGATCGAGACCGCGATCCAGGTCAAGGCGCTGGCGGTCGCCGGATCGGAGATGGTGCGCATCACGGTCAACACGCCCGAGGCGGCAGCGGCGGTGCCGCACATCCGGGATCAGCTCGACCGCATGGGCATCGATGTGCCGCTGGTGGGTGACTTCCACTACAACGGCCACCGCCTGCTGACCGAGTTTCCAGCCTGTGCGCAGGCCTTGTCCAAGTACCGCATCAACCCCGGCAACGTCGGCAAGGGCGACAAGAAGGACCGGCAGTTCGCGCAGATGATCGAGGTCGCGGCGCGTCTGGGCAAGGCGGTGCGCATCGGCGTCAACTGGGGCAGCCTCGACCAGGAACTGCTGGCATCGATGATGGATGCCAACGCCGCGCGCGCCGTGCCCTGGGACGCGCGGCAGGTGATGTACGCGGCGCTGGTGCAGTCGGCCCTGCACTCGGCCGAACACGCGCGTGAGCTGGGGCTGAACCCCGACCAGATCATCATCAGCTGCAAGGTCAGCGGGGTGCAGGATCTGGTGGCCGTGTACCGTGCGCTGGCCGCACGCTGCGACTACCCGTTGCATCTGGGCCTGACCGAGGCCGGCATGGGCACCAAGGGCACGGTGGCGTCGGCGGTTGCGATGGGCCTGCTGCTGCAGCAAGGCATCGGCGACACCATCCGGGTCAGCCTGACGCCGCAGCCTGGCGAAGCGCGCACGCAGGAGGTGGTGATCGCGCTCGAGATCCTGCAGTCACTGGGCCTGCGCGCCTTCAATCCCAGCGTCACGGCTTGCCCCGGCTGCGGCCGCACCACCAGCACCACGTTCCAGGTGCTGGCCAAGCAGATCGACGACCATCTGCGCGCGATGATGCCGGTCTGGCGTGCGCGCTATCCGGGCGTCGAGACCCTGCGCATCGCGGTGATGGGCTGCATCGTCAATGGCCCCGGTGAGAGCAAACATGCCGACATCGGCATCAGCTTGCCGGGCACCGGTGAAGCGCCCGCGGCGCCGGTGTTCATCGACGGGCAGAAAGCGATGACCCTGCGCGGCGCCGGCATCGCGAATGAATTCCATCGCATTGTCGAGGGCTACATCGAACGCCGCTTCGGCAGCGTCACCACGGCCCATTGACGGGTCACCGCAGCAGCCGGGCTGATCCGGCTGCGACATCGGTACCGCTGGGCCTGCAGGGCCGGCGGCGGTTTCCCCCGCCTTCACATTCCATCCACCATGGCTGAACCCCTCCAGGCCGTCAAAGGCATGAACGACATCCTGCCGCCCGAGTCGGGGCGCTGGGAATGGCTCGAAGACAAGGTGCGCAGCCTGATGCGCCGCTACGGCTATCAGAACGTGCGTGTACCCATCGTCGAGCCCACACCGCTGTTTGTGCGAGGTCTGGGCGAGGTGACCGACATCGTCGAGAAGGAGATGTATTCCTTCATCGACAGCATGAACGGCGACGCACTGACGCTGCGCCCCGAAGGCACGGCCGGCGTGGTGCGCGCCGTGGTCGAGCACTCGCTGCTGTACGACGGAGGCAAGCGGCTGTACTACATCGGCCCGATGTTCCGTCACGAGAAACCGCAACGTGGCCGCTACCGGCAGTTCCACCAGGTTGGCGTCGAGGCGCTGGGCCATGCCGGGCCCGATGTCGACGCCGAAGTGATCCTGATGGCGCGCACGCTGTGGCGCGAACTCGGCCTGACCGACGTCCGGCTCGAGATCAACAGCCTGGGCCAGCCCGACGAGCGCAAGGCACACCGCACGGCGCTGGTGAGCTACTTCGAAGCGCATGCCGAGCAGCTCGACGCCGACGCCCGCCGCCGCCTGCACAGCAACCCGCTGCGCATCCTGGACAGCAAGAACCCGGCGATGCAGGCCCTGGTCGACGCCGCACCGCGCTTGTTCGAGCACCTGGGTGAGGCCTCGCTGCGGCATTTCGACGCCGTGCGCGCGGTGCTCGATGCGGTGGGGCAGCCCTATCGCATCAACCCGCGCCTGGTGCGCGGCATGGACTACTACAACCTGACGGTGTTCGAGTGGGTGACCGACCGGCTCGGCGCGCAGGGCACGATCTGCGGCGGCGGGCGCTACGACGGCCTGATCGAGCTGATCGGCGGCAAGCCAGCGCCAGCGGTAGGCTGGGGCATGGGCATCGAGCGTGTGCTCGACTTGCTGCAACAAGAGCAACTTCTGCCGGCGGCGACTCCGCCCGTGGCCTATGCGGTGGTGCCCGACGCCGGGGCGCTGCCCCAGGTCGTGGTCTGCATCGAAGCCTTGCGCGCGGCCGGCGTCAGCGTGCTGCTGCATGCCGGCGGCAACGCAGGGCCGGGCAGCATGAAGTCGCAATTCAAGCGCGCCGACGCCAGCGGTGCGCGCTTTGCGCTGGTGTTCGGTGCCGACGAACTGGCCAGCGGCCAGGTCGCCATCAAGCCCCTGCGCGATGCGGCGGCGGCACAGTCGACGCGCGCGCTGGGCGCCGAGGCGGCCTGGGCGGCCGAGCTGCTCCACGCATAATCACCGGTTCCCCGCCGGCAACGCCCCCACTGTCCCCCACCAGGCCCGACCACACTGCGCTTCATCCATGGCAACCTCCCTCGACCTGCAAGAGCAGGAACAGCTCGACGCCCTGAAGGCGTTCTGGAAGCAGTACGGCAACCTCATCACCTGGGTGTTCATCCTGGCGCTGGGCGCCTTTGCCGCCTGGAACGGCTGGAACTGGTGGCAGCGCAGCCAGGCCACCAAGGCCGCGGCGATGTACGAAGAGCTCGACCGCGCCGTTGCCGCCGGTGACGTCGAGCGGACCAGCCGCATCTTCGGCGACCTGAAAGAGCGCTATGCGCGCACCGTCTTTGCGCAGCAGGGTGCCATGGCGGCGGCCAAACTGCAGTTCGAAAAGGGTCAGATCGATGCGGCCAAGGCCTCGCTGGGCTGGGTGGCGGCCAATGCCGGCGAGGACGAATACCGCACGATGGCGCGCCTGAGCATGGCCGACCTGCTGCTGCAGGCCAAGCAGTACGACGAGGCGCTCAAGCAGCTCGACGACGCCAAGGCGCCAAGTTTCGAGGCGCTGGTGGCCGATCGCCGCGGTGATGTGCTGCTGGCGCAAGGCAAGGCCGACGCAGCGCGCGCGGCCTATCAAACCGCATGGGCGGCGATGGACCCGAAACTCGACTACCGCCGCCTGATCGAGGCCAAGCTGGTGTCGCTGGCCGCGCCGCCTCAGGCTGCGGCCAGCGCGGCGTCGGGGGCCGCGCGATGAGTCGCTGGACGAACCGCGGCGGATGGGCGTTTGCCGGCGCGCTGCTGTTGACGCTGCTGACGGCCTGTTCGACCGACAAGCCCAAGCCGACGCCGCTGGAGCCTTACACGCCGCGCATCGCCGGCCGCCAGGTCTGGTCGACGCAGATCGGCAACATCGACTTTCCCTTGTCGGTGGCCGCGCACGGCGGGCGCTTTTACGCCGCTGCGTCTGGCGGCACGGTGCTGGCGCTGAACGTCGACACCGGTGCCGAGCTCTGGCGTGCGCAAGCCGGATCGCCAATTTCGGCCGGCGTGGGCAGTGACGGCCGCTTCACCAGTGTGGTCACGCGCGACAACGAGGTCGTCACTTTTGAAGGCGGCCGGCTGCTCTGGCGCCAGCGTGTGCCAGCGCGCGTGGTGACGGCCCCGTTGGTGGCCGGTGAACGTGTCTTCGTGCTGGCCGTCGACCGCAGCGTGCAGGCCTTCGATGCACTCGACGGCAAGCTTCTTTGGAGCTTTCAGCGCCCGGGCGACGCGCTGACCCTGGCGCAGGCCGGGGTGCTGACCGCCGCGCGCAACCAGCTGCTGGTCGGCCAGTCGGGCCGCCTGGTGGCGCTCGATGCGCTGCGCGGAACGGTGTTGTGGGATCTGCCCATGTCCACCCCGCGTGGTTCGAACGAGGTCGAGCGCCTGGCCGATCTGGTGGGCCCCCCGGTGCGCCACGCTGACCGGTTGTGTGCCCGCGCCTTCCAGAACGCGGTGGGCTGTGTCGACCTGGCCAAGACCACGGTGCTGTGGACGCGCAACAGCGGGGGTTACAGCGCGGTTGGTGGCAACGCCGAGCAGCTGTTCGGGGGCGATGCGGTGGACCGGCTGACGGCCTGGAACGCGGCCACTGGCGAGATCCTGTGGACCAACGAAAAGCTGCGCTATCGCGGCCTCAGCGGTGCGATCGCGGTCGGCGCGTCGGCGGTGTTCGGCGACAGCGAGGGCCAGGTGCACTTCCTGTCGGCGGCCGACGGCCAATTGCAGCTGCGCCTGCCGACCGACGGCAAACCGGTCGTTGGCACGCCGGCGCTCAGCGGCAACACCCTGCTGGTCAGCACGCGGGGCGGCGGCCTGTTCGCGTTCCGGCCGAACTGATCGCACGGTGGTGAAACCGGTCATCGCGCTTGTCGGGCGGCCCAATGTCGGCAAGTCGACCCTGTTCAACCGCATCACCCGGTCGCGCGACGCGATCGTGGCCGACTTCGCCGGTCTGACGCGCGACCGCCACTACGGTGACGCCCACCTGGGCCAGCGCGAGTTCATTGTCATCGACACCGGAGGCTTCGAGCCCGACAGCACGACCGGCATCGTCAAGGAGATGGCGCGCCAGGCGCGACAGGCGGTGGCCGAAGCCGATGCCGTGGTGTTCGTGGTCGACCTGCGTGCCGGCCTGTCGGGGCAGGACCATGACATCGCACGTTATCTGCGCAGCTGCGGCAAGACGGTGGTGCTGGCGGTCAACAAGGCCGAGGGCATGAGCGAGTCGCCGCTGCTGGCCGAGTTTTACGAGCTCGGCATCGGCGAGCCACACCCGGTGTCGGCCGCGCATGGCCAGGGCATCCGCAGCCTGCTCGAGGCGGCACTGGCGGGCCATGACTTCGGCCCCGAAGTCGAAGAAGGCGCTGAAGCGGCGCCTGAGGCCGACGGCGTGATCCGCCTGGCCGTGGCTGGACGGCCCAACGTCGGCAAGTCGACATTGATCAACGCCTGGCTGGGCGAGGAGCGACTGGTTGCGTTCGACCAGCCCGGGACCACGCGCGATGCCATCCACGTGCCGTTCGAGCGCGAAGGCCGGCGCTTCGAGCTGATCGACACGGCCGGCCTGCGGCGCAAGGGGCGGGTGTTCGAGGCGATCGAGAAGTTCTCGGTCGTCAAGACCTTGCAGGCCATCGCCGACTCACACGTGGTGCTGCTGCTGATCGACGCCACCCAGGGCGTCAGCGACCAGGACGCGCACATCGCCGGCTACATCCTCGATTCCGGGCGTGCGGTGGTGGTGGCCATCAACAAATGGGACGCGACCGACGACTACCAGCGCCAAACCTTGGCGCGATCGGTCGAGACGCGACTGGCCTTTCTGAAGTTTGCGCCGCTGTTGCACATCTCGGCCATTCGACGGCAGGGGCTGACTGCGGTGTGGAAGGCGATCCTGCAGGCCCATGCCTCAGCCACCTGCAAGATGCCCACGCCGGTGCTGACCCGCTTGCTGCACGAGGCTGTCGAGCGGCAGGAACCGCGCCGTGCGGGCCGCTTCCGACCCAAGCTGCGCTACGCGCACCAGGGGGGCATAAACCCGCCGCGGGTGGTGATCCACGGCAACAGCCTGGAGCACGTGACCGACAGCTACAAGCGCTACCTGGAAGGTCGCTTTCGCGAGCATTTCAAGCTCGTGGGCACGCCGCTTCGCATCGAGATGCGCAGTGGCCACAACCCCTTCGAAGAGGCTTGATTTGTACGTCCTGGTCGCTGCGGCAGCGCCGCGCAGCGGCCGTGGGGCCATCTCCGTGCGCGGACCGCGTGTGATAACGTGGATGGCATCCCGTTTCACATCACGGAGCATATCGTGAGCAACAAGAGCCAACTCCTGCAGGATCCCTTTCTGAACCTGCTGCGCAAGGAGCATGTTCCGGTCTCGATCTACCTCGTCAATGGCATCAAGTTGCAGGGCCACATCGAGTCCTTCGACCAGTACGTGGTCCTGCTGCGCAACACCGTCACGCAGATGGTCTACAAGCACGCGATCTCGACCGTCGTGCCGGGCCGCGCGGTCAATTTCCACCCCAACGAGACTCCGGACGCGGCCTGAGCCGGGGTCCGCACTCGCAGTCGACGCCTTGAGTTCATCCGCACGCTCCGACCCTGCCACCGACGACACCGCCACGCGGGCCGTGCTGGTCGGGGTTGACCTGGGCGGTGCGTCGCATTTCGACGCCAGCCTGGACGAATTGGCTTTGTTGGCGCACTCTGCAGGCGACCTGACGGTGGGCCGTGTGCTGGCGCGCCGCAAGGCGCCCGATGCGGCCTTGTTTGTCGGCAGCGGCAAGGCCGACGAGATCCGCGACCTGGTGGCGCAGACGTCCGCCCATGGCGTTATCTTCGATCAGGCCTTGAGCCCGGCACAGCAGCGCAACCTCGAGCGCCACCTGGGCGTTCCGGTGGCTGACCGCACGTCGCTGATCCTGGACATCTTTGCCGCCCGTGCGCAGAGTCATGAAGGCAAGCTGCAGGTCGAACTGGCACGCCTGCAGTACATGGCCACGCGTCTGGTCCGACGCTGGTCGCACCTCGAGCGTCAGCAAGGCGGCATTGGCGGCCGGGGCGGGCCGGGCGAGGCCCAGATCGAACTCGACCGCCGCATGATCGGCGACCGCATCAAGACCGTGAAGGAACGGCTGGAGAAGGTCAAGCGCCAGCGCGGCACGCAGCGCAAGGCGCGTGAGCGGCGCGGCACTTTCCGTGTGTCGCTGGTCGGCTACACCAACGCCGGCAAATCGACCCTGTTCAACGCGCTGGTCAAGGCGCGCGCCTATGCGGCAGACCAGCTGTTCGCCACGCTCGACACGACCACGCGGTCGCTGTGGCTGGAGCAGGCGGGCTGCTCGGTGTCGCTGTCAGACACCGTGGGGTTCATCCGCGACCTGCCGCACAAGCTGGTCGAGGCTTTCGAGGCCACCTTGCAGGAGGCCGCCGAGGCCGATCTGCTGCTGCATGTGATGGACATCGCGAGCCCGACGGCCCTTGAGCAGCGTGCCGAGGTCGAGCGGGTGCTCGAGGACATCGGCGCCGGCCAAGTGCCGCAGGTGTGGGTGTGCAACAAGAGCGATCTGCTGCCCGACTCGCAGCAGCCGCGCCAGATCGCCGACTGGGTCGAGGTGCATCCCGGCGTGCGGCGGCCGCGCGTGTTCGTCAGTGCCCGCAGCGGCGAAGGCCTGGACGCCTTGCGTCGGGTGATCGCTGCGGCTGCTTCGGGGCGCTTGAATGCCGATCAAGGCACCCCACCTGATAACCCATTGGCCACGCTGGCTGCGGATGCGGTCGTCCCCATCGAATCCCTTCCCTGAGCCAGAGCCCATTCCGATTGCGCTGAAGAACCCAGCGTTTGCTGCCAACGGCACCACGCCGCGGTGGCTGCCGACCCGAGGTGCCACGAACAACATGCCAAATCCTGAAGACAACATCCCCCGTGGCGCCCGACTGCAAGCTTGCACCGCTGCGGCGCGCGCGCTCGTGCATGGCTGGTGGCAGCGCCTGACGCCGCAGCGTGGCGGCGACACCCTGATCTACAACAACGGTCGCAACGAAGGACCACCGGATCTGGACGAGCTTTGGCGTGACTTCAACCGCAAGCTCAGTGGCCTGTTCGGCGGCCGGGGTGGTGGTTCACCCCCGGGCCGTGGCGACGGCCCGGGCAAGTTCCAGCCCGACATGCGCAGTGCCGGTATTGGTCTGGGCCTGATCGGCGCCGTCGTCGTGCTGGGCTGGCTGGGCAGCGGATTCTTCATCGTGCAGGAAGGCCAGCAGGCGGTCGTAACCTCGTTCGGGCGCTACAGCCATACCGTCGATGCGGGCTTCCAGTGGCGTCTGCCCTATCCGTTCCAGGCGCACGAGACGGTCTCGGTGACGCAGCTGCGATCGGTGGAAGTCGGCCGCAGCGCAGTGGTCCAGGCCACCGGCCTGCGTGATTCGTCGATGCTGACGCAGGACGAGAACATCGTCGACATTCGCTTCACCGTGCAGTATCGGCTGAGCGACGCTCGGTCCTACCTGTTCGAGAACCGCAATCCCGACGATGCGGTGGTGCAGGCCAGCGAGTCGGCGGTGCGCGAGATCGTGGGCCGCAGCAAGGTCGACTCGGTGTTGTACGAGCAGCGCGACGCGCTGGCAGCTGATCTGGTCAAGTCGGTGCAGGCGCAGCTCGACCGGCTGAAGGCCGGCATCGTGATCTCCAACGTCAACGTGCAGAACGTGGCGGTGCCCGATCAGGTGGTTTCTGCGTTCAACGACGCGGTGAAGGCCGGTGCAGACCGCGACCGCTTCAAGAACGAAGGCCAGGCCTACGCCAGTGACGTGGTGCCCAAGGCGCGCGGCACCGCGTCGCGCCTGCTCGAAGAGGCCGAGGGCTATCGCGCCCGCGTGGTGGCGCAGGCCGAGGGCGATGGACAGCGTTTCCGCTCGGTGCTGGCCGAGTATCAGAAGGCGCCTGCGGTCACACGCGACCGCCTGTACCTCGAGACCATGCAGCAGGTCTACTCCAACGTTACCAAACTGCTGGTCGACAGCCGCAGCGGCAACAACCTGCTGTACCTGCCGCTGGACAAGTTGATCGGCACCGCGCCGGCGGCCGGAACCGCCCCCACCCTGTCGGTGGTGCCGGCACCGACCGAGAACCAGTCGGCCGCGGCCGGCACCGACGTGCGTTCGCGTGACGGTGCGCGCACGCGGGATCGCGAAGGGCGCTGAGGCACATACCATGAATCGAATCGGACTCATCGTCGGCGCGTTCCTGTTGGCCTTGATATTGGCAAGCTCGACCCTGTTCATCGTTGATCAGCGGCAGCTGGCCGTTGTCTATGCACTGGGCGAGATCAAGGAAGTCATCTCCCAGCCGGGCCTGAAGTGGAAGATGCCGCCGCCATTTCAAAACGTCGTCTTCCTCGACAAGCGCATCCAGACGCTGGACAGCCCCGAGACACGGCCGATCTTCACGGCCGAGAAGAAGAGCCTGGTGATCGACTGGCTGGTCAAGTGGCGCATTTCCGAGCCGCGCCAGTTCATCCGCAACAACGGCGCCGATATGCGCAACCTGGAAAGTCGCCTCAGCCCGGTGGTGCAGGCTGCCTTCAACGAGGAGATCACGCGGCGCGATGTGAGTGCGGTGCTGTCCGGTGAGCGCGACAAGATCATGCAGGACGTGCGCAGCCGGCTGGCCGATGACGCGAAGTCCTTCGGCGTCGAGATCGTCGACGTGCGCATCAAGCGTGTCGACTTCGTCGCCGACATCACCGACTCGGTCTATCGCCGCATGGAATCCGAGCGCAAGCAGGTGGCCAACCAGCTGCGCTCGCAAGGCGCTGCCGAGTCGGAGAAGATCCGCGCTGACGCGGACCGCCAGCGTGAGGTGATCATCGCCGAGGCCTACCGTGACTCGCAGAAGGTCAAGGGCGAGGGCGATTCGAAGGCCTCGGCGCTGTATGCCGATGCCTTTGGTCGCGACCCGCAATTCGCGCAGTTCTATCGCAGTCTCGAGGCCTACCGCGCCACCTTCCGCAGCAAATCCGATTTGATGGTGATCGACCCCAACAACGAGTTCTTCAAGGCCATGCGCGGCAGTGGAGCCACGCTGGCGCCGGCCGCCAAGCCCCGCTAGGCGCGGTCAACGAAGATGACCGACTGGCTGATCGGCGCCTTGGCGCTGATGCTGGTGATCGAGGGGCTGCTGCCGTTCTTCAGCCCGCGAGCCTGGCGCCAGGTGTTCGAACGTGCAACCCGCATGAGCGACGGGCAGATCCGCTTTGTCGGCCTCAGCAGCATGCTGATCGGCCTGTTGCTGCTGTTCATCTGGCATTGAATCAAAGGCGACACAAAGGCTTGCGGCGCAAACGCTGCGGGTGGTGGCCGGTAGAATGCCGTTTTCAACCCCGGTGCGATTTTCATGCTCTCTGCTTGGCTGTTGCCCGAGCACGTTGCCGATATCCTGCCCGCCGAGGCCGCGCGCATCGAACAGCTTCGGCGCAGCCTGCTCGACCGGGCGCGCTGCTGCGGCTTCGAGCTCGTCATCCCGCCGCTGCTGGAGCACCTGGAGTCGCTGCTGTCAGGAACCGGGCGCGAACTCGATCTGAAGACCTTCAAGCTGGTCGATCAGCTCAGTGGCCGCACGCTGGGGCTGCGCGGCGACACCACGCCTCAGGCGGCGCGCATCGACGCGCATCTGCTGAACCACAGCGGCGTCACGCGGCTGTGCTACTGCGGGCCCGTGTTGCACACGCGGCCGCAAGGCCTGCGTGCCAGTCGTGAACCGCTGCAGTTCGGCGCCGAGATCTTCGGCCACGGCGGGCTGGAGGCCGACCTCGAGGCGCAGGAACTGGCCCTGGACGCGGTGCGCAGCGCCGGTGTCGGCCCTCTGGTGATCGACCTTGCCGATGCGCGCGTGCTGCGCGGCGTGCTGGCGGGTGTGCCGATGGACGCGGCGGCGCTGCAGGACGTGGTGCATGCATTGGCGGAAAAGGACGCGTCGGCATTGGACAGCCTGACGAGCAAGGCCCCGCCCGCGGCGCGGCAGGCCTTGCACAGCCTGCTGCGCTTGTATGGCGGCCGCGAGGTGCTGGCCGCGGCGGCCCGCACCTTGCCCGACCGTCCGCTGATCAGGCAGGCGTTGCACGACCTGGGCTGGCTGGCGCAGCATCTGCAGGCGGCATGCCCCGACCTGCAGATAGGTTTCGACCTCTCGGACATGAGCGGCTATGCGTATTACAGCGGCCCGCGCTTCGCGATCTACGGGGCGGGCTGGAGTGATGTGCTGGCGCGCGGCGGTCGTTACGACGAAGTGGGCGCCGTGTTCGGACGCAACCGCCCGGCGGTAGGCTTCAGCCTGGATCTGAAGGCACTGGCCGAGGTTGGTCGGCTGCCCGACCCGGTGCCGGCCATCCACGCGCCCTGGAGCGAGGACATCGCGCTGCGCGCCGCGGTGCGGCGCTTGCGTGAGGCCGGCGAGGTGGTGGTGTTTGCCTTGCCGGGGCACAGCACCGATGGGCAGGCCGTGGCCTGTGACCGAGAGCTGGTGAACGTCGACGGACATTGGGTTGTGCAGACTTGCATGCCCTCAGCGCAACTGAACTGAAGAATCGAGGAAGAACCATGCAGATGCCTCACCGGGTGACCCCAGGCCGCAACGTCGTCGTCGTCGGCACCCAGTGGGGCGACGAAGGCAAGGGCAAGGTCGTCGACTGGCTGACCGATCATGCGCAGGGCGTGGTGCGCTTCCAGGGTGGCCACAATGCCGGGCACACGCTGGTCATCGCCGGGCGCAAGACGGCACTGCAGCTGATCCCTTCGGGCGTGATGCGCGATGGCGTCACCTGCTACATCGGCAACGGCGTGGTGGTCGATCCAGCACATCTGCTGGGCGAAATCGAAAGGCTGGAGGCCCTGGGGCTGGATGTGCGCTCGCGGCTGTTCATCAGCGAGTCCTGCCCGCTGATCCTGCCCTTCCACGTGGCGGTCGACCGTGCACGCGAGGCCCGACGCGAGCGCACGGCCAGTGGCAAGATCGGCACCACCGGCAAGGGCATCGGCCCGGCTTACGAGGACAAGGTGGCGCGCCGCGCCCTGCGCGTGCAGGATCTCAAGCACCCGGCCCGCTTCGAGGCCAGACTGAGCGAACTGGTCGAGCGTCACAACGTCGAGCTGCAAGGTCTGGGCGCGGCCGCCATCGACGCCAAGGCGGTGCTCGACGGCGCGATGAATGCGGCCGATCAGTTGCGGCCCTTGATGGCCGACGTCGGCTACAAGGTCTACAACGCCCATCACGAGGGCGCCAACCTGCTGTTCGAGGGGGCGCAGGGCACCTTGCTCGACATCGACCACGGCACCTACCCCTTCGTCACCTCGAGCAACTGCGTGGCCGGCAATGCGGCCGCCGGTGCCGGCGTCGGCCCGGGCATGCTGCACTACATCCTGGGCATCACCAAGGCCTACACCACGCGCGTGGGCAGCGGGCCGTTCCCGACCGAGCTGCCGATCGACCGCGAGGGCAGCGTGGGCCACCATTTCTCGACCGTGGGGCAGGAGCGCGGCACGGTCACCGGCCGTGCCCGCCGTTGTGGCTGGCTGGACGCTGCGGCGCTCAAGCGTGCGATCGTCATCAACGGCGTGTCGGGCCTGTGCATCACCAAGCTCGACGTGCTCGACGGCATCGATCAGATCCAGGTCTGCGTCGGCTACGAACTCGGGGGGCAACAGATCGACATCCTGCCGCTCGACGCCGACGACATCGTCGCCTGTCGGCCGGTCTACGAGTCCTTGCCGGGCTGGCGCGAAAGCACCGCCGGCCTGACCAACTGGGAGCAGTTGCCCACCAACGCACGACGTTACCTGGAGCGGATCCAGCAACTGATCGGCGCGCCCATCGACATGGTGTCCACCGGCCCCGACCGCGTGCACACGATCCTGCTGCGGCATCCGTTCAGGCCCTGACCGGGTCGACGAAATTCACGAGGAGACTTCATGCTCACCGACGACGGCAAGCACCTGTACGTGTCCTGGGACGAGTACCACATGCTGATCGAGCGCCTGGCGCTGAAGGTGCATGCCTCGGGCTGGTCGTTCGACCAGATCCTGTGCCTGGCCCGAGGCGGCATGCGCCCGGGAGACGTGCTGTCGCGGGTGTTCGACAGACCGCTGGCCATCATGTCCACCAGTTCGTACCGCGCCGATGCCGGCACCATCCAGGGCAGGCTGGACATGGCCAAGTACATCACCATGCCCAAAGGTGAACTGGCAGGCCGTGTGCTGCTGGTCGACGATCTGGCCGACACCGGCGTGACGCTGCGCGCCGTGGTCGAGCGCTTGCGCGGCATGCCGTCGATCAGTGAACTGCGCGCGGCGGTGCTGTGGGTCAAGGGCGTGTCGAGCTACACACCCGACTACTACTGCGACGTGTTGCCCACCAGCCCGTGGATCCATCAGCCCTTCGAGGACTACGACAACCTGCGGCCCGATGGGCTGGCGAAGAAGTTCGCCGTCTGAGTGTGGCCACCGAAAGGCCTTTGCGGATTGCGCCAGCACAAAAGAAAAGGCCGGCAAAGCCGGCCTCGTCTTCAGTCGCGACCTCGATCGCAAATTCATTATTCATTTCTGGTGCCCAGGAAGGGACTCGAACCCCCACGCCGCTAAGCGCTAGTACCTGAAACTAGTGCGTCTACCAATTCCGCCACCTGGGCTTTCAGGAATCAAGGACTATATCATCAAAGAAAAAGACTCAACAATCAGTTCGATCGGCCATCTGGGCGAAATCGAAGGCATCGTCGAGGGCCACCGAGACGGACACGGTTTCGTCTGGCCCGACGACGGACAACCCAGCATCTACCTCGCCCCCGAGGAGATGCGCGCCGTGCTCCACCGCGACCGGGTTCGCGCCCGCGTTCTGCGCCACGACCGCAAAGGACGGCCCGAGGGACGCGTGCTCGACATCATCGAGCGCCGCCGGCTGCCCATCATCGGCCGGCTGCTGCTCGAAAGCGGCCAATGGGTGGTGGCACCTGAGGATCGGCGTTATGGCCACGACATCCTGATCCCTAAGAACGCCACGGCCACTGCGGCGGCGGGGCAGGTGGTGGCGGTCGAGCTTACCGAACCGCCGTCTCTGCACGCCAAGCCTGTTGGCCGCGTGGTCGAGGTGCTCGGCGAAATCGACGATCCCGGCATGGAGATCGAGATTGCGGTACGCAAATACGAGGTACCGCACCGCTTCACGCCGGAGACGCTGGCGCGCGCGGCGGCGCTGCCCGACCATGTGCGCGCCGCCGACCGCAAGGGGCGCATCGACCTGCGCGATGTGGCTCTGGTCACCATCGACGGTGAAGACGCACGCGATTTCGACGACGCGGTGTATTGCGAGCCGTTCAAGCGCGGACGTGGCAAGACCGCCTTCAGCGGCTGGCGGCTGCTGGTAGCCATTGCCGATGTCAGCCACTACGTCAAGCCCGGTGAACCGATCGATGAGGACGCCTACGAGCGCGCCACCTCGGTCTACTTCCCGCGTCGCGTCATCCCGATGCTGCCCGAGAAGCTGTCCAACGGCCTGTGTTCGCTGAACCCCGGGCAGGACCGGCTGGCCATGGTGTGCGACCTGCTCGTGGCCGAGGACGGCAGCATCGACGCTTACCAGTTCTATCCGGCTGTGATCTGCTCGCAAGCGCGACTGACCTACACCGAGGTGGCTGCGGTGCTGGGCAATACGCGCGGCCCCGAGGCCGAACGACGGGCTGAGCTGCTGCCGCACCTGCTGCACCTGCACGAGGTCTACCGTGCGCTGCTGAAGCAGCGTGGCAAGCGCGGTGCGATGGACTTCGACAGCGTCGAGACGCAGATCGTGTGCGACGACCAAGGCCGCATCGAGAAGATCGTGCCGCGCACGCGCACCGACGCGCACCGGTTGATCGAAGAGGCCATGCTCGCGGCCAACGTCTGCGCCGCAGACTTCATCAGCACACAGGCGCACCCGTCGCTGTTTCGGGTGCACGAGGGCCCGACGCCCGAAAAGCGCGTGACCCTGCAAGCCTATCTGCGGGCATTGGGGCTGGGCCTGCACCTGAGCGACGAGCCGACGCCGCTGGAGATGGCGGCCATCGCCCGTGCCACGCATGAACGTCCCGATGCGGCGCAGATCCACATGATGCTGTTGCGGTCGATGCAGCAGGCCATCTACACCGCCACCAACGCCGGGCACTTCGGCCTGGCCTACGACGCATACACGCACTTCACAAGCCCGATCAGGCGCTATCCCGACTTGCTGGTGCACCGTGTCATCAAGGCACTGCTCGGCAAGCGCAAATACCACCTGACGCCCAGTCCCAAGACCCGCACGCCCGAGCTGCGCCGCGGAGGCAAGATGGTGGCACCGCGCCAGGTCAAGCCGATGTCGCAGGAAATGGCGCTGTGGGAGGCTGCCGGCGCACACTGCAGCGCCAACGAGCGCCGTGCCGACGAGGCCACGCGCGACGTCGAGGCCTGGCTGAAATGCCGCTACATGCGCGAGCGCCTGGGCGAGCAGTTCAGCGGCACGGTGAGCGCGGTCACGGCCTTCGGCCTCTTCGTCACGCTGGACGAGCTGTTCGTCGAAGGTCTGGTGCACATCAGCGAGCTTGGCGGCGACTACTACCGGTTCGATGAACTGCGACAGGAACTTCGAGGCGAGCGAACCGGAGTGCGCTACACCTTGGGCGTGCGCGTGCAGGTTCAGGTCAGCCGCGTCGACCTCGACGCCCGCCGCATCGACTTTCGCCTGGTGCGCGAAGGCGAAGGCGATCGCTTGCCCGCCAGCGGCAGGGCCGAGCGCAGTAGACCCGCCAGTGCCAGCGACGCGCTGACCAGCGTGCGCAGCGCCGACCGCAAGGCCAAGACCGCCAGCCGGGAACGCATCGCGCGTGCCAAGGGCGGCGCTGGCAAGACCGCTTCACGCAAGGCGGCCGGCGCAGCGACCGACAGCAAGACCGGCACCAAGCGGCGCAGCCGGCGCTGATCGTGCAGGGCCATCAGCCCAGTGCTGCGGCCATGGCCTCGATCAGGTCGCCGGCGCGCAGCGGCAAGGGGCTGGTGCGGACTTGGCCGCGGGCGTCGAAGGCATGGCGGTCGGCCGCGTGCCCGTGCAGCCAGGTGGCGTGCCGGGCGCAGGCCGACGCCAGCGTCAGGTTCGTCATGCTGTTCGATGGTGGCCATTGCGCCCACAGGCCACCGATCCAGCCGGCGAGCACGTCACCGCTGCCTGCGGTGGCCAATGCCGCGTTGCCGCTGGCATTGATCCAGGGTGTGTGACCGGGTGCCGCGACCACCGTGCCCGAGCCCTTCAATGCGACCACCGCGGCCAGGCGCTGTGACAGACGGGCGGCTGCCGCCAGACGGTCGGCCTGCACCTCGGCCGCGCTGACGCCCAGCAGTCGGGCCGCTTCCAGCGGATGCGGGGTGAGCACCGTGGGCTGACCACGCGCTGCGCGGTCGGCCAGCAGCTTCTGCAGCCCGGTGTCTCTGGCGACAGCATTCAAGGCGTCAGCGTCGAGCAGCAGGCGCCCCGCGCCGATCAGCAACGGCGCCAGCGTGTCGGCCACGGGCGGTCCTCCACCGCAGCCGCAGACCACGGTGGTGGCACTCAAGGTCCGGGCATCTGCGAGCCAGGCAGCCTTGCGCAACATCAGCTCGGGCATCGGCGAGCGATGCTCGGCGTCGTCGAGCAGGCTGAGGTAGACGCGCCCGGCGCCGGCGGTCAGAGCAGCACGTCCGGCCAGCGCCGCCGCGCCTGTCATGCCCGCGGCACCTCCGATCACCATCAGGTCACCGAAGCTGCCCTTGTGCTGGGCATGTCGGCGTGAGGGCAGATCTGGTTGCGGCGCCTTGGCCCAGGGACCCAGCCAGGCACAGGGCGTTTCGGTTTCGGTGACGCCCAGCACATCGAACCAGGGGTCACCCGCGTGGTCACGCCCCTGCCCGGTGAACAGCCCGGGCTTGAGCGTCAGCAGGCTCAGCGTCCAGGCCGCATGAATGGCGGCGCTGCCGACGGGCGACCCAGTGTCAGGGTGCAGGCCGCTGGGCAGATCGATGGCGAGGATCGGTGCCTGTCCAGCATTGGCCATGTCGATGGCGCGCGCCAGGTCGCCCTCAGGCGGCCTGGCCGCACCCAGGCCGAGCAAGGCGTCGATCACCAGATCGGGTTCGTCCAGGCCTTGCAGGGCTGCAGTTACCGGTACGCCGGCATGGCGCGCTTGCTGCAGGGCCTGCGCGGCATCGGCCGGCAAGCGGGCCGGGTCGGCCAGGTGCACCACGCGGACTGACTTGCCCTGTGCCTTCAGGTGGAACGCCGCGATCAGGCCGTCGCCACCGTTGTTGCCCGGTCCCGCCAGCACCAGCACGCGCTCGGCGTGCGGCGCCAAGGCCAGCGCCAGGCGCGCCGTGGCCAGGCCCGCACGCGCCATCAAGGCGCCGGCAGCAACGCCCGCAAGCGCTGTGCTTTCGATGCGGCGGCTTTGGGCCTGGTCATGCAGGGGCCAGGCAGACCGGGCGGCGAAGATGCGCTGTGGGCCGGCAGGCGGCTGGTCTTGGTGGGCAGGGGCGGGCATTGAACGGAGACTTGGATGATCGTCTGGCATGGTGCTCTGAAGCAAATGTGGCTTCGCCACTTTGCTTGACCCCTGGGGCGGGAATGACGAAGTCATGTCCTGGGGGTGATCAGTATGCGACCCATGCTTTCATGGGCTCAGCCGCGCAGTCGGGCAATGCCCAGGCCGGCCAGGTCGATCCCTGGGCTGCGGCCGCCGATCTGATCGGCCAGTACCCGCGCCGACCCGCAGGACAGCGCCCAGCCGCTTGAGCCGTGGCCGAGGTTCAGCCAGACGCCCGTGGCGCCGCTGGCGCCCAGCACCGGCGGGCCATCGGGCAGCATCGGTCGCGCGCCTTTCCACACCTGCACGTCTCGCAGTTGCGCTGCACCCGGAAACCAGTCGTTCAGCACCTTGTACAGGGTGGCCACGGCGGCGGCGTTCAGGCGATCCGGGTGGCCGCCGAGTTCGGCGCTGCCGGCCACCCGTACACGCTGGCCCAGCCGGGTCAGCGCGACCTTGAACTTCTCGTCCATGAGTGCCGAATGCGGGCCGACGGCGGCCGCTTCATGGTGGCGCAATGGCGCCGTCAGCGAGTAGCCATAGACCGGGGTCAGTGGCAGCTTCAGCCCGCAGCCTTGCAACACGGCGTTGGCCTGTACACCTGCGCACACCACCACGGCGTCGAACGCAGCCTGGCCCGCGCGGTCGCGCAGCCGCCACTGCAGCCCCGGTGCGTTGCCCGGCAACACCGTCTGCACATCGTGATCGAAGCGGAACTGCGCGCCCAATCGCTGTGCCTCGGCCCTGAGCAGGTGCGCAAATTGCCGGCAGTTGCCCACGCCGTCGTGCGGCAGGTGGATGGCGCCGGCCAGTTCGGTCTGAGGGTTGAGCCCGGGCTCCAGCGCGCGACAGCGATCGGGCGTGACCAAGGCATGTTCGACGCCCAGTTCCTGCAGCAGCTTCAAGCCCGCCTGCGCACCGGCCAACGCGCGATCGCTGCGCAACAGCACCAGGCAGCCTTGTGCCTGCTCGAAGTCCAGCCGCAGGCCCTGCGCCAGCCCCGACAGCCGTTGTCGGCTGTACTGCGCCAGTGTCTGCATCGCGCTGCGATTGCGCCGATACACCGCCGGCCGACAGGCGCGCCACCAGCGCCACATCCAGCGACATTGCGCCAGCGACGGCAGGCCGGCGAAGCGTACCGCGGCATGACGGCCGAATACCTGCGACATCACCTTCCAGGGCATGCCGGGCGCCGCCCAGGGCGTGACATAGCCCGGCGCGATGACGCCGGCATTGGCAAAGCTGGTTTCGGCCGCCACGGTATTGCGGCGTTCGAACACCGTTACCGCATGTCCGTCTGCGGCCAGCTCGTAGGCCGTCGTGACGCCGACGATGCCGGCGCCGATCACAGCAACTCGCAAGTCAGGCTTTCGTGATGCCGGTGCTGGCCAGGGCCGACTCGATGGTCAGCGAGGTCGACAGCACCGCGTCGTCGGACAGGGCTGTGCCCCAGACCATCAGCCCCACGGGCAGTTGGCCGGCCGCATGGCAAGGCAGCGACAACGCGCAGCCGTCAAAGAAGTTCACCACTGACGGGTTGCGCAGCAACCGGGCGTTGGTCGCGAAGAAGGCGTCGTCACTGGCCAGCAGCGGCGCCACTGGCGGTGCCTGCATCGGCACCGTGGGCGACAGCAGCGCGTCGTAACCGGCGATCGTGTCGTCGACGTCGGCGATCCACGCCGCGCGCGCCTGCAGCAGGTCGATGTAGTCGGCCGCGCCAATGGCCTGGCCACGCCGGATGCGTGCGGCCACGCGGGGGTCGTACTGCTCGCCGAGCCGGTCCAGACGCTGCCTGTGCCAGGCCCAGCTTTCGGCCGCGGCAAAGCCACCTTGGGCATTCAGCGTGGCCAGCTGGCGCAAGGCGGGCAGTTCGATCTCGTCGATCACGGCGCCGCCGTCGCGCAAGACCTGCAACGCGGCGTCGAAGGCTGTCACCACGGCGGGTTCCAGATCGTTCAGCATCACCGCAGTGGGCACGGCCAGGCGCAGCAGCCGCAGCGGGCGGACGCGCAGCGTCACGCGCCGCGCAGCCAGAATCTCGTGCAGCAGCACCGCGTCGCGCACCGTGCGGGTGATGACACAGCTGGTGTCCAAAGTGCCCGACAAGGGAATGCAACCGGCCAGCGGCGTCAGTCGCTGCGTGTTCTTGAATCCGACCAGACCCTGCAGCGCCGCCGGGATGCGGATCGACCCGCCGGTATCGGAGCCCAGCGCCGCCCAGGCCGCGCCGGCGGCAACCGAGGTTGCGCCGCCCGAGGTCGACCCACCTGGGGCGCGCACCTGCGGGTCCAGCGCCAGCGTGCCGGCATTGACCGGCGTGCCATGGTGCGGGTTGATGCCGACGCCCGAGAACGCGAACTCCGACAGGTTGGTGTGCCCGATCAAGGCGGCACCGGCCGCGCGCAGCCGAGCCACCGCGGGGCTGTCGTCGCGGGCTGCAGGTGCATCGTGCATCGATGCCGAACCCCCGGTACTGGGCTGCCCGGCAATGTCGAACAGGTCCTTGATCGACACCGCCAGCCCCGCCAGTGGCGGCAGGGGTGCGCCGTGCCGCTGCAGTTCATCGACCGCTGCGGCGCTGGCGCGGGCGCTGCTGTCGAAACGGCGGATGAAGGCATTTGCGCAGGCGGGTGAATCGGCGGCTTGCAATGCGTGGGCGAGCAGTCCGCTGGCGCTGTTGCGGCCGCTGGCCACGGACTCGTGGGCCCCTACCAGGTCGACGCTGTCGGCACGTGCTAAAATCATTGGGTTTGTGGGGGGCGAGTGGGCCGGCGCCCTGGTCGGGCCCCACGGGCCTTGTTCGACCGCATCATCGATTCGATGGTGGCAATCGGTAGTCGGTCAGGTCCTGCAAATCGCGAACCCGGCATTTCGAGGTGTCGTCAGCGCGTGCAACTTCGGTGTCACGCGGTCACGATCAGCGCCGGGATTCTAGATCCAACCTTCGGAGTTTCCATGACTGTCTCCATGCGTGAAATGCTGGAAGCGGGTGTCCATTTCGGGCACCAGACGCGCTTCTGGAACCCCAAGATGGCCCCGTACATCTACGGCCATCGCAACAAGATCCACATCATCAACCTCGAGAAGACGCAGCCGCTCTTCAACGAGGCGATGAAGTTCATCCGCCAGCTCAGCGCCCGCCGCGGCACGATCCTGATGATCGGCACCAAGCGCCAGGCGCGCGACGTGGTGGCGCTGGAAGCCAATCGATGCGGCATGCCCTTCGTCGACCAGCGCTGGCTGGGCGGCATGATGACCAATTTCAAGACGGTCAAGGGTTCACTGAAGAAGCTCAAGGAAATGCAGACGACCAAGGACGCCGGCACTGAGGCCATGATCAAGAAGGAAGCGCTGCTGTTCGATCGCGGGCTGGCCAAGCTCGAGAAGGACATCGGCGGCATCCAGGACATGACCGCGCTGCCCGACGCCATGTTCGTGATCGACGTCGGCTACCACAAGATCGCCGTGGCCGAGGCCAAGAAGCTGGGCATCCCGGTGATCGGCGTCGTCGACACCAACCACTCGCCGGTGGGCATCGACTACGTGATCCCCGGCAACGACGACTCGGCCAAGGCCGTGGCGCTGTATGCCCGTGCCGTAGCCGACGCCGTGCTCGAAGGCAAGGCCAGTGCCGGCAACGAGGTGGTGCAGGCCGCCGCCGGCGGTGACGAGTTCGTCGAGGTGCGCGAAGAAGCCTGAGCGACCGCAGCGACGGCCTTGCTGGGCCGTCCGGCGGGGGCACTGACCCCGCCCGGATCCAGATGCAATGCAGGCCGGGCCGCTGCGATGGCGGCGGCCCGGCCTTTGAATGGAGACCCCGACAATGCCCGCAATCACTGCAAGCATGGTGGCCGAGCTGCGCGCCAAGACCGACGCTCCGATGATGGAGTGCAAGAAGGCGCTCACCGAAGCCGACGGCGACGCCGCACGCGCCGAAGAGATCCTGCGCGTCAAGCTCGGCAACAAGGCTGGCAAGGCCGCGTCGCGCATCACCGCCGAGGGCGTGATCACCGCCTCGGTCGACGGCCGTACCGGCGCGCTGCTTGAGATCAACTGCGAGACCGACTTCGTTTCCAAGAACGAGGCTTTCATGGCCTTCGCCCGCAGTTGCGCCGACCTGGTGGCCCGTAGCAACCCGGCCGACGTGGCGGCGCTGTCGGCGCTGCCGCTGTCGCAGGACGGCTTCGGCCCGACGGTGGAAGACGTGCGCAAGGGCCTGATCGGCAAGATCGGCGAGAACATGTCGATCCGCCGCTTCAAGCGCTACGCCGGCGGTGGGCAGCTGGCGCACTACCTGCACGGCACGCGCATCGGCGTGATCGTCGAGTTCGAAGGCAATGCTGTGGCGGCCAAGGACGTGGCGATGCACGTGGCGGCGATGAAGCCCAAGGCGCTGGCCACCAGCGACGTGCCGGCCGACCTGATCGAGGTCGAACGCCGTGTCGCCGCCGAGAAGGCCGCCGAGAGCGGCAAGCCGGCCGAGATCGTCGCCAAGATGGTCGACGGCTCGGTGCAGAAGTTCCTGAAGGAGGTGTCGCTGCTGAACCAGACCTTCGTCAAGAACGACAAGCAGACCGTCGAACAGATGCTCAAGGCCGCAGCCACGCAGGTGAAGTCATTCACGCTGTACGTGGTGGGCGAGGGCATCGAGAAGAAGGTCGACGACTTCGCGGCTGAAGTGGCGGCACAGGTCGCCGCGGCCAAGGGCGGCTGAGCACGGCGTTGCGGGCCCGCGGCCGTAGCCGCGACCGCTACACTCTTACGTTCGATTCCGACCGGAGCCCAGCCGAATGCCGGCGTACAAGCGCATCCTGCTCAAGCTCTCAGGCGAAGCCCTGATGGGTGACGACGCCTACGGCATCAATCGGGCCACCATCGTGCGCATGGTGCGCGAAGTGCAAGACGTGACGCAGCTGGGTTGCGAGGTTGCGGTGGTGATCGGCGGCGGCAACATCTTCCGCGGCGTGGCCGGCGGCTCGGTGGGCATGGACCGCGCCACCGCCGACTACATGGGCATGCTGGCCACCGTGATGAACGCGCTGGCGCTGGCCGACACGATGCGCCAGGAAGGCATGACGGCGCGCGTGATGTCGGCGATCTCGATCGATCAGGTGGTCGAGCCCTACGTGCGGCCCAAGGCCCTGCAGTACCTGGAAGAGGGCAAGATCGTGGTGTTCGCCGCCGGCACCGGCAACCCCTTCTTCACCACCGACACCGCGGCGGCTCTGCGCGGCGCCGAAATCGGCGCGCAGATCGTGCTGAAGGCCACCAAAGTCGACGGCGTGTACAGCGCCGACCCGAAGAAGGACCCCACCGCGACGCGCTACACCAGCATCAGCTTCGACGAGGCCATCGCGCGCAACCTGCAGGTGATGGACGCCACCGCGTTTGCGCTGTGCCGCGACCAGAAGCTGCCGATCAAGGTGTTCAGCATCCACAAGCCCGGCGCTTTGAAGCGGGTGGTTCAGGGCGAGGACGAAGGCACCTTGGTGCATGTTTGACGAGGCGACGACGACGATGAGCACGAGCATTCCCGAGATCAAGACCACAGCCGAGCAGAAGATGAGCAAGTCGGTCGAAGCCATGAAAGGCGATCTGCAGAAGATCCGCACCGGCCGTGCCCACCCGGGCATCCTCGACCAGGTGCAGGTCGACTACTACGGCTCGATGGTGCCGATCAGCCAGGTGGCCAACGTCACCCTGCTCGACGCCCGCACGATCAGCGTGCAGCCCTGGGAAAAGGGCATGGGCGCCAAGATCGAGAAGGCGATCCGCGAATCCGACCTGGGGCTGAACCCGGCGTCGCAGGGCGATCTGCTGCGCGTGCCAATGCCGGCGCTGACCGAAGAGCGCCGCAAGGACCTGACCAAACTGGTGCGCCACACCGGCGAAGAGGCCAAGATTGCCGTGCGCAGCGTGCGCCGCGATGCCAACGATCACCTGAAGAAGCTGCTCAAGGACAAGTCTGTGTCCGAGGACGATGAGCGCCGCGCGCAGGACGAGGTGCAGCGCCTGACCGATCGCACGATCGCCGAGATCGACCGGCTGGTGCACGCCAAAGAAGCCGAAGTGCTGGCCGTTTGACCGCGGCGGGCCTCTTGCTGGCGACTTCGGATCCGGCCAATGTGCCGCGGCACGTGGCCATCGTGATGGACGGCAACGGCCGCTGGGCGCGCAAGCGCTTCATGCCGCGCTTCTTCGGCCACGAGCAGGGCATGGAGACCCTGCTGCGCGTGATCGACTTGTTCGCCGACCGCGGTGTGGAGTACCTGACCGTATTCGCGTTTTCGTCGGAAAACTGGAAGCGCCCCGACGAAGAGGTATCGGGCCTGATGAACCTGGTGCTGATCGGCGTAGCCAAGTATCTGCGCAAGCTGGCGACCCAGGGCGTGCGCATCCGCATCGTGGGCGATCGCAGCGGCGTCTCCCACAAGCTGCGTGCCGCCTGGGACGAAGCCGAGTTGGCGACTGCCTCCAATACCCGCATTCACCTGTCGGTCGCGTTCAACTACGGCGGTCGCTGGGACATCGTGCAGGCCTGTCAGCGCGCCGTTCGCGATGGCCTGCGCCCCGACCAGGTCGATGAGTCAGCGCTGGCGGGCCGCATGGCGTTGTCGTTTGCGCCCGACCCCGACCTGTTCATCCGCACCGGCGGCGAGATGCGCATCAGCAATTTCCTGCTGTGGCAGGCCGCATACTCCGAGCTGTACTTCAGCGACTGCCTGTGGCCCGACTTCGGCACCACGGAAGTCGATGCGGCATTGGCCGCATATGCACGCCGCGAGCGCCGCTTCGGCGATGTGCACGCACCCGAGGTCGTGCCGCAAGGCGCCTGAGGCCGGTGCTTCGCCAGCGCATCATCACGGCCCTGATTCTGCTGGCGATCCTGCTGCCGGCGCTGTTCGCCACGTCACCCTGGCCCTTTGCCGTCGTGTCGCTGGTGATGATCGCTGCAGCGGGCTGGGAATGGGGCCGGCTCAATGCGCTGGTGTCGCCGGCTGCCGTCGGCCTGGGCGTCGCATTGGCCGTGGCATGCGGACTCACCTTGGCCGGCAGCTGGTCCACCCAGGCGCCGCGGCCGCTGTGGTGGCTGACGACGGCGCTGTGGGTGACCGGCGGTACGCTGGCCCTGCGTGCCGGACCGCAGGTCTGGCCGCGCCTGTCGACCACCTTGCGCATCGTGCTCGGCGCGGGCCTGTTGTGGGCTGCCTGGCTGGCCCTGGTCCACGCCCGCACGATCGGCATCAACTTCATCCTGTCCGTGCTGTGCCTGGTGTGGATGGCGGACGTGGCTGCGTATTTCGGTGGCCGCGCATTCGGACGCCGCAAGCTGGCGATCAGCATCAGCCCGGGCAAGAGTTGGGAAGGGGTATGGAGCGGCATGCTCGGTGTGCTGTTGCTGGGCGCGGCCTGGGCTGCGGTCGAGGCCGGTGGCGGCGTTGACAGCCCCAGCCTGTACCGCACCGTGTTCACGCGCTGGGGTCCTCTGGGCGGCGCGCTGGCCCTGCTGGCCTTGGCCGGCATGAGTGTGGTCGGCGATCTGATCGAGTCGCTGGTCAAGCGCGCGGCCGGCGCCAAGGACAGCTCGAACCTGCTGCCGGGCCATGGCGGCGTGCTCGACCGCATCGATGCGCTGCTGCCGGTGTTCCCGCTGGCGATGGCACTGGTCACGCTGTAAGGCCCAGTCGACCATGAGCCGGCCCCAACGCATCGCGATCCTCGGCTCCACCGGTTCGGTGGGCACCAGCACGCTCGATGTCATCGCCCGCCACCCCGATCGCTTCGAGGTCTGGGGGCTCAGTGGCCACAGCCGGCTGGACGAACTGGTGGCCCAATGCCAGCGCTGGCAGCCGCGCAGGGTGGTCGTGTCTGACGAAGCAGCAGCGCAACGCGTGCGCCGGGACCTGGCGGCGGCGGGTCTGCGCACCGAGGTCGACTGCGGGGCCGAGGCGCTCTGCCAGCTGGCCGCGCAGCCCGAGGTCGATGCCGTGATGGCCGCCATCGTCGGCGCGGCCGGCCTGGCGCCCTGCATGGCCGCGGCGCGCGCCGGCAAGCGGCTGCTGCTGGCCAACAAGGAAGCGCTGGTGGTCGGCGGCGAGCTGTTCATGAACGCCGTGAAGCAGGGCGGCGCCACGCTGCTGCCGATCGACAGCGAACACTCGGCGATCTTCCAGTGCCTGCCTGAAGACCGGTCGGAATGGGCCGCGCGCATCGACCACATCGTGCTGACCGCCTCGGGCGGGCCGTTCCGCCGGCGTGACGTGTCGACGCTGTCCAGCGTGACGCCGGAAGAGGCCTGTGCCCATCCCAACTGGGTGATGGGGCGCAAGATATCGGTCGATTCGGCGACCATGATGAACAAGGCGCTGGAAGTCATCGAGGCGCACTGGCTGTTTGATCTGCCGGCCTCGCAAGTGCGCGTGGTGCTGCATCCGCAAAGCATCGTGCACTCGATGGTCGTGTGCCGCGACAATTCGGTGCTCGCCCAGCTGGGCACGCCCGACATGCGCGTGCCTATCGCCTACGGGCTGTCGTTCCCGCAGCGCATCGAGTCGGGTGCGGCCAGTCTCGACTTCAGCGCGCTGGCGGCGTTGCAGTTCGAGGCGATGGACCTGCAACGCTTTCCGGGCCTGAAGCTCGCCTATGATTGCCTGGCCGCTTGCGAAGGCTCGGCAGCCGTGCTCAACGCCGCCAATGAAGTGGCCGTCGAAGCCTTTCTCGAGCGGCGCATCGCCTTCACGGCGATCCACGCGGTCAACTGCCGCACGCTCGAATCCGTTGCAGCGTGGTCGGCCGAACTGCGAACGGTCGACGATCTGCTGGATCTGGATCGGCGAGCACGTGATGCGGCGCGACGGCATGCCAAGGAGCTGACCCTTTGATCACCACGGTACTTGCGTTCTTGCTGACCCTGGGCGTGCTGATCATCGTGCACGAGTTCGGACACTATCGCGTGGCCGTGGCCTGCGGCGTCAAGGTACTGCGTTTTTCAGTCGGGTTCGGTCGGGTGTTGTGGCGGCATCAGCGTGACCGCGAATCGACCGAGTTCGTGATCTGCGCGCTGCCGCTCGGCGGCTATGTGCGCATGCTCGACGAGCGCGAGGCGCCTGTGCAGCCGCATGAGCTCGACCGTGCCTTCAACCGCAAGCCGCTGCCGGCGCGCGCGGCGATCGTCTCGGCCGGCCCGCTGGCCAATCTGGCGCTGGCGGTGCTGCTGTACGCCTGGCCCATGTGCTGGGTGTGGTGGAACCGAAGGCCGTGATCTCGGCGCCCGCGTCAGCCAGCCTGATGGAGGCTGCGGGCCTGAAGGCCGGCGACTGGGTTCGTGCCTGGTCGACCGACGGGCAGGACTGGAAAGACCTGAACTCGCTGACCGATCTACGCTGGCAGATCACGCAGGCCACACTGCGCGGCGAGGCGCTGTACCTGATGGTCAGTGATCGTCATGGCCATGGCCAGCGCAGCGCCCGCATCGACCTGGGGCGCCTGGGCTCCCACGAGATCGACGCCTCGACGATGAAGGCGATCGGGCTTGGTCCGGCCTTCAGCGAGCCGGTGCTCGGTGACGTCAAGGCCGGCGGTCCGGCAGCCCTGGCCGGGCTGCGCAAGGGCGACCGCGTGGTGTCGATCGACGAACGTCCGCTGGCCGACGCCTTCAGCGTGCGCGAGCGCATCGTCAAGGCGGTCAGCGGCGGCAAGACGGGCGCAGCGCTGGCGCGTCGAGCGTGACGGCCAGTGCTCGACCTGACGGTGCCGGCCGCGACTGATGAACGAAGGCGGGCGCGAGTTCGGCCGCATCGACGCTTTCGTCGGCCCGGCGCCCGAGATGGTGACCGTGCGTCAGGGCCCGGTCGACGCCCTGGTGATGGGCGCGCAGCGCACCTGGGAGGTGTCGGCGCTAACGGTGCGAATGCTTGGGCGCATGCTGATCGGTGAAGCGTCGCTGAAGAACCTGAGCGGGCCGCTGACGATTGCCGACTATGCCGGGCAGTCGGTGCAGCTCGGCCTGGCCTACTACCTGGGCTTCCTCGCCGTGGTCAGCGTGAGCCTGGGCGTGCTCAACCTGCTGCCGCTGCCCATGCTCGATGGCGGGCATCTCATGTACTATGCTTTCGAGGGTCTGACCGGTCGGCCGGTATCGGATCTCTGGCTCGCGCGTCTGCAACGAGGCGGCATCGCGCTGCTGTTGATGATGATGTCCGTGGCCCTCTTCAACGACGTGGCCCGCCTGCTGGGCCTGTAACGATCGCCTCATGTTTCCCGTCTCTCCGCTTGTCCCGGTGCCCGCGGCCGCTGTGTGCGCGGCCGCGCTGGCGGCCCTGGTGGCCGCGCCTGGCGCAGGCTGCCGTCGCCCTTCGTGCTGAAGGACATCCGCGTCGAGGGCCTGCAGCGCACCGACCCGGGCACCGTCTTCGCGGCGCTGCCGTTCCGCATCGGCGACACCTACAACGACGACAAGGGCGCGGCCGCGCTGCGCGCGCTGTTCGCCACCGGCCTGTTCAAGGACGTGCGCATCGAGATCGAGGGCCGTGTCGCGGTGATCATCGTCGACGAACGTGCGGTGGTCGCCACCGTCAGCTTCGTCGGTCTGAAGGAGTTCGACAAGGACCCGCTGACCAAGTCGCTGAAGGAAGCCGGCATCGGCGAAGGCCTGCCCTTCGACAAGGCGCTGGTCGACCGTGCCGAGCAGGAGATCAAGCGCCAGTACCTGTCGCGCAGCCTTTACGGGGCCGAGGTGGTGACCACGGTCACGCCGATCGAGCGCAACCGAGTCAACGTGACCTTCACGATGACCGAAGGTGACGCCGCCCGCATCCGCGACATCCGCATCGTCGGCACCAAGGCCTTCTCCGAATCCACGCTGCTCGGACTGTTCGACCTGACTGCGGGCGGCTGGCTGACCTGGTACACGAAGTCAGACCGTTATTCTCGCGCCAAGCTCAACGCCGACCTCGAGACGCTGCGGGCGTACTACGTCAACCGGGGCTATCTCGAATTCGCGGTCGAATCGACCCAGGTCACGATCTCGCCCGACAAGCAGCAGATCTCGATCACGATCTCGGTGCGCGAGGGCCAGCCCTACACCGTCACTGCCATCAAGCTCGAAGGCGATTTCCTGGGCAAGGAAGACGAGTTCCGCTCGCTGGTTCGACTGCGTCCCGGGGAGCCCTACCGTGGCGAGGCCGTCACCGAGACCGCCAAGGCCTTCGGCGACCTGTTCGGCGCCTACGGCTATGCCTTCGCCCGCGTCGACACGCGGCCCGAAATCGACCGTGAACGTGGCCAGGTGGTGGTCAACCTGGTCGCCGACCCGCAGCGGCGTGTGTACGTGCGCCGCATCGACGTGGCCGGCAACACGCGCACGCGCGACGAGGTCGTGCGCCGCGAGTTCCGCCAGATCGAGTCGTCCTGGTACGACGGCAACCGAATCAAGCTCTCGCGCGACCGCGTCGACCGCCTGGGGTATTTCAAGGACGTCGCCGTCGACACGGCCGAAGTGTCTGGTGCACCCGATCAGGTCGACCTGACGGTGGCCGTGACCGAGAAGCCCACCGGCAACCTGCTGATCGGCGCCAACTACTCCAACGCCGAGAAACTGGGGCTGTCGGCTTCGGTCGTGCAGGACAACGTCTTCGGTTCGGGCAACTACCTGGGCATCGAGCTCAACACCAGCCGCACCAACCGCACGCTGGTGATCAGCGGCGTCGACCCCTACTTCACGGTGGATGGGATCTCGCGGGCGATCGATCTCTTCTACCGCACCAGCCGTCCGCTGAATGCACAGGGCGACGAATACCAGATCACGACGCCGGGCGCGTCGGTGCGCTTCGGGGTTCCGGTCACCGACTTCGACACCGTGTTTCTCGGCATCGGTGCGGAAAGCACCCGCATCGGCACGTCCACCGGCATCCCGAACAGCTATTTTCTGTATCGCGAGACCTACGGGGCCAGCAGCCTGTCGCTGCCCGTGACGCTGGGCTGGGCGCGTGATGCACGCGACAGCGCGCTGGCACCCACGGCCGGGCGCTACCAGCGCATCAATTTCGAGTGGAGCTTCGCCGGTGACGTGCGCTATCTGCGCACCAACCTGCAACACCAGGAGTACTGGCAGTTGCCGTTCAAGATGTCGCTGGGCATCAATGCCGAGCTCGGTCTGGGCAAGGGCCTGGGCGGACGGCCGTTCCCGATCTTCAAGAACTTCTACGGCGGTGGTCTGGGCAGTGTGCGCGGCTTCGAACAGGGTTCGCTTGGTGTGATCGACCCCACCGGGGCCTACATCGGCGGCGCCAAGCGCCTGAACCTCAACACCGAGCTCTACTTCCCGGTGCCCGGCACCGGCAACGACCGCTCGCTGCGCATCTTCGCCTTCGTCGACGCCGGCAACGTCTGGCGCGAGGACGAGAAGATGCCGGCCAGCAGCCTGCGGGCGTCGGCCGGGCTTGGGCTCAGCTGGATCTCGCCGGTGGGTCCGCTCAAACTCAGCTGGGCTGCACCCTTGCGCGCGCAGCCCAACGATAGAATCCAACGCTTTCAGTTTCAGATCGGGACTGCCTTCTGATGACGACTTCGATGTTCAAGACCCTGGCCGCATCCCTGGCCTGGATGCTGGTTGCGGCGGCCCCGGTGGCCGCTGCGGCGCAGGAGCTCAAGGTCGGCTACGTGAACAGCGAACGTGTGCTGCGTGAAGCAACGCCGGCCAAGGCCGCGCAGGCCAAACTCGAGGCCGAGTTCAGCAAGCGTGACCGCGAGCTGAACGACCAGGCCGTCAAAGCTCAAGGCAGCGGCCGACAAGCTCGACAAGGATGCGCCTACGCTGGCCGAGGCCGAACGCACGCGGCGCCAGCGTGAGCTGGTCGAGCAGGACCGTGACCTGCAGCGCAAGCGGCGCGAGTTCCAGGAAGACCTGAACCAGCGCAAGAACGAGGAGCTGGCCAGCGTGGTCGAGCGCGCCAACCGCGTGATCAAGCAGATCTTCGATCAGGAGAAGTACGACCTGATCCTGCAGGAAGTGGTCTTTGCCAGCAGCCGCGTCGACATCACCGACAAGGTGATCAAGGCCCTGAACGCCGCCGGCGCGGCAAGTAGGGCCGGCGGGCGGCCGGCCCGCGGGCCTCCGTGCAGGCCAGCCTGGCTGAACTGGTGGCCGCTCTCGGCGGCGAACTGGTGGGCGATGCCGACTGCCGTGTCGACGCGATCGCCCCGCTCGAACGAGCCGGCCCCAGCCACATCAGCTTTCTGGCCCAGGCCCGGCTGCTGCCGCAGCTGGCCACGACCGCCGCGGCCTGCGTGGTGGTGCGACCCGAGCATCGTGACGCGGCGAGCGCACGCGGTGCGGCCATCGTCACCGCCGATCCCTACCTCTACTTTGCCCGCCTGACCCAGTGGTGGGCACAGCGCGTGCGCGCGCGGCCGGAAACCGGCATTCACCCCAGCGCCGTGATCGAGCCGGTGCGCGATGGACCCTCGGCCAGCGTCGGGCCGCTGGCCTACATCGGTGCGCGCAGGCGCATCGCCGCCGGCGCGTGCTGGCGGCGCAGGCCACCTCGGCGAGACGCCGAGGTCGGCGCGGGCACCCGCCTCGGCCCGCGCGTGGTGTTCGAGCGCGGCTGCCGCATCGGCGCGCGCGGCCTGGTGCAGGCCGGGGCGGTGATCGGCGGCGACGGCTTCGGCTTCGCGCCCGACCAGGGCAGCTGGGTGAAGATCGAGCAGCTGGGCGCGGTGCGCATCGGTGACGATGTCGAGATCGGCGCCAACACTTGCATCGACCGTGGCGCGCTCGACGACACCGTGATCGACGACGGTGTCAAGCTCGACAACCTGATCCAGATCGGCCACAACTGCCACATCGGCGCCCACACCGCGATGGCCGGTTGCACCGGCGTGGCCGGCAGCACGCGCATCGGGCGTCACTGCACGGCCGGCGGCAGCGCCATGATCCTGGGCCACCTCGAGATCGCCGACCACGTGCACATCAGCGCCGCCACCGTGGTGTCACGCTCAATCCGCAAGCCGGGCCACTACAGCGGCTTCTTCCCCATGGACGACAATGCACGCTGGGAAAAGAACGCTGCGACGCTCAAGCAGCTGCACACGTTGCGTGACCGCATCCGCGCGCTGGAGAACAAGCCATGAACCCGCCCGTGCTCGACATCCACAAGATCCTGAAAAAGCTGCCGCACCGCTACCCTTTCCTGCTGGTCGATCGTGTGATTGAGTTCGAGAAGGACAAACGCCTGAAGGCGCTGAAGAACGTCACCATCAACGAGCCCTTCTTTGGCGGCCACTTTCCGGCGCACCCGGTGATGCCCGGCGTGCTGATCCTCGAGGCGCTGGCACAGACGGCAGCGCTGCTGTCGTTCGAGTCGGCCGGGCAGGACATTTCGGACGACATGGTGGTGTACTTCGTCGGCATCGACGGCGCGCGCTTCAAGCGGCCTGTCGAGCCCGGCGACCAACTGATCCTGGAAGCGACGCTCGACCGCTCGCGCGCCGGCATCTACAAGTACAAGGTGCGCGCCAGCGTGGACGGCGAGACGGCGGTGGAGGCCGAGCTGATGTGCACGATGCGCCAGTTCAGCTGACGCCGGAGCGCCGCGATGGCCCAGATCCACCCCACCGCGATCGTCGATGCCCAGGCCGAGCTGGCGCCGACGGTCGAGGTCGGCCCGTACAGCGTGATCGGCGCCGGCGTGCGCATCGGGGACGGCACCGTGATCGGCGCGCATTGCGTGATCGAGGGCCGCACGACCATCGGGCGCGACAACCGCATCATCCCTTCAATTCGCTGGGCGGCGATGCCGCAGGACATGAAGTACCGCGGCGAGCCGACGCAGCTGATCATCGGCGACCGCAACACCATCCGCGAGTACTGCACCTTCAGCCGCGGCACCACGCAGGACGCGGGCATCACGCGGGTCGGCGACGACAACTGGATCATGGCCTACGTGCACGTGGCGCACGATGTGCAACTGGGCAGCCACACCATCCTGGCCAACAACGCCACGCTGGCCGGCCACGTGCACCTGGGCGACTGGGTGATCGTGGGCGGGCTGTCGGGCATCCACCAGTTCTGCCATGTCGGCGCGCATGCGATGCTGGGCTTCCAGAGCCATGTCTCACAGGACGTGCCACCCTACATGACGGTGTCGGGCAATCCGCTGGTGGTGCACGGCCATAACGCCGAGGGCCTGCGCCGGCGCGGCTTTTCGCGCGAGCGCATCACGCGCGTCAAGCAGATGCACCGGCTGCTGTACCGCGACGGCTTGACGCTCGAGCAGGCGCGCGCGGCCATCGCGGCGCTGCAGGACGGCACGCTTGGCGCTGAGGCCGATGCCGATGTGCAGATGCTGCTCGACTTCCTGGCCGGGGCCAGCGCGCGGCATCGCGCGCTGAGGCGGGGGCGGCACGCGCCTGGCGATGGTGGCCGGCGAGGCCTCGGGCGACCTGCTCGCCGGCCTGCTGCTGGGCGGCTGCGCCAGCGCTGGCCCGGAGCTGCAGTCCATGGGCATTGGCGGCCCGCGCATGGCCGAACACGGCTTCGAGGCCTGGTGGCCGCACGACAAGCTGGCGGTGCGCGGCTACGTCGAGGTGCTGCGCCACTACCGCGAACTGGCCGCGATCCGCAGGGTCACGGCCGAGCGCCTGCTGCACGAGCGGCCCGCGGCTTCATCGGCGTGGATGCCCCCGACTTCAACCTCGGGCTCGAGGCGCGCCTGCGCAGCGCCGGTCTGCGCACCATGCACTTCGTGTGCCCGTCGATCTGGGCCTGGCGCGGAGGGCGCGTGAAGAAGCTGCATCGCAGCTGCGACCACGTGCTGTGCCTGTTCCCGTTCGAGCCACCGCTGCTGCAGGCGCATGGTGTGCCCGCGACCTACGTCGGCCACCCGCTGGCCGATGCGATCCCGCTGCAGGCGCCGCGTGCCGCCGCGCGGCAGGCCCTGGGCTGCGAGCCGAGCACCGTGGTGGCGGTGCTGCCGGGCAGCCGGCGCTCGAGATCCAGTACATCGCGCCCAGCTTCCTGCAGGCGGCGGCCCTGATGCAGCGGCGGCGACCCGAGCTGCGCTTCGTGCTGCCGGTGGCCGGGCCTGCGCGCCTGGTCGAGCCGCTGCTGGCGCGCATGCGCCAGGGCTGCCGACCTGGCTGCCCGACGGCCGCTCGCACGAGGCGCTGGCGGCCTGCGACGTGACGCTGATCGCCAGCGGCACCGCCACGCTGGAGGCGGCGCTGTTCAAGCGCCCGATGGTCATCGCCTACCGCATGCACCCGCTGAGCTGGCAGCTCATGAAACGCATGCGCTACCAGCCCTGGGTGGGCCTGCCCAACATCCTGTGCCGCGACTTCGTCGTGCCCGAGCTGCTGCAGCAGGCCTGCACGCCGCAGGCCCTGGCCGACGAGGCCATGGCCTGGCTGGACGCGCCGGCGCGCAGCGCAGCCCTGCAACGCCGATTCGAAGAACTCCACCACCAGCTGCGCCAGGACACGGCGCGCACCGCCACCGATGCGATCGCAGAAGTCCTGCGCCTGAGCAGCTGGGCCGGGCTCGACCGGCCCGGCCTGGTGGCCGGCGTCGACGAGGCCGGCCGCGGCCCGCTGGCCGGGCCGGTGGTGGCGGCGGCGGTGATCCTGGACGACCTGCAGCCCATCAGGGCCTGGGCGACTCCAAGGCAGCTGCGCCCTGGCGGCGCGAGCGCCTGTTCGACGAGATCCGCGCCAAGGCGCTGTGCTGCTGCGATCGCCGAGGCCAGCGCCGAGGAGATCGACCGGCTGAACATCCTGCAGGCCACGATGCTGGCGATGCAGCGCGCGGTCGAAGGCCTGCGCCTGCCGCCACGCCTGGTGCTGGTCGACGGCAACCGCCTGCCGGTGCTCGATGTGCTGGCCGAGGCCATCGTCAAGGGCGACGCACTGGTGGCGGCGATCTCGGCGGCGTCGATCGTGGCCAAGGTGCACCGCGACCGCTGGTGCGCCGAGCTGCACCAGCGCTATCCGGCCTACGGCTTCCACGGCCACAAGGGCTATCCGACGGCCGAGCACCTGCAGGCGCTGCGCGCACGGGCCCTGCCCGGAACACCGGCGCAGCTTCGCCCCGGTGCGGCGCGGCGCCCAGGCGATGACACAGGAGCCGGGGCGATCATCTCGAGCGCCAACCCGCTGCTGGTGGCTGCGCAGCTGCGCGCGACCCGGCGGCCTACCGGCGCAGCGGCCAGGTCTGGCTGGAAGGCGACCACCTGTGCGCCGCCGCGGCGGCGCGGGCGCGAGCCGGCAGGCGCTGATCAGCGAGGCCGGCGTGGGCCCCGGGCGCGCCGCGAGCTGGCCGGCCACGCCGGCGCGCATGGCGCTCGTGCCCCGACGCGCTGTTCGCCGGGCTGAGCACGCTCGAGTCGCCCGCCGCCATCGGCTTCGTGCTGCCGCTGCCGCCGGCGCCGCCGCCCGACCCGGCGCTGCCGACCGTGGTGCTGGACCGCCTGCAGGACCCCGGCAACGTCGGCAGCATCCTGCGCAGCGCGGCGGCCTTCGGCGTGCCGCAGGTGCTGGCGCTGAAGGGCACGGTGGCGCTGTGGTCGCCCAAGGTGCTGCGCGCCGGCATGGGCGCGCACTTCGGGCTGCGGCTGGTCGAGGGGCTGGAGGGGCGAGGTGCTGGCGCTGGGCCTGCCTGGTGGGCACCAGTTCGCACGCCGGCACCGCTGCCCGCGCGCACTGCCGACGCCCTGGCCTGGCTGCTCGGCCACGAAGGGCAGGGCGTGTCGCCGCGGCTGTTGGCGGCGTGCGTGGCCACGGTGCGCATTCCGCAGCCGGGCGGCGAGGAGTCGCTGAACGTCGCCGCCGCCGCCGCGATCTGCCTGTACGAGTCGGGACTGCGGCGGGCTCTAATAGATCAGCCGGTCCGGCCGCAGGTCGCGCAGGATCGTGGTCGCGATCTCCTCGATCGACTTGTGCGTCGACGACAGCCAGGCGATGCCGGCGCGGCGCATCATGGCCTCGGCCTCGTTGACTTCGTAGCGGCAGTTCTCCAGCGACGCGTAGCGGCTGCCGGGCCGGCGCTCGTTGCGGATCGAGGCCAGGCGCTCGGGGTCGATGGTCAGGCCGAAGCACTTGCGCTTGTAGGGCGCCAGCGACGACGGCAGCTGGCCGCGCTCGAAGTCGTCGGGGATCAGCGGGTAGTTGGCGGCCTTGATGCCGTGCTGCATTGCCAGGTACAGCGAGGTCGGGGTCTTGCCGCTGCGGCTGACGCCGACCAGGATCACGTCGGCAATGTCGAGGTTGCGCGCCGACTGGCCGTCGTCGTGCGCCAGCGAGAAGTTGATCGCCTCGATGCGGTCGTTGTACTCCTGGCTCTTGCTGGCGTCGGAGAAGCGGCCGATGCGGTGGTTGGACTTGACGCCCAGTTCGTCCTCGAGCGGCTCGACGAAGGTGCGGAACATGTCCAGCACCAGGCCCTTGCAGCGCTCGCTGGTGACGATGTCGCGCACCTCGTCGGCGACCAGCGTGATGGAAGACGATCGGGCGCCGGCCTCGGCGCGCGGCCTGGTTGATCTCCGCCGCCACCTGCGCGGCTTTCTCGACGCTGTCGATGAAGGGCCGGCGCACATGGCGAGACCGGGCCGGAAACTGCGCCAGGATCGAGTTGCCGAAGGTCTCGGCGGTGATACCGGTGCCGTCCGAGACAAAGAACACGGTTCGTTCGGGCATGAGGCCGGGCTCGTTGGCGGGCCGGCCCGGGCAGCGGTCAGATATGGCAGAACCCTAGAATCGCCAGCAATTCCGCCCCCGCCTCGCCCCAGCCCGCCGCGCATGAACCCCCAGGTCCAGACTCGAATCCGCAGCCCCCTGGGCGTGCTCGGGGTGCGCGTGCATGCGGAAGCACCGGTTTATTCACGTCTCGGAGCTTTCCCATGTCTGCAACGTCCCTGGCGACCGCCCTGGTCGTACCGTTCGAACAACTGAGAATGACCGACGTCGAGGCGGTCGGCGGCAAGAACGCCTCGCTCGGCGAAATGATCAGCCAGCTGGCCGATACCGGCGTGCGCGTGCCCGGCGGCTTTGCCACCACGGCGCATGCCTTTCGCCAGTTTCTGCGCCATGGCGGCCTGGCCGGGCGCATCGCCGACGGCTGGCGACGCTGAACACCGACGATGTGCGCGCGCTGGCCGAGGCCGGCGCCGAGATCCGGCGTGGATCGAGACGCCGTTCCCGCCCGAGCTCGAGGCGGCGATCCGGCGCAGTTCCACCGGCTGGACCGCGACAACCCGGGTGCGAGTTCGCGGTGCGCTCGTCGGCCACCGCCGAGGACCTGCCCGACGCCTCGTTCGCCGGCCAGCAGGAGACCTTCCTCAACGTCAGCGGCATCGACCAGGTGCTGCACCTGATGAAGGAGGTCTTCGCATCGCTCTACAACGACCGCGCGATCAGCTACCGTGTGCACAAGGGCTTCGCGCACGCCGACGTGGCGCTGTCGGCCGGCGTGCAGCGCATGGTGCGCTCCGACCTCGGCGCGGCCGGCGTGATGTTCACCATCGACACCGAGTCGGGCTTCAAGGACGTGGTCTTCATCACCTCCAGCTACGGCCTGGGCGAGACCGTGGTGCAGGGCGCGGTGAACCCCGACGAGTTCTACGTCCACAAGCCGACGCTGGCGGCCGGACGATTGGCCATCATCCGCCGCAACCTGGGCAGCAAGCTGCAGCGCATGGAATTTGCGTCCGCCGAAGACAAGGCCGCCAGCGGCAAGCTGGTGCGCACCGCGACAACCCGCCCGAACAGCGCAACCGCTATTCGCTGAGCGACGCCGACGTGACCGAACTGGCGCGCTACGCGCTGATCATCGAGAAGCACTACGGCCGCCCGATGGACATCGAGTGGGGCAAGGACGGCAGCGACGGCAAGCTCTACATCCTGCAGGCGCGCCCCGAGACGGTGAAGAGCCAGGCCCAGGGCAAGGTCGAGCAGCGCTACAAGCTCAAGGGCAGCGGCACCGTGCTGGCCGAGGGCCGCGCCATCGGCCAGAAGATCGGCACCGGCCCGGTGCGGTTGGTGCGTTCGCTGTCCGAGATGGACCGCGTGCAGCCCGGCGACGTGCTGGTCACCGACATGACCGACCCGAACTGGGAGCCGGTGATGAAGCGCGCCAGCGCCATCGTCACCAACCGCGGCGGGCGCACCTGCCACGCGGCCATCATCGCGCGCGAACTGGGCATTCCGGCGGTGGTGGGCTGCGGCGACGCCACCGAGCGACTGCACGAAGGCGCCCTGGTCACCGTGGCCTGCTCCGAGGGCGACACCGGCTACATCTACGACGGCCTGCTGGAGACCGAGGTCACCGAGGTGCAGCGCGGCGAGATGCCCTACTGCCCGATCAAGATCATGATGAACGTCGGCAACCCGCAGCTGGCCTTCGACTTCTGCCAGATGCCCAACTCCGGCGTCGGCCTGGCGCGGCTCGAATTCATCATCAACAACAACATCGGCGTGCACCCGAAGGCGATCCTCGACTACCCGAACATCGACCCCGAGCTGAAGAAGGCGGTCGAATCGGTGGCGCGCGGCCATGCCAGCCCGCGCGCCTTCTACGTCGACAAGCTGGCCGAAGGCATCGGCACCATCGCCGCCGCGTTCTGGCCCAAGCCGGTGATCGTGCGGCTGTCGGACTTCAAGAGCAACGAATACCGCAAGCTGATCGGCGGCGCCCGCTACGAGCCCGACGAAGAGAATCCGATGTTGGGCTTTCGCGGTGCCAGCCGCTACATCAGCGGTGACTTCAGCGACGCCTTCGCGATGGAGTGCGAGGCCCTCAAGCGCGTGCGCAACGACATGGGGCTGACCAACGTCGAGATCATGGTGCCCTTCGTGCGCACCGTGCGCCAGGCCGAGCGGGTGGCGCAGATGCTGGCCGAGCGCGGCCTGCGGCGCGGCATCAATGGCCTGAGGCTGATCATGATGTGCGAGGTGCCGAGCAACGCCATCCTGGCCGAGCAGTTCCTCGAGCACTTCGACGGCATGTCGATCGGCTCCAACGACCTGACCCAGCTCACGCTGGGCCTGGACCGCGACTCCGGCCTGGAGCAGCTGGCCGCCGACTTCGACGAGCGCGACCCGGCCGTCAAGGCGCTGATCTCGCGCGCCATCGCCGCCTGCCGCGCCACCGGCAAGTACATCGGCATCTGTGGCCAGGGGCCGAGCGACCACCCTGACTTTGCCGACTGGCTGGCACAGGAGGGCATCGTGTCGATCTCGCTCAACCCCGACACCGTGGTCGACACCTGGCAGCGCCTGGCTGCGCAGTAGTCATCAAAGCCCCGACATCAGGCACGCCGCAACCTGCTTGATGCCGAGGCCCCGGGGGCTACACTCGGACCGGATTGCGCTGTTGCCGACTCTGGCCCGAAGTTGTATGAGCATCCGCTACCAGAAGTCCGAAGCAGGGCTCATCGAAATCGCCACCCGCGCGCGGGGCTTGCCGCCCCGGCTGCGACAGGCCCTGATCATGATCGACGGGCGCAAGACGGTCGACGATCTGCGGCCGCTGCTGGGGGACCGCACCGACGAGCTCATGCGGGCCCTGGTCCAGGGTGGCTTCGTGCTGGCTCTGGCCTCGGATCCGCTGCCGGTTGTCAGCTCGGCGGCGCCGGCTCGGGCGCCATCGCCTGTGCAGCGCAGCGTCGACCTCGAGGCCGTCAAGCGTGGTGCCGTGCGCACGCTGACCGAACTGCTCGGGCCGATGGCCGAAGCGCTGGCGTTGAAGATCGAGCGCGCCGGCAGCAAGGACCAGTTGCTGCCGCTGCTCGAACTGGGGCGCCAGAGCATTCTCAATACCCGTGGCGCGAAGGCGTCCGAGGACTTCAGCGCACGCCACATCGACGGCCTTTGACTGCGCCGGGATCGGCGCGCAGGCCTGCTGCGCGCCGATGCCCAGGATGCGTCAGGGCTTGCCGAGGTTCAGGTCGGGGTAGCGCACATGTTCGACCAGCTCTTGCGTGTCCTGGCGCGGGGCGCCGGTGAGCAGGCTGACAATGATGATTACAGCAAACCCGACCGGCACGCCGAACAGGCCGGCCGAGATCGGCTGGATGCCCCACCAGATGTGGTCGGCGATCGGGCTGGTCACGCCGAACACGCCGCGCAGCCAGGGCTGGGTAGTCACCATGTAGTAGAACGTGGTGCCCAGGCCCGCGATCATGCCCAGCGACGCGCCCCACTTGTTGGCGCGCTTCCAGAAGATGCCGAGCACCAGGGCCGGGAAGAACGCTGCCGCCGCGAACGAGAACGCGGCCGAAACCAGGAACAGGATGTCGGCCGGCTTTTGCGCTGCCACCAGGGCCGCGGCCAGGGCCACGACGAGCAGCAGGGCCTTGGACAGCGTGACACGCCGCGAGGTCGACGCGTTCGGGTCGATCATCTTGTAGTAGAGATCGTGGCTGAGCGCGTTGGCGATGGTCAGCAGCAGACCGTCCGCAGTGGACAGCGCCGCCGCCAGGCCGCCCGCGGCGACCAGTCCCGACACCACGTAGGGCAGGCCGCCGATGGCCGGCGTGGCCAGCACGATGATGTCGCCGCCGATCTTCATTTCACCCAGTTGCAGGATGCCGTCGCCGTTGACGTCACTCACCGACAGCAAGGTCGGGTCGACCTTGTTCCAGGCGGCGATCCAGTCGGGCAAGTGATTGAATGGGGTGCCGATCAGGACCGTGAAGACCTCGTACTTGACCAGCACCGCCAGCGCGGGCGCCGTGAAGTACAGCAAGAAGATGAAGAACAGCGACCAGGTCACCGACTCGCGGGCCTGTTTCACGGAGGGCGTGGTGTAGTAGCGCATCAGGATGTGCGGCAGCGCGGCCGTCCCCACCATCAGGCAGAACACCAGGGCCAGGAAGTTGCGGCGTGACTCGTTGAATGCCTTCTGCGCCTTCTCGTCGCCACCTGGGTCGCCTGCGTACTGCTGGGCATGGCGCGGCATGCCGCCCAGCGGCTTGGCGCGGGCCTCGTTGGCCGCCTTGGCCGCGGTCCAGGCCTTGGTGGCTGCCCCAGCGTCGCGGGGCAGTGCGGCGACGACCTTCTCGGCCGCCTGCACCTCAAGCGCCGGTGCGTTGGCCGCCTTCAGATCGTCGAGCTTCTTGGTCGCGGCAGCCTTGTCGGCCTCCATGGCAGTCGGCACGTCCTTGAGCTTGGCGGCCAGGTCGTCGGCGCGCTGTTTGAAGATCGCGATGACTTCCTTTTCCTTCGGATCGTCGATCAGCTGCTTTTCCTTGGCCGTGACCTTCTCAAGCTGGTAGCCGTAGATGGCCTGCGGGATCGGCACGCCGGTCTGCTTGACCGACAGCCACACCACCGGAATCATGTAGGCGATGATCAGGATGATGTACTGCGCCACCTGCGTCCAGGTGACGGCACGCATGCCGCCCAGGAACGAGCAGACCAGGATGCCCCCCAGGCCGACGAAGATGCCGACCTCGAAGGCCAGGCCCGACAGCCGGGTGGTGATCAGGCCGACGCCGTAGATCTGCGCCACGACATAGGTGAACGAGCACAGGATGGCGGCGATGATGCCCAGGAAGCGTGGCAGGTTGCCTTCGTAGCGGGCGCCCAGAAAGTCAGGGATCGTGAACTGGCCGAATTTGCGCAGGTAGGGTGCCAGGAACAGCGCCACCAGGCAGTAGCCGCCTGTCCAGCCCAGGATGAAGGCCAGTCCGCCGTAGCCGCTGAGGTACAGCGTGCCGGCCATGCCGATGAACGAAGCCGCGCTCATCCAGTCGGCACCGGTGGCCATGCCGTTGTAGACGGCGGGCACGCGCCGCCCGGCCACGTAGTACTCGGCGGCATCGGTGGTGCGGCTCATGATGCCGATGCCGGCATATAGGCCCACGGTGGCGATCAGGAAGATCAGGCCGATCCAGTCCTTCGGCAAGCCCATCTGCTCAAGCACGGCCAACACGATCACAAAGGCGAGAAAGCCGCCCGTGTAGAACGTGTAGACCTTGTTCAGCTGCTGCTTGAAGCCCTTCTGCGTGGTGGCGCTGAACGTGCCGCCGGCGGAGTTCGGTGTCTTTGCGGCCATCTCATTCCCCTTCGGATTCGGCTACGCCGAATTGCCGGTCCAGCCGGTTCATGTAGTACGCATAGAAGCCGATGATGACCACGTAGACGATCAGGGCCCCCTGGCCGGCGACCCAGAAGCTGAAGGGCCAGCCGAAGAAGTTGAAGTTGAGGTCGCGGGCGAAGTAGCCCAGGACAAAGGTCACGAAGAACCAGATGGCCAGAAGGATGCCCGTGATTCGCAGGTTCTTCTGCCAGTACTGACGGTGTCTTTCGGTCGCTTGCACGATGTCACCTCCTCCGATATCTCACCCGGATCGGCCGGGCCCCGCAGCGCCGGTTGGGCGC
>JADJHR010000013.1 GCA_016707445.1 Rubrivivax sp.
CAACCGGGCCATCTCGCTGGGGTTGCGCGTGACGGTGAAGCCGCACGCCTCCATGATCGCCAGCTTGGCGTCAGCCGTGTCGGCGCCGCCACTGATCAGCGCCCCGGCATGCCCCGTACGCTTACCCGCCGGGGCCGTCACGCAACGATGAAACCCACGATGGGTTTCTTCATGTGGTCCTTGCACCAGCGTGCGGCCTCGGCCTCGTCGGGGCCGCCGATCTCGCCGATCATGATCACCGCATCGGTGTCCGGGTCGTCGTTGAAGAGCTTCATCACGTCGATGTGCTTCAAGCCGTTGATCGGGTCGCCGCCGATGCCCACCGCGCTGCTTTGCCCAAGGCCGATCTCGGTCAGCTGTGCCACCGCCTCATAGGTCAGCGTGCCCGACCGGCTGACCACGCCGATCCGGCCCTTGCGGTGGATGTGCCCGGGCATGATGCCGATCTTGATCTCCTCGGGCGTGATCGTGCCCGGGGCAGTTGGGCCCCAGCAGCAGCGTCTTCTTGCCGCCCTGCGCCTCCTTGAGCTTCATCTTGTTGCGCACCTCGAGCATGTCCTTGATCAGGATGCCCTCGGTGATGCAGATCGCCAGGTCAAGGTCGGCCTGCACGGCCTCCCAGATGGCCACGCCGCAGCACCCGCCGGCGGCACGTAGATCACGCTGACCGTGGCGCCGGTCTGTTGCCGCCTCCTGCACGCTGGCGTAGATCGGAATGCCCTCGAAATCCTCGCCGGCTTTCTTGGGGTTGACCCCGGCCACGAAGCACTGCTTGCCGTTGGCGTAGTCTCGGCACATCCGCGTGTGGAACTGACCGGTCTTGCCGGTGATGCCCTGCGTGATGACCTTGGTGTCCTTGTTGATCAGGATGCTCATGGTGGTTCCTTAGCGCACTGCGGCAACGATCTGCATGGCCGCATCGGCCATGGTGTCGGCACTGATGATCGGCAGCCCCGATTCCCTGAGCATCTTCTTGCCCAGGTCCTCGTTCGTGCCCTTCACGCCCACCAGCGGCACCGACAGGTTGGCCGCCTTGCAGGCCTGGATCACGCCTTCGGCGATGGTGTCGCACTTCATGATGCCGCCGAAGATGTTGACGAGGATGCCCTTCACGCTCTTGTTGCCCAGCATGATCTTGAAGGCCTCGGTGACCTTCTCGGCGGTGGCGCCACCGCCCACGTCGAGGAAGTTGGCCGGCTCGCCGCCGAAGAGCTTGATGGTGTCCATCGTGGCCATGGCCAGGCCCGCGCCGTTGACCAGGCAGCCGATGTTGCCGTCCAGGCTGATGTAGCTCAGGTCGAACTTGCTGGCTTCGACCTCGGCCGGGTCTTCTTCGTCGAGGTCTCGCCAGGCCACGATGTCGGGGTGGCGGTACAGCGCGTTGGCGTCGAAGTTGAACTTGGCGTCCAGTGCCTTGATGCCGCCGTTGCCCTCCAGGATCAGCGGGTTGATCTCGGCCAGCGAAGCATCGCTGTCCATGTAGCAGGCGTAGAGCTTCTGAGGCGTCCACGCACTGCGCCTGCGAAGACAGCGGCACGCCGATGCCCGCGGCCAGGCCCAGCGCCTGCGCATCGCTCAGCCCGAGCAGCGGGTCGACGAAGACCTTGAGGATCTTCTCGGGCGTGGCGTGCGCCACCTCCTCGATGTCCATGCCGCCTTCGGACGAGGCCATCAGCGCGACCTTCTGCGTGGCACGGTCGGTGAGGGCTGCGACGTAGTATTCCTTGACGATGTCGGCACCTTCTTCGACCAGCAGCCGGCGCACCTTCTGGCCTTCGGGGCCGGTCTGGTGGGTCTTGAGCTGCATGCCCAGGATCTGGCCGGCCAGGGTGGTGACCTCAGCCAGCGAGCGCGCGAGCTTGACGCCGCCGCCCTTGCCGCGACCGCCGGCGTGGATCTGGGCCTTGACGACCGCGACGGCCGGACGCAGGCCCGTCCCTGCGGACGGGCCTGCGCCTGCCGGAGCGCCGCCGGCCTGCAAGCCGGCGGCAGACCCGAAGACGCCCAGCTTTTGCGCCGCTTCTTCGGCTTCGCGAACGCTGAAGGCCGGGTAGCCGCGCGGTACCGGCACGCCGTGCGCGCGCAACAGTTCCTTGGCCTGGTATTCGTGGATCTTCATCGCGGGGTCCTTGGTCAGGAATGGGGGAGAGCGGCGATCAGCGGCGCCGCCAGGTACCCGGCGCAGACACTCGGGCCGAGCCGGGTTGGGCGACTCGATGCGGCGCGCCGCTATTTGAGCAGGTCGGAGAACCAAAGAATGTAGCATGCTGCAACGCAGCATTCGCCACTATGCTTGCGACTGCTCGACGGGTGGAAATCAGGCGTCGTCGTCTTGCTCGCTGACCGCAGAAGGATGCGTCAGCGCTTCCTTCATCACGCGCTCGACCACCCCGGCGTCGAAGCCACGCGCGGACAAGAAGCGATGCTGCCGGGCACGCTCACGCAGATCGCACGGCGCCTGGCCGAAGCGTCGTTGCCAGACGTCACGTGCGCGCTCGAGCTCGGAGCCGGCGGCCTGCTGCAGGCTGCTGGATACCAGGTCGGCATCGAACGATCGCGCCTGCAACATCTGCTTGAGCCGGCGACTGCCGTAGCGTGGGGACTTGGCCAGCACCAATGCCCCGGCGGCACGTTCGTCGTTCAGCAGGCCGTGTGACTCCAGTTCGTCGAGCACACGCGCCAGTTCAGCCTTGAGATCGGCCAAGCCTGCTGCATACCGGTCTTCGTCGAAAGAGGCGTGGTGGTCGGCCGGCGTTGCCGTTGCCGCTGGCCGCAGCCGAACAATGAGCTTTCGCTCAAGTTCGGCTCGCGAATGTTCGCGCAGCGCCAGCAATTGCAGCGCGCGGGACCTGATCGACGCGGTGCCGGTTACGCGGACGCCCCTGGCGCGTCAGTCGCGTCAGCTGCGTGCAGCGGAATGCCCATCGACTCGCGCACCTTGTTTTCGATCTCGCGCGCCAGGTCGACGTTCTCGCGCAGGAACTCGCGCGCGTTGTCCTTGCCCTGGCCGATCTTCTCGCCGTTGTAGGCGTACCAGGCGCCCGATTTGTCGAGCACGCGTGCCGCCACGCCCATGTCGATGATCTCGCCTTCGCGGCTGATGCCTTCACCGTAGAGGATGTCGAATTCGGCGGTCTTGAACGGCGGCGCCACCTTGTTCTTCACGACCTTGACCTTGGTCTCGCTGCCGATCACTTCTTCGCCCTTCTTGATGTTGCCGGTGCGGCGAATGTCCAGCCGAACCGAAGAGTAGAACTTCAGTGCGTTGCCGCCGGTGGTGGTTTCGGGGTTGCCGAACATCACGCCGATCTTCATGCGGATCTGGTTGATGAAGATGACCATGGTGTTGGTCTTCTTGATCGTGGCGGTGAGCTTGCGCAGCGCCTGGCTCATCAGCCGCGCCTGCAGGCCGGGCAGGCTGTCGCCCATCTCGCCTTCGAGTTCGGCCTTGGGCGTGAGCGCGGCGACCGAGTCGATCACGATCAGGTCGATGGAGCCCGAGCGCACCAGCGCGTCAACAATTTCCAGCGCCTGCTCGCCGGTGTCGGGCTGGCTGATCAGCAGTTCCTGCAGGTTGACGCCGAGCTTCTGCGCGTACTGGATGTCCAGCGCGTGTTCGGCGTCGATGAAGGCACAGGTGCCGCTGACACGTTGCATCTCGGCGATGACCTGCAATGTCAGCGTGGTCTTGCCCGACGATTCGGGGCCGTAGATCTCGATCACGCGGCCGCGTGGCAGACCGCCCACGCCAAGGGCGATGTCCAGGCCCAGCGAGCCGGTGGACACGACCTGGATGTCCGCGATCACCTCGCCCTCACCAAGGCGCATGATCGAACCCTTGCCGAACTGCTTTTCGATCTGGGCCAGCGCTGCCTGCAAGGCCTTGGCCTTCTCGGTGTTCAATGCTTTGACGGGTGCATCCATGGGTTTCTCCTTCATGGTTCGATTATCTCCAAAGCTGGATATTTGTACAGTGACTTTTTGTCGAATCAGCGGTTGAGCGAGGTCAACTGAAAACCCGATTGCGGTTGCCTAGAATCAAATCTCCCGACAAGGGCCCCGGGCCGCCGGCAGCACTGGCGCGCCACCACCGGAGACAGGCATGCGGATTCTGATTGCCGAGGACGACCAGATGTTGGCCGATGGCCTGCTGCGGTCGCTGCGCAGCGCCGGCTATGCCGTCGATCAGGTCAGCACCGGCACCGAGGCCGACGCGGCTTTGGCGTCGCATGAGTTCGATCTGTTGATCCTGGACCTGGGCCTGCCCAAGATGCACGGCTTCGACGTGCTGCGCAAGATGCGCGGCCGTGGCAGCAGCGTGCCGGTCTTGATCCTCACCGCAGCCGACAGCGTCGAGCAGCGTGTGAAGGGCCTGGACCTGGGGGCCGACGACTACATGGCCAAGCCGTTCTCGCTGCAAGAGCTCGAAGCCAGGGTGCGGGCGCTCACGCGCCGCGGCCTGGGCACGGCGTCGAATATCATCAAGCATGGGCCGCTGAGCTTCGACGCCACCGGGCGCGTGGCCTACCTGAACGACCAGATGATCGAGTTGTCGGCGCGTGAGCTGTCGCTGCTCGAGGTGCTGCTGCAGCGCTCGGGTCGGCTGGTGAGCAAGGACCAGCTGGTCGAGCGCTTGTGCGAATGGGGCGAAGAAGTCAGCAACAACGCCATCGAGGTCTACATCCACCGCCTGCGCAAGAAGATCGAGCAAGGGCCGGTGCGCATCGCCACGGTGCGCGGCCTGGGCTATTGCCTGGAGAAGATCGCGGCCTGAGCCGGCCCAGCCGCCGGTCGGGGCCGTAGCAGCGGCGATCCGTCCAGGGCCCGCCCGAGCCGGACCGTTGCCCCGCCATGGCCAGCCAACGTGAGCAGTTCTCCCTGTTTGGCGAGATCCTCGACTGGATGCTCGCGCCGCTGCTGTTGTTGTGGCCGATGAGCGTGGCCCTGACCTGGCTGGTGGCACAGAGCATTGCCAACCGGCCCTACGACCGCGAGCTGGGCGAGCTGACGCGTGAGATTGCCGGCCAGGTGGCCGCACTGGCATCGCCCGAGCCCGCGGTGCGCCAGCACGCACGTGCCGAGATGGACCGCGCGGTGGTGCGCTTGCTCAAGGCTGACGATGAAGACCGTGTGTTCTTCCAGGTGCTGGGGCAGCGCGGCGAGTTCGTTGCCGGCGACGCCGACCTGCCGGTTCCGCTGGAGCCGCCGGCCGGTACTGCCGACCTGCATTTTCGCGACGAGGTGCTGCGCGACGAGGCCGTGCGGGTGGCCTACCTGTGGCTGCCGACGCTGGGCAATGAACGTGGCAGCCCGCTGGTGCAGATTGCCGAGACGCTGGGCAAGCGCTCGCGGCTGGCCACCGAAATCATCAAGGGCGTGATCCTGCCGCAGTTCGTGATCCTGCCGCTGGCCGTGCTGCTGGTCTGGCTGGCGCTGGCGCGTGGCATCCGCCCACTGGCCGAACTGCAGCAGCGCATCCGGCGCCGCGAGAGCACCGACCTGAGCCCGATCGAGGAGCGCGACGTGCCCGAAGAGGTGGCGCCGCTGGTCAGCGCGATCAACGACCTGCTGCAGCGCCTGGACCAGTCGATCAGTGCCCAGCGTCACTTCCTGGCCGACGCCGCACACCAGCTGAAGACGCCGCTGGCCGGCCTGCGCACCCAGGCCGAACTGGCCGAGCGCGAGCTCGACCAGGGTCTGCGCGACCCGCAGGCGATGAAGCACACCTTGCAGCAGATCGCGCTTGGCAGCCAGCGCGCGGCACACATGGTCAACCAGCTGCTGGCGATGGCACGCACCGAGGACAAGGAACAGGCCTTGCAGCACCAGGAGGTGGATCTGGCCGAGCTGGTGCGCGAGACGGTGCGTGACTTCGTGCCCAAGGCGATGGACTCGCGCATCGACCTCGGCTATGAAGGGCCAGAGGACGATGCCACTGCCCGCTTGCGCGCGCAGCCGGTGCTGCTGCGCGAGCTGGTGCGCAACCTCGTCGACAACGCGCTGCAGTACACGCCGGCCGGTGGCGCGGTGACGGCCCGTGTCGTACCTGACCCCTTCGGACAGGTGATCGTGTTGCAGGTCGAGGACACCGGCCCCGGTGTTCCGGTGGCCGAGCGCGAGCTGATCTTTCGCCCCTTCTACCGCGCGCTGGGCTCCAACGTCGATGGCACCGGTCTTGGCCTGGCCATCGTGCATGAGATCGTGCAGCAGCACGACGCCGAGATCTCGGTCAGCGACGCCCACCCGCGCACCGGTTCGAGCACGCCGGGGGCGATGTTCACGGTGCGCTTTCGTGTCGGGCCGCCTGCGGCCTGAACGATCGCCAGCACGTGCTGTCGGTTCAGCTCTGCATCAGGCGGCGGCTGCGCGCCACCGACATCAGGATGCCGATCGCCAGCCCCAGCGAGACCATCGCCGTGCCCCCGTAACTGATGAAGGGCAGCGGCACGCCGACCACCGGCAGGATGCCGCTGACCATACCCATGTTCACGAAGGCGTAGGTGAACAGGCTCATGGTCACCGCAGCTGCCAGCAGGCGCGCAAACACCGTGGGTGCTTCGGCCGCGATCAGCAGGCCGCGAAAGATCAGGAACAGGAAACCGAAGAACAGCAGCGCCACACCGGCCATGCCGAACTCTTCGCAGAAGGCGGCAAAGATGAAATCGGTGGTGCGCTCGGGGATGAACTCGAGATGGGTCTGCGTGCCGCTCATGAAGCCTTTGCCGCCGAGGCCGCCCGAGCCGATCGCGATCATGCCCTGGATGATGTGGAAGCCCTTGCCCAGCGGGTCCTGGCTGGGATCGAGCAGAGTGCAGATGCGGTGCTTCTGATAGTCGCGCAGGATCGGCCACTGAATATCGGGCTGGCAGATCGTCGGTTCGGCGACGATCAAGGCCACCACCGCCGCGGCAGCCAGCAGCAGCAGCGGCAGCACCAGGCGCCACGACAGACCGGCGAAGAACATCACGTACATGCCGCCGAACAGGATCAGCAGCGCGGTGCCGAGGTCGGGTTGCTTGGCCACCAGCGCCACCGGCAGCAGCACCAGGACAGCAGCGATCACGAAGTCGGCCACGCGCAGAACGCCCTCGCGCTTCTGGAACCACCAGGCCAGCATCAAGGGTGCGGCGATCTTCAGGATTTCGCTGGGCTGGATCACCAGCCCCAGGTTCAGCCACCGGGTGGCGCCCTTCTTGGTGATGCCGATGCCCGGCAGCGCCGTCACCACCAGCAGGACGACGCCCACCACGTACAGCGGCACGGCCAGTCGCTGCAGCTTCTGCGGCGGTACCTGCGCCACCACGAACAGCACACCCAGCGCCAGCAGCATGTTGCGGCCATGGTCGACAAAGCGCGTGCCATGGTCGAAGCCGGCCGAATACATGGTCGTCATCCCGATCGCCGCCAGCAGCAGCATGGCCAGCAGCAGCGGCAGGTCGAAGCCGCTGAACACCGGCCGCAGGCGCCGCCAGGGGCTGGCGCGCGCGAAGACGGCGCTCAACGCGGGCCTCCTGACGACGCCAGCGCAGCGGTGGTCGATAGCGCCCGGGCTGGCAGCGCTGCGGACTGCACCAGGGCGTTGCCGGGCAGCGCGATGTCGGTCGCACGCCGCGGCTTGCCCAGCGGCGCCTTGGCCTTGCCTTCGCGTACGGCGGCCATGTCTTCCTCGCTCGGGTATTGGCCCAGCAGCAGGTAGTCGAAGACGCGGCGTGCAATCGGCGCGGCCGAGTCAGAGCCCCAGCCGGCGTTCTCGACGATCACCGCCAGCGCCACGGTGGGCGCCTCGATCGGCGCGGCGGCGATGTACAGCGCGTGGTCGCGCTTGTGCTCTTCGACCTTGGCGGCGTTGTATTTCTCGTTGGCCCGCGCGCCCACGGCCTGCGCGGTACCGGTCTTGCCGCCGCTGGCATAGCCTGCGCCGGCGAACGACGCGCGAGAGGTGCCCTCCACCGGCACGCCGGCCAGCGCATTGCGCAGCACCTCGACGTGCTCGGGCTTGTACGGCAGGGGTTCGAGCGCCGCACCGGCCACGCGCCGGCGCTGTCCGGTGACGACATCCTCGATCTCGCGCACCAGTCGCGGCTGGAACCGCAGCCCACCGGTGACCACGGTGCCCAGCGCGTTGGCCATCTGCAGCATGGTGAAGTTGTTGTAACCCTGGCCGATGCCCAGCGAAATGGTCTCGCCCGCGTACCAGCGCTGCTGCTCAGGCTTCTTGAAACGTTGGCGCTTCCAATCGGTGGACGGCAGGTCGCCGGTCAGTTCGCCTTCGAGGTCGATGCCGGTCTTGCGGCCGAAGCCCAGCGGTGCCATCTGGTCATGGATCAGGTCCACGCCCATCTCGTTGGCCAGGGTGTAGTAGTAGACATTGCTCGATTCGACGATCGAGCGGCGCATGTCCATGATGCCGCCGCGCTCGTTCTCGGGGCTGCCGAAGCGGTGGCCGCCGAACATGAAGTACCCCGGGTCATTGATCAGCGTGGTCGGCGAGCGCTTGCCCGAGTCCAAAGCCGCCATCGCCATGAAGGGCTTGTAGGTCGAGCCCGGTGGGTAGGTGCCGCGCATCGCGCGGTTCAGCAGCGGCTTGTCGATGCTTTCGTTCAGTTCGCGCCAGCTGTCGACGTCGATGCCGTCGACGAACAGGTTGGGGTCGAACGTGGGTTTGCTGACGAAGGCCAGCACTTCGCCCGAGCGTGGATCGATCGCCACCAGCGCGCCACGACGGTTGCCGAACATGGTCTCCGCCAGTGCCTGCAGGCGAATGTCGATCGAGAGCACCAGCGTATTGCCCGGCGTGGCGCCCTGGCTGTCCAGGCGGCGCACCGCGCGGCCGGCGGCGCTGGTCTCCATCTTCTCGTAGCCGGTGCTGCCGTGCAGCTCGGATTCGTAGGCCTGTTCGAGGCCCAGCTTGCCGATGTATTCGGTGCCGTTGTAGTTGGCCTGGTCCTCGTCGGCCCAGTCTTCCATCGCCCTTTTCTCGGCCTGGTTGATGCGACCGATGTAACCCAGCAGATGGCTGCCCACATCGCCCAGCGGGTAGCTGCGGAAAAGGCGCGCCTTGACCTCGACGCCGGGCAACCGAAAGCGCTGCGCAATGATGCGGGCGACCTCGTCTTCGCCCAGCCGGGTGCGGATGGGCAGCGATTCGAAGTTCTTGCTTTCTTCCAGCAGGCGCTTGAAGCGCCGACGGTCGCGCGGCGTGATCTCGATGATGGTGGCCAGCTCGTCGATCAGCGGTTCGAGCGGACCGGCGCGCGATGGCGTGATTTCTACCGTGTAGGCCGAATAGTTGCTGGCCAGCACGATGCCGTTGCGGTCGACGATCAGGCCACGGTTGGGCACGACCGGCACCACCGCGATGCGGTTGGCCTCGGCCTGCAGCGCCAGGTCGTCATGGCGAAAGACCTGCAGGTAGACCAGCCGCGCAGCCAGCAGCGCAAAGGCCAGCAGCACGAAGGCCGCCGCCGCCAGCAGGCGGCCGCGAAAGCTTCCCAGCTCGCGGTCCAGGTCCTTCAGTTCGGTCATCGCGGGGCTCACAGAGGCCGATTTTCGTCCGGGTCGGGCGCGCGCCGCTGCGGGGCCAGCAAAAGCAGGGTCACCAGTGGCCACAGCAGCGACTCGAACACCGGTGCCAGCAGCAGGCTCCAGCCCGGGAACATGTCGCCGGCGACCATGCGAACCAGCAGCGACATGGCATGTGCGGCCATGAACACCGGCAGGATCTGCAACGCCTGCTGGATCAGGCCGAACCACGTCAGCCGCCGGTGGATGGTGATGGCCACGAAGCTCAGCAGCGTATAGGCCAGCGCATGTTGACCGAGCAACGCACCCTGATGAACGTCCATCAGCAAACCGAACAGGAAGGCCAGCCCGACACCGACACGGCGCGGCTGGTGCACGTTCCAGAACACCAGCACCACCGCCAGCAGGTCGGGCTGCGCCGGGTGCCGGCCCACCGGCAGCAGGTTGACGCCCAGCGCCAGCAGCAGGCTCAAGCCGACGAAGAAGGGGTTGACCGGCAGCAGCAGCTGGTCGGAGCCACGCGGCATGATCATCGGCGTGGCCTCTGGGCGGCACTGCCGGCGGGGGCTGGATCGTCGGCCGGGCCCGGCGGCCGCGCTGGCATCTGCACGCCCACCGGCTGCAGCACCAGCACATGCCGCGCCGTGTCGGCCATCGCGCTGGGCTTGAGCAGCACGCGGGCAAAGCCGGACTCGGCGCGCCGATCGACCGTGGCCACCCGCCCCACCGGCAGTCCGGGTGGGAAGACCGCGTCGATGCCTGAAGTCACCAGCACATCGTCAGGCTTGACGTCGGTGTTGCCGGACAGGAAGCGCAACTCCATCGCACCACCGCCCGCCAGCTGTTGCCCGCCAAAGGCCACGCTGCGCTGGCCGGTGCGGGCGTTCAGCACCGAGATCGCGGCGTCCTTGTCGATCAGCAGGGTGACTTCACAGGTCAGTGGATAGAGACGCGTGACCTGGCCCAGCACGCCGGCGGCGTTGACCACCGGTGCGCCCAGCATCACGCCCTGCGTCTGTCCGCGGTCGATGAAGACCTTGCGTGAGTAAGGATCGGCGGCTTCGTACATCACCTCGGCGGCCAGCGAGCGTGTCTGGATGGCCGGCCGCAGTTCGAGCAGGCTGCGCAGGCCCTCGTTTTCGGTGCGCAGCTGCTCGATGCGGGCCACTTTCTCGCTCAGCGCGGCCAGCCGGGCATCGGCGTCGCGGCCGGACTGCAGTGCGTGGTCCAGCCCGCCCAGGTAGTCGCGGCCAAGTTGCCACAGCTGTACCGGCGCCGTCAGCATGCGCTGCACCGGCAGCAGCAGCACTGCCAACCCGGCGCGCAGCGGCCGGATGATCTGGAAGCGGCCGTCGGCCACCATCAGGAACAGCGCCAGCGCTGAAAAGAAGACCAGCTTGGTCAGGGCCGACGGACCCTGTCGGAAAAACGGCGGGGGCGTGCGGTCGAGCGTGCCCAGGGGCATGGGTGGTGGCCCTGTCGCTCAGGCCCCGCCGATCACTCGGAGGTGAAGATCGAACCCAGGCGCTCCATGCGCTCGAGTGCCATGCCGCAGCCGCGCACCACGCAGGTCAGCGGGTCTTCGGCCACCAGCACCGGCAGCCCGGTTTCTTCGGCCAGCAGGCGGTCCAGGTCGCGCAGCAAAGCGCCGCCGCCGGTCAGCATCATGCCGCGGTCAGCGATGTCGGCACCGAGTTCGGGCGGGGTCTGCTCGAGCGCGTTCTTCACCGCGCTGACCATCTGGTTCAGCGGGTCGGTCAGGGCCTCCAGGATCTCGTTCGAGCTGATCGTGAAGCTGCGCGGCACGCCCTCGCTGAGGTTGCGCCCCTTGACCTCCATCTCCTTGACCTCGCTGCCCGGAAAGGCCGATCCGATGTTCTTCTTGATCGCCTCGGCCGTGGGCTCGCCGATCAGCATGCCGTAGTTGCGGCGGATGTAGTTGATGATCGATTCGTCGAACTTGTCGCCGCCGACGCGGATGCTGCCCTTGTAGACCATGCCGCCCAGGCTGATGACGCCGACCTCGGTGGTGCCGCCGCCGATGTCGACCACCATCGAGCCCGAGGCTTCGGACACCGGCAGCCCGGCGCCGATGGCGGCGGCCATCGGCTCTTCGATCAGGTAGACGTCCGATGCCCCGGCGCCGAGTGCCGATTCGCGGATCGCGCGCCGCTCGACCTGGGTCGACCCGCAGGGCACGCAGATGATGATGCGCGGGCTTGGGCGCAGCACCGAGCGCGGATGGACCATCTTGATGAACTGCTTGAGCATCTGCTCGGTGACCGTGAAGTCGGCGATCACGCCGTCTTTCATCGGGCGGATGGCTTCGATGTTGCCCGGCACCTTGCCGAGCATGGCCTTGGCGTCCTTGCCCACGGCCTGGATGGTCTTCTTGCCGTTGGGGCCACCCTCCTGACGGATGGAGACCACGGAGGGCTCGTCCAGCACGATGCCTTTGCCGCGAACGTAGATCAGTGTATTGGCGGTGCCGAGGTCGATGGCCAGGTCGGTCGAGAAATAGCGGCGCAGGGAAGCGAACATGGTGATGAGATCTGGGGCAGGCGCGACCGGGTGGGCCTGACATCGGCCGTGGCCACCCGCGCGTCACGGCCGCGTGGGTGGCGGCAGGGGCGAAGCAGGCTGACGCATAGGACTGCAGGTAGCCGGCGATAATACTGCATCCCCCCTGAAATCAGGCCTCTGCAGGGTGTGCACACCCGGCCGGGCAGGGTCGATTCCGGGCCGTTCCATCGCTTCGTTTCAACTGTTGCCAACCATGGCCCTTACTGCGCAGGACGTCAGCCGCATCGCCCATCTGGCGCGGCTGCAACTCTCGGCCGACGAGGAATCGGCGATGCTGCACCAGCTGGGCAGCTTCTTCGGCATCGTCGAGCAGATGAGTGCAGTCGATACCAGTGGTGTCGAGCCGCTGTACACGCCGCTGTCGGCGCTGCACCCGGTTGAGCTGCGGCTGCGCGACGATGTCGTCAGCGAGACCGACGAGCGCCAGGCCAACCAGCGCAGCGCGCCGGTCGTCGAGGACGGCCTGTTCCTGGTGCCCAAGGTGATCGAATGAGCGACGAGCTGCTGCATGCGGGTGTGGTCGACCTCGCCGGCAGGCTGCGCCGGCGCGAAGTCTCTGCCGTCGAACTGGCGCGCCACTTCGGGCAGCGCATCGCCGCGCACGCCGACCTGGGCGCCTTTGTGGCACTTGACGAGGCGTTGACGCTGGCACAGGCCCGGCGGGCGGACCAGCGCCTGGCTGAAGGCGACACCGCCCCCTTGCTGGGCGTGCCGATCGCGCACAAGGACATCTTCGTCACCCAGGGCTGGCCCAGCACGGCCGGGTCGAAGATGCTGCAGGGCTATGCCAGCCCCTTCGACGCCACGGTGGTCGCCCGCCTGGGTTTCGGCGCTGCGGGGCTGGGCGCCGGAGCCGGCGGCGTCACGCTGGGCAAGCTCAACTGCGACGAGTTCGCGATGGGCTCGACGAACGAGAACTCGGCCTACGGCCCGGTGCACAACCCCTGGGACCGGGCGCGCGTGCCCGGCGGTTCGTCGGGCGGCACGGCGGCGGCGGTGGCGGCCCGGCTGCTGCCGGCGGCCACCGGCACCGACACCGGCGGATCGATCCGCCAGCCGGCCAGCTTCTGCGGCGTCACCGGCATCAAGCCGACCTATGGTGTGTGCAGCCGCTACGGCATGGTGGCCTTTGCGTCCAGCCTTGACCAGGCCGGACCGATGGCACGCAGCGCCGAGGACTGTGCGCTGCTGCTTTCGGCGATGAGCGGCTTCGACACGCGCGACGCCACCAGTGCCGAGCGGCCGCCGCAGGACTTTGTGGCCCAGATGTCGGCGCAGCGACCGGGCGCCAGTGCGTCACGGCCGCTGCAGGGACTGCGCGTCGGCTTGCCGAAAGAGTTTTTCCCGGCGGCACTGGCCGCGGATGTGAATCGCGCCGTGCGCGCGGCACTGGCCGAGCTGGAGAAGCTCGGCGCCACGCTGGTCGATGTCAGCCTGCCACGCACCGAGCTGTCGATCCCGGTTTACTACATCATTGCGCCGGCCGAAGCGAGTTCGAACCTGGGCCGCTTCGACGGTGTCAAGTTCGGCCACCGCGCGGCGCAGTACAGCGACTTGCTCGACATGTACAAGAAGACGCGCGCCGAGGGCTTCGGCCCCGAGGTCAAGCGCCGCATCATGATCGGCACCTACGTGCTGTCGCACGGTTACTACGACGCCTACTACCTGCAGGCGCAGAAGTTGCGCCGCATGATCGCCGACGACTTCCAGGCCTGTTTCAAGCAGTGCGACCTGATCGCCGGCCCGGTGGCGCCGTCGGTGGCCTGGAAGCTCGGTGAGCAGGGCGACGACCCGGTCAAGACTTACCTGGCCGACATCTTCACGCTGCCCGCCAGCCTGGCCGGGCTGCCGGGCATGAGCGTACCCGCCGGGCAGGGCGAAGGTGGCCTGCCGGTGGGCCTGCAACTGATCGGCAACTACTTCCAGGAAGGCGCGCTGCTGCAGGCCGCACATGCGCTGCAGCAGGCCACCGATTTCCACACGCGCGCACCGCAAGGGTTCTGAGCCACATGACCGCGTCCCTTCAGCCTGTACTGATCCGCGGCCACGAGGTCGTCATCGGCCTCGAGACCCACGCCCAGCTCTCGACGAACAGCAAGATCTTCAGCGGTGCGGCCACCGCCTTTGGCGCCGCACCTAACACGCAGGCCTGCGCGGTGGATCTGGCCCTGCCCGGTACGCTGCCCGTGATGAACCGCGGTGCGGTCGAGCGCGCCATCCGCTTCGGTCTGGCGGTCGGTTCCAGCGTGGCGTCGCAATCGATCTTCGCGCGCAAGAACTACTTCTATCCCGATCTGCCCAAGGGCTACCAGATCAGCCAGTACGAGGTTCCGGTGGTGCAGGGCGGGCAGGTCGACTTCCTGCTCGGCGACCAGAAGAGGTCGGTGCGACTGACGCGCGCGCATCTGGAGGAAGACGCGGGAAAAAGCCTGCACGAGGACTACCACGGCCAGACCGGGATCGATCTCAACCGCGCCGGCACGCCGCTGCTGGAGATCGTGACCGAGCCCGACATGCGCAGCGCGGCCGAGGCGGTGGAATACGCCAAGGCCCTGCACGCGCTGGTGGTCTGGCTGGGCATCTGCGACGGCAACATGCAGGAAGGCAGCTTTCGCTGCGACGCCAACGTGTCGGTGCGCAAGCCCGGCATGCCGCTGGGCACCCGGCGCGAGATCAAGAACCTGAACAGCTTTCGCTTTCTGCAGCAGGCGATCGATTTCGAGGTGCAGTGGCAGATCGATCGCCTGGAGGACGGGCTGGCCATCGAGCAGGCCACGGTGCTGTTCAACCCCGATACCGGTGAGACGCGTGCCATGCGCAGCAAGGAAGACGCGCACGACTACCGCTACTTTCCCGACCCCGACCTGCCGCCGCTGGTGATTGGTGCCGACTGGATTGAGCGTGTGCGCGGCCGAGATGCCCGAGTTGCCGGCGCGCATGGCCGAGCGCTTCCAGCGCGACGACGGCCTGCCGGCCTATGACGCGGCGATGATGACGCAAAGCCTGCCGCTGGCGCGTTTCTACGAAGCCGTGCGCGACGCCTGCGGCGCCCCCAAGCTGGCGGCCAACTGGCTGATGGGTGAAGTCTCGCGGCGCCTGAATGCCGAAGGCGGCAGCATCGACGCCGCACCAGTGTCGGCCGCACAGCTGGCGGCGCTGATCCGGCGCGTGGCCGACGGCACGGTGTCCAACAGCGGTGCACGCCAGGTCTTCGATGCGCTGTGGGCACGCGAAGGCGACCAGGTCGACGCGCTGATCGAGGCCAAGGGCCTGAGGCAGATGAACGACAGCGCTGCACTCGAAGCCATCGTCGAGCAGGTGCTGCAGGCAAACACGAAATCGGTCGACGAATACCGCGCCGGCAAGGACAAGGCCTTCAACGCCCTGGTCGGCCAGGTGATGAAGGCCAGCAAGGGCAAGGCCAACCCGGCGCAGGCCGCAGAACTGTTGCGCGCGCGGCTGGACGCGGGTTGAACAGCGCCAACAGTCAGTGACAGAGTCAGCGGCTGGCGGCGGCCGCCGGCCGCGCGCCGTTTTCAGGCGGCTCGATCGACCCCATCGAACCCGGAGGCACGCCCGACCACAACCGGCGCAGGCGCGACAGCTCGGTGTCGTAGATGCGATTGACGCGCTGCAGTTCGGCCTGTTGCGTGACCGTGGCCTGACGCTGGGCATCCATCGCGGTGTCGTTGGCTTCGATCTGGCCTTTCAGTTTGGGGGGCAGGCGCTTGCCCTTGTAGAACTCCGCCTCGTTCATCAGGGGCACGCGCTCGGCCTCGAGTTCACGCATGCGCAACTCGGTCGCCTTGATGGCCTGGCGCACCGTGTCCAGCGCGGCTTCGCGCCCTTTGGCGTGCGCGGCCTCGTCGCGGTAGCGCTGCAGCAGATTCTTGTCGCGCCGCGTGGCCTCCAGCTGCGCCATGCGCTCGGCGCTGGCCTTGCGTTCGCGCGCCTCGACCACGGCGCGCTCTTCGGCGGTCAGGGTTGGCGGGTGGATGGCCTTCACCGAGCCGTCCCGGTTCAGGATCTGCTGCTCTTTGCCCGTGCAGGCGGCGATCGGGCGGTCGGACGTCAGGCGACGGCCCTGGTCGTCGATGCAGGTGTAGATGCTGCTGCCGTCGACTTGCTTCTGCGCGGCGGCCGGCCACACGGCCAGCACCAGGCTCAGGGCCAGGGCAAGGTCTCGGCACCGGTCGCGCCGGTCAGGCGTGCGGCACGGTCGCATTCAGACTCCGTAACGGTCGCGGTACGCCTGCACGGCAGTGGCACTGGCCTGCAGCGAAGGATCGGGCGCCAGATACTGCAGCAAGTCGTCCAGGGTCGCAACCGCGCACACGGGCAGCCCCAGTTCGCGCGTGACGAACTGCACCGCCGAATGGTCGGCGTCGCGGCCGTTTTCGGCCGCCCTTTCCTGGCGGTCCAGCGCCAGTGCCACGCCGCAGGGGGTGGCGCCGGCGGCGCGGATCAAGGCGATCGACTCGCGCACCGAGGTGCCGGCCGAGATCACGTCGTCGACGATCAGCACGCGCCCGCGCACCGCTGCGCCGACCACGACGCCGCCTTCGCCGTGGTCCTTGGCTTCCTTGCGGTTGTAGGCGAAAGGCACATTGCGGCCCAGCCGCGCCAGCTCGATGGCCAGTGCCGCGACCAGGGTGATGCCCTTGTAGGCGGGGCCGAACAGCATGTCGAAGCCGATGCCGCTGGCCAGCAGGCGGCGTGCATAGAATGATCCCAGCGTGCCCAGCTTGGCGCCGTCGTCGAACAGCCCGGCATTGAAGAAATAGGGCGAGACACGCCCGGCCTTGGTCTTGAATTCACCGAAGCGCAGCACGCCGGATTCGACCGCAAAGCGGACGAAATCCTGGGCCAGCGGATCTGCGGCGCCTGCCGTCATGAAAGGGTTGTCCTCGTGGGATTCAGGCTTGTCACGCTCAACCTCAACGGCATCCGGTCGGCGGCCAGCAAGGGCTTCGTCCAGTGGGCCGAAGCTACGGGCGCCGATTGTATGGGTGTGCAAGAGGTCAAGGCACAGGCCACCGACGTGGCCGGGCGATTCGAGCGCGTGGCCGGGCTCGACGGCCATTTTCACTTTGCCCAGAAGAAGGGTTACTCGGGCGTGGGCCTGTACACGCGCAAAGCACCGAGCGCGGTGATCACCGGCTTCGACGGCCACGAGTTCGACACCGAGGGTCGTTACGTCGAGGCGCGCTATGACACCGCACGGCGCAAGTTCAGCCTCATCAGCTGCTACTTTCCCAGCGGATCGAGCGGTGAAGACCGGCAGGTCGCCAAGTTCCGCTTTCTGGCCAGCCTGTATCCGCACTTGATGGCGCTGAAGGCCGAGCGCGACTTCATCCTGGTCGGTGACGTGAACATCGCGCACCACGAGATCGACCTGAAGAACTGGCGCAGCAACCAGAAGAACAGCGGCTTTCTGCCCGAGGAGCGCGCCTGGATGAGCAAGCTGCTCAGCGACGGCGGTCTGGTCGATGTCTTTCGCACCCTGAACCCGCAGGCCGAGCAATACACCTGGTGGAGCAACCGTGGCCAGGCCTGGGCCAACAACGTGGGCTGGCGGCTCGACTACCACCTGGCCACGCCAGGCATCGCGGCCAAGGCCAGGCGCGAATCGATCTACCTCGATCAGCGTTTCTCGGACCACGCGCCGGTCACGATCGACTACGACTTCAAGCTTTGAAGACGCGGCCGCGACGCGAACGGCGATCGCCCTGCCGGCGTTGACGCCGGAAATCAGGCACAAGCCTGCCGATCGTTCGATCGAACCCTAAGAAGGAGAATCCATGAAAGCCATTGCCTACCAGCACAGCCTGCCGATCGCCGACGCCTTGTCGCTGCAAGACGTGGACTTGCTCGAACCGACGCCGTTGACGCGCGACCTGCTGGTCGAGGTGCATGCGGTGGCGGTCAACCCGGTCGACGCCAAGGTGCGGATGCGCGCCGCGCCGCCGGCCGGTGAATGGAAAGTGCTGGGCTGGGACGCGGTGGGGGTGGTGCGCGCCGTCGGCGCCGACGTGCAGCGGTTCAAGCCCGGTGACCGCGTCTGGTACGCCGGCGCCATCAACCGCGCAGGCAGCAATGCGCAGCTGCATCTGGTCGACGAGCGCATCGCTGCGCAAGCACCGAAGTCGCTGAACGACGCTGCTGCTGCGGCGATGCCGCTGACCACGATCACCGCCTGGGAGATGCTGTTCGACCGCCTGGGCGTGGCGCAGGGCGGTGGTGAAGGCCAGTCACTGCTTGTGGTCGGTGCTGCCGGTGGCGTGGGATCGATGCTGACGCAGCTGGCACGCCAGCTGACGAAGCTGACGGTGATCGGCACCGCGTCGCGGCCGCAAACCGTGGACTGGGTGCGTGATCTCGGCGCACACCACGTGATCGACCATGCCAGGCCGCTGGCCGGCGAAATCACGAAGGCGGGTCTGCCGGCGCCAAATCTGGTCGTCAGCCTGACGCAGACCGACCAGCACTTCAAGCAGATTGCCGAGCTGATCGTGCCTCAGGGCCGCTTCGGCCTGATCGACGACCCGGCGCCCGGAACGATCGAGGTCGGCGCACTCAAATCCAAGTCGGTATCGCTGCACTGGGAGCTGATGTTCACGCGTTCGACCTTCCAGACGGCCGACATGGTGCGCCAGCACGAACTGCTGACCGACGTTGCCAGGCTGGTCGATGCCGGCACCTTGCGCACGACGCTGGGTGAACACCTGGGGCCGATCAACGCCGCCAACCTGCGCCGTGCCCACGCCCTGCAGGAATCCGGGCGGACGCGCGGCAAGCTGGTGCTCGAGGGCTTCTGAAAGCGCACGGGGGTCAGGCGGTCGGTCACCCTTGCGATCGGTGGCTGATCTCAACCTGCAGTCCGACCTTGCACCCGCAGAGTAGGTTCGCCGGCGTGATCCTGCGCTCGCTGGTACTGGTTCTCGCGCTGGTCTGTGGCGGCGCTGGCGCCGACGACCTGATGGCGCGCCGTGCCCGAGCCTGCACCGGCTGTCACGGCGAGCAAGGCCGGGCAGCGCCCGACGGCTACTACCCGCGCATCGCCGGCAAACCGGCGGCCTACTTGTACGAGCAGCTGCTGGCGTTTCGTGACGGCCGACGCCGCTACGCCCTGATGGCCAGCTTGCTCGAGCCGCTGTCCGACGACTACCTGCACGATCTGGCCCGGTACTTCGCATCGCTGGACCTGCCCTATGCGCCGCCGCGACCGGCCCTCGACGACGCGGCGACGCTGGCCCGTGGCCGGCAGCTGGTGACGCACGGCGATGCGGCCCGCCAGGTACCGGCCTGTGCGGCCTGCCATGGCGAACGGCTGACCGGTGTGCTGCCGGCGGTGCCAGCGCTGCTGGGCCTGCCGCGCGACTACCTGAACGCCCAGCTCGGTGCCTGGCGGCTGGGCGCGCGCCAGGCCCGCGCACCCGACTGCATGGCCGACATCGCGCGCCGCCTGGGCGACGGTGACATCGGCGCGCTGTCGGCCTGGCTGTCGGCGCAGCCGGTACCGGACCGTGCCGCGCCGGCCGATACGCTGCCCCGCGCTATGCCGCTGCGCTGCGCTGCGCGGTCGCAGCGTCGGTGAAGCAGCCGTGATGCGCGCCGGCCGCTGGACGCTGGCGTCGGGGCTTGGGCTGGTGACGCTGATCCTGGCCGGGTTGCTGTTGGCCGGCCAGGATCAGCAGGCGCCCGACCTGCGCCGCGAAGGCCATGGCGGCGCGCGCGTGACACCCGATGCTGCCGCGGTCGAACGTGGTGCCTACCTGGCCGGGGTGGGGCACTGCGCCGGCTGCCACACCGATCGCGGTGGCCCTGCATTCGCCGGCGGGCGGGTGATCGACACGCCCTTCGGCCCCGTGCCGGCGGCCAACCTGACGCCCGACCTTGAAACCGGTCTCGGCCGCTGGAGCGCGGCAGCCTTTCGTCGGGCGTTGCACGACGGCCGCTCGGCCGACGGCCGCGCCTTGCTGCCAGCCTGCCCCTATCCGAACTTCAGCCTGATTGCGGCCGCCGACGCCGACGACCTGTTTGCCTACCTGCAGAGCCTGCCACCGCAGCGCCACCCGGTCGCGCCTGCCGCATTGCGCTTCCCCTACCGGCTGCCGGCCGCGCTGAGCCTATGGCGCTGGTGGGCGTTCGAATCCGCCACATTGCCAGCCGCGCCCGTCGGTGCCGGCATCGACTGGCAGCGCGGCGCTTACCTGGTGGGCGGCCTGGGTCACTGCAGCGCCTGCCACGGGCAGCGTGATGCCTTGGGCGCGACCGGCGGCGCGTGGGATTTCCGCGGCGGCGAGATCGCCATGCAGGGCTGGGTGGCGCCGTCGCTGAACGACCCGCGCGCGGCCGCAGTTTCGGGCTGGACCGACGCCGAGGTGATCGCGCTGCTCGGCAGCGGCCGCAACGATCGGGCCACCGTCTCGGGCCCGATGGCGCTGGTGGTGGCGCACAGCACCCAGCTCTACCGCGAGGCCGACCTGCGTGCGGTCGCCGAGTTTCTGCGCCGGCTGCCAATGGCTGAGCAGCCGCCACCCACAACACACGCCGTGGCACCCGCGGCGGCCGTGCTGCAGCGCGGGGATGGCCTCTACGAACGGCACTGTGCCGACTGTCACGGCAAGGTGGGCGAGGGTGTGCCTGACAACGGGTCACCGCTGGCCGGCAACCGCGCCGTCGCGCTGGCCACGCCGGTGAATGTGCTGCGGGTCGTGCTCGGCGGCGGCTTCGGACCGGCCACCGCCGGCCAGCCGCGGCCGCCGGGCATGCCACCTTTTGCCACCTTGCTGGGCGACGACGACATCGCCGCCGTGGTCAGTGCCGTGCGCTGGCGTTTTGGTGCGCAGGCGTCGGCGGTGAATGCGGTCGACGTCAATCGCCAGCGCGGTAGCGGCCAGCGCTGATGACCTGGAGGGCGGCAGTATGCTCAGCCCTTGTCGGAGAGACAGTCCATGCCTGAGCAGATCCCGGAACCAACGACCGCCGCAGCCGCAACGGCCACGCGCCACATTCGATTGACCTCGCACCCCGGCCAGGGGCCTACCGGTGCACCTGCGCTGCATTGGGGCGCGGCCGATCCCCAGCAACGCGGCCCCGTCGTCGGCACCACCGCCAACCGCGGTCAACGCAATGTGATCGGCACGCACAGCGGCAGCTACGGCGTCTACCGTGCGCTGGCGGTGGCGGCAGGCAACCTGGCGCGCGGCCACCGTGCCGACCTGACCGACACCGCGCCAACCGACCTGATCGGCCCCTATCCGCCATGGGGAGACGCCGACCGCATCGTGTCGATCGACCCCTGGGGCGCCAGCGTGCAAAGGGTCTATGCCGAGCACCTGGCGCAGGGCTACGACATTCGCCCGACCATCGCGGTGACCAAGGCGCACATCCACCTGCCCGAGATCCGCCAGGCCATCGCCTTCCAGCGCCTGGCGGTCGATGGCCGCATCCTGCTCGATGACGCCTCGGCCACGGTGACCAAGGTCGCGCTAGAGCCGGTGTGGTGGCTGCCGGGCGTGGCTAAGCGATTCAAGGTCAGCGAAGGTGAATTGCGTCGCGCCCTGTTCGAGGAAACCGGTGGCATGTACCCCGAGTTGGTGACGCGCAGCGACCTCGAGGTCTTTCTACCGCCGATCGGCGGTCAGACGCTGTACGTCTTCGGTGACATCCGCGATTTGGCCCGACCCGAGGTGACGCTGACCGCGCGCGTGCACGACGAATGCAACGGGTCGGACGTCTTCGGCAGCGACATCTGCACCTGCCGGCCCTATCTGACGCACGCCATCGAAGAATGCATCCAGGGTGCACAGCGCGGCGGCGTCGGCCTCATCGCGTACAGCCGCAAGGAGGGCCGCGCCCTGGGCGAGGTCACCAAGTTCCTGGTCTACAACGCGCGCAAGCGACAGCTTGGCGGCGACAGCGCCGACAAGTACTTCCTGCGCACCGAATGTGTGGCCGGCGTGCAGGACATGCGCTTCCAGGAGCTGATGCCCGACGTGCTGCACTGGCTGGGCATCCGCAAGATCCACCGATTGGTCAGCATGAGCAACGACAAGTACGACGCCATCACGGGCAGCGGCATCGAGGTTGGCGAACGCGTGAAGATCCCCGATGCGCTGGTGCCGGCCGACGCGCGGGTCGAGATCGAGGCCAAGATCGCCGCCGGTTATTTCACCGACGGCGCGGTACCCGACGGCCAGCGTCTGGCCAGCGTCAAGGGGCGTGGCCTTGAGTGAACCCCTGATCGACCCACCTGTCGACGATGCACCGCCCCGGCCCGACCTGCTGGAAAAGCTGCGCCAGCCGCAGACCATTCGCGTGCGCTGTGCCGCCATCACCCAGGCCGTGACCGACGGGCGTTCGGGCTGGTTCCGCATCGACCGTTCGCGCCTTCCCGAAGCGGCGGCACGGGTGGCTGCGCTGACGCGGCGCCGCTTCCCCGACCTGCGCATTCCGTACCACAGCCGCTGGCGGCACTTCGAGGCCGGTGGTGTCGACCGCAAGGCCGAACTCGACGTCGCGCTGGGCCATCTGTCGCCGCCCGATCGTGCGCGCGCGCAGTTCGACCTCACCGTGGTCAGCGTGCTTCTCGACGCCGGCGCCGGTGCGCAATGGCGTTATGTCGAACGTCAGGCCGCAATGCCGGCGGCGGCACTGCCCGCCGAACGCGCCAGCCGCGATGACCTGATGTCCATGCTGGACCAGGCCAGTGGCGCGGCGGACCCTGCAAGTGCCCCTGCAACGACCCCTGAACCTGCTGCGGCGGCGTCCACGGTCGACAGCGGCGACGCCGCGCCGTCCTTCATGCGCTCGGAAGGTCTGGGTGTGGCCAGTTTCCGCGCCTTCATGGCGGGGTCGTTCTCGTCGGTCGCCGGCCAGCCTTGCCGCGTCGATGCCGCGGCGTTGCGGCAGATCGACGTGGCCGTGCTGCGCGCGATCTTCCAGTCCACACCCACCAATCCGCTGGTCGGCCTGGAAGGTCGTGCCGGCCTGCTGGCACGCCTGGGCCAAGCGCTGGATGCGGAGTCTGCTCACGACGGCACGCCGGCGCGGCCGGCATTGCTGTTCGACCGCCTGACCCAGGGCGGCCGGCGCCGCGAGGTGACTGCCGCCGACCTGCTGCGCCATGTGCTGCAGGCGCTGGGTTCGATCTGGACCAGCGGCAGCCGGGTCAAGGGCGTGCTGGCCGGTGATGTCTGGCCGCACCGCTGGGCCGGTGTTGCCGCCGGCAGCGGCGAAGACACGGTCACACGCGGCTGGGTGCCGTTCCACAAGCTCAGCCAGTGGCTGGCCTATTCGCTGGTCGAGCCGCTGCAGTGGGCCGGCGTCACCGTCACCGGGCTGGACGCGCTGACCGGACTGCCCGAATACCGCAACGGCGGCCTGCTGATCGATGCCGGCGTGCTGGTTCCGCGCAGCGCGCCATCGCTGGAGCGGCACTGGAAGCCGGGCGACGAGCTGGTGGTCGAGTGGCGTGCGCTCACCGTCAGCCTGCTCGACGAGCTGGCGGTCGAGGTGCGACGCCAGCTCGGCGTCACGGCCGAGCAGATGCCGCTGGCCTGCGTGCTCGAAGGCGGTACCTGGGCGGCAGGGCGCGAGATTGCCGCCGAGCGCCGCCCGGGCGGCGCGCCGCCGGTGCTGGTCGACAGCGATGGCACGATTTTCTGATTGAGGACAAGCGATGACCGCCGACGTTCACGTGATCGCCCACCCATTGGTGCAGCACAAGCTGACGCTGATGCGCGAGAAGTCGCGCAGCACCAGCAGCTTTCGGCGCCTGCTGGGTGAGATCAGCATGTTGATGGCGTACGAGGTCACGCGCGACATGCCCACGCAGCTGATCACGATCGAGACCCCGCTCGAAACCATGCAGGCGCCGGTGATCGACGGCAAGAAGACCGTGTTCGTGGTCATCATGCGCGCCGGCGAAGGTTTTCTCGACGGCATGCTCGAGGTGGTGCCCGGGGCCCGCGTGGGCCATGTCGGGCTGTACCGCGACCCGAAGACGCTGGTGGCGGTGGAGTACTACTTCAAGATGCCGCACGACATGCAAGAGCGCGACGCCATCGTGCTCGACCCGATGCTGGCGACCGGCAATTCGGCGGTGGCGGCGGTCGACCGGCTGAAGGAGACGCGGCCGAAGTCGATCCGTTTCGTCAGCCTGCTGGCCGCACCCGAAGGGCTGAAGCACTTCCACGACCACCACCCCGACGTGCCGGTGTACACGGCGGCGATCGATCGCCAGCTGAACGAGCACGGCTACATCGTGCCGGGCCTGGGTGATGCGGGCGATCGCCTGTTCGGGACGAAATAGGGTCTGGTCAAGGATTGCAGACGATCGACGCGGTGGCCATCAGTTCCTGGAACAGCGCCATCGACACTTCGCCCGACACCGCGTAGGGGTCGAGCACGGGCCGACTCCGAATACTTCAGCAGCAGCGCCGGGTTCAGGCGCGCGAGGTCGACCTGGCCCATGGCCCAGCCGGCGAATTGGCGCTCGCCGATCTCCTCATACGACAACAGCTCGACCTGCGTGTGTCGCACATCGGCCGCGATGCGGTTGTACAGGTGGTTGACCGCGCTGCGCCCGCCTTCGAGCACCTGCAGGAAGATGCCGCCCGAGTAGCACAGCACGCCCGTCACCCCGTGGCGCGGATTGTTGACCTTGCTCTTGCGCAGGATGGCAAGCAGTTCGTCGTGGTTGACCGCGGCGGCGGCCCGGCTGGCATACATCAGGCGCACGAGCATGGGGGGCTCCGGAAAGCTGAAAACGGGTTGGGGATCAGGACTTGCGCGGCAACAGCGACAGGAACTCGCGGCGCAGGTTGGCGTCCTTCAGGAACGCGCCGCGCATCACGCTGTTGACCATCGCCGACTTGTCGTCCTTGACGCCGCGCCAGTGCATGCAGAAATGATCGGCCTCCATCACGATGGCCAGGCCGTCGGGTCGCACACGCCGTTGCAGCTCGGTGGCCAGCATGGTCACGGCTTCTTCCTGGATCTGCGGTCGGCTCATGATCCAGTCGCAGATGCGGCGTACTTCGACAGCCCGATCAGGTTGGAATGTTCGTTGGGCAGCACGCCGATCCAGACCTTGCCGATGATCGGGCACAGGTGGTGCGAGCAGGCGCTGCGCACGGTGATCGGGCCGACGATCATCAGCTCGTTCAGGCGCTCGGCGTTGGGGAACTCGGTCACCGCAGGCATGGGCACGTAGCGCCCGCGGAACACCTCTTCGATGAACATCTTGGCCACGCGCTTGGCCGTCTCGTTGGTGTTGTGATCGTTGTCGGTGTCGATCACCAGCGCGCGCAGCACCTCCTGCATCTTGGCCTGCACCTCGTCCTTGAGCTCGGCGATCTCGCCGTCTCGGATGTGTGCTGCGATGTTGTCGTTGGCATGGTGCCGGCATGCGGCGGCCAGCAGCCGGTAGCGAATGCGCTCGGACGCCGGCAGGCCGGCCAGTTCGTCTTCGCTGCGAAAGATGCGGCTGGCCGGGTCGGGCGCTTCGGCGGTCTGTTGCGACATGGATCTGAGGGCTCGGGCCTGGGCTGCGGGATGTCTATTCTGTGGCCAAGCCGAGGCACCTGCGCGTGACGGGCCATCGGCAGGGTGTTCATCCGAGGGTCCAGCGCCCTGTCCGTCAATTCGGCGCGGCTAGACTGACCGCGTGACCGCCACTGCCTCATTGCCGCTGTCGAGGCTGCTCGATCTGTCCGCCGACCTGATGCAGGGTGTGCGCGACGGTCGCTCGGCCACCGACCTGATCGGCCGTTGCCCGCCCGATGCCCGTGCCGGTGTGCAGGCGCTGGCCTTCGACGTGTTGCGCCGGCTGGGGGCCGCCACTGAACTGCGTGCGCTGCTGGCCCCGAAGGCACCGCCGCCCCGGGTCGACGCGCTGCTGTGCACCGCGCTGGCGCTGCTGTGGCCGACGCCATCGCCGCCGTATCCCGACCACACGCTGGTCGACCAGGCCGTGACCGCGGCCCGTCAGCGCACGCCGGCGGCGGCCGGCTTCATCAACGCGGTGCTGCGCCGGTTCATCCGCGAACGCCAGGCCCTGGTGGCCGCGGTAGAGCGCACGCCGCTGGGTGCCTGGAACCATCCAGCCTGGTGGATCGAACGGCTGCGACAGGACTGGCCCACCCAGTGGCAAGCCCTGCTTCGCGCCGCCAACCAGCGCCCGCCCATGACGCTGCGCGTCAACGCCCGGCGCTGCACCGGGGCGGCCTATGTGCAGCGGCTGGCGGCAGCAGGACACGCTGCCACACTGCTCGAGGACCCGGCGTTGGCCGGCCAGGCGGTGCTGCTGGCCGAGCCCTGCCCGGTGCAGCAATTGCCCGGCTTCGCCGAAGGCGAGGTGTCGGTACAAGACGCCGCCGCCCAGCGCGCCGCCAGCCTGATGCTGGGTGAAGGTGAGCACGCATTGGGGTCGGGTGCCCGGGTACTTGACGCCTGTGCTGCGCCAGGCGGCAAGACGACCCAGCTGCTGGAACGTGCCGATCTGGACCTGCTGGCGCTGGACAGCGACCCGCAGCGCTTGCCGCGCATCCAGGACAGCCTGCAGCGCCTGCAGCTGCAGGCCGAGTTGCGCGCCGCCGACGCGCGTGAGACTGCGCGCTGGTGGGACGGGCGATTTTTCGACGCGATCCTGATCGATGCGCCGTGCAGCGCTTCGGGCATCGTGCGCCGTCATCCCGACATCCGCTGGCTGCGCAGACATGATGATTTGTTGGCGCTTACTCGCATCCAAAGTGAGTTGTTATGGGCGCTGTGGCCCTTGCTGCGCCCTGGCGGCCACCTGGTCTACGCCACCTGCTCGATCTTCAAGACTGAAGGCAGCCAGCGGATCGACGCATTTTTGCAACGCCTGCCGGCCGGCGCCGCCAGCCTGGACCCGGCTTCGCCGGGCCACCTGCTGCCAGTGGCCGACAATTCAGGCTCGACCGCCGCCCCCGCTCTGGAGGACGGCTTCTTCTACGCCCGCCTGTTCAAGCCCTGACGACCAACCTGTCCACCATGCACCGCCGGCGGCCCATCGATCGACGCCAGTTGCTGGGCCTGGGGGCAATGCTGCTGGCAGGCAGCACGCTGCCACGGCCGGCCCAGGCGCGCGGCGACGCGGTCGAGCTGGTATCACTGCAGACCATGCGCAGCGACGGCGCGCTGACGCTCGAGTTCGTCACCCAGGTGATCCTGCCGCGGGCGGTGGAAGACGCGCTGCAGCGTGGCGTGCCGGTCTACTTCATGGCCCAGGCCACCTTGTGGCGCAACCGCTGGTACTGGCGTGACGAGCGCATTGCCCGCGTCAGCCGCACCTGGCGGCTGGCCTACCAACCGCTGACCTCGACCTGGCGGGTCGGGCTGGGCGGGCTGAACCAGAACTACCCGACCCTGGCCGAAGCCATGGCCACGGTGACCCGGTTGTCGCAATGGCGGCTGGTCGATCTGTCGCAGATCGACCCCGACAGCAGCTACTCGATCGATTTCTCGTGGCGCCTGGACACCTCGCAGCTGCCCAGCCCGATGCTGATCGGCCTGATCGGCGGCAGCGAGTTCTCGATCGGCGTCGAGCGCTCGCTGCGCCTCGAATGACCCCAGCATGACGCGGTCGGCACGCTGGGCCTGGATCGTCGCCCTCACGGCCACGACCGGGCTCGGCCTGGTGCTGGCCTTCGTGGTGCGCATGGGCACCGACGGCGGTGGCGGCATCAGCGAGCGTCGTTTCGTCTGGTTGTTCTGGGCCAACGTGGCGGTGGCGGCGTTGCTGACGGTGGTGATCGGCTTCGCCGCCGTGCGCCTGCTGGTGCGGCGGCGCCGGGGCAAGTTCGGCAGCCGGCTGCTGATCAAGCTGGCCGGCATCTTCGCGCTGGTGGGCCTGCTGCCGGGCCTGACGATCTACACCGTGTCCTACCAGTTCGTCTCGCGCAGCATCGAGGCCTGGTTCGACGTGCGGCTGGCCGGGGCGCTGGACGCCGGGCTGTCGCTGGGCAAGGGGACCCTCGACGCCCTGGTGGCCGACCTGGCGTCGAAGGCGCGGCTGGGCGCCGAGCGGCTGGGCGACGGCGGCGTGCCCGGCACCCCGCTGACGCTGGAGCGCATGCGCGAGCAGCTGGGTGTCAGCCAGCTGGCGCTGGTGGGCGACAGTGGCCAGGTCTTGCTGAGCACCGGTGCCGGCGCCGCCACGCTGGCGGCCGATCGGCCGCAGGCCAGCCTGCTGCGCCAGGCACGCAGCACCGGCGTGTCGAGCCTGATCGAGGGGCTGGACGAAGAGGCCCTGACCGGCCCGGACGGCAGCGGCGCCCGCGTGCGCGCCCTGGCCCGGGTGCCCAGTCGTGCCCTGGCGCTGGGGCACAGCGACGACCGCTACCTGTTGCTGGTGCAGCCGCTGTCGCGCACGCTGGCGCTGAACGCGCTGGCGGTGCAGGCGGCGTACAGCGAATACCAGCAGCGTGCGCTGGCGCGCGACAGCCTGCGCCGCATGTACATCGGCACGCTGACGCTGGCGCTGATCCTGGCCGTGTTCGGTGCGGTGCTGCTGGCCATCCTGCTGGGCACGCAGCTGGCGCGGCCGCTGCTGCTGCTGGCCGACGGCGTGCGCCAGGTGGCGGCTGGCGACCTGACGGCCAAGCCGGTGTTCGCGTCACGCGACGAACTGGGCGGCCTGACACGATCGTTTGCCGACATGACCGCGCAGCTGGCCGACGCGCGTGAGCAGGTGCAGCGCGGCGTGGCCCAGCTGGAGGGTGCGCGTACGCGTTTGCAGACCATCCTGGACACCCTGAGCGCGGGCGTCATCGTGCTCGACCACGAAGGGCGTATCGACACCGTCAACCCCGGCGCCACGCGCATCCTGCGGCTGCCCTTTGCCGCCTGGCGCGGCCGCCGCCTGGACGAGGTGGCCGAGCTGGAGCTGCTGGCGCGCAGCATCGAACAGCGCTTCGAGCTGCTGCGCACCAGCCCCGAGGCCGGCGAGCGCGACCACTGGCAAGAGAGCTACGAACTGGCGCGCGGCGACGGTGCCGCCATCAGCCTGCTGGTGCGTGGTGCGCACCTGCCTGCCGGCACGCGGCTGCTGGTGTTCGACGACATCTCGGACGTGGTGTCGGCGCAGCGCAGCGCGGCCTGGACCGAAGTGGCGCGCCGCCTGGCGCACGAGATCAAGAACCCGCTGACGCCGATCCAGCTGTCGGCCGAACGGCTGCAGCACAAGCTCGAGGCCAAGCTCGAGGGCGCCGACCAGAGCCTGCTGCTGCGATCGGTGGGCACCATCGTCAACCAGGTGCAGGCGATGCAGAAGCTGGTCAACGAATTTCGCGACTACGCGCGCCTGCCGGCTGCACAAATGAAGCCGCTGGACCTGAACCCGCTGGTGCAGGAGGTGCTGGCCTTGTACGGCCACGCGCTCGACAGCGGCGTGCTGTCGGCCCGCATCGAAGCGGCGCTGCCGCGCATCGTGGGTGACGCCACGCAGCTGCGGCAGGTGATCCACAACGTCGTGCAGAACGCGCTGGACGCCGTGTCCGAGCAGGACAACGGCCATGTCGAGGTGCAGACGTCCAGCGCCCGTGGCGAACATGGCGAGCTGCGCGCAGTGCGCCTGACCGTGATCGACAATGGGCCCGGATTTGCCGAAAAAGTGCTGCAAAGGGCCTTCGAGCCCTACGTCACCACCAAGGCCAAGGGCACCGGATTGGGGCTGGCGGTGGTGAAGAAGATCGCCGACGAACATCGCGCCCGGCTGCGCGTGGTCAACCTGCACCAGGGCGACGAGCCCGATGCTGCGGTGGTGGGGGCGCGAGTTTCGCTATCATTTTCCAATTTCGCACCGGCGGCTCACCCCGCGCCGCCCCCCGCACCGGCGTCGGGCGGCCCCGCCGCAAACAGCGGTGGTGCGACACAGGTGCATTGAATCGCGCATGGCAACGATACTGGTCGTAGACGATGAGCTCGGCATTCGGGCCCTGCTGTCGGAGATCCTCACCGACGAAGGCCACACGGTCGAGCTGGCGGAAAACGCGGCGCAGGCGCGCAGCGTGCGCGAATCGCTTCGTCCTGACCTGGTGCTGCTGGACATCTGGATGCCAGACGTCGACGGCATCAGCCTGCTCAAGGAATGGGGCGCCACCGGCATGCTCAGCATGCCGGTGATCATGATGAGTGGCCACGGCACCATCGACACCGCGGTCGAAGCCACCAAGTTCGGCGCCAGTGCCTTCCTGGAAAAGCCGATCACCTTGCAGAAGCTGTTGCGCGCGGTGGAGCAGGCGCTGGCCAAGCCTGGTTCGCGTGCGCACGGCAACGGCAATGGCGGCGTGCCGGCGCGGGGTGAAGTTGGCAGCGCAGGTGACAGCGCACTGGTGAACAACGGGGCCGTCTTGCCGGTCCTGGCGCCGCTGCCCGTAGGCCCGCAGGCCGAACAGAGCTTCGACCTCGACCGCCCGCTGCGCGAGGCCCGCGATGCCTTCGAGAAGAGCTACTTCGAATTCCATCTGGCCAAGGAAAACGGCTCGATGACGCGCGTGGCCGAAAAGACCGGCCTGGAGCGCACGCACCTGTATCGCAAGCTCAAGCAGTTGGGCGTCGACCTCACCCGCAACAAGCGCGGTGTCATTTGACGCCGGCCTGGCACCTGCGAACCCAAGCTATAATTTTCGGCTCGGCCTGGTAGCTCAGTTGGTAGAGCAGCGGATTGAAAATCCGCGTGTCGGTGGTTCGATTCCGCCCCAGGCCACCAAGATGCTGTTCCAGGGAATCCCAAGAGGTCCCAGGAAGTGTCCGCGCCGCGCGATGCGCCGCGTCCCGCGCCATCCCTGAGCGTCCCGCAGTGCCCCCGAAGTCCCAGGAGCAATGGGCGCAGTTAACCGTTGGTTTCAACTTTCTGCCGTGGCTCGCCTCGCCATGGCCTGGTCCGCCCGGGTCCGGCATCAACGGGCCATCGCCTCCTTTCGACGCTTCTATCTGTCCGAAAAACGTGCTATTTTTCGGACATGAAAGCCGCCAGTCCGTCGCCTCACATCAGCATCACGCGGGATGCCCGGCGACGACGCGCCGTCGATTCGAGCATCGACGCCGCCATCTCCCGCAAGGTGCGCCGTGCGAAGCCCGGTACCGTGTTCACACCGGCACTGTTTGCTGGTCTGGGTGGCCGAGCTGCCGTCGACAAGGCCTTGCAGCGATTGGTCGCGCGCGACGAGCTGCGCCGACTGTCGCGAGGGCTGTACGACAAGCCCCGGCGCGACCCGCTGCTCGGCACCTTGTGGCCGTCGGTCGATGCCGTGGTCGCGGCACTCACCGGCAAGGACAAGCTGCGACTTCAACCGACAGGCGCCTATGCAGCCAACCTGCTCGGACTGTCCGACCAGGTGCCTGCACGCGTCGAGTTCCTGACCGACGGCACCAGCCGCACCGTCAAGGCGGGGCCGATGCAGATCGTGCTGAAGCGGACCACGCCGCGCCAGATGGCCGCTGCGGGCCGCACCAGCGGCCTGGTGATCCAGGCCCTGCGCAGTCTCGGGCCAGAGCACGTGACACCACAACGACTCGACAAGCTCACGCGCAACATTCCCGCAGCCGAACGCCGAAGCTTGCTGGACGACCTGAGCCTGGCGCCGGGGTGGATGCAGCCCACCCTGCGCGCCTTGGCCGCGGACAAATAGTCGCGATGGCCAAGCTCGCGTCGCAGTTCGTCGCGCTGCCGCCCGAGCGGAGGGCGCTCGCGTTCACGCAGACGGCCGCGCGCATGGCGGTGTCGAGCGTGATGGTCGAGAAGGACTTCTGGGTCAGCTGGTTGCTGGGGCTGCTCTTCGCCGACCCTGCCCTGGCGCCGCATCTGGTGTTCAAGGGCGGCACGTCGCTATCCAAGGTCTACGGCGTGATCGACCGCTTCTCCGAGGACATCGACCTGTCGATGTCGCCGGCCTTCGTAGGCGCAGACGAATCGGTGTTCACGGCCATGAAGAGCCGAACGCAGCGCGATGCAGCGCTGGCACAAATGCAGGCGCAGTGCGGTCAGCAGACGCGCAACGTCCTGATGCCGCGGCTCGAACAGGCCATCGTCGAACACCTCGGCCGCCGCTCCGGAGGCGCGTCGTGGCTGCGCTACGAGGACGATGCTGTCGCACGCTCGCCGGTCGTGCATTTCGAGTACCCGACGGCCTCCGAGGCCGGCTTCGACTACCTGCGCCGCGAGGTGAAGCTCGAACTGGGTTCCCTCACCGACCAGCGGCCTACCGAACAGCATGCAGTGCGCCCCTGGGTCGTCGATGACTTCCCCGCCGCATTCCCCGATTGGCAGTGCCAGGTGACCGCGCTCGAGCTGGCGCGCACGTTCTGGGAGAAGGCTACCATCCTGCACGCCGAGCACCACCGCCCCGCGGACCAGGCCACGCCGGATCGCTACGCGCGACACTACGCCGACATGGAGCGATTGCTTCGCCACCCCGACGCCGCCGAGATGCTGGCGGACCATGCGTTGTGCGCGCGCGTCGTCGATTGGAAGAGCCGGGTGTTCGCGCGTCAGTGGGCGCGCTACGACCTGGCCCGGCCAGGCACGTTTCGCCTGCTGCCGGCCGAGGGGCGGCTCGCCGCCCTGGCACGTGACTACGCGCAGATGCGCGCCATGTTCATCGCCGCGCCGCCGGCGTTTGATGTCGTGATGGCCCACCTTGCCTGGGCCGAAGATGCGCTGAACACGATGGGCGCAGCCAGGCGGCGCGGCGCCCACACCACCCTTGCCCGCTTCGTCGACAAACAGCGGCCAGCCAATGTCGTCCAGGCCAGGCGACCCTCCGAGGCGGAGTAACTCCGGCAGTAACTCTGCCAGCCTAGCTCGCCGAACCTGAGTGTTCTGGCATGCTTCAAGCCATCCTTCGAGTGAGCCCCAGGCCACCAATCCGCGATCGACACTCTGCAAGCTTCCTTGCACGGTGTGCCTCACGATGACTGAGCACGTGGTCGTCCGATCCGTCTTCAGCGACCGCACCTTCGCTGCGCAGGTCTTCATATCGATTGCGGCCACATGCGCTTGCAGCGTCTGCATTAACGAGCAGCTTTCGACGGCGAATCAGGTGCCGGGACCGAATATTCGTTATGTCAGGGCCAGCGGATTCGCGGCGGACACTGCTGGGTCTGGCCGTGGTGGGCCACTCGCGCACAATGTCGGTCATGCTGCTCGACCCGCCCACCCTGCAGATCCGCGGCGCACGGCTGTCTGACGCGGCGCGCATCACGCGGTGTTACCTGGCGTCGCGTCAAACGATGCTGCCGTACGCGCCGCTGCCGCACACCGACGACCAGGTTCTGGCCTGGGTCAGCGACCTGCTGCTGCCCGCGGGTGGGCTGACGGTGGCGCTGGAGTCGGGCGCTGTGGTGGGCTTCATCGCCACCGCGGAGCGCGCGGGCAGCCAGTGGGTCGATCAGCTGTACGTGCATCCGACGCGCCTGCGCCGCGGTGTCGGCTCGACCCTGCTGCACCTGGCGCTGGCCCGTTGGCAGGGCCCGGTTCGGCTGTATTGCTTCGAGCCCAACAAGGTCGCGCGCCGGTTCTACGAGCATTACGGTTTCGTCGCCATCGGTTTTGGCGACGGCAGCAACAACGAGAGTCGTTGCCCCGACGTGTTGTACGAGCGTTCGCCCGATCGCGGCTGAGCGACGGCGCGCAGACTGTGCAACCGGGCCCGATCGTGCTGACCCACATCAAGCGCAAGGTTTTTGGCTCGCCTTAAGGTGCGCCTTCAGGTCCGGAGACATCCCCAACATGCCAGCTTCACACGTTCGCCCCCAGCCCGGCCATGCCGTGCCGTCCAGCCTTGCGCCCCAGGCCATCAGCGCCGAGGTGTTGCAGGAAAAGTACGCCAAAGGCGACGAAACCACGGCGCTGCAGGTGCACCAGCGCGTGGCAGCGGCACTGGCCCAGGCCGAGGCTCCGGCGCGCCGCGCCGACTGGCAGGCGCGCTTCCTGCATGCGCTGGAACAGGGCTTCATTCCGGCCGGACGCATCCAGTCGGCCGCCGGCACCGACCTGGCCGCCACGCTGATCAACTGCTTCGTGCAGCCGGTGGGCGATTCGATCGCCCAGGTCGATGATGGCCACCCCGGCATCTACACCGCGCTGACCGAGGCCGCCGAGACCATGCGCCGCGGTGGCGGCGTGGGCTACGACTTCAGCCGCATCCGCCCGCGCGGGGCCTGGGTGGGCAGCACGCAAAGCAGCGCCTCCGGCCCGGTGAGCTACATGCGCGTGTTCGACCGCTCGTGCGAGACGGTGGAGTCAGCCGGCTCGCGCCGTGGCGCGCAGATGGGCGTGCTGCGCTGCGACCACCCCGACATCGAAGAATTCATCCACGCCAAGGACAGCGGCGACCTGAAGAACTTCAACATCAGCGTGGGCGTCACCGACGCCTTCATGCAGGCCGTCAAGGCCGACGCCGAGATCGAGCTCGTGCACCGCGCCGAACCAGGCGCCAAGCTCAGGGCTGCCGGGGCCACCGCGCGCCCACCACGCCGGGGCAGGACCTGGCGCGGCGGCCTGGGTCTACCGCAAGCTGCCGGCGCGCACCTTGTGGGACCAGATCATGCGGGCGACCTACGACCACGCCGAACCCGGCGTGCTCTTCCTGGACACGATCAACCGCGACAACAACCTCGCCTACTGCGAGACGATCGCCAGCACCAACCCCTGCGCCGAGCAGCCGCTGCCGCCCTATGGTTGCTGCTGCCTGGGCTCGATCGACCTCACGCGCTTCGTGCGCCGGCCGTTCGAGGACGATGCCGGCTTCGATGAAGCCGCTTTCGTGCAGGTGGTGCAGGTGGCGGTGCGCATGCTCGACAACGTGCTCGACATCAGCGTCTGGCCGCTGGCGCAGCAACACGACGAAGCCCGGCGCAAGCGCCGCATCGGCCTGGGCTTCACCGGCCTGGGCGACGCGCTGGTGATGCTGGGCCTGCGCTACGACACCGAACCGGCGCGCACCATGGGGCGCCACATCGCCACCGTGATGCGTGATGCGGCCTACGAGGCGTCGGTCGAGCTGGCGCGCGAGCGCGGTGCCTTCGCGCTCTTCAACGCCGACCTCTATCTCAGCGGCAGCAGCTTTGCGTCACGCCTGCCGGGGCCGCTGCGCGAGCGCATCCGCCAGCACGGGCTGCGCAACTCGCACCTGTTGTCGATCGCACCCACCGGCACCATCAGCCTGGCCTTTGCCGACAACGCCAGCAACGGCATCGAGCCGGCGTTCAGCTGGACCTACACGCGCAAGAAGCGCATGCCCGACGGCAACCTGCGCGAATACGCCGTCGAGGACCACGCCTGGCGGCTGTACCGCCACCTGCGCGGCACCGACGCACCGCTGACCGAGGCCTTCGTCACCGCGCTGGAGATGAGCGCACAGGACCATGCGGCGATGGTGGCCGCGGTGGCACCCTTCATCGACACCGCGATCAGCAAGACCGTCAATGTGCCGGTCGACTACCCGTACGAAGACTTCCAGGGCCTGTACCTGCAAGCCTGGGAATCGGGCTTGAAGGGCCTGGCCACCTACCGTCCCAACGCGGTGGTGGGCTCGGTGCTCAGCACCACGCCGACCGCCACGGCGGCCGCCACCGCGATGCCGCTGTCGTCGGCCAACCGGCGCCTGGCGCTGGACCGTCTGCCGGCGCCGGTGCTGGCCAGCCTGCGCTGGCCCGGCCGGCCCGAGCTGCCGGGCGGCAACCCGTCGTGGACCTACATGGTGCAGCACCCGTTCGGCGATTTCGGGCTCTTCGTCGGTGAGTTGTCCGACCCTCAGGGCAGCCGGTCGCGCCCGTTCGAAGTCTGGGTCAACGGCGCCGAGCAGCCGCGCGGCCTGGGGGCGCTGGCCAAGACCTTGTCGATGGACCTGCGCACCAACGACGCGGCCTGGCTGCAGCTCAAGCTCGACGCGCTGGCCACCGTGGCCGAAGAGCGCTCGTTCGAGATGCCGTTCCCGCCGCACGGCGAGAAGCGGCTGTTCCCCGGCGTGGTGGCGGCCACCGCCGCCGTGATCCGCTGGCGCTGCGAGCAGCTGGGCGCGCTGCCGCGTGACGACGACCCGCGGCCCACACCGGTGATGGACGCGTTGTTCGCACGCCGCGAGCCGTTGACCGGCCCGTCGGGCACGCTGGCCTGGGCGGTGGACATCGAGAACCCGGCCGCCGGCGAGCGTTTCACGCTCACACTGAAGGAAATCACGCTGCCCGGCCCCGATGGCGCGCCGGTGACGCGGCCCTGCGCGATCGGCTTTTCGGGCAACTACCCGCGTGCGCTGGACGGCCTGGCGCGTCTGCTGTCGCTGGACATGCGGGTCATCGACCCGGCCTGGATCGGCATGAAGCTGCGCAAGCTGCTCAACTACGCCGAGCCGCTGGGCCACTTCATGGCCTTCGTGCCCGGCCTGCCGCATGGCCAGCAGCGGCAGCAGCTGTGGCCGTCCACCGTGGCCTACATGGCGCGGCTGATCATCCACCGCTACGCGATGCTGGGCGTGCTCGACGAGGAGGGTTTTCCGCTGCGCGAGATGGGCGTGCTCGAGTCGCCGCGCGGCAACGCCGCGGGTGTCGGCCGCGAGCCGGCACAGCAACCAGGCAAGCCCTGCCCCGAATGCGGCAACGCCACCGTGATCCACAAGGACGGCTGCGATTTCTGCACCGCCTGCGGGTACGTGGGGACGTGCGGCTAGGGGTCGCACTTGAAGTGGGTGAGAACCTGGCCCAAGATGTCTGGCACGCCACCGGCGTGCTCATCACCTGCAAAGGCAAGCCATGGACCTCGCCCGACCGACCCGCCATCCCGGCCTGATCGCTGCCGCCTCGGCCACGCTGCTGCTGGTCGCCTGCGCCAGTGACAACCGCACTGTCGGCCAGAAGATCGACTCGGCCATCGCGACCTCCGAGCGCACGGCGGACAGTGTGGCCGACAGGGTGAACAAGGCCGTCGGAACGGCCACCGCCAGCGCGGCCGACGCCGCGATCACGACCGGCATCAATGCCGAGCTGGCCAAGGACCCGAGACTGAGCCTGTTTCGCATCGACGTCGACACCAGCCGTGGCCGGGTGACCTTGTCCGGCACGGCACCCGACGCCGAGTCGCGATTGCGCGCCACCCGGCTCGCCGAAGGCGTGAAAGGCGTGACCCACGTCGAGAATCGGCTGAAGACCGGCGGCTGATCTGGCCCGGGGCCGAGGTCGCGACGTTCGCGCGGTGGGTCGTCGTCTGGCGGCCGAAGCCGTCCTGGGTCTGACCCGGTTTGTGTGCGCTGTGGGAAATCGCTGACAAGTGCTTCGGCCCTGGGCCGACAGCACGATCAACCCGGGTGGTGAAAAATCCGTCATGGAAAACCTCGACACTCCCGGCCCAACGCGCCGTTCGGTCACCGTTCGCCTGCCGGGCGTGGTGTTGGCGGCCGCCAAACTGTTGCTGGCGGCGCTGATCATCGCCGGCCTGTATCTGGGCAAGGACATCCTGGTGCCGCTGGCCCTGGCCGGGTTGCTCGCCTTCTTGCTCGACCCCTTGGTGATGCGGCTGCGGCGCTGGCAGGTGCCACGCGCGCTGGCGGTGGCGCTGGTGATGCTGGCCACGCTGGCCACCGTGGCCGGCGCGTCGGTGCTGGTTGCCCTGCAGGCGCAGCAGCTGGGCCAGGACCTGCCGCGCTACCAGAGCACGATCGAGAACAAGCTGCGCAGCCTGCGCCGCACCATCATGGCCGAGCGCTCGAGCAACTCGGCCACGCGGCTGATCGACGTCGTCGGCCATGAGGTCGAAGCCACGCGCAAGGCGCTGGAACAGGCGGCCAGCGGCGGCGAGCGCCCTCCGATGCGGGTCAAGGTGGCTGCGGCCGAGACACCGCCGCTGCAGGCGCTGGGCGACTGGCTCAGTCCGGCGATCCAGCCGCTGCTCACCGGCGGCATCGCGCTGGTGCTGCTGATCTTCATCCTGCTCGATCGCCACGAACTGCGCGACCGCCTGTTGCGCCTGGCCGGGGTCGACCTGCACCCCATGACCGATGCGCTGGACGAGGCGGCAAATCGTGTCAGCCGTTACTTGGGCATGCAGCTGCTGGTCAACGTGGGCTATGGGCTGCCGCTGGCCCTGGGGTTGTGGTTGATCGGGGTGCCCGGTGCGCTGCTGTGGGGCGTGCTGGCCGGCGTGATGCGATTTGTGCCCTACGTCGGGCCGCTGGTGGCGGCGGTGTTCCCGCTGGCGATGGCGTTTGCGGTCGACCCGGGCTGGCACATGCTGATCTGGACCGTGGTGCTGCTGCTGGCGCTGGAGCTGATCATCAACAACCTGATCGAGCCCTGGCTGTACGGCGCCAGCACCGGTCTGGCGGCGGTGGCGGTGCTGGTGTCGGCCGCCTTCTGGACCGTGCTGTGGGGGCCGGTGGGCCTGCTGCTGGCCACGCCCATGACGGTGTGCCTGGTGGTGCTGGGCCGCCACCTGCCGGCGCTGCGCTTCCTGGATCTGCTGCTCGGCAAGGATCCGGTGTTCGACGCGCCGACCCGCCTGTACCAGCGGCTTCTGGCCGGCCACGTCGAGGCGGCCACCGAACTGGCCGAATGCCAGATCGCCAGCGAAGGCCTGGCAGCGTTCTACAGCGGCTGCGCCTTGCCGGCGCTGGGCATGTCCGCCGCCGACCGCAACCGCGTGGCCAGCGACGAACACCGCCAACGCATCAGCAGCGGCATGGCCGCGCTGCTGCACGAACTGCGCAGCGTGCACACGCCCGAGACGCCAGCCGCACCCGACGGGCCGCGCGTGTGCTGTGCCGGGCTGCGCTGGGAAGCCGATGCACTGGCCGCCGACATGCTGACGCACACGCTGGCCCAGCTGGGGCTGGATGCCCGCAGCCTGCCGGCCACCGCGATCAGCGCCGAGAACCTGGGCGGCCTGGACCTCGCGGGGGTGAAGATCCTGTGCCTGTCGTCCTTCAACCCTGAGCCCGAGGCCGCGCTGCGGCTGGTGGGCCGGCGTCTGCAACGGCGCTGGCCAGGGCTGCAGCTGGTACTGGCACTGTGGCATGCACCCAGCCGCCTGCGTGAGCCGGGCGCAGCGCAGGCCCTGGGCGCCCGTGCGCTGGTCTGTACGCTGGTCGACGCGACCCAAGACATCCAGGCCCTTCTGGCCGAACCGGAGACCGAGATGCGTCAACGTCCTACAACCGGCGCCGACCTTGTCCGATGGGATGCACCAGCCCCTCTGCCTACAGTGAAGCCATCGGATGAACAAGCACCGCTTGGCACCGAAGATGGATCTTCAACCCAAGGCCTGGCTCGGCAATCGCCGTGACCTCAGCCCGATTTCAAGGAGTTCACACCATGAATGCTCGCACCACCCTGGTTGCCCTGGCCACTGCTGTCGCCGCCCTCACTGTTCTGCCCGGTTGCGCCGTCACGCGCGGCCAGGAAACGGTCGGCGCCTACGTCGACGACGCCACCATCACGGCTTCGGTCAAGGCCAAGTTTGTCGAGAACCATCAGGTCGATGCGACGTCGATCAAGGTCGAAACCCTCAATGGTGAGGTGATGCTGTCGGGCTTCGCGAAGAACATGACCGAGCGTTCATCTGCCGAGACGATCGCGCGCAACACCAAGGGCGTGAGGGGCGTGAAGAACCAGATCGTCGTGCGCAGCTGAGCCAAGCAACACGGGCATCAAACCGACAGCCCATGACCGGACCTTGTTGCCAGGGCAGACACGCCCAGCCGGACCGCCCGATGCGTCGCATCGGAGGAAAACGGTGGCAATAAATCCGGCCGGTCGGCGAGCACCTTTCACGCCGTACTGACTGAAACAGCAAACGCCTGCCTTCGGGTAGGCGTTTGCCTTTGTCGGGCAGGCCCCAGGCCTGGGTATGACATTTCCGACATGACAAGCAGCCCGCCGGCGGCATACGCCTAGCGGCCCAGGTCCGATAATCCATGAAGCATCTCAACATCCTCGCAACTGCAACCCGTCATGCGGCGGGTGCCACCCTTGTGGGCGCGCTTCAGACCTTGAACTCGGCCATGCCCGCACCTCGGAACACCACTCAAGCGCTTCGTTGCTTCGTGGTCGAAGACAGTGCCGTGATTCGTCAAAATCTGGTCGCCACGCTCGAAGAGCTGCTCGATGTCGAGGTGGTTGGTTCAGCCGAAGACGAACGCGGGGCCATCGACTGGCTGCAGCGCGGCGGCGACTGCAACCTGATGATCATCGACATCTTTCTCAGGTCGGGCACCGGCCTCGAGGTGCTTCGGCGCGCCCGCATCGAGAGACCCGAAGCCCACCTGGTGGTGCTGACCAACTACGCCACCGCCGACATTCGACGGCGCTGCGCGCAACTGGGGGCCGACCGTGTGTTCGACAAGTCAGCTGAGCTCGACGAGCTGCTGGCCTACTGTGCCGAGCTGGCCACCTCGGGGCCGCATTGATGCCATGCACCGGCCTTGCGGTCGAAGCACTACTGGATCAAGCCGTTCTTCAGCGCGTAGTAGGTCAGGTCGCTGTTCGACGACAGGTTCATCTTTTCCATCACGCGCGTGCGGTAGGTGCTGACGGTCTTCACGCTCAGCGACATGCTGTCGGCCATGTGGCCGATGGTCTCGCCCTTGGCCAATCGCAAAAAGACCTGGAACTCACGCTCCGACAGCAGTTCGTGCGGCAGCTTGTCGACATCGCCGCCCAGCGCATCGGCCAGCAGCTCAGCCACTGCCGGAGTGATGTACTTGCGGCCGCGAAACACCGTGCGGATCGCGTTGACGATTTCCTCGGGGTCGCATTCCTTGTTCAGGTAGCCGCTGGCGCCCTGGCGCAGCAAGGTGGTGGCGTAATGGGTTTCGGGGTAGCCGCTCAGGATCAGCACCGGCAGCTCGGGCGCGCGCGCCTTGATGGCGGCCAGCGCGTCGACACCGCTCTGGTCGGGCATCGAGAGGTCCATCACCAGCACGTCGACCTCGCCGCCACGCACCAGGTTGAGCGCTTCGCGCCCGTTTGCGGCTTCACCGGTGACGCGCAGGTCGACGTGTTCGGAGAAAAACTGCCTCAGGCCGGTGCGAACGATCGCGTGGTCATCGACGATTCCGATCCTGATCATGCGGCGTCCGATTTCCTGCAGCTCGAAGGGCTTGGAGTTTAGGTCATGCGCCGCCGTCTCGTTGCCTTCAGTGATCGCATTCGCAGCAGTGCGCTGGCCATCCCGGTCGCGGTGGTGGCGGCCGCGATGATGCTGATCATCAGCGAGCTGGCCTTTCACGGCGCCAACTCCCAGTTGCGCCAGTTGGTCGACATGGGCAAGGCCCGGGTGCAGTTGTTGAACGTGATGCAGCGACTGACCGATGCCGAATCGGGCAGTCGCGGCCATGTGCTGGCCGGTGGCGACGAGTACCTGGTGCCCTACCAGAGCGCGCGTCAGGACGCGCAGGACGGGCTGGCCCGGCTCGAGGCCCTGTACCAGGTGATCGGTGACGCGCAGGCCGAGGGCCGCCGCCAGCGTGTTGCCGAGCTGGTGAACTCCAAGCTCAGCGAGCTCGAAGAGGTGCTGCGACTGCACAAGAGTGGCCGCTACGAGGCCGCGCTGGAGATGATCCGCTCGGGCATCGGGCGCGACCTGATGAATCAACTGCGCCAGGAGATCGGCGACTTGCTCGACGAGCAGAACGCGCGCATCGCCACTGGCCTGGACGGCATGTACCACACCTTGCTGCTCAGCCGACTCGGCGTATCGGCCATGACCGCGATCAGCCTGCTGGTGCTGGTGATGTTTGTCCGCCAGGGCCGACTGCTCGACGCCATTTTGCTGGAGCGCCAGGCTTCGGTGCAGGCCGAACGCGACCGGCTGGAGCAGGAGGTGCTGCAACGCACCGACGAGCTGACCGAACTGGCGCGCCACCTGCAGACCGCGCGCGAGGACGAGCGCGCACGCTTGGCGCGCGACCTGCACGATGAGCTGGGTGCGCTGCTGACGGCGGCCAAGCTTGACGTGGCGCGCATGCGCCCCAAGTTGCAGCAGTCAGCACCCGAGCTGCTGCCGCGCCTGACGCACCTGACCGAATTCTTGAACAGCGGCATCGCGCTCAAGCGCCGCATCATCGAGGACCTGCGTCCTTCGACGCTGAGCAGCCTGGGCCTGTGCCCGGCACTCGAGATCCTGTGCACCGAGTTCGCCGAAGGTTCGGGGCTGGTGGTCGAGGTCGATCTGCAGCCGGTGCGGCTGGAGCCGGGCGCCGAGCTGACCGTGTTCCGCCTGGTGCAGGAGGCGCTGACGAACATCACCAAGTACGCGCAGGCCAGCCGGGTGCACGTGCGCCTGAAGGTCGACGACGACCAGGCTTGGATCAGCGTCACCGACGATGGCGTCGGTTTCGATCCGCACCAGATCGTGCGCTCCAGCCATGGCCTGCTGGGCATGCGCTATCGCGTCGAGTCGGTTCTCGGCCAGCTGCGGCTGGACACCGCACCGGGGCGCGGCACGACGATCAGCGCCCACCTGCCGCAGCGCGGCGCACCAGCGTCAGCGTAGGCCCCGTCCTACGCCAAGGCCCTCGCTGCGCCGACAGTGTCAGGCGGTGTCCGCCGCTCGCAAAGCACTGGCCTGGTTTCTAAAGTGGACCCATCGCAGCTTCATTGGTTGCGACACACCAGAGTCCCGGGGGCAAGACCCCCGCACACCAGGAGCCCACCATGCTGCACTACGCCGTCGTCTTCTTCGTCATTGCCCTGATCGCCGCGCTGTTTGGCTTCGGTGGCATCGCCGCCGGTGCCGCCGGCATTGCCAAGATCCTGTTCTTCGTGTTCGTGATACTCGCCATCGCGACCTTCCTGTTCGGCCTGATCCGCAAGGGCTAGCACGGCCTGAAAGCCCACTCGACCTTGCATGCGCCGTGAAAGCGGCCACCCCCGACAAAAGGCAAACCATGAACTTCAATCGATCGCCACGCCATCTGACCCTGATCGCCGCGGCCACTGCCGCCTTGCTGCTGTCGGCCTGCGGGCGTGATGACAACCAGACCGTCGGCCAGAAGATCGACGGCGCCATCGCCACCACCGAGCGCAACGTCGAACAGGCGCGCACTGATGCCAGCCAGAAGATGGCCGAGGCCAAGGACACGGCCGAGCGCGCCACCGACAAGGTGGCGGAGAAGGTCGACAGGGTGGTCGACGCGGTCGGCAACACCGTGGCCGACGCCGCATTGACCGCCAGCGTCAACGCCGAACTGGCCAAGGACTCGAAGCTGAGTGCCATGCGCATCGACGTCGACACCACCAACGGCCGGGTACTGTTGCAGGGCAAGGCGCCCGACGCTGCGTCTCGTGACCGCGCCACGCGGCTGGCTGAAGGCGTCAAAGGCGTGAATCACGTCGAGAACCGCATGCAGATCGGCGGCTGAGCAAACCCGCAACCGCATCGGTGACGGTCATGAAGCATCTGTCGTCTGCGCTGTACCTGCTGACCGCCCTGGGTGCGCTGGCCTGCGCTGCGATGCAGCCCGAGCATCGACTGGCTGTCGATCTCGGTGTGGTCGTCGCCATCGCCCCCGTCGTTACCCCCTTTCACCAGGAACATCCATGAAATCCATTTTCCTATCCACTTCCATCCGCCGGCGGCTGGCCGGTGCCACGCTTGGCCTCGTCGCCTTGACGCTGGCCGCCTGTGCCGGTGTGCCCGAACCGCGTGAACAGATGGCGGTCAGCCGGGCCGCGGTTGAGCGTGCCAGCGGCCCCGCCGCTGCCGAAGCGCCGGTCGAGCTGGCGGCTGCACGCGACAAGATCGCCCGTGCCACTGCAGCGCTGGCAAAGAAGGATTACGTGCAGGCTCGCCAGCTGGCCGAGCAGGCCGAGGCCGATGCCGTGCTGGCCGAGGCGCGCGCGCGTGCCCGACGCTCTGACCAGGCACTGACCGAGGTGCGCGAAAGCCTGCGCGCGCTGCGTGCCGAACTCAATCGACCCTGATCTCCCGCCCTCGCAGCGAAAGGAACAACCATGAAATCCATCCTCACCCTCGGCCCGATCGCGGCCGCCGTGCTGCTTGCGGCTTGTGCCAGCCAGCAGCCCCCGCCGCCTGAACTGCTGCAGGCGCGGTCGGCCGTGCAGACTGCCGGCGCCAACCCGCAGGTGCTGGCGAACGCACCGCTGGAGCTGAAGAAGGCCACCGATACCCTGGACCGTGCGAATGCGCTGAATGCCAAGGGTGAAAGCCTGGCTGAAGTCGCGAGCGCCGCCTACGTCGCGCGCCGCCAGGCCGAGACGGCCATGGCCGTTGCCGAGGCCAAGCAGAGCGCGGCCACCATCCAGTCGGCAGAAGCCGAGCGTGAGAGGGCGCGTGCCGATGCGCGCGCTGCCGACGCGCGCCGTGCCCAGGCGCAGGCGGCCAACGCCCGTGCCGACGCCAGTGGCGCGCGGGCTCAGGCCCTCTCGGCGCAGCAGCAGGCCGAGGCGGCGCGGGCGCAAGCCGACGCCTCGGAGGCGCGTGCCAAGGCGGCGCGCGATGAGGCTGCGAACGCTCAGGCCAGCGCCAGTGCGGCGCAACTGCAGGCCGCAGCGCTGCAGGCGCAACTCACCGAACTGCAGGCCAAACAGACCGACCGTGGCATGTTGGTGACGCTGGGCGACGTGCTGTTCGAGTTTGGCCGCGCCGACATCAAACCCGGATCGCAGGGTGCCTTGCGCAAGCTGGCCGACTACCTGCAGCAGCACACGGACAGGCGCGTGCTGATCGAGGGTTACACCGACAGCGTGGGCAGCGATGCGGCCAACCTGACGCTGTCTCAGCGTCGCGCCGATTCGGTCGCCGCTGCGCTGGGGGCGATGGGCGTAGCCACATCACGCATCAGCACACGCGGCTACGGCGAAAGCTATCCGGTGGCCGACAACGGCACCGAAACCAACCGTGCGTTGAACCGTCGTGTCGAGGTCTACATCTCCGACAACGACCAGCCGGTGCGCTCCCGCGGCTGAATCACACTGCCGGTTCCGCCCGGCGCCTGAAGCCGACCCCGACCAGCCAGGAGACCTGCCATGAACACCGCTCACTCCCCAGACGACCGAGATCGTGTGCACCAGACCACCGAGGCCGAGGTCGTCGGCCTGCGCAACGTGGGCTATCTGCCCCGCCGTCGCCGTTGGCCCGGTGTGCTGGCCGCAGCGGTGATCGGTGCCGGCGTGGCCGCGGCGGCGGTGTCCAGCTACTACGACAGCCGCAGCATCGGCCAGCGCATCGACGCGTCGCTGGGCGCGGTCGAACGTGGCGTCGACGCGCATGTGGCCAAGCTCGAGGCCGGTGTTTCAGTGGTGGCCAGCCAAGGGGGGCGAACCGGCGAACGGGTGGTTGCCACGCTGACCGATGCCGGCATCACGGCCAGCGTCAAGACCGCGCTGGCGGCCGACCCCGCGCTGAGCGCGCTGCAGATCAACGTCGACACCCACGACGGCGTGGTGACGCTGTCTGGCCCGGCGCCCGATGAAAAGGCGCGCGATCGTGCTGCCGTGCTGGCCGCGGCACCCGACGGCGTGCACCAGGTGGACAACCGGCTGGTCGTGCTGGCACCGGTCAGCCGTCTCTGACCGGTCGTGGCATTCGGCTGCCGGGCCTCGGGCCGGGTGGCCGCCGACACCGGCTTTGGGGTCGGTGATGGCGAGATGGCATGCTCGGGGTTGACTTGGCTCCTGCTTTCCCGCCGTCACTGACATGCATTCTTTCGTCTGCACCTGCTGCACGCGCAATGTGTTCTTCGAGAACGACCAGTGCGGCCAGTGTGGCTCGCTGCTCGGCTACGTGCCGGCTGAAGGGCGCCTGGTGGCTTTCGTGCAGCCCGTCGCCGGTGGCGACGTCTGGTGGCGGCGGGCCGGCGACGACGGGCCGGCGCTGCGCCCTTGTCGCAACCGCATCGAGCACGCGGTCTGCAACTGGATGATCGACGCCGGCGACGGCCAGCCGCTGTGCCGCAGCTGTCGCCTGAACCTGACCATACCCGACCTCGGCGTGCCTGGCCATGTCGAGCGTTGGGCCGATGTCGAGCAGGCGAAACGACGGCTGATGTTCAAGCTGCTTCAGCTCGGCCTGGACGTGCAGCCGCGCATCGACGACAACGACAACTTGGGGCTGGGCGTGCGAATCCTGGCACCGCAGGCCGCGGGCGAGGCGGTGCTGACCGGACATGCCCAGGGCGTGATCACGATCAACCTGCAAGAGGCCGACGACGTGCACCGCGAGGCCACGCGCGTGGCCTTTGGTGAACCCTGGCGCACCCTGCTCGGCCATCTGCGGCATGAGGCCTCGCACTACTTGCAGCACCGCTGGATCGCCGGCCATGGCCCGGCACTGGACTTGTGGCGTCAGACCTTTGGTGACGAACGGCAGGACTATGCCCAGGCGCAAGGGCGTTACCACGCCCAGGGCCCGACACCCGGCTGGCCCGAGCACTTCATCACCGCCTATGCCAGCGTGCATCCGCATGAAGACTGGGCCGAAACCTGTGCGCACCTTCTGCTGGTGGCCGACGCCCTGGAAACCGCCGCCAGCTGGGGCTTGAGCCTGGCCAGCCGCGTGGCCAGAACGCAGCCAGGCATCGACGTGCTCGACCCAAAGCTCACGCGCGAACTGGTGCTGACCCATTGGTTGCCAATCGCGCAGTTTCTCAACGCGATGAACCGCAGCCTGGGGCTGAAGGACAGCTATCCCTTCCTGATGCCCGGCGCAGTGGTGCACAAGATGGCGGTGGCCGCGCAGTTGCTGCAGATGGTGACGCAGCCGACCGCGGCGCCGCTGCTTTGTGATCAGCCGCTGGCCGAATTGCAGCCGTTGCTGGCGCGCCGCTCGGTCGGCCCGCGCGGCTTGCGACCGCCGGGCCCCACACCCGAACAATGGCAGCAGGCGGCCGAGCTCGCGCTGCGGGCGCCCGACCATCAGGGCCTGCGTCCGTTTCGCTTCGTGCATGTGGGCGCTGACGAGCGGGCGGCACTGGGCGAGCTGTTCGCACAAGCGGCCCGCGACCAAGGCCGCGACGAAGACGGCGTGGCGCTGGCGCGTGAGCGTGCGGCCAGCGGGCCCGGCCTGTTGGCGGTGCTGGCGCGCATCCGCGACGATCTGCCCGAGGTGCCGGCGCACGAACAATGGCTCTGCGTCGGCGCCGCGGTGATGAACCTGCTCAATGCGCTGCACCTGATGGGCTATGGCGCCAAGGTTCTGGGCGGCGGTGCGGCGCGTGCCGAGGTGGTGCGGCGGGCCTTCTGCCAGTCCGGCGAGCAACTGGCCTGCTGGGTGGTTGCAGGGTCGGTCGACGGTGATGCGGGCCTGTCAGATCGTGAACGGCCGGCCGGTCTGATCAGCGACTGGCAGCCCCCGCTGTAGCTCAGTCTGCGTCGATCCAGCCCAGCGCCCACAACACGGCAGCGGGCAGGGCCTCGGTGGCGGCCTCGCTGGGCGGGCGGCCGAGGCCGAAGCGTTCGGCATGCAGGCCCAGCAGCGTGACCGGCGGCGGCTGCCGCAGCGCATCGAGGAACAGCGGCCCCACGGCATCGTCACCGCGCGAGCGGTTGCCCCAGGCGATGATCAGCAAGGGTTTGACGGCCATGCGATTCAGGCCCGTTCAAATCGGCCGTCGCCGTGGCGGGTCAGTCGGCTGCGCAGCGCGCCGCCCTGATCGACCAGGTCGACCTGCAACGGCATCGAGCCCAGCGCATGCGTGGCGCAGCTCAGGCAGGGGTCGTACGCACGGATCGCAACCTCGATCTCGTTGAGCAGGCCTTCGCTGATATCGCGACCGTCGAAGCGTTCGGCTGCCACGGCGCGCACCGACTCGTTCATCGCCTGGTTGTTGTGCGTGGTGCTGACGATCAGGTTGCACATCGTCACCAGGTCGTCGGCACCGACGCGGTAGTGGTGGATCAGCGTGCCGCGTGGCGCTTCGATCACGCCGATGCATTCTTCGGCACGCGGGCCTGACGCGGTCAGCACGCCCTGCAGCAGGTCGCCGTCGTGCAGCAGATCGGCCATGACCTCCATCGCGTGCAGCAGCTCGATCATGCGTGCCCAGTGCGTGGCCAGCGCGCCGTGGATGATCTGGCCATGACCGCTGTCGACGAACTCGCGGCGCTCGCGTTCCGCGCGCGGCGTGGCGATGAAGTTGCAGTTCTGCACCCGCGCCAGCGGCCCCACGCGGTACCAGCCGTCGGTGGGCCCCAGGCTGCGCAGGTACGGGAACTTCATGTAGGTCCAGGGCTTGACCTCTTCCTCGATCAGGTCGAGGTAGGTTGCCGGGTCCTGGTCATCGAGCAGGATGTTGCCGGCGGCGTCGCGCACGCGGATCACGCCGTCGTACAGCTCGAGCGCGCCATCGCCAGGCCGCACCAGCGACAGCATCTTGGCCGGTACGAGGCCGAACGACTCGTGCCGCGCCACGTCGGCCGCGTGCAGCCGCTTGACCAGCGCCACCGCGTCTTCGGCCCATTCGATCATCTGCTGCACGTCGCGCGACAGCAGCGCGTGGTCCTCGGGCTGCAACAGCCGGTTCATGCCGCCGGGCACCGAGCCGGTGCCGTGGATGCGCTTGCCGGCGGTGGCACGAATCACCTCTTGCCCGTACTTGCGCAGCAGGATGCCCTTCTTGGCGATGTCGGGGTGGGCCTGCGCCACGCCGACGATGTTGCGTCGCGCCGGCTCGGCGTCGAAGCCGAACAGCAGGTCAGGGCTGGCCAGGTGGAAGAAGTGCAGCGCATGGCTTTGCATCACCTGGCCGTAGTGCATCAGCCGGCGCAGCTTGTCGGCGCTGGGCGGCACGGGTCGGGCGCCGACCACGGCGTCCAGCGCCTTGCTGGCCGCCAGATGGTGCGACACCGGGCAGATGCCGCACAGCCGCTGCACCATCACCGGCACTTCCCAGTAGGGGCGGCCGCAGATGAACTGCTCGAAGCCGCGGAACTCGACGATGTGCAGCCGCGCCTGCTGCACGCGGTTGTGTTCGTCGACCAGCAGCGTGACCTTGCCATGGCCTTCGACGCGGCTGATCGGGTCGATCGCCACGCGGCGCAGGCCCTGGGGCTGGGCCGCAGTTTCGAGATCAGTCATACCGCAGCAGTTGATGGCCCAGATGCGGCGTGCGCCCGGCCATCAGGTCGGTCAGGAACTGCCAGAACGCATCGGCGCTGGGCGGGCATCCCGGCAGGCTGTAGTCGATGTGCACCACCTCGTGGATCGGGTGCACACGGTTCAGCGGCAGCGGCAGTTCGGGGTCGTCGGGCACGGCGGCGCCGGCCGCCAGCCCCGGGCGCTGCCGGTAGACGTCGGTCAGCAGCCGGCCCAGGTCGAGGTGGTTGCGCTGCGCCGGCAGGCCGCCGGTGATGGCGCAGGCGCCCACCGCCACCAGCGTCTTGCAGTGGGCGCGGAACTCGCGCAGCACGTGCACGTTCTCGGCGTTGCACAGGCCACCCTCGACCAGGCCGATGTCGCACGGCCCGACCTGCTTGATGTCGGTCAGCGGCGAGCGGTCGAACTCGACCTTCTCGATCAGCTCGAACAGCCGCTCGTCGATGTCGAGAAAGCTCATGTGACAGCCGAAGCAGCCGGCCAGCGACACGGTGGCCAGCTTGAGCTTGCGCGGTGCCTGCAGTTCGGCGGTCACGGCGCTTCGTCCTCGGGCGCGCTGCTGATCGGCAGGCGGTCGTAGAGGCGCTGCCCGATGGGCACGTCGAAGCCGCGGCGCTTCTTCAGGATCACGCCCACCGGGCAGATGTTGGCGGCCAGGTCATCGGGGTGGATGTCGCTGTCGACCAGGCGGCCGCTGGCACTGTTGACCACCAGGTGCGAGGCGATGCCATGACCTCCGAGTGCGAACACCGCCTTGCCGTCGTACTGTTCGCTGGCGCGCACGCACAGCCCACACAGGATGCAGCGGTTGAACTCGAGCAGCAGGTCGGCGTGGCTGGCATCGATCGGGCGGTCGGGGTAGAACTCTTCGAAGTGCGGCCCTTCGATGCCGGCGGCGTAGGCCGTGGCCTGCAGCTTGCAACGCCCGCTTTGCTCGCAGCTGGGGCAGAAGTGGTTGCCTTCGACGAACAGCATCTGCAGCAGCGACCGGCGCTGCGCGTCCAGGGCCTCGTCGTGCAGCGTCACCTCCAGCCCCTCACTGGCTGCGGTGGTGCAGGCGGCCATCGTGCGCGTGCCCACCTTGACCGTGCACACGCGGCACGAGCCGTGCGGCGCAAAACCTTCGTGCCAGCACAGGTGCGGGATGTAGCGGCCGGCACGCGTGGCGGCCTCGAGCACGGTTTCGCCGGGCGTGAAGGGCAGCTCGTCGCCGCCGAGCAGGAAATGCGGGCGGTTCATGGTGGCGGGCGGCTGGCTTCGACCGGCTGCGCAAAGTGCGCCGCCTCGTCGTTGCGGCCGGTCAGGCGGCGCGCCACCGACAGTTCGGCGTCGAGATCGAAGCCGGGCGCGAAATGCAGCGATTGCAGCCGCCGCTCAAAGGCCGGGCGAAACTTCTGCATGGTGTCGCGCAGCGCGTTGCAGGCCGTGGCGCCCAGGCCGCAGTGGGTGGTGGCGTGCAACAGGTGGTCCAGTTCGAACAGCACGTCGAGGTCGTGGCGCGACCCCGCGCCCGCGGCCAGCTTGTCCATGCGTCGGCGCAGCAGTTCGGTGCCCACTCGGCAAGGTGTGCAGAAGCCGCAGCTTTCGTGGGCGAAGAACTGCGCGAAGCCTCGCGCCACCTCGAACAGGTCACGTCGACGGTCGAAGACCATGAAGGCGCCGGCGGTGGGCACGTCCTCGAACGCGATGCGGCGGTTGAACTCGAACTCCGACAGGCACTGGCCCGATGGCCCGCCGACCTGTACCGCCTGCGTGTGGCGCGCGCCGCAGTCTTCGAGGATGCGGGCGATGCGCGTGCCGAAGGGGTATTCGTACAGGCCCGGGCGCTCGCAGTCGCCCGACACCGAATGGATCTTGGTGCCCGTGCTCTGCGGGGTGCCGATGCCGGCCCACCAATCGCCCCCGTGCAGCGCGATGTGCGACACCGCGCAGAAGGTCTCGACGTTGTTGACGACGGTCGGCAGGCCCAGGTAACCCTTCTCGGCAGGGAACGGTGGGCGGATGCGCGGTGTGCCACGCTCGCCCTGCAGCGACTCGATCAGCGCCGATTCTTCGCCGCAGACATAGGCGCCGGCACCCAGATGCACGGCGATGTCGAAGTCGAAACCTGCGCGGCCCAGGATGCGCGCGCCCAGCAGCCCGGCCGCGCGGCGTTGCTGCAGCAGCGCCAGCAGTTCGTCGAGCAGCCAGCGGTATTCACCGCGCAGGTAGATGAAGCCGCGCCGCGCGCCGAGCACGAACGCGGCGATGGCCATGCCGTCGACCAGCGCATCGGCCTGTCGGCGCAGCAGCGCGCGGTCCTTGAAGGTGCCGGGCTCGCCTTCGTCGGCATTGCACACCACCACATGCTCGGGCCCGGGCGCCTGACGGCAGGCCTGCCACTTGCTGGCCGTGGGGTAACCGGCGCCGCCGCGGCCGCGCAGGCGCGAGGTTTGCAGTTCGGCCAGCATGGCGTCGGCGCCACGCGTCAGCGCGGCCTGCAGCGCCTGCCCCGGCGCATTGGCCGAACCCAGCAGCACATCGGCACGGTGCACCGTGTCCTGCACGTGCGACCAGTCGGCCGGCCAGTCGTGCAGTGGCACCTCGTGATCGACCAGCGAAGCCAGCTGGTCGATGCGCTGTTCGTCCAGGTGCGTCACCACCAGGCGGTGATTGACCAGCAGCGACGGCCCCTGGTCCGACAAGCCGATGCAGGAACAGGTCGCCACGCTGACCGCGCCGTCGCCGCGCGGCTCGCCGGGCGCCGCGCCGAGCTGCCGGCACAGCCGTGCCATCAACTCGTGGCTGCCTTGCTGCCGCTCGATGACGTTGTCGCTGAACAGCAGCCGAAAGCGGCCCACCGGCTGCAGATGCAGAAAGCGGTAGAAGCCGGCCACGCCCTCGACATCGCCCGGCGTGCGGCCGATGGCGGCCGCCAGGTCGGCCAGCAGGCGCCGCGGCAACCAGCCCAGCATGGCCTGCAGATCGACCAGCATCTGCACCAGCGCGTGCCGGTCGGGGCCATGGCGCGCCAGCACCGTGTGCAGCGCGGTTTCGATGTCGGGTCCGGCGGGGCGCGCGTTCATCAGTCAGAGAGACATGGTGGCCGAATCATCCATGTCCGCCGTCGGGGCGTCCAGCATGTCGGGCGTGATCAGCACGATGCCCCGTTCGCTGACGTGGAAGCGCCGCCGGTCATGTTCGATGTCGACGCCGGCGCTGAAGCCGTCGGGCAGCACGCAGCCCTTGTCGACGATGGCTCGGCGCAGGGTCACGTCGCGACCGATGCGCACGTTGGGCAGCACCACCGCGTCCTCGACCAGGCTGCCTTCGGCCACCCGCACCTTGGAGAACAGGATCGAGCGCCGCACCGTGGCACCGCTGACGATGCAGCCGCCCGAGACCAGCGAATCGACCGCCATGCCGCGCCGGCTGTCGTAGTCGAACACGAACTTGGCCGGCGGCACCTGGCGCAACAGGCTCAGGATCGGCCAGTCGTCGTCGTACAGATTGAGCGCCGGCTGCACGTGGGTGAGGTCCATGTTGGCCTCCCAGTAGGCGTCGATGGTGCCCACGTCGCGCCAGTAGGGCAAGTCGCCCACCATGTTGACGCAGCTGTCGGCGAAACGGTGCGCGTGCACATGATGATGGCGCACCAGGTGTGGCAGCAGGTCCCGCCCGAAGTCGTGGTGCGAGTTGGCCCGCGCCGCGTCGTCGGCCAGCTGGCGGCACAGGAAGTCGGTGCCGAACACGTAGATGCCCATGCTGACCAGCGCGCGGTCGCTGCGTCCGGGCATCGGCTCGGGGTGTTCGGGCTTTTCGACGAAGGCGCACACGCGCAACTGGTGGTCGACGCCCATCACGCCGAAGTGCCGGGCTTCGTCCAGCGGCACCTCGACGCAGGCCACTGTGGCGTCGGCGCCGCTGTCCATGTGGTCGGCGATCAGCCGCGCGTAGTCCATCTTGTAGACATGATCGCCGGAAAGCACCAGCACCAGGTCGGACTGCGCCTCGCGCACGATCTCCAGGTTCTGCCACACCGCGTTGGCGGTGCCGCTGTACCACTCTTCGCCCTGCTGCTGCTGCGCCGGCACGATGTCGATGAACTCACCCAGGCTGGTCTGCAGAAAACCCCAGCCGCGTTCGATGTGGCGGATCAGTGACTGCGCCTTGTACTGCGTGAGCACGCCGATGCGGCGGATGCCCGAATTGACGCAGTTGCTGAGCGCGAAGTCGATGATGTTGAGCTTGCCCGCAAATGGCAGGGCCGGCTTGGCGCGGCGGTCGGTCAGCTGGTGCAGGCGCGCCCCGCGCCCGCCGGCCAGCACGACCGCGTAGACGCGCTGCATCAGATGCGCCAGTTCGGCCGCCTGCTGGGCGGCTGCCGCCGGGGCAGCCGGGTGCGGGGCGCGGGGATTGCGTTTCCGGATGATCATGGGCGGACTCTGAACGTGGGAACGGCACTGCGGCGGGCCCGCCACAAGCGCTGCACCATACGCTGCGGCGGGTTCGGTCCGTTGACCGCCATCAAGGCCGAAGGGGCTATGCGCGGCCGCGCGCCGTTCTGGGGCGAGCTTTCTAAACTCGCCGTGCGAGCCTGCTGTTCATGCGCCAGCCGGCGTCTGGACCCACCACCGGAGACGACATCGTGAGATCCCTGGGCCAACGGGCCGACGGCCTTCGACTGGAACGCATGCGCGCGTCGCCCCGCTGGGACGGCGACGGTTTTCGCAATCGGCACCCGGTCCTGGCCGGCCTGCGCGACCTGACGGCGCCGCGCCCCACGCTGAGCGAGTTTCTGTGCGGCGGCTCGCGCCGCGTGCCGTCGGCACCGTTGCCCGCGGTCGATCCGCGCGCCGGCTGGCTGCGCGCGTCGGACAGCGGTCTGCGCGTCACCTGGCTCGGGCACTCGACGGTGCTGATCGAGATCGACGGCCTGCGCGTGCTGACCGATCCGGTTTGGGGGCCGCGGGCGTCGCCGTCTCGCCTGGCCGGCCCCAAGCGCTTCCAGCCGGTGCCGGTGGCGCTGAAGGCCCTGCCGGCGATCGACCTGGTGCTGGTCTCGCACGACCACTACGACCACCTGGACTACGCCACGATTCGCGAGCTGGCACGCCTGGGCGTGCCCTTCGTCACCAGCCTGGGCGTGGGGGCGCACCTGCAGGCGTTCGGCGTCGCGCCGGAGCACATCACCGAGCTGGACTGGTGGGAAAGCCACGATCTGCCGCACACTGAACTGGAGATCACCGCGGCGCCCTCGCAGCATTTCTCCGGGCGCGGCCTGAAGGACCGCAACGCCACGCTATGGTCGTCGCTGGTGCTGCGCACGGCGCGCCACCGCGTGTTCTTCAGCGGCGACACCGGCCTGACCACCGAATACGAGCTGATCCGCCAGCGCCTGGGGCCCTTCGACCTGGTGATGCTGGAAGTGGGCGCCTTTCACCCGTCCTGGGGCGACATCCACCTCGGCCCCGAGAACGCGCTGAAAGCCTGGCAGTTGCTGGGCGGCGGTGCCTTCCTGCCGATTCACTGGGGCACCTTCAGCCTCGCGCTGCACGCCTGGGACCAACCTGTCGAGGCGTTGCTGGCGCAGGCTCCGGCGCTGGGCGTGCCGCTGCTGATGCCGCGTCTGGGCGAGCCGGTGGAACCCTGTCAGGTGGAAGCTGCTATGCCCTGGTGGCGCGGCGTGGACACGCCTGAACAAATGCCATTGACGCCGGTCGAGGCCCAAGCTGAGCTGCAGCGCCTGCCCAAGGGCATGCCCTGGCCGGCGGACTGAGGCTGTTCGAGGCCCTCCCATGCGCTCGGGTGCATGGGAGGGTCACCCACACTCGGCGAGCTGCGGTCTGCTTCATGCTTGGCGCAGGACGGTGCGGCAGACGATCGCAGCGCGCGTTCGCCGCCGACGCCCGCCCAGCAGCGCCCACAGGCCAAAGCCGGCCAGCGCCAGCGAGCCGGGTTCCGGAACATGGTTCAGGCCAACGACGCGGTTGTTTTCGACGTTCATGCCGACGATCGATGCCGTGAAACCCGCAGGCAGGTTGAACACCGGCCCACTGCGCGGGAATGTCAGCGTATTCAAGGCATCCACACCGCCCGAATACAGCGTTGCGCCGGCCGGGATGATCGCGTCGGTGCTCACCGTCAAGCCCAGAAAGAAGAACAGCTCAACGTTGGCCGGCAGCGACACCGTGTGACTCGTGATCGAACAGAACAGGCAGTTGAGGCTTGGGATGAACAGGCCGCCGTTTCGTTGCCCCATCGAGCCGTCGGCAAACTGGTTCACTTCGCCGAAACCGAAGCTCCCGGCATTGATGCCCAGCTTGCCGCCGAAGTCCCCGATGTGGGCGGAGTCCAGCACGAGATTCAGCGACACCTCGACCGTGGGCGTCGGGCCGTAGAGGATGAAGCTGGTGGCCACCTGCGCCTTGGCGGCGGACGTCGGTGTCGAGCTGCAGCAATAGTGCGTCACGTCGGCCGCCGCGCCAAGCCCATAGCCACTGACCTCGGCTGCTGCGTAGCCGCTGTCCCCGTTGGCACAGGTGTCGGACAGGCTTCTGACCACCGGCGAAGCCGAGCCGAGCGCGCTGAAGTTGCCGCAGGGTATCCCGCCGGAGACACCGAAGGTGGGCGAAGCCTGGGCCGGACCGGCCGTCGTGACCGTCGAGACGATCACGACCAACGGGACCAGGAAGGCTCCGACGCGGCGCATTGACAGCCAGTGGCAGGCCACTTTCCATGCAAGCCTCATCGTTGTCTCCCCTCAAGGTTCAGGTGATGCGCTGGCCATTCGCGCCCGGTGCTGCCCCGGGCATGCCCGAATCGGGGCCAGTTCGGCGCGGCCCCTGTGCCAAGCCGCGCGACCATCATCGCGCAAGGGGCGTTTCGTCAGCGTTTCGCGGTCGCCTAAGCGATGCTGTCGGCCGACAGCAGGCGATCGATCAACTCGTCCAGCGGCAAGATGCTGGACGCCAGCAAGGCGCGCTGCGCTTCGTCCAGCGCCAGTTCGTCGCACCAGCGCGCGGCGCTGCCGCGGATGCCTGCTTCGGCCATCGGGTGCCGGCAGACCATGGTCCAGGTGCGGGCGGCCCCCAGCCGGTCGCCGGCGTCGCGCTGGAATTCGGCGTAGTACAGCGCGATGTCGAGCAGGTCGGTCACCAGCCCGAGTTGGCGCGCCATGAGCGCAGCACTGCGGAACCGCGCCCGCGCGTCATCGAGGCGGCCGCGTCGGGTCGCGATCCGGGCCAGTAGACAGTGGGCCAGCATCTCCACCGACTTCACCTCGGTGGCTTGGCTGCGCTGCAGTGCGCGTCCGATGTGGTGCTCGGCGGCATCCAGGTCCCTGAGTTCGAGATGCGCCAGACCAAGGCCGTTCTGAAGATAGGGCAACAACGAGTCGAGGCCGTGGCGCTCGCACAGCACCAGCCCTTGTGCCGTCACGTCGCGCGCGCGCGCCCAGTCGTCGCGCTCCATGTGAAGCACCCCCAAGTTGTTGAGGCAGCGGGCCGCGGCGTCGTGGCGGTTCAATTCGCGGTTCAGGGCAAGGGCCTGGCTGTATCGCTCGAGCGCGAGTTCGAATCGGCCTTCCTTCTTGGCAATGACGCCCAGATCGGCCAGCGCGCGGGCGGTCTCGGCGCGTTCGCCATCCTCGGTGGCAATGTCCAGCGCGCGCTCGAACAGCGGGGCCGCCTGGCGCCAGCGGCCGGCCGTCGAGTGGCAAGCCCCTTGAGTCGATAGACAGCCGAACAAGGTGCGGCGGTCACCCCATCGCTCGGCGATGGCGGCACCGGCCGCGGCCAGTCGCATCGCTTCGTCCAGGTCGCGCCGGCGATAGCGCAGCGCCGCGATGGCATGCTGCACGCGCGCCAGGGCCGTCAGTTCTTCAGAACCGCGCGCGGACATGGCCAGCGCGGGTTGCAGCAAGGCAACGCCGTCGGCCATACGGCCGCGCTGATCGTGGTAGATCCTCAGGCCACCGACCAGGGCGCTGACCAGATCGGGGCGCCGATGCGCGACCGCATGGCGCCACGCGGCAAACACATTGCTGTCGTCGGCGTCGATCGCGGCGATCAAAGGCTGAGGGTCGGTGATGTGCATGCGCTGTGCCTCGGCCACCCAACGCGCGAAGTACTCGGCATGGCGGCGCTCGACGGTCCGGGCGCGCTGCGGCTCGTCGGCCAGACGCTCTGCGCCAAACGAGCGCAGCAGCGGATGCAGCTGAAAGCGGCCGTTGGCGCCGACCGCCAGCAGGCACTTGTCGGTAAGCCCAGACAAAAGCGCCAGTGGCACACCGGCCACGGCGCGCGCGGCGGCTGCGGCCAGGCTGCCGCTAAAGACCGACAGCGCTGCCATCGCCTGCTGCTCGGCAGCCGACAGATGCTGCCAGGTTTGCTCGAGCACAACGCGCAGGCTGGCGTGTTCTGGGCGAGCAGGGGCACCGGGCTGAGCCGGATCGCGCTCGAGCACGTCGATGGAACGCCGCAGTTCCCGGGCAATCTCTTGCGGCGGAAGCAGGCGAACCCAGGCAGCGGCAAGTTCGATGCCCAGCGGCATGCCGGCGCAGTCGGTGACGATGTCGACCACCGCGTCCACATGATCAACGAGCCGAAAGCCTGGGTGAACGACCTCGGCTCGCACAGCGAACAGCTGCACGGCGTCGAAGTGGACTGCAGCCTCGAGGTCTCGGCTCTCGTCGTCGGGTACCGCCAGTCCTTCCAGGGGCAGCACGGACTCGCCGGCGAGGTGCAGGCGCCCGCGAGAGGTCACCAGCAGCCGCAGGCCCGGGCAGGCCTGAAGCAAACGGTCGGCGACCCGGGGCAAGTCCACAAGGTGCTCGGCGTTGTCGAGAACGACGAGCAAGGCGCGAGTGCCCACCTGCCTGGCGAGTGCCGCGATCAGGTCACCGTCGTCGGGCCCGTCCAGTCGGATCAGCCCGGCCAGCCGAACGAGCGCGGCTGCTGCGTCCGGCAGATCCTGCAAGTCCACCCACAACAGCTGGGGCGCGCCCTCAACCGCCTGCCGCGCGAGTCGGCTCTTGCCGAGGCCCCCCGCACCGCTGACCGTCACCAGCCGGACATTCGCTTGCGCCAGCCGTTGCGCCAGATCGACGAGCTCGGCCCGACGGCCGACGAATCGGCCTGCCGGGCCGGGCAAAGTCGGCGCCGGCAGTATCAGGGACGGTGGTGCCGCCACCGACAGACCGGCGGGGGCGCGCGATCGCTCCAGCAAGGCGCGCAGACGCAGCGGCGGCTCGACGCCAAGGTCGCTGGCCAGTCGGGCCGCGAAGTCGCGATACAGCTGCAGGGCCTGGACAGGGCGGCCAGCGTCCAGCTCGGCCTCGATCCAGGCTCCGACCGCCACCTCGTCGAGGGGATCCTCGCTCAGCAGCAGGCGCGCGAGCGCAATGCACTCGTCGGCGCCAAGCCGGGCGGCGAGGTGCGCGTGTGCGGCGCCGCGCCAGAGCGTCTCGATGCGCTCACGCTCGGCTGCGAGCCAGGCTGACCAACCACTCAGGCGCGGCGCGTCCATCCCGGCCAGCGCGGGACCACGACGCAGCGCGACAGCGTCGCTCAAGCGCCCCGCGTGGACTGCCCTGCGCAGGGCCCCCACGTCGGTGACCACCGGCCATCGCAGCGCGTGCTCGGTGGCGACCACACCCCGCGCTTCGGGCAGCGGCAACGTGTTGAAGACGACCTTGCGCAGATTGCGCCGCGAGTCGGCATTGGTGCGCTCAGGCCAGAAGAGGCTGGCGATGCGGTCGCGAGACAGCCACTGCCCGTCCTGCGAGGCGAGCAACACGAGCAGCTGGTGCCGGCGCTCGGGAACGAAGGGGATGTCCTGCCGGCCCCGGCGAAGAACCGGGGCGCCCAACAAGAGCAGCGCGGGATCGTCGATTGCAACCTCTGTGTCCTCGGGCACATCGGTAGCGTGGGGCAGCTGCAAACGCGGCGCATCCCCCAAAACCCGGGGGCACTGAGCGGACGCCGGACCGGCGCGCACTGCGCGGCTGCCACGCACACCCGATTTTCCGAGATCGTCTGGACTGATGTCCTGGGCGAGGCGACCTGCCCGAGTTCGTTCGAGTTAGCGCGAAAGTCCACCACCATCATCTTGATCGGTTCGCACAGCCTCCAGGCTGGCATGGCACCAGTCCTGGTCGGCAGAGCTCAGCCGGGCAAACGCGGCCTCCATCGCCATCCGCGCCTGTGCATGGCCGGCGGCGTTGCCGGCAGCGCGTTCGGTGCGGGCCAATGCTTACTGCCCGAAGAAGGTCTCCAGCGCGGGCGGCTCAGCCTGCGCATCGACAATCGCCAGGCAGGCCAGCGCGTGCTGCCGGGCGCGCGCGGCGTCGCCGGCAGCAAGCCAGCTCATCGCCAGTCGGTCTTCGGCACGTTCGACCTGCAGCCAGCTGTCGGCCATCTGCCAGTAGCGGCGCGCGGTTTCGGCGGCCAGCAGCATCAGTTCGCGCTCGGCTTCGCTGCGCTCGGGCTCTACTTCCAGCGCCACCGCGATGCCGTTGGCATGGGCCGCCAGCGAGCGCAGCGCAGGGTCGCTGGCGGCCAGCGGTGTGGCCTCGGACAGATCAAAGGTCTGCTGCAACAGTTGCCGCGCGCGAACGCCGTCGTGCAGGGCCATGCAGGCCGCAGCCTGCGCCGACACCGTGATGCGCTCGTCGACCGCCAAGGCCTGCCGTGGATCGCGGTCGCCGGCGGCCAAATGCAGGCTGGCGCGCCAGCAGCGCAGCGCGCGGCCACTGGCGCCCGCCGCCTCGAAGGCCGGCGCCTGTGCCAGTGCGGTCAGGAAGCCCAGCGCATCGGCCCAGGCGCCCAGGTGTGCGCCATGCACATGGTGCGCCAGCCGCGCCAGGTCCATCAACTCGGCTTCGCTGCGCACGGCGTCCAGTGCCTGCGGCTGCCGCTGGGCCACGCCGGCAGCGTCGTCAGCATGGTCAGTCCAGGCCTGGTCGACGAATCCTTGCAGGTCGGTCATCGGTTCTCCAGGTCTGGCCGAATCACGACAAGCGTCATGATGCCCGCGACAGCGCGCGGCAGGCAGCCGGCCACGACATCAGCCACACTTCGACCCGATGAACACTGTGTTGCCGATGCCCACCACGCCTTCCCGGATGGGTGAATTGATCGACGCCATCTCGCACCACCGGCACGGCATGCACTTCCTGTCCGCCTTCGACCAACACGACGACGCCACGCAGGCGGCGCAGTTTGCCGACAACCTGCATCGGCTGCGGGCCAGGGAGCCGCTGCTGAACCTTGTCGACCGGCAGCGCGGATACTGAGCCGCCTCCCCTCATCAACCCACCGAACGATCACCGCCATGAAGCTGCATTTCTCGCCCACCTCGCCCTATGTCCGAAAGTGCATGGTCAGTGCCCACGAGCTCGGCGTGGCCGACCGCATCACGCTGTTGCCGAGCAAGGCCCACCCGGTGGACCGCGACGCCACGCTGGTGGCCACCAACCCGCTGGGCAAGGTGCCCGCCTTCATCACCGATGACGGCCTGGTGCTGTACGACAGCCGCGTGATCTGCGAATGGCTGGACAGCAGCTTCAACGGCCGGCTGTTCCCGCGTGAGGGCGCGGCCCGCTGGCACGCGCTGGTGCTGCAGAGCCTGGCCGACGGCATTCTCGATGCTGCCTTGTTGGCGCGTTATGAAGAAGCGGCGCGCCCCGAAGCGCTGCGCTGGGCCGACTGGCAAGCCGGCCAGATCGACAAGATCCGCACCGCGCTGCTGTCGCTGGACCAGGCGCCCGAGCAGCTGCAGGGCCGGGTCGACATCGGTACGCTGAGCCTGGCCTGCGCGCTGGGCTACCTGGACCTGCGCTACGACGCCTGGGGCTGGCGCACCCGCTTCCCGCGTCTGGCCGAATGGGCGGCCGGCTTCATGCAACGGCCTTCACTGCAGGCCAGCTGGTCGGCGTAGCGCACTTCGCAGGCGCGACGACAAGAAACGTTACGCGCCGATACCGCGCTGAAAGGACCTGCGCGCCGCCAGCGCCGACCATGGAACCCTCATCAACTCACGAGGTGATTCTCATGAAAACCTGGATCCGTCGCACCCTGATCGGCGTCGTTGGCGCTACCGCACTCTTCGGCGGCCTGGCCGCCTGGGCCAGCCATTCCTATGGCCGCTGGCACGGTGACCCGGCCGAGATGAAGGCGCGTGTGGTCGACATCGCCTCTCGCAAGCTCGATCTCGACGCGTTGCAGAAGACCAAGCTCGGTACCCTGGCCGACAGCGTGCAGACGCAGCGCCTGGCGCTGAAGGGCAGCGCCGACAACCCGCGTGCCGAACTGCAGGCGCTGATCAGCGGCCCCAGCTTCGACCGAACCCAGGCCAGCGCGCTGTTGCAGGCCAAGATCGCTGCCGTTCAGCTGAAGTCGCCTGAGCTGATCAACGCCTTCGGCGATTTCTACGACAGCCTGCGTCCCGAGCAGCAGGGCAAGTTGCGTGAAGCCCTGGCCCGCGGGCGCCATGGTCATCGCGACCGTCATGACCGGCGTGACTGATCCAGCGGCATCGACCGGCCAAGCGCCAAGCGTGGTCGGTCATCCTTGGCTGTAGTCTTGTCACCATGCCCCTTGTGCTGCTGATTGACGACGACGAAGCGTTGGCGCGGCCGTTGACCGTCTACCTGAAACGTTTCGATCTCGAGCTTGAGTCGGCCACCCGGCCCAGCGCCGGGCTGGCGCGGCTGGCGCAGGGCGGCATAGCCGCGGTGATCCTCGACGTGATGCTGCCCGAGATGGACGGCTTCGAAGTCTGCCGTCGCATCCGCGCCGACCCGGACTTGAGCGAGTTGCCGGTGCTGATGCTGACCGCGCGTGGTGAGCTGACCGACCGCGTGGTCGGGCTCGAACTGGGCGCCGACGATTACCTGCCCAAGCCTTTCGAGCCGCGTGAGCTGGCGGCGAGACTAACGACCATTCTACGTCGTTCCCGCCCGACGGCATCGCCGGTGCTGCGTTTCGAAGGCCTGGTGATCGACAGCGTGCGCCGCCAAGTGCAGCGCGCGGATGAGCTGGTCGAACTGACCGGCACCGAGTTCGAACTGCTGCTGCTGCTGGCGCGCGAGCCGAACAAGGTGTGGACGCGCGACGAGATCCTGAACCGCCTGCGCGGCCAGGACGCGCTGGACCTGCACACACGCGCGGTCGACATCCTGGTCAGCCGCTTGCGGCGCAAGCTGGAGCCGCTGGACTGCATCAAGACCCTGCGCAATGCCGGCTACAGCTTTGCCGGAGCGCGCGTGTGACCGCAGCGAGCCCGGGTCGCCTGCAGCGTTGGCGTGCGGCGCGCCGGCGTTTCACGCAGCGCCTGGCGCATTCGATTCGCGCCCGCCTGGTGGCGCTGTTCATGCTGCTGGCGCTGGGCATCGCCGGCGTCTTTCTGTTCGGCACGCAGCGCATCGTCGCCAGCGGCTGGCAGGCATGGGCCAAGCCGATGGTGGCCGACTATGTCAACCGCCTGGCCGCCGAGATCGGCAACCCGCCTGATCTGGTGCGTGCGCGTGCCCTGGTGGCCAGGCTGCCGATCACGCTGCGCATCGACGGGCCGCGGCTGCAGTACGACTCTCATCCGGGCCGCCGGCCGTCGGACTCTGAGCCCTGGCGCGAGCGCGGCGCCCAGGGCCCGGGCTGGGGCCTCGAGCGCGTCAGCGCCGACGGCCATCGCATCCGCTTCGGCCTGGCCTGGGCGGCCGGGCCCGACCGCCCGCGGCTGCTGGGCTGGATCACGCTGGCGGCGATCCTTACGCTGACGCTGCTGGCCTACACCGTGGTGCACCGCTTGTTGCGGCCGCTGCAGACCATCGGCGATGGTGTCGCGCGCTTCGGGCGAGGTGAATTCGAGCCGCCGATCAAGGTGCAGCGCCAGGACGAGCTGGGTGAACTGGCGGGACGCATCAACCGCATGGCGCACAGCCTGCACGGCATGCTGCAAGACAAGCAGGCCTTGCTGCTGGCCATCAGCCACGAGCTGCGCAGCCCGCTGACGCGGGCGCGCCTGAACGCCGAACTGGTCGACGACGGCGACGCCAAGGTGGCGCTGTTGCGTGACCTGGCCGAGATGCGCGACCTCATCAGCAGCCTGCTCGAGAGCGAACGCATCGCCAGCGGCGCGCAGGCGCTGCAGGTCACGGCGCTGGACCTGGCCGCGCTGGTGCACGAGGTCGTCGAGGGTCTGCCGCCCGCCCCGCCCTTGCAACTGGACCTGCTGCCCGGCCTGCCGCCGGTGTCGGCCGATGGCACGCGCCTGAAGCTGCTGCTGCGCAACCTGATCGACAACGCGCGCCGGCATGGCGGCGACGCCCTGCCGGCACCGCAGGTCTTCCTGCGCCGTGAAGGTGATGGCCGCCTGGCGCTGGGCGTGCGTGACCACGGCCCGGGGGTCAGTGAGGACCAGCTGTCGCGCCTGGCCCAGGCCTTCCACCGACCCGACAGCGCCCGCACCCGCAGTGCCGGTGGCGTCGGACTCGGCCTGTACCTGTGCCGCCTGGTGGCGCAGGCGCATGGGGGCGAGTTGCGCATCCGGCGCGGCGAGCCGGGGCTGGAGGTGGCGATGCTGTGGCGACCGCAAGCTGCTGCCGGCTGAATCAGGCTGCCAGCCGCGTCTCGATCAAGCGTGCATAGAAGGCCGCGCCCAGCGGCAGCGCGCGATCGTTGAAGTCGTAGGCCGGGTTGTGCACCTCGCAGCCGCCATCCTCGACGCCGTTGCCGATGTTGAGGTAGCAGCCCGGCACCTGCTCGAGCATGAATGAGAAGTCTTCCGACGCCATGATCAGCGGTGGGTTGCGGTCGACGTTCTCCGGGCCGACCAGTTCAGTGCAGATGCGCGCCGCGAACTCGGCCTCGTCGGCGTTGTTGACGGTGGGTGCGAAGCGCACGCGGAAGTCGACCTCGACGGTGGCGCCGTAGGCCGCAGCCGTGCCTTCGGCCAGGCGCTGCATGTGGCGGCCCACGGCGTCCATCACGTCGCGCGAGAAGGCGCGCACGGTGCCGCCCAGCTCGGCCGTCTGCGGGATCACGTTGTAGGCGTCACCGGCCAGGATGCGCGTGACCGAAACCACCGCCGCGTCCAGCGGCGCCAGGTTGCGCGACACGATGCTCTGCAGGCTGACCACGATCTGCGCGGCCACCAGCGCCGCGTCGACGCCGGTCTCGGGCCGCGCGCCGTGGGCGCCCTTGCCAGTGATGCGGATGTCGAAGAAGGCGCCGCCGGCCATCATCGGCCCGGCCCGGACGTTGAAGCGGCCGACCTCGAGCCGCGGCCGGTTGTGCATGCCGAAGATGGCGTCGCAGGGGAAACGCGTGAACAGGCCGTCGTCGATCATCGCCTGGGCGCCGCCCAGGCCTTCTTCGGCGGGCTGGAAGATGAAGTGCACGGTGCCGTCGAAGCGCTTGGTCTGTGCCAGGTATTTGGCCGCGCCCAGCAGCATCGCGGTATGTCCATCGTGACCGCAGGCGTGCATCACCCCGGCGTGCACCGAGCGGTGCGCGAAGCGGTTGGCCTCCGGGATGGGCAGCGCGTCCATGTCGGCACGCAGGCCGATGCGGCGCGTGCTGCGCCCGGCGCGCAGCACGCCGACCACGCCGGTGCGGCCGACACCTCGGGTGACCGTGATGCCGAAGGCTTCCAGCTGCCTCGCCACCAGCCCGGCGGTGCGGTTCTCCTGGAAACCCAGTTCGGGGTGGGCATGGATGTCCTGCCGCCAGACCGTCATGTCGGCGTGCAGCGGGGCCAGGGTTTCGAGCGTGGTGGTCATGGGTGCGGGCTTGGCGGGTGGTGGCGGGCCCATCGTAGCCTCAGCGGTCTGATTCAAGCCGCCGGCTGGCGCGTGCCCAGCAGACGCAGCGCCAGCAGCATGAACAGCAGCGCGCCACCGCCTTGCAGCAAGCGCGCACCGCGCGGTGACGACGGCCACCGGCGCAGCCGAGTCGCCAGCACCACCACCACCAGCAGGAACAGGCTGCTCTGCAGCACGAAAAGCAGCCCCAGCGCCAGAAAGGCCAGAGTCTTGTGTGTCGTGGCCGGCGCGATGAACTGCGGCAGGAAGGCGAGGAAGAACAGCGCCACCTTGGGGTTCAGCACGTTGGTGAGCACGCCGACGCGAAAGTCGGCCCAGGCCGGGCGATTGCTGGCCGTCACCAGCGCTTTGGCCGGTGCGCCGGTGCGCAATGCGGCGCGCGCCATGCCGACGGCCAGCCACAACAGGTAGGCGGCGCCGAGCCACTTGATGGCCAAGAAGGCTGTGGCCGACACCGCCAGCAGCGCTGCCAGCCCGAAGGCCGCGGCCATGGCATGCACGACACAACCGGCGTTGATGCCCAATGCCGCCGCCATGCCCGCTTTGGCGCCACCCTGCAGCGTGCGTGTCACGGTCAGCAGAAGGTCGACGCCAGGTGTCGCGTTGAGCACCAGCGTGGCCAGCATGAACAGGCCCAGCTCTGGCCAGCCGGCCAATCCCAGCAGCGCCGGCGTCACAACATTTCGATTGCCATCGCCGTGGCCTCGCCGCCGCCAATGCACAGCGCGGCCACGCCGCGCCTGAGGCCGCGCTTCTTCAGTGCGCCCAGCAGCGTGACGACGATGCGCGCACCGCTGGCGCCGATCGGGTGGCCCAGCGCGCAGGCGCCGCCGTGCACGTTGACGATCTCGTGCGGCAGGCCGAAATCGTGCATCGCGGCCATGGTGACGGCGGCGAAGGCTTCATTCACCTCCCACAGGTTGACGCTCTTGGCGTCCCAGCCCGCCTTCTTCAAGGCCTTCTCGATCGCGCCGGCCGGTGCGGTGGCAAACCACTCGGGCGCCTGGGCATGCACCGCGTGGCTGACGATGCGCGCCAACGGTGTGGCGCCCAGGCGCGTGGCCGTGCTTTCGCGCATCAGCACCAGGGCGGCGGCGCCGTCGGAGATGCTGGACGCATTGGCCGCGGTGATGGTGCCGTCCTTTCGGAACGCCGGCTTCAGGCCTGGGATCTTGTCGAGCTTGGCCTTGAAAGGCTGTTCGTCGAACTTGATCACGCTGTCGCCGGTCTTGCCCGGCAGCGTGACAGGTGCCATCTCCCAGTCGAAGCTGCCGTCTTCGTTGGCGAGCCTCGCGCGCGTGGTGGATGCGATCGCGAAGCGGTCCTGCGCCTCGCGCGTGAAGCGGTACTTGTCGACGCAGGCCTCGGCAAACACGCCCATGGCCTTGCCACGTTCGTAGGCATCTTCCAGGCCGTCCATGGCCATGTGGTCGAACAGCTGCGCGGCGCCGTACTTGACGCCCTTGCGCGCGAACATCAGGTGCGGCGCGTTGGTCATGCTTTCCATGCCACCGGCCACCATCACCTGCGCCGTGCCGGCAACCAGCATGTCGTGCGCGAACATGGCCGCGCGCATGCCGCTGCCGCACATCTTGCTCAGCGTCACCGCGCCGCTGCTGTCGGGCAGCCCGGCCCGGCGCGTCGCCTGGCGTGCCGGCGCCTGGCCCTGGCCGGCCATCAGGCAGTTGCCGAACAGGACCTCGTCGACCGCGTCACCCGGCACACCGGCGCGCTCGACCGCGGCGCGGATCGCCACTGCACCCAGCTCCCAGGCGGGCAAGGACGCAAAGTCGCCCAGCAGGCCGCCGATGGGCGTGCGGGCGGCGGACACAATGACGACGGGGTCGGACATGGGTTTCTCCTTCAAAGGGCCGAGGGCCGTTCGATGCGGACACGATGCAGACGTTCACAAGGTCTCGCACGCTCAGTCTTCGGCGGTGTCTGCCATTCGGGGATAGCGCTTGATGGCGGCGCCGAACCGGGGCACCACCGATTCGGGGCTGTCCATCGTCACTTCCAGATCCTTCAGCAGACCGTCATTGAGCCCGTAGACCCAACCGTGCACCGCCAGCGATTGGCCACGCGCCCAGGCGTCCTGCACCACGGTCGACATCGCCACGTTGCCGACCTGCTCGATCACGTTCATCTCGCACAGGATGGTCTCCTGCTCGGCCGGCGGCAGGTGGTCCAGCCGCTTGCGGTGGCGCAGGCGCACGTCCTGCACGTGGCGCAACCAGTTGTCGGCCAGCCCGATGCGCAGCCCGCGCATGGCCGCGCGCACGCCGGCACAGCCATAGTGGCCGACCACCATGATGTGCCTGACCTTGAGGTGCTCGACCGCGAACTGGATCGTCGACAAGGCGTTCAGGTCGCTGTGCACCACCACGTTGGCCACGTTGCGGTGCACGAACACCTCGCCCGGGTCGAGCCCGGTGATCTCGTTGGCCGGCACGCGGCTGTCGGCGCAGCCGATCCACATGTAGCGCGGGCTCTGCTGCTGCGCCAGCCGCGTGAAGAAGCCGGGTTCGCGCGCTTCGGTGGCGGCGGCCCAGCGGCGGTTGTTCGCAAGCAGGTCGTTCAGGTGCGGGCTCATGGGGTGCCGGCAATGGCCTTACATCGTCTCTGCGAACAACTCGCGCCCGATCAGCATGCGGCGGATCTCGCTGGTCCCGGCGCCGATCTCGTACAGCTTGGCGTCGCGCCACAGCCGGCCCAGCGGGTAGTCGTTGATGTAGCCGTTGCCGCCGAAGATCTGCACGCCTTCGCCGGCCATCCAGGTGGCCTTCTCGGCGCACCACAGGATCACGCTGGCGCAGTCCTTGCGCACCTGGCGCACATGTTCGCTGCCCAGCTGGTCGAGGTTCTTGCCGATCGTGTAGCAGAAGGCGCGGCCGGCCTGCAGCACGGTGTACATGTCGGCCAGCTTGCCCTGGATGAGCTGGAACTCGCCGATGCTCTGGCCGAACTGCTTGCGGTCGTGCACATAGGGCACCACGCTGTCCATCACCGCCTGCATGATGCCGATCGGCCCTGCGGCCAGCACGGCGCGCTCGTAGTCCAGCCCGCTCATCAGCACCTTGGCGCCGCCGTTCAGGCTGCCCAGCACGTGGTCGGCGGGCACCTCGACGTTGTTGAACACCATCTCACCGGTGTGGCTGCCACGCATGCCCAGCTTGTCCAGCTTCTGTGCGGTGGAAAAACCTGGCATGCCTTTTTCGACGATGAAGGCGGTGACGCCGCGCGCGCCGAGCTCGGGCTCGGTCTTGGCGTAAACCACCATCACGTCGGCGTCAGGACCGTTGGTGATCCACATCTTGCTGCCGTTGAGCACATAGACACCACCGCGCTCTTCGGCCTTGAGCTTCATGCTGATCACGTCCGACCCTGCGCCGGGCTCGCTCATCGCCAGCGCGCCCACATGCTCGCCGCTGATCAGCCGGGGCAGGAAGCGGCGGCGTTGCGCGTCGCTGCCGTTGCGCTTGATCTGGTTGACGCACAGGTTGCTGTGCGCGCCGTAGCTCAGACCCACCGAGGCCGAGGCGCGGCTGATCTCTTCCATCGCGATCATGTGCGCCAGGTAGCCCATGCCGGCGCCGCCGTATTCGTCGGACACGGTGATGCCCAGCACGCCGAGCTCGCCCATCTTGCGCCACAGGTCCATCGGAAACTGGTCGCTGCGGTCGATCTCGGCAGCGCGCGGCGCGATCTCGGCGTCGGCAAAGTGGCGCACCGCGTCGCGCAGCGCGTCGATGTCCTCGCCGAGCTGGAAGTCGAGGCCGGGCAGGGTCATGGCAGTTCTCCGGGATGGGGGGCGGGTGCGGTCGAACGCGATGATAGGAGCCGGTTCGGGCGCGATTGCGCCATGGGCCCAGGCGCACGATGCTTCGACCAAGGCGGGGTCGACGTTGACCGAAACGTCAATGTAACCGCAGCCTCGGTGGGTGGGCGATGCTGCCGGGCAGCACGCCAGCTGACGCGGCGACGGCACGGAGGGTGAGCGGGCGGCAGGGACTCGGGCCCTGCCGCCGCCACCGCCGCGGGTGCCGGTGGCCCCGCGATCGTGGCCCAGGTCGGGATGACAGCGTCTGGCCGAAGTGTGCGGGGTGCGTTGCGCCGCGGACATCCCCAATTGGAATGAGGGATGGACGGCGTTCGATCCCCCGAAAGGGCGATACGCAGGTCGCACTGCAGGCGCCTTGCGTTGCAGCTACAGGTTCACCCCGCGCTCGCCACCCCCGGCCCTGCCGCTCAGTCGATCGCTGGCAGCACGTGCTCGCGCAAGGTGCCCAGCGCGTGCTGGTAGTCGGGCAGTACCGATCGCACCACGTCCCAGAACGCGGGGCTGTGGTTCATTTCCCGCAGGTGGGCGAGTTCGTGGGTCACGACGTAGTCGATCACCGGCAGGCCGAAGTGCACCAGGCGCCAGTTCAGCCGGATCGAGCCGTCGGCGCTGGCGCTGCCCCAGCGTGTGGTGGCCGAACTCAGGCCGATGCGTCGCACGCGTACACCCAGTCGGGCGGCGAAGAAGGCGCAGCGTTCTTCGAACACGCGCCGCGCCTGGCGCTGCAGCCAGCTCTGCACCAGTTCGCGCACCTGCGCCTCGCTGGCGTGCTGCGGCAGGCCCAGGTGTAGCGTCAGTCGCGGCACGCCTGGCAGGGCCTGAGCGTCGGTGTTGAGCACGGCGCCCTGGGTGCGCGGGTCCAGCACCAGGATCACGGTTTCGCCCAGAAACGGCAGCTGCGCCCCGTCGCGCCAGGCGATGCGCGACGATTGCATGCGGCGTGCACGATCGGCTTGCTCTTGCAGCTTGCGCAGGATCCAGCGCTCTTTCTCACGCAAGGCGGACTCGACCTCGCCCACGCCGACCCAGCGCGGTGCGCTGACGCTCAGGCCTTCGGGGCCGACGACGAAGCCGATGCTGCGCCGGCGTGCGCGGCGCAGCTCGTAGTGCACCTGATGCGTGCCGAAGCGGATCTCGCGCTGCGCGCGCGGATGACGGAATGTGGGCAGTGGCTGGGCCGCCTGCTCAGCCGGCGCCGGCAATTCGGGCTGGGTTGGCGGCCTGGCCTGCGCGGCCGGCGGCGCGTCGTCGAACAGCGAAAGCTGCGCGGGCGGGCTGGCGTCAGACCGAAGCGGCATGGACCATGATTCTAGGAGCGGTAGGCGTCGGGATCGAGGCGACGCATCTCGGCCTCGATCCAGGCCTCGACTTCGCGCATCAGCTCGTCGGCCTGGCGTCCGTTGCTGGCGATGGGCCTGCCGATCGAGATGTCGACCACGCCTGGTCTCAGCAGAAAGCTTCTGCGCGGCCAGCAGCGCGCCGACGTGGCGGCGATCGGCACGATCGGCACGCCGGCTTCGATGGCCAGCCGCGCAGCGCCGGACTTGTAGATACCCTGGCCGCCGCGCGGCGTGCGGGTGCCTTCGGGAAACATGATCACCCAGATGCCTTCGGCGAACAGCCGCTTGCCCTGCGCCGCCACCCGGGCCCAGGCCTCGTTGCGCTTGCTGCGGTCGATGTGGATCATGTCCAGCCGGCCCATGGCCCAGCCGAAGAACGGGATGTACAGCAGCTCGCGCTTGAACACATAGGCCAGCGGGTGCGGCATCAGTGTCGGGAAGGCAAAGGTCTCCCAGGTGCTCTGGTGCTTGGACGCCAGCAGCACCGCGGCATGGCTGTCGGCCGCCGTCGGCAGGTTGTTCATGCCGTGCATGCGATGGCGCACGCCGCAGATCATGCGCGCGCCCCACACCGTCAGCCGCAGCCAGCCCATGGTCGGCCAGTACAGCCGGGTGCCGCGCACGAAGATCGACAGCAGCACCATCGCGATGCCGTAGGGCACCACGGTGGCGGCCATCCACAGCACGAACAGGCCCGAGCGCAGCACCCACCCGACACGCCTCAAATCAGCTCCCCGGCGTGCGAATCGGCCTGGTGCGTGCGGCGCATCAGGTGGTCGGCAAAGGCCGACAGAGTTTCATGCACCACCGTCTGCGGCACCTGCTCGACGATCCGTGCCAGCGTGGCGTCGTCGAGGCCGGCTGCGCGGCCGCTGAGCACCAGGTGCGGCTCGCAGCCCGCGGCTTGGGCGGCCTGCAGGTCACGCAGGGTGTCGCACACCATCGGCACGCCGGCCAGGGCGACGCCATAGCGGTGCGCGATGTCGAGCATCATGCCCGGCAGCGGCTTGCGGCAGTCGCAATGGTCTTCGGGTGTGTGCGGGCAGAAGAACACCGCATCGATGCGGCCGCCGCATTCCATCAACCGTCGGTTCATGTGCGTGTGCACGGCGTTGACCGTCGCCATGTCGATCATGCCGCGGCCGATGCCGGCCTGGTTGGTGGCCACCACCGCATGCCAGCCCTGGTGGTTGAGCCGCGCCACCGCGTCCAGGGCACCTTTCACCGGCACCCATTCCTGCGGCGACTTGACATGGTCCTCGCGGTATTCATTGAGGATGCCGTCACGGCCGTAGATCACAAGCTTGACGGCATGCATGGCGCACCTGAGTCGGGGTGGTGGAGCTGATCAGCCGGCCAGCCGTGACAGGTCGGCCACGCGGTTCATTGCCGCATGCAGGCCGCGCAGCAGCGCCAGCCGGTTTGCACGCAGCGCGGCATCGTCTGCATTCACCATCACGCCGTCGAAGAAGGCGTCGACGGCGCCGCGCAGGCCGGCCAGCGCCTTCAGCGACGCGGTGTAGTCACCACGCTCGAAGTCGGCCTGCGCCACTGGTCCCAGGCTGCCCAGGGCGGCGGCCAGTGCGCGTTCGGCTGGCTCGACCAGCAGGGCCGGGTCCAGCGGCAACAGGGCGCTGTCTTCGCTCTTCTTCAGGATGTTGCCCACGCGCTTGTTGGCCGCCGCCAGTGCCTGTGCTTCGGGCAGTTCGGCAAAGGCTCGCACCGCCGCCAGGCGCTGCGGCAGCGTGGCCCAGTTGTCGGGGCGCAGGGCCAGCACGGCGTCGACCTCATGCGCGCTGTAGCCCAGGTCGCGCAGGTAGCCCAGCAGCCGGTCGTACAGGAAGTGCTGCACTTCGGCCTGAGCCTGGCCATGGCTGGCCGGGAAGGCGTGGAAAGCGGCCGACACCAGCGCCGGCAGCGACAGCGACAGCTGGCGCTCGACCAGCATGCGGATCAGGCCCAGCGCATGGCGGCGCAGTGCAAACGGGTCCTTGTCGCCGCTGGGCATCTGGCCGATGCCGAACAGGCCGGCCAGGGTCTCGAGCTTGTCGGCCAGTGCCACCACCACGGCGGCCTGGCCGCGCGGCAGCGCATCGCCGGCAAAGCGCGGCTTGTAATGATCCTCCACCGCCAGCGCCACGGCCTCGCTCTCGCCATCGTGGCGCGCGTAATAGCCGCCCATCACGCCTTGCAGCTCGGGGAATTCGCCCACCATGTCGGTCAGCAGGTCGGCCTTGGCCAGCAGCGCGGCGCGGTCGGCCTGCGCCGCCAGCGCCGCCCCGCCGAGCTGCTTGGCCACGGTGCGCGCGATGAAGCGCACGCGCTCGACACGCTCGCCCTGGGTGCCCAACTTGCCGTGGTAGACCACCCGGTCGAGACCGGCCACACGCGATTCGAGCCTGCGCTTGCGGTCCTGGTTGAAGAAGAACTTGGCGTCGGCCAGGCGTGGGCGCACCACGCGTTCGTTGCCCTGGATCACGCGGGCCGGGTCGGCAGGGCTGATGTTACTGACGATCAGGAAGCGCTCGGTCAGCCGCCCGTCGCCGTCCAGCAGCGGAAAATATTTCTGATTGGCCTTCATCGTCAGGATCAGGCACTCGGGCGGCACGGCCAGAAACTCCGGCTCGAATCGGCACAGCAGCACGTTCGGCCGCTCGACCAGTGACGTCACCTCGTCGACCAGCGCGTCGTCGTCGATTGGCTGCAGCCCTTCGTGCGCCGCGGCCACCGACAGCTGGCGCACGATCTCGGCGCGGCGCGCCTCGAAGCTGGCGATCACCGCGCCCTCGTCGCGCAATTGGTCGGCGTAGCTGTCGGCGTCGCGCAGTTCGATCTCGGGCACCGCGGCTTCGAAACGATGGCCCTGGGTGATGCGCCCTGCGTTCAGGCCCAATGCGCTGATCGGCACCACGTCGGCACCGTGCAGCGCCACCAGGCGATGCGCCGGACGCACGAAGTTGACGCTGGTCCAGCCCGGCTGGAAGTCGGGCCCCGATCCGATCTGCAGCTGGTACTGCATCAGCTTGGGGATCGGCAGCCGCGTGATGGCTTCGTTGACCGCTCGATCCAGGCCCACCTGAAGCGCACGGCCTGCAGCAATTTGGGTGTGAAACAGGGCGTCGGCCTTTCCATCCGACTCCACCGTGACTCGTTCCCGGATGATTTCGGTCCAGTTGGCGTCTTCTGGGTAGGCGTAGTTCGCAGCCAGCTTCTTGCGCAGCGCAGCTGTGGGCTGGCCCTCGCCGTCCAGCCCGATCTTGGCCGGCATCAACTTGTCTCGCCGCGTCGATGGTGGTGATACTGAGTAAACGTTCTCGACATGCACGGCCAGTCGTCGCGGCGACGCGTACGAGGTCACACGCGCATCGGCCGGCGCCAGGCCCTGCGCCTTCAGGCTGTCGGCCAGCACGTCGGCAAAGGCCTGGCCGAGCTTCTTCAACGCCTTGGGTGGCAGCTCTTCGACCAACAATTCGACCAGCAGGCTTTGCGTGTCGCTCATTTCAGGCCGCCTTCTTTGCAGCCTGCTCGGCCAGTCGGGCCGACACCTCGTCGGCCCAGGCGCGCGGCGCCATCGGGAAGCCCAGGCGCGCGCGGCTGTCGAGGTAGCTCTGCGCCACGCTGCGCGCCAGGTTGCGGATGCGGCCGATGTAGGCGGCGCGCTCGGTCACGCTGATGGCGCCGCGCGCGTCGAGCAGGTTGAAGGTGTGCGCGGCCTTCAGCACCTGCTCGTAGGCCGGCAGCGCCAGCTGCTGCGTCATCAGATGCTGCGCCTGGCGTTCGTGGGCGCCGAAAGCACCGAGCAGGAACTCGACATCGCTGTGCTCGAAGTTGTAGGTGCTCTGCTCGACCTCGTTCTGGTGGTAGACGTCGCGGTATTTCAGGCCGTCGGTCCAGACCAGGTCATAGACGTTGTCCACGCCCTGCAGGTACATCGCCAGCCGCTCCAGGCCGTAGGTGATCTCGCCGGTGATGGGCTTGCAGTCGATGCCGCCCACCTGCTGGAAGTAGGTGAACTGCGTCACCTCCATGCCGTTGAGCCAGACCTCCCAGCCCAGGCCCCAGGCGCCCAGGGTCGGGTTCTCCCAGTCGTCTTCGACAAAACGCACGTCGTTGGCACGCAGGTCGAAGCCCAGCGACTTCAGGCTGCCGAGGTACAGATCGAGGATGTCGGTCGGCGCGGGTTTGAGCACCACCTGATACTGGTAGTAATGCTGCAGCCGGTTGGGGTTGTCGCCATAGCGGCCATCCTTGGGCCGGCGGCTGGGCTGCACGTAGGCGGCCTTCCAGGGCTCGGGGCCCAGCGCGCGCAAGAAGGTGGCGGTGTGGCTGGTGCCGGCGCCGACTTCCATGTCGTAGGGCTGCAGCAGCGCGCAGCCCTGGGCGTCCCAGTACGACTGCAGGGTGAGGATGATCTGCTGGAAGCTCAGCATGGGGGTCTGCGGCGATCAGGGCCGCGCGGCGAAAACCCTTGATTTTACGGGTCGGGGCGTGATCGCGATGGCCGCGCAGACCGCCAGCGCCAGCCCGATCAGCGGCCACAGGCCGAACTGCGAGGCCCAGCGGGCAAACGGGGTCAAGCCGTGCCGCCCTTGAACGCGGCCCGCCAGCACACCCGGGGTGACGGGCGGCAGTTGCGCCAGCACGCGGCCCCGGTGATCGATCACCGCGGTGGCGCCGGTGTTGGTGGCGCGCAGCATCGGGCGCTGGAATTCCAATGCGCGCATGCGCGAAATTGCCAGGTGCTGGCCGATGGCGATGGTGTCGCCGAACCAGCCGATGTTGCTGAGGTTGACGAACAGCGTGGGTGATCGTGCCGGGTCGGCAAAGCGCTGCGCCAGCTCTTCGCCGAACAGGTCTTCGTAGCAGATGTTGGGCGCGGCGCGTTCGCCTTGCACGTCGAACGATGCCGGCACGGGCACGCCGCGCCTGAAGTCACCCAGCGGGATCTGCATCAATTCAGTGAACCAGCGAAACCCCTGGGGGATGAATTCACCGAACGGCACCAGGTGGTGCTTGTCGTAGCGGTAGCTGCCGCCAGGCGCGCGTGCGGCAGCGGACAGGCCGACGACCGAATTGGTATAGCCGCTGTCGAAGTCGCCCAGCGGCACGCCGACCAGCGCGGCCTGTCTGCCCGTCGAAAAGCGCTGCACCAGGCCGGCCCAGTAGCCGGGAGCGAAGCTGTCCAGCTGGTCGGGCAGCAGCGGCACCGCGGTCTCGGGCGCCACCACCAGGTCGGCGCGGCTGGCAAGCAGCCGGCTGGCCACCCATTGCAGCGTGCCGGACATGCGCTCGAGCGCGAACTTCTCGTCCTGCGCCACGTCGGGTTGCAGCAGGTCCACGCTCAGTTCGCGGCCGGGCTGGGTGAACTCGCCCGGGCCTGTGGTGGCGGCCACGCCCAGCACCAGCAACGCCATCGCCGGCGCGGCCCAGCGCGCCCGGCCGCGGGCGGACAGTGCCTGCGCCAGGGCGGCGGCCAGCAGTGCAAGGACGGCCCCGATGCCGTAGACCCCGACCCAGGGCGCCAGGCTGGCCAGCGGCGCGTCGACCTGCGAGTAGCCGCTGGCCACCCAGGGAAAGCCGGTGAAGATCAGGCCGCGTGCCAGCTCGGCCAGCAGCCAGCAGGCGGCAAACAGCGGCAGGTCAGGCCAGCCGCCGCGGCGCCAGCGGCGGTACAGCGCGGCGGCCAGCGCCAGGTACAGCGACAGCAGCGCGGCGAGCACGAACACGGCCAGGGCCGCCAGCCAGGCCTGCAGGTGGCCGTAGCGGTGCATGCTGATGAACAGCCACCACACGCCGGCCAGCAACCAGGCCGTGCCGTAGCACCAGCCCAGCCAGGCGGCATGGCGCGCACCGGAACTGCGGTCGAGCCGCCAGACCAGCACCGCTGCACCCAGGATCGGCAGGCCCCAGGCCCAGGGCTGCACGAACGCCAGCGTCTGCACGGCGCCCAGCGCCGCGATGGCCAGCGACTCCAGCACGCCCAGGGCTGGCTGGCGGCGCGGCAGTGGCTTGGGGGTCAAGCGTCTGCGTCTTCGCTGCCGTCGGCCGCACTGCGGTTGACGCGGAACCAGCGCACCGCGCCGCCGCGCGTCAGCATCACCGTGAAGCGCAGGCCGCCGATCGACACCGTCTCGCCGCGTCGTGGCACCCGGCCCCATTCATGGGCGACCAGGCCGCCGATGGTGTCGAAGTCGTCTTCGGGCAAGTCGGTGCCGAAGGCGCGGTTGACGGCGTCGATGTCAACGTCGCCGGCCACCCGCTGGCTGCCGTCGGCCAGCGTGTAGATGCCGTTTTCGACTTCGTTGTCGTCGAACTCGTCCTCGATCTCGCCGACGATCTCCTCGAGCACGTCCTCGATCGTGATCAGCCCGGCGGTGTTGCCGAACTCGTCGATCACGATCGCCAGGTGGTTGCGGTTGGAGCGGAAGTCGCGCAGCAGCTCGTTGAGCCGCTTGCTCTCGGGCACGAACACCGCCGGCCGCAGCAGCGTGCGCAGGTTCAGCGTGGGCGCGCGCTGCAGCTTCAGCAAGTCCTTGGCCATCAGGATGCCGATGACGTTCTCGCGCTGGCCTTCGTACACCGGGAAGCGCGAATGCGCGGTCTGGATCACGCTGCCCAGCAGCGCGTCGTAGCCGGCATTGATGTCCAGCAAGTCCATGCGCGGGGCGGCCACCATCACGTCGCCCGCCGTCAGGTCGGCCATGCGCAGAACGCCTTCGAGCATCAGGCGCGACTCGGGCTCGATCAGCTCGCGCTGCTCGGCGTCGGCCAGCGTCTTCATCAGCTCGGCCTTGCTGTCGGGCCCCGGCGAGAGCATTTCGATCAGGCGCTCGAAGAGGCTGCGCCGGTCGGCAGGTGCGGCGGCGGCGCGCTGCGGCCGACTCGGATGAGGGTCTGACACGGCGGTGTCGGTAGTCGGGACGGGGCCGAGAATACCCCAGCGCAGGGGGCCTTGACACAGGCCGGGCCTTGTCCCACAGTCCGGCGCCCTCATCTGGAGGGGTGTGCATTGCGCACCCACCCAACGATCAGACACCAGCGACCACCGCACGCCACCATGACCACCGGCCTCATTCCCGCCACCATCCTCACCGGCTTTCTCGGCAGCGGCAAGACCACCTTGCTCAAGCGCGTGCTCAGCGAAGCCCACGGCCAGAAGATCGCCGTGATCGAGAACGAGTTCGGCGAAGAGAACATCGACAACGAGATCCTGGTGGCCGACACCCAGGAGCAGATCATCCAGATGAACAACGGCTGCGTGTGCTGCACCATCCGCGAGGACCTGCGCACGACGCTGACCGATCTGGCCGAGAAGCGCCGCAAAGGCGAATTGAGCTTCGACCGCGTGGTGATCGAGACCACCGGGCTGGCCGACCCCGGCCCGGTGGCGCAGACCTTCTTCATGGACGACGTGATCGCCGAGAGCTACCTGCTTGACTCGATCCTGACCCTGGTCGACGCCAAGCACGCCGAAAGCCAGCTCGACACGCGCCAGGAGGCGCGCCGCCAGGTGGGTTTTGCCGACCAGATCTTCATCAGCAAGTCCGACCTGGTGGCCCAGGACGAGGTCGATGCCCTGATGCACCGCCTGAAGCACATGAACCCGCGCGCGCCGCAGCGCAAGGTGCATTTCGGCGAAGTGCCGATTGCCCAGGTGTTCGACCTGAAGGGGTTCAACCTGAATGCCAAGCTCGACATCGACCCCGAGTTCCTGAATGATGACGGCGGCGGGCACGAACACCACGACCACGAACACGACGAGCACTGCGACCACCCGCATCACCACGCGCACGACGACGACGTCAAGTCCTTCGTCTTTCGCTCGAAAAAGGCCTTCAACCCGGCCAAGCTGGAGGATTTCCTGGGCGCCATCGTGCAGGTCTACGGGCCGAAGATGCTGCGTTACAAGGGCGTGCTGTACATGAAGGGCAGCGACCGCAAGGTGGTCTTCCAGGGCGTGCACCAGCTGATGGGCAGCGACCTGGGCCCGAAGTGGGCGCCGGGCGAGGACAAGGGCAGCAAGATGGTTTTCATCGGCATCGACCTGCCCAAGGACGTGTTGATGCAAGGGCTGGAGCAATGCCTGGTTTGAGCATTAGCCGGCACCGGCCCGGCCTGTTGGCCGACGTGGCTACAATCCGCGCGCCCTCGGCACCGTCCGGGGCAGCGAAGGCACCGTTGCGTGCCGGCCTGCAGCCCGGGTGATCCAGAGGCGAGGAGACCCCTGTGAGCAAGCCTCCGGCCAAACCGGCCCCCGACCGCAAGACGCCCACCGGCAAGGTGGCTGCCACCGCCGCGGGCCCAGGTGCTGAACTGCCCAAGACGGCTGCGAAGGCAGCCGCCAAGGCCGCTGCAACCGCATCCGCGCCCGTGGCTGTGGCCGCGGCGCCCGTCTCCAACCGATTCACCGACCGCTTTGCGCCCGCGCGCCCGAACCCGAGACCCGAACCCTTGCCCATGGAAGCGCTCAAGCCCGCCGCGAAGGTGGACCCCAAGGTTGCCAACGCCTGGAAGCAAAAGGCCGGCCGCGATCTGACCGAGGCCGAATTGCTCGCCATGCCCGAGGGCGAGTACATGAACGACAAGCAGCTGGACTTCTTCCGCGCCCGCCTGCAGCAGCAGAAGGACGATCTGCTCAGCAATGCCGGTGAAACCACCGAGCACCTGCGCGAAGACACCACCATCGTGCCCGACCCCGCCGACCGCGCCACGATCGAGGAAGAGCACGCGCTGGAACTGCGCACGCGCGACCGCGAGCGCAAGCTGCTGAAGAAGATCGCGCAGTCGCTGGCGCGGCTGGACAGCGGCGACTACGGCTATTGCGACGAAACCGGCGAGCCCATCGGCCTGGCCCGGTTGATGGCCCGCCCGACCGCCACGCTGTCACTCGAGGCGCAACAGCGCCGCGAACTGAAACAGAAGATGTTCGGTGACTGATTCAGGCGCCTGCCAGCGTCTGAACTGAATCCCCCGGGTGGGGGCCGAGTCGGGCGGGGTGCCGCTGCCGCGTTACCATAAGCCCAGCATGGCCGAGAACGAAAGCTTCTTCCGCAAAGTGGTGCGATTTGTCGCCAATCCGGCCACCGATTGGAACGAGCTGAACTCGCGCCGCGACGATGGGCGTGAGCTGGAGCTCGAGAAGTCCGAGCTCAAGGCGATGATCGAGCGCAAGCGGCGCAACGACTTCGTCCGCAAGCGCGAGTTCGACATGCTGCGCAAGGTGCGCCGCGAAGGCCTGTCGCCGGAACAACTGGCGGCGCTGGGCAGTTCGTCGAAGCTGGATGATTCCGAGGTGCGGCTGTACGACGGCGACAGCCGGTCCACGCGCACCGAGGGCGTCAAGGCCAAGATCGACGAGATCGAACAGCAGATGGTCGGCGAGGCCAGCGGTTTCTCGTCAGCGCCCGCCCCGGCGCGCAAGCCTGTCTATTTCGAGGCGCCGCGAGACGTGCCGCCTGCGTCGCCACGCGCGCCGACGGCGCCGGACATCGATCTTGGCGGCGAACTGATCGACGACGCCGACCAGCTGCCGGCGCTGCCACCCTTGCCCGACCTCGATCAACCGCCTCGGGCCACGGCGGCGGCCAAGATGTCGGTCGGCCTGCCGCCGCTGGCGCCGATGTCGACCACCACGTCGATCGAAACGGTCGATTTCAACAGCCCGCTGGCCGTTGAAGTCAGCGAGGTCATGCACGACCCCGACCTCGACGAGCCCGTGATCGCCTTCGCCAACGCCGATTTCGACAGCTGCGAGCAGTCGCTGCAGCGTGCCACGTCAGCCGGCGGCGGCCGCCACCAGCACGCCGAGACCTGGCTGGTGCTGTTCGACCTGTACCGCGCCACCGGCCAGCAGCAGCGCTTCGAGAGCCTGGCGATCGACTACGCGCAGCAGTTCGGCTGGTCGGCGCCGCAGTGGTACTCGTTGCCCAAGATGGTGGCCGACGCCGTGGCCGAGGACCGCCCCGCACGGCCGGTCGGGCATGAGTCGGTGGGCTGGACGGCACCTGCCGAGCTCGACATCGACGCGGTGGCGCGGCTGCGGGCGCAGACCCTGCAGATGCCGCTGCCCTGGGTTTTCGACTGGGCCAGGCTGCAGCGCATCGACGCCGAGGCGGCGATGCAGCTGTCGATGCTGTTCCGCCTGTGGGCCGGGCAGGCCCTGGAGATGCGCTGGCTGTCCGGCGAGCGCCTGTTCACCGTGCTGCAGGAAGCCGCACCCACCGGCGTCAAGGACGCCGACCCGGCCTTCTGGCTGACGCGCCTGGATGCGCTGCGCCTGGTCAACCGCCCCGACCAGTTCGACGAGGCGGCGATCGACTACTGCGTCACCTACGAGGTATCGCCGCCGTCGTGGGAGCCCACGCGCTGCAACGTGCGCATCAGCGGCTCCACCTTGTCCACGCGCCAGCCGCAGTCGTCGGTGCTGACCGAGGCGAACACCGGCTTTGTCGAGTCCAGCCTGCTCGAGGAAACCGCCAGCGCAGCACAGATCGCATCGGTGGAACTCTCGGGCCAGCTGGTGGGTGACATCAGCGCCACGCTGAACGGGCTGAACGAAGGCGTGGGCACCGCGTCGACCGTCAGCGTGTCGTGCACGCGGCTGATCCGGGTCGACTTCATCGCCGCCGGCGACCTGCTGAACTGGGTGCTGGCCAAGAAGAGCGAGAACCGCGCGATTCACTTCATCGACACGCACCGCCTGGTGGCGCTGTTCTTCGGCGCGATGGGCATCAACGAACACGCCAAGGTGCAGGTGCGCAAGAACTGACCGGCTGCGCTGCCCATGGCAGCCCATGGGGTTTGAATTCCCGCCCCTGCCCACATCTGCTGGCCATCTATGGAACCCTATCACGGCACCACCATCGTCAGCGTGCGCCGCGGCACGAGCGTTGCGCTCGGCGGCGACGGCCAGGTCACGCTGGGCAACATCGTCGTCAAGGCCAGCGCGCGCAAGGTGCGCAAGCTGCACCGCGACCAGGTGCTGGCCGGCTTTGCCGGCGCCACCGCCGACGCCTTCACGCTGTTCGAGCGCTTCGAGGCCAAGCTCGAAAAGCACCAGGGCCACCTGGTGCGTGCGGCCATCGAGCTGACCAAGGACTGGCGCACCGACCGCGTGCTGCGCCGCCTGGAAGCCATGCTCGCGGTGGCCGACAAGGAGGCCTCGCTGATCATCACCGGCAACGGCGACGTGCTCGAGCCCGAGCACGGCATCATCGCCATCGGCTCCGGCGGCGCCTATGCGCAGGCCGCGGCGCGCGCGCTGCTCGAGCACACCGAGATGGCGCCCGAGCACATCGTCAAGCGCTCGCTCGAGATCGCCGGCGACCTGTGCATCTACACCAACCAGAGTCACACGGTCGAGGTGCTGGAATGAACGGCCAGAGCATGACGCCGCAGGAGATCGTCTCCGAACTCGACCGCCACATCGTCGGCCAGCACAAGGCCAAGCGCGCGGTGGCCATCGCGCTGCGCAACCGCTGGCGGCGCCAGCAGGTCGACGAGAAGCTGCGCAACGAGATCACGCCCAAGAACATCCTGATGATCGGCCCCACCGGCGTCGGCAAGACCGAGATCGCGCGCCGCCTGGCGCGGCTGGCCGATGCGCCCTTCATCAAGGTCGAGGCGACCAAGTTCACCGAAGTCGGCTATGTCGGCAAGGACGTCGATTCCATCGTGCGCGACCTGGTCGAGGTGGCGGTCAAGCAGGAGCGCGAGCGCCAGGTGCGCGCCAAGCACGCGCTGGCCGAAGATGCAGCCGAAGAGCGCATCCTCGACCTGCTGGTGCCGCCTGCGCGGTCGAGCAGCGACGCGGTGCATGCCCCCAGCCCCGAGAACACCGCGCGCCAGGTCATGCGCAAGCGCCTGCGCGAGGGCACGCTGGACGACAAGGAGATCGAGGTCGACCTGGCCGAAGCCCGGCCCGCGCTCGAGATCCTCGGGCCGCAGGGCATGGAAGAGATGGCCGAGCAGCTCAAGGGCCTGTTCTCGCAGATGGGCCAGGCCCGGCGCAAGACGCGCAAGCTGAAGATCGGCGAGGCGCGCGTGCTGCTGGTCGACGAAGAGGCGGCCAAGCTGGTCAACGAGGACGAGATCCGCAGCGCGGCGCTGGCCAATGCCGAAGGCAATGGCATCGTCTTCATCGACGAGATCGACAAGGTGGCCACACGTTCCGAGCACAGTGGCACCGACGTCAGCCGCCAGGGCGTGCAGCGGGACCTGCTGCCGCTGGTCGAGGGCACGACGGTCAACACCAAGTACGGCATGGTCAAGACCGACCACATCCTGTTCATCGCCAGCGGCGCCTTCCACCTGGCCAAGCCGAGCGACCTGATCCCCGAGCTGCAGGGGCGCTTCCCGATCCGCGTCGAGCTCGAATCGCTGTCGGTCGACGACTTCGAGGCCATCCTCACCGGGCGCGAGGCCAGCCTCGTCGAGCAGTACCAGGCCTTGCTGGCCACCGAGGGGCTGAGCTTGCAGATCGGCCGCGATGCCGTGCGCCGGCTGGCGCAGATCGCCTTCGAGGTCAACGAGCGCACCGAGAACATCGGCGCCCGCCGCCTGTCGACGGTGATGGAGCGGCTGCTCGACGAGGTCAGCTTCGACGCCCCCAACCGCAGCGGCCAGACGGTGACGATCGACGCTGCCGCGGTCGACGCCAGCCTGGCCGAGCTGGCGCGCAACGAGGATCTGTCGCGCTACATCCTGTAGCCCGCCGATCGATCTACAGCGCCAGCCGCCTCGCCTGCAGCGCCAGCAGGCCCTCGAACAGCAGCGTGTCGACCACCTCGAAGGGCAGGTCCAGCGTCGGCGCCAGCTTGGGTGAGGCGCCGCCCGCCATCAGCAGCAGCGGTGCCTGTCCGGTGCGCTTCAGCAGCTTGCGGTGCTGGCGCTCGATGGCGCCGGCAATCGCGTTGGCGCCGCCGCTCATCAAGGCGTCGCTGGTGTTGGTCGGAAAGTCCACCACGTCCCCTGTGGGCACGCGCAGACCGGCGGTGCCGGTCTCCAGTGCACGCAGCATCAAGCCGAACCCCGGCAGGATCAGTCCGCCCAGAAAGCGGCCCTCGGTGTCGATGGCGTCCACGGTGACCGCGGTGCCCACCATCACCGCCAGCGCCGGGCGCGGCGTGCCGCCCACCAGCGCGCGCTGGCGCGCCCCCACCAGGGCCACCCAGCGGTCGGCGCCCAGCCGGTGCGGGTGGTCGTAGCCGTTGATCACGCCCGCGTCGTGGGCGCCGGGCACCACCCAGCGCGGCGCCAGGTCCCACAGTTCGAGCTGTTCTTCCACACGGCGGCGCACCGCCTCGCCGGCGACCACGCAACCCAGCATCGAATCCGGTTCGGGCAAGGACTTCCAGTCGCTGTCGGCCAGGCTGTCGATGGCTTCGAGGAACACCGCACCCTGCCGCTGCAGTCGCGCGCCCGGATGCGGGTGGTCATAGAGCGCCCACTTCAGGCGCGTATTGCCGATGTCGATCGCAAGAAAGCTCATTCAGATCCGGCCCCCGGGTGACCTGTGCAGGGTAGCAGCCCCGCCGGCACGCGCGCCGTGCCTGGGGTAAACCACGATCGAGGGCCGGTGGCACCGCAGACCGTGTCCCGACGCCGATGGCATCATCGCTCGCTGGCGTCGACATCGACGCCAGTCAGCCGCCTACCCGACGAGAGCGTGTCCATGACCGAACTGTCCGCCGACTACCAGGCGCTTGCCGACTACCGCCCGAAGCACAAGGTGCGCTTCGTCACCGCCGCCAGCCTGTTCGACGGCCACGACGCGGCGATCAACATCATGCGGCGCATCCTGCAGGGCATGGGCGCCGAGGTCATCCACCTGGGGCACAACCGATCGGTCGACGAGGTGGTCACCGCGGCCTTGCAGGAAGACGTGCAGGGCATCGCGATCAGCAGCTACCAGGGCGGCCATGTCGAGTACTTCAAGTACATGGTGGACCTGCTGCGCGAGCGCGGCGGCGCGCAGATCCAGGTCTTCGGCGGCGGCGGCGGGGTGATCGTGCCGGCCGAGATCCGCGAGTTGCAGGACTACGGCGTAGCGCGCATCTACAGCCCCGAGGACGGCCAGCGCATGGGGCTGCAGGGCATGATCGGCGAGATGCTGATGCGCTGCGATGTCGACCTGTCGACACAGGGGCCGGCATCGGCCCAGGCCTTGCGCGGCCATGGCGAAGCCGCCTGGCGCGCGCTGGCACAGACCATCACGGCGCTGGAGAACGGCCGGGCCGATCCGCAGCTGAGGGCGCAGCTGGCCGAGGCCGCGGCGGCTGTGCACATCCCGGTGCTGGGCATCACCGGCACCGGCGGCGCCGGCAAGAGCAGCCTGACCGACGAGCTGATCCGCCGCCTGCGCCTGGACCAGGGCGATGCGCTGCGCGTGGCCGTGATCAGCATCGACCCCAGCCGGCGCAAGAGCGGCGGTGCGCTGCTGGGCGACCGCATCCGCATGAATGCCATCTCGCCCTGGCAACACGGCCCGCGTGTCTTCATGCGCAGCCTGGCCACGCGCGACTTCGGCAGCGAGATCAGCCAGGCCCTGCCCGACGTGGTGACCGCCTGCAAGGCCGCCGGTTTCGACCTGATCGTCGTCGAGACCTCGGGCATCGGCCAGGGCGACGCCGCCATCGTGCCGCTGGTCGACGTGCCGCTGTACGTGATGACGCCCGAGTTCGGCGCCGCCAGCCAGCTCGAGAAGATCGACATGCTCGACTTCGCCGAGTTCGTGGCCATCAACAAGTTCGACCGCAAGGGCGCGGCCGATGCGCTGCGCGACGTGGCCAAGCAGGTGCAGCGCAACAAGGAGGCCTGCAAGACCCCGCCCGAGCAGATGCCGGTGTTCGGCACCATGGCCAGCCGCTTCAACGACGACGGCGTGACCGCGCTGTACCAGGCCCTGCTGCCACGCCTTGGCGCGCTGGGGCTGCCGCTGGGTGCGGGCCGTTTGCCGAAGGTGGACACGCGGCACAGCACGCACCAGACGCCGATCGTGCCGGGTGCGCGCGTGCGCTACCTGGCCGACATCGCCGACACCGTGCGCGGCTACAAGACCAGGGCGCGTGCGCAGGCCAGGCTGGCGCGCGAGATCCAGCAACTGCGCGATCCGCGCGCATGCTGCACGAGGACGACAGCCAGCGCGACGGCGCCAAGAGCACGGTGCTGAAGCTGGCCGACGCGCGCGAGGCCAAGCTCGACCCGCAGGCGAAGAAGCTGCTGGCGATGTGGCCCGACATGCAGAAGGCCTACGCCGGCGACGAGTACGTGGTGAAGATCCGCGACAAGGAGATCCGCACCGCGCTGACGCACACCACGCTGTCGGGCAGCAAGATCCGCAAGGTGGCGCTGCCGACCTACGAGGACCATGGCGAGATCCTGAAGTGGCTGATGCTCGACAACGTGCCGGGCAGCTTCCCGTACACCGCCGGCACCTTCGCCTTCAAGCGCGAGGGCGAGGACCCGACGCGCATGTTCGCCGGCGAGGGCGACGCCTTTCGCACCAACCGGCGCTTCAAGATGGTCAGCCAGGGCATGCCGGCCAAGCGCCTGAGCACCGCCTTCGACAGCGTCACGCTGTACGGCAACGACCCCGACCTGCGGCCCGACATCTACGGCAAGGTGGGCAATTCGGGCGTCAGCATCGCCACGCTGGACGATCTGAAGGTGCTGTATTCGGGTTTCGACCTGTGCAGCCCCAGCACCAGCGTGAGCATGACCATCAACGGCCCCGCACCCAGCATCCTGGCGATGTTCATGAACGCCGCCATCGACCAGCAGCTGGACAAGTTCACTGCCGACAACGGCCGCCAGCCCACCGACGACGAGGCGGCGAAGATCCGCGTGTGGGTGCTGGCCAACGTGCGCGGCACCGTGCAGGCCGACATCCTGAAGGAAGACCAGGGCCAGAACACCTGCATCTTCAGCACCGAGTTCAGCCTGAAGGTGATGGGCGACATCGCCGAATACTTCGTGCACCACGACGTGCGCAACTTCTATTCGGTCTCGATCAGCGGCTACCACATCGCCGAGGCCGGCGCCAACCCGATCAGCCAGCTGGCCTTCACGCTGAGCAACGGCTTCACCTTCGTCGAGGCGTACCTGGCGCGCGGCATGCACATCGACGACTTCGCGCCCAACCTGAGCTTCTTCTTCAGCAACGGCATGGACCCCGAGTACACCGTGCTGGGCCGCGTGGCGCGCCGCATCTGGGCCACCGCGATGCGCGACCGCTACGGCGCCAACGAGCGCAGCCAGAAGCTGAAGTACCACGTGCAGACCAGCGGCCGCAGCCTGCACGCGCAGGAGATCGCGTTCAACGACATCCGCACCACGCTGCAGGCGCTGATCGCGATCTACGACAACTGCAACAGCCTGCACACCAACGCCTACGACGAGGCGATCACCACGCCGACCGAAGAAAGTGTGCGCCGCGCGATGGCCATCCAGCTGGTCATCAACCGCGAATGGGGCCTGGCCAAGAACGAGAACCCGAACCAGGGCGCCTTCGTCATCGACGAGCTGACCGAACTGGTGGAAGAGGCGGTGCTGGCCGAGTTCGAGAAGATCGCCGAGCGCGGCGGCGTGCTGGGCGCGATGGAGACCGGCTACCAGCGCAGCAAGATCCAGGAAGAGAGCATGCACTACGAGATGCTCAAGCACACCGGTGAACATCCCATCATCGGCGTCAATACCTTTCGCAACCCGCATGGCGACGAGCAGAAGCCCATCGAGCTGGCGCGCTCGACCGAGGACGAAAAGCAAAGCCAGCTGCAGCGCCTGGCCGATTTCCACACCCGCCATGCGGCCCAGGCGCCGGCCATGCTGCAGCGCCTGCAGCAGGCGGTGATCGCGGATGAAAACGTGTTTGCGGTGCTGATGGACGCGGTGCGCTGCTGCAGCCTGGGGCAGATCACCAACGCGCTGTTCGAGGTGGGCGGGCAGTACCGGCGCAGCATGTAGCGGCCGTGGCACCTGCGTGACCGAGTGGCGGGTCCATCGGCGTTAGGCTGCCAGCCACCGCAAACGCTGGAGACAGCCCATGAACGATCTCTTCTCGCTGGCCGGACGCACGGCACTGGTCACCGGCGGTTCGCGCGGCATCGGCCGCATGATTGCCGCCGGTTTTCTCCAGGCCGGGGCCAAGGTTTACATCTCGTCGCGCAAGTCGGCGGCCTGTGATGCCACGGCAGCCGAGTTGTCGCAACTGGGGCCCTGTCTCTCGTTGCCGATGGATGTGTCCACGGTCGACGGTGCGCAGGCGCTGGCCGTGGCCTACCGATCGCGCGAGCCGTCACTGGACATCCTGGTCAACAACGCCGGGGCGGCCTGGGGTGCGGCCTTCGACGAGTTTCCCGAATCGGGCTGGGACAAGGTGCTCGACCTCAACCTGAAAAGCCCCTTCTTCCTGACGCAGGCACTGCACGGCGCACTGAAGGCCGCGGCGGCGCGCGGCCACAACGCCAAGGTGATCAACATCGCATCGATCGACGGCGTGTCGGTCAATCCGCAAGAGACCTATTCGTATGCCGCCAGCAAGGCCGGGCTGATCCACCTGACACGGCGCATGGCGCTGCGCCTGGCGGCCGACGGCATCGTGGTCAGTGCGATCGCGCCCGGCGCCTTCGCGTCGGACATGAACCGAACGGCGCGCGACCAGGCTGCCGAAGTGGCCAAGCGCATCCCGGCCGGCCGCATCGGCGTGGCCGACGACATGGCCGGCGCGGCGATCTATCTGGCGTCGCGGGCCGGCGACTATGTGCTCGGTTCGACCCTGATCGTCGATGGCGGCGTGACGCACGCCCGCGGCTGAAGCCGGCGGCGTCTGGCCGGGGCATGGTCGTCTTCGATAATCGAGGCATGCCCAGCGCCCCGCCCAGTGCCCCGCCTGACGCCCGCCCGACGCCGGCGCTGCGCCTGGCGCACAAGGCCTGGACCTTGTTGCAGGCCGACAGCGCGCGCTCGATCGCGCTGGCCGAGCAGGTCTTGCAACTGCCCGATGCCGATGCGACGGCACGCGCCTGGGCCCAGCTGGTGCTGGGCTTCAACCGCTTGAACCTGGCCACGCCGGCCGATGCGCTGGCGCTGCTGGAGCCCGCCCGCCAGGCCTTCGACGCGCTGCACGACCGTGCCGGTGCGCTGCTGGCCGAAACCGGCATCGCGCGCGCATGGTGGCGCCAGGGCAAGCTGAAGAAGGCGCACGAGCGGCTGCACCAGCTGCGCGACGAGGGCCTGCGCGTGTTGCGCAACGAACAGCGCGGCGTGCTGCTCAATGCCATGGCCGGCAGCTACTCGGTGGCCGGCGATTCCGAACAGGCCTTCGCCTACATGGCCTCGGCGCTGCACGACACACGGCCCAGCCGGGCGCCGGGCTTCGAGGTGGCGCTGCACTGCAACCTGGCCAATGAGTTGCTGCAGCTGGGCGACGGCCAGGCCGCGCTGGTGCAGGTCGACGAAGGGCTGGTGCGCTGCCGGCGCCTGACCAATCCGCGCTTGCTGAGCGCGCTGCTGATCAACCGCGTGATCGTATTGACCGAACTCGGCCGTGCGCGCGAAGCGCTGCGCGATATCGACGAGATCCGGGCCATCCCGGCCGACGAGCAAGGACGTGGGCGCAATGCGTCCAGCTTCGAAACCCTGGCCATCGCCGCGCTGCGTGCCGGTGAGGTCGAACTCGGCCGCGCGCTGGTCGCCGAGGCGGGCGTGGCGCACCACGAGCCGATCACCGACGAACAGCACGACCTGGTGCAGGCGCGCGCCCTGCTGACTGTGGCCGAAGGCCATCCTGAGCAGGCCCTGGCCTTGATGCTGGCCCTGCGTGAGCGTTTGCTGTCTGACGGCACGACATCGATCGACGACGGTCTGAGCCTGCGTGTGCAGAGCAACGGACTGGAACTGCTGTCCGAGCTGGCCGAGCACCTGGGCGACACGGCGCTGGCGTTGACCGCGCTGCGCGGCTGGCAGCGCGTGCAGGCCCGGCGCGCCGACAAGGCGTCGCGTGCGCGCTACCGTGCCGCGGCGCTGCAGACCGAGCTGATGCGGCTGCACCGCAAGCTCGAAGAGCAGGAGGCGCGCCGGCGCGAGACCGAGCAGGCGCGACAAGAGCTGCAGGCCATCAACGATCAGCTGTCACGCAAGGTGCAGGAGGTCGAGCAGTTGCAGGATGCGCTGCGCGAGCAGGCCACGCGCGATGCGTTGACCGGGCTGTTCAACCGCCGCTACCTCAACGACACCCTGCCGGCGATGGCGGCGCTGGCGCGGCGCGACGGCAAGCCACTGGCGGTGGCCATCATCGACCTCGACCACTTCAAGACCGTCAACGACGAACACGGTCATGATGCCGGCGACCGCCTGCTGGCAGCGTTTGCACAGCAGTTGCTGGGCGACTGCCGCATCAGTGACGTGGTCTGCCGCTATGGTGGTGAAGAGTTCTGCCTGCTCATGCCGGGCACACGGGCGGCGTCGGCCGCACGCAAGCTGGGGCTGGTGCTGGCGCGCTGGCGCCAGCAGGTGTTCGACCACGACGGCCGGCAGTTGCAGGGCCTGAGCTTTTCGGCTGGTGTCTGCGACAGCACCCAGGCCGGGCCCGGCGGCCAGGCCATGCTGAAGGCGGCCGACGACCTGCTGCTGATCGCCAAGCGCGACGGCCGCGCCCAGGTGCGCGTGCGGCGCTCGGCCGCGGCGACCTGACTCGGCTTCAGCCGCCGAACACTTTGCGCAAGATGGCGCTGCCCGACTTGACGGGGTCGGCGCGAATGCGCTGCTCTTCCTCACCGATCATCAGATACAGGCCGTCCAGCGTCTTGCCGGTGACGTAGGTCTGCAGGTTGGCGTTGTCGCCACGCAGCAGGCCCAGACGCGAAGCGCGTGACGCAAAGTCGTTGTAGCGGTCGGCGAGCTTCACTTTCTCGGTCGCGCGCGTCACGATCGGCAGAAACTGCACGCCCAGCGGTTCGCGCGTCTTGCGGGCGAAGAAGTCGGTCACCGAGGTCGAGCCGCCGCGCACGATGCCGATCGCGTCTTCCACGCTCAGCTTGCGCACCGTGTCCACCAGCAGCGTTCGTGCGGCCGGCACGGCGGCTTCGGCGGCGCGGTTCATCGCCGTGATCAGCTCGTCGACGCGGCGCTTCTGCCCCATCTTGGACATCAGTTTGGCAGCGTCGTCGAGCACGCCCGGCAGCGCGATGCGCACCTTCGGATTGCCCAGAAAACCGTCATTGCGGCCGAGCAGCTGGATCGCCGACTGCGCGCCGCGCTCAAGCGCGGCCCGCACGCCGGCGGCGGCATCGTCCATGCCCAGAGCGGCCCTGGCGACGGGGCTGAATCCCCAGCTGCCGGCGGCGCAGATCGCGAGCGTAAACTGACGTTTTTGCATGAACTTCTCCTGATGGCTGTCGTGGTCCCGAGTCTGGCACGTCGACAATGGCTGGGCTGGGGTGGGGCGGCGCTGGCGGCCATCACGCTGCCGGGCTGCTCGGCCCGTGGTCCGGCACCCGAGTTCAGCTACACCCTGCTCGATGGGCGCAGCGGTCGCATGGCCGACCTGCGCGGCAAGGTGCTGCTGGTCAAGTTCTGGGCCACCAGCTGCGCCCCTTGTGTGCAGGAGATGCCGCAGGTCGTGGCGCTGCACGAGCGCTACAAGGCGCGCGGTTTCGACACCCTGGCGGTGGCCATGCGCCATGACGCGCCGGCTTCGGTGGCGCGTTTTGCCGAAACCCGCGCCCTGCCCTTCGGCGTGGCGATCGACAACACCGGTGCCATCGCGCATGCCTGGGGCGATGTGCAGGTCACGCCCACCAGCTTCGTCGTCGACCGCCAGGGCCTGGTGGTGCGGCACGATGTCGGCGTGCCTGATTTCAGGCTGTTGCAAGGGCTGGTCGAGCGGCTGCTGGTCGCCGCCTGAGGGGCTCACGCTCGCACTCAGGCGACGGGCTTCAGCCCGGCTGCGTGGGCCTGTTCATCGGCGTGGTAGCTGCTGCGCACCATCGCACCCACCGCGGCATGGCTGAAGCCCATCGCGTAGGCCTCACGCTCGAACATCTTGAAGGTGTCGGGGTGCACGTAGCGGCGCACCGGCAGGTGGTGGCCGCTGGGCGACAGGTACTGGCCCAGCGTGAGCATGTCGATGCCGTGCGCGCGCATGTCGCGCATCACGGTCAGGATCTCGTCGTCGGTCTCGCCCAGGCCCACCATCAGGCCGCTCTTGGTGGGCACGCCAGGCACCTCGTCCTTGAACTTCTTCAGCAGGTTCAGGCTGAACTGGTAGTCCGACCCCGGCCGTGCTTCCTTGTACAGGCGCGGAATGGTTTCCAGGTTGTGGTTCATCACGTCGGGCGGCGCGGCCTTCAGGATGTTCAGCGCACGCTCGTCGCGACCGCGGAAGTCGGGCGTCAGGATCTCGATCTGCGTGAGGGGTGACAGTTCGCGCACCTGGCGAATGCAGTCGACAAAATGGGCGGCGCCACCGTCGCGCAGGTCATCGCGGTCGACGCTGGTGATGACCACGTACTTCAGCTTCAGTGCGGCAATGGTGCGCGCCAGGTTCAGCGGCTCGTCGGTGTCCAGCGGGTCGGGCCGGCCATGGCCGACATCGCAGAACGGGCAGCGCCGCGTGCACTTGTCGCCCATGATCATGAAGGTGGCCGTGCCCTTGCCGAAGCACTCGCCGATGTTCGGGCAGCTGGCTTCCTCGCACACGGTGTGCAGCTTGTGCTCACGCAGGATCTGCTTGATCTCGTAGAAGCGTGTGCTCGGGCTTCCGGCCTTGACGCGAATCCAGTCGGGCTTCTTCAGCACCGCAGCCTGGTCCAGGGCCACCACCTTGATCGGGATGCGGCTGGTCTTGGCCTGCGACTTCTGCTTCAGCGTGGCGTCGTAGGCCGGTGGGATGGTGGTGTTGCTCATCGCGCGATGGCCGGTGCAGGTTCGGGGCGTCCAGTGTAGCCAGCGCAGCTTTCCGGCATCTGAACCGGGACAAGCGCCTGGCTGCATCGGGCGCTGCTTCAGGCGGGCCGCAGCAGGCGCTGCAGCTCGGTCGACAGCCTTTCGGCAGCAGCCGGCCAGGTCGAGAGCACGCCCAGCGATTGCAGGTCGACCGTCGGCAGCCCGGCGTAACCGCAGGGGTTGATGCGGGCAAAGGGTTCGAGGTCCATCGCCACGTTCAGCGCCAGGCCGTGGTACGCACAATGGCGAGAGACCTTGATGCCCAGCGCCGCGATCTTGCCCAGCCCCAGAAAGGGGTCCTGTCCGCCCACGGCCGCAGGCAGCAAGGCGTGGTCGAACGGGTCGGCCAGGCGCACGTAGATGCCGGGCGCGCCGCGCACGCGGTGGCCCGTCACACCGTATGACGCCAGCGTGCGCAGCAGCGCCTCTTCGAGTCGGAACACGTATTCCTTGACGTAGATGTGCAGCCGGGGCAGGTCGACCAGCGGGTAGGCCACCACCTGCCCGGGCCCGTGGTAGGTGACCTGGCCGCCGCGCTGGGTCTGCACCACCGGGATGTCGCGCGCGCCCAGCACATGTTCGGGGCGGCCGGCCAGGCCCTGCGTGAACACCGGGTCGTGCTCGACCAGCCACAGCTCGTCTTCGGTGTGCGGGCCGCGCGCGAGCGTGAAGTCGCGCATGGCGGATTCGATGCCGGCATAGGCGCGCCGGCCGAGCGGCTTGATCTGCATCTAGCGGCCCTACGCGTCGTCCAGGTCGGCGCTGGCGGCGCGCAGCGCGGCCTGCAGCGCCGGCACGCTGAATCGCCCGGCCACACGCAGCGCTGCCGCCGTGCCGGCGGCCTGGCCCATCACGAAGCAGGCGCCGCTGGCGCGTGCCGCGCTCTGGCCCAGGTGTTGCATCGACGCGCAGCGTCCGGCCACCAGCAGGTTGGCCACAGCGCGCGGCAGCAGCATGCGCCAGGGCAGGTGGTTGAAGGCGTTGTCGGGGTCGCGCGGGAACTGCCACTCGATGCGCCCGGCCAGGTGTGATTCCACCGGCCAGGCATTGAGGCCGATCACGTCGTCGAAGCGCGTGCCATCCAGCACGTCATCGCCGCTGAGCGCGTAGGCACCCGCAATGCGCCGTGTTTCGCGCACGCCCACCTGCGGCGCGATGTCGCTCAGCTCGGCGGCCTCGAAACCCGGCACCTCGGCACGCAGAAAGCGCAGGTACTCGACGATCTGGCGCCGGCCCTCGACCTCGGCCGCGCTCAGCTGCACGGCGTCGGTGGCGTCCACCGCGCGGCCCTCGGCATTGGCCAGCTGCGTGACGTTGGCGCGCCATTCGCGCGGGTTGCGCTGCGGTCGCAGGATCGCACCCTGGCGCGGGAATCGATAGCGCGACGCGGCCTGCGCCATCAACCCATCGATGGCCTTGAATTCGCCGATCGCGGCCAGCGCGCGCTCGGCGTCGACGTTGCCGATGCGGAACATGGTGCTCGGGTAGAGCGCGCTGCCGGCACCGTCGCCCAGTTCGTAGGGCACGCCGGCCCAGTGCGCCAGGTCGGCGTCGCCCGAGGCGTCGATGAACTCGAGCGCGCGCACCGCGCGCCGGCCCGATCGCGTCTCGACCAGCAGCGCGGCCACACGGTCGCCGTCGCCGTTGGCGTCCATCAGCACGCCCGCGGCCTGCGCATGGAACAGCAGCTGCACGCCGGCACCCAGCAACCACTCGTCGGCAGCGCACTTGTAGGCCGGCACGTCGTAAGAGCGCACGCGGATGCGCCCCTGCAGCCCGTCCTGTGGCGCGTTGAGGCCGCCCAGGCGATCGATGCGGTCCAGCAGTTCGTCGACCACGCCGCGCACCAGCAGCTGCATCCGGCCTTCGCGCTTGCCATAAAGGCCGGCAAAGTTGGTCACCCCGCCGGCCGTGCCCATGCCGCCGAGGAAACCGTAACGTTCGACCAGCAGCGTGCGCGCGCCGCCGCGCGCCGCGCTCACCGCCGCCGCCAGCCCGGCCGGGCCACCGCCGAGCACGCAGACGTCGAACTCGCCGAAGACCTCGGTCCGCCGAGCCGGCTCGGCCAATGCCGTCATTCAGTCTTGATGCCGCGCATCGCGATGATGCCGCCCAGGATCGCGGCCTCGCTCTTCACGCGCAGGCGCAGCGCCTCGGGGGCCGTGCCCTGCGCCGCCCAGCCAGCAGTGAACAGGCGCTGGCGCGCCTCGGGTTCGCGCAGCGCGGCGGGTACTTCACGCGCCAGGCGGTCCTGCGCAGCCCGGCTCAGGTTCGCGGGGCCGACCAGCGCGGTCCAGACCTCGAGCTCGAAGTTGTTGATCCCGGCCTCGCGCAGCGACGGCGTGTCCGGCGCCAGCGTGCTGCGGCCGGCGGTCAGGCCGATCGCCTTGAGCTTGCCGGCCTTGACCTGCGGCAGCGCCAGGCCGGGCGGCACCAGCGCCATCTGGATTTGGCCCTGGATCAGCGCCGTGATCACCGCCGGGTTGCCGTTGTAGGGCACGTGCACGGCGCCGAAGTTTCCGGCGCGCATCTTCAGGTACTCGGTGCCCAGGTGACCGACCGAGCCGATGCCCACCGAGCCGTAACTCCATTTGTCGCCACCGTTGCGCGCGGCCAGGAAGAAG
>JADJHR010000014.1 GCA_016707445.1 Rubrivivax sp.
TGGTGCCGTTGCCGTCGAAGAAGATGCGGTTGTTGCTCCCACCCGCAGCCAGCACGATGTTGGCGTTGCCCGACAGGCCGCCGTTGCCCTCAAGCTGAGCACGCTGGCGTTGGCGACATTGATGGTGCCGTTGAGCACCAGGCCGCCGGCCTTCACGCGTTCGAGCCCAAGGCGCTGGCCATGTCCAGGTCGCCGTTGAAGGTGACGCGCCGTTCGAGGAAATTGCCGGCGTCGCCAGTGGCCCGAACTGACCGCTGCCGCTGGTGTTGATGGTGCCGCTGATGGTGATGCTGTTTTGCAGCACGGTGCTGCCGGCGCCGGCCACGATCTGGCCGCGGCGCCGCTCCGACGTTGCTGCTGAGCACCAGCGTGCCGCCGTTGAGCGCGCTCAGCGTGCCGTTGTTGGTGACGGCCGATTCGAAGATGGTGATGGTGCCGCCAGCCACATCGGCGCTGATGGTGCCGTTGTTGACCAGCACCTGCGTGCCGCCGACGTTGATCTGGCTGCCGATGGTGCCGCTGTGTCCGCGCACGGTGGTGCCGGCGCCGAAGGTGGTGGTGCCGTTGCCGTCGAAGAAGATGCGGTTGTTGCTGCCGCCCACAGCAGCCAGCACGATGTTGGCGTTGCCCGACAGGCCGCCGTTGCCCTCGAAGCTGAGCACGCTGGCGTTGGCGACGTTGATGGTGCCGTTGAGCACCAGGCCGCCTGCCGTCACGCGTTCAAGCCCGAAGGCGCTGGCCATGTCCAGGTCGCCGTTGAAGGTGACGCCGTTCAGGAAATTGTTGGCGTTGCCAGTGGCCCGGAACTGCCCGCCGCCGCTGGTGTTGATGGTGCCGCTGATGGTGATGCCGTTTTGCAGCACGGTGCTGCCGGCGCCGGCCACGATCTGGCCGGTGGCGCCGCCACTGACGTTGCTGCTGAGCACCAGCGTGCCGCCGTTGAGCGCGCTCAGCGTGCCGTTGTTGGTGACGGCCGATTCGAGGATGGTGATGGCGCCGCCAGCCACATCGGCGCTGATGGTGCCGTTGTTGACCAGCACCTGCGTGCCGCCGACGTTGATCTGGCTGCCGATGGTGCCGCTGTGTCCGCGCACGGTGGTGCCGGCGCTGAAGGTGGTGGTGCCGTTGCCAGCCGAAGAAGATGCGGTTGTTGGCGCCGCCCGCAGAGCCCAGCACGATGTTGGCGTTGCCCGACAGACCGCCGTTCCCTCGAAGCTGGCGCACGCTGGCGTTGGCGACGTTGATGGTGCCGTTGAGCACAAGGCCACCCGCCGTCACGCGTTCAAGCCCGAAGACGCTGGCCATGTCCAGGTCGCCGTTGAAGGTGACGCCGTTCAGGAAGTTGCCGCCGTTGCCCGTGGCCCGAAACTGGCCGCTGCCGCTGGTGTTGATGGTGCCGCTGATGGTGATGCCGCTTTGCAGCACGGTGCTGCCCGCGCCGGCCACGATCTGGCCGCCGGCGCCTCCCGTCACGTCGCTGCTGAGCACCAGCGTGCCGCCGTTGAACGCGCTCAGCGTGCCATTGTTGGTGACAGCCGATTCAAGGATGGTGATGGTGCCGCCGGCCACATCGGCGCGGATGGTGCCGTTGTTGACCAGCACCTGCGTGCCGCCGATGTTGATCTGGCTGCCGATGGTGCCGCTGTGTCCGCGCACGGTGGTGCCGGCGCTGAAGGTGGTGGTGCCGTTGCCGTCGAAGTAGAGGCGGTTGTTGATGCCGCCCACAGCGCCGAACGCGATGCTGCCCGTGCCGGCCAGGGTGCTGGTGCCCTCAAAGCTGAGCACGCTGCCGTTGGCGATGTCGATGGTGCCGCCGCTGAGGGTCAGGCCGTTCTGGATGCGCTGCAGCGCAAAGTTGCTGGCCATGTCCATTCGGCCGCCCAGCGTTACGCCTTTCAGGAAGTTGCTGCCGTTGCCGAACACCACCAACGCCCCGGTGCCGGTGGTGTTGATGCTGCCGCCACTGATGGTGCTGCCGAACTGATTGACAACGCTGCCGTTGGCGATATTGATGACACCGCCGGCGTTGTTGATGTTGTGGCCGGCCGAGACACCCAGGTTGGCGGTGCTGGCGCCGCCGACGTTGATGACGCCGGTATTGGTGGTGCTGCCCCCGCCCACCAGGTTCAGGCCAAAGGCGTCGATGTTGATCTGCCCGGCGTTGTTGAGGTTCAGCACCGACTGCCCGGTGTTGATCGTCACCACGCCGGTGCTGCCTATGGCGGCCGTGTCAGCCACGCAGGCGTCTGCGCCGGATTGCCGTTGCCGGCTGCGCAGGTCAGCCACTTGGTCAGCTCGTTCCAGTTGCCATTGGTGGCGCTCCAGGTGCAACTGGCCGCGCCGACGGGTGTCGTGATCATTGCCCCGAGGGCGACCAAGGCGGCGAGGGCCAATGCGGTCTTGCGCGTGCGCAGAGGTGTGGTGGTCATGCAGGTCTCCCGAGTGTGATCTCAAGGCCAAGCATCAACACCTACCGTTAGGCAAGCGTTAGCGGATGGGCCCATTTCGGCCCTGCCGCACCACCTGTTCGCGGGGGGTAGGGTCGAATCAGGGGGGTGCCGGCTGGCTGCGGGCAGCCGTGATGGCGCTGCGCAGGCTCTGCATGGCCTGGGCCGGGCTGAGGGACCGACCTTCTTGCTCGAGTTCAGCACAGCGCGCGGCGCCCAGCTGGGTGCGCGCCAGCCGGGTCACGCGCTGCACCGTGCGCTGGTCGGCCGCGGTCAGCTCGCCGAAACGGGTGGTCCAGTGGTGCGCGGCAAAGGCCATCAGGCGCATCGCGTCGTCGGGCCGGCCACAGCGCACCAGCGCCGCCGGCAGGTTCCACACCGCATAGGCCCAGTTGAAATGGTCGCGGTCGGCCCAGGCCACCTCGGCGGCTTGCAGATAGCACGGCAGCGCGGCGTGCCATTCGCGCGTTTCGCGCAGCGCGCCGCCCAGCACGTTGGCGGTCTTGCTCACCAGCGCCCAGTCGTGGTCTGCCTGCGCCAGCTCGATCAAGCGGCGCGCGCCGGCGATGGTTTGGCCCCAGTGGTTGCGCTGGTAGTCGAGGTTGACCTGGTGGTACATCGCGTGATGGACGTCGTGGCGGTTGTCCAGAGCCTGCAACAGCCCGCGCTGGCGCGCGAACAAGGCTGCGGCCTGGTCCAGCTGGCCCAGCGAGACGTGCTGCGCATAGGCGCGCTGTGCCAGCATCGTGGCCTGCAGCCTGGCGTCGCCCAGTTGCTCAGCCAGCGGCAAGCCCTCGTCCAGCAGCCGGCACACGGCCTCGCGGTCGTGGTGGGCCGTCCAGGCGATGCGCGCCGCCACCTGTAGGGCGTGGGCCCGCGCCAAACTGTCAGGCGGGGCATCCTGTAGCGCCCGGTCGGCGTGGGCCTGTGCGCGCTCGCGCAGGCCGGCGTCAAAGGCCAGCGCGGCCAGCAGGCTCAGGCCCAGGCTGCGCAGCGCCGGGTCGGCCGGCCCGGGCTTGGTCAACAAGCGCTCCAGATGGTCGATGCCACCGCCGGGCAGCGGCACCACCTTGAACCCGGCACGCAGCGCCAGCGCCAGCCGTACGCCCTGGTCGACGTCGCCGTCGGCATCGGCGCTGGCCAGCGCGGCCACGATGTTGGGCAGCTCGGCGCGAAACGGGGCCAGCGGCACCGTGGCACCCAGCGACGCCATCCAATGCGGCCACCAGTCGCGATGCCGCCGGCGCAGGTCAGGCGCGTCACCCGGTGGCAGACGGGCCAGCGCATATTCGCGCACCGGCTCGCTGAAGCGAAAGCGCAGGCTGTCGTCGGCCTGCCGCTCGGCACTCAGCAAGGAGTGCTGCACGGCCTCGTCGAGCTGCAGGATCAGGTCGACTTCAGGGTCAAGCACGGCCGCAGCCGCGGCCGCGGTGAAGCCACCGACGAACACCGTCAGCGCCGACAAGGTGTGCTGCAGTGGCATGGGCAACAGTCGCCAGCTCCATGCGATCACCGCTTCCATCGACGCATGGCGGGTGTCGACACCCGAGCGCGGGCCCGGTCGGGACAGCAGATCAAGCCCTCTCGGCCCCGGCCGACCGACACCCGTCTGGCGCGCTGCGTCCAGGTGCTGCAGCATGTCGGTCAGGCCGATGCTGCGCACGCGCGCGGCCGCCAGCTCGATGGCCAGCGGTGCGCCGCCCAGCAACTGCACCAGGGCGGCCACTGCGTCACTGTTGCGCGTGCCCAGGTGGAAGTCGGCGCGCACCGCTTGAGCGCGATCGACGAACAGGGCCACCGCCGGGTTGGCGGCCAGATCGACCAGGGCAGCGTCTGACTCGGGCAACGGCAACGGGGACAGCGTCACTTCGCGCTCGCCGTCCAGCCCCAGCACGCGTCGCGAAGTGGCCAGCACGTGCAGGGCCGGCAGGCGCAGCGTCAGTTGTGCCACCAGCGGGGCGGCGTCGGGCAGCAGCTGCTCCAGGTTGTCCAGCACCAGCAGCGTGCGCTGTTCGGCCAGTACCTGCACCAGGCGGTCGGCCACCTCGTCGCTGCCGCAGCTCAGGCCGAAAGCCTGGGCCAGTGCGTCCAACATCTGCGCCACGCTGCTGCAGGCCGCCAGCGCGACGAAGCCCACGCGGCCGAACTGCAGCTGCCGGTTGTCGGCACCGGCCAGGTCAGGCGTGTCGCGCAGCGCCTGGGCCAGTTCCACCGCCAGCCGCGTCTTGCCGATGCCGCCCGGCCCGACCAGTGTGACCAGGCGTTGCGACAGCACCTCACGGCGCAGCCGAGCTGCTTGTGCGTCGACCCCGTAGTAGCGGGTCAGGTAAGCGGGCAGCGCGTCGTCCATCAGGCCTCGGCGAGTCGGCGTGATGATTTCAGGTCCGGGCGCCAATGCACGCAGTTGTTCGAACTGCGCACTCAGTTGTGCGCGCGCTTCCAGCACCCATTCGTCGTAGAAGCTGGGCATCAACTCGCCGCCATAGCGGTCGAGCGCTCTGACCACGTCGCCGCGCCGGGCCAGCTGCTCGAACTCGATGGCATCACTGCTCAGGCTCTCGGGCACCAGGCGGATCGTGCTGCGGTCGGCAAGGATGACCGGCCCGCCGTCGGCTTCGAGCACGGATTTCAGCGTCGAGAGCGTCTGACGCAGCCGGTTGCGCCCGACATCCAGCGACACACCTGGCCACAGCAGCTCGACCAGCTCTTCACGCGCATGGGCGCGATCGGGGCCAAGCGCCAAGCGCGCCAGCAGCGCGATGGCAGCGCGCGACGGCCAGCGCGTCAGCGCCTGAGTGCCGCGCCGGGCTACCACGGCTCCCAATAGGCGTAGCTGCCACGGCGGTGACGCCGCAACCGGCCGCAAGTTCTGGTCGGGCGCAGGGGCAGGTGGCAGCATGGCAGCAAGTGCTGCCGGGATTTTAAGAGGCTGGCAGGCCAGCCTTCTCGCGCGCAAATCACACCGGGGTTGCGTCACCCCCCGAGTCGGGGATCTTGTTGAGCGGCAACCGGTCTTCAGTGGAACGGGGCCTGCCGAGCCAACCCCGTGGCACGGGGGCGGCGCCCGCGCACCACGTCAACCGTGGCGCGTGCGTGCCGTGCGACGGCGCAGCGTCGTCAGACCCAGCAGTGCGGTGCCGACCAGCCAGGCCGAGAGCGGCTCGGGGACGGCATTCAGGTCCGGCGGCGGCGCAACGGCAGCCAGGCGACCACTTTGGTTGAACACCGTCTCGTCCTGGTTCAGGTCCCTCATCGACCACTCCGAAATGGGATTGTCGTCGGCGTCGTAGAGCTTGACGTTTTCCAGCAAGAAGGTGTTGAAGTAGTCCGCACTCAGGGTGAAGTTGCTGCCCGCGGCGGCGTCCCCCGGATTGACCTGGGCGTAAGCGCTGGACCAGTAGAACAGGTTGATGGTCGTGTCCAGGTCCACAATCGGCAGGTCATAGGAGAAGGTGCCCGTGCCGAACTTCGTGATCGACTGCAGCTGGTCGTCGGGGTCGTTGAACAGGTTCAACCAGTTCACCGCGCCATCGGTCGACGCGCCGAAGTCCAGTCGACCCGTTGTGGGCGGGAAACAGTCCAGCTGCGGATCCGGTGTCGGGCAATTGACGGGGCCGATCAACGATGGGTTCGATTGCGAGCCGCTGACATGCCAGGTAAACCGTGCGCGGGCAGCGGCAGCCTCCGGGGTGAAGAAGCGCACGCTGGTGGCACTGCCCTGCCCGGCCACCTCGTAGTAGGTGTCCGCGACGTTTGCATTGGTCACCGATACGCTGGCGTAGTTGCGCCCAGCGTAGAAGCCACTGTAAGCGCTGGCGCCGCGGCCGACGAACGTGGCCCCGTTCGTGGTGATGGTGGTGTCACCTCGCGCCAGCGGCAGCGGGGCCAAGTTGCTCACGTAGTCGATGCCGTTGATGGCCCCGTTTCGGCTGGAGTCACCGAAGTTCACGGTGCCGAATGCCAGGGCACGGTACAGCGGCACTGTCGTGTAGTCGCCGCCGCCGGCCGAGACGATGTCGGCACTGGCGGGCGTCGACAACACGGCCAACGCAGCCAGTGCTGCGTTGGTGATGGAATCGTGAGGTTCTTGCTCTGGCCATTCCCCAAGGTTGAAGTTGAACTGCATTGCCGTAGCGGAGGCGGCGGCACCGGTTGATGGGCGCGGATCACCGCAATGCTCAAGCGCAGCATCGGACACGACCGTTAGAGAACCGTTAGAGCGAGACAGAATGGTGGCCACTCATTCGAGGGGGCGTCGGGGGGAATCCCACAGCGCCCGATCCCTGGGCATCGCTCATCGAATCCCCTGATGCTGGTGCCCGTAGTGGCGGGCGAGAATCGGGCTGCCTCGACGGAGCGCCCATGGATAAGACTTGGTTGACGCAATACCCGGCGGGCGTGCCTGCCGAGATTGAGGCCGACCTTTATCCGTCGCTGGTTGCGCTGCTTGAAGAGAGCTTTCGCAAGTACCGCGACCAGAAGGCCTATCTGTTCATGCGCAGGGCCTTCACTTTTGGCCAGATCGACGACCTGTCGCGCGCCTTTGCGGCGTATCTGCAGTCCAGCGGCCTTGGTGTCGGCGACCGGGTTGCGGTGATGATGCCCAACCTGCCCCAGTACCCGGTGGCGGTGGCTGGCATCCTGCGTGCCGGCATGGTGGTGGTCAATGTCAATCCGCTGTACACGCCGCGCGAACTCGAACACCAGCTCAAGGATTCGGGCGCCAAGGCCATCGTCATCATCGAGAACTTCGCGTCGGTGCTGCAGCAGGTGATCGACGCGGTGCCGACGAAGAAGGTCATCGTCGCTGCGATGGGAGACATGCTGGGTTTCCTGAAGGGCACGTTGGTCAACCATGTGGTGCGCAACGTCAGCAAGCTCGTGCCGGCCTGGCGGCTGCCGTCGTCGCTGCGGTTCAACGATGCCCTGGCCACAGGCCGCAACAAGCCCTACACGCAGCCCCAGGTCGGGCCCGACGACATCGCGGTGCTGCAGTACACCGGTGGTACCACCGGGGTCAGCAAGGGGGCCGTGCTGCTGCACCGTTGCCTGGTGGCCAACGTGCTGCAGTCCGAAGCCTGGTACCAGCCGGCGCTGAAGAAGATCCCGCCGGGCGAACAGGTCGTCACCGTGTGCGTGCTGCCGCTCTATCACATCTTCGGTTTCAACACCAACATGATGCTGGGCATGCGCATGGGCGGCTGCAACATCCTGATTGCCAACCCGCGCGACTTCTCCGGGGTGCTCAAAGAGCTGTCGCAGCAGCGCTTTCACAGCTTTCCGGCGGTCAACACCCTGTTCAACGCGCTGGTCAACCACCCCGATTTCGACAAGGTCGACTGGAGCAGCCTGAAGATCAGCGTCGCCGGCGGCATGGCCGTGCAGCAGGCCACGGCGCGGCTGTGGCTGGACAAGACCGGCTGCCCGATCTGCGAGGGGTATGGCCTGTCCGAGACCAGCCCGTCGGTCAGTTGCAACCCGGTGGACAGCACCACTTACAGCGGCAACATCGGCCTGCCGATGCCCAGCACCGAACTGACCTTGCTCGACGACGACGGCCACGAGGTGGCGCCGGGCACGCCGGGCGAGATCGCGATCCGCGGACCGCAGGTGATGGCCGGCTACTGGCAGCGCCCCGACGAGACGGCCAAGGTGATGACGGCAGACGGCTGGTTTCGCACCGGTGACATCGGCACCGTGGACGAACGCGGCTACTTCAGGATCGTCGACCGCAAGAAGGACATGATCCTGGTCAGCGGTTTCAACGTCTATCCGAACGAGGTCGAGGACGTGATCACGCAGATGCCCGGCGTGCTCGAATGCGCCGCGGTGGGCGTGCCCGACGCCAAGGCCGGTGAGGCGGTGAAGGTGGTGGTGGTGAAGAAGAACCCGGCCGTCACCGAGGCCGACGTGCGCGCCTACTGCGAGGCCAACCTCACCGGCTACAAGCGGCCGAAGATCGTCGAGTTCCGCACCGAGCTGCCGAAATCACCGGTGGGCAAAGTTCTGCGCCGCGAGCTGCGAGGCTGATTCCCCTGCGACAGCCGGTTGGCCATCGCAGGGGTTGCCCTGGATCGGTCAACGACGCGCCAGCGTGGTCAGGGCGGTGGCTGCGCTGGCTGGGCCGTGCAGTTGCGCCAGGTAGGCCGACCCGCTGTCCTCGGCGCCCATCGCGGCCAGCTCGCCACTGGCGCGCGCGGCCTTGACTTCGGCCGTCACGTCGGCGCGGTTGCGTGACGATTGAAAGCCGGCCAGCACGTTGTAGCTGCTGCTCCAGGGGTTGACGCGCTGTTGCTGGAACTGCGCCAGTTCGACCTGCACTTCGGCGCGGGTCTTCAGCGACGTCTGCGGTGTGGTGTCGATCGTGATGTCGTCGGCGAAGGCGCTGCCGGCGGCGGCGACGGTCAGGGCAAGGGCTGCAATGCGGGTGATGCGGTTCATGGTCGAAATCTCGGTTGGGGTTGACGTTCCGGTTCGTCCGGAAGGGGCGGCTTGTCGTACGCCGCCCTTGAGATGAATTCTGGAAAGCCAGCGCGATCCTTTCCGAACTGCCCGATGACAAATTCGTCATCTGCGGCGGCCCTGACAATCACGCATGCTTCGCCTTTATGTCGACACGCCGCTGGCTGCGGGCCAGGCGCTGGATCTGCCGCCGGGCCCGGCGCGGCATGTGCAGGTGCGGCGCCTGCAACCCGGCGACCGGCTGCAGCTGTTCGATGGCCGCGGTGGTGAATGGACAGCCCAGGTGGTCGCCATGGGACGCAGTCGGGTTGCCGTGCAGGTGTTGTCGCACCGGGCCGTCGACTGCGAACTGCCGCTGGCGGTGACGCTGGCGCTGGGCATGCCGGCCAACGAGCGCATGGACTGGCTGGTCGAGAAAGCCACCGAATTGGGCGTGGCCGACCTGCAGCCCTTGGTGTGCGACCGCTCGGTGCTGCGCCTGGACGGTGAACGTGCCGAGCGCAAGCGCGAGCACTGGCAGGCGCAGGCCGTGGCGGCGGCTGAACAGTGCGGGCGCACGCGGGTGCCGCGGGTGCAGCCGGTGCGGCGCCTGCTCGACTGGCTGCCTGAGGTGCCGCCAGCCGCACGACGCTGGCTGCTCAGCCCGCAGGCCACGCAGCGCGCACCGCAACCGGCGGCGGCGCAGCCCTGGGTGCTGCTCAGTGGCCCTGAAGGCGGCTTGACGGCTGCTGAGGAAGACGCGGCCCGGCAGGCCGGCTTCGAGGCTGTGCACCTGGGCCCGCGCATCCTGCGCGCCGAAACCGCGCCGCTGGCGTTGCTGGCCTGGCTGGGCCTGTCGACATGAACCACACCGAATTCCTGCGTCACGACGCCATCGCGCTGGCTGAACTCGTTCGGCGCGGCGACGTGCAGGCCAGCGAACTGCTGGACCTGGCCCTGGCCCAGATGGCGCGCGTGCAGCCGGCGGTGAATGCGGTGGTGCGCACGATGGAGGCGCAGGCACGCGCGCAGATCGCGGCCGGCTTCGATCGCCAGCACAGCCCTCTGGCCGGGGTCCCTTTTCTGCTGAAGGACGGCCTGCAGGACTACGCCGGCGTGCCCAGCGGGCTGGGCAGCCGGGGCCTGCAGCATGTGGTCGCCAAGCAGCACGCAGCGACCACGCGGCGTTTTCTCGACGCCGGGCTGGTGATCTTCGGCAAGACCAACCTGCCGGAGCTGGGGCTCAAGGGCGTCAGCGATTCACAGCTGCACGGCCCGGTCAGCAACCCCTGGGACCTGACACGCAACGCGGGTGGGTCGAGCGGTGGCGCGGCTGCCGCGGTGGCCGCCGGCGTGTTGCCGATGGCAGCTGGCAGCGACGGTGGCGGGTCGCTGCGCATCCCGGCGGCCTGCTGCGGGCTGTTCACGCTCAAGCCTTCGCGTGGGCGCATCTCTGAAGCGCCGCTGTTCGGCGAGGTCTGGTTCGGCGCCTGCACGCATGGTGTGATCTCGCGCAGCGTGCGCGACAGCGCGTTGGCGCTCGACCTGCTGTGCGGCCCTGAGCCCGGCGATCCGTTTCCGGTCATGTTGCCGTCCGAGCCCTTTGCCGAGGCGGCGCGGCGCGAGCCCCAGCGCCTGCGCATCGGCTTCAGCGTGGCGTCGCCCATCGGCACGCCGGTGCAGCCCGAGGCGCTGGCCGCGGTCGACCATGCGGTGGCCCTGCTGCAGCGCCTGGGCCACGAGCTGGTGCCGGCGGCGCCCGAGATCGACGGCGCCGCGCTGGCCCGCGCCTATCTGAGCATGTACCTGGGCCAGGTCGCGGCCGAGGTGGCGCAGGCGCGGGCGCTGGGGGCCCGCGGGCGAGACTTCGAACTGCTGACGCGGGCGATGGCGGTGCTGGGGCGTGCCAGCTCGGCGGCCACGCTCAGCACCGAGCTGCTGCGCTGGAACGACTTTGCGCGTGCGCTGGGCCGCTTCCATCAGCAGCACGACCTGCTGCTGTCGCCGGTGATGGCCGGGCCGGCACTGCGCCACGGCGCCACCGATCTTCCACGCTGGCAGGCGCTGGCTTTGGAAGGCCTGGTCTCCAGCGGGCTGCTGGCCTTGCTGGCGCGCAGCGGGCTGATCGGCCCTGTGGTCGACGCGATCGCTGCCGACAACATGACACCCGTGCCCTTCACGCAGCTGGCCAACCTGAGCGGCACCCCCGCGATGAGCGTGCCGCTGTACTGGACGCCCGATGGCTTGCCGCTGGGCGTGCAGTTCGTCGGCCGCATGGGTGACGAGGCCACGCTGCTGCAGCTGGCCGTTCAACTGGAGCAGGCAGCGCCCTGGTTCGACCGCCTGCCGCTGCTGGCGCGGGCAGGCGAGAATGAGCAGAAGTAATATTTGAGGACTTTCGTCATGGGCCTGCTGGCCAACGACGGGACCGATGGCGGCCTGGGCGGTGCGGGTGATCTGCTGGCGGCCTTTCTGCGCCGTTGAAACCTTTGTCCGCACCGTTGCCTGCCCTACCCGGATGGGCTAGGGTCCATCACCCGTTGCGGGAATAGACGGCCCCGCTGCGAACGCGGCTAATCAACCTTGCTTTGCCCTGTGGGGCACTTGCCAGCACGCGCCAACGGCGCCAGGAGACATGCATGAAGTTCGACAAGGAATTCGACGCCTCGGGGTTGTCCTGCCCGCTGCCCATCGTCAAGACCAAGAAGTCGCTGAACGACATGGCGCCGGGCCAGGTGCTGCGCGTGGTGGCCACCGACCCCGGCTCGGTCTGCGACATGGCCGCCTTTGCCGAGCAGACCGGCCATGCGCTGCTGTCGTCGGGCGAAGAAGCCGGCAAGTACGTGTTCTTTCTGAAGAAGGCCTAGACCGGCCGCACGCCCCCTCAGGCGCAGCGTCAGCGACCGCCACCCCGGCGCAGCAATGCGCCTGCACCCCGGAGTCCCTACCCCATGGCCAGCAAGAAGATGGCGATCATCGCGACCAAGGGCGCGCTCGACATGGCGTACCCGCCCTTGATCCTGGCGTCCACCGCTTCGGCTCTGGGCTGGGAGGTGCAGATCTTCTTCACCTTCTACGGGCTGCAGCTGCTGCGCAAGGACCTGAGCGGCATCGCGATCAGCCCGATCGGCAACCCGGCGATGCCGATGCCGGTGCCGATGCCGGTGATGGTGTCGGCGTTGCCCGGCATGCAGGCCATGGCCACGTCGATGATGAAGGCCAAGATGAAGAAGAAGGGCGTGGCCTCGCTGCAGGAATTGCGCGACCTGTGCCTGGAGGCCGAGGTCAAGTTCATCGCCTGCCAGATGACGGTGGACCTGTTCGATTTCGACAAGTCCGATTTCATCGACGGCATCGAATACGGCGGCGCGGCCACCTTCATGAAGTTCGCCGGCGAAACCGACGTCTGCCTGTTCATCTAGCGCCTGCGGGGTCCGTGTGAAAATTCGGCGATGAGTGCCACGCCTGACCTGTTCCAGACCGTGATCTGGGGCGGCTTCGCCCTCGGTGCAGGCTTCGGCGCGGTGGCGCAGCGCGCCAACTTCTGCACCATGGGTGCGCTGTCGGACATCGTCAACATGGGCCACTGGGGCCGGGCGCGCATGTGGCTGCTGGCGATCGCGGTGGCCATTGGTGGGGCCGCGCTGCTTCAGCACAGCGGCCAGGTCGACCTGGCGAAATCGATCTACCTGCGTGGCGCCAGCCTGCCCTGGTTGTCGATGCTGCTCGGCGGTGTGCTGTTCGGCATCGGCATGAGCCTGTCGGGCGGCTGCGCGAACAAGAACCTGCTGCGCCTGGGCGGTGGCAGCCTGCGTTCGCTGGTGGTACTGGTGTTCATGGCGATCGCCGCCTACATGACGCTCAAAGGGCCTGTTCGGCCAGTGGCGTGCGACGCTGCTCGACCCGGTGGCCGTGTCGCAGGCCGAAGGCGCGTTGAAGGGCGCCACGCTGGGACATCTGCTGGCCAACATCAGCGGCCTGGCGCCCGAGCGTGTGCTGCCGGCACTGGCCGCGGTGCTGGTGCTGGCGTTGCTGGTCTTCGTGTTCAAGGACAAGCGCTTTCGGGCCAACGGGTTGCAGGTCTTCGCCGGCGCGGCGATCGGCGCGGTGATCGTCGGCGGCTGGTACGTCAGCGGCCATCTGGGCTTCGGCGAGAACCCCGAGACGCTGGAGCAGGTCTACTTCGCCACCAACACACGCACGCTCGAATCGCTGAGCTTCGTGGCGCCGCTGGCCTACACGCTGGAACTGCTGATGCTGTGGACCGACAAGTCGCTGCACGCCAGCTTCGGCATTGCGGCACTGCTGGGCATGGTGACTGGCGCGGCCGTGGTGGCACTGGCCACACGCAGCTTTCGCTGGGAAGGCTTTGCCTCGCTGGCCGACCTGCGCCGCCAGATCGTCGGTGCACTGCTGATGGGATTTGGCGGCGTCACCGCGATGGGCTGCACCATCGGTCAGGGCCTGACCGGCGTTTCGACGCTGGCCGTCGGCTCGTTCATCGCACTGGCCGGCATTGTCGGTGGTTGCGTGGCGACGCTGAAATACATCGCCTGGCAGGCCGAGCGCGAGTAGCGGCCGCTGCCGCACGCCCCGCGCCGGGGGCGCACCCACAATCGGCGCCGTCGCGGTCAACCACGCACCACCATGAGCGCAAGTCGCACGATCGACGTCGACACCCTGTGGCGCCTGCAGCGCATCGGCAATCCGGCGCTGGCCCCCGACGGCGCCCATGCGGTCTGCGCCGTCACGTCGTACTCGATGCAGGACAACCGGGGCAGCACCAGCCTGTGGCTGCTGCCCACCGACCGGCGTGCCCCGCGCCGCTTGACGCGCTGCGGCGACAAGGACGGGCAGCCCGCCTGGTCGCCACATGGTGACCGTATCGCCTTCATTGCCAAACGTGAACAGCAGGGCCAAAAGGACAGCACCGCCCAGCTCTACCTGATCGATGCCGCCGGGGGTGAGGCCGAGCGTGCCAGCGACTTCGGCCCCGGCATCGAGGCCTTCAAGTGGATGCCCGATGGCCGCCGTGTGCTCTTCGTGGCCTGGGTCTGGCCCGAACTGAAGGGCAGCAAGGCGCAGAACCGGCAGCACAAGGCCTTTGGCGAGCGCAAGGACAGCGCCTACGTCACCGGCCAGGCGCAATACCGCTACTTCGACCACAACCTGCCGATGGGGCGTATGCCGCACCTGCTGCTGCTTGACCTGAAGAGCGGCGGCATCCGCGACCTGTTCGAAGGCAGTGGCTACGAACTGCCGCTCGAGGCACCCGGCAGCACGCACTTCGACATCGCGCCCGACGGCAGCCGCATCGCTTTTGTGCATGATCCGGCGCCGCGCAAGCTGGCCAGCAACCCCACCGCACTGGCTGAACTCAATTTGGCAACGGGCCGTTTCGAGGCCCTCAGCGCCGACGCCGACTGGAACTACGACGCCCCGCGCTACAGCCCCGACGGCACGGCGCTGGCCTGCGTCGCGGCGCATGTCGGGCGGCGCCACACCATGCCGGGCCGGCCGGCACTGCGGCGCCGCGGCCAGCCCTGGCGCATGCTGGCCGAAGGCCGCGACTTCGAGGTCGACGCCCCGCTGCGCTGGAGTGCCGACGGCAGCCGGCTGCTGTTCACCGCCGAAGACCGCGGCCGCCGGCCGCTGTGGCAGTTGACGCTGCACGACGACACCTGCACGGTGGTGGTGCCGGGCGGTTGGGTGCAGGGTTTCGACCTGGCGGGAGCGGCCGGCGGCGAGACCCTGGTGGTGGCGGCCGACAGCGCTCGGCACCCGGTGCAGGTGCAGGCCCAGCGCAGCGGCGGCACCCCGCTGCGGCTGGAGCGCTTCAACGACGCGCTGCTGGCCGGCCTGACGCTGGGCGAGACACAGCAGGTCAGCCTGCGCGGCGCGCTGGGTGACGAGGTTCAGATGTGGCTGACCTTTCCACCCGGCTTCGATGCGCGACACAAGCACCCGCTGCTGCACGTGGTGCACGGTGGCCCCCATGCGGCGGCAGGCGACACCTTCGGCTACCGCTGGAACACGCAGCTGCTGGCCTCACGCGGGCATGTGGTGGCAGCCGTCAACTACCACGGCTCCAGCGGCTTCGGCTTCGCCTTTCGCGACAGCATCATGGGCCGCCAGGGCGAGCTCGAACTGCAGGACATCGAGGCCGGCACCGACTGGCTGCTGGCCCAGCCCTGGGCCGACGCGCAGCGTGTCTTCCTGTCCGGCGGCAGTTACGGCGGCTTCATGGCCGCGTGGCTGAACGGCCATGTTGCGGCGGGCCGCTACCGCGCGCAGGTCTGCCACGCCGGCGTGTTCGATCGCATCGCCACCTTCAGCGCCGACTCGTACCTGCATCGCCCACGCGACCTGGGCGCGCTGTACTGGGAAGACCCGGCGCGCGTGGCGGCACAGAACCCCTGCAACTTCGCGCGCCACATGAACACGCCCACGCTCGTGATGCACGGCGCGCGTGACTACCGGGTGCCCGACTGCAACGGGCTGGCCTACTACAACACGCTGCAGGCGCGCGGTGTGCCCGCCCGGCTGGTCTGGTTCCCCGACGAGAACCACTGGGTGCTCAAGCCCTGCAATTCACGGCTGTGGTATCAGGAGTTCTTCGACTGGCTGGCCGCGCACGACCCGGGGCCGTCGAGCGCACCCTGATCCCGGCGCCGCGATCGCCACCGTTGCCCGGGGCGGGCCCTATTCCTCGCCTGCGGGGCGCGGCGTGCGAACCTGCAGCAGCAGGTCCTCGGCCTCGATCGGCGTGGCGGCGAACATCACGCGGATCTGCGCCTTGTCATCCACTGCCTGCTGCGCACGCAGGGTTTTGGCTTGCGCCGAGGCACCGGCGTAGGCCGCATGTTCTCCCAGTGCGGTCAGTTGCGCGAAGGGCCGCACGGCATAGACGTAGTAGGGCATGGCAGCAGGGGGGACAGTTTCAGAGGTAGGACTTGCTCAGCCGGCGACGGCCCGGCACGGCCTTCTGGATGACCACGCCGCGCACCGATTGCAGGTCGGCCAAGGGCAGATCGGGCCGCGCCTCGGGGTCGGGGTTCAGGGCGCGCAGCAGCCAGCCTTCACCGTGCCGGCACAACTGACGAAGCAGCCATTCGCCGGCATGCTGCGCCAGCACGAAACTGCCGGACTTGACGGCGCCTTCGGGCTCGATGATCACGATCTCGCCATGCTTGAACTCGGGCGCCATCGCGTCACCCAGCACGCGCAGCGCGAAGCACTCACCGCTGCTGTCGTCGCCCTGCTCGCTGCCGCCGCAGCTCATGGCGTGAACTCGCTGTGCAGCTGTGCGGCCGGCACGCCGCCGGCCGTCAGGCCGCGCAACAGCGCCTGCACGAAGGGCTGCGGGCCGGCGATGTAGTAGTCACACTCGATGTCGAACAGGTCGGCGCGCATGGCCGCAACCATCTGGTGGGCGCCAGACGCGGCATCGTCATCGCTGGACAGCGTGTATTCGAACGGGTCCAGCGCCTGCGACCAGGCGCGGCACTGGTTGGCCATGAAGTGGCCGTCGGGCCTTGTCGCCAGCCAGAACAGCGACATCGACGGTGCCTGGTCCATCGACAGCGCATGCTCGATCAGGCTCTTGATCGGCGCAAAACCGGTGTCACAGGCGGCAAACACCAAGGGGTGCGTGCTCTCGTTCAGCACGAACTGGCCCACCGGCCCCCACAGCGTGACGGCGTCACCCACCTTCAGGCCACCGTCGAACAGCTGTCGCGCCACCGGATCGTCGGCATTGCGGGCGATGAAGAACTGCAGGTTGCGGTCGTCGCAGGGGCAGCTGGCGATCGGGTGCAGCGCCTGCGCATCGTCACCACCGCCGCGGCCGGCCAGGCCCAGCGTCAGCGACTGGCCCGCCAGAAAGCGCAGTCGGTGGCTGCGCGGGGTCTGCAGATGCAGCAGCCGCGTGTCTTTGCCCAGTTCGCGCACGGCGCGCACGCTGGCCACGATCTGCTGTTCGGGGATGTCGTCGGGGCCGGCGGCTTCCAGCGTCTCCAGTGTCAGTTCGGCACTGGCGGCGGTGTGCGCGCAGGCCAGCACATAACCCTGCGCCTTCTCGGCCTCGGACAGGGCGTAGTCGGTGTGCATGGTGCGTGTCACCTGGCCGGCGGTGACGCGCACCTTGCACATGCCGCAGCTGCCATTGCCACAACCGTAGTTGAGCTTGAGCCCTGCGCGCATGCCGGCCTGCAGCAGCGTGTCGTGACCTTCCACCGCGAACTGGTGGCCACTGGGGCGCAGCGTCACCTGCGCCGACATCACCTTGAGCATGTCGTCCATCACGTCCAGCATGTCGACCGATTCCATGGCCAAAGCACGCGCCAGCCCGTCGTTCAGCTGGCGATGCAGGGCGAGCAGGCGGCCGTCGCCGTCCTTCGCCTGTTCGATCTGCTGCGCCAGCGTGCTGCGCAACTCGATCACCAGCGCGTGGTAGCGCTGCAGGTGGCGCTGCACGTCGGCCAGTTCCTGCGTCTGCCGGAACAGCCGCTGCGCCAGCACCTCCTGGCTGGGCAACACGCGTTCGCGCAGGCGGCGGCCGAAGGCCTCGTCGCGGATCTGCGCCACGCGCTCGAGCAGCCCGCCTTCTTCCAGCTGTGCCTGCGGATACAGGCGCAGCAGGGTTTCAGTGTGGACCAGGCCGTCGCTGAGCTCGATCTCGCCGCGGCGCACCTGCTGCTGCAGCACGCCGCGCGGCACGCCCAGCAGGTGGGCGGCGCGCCAGATCGTGACCCATTGCGCCATCCCGGTATCAGGCCGCCGTGGCCCGGTCGAGGAAGCGTGCGCGGTAGAGCAGTCGCGGTTGCGCGGGGTCGTCGACGAAGGCGCTGCGGTCATGCAGCACGTTGTGGCCCACCACGCCCATGCCCGCTTGCAGGCCCACGCTCAGCAGGCCGGGCAGCTCAGTGTTCAGCAGGTCTGCCAGCCGCGCGGCAGCGGCCTGCACCAGGGCGTCGGCATGCCATTCGATGCTGCGTGTGCGTGCGGTGTAGCGCATGTGCAGCGCGCCCTGGTCGACGCTGAACACCGGCCCGCTTTGTTCCGCCCGCGCCTCGCCATCGTCACCCTGGCGCGCCGGAATCGTCATCGCGTCGGGCCGCATCAGCGCGCGCACCAGGGCCGGCGATTCGTCGCGCAGCGCGATGTAGACCAGCTCGGGGTCGAGCAGGCGGTTCACGCCGCCGCGGGCCGCCGGCCGCACGCAGTGCAGCAGCATGCCGTGGATGCGCCGATGCGAAGGGTGGTAGTAGCCGTCGGTGTGCCAGCGGATGGCCTGTTGGGTGTAGGGGATGAAGCCGCCGCGCCCGTCGCTGGCGCTGCTGACCTGGATGCTGGAGATGCCGTCCTCGTCGGCCAGCCAGTTGGCGTCCAGCCGCTGCAGCCCCAGCTGGGCGCCGAGCCGGCGCGGCATGTCACGATCGTCGTCACCCGGCGGCGATCGGTACAAGGCCATGTTCGCGTGCGCGATGTGTGAAAGCAGCAAATCGCGCTCGCCAACGCTGAGCGCACACGGGTCGACCACGTCGACCGTGATGGCCGCGGCGTCGGCCGGACGATGCTGCAGCTTCCATCCGCGCCAAGCGCGGTAGGCGACGTCGTCGTCGAGGTCGAAGGCATGGCCCGACCCGGGCGTCTCGATCGAACGAAGGGACGGTGCCGTCATGGGTTCAATCCCCGCTCAGCGTGCCACGACGCGGTCGGCTCGGGGCTGCCGGGTCGAGCAGGTCGCGCATCGAGCGCTGCACGATGCCCACGGCTTCGGGGGTCTCGATCGCCATCACCTGGTCGATCACCCAGCGCCGGTCCTTGATCGGCAGCGTGGGTTCGAGCCGCGCACCCAGGTAACGCACGAAACCGAAGTCAGGGTGAAAACCCACCGCGTCGGCCGGTGGCTCGGGGTCGGCACCGAACTCGGCGTAGTGGCCCACCACCTCGTTGACCAGCTCGACAAAAGTGTCTGCGTGTGTCGCTGCACCGGTGGCCGGCCCCAGCAGCGCGTCCTCGTTGTCCTGCAGCGTGCGCGCCACGTGGTGCACCAGGGCCGGCGTGAAGGCCTGGCGATCGGCGGCTGACAGGCGGTCATGGGCGATGCGGTCGCTGATGGCGATCAGGAACACCAGCACCTCGCGCATGAAGTCGAAGTAGGGTCGACCGGCATCGATGTCGAACTGCGCGCCGCGCATGCGCTTGAGCATCTGCTGCGCCACGCGCCAGACGATGAAGGCCATCGCGCTGGCCTGTTCGGCTGCCGATTTCGGCGCATCGCTGCGGAACCAGCGGCTCTTGATGCGCATCGCCGGCAGTTGTGGCGGCGTGGTCATGGTCGTTGCTGCATCAGGGCAGGTCGTCAGTGAGGTGTGCCCACGGCCGCGGCCGACCGGTGCGGCACGAACAGGCCGCAGCCGAGCCGCCGATGCGGGCCGATGCCCCGTTGCAGCAGCCCCAGCGAATCGGCCGCGCTCAGCCCGTCCAGCATCAGGCTGTAGCCCTGCAGGTCATCGGTCTCCAGCGCCTGCCGGCGGCCGCAGATCGGCCGGCAGCGCAGGCCCAGGCGGCGCAGTTCATCTTCGACCTCGAGCATGAAGCCGCCTTCATCGGCCGACAACGACGCCACCACATGCGCATACAGGCTGCCCCAGGGCAGCAGTTCGCGCACCTGGGCCGGGCCCAGCTGCAGCCGATGGCCGAAGAGGTCGATGACCTGCCCTTGCAATCTGAGCGCATCGGCCACCCGATCGCGCGGCACGCGCAGCAACAGCCGGGTGCGCTGCGACAGCAGGGCCTGCCCGTCGCCGCCCTGGCTGAGATTGAGGCGGTGCATGCCCGCCCCCGGTGTCTGCGGCAGCCAGGGCAGTTCGCGCTCCAGCGCGGCGGCCAGGGGTTGCCGGTGACCGTGCGGCAGGGTCAACCCCGTCAGCGTGAAGGCCAGGTCGACCATGGTGCTGCCAGGGTCTGCCGACTCGTCGCTGCTGGGTGGCACGGACATGGTTCAAGACTGCGGCTGGCGCTGCGCCCAGTCGAGCAGGGCCTGCCCCCAGTCCTGGGCCGTGAGGGGGTCGATGTCGAACACCGTGAAGCGGCTGCCCTCGCGGATGCGTGTGCGCAGCAGGCTCAGGCCGCCGGCTTCGAAATCGATCTGCTGCAACTCGATCTCCTGTTTGCCCAGGGGCGCGCGCAGCTGCTTCAAGGGCGTGATTCGGATCATCGGTGCGAGTCAAAGTGGGCATTGAGCGCGTGCGCGCGCCCTGGCGTCCATACCCGGTACGGGTGGGCCGCGGATACGCCATTCGGGTAGTGGCGCTGCCCCCCTGAGGGTCTATCGTGAACAGCCAACGCGGGTAATGGCGTCGGCGTCGCAGCGGGGCGAACATCGGGCCCTGCGTCGTCAACTCCAGACCCCGCGGTGACCTGACAGTCGGAGACAAGCCATGGCCAAGAAGCAGCACGATACGCCGATGCTCGACGAGCTCGAAACCGGCCCCTGGCCGAGTTTCGTCACCGGGCTCAAGCGCCTGGCCCAGGACAAGGACTACATGGTCGACATCCTGGGCACGCTGGAAACCAGCTACCGCACCAAGAAGGGCTACTGGAAGGGCGGCACGATCGGCGTGTTCGGCTATGGCGGCGGCGTCATCCCGCGCTTCACCGAGCTGAAGGACGAAAAGGGCGCGCCGGTGTACCCCGACGCCGCCGAGTTCCACACCCTGCGCATACAGCCGCCGCCGGGCATGCACTACACCACCGACGTGCTGCGCAAGATGTGCGACATCTGGGAAGAGCATGGCTCGGGCCTGATCGCCTTCCACGGGCAGAGCGGCGACATCATGTTCCAGGGCGCCAAGAGCGACAAGGTGCAGGATGCCTTCGACGCGCTCAACGAGCTGGGTTTCGATCTCGGTGGTGCCGGCCCTGCGGTGCGCACCTCGATGAGCTGCGTGGGCGCGGCACGCTGCGAGCAGAGCTGCTTCGACGAGGGGCGGGCGCACCGGCAGGTGATCAACACCTTTGTCGACGACATCCACCGGCCAGCACTGCCCTACAAGTTCAAGTTCAAGTTCAGCGGCTGCAGCAACGACTGCATGAACAGCATCCAGCGCGCCGACATGGCGGTCATCGGCACCTGGCGCGACAACATGCGCAGCGACGAAGCGGTGGCGCGCCAGTGGTTCGCCAAGCACGGCATGAACGAGCTGGTGAACGACGTGGTGGCGCGCTGCCCCACCAAGGCCATCATGCTGAAGGAGGTGGGTGACCTGCGCGAGGGCGAGCACCGCACCTGCGTCAAGGTCAGCGACACCCATGGCCTGGAGATCGACAACAAGGACTGCGTGCGCTGCATGCACTGCATCAACGTGATGACCGGCGCACTGGCGCACGGCACCGACACCGGCGCCACCATCCTGATCGGCGGCAAGCGCACGCTGAAGATCGGCGACCTGATGGGCACGGTGGTGGTGCCCTTCATGCCGCTGAAGACCGACGAGGACTACGAGGCCCTGGTCGAACTGGGACGCAAGGCGATCGACTTCTTCGCCGAGAACGCGCTCGAGCACGAGCGCACGGGCGAGATGATCGAGCGCATCGGCCTGGTCAACTTCCTCGAGGGCATCGACGTGCCGATCGACGCCAACATGGTGTCGGCGCCGCGCACCAACCCCTACGTGCGCATGGACGGCTGGGACGAGGAAGTGGCCAAGGTCAAGGCCCAGAAGCTCGAAGCCGGAAACAAGGCCGCCTGAGGAGACACGACATGGCCCCACGTACCCCGATCGAAAGCGGCGCTCCCGACAACAAGCAGTACATGCATCCCACGTTGCTGAAGAACTATGGCAACTGGAAGATGCACGACCGCCCGCGCCCCGGCGTGCTGCACCACGTGTCGCACAGCGGCGACGAGGTCTGGACCGTACGCGCCGGCACGCAGCGGCAGATGGACGTGCACACCATCCGCAAGCTGTGCGACATCGCCGACACCTATGCCGACGGGCATGTGCGCTTTACGATCCGCAGCAACATCGAGTTCATGGTCGCCGACCCGAACAAGGTGGCGCCGCTGGTGTCGGCGCTGACCGAAAGCGGCTTTCCGGTCGGCGGCACCGGCAACTCGGTGTCGATGATCTCGCACACCCAGGGCTGGCTGCACTGCGACATCCCGGGCACCGACGCCTCAGGCGCGGTGAAGGCGCTGATGGACGACCTGCACAAGGAGTTTATCCGCGAAGAGATGCCCAACCGCGTGCACATGTCGACCAGTTGCTGCGAGATCAACTGCGGCGGCCAGGCTGACATCGCGATCATCATCCAGCACACCAAGCCGCCCAAGATCAACCACGACCTGGTGGCCAACGTGTGCGAACGCCCCGCGGTGGTTGCACGTTGCCCGGTCGCGGCCATCCGCCCGGCGCTGGTGAACGGCAAGCCCAGTCTCGAGGTCGACGAAAAGAAATGCATCTGCTGCGGTGCCTGCTACCCGCCGTGCCCGCCGATGCAGATCAACGACCCCGAGCACAGCAAGCTCGCGATCTGGGTGGGTGGCAAGAACAGCAACGCGCGTGGCAAGCCCACTTTCATGAAGATGGTGGCCTCGGGCATTCCCAACAACCCGCCGCGCTGGCCCGAGGTGTCGGCCATGGTGAAGAAGATCCTCTACACCTACAAGGAAGACGCGCGCTCTTGGGAGCGGCTGTCGGACTGGGTCGAGCGCATCGGCTGGCCACGCTTCTTCGAGAAGTGCGACCTGCCCTTCACCAAGTACCTGATCGACGACTGGCGTGGTTCGCGCGCCAACCTGAACGCGTCGACGCACATCCGGTTCTAGATCTACCCCGTCATGAAACTCGCCCTGCTCGTCAGCGAAGGACCTTACACGCACCAGGCCAGCGACAGCGCGTACCAGTTCGCGGCCGCCGCCATCGCCAAGGGGCACGAGGTGATGCGTGTGTTCTTCTATCACGACGGGGTCTACAACTCGACCCGGCTGACCGAGCCGCCGCAGGACGACCGCCACATCGTGAACCGCTGGGCGGCGCTGAAAGAGCAGCACGGTGTGGATCTGGTGGTGTGCGTGGCCGCGGCGCTGCGCCGTGGCATCAAGGACGAGGTGCTGGCGCCCGGGTTCCGCATCAGCGGCCTGGGCCAGCTGGTTGACGCCGGCATCAAGGCCGACCGCACCGTGACCTTCGGGGGCTGATGCCATGGCGGTCAAGAAGTTCATGTTCGTCAACCGCAAGGCGCCCTACGGCTCGATCTACGCACTCGAAAGCCTCGAGGTGGTGCTGATCGCGGCCACCTTCGACCAGGACGTGAGCCTGGCCTTCGTCGACGACGGCGTCTACGAGCTGGTGAAGGGCCAGGACACCAAGGCCATCGGCATCAAGAACCACAGCAAGACCTACCGCGCGCTGGACGGCTACGACGTCGAGAAGCTGTACGTCGAGCGCGAATCGATGGCCGCACGCGGCCTCAGCGAAGACGACCTGCTGGTCGACGTGCAGGTGCTGTCCAGCGCCGAGATGGGCGCGCTGATGGCCGAGCAGGACGTCGTTCTGTCGTTCTGAGGAAGGATCGAATCGTGCGAAGCCAAATTTCAAAGCACCCGGCGCCCGGCCGCCCGAAGCCGGGCGCAACCCCCTCGGGGGGCGGATCGCTGGCGATCCGGGGGTAGACATCCACATGCTGCACATCGTCAACTCATCGCACACGCAGACCAGCGCACTGGCCAGTTGCCTGCGTCTGGCGCAACCGGGTGCCACGCTGCTGTTGATCGAGGACGCGATCTACGCCGCAACCACCGGTGCCGGCATGGCCGACGCGATGAAGGGCTTCAAGGTCTGCGTGCTGCAGCCCGATGTCGAGGCACGTGGCATGGCCGGTCGTTTGATCGACGGTCTGAGTGCTGTCGATTACGCCGGCTTTGTCGACCTGGTGGTCGAACATCCGAACAGCCAGACCTGGCTCTGACCGATTCTTCAAGGAGACTGAAATGGGCATCGAAGTCAACGGCACCGCCGTCGAAACCGACGAGGAAGGCTATCTCGTCAACCTGTCCGACTGGACCGAGGACATCGCCGGCGAGATCGCCAAGAGCGAGAACGTGGAAATGTCCCCCAACCATTGGGAAGTGGTGAACTTCCTGCGCCAGTACTACGACGAATACCAGATCGCACCGGCCGTGCGCGTGCTGACCAAGGCCATCGGCAAGCAGCTGGGCGCGGAGAAGGGCAACAGCAAGTACCTGTACGAGCTGTTCCCCTACGGTCCCGCCAAGCAGGCCTGCAAGATCGCCGGACTGCCCAAGCCCACCGGCTGCGTCTAGTACGCTCAGGCACAGGCCCCCGACCGCTGCGACGACCATGTCGGCGCTTGCCATCTTCTACGCCCTGCTGTTCTACGCCGCCACGCTGATGTTGGTGGGCGGGCTGGCCGTGAAGATCAGAAGTTATGCCAAGACACCGGCACCGCTGCTGATCCCGACCACGCCGGCGCCGATCGATGCCACTGGCGTGGTGCTGCGCATGACGCGCGAGGTGGTGTTCTTCGAAAGCCTGTTCAAGGCCAGCAAGTGGACCTGGGTTTTCGGCTGGCTGTTCCATGCCTCGCTGCTGCTGGTGCTGCTGCGCCACCTGCGCTACTTTCAGCAGCCCGTGTGGGCGCCGATCGTCTTCGTGCAGTTCTTCGGCACCTACGCCGGGCTGACCCTGATCGCGGGCCTGATCGGCTTGTGGGCGCGGCGAATCCTGGTCGACCGTGTGCGCTACATCTCCACGCCGTCAGATCATCTGCACCTGGCGCTGCTGCTGGCCATCGGCTTGTCGGGCCTGGCGATGCGCTTTGTTGCGCACACCGACATCGTGGCGCTCAAGGCCTTCATGCTGGGCCTGATGCGGTTCGACATCCAGCCGCTGCCGGCCGACCCGCTGCTGTTGCTGCACCTGACGCTGGTGGCGCTGCTGATGATCGTGTTTCCGATCAGCAAGCTGCTGCATGCGCCGGGCCTGTTCTTCAGCCCCACACGCATGCAGATCGACAACCCGCGCGAAGCCCGCCACCTGGCAAGCTGGGCGGCGGCGCTGGACCGTTGACATGGCCACAGCCAAGTTCGAGACCCCCGCGCTCAAGCCCTACCCGGTGATCCCGCTGGTGGCGGCGGGCGCGATGGCCAACACCAAGCCTTTTGTCGCGTCGGCGGCCATCCAGGCCAACCTCGGCTTCCCCGGCGAGCTGAGCGAGGGCTGGGAGGCGCGTGCGATCGACAAGATGGGCGATCTGCTGGGCAAGTACCGCAGCTTGCGCGTCTACATGGACGCCTGCGTGCACTGCGGCGCCTGCAGCGACAAGTGCCATTATTTTCTCGGCACGGGCGACCCCAAGAACATGCCGGTGGCGCGCCAGGACCTGATGCGTGCGGTGTACCGGCGCCACTTCACCTTCGCCGGCAAGCACTTCCCCTGGCTGGTGGGCGCGGTCGATCTCGACAAGTCCGTGCTCGACGACTGGTACAGCTACTACCACCAGTGTTCGGAATGCCGTCGCTGCAGCGTGTTCTGTCCCTACGGCATCGACACCGCCGAGATCACCATGGCCGCGCGCGAGATCATGGACTCGGTGGGCGTGGGCCAGAAGTACGCCAACGAGATCATCGGCAAGGTGCACAAGATCGGCAACAACCTGGGCCTGCCCGGCCCGGCGCTGCGCGACACGCTCGAAGGGCTGGAAGAAGACGTCAAGGCGGAGACCGCTGCCGACGTGCTCTACCCGTTGGACGTGCAGGGCGCCGAGGTGCTGTTGATCACGCCGTCGGCCGATTTCTTTGCCGAACCTCATGTCGAAAGCCTGATCGGCTACGGCAAGGTCTTTCACGCCGCCGGCATCAGCTGGACGCTGTCGAGCAAGGCCAGCGAGGCCGGCAACTTCGGCATGTTCATCGGCAACTACGAGCAGCTGCGCAAGATCGCAATGCGCATCCGCGAGGCCGCACTCGACCTGGGCGTCAAGCGCATCGTGGTCGGCGAATGCGGCCACGCCTGGCGTGTGGCCTACAGCTTCTGGAACACGCTGGTGGGCATCGGAGCGGGCGGCAAGGACCCGTTCGCGATCGAGCTGCAGCAGCAGCTCGACCCGCGCTACAAGCAGCCGATGCACATCTGCGAGCTGACGCACGATCTGATCGGGCGCGGCGCGCTGCGCTTCGACAAGGAGAAGAACGACCATCGCATCATCACCTTCCACGACAGTTGCAACGTGGCGCGCGGCTCGCGCATGGGCGACCTGCCGGGCGGTCAGTTCACGATCCCGCGCGACATCATCAAGGCAGTGGCCAACCGCTTCCACGACATGGCGCCGGATGGCACGCACGAAGCCACGTTCTGCTGCGGTGGCGGCGGGGGCCTGCTGACCGACGACCTGATGGAGTTGCGCGTCAAGGGTGCGCTGCCGCGTATGGAAGCGCTCAAGCAGGTGGCCGACCAGCATGGCGTGAACTTCATGGCCACGATCTGTGCCATCTGCAAGGCGCAGTTCTCGAAGGTGTTGCCGTACTACGGCTTCGAGATGGGCCTGGTGGGCGGCGTGCACCAACTCGTCAGCACGGCCATCCGGCTGGGCGAGCACCACTGACTACCAGGAACCCCATGGCCCATATCGTGATCCTCGGCGCCGGCATCGGCGGCATGCCCGCCGCCTACGAGATGCGCGCCAAGTTGGGCAAGGACCATCGCGTCACCGTGGTCAGCGCCGTCGACTACTTCCAGTTCGTGCCGTCCAACCCCTGGGTGGCGGTGGGCTGGCGCCAGCGCGACCAGGTCGTGCTGCAGGTGGCACCACTGCTGCAGCGCAAGGGCATCGACTTCATCGGCAAGCCGGTCAGCGCGATCGATGCCGAGGGCAACCGACTGATGTTCGAGGACCGAGAGCCGCTGCAGTACGACTACCTGGTGATCACCACCGGGCCCAAGCTCTCGTTCGATGAAGTGCCCGGCGCCGGACCTTCATCGTCAGGTGGGGGCGGGCACACCCATTCGATCTGCACCGTCGACCATGCGCTGCGCTTCTGGGCCGAGTACGAGACTTTCCTGAAGGACCCCGGGCCGGTGGTCGTGGGGGCGATGCCGGGCGCCAGCTGCTTCGGCCCCGCCTACGAGTTCGCGTTCATCCTCGACACCGACCTGCGCCGGCGCAAGCTGCGCCACAAGGTGCCGATCACCTTCGTCACCAGCGAGCCCTACATCGGCCACCTGGGCCTGGGCGGCGTGGGCGACAGCAAGAGCATGCTGGAAAGCGAGCTGCGCGGCCACGACATGAAGTGGATCACCAACGCCAGGACGCACAAGGTCGAGGCCGGCAAGATGTTCACGACCCAGGTCGATGATCTGGGCCAGGTGTTCAAGGAACACGAACTGCCGTTCAAGCTGGCCATGATGCTGCCCGCCTTCAAGGGGGTGGACCCGGTGGCTGCCGTGCCCAAGTTGTGCAACCCGCGCGGCTTCGTGCTGATCGACGACATGCAGCGCAGCAAGGCCTACAAGAACATCTTTTCGGCCGGGGTCTGCGTGGCCATTCCGCCGGTCGAAGTCACGCCGGTGCCCACGGGTGCGCCCAAGACCGGCTACATGATCGAAACCATGATCACCGCCATCGTGCACAACATCGACGATGAGCTGGGTGGGCGCACACCGGCCACCAGGGCGACCTGGAATGCGATCTGCCTGGCCGACATGGGTGACACCGGTGCGGCCTTTGTCGCGCTGCCGCAGATCCCGCCGCGCAACGTCAACTGGTTCAAGAAGGGCAAGTGGGTGCACCTGGCCAAGATTGCCTTCGAGAAGTACTTCATGCGCAAGATGAAGACCGGCAACACCGAGCCGGTGTACGAGAAATACGTGCTGAAGGCGCTGGGCATCGTGCGCCTCAACACCGACTGAACCTGGGGATCCGAGCATGTCTACCGCCATCAACACACCGCAGCCGCTGAGCTTTCGTCGCTACAAGGATGGCGACGCCGAGGTCACGCGCTGGCAGGACGAGATCTTCGACGCCGACCATACGCACAAGTGCCCGACCTACGTTCAGAGCACGCCGCCGTGCCAGGGTTCGTGCCCTTCGGGCGAGGACATCCGTGGCTACCTGAACATCGTTCGCGGCATCGAGAAGCCGCCCGCCGGCATGCCCTGGCAAGAGTACGCCTGGCGTCGGCTGACCGAGGCCAACCCCTTCCCGTCGGTGATGGGCCGTGTCTGCCCCGCACCCTGCGAATCAGGCTGCAACCGCAACGAGGTCGAAGACTTCGTCGGCATCAATTCAGTCGAACATTTCCTGGGTGAATGGGCCAACCAGAAGCAGCTGGCCTACCCCAAGCCTGAACAGCTGAGCGGCAAAACAGTGGCCGTTGTCGGCGGCGGGCCGGCCGGGCTGTCGGCGGCCTACCAGCTGGCGCGCAAGGGCCATGCCGTGACGCTGTTCGACGAGCGCGCCGAGCTCGGCGGCATGATGCGCTACGGCATCCCTGGATTTCGCACGCCGCGCGAAGTGCTCGACACCGAGATCCAGCGCATCGTCGACCTTGGCGTCACGGTGCGCAGGGGCGCTCGCATCGGTCGCGACTTCACGCTCGAGCAGATCGAGGCTGACTTCGATGCGGTCTTTCTCGGTCTGGGCGCGCAAAGCGGCCGCGCACTGCCGGTGGAAGGCGCGGACGCGCCCAACGTGGTCACCGCCACCGCCTTCCTGAAGGCCTTCAACGACGGCCGCCTGCAGTACACCGGGCGCCGCGTGGTGGTGGTTGGCGGCGGCGACACCTCGATCGACGTGGCCACGGTGGCGCGGCGCTTGGGCCACATCGACCATTTGCACGAATCCGATCGACCCGAGAACGCGATCGCAGCGGGTTCGGGTTTCGCGGCACATGACGCGGCGTTGCTGTCGCGCCGCCAGGGGGCCGAGGTCACGCTGACCAGCATCTTCGCCATAGAAAAGATGCAGGCCAGCAAGCACGAGGTCGAGCACGCGCTGGGCGAGGGCATCGCCATCCGCGGTGGCCTGGCGCCGGTGGCCGTGCTGCGCGACGCCAACGGCCGCGCCACCGCGTTGCGCGTGATCCGCTGCGAGGCTCGAATCGTGGGCGGCAAGCTCGACGTCAAGCAGATCGCGGGTACCGAAGAAGACATCGAAGCCGACCTCATCGTGTCGGCGATCGGCCAGGCGGTCGACTTCAGCGGGCTCGAGCAGCTGGACAACGGCAAGGGTGCGCTCAGCGCCGACAAGAACTACCAGCTGCCGAACCGGCCCGGTGTGTTCTGCGGCGGCGACGTGATCCGCCCGCACCTGCTGACCACCGCGATCGGCCACGGCGCCATTGCCGCCGACGGCATCGACTGCCACCTGCGCGGCGAGGCACCCGACCGACGGCCCAAGGTCGACGTGCACAGCTTCGACATCATGCGCAAGATGGTCGAGAAGGGCTTGCCGATCGGCTCGATCACCGAGCCGCTGCTTGGTACCGATGTCCACACGGGCGCGATCCACAACTATGAAAACCGGTCCGACCGCTACGTCATCTCGCACAAGGAGCTGTTCCTGGGTCACTTCCCCTACAGCGCCCGCAACCGCCGCAACGTGGTGCAGCTGAACGCGCAAGAGGCACTGAACAACTTCGAGGAGCGGCTGATCCCGCTGCTCGAGGCGCAGGCGCAGGCCGAGGCCAAGCGCTGCATGAGCTGCGGGCAGTGCTTCGAATGCGACAACTGCGTCGTCTACTGCCCGCAGACGGCAGTCTTCAAGGTCAAGAAGTCGCAGTCCACGATGGGCCGCTACGTCGATACCGACTACGCCAAGTGCATCGGTTGCCACATCTGCAAGGACGTCTGCCCCACCGGCTACATCCAGATGGGCCTGGGTGAGTAGGCGCCATGCGGCTGCGGCTTGTGCTGATCCTGTCCTGCGTGGCGGCGCTTTCGGCCCACGCGTCGGAGCAGTCCGGCCGCACGCCGCAGCCTGTGATCGAGAAGGCGCGTGCCGGTAGTCAGTGCATTGCCGCGCCCGATGTGATGCGGCGCACGCACATGACCCTGCTGCAACACCAGCGCGACGCCACCGTGCACGGCGGCATCCGCGGCGCCAAGGCCAGCCTGCGGGGCTGCATCGACTGCCACGCCGGCGCGCAGACGCACAGCGTGGTCAAGGCAAGCGGCGACTTCTGCGTCAGTTGCCACAGCTACGCAGCGGTGAAGATCGATTGTTTCGAGTGCCACAGTGGCAGCAAGGCGGCCGCGAGGTGAAGCCCGAAGCCCCCCCCCCAGACGAAGGCGCAGACAGCGGCCGCCGTGCCTGGCTGGGCGTGGCTGCGGCCGGCCTCGCAGGTGCCATGCTGGCACCGGGCGTGCGCCTGATCGAGGTCGCGCAGGCAGCAACCCCCGGCGCGGGTGCCGATGCGCGGGTCCGCTGGGGCATGCTGATCGACACCACGAAATGCGCCAGCGGCTGCAGCGACTGCGTCACCGCCTGCCAGACCGAGAACGGCCTGCCCGCGCCCACGCGCAGCACCGACGTGCAATGGATCCGCAAGGTCGAGATCAAGGAAATCAAGACCGGCCGCCAAGCTTCGGTGCCGGTGATGTGCCAGCACTGCGCCGAGCCGCCCTGCGTCGATGTCTGCCCCACCGGGGCCTCGTTCAAGCGTGCCGACGGCATCGTGCTGGTCGACCGCCACACCTGCATCGGCTGCCGCTACTGCATGATGGCCTGTCCTTACAAGGCACGCTCTTTCGTGCACGAACCGGTCACCGAGCAGAAGCCTGAGGTGCCGCGTGGCAAGGGTTGCGTCGAAGGCTGCACGCTGTGTGTGCACCGGATCGACCGCGGCGACAAGACCACCGCCTGTGCCGAGGCTTGCAGCAAGGCCGGCCATGGTGCCATCGTCTTCGGTGATCTGAACGACGCCACGAGCGACATCGCGCGCCGCGTGCGCGACCTGCAGAGCAGGCCGCTGCGTGCCGACCTGAAGCTCGACCCCGGCGTGCGTTACCAGGGCCTCTGACATGCGCACACCCACCGACACGCGCAACTTCTGGCTGCTGCTGGCGTTGGGCGTCGGCGTCACCGGGATCGGCGTTGGCGCGGCGCACCTGATGGAGCTGCACGGCCACGTGATCACCGGCATGGACAACCAGGTCGTGTGGGGCCTGCCGCATGTGTTCGCGATCTTCATGATCGTGGCCGCCTCGGGCGTGCTCAACGTGGCCTCGATCGGCTCGGTGTTCGGCCAGCCCGCCTACAAGCCGCGCGCGCCGCTGTCAGGCCTGCTGTGCCTGGCGCTGCTGGCTGGCGGGTTGATGGTGCTGATGCTCGACCTGGGTCGGCCCGACCGTGTGATCGTGGCCGCCACGCACTACAACTTTGCTTCAGTCTTCGCCTGGAACGTCTTTCTCTATTCCGGCATGGCCGCGGTGGTGGTGGTCTACCTGTGGACGATGTTCGAGCGCCGCTTCAACACCTACACCCAGCCGGCCGGCGTGGCCGCGCTCATCTGGCGCTTCGTGCTGACCACCGGCACCGGGTCGATCTTCGGCTTCCTGGTCGCGCGCCAGGCCTACCAGTCGGCGCTGCTGGCGCCGCTGTTCATCGTGCTGTCCTTCGCCTGGGGGCTGGCGGTGTTCCTGATCGTGCAGGCCACGATGTACGGCTGGAACAAGCAGCACCTGGACCCGGCGGTGCGTCGGCGCATGGCGCGATTGCTGGGTCTGTTTGTTGCTGCCTCGGCCTATCTGGTGGCGGTGTACCACCTGACCAACCTGTACTTTGAGCGCCAGGCCGATTTCGAAGCTTTCGTGCTGCGTGGCGGTGGCCTGTATCCGCTGCTGTTCTGGCTGGGCTACGGGGTACTGGGCTCAGCGCTGCCGATGCTGCTGCTGCTGCACCCGCGGCTGGGCCGCGAGCGTGACATCCTGGCTGCATCGGCCCTGGTCGTGGCCGGTGCCTTCGCCTGGCTTTACGTCTTCATCATCGGTGGCCAGGCTTTTCCGCTGGAGATCTTTCCGGGGCACCAGGTGAGCAGCAGTTTTGCCGATGGCGCCATCGCCGGCTACCTGCCCTCATGGCCCGAACTGGCGCTTGGTATCGGAGGTTTGGGCGCTGCCTTCGTGCTGACCCTGGTGGGTGTTCGCTTGTTCGATTTCATGCCGCAGGACGACTTTGTCGTGGCGGCGGACAAGGCCTGAGGCCGCGACGATGGACCGCCTGCTCGTCTCTGCCGCGCACAAGTCCTCGGGCAAGACCACGCTCACGCTTGGCCTGGCCGCGGCGTTGAGCGCACAGGGCACGGTCGTGCAGCCCTTCAAGAAGGGCCCCGACTACATCGACCCGATGTGGCTGGCGCTCGCCGCCGGCCGACCCTGCTTCAACCTCGACCCCTACCTGATGGACGAGGCGGCGCTGCTGCGCATGTTCAGGCAGCCGCTGGCCGGTGCCGGGATGGCGCTGATCGAGGGCAACAAGGGCCTGCACGACGGCGTGGCGCTGGACGGCAGCAACAGCAATGCGGCGCTGGCTCGTTTGCTGGGCGCACCGGTCTTGCTGGTGATCGACGGCCGTGGCATGACACGCGGCGTGGCGCCGCTGATCCTGGGCTTCCAGGCTTTCGACCGCAGCATCCGCATCGGCGGCGTGATCCTCAACCGCGTCGGCGGCAGCCGCCACGAGGCCAAGTTGCGCGCGGCGATCGAACATTACACCGACGTGCCGGTGCTGGGCGCGGTGGCCGACGACGCGCGGCTGGCCATGACCGAACGCCACCTCGGCCTGATGCCCTGTGCCGAGGTGGCCGAAGCCGCTGCCCATGTCGCCGAGATCGGGCGCATCGTCGGCGCGCAGGTCGACCTGGAAGCCGTTCATCGTCTGGCCGCAAGCGCGCCCGGCTTGCCGCAGGCGTTGGCGTCGGCATTGCCAGAACCCGCATACCGGCACGGCGACCGTGTGCGCATCGGCATTGCCCGCGACCGCGCCTTCGGTTTCTATTACCCCGACGACCTGGCGGCGCTGCAGGCCGCGGGCGCCGACCTGCAGTTCATCGACACCCTGCATGATCAGCGCCTGCCGATGCTGGACGGCCTGTTCATCGGTGGTGGCTTTCCCGAGACCTGTCTCGATGCGCTGGAGGCCAACAGCGCGCTGCGCGCAGCGCTGCACCAGGCCATCGTCGGCGGCTTGCCGACCTACGCCGAATGTGGCGGCCTGATGCTGCTGTCGCGCAGCATCCGGTGGCGTGACCGCACGGCGGCCATGGTCGGCGTGATCCCGGGTGACGCCGTATTGCACGAGCGCCCCGTGGGGCGCGGCTACGTGCACCTGCAGGAGACCGCGGCCATGCCCTGGGCCGCTGCGCCTTCGCCGCTGGTGCGGGGCCACGAGTTTCATCACTCCAGCCTGCAGAACCTGGACCCCGGCCTTCGTTTCGCCTACCGCGTGACGCGGGGCCATGGCATCGATGGCGCGCACGACGGCCTGGTGCTGCATCAGATGCTGGCCTCATACACCCATTTGCGCAGTGCCACCGGCAGTGGCTGGGCGCCGCGTTTTGTCGACTTCGTGCGTCAACGGCGCGACGCGGCGGCGGAGTGCGACGTACGGCGCGATGTTGCATTGCCGGCCTGACGCGCGGCCGCAGTGACGGTGCAACGCCGAGATCGAATCGAGGAGCCTGACATGAATGCGATGGTCGATCTGAATGCGGTGATGGCAGCCTGTCGCCAGCGCTGCGGCACCGTGTACCTGGTTGGCGCCGGCCCCGGCGACGCCGACCTGTTGACGCTGCGCGCTGCGCGTTTGCTGGCGCAGGCCGACGTGGTGGTGTATGACCATCTGGTCAGCGGCGAGGTGCTGGCCTTGATCGGCAAGCAGGCCGAACGCATCTACGTGGGCAAAGAGCGCGCGCGCCACAGCATGGCGCAAATCGACATCAACCGCCTGCTGGTGCAGCAGGCGCTGCGCGGAGGCAGCGTGGTGAGATTGAAGGGCGGTGACCCCTTTGTCTTCGGGCGTGGCGGCGAAGAACTGCAGGTCCTGGCCGCCGCCGGTGTGCCGTTCCAGGTCGTTCCGGGCATCACCGCGGCCTGCGGCGTGGCCAGCTACGCCGGCATCCCGCTCACGCACCGCGACCTGGCGCACAGCTGCACCTTCGTCACCGGGCATCTGAAGGACGGCAGCTGCGACCTCGACTGGCCCGCGCTGGCGCGGCCACGGCAGACGGTGGTGATCTACATGGGCCTGTCAGGGCTGGCCACGATCTGCCAGCAGCTGATCGCCCATGGCCTGCCCGCCGACTGGCCCGCAGCCGTAGTGGCCCAGGGCACCCTGGCGTCGCAGCAGGTGGTCAGTGCGACCCTGGCCACGCTGGCCGATGCGGTGGCGCGCGCCGGGCTGCAATCACCCTGCCTGACCATCGTCGGCGAGGTCGTGCGGCTGCGCGATGAATTGGCCTGGTTCGAAGGGCAGCGCTTGCCTGAGGTGGTGGTGCAGGCCGCCTGAGCTTGAGCGGGCGGTACGTCAGCACGCAGGTGCTGTCGTGGGCGCCGAATCAGCCGTTGCGCCCGGCTGCAGCGCGCGCTTCCACCGCCAGCACGGCAGCCTCGACGCGCGAGCTCAGGTTCAGTTTGGACAGGATGTGGCGCACGTGCAGCTTGACGGTGTCGTGGCTGATGTCCAGCGCGCGCGCGATGGTCTTGTTGCTTTCGCCACGTGACAGGTGTTCCAGGATCTCGCGCTCGCGTTCGGTCAGTGAGTCCAGCAGGCTGCGGCGGTCGCTGCCCTTGTGGCCGGCCTGCAGCAACTGGGCCAGTTTCAGCGTCATCGCCGGGGCCACGGCCAGTTCGCCACGCGCGGCGTTGCCGATGGCCACGACCACGTCCTCGGGTTCCATGTCCTTGAGCAGGTAGCCGCGCACTCCGGCGCGCAGCGCGGCCGAGAGATCGGCCTCGGAATCGCTCATCGTCAGGATCAGCGTCGGCGTGTCCAGGCCTTCGGCGCGGATGCGGCGCAACAGCGCCAGGCCGTCGATGGCCGGCATGCGCAGATCCAGCACCAGCAGGTCGGGCCGTTGCTCATGCAGCACGACCAGCACCTGCTCGGGATCGGACAGCGCCGCCAGCACCTGCATGCCGCCGCGCTGGGTGAGCAGGTCGGACAGCCCGTTGCGACACAGCGCGTGATCGTCGACCAGCACGATGCGCGGGGCTCTCGGCACGTTCGGCGCGTGCGGCGCGTGCGGGTTGCTGGTCACGGCCGGGCGCCTGCCGCCACCGGCCCGGATCTTGGGTGCAACGGGAACGCCAGCCGCACGCGCGTTCCGCCGCCGGTGCGGCTGCCCACTTCGAGCCGGCCGCCAAGCCGGCGCGCGCGCTCGAGCATGATCTCCAGGCCATAGTGCGAGCTGCCCTGCGCGGCTGTGCTGGGCAGGCCAGCGCCATCGTCCTCGACCACCACCTCGACCTCGTCGCGTGGCGCCGGGCCGATGTGCAGCCGGGCATGCCGCGCCGCAGCGTGGCGCGCCACGTTGTTCAATGCTTCCTGCACGATGTGGAACACCTGGGATTCCTGCTCGGGATCCAGTTTCAGGCCGGGCAGCTGATTGACGAAATCCAGCGCCGCGCCGCTGCTGCGGCGGAATCGCTCGGCCGTGGTGCCCAGCGCGTGCACCAGGCCCTGCGGGTCCATCGGCGCGCGCAGGTGGGTCAGCAGGCCGCGCAGGCTGGCGTGCGCCTGGCTGGCGGCGCTGCGCACGTCGTCGCAGAACTGCAGTGCGCGTGTCTCGTCATGGGCGCGCAGCGCGTCCTCGAGCAGCGGCATGCGCATCTTCACGAAGGCGATGGCCTGCGCCAGCGAGTCATGCACCTCGGCGGCCATTGCTTGCCGCTCCTGCAGCAGCTTGGCGTGCAGCTGCACCTGTTCCAGCCGCGACTGCTGCAGCGCCAGGCCCAGCAGTTCACCGGCCGAGCGCAGGATGGACATGACGTCGGGGCCGGGTTTCTCGCCACCGTCGAAGAACAGGTTGTAGACGCCCAGGATGCGCCCCCGGTGCTGCAGCGGCACGGTCAGCATGCAACGGCAGCCCTGGTCGAAGAAGGCATTCGGGCTGCGGTTGGCACAGGCGCTGAGGTTGTCGGTCCAGACCATGGGCTGCCCGTCGGCGGCAGCACCGCAGGGGCCGCAATGGCGGTCGACCGTACCGTGCGAGCCGCACAACCCGGCCGGCACGCCCAGCCCGCTGATCAAGCCGAGCCGTCCACCGTCGTCGCTCAGCACCCTCACGGCGCCGGCGTGTGCGCCCGACAGGCGCACGATGGGGTCGAGAAAGCGCTGCAGCAGCGCGTCGAGGTCGTCACCTGCCGCCAGCCCGGCCGCGATCTCGGCCAGCAGGCCACCTTGCCGCACAGCCTGGCCGTCGACGCGTGTCGACGGTGTTGCGGTGGGTGGGCGGGTGATGTCCATGGCTCGGTTTGTACTTCGGCAGGCTCAGGGGTTGCAGGGCGAGTGCTCAGTGCCCGATCGGATTGGACCGCATTGGCGTGCGCTGCGCCAGCGAACCGACCCGTATGCCTGGCAGGGTACCAACTGCGGGCCCTGAACGGGCCCAGTGTGGAGTTTGCCTTGATGATCTATGTCAATGAACGCACACCCTGCGACACCTACGCTGAATGCCGACGAGCGCCCTCCGCCGGAGGCCGCGTTGGAGGGTTCCCGATGGACCTGCTTGATGTGGTGCGTGGCCCCCTGCTGGGGTTTGCGCTGCTGGTCTTCGTGCTCGGCACGCTGTGGCGCCTGATCGCCATCCTGAGGCTGCCGCGCAGGCCCGATCTCTCGCCGCCGCGTGAGGGCGCGCCGTCGCTGGCCTGGGGCGCGCTGCGCGCCATCGTGCGCGGCCTGTGGCCGCGGCGCGGCTTCGGCCCGTCAGCGGCGGTGATCACCTTCAACGGTTATGTCTTTCACATCGGGCTGGCGCTGGTGGTCTTTGGTTATGCGCCGCACATCGCCTTCATCCAGCGCCTGACCGGCCTGCACTGGCCGGCCTTGCCGGACGCGGTGCTGGCGCTGGCCGCGGGGGCAAGCATCGTGTCGCTGCTGATGGCACTGTGGATGCGCCGCACCGACCCGGTGCGTCGCCTGATCTCCGACGCCGACGACTACGTGTCGTGGACCGTGGTGTTCCTGCCGCTGATCACCGGCATGGCCGTGATCAGCGAAAGTTCGGCATCGCTGCCGATGCATGGCGAGGTGCTGGCCCGCGGGCCACTGGCCCTGCATCTGCTGTCGGTGGAACTGCTGCTGATCTGGTTCCCGTTCGGCAAGCTGATGCACGCGCTGCTGTTCGCCTTCTCGCGCGGTGCCACCGGCATGCGCTTCAGCCATCGTGGGGTGGACGCATGAACGCCACCCACGTCCACCAACACGTCCACCGCCACCACGGCCACCAAGCCCGGCTTCGACCGCCAGGGCACGGCCGGCGACAGCGCGCGGCTGGACGCCGCGCTGTCGAGCTTCGTGTCCGATTTCAGCGTCACGGTGGGCCTGCACCTCGAAGCCTGCGTGCACTGCGGCCTGTGCGCGCAGGCCTGTCATTTCCACATGGCCACCGGTGATCCGCGCTACACGCCGATCTACAAGCTCGAGCCCTTCCGCCGTGCGTATCAGCGCCAGGCCAGCCCGTTCGCGCCGCTGGTGCGCGCGCTCGGCCTGGTCAAGGGGCCGACCATCGATGACCTGCAGCAGTGGCAGGAACTGATCTACGACGCCTGCACGATGTGCGGCCGCTGCACCATCGCCTGCCCGATGGGCATCGACATCGCCGAATTGATCCGCGACGCCCGTCACGGCATGTTCAAGGCCGGCCTGATCCCCGATCGGCTGGCCCTGATGGACCGCACCGCGCGCCAATGGGGCAGCCCGGCCACGCCGGCCGAAGACCTGCCCGACATCCTGGCCGAAACGGCAGCCGAGCACGGCGTGGCCATCCCCTGCGACCTGCCGCAGGCTGACGTCCTGGTGACCGCGGCGCCGGCCGAACTGGGCGAGCACACCGCCGCACTGGCCGCTGCCGCCAAGATCATGAATCACCTGGGCCTGCGCTGGACCTTGCACCAGGGCGGCTTCGATGCCTCCAACATCGGTTTCAACAACGGCGACCTCGAACTGCAGGAGCAGCTGACGCGTGCGCTGATCGACACCGCGCTGAAGATCGGCGCCCACACCGTGCTGCTGCCCGAATGTGGCCATGCCTACGGCGCCGCACGTTGGGATGCTGCGCGCTGGTACGGCAAGGCGCTGCCGGTGCGGGTGATCCACATGACCGAGTTCCTCGACGAACAGATCGCCGCCGGGCGCCTGCAAGTCGATCCCATCGGCGAGACCGCGACCTTTCACGACCCCTGCCAGATCGTGCGCCGCGGCGGGCTCGAGGCGGCCGCACGGCGCGTGCTGGCCGCGCTGGGCTTCGAGCTCATCGAGCTCGAGGCGCATGGCATCACCGGTCTGTGCTGCGGTGGCGGTGGCGGCGTGGTGTCGAACCAGCGCGCCGCGCCGCTGCGCCACAAGGTGTTCGCGATCAAGCAGCAGCAGATCGACGCCACCGGCGCGCAGCACTTCGTCACCAGTTGTGGCCAGTGCCGCATCACCTTCGAGATGGGCGCCCGACACGCCGGCTGGACCAAACCGACCGAGAGCCTGCTCGAGCTGGTGGCCGATCGTCTTCGGGTCGCACCTCAGCCGGCCGCAATTGCCCAGAAGGCGTAGCTCGCATTACCCGTACCGGTAATAGACGCTCATCGATGCCCTTGCGCTTAATGCTTAAAAGCCCGCCTGCGCGTGATTTGCGCCGCCGACGCGACTTCGAGTCCTTGCAACGACGGAGACATCGCATGCCCCTGACGAACCTCTTCGGGCGCATCGCGCCGCTGACCCTGCTGTGCACGGCCGCGTTGCCGGCGCTGGCCACCAACGGCATGAACATGGAGGGCTACGGCCCGGTGTCGACCGCGATGGGGGGTGCGTCGCAGGCCATGGACCACGGCACGGCGGCGATGGCGCAGAACCCGGCCACGCTGGGCCTGATGAATGACGGCTCGCGCTTCGATCTGGCCGTCGGACGCCTGGGCCCCAAGGTCAGCAGCAGCGTGCCGGGCTTCGGCAGCGCCGAGTCGTCGGGGACCTCGTACTACATGCCCGCCGTCGGTTATGCGACGAGGCGCGGCAATCTGACCTTCGGCGTCGGCGTGTTCGCACAAGGCGGCATGGGCACCGAATACGGCGCCGACACCTTTCTGGCCATGGGCTCAGGGCAGCCGGTGCGCTCCGAGCTGGGTGTCGGCCGGGTGCTGTTCCCGCTGGCCTGGCAGGTCACGCCCGAGCTGACGCTGGGCGCCACGCTGGACTTCGTCTGGGCCGGGCTGGATCTGCGCATGGCGGCCAGTGGCGCGCAGCTGGGCGGCCTGGTGACCTCGGCATCGGGCAACCTGGCGCAGGCCCTGCCGGCGCTGGCAGGCGCACCCTGGGCGCGCGTCGATTTCTCGAACGGCAACGATTTCACCGGTGCCGCCAGCTCGACCGGCTGGGCGGCCAAGCTGGGCCTGGTTTACCGGCCGGCGCCCGGCCTGATCATCGGCGCGTCGTACCAGTCGGAAACCTCGCTCGGTGACATGAAGACCGGGGCGACAGGTGCCAGCCTCAGCGGCTTCGGCGGTTTTGCCGACAGCGGGCGCATGACGGTGGTCGACTTCCAGTGGCCGGCCATGGCCTCGGTCGGCTTGTCCTGGCAGGCCAGCCCGGCGCTGCTGCTGGCGGCCGACGTCAAGCGCATCGGCTGGGCCAGCGTGATGAAGGACTTTCGCATGCGCTTCGACAGCGCCGGCATGGGTGGCTCGGTCAGCTTTGCGCTGCCGCAGAACTGGAAGGATCAGACCGTGATGAGCCTGGGCGCTGCCTTTGCCGTCGACGCCGCACTGGTGCTGCGCGTCGGCTACAACCAGGCCAGCAACCCCATTCCCGCGGCCTACGTCAACCCGCTGTTCCCGGCCACGGTGAAGTCGCACTACACGATGGGGCTGGGCTACCGGTTCACGCCTGCCAGCGAGTTCAATGGATCGCTGACGCTGACGCCAAGCGCCAGCCTGACCACCGGTCAGGGCGTCGAGGTCAGCCATCGGCAGACCAACGTGCAGCTGATGTACACGCTGCGCTTCTGAAGCCTTCAGGGCGCCTTGTTCGACCCCGCCACCATGTCGAAGCGGAACAGCCGGCACTCGATGGCGCCGTTCCACATCGGCACGCGGCGCGATTCCTTCAGCCGCATCAGCGTGGGCAGCTTCATCTCGGGGCTCAGGCACCAGGCGGTCCAGCCGCTGTAGTGGCGCTTCCAGTGCGTGGCCAGCGCGGCGAAGAAGGCGCCGGCGTCGGCGCCGCCCTCGAAGCCCTCGCGCGGCGCGGCGAAGTCTCTGCCCTGGCCCCGACCTTTCGGCGCGATGCGCTCGCCATAGGGCGGGTTCATGATCAGCGTGCCGCGCGCGGCCGGTGGCAGCCGTTGCAGGGCGTCGGCGGTCTTGAACTCGATGGCCTGCGCAACGCCGGCGCGCTCGGCATTGCGTGTGGCGAAGTCGGTCATGCGAAAGCTGACGTCACCGGCAAACACCGGCACCCGGGGCGCGTGCACCCGGGCGCGTGCCGCACTGCGCAGCTGCTGCCAATCGCCGCGCAAGGGCTGGAAAGGCAGCTGGCGTTCGAAGGCAAAACTGCGGTTGGCGCCGGGCGCGATGCCACAGGCCAGCTGCGCCGCCTCGATCGCGATGGTGCCGGCGCCGCAGCAGGGGTCGAGCAGCGGGCCGTCGTCGGCGCGCCCCTGCCAGCCCGCGGCCGCCAGCAGGGCGGCGGCCAGCGTTTCTTTCAGCGGCGCCTCGCCCTTGACCGCCTGGCTGCCACCGCGTGCGTCGCGCCAGCCGCGCTTGAACAAGGCCTCGCCCGAAGTGTCCACGTACAGCGACGCCTGCTCGGGGCCGAGAAACAGCACCAGCGGCAGCGTCGGGTGCCGCGTGTCGACGCTGGGCCGCGCGCCGGTGGCCTCGCGCATCACGTCGCACAGCGCATCCTTGATGCGCAGCGCAGCGAAGTTCAGACTGGTCAGCGGCGAGCGCTGGGCGTTGACGTCGACACGCAAGGTCTGCTCGGGCGTGATCCAGTCGACCCAGGGCACGCGCCGCGCCAGGTCGTAGAGGTCGTGCTCGTCGCGGTAACGGCCTTCGATCAGCGGCCACAGCACACGTTGGCCGAGCCGGCATTCGAGGTTGATCTGCAGCGCGGTGCGCAGCTCGCCGTCGACCCAGGCGCCGCCCCGTGCGGACTCGGCATGCAGGCCGGTGATGGCGCTCAGTTCGGCCGTCAGCAAGGCCTCCACGCCCTGGGCACATGGCACGAAGATCGCTGCCATCAGATGGTCTTGCGCAGCGAGGCGGGCGCGATCTTCAGCGCCTCGCGGTACTTGGCCACGGTGCGCCGCGCCACCTGGATGCCCTGCTCCTCGAGCATCTGCGCGATCTGGCTGTCCGACAGCGGCTTGGCCACGTTCTCGGCCGCCACCAGCTGCTGGATGAGGGCGCGCACGGCGGTGCTCGACGCGTTGCCGCCGGCGTCGGTGTTCAGGCTGCTGCCGAAGAAGTACTTGAGCTCGTAGGTGCCGTAGGGCGTGGTCATGTACTTGGCGGTGGTCACGCGCGAGATGGTCGACTCGTGCAGGCCCAGTTCGTCGGCGATCTCGCGCAGCACCAGCGGCTTCATGGCGATCGCGCCGTGCGTGAAGAAGCTCTTCTGGCGCTCGACGATGGCCTTGCTGACGCGCAGGATGGTGTCGAAGCGCTGCTGGATGTTCTTCATGAACCAGCGCGCCTCCTGCAGCCGCGCCGACATACCGCCGCCGCCGTTGCGCTGGCCGCGCATGGCCTGCGCGTAGAGGTCGTTGATGCGCAGCTTGGGCATCACGTCGGGGTTGAGCATCACCCTCAGCCCGCGGCCGGAGCGCTGCACGATGATGTCGGGCACGATGATGTTGCTTTCGGCCTCGGCAAAGGGTCGACCGGGCTTGGGTTCGCATTGCACGATCAGGGCCTGCGCCGCGCGGATCTGGTCTTCGCTACCGCCGGTCAGGGCCGTCAGCCGCCGCATGTCGCGGCGCGCCAGCAGCTCAAGGTACTTCTCGCAGATCGTCATCGCCAGCCGGCGCTCGCGGCAGGCGGGCGTCAGGCGCAGCTGCAGCAGCAGGCATTCGGGCAGGTCACGTGCGCCTACGCCGGTGGGCTCCAGGCTCTGCAGCAGGCGCAGCGCCATCTGCAGGCTGTCGATCAGTTCGTCGTGGGCTTCGCTGCCGACAGCGATGCCCAGCATTGCGGCCAGCCGCTCGACGATCTCGGCCAGCGGGTCGGCCAGGTAGCCGTCCTCGTTCAGCGACTCGATCAGCACGTTCAGCGCGGCCAGGTCCTCGGCCCGCAGCCGCATGCCGGCGATCTGGGTACGCAGGTGGTCCTGCAGGCTGGCGCCGGCGGCACGGCGGTCCTGCGCTTCGCCGCCTTCGTCGTCTTCGCCGTTGGCGCTGGCGCCGGCGGCGGACGGGGTCTCGCGGATGCCGTCGAAATCATCGCGCTCGGTGCCGTTCTCCCAGTCGTCGCGTTCGGTGGTGCCGAACTCCTGGCCACTGACCTCGGCGATCGACTCGCCGTCACCACTGCCGGCGTCGTCGTTGTCAGCAGCCACCTCCTTGCGTTCGGACGCGCGGTCGTCCTTCAGCGTGCGGTCGAGCGGGGTTTCGAAAGGACTGGCCGACTCTTCCTCGACGTCGAGGAAGGGGTTCTGCTCGAGCATCTGCTCGACTTCCTGGTGCAGCTCCAGCGTCGACAGCTGCAGCAGGCGGATCGACTGCTGCAGCTGCGGCGTCAGCGCCAGGTGCTGCGACAGGCGGACCTGAAGTGAGGGCTTCATCGTGTCCGCCGGACCTGCCGGGCTGATGGCTTCATCACGGCGCCAGGCCCTACATCCTGAAATGCTCGCCCAGGTACACCTTGCGCACCTCGGGGTTGTCGACGATCTCGGCCGGCGTGCCTTCGGCCAGCACGCGACCTTCGCTGATGATGTAGGCGCGGTCGCAGATGCCCAGCGTCTCGCGCACGTTGTGATCGGTGATCAGCACGCCGATGCCGCGCTGGCGCAGGAAGCCGATGATGCGCTGGATCTCCAGCACCGCGATCGGGTCGACGCCGGCAAAGGGTTCGTCGAGCAGGATGAAACGCGGCTGCGTGGCCAGCGCGCGCGCGATCTCGACGCGACGGCGCTCGCCGCCCGACAGTGCCGGCGCCGGTGAGTCGCGCAGCTTGTCGATGCCCAGGTCCAGCAGCAACTGCTCGAGCAGCTCTTCGCGGCGTGCGGCCGGCAGCGGCCGGCCGTCGACGCCGATCTGCAGCTCGAGCATGGCGCGGATGTTTTCCTCCACGTTGAGCTTGCGGAAGATCGACGCTTCCTGCGGCAGGTACGACAGGCCCATGCGCGAGCGGCGGTGGATCGGCATACCTTCGATCGGGATGCCGTCGATGCGGATCTCGCCGGCGTCGGCGCGCAGCAGGCCCACCACCATGTAGAAGATGGTTGTCTTGCCGGCGCCGTTGGGACCGAGCAGGCCCACCACTTCGCCGGCACCCACCGCCAGGTGGACGTCGTGCACGACGCGGCGCGCGCCGTAGCTCTTGGCCAGGTGCTCGGCTTCGAGCCGGCTCGTGGTCGCGACCGTGGCGGGGGTCTGCACGAGGGTGTCCATCACCGCGGCGCCATCAGCGGGGTCCTGCCCCGGTCTTGCCGCCCGCCGGTGTCGACGCCGCGGCACTGCCCGCGGGCGGCGTGAACACGGCGCGGGCGCGTCCGGCCGGACCGCTGCCGACGGGCGCAGCGCCCTGCACCGAGAACTGCTCGGAGGCATGGTTCCAGACGATCAGCGCGCCGGTGATCTCATCGATCACCTCCTTGCCGCGCAGGCGCCGGACGACACTGTTGCCGATGAAGCGCAGCACCTCGGTCTTGCCGTCGAACTCGACCCGGTCGGCCGCGCCTTCGACGTACTCATCGACGTTGTCGCGCTTTTGCCGGTACGTCACTGGCACTCCGGGCAGGCCCCAGGCCGTGCCCGTGTGGTAGCCGTCGGGGGTCTGGCGCACTTCCACCCGGTCGGCCGTGATGACCATCGTGCCCTGGGTGATGACGACGTTGCCGCTGAAGCGACTGACCTGGTTCTTCAGGTCGGCGCTGCCAGACTTGTCGGCCAGGATCTCCATCGGCTTGCCGCGGTCGGCTTTTTCGGCCGCAGCCGGCGCGGCCACGACGACCAGCAGCAGGGCCAGGAAGATGGGGTGCAGGAAGGAAGTCATGTGGGGCACGAAACTTGCAGAGCATTCTAGTGCCAAGTTTTCGTGCTGCGGCACCTGGCCGCTGAATTCGGTGACATCCGGCGCGGTCGTCGCCGTCAAGCCCGTGGGCTCGATCAGCGGCTAGCGCTTGCGTGCCTGCTGCAGCAGGAAGTCTGCCACTCGCAGCGCCTTGTCGTGGCCACCGGCCAGTGCCGCCGACGTGAAGTATCGGCCGGCGATGCCCAGCATCGGCACGCCGTCGACCTTGTAGGCGTCGGTCAGCTGCCGCGACTTGGCCGCCCGCGTGTCGACCTGGAATGACCGAAAGCTCTCGATGAAGCGCGCCTTGTCAATGCCGGCTGCCGTGGCCAGGGCGACGGCGTCGTTCTCGTTCGTCAGGCGACGGCCCTGGCCGTGGATGGTGGCAAAGATCTTGCGGTGCACGGCCTGGACCTGGTCGAGTTCCTCCAGCGCGTGGAAGAGCTTCTGCGCCACCACGTGGCGCGCCGTGAAGCCCACAGGCACGCGGCGAAAGGCGACGTCGGGCGGCAGCTGGCGCACCCAGGCTTCGAGCAGCGGCTCGAAGGCGTTGCAGTGCTGGCACTCGTACCAGAAGAACGCCGACACGTCGATCTTGCTGGCGGGCGGCAGCAGGGTGGGTGATATCGGCTGCGACAGCCGGATGTACTGCGTGCCTTCGACCGGGGCCTGCGCCTGCGCCGGGGTGGTGCCGGCGAAGGCCACGGTGGCCAGGTGGATCGAGAAATTACGGCGCTTCATGGCCATCCATTCTTTCGGTCGGGCGGCCTGGCCGCCCGACGGGGGTTCGTTCGTGCCCGGATCTTGCTTGCCGGGGGCGATCGCACTCAGGGTCGCTCGACGCGCACCAACTGCGAATCGATCGGTGTCTCCTGCAGCTTACGCTGCACGCCTTCGGCCTCGCTGCGCACTTCGAACGGGCCCAGGCGGACGCGATAGACCACGCGTCCGTTCTGTTCGCGCTCGGTGATGCGCGCCGACTGTCCCAGCAGCGCCAGCTTGGCACGCTGCTGCTCGGCTTCTTCAGACCGTGTGTAGGCGCCGGTCTGCACGAAGAACACGAAGGGTTCGCCGCTGCGCGCCGCGCTGGCTGGCGCGGGTGCTGGCGCCGCTGGCGTCGCGCCACCGGCCAGGATGCGCGCCGGGTCGCGTGTCGGTGCCGGCGCCGGCGGCAGCGCGCCCGGTGCGGCCACGTCCACGGTCGGACTGGCCGCCTGCGGCGACGAGGGCTTGCCGTTCTTGCCGGCCAGCGGGGCGTTGGGGTCCCAGTTGCGATTGCGCGCCTGCTCGGCCTGGTCCTGCTCGGGCGTGCGAAGCGGCACCTTGTTGACGAAGGGCACCGGCGCCTTGGTGATGTACAGCGCCACGCCCAGCGCGATCGTCAGACCGACCAGCAGGCCGACTACCACGCCGATCACGAAACCGCCGCGTTCGCTCTTCATGCCAGGGCCTCCAGCGACGTTTCGCGTGGCATGGCCTCCGGCGCGCTCACGCCCAGCACCGTCAGCGCATTGCGCAGCACCTGCCGGGTGGCGGTCAGCAGGGCCATGCGTGCGCGCGCCAGTGCGGCGTCGTCGGCCAGGAAACGCTCGGCCGCATACCAGCTGTGCAAGGCCGCGGCCAGGTCACGCAGGTAGAAGGCCACGTCATGCGGGGCCAGGTCGGCAGCGGCGCGCGTCAGCATCTCGGGGTAGTCGGCCAGCTTGAGCAGCAGCGATTGTTCGGTGGGCGCAGTCAGCAGCGACAGGTCGGCGGTGGCCAGCGCGTCGAGCCCGGCGTTCCCGCCCTGCGCAACATATTGCGCCAGCACCGAGCAGATGCGCGCGTGGGCGTACTGCACGTAGAACACGGGGTTCTCGTCGCTGGCCTTCAGCGCCAGGTCGATGTCGAACACGAACTCGGTGTCGGCCTTGCGGCTGATCAGGAAGAAGCGCACCGCGTCGCGGCTGGTCCAGTCAACAAGGTCGCGCAGGGTCACGTAGCTGCCGGCGCGCTTGGAGATCTTGACCTCGGCGCCGCCACGCATCACCGTGACCATCTTGTGCAGCACGTAGTCGGGGTAGCCGGCCGGGATGCCGACGCCCGCGGCCTGCAAACCGGCGCGAACGCGCGCGATGGTGCCGTGGTGGTCGGTGCCCTGCACGTTGATCACCTTGACGAAGCCGCGCTCGAACTTGTTGATGTGGTAGGCGACGTCGGGCACGAAGTAGGTGTAGCTGCCGTCGGACTTGCGCATCACGCGGTCCTTGTCGTCGCCGTAGTCGGTGCTGCGCAGCCACAGCGCGCCGTCCTTTTCGTAGGTCTTGCCGGCCGCGTTCAGGCGTTCGACCGTGGCCTGCACGCGCCCGCTGCTGTACAGGCTGGACTCGAGAAAGTAGTGGTCGAACTTCAGGCCGAAGGCCTGCAGGTCCAGGTCCTGCTCGTGGCGCAGGTAGGCCACCGCGAACTGGCGGATGCCGTCGAGATCGTCGCGTCACCCGAAGCGGTGAACTCACGGTCGTCGGCGTGCACCGTCTGCCGCGCGGCGAAGGCGTCTGCGATGTCCTGGATGTAGTCGCCGTTGTAGGCTGCCTCGGGCCAGTCGGCATCGCCGGGCTTGCGCCCCAGCAAGCGGCATTGGGTGGACGTGGCCAGCGTGGCGATCTGCACGCCGGCGTCGTTGTAATAGAACTCGCGCGTGACCTGCCAGCCCTGGGTGGACAGCAGATTGCACAGCGCATCCCCCAGCGCGGCCTGGCGTGCATGGCCCACGTGCAGCGGCCCGGTCGGGTTGGCCGAGACGAACTCGACCAGCACCTGGCGGCCGTTGGCGGCCAGTCGGCCGTAATCGTCGCCATCGCGCAGCACCTCGCCGACGACGCTCTGGCGCGCCGCCGCCGTCAGCCGAAGGTTGACGAAGCCGGGGCCGGCGATCTCAAGTGCCGCCACCCAGCGCTGCACCGCCGGCTGCGCCTGCAGCCGCTCGACCAGAGCCTGCGCGATGTCACGCGGGTTCTTCTTCTGCGCACGCGCCAGCACCATCGCGGCGGTCACGGCCAGGTCGCCATGGGCGGCCTGCTTGGGCGACTCGAAGACGGCGCTTGGCGGTGCATCGGGGGCCAGCTCGGCCAGCACCTGGGACAGGGCTTGCAACAGCTGCTGCTTGGCTTGGATCATCGGGCGATTCTACGGTTGGGGTCGCCGACGGGCAGAGCTCGGCCAGGCGTCGATCGAACACACGGCGCTTGCCAGACACGGCCCGAAGCGCCCTCGTGAAGCGCTGGACTGCCCCGCCATTGCCCCGCTTATGCGGGTCTCGGCCGGGCGTCGAGCAGGCACGATCAGCACCTGGGCGCGGTTCGTGCCCCTTGTTCCCGTCATGTCTGTTCCGCTGAAGATCCGCCGCCCCGAAGCACCCGAGCTGCCACCGCAGATCGGCAAGTACCCGGTGCACGCGCGCCTGGGCGAAGGCTCGACCAGCGAAGTCTTCCTGGCCCATGACGAGTTTCGCGGCCGCAACGTGGCGATCAAGCGCGTGCGCCTGGGCCTGCTGCCCGACTCGCGCGAATCGCACTTCCAGCGCCGCTTCTTCGCCGCCGAGGCGGCCCTGGTCGGGCGGCTGAACCACCCGAACGTGGTGCAGATCCTGGACGCGGTGTTCGACGACGCCGCACCCTACCTGGTGATGGAATACGTCGACGGCGTGACGCTGCGGCGTTTCTGCCGTGCCGACACCCTGCTGCCGCTGGACCAGATCGTCGAGATCGGTTTCAAGTGCGCGATGGCACTGGGCTACGTCTACCGTCAGGGCGTGATCCACCGCGACGTCAAGCCGGCCAACCTGCTGGCGGTGATGGACGGCGACCAGGTGGTCGACGTGAAGATCACCGACTTCGGCAGCGCTTTCAACCAGACTTCGGACGCCACGCAGGTCTATCGTGTGGGGTCGCTCGCCTACATGTCGCCCGAACAACTCGACGGCGACACGCTGGACTGTCGTGCCGACCTGTATTCGTTGGCCGCGGTGCTGTACCACCTGATTGCAGGCCGCCCGCCGTTCGACGCCACACGGCAGCAGGCCATCATGCATCAGATCTACAACGTGCAGCCGGCGTCGCTGCGCGGCCTGCGCGATGGCGTGTCCGAACGGCTGGACCTGCTGATCCTGGGCGCTCTGGCCAAGGACCGGGACGATCGGCCCGCCGACTGGGGCCGCTTCGCGCAGGCCTTGTCGGCGCTGATCACCGACCATGAGGTGCCGCGCGGCCAGCAGCAAGGCGTGCTCGATTCCGAGCGCTTCAACCTGCTGCGCACGCTGGAGTTCTTCCAGGGCTTCGGTGATGTCGAGCTGTGGGAGGTGGTGCATCGCGCGCGCTGGCAGCGCCTGCCCTTCGGCCACGCGATCTACCGCAAGGGCCAGGAAGGCGACGATTTCCACATCCTGGCGCGCGGCCGCGTCGATGTCTTTCGCGATGCCGCGCACGTGGCGCAGCTGGGCGTCGGCGACTCGGTGGGCGAAATGGCTTACCTGGCGCCGAATCCTGATCTGCGCATTCACGTCGCCGACGTGATCGTGGCCGATCCGGCCACCACCTTGTCGTTCACGCCGCACACCCTGGGCCAGCTGTCGATGCCCACGCGACACCTGTTCGACGCCGCCTTCATCAAGGTGCTGGTGCGGCGGCTGCATGCCGCGCACGAGGCACTGGCACATCCGAGGCGCATTCTCTGATCTGCGGCGTTGTCGCGCCGGCACGTCAGAACTGTCAGCCGGTGAGGGACCTGGCGCGTTGATGCGTTGCTGCAATGCAAGTGCCGTGCTGGAATGGGGCGCGCCGCATGGCGGCACCCCGTCCACCCTGAGGAGAACCCGATGACTAAATTTTCCGCGATCCTGACCGCCTGCATCGCCGCCCTGGCCCTGTCGGCACCGCTGGTTGCAACGGCCGCCAACGCCGACTGCGAAGCGAAGGCGATCGGCAAGAACGGCAAGCCGCTGGCGGGTGCCGCCAAGGCCAGCTACATGAAGAAATGCGAGGCCGGCAGCGGCGCCGCTGCCGCCTGCGAGGCCAAGGCCATGGACAAGAACGGCAAGGCGCTGGCCGGCGCCGCCAAGTCCAGCTACATGAAGAAGTGCGAGGCCGACGCCGGCGCCAAGAAGTAGGACCGTCTTTCGCCTGTGGCCACGGCCCGGCCCGCTTTTGGCGGCCCGGGCCGTCGTCGTTCAGGCAGCCGATCAGGCCACGGCCCAGTAGGTCGGATCGCCGAAGCTGTGCTTGATGAAGTCAATCCACAGACGCATGCGCAGCGGCAGGTGCTTGCGCTGCGGAAACACCGCGTAGATGCCGTTCGCCGGCGCCGCGAAGGCATCGAGCACCACGCTCAGCCGGCCGGCGCCGACCTCGCGCTCGACCTCCCAGGTGCTGCGCCAGGCGATGCCCATGCCGGCCAGACACCAGTCGTGCAGCACCTGGCCGTCGCTGCAGTCCAGCCGGCCGCTGGGCCGCAGATGGGTCAGGGCACCGTCGACCATGAAGGCCCAGCCGCGCGTCTGGCTGGCTTCCGACGACAGCGTCAGGCATTCGTGGCGTGACAATTCGGCCGGGCTGTGCGGCACGCCGGCGCGCTGCAAATAGGCCGGCGCGGCGACGCACAGGCGCCGGTTGTCAGCCAGGCGCACGCTGACCAGGCTGGAATCACTGAGGTCGCCCACACGCACCGCGCAGTCGAAGCCCTCGTTGACGATGTCGACCACGCGGTCCGACAGGTTCAGCGATACGCTGACATCGGGGTGCTGGGCCAGAAAGCGCGGCACCAGCGGCGCCACGTGGCGGCGGCCGAAACCCGCCGGCGCGGTGACACGCAGGTGGCCGCTGGCCTTCACCCCGCCGGCGCTGACGCTGGCTTCGGCGTTGGCCAGGTCGGCCAGCAGGCGCTGGCAGTCCTCGAGAAAGGCGCTGCCTTCGTGCGTCAGCGTGATGCGGCGCGTGGTGCGCAGCAGCAGCTTCACGCCCAAGCGCTCCTCGAGCGCGTCGATGCGCCGCCCGATCACTGCCGGTGCCACGCCTTCAGCCCGTGCGGCGGCGGTCAGGCTGCCCCTGGTGGCCACCGAAACCAGCGTCTCGATCTGCTTGAGCCGATCCATGGGGTGCAACTATGCATCATTTGCGCATGAATCTATGTATTGCAGCGTAGTTAATGGTTGATCGTGGTTGGAATAGAGTGACAGCGATGAAGCTACGCACCGTACTTTTCGACGCCTACGGCACCCTGTTCGACGTCTACAGCGTCGCCTTGCTGGCCGAGCAGTTGTATCCCGGTCACGGCGAGCGCCTGGCGCTGATCTGGCGCGACAAGCAGATCGACTACACGCGGCTGTGCTCGATGAGTGGCCGCTACCAGCCGTTCTGGGACCTGACCCGCGCCGGCCTGCGCTTTGCCGCACTGCGGCTGAACCTGAAGCTCGACATCGCCGCCGAAGAGCGGCTGATGAATCAGTACCGGCACCTGTCGGCGTTCCCCGAGAACCAGGCCGTGCTGGTCGAACTGCAGCGCCGGGGCGTGCCCTGCGGCATTCTGAGCAACGGCGACCCAGCGATGCTGGACGTGGCGGTCAAGAGCGCCGGCCTGGGCGAATTGCTGCAGCCCCTGATCTCGGTCGACAGCGTGCAGCGCTACAAGACCGACCCCGCCGCCTACGCCCTGGGGCCGCAGCGACTGGGCCTGCCGGCGCGCGAGATCCTGTTCGTGTCCAGCAACGGCTGGGACGCCATCGGCGCCACCTGGTACGGCTACACCACGCTGTGGGTGAACCGCAGCGGTGCGCCGCCCGAACAGCTCGGCACCCTGCCCACGCGCACGGGCAGCAGCCTGCGCGACGTGCTCGATTTCTTTCCCGCCTGAACTTTGCAACTGTCCACGAGGCCCGACCATGACCGATCGCACCCCCCTCCACCGTCTGCAGGTTGCCACCGTGCTGCAGCGTTTCATCGACGAGCAGGTGCTGCCGGGCACGGGCGTCGAGCCGGCCGCGTTCTGGCGCGGCTTCGACGCACTGGTGCATGACCTGGCCCCGAAGAACGCAGCCCTGCTGGCCGAACGCGAGCGCCTGCAAGCAGAACTGGACGCCTGGCACAAGGCCCATCCCGGTCCGATCCGGGCCATGAAGACCTACCGCCGCTTCCTGCAGAAGATCGGCTACCTGGTGCCGGTGCCCGACAAGGTGAAGGTGACGACGAAGAACGTCGATGCCGAGCTGGCGCTGCAGGCCGGCCCTCAGCTGGTGGTGCCGATCACCAACGCGCGCTACGCGCTGAACGCCGCCAACGCACGCTGGGGTTCGCTGTACGACGCGCTGTACGGCACCGACGCGCTGCCCGAAGACGACGGCGCCAGCCGCGGCCCAGGCTACAACCCGGTGCGCGGCGCCCGGGTGATCGCGTACGCACGCCATGTGCTGGACCGCTGTGCGCCGCTGAAGAAGGGCTCGCATCTGGATTCGACGGGCTACGGCGTGGTCGACAACAACCTGGCCGTGACTCTGAAGAACGGCACGACCGTGGGCCTGAAGAACCCGGCGCAGTTCGTCGGCTTCCAGGGCGAGATGGGCGCGCCCTCGTCGGTGCTGCTGTCGCACCACGGCCTGCACCTGGACATCCGCATCGACCGCAGCACGGCCATCGGCCGCGGCGACCCGGCCGGTGTCAGCGACCTGGTGCTCGAGTCGGCGCTGTCGACCATCCTGGACCTGGAAGACTCGGTGGCGGTGGTCGACGCCGACGACAAGGTGCAGGCCTACGGCAACTGGCTGGGCATCCTCAAGGGCACGCTGACCGAAGCCGTGACCAAGGGCGGCAAGACCTTCACGCGTGGCCTCAACCCCGACCGCCTCTACACCGGCCCGCGTGGCGAGGACGTGGCGCTGCACGGCCGCAGCCTGCTGTTCGTGCGCAACGTCGGCCACCTGATGACGAACCCGGCCATCCTGTGGGGACGACGGTCGCGAGATCCCCGAGGGCATCCTGGACGCCGTCATCACGACGACGATCGCGCTGCACGATCTGAAGAAGACCGAAGGCCTGCGCAACAGCCGTCGCGGCAGCGTCTACATCGTCAAGCCCAAGATGCACGGCCCGGCCGAGGTGGCCTTCGCCAGCGAGCTGTTCGGCCGCGTCGAGCAGCTGCTGGGCCTGCCGAAAGCCACCGTCAAGCTCGGCATCATGGACGAGGAGCGCCGCACCAGCGTCAACCTGAAGGCCTGCATCGCCGCCGCCGCCGACCGCGTGGCCTTCATCAACACCGGCTTCCTGGACCGCACCGGCGACGAGATGCACACCGCGATGCAGGCCGGCCCGATGCTGCGCAAGGGCGACATGAAGAGCAGCGCCTGGATCCAGGCCTACGAGCGCAACAACGTGCTGGTCGGCCTGAGCTGCGGGCTGCGCGGCAAGGCGCAGATCGGCAAGGGCATGTGGGCCATGCCCGACCTGATGGCCGCCATGCTGCAGCAGAAGATCGGCCACCCATGCGCCGGCGCCAACACGGCCTGGGTGCCCAGCCCGACCGCGGCCACGCTGCACGCGCTGCACTACCACCAGGTCGACGTCTTCGCGGTGCAGAAGGCGCTGGAAAAGACCGACTTCGACGCCGAGCGCGAAGGGCTGCTGACCGGCCTGCTGACCGTGCCCGTAGCGCGCAAACCAAACTGGTCCGAAGCCGACCGGCAGCAGGAACTGGACAACAACGCCCAGGGCATCCTGGGTTACGTCGTGCGCTGGATCGACCAGGGCGTGGGCTGCTCCAAGGTGCCCGACATCCACAACGTGGGCCTGATGGAAGACCGCGCCACGCTGCGCATCAGCAGCCAGCACATGGCCAACTGGCTGCACCATGGCGTGGTGAGCAAGGCACAGGTGAAGCGCACCCTGAAGCGCATGGCCAAGGTGGTGGACAAACAGAACGCAGGGGATCCGGCCTATACGACCATGGCCGACCGCCTGGACAGCTCGGCTGCGTTCCAGGCCGCCAGCGATCTGGTCTTCAAGGGCCTGGTCCAGCCCAGCGGCTACACCGAGCCGCTGCTGCACGCCTGGCGACTGAAGGTCAAGGCCGGGGGCCGATAGGCCAGCGCAAGCCCTGATTGGCAGGTCCGGGGTGCACCGCTATCGTGCATCCCGAGACCATTGCCATCCAGGAGATCCCATGTTCAAGCGCATGCTCGTCGCCTCCACGCTGGCGGCCGCTGTCTTTGCCGCACAGGCAGGCACTGTCACCGTCGTCACCTCGTTTCCGAAAGAGCTGACCAGGATCTACAAGACGGCCTTCGAAAAGGCCAACCCCGGCATCAAGGTCGAGATCCTGAACAAGAACACGATCCAGGGCATCGCCTACGTGCGCGAACTGCCGGTCGGTCAGCGGCCCGACATCTTCTGGGCCTCGGCGCCCGATGCCTTCGAGGTGCTGGCGGGCCAGAAGCTGCTCGACAACGTGGCCGCACTGGCCAACAAGGCGGCGCCGGCGAAGGTCGGCAACTATCCGATCAACAACCCGCAGGGCCTGTACCTGGGCCAGGCGCTGGCCGGCTACGGCCTGATGTGGAACACGCGCTACATGGCGGCCAACAAGCTGCCCGCGCCGCGGCAATGGGCCGACCTGATGAAGCCGGTCTATTTCGGCCATGTGGCGATCAGTTCGCCGTCACGCTCGGGTACCACCCACCTGACGGTGGAGACCATGCTGCAGGGCGAAGGCTGGGACAAGGGCTGGCACCAGGTGCTGCAGATCGCGGGCAACTGCGCCGCCGTCACCGAGCGCAGCTTCGGCGTGCCCGATGGCGTCAACAATGGTCAGTTCGGCATTGGCCTGGTGGTCGATTTCTTCGGCCTGGCCGGCAAGTACAGCGGCTTTCCGGTCGAGTTCATCTACCCCGACGTGACCGCCGTGGTGCCGGCCAACATCGGCCTGGTGGCCGGCGGCAAGAACGCCGATGAAGCGAAGAAGTTCATTGCCTTTGCCGTCAGTCAGGAAGGTCAGCAACTGCTGTACGACCCGAAGATCTCGCGCCTGCCCATCCTGCCGCCCGAAGCCATGGACGGCAAGACACCCAAGGGCTACCCCAACCCGTTCGAAATCGCCAAGCGCGCGAAGGTGCATTTCAACTCCGACCTGTCCGAGTCGCGCTACAACGTGGTGTCGGCGCTGTTCGACCAGACCATCACCTTCCGGCTGAAGGAGCTGCAGGCGGCCACCAAGGCCATCCACGCTGCCGAAGCGGCGCTGGCCAAGACGCCCAATCCGAAGGCCGCGGCGCTGCTGAAAGAAGCACGCGACGCTGCCTTCACGCCGGTGGTCGACGCCGGCAAGGTGGCCGACCGCGAGTTCCTGGCCGTCTTTGCCGCAAGCAAGAAAGACGCTGCCGTCAACAAGCGCGTGACCGCGCTCGAGGACCACTGGAACACCAGCGCGCGCCAGAACTACGAGCGCGCGAAGGCACTGGCCGAGCAGGCACTGGCGCGCTGACCCGTCGATGAATACCCCCACCGCCGCGGCCGGCGGGCTGCAGGCCCGGCCGCGCCCGGGCCGCCCCGTTGCTGCGGTCGGGGTGCGCCCCGGTGTCTGGCTGGCCGCGGCCTTGGTGCTGGGCTTCTTGCTGCTGTTCATGGTGCTGCCGGTGGGGCGCGTCTTCTATACGGCCTTCGTCGAGGCCGACGGCACACCCACGGTGGGCCACTTCGTGGCCTTCTTCTCGCAGGGGCTGATGAAGGAATCCTTCCTCAACAGCCTTTACGTGGCCAGCGTTTCGTCGATCTTCGCGGCCCTGATCGCGGTGCCGCTGGCCTACTTCACGGTGCGCTTCGACTTTTGCGGCGCCATCCTGATCCAGACACTGGGCGTGCTGCCGCTGATCATGCCGCCCTTCGTTGGTGCGGTGGCGATGCAGCTGATCTTCGGTCGCTCGGGCTCGCTGAACCTGCTGCTGGGCGAGTGGTTCGGCGTCACGCTGCCGATCATGGAAGGCCTGAACGGTGTCATCTTCGTCGAGTCCATCCACTATTTCCCGTTCATCCTGATGAACCTGACCGTCGCGCTGCGCAACATCGACGGCGCGATGGAAGAGGCGGCCATGAACCTGGGCTGCCGCGGCTGGCGCCTGTTTTGGCGCGTGATCTTTCCGCTGGCGCTGCCGGGCTTCGTGGCCGGGGCCTCGCTGGTCTTCGTGAAGGTCTTCGACGACCTGGGCACGCCGCTGGTGCTGGGCCAGACCAACCTGCTGGCGCCGCAGGCCTACCTGCGCATCACGCAGGTCGGGCTGGAAGACCCGATGGGCTACGTCATCAGCGTCATCATGATCGTGTTCTCGATCGCCGCGATGGCGCTGTCGGCACGCGTGCTCAAGGGTCGCGACTACGCCACCACGCAAAAGGGCGGCGGCAGCATCCGCCGGCGCCGGCTGTCGCCGCTGGGCGCGTTGGCCGCTTACGCATGGATCGGCGCCGTGCTGCTGATCGTGCTGTCGCCTCATCTGGGCGTGCTGCTGCTCAGCCTGGCGCAGGTGTGGAGCTTCTCGCCGCTGCCCGATGCCTACACGCTGGCGCACTACGCCACCGTGTTCCAGGACTCCAGCGGCATGATCAAGAACACGCTGCTGTACTGCAGCCTGGCCGCCGGGCTGGACGTGATCCTGGGCGTGACCATCGCCTACCTGATCTTTCGCACCACGCTGCCGGCACGGCAATGGCTGGACTGGATCGCCACCGCGTCGCTCGCGGTGCCGGGCATCGTGCTGGCGATCGGCTTCCTGCGGCTGTTCAAGGGCATCACGCTGCCGGGCACCGACACCCTGCTCACCAGCACCTGGGTGATGATCATGCTGGCCTACGCCGTGCGGCGCCTGCCCTATGCGCTGCGCAGCTGTGTGGCCGCGCTGCAGCAGGTGCATGTGTCGCTGGAAGAGGCCGCCGAGAGTCTGGGCGCGACCGCGCTGCGCACCATCCGCCGCGTGACGGTGCCGCTGATGGCGGGCGGCATCCTGGCCGGGTTCGTCACCAGTTTCATCACCGCGGCGGTGGAGTTGTCGGCCACCATCTTGCTCACTTCGGCCGAAAGCCAGGCGCCGATGAGCTATGGCATCTACCTCTACATGCAGAGCGTGGCCGGCCGCGGCCCGGGCGCGGCACTGGGGGTGCTGGCGATCGTCGTGGTCGCGATCGGCACCTATCTGTCGCATGGGGTGGTCGAACGCACGCAGAGTCGGTTTGCGCCGTCCGCCAAGGAAGCCCAGGCATGAAGAAGGTCAGCGTCCAGTGCCGCCACGTGCGGCTGTCCTACGGCTCGACCGAGGTGCTCAAGGATGTCGATCTCGACATCGAGCCGGGTGAGTTCTTCGCGCTGCTGGGCCCCTCGGGGTCGGGCAAGAGCACGCTGCTGCGCCTGATCGCAGGCTTCAGCCGCCAGCAGAGCGGCGAGGTGCTGATCGACGGCGTCGACATCTCGGCCCAGCCCCCGTGGTCGCGCAACATCGGCATGGTGTTCCAGAGCTACGCGCTGTGGCCGCACCTGAGCGTGTGGGACAACGTGGCCTTCGGCCTGGTCGAGCGCCGGGTCGACAGGGCGACGGTCCGGCACAAGGTGGGCGCGGCACTTGAGCTCGTGGGCCTGTCGGCCTTCGGTGATCGCCGACCGAACCAGCTGTCGGGCGGTCAGCAGCAGCGCGTGGCACTGGCGCGCACCATCGTCATCGAACCGCAGGTGCTGCTGCTCGACGAGCCGCTGTCCAACCTCGACAAGACCTTGCGCGTGCAGATGCGCCAGGAACTGCTGAGCATGCAGCGGCGTCTGGGGCTGACGACGATCTTCGTCACCCACGACCAGGAAGAGGCGATGACCACCGCCGACCGCATGGCCGTGCTCGACCAGGGCGTGGTGCAGCAGGTGGGCGCGCCGGCCGCGCTCTACGACGACCCGGTCAACACCTTCGTGGCCAACTTCGTCGGCACCATGAACCTGTTGCCCGGTCGCGTGCACGCCGCAGGCACGCCGGCGGCGACGCTGCAGGTCGACGGTGTCGGCAATCTGCCGCTGCCGGCGCAGATGAGCGCGCCTGCGGGCGAGCGCCAGATGCTGGGCTTTCGGCCGCAGTCGCTGCAGATGACGGACGCCGGTGCGGCGCGCGATCCGCAGTGGCTGTGGATGTCGGGCCGCGTCGAGGCCAGCGAGTTCCTGGGCGAGTTCACGCGCTACCGCGTGCGGGTCGGCCCACACAGCGTGGCGGTGGATCAGACGCACCACGCCGGCCAGCACAAGTTTGCGGTCGATGGCGACGTCAGCCTGGGGCTGGCGCCATCACAACTGCGCTGGTTGTCGGACTGAGGGGCAAGGTCTCAGGTCGGCGTCGGCACACCGCTCATGCGGTCGAACTTCAGAAAGTACTTGCGCGCCATCGCCACCAGCTGGTTCTCGCTGGGATGATCGACGATCTCGCTGCCCACCAGCTGGCCGGCGATCTCGGGCCGGTGCTTGCGTACATAGTGGTCGAAGTCGGCCAGGCCGGTGCGCGGGCCGGTCATCAGCACTTCTGGGATGCCGACCAGCGCATCGCAGACATGGCCGAAGAACTCATGCTCGGTGCGCACGGTGCTGCCGTGCTGCGCGGTGTGATGGCTGTGCGCCTTGACCTTTTGCGCCTGCACATGTTCGGCATCGAACTGCAGGATCTGGGCGCTCTGGTGGTCGATCCAGACCACGGCGTGAAACATCGTCATCGGGGGTTCTCCTCGGGTTGCAGGTTTGAAAGGGTTCAGGGATGGCTGCTGCGTTCGCGGCGGCTCTCGCAGGCCACACAACGCAGCGCCCAGGGTTCGATCTTCAGGCGGTCGAAGGGAATGTCGCTGCCGCAGTCGCTGCAGACGCCGAAATCATCGTCCTTCAGCCGCAACAGGGCCTGACTGACGGCGCCGAGCTCCTGCGTCTCGATGTCGGTGCGGGCCAGATCCATCTCGCGCTCGTTCTCGCGTTGCGGCGCGTCGTCGTCGTCCTGCAGCAGCACCTCACGCGCATGCTCGGCGCGGCTCTGGCCGTGCGTGTGCTCGGCCAGGCGCTGGTCCAGCTGATGCTGGCGCTGCACCAAGGCGGCCTGCAGCAGGGCTTTCTGGCCGGCGGTGAGGTGCTTGCTCATGGGTCTGGTCCTTGCGCCATTGGGGCAGGCTGCTTTCATGCGGATCATGCGCCGACCGACCTTGAGCGGCCTTGAGTCCGGTCAAGGTGAAGCGGGCCACCAGAGGGCTCTGCCTACAATTGCGCCGCCGTGACTGCCCCCGTTTCCAGCCCCTCGCTGCCCACGCGTTGCGACGTCGCGGTGGTCGGTGCCGGCCCGGCCGGCAGTGCCGCCGCCTGGCAGCTGGCGCGCCGCGGGCTGGACGTGGTGCTGATCGACCAGCATGTCTTCCCGCGCGACAAGGTCTGCGGCGACGGCCTCATCCCCGACGCCCACGCCGCGCTGCGCCGCATGGGCGTTCTCGACGAGGTGATGGCGCAGGCGCAGCGTGTGTCGCACGTGCGCTGTACCGGGCCGCGCGGTGGCCAGGTCGACGTGCCCGGCACGCTGGCGGTCTTGCCCCGCCTGCAGCTCGATCACATCCTGGTGCGGGCGGCCGAACGTGCCGGCGCGCGGCTGTTGATGCCGGCGCGCTTCGAGGCCCCGCTGCTGGCCGCTGATCAGGGGCAACGCGTGCAAGGCCTGCGCCTGCGCATCGGCGAGAGCCTGCACGAGATCAGCACACGCTGGCTGGTGCTGGCCACCGGCGCGGTGCCGCAGGGGCTGATCGCGGCCGGCATGTGCCAGCGCCGCACCCCCAGCGGCGTGGCGCTGCGCGGCTACGTGAAGAACCCGGCCATGGTTGGTCGCATCACCACGCTGGAGATCTTCTGGCACAAGCGCTTGGCGGGTGGTTATGGCTGGATCTTTCCCGCGCCCGGCGGGTTGTTCAACATCGGTGCCGGCCTGACCGGCAGCCACGAAGTCGAACGCGCCGACGGCGGTTTTCGCATGCAGGACGTCAACCTGCGAGCCATGTTCGACGCTTTCTGCGCGGTCTACGCCCCGGCTGGTGAGCTGGTGCGCGGCGGCCAGTTGCAGGGCGAACTGAAGGGCGCACCGCTGCGCTGCTCGCTGGGCGGCGCCTTGTGGTCGCGGCCGGGCCTGCTGGTCAGCGGCGAGGCCATCGGCAGCACCTATGCCTTCACCGGCGAAGGCATCGGCAAGGCGCTGGAGACCGGCCTGCTGGCCGCTGATGCCATCGCCACCGGCACCAACGACGACACGGTGCGCAGCCGGTATGAAGACGCGCTGCAGGCGCTGAAACCGCGCTTTGGCCTGTACGAGAAGGCCGCGCACGTCAACCACCGGCCCTGGCTGACCGACCTGGTGATCTGGCGCGCGCGCCAGAGCGCCGGCATCCGCCGCCGCATGAGCGGTGTGCTGGAAGAAACGCAGAACCCGGGCCGGCTGCTCAGCTGGCGAGGCATCACCAAGCTGCTGCTGGAGTAGGGCCGGCATCTGCTGCCAGGCCTGAACGCCACGGCCCCCCACCAACCCCCGCAAGCGAGGGTGAGCCCGCTGCGGGGACAGTCGAAGGTCGATCCACAATCATGGGTTTCTTGTTGTCCAAGGCTGTTGCATGACTGCCCCCATCCCCGTTCCCCGCTTCAATCAGTTTTACCGCCACGCCGAACTCACGCGGCTGCTGCAGGACTACGCGGCCGCGTTGCCCGGCCTCATGACCCTGAGCTCGCTGGGCAAGAGCCACGAGGGCCGCGACATCTGGCTGATGACCGTCACCAACAGCGTCACCGGGGTGCACGACGAGAAGCCCGCGCTGTGGATCGACGGCAACATCCACGCTGCCGAGCTGACCGCGTCCACCGCCTGCCTGTACTTCCTGCACCAGCTGGCCAGCGGTGCCGACGATGCCCGCATCCGCCATCTGCTGGACACGCGCACGGTCTACATCTGCCCGCGGCTGAACCCCGACGGCGCCGAGCTGGCACTGGCCGACAAGCCGCGCCACATCCGCTCGGGCACACGCGCCTATCCCTACGACGAGCCCCACATCGAGGGCCTGACGGTTGAGGACATCGACGGCGATGGCCGCGTGCTTTACATGCGCCTGCCCGACCCGCACGGCCCGTACAAGAAGTGCGACGCCGACCCGCGCCTGATGGTGCCGCGCGAGCCCGGTGAGTTCGGTGGCAGCTACTACCGGCTGATGCCCGAGGGCACGCTGCAGAACTGGGACGGCCTGAAGGTCACGGTCAACAAGGACCGCGAAGGCCTGGACCTGAATCGCAACTTCCCGGCCTACTGGCGGCAGGAGTTCGAGCAGGTGGGGGCGGCCCCTACCCGACCAGCGAGCCCGAGGTGCGGGCGATGGTCGACTTCATCACCCGGCACCCGAACATCGGCGCGGCGGTCAGCTTCCACACGCACAGCGGCGTGATCCTGCGGCCCATGGGCACGCAGAGCGACAACGACATGACGCCCGAGGACCTGTGGATGTACAAGCGGCTGTCGGACCTCGGCGCCAAGCTCAGCGGCTACCCGGCGATCAGCATCTATCACGACTTCAAGTACCACCCCAAGGAAGTCATCACCGGCACCCAGGACTGGGTCTACGAGCACCTGGGGGCGCTGTTCTGGACGGTCGAGCTCTGGGCGCCGAACAAGGAAGCCGGCATCACCGACTACGGGTGGATCGAGTGGTACCGCGACCACCCGGTGGAAGACGACCTGAAGCTGCTGAAGTGGAGCGACGATCACTGCGGCGGGCAAGCGCACGTAGGCTGGTATCCCTACCGTCATCCGCAGCTGGGCATGGTCGAACTCGGCGGCTGGGACCGCATGAACTACTGGCGCAACCCGCCGCCGCACCTGCGCGAGCGCGAGGCCGCGCGCTTCCCCGGCTGGTTGTCGCAGATCGCGCTGTCGCTGCCCTGCCTGGAGGTGCTGCGCACCGAGGTGCGCGCGCTGGGCGCCGACACCTGGCGCGTGCGCTTCGCGGTGGCCAACAGCGGCTACCTGCCGTCCAACGTGAGCAAGCGCGCGATCGAACGCAAGATTGCGCGTGGCACCGTGTTCAACATTCACCTGCCGCCGGGCGTGTCGCTGATCAGCGGCAAGGAGCGCGTGCTCGCCGGCCATCTCGACGGTCATGCGCCCAAGGCCACGCTGCAGGCCTTCCAGCCCAACCGCGAAGTCACCGCCGATCGCGCAGTGGTCGAGTGGGTGGTGCATGGCGCTCGCGGTACGGCGATCGCGCTCACGGCCACCGCCGACCGCGCCGGCACCGTGCGCGCCGAAGTCACGCTGGATTGAACACCGGCCATGGTCCGGCCCTCACCGTCACCGCCCCTGGCGCAGTTGCGCGACACACTCGACCACGACTTGCTGGCGCTGCTGGCGGTGAATGCGCGTGAAGCGACGGCCGACCTGGCGCGCAAGCTGGGCGTGGCGCGCACCACCATCGTCGCGCGGCTGGCGCGGCTGGAGCGTGACGGCATCGTCAGCGGCTACACCGTGCGGCTGCGCCACGACCTGGCGCAGCAAGGGCTGTCGGCCTTTGTCGGCATCACGGTGCAACCGCGTTCGGGCGCCGACGTGGTGCGGCTGCTGACCCGTTTTCCCGAGGTCAAGCAGCTTGATTCTGTGAGTGGCCAGTTCGACTACGTGGCGCTGCTGCGCGCCGATTCGGCCGAGCGGCTGGATGCGCTGCTCGACCAGATCCGTGCGCTCGACGGCGTGCAGCAGACCACCACCTCGGTCGTGTTGTCGCGACGCATCGATCGCAACTGAACCGCGCCCGAGCGGGCAGGCGTCGCTTGCCCAGGAAAATGGATTTCGTGTGCTGCCGACCGCCACTGCGCCAGGAAACTGCGTTATCTTTCGCGCCGGCGGCAGCGCCGCAGCCGATCCCCCAAGCGACTGAACGAGCGAGGAACCCATGCCTGCACGCCCCTGGTTGTCTTCAAGTCGGCGCCGACTCGGCCTGGGTCTCGCGCTGGCGAGCCTGCTTTGCGCTTGTGCGGCACCACCGCCGCCCCCGCCGGCACCGGCGCCGGCCCCGGAGGTCGACGTGCGCGACCGCCTGCGCTTCGAAGACAGCCCCGAGGGTGCGCGCGCGATCCTGCCGAACTCGATCCTGTTCGAGTTTGGCAAGAGTGCGCTGTCTGACGATGCCGGCCCGGTGCTCGACCTGCTCAAACCGGCATTCACCAAGGCCCGCGGCCAGATCGTCGTCGAGGGGCATACTGACAGCGTCGGCAGCGATGCGGTCAATATGCGCCTGTCGCTCGATCGTGCCGATCGGGTGCGCGCGGCCATCCTGCAACGCCAGGTGCCGCCCAACCGGGTGGAGTCGCGTGGCCTGGGCAAGGCCAAGCCGCGCAAGTCGCCGGAAGTCAGCGACGAGGACCGTCAGGCCAACCGGCGCGCCGAGATCCTGTTTCCTGGCGAGACCATCGACTCGCTGGGCGGGCGCCAGATCGAGAACCTGGCCAAGGCCCTGGCACGCGCCAAGGGCGGCTGAGCACGGTAATTTTCAAGCTGCGCGCTTGACCGCCGCACGCCCGATTGCGGTATCTTCGCCGCCGGGCCTTTCTGCCCGCGACGAGTCACCGATGCTTGCGCTGCCCGCCCCCCCATTGCACCGTGCCTTCAC
>JADJHR010000015.1 GCA_016707445.1 Rubrivivax sp.
CGAACACTCTGAAGTACGCCGGCGCTCGAAAAGAAGAAGACCCTCTGTTGCCGATAAAGCGATCCAACGGCAATGCAAACGAGGCGCGCAGCAAAGACGGACCCAACAGCGGCCAGACGATGTAGGGACCGTTGCCGACGCCCCATCGACCGAAGGTCTTGTCCAGGTCCTCGCGGCGCCGGTCGATGCCCGCTTCCGTCGCGATGTCGAGGAGTCCGGCAAGTCCGAATGTCGAGTTCAGTGCGAAACGCATGGTCTGCTCGGCGCCCGGCTTGAACCGCCCTTGCAGCAACAGGTTGACGGCCGACCAAGCATCACCGACGTTGCCGAAAGTTGCCGTCACCGCCTGACGCACGGGGCCCGGGACGATCTCGCTGTAGGCCGTCGCCACGGGCTTGAGCACGTGCCGGTCCAGTGACTCGTTGAAGCCGAACACATTGCGGCTCCAACTCTCCCATGGATCTGTGGTGAGCCGGGTGGCATGCGGATCCCCGAGCGCGGCGCATGTGCTCAGACCAAGAGCCTGAAGCGCCAAGCTCAGGCACCGGAGCGCGGATGTCAGCCACCCTTCGTGCACACGCAACACACTGCTCATTTCCGCATTCTCGAGCGAGCGGCGGCTGCCTTGTTGTCGATGTGCTGATCGATGGAGCCGTCAATCAATGCCAGCGTGCTCGGGCGGACGTTGTCTCGTCGGCCGAACCGACGATCCAGGAGAATGCAGCCCGGCCAGCAGTTGCTCGACGGCCGTTTGGCCGACCCGGCATAGGTCAAAGGCGTCTCGGTCGAGCATCCAGTTGGCGATCAATCCGTCCACCAGGGCGTGCAGTGCCCGGGCGGCGGGCTTCGCAGACAGGCCGGCGGCCAACTGCCCGGACGCGGCCCCGAGGCGCAGCAAGCCTTCGATGCGCCGCAAGGCCTGTTCGCGACTCCGCAGATGTCGTTCCCGGATGCCGTTGAGCTCGCCGACGTACTCCACCTTCTGGGTGGAGATTGCCAGCACGCGCTGAAGGCGCGGGTCGGTCGCGGTCTGGCGCAGGACGTCGCACAACACGTCGCGCAGCCGGGCCAGCGGGTCCGCCGCATCGTCCGCACTGGCGACCAACCACTGCGGCTCGAACGGCAGGATGGCACGTTCCATCATCGCGTTGAACAGGTCCACCTTGTCTCGGAAATGCCAATAGACGGCTCCGCGCGTCACGCCGGCGGTTTCGGCCACTTCCTGCAGGGCCGCCCCCGCCACGCCGCGTGACTCGAAAACGATCTCGGCCGCATCGATCAGGTCGTTGCGGGTCTGGAGTGCTTCTTCCTTGGTGCGACGGGCCATGGCGGGTGTGATCGACTCAGGAACCGGTCAGGTGCAGACTGTGATGCGAGCATACATTCTCGAATGTATGCCTATACTGCAAACTCGTGGCGACCGCGTTTGAGCTAGGGCAGCTGGGACTGCCTTAGCTCGCGGCAGCGTTCGTTTCCGGCGCCGGTTTTCGTGCCCATCTCCATCTGATAGCGAGGATCTCCAAGTGACGCGAAGCTCTACAGGCGCGGCAGCATGCCAGCGTCCCGGCCAAGGCATTCGATCGATGCCGACCTTGATGGCAACACTCCTGGTGCTGGCGCTGGGAGCGTGTGGGGGGGAGCAGAAGGCGCCCGCGGGGCCCGGCGCCGGCGCACCCCCACCGCCCGAAGTGGGCGTGGTCACCGTGACGACGCAGCCCGTGCCGCTCACGACCGAGCTGCCCGGGCGCGTCGAGGCCTCGCGCGTGGCGCAAGTGCGGGCGCGGGTGACGGGCATCGTGCAAAAGCGCCTGTTCCGCGAAGGCAGCGACGTGAAGGCCGGCCAGGTGCTGTTCCAGATCGATGCCGCGCCCTACCAGGCCGCCGTGGACAGCGCCAAGGCCGCGCTGGCCAAGGCGCAGGCCAACACCGTGCAAGCCACCGCCCAGGCCACGCGCTTCAAGCCGCTGCGCGCGGCCAACGCGATCAGCGAGCAGGACTACGTCAACGCCCAGGCCGCGCAGGCGCAGGCCGAGGCCGATGTGGCAGCTGCAGGCGCGGCATTGCGAACGGCTCAGCTCAACCTTGGCTATGCCACGGTCACGGCGCCGATCTCGGGCCGCATCGGGCGCGCGCTGGTCACCGAAGGGGCGCTGGTATCTCAGGTCGAGGCGACCCAGCTCGCGCTCATCCAGCAGATCGATCCTGTGTACGTGAACTCCACGCAGGCTGTGGCCGATGTGGACCGGCTGCGTCAATCCGCCTCGGTCCCAGGCAAGGCCGCTGCCGACTCGGCCCCGGTGCGCATCGTGCTCGACGACGGCAGCGAGCTGGCGCAGCGCGGCCGGCTGCTGTTCTCCGACCTGTCGGTCGACCCCGGCACCGGCCAGGTGACGCTGCGCACCGAGGTCGCCAACCCACGCAGCGCGCTGCTGCCCGGCATGTACGTGCGCGCACGGCTGGTGCAGGGGCAGATCGCCGGCGCCATGCTGCTGCCCCAACAGGCCGTGACGCGCGGCCCCCAGGGCGACACCGTGCTCGTCATCGGCGAAGGGGGCAAGCCCGCGCCTCGCCCCGTGAAGATCGGCGGCGCTGCGGGCTCGCAGTGGATCGTGCTCGAAGGCCTGAAGCCCGGCGAGCAGGTCATCGTCGAAGGCTTCCAGAAGATGCGCCCCGGCGCGCCGGTCAAGCCGGTGCCGTTCTCCGGGGCAGATGGGCGCGCCGCCCGCCTCGGCGGCGCTGGTGCCGCGCCTTCTGCCCGCCTCGGCGGCGAGCCGCTGAGGACCACCCACCATGGCCAAGTTCTTCATCGACCGCCCCATCTTCGCGTGGGTGATCGCGCTGTTTGTGCTGGTGGGCGGCGTGGTATCCATCCTGCAGTTGCCGGTGGCGCAGTACCCCACCGTGGCGCCGCCTGCCATTGTCGTCACCGTGGCCTACCCGGGTGCGTCGGCAAAGACGCTCGAAGACAGTGTGCTGACGGTCATCGAGCAGGAGATGAACGGCTCGCCGGGTCTGATCTACATGGAATCGGTCGCCCAGGCCAACGGCAGCGGCACTTGACGCTGACCTTCCAGCCCGGCACCCGACCCGAACTCGCCCAGGTCGATGTGCAGAACCGCCTGGGCCGCGCCACGCCGCGCCTGCCGCAGGCTGTCACCCAGCAGGGTGTTCGCGTGGACCAGGCGCGATCGAACTTCCTCCTTTTCACCATCCTGTCGTCCGACGACCCCAAGTTCGACCCCATCGCACTGGGCGACTATGCGGTGCGCAACGTGCTGCCCGAGATCCAGCGCCTGCCGGGCGTCGGGCAGGCGCAGCTGTTCGGCACCGAGCGGGCGATGCGCATCTGGCTCGACCCGGCCAAGCTCGTCGGCTTCGGCCTGTCGACCAACGACGTCACAGTCGCGATCCGCGCCCAGAACGCGCAGGTCTCCTCGGGCACCATCGGTGACCTGCCCAACCTCCCCGGCCAGACCATGTTCGCCACCCTGGTGGTCGACGGCCAACTCGCCAGCATTGAGGAGTTCGGCAACATCTCGCTGCGCGCCAATCCCGACGGATCGGCCGTGCTGCTGCGCGACGTGGCGCGCATCGAACTCGGCGCACAGACCTATGCCACCGCAGCGCGCCTGAACGGCAAGCCTTCCGCCGGCATCGGCGTGCAGCTTTCGCCCAGCGGCAACGCGCTGGACACCGCCAAGGCCGTGCGCACGCGCATGGACGAGTTGCAGCGCTACTTCCCGCCTGGCGTGAAGTACAGCATCCCCTACGACACCTCGCGCTTCGTGCAGATCTCGATCTCCAAGGTGGTGGAGACCCTGCTCGAAGCCGTGGCGCTGGTGTTCCTGGTGATGTTCCTGTTCCTGCAGAACTGGCGCTACACGATCATCCCGACCATCGTGGTACCCGTGGCGTTGCTGGGCACCTTCGGCGTGCTGCTGACGCTGGGCTTCTCCATCAACGTGCTCACGATGTTCGGCATGGTGCTGGTGGTGGGCATCGTCGTCGACGACGCCATCGTGGTGGTCGAGAACGTCGAGCGCATCATGAGCACGGAAGGCCTGTCCCCTCGCGAGGCCACGCGCAAGGCGATGGGGCAGATCTCGGGCGCCATCATCGGCGTCACCGTCGTGCTGATCTCGGTGTTCGTGCCCCTGGCCTTCTTCACCGGCGCGGTGGGCAACATCTACCGCCAATTCTCGGCCGTGATGGCCGCCTCGATCGGCTTCTCGGCCTTCATGGCGCTGTCGCTCACGCCCGCCTTGTGCGCCACGCTGCTCAAGCCGGTCGAGGCCGGCCACCACCACGCCAAATCCGGCTTCTTCGGCTGGTTCAACCGCGGCTTCTCCAGCACGGCCAAACGGTACGAGGGCACCCTCGCGCGACTGCTCACTCGCACCGGACGCATGTTGATCGTGTACGGGGCAATCGTCGGCGCGGTGATCTGGCTGGTGCTGCGCCTGCCGACCTCCTTCCTGCCCAACGAGGACCAGGGCTACATTGTCGTCAACGTGCAACTGCCGCCGGGCGCCACGGTCAATCGCAGCGTCAAGGTGATGGAGCAGGTCGAGGCCTTCATGCTCAAACAGCCCGAGGTCAAGAGCATGGTCGGCGTGCTGGGCTTCAGTTTCTCCGGCCAGGGGCAGAACGCGGCCCTGGCCTTCGTCACCCTGAAGGACTGGGACGAGCGCCGAGCGCCGGGCCAGTCGGCACAGGACCTGGCGCGGCGCGCGTTCGGTGCGCTGATGGGCGTGAAGGACGCCTTCATCTTCCCCTTGAGCCCACCACCTATTCCGGAGCTGGGCAATGCCACCGGTTTCAACTTCCGGTTGCAGGACCGCGGCGGCAATGGCCACGCGGCCCTGGTCGCAGGCGCGCAACCAGTTGCTCGGCATGGCCTCGCAAAGCAAGCTGCTGGCCGGCGTGCGCCCCGACGGCCTGGAGGACGCGCCCCAGTTGCGCTTGGACATCGACCGCAAGAAGGCGAGTGCATTGGGGGTCGGCTTCGACGCGATCAACGCCGCCATCTCCACATCGCTGGGTTCGACCTACGTCAACGACTTCGAGAGCCAAGGTCGGCTGCAGCGTGTGGTGGTGCAGGCCGATGCGCCCGAACGCATGCAGCAGGGCGACGTCTTGCGCCTCAACGTGCTCAACAACCGCGGACAGTCGGTGCCGCTGTCGGCCTTCGCCACCACGCGCTGGGTCTCCGGGCCGATGCAATCGATCCGCTACAACGGCTACCCGACGATGCGCATCGTCGGCGACGCTGCACCGGGCATCAGCAGCGGCGAGGCGATGGCGGAGATGGAGCGGTTGGCCGCACAACTGCCGCCCGGCTTCGCCTTCGAATGGACCGGCCAGTCGCGCGAGGAGCGCCTCGCCGGGGCCACCGCGGTGTACCTGTTCGGATTCTCGCTGCTGGCGGTCTTCCTGTGCCTGGCGGCCCTGTACGAGAGCTGGTCGATTCCCTTCTCGGTGATCCTCGTGGTGCCGCTGGGCGTGCTCGGTGTGGTGCTCGGCACCGAGCTGCGCGGCTTCAGCAACGACGTCTACTTCAAGATCGGCCTGATCACGATCATCGGCCTCTCGGCCAAGAACGCGGTGCTGATCATCGAATTCGCGAAGGATCTGCAGGCGCAGGGCCGCACCGCGATCGAGGCGGTGCTGGAAGCAGCGCACCTGCGTTTCCGCCCGATCGTGATGACCTCGATGGCCTTCGTGCTCGGCGTGCTGCCGCTGGCCATCGCCAGCGGTGCGGGTTCGGCCAGCCAGCGCTCGATCGGCACCGGCGTGATGGCCGGCATGGTCAGCGCGGTGGCGCTGTCGGTGCTGTTCGTGCCGGTGTTCTTCGTGGTCGTGCGGCGCTTCTTCAAGGGCAGCGAGCGGCAGCGCAAGCTGTATGCGCATGAGCTCGACGCAGGCGCCAGCCAGACGACGGGCACGCCCTTGCCGCCACCGTCGGCCCTGCCCGACAGTAGTTCGGCCTCCCATTGAGTGGATGAGCACGATGAATCCCTCTCTCGGGCACTGCAGCCGCCGATCTGGCATGGCAGGACTACTTTGCCGACCCTGCCCTGCGTGCTTTGATCGAGCTGGCGCTGAAGAACAACCGCGACCTGCGCGTTGCAGTGCTCAACATCGAAGCGGTGCGAGCGCAATACCAGCTGCGGCGCGCCGACCAGTTGCCGACGCTCAATGCGGGTCTGACCGCGAGCCGCGCCCCCGGCAGCAGCGGCAACAATGTCAGCGCCTACAGCGCCGGCCTGAGCGTGGCAGCCTACGAGGTCGACCTGTTCGGCCGCGTGCGTTCGCTCACCGACAGCGCCGCCGCCCAGGTGCTGGCGAGCGAAGAGTCTCGCAGGGTCGTGCAGATCTCCCTGATCGCCTCGGTCGCCAACCAATACCTCGCCCTGGCAGCAGATGAGGAGTTGCTCGACCTGACCTTGCGCACGCTCGACACGCGGGAGCAGTCGCTCAAGCTCACTCAGCTCAGGTTCGACAACGGCGCCGCGTCGGAGCTCGATCTGCGCCAGGCGCAGACTCTGGCCGAGGCCGCCCGGGTCACGCTGGCGCAGCAGCGCCGTCAGCGCGAACTCGACCGCAACGCGCTGGCACTGCTGCTGGGCCAGGCCCTGCCCGAATGGCCCGCCGCGCCCGGCCGGGTCAGTGCGATCGCGCTCGCCGATGTGCTCGCGGGTGTGCCCTCCGAGGTGCTGCTGCGCCGCCCCGACGTGGCGCAGGCCGAACAGCAACTCGTCGCCGCCAACGCGAGCATCGGCGCCGCGCGAGCCGCCTTCTGGCCGCGCATCACGCTGACCGCGAGCGCCGGCACGGCCAGCCCAACTCTCCGACCTGTTCAAGGACGGCGCCTGGAGCTTCGCGGCCCAGTTGCTGCAGCCGATCTTCGACGCCGGCCGCAATCGCGCCAACCTGGCCGTGGCCGAGGTGCAGCGCGACATCGCCGTGGCCCAGTACGAGCGCGCCATCCAGGGCCGCATTCCGCGACGTGGCCGATGCACTCGCGGGCCGCGCGACACTGGACGAGCAGTTGCGCGCGACGCAGGCGCAGGCTGACGCCGAGCAGGCGCGATTCCGCCTGTCCGAGCTGCGATTCCGCAACGGTGTGAGCAGTTCGCTCGAACTGCTGGACGCCGAGCGTTCCCTCTTCGCGGTGCAGCAGGCTGTCGTGCAGACGCAACTTGCGTTTTTGCAAACCCGGGTGTCGGCTTACCGTGCTCTGGGCGGTGGCAATCTTGGCGCAGCAGGCCAATAGAGCACCACCATTGAGCCCCTCGCCGGGGCGGCGGCTCGCCCTGGCACCTCGGGCCTTTTCCGCCTCGCCGCAAGGCGGATGGAATCTGCGGGCGATTGAAAGTGCGCTTCGCGCCGGGCATGCCCTGGCCGCCTGGATCGGGCTGTGCGGTTGCCTGACCCTTCTTCCGGCGCCCGCGTCCGCGGCGCCGCTCTGGCTGATCGCGACGCCCGACGAAACCGCGCGCGCAGCTTCGCCGATTGCGCTCGATGTGGTGAAGCCACCGGGGCTGAGCCATTGGCCCGAGGCGCTCACGCTCAAGCTGATGCGCGATGGCAAATCGTGGGAAGTGGAACTGCCCGGCGTTGGCGTCGTTGCGACGCAGGACGCTCGACGGACTTATCGTGGCTTGTTGCCGGCCCATGTGTTCGGCCTCGTCCGGGTGGAACTCGGCGGTGTCGATTCGAACCGGCTGGTCCTGTTGATCAGTGCGCCGGAGGTTGGCGATCAAGTGCAACCCATGGCGCAGGGCAGCGCCTCGACCGCCTCGCCGCCCGGTCAGGCCATCGATCCCTTCGTCCCGACCAGCGAGCCCGCATTGACGGCCAATGAGCCCATCTACCTGGCGGTGGGCGGGCGTGGCGGGACCACCGCGCGCTTCCAGTTGAGTTTCAAATACCGGATCTTTGATCCCGGCAGTCTTCCCGTCGCCTGGTTCTCGCCGCTGGCGAGCTTGCACTTCGGCTATACGCAGACCTCCATCTGGGATGTCGGCGCCAAATCGGCCCCCATCCGCGATACGAGCTTTCGCCCCGGCTTGTTCTGGCAGGCAGCAACACCTGGTGAAGGACTGATGCCCGATTCGTGGCGTGCCGGCTTCGAGCACGAGTCCAACGGCAAGGACGGCGTGAGCTCGCGAAGTATCAACACGCTCTTTGCGCAGGCGGTCTGGCGCACCCGGTTTCCGGACGTGCAGACCCTGACATTTGCGCCCAAGGTCTATGGCTACCTGGAAAAGGAAAACAACCCCGATATCCAGCGCTACCGGGGTTACGTCGATTGGAACTTTCGCTACGGACGCGACGACAGCTGGCTCTTGGCTGCGACGTTCCGCCGCGGCACCGCTCGCCACGGCAGCGCTCAACTCGATCTTTCCTATCCCCTCAGTCAGCCGCTGTTCGCTCGCACGGGCAGCTTTTTGCACTTCCAGCTGTTCGACGGCTATGGGGAAACCTTGCTCGACTACGACGTGAAGCGCGGAACACAGGCGAGGCTGGGATTCTCGATTGTTCGGTGAGCAAGAAGCATGGCATGCAAATCACATACCACCGAGCGCGCTGGTGATCGGTCTGCTGGCCGCCCCGGGCACAGCGAGCCATGCCGCTGCGGGTGAACGCAGCCAACAGACTGACGCCAAATGCGCCCCCCAACTGGCGCACGAAGTTGATGGTTCCGGTCCCTTGGGCCAGCCGTGTCATCCATCAGCAGTTCACCGCCATCGAACAATCGTTCAACTACGGTCCGCGCAAGCCCCTCACTTCTACTCCCCGCGCGAGTTCTTTCAGCACTGACCATGGATTCATCGAGGGCGTCGCGCTTCTACTTTGAAGCCACTTTTCGGTGAGCGATGAGTCGACCGCCTATCGAGGCCACGCCACGATGACAGCGAGTGCCTTGGTGGTTCGCGGCCTGAGAAAGAAATATGGGGCGCGGCAAGTCGTGCACGACGTGTCCCTGCGACTCCACAGCGGCGAAGTGGTCGGGTTGTTGGGCCCCAACGGCGCCGGCAAGACCACTGCCTTCTACATGATCGTCGGTCTCGTTCCGTCCGATGCGGGAGAAGTCGACCTCGATGGCGTCAATATATCCTGCCTACCCATCCATCGACGCTCCGCCCTCGGTTTGTCCTATCTGCCACAGGAGTCATCGATATTCCGCAAGTTGACGGTCGAGGACAACATCCGTGCGATGCTCGAATTGCAGTATCAAGACGGCAAGAGCTTATCGCGTGCATTGATCGAGTCGCGGTTGAATGTCTTGCTGGCCGACCTGCAACTCGAAAAACTGCGCACAAGCCAAGCGATATCGCTGTCCGGCGGCGAACGCAGACGGGTCGAAATCGCGTGCGCTGGCGACCAACCCGCGCTTCCTGCTGCTTGATGAACCGTTTGCCGGGATCGATCCCATTATGGTCATCGAGATCCAGCGCATCATCCGATTCTTGCGGGCACGCAACATCGGGATACTGATCACTGACCACAACGTTCGCGAAACGCTGGGTGTTTGTGACCGCGCATATATCATCAATCAAGGAACGGTCTTGGCCGGCGGCCGGCCGGCGGACATCATCGCAAACGAATCGGTACGCCGCATCTATCTGGGTGAAAGTTTTCGGATGTAGAAGGAGTGTGAACGTAGCCCCGCCAAGTTGAACCGCATGCCGAATGGATCTGCAGTCAGTTGCCGCTCAGGAAGCTCGACCGACGCATGTCGCTCAAGCTCGCGAGTGCGTCACCTGTCGTCATGGTTGCGAACGCGTTGGAAATCCTGTGATTCGCCGTCAGCGATTCGTCGGATGCCTGAAGACATCTGAGTCTCGTTTTGCCTGGCGACTTGAAACTCCGAATCTCCGCTCCAAACAATTGGGAAATTCATGCTTAAAGGCTTCACGTCAGACTACGTCATCCCTCGACGGGCCGCTACGGTCTTGGTGGTTCGCGACGGAGTCTCCGGACTCGAAGTGCTGATGGTCAGACGGTCTTCGAATGCGACTTTCATGCCGGGCGCCTACGTGTTCCCTGGGGGAGTAGTCGATGCTGCCGATGGCTCCCCCGAGGTCCAGGCGGTTTGCGAGGAGTCTGCGCATTCGTTGGCCTCTCGCATTGGCGACCCAACCCAAGTGCGAGATGCGGCACTCAGCTATGTCGTAGCGGCCATGCGCGAATGCTTCGAAGAGTGCGGACTGTGGCTGGGCGCTCCAGACAAGTTCCTGCAGGGCGAAACTTCCTGGGCCGCGCTAAGGGAGCGTGCAGCCCGAGGGCGAACCTATGGCTTCACTCGCCTCGTCGGCAGGTGAATGTCTCAGAACCAGCATCCTGAAACCTTGGCGGCACTGGGTGACCCCGGTTGGAGTTCCAAAGCGGTTTGACACTCTGTTCTTCGTGGCACCTGCTCCTGCGGGCAGGTGGCCTCTGTCGATGCTGGAGAGACAACATCACTCGAGTGGGTGAATCCCAAGGCTGCGCTCAAGCAGCACTCGCGCGGCAACTTTCAAATGGAATTTGCCACCTTGGACGCTGTTCGCGCACTTGAGCGCTTTGGCGGTTCGGCGGCGCTCTTGCAAGATGCGGATCAGTCTTCGCTGCCTCCGGTTCATCCACGGCTAAAGCTCGGACCGGACGGGCATGTTGCAGGAGTGCTTCTTCCGGGCCAAGCCGGCTATGACGAGGCGCGCGGCGAGCCTGTCTGAGCAACAAGCGGGTGACGTCTTCTTGCGCCCAACTCTCCTCGCGCCCATCTCGTTAGGGCGGCTCCAGCCTGCGAGGAGACGCTGCCTGTGTCGCCAAGCGCGCCCGAGCTCATAGAGCATGCGGCGATCAAGATCCCCAGCACGTTCCGACTGCTCACCACCGACAGCACCCGCGATCTGCCGATGGCGTCCGATCTGCTTGACCGGCAGTTCAACATGGCCACGCCCGACAGGGTCTAGGCGGGCGACATCACCTATATCGCCACCGAGGATGGCTGGTTGTTCCTGGCCGTGGTAAACGACCTGTTCAGCCGCCAGGTGGTGGGCTGGTCCCCGCGTGAGGACATGACACGCTAGACTAGATCGTCATCGGCCCACTGCGCATGGCCTGTGCTGAACTTCCACAGCGACAGAGGCAGTACGCCAGCCTGGACTTCGAGGACGTCGGCGCGGCCAACGCCAAGCCACGACAACGCCGATGCCGATGCCGATGCCGATCCTGGCCGCGATCGCATAGGGCAGCATGCTTCGCCAGCGCAGCAGATTCACGTCGCGATCCCCAGGATGGTCCTTGGCAGAGTCTGCCCCGAGTCGGCAAGCCGTCCTGATACCCGTCAAGGGGCAGTTCAGGGGGCAAGGCCAACACGGTCGGATCTGGTTGAGACCGCGCACCTGGAGGCCGACGGCCGAGGTGGTTCGACCTGGTGGGCACGCAAGAAGGCGTCGACGGCAAAGCTCACATGCGCCTCGATGTCACGCTTCGATTCGGCATTCACGGCACCGTACATCGCGCGCACCAGCGTCAGGCCCTGCAGCATGCCCAGCAGCGTCTCGGCGCTGCGTTCGGGCAATGGACAGTGCAGCGAGCCCTCGCGATGGCACCCGGCCAGCCAGGCCGACACGCGCTGCAGCATCGCCGCCGGGCCGCGCTGGAAGACCCTGCGCAGCGCCGGCGCTGAACTGGCGCCCGATCCGAGCAGGCTGCGCATCAGGCCGACATGCTCGCTGCCGATCATGAATTTCAGCAGACCTCGCCCGAACTCGATCAGGCTCGCACGCAACGCGGTGGCGTCGCCCGGGCGCCGGTCGAACGCCATCGACAACTCCTGCGCCAATTGGCCGATGACCGCATGCAACAAGGCTTGCCGGCTGCCGTGCCGGGCGTAGACGGTGACCTTGGAAACACCTGCCGCATGCGCCACGGCCTCCACCGTGAAGGCCCGCGGCCCGTCTCGAAACAGCAGCAGCCGCGCGGCGTTCAGGATGGCCCGGTTCTTGGCCAGATCGATCGGCCGGCCGATCGGCCGAGCCTCGGTGTGCTGCACGGTTCGCCTCTTTGTGTACGATGCCGTTCAGAATATCAACTTGCATCGTCATGAACAAGCCTCATTTCTTGCTGGCCATCGTGGTCGTCACGCTGTCGGCCTGCAGCGGACCCGAAACGCCGCCGGTCAAGGTCGAGGCGGTTCCGTGGGTCCGTACGATCGCGGTGCAAGGCGGCGGCGGCGCCGGTCTTGTGACCAGCGGCACGGTTCGCGCGCGCGTCGAGATACCACTGGCGTTCCAGGTCGGCGGTCGGATTCTGGCCCGTCGCGTCGACGCCGGGCAGACGGTGGGCGCGGGGCAGGTGCTGTTCGAACTCGACCCGCGCGACCTGCAGGAGACGGCACGCGCCGTCGAAGCCGAGCTTGCGGCCGCGCGCGCCGAGCGCGACACCGCCGCATCGGACATGGCGCGCCAGACGCAACTGCTGGCGCAAGGCTTCATCGGTCAGCAGGCCTTCGATCGCAGCCAGCTCGCGGCGCGCGCTGCCCAGTCGCGCCTGGTGTCCGCCGAGGCGCGGCTTCGGCAAGCCACCAACGCAAGTGGCTACGCGCTGCTGCGCGCACGCAGCCCGGGCGTGGTCACCGAGGTGAGCGGCGAGGCGGGGCAGGTCGTGAGTGCAGGCCAGGCGCTCGGAACCCTCGCCGGGCAAGGCGCGCGCGAGATCGAGGTCTTCCTGCCCGATGGTCGCAACGCGCCCAAGGCCGGCAGCGTGCTGCTTGCAGACGGCAGCTCGCAGCCGGTGCGCCTGCGTGAGGTGGCCGGCAGCGCCGACGCCGCCAGCCGCACCTGGCGGGCCCGATACGAGGTCATCTTGCCGCCAGCCAGGCCGACGCGCTGGCCTTGGGCAGCGTGGCGCGTGTGCGGCTAGACAGCGCCTCCTCGACAGCCCGGCAAGGCTGTCGCGTTAGCGGTACCGGTGGGCGCGATCGACGAGCGCGGCAGCGGCCCACGCATCTGGCGCGTGGTTGACGGCAAGGCAACGCCGACGCCGGTGAAGCTGCTGAGCATCGACCTCGAGACCGCCCGCATCGCAGCCGACCTGCCAGCTGGCGCGCGCGTCGTCGCCGTCGGCACCCACCTGCTCGAGCCCGGCATGGCGGTGCGGGACCAAGCCCGATGAGTTTCCCCAACCTGTCGGCGCTCGCCGTACGCGAGCGTAGCTGACGCTGTTCTTCCTGCTGCTGTCGGTCATCGGTGGCGTCTGGGCCTTTGTCTCGCTGGGCCGCGCCGAGGACCCGGCCTTCACGGTGCGCGTGATGGTGGTCTCCGCGGTCTGGCCCGGCGCCACGACGGAGCAGATGCAGCGTCAGGTGGTCGATCGATTGGAGAAGCGCATCCAGGAGGTCGAGTACCTGTACAAGGTGGAGACCACGATCCGTCCCGGGCGGGCCGACCTGCAAGTCGAGTTCCACGACTTCACGCCGCAGCAGAAAATTCCCGAGTTGCAGTATCAGGTGCGCAAGCGCATGCAGGACGAGGCGGCGCGCCTGCCGCAGGGTGTGGTCGGACCGCTGGTGAACGACGACTTTGCCGATGTCTACTTCACCGTGCTCGCACTCACCGCGCCGGGCCTGCCGATGCGCGACCTGGCGCGCGATGCCGACGCCATGCGCGACCGCCTGCAACGCATGCCTGGGGTGCACAAGGCCCTGGTGCTGGGCGAGCGCAGCGAGCGTGTCTTCCTGGACTTCGACAATTCGCGCCTGGCCAACCTCGGCATCGCGCCGCAGGTGATCCTGGACGCCATCGACGCCCACAACCGGCTGCAGCCCGCCGGGCTGGTCGAAACGCGCGGCCCGCGCCTGTATGTGCGCGTCGATGCCGATCTGGCCGACCTGGACGCCTTGCGCGCGGTGCCGGTGCGCATCGGCCAGCGCCTGCTGCGCCTGGACGAACTGGCCACCGTGCGCCGCGGCTACGAAGACCCGCCGAGCTACCTGGTGCGCTCGCGCGGGCAGGACGCGGTGCTGGTCGGCGTGGTGATGGCCAAGGGCGAGAACGGTCTGCAACTCGGGCAGAGGCTGGACACCGCCTTGGCCGCCGAACAGGCAAGGCTGCCGCTGGGCATGGCGCTGACCCAGCTCACCAACCAGGCGCATGCGATCAAACAGGCGGTCGATCTTTTTCAGGTCAAAGTTCCTGGTTGCCGTGGCGGTGGTGATGGGGGTGAGTTTTCTGGCCATCGGCTGGCGCGCCGGGCTGGTCGTGGGGCTGGCGGTGCCGATCACGCTGGGCCTGACCTTCGCGTTGATGAAGCTGGCCGGCATCAACCTCGACCGCATCACCCTGGGCGCGCTGATCATTGCGCTGGGCCTGCTGGTGGACGACGCCATCATCGCCATCGAGATGATGCTGGTGAAGATGGAAGAAGGCTGGGACCGTTCGCGCGCTGCCGCCCATGCCTGGAACGTGACCGCCGCGCCGATGCTGTTCGGCACGCTGGTCACGGTGGCGGGCTTCGTGCCGATCGGTTTCGCGCTCTCTTAGGTGGGTGAGTACGCCGGCAACATCTTCTGGGTGCTGGCGTATGCGTTGCTGGTGTCCTGGCTGGTCGCCGTGGTGTTCACGCCCTACCTCGGCGTGAAGCTGCTGCCCGCGGTGCACAAGCCGCTGTCGCACGACCATGGCGACTCGATTTACCAGACGCCGGCCTATCGGCGCCTGCGCGCGATCATCACCTGGTGCGTCGTGCGTCGCAAGACGGTGGTGGCCGGCACGGTCGTCCTGCTGGTGGCGGCCATCGCCGCCATGGCCGGACCGGTGCAGAAGCAGTTCTTCCCCGGCTCGGACCGCCCGGAGGCGTTGATCAGCATCTCGTTGCCGCCGGGCAGCGCCATCGCAGCGACCGACGCCACGGTACGCAAGGTCGAGAAGGCGCTGGCCGCGATGCCGGACGTGAAGACGTTGTCGGCCTACGTGGGCGCTGGTGCGCCGCGCTTCTTCATCTCGGCCAACCCGGAGCAGCCCGACCCGGCGTTCGGCAAGATTGTTGTCGTGACCACCGACGACAAGGCGCGCGACCGTGTCATCGCCGCTCGTGCAGCAACAGGTCGATGGCGGGCGCGTTTCCCGAGGCCGGTGCGGGTGCCGCTGCTGCTGTACGGGCCGCCGGTGATCTGGCCGGTGACCTTTCGTGTGGTCGGCCCCGACCCGCTGGAGTTGCGCGGCATCGCCCATCGCGTGCGCGAAACCGTGGCGGCGCATCCAAACACGGTCGGCACGCACCTCGAGTGGGACGCGCGTGTGCCCGTGCTCGACCTGCGCATGGACACCGAACGCCTGCGCCTGTTCGGCCTGACGCCGCGCGACGTGGCGCAGCAGCTGCAGTTCCAGCTCGACGGCGTGGCTGTGGCCGAGTTGCGGCAAGACAATCGCAGCGTGCAGTTGCGCGCCCGCGGCACCCGCATTGCCAGCGTCGACGAGGCTGCAGGGCTGGAACTGCGCACCCTCGACGGACGCAAGCTCACGCTCGCCCAGTTGGGCCGCATCGACATCGGCTTTGAGGAGCCGGTGGTCAAGCGCTACAACCGCGAACCCTTCAGTCGCCGTGCTCGCCGACGTGCAAGGCGCCCAGCCGCCGGACGTGATGAAGTCGCTCTCACGGCAGCTCGACACCGTGCGCGCCTCACTGCCAGAGGGCTACCGCATCGACATCGGCGGCACGGTCGAGCAGTCGGCCAAGGCCGAAGCCTCGATCCGAAAAAAAGCTGCAACCGGTGAGTGGCGCTGATGCTCATTTTTCATCATGCTGCAGATGCGCTCGTTCAGTGGCACCGTCATCGTGGTGGCCACGGCACCCCTGGGAGTCGTCGGCGCGGTGGTGGCCTTGCTGCTGTTCAACCAGCCCTTCGACTTCGTGGCGCTTCTCGGCATGACCGGCTGGCCGGCATCCTGATGCGCAACACCATGATCCTGACGCAACAGGTGTCGGACAACTTCAATGACGGCTTGCCGGCGTTGCCGGCCGTGGTGGAGGCTGCCGTGCGCCGCGCGCGTCCGGTGGTGCTGACGGCCATCGCCGCGGCGCTGGCCTTCGTGCCGCTGACCTTCGACCCCTTCTGGGGGCCGCTGGCCTACGTGCTGATCGGCGGCGTGCTTGTCGGCACCGCCATCACCTTGCTGTTTGTTCCGGCACTGTACGCAGCATGGTTTCGGATCGGCGCGACGCCAGCTTCAGCTTCAGCGTGAGTCACCGGCATAATTTGTCGTCAGAGCGTGCGTGGGCCCTGCCCGCCCCCCGCCGACCGTGGGCGCTCGTTGCCCACCGCAACGGGAGGGCGAAGGCACGAACTTGGGCAGCGGTAGTCGTAGTTTTCGTGCATTGGTGCGCTTCATCCCAGGCGCCCGTATGAGGCCGCACCCTGCGGCTTCCCGCGATCTGCCGGGTCAGACTTCTTCGCTCCGGTCGCGAAACTCCAGCTTGAACTGCCAGCCCCTCGAAAAGCCGCCACCACCCGGCCGAGTTCGTCCCAGAAATCTCTCGACCATCGAGTCGACCATCGGTAAACGATGGTCCTCCTCGATCGCTATCGACAGTGCCTCGCAGGATCAGGCGATCGTTCACCTGCGGCCCGTGGTCGGTGTCCTCCAGGTGGGTGAGAGCCAAAGCCCGGCGCATCTTGCCAATGAGCTTGCCCAGCAACTCCAGTGGGTCGTCGTCAGGCTCGCCGATCACCCGAAACTCATACCCGGCCGGGCTGCCATCGCGCAGCTCGAACGCGTCGATGGCCATGCCAGTCCCGAACAGCCTGGTTCGGAACTGGAAGTCGTGCTCCGCGCCACGCCCGTCGACCATGCGCACGGGTTCGAACACCACGTGCTCGAATCCCCTGCAGCCCGAGGCGGCTGGCTGCGGCCTCGTGGAAACATCGGCCGCAAAGCCGCCTCTATCCACCCTCCATCGACCCGTAGCTCACGACATCGTGGGCGGGAGTGGGCTGACGGCAGGCGTCGCAGGTGATGGGCTGCATGGGTAGTGCGGTGTGCGGGTCGGCAAGACGACTGTAGGCTACGAACGCGGAGCCGCAAATCGATCAGCCACCTGCTTGGCCCGTCGGCCATCGTCGGTGTGCAGGTACATCGAGGTCGTTACGAGCGAGGCGTGCCGCAGGTTGTCGCGCACTGTGGTCAGCTCGGCGCCGCCCTCGAGCAGGTGGGTCGCATGCGTGTGGCCGAACTGACGACGATGGGAGACAACCTGCGGCACGCGTCGTTGTCGACGACATCCGCCGTATCTCCACTCGGACGATCTTCGCCGGGCGAAGCAGATCGGTGGGGCGTCCGAGGCTCCGGCGTCGTGATCGGCCGGAGCAGGTCGAAGCGTGTCAATTTGCACCGAAAGCACAAGCGGTCCGCGAGAGCCGGATTTGCAAGTGCTTTTCGCCGTTAGAGTTTTTCAGGCCCACCGTGTCAATTTACTGAGATGGACCCGACGCCTCCCCTCGGGGAGACTGCGTGCCTGTTCTTCAACGATCGGCATGGAGGCCCGTCATGGAAGTCGATGTTCTCGGTATCGATCTGGCCAAGCGCGTGTTCCAGCTGCACGGCGCGACACGCACTGGCACCGTGCTTCACCGCTCGAAGGTGAGCCGACCGTCACTGCTTGAGTCGATCCGGCGCCTGAGCCCGAAGCTCGTGGTGATGGAGGCGTGCAGCTCGGCGCATCACTGGGCGCGCGTTCTTCGCTGCCAAGGCATTGAGGTTCGCCTCATCAGCCCTCAGTACGTCGCGCCATTCGTGAAGACCAACAAGAACGATCGCAACGACGCCGAAGCGATCGTCGAGGCAGCGAGCCGGCCAGCCATGCGGTTCGTCGCGATCAAGACGATCGAACAGCAGGACCTGCAGGCATTGCATCGATTGCGCCAACTGCTTGTCCATCAGCGCACCGCGATCATCAACCAGGTGCGTGGTGCTGGCCGAACGCGGCATCGTTGTGGCCCAGTCGCCAGTGGCGTTCCACCGCGCGATGCCCGATGTGCTGGCCAGCCACGACGATGAGTTCTCTGCGTTCTGCCGGGGCCTTGGTCGTCGAGCGGCTGCTCGAGCACCTGGGCTCGGCCGAAGAGCGCATCGACAGCTGCAACGCCAAGGTCAAGGCGTTCATGGCCAGCTCCGAGGCGTGCAAGCGGATCAGCGCAATCGACGGCGTCGGACCGCTGACCGCAACCGCGATCGTCGCCGCCGTCGGGGACGCCGGCGAGTTCAAGAACGGCCGTCACCTCGCGGCTTGGCTGGGGCTGGTGCCGCGGCAGTACTCGTCAGGCGGCAAGTCCAAGCTGTACGGGATCAGCAAACGTGGAGACACGCACCTGCGCACGCCGTTGATCCATGGAGCGCGATCCGTCTTGCGCTACGTCGCCGGCAAGACCGATGCGCAGAGCAGGTGGCTGCAGGCCCTCGTCGAGCGGCGCGGCTACAACCGCGCCGCCGTCGCAGTGGCCAACAAGAACGCGCGTGATCAAGGCACTTCAGCAGCGACCGGGTCTACGTGCGTCCGGCGCCGGCCTGAAGAGCCCACCCGCCCGCCCGCTTCCCGCCAGCGGGAAGGGGGCCCCAACGACAGGAGCTGAAAAGGAGACGAACCCAACTCACCCAACGCAGGTTTGCGTAGCACTACCAACGTGATGACGAAACCGGTCAGACCAGCATCCGGGATCCTGCTTTCGTGCCGGCTGGAGCAATCGAGCCGCCAATTTGCTGAGGACGGATGCGCGAATTCATCGAGGCTGCGGGCATGTGGAACGCTGTGCCCTTCCGGCAAGCCGGATACATGCAGACCAACTCCCATCACCGGCCGTAGGGCTTGCAAAAGGCGTCGGGTCCATACATGCAGGAAAAATACGATCACCCCAAGTTGCGCCTGAAGCGCCACGGGGGCACCGACAGGCGCGCGGCCGGGGCCCGTCACGACGACACGGACAGCAGTCGTTCCACGCCGTAGAGCGCGGCCAGCTGCACCAGCTGTGCGGGCGCGCCGGTGACGGTGAAGGCGCGCCCACTGGCCTGCGCGCCACGGCGTGCCTGCAGCAGCAGCGCGATGGTCGAGGTGTCGTAGGCCTTGAGCGCCGAGGCGTCGACGCTGAACGCGCCCTGCCGCGCGCCAGCGCTGCGGGCAGCGTAGCGCCAGTGTCGCGGCCTGCTCCAGCGTGGCGTTCTCCGGGCAAACTCAGGGCGGCGTCGACATTCACTTGGCGGTCGCCTTGTTGCGTTCGACCAGCGTGTTGATCAGGCCGTCGATGCCGCCCTTGGTGATCTCGCCGGCGAACTGCGAACGGTAGTTCTGCACCAGCCAGATGCCACCCACGTTGACGTCGATGATTTTCCAGACGGCGGCTGCGTCGCTGCCCCCTTGTCGAGCCGGTAGTCCAGCTTGATGCGCTCACCTTGCCGCGCACCTCGGTCTGCACGATGACCCGGGTGTTGCCGGGCACCGGCAGCGTCTTGTGACCTCGACAGTCTGGTCCTTCACCTGGGTCAGCGCGCCGGCGTACAGGCGCAGCAGCAGCGTCTTGAACTCGACCTGCAGCTTGCTGCGCTGCTCGGGCGTGGCGGTGCGCCACTGCGGGCCGACGGCCGAGCGCGTGGCGACCTCGAAGTTCACGCTGGGCATGACCTTGGTGTCGACCAGGGCCGAGATGCGCGACATGTCGCCGGCCTGATGCCCTTGTCGGCCTTCGCGGCGTCGATGACTTTGATGGAGATCTGGCGCACCAGGTCGTCGGGGCGGTCTGTGCCCAGACCGGAGTGGCCAGCACGATGGTGGCCACAGTCGCAGTCAGGGCCAGGGTGGTCAGCAGTTGGTCGAACACGGGAGTCCTTTCAAGTAGCGGCCGGGTTGCCTGGCCGCAGGCTCCTAGCGCGCCAGGTCGGCCGGCGGCTCACTGCGGGGCCGAAGCCGCCGGTTTGGGAGCCGACGCGGCTGCGGGCCGGCGGCGCGCTGGCCGCCTCGTCATCGAAGATTTCCATCGGCGGCGCGCCGTCGTACTGGGCGTCGAGCCGTCTTGCGAGTAGGGCATCGCGGAAGAAGCTGTACTGTCCAGGCCACCTGGTCGATCAGCGCACCCGCCACCAGCAAATTGGTGCGCAGGTTGACTGGTTCCAGCGCCGTCGTGTACTGCGCCGAGGCCGCGTCGGGCAGGGTCGAGGGCGAGAACTGGCAGTCTAGCGGGGGTGCCCACCGCATCGCGCAACGTCGATGGCCCGGAGAAAGGGCAGCACAAGGTAGGGCCCCTGCGGGAATCCCCACACGCCCAGGGTCTGGCCGAGTCTTCGCTGCGGCGCGTCAGGCCGACCTCTGTGGCAGGGTCGAGCAGGCCGCCCAGGCCGAAGAAGTTGTTGGTCAGCACGCGCATGCCCATCTCCATGCCGCTCTGCACCTTGCCCTGCAGGAATTGGTTGGCGGTGGACCACACGTCGTACAGGTTGCCCAGCACGTTGTTGATGCCGGTGCGGATGAACGACGGCACGATGTCGCGGTAGGCCTGTGCCACCGGCTTCAGCACGGCCTCGTCGACCTTCTCGTTGAAGCTGAAGACTTTGCGGTTCCAGCTTTCCCAGGGGTCGCCCGGCGTGACGGCGGCCGGTGCGCCACCGGCGCCGCGGTGGGCACCGCAGCGCAGCCGCCCAGCAGGCCCAGGGCCAGCGCCAGCAGCACCGCGAAGGCGCGCAGGCCGACGCTACCGGTCATCACTTCGCCGCTCCCGAGGCGGGTGCCGCAGCCGCGCCCGGACCTTCGGCCTTGCTGCTCAGGAACTGGCCGATCAGGTTTTCCAGCACCACGGCCGATTGAGTCTGCGCCACCAGTTCGCCGGTGTCCAGGTTCTTGTCATCGCCGCCTGGCTCCAGGCCGATGTACTGGTCACCCAGCAGGCCGGCGGTCAGGATCTTGGCGGCGGAGTCCTTGGGGAACTGGTAGACGCGGTCGACTTCCATCGTGACCACGCCCTGGAAAGTCTTGGCGTCGAGCTGGATGTTCGTGACGCGGCCCACCGTGACGCCCGCCGTGCGCACCGGCGCACGCACCTTCAGGCCGCCGATGTTGTCGAAGTTGGCCTTCAGCGTGTAGGTGTCGCCTCCGCCCATGCTGCCCAGGTTGGCGACCTTCAAGGCCAGGAAGACCAGGCCGACCAGGCCCAGCACCACGAAGAACCCCACCAGGGTCTCGCTGGTTCTTTTGCCCATGTTCCGTTGTGCTCCTGTCTGCGGCGCCGCGTCAGGGCGTCGAGAACATCAGTGCGGTGAGCACGAAGTCCATGCCCAGCACCCAAAGTGAAGAGATCACCACCGTGCGGGTGGTGGCATAGGCCACGCCTTCAGGCGTGGCTTCGGTCTCGAAGCCCTGGTACAGCGCGACCAGGGTGCAGATGACGCCGAAGACCGCGGCCTTGACGAGACCGTTGCCAACGTCGCGCCAGACATCGACCTTGGTCTGCATGATCGACCAGAAGTTGCCTGCGTCGACGCCGATCAGCAGCACCGCCACGACATAGGCGCCGAGGATGCCGATCGCCGAGAACAACACGGCAAGGATGGGCATCGAGACGATGCCGGCGATGAAGCGCGGGACAACACGCGGGCCTTGGGGTCGATGGCCATGAGCTCCATCGCGGCGATCTGTTCGCCAGCCTTCACGAGGCCGATCTCGGCCGTCAGCGAGGGTGCCGGCGCGGGCCGGCGAACAACAGCGCGGTGATGACCACCGGGCCGAGTTCCCGTACCAGCGCCAGGTTGACGATCAGGCCCAGGCTCGGCGGCGCCGTAGGTCACCAGCGCGTAGTACATCTGCAGCGCGAGCACGAAACCGACCGCCAGGCCCGAGGCCAGGATGATGATCAGCGAGCGGTTGCCGATCGCATGGATCTGAACCACCACCAGGCCGAAGCGGCGCAGCGAAGCCGGCACCGCGCGCAGCACGTCGAGGAAGAAGAAGGCCGCATGGCCCCAGCCGCGGAACTGTTCGAGCGTGTGCGCGCCCAGTCGTTGGACGAAGGCCTTCATGCGCCAGTCAACCCAAAGTCGGCCGCGATCTCGGGTGCGGGTAGTGAAACTTCACCGGGCCATCGGGTTCGCCGCACGAACTGGCGGGTTTCAGGGTCCATGCTGTCCATCAGTTCCTGGGGCGTGCCACGGGCCACGATGCGGCCGCCGGCGGCCATCAGCACGACGTGGTCGCTGATGGCCATGCACTCGGGCACGTCGTGGCTGATCACCAGCGAGGTCGAGCCGGTCACGTCATTGAGCGTGCGGATGAGCTTGGCAGCCACGCCCATGCTGATGAGGTCGAGGCCGGGCGAAGGGCTCGTCAGTGCATGATGAGCTCGGGTCCAGCGCGATGGCGCGTGCCAGCGCGACACGACGTGCCATGCCCCCCGACACTTCGCTGATGCGCAGCCCGGCCGCGCCGCGCAGGCCCACGGCATTGAGCTTCATCAGCACGATGTCGCGGATCATGGCTTCCGAGCAGCTCGGTCATCTCGCGCAGCGGGAAGGCGACGTTATCGAAGACGCTGAGGTCGGTGAAGAGCGCGCCGAACTGGAAGAGCATGCCCAGGCGCCGCCGCAGCCGGTAGAGCTGGGCGCGGTCTCGGGTGTCGACGGTTTCGCCGTCGAAGACGACGCGGCCCTTGTCGGGCCGGTGCACGCCGCCGATCAGGCGCAACAGCGTGGTCTTGCCGCAGCCCGATCCGCCCAGCAGCGCCGTGACCTTGCCGCGCGGGAACTTCAGCGAGACGTCGTTGAGGATCACCCGGCTGTTGTCGTAGCCGAAGGTGACGTGGTCGATCTCGATGAAGGTGTCGGAGGTCAAGCGGGTACCGGCGCGAGAGCCAAGGCCGCTCGCTTCCTGGGTGGAAAGGAGCTGATTTTCGCACGGTGCTGTAAATCCAAGCGCTCGGGAAGGTGGTCTGCATAGCCCCCGTGCAAGTCTCATTTCCTGAGCGTGAGTGAACATCGATGGGGCCAAGCAGGAAGTAAACCGACCTGGGTCTGAACCTGACGGGCAAGCACGAGTTCCTGGCGCAGATGGATCGCCTGAATCGCTTCCAGGTCGCCACGAGCGCTGGCGCTGTCCACGACCGCGAGATCCCCTTACGGCAGCAAGGGCAGCGTACCCAACGAGAAGTTCAAGGCCGTCAACACCCTCATCAGCAACGTCAAGTCCGCGCTCACCAGGACCTACCGCGTTTCAAGGTTCGCCGCCAATGTTGGCTTCCGCTACACTGCTGAGGTGCAGTTCCGCTTCAACCGGCGCTACGACATGCGCGCCATCCTCGGCAGCCTGCTGCGGGCGCTGGCCAAGACGCCCAGCCAGCCCGAGCGGGGAATCAGGGTTGCTCATGCCCTCTGCTTCTTCGACTCGGGCTCTATCCTCGCCCATCGGAGCAGCCGTTCCACTTTGGGCCGTGTTCAGATTTTCGCTGCTGGCTCTGTTGTCACCCTTGCAACTCACTCCTGCGCCAGCGACTTTCGAAACCGCCCGAGGGACGCGAAGAAGAAGGCCGCCCCAATGGCTGCGATGGCCAGCAGGGTCGGCCAAACGATGGCCACGCCGGCGCCGCGGTACAGCACGGCCTGGGCCAGGCTCACGAAGTGCGTTGTCGGTGCCAGCAGCATCACGGTGCGCAGCACCTCGGGCATGCTCTCGCGCGGCGTCATGCCGCCCGACAGCATCTGCAGCGGCAGCAGCACCAGGATGATCAGCAGCGCCAGTTGCGGCATCGAGCGTGCCACCGTGCCCATGAAGATGCCCATCGAGGTGGTGGCAAACAGGTGCAGGGCCACGCCTGCCATGAACAGGGCGAGCGAGCCGCCGATGGGCATCTCCAGCACACCCTGGACCATCAAGCGCAGCGACAGCGTCGACGCCAGCAGCACCACGCCGCCCATGGCCAGCACCTTGGCCAGCATGATCTCGGTCGGGCGCACTGGCATGACCAGCAGGTGTTGCAGCGTGCCGTGCTCGCGCTCGCGGATCAGCGCTGCCCCGGCCAGGATGATGGACAGCATGGTGGCCATGTTGATCACCTCCATCACGCCGGCGAACCATGCACTGTTCGATGTCGGATTGAAGCGCATGCGAACGGCCAGTTCCACGGGTGACATGGCCACGGCTCGCTCGCCCTGGACGAACTCCTGCAACTCCAGCTGGATCATGCTCTGCACATAGCCGGTGCCGACGAAGGACTGGCGCATCTGCGTGGCGTCGACGTTCAGCTGCAGCGCCGGCCGGCGCCCCGCAAGCACGTCGCGCTGGAATCCTGGCGGGATGTCGAGCACGAAGCTGTAGCGCCCGGTGTCCAGACCGGCGTCCATCGCCCCGAGCGAGATCAGGTCCGGCACCAGAAAGTCGGGCGGAATGAACGCCGCGATCAGCCGCTGCGACAGCACGGTCTGGTCCTCGTCGACGACCGCGATGGGGGCCCGCACCAGGCGGTCAGGCATGGCCGTGGCGGCCGTGTAGATCGCGCCGCTGAAAGCCCAGACCACGAACAGCAGCAGCAGGCGGTCGCGCCACAGGCTGCGCAGCTCCTTGCCCGCGAGCTGCAGCACGACGTGCCAGGACAGCGCCAGCTTCTTCATCAGCGCTCCTGCTTCCTGAGCAGCAGCACGCTCAGCGCGGCAGCACGGGGCCGGCCAGCGCGAGCGGCACGAACAGGGCATTCAGGTCTGCGAAGCCCAGCGCCTTGGAGAACGTGCCCCGGCTGATGGTGACGAAAGGCGCGGTGGGGTAGATCTGGCCCATCACGGCCGAGAAGCCCTCGAGCGTGGAGACCGGGTTCAGGATGCCGGAGAACTGGATCGCCGGCAGCATGGTCGCCAGCGCGGTGCCGAACAGCGCGGCCAGCTGGCTGTTGGTGAAGGCGGACATCAGCAGCCCGAGCGCCGTGGCCGCGAACACGTAGAGCAGCGCGGCCAGCGTGAAGGTGGCCAGGCTGCCGGTGAACGGCACGCCGAACAGCGTGACCGCCATCAGCGTCATCAGCGCGAAGTTCACCATGCCGGCGCCCACGTAGGGCAGTTGCTTGCCGAGCAGGAACTCCAGCTTGGTGACGGGCGTGACGTAGAGGTTGGTGATCGAGCCCATTTCCTTCTCGCGCACGACGGCCAGCGCCGCCAGCATCGACGGGATGAAGATCAGGAGGATCGGGATCACCGCCGGCACCATCGAGACGATGCTGCGCACGCCGGGGTTGTAACGGTAGCGCACTTCCACGCTGGCCGCGGGTCGGATGTCGACGCCTGCGTCGGCCAGGCGCTGGGCCACGAAGCCGGTGTGCAGGGCCTGCACATAGCCCGAGACGATCTCGGCACGCATCGGCATCGCGCCGTCGATCCACACGCCCACCGTCGCGGGCCGGCCTCGCGCGAGGTCGGCGCCGAAGCCGGGCGGGATTTCCACGGCCAGCGCCAGTTCGCCGCTGCGCATGCGCCGGTCCATCTCGGCGTTGCTGCCCAGTGGTGCCTGTTCGAGGAAGTACGGTGAGCCCGACAGTTCAAGCGTGTAGGCGCGGCTGGCGGCGCTGCCGTCGCGGTCGAGCACGGCGTAGCGCAGGTCCTGCACGTCCAGGCTGATGCCGTAGCCCATGATCAGCATCAGCAGCACCGTGCCCAGCAGCGACATCGCCAGGCGGATCGGGTCGCGCAGCAGTTCCAGTGTCTCGCGCCGTGCGCAGCTCAGCAGCCGATGGCGGCTGAACAGGCGTTGGGTGCGTGCCACGGCCTTGGCGGTGGCGGATGTGCCGCCGTGGCCCGCGTCAATCGGGAGGGTGGGCGCCGCGGCTTGCCTCACCGGGGGGTCGGCCGGCGTCTGCGCGTCGCTCAGCCAGGCGACGAAGCTGTCTTCCAGCGAGCCGCCGCCGCGCTCGCTGGCCAGCGCGGCAGGCGTGCCGCTGGCCAGCACGCGCCCGGCGTGCATCAGCGAGACGCGGTCGCAGCGCTCGGCCTCGTTCATGAAGTGGGTGGACACGAAGATGGTCACGCCGTCGCGCCGTGACAGGTCGATCATCAAGGCCCAGAAATCGTCGCGGGCCACCGGGTCCACGCCGGAGGTCGGTTCGTCCAGGATCAGCAGCTCGGGTTCGTGCACCACCGCGGCAGCCAATTGCAGGCGCTGGCGGTGACCGAGTGGCAGCGTCATCGGCAGGATCTCGGCGCTATCGTGCAGGCCGAAGCGGTCGAGCAGGGTGTCCACGCGTTCGGAGATGCGCTGCCTGCCGAGGCCGAAGAGCTGGCCCTGCAGTTCGAGGTTCTGCCGCACCGTCAGGTCGCGGTAGAGCGAGAAGCCCTGCGACATGTAGCCCACGCGGCGCCGCACGGCCATGTCGCGCGCGTCCAGCGGCACGCCGAACAGGCGCACACTGCCTTCGGTGGCCGGCAGCAGGCCGGTCAGCATCTTCATCGTCGTCGTCTTGCCGCAGCCGTTGGAGCCGAGGAAGCCGAAGATCTCGCCTCGCTCGATCCTGAAACTCACCCGGTCCACCGCGGTGAAGTCGCCGAAGCGGTAGCTCAGGTCGTGCGCCTCGATGGCGATGTCCTGCGCTGCGGCCGTGCGCGGCGGCACGACCAGCTCGCCATGTGTGCCGCGGCGCTCGGCTGGCAGCAAGGCGATGAAGGCGGCTTCGAGGCTGGCGCAGCCGGTGCGCTGCAAGAGCTCGGCCGGCGCGCCGGTGGCCAGCACGCGCCCGGCGTCCATCGCCACCAGGCGGTCGAAGCGTCCGGCTTCCTCCATGTAGGCGGTGGCCACGAGCACGGTCATGCCGGCATTGCGGGCGCGGATGCGGTCGATCAGCTCCCAGAACTGGCGGCGCGACAGCGGGTCGACGCCCGTCGTCGGCTCGTCGAGGATCAACAGTTCAGGGTCATGGATCAGCGCGCAGCACAGGCCGAGCTTCTGCTTCATGCCGCCGGAGAGCTTGCCCACGGGCCGGTCCGCGAAGGGCAGCAGACCCGTGCTGCCCAACAGTTCGGCGATGCGCGCCTCGCGCTCGCGCCGGCCGTGGCCGAACAGGCGGCCGAAGTAGTCGAGGTTCTCGCGCACCGACAGCGTGGCGTAGAGGTTGCGACCGAGCCCCTGCGGGTTGTAGGCGATGCGCGGGCAGACGCGGCGCCGATGACCGGCCCGTGCCATGTCGCCGCCCAGCACGGTGATCTGGCCGCCTTGCAGATGGCGTGCCCCGGCAACCAGCGCCAACAGCGTGGACTTGCCCACGCCGTCGGGCCCGACGAAACCCGTGATGCCCCCTGCCGGCAGCTCAGTTCGACGTCGGCCAGGGCCAGAACGCCCCCGTAGCGGTGGGTCACCCCGGAACCTCCACGCGGCGGCACCTCGGCGCTCATCGCGCGGGCGCGGAAGCCGGCGCGGCACGCTTGCCTCGGGCACGTTCACCGCCAGTTCCGGCGGCCAGGGCTCGACGCCGGTGCGGACGTAGGCCATGCCCGGCAGCCCGGTCTTGACCTGATCGCGGTGCTGGCCGAGCAGCACCGGGTCGACCCGCGCGCGCACCTTGAAGACCATCTTCTGCCGCTCCGACTCGGTCTCCACCGTCTTGGGCGTGAACTGGGCGACGCTGGCCACGAAGTCCACCTGCGCCGGAATGACCATCTTGGGTGCCGCATCGAGCACCAGACGCGCTTCGGCGCCGATGGCCACGCGGCCGGCGGCAGTCTCGGGCAGGAAGAAGTTCATCGTCACGTCCGACAGATCGACCAGCGACACCACGCGCCCACCGCCGGCCAGCACCTCGCCGCCCTGGGCCAGCACGGTCTGCACGCGCCCGCCGCGCGGCGCGCGCAGCACCGCGTCGGCGATCTCGACCTGGATGCGGTCCGCTGCCGCCTGCGCCGATTCGATGGCGGCCTCGGACTCGACGATCTGCGAGCGGGCGGTCAGCACCGCCGACTCGGCCTCGATGCGCTGCGACCTGGCGGCGCTCAGCGCGGCGCGGCTGGCCTGGACGCGCGCGTTGGCGGCGTCGAGCTGCTGAGGCGAGAAGAACTTCTGCGCCACCAGCTCCGAGGTGCGGCGCAGTTCCTTCTCGGCCAGGGCGGCCTCGGCCTCACGCTGCGCGACCAGGGATGCGACGGTCGTCACGGCCTGCTCGCGCTGCCGCACCAGGGCCGTCAGCGTCGCGCGTGCGGTTCTCGCCTGGCGCAACTGGGCCTGGGCTCCGCGCAACTGCGCGTCCAGCGATTGGGTGTCCATGCGGGCGATCTCGTCGCCGGCAGACACGAAGTCCCCCTCGCGCACGCGCACGGACAGCAGCCGCCCGCCGCTCTTGGCAGCCACATCGATCGTCGTGGCTTCCAGTCGTCCGTTGCCGCCGGCGATGCCCTCTGGCAACCCGTCGGGGGCGGCCCAGCGCCAAGCCACGACGACACCGATGCCGATCACGCGCGCGGTTCGATCCTGCCTCGGTGGCCAGCGCGTGACAGGATGCTGAGGGCAAGGTTACCGCTCCATCGGCGGCTGACGCTGGAGATCGTGCAGAGCAACGACATCACAGCCCCGGCCTGCGCGCCTGCCGACAGATCGATCCGAATGCCAGTCAGGTTACCGAAGCCGCTGTGTTCTTGAACCACACCGGGCCGTGCGAGCGCTTCAATATAATGAGTATCGCTTACTATTATTGGGGGATCTAGGATGTCGAAGGGACTGCCGCAGGACAGCCTGGGCTTTCTGGTCGCAGACCTCGCACGCCGCATGCGCGGTGCCTTCGCGCTTCACCTCGAAGGCAGCGGGCTCACGCTGGCACAGGCGCGAGCCCTGCTGTACGTGGCTCGCCACGAAGGAATGCGCCAGGTCGAGTTGTCAGAGTTGCTCGAAGTTCAGCCGATCACACTGGCAAGACTCATCGACCAGTTGCAGCAGTCGGGGCTGGTCGAGCGACGGGCGGACCCGAAGGACGGACGCGCGTACCGGATCTTCCTGACCCCGGCATCAGGGCCCCACCTGGTCACCATCGAGCGCGTTGCATCCGTCATCCGCAAGCAGTCGCTGCGAGGCATCGGGCAAGCAGAGGCGGCGCTCGTCACGTCCGCGTTGCACCGGATGCGCAAGAACCTGGCGGCTTCCTGAGCGGCCCCATTGCCGACACCTTACCCAGTCCGGTCTCCTGCATGAGCGATTCCCAGCCCCCCGAACCCTCTCCCGCACCTGCTCTTGTGCCGCGCCCGCGGATCCGGATCAAGCGGGTCGTCCTGCTCCTGGTCGTCCCGCTGTGCGTGTTGCTGGCTGCCGGCCTCGTGTACCTCAGGGGCGGCCGTTACGTCGAAACCGACAACGCCTACGTGAAGGCCGACAAGGTGCCCATCAGCGCCGAGGTCTCCGGCACGATCAAGGAGGTACTGGTCGACGAGAATCAGCCCGTGACCGCCGGCCAGGTTCTGTTCCGCATCGATCCGGCGCCCTTCAAGGTGGCGGTGGCCCGGGCCGAGGCCAAGCTGGCCCAGGTGCGTACCGATCTGGCTGCAATGCGCGCGAGCTACCGTGCGATGCAGGCCGAGATCACCGTCGCGCGCACCAAGCTGAGCTTCGCGCAGAAGGACCAGCAGCGGCAGGCCGATCTGGTGGCCCGCAATTTCGTGTCGGCGTCCCGGTTCGACGATGCCCGGCAAACCACCGACCTGGCCGGCCAGCAGATCACCGCGATGGAACAGGACCTGTCGCGGATCGCCGCCACCCTGGGCGGCGGCGTCGATGTCCCCGTCGAGCGGCATCCCAGCTACCGCGCTGCGCAGGCCGAACTGGAGCAGGCCCAACTCGACCTGGCGCGCGTGGAAGTGCGTGCCGCCGTGCCCGGTGTCGCGAGCAAGCCCCCCAAGCCGGGGCAGTACGTCGCGGCGGGCAGCACGGCGATGGCGCTGGTGGCCAGCGGGAATCTATGGATCGAGGCGAACTTCACCGAGACCGACCTGACCTACGTGCGCGTCGGCCAGCCAGTCGCGATCCACATCGACACCTATCCCAATCAGGCCTGGAAGGGTGTTGTCGACAGCCTGAGCCCGGCGACGGGCGCCGAGTTCTCGGTCATCCCGGCGCAGAACGCCACTGGCAACTGGGTCAAGATCGCGCAGCGGGTGGCGGTGCGCATCAAGATCGATCCGGGCAGCGACCTGTCCCAATTGCGAACGGGCCTGAGCACCACGGTCGAGGTGGACACCGGGCATCGCCGGCGTCTGCTGGGGATGTCCCTCTAAGGTAATGGCTCCTGCCATGGCACAGCCACAAGCCCCGAATCGCGCGCTCGTCACGGTCTCCGTGATGCTGGCCACCATCATGCAGGCGTTGGACACGACGATCGCAAACGTCGCGTTGCCGCACATGCAGGGCTCGATGGGAGCGACTCAGGACCAGATCTCCTGGGTGCTCACTTCCTACATCGTGGCCGCGGCCATCTGCATGCCGCTGACAGGCTTCCTGGCCGCACGCATCGGCCGCAAGCGATTGTTCATGTGGGCGGTGGTCGGTTTCACGCTCGCGTCGATGCTGTGCGGCGCCGCGCAGACCCTGACGCAGATCGTGCTGTTCCGCCTGTTGCAGGGCGTGTTCGGCGCGAGCCTGGTGCCGTTGTCGCAGGCGGTGCTCCTGGACACCTACCCGCGCGACCGGCACGGGTCGGCCATGGCGATGTGGGGCGTGGGCGTGATGGTCGGGCCCATCCTCGGGCCGTCGCTCGGTGGCTGGCTGACCGAGTACTACAACTGGCGCTGGGTCTTCTACATCAACCTGCCGTTCGGCCTGCTCGCCTGGTTCGGGCTGGCGGCGTTTGTGCATGAGACGCCGATCGATCGTGCCCGGCGCTTCGATCTGTTCGGCTTCGCGCTGCTCAGCCTGGCCATCGGGGCACTGCAGATGATGCTGGACCGGGGTGAATCGCTCGACTGGTTCGGCAACACCGAGATCATGATCGAGGCGCTGCTCGCAGGCGTGGCGCTGTACATGTTCGTGGCGCATATCTTTACCCACGAGCATCCGTTCATCGAGCCAGCCCTGTTCAGGGACCGCAACTTCAGCGTCGGGCTGGTGTGCATCTTCATCGTCGGCGTGATCCTGCTGGCGACGATGGCACTGCTGCCGCCCTTCATGCAGAACCTGATGGGCTACCCGGTCATCGACGTTGGCGTCCTGCTGGCGCCGCGTGGCGTCGGCACCATGCTGGCCATGATCACGGTGGGGCGCCTGTCCGGCAAGGTCGACGCGCGCTACCAGGTCGCGCTCGGCCTGCTGCTGACCAGCCTGTCGATGTGGGAGATGACGCAGTTCACGACCGACACCACGGGCCCGACCTTCATCCGCACCGGCATCGTGCAGGGCCTGGGCCTGGGTTTCATGTTCGTGCCGCTTTCGACCATCACCTTCTCGACGCTGGCGCCCCGCTTCCGCAACGAAGGCACGGCGCTGTTCAGCCTGATGCGCAACATTGGCAGCAGCATCGGCATCTCCGTCGTCGTCACCCAACTGGCCCGCAACACGCAAGCCAACCATGCGGCGTTCTCCGAGTTCATTCAACCCTTCAGCGTGGCGCTGAAGCAGGCCATCGAAGCGGGGGTCTACAACCTGTCCACACCGCAAGGCCTGGTGGCGCTCAATGCCGAGGTCACGCGGCAGGCCGCAACCCTGGCCTACCTGCAGGACTTCAGGCTGATGATGTGGGTCGCGCTGGCCGCGCTGCCCTTGATCCTGCTGCTGCGGCCGGCGGCGCCTGCCGGCATGCAGCAGACCCCTGCCGCTGTCGAGTGACATGGCCCGCTTCCACGCCCACAGTGCCCGGAATCAGAAGGTCACACGCCGAAGGGCGCGACCGCCTGCCTCGCGCCAGGCAAAGAGTGTCAGTGTTCAGGCTTCCCAAGGAGAACATCCATGTTTCAAACCATCGTCCTGGCCTATGACGGCAGCGCCGAGTGCCGCGACGCGTTGGCCGACGGTATTGCCCTGGCGACCCGATTCAACGCTTGCTGCAAACTGCTGGCCGTTGTTCCACCGATGAACTCGATGGCCATTGCCTCTGGATACATGCCCGAAGGCTTGCTGGACAGTGATCAGGCGCACTACAACGGCATTCTCGAAGAAGGCGTCTCACGATTGCGCCAGGCCGGCGTGCAGGCAACCGGCACGTTGAAGACCTGGGTGGATCCGAGCCAGGCCATCGGCGCCTTCGCGCAAGAGACCGGGGCGGACCTGGTGGTCATCGGACATCACCGGCGATCGACGTTGGAGCGCTGGTGGCGCGGATCGGTCGGGCACCATCTGCTGGATCATCTGCCGTGCAGCCTGCTGGTTTCGATGCATGACGATGCAGCGAAGCGGGCGCTGGCGGGCAGTGACGACACCTGAAACCCGTTGAATCCAGCGCGACAGCAGTGGCACCTTGGGCCTCCGCCGGTGGCGGCCATGGTAGAGGGGGGATCCGCACGGATACCACGTCGTGACCCACTGGACGCGCTCACGCACCACGGTCGCCCGCCCCGGCTGACCCGCAGCCCACGCGCCGGGCAAGGGTCGCAGTGGCGCGCCTTTACCTTGCACATTGCGACAGGACGGCGCGGCCATCTCCAGGAAACAGAAGCACCCTTCAGCGCACCTGAACCGGCGGCACCTGCGCCGCCGACGGGCCCGCCGGAACCGGCATCAGTGCACGCGCCGCGAACTCGAAATGATGGCGGATGAACGCATGCGGCTCCACCGCCGGCAGGCCCGTCGCACATGCGCCCAGCGAGTGCTTGTGCAGGCACAGCATCACCATCGGCAGCACCAGCGAATACACGGTTTCGTTGACGTCCACGTCGCGGAACTCGCCGCGCTCGATGCCGCGCCGAAGCAGGTCGCCGATCAGGCGCTGGCCGGGTTCCACCACCTCGTGGACGTAGAACTCGGCGATCTCCGGGAAATGGCGCAGTTCGGACACGACGAGCATGAACACCGCCGAGGCGGGGCTGTCGAAGATCGTCCACCACCAGCGCGCCATCGAGTTGCACAGCACCTCGGCCGCAGGGCCGTCATGGCGCCCGAACTCTTCCGCGCCGACGGCGATCGCATTTCCGAGGTAGTGCGCGATCACCGCCTTCAGCAGCGCATCCTTGCCGGGGTAGTACAGGTAGAGCGTGCCCTTGGACACGCCTGCGTGGGTCGCCACGTCGTCCACGCGGGCTGCGGCAAAGCCCTTGTCGACGAAAACCTCGAGTGCCGCCTCGAGCAATTGACGCGGCCGCTCGCTCTTCAGGCGCTGGCGCAGCGTGGTGCTCATCGCGAGCGTGCCGACGCGCGGGTCGCGGCCCAGGAGTGCAAGGCTTTGAAGTGGGCGTCTATGGCACGCGACCAGGCCGGACCATGCCATCCTTCGCCGTGTCGAACGGGCTGATCTCGTCCACGAATTGCCCATCGATCGCGCCACGCGTCACGCGGGCGGCCAGCGCAACGTCCTGCAGCGGTGTGCGCCTGCGGTCTGCCAAGACGAATTTCTAACGAATACGTTTTCGAGAGCATATAACGTCGCCGGCTCGGGTTCTTCACCGTCGATGGCTGGTCATGGCCCAAAGCTCCTGCCCACAATACGGGGGTCGGTGCTGCAGCGCCACGACCCACTACACCGGCGTATCCATCCTGACTATTGCCATGCGTTCCGTTTCGCCTTCTATCACACCACTCGCCGCGCTCGCCGTGTCCGCCGGATGCCTCTGCACTCCCGTCCGGAGTCTGCGCCCCGCCAGACCGTCCCCGGCGGGGTGCTGAAGGCGCTCACGGCCCGGCTCGGCGCGGTTGCGGCGATGGGCCTGGGGCGGGTGAAATCAGCAATCGACCTTCGGGGCTCACAACAGCCTCGGTTCATGGATGCGGTGGCCGCGCAGCAGACCTGGGCCTGGCCAAGCGCCTCACTGAAGAAGTCGATGAAAGTTCTCAGCTTGGGCGTCATGTACTGGCGACTCGTGTAGATCAGCTTGAATGGCAGCAGGCATCCCCAGCGTAGCGGCGAAAATTACGTTGCGCTCCCCAGGATTGCTCTTGGAAGAGTCTGCCCCCGAGTCGGCACGCCGTCCTGATGTTCGTCAACGGGCTTTACAAGGGCGTAAGGCCACGCGGCCGGACCCGGTTGATACCGCGCACCCAGAGACCGACGGCTCGAGGTGGTTCGACGCGGTGGGCCCGCAAGAAGGCGTCGACGGGCAAAGCTCACGCGCCCTCGACGTCACGCTTCGTTTCCGGCATTCACGGCACCGTACATGGCACGCACCAGCGCCAGGGCCCTGCAGCACGCCCAGCGGCATCTCGGCGCTGCGCTCGGGCAATGGACATTGCAGCGCGCCGTCGCGATGGCACTCGGTCAGCCGGCCGACACTCGCTGCAGCATCGCCGCCGGGCCGCGCCGGAAGACTCCCCCGCAGTGCCGGCACCGAACTGGCGCCCGACCCTGAGCAGGCTGCGCATAGGCCGACATGCTCGCTGCTGGACCTTAATTTCCGCAGACCTCGCCCGAACTCGATCAGGCTCGCACGCAACGCGTTAGGGTGTCGCCCGGGCGCCGGTCGAAGCGCCATCGACAACCCTGCGCCCAATTGGCCGGTGACCGCATGCACAAGGCTTGCGGCTATTGCGGGCGTAGACGGTGACCGAAACACCTGCCGCATGCGCCACGGCCTCTACCGTGAACGCCCGCGGCCCGTCTCGAAACAGCAGCAGCCGCGCGGCGTTCAGGATGGCCCGGTTCTTGGCCAGATCGATCGGCCGGCCGATCGGCCGAGCCTCGGTGTGC
>JADJHR010000016.1 GCA_016707445.1 Rubrivivax sp.
CGGCGATCAGCGCCTGGCAGCCGGCATCGTCGGGCGTGACCGAGGCACGGGCAATCAGCTGTTCGGCCAGGCGCAGTGTCCGGCTCACTTCTTGTTCATCCAGGGCGCCACCGGAACACCGTCGTCGGGCCGCACATCGAGCGTGATCTCGGTGAAGCTGGCCTGATCGGGCTCTTCCTTCTTCGGCGTGACGCGCGACATCGGTGTCAGCTCGTTCTGCAGCCGCCACAGCAGGTTGGTCGGTGAATCGGCATGCGCCATGCCTTCGTCGCGACTGATGGTGTTGTCCTTGATCAGGCGGGCGATGTCCTGCTCGAAGGTCTGCGAGCCTTCGGCCATCGATTTTTCCATCGCCTCTTTCACGCCGGAGAAGTCACCCTTCTCGATCAGTTCGGAAACGAACTTGCTGTTCAGCAGCACCTCGGCCGCGACCACGCGGCCGCCAACGTTGCTGCGCAGCAAGCGCTGCGAGACGATGGCGCGCAGGCCGGCGCCGAGGTCGGCCAGCAACGCCGGGCGCGACTCGGGCGTGTAGAACGACAGGATGCGGCCCAGCGCGTGGTAGCTGTTGTTGCCGTGCAGCGTGGCCAGCACGAGGTGGCCCGACAGCGAGTAGCTGATGGCCGACGTCATGGTCTCGCGGTCGCGGATCTCGCCAATCAGGATCGCGTCGGGCGCCTGGCGCAGCGCGTTGCGCAGCGCCACCTGCAAGGATTGAGTGTCGCGGCCAACCTCACGCTGGTTGACGATCGAGCGCTTGTTGCTGAACAGAAACTCGATCGGGTCTTCGATCGTCAGGATGTGCCCGGTGAGCTGCTGGTTGCGCCATTCGAGCATCGACGCCAGCGTGGTGCTCTTGCCGGTGCCGGTGGCACCCACCATCAAGATCAGGCCGCGCTTTTCGACCACCAGCTGCGACAGCATGGCCGGCACGCCCAGCGATTCGAGCGCCGGGATCTCCTGCGGGATGCAGCGAAACACCGCGGCGATGCTGCCGCGTTGCTTGAAGGCCGACAGGCGAAAGCTGCCGACCTTGGCCACGCCGATGCCCACGTTGAGCTCGCCGGTCTCGTCCAGTTCTTCGAGCTGCTGCGGCGTCAGCAGCTCGGCCAGCAACTGGCGCGTCTGCGTGGGCGTCAGCAGCTGGTCCGACAGCTGCATGATCTGGCCGTGGATCTTGATCAGGATCGGCGTGTTGGCCGACATGTAGACGTCGGAGGCACTCTTCTCCGCCATCAGCCTGAGCACACGTTCCATGTTGCCGCTCATCACGATCCCCGGTTGTTTGCGACGAATCGCGGGCAGTGCTCAGGCGCGCAGAAGCTCGTTGATGCTGGTCTTGCTGCGCGTCTGCGCATCGACGCGCTTGACGATCACGGCGCAATACAGGTTGTACTTGCCACCGGACTTGGGCAGGCTGCCCGCGACCACCACGCTGCCGCTGGGCACGCGGCCGTAGCTGGTCTCGTCGGTGTCGCGGTTGTAGATCGGCGTGCTCTGGCCGATGAAGACGCCCATGCCCAGCACCGAGTTCTCTTCGACGATCACGCCTTCGACCACTTCGCTGCGCGCGCCGATGAAGCAGTTGTCCTCGATGATGGTCGGGTTGGCCTGCAAAGGCTCCAGCACGCCACCGATGCCGACGCCGCCCGACAGGTGCACACCCTTGCCGATCTGCGCGCACGAGCCCACGGTGGCCCAGGTGTCGACCATCGTGCCTTCGTCGACATAGGCGCCGATGTTCACGTAGCTGGGCATCAGCACCACGTTCTTGGCGATGTAGCTGCCACGCCGCGCCACTGCCGGCGGCACCACGCGCACGCCGGTGGCGCGCATGGCGTCGTCGCTGATGTGGCTGAACTTGGTGTCGACCTTGTCGAAGTAGCTGAGCTCGCCGCTGCGCATGACCTTGTTGTCGTTCAGGCGAAAGCTCAGCAGCACGGCCTTCTTGACCCACTGGTTGACGCTCCACTGGCCCACGCCCTGGCGTTCGGCCACGCGCAGGCGGCCGGCGTTCAGGTCGGCGATGACGTGCTCGACCGCCTCGACGATCTTGGGGTCGGCGCTGGTCGGCGAGAGGGCGGCCCGGCCTTCCCAGGCGAGGTCGATCAGGTTCTGCAGGTCGGTGCTCATCAAAGGCTTTCTACGTAGGAGACGATGCGGTCGGCGGCTTCCAGGCATTCATCGGCGCTGGCGACCAGCGCCATGCGGACGCGGCCGATGCCCGGGTTGTGGCCCTGCGCGCTGCGTGCCAGCAGGCTGCCGGGCAGGACGGTCACATTGTATTGAGCGAGCAGCCCCTGGGCCCAGGCCACGTCGTCGCCGCCCACGGCGGCCCACAGGTAGAAGCCGGCATCGGGCAGATGCACGTCGAGCACCCGGGCCAGCCGCGGCGTCACCTGCGCGAACTTGGCGCGGTAGAGCTCGCGGTTGGCCAGCACATGCGCTTCGTCGTTCCAGGCCGCAACGCTGGCGGCCTGCACCGTGCCGCTCATCGCGCTGCCGTGGTAGGTGCGGTAGAGCAGGAAGGGCTTGATCAGCGCCGCATCGCCGGCGACGAAACCCGAACGCAGGCCCGGCACGTTGCTGCGCTTGGACAGGCTGGTGAACGACACCAGGCGGCGGAAGTCGAGTCGCCCGAGCCTGGCCGCCGCTTCCAGACCGCCCAGCGGGGCGTCGTCGCGAAAGTAGATCTCCGAGTAACACTCGTCACTGGCGATCACGAAACCGTGGCGGTCGCTCAGCGCGAACAGTTGCTGCCATTCCGACAGGGGCATCACCGCCCCGGTGGGATTGCCCGGAGAACAGACGTAGAGCAGTTGCGTGCGCGACCAGGTGGCCTCGTCGATCGACGACCAGTCGGCCGCAAAATTGCGCGCGGGGTCGCTGTTGGCAAAGGCCGTCTGTGCACCTGCCAGCAGCGCTGCACCCTCGTAGATCTGATAGAACGGATTCGGGCAGACCACGGTGGCACCCGGTTGCGTCGGGTCGAGCACGGTCTGCGCAAAGGCGAACAAGGCCTCGCGCGACCCATTCACCGGCAGCACCTGGGTCAGCGCATCCACCCTCACGCCGTAGCGACGCTGCAGCCATGCCGCGCAGGCCTGGCGCAGGGCCGGCTCGCCGGCGGTGGCTGGGTAGCCTGACAGCCCCTGCAGGTTGTTGCACAGCGCCTGTTCGATCAATGCTGGCGTGGCGTGCTTGGGTTCGCCGATGCCCAGGTTGATGGCGCGCAGCTGCTCGGGCGTCCGGATGTCCTGCGTCAGCGCGCGCCAGCGTTCAAAAGGGTAGGGGTGCAGGCGGCTAAGCAGCGGGTTCATTGGTAGACGTTGGTTCCTAAGCGGCCCGAAGGCCGGGTTCAGAGCCAACGCCCCCGTTCAAACCGTGCATGCGGATTTCCCGCACACGGCTTACCAGTGGTCTGTCGGCTCGCAGCATTACGCAGTCCTCCCTTTGCCGGAGGTTTGCCCGGGGTAGCGGATCGTTCCGCGCAGGCGATGCAATCCAAGGCTTTCAAAGTACTCTCGATCCCAGTGCTGGGCTGGCCCGGCCGCAGGCTGCGTCCCGCTCGCTTGACGCGCAGGCTGCGCAGCCGCTTCTCGACGTAGGCATCCACGTCGATGAAGTGATTGGCCGCGTTGCCCGTTTGGAGGTACTGCCCCCAGCCACGCAGCACCGGGTTGAGCTGGGCAATCACGCTTCGCACATCCTGATGGCAGCGCCAGCGGGGTCAGCTCCCGCACACGCTCTCACTCGGTTCATCGCCTTGCGACCCGGCCAGTTCTGCAGGTAGTAGCGCCTGAGGCCTTTTTGCTGCCACAGCCGCCCGCTCATGCGCTTGTGCAGATGACAGCCCAGGAAGTCAAAGCCCTCCCGGCCTTGCGTCAACACTACGCGCCGCGTCTTCTGCCATGCAGCTTCAGCCCCAGCCGGCCCAGCACATGTTCGATGCGGCGCTGGCTTTCTTCGCGGGCCTGTGCGCTGCGGCACATCACCACGAAGTCGTCCGCATACCGCACCAGTTCGCCCAGATGCGCGCCATGCTTGGCCCACACCGGTCCAGCACATGCAGGTAGATGTTCGACAGCAACGGCGATATCACGCCACCTGCGGCGTTCCCGCCACCGGGTGGCTCACCCCCGTCTTCTCACCCCAGCCTGCAGCCACTGTCGCACCAACCTGAGCATCTTCCGGTCGCTGACCCGCTGGCCCACCAGGGTGAGCAGCTTGCCGTGCTCGATGCTGCCGAAGTAGTTCTCGATGTCGGCGTCCAGCACGTGATCCGCGCCTTGGTTGCCCAGTTGCCTGAGCCGCTGCAACGCCATCTGGCGCTGCGCTTAGGCCGGAACCCGTACGAACACGGCCCGAGGTCCGCCTCGCAAATAGGCTCCAGCACCAGCTTGGCCGCCATCTGGCACCACCATCCCGCACCGTCGGGATGCCCAGGGGTCGCTTCGCCCCATCTGCCTTTGGAATGTAGGCGCGCCGCACGACCTGCGACCGTACTCGCCCGCACGCAGCACTTCGCCCAGCTCTTGCAGGAAGCGCCGGACTCCGTACTGCTCGACTGCGCCGATCGTCATCCGATCCACGCCCGCTGCGCCCTTGTTGCGGCGCACTCGCTTCAGCCTCGTGCAGGACGTCACCCCTGACATCTGGCCGTACAACGCATGGAAGCGCCTTCCCGGTGCACGCTTGGCTGCGGCCCAGAGCTGCCTTTGCAGTTGTCGCACTTTGTCGCTCGGTTCATCACCGACGGGGTCGTTAGGCACGGTCTGGCCGGCCATTCCCTCGCGCTTACCCGCTCCATCAGCATGACCACCGCAGGGACCCTTCCCTCCAGCCGCGTTATGCCGCACGGCCTTCGTCGGCACGGCTGGCGCCGCCCCGTCCGGTACTACGATCCCTCGGACTCCCGCTGCGCGACTCGACTTCGCCTGGCTTACCGAGCTCGCATGCCCTGACAAGGGCCGCGCAGACGGGCCTCTCACGTTCCGCTCCAGTCCTTGCACGCGTGCTGCGCCCCACCCCGCCGCAGCCACCAACGCGCTTCGGTTCTTGCGCCATCGGTGTTGCCTTCGCCGTGAAATGAGCGGCTCGGCCCTCGGATTGTTCCTCTGTCGAGGCTGCAAGCTTCACTTGAGGTTGCGGCCCGCGTGCTTGCTCCCCGCTGCACGGCTTGCGCCGCTTCCACGGGCTCTTGACCCCGCTCGGGCACGGAGGTCTCCCTCCACTACCTGGGGCCTGCTACCCGGCGCTCCGACGCCTACCGGGACGGGACTCTCACCCGTTGGACATGCGCAGCATGCAGCAGCACTTCCTCCCCCTTGCGGGTTCAGTCGAGCCTTTGCTTCGTGACGCACCATCACACGATTATCGCCAGCGGGTCGCCGCGGGCGAGGGCCGCCGATTCATCGGCAAGCTGCCTCGGCAAACGAAACACCTACAAATTGCCCCGGCAACCGGGTGCGCCGCAGCGACAGCGAAGCTGCCCCTCATGGTGCGACTCGCCATAGTCGACCGTGATCTCCTCGCCGGGCGCGATGTCACGCAGTGCGTAGAACTCGACCCGACCCTGGCGTATGCACAGTCGGGCGTTGGCTTTGCAACTGTGGTTGGTGAAGCGCATCGGGTCGCTGCTCTTCGAGAAATCGATCGCCCTCTTCGCTGACAGCTCGACGATCATGATGCGCTCGACTCGGGTCGCCCGGATGCGCGCCTCGGCGACGCTGATCGACTCGCCACGGATCTCGCCGATCTTGCGCCGCCGGGTGATCGCCTCGGCAGCAAACACACCGTGGCCGTCGATGCGGCTGGCAGCCACATCCACCGCAAACTTCTGATAGGGCGGCCGCGTGACCGTGGGTGCTGCGGTGGTGTTCACACGAGCGTTCAAGCGATGCCCGCCAGGTCCACCGGCGGCTGGGGCTTCCAGCCCTTCTTGCGGTGCTCGACGGTCACGTAGGTGCGGATGCCCCCGCGCACGTACCAGTCGGCGTGGATGCGGATGAAGCGCGGCCGGATGGTGGCCACGATGTCGTCGACGATGGTGTTGGTCACCTTCTCGTGGAAGGCGCCTTCGTTGCGGTAGCTCCAGAAGTACTGCTTCAGGCTCTTGGTCTCGACGCAGAACTCGTCGGCCACGATCTCGATCCTGAAATGCGCAAAATCGGGCTGGCCGGTCAGCGGGCACAGGCAGGTGAATTCGGGCACGTCGAAGCGGATCACGTAGTCGCGTGCCGGCTGCGGGTTCGGGAAAGCCTGCAATTCCTTCGACGGCGCTGAAGGCGGCACCACCGGTGCAGGGCGTTGGCGAGGGGACTTGGCGGCCATGGCACGCAGCGCCCCGAGGGCGCGAAACGAAAGGGCTGGATGCTATCATCCGCGCCCCGCCGCGCTTCGCAGAAGAGCGAGTTTTTTGTAGTTAAATCAAGCACTTGCAGATCACGCGGCAGTTTCGTCGAGCGCCCTGACTGCCGACTTTGCGCATGCGCCTCAACCAGATCAAGCTCTCGGGCTTCAAGTCCTTCGCCGAACCCACCACCTTCCAGTTGCCCGGGCAGCGGGTGGGCGTGGTCGGCCCCAACGGCTGCGGCAAGTCCAACATCATGGATGCCGTGCGCTGGGTGCTGGGCGAAAGCAAGGCCAGCGAGCTGCGCGGCGAGAGCATGCAGGACGTGATCTTCAACGGCAGCGGACAGCGCAAGCCGGCCAGCCGCGCCAGTGTCGAGCTGGTGTTCAGCAACGAGGACGCGCGCGCCGGCGGTCAGTGGAACGCCTTCGCAGAGATCGCCGTCAAGCGCGTGCTCACACGTGACGGCAGCAGCAGCTACTTCATCAACAACCAGGTGGTGCGGCGGCGCGACGTGCAGGACGTCTTTCTCGGTACGGGCCTTGGCCCGCGGGCCTACGCCATCATCGGCCAGGGCACCATCAGCCGCATCATCGAGTCGCGCCCCGAGGAACTGCGCCTGTTCCTGGAAGAGGCTGCCGGCGTCAGCAAGTACAAAGAGCGACGCCGCGAGACCGAGCACCGGCTGAAGGACACGCGCGAGAACCTGACCCGCGTCGAAGACATCCTGCGCGAGCTGAACACCAACCTCGACAAGCTGGAGAAGCAGGCCGAAGTGGCCAGCCATTACCGCGAGCTGCAGGACCAGGGCACGCTGAGGCTGCACCAGCTGTGGTTCCTGAAACAGCGTGATGCGGCGCAGGAAGAAGAACGCGTGCGCAGCGCCGCCGCGCAGGCCACGATGGCACTGGACGCTCGGCTGGCCGAGCTGCGCCAGGTCGAGCTCGAACTCGACAGCGTGCGCCAGGCGCACTACGCTGCCAGCGACGCGCTGCATGCCAAGCAGGGCTGGCTGGCCGAGGCGGCACTCGAGGTCAGCCGGCTCGAAGAGCGCATCCGCTACGTGGTCGAAGGCCGCCAGCGCGCCCAGGCACGGCTGGCCGACCTGCAGCTGCAGAACGAACAATGGGCTGAGCGCGAACGCAAGGCCGTGGCTGAACTGGACGACATCGGTGCCCACATCGAGGCGGCCGATGAACAGGCCGCGGTACTGGACGCGCAGGCCGAAGAGCAGGCGGCGCAACTGCCGCAGGCCGAAGACGCCGTGCGTGCGGCCCAGGGCCACGCCAATGAGCAGCGGCACAGCGTGACGCAGGTGCAGCAGCAGATCCAGGTGCTGGCCGCCGACAGCCGCAGCGTGGACGAGCAATCGCGCCAGCTGCGTGCGCGGCGCGAGCGCCTGGGCGGCGAGCGCCAGGGCCTGCAGGCACCCGATGCCGGCCGTTTGCTGCAACTGCGCCAGCAGCACGACGCAGCGGCCGAGCTGCAGGCCAGCAGCGACGCCAGGCTGGACGAACTGAACGCCCAGGTTCCGACGCTGGACGAACAGCGGCGCGAGGCGCAGGCGGCGGTCAGCCAGCAAGGTTCCCGCCTGGCCGACCTGGCGGCACGGCTGGACGCTCTGCGCGCCCTGCAGGAAAAGGTGCAGACCGAGGGCAAGCTCAAACCCTGGCTGGCCAAACACGGCCTGGAAGGCCTGAACGGGCTGTGGACACAGGTGCACATCGAGTCCGGCTGGGAATCGGCGCTGGAGTCGGCGCTGCGCGAGCGGCTCAACGCGCTGTCGGTCGGCCGGCTCGACATCGTGCGCGCCTTTGCCACCGATGCGCCCCCAGCAAAGCTGGCCTTCTATTCGCTACCCGGTGCAGCCATCGCCAGCACGCACCACAGGCTGCAGCGGCTGAGCGACAAGCTGCGACTGTCCGACGCCGGTTTGAAGGCCCTGCTGGGCGATTGGCTGGAAGGGGTCTACTGCGCCGACAGCCTGGACGATGCGCTGGCGGCCCGCGACCAGCTGACGCACGGCGAAGTGGTGATGACACGCGAGGGCCATGCGGTGTCGCAGTTCGCGGTCAGTTTCTACGCGCCCGATACCGAACAGGCCGGCATGCTGGCGCGGGCGCAGGAGATCGAGAACCTGGACCGCCAGCACCGCGCGCAGGCGCTGATCGCCGATGAATCGCGCAGTGCTGCGGTGCGTGTCGAGGCCGCGTACACCGACGCATCACAGCGGCTGGCCGGTGCGCGGCGCGAAGCCAGCGAGGCGCAGACGCGCGCGCACCAGCTGCAGGTGGAACTGCTGCGCCTGACGCAGCAGGCCGAGGCCAGCAACGCGCGCCGCAGCCAGCTCGAAGACGAGCTGGCCGAGATCGATGCGCAGCAAGAGGGCCTGGACGAGCGGCGCGCACTGGGTGAAGCCCGCTTCGAGGAGCTGGACCTGCAGCTGGCGCATGCGCAGGAGCGCCACGCCGAGTTGGAAGACAGCGTGATCGGCGCCGAGCGCCAGCTGGCCGACGCCCGCGAGCAGCAGCGTGCGCTGGAGCGCCAGGCGCAGGAGGCACGCTTCCAGGCGCGCGCGCTGGCCGCGCGCCGCGACGAACTGCAACGCGCCGTCGAGACGGCGAACAGCCAGATGCAGAGCAACCTGCAGGCCGGCGAGCAGCTCGAAATGGAACTGGGCTCGTTCAACGACGCCGCCGCGCAGGCCGGCTTGCAGACGGCGCTGGCGCTCAAGCTCGAGCGTGAGCAGGTGCTGGCCGCCACGCGCAGCGAATACGACGACCTGAGCGCCAAGCTTCGCGCCGGCGAAGAGCAGCGCCTGAGCTTCGAACGCAGTCTGGACCCGCTGCGCGAGCAGATCACGAAGCTGCAGCTCGAGCTGCAGGCTGCGCAGCTGGGCGGCGCGCAGTACCTCGAACAGCTGAACGCGGCCGGCGCCGACCTGGACGCGCTGGCGCAATCGGTTGAATCCGGTGCTGTCAAGCTGTGGGGTCTGCAGACCGAGATCGACCGCATCCAGAAGGACATTGCGGCGCTGGGAGCGGTGAATCTGGCTGCGCTCGACGAGCTGACGCAGTCGCGCGAGCGCAAGACCTTTCTCGATGCGCAGAACGCCGACCTGCTGGAAGCGATCCGCACGCTGGAAGACGCGATCCACAAGATCGATCTCGAAACGCGCGAGCTGCTGGCGCAGACCTTCAACCAGGTCAACGAACATTTCGGCCGCATGTTCCCCAGCCTGTTCGGCGGCGGCAATGCCCGGCTGGTGATGACCGGCGACGAGATCCTGGACGCCGGCGTGCAGGTGATGGCACAGCCGCCGGGCAAGAAGAACAGCACCATCCACCTGCTGTCGGGCGGCGAGAAGGCGCTGACCGCGATCGCGCTGGTGTTCGCGATCTTCCTGCTCAACCCGGCGCCGTTCTGCCTGCTCGACGAAGTCGATGCACCGTTGGACGACGCCAACACCGAGCGCTATTCGAAACTCGTACGCGAGATGTCGAACAAGGGCACGCAGTTCCTGTTCATCAGCCACAACAAGATCGCGATGGAGATGGCCGAGCAGCTGATCGGCGTGACGATGCAGGAGCAGGGCGTCTCGCGCATCGTCGCCGTCGACATGGAAGCGGCGATCGGCTTGGCCGAAGCGGCCTGATTTCGATGGTGAACATCACGCTCGGCAACGCACTGGCCCTGTTCGGCGCCGCTGTCGTGCTGCTGATCGCCCTGCATGGCTGGTGGTCGGCAAGACGCGCGTCGCCGCGACAGCCGGCCACCGGTGCCGGCGCCGACGCGGAGCGGGTCGAGCCCGGGTTCGAACCCACCACGACCGATGCACCGGCAAGCGACGACGCGCCCGAGATTCGCAGCCCGTCGCTGCGACCACCGCTGCGGCTGGACGCGCTGATCGACGCGCTGGTGGCGCTGCCGCTCGAGTCTCCCGTCAGCGGCGAATTCGTGCTGTCGCACCTGCCGCCGTCGCGCCGTGCCGGCACCAAGGTGTTCCTGATCGAAGGCCTGGACAGCGAAACCGGGCAATGGGAGTCACCGGCAGCCGGCCATCGCTACAGCGAGCTCCAGGCCGGCGTGCAGCTGGCCAGCCGCAGCGGTGCACTCAACGAGATCGAGTATTCGGAATTCGTGCAGAAGGTGCAGGCCTTCGCCGACGCCGTCGGCGCCGTGCCCGACTTCCCCGACATGCTGGACGTGGTGGCACGCGCACGTGAGCTCGACACCTTTGCCGGTCCGCTGGATGCGGTGCTCACGGTCACGCTGCGCGCCAACAACGTGGCCTGGTCGGTGGGCTACGTGCAGCAGTGCGCCGCGCGGCTGGGCTTCGTGGCCGGCTCGGTGCCAGGCCGCCTGGTGCTGCCGGCGGCCGAGGAGGGCGCACCGTCGCTGCTGGCGCTGGCCTTCGACTCACAGGCGGCACTGGCGGACGAACCTCAGGCGTCGGCCTTGCGCGAATGCACGCTGAGCCTGGACGTGCCGCAATCAGAGGAGAAGGCCGAGCCCTTCCCGGCCTGGCACAACGCCGCGCGCACGCTGCCGACGACATGGACGCCGAACTGGTCGACGACCAGGGCCAGGCCGTCACGCTGCATGCCTTTGCCGCCATCGGCACCGAGCTGCAGACCATCTACCGCGCGCTGGAAGCGCGCGACCTGGGCGCCGGCACGGCTGCGGCGCGACGCTTGTTCAGTTGAATGGACCCGGCACTGCGTGCTGCCGACCTGCGTGCGCTGCTGCATCAGCACGCGCACCGTTACTACGTGCTCGACGATCCGCAGATTCCTGATGCCGAGTACGACCGCCTGTTTCAGGAACTGCAGGCACTGGAAGACGCCCACCCCGCGCTGCGCACGGCCGACAGCCCCACCCAGCGCGTGCTGGGGCGCGTGCTTGACGGCTTCGTGCCGGTGCGCCACCAGGTGCCCATGCTCAGCATCCGCACCGAGACCGACACCACAGCCGCGGGCGCCGAGGCTTTCGATGCACGCGTGCGGCGTGAACTCGAGCTACCCACCGATGCACCGGCTCTGGCCTATGCCTGCGAGCTGAAGTTCGACGGTCTGGCGATCGGCCTGCGTTACGAGCAGGGCGTGCTGGTGCAGGCGGCCACGCGCGGTGACGGCGAGACCGGTGAAGACGTGACGCAGAACATCCGCACGATCGGCCAGATTCCGCTGCGCCTGCAGGGCAAAGCACCGCCGGTGCTGGAGGTGCGCGGCGAGGTCTACATGCGGCGTGACCACTTCGAGCACCTGAACGAGCGTCAGCGCGAGAAGGGCGAGAAGACCTACATCAACCCGCGCAACACCGCCGCCGGGGCGGTGCGCCAGCTCGATCCGGCCATTACCGCCGAGCGCCCGCTGTCGTTCTTTGCCTATGGTCTGGGCGACGTGCAGGGCTGGGCGCGGCCGGCGACGCACAGCGCCACGCTGGACGCGCTGGCTGACTTCGGGCTGCCGGTGTGCGCCGACCGTGCGGTGGTCGAAGGCGCTGCGGGGTTGGTCGATTTCCACCGTCGCATGGGTGACAAGCGCGACGCCTTGCCGTTCGACATCGACGGCGTGGTCTACAAGGTCGACCGCATCGAACTGCAGCAGCGTCTGGGCTTCGTCACCCGCGAGCCGCGCTGGGCGGTGGCGCACAAGTACCCGGCACAAGAGCAGCTGACGCTGCTGCGCGGCATCGAGGTGCAGGTGGGACGCACCGGCAAGATCACGCCGGTGGCCAAGCTCGAGCCGGTGTTCGTTGGCGGCACCACGGTCAGCAATGCCACGCTGCACAACCTGTTCGAGCTGCGCCGCAAGGGCGTGCGGGTCGGCGACCAGGTGATCGTGCGCCGCGCCGGCGACGTGATCCCCGAGGTGGTGGGCCGCGTGCCCGGCGCGCGGCCGGTCTATGTGCCCAACTTCCGCATGCCCACGGTCTGCCCGGTGTGTGGCAGCCAGGTGCTGCGTGAAAAGGGCGGCATCGACCATCGCTGCACCGGCGGCCTGTTCTGCGCCGCGCAGCGCAAGCAGGCGCTGCTGCACTTTGCCGGCCGCCGCGCGATGGACATCGAAGGCCTGGGCGACAAGCTGGTCGACCAGCTGGTCGACGGCGGCCTCATCCGTACGCTGCCCGAGCTGTACACGCTGGGCCTGGCCAAGCTGGCGGCGCTGGACCGCATGGCCGACAAGAGTGCGGCCAATCTGCTCGCGGCGCTGGACAAGAGCCGGCAGACGACGCTGGCGCGCTTTCTGTACAGCCTGGGCATTCGTCAAGTCGGCGAAGCCACGGCCAAGGATCTGGCACGGCACTTCGGCGCGCTGGATCGCGTGATGGATGCCAGCCTCGACCAGCTTCAGCAGGTGGTCGACGTCGGCCCGGTGGTGGCGCAAAGCATCCGCCATTTCTTCGAGCAGCCGCACAACCGCGAGGTCGTCGAACAGCTGCGCGCTGCCGGTGTGCACTGGGACGAGCACGAAGGCAGCGACATCGCGAACACGCCGCAACCGCTGGCCGGGCAGACCCTGGTGCTGACCGGAACGCTGCCGACGCTGACGCGCGATCAGGCCAAGGCGCTGATCGAGTCAGCCGGAGGCAAGGTGGCAGGGTCGGTGTCGAAGAAGACGCAGCATGTGGTGGCTGGCGCCGAGGCCGGCAGCAAGCTCGACCGGGCGCGCGAACTGGGCGTCAATGTGCTTGACGAGGCCGGGCTGCTGGCATTGCTGCAGCCCGCGCCGGATGACACTCACTGAACCCTGGGAGCCCGACCTTGGCGATCCGAGAAATCCTGAAGATGGGCGATGCCCGCTTGCTGCGCGTGGCGCAGCCGGTTCAGTCCTTCGGCACGCCCGAGCTGCTGGCTCTGGTCGACGACCTGCACGACACGATGATTTCGGCGCGCGGAGCCGGCCTGGCGGCGCCGCAGATCGGCGTCGATCTGCAGGTGGTGCTGTTCGGCTTCGAGCACAACCAGCGCTACCCCGATGCGCCGCCGGTGCCGCGCACGGTGCTGGTGAACCCGGTGATCATGCCCTTGTCCGATCGGCTGGAAGACGGTTGGGAAGGCTGCTTGTCGGTGCCCGGCCTGCGCGGCGTGGTGCCACGCTGGTCACGCATCCGCTACTGTGGCGTCGACGAACAAGGCCGGCCGATCGAGCGCGAGGCCGAAGGCTTTCACGCCCGCGTGGTGCAGCATGAATGTGACCACCTGATCGGCCGCCTGTACCCGACCCGCATGCTCGACCTGACGCAGCTGGGTTTCACCAGCGTGCTGTTTCCAGAGCTCGATCCGAACGCTGACGAGTGAGCAGCAGCGCTCATCGAAGTAGCGGCTTCAAGGTAGGCCAGACATTGGCCAGCATGCGCGGATGCGCTTCGGCCCTGGGATGGATGCGGTCGGACTGGAACAGCGCCACCGGGTCGGGCGCGTCGGCCACGCCGGCCAGCAGGAAGGGCACCAGCGCCGCTTTCTCGTTGCGCGCCACGTTGACGAACACGCGGGCGAAGTCCTCGACGTACTGGCGACCGTAGTTGGGCGGCACCTGCATGCCCAGCAGCAAGACCTTGGCGCCTGCGGCCCGCGCCTGACGCGTCATGGTGACCAGATTCTGCTCAGTACCGGTCAGGGGCAGGCCGCGCAGCGCGTCGTTGCCGCCAAGCTCAATCACGACCACGGCGGGTCGGTGCGCCTTCAGCAGGGCCGGCAAGCGTGAACGCCCGCCCGAGGTGGTGTCGCCGCTGACACTGGCGTTGACGACCTCATCGTTCAGGCCCTCGGACTTGATGCGCTGGGCCAGCAGGGCGACCCAGCCCTGGCCGCGTTCCAGCCCATACTCGGCCGACAGGCTGTCACCCACCACCAGCACAGTGCGCGGCGCAGCAGGGTGCTGCGCCGCCAACGGCCCTGCCGCAGCGACGGCCAGGACCAGCAGGCTACAGTCCCGCAGGCAGCGCCGCCGGCTGACATGCCCCGTGCAATCACGACTCCCCATGCCCATCATCTCGGTTCAAGACCTCTGCAAACAAGTGGCTGACGCCACCGGTGTGCTGACCATTCTCCATGACATCTCTTTCGACCTGGCCGAACGGGAATCGGTGGCCATCGTCGGCGCCTCGGGGTCGGGCAAGAGCACCTTGCTGTCGATCCTGGCCGGCCTGGACGTGCCCAGTTCGGGGCGTGTGACGGTGGCCGGACACGACCTGTTCGCACTGGGCGAAGACGAACGGGCCGCGCTGCGCGCGCAGCAGATGGGCTTCGTGTTCCAGAGCTTTCAATTATTGGCGCATCTGACCGCGCTGGAAAACGTGATGCTGCCGCTGGAACTGATGGGTCGGCGTGATGCGCGCAGCCAGGCCACCGAGATGCTGCAGCGTGTGGGTCTGGGCGAGCGCCTGGGCCACTATCCACGTGTGCTGTCGGGGGGTGAGCAGCAGCGCGTGGCGCTGGCGCGGGCGTTTGTCGTCAGGCCGGCCGTGCTGCTGGCCGACGAGCCCACCGGCAGCCTCGATTTCGCCACCGGCGAAAAGGTGATGGAGCTGATGTTCGCGATGAACCGCGAAGCCGGCACAACCCTGGTGCTGGTCACGCACGACCCGCAGATTGCCACCCGCTGCGACCGCCAGCTGCGCATCGAGGCCGGCCGGCTGGTTGAAGGCTGAGTTTCAGACGCTTTCCAGCGGCACCGGGTAGGGCAGGTCTTGCGGGTGCAGCACGGGCCCCTGCGCGCTGCCCAGGTGCAGGCTGCCGCTGCCCAGCGCCTGCAGCTTCAGCTCGGCCAAGCCATCGAAACGGCCCTGGCCCAGGCTGCCGGCCAGCACCACCATGCCCGCGGGCTGGTCGGGGTCGGCGCTGTGAAAGATCTCCTGCGCCGGTTGCATCTCGGCGTCGGCGGCGACCGCGAACGCTCGGCGCTTGAGCGTGCCGCGGTACTGGCTGCGCGCCACCACTTCCTGGCCCGGGTAGCAGCCCTTCTGGAAGTCCACGCCGCCGACGAACTCGAGGTTGATCATCTGCGGCACGAACTGCTCCTGCGTTGCCGCGACGATGCGCGGCACGCCACTGCGCGCCTCCAGCGCCAGCCAGGCCGCCGGATCGAGTACCGGGCCCACCGGAGCGACTGCGGTCAACGGCGCGCAGACCAGGCAGCGCGGTACGGGCAGGCCGTCGACCAGCGCATCGGGCAGGCGCAGCACCGTCTGATCACCGTCGGCCTTGGCCAGTTGCCAGGCCGAGATCGTGCTGTCGCCCAGGGCTTGAACGGCCGTTGGGCCGACCGCGCCCCACAACACCAGCTCGGCCGACGCGTCGCTGAGCTTGCACTGGGCTCGCAGCACATACATCGACAGCCGCTTCAGCACAGCCGGCAGCAGGTCGGCGCTGCAGGCCAGCAGCAGTTGGTCATCGGCCTGCGGCCAGACGACGAAGCTGGCCAGCAAGCGCCCCTTGGGCGAACAGTAGCCGGCCAGCCGCGCCTGGCCGGGCGGCAGGTGCAACACGTCCTGTGTCAGCTGGCCTTGCAGAAAGCTGCGGGCATCGGCACCGGCCGCGCGGATCAGGCCCCAGTCGTGCAGGCGCAGCACACCATCGACAAGGGCTGACCCTGGAGCAGCAGGCCGTTCGGGCTGGGGCGCGTGGGCATCAAGGTTCGGCATCATGCGGCCATTATCATCAGCACCCATGCGGCAGAGGGGCAAGGGATATCGGTTGCTGAGGGGGCTGGCGGCCGCCTTGGTGCTGTCGGCCGCACTCGGCGCGGCCGCCGTCTGGTGGTGGCTGAACCAGCCCTTGTCGCTGGCGCGGCCGAGCATCGAGGTGTCGATCGAGGCCGGCAGCACGCCACGCGACGTGGCCCAGGCCTGGGTCGACGCCGGTGTGCAGACCGATGCGAGCTGGCTCTATGCTTGGTTCCGCGTGTCAGGCCAGGCGCGCCGCATACGCGCTGGCAGTTACGAGATCGAACCCGGCACGACACCGCGCACCCTGCTCGAGGTGCTGGTGCAGGGCCGTGAAACCCTGCAGACCGTGCGCCTGCTCGAGGGCTGGACCCTGCGCCAGGTGCGCGACGCACTGGCCGCTGCGCCGAATCTGAAGGCCACCACCCGTGCCTGGGACGATGCTCGATTGATGCAGGAGATCGGCGCGCCCGGTGTGTCGGCCGAGGGCCGCTTCTTTCCCGACACCTATGCCTATGCGCGCGGTGTCAGCGACCTGACGGTGCTGCGTCGGGCGTACCGCACGATGCAGCAGCGACTGGCAGCGGTATGGGCCGACCGGTCGGGCGACACGCCGCTGAAGTCTGCTGACGAGGCCTTGATCCTGGCCTCGATCGTCGAGAAGGAGACAGGAACCGCGACCGACCGTCCGCTCATCGCGGGTGTCTTCATCAACCGGTTGCGACTGGGCATGCCGCTGCAGACCGATCCGACGGTGATCTACGGCCTGGGCGATCGATTCGACGGCAACCTGCGCAAGCGCGACCTGCTGGCTGACACGCCCTTCAACACTTACACCCGCAGCGGCCTGCCGCCGACGCCGATTGCGCTGCCGGGCATGGCCTCGTTGCGAGCGGCGGTGCGCCCCGAAGCGACCAAGGCGCTGTACTTCGTGGCCCGTGGTGACGGCAGCAGCGCCTTCAGCGACACCCTGGCCGAGCACAATCGCGCGGTGAACCGCTATCAACGAGGCCAGCCTTGAGGGCCGGCCGTTTCATCACTTTCGAAGGCATCGACGGCGCCGGCAAGAGCACGCACATCGACGCCCTGGTCGACTGGCTGCGCACGCAAGGGCAGCGGGTGCTGGTCACGCGCGAGCCCGGCGGCACCCCGCTGGCGGAAACGCTGCGCGAACTGGTGCTGCACCAGGCGATGGACACCTTGACCGAAGCGCTGCTGGTCTTTGCCGCCCGCCGCGACCACCTGGCGCGGGTCATCGAGCCAGCACTGGCCGACGGCCAGACGGTGCTCTGCGACCGCTTCACCGACGCCAGCTTCGCCTACCAGGGCGGTGGCCGCGGTTTCGACCTGCAGGTGCTGACCCAGCTCGAAGACTGGGTGCAGCAGGGCCGGCAGCCGGACCTGACCTTGTGGTTCGACCTGCCGGCCGAAGAGGCGGCGCAGCGGCGGGCCGCAGCACGTGCACCCGACCGCTTCGAACGCCAGGACCTGGCCTTCTTCGAGCGCGTTCGCGCCGGCTATGCGCGCCGCGCTGAACTTGCGCCAGGCCGCTTCTGCCGGATCGATGCCGTGGGCGAACGTGCTGCGGTCTGGGCCCAGGTGCAGGCCGCGCTGACCAGCCGAGGTGGCGGGTGAGCCCCTTTGCCGCCGCCTTGCCCTGGCTGGCCCCCGTGGTCGCGCAGGCAATGGCCATGCCGCACGCCCATGCCATCTTGCTGCATGGCGCAGCCGGTGATGGCTTGTTCGAGGCGGCGCACACGATTGCCCAGGGCTGGCTGTGCGAAGGCGCCTCAAACACACCACCCTGCGGGCATTGCAGCGCCTGCCGCGCGACGGCATCCGGCCAGCACCCCGACCTGCATCGGCTGGCACCCGAGTGGCTGCGCCAGCAGTGGGGCGAGAGCCCGGCAGGCGACGTTGCCGACGGCGAGGGCGGCAGCAAGAGCAAACGCAAGCCCAGCAAGCAGATCCGCATCGACGAGGTGCGTGCCGCAATCGACTGGGTGGTGACGACCTCGTCACGCGGGCGAGCCAAGGTGGTGCTGGTGCAACCGGCCGAGGCGATGAACCTGCAGGCTGCCAGCGCGCTGTTGAAAACGCTGGAAGAACCCCCGCGGGGCGCACGATTGCTGCTGGCAGCGGCCGAGCCCGAGCGGCTGCTGTCCACGGTGCGCAGCCGCTGCCAGGTGCTGCGCCTGACGCCGCCACCGCCGAACGTGGCGCTGGCCTGGCTGCAGGACCAGGGACTGGCACAAGCCGAGGTCCTGCTGGCAGCTTGTTCGCAGCGGCCACTGGACGCACTGGCGTTGTCGGTGGCGGGTGTCGACGCCACACGCTGGGCGGCGGTGCCGGCGGCAGTGTTCGACCGCCAGCCGGCGCTGTTTGCGGGCTGGCCCGCCGCCCGCGTGCTTGAAGTGCTGCAGAAGCTGTGCCACGACGGCATGGCGATGACTGCCGGCGCGGCGCCGCGTTTCTATCCGGCACAGTCGCTGCGTCGGCCTGTGGCGCTGGCATCGCTGGTGGCCTGGGGCCGCGAACTGTCGCAACTGGCGCAGCGCATCGACCACCCCTGGAGCGAGGGCCTGCTGGTCGATGCCCTGCTGGACCGTGCGCACCGCGCCTGGCATGGCGCGGGCAGGGCGTCCGATACACTCTGATCATGAGCGAGAAACCGCCGGCCCGACCCGCTGTCACACCCACATTGGGCGGCGGCGTGGCGCCGCTGGGTGCCGCCAACCGGCCCGCCGTGATGCAGCTGGTGTTCCGCGAAAAGGGCGCGCTGTACGCCGCCTACATGCCCGTGCTCACCGACGGTGGCCTGTTCGTGCCGACCACGCGCGAGTACCGCATCGGCGAGGACATCTATCTGCTGCTGTCGCTGCCCGACGATCCGCAGCGTTACCCGGTGGCCGGCAAGGTGGCCTGGATCACGCCAGCCAATGCGTCGGGCGGCCGCACCCAGGGCGTGGGTGTGCGTTTTCCGGCCGACGAGAAGACGCGTGCGCTGAAGCTGCGCATCGAAGAGATTCTGGGCACCGCGATCTCGTCGTCCAAGCCCACGCAGACGATCTGACGGCGCCCGCAGGCGCCAGCGCTTTCGCATGTACGTCGATTCGCATTGTCACTTGAGCTTTCCGGCGCTCAGCCAGCGCATCGACGAGATCCGTCGCGACATGGCCGCGGCCGATGTCGACCGTGCGCTGTGCATCTGCACGACGATGGAGGAATTCGACCAGGTCCATGCGCTGGCGATGGCGCACGACAACCTGTGGTGCACCGTCGGCGTGCATCCCGATTCCGAAGGCGTGCTGGAGCCCACGCTCAACGACCTGGTCACGCGCGCAGCGCTACCGCGCGTGGTGGGGCTGGGCGAGACCGGGCTCGACTACTACCGGCTGAACGGCCGCAGCGTGGCCGAGATGGCATGGCAGCGTGACCGCTTTCGCGTTCACATCCAAGCAGCGCAACTCACCGGGCTGCCCCTGGTGGTGCACACACGCAGCGCGTCGGCCGACACACTGGCTGTGCTGGCCGACGAAGGGCAGGGGCGGGTCACCGGGGTGTTCCATTGCTTCACCGAGACGCGAGAAGTGGCCCGCGCGGCGCTCGACCTGGGCTTCATGATTTCGTTCTCGGGCATCCTGACCTTTCGCAACGCCGAAGAACTGCGTGAGGTGGCGCGCATGGTTCCGATCGACCGCTGCCTGATCGAGACCGACAGCCCTTACCTGGCGCCGGTGCCGCATCGCGGCAAGACCAACACGCCGGCCTGGGTGCCGCATGTCGCGGTGCGTCTGGCGGAACTGAAGAACCTGCCGCTGTCGACGGTGGCCGAACGCACGAGCGACAACTTCGAGCGCCTGTTCCCGAGAGTCACGCTCACCTTGAAGGACCTGGCATGACGCAGCGTTTCATCCTCAAATGGCTGATCGGCTTTGCACTGGCTGCCGGCCTGACAGCGGGCTCGGCATGGGCGGGCGCCTACGAGGATTTCTTTCGCGCGATCGACATCGACAACGAGGCCGGCGTGCGTGAACTGCTTGGCCGCGGTATCGACCCCAACACGCGCGACGAAAAGGGCCAGCATGCCCTATTCGTGGCCCTGCGCGGCCAGTCCGGCAAGGTGTTTCAGCTGCTGCTGAGTCAACCCGCCACCGAGGTCGATGCGGCGAACGGCGTGGGCGAAACCCCGTTGATGATGGCCGCATTGCGCGCCGACCTGCCGGCCATGAAGGCTTTGGTGGCACGGGGTGCGCAGATCAACCGACCGGGCTGGACACCGCTTCACTACGCCGCCAGCAGCCCGTCGCCACAGCCCGTGCGATGGCTGCTGGAGCAGGGCGCTGTCGTCGATGCGCGTGCGCCCAACGGCAACACTGCGCTCATGCTGGCGGCGCGTTACGGTCATGAAGCCAGCGTCGATCTGCTGCTGGCGCGGGGAGCCGACCGCCGACTGCGCAATGCGCTGAACGACACCGCCGCCGACTCGGCGCGACGCGATGGTCGCGATGCTCTGGGGCTGCGTCTCGAGTCAGGCGGACGCTGAGGCGCTGACAGGCTTCGTCCTGGTTCGTGTCGGAAGTCATCCGACACGTCCTTTGGCGGGCGGCCGACTGGTCAGCGCGGGGCTTGGTCCCTAAAGTGGGTCTGTCCAGGCCGATTCCGGCTTCAGGAGTATCGACATGTCTGAGCAGTCACAGGTTCGCAACCCCTTTATGCTGATGATTGAGCCCGAGGTGGTGTTGGCCGCGATCGAGAACTCCGAGCGTCTGGGGCAACTCAATCGCCATCTGTGTCGTCCGCTGGACCGACCGATGTTGTCTAGCCCGGCGGCAGCCGAGGTCGAGGTCGAGGTCGAGGTCGATGGCGACGACGCGGTCAACGACGATTCGGATTCGTCACATTGAACCTTGCCGCGCGCGGTCTTGGCGACCGCTGCGCGATTTCCAGCCCGATGCTTCCTGGAAGTCATTCTTCATAATTGAGCACGATGTATATTATGTAAACTCAAGGATAGAGATCGACGATGAATTGACATGGGCGCCGGCAACATGGCGCCCATGAACGACAAGCATCAGGCCAGCGTCACGCCGGTCTTGGCCTGTACCTCGTCGCGCGTCACGCCGTCTGCCAGTTCGACCACCTTCAGACCGTGCGGCGTCACGTCCAGCACGCACAGGTCGGTGATGATGCGGTCGACCACGCCCACCCCCGTGAGCGGCAAGGTGCACTGCGGCAGGATCTTCATGTCGAACCCGCCGTCCTTCTTGCGCGCCACGTGTTCCATCAGCACGACCACGCTCTTCACACCGGCCACCAGGTCCATCGCGCCGCCCATGCCCTTGACCATCTTGCCGGGGATCATCCAGTTCGCCAGGTCACCCTTCTCACTGACCTGCATGGCGCCCAGGATCGACAGGTTGATCTTGCCGCCGCGAATCATCGCAAAGCTTTCGTGGCTGCCGAAGATGCTGCTGCCGGCAATCGTGGTCACGGTCTGCTTGCCAGCGTTGATCAGGTCGGCGTCGACCTCGTCTTCGGTCGGGAACGGACCGATGCCCAGCATGCCGTTCTCGCTTTGCAGCCACACCTCGATCGTGGGGTCGACGAAGTTCGCCACCAGGGTCGGCAAGCCGATGCCCAGGTTGACGTAGAAGCCGTCATGCAGTTCCTTGGCCGCGCGTGCCGCCATTTGCTCATGTGTCCAGGCCATGCTCAGGCTCCCTTCCCTGCGGTCGTGGTGACGGATTCGGTGATGGTGCGCTTTTCGATGCGCTTCTCGGGCGTGGCATTGAGCACCAGCCGGTGCACGTAGATGCCGGGCAGGTGCACCGCGTCGGGGTCGAAGCTGCCTGTCTCGACGATTTCCTCGACCTCGACCACGCTGATGCGGCCGGCCATGATCACCGCCGGGTTGAAGTTTCGCGCGGTGCGCCGAAAGATCAGGTTGCCTGACCGGTCGGCCTTCCAGGCCTTGGCCAACGACACCGCTGGCGATAACGACCGTTCCATCACATAGGTCTTGCCATCGAAGTCGCGCGTCTCCTTGCCTTCGGCCACCAGGGTGCCCACGCCGGTGCGCGTGAAGAAGGCCGGGATGCCGGCGCCGCCGGCGCGCAGCCGTTCGGCCAAGGTGCCCTGGGGTGTGAATTCGAGTTCGAGCTCACCGGCCAGATACTGGCGCTCGAACTCCTTGTTTTCGCCCACGTAGCTGGAGATCATGCGTTTGATCTGCCGCGTCTGCAGCAGCTGGCCGAGGCCGAAACCGTCGACGCCGGCATTGTTGGAGACGACCGTCAGGTCCTTGACGCCGCTGTCGCGCAACGCTGCGATCAGCGCCTCGGGGATGCCACACAGGCCAAACCCGCCGACGGCCAATAATTGACCGTCCTGCACGATGCCCGAAAGCGCCTCGACGGCACTGGGGTAGATCTTGTTCATGGCGAACGCTCCGCAAAATCGAAGGCGCAAGGCTACCTTGTCACGATGGGGTCTGGCGTTACGTAGATTTCACTAAGTACCGGGCTGCGACGCCCGCGCCCGGCACGGGTCGGGCTCCGTAGAATCAAGCGCGCAACCAGGGGATTCACGATGGACAAAGGGACTGCCGCCGACATCGAGATGCTCGAAGAAGCCCTGGCGGGCATGGTCGCGCCCTGGGTGCGCGCCCTGGGCTTGCGCGTGGCCGAGGCCCACGCCGGGCAGGTGCTGTTGCGACTGCCGGTCACGCCGTCGCTGGTACACGGAGGTGGCGTGTTGTGTGGCCAGGCATTGATGGCCGCCGCCGACACCGCGATGGTGCTGGCGGTGATGACTCGGCTGGGCGGCTTCAAGCCGATGACCACGGTGCAGTTGCAGACCAGCTTTCTCAAACCCGTGCCGGGCAGCAGCGCGCATGCCGAGGTGCTGGCGCGCGTGCTGCGCATGGGCAAGAGCCTGATCTTCGGCGAGATCCTGATGCACACCGACACGGGCGACCTGGCGGCCCACGCCACCACCACCTACGCCCTGCTCTAGCGCCGGCCATGGACGGCCCGGCGCTCGACTACCGCATCGCTTTCGATCAGGCGCCGGTGGGGTTGGTGCTGTCGCGGCACCGATTGATGATGGACTGCAACCGCGAACTGCTGGCCATGTTCGGCGCGCAGCGCGAGCAGGTTGTCGGCCTATCGTTCGAGGTGCTCTATCCCACGCCGGTTGAGTTCGAGCGCACCGGCCAGCGCATAGCGGCCAGCCTGGATGCCCAGGGTCGCTACGCCGACGAACGTGTGATGAAGCGTCTGGGCGGCGTCAAGGCAGGCGAACTCTTCTGGTGCCATGTCTCGGGCCGTGCGCTCGACCCGGCACAACCGCATGCCGCTGGCATCTGGGCTTTCGAGGACCTGTCGGCACGGCGCGTGCTGAAAGCCAGCTTCACGCCTCGCGAGCGCGACATCGCGGCGCAGCTGGTCGACGGTGCCACCAGCAAGCAGATCGGGCGCCAGCTGGGCATTAGCCCGCGCACGGTCGATGTCTATCGGGCGCGGCTGATGCGCAAGCTGGATGCGGCGACCACCGGAGAGCTGGTCAGCCGGCTGTTGTCGGGCTGAGCTTGGCGTTGAGCTCGGCGCCAGCCCCCGCATGCAGGAAATGCGAGGGCCCGGGTCAGGCAAGCCAAGGTCCGCAAGGACCTTGTCATGTCCAGACTTAGAACTCGTAGCGCAGCGTGATCTGCACCGCCCACTGCGACTCGCCGCTGGCCTGTTTCGTCACGAAGTCCTCGCCGGTGGGGGCCATGGCGTAGATGTAGCGCCCTTGGGCATCACGACCGACATAGTTCACGAAGCTTCGATTCGACGGGAAACCGATCTCGTCGGTGCGGCCCCATTTCTTGTTCAGCAGGTTGCCGAAGTTCAGGATGTCGAACACCACCGATGCCTTGTGCTGGCGCGTGAAGCCAGGCAGCTCCTGGCTGAGGCGCACGTCGAAGGTGTTGACCCACGGCGCATACGCGGTGTTGCGCCCGACGACACCGCCCTTGGCCGAGGACAGTGTCGACTGGGCGTTGACGATGTTCCAGAACTGGGCTTCTTCGCTGGCGCCGCCACGGAACACCACTTCGCCCGATCCGGGGCCGGACGGGATGTACATCAGGTCGTTGCTGCTGAGGCCGTCGCCGTTCAGGTCGTTCAGATAGGTCCAGCTGTAGGGCTTGCCGGCGCGGCCTTCATAGAACACGCCGATCGTCGTGCGGTAGTCGCGGAAGAACGCCTTCGACCAGGTGGCGTTGGCGCTGAAGCGGTCCTTGATCAGGTAGTTGCTGTTCTGCAGTACCTCTTCGTTCTGGTTGAAGATGTTGCGGTTGCCCCAGTTCGAGCTCGACGTCGACGAGGTCAGCGGGCTGACCTCGGTGGCGCGCGTCTTGGTGTAGGCGAGGTTCCAGCCGAAGCCGCCGCGCAACGGCTGTCCTACCGACAGCGTGATCGCATCACCACCACCCTTGGACGTGCTGTCGGCCAGCAGCACGGTGCCGAAACTGGGGTTGCTCAGCGCACGCGTGCGCGTCTGGCCGCTTGGCGTGGCGCAGCTGCCGTTGGTGATGGCCGTGCCGTTGGCGTTCCAGCAGGCGCCGTTGTAGCCCTCGGCGCGGTAGTACAGGTCGCGGCCGTCGGTGCCGGTGGCGGTCGGGGCGCCCAGATTCAGGTTGCGGTAGTAGATCGCCTTGTTGGTCTTGGTGTGCAGCCACTCGGCACCCAAGGTCAGCACGCCCACCACCGGCAGCCTGGGTGTTTCGGTGTCGAAGGCCAGGTTGAACTTCCAGACCGACGGTTGCTCCAGGTCCGGCGACAGCAAGTCGACGTTGGCCGCAGGGATCGTTCCGGTCAGCCTGGGCTGGTTGTCTGGGTCGGGGCTGAAGAGGGCATTGGCCGTGGCGCACGCGGTGAAGTTCGCGCAGTTCAATGACTGCAGCGCCATGCCGGTGTTGCTGAACGGGTTGCTCAGCCAGACGTTGGCTGCCGCACCCTGGAACAGGCCCAGTCCACCGCGCAACTGCATGCGCCGATCGGCGCTGCCCAGGTTCCAGTTGAAGCCGATGCGTGGCTGCACCAGGTTGTTGCCGTCCAGCGTGGTGGTGTTGTCCATGCCGAAGCCACCACTGTTGCGCACCACGTTACTGCCGTTGATGCTGCCGGCCAACATGGCCTGGGTCACGGCGGTATTGGCCAGTGGCTTGGTGTTGACCTTCTGCTGGTCCAGCCGCGCCCCGAACATCAGGCTCAGCGCCTTGTTGACCTTCCACGTGTCCTGCACGAAGGCGCCGATGTTGCCGTAGCTCCAGTTGGCCGCCGCGTCGTTGATGGTCAGGCCGGCCTGCGGCGCCTGCAGCGTGTAGGCCGAAGGCTTGCCGCGTCTGAAATTCTCCAGCGTCGCCAGCTCGCGCTGGGCCGGCGTCATCTGGTTGCAGTTGCTGAAGGTGCCGAAGGAATAGGTGCCGGGCTCGCAGGCAAACGTGTAGTTGCCGTTGGTGTTCTGCACGAAGGCGTTGAACACGTCGTTGTCGGCGTAGTCGGCGCCGAACTTCAGCTCGTGCAGGCCGAGCGACCAGGTGGCGCCGGCGTACAGGTCCAGCGTCTTGGTTTCGAGGTAGTTGAAGTGCCGGCTGAGCTCGGTCCCCAAATTCAGGAACCGGTTGTTGGCGTTGACGGTGCCAAAACCGTCCGGCAAGGCCCCCGAGAAGCGCAGGCCGATGGCCGGTAACCGTGAGCCGTTGACCGGCGTCGGCGCACTGGTGTAGTCGCGCTTGGAGACCTTCAGCTCGGTGCTGAAATCAGGTGTCCAGTCGGCAAACCACTGACCCACCAGGCTTTCCAGGTCCTTGGCCTGGTTGAACCACCAGGAGCTGACCGACAAGCCGGTGGCCGAGAAACCGGCGATGTTGGGTTCGGTCTGTTCGGTCTTGGTGTAGCGAAGGTTGGCGCGGTGGTTGTCGTTGATGTTCCAGTCGAGCTTGAGCAAGGCGTCCTTGACCGACACGGCCAGCCCCGATGGCACCTCCGACGTGCCGACGTCCATGCCCCAGGTGTCGCGTGCGATCGTCAGCGCCTGGTCGACCGTTGCCGGTGAGATGCCGACATTGGTCATGCTGCTGCCCAGAGGCCCGTAGTCGGGGCTGGTGCGCGAGCTCTTGTACTCTTCGTAGCTGCCGAAGAAGAACAGCTTGTCCTTGATGATCGGGCCGCCCAAGACGAAACCCTTGGTCGTGTCCTCGGAAGGCGGCGCCGCGAAGTAGGTGTCGTTGGTTCGATTGAAGCGGTCGCCGGCCAGGCTGTCGTTGCGGAAGACGTAGTACACGCTGCCCTTGAATTCGTTGGTGCCACTCTTGGTCACGGCATTGATGTTGGCGCCGGTATAGCCCTTTTGCGTGACGTCGTAGTTGCTCAGGTTGACCTGCACCGACTGGATGGCGTCGATCGAGATCGGCTGCTTCAGCGTGGGCAGGTTGTTGCTTTCCAGGCCGAACGTGTCATTGGTAGTGACACCGTCGATGGTGATCGAGTTGAAGCGGGTGTTCTGCCCGGCCGCCGAGATCTCGCCACGTTCCTTGTCGGTCTGTGACAGCCGCGGGTCGGTGCGCGCATAGTCCTGCAGGTTGCGCTGGATGGAGGCCATCGTTGCCAGTTCGCGACTGCCGATGCTGGTACCGGCGCCCATGTTCGAGCTGTTGAAACGCTCGGACGCACCAGCCTGCCCCGTGACGACCACCGTGGTGACGGCGACTGCGCCGATCTGCACATTCAGGTCGAGTGTCTCGGCCAGCGCCAGAAAGACGTTCTCGCGCTTGTCGCTCTTGCCGTCCTTGCTGACCGTGATCGTGTAGGGGCCCGACCCGAAGCCCTCGGGCAGCGTAGCGGCCGTCGGCGCCTGTCGTCGTGTTCGTCGAAACCCCCGATTCCACGTGCAGGATCTGGACGGACGCACCGGCAGCCGGTTTGCCGTCTGCGCCCAGGATCAGGCCGGACACGGCCGAGGTGGTGTTCTGCGCCAGTACAGGTGCAGCCGCCATCGCCACGGCGATGCTGATGACGGTGCGGGCAAAGCCGCTCCAGGGGTGGTGGGCCATCGAGTCTTCCCTCTCTCGTCAAAGGTTGTTCTCGGCTGCTGCTGGGGCTGCAGCCGGCATCGTGGGCAAAGCAGGTGGCGCTTCGGCATTCGCTGCGGCCCGGCGGGCCACCGACAGGCGGTGGCAACCGGGACCGATCGGCTGTTGGCGTCGTCCCTCAAGGTTAACGATGAATGAAGCCCGGCAATGAACTGTGTAGCGCGCCTGACACAGTGAAAACACCGAAGCGACCGTGGCCCGAGCCGGGCAGCCTGTCGAGGCGCCCGGGTACTGCAGTCAGTCGGCGGCCAGTCCCAGTTCGGCGACGAGGCGGTCGACCGTGGCCTGCAGCCGTTCGATGCGATCCGACTGGCGCGACACTTCGGCCTTCAGCGCCGCCAGTTCACCGATGGCCACCGCAGACTCACCCATGCCGCCGGAAGCGACAGGCGCTGCATCGGCCACCTCGCCGCACAACAGGTGGGCCCAGCGCGATTCGCGTGCGCCCGGGGCGCGCGCCAGCCTGAGCACCAGCGGCGCGTCCTTGCCGGCCAGTTCGTCGAGGAATCCCTCGACCGACGAGATGTCGGCAAAGCGGTGCAGCCGCTCGCAGTTCAGCCGCAGCTCGGCCGCCGTCTGCGGGCCGCGCAGCATCAGCACCGCCAGCAGCGCCACCGACTGGCCGGGCAGGCCCAGCACGCGGCCCAGGTTGTGCTCGTAGCGCACCACGCGCGCACCCGATCCTTCGAATGCCAGCGACAGCGACTTCAGGCCGTCGACGGCGCTCAGCACCTCGGCCTCGGTGGCCTCGATCACCGGCGCACGCGCGGTCTTCTGGTTGCAGCCGGCCACCAGGGCGTTCAGCGACAGCGGATAGGTGTCGGGCACCGTGGCCCGCTTTTCCACCAGCACGCCCAGCACGCGGGCTTCGAGCGGCGTCAGGATGCGCATGCCGCCCGGTCGATCAGACGCCGAAGCCGTCGTCGGCTGCGATCACCGCGCCATTGACGAAGTGGCTCTGGTTCGAGCACAGCATCATCAGCACCACATCCAGGTCTTCGGGCTTGCCCAAGCGCTTGCGCGGCAGCATGCCCACCAGCTTCTGGCCGGCGTCGGTCTGCCAGTGGTGGTGGTTGAGCTCGGTGTCGATGTAGCCCGGGCACAGCGCGTTCACGTTGATGCCGTAGCGGCCCCATTCCAGCGCCATCGCCTTGGTCATGTGGATGACGGCGGCCTTGCTCATCGCGTAGACGCCGATCTGGCCCAGCACCCGCAGCCCGGCCATCGACGCCACGTTGACGATGCGCCCACCGATGAAGGTGCTCGG
>JADJHR010000017.1 GCA_016707445.1 Rubrivivax sp.
GCGAAGCAGTCACATAGTGCCCGCGAACAGCGCGTAGAGCTGGTTCGCGTCAACTACCCTTTCCATCCAATGGTGGGCCAGGAGGTCGAGGTACTCGGCCGATCAAGGCTGGGCACCGATGACTTCCTGATCATTCGGCAGCCGGACGGCACGAGGGCGCATCTGCCTGAGTGGATGACGCTGCCTTCAGCCGGCGACGTGCCCACGCACTCGCCGCCGCGGCTGTTGCTCAGTGCGCTGCGTGCGCTGCGCCGTGAACTCGACACGGTCTTATCGTCATCGACATCAAACCCACCAAACGGAGGCGTCGATGAAGCTAATTCCCCTGCGGGCACTCCCGCTCCTGCAGACCGACCTGTTCGACGCAGCTGCGGCGTCGGCACCCCTGACGAACCTGCAACTGCATCGCGACGAAATTGTCGAACTGCTGAGCCAGCTCCTGTGGCAAGTAGCAAGGCACGCCGACCTCCTCAACGATTGGAGAATGACGATGAGTAAGATCAATCCAGAGCACCTGGCACGTGGCGCCTATGTGTACGTGCGCCAGTCCACTGCCGATCAACTGCGACACAACCACGAGAGTCGCCGACGCCAGTACGCTCTGGCTGATCGGGCGCGCACGCTCGGCTGGAGCGAAGTTGTGGTGATTGACGACGACCTGGGCGTATCCGCCGGTGGCGTGGCACGACCGGGTTTCGAGCGGTTGCTGGCCGCTATCTGCGCCGGCCAGGTCGGCGCCGTGGTCTCCATCGAGGCCTCGCGTCTGGCACGCAACGGGCGCGACTGGCACACGCTGCTGGAGTTCTGCGCACTGGTGGGCTGCGTCATCGTCGACGAGGACGGCGACTACGACCCGCGCAGCGTCAACGACCGGCTGCTGCTGGGCATGAAGGGCACCATGTCGGAGATGGAGCTGTCGCTGCTGCGTTAGAGATCCGTCGAGGCCCTCAAGCTCAAGGCAGCCAGGGGCGATCTGCACACGACAGTGGCCATCGGCTATGTGCGCAGCGAGGGCGATCGGATCGAACTCGACGCCGATCTGCGCATCCGCGAAGCGATCGCGGCCGTGTTCACCCGCTTTGCGATGGCTGGCAGCGTGCGCCAGGTGCTGCTGTGGTTTCGGCAGGAGCGCATCGATCTGCCAGCGGCGGTCTACGACGAAGGCCGGCGCACCGTGGTCTGGCGGCTGCCGGTCTACAACACGGTGCTCAAGATCCTCACCAATCCCGTCTACGCCGGCGCCTATGCGTTCGGACGAACCGAGACCCGAGTACGGATCGAAGCCGGTCGCAAGCGGGTTGTGCGCGGCCATCGTCGTGCACAGGAGCACTGGCAGGTCTTGATCACCGAGCACCACGAGGGCTACATTGACTGGCCGACCTACGAACACAACCAGCGCGTGATCGCCGACAACACCAATATGCGCGGCAGCATGGCCCGCGGCGCATTGCGCCGGGGGGAAGCCTTGTTGGCAGGGCTGCTGCGCTGCGCGCACTGTGGCCGCAAGCTGCACGTGGCCTACAGCGGAGCCAACGGTGATACGGCCCGCTACCACTGCAAAGGTGCTGCAGTCAACCACGGCACGCCGCGCGGCTGCATCTCGTTTGGCTCGCTGCGCGTAGACGAGGCGGCCTCACGCGAGGTCCTGAGTGTCCTACGGCCGATCGGGGTGCAGGCGGCGTTGCACGCCATTGAACAACGTGCCGACGATGAACATGCGAAGCGCCGGCAACTCGAGTTGGCATTGGAGCAGGCGCGCTTCGAGGCGGTGCGCGCGCAACGCCAGTTCGACGCCGTCGATCCGGGCAACCGCCTGGTCGTGGCCGAACTCGAGCGGCGCTGGAACGAGCGGCTTGCCGAGGTCTCGCGGCGTGAAGCAGAGATTGAGGCGCTGCAGGCACAGGCCGCACCGGCCCTGTCGCCGGGTCAGCGTGCCGATCTGATGGCCATGGGCACTGACTTGCCTCGGGCGTGGTCTCATCCGGCGGCCGGCAACGAAGTGCGCAAGCGCATCCTGCGTTGCGTCATTCGGGAGATCGTGGCGCGCATCGCCGAGGCCCGCATCGAGCTCGTCATCCATTGGCAAGGAGGTGACCACACCGAGCTGAGCGTAGTGAAGAACCGCGTTGGGCAGCATCGCTGGACCACCGACGTCGAGGTTCAGACCTTGATCACTCAGTTGGCCCGCCAGCTCAATGATGGAACCATCGCATCACTGCTGAACCGCCTGGGCCATCGGACCGCAAAGGGCCATACCTGGACCGAGATGCGCGTGCGCTCGTTCCGAGCCGACCACCACATCGCGGTCTACAAGGCAGGTGAACGTGAGGCGCGCGGTGAGCTGACACTGGAGCAAGCCGCCGACGCTCTGGGTACGAGCAAGATGACGGTGTTGCGCATGATCGCAGCCGGCTCGCTGCAAGCCATGCAAGCTTGTAAAGGAGCACCTTGGGTCATCAAGGCCGTCGATGTTCAGCGTCCTGCGGTCCGTGCAGCGGTCAACTCCCCCGCAAGAGGTCCGCTACCATCAGACCCTCGACAGTTTTCCCTTGATATTCAATAACGTGGCGAGGTGAGCATCATGTCGCATGATCCCGGCCCGCCTATGAACACGACGTTCTGCGCCGTGTCCACAAACTCCAGTGTGGCGAGCTTGTCGATCTGACTCTCGTCGATCTGTGCGGCCGATTCGCAGGCAAAGTCGAACCCGGCCAGATCGCGGTGGATCGGGAACCTGGCCACCTTCATCTGGTGGCTGATCGAGCGCATCGCGCGGTCGGTGTGCTCGGCTTGCAGCAAGTGTTCGATCAACCACTTGGAGGCCGCGATTTGTGACTCCCCCTGGGCCATCAGGTCCGTCCAGGCCCCCACCATGCCCAGCAGACGCAGCTCTTTGAGTTCGGTGGCGACATCACGGCGCATGGCTGACCTCCACCTCGCCACGCAGGCTGTCGTACCGGCTGGTGTTGGCCAGCGGCACCTGCGTCAGTTGCAGCGTGGTTGCCACCGAATCGGGCACCGGCGCCGCATTGAGTCGTGCCACGACGTTGAGGACGTGCTCGGCACTGAGTGCGCCGGACTCCACCACCAGATCCACCGCCACCAGCACGGCCTCCAGGCCCGCTGTGGGCACGGCGGCCAGCACCTGCGCCATCACCCTGTCGCCCCCGGTGTGTCGCATCAGGCCATGCCTGAGCCGCTGCAGTGGTGCTGGCAGGTCGGCAAAGGGCGCGCCATTGCGCAAGGCACCGGGCTTGCGCTGCACCAAGGCAATGTAGTGCTGCCAGTCGTAGCGGATGTGACCACGGTCGGACAGTCGCTCGTGGCTGGCGACGATGGTGTCGGCCGCGGCGATATCCACCCGTTCGGGATACAGCCGGGTGCTGACCCGGTGGTTGGCCAGCTCACACGGCGCCGAGTACCGGTTGCGCGCCACCGAGACCAGGCAGGTGCTGCTCACCCGCGCAGGCTTCTCGACGTAGCCGTCAAACGGGCTTGGCATGGGCATCAGTTCCAGGCGCTCTTGCTCCAGCATCTCCAGCACGCTGAACCCCTTGAACTCCGGGTGGCGCAACTCGCCCCACAACGAGCGGCAGCGTTCACCCAGCCAGACGTTGAGATCGGCAAACGATCCCCACTGGATCTTCTGGGCATCGAGCCATATGCGCCGCCGGCTGTCCTGCACATTCTTCTCCACCACCCCCTTCTCCCAACCGGAGGCCACGTTGCAGAAGTCGCTATCGAACAGGTAGTGCGCGCACATCGCCGCAAAGCGCGCATTGACCACGCGGCCCTTGCCCTTCTTGACCTTGTCCACCGCCGTCTTCATGTTGTCGTAGATGCCCCGGCGCGGTACGCCGCCCAGCGCCGTGAAGGCCCGCGTATGGGCGTCAAACAGCATTTCGTGGCCCTGGCTGGGGTAGGCCACCAGCCAGAAGGCGCGGCTGGCACACAGCTTCAGGTGAGCCACCTGCACCTTGTAGAAGATCCCGCCCACCACCATGCCCTCATCGCTCCAGTCGAACTGAAACGCCTCACCCAACTCGAACGCCAACGGCACAAAGGCTTTGGGCGCCTTGCCCTCCTGGTCGCGCCAAGCGCGGATGAAATCGGTGACGCGGCTGTAGCCGCCGGTGTAGCCGGCCGCCTTGATCTGCAAAAACAGCGCCTTGGCCGTGCGCCGGTTCTGCTTGGTGCGGTGCGCATCGGCTTTGAGGGCCAACTCCAGCTCCGGCATGAACGCCGTGAGCTTGCCCGGCATCTTGCTTCGCCGGTACGTCGGTTTGGCCACCTCCCCCGGATCGCGCACCCACTTGCGTATCGTGTTGCGAGACAGCCCCGTTGTCTTGGCTATCTCGTGCAGCGACTTCTTGCCGCGTGAATAAAGCCGTCTGACCTTGCCCAACATTTCCATGGTGATCACCTTCATTGCTCCTGCCCAAAAAACGGGCAGAGCCAGTAAAACACCTGGGTCAATTTTGGGTCGGCACAACCTCTATAAGTGGGTCAGTTTTCGGTC
>JADJHR010000018.1 GCA_016707445.1 Rubrivivax sp.
ATCTTTCTGCGGCGGATAGTAGTCCTTGATGACCTTGAACACATAGGGGAACGACGGCAGGTCGAACACCAGCATCACCATGCCCTTGATGCCCGGCGCAATGCGAAACTTGTCGGACGAATGCCGCAGGTGGTGCAGGAAGTCCCGGTAGAACAGCGTCTTGCCCTGTTTCGCAGACCCAGCGCTGTAGATTTCGTTGCGCGGCTTGCGCGGCATCATGCTGCGCAGGAACTGCACATAGGCGCTGGGCACCTCCATGTCGACCATGAAATACGCCCGCGCAAAACTGAACAGGATCAGCAGGTCGTCCTCGCCGAACAACACTGCGTCGATGACGAGTTTGCCCGCCTTGTCGTGCAGCACCGGGAGGGCGAACGGGTGCTCGTTGAACCCGTTGATGATCTTGCCAACCAGATAGGCGCCCTTGTTGCGGAAGAACAGCCCGGAGAGCACCTGAAACTGGAAGTTCGCGCGCAGTTTGACATCCCCCAGCCGCCTGACCATCGCCTGGTGCACCAGGCCGCAATCGCGCGGGAGGTCATCGAAGCGCGACGCACGTCGAAGTCGCCGACCATCCGCTCCAGCACCTGCGGCGTGTTGTGCGTCGGGTAGTAGGCGCCGTATGTCGGCAAGGCTTCGGGGGCGTCGTTTTCGATGTATTCGGTGCTGACAGCCGGCCGCACGAAGATAAAGTCGTTCTGGAAATAGCTCCGGTGCAGGATCTTCGTGGTAACCGAGTTGAAGAAGGTCTCCGCCAGTCCGGCTGGTGGTGGTCGACCAGCAGCCCGATGTAGTGCAGTTTGATCTGCTGCCAGACTTCCATCGGTTGGTCACCCGCCTTGAATTCGCGCTCCAGCCGCGTCGAACATTCGCGCACCCGCAGATCGTAAACTCGATGCGCTCGCGCTGGCCGCGCTGCTGGCCATGCCAGTCCGACGTCTCGAAGCGGTGCTTGGCGCGGGCCGATTCGGTGCGAAACAGGCGGTAGTGGCGGTTGAAGCCATCCATCATCGCCTTGGCGATGCCATAGGCCAGCGGGGAGTCGAGGCGCTGGGGAAACATGGCAGGTCAGTCCTCGTCCAGGGTGTCGAATGCGGAATCGGCGTTGTCGTTGCCCGGATCCAGTGGTGCATGCGGGTACCGCTTGATGGCCGCGCGAAAGATGTCCACCACGACGTCCGAGCGGTCCATGCTGACCTGCAGATCCTTCAGGAGGCCGTCACGCAGACCATACACCCAACCGTGCACCGTGACCTTCTGGCCGCGCTCCCATGCATCCTGCATGACGGTGGACAAGGCCACGTTGCCCACCTGCTCGATCACGTTGATTTCACACAGCGCATCCTCCTGCTGCTCGGCAGGCAGGTAGTCGATGCGCTTGCGATGGCGCAGCTTCAGGTCGCTGATATGGCGCAGCCAGTTGTCGGCCAGCCCGATACGCAAACCCTGCAATGCCGCACGCACGCCGGCGCAACCGTAATGCCCCACCACCATGACGTGCTGCACCTTCAGATGCTCCACGGCAAACTGGATCGTCGACAGCGCATTCAGATCGAATGCACGACCACATTCGCTACATTGCGATGGACAAAATTTCACCAGGCTCCAGCCCGGTGATCTCGTTGGCGGGCACGCGGCTGTCCGAACAGCCGATCCACATGTAGCGCGGCTTTTGCTGGGCCAACAAGCCGGTGAAGAACCCGGGACGCTCGCGCTCCATCCGGGCGGCCCAGGCACGGTTGTGGTCGAGAAGGAGTTGGGTGTCGGTGGTCATGACCGGATTGTGCCGCGCGGCGCAGAACGCTGGCGCCTCACATGGTTTCGGCGAACAGCTCCCGCCCGATCAGCATGCGCCGGATCTCGCTGGTCCCGGCGCCAATTTCATAGAGTTTGGCGTCGCGCCACAGGCGACCCATCGGGTAGTCATTGATGTAACCATTGCCACCAAAGATCTGGACGCCTTCGCCGGCCATCCAGGTGGCCTTCTCGGCACACTACAGGATCACGGAGGCGCAGTCCTTGCGAACCTGTCGCACATGTTGCGCGCCCAGCGCGTCCAGGTTCTTGCCCACGGTGTAGCAGAAGGCCCGTGCCGCTTGCAGCACGGTGTACATGTCGGCGACCTTGCCTTGGATCAGCTGGAACTCGCCGATGCTCTGGCCGAACTGCTTGCGGTCGTGGATGTAGGGCACGACCTCGTCCATCACGGACTGCATGATGCCGATCGGACCGGCGGACAACACGGCACGCCTCGTAATCCAGGCCACTCATCAACACCTTGGCGCCACTGTTGAGCCCCCCCAGGATATGGCTGGCCGGCACCTCGACGTTCTGGAACACCAGCTCGCCGGTGGAACTGCCACGCATGCCCAGCTTGTCGAGCTTTTGTGCGATCGAGAAACCCTTCATGCCTTTCTCGATCAGGAATGCAGTCACACCGCGGGCGCCGAGTTCCGGTTCGGTCTTGGCATACACCACCAGGGTGTCTGCATCAGGCCCGTTCGTGATCCAGAACTTGCTGCCGTTGAGCAGGTAGTACCCGCCCTTGTCTTCGGCCTTGAGCTTCATGGAGATCACATCGCTGCCGGCGCCGGGTTCGCTCATGGCCAGCGCGCCGACATGCTCACCGGTGATCAGCCTGGGCAAGTACTTCTGACGCTGGGCCTCGGTGCCGTTGCGCTTGATCTGGTTCACGCACAGGTTGCTGTGTGCGCCATAACTCAGGCCGATCGAGGCGGACGCACGGCTGATCTCCTCCATGGCGATCATGTGCGCCAGGTAACCCATGCCGGCACCCCCGTATTCCTCACCGACGGTGATGCCCAGCACACCCAGCGCGCCCATCTTCGGCCACAGGTCCATCGGGAACTGGTCGCTGCGATCGATCTCGGCGGCACGGGGTGCGATCTCGGCCTGTGAAAATTCGCGCACTGCGTCGCGCAGGGCGTCGATGTCCTCCCCCAGCTGGAAGTCGAGTCCGGGCATGTTCATGGGTGTCTCCTGGTTGATTCGTTCGGTGGGTGGGGTGGCGTCAGTAGGTCATGACGACAGGCACCAGCGTCTGCTGCATCAGGGCACAGTCGGAGCGGCTGCCGTCGGCGGCCACGTGGACCACCTCGGCCACAGTGACGATGATGCGTTTGCCACCCCGGACCACACGGCCCGTGGCATGCAGCGTGCCGCCCTGGCGGGCCTGCAGGAAGTTGATCTTGTATTCGACCGTGGTCACCTCCATGCCGGCGGGCGCCACGGTCAGTGCCGCGTAGCCGCCGGCGATGTCAGCCAGCGCGCCCATGGCTCCCCCGTGGAATCCGCCTTGTTGCTGCGTGACCTTGTCAGAATAAGGCAAAAGAATCTCGCAAAGACCAGGCCCGACACGCACCAGCAAGGCGCCAAGGTGCACCATCATGCCCTGGCGCACAAAACTGTCCTGCACGCGCTGGTACAGGGCGGGGTGTTCCAGGCCGTCAGTGAGGATGGGGGTTGTCATGCCGCCTCGGGTTCTTGGTTGACGTTTACGTAAACGTCAATTATGCGTGAACTCCGCAACAAAGTCACCCGCCGATCGTCGGCGTCACGCCCGGGGTGCGGGTTTTTCGGCCTTGGCCAACAGGCCGCGTGCCTCGCGCTCGGCGTGCCTTGACCTCCTCGAGGTTGGCCACCAGGTCTGCCATCTGTTCTTCCAGGGCCTTGCGGTGGGCACCGAGCACCGCAAGGAACTTCTTGAGCTGCGCCCCGGTATCGCGCGGGCTGTCGTACATGTCGATGATCTCGCGGGCTTCGGTCAGGGAGAGCCCCAGACGCTTGGCGCGCAAGGTCAACTTGAGCCGGGTGCGATCCCGCGCCGAGTAGATGCGGTTGCGTCCACCCGGCCCGGCACGCTGGGGCTGCAGCAGGCCAAGGTCCTCGTAGAAGCGGATCGCCCGGGTGGTCAGGTCGAATTCCCTGGCAAGGTCGCTGATCGTGAATTGGAGTGGCTGGGTCATGCAGGAGGGTGGGTGGTCGGGCTGTCGGACGCAAGTGCTCATGCGCCACGACATAGTCGATGACCTCCATGCGGAAATGGACCAGCCGCCAGTGCAACCGGATCGAGCCATCGGCGCGTGCACTGCCCCAGCGTGTGCCCGCACTGCTCAAGGCCAGCTTGCGCCACTGCACGCCCAGCTGCGGTGCAAAATGATCCAGGCGCTCGGTGAAAATGCGGCGGGCCTGCCGCATCAGCCACGCCTGGACTGCATCGCGAATCTGCGCCTCGGTGGCCAGGTGCGGCAATCCGAGCCGCAAGTGGTGCCGGGCCGGCCCACCCGCCGCATCTTCCACCACCAGCATCTGGGCCGCCGCGTTGGCATAACCGTGTGCCGGATCCAGAACCAGGCGTACCGACTGCCCCAGAAAGGGCAGTTCTGCGCCATCACGCCATTCGATCCGGCTGGCCAGTTGCCGCTCGTGCCTGGCGCGGGTTTCATCGAGCTTGCGCAACAATCCACGCGGCCTTGTCCTGCAAGGCGGCTTGCACCTCGGCCACCCCCGACCCAGCGCGGGCGGATACCACCAGCCCTTCCGGGCCTACGGAGAATCCGATGGTTCTGCGTTTCCCGCTTGAATTCGTAGGCACCGTCGCGTGCGCCAATCGCGCCTCGCGGTTGGCGCGCGGATGGCGAAACTCGGCAACGGGCGCATGCAGATCCTGGCTGACTGGACGCCGTGCGGGCGGCGCATCCCGCATCGGCTCCGGTGCCGCAAAAATCCAGCGTCAGTTGGACCAGCCCGCGCATCGATGCCCCCCTCAGCGGTAGGCCTCAGGGTCGAGGCGGTGCATTTCAGACTCTATCCAGCGCTCGACTTCGCGCATCAGTTCGTCGGCCTGGCGCCCCTGGCTCGGGATCGGCACGCCAATCGACACGTCGACAACCCCGGGAACTTGACGAACGCCCTGCGCGGCCAGCATTTCGCCGATGACACGGCGATCGGGATCACGGGCGCACCCGTGTCGATCGCCAACCGTGTCCGCCCGACTTGTAGTTGCCTTCTGGCCGCGCGGAATCCGGGTGCTTCCGGAAACATGATGATCCAGATCCCCTGTGCCAGCAGGTCCTTGCCCTGGGCGACCACCGGTTGAATGCCTTCGAGCGTTGGCTGCGGTCGATGTGGATCACGTCGAGCCGGCCCATCGCCCAGCCGAAGAACGGAACGTAGAGGAGTTCCTTCTTGAACACATAGGCCAGCGGGTGTGGCATCAGCGTGGGAAGCAGGAAGGTCTCGAACGTCGACTGGTGCTTGACCAGCAGGATGGCCGGACTCCTGGCGCCATCGGGCAGGTTCTCCATGCCGGCCACCCGCACCTGGATGCCCAGGATGACATGCGCGCCATCGATCGCCCAGCGCAACCAGCGCACCGCCATCCAGTACAGCGGTGTGCCGCGCACACGCAAGGACATCAGCAGCATGATGATGCCCCAGGGGATCACCGTGACCAGCATCCAAGCCATGTGGACCAGCGAGCGCAGAAACGACAACGGATACCTCATCCGGCAGCAGACGCTGCCTTGGGGACTGCGCTCTTTTCAATGAGGTAAGCGGCAAATGCGGCAAGGTCGGCATGCACGCGGGTTCCCGCCGGGAATTCGTCCGGGAGTGGCCGGCCCATGTATGCGGCGCCCCGCCCTGTCAGCACCAGGTGCGGTTCGCAACCGACGGCCGCACCGGCGAGGAGATCCTCCAGACGATCCCCCACCGTCGGCACGCCATGGAGTTCGACACCGAAGCGTTCGCCGATCTGCTCGAACAGCCCCGGCGAAGGCTTGCGGCAATGACAGCCGTCTTCACGGCCGTGCGGGCAATAGAAAATCGCATCGATCCGCCCACCAACAGCACTCAGCAACTTGTGCATCTTGGCCTGAATGGCGTTGAGCGCAGAGATTTCGTACAAGCCCCGGCCCAGCCCGGATTGGTTGGATGCGACCACGACATGCCAGCCTGCATGGTTCAGCTTCGCGATGGCGTCCAGCGCGCCCGGCAGGGGTCGCCAGGCATCCGAGAATCGACAAATGCCGCACTCTCCTCGTTGATCGTGCCATCTCGGTCGAGTATGACCAGCCGGAGCGGTTCGCGGTTCAACTGGCGAGCCTCGAAAGATCAGCGACCCGGTTCATCGCGTCATGCAGGCATCGCAGCAAGCCCTGGCGGTTCAGCCGCAGGTCCAGTGCCTCTGCATTGACCATGACGCCCTCGAAAAAGCGTCGACCGGTTCGCGCAATGCGGCAAGGGTCTGCAGAGAGCCAGCGTAGTCACCCGATTCGAACTGCGCATCGGCTCAGGCGCAATGCGCTGCATGCGCGTACAGCGCAACTTCTGCAGGCCCTGTAGCAGGAGCTCGCTGACATGGGGGTCGACCTCCTGCGCCTTCTTCAGGATGTTTCCAATGCGCTTGTTGGCAGCGGCCAGCGCGGGTGCCTGGGGCAGCGCTGCAAATGCGCGAATGGCTGCCAGCCGCTTGGGAATGCTGGCCCAATCACGCAAGGTGGGCGTGTGGATGACCGCGTCCACCTCGGAGGGCGAGGCGCCACCGTCCTTCAGGTACCCCTTGAGGCGATCCACCAGGAAATCGCCCAAGGCCTGCGACGGATCCTGCAGCAGACCGGGTGCAAAGGCGGCCAGTGCAATCTGGGTCAGCGCTGCATGCGCCAGTGGCAATGCACGCTCGACCAGCATGCGGGTCACACCCAGCCCATGCCGCCGCAGCGCAAATGGGTCCTTGTCCCCGGTGGGGAGATTGCCGATGCCGAACATGCCGACCAGTGTCTCGAGCTTGTCTGCCAATGCCAGGATGGTGCCGGCCCGGTTGCGGGGCAACGCATCACCGGCAAAACGCGGCTTGTAATGGTCTTCGATGGCCTGTGCAACTTCTTCACCCAGCCCGTCATGGCGGGCATAGTAGCCGCCCATGATGCCTTGCAACTCGGGAAACTCGCCGACCATGTCCGTCAGCAGATCGGTCTTGGCCAGGCGGGCGGCGGTGTCGACCTGCCCGAGGATCGCGGTATCACCGAGTGCCACTGCGATGCCGTGTGCGATGGTGCGCACCCGTTGCATGCGCTCACCCTGGGTCCCGAGCTTGTTGTGGTAGACCACTGATCCAGGGCCGACACCCGCGCCTCCAGCGGGGTGCGCCTGTCCTGGTCGAAGAAGAACTTGGCGTCTGCCAGGCGCGGACGCACCACCCGTTCGTTGCCACCTGTCACGGCACTTGCATCGGCCGGCGAGATATTGCTGACCACCAGGAAGCGATTGGTCAGTGTTCCGGCGGCATCGAGCAGCGGGAAGTATTTCTGGTTGGCTTTCATGGTGAGGATCAGGCATTCCTGAGGGACCTCGAGAAACTGGTGATCGAAGCTGCACACCAGCACGTTGGGCCGCTCGACCAGTGCGGTGACCTCGTCCAGCAGGGCCGCATCCGGGACCACCTGCGCGCCGTCACCCACACGCTCGCATGCGCGCGATCTGCCGCTCGATCGCAGCACGACGTTGCGAAAAACTGGCGATGACGGCGCCTTCGCGCTCCAGCTTTTCTGCGTACTCATCCGCATGCCCGAAAACAACTGCCGGCACACGGGACTCGAATCGATGCCCCAGCGTCGATCGGCCGGACCGCAGGCCCAGCGCCTGAACCGGTACAACCGCACTGCCGTGCAATGCGACCAGACCGTGGGCCGGCCGGACAAAACTCACGCTGCTCCAGCCTGGCAATTCGCAGTCTGACTCGAGCTGGTAGGTCATGACCTTGGGGATCGGCAGACGTGCGATCGCATCCAGCACGGCAAGCTGCAGGCCGTCGGCCAGGGTGACCCCTTTCGATGTGCTGTCCAGGAACAGCGCCTCGGCCTTGCCGTCCATGGCGCGGCGCAACTCGGCAACGGGCGTGTCGGGTGCCCCCAGCGCCAGGAGTTTCTTCACCAGGGCCGGTGTGGGCTTCCCGCTGGCGTCGAGCCCGACGCTGACTGGCATCAGTTTCTGCGATTGGGCCTTGTCTGCGGCGCGGTCAGCCACCTGGCGGATGTGCACGGCAAGCCGGCGGGGCGATGCGTACACCGTGCTGCCCGAAGCGTCGGTTGCCAGCCCCTGGTCCATCAGGCTGCGGGTCAGTGTGCGGCCGAAGGCATCACCCAGGCTCTCCAGCGCCTTCGGAGGCAACTCCTCCACCAGCATCTCGACAAGAAGATTGTTCATACGGTTGGTCAATCAGTAAGTGCGCGCTGCGTGTTGCGGGTGGCGCCGGGTCAGGCGGACTTCTTGGCCATCTGATCGACCCAGGCCGTTGGCGCCAATGGAAAACCCAGCCGCTCACGGCTTTCGAAATAACTTTGTGCGACTGCCCGGGCCAGGTTGCGGATCCGCCCCATGTAGGCGGCCCGCTCCGTCACGCTGATGGCTCCACGGGCGTCCAGCAGATTGAAGCTGTGTGCCGCCTTGAGCACCTGTTCGTAAGCCGGCAGGGCAAACTGTTTCTGCACCAGGCTGGCAGCCTGCTTCTCGTGTGCGGAGAACGCGGAAAACAGAAAATCGACATCGCTGTGCTCGAAGTTGTAGGCCGACTGCTCCTTCTCGTTTTGCAGGTAGACGTCCCCGTAGGTCATGTGGTCTGTCCATTGCAGCTTGTAGACGTTGTCCACCTCCTGAAGGTACATGGCCAGGCGCTCCAGACCGTAGGTGATCTCGCCTGTGACAGGACGGCAATCGATGCCGCCCACCTGCTGGAAATACGTGAACTGCGTGACCTCCATTCCATTGAGCCAGACCCTCCCAGCCCAGGCCCCAGGCGCCCAGCGTGGGGGTTCTCCCAGTCATCCTCGACGAAACGGATGTCATTTTTCTGAAGATCCAGGCCCAATGCCCGCAGGGATCCGAGGTACAGCTCCAGGATATTTGCTGGCGCCGGTTTCATCACCACCTGGTATTGGTAATAGTGCTGCAACCGGTTGGGGTTTTCGCCGAAGCGACCATCCTTCGGGCGGCGGCTGGGCTGCACATACGCTGCCTTCCACGTTTCCGGGCCCAGCGCGCGCAGGAACGTGGCCGTGTGAAACGTACCGGCACCCATTTCCATGTCATAGGGCTGCAGAAGCACGCAGCCCTGTGCATCCCAGTAGGACTGGAGTGTCAGGATGATCTGTTGAAAAGAAAGCATGGGTTCTCACTTGAATCTTCTGCCGGCCAGCTGTTGGCACCCCGCTGCGATGGATCGCCCGGGATGCTGCAGGCTCGGCTGTCATTCACCTGGCCGCTTGTGCCCGCCAGGGATAAGCGCTTGATTTTACGGGGCTGTCGCGGGCCGATGCGCTGCGCCAGGGTTCCGCCAGCTTGCAGGCAGCGCGGGCCCGCAGACCACGCGCTCGAACCAGACTGGCGACCAGCACAACCCCGGCACCCAGCAGCCACAGGGGCCAAAGGCCCGCTCGCGCCACCCACCAGGCAAATGGCGTGGTCCCGAAACGGCCTTCCACATCACCGACAAGCACACCGCGCGTCAGACGCGGCACAACCGTGCGTCACACGGCCGGTGTGGTCGATGATCGCGGTGTCACCCGAGTTGGTGGCCCGGACCAAAGGGCGACCGAACTCCAGCGAACGCATGCGGGAGATGTTGAGGTGTTGGTCGATCGCCACGGTGTCGCCAAACCAGCCGATGTTGCTGACATTGACGAAGATGGTGGGGCGGTTGCAGGGTCGGCGAATCGGGCACCCAGTTCCTCGCCGAACAGATCCTCGTAACAGACATTGGGGGCCAGCCGTTGTCCCTGCCAGGAGAACGAAGCCTGTCCTACAGCGCCCCGGCCGAAATCGCCCAGGGGAATGGCCATCATCTCGGTGAACCAGCGAAACAGGGGAGGGATGAATTCACCAAACGGCACCAGATGGTGCTTGTCATACCGGTAATCGAACGCGGGGCGGCTGCTGCCAGCCGTCTGGATGCCTATTACCGAGTTGGTGTAACCGGCGGTGTCGTTGCCCAGGGGCACACCAGCAGGACAGCCCTCCTCCTGCCGGACTTGCCGCTGGAGCTGGTCCCAGTATCCCTCGGGCAATTGTTGTGGCAGCAGCGGAATCGCTGTTTCGGGTGCCACGGTGAGCGGCGCGTGGGCAATCGCCAGCTGTTGGCCATACCAGGACAAGGCGTCTGGCACCCCGCTTCCGGCCTGGAATTTTTCGTCCTGGGCGATGTTGCCCTGCAAGAGCGCCACCTTGATCGAGCCGGACGATGTGGTGAACTCCCCTGGCGACCAGGCCATCAACGCCGCCACCGTGACAACGAGCCCAAGATAACCCGCGGCGCGGTGCCGTTTCTGGCGGCCTGCAACCATGGCCAGATAGGCCATCGCTGCGACAAGCACTGCAACACCATAGGCTCCGACGTACGATGCGGATCGCGCCAGGTGGTCAATATGGGCGTACCCGATGGCACCCCAGCCAAATCCGGTGAACCAGACACCACGCGCGAGTTCTGCAAGCATCCAGAGTGACGCAAACACGGCGGCAGCGCCAAGCTTGCTGGCTGGTGCGATGCGCACAAAAAGAGCGGCTGCCGCTGCGTAATACAGGGCCAGCACGCCTGCAAGCGCGACGACCGCCAGCGCTGCCATCCATGCGGCCAAGCCCGCGTAGGTGTGCATGGCGACAAACAGCCACCAGAACGTGCAGGCAAGCCAGGATGTTGCAAACAACCAACCCACAAGGGCCGCACGTGGTGGACTGCCCGCAGCGTCGAGCTGCCAGGCAAACACCCCCATGGCCAGCAACTGCAGCCAGCCAACTGGCTGGCCACCTGAGGGTGATGCGATGGCTGCGGCCTGCGATACCCCGCAACAATCACCAGCGCAAGCGAGATTGCCAGCCGCAAAACGTCAGGGGGCCGAAGGAGAGACCTTGAACCATTTCACCGCGCCACCTTTGGTGTGCAGAACCACAAAATTCAGCCCCGCGCGGTTGTATTGTTCGCCCCGTTTCGGCACATGGCCCATTTCGTGAGCGATCAGCCCCCGATGGTGTCGAACTCCTGATCTTGTTCGGACTCGATGATCTTCACACCGAATGCCGACTCGACCTGCTCGATCGCTGTGTCGCCACTGACACGGTAGGTGCGATCTGCCAGACCAAAATGTCGCCCTCGTCCTCGGCGATATCGAACTCATCTTCGATTTCTCCGACGATTTGCCTCAGCACGTCTTCGATGGTGATGAGCCCGGCCACACGGCCGAACTCGTCAATCACGATCGCCAGGTGGTTTCCGGTTGCCCCGAAACTCGCGCAACAAATCATTCAACCCCTTGCTCTCCGGGCACAAATACGGCAGGTCGCAACAAGGCGCGAATATGCAGGTCGGGTGACCGGCGAAGTTTCCAGGAGATCCTTGGCCAGAAGAATGCCGATGATGTTCTCGCGCTCGCCTTCGAACACAGGGAACCGCGAGTGCGCTGTGTCGATGACCACCCGGAGCAGGTCGTCGGCCGAGGCGTGGATATCCACCAAGTCCATGCGGGTGGCGGGAACCATCACGTCGCCGGCGGACATTTCCGCCATGCGCAGGACGCCCTCCAGCATGAAGCGGGACTCTGCGCCGATGACATTGTTGTCTTCGGCATCCGCAAGTGTTTCGATGAGTTCCGCTGTGGAATCAGGTCCAGGATGGATGAATTCCGCCAGCTTCTGCAGAAATGTGCGCCGGTCGTCCTTCTCGGACAAACGCGCGGGTTGGGTATCAGACACAAACAGAGGGGCTCAGGACACCGTTGTTGACCAGCGCCTAGGATAGCGGATTGCGGCGCACTGGGCAAGTGCCAGGGCGCGAAAGGGGTAAACGGTCACTTTTCCGAGCTTGGTTCACTTTGGCGTGGACCGATTCTGGGCGGCTGCAGGTTGGCAAGGATCGTGCGCAGGTGCTTGCCGTGCTGTTTGTACCGGTAGTCCGCCTGGAGCCCAGTGCTCTTCGATGATTTCGGTAATGCGGGAGTCGAGTGTTGCAGGCGGCAGGCGCAGATAAGCCCCTCCGAGTCCGGGCCCTCACGGGTAATCACGGCACCTGCGGACCGCACGATACGTAACATCGGCGCGTTTCGCTCAACGCATGAATCATGATCTGCGAATATCCTCGTTCCGGTGTGTATAGCAGCACGCTCAAACAGCCTAGCGCCGTAGCCGCGGGCCCGTGCGGACTTAAGAACGGACACGCCAAACTCCGTGCAGGACAAGGGGTGTTGTGTGGCCGGGAACGCCAGATGTGCCATCGCGATCAATTCCAGCTTGCGGTTGTAGATGCCGAAAACTTCGTCACGGTCCAGATCCAGACCCTGCACATAGGCGTCGATCTGGGCATCTGTGGCCACATACCCGAAACGCAGGTAGCGGTCATTCTTGTCGAGGGCCAGCAAATGGCTGTTGATTCTGCTTCGATGGTTCGCGCCCAGCGAGCGAATCGGTGCGACCACCGAAGTTGGTGTCGGCATCTGGTCCGCGCTTGCCTCGGCACCGTCCCCAGGGACCTGCGCTGGCGGGGGCAAAGAGGGCGGCATTCGGGTCAAGTGGCGTGGTCATACCCTCAATATAAGGGTTAACCCTTGTTTGCACTAGCAATTGTGGACTGAATGGGCTACTGGAATAGAGCGGCGGCACCAAACGGGCATGGCACATGATCTGACCTGCCCGGCTTCTTTGATCCACTCAAATATATAAAGACGGCTCATCGCACAAAACCAGAAGCCCATGCTGAAGAGAAGTGGCCCCGGTTGTTTGAACAACTTACCCCCGATTTTTAAGTGGACTGCGGGCGGGTTGCAAACGGTGCAGAGTTGTCCACGGCGGCGGTCGGCGCTTGCGACGAACCGACCGACGCGGTGGGCAACTCGGGGCGCACCACAGACTTCATCTTATGCTGCCTTGCCCATCTTCGGCAGATTGGCAAAGTAGAACTCATCGGGAGTGGCGTCGGCAAGGCTCGAATGCCGCCGATTGGCATTGAACCCAGCGATGTACTTGGCAATGTCGGTGCGCGCAGTGCTGACTGCTGTCATAGGCCCCAGAGATACACGCGCTCGTACTTCACGAACCGTTCGACGAACACGTTGTTACGCCACGCACCACGCCCGTCCATGCTGATCTTGCAGCTCTTGGCCAACACAACGTCGATGAACTCCGTCGCAATGAGCTAGGCAGATTCAGCCGATCGTCGCACTCGGGAGGTCGAACTGGTTTTCGCCGGTTCTTTGCGCGCCGGCCAGCCGGCGGCGCCGATCATGAGCCTGGTGCACTCGGCCAGGATCACCGGAAACGTCGAATGCGTACCGGCGCGCTTACGGCAAGCCTGCACGATCCGCAGTTTGAACTCGGGTGGATAACGGCGGCGCTGACGACGGCGGGACAATCCAACAATCGAAGTTTTCTCGTGTCCGCGATGAAGTTCCGCGGACACGAGAATCTTTGTTCGCCGCCAATCCTTCAAGATGGGATCACTGGACGCATACGCTGCAGCGCCTAGCTGAAGCGGATTTCTCACTTCCCATCGTGTCCACCTGTTTCCTAAGTGGACACGGTCCTCGACAGGA
>JADJHR010000019.1 GCA_016707445.1 Rubrivivax sp.
ATCCTCTACACCAGCGGCAGCACCGGCCGCCCCAAGGGCGTGGTGCTCTCGCACCGCAACATGGTGGCCGGCGCCAAGAGCGTGGCCAGCTATCTGGAGAACGGTCCGCAGGACACCTTGCTGGCCGCCTTGCCGTTGTCCTTCGACGCCGGATTCAGTCAGCTGACCACGGCCTTCCATGCCGGCGCGCGCGTGGTGCTGCTGAACTACCTGCTGCCGCGCGACGTGCTCAAGGCGATGGAGCGCGAGAAGGTCACCGGCCTGACCGCCGTGCCGCCGCTGTACATCCAGCTGGCCGGCCTGGACTGGCCGGCGGCCATCAACGAGCACCTGCGCTACTTCGCCAACACCGGCGGGCGCATGCCGCGCGAGACGCTGATGGCGCTGCGCCAGCGCGTGCCCAAGGCCAAGCCCTTCCTGATGTACGGCCTGACCGAGGCGTTCCGCTCGACCTACCTGCCGCCGGAGGAGGTCGACCGCCGGCCCGATTCGATCGGCAAGGCGATCCCGAACGCCGAGATCCTGGTGCTGCGCGACGACGGCACCGAGTGTGCCGCCGACGAGCCGGGCGAACTGGTGCACCGTGGCGCGTTGGTGGGCCAGGGCTACTGGAACGATGCCGAAAAGACGGCCGAGCGCTACAAGCTGTTGCCGGTGGGCATCGGCGGCCGCGAGAAGGGGCTGATGCTGCCGGAGTACGCGGTGTTCTCCGGCGACACCGTGCGCAAGGACGCCGAAGGCTTCCTGTATTTCATCGGCCGGCGCGACGAGATGATGAAGACCTCGGGCTACCGCGTCAGCCCGACCGAGGTCGAAGAGGTGCTCTATGCCACCAAGCTGGTGGGCGAATGTGTCGCCTTCGGCGTCGATCACCCGACGCTGGGCCAGGCGATCCAGGTGATCGCCAGTGCGCCCGACGGTAGCGACGGCATCGACCTGGAGGCCTTGCTCGCGTCATGCCGGCAGCACATGCCCGCGTACATGCTGCCCGCCGGCATCCATCCGATGAAGGGCCCGCTGCCGCGCAACCCCAACGGCAAGATCGACCGCAAACTGCTGGCCACGGCGTGGATCGGGCGTCGATCGATTTGACGTCACGTACCTCTGAAGGCATCATGACGTCATCGATTTGATGCCTTGATGCCATGCGAACGACTGTCACCCTGGATCCTGATGTCGAGTTGCTTGTCAAGAACGCTGTCCGCGAGCGGGACGCGTCTTTCAAGCAGGTACTCAACGATGGGCTGCGGCGCGGACTGAGCACGGGGCCGCACCGCGCCGCCACGCCTTTCGTGCAACTGACCTTCGATGCCGGGCGCCCGTTGGTGGACCTGACGAAGGCAGGCGCGCTGGCCGATGAAGTCGAGGATCGAGAGATCATGGTCAAGCTGCTGCAGGCGCGCTGACACACCGTGTGGATGCCCGATGTCAACGTGCTGGTGGCCGCGTCGGTGGTGCAGGTGCCGTACCACGGCCGCGCTCGCGATGCGATGGAGAATGCCTTTCGAAGGCCCATCTCGTGTGGGTTTCGCCTGGGCCGCGTTGACGGGCTTTGTTCGCATCACCACGCGCCGTGGCGTGTTCGAGCGCCCGCTGGGTGTGGAACAGGCGCTACAGGTGGTCGACAACTGGCTGTACCACCCGGCTGCCGTGATTGCGCATCCGGGGCCGGGCCACCAGGGTTTGTTGGGTCGCCTGTTGCTGGCGGCCGGAGCCGCAGGCAATCTGACCACCGACGCCCACTTGGCCGCGATCGCGATCGAGCACGGTGCGGTGCTCGGTTCCTTCGATCGCGACTTCGACCGCTTTGCCGGTCTGCGCTTCGAACACTTGAAACCATGAACACCAGTCCGCCGCAGCGCATCCCCCCAGCTCACGCCGACATGACCCAGTTCGACGTCTCCGGCGGCGAGTTGCTCGTCGGCGGCAAGCGACTGGCGGTGCTGGCGGCTCAGGTCGGCCAGACTCCGTTCTACGCCTACGACCGCAGCCTGCTGAGACTCCGGGTGGCAGAGCTGCGCCGGGCCTTGCCGCAGGCGATCAAGCTGCACTACGCGATGAAGGCCAACCCGCTGCCCGCCGTGGTCGGCCTGATGGCCGGGCTGGTCGACGGCATCGACGTGGCGTCTGCGGGCGAGCTGAAAGTGGCGCTGGACGCCGGTGCTGCCCCGGCCGAGATCAGCTTTGCCGGCCCCGGCAAGCGCGACGTGGAACTGCGCCAGGCGGTGGCGGCCGGCGTGTTGGTCAACGTCGAGTCGGCGCGCGAACTGCCGGTGCTGGCCGCGGCTTCGCAGGAACTCGGCCTGCCAGCGCGCGTGGCCGTGCGCGTCAACCCCGACTTCGAGCTCAAGGGCTCGGGCATGAAGATGGGCGGCGGGCCCAAGCAGTTCGGCATCGACGTCGAGCAGGTGCCCGATGTGCTGCGTCAGGTCGCCCGGTTGGGGCTGGCCTTCGAGGGCTATCACCTGTTCGCCGGATCGCAGAACCTGAAGGCCGACTCGATCTGCGAGGCTCAACTCAAGTCCTACGAGCTGGCGTTGCGGCTGGCCGAGTTCGCGCCGACGCCGCTGCGCTTTCTCAACCTGGGCGGCGGCTTCGGCATTCCCTACTTTCCCGGCGAGCAGCGGCTGGACCTGGCGCCGATCGGTACCAACTTGGCGACGCTGGTCGAACGTGCGTCGCGCGAGATGCCGCAGGCTCAGCTGGTGATCGAACTGGGGCGCTACTTTGTCGGCGAGGCCGGCATCTACGTCACGCGCGTGGTCGACCGCAAGGTCTCGCGCGGGCAGGTGTTCCTGGTCTGCGACGGCGGCCTGAACCACCACCTGTCGGCGTCGGGCAACTTCGGCCAGGTGGTGCGCAAGAACTACCCGGTGACGATCGGCAACCGCGTCGGCGGCACGCTTCGTGAAACCGCGTCGGCGGTGGGCCCGTTGTGCACGCCGCTGGACCTGCTGGCCGACCGCATGGACCTGCCGGTGGCGCAGATCGGCGACCTGGTGGTCGTGTTCCAGTCGGGTGCCTATGGCGCCAGCGCCAGCCCGCAGCCTTTCCTGGGGCATCCGGCGGTGGTCGAGGTGCTGGTCTGATCAGCTGCCGTCACTGGCCCTGCTGATGTCACCGTCGGATCGCGCCGCCGCCTTCACGGCGCGACAGCGCCACCAGCTGGCCGGCGTGTTGCTGGTCTGGGCCTTGTTCATCGTCTACGGCAGCTGGGTGCCGCTGAGTTTTCAGCCGCGTGACTGGCCGGGGCCCGGACCGCGTTGTGGCAATGGTCCGGGGTCGATGCGCTGAAAGGCCAGCGCCTGGACACGGCGGTCAACTTGCTGCTGACAGTGCCTCTGGGCTTTGGCCTGGCGCTGCTGGGCCTTGATCGATCGCGCCGTGCGCCTGCCCTGGTGCGGCTGGGCATTGTGCTGGCGGTGCTGCCCTTGTCCCTGGCTGTCGAGCTGGGTCAGGCCTTCTTGCCGTCGCGCAGCGAGAGCCTTGGTGATGTGGCCGCACAGACCGTGGGCACGCTGATCGGCCTGGTCTTGCAGGCGTGGCTGGGGCGCCGCGCGCAATTGCGGCTGGTGAATTTGATGACGGCCCTGGACGCGCGGTCTCGCGCCCGACATCTGTTGCATCTCTACCTGCTGGCTTTGCTGTTGTTCAACGTGATGCCGCTGGACCTGACGCTCGACGCCGGCGAGCTGTATGGCAAGTGGCGCGATGGGCGGGTGCTGTGGTTGCCGTTCAGCGGGCCCTGGACGGGCGCTGCCCAATTCACCTACGACCTGGTGACCGACATCCTGCTGTGGATGCCGGTGGGTGCGCTCTGGCGTCTTGACGAGCCGAGGCGCAAGCTTGCGGCCATCGCCTGGCGTGCGGCGCTGCTCGCCCTGGGCATCGAGCTGGCGCAATTGTTCGTGTTATCCCGCGTCACCGACATCAGCGATGTGTTGACGTCGACGGCCGGTGCCTGGCTGGGTGCGGCAGGGGTGCTGCCGAGCCTGCGCGCACTGGGCGGTGACGCGCTGCGCTGGCGCAGGATGGCCGCGGTCGGCCTTTGGCTGTGGCTTCTGGTGACCCTGATGGTGTACGGCTGGCCATTTGCCTGGCACTGGCCGGCGGCAGGTGGATTGGCCTTCGTTGATGCCTTTACCCGCGTCCCGTTCGTCACCTACTTCCAGCGCAATGAGTTCGGCGCCTTGAACGAAATCCTGCGCAAGCTGCTGGTCTTCTTGCCGGGCGGGCTGCTGCTGCGGCTCTGGTCGACCGCGCCCGGGCTGCGGCCCTCACGCAGCGGGCTGCTGGCGCTGTGCGTGCTGGCGTTCCTGCTCGAAGCGGGCCAGGTGGTGCTGGCCGATCGCGTGGCCGATCTCACCGATGCCCTGCTGGCCTGCCTGGGCGCAACGCTCGGCTGGGTCTTGTCGGGTTGGCTTCAGGGGATGCGGGCCAGCTTGCCGCTGTCGCAGGCGCCAACGCCACTGCCTCCGCCCCGCAGCACCAGGGCTCCGAGGGCGAAAGCCAGCGGCGCGAGCGTCTTGATGGCTCATGGGTTGACGATTCTGGTGCTGGCGACGCTGCTCTGGTTGCTGGCACGGCTGCCCGGCGTGCCCTACAACGTGGTCAAGCTCATGCCCATCGGTCTGGTCGGATGGGCGTCGGCGGCAGGGCTGGCGCTGGCGGCCTGGTGGCTGGCCGCGCTTCCGGTGGCGGCCATGGTTGTCGCGTCGCGGCGGGTGGCGATGGCACTGCCCGCCTGGTTGCTGTTGCATGCCTTGGTGGCCTTTGCCGTGCTGCGGCTGATGGTGCCATTGCCGATGCTGCACAAGGTGATCGGCTCACCCGTTCTGGCGCTGTCGGGGCCCTGGGAAGACCTGCTGCGCTACCTGGCCCTGCACGTCGCGTTGCTGCTGCCGCTGTGCGGCGGGGCCTTGGTGGTGCAGGTGCTTCGGCAGCCGGCCGCCTTGGCGCGCCTGCTGTATTGGTTGCTCCTGGCCGCGTTGCTGGCCTGGCCCCTGCACTGGGCCGTGGTGGACCGTGCCGCCACCGACAACCTGGTCGAGTTGATGCGTGGCGGCGGCAGTCTTGCCGCGTCGGCCTGGCTGGCGACGGCGGTGATGGCCGTAGGTGCAGGCGCCGGGGCACTGGCTTGTCTGATGATTGACCGTCGTCAGGCGGGCATGTTGCTGGGGCTGTTGGTGATCGCTGCGGCCGTCACCGCGGCTGCACTCGTGGCCGGACTGGAACCGATGCTGGTCAAGTACGACAAGGCCTTCTCGGCGCTGCAGTTCATCCTCAGTGCGAGTCGCCAGGACTATGCCAGCGGCACTGAGCTGCTGGCCCGCGCTGCGCTGGCCTTCATCGGCGTGGTCGCGATGCTGGCCTGGCTGCAGCTGCCCTGGTGGCGCCGCGCCCCGCAGGCGCAGGCAGACCGGCCGCCGTCAGTGGCTGCAGAGGCCTTGGCGGGCTCCGCCTAGAATCCGCGGTTCGCCCGCGCTTTGGCGGGCCCGATTTCGTCCGCGCACCCCGTGCGCCCACGCCCCAGGAGCGAGACCCGTGTTCATCTCCCAAGCCTTTGCCCAAACCACTGGCGGTGCCGGCGGCACCGAATCTTCTCTGCTCAGCCTGGCGCCGCTGGTGCTGATGTTCGTGGTGCTCTACTTCATCATGATCCGGCCGCAGATGAAGAAGCAGAAAGAGCACAAGGCCATGATCGAAGCGCTGGCCAAGGGCGACGAGGTGGTGATCGCCGGCGGCGTGGTCGGCCGCGTGTCCAAGCTCGGCGACTCTTTCGTGCATGTCGAGGTGGCCAACAACGTCGAGCTGCAGGTGCAGCGGCCGTCGGTGGTGCAGGTGCTGCCCAAGGGCACGTTCGGCAAGTAAGCCGTCCCGCGTCGCGCCCGGCACGGCCTTGCCGTTGCCTCGGGCGCTGACGATCAGCCGCCGGCAGCAGCCCCCCAGGGCCCTGATCGGCCGCAAAGGAACCCCCCATGAACCGCTACCCCTTGTGGAAGTACGTGCTCCTTGCGGTCGCCCTGGTGGTCGGGCTGCTGTACACGGCGCCCAACCTGTACGGCGAGGCGCCGGCGGTGCAGGTGTCCAGCGGCAAGGCCACGATCAAGGTCGACCGCGCGCTGGTCGACCGCGTGGAGCAGGCGCTGCAGCAGGCTGCGCTGAAGCCCGATTTCGTGCAGCTCGAAGGCAATTCGATCCGGGCCCGGTTCGACAGCACCGACAACCAGCTCAAGGCCAAGGACGCACTGTCCAAGGCGCTGAACCCCGATCCGGCCGACCCCGGCTACATCGTCGCGCTGAACCTGCTGTCGCGCTCGCCGGCCTGGATGGCCAAGCTGCACGCGCTGCCCATGTACCTGGGGCTGGACCTGCGCGGCGGCGTGCACTTCCTGATGCAGGTCGACATGAAGTCGGCGCTGACCAAGCGTGCCGAGGCCATCACCGGCGACATGCGCACGCTGATGCGCGACAAGAACATCCGCCATGCCGGCATCGTGCGTGACGGCAACGTGGTGGAGATGCGTTTTCGCGACCAGGCCACGCTGGCAGGCGCGCAACCTGCTGCTCGATCAGGTGCCCGAAATGGATTGGGTGGCCAGCACCGAAGGCAACGAGTTGAAGCTGCGCGGCACGCTCAAGCCCGAGGCGGCGTTCAAGGTGCAGGAGCAGGCGCTCAAGCAGAACATCACGACGCTGCACAACCGCGTCAACGAACTCGGCACCAGCGAGCCGGTGATCCAGCAGCAGGGCACCGACCGCGTGGTGGTGCAGCTGCCGGGCGTGCAGGACACGGCACGTGCCAAGGACATCATTGGCCGCACGGCCACGCTCGAGCTGCGCATGGTGAATGAGTCGGCCGAGGCCAAGGCGGCCGAGCGCGGCGGTGGCCCCGTGCCCTTCGGCAGCGAACGCTTTGTCGAGCGCAACGGCCAGCCGATCATCGTCTTCCGCCAGGTGGTGCTGACCGGCGACAGCCTGACCGACGCGCAGCCCGGCTTCGACGGCCAGACGCAGGAGCCTTCGGTCAACCTGACGGTCGATGCCAAGGGCGCGCGCATCATCCGCGACGTCACGCGCGAGAACGTCGGCAAGCGCATGGCCATCCTGCTGTTCGAGAAGGGCAAGGGCGAGGTCGTGACGGCGCCGGTGATCCGCAGCGAGCTCGGGGCGCGCTTCCAGATCACGGGCCGCATGACCACGGCCGAGGCCACCGACACCGCGCTGCTGCTGCGCGCCGGTTCGCTGGCCGCGCCGATGGAGATCATCGAAGAGCGCACCATCGGCCCCAGCCTGGGCGCCGACAACATCGCCAAGGGCTTTGCCAGCGTGACCTACGGCTTTGCCGCCATCGCGCTGTTCATGTGCGCCTACTACCTGCTGTTCGGCGTGTTCTCGACGCTGTCGCTGGGCTTCAACCTGCTGCTGCTGGTGGCGCTGCTGTCGATGCTGCAGGCCACACTCACGCTGCCGGGCATCGCGGCCATCGCGCTCACGCTGGGCATGGCGATCGACGCCAACGTGCTGATCAACGAACGTGTGCGCGAGGAACTGCGCGGCGGCGCACCGCCTCAGGCCGCCATCGCGATCGGTTATGAGCGCGCCTGGGGCACGATTCTCGACTCCAACGTCACCACGCTGATCGCCGGCGTGGCGCTGCTGGCCTTCGGCTCGGGCCCGGTGCGCGGCTTTGCCGTCGTGCACTGCCTGGGCATCCTGACCTCGATGTTCTCGGCCGTGGTGTTCTCGCGCGGTCTGGTCAACCTGTGGTACGGGCGCCAGAAGCGCCTGAAGTCGGTGTCGATCGGACAGGTCTGGCGGCCCGACGGCGGCACCAAGCCGCTGGTCGACGCGGAAGGGAGTTGAGCATGGAGTTCTTCCGGATCAAGAAGGACATCCCCTTCATGCGCCACGTGCTGGTGCTGAACGTGGTCTCGTTCATCACCTTTGCGGCGGCGGTCTTCTTCCTGTTCTCGCGCGGCTTGCACCTGTCGATCGAGTTCACCGGCGGCACGGTGCTCGAAGTGGCCTATGCCCAGTCGGCCGACATCGAGCGCACCCGAACCAGCGTCGAGGCGCTGGGCCTGGGCGAAGCGCAGGTGCAGAACTTCGGCACCTCGCACGACGTGCTGGTGCGCCTGCCCGTGCGCCCCGGCATGAAGCAGTCGGACGTGGCGGCCAGGGTGTTCGACGCGCTGTGCAAGGCCGAGGGCGGCGGCGTCACCAGCAAGCAGTACGTCACGCCCCAGGGTGAGGCCGTGAGCCGGGCCTCGTGCAGCAACGCCGCCGGTGCCGAGCCGATCAAGCTCAGCCGCACCGAGTTCGTCGGCCCGTCAGTGGGCTCGGAGCTGGCGCGCGACGGCGCACTGGCACTGGGTGCCACGGTGCTGGGCATCATGATCTACCTGGCGTTTCGCTTCGAATGGAAGTTTGCGGTCGCCGGCATCATCGCCAACCTGCACGACGTGGTCATCATCCTGGGCTTCTTCGCCTTCTTCCAGTGGGAGTTCTCGCTGGCGGTGCTGGCGGCGATCCTGGCGGTGCTGGGCTATTCGGTGAACGAGTCGGTGGTGATCTTCGACCGCATCCGCGAGGCCTTCCGCAAGTTTCGCAAGCTGACCACGCCGCAGGTCATCGACCATGCCATCACCAGCACCACCAGCCGCACCATCATCACGCACGGCAGCACGCAGATGATGGTGCTGTCGATGCTGCTCTTCGGCGGGCCCACGCTGCACTACTTCGGGGTGGCCCTGACGATCGGCATCCTGTTCGGCATCTACTCGTCGATCTTCGTGGCCGCGGGCATCGCGATGTGGCTGGGGGTCAAGCGCGAGGACCTTGTCAAGGCCAACAAGGACCATGACCCGAATGACCCCAACGCAGGGGCCGTGGTGTAGAGTCCTTCGACCGTCAGGAATTCACGAAAAACACCGCTTTTCACCTATGGCGACCCGCGCCGCCCCCTCGCAGCTTGCCACCCAAGCGCGGCGCATGTACGTCGAGGAGCTGGTGCGCAATCTGGCGGCGCTGGTGCAGGTGGCGTTGGAGGGTTCGCGCGCTCTGATCGAGAAGACTGCCGAGCACTCGGTGTTCACCCGCAGGCGCGATCTGTTTCAAGAGTTGCAGAAGGGCGCACAGGCCTGGCACCGGGGCATGGTCACCGGTCTGCGCCATGCGCTGGTGCATGGGATTTCGGCGTCGCGGCCGGGCGATCTGCCGCCGCCGGGGCGCAACCGCCCGCTGACGCTGGTGGACGACGACACGATCGAGCTCGAGATCGTCACCTCGCGCCTGGCGCTGGCGATCATGGACCGCGCGTCGTGGGAGTTCGCCGATCTGCGCTCGCGGGTGGCCACGCTCGAAGGCCGCACCGAGCTCGAGGCGCAGGACTTGTTGCGCGCGCACGTGCTGGCGCGGGTGGTCTTCGACGCCTGGCGCGCGGCCGGCATCAGCCTGACCAGCTGGCGCGAACTGCAGCCCGTGCTGCACGACGAATTTGCGCACCTGGTCGAAGCGGCGTATCACGAAAGCAACCGCTGGCTGATCGAGCAACGGGTGTTGCCCGAAGTCGATCTGCGGCCTTTCATCCGCCGCTCGCGCACCAACCCGCAGGCGCCCCTGGGCTGGACGGCCGGCAGCGGGGCCACGCCGCCGAGCTCGATGTACGGCGGCATGGGCTCGGCGGGGTCGGGGTTCGATCCCACCGTCAGCGCCGGCTTCGTGCGCACCGATCACGGCGCGGTGGGCGAGGAAACGCGGCTGATGACACGTTCGGCCCCGCTGCCGCGCAGCGGTGAACACGCCGAGGCGGTGCTGCTGCGCCTGAACCGGCTGGTCGGCCGGCACCTGCCGCATTTCGGGCGCGCGCGCGACGCCACTGCGCTGTCACCGGGTCTGGCGCAGGCCATCGACTCGGCGCAGGTCGGCGTGCGCCGGCGCTATGCGATGACCACGCAGCGCGCGATGCAGGTCACCACGCCGGCCATGCTGGAGGACCTGCACCAGCGCAAGCAGGCCCTGAAGAAGGCCGCGGCCACCCCGAAGAGCGCGCCACGATCGAGATCGTGGCGTTGTTGTTTCAGAGCATCCTGACCGAAGACCGCATCCCGGCCGCCGTGCGCGTGTGGTTCGCACGGCTGCAGATGCCGGTGCTGCGCGTGGCGGTGTCCGAGCCCGACTTCTTCGCCACCACCGACCACCCGGCGCGCCGGCTGATCGACCGCATGGGCGCCTGCGTGATGGGCTTCGACACCTCGGCCCAGGTCGGCGAAGCGCTGGAAAAGGAGATCAAGCGCATCGTGCAGGTGGTCGAGGCCTATCCCGACACCGGCCGCCGCGTGTTCCAGACCGTGCTGACCGAGTTCGAGAAGTTCCTCGAGCAGTACTTCCGCGACCAGAACGAGGCCACCAAGAAGGGCGTGTCGCTGGCCCAGCAGGTCGAGCAGCGCGAGACACTGGCCATCCAGTACACGATCGAGCTGCGCAAGATGCTCAACGAGATGCCGGTGCAGGAAGGCGTGCGCCAGTTCCTGTTCCACGTCTGGGCCGACGTGCTGGCCACCGCCGCCGTGCGCTACGGCGGCCAGGGCGAGATCACGCGCAAGATGAAGCGTGCCGCCGCCGACCTGATCTGGTCGGCCAGCGCCAAGGTCTCGCGCGAGGAGCGCGCCGAGGTCATCCGCCGGCTGCCGCCGCTGCTCAAGCAACTGCGTGAAGGCATGACGTCGGCCGGGATGGATCTGGCCAAGCAGGACGAGCAGATCCAGCACCTGAACAACTCGCTGGCGGCGGCCTTCACGGCGCGTGCCGCGGTGATCCCCGACGAGCGGCTGCGCGAGATGATGGAGCGGCTGGAGACGCTGGAAGAACTGCTGCCCGACGCCTCGAACATCGAGATCGACGAATCGATGGTGCTCGACCTGTCGGGGCACCAGAGTTCCGAGCTGGAGATCGTGCTCGAAGGCGGCTCGATGCCCACGCCGGCGATGGTGGCCTGGGCGCGTGAACTGCAGGTCGGCAGCTGGTACATGCTGGAAAACCGCGGCCGCAGCGAACCGGTGCAGCTGGCCTGGCACGGCATGCGCAAGCAGCTGTCGCTGTTCGTCACGCCGCAGGGGCGCTGCATGCTGTTCCAGCAGCACCGCCTGGCGTCGTTCCTGCAGGCCGGGCTGCTGCTGCCGGCGCAGGACGAAGCGCTGACCGTGCGCGCCACGCGCAGCGCGCTGGCCAAGCTGGATGTGGACTCTTCGCGGCTGAACTGAACTGAGCGGGGAGCCGTGCTCAGTGGATCAGTCGGTCCTCGGGATCGACGAAGAGCTCATCGAGGATCAGCGCATCGGGTTCTTCGCCCAGGCTCCAGAAGACCATCAGCACGATGACCTTCAGGTCGTCGAGCTGCACCGGGCCGCTGCCCACCGCCGACGCGCGGTCGATCACCATCTCGCGCATCTCGGGCGGCAGCACGCCGGCCGACTCCAGAAAACTGATGAAGGCGATCGAGTCCTGGCCCAGCAACTCGCTTTCGGCCTCGCCATAGACGCGCAGACTGTGGCTGCTTTGCGGCGCCACGCGCGATTCGGCCGTACTGGCCAGACCGTCCAGCCAGCGCAGCGCGTCCTGGATCTCGTCGGATTCGAAGCCCACCGCACTGAGCTTGCGGGACAGCTGCCGATGATCGGGGCAGGCGTCGGGGCGCCAGTAGTTCTCGTAGAGATAGACCAGCACGTCGAACATGATGAAACCACTATACCGCAGGGTCCTGGCCCTCAGGCGAGCCCCCGCCGCTGGAACAGGCCACCCGGCAGGCGGGCCACGCGGCCGTCGAGTTCGAGCTCCAGCAGCCGGCCCAGCAGGTCGGATGTCGGCCAGCCGGTGCGCGCCTGCAGGCTGTCCAGCGTGACCGGGTCATGGCCCAGGGCGTCGAGCAGAGGGTCAGCGTCGTCGCTGTCGGGGCTGCTGCTGGCAGCAGTTTGTTCGGGGGCGCCGGGTATGGGCAATCGACGCTGTCGCAGCTCATCCAGCACCTCTTCGGCGCTCTCGACCAGGCGAGCACCGTCACGGATCAGCGCATGGCAGCCACGCGACTGCTCGGCGTGGATCGATCCCGGGATCGCGAACACGTCGCGCCCGGCCTCGTTGGCCAGCCGCGCGGTGATCAGCGAACCCGATCGCAGCGCCGCCTCGACCACCAGGGTGCCCTGGGTCAGGCCGGCGATGATGCGGTTGCGTTGCGGAAAGTTCTCGGCCAGCGGCGGCGTGCCCGGCACGAACTCGCTGATCAAGGCGCCGCTGGCCGCGATACGCTGCGCCAGGTCGCGGTGGCGGGGCGGATAGATCCGGTCCAGGCCGGTGCCGACCACGGCCAGCGTGGCGCCGCCGCCGGCCAGCGCGCCTTCGTGCGCGGCGCCGTCCACGCCCAGCGCCAGGCCCGACACCACGCCGTAACCTGCAGTGGCGAACTGGCGTGCAAACGCATGTGCGTTGTCCCGGCCCTGAGCGCTGGGGTTGCGACTGCCGACGACAGCGATCGCCGGCATCGCCAGGTGCTGCAACTGGCCCTGCACGTACAGCAGCAGCGGCGGATCGGGGCTTTCGAGCAGCGCGCCCGGGTAGGCGGTGTCGCCCAATGTGATCACATGGCGGTCGCTGCCGCCTTGCAGCCAATCCAGCACGCGACCCAGCACGGCGGGCAGATCGGCGGGCTCTCGCCGCAGTTCAGCCGCCTGGCGGGCACCGAGCAGGGTGCTCAGGGCGTCGTCGGCGGCTGCGACCACGGCCGCCGGCGAGCCGAATGCCGCCAGCAGGCGGCGGGCACTTTCGCGGCCGATGCCCGGCACCAGCAGCAGCCGCAGCCAGGCCTGCAGGTCGGCCGGGTCCGTCGAGCGTCGGGGCTCGACCACCGCCATCGCGTCGCGTCAGGGTTGGGTGAAGCGGTCGCCGACACCGACCGGGTCTTGCACCGACAGGATCAGTGCATACGACACGCGGTCGAAGACGCGGAAGACGAACAGCAGGCCGTGGCGCTCATCGGGCAGGCGCATTGCGGTGCGCTGGCCATCGGTGCGGTCCATGGTGGTGCGACCGGCGCGCCACAGCGCCAGCACATGGCCACGCTCCATGCCGTCGCGGGCACCACGGTTGAGGGCCACGATCTGGTTCTGCCCGGCCAGCACCGCTTCGCCATACACCGATGCGATGCGGCCCTCGACCGGCGCCGACGGTGCATGCGGTACGTAGGCCGCGAGGTCGCTCTGCGGCACCGGTGACAGGCGGTCGCCGATCACGGCCTCGAGCCGCGTGCTGCTGATCGTGAAGGTGGCCGGCACCAGCACGGCGGCCTTGCCGTCAGCGGGGGGCAACAAGCCGCCGGCGCGCAGGAATTCGGCTGATCCGACATAGCGTGCCTCGTAGCCCAGCACCTGGCGCGATTCGGGATCGATCATCGGCCGCGGTTCACGGAACAGCCGGAAGTCGCGCGCGCCCGACAGGTCACCGCGCACATAGGCGATCTCGCCGCGTGAGAGCATCACCCGGCCCTCTTGTGTGGCGACGATGCGCGGCGCGCGCTCCAGCTCGTCGGTGTCGAACACCACCGCCTCGTTCAGGAAGGGCCCGATCAGGTGCAGCGGGATGGCAGCGATGGCGCCGTTGGGCAGCAGTGAACTGCGCACCCGCGGCGACAGCTTGACCGTGTTGCCCGGTCCTGGGGTCGCATCCTGCGCCAGCTTCAGCGTGGCGCGGCCGCCGGACTTGACCAGCACCAGCACCTGCCCGGGGTAGATCAGGTGCGGGTTGCGGATCTGGTCCATGTTCATGCCCCACAGCTGGGGCCAGCGCCAAGGGCTCTGCAGGAACAGCTTGGAGATGTCCCACAGCGTGTCGCCGCGCTGCACCGTGTGCGACTCGGGCGCATTGGGCGCCAGCTCGGACAGTGGCACGCCGGCCTGGGCCACCTCGGTGGCGGTGCTGCGCTGCTGTTCGGTGATGGGATAGTTGCCGCCCGCGGCCAGTGCCGGTGTGGTCAGCAAGCTGCCCAGTGCCAACGCCGCGCCCACGGCGGCCAGCGACGGCAGCGCCACGCTGCGTGCCCGGTGCTGGCCTCGACGATCGCTTCGACTCATGTGCGGGTCTCCTGGCCGGCGCCGAAGGGGCGCCCGAATGCCACAATGCTGGATCGGATCTACAGCGTGCCGCAAGCGCAGGCCGTCACGGACGCCGAAAATCTTCACTTGGTTTCGCAGATTCTGCCCCTAAATCATTGATATCGCAACGAAAGTGGCCCGCCAAGACCCGCTGTGACGGGCCTGCCGCCAGGGCCTGCGTTGCGCCTCGTCCACAACTGTTTCGCCGTGTTGCCGCCCATGGGCCTGCCCCGAAAGCGTGCAGCCACCCGATGACATGGCCCAACTGAGCATCCTTCGTTACCCCGACCCGCGACTGCACACCGTGGCCAAGCCCGTGGCGGTGGTCGACGACCGCATCCGCCGCCTGGCCGATGACATGGCCGAGATCATGTACGCCGCCGAGGGCGTGGGGTTGGCGGCAACCCAGGTCGACGTGCATGAGCGCCTGATCGTGATGGACACGTCCGAAGCTCGCGACCACCTGGTGGTGCTGATCAATCCGCAGATCATCTGGCGCAGCGACGAGATGCGGGTGGCCGAAGAAGGCTGCCTGTCGGTGCCGCAGATCTACGACAAGGTCGAGCGCCATGCCAGCGTCAAGGTGCAGGCACTGGGGCGCGACGGTGAGACTTTCGAGATGCACGCGCTGGACCTGGCCGCCGTGTGCGTGCAGCACGAGATGGACCACCTGCTGGGCAAGGTCTTCGTCGAATACCTCAGCGCGCTCAAGCGCGACCGCATCCGAACCAAGATGATCAAGAAGACCCGCGACGAGATGCGGGATGCCTGACCACGGCGGCCTGAGGTTGGGATTTGCCGGCACGCCCGAGTTCGCGCGCGCGGCCCTGGTGGCGCTGGCAGGCGCCGGCTTCGACATCGCGCTGGTGCTGACGCAGCCCGACCGCCCAGCCGGGCGGGGCATGAAGCTGCAGGCCTCGCCGGTCAAGGCTGCAGCCCTGGCGCTCGGCCTGCCGCTGATCCAACCCCGCAGCCTGCGGCTGGACGGCAAGTTCCCCGACGATGCCGCCGCCGCCAGAGCCGCGCTCGAACAGGCCAGTCTCGACGTGCTGGTGGTGGCCGCCTACGGCCTGATCCTGCCCGCCTGGGCGCTGGACGTCGCGCGCCACGGCGCGGTCAACATTCATGGCTCGCTGCTGCCACGCTGGCGTGGTGCGGCGCCGATACAGCGTGCCATCGAGGCCGGCGACAGCCACACCGGCATCACGCTGATGCAGATGGACATCGGGCTCGACACCGGCCCGATGCTGCTGGCACAGGCGCTGCCCATTGCCGCCGACGACAGCGCAGCCAGCTTGCACGATCGGCTGGCTGCGCTGGGCGCAAGCATGATCGTCGACGCGCTGCCGGCCTGGGCTCAGGGCCGCCTGCTGGCGCAGCCACAGCCGCTGGAAGGCGTCAGCTACGCGCACAAGATCGACAAGGCCGAAGCCACGATCGACTGGTCGCAAGCGGCGGCGCTGATTGAGCGCCGGGTGCGCGCCTTCAATCCCTTCCCCGGCAGCTCGTTCACGCTGGGGGGCGAGACCTTGAAGTTATGGCGGGCTCGGCTTGCGCCGGGCCAGGGCCCCCCGGGCGAGTGCCTGCCCGGCCCGGCTCAGACCTTGCGCGTGGCCTGCGGCGACGCGGCGCTTGACCTGCTGGAACTGCAGCGCACCGGGGGCCGGCGCGTCGCGGTGGCAGATTTCCTGCGCGGACACCCGGTCGTCACCGGCACCGTGCTGGGCGCGCCAGGGGGCTGAACGGCGCCGGCTTGTCAGCGGCGGCCTCAAGTGGACGCGGTGGCAACCGATAACGAGTGCTGAACGCCCTGCGATCCCATGCGCCCGACCCTTCGCCTTCTTTGTCTGCTGCTGCCGGCCGCGCTGGCCGGTTGTGACCTGCTGGGCATCGAAAGCGCGTCGACGGTGGCTGCCCGACGGGATGCCGACGGCAAGGCGATCGGCGGCGCCTGTCGCCACGCCGGGCGCGCGATCGAGGACTGCTACACGCTCAATCGCAAGGCCGACAAGGGCGCCGTGTTCGCCGGCTGGCGCGAGATGAACGACTACATGCGCGAAAACAAGATCGAGGCCGTCGCGCCGGCGCTGCCACCGCCGTCCAGCACGCCGACGGCCAAGCCCGTACCGGCCGACGACGACGAGCCCGAAGCGCGCACCGCCAGCACGTCCAAGAGCCACTGACGCTGCTGCCGGGCCCGGCCACTGGCCGGCCTCGCCGATCAGGGCCGTGGTGGACATCATTCACCTGCAGTCGCTGAGCGCGGCCGGCGATACCCGCTTGCAACTGGGCGCGCTGACATCGCCGCAGCTGCGGTTGAGCCTGTCGGGGTCGGGCAAGGCCCGCCTCGACGGCCTGAGCGTCCAACGTTTTGACCTGAGCCTGGCCGGCAGTGGCGACGTCCGAGCCAGCGGCGCGGCGTCGGCGGTCAAGCTGTCGATCGCCGGCAGCGGCGACGCCGACCTGTCCGCGCTGAATGGCGACGAGGTCACGGTCAGCATCGCCGGCAGTGGCGACGCCAAGGTCACGGCCAGGCAGTCACTGTCGGTATCGATCGCCGGCAGTGGTGACGTGGTGTACGGGGGTGATGCGAAGGTCATCCGTCGATCGGTGGCCGGCAGCGGCAGCCTGCGCCAGCGTCGGCCGGAATAGGCGGTGCGGAGCTCGGGCACTGCCGGGCGACAATCGCGACATGCTGTTTGCATCGGCGCCGTGGCGCCACGACGCGTTCCGCCTCGGCGCACGTGACATGAGCGCCCCGACCATCGGCATCGGGGCCTGGGGCCTGGTGACCGGGGTCGCGATGGTCAAGTCGGGGCTGACGATCCCGGTCGCGCTGGCGATGTCGCTGCTGATGTTTGCCGGCAGTGCGCAACTGGCCATCCTGCCGTTGCTGGCGGCCGGTGCCCCGGCCTGGGTGTTGTGGACCACGGCGGCCTGCGTCAATCTGCGTTTTCTGATCCTTTCGGCGCAGTGGCGCCCCTACTTCGGCCAGTTGCCGCGCGCGCAGCGTGTGCGCATGGCCTACTTCGCCGCCGACCTCAACGTCGTGCAGTTCATGCAGCGTTTTCCGCAGCAGCGGCCGCACCCCGACCAGGTGCCCTATTTCTGGGGTGGCGCGGCGCTGAACTGGACGTCGTGGCAGGCCCTGTCGATCGCCGGCATCCTGCTGGGCGACCGCGTGCCCGGCCACTGGGGCCTGGGTTTTGCCGGTGTGCTGGTGTTGATCGGCCTGGTGGGCTCGATGCTGACCGACCGCGCCACCGGGGTGGCCGCCGCGGTGGCTGCGCTGACCGCCGTGGCGGCCTATGGGTTGCCGCTCAAGCTGAACATCGTGCTGGCCATCGTGGCGGCCGTGATGGTGGGGCTGCTGGTCGAAAGCCGGTCGCCGCGCCCTGCTGCGACCCCGGTGCTGTCGTCGATCAGCGACGACCAGACATGAACGGGCCGATCGTCTGGAGCTGGTCGATCGGCTTCACGCTGCTCGGCCTGGGTCTGGTGACGCTGCTGACACGCTCGTTCTTCCTGTTGCCCGAGCGCGAATGGCACTTGCCGTCGTGGTTGCGCCGGGGCCTGCGCTTTGCGCCGCTGGCGGCGCTGACCGCGGTGGTCGCGCCCGAGGTGCTGATGAGCCAGGGTCAATTGATCGACACGCTGCGCGATGCGCGTCTGTACGCGGCCCTTGCCGGCGCGCTGTGGTATTTCTTGCGGCGCGACATCCTGGGCACCATCGCCGTGGGCATGGCGGTGCTGCTGCCCTTGAGGTTGGGCCTGGGCTGGTGAGCCTGGCCGACAATCGGGCATCCCCACGTCCCACGGATTGCAAGCCCATCATGAAAATTCTTCGATTTGCCGATCTGATCGCGCAGGGCCAGGTGAAAGGCAAGCGGGTGTTCATCCGCGCCGACCTCAACGTGCCGCAGGACGATGCCGGCCACATCACCGAGGACACCCGCATCCGCGCGTCGGTGCCCTGCATCCGCATGGCGCTGGACGCCGGCGCTGCGGTGATGGTGACCTCGCACCTGGGCCGCCCGACCGAAGCTGCCTTCAAGCCCGGCGACTCGCTGGCCCCGGTGGCGGCGCGCCTGGCCGAGTTGCTGGGTCGCCCGGTGCCGCTGCGAACGAACTGGGTGGACGGTGTGGACCTGGCCGCTGGCGACTTGGTGTTGCTGGAAAACTGCCGCGTCAACAAGGGCGAGAAGAAGAACGACGAAGCGCTGGCGCGCAAGATGGCCGCGCTGTGTGACATCTACGTGAACGACGCCTTCGGCACCGCACACCGCGCCGAGGCCAGCACCTACGGCATTGCACAGTTCGCGCCCGTGGCCTGCGCCGGCCCGCTGCTGGCGGCCGAGATCGACGCCATTGGCCAGGCGCTGGCGCAGCCCAGAAGGCCGCTGCTGGCCATCGTTGCGGGGTCGAAGGTCAGCACCAAGCTGACCATCCTGCGCAGCCTGGCGGACAAGGTCGACGGTCTGATCGTCGGCGGCGGCATTGCCAACACCTTCATGCTGGCGGCCGGATTGAAGATTGGCAAAAGTCTGGCCGAGGCCGACCTGGTAGGCGAGGCGCGTGCCGTCATCGACGCCATGAAGGCGCGTGGCGCCGCGGTGCCGATCCCGATCGACGTGGTCTGCGCCAAGACCTTCTCCGCTGACGCGGCGGCCACCGTGAAAGTCGCCAGCGATGTGGCCGACGACGACCTGATCCTGGACATCGGCCCACGCACGGCACAGATGCTGGCCGAGCAGCTGCGTGGTGCCGGCACCATCGTCTGGAACGGCCCGGTCGGGGTGTTCGAGTTCGACGCCTTCGCGCAGGGCACCGAGACCGTGGCGCGCGCCATCGCCGCGAGCAGCGCGTTCAGCATCGCCGGCGGTGGCGACACGCTGGCGGCGATCGCCAAGTACGGACTCGAAAAGGACATCGGCTACATCTCCACCGGCGGTGGTGCCTTTCTGGAGATGCTGGAAGGCAAGACTCTGCCGGCCCTCGAGATCCTCGAGCGGCGCGCTGCCGGCTGAGCGTGGATTGAGCGCCGGCCGACGCGCTGTCAGATTCCCCGACTGCGGGTTCAAGCTGATCGTGCTCGCCCGGGTCGCAGGGCGTCGCTTTCCGGTGTACCTTTGCCGTCCCGCACCCGGGAACGAGGACACCTCATGCCGCCTAAGCTGACCGCCGCCGAACAAGCCCTGAGCGACGCCGCGCTCGAATACCACCGCTCGCCCACGCGCGGCAAGATCTCGGTCACGCCGACGAAGCCGCTGTCCAACCAGCGAGACCTGTCGCTGGCCTATTCGCCCGGCGTGGCCTACGCCTGCCTGGCGATCGAGAAGGATCCGGCGCTGGCCGCCGAGTACACCTCGCGCGGCAACCTGGTCGGCGTCATCACCAACGGCACCGCGGTGCTGGGCCTGGGCGACATCGGCCCGCTGGCCAGCAAGCCGGTGATGGAAGGCAAGGGCTGCCTGTTCAAGAAGTTCGCCGGCATCGACGTCTTCGACATCGAGCTGGCCGAGCGCGACCCCGACAAGCTGGTCGAGATCGTCGCCGCGCTCGAGCCCACGCTGGGCGGCGTCAACCTCGAGGACATCAAGGCGCCCGAGTGCTTCTACATCGAGAAGAAGCTGCGCGAGCGCATGAACATCCCGGTCTTCCACGACGACCAGCACGGCACCGCCATCATCTCGGCGGCCGCGCTGCTCAACGGGCTGGAGCTGGTGGGCAAGGGCATCGCCAGCATCAAGCTTGCGGTGTCGGGGGCCGGTGCCGCCGCGATCGCCTGCCTGGACGTGATGGTCGGCCTGGGCGTGCGGCGCGAGAACATCTTCATGGTCGACAGCAAGGGCGTGGTGCGCGAGGGCCGCGAGGACTTTGCCCGCATCGACGAGAGCAAGCTGCGCTACTGCCAGCGCACCGAGGCGCGCACGCTGGCCGACGTGGTCAAGGGTGCCGACGTCTTCCTGGGCTGCTCGGCGCCCGGCGTGTTGTCGGCCGAGATGGTGCAGACCATGGCCGACAAGCCCATCATCCTGGCGCTGGCCAACCCCGAGCCCGAGATCCGGCCCGAACTGGCCAAGGCGGTGCGGCCCGACTGCATCATGGCCACCGGCCGCAGCGACTACCCGAACCAGGTCAACAACGTCCTGTGCTTCCCCTACATCTTCCGCGGCGCGCTGGACTGTGGTGCGACCAAGATCACCGAGGCGATGAAGCTGGCCTGCGTGCGCGAGATCGCCGATCTGGCCAAGGCCGAGATCAGCGACGCGGTGGCCGCCGCCTATGCCGGGCAGGACTTGGCGTTCGGCCCCGACTACCTGATCCCCAAACCCTTCGACGCCCGGCTGATCCTGCGCATTGCACCGGCGGTGGCGCGTGCCGCCGCCGAATCGGGCGTGGCCACACGGCCGATCGCCGACCTCGACGCCTACCGCGAATCGCTCACCCGCTTCGTCTATCAGACCGGCATGTTCATGCGCCCCGTTTTTGCCGCGGCCAAGCATGCCAACGTGCAGCGTCCGGTGCGCGTGGCCTATGCCGAAGGCGAGGACGAACGCGTGCTGCGTGCGGTGCAGGTGGTGCTGGACGAAGGCCTGGCCAGCCCGGTGCTGGTGGGCCGGCCCGACGTGGTGAAGATGCGCATCGAACGTGCCGGCTTGCGGCTGCAGGCGGGGCGCGATTTCGAACTGGTCGACCCCGAGAACGACACCCGTTTTCGTGAGTACTGGGAGACCTACCGCAGCCTGATGGCGCGCGAAGGCGTGACGCCCGACGTGGCCAAGTCGTCGGTGCGGCGGTCGAACACCCTGATCTGTGCGCTGATGCTGCGCCGCGGTGAAGCCGACGCCATGATCTGCGGCCTGGTCGGGCGCTACGACCGCCACCTGGACCACGTGCGCCAGGTGATCGGGCGGCGCCCGGGCGCGCGCACGATGGCGGCCATGAACGCGCTGATGATGCAGGAGCACACGCTGTTCCTCACCGACACCTTCGTCAACGAAGAGCCCAGCGCCGAAGAGCTGGCTGACATCGCGATGATGGCCGCGGCCGAGGTGCGGCGCTTCGGCATGCCGGCCAAGGTGGCCTTCGTCTCGCACTCGATGTTCGGCTCGTCGAACCGGGCGTCGGCGCAGCGCATGCGGCAGGCGCAGCTGCTGTTCAAGGAGCGTGCGCCGGCCGACATCGAAAGCGACGGTGAAATGCAGGGCGACGCCGCGATGTCGGACAGCCTGCGCCGCGGCTTCCTGCCCGAGACCACGCTCAGCGGCGACGCCAACCTGCTGGTGCTGCCCAATCTGGACGCGGCCAACATCCTGTTCAACGTGCTGAAGATGGCGGTCGGCCATGGCGTGACGGTCGGCCCGATGCTGCTGGGCGCGGCCAAGCCGGCGCACATCCTCACGCCGCAGGCCACGGTGCGCCGCGTGGTCAACATGACGGCCGTGGCGGTGGCCGACTCGCTGGACCTTGCCACGGCGGGCCAGACATTGCCCGGCAAGCCCAGCGCGCCCTAGCCGACGCCCGCCCCGCAGCAGGGGCGCGCCCATAATCGCGCCGCTCGCCGTTCACGCCCAGAAAGCACTGCCCATGCCCCGTGCCACCAAGATCGTCGCCACCCTCGGCCCCGCATCCAGCGACCCCGAGGTGCTCGAGCGCCTGTTGCGCGCCGGTGTCGACGTGGTGCGCCTGAACTTCAGCCATGGCAAGGCCGAAGACCATATCGCGCGCGCCGCCCTCGTGCGCGAGGTGGCCGCCAAGGTGGGCACCACGGTGGCCCTGATGGCCGACCTGCAGGGGCCCAAGATCCGCGTCGGCAAGTTCGCCGACGGCAAGGTGATGCTGATCAGCGGCCAGGCGTTCATCCTGGATGCGCAGCGCACCGAGCCGGGCGACAACGGCATCGTCGGTCTCGACTACAAGGAATTGCCGCGCGACGTTCGCCCCGGCGATTCGCTGCTGCTCAACGATGGTCTGATCGTGCTGGTTGTCGACGCCGTGCGCGGCGAGCAGGTGCACACCAAGGTCAAGATCGGCGGCGAGCTGTCCAACAACAAGGGCATCAACAAGCAGGGCGGCGGCCTGACCGCGCCGGCGCTGACGGCCAAGGACATGGACGACATCCGCACCGCGATGGCCTTCCAGGCCGAGTACGTGGCGGTGAGCTTTCCGAAGAGCGCCACCGACATGGAGATGGCGCGCCAGCTGGCCAACGTGGCCGGAGAGCCTTACCGGCACAAGCCGTCGATGATCGCCAAGATCGAGCGCAGCGAGGCGATCCCGCAGCTCGAGGCCATCCTGCGTGCCAGCGACGGCATCATGGTCGCGCGCGGCGACCTGGCGGTGGAGGTGGGCAACGCGGCGGTGCCGGCGCTGCAGAAACGCATGATCCGCATGGCGCGCGAGATGGACAAGGTGGCCATCACCGCCACGCAGATGATGGAAAGCATGATCACCAACCCGGTGCCCACCCGCGCCGAGGTGTCGGACGTGGCCAACGCGGTGCTCGACGGCACCGACGCGGTGATGCTCAGCGCCGAGACGGCCGCCGGCAAGTACCCGGTCGAGACGGTCGAGCAGATGGCGCTGATCGCACTCGAGGCCGAACGTGCCGATGACCTGTCGATCGAGACCGATTTCGCCAACAAGCGTTTCGGCCGCATCGACCAGAGCATCGCGATGGGCGCGCTGTTCACCGCGCACCACCTGGGCTGCAAGGCCATCATCGCGCTCACCGAGAGCGGCAGCACCGCGCTGTGGATGAGCCGGCACAACATCAAGGTGCCGATCTACGGCCTGACTTCGCAGGTGGTGTCACAGCGCAAGATGGCGCTGTACCGAAACGTGCTGCCGATCCTGATGAACAAGCTGAGCGATCGCGACGAAGCCCTGGCGCAGGCCGAAAGGCTGCTGGTGGAGCGTGGCGCACTGAAGCCCGGCGACACCTACGCCATCACCTGCGGTGAGCCCATGGGCTACCCGGGGGGCACGAACATGCTCAAGGTCTGCAGAGTCGATTGATTTCTCTCAAGGGCTGAACGCGGCTTGCCGCGCACGATCGACGACATCCGTCGACGAGGAGTGCATGGCATGGCCGATACGAGCTACATCCGTTGGTTTCGTGAACTTTCGCTGAGCGACCTGCCGCTGGTGGGCGGCAAGAACGCATCGCTGGGTGAAATGTTCCAGCGGCTGATACCGCTGGGCGTGCGCATCCCCGACGGCTTTGCGGTCACGGCCGTGGCCTACCGCGAAGCGCTCGACGCAGCCGACGCCTGGCCCGAACTGCACCGGCTGCTCGACCATGTCGACAAGACCGACGTGCGGGCGCTGGCACGGGCGGCGGCCCGGGCACGAGAGATCGTCTATGCCGCGCCGATGCCGCCTGCGGTGGAACAACAGCTGCGCCAGGCCTGGCGCCAGTTGCTGGCCCAGGTCGGGCCAGAGCTCAGCGTGGCCGTGCGCAGCAGCGCCACGGCCGAGGACTTGCCCACCGCCAGTTTTGCCGGCCAGCACGACACCTACCTCAACGTGCAGGGCGAAGAGATGCTGATCGACGCCGTCAAGCGTTGCCAGGCCTCGCTGTTCACCGACCGTGCGATCAGCTACCGCATCGATCAGGGCTTCGACCACTTCAAGGTCAGCCTGTCGGTGGCGGTGATGCAGATGGTGCGCAGCGACCTGGCCTCCAGCGGCGTGATGTTCACCATCGACACCGAATCGGGCCACCCCGACTTCGTCTTCATCACCGGCGCCTGGGGGCTGGGCGAGAACGTGGTGCAGGGTGCGGTCGACCCCGACGAGTTCTACGTGCACAAGCCGACCTTTCGCCAGGGCTTTCGACAGGTGCTGCGGCGCACCCTGGGCGACAAGCAAGTGCACATGGTCTACGCCCCGGGCGCACGCGCGAGCCGGTGATCAACCGGCCCACGCCCAAGGCCGACCGCTTGCGGTTTTGCCTCAGCGACGCCGATGTGATGGAGCTGGCCGACGCAGCGATCAAGATCGAAGACCACTACAGCCAGCACGCCGGCGAGCACCGGCCGATGGACATCGAATGGGCCAAGGATGGCCCCGACGGCGCGATCTACATCGTGCAGGCGCGGCCCGAGACGGCGGCATCGCGCCGGTCGGCCACACAGCTGGAAGAATTCGTGCTGCAAGGCAGCGGCCCGCTGCTGGCCACTGGCCGCGCGGTGGGCGCGCGCATCGCCAGCGGCGCGGTGCGACTGGTGGCCAACGCACACCAGTTGTCGACTTTCAAGCCCGGCGAGGTGCTGGTGGCCGACACCACCACGCCCGACTGGGAGCCGGTGATGAAGACCGCGGCGGCCATCGTCACCAACCGGGGTGGCCGCACCTGCCACGCCGCCATCGTGGCGCGTGAGCTGGGCATCCCGGCGGTGGTGGGGGCTGAACATGCCACCGAGCGGCTTGTCGTGGGCCAGACCGTGACCGTCAGCTGTGCTGAGGGCGCGGTGGGCAAGGTCTACGAAGGTGCGCTGGACTTCGAGCGCGTGGTCACTGATGTCAGTGGCCTGCAGCGTCCCAAGACGCAGATCATGGTCAACCTGGGCAACCCCGAGCTGGCCTTCCAGACCTCGCTGATGCCTTGCGACGGCGTGGGCCTGGCGCGCATGGAATTCATCATCAACGAGCACATCAAGGTGCACCCGATGGCCGTGCTGCACCCCGAGCGCATCGTCGACGTCGAGGTTCGCGCACAGGTGCAGGCGCTGTCCCGGGGCTACGCAGACGGCGCCAGCTACTTCGTCGAGCGACTGGCCGAAGGTGTGGGCACCATTGCCGCTGCGTTCTTCCCGCGGCCGGTGATCGTGCGCCTGTCGGACTTCAAGAGCAACGAGTACGCGGCGCTGCTGGGCGGGCGCGTGTTCGAGCCGCACGAAGAGAACCCGATGATCGGGTTCCGCGGCGCGGCGCGCTACATCCACCCGGCCTATGCCGAAGGCTTCGCGCTCGAATGCCGGGCGATGAAACGCGTGCGGCAGGACATGGGGCTGAGCAACCTGAAGCTGATGGTGCCGTTCTGCCGCCGGCTGGATGAGGCGCGCGGCGTGCTGGCGGCGATGGCCGGCCACGGGCTGGTGCGCGGCCAGGATGGTCTCGAGGTCTACGTGATGTGCGAGATCCCGAACAACGTGCTGCTGATCGACGAGTTCGCCAAAGAGTTCGACGGTTTCTCGATCGGCAGCAATGACCTCACACAGCTGACGCTGGGCGTCGACCGCGACAGTGCGATCGTGGCCGATTCCTTCGACGAGCAGGACCCGGGCATGCTGAAGATGCTGCAGATGGCGGTCGAAGGCGCACGGCGCAACCACCGCCACAGCGGCATCTGCGGCCAGGCCCCGTCGGACCACATCGAGGTGGCGCGCTACCTGGTCGGCCTGGGCATCGACAGCATCAGCCTGACGCCCGACCGCGTGCTGCAGACCATGCAGGTGGTGGCCGAGATCGAGCAGCGGCGAACGTAGTCGGTCGGTCTGGCTGGCTGTCTGTCAGCCCGTCAGGCGGGCTCGCTGCTCACGCTGCGCACCATCGCGGCCACGGTGGGCGTCATGCTCAAGGGCGCCACCTGCAGGCCAGGGTGGTCGCGCGTGAAGACGCGAAGCAGCTCGTCGACGAAGCCATGGCCCACGTGCTGAATGCCGCTGAAGTCGATCTCGGCGCGGCGAAAGCACTGCAGGCGCGAGGCCACGCGCTTGGCCTGCGCGCGCGAGGCCAGACCAGAGTCGCCATCCGCCAGCAGCCGCAGTGGGACGACCGTGCGGTCGAAGCCGTAGCCGTCACCGTCCAGGCTGTGCGCGCGCAGCACGCTGTCCAGCGTGCGCGGCGTGTCCAGCGTGATGGCCAGGTAGACCGACGTTCCCTGGCGCACCAAGGGCTTGCTCTTGAACCAGCTGCGATGATCCCAGCCGCGGTACTGAAAGGCCGTCTGGTTGGCGTGCAGATCGAACATGTCGGCCAGCCGCGAGCTGAAGAACAGACCGCGACCGGCGTGCCGGTGCGGCTGGCTGGTCAGCTTGCCCTTGCTGAGCTCGAGCATCGCCAGCGTGGGGTCGTCAATCTCGAAGGCGCCTTCGATGCGCTGGAAGATGCCGATGCCGTCATCGGACACCAGCAGCTGAAGCTGCAGCGGCGTCTGCCGCATCGACACCGTGACCTGTGTACCGCCGCTGTGGTCGACGGCGTTGTTCACCAGCTCGGTGAAGGCATGCTGCGCCATGCGGGCCACCTCGGGCGGCAGCGCGAAGAACGGTGCGAAGTCACGCGACCAGGCCAGGTCTTCGTGCAGGCCGGCGATGGCATAACGCTGCACCACCTGACGCAGGGCGCCCGGCAACCAGCGGCCCTGGCGTGGCGTGCCTTCACGCAGCAGCCATTGAGCCGCCACCAGCCGCCGCAGCACGTTCAGCGCGGCGCGGCGGTCGATGCCCAGACGGGCCATCATCGTGGCCGGCAGGTTGACACCGTCCTGCAGTGCGGCGGCGCTGATCCAAGGCGTCACGGTGGCAAGTGCTGGGGTCTTCATCGACGACCTTGTTGCCGGAGCCGGGGTGGCCCTCATGCGGCACAGTGTGAGCAACAGCGGGCCGGGCTGCTGGGCGAACAGCGGGGTGATTGCGGACCAATTCGATCCCGCCGGGCCGGCGGCGACACACGCCACCCCAGACGCGGGCCCGCGCCCGCGGCGGAACGGGCCTGGGGGCCGCTGCCCCGCGTTGCCGCCTGGCCTGCCAGCGGCCCAGCGCCATCCTTCTCACCACCCACGGAGACTTCCATGCCCCTCGTCTCGATGCGTCAACTGCTCGACCATGCCGCCGAAAACGGTTATGGCATCCCGGCCTTCAACGTCAACAACCTGGAGCAGGTGCAGGCGGTGATGAGTGCGGCGGCCGAGGTGGGCGCCCCGGTCATCCTGCAGGCCAGCGCGGGCGCTCGCAAATACGCGGGCGAGCCCTTCATCAAGCACCTGATCGAGGCCGCACTCGAATCGTGGCCGCAGATCCCGCTGGTGATGCACCAGGACCATGGCCAGAGCCCCGAGGTGTGCCAGGGCGCGATGGCGCTGGGCTTCAGCTCGGTGATGATGGACGGCAGTCTGCAGGCCGACGGCAAGACCATCGCCAGCTACGACTACAACGTGGACGTGACACGCCAGGTGGTCGAGATGGCGCACAAGCTGGGCGTCACCGTCGAAGGTGAACTGGGTTGCCTGGGGTCGCTGGAGACCATGCGCGGCGACAAGGAAGACGGTCATGGCACCGACGCGACGATGACGCGCGAGCAGCTGCTGACCGACCCCGAGCAGGCGGCCGACTTCGTCAAGAGGACCCAGCTGGACGCGCTGGCGATCGCCATCGGCACCAGCCATGGTGCCTACAAATTCACCCGCAAACCCACCGGCGACATCCTGGCCATCGAGCGCATCAAGGAGATCAACCGACGCATCCCCAACACGCACCTGGTGATGCACGGCAGTTCCAGCGTGCCGCAGGACCTGCTGGCGGTCATCCGCCAGCACGGCGGCGACATGAAGGAGACCTATGGCGTGCCGGTGGAAGAGATCCAGCACGCCATCAAGTTCGGCGTGCGCAAGATCAACATCGACACCGACATCCGGCTGGCGATGACCGCTGCCATCCGCAAGTACATGGCCGAGAACCCGAGCAAGTTCGACCCGCGCGACTACCTGAAGCCCGCTCGCGATGCGGCAAAGTCGATCTGCCGCCAACGCTACCTGGAATTCGGCTGCGAAGGCCAGGCCGCGAAGATCAAGCCCATGCCCTTGGCTGAGGTGGCCCGCCAATATGCAGGTGGCCAGCTGGCGCAGCTTGTGAACTGAGTGACACGCGGCGCTGCAAAGTGCAGCGAAGAACGAAGCCGCTGCTGGCCCGATGACCGACAGCGGCTTCATCACGTCAGGGGCCGCAATGCGGCCCGGGATCACTTGAGGTGACCGCTGATCAGCTTGGTCATCTCGAACATCGACACCTGGGCCTTCTTGAAGATCTCCTTCAGCTTGGCGTCGGCATTGATCATCGTGCGCTTGGCGCTGTCCTGCAGGCCATGCTTCTTGATGTATTCCCAGACCTTCTTCGTCACCTCGGTGCGCGGCAAGGCCTTGTCACCGATCACGGCCGCCAGTGCAGAACTGGGTGTCAGCGCCTTCATGAAGGCCGCGTTGGGAGTGCGCTTCTTGGCGGGGGCGGCGCGTTTGGTGGGTGTCTTGGGTGCTGCGGCCTTTTTCGCTGTTGCGGGCGCCTTCTTGGCCGGCGCCGCCTTCTTGGCCGGGGCAGCCTTCTTTGCTGCCGCTTTCTTCGCAGTTGCCATGCGTGTTTCTCCGTCTGAGTTAATGTCGTTGCGCGTCGAATCCCGAACCAGATGGCATCTTTTCACTCGACGCTGCAGTAGATGGTAATGCTCCACCCAGCAGGTGAGAAGGCGTTCGTGTGGCTAGCAATTCACCGATCAACCGAACAGTCCTCATACGAAGGCAAGGTTGTGACTTCGACGATTGGTGCTCCGGCTTCTCTAAGCGCGTTCGGAAAGTTGTCTCGCAGGCTCGACGCGAGCACTTGTAAGGCAGAGCTAGACAATCAGGCGAGGCGAAGGCAGGCTGTAGCTTGACGAGTCGGACGAGGTGCTGAGCTTGGCGCTTCACTGGTTGGCAAGTGGAAGCCTTAAGTGCTCCGAGGGACGCTACTGGCGACTTGCAACCAGCAGCCGATTCAGTGCAGAGCACTTTAGTGCTCCTCCCGCGGATGTTTAGAGGTTGATTTGGTATTTATTTAAAAATATCCTCAGGAATTTACCGATGTCTCGCTTTGAGTTTTCGAAGAAGCATCAGATTGAAATAGAAGAAGATAGTCTGAGAAAGGCTCTCATTGATCTTGAGTTAGCGAGATATTATGCGCGCAGAGGAGAATTTACAAAATGTAAAGAAATAATTTCGAAAATTCGCGAAAGTTACAAGAACAATTATTTTGCAAGCTTATTCTCTGCATTAAATCTTACTGAAGGAATTCTTGATTTTGTGGAGCAAGGAGTCGGTGCCGCACTACCAAAGCTTCAAAGGGCTCGAGCATTGAGTGTTGGTGCAAGGGATGCGGATGAATTGCCGGTATTGATATTTGCATGGCTTGCTAATTTTGCGAGAATTCAAACTGATTGGGGTAGATTGCATGAATATTTGATCAGTTGTTTAACGTTGGTTCAATCGCATTTTCATGAGACGCTGGCAAGAATCAGTATCGTGATTGCCGATTCGCTACAAGAAATCGAAGAATATGATAGCGCTGCTAAATGGTATATGGTGGCGCGCGATGCATCATTAAGCGTTGGTGATGATGCGACAATGAATGCCATGCTGCATAATCGCATATCAATTCGAGTTTATAATTTTCGTATTGCCGCGATTGACGGCAATCTTGTCGATTTCGGTTCACGCCTAGCGAAATTGGAAACGGAGTCAACCGAGAATTACTCTCTGTACATTGGCGATTCTTCGATGCCTTGGACGCACGCTCTCATATCTGGTCAACTGAGTCTTCTTTCCAATTCCAATCAAGCCGCACTGCAGCTACTGGAGTCGCCCTACGCGAAGGGCCTCTCCGACAAGTGGCCGTCGGTTGAGCTGATGCGCGCCGCCGATGTAGTGCGTTGTAAGTTTGAATTAGGTTTGATTTCTTCAGAGCTTGTAAAGTGCGAGGTTGATCGCATTCGAAAGAATTTTTCATCACGCATTGCGCGCGGAGATGTTGCGATTGCGGCAAACTCTGTTGCAATCGCGTTTGGAAAATTTGATAAATTGGAGGCAAAGCATTTTTCTGAGATCTCTCAGTCAGCGTTGGGAGAGTACTACGTAGAACGAGAAATTGTGCGACACCACATCTGCGATGCATTGAGTTTTCTACCTAAATGGCTAATGGTTAAGATTTAGTTGAAAAGCTGATAGTGCGATATATATTAATAAGTGTGTTGAATAACTTTTACTACACATGAGTCTATTGATTTCCATCGTCATGGGCTCCTCCAGCGACTGGGAAACACTTTCCGGTGCGGCAACAATCCTTGAGGAGTTTCAAATCTCCTTCGAGCGACGAGTGGTTTCTGCTCATCGAATGCCGGACGATATGTTTGCCTTTGCGGAGGCGGCAGCCGGTCGGGGTTTGAAGGCGATCATTGCCGGTGCCGGTGGGGCTGCGCATCTGCCTGGGATGTTGGCCGCCAAGACCACGGTGCCGGTATTGGGTGTGCCCGTGGCCAGCCGTTTTCTGCAGGGCCTGGATTCCCTGTATTCGATCGTTCAGATGCCCAGGGGTATACCCGTTGCAACCTTTGCCATCGGGCCCGCCGGCGCCGCCAATGCGGCCTTGTTCGCGGTGGCCATGCTGGCCACCGGCGACGCCGCCTTGCGTCAGCGTCTGGACGAATTCCGGGCACGTCAGACCGAGGCCGCGCGGGCCATGACACAGGATCTGAAATGAGCCTGCCGGGGGCGGCTGCGGTGGTCGATCGGCCGGCCGCCGACGCGTTGCGGCGCCAGCACAGCGTGGGTGTACTCGGTGGCGGACAGCTGGGTCGGATGTTCGTTCACGACGCGCACCGCATGGGTTTGCGCGTGGTCGTGCTCGACCCCGATGGCGATTGCCCGGCCGGGCGGGCGGCCGACGGACTGTTGCGCGCAGCCTACGATGATCCCCAGGCACTGGATGAATTGGCCCGCTTGTGCGGCGCTGTGACCACCGAATTCGAGAACGTGCCGGCGGCATCGCTGCAGGCACTGGCCGCGCGATGCACCGTCTCGCCAGCGGCCCAGGCCGTGCGCATCTGCCAGCACCGGGCGCTGGAAAAGGCGCACTTTCGGCACAGCGGCGTGCCTTGCGCGCCGTATGCCGAGATCGTGAGCGATGACGACCTGACGGCGGTGGCCCCCGCGCTGCTGCCGGGCGTCCTCAAGACCTCGCAGCTGGGATACGACGGCAAGGGGCAGGCGCGGGTGAGTACTGCGGACGAGCTCACGGCGGCCTGGCAGCGCATGGGACGACAAGCCTGTGTGCTTGAAGCCCTGGTCCCGATCCGTGTCGAGCTCAGCGTCATCGTTGCACGCGGGGTCGACGGCGCCGTGGTGCACTTGCCGGTGCAGCAGAACCTGCACCGCGACGGCATCCTGGCCGTCACCCAGGTGCCGGCGCCCGATGTCGATGCGGCCACCATCGATCAGGTGGTCGAGCGTGCGGTCCGCCTGGCACAGTCGATGGACTACGTGGGTGTGCTGTGTGTCGAGTTCTTCGTGCTGCACGATGGCCGCGTGCTGGCCAACGAGATGGCGCCGCGGCCGCACAACTCGGGCCACTACAGCATCGACGCCTGCGATCAGTCGCAGTTTGAGCTGCAGCTGCGCACCTTGCTGGGTCTGCCGCTGGTGCCACCCCGCCAGCACTCGTCGGCAGTGATGCTCAACCTGATGGGCGACCTGTGGTTTCGCCATGCGAGCACCAGCGATGCGACGCCGCGTGAACCCGATTGGCCCGCGCTGCTCGCCCTGCCCGGCGTGCACCTGCACCTGTACGGCAAGGCTGAGCCGCGTCGGGCCCGCAAGATGGGCCACCTGACCATCACCGCCAGCTCGCCCGACGCCGCCCGCACGACGGCGCTGATGGCGGCCCGGCGACTGGCACTTCCTGCGTTCTGACGCCGTTCATGCCGATACGCGATGGTCGAGACCCCGCGCAGCTGGCCCTTGCGGCGCAACAGTTGGCGGACGGGCAATTGGTGGCCTTTGCGACCGAGACCGTCTACGGCCTGGGTGGCAGGGCCGACGACGATCAGGCGGTGGCGCGCATCTTCGCGGCCAAGGGCCGGCCGGCCGATCACCCCTTGATCGTGCATGTGGCCACGTTGGCCGATGCCCAGGCCTTCGGTGACCTGTCGCATCCGGCCGCCCAGCGGCTGGCCCAGCACTTCTGGCCCGGTGCGCTGACCCTGATCGTGCCGCGTCGGCCCGCGCTGGGCACTGCTGCCGCGGGTGGGCAATCCAGCATCGGCTTGCGCATGCCTTCGCATCCGGTTGCGCTGGCGTTGCTGCAAGCCGCGTCGGCGCTGGGTGTGCCCGGCGTCGCAGCACCCAGCGCCAACCGCTTCGGCCGCATCAGTCCGACGCGCGCCGAACATGTCGCTGCCGAGTTCGGTACCGATCTGCTGGTGCTCGACGGCGGACCCTGCGAGCTGGGCATCGAATCGACCATCGTCGACTGCAGCCGCGGCGCGGCTGCACTGCTGCGTCCGGGCCAGATCGATCGCGTGTCGATCGAGTCGGTGCTGGGCCATGCCCTGCACGAAGCGGGTCCCGATGCGCCCCGCGCATCGGGAACGCTGGCGGCGCACTACGCGCCGCGCGCCAACCTGCGCCTGCTGGACGCTGGCGCGCTGCGCAGCGCGCTCGAGGTACTGGCCACTGCGCCGCCGTCCAAAGGGCTCGCGGTATATTCCCGCTCGGTCCGTCACGCTCCGCCGGGCATCCACCTGCGGCTGATGCCGGACCAGGCAGACAAGGTCGCGCACGAGTTGTTCTCGGTCCTGCGGGGTTTCGATGACCTCGGTGCGCGGTTGATCTGGGTCGAGACGCCGCCACCCGGCCCCGCGTGGGAGGGTGTACGGGATCGCCTGACCCGTGCTGCGGCGGCGTGATGGCCGGGCATACGCAGCTGACTTCGGAGCAAACCATGATTTCTGGGCCTCGATCGACGTGGCACACGAGCCGCGTCTTCACCAGCCTGTGCCTGGCGGCGATGCTGGTCGCGTGTGGCGGCGGTACGTCGCAGTTCGAACCCTTTGTGCCCGACCGCTACGTCGCCTTCGGTGACGAGACCAGTGTGGTGCGACCCGACGGCAAGCGCTACACGGTCAACCCGTTGACCAGCGCCGGTGCCATCGACTGCAAGACTGAGCCGATCTGGACGCAGGCGATGGCCAATCAGTACGGCTTTGTGTTCGAGGAATGCAACCCCGACAACACGATCGACTTCAAGGCTCAGATGCGCGCCGTGGTCGGCGCCAGGATCGACGACCTGCCGACGCAGATCGACGCCCAGATCGCGCGTGGCGGCTTCACGGCCGATACGCTGGTCACCGTGATGCTGGGGGCTAACGACGTGATCGAGCAGTACGGCAACTTCGGGCCGCAGACCGAGGAACAGATCAGCACCGAACTGCGCGCACGCGGCGTGCGCCTGGCGCAGCAGATCAACCGCCTGGTCGATCTGGGGGCGCGCGTGATCGTCTCGACGGTGCCCGACATGGGACTGACGCCGTATGCACTGGCGCAGAAGGCCGCCTTCACCGACACCGACCGCGCTGCGCTGCTGACGCGCCTGACGGTGGCCCTGAACAGCCGGCTGCGCGTGACCATCCTCAACGACGGTCGCTACATCGGCCTGGTGCTGGCCGACGAGGCCGTGCAATCCATCGTCAAGGTGCCGTCGGCATTTGGCGTCATCAACACCACGTCGGCAGTCTGCCTGACGGCGCTGCCCGACTGCACCACCGCCACCCTGGCGCCACCGGCCGATACCAGCATCACGGTGAGTTCGCTCAACTCGCTGTGGGCTGATGATCTGCACATGGCTTACGGCGGGCAGTCGCGCCTGGGCTCACTGGCGGTGGCGCGCGCGGTGGGCAATCCCTTTTAAGGCTTGGAAGAGTTGGCACGACGCTCGCGGTCGACCATGACCTTCAGCCCCAGGATCACCGAGGCCAGGATCAGCGTCAGCAGGTTGGCCACGACGATCGGCCATTCGCCCAGCATCAGGCCATAGGCCAGCCAGAGCGCCACACCGGCGGTGAAGGCGCTGTACATGCCCAGCGAAATGCCGGCCACATTGCGCGTGCGCAGGGTCAGCAGCGCCTGCGGCACGAAAGACAGAGTGGTCAGCGCGGCGGCGCAGTAGCCCAGCAGATCGGTCGGCGTCACGGCAGGTTCTCTCGCATTCTGGCGGGTTGTCACAGGTGCTCAGCGCGCCGGGGCGTCGCGCATCGCCCATTGCACCAGGGCGTCGATGGCGGGCCGTGCGGCGTTGGCCTGCGCATGGTTGACGATGGCCACCAGCACGTAGCGTCGGCCGCTGTCCGACAGCACGTAGCCCGCCACCCCGGCCACGTCGCGCAGCGACCCGGTTTTCAGGTGCGCGCGGCCTGGCGTGGCGCGTGAACGGCGCAGCGTGCCGTCGACACCGTTGATCGGCAGCGAACTGGCCAGCTCGGCGGCCCAGGGGCTGTCGTGGGCCAGCAGCAGCAAGCGTGCCAGCAAGCGTGCCGACACCCGACCCTCGCGCGACAGGCCCGAGCCGTTGGTCACCACCAGCTCGGCGCTGGGCTCGCCCAGCCGTTCGGTCACCCAGCGACGCAGGTTGCTGCGCGCGGCTGCGACGGTGGCCGGCCGATCGGGCTCACGTTGCAACGCCAGGGTCAGGAAGAGCTGCTGCGCCATCACGTTGTTGCTGAACTTGTTGATCTCGCGCACCACTTCCAGCAACGGTGGCGATTGCAGCTCGAAGCTCGGGCGGGTGTCGGCGGGGGCGGTGCCATCGCGCACGCGTCCGCGCAACTGACCGCCCATTTCCTGCCACAGGCCTTCGATCAGGCGCGCGTTGAAGGTGGCCGGCGCCGAATCGGCCAGCGGCCAGATCCTCTCGCCGCAGGCGGTGGCATAGCTGCCGGCAAAGCGCAATTGCGAGGTGTCGGCCAGGTTGGCCTTCAGGCTCCCGCGCCAGTCGTCGCAGGGCCCCGCCGACAAGGGCACGCTGTGGTCGACGCGGCTGCCGGCCAGAGGCGGCTCGACCAGCACGCGCGCCACCCGTGCCGCGGCGTCGGGCACGAAGCTCAGGCTGATCGACTTGTAGTTGAGCAGCAGGGCGTCGGCGCGCACGTTGTACGGGCGATGGCCCTCGCCGTCGAAATCGGCAGCGTCGCCCTCCTGGATGGCAAAGGCACTGTGGTCCAGCACGATGTCACCACGGATCTCGCGGACGCCCAGCTGCTGCACCCGGCGCAGCAACAGCCACAGCCGTTCCATCACCAGCTTGGGATCACCGCTGCCCTTGATGTACAGCGAGCCGTCGAGCACGCCGTCGCGCACCGGGCCTTGCAGCCACACCGGCGTGGTCCAGGTCCAGGCCGGTCCGAGCTGGTCGAGGGCGGCAGCGGTGGTGACCAGCTTGGCCAGCGACGCCGGATTGACCGCTTCTTGCTCGCGCAGCGACAGCACGCTGCGCCCGCTGCCGGCCTCCAGCAACTGCACCACCAGCGCCTGCTCGGGAACGCGCGCCCGCTGCAGCGCGGCCACCACCTCGGGCGGCAGCGCGCGTGCCGCCGTGGCGCACAGCGGCAGGCCACACAAGACAGCGATCAGCCCGCACAGCGCGAGCCAGCGGCGGGGACGGGCGGGCATGCGGGAATGATCGCACGGCTACACTCGATCGATGCCCGCGCCGACCCCGACGCCCGACACTGTGCTGGCCTTCGACACGTCCACCGAGCGCATGGCTGTTGCCGTGCAGGCCGGTGACCAGGTGCTGCTGGACAACCGCCTCGGCGGTGCGGCCGCGTCGGCCAGCCTGCTGCCCACCATCGAGGCACTCCTGCAGCTGGCGGGGCAGCCGCTGTCTTCGGTGGCTGTCATCGGCTTTGGCCATGGGCCCGGGGCCTTCACGGGGCTGCGAACCAGTTGCGCCGTGGCGCAGGGGCTGGCTTTCGGCCTGGGCTGCCCGGTGCTGCCCATCGACAGCCTGCTGATCGTTGCAGAACAGGCGCGGCGTCAGCAGGCGCCCGGCGCCGATGATCTCGACGTCGGCGTGGTCATGGACGCCCGCATGGGCGAGACCTACGCCGCGCGCTACCGTTGGTGCGGCGGCGCCTGGCAGACGCTGCAGGCACCCGCACTGTGGTCGCCGCTGGCGCTGGCCGAAGCCTGGGCCGGCCAGCCGCCGGCCCTCAGCGCCGGCTCGGGATTGGAACCGTTCGACACCGTGCTGCGCGAGGCCTGCCCACCGGCGCAGCGCGTGACCTGCGACGACGATCGTGCAGCGGCATTGTTGGCGCTGACCCTGGCGGCCAGCCGCCTGGGCGTCGGGCTGGACGCGGCCCAGGCGCTGCCGCTGTACCTGCGCGACAAGGTGGCGCAGACCATCGACGAGCGCGCGGCGCTGCGTGCGGCCACCGACGCCGGCACCCGGCCTGCGGCCACGGCATGAACGCGCTGCTCGCCGCGCAGCCGCTGCGGCTGCGCCCCTTGAAGGCGTGCGACCTCGACCGCGTGCTGGCGGTGGAGCAGCGCGCCTACAGTTTTCCCTGGACGCGCGGCAACTTCATCGATGCGCTGGCAGCGGGTTACCTGGCCGAGCTCTGGGTCGACGCCCACGACGGCCTGGTCGGCTACCACGTGGCCATGGTCGGCGTCGATGAGCTGCACCTGCTCAACCTGACCGTCGCGCCGCAATGGCAGCGCCTGGGCCATGCACGCAGCCTGCTCGATGCGCTGGAGCAGCACTGCCGCCAACACCAGCTGGGCTCGCTGTGGCTCGAAGTGCGCGCTGGCAATCAGCGTGCGCGCCAGGTGTACAGCCGGCGCGGCTTTGTCGAGGTCGGCCTGCGGCGCAACTACTATCCGGCAGCGCACGGCAGCCGTGAAGACGCCATCGTGATGAGCCTGGCCATCGCGGCCGGCGCCGGCGGGCATCAGCGATGAGCTGGACCGAGCGCCAACGCGCCATGCTGCGCGAGATGGGCCTGGTGACCTGGCAACCCGGAAGCCGGGCGGCCGACCCTGCACCCGCGGCGCAACCGGTGCCGGCAGTGGCCACACCCAGGCCCGTCGCGGGGCCGCCTGCCCGCGTGATGCAGCAGGCCGTGGCACCGGCGCCACCGGCAGCGGCAGCGGTTCTCGACATCGCGACCGACGAGCGCACCCGCCACATCGCCACGCTCGACTGGCCGGCGCTGCGCGATGCCGTGGCCGGCTGCCAGGCTTGTGCGCTGTGCCAGTCGCGCAAGCAGACGGTGTTCGGAGTCGGCGACCGCCAGGCACGCTGGATGATCGTCGGCGAGGCACCTGGCGAGCAAGAGGACCTGAGCGGCGAGCCCTTTGTCGGCGCCGCGGGTCAGCTGCTCGACAGCATGCTGCGCGCACTGTCGCTGACACGTCGCGACGATGGCCCTGAGCCGGCGGCGCAGCGCGTCTACATTGCCAACACGCTGAAGTGCCGACCACCGCGCAACCGCAACCCGCAGCCTTCGGAGCTGGCGGCCTGCGAGCCCTTCCTGATGCGTCAGCTGGCACTGCTGCAACCGCGGCTGATCGTGGCGATGGGGCGCTTTGCGGTACAGGCGTTGCTGCGCAGCAGCGACCCGGTGGGCAAGCTGCGCGGCAAGGTGCACCAGTACCAGGGCGTGCCCCTGGTCGTCACCTACCACCCGGCCTACCTGCTGCGCAGCCTGGCCGACAAGGCACGCGCCTGGGACGATCTGTGCCTGGCGGCCAGCGTGGCCGAGCGCCCCTGAGCAAGCCTCGCGTTCAGCCCTTCTTGGGCTTCACGGGCCGTGTCCAGCCCGGCAGGCTGACCTGTTTGGCGCGTGCCACGGTCAGCTGGCCGGCCGGGGCGGGGCGCGAGATGGTCGATCCGCCGCCGATGGTGGCGCCGGCGCCCAGCGTCACCGGCGCCACCAGCACGCAGTTGCTGCCGATGTGGGCGTCAGCCTCGATCACGGTGCGGTGCTTGTTCGCGCCGTCGTAGTTGGCGGTGATGCTGCCGGCGCCGTAGTTGACGCGCTCGCCCACGGTGGCGTCGCCCAGATAGGCCAGATGGTTGGCCTTGGCGCCCGCGGCCATCGTGCTGTTCTTGATCTCGACGAAATTGCCGACGTGCACGTCGGGGCCGAGTTCGGCCCCGGGCCGCAGCCTTGCGTACGGGCCGACCAGCGCGCCGGCGCCGACACTGGCGCCGTCGATGTGCGTAAAGGGGTGGATCACCGCGCCGTCGTCGATGCGCGCATTGCGGATCACGCAGTGCGACGCGATTCGCACGTCGCGGCCCAGCGTCACCTCGCCTTCGAACACGCAGCCGACGTCGATCTCCACGTCCTGGCCGCAGCGCAGCGTGCCGCGCACATCCAGCCGCGCGGGGTCGGCCAGGCGCACGCCGGCCTCCATCAGGGCCTCGGCCTGGCGGCGCTGCCAGCGCCGCTCGAGCTCGGCCAGCTGCAGCGGGCTGTTGACGCCCAGCACTTCGGTTTCGTCGTCGCAGCGCGTGGCCACCACCGGCACCTGGTCGGCCACGGCCAGGGCGACGATGTCGGTCAGGTAGTACTCACCTTGGGCGTTGCGGTTGTCCAGCGCCATCACCCAGCGCCGCAGTGCTGCCGCTGGCGCGGCCATGATGCCGGTGTAGATCTCGCGGATGCCACGCTGCAGTTCGTTGGCATCCTTGTGTTCGACGATGCCGCGCACACTGCCATCGGCCAGGCGCACGATGCGGCCATAACCCGTCGGGTCGTCGAGTGCGATCGTCAGCAGCGCCAGTTCGCGGCCGCCGCAGGCGGCCACCAGCGCGCGCGCGGTGGACGCGCGAATCAGCGGCACGTCACCGTTGAGGATCAGCACCGTGCTGTCGTCGTCGGGCAGCAGCGGCACCACCTGCTGGATGGCGTGCCCGGTGCCCAGCTGCGGCATCTGGCGCACGCAGGTCGCCGTACCGGCGGCCGCTTCCACCGCGTCGGCACCATGGCCGGTGATGACGATCGTGCGCGCGGCCCCGAGTCCGGCTGCGGCATCCAGAACATGCTGCAATAGGCTGCGGCCGCCCACGCGATGCAGGACCTTGGGCGACTTCGACTTCATGCGGGTGCCCTTGCCCGCGGCCATGATCACGACGTGGAGTGCCATGCGATTGTCCGGATTCAAAGCGTGGATGGTGATGGGATGGCTGGCCCTGGCGGCGTCGCTGACGGGCTGCAGCACGCTGCGCATCGCCTACGACACCGGGCCGACGCTGGCCTGGTGGTGGATCGACGGCTACGGTGACTTCGGTGGCGACCAGGCCACCCGGGTCAAGGACGACATCCGCGACTGGTTCGGCTGGCATCGTACGGCGCAACTGCCCGGCTACGCCACCTGGCTGAGCGCAACGCGCAACAAGATCGGCGAATCGATCACGCCAGCCCAGGTGTGCGGTCTGTGGGACCAGAGCCGCAGCCTGCTCGATCCCGCCATCGACCGCGCGCTGCTGATGGCTGCGGCCTGGGTGCCGGCACTGACCGAGCCGCAGTTCAGGCACATCGAGCGGCGCTATGCCAAGGCAATCGACGAGATGCGCGGCGACTTCCTGCAAGCCGACGCCAGGCTGCGCCACGAGGCCGCGATGAAGCGCACGGTCGAACGCGTCGAGATGCTCTATGGCAGCCTGGACACCGCCCAGCTGCGCCTGATCAGCGACGGCATCAGGGCCTCGCCCTTCGACGCGCAGGCCTGGATGGGCGAGCGGCTGCGTCGCCAGGCCGAAACGCTGCAGACGCTGCGCCGCCTGGTGGCCGAGAAGGCCGACGGCGACCGCCGGGTGGCCGCCTTGCGGGCATTGGTCGAGCGCGCGCAGCGTTCTCCCGACCCCGGCTATCGCGCCTACCAGAATCGCCTGATCGTCTACAACTGTGCCTTTGCAGCGCGCATCCACAACGCCATGAAGCCGGGCCAGCGCCAGGCGCTGGCCGAGCGACTCAAGGGCTGGGAGGACGAACTGCGCAACCTGGCCAGCGCGTCATCGTCACCGGCAAGCCCCGGCCCGCAGCAACCCTGATCAGGGCGCGACCTGCACCGTCACGCGGCGCGGGCTGATCGCCGGACGCGGGAAGTCGACCAGCGCCGCTTCGAACAGCGCACCCACCACGGCGGCATCGGCGCTCAGGTTGCTTTCAAGGGCGGCGCGCGTCTCGTACAGCGGCTTGCCGCTGGCGCGGTCGCGCAGCAGCACCGCCACTTCACTTTCATAGCGTGTGGCCTCGGCCTGCCAGGCCAGCGACCACGACGGGCCGATCCAGGGGCCATGGCGAAAGCGGCCAAAGCCGCCGCGCCACCACAGCGGGTCGTCCCAGGGCGAGCGCAGCGTGCGCGTGAAGCGTGCGCCCAGCTGCACCAGCACGTCGGGCTCGGCGGCTGACGCGGCGGGCACGAAGCCGGCCTTCTGCAGCGCCTTGGCGGCGGCGGCTTCCAGGGCCTGCGCTTCGGCGGCATTGGCCTGTTGCGAAGGCAGCCGTTCGAAGGCGTAGCTGCCGGGCTGTCGGCCGGTCGGCCATTCGCCGAAGCTGCTGACGTCGCTGGTGACGCTGGTGATCGTGGCGCAGCCACCCAGCACGGCGGTGACGAAGGCTGCGCAAAGTTGGCGTCGGTTCATGCATCTTCCTCCAGGGTCAGGGGTACCAGCCGGATCGGCGCCACCGCGGGTGGCGTGGCGCAGGGGTCGTCGTCGTCGAAGGCCTTGTCGCCCTGCGCGTCGGGCACACCACTGGCCTGCAGGCTGGTGAAGGGATGGAGCTTGCGGTCCATCAGGTGCGAGGGCACGACCTTGCCCATCGCGGTCAGCATGTTGTCGATGCGGCCAGGGTACTGGCGCTCCCACTCATGGATCATCTTCTTGACCTGCACGCGCTGCAGGTTGTCCTGGCTGCCGCACAAGCTGCAGGGGATGATCGGGAACTGGCGGTGCTGCGCCCAGCGCACGAGATCACTTTCGGCCACGTAGGCCAGCGGGCGGATCACCACGTGTCGGCCGTCGTCGCTGACCAGCTTGGGCGGCATGCCCTTGAGCCGGCTGCCGAAGAACATGTTCATCAGCAAGGTGACGACCATGTCGTCGCGGTGATGGCCGAGGGCGATCTTGCTCGCTCCAAGCTCGCTGGCCACGCGGTACAGGATGCCGCGCCGCAACCGCGAGCACAGGCTGCACATCGTCTGCCCTTCGGGGATGATGCGCTTGACCACCGAGTAGGTGTCCTGCGCCTCGATGTGGAAGTCGACACCGCGCGAGCGCAGGTAGTTGGGCAGCACGTCGGCGGGGAAACCCGGCTGCTTCTGGTCCAGGTTGACCGCGATCAGGTCGAACTTCACCGGCGCGCGCCGGCGCAGGTTGATCAGCACGTCGAGCAGCGCGTAGCTGTCCTTGCCGCCCGACAGGCAGACCATCACCCGGTCGCCAGCCTCGATCATGTTGAAGTCGCCGATCGCCTGGCCGACCTGACGGTGCAGCTTCTTGCTGAGCTTGTTGGCCTCGAAGGCTGCCTTGCGACCGTCGGTCGCGACCACGGGGTCGTTCATGCCCTCCATCAGCGGGCCTCCTTCAGGCCGAAGACTTCCACCCCGACCGCGGCGCAATCGGGGTAGACGTCGGGTTTTTCGGTGCTCACGCAGGCGGCGCGAACGCCAGGGTGGGCCAGCATCAGTTGCAGCACGTCGTCGGCCAGGGTTTCCTGCAACTGCACATGGCCGCGCTGCACGCGCTCGGTGATGCGCTGGCGCACGAAGTCGTAGTCCACCACCTCGCTGATGCGGTCACCCTGCGGCGTGCTGTCGGCCAGCGCCACGTAGAGGTCGACGTTGAAGCGCAGCCGTTGTGATGACCCCTGCTCGAAATCGTGCACGCCGATGTGCACCGGCAGCTCGAAATCGCGCAGGAACAAGCGCCGGCAGTCGGCCAGGCGGGGGTCGGAAAGCAGGCTGTGCATCAAGGGGTGCGGGCTTTCAGGAAGATTTTGATTCACGCGCCATGAACATCACGTCGCGCGGCTGGGCCTGCAGGTGCTGGCCGCCGTCGACCAGCAGCGTGGTGCCGGTGACCGCCGTTGCACTCAGCAGATAGCGCACCGCCTGCGCCACGTCGTCGGGGGTTGACGAGCGCTGCAGCGGCGTCATGCGGTGTGCGCGTTCGAATTCGTCGTCGTCCATGTCGCCTGAATGCAGCGTGATGCCCGGGGCGACACCGCAGACTCGAAGCCGCGGCGCCAGCGCCTGCGCCAGCATCGTGCCGGCGGCCTGCAAGGCAGCCTTGGACAGCGTGTACGACAGGTGATCGGGGTTCGGGTTCCACAGTTTCTGGTCGAGCAGGTTGACGACGCAGCCGTGGCCCGTGGGGTGGCCGGGCGCCGACACCGCGGCGTGCAGCGCACGCGCCAGCTCGATCGACGGCGCGGTGTTGGCGCGCCAGTGGCGGTCCAGCGTCGCGCGGCCGAAGCTGGCCACGTCGTCGTGCTCGAACAAAGATGCGTTGTTGACCACCGCGTCGACGCGGCCGAAGTGCGCCAGCACCGCCGGCAGCAGCGCCAGGCATTGCGCCTCATCGGCCAGGTCGGCCTGGAACACGTGGGCGCGTGCACCCAGCGCCACCGCTTCGGCGGCGGTGGTCTCGGCGTCGGCGCGCGAGCCGCGGCAGTGCACGGCCACATCCCAGCCGTGGCGCGCGAGGTCGAGCGAGATCACGCGCCCGATGCGACGGGCTGCGCCGGTGACCAGAACCACGGGTCGGTCGTGCATGGCTTCCTACAATGCCGAGGTGACGAGTGACGAATTCACCAGTGTATCGACGGCCATGATGGCCCGCGTGCACGCGGGCATCGCGCAGGCCGGTGGCTGGCTGCCCTTCGACCGTTACATGAGCCTGGTGTTGTATGCGCCGGGCCTGGGCTACTACGCGCGCGACAGCCGGCAGTTCGGCCGCATGCCCGCGTCGGGCAGCGATTTCGTCACTGCCCCCGAGCTGTCGCCGCTGTTCGCGCAGGCGCTGGCCGCACAGCTGGCGCAGGCGCTGGAGCTCACCGGTACCGACGAGTTGTGGGAGTTCGGCGCCGGCTCGGGTGTGCTGGCCGAGCAGCTGCTGCAGGCCCTGGGCAAATCTGTGCAGCGCTACCACATCGTCGATCTGTCGGCGGCCTTGATGCAGCGCCAGCGCCAGCGCCTGCAGCCCTTTGGTGCGCGCGTGCAATGGCACGAGCAACTGCCCGAGCGCTTGTGCGGGGTGGTGATCGGCAACGAGCTGCTCGACGCCATGCCGGTGCAGCTGCTCGGCTGGGACGGGCAATGCTGGCACGAGCGCGGCGTGGTTCGTGCTGACGCCGGGCTGGCCTGGCAGGACCGGCCGACCACGCTGCACCCGCCGGCACCCGACAGTGCCTTCGTGCCCGGTGCGGTGACCGAGATCCACCCGCAGGCCGAAGCCTTCGTGCGCACGCTGGCGGCCCGCTTCGAACGCGGTGCGGCGTTTTTCATCGACTACGGCTTTCCCGAGCACGAGTATTACCACCCGCAGCGCCACGGCGGCACGCTGATGACGCACCGCGCGCACCGGGCCGCGACCGACGTGCTGGCCGACCCCGGTGAGCAGGACATCACGGCGCATGTCAATTTCAGCGCGATCGCCCTGGCGGGTCAGGACGCCGGGCTGCAGGTGCTGGGTTACACCTCGCAGGCGCGCTTCCTGTTGAACTGCGGCTTGCTGCCCTTGCTCGCGGCCACCGATGCACGCACCCGGGCCGCGGCGCAGCCGCTGCTGCAGGAGCATGAGATGGGTGAGTTGTTCAAGGTGATCGGTTTTGCCGCCGGCGACGCGTTCGACGCGCTGGGCTTCGCGGCGGGTGACCGTTCGCACACGCTGTAGGACCGACATGCGCTGGCTGCTGGTGTTCCTGCTCGCCTTCTTGCTGTTCAACGGCCTGCACGGCTGGCTGCGGCGGCTCGGCCTGGGCCGCTTGCCCGGCGATTTGAAGTTTCGCCTGGGCGGCCGCGAGTGGTATCTGCCGCTCGCCAGCAGCCTGATCCTGAGCCTGCTGGCCGGCGGTCTGGGGATGCTCATCTGAAGCGAACCGCATTACATTGTTGATACCGGTGCTTACCGGTGTTGACCGGTCGCGGCGACGACACACGATCGAAGGGGTGCTGACCGTGGATCCATCCTGGTATCTCGAAACCCTGGCGTCCGACGGGTCGCGGGTGGTGCACGAGATCAAGAAGCTGCCGTTTCGTGTCGGCCGTGATCCCTCAGGTGAGCTGGTCGAATCGACCATGGGCCTGAGCCGCCGGCATGCCGAGTTCAGTGCCGACATCAGTGGCCGCCTGCGCCTGATCGACTTCGACAGCACCAATGGCAGCTACGTCAATCGCCAGCGCATCAACGGCTCGGTGCTGCTGTCGGACAACGACGTCATCCACTTCGCCAATGCCGAGTACCGCATCCGCATGCGCAGTGCCGAGACCACCACCTTTGTCGGCCGCAGCACGCCGCACGACGAGGAGCGTACGGTGCTGGTGCCGGCCGGACGCGGCCTGAGCCAGAACTTCGTTCCGCACGAGCGCGAATTCAGGGCCCTGCTGCGCGGGCAGGGCCTCAGCGGTGCGCTGCAGCCCATCGTCGACATGCGCACGCGTGCCGTCGTGGCCTACGAATGGTTGGGCCGCGGCCGTCACCCCGACCTGCCCGAATCGCCGATCCGCTTGTTCCAGATGGCGGCCCGGCTCGACCGCGAGTCCGAACTCAGCCAGGCCTTTCGCGACTACGGCATCCGTACCGTGTCCTCGCGCATGAAGGGCGCGACGCTGTTCGTCAACACCCACCCCAAGGAAACGTTCGACCAGGCCTTCCTGGCCGAGCTGGCGCGCTTGTGCGACGACCCCAGCGCACCCAAGCTGGTGGTCGAGGTGCACGAGACCGCGGTGATGGACGTGGCGCGCATGAAAGAACTGGCCGCACGGCTGAAAGACATCGGTGTGCGCTTCGCCTACGACGACTTCGGTGCCGGCCAGGCCCGGCTGAACGAGCTGGGCGAGGTGCCGGCACATTTCGTCAAGTTCGACATGGGCCTGATCCGTGGCATCGACATGGCCAGCGAGCGCAAGCAGAAGGTGGTGGGCGACCTGGTCCGCCTGGTCACCGACCTGGGGTCGATTCCGCTGGCCGAGGGGGTCGAGACCGAGGCCGAGGCCGAGGTCTGCCGCCTGATGGGCTTCAAGCTGGTGCAGGGTTACCTGACCGGCAAGCCGGTGTCGGTGGACGGGCCGGCCGCGCCTTCGACGCCCGACTGAAGGCCGGCTGCCTGCAACGCCTGCAGTCGCGCCTGCTGCACGCGTTGCCCGATCACCGGGCCATTCAAGCCCTGGGCCAGGGCCAGTGCCGCCACGGCGGCGGTGTCGGCGCCTTGCACTGCGCGCAGGGCTGCAGTCAGGCGTTGCCGTTGCGGGTAATCGCGCTGCGCAAAGCCCAGCCGGCCGCGCATGTCGCATTCGCAGGCCAGCAGCAGGGCTTCGAAGCGATCGGGTCGTCGCAACGCGTCGCAGCGTTCCAGAAGGCGCAGCACGGCGGGGGCTGACAGCTCGCCACTGCGGTGCACGTTGCCGTGCTCGCGGGCGGTCAGCTCGGCCAGCTCTCGGCAGTCGACCGGCACGCGCAGACGGTCGCCCACCTGGCGTGCCAGACGGGCACTGCGCCCTTCGTGGCCCAGGTGGCGCGGCCACTGCTCGGGTGGTGTCGTGCCCTTGCCCAGGTCATGGCACAAGCAGGCCCAGCGTACCGGCAGCGCCGCGCTGGCGCGGGCACAGGCCTGCAGCACCAGCAGCTGATGCACGCCGGTGTCGACCTCGGGGTGGTGCTCGGGCCGCTGTGGCACGCCCCACAGGCGGTCGAGCTCGGGCAGCAGGCGCTGCAATGCGCCACAGCCGCGCAGCACCTCGATCATGCGTTGCGGGTGATCTTCCATCAGCCCGCGCGCCAGTTCCTGCCACACGCGCTCGGGCACCAGCGCGTCGACCTCGCCGGCGTCCACCATCTGCGCCATCAGGGCCTGCGTCTCGGGGGCAATCGAAAAATTTGCGAAGCGCGCGGCAAAGCGCGCCACGCGCAGCAACCGCACCGGGTCTTCGGCAAAGGCCGATGACACATGGCGCAGCACGCCGGCACGCAGGTCGTGCTGGCCGCCGTAGGGGTCGACCAGCTGGCCCTGGCTGTCGCGTGCCATCGCGTTGATCGTCAGGTCGCGGCGCGCCAGATCCTGCTCCAGGGTCACGCCAGGGTCGGTGTGGAAGGTGAAGCCGTGGTAGCCGCGGCCGGCCTTGCGCTCGGTGCGCGCCAGCGCCACTTCCTCGTTCGTCTGCGGGTGCAGGAAGACCGGAAAATCACGACCTACCGGGCGATAGCCCAGCGCCAGCAAGGTCTCAGGGGTGGCGCCGACGGCCACCCAGTCGCGATCGCTGGCCGGCCAACCCAGCAGTTCGTCGCGCACCGCACCGCCGACCACGTAAAGCTGCATGGCCGCGGTCACAGGTTCAGCGCGGATCGGGACCCTGCCGGTACGGCTCCTCGAAATCGAGGAAGTCGTGCTCGGCCAGTGCGGCGGCGATGAACGCGGCCACACCCGGGGCGGCCGCCACACGGTCGATGTAAGTTCGGCTGGTGGTTGACAGCGGCAATGCATAGCATTTCAGGCGCATGCACACGGGGGCATAGAAGGCATCGACCGCGCCGAAGCCGCCAAACAGAAAGGGGCCGCCGCTGTCGCCCAACGCCTGTGCCCACATCGATTCGATGCGCGCCACGTCCGTGCGCAGGGCCGGCTGCTCGTGCCACAGGCGCGCACCCACTGCGTGCAGCTGGGCTTCGATGTTCATCGGGCACTGGCTGCGCAGTGCCGAGAAGCCGGCGTGCATTTCGGCGCACAGGCTGCGGGCACGTGCCCTTGCCTTTGCTTCGTCGGGCCACACGCCGACCGTGGCGAAGCGTTCATGCAGGTACTCGGTGATGGCCAGCGTGTCCCAGACCGCAAAGTCGCCGTCCAGCAGCACCGGCACGCGGCCGGCTGGGCTGACTGCGGCCACGGCCTGGCGAAAGGCCGAATCGGGCGCGAAGTCGAAGCGCAGTGCCCGCTCCTCGAAATCGATGCCGAGCTGGCGCATCAATACCCAGGGTCGCATCGACCACGACGAGTAGTTCTTGTTGCCGATCACCAGCTGCAAGGCCATCACATGCTCCACGGGTTGCAAGAGTTGCGAGGGGTGCATGCGGGGCCTGCCCTGGTCATACACCGATGCCGGTTGTTCATCGACCGGCGCGCAGCCGGTCCAGCTGCGATGGCCCGCTGCGGACGGCGAGCACGGCCGGCATCACGGCCTCGATCGCGGTGGCCGCGATGCCCAGCGCATCCAGCCCGGGCAGCGCGCCGCTGGCCACGTTGGGCACGCGCATCGAGTCGAGGTTGTCGCGCGACATCAGGGTCGGGCCGGGCATCCACTCGAGCAAGCCGGCCTGCAAGCGGGCCAGTGGCGCCGGCAGCGGGATCTGCAGCCGCTCGTGGCCAGACCAGCGCCCGGCGCGCTGAACCAGCTCGGCCAGCGTGAAGACCTGGGGGCCCGCGCATTCGATGACGGGCGGCAGGCCGGCCAGCGGGCGACCCAGGCTGCGCAGCAGCGCCTCGGCCACGTCCTCAACCCAGACCGGCTGAAAGCGCGCGGCCGATCCGCCCAGCGGCAGCACCGGTGCCAGCGCCTGCAATTTGGCAAACAGATTGAGGAAGCGATCTTCGGCGCCGAAGATCACCGACGGCCGCAACACGGTCAGCGCCAGGCCGGCCTGCTGCAGCACCTGTTCGCCCTGGGTCTTGCTGCGCAGGTAGTTCGACGGCGCTTCGGGACCGACGCCGAGGGCGCTGACGTGCAGCACACGCGTCACGCCCGCCGTACGACAGGCCGCAACCAGACGGCGTGGCAATTCGACATGCACCCGCTCGAAGGCCGCGGCCGTGCCGTGCAGGATGGCCACCAGATTGACCACCGCGTCGGCACCGGTCAGCAGGTTTGCCAGCGTGGCCGCATCGTGCACGTCGGCCACTGGCGTCAGCACGGTCGGCAGCGGACGCAGCGCCTGCGCATGTCCGGCGCGCCGGGTGGGCACCACCACGCACAGCGCGGGCCAGCGGGCGACCAGGCGGCGGCACAGGGCGCGGCCGACGAACCCGCTGCCGCCGAGCACGACGACGCGCTTCATGTCAGATCGCAGGGCAGGTGTCATGGTGGGTCTCAAGGCAGGTTGCCGTCGACAGCGGCTGCCGAGGTCTCGCGCGGTCCCACGGTGGCCCCCAGTCGGGATCGCAGCGGGGTGGCCGGGTAGCCCAGCAATTGCTGGTAGATGGTGGCGTTGCTGAGCACTTTTTTCACGTAGTCGCGGGTTTCGCTGAAGGGGATGTTTTCGGCCCAGGCCGCGGCGTCGAGCACCGGGCCGTCACGCCAGCGCCTTGGTCGTCCGGGGCCGGCGTTGTAGGCGGCCGCGGCCAGGGCCTGCGAGCCGCCCAGGTCGTCGAGCACCAGCTTCAGGTACAGCGTGCCCAGCCGCAGGTTGGTGTCGACGTCGTTGATCTGCGATGGCTGGAAATCGATGCCGACCTTCTTGGCGGTCCAGCGTGCGGTGGCCGGCATCAGCTGCATCAGCCCCGAGGCTCCGGCGCCCGAGCGCAGCGTGGCCATGAAGCGCGTTTCCTGCCGGATCAGGCCGTAGACGAAGGCCGGGTCGAGCCCGCGTTCCTTGGCGTGCGCGTTGATCTCGACGAAGTAGGGCATGGGATAGCGCTGTCGCAGGTCGATCACCTCACGCGTGCGCTCGCTGGTGTTGATGCACAGCTGCCAGTCGTTGGCCTGGCAGGCCATTTCGGCGGCGGCCAGCAGATCACGATCGGCCATGCCGCGCAGCGTGAAGTTCCATTCGCGCCGGCCCTCGTCGCGCAGCCCGATCTGCGCCATGCGCAGGCCACGCTGCAGACCGGGGCTGCGCTGCGCCTGTTCGAGCTCGGCGTCGGTGGGCGGTGGCGGTGCCGGCGGCAGCGCCGGCAGCCGGCCGAGCTCGTGCGCCGACAGCTGCGCGTGAAAACCCAGGCCATCGGCGAGCGATTCGAACAGAGCTCGTGCCTGCGCACGATCGGTGTCGTTGCGTGCGCGCGCCTGCAGCGCCCGCGCCTTCCAGTAGACCCAGTCGCCGTCCTTGCGCTCGGCCTCGCTCATCGCATCGATGGTCTGCAGCGTCACGGCCCAGCGTTCGCGGTCGATGCGACTGGTGCGCAGCGCCGCACGCACACCCCAGGCCAGCATGTCGTCGGACCAGCGGGGTGCATGGCCCTGGTTGTGCTGGCGCTTCCACGCCTGCTGGTAGAAATCTTGCGCACGGTCCTGCAGCCGCAACGCGGCCTGCTTGCCGACCGCGGCCCAGGCCAGTGCCGCCTGCTCATCGTCGAGCAGCCGGGCCCAGCCGGCCTCGAGCTCTTGCGCCGCCGCATCGACATCGGACGATGCCAGTCGCACCAGCGCCAGTGTGGCCAGTTCCTTGTGCTGACCGCTGGGTTCGGCGACACGGCGCTTCAGATACCGTGCGGGCTGGTCGAGCAACTCGTTGACGGCTTTGGCCGTGGCGCTGCCGATCAAGGCCGCAGCGGCGCGCGCCGCACGCGGGCGGTTGGCCTCGACCGACAGACGCAATTCATGCCAGATCTCACCGGCGCCGATCTTGCGGGCTTCGGCCAGCGCTGAGGCCAGCTGATGGCAGCCGTCGTCGAGGTCGCGCTGCGCGTACCAGGCCGACAGGGCCGCGACCTTCACGTCCTGGCCGTCCAGGTGCCGCGCAAGCAAGGCGTAGCAACTCACCTCGCGGTCATCGTTCATGCGAAAGCGCGGGAACTCCTTCCTGAAGTTGCCCCAGTCGCGGCGCCGGCCCAGCTCGAGCAGCCAGTCGTTGCGCAAGCGGTCTTCGACATAGCTGCCGCTCCAGCGCGCATCAAACGCGTCCAGCTCGCTTTGCTGCGCGTCGCTCAGCCGGCTGCCCAGCTCCCAGTAGTCGGCCCACATCGCCAGCGGGTGCCGCGCGGCCACCAGCTGGTCGCGCAGGGCGACCAGCCGGGTGCGGTCCTTCTTGCGCAGGGCTTCGCGTGCTTCGACGATGCTGTCGTCGCCGACCTGGGCGTGGGCTGCCAGCGGAACCGCGAGCGAACAGGCCAGCAGCAGGGGAAGGGCGCGAAATCAGCAGTCGAATCATGTCGAGGCCACTGTAGCGCAGGCGCCGTTGGTGCAAGCTGATTCGGGTCATCGCAGCGAGGTCGTCACGCGGCGGCCATCGCAGCGCGCGTCTGCGCGGCCTGAGCCTGCACCCAGTCCTCGAACGCCTGCAACTCCGGCGACGGCTGCCGACCCGGCCAGCGCAGCAGCCAGTAGCCGAACGGCGATTCGATGCGGCCTTCGGGCCCGAAGGGCTCGACCAGCTCGCCGCGGGCCAGCGTTTCATGCACCAGGGCCACGCGCGCCAGCGCCACGCCCTGGCCGGCCAAGGCCGCCTGGATCTGCTGGTAGGTGTAGTTCAGGTAGATCCAGCCCTGCGGCTCCAGCCCTGGCGCAGCGTGCAGTCGCAGCCAGTGGCGCCAGCTCAGGTACTCGGCGCTGGGGCGGTGGTCATCCTCTTCGAGCAGCGTCTGCTGTGCCAGGTCGGCGCTGGTCCAGCGCCGACCCAGTGACTCGCCCAAAGCCGGGTTGACCACGGGCGTCAGCACCTCGCCGAACAGCGGCAGGGTGTCGGCCGGCACGTGGTCGGCATGCGTGTAGCGCAGTGCCAGGTCGATCTCGGGGTCGTCGGGGTCGGCCAGCGTGTCGTCGGCCGAAACACGGATGTCGATGCCCGGGTGCTGGCGCTGGAAGTCCTGCAGGCGCGGAATCAGCCACAGCGACGCGAACGACGCAAAGGTGGTGACCGAAATGCGCCGGCGCGCGCCCTGGCTGCGGATCTGGCGCACGCTGGCATCCAGCCGGTCGAGCCAGGGCGCCACCGCGCGCAGCAGCGCCGCGCCAGCGCTGGTGAGTTCGACGTGGCGCGTGCCGCGCAGCAGCAGCGTGGCGCCGACCTCGTCTTCGAGCGAGCGGATCTGGCGGCTGATGGCCGGCTGTGTCAGGTGCAGCTCGACGCCGGCCGCGCTGAAACTGGACAGCCGCGCCACCGCTTCGAAGGCCCGCAGCGGGCCCACGCCAAGCGGCCGGTGGCGCAGATGATTCATGACGTGCGATTATCAATGCACGATGCCGACGGGATCGCCCATCCGATGGCTCTGGAGGCGCTGCAGCCCTGACTTCACGGGGCGACAATCGCGGCTCCCTTGCTGCCGGACCGGTCATGACGCTGCCCTTCAAGCTTTCGATCGAGCCGTCGAATGACAAGCGCGTGCTGCGCAAACAGCTGCAGGCCGAACGCCAGGCCATGGTCGACCGCCACCAGCGATCGGTTCACCTGCAGGAGGTGCTGCGTGTGTGGCTGGTGGCGCGGCATGAGACGTCGATCGGCGCCTACTGGCCGATCAAGGGCGAGTTCGACGCCTTGCCGGCGCTGTACCGCTGGACCGAGGGTGGCGACGCACGCCGCCTTGGCCTGCCGGTGATCGACCGCGAGACCAAGCAGCTGTGCTTTCACATCTGGTACCCCGGCTGCCCGATGGAAGACGACGCCTATGGCATCCCCAAGCCCAAGGGCACGCCGGCCTTCGAGCCGCAGCTGCTGCTGGTGCCCTGCGTCGGTTTCGGCCCGCAGGGCCTGCGCCTGGGCTACGGCGGCGGCTTCTACGACCGCACGCTGGCGGCGCTGCAGCCGCGCCCCCTGACCGTGGGCGTGGGCTATGCCAACGGCCATGTGCCCTGGCTGACGGCCGAGCCGCATGACATGCCGCTGGACGTGATGCTGACCGACGAGGGCTGCCACTGGCAGCGCCCCGACCTGTAGCCTGTGGCGGGTGTCAGCGCCCGAGCCGGCGGCAGATCTCCAGAGACAACCCCGACTGGTTGAGCGTGTAGAAGTGGATGCCGGGTGCGCCGCCGGCGACCAGGCGCTCGCACAGCGACGTCACCACGTCGAGGCCGAAGGCGCGGATGCTGGCCGCGTCGTCCATGTAGCCTTCCATCTTCAGCGCCACCCAGCGCGGGATCTCGATGCCGTCGCGCGCCGCGAACTGCGCAATCTTGGCGTAGTTGTGGATCGGCATCACACCGGCCACGATCGGCACCTGCACGCCTAGGGCGCGTGCTTCGTCGACGAAGTGAAAGTAGGCGTCGGGGTTGAAGAAGAACTGCGTGATGGCTGAGCTGGCGCCGGCCGCCACCTTGGCGGCAAAGTGCTGCAGGTCGCGCCGCGCATAGCGCTGCTCGGGGTGGTATTCGGGGTAGGCGGCAACCTCGATGTGCCAGTCATCGCCCTGGGTCTGGCGCACGAAGTGCACCAGGTCGGCGGCAAAGCGGAACTCGCCGGCCACGGCGGTCCCGCTGGGCAGGTCACCACGCAGCGCCACCAGCCGCCGGATGCCCTGCGCGCGGTAGGTGGCCAGGATCTCTGCGATGCCTTCGCGCGTCGACCCCACGCACGACAGGTGCGGTGCGGCGTCGTGGCCGGCGGCCGCGATGCCCTGCACGGTGGCCAGCGTCTTGTCGCGCGTGGCGCCACCGGCGCCATAGGTCACGCTGAAGAATTCGGGCTTCACGGCAGCGAGTTCCGCCACCACGGTCTTGAGCTTGTCGCTGCCGACCGGAGTGTTGGGCGGGAAGAACTCGAAGCTGATGGAGCCCGTCGGGTGGACGGGGCTCATCGTGACACCTCCCTCAATACCGGTAGGTGTCGGGCTTGTAGGGGCCGGTCTTGGGCACGCCGATGTAGGCCGCCTGCTCGTCGCTCAGCTCGGTCAGCTGGGCGTTGAGCGTCACCAGCTGCAGGCGTGCCACCTTCTCGTCCAGGTGCTTGGGCAGCACGTAGACCTTGCCCACGTCGTAGGCGTCCTTGTGCGCGTACAGCTCGATCTGCGCGATCGTCTGGTTGGCAAAGCTCGAGCTCATCACGTAGCTGGGGTGCCCGGTGCCGCAGCCCAGGTTCACCAGCCGGCCCTTGGCCAGCATGAGGATGCGCTTTTCCGGCTTGCCATCCACGCCCGGAAAGATGATGTGGTCGACCTGCGGCTTGACCTCTTCCCATTCGTACTTCTCGACCGAGGCGATGTCGATCTCGTTGTCGAAGTGGCCGATGTTGCAGACGATGGCGTTGTGCTTCATCGCGGCCATGTGGGCGTGCGTGATCACGCCCTTGTTGCCGGTGGCGGTGACGAAGATGTCGGCCTTGTCGGCGGCCCAGTCCATGGTCACGACGCGGTAGCCTTCCATCGCCGCCTGCAAGGCGTTGATGGGGTCGATCTCGGTCACCCAGACCTGCGCGCTCAGTGCGCGCAGCGCCTGCGCGCTGCCCTTGCCGACGTCGCCGTAGCCGCCACCACGGCGATCTTGCCGGCCAGCATCACGTCCAGCGCGCGCTTGAGGCCGTCGGCCAGCGACTCGCGGCAGCCGTACAGGTTGTCGAACTTGCTCTTGGTGACCGAGTCGTTGACGTTGATGGCGCGAAACATCAGCGTGCCCTTGACACTCATTTCCAACAGGCGGTGCACGCCGGTGGTGGTTTCTTCGGTCACACCGACGATCTGCGCGCTCTTGCGGCTGTACCAGCTGCCGTCCTCGGCCAGCCGGGCCTTTATCGCGGCGAACAGTTCGCGCTCTTCTTCGCTGCCCGGGCTGGCCAGCAACGAAGCGTCCTTCTCGGCGCGCTTGCCCAGGTGCATCAGCAGCGTGGCGTCGCCGCCGTCGTCGAGGATCATGTTCGGGCCTTCGCCGTCTGCGCCCTTGGGGCCGAACTCGAAGATGCGGTGCGTGTAGTCCCAGTAGTCCTTCAGCGTCTCGCCCTTGTAGGCAAACACCGGTGTGCCGGCGGCCACCAGGGCTGAGGCAGCATGGTCCTGCGTGCTGAAGATGTTGCAAGAGGCCCAGCGCACCTTGGCGCCCAGCGCCTGCAGGGTCTCGACCAGCACTGCGGTCTGGATCGTCATGTGCAGGCTGCCGGTGATGCGCGCGCCCTTCAGCGGCTGGCTGGTGGCGTATTCGCGGCGGATGGCCATCAGCGCGGGCATCTCGCTTTCGGCGATGGTGATTTCCTTGCGGCCCCAGCTGGCCAGCGAGGGGTCGGCAATGGCGTGGTCGCTGTGCAGCAGCGGCTTGAGAACGGCGTTCATGGTCAGGCTCCAGGCGGTTGAAGGCCCTGCACGAACGAAACGGTCGGGGGATTTCGAAGCTCACCCACGAAGACGTTCGTGCAGGTGAGCGCGGTTGCATCCAGACATTCCGAGCCTGGCCCCATGCTGGGGGTTGCAACGCTCCTCGGAAAGAGCCGCGATTCTAGCCAGCTCGAGCGGCACCGTCAGCAGCCGGCACGATCAGGCTTCGCCGTTGGCAGTGAATTCTTCCCCGGGCCCGGTCGCCAGGGCGGCACGGCCGACCAGCAAGGGGTCGACCCCGCCGATGGCGGCGGCGGCCTTGTTCGCATAGGGCAGGCGCTGCAGCAGGTAGCGCATGGCGTTGAGCCGAGCGCGCTTCTTGCAATCGCTCTTGATCACGGTCCAGGGTGAATCGGAGGTGTCGGTGTGCAGGAACATCGCCTGCTTGGCGCGCGTGTACTCGTCCCATTTGTCCAGCGACGCCATGTCGATCGGTGACAGCTTCCACTGCTTGAGCGGATGCGCTTCGCGCTCCTTGAAGCGGCGACGCTGTTCGCCGCGGCTGACCGAGAACCAGAACTTGAACAGGTGCACGCCGCTGCGCGCCAGGTGGCGCTCGAACTCGGGGCACTGGCGCATGAACTCGTCGTATTCGGCGTGGTTGCAAAACCCCATCACACGCTCGACGCCGGCGCGGTTGTACCAGCTGCGATCGAACAGCACGATCTCGCCGCGTGTGGGCAGGTGCGAGATGTAGCGCTGGAAGTACCACTGGCCGCGCTCGACGTCGCTGGGTTTTTCCAGCGCCACCACACGCGCACCGCGCGGGTTCAGGTGCTCCATGAAGCGCTTGATGGCACCGCCCTTGCCGGCGGCGTCGCGGCCCTCGAACAGGATCACGACCCGCTGCCCGGTCTCCTTCACCCAGGCCTGCAGCTTCAGCAACTCGACCTGAAGCCGGTACTTCTGCTTCTCGTAGCTGCGGCGTGACATCAGGTTCTGGTACGGGTAGCCGCCTTCGCGCCATCCGGCCGCCAGCTCCAGGTCGGGGTCGATCCCGGACCGGGGTCTTGCCGCCCGTTCGAGCAAGGCCCGCCTCAGTGCCCTTGCCTCGTCGGGTGAGGCCCCGTCGACCAGCGCGTGCAGCGGGGTCAGGCGGTCGGCACCCTGTGCGGGTTGCGCGGGTAGCCCGGGTTGCGCCAGCAGGTCGCTCATCACCATCTCGCTCACCGCCTCGACGCGGCTGCTTGCGCGCTCGATGCGGTCGGCTTCGATCGCCTGCGCGCTGAGCCTTGGCGCCGTATCGCCGGCCTGTACCGCGCGTGGCCGGCGTCGGCTGGACGGCGCCGCGGTACGGGGGCTTCGGCGGATGCTTGCGGCAGAATCTTTGACCATGGATCGAGGCGGTGACGGTGAGGTGGACTTGTGATGATTGATATCGCCGCCGGCCGCGCAGTTGATGATCGTCAATCCATGCCGTCGAGGCCGCTGGCGGAGCTGCCAGATGGCGCCTGGGCGGGTGTGGCCGGCGTGATGACCGATGTCGACGATACCCTGACGCGGGACGGCGACATCGAACCCGCTGCGCTGCAGGCCTTGCATGATCTGCACGCCGCCGGCTTGCCGGTGATCGCCATCACTGGCCGACCGCATGGCTGGAGCCTGCCGTTTGCCGCCGCCTGGCCGGTGGCGGCCATCGTGGCCGAAAACGGCGCGGTGGCGCTGATCGCAGACGGCCAGGGTGTGCAGACTGAATTCGTCCAGGACGAACCCACGCGCCGCCACAACGCAAGCCGACTGCGGCAGGTGGCAGCACGGGTGCTGCAACAGGTGCCCGCGGCCCGGCTGGCGCAGGACAGCGCCGGCCGGCTGACCGACATCGCGATCGACCACAGCGAGTTCTGCCAGCTGCCGCCGGCCGACATCGCGCGCGTGGTGGCGCTGATGCAGGCCCAGGGCATGACGGCCACGGTGAGCTCGATCCACATCAACGGCTGGTTCGGCCAGCACGACAAGTGGTCGGGTGCGCAATGGATGCTGCAGCGCCTTTTCGGCCGCCGACTCGACGACGAGATCGGGCGCTGGGTCTTCGTCGGTGACAGCACCAACGACCAGCCGATGTTCGAGCGCTTCAGCCACAGCGTGGGTGTGGCCAACCTGCTGCGTTTTGCGGATCAGCTGCAGCATTGGCCGGCCTGGCTGACCGTGGCTGAGCGTGGCCAGGGTTTCGCCGAAGTGGCGCAGGCGCTGCTGGCAGCGCGCCGCGCCTGAATCAGCGCGGCTGCGCGCGCCAGGCGAACGCCGCCGCGTCCAGACCCAGAAAAACGGCCAGTGCCGACAGTTCGGCCTCCAGGGCCAGGCGCCAGGCCTTGTCGCCTGGCAAGGGGCCGTGCTGGCAGCCGACCTGAGCCTGCAGGCGCCCGTCCAGCACGCCCAGGTTGGCCCAGCCGTCGACGCTGCCCTGCCACAGCAGCGGCAGCGCGTAGTGGCCGCGAAGGCGCTGTGCGGCCGGCGTGTAGGCCTCGAAGCGGTAGGCCCAGCCCCAGAATGCCTCGAAGCGGCGCCGGTCCCAGACCACGGGGTCGAAGGGCGCCAGCAGGCGCAGCCGATCGTCGATGCGGTGGCGGCGCGACGCCGGGTTCTCTCCCGCTGGCCAGCGCCAGCGGCGGCCGTCGATCTCGGCCTGTGGCGTGCGCGCCAGCAAGCGCTTCAGCGCGGCCTGGCGGCGATCGGCCCATTGCGGCACGCCCGCACGCAGGTGCAGCACCAGGTCCGACAGCGAGCGCTCGGGCAGTGGCGCGTATTTGGCCAGCACCACGTCGGCCAGCCGGTCGAGCGCGGCGTCGGGGTCGGGTGTGTCGCCATCGGCATCGCGCACGGCGTAGACGCGGGTGCCGCTGTCCCGCCGGGCCACGCGCAACAGGCCGCGGTAGTGCATGCCGTCGAGCAGCTCGGTGCTGGCGTTGCCCGATCCACCGAACCAGTTGAGCGTCTTGCCGTGCGCGAACTCGGCATCGACCTCGCGGGGGTGCACCTCACCGCGCTGGCGCACGAACTCGAGCACGGCCTGCGCCTGCGCCCAGCGCTGCGGCGCCCATTCGCTGCGCGCCGTGCGCGGGTGCATCAGCTGCTGGGTGCTGCGCGGCAGGAAGCCGTAGTTGACGAAGAAGTCCTCTTCGATGTCGAGCCGTGCATAGCGCCGTTCAAGGTCGCCGGCACGGTAGTCGCGCACGCGGTGACGCAGCGTCAGGTCCTGCGCGCGTGCCGGGGCGCGCAAGGGATCGGCCTGCACGAAGCCCAGGCGCGAGATTGCCTTCGGCAGCGTGGTCGGCGCAAACAGGCTGCGCGCCAGCGCGTGCCGGCGCAGATGGTCGAGCTTGATCGCAGGCATCGGGTGTGGCGCCGCCAGGGCAGAAGAGAATGCACAGGGCGGACCACGGGGGTCCGCCAGATCACAAGGATATTCGGGTGCGCCCAGGATCCGATCCATTGCAGGGCCTGGCCGTGTTCGAGCGCGGCTGGCTGTCGTCCAACAATGTGTTGGTGCATGCCGCTGCCGGCGAGGCCGGCGCTTGGCTGATCGACAGCTCGCATGTCAATCACGTCGAGCAGACGCTGGCCCTGGTGCGTGCCGAACTGGCCGGCCGGCCGCTGGCCGGCGTGGCCAACACGCACCTGCACAGCGACCATTGCGGTGGCAACGCCGCGCTGCAGCAGGCCTTTGCGGTGCCGGTGGCCGTGCCGCCGGGCCAGGCGCAGGCGGTCGACGCCTGGGACGACGATGCGCTGAGCTACCGGGGTACCGGCCAGCGCATGGCGCCGTTTCGTCGTCAGCTGCTGCTGCAGCCGGGCACGGCCCTGGTGGCCGGGGGCCGCGAGTGGGAGCTGATCGAGTCGCCTGGCCATGACCCGCACATGCTGATGCTGTTCGACCGCGCCCAGGGCGTGTTGCTGTCGGCGGACGCGTTGTGGGAGAACGGTTTCGGTGTGGTGTTTCCCGAGATCGCGGGTGAACCCGGCTTCGACGACGTGGCGCTGACGCTGGACCGCATCGCGGCACTGCCGGTGCGGCTGGTGGTGCCGGGTCATGGCCGGGTGTTCAACGACGTGGCGGCGGCGCTGCAGCGGGCACGGTCGCGCTTGTCGGGGTTTCAGCGCGATCCTGCGCGGCACGCACGGCATGCGCTGAAGGTGCTGCTGAAGTACCACCTGATGGAGGAGCGCGAGCAGCCCTTGGCGGATTTGCTGGTGTGGGCGAGGGGTACGCCGATGCTGCAGGGCTTGTGGGAGCGGTTTGCGCCGGTGGGGATGCGGGATGCCGGGCAGTGGATCGAAATGATGCTGGAGGAGTTGGTGGCGGCTGGCGCGCTGGTGCTTCGGGATGGGGCGGTGGTGGACGTCTGACGTCGAAAGCACGACGGGCGACTCCCGTCGCCCGTCAGATCAGTCGCTTCGCGGTGAATTCCGTTGGCTTCGGCCGGGGCTGGGGCCCCTTGACTTCGCTGACGCGAAGTCAGCCTTCGCCGACGCACAGTCAAGCCGCGCTATGCGCGGTGGCCTTACAGGCCAGCCGCAGCGCGCAGCGCGGCGGCCTTGTCCGTGCGCTCCCAGGTGAACTCGGGTTCTTCGCGGCCGAAGTGGCCGTAGGCGGCGGTCTTTTCGTAGATCGGGCGCAGCAGGTCCAGCATCTGGATGATGCCCTTGGGGCGCAGGTCGAAGTGCTCCTGCACCAGGGCGGCGATCTTCTCGTCGCTGAGCTTGCCGGTGCCTTCGGTGTAGACGGTCACGTTCATCGGCTTGGCCACGCCGATGGCGTAGGCGACCTGGATCTGGCACTGCCTGGCCAGACCGGCCGCGACGACGTTCTTGGCCACATAACGCGCTGCATAGGCGGCGCTGCGGTCGACCTTGCTCGGATCCTTGCCGCTGAAGGCGCCACCGCCGTGCGGGCAGGCGCCGCCGTAGGTGTCGACGATGATCTTGCGCCCGGTCAGGCCGCAATCGCCCTGCGGCCCGCCGATCACGAAGCGGCCGGTCGGGTTGACCAGGTAGCGCGTGTTCTTCAGCCATTCGGCAGGCAGCACCGGCTTGATGATGTCCTCGATCACGGCCTCGACGAATTCGGGCTTCATCTTGTCGCCCAGGCTCCACTCGGGCGCGTGCTGGCTCGACAGCACCACGGTGTCGATGGAGTGCGGCTTGCCGTCGACGTAGCGCATCGTCACCTGGCTCTTGGCGTCGGGGCGCAGGAAGGGCAGGCGGCCGTCCTTGCGCAGCTGCGCCTGGCGCTCGACCAGGCGGTGCGCGTAGTAGATCGGCGCGGGCATCAGCTCGGGCGTCTCGTCGCAGGCGTAGCCGAACATCAGGCCCTGGTCGCCGGCGCCGGTGTTCAGGTGGTCGTCGCTGGCGTGGTCCACGCCCTGGGCGATGTCGTTGCTCTGCTTGTCGTAGGCCACCAGCACCGCGCAGCCCTTGTAGTCGATGCCGTACTCGGTGTTGTCGTAGCCGATGCGCTTGATGGTGTCGCGCGCGACCTGGATGTAGTCGACGTGCGCGTTGGTCGTGATCTCGCCGGCCAGCACCACCAGGCCGGTGTTGCACAGGGTCTCGGCCGCAACGCGGCTGAGCGGGTCCTGTTTGAAGATCGCGTCGAGAATGGCGTCCGAGATCTGGTCGGACACCTTGTCGGGGTGGCCTTCGGAAACGGATTCGGAGGTGAAGAGAAAGTCGTTCGCCACGGGGTGTGCTCCTTGGGTTGGTCGGGCGGGTTCGCCGGGCCGTGGGGTGCACATGGCGAACGCTTTAGCGGCTCGACCGGGCCAGCCGGTCGTTGTGGCGGTGCGAAACTTCGGCTTCGCCCCACCTGTCGCCCCGCAAGTTGTTCTTTAACTCAGCGACCCGAAGATTATAAGAAGCATGCTGAAACTGGTTCGCTGGTTGTCGAGCTGGCCCTTGTGGCTTTTGCACGTGCTGGGCGCTGCGCTGGGCTGGTTGACCTATGCCTTGTCGCCCAGCTACCGGTCGCGCCTGCGCGCCAATGCCGCGCGGGCGGGCCTGGGTGTGGCCGACCGCCGGGCCTCGGTGGCCGAGGCTGGGCGCCTGGTGTCCGAGTTGCCGCGGCTGTGGCTGCGCCCGCCTGCCCAGGGCATCGCCGATCCGCTGCAGTGGCAGGGCCGTGAGCTGCTGCAGGCCAAGCTCGACCGGGGCCGCGGGCTGGTTCTGCTGACACCGCACCTGGGCAGCTTCGAGGTCTCGGCCCAGGCCTATGCCGAAGCCTTCGGCCGCCAGCGGCCGATCACGGTGCTGTACCGGCCCGCGCGCAAGCGCTGGCTGCGCGAACTGGAGGAAACGGCCCGCGCACGGCCCGCGCTGGCCACCGCGCCGGCCACGCTGGCCGGTGTGCGCCAGATGCTGCGCGCGCTCAAGCGCGGCGACACCGTGGGGCTGCTGCCCGACCAGGTGCCGCCCGCGGGCATGGGCGTGTGGGTGCCGTTCTTCGGCCAGCCGGCCTACACGATGACGCTGGCCGCGCGGCTGGTGCAGCAGACCGGGGCCGAGGTGGCGCTGTTGTGGACCGAACGCCTGGCGGACGGGCGCGGCTACCTGGTGCATGCGCAAGATCTGCCGCAGCCCTTGCCCGAACGCGGCGACGAGGCCTCGGCACTGGTCATCAACCAGGCGATGGAAGACGTGATCCGTCAATGCCCGCGTCAGTATCTGTGGGGCTACCACCGCTACAAGCAGCCTCGGCAGCAGGAACCGGCATGACAACCGGCGGCCTGGGTGCGCGCCTGCTGCTGGGCCTGGTCTGGCTGCTGCACGGCTTGCCGTTGCCTCTGCTGGCCGCGCTGGGCGTCGGCCTGGGCCGGGTCTTGCACACGCTGGCTGGGTCGCGTCGGCGCATTGCGCTGCGCAACCTGGAACTGTGCCTGCCTGAGCTGCCGCTGGCCGAACGCCGGCGCATCGTGCAACGTCACTTCGAGTGGCTGGGCCGCAGCCTGCTCGAACGCGGGCTGCTGTGGTACGCCCGGCCAGCGCGACTGAAGCGGTTGATCCAGGTCGAAGGCGACGTGGGCTTTGCCGATCGCACGCAGCAGCCGGTGATGTGGCTGGTGCCGCATTTCATCGGCATGGACGCCGCCGGCATGGCCACCCAGCTGTTCCAGCGCCGCATGGTGGCCACCATCTACCAGGCGCAGAGCAACCCGGTGTTCGACCGCGCCATCCGCCGCGGCCGTCTGCGCTTCGGGCAAGGTGAGGTGTTCTCGCGCCACGACAGCGCCTTGCCGCTGGTGCGCGCGATCAAGCGCGGCTTTGTGTTCTTCAACCTGCCCGACATGGACTTCGGCTTGCGCGATGCGGCCTTCGTGCCGTTCTTCGGCGTCAGTGCATCCACGCTGCTGGCGCCTTCGCGCATGGCGCGTTCGCTGCGCATGACGGTGCAGCCGGTGGTGACCGAGATCCTGCCCGGCGGTCGCGGCTACCGGGTGCGCTTCGGCGCGCCCTGGACCGACTGGCCCGGCGACGACCCGGTGCACGATGCGGCACGCATGAACGCCTGGATCGAACAAGAGATCCGCCGCAATCCCAGCCAGTATCTGTGGGTGCACAAGCGCTTCAAGACGCGGCCGCCGGGCGAGCCTTCGCTGTACGACGTCGGGCCGAAGCCATAATTCGTCGCATGAGGCTGCGCTTTACCAAGATGCAGGGTGCCGGCAACGATTTTGTCGTGCTGGACGGCACCCGCGAGCCCCTGGCGCTGAGCAAGGCACAAGTGCAGCGCCTGGGCGACCGCCGTTTCGGCGTGGGGGCCGACCAGATCCTGATCGTCGAGCGCAGCAGCACACCCGGCGTCGACTTTCGCTACCGCATCTACAACCACAGCGGTGACGAGGTCGAACACTGTGGCAACGGCGCGCGCTGCTTGGTGCGCTACGTGCACGAACATGGCTTGAGCCGGCAGCGCCACATTCGCGTCGAGACGGTCAACAACCTGCTCGAGCTGCACTTGCGCGACGACGGTCGCGTCACGGTCGACATGAACCGCCCGCGGTTCGAGCATGCTGCGGTTGGCTTCGACGCCAAGGGACTGCAGGCGCACGGGCAGGGTGGCTTCGAGCTGTGGCCGCTGGACCTGGCTGGCGGTCGCACGGTCGAGGTGGCCGTGCTGTCGATGGGCAATCCGCATGCGGTGCACCGCGTGGACGATGTCGATGCGGCGCCGGTGCTGGCCTACGGTTCGCTGATCGAAGCCCACCCGCGCTTCGAGCGCGGTGTCAACGCCGGTTTCATGCAGGTGCTGGCGCGAGATCGGGCGCGACTGCGGGTTTACGAACGTGGCGCTGGCGAGACCCTGGCCTGCGGCACCGGCGCCTGCGCCGCCGTGGTGGCCGGCGTGCGCCTGGGCTGGCTGGACCGGCGCGTCGAGGTCGAAGCTCGAGGTGGCTGCTTGCTGATCGAATGGGCCGACGACCAGGCGCCGGTGCTGATGACCGGCCCGGCAGAAACCATTTTCGAAGGAGAGATCGAACTGTGACACCCAGCACCCCAGCGAGCATCGGCGTTCAAGGCATCACCGAAAGCGACATCGCCAACTACCTGGCCAACACGCCCGGCTTTTTCGAGCGCCATGCCGAACTGCTGGGCGCCGTGCAGCTGACCAGCCCGCACGGCCAGCGTGCGGTCTCGCTGCAGGAGCGGCAGATGGAGATGCTGCGCGAACGCATCAAGGGCCTCGAGTTCAAGATCGTCGAGATGCTGCGCCACGGCCAGCAGAACCTGGCCATCGCCGACCGTCTGCACCGCTGGACACGGGCGCTGTTTCTCACTGCCGACGCGGCTGAACTGCCGCGCGTGGTGGTCGACGAGCTGTGCCATGAATTCATGATCCCGCAGGCGGCCTTGCGCGTGTGGGCGGCCGATGCTGTGCATGCCGACGCCGAGTTCGCGCGCCCGGTGAGCGACGATGCGCGCAGTTTCGCGGCCAGCCTGGCGCAGCCCTACTGCGGCGTGAATGCGGGTTTCGAGGCCGTGTCCTGGCTGGGCGATCCGTCCACCGTGATGTCGCTGGCCCTGATCCCGCTACGCCACGGTGCGGCCGAGGGTACCTTCGGACTGCTGGTGCTGGCGTCGCCCGACCTCACGCGCTACCAGGCCGACATGGGCACCGAGTTTCTGATGCGCATCGGCGAAGTCACCAGCGCTGCCTTGTCGCGGCTGCTGCCGCAGGGCTGACCATGGCCGCGGTCGGTGCGCTTAGCGCGCTCTGCAACGAGCCGCTGGCCGTCGCGCTGCTACCCTTCTGGCAGCACCTGACCGTTGAGAAGAGGCTGGCTGAACGCACGCTGGCGATGTACCGCGACGCCCTGGTGCGGCTGCAGCGGTTGGCCGCTGCTGAAGGCGTGGTGGTGCAGCAGGCACAGGTGCATCACTTGAGGGGCTGGCTGGCGGCCTTGCGCGGCGATGGCCTGGGCGCGCGCAGTCTGGCCATCACCCTGGCCGCCTGGCGCGGCCTGTATGCCTGGTGGGGCCGTGATGGCCTGGTCGCGACCAACCCCGCCGCTGGGTTGCGCGCGCCCAGGGCCGCCAAGCCGCTGCCGTCGGCGCTGGCGGTCGAGCAGGCGGTGGCGCTGGCCGAACTCGAAACCGACCAGGGCCGGCCCGAGCTGCAGGCGCGCGACAAGGCCATCGTCGAACTGCTCTATGGCTGCGGGCTGCGCATCGGCGAACTGCTGGGCCTGGACCTGCTGGCGGGGCCGGCAGCGGCGGGCTGGATCGACGCCGACGATGCGACGGCCCATGTGCTGGGCAAGGGCAGCAAGCGCCGCAGCGTGCCGGTGGGCGGGCCGGCGCTGCAGGCGCTGGCAGCATGGACGGCGCTGCGCGGCACGCTGGCCGCGCCTGCCGAAGCGGCGCTGTTCGTCAGCCAGCGTGGCACGCGGCTGACCGCCAACCAGTTGCGCAACCGCCTGCGCGCGCAGGCGCTGCGCGCCGGTTTGCCAACGCAGGTGCATCCGCACATGCTGCGTCACAGCTACGCGTCGCACCTGCTGCAGTCCAGCGGCGACCTGCGCGCGGTGCAGGAGCTGCTGGGCCACGCCAGCATCAGCACCACCCAGGTCTACACGCGGCTGGACTTCCAGCACCTGGCCAAGGTCTACGACGCGGCGCACCCGCGTGCCCGGCGCAAGTAGGCGCCGCGCATCGCGCTGAAGTCGACAGACCTTCACCACGGGATGCGCGCGAGCAGCCGACCCTGCCGGACCTCCGCCGAAGGTGAATCCCGCAGGGGCCCGCCGATCCTGAAAACCAGCCGGTAACGGCCCACGCTGAAACCACATTCGGCCTGACCGTGGGCACTGCGGTGCTGGCAGGCGGCACGCTGGGACAGACTTTTTCCAACCAGGCCCAGTTCAACTTCCCGATCTTGCGCTCGGCATTGGCGGCCGCTGTGTGCTGATCTGCGATGCCTTCGTCCAGTTCAACAGCAATTACGCCTTCGACCACGACCGCTCGAACGGCATCGGCTCGGGCCAGTTCGACTTTGTGGGCATTGCCGCGCACGAGATCGGCCATGCGCTGGGCTTCGTCAGTGGTGTCGACGTGCTGGGCTTGATCGTGGTGATCTTTACCGCTATTCCAGTGCCAGCGCGGCGCTGGGGGCGATCGTCTTTACCGCATCCAACACCGCCAAGTACCTGTCGCTGACCGGGGCGTCCTCAGGCTCGCTGCTGTTCGCCAAGGGCGTCACCTTCGGCGACGGCCGCCAGGCCAGCCATTGGAAGGACGGTCTGGGCTCGGTCATGATGGACCCGACCACGGCGTCGGGCGAGCTGCTGGGCATCGGTGCTGCCGACCGCCTGGCCTTCGACGTGATCGGCTGGAACCTCAGCGCGGTGCCCGAGCTCGGTCGGCCGGCGCTGCTCAGCCTGGGGTTGGGTGTGATGGGCATCGCCTGGCTGCGGCGCCGCCGCCGCCTCCTCGTCGATTGATCTTCCCGCAGCTCATCTCATCCGTTGAATCCGCCATGCGCTTCGCTGTGGCGATGTCGCCTTTTGCGGAAATCTCAACAAGTACGACACCGCACTTGCGAACGTCGGGTCGGCTGAGGCGCATCGCTTCATGAACGACCCGATTCGGGAGCCCGGTTGCGTCGCGCGACGCAGATGCCGCGTTGGTGCTGCCTTCTGGTGCTTCAGTTCGACTTGATGCCGAGTTCGCGCAGCCGCTTGCCCCAGCGTTCGTATTCCTCGCGGATGTAGGCGCCGAATTCCTCCGGCGTATTGCCGCCGAGCTCGCCGCCGCCGGCGTTCCATTGCTCGACGATCTCGGGTGACTTCAGGATCAGGGCCAACTCCTTGTGCAGCCGACGAATGATCGGTTCCGGCGTGCCGAGCGGCACCATCACACCCATCCAGCCTTTGCCCTCGATACCGGGAAACCCGGCTTCAGCCAAGGTCGGCAGGTCGGGCAGCACCGCCAGTCGCTGCTGCGAAGCCACCGCCAGTGCACGCACGCGACCGGACTTCAGATGCGGCGCCAGCACGGGGTAGTAGGCCATCGACGTGGCGATCTGGCCGGAGATCAGGTCCGGGATCTCCTGCGCCTGCGACTTGTACGGCACCTCCAGCAGCGAGATCCCGGCTGCTTGCTCAAACGCCGTTGCCACCAGCTGCTGCATGCTGCCTGGCCCGGCGCTCGCGTAGCTGGTCTTCCCCGGCGCTGTGCGTGCCACCTGGATGAGTTCGGCCAGCGTGCGCGCAGGGAGGGTCGCGCTGACGGCCAGGATCACGGGCGCGGCCGAAACCGAAGTGACCGGCGCAAACGCGCGCATGCCGGCGAAGGACGGGTCCGGCTTCAGCAGGTCGTTCATCAGCAGCAGGCTGCCGTTCATGATCAGCGTGTGGCCGTCTGGCGCGGCGCGGGCGACCTCGCGCGCCGCGATGCTGCCCAATGCCCCGGGACGGTTGTCGACGATGACCGGCTGCCCGAGCGCCAGCGCGAGCTTCGGCGCGATCGCTCGCGCTCGGAGGTCGGGTGCGCTGCCGGCCGCGCCAGGGATGACGAAGTGGATCGGTTTGCTCGGAAATTGCGCCTCGTCGGCCTGTGCGGCCCCGAAAACCAGCAGTGCCAGGGTCAGCACGGTCTTCACTCTCATCATCTGGATCTCCTTCCCGACGAAAGCGCGCCGGAACGACGGCCGGATTGCAGCACCGCGTGCAGCGGCTGTCGTGGGGGAGCCGCCCTATCGTGCACCCGGCGAGGCTGCCGCACTGGGGGTTCGCCCCCAGGGGCGCACTTCAGTGCAGCGAAGGCGCCTGCCCATAGCCGGCTTCGCGTGCACGCACGATCGCCTGCGACCGGCTGCCGACGCCGGCCTTCGCGAAGATGTGCGTGATGTGGTTGCCAACCGTTTTAGCGCTCAGTCGCAGCGCGAGCGCAATCTGCTCGTTGTCGAGGCCGCGCGCGATCAATTCGAGCACCTGCCGTTCGCGGTCGGTCAGCTCGACAAACGCGACGCCGCGACCCGGCTCGCCGGGCATGAAGCGGCGGAACTCGGCCACCAGCTGCTGCCAGGCCGCCTCGTCGGGCAGCAGGATGTGGTTGACGCTGTCGAGCAGTACAAATTCGGCGTTCGGAATCAGCGCTGCGGTCAGCTTGCCTTCTTCGTAGGGATTGCGCGCCTCTTGGCGCGAGTGCAGGACCAGCGTCGGGCAGCGCACCTGCCGCGCCTGCGCCTGGACGTCGATCTGCTCCATCATGGCCAGGAATCTCGCCGCATTGCGGCCGGTGCAGCACAGCCTCATCCGGTCGGTGAACCAGTGCCACTGTTCCTTCGTTGCGCCGGGCACCAGCAAGGAAGCGAAGACCTGGCGGAACGTGGGTTCGTCGCTGCCCCAGCCGATTTCGGCCAACTTGCGCAGCATCTGTGCGCGCTCCAATTGCACCGGAGTCGGTTCACCCCGCCGTAGCGAACCACGGCAATACGAACCCCAGATGAACAGCCGTTTGACCCGCTCTGGGTGGCGCGCGGCATAGGCGATCGCCACCGCTGCGCCACCAGAGTTGCCGACGAGCGCGAAATCTTGCAGGCCTGCGGCGTCGACAGCCGCCTCAAGGTCTTTGACGACGGCGTCGAACGACAGGTCCTCGACGTCCCACTCCGACATGCCAATGCCGCGCGGATCGATGCGCATCAGCGTGTGGCAACGGGTGAACTCGGTGATCCAGTGGCGGGACACCGGGCTTTGCCAGTCGTACTCGATGTGCGACAGCCAAGTCGGCGCGCGCACCAGCGCCGGCCCCTTGCCGGCCGCGGCCCATGCGATGCGCGTGCCGTCGAAACTCGTGGCGAAGTGAATCGACTGGCGCATGGCGATGTTCACCGTCGGACGCGGGTTCTCCTTCAAATCACTCTAGCACTGAAGCCTGTTGCCCGGCCGCCTCCAGGCTCACGCTGCGTTGGGCAAGACGGTCGGCAACACGATGCGCGGGTCGAACTTGGCCCGCTTGATGCTGAAGTAGGCTTTGACATTGCGTACGTTGGCGTCCTGAGTGAACAGGCGCTGCACCAGAGCCTGATAGGCGGCCATGTCGGCGGCCTGCACCACCAGCACGAAATCGGGGCCAGGCGACACGCGCCAGCACTGCTGTACCGCGGCATCGTTCACGGCCCGCTGCTCGAAGGCCTCCAGATGTTCGGCGCCCTGCCGATCCAAGGTGATCTCGACGATGGCGCTCAAGGCCTCACCCAGCGTCGCGGGTGACAGCAGCGCCACACGGCGCTCGATGACGCCGGAGTCCAGCAGCCGGCGCACGCGGCGCAGGGCGGTGGCCGGGGAGGTGTGGGCCCGTTGCGCCAGCGTCAGGTTCGACAGCGACGCGTCGGTCTGCAGCAGGTCGAGCAGCCGGATGTCAGTGGCGTCGAGTTCAATCATGGTGAAATCATCGGGCAAACTAAATCACTTGATTGAGATTTTGTTCCGAGCATCATCACATGCGGTGAATTTGATCACCCAAATGCCGAATTGAGAAGAAAACGCCACACCAACACATCTAGCATCGGCCACGCCACAGCAGCCAGGACATCACACCATGTGCGGAATCGTCGGTGCCGTCAGCACCCGGAACATCGTCCCCGTCTTGATCGAGGGCCTGAAGCGGCTGGAATACCGCGGCTATGACTCTTGCGGCGTGGCCGTGCACCAGGGCGGCGAACTGCGCCGCGCGCGCAGCACCTCACGTGTGGCCGAGCTCGAGGCCAACGTGAACAGCGACGGCATCCAGGCCGGTACCGGCATCGCCCACACGCGCTGGGCCACCCATGGTGCGCCGGCGGTGCACAACGCGCACCCGCACTTCTCGGCCGGGCCGGGGGTGGACGCCGCCAGCACCGGCTTTGGTGACCTCGACGGTGTGGACGAAGCCGCCGCCACCGCGCGCATCGGCCTGGTGCACAACGGCATCATCGAGAACCACGACGAGCTGCGCGCCGAACTCGAAGCCCGCGGCTACCAGTTCGCCAGCCAGACCGACACCGAGGTCATCGCCCACCTAGTGCACCACCTGTACGACGGCGACCTGCTCGACGCCGTGCAGCGCGCCGTGCCACGGCTGCGTGGTGCCTACGCCATCGCGGTGTTCTGCCGCGACGAACCGCAGCGAGTGATCGGCGCCCGCGAAGGGTCGCCGCTGATCTTGGGCGTGGGAGTGGGTGAACACGCGGGTGAACACTTTCTGGCCAGCGACGCGATGGCATTGGCTGGCGTCACCGACCAGATCGTCTACCTGGAAGAAGGCGACGTGGTCGACCTGCAGCTGGGCAAGGCCTGGATCAGTTCGCGCGACGGATCTGGGCGTTTTGTCGCCGTCGACCGCCCCGTGCGCACCGTGCAGGCGCACAGCGGTGCGGCCGAGCTGGGCCCCTACCGGCACTACATGCAAAAGGAGATCTTCGAGCAGCCGCGTGCCATTGCCGACACGCTGGAAGGCGTGGCCGCGATCACGCCCGATCTGTTTGGTGATGGCGCCTACCGCGTCTTCAAGGACATCGATCGCGTCTTGATCCTGGCCTGCGGCACCAGCTACTACTCCGGCAGCACCGCGCGCTACTGGCTCGAAGACATCGCCGGCATTCCGACCACGGTGGAGATCGCCAGCGAGTACCGCTACCGCACCAGCGTGCCCGACCCGCGCACGCTGGTCGTCACCATCAGCCAGAGCGGCGAGACCGCCGACACCATTGCCGCGCTGAAGCACGCACGCAGCCTGGGCATGACCCACACGCTGACCATCTGCAACGTAGCCACCAGCGCCATGGTGCGCGAATGCAAGCTGGCCTACATCACGCGTGCCGGCGTCGAGATCGGTGTCGCCAGCACCAAGGCTTTCAGCACCCAGCTGGTCAGCCTGTACCTGCTGACGCTGGCGTTGGCTCAGGTGCGTGGCCGACTTAGTGAGGCACAGGAAGCGGCGCACCTGAAAGCCCTGCGCCACCTGCCCGTGGCGGTGCAGGCGGTGCTGGCGCTCGAGCCCCAGGTGATCGCCTGGAGCGAGGATTTCGCGCGCCGCGAGAACGCGCTGTTCCTGGGCCGCGGCATGCACTACCCGATTGCACTGGAAGGCGCACTCAAGCTCAAGGAAATCAGCTACATCCACGCCGAGGCCTACCCGGCCGGAGAGCTCAAGCACGGCCCACTGGCGCTGGTGACCGACCAGATGCCGGTGGTGACGGTGGCGCCGAACGACGCGCTGCTGGAAAAGCTCAAGAGCAACCTGCAGGAAGTGCGTGCACGGGGTGGCCAGCTCTACGTGTTTGCCGACAGTGATTCGCGCATCGACAGCGGCCCCGGCCTGCACGTCATCCGCATGCCCGAGCACTACGGCGCGCTGTCACCCATCCTGCACGTGGTGCCGCTGCAGCTGCTGGCCTATCACACCGCCTGCGCGCGCGGCACCGATGTGGACAAGCCACGCAACCTGGCGAAGTCGGTGACGGTGGAGTGAGCGGGCTTGGTGACTGCGGGTGACTGATCGAAGAATTCAAACTTGCTGGACCGGTGATGCACCTGCTGCTGCGCTACACGCAGGCGCTGCTGACGCAGAAGGCGCAAACCGCCGCCTGTAATCGCCACCATTCGCTGGGGCAGCAGCTGTGCAGCTGGCTGTTGCTGACCCAGGATCGGCTGCCAGGCTACGAATTGCCGATGACGCAGGAGCTCATCTCTCGCGCCCTGGGCGTGCGCCGTGAAGGCATAACCTCCGCCGCCCGCCATCTGCAGGCCTCCGGGCTGATTCGCTACCAGCGCGGCCACATCACCCTGCTCGACCGTGTGGGGCTGGAGCAGAGCAGCTGCGAGTGCTACGGAATCGTGCGGCGCGAATACGGTCGGCTGTTGCCGGTCGAGACAGCGCACTGAAGCCGCTGCCGGCGCTGTCCCGGCAAGCCGCTGTGTTCGATAACGCACAGACGCAACAGCATCGGGCGCGCATCGTGCAGGCATGCGTCAGCAAGGTGCTTGGGTTCCTGTGACACGAGTCAACGCCGAAGCACGCAGGCCTCACTTGCGCGCTGACCAAGGTTGGCCGACAAAGGAGAAATGAAATGAGTTTGGGAACAATTCTGCTGATCGTCCTGGTGCTGGTGCTGCTCGGCGTGATTCCGACTTGGCCGCACAGCAGGGGTTGGGGCTACGGGCCGAGCGGCATTCTCGGTTTGATCCTGGTCGTGGTCGTCGTATTGCTGTTGATGGGCAGGCTGTAACGTGCCCGTTGGATCGCGAATTCGAATGGCGACAAATTTCAGCCTGTGGTGCCCCCTCCCAGAGGCCAACTTGACGCCTGTGGCGGGTGACCCGACGGGGACAAGTGCACGTTGAACTTCTATCTGGAGAACCGAACTTGAACCAAGTGAAGCGCCTTTCCACATTCATTCTGATGCTCGTCCTGGCGTCGTTCCTGGGTTGTGCATCCACGCCGAAGCAGGAGGGGACAGGTCAATACTTCGACGACACCGCCATCACGGCGAAGGTCAAGGCGGCGGTGTTGGGTGAGTCGACGCTGAAGTCGGCTGAAATCAATGTCGAGACCTTCAAGGGCGTGGTGCAGCTGAGCGGCTTCGTGAGTTCTCAGGCGGACATCAACAAGGCCGTTGAGGTGGCACGCAACATTGGCGGCGTCAAGTCGGTCAAGAACGACATGCGGCTGAAATAGGGTTTGGCCACCGCCCCATACGCTTCGCACCGAGCACCGGCTTGGGTGTGGCCTTTCGGCGCACCGGGGCAGTGGCTGTCTACAGTGCGTCATCGCAATTCATAGAACGGAGTTCATCATGAAGAACAAGGACCAGGTCGAAGGCGCGCTGAAGGACATCGGCGGCAAGATTCAGCAAGAAGTCGGCAAATTGACCGGCAGCACGAAGCAACAGGCCAAAGGGCTGAAGACCCAGGCCAAGGGGAAGCTGCAGAAGGGAGTCGGCGATCTGAAAGAGGCCGTCGGCGAACTGAAGAATGCCACGAAGGGCTGAAAGCCAGACCGCGGCAATGCCTGCGCGCTGCCGAATTTGGACCCAGGGCTGGGCCGGCCTCTGCGGTACGGGCTGAGGCTGCAGCGTTGTTGCCCCAGGGAGTTCCCCTCAGACTTTGCCGTCGGCCTCACGCAGCAAATCGCGCGCGATGATCAGCTGCTGCACTTCGGTCGCGCCTTCGTAGATGCGCAGCGCGCGGATCTCGCGGTACAGGCGCTCCACCGGGACCTCGCTGACCACGCCCATCCCGCCCCACAGCTGCACCGCGGCGTCGATGACCTGCTGCGCACCTTCGGTGGCCACCATCTTGGCCATCGCCGCTTCGCGCGTGACGTTGCGGCCCTGGTCGCGCTGCCAGGCCGCGCGGTAGGTCAGCAGTGCGGCCGAGTCGATGGTGGTGGCCATCTGCGCCAGCCTGGCCTGCGTCAGCTGAAAGTCGGCCAGCACGCCGCCGAACATCTGGCGCGTGGTGGCGCGCTGCAGGCCCTCGGCCAGCGCACGGCGTGCAAAGCCCAGCGCCGCCGCAGCGACCGAGGTGCGAAACACGTCCAGCGTGCGCATCGCGAGCTTGAAGCCTTCGCCGCCGGCGCCGATGCGCTGTCGGGCCGGCACGCGGCAGTTGACGAAGCGCAGCCGCGCCAGCGGGTGCGGGGCGATGACGTCGATGCGCTCGGCGATCTCGAAGCCCGGCGTGCCGGCGTCGACGATGAAGGCCGAGATGCCGCGCGCCGGGTGCTTCGCCGCTGCGCGCGAACACGACGTAGAAATCGGCGATGCCGCCGTTGCTGATCCAGGTTTTTTCACCGTCGAGAATGAAGCCGTCGCCGTCGGCGCGTGCCGTGCAGCCCATCGCCGCGACGTCGGAACCGGCGTCGGGTTCGGACAGCGCAAAGGCGGCTATTGCCTCGCCACGCGCCACGCGCGGCAGGTAGCGTGCCTTCTGCTCGTCACTGCCGGACAGGCTGATCGCACCCGAGCCCAGGCCCTGCATCGCAAACGCAAAATCGGCCAGCCCCGAATGCCGCGCCAGCGTCTCGCGCAGCAGGCAGATCGCGCGGGTGTCGATGGTTTCGGCGGCACCGCCCCAGGTGCGGCCACCCACCGCATGGCGCAGCCAGCCGCCTGCGCCCAGCGAACGCACCAGGGTGCGGCATTCGGCGTCGACATCGGGGCCATGCGTGTGCGACAGCTGTTGCGCTGCCCAGGCTTCGAGTTCATGCGCCAGCGCGCGGTGCGGCGGGTCGAAGAAGGGCCAGTCGAGGTGGCGGGTGTGGGGCATGGCAGGTGTCTTTCGACGGCAGGCGCGGCACATGGCCGAACCCGACGCTTTGAGCAGCCAGTCTTGTATTGAAAGCTTTAGTTGTCAAGTAAATCGATCTTTCGATCCAGCCCGCGGTCGAACCGGCACAGGCTCAATCGTCGTGGTGGGCGGGGCCGATGGGTCTGACCCCGCTTCAACCTGGAGACTTGCATGGCGATCGAACCCTACCTGTTCTTCAACGGACGTTGTGACGAGGCCATTGCCTTCTACCGTGACGCGCTCGGCGCCGAAGTGCAGATGCTGATGCGCTTTCGCGAGAACCCGGACCCGCCGCCGCCCGGCATGCTGCCGCCGGACTGGGGCGACAAGGTCATGCACGCGAGTCTGCGCATCGGCGATGCCACGCTGATGGCCAGCGACGCCATGTGCAGCGACAGCGCCCGCTTCAGCGGTGTCACCCTGTCGTTGGCAGTACCCGACAGCGCGGCGGCGCACAAGGCATTCGACGCCCTGGCCGTCGGTGGCACGGTGACGATGCCGATCGCGCGCACCTTCTGGTCCCCGTGCTTCGGCATGCTGAACGACCGCTTCGGCGTGGCCTGGATGGTCAATGCGCTGACCTGAATCTGCGCACGGGACAGCTCGTGTCGGACCGCTGAGCGGCCGGCGTCCGCCGGCGGCTAGACTCGACGGCAGACTGCCGTTTGACTACCGCCGATGTTTGCCCGACCTCTGACCTGGATCGTGTTGCTGGCCGCCCTGCTGGCGCTGACCGTTGTGGTCTGGAAGTTCGGCGGTACGGGCCGTGTGGATTGGCGCCAGGCCCTGTCGGCGCTGCCGGGCGCGTCTTCGTCGATCGGTCGGGCGCCGCCGGCCTCGGCGCGCAAATGCCGCGACGCGCGACAAGTCGTCTACACCGACGGCCCCTGCCCGCCTGGGCTGAGCGAAGTGCCGCTGGACGGCGGCAGCCTGACCGTGCTGCCGGCTCCCCGCGTCGCGTCGCCGTCGCCTGCAATGGCGGCCAGTGCATCGTCGCCACTGCGGCGTCTGGCCGGGCCGGGCCAGGCGCCGGCGGTGCTCGAGCACCAGGTCGAACAGGCGCTGCAGCGCTGACGCGCGCTTCGCCGATGAACCGCGACGCCGAGGCCAGCCTGCGCGAGCCGAATCGAACCTTTTTTCGGCGCCATCTGGCCGGCCGCCTGTCGCTGAGGCGCAGCCTGTGGCTCAACACCGTGCTGCCGGCACTCGTGCTGCTGCTGGTGCTGGGCTGGCTGGACGCCTGGCTGCGCCTGCACGGCAGTCTGCTGCGCGCCGGCAGCCTGGCCCTGCTGCTGGGCTGGCCGCTGCTGATGGCGCTGCTGGTGTGGGGGCTGCTGGGCGTGTGGCGCGCCACGCGCCGCGAGGATCTGTACGTCGGCATCCCGCGCTGGCGCCGCCTGGGTGCGCCGGCACTGGTAGCCCTTCTGCTGGTGCTGGCGCTGGCGCTGTTCGGCCTGAACGTTGCGCCGCGCCTGGCGGAGCTGGGCACGCAGGCGGTCTGGCACGACCCGCTGGGTGAGGTCGAGGTGGCGCTGTCGGCCGATGGCCGCCGCCTGCACATCCAGGGGCCGCTGTCGCGCGGCAGTGGCGACCGGGTGCAGGCGGTGTTGCAGTCGGCACCGCAGCTGCGGCTGGTGAGCATCGCGTCCGACGCCGGCCACCTCGACGAAGCCTTGCAGATCGCAGGGCTGCTGCGCGCGCGCCAGCTGCCCACGCGCGCCAGCGCAGGCTGCAGCGGCGTCTGCCCGCTGGTGTTCCTGGCGGGCGCACGGCGCCAGTTGCTGCCGGGCGCGCACCTGGGTTTTCAGCGCATCTCGGCCGGGCGCTTCAACCCGCCGCACCAGACCTGGGTGAACGCCGCGCTGCGCAAGCAGCTGGCGTCCCTGGGGCTGACGCCGCACATGGTCACCAAGGTGCTGGCCACGCCGCCCACCCGGCTGTGGGTGCCCGACGTCGACGAACTGACCGCCGCGGGCCTGCTCAGCCAGCCCGAGCGTCCGCTCGACGTTGATCTGCCCAGTCCGCAGGACGCCACGCTGGCCGACTACCGCGAGGCGCTGAGCGCCAGCGGCCTGTGGCAGGCGCTGGACCGGCGCTTCCCGGGCACGCTGGCCGACGCCGCGCAGCGCATGCTCGCCGCTGGCAGCGCTGGGGCCGACGCCGTGCAGGCGGCCGGTCACGACGTGGTGGCAGCGCTGATGCCGCAGCTGCTGGCGCGCGCCAGCCCCGAAACACGCTGGCTGTACACCGACATCCTGCTGGCCCAGGTGGGTTTCCTGCGCACAGTCGATCCGGTGCTGTGTCGTGGCCTGTTGCTGGGCGACGCCGCAGCGCACCGGCAGCTGCCGCGTGCGCTGGTCTGGCGCGAGGCTGAATGGCTGCTGGCGGCACTGGAAGAGGCGCCGCGCAGCACATCGACACGCGCACCGACCCGGATTGAACAGGAGGTCATCCGCCACACGCTGGGCGCGCGCGCGCCGCAGCAGCTGGCCGGCCTGTGGCGGCCGCTGGCGCCGCCAGCACCGGGCGAGCCCGACTGCGAGCGCGCGCAGACGCTGTTGTCCGAGCTGGGTTCGATCGCGGCGCCGCAGCGCCGCCTGGCGTTGCGCCTGATGTACGAGCGGCAGTGAATCGTCATGCCGGATGAGGGGCCCGCTGGCCGCGGCTGCAACAATCCGATTTCAGGTGGACAGTCAGCGGTCGCCACGGTATGTTGGCTGCGGGCCGGGAGGTGAACAATGAGTGTGGCACTGCAGGTCTTGCTTCTGGTGGTGGCCATCGTGGTGGCGGTGGCCGGCATCGGCGTGGCACTGGCGCTGCGCATTGCCGCGCGCCCCCGCATTGCGGCACAGCGGCGCGCGTTCGCTGCCAAGGCCCCGCATCCGCGCCCGGCCGCGTCGGCGGCAGTGTCGCCCCAGCAGGCAGCGCGTGCAGCGCCAGTGGCATCCCCGGCGCCGGCACCCGTGCCGCGCATGCCGCCCGTGCCGCGCGTCCCGACCGAGCCGTTGACTCCCGAACAGGCGCATCAGGCCAAGCTGGTGGCGCTGCAGGCCATGTTGTCGCTGGGCGACGCGCAGGCCGAGCGGGCGGCCAAGTCGGGCAAAGCGCAATTTGCAGACACCGAACCGGTGGACGACGACTACGCGAGCACGCAGTTCGTCGATCGTGGCGACAGCTTGCCAAAACCGCTGTCGCTGCTCAATCTCGACCAAGTGACGCCCAGACGCAGCCGCGCGCAGCGCTGACGACCCGCCCGAACTGGCCCTACAGTTGCGGGCATGAGTGCATCCCAACTGCCGCTGGCCGGCGTGCGTGTCGTCGAGTGCTGCCAGATCGCGTCGGGCCCTTATTGCGGCATGCTGCTGGCCGACTTCGGCGCCGAGGTCATCAAGATCGAACCGCCCGAGGGCGACGCGATGCGTCAGTGGCCACCGCTGAACGGCGGCTTCAGCGAGAACTTCGCCAGCATCAACCGCGGCAAACGATCGCTGGCGCTGGACCTGAAGAACCCGGCCGACCTGGCCACGGCGCGCGCCCTGATCCTCGACGCCGACGTGCTGCTGGAAAACAGCCGCCCCGGCGCCATGCAGCGCCTGGGCCTGGGCTGGGACTGGTTTGCCTCGCGCAGACCGCAGCTGGTGTATTGCTCGATCTCGGCCTTCGGCCAGGACGGCCCGCGCGGACCCGAAGGCGGCTTCGACCTCACCGTGCAGGCCGCCGCTGGCGTGATGAGCGTGACCGGCGAGCCCGAGGGCGCGCCGGTGAAGGCCGGCGTGCCGCTGGCTGACTTCGCGTCTGGCCTGTATGCCGCGTACAGCATCGCAGCGCTGATTGCGCGTGTGCGCGCCGGCGGGCCTGGCGGCCAGATCGACGTGCCGATGTTCGCCGCCACGCTGGCGGTTTCCGCGCTGCAGACCAGCGAGTATTTCGGCACCGGCCGCAACCCCGTCAAGCTGGGCTCGGCGCACCCGCGCAATTCGCCGTACCAGGCCTACCAGGCGGGCGACGGCTGGTTTGCGATTGCCGCCGGCAACAACCGGCTTTGGCAGCAGGTGTGTGCCGTGGTCGGCACACCGGAACTTCTGGCCGACCCGCGCTACAACAGCCCCACGCTGCGCGCCCGCCATCAGCGTGAATTGAAAGACGCGCTCGACCCGCACTTCGCGCGCCTGCCGCTGGCGCACTGGCTGCAGGCCTTTGCCGCTGCCGGTGTGCCTTGCGCACCGATCAATGGTTATGCCGAAGCCCTGGCCGACCCGCAGACCCAGCACCTGCAGCTGGTGCGCGAGCAGCGGCTGCCTGGCGGCCATGCCACGCGCACCGTGGGCAGCCCGGTGCGGCTCGATGGCCGTCCGATCGACGTCGACACCTCGGTGCCGGCGCTGGGCAGCGGCCCGGCGGCCTGGGCCCCGCGCCACGGAGACCACCCATGACCGACCGCATCGCCCCCTTGCGCCACTTCGTCACCGCGATGACGCAGCTGGTGTCGCGCAGCGATGACGAGCGTGTGTTGCTGGCCGAAGGCCGCGCCGAACTGGCGCGGCTGATTGCCAGCGACGACTGGCTGCCCGAGCCCTTTGCGCGCCTGCGTCCCGACCGTTACGCGCAATACCTGCTGCATGCCGACGCGCTCGAGCGCTTCTCGGTCGTCAGTTTCGTCTGGGGCCCAGGCCAGAACACGCCGGTGCACGACCACACCGTGTGGGGCCTGGTCGGCGTGCTGCGCGGCGCCGAGCGCTGCGACGAATACCGGCTGCAGCAAGGGCAACCCGTGCCCACGGGTGACCACCACGTGATGCAGCGCGGCGACATCGAGGCGGTGTCGCCGACCGTGGGCGACTGGCACCGCGTGAGCAACGCTGTGGCTGACCACGACTCGGTCAGCATCCATGTCTACGGCGCCAACATCGGCGCGGTGCGTCGGCATCGGCTGGACGAACGCGGCGAGATGATCGACTTCGTGTCGGGCTATGACAGCGACCTGACGCCCAATCTGTGGGACCGCTCGGCCGCGGTGCGGAGCGCGCCGTGCTGAGCTGCGAGCAGCACGGTGGCGTGCTGACGCTGACGCTGGCGCGTCCCGAGCGGGGCAATGCGCTGGCTGCCGACCTGGTCGAGGCGCTGCTCGCCGCGGTGCAGGCCGCGCACGCCGACCCGGCCCTGCACACGCTGGTGCTGCGCGGCCAGGGCCGGCACTTCTGCACCGGGCTGGATCTGGGCGACCTGGACAGCAGCAGCGATGCCGACTGGCTGTGGCGCCTGGTGCGCATCGAAACCCTGCTCGATGCGCTGTGGCGGTCGCCGCTGGCCACGGTGGCGCTGGCGCAGGGCCGCGCCTGGGGTGCCGGTGCCGACCTCTTCGCCGCGTGCGAGCGCCGCATCGCCGCGGCCGGCAGCACGTTTCGCTTTCCGGGCGCGCAGTTCGGCATCGTGCTCGGCACGCGGCGGCTGGCCGAACACATCGGCCCGGGGCCGGCGCGCGCGCTGGTGATCGAAGGCGGTGAACTCGATGCCGGAGCCGCCCTTGCGGCAGGGTTGGCCAGCGCGCTGGGCGAGGCTGCCGAACCCGTCGCGCCGCGCGTCAGCGCCGGCACTGCGGCCGCAGTGCGTGCCGCCGCGCGGCACGATGCGTCCGACGCCGACCTGGCCGCGCTGGTGCGGTCGGCCGCAGCACCGGGCCTGAAGGCGCGCATGCAGGCCTATCGCCAGGCCGTGCTGGCGGCACGCTGATCAGAACTTGGTGTAGCCGCCGTCGATCACGAACTGCTCGCCGGTGGTGTAGCCCGAGGCATCGCTGGCCAGGTAGACCGCGATGCCACCGAAATCGTCGATCGTGCCCCAGCGCCGCGCCGGGATGCGCGGCATCACCGCACCGGCAAAACGCTCATCGGCCATCGCGCGTTCGGTCATCTCGGTGCTGATCCAGCCCGGCAGGATCGAATTGACGCGAATCTGGTGGCGCGCCAGTTCGACCGCCAGTGCGCGCACGAACGAGGTCACGGCGCCCTTCGACGCCCCGTAGTGACTGTTGCGCGCAGCGCCTTCGACTGCCGCCGTGCTGGCGGTGGCCACCAGCGACCCACCCTGGCCATGCCCTGCCATGTGCCGCGCCGCGGCACGCAGGGTCAGGAACACCCCTTCGACGTTGATGCGCTGCACGCGGCGAAACTCGTCCAGGCTCATCTGCAGCAGTGGCGTGCCCTTGCTCGACACGCCGGCATTGGCAAAGCAGGCGCGCACCGACCCCAGCGCGGCCACCGACGCGGCAAAGGCTGCCTCGACCTGCGCCTCGTCACCGATGTCGCAGACAAAGGCGTGAACACGCGCAGCATCGGCTGTCTCGGCAGCCAGCGCGGCGCGTGCCTTTTCGGTCTTGTCAGCGTTCGAGCCCCAGATCGCCACTTGCGCGCCGGCCGCCAGCAGCGCCCGCGCCATGCCGTAGCCGATGCCGCCGTTGCCGCCGGTGACGATCACCCCGCGGCCGGCCAGATCGAAGCCCTTGTTCATGTTGCGCCCCTCCAGACGGGCATCATAGGTGCGGGTCCCGCCCAGGGGCGCGGCGGTGTAGGCTGTGTGCATGAGCCCCACGTCACCCAAGCCGACGCCGCCGCCGCCGCCCAGCGGCCCGAACCTGCCGCTGGGCTTCAAGCCCGGATCGACCTGGATCCTGATGCTGGCGCTGGTGGCGCTGTTCTGGATGCGTGACCTCTGGGTCACCAGCACCCAGGTGCAGGCGGTGCCGTACAGCGAGTTCTTGCAGCACCTGAAGGCCGGGCGCATGGACTCGCTGTCCATCGGCACCCAGTTCATCGAAGGCAAGCTGAAGGCACCGCTGGCCGACGGCCGCACGCGCATCGTCACCACCCGTGTGGAGCCCGAACTGGCGCGCGAACTTTCGGCCTACGACGTGAAGTTCGAAGGGGTCGTGCAGAACACGCTGCTGCGCGACCTGCTGTCGTGGGTGGTGCCGGCGCTGCTGCTGCTGGCGGTGTGGAGCTTCATGGCCAAGCGCCTGGCCGGGCAGGGCGGCCTGGGCGGTTTGCTGTCGGTGGGCAAGAGCCGCGCCAAGCTGCATTCCGAGACCGACGTCAAGGTCAGCTTCGAGGACGTGGCCGGTGTCGACGAGGCCAAGGCCGAGCTGCGAGAGTCGGTCGACTTCTTGAAGAACCCGAAGGACTACGGCCGCCTGGGCGCGCGCATGCCCAAGGGCATCCTGCTGGTGGGCCCGCCGGGTACCGGCAAGACACTGCTGGCGCGCGCCATGGCCGGTGAGGCTGGCGTGCCCTTCTTCAGCATCACGGGGTCGGAGTTCGTCGAGATGTTCGTCGGCGTCGGCGCGGCGCGTGTGCGTGACCTGTTCGAGCAGGCGCGCGCGTCGGCGCCCTGCATCATCTTCATCGACGAGCTCGACGCGCTGGGCCGCGCGCGCGGCATCGGCCCGATGAGCGGCGGCCACGACGAGAAGGAACAGACGCTGAACCAGCTGCTGGCCGAGATGGACGGTTTTGATGCCAGCACCGGCGTGGTCATCCTGGCTGCGACCAACCGGCCTGAGGTGCTCGACCCCGCGCTGCTGCGCGCCGGGCGTTTCGACCGCCAGGTGCTGGTCGACCGGCCTGACCGCAAGGGCCGGGTCGACATTTTGAAGGTGCACCTGAAGAAGGTGACGATGGGCAGCGACGTCGACCCCGACGCGGTGGCCGCGCTGACGCCAGGCTTTGCCGGTGCCGACCTGGCGAATCTGGTCAACGAGGCCGCGCTGCTGGCCACGCGCCGCGGCGCGGATGCGGTGGCGATGGCCGATTTCACGGCCGCAGTGGAGCGCATCGTCGCCGGCCTCGAGCGCCATCAGCGCGTGCTGGGCGCGAAAGAGCGGCGCACGGTGGCCTTGCACGAGATGGGCCATGCCCTGGTGGCGATGACGCTGCCTGGCACCGACCCGGTGCACAAGATCTCGATCATCCCGCGCGGCATCGGCGCGCTGGGCTACACGATGCAGCGTCCGGGCGAAGACCGGTATCTGGCCAGTCGCAGCGAGCTGCGCAACCGCATGGCGGTCTTGATGGGCGGGCGGGCGGCCGAATCGCTGGTCATCGGCGACGTGTCGACCGGTGCTGCCGACGACCTGGTCAAGGCCACCGACATCGCGCACGACATGGTGGCGCGCTACGGCATGTCGCCCGAGGTCGGCCAGGCCGTGTACGAGCGGCCGCAGCAGCAGTTTCTCGACCTGCCCGGCGGCATGCAGCTCGAGCGTGGTTTGTCCGACGATACCGCGCGCCGCATCGACGCCGCGGTGCGTGCGCTGGTCGACGAAGCCTTCGTGCGCGCCAGCGCGGTGCTGAGCGAACGCCGGACCTTGCTGGAGCAGGGCGCCGAACAGCTGCTGGCGCAGGAGACGCTGACCGAGGCCGACCTGCAGCCGCTGTTCGACGCCGCGCGTCAGCGGCCCGCACCGCCCTGATCAGGTTTTTCGCGACAGCGACCAGGCCGTCGCCACCCAGCGATACAGCGCATCCCCAGCTTGTCGTTGACGGCCGTCGGTGGCTGCGCAAGACTGGCTGCCAGACCACCCTGCGCGCCAGCGCCAATGCCATGAGCCGCTTGATCGTGTTGATGCTGGTGCCGATGTTGCTGGCGCTGAGCGCTGGCGCCCAGACCTTGGTCAGCACGCCGTACCCGATCGTCTTTGTCACCCAGGTGCCGGTGGCGGCTGACTTCACCACCATCGGGTCGACCTTCGGCAACCACCTGGCCAACCAGCAGGCGGTAGCGCGCGGCGGTGACCTGTGGATCCGCGACAGCAACGGCAGCTTGCGCAACCTGAGCCTGGCGGCCGGCGTCAGCTCGCAGGGCCAGCTCGGCGCCACGGCGCTGGCGGTGCGCGACCCCTCGCCCAGCTGGGATGGCCGCAAGATCATCTTCAGCGCCGTGCTCGGCGCGCCGACCACACGCTACGTCGAAACAACGAGCTATTGGCAGCTGTACGAGATCAGCGGCCTGGCGGCGGGCGAGACGCCGCAGATCACCCGCGTGGCGAATCAGCCGGCCGACTGCAACAACATCAGCCCGATCTACGCCAGCGACGACCGCATCATCTTCAGCAGCGACCGCACGCGCAGCGGCGAGCGCCACCTGTACCCGCAGCTCGACGAATACGAAGAGGCGCCGACCGTCAGCGGCTTGTGGAGCCTGGACCCTGTGAGTGGTGATCTGTTCCTGCTCAACCACTCGCCGTCGGGCGCTTTCACGCCGCGCATCGACAGCTTTGGCCGCGTGATCTTCACGCGCTGGGACCATCTGCAGCGCGACCAGCAGGCTGATGCCGACCGTGCCGGCACGGCCAACTACGGCACCTTCAACTACAGCGATGAATCGCTTGCGGGGCGTGCGCTAACCGATCGCAGCGAGATCTTTCCCGAGCAACGTGAGACCCAGGGCCGGATCAGCGGCCACCGGTTCAACCAGTTCTTTCCCTGGCAGGTCAACCAGGACGGCAGCGAGGAAGAAACACTCAACCATGTCGGCCGGCAAGAGCTGGCGCAGTACGGCACGCAGAGCTTCCTTGACGACGCCAATCTGCTGGAATGTTGCGCGGTCGACCCGCTGCCCGGGCGAGGGCGGTTGAACAACGACAGCCTGCTGCAGATGCGCGAGGACCCGCTGCAGCCGGGGCGTTTCATCGGCACCAGCGCGCAGGAGTTCGGCACCCACGCCGCCGGCCAGCTGGTCAGCCTGGACGGCGCGCCCACGGTCAACCCCGACCTGATGACGGTGCGTTCCCTGACCGCGACCGCCACGGCCTTTGCCACCGAGGAAGGGCAGTCGCCGCTGGCCACCCACAGCGGTTTGTACCGCGATCCGCTGCCGCTGTCCGACGGCCGCCTGGTGGCCTCACACACCGTCGAGACCCGTGTCGACCGCAACGAAGGCAGCACCGAAGCGCCGCGTTCACGCTACGACTTCCGGCTGCGGCTGGTGACGGCGGACGCGCAGGGCGTGTACCGCGCCGGCGAGGCCTTGACGCCCGGCATCAGCAAGAGCGTCAGCTGGTACGACCCCGACACGCTGGTCAGCCACAGCGGGCCGCTGTGGGAGCTGGGCGCGGTCGAGCTGCGCCCGCGCGCGCGGCCGCCAGCGCCCACCAGCCGCCTGCCCGCACCCGAGCAGCGCGTCTTCAGCGAAGAGGGGGTCGACGTCGCGGTGTTCAAGGACTACCTGCGCCGCAACGATCTGGCGCTGATGGTCAGTCGCGATGTCACGCTGCGCGACGGCGCCGACCTGCAGCAGCCTTTCAATCTGCGCGTGCGCGGCGGAGCGCAGTCGGTGGCCAAGGCGGGCAAGGTCTATGACGTCAGCCACCTGCAGCTGATCCAGGGTGACCAGATCCGCGGCATCGGCGGCAACACCAGCCCGCGCCCGGGCCGGCGCGTTCTGGCGCAGGTGCTGCACGAGCCGCGTGCGGCCAACCCCTTCCAGGGCGTCAAGGGCGCGGTGTCGCTGGCGCCCGACGGCTCGGTCGCGGCCCTCGTCCCGGCGCGGCGCGCCTTGAGCTGGCAACTGACCGACGGCGATGTACCGGTGGTGCGCGAACGTTATTGGCTGAGCATGCAGAGCGGTGAGATCCGCGTCTGCGCCTCTTGCCATGGCGTCAATCGGCGGTCGCAAACGGGCACGGCCGATGCGGTCAATGCGCCCGAGGGACTGCGCCGGTTGCTGCGCTGGTACAAGTCCGGCCAGGCACTGGCCAGCGACGACCGCGTCTTCAACTGGGCCGAGCGCCAGTACCCTGACAACTTCCTGCCCAAGAACGCCGCCACGGCCAGCTTCGACGGCTACCGTTACCGCCACTATGCGTCCAGCAACGAATACCTGGGCGTGAAGGACGGCAAGGTCTGGTACTTCAAGCCCGGCCAAAGCGCCGCGCCGCTGGACCTGGGGCCGCTGCAACCGTACCTGGAGCTGGCGACCACGGCCGGGTTCTGATGCCTAGACTGGATCCCAACTGAACACGTCAGCCGAGCGATCGAGCGGAACGAACGAAGCCTGCAGCGCCGGCATCGCGTGCTCGGCGATGTTCTCCACCGTCCAGCCGTCGCTGCGCTGCACGCTGCGCAGCGGGCGCGGCTGGCTCATCAGGAAGATCTCGTTGTTGCGCACCGCGAACACCTGGGCGTTGACCGCGGACGCAGCCTCGCTCAGCAGGTAGACCGCCAGCGGCGCGATCTTGGCCGGCGTCATCTGTTTGATCTTGTCGACCCGCGCCTGCTGCTCAGGCGTGTCGACCGGAATGCTGCCGATCATTCGGCTCCAGGCAAAGGGCGCGATGCAGTTGCTGCGCACGCCGAAGCGCGCCATGTCGAGCGCGATGCTCTTGCTCAAGGCGACCAGGCCGAGCTTGGCGGCGCTGTAGTTGGCCTGACCGAGGTTGCCGACCAGGCCTGAGGTCGAGGTCATGTGCACATAGGCGCCGCTGCCCTGGTCCTTGAAGTGCGGGGCCGCGGCGCGGCTGATGTGGTAGCTGCCGTACAGGTGGACCTTGATCACCGCGTCCCATTCATCGTCGCCCATCTTGTGGAAATAGCGGTCGCGCAGGATGCCGGCGTTGTTGACCACGCCGTCAATGCGGCCGAAGTGGTCGAGCGCAGCTTGCACGATGCGCGCCGCCGATGCACTGTCGGCCACGCTGTCGGTGCTGGCCACGGCCTGGCCTCCGGCTGCCTTGATCTGATCGACCACCTGTTGCGCCGGGCCGGCATGGCTGCCTTCGCCGCTGGTGCTGGTGCCGAGGTCGTTGACCACCACTTGCGCGCCGGCCGCTGCCAGCGCCAGCGCCATGTCGCGGCCGATCCCGCCGCCGGCGCCGGTCACCAGCACCACCTTGCCGTCCATTCTTGTTTGCATGACTGTTCCTGGGCAGGTTGAGTGGCCACCATCATCGCGCAAGCGGGCGGCCTTGGCGGTGGCCCAGGGTCGGGGAACCCTGCTTGGCCGCCGTGGCTGGGGGTGGCATCCTCGGGTCATGAACACCAAAGCAGCCGTGCTGGCGACCGTGGCCGTGATCGCACTGGCCGGCGCCGGGCAATGCCGGGCCGAACTGACGGCCACCTCCGCCACCAGTTTCACCTCGACCTTTCGCAGTGAGGTCGCGGTTTCGCAGGCCACCGCCTGGCGCGCGATCACGCAGCTGCCTCGCTGGTGGAACGACCAGCACACCTGGTCCGGGCAGGCGGCCAACATGGTGCTCGAGCTGCATGCCGGAGGCTGCTGGTGCGAGCGCTGGGGCGAAGGGCGCTCGGTGATGCACGGCCAGGTGGTCTGGGTGCAGCCTGGTCAGGCGCTGCGCCTGAATGCCGCGCTGGGGCCGCTGCAGGAGCTGGGCGCCGGCGGTGTCTTCACGCTGGTCACCAGCACGCTGGGCGACAAGACCTTTGTGCGCCTGACCTACCGCGTGGCCGGCGCGCCCGAAGCCGGGCTGGACAAGCTGGCGCCGGAGGTCGATCAGGTGCTGGCCGAGCAGTGGCAACGGCTGCTGCGCTTCACCACCACCGGTTCGCCCACCGCACGCTGAATCTCGAAGGAACCCGACCATGTTCGTGCAGTCGCGGCCTGCCTCAGCGACGACTTGCGGCAGCTGACCGGCACCGCCACGCGTTTTGCCGAGCGCGAATGCCTGCAGCACGACGCACGCTGGCGCGAGCAGCGCCGTGGTGACCGCGAGATCTGGGACAAGACCAGCGCCGCCGGCCTGCTGCATCGCGGTGGGCGGCGTGGCTACGCTGCAGCGTGCGATCGACGAGACTCTGGCCGACATGCAGCAGTGCAAGGTTTTCGGCCAGCCCTTGATGGCGGTGCAGAACACACGCTTCAAGCTCGCCGAGTACCAGTTCCTGGCCAGCGTGTTGCGCTGCTTCGTCGATAGCAGGCGCACGCACGCCATCGTCGCCGCCGTCGAAGCTGAACGTGGGCACCGTGATCGGCGGCTGCAAGGCCAGCGCCGCCTCGATATCGGCAACGGCCAGGTCTTCGTCCACCAGGCCGAAACGGTGGCGGTAGGAGTGGATCACCACGTCGACGAAGTCGGTGTTGTCGAAGGCCGCTGCGCTGCGCTCGAAGCTCGCTTCGTCCAACGGCCAAGTCGACGACCACTGCCGCGACAGCACGCGGCAGTGCCGCGCCGGTCCCCGGCCAAGCCGCGGCGTCCGCACTCGCTGTGGTAGTCGTGCTGGTACCACAGGCGATGCGCGTTGCGCGGCGTGTCGGGTGTCGTCGCGCGGCCGATGTCTTGGATGTTGTGGCAGTTGAAGCTCAGCAGCCCGGCACAACGCCCGGGCCACAGCGCCGCCACCACGTAGGCCGCACGGCCACCCCGGTCGCAGCCGACCTGCACGGCGCGTTCGATGCGCAAGGCGTCCATCAAAGGCTTCGGGTCGTGGCCCAGCGCGGCCAGCAGCGGTGCCACCTCGGCGTAGGCGTGGATGTCGCACGAAAGGTCTCAAGACGGCTTCTGACTTGGGTATCCGTCGTGAATCGCAGTTCCTCACAGGGCTGTGCCCACCCGGCCGCGCCCGCGGTGGCGCTCTGGCTTGAAGCCCCGGGTGCGAGTGGACCCGCTCGATCAACGCCGACTCGGGGATGGCTGCGAAGATCATGAGCCGGCAGCCGCAGTTCGGGTAGCGCTCAAGCTCGATTTCGAGCACGCGTCTGAGAGGCCGGGCCCAGCTGATGCGCTCTGGCGGGATCGTCCACGCGGCCGCTCAATGCAGTGACCGGTCACGTATTCAACGTGGACGATGGGACGCTGAATTCCTTGACGGTCGGCTTCGTCTGGCTCGGCAAACTCTGTGCTAACCAACCCTCGGCCAAGTGGTGTCAGAAAACTTGACATTGAGATCAATCGAATTGCCTGAACGCTGGCTAAGTCCTGGCGTCATATGATTTTCTACATGCTGGCTGGATGCTTGCTTCGAGATTGACAGGCTCCGCGAGGGCCGCAACAGGGGTCTGTCGATGTTGTCAAAACCTGTCTTTCGGCTGCTTGGCCTTCTGGGTCTGAGTTTGGCCGCCGTCATGCCGGCGCAAGCGCTGGTTGTGGAACTCGGACTTCGCGGCAGCGACGCCATCTGGTTGGCCGGCCGCACCGACTTGGTCATCCCCGATGCCAGCCAAGCTTGGCCCGACGGCTTGCTGCGCCATGGCGGGCCCACGCCCGAGGAGATCAAAGAGACCTTGCCGCCGGGCTTTGCCGTGGCTGCGGGTGATGTGGTCAAGGTGCTGGATCCGGCCAGCGGAGGAATTAGCTTCTTCAATGGATTCGGCGGTACCGTCTTCGGGCCCGAAGGCAACGGCGTGCCGGGCAGCAGCAGCATTGGACCCTTCGGCGGGATCAGTGGTTACCTGGGGACTCAGGGTGCCTTGGTGGGCCTATTCCTGAACGACGACGTACCGAACGGCGTGGCGCCGGCACGGCTTGACTTCTCGGTGTCGGGGCTCGGTACCGAGTTTCTGAGCCTGTCTCCGGGCCTGGGGCAGGTGTTCTTCATCGGTGATGGAGAAACGGCCAGTGACGTTGCGCAGTCGTTCCTGGCGCCGACCGGCGCCACCCGGCTGTTCATCGGCATCACCGACGCGTTCGGCTTCAATGGGGCGCCGGGCGCATTTGACGACAACGACGGTGCCTACCGCATCCGGCTGGGCATCAACGAGGACCCACGGAACCCCAACCCCAATCCCGTCCCCGAGCCTGCCACGCTGGCCCTGGTGGCCCTGGGCCTGGCGACGATTCGCTGGCGGCGCGATCGCTGATCGATGCAGCTGGCCCCAGGCCAGCCGCCGTGCCCAACATCATCGGCCCGTCTCGCGAGGCAGGCGATTGATCAAGTTGGTCAGGAGCAAGAAGAAGCCCGGGGAATCGGGCTTTCAAACGGCAACCGTTTGGACCGACTTGGGCGACCCTGCCTGCCTCTGAGGTGGTTCAGGGTGATCCCCAACCCAGGGTCTACGCTGGCACGACTTTCTGCTGCCTGCGCTCCTGGGTGGGGCAGGTCCAGCCTGGGTCAGCTGTCCCAAGTCCAACCGAAAGGGAACGGTGCTCTGCCGCAACGACGCGGATGCGGCACACGCCGTACAGGGTCTTCTGCGCGGCAAAGCGCTTGCGGCTGCATCGCACGAGGCTTCTTGTTTGCGACTGGCGAGATTGGCCATGGCCAGCAGCGTCTGCGTCGCGATGCGTTCCGGGTGACCTTATTCCAGGCGTTGCTCGGCCAGCGCCTCCGCATCGAGCGCGGCCTGCTCGGCGAGTGCCGCCTATCCACTGTCGAAGGCCACGATGACGCGGTTTTTCAACCCGAGGATCAGCGGTTCGGCATCAGCTGCGGCGCGGCGTCCACGTCGCTGTCGCTGCTCAAGAAATCGACAAGGGCGTCATTCGGGCCCCGGTCGGTGGCGGCCGGCACGCGCTCAACCTGGCCTTCGGTCAAGGTGACGATGCAGACCTCGCCCGCGCGCCGTTGCGACTGCCATCGGCGCGCGTTGTCGATGACGACCGACCGTATGGCCTTGCTGGTGTAAGCCAGCAGCTGCCGGCGCTGATCGGATGTCGCACACGCGTTACCCAGGCTCAGGTAGGCCTCGTGCACCAGCGACGTGGTGTCGAGCAAGGTGTTGCGCCCACCATCACGCAGACGGTAGCGGGTCAGCACACGCAGTTGACGGTAGAGCTCAGCGCGCAGATCGATACGTGCCGACGGGTTCTGCAAGGAAGGGAAAGCATAGTTCAGGTCGATCTCCGGCGATCGCACAATCGTTCTCATCGCAGGAGCCCCGCGCATGAGACCGACTCTCGTGTTCCAGGGCCAGGCCCTGGCCCCCGATGTCTTCGAGCAGCGCTGGCAGCGTTCGGCCGCTGCGTTGCAGGCGGCCGGGGTCGGCGACGGCGACGTGGTCGCGCTGATGATGCGCAACAGCCCCGAGTTGCTGGAACTGATGGTGGCCACGCGCCACCTGGGCGCGCAGTGGTGCCCGATCAACTGGCATTACAAGACCGACGAGGTGCAGTACATCCTGCGTGACTGCGCGGCCAAGGTCTTCATCGTCGATGTGGCGATAGGGGCCGGCCTGCCCGGGTTGCAGGTGGGCACGATGCGCGTCTTTGCCAGTCGCGGCGAGGCATCCGGTGCGCCGGGCTGGCAGGCCCAGCGCGAGGGTACCGAACCCATCGCCACACCGCCGGCGCCGGCGCGCGGCGCGATGTTGTACACCTCGGGCACCACCGGGCGGCCCAAGGGCATCGTGCGCGCCGCGTCCACGCCGCAGCAGCAGCAGGCCGCTGGCGAGGTGCGCCGCCTGGGCTACGGCTTCACCCCCGACATGCGCGCGCTGGTCAGCGCGCCGATGTACCACAGCGCGCCCAACAGCTACGCGCTGGGCGCGGCGCAGGAGGGTGGCACGCTGTTTGTCGAGGACCGCTTCGATGCCGAGCGCACGCTGCAGCTGATCGACGAACAACGTTTGACGCATGCCTACCTGGTGCCGACGATGTACGTGCGCATGCTGGCGCTGCCGGCGGCGGTGCGGGCCCGCTACGACCTGAGCTCGATGCAGTTCGTAGCGTCCACCGGCAGCCCCTGTCCGCCCGAGGTCAAGCGCGCCATGATCGACTGGTGGGGTCCGGTGATCAACGAGTGTTATGGCTCCAGCGAACTGGGCTACATGACGCTGCTGACCGCCGCGCAGGCGCTGCGCAAGCCGGGTTCGGCCGGCCCGGCGCTGCCCGGTGTGACGCTGAAGATCCTGGATGACGACGGCCACGAACTGCCCGCGGGCCAGGCCGGTCTCATCTACGTGAGCCAGCCCGCGTTTGCCGACTTCAGCTACGTCGGCAATGCCGAGGCCCGTCAGCGCATGGAAGTGCGCGGCCTGAAGACCATGGGCGACGTCGGTTACCTGGACGACGAAGGCTTCCTGTTCATCGTCGACCGCAAGGCCGACATGGTGATCAGCGGCGGCGTCAACATCTACCCGGCGGAAATCGAGGCCGTGTTGCATGGCATGCCCGGCGTCGCCGATTGCGCGGTGTTCGGCATTCCCGACCACGAGTTCGGTGAAGCCCTGGCCGCTGCCGTGCAGCCGCAGCCGGGTGTGGTGCTGGCGCCCGAGGCCGTTCGCGACTGGGTGCACCAGCGCATGGCCGGCTACAAGGTGCCCCGGATCGTGACCCTGCACGACATCCTGCCGCGCGAGGACACCGGCAAGATCTTCAAGCGCAAGCTGCGCGAGCCGTACTGGGAAGGGCGGGCGCGCCGCGTCTGAAGCCGTCGACGCCGGCTCAGCCGCTCAGCCGAGCCGACAGCGAGTCCACCACCTCGGCCCAGTCGGCGTCGGCTTGGATCTGTTCGCGCAGGAACTGCGCCTGCGCCGGTGACCAGAACGGGGCGTCGCACAAGGCAGCGCCCGCGGGCAGACGGTGCACGGTGACGAAGCGCTCAACGGCGGACGGCTCGTCGGGCAGGCCCAGTTGGCGGAAGAGGTCGCGCATGCGGTGAAAACTGCTGTCCATGGGCGGCCTCCGGTCGGTGGATCGAGAGGCACAGCTTAGCCCAGCCAAGCCCGCGTGCTGATGGCAAGTCATCAGGTCGGCAGGGCGTGGCATCGCGGCCCACAATGGGCGCATGGTGAACAACCCCGAAACGCCGGCGGCCGCACAGGGCGTGCTCGACTTCTGGTTCGGCGAAGGCGACCTGCCGCGGCCCGAGTGGTTTCGCAAGGACCCCGCTTTCGACGCGCTGATCGCGCAGCACTTTGGCCCTTTGGTCGAGCAGGCGCTGCAGGGCACGCTTGACGACTGGGCGGCGACACCGGGCGCGGCTCTGGCGCGCATCGTGCTGCTCGACCAGTTCACGCGCAACATCTTTCGCGACACGCCACGGGCCTTTGCCGGCGACGCGCTGGCGCTGCAGGCCGCACGCGACCTGGTGGCACGGAGCTTCGATCGGCAACTGAATGCGCGCCAGCGTGGTTTCGCCTACCTGCCGTTCGAACATGCCGAAGACCTGGCTGCGCAGGCCGAGTCGCTGCAGCACTTCGAAGCCCTGGCGGCCGAGCACCCCGAAACGGCCGGTCTGCTGGACTGGGCGCGCAAGCACCAGGTGATCGTCGCGCGCTTCGGTCGCTACCCGCACCGCAATGACGTGCTTGGGCGCAGCAGCAGCGACGACGAGCTCGCCTTTCTGCAAGAGCCGGGGTCGAGTTTTTGAGCGGCTGATCTTTCGGCGTCAGGCACCTGACTGTCAGGGTGGGTGGCACGCCGATCGCGCCCGAGCCTGGCGAAGATCGCCGATCATCGAACCCATCCTTCGCCCTGGAGTCCTGATGATGCCCGCCCCTGTCATCGATCATGGGTCCGCGACCGGCCCCTTGCCCGTCGTTGGCTTGCCATCGGCCGCCGATCTTCTGGCTGGCGGCTGAACGTCCATGTCCGGCGCAGCGCCCTGGACCCTGTCGCATGCTGAGGTGCTGATCGAGGCGGTGGCCATCGTGGCCTTTGCGCTGTCGGGGTTGATCGAGGCGGCACGCAAGCGCTTGGACGCGGTGGGCGTGGTGGTGGTGGCGGGGCTGACGGCCTTTGGCGGCGGCACGCTGCGCGACCTGCTGATCGACCGCCGACCCTTCTTCTGGGTGCAGCACGCGCATTGGCTGTGGGCCTTGCTGGCCCTGTGCGCGCTGGCGATGCTGTTCTTGCGTGCACGCCATTTCGCCCCCACCGAACGTGCGATGCAGTGGCCCGACGCGCTGGGCCTGGGCCTGTTTGCCGCCAGTGGCACCCAACTGGCGCTGGCGGCGCAGATGCCGGCCATCGTCGCGGTGCTGATGGGCATGATCACGGCGGTCTTCGGTGGCGTGCTGCGCGACATCGTCTGCAACCAGATCCCCAGTGCCTTCAGCGACCATCGCCCCTATGCGCTGTGCGCCTTTGCCGGCGGCTGGGTGATGGTGGCCGCGCAGGCGCTGGCCTGGCCCGAGGAACTGGCGCTGGCCGCCGCTGCCGGTGTGGCCACGCTGTTGCGGGTGGTGGTGCTGCTCAGCGGCTACACGCTGCCGGCCTGGAACACGGCCGCCGGCGGTGGCCGGCGTTGAGCAACCGGTGGTCGGCATCGCGCCGACGTTGGACAATGCGGTTTTTCGGCTTGCAAGGGGCACGACTCTGGACCTCACCGTACCGATCACCATCACCGACGAACTGAGCGAAGAAGTCGTCACCGCCACCGCGCTGCTCAACCTGGCCAGCGGCGAAATCGAACGCGTGCAGTACCAGGACATCGACCTCGAGTCCGAAGGTCGGCCCTGGGAGCGCGACGACTACGAGTTCAGCAGCGGCGTGCTGTCCAATGCCGGCAAGGACGTCGAGTTCAAGGTCGACGTCAATCGAACCACCGGGCAATATTCGGTGACTGCCAGTGAGCTTCTCGAGATCAAGGTGCGCGCCGCCGCGCTGTTTGCCGGTGTGACGGCACTGGGCCTGGTCGACCACAAGCAGCCACCCGGTGCCGCCGGCCGCAAGGGGCGGCTGCACTGAGGGCATGAGCTCATGACGGTCTCGACGCCCACTGGTGGCAGCCCGGCCGCATCGCCGACTGGCGACGATCTGTACCCGCGCCTGCTGGCCGACATCGGTGGCACGCGCGCGCGTTTCGCCTGGCAGGCACAGCCGGGGGCCGAGCCCAGCCATCCCCAGACCCTGGCCGTGGCCGATCACAGCGGGCTGGCGCAAGCGGCGGCGGCCTACCTGCAGGGGTTGTCGCAGCACCTGGGTGCGGACTATCGGGCGCCGCGCAGCGCCGGGCTGGCGGTGGCCACCGCGGTGACCGGCGATCAGGTGAATTTCACCAACAGCCACTGGTCGTTCTCGCGCCTGGCCCTTTGCCAGTCGCTGGGCCTGGCCCGGCTGGCCGTGGTCAACGACTTCGAGGCCCTGGCGCTGGCGCTGCCGCAGCTCACGCCGGCACAGTGGCGGCGCCACGCGCAGCCGGCCTGGCCGACCACAGCGCACGCCGCCACGGGCACGGTGCTGGCCGTGCTGGGCCCGGGCACCGGACTGGGCGTGGGCGCCGTGCTGAAGACCCCGGTGGGTTGGCAGGCCATCGCCGGTGAAGGCGGCCACGCCACGCTGGCGGCCGGCGACGCGCTGGAGGCCGAGCTGATCGGCATCGTGCGGCGCCAGCACCCGCATGTGTCGGCCGAACGGCTGCTGTCGGGAACCGGCTTGCCCTTGCTGCATGCGGCGCTGGCCGAGGTGAACGGCTGGCCGCAGCTTGAGATCGGCGAAGCCCTCGACGCCAAGACCATCGTCGCCCAGGCGTTGGCCGATGACCGCAGTGCCGCGGCGCAGACGCTGGACCTGTTCTGCGCGATGCTGGGCAGTTTTGCCGGCGATGTGGTGCTGACCCTGGGTGCGCGTGGCGGCCTGTACATCGGCGGCGGCGTTGTGCCGCGGTTTGCCGATCGTTTCTTTGCCTCGGCCTTTCGCCAGCGTTTTCAGGCCAAGGGCCGCTTTCACGACTACCTGGCCGGCGTGCCCAGCGCGCTCATCACCGATACGCGGGCGGCGCTGAACGGTGCGGCGATCGCGATTGACGGTGCCTGAGCTGCCCTTGTTGCAGCAGCGCACCGCCGGTGTGCTGCTGCACCTGACTTCGCTGCCCGGGCCGCACGGGGTGGGCGATTTCGGGCCGACGGCCTATCACTTCGTCGACTGGTTGGCCAGCTGCGGACAGGGCCTGTGGCAATGGCTGCCGACCACGCCGATCGGCCCTGGCGATTCGCCCTATCAGAGCGTGTCGGCCTTTGCGGGCAGCCCGCTGATGGTGGCGCTGGAACCGTTGGTGCAAAGCGGTTGGCTGGACGCACCCACGTTGCCCGACACCGGGTTCGACGCGCGGCGGGTCGACTTTGCGCGTGTGCTGCCCTGGCGCATGGCGCAACTGCGCAGCGCTGCGGCCGGGTTCGCCGCCAGGGCCGGCGCCGCCGACCGCAGCGCGTTCGAAGCCTGGTGCCGCAGGCAGGCCGACTGGCTCGACGACTACGCGCTCTTCATGGCGCTGGAACGTGCTGTCGGCGGCCGGCCCTGGTGGACCTGGCCCCAGCCCTTGCGCCGTCGCGACCCGGCGGCACTGGCTGCAGCGCACCACGAACACAGTGCCGAAGTCACGTTCTGGTGTTTCGTGCAATGGCAGTTCGACCGGCAATGCGGCGCGCTCAGGACCTATGCGAACCGTCGCGGCGTCGGCATCCTGGGTGACCTGCCGATCTTCGTCGCCCACCACAGCGCCGACTGCTGGGCCCGCCCCGATCTCTATCAGCTGGACGACGACTTCCAGCCCACCGTGGTGGCCGGCGTGCCACCCGACGACCTCGGCCCGCTGGGCCAGCGCTGGGGCAACCCGCTCTACCGCTGGGACCGCATGGCCGCCGAGGGCTGGGCCTGGTGGGCGGCCCGCGTGCAACGCATGCTGCAGCAGGCCGATGCCTTTCGCATCGACCACTTTCGCGGCTTTGCCGCGTACTTCGAAATCCCGGCCGACAGCCCCGATGCACGTCACGGGCGCTGGCGGCGCGGGCCGGGCCGGGCCTTGTTCGACGCCCTGAGTGCGGCCCTGGGCCCGTTGCCGATCGTGGCCGAGGATCTGGGCCTGATCACACCCGACGTGCATGCACTGCGCGCGGCGCTGGGCTACCCGGGCATGAAGGTGCTGCAGTACGCCTTTGGTGGCGATGCCGAGCACGACTACCTGCCGCACCGCTACGCACGGGGCACGGCGGCCTATACCGGCACACACGACACCGACACCCTGGTCGGCTGGTGGCGGTCGGCGTTGGAACATGAGCGGCGCTTTGCCGGCACCTATCTGGCCTGCGGCGCGCACGACCAGCAAGACGGGCAAGGCGTGCAAGGCGTGCACTGGGCAGCGATCCGCGCCTTGTGCAACTCGGTGGCCGATCTCGTCGTCGTGCCGATGCAAGACGTGCTGGGCCTGGACAGCGCGCACCGCATGAACCTGCCCGGCACCATGGGCGGTCACAACTGGAGCTGGCGTTTCGACTGGGCGATGGTGGGCGACGCCCCGGGCCGCAGGCTGGGGCTGATCACCGCCGCCAGTGGCCGCGGCAACTTCAAGCTGCTGGGCCTGGGCCTGCCACCCAAGAGCGGGCCGTCCAGCTACGGCTCGCCCGTGGTCGAGTGATCAGGCGGCCTTCGGCGCCCAACCCAGCATGGCCTTGACCTCGAGGAACTCGCCGAAGGCGTGTTCGCCCCATTCGCGGCCGTTGCCCGATTGCTTGTAGCCGCCGAAGGGCGCCATCAGGTCGGTGCCGGCGTTGTTGATGAAGACCTGGCCGGCGCGCAGCCGGCCCGCCACCTGGCGCGCAGCCTCGATGTCACCCGCCGACACATAGGCGGCCAGGCCGTAGGGCGTGTCGTTGGCGATCTGCACCGCCTGGTCGACCGTGTCGTAGCCGATGACCACCAGCACCGGGCCGAAGATCTCCTCGCGCGCCACCGTCATCTGGTTGTTCACGTTGCCCAACACCGTGGGACGCACGTAGTAGCCCTTGTCCAGGCCTTCGGGCCGGCCGGGGCCGCCGGCGACCAGCGTGGCGCCTTCTTCGATGCCCTTGTGGATCAGGGTCTGGATCTTGTCCCACTGCGTGGCCGACACCACGGGCCCCAGCGCGGCGCCGCTGTCGGGCGCACCCACCGTGGTGGCTTCGGCCACCTGTTTGGCAATCGCCAGTGCATCGGCCATCTGCGCCTGCGGCACCAGCATGCGCGTGGGTGCGTTGCAGCTCTGGCCCGAGTTGCTCATCACGCCGCGCACGCCGCCGGTGACGGCGCGCTTGAGGTCGGCGTCGGGCAGGATCAGGTTGGGGCTCTTGCCACCGAGTTCCTGGTGCACACGCTTGACCGTGGGCGCCGCGTTGCGCGCCACCTCGATGCCGGCCCGCGTGCTGCCGGTGAAGCTGACCATGTCGACCTCGGGGTGGCTGCTGATCGCCGCGCCCACCGTGGGCCCGTCGCCGTTGACGAGGTTGAACACACCCGCCGGCACGCCGGCCGCATGCAGGATCTCGGTCCAGATCTGGGCCGAGAAGGGCGCGATCTCGCTCGGCTTGAGCACCATCGTGCAGCCCACCGCCAGCGCCGGCGCCACCTTGCAGGCGATCTGGTTCATCGGCCAGTTCCAGGGCGTGATCAGGCCGCAGACGCCGATCGGCTCCTTGCTGACCATGGTGGTGCCACGCTGCTCGCTGAATTCGTAGTGCTTCAGCACTGCCAACGCGGTCTGCAGATGGCCGATGCCCATCGCCGCCTGCGCCTTCTGCGACAGCACCGTGGGCGCGCCCATTTCTTCGGTGATGGCGGCGGCCATGTCGGCGTAGCGCTTCTGGTACTCGGCGATGATGGCTTCGAGCAGCGCGCAGCGCTCGGCGACGCTGGTCTGCGAGAAGCTGGCAAAGGCCTTGCGCGCGGCCTTCACGGCGCGGTCGACGTCGGCGGCCGAACCCATCGAGATGCGGCCGGCCACGGCCTCGGTGGCGGGGTTGATCACGTCCAGCGTCTTCGCGCTGGCTGGCGCGACCCATTGGCCGTCGATGTAGAAGTTCAGGTAGTCACGCATGGGGCTTTCCTTCGCAGTGCAGGGAGTTCGGGCCATTCTAGGCATTGCCCTCAAACGGCGGCCGGTGCCACGTCCAGGTCCGCCAGCCCTGCGTCGTTGACCCAGCCGGACGCGCTGGACGTTTAGCATCGAGGCTTGTTTCCCCGCAGTCCGTACCGGAGCCCGCCGTGAGCAATCCCACCAAAGCCTTTGCCAGCCAGGCCGACCTGGAAGAGAAGAAGGTCAGCTTCACCAGGTTGAGTGACCATGCCTATGCCTACACCGCCGAGGGTGACCCCAACACCGGCATCGTGATCGGCGACGACGCGGTGATGGTCATCGACACCCAGGCCACGCCGGTGATGGCGCAGGACGTGATCCGCCGCATCCGCGAAGTCACCGACAAGCCGATCAAGTACGTGGTGCTGAGCCACTATCACGCGGTGCGCGTGCTGGGGGCGGCGGCCTACAAGGCTGATCACATCATCGCCAGCGAAGACACGCTCGACATGATCAGAGAGCGTGGCGAGCAGGACAAGGCCAGCGAGATCGGGCGCTTTCCGCGCCTGTTCCGCAACGTCGAGTCGGTGCCGCCGGGGCTGACCTGGCCGACGCTGACCTTTCGCGGCAAGATGACGCTGTGGCTGGGCCAGCTCGAGGTACAGATCCTGCAGCTGGGCCGCGGCCACACCAAGGGCGACACCGTGGTCTGGTTGCCGGCCGAACGCATCCTGTTCAGCGGCGACCTGGTCGAGTTCGACGCCACGCCCTATGCCGGCGACGCCTACTTCAGCGACTGGCCGACCACGCTGGACAATCTCGCGGCGCTGAAGCCGGCCCAGCTGGTGCCCGGTCGCGGCGCCGCGCTGCAGACCGAGTCGCAAGTGGCCGCCGGCCTGCAGGGCACGCGTGACTTCATCGCCGACGTGTTCAGCGCCGTCAAGGCCGGTGCGGCCGCCGGCCAGGATTTGAAGGCGGTCTATCGGTCGACGATGCAGGCGCTGCGGCCGAAGTACGGTCACTGGGTGATCTTCGACCATTGCATGCCCTTCGACGTGACCCGCGCCTACGACGAGGCCACGCAGTACCGCGACCCGCGCATCTGGACCGCCGAGCGTGACATCGAGATGTGGAAACAGCTCGAGACTTGACCCCCCCACCCCTCAAAGCAGCCTGCGGCCGCCTCCCCCCGAAGGGGCAGCGCCAGCGGCCCGGCAGAGCCGGATCCGCGACTGTTGCTTGTAAACCATGAAGCTCGCGCTGGAGGCCTTGGCGTGGACATCGACTACCAGAAGCTCGAATTCGAGTATCGGGCCTGCCCCGACCAGGCCGCGACGGCGCCGGCACACCACCCGCTGGTGGTGGTGGGCGCCGGGCCGGTGGGGCTGTCGCTGGCGATCGACCTGGCACAGCGCGGCGAGCAGGTGCTGCTGCTCGACAACGACCACCGGCTGTCCACGGGGTCGCGCGCGATCTGCTTTTCCAAGCGCACGCTGGAGATCTGGGACCGCCTGGGCGTGGGCCAGCGCATGGTCGACAAGGGCGTGTCGTGGCGTGTGGGCCGCGTCTTCTTTGGCGATGCCGAGGTCTACCACTTCGACCTGCAGCCCGAAGCCGGCCACGAGCGGCCGGCCTTCATCAACCTGCAGCAGTACTACGCCGAAGGCTTCCTGGTCGAGCGGGCGCTCGAGCTGCCGGCGATCGACCTGCGCTGGTGCCACAAGGTGGTGGGCATCGAGCAAGGTGCCGATCGCATCACGCTGAGCCTCGACACGCCCGACGGCCCCTACTGCATCACGGCCGACCAGGTGGTGGCCTGCGACGGTTCACGCTCGACGTTGCGCGCGCTGCTGGGTCAGGAGAGCAAGGGTCGTGTCTTCCACGACCGCTTTCTGATCGCCGATCTGAAGCTGGCCGAGCCGCTGTTTGCGGGCGATGCCACCGAACGCTGGTTCTGGTTCGACCCGCCCTTCCATCGTGGGCAGAGCGTGCTGCTGCACCGCCAGCCCGATGGCGTTTGGCGCATCGACTTCCAGCTCGGCTGGGACGCCGACCCCGACGCCGAGCGCCAGCCCGAGCGCATCGTGCCGCGTGTGCAGCAGATGCTGCGTCAGGGTTTCGGGCGCGAGGTGGCGTTCACGCTCGAATGGGCCAGCGTCTACACCTTTGCCTGTTTGCGCATGGACCGTTTCCGCCATGGCCGGGTGCTGTTCGCGGGGGATTCGGCGCACGGCGTGTCGCCTTTCGGTGCGCGCGGCGCCAACTCGGGCGTGCAGGACATCGACAACCTGGCCTGGAAGCTGGTTGCCGTGCAGCGCGGTGAGGCACCTGACGCCCTGCTCGACAGTTATGCCGACGAGCGTGAATTCGCCGCCGACGAGAACATCCTGAACAGCACGCGCGCCACCGACTTCATCACGCCCAAGAGCGACATCAGCCGCGTGTTCCGCAATGCGGTGCTGGGGCTGGCGCGCGATTTTCCGTTTGCCCGCAAGCTGGTCAACAGCGGGCGGCTGTCGGTGCCCGCGACCTTGAGCGCATCGGCGCTCAACAGTGTCGACGTCGATGCCTTCGGCGGGGCGATGTGCCCCGGTGCGGCGGCCGCCGATGCGCCGTTGACGAAGCGCGGCCAGCCCACCTGGCTGCTGCGCGAACTGGGATCGGGCTTCACGCTGCTGGTGTTCGGTGCGGCGCCGACCTGGTCCGCGGGTCTGTCGCTGCAGGTGCTGGCCCTCGACGGCCAGGCGCTGCACGACGACCAGGGCCTGGCCACGCAGCGCTACGATGCCCGGCCCGGCACGGCCTACCTGCTGCGCCCCGACGGCCACGTGGCCGCACGCTGGCGCGAACCGACGGCGGCTGGCATTCAGGCCGCGATCGACCGCGCGCTGGCCCGGAGCTGAACCATGATGCTGACCGTCGAACCCAAGCTCGAAAGCCCGGACGACTTCTACGAAGCGTTGCTGGCCGCGCACCAGGGGTTGAGCCTGGACCAAAGCCACGACCTCAACGCGCGCCTGGTGCTGGTGCTGGCCAACCAGATCGGCCGCCAGGACCTGCTGCAGCAGGCGCTGGACGTCACGCGTGCCAGCCTTCAAGGAGCGCCGAATGACTGAGCTGCAATACCTGGGGGGCTTCGGCAATCAGTTGAGCAGCGAAGCTTTGCCTGGCAGCCTGCCGATGGGCCGCAACAGCCCGCAGCGCGTGGCGAACGGCCTGTACGCTGAACTGTTGTCGGGCAGCGCCTTCACAGCGCCGCGTGCCGAGAACCGCCGCACCTGGATGTACCGGCGCCAGCCCGGCGTCAAGTGCACCGGCACCGCCCATCAGGCGTTGCCGCACCCGACCTGGAAGACCGGTGCTGCTGCCGGCGTGGCCACGCCGCCCGACCCGATGCGCTGGCACGCAATGCCGGTGCCGACCGACCGCGCGCTGGATTTCATCGACGGCCTGCACACCATCGTGGTCAACGGCGACGCCGACGCGCAGACCGGCATCGCCGCACACCTGGTGCTGGCCAACTGCAGCATGCAACGCGTGCTGATCAATGCCGACGGCGAGATGCTGATCGTGCCGCAGCAAGGCGCGATGACGATCACCACCGAGCTTGGCGTGCTGCACGTGGCAGCCGGCCAGATTGTCTTGATCCCGCGCGGGATGGCCTTTCGCGTGGCGCTGGACGGGCCGACGCGGGCCTATGTCTGCGAGAACTACGGCGCGCCGTTCCGCCTGCCCGAGCTGGGCCCGATCGGCAGCAACGGTCTGGCCAATGCGCGCGACTTCCAGTGCCCGGTGGCGGCCTTCGAGGCGGACCTGCAACCGACGACGGTGGTGCGCAAGTTCGGCGGCCAGCTGTGGCAGGCGCGGGCGGACGCCAGCCCTTTCAATGTCGTCGCCTGGCATGGCAACCTGGTGCCGTTCAGGTACGACACGAAGCACTTCATGGTCATCGGTTCGATCAGCTTTGATCATCCCGACCCGTCGATCTTCACGGTGCTGACCAGTCCCAGCGATACGCCGGGTACGGCCAACTGCGACTTCGTGATCTTTCCGCCGCGCTGGCTGGTGATGGAAGACAGCTTCCGCCCGCCCTGGTACCACCGCAACATCATGAGCGAGTTCATGGGCCTGGTGCATGGGCAGTACGACGCCAAGCCCGAAGGCTTCAAGCCCGGCGGCATGAGCCTGCACAACGCGATGGTGCCGCACGGCCCCGACGCCGAGGCCTTCGACAAGGCCAGCAACGCCCAGCTGGCGCCGCACAAGCTGGACGACACGCTGGCCTTCATGTTCGAGAGCCGCTGGCGCTTTCGCTGCACCGATTTCGCGCTCAACGGCGGCGCGCTCGATCCGCGCTACGCCGAGTGCTGGGCGCCGCTGTCCGACCACTTCAAGGCATGACCCGATGACGACTTTGACCGACGCCACCCACGATCCCGCGCTGCGCAGCTGGGTGGCCAGCGCCAACGAGGCCGGCGCTGACTTTCCCGTGCAGAACCTGCCTTTCGGGCGCATGCGCCCGAAAGGCAGCGACGATGCCTGGCGCATCGGCGTGGCGATCGGCGACCAGGTGCTGGACTTGCGGCTGGCGCGCGAGCAATGCCCCTGGTCTGGCGAGGTTTCGGCCTGGCTGGCGCCGCTGGCCGACGGCGACCTGAACGCCTTCATGGTGCTGGGCCGGCCGGCCTGGCGCGGCCTGCGCGCTGCGCTGTCGGCGGCACTGGCCGAAGGCTCCGAGCAATCGCCTTTTCTCGAACTGTGCCTGCTGCTGCAATCGCAATGCGAGATGAGCCTGCCCTGCCGCATCGGCGACTACACCGACTTCTACGCCGGCATCCACCACGCCACCACCATCGGCAAGCTGTTCCGCCCCGACAACCCGCTGCTGCCCAACTACAAGTGGGTGCCGATCGGCTACCACGGGCGGGCGTCGAGCATCGGCCTGGGCGGCGCCATCAAGCGCCCCAGCGGCCAGACCAAGGATGCGGGTGACGCTGCGCCGGTGTTCGGCCCCTGCCAGCGGCTGGACTACGAGCTCGAGGTCGGCGCCTTCGTCGGCCGCGCCAATGCGCTGGGTGAGCCGGTGCCGATCGGCGAGGCCGAGGACGCACTGTTCGGCCTGGTGCTGCTCAACGACTGGTCGGCGCGCGACATGCAGGCCTGGGAGTACCAGCCGCTGGGCCCGTTCCTGGCCAAGAGCTTTGCCAGCTCGATCTCGCCCTGGATCGTCACCATGGACGCGCTGGCGCCGTATCGAAGGCCGTTCACGCGGCCTGACGGCGACCCGCAGCCGCTGCCCTACCTCGATTCGCCCTTCAACCGCGAAGCCGGCGCGATCGACATCACGCTGGAAGTGTGGCTGCAGAGCGCGGTCATGCGCACTGCCGGTCAAGCCGCGGTGCGGCTGTCGCAGTCCAACCTGACCGATGCCTACTGGACCTGGGCGCAGCTGCTGACGCACCACGCCAGCAACGGCTGCAACCTGCAAGCCGGTGACCTGCTGGGCAGCGGCACGATCTCGGGGCCGAAGCCGGGTACCTACGCGTCGCTGATGGAGCTGTCGAGCAACGGCAAGTCGCCGATCACTTTGCCCGGCGGCGAGTCGCGCAGCTTCTTGCAGGACGGCGACACCGTCACGCTGCGGGCCCATTGCGCGTCGCCCGGCGCCGTGCGCATCGGCCTGGGCGAGGTCAGCGGCACCATCGTGTCCTGATCAAGGCTGCAGGCGCAGCGGCGCCGACGCCGGCTCGCGCAGCGCGCCGCGGCCCTGGATCGACAGCCTGCTGTCGGGCCCGACTTCGCACACGTCACGTGCCACCACGCCCAGGTCCAGCCGCCGGGTGGACAGGCTGACCAGACCGGCCGACAGGTCGAGTTGCGGCAGCGTGACGCTGAGCTGCCCGCTGACGCCATCGGGCGCGGCGGCCTGGATCACGTTGTAGCCCGGCACGCCGGACCTGAAGGTCTCGATGCGGCTACCGCCGACGAACACATTGTTGCCGTCGGGCAGCAGCAGGCCGGCGTTGATCTGCACCTGGCCGCCGCGAGCCAGCGGTGCTGTGGTGTTCGCCTGCACGAAGCCCGAGGCCAGCACCAGCGCCGGGCTGGTGATCGTGATGTCGCCGCCGTTGCCGTTGCTCAAACCATCAACCGACGACGTGATGCGTGAATCCTTCAGCAGCACCAGGCCGCCCGCGGTAAGCGTGATCGGCCCCCCGTCGCCGTCCAACGCCGAGGTGCGCACGCTGCTGCCTTTGAGCTGGATGCCGCCCGCCGACGTCAGCACGATCTGGCCGGCGTTGGCGTTGACCGATGCGGCGGCCGTGATGTCGCCAGCGTTCAGCACGATGCGGTTCGCCTGCACGCGCAACGTGGGTGTTGCGATCGCGCCGGGGTTGGCCACCTGGGCGTCGTTGGCGATGCTCAAGGCAGCGCCGTCCAGCAGCTCGAACGTGTCTCGCACGTTGAGGGTGATGCTGCCCGGCTGGCCGCCCGAGCCCTGCCGCGCGCGGCTGATCACCTGCGTCTTGAAGCCTGATGCTGCGTCGCTGCCGGTGGCCAGAAACGAGCCCGCGCTGACGCTGATGCGGCCGGCAGCGCCTTCACCGCCGGTGTTGGCGCTCAGGGCGCCGCCTTGGCGCAGCACCAGGGCGTTGACCACGCGCAGATCGATATTGCCGGCAGCGCCCGGCCCGGCGGTCACCGAGACGATGCCGGCCGCGCTGTCCACCGTCAGGCTGCCCGCGTCGATGCTGATCGCGCCGCCCTGGCCGGTGTCCAGGGTGCTGGTCGACACCAGGGCTTCGTTGCTGAGGGTCATCTCGCGGGCTTTGATCAGCACGCTGCCGGCATTGCCGGCGCCGCCCGAATCGGCGCTGATGCCGGTGGCGTGGCTGCGGTCACCGCCATCGACGATCAGGACATCGGCGTTGATGCGCACCGAACCGGCGTTGGAGCCGGTGTAGGTCGCCGACGACACCGAGGCGCCATTGACGATGCTCAGCCGGTTGGCGTTGACGGACACTTCGGCGCCGGCGCCCAGGCCCGTCAACACATCACCGGCAATGCCCGTGAAGGTGTCTGGCGCGCCCTTGCCATCGATCAGCAGCGTCGGGGCGGTGATGTTGATCACGCCAGGGCTGCCGCTGCCCAGCGTGCCCGCGATGATGCTGCCGCCGTCACGCACCGTCATTTGCTGCGCGGCCTGAATCACCACGCTGCCGGCGTTGCTGAACTTGCCCTGGGCCAACGAATGGATGCCCGTGGCCAGCCCCGTGCCGTCGATCACGATGGTGTCGGCCGCCACCATCACCCGCCCGGCGTTGCCACCGTCGGCCCGGCTGTCGGCGTAGATGCTGGCACTGGCCTTCACGCTCAGGCTGGAGGCCTGGATGTCCACGTCGCCCGAGTTGCCACCCAGGCGCCCGAGCGAGGTGCTGGAGATTGCCGTGACGAACTCACCGCCACCGCTGAGTTCGATCACGGGCGCCTTGACGTCGACGCTGCCGGCCGCACCGCTGCCCAGTGTGGCTGAGCTGATCTGGCCGCCAGCGGTCAAGACCAGGCGCTCGCTGGCCTGCACGCTGAGCGCTGCCGAGTCCGACTCGTTCGAGCTGAGGCTGGTGATCTGTGCCGCTGCATGTCCCCCACCATCGAGCGTGATGCTGCGCGCGCGCACCTGCAGCGCAGCCGGTGCGATGCCGGCATTGCTGAACGACGTGATGGCCGCGTTGTTCAACAACTGCAGGCTGCCGGCCACGTCAAGCAGCAGCGCCCCTGCACCATAACTTCTCAAGCCAGTGGTCAAATCACCACTTTGTCCGTCGATCAGCATCGCACCGGCGCTGACACTCAAGCGCCCCGCGCGGCCGCTGTTGACGCTGTCTGACACGATCTGGCCGCCGCCGGCCAGGCTCAGCTGGTCTTGCACGCGCACGTCCAGCGCCCCGGCGCTGCCTGAGCCGCCGCTCAGCACCTGGGTGCCGATGAACGCGAATGTGCCCTGTCCGTCCAGCAACATCGAGCCGGCGCGTACGTTCAAGGCACCGCCGTTGCCGCTGCCCAGGGCAGCGGCGAAGAACTGGCCACCGCCGATCAGGCTGACGCGCGTGGCGTCGATGTCGATGGCCGAGCCTGCGCCGGCACCGAGCGAGTAAGAGCCGATGCCGGTGACACGCTGCGACTGGCCGTCGGCGGTGATGCTGTCGGCGCTGACCTGCACGCGGCCCGCGCTTTGTTCTGACAGGTTGTAGGTCAGCACCTCAGCGCCGCCGCTGAGCCGCAACGCACCAGCCACCCGAAGGTCGATGGCGTCGGCTGCGCTGATCTGGCCGACGCTGCTCTCCACACCCAGCAACGCCGCCGTGCCGTGGCCGTCGATCGTCAGCGTGCCCGCATCGATGCTGATGCTGCCGGCCTGGGCATCGGGGCCCGAGCTGCTGTACAGCGTGGCCTGGCTTACCAGCACGTCGCCGGGTGAGCGCACGCCCACGTGGCCGCCCGGGGCGTTCAGCTTGGCGCCTTGCACCGTCACGCTGCCAGCCGCCAATTCGAGCGTGCTGCCCGGCTGCAGGGTCAGGTTGGCGCCTTGCCAGCGCAAGGCAGCGGCAACCTGACCAGACAGGAAGCCGAAGCTCTCGGGTGCGGCCACGCTGAGCGAGCTGCCGTTGCTGCTGCCGGTGTCCCAGGTGCTGCCGTCGGCCATCTGCAGGCGCGGCGCGGTGGACAGGTGCAGGCTACCCGGCAGGTCGAAGCTGGCGCCGGCACCGACGACCACCCCGCTGGGGTTGACCAGCCAGAACGCGGGCGCGCTGCCGGCTGCAGCGTCGAGTTTGATGCCACCGTCGATCAGGCTGGGCTCGCCGCCGGTGACGCGGCTGATCACGTTGCGGATGGCGGCGTCGCTGGTGCTGAAGGTGGCGGTCTCGCCGGGGGCCACGCCGAATCGCGTGAAACTGTGGAACAGGTTGGCGCCGCGCACCGTGCCCAGGCTTTGCGGCACGCTGAAGCGGCCCGACAACGACTGCACCGCGCCGGTGCTGCCGTCGGTCAGCGCGGCGGCCTGGGCCGCGGCGGCGGCCGCCCAGGCCAAGATTGACAGCACGAGTTTCATTGCCAGTCTCCCACCAGGATGAACGGTGCCCAGTAGAACGGGTGCCTGAACGCCGGATCGGCGATCAGATCGAGCTGCGCCGCGCGCAACGCATCGATCTTGCTGCCGTGACCGCTGACGCGATTCTCCAGCAGCCGGCGGTAGAAGCTGACCATCAGGCGCTGCGCGGCGCTGTCGGACACCGGCCACAGCGTGCCCAGTGCACTGCGTGCATTGGCCTTCAGCGCGGTGCCGCTCATGCCCAGTGGCGCGCGGTCGTCACCCTCGGCGGTCTGGCAGGCCGACAGCGTGATCAGCTCGATCGGCCGGCTGCGGGGGTGGGGGCCCGTCAGCAGGCGCTGCAGGCCGTTGAGCGTAAGCAGTTCGTCGTAGGTCATGATGAAGGTGTTGTCGGCACTGTCGCCGAACACACCGTGCGACGCGATGTGCACCAGGTCCTGGTCCCCGGCGGCCAGCTGCTGCTTCAGCGCTGCCAGCGTGAAACGGCGGTCCAGCAGTTCGGTGCCGCCGAGCAGCCGGCCCAGGTCTTCGACCTCGCGCCGCACGCCGGGCAGCGCCAGCGCATCGCGCAGCGCGTCGCGCACCGCAGCCGGGCTGCGCGACAGCATGGCGGCACCGCTGCGCGCCCCATCAGCGCTGCCTTCGGGGTCGAGCACGGCATTCACCAGCTGCGGCGGCAGCTTGTCCAGCACCGGTCCGGGCTCGCTCAAGCCGGCCAGCAGGGCGCGCAGCGGGCGGTGGCTGTCGGGTGCCGACTGCGTCAGCGTCAGGCCGGGCACCGTGGCCAGGGCCCAGCGGCGGATGATGAAGTCTTGACCATCGTGCAAGGCGCCCAGCGGCACCAGGCGCAACACACCGTCGGGCACCGCCACCAGCGTGCGGATGTGCTGGGCGTCGAGCTGTGGCACCAGCGGCTGGATCAGCCATTCGTAGAGCTTGCCGGCCTGCGCGCGGTAGCCGCTGCCGGCGCGCAGCGCAGCCACGAAATTCAGCGCCTGGCGGCGCAGATCGTCGCCCCGCACGGCCACCGGGGTGCGCGTGATGCCCTGTTCGGTCTCGAGCAGCAGCTCCAGCCGGTCGGGCAGGATGATGGGGTAGTAGATCGCGGTCGCCGGTGGCGGCTGGAAAGGGGCCGCGCTGCGCGCCGCACCCAGGCTGCAGCGGTCGCGCAGGTAGTCGGCGAGCTCGGTCTGCTTGATCAGCTCGACCGTGTCGCGCGCCTGGCGCAGCAACGCGCTGCGCTCATCGCCCTGCACCCGCGCCGACTGCTGCAGCAGCAGGTCGGTCAGGCCCAGGTAGACCGGCTCCAGCGTCTCGCGGAACGACGAGCGGCCGTCGACATACTGCACCGGCATGTCGCTGCGCACCGCCTGCACATGCTCGACCGCGCGTCGGTAGGCGGCCAGCGCGCGCACGGTGTCACCCTGGCGCTGTGCCAGGCGGCCGGCACGCCATTCCAGCGGGATCGCCAGCTCTGGCGCCGGCAGGCGCTGGGCATGGCGCAAGCCACGTTCGGTCAGCCGCAGCGACTCGTCGTCGCGCTGCTGACGTTCGTACAGCGCCGCCAGGCCATCGTAGGCCTCGGCAGCCAGCGCGTCGTCGGCAGCAGCCAGCGCGGCGTCGCGCCCGGCGCTGTACTGCTGCAGCGCCAGTTGGGTCGCAGCTTCGCCCTCTGCCAGCGCCTGCGCCGCCAGGTTCAGCGTATCGCGCGTGCGCACCGGGCCGGGCGGCAGCTGGGCCAGCGCCGCGGCGGCCGCCTGCAGCCGGGGCAGGCGCTGGCCGACGGGCTGCAGGCGCAGTCGGTTCAGCTCGACCGCCAGCGCCAGTTCGGCGTCGTTCGGGGCCAGTTGCAAGGCCTGCAGCCAGGCATCGTCAGCAGCTTGCGGCTGGTGGCGCGCCAGCAGCAGGTGGCCCAGATCGAGGGCGGCGGTGGCACGTGCGCGCGGCGTGTCCAGTCCGGCCATTGCCTCGCGCAGCAGTGGTTCGGCCAGATTGGGCTGGTTCAGCCGCAGATAGGCCTGGCCCAGCGCCGCCGCGGTCTGTGCACGGGCCAGGCCTGCCGGGGTGGCGGCGTGCCGGTCCGCCAGCTGTTCGGCCGCCAGCCGCACCTGGCCCTGGCGCAGCAGGCAGCGGCCGTCGTCCAGCCCTGTCGACGCCGCCCGGGCCATGCTCAGCCCCAGGCCCAGCGTCAGCAAGGCCACAAGCGTGGCGCGCAGGCCGCTAGAACGCCAGCCAGCGAACGGACAGGTGGATGCCATGGTCCTGCAGGTCTCCGCGGGTGTCGACGGGGCGGCGCTCCAGGCGCCGGGCGACGTAGATCTCGGCGTCGATGTTGTCGAACTGGGCGCGCAGTCCCAGCCCGGCCGATGCCAGGCGCTGCGACTTGCCGCCCTGGTTGTGCGCACTGCCGGCATCGACGAAGGGCAGCAGCCAAAGCCGTCGGCGCGGCGTGCTGCCGGTGGCCAGCGGCCAGTGCAACTCGGCGCTGGTGGCCCAGCCGCGGTCGCGCACCAAGGTGTTTTCGCGATAGCCGCGCACGGTGTACCGGCCACCGATGCTGATCTGTTCCAGCGGCACCAGCGCATCGCGGCTGTATTGCAGCAGGCCGCGCAGCACCAGCAGTGCGCCGCCATCGCCCAGCGCCAGGGCGCCCTGCGCCTGGCCGACCCACAGCCGGTACTGCGTGCTCGGCTGGCCATGCACCAGGGTCTCGGCGGGCAGGTTGTTGCGCCCGAAGACGAAGGTCGATCGCAGCGCCAGCACATGGCGGTCCAGGCGCAGCGTGGCGTCCTGGAAGAAGCGCCAGGCGCGCACGCGCGTCGTGCCGCTGGCCTCACCGGCGACGAAGGAGAAAGGCTCGCCGTCGAGCGTGGTTCGGTTGTCGCGCCGGGCGTAGCTCAGGCCCAGGCTCAGTCGCTGCGTGGCGTTGTCGAGCACGGGGTGGTTGAAGCTGATTTCCTGCGTGTCGACGCGGCTGCCCAGGTCCAGTGTGGACAGCGGTTCTTCGATCACCGATGAATGGCTGCGTGCCGCGCGCAGCTGCACGGTGCTGCGGCTGGCGGCCAGCGGCAGCGTCCAGCCCAGGTCGTACTGCGTGCTGCCGCCGCTGCGCGACAGCGTGGCCGCCAGCTGGTCGCCCCAGCTGCTGAGGTTGAACAGCTGCAGCTCGGCACCGGCCACTGCCGATCCCACCGCGGGCGCGCCCTGGTTGTTGGCGAACAGGGCCAGGCGCCAGGGCCGCGCGCGGGTGAGCTCGACGTCCAGTGTCGATTCACCCAGCGCCTGGCCTGGCAGCAGCCGGGCGTTCATGCGCTCGATCATCGGATCGTCCAGCAAAGTGGCAAAGCGCTGCTGCAGTTGCGGCAGCGCGAGCGGCTCGTCGGGTCGCAGCAAACGGCTGCGCAGGTAGTTCGGGTTCAGACCGTCCAGGCCCTGGAAACGGGTCTGGGTGATCCGACCTTCAATGATCGTCAAGCGCAACGTGCCCGACTGCAGCGCCTGCTCGGGCAACAGCGCCCCTGAATTGACATAGCCCCGGTCGACATAGGCGCGCGTGACGCGCTGGCGCAGTTCCTCCACGTCCAGCAGGCGCAGCGGCCGGTTCAGGAAGGGGGCGGCCAGCGCCTGCAGATCGGCTTCTGGCAGCGACTGGCGGCCGACAAATTCGACGCGGGAGATGAGCAGCGCTTCGCCATCGGCCGGGCCGGGCAATTGCAGCGGTGGCAGGCTGTAGGCGGCGGCAGGTGTCGCCGCTTGGGCGCGCACGACGACCGGCAACAGGGCCAGGCCAAAGGCGGCAAGCGTCACCAGCGCGCGCAGTCCGCGTGTCTTCCGCAAGATCGTCCTCCGCCGCGCCCAGCCCCCGGGGCACATCGGCACAGTATGCCTGCGCTTGGCCGGCATGCCTGGCCGGCGTCGGCCTCAGTCGGCGGCCACGCCGTCGAATTCCTTCTCGTGCATCCAGGCCGCGTGGCGTGGCGCGCGCTTGGTGCGCGACCATTCTTCGAGCATCGCCCACTTCACCTCGTCCAGGCGCTGCTTCATCTCGGGCGTGGCGGTGTCGGCGACCAGCTCCAGCCGGTGGCCGTTGCAATCGAAGAAGTAGATCGACTGGAAGATCGTGTGGTCGGTGATGCCGATCACCGGCACGCCGCTGGCTTCGAGCCTGGCCTTGGTCTCGTGCAGTTCGGCCACGCTGCCGACGCGAAACGAGATGTGCTGCACCCACTCGGGTGTGTTCGGGTCACGGCCCATCGGCGCGGCATTGGGCAGTTCGAAGAAAGCCAGCACATTGCCGTTGCCGGCGTCCAGAAACAGGTGCATGTAGGGGTCGGGTGCATGGGTGCTGGGCACGCGGTCCTCGGCGATCGCCAGCACGAAGTCCATGCCCAGCTTGTCACCGTACCAGGCCACGGTCTCGGCGGCGTCGTTGCAGCGGTAGGCCACGTGGTGAATCTGCTGGATCTTCATGGGGCATCCTTTCGATGATGTCGTAACTGAGGTTACGATTGAAAGCGCTCCGGCTGGGGAAAACCTTGATCCGGCGCAAGGTCGGCATTGACGGTGACCGCAGCGGCGACGGAAAGCCCGTGGAACGCCGCCCTGTTGGCACGATCGTGCGGTCGCCTGCTTGCGGAGAATCACGCGATGGAGCCCACCCTCGAGCACAGTGACCAGGTGGTCGCCCGTGTGGTGGCCTGGCACAACCGTCATCCGCTGGCCACGCGCATCAGCGCCGAGCAGGTGCACAGCGTCGGTGTGGTCAGCCTGCCCTACGCGGTGCAGGGCGCCCGCGTGGCGCCTGAAGTGCCGGCGGAACCGCCCGCCGAGCCCGCTGCCGAACCGACACCGACCCCCGAGCCGCCAGATGCCGGTGACGCGATGGTCGAGATCGACACCGGGCTGGTGCCTGTTGCCACGGCCGATGCGGTCGCCGTGCCGTTACCCGATCGTGCACCGGTTGCGAGCATCCTGGACCGCGCGCTGGCTGCTCCCGAAACATCCGCTGCGGCGCACGCAGGCAGGCCGCAGAACAGTGTCGACCCCACGCCGGCCGCACCGGTCGAACGACCCGACTGGGCGACTCGGCAGGTGCTGGAGTTGCCGCTGCGCAATGGTCGCCGAACGTGGCGCGCCGCCTGGCGGCAGTGGCGCGGGCAGGGTGCTTTCAGGGCCTTGTTCAACGACGATTTCATCGCCCCACTGCGCCCACGGGTGGTGGCACGCTGGGTGGCGGTGCACGGCAACAGTCAGCGCCCACTGACGGAAGAATTGCCGTGGCGATTGATCGATGCCGATCCCGAACGCTACATCGACGAGGTCGATGCGCCAGCCTTGCCGCTGCACGTGCTGACCGCGGCGATCGGCGTCGGCGATGCGCGCCGGCGCCTGCTGCTGGCCCCCGGGCCGATGGGCGCGGTCTTGGGCTCGCGGCACTGGAGTCGCATGCGCCTGGGTGCCGCCACTGGCGTCCTTGGCAGCCTGGCCCTGACACTGTTCATGGGCGGCATGGCCCTGCGCGGGGGGGCTGCACTGTCGGCACCGGCGCCGGTGTCGGCCGCGGCATCGGCGCCCGCGTCGGCGCCAACCGCAGCGGCAGCCGTGGCGGTGCGGGTCGAGGTGCCGGTCGAGGTGGGGGCTGAAAGGGCGGCCCAAGAGCCTGTCCGGGCTACGCCGGCCCCCGCCAACGTCGACCCACGGCGCGGCCACTTCGATCGCCCTACCCTGGTTGCCACCCTGCCTGCAGCGCAGCGGCAGACCCTGCGCACGGCCGGCCGTGCGCTGCGTGCCGACCCGGCAGCGCCTGCGCCGGCCAGAGTCTGGGCCTTGGTGAGCGCCCCGCTCGCCGACAAGCGACAGTCCGAGCGCATCGCCGCGCAGCTGCAGGCCGTTGCCCTGCTGCAGGCGGTGCCGATGCGCGCCGAATCGATGCGCGCCGGTGCCGCATGGCGCGCGGTGTTCTGGCCTTTCGCGTCGGCCGCGCTTGCGCAGCAGGCGCGCCTGGCGCTCGCCGACAAGGGGTTGCACACCGAGCTGCTGGCGTTCTGATCGTCACCGACGTTACGATGGCGCTGGGCTTGCCGTCGCGGGCCGGGGGTGGTGATGACGCTGCAACAGTTTCTGCCCTACCGCCTGGCGGTGCTGGCCGACGCCGTCAGCCGCGCGATGGCCGCGGTTTACCAGCAACGCTTCGACCTCACGAGAGACGAGTGGCGGCTGCTTGCGGTGCTGGGCGATCGTGGCCGGCTGCAGGCTGCTGAAGCCGCGCAGGCCACCACGGTCGACAAGATGCAGGCCAGCCGGGCCTTGCGCCGGCTGCAGGCGCGCGGGCTGGTGTCGCGCCAGACCGACCCCGACGACCGGCGCCACGTCATCGTGCAGCTGTTGCCGGCCGGGCGCAGCGTGCTGCAACAGCTGAACCCGGTGATCCAGGCACGCGAGGCTTATCTGTTGGCCGCCTTGAGCGAACCCGAGCGCGAGTTGCTCGACCGCGCGCTGGACAGGCTGCTGCAGCGCGCGCAGGAGTTGCAGCAGTTGTGAAGGCCCGTCAGCCGATGCGGCGGATCAGGCCCGACAACTTCTCGAACACCACGCCATAGGGCGGAAACAGCAACGCGCTGCCCGACAGCCTGCTCTGGTGGTAGACGCCGGTTTCCTTGCTGAAGGTGCGGAAGCCCCATTCACCGTGATAGGCGCCCATGCCGCTGGCGCCCACGCCGCCGAAGGGCAGGTCCTCCTGCACGATGTGCCACAGCGTGTCGTTCACGGTCACGCCACCGGCCAGGGTCTGACGCAGCACACGCTCGCGTTCAGCGGCGTCGGTGCCGAACCAGTACAGGGCCAGTGGCCGATCGTGGCGGTTGACGTGCGCGATCACCTCGTCGATGTGGTCGTAGGCCAGCACCGGCAGGATGGGGCCGAACAATTCTTCCTGCATCACACGCATGCCCTCGCCGGCGCCCAGCACCAGGTGCAACGGCAGCTTGCGCGTGGCGTCGGACGGGCCCTCGGCGTGCAGGTTGACGGTCTGTGCGCCCTGGCTGCGCGCGTCATCCAGCAGCGCCAGCAGGCGCCGGTAGTGGCGCTCGGTGGTGATGCTGGTGTAGTCCGGATTGCTGGCAACCGTGGGGTACAGGCGCTGGTGGGCACGACGCATGGCCGCCACGAAGTCATCGATTCGACTGCGCGGCACCGCCACGTAGTCGGGGGCGATGCAGGTCTGGCCGGCGTTCAGCAGCTTGCCGGCGGCCAGCCGCAACACGCTGCGTTCGAGGTCGAAGCCGGCGCCCAGAATGGCCGGCGACTTGCCGCCCAATTCCAGCGTCACCGGCGTCAGGTTGGCCGCCGCCGCCATCGCCACCTGGCGCCCGACGGCGGTCGATCCGGTGAACAGCAGGTGATCGAAGGGCAGGCTGACGAAGGCTCGACCGAGATCGGCGTCACCGGTGACGACCACCATCTCGTCGGCGCCAAAACGTTGCGCCACCTGTTCGCGCAGCAGTTCGGAGAACCGCGGGCCGATCTCCGACGGTTTGATCATCACACGGTTGCCCGCGGCCAGCGCGGCAATGGCCGGCGTCAGCGCCAGCATGCCCGGGTAGTTCCAGGGGCTGACGATACCCACCACGCCCAGCGCCTGGCGCATCAGGCGGTTGTAGCCGGGGCGGTAGATCAGGCTGGTCGGCATGCGCCGGGTCTTCATCCAGCCGCGCAGATGGCGCTGCGTGTGGCGCAGGCTCAACAGTACGGGGGTGATGTCCGACAGCTGCGTGACCTGCGCCGAGCGATGGCCGAAGTCGGCCGAGATGGCCTGGATCATCGCTGGCGACATGCGCTTGATCATGTCTTCGACACGATTCAGGCGGTCCATGCGCAGCGCGTGGCCGGGGTCGCGTTCGGCTTCGAAGCCGGCGCGCAACCGGTCGAACGCGGCCCGCAGGGCCTGCTCGATTTCAGGGCGCTGGAGGCTTGGGGTGTTCAGGACAGCACTCATGGCGCACCCTCGATGCAGAACAATCGGAGCATCATAGGTCGGCCAGCGACGCACCTGGCCACCAACACCCGGTTTAGGAGAACCCCCCCAATGTCATCCGGCAAGATCCTCGTCGCCCAGGGTGGCGGCCCCACCGCGGTGATCAACCAGTCGCTGGTCGGCGTGGTGCTCGAAGCGCGGCGCTTTCGCGAGGTGACCCGCGTGTACGGTGCGCATCACGGCGTGCGTGGCGTGATCAACGAAGACTTCGTCGACCTGACGCAGGAGACCAGCCACAACCTCGAACTGGTGGCCGGCACGCCGGCCGCAGCGCTGGGCAGCACGCGCGACAAGCCTGACCTGGCCTATTGCCAGGAGATGTTCAAGGTGCTGAAGGCGCACGAGATCGAGCACTTCTTCAACATCGGCGGCAACGACAGCAGCGACACCGTGCGCATCATCGCCGACGAGGCGACCAAGGCCGGCTACCCGCTGCGCTGCATCCACATCCCCAAGACCATCGACAACGACCTGGTGCACAACGACCACACACCCGGCTTCCCGTCGGCGGCGAGATTCGTGGCCCTGGCCTTTGCGGGCGCCAATCTCGATAACGCGGCACTGCCCGGCGTCTACGTGGGTGTGGTGATGGGCCGCCACGCCGGCTTCCTGACCGCGGCGTCGGCATTGGGCAAGAAGTTTCCCGACGACGGGCCGCACCTGATCTACGTGCCCGAGCGCGTGTTCGAGATCGACCGTTTCCTGGCCGACGTCAAGGCCGTTTACGAACGCCACGGCCGCTGCGTGATCGCGGTCAGCGAAGGCATCCACGATGCCCAGGGGCAGCCCATCCTCGCGCAATTGGCGAAGGACATCGAACGTGACGCGCATGGCAACGTGCAGCTGTCGGGCAGCGGTGCGCTGGCCGACCTGCTGTGCGAGGAGATCAAGTCCAAGCTCAAGCTCAAGCGTGTGCGCGGCGACACCTTCGGCTACCTGCAGCGCAGCTTTGTCGGCTGCGTCAGCGACGTCGACCAGCGCGAGGCGCGCGAGGTCGGCGAGAAGGCGGTGCAGTACGCGTTCTGGGGCGTGAATGGCAAACACAGCAGCGGCTCGGTGGCGATCAAGCGCACCGGCTTCTATTCGGCCGACTACGAGCTGCTGCCGCTGGAGGCGGTGGCCGGCAAGACACGCACGATGGAAGACGAGTTCATCACCGCCAGCGGCACCGACGTCACCGACGCCTTCAGGCTGTACCTGCGCCCGCTGCTGGGCTCGGGCATGGCCGACGCCTACCGGCTGCGCGGCGCGCCAGTCGACAAGGTGCTGGCGGTCAAGGGTTGACTGCGCCTTGGCGGGCGCTGTCGTGCGCCCCTGACAATGACGGCATGGATGCCCAACCCGACAAGGAGCGCGTGATCGCCGACACCCGCCGCTGGATCGAACGTGCGGTGATCGGCCTGAACCTGTGCCCGTTCGCGAAAGCGGTGGTCGGCAAGGATCAGGTGCGCTATGTCGTCAGCGACGCCACCGACACACAGATGCTGGCACAGGAACTGGCGGTCGAACTGCAGCGCCTGGCCGACAGCGACCCCGAACGGCTGGACACCACGCTGCTGATCCACCCGCAGCTGCTGCAGGATTTCGGCGACTACAACGATTTTCTCGATGTTGCCGACGCGGTGCTGGTCGATCTGGAACTGGACGGTGAGCTGCAGGTGGCCAGTTTCCACCCCGACTACCGATTTGCCGACAGCGACGACGGCGATGTCGCCAACTGCAGCAACCGCAGCCCCTACCCGGCACTGCACCTGCTGCGCGAAGCCAGCGTCGAGCGTGCGGTGGCGGTCTTCCCCGAGGCCGAGCACATCTTCGAACGCAACATCGAAACCCTGCGCCGCCTGGGCTGGGAAGGTTGGCGCGCGCTCTGGGTGCGCTGAATCAGCCGCGTGGCGTGTCGTCGGCTGCCAGCAGCTGTGCGGCGCGCGCCGCGTCGGCATCGTTCATCGCGGCGGCCACAGGCGCGCTCTGGCTGCGGCGCAGGCTGCGCCAGAACAGCGCCAGCCCGATCAGCACCAGCAGGGCCGGGCCGGCCCACAGCAGAACCGTGCTGGCCTTGAAGGGCGGTCGGTAAAGCACGAAGTCGCCGTAGCGCTGGGTCATGTAGGCGACGACGTCGGTTTCGCTGCGGCCGGCCTTGAGCTGTTCGCGCACCTGATTCTTCAGGTCGATCGCCAGGTCAGCGTTCGAGTCGGCAATGGTCTGGTTCTGGCATACCAGGCAGCGCAATTCAGCCGCCAGTGCGTTGACACGGGCTTCCAGCGCCGGGTCGGCGGCGATGCTGGGCGCATCGGCGGCCCGGGCCAGACCGAGCAAGGCGAGCAGCATCACGATCAGCCAGCGATTCATCGTCAGCCTTTGAGTTTTTTCACCAGCGGCACCACGTCGCGCGCCCAGGCCTCGGGCGTCAGCGGGCCGATGTGTTTCAGCCGCACGATGCCGTCGCGGTCGATCACGAAGGTCTCGGGCACACCATAGACGCCATAGTCGATGCCGACGCGGCCGTCGCGGTCGACCGCCACCGCCTGGTAGGGGTCGCCCAGCTTGCGCAGCCAGTCCTGGCCGTTGCGTGGGTCGTCCTTGTAGTTCAGGCCGACGATGGGTACCAGCTGTTCGCGTGCCGCGGCGACCAGCAGCGGGTGCTCTTCGCGGCAGGGCGCGCACCACGAGGCCCAGACGTTGAGGATCCAGACCTGGCCCTTCATCTGTGCCGGCTCGAATGCCGGTTGCGCGGCGTCGAGCTGAGGCAGCTTGAAGGTCGGCGCCGGCTTGCCGATGAAAGGCGACGGCACCTCGCGCGGTTTCAGCGTCAGGCCCACGGCGAGCAGCACCGCCAGCAGCAGAAAGATGCCGAGCGGGATGAACTGGCGACCCTTCATGTGGCAGCCGGCTGTTGCGGGCCGGGTGTGGCGCCAGGTGTGGCGCCGGCTATGGGCGGTGGTGCTGACCGCGGCGGCAGCTCGACCGCCTTCACCGCGACGCGGTAGCGCCGGTCACTGATCGCCAGCAGACCACCCAGGGCCATGATGAAGGCGCCGCCCCAGATCCAGTCGACGAAGGGCTTGTGATACACGCGCACCGTCCACGCACCGTCGGGCAGTTCTTCGCCCAGCGAGACGTAGAGGTCGCGCGTCAGCCCGGTCTGGATCGCGGCCTCGGTCATCGGCATGCCCTGCACCTGGTACACGCGCTTCTCGGGGTGCATCGTGTAGCTGCGCCCGCCGTCGACGTGCTGGGCCAGGAAATCACCGCGCATGGCCACGTAGTTGGCACCCTGGATCTGCTGCGCGCCCTTGAAGGTGAAGCGGTAGCCGCCGACCACGGTGCTGCTGCCGATGGCCATCTTCACGTCGTGCTCGGACTGGTAGCCACCCACCATGGTGACGCCGACGATGAACACGCCGACGCCTGCGTGTGCCACCACCATGCCCCAGAAGCTGCGCGGCTGCCGCGCCAGCTGGCCGGCGCCGGCGCGCGCGCGCTGCAGCAGCAGCACCGCCACCGTGGTGAAGACCCAGGCCGCCAGCAGCAGACCCAGCGCCACCATCCAGCTGAAGCGGCCGGCGGCCAGCGGCAGTGCCAGCGCCGCCACCACGCTGATCAGCGCCGGCCATTTGAGACGCTGCGCCAGGTCGGCCACCGAGGCCTGTTTCCAGCGCGCCAGCGGGCCGATGCCCATCAGCAGCACCACCGGCGCCATCAGCGGCACGAACACGGCGTCGAAGTAGGGCGGGCCGACCGAGATCTTGCCCAGACCCAGGGCGTCCAGTGCCAGCGGGTACAGCGTGCCCAGCATGACGGCGCCCGCGGCAGCCACCAGCAGCACGTTGTTGCCCAGCAGCAGCGACTCGCGCGAGACGCGGTCGAAGCGACCGGCAAAACCGACCTGTGCGGCACGCCAGCCGAACAGCGCCAGCGAGCCGCCGACCACGATCAGCAGAAACAGCAGGATGAAGGTGCCACGTGCCGGGTCGGTGGCAAAGGCGTGCACGCTGGTCAACACGCCCGAACGCACGATGAAGGTGCCCAGCAGGCTGAACGAAAAGGCCCCGATCGCCAGCAGCACGGTCCAGGCCTTGAAGGCGCCACGCTTCTCGGCCACCGCCAGCGAATGGATGAGTGCGGTGCCGATCAGCCAGGGCATGAAGGACGCGTTTTCCACCGGGTCCCAGAACCACCAGCCGCCCCAGCCCAGCTCGTAATAGGCCCACCAGCTGCCGAGCGCAATGCCGAGAGTCAGAAAGGCCCAGGCCGCTGTGGTCCAGGGTCGCGACCAGCGCGCCCAGGTGGCGTCGAAACGGCCCGACAGCAGGGCTGCAACGGCAAAGGCGAAGGCGACCGCGAAGCCGACGTAGCCCATGTAGAGCATGGGCGGGTGGATCACCATGCCCGGGTCCTGCAGCAGCGGGTTCAGGTCGCGGCCGTCCATGGCTGGTGGCAGCAGGCGATCGAAGGGATTGGACGTGAGCAGGATGAAGAGCAGGAAGCCGACGCTGATGAAACCCATCACGCCCAGCACGCGTGCCACCATCGCCAGCGGCAGGCTGCGCGACAGCAGGCTGACGGCGCAGGTCCAGCCGCTGAGCATCAGCACCCACAGCAGCATCGAGCCTTCATGGCTGCCCCAGCTGGCGGCCATGCGGTAGGGCAGCGGCAGCTGGCTGTTGGAATTGGTGGCGACGTTGACGACCGAGAAGTCGTTGTTGACGAACGAGGCCATCAGACAGCCGAAAGCCAGCAGCACGAAGACGAACTGCGCCAGCGCCGCCGGGCGCGCCAGCTGCATCCAGGCCAGGTTGCTGCGTGCCGCGCCGATGATCGGCAGCGTGGCCAGTGCGCTGGCGATAAACAGCGCGACGACGAGCGCGAACAAGCCGAGTTCGGGGATCAAGGCCTGGCTCCTTGCAAGGTGTCGCGCGACTGCGTCTGCGCCTTGGCGGCGCGCTCGACGGCGTTGGCGGCTTCAGGCGGCATGTAGTTCTCGTCGTGCTTGGCCAGCACCTCCTGTGCGCGGAAGGTGCCGTCGGCTTCGAGCCGACCCTGCGCGACCACGCCCTTGCCCTCCTTGAACAGGTCGGGAAGGATGCCGCGGTATTCGACCGGAATCACCTGCGCGGTGTCGGTGACGGCAAAACGCACCGTCACGCCGTCGCTCTGGCGCTTCACGCTGCCGGCCTCGACCAGGCCGCCGAGGCGGAAGGTGCGGTCTTTCGGCGCCTGCTGCTTGAGCACGTCGGAGGGGCTGTAGAAGAACACCATGTTGCTGTTGAAGGCGTTCAGCACCAGGGTGACGGCCACGGCCGCACCGCCCAGCACCACGCCGGCCAGCATCAGTCGTTTATGGCGGGGGGTCATTGAATTCTCCAGAATCGTCGGCGTGCAGCAAACGTTGGTTGCGCACTTCGGCCAGGGCCTGGCGGCGGCGCTGCGTCAGCAGCATCAGTTCTGCGCCGAGCACGATGGCGGTGACCGCGAACGAGCCCCAGACGTAGAGCCCGTAGCCGCCCATGGACCAGAAATCGGGCCAGGCGTTCCAGTACATCAGCGCGCCTCCTGCAGCTGTTGTACCCAGTCGGTGTGCTTTTCGCGCTCGAGAATGATCGCGCGCACGCGCTGCAGCGCGGCCGCGATGCCGTAGACCCAGAAGGCGAACACCATCAGCAGCAGCCCCGTCAGCATCGAACTGGCCATGCTGGGCGCACGCGTCAGGTTGATTGTCGAGCCCTGGTGCAGCGTGTTCCACCACTGCACGCTGAAGTAGATGATGGGCACGTTGACCACGCCCACCAGCGCCACGATGGCGCCGGCGCGGTCGGCTCGGCGCGGGTCGTCGGCAGCAGCCTGCAGCGCCATGAAGCCCAGGTACAGGAACAGCAGCAGCAGTTCGCTGGTGAGCCGCGCGTCCCATACCCACCAGGTGCCCCAGGTCGGCTTGCCCCACAGCGCGCCGGTCCACAGCGCGATGAAGGTCATCAGCGCACCGGTGGGGGCCAGCGCAGTGGCCATCATCGACGACAACCGGGTGTTGAGCACCAGGCCCAGAGCGGCCCAGAAGGCCATCGCCACGTACATCAGCATCGACATCCAGGCCGCGGGCACGTGGATGAAGATGATGCGGTAGCTGTCACCTTGCTGGAAGTCGGTGGGCGCGATCAGCAGGCCCACCGCCAGGCCGGCCAGCGCCAGCAGCGCGGCCAGCCCCCACAGCCACGGCAGCAGCCGGCCGGCCAGCGGGTAGAACTGCTGCGGCGACGCGAGGCGGAACCAGTGCCAGCGCTTCGAGGCTTCGGTTTTGGGGGCGGTGGCGGCGTGGGACACGGGGTTGGAGCAGGGTGCGGGTGGGGCGGGCCGGCGGCCGTGCCCGAACTCTACCGCCCTGGCCAAGCCCCTTTCTGAAACTGCCGGAAGGCCTTGGCCGATCACTCGCAGGCGATTCGCATCGCTTGACCCAGCGCAAACGGCACGGTCACCAGGCCAGCCACCAGCAAGGCGCCGAGCAAGGAGAACAGCCCCTGCACCGGCATGCCGGCCATCTGCTGCTGCACCACGCCACTGCCGAAGATCAACAGCGGCGCGTTCAGCGGCAGCACGATCAGCGCCGTCAAGACGCCGCTGCCACGCAGCCCCAGGGCCAGCGCCGCACCCACCGCGCCCAGCAGGCTGAGCACCGGGGTGCCCACCAGCAGCGACAGCAGCAACACCATGATGGCCGGGCCGTCCAGGCCATACTGCAGACCCAGCAAGGGCGATACCAGCACCAGCGGCAGCCCGGTGGTCAGCCAATGTCCGGCCACCTTGGCCAGCGCCAGCAGCGGCAGCGGGTGCGGGCGCAGCAGCAGCTGTTCCAGCGTGCCGTCGGCATGGTCGGCGACAAACAGCCGCGGCAGGCTGAGCAGGCTGGCCAGCAGCGCCGCCACCCAGACCACACCGGGGCCGATCTCGCGCAGCAGCCGCGGCTCGCTGCCCACGCCCAGTGGGAACAGGCTGGCCACGACGACGAAGAAGACCAGTCCGGTGACCGCGTCGGCACGGTGGCGTGCGGTGACCATCAGGTCACGCCGCAGCGTGGCCCAGAGGGCACGGCGCAGCGAAGGATGAGGCTGCGCCGTCACGACAGGCGCAAGGACTGCAGTTGCGCCGGTGCGATCGGCAGGTCCATGTGGCTGGTCACCACCGCCAGCCCGCCGCCGGCCAGATGGGTTTCGATCAGCCGCCCCAGCTGCGCCACCGCGTCGACATCCAGCGCGTTGAAAGGCTCGTCCAGGATCCACAGCCGCGCCGGGGTGAGCTGCAGCCGCGCCAGCGCCGCGCGCCGACGCTGGCCGGCGGACAGCACCCGCAGCGGCAGCCGGGCCTGGCGCGCCAGGCCCCAGCCGGCCAGCGCGTCGGCGATGCGGGCACCGTCGACGCCCGATGTGCCGGCCAGATCGGCTTCGATGGCCAGGTTCTCGGCTGCAGTCAATTCTTCCTTCAGGCCGCCCAGATGGCCCAGGTAGAGCAGCGCCTGGGCATAGGCCTCACGCTGGCGCCGGATCGGCTGGCCGGCCCAGCGCACCTCGCCGGCCGCCGGCAGCGCCAGCCCGGCCAAGAGGCGCAGCAGGCTGGTCTTGCCGGCGCCGTTGGCGCCTTCGACACGCAGCAACTGGCCCGCGGCCAGACTGAGGTCGAGCCCGCGGAACAGGCGGCGGTCACCGCGCACGCAGGCCAGATCCTGGGTCTCGAGCAAGGGCGGGGTCGCGGGTGGGGAGGGCAGCACGGTGCCGATTGTGCCCAGGGTGCCTGGCCCGGTCGCCGCTGCCTTGTGCTGACGTAAGGAAGGGCCGGGCCGGTCTTGCTATCGTCGCGGCCATGTCCTGTGCGATCCTTCTTGAACGCTTGTCGATGCTTGCCCAGCCGGCAGTCGGAGAGCCTGCATGCTGATGTTCTGGTTGCTGGCCGCAGTGCTGCTGGTCGCCGCGCTGGCGTTGCTCATGCCGGCGCTGTGGTGGCCGCGGCCGGCCACGCCAGGCATGACCGGTGGTGCCAACGTGGCGGTCTACCGCGACCAGCTGCGCGAGGCCGAGCGTGACCTGGCCGCCGACGTGATCTCGCCCGAGCGCTTCGAGCAGCTCAAGACCGAAATCCAGCGCCGCGTGCTCGAAGACACGCAGGCCGTGGCAGCGCCGGCGGCCGTGCAGCGGCCGGCCAGGCGCACCGCGCTGGTGCTGGCGCTGGTGATCCCCTTGGCCAGCGTGGCCACCTACCTGGTGCTGGGCCAGCCCAAGGCAACGGCACCGATGCAAGGCACCGAGCTGGCCGCGGCCGCCAGCCAGGCTGCCGGGCAGCATGAAGTCACCGCCGAGCAGATCGAGCGCATGGTGTCGGCGCTGGCCGAACGCCTGAAGACCGATCCTGACAACGCCGAGGGCTGGGACATGCTGGGCCGCAGCTACTCGGCGCTGGAGCGCTACACCGACGCCGCGGCGGCATTCCAGCGCGTCAGCCGGCTGCAGCCGCGCAATGCCGGGGCGCTGGCCGACCAGGCCGACGCGCTGGGCATGGCACAGGGCCGCAGCCTGGCCGGCGAGCCGGCCCGGCTGGTGCAGCAGGCGCTGGCGGTCGATCCGCGCAACATCAAGGCGCTGGCGCTGGCCGGCAGCGTGGCGCTCGAAGCCGGCGACCTGGCCGGCGCGCGTACCCATTGGCAGCGCATGCTGGCCGAAGTGCCGGCCGATTCGCAGATCGCGCGCTCGGTGCAGGCCAACCTGGCCGAGATCGCACAGCGCGAAAGCGGCAAGTCGGCCACGGCGCCCCCAGTGGCCGCATCGGCAGCAGCGACCGGGCCGGCGCAGATCCGCGGCGAGGTGGTGCTGAGCCCGGCGCTGGCAGCCCGAGTGGCGGCGGGCGACACGGTGTATGTCTTTGCGCGCGCCGTGCAGGGGCCGCGGCTGCCGCTGGCCATCGTGCGCCAGCCCGTGGGGCGCTGGCCGCTGTCGTTCACGCTCGACGACTCGTCGTCGATGACACCTACGGCCAAGTTGTCGGGCTTTGCCCAGGTGGTGGTTGGCGCGCGCGTGTCGCGCAGCGGCGATGCGACGCCGCAGAGCGGCGACCTGATCGGCCAGAGCGAACCCGTGGCCCACACGGCGCAGGGCCTGCGGGTGGTGATCGACAAAGTGCAGCCCTGACGGGCCAGGAGCACCAGCGTGGACCGCCACTTCCTCAATCCGCTGTTCAGTCCGAAGTCGATCGTCGTTTTCGCCGGCAACCCCGACAAGCCCGAGGCACCGACGCCGATGGCTGCCACGGTGCGCCGCGAGCTGCGCGAAAGCGGCTATGCCGGCCAGCTGACCTGGCTGGACATCGAGATGAGCGGCACGCTGGCTGATCTGGCCCAGTCAAGGGCTGATCTGGCCGTGATCGCACTGCCGGCCGAACAGGTGAGCGCGGCGATGGAGATCGTCGGCCGCATCCGCTGCCGCGCGGCCTTGGTACTGTCCAGCGGCCTGCCGCTGGCGCTGTGCAACGATCTGCAGCAGATCGCACGGCGCTACGGCGTCAACCTGCTCGGTCCCAACAGCCTGGGTTTCCAGCGCCCGCCGCTCAAGCTCAACGTCAGCACGCTGGGCCCGCTGGCGGCGCCGGGGCCGCTGGCGCTGGTGTCGCAATCGGGCGCCCTGACGGCGGCCATCCTGGATTGGGCGCGGCACAACGGCGTCGGCTTCTCGGCCGTGGTCTCGCTCGGCCCGAACACCGTGGTCGAGCTGCCGCAGGTGCTTGACTACCTGGCCAACGATGCCGGCACGCAGAGCATCCTGGTCTACATGGAGGGTATCCGCAGCGCACGCCGGTTCATGAGCGCGCTGCGTGCCGCCGCCTATGCCAAGCCGGTGGTGGTCATGAAAGCCGGCCGGCGGCCCGCCGGCACGCGCGCGGCGCTGACACATTCGGCGTCCATCGTCGGCAGCGACGAGGTCTTCGACGCCGCCTTGCGCCGCGCCGGCGTGGTGCGCGTGCGCGCCTTCACGCAGCTGTTCTCGGCCGCCAAGTGCCTGGCCTCGCGCTTCAGGCCGGTGGGCAAGCGGCTGGCCATCGTCACCAACGGCGGCGGCCCCGGTGTGCTGGCGGCCGACTGGGCCGGCGAGATCGGCCTGGACGTGGCGCAGCTGGGCGCCGAGTCGCTGGCCGCGCTGATGCCGCAGCTGTCGCCGCTGGCGACCAGTGATGGCGTGATCGACCTGGGCGAGGACGCCACTGGCGAGCATTACCGCGCCGCGCTGCAGGCCTGCGTGAAGGACCGCGCTGCCGACGGCGTGCTGCTGATCCATTCGCCCAAGGCCGACGGCGACCCGACCGCGATCGCGCAGGCGGTGGCCGAGGCGTTCTCGCCCACCGGCAAGCCCGTGCTGGGCTGCTGGATGGGTGACGCCAGCGTGCGTGAAGGCCGCGCCGACCTGGCGCTGGCCCTGCTGCCGACCTTTCGCACCCCCGAGGCGGCGGTGGATGCCTTCAACAGCATCGCCAGCTTCTACCGCAACCAGCAACTGCTGCAGCAGACGCCGCCGCCGCTGTCGGAGCTGGCCGCACCCGACACCGAGGGCGCGCGGCTGCTGATCGAGGCGGTGCTGGCCGAGCGCCGCAAGGTGCTGACCGAGATGGAGAGCAAGGCCCTGCTGGCCGCCTTCCATGTGCCGGTGACGCGCACCATGCTGGCACGCAGCGCCAACGAGGCGATGCTGATTGCCAGCCAGCTGGGCTACCCGGTGGCGCTGAAGATCGACTCGCCCGACATCAGCCACAAGAGCGACGTGCAGGGCGTGGCGCTGAACGTGGCGTCGGCCGCGCAGGTGCGCGATGTCTACATCGACATGCATGAGTCGGTGACGCGCGCACTGCCGCAGGCGCGCATCAACGGCATCACCATCCAGCCCATGGCCGGCCTGAAGCGCGGGCGCGAGGTCTACATCGGGCTGACCACCGACGACCCCTTCGGCCCGGTGATCACCTTCGGCGCCGGCGGCACCATGATCGAGCTGGTGGCCGACCGCGCGATGGAGCTGCCACCACTGAACCAGTTTCTGGCGCGCCGCCTGATCGAACGCAGCCGCGTCGTCGAGACCCTGGGCGCCTGGCGCGGCGCACCGGCGGCCGACCTGCAGGCGCTGGAGCACATGCTGCTGCGCGTGTCGGAGATGGTGTGCGCGCTGCCGCAGCTGCGCGAGATGGACATCAACCCGGTGATCGTCGACGACAGCGGCGCGCTGGCGGTGGACGCGCGCATCGTCATCGACCATGCGCCGCACAACGTCAACTCGCCGGGCGCCTACCACCACCTGGCGATCCTGCCCTACCCGACGGCGCATGAACGCCAATGGCCGATGAAGGGCGGCGGCCTGTACACCATCCGCCCGATCCGCCCCGACGACGCCGACATGCTGCAAGCCCTGGTGCGCGGGCTGTCGCAGGAAAGCCGCTACTTTCGTTTTGCCAGCACCATGCCCGAACTGCCCGCGCGCATGCTGGCGCGCTACACGCTGATCGACTACGACCGTGAAATGGCGCTGGTGGCCGTGCACCGGGCGCGCCAGGCCAACGCCGATGGCAGTGTGAGCGAGAGCGAGCGCATCGTCGGTGTGTCGCGCTACATCACCAACCCCGACCAGACCAGTTGCGAGTTCAGCCTGGTGGTGGCCGACGACTTCACGGGCCAGGGCCTGGGTTCGCGGCTGATGCTCAGCATCATCGACGCCGCACGCGCCAAGGGCCTGTCCGAGATTGATGGCCTGATCCTGGCCAACAACCGCAACATGCTGCGCCTGATGGCCAGCCTGGGCTTCAGCGTGCGGCCCTTCGCCGAAGATCCGGGGTTCAAGCTGGCGAGCAAGGCGCTGTAAGCGCCGCTCATCTCGCTCATGCTTGTCCCTGGATTGGGCCGATCAGTCTTCGTGAAATCCGGCTTCGCGCTGGGCGCGCAGGGCCACAACGTAGACCGAATCGTCGACGCGGTCGTAACGGTAGCGAGCGACATAACCGCGCGCATCGCGGCCGATCACCAGTTCGCGCCAGGGCGTCGCCGCGAGCCAGCCGATCAGAGGATGCTGCGCCAGGATATCCAAGGCATCGAAGATCTCGCCGATGCGTCCCGGCAGGTCGTTTGCCTCGTGCGCGATCAGGTGCCTGGTGATGCGGTCGATGTCGTTGAAGACCGCCCGCTCGAGTACGACCCGACTCACGGCCGCGATGGCCCTTTCAGATGAGCTGGCACGATCATTTTTCGCGGCTTGGGCGGATCGATTTCTTCACCGCGGGCCAAGGCCATGGCGTAGGCGCGCAGATCGTCCGTCGTATGGTATTCGCCGCTGCGCTGGAATCGCTGCCAGCGCCGCTTCACTTCCGCTTCGAAAGCCTGTTGCCGCTCGATCCGGTCAGCCGTGTCGGCCAGCGCTTCAACCATGAATGCGTGAGTCGATTTGCCGTCTGTCGCAGCCAGCTTGTCCAGGCGCAGCTTCAGGTCTTCGGGCAGGCGAACGGTGGTGGTGCTCATCGATGGCTCCGCGGTGACGTGGCAATGTAGCACGTGTGTGCTACATCTTCAGCGCAGCCCGTTTCCGGTTCAAGGCCAGCAGCCGACGCAGCACTTCGTCATCGGGCAAGGCCGCGTTCTCGTCGCTCCAACCATAGGCCGCAGCCACCGCCTGGTCCAGCGTGGCATGGGCCTGGGCCAGCCAGGCCGGGCGTTGGTTGTACAGGTTGGTCAGTGTGCGTTTGGCCAGGTCCTTCTCGAATCCTGGCCGGGCCACGATGCGGTCGGGGTACGGCGAATCGTCCATGCCCAGCGGCACCACCTCGGGAACTCGTTCGGTCCACTCGGGTGGGTTCAGCCAAGCGTCGCGCAAGGTGGTCAGCCGCTGCACGGCCTGCGCAATCGCAGTGGCGTGGGTGCGGGCGGGCTGCGCCAGATCGGCCGGGATCAGGGTGCCGCCGGGCAAGGCCTCAGTGCGCTGGTGCGCGGTGTCGGCGGGCGTCAGGCCGGTGGGAAAAGGGAAGGTTTCGAAGCAGGTGGTCGGGGTGTAGCGCGGCCGGTCTTCGAGCGAGGTGCCGAGGCGCAGCGACCAGAGTTCGTGGAAGCGGCTGTGCAGGATGCCGAAGGTGGTGTCGTCGGCGCGGGCGACCACGATGAGCGCTTGGTCAGCGCTCGTGGTCGATGGCAGCCAGACGAAGAACCGATGCTTGCTGTGCGCAACGGTGGCCATGAAACGCGGCAAGGCCGCCAGCGCCAAACGCAATCCGGGTCGGGGTTCCGCAAAGCGCCACCAGTGCTTCCGATATGCCTCCCGGTTGTTACGAAGCCGCTCTGGCTTGACCACGCGCTGTACGTGATCAATGGGTACTTCGAACAGCAAGGCGTCCGATTCAGGCATCGAGGTTCCGAAGTCAATGATCCACTGATGCTGCGGCCCGCGACTCAGTTCAAAACCATTTGCCCAGGGTTTGAGCACATCGCTGTTCGGGCGCCCGTGCGGGTTGGGTAGACGGAGCCATTCACGGGCGACTGCAGCGTCGATCTCGAACTTCGCCTTCTTGGAAGCGCCTTGAAAGCTTGCGCCAGTGTTGTCTGGCAGGACCATGGCTTTGGTGAGATCCAAAGCTTCGCCATCGGCGCCGGGCGCCGTCAGGTCTGCATAGATCGTACTGACCGACCTGCCGTCAAGCTCCACGGCATCGCCCTTGCCAAAGCACACCAGCGACACCCTTACTGCGGCACCGTTGTTGACCCAGGGTTGGTCGGCCCACGCGCAGAAGATCGCACCCTTTGCACAGGTGCGTTGCAGCACGCCGCGATTGGCGCCACCGCGAATGGAGTTTGTTGCCACGAGGCCTGCCCGCAACAAGGTGCCCGCTTCAATGGCACGTTGGGCCTTGTCAAACCAGTAGCAAACAAGATCGCTCGCGCCGGCCACGCGCGGCGCGTATGTACGGTCAAGCGCGGCGACGTAGTCGTCGCCCAGTTCACGACGTTTGCGGCTCACACCCACGAATGGCGGATTGCCCACCACCGCATCGGCCTTCGGCCAAACCGCCTCCTGCCCATCCGGCCCCAGTACGGCATCGCGGCATTCGATGTGGTCCAGCGGCTCCAGCACCGGGTGGGTCTTGAAGGCGTAGCCGCGCTGGATGCGCCATTGCAGTTCACCGATCCACACCGTCACACGCGCCAGTTCAGCGGCGTATTCGTTGAGTTCGATGCCCAGCACGTTGTGCGGGCCGGTCAGGTCGTGCTGGCGTTCCAGGCCCAGCTGTTCGGCTTCCAGGTTGACCTGGTGCTCGATGTCTTTCAGGCACTTCAGCCCGAGGTACAGAAAGTTGCCACTGCCGCAGGCCGGGTCCAGCACGCGGTAGGCGTGCAGCCTTTCGAGAAAACCGAGAAACAGATGAAATGCGCCTGCGCGCCGGCGCGTTCGTTCAGTTCATGGGCTGTGCCGCCGGGTGACCATTTGCGGACGAAAGCCTGAGGGGTTATGCGCGGGCGTCTCTGCTGGAAGGCGCCGATTGGCGCTGTGCCTGCATCGTAAGGCACAATGACTTACGCAGGCGCAGGAGGCCCGCGATGAGCAAAGTCCACGAATTTCGAGCCACGGTGTCCAGCAAGGGACAGGTCGTGCTGCCCGCCGACGTGCGGCGCCGGCTCGGGCTGGTGCAGGGCTCGGTGTTGCGCTTCGTGCTGGACGACGCTGGCGTTCGGCTGTTGCCGCCCGCCGGTGATGTTCGCCGTCTGAAGGGGCGATTGCCCACGCCCAGCCAACCGGTGTCGATCGAGGACATGGCGGCAACGATCGCCGAACGCCGCAGCCGGGTGGCCCGCGGCTGATGTGGGCGCTCGGCACCAATGTGTTGGTGCGCTACCTGGCGCAGGACGATGCCCGGCAATCGGCACTGGCAACCCGATTGATCGAGCAACAGTTGTCGGCTGCCGAGCCCGCTTTCATCTGCCTGGTGATCTTGCTCGAAACCGCCTGGGTGATGGAAAGCCGCTATGCCGCTGACGCTGCCGTGGTGACCGACATCCTGGCCGATCTGCTGGATACGGCGGCCTTCGAGGTTCAAGAGGCGCCTGCAGTGCGCACGGCCTTTGCCCGCTATGTGCGTGGCGGGGTTGATCTGCACGAGTGCCTGATCGTGGCGCTGGCCCAGCAGCGCAAGGCGACGGTGCTCACCTTCGACAGCAAGGCCGCGCGCCGGCTGGGCATGCAGGTCTTGCGCTGATCGGCCCTCTTGTTGCCCGTCTGCCCGTCAACCCGGCAGCACCGGCAGAAAGCGCACGCTGGACACGCCTTCGATCGCGCGCAGCGCGGCCAGCACCGCGGCCGAGGGTGCGCTGTCCACATCGACCAGCGTGTAGGCTATGTCGCCGCGCGATTTGTTGACCATGTTGTGAATGTTCAAGCCGGCGCTGGCCATGGTGGTCGAGATCTGGCCCAGCATGTTGGGCACGTTGGCGTTGGCGATGGCCACGCGGTAGGGGGATTCGCGGCCCATCGCCACCGACGGGAAGTTCACCGCATTGGCGATGTTGCCGTTCTCCAGATAGTCGCGCAGCTGGTCGACCACCATCACGGCGCTGTTTTCCTCGGCCTCTTGCGTGGACGCACCCAGGTGCGGCAGCGCCACCACGCCGGGCAGGCCAGCCAGCACGGGCGACGGAAAGTCGCTGACGTAATGCGACAGCCGCCCACCGGCCAGCGCATCTTTGACCGCACCTTCGGCCGCGATGCCGTCGCGGCTGAAGTTCAGCAGCACGGCCCCGGGGCGCAGCAGGCCGATGTTGGCGTCGTTGACCAGGTGACGGGTGCTGTCCAGCAGCGGCACGTGCAGGGTGATGAATTGCGCGTTGCGCAGCACGTCGTTCACGCTGGCGGCCTTGCGCACCTGCGACGGCAGGCTCCAGGCGGCATCCACCGTGATGTGCGGGTCGAAGCCCAGCACCTGCATGCCCAGCTTGATGGCGGCGTCGGCCACCAGGCAGCCGATCTTGCCCAGGCCGATGATGCCCAGCGTCTGCCCGGTCAGCTCGTGGCCGGCAAAGGCCTTCTTGCCGTCTTCGACCCTGCGGTCGAGGTCGGGCGCGGCCATGTCCAGCTGCGCCACGAACTGCAGCGCCGGCGCGATGTTGCGCGCCGCCATCAGCATGCCGACCAGCACCAGCTCTTTCACGGCGTTGGCATTGGCGCCGGGCGCGTTGAACACCGGCACACCGCGCGCCGTCATCGCCGGCACCGGGATGTTGTTGGTGCCGGCGCCGGCGCGGCCGATGGCGCGCACGCTGTCGGCAATGATGGCCTTGTGCAGGTCGGCCGAGCGAACCAGGATCGCCGCCGGGTCGCCCAGATCCTTGCCGACGCGGTAGTGTTCGGCCGGCAGCCTCGACAGACCGGCGGCGGCGATCTGGTTGAGCACCAGAACGCTCAGTCGGTCAGCCATGGCTGGCCTCGAATTCCTTCATGTAGGCCACCAGCGCCTGCACCCCCGCGATCGGCATCGCGTTGTAGATCGACGCGCGCATGCCGCCCACCGAGCGGTGGCCCTTCAGCTGCACCATGCCTCGCGCCTGAGCACCCTTCAGGAAAACGTCGTCGAGAGCTTCGTCCTTCAGCTTGAAGGGCACGTTCATCAGCGACCGGCAGTCGCGCGCCACCGGGCTGCGGTAGAAGCCGGTGCTGTCGAGGTAGTCGTACAGCAGCGCGGCCTTGACGCGGTTGTGTTCGGCCATCGCCGTCAGGCCGCCCTGGTCCTTGATCCAGTTGAACACCAGCCCGGCGATGTAGATCGCATAGGTGGGCGGCGTGTTGAGCATGCTGTCGTTGTCGGCCTGCAGCTTGTAGTTGAAGGCGTCGGGCGTGAACGGGTGGGCCTGGCCGAGCAGGTCGTCGCGCACGATCACGATGGTCAGGCCGGCGGGGCCGATGTTCTTCTGCGCACCGCCGTAGATCAGGCCGTACTTCGACACGTCGACCGGGCGCGACAGGATGTCGCTGGACATGTCGGCCACCAGCGGCACGCTGCCGACCTCGGGCGTGAAGTGGTATTCGACGCCGCCGATGGTCTCGTTGCTGCAGATGTGCACGTAGGCCGCGTCGGGGTCGAGCTTCCAGGTGTCGCGCTTCGGGATCGTCGTGTAGCCGCTGTCCGCTGCGCTGGCTGCGATCTTGATGGCACCGTACTTCTTCGCTTCCTTGATCGACTTCTTGCTCCACTCGCCGGTGTCGACGTAGTCGGCGCCGGCCTTGCCGCGCAGCATGTTCATCGGCACGATGGCGTTCTCGCCAATGGCGCCGCCCTGCATGAACAGCACCTTGTAATTGGCCGGAATGACCAGCAGTTCGCGCAGCAGGCGCTCGGCCTCGGCGTGGATGGCGATGAACTCCTTGCCGCGGTGGCTCATCTCCATCACCGACATGCCCGAGCCATGCCAGTCGAGCATCTCTTCGGCTGCCTTGCGCAGCACGGTTTCGGGCAGCGCGGCGGGGCCGGCGCTGAAGTTGTGGACGCGGGTCATGGTCAGGGCTCCAGGGTTTGCAGGATGTCGCCAGGGTCAAGTGGCGCTGGCGGCATTATCCCGGGCAGCCCTCACTACCATCTGCGCTCCGTCACACCCGAGGGACCCAACATGACCGAGCTCGACTTCGCCGCCTTCGAGACCGAACATCGGGCCCAGGGCTACGACCAAGTGCTCGAGCGGGTGTGGCCGCCCGACACCACGCTCGACCGCCACACCCATCCCTTTGCGGTCAAGGCACTGGTGACGGCAGGCGAGTTCTGGCTGAGCGTGGGCGATGACACACGTCACCTGCGCGCCGGAGATCGCTTCGAGCTCGAACCCGAGGTGCCGCACGCCGAGCGCTACGGTTCCGAAGGTGCCACCTTCTGGGTGGCGCGGCGTCGGGGCTGAGTGGGCTTTGCGTTTTCAGTGCTCAAGGCTCGCATGTAGCGACCGGCCCCGGGATGCACCATCATTCGTCCATGGCCCTGATTTGTGGGGCATCGGGACTGACCGCGATGAACCTGAGCATTCCCGCCGACCGCAGCGCCCTGGTGCTGGTCGACTACCAGCTGAGGCTGCTGCCGATGATCCACGGCGGCGCCCAGGCGCTGACGCAGGGCATTCGTCTGGGTCGCATCGCGCACGAACTGGGCGTGCCGGTGCTGGGCACCGAGCAGAACCCGCGCGGCCTCGGGCCGAACGACGAGACGCTGCGCGCGCTGTGCCGGCACACGATGAGCAAGATGCACTTCGACGCCTGCGAAGATGGGCTGCTCGAACTGCTGCGCAGCGTGCGCGACCCTGCGCCAGGCGACGTGGTGGTGGCGGGCTGCGAAGCCCATGTCTGCCTGCTGCAGACGGCGCTGGGCTTGTTGCGCGCCGGTTTTCGCGTGTGGGTGGTGGCCGATGCCTGCGGCTCGCGACGGATCTCGAACCACGAGCTGGCGATGCAGCGGCTGCGTCAGGCTGGCGCACAGATCGTCAGCTTCGAGATGGTGGCCTTCGAGTGGTTGCACAGCTGCGAGCATCCGCGCTTCAAGACAGTACTGCCGCAGCTCAAGGGCGATTGATAAGGCACTGACTGCACCGCGTCAGACGCCCTTGAACTGCGCGTGACGACGCTGCAGAAAGGCCATGCCGCCTTCCAGCGCATCGGCACTGTCGGCGGCGATGCGCTGGTGGTCGGCTTCCATCGCCAGCGTTTCAGCGTAGCTTTGCTCCAGCGCCCGCGCGATGCCCTGGCGGATCAGTCCCAGCGCACGTGTCGGCCCGACGGCCAGGCGTGCGGCCAGTGCACAGGCCTGCGGCATCAGCTCGGCGTCGTCGACGGCCCGGTAGATCAGGCCCCAGGCCTCGGCCTTGTCGGCGGCAATGCGTTCGCCCAGCATCAGCATCTCGGTGGCGCGCGCCTTGCCGACCTGGCGCGCCAGCATCCAGGTCGTGCCGCCGTCGGGAACGAGGCCGATGTTGACGAAGGCCTCGAGAAAGTAGGCCGATCGTGCCGCCAGCGTGAAGTCGGCCGCCAGCGCCAGCGAACAGCCGATGCCGGCCGCCGGGCCGTTCACGGCACAGATCACCGGGATGCCCAGCCGTGCCAGCGCCTGCATCGTCGGCGCGTAGCTTTCGGTCAGCGCCTGGTGCGCGGTGGCACCGCGCGACGCGCCCGCCCCGCTGTCGCGGCCCTGCAGGTCGGCGCCGCTGCAGAAGGCCCTGCCTTCGCCGGTGATCAGCAAAGCGCGTGCGCCCAGCGCAGGCAGTTGCTGCAGGGCCGCGTGGATCTCGCGAAACATCAGCGGCGGCGCGGCGTTCAGCCGCTGCGGGCGATTCAGCGTGATCGTGGCCACGGCCTGGCCGCAAGTCAGGCGGATGGTTTCGAAGCTTTCGGGCAAGGGATCGGGCATGGGATCTCCAGGTTTTCAAGGCGGCAGCGTAGCCGACCCCTGCGGCCTTCTGTGTCACCGGGTGGACTGTGAGGCTGGGGTGGTCCGCCTCACAATGGGTCTCGACCCCCGTCAGCCGGAGTACGCGCATGAACGAAGCCTGGATCATCGACGCCTGCCGCACGCCACGCGGCATCGGCAAGGTGGGCAAGGGCGCCCTGGCCGGCTTGCATCCGCAGCACCTGGGCGCGGCGGTGTTGAAGGCGCTGGCCGCGCGCACGGGCATCGACACCGCCGATGTCGACGACATCATCTGGGGCACCTGCACGCAGCGTGGCACGCAGGGCGGCGACCTCGGCCGCATGGCGGCGCTGGACGCCGGTTACAGCGAGCGCTGCAGCGCGGTCACGCTCGACCGCTTCTGCGGCTCGGGCATCACCAGCGTCAACATCGCCGCGGCCAGCATCCTGTCGGGCATGGAAGATCTGGTGATTGCCGGTGGCACCGAGATGATGTCGATGACCACGGCGCCGCGCGACGGCCCGGGGCTCATGGACAGCGGCAACCTGCGCCTGCGCGCGGTTCATCCGCAGTCGCACCAGGGCATCTGCGCCGACGCGGTCGCCACGCTGGAAGGCATCCCCCGTGCCGACCTCGACGCGCTGGCGCTGCTGAGCCAGCAACGCGCTGCGGCGGCGATCGCCGGCGGCCACTTCGCGAAAAGCCTGGTGCCGGTGCACGCGGCCGATGGCAGCCTGGCGCTGGACCACGAAGAGTTTCCGCGCCCGCAGACCACGGCCGAAGGCCTGGCCGCGCTGAAGCCGGCGTTTGCTGCGCTGGCCGATCAGCCGCTGGACGAGCAGGGCACGACCTTTCGTGGCCTGATTGCACAGAAGTACCCCGACCTGGACATTCGCTTCGTGCACCACGCCGGCAACTCATCGGGCGTGGTCGACGGGGCGGCAGCGCTGCTGCTGGCGTCCCCAGGCTACGCCCGCGCGCATGGCCTGAGGCCGCGCGCCAGGGTTGTTGCGATGGCCAATGTCGGTGACTCGCCGACGCTGATGCTCAACGCCCCGGTGCCGGCGGCGCGCAAGGTGCTGGCCAAGGCCGGGCTGACCGTGGACGACATCGATCTGTGGGAGATCAACGAGGCCTTTGCCGTGGTGGCGGAGAAGTTCATGCGCGACCTTCGGCTCGACCGCGACAAGGTCAACGTCAACGGCGGCGCGATGGCGCTGGGCCATCCGATCGGCGCCACCGGCTCGATCCTGATCGGCACCTTGCTCGACGAACTGGAGCGGCGCGACCTGCGGCGTGGCCTGGTGACCATGTGCGCCGCCGGCGGCATGGCACCGGCGATCATCATCCAACGAATCTGAGCGAACCCGGAGACCCCGATGGACCTGAGCTACTCCAGTGAAGAACTGGCCTTTCGCACCGAGGTGCGCGACTGGCTGATGGCGAACCTGCCCGCCGACATCCGCGACAAGGTGGTGAGCTATCGCCATCTGAGCAAGGACGACTACCTGCGCTGGCACAAGATCCTGGCCGCGAAGGGCTGGGCGGTGCCGCACTGGCCGCAGGAATGGGGCGGCACCGGCTGGAACATCACGCAGCGCTACATCTACGACGAAGAATTCGGCATTGCGGGCGCGCCCATGCTGCCGCCGTTTGGCCCGGCCATGTGTGCGTCGGTGCTGCTGCGCTTCGGCACGCCCGAACAGAAGGCGCGTTTTCTGCCGCGCATCCGCGAAGGCGACGACTTCTGGGTGCAGGGCTATTCCGAGCCCGGCGCCGGGTTCGGACCTGGCGGCGCTGAAGACGCGCGCCGAGCGTGTGTCTACAAGGGCGATCACTACCTGGTCAATGGCCAGAAGATCTGGACCACGCTGGGCCACTACGGCGACTGGATCTTCTGCCTGGTGCGCACCGACAGCAGCGCCGAGAAACGCCAGGAAGGCATCAGTTTTTTGCTGATGGACATGACCACACCCGGCATCACGGTGCGCCCGCTGATCCTGATGGACGGCGGACACGAGGTGAACGAGGTCTTCTTCGACGACGTGAAAGTGCCGGTCGAGAACCTGGTGTTCGAAGAGAACAAGGGCTGGACGGTGGCCAAGTACCTGCTGGGCCACGAACGCATGGGCTCGGGCAGCGTGGGCGCCAGCAAGCGCGAACTGGCGGCGTTGCGCGCGCTGGCCGCGCGCGAGCTGAAGAACGGCCGGCCGCTGCTGGACGACCCGCGCTTTCGCGACCGCCTGTCGCGCACCGAGATCGAGTTGCAGGCGCTGGAAATCACCTCGATGCGCTTTCTCGACAAGATGCGTCGCAGCGGGCAACCGCCGGGTGCCGACGTGTCGATGCTGAAGATCCGTGGCACCGAGGTGCAGCAGGCCATCACCGAGCTGATGATGCAGGCCGTGGGCCCGATGGCGCAGCCCTTCAAGGCGGTGGACGCGGGGCAGATCGACCACGTCACCTCGCGTCTCGCGCCGCGCTACTTCAACTTCCGCAAGGCCAGCATCTACGCCGGATCGAACGAGATCCAGCGCAACATCATCGCCAAGATGAGCCTGGGGCTGTGAGGCAGACACCATGAACTTCGAATACAGCGACGAACAGCAGCAGCTGGCCGATTCCCTGGGCAAGTACCTGGTCGGCCACTACGATTTCGAGCAGCGCAAGGCCATCGTCGACTCGGCCAGTGGTTGCAGCGAAACCGTGTGGGCGGACCTGGCCGCGATGGGCCTGACGGCCATCGCCGTGCCCGAGGCCGATGGCGGCTTCGGCGGCGGCGCGCTCGACCTGATGGCGGCGATGGAGGCCTGTGGCCAGGCGCTGGTGGTCGAACCCTTGCTCGACCACGTCGGGCTGGGCGGGCGACTGGTGGGCAGTGCCGGGTCGGCCCTGCAGCGATCGGTGCTGATGCCAGGGGTGATCGATGGCTCGCGGCGCTTGAGCTTCGCCTACCTCGAGCCCGGCCGGCGCTACGAAACCGCCCCACTCACCACCACCGCACAGCCACGGGCTGGCGGCTGGGTGCTCGATGGCAGCAAGTGTGTGGTGTTCGGCGCGTCGCAGGCGCAGCAGCTGCTGGTGTCGGCGCACACGACCGACGGTGCCAGCCTGTTCATCGTCGACACCACGGCCACCGGCGTGACGCTGAACCCCAGCCGCACGGTCGACGGCCAGCGTGTGGCCGATGTGCGATTCGACGAGGTCGCGCTCGGTGCCGACGCACTGCTGGGCGTTGCTGGTACGGCGCAGCCGCACATCGACGAGGCGGTCGACTTCGCCACCGCGCTGCTGTGTGCCGAGGCCGTGGGTGCGATGAAGGACGCCAACGACGCCACGCTGGCCTACCTGAAGACACGCAAGCAGTTCGGCGTGGTGATCGGTTCGTTCCAGGTGCTGCAGCACCGCATCGTCGAATGCGTGATCGCGGCCGAGCAGGCGCGCTCGATGGCCATCCTGGCCGCCAGCAAGGTCGACCAGGCCGGCAGCCCCGCCGAACGTGCGCGTGCGGTGTCTGCGGCCAAGGTGAAGATCGCCGATGCCGCGCGCCAGATCAGCCAGGAGGCCGTGCAACTGCACGGCGGCATGGGCATGAGCGAAGAGCTGAAGATCTCGCACACCTTTCGCCGCCTGACGATGATTGCCCAGCGCTTCGGCGACGCCGACCATCACCTCGAGCGCTACGCCAGCCTGGGATGACCGCGGCCGCCCGGGGGGCATGGGCGGCTTCCGCCTATGCTTGCCGGTCTGCCACCAGGAGATTCCCATGCAAGGCGACGCCAAGGTCATCGACTACCTGAACCAGCAGCTCAAGTACGAGCTCACCTCGATCAACCAGTACTTTCTGCACTACCGCATGCTGAAGAACTGGGGCTTTGCCAGATTGGCCAAGCACGAGCACGACGAGTCGATCGAGGAAATGAAGCATGCCGATCGGCTCATAGACCGCATCCTGATGCTGGACGGCCTGCCCAACCTGCAGGATCTGGGCAAGCTGCTGATCGGCGAGAACGCGGTCGAGGTGCTGCACTGCGACCTGAAGGCCGAAGTGGCGGGGCAGGGCTTGCTGAAGGAAGCCATCGCCTATTGCGAGACCGTGCGTGACTACGTGTCGCGCGACCTGCTCGGCAGCATTCTGGGCGACACCGAGGAACACATCGACCACCTGGAAATGCAGATCGGCCTGGTGGCTCAGGTGGGCGAGGCCAACTGGCTGCAAAGTCAGATGGGTGATCCGTCCTGATTTTCGAGGCACTTGATCCATCGCAATGAAATCTCATTGAGAAAGATTCGCATTTAGTGTTACGATGCAGGTTCTGGTACCCAAACTGGGCCTGCAACATGATCGTCTGTCTCTGCCACCGCGTGTCCGACCGCGACATCAAGGCCGCCGTCGGCCAGGGCACGTGCTGCTTCGAAGTCTTGCAGGACGATCTGCGCGTCGCGTCGTCGTGCGGCTGCTGCCACGACTGCGCTCGTGAGGTATTCGACCAGGCCTGCAGCGCTCGCGGCCAGGCCGTGGCGCCGCAGCCAGCGCTGGCCACCACCGCCTGATCGTCAGTACACCCCATGCGCGCGCCGTCACGCACCCTGCTGCAGGCCGCGCTGGGCCGCAGTGCCACCATTCACCGTATACAGGCGCCTGCGCATGCACCCGACTGGGCGCTGCGCCTGGCCGAGCTGGGGTTCATCCCGGGCGAGCGCGTGATGATCACCGCACGCGGCCTGCCCGGTGGTGACCCACTGGCGGTGCGCGTGGGGGGGTCGACCTTCGCGCTGCGCCGCGCCGAAGCCGAGTGCGTGCACCTGGTCCTCGATACGACCCAGTCATGACCGAGGCCGTGATCCACGTCCACCGCGGTGGCCCGCTGGTGGCGTTGGTGGGCAACCCCAACTGCGGCAAGACGGCGCTGTTCAACCTGCTGACCGGCAGCCGCCAGAAGGTGGCCAACTACGCCGGTGTGACGGTTGAGCGCAAGGAAGGCCGATTGCTCACGGCCGCCGGTAAGGCCCTGCGCGTGCTGGACTTGCCCGGCGCCTACAGCCTGAACCCGCGCTCGCCCGACGAGAAGGTCACCGCCGATGTGCTGTTCGGCCAGGCGCGCGGCGAGAAGCGCCCCGATCTGGCGGTGTGCGTGGTCGACGCCACCAACCTGCGCCGCCACCTGCGCCTGGTGCTGGCCGTGCGCCGCCTGGGCCTGCCCTGTGTGGTGGCACTGAACATGAGCGACCGCGCACGGCGCCGCGGCCTGCCGGTCGATGCCGACGCCCTGTCACGCGAGCTGGGTGTGCCGGTGGTGGAAACGGTGGGCGTGAAGAGCGGCGGCGCCGACGCGTTGCGGCAGTTGCTCGACGACCCTGCCGCGTGGCGCACGCTGGCGGCGGCGCCGGCAGCCAGGCTGGGCGCCGAGCACGAAGGCGATCATCAGGTCGTCAGCCACATCCTGCGCAACCTGGGCCTGGACGAGCTGGTGCCGCACACGCCCAGTGACCGGCTCGACCGTGTGCTGCTGCACCCACTCGTCGGGCCGCTGCTGCTGGCGGTGGTGCTGTTCCTGGTCTTCCAGGCGGTGTTCAGCTGGGCCGAGGCCCCGAAGGCATTGATCGAGGCCGGTACCGGCGCGCTGAGCCAGGCCATCACCGCCATGCTGCCCGCGGGCCCGCTGCGCAGCTTGGTGATCGACGGCGTCATTGCCGGCGTGGGCGGGGTGCTGGTCTTTCTGCCGCAGATCCTGATCCTGTTCTTCTTCATCCTGGTGCTCGAAGAATCGGGCTACCTGCCGCGCGCGGCCTTCCTGCTCGACCGCCTGATGGGCAGCGTGGGCCTGTCGGGGCGATCCTTCATCCCGCTGCTGTCGAGCTTTGCCTGTGCCATCCCGGGCATCATGGCAGCGCGCACCATCGCCAACCCGCGCGACCGTCTGGTCACGATCCTGATCGCGCCGCTGATGACCTGCTCGGCACGGCTGCCGGTGTACGCACTGCTGATCGCCGCCTTCATCCCCGATCGCAGCGTGGGGGGTCTGTTCCAGCTGCAGGGCCTGGTGCTGTTCGGGCTCTACCTGGCCGGCATCGGCGGCGCCCTGGCGGTGGCCTGGCTGTTGAAGCGGCTGACGCCGGAAGGCCGACAGGTGCGCAACCTGATGATGGAGCTGCCCGACTACCACTGGCCCACCGTGCGCAACGTGGCGCTCGGGTTGTGGCAGCGTGCGCTGATCTTTTGCAGGCGCGTGGGCACGATGATCCTGGCGCTGACGGTGCTGCTGTGGTTCCTGGCCTCGTTCCCGTCGCCGCCTGACGGTGCCACCGGTGCCGCCATCCAGTACAGCGTGGCGGGCTGGATCGGCCGCGGCCTGGAGCCGCTGCTGGCACCGCTGGGCTTCAACTGGCAGATCGCGATCGCGCTGGTGCCGGGCATGGCCGCGCGCGAGGTGGTGGTCAGCGCGCTGGGTACCGTGTACGCGCTGTCGGGCGGGACCGAAGGCGCGGCGCAGGCGCTGCAGCCGCTGATCGCACAGCAATGGAGCCTGGCCACCGGCCTGTCGCTGCTGGCCTGGTTTGTCTTTGCGCCGCAATGCCTGGCGACGCTGGCCACCGTCAAGCGTGAGACCGGGGGCTGGCGCATCCCGGCATTGATGCTGAGCTACCTGTTCGTGCTGGCCTGGTTGGCCTCGTTCATCACCTACCGCGTGGCCACCGCGCTGGGCGGCTGATTGCGCCCCAGGCTGATCAGCCACAGCCCGGCGGCGGTGATGGCGCCGTTGATCAGCAGCAGCTCCAGCCCGATGCGGTAGTCACCGAACAGTCGCGCCTGCTCGGCGTCGAGCAAGGCGCACAGCAGCGGTGCGGCCACCGCCACCAGTGGCACCCAGGCGTCGCGCGGCCGCCGCTGGCTGAACAGCCCGAACGCGAACAGGCCCAGCAGCGGGCCATAGGTGTAGGCCGCCAGCTTCAGGATCAGCATCACCATGCTGGGGTCGTCCAGCCAGCGGAACCCCAGCACCAGCAGCAGGAACAGTGCGGCGAAGGCCAGGTGCACGCGCTTGCGCAGCCGCATGCGGCGCGTCTCGCTCCAGCCCTGGCGCTGCTGCAGGCCCAGCAGGTCGATGCAGGTCGATGCGGTCAGCGCCGTCAGTGCGCCATCGGCGCTGGGGAACAGCGCCGAGATCAGCGCGATGATGAACAGGATCTGCACCCAGGGCGGCAGATGGCCCAGCACCACCGTCGGAAACAGGCGGTCGCCGCCGGCGGTCAGGCCCACGCTGGGCGCGAACTGCACCAGCAGCCCGCCCAGAAACAGGAACAGCGCCACCACCGCCAGCAGCACCAGCGACATCACGACCATGTTCTTCTGCGCGCCGCGCAGTGTGGCGACCGAGATGTTCTTCTGCATCATCTCCTGGTCCAGCCCGGTCATCGCCACCGCGATGAACACGCCGGCCAGCACCTGCTTGAGCCAGAAGTCGCGGCTCATCGGGTCGCTGCCGAACACCGTGGCCAGGCCCAGTTGCTGCATGCGGCCCAGCGCTTCAACCGGCGTCTGGTTCAACTGCCAGAGCAGAAAGCCCACGCACACCAGCAAGCCGAGCAGCATGCCGGCGGTCTGCAGCGTGTCGGTCCAGACGATGGTCTTGACGCCCCCCTCCACGGTGTAGAGCACGATCATCAGGATGATCACCGCCGCGCTCAACCAGAACGGCACTCCCAGGCGGTCGAGCACCATGTCCTGCAGCACGCGCACCACCAGGTACAGCCTTGCGGTGGCGCCCAGCGTTCGCGAGACGATGAAAAAACCGGCCCCGGTGCGGTGCGAGTGGCTGCCGAAACGCGTGTCCAGGTAGCGGTAGATTGAAGTCACACCCAGGCGGTAGTACAGCGGCAGCAGCACAAAGGCGACGATGGCGTAACCCAGCACATGGCCGAGCACGATCTGCAGGTAGCCGAAGCCGCCGCTGGCCACGGTGCCGGGCACGCTGATGAAGGTCACGCCCGACAGCGAAGTGCCGACCATGCCGAAGGCCACCAGGCCCCAGTGGCTGCGCCGGTTGCCGATGAAGAAGCTGGCGTTGTCGGCCCGGCGCGACGTGTGCCAGGCGACGATCAGCAACAGCAGAAAGTAGCCGAGCACGAAGCTCAGCAGGGCCAGGGGTGACATGGGTTCGGCCGATTCTGGCACCGGCTACGATGCTCGGATGACGACCAAGGTGCTGTTCGGCTTTCATGCCGTGACCGTGCGGCTGAAGACGGCGGCGCCGTCGATCACCGAGATCCACGTCGACAGCACGCGGCGCGACGCGCGCATGCGCCAGTTCGTCGACCGCGCGCGCGACGCTGGCGTGCGCCTGCTCGACAGCGACGACGAACGCCTGACCCGGCTGGCCGGCAGTCCGCGGCATCAGGGGGTGGTGGCGCGGGTCAGCGCGCTCAAGCTGCCGCATTCTGTCGATTCGGTGCTCGAGGCGGTGCAGGTCGAAGGCCGCGGCCCGGCGCTGTTGCTGGTGCTCGACGGGGTGACCGACCCGCACAACCTGGGTGCCTGCCTGCGCGTGGCCGACGGCGCCGGCGCGCACGCGGTGGTCGCCCCCAAGGACCATGCGGCGGGCCTGAACGCCACCGTGGCCAAGGTGGCCAGCGGTGCCGCTGAGACCATGCCTTATCTGATGGTGACCAACCTGGCGCGCTCGCTGGGCGACATGAAGGACCACGGGCTGCGCATCATCGGCACCAGCGATGACGCCGAGGCCACGCTGTACGAGGTTGACCTGAGCGGCCCGGTGGCGCTGGTGCTGGGTGCCGAAGGCGCCGGCCTGCGCCAGCTGACGCGCAAGACCTGTGACCAGCTGGTGCGCGTCCCGATGGCCGGTGCGGTGGAAAGCCTGAACGTGTCGGTGGCCGCGGGCGTCTGCCTGTACGAAGCGCTGCGCCAGCGCAGCCGCTGAAGAAGCGATCCGCCATACGTTCGACCGGCAGGGCCGGGCTGCGCCGCTCCAGCGCCGTGGTCCTCTTGCGTCTTACAAGCCGTCCAGCGCCGCGCGCAGCCCGTCCAGGTAGAGTTTGAAGTCCTGCAGGTCGTTATGCCCAGCTTCGGGCACCAGCAGCAAGCGCGCCTGCGGCGACAAAGCCGCCAGGCGCTGGCTGTGCGACGGCGGGATCAGGGTGTCGCGGCCGCCGTGCACCAGCAGCACGGGTGAATTCACCCGGGGCAGCAGCTGGTCGGTGGCCAGCGGGTAGCGCAGCAGCGCGGCGGGCACCCAGCGGTAGTGCTCGCGGGCCAGGGCACCGAAGCTGGTGTAGGGCGAGACCAGTACGGTCAGGTCGGGTTGCAGTTCTACTGCCAGCCCCGCCGCCAGCCCGCTGCCCAGCGAGCGGCCGTAGATCACGATGCGCCGGCCGGTGTATCTCGGCGCCACGGCGGCCCAGGCCGCGCGCACATCGGCTTCGAGCTGGGCCTGGCTCTCGACGCGGCCGCTGCTCTTGCCGTAGCCGCGGTAGTCGATCATGAAGAGGTCGAAGTTGGCGCGCCGGTAGTAGTCGGCGTTGACGAACCAGCTGGCCAGGTTGCCGGCGTTGCCGTGCAGGAAGAAGACCACGCCCTTGGGCGCGGGCAATTGCAGGTGCAGTGCCGACAGGCGGCCACCGGGCACGTCGATGAAGCGCTCGTGCACGTCGGGCCCGACGTCGAAGCGAAAATTCGGCGGCAGCGGCGTGCCCTGGAAGATCAGCCTTTCCTGGCCCCACCAGAGCAGCGCCAGCAGCGCCAGGTACAGCGCCAGCGGCAGCGCCAGCACAAGCAAGGCCAGCTTCATCGCACGCATGCGGCGCCGGGCATGGCGGTGGTCAATTCATCCAACCCAGCGCCCCCACCAAGGCGCCGACGGCCATCGGCCACACGGGGCTGCGCTGGGTGTACAGCATCACGTAGACGGCCAATGCCATCAGCGCCGGTGTGCCCAGCTGATGGCGCAAAGGCTCGGCCAGCACCCAGGCGGTGGCCAGCAGCAGCCCGATGGTCAGCGGCGCCATGCCGGCCCTGAAAGCGCGCACCACCAGCATGTGCTGGCGCCTCTCACCCCAGCGGCTGGCCAGCAGGGCCAGCGTGGTCGATGGCAGCAGGGTGCCGCTGAGCGTGGCGGCCACACCGGCCAGGCCGGCGACGTTCCAGCCGATCACGGCGACGAACAGCACGTTGGGCCCTGGCGCCGACTGCGCCAGCGCGACCGAGGTGGTGAACTGCCCGTCAGTGAGCCAGCCACGCTCGCCGACCACCCAGCGGTGCATCTCGGGCGCGGTGGTGATGGCGCCGCCGATGGCCAGCAGCGACAGCAGCATGAAGTGCAGCCACAGCGCCAGCAGGTCGGCCAGGCTCAGCAGATCAGGGCCCCACAGCAGGCCGTTCATCAGACTGTGCATCAGGCTGCGCGCAGGGTCAGCTTCCAGGCTGCCACTGCCATCGCCAGGGCACCCAGCCCCAGCACGATCCACACCAAGGGCAGGCGCCACCAGCCGATGGCCAAGGCCGTGGCGAGCATCAGCGCCACCGAGACCGGCCGCCCCATCGCGTTGGACCCGAGCGTGGGCAGCATCTTGATCGCAGTCGACAGGATCAGCCCGGCCGCCACCGCACCCATGCCGCGCAGAGCCCCGGAAACGGCCGGATGTTGTGCATAACGACCATACAGGGCGGCAAATACCAGAACGATCAGCAAGGGCGCCGCCAGCAGCCCAGCCAGCGCCGCCAGCGCGCCGCGCAGGCCGAAGAAGCGGTCGCCGATCATCAGCGCCATGTTGACGATATTGGGCCCCGGCAGCACCTGACCCAGTGACAGGGTCTCGACGAACTGCGCCTGCGTCAGCCAGCGCCGGCGTTCCACCAGCTCACGCTGAGCGACCGGCAGCACGCCGCCGAACCCCTGCAGCGCCAGCGCATGGAAGGCGCGGAACAGCTCACCCGCAGAAGCGGGAACGCGCAGGTCGGCTCCGTCGAACGGTGGTGGCGCCGCGGCCGCGCCTGCCGCCGGCGCAGGCGCCTCGGGGGGGGTCACCGCAGCACCCGCAAGGCGTCGGGATTCACGATGTGGGTGGGGTTCTGGTTGATGAAGTTGACGACGTTGTCGAACGCAGCGCCGAAGAAGCGCTCGTAGCTGTCCTGCTCGACATAGCCGATGTGCGGCGTGCACACCGCGTTCTCCAGTCGCAGCAGCGGGTGGCCTTGCAGAATGGGTTCGCTCTCGAAGACGTCGACCGCGGCCATGCCCGGGCGGCCGCGGTTGAGCGCCGACACCAGCGCGTTCTCGGCCACCAGTTCGGCGCGCGAGGTGTTGACGAACAGCGCCTGCGGCTGCATCAGTGACAGCTCGTCGAGCGTGACGATGCCGCGTGTGCTGTCGTTCAGCCGCAGATGCAGGCTCAGCACGTCGCTGCTCTCGAAGAATTGCGCGCTGCTCGTGCTGACCTGGTAGCCGTCGGCGCTGGCGCGTGCACGAGAAGCCTCGCTGCCCCACACCTGCACCTGCATGCCGAAGGCGCGGCCATAGCCGGCAACGATCTGGCCGATGCGGCCGTAGCCCCAGATGCCCAGTGTGCGTCCCTTGAGCACCACGCCGATGCCGAAGTTGGGGGGCATCGACGCCGACTTCAGACCCGACTGCTGCCACGCGCCATGTTTGAGCATGCCGATGTACTGCGGCAGCCGCCGCATGGCCGCCATGATCAGCGCCCAGGTCAGCTCGGCGGGTGCGGTGGGCGACCCTACGCCCTCGGCCACGGCGATGCCCAGCCGGGTGCAGGCCTCGACGTCGACATGCGGGCCGATCTTGCCGGTCTGCGAGATCAGCTTCAGCTTGGGCAGCTTCTCCAGCAAGGCGCGCGGGAACTGTGTGCGCTCGCGCACCAGCACCAGCACGTCAGCGTCGCGCAGCCGCACCGACAACTGGCCGTTGCCCTTGACGGTGTTGGTGAAGACCTTGGCGTTGTAGGGTTCGAGGCGGGCGGCGCAGCGCAACTTGCGCACGGCGTCCTGATAGTCGTCGAGGATGATGATGTTCATGGCAGCAGGCCCTGATTCTGCCGCGCTCAGCGCGCTTCGTGACTCGGCGCTAGCATTCGCGCCCAGTCGATTCACAGATGGAGACCTCCATGAGCATTTCGATGCATTCGTCCAGCGTGCCTGTGCTGCTGCGCAACCTGAACAACGTGCTGGCCTGGCTGGACAAGGCGCAGGCCCATGCCGAGGCGCGCAAGTTCGACCCCGTCAACTACCTGGGCTTGCGGCTGGCACCCGACATGCTGCCTTTTGCCAAGCAGATCCAGATCCTCAGCGACACCGCCAAGGGCTGTGCGGCGCGGCTGGCCGGCGTGGACATCCCGAAGTGGGAAGACACCGAGGTCAACCTGGATGACCTGCGCACGCGCATCCGCAAGACCATCGACTACCTGCAATCGGTGCCGGCCGCCCAGATCGACGGCAGCGAAGGCCGCGAGATCGTCATCACCTTGCGCAGCGGCGACGTGAAGTTCGATGGCCAGCGCTATCTGGAGCACTGGGCGCTGCCGAACTTCTATTTCCACCTGATGACGGCCTACGCGCTGCTGCGCCAGGCCGGCGTGGACCTGGGCAAGCAGGACTATCTGAAGGGCTGATCAGGCCACCGCCGCTGGCAAGGCGGCCGGCGTCTCCCCGTCGACATGGCGCTGCATCATGCGCAGCACCAGCGCCTCGAAGTCGCGCGTGAAGCGTCGGCTGTCGAACAGCGGCGAGTGATCGCGCGCCGCCACCAGCATGGCGCGCATGCGGGCCAGGCGATCGGGGTCGTGCGCCAGTTCGACCACGGTGCGCGCGTAGTGTTCGATGTCGCTGCAGGCCAGCTCGGGCAGCCCGACCGCATGTACCAGGCTCGACGCCACGCGTGACGCAAAGGTCTGGCCGGTGAAGGTGACCACCGGCACACCGGCCCACAGCGCGTCGCTGGCGGTGGTGTGCGCGTTGCAGGGCCAGGTGTCCAGGAACAGGTCGGCCAGCTGCATGCGCGCCATGTGGTCCGCCGGCATTTTGCGCGGTGCCCACACGATGCGGCCGGGCTCGATGCCGCGCGCGGTGGCTTCACGCTCCAGGTTCGCGCGCGACTGCGCGTTCCATTCCAGCAGCCACAGCACCGCCTGCGGCAGCGCGTCGAGCAGCACGCACCAGACGTCGAACACCTGGGCGGAGATCTTGTACGGCTGGTTGAAGCCGGCCAGCACCAGCCGGTTCTCGGGCAGGCCGGCCTCGGCCCGTGTCGGTGCGGGTGGCAGCGCCCGCTGTCGATCGTTGGGTTGGTAGCACACCGGCATCTGCGCCAGGTGTTCGCTGTAGTGGTGTGCGTGGTCGAGTGGCGTGACGACCGGATCGCCGATGAAGTAGTCGATGTAGTCGGCTCCGGTCGACCCCGGAAATCCGAGGAAGGTGGCCGTCACCGCTGCCGGGCGCCAGCCGAACACGCCGATGCGGTGGCCCCGTGTGTAGCCCTTGAGGTCGACCAGCAGGTCGCAGGCATCGGCGTGGATGCGGGTGGCAATGTCGCCGTCGCTGGCGCCGCGCAGATCGACGAAGTGTTCGCAGGCCTTCTCGATGCGCTTGCGCATCGCGCTGCCGTCGGCCTTGCCGTGCGAGTACAGCGTGACCTCGAAGCGATCGCGATCGTGCTGCTCCAGCATTTCGGCCATCAGGATGCAGGTGGCATGCTGGTGGAAGTCGGCCGACAGGTAGCCCAGACGCAGCCGCCGTGCGCCGCCGGGCCGCCAGTCGCTGCGCCGCAGGGCGAACGGTCGGGCCTGTGCTTGGAGATGACGCGCCAGGCTGCGTGCCGCCTTCAGCTGGTCGGCCGGGTCTTCGAGCAAGGTGACATGCGCGAAAGGCGCGGTGGAGACCGTGGCGTCCTCAGGTAGGGCGTCCAATGCGACTTGCAGCTGACGCAGGCCTTCTTCGGCGCCGACCCAGTTGCAGGCCTCGCGTTCGAAGTACGAGAGCAGGGCACGCACCCCGAGTTCGTGCACGCCCACGCCCATTGACAGCGCGGTCTGGAAGCACTGCGCGGCCTCGGCCTTCATCGACAGCTCGTTCAGGCACAGACCCAGCTGATAGTGCGTGTTGGCATCGGTGATGCGCAGGGACAGCGCCTGCATGTACGCGTCGACCGCCTCGCGGGGCTGTCCACCGAGCTGCAGCGCGCGCGCCAGCGTGAAGTGATAGTCGTGGCCGCGTTCGGCATCGGCAGCCAGGCTCTGCAGGCAGCGCGCTGCGTCGCGAAAGCGTTTGGCTTCCATCAGGCAATGCGCTGTGAGTGCGCAGGCCACCGCATGGCTGCGATCAAGATTGAAAGCGCGTGCCGCTTCCTGCGCTGCCTCGTCATATCGGGCCTGGGCCATCAGCGCGCGGGCCAGGTTGAGCGCGTAGACCACGTCGGCGGGCGCCTGACGCGTCGCGCTCTCGAAGCAGCGCACCGCGTCGGCCCAGGCGGCGCGTTTGGCATGCGCCTGGCCGGCCTGCCAGGCGGCCCGTGCACGTGCGCTCACCACCTTGCTGGTGGCTGCGAATGTGCTGGATTTGGCGTCCTGTCGAGCATGTTGCATGGCGGTCATGGCGATGGTTTGAGGAGAGCTGCCCCGGCGCCGTGCGCGGGATTTCGCACCTGGCCACGGCCTCGCACGAGTCTAGGCAGGTGGCGCTCAAGGCATGCCATGAACTGGCCGATAAGAGCCAGCCTGTTCGTCGCGCACGTGCTTTCGAGCCGGACAAGCGGTGAAAAAGAGGGCCCTTAAGTTTGCATTTCGGCGCGTCGATAACGGTTTCAACGGGGCACGGAAACGGGTCTCGCGGTCCGGTTGGCAATCCGAAGGACGGCGCAGCGAAGCTGCACGGCACAAGGGGCGCTGAAGTCGGGCGCTGCATCCCGAGCGTGGCAACACGAGCGGGGGCAGACAAAGGTGCGGTGGGCCTCAAACCCGCCCACCGCATTGGAGTCACGCCGGCGTCTGGCCGGGATTGTTTGAACTTAGGAGTGCATCATGCCTGCCACCATCAATACGAACATTGCATCGCTGAATGCGCAGCGCAACGCCAGCGCTTCGCAACTGTCCCTCACCACGTCGATGCAGCGCCTGTCTTCAGGCCTGCGCATCAACTCTGCCAAGGACGACGCCGCCGGCCTGGCCATCGCCGAACGCATGACCGCTCAAGTGCGCGGCATGAACGTGGCGGTGCGCAATGCCAACGACGGCATCTCGATGGCTCAGACCGCAGAAGGCTCGCTGTCCAAGGTCAGCGACGCGCTGCAGCGCATGCGTGAGCTGGCCGTGCAGTCGCGCAACGGCACCAACAGCGACAACGACAAGAATTCGCTGAACAAGGAGTTCGCCGAGCTGCAGAAGGAAATCAGCCGCGTGCTCGGCGGCACCGCCTTCAACGGCAAGAAGATCCTGGGGGCACAAGGTACGACCTTCAGCTTCCAGGTCGGTGCCAACACCGGAGCCGACGACACGATCAGTGTCAAGTTCGAGAACATGGTCAGCAACGTGCAAGTGTCGGCGGTGACGGTGAGCACGGCCTCCATTGCCTGCACCGCCGACGCCAGCGCCATCGCGTCGGTGATCGGCAACATCGACGCTGCCATCGACACCATCAACGACAAGCGCGCCACCTTCGGCGCCACGCAGTCTCGCTTCGAGGCGGTGATCGCCAACCTGCAGATCTCGGTCGAGAACCAGTCGGCAGCGCGAAGCCGCATCACCGACACCGACTTTGCGGTGGAAACGGCCAACCTGAGTCGAGCGCAGATCTTGCAGCAGGCGGGCAACGCGATGATCGCGCAGGCCAACCAGCTGCCACAGCAGGTGCTGCGATTGCTGCAGTAATCCCACAGCCGCCCGGGCTCGTCCCGGCGCAGCCAAAGCCGCCCTCGCTCGCGCCAGGGCGGCTTTTTCATGGTGGCCCGGATCCTGCAGCGACAATGCGACCCCTTGAATCACCGGGCACTGCCCCCATCCTGCCCTCGTTGGCGGCATGGCCGCCGAAGCCCATCCTCCCGTCTACAGCCCTTTCAAGAGTGTTTCGCATGGACAAGCAAACCCTGTCGTTCCAGGCCGAAGTCAAGCAGATCCTGCACCTGGTCACGCATTCGCTGTACTCCAACAAGGAGATCTTCCTGCGCGAGCTGATTTCAAACGCGTCGGACGCCTGCGACAAGCTGCGCTTCGAGGCGCTGGACCGCGCCGAACTGTTCGAAGACGCACCGCAGCTCGAAGTGCGTGTGGCCTTCGACGTCGAGGCCAAGACCATCACGATCAGCGACAACGGCATTGGCATGAGTGCCGACGAGGCCGTGGCCCACCTGGGCACCATCGCCAAGAGCGGGACGCGTGACTTCATCGCCGCGCTCGAAGGCGACAAGAAGAAAGACGCCAACCTGATCGGCCAGTTCGGCGTCGGCTTCTATTCCGGCTTCATCGTCGCCGACCGCATCACCGTGGAGTCGCGCCGCGCCGGCTTGCCGGCCGACCAGGGTGTGCGCTGGAGCAGCGAAGGCACCGGCGAGTTCGAGGTGCAGACCATCGACAGGCCGGCGCGCGGTACCGACGTGATCCTGCACCTGCGCGACGGCGAGGAAGAGTTCCTGTCGGCCTGGAAGCTGAAGTCGATCACGTCCAAGTATTCCGACCACATCTCGCTGCCGATCCTGATGCGCAAGCAGAAGTGGGACGAAGAAAAGAAGGAGCAGGTCGACACCGACGAGTGGGAGACGGTGAACAAGGCCGCCGCGCTGTGGACGCGCAGCAAGAGCGACATCACCGACACCGAGTACCAGGATTTCTACAAGCAGCTCAGCTACGACAGCGAGGCACCGCTGGCCTACACGCACAACCGCGTCGAGGGCCGCAGCGAGTACACGCAGCTGCTGTTCGTGCCGGCCAAGGCACCGTTCGACCTGTGGAACCGCGACAAGCGCGGCGGCGTCAAGCTCTACGTGAAGCGCGTGTTCATCATGGACGACGCCGAGGCCTTGATGCCGGTCTACCTGCGCTTCGTCAAGGGCGTGATCGATTCGGCCGACCTGCCGCTGAACGTCAGCCGCGAGCTGCTGCAGGAAAGCCGCGACGTGAAGGCCATCCGCGAGGGCTGCACCAAGCGTGTGCTGAGCATGCTGGAAGACGTGGCCGAGAACCAGAAGGACAAGTACGCCGAGTTCTGGAAGCAGTTTGGCGCCGTGCTGAAAGAAGGCGTGGGCGAAGACTTCGCCAACCAGGAGCGTCTGGCCAAGCTGCTTCGATTTGCCTCGACGCACGCCGACGAAGGCGTCTCTTTCAGCGACTACCTGGGCCGCATGAAGGAAGGCCAGGAAGCGATCTACTACGTCACCGCCGACACGCTGGCCACGGCACGCAACAGCCCGCAGCTCGAGATCTTCCGCAAGAAGGGCCTGGAGGTGCTGCTGCTGACCGACCGAGTCGACGAGTGGATGCTCAGCCACCTGTACGAGTTCGAGGGCAAACCGCTGCAAAGCGTGGCCAAGGGCGGCGTCGACCTGAGCAAGCTGCAGGACGAGGACGAGAAGAAGGCCGCCGAAGCCACCGCCGAGGCCTTCAAGCCGGTGATCGAACGACTGAAGGCCGCGCTGAAGGACCGCGCCAAGGACGTGCGCGCCAGCACCCGGCTGGTCGATTCACCGGCCTGCATCGTGGTCGACGAAGGCGACATGAGCGCCCACCTGTCGCGCATGCTCAAGCAGGCCGGCCAGAGTGCGCCCAAATCGCTGCCCATCCTCGAGGTCAATCCGGGACACTCGCTGGTGCAGCGGCTCGAGTCGGATCAACGCTTCGACGATCTGGCCCACGTCATCTTCGATCAGGCGCTGCTGGCCGAGGGCGGGCAGCTGGAAGACCCCGCGGCCTACGTGCAGCGCGTCAACCGACTGCTGGTGGCGCCCGCCTGAGCGCGTTGTACGGTATCGGATGGCGGCCCGATTCACATCGGGCCGCTGGCGCTGGCAGACTGAGCTTCTAGAATGCTGGTACGCGACCTGCGTACAGGAATCCGCTTCGATGCACGACCAGCACAAGCCGCTGAACGTCCTGGTGGTGGACGACCACGACATCGTTCGCCTGGGCGTTCGGCAGGTGCTCGATCGGCTTTCGCAGCCTTGCAACATCCGTGAGGCGGCTTCGCTGCGCGAAGCGCTCGACCTGCTGCAGCAGGCCCCGGTCGACCTGATGATGCTCGACCTCGGGCTGGGTGACGACTTCGCGCTCGGCGCCCTGCCGCGGCTGCGTGCGGCGGCACCGGCAGCGCGCATCCTGGTCCTGACGTCGATGCCCGAGGATCTGTACGCCGAGCGCTGCCTGCGTGCCGGGGCCGACGGTTTTGTCGTCAAGTCGGCGTTGTCGGCGACCTTGCTCGATGCCGTGCAGACCGTTCTGGGCGGGCAGATCTGGGTCAGCGTGGACCAGCGTGAGGCCCTGCTTCGCCGTGCCACCGGGCGCGGCGGCGCGGTGGCCGACCGCCCCGAGCTGTCGGCGCGGGAACTCGACGTGCTGCGCCTGGTGGCAGCTGGTCGCAGCACGCGCGAAATCGCCGAGCATCTCAACCGCAGCGTCAAGACGGTGGAGACGCACAAACAGTCGCTCAAGCTCAAGCTCGATGCCGAAACGCCTGCGATGCTGGTGCGCAAGGCGATTGCTTTTCTGGGCGAGGGCGGATGATGTTGCCGGCCAGGCCGGCATTCGATCTGCTGGTGCTGGCGGCTGCGACCGCAGCGGCCTCGGTGGCATTGGCCGCCGGCCCGCAGCCCATGGCAGCCGACGAACCGACCTACGTTCACGTGCTGCAACCGGGCGACACGCTGATCGGTCTGGGCCGGCGCTACCTGGTCGAGCCTGGCAGCTGGCCCGAGCTGGCGCACCTGAACCAGGTGCGCCAGCCACGCCGCATGCCGATCGGCAGCAGCCTGCGCATCCCGCTGCGCCTGATGCGAACCGAGCCGGGCTTGGCGATCGTGACCTCGATCACCGGGTCAGTCCGTGGTACCGACGCGCCGCTGATCGTCGGCCAGACGCTGCCGCAAGGCAGTGAACTCAACACCGGCAGCGACAGCCATGCCACCGTGCGCCTGGTCGACGGCACGCTGCTGCGCCTGCGCTCGAGCGGCCGAGTGCGCATCGACGAGGCGCGCCGCGTGACCGGCACCGGCGCGGTGCGTTCGGGTGTGCAACTCGACCGCGGCCGGGTCGAGATCGACGCACAGCCTGCGCGCGGTGGGCAACCGGGCTTTCGCATCACCACGCCGCAGGGGGTGCTCGGTGTTCGAGGCACGCAGTTTCGCGTCGAGGCCGATGGCGCGCTGACCCGTGGCGAGGTGCTCGAAGGCACGGTGGCGGTCAGCGGCACGGGTGCCGCCGGCAACAAGCAGCGGGTGGCCGCGGGTTTCGGCACGGTGGTCGATGCGGCCGGCCGCGTGGCCCAGCCCGTAGCGCTGCTGCCTGCGCCCGACACCTCGCAACTGCCGGTGCTGTACGAGCGGCCTCTGGTGCGGCTGCGGCTGCCTGCGCAACCCGGCGCGGTGGCCTACCGTGTCCTGGTGGCGCGCGACGAGACTTTCGATGCGGTACTCGCCGACGTTCGCTCGGCGACGCCCGAGCTGCGCATTGCCGGCCTGCCCGACGGGCGCTACCCGATGCGGCTGCGCGCCACCGATGCACAGGGGCTGGAGGGGCGCGACGCGCGCGCGCTGCTGCAGCTCAAGGCACAGCCCGAGCCGCCATTGCCACGCACGCCGACGCCGCGTGCCGTGATCAGCGGCACGCGTGTCGACTTTGCCTGGACCGCGAGCAGCGAGGCGCAGCGCTACCGTCTGCAGCTGGCCCGGACGATATCCGGTGGTGCCGAATTCGCCGTGCTGGATCGTGATCTCAAGGACCTGCAGGCGGTGGCGCAGTCGCTCGACCCGCTGCCGCCTGGTGCCTATGTCTGGCGCCTGGCCAGCGTGCGCGCCGACGGGGACCAGGGGCCGTTCGGCGACGCGCAGAGCTTCGAACTGAGAGCCCCGCCACCGCAGCCGGCGCCCCCTTCGCCGCCGACCGTGGGCGATGGCTCGGTGCACCTGAGTTGGCAGGGATTGCCTGGACAGACCTTCGAGCTGCAGGTGGCGCGCGACGCGGTCTTCACGCAGATCGTCACGGCACTGACCCTGGATCGCAACCAAATCGAGTTGCCGCTCACGGGCGCCGGCCGATTCCACGTGCGCTTGCGGGCGCGTGACGCCGATGGTTTTGTCGGGCCCTGGTCGGCGTCGCAGTCGTTCGACGTGATCCCTTGTGTGCGTGACGCCCGCGACGCCTGCGTGCGGGCGGGCAACGGGACCTTGCAGTTGCAGTGAGGGCCACGGAGCCGGCCGCCTGGCGGCGCGACGATGCCGCGGTGGCACTGGTGCTGGCCCTGCTGGCCGTGACGCTGGCCGCCGGCGACTGGTTGTGGCGCGTCGACCGCCTGATCTACGATGCAGGGCTGGCGCAGTGGTCGCGTCCGGCGCCGCAGGATGTCGTGATCGTGGCGATCGACGATGCCAGCATCGCGGCGATCGGTCGCTGGCCCTGGACGCGCAGCGTGCACGCCACGCTGATGGACAAGCTGGCGCAGGCCAGGCCGCGCGCCGTGCTGCTCGACCTGGTGCTCAGTGAGCCCGACCCCGACCCGCGCCAGGACCAGCTTCTCGCTACGGCGCTGCGCCGGGCGGCGCCTGTGGTGATGCCCGTGCTGTGGCAGGCCCTGCCGGGCGAACCGCTGCGCGTTCTGGAGCCGGTGCCGCTGCTGCGTGCCGAGGTGCAACTGGGGGCGGCCGAATCGGCGGTCGACGCCGACGGCGTGCTGCGCCATGCGTTCGTCACTGCGGGGCCGACCGGGCGGCCGTACCCGAGCCTGGCGCTGGCGCTGCTGCGGGCCGGAGGGCAGAAGGTGCATGCCGATACCGCGCTGCAGCACCTGCCTGAGCCATCGGTGACGGCATCAGGCTGGCGCCGGCAGGATCGTTTCCTCATCCGTTACACCGGGCCGCCGGGACACGTTCGTCATGTGTCGTACGTCGACGTGTTGCGCGGTGCGGTGCCGGCCGACGCACTGACCGGCCGGTACGTGCTGGTCGGCATGACGGCGCAGGGCATGGGTGACACGCTGGCCACCCCGGTCAATGCCGACCAGCGTGCCATGCCCGGCGTGGAGGTGCTGGCCCATCAGCTGGACACTTTGCGAAGCGGGCGCGCCGTTCATGCCCTGTCGCCAGCGCTGGTTGCCAGCATCTCGGCGCTGGCGGTCGTGTTGCTGGTCGCCGCCTTCCGGATCGCCGGCACGCGGCTGGCACTGCTGCTGGCCGTGGCGGCGCAGCCGCTGGCCCTGGGGCTGGCGCTGCTGCTCCTGCGCGCCGGCACCTGGGGCAGTCCGGCCTCGCTCATGCTGGTCGCGGCGTTGGCCTATCCCTTGTGGAGCTGGCGACGGCTGGAGCGGGGTGTCGACCTGCTCGACCGCGAGATCGCCCTGCTCGCAGCCGAGCCAGGCCTGCTGGCCCCGCGCCTGGCGGATGAAGCGCCGCGTGTTCGTGATCGATTGGGGGCGCGCCTGGTGGCCTTGCACGCGGCGGCCGACACCGTGCGCTCGGTGCGTCGCTTCCTGGCCGACGCGCTGGACGGCCTGCCGACCGCGATGCTGGTCGACGATGGCACGGGCCGGGTGCTGCTGGCCAACCCACTGGCGGCAGCGCTGTTCGAGGTCGAGTCTCCGACCGAGTTGCAAGGCCTGGACCTGTCGCGCCTGCTGGCGGAGTTTGCATGTCAGCCCGCGGTCGACTGGCCGTCTGCGCTGGCTGAAGTTCGCCAGTCGGGGCAAGGCCTGGCCGTGCAGGCGAGTCTGGCCGGGCAGGGTGACCACCTGATCCACGCCCATGGTGTGCCCATGCACGGTGGCTCGCGCCTGATCGTTGCCGTGACCGATGTGGCGCCGATCAAGCGCGCCGAGCGCGCGCGCGAGGAACTGCTGGCCTTCGTCTCGCACGATCTGCGGGCGCCGGCCACGTCGATCGCGCTGCTGGCCGAATTGCAGCTGGCCGGTCGCGGCACGATGGCAGCCGATGCCCTGTTGCGCGAAGTGCAGCGCCTGGCGCAGCGCACGCTGGCGCTGGCCGACGACTTCGTGCGCGTGGCACAGGCCGTACAGCGGCCGCTGCAGCGCGTGCCGGTGGACCTGGCCGGTTTGCTGGCCGAGGCCGCTGCCGACTTCGAGCCCCAGTCCGCTGCTGCCGGCGTCAGCCTGCAGGTCGATCCTGCCGTGCCGTGGTCAGCGCCCGACATGGACCGGGCACTGGTGCTGCGGGCCCTGGGCAACCTGCTGTCCAATGCCATCAAGTTCAGCCCCGCAGGGGCCGTGGTTCGAGTCGGCGCCCGCATGGCGCCGGGCGAAATCGCCTCGGTGCTGTGGGTCAGCGACAGCGGGCCCGGCCTTAGCGAGCAGGCGATGCAGAGCCTGATGCAAGCCGGCGACGGTCTGGTGCCGGTCGGTGCCCAGGGTGTGGGTTTCGGGCTGCTGTTTGTGCAGCGGGTCGCGCAGCGCCATGGTGGCCGTCTGCTCGTGCGCGCCAACCCGCCCACGGGCAGCGTCTTCGAGCTGGTCGTTGCGGCGGAATCAGGAAAAGCCTGAGCCGCTGGCAGGCCTTGCCCCGAGGCCGGATTCAGCCCCTGCTGGATGGGCGAACGGCCGACGACGGCCTATGGTCAAGATCCGCACCGAGTCTGGTCATCGACCGCCATGAACGCCCATCCCATCCGCCGTGTCCTGCGAGCCCTGCTGCCCGGCCGCCCGGTCGAGGCGAAGGCGCTTGTCGTGCAGCACCTGGGCTTCGAACCTGCGGACCTGGACACGCTGCCGGCCGTGCTTGACGAGGTCGGTCGTGAGCTGGGGGTGTCTTTGCGCCTCGACGGCATCAGCGGCGACCTGGTGCTGGCCGAGCAGGCCTTCATCGCCCGCGTGGCGCCGCAAGTGTTGAATGCCTTTCTCGACGAGCGCCCGTTGATGACCATGCCCAGCGCCGTTGGCAGTGACCGGAATGCACGGCGTCGGGCACGGCAACTGCATGCCGAATTGACGCAGCAGTTTCGTGCGCTGTCGCTGGCGGCGCCGACCGAGACCGCTGCACCGGCCGACCGTGGTGCAGCCCCTGCGCCGACGTCTTCGGGCTACGACTCGCAATTCGACACGCGCCAGCACGCCGAGCGCCTGGCCGAGGCCGATCTCGACCGTGACCGTGCCGAGTTGCTCAAGCGCTTGCGGCGCGGTCTCGTCGATCCGGCGCAACCGCTGCTCGAAACCGCTTATGGGCCGAAGGCGACGCTGGTGCTCGACTTCGCCAGCGGCGTGGCCTATGTCGACGAACTGGCCGACCAGCGACTGCGCGTCACGCGCGAGCTGCCCTATCTGGCGCGCGGGTCTTCGCCCGAGACCGGCTGCAAGCAACGTGAGCTCGACCTGGTGGCCTGGGACATTGCCGCGGCGGCCGGTGGCTTTCGACTGCTGAATTCACCGGTCAACTGGTGGCATACCCCGCTGGCAGCGGCGCCGGGTCTGGACGTGTCGCGTTTCAGCGCACTGCCCCGGCACCTGGACTTGGCGCGGGTGTTGTCGGCGCGCATCCGGTCTCGCCGGCCGAATTGCGACGTCGTTGCCGAGTCAGCCTGAGCGACTTGCGCAGCTTCCTGCAGGCGGCCTTGTTCCTGGGCCTGGTGCAGTGGATGCCGGTGCCGCGGACCTGAGGCGTTCAGCCCGCGGACATCGCCTCCACCTGTTCACGCATCTGCGTGGTCTGCTCAGACCAGTAGGCGGCAGTGCCAAAGTACGGGAAGGCGCTGGGAAAGGCCGGATCGGCCCAGCGCTCGGCCAGCCAGGCCGCATGACGCAACATGCGCAGCGTGCGCAGCGGCTCGATCAGGCGTCGCTCGGCGGGGTCGAAGTCGGACCATTCTTCGTACCCCTCGAGCAGCAGGTTCAGTTGTGCCGACAGGCTGTCGGCATCACCCGAGACCAGCATCCACAGGTCCTGCACGGCAGGGCCCATGCAGGCGTCGTCGAGGTCGACCACATGCGGCCCTTCGGCCCGCCACAGCACGTTGCCGAGGTGGCAGTCACCGTGCAGGCGCAAGCTTGCCAACTGGCCATGGCGCTCGAAGGCGGCGGCGATGCCATCGATGGCCCGTTGCGCCCACGCAAGCCAGGCCGGTTCTTCCGCGTCCGTGACCACACCCAGGTCCTGCAGGCGTTGCAGGGCCGCCTGCGCGTCGTGCCCGGGATTCATGTGATGGCGATGGGCGAAGGCGCGAATGCGACCGACGGCGTGCAGTCGGCCGATGAAGCGGCCGATACGGCGCAAGGTGTCGGCCTGGTCGAGTTCGGGCTCGCGCCCCGCACAGCGGGGTGATACCGAAAAGCGGTGCACATCGCCTGCACAGTGCCAGCGCACCAGGGTCGGCGGGTCGCCGAGCAAGGTCACATCGGCGGCGGCGCTGCCGTGCAGCACGATCGGCGCGACCACCGGCACTTCGGCCGCCGCCAGTTCGAGCGCGAAGGCATGTTCTTCGAGGATCTGCGCGTCGCTCCAGCGGCCGGGCCGGTAGAACTTGGTGACCACGGCCGAGCCGTCTTCCAGAAACACCTGGTGAACCCGGTTCTCATAGGAATTGAGCTGCAGCAGCCGGCCATCGGGCCGCAGTCCCACGGCGTCCAAGGCGTCGAGCACGCGCGCCGGGGTCAGTTCCAGGTAGCCTGGCAACGGCGCCTTCATCGAAGGCAGACCCGCACAGCAGTGGCGTGCGGATCGGTCAATGTCGAACCGGCGGCTCGAAGGGGCGCGGTGTCGAATCGCCGGGGGGGTCGATATCGCGCACCGACAGACCGCTGCGCAGCGCGCCGAACTCGCTGCTGCCGACGTCGCTGCGCGTGTCGCTGCCGAAGAAGGAATCGTGGAAGAAGCCCGAGTCCTGCCACAGCGCATGGCGCTGGCGCCGCCGGCTGGCGAACTCGCCCCCCAGTGAATCGCGGCTGTCCCATGGTGGGTGCAGCCTGCGGCCCGCGCGTCTGGTTGCTGCCCTGGGGTACCAGCAATTGCAGCTCGGGGATCGACGGCAGGTGGTCCACCGGGCAGCGCAAATAGCGCACACGACAAGCACCCAGCACGGCCTGCTTGATCTGCACGGTTCGGCGCGACGTGCTGCGGTCGGCGTCGAGGTCGATCGCCGCCAGCACCCGACCGTTGGCGCTGCAGACCGCGAAGGTGACATTGATCGAGCCCAGCAGCTGGTACCAGTAGCGGGTGTCCTGCGGGTCGTTGGGCTGGCAGAAGCGCACCAGCGGCAGCTTGGACAGCACGATGTGGTGCGGCAGGGCCTCGCGCAACTGGCGGTAGACACGTCGCTCGTCGGTGTTGAAAACCGGCCGTGCGGTGAGTGTCCACTCGGCTGGCAGTGGGTGTGGCTGGGGTTTGCGGCCGCGCTGCCACCACAAGGCCGACGCCGCAATCAGCAAGATCGCGGACAGCGTCGCCAGCAGCCAGGGCAGCACGTCCAACATGGGGCAAGGGGCCGACCGGTGGCAAGCACTGCGGCGAGTCGCGACTAAGGTGTCGAGAATGTTACAGCGCGCCCGCCGATCCGAAACCCCGCGACTCGGTGCAAAAGGCGTTCGCACCACCCTTGGATCGAGGGGGGGCTCGCGCGCCGGCGTGAACTACTTCTGCACGTTGTTGCCGTCGCCAGGCTGCGGGTCGCACAAGGCTCTGAACAGGCGCTGGAACTGCGCCGCCTGTTTTAGTCGAGTCGACTCCGCCGCCTGGGCTCCACCATCTGCGTCAGGTGCGAGCCCAGGTCCTCGGGCGGGCAGGCGCAGGCGGCCGTGGCGCCAGGCCGGCGCGATCGACCGTGGCACCGGCTTGGCGTGCAATGTGCAGCATCGCCGCGTTCTCGGACAGGGCGTGCACCATCAGCGTGTCGATGCCGCGGTTGCGGGCATGCAGGCAGGCGATTTCGAACAGCCGCGATGCCAGGCCTCGGCCGCGGCCTTGAGGCAGCACGGACACGCCGAACTCGGCCGCCCTTGTGGTGCCGTCGTTGCCGAGCAGAGCCAGGTGGGCCATCGCCACCAGTTCGAGTCGGCGATTGAAGATGCCGAACAACTCGTCGCGGTCGAAGTCAAGTTGATCGACATAGCGGCCGATGTGGGCGTCGTTGGCAGCGTAGCCGAAGCGCAGGTAGCGGTCCGGCTCGTTGAGTGACAGCAGGTGTGCCAGCACGCGTGGGCGCTGGCGAGGCCCGAGCGAGCGGATCGGAAACCATCGGAACGCAGGGCTGGCCGGCCTGGCCTTCGGATCGCTGCCGGACTGCCCGGGGATCTGGATCGACATGTTGACCTCCGCGGTCGTGGAAATGAGAGCCATGGTAGCGGTTAGATCTAGGGTTTACCCTCAAACCACACTCAACGCGAGTTCAGGCCTTCATCCTCATCCTCGAATGTCCGGTATAGAATCTTCGGCTCCCCTGAAATCGGCGAGGGGACAGTGCCCATGCCCGGCCCTGCAACGTCAATCCCTTGCGCCAAGCGCTCGTGGCGGACGGGGCGACAAGGCCAGCCAGGATCACCGCCCGAGAGGCTGCAAACGACAAGCAGCACCGAAGGCAGGTCCTGAGCCCCAGGCAAGGGCAACCGGACATCAGCCGAATTTGCCGTTGTGCCGCCAGCCCCGGGCTGGTTGCCACGGCGCCTCGAAAGACCCTCATGAAGACCTTCAGCGCCAAGCCGGCCGAAGTGAAGCACGAGTGGTTTGTGATTGACGCCACCGACAAGGTGCTCGGACGTGTTGCCAGCGAAGTGGCACTCCGTTTGCGCGGCAAGCACAAGGCCATTTACACGCCTCACGTCGACACCGGCGATTTCATCGTCATCGTCAACGCCGACAAGATCCGCGTCACCGGCTCCAAGGCCACCGACAAGATCTACTACCGCCACTCCGGCTATCCCGGCGGCATCTACGCCACGCCCTTCAAGGACATGCAGGCCCGGCATCCCGGCCGCGCGCTCGAGAAGGCGGTCAAGGGCATGCTGCCCAAGGGCCCGCTGGGCTACGCGATGATCAAGAAGCTGAAGGTGTACGCCGGTGCCTCGCACCCGCACACCGCCCAGCAGCCCAAGGTTCTGGAACTGTAAGGAGCGGCGATGATCGGACAGTGGAATTACGGCACCGGCCGTCGCAAGTCTTCGGTGGCCCGTGTCTTCATCAAGAAGGGCAACGGCCAGATCCTCGTCAACGGCAAGTCGATCGAGGACTACTTCGGCCGCCAGACGTCGATCATGATCGTCAAGCAACCGCTGATGCTGACGGCCAACGAAGCGGCCTTCGACATCAAGGTCAACGTGCATGGCGGCGGTGAATCCGGCCAGGCCGGCGCGGTCCGGCATGGCATCACGCGTGCCCTGATCGACTACGACGTGGCACTCAAGGGCGACCTCAGTCGTGCGGGCTTCGTGACGCGCGATGCTCGCGAGGTCGAGCGCAAGAAGGTCGGCTTGCACGGCGCGCGTCGGCGGAAGCAGTTCAGCAAGCGGTGATGGCGCAAGGGGTCGGCGCTGCGGGTGGACACTGCCCGCAGTGTCCGACGCGGCACTGAAAGGCCCGATGCGCTGGAAGTTGCTGCGTCGCCGGTTGTCCGTGAGCGCGCCGCGCATGATCGTGCGCAGCCACCTGCCGTGGCCGCTGCGTTGGGCTTTCGTCGCCCTGGTGCTCGGCTTTTCGGCAGCCCTGGCGTTGTGGGCCTTCGAATTCGGCAAGGAGATCGCCGGGCTCGACCGGCGTTCGCGTACCGAGCTTGCCGAGTTGCGCGCCCAGGTGATGAACCTGCGTGACCAGAACGGGCGCTTTCGTGCGGTGGCCGACACGGCCGACAGCCTGGTCAAGACCGAACGGGCCGCACAGGAACGACTGGCGCAGCAGGTGCGCCAGCTCGAGGCCGACAAGCTGGCACTGCAGGCGGATCTGGGATTCTTCGAAGACCTGCTTCCGATGGCCGGTGAAGGTCTGCAGATCCGCGGCCTGCAGGCCGACGCCCGCAGCTCACCTGGGCAGCTTCACTACCAGTTGCTTCTGATGCAGGCAGGCCGCAATCCGTCCGAATTCACTGGACGCTATGACCTGCTGCTTGGTGGCTTGCTTGACAGCCGGCCCTGGAGTCTCTTGATGCCGGGCGGCAAGCCCTTGCAGATGCGTCAGTACGCCCGCCTGGAAGGCAACGTGGACCTGCCCCCCGGGGTCGTGCTAAAAACGGTGCAGGCCAGGGTCTACGACAACAAGGGAGTGTTGCTGACCAACCAGACCGCCAAGCTCTGATCGTTCGCACGACGCACGCACGATCGCGCATTGACGGCCCTACAGCATCCTCTTGGAGACATGCGCACATGTGGTTTGCCAAACGAAAGGCACTGCCGATCCGCAGCCTGATCGGCGAAGGCGCCGTTCTGCACGGCAACCTGAGCTTTGCCGATGGGCTTCGCATCGATGGCGAGGTTCATGGCAACGTGATCGCCACCACGCCGACCAGCCTACTGGTGATCAGCGAGAAAGCCCGCGTGCTTGGCGAGGTGAAGGGTGGGCATGTGATCATCAATGGCGAAGTCAGGGGCCCGGTGCATGCCAGTGACTTGCTCGAATTGCAACCCAAGGCACAGGTTTCAGGCAACGTGCGCTACGAGTTGCTGGAGATGCACCAAGGCGCCATGATCGATGGTGAATTGCGCCCCTTGAAGATGACCGATAAGCCCGCATTGATCCTGGCAGCGTCGAACGATGCTTGAGCGTCGCCACCAGCTGCATTCACCCATCCTGACGCCTGCCGAACCGGAGTACGCATGAACGCCCTAGCTGAAGCCCTGCCCATCACGAACGACGAACCTCCTGCGCCGCTGAACTTCACCGACAGCGCGGCTGCCAAGGTGGCTGATCTGGTGGCCGAAGAGGGCAACCCCGAGCTGAAGCTGCGCGTCTTCGTGCAGGGCGGCGGCTGCTCCGGTTTCCAGTACGGTTTCACCTTCGACGAGGTCGTGAACGACGACGACACGCAGATGTCGAAGAACGGCGTCACCTTGCTCATCGACGCGATGAGCCTGCAGTACCTGGCCGGTGCCGAGATCGACTACAAGGACGATCTGCAGGGTGCGCAGTTCGTGATCAAGAATCCGAACGCCGGGACCACCTGCGGTTGCGGATCCTCGTTCTCGGCCTGAGGACCGAACTCAGGTTCGCCGTCAAGGCGGCGGGGCGGCGTAGACCGCCCCCAGCACGCGCGCTGCCCGCGCCCCGGTGACGCCCGGCAGGCTGGCAGGCCGCCCTTGCAGGCGGCACGCGGCCAGCCAGGCAAAGGCCAGCGCCTCCACCTGATCGGCAGGAATGCCGATCGTCTGGGTGGTGTCGACATCGATCGTCGGCAACAGCGCACCCCATCGACGCATCAGGTGGTCGTTGAACGCACCGCCACCGCAAACCAGCAGCCGCCGAACCGAGGGCAGGTGCCGCTGCAGTGCGTCTGCGGTTGTGCGGGCGGTCAGTTCGGCCAGGGTGGCCATCACGTCCGCCGGGCCGTGCGACAATGTTGACAGTGTCGCCAGATGATGGTCAAGCCAGGCGGCGTGGAACTGGTCCCGGCCCGTGCTCTTGGGCGGTGCGGCAGCAAAGAAAGGTTCCGCCATCATCCGCTGCAACAATTCAGAGTCGACCTGGCCCGATGCCGCGATGGCGCCCGATGCATCGTAGGGCTGACCCTGGGTGCGTCGACACCACAGGTCCATCAGAAGATTGCCCGGCCCGGTGTCGAACCCGCCGACCGGGCCCAATGCCGGCAGCAGCGTGAGGTTGGCGATGCCGCCGACATTGAGCACGGCGGCGTCCTGGCCGGCATTTCCCAGGCAGGCTGCATGAAAGGCCGGCACCAGGGGGGCGCCCTGGCCACCGGCGGCGAGGTCGGCTGATCGGAAATCACACACCGTGCTGATGCCGGTCAGTTCGGCCAGCAGAGCGCCATTGACCAGTTGCACGGTATAGCCAGGTCCACTGAAGGCCTGCGGCCGATGACGCACCGTCTGCCCATGGGCGCCGATGGCAGCCACCGCGTCCGGTCTGCAATCGGCCAATGCCAGCAGCTGCGTCACCACATCGGCGTAGGTCTGCATCAATCGATTGGCCGCCAGCGCGGCACGATGCAGCTCGTCGTTGCCTGAAGTGTTGAGCGCCAGCAGCTCGGCGGCCTGATCGGGTGCGAAACCCCGGTGCGCATGTGCCAGCACGCCCACCGGGCGCAGCGTGAGGTCGTCGAACTCGGCCAGCACGCCATCCACCCCGTCGAGCGAGGTGCCGGACATGAGTCCGGCCAGCAGGCTCACGCAGGCAGCCGCAGGGCGGTCATTCGAAGCCGGCGCGGCCCGGGTTGACGCTGGCCGCCAGCTTCAGCTGCAGCTGCACCGCCTGCGCGGTCTGGCCGAAACGGCTTCGATCTGCGCCGTCAAGCGCAACGGTCTCCGCGGTCTTGGCAAACTTCAGCGGATCCTGGTAATGGCCGTCGACACGGAACTCAAAGTGCAGGTGCGGGCCGGTAGCCCAGCCCGTGGCACCTACGGCGCCGATGTTCTCGCCTTGTTCGACGGTCTCCCCCTTGTGCACGTCGATGCGGCTCAGGTGGGCGTACAGGGTGCTGCGATTGCCGCCATGCTGGATCTCGATCACGTTGCCGTAACCGTTCTGGCGGCCAGCGAACTTGACGACGCCGTCACCGATTGTCCGCACCGCAGTGCCGGTGGGTGCCGCGTAGTCGACACCCAGGTGCGCACGCCAAGTCTTGAGCAAGGGGTGGAAGCGCATCGCAAAGCCCGAGGTCACGCGCGAGAACTCGAGCGGGCTGGCCAAAAAGGCATGGCGACGGCTGGCACCATCGAGCCCGAAATAGGATCCACGGTGCTGGTTGTCGACGAACCAGACCGCTTGGTGAGGCTTGCCGGCGTTGACGAACTCGGCTGCCAGCACACGGCCTGTGCCTTCGTTCCAGGGCACCGTCTCGCCATCGGCGCTGAGCGATTCGTAGACCACCGAAAACGTGTCACCCTTGCGCAGTTCACGATGAAAATCGATGTCAGTCGAAAAGATCTCGGCCAGCTGAATCGCCACCGCATCGGGCAATCCGGCTTCGTCGGTAGCGGCGAACAGGCTGCTGCGAATGCTGCCGCTGCCCAGGCGGACGCCGGCCACCAGTTCAGCGACTTCACTGCTTGAGCGCCATTGCCCGTCGACCTTGTCGAGCGTCAGGCGCGTGAAATGGGTCTGGCGCTGTTCCGATTTTTCAGCCGGGTAGCGCGCCACCAGCTGCGTCAGCCGACCCAGCTCGTCGGTGCTGGCCTGCACCACCTTGCCGCCGCGGCCCTGGACCAGTCGGCGCGCCAGTTCGTCCTGGCGCATGAAGGCGGCCGCCCCGGCGTCGACGATGCCCAGGCGTTGCAGCAACGATTGAACGCTGTCGGTGCCACGACTGATGGTGCTGCGCCGTAGGTCCAGTCGCTGCACCGACAACGCGTCGAGCTGCGGCTGCAGCCCTTCAAGGCGAACTTCTTCACTCAGGTTGCGGATCGGCAGCTGGGCCGCATCGGGCATCATCGGCGCGATGCCGAATGCCGTGACGGCATATCCGCCCAGGGCTGTGGCGGCGACGACGACGATGCGGCGGCGATGGCGCGCCACAAATCGGGTCAGCTGCGCGCGCGGGAGTGCGCCAATTCGAATCAAGGATGGTCTTCCGAAGCGGGGCTACGGTCACCGGGCATGCTGACAGCGCCGAAGTGGGTTTCGGGAGGGCGGTCAAAACACGGCAGCCCACTAGAATCCGAGGTTCACCAGGCACTGCCTGCCTCGTCGCACGGATCGGCGGAGTATAGCCAGGGTCCCAGCGCCTCGACTACCGCGAATCCCCCACATTTTCCGATCGCGATTGCCATGTCTCGAGCCTCCACCGCCGCCGCGCCCCATCCGATCACCGACCGCGTCCGGCAGGCGATGAGCGTGACGCTGCGTCACTGCGAAGAACTGCTGCCAGAGGCCGACTGGTTGTTCAAACTGGCGAGATCTGAGGCGACCACGACGCCCCTGCGCATCAAGCTGGGCCTGGACCCGACGGCGCCCGACATCCACATCGGCCATACCGTGGTGCTCGACAAGCTGCGCCAGCTGCAGGACCTGGGGCACACGGTGATATTCCTCATCGGCGACTTCACCTCGATGATCGGCGACCCCTCGGGCCGCAACACCACGCGGCCGCCGCTGACGCGCGAGCAGATCGAGGCCAACGCGAAGACCTACTACGCGCAGGCCAGCCTGGTGCTCGACCCCGAGCACACCGAGATCCGCTACAACAGCGAGTGGAGCGACGCGCTGGGCGCGCGCGGCATGATTCAGCTGGCTGCCAAGCACACGCTGGCGCGCATGCTCGAACGCGATGATTTCACCAAGCGCTTCAGGGCCGGCAGCCCGATCAGCATCCACGAGCTGCTGTATCCGTTGATGCAGGGCTACGACTCGGTGGCGCTGAAAAGCGACCTCGAGCTCGGTGGCACCGACCAGAAGTTCAACCTGCTCGTCGGTCGGGCGCTGCAACAGGAGTATGGCCAGGAGCCGCAGTGCATCCTGACCATGCCCTTGCTCGAAGGCCTGGATGGCGTCGAGAAGATGTCCAAGAGCAAGGGCAACTACATCGGCATCACCGAGCCCGCGAACGACATGTTCGCCAAGCTGCTTTCGATCAGCGACGAGCTGATGTGGAAGTACTTCCGCCTGCTGTCCCATCGGCCCGAAGCCGAGATCGCCACGCTGAAAGCCGAGGTCGGCGGTGGCCGCAATCCCAAGGACGCCAAGGTGCAGCTGGCCAAGGAGATCACCGCGCGCTTTCACAGCGCGGCGGCGGCGGCTGCGGCCCATGATGACTTTCAGCGCCGCGCCGCTGGTGGCGTGCCCGACCAGATTGCCGAGATCTCCGCTGCCGGCGCACCGCTGGCCATCGGCAACCTGTTGAAGCAGGCCGGACTGGTGCCTTCGACCAGTGAAGCCTTGCGGCTGATCGACCAGGGCGGCGTGCGCGTGGACGGCAGCGTGGTCTCCGACAAGGGCCTGAAATTGCCTGCCGGTACCTACGTTGTACAGGTGGGCAAGCGCAAATTTGCGCGGGTGACCGTGTCGATCTGACGCCGCGTGCAGGTCAGAAGCTACCTCAAGCTTTCGGTGGTGGTGGCGCTGGCCACCATCGCGCTGAAGACCGGTGCCTGGTGGGTCAGCGGCTCGGTCAGCTTGTTGTCGGATGCCCTGGAGTCTCTGGTCAACCTGGCCGGCGCGGTGTTCGCGCTGGCCATGGTCACCATCGCCGAACGTCCGCCCGACGACGACCACCCCTACGGCCACCACAAGGCCGAGTATTTTTCCAGCGGTTTCGAGGGCGTGCTGATCTTCATTGCGGCACTGGCCATCGTCTGGGCTGCGGTGCAGCGCCTGCTGCATCCGCAGCCGCTCGACGCGGTGGGTCTGGGCATCGCGTTGTCGGTCTTCAGTTCGGTACTCAACGGGGCCCTGGCCTGGGCCATGCTGAAGAAGGCACGCAGCCACCGGTCGATGGCGCTGGAGGCCGATGCCCGCCACCTGTTCACCGACGTCTGGACGTCGGCCGGCGTGGTGGTTGGCCTGTTTGCGGTGATGGCCACCGGCTGGCTCTGGCTCGACCCGGTGGTGGCCATTGGTGTGGCGCTCAACATCCTGCGCGAGGGGGCGTCACTGGTGTGGCGCTCGACCGAGGGCCTGATGGACCGTGCCGTGGAGGCCGACGTGCGCGCCGAGATCGACCGCACGCTGGATGGCTTTCGCCACCATGCCATCCGTTTCGACCACGTCGTCACACGGCGTGCCGGGCAGCGGCGCTTCGTCGACCTGCATATGCACATGCCCGCGGCCTGGACCCTGGGCCGTGCGGCGGCCGTGCGTGCGTCGGTCGAGCAGGCGCTGATGAGCGCCGTGCCCGGCCTGCGCGCCAGCATCCAGCTCTTGCCGATGGACGTCGAAGCGCACTTCGATGATCTTCAGGATCCGATGTGATCGCGCTGTTGCAGCGCGTGTCCGAAGCCCGGGTGGTGGTCGCCGGCGACACGGTCGGCCAGATCGGCCCGGGTCTGCTGATGCTGGTCTGTGCCGAACCGTCTGACGGCGAAGTCCAGGCGCTGCGATTGGTCGAGAAGGTGTTGAAGCTGCGAATCTTCGCCGATGACGCCGGCAAGATGAACCTCAGCCTGCAGGATGTGGGCGGCGGGCTGCTGGTGGTTTCGCAGTTCACGCTGGCCGCCGATGTGTCGGGTGGCAACCGCCCGGGCTTCAGCGGCGCTGCACCGGCGGCGCAGGGCCGTGCACAGTACGAGGCCGTGCTGCGCCTGTCCCGCGAGCGCCACCCCGATGTTCAGTCGGGGGTCTTCGGCGCCGACATGAAGCTGCACCTGATCAATGACGGCCCGGTCACGATCCCGTTGCGGCTGAGCTGAGCAAGGTCATCCTCAGTCGGCCTTGCAGGCCGCGCCTTCGCAGAGCTCAGGCTCCTCCTGAGGCGAGAAACAGTGTGCAGGCACTGTTTCCTGTCCTCAGTCGGCGTACTGCCCGGCGGCCTTGATGGCGGGGCCCCACTTGGCGATTTCGGCTTCGACGAACTTCTTGTGCTCGACCGGGTCGGTGCGGCGGTCAGTCACCACCACGGCGCCCAGGGCCTCCTCGCGCTTGATGAACTCGGGGTCCTTCAGCGCAGCCTTCAGCGCTGCGTTGACGGTGTCGATCACGGCCTTGGGCGTGCCCTTGGGCGCGTACATCCCGTGCCAGATCGTGACGTTGAAGCCCTTCAATCCTGACTCGTCCAGCGTCGGCAGGTTGGTCAGGCCAGGTGTGCTCAGGCGCTTGCTGGTGGTGACCGCGAAGGCCTTGATCTTGCCGGATGCGATCTGCCCGGTGGTGTTGGTCGTCTGGTCGCACATCAGGTCGACCTGACCGCCCAGCAAGTCCGTCATGGCGGGCGCCGTGCCCTTGTACGGAACGGTGGTCATGTCGACGTCCATCGCCTGCTGGAACAGCAGGCCGCACAGGTGCGAAGCAGCGCCCAGGCCGGCATTGGCCAAGTTGATCTTGCCCTTGTTGGCGTCGATCCACTTGCGCAACTCGGCCCAGTTGTTCGCCGGCAGGCTGGACCTGCCGACCAGCGTCATCGGCACCTCGTTGATCATGCCCAGGTACTCGAAGTCAGTCAGCACCTTGAAGGGCAGGTTGCGGTACAGCGCCGGCGCCGTGGCCATGCCGATGTGGTGCAGCAGCAGCGTGTAGCCGTCGGGTGCGGCCTTGGCCACCTTGGCCGCGCCCAGCGTGCCGCCGGCACCGCCGACGTTCTCGATGACCACGATCTGGTTGTGCAGACCCTTGCGCAGCACCTCGGCGAGGTCGCGCGCGACCTTGTCGGTGGGGCCGCCAGCGGCGAAGGGCACCACCAGGGTGACCGGCTTCTCGGGGTAGGCGGCCAGGGCGGGCAGGGTGGCGAAGGCGGCCACCGCGAAGGCGATATTGCGCATGGAATGTATCCGGGATGAAGGGCTGGCGCCACGATCGACGCGTGGGCGAGATGTTAGAAGCGGCTTGTCGGCAGGGTTCATCGGGAACTACTTATCTTTGCGGGTAGCACGACAGGCACTAGTCCACTGAAACGGAAGAATCGGCTGTGATGCGACGAGTCGGATCGGCGAACTTCCATTTGAGCGGTTTGGGGTTCTTGTTGTATTGGCGGATGTATCGCATGAGCTTCTTGTCGAGGTCTTTGATGGAAGAGAAGATGCCCCGCGTAATGACATCGCGCTGGATGCGGGCGAACCAGTTCTCGACCTGGTTCAGCCAGGACGAGTACGTCGGCGTGTAGTGCATATGGACGCGCCGGTGCTTTGCCAGGAACGCTTGCACCAGGTCGGTCTTGTGGCTGCTGACGTTGTCGCAGATGACGTGGATCTCGCGCCGTGGAGACTGGGTGGCGACGATCTCTTCGAGGAAGCCGACGAACTGCTCGCTGGTGTGTCGTGCGGCCGTCTTGCCCAGCACTTGGCCCGTGCTCGTGTTGAGGGGCCGCGAACAGGCTGAGCGTGCCGTTGCGCTTGTATTCGAAGCCATGGCTTTGGGCGCGCCCCGGCGACAGTGGCGGCATGGATCCTTGCGGTCAAGCGCCTGGATTGCCGTCTTCTCGTCCACGCAGAACACGGCCGCGTGCGCCGGAGGGTCCAGGTACAGCCCGATCACGTCGGCCGCCTTGGTCTCGAAGTCTGGATCGTTGGAGACCATGTGAGTGTCCAGCCGATGCGGGCGCACCCCGTGCTTGCGCCAGATGCGCTGCACCGCAGAGAACGATACGTCGCCGAGTTCGTTGGCGAGCTTGCGGCTGCTCCAGTGTGTGGAGCCATCCCGGGGCAGGTGCTTGAGCGTGCGGTTCAGCACCCGAGCCTCCAGCTGGCCGTGGGCACCTGGGCGCGCGCCCTGGGTGCAACGACACCAGGCCAGCCAAGCCCTGGGAGTCGAACGAGGTCGTCCATGGTGACGAACGCATCGTTGCACGCCAGCTTCTCGCGAATATCGACCCGGCGCTCCCCAGCTGCCCAAGCACCACGCAACGCGCTCGACGCGAGAGCGCCGCATTGCCATGCCGCTTGCGCATCACAGCGTCCAATTCAGCGCGTTGTTCACTCGTCAGCATCGTTCTTTGCATACCTCAAGATATGCGGGCAATGCATTCGATTTCAATGGTTCAGTGGACTAGCCGATCGTTCGCCCGTCCTCGATCACCTTGCCGTCATTGGGCAGGCTGCCCGGGGCGCACAGCACGATGTCACCGCGCAGCTTGGTGACGTCGCGCAGACTGGCGGACACGGCATCGACCAGACCCGCGGGCGATGTCAGTGCCTCGACCTTCAGCGTCATGCGGTCGTTGGCCATCTCGCCTTCGACCACGAGTCGCGCCTTCAGAAGCTCAGGGTGACGGCGCAGCACTTCGGCCACCTGACTGGGGTGCACGAACATGCCGCGCACCTTGGTGGTCTGGTCGGCGCGGCCCATCCAGCCCTTGATGCGCAGGTTGCTGCGGCCCGTGGGGCACTGGCCGGGCAGCACGGCCGACAGATCGCCGGTGCCGAAGCGCAGCAGCGGATAGTCGGCCTGCAGCACCGTGACCACGATCTCACCCACCTCGCCCTCGGGCACGGGGTCGTCGGTGCCGGGGCGCACGATCTCGACGATCACGCCCTCGTCGACCACCAGGCCCTGGCGTGCGCTGGTTTCGTAGGCGATCAGGCCGACATCGGCGGTGGCGTAACACTGATAGCCGACAACACCACGTTCGGCCAGCCAGTCGCGCAAGGCCGACGGAAAGGCCTCGCCGCTGAGCAAGGCCTTCTGCAGGTGCGGCAGCGCGACGCCGCTCTCGGCCGCTTTCTCGAGCAGGATGCGCAAGAAACTGGGGGTGCCGGCATAGCCGTCGGCGCGCAGCTCGGCCGCGGCCTGCAGCTGCAGTTCGGTGTTGCCCACGCCGCCCGGAAACACCGTGCAGCCCAGCGCCTGGGCGCCGCTTTCCATGATCCAGGCGCCTGGCGTCAGGTGATAGCTGAAGCTGTTGTGCACCAGGTCGCCGGCGCGAAAACCGGCGGCAAACAGCGCCCGTGCCGAGCGCCAGTAGTCGGTGGTCGATCCTTCGGGTTCGTAGATTGGCCCGGGCGACTGGTAGACCCGTCGTGCGTGGCCTTGCTTGCCCAGTGCACGCCAGCCGATGGCCGAAAAGCCGCCGAACGGGTTCCAGGTCTCGGCAGCGGTGCGGCCGGCGACCTGGCGCTGCAGCAGCTCGGCCTTGCGCATCACCGGCAACCGTGCCAGTGCGGCGCGTGTCGTCACCGATGCCGCATCGACACCCGCCAGTCGGTCGGCGTAGGCGGGCGTGGTGCGTGCCGCTTGCACCTGGCCGGGCAGCGCGGCCAGCAAGGCCGCTTCACGGCTGGCCGGGTCGCGAGTCTCCAGCGCGTCAAAGTGTTCCACACCCATCTTTTCAGTCTTCCCGCTGCCAGCGCTCGAGCCGGCGTTTGACCTCATCGATCAGCTTGCGCTGATCGGCATGGCTCTTCACGACCTGCCGGTCCCATTCGGGTGTCGCCGACAGTCGTCGTGCCAGCTTGACGGCGATGGAGCCTTCATCCAAGGCAAGCTGAAGCACCGCTTTGCCTTTCACTTCGAAGCCGGCCCCGCGCTCGGCCAGTTTCAGGTCGCGCAGCGCACGCTTGAGTTGCAACAGAGCATCGCCAGCTTCGAACGGCGTTGGCGCAATTGCAAAATCATCTCCAGCCATACGGGCCTCTCCCACTCGAGATCAAGCAGGCGCCACGGATCCGGCTCTGCCGGTCCGTCGGGGCCGCCCCCTCGGGGGGAGGCGCCGCAGGCGCTTCGGGGTGGTCAACTTAACCACCGTTTGCGCCGCTTGTAGCTCTTGACGTCGCGAAAGCTCTTGCGATCGCCACCGCCCACACCCAGGTAGAACTCCTTCACGTCCTCGTTCTCGCGCAGCGCCTTGGCTTCGCCGTCCATCACGATGCGGCCGTTTTCCAGGATGTAGCCGTAGTCGGCATAACGCAGCGCGATGTTGGTGTTCTGCTCGGCCAGCAGGAAGGTCACACGCTCCTTCTGGTTCAGATCCTTGACGATCTCGAACACCTCTTCGACGAGCTGTGGCGCCAGGCCCATGCTGGGTTCGTCGAGCAGCACCATCTTCGGGTTGGCCATCAGCGCGCGGCCGATCGCGCACATCTGCTGCTCGCCGCCCGAGGTGTAGGCGGCCTGGCTGCTGCGCCGCGTCTTCAGGCGCGGAAAGTAGCCGTAGACTTTGTCCAGCGTTCGCATCACGGCGGCCTTGCCGTCCTTGCGCGTGTAGGCGCCGGTGAGCAGGTTCTCCTCGATCGTGAGGTGGGCGAAACAGTGCCGGCCTTCCATCACCTGCACCACGCCGCGCTCGACCATGTCGGATGTGGACAGCTTCTCGATGCGCTCGCCGCGCAGTTCGATGCTGCCCTTGGTGACCTCGCCACGCTCACCGGCCAGCAGGTTGCTGACTGCGCGCAAGGTGGTTGTCTTGCCCGCACCGTTGCCGCCCAGCAGCGCCACCACCGTGCCTTCGGGCACATTCAGCGACACGCCCTTGAGCACCAGGATCACATGGTTGTAGATGACCTCGATGCCGTTGACGTTCAGCAGGATATTGGACATGCATGCCTCTGGTTCTCTTGCAAGCACCGCAGGCGGTGCTTGCAAGAGGGCTCATCGACGAGCCCTTCGATCTGGCGGGGCTTGGGGGTTCAGATCGGTCCCGGGACTTCGGGACCGCTGAATCGAAGCGCCTTGCGGATCAGCTCTGGCAATCCGCTGCCGTGCGGCGCGTCCACTTCTTCTCGGCAGCGTACTTCTCGGCCGCCGCCTTGACCATCGGCTTGATGATCTGTTCGTCGGCTTCGTACCAGGTAGGCTGGACGTTCCACTTCGCACCGTCCCAAGTCTCGATGCGCGCCCAGGTCGATCCCATGTGATCGGCGCAGGACGTGCTCAGCGGTCGCATGACGCCGGCAAAACCCAGCGAGTCGAGCTTCTTCTGGTCGAGCGCCAGGTTCTCGAAGCCCCAGCGCACCTGTTCGCCTGTCATTACCTTGCCCTTGCCGAAGCGCTCTTGCGCACGGCGCGTGGCCTCGATGGACAACATCTGGATGATCACGCCGCGGGTGTAGAGCACCGAGCCGACCTCGTCTTTCGGACCGGTACCGGCGTCCTTGCCGTGCACGTACTTCAGGATGTCCTGCATCACCTTGGGGTGCGTGCCTGCGGTGTTCAGCGCCAGCGCGTTGTAGCCCTTGGCACCCATGCCCACATCCTTGACGTCGGGCTCGGCGCCGGCCCACCACACGCCGTACATCTTTTCGCGTGGGTAGCCGGTGGCCTGCGCTTCCTTCAGCGCGGTCGAATTCATGACGCCCCAGCCCCACAGCATCACGTAGTCGGGTCGGCTCTGGCGCACCTGCAGCCAGGCGGCCTTCTGGTCCACGCCCGGCGCGGCGACCGGGATCAGCTGCAGATCGAAGCTGTGCATCTTGCTGCGTTCCTGCAGCTCGGGGATCGGCTCCTTGCCGAACGGGCTGTCGTGGTAGACGAGTGCGATCTTCTTGCCCTTGAGCTTGTCGTAGCCGCCGGCCGTCTTGGCGATGTGCTGAACCAGGATGTCGGCCCCCGTCCAGTAGCTGCCCATCAGCGGAAAGTTCCACTTGAAGATCATGCCGTCCTGCGCCGCCGACAGGCCATAGCCCAGGGTGATGAGCGGAATCTTGTCGATGGGCGCCTTGTCGGTCAGCGCGAACGTGATGCCGGTGGATTGCGGATCGAACACGGTCGCGCCGCCGTTCTTGCCCTTGAGCCGCTCGTAGCACTCGACGCCCTTGTCGGTGGCGTAGCCGGTCTCGCACTCCTCATACGTCAGCTTGACACCGTTGATGCCGCCGTCGCGGGCGTTGATCATCTTGATGTAATCCTGCTTGCCATTCGCCCACGGCGTGCCGTTGGGTGCATAGGGGCCGGTGCGGTAGACGAGCAGCGGATAGAACTGCTCCTTGGCCTGCGCAAATGCCGCCGGCGAAGTGACCAGGCTGGCCAGGCCGGCGGCGGTGACCGCTGCGGCCATGAACAAGGACTTGACTTTCATGTCTGCCTCCTAGGGGGGTGATGCACTGCTGAAGTGCTGTGAGAAATTGAGAACGGGGCTGGCTGAGTCTTCAATGGGGGAAGGGCCACAGTCGCAGCTTTTCCTTGCCGATCGACCACAGCCGTGCCAGACCATGCGGCTCGACGACGAGAAAGAAGACGATCAAGGCGCCGAAGATCATGGAGGTCAGGTGCGCCGCCAGCGCGGTGTCGATCGGGATGCCGAACCAGTACGGCATGTTGTCCAGCACGATCGGCAGCACGACGATGAAGGCCGCGCCGAAGAAGCTGCCCATGATCGAGCCCAGCCCGCCGATGATGACCATGAACAGCAGGTCGAACGACCGGTTGAGGTTGAAGGCCGCCGGCTCCCAGGTGCTCAGATGCACGAATCCCCACAGTGCGCCGGCCACGCCGACGATGAAGCTGCTGACGGCAAAGGCGGTCAGCTTGGCGTAGACCGGGCGGATGCCGATCACCGCGGCTGCCACGTCCATGTCGCGCATGGCCATCCACTCGCGGCCGATGGCGCCGCGCACCAGGTTCTTGGCCAGCAGCGCGAACACCGTGACGAAGACCAGACAGAACAGGTACTTGCTGGCCGGTGACTGAATCTGCAAGCCCAGCACCTGCAGTCCCGCCGCGCTGACCGAGCCGGACGACGAGTCATTGGTCAACCAGGAAATACGCAGGAAAGCCCAGTCCACGAAGAACTGCGCCGCCAGCGTGGCCACCGCCAGATACAGCCCCTTGATGCGCAGTGACGGGATGCCGAAGACCACGCCAACGACCGTGGCGCACACACCGCCGAGCAGCAGCGATGCAATCAGCGGCATGCCGTCGATGCGCACCTGGAAGTTGTAGGCCGCATAGGCACCCACCGCCATAAAGGCACCGGTGCCCAGCGAGATCTGGCCGCAGTAGCCGACCAGAATGTTCAGACCGATGGCCGCCAGCGAGAGGATGAGAAACGGGATCAGGATGGCGCGCATCAGGTACTCGGATGCGACAAACGGCACGACGACGAAGGCCAGCACCAGCACCAGCGCGATGGCGATGCGGTCCTGACGGATCGGGAAGATCTGCTGGTCGGCGCGGTAGCTGGTCTTGAACTGGCCGTTTTCGCGATAGAGCATGAGCTGTGCCTCTGGATGATCTTTGGGTTACGGCACGCTAGGCCTAACTTGGCTGCGCCAAGTTGGTCTTCACCGAAAGTTCATTGATCGTGTGTGTCATACGCGATCAATGATCTTTTCTCCGAACAACCCCTGCGGCCTCACCAGCAGCACCAGCAGCACGACCACGTAGCCGAACCAGATCTCGATGCCGCCGCCGACCATGGGGCCGATGAAGACTTCGGACAGCTTTTCACCCATGCCCAGAATCAGTCCGCCGATGATGGCGCCGGGCACCGAGGTGAGGCCGCCCAGAATCACCACCGGCAAGGCCTTGAGCGCCAGCACGCTGAGCGAAAACTGCACACCCAGCTTGCTGCCCCAGATCATGCCGGCCACCAGCGCGACGAAACCGGCCACGCTCCAGACGATGACCCACACACGCGACAGCGGGATGCCGATCGACTGCGCGGCCTGATGATCGTCGGCCACCGCACGCAGGGCGCGTCCGGTGGTGGTGTACTGGAAGAAGACCGACAGCGCGGTCACCAGTGCGGCGGCGATCGCGGCTGCATAGAGGTCTTCCTTGCTGACCAGGATGCCGCCCTGGAAGATGTTCTCGAACAAGAACATCGGATCTTTGGGCATGCCGATGTCGATCTTGTAGATGTCATTGCCGAACAGGGTTTGCCCGAAACCGTCGAGAAAATAGGTGATGCCCAGCGTGGCCATCAGCAGCGTCACGGCCTCCTGGTTGACCAGCTTGCCGAGCACGAGACGCTCGATCACCCAGGCCAGCAGCACCATCACCACCATCGCGCCGGCAAAGGCCAGCACGTTGGCCAGCACCTTGTTGTCCAGCCCCGTCAGCGCAGGCAGCCATTCGGCAAAGCGCGCCATCGCCAGCGCTGCGAACAGCACCATCGCACCCTGCGCGAAGTTGAAAACACCGCTGGCCTTGAAGATGAGCACGAAGCCCAGCGCCACCAGCGAATACAGCATGCCCGACATCAGGCCGCCGATCAAAGTCTCGAGGAAGAAGCCCATGCTGGTCTGCGCTCAGTGGGTGGTGCCGAGGTAGGCGGCGATCACCTCGGGGTTGCCGCGCACCTCGTCGGGGCTGCCGTCGCCGATCTTCTTGCCGTAGTCGAGCACGACCACGCGGTCGCTGATGTCCATCACCACACCCATGTCGTGCTCGATCAGCACGATGGTGGTGCCGAATTCGTCGTTGACGTCGAGCACGAAGCGGCACATGTCCTGCTTCTCCTCGACGTTCATGCCGGCCATCGGTTCGTCGAGCAGCAGCACCTGCGGCTCCATCGCCAGCGCGCGGCCCAGGTCGACGCGCTTTTGCAGGCCGTAGGGCAGGCGGCCCACCGGCGTCTTGCGGTAGGCCTGGATCTCCAGGAAGTCGATGATCTGCTCGACGAAAGCGCGGTGCGCCTCTTCTTCGCGTTGGGCCGCGCCGAGTCGCAGTGCCTGCTGGAACAGGTTGCACTTCATCTTCAGGTTGCGCCCCGACATGATGTTGTCGATGACGTTCATGCCCTTGAACAACGCCAGGTTCTGGAAGGTGCGTGCCACGCCCATCTCGGCCACCTGGCGGCTGTTCATGTGGCTGAAGGTGCGGCCGCGAAACGTGATCGATCCCTGCTGCGGCGTGTAGACGCCGTTAATGCAGTTCAGCATGCTGCTCTTGCCGGCGCCATTGGGGCCGATGATGGCGCGCACCTCGTGCTCGCGCACGTTGAAGCTGATGTCGGTCAGTGCGTTCACGCCGCCGAAGCTCAGGCTGATGTTGCGGACGTCGAGGATGACCTCGCCGATGTTGCGCTCGCTCATCAGGCGGCTTTCCGCATGCCGCTTGGCACGCGCTCGAAGGTTTTTGCGTCGATGATCTTCAGCGTGGCCGCCACGCTGCCGCTGCGACCGTCCTCGAACTTGACGGCGGTCTCGATGTACTGTTCGGCCTTGCCGCCATACAGCGCGTCGATCAGCACCTGGTACTTCTGGTCGATGTAGCCACGCCGCACCTTGCGCGTGCGTGTCAGCTCGCCGTCGTCGGCATCGAGTTCCTTGTGCAGTACCAGAAAGCGGCTGATCTGGCTGCCCGTCAGCAGTTCGTCCTGGGCCAGGTCGGCATTGACCTTCTCGACGCATTCGCGCACCAGATCGAGCACCTCGGGTTTGCTCGCCAGGTCGGTGTAGCCGGCGTAGGGCAGGTTGCGGCGCTCGGCCCAGTTGCCCACGGCGTCGAAGTCGATGTTGATGAAGGCGCAGACCTGCTCGCGCTTGTCGCCAAAGGCCACCGCCTCTTTGACGAAGGGGAAGAACTTGAGCTTGTTCTCAACGTACTTGGGGGCGAACATCGCGCCATTGTTGGCGCCCCCGCGCAGGCGCCCGACGTCCTTGGCGCGGTCGATAATCTTCAGGTGTCCGCCGGCATCGAGAAAGCCGGCGTCGCCGGTGTGGTACCAGCCGTCGCCGGTCAGCACCTCGGCCGTGGCCTCGGGGTTCTTGTAGTACTCCTTCAGCAGGCCCGGGCTCTTGACCAGGATCTCGCCGTTGTCGGCCAATCTGATCTCGACGCCGTCGATCGGCACCCCCACGGTGTCGGCCTTGGCCTCGTGGTCGGGCTGCAGACAGACAAAGACCGCGGTCTCGGTGCTGCCGTACAACTGCTTGAGGTTGATGCCGATCGAGCGGTAGAAGATGAACAGGTCGGGTCCGATGGCCTCGCCGGCGGTGTAGGCCACCCGCACCCGAGACAAGCCCAGCGAATTGCGCAGCGGGCCGTAAATCAGCAGGTTGCCCAGGGCGTAGGCCAGTCGATCCCCCAGTGCCAGCGGCTTTCCGTCCATGCGCTGCGGGCCCACGCGGCGGGCGATGTCCATGAAGCGATGGAACAGCGCGCGCTTGATCGCACTGGCGTCTTCCATGCGGATCATCACGCTGGTCAGCAGGCCTTCGAAGATGCGCGGCGGTGCAAAGTAGTAGGTGGGACCGATTTCGTTGAGGTCGATCGCCACGGTCTCGCTGGACTCGGGGCAGTTGACCACGTAGCCGCAGGCCAGCCACTGTGCATAGCTGAAGATGTTCTGCCCGATCCAGGCCGGCGGCAGGTAGGCCAGTACTTCCTCGTTCTCGGTCAGCCGGTCGAAGGCCTTGCCGGCCGCGGCACGGTCGAGCAGCGAGAAATGGGTATGCACCACTCCCTTGGGGTTGCCGGTGGTGCCCGAGGTGAAGAACATCGCCGCCACATCCTGCGGCGTTGCCTTGGCCAGCTCGGCATCGAAGAAATTGGGGTTCTGGCGATCGAAGTCGCGGCCTGCCTCGATCAGCGTGTCCAGTGCCTGCAGCCCGGGCTCATCGTATTTCCGCAGGCCGCGCGGGTCGTCGTACCAGATGTGTGCCAGCTGCGGGCATTGCTCGCGCAGCTCAAGCATCTTGTCGACCTGCTCCTGGTCCTCGACCACCGCAAAGCGAACCTCGGCGTTGTTGATGGGGAAGGCATATTCGGCGGCCACGGCGTCCTGGTACAGCGGTACCGGCACCGCCCCCAGCGACTGCACCGCCAGCATCGTTGCGTACAGCCGCGGCCGGTTCTCGCCGACCACGACCACATGGTCGTCGCGCCGGATGCCACGTTCGGCCATGCCGCAGGCCAGCTGGCGCACCAGCAGCGCCAGGGCAGACCAGGTCTGCGTCTGCCAGATGCCGTACTCCTTCTCACGCAATGCTGCCGCTTCGGGCCGCGCCCTGGCGTGATCGAGCATCAATCGGGGAAGGTCGATTGCACCTGGTGTGGTCTCCATCGGTGATGGGCGTCTGCGGAATCTCGGCACGTGCTGTTCTTGCAAGCACAGCATGGGCACGCGGAAACCGATGACAGGCATTGTCCGCAAAGCTTTGACGTCAATATGTCAGTTCGACGACAATTATCGGGTCTTCACTGACAGGTTTTTCACTGAGAGCCAGCTCATGCCTTCAAGCAGTTTCCCGTCTGCTCGACACGCCGGTACGGTGCAGGTTTCGCGCTCGCGCACGATCCGTTCTGCAGAGCTGAACGGCATCCCCTGGATCGAACGGCTGGATGCCGAAGAGCGCAGCCGGGTGGTGGCTGACCTGCGCGTGGTGCAGGTCGAGCCCGGCGAACTGGTCTGCCGCGTCGGTCGGCCGGTGACCTACTGGTTCGGCGTGCTCGACGGCCTGCTGAAGATGAGCAACGACAGCGCGCTGGGCATGCCAATCACGTTCACCGGTGTGCCGCCCGGCGGCTGGTTCGGTGAAGGCACAGTGATCAAGCGCGAGGCCTATCGCTACAACATCCAGGCTCTGCGTCGAAGCCTGGTCACGGGCATCTCGGTGCAGACCTTTCACTGGCTGCTCGATCGAAGCATCGGCTTCAACCGCTTCGTCATGATGCAGCTCAACGAGCGCCTGGGGCAGTTTATCGCGGCGCGTGAGATCGACCGTCTGAACAGTGCCAACGAACGGGTCGCGCGCAGCCTGGGCGCGCTCTTTCACCCGGTGCTGTACCCGGGTGTCGGAGAGCTGCTGCGCATCACGCAGCAGGAATTGGGCTACCTGGTCGGGCTGTCTCGGCAGCGCGTCAACGAGGCCTTGCACGCGCTGCAGCGGGCCCGCGTGATCCGCATCGAATATGGGGGCCTGCGCGTGCTCGACCTCGACGGCCTGCGCAGCTTCGACGACGCGCCGGCGCGCGGCTGATCAGGCCTTGAATGCTTCGGCAGCGGCTTGCAGCGTGGCGTCCAGGTCGGCTTGGCTGTGCGCCGCACTGACGAAGCCGGCTTCGTACAGTGCCGGTGCCAGGTACACGCCGCGCTCGAGCATGGCGTGGAAGAAGCGGTTGAAACGGTCCTTGTCGCTGGCCATCACCGCGCTGTAGTTCTGCGGCAAGGTGTCGGCAAAGAAGAAACCGAACATGCCACCCTCGCATTCGCTGACCAGCGGCACGCCGGCCGCGCGTGCGCCCGCCTGCAGGCCCTCGGCCAGTTGTCGCGTGCGCGCTGACAGCGCATCGAAGAACCCGGGCCGGCAGATCTCGCGCAGCGTGGCCAGCCCGCAGGCGGTGGCCACCGGATTGCCGCTGAGCGTGCCGGCCTGGTACACCGGGCCCAGCGGCGCCAGCTGCGCCATCACGTCGCGCGTGCCGCCGAAGGCCGCCAGCGGCATGCCACCGCCGATGACCTTGCCGAACACACTGAGGTCGGGCCTGAAGCCAGGGATCTGCCTGGCATAGACACTCTGGGCGCCGCCCAGCGCGACGCGAAAACCCGTCATCACCTCGTCGAAGATCAGCAGCGCACCGTGCTGCGTGCACAACTCGCGCAGCCGTGACATGAACGGCAGCGACGCGCGCACGAAGTTCATGTTGCCGGCGATGGGCTCGATCATCACGCAGGCCAGCTGCGGGCCATGCAGCGCAAAGGCTTCTTCGAGCTGGGCGACGTTGTTGTATTCGAGCACCAGCGTGTGCTGCACCACCTCGGCTGGCACGCCGGCGCTGGTAGGGTGGCCGAAGGTGGCCAGCCCCGACCCGGCCTTCACCAGCAAGGCATCGGCGTGTCCGTGGTAGCAGCCTTCGAACTTGATGATCTTGGGCCGGCCAGTGGCGCCGCGGGCCAGCCGCAAGGCGCTCATGGCCGCCTCGGTGCCGCTGCTGACCAGGCGCAGCTGCTCGACCGTCGGCACCTGCGCGATGATCGCTTCGGCCAGTTCGGCCTCGGCCTCGGTGGGGGCGCCGAACGACAGGCCGTTGCGCGCGGCCTGTATCACCGCATCGAGCACGGCCGGATGACCATGGCCCAGGATCATCGGACCCCAGGACCCGATGTAATCGATGTAGCGCTGGCCTTCCACGTCCCACAGGTAGGCGCCCTCGGCGCGCCGGATGAAACGTGGCGTGCCGCCCACGGCGCGAAAGGCGCGCACGGGTGAATTGACGCCCCCGGGCGTGACGCGCTGGGCGCGTTCAAAGGCGGCTTCGTTGCTGGTGGGCCTGGATTCAGTGGACACGGCGTGAGATTCCCTTGCTGCCCTGCGGCTGCTCGTCAGCGCTTTCACCGTCGGTGCCCTGCTCGGCGTCTGCGCCTTCGTCGGGCCCGGGCAGCGCCCAGAAGAAGCGGTCTGGCACCACGTTGCCCATGCCGGGTCGAAAGCCCGAGTCGAGGCTCTGGTCGAGGAACGACAACGCCTCGCCGACCGCAGCCTGCAACTCGCTGCCGGCGGCCAGCAACGACGCCAATGCCGCCGACAAGGTGTCGCCGGCGCCGACGAAGGCGGTGTCGAAGCGCTCGAATTTCTCGCCGGTCAGCGCGCCCTGGGCCGAAGCCAGCACGTTGTCGATGAACTGCTCGCTGCCCTTGGCCGGCAGCATCACCCCGGTCACCAGCACGTAGCGCGTGCCATGTTCGGCGGCGGCCACGGCCAACTCGCGAGCCGATGGCGGGCGCTCGCTGTCCCAGTCGGGCAACAGGAAGTCGGTCAGCGTCTTGTGGTTACCAACCAACACTTCGGTGGCCGGCAAAATCAGCTCGCGAAAGGCCTCGAGGTAAGGCTGCAACTGGTCTTCGTCGAGCCACGACAGGCCGGGCAGGTAGCTGACCAGCGGCACGTCGGGGTAATCGGACAGCACCTCGGCCACGGCAGCCACGGTTTCTGCGCTGCCCAGGAAACCGACTTTCCAGCCGGCGATCGTCACGTCCTCCAGCACCGAGCGCGCCTGTTCGGCCACGGCCTCGGCGTCGACAGGGTGCTGGTCGAAGACTTCGGCGGTATCGCGCATCATGATGGCGGTGACCACCGGCAGCGCATGCGCACCCATCGCGGCGATGGTCGCGATGTCACCGGACAGGCCGCCGGCGCCGCTGGGGTCGCTGCCGTTGAAGCTCATCACGCAGGCCGGTGGTGGTGGCTCGGTGGCGGCGAGGTCGGCTTCCGGGGCCGGATCGGGGGTGGGCTTCATGGGGTGATGTGTCGCCGGAAGGGGGTCTGGCCGCTGTCGCTGACGGCGGCCGGAAGCTTCCGATAGAACGTGATGAGAAACCTGAGGAGTGTGGCGTAGGTGCGCACAAATCCTTGCTTTTTCGCCAAGACGAGTGGCTACAATTCGCTTCCATTGTAGTGATGTGACTGTATAAACGTGAGTGAGCCTCGAACCTGGATGTGCCTGATCTGCGGATGGATCTACGACGAGGCGGTTGGTGATCCGGATCACGGCATCGCACCCGGTACCGTCTGGGCCGATGTGCCGATGAACTGGACCTGCCCTGAGTGCGGTGCGCGCAAGGAAGACTTCGAGATGGTGGCCATCTAGGCCCCTGCCGGGGCCGCGCCCGGCGTGTTGAGGAGAGCAGCTCGTGGAAGGTGGCAGCGCCGAATCAGGTGGCACGGGGACCAAGGTCCTGGTCATCGACGACAGCAATACGATCCGGCGCAGCGCCGAGATCTTCCTGCGCCAGGGTGGGCATGAGGTGGTGCTGGCAGAAGACGGCTTCGATGCGCTGTCCAAGGTCAACGATCACGATCCGCAGCTGATCTTCTGCGACATCCTGATGCCTCGCCTGGATGGTTATCAGACCTGCGCGATCATCAAACGCAACCCGCGCTTCGCCCATGTGCCGGTGATCATGCTGTCGTCCAAGGACGGGCTGTTCGACAAGGCGCGAGGTCGCATGGTCGGCTCCGAGGAGTACCTGACCAAGCCCTTCACGAAGGAGCAGCTGCTGCGCGCGGTCGAGACCTTCCGCCCGTCTGCCTGATCGTGGTCCACGGCGACTTGCAGTACCCGAACCTGAGGACCCAGTCATGACGATCCAGAAGATCCTGGTGGTCGACGACTCCAAGACCGAGCTCTACCACCTGTCTGAGCTGCTGGGCAAACGCGGCTACAGCGTGCGCACCGCTGAAAACGGCGAGGAGGCGCTGCGTCGCCTGGCCGAGGAAAAGCCCGACCTGGTGCTGATGGATGTGGTCATGCCGGGCCGCAACGGGTTTCAGCTCACGCGCACCATCACGCGGGATCCGCGCTGGGCCGACGTGCCGGTGATCATGTGCACCAGCAAGAATCAAGAAACCGACCGAGTCTGGGGCATGCGTCAGGGCGCCCGCGATTACATCGTCAAGCCTGTCAACGCTGACGAACTGTTGACCAAGATCCGCGCTTTCGACGGCGCCTGAAGGCGACCGACACCCACCCATGGCCAAGCGTGAAGCCCTTCGAGAACTGCAAAGCCGGCTGGCCCAGCGCCTGCAGGCCGCCATGTCCGAGGTGCCCGCGGCGTCATGGCTGGCGGTGCAATGTGCCGGCGTCGGACTGATCTTTCCATTGCGCACGGCCGGAGAGATCTTCACCGCCGCCGGCGTGCTGCCCGTGCCGCACACGCAGCCGTGGTTTCTCGGTGTCGCCAACCTGCGTGGTGGCCTGCATGGCGTGGTCGACATGGGGGCCTTTCTGGGCCTGCGCAAGCGACCGCTGACGCTCGACAATCTGGGCGACCAGGCTCGCTTGCTGGCGCTCAATCCCAGCACCGGAGGTCATTGCGCACTGCTCGTCGACCGCTTGGCCGGTCTGCGCAACCAGCCTCAGTTGACGCGCCTGCCTGACCCGCCGGGTGCCCGTCCGGCCTTTGCCGGTGCGCTGTTCCGCGACCATCAGCAGCAGGTGTGGCAGGAAATCGATCTGGCCGCTCTGGCCCAGCAGGAACAGTTCCTGGGCATCGCCGCGTGATCCTGCCGCAATCCAAGAGTGCCCGAACCCCTGCGCCGAACCCGATGAGGACCCCATGAGCTTCCTGGACAAGATCGCCGGATCGCCGCGCAAGACGGACGACATGGCCGGCCAACGGCCCGACATCGATCACACGCCGCCACCGCCGGTCTACAACCCGATGGAAGAGACCATGCGCCTGGGCCCCGGCTCGGTGCTGCCCGACATGGTCGGTGGCCGCGCTGATTCGTCCATCATCTCCGAGGCGGCGCCATCGGAGCTGGCAGCCGAGTTTGGTGAGACCCACCTGCCTGGGGACGCCGACGACGCCGGAGCCTCGGGCTTGCCCATCATTGGCGCATGGTCGACCGCGCGCCAGCAGCGCGTGCTGCTGAGTCTGTTTGGCGTCGGCCTGCTCGGGCTCATCTTGATCGCCGTGGTTGCGCTCACCAGTTCCAACCGCAGCGCCTCGCAGGTGGCCGCCGCCGGTCAGGCGCAGACGCAGTCGCAGCGTCTGGCCAAGTCGGTTTCACAAGCGCTGCTGGGCGGCGCCGCAGCCTTTGCCGAGGTGAAGGAAAGTGCCGAAGTGCTGGCCCGCAACCTGCGCAGCTTGTCAACCGGCGAAGGCGGCGTGCCGGCTGCGCCGGCGTCGCTGCAGGATCAGGTGTCGGCCCTGCTGCCGCTGGTCGACCGCGCCGAGAAGAGTGCTGGCGTGGTGCTGGCGCAGCAGAAGACCCTGACCCAGGTCGGCCAGGCGCTGCGCACCATCAATCGTCAATCGTCCGATCTGCTCGAGCTGGCTGAGACCGTGTCGTCGCTCAAGCTGCAGCAGGGGGCGTCGGCAGCCGAGTTGTCGGCCGTCGGTCAGCTGGTGATGCTGACGCAGCGCATCGGCAAGAGCGCCAACGAGTTCCAGACCATGGAAGGCGTCAGCCCCGAGGCCGTGTTCCAGCTCGGCAAGGATCTGAACTCGTTCCGCGAGATTGCCGACGGCCTTCTGGCCGGCAATGCCGAACTGCGCCTGCCCGGCACGCGCGACACCCAGGTGCGCGAGCGTCTGCAGCAGTTGATCAAGCAGTACGAAGAGACGCGTGGCCAGGCCACCGCCATCCTGGGCAACCTGCAGGGCCTGGTGGCCGCGCGCGACGCACACACTGTGATCGTCAGCGACAGCGAGCCGCTGCGCCGCGAGCTCGGCAAACTGCAGGACGACCTGACGCGGGCCGGCAGCTTCGGCCCGCTGTCGATGGTCGGTGCCATCCTGTCGGTGCTGTTGATGCTGGCCGGCGGTCTGGGACTGCTGCGCCTGTTCGTGGTCGACCAGACCGCGCGTTCGCAGGTGGCCGAGTCGCAGCGGCTGGAGGCCGAACGCCAGGAGCAGGAAGCCAAGCGTGTCAACGACGCCAACCAGGCGGCCATCCTGCGGCTGATGAACGAACTGCAGACGGTGGCCGAAGGCGACCTGACGCAGCAAGCGACGGTGACCGAGGACATCACCGGCGCCATTGCCGATTCGGTGAACTACACGGTGGAAGAACTGCGTTCGCTGGTGGAGGCGGTGCAGAACACGGTGGCCCGCGTGACCGAGACCACGCAGCAGGTCGAGCAGACCTCGACCGAACTGCTGGCCGCATCGACCGAGCAGCTGCGCGAGATCCGCGAGACCGGCGAATCGGTGCTGCAGATGGCCGGCCGCATCAACGACGTGTCGGCGCAGGCGCAGCAGACGGCTCAGGTGGCACGCCAGTCGCTGGAGGTCACCGGATCGGGTCTGACGGCGGTGCAGAACACCATCGGCGGCATGAACTCGATCCGCGACCAGATCCAGGACACGGCCAAGCGCATCAAGCGCCTGGGCGAGTCGTCGCAGGAGATCGGCGAGATCACCGAGCTGATTTCGGACATCACCGAGCAGACCAACGTGCTGGCGCTGAACGCCGCCATCCAGGCGGCGTCGGCTGGTGAAGCCGGCCGCGGCTTCTCGGTGGTGGCCGAAGAAGTGCAGCGGCTGGCCGAACGCTCGGGCGACGCGACGCGGCAGATCGCCGCCATCGTGCGCACCATTCAGACCGACACCCAGGATGCGGTGGCCGCCATGGAGCGCTCGACGCAGGGTGTGGTCGAAGGCGCCCGGCTGTCCGACGCCGCCGGTTCGGCGCTGGCCGACATCGACCGTGTGACGCGGCAGCTGTCTGAACTGATCGGGCAGATTTCCGACCAGGCGTCGCGCGAAGCCGAATCGGCCAACGTGGTGGCTGCCAACATCCAGCACATCTTCGCCGTGACCGAGCAAACCGGCGAGGGCACGCGCTCGACCGCGCAGATGGTGCGGGAGCTGTCGCGCAGCGCCGAAGACCTGAAGGCCTCGGTGGCCCGATTCAAGGTCGCCTGAGCGGGCGCATCGGCGAACTCGCACCCCCACTCGTCATCCCTTCCAGCAGGACCGCCGTGGCCGACACCCCCGAGACCAAGCCGACCGATGATGTGAGTGCGCTGGCCTGGGTGCACAACGAGTTGCGCCGCTCGCTCGAGAACGCGCACAAGTCGCTGCGCCGCTACCTGAAGGAATCCGACAGCGCAGCGCGTTCCGACGTCGACACGCTTGACCCGGCGGCGCTGCGCAGCGCGCGCACGCAGTTGCACCAGGGTGTGGGCGCACTTGAGCTGGTGGGCCTGCCGGCTGCAGCCCGCGTGCTGCGCGCGTCCGAAGCCGCGGTGCAGCGCATGCTGGCGCGGCCGGCCATGGTCAACGAAGCGTCGGTGCACACCATCGAGCGTGCGTCATTCGCGCTGCTCGACTACCTGAGCCGAATGCTGGCCGGCAAGCGTTTGTCGCCGGTGGGATTGTTCCCGCAATACGCCGCGGTGCAGGCGTTGGCGGGCGCTGACCGCGTGCACCCAGCCGACCTGTGGGAAGCCGACTTTGCCTGGCACGAGATCCCGGCCGAGATCGGTGTCGCTGCGCGCAGCGCCGACGAAGCCGCGCGCAGCACGATGGAAGCCATCGTGCTGCGCCTGATGCGCCAGGCCGATCCGCCGTCGTGGATGCGGCTGTCAACGCTGTGTGCTGAGTTGGCGGCTGGCGATCCTGGCCGCGGCACCACGTTGTGGCAGCTGGCGGCGGCTTTCGCCGAGGCCGAGGCGGCCGGGCTGCTGCCGCAGGGTGATCTGCACACCAAGCGCGTGGCCGCGCGCTTGCTGGCGCAGCTGCGACTGAGCGCGCGCCACCAGGACGAGCCCTCCGAGCGGCTGGCGCAGGACCTGCTGTTCTTCTGCGCCCACGCCGGTCGCGCCGACCAGCCCACGCCCCGCCTCGATGCGGTGCGCGCGGCCTGGCGACTCGAACCCGCTGCCGCGTTGGACTACGAAAGCGAGCGTCTGGGCCGCTTCGACCCGGCCTGGATCGCGCAGGCACGCAAGCGGGTGGTCGGGGCCAAGGACGTCTGGTCGGCAGTGGCCGGCGGCGAGTTGCACCGCATGCCGGGGCTGGGCGAGCAGATGGCGCTGCTGGCCGATTCGGTCGACCGATTGTTTCCGGCCGGCCCGACCCTGAGCAAGGCGCTGCAGGACACTGCGGCCCGGGTCATGGCAGAAGGGGTCAGCCCTGAGCCCACGCTGGCGATGGAAGTTGCAACCTCGGTGCTGTACCTCGACGCCACGCTCGAGGATGGTGAACTCGATCAGCCCGACCTCGAGGACCGCGTTCGCCGTCTGGCGCAGCGCATCGTCGACGCGCGAGATGGTGCCGATCCGCTGCCGCTCGAGCCGTGGATGGAAGAGCTGTACCGCCGCGTGTCCGACCGCCAGACCATGGGCAGTGTGGTGCACGAACTGCGTGCTTCGCTGTCCGAGGTCGAAAAGCAGATTGATCAGTATTTCCGCGACCCGTCGCAGCGCGAGTTGCTGATCCCGGTGCCCAACCAGCTGTCGGCCATGCGCGGCGTGCTGTCGGTGCTGGGCATGGACCAGGCCTCGCAGGCGGTGCTGTTCATGCGCGACGACGTCGACGCACTGGCGGCCACCGAGGTCGATCCGCAGCAGGCCATCAAGGCCGGAACCTTCGACCGTCTGGCCGACAACCTGGGCGCGCTGAGTTTCCTCATCGACATGCTCAGCGTGCAGCCGCAGCTGGCCAAGTCGCTGTTCCGTTTCGACCCCGAGGAAGGCAGCCTGAGCGCCGTGATGGGCCAGAGCGAGCGGCCGTCGGCGTTCGGAGGCCTCGATGCGGTATCGGCCGCCGGCAAGCCGCTGGCCGATCAGGCGCGCGCCCTGGCGGGCAGCTTCAGTCTTGAACCCGAGGCCGATCACGGCCCGGCGCTGGAAGCCTTGAGCCAGCGGGCGCTGGCTGCCGACCTGCCAGGTGTGGCGGGTGCCGTCAGCAGCGCGCAGCGCGCCTTGGCGGAGGCCACCGACGAGCAATCACGCCAGGCGGTTGGCGCCGAACTGGCGCACAGCATGGGCGAGTTGCTGCCTCCGACGCAGTCGCCGGTGGCGGGCCCGGCCGCGGCGCCCTTGCCGGCCACTGCGGTGGACCTGGAAGACGACGCCGAGATGCGCGACATCTTCCTCGAAGAGGCGCGCGAGGTCATCGATGCGGCGCGTGTGTCGCTGCAACAGCTGGCCGGTGACCCGGTCGACGTGGGCGAGCTGACCACGGTGCGCCGCGCTTCCACACGCTCAAGGGCAGCTCGCGCATGGTCGGCCTGCGCGCCTACGGTGACGCGGCCTGGGCCTGCGAGCAGCTCTACAACGTCCGCCTGGCGCAGTCGCCGCGCATGGACGCCGATCTGGCGGCGTTCTCGAACGATGCGCTGGACCACCTGGCGGCCTGGACCGACGGCATCGCCGCGGGACAGGCTGGCGCCCATCACAGCGCGCCGATCATCAGCGCTGCCGACAGGCTGCGACTGCAGGGCCGACGCGTCGCCATCGACGCAGCGGAATCGACCGAGCTGACGCAGCGTCTGGACGCCGCTGCGGCGCCGATGCTGCCGCTGATCGAGCCCCTGCCTGCCGTGCCCGACGCGGCGCCCGATTTCGATCTGGACGATCTGCCCGAACTGCAGCTCAGCTCCGTGCTGACCGATCGAGTGCCCGACCTGCCGCTGGCAGCCGATCTCGAACTGACTGCCGCGCCGCTCGCCGAGCCCGAAGCAGCGGCGCCGGAGGCGCCGGCGTTCGAACTTGATCTTGGGGGCGACGACGAATCCGGGATCCAGGGCTTCGAGCTGCCGGCGTCCGTGCCGGCACCAGCCACCGAAGCGCTATCGCCGCTGCCGACAGCGGATCTGCCGGTCCTGCCCGAACTGCCCGAACTGGGTGACGTGGTCGAAATCGACTTTGCCGACTTCGACCATGTCGAAGCCACGCTGCCGACGGCCGACCTGCCCTTGCCGGAGGTGGCACCGATCCTCGATGAAGGCCTTGGTATCGGCGAGATGACCTTGCCGCTGGACCTGCTGCGCACTGACGTGGCACCAGCCATGGCCGACATCGACCTGACGGACGCCGTTGATCTCAGCCTGGACCTGAACGATTTCGACGCCGCGCCTGCAGCCTTGCCGGACGTGTCGGCGCCGGCCGTCCCGCAGCCGGCAGCCGAAGAACCCGTTGATGTCGAAGCCGAAACCGAAACCGATGACGAGCAGGTCAAGGTCATCGGGCCGCTGCGCATCCCGATCCCGCTGTTCAACATCTACCTCAACGAGGCCGACGAACTGTCGCGCCGGCTGTCGACCGAACTCGCCGAATGGGGCATCGAGCACGAGCGCCGGCCGGTGTCCGAGACCTCGGTGGCGCTGGCCCACTCCCTGGCCGGAAGTTCGGCCACGGTGGGCTACGCGGACTTGTCCAGCCTGGCACGCGCGCTCGAACACGTGCTGATTCGATCGACCGCCGTCGGTCGCGGCACGGCGGGTGAGTCGATGCTGTTCAACGAGGCTGCCGACGAGATCCGGCGCCTGCTGCACCAGTTCGCGGCCGGTTTCCTGCGGCCCATGACCGCCGGCCTGATCGATCGCCTGGCTGAATGCGAGCGCGCCCTGACGCTGCGCGCTGCCGAGGCGGGTGACGCCACCGATGAATGGCCCGCAGGCCTTGAAGACGTGCTCGAAGCAGCCGCGGGCGGCACTCCGCTGGCGCCTGCGATGCAGGGTCTGGCGGCCAGCTTCGGCGCGCTCGAGGCGTTGCCCGACACCCCCCCTGTGGTGCACGCGGCACGCGCCGACGCCTTCGACGACGATGACGACATCGAGGCGATCGACGTCATCGACACCGAGCTGTTCCCGATCTTCGAGGAAGAGGCCGAGGAACTGCTGCCGCAACTGCGTGCGCGGCTGCGCGACTGGATGCTGCATCCGTCGGACGACGATGCACCTTCGGCCTGCATGCGCACCTTGCACACCTTCAAGGGCGGTGCCCGCCTGGCCGGTGCGATGCGCCTGGGTGAGATGGCCCATCGGCTGGAAACGGCGATCGAACACCTGGCGACCAGCCCGGAGATCCATGCGGCCCAGGTCGAGCCGTTGCTCGGTCGTGCCGATGCCATGGTGACGGCTTACGAGGCATTGCGTCGACCCTTGCCGGCGTCGTCGGTGTCGTCGATGCCGCCGGTTGCCGCCGCCCCGGAAGCCTTGCCTGCGCAGGCGGTTGCGGTCGAATTGCCGCTGGGTTGGGACCAGCTCTCGAACGACGCCGAGGCGACAGGCCTAACGCCCGAGGTGGCTGTCGGTGGTGACGAGCCGAAGGTGCGGGTTGCCGTGCCGGCGGTGGACTGGTCGCTTTTCAACGACCGACGGCAGGCGCAGGCGGTGGCCGCTGAGCGCAGCACCGGCGGTGCGGCCGCGGTGCGGGTGCGCGCCGGCCTGCTCGACCGACTGGTCAACCACGCCGGCGAGGTCAGCATCACGCGTGCACGCATCGACGCCGACGTGCGCCAGTTGCAGGGCGCAGTGAACGACCTGACCGACAACCTCGACCGCCTGCGCAGCCAGCTGCGCGACATCGAGCTGCAGGCCGAAGGCCAGATCACCTCGCGCATCGAGGCCGCCAAAGCGGCCTCACAGGCCTTCGATCCGCTGGAGATGGACCGTTTTACGCGCTTCCAGGAGTTGACGCGCATGATGGCCGAGTCGGTCAACGACGTGGCCACGGTGCAACGAAGCGTGCAGCGCACCCTGCAGTCCACCGAAGACGAACTGGCCGCCCAGGCCCGTTTGACGCGAGAGCTGCAGGACGACCTGCTGCGCACGCGCATGGTCGAGTTCGAGAGCTTGGCCGACCGCCTTTACCGGGTGGTGCGACAGGCGGCCAAAGACAGCGGCAAGCAGGTTCGCCTGGACATCGTGGGCGGCTCGATCGAAGTCGATCGCGGCGTGCTCGAGCGCATGGTCGGCCCCTTCGAGCACCTGCTGCGCAACAGTGTGGCGCACGGTGTCGAGTCACCACCGCAGCGCCTGGCCGCAGGCAAGGACGCGACCGGTGAGATCCAGGTCACCGTGACGCAGGAAGGCAACGAGATCGGCGTCGACTGCCGCGACGACGGCTCGGGGCTCGACCTCGAGCGCATCCGCCAGCGCGCCATCGAGCGCGGCCTTCTGCAAGCCGACCATCAAGCCAGCGACGGCGAACTGGCCAACCTCATCTTTCGCCCCGGGTTCAGCACGGCCGACGAGGTGACCGAGCTGGCGGGCCGCGGTGTCGGCCTCGACGTGGTGCGCGCCGAGGTCAACGCGATGGGCGGGCGCATCGAGACCGCCAGCTCTCCCGGCCAGGGCACCAGCTTCAAGCTGGTGCTGCCTCTGACGACGGCGGTGACGCAGGTGGTGTTGCTGCGTTGTGGTGCACTGCAGGTGGCGGTGCCATCGACCCTGGTCGAAGTCGTGCGCCGGGTGCCCACCGATCAGGTCGAACGTGCCTATGACAGTGCCAGCCTGCAGGTCGGCGACCAGGTGTTGCCGTTCTACTGGTTGGGTGGCTTGCTGCAGCACAGCGCGCGCGGGCCGACCGTGGGTCGCTCACAGGCGGTGATCGTGATCCGCAGCGCGGCACAGCGCGTGGCGCTGCATGTCGACGAGGTGATCGGCAACCAGGAAGTGGTGGTCAAGCATGTGGGGCCGCAGCTGGCCCGCCTACCCGGGCTGGCCGGCGTCACGCTGCTGCCCTCGGGTGCCGTGGCCCTGATCTACAACCCGGTGGCGCTGGCCGCCCTGTTCGGTGAAGCTGCCCAGCAGCGCGCCATCGGCGCCGCCGCGCAGGCGTCGGCGCTGGGCCCGCAGGCACCGGCAGCCGAGGTCGTGCAGGCACCCCTGGTGCTGGTCGTCGACGACTCGTTGACGGTGCGCCGCGTCACCCAGCGGCTGCTCAGCCGCGAGGGCTATCGCGTGGTGCTGGCCAAGGACGGCATGGACGCGATGGAAAAGCTGGCCGTGGAGCGCCCCGCGGTGATGCTGTCCGACATCGAGATGCCGCGCATGGACGGCTTCGATCTCGTGCGCAACGTTCGCGCCGACCCGCGGCTGGCCGGCCTGCCGGTGGTCATGATCACCTCGCGCATCGCCCAGAAGCACCGCGACTACGCCGCCGTGCTCGGGGTCGATCATTACCTGGGCAAGCCCTACTCCGAAGAGGAATTGCTCCGCCTGGTGGCGCGCTACACAGCCGCCGTAGCCGTCTGATCGTCCCGGGCACTCAGGCTGAGCGCCCGCTCCCCCGGTTGGCAGCCGCACCGGCCTTGACGACCGCATAGCGCTCCAGCGTGCGCATGCGCGCGATCTCGTGCCGGACAAGGGGCTCAGGATAGTCACGGCCCAGCACGATGTCGGCCGCCGCCAGGTCTACTGGCCGCGCCGTCCAGGGCGCATGCACCAGTTTGTCGGGCAGGCGTTGCAACGCCGGCAGGTAGCGCCGGATGAAGCGCCCCTGAGGATCGAACTTCTCGCTTTGTGACACCGGGTTGAAGATGCGGAAATACGGTTGTGCGTCGCAACCGCTGGACGCTGCCCATTGCCAGCCACCGTTGTTGGCGGCCAGATCGAAGTCGTTGAGCCTGGCGGCGAAGTAGGCCTCGCCACGCCGCCAATCGAGCCCCAGGTCCTTGGTCAGGAAACTGGCCACCACCATGCGCAGCCGGTTGTGCATGTAGCCGGTCTCGTTGATCTGGTGCATCGCCGCGTCGACCAGCGGATAGCCTGTACGCCCCTCGCACCAGGCCGCGAACCATTCGTCTGCCTGTTTGCCGTGCTCCCAGTGGATGCGGTCGTACTCGGACTTGAAGGCATGGCCGACCACGTGCGGGTGGTGGTGCATGATCTGGTGGTAGAAATCGCGCCAGATCAGCTCCGACAGCCACACTTCGGCACCGCGCGAGCCCGCCTGCTGGCGCTGATGCGCGTCGCGCGCCAGCTGGCGGATCGACACGGTGCCGAAACGCAGGTGCGTGCTCAGGTAGCTCGGGCCCTTGACCGCCGGAAAATCCCGGCTGTCGGCATAGCGGTCGATGCGCTCGAGAAAATCGTCCAGCAGTTCTTGCGCGCCGGCCGGTCCACTGGGCAGGCGCAACTGGTGCAGGTTGCTGGGCTCGAAACCGATGTCGGCCAGGGCCGGCACGCCGGCCATGTCTGCCGGGCGAGGCGCCAGGACGCCCGCATGCCGGGCCACCGGGAAGGCACCGAGGAAGAACGCATCGACCTTCTTCAGCCAGGCGTTCTTGTACGGCGTGAACACCGAATAGCTGCCACCACCGAGCGTCAGCAGTTCACTGCGCTCGAAGATCACATGGTCCTTGGCCGTGTGCAGCGCCACGCCTCGGTCAGCCAGCAGGCCACGCACCTGGGCGTCGCGCGCCAGCGCAACCGGGTCGTCGTCATGGCTGGCAAACACAGCGTCCACTTGCAGGGACTGGGCCAGCGCGGCCACCTGCTCGGGCGCCTGTCCCTGGCACACCAGCAAGCCGCAGCCTTCGACACCATGCGAGGCCCCCAGCGCACGCAACTCGGCATCCACGCCGACCAGGCTGTCGCGGATGAACTCGACCCGACGATCGATCCGAGGCAGTGGGTCCAGGATCTTGCGATCGAAAACGAACACGCACCACACCTGGCGCGCTGCACGCAGCGCGTGGTAAAGCGCTGCATGGTCGTCGACGCGCAGGTCGCGGCGCAGCCAGACCAGCGCGCGGTCGAGGCTCTTGTTCACGGCGGCCAGTGTGCCCCAGTCGGGCACGCCCGAATCGCCATGCCCTCAAGTCCACGCCCTGACGCGGGCGGTCTAAAATCGAAGGATGGCCCCCGGCTCCCGCATCGACCTGACCAACCAGTTCCTGATCGCCATGCCCGGCATGGCCGACGACACCTTTGCCGGGTCGGTGATCTATCTGTGCGAGCACAGCGAACGTGGGGCCCTCGGCCTGGTGATCAACAAGCCGATCGACATCAAGCTGAAGAACCTGTTCGAGAAGGTCGAACTGCCACTGGACCGCAGCGACTTTGCCGAGCAGCCGGTGTTCTTCGGTGGCCCGGTGCAGACCGAACGCGGCTTCGTGCTGCACGAGCGGCAGGCCGAGGGCGACAGCCCCTACACGTCGACCATGTCGGTGCCCGGTGGGCTGGAGATGACCACCAGCAAGGACGTGCTCGAAGCCATGTCCAACGGCGCCGGCCCGCGCCGTGTGCTGATCACGCTGGGCTGCAGCGGCTGGTCGGCGGGTCAGTTGGAAGACGAGATCGGCCGCAATGGCTGGCTCACCGTCGACGCCGACCCGGCGGTGATCTTCGACACCCCGATCGAGAAGCGCTACGAGCGCGCGGTCTCGCTGCTGGGCTTCGATCCGCGCATGCTTTCGCAAGAGGCGGGCCATGCCTGATCGCGCGCCGCTGGCGTCGCGCGTGTCGACCTTCCTGGCATTCGATTTCGGCACCCAGCGCGTGGGTGTGGCCAGCGGCAACACGCTGCTGCGCCGGGCCAGCCCCCTGCGCACGCTGGCAGCCGAGGGTGACGCCCGCTTTGCGGCCATCCAGGGCCTGATCAGCGACTGGTCGCCCGATGCGCTGGTGGTGGGCGTGCCCTTTCATCCCGACGGTGCCGAGCACGACAACACCCGACGCGCGCGCCGCTTTGCGCGGCAGTTGCACGGCCGCTTCAGGCTGCCGGTGCACGAAGTGGACGAGCGCTACAGCACCACCGAGGCCCTGGCCGAAGGCGCCGCCAGCACCGACACCGACGCCGTCGCCGCGGCGATCATCCTCGACCAGTACCTGCGCGCACTGCCTGCCGATGACGACGCTGCAACTTGACGCCGAGGCGCTGTATGTCGAGTTGCGCGAGGGCCTGCGCGGCCTGCTGAGGCCCGAGTCGGTGCTGGTCGGCACCTGGTCGGGCGGCGCGTGGCTGGCCGAACGTCTGCATGCCGACCTGCAGCGGCCGGGCAAGCCCGGCGTGATCTCCAGCACCCTGCATCGCGATGACTTCGGATCGCGCGGTCTGGCCAGTGGGTCGGACGCCACCAGCCTGCCCTTTGCCATCGACGGCGCGCACATCATGCTGATCGACGACGTGCTGTACACCGGACGCACGGTGCGCGCGGTGATCAACGAGCTGTTCGATTTCGGCCGACCGGCCAGCGTGCAGCTGGCCGTGCTGGTCGACCGTGGCGGGCGTGAGTTGCCGATCGCCGCTGTGTTTGCGGCATCGCGCATCGTGCTGCCGGCCAGCCAGAAGCTGACGCTGGCGCGCGCCGACGACGGCCGCTTCAGCTTTGCCGTGCGGACGCAATCTTGATGCTCCACCGCCGCAACCCGCAGCTCAACGCCAACGGCGAGCTGATCCACCTGCTGTCGATCGAGGGGCTGCCACAGGCGGTGTTGACGCAGATCCTGGACACCGCCAGCACCTTTCTCAGCGTCAACGACCGCGAGGTCAAGAAGGTGCCGTTGTTGCGCGGCAAGAGCGTGTTCAACCTGTTCTTCGAGAACAGCACGCGCACGCGCACCACGTTCGAGATCGCGGCCAAGCGCTTGAGCGCCGACGTCATCAACCTCGACATCGCCAAGAGCAGCGCGAGCAAGGGCGAAAGCCTGCTCGACACCATCGCCAACCTGTCGGCGATGCATGCCGACATGTTCGTGGTGCGCCACAGCGAAAGCGGCGCGCCGCACCTGATCGCGCAGCACTGCGCGCCGCATGTGCACGTGGTCAACGCCGGTGACGGCCGCCATGCCCATCCGACCCAGGGCCTGCTGGACATGTACACCATCCGCCACTTCAAGCGTGACTTCACGCAGCTGAGCGTGGCCGTGGTCGGCGACATCGTGCACTCGCGCGTGGCGCGCTCCGACATCCACGGGCTGAGCATCCTGGGCGTGCCTGACATTCGCGCCGTCGGCCCCAAGACCCTGGTTCCGAGCGACCTGCGCGAGATGGGCGTGCGCGTGTGCCACGACATGGCCGAAGGCATCCGTGGCGCCGACGTCATCATCATGCTGCGGCTGCAGAACGAACGCATGAGCGGCGCGTTGCTGCCCAGCGCCAGCGAGTTCTACAAGAGCTACGGCCTGACGCCGCACAAGCTGGCGCTGGCCAGCCCCGATGCCATCGTCATGCATCCAGGGCCGATCAACCGCGGCGTCGAGATCGACTCGACAGTGGCCGACGGCCGACAGAGCGTGATCCTGCCCCAGGTCACCTTCGGCATCGCGGTGCGAATGGCGGTGATGTCGACGATCGCGGGGAACGCGGCATGAGGACGATGATTCGCAACGGGCGTGTGATCGATCCGGCCTCCGGGCGCGATCAGATGGCCGACCTGGTGATTGCCGGCGACCGCATCGTCGCGATCGGCGACAAGGCGGCCGACTTCGAGGCCGAGCGCGTGATCGACGCCCGGGGCCTGGTGGTAGCCCCCGGCCTGGTCGACCTGGCCGCCCGGCTGCGCGAGCCCGGGCAGGAACACGAAGGCATGCTCGAGAGCGAGCTGCAGGCCGCGGCTGCCGGCGGCGTGACCAGCCTGGTCTGCCTGCCCGATACCGACCCCGTGCTCGACGAGCCCGGCCTGGTCGAGATGCTGAAGTTTCGCGCGCGCAAGCTCTCGCGCTGCCGGGTCTTTCCTCTGGGTGCGCTGACGCGCCGGCTCGAAGGCCAGGTGCTGACCGAAATGATCGAGCTGACCGAGGCCGGCTGCGTCGGCTTCTCGCAGGTCGACGTGCCGGTCACGAACACGCTGGTGCTGATGCGCGCGCTGCAGTACGCGGCCACACATGGCTACACCGTCTGGCTGCGGCCGCAGGATGCCTGGCTGGGCCAGGGCGTGGCGGCAGGTGGCGCCGTGGCCACGCGGCTGGGGCTGACCAGCGTGCCGGTGGCGGCAGAGACGATCGCGATGCACACGCTGTTCGAGCTGGTTCGCATCACTGGTGTGCGCTTGCACCTGTGCCGCCTGTCCAGTGCCGCCGGCGTGGCGCTGCTGCGCCAGGCCAAGGCCGAAGGGCTGGCGGTGAGTGCCGATGTCAGCATCAACTCGCTGCACCTGACCGACGTCGACATCGGCTACTTCAACGCCGACATGCGATTGACGCCGCCGCTGCGCCAGGGAGCCGACCGCGACGCGCTGCGCGCCGCGCTGGCCGACGGCACGATCGACGCGCTGGTGTCCGACCACAACCCGGTCGCCGAGGACATGAAGAACCTGCCTTTCGCCGAGGCCGAACCGGGCGCCAGCGGGCTCGAGCTGCTGCTGGCGCTGGCCCTGCGCTGGGGCGCCGACCAGGGCCTGCCCCTGACCCGTACCCTGGCCCGCGTGACCTGCGACCCGGTGCGTGTGCTGGGCGACGCGCTGGGTTCGCTGGCGTCCAGTGCCGGCCGCCTGGTCGAAGGCGGCGTGGCCGACATCTGCCTGTTCGACCCCGACGTCGATTGGTCGGTGACCCCCGAGCAGTTGTGCAGCCAGGGCAAGCACACGCCTTTTGCCTTCGCGTCCACCGGCATGGCCCTGCGCGGGCGTGTCCGCACCACGCTGGTGGCCGGCACCATCGCCTTCGATCAGCGCTGATGCGCAACCTGCGCGCGGCCTGGCGCCTGGGGCGCGCCGTGCTGCACGGCGCGCACGGCCTGGCCATCGTGCGGCTGCGTTTCCCCTCGCTCGACCGCGCCGGCCGCCAGGCGCGTGTGCGCTGGTGGTCGGCCAAGATGCTGCGCCTTTTGGGGCTGCAACTGCAGGTCGAGGGGCGCTTCAAGCCGGGTGCGAAGATGATCGTGGCCAACCACGTGTCATGGCTGGACATCCTGGTCGTGCATGCGGTGTGCCCGGAGGCGCGTTTCGTCTCCAAGGCCGAGGTGCGCCACTGGCCGCTGGTCGGCCGCCTGGTCGGCGCCGGCGACACGCTGTACATCGAGCGCCAGCGCAGGCGCGACGCGCTGCGGGTCGTGCACCAGAGCGCCGAGGCTCTGCTGGCGGGCGACACGGTGGCGGTCTTTCCCGAGGGCACGACCGGCCCGGGCCCCGACCAGCAACTGCTGCCTTTCCACGCCAACCTGCTGCAGGCAGCGATCGCCACCGCAGCGGCGGTACAACCGGTTGCGCTGCGCTATGCCGACCGCCGACATGCGGTCAGCCCGGCCGCGCTGTGGCTGGGCGAAACCACGCTGGCCCAGACCCTGTGGTTGCTGGCCAGCGCCGACGGACTGGTGGCGCGGCTGAACGTGCTGTTGCCACGCGCCACGATCCATGCCGACCGCCGCGCGCTGGCCGAAACGCTCAAAATCGACATCGTGTCGGCGCTGGCCGAACTCGACCACCATCACCGCATTTCATGAACGCCGCCCTCGCCACTCTGTGCATCAAGCGTGTCGGCATCGACACCTGGCGCGAAAGCGTTGCCTTCCTGCACCGCGACTGCCCAGTGGTGCGCGCGGCCGGCTTCCAGGCGCTGGCCAAGGTGACGGTCCGCGCCAACGGGCAGACGATTGCCGCCGTGCTCAACGTGGTCGACGACGCGTGCATCGTCGACCCGCTGGAGCTGGGCCTGAGCGAAGAGGCCTTCGATCGCCTGGGGGTGGCTGGCGGACATCCGGCGCACATCGAACATGCCGAGCCGCCCCCCTCGATCGCCACGCTGCACCGCAAGATTGCCGGCGAGCGCCTGTCGCGCGACGATCTGATGGCCGTGATCGCGGATATCGCGGCGGCGCGCTATTCGAAGATCGAGCTGGCCGCCTTCGTGGTGGCCACCAACCAGTACGAGCTCGACCGTGACGAGGTGCTGCACCTGACCGAGGCGATGATCGCGGTGGGTCAGCGCATCGATTGGCGGCACGATGTCGGCGCGGGGCCGATCGTCGACAAGCACTGCATCGGTGGCATCCCGGGCAACCGCAGCTCGATGCTGGTGGTGCCCATCGTCACGGCGCACGGCATGCTGTGCCCCAAGACCAGCTCGCGCGCCATCACATCACCGGCCGGCACCGCCGACACGATGGAGGTGCTGGCACAGGTCGAATTGCCGCTGCAACGGCTGCAGCAGATCGTGCGCGAGACGCGCGGCTGCCTGGCTTGGGGTGGCAGTGCCGACCTGTCGCCGGCCGATGACATCCTGATCTCGGTCGAGCGCCCGCTGGCCATCGATTCGCCCGGGCAGATGGTGGCCTCGATCCTTTCGAAGAAGATCGCCGCCGGCTCGACGCACCTGGTACTGGACATCCCGGTCGGCCCCACGGCCAAGGTGCGCAGCATGCCCGATGCGCAACGCTTGAAGCGACTTTTCGAGTACGTGGCGCAGCGTCTGGGCCTGCACCTGGACGCCGTGATCACCGACGGCCGCCAGCCCATCGGCCGCGGCATCGGCCCGGTGCTCGAGGCCGTGGACGTGATGCAGGTGTTGGGCAATCACCCCGATGCACCGCACGACCTGCGGCAAAAGGCGCTGCACCTGGCAGGCCGCATGATCGAGTTCGACCCCGACGTGCGCGGCGGCGACGGCTGGCGCATCGCGCGCGACATCCTTGATTCGGGCCGTGCGCTGGCGCAGATGAATCTGATCATCGACGCCCAAGGTCGACGCAATGCGGTACTTGAACCAGCGCCGCTGATTTTCGAGCTGCGGGCGGCGGCCGACGGGATGGTGGTCGGCATCGACAACCTGCGCCTGGCGCGCATTGCCCGCCTGGCCGGCGCGCCGCAGGTGAAGGACGCCGGCGTGTGGCTGGCACACGCGCTGGGCGACCGCGTGCAGGCCGGTGATCTGCTGTACCGCCTGCACGCACGCTACGACGCCGACCTCGAATTTGCGCGCCGCATGGCGCTGGCCGACGGCGGCTACCGCATCGGCCGCGCCGAAGACCTGCCGCACGGCTTCACGGGCAACGGGGCCGGCACATGACGGGCGCCCCCCCGGGCTGTCTGCTGGCCTTCGATGATCAGCTGCCGCTGGCACGGCAGGTGGCGTCAATCCTGGACTGGCCGCTGCACGAGATCCGCCGCCATGCCTTTCCCGACGGTGAAACCCGATTGCGGCTGCCGCCGGCGCTGCCGGCGCGGGTGGCGCTGCTGTGCGGCCTGCACCAGCCCAACGCCAAGCTGACCGAACTGCTGCTGGCCGCTGCCGGCGCCCGTGAGCTGGGTGCGCAGGCGTTGGCGCTGCTCAGCCCCTACCTGGCCTACATGCGCCAGGACATGGCTTTTATGCCGGGCGAGGTGGTCAGCCAGCGGCACCTCGGGCGGCTGCTGGCGCAGGCCTTCGAGTGCGTGGTCACGATCGATCCGCACCTGCATCGGGTGGTCAACATGGACGAGGTGGTGCCCGGCCGGCGCGGGTTGGCGCTGTCGGCCGCAACGCTGCTCGGCGCCTGGGTGGCGCAACGGGTGCCGGGGGCCTTGCTGGTGGCGCCCGATGCCGAGGCCGAACAATGGGTGTCGGTGGCGGCACGTACGCAGGGACTGGACTTCTTGGTCGCGCACAAACAGCGCCATGGTGACCACGAGGTCGATGTCAGCGTGCCGGCGGCTGAGCTGCACGGCCGTCCGGTGGTGCTGCTGGACGACGTGGCCAGCACCGGTCGCACCCTGCTCGACGCTGCGATCGCCTTGTTGGCGCGCGGTGCCGCGTCGGTCGACGTGGCGGTGACGCACGGCCTGTTCGTCGGTGACGCCGTCGACCGACTGCGTGCTGCCGGCGTGCGCCACATCTGGAGCAGCGACAGCGTGCCCCATGCCAGCAACTGCGTCAGCGTGGCGCCGCTGTTGGCTCGCGCGCTGCAGGGCTGGGCCGCTCAGCCCCTGACCTGACCGCTGGCCTGTGCGGCCACTGCGGCCGCGGCCTTGGCGGCGGCCTCGGCGTCGCCCAGGTAGTGGTGACCGAGCGGCTTCAGGTCGGCGTCGAGTTCGTACACCAGCGGGATGCCGTTCGGAATGTTCAGGCCGACGATGTCGTCATCGCCGATGCCGTCCATGTACTTCACCAGCGCGCGCATGCTGTTTCCGTGCGCCACGATCAGCAGGCGCTGGCCCGAGCGGATCGCCGGTGCAATGCGCTCGTGCCAAAACGGCAGCACCCGCTGCACGGTGTCCTTCAGGCACTCGGTGCGCGGAATCTGGTCGGGTGCCAGCCCGGCATAGCGTAGGTCGCCATGCTGGCCACGCGGATCGTCGTCGTCGAGCACCGGCGGCGGAATGTCGTAGCTGCGGCGCCAGATCAACACCTGCTCGTCCCCATAGCGGCGGGCGGTGTCGGCCTTGTTCAGGCCCTGCAGGGCGCCGTAGTGGCGTTCGTTGAGCCGCCAGTCGTTGATGATCGGCAGCCAGGTGCGGTCCATCTCGTCCAGGCCATGCCACAGTGTCCAGATGGCGCGCTTGAGCACCGAGGTGTAGGCGACGTCGAACTCGTAGCCAGCGGCCTTCAGCAGCCGGCCGGCCTCGCGCGCCTGGGCCACGCCGGTGTCGGTCAGCGGCACGTCGGTCCAGCCCGTGAAGCGGTTCTCCAGGTTCCAGGTCGATTCGCCGTGTCGGATCAGAACGAGCTTGTGCATGCAGACCTTGATGTCGGCGTTGATCGAAACGCGAATTCTATAATTCGCGCCCTTGCACAGCCGAGCGCGCCGCGCTGCCCTCACCGTGAAGTTCATCCTCGAGAACTGGGTCCTGATCCTGGTCGCATTCGCCTCTGGCGGCATGCTGGTCTGGCCGATGGTCAACAAGGGCCGCGCCGGCGGCGTGTCGACCAGCGAGGCGGTGCGCCTGATCAACCGCGAAAAGGGCGTGCTGATCGACGTCGGCGAGCCGGCCGAGTTCGCCAGCGGGCATGCTGCGGGCGCGCGCAACGTTCCTTTCGGCGCCCTTGAAGGCGCCAGGGAGCTGCCGGGCAACAAGACCTTGCCGCTGGTCGTCATGTGTCCCTCGGGCGCCCGTTCGGGTCGCGCCGTGGGCCTGCTGCGCAAGGCCGGGTATGCCAATGCGGTGGCACTCAGCGGCGGCACCGCAGCCTGGCGCGACGCCAACCTGCCGATCGAGAAGAAGGGCTGAAGCCCTACACCAGCCGGCAGCGGCCGACCGGCAACAGGGGCTTGCCGACTTCGGGACAATGCCTGCCAAGTTGATGTCATGAGGGAGCCGCCTTGAACGCCGTGCGCATGTACACCACCCAGGTCTGCCCTTACTGCGTGCGCGCCAAGGCCTTGCTGCGCCAACGTGGGGTCGAACAGATCGAAGAGATCCGTATCGACCTCGACGCCACCCAGCGCGACCATATGATGTCCATCACCGGCCGCCGCACCGTGCCGCAGATCTTCATCGGCGATACGCATGTCGGCGGCTGCGACGATCTGATCGCGCTCGACCAGAAGGGCGGCCTGGCGCCGTTGCTGGCCGGTTAGTCGATTCGCAGGCTCATAATTGCAAGTTCGCCTGCCGCCGTCCGTGGTGGGCCCCTCCCACCAAAGAGAAGCCCGATGGCCGACGAAGCGACCCCCGTGTTCCAGATCCAGCGCATGTACCTGAAGGACTTGTCGCTGGAGCAGCCCAATTCGCCCCAGATTCTGCTCGAGCAGCAGCAGCCTCAGGTCGACATCAACCTGGGCGTCGGCGCCGAGCAGGTGGCCGACGGCATCTACGAGGTCACGGTCACGGCCACGGTCACCACCAAGGTGCAGGACAAGGTGCTGTTTCTGGTCGAAGCCAAGCAGGCCGGCATCTTCGAGATCCGCAACGTGCCGCAGGACCAGATGCAGGGCATCATCGGCATCGTCTGCCCGCAGATGATCTACCCCTACCTGCGCGCCATCGTCTCCGACGTCTGCACGCGCGCCGGCTTCCCGCCGATCATGCTCACCGAAGTCAACTTCCAGGCCATGTTCCAGGCCCAGCAGGAGCAGCAGGCTGCGCAGCAGGGCAACGGATCGCGCATCATCACCAGCGTCAACTGATCCGGCCTTTCACGCATCGCCGCCACCGGCGGACCGGCCGATGAAGATCAGCGTGCTGGGGGCCGGGGCCTGGGGTACGGCGATCGCGATGGCCGCGGCCACGCAGCATGCGGTGTGTCTTTGGGCGCGCAACGAGGCGCATGCGCGCGACATCACCGCGGCCAGGCACAATCTGCGCTACCTGCCTGAGGTGACCTTGCCGTCGCAGCTGGCCATCGTGGCCAGCCTGCCGGTCGCTTTGTCGCATGTTGCAGTCGACGGGCTGCTGATCATCGCCACGCCGATGTCGGGCCTGCGTGCCATGCTGCAGGCACTGCCGGCAGGCCAGTCTGCCGTGTGGTTGTGCAAGGGCTTCGAGGCGGGCAGCGGGCTGCTCGGGCACGAACTGGCGCGCCGGATTCGGCCCGATCTGGCCTGCGCCGTGCTGTCCGGCCCGAGCTTCGCGCTCGAGGTGGCGCGCGCTCAGCCGACGGCGCTGGTCGCTGCCAGTGAGCGTGCCGACCTGGCCAGCGTCATCGTCGGCGCCCTGCACAGCGACAACCTGCGCATCTACACCTCGAGCGACATCGTCGGCGTCGAGGTCGGCGGCGCGCTGAAGAACGTGCTAGCCATCGCCACCGGCATGCTCGATGGCATGGCGGCGCGCGATGGCACCGGTGCGCCGGGGCTCAATGCACGGGCGGCACTGATCACGCGCGGTCTGGCCGAAATGACGCGCCTGGGGCTGGCACTGGGCGCCAAGGCCGAGACCTTCATGGGCCTGTCGGGGCTGGGAGACCTGGTACTGACCGCCACCGGGGATCTGTCGCGCAATCGCAAGGTTGGCCTGGCACTGGCGTCGGGCCTGTCGCTGCCGCAGGCGCTGGCCAGTCTGGGCCATGTCGCCGAAGGCGTCTACACCGCCCGCGTTGCCGCCGACCGCGCGCTGCAGCTCGGCGTGGACATGCCGATCACGCAGTGTGTGGTCGAGGTGCTGGAAGGTCGGCTGCAACCTGTCGCTGCGATGGCCCAGCTGATGACCCGACAGAGTCGCGCCGAGGTCTAGATCGCGCCGTCGAAGCCGTTCTGTCGCCAGGCTTCGAACACCGCCACCGCCACGGCATTGCTGAGGTTCAGGCTGCGTTGCTGAGTACGCATCGGCAGCCGCAGCAACTGGTTCGCGCCGAACTCGTCGCGCAGCGCCGCGGGCAGGCCCGCACTTTCGCTGCCGAACACCAGCCAGTCTCCACGCTGCCAGGCAACGTGATGGGCGAGACGGGTGCCGCGGGTGCTGAACGCAAAGCAGCGCGCGCGATCGGGCGTCATCACCGCTTGCAGTTGCGACCAGCTGGCATGGCGTCTGACGGCGGCGAACTCGTGATAGTCCAGCCCGGCGCGGCGCAGCAAGCGGTCTTCCATCGAAAAGCCCAGCGGCTCCACCAGGTGCAGCTCGCAGCCGGTGTTGGCCGCCAGACGGATCACGTTGCCGGTGTTGGGTGGAATCTCCGGTTGCACGAGAACGATGCGGAACATGGTTCAGGCCTGGCCCTGGGGTGCTGGGGTTCGCGCCACCACCCACAGGTCCACGCGTGCAGCGCCGGCGGCGCGCAGTGCCGTAGCGGCCTCGTGTGCGGTGGCGCCGGTGGTGAGCACGTCGTCGACCAGGGCCAGGTGCCGGTCACGCACGAAGTCGCCCATCGGCGCCGGCACCGCAAACGCACCCCGCAGATTGGCCAGCCGTTCGGCGCGCGTCAGCAGAGCCTGCTGGCGGCCATCGAAGCGGCGTTCAAGCGCACGCGCATGGGTCGGCAGGCCGCTTTCACGGGCCAGGCAGCGGGCAAGCTGCCAAGCCTGGTCGTAGCCTCGTTCGGCCAGACGCCGGTCCGACAGCGGTACCGGCACGAAGGCTTGCGGCAGCATGGCCTGGTCGTGCATTGCGGCCTGCAGCAGACAGCGGGCCAGCAGTGGGGCCAGTTCGGGCGACTGCTGATACTTGAAGCGGGTGATCAGGCGGTCCCAGGGGAAGGCGTAGTCGGCCACGCAGAGACAGCGCTCGAAGGGCGGCGGCTCGCTCAGGCACGTGCCGCAACGGGTCTGGCCTTGTGGCAGTGCCAGGGCACATTGCACGCAGCGATTGCAGGGCGCGGCAAATCGCTGATGGCAGGCGGGGCACAGGCGGCCGCTGGTCCACGCCAGGCAGACCTCACAGCTGCCCGGCAGCGACTGCCGGGTCAGCCGCAATGTGCTTGGGTGCGGCAGGGCCTGCATCGCGTCAATATACTGCCCGCATGCAGGCCGAGCGCAGCCCCACCACACCGCTCGGGGCACGCGTCGACAGTGTGGCATTGCAGCGTGTCTGCGCTCGCGTGCTTGGGGCACGTGGAGCACCCTGGCTGCACCAGGAAGCCGCACGGCGAATGGCCGAGCGGTTGCCGTTGATCAAGCGGCAACCGGCTATGGTGCTCGACTGGAGCGGCCCATGGGGTGCCAGCGCACCGATGCGGCAGACCTATCCCTCGGCGCGCCACTGCGTCGTCACGAGTCACGGGGCAGCCCCTGGCGCGGCGCCGACGAGCCCGCGGCGCTGGTGGAATCGGCGGCCTGTGCGCACGCCAGTGATCGAGATGGTGGACGAGCCCGCCGTGCCGGCCAACGCTGCCGAACTGCTGTGGTCGAACATGCGCTTGCATGGCGATGCCGACCCTGTGGCCTTGTTCGAGCAATGGCACAGGGCCCTGGCCGTCGACGGTTTCCTGATGTTCTCCACACTTGGCCCGGGTTCGTTGCCAGAGCTTCGCGCTCTCTATCGAGCGCAGGGCTGGGGCGAGCCCTTTGCGCCTTTTGTCGACATGCACGACCTGGGTGACCTGCTGGTACAGGCTGGGTTTGCAGACCCGGTGATGGACCAGGAACTGCTGACGCTGACCTGGCCTGATGCCCGGTCGCTGCTGAATGAGTTGCGTGGCCTGGGGGGCAACGTGTCGCCGCACCGCTATGCCGGATTGCGCACGCCACGGTGGCGCCAGCGCATGATCGAGTCGCTGCAGCAGCAGGCTGTCGATGGTCGGCCCGCACTGACTTTCGAGCTGGTGTACGGCCACGCTTTCAAGGTGGCGCCGCGGCCGCGCATGCAGGCGCAGACCGCCGTGTCGCTGGACGAAATGCGTGCCATGGTGCGCCTGTCCAGGCCCTGATCGAATGATCTTTGACAAGGCTTCGCCGGAGGCAATCGCCAGTCGATGGGCACCATGCCTGAGCTAGAATCGTTCGTCTTTGCGCCCGGTCAGCCGAACTCAGTTTCGCCCTGAACGCAGGCGTTTGAACTTCGCTGCTGTCGTCGAACCCGCCCTGTCGATGAATTCCGTGTCCTTGCCCGTCGATTGGGCCCTTGAAAAGTTGCTTGCGTCGAGCCCGAAAGCTCAGTTCGCCGGGGACGACGTGGACGGTGTGCAGGTGGCGGCCTGGTCACTGCAGCGACGCTGCTCGCTGACACCGCAGCAACTGGGCACTGGCTATGCGTGCCTGGTGCTGGCCTCGGCACTGGTGGCGGCCGTGTTCTGGCTGCAGGGCGTGCGCATGGTGGCGCTGTTCAGCACATTCGAGGTGCTGACGGTTGGTTTGGCCTTTGCATGGCATGCGATGCATGCGGCCGATGGGGAGCAACTGCTGATGCAGGATGACCACCTGTGGGTAGAGCAGCGGCGGGGCTTTCAGATGCGGTGCCAGCGACTGCCCTTGAGCAGCTTGCGCGTGATTGCCGGCAAGGACGCGATCGAATTGCGGGTCGGTGCCAGCACCTGCCCGGTGGGGTGCCTGGTCGATCATCGCCGGCGGCAACAGGTCGGGGCCGAACTGCACCAGGCGCTGCAGCGGTCCGCAACGGTCTTGAATTGAATCGATGTTGGAGTTGATGGGACGATGAACACGAAGCGCACGAACAACATGGCAGGGCAGCGCCGCCCCGTGACCGCCAGCCGCATTGCACGCACCTTGCTCGTGCTGGGGGCGTCGATGGCAACACCCTGGGCGCTGGCGGTGAACAGCCTGCCTGGCGGGCCGGCCGTCAACCAGATCGACCTGCATCCGCCGGCATCCGCGATTGCGGCCGACATTCAATGGCTGCACGTCGTGATGATGGTCATCTGCGTGGTGATCTTCATCGCCGTCTTCGGGGTCATGTTCTATTCGATGCTCAAGCATCGCAAGTCGCTGGGCTACAAGGCGGCCAATTTCCACGAAAGCGTGGGCGTCGAGATCGCTTGGACGGTGGTGCCATTCATCATCGTCATCGGCATGGGCGCGATGGCCACCCGATCGGTGGTGGCGATGAAAGACACCTCCAATGCAGACCTGACGATCAAGGCCACCGGTTACCAGTGGAAATGGGGTTACGACTACCTCAAGGGCGAAGGCGAAGGCATCAAGTTCCTGTCCACGCTCGACCTGGCGCAGCGCGAGATGTCCAATGCGGGCAAGCCGCAGGGCGACAACTACCTGCTGAAGGTGGACAACCCGCTGGTGGTGCCGGTGGACCGCAAGGTGCGCATCGTGACCACGGCCAACGACGTGATCCATGCCTGGATGGTGCCGGCGCTGGGTGTCAAGCAGGACGCGATCCCGGGTTTTGTGCGCGACACCTGGTTCCGTGCCGACAAGACCGGCGACTTCTATGGCCAGTGCGCCGAGTTGTGCGGTAAGGAACACGCGTACATGCCGATCCACGTCAAGGTGCTGAGTCACGGCGACTACGCCAAGTGGGTCGAGGGCAAGCTCAAGGAGGCCGCTGCGGCTGCCGACGATCCCAGTAAGCAATGGCAGCTCGACGAACTGGTGGCGCGCGGCGAGAAGGTCTACGCGGCCAACTGCGCCGTCTGCCATCGCCCGGACGGCAAGGGTGCAGGCCCGATCAAGCCACTTGACGGTGCCGCCGTGGTGCTGGATGCGGAAAAGGCCAAGCAGATCGCGGTGTTGCTGAACGGCCAGAACAACGGCGCCATGCCGTCCTGGAAGCAGCTGTCCGACACCGAGCTGGCTGCCGTCATCACCTATACCAAGAACCACTGGAGCAACAAGACCGGACAGCTGGTGCAGCCCTCCGACGTCGTTGCCGCCCGCAAGTAGTAAGCAAGAACAGTCGTTGAATTGAAGGAAGTCCCATGAGCGCAGTACTCGACCGCCCCGGCGAACACTTGCACGATCACGACCACGGCCATCCGCATGGCTGGCGCCGCTGGCTGTTCGCGACCAATCACAAGGACATCGGCACGATGTACCTGCTGTTCAGCTTCACGATGCTGATGGTGGGTGGCGTGCTGGCGCTGGCCATCCGCGCCGAGCTGTTCCAACCCGGGTTGCAGTTCGTCAACCCCGAGATGTTCAACCAGTTCACCACGATGCATGGCCTGATCATGGTGTTCGGCGCCATCATGCCGGCCTTCGTGGGCTTCGCGAACTGGATGATTCCGCTGCAGATCGGCGCGGCCGACATGGCTTTCGCGCGCATGAACAACCTGAGCTTCTGGCTGTTGATTCCGGCGGCGCTGATGCTGGTCGGTTCGTTCTTCATGCCCGGCGGTGCGCCGGCAGCCGGCTGGACGCTGTATGCGCCGCTGACGCTGCAGATGGGGCCGAGCATGGACTCGAGCATCTTCGCGATCCACATCATGGGCGCCAGCTCGATCATGGGCTCGATCAACATCATCGTTACCGTGCTCAACATGCGCGCACCCGGCATGACGCTGATGAAGATGCCGCTGTTCTGCTGGACCTGGCTGATCACCGCCTATCTGCTGATCGCGGTGATGCCGGTGCTGGCCGGTGCCATCACCATGACGCTGACAGACCGCCACTTCGGCACCAGCTTCTTCAACCCGGCCGGCGGTGGCGACCCAGTGATGTACCAGCACATCTTCTGGTTCTTCGGTCACCCCGAGGTCTACATCATGATCCTGCCGGCGTTCGGCATCGTCAGCGCCATCGTCCCGACCTTTGCGCGCAAACGCCTGTTCGGCTACACGTCGATGGTCTATGCCACGGCATCGATCGCCATCCTGTCGTTCATCGTCTGGGCGCACCACATGTTCACGACCGGCATGCCCGTCACGGGGCAGCTGTTCTTCATGTACGCGACGATGCTGATCGCGGTGCCCACCGGCGTGAAGATCTTCAACTGGGTCGCAACCATGTGGCGCGGGTCGATGAGCTTCGAGACGCCCATGCTGTGGGCGGTGGGCTTCATCTTCGTGTTCACGATCGGCGGCTTCACGGGCCTGATCCTCGCCATGGCGCCGATCGACATCCAGCTGCAGGACACCTACTACGTGGTGGCGCACTTCCACTACGTGCTGGTGGCCGGTTCGCTGTTCGCGATGTTCGCCGGCGTGTACTACTGGGGCCCGAAGTGGACCGGGGTGATGTACTCCGAGACACGCGGCAAGATCCATTTCTGGGGCTCGCTGATCTTCTTCAACATCACCTTCTTCCCGATGCACTTCCTGGGGCTGGCCGGCATGCCGCGTCGTTATGCCGACTACCCGATGCAGTTCGCCGACTTCAACATGCTGGTGTCGATCGGCGGCTTCGGTTTCGGCTTCATGCAGGTCTACTTCTTCCTCTTCGTGGTCCTGCCGATGATGCGCCGCCAAGGTGAGAATGCGCCGCAGAACCCTTGGGAAGGTGCCGAGGGCCTGGAATGGGAACTGCCGTCGCCGGCGCCCTGGCACACCTTCGAGTCACCCCCCAAGCTCGACGCCTCTGCCACGCGGGTGATCGGTTGACCGATGAGGGCTTGCATCATGACGACCGACCTGCAACGCAAGGCCAACCTTCGACTGGCCTTGATCCTGGCCACGGTGGCGGTGGTCTTTGCGATCGGTTTTGTCGCCAAGATCCTGCTGCTCGGTCCGGGTTGACACCATGAGCGTCTCGACCTGGTTCGGCGCATCGGCCAACCGCCGCATGACCGGCAAGTTGCTGGTGGTGGTGGGCTTGATGTTTGGCTTCGGCTATGCGCTGGTGCCGATGTACCGCGCCATCTGCAATGTGCTGGGCATCAACGTGCTGTCGGTGGCCGAGCAGCGCGCGCAGGGTCGGTTCGGTGCCGGCAATTCGCAGGTCGACTCCTCACGCACGATCACGATCGAGTTCGACGCCAATGCGCGTGGCCCCTGGGATTTCAAACCGGCCACACGTTCGTTGCAGGTTCATCCGGGCGAGCTGACGACCGTGATGTACGAATTCAAGAACGTGCAGAACCGGACCATGGCGGCGCAGGCGATCCCAAGCTATGCGCCGCGCCAGGCGGCGGCGCATTTCAACAAGCTCGAGTGCTTCTGTTTCAGCGAGCACATCCTGGCGCCGGGCGAGAGCAAGACCTGGCCTGTGGCCTTCATCGTTGATTCCAAGCTACCGCGCGACGTCACCACGATCACGCTGTCGTACACCTTCTTCGAGGTCGGCGGCAGGGTGCCGCCCGCACCGACGGGTGAGCTTCAGCCTGCCGCCACGGTGCAATTGCACCCGACCGCCAGAACCGTGGGAAGCTCATGAGCGCTGCGCCGCAGGACCAAGATGCCCGCGCCAAGCCGCAAGCCACGATGGCCGAGACGATGCGGGCGGTGGCTTGGTCGTTCTTTGGCATCCGCCGCGCCGCCGACTACGAGCGCGATGTGCAGCGGCTGAACCCTTTGCACGTGATCATTGCCGGCGTGCTGGGCGCGATTGTCTTCGTGGGCGTGCTGGCGGTGCTGGTACGCTGGGTGGTCGGCAGCGGCGTTGCGACCTGAACTTTTTTTCAGCCCGATTTCAAGAGTCGTTGTCAGGAGAACCATCCAGATGTCAGCCATGACACCCGCGGGCAGCACGCCCTATTACTTCATTCCTGCGCCTTCGCGGCATCCGGTGATGGTGGCCTTCGGGCTGCTGCTGGTCATCTTTGGCGCCAGCCAGTGGATCAACGGCATCGACTGGGGTGCCTACGTGTTTCTGGTCGGCTTGGTGGTCTGGCTGTCGGTGCTGTTCCAGTGGTTCAGCCAGGCCATCGGCGAAAGCGAAGGTGGCCAGTACTCCGCGCGCGTCGACGTGTCGTACCGCTGGAGCATGAGCTGGTTCATCTTCTCCGAGGTCATGTTCTTCGCGGCATTCTTCGGTGCGCTGTACTGGGCGCGCGTGCATTCGGTACCGACGCTGGGCAACCTGGATCACCAGTTGCTGTGGCCTGATTTCAAGGCCATCTGGCCGAGTGCCGGTGGTGGTGTCACGGCGTCACCGACCGGCACGGTCGAACCCTTCAGCACGATCGGCCCCTGGCCGCTTCCGACCATCAACACCGGCTTGCTGCTGACCTCGGGCGTCACCTTGACGATCGCGCACCACGCGCTGATCGCCGGCCAGCGTGGCAAGACGATCTTCTGGATGTGGGTCACGGTGATGCTGGGCGCCACCTTCGTGTGCGTGCAGGCCTACGAGTACATGCACGCCTACCGGGACCTGAACCTCAAGCTCAGCTCGGGCATCTTCGGCTCCACCTTCTTCATGCTGACCGGCTTCCACGGTTTTCACGTGTTCGTCGGCATGCTGATGCTGACCTTCATCACGCTGCGGCTGATGAAGGGGCACTTCACGCCTGCGCGTCATTTCGGCTTCGAAGGCGCCGCCTGGTACTGGCACTTCGTCGACGTGGTCTGGCTGGGCCTGTACTTCCTGGTGTACTGGCTCTGACCGGTCCTGCGCCTGGTCTTGTCGAACGCCGCCTCGTGCGGCGTTCGCACTTTGGGATTCTGTGCCCGTGCCGGAAATCAGCCGCCCGTCGGCAAGCCGCCGGGCTTGACCCAGCCCAGAGCCCAGCCGAGCATCACGAACAGGAACAGCGCGATCGAAAGGCCGACACGCACCGCGAGCGCGCGCGCCATCTGGCGATCGCTGCCTTCGCCGTCCTTGCGCCGGCGCAGCATGAACACGCCGGCGCTGGCCAGTGCGCCCAGGACCAGCAGCAGCATCACCACCATCACGATTTTCATGCTTCAAGCGTACTCCATCGGCCAGACCGACCGGGCGGCTCGGGCATGAATCCGAGACGCGGAACCTAGAGCGTGACAGCCCTGCGGTCCTGGCTGGTGCTGTTGGCTGCCGTGCTGGCGGTGGCTGTCACGGCCCGGCTGGGCATGTGGCAGCTGGACCGCGCCGCGCAGAAGACGACGCTGCAGCAGGCACACGACCACCTGGGCAAATTGCCACCGCTGGAAGGCGCCGCGCTCGCGCGCGACGCTTCGGCGGTGGCCGTACAAGCGTCGCGCAAAGCTGCTGTCGACGGCGTTTGGCAGCCCGAAGAGACGGTCTACCTGGACAACCGGGTGATGGCCGGTCGTACCGGGTTCTATGTCGTCACGCCGCTGCGGCTGGACGATGGCCACGCGGTGCTGGTGCAACGTGGCTGGCTGCCACGCAATCAGGCCGACCGCACGCAGATTGCACCGTATCGCACGCCAGTCGGACGGGTTCGCGTTGAAGGCCATATCGCCCCCACGCTTTCACGGCTGTATGAGTTGGGTCACGCGGCGTCGGGCGCGATCCGGCAGAATCTCGATCTTGCCGAGCATGCGCTGCAGACCCGACTGGCCCTGCTGCCGCTGGTCATCGTGCAGGACGATGACGCTTCGCAGGCCGGCGACGGCCTGCTGCGCCAATGGCCCCAGCCGGCGTCCGACGTGTCCAAGAACTACGGCTACGCCTTCCAATGGTTCAGCCTGAGCCTGCTGGCCGCCACTTTGTATGTCTGGTTCCAAATCATCCGCCCCCGACGTCGCGCCCACTGCTGAAGCCCTGCGCATGACGGTTTACGACCTGGCGGGGGCAGCGGGCGACGCGCCAACCCGGCGACCGACGCTGGGCCGCGTGAAGATGCTGCTGGTGCTGCTGGTGTGTGCCTCGCCGGTGATTGCCTCGTATCTGACCTATTTCCTGATCAAGCCCGACGGCCGAACCAACTACGGCAGCCTGATCGTGCCGACACGGTCGATACCGACGGTGGACCTGCATCGGCTCGACGGCCAGGTGGTGCCGGCCCCGGCACTCAAGGGGCAATGGCTGCTGGTGGCCGTGGGGCCGGCGGCCTGCGATGGCGCTTGCGAGAAGCGCCTTTTTGCTCAGCGACAGCTGCGCGAGATGCTGGGGCGCGAACGCGAACGGCTGGAAAAGCTGTGGTTCGTCACCGACGACGCCAAGCCGTCGCCGACGCTGTTGGCAGCGCTGCTGGCGCCGCCCGAGGTGACGCTGCTGCGCTACCCGCGCCAGGCGCTGACGCAATGGCTGACGCCTGAGCCCGGGCAGCAGCTGGAGGATCACCTCTACCTGGTCGATCCGATGGGTGAATGGATGATGCGCTTCCCGGTTGAATTCGATCCTGCCAAGGTCAAGCGCGACATCGACCGCCTGCTGCGCGCAGCGAGTTCATGGGACCGTGCGGGTCGCTGAGCGGCGATGATCAACACCGTCGATTTCAGCCCCACGCTGCGTCTGCTGCTGCTGGCTGCCGTGGGCGCCTTGCTGCCGTTGTCCTGGATCTGGTTACGGCGACGGCGCGGCGAATTGGGTTCGCGGCTGGCCATGCTGACGGCGCTGACGCTGTTCCTGACCTTTGACCTGATCGTCTTCGGTGCGTTCACGCGCCTGACCGATTCCGGTCTGGGCTGCCCGGACTGGCCGGGCTGCTACGGCCATGCCAGCCCCTTCGGCGCGCACGCGCCCATCACCGAGGCGCAGGCCGCGATGCCTACCGGCCCGGTGACACATTCAAAGGCCTGGATCGAGATGATCCACCGCTACCTGGCCATGGTGGTCGGCGCGCTGTGTCTGGTGATGGCGGTTGCCAGTTGGGCCGAACGGCGCAGCCTGCGGCATTCACCCTGGTGGGCCAGCCTGACCCTGATCTGGGTGATCGTGCAGGGCTTGTTCGGCAAGTACACGGTCACGCTCAAGCTGTACCCGGCCATCGTCACCTTGCACCTGCTGGGCGCCCTGGTGCTGCTGGCACTGCTGGCTGTGCAGCGTGAATCGTTTCTGGCGCGTCCGGTCGCGCTGTCGGCAGGGCTGCGCCGTGCCGCCTGGGTGGTACTGGGCCTGGTGGTGCTGCAGGTGGCACTGGGTGGCTGGGTGAGCACCAACTACGCCGTTCTGGCCTGCAGCGGTTTCCCGTCTTGCAACGGCAGCTGGTGGCCAATCGCCGACTATGGCAACGGGTTCACGCTGCTGCGCGACCTGGGCCACACAGGCCAAGGCGAGTTGCTGCCGCTGGAGGCACTGGTTGCCATTCATTGGGTGCACCGGCTGTTTGCCGTCATCGTGCTGCTGGCGCTGCTGGCGCTGGCGCGGGCCCTGTACCGTGCCGACGGCGGGCTGGGGCGAAGCTGGGGGCTCGGCTTGCTGCTGCTGGCGCTGGCGCAGTTGCTGACCGGTGTGTCCAATGTCGTGTTGCAGTGGCCGATCGTCGCTGCGTTGTTGCACACGGCGGGCGCGGCGGCCATGGTGCTGCTGCTCACGCTGCTGCTCGCGCGCTCGGCCGACCCTGCGCCGGCGCGGGTTGGTTCGGGTTTGCGTTCGGGGCTTGCCTAGAATCTCCCAACCCATGAGCACCACCCTTGCCGCCCCCTCGCACACGCCGTCGCGCTGGGCCCAGTACTACGCGCTGACCAAGCCGCGCGTGGTGCAGCTCATCGTGTTCTGTGCCGCCATCGGCATGTTGCTGGCCGAGCCGGGGTGGCCCGACCTGGCCAAGGCGGTGCCGGCAACCGTGGGCATCTGGCTGGTAGCGGCGGCCGCCGCCGCCTTCAATTGCCTTGTCGAGCAGAAGATCGACGCCCGCATGGTGCGTACGGCGTGGCGGCCCACGGCCAAGGGGCAGCTCAGCGACTGGCAGACGCTGCTGTTTTCCGGCGTGCTGTGCGCTACCGGCAGCGCTGTCTTGTGGTGGTGGGTGAATGCGTTGACGATGTGGCTGACCTTCGCCACCTTCGTCGGCTACGCAGTGATCTACACCGTCGTGCTCAAGCCACTGACACCGCAGAACATCGTGATCGGCGGCGCCTCGGGCGCGATGCCACCGGTGCTGGGCTGGGCCGCGATGCGCGGAGAAGTCGGTGCCGAGGCGATGTTGTTGTGCCTGATCATCTTTCTGTGGACACCCCCGCACTTCTGGGCGCTGGCGCTGTACCGGACCGAGGACTACCGAAAGGCCGGGCTGCCCATGCTGCCGGTCACGCACGGATCGGCGTTCACGCGACTGCAGGTGCTGCTGTACACGCTGGTGCTGTTTGCCGCCACCTTGCTGCCCTTCATTCACGGCATGAGCGGCTGGATCTACCTGCTGGCCGCTGTGGCGCTGGGCCTGCGGTTCATCCATTACGCCTATCGCCTCTGGCGCGATTACAGCGACGTGCTGGCGCGGCAGACCTTTCGTTTTTCGATCTGGCACCTGTCGCTGCTGTTCGCGGCGCTGCTGGTCGACCACTACCTGACACCATGGTTGCACCGAATCGTCGCTTGATGCTGGCCGGGGCTGCCGCTGCCGTCTTGCTGGTCGGCTGCGACCGCCTGCGACCCGGGGCGTCGAAGGCCTCGTTCAAGGGCATCGACATCACCGGCGCCGACTATGCGCAAACGCTCGATCTGAGCGACGTCGATGGTCGCCCGCGCAGCCTGGCCGACTTCAAGGGCAAGGTCACCGTGGTCTTCTTCGGCTACACGCAATGCCCCGATGTCTGCCCGACGACGCTGGCCGAGCTGGCCCAGGTGAAAAAGGCGCTGGGCGAGGATGGCAAGCGAGTGCAGGGGATTTTCGTCACGGTCGACCCCGAGCGCGACACGGCCGAGGTGCTGAAGGCCTATGTCGGCAGCTTCGGTGCCGACTTCGTCGCACTGCGCGGCGACGCCGAGCAGACGCAGGCCGCGGCCAAGGAGTTCAAGGTCTTCTACGCCAAGGTGCCGGGCAAGACCGACAGCAGCTATACGGTGGACCACACCGCCGGGTCCTACGTGTTCGACACGAACGGCCACATCCGCCTGTTCACGCGTTACGGCACGGGTGCCGATGCGCTGGTGTCCGACCTGAAGATCCTGCTCGCCGAATCGGCGGGTTGAAGCAGCTGCGCAACGCCTTGCGGCGTCGCGCGTCCGTCAGGCCTCAGGCGGTGGCTTCCAGCGCCTTGCGCATCTTCTTCATTGCCGCCACCTCGATCTGGCGGATGCGCTCGGCCGACACACCGTATTCGTTGGCCAGCTGGTGCAGCGTCAGGCCACCCGAGCTGTCGTCGTTCACGTTCAGCCAGCGCTCTTCGACGATGCGACGGCTGCGGTCGTCAAGTGCCCCGAGTGCATGCACGATGCCGTCGCTGGCCAGCCAGTCGCGGCGGCGCGCTTCCAGCGCACGGGTGGGCTCATGCGTCTCGTCGGCCAGGTAGGCGATCGGCGCGTAGCTTTCCTCGCCGTCATCGGTCTGCGGTTCCAGCGCCACGTCACCGCCAGCCATGCGCGTTTCCATCTCGATCACGTCGGACGGTTTGACGTTGAGCTGGCTGGCCATGGCCTCGATCTCGGCGTTGGTCAGGGAATGGCGGTGTGTGTCGCCATCGGCCGCTTCGCTCTTCAGACCCTGCTTCATCGAACGCAGGTTGAAGAACAGCTTGCGCTGCGACTTGGTCGTGGCGACCTTGACCATGCGCCAGTTCTTCAGGATGTACTCATGGATCTCGGCCTTGATCCAGTGCATCGCGTAGCTCACCAGGCGCACGCCCTGTTCGGGGTCGAATCGCTTGACGGCCTTCATCAGGCCCACGTTGCCTTCCTGGATCAGGTCGCCTTGCGGCAGGCCGTAACCCAGGTACTGGCGCGAGATCGACACCACCAGGCGCAGATGCGACAGCACCAGCTGCCCGGCAGCCTGGATGTCGCCGCTTTCGCGCAGCCGGCGGCCAAGTGAAACCTCTTCGGGCTGGGTCAGCATCGGCAGCCGATTGACGGCAGAGATGTACGCATCGAGATTGCCCAGTGAGGGTACGACGCCCCAGGGGTTGCTGACGGACAAGGCGGTGCTGGAGGTGGTGTTCATGGTCGTTGGGATCCGTTTTCGAATTCCTAAGTTCCCCCATATTAGCACTCGACGTCTTGGAGTGCTGACGGAACAAACACCCTCGATTTGACGGCCTTTTCTACATCAGCATGTGCTCACATCGTCAAATACCGGCGGCCACCTGTTCAGCCAGTGCTCGACCCACGGCCCCGGTGTCGGCGTGGCCACCCAGGTCGGGGGTGCGCGGGCCGTCGCGCAGCACGGTCTCGATCGCCCGCAGCACGGCGTCGTGGGCGTCGCGGTGGCCCAGGAAGTCGAGCATCATCGCCGCGCTCCAGATCATCGCCACCGGGTTGGCGATCGCCTTGCCGTAGATGTCCGGTGCCGAGCCATGGACCGGCTCGAACAGGCTGGGGAACTTGCGTTCCGGATTGAGGTTGGCGCTGGGGGCGATGCCGATGGTGCCGGTGCAGGCTGGCCCCAGGTCGGACAGGATGTCACCGAACAGGTTGGTCGCGGCCACCACGTCGAAGCGCTGCGGCTGCAGCACGAAGCGTGCCGCCAGGATGTCGATGTGCTGCTTGTCCCAGCTGATGTCCGGGAATCGTGCCGCCGCCTCCGCTGCGCGCTCGTCCCACCAGGGCATGCTGATCGCGATGCCGTTGCTCTTGGTCGCCACCGTCACATGCTTGCGCGGCCGGGTGCGCGCCAGTTCGAAGGCGTAGTTCAGCAGCCGCTCGCTGCCCAGGCGGGTGAACACGCTTTCCTGCAGCACGAACTCGCGCTCGGTGCCGGCGAACATCACGCCGCCGACGGCGCTGTACTCGCCTTCGGTGTTCTCGCGCACGATCAGCATGTCGATGTCGCCGGCCTTGCGCCCGGCCAGGGGGCAGGGCACGCCGTCGAACAGCCGCGCCGGTCGCAGGTTGATGTACTGGTCGAACTCACGCCGGAACTTCAGCAGGCTGCCCCACAGCGACACATGGTCGGGAACGCTCGCCGGCCAGCCGACCGCGCCGAAGAGGAGCGCATCCATGCCTTGCAGCTGCGCCTTCCAGCCGTCGGGCATCATCTGCCCGGTCTTCGCATACCAGTCGCAACTGGCCCATTCGATCGGTGTGACCTCGATCGAGATGCCAAAGCGCTTTGCCGCGGCTTGCAGCACGCGCAGGCCCTCGGGCATCACTTCTCGGCCGATGCCATCGCCGGGGATGGCGGCAATGCGGTATGTCTTGCTCATGGCGGCCTCGGCGTTAGACGTTGAAGAGAAAGTTCAGCACGTCACCGTCCTTGACGACGTATTCCTTGCCCTCGGAGCGCATCTTGCCCGCGTCCTTGGCGCCATGCTCGCCACGATGAGCGACGAAGTCGTCGAAGGCGATGGTCTGCGCTCGGATGAAGCCGCGTTCGAAGTCGGTGTGGATCACGCCAGCTGCCTGCGGCGCGGTGTCGCCGACGTGGATGGTCCAGGCGCGCACCTCTTTCACGCCGGCGGTGAAATAGGTCTGCAGGCCCAGCAGCTTGAAGGCGGCGCGGATCAACCGGCTCAACCCAGGCTCGTCCTGCCCCATCTCGTGCAGGAACATGGCCTTGTCTTCTTCGGCCATGTCGGCCAGTTCGGCCTCGGTCTTGGCGCAGATGGCCACCACCGGCGCGTTCTGGCGCGCGGCGTACTCGCACAGCCGGTCCAGATAGGGGTTGTTCTCGAAGCCCGATTCAGACACGTTGCCGACGAACATCGCCGGCTTGGCGGTGATCAGGCACAGCGGCTTCAGCACCACCAGCTCTTCCTTGCTGAAGTCGATGCTGCGCACCGGGTGTGCCTGGTCGAGTGCCGCCTCACACTTCTTCAGCACATCGACCAGGCGCTGCGCCTCTTTGTCGCCACCGGCGCGTGCGGCCTTGTTGTAGCGAATCAGACTCTTTTCCACCGTCGCCATGTCGGCCAGGCAGAGCTCGGTCTGGATGACCTCGATGTCGGACACCGGGTCGACCTTGCCGGCCACATGGATCACGTTGTCGTCGTCGAAGCAGCGCACCACGTTGACGATGGCGTCGGTCTCGCGGATGTGGCTGAGAAACTGGTTGCCCAGGCCTTCGCCCTTGCTGGCACCGGCCACCAGGCCGGCGATGTCGACGAACTCGACGATCGCCGGCACCACCCGTTCGGGCTTGACGATCTCGGCCAGCTTGTCCAGCCGCGGGTCGGGCAGCTCGACGATGCCGACGTTGGGCTCGATGGTGCAGAACGGGTAGTTCTCGGCGGCGATGCCGGCCTTGGTCAGGGCATTGAAGAGGGTGGACTTGCCGACGTTGGGCAGGCCCACGATGCCGCACTTGAGGCTCATGGAAGACTTTCGGAGGTTCGGAACGAACAACCCGCGATTGTCCTACACGCTGCCGGTCAAATGCCCCAAGTGGCCGCGCCGCGCTGGCCCAGGCGCAGCACGCGGTCGAAACCTTCCAGGATGACGGCGTTCATGCCGAACGTGATGCCACCGCCGACGCGCGCGTCGGCACGGTAGCCGGCCAGCGTGTCGCCGGGCTGCTGGCCTTGCACACCGGTCTGCGGGTCGACGCTGGGTATGGTGCAGCGGGTGCAGGGTTTGACCAGCTTCAGACGCACCGGGCCGCCCTCGGCGTCGATCGTGATCTCGTCCAGGTGGTCCTCGTCATAGGCTTGGATGCCGTCGAGCACCAGGTTGGCGCGAAAGCGGTCCATCGTCACCGGCGTCAGCCCTTGCGCCACCAGACGCTGGTTCAGGTCGGCCAGCGATGCGGTCGATGTCAGCATCAGCGGGAACGCATCGGCGAAGGCGTTCTCGGCCGCCACCGCGCCGGTCCAGTGCGGGTCGGACAGGCGCTTCTGTTCGGGATCAAAGCGCACCAGGCGCGCCGGCGTGCCCGAGGAAGTCGCTGAACCACTGCGCAGCCAGGGCCCCCATGTCGTAGGCCTTGACCTCGTCGCGCCAGATCTGCGCCCGCGTCGGCGCTTCCACCGCGTCCAGCGAGACGTGCAGCGCCAGCATGCCCGGCGCGCGCAGCACCATGTCGTGCTGCTTGAGCGTGGGCGGATCAGCGCCATGCGCGGCAGCTCGCGCTGGGTCAGCTTGTCGCCCCGGGCATCGACCACCATCCAGGCGCGGTCGAGCTGAAGGCCGGTCTCGATCAGCAAGGCTTCGTCGACGGCAATGCCCGCGCAGGACTTGATCGGGTGCAGGTTCAGGGCGGCAATCGAACAATCGATGGAGTCGGTCACGGGAGGGCGCTGCGGTGGTGGGCTGGGGGCCGCATTGTGCCCGCGGGTACGATGTCCGCATGAGTTTCGATCCCCTCAACGATGACGGCGACGCCGTGCACGAAGCGCGCCTGTGGCGTGACAACGGCTGGACCGCGCGCGTGATCAAGAACAACGACGACGAAGGCTGGGCCGTCGAGATGATCAAGCGCGGCGAGGCCGAGCCTGCGCTGGTCGGCCCGTGGACCATGGGCCGCGACAAGAAGAACCCCAAGCCACTGGACGTCAACGCCTTCAACACACTGGTGAAGACCGCGTCCGAGGTGCTGCGCCGGCACGAGCAGCAACTGCAGGAACAGCTGCACAAGCAGACCGAGGTGGCGTCTGCGCTCGGCCGCATCACCGTCATGCTGGACATCGTGCCCGACGACGATGACCCGCATGCCTGGCTGACGGCGACCGACGACGGCGGGCAGGAACTGGCGCGCCAGCGCGTGGCGGCCGGGTTCCGCTTCAATGCCGCGAGCGCCCGCGCCTGGGTCGAAAGCGACTTCGCCAAGCCGCGCTGAGCCGCAGCCTCAGGCGTCGCTGACCGGCGCTTCGAGCTCCAGCGCCGTCAGCCACAAGCGGGTGTCGAACTCCAGCTGGTGGTAGTCGGGCAGCATGTGGCAGCACAGGGCATAGAAGGCCTTGTCGTGGGCCGGCTCTTTCAGGTGCGCCAGTTCGTGCACCACGATCATGTCGAGAAAGGCGGCCGGCGACTCGCGGAACACCGCCGCGATGCGGATCTCGCGCTTGGCCTTGAGTCGGTTGCCCTGCACGCGCGACACCGCGGTGTGCGTGCCCAGCGCCTGGCGCAACAACTGCAGCCGGTTGTCGAAGGCCACAAGCGACAACGGCCCGGCGTTGCGCAGGTGGCGGGCCTTGAGCGCGTTCACATGGTCGTATAGGGCTCGGTCGCTGCGAACCGCATGGGCGTCAGGGTAGCGCCGGGCCAGGCTGGTGGCCAGCCGCCCTTGGTCGATCAGCACCTGCACCGGCTCGATCAGCTGCGGCGGGTAGCCGCCCAGGTACTTCAGTGCTGGCATCAGGCGCTGGCCTGCAGGCGCAAGCGGCGCGCCGCCTCCTCGGCCCTGGCGTCATCGATCTCGCGCAGCACCGCGCCCAGGTCCACCGCGCCCGCGCGGCGCTCGTAGTGGCCGGTCAGCGGTGTGTCCACGTGCAGCAGGCCACGCTGGTACAGATCCCAGATCTCGGCACCGTAGGCCGTGCTGCGCAGTGTGGGCGCAAAAGCGCTGAAGAAGGCGCGCAGGTTGTCCACGTCGCGCAGCAGCATGCGCTGCGCGTGGTTGTTGCCGGCGGCGTCCACCGCCTGCGGCAGGTCGATGATCACCGGCCCGTCGGCCGCGAGCAGGATGTTGAACTCCGACAGGTCGCCGTGCACCACGCCGGCGCACAGCATGCGCACCACCTCCTGCAGCAGCGTGGCGTGGTGCTGCAGCGCCTGCTCGGGCGTGAAGGCCACGTCGTTCAGGCGTGGCGCTGCCTCGCCGTCGGCGTCGGCCACCAGTTCCATCAGCAGCACACCTTCATGGAAGTTGTAGGGGTGCGGCACGCGCACGCCGGCCGCCGCCAGACGGTACAGCGCGTCGACCTCGGCGCTTTGCCAGGCCGCCTCTTGTGCCTGTTTGCCGAAGCGTGTGCCCTTGGCCATCGCGCGCGCCTGCCGGCTGTTCTTCACCTTGCGGTTCTCGGTGTAGTCCACCGCCTGGCGAAAGCTGCGGTGCGTGGCTTCCTTGTAGACCTTGGCGCAGCGCGTCTCGTCGCCACAGCGCACCACGAAGACCATGGCTTCCTTGCCGCTCATCAGCTGGCGCTGCACGCCGTCGATCAAGCCTTCGTCGATCAGCGCCTGCAGGCGTGGGGGAGCTTTCATCGGCGCATTGTCGGCTGCATGCGGCGTCGGGGTTCACGAGCGGTCCGGTAACGACCGCCCGCACGGTGCGACACGGAGAAGTGCGCCTCCTTCTCAACGCAGCGATCAACGCCGCCCGCGCTGCCGAACCTGCGCCAGCGGGCGTTTGCCCTGCAGCTGGCGTTCGATGCCGTCGTTGAGCTGGGTGCGCAACGCCACCACCTCGTCGACCAGGCCGTAGGCACCCGGGAAGCGCAGGTCCAGCCACAGCCACAGCGTGCAGGCGCGCAGCGCTTCTTCCATGCGATCGAGCCGGCTGTGGCCGTCCACCGCGTCCAGAAACCAGGGCCGGCCGGCGTGGCCGGCATGCGCGTGATCGTGGCTCCAGTCCAGGAAGGCCTGCACCTGGTTCGGGCTGCGCGTGTCGACCGGCGCCTGGGCGTAGATGAAACGTTGTTTCAGATCGAGCCGGGCGGCGTTGGTGTCCAGCTGCCCGGCCAGCTCGAGCATCTGTTCGAGCTCGGCCACCGCGAAGTGCGCGTCGTCCAGTCGCAGCTGGTCGACGAAGACGGTCAGCACCTCGTGCAGCCGGTGCAGATGCAGCCGTGCCGCGATGGTGTCGACATGCCAGCTGTTGGGCGCCACCGGTGCCTTGAAGTTGCGCGGAGCGCGCGGGTGTTGCGGCAGCAGCTCACGCAGCACCTTCAAGGCGGTGGGTTCGGCGTCATCGAGCACGCCGACGAAACCCTCTTCGTGGATGCCGTAGCGCCCGGCGCGGCCGGCGATCTGGTGCACTTCGGACTCGCTCAGCGTGCGGTCGCCCTGGCCGTCAAACTTGGTCATGGTGCTGAAGAGCACGCGCTGGATCGGCAAGTTCAGACCCATGCCGATGGCGTCGGTGGCGACCAGGATGTGCGACTCGCCGCTGGCAAAACGTTCTGCCTCGCGCCGCCTGACCTCGGGCGGTAGCGCGCCGTAGATCACCGACACCGGGTGCCCGCTGGCGGCGATGCGGTCGCGCATCGTCAGCACGTCGCGCCGGCTGAAGGCCACCACCGCGTCGCCCAGCTTGAGCTGGGCCACCGGCACCGGGCGCGGCAGCAGTTCCACATGCTGCATGCGCTCGAAGCGGCGCACCGAGCAACGTTCACCGCACAGACCCAGCAGGTTCTCGATCGCGGCCACCGCGAAGTCGCTGCAGATGATGATCACCTCGTTGGCCGGCACCGCCACGATGGCCTGCGTCCAGGCCCAGCCGCGTGACGCGTCGAAGATCATCTGCGCCTCGTCGATCACCGCCACGTCGATGGCCGCACGTGTGTTGACCATCTCGATCGTGCTCGACACCACGCGCGCCTCGGGCGCCGGCACATTCTCTTCGCCCGTCAGAAGCGAACAGGGCACGCCGCGCGCAACCAGGCGGTCGCGCCCTTCCAGCGCCAGCAGGCGCAGCGGCGCCAGGTAGGCACCATCCATCGCCTGCGCCAGTCGTTCGAAGGCCGCATGCGTCTTGCCGCTGTTCGGCGGGCCCACGTACAGCGTGACGCTGCGCTGCAGGCTGCGCGCGGTCTCGAAGGTGTCCGGGTAACCCTGAAAGGCCAGCACCTGGTTCAGGCCGGCCAGCGTGTCGAGCTCGGTCACGCGGTGTTCCCAGCGGTCCTGCGCGCGTGTGCAGCCGGCCATCAGCTCTTCCAGCGGTCGCGCCGTGGCGCATTCAGCCTGCAAGCGCGGCAACAGGGTCGCCAGGTGCTGCGGCTTGTAAGACTTGCTGCGCGCCACCAGGCTGTCCAGGTGACGCTTCAGCGCATCGGCATGCGGCCACGCTGGCAGCGGGCCCAGTGCTTGCTGCAGCGCCGCCTGGTCGCCGTCGCGGTAGAAGGTCCAGATCGCCGTGTCGTCCACCGGCCAGCGAAATTTCACCGCGATCTGCCAGCCGGGTTCATCCAGCACAAGCGCTTGGCTCGCCAGGCGGGTCCAGATGCCCCCGTGGCGCGTCAGGCCAAGTCCTTCGAGTGCGGCGCCACGTTCGAGCATCAGCGGGCGAACACCCGGGCCGGTGCCTACGCTGTCCAGATGGGCCAGTGCGCTGTCCATCAGCAACGGGTCGATCCAGCGGCTGGGTCGGGCGCCGGTCACGGCCTTCTGCAGCAGTACCAGGCCCAGATGATCGAGCTGCTCTTCGGGGCGGGCCCCGTTTTCGATGCCGTAGTCGGCAGGCTTGATGACCTGCGGCAGGGCATAGGCCGCCTGCCGGATGCGCGCCAGGTCGTCACGGTCGATGTGGGCGGGCACACGCTCGGCGTGGCGCGGATTGGGCAGGTTCAGGGCAGTGGGCATCGGGAGGCTTCGGGTCAATCCCGATAATCGCTCATGAACGCCACCTCAACGCCGGTCGACGCCGACATGGCCTTTTCGACCCTGCCGCTGCCGCCACACGCGCTGGACAACCTGCAGCGCCTGGGCTACCTGCAGATGACGCCGATCCAGGCGGCCAGCCTGCCGCTGGCGCTGGCCGGGCACGACCTGATCGCACAGGCCAAGACCGGCAGCGGCAAGACCGCCGCCTTTGCGCTGGCGCTGCTGGCCAACCTGAACCCGCGGCGCTTTGCGGTGCAGGCCCTGGTGCTGTGCCCGACGCGCGAGCTGGCCGACCAGGTGACGCAGGAGGTGCGCCGCCTGGCGCGCGCCGAAGACCACATCAAGGTGCTGACGCTGTGTGGCGGCAGCACCATGCGGCCGCAACTGGCCAGCCTGGCGCATGGTGCGCACATCGTGGTCGGCACGCCGGGCCGCATCATGGATCACCTGCAGCGTGGCAGCCTGCAGCTCGAAGCGCTGAACACGCTGGTGCTCGACGAGGCCGATCGCATGCTCGACATGGGCTTCTTCGACGACATGGCCACCGTCATCAAGCAGTGCCCGGTCGAGCGGCAGACGCTGCTGTTCTCGGCCACCTATCCCGAAGGCATCGTCAAGCTCAGTGCCGCTTTCATGCGCAACCCGAAGCAGGTCACGCTGCTGGAGGCACCGTCGGTGACGCAGATCCGGCAGCGCTTTTATGAAGTGCGCGAAGACGAACGACTGCACGCGGTGTCGCTGCTGCTCGATCATTACCGCCCGGTCAGCACGCTGGCCTTCTGCAACACCAAACAGCGGTGCCGCGACCTGGTCAATGTGCTGCGTGCGCAGGGCTATGCGGCGCTGGAACTGCACGGAGAGCTCGACCAGCGTGAGCGCGACCAGGTGCTGGTGCGCTTTGCCAACCGCAGCGCCAGCGTGCTGGTGGCCACCGACATTGCGGCGCGCGGGCTGGACATCGAACAGCTCGAAGCTGTGGTCAACGTCGACATCACGCCCGAACCGGCCACGCACACGCACCGCATCGGACGCACGGGGCGTCTGGGCGCAGGCGGTGACCAGGCCGGCTGGGCCTTCAGCCTGGCCAGCCTGGACGAGATGGGGCGCGTGGGGCAGATCGAGCACGTGCTGGGTTTCACGTCCGAATGGCATGCCTTGAGCGAATTGGCCCCGACCAGCACCGAACCCCTGCGCCCGCCGATGGCCACGCTGCAGATCCTGGGCGGGCGCAAGGAGAAGATCCGCGCCGGCGACGTGCTGGGCGCGCTGACCAAGGACCTGGGCTTTGCCGCCGCACAGATCGGCAAGATCAACGTCAACGATTTTTCGACCTATGTCGCGGTGGCGCGCGGCATTGCGCCGCAGGTGCTGCAGCGGCTGTCGACCGGCAAGGTCAAGGGCCGCAGCGTGAAATTGCGTCTGCTGGACGATTGAACCGGCCTTGATTCGACCTTGACCCGACCTTGACCCGCACCCAGCGCCGATTCCAGGGGCGTCCCTACAATTCAGCGATGTCTGCCTTCGACGTCTGCATCCGCGGCTCTGGTGCCGTTGCGATGGCCTCGGCGCTGGCGCTGTCGCGGCTGGGGCTGGCCATCGCCTGGACCGGGCCGCGCCCGCATGTCGGCGGCCCCGACGTTCGCACCTACGCGCTGAATGCGGCGTCGGTGAGCCTGCTGACCGACCTCAAGGTCTGGGACAGCCTGCCCGTCGATGCGCGCACTGCCGTCTACGACATGCAGGTGCAGGGTGATGCGCCGGCCGCTGCAGCGTCGTTCTCGGCCTGGTCGGCGGGCCTTGCGCAGCTGGCCTGGATCGTCGACGCGGCCGAGCTTGAAACCGCGTTGGCTGCGGCGCTGCGCTACGCGCCCCATGTCACGCATGTGGCCGACGGGGCCGACGCCGCACTGCAGCTGCTGGCCGAAGGCCATGCCTCGGCCGCGCGCGACCGCCTGGGTGTCGCGATGTCGGTGCAGCCCTACGGCCAGCGTGGCCTGGCTGCCCGTCTGCGCGCCGACCAGCCGCATGCGGGCCTGGCGCGCCAGTGGTTCCGCTCGCCCGACATCCTGGCGCTGCTGCCGTTTGATCGCCCCGCCGCAGGCCAGTCCTACGGGCTGGTTTGGTCGCTGCCCGACGAGCGTGCCGCGCAGCTGCAACAGGCCGAGCCGGCGGCCTTCGAGGCGGCACTGGCCGAGGCCACGGGCGGGGCTGCCGGCACGTTGACGCTGGCCGGCGAACGTGCGAGCTGGCCGCTGACCCTGGCCACCGCCGAAGCCGTGTGCGGCCCTGGCTGGGTGCTGTTGGGCGACGCCGCGCACCGCGTGCATCCTCTGGCCGGCCAGGGCCTGAACCTGGGCCTGGCCGACGTGGCCGAGTTGGCTGCGCAAATCGCCGCGCGTGAAAGCTGGCGCCCGCTCGGCGACGAGAGGCTGTTGCAGCGTTACGCGCGCGCCCGCCAGTTGCCCACGCGCGCGATGGGCCTGGTCACCGACGGCCTGCTGCACTTGTTCGCACATTCCTCACCGCTGGTCAGGGAACTCCGCAACCGCGGGCTGACTCTGGTGGATCATCTGCCGCCGCTCAAGCGGCTGCTGGTGCGGCAGGCGATCGACGCCTGATCGCCGCACCGTCGCCCCACTTCTCAAAGCAGGACACCCCATGAGCTTATCTTTGCCCCGGCGGCTGGCCGCTGCCGCCTTGCTGGCCTTGGCCTGTGCCGTCCCTGCCGTGGCGCAGGAGGCGGTGATCCGCAAGACCCTGGCCGAGCGCATCCCCAACTTTCCGAAGATCGACGAGGTCAGCAAGACGCCGATCGCCGGCCTGTACGAAATCCGTATCGGCACCGACATCTACTACAGCGACGAAAAGGGTGACCACCTGATCCAGGGCTCGCTGATCGAGACCAAGACGCGCAGCAACCTGACCGATGCGCGCATCGACAAGCTCACCGCGATCGACTACGCCGCGCTGCCGTTCAAGGATGCGGTGGTCTACAAGCAAGGCAGCGGCGCGCGCAAGATGGCGGTCTTCGTCGACCCCAATTGCGGCTACTGCAAGCGCTTCGAGCGTGACTTGCTGGTGGTGAAGGACGTGACGATCCATCTCTTCATCTATCCCATCCTGGGCGCCGACAGCAGCGCCAAATCGCGCGACATCTGGTGCGCCAAGGACCCCGCCAAGGCCTGGCGGGCCTGGATGATCGACGGCGTGACCCCGGCCAAGGTGATGGGTGCGTGTGACACAGCTGCGCTCGACCGCAATGTCGAGTTCGGCAAGAAGCACCGCGTGCAGGGCACGCCGGCGGTCTTCTTCGAAGATGGCACGCGCAAGCCCGGCGCGATGAGCGCCGCCGAGGTCGACAAGCTGCTGGCCGCCGCATCGAAGAAGAGCTGAGGGTTGCGCCCGGCAGCGACAATCGGTCGATGTCGTCTGCTTTCCGTGCCCCTGCAACTGCAGGCGCCCCTTCGGTGTGGGCGCTGCGTCTGGGCTACGCCGGCCTGATTCCCTTCGTCACCGGGGCCCTGCTGGTGTGGCTGGTGCGCGAAGACGCCCATCCCTACGCCACTCTGGGGCTGTCGGCCTACGCCGCGCTGATCGTGTCCTTCCTGGCCGGCATCCATTGGGGGCTGGCGATGCGCGAACCCGCGCCGCCGCCGTCGCTGTTCATCTGGGGCATGCTGCCGTCGCTGCCCGCCTGGGTGGCCCTGATGATGCCGCCCAGTGCCGGGCTGGTGATTCATGGCCTGATGCTGATCGCCTGCTACCTGGTCGACCGCCGGGTCTATCCGCGCCACGGTCTGGCGCCCTGGCTGACGCTGAGGTTTCGCCTCAGTGCGGTGGCAGCGATGAGCTGCTTCCTGGGCGCGGCCGGTACCTGAGCGCGTGCGCGGCGGCCCCGCATCGGCGCCAGCCGCCGCCCGCCGGGACCCGGACCGGCGCCGGCCCGGGCTGGTCCTGCTGGTTGTGTTCGTGGCCCTGGCGCACCTGCTGCTGGGCGACTGGATCGCCGAGGGCATGGTCGAGCTCGGTGAAGGGCGTGCCGACCGCGAGCCGGTGCGCCTGAAGGCGGCCTTCGTCACCGTGCTGCAGCCGGTGGCACCGCCAACGCATGCGCCCAGGCCGCTGCCGCCGCCAGCACGTCGAAAGCTGCCGCGACCGCTGGCTGCAGCATCAGCCGCTTCAGCTGCGGATGACCAGGCGCCAGCGCAGGCGGTCGTTGCGGCAGCTTCGGCGCCGCCGCCGGAAGTGCCCGAAACGCCGTCGATCGATGCTGATGCGCCAGCCGCTGCAATGGCCCAGTTGCCGGTAGAGCCTGCCATGCCGCTCGCGTCTCCGGTGCAGACCGCGGCCTCGGCGCCGCCCGACGCAACCACCTTCGACTGGCCCCGTTCGACGCGCCTGAGCTACCGGCTCAGCGGATACTACCGCGGCCCTGTCGAAGGTCAGGCCAGCGTCGAATGGCTGCGCGACGGGCCGCGCTACCAGGTTCATCTCGAAGTCAGCGTCGGGCCGTCGTTTGCGCCGCTGGTCAGCCGGCGCATGTCGAGTGACGGCGAGATCGTGGCCGAGGGCCTGGCGCCGCGGCGCTACGACGAGCTGACACGCGTTGCGCTGAGCGCGCCGCGGCAGCTGTCGATGGCCTTCGACGCTGCGACCGTACGATTGGCCAATGGCACGCTGGTGCCACGTCCGCCTGGGGTGCAGGACACGGCCAGCCAGTTCGTGCAGCTGACCTGGCTGTTCACGACACAGCCCGAGCGGCTGCGACCGGGCCAGTCGGTGTCGCTGATGCTGGCGCTGCCGCGCCACGTGAACGAATGGACTTACGACGTGCTGGGCGCCGAGCAGCTGTATACGCCCACCGGCGAGATCGAGGCCGTGCACGTGCGCCCGCGCCGGGCCGCTGGGGCGGGCGGCGATCTGGTGGCCGAGGCCTGGTTCGCACCCACCTTGCAGTACCTGCCGGTGCGCATCGTGATCCGCCAGGACGCCGAGACCTTCGTCGACCTGCTGCTCGACCGACTGCCGCAGCAGGCCGTCGAAGCCGCCGCTTCGTCGGCCGCACGCTGAGGCGCCGCTCAGCGGCCCTGGGTTGGTCGCGCGCCAAGCGCTGGCGCCGGCGGCTGCAATCGATCACCGTATAGTGGGCGCAGTTGTCTCTTGGAGCCCGCGATGTCGGAAGCCCTTGTCCTGAGTGAAGTGCGTGGCGAGGGTGCGCGACGCACCGCGCTGATCACGCTCAACCGTCCCAAGCAGCTGAACGCACTGAACGACGCGCTGATGGACCAGCTGGGCGCAGCGTTGATCGCGTTCGATCGTGAAGACGGCATCGGCTGCATCGTGATCACCGGCAGCGAAAAGGCCTTTGCCGCCGGCGCCGACATCAGCGCGATGGCCAGGTTCAGCTACATGGACGTGCACCACAACGACTTCATCACGCGCAACTGGGAGACCCTGCTGCAGGTGCGCAAGCCGGTGATCGCGGCGGTCAGCGGCTTTGCGCTCGGTGGCGGCTGCGAGCTGGCGATGTTGTGCGACTTCATCATCGCCGCCGACACGGCGAAGTTTGGCCAGCCCGAGATCAAGATCGGCATCATTCCCGGCGCCGGCGGCACACAGCGATTGCCGCGGGCCGTGGGCAAGGCCAAGGCGATGGACATGGTGCTGACCGGCCGCATGATGGACGTGCACGAGGCCGAGCGCTCGGGACTGGTGTCTCGCATCGTGCCGGCAGCCCAGCTGATCGACGAGGCGCTGTCGGCCGCGGCGACGATCTGCGCGCTCAGCGGCCCCAGCGTGGCGCTGGCCAAGGCCTGTGTCAACAAGGCCTTCGAGGGCGGGCTGATGGACGGCGTGGGTTTCGAGCGCCGCATCTTCCACTCGCTGTTTGCCACTGACGACCAGAAGGAAGGCATGGACGCCTTCCTGAGCAAGCGGCCCCCGGACTTCAAGCAACGCTGAACGACGCGCGCGCGTCGCTCAGGGCGTGACCCAGCGCCGACCCTGATCGTCGAACACGGCGCGGCGGTGGCCTTCGGGGTGCAGTTCCAGCCAGTCCAGGCTTTCGATGTGCGCGGTGATCACGCTGAAGAACTCGCGGCTGCCGCGCTCGGGCAGCGGGGCGCCGATCGGGCTGCCCGGCGGCAGCGGCGACAGGTAGTCCTGCGCGCCGGGCGACATCTTCAGCGCTGCCCAGCGCGACGACACGGCCAGCCCCGCCGATTCAACGCCGAGCTGGACCTTCAGACGCAGCTGCCAGCTCAGCGCCGGCGACCACAGCACCAGCGCGCCGGCCGGGTGCGCCTGCAGCTGCTGCACCTTGGGTGAGCGGCTGTCGGCATAGAACAGCAGCTTGCGCCGTGCCTTGTCGACGTCGCGCAGCACCACGCTGCGCGCCTGCGCCGATTGCCCATCGGTCGTGGCCAGCACGCCCACACGCCATGCGTGGTCCCGGTCACGCGGCGCACGGTCCAGCTCGACCCACACGGCCTGCTCGATCTCATCGAGCTGCTGCAGACGCTGCATGCTGCGGCCTAGGCCTCGCGGCGCAGCGCCGGGAACAGGATCACGTCGCGGATGCTGGGGCTGTCGGTGATCAGCATCACCAGGCGGTCGATGCCGATGCCGCAGCCGCCGGCCGGCGGCATGCCGTATTCCAGCGCGCGGATGAAGTCGGCGTCGTAGTACATCGCCTCCTCGTCGCCGGCGTCCTTGTTGGCGGCCTGCGCCTGGAAGCGCGCCGCCTGGTCCTCGGCGTCGTTCAGCTCGGAGAAGCCGTTGGCGTACTCGCGGCCGGTGATGAACAGCTCGAAGCGCTCGGTGATCGCCGGGTTGCTGTCGGACGCGCGCGCCAGCGGCGACACCTCGACCGGATAGTCGATGATGAAGGTCGGCTGCCACAGCTTGTCTTCGACCACGGCCTCGAACAGGCCGAACTGCAGTTCGGGCAGCTTCCAGTGCGCCGGCGGTTCTTCGCCCAGCGCCTTCAGCCGGGCGTGCAGCGCGGTCGCATCGTCGGCCTCGGCCGCGCTCAGGCCGGCGTGCGCAACCAGCGCATCACGCACCGACAGGCGAGTGAAGGGCTTGTCCAGGTCCACCGGCCGGCCGCCGTAGCTGATGGCCGCGGTGCCGGTGGCGGCGCGGGCCGCATGGCGCAACACGCCTTCGGTGAAGTCCATCAGATCATGGTGCGTCCAGTAGGCCGCATAGAACTCCATCATCGTGAACTCGGGGTTGTGGCGGACGCTGATGCCCTCGTTGCGGAAGTTGCGGTTGATCTCGAACACGCGCTCGAAGCCGCCCACCAGCAGGCGCTTCAGGTAGAGCTCGGGCGCGATGCGCAGGAACATCTCCTGGTCGAGCGCGTTGTGGTGCGTGACGAAGGGCTTGGCGTTGGCGCCGCCCGGGATCGGGTGCAGCATCGGCGTCTCGACCTCGAGAAACCCATGCTCGACCATGTGGTTGCGGATCGAGCTGACCGCCTTGCTGCGTGCCACGAAGCGTGCGCGCGCCGCATCGTCGGTGATCAGGTCGACGTAGCGCTGGCGGTATTTCTGCTCCTGGTCGGTCATGCCGTGGAACTTGTCGGGCAGCGGGCGCAGGCTCTTGGTCAGCAGGCGCACGCGCGTGGCGCGTACCGACAGCTCGCCGGTCTTGGTGCGAAACAAGGTGCCCTCGCAGCCCAGGATGTCGCCCAGGTCCCAGTGCTTGAAAGCGTCGAGTGCCTGCGCCCCGACGTTGTCCAGGGTCACGTACAGCTGGATGCGGCCCGTGCCGTCCTGCAGCGTGGCGAAACAGGCCTTGCCCATCACGCGCTTGAGCATCATGCGGCCGGCCACGCTGACCGCGATGGCCTGAGGTTCGAGCTCGTCGTTGGGCACCTGACCGTAGCGGTGGTGCAGATCGGCGGCGTGGTGTCCGGGCTTGAAGTCGTTGGGAAACGCCACGCCCGCGGCGCGGATGGCCTGCAGTTTCTCGCGCCGTTCAATCATCAGCTGGTTGTCGTCGGCAACGGCGGTGGCGTTCGGCGTGGGGGCAGGGAAGGTCATCAGGCAACTCGTTGAAACTGCTGCAATTTTAGGTGCTGCGCCAGGGCCGGGCCATACAATCGTGGGCTTTTCTTGCATTGCTGATGCCTGTCGCCTACCCCATCGTCGATCGCCCGATCCGCTTTGCGCTGGTGGGCTGCGGTCGCATCTCGGCCAACCATGTCGAGGCGTTGCGCCAGCACGCCGACCGGGCGCAACTGGTGGCCGTGTGCGACAACCGACCGCAGGCGCTGGCGGCCGCGGTGGCCAAGACCGGCGCCACCGGCTTCGCGTCGCTGGATGCCTTGTTGGCCGGCAGCGACGCCGACATCGTGGTGCTGGCCACGCCCAGCGGCCTGCACCCGCGGCAGGCCATGCGCGTCGCTCAGTCCGGCCGCCACGTGCTGAGCGAAAAGCCGATGGCCACCAAGTGGGACGAAGGCATGCAGATGGTGCGCGTCTGCCGCGAAGCGGGGGTCAAGCTCTTCGTGGTCAAGCAGAACCGGCTCAACCCGACCTTGCAGCTGCTGAAGTCCGCGGTCGACAGCGGTCGCTTCGGCGCCGTGCACCTGGCCACGGTCAACGTCTTCTGGACGCGCCCGCAAAGCTATTACGACGACGCGCCCTGGCGCGGCCGCTGGGACCTGGACGGCGGTGCCTTCCTCAACCAGGCCAGCCACTATGTCGACATGGTCGACTGGCTGGTCGGCCCGGTCGACAGCGTGCATGCCTACACCGCCACGCTGGCGCGCGACATCGAGGCCGAAGACACCGGCGTCATGAGCCTGCGGCTGCGCCGCGGCGGGCTGGCGTCGATCAACGTCACCATGCTGACGCACGGCAAGAACTTCGAAGGCAGCATCACGCTGCTGGGCGAGCGCGGCACGGTGCGCATCGGCGGCGTGGCCGTCAACCAGATCCAGCACTGGGAATTTGCCGACAGCCGGCCGGAGGACGCGCAGGTGCAGGCGGCCAGCTACGCCACGCCCAGCGTCTATGGCCACGGCCACCCGCTGTACTATGACAACGTGATCGGCACCTTGCGCGGCGAGCATAACGCCGAGGTTGACGGTTATGAAGGCCTGCGCTCGCTGGAAGTGGTGATCGCCGCCTACCGCAGCGCGCGCGACGGTGTGCGCGTCGGCCTGCCGCTGGTGTTCTAGATGGCCGTGCACATCCACCCCAGCGCCATCGTCGATGACGGCGCCCAACTGGGCGACGGCACGCGCGTCTGGCATTTCGCGCACGTGTCGGCCGGTGCCCGCATCGGCGAAGGCTGTTCGCTGGGACAGGGCGTGTACGTCGGCAACGACGTGCACATCGGCCGCAACGTGAAGATCCAGAACAACGTCTCGGTCTACGACGCGGTGACGCTGGAAGACGATGTCTTCTGCGGCCCCAGCATGGTCTTCACCAACGTGCACAACCCGCGCTCGGCGGTGCCGCGCAAGGCAGAGTACCGGCGCACCTGGGTGCGTCGCGGTGCCACGCTGGGCGCCAACTGCACCATCGTTTGCGGCTGCACGATCGGCGAGTTCGCCTTCGTCGGCGCCGGTGCCGTGGTCAGCCGCGATGTGCCGGCCTACGCGCTGGTGGTTGGCGTGCCGGCCCGGCGCATCGGCTGGGTGAGCCCACACGGCGAGCGGCTGGCGCTGCCGCCTTCGGGCCACGGCGAAGCCCACTGCCCAGCCACCGGTGACGTCTATCGACTGGACGGCGACGTCCTCAGCCCATGCAATTCACCGATCTGAAATCGCAGTACGCGGCGCTGAAGGCGCGCATCGACGCGCGCATCCAGCAGGTGCTCGACCATGGCCAGTACATCATGGGCCCCGAGGTTCGTGAGCTCGAGTCCGCGTTGGCCTCGTTCACCGGAGCCAGACACTGCGTCACCGTGGCCAGTGGCACCGAGGCGCTGCTGATCGCGATGATGGCGCTCGACCTGAAGCCGGGCGACGAGGTCATCACCACCCCTTTCACCTTTGCCGCCACGGCCGAGACCATCGTGCTGCTGGGCGCGCGGCCGGTGTTCGTCGACATCGAGCCCGACACCTGCAACATCGGTGCGCGCCTGATCGAGTCCAAGGTCACGGCGCGAACCCGGGCTGTCATGCCGGTCAGCCTGTACGGGCAGGTGGCCGACATGGCGCCGATCAACGCCGTCGCGTCGCGCCACGGCCTGGCGGTGATCGAAGACGCGGCACAAAGCTTTGGCGCGCTGTACCAGGGCCGGCGCTCGGGCGCGCTGTCCACTTTCGGCGCCACCAGCTTCTTTCCCAGCAAGCCCCTGGGCTGTTATGGCGACGGTGGCGCGCTCTTCACCGACGACGATGCGCTGGCCCAGGCCGCTCGCGAGATTCGCGTGCATGGTCAGAGCCAGCGTTACCGCCACACGCGGGTGGGTGTCGGCGGGCGCATGGACACCCTGCAATGCGCCGTGGTGCTGGCCAAGCTCGAGCGTTTCGACTGGGAACTGCAGCGTCGCGCCGAACTGGGCGCGCGCTACCAGCGTCTGCTCGCCGATGCGGGCATTGCGCAAGTGGCGGTGCGGCCCGATCGCAATTCGGTGTGGGCGCAGGTGACGGTCTTCGTCGAGCGTCGCTGTGAAGTCCAGGCCGCATTGCAGGCGCAGGGCATTCCCACCGCGGTGCACTACCCGATCCCGCTGAACCGCCAGCCGGCCTACGCCCACCTGTGCTGCACGGATTGCACGCCGCAGGCTGACCGCGCCGCCGATCGCGTGCTGAGCCTGCCGATGAGCGCCGACCTGTCCGAAGCCGACCAGGACCGCGTGGTGCAGGCCCTGGCCGAAGCCGTCGCCAAGCTGCCGGTGTGAGCGCCCCGTGCGCCCGTCCTAGCCCGGCACGGTCCGGCGCCTGAACGTGACCCGGCAGACCGCGATGGACACGGTGGCCCGCGGCACGCTGATCAACCTGGCGACGCGGCTGCTCGGCGTCGGCCTGGTGCTGGCGCTGACCGCACTGACGGCGCGCATCAGCACCGAAGCGCAGGGCGCGTTCGCGCTCTTCACCAGTGTCGAAGGGGTGCTGCTGGCGTTGTGGTCGGGCTTTGGCGTTGCGCTGGCGCGTCGTGTCTCGCACCACCGGGAACAGCCGCGGGCGCTGGTGGCGGCCACCGTTCTGGCCTGCGCCGTGCTGGGCCTGCTGGCGGGCCTGCTGCTGTGGGCGGTGTCGAACTGGGGGCCGCCGGCCTACCGCTGGTTGTGGATGCTGGCACTGGGCGCGCCGGTGCTGTTGCTGGCGCCCAATCTGGCCGGCCTGTGGCTGGGCGAGGGGCGCATGGCGCCGATGGCCCGCTTGACGGTGGCACCGCAGGCGCTGGCCTTGCTGCTGGTGTTGCTGTGCATGGCGCTGATGCCCTTGCAGCTGCCGGCGGTGCTGGGATCCTGGGTGCTGGCAAAGGTCGTTGTCGGGCTGGCGGCGCTGGCCGTGTTGTGGCGCGGTGCACGACTGGCGGCACCTGACTTCGGCGCGCTGCAGCGCGAGCTGCCCTTCATCGCGACCATCGGGCTGACCAACCTGATCAGCCTGCTGAACTACCGCGTCGGCCTGTTCGTGATCGAGCGCTTGCTCGGCCTTTCGGCCACCGGCGTGTATTCGATCGCAATCGTGGTGGCCGAACTGCTGTGGTTCGTCTCCGGCTCGCTGACCCAGGCCGCCTACAGCCGCATCGGCACGCCCGACCGCGCGCAATCGGCTGCGACCACCGTGCGCGTGGTGCAGCTCAGCATGGCCGCGCTTCTGCTGGCCGCCCCGCTGCTGTGGCTGTCGGCGCGTGCGCTGGTGCCCTGGGTGCTGGGGCCGGCCTATGCCGCCAGTCTGCAGCCGATGGCGGTGCTGCTGCCGGGCGCGCTGCTGTTCGGTGCTGCGTCCGCACTGTCGGCCTATTTCACCAACCACGCCGGGCTGCCTCAGGTGCCGGCGCAGGTGGCGGCCACCTCGCTGCTGATCAACGCCGGCCTGGCGCTGCTGCTGGTGCCGGCGCTGGGCATGACCGGTGCGGCGCTGGCTGCCGCACTGGCCTATGGCGCCAGCGTGCTGCTGCTGGCCTGGCGCTTTGCGCGCCACGCCGGGCTGCCGCTGGCGCAGGTGCTGCGGCCCGGCGCACAGCTGCTGGCCGACCTGCGCGGCGTAGCATCGCGCCACGGAGGACGAACTTGATTCGCGAATGGCTTCAGCGCGGCTGGCGTGCCCTGGTGGCACCGCGCATGCTGTACGGCTGGCGCGATGTCGGCGGCCGCTGGCTGGCGCACACGCGCATCAGCAATGCCACGCGGGTCGAGTCGCCCGAGCAGCTGCACATCGGCGACCATGTCTACGTCGGCCCTTTCAACCTGCTCGACGCTTCGGGCGGCCTGCACATCGGCGAAGGTGTGCAGGTGACCACGCATTGCGCGCTGCTCACGCATTCCAGCCACCAGGCGCTTCGCCTGGCCGGGCGGGCCTACTGGGGCGACGCCGATCCCCCGGGCTTTGTGCGCCGGCCGACGCACATCGGGGCCTATACCTTCGTCGGGCCGCACAGCGTGGTGGCACCGGGCAGCCGCATCGGCCGTGGCGTGATCGTCAGGGCCTACAGCTATGTCGACGGTGATGTGCCCGACTTTGCCGTCGTCGGTGGCCAGCCTGCTGCGGTGCTGGGTGACACGCGCGACCACGATCGGGTCTGGCTCGAAGCGCATCCGGCCGAGCGCGCGCATTACGACGCCTGGGTGCGTGACCGGTCCTGATCCGCGATGCGTCTGGTGCTGATCGGTGACGGTGAAAGCCCGCACCTGCTGAAATGGGCGCGGGCGCTGGCAGCGGTGCCGGGTCTCGAACTGTGGGCGGCGTCGAGCCGGGGCTTTGCGCCGGGCTTCGACGCCGTGCTGGCGGCCGATCGGCGCCTGGCGCTGAACACCCGTCCTGATGTCGCGGGCGGCAACCTGGCCTTGCTGTGGCAGCTGCCGCGACTGGCGCGCTGGCTGCGCCGATTGCAGCCGGACTGGCTGAATGCGCACTACCTGACGTCGCACGGCACGCTGGCCTGGCTGGCGCAGCGATTGTTTCGGGTGCCCGGGAAACTGGTAGGGTCGGCCTGGGGCAGCGACATCCTGGTCACCCCGACGAAGGGTGTGTTCTGGCGCTGGCTGACGACGCGGGTGCTGCGTGCTTGCGCGTTCATCACCAGCGACTCGCAGGTGATGGCGTCTCGCATGCGCGATCTCGGCGCCCGCGACGTGATGGTGTTCCCGTTTGGCCTGGACGCACTGCCGCCGGCTGCAACGACGAAAGATCGGGACCTGGTCTTCGCCAACCGCGGGCTGGAACCGATCTACGACCCCGAGCGGGTGCTGCAGGTGTTTGCGGGGCTGGCCCGCCAACGGCCGTCGCTGCGCCTGGTGATGGCCAACGATGGGACGATGCGCAGCGCGCTGCAGGCCAGGGTGCAACAGTCGGGCCTGGCCGGGTCGGTGCGTTTCGTCGGCCGGCTCGACGGCGATGCACAAGCGCAGCTGTACGACCAGGCACAGTGGTACCTGTCGCTGCCGCGCAGTGATTCGGTGTCGGTGTCGGTGCTTGAAGCCATGGCCCACGGTTGTGTGCCCATCCTGTCCGATCTGCCGGCCAACCGCGAATTGGTACGCGATGGCGACAACGGCCTGATCCTGCCCGACGGCGCGCTGGCGCAGGCGGTCGACATGGATCGCTTGCTGCAACGTGCCCGGACGATCGCCGACGACAATCGCGCCTGGGTGCGCCGGCATGCGCTGTTCGCTCCGGCCGTGGCGGCCTTTGTCGATCGGCTTCGTGCGTTTCCGTCGCGATGAACATCCTGTACCTGAACCACTACGCCGGCAGCCCCGCGCTGGGCATGGAATACCGGCCCTACTACCTGGCGCGCGAATGGGTGCGTGCAGGTCACCGGGTACAGATGGTGGCCGCCGATCATTCGCACGTCCGCACGCGCCAGCCGCGCGCCGGTGATGAACTCATCGACGGCATCGTCTACCACTGGGTGGCCACGCCGCCCTACCGGGGCAACGGGCCGCAACGGGCGCGCAACATTGCGGTTTTCCTGTCACGTGTGTGGCGCGACACGCCGCGGCTGCTGCAGCGTTTCAGGCCCGATGTGGTGATCGCGTCCAGCACCTACCCGATGGACATCTGGGTGGCGCGGCGCCTGGCCCGGCACAGCGGCGCCCGGCTGGTCTACGAGGTGCACGACCTGTGGCCGCTGTCGCCGCGCGAGCTGTTCGGCATGTCGCGCTGGCACCCCTTCATCCTGCTGTGTCAGGCGGCCGAAGACAGTGCCTACCGTGACGCCGACGTGGTGGTGTCGATGCTGCCCAAGGTGCACGCCCACATGGCCGCGCGCGGGCTCGACCTGCGCAAGCTGGTGATCGTGCCCAACGGCATCACGCTCGACGAATGGCAGGGCGACGCCGAGCCGCTGGGCCCGGCGATGCAGGCGGCCTTGCTGGCGCCGCGAGTGGCCGGCCGCACGCTGGTCGGCTATGCCGGATCGCACGGCATGCCCAACGCGCTGGACGTGCTGCTCGACGCTGCGGCGCTGCTGCAGGCCGAGCCGCTGCACTTCGTGCTGGTCGGTGACGGCCATGAGAAGCAACGTCTGGCCGCGCGCGTGCAGGCCGAGGGGCTGCACAACGTGACGCTGCTGCCGGCCATTCCGAAGGCGCAGATCCCGTCGTTTCTGGCCGCGATCGACATTGCCTACATCGGCTGGCAACGTGTGCCGCTGTACCGTTTCGGCATCGCACCGAACAAACTGATGGACTACATGATGGCCGGCTGCGCCGTGCTGCATTCGGTCGAGGCCGGCAACGACCCCGTTGCCGAAGCAGCCTGCGGCCTGACGGTGCCGCCCGAAGACCCGGCTGCGGTGGCCGCCGGACTGCGGCAGCTGGCGGCCCTGCCTGCCAGCGAGCGCCGGGCGATGGGCGAGCGTGGCCGCCAGTTCGTGCTCAGCCACCACACTTACCCGGTGCTGGCGCAGCGTTTCCTGCAGGCCATGGCGGCGTCGGCATGACCGAACCCGAGGCCGTGGCCGAGCGTTTCGCGCGTCGCCGGGCCTGCGATCGTTACAGCCCGCTGCGGCCCGAGGTGAGGCGGCTGCTGCAGGAGCGCCAGCGCGCGCTGCTGGCGCTGATGGCAGGTGCCGGCATCGACCGCGTCGACACCCTGCGCCTGGTCGAGGTCGGCTGCGGCAGCGGCGGCAACCTGCTCGAAATGCTGAGCCTGGGCTTTGAGCCCGCCAACCTGCAAGGCATCGAGCTGCTGCCCGAGCGCTTCGAGCAGGCGCGCGCCCGCCTGCCCGCCGCGCTGCGCCTGATCCAGGGTGACGCAGCGCGGGCCGACATCGCGCCGGCCAGCCTGGACCTGGTGCTGCAGTGCACGGTGTTCTCGTCACTGCTCGACGACACATTCCAGCAGCAGCTGGCCGACGCGATGTGGCGCTGGCTGCGGCCGGGCGGGGCGGTGATCTGGTACGACTTCACGGTCGATAATCCGCGCAACCGCGATGTGCGCGGGGTGCCACTGGCGCGTGTGCGGCAGTTGTTCCCCCAGGGCCGGGTGAAGTCGCGGCGCGTCACGCTGGCGCCGCCGCTGGCACGCGCGGCCTGCCGTGTGCACCCCGGGCTGCACGATGCGTTGAACCTACTACCCTTGCTGCGCACCCATGTCCTGGCCTGGGTGTCCAAACCCCTATGAGCACCCAGCCCCAAGCCTTTCTGCCCTATGCCCTGCCCGAGATCGGCGAGGAAGAGATCACCGAAGTCGTCGACGCCCTGCGTTCGGGCTGGATCACCACCGGCCCCAAGGCGCGTCAGTTCGAGCACGACTTCAGCGCATTCCTGGGTGATTCGTCGCTGCATTCTCTGGCCGTCAACTCGGCCACTGCTGGCTTGCACCTGGCGCTGGAGGGGTTGGGTGTCGGCCCCGGGGACGAGGTCATCACCACCACCCACACCTTCACCGCCACCGCCGAGGTCGTGCGCTACCTGGGCGCCGACGTCAGGCTGGTCGACATCGACCCGGCCACGCTGTGCATCGACCCGAAGCTGGTCGAAGCCGCAATCACGCCCCGCACCAAGGCGATCATGCCGGTGCATTACGCCGGCCTGGCTGCCGACATGCCGGCGATCCTGGCGATCGCGCAGCGCCACGGCCTGAAGGTGGTGGAAGACGCCGCCCATGCGCTGCCCAGTACCCAGGGCGGCCGCCTGATCGGCACCCTGGACAGTGACGCCACGGTGTTCAGCTTCTATGCCAACAAGACCATGACCACCGGTGAAGGCGGCATGCTGGTCACGCGCGACGCCGAACTGGCGCAGCGCGCCCGCGTGATGCGCCTGCACGGCATGAACCGCGACGCCTTCGACCGCTTCACCGCCAAGGTGCCGAGCTGGTACTACGAGGTGGTGGCGCCGGGCTTCAAGTACAACCTGACCGACATCGCCGCGGCGATGGGTCTGCACCAGCTGAAGAAGGTGCGCGCCTTCCAGCAACGGCGCGCGGCGATCGCTGCGCGCTTCGACATGGCCTTTGCCGGCTTGCCGCTGATCACGCCGCCGGGGCCGGCGGCAGGCGACCTGCACGCCTGGCACCTCTACGCGCTGCGCCTGGGCAAGGATGCCGCCATCACGCGTGACCGTTTCATCGAGTCGCTGTTCGAGCAGGGCATCGGCTGCAGCGTGCACTACATCCCGCTGCACCTGCATCCGTATTGGCGCGACCGCTACCAGCTGCAGGCCGCGCAGTTCCCGCACAGCCAGCTGGCCTACGAACGCCTGATCAGCCTGCCGATCTACACGCGCATGAGCGACGCTGACGTCGACCGCGTGATCGCAGCCGTGCGCCGCGCTTTGGGTGGCTGACGGTACCCACTGCCCATGGCCAAGCGCCTGTTCGACCTGCTTGGCGCGACGCTGGCCCTGGCCCTGCTGGCATCGCCGATGCTGTTGGTGGCCCTGCTGATCAAAGTCGATGGACCGGGCCCGGTTTTCTTCCGTCAGGACAGGGTGGGGCGCTTCGGCCGCGTGTTTCGCATCCACAAGTTCCGCACCATGGTGGCTGACGCGCCGCAGCGCGGCCCGGCGCTGACCGTCGGCGCCGACCCGCGCATCACGCGCAGCGGCCAATGGCTGCGCCGCACGCGGCTGGACGAACTGCCGCAGCTGATCGACGTGTTGCTAGGGCACATGAGCCTGGTCGGCCCGCGGCCGGAAGTACCGAAGTACGTTGAACATTACCCGCCTGCGTTGCGCGATCGAGCGCTGGCCGTGCGCCCGGGCATCACCGATCCGTCGTCGCTGGCCTTCCTGGATGAGGCCGAGTTGCTGGCTGCGGCGGCCGACCCCGAGCGCGAATACATCGAGCACATCCTGCCGCGCAAGCTGCAGGCCGCGGCTGACTACGCGGCCAGTGCCAGCCTGTGGACCGACCTGCAGGTCATCGCGCGCACATTGCGGTTGCTGGTGGCCCGTGGCTGAGCCTGACAGCGGCAGTAGGCGCACGGTCTGGCATCGGCTGGAGTCGCTGCTGGCACGGCTGCGGCCGCACCGCGTGCCGCTCTCGCTGGCCATCGACGCGATGGTCATTGTGCTGGCCTGGAACGTCACCTATCTGTTTCGCCTGGGCTTCGAACGCTGGATCAGCGCCCGCCCGGGTTACGACGGCCTGGTGCTGGTGGGCGTGGTCACCGGCTACCTGCTGGCGTTGGCATGGTTGCGGCTGCCTTTCAGTCTGTGGCGTTTTTCCGGCTTTGGCGAGATCAAGCGCTTGACCATCGCTTGTGCGCTGGCCGGCCTGGTGGCCGCGGCCGTGGTGATGGGGTTGGGCTTGCGCAAGGTGCCGCGCGCGGTGCTGGCGCTGCACCCGGTGGTGGCGCTGATGGGGCTGGCGCTGGTGCGCATCGCGTACCGCATGGTCTATGAACATGCACGCGCCCGCATCACGGGCAGCGACAAGGACGCACGGCGCGCCATCGTGATGGGTGCCGGCGCCGCCGGCCGCATGCTGCTGGCCGGCATCCACGAACAGGGCTGGACCGTGCTCGGGCTGCTCGACGACGACCCGGCCAAGCGCCGCACGCGCATCGGCTCGGCGCTGGTGCTGGGGCCACTCGATGCCATTCGCGATAAGGCGCTGCGCGGCACCGCCACCCATGTCATCGTGGCCATGCCCGGTGCCACGCCCGACGAGCGCCGTCGTGCCCTGGATCTGGCCGGCGGCACGGGCTTGCCGGTCTTGACCGTGCCCACCGTCGACGAACTGCGCGAAGGCAAGAGCCGCATCGAACGCCTGCGCGACATCGAAGCCGAAGACCTGCTGGGCCGCGCGCCGGTGCAGCTGGACGAAGCCGGCATCGGCGAGACGCTGGGCGGCAAGGTGGTGCTGATCACCGGTGCCGGCGGCAGCATCGGCAGCGAACTGTGCCGCCAGGTGGCACGCTACCGGCCGGCGCGGCTGGTGCTGTTCGAGCAGAGCGAGTTCAACCTCTACACCATCGAACAAGAGCTGAGCGAAAGCCAGCCCGGTCTGGAACTGGTGCGCCTGATCGGCGACGTGAAAGACCTGCCGCAGCTGCGCGCGTGCTTCGCCGCCTGGCGGCCGCAGGTGGTGTTTCACGCCGCCGCCTACAAACACGTGCCGTTGATGGAAGACCACAACGCCTGGGCGGCACTGCGCAACAACACCCTGGGCACCTGGCAGGCCGGGCTGGCCGCGGCCGAGCAGGGTGTCGAACGCTTCGTGCTGATCAGTACCGACAAGGCCGTCAATCCGACCAATGTGATGGGGGCCAGCAAACGCGCCGCCGAGCTGGCGCTGTCTGGATTGGCGGCAGCGCACCCGGGCACACGTTTCATGGCGGTGCGCTTCGGCAACGTGCTGGGCAGCAGCGGCAGCGTGATCCCGAAGTTCAAGGAGCAGATCGCGCGCGGCGGCCCGGTCACCGTCACGCACCCGGACATCATCCGCTACTTCATGACCATCCCCGAGGCCGCGCGCCTGGTGCTGCAGGCTGCCGCCATCGGCGACAGCGGTCAGGTACTGGTGCTGGACATGGGCGAGCCTGTCCGCATCGTCGACCTCGCGCGCGACCTGATCCGCATGGCCGGCCACACGCTGGACGAGATCCCGATCGTCTTCTCGGGTCTGCGGCCGGGCGAGAAGCTGTTCGAAGAGCTGCTGGCCGACGGTGACCGCACCTTGCCGACCTCGATCGAGCGGCTGCGCATTGCCTTGCTCGACGCGCGTGCCGTGCCGGTCGACGCCTTGCTGCGCCTGGCCGAACGGCCGGGCGGCGCGACGGACAACGAGGTGCGGGTCGCGCTGGCGCAGGTGGTGCCGGAATACCGGCGGATTTGACCCGTTTCAGGTCTTGCCGGGTGCCAGGGTGCCGTCGGCGCCCTGTTTGAGCGCGTCGGGCTCTTGCACCACCAGCTCGGCGCCGGCGCGTGCCACCACCTTCCTCACCTGCAGAAACTGCAGCGTGCGCGTCACGGTCTCGCGGCTGGTGTTGACCATGATCGCGATTTCCTGGTGGGTTGGCGGCAGCTGGATCACGACCCGGCCCTTGCCATCTGACTGTGCCAGCAGGCTGAGCTGGGCGCACACGCGCTGGAACGAGCTGGGCAGGGCCAGCACCGACCGCTGGCGTGCCGAGCGCCGCAAGCGGTCGGCCAGCCGCCGTGCCACTGCTTCGCTGGCCGACGGGGTCGAGAACATCAGCTCACGCGCGCGGTCGCGGTCGAGCAGGGTCACCCGGGACGGCGCCACCGCGATCACGTATTCAGGCGCCGGTTGGCCGTCGATCACCGCCAGTTCGCCAAAGAAGTCGCCCTCGTCGATGAATTCGATGCCGACCTCACGGCCATCGAGCGTGAAATCAACGGTCTGCAGCCGGCCCTCGATCAGAAAGCCCAGGCCGGCAGCAGCATCGCCGCGCTGAATCACGACTTCTCGACGCTCGGCTCGCCGTTCCGACATCACGCGCGACAATTCGGCCAGGCGGGTTGCAGGCAGGCTGTCGAACAGTCGCAGACCCTGCAGGATCGGGATCAGGATGGGCATCGGGGCACGGACTGTGCACGGCACAAAGCGAAGGGGCATGTGATGCACGACACAAACGGGTATACCCGTGCAGGTGCACCATGCACAATTCCAGCCCCAGCTTTTTGGGTTCATGCAGGAGAGACCAGATGATACCCAGCGCCCACACCCGCAGCGGCCCTGTCGGCCCTGCAGGGCACAACGTGCGCAGGCTGGCCACTGCGCTGCTCTGGCCACTGGCTGCCTTGCTGCCGCTGGCCTTGTTGCCGCTGGCGGGCCATGCCAGTGAATCCGCGGTCGGACAGGTCACGCTGCTGATCGGTGAGGCCCATGTCGTGCGCAAGGGCGGTGACGCCGAAACGCTGCGCCGCGGTACCGAGATCCGGGTCGGCGACCGCATCGAAACCGCTGCCAACGGCCATGTGCATGTTCGTTTTGTCGACAACGCTGCGGTCAGTGTGCGCCCGCAAAGCGTGCTCGAGGTGGTGACGTATCAGTACGACAGCGACCGCCCGCAGGCCAGCGAGGTTCGCCTGCAGCTCGATCAGGGCGCCGGGCGATCGATTTCCGGCCGCGCCACGTCGGTCGACAAGAACCGCTTCCGGCTGAACACCCCACTGGCCGCCATCGGCGTGCGCGGCACCGATTTCATCGTGCAAAGCAGCGACGCTGCGGTTCGGGCCACCGTGGCCGAAGGATCGATCGTGGTCGGCGCGCTGGGTGCCGGCTGCTCGGCGGCGGCACTCGGCCCCTGCGCCGGCGGCCAGAACACGGTGCTGTCGGCCGAGATGGGCCGCATGATGGTCGAGATGCAGCGCGGTGACCAGGTCGCGCGCGTGGTGCCGGCCACCGGAACGCTGCTGGCAGCTGTGGCGCCGCCGGTGGCCGAAGAGCGTGTGGCCGCGCAGCGGGCAGCCGAATCGGCCGCGCGCACGGCGGGCTTGCAGGCCGCCGAACCCTACCGGCGCAACGACCGCACGGCCGCCGATGCACTGACCATCGCGGCGGCCACGCTGCCCAACCTCAACAGCCGCTCGAACCCGAACGCGCAACTGGCCTGGGGCCGTTATTCGGTCGCGCCGGCCTTCAATGACGGTGTCAGCGTGCCTTACGCGCTGGCGCGTGTCGGCCGCGATCCTGCGGTCGGCAATTCCGACTTCACGCTGTTCCGCAGCGTCGACGCCAACCAGCCGCGCACCGAGCTGGCCAACAACGAAGCCAGTGCCACCTTCAGGCTCAATCGAGCCCAGGCCACCTTCGACACCGGCTCTCGGGTCGAGGCGGCCACGGTCGATGGTGGCACGCTGACGCTGGACTTCGCCCGCCGCAGCTTTGCCACCGCCCTGGCGCTGTCGTCGCCGACCGCCGGGCGGGCCGAACTGCGCGCGGCCGGTGACGTGGGTGCGAACGGTGTCTTCTCGGTGGGCGACCGCAGCGCGCCGCGGCAGAACCTCGAGGTCGTCAGCGGTGCCTTCACGCTCGATGGCAAAGAGGCTGGCTACCTGTTCGAACGCGGCACCGCGGGCGGCCTGTTCCGCGGCAAGACCTTGTGGGGCCGGTGATCGGGCGCTGCCCCACAACGCACCAGCGATGCCCTTGAAGCCCTGCAGACCGGCATGAACTCGCTATGAACCCGTTCTGGCGCGATCACCCCTGGTGGCTGCGTGCTGTCGCGGTGGCGTTCGCCGCGGCGCTGGTGATGCTGGTGCAACTGGTGTTCCCTAGCGCTTTCGCCGCCGCCGAAAGCGTCATGGGCGACCTGTCGTGGCGGCTGGGCGCCTCGGCCGAGGCCGAGCGCCGCGTGATCATCGTCGACATCGACGAAGCCAGCCTGCAGAAGCTGGGCCCATGGCCCTGGCCACGGGAAACCATGGCCCGGTTGTCTGAACGCCTGGACGAAGCCGGCGCGGCCGTGCAGGCCTTCGACATGGCCTTCGACGCGGCACGTCCAGGCGACGCGGCGCTGGCCGCAGTCTGGGCCAGGGTGCCGGTGGTGGCCGGTCAGGTGTTTTCGCTCGATCCGGCCGTCACGCCGCACGCGGGAGTCGTCGGTGGCGCCCTGGCAGCGGCAGCCTGCCCAGCCGCCGCTCCGGTCAGCCAGGGTTATGTCGGCAACACCGCGGCACTGATGGCAGCGGGCCCTGCAGTGGGCCACCTGACACCGCGCACCGAGTTCGATGGCGTGGTGCGCAAGGTGCCCGCGCTGGTCTGTCACGAGGGCCGTGCCTACCCCAGTCTGGCCCTGGCCAGCCTGTGGCGTGCCGCGCAGGGCCCGGCTGCGGTGCCTGGTGCGGGCGCCGGTGCCGACTGGCAGGTGCAGGCGCAGCGGCCCTCGTTGCTGGCCGACCTGACCCAACCCGCCTGGGCGCTGGTCAGCCCCAGCCTGCCCGGCATCTGGGTGCCGCTGGACGCCCAGGGCGACATGCGCGTTCCTTATCGCAGCCAGCGTTCGGCGCTGGCTTCGGTGTCGGCCGAACGGGTTCTCAGCGGTCGTGTCGACCCCGGCCTGCTGCGCGGTGCCATTGCGCTGATCGGTACCACCGCTTTCGGCATGGTCGACGTCACCGCCACGCCGCTGTCGGCGGTGTCGTCGGGCGTCGAAGTCCATGCGCAGTCGCTGGCCGGGCTGCTCGATCATCAGGTGCCGTATGCGCCCCGCGCGGCGCTGGCCTGGCAGGTCATGGCGGGTCTGTTCGGGGTCGCACTGTTGCTGGCGCTGGCCGCCCGACGGCGTGGCGCACCGGCCAAGCGCCTGCCCATCGCCGGCGTGTTGCTGGCCCTGGCGACCTATGCGGGTGCCGTTGCGGTGCTGCTGCTTCAAAACCTGTGGTTGCCCTGGGTGGCGCCGGCCTTGTTCATGCTGCTGGCCGCCACCGCGCTGGCCACGGCGGAGCACGCGCTCACTCGGGCTCAGGGTGAACGTCTGTCGGCCCACCTGATCGCCTATCTGCCAGCCCCCGTGGCACAGCGGCTGATGCTGACCGACCCCAGCGGCAGCGTGCAGGTCGACCAGCGCAACATCAGCGTGCTGGCCGCCGACATCCGCAACTTCTCGGCCTTCGCACTGCATCGCAACCCGCTGGAAACGGCGGCCCTGCTGCATGCCTTCTATTGCATCGCGGTCGACGTGGTCGAGCAGCACGGTGGCGTCGTCGAAAACGTGGTCGGCGACTCGGTGCTGGCAGTGTGGAACGCCTACTCCGATTGTGCTGATCATCCCTTGCGCGCGCTGCAGGCCGGCAAAGAGCTGCTGCGCGCCACGCGCTCGCTGCTGGCCCGCCCGCTCGATTCCGCCGATCCGCCGGTGGTGCAGCCCTTGGCCCTGGGCGTGGGCATCGAATGCGGGCAGGCGGTGGTTGGCTCGTTCGGCCCGGCTCGCCGTCGCGCCCACACAGCCCTGGGTGAGCCAGTGGGCGTAGCATCGCGCCTCCAGCACATGACGCAGGACTTGTCGATGCCCTTGCTGATCGGCCCGCAGTTGGCCGCGCAGCTCCCGAAGCAGGGAACCGAGCATCTGGGTGACTACCTGCTCGAGGGAATGACACGCCAATACGCCGTTTACGCGCCCGCCGACTGGGTCGACCTTGTTCCGAGCGAGCAACTGTGGTCGCGCGCCACCACATCCAGCCGGTCGGCTGCGGTAGACGAGGCGCCCTTCTCCGCACCCACTTCAGCTCACGATCCGCAGCACGATTCGCAGCAAGATCCGCATCGTCAACACGGTGCCTGAACCCGGGCGTCTGAGAGCCTGCGCGTGAGCTTTGCCGGTCGCCTGGGATGGCGTGCGCATGCGCGCGGCTGGGCGCTGGTCGCCGTGGTGGCAAGCAGTGGGCTGGCGCCCGCCGCAGCCCATGCGCACGACGCTGTGTCGCCACCCGTTTGTGACGAGCTGGCTGCCGCGGCCTGGCCGCGCACCGCAGCCGACCGCCGCGCGCTGCTGCAGCGCCTTGAATCGGCACGAGAAACCTGCAAGGACCATCCCGCCTTCCTGGCCGTGCTGGGCGGCAACTGGCTGGAAGATGGCAACCCCGAACAGGCGCTGTTGTGGCTGGAGCGGGCATTGATGCTCAACCCCGCGCTGTCGGCCGCGCAGGCCGACTACGCGCTGGCGCTGCTGGCACTGGGTGACCCGACTGCACGCAACGACCTGCTGCTGCGCTGGGCCCAGCGCAGCGACATTCCGCCCCTGGTCTGGCTGCGATTGCAGCGCTCGGGTTCCGGCGGGCCTGGCCAGGCGGGTGGCGAACCGTCGACCAACTCACGCTGGGCACAGATCCGTGAAATCGGCCTCTTTGCCGGGCACGAAAGCAACCTCGACCGCTCGCCTCGGCTGACCGAATTGACGCTCACCCCGCCCGACGGCCCGGTCGACCTGCCGCTGGCCCAGCCCATCCAGCCGCGCCCCGGCACCGCCGCAGTGGCCGATCTGTCGTGGCAGGTCGCCTACAGTCCGCGCCAGGGCAGCCTGCTGCAGTTCGGCATCATCGGCACCGCACGGTCCGCACCGGCGCACCCCGAAACCGACTGGAACCACCTGCAGCTGGCCGCCAGCGCGGGCCAGCGCTGGGGTGGCTGGCGTGCGTTGCTGCAGGGTTCGGTCAGCCGTTTCGGGGGCCGCCTGAGTGAACCCTATCGCCTGCAGCGCTGGGGCGTGTCACTCGAGCGCAGCGCATTCGGCTGCAGCCACCGTCTGGCGCTGGAAAGCGAAACCCGCACCCAGCAACAAAGTGCCATCAACGACAGCCGCAGCGGCGCCGCCTTGTGGAGCAGCACCTGCCCGCTGCCCTTTGACGACCGTTGGGCGGTCGGCCTGGCCCTGCGCACCGGCTACGACGATCCGCGCGACACGCTGCGGCCAGGCGGTGCCCAGCGCCAGAACAGCCTGGGCCTGCGCGTGGCGGGGCCGCTGCCCCACCGCTGGCGTGCCGACCTGACCCTGCGCTACACCCAGGTCGACGATCTCGAGGGCTACAGCCCCTTGCTCGAGAACAACCTCAAACGCATCACCCGGCCGCTGCAGTTCGGCATCGAGCTGGCGCGCCCAGCCGACGAAGCACTGCTGCACGGCGCTGACTACGTGCTGCAGCTGCAGGGCATTCGCCAGGGCAGCAACCTGCCCTTGTTCGCGTACACGTCGGTGGCTGCCTTCGGTGGCCTGCGCTGGCGTTGGTGATCACCGTTTGTTGCAGTGGCACAACGTTTGCTGCGGGCCCAGGGAAGAAACGCGTGCAACGCGGCTCGGGCCCCCGTTAACCTTCGCGGTGCAGTCCAGAAGTGGCACGCATGCCGCGTGCTACGATCCCATATTGATGTTTTGCATCTTTCAACCAGTGCCATCGCCCGTGGTTGGCCGGCAACAGACACCGAACCCATGTGATGCCCATCACATGACAGGGTGGACGTCGTCAGCACACTCCGGTCCCACGATGCACACCGCTCGCCCCGCCCGTCTCCAAGTCCGCCCTTCGGGCCCGGCCTTGGATTCGTGCAGGTGAACCCTGATCATTCGCCCTCGATTTCTTCCAAAAGAAATCCAATTCGTTCCAACAGCAGGAGTCTTTGAATGGCAAATCCGGTAAACAGCTTTAGCAGCACTCAAATCGCCCGAGCGGCTGCAGCTCTCTATGACCTGCAGCTCGGCGAAACCACCATGGGTGCCGCTCTGGCTGCTGTCGGCCAGATGGGCAGCGTCGATGCGCTGGTCAACCAGGTCTACAACGCCGACTTCGCCGGCCTGAGCAATGCCGACGCCGCTGCGCTGATCGTCAAGAACGTCGGCATCACCACCGCGTCAGGCCTGAGCGCCGGCGACGTGTCGGATGCCGTCGCCGCCATGCAGCAGGCGCTCGACGCAGCGCCGGCCGGCCAGAAGGGCGCCGCCACGATGGCAGCGCTGAATGGCTTCGCGCAACTGGGTGGCCACGCCACCTATGGTGACGCCGCCAAGGCCTTCAACGACCAGATCACCGGCGCCACGGGCTATGCGTCTGCCGATGGCACACCCGACATTCCGGTGCACCCGCCGTCACAAGACTTCATCAACATCACCAGCGACGCGCTCACCATCGCCGGCGCGACGGCCATGCGGCTGACCGGCAACCAGGACATCCGCCTGGACTTCGGCAACACGCTGCACCAGATTCGCGGCCTGGACCTCAACGGTGACGGCGTCATCGACCAGAACGGCCAGGAAAACAACTACGCCTATCTGGAAGCGAACAATGCCGTGGTCGGTGCCCGCCATTCCGGCTTTGCCGTGGTGGACGCCTATTCGCGCAATCCGCTGAACATCTACGACGCCGCCAACAACTTCCTGGGCGACATTTACTACGACGGCACCGGCTTCTACGGTGATGGCAAGGCCACCAACGGCAACATCTTCCTCGGCGGCCTCGGCGTCGACACCGCATTGGGCGGTATCGGCAACGACTTCTTCGCTGGTGGCGGCAACAGCGGTGGCGTGATGGGTGGCGCGAACCTGATCGGGGACACCCTGTCGGGCGGCCGCAACGCCGACTTCTTCTTTGCCGAACTGTCGCTGCTGAGCGCGACTGATGGCAACAATGCCAACATCGTTGGCGGCACCACGTCAGACGACACCATTGCCAACGCCGGCGGCAGCGGTGGTGTGGGCACGCAGGACAACGACTGGATCCTGCTTGAGGCCTCTGACGACGACGAGCCGGTCACGGTCAACCTGACCGAAGGCAATGCGGTCAATAACGTCTTTACTGCCAACGGTGCCGGCTTCTCCGCGTCTGACATCGAAAGCATCAACGCTTCGGGCAACCTGTACGGCTTCCTGAACAACGTCGACACCGTCATCGGCGCCCGCGCCTCTGACGGCTACGAAGACGGTTTCGTTGCTGGTGGCGAGAACTACGGCCGTGGCTCCACCGCGCAGCTGATCATCAACGGCAGCGCCGTCGCCAACGCCATCATCGGTGGCTACGACAACGACGCCATCTTCGGTAACGACGGCAACGACCTGTTGATGGGTGGTGACCTGCAGTACCTGATCACGAACCGGAACAACCCCAACCTGCTCAACGCCAATGGGGGCCTGAACCTGACGGCCAACTCGGCCGGTCTGGTCAACGATGGCAAAGACAGCCTGAACGGCGGCAACGGCAACGACAACATCGTCCTCGAATCCGACGGTGGCACGGTTGCCGGCGGGGCCGACACAGCGCCCACCAGCGGTCGCAGCACGACGTTCAGCGATGCCCGCAACTACGCCGGCCCGCGCGCCTCGTCGCAAGGCGACGCGATGTGGCTGACGAACTTCTCGATGGGCCGCCTGGTCGGTGCCACGCTGGCCGGTGAAGCCACCGCCCAGCAAGACGCCATGACCAAGCTGACCAGCGACTCGACCTACCGCGTCGACCTGGGCAACGACGGTGCGATCAACTTCCGCAACTACGGCGGCACCGCCGTCGCCTCGCAGGACAACACCAACTACAACTCGTTGACCTCGAGCAACGGCGCCGTACCGCGTGTCGGCACGACGGGCATGGAGACGGTGAATACCACCGGTCTGGGTGCGATCGACTACAAGGCTGCCGGCTCGAACACGCCGGACCTGGTCTTCAACAACCAGCAGAACTATTTCGGCCTGAACACCAACGTCGACCTGCGCGGCAACGGCGTCGACAACGTGCTGCTGGCCAACAGCGGCAACGACACTCTGGAAGGCCGTGGTGGCGACGACGTGCTGTCGGGCAACACCGGCAACGACCGCTTTGTCGCCGCCTTCGGCGACGGTGTGGACTGGGTGGCTCGCCCGGTCGACGCCAATGGCGACAACCTGTGGGACACCACCGGTGGTCTGGTGGTCACGGGTGGTCTGGCCTGGACGCAAGACTTCCGTCCGCCGGCGGCTGCCACGGCCGGCACGACCACCCTGGTCGTCGACTTCGGCACCACGATCCTGAACGGCGTCGACACCTTTGTCGCCACCTTCCAGGTCAACATTGACGGCGTCAACTACGGCACCACCATTCCGGTGGCGCAACTGGCTGCTGCCAAGACCACCGCTGAAGTTGCGGCCATCGTGAACCCCGTGTTCCAGGCCACCAACTCCAAGGTGTCTGTGGTTGCTACTTCGGCCACCACGATTGAAATTCGCGCCGTCGACTCCACGCCGGGCGACGGCGTACTGCCGGTGGTTGGCACCACGGCCGCCACGGGCTTCTTCGTGACCGGTCAAGCTTCGGGCACGGGTACCTACCAGGCCAAGGGCGCCATCCTGGGCGCTGAAGGCACGAACCTGGAAGACGACCGCCTGGTCATCAAGAGCTACGACGACCGCTCCATCAACCTGGGCGTCGACCAGACCAAGTTCCAGACCTCGCAAGCCGCAGACATGGTGGCCAACTTCACCACCACCGGGTCGCAGCTGGTGCAGGGTCAAGCCAACCGCCTGTACCTGAACAACGTGCGTGAAGGCGACACCGTCTCGGTGACGATCAACAACGCGGTGTACTCGTACACGCTGAAGGCCGGTGAGCAAGCCGACCAGGCCGCTGCTGGCCTGACCAACGTGATCAACCGCTTCCTGGACGTCAACAGCTCGTCGGGTCGCGTGCTCGCCACGGCTGACGCCGGCAGCTTCGGTGATCCGCTGGACAACACGCTCAACGTTGCTGGTGCCGTGGTCGTCGCGAACACCAGCGCCGACTGGGCGGGTGTGCTGATCCAGCAGACCAACGTGCTGGGCTCGATGGCCTACATGAACCTGTCGGCCACGGTCACCCGTGCTGATGGCGCCTCGCCCTTCGGCTCGGTCGCCACGCACAACCAGTCGAACACCGAAGTGCAACTGCTCGGTTTCGACGGCCGCAACGGCGCCCTGTACTCGCAGGACAAGGACCTGTCGCCGGTGGTGCTGTTCCAGGGCCGCAACGGTGGTGAGACCACCAACTCGCTGTTGCTGACGGCCAAGAACGTCGGCGGCGCACTGAACGGCATGGACTCGTGGCTCAATGCCGCGGGCACCGCCTTCATCAACGGCGATGACCTGTTGTTTGGTGGCGACGGCAACGACGTCATCAGCGGCAAGACCGGTGACGACCGTTTCATCATGTCCAAGGGTGTGGACACGGTTGACGGTGGCGGCAACTCGGTGCTGCCCAGCGGTGCAACCCAGAAGTACCAGGACGTGCTGCAAGCTGAAGAAGGTACCTTCGGCACCGGCACCAGCTTCCGCGTCACGCTCGACGGTGCCCTGGGCGCTGCCGGCGCCGGCAAGGGCACGGTCGTCGCCGTCGACGACAAGGGTGTGGACACCGCCAACGTCACCACGTTCACCACGATGGAACTGGTGCGTGTGCTGGAAAACAACCGCAACTCGACGCTCGACGTCAAGGCGCTGTCGGACAGTGTGGCTGTGGCCGTCGGTACCAACGGGCTGGTTCAGGAAGGTCTTGACATCCTGTTGACCACGAACCCCAGCACCAAGTACACGATCGACGCCAACAACAACGGTCTCACGCCGGCCAGCGACACCACCACCGCCACGGCGGTGCTGGGTGTCGAGAACCTGGTCAGCGGCAACGCCAACGACCGCGTCACGCTCGATCAGACCCAGGCCACGGCCAACAACATGATCGACCTGGGTGCACAGCAGGACAACAGCGAACTCGCTACCCTGCGTGAAGGTGCCGACATCGTCACCATCAACCACGCCGACGTCACCAACGACGGCGTGGTCAACGCCACCGATGTGCCGCTGCGCCCGACGCTGACGCTGGCCGTGCAGGGCACGAGCATGTCGCAGCTGACCTCGACCGGCGGCGCGCTGGGCAAGATGTCATTCACCGACACCTTCAAGAACGTCGAAATCGTCGACCTGACGGCCGCTGCCACCAGCGACCGCTTCGACGACGTGCTCGACGTGTCAGCTGCCGGTGGCGTGACTGTCAACTACAGCACCGCCAACGCGGTGGGCAAGTCGCTGGGTGGTGGCAACGCCCCCGTCACGACCGTGGCCCAACTCGATGCCAATACGCTGGACGCTGGCGGCATTGCGCCCAACGGCGCCCTGGGCAGCGAACTGATCACGGTCAACGGCATCACCTTGCTCGAGAACGTGATCGGCTCGGCCAGTGCTGACCGCGTGATCATCGGCAACGTCATGCAGGCCGGTATCTATCCCGCCGACGACAGCCCCGTCCTCACCATGTGGGACGTCGCGACCAACACGGCCAGCGGTTTCAATGCGGCCGCCAGTCAATGGGCCGACCAGGGTCTGTACACCTTCAGCCTGGGTGGTGGCGTTGACTCGCTCGACTACTTTGACGAAACCGACGAGGTGGTTGTCAGCGTCGACACCTCTGCAGATGACACCGATCTGGTGTTCGTCGGCAACGGCGAGCGCATCGACAACGCCGTCAGCGTTGAGCGCTACTACGCGGGTCAAACTGCCGGCAACAGCTGGATCGACCTGGCCAATGCAACTGTGGCAACGACCATCCAGTTCTCGAAGGAAGCCAACTCCAACCTGCCGGCCAATGACGCGCAAGAGCCCGACGGCAACGATGGCACCACGCTGGTCGACCTGACCCGCGCTGCCGAAGTTCGCAACACGGCTGACAACACGGTGTATGCGACCTTTGTCGACCGCACGGGCAACGGCATCGTTCCGGCTGCTCTGTGGACGAACGTGCAAGGCAGCAACCTGGCCGAGACGGTGATCTTCACCGACAACGAGACAGCCGCGGCACACCAGCTCCAGCTGCAAGCCGGTGCCAACAGGGTGGATTACTCTGCTCTGACGGCGACCATCACGGCCAACATCGGCGCCACCGATGTGACTACCGTCGTGCTGCAACAGACCCACACGGTCAACGGCGACACGATTTTGCAGAACTTCTCGACCGATCCGGCCGCGAACCAGCTGACCATCGTGGGCACCACCCGTGCCGGCGACCAACTGGACGTGACGGCGCTGACCAACGGTGCCGTGGCTCGCGCCAACCCGCTGCTGCCCACGACCTCGCAGGTGGATCCGCTGTTCCACGTGGTCAACCTGGCCACCGGACAAGTGACGGAAAGCCTGTATGGCCAATACACCCCGGTGGCCGCTGCAGTCGGCACTGCGGTCAATATGGCCTTCGTGACCAACGTGATTGGTTTCGAGAACGCGTCCAACGCCGGTGATGCCGACGTGGTGCATCTGCTGGGTGACAACGGTCGCAACTCGCTGGCTGGCGGCACTTCGGACGACGTGATCTTCGGTGGTCGTGGCACGGCGGGCGACGGTTCGGCAGACGTCGGCGCGGGCAACCGCGGTGACAACCTGACCGGTGGCGGCAGCGCCACGGGCGACATGTTCTGGTACACGACTGAAGCCGAGTCCCCTGGCGGCACGATCGGTGGTGGCGAGCAGGCGGCGGTGAACTTCAACAACAACGCCAACAACGTCATCAACAGCCAGGACACCATCACCGGCTTTGTGGTGGGCACCGACAACCTCGTGTTCAACGTGTCCGACACCTACGACGGTGTGCGTGGTTCTGCAGCGCTGCCGGCCAACCTTGGCGCTGCGCTGGGCGCTGCCGTGCCGCTGGCGACGGTCTTCGCTGCCGGTGACACCCAAGTCACCATCGGCAAAGACGCTGCCAGTGCCGGTACCGTCAACGACTTCGACAACTACCGCATCGACACGATGGCTGCGACGTTGAGCATTGCCGACCTCATCCTGCGCGTTCAAGCGACGGGTGGTGCCGACATGATCGACGCTGGTGGTGGTCTGTCGACGCAGTTCTTGAACGCCGCCGCCGACGACGCGTTGGAAGTTCATGTGGTCTACACGGCAGCGACACAATCGCAGGCCGGTGGCTTCGACCAGATCATCAACTTCACCACCACTGAAGACAAGATCGACCTGAGCTTCCTGAAGCTGGCCCGCTACGAGAGCAGCCACGCGACTTCGGGCGTCAACTACGACGTCAACGGCAACAACGTTGTCGATGCGCTGGAAACCGGGGCCATCCGTGCCCTGGGTGCCGCGCCGATCTTCGCGGTGAACGGCGTGGCGCCGAACCTGTTCATGGACGGCACGACCTATCGTCCGATCGCCACGCAGACGCTGATCGACGGCAACGGTGACCCGAGCACCACGGTGTTCGTCGACGCCAACGGCGACGGCAACTACGTGCCGACCGACGACATGGTGATTGTGCTGGTGGGTGTGACGGCGCCGGTCAATGGTGACTTCATCTTCGACCAGTACGGTGGTGTGTACGGCGGCTGAAGCGGCTGAGTGAAATCGAACCGAGTGGCGGCGCAGTCCGGCTGCCAGCCGGGTCGCTAAACTCCATCAGCAAGACCCAAGAGGGGCTCCGCGAGGAGCCCCTTTTCATTGGTGCGGAGGACACATGAACGACTGGAACGAGGGCTACATCACCGATGTGGACTACACCTATGGTTTCTACAAGGAGATGGCACCGGCAGCGATCCGCTTCGCCTTGCTGGCCGCCGGCTATGAGTCACCGCCAGTCGACCGCTTCAGTTACTGCGAGCTGGGCTACGGGCAGGGTGCGGGCCTGGCACTGCTGGCTGCCGCCAACCCGGGTGGCGACTTCTGGGGCACCGACTTCAACCCGGCCCACGCCGCGGGCGCAGCCCGACTGGCCGGCGAAGCGGGTTTGAAGAACCTGCATGTCTTCGACGACAGCTTCGAGCAGTTCGGTCAACGCGACTTGCCGCAGTTCGACTACATCACGCTGCACGGCATCTGGTCGTGGGTGGGGACCGAGGTGGCGCAGCAGATCGTCGACTTCATCAGGCTGCACCTGAAAGTGGGCGGGGTGGTCTACATCAGCTACAACACCTTGCCCGGCTGGACGCACGCGCTGCCCATGCGTGGTTTGCTCAGCCAGTACGTCGAATTTCAAAGCTCGCAGGCAGACCCGATCGGCAACCGGCTGGATGGCGCGCTCAAGCTGCTGGAAGACCTCAACCAGATCCCGGGCAGCTACTTTCACCGTACGCCGCAACTGGCCGAACGCATCAAGTCGCTGCAGGGCCAGAACCGCAACTACCTGGCGCACGAATACCTCAACCGCCACTGGCAGCCGGTGTTCTTCTCGCAGATGGTCGAGGCCCTGACCCCAGCCAAACTGACCTTCACGGCCCATGCCGGCGCGCTGAATTGCATCGACGCGGTCAATCACACCAAAGAGCTTCAGGCGGTGCTCGATCGCATCAGCAACCCGATCTTCAAGGAGATCGTGCGTGACCTGGGCATCAACCAGACCTTTCGCCGCGACCTGTTCGTGCGCGGGCCTAGACGCCTGTCACGGACTGACCATGCGGCCGGCCTGCTCGACACCACCTATGCGCTGGTGACCGAACGATCCAAGTGCGAGCTCAAGATCAAGACCCATGTCGGCGAAGCCAATCTGCAGGCAGAGGCCTATGACCCGCTGCTCGACCGCCTGGCCAGCCAGGGCCCGACCCAGGGGCGCGCGCTGATGAGCCCGGCTGAGCTGGAAAGGATGGGCGGTGCGTCAAGGTTGTTGCAGGCCTTGGTGGTCTTGGTGGGTACAGGTTATGCCCAACCTTGCCGACCGATGACGAAGGATGACGGGTCAACGGCAGCTTCAACCGCTTTCAACCACGTCATCATCGAGCGCACCTTGCGTGGTGACGCCAGCGACTTCAACTACCTGGCATCTGCCCACCTCGGCAGCGGCATTGTTGTGCCCCGCTTGCCCAAGTTCTTCATTCGCGCGCTGGCCCAACAACCCAAGGCCGACACACCGACAGTGGCCGCCGCGGTCTGGGACGTGCTCAAGGCCGCAGGGCAGGGTCTGGTGAAGGACGGGAAAAACATCGACGGCGACGCCGCCAGCCTGCAGGAGCTGGCCGAGCGCTACGAAGAATGGTCGCTGGGCCAGAAGCCGATCGCACAACACCTGGGCTTGATCGCCTAGCCGGTCGGGAGACGAGGTCATCGCAAGCCGCCTGGCCCCGTCGCCTAAAATAAATGGCTCGACTGCAAAGTCGGACTCAAGCCTCGTCCCCGCCATCAGGCCCCTTCCCATTCCATTCAGAGATTGAAAACCGTGACCAAGAAACAAGTCGTCTTCGCCGATCGCCTGACCAACGTGTCGGTGCACAACGGGCTCGTCAGGATCGACCTGGCGTCGTTTGCCAACGCCACCCAGGACAAAGACGGCAAGCCCGCCATCCAGTTCGAAGTAACCCATCAACTGGTGATGCCGCTGGATGGTTTTGCCGCCGCCGTGTCCGCGCAGGAAAACGTGCTGAAAGAACTGGCCGCGATGGAACAGCGCCGCCGTGATGCCGCCGCTGCGCCCAAGGCCGAAGCCACCAAAGCTGCAAACTGAGCCTGTCGCAGCGGGCCCCACGCCGGCCCGGCCGCCGATGCTGAAGAACCTGAGCCTTCGCTTCGACGCGCTGGAAGACCGCATCCTGCTGCGGCTGGTGTCCGACGAGGGTGAGCAGCAGTTGCAGCTGACGCGCCGCGTGTGCGCGCGCTGGGGCCATGACCTGCAGCAGCTGGTGGCCACCTCAGCTCAGGCGCCGGCGCGGCTGGACGCGGTGGCACAGACCCACCTGGCGGCGGCCCACCATCAGGCCATGGCGGCGCAGGCCACCACCTACCGTGAAGCCGCTTCAGAAGCGCCACTGCCCGCGCTGTCGCCGCCGCAGCTGGTCACCGGCATTGCCTGTGGCCGCCGCCACAGCGACGGCCGCTGGCTGCTGCGCTTTACCGCGCAGCAAGGCCGTGACTGGACCGTGGTGCTGACCAGCGAAACCCTGCACGGCCTGGTGGACGTCTTTCGCGCGCAGGTGAACATCGCCCAATGGGCGCTGCCGCCGATGGCGCTTGAAGCCGTCGCAACGGTCCAGGCCGGCGCCTCGCCGTTGCACTGATCCAACAAGGCGCAAACTTCATATAGGACTGCATTACACTGCGCGTCCTATATGAACAGGACGCTGCGCATCGCGCTCAACACCAGCCCGCGCCAGCACCAGCAGTTGCGGCAGTTGCAGCAGGCCTTTGCTGCCGTCTGCAACGCCCTGGCGCCACTGGTGCGCGAAACCCGCTGCTGGAACCGCGTGGCCCTGCACCACATGGCCTACAAGCAACTGCGCGAGCGCTTTCCCGAGCTGGGCTCGCAGATGGTCTGCAACGCCATCTACTCGGTCAGCCGGGCATCGCGCCATGTCTACCAGCACCCCGACAGCCTGTTCAACCTGGCGCGGCTGGGCGACCGGCCGCTGCCGCGCCTGCAGTTCGTGCCGACCGCGCCGGTGTACTTCGACCGCCACACGCTGAGCATCAAGGCCGGCCAGGTCTCGATGTACACGCTGGACGGGCGCATCCGCTTCGAACTGGGTCTGAACGATCACGACGAGCAGCGCTTTCGCAACGAGCGCCTGCGCGAGATCGTGCTCACCTCGTCCGACAAGGACTTCTTTCTGGCCTTCCACTTCGCCCAGGGCGCTGAAGCCGAAGATGCCGACGACAGCGCACAGTCCACCAGCACCACCAGCACCACCAGCGCCGCCAGCGCCGTCAGCGGCGACTTGCCCGAATACGTGCTTGCCATCGACGACGCCCAGATGCCCGGACCCACCGCACACCCGACGGCGCAGGCCGTCCAGCTGACATGAGCCTGCCCCTGCGATTGCCCCAATCGGCACCCAAGACCACGGTCCGGCAGGCGCTGATGCTGCAGCGGCCGCTGTTCATCCGCGCCGCCGCCTTCACCTTCGTCAGTGGCTTGCTGATGCTGATCCCGCAATGGTTCATGTTCGAGGTCTACGGCCGCGTGCTGAACAGCCGCAACGAAATCACGCTGGCGATGCTGCTGATCGTGGCCATCGGCGCCTACGTGATCATCGAACTGCTCGACCTGGTGCGCTCGCGCATGCTGTACCGGGCCGGCCAGGGCGTCGACCGTACGCTGCGCCAGCGTGTCTTCGACACCGCCTTCGAGGCCAACCTGCGCAAGCTGCCCGGCGGTTCGCCGCAGGCCTTCACCGACCTGAAGGCGGTGCGTGACGGCATTGCGTCGCCGGCGGTCGGGGCAGCGATGGACATTCCGGCGGCACTGGTGTTGCTGGTCATGATGTTTTTGCTGCACCCCTTGCTGGGGGTGATGACGCTGGTCGCCGCGGCGCTGCAGGCGACGATCGTGTGGGCCACCGAACGCCGCACCATGCCGCTGCTGACCCAGGCCTCACGTGCGGCCATCGGGGCGCAGGCTTATGCCGCCAGCATGCTGCGCAACGCGCAGGTGGTCAGCGCGATGGGCATGCTGGGCCCGGTGCGTCAGCGCTGGCAGGCCCGCCAGCGCCAGTTCCTGTCGCAGCAGGCGAAGGCCTCGGACCACGCGGGGCTCAATTCCACCGCCGCCAAGCTGATCCAGACGCTGCAAGGCTCGATGCTGCTCGGCGCGGCTTGCTGGCTGGTGCTGCACAACACGCTGTGGGGCGGTGGCGCGATGATGATCGTCGCCTCGATCGTCGGTGGCCGGGTGCTGGCCCCTACTGCGCAGCTGGTGACGCACTGGCGCAGCGTGGTGCAGGCGCGTGATGCGGCACGCCGGGTCGACCTGCTGCTGTCCCAGTTCGACGAAGCACCGCGGGCCATGCCGTTGCCGGCGCCCAAGGGTGTGCTGACGGTCGAAGCCGTGGTGGCTGCAGCGCCGGGCACCAACCTGCCGATCCTGCGCAACGTCAGCCTGATGGCCAAGCCCGGTGAGATGGTGCTGATCACCGGGCCGTCGGCCTCGGGCAAGACCTGCCTGGCGCGCCTGCTGGTCGGGGTCTGGCCCGCCGGCAGCGGCAAGGTACGTCTGGACGGTGTCGATGTGTTCGCCTGGGACAAGTCAGAGCTGGGTCCGCACGTGGGCTACCTGCCGCAGACGATCGAACTCTTCGATGGCACGGTGGCCGAGAACGTGGCCCGCTTCGGCTCGGTCGACCTCGACGCCGTGCGTGCGGCGGTCGAGCAGGTCGGCCTGCTGCCCACCATCGAAGCGCTGCCGCAGGGTTTCGAAACCCGCATCGGCGAAGACGGTGCCGTGCTGTCGGGCGGCCAGCGCCAGCGCCTGGCCCTGGCGCGCGCGCTGTACGGCCAACCCCAATTCCTGGTGCTGGACGAACCCAATGCCAGCCTGGACGAAGCGGGCGAGCAGCAACTGATCGCTGTGCTGCAGCTGCTGCGCGCGCGCGGTGCCACCGTGGTCGTCATTGCCCACCGCAGCAGCCTGCTGGCCGTCTGCGACAAGCTGATGGTGCTGAACGACGGCCAGACCGTGGCCTTCGGCGCGCGTGACGAGGTGCTGGCCGCCTTGAAGAAGGCCAACGAACAGGCGCGGGCCAAGATGCAGCCGCCGCCCGGCGCGTTGGCCACCGTGCCCGCCGGGGCAGTCAGCAGAGGTGCAGCATGAGCACGGTTCAAGGCGCGACCATCCCACCCGTCAGGGCCAATCCCACGACCACTACCGTGGCAAGCCCCGCGGGCACCACGGCAACACGCTCTGCGCCCAGCGGGGGCTTCTTCAGCCGCAGCGAACTGGGCCGCGTGCTGTGGCGCTTTCGCCGTGAGTTCGGCTGGGTCGCGCTGTTCAGCTTCTTCGCCAACGTGCTGATGCTGACGCCCACGCTGTACATGCTGCAGCTGTTCGACCGCGTGATGATCAGCGGCAGCGAGCTCACGCTGCTGGGCCTGACGCTGATCACGGTGGGCTTCTTCCTGGTGATGGGTTTTGCCGAATGGGTGCGTTCACGCTTGCTGGTGCGCAGCGGCGCCGCCTTCGACGAGGCGCTGAACCGACGCACCTTCGACGCCGCTTTCGCGCAGAACCTGCGCCAAGGCGGCCGCCTGTCGCTGCAGCCCTTCAACGACCTGACTGCGGTGCGCCAATTTCTGTCCGGCAGCGGCCCCTTTGCCTTCTTCGACCTGCCATGGACGGTGATCTACATCGCCGTGCTGTACGTCATGCACCCCTGGCTGGGCCATGCCTCGGTGTTCTTCTGCCTGCTGATGCTGGCGATGGCGCTGTGGAGCAACCATCTCGTCTCGCGGCAGCAGGAACCGGTGCAACAGGCGGGCCTGGAAACCAGCAGCTACCTGCAGTCCAAGATGCGCAACGCCGAGACGGTGGAAGCGCTGGGCATGCTGGGCAACCTGCGCCGCCTGTGGCAGCTGCTGCACGAGCGTGAATCCGCGCGCCAGGCCGATGCCTACGAGCTGAGCCAGCGCCTGCAGGCGCTGACCAAGTTTGTGCAGTACTCACAGCAGTCGCTGATGCTGGCGCTGGGTGGTCTGCTGGCCATCGACGGCCACATCGGGGTGGGCGCCATGGTGGCCGCCAACGCGCTGTCGGGCAATGCCGTGCGTCCGATCGGCACCCTGGTCTCAGTGTGGAAGCAGTTTGTCGATGCGCGCCTGGGCTACCGCAGGCTCGAGACCCTGCTCGACACCTTTCCCGAAGCAGGGCCGGAGGCCGACCACGACCCCATCCAGGGCCAGATCACGCTGCGCGGCCTGACGGCGACGGCGCGCGGGCGCAACAAGCCCATCCTGGACGGCTTGAACGCCGAGTTCAGGGCGGGCGAGGTGGTGGCCATCCTCGGGCCGTCGGGCGCCGGCAAGTCGACGCTGGCCCGCTGCCTGCTGGGCATCTGGCCCGACACCAGCGGCGAGGTGCTGCTCGACGGGCTGCCGCTGTCGGCCCGCTCGCGCGACGCGCTGGGGCCGCAGCTCGGCTACCTGCCGCAGGACATCGAACTGTTCGACGGCAGCATCGCCGAGAACATCGCGCGCTTCGGCGAGGTCGACGCCGAGCAGGTGATCGCAGCGGCCACGCGCACCGGCATCCACGACATGATCCTGCGCCTGTCCAAGGGCTACGACACCCCGATGGGCGATGCGGGTGGGCTGCTGTCAGGCGGCCAGCGCCAGCGCATCGGACTGGCCCGCGCCTTGTATGGCGACCCAGCGCTGGTGGTGCTGGACGAACCCAATGCCAGCCTCGACGAGGCCGGCGAAGCGGCCCTGGTGCGCGCGGTGCGCGACCTCAAGGCCAGTGGCAAGACCGTCTTCATGATCGTGCATGCACGCCATCTGCTGGTCGTCGCCGACCGCGTGCTGGTGCTCGACGACGGTCACATCAAGGCCCTGGGCGTGCTTCAGCCGCCCAACCCCCAGAACCCCCTTTCCCCGATCGAGGTCCGTGTATGAGCATCGCTCTTCTCAAGCCGCCTGGCAACGCGGGCAAGGACATCACCGATGTCGAACCGACAGCCTTGCCCGACACCGACACCCGCTCGACCATCCGGCTCGGCTTCTGGGTGCTGCTGGTGGGGTTCGGCCTGTTCCTGATCTGGGCCGCCTGGGCACCGCTGGACGAAGGCGTGGTGGCGCCGTCCACGGTGTCGATCGAAGCCCGCAAGAACACCATCCAGCACATGCAGGGTGGGGTGATCCGCAAGGTGCTGGTCAACGAAGGGCAGATGGTCAAGCGCGGTGACGTGCTGGCCGAACTGGATGACGGTGCCACGCGCGCCGGCTACGAGGCCATCCGGCAGAACTACCTGTCGCAGCGCGCGTCCGAGAGCCGGCTGCTGGCCGAAGTGACCGATGCGCCGAAGATCACCTTCCACCCTGATCTGCTGGTCAAGGACGACCCGGTGGCGGCGCAACACATGGCGGCGCAGCAGCAGCTGTTCGCGTCTCGGCGCGCGGCCCAGGCGGCCGAGCTCGGCGCTGCCAACCAGTCGATTGCCGGCCTGGAGAAGCAGATCGCCGGCATGGGCAGGATGCTGGAAAGCCGCCATGCCCAGGCCGCGTTGCAACTGCGACAGGCCAGCAACGTGCGCCAGCTGGCCGACGAAGGTTTCGCCCCGCGCAACCAGGCGCTGCAGCTCGAGCAGGGGTCGGCCGAGTTGCGCACCAACATGGCCGATCTCGAGACCAGCATCCAGCGCACTCAAAGTGCCATCGCCGAGACGCGGCTGCGCATCGCGCAACGCCGGCAGGAATACCTGAAGGAAGTGTCGGCGCAGCTGGCTGACGTTCGGCGCGAGGTGCAGGCCAACCAGGAGCGGCTGGTGGCGATCACCGGCGAGCTGGGCCGCACGCAGATCAAGGCACCGGTGGACGGACAGGTGGTCGGGTTGACGATGAGCAGCCTGGGCGGTGTGGTCAGCCCCGGCCAGCGGCTGATGGACATCGTGCCCGTGGGCCAGGCGCTGGTGCTCGACGCCAAGGTGCCACCGGCGGTGATCGACCGCATCAAGCAGGGTGACGCCACCGAGGTGCGTTTCAGCTCGTTTGCCAACACGCCGACGCTGGTGGTGGAAGGCAAGGTGATGTCGCTGTCGCACGACGTGATCAGCGAGCAGGTACCAGGCGGCGTGATCAGTTTCTACCTGGCGCGCGTGGAAATCACGCCCGCGGGCATGAAGGCGCTGGGCCCGCGTGCGCTGCAGCCCGGCATGCAGGCCGAGGTACTGATCAAGACCGGAGAACGCACGCTGCTGGCCTACCTGCTGCACCCGCTGACCAAGCGCATCGCCGCGGCGATGATCGAGGAATGACGATGCGACCGACCCTGCGCCGCACGGCGCTGGCGCTGGCCTGTGTGTGCCCGGCCCTGGCCCCGGCGATGACACTGAGCGAGGCCTTCGAGGCGGCCCGAAACCACGATGCCCAGTATCGCGCCAGCAGTTTCGAGCTCGAATCGACGCGTCAGAACGCGACCCTGGCGCGCTCGGCGTTGCGCCCCAGCGTTGTGCTGCAGGCGTCGACCAGCAACGTCAGCGGCACGCGCGAGTTTCCGAATTCACTCAACCAGAACGTGCGCCTGCCGGTCGACTACAACGCGCCGCAGATCACGCTGCAGGCCCGCGCCCCGCTGTACAACGGCGATGCGCTGGCCCGCGTGAAGCAGACCGACGCGCAGATCGAGGCCGCCGAAGCCACCTTCGACGCGCGCGCACAGGATCTCGCCGAACGGGTGACCACCGCCTACCTGCAGGCCCTGGTGGCGCAGGAGGCGGTGAGCCTGGCGCGTGCCGACATCACGTCGCTGCAATCGCAGCGCGCGCGGGCGCTGCAGCGCATGGAGCGTGGTGAAGGCACGCGCACCGAAATCGCGCAGACCCAGGCCAGCATGGACCAGGCTCAGGTGCGCCTGCTCGACGCACTGGACCAGGCCACGGTCGCGCAGCGCGCCCTGCGCCGACTGACCGGCGTCGAGACCCTGAAGCTGCAGCGCGTGGCCGACGGCTTCATGCCGCCGGCCCCACAGCCGGCCCGGCTGGCCGAGTGGATGGAGCGTGCCGAGCGTGACAATCCCAGCCTGCGCGCGCGCCGGCTCAATGTCGAGGCGGCGCGGCTGGGCATCGAACGTGCGCGCGCCGGCCATTTGCCGCGCGCCGACCTGGTGGCCAGCCTGGGCCGGTCGAGCAACGAGTCGATCAGCAACCTGAACCAGACGTCGACGCTGCGCTCGGTGGGCGTGCAGCTCAGCATTCCGCTGTACAGCGGTGGCGCCACCGAGGCTGGCATCAAGCAATCGATGTTCGACCGCGACCGTACGCAGGAAGAGTTGCGCAACGAGCGCGAGTCGGTGCAGCTCGAACTGCATCGCAATTTCTACACCGCCGACAACAGCCTGGCGCGCGTCGAGGCACAGGTGCGGGCGCTGGCGTCGAGCGAACTGGCGCAGCAGGGCATGACACGCGCACAGGCGGCGGGGCTGGCCACGCAGACCGACGTGCTCGACAGCATCGCCCGGCGTTATGCGGCGGCGCGCGACCTGGCGCAGGCGCGTTACGAATACCTGGCCTCGCGCCTGCGGCTGATGCTGCTGGCCGGCGTGCCGGCCATTGACACCATCCACGAACTGGACCGTGCGCTGCCGGTCGAAAGCCAGCTCGAAACGCGGGTGCAACCATGACCATCACGATGACAGTCCGTGCGTTGGCGGCCCTGGCCACGACCCTGCTGCTGGCGTCCTGCGGTGGTGGCGGTGGTGGCGATTCGTCGTCGGTCGTCTCGATGTCGGCCAGCAATGCGCGCTTCGGCAATACCACCGTCATCACGGTGAACGGCAAGTCCTTGCTGAGCTCACCGATCACGGTCACCATCGAAGGCCCTTGCGACAATCTAGCGCGCGCCGGCACCGGCTCTGAAGACACGCAGCAGTTCACGTGTTCGATGAACGGCATCGGTTCCCTGCGTGCGCATGCGCTGCAGGACGGCGGCGGCGTGCTGGGCACGCTCAGCTTCGACGTGCCCACGCCGCAGGTCAGCATCACCACCGGCCAGGGCAGCTTTGTGCTCGAGCTCGATCCGGTGGCCGCGCCGATCACGGTGAAGAACTTCCTCGCCTACGTCAACGCCAGCTTCTACCGCAACGTGATCTTCCACCGCGTGATCGCCGGCCTGGTGATCCAGTCCGGGGCCTACAACGCCGGCCCGACGCTTAAGCCCGCCACGTTCCCGGCGATCAAGCTCGAATCCGCCAACGGCTTGAAGAACCTGCGCGGCACGATCACTGCCGCACGCGGCGATGCAGCCGATTCGGCGACCGCGGGCTTCTGGATCAACCTGGCCGACAACCCGCAATTCGACCGCGTCGACGACAGCAACCCGGGCTACGCCGTGTTCGGCCGCGTGATCAGCGGGATCGACAAGGTCGACGCCATCGGCGCCGTGCCGATTCGGCCCGACCTGCTGACCGGCCTCGGCGCTGTGCCGGTCACCGACGTCATCATCACCGCCATCTCGCAACAACGCTGATCACCCGGGGCCCCACGCCGTGCTGCCCGGTTTGCTGTCCATCGTTCGCCTGGCCTGGCCATTGGCCCGGCGCGACGTGATGGCACGCTACCGCGGCAGCGCGGCCGGGCTGGCCTGGGCCCTGGTGGCGCCGCTGGCCATGGTGGTGATCTACGCGCTGGTCTTCCAGGGCGTGTTCAAGGCGCGCTGGGGGGGTGCTGCGTCCGATGGTGCCGACTACGGTGTGCGGCTGTTCGCCGGCCTGATCTTCTTCACCGCCAGTGCCGAGGTGGCGTCGCGCGCGACGCGGCTGATGCTGGACAACGCCAACCTGGTCAAGCGCGTGGTGTTCCCGCTGCAGATCTTGTGCGTGGCGCTGGTGATCCAGGTGGGCCTGCACGCGCTGGCGCAATCGGCGGTGCTGGCCCTGTGGCTGCTGGCCACCGGTGTCGGGCCGCGGGTCAGCTGGCTGTGGTTGCCGCTGGCCTGGGTCTGGCTGCTGGTGCTGCAGTTCACGCTGGCGCTGGCCTTGTCGGCGTTGGGCACCTACCTGCGCGACCTGCAGCACCTGGTGCCGGTGCTGGTCTCGGGGTTGATGTTTCTGTCGCCGGTGTTCTATCCGGTTGCGGCCGCACCCACGGCGCTGCAGTGGCTGCTGGCGCTGAACCCCTTGACGGCACCGATCGAACTGGCCCGCATGGCCTGGTTCGGCGATGCGCCCGACCTGGCCCTGCTGTGGCCGCAGGCGCTGGCGCTGCCGCTGCTGGGCGCGGTCGCCTGGTTGCTCTTCAAACGCCTGCGACCAGGCTTTGCGGACCTGGTCTGATGACGATCGATTCGGCGACAGATGACGTGGCCATCGAGGTGGTCGATGTCAGCAAGGCCTATTCGCTCGAGCCCAGGCCTTGGCGCCGCCTGCTGCAGCAGCTGGGCCTTGGGGGCGCCGACCTGACCGTGCACCATGCCCTGCACCGCATCAACCTGACGGTGCGCCGCGGCGAGGTGATCGGTGTGCTGGGCCGCAACGGCGCCGGCAAAAGCACGTTGCTGCAGCTGATCTGCGGCGTGCTGCAACCGAGTTCGGGGCATTGCAGCGTGCGTGGCCGCGTGGCCGCGCTGCTGGAGCTGGGCGCCGGCTTCAGCCCCGAGCTCAGTGGCCGCGAGAACGTGCGCCTGAACGGCCCGCTGCTCGGCCTGACGGCGGCGCAGATCGAAAACCGGTTGCCCGAAATCATCGCCTTCGCCGGCATCGGTGACTTCATCGACCAGCCGGTGCGCACTTATTCCAGCGGCATGTTCGTGCGTCTGGCCTTTGCGATGTCGACCAGCATCGACCCCGACATCCTGGTCATCGACGAGGCGCTGTCGGTCGGTGACGGTGCCTTCGCGCGCAAGAGCTTCGAACGCATCATGGCGTTGAAGGACCGCGGTGCCACGATCCTGTTCTGTTCGCATTCCACCTACCACGTCGAGTCGATCTGCTCGCGCGCGATCTGGCTCGACCAGGGTCAGTTGCGCATGCTGGGCGACACCGCGCCGGTGGTGGCGGCGTACAACGATTTCATCGGCGCCGAAGCGCATGGCTTCGACGCCCCGGCAGCCATCGGCCCGGCCGAAACGGCACCGATGCTGGGCTCGGACGTGCTGGCAGCGAAGGACCAGCCGGCGTTCCGCCCAGGTCAGGGCCGGCTGCTGGCGCTGCACGCGCGCAGCGGCGAGCAGGCCGGCCGCCGATTGCGCCTGCATTCGCTGGCTGACGACCTGGCCCTGGACATCGACTTCCAGGTCGACCCGGCGCTGCCGGCACCCAGTGTCATCATGTCGCTGTTCTCGCGCTCAGGCATGCTCGTGGCCAGCGCCGGCTGCCACAACGACGGCGTGATGCTGCAGCGCGACGCGACCGGAGTCGGCCGCGCGTGCCTGACAATCCCCAGGCTGCCGCTGCTCAAGGGCGAGTACTTCATCAACATCTTCCTGGCCTGCGAGCGGGGCCTTCACTATTACGACAGCGCGCTGTACGCGGTCGAACTCGAGTTGACGCAGGACGGGCTCGAGCAAGGCGTGGTCACGCTGGCCCATCAATGGAGTTGAACGAGATGTCGGCAGTTGCCCCGGGCCCCACGAAGGCCATGATCGACGCTGATCCGGGTGTGGACCTGACGCCGGTCTGGCAGCGTTGCCATGCGCACTTGGTGCCTGACGAGAAGCACTTGAAGCTGCCGCGCTCGCAGTACCTGCCTTGCACGGCCTGTGGCGGCGATAAGGCCTTCGACATCGCGGCCCACCTGCGCTTCGGCCCTGACATCTGGGTCGAGCAGTCGCGCCTGCGCCATTGCCCCGACTGCCGGCGCTTCACGCTGCCGCCGTCACTGCGCCAGGATTGCGAGGCGCGCGTGCCTGCGGCGGTGGGCCTGCCGGTGACGGCGGTCGACGCCCGGCTGTGGTCGGCAGCGCCAACCTTCCTGAACATCGAGCCGACCACGCGCTGCAACTTCAGCTGCTGGTACTGCATCGGCCGCCACATGGTGCAGGCCGACATCGAGGTCGACAACTTCGCCCGCGTGCTCGACAACTTTCCGTCACTGAAAGCCATCGCGCTGGTCGGCGAGGGCGAGCCGCTGCTGCACAAGGGCTTCTTCACGATGGCCGACATGGCGCGTGAACGTGGCATCCGCGTGTTGATGCTGTCCAACGGGTCGGCCTTCAGCGAGAGCGTGGTGCGCAAGCTGTGCGAATCGCAGATCGCCTACGTGTCGGTGTCGATCGATTCGGTGGACCCGGCAACCTTCGCACAGTCGCGCATCGACGGTGATCTGGCGCGCATCTGGGAAGGCATCGAAAAGCTGCGCCGCTATCGCGACAGCAACGGTTATCTGTACCCGAAGATCGGTCTCAAGGGCACGCTGTTCACGCACACCGAGGACCAACTGATCGAGATCGCAGCCGAGGCCAAACGCCACGGGGTGGACTTGCTCGAAAGCTTCCAGCCGCTGAACCCGAAGACGTCGTACGTCAACATCTACCCGGCGGCCGCGCGGGCTGAGCTGGACCAGGTGGAGCGTGTGGCGCGCCGCATCGACGAACAGACGGCCCAGGCGCGCAGCCTGCTGCCCAGTGCGGTCGATTTCTGTGCCGCCGAAGGCGTGCCGGCGTCCAACGTCGGGCGCTCGAACGGCATGCGCGCCGGCTGCGACGAAGAGTGGATCTACAGCCTGCTCGACGGCCACGTCACGCCCTGCTGTCAGGTCAAGGACGTGCTCGACCCGGCGTGGAACCTGTTCGAACATTCGATGCAGGACATCCTGGCCAATGCGCGCTACCAGAACATGCGCTTCAACCTGTGGAACGGGCTGTTCCCCGCGTATTGCCGGGGCTGTTCGAAGACCCGACCCTGGGCGTGATCGACGGCGATGCAGCCGGTCAACAGTCGGCCCTACTGGGACGGGCGTTTCGACGCTGAATGGGAAGCCCTGCGCGGGCGTGACCAGAGCCGTTTCTTCGCGTCGCTGGCGGTGGCGATGTGGCCGGCCTGGCTGAGCCAAAGGCAGTGCGCGCAGGCCTGGACGCTGTGCGACTGGGGCTGCGCGATGGGCGACGGCACCGACGAGTTGGCGCAGGCGCTGGGTCTGCCCTGCACCGGGGTCGACTTCTCGGACGTGGCGGTGCGCAAGGCTGCTCAGTCTTATCCGGCCAGCCGCTTCGTCGCCGACGATTGGCTGCAGCCCGGCGGTGGCGGCGACCCGCCACGCTGGGACATCGTCTTCTCGTCCAACACGCTGGAACATTTCGACGACCCCTGGCAGGTGTTTGCCGCACTCAGTCGCCGCGCCGGCCGCTTCATCGTGCTCTTGCTGCCGTTCGAGGAGCCCGAACACGGGCGATCGCCCGAGCACCGCTATCGCTTCGACCGCGACACGCTGCAGCTGTGCCCGACACCGGAATGGGTGCTCTGTGACGCCACCGTGTCGGACCTCGGGCCTTCACCCTTCTGGCCTGGCCAGCAGGTGCTGCTGACCTACGGCCGCTGCAGTGAACTGAGTGCCATGGGTTTTGTCGACGCCGACAGCCGGCTGTCGCGCATCGTGGCCCCGGACGCGCAGGCGATCGAGCGGCAGCGGGCGCCCGACCTGGCCGAGGCGCTGCGCCAGCGTGACCTGGCGTCGGCCAAGCTGGGAGAGCTGCTGCAGGCCCACCACCGTCTGCTGGCCGAGACGGTGCAAGCACCGGCCCGTGCATCCGGCTGGCGCCGCTGGCTCGGCCTGTGACCACGTCGCTGGTGAAGGCCGACCAAGCTGCATCGGCACGCGTGCTGCAACTCGACGCGCTGCGGGGCCTGGCAGCCTGCGTGGTGCTGGCCGGGCATCTGGCGCAGGTCTTCTGGCAGCCGTTTGTCGATGCCGGCCATGCCTTGGTGCATGGATTCGCCACGGCATCACGTCATGCGGTGCTGGTGTTCTTTCTGCTCAGCGGCTACCTGATTGCGGCTGGCATCCAGCGCAACGTCGTGCGGCAGGGCCGCTTCCAGCCGGAGACCTACGCCGCCGCGCGCCTGGCGCGCCTGCTGCCGCCGCTGGCCGGTGCCTTGCTGGTGACGGCGCTGGCGGCGATCGCGCTGGCCCTGTTCACGTCGCCGCCGCCGGCATTGCAGGCCCGGCCGCTGGAATACCTGACGGCGCTGTTGATGCTGGGCGGCCTGGAGCAGGCCAACCCGGTGCTGTGGTCGCTCAACATCGAAGCCCGGCTTTATCTGATCGCTGGCGTTGCCGCCTGGGCCTGGACCCGCCGGCCGCGTGCAGCCGCCGGCCTGGCGCTGGCCTTGCTGCTGACCGTTCTGTGCACAGCCGAACGGGGCGATTTCCTGCTGTTCGCTGCGGTCTGGCTCACCGGTGCCGCCGCCGCGACCTTGCCACCGGTACTGCAGCTCTGGCGCCGTCGTCTGTGTGTCGCGGCGCTGGGCACCTGCCTGCTGTTGCTGCTGCTGCAGCCGCTGGCGCTGTCGATCTTGGAACCTCGGCCCTGGCTGAACGCGGGCATGCAGCTGCTGGCCGGCCTGGCCTATGCCGTGCTGCTGTTCGACCTGCGCTGGCCGCGCCCACTGTTGCTGCTGCCGGCGGCAGCAGCTGGGTTTTCGTACACGCTGTACCTGCTGCACTGGCCCTTGCTCGTGCTGCTGATGACGGCGTTGCAGCCTGCCGTGTCGCGCAGCGCCTTCACGGCCGCATGGGGCACGGCGCTGAGCGCGGCGCTGGCGCTGTTGCTGGCCTGGGCGTTGGCGCGGCCGCTGGAGCAGGCGGCGCGCTTTCGGGCGCTGATCCAAGGTGTCGGCCGCCGCGTCTGGCCAGGTGGGCCTGCGCCATGACCGGCAACGTTCACCAAAGCATCGCTCTGCAGCCCTTGGCCGACCGCGCCCTGGCGCTCGACGGCCCCGCACCCGCAAGCCCGTGGCTGTCGACGCTGAGGCTGCAGCAATGGGGCGGGGGCGACGCTGCCGGCGTGCAGGTCGTGATTGCCGATCTCGATGGACTCGATCTGCTGCAGACCCTGGAAGCCGCGACCGGCCACAGCCGGCTGTTGCTGATGACCGAAGTGCTGCTGCAGCCGGGACCCGACGACGGTGACGGCGTACCCATCCGTTCTCACCTGCTGGCGATCGCCGAGCGCAATGGCTGGCAGTTGCAGCGTGAGCAGGACATGACCGCGCCCCTGATCGATCAGCGCCAGGCCCTCATCGCGGCGCTGGAGCGGCAACGCCGGCCGCTCAAGCGCGAGGGCTTCGATGTCGCGGCAGCGCTGCAGGACTTGCAGCAGCGACAACTGGCCCTGCGCCAGGGCCGGCGCCAGGGTTTGACCCTGTGTCTGGTTTGTGCCGCGCCGGCCCGGCAGCGCACACTGGCCGTGCAGCCGGAGCATGCCGAGCGCATGCGAGCCTTGTTCGCCGAAGTCTTCGGCCATCCGATGACGGCCGGACATTGGCAGTGGAAATACGCCTCTGGCCACGGGCAGGCGGTGGCGCTGTTCGAAGACGGCGAGATGGTGGCGCACTACGGCGGACTGACGCGTGAACTCAAGGTGTTCGGCCAGGCGATGCGCGGCTGCCAGGTCTGCGACGTGATGGTGGCGACACGCGCACGCCGGTCGCTGGCGCGCCGCGGCCCGATGTTCCGCATGGCCGCCACCTTTCTCGAGACGCAGATCGGCTGGGGCCTGCCGCATGCGATCGGTTTCGGGTTTCCCAGCGCCCGCCATCAGGGCATGGCCGACCGCATGCGGCTGTACGAAGGGGTCGACCGCATGGTGCAGCTGTCGTGGCCGACCGATGCGGCAGCAGCGGCCGAGGGTCTGCGGGTCGATGAGCTGCATGACTCGGACGCCGGTGCCGACCGGCAAGGCTGGCGCCAGGTCGACCGCCTGTGGCAGGCGATGGCCAAGGACCTGCAGCAGTCCGTGCTCGGCGTTCGCGACGCCGGCTGGCTGCGCTGGCGTTACCTGCAGCGCCCGGGCGTGGACTATCAGGTGTTGAGCGTGCGCAGCCGCTGGCTGCGCCGGCCGATCGGCGTGCTGGTGCTGCGTCGCCGCGACGACGCGCTGGAATTGCTGGACCTGGTGGCCCGCCCGCAAGACTTCGCCCGCCTGCTGGCGCTGGCCCGGGCCCGCGCAGCCGACGCCGGTCTGCCCCGGTTGCGCTGCTGGGTCAGTGCGTCGCATCAGTCGCTGCTCAGCGGTGACGCGCCGGTGCAAGCCGACGATCTGGCCATCGAGGTTCCGGCCTGCCGCCACACCCTCGGGCCCGAACCCTCGACGCTGCGCAACCGCTGGTTCTTGATGGCGGGCGATGCCGACTTCACCTGAGATGACGATGACCGCAGACCCGATCTGGACCGCGATCCCCGAGCACGAACTGGTGCCCTATCAGGCGCTGTCGCGGCTGCCGGTGCGATCGCTGCTGGTGCTGGCACCGCACCCTGACGACGAGGTGCTGGGCTGTGGCGGCCTGCTGGCGCTGGCCGCCGAGCAGGGTGTCGATGCCCGCGTGGTGGTGGTCAGCAATGGCGCCGTCGGTGGTGACGCCGCACTTCGTGAGCAGGAAAGTCGCCAGGCCCTGCGGGCGCTCGGCCTGACGGATGCCGAGCCCGGGCTGCAGTTCTGGCGCCTGCCTGACCGTGGGCTGATGCCCGATGCCGCGCTGGTGGAACGCATCCGCCAACGTCTCGACACCGACAGGCCCGAGTGGTTGCTGGTGACCTCACCGTTCGAAGTGCACCCCGACCACCGCGCGTTGTGCCTGGCCGCGATGGCCGCCATCACGCCCACGACCCGGCTGGGTTTCTATGAGGTCGGCCAGCCGCTGATGCCGAACACGCTGATCGACATCAGCGCGGCACTGGTGCGCAAGCAGGCCGCACTGAAGTGCTACCCCTCGCAGCTGGCATCACAGGCCTACGACGAGCAGATGCTCGCGCTCAACCGCTTCCGGGCCTACACGCTGGGGCCCTCCGTGACGCATGCCGAGGCGCTGTGGTTTCCGCAGATGCAGTCCGGCCTCAGCGCCGCGACCGTGCAGAAGGAGCTGGTCACGTTGCTGGCCAGGCGGCTGGGGCTGCCGGTGCCCTGAACGGCGATCGCTTCAATCCGCGTCGGGCGGCGCCTGGATCAGCGCCACGCCCACGGCCGCCAGCAGCAGCAGGGGCAGCGAGAACTTGGCGTCACGCATGGCGGCGTTGAACATCGCCGTCAGCGCCAGGGCGGTCCAGACCATCAGCAAGGGCACGGCCGTGGCGCCGGCGCGCAGTGCCTGGCGAAAGGCGGTGACCAGCACGGCGAGCAGCAGCGCCAGTGCGACCACGCCGCCTTGCTGCGTCAGCAGCAGGTAGTCGTTGTGCGGCGTGGAGTTGGCGTGCACTGCGGTGCCTGGCGTCGTGCGCTGCAGCCACAGGCCCTGCCAGCTGGCCAGCCCCTGGCCGACCCAGGGGTGTTCACGCACCATCTGCGCGGTCAGTTCGAGCATGCGCAGGCGCTGGCCCCAGCTGGTGGCCACGCGGTCCGATGACTCGTAGCTGCGCAGCTCGGAAATGCCTTCGGCAAAGCGGCTGTTGACCGTGTCGACCGCCTGCCAGGTGAGGGTTGCACCCGCCAGCACGATGGCGACCAGCATCAGCCGGCGCTGCGCTGAAGGCTGGCGCGCGATCGACCAGACCAGCAACAGCAGCGGCAGCAGCAGCATGCCGCTGCGGCGGTCCTGCAGCGCCAGGCCGAGGGCAATCCACACGGCCAGCAGCAGCCACAGCAGGCGTCGCCGGGGGTCGACTGCCCGCACACCCTGCCAGGCGGCGATCGCCGCGCCCAGCGCCAGCAGCGTCGAGTTGGCGATGCGCTGGTTGCCTTCGGCGAACAAGGTGCTGTGCCACAGCCACGACGGCGGCACGCGATGCAGATGATCGACGACGAACAGCAGCGCAACCCCGGCCGATGCGGTGCTGAAGTGCAGCAGCGCCAGCCGCGCCGCACGCATCGGCAACACGACGCCTAGCAGCGGCACGCTCAGCCACAGCCCGTACAGCCCCAGATGTGCGGCAAGATCGGGTGGCGCTGCCGTTGACCAAACGGCCGACAGCGCCAGCCAGCCCATCAGCAGCAGCAGCGGGCGCAAAAGTGGCTGCTGCTGCAGCCGCCGTCGACAGGCGGCGTCGCGCATCGACACTAGGGCAGCCAGCACCGCCAGCAGCCAGACGGCGTACTTCGCGCCCAGCGGCAGGTACAGCGACCAGGCCAGGGCGGCACCCAGCGCCGGCCATGCTGCCGCGCTCACGTCGAGCGCGGCATCACGAGCCCGCGCCCGGCGCCGCGCCACAGTGCGAACAGCTTGGCCAGCACATGGTCCTCGGCGGCGACGATGCCGACCGTCTCATAGGCCAGCCGCATCACGCACAGCATCGCGAACGCGGGTTCGCGCCACAGCCAGTCGCGCGCCAGCCAGATCGAATTGCGGCCGATCAGGTAGCGCCGATTCGGTGCATGGCCGCCGGCCTGCATCTCGCGGCCGAGGAAGCGAAAGCGCCGGCGCTGCCCGATCGCATGGGCGAACTCGTAGCCGCCGTGCACGTAGATGCGCAGGCCGAAGTGTCGTGCCCGAAGGCAGTACTCGGTGTCGACATGGTCGATCGCCAGGCGTTCGTTGAAGGCACCGATGCGATCCAGTGCCGCCATCGTCCAGACCGACATCGAATTGATCACGAAGGCCACCGCGCGCAGGTCGGTGAACTGGCGTGCCATGTGGCTGAGCCGAAAACGTTCGAGCTCGATGTAGCGGCCACGCAAGCCGGTGGCGCGGTCTCGGTAGGCGGGGGCGACTGCAGCCGTGCCTGGCGACGCCAGCAAGCGGGCTGTCGCTTCGTCGGCCAGAAACGGACCGAGTGCCGAGGGGTCGGAATCCTCATCGAGAAACACCACCTGCTGTGGCGGCGTGGCCAGCGAGCGCAGGTGCTGCAGGGCGCGGTTGTAGGCGCCGGCCAGCGCGCCGACGTTGCCGCTGTGGATCAGTGTGACCTCGGGCCCCAGCGCCTGAGCGTCGGGCGGCGAGGGGCCGCGGTCGCTGTTGTCGACGACGACGATCCGGCCGACGATGCCGCTGAGTTGACGTACCAGCGCGGGCGCTTGATCCGGCAGCCGGTAGACCACCAATACGGCGGCGGTCGATGCGGCGACGGCATTCATGGCCGCATTGTCGTCTGATGGCCCTCGCCCGCTGCCTGGCAGCGCCGCCCCGCCCCAGGTCAGAGCCGTTTGATGAGCGCCGCCACGGCCAGGCCGAGATTGCCCAGCAACGTCTGGCGGAACACACCGCTGCGCATCAGACCCGGCAGGCGGGCCCAGATGGCGCGCTTGCGGGCTTGCGCAAACTGGTCGAGAACGCGCTGGTTCTCCTCGGTCATCAGGTGTCGCACCCGGCCCAGTGCGCGCAGGTTGGCGTCCACCCAGCCGCGAAACCGACCCTGCAGCAACAGGCGTGCACGCCGCAGCTGCGCCAGCGGGCTGATGTTCGAGCCGAACTGGTTGCCGTTGTGCTGGCGGTAGCGCACCGTGGGGTAGGGGTCGTAGTGCACCTGGCCGCCGCAGCCGGTGACCAGCATGTAGGCCCACCAGTCGTGCGTCACCGCCTCGACGTTGTCGCCGGCCTGGCGCAGCAGGTCGCGCGCTGCGCGGTTGAAGACCATGGTGTTGCCACCTGCAATGCTCTGCACCAGCGCATTGCGAAAATCCGGCGTGCGCTCGAACAAGGGCGAGTAGCCGATGTGCTGGTTGCGCGTGTCGACCAGCAGCGTGCGCGAGCCGTACAGCGCGGGCACGCCATCGGGCACCGTCTTGAGCCAGTTGACGGCCCGTTCGAGCTTGTCGGACTCCCAGATGTCGTCCTGGTCGGCATAAGCGAAGTAGTCGGCGTCGATGTCGGCGCGGCAGGTCAGCGACAGGAAGTTGGCGGTCGACCCCACCGCCGGCCCGGCATGGATCGAGATGCGGTCCTCGCCCCAATGCGACTGGTAGTACTCGAGGATGGCATGGGTGTGGTCGTCGGAACCGTCGTCCGAGGCCCAGATGGCCCAGCGCGGGTGCGACTGCGTGGCGATCGAGTTGAGCTGCTCGGCCAGGAAATGCTGACCCTGCATGGTGCACATCAACACCGCCACGGTCGGCACCGAGGGGTGCGGCCGTGACAGCAGCGTCTTCAGCGACACCAGCGGAATGACGCGGCGAAACTCCTCCCAGGGGGCGAGCAGTGACTGCACGGTCGCACCTTTGGCGCGACTCCTCCTGGGGATCGAAGGCTCGGTAGCCTTTTCTTTTGTCAGCGACATGTCACCTCGAATTCTAGGGCCAGACGACAGCGCTGCCGGAAGGGGACTGTCGGAACGACGCCGTGTCTGCACCCGTCGCAGTCTGCACGGGCCCACGATGGTTGGCGTAGTCAGCGCAGACGACGGTTAGCAAGTGCGACAGTCTCCCTGGCGACCCGCAGACTGTTGCAGGAGCGCAACTCGCAGATGAATCAACTTGGGGGACGACATCACCTTCGCCAGCGTGTCTGCCTGACGTCCGAGCACGGCGGGCGGGCGCGGATTCGATGCGAATGGGGCCTCTCCTCGCTGCGGTGCAGCGAGCAAAGTCGTGCTGCACGATAATCAGCAGGTGAACGACACCTCCATCGAGACCTCCTCCCCCGCACCCGCTCCCCGTTTTGACACGCTGGCGCTGGACGCCAAACTGCTGCGTGCCGTGGCCGAATCCGGTTACGAGTCGATGACGCCGATCCAGGCCAAGGCGATTCCACTGGTGTTGGAGGGGCGCGACATGATGGGCGCCGCACAGACCGGAACGGGCAAGACCGCCGCCTTCTCGCTGCCGCTGTTGCAGAAGATGTTGCGTCATGAAACCGCCAGCATGTCGCCGGCGCGCCACCCGGTGCGTGCGCTGGTGCTGACGCCGACGCGGGAACTGGCTGACCAGGTGGCGGCCAACGTCAAGAACTACGCCAAGCACACGCTGTTGCGCTCGACGGTGGTCTTCGGCGGCATCGACATGAAGCCGCAGACACTGCAGCTGAAGGCCGGTGTCGAGGTGCTGATCGCCACGCCGGGCCGTTTGCTCGACCACATCGAGGCCAAGAACGCCGTGCTCAACCAGGTCGAGTACGTGGTGCTCGACGAGGCTGACCGAATGCTGGACATCGGCTTCCTGCCTGACCTGCAGCGCATCTTGTCCTACCTGCCCAAGGCACGTCAGACGCTGCTGTTCTCGGCCACCTTCTCGCCCGAGATCCGGCGCCTGGCTGAAAGTTATCTGCAGGATCCGATCACGGTCGAGGTGGCGCGGCCCAATGCCACGGCCACCAACGTCGAGCAACGGTTCTACAGCACCACCGATGACGACAAGCGCGCGGTGGTGCGCCAGCTGCTCAAGCAGCGTGAATTGGGGCAGGCCATCATCTTCGTTAATTCCAAGCTGGGCGCGGCGCGTCTGGCGCGTTCGTTCGAGCGCGACGGCCTGCGCACGCAGGCGCTGCATGGCGACAAGTCGCAGGACGAACGTCTGAAGGCACTGGCCGCGTTCAAAGCCGGCGAGGTCGACCTGCTGGTGGCCACCGACGTGGCCGCGCGCGGCCTGGACATTGCCGACCTGCCCGCGGTGTTCAATTTCGACGTGCCCTTCAACGCCGAGGACTACATTCACCGCATCGGCCGAACGGGCCGCGCCGGCGCCTCGGGCCTGGCCGTGACGCTGGTGACGCGCGACGACACGCGCTTGGTCAGCGACATCGAGAAGCTGATCAAGAAGAAGCTCGAGATCGAGCCGATCGAGCTCGATGATCTGCGGCCGCGCCGCATGCCCCGTGCACGCGAGCCGAGGAACGCATCGCAGCTGCCGAAGCGCCGCCGCGCCGGCGCTCGTCATCGGCGCCGTCCGACCCGATCTTCGACCGCCCTTACGAGCCTTCTGCCGATGCAGAGCCGTCGTGGGAACGCGCCAGGGCCGACCTGCCAGCAAAATCACCCAACATTCGGCTGAAGAGGAAGGTGGCGTCGCTGCTCGGCGGCCACTGATCAGGCCGCCAGGATCGCAAACACCGCCGGCACCGAGTCCGGCATCCGGGGCGGTGCAGCGCGCCAGCGTTCGACAGACTGGCAGCGCGTCCAGCCCTGCGGCAGGGTCAGCCCGCAGCTGATCGACAGCCGGGTGTCGGGCCGCAGCTGCGCCAGCAGCGCCGCTGCCAATGCCGAGTTGCGGTACGGGGTTTCGATGAAGAGCTGGGTCTGGTCTTGCTGTCGCGACAAGGCTTCAAGTTCGCGCAGCCGGCGCGCGCGGGCGTCGGCTTCCTGCGGCAGGTAGCCGACGAACGCAAAGCTTTGGCCGTTCAGGCCGCTGGCCGCCAGCGCCAACAGCAGGGCACTGGCACCAGCCAGAGGCATGACCGTGATGCCCAGCGTGTGGGCGGCCGCCACCACCGCCGCGCCCGGGTCGGCCACCGCGGGCAGCCCGGCCTCGGACAGCAGGCCGATATCGTGGCCCGCGAGGGCCGGCTGCAACAGGTCTTGCCAGGCCTGCATCGGCACTGCCTCCTTGCTGCCCTTGCGAGCGCGCGGCAACTCGGTGATGGCGATGTCCTGCAACGGCAAGTGCAAGGGCACGACGACTCCCACGCGTTTCAGAAAGGCGCGCGCACTGCGGGCATCCTCGACCACCCAGTGCGCCAGCGCCGCGGCATGGGCCAGAACGCCGCGCGGCAGCACGTCGTCGATGGCCACCGGATCCGCGCCATGGTCCAGGGCATTGGGCACCAGCCAGAGCCGCCCCATGTGCATGGCGGGCGTCATGCGGCGGTCAAGGTCACGGCTGCCAGCGGATCCAGCCCGGCCGCGCGCAGCAAGGCACAGGTGCGGATCAGCGGCAGGCCGACCAGTGCCGTCGGGTCGTCGCTGTCGATCGCGTCCAGCAGCGCGATTCCCAGGGTTTCGCTCTTGGCGCTGCCCGCGCAGTCATAGGGCTGCTCGAGCCGCAGGTAGCGCTCGATCTCGGCAGCACTCAGGGATCGGAAGCGGACACGCACCGGGGCCAACGCGACTTTCTCGAAACCCTGGTCGGCATGGACCACGGCCACCGCGGTCTGGAACACCACCATGCGGCCGCTCATGCAGCTCAGCTGCGCCACGGCGCGTTCGTGCGTGCCGGGTTTGCCGATTGGTTCGCCGTCGAGATCGGCAACCTGGTCGGACCCGATCACCACCGCCGCTGGATGGCGCCGGGCCACCTCGCGCGCCTTGGCCAGGGCCAGGCGCTTCGCCAGGTCTGCGGGCGCTTCGCCGGCAAGCGGTGTTTCGTCGACCGCCGGCGCCACCACCTCGAACGGCAGGCGCAGACGCAGCAGCAGCTCGCGCCGGTAGCGCGAGGTCGAAGCGAGGATCAGGGCGGCAGGCATGGCCGGATTGTTCCATTGCGCGGCGTCATGTCGGCGCCGCTAAACTGCCTGCATGCGTGCGCGTGATTTCGATCCCCGTCGCCTGGACGTACCGGCTTTCGCCAAGTCGGCATCCGGGTTGGTGGGTGAGTGTCCGTTGCCCGGTTTCACGCGCCTGAGCGAACTGCTGGTCATGTCCGATGCAGAGCTCTTGCCGTCGCCCGTGCGCTGGTCGGCAGAAGGCAGGGTGTCCGCGGTGGCGGGTGCCGGGTCACAGCCGACGCTGCGGCTGCGCGTCGAAGCCGCGTTGCCGATGCGCTGCCAGCGTTGCCTGAATGCACTGGTCGTGGACCTCACGCTCGAGCGGCAGTTCGTGTTCGTGGCCGATGAGGCCGCCGCCGAGCGGCTCGACGAAGACGATGAGCACGAAGTCCTGGTGCTCACGCGCGAGCTCGACCTGCACGAACTGCTCGAGGACGAATTGCTGCTGGACCTGCCGCTGGTGCCGCGCCATGCCGTGTGCCCGCAGCCTTTGCTGGCCGCGCAGGTCGCCCAAGCTGACGATGACGCGGCGGCCGCGCATCCTTTTGCGGCGCTGGCAGCCCTGCGGCGTGATGCAGGCTGAACCCGCCCGAGGGAGCACAAGCGTGACCGGTGGTACACTGGAAGGCTTTGCGGGGCATCGAAGTGCGGCATGCGGATCGGCTGCGCTCGGACAACGGCCTTGCTGCGCCGATCAGGCGACCAAGGCACCTCGTGATGCTGCGGCCGCCGTCAGGGCAGTGAAGCCGCATCGCGAAGACCGCTGAACAGGCTGACCGTGCATGGTTGCATGGCATTGGCCCGGCGTTCAGGGTGGTCACCCCGTCATCGTTGCCCCCGTGCCCGGTTTCGACTTCCGTCGCGAAACCGGCACCGTGCCTCCAGGAGAACGCCATGGCCGTCCAACAGAACAAGAAGTCGCCGTCCAAGCGCGGCATGCACCGCTCGCACAACGCCATTGCGGCGCCGGGTACTGCGGTCGAGCCGACCACTGGCGAGGTGCATCTGCGCCACCACATCAGCCCCACCGGTTTCTACCGCGGGCGCAAGGTCCTCAAGACCAAGGCCGACGCCTGACATCGACCTGGGTGGCTGGCGGCGGGATGGGTTGCGCCCTTTCTGCGCGGCCTGACCATCCGGTACAGACATCAGGAAGCGCAGTGCAGGTCAACGGCACGGGCATGAACTGATGGCTGCCACCTGTCTCGCGGTCGATTGCATGGGCGGCGACCTGGGTCCTGCCAGCACCATGCCGGCGTGCCGCGCTTTTCTCGATCATCACCCCGACGCCAGCCTGGTGCTGGTCGGCACGCCCGAGGTCTTGGCCCAGTCGCAGGGCTGGCCGCGCTGCATCCAGGTCACCGCGTCACAGGTGGTAGCGATGCACGACCCGATCGAGGTCGCCATGCGCCACAAGCGCAACTCGTCGATGCGGGTCGCGATCAGCCAACTCAAGGGAGTCGACGGCAAGGCTCCGGCGGCGCAGGCCTGCGTTTCGGCCGGCAATACCGCGGCGCTGATGTCGGTTGCCCGCTATGTGCTGAAGACGCACGAAGGCATCGAGCGTCCGGCGATTGCCTACGCGATGCCCAATCAGGCCGACCGCACGACCACCGTGCTCGACCTGGGCGCCAACGTCGACTGCACCGCCGAGCACCTGCTGCAGTTCGCGGTGATGGGCAGTGCGCTGGCGGCGGCGATGCAGTCCACCCAGCGCGGCGCCGAGCCCAGCGTGGGGCTGCTCAACATCGGCGAAGAGATCATCAAGGGCGGCGAGACCATTCGCCGCGCGGGCGAGTTGCTGCGCGCTGCGCATGCCGCCGGCATCATCAACTTCGTCGGCAACGTCGAAGGCAATGACATCTACAAGGGCAGCTGCGACGTGGTGGTGTGCGACGGTTTCGTCGGCAACGTCATGCTCAAGACGTCCGAAGGCATGGCCAACATGATCGCCGAGTTCATCCGCCAGGAGTTCACGCGCGGCCCGTTCTCCAAGCTGGCGGCGGTGCTGGCGTTGCCGGTGCTCAAGCGTTTCAAGGCCCGCGTGGACCCGCGGCGCTACAACGGGGCGGCCCTGCTCGGACTGCGCGGACTCGTGTTCAAGAGCCACGGCTCGGCCGACGCGCTGGCCTTCGAGCAGGCGCTGTGCCGCGCGTATGATGCGGCGCGCAACGGCTTGCTCGATCGTGTTCACGATCGAATCGCGCAGACCATGCAATCGATTCCCGCCATGGCCGCCGGCCCCACGCCTGCGGCCCCTGCGGATCCGGCCCGACGAGTCGCATGAACACCAGCTTCGCCAAGTACACGCGCATCACCGGCACCGGAAGCCATCTGCCCAAACGTCGGGTCAGCAACGGCGAACTGGCTGCACGGCTGGCGGCCGATGGCATCGAAACCAGCGACTCCTGGATCGTCGAGCGCACCGGCATCAAGGCGCGCTACTTTGCCGAACCAGGCGCCTGCAGACCAGCGACCTCGCGGTGCTGGCCGCCGTCACGCCCTGGAAGCTGCCGGGCGCCGGCCCGACGAGATCGACCTGATCATCGTCGCCACCTCGACGCCCGACATGATCTTTCCGTCCACCGCCTGCATCGTGCAGCGCAAGCTGGGCATGCACGGCGGCGCGGCCTTCGACGTGCAGGCCGTGTGCACGGGTTTCGTCTACGCGCTGGCGATGGCCGATTCGATGATCCGCACCGGCCTGGCCAGCAAGGCGCTGGTGATCGGCGCCGAGGTCTTCTCGCGCATCCTCGACTTCAAGGACCGCACGACCTGCGTGCTGTTCGGCGACGGTGCTGGCGCCGTGGTGCTCGAGGCCAGCGACGCGCCCGGCCTGCTGGCCAGCGAGCTGCATGCCGACGGTCGCCATGTCGGCATCCTGTGCGTGCCCGGCTCGGTGGCTGGTGGCGCCGTCACTGGCGACCCCTTCCTGCGCATGGACGGTCAGGCCGTCTTCAAGCTCGCGGTGGGTGTGCTCGACAGCGTGTCGCGCTCGGTACTTTCCAAGGCCGACCGCACACCTGATAGCGTGGACTGGCTGATCCCGCACCAGGCCAACATCCGCATCATGCACAGCGCAGCGCGAAAACTCAGGCTGCCTGCCGACCGGCTGGTGGTGACGGTTGACGAGCACGGCAACACCTCGGCCGCGTCGATCCCGCTGGCGCTCGACACCGCCGTGCGCAGCGGCCGCATCGCCCGCGGCCATTCGGTGCTGCTGCAAGGCGTGGGCGGCGGCTTCACCTGGGGCGCGGTGCTGCTCGACTTCTGATTCGAACCACGAACCATGGCTGCATTTGCATTCGTCTTTCCGGGGCAGGGCTCGCAGAGCGTGGGCATGCTCGACGCCTGGGGCGAGCACCCGGCGGTTCAGGGCGCGCTGGCCGAAGCGTCGCAGGCGCTTGGCCAGGACGTCGGCGAGCTCATCCACAGCGGCCCGGCCGACCTGCTGGGCCTGACCGAGAACACCCAGGTCGTGATGCTGACCGCCGGCGTGGCCTGCTACCGGGCCTGGCTGGCCGAGGCGGCGTGCCGCCCTGGCCGTGGCCGGTCACTCGCTGGGTGAATACAGCGCGCTGGTGGCTGCCGGCGCGCTGGCGCTGGCCGACGCCGTGCCGCTGGTGCGCTTTCGGGCGCAGGCCATGCAGGCAGCCGTGCCGGTGGGGGCCGGTGCGATGGTCGCCGTGCTCGGCCTCGAGGCCGACGCTGTGCGACAGGCCTGCGCGCAGGCCTCGAAGGACGCCGGCAGCCGGTCGCCGGCAGCCAATTTCAACGATCCCAGGCAGATCGTGATCGCCGGCAGCAAGGCTGCCGTCGGCGCGCCTGCGAATTGCTGAAGGACGCCGGTGCCAAGCGCGCGCTGCCCCTGCCGGTGTCGGCGCCCTTCCACTGCGCTGCTGATGAAGCCGGCCGCCGAGGCGCTGAGCCGGTGCCGCAGGTGGCCTTTGTCAGCGCCGCCATCGCGTCGTCAACAACATCGACGTCGCCGTCGAGACCGAGCCGCAACGCATCCGGGATGCCCTGGTGCGCCAGGCCTGGGGCCCCGTGCGCTGGGTCGAGGTGATCCAGGCGCTGCAGGCCCGCGGCGCCACCCATGTGGTCGAATGCGGTCCGGGCAAGGTGCTGTCGCGCATGGTTGCGCGCATCGCGCCCGAATTGACGGCTGGCGCCTTGTTCGACCCCGCGTCGTTGGCCGAAACCAAGGACTGCTGTCATGAGCAGCCCCGAAGCCCAAGTCGCCCTCGTCACCGGCGCCTCGCGCGGCATCGGCCGTGCCATCGCCGCCACCCTGGCTGCTGGGGGCTTCAAGGTGATCGGCACGGCCACCAGCGAGTCGGGTGCAGCGACCATCACCGCCGCGCTGGCTGCGCACGCGGGCTGCGCCGGCATCTGCCTGAATGTCAACGACGGTGCCGCGGTCGAGGCCGCCATCGACGCCGTGGTCAAGCAGCATGGTGGTCTGCACGTGCTGGTCAACAACGCCGGCATCACGCGCGACGGCCTGTCGATGCGCATGCGCGACGAGGATTGGGACGCGGTGCTCGACACCGACCTGAAGGCCGTGTTCCGCACCTGCCGCACGGCCATGCGCACGATGATGAAGCAGCGCTACGGGCGTATCGTCAACATCACCTCGGTCGTGGGTGCCGCCGGCAACCCGGGCCAGGCCAACTATGCGGCGGCCAAGGCCGGCGTGGCCGGCATGACGCGCGCCCTGGCGCGCGAGCTGGGCAGCCGCAGCATCACGGTCAACTGCATCGCGCCCGGATTCATCGCCACCGACATGACCGACGCGCTGAGCGATGCGCAGAAGACGGCGCTGCTGGGCCACATTCCACTGGGCCGCCTGGGCGCGCCCGACGATGTGGCGCATGCCGTGGCCTTTCTCGCCTCACCCCAGGCCGGTTACATCACCGGTGCTGAGCTGCATGTCAACGGCGGCATGTACATGAGCTGAACGCAGCCTGCGTTTCCCACTCCCGGACCGCCGACGGCGCGCCGGGGCCGCGCCGGTAGAATCGCGCGCTGTTTTTCGAACCACTCCCGGAGGAGTCATGAGCGACATCGAAGCACGAGTCAAGAAGATCATTGCCGAACAACTCGGCGTTCCCGAGGCCGACGTCACCAACGAGAAGGCCTTCGTCGCCGACCTCGGCGCCGACTCGCTCGATACCGTCGAACTGGTGATGGCGCTGGAGGACGAGTTCGGCATCGAGATCCCCGACGAGGAGGCCGAGAAGATCACGACGGTGCAACTGGCGATCGACTACGCGGTTGCCCACCAGAAGGCCTGAGTCGGCGCCCGTTGCGCCTGGCCGCACCGCTGACGGCCACCCCGCCGGCTTGCAGGGTGCGCGCATGAGTGCCCGTCGCGTGGTCGTCACCGGCCTGGGCATCGTCAGCCCGGTGGGCAACACCATCGCCGAGGCCTGGGCCAACATCGTCGCCGGGCGTTCGGGCATTGGCCCGGTGACCAAGTACGACGTGTCGGGCATGAACTCACGCATTGCCGGCGAAGTGCGCAACTTCAGCGTCGATGGTGTCTTCCCAGTCAAGGAAGCGCGCCATGTCGACACCTTCGTGCATTACGGCGTGGCAGCTTCGCTGCAGGCCGTCGCTGATGCCGGGCTGCCGCACGGTGACGCGCTGAACGAAGAGTCGGCGCAGCGCATCGGCTGCCTGGTGGGTTCGGGCATCGGCGGCCTGCCGATGATCGAGGCCAACTACAAGGAATACCACGAGCGTGGCGCGCGCCGCATCTCGCCGTTCCTGATTCCGGGCTCGATCATCAACATGATCTCGGGTCATGTGTCGATCAAGCTCGGCTATACCGGCCCGAATCTCGGGGTGGTGACGGCCTGCACCACGGGACTGCACGGCATCGGCCTGGCCGCTCGGCTGATCCAGTACGGTGACGCCGATGCCATGGTGGCCGGCGGCGCCGACTCCACGATCTCCGCGCTCGGCATCGGTGGCTTTGCGGCAGCCCGCGCGCTGTCCACGCGCAATGATGATCCGACCGCGGCGTCGCGCCCCTGGGACCGGGGACGCGACGGCTTCGTGATCGGCGAAGGCGCCGGCGTGCTGGTGCTCGAGGAACGCGAGTACGCACTGCGCCGCGGCGCCCGCATCTACGCCGAACTGATCGGTTTCGGCATGAGTGGCGACGCGCACCACATCACGGCGCCCAACGTCGACGGGCCGCGGCGTTCTATGCAGGCCGCGCTGCGCGACGCGCGACTCGGCCCCGACGCCGTGCATTACCTCAACGCCCATGGCACGTCCACGCCGCTGGGCGATGTCAACGAGACGAATGCCGTCAAGGCGGCGTTCGGCGATGCGGCCAAGGCCGGGTTGGTGATCAGTTCGACCAAGTCGATGACTGGTCACCTGCTGGGCGGTGCCGGGGGTGTCGAGGCCATCTTCACCGTGCTGGCGCTGCACCACCAGGTCGCGCCGCCGACCATCAACCTCACCGACCCCGACCCCGAATGCGATCTCGACTACTGCGCCAACGAAGCGCGCAGCATGAAGATCGAGGTCGCGATGAAGAACAACTTCGGCTTCGGCGGCACCAACGGCACGCTGCTGTTCAGGCGCGCCTGACCGGCATGCGCGGCGCCCCGCCGGTGCAGATGGCCTGCGGCCGCGACGCCCGGTGGCATGCGGCCGAATGTGGTGTTGCTGCACTCGCGGCCGCCTGTCTGGGTTATGGATTGTCGCGACAGCTGAACCTCACGCCCGGTCTCACCCTGACGGCCGCTGCTGCGCTGGCCCTGACCGCGGCCGTCGCCTGGTGGCGCTGGGTCGACCGTCGGCCGCGCAGCATGCTGGTCTGGGACGGCACGGCCTGGTCGCTGGATGGCAAGCCGGGCGATGTCGAACTGATGGCCGACCTGGGCCGCTGGATGCTGCTGCGGTTCAGCGACCACGAAGGCGCGCGCCCCTGGTGGTTGCCGATGGACCTGCGCCGCTTCGGGGCGGCTGCACACCTGTGCCGGGCGGTGATTCACGCCCATGCGGGCGCACTGTCGCCTGCGCATGCCGGCGAAATGCCTCGCAGTCCGCATGGTTGACCGCATGACTGACCGTGATGTAGATGCCCAGTTGGTCGACCGGGCACGCCGTGGTGAGACTGCGGCCTTCGAGATGCTGGTCGTCAAATACCAGCGGCGCATCGAGCGCTTGATCGCCCGCATGTTGCGAGATGTCGATCTGGTGCAGGACGTGGCGCAGGAGACCTTCATTCGCGCCTATCGGGCACTGCCGCAGTTTCGTGGCGAGAGCGCGTTCTACACCTGGCTGTACCGGATTGCGGTCAACACGACCAAGAAGACTCTGGTCGAACTTCGGCGGGACCCCCTGATTTCGGAGGGTGCATTGCGTCATGCCGACGATGACGACGAAACTTCCCGGGTCGAGAACGAACTAAGCCACGGCGAGACCCCAGAGGCCATGTTGGCCAGCAAGGAAATCGCGGCCGCCGTGAACCAGGCCATCGAGGCCTTGTCGGAGGATCTCAGGCAGGCGATCACGCTGCGGGAGATCGAAGGTCTGAGCTACGAAGAGATATCAGACGTCATGAACTGCCCCATCGGTACCGTTCGATCGCGCATCTTTCGCGCCCGCGAAGCCATTGCTGCCAAACTGCGGCCGCTGTTGGACACCCGGCAGGGTGAACGCTGGTGAACGTGCCACTCCGCCATAGCCTGAAGAGCCCTTGCGCATGAATGCTGCCAGCCGACCGCATCTGTCTGCCGCCGAACCGGGGCCCGGCCCCGATGCCGATCAACATCTGTCCAGCCTGGTCGACGGCGAATGCCCGCAGGCTGTCGCCGACGGCCTGTGCGATCGCTGGCGAACCGACGACCGCCTGCGGGACGATTGGCATGTCTACCACCTGATCGGTGACGTGCTGCGGTCTGACGACCTGGCAGATCCGGCAGGACACGACAACGCCATGCTGCAAGCCCTGCGACAGCGCCTGGCGGTCGAACCGGTTCCACTGGCGCCGGCGCCACTGACTGCGCGGCTGCCTGCACCGGTACCTGCACGACGCTGGCTGGCCCCTGCGGCGATGGTCGCCGGAGTGGTCGCGGTCGGCGTGGTCACCGTGGCGCTGCGCTCGGAGTCTGGTTCTGGACCTTCGGGCTGGAACAAGCAGCCTGTGGCGGTGGCACCGTCGGCCGATCCCGGGTCAACGCGCCAAGTCACCACTGTGGCGCCGCCAGCTTCAGGGCCTGGCCTGATATTCGATCGACAGCTGCTGCGTGATGCTCGGCTCGATGCCTTGTTCGAGGCGCATCGCGGGGCGCTGGGCGGTTCGCCGTCGACGGTTCCGGACGGCGCGCTGCGCAGCGTCGAGATCCTGGCCCCGGCACGGTGAGCCTCATGCCCTGGCGGTTCTGGCGTCGCGCGCTGGTGCCTTTGTCGATGCTCGTGGCCGTGATGCCGGCGCTGGCCGGCGACACGGCGCTGCCCACCACGGCGCCGAACGATGCGCGTGCCTGGCTGGCGCGCATGCACCGCGCCGCAGTCGGTGGCAACTATCAGGGCACGATGGTGATTTCGGCCAACGGCGTGATGACGAGCTCCAGCGTGGCGCACTTCTGCGTTGGCGACCAGGTGTTCGAGCGCATCGAGGTGCTGGACGGCAAGCAGCGCCAGGTCTATCGGCACAACGACCTGGTCCACACCGTATGGCCGCAGGCCGGCCTGGCGGTGATCGAACGCCGTGGTGTGCAGATCAACCTGCCGTCGGCCACGCAGTCGGTCGAGCCGCGCGCGCTCGATCACTACGAGCTCAGGCTCGAAGGACAAGACCGCATTGCCGGGCGTGAGGCCCAGGTCTTCGTGCTGCAACCGCGTGATGCGCTGCGCTTCACGTACCGCATGTGGGCCGACCAGCGCAGCGGCCTGATGCTGCGCTCGGACATCATTGGGCCGACGCAGGCGGTGCTGGAGTCGGCCGCGTTTTCCGAAGTCGAGATCGGCGTTCGTTCCCAGCCCGATTCGGTGCTGCAGCCGATTCGCGAGCTCGAGCGCTTGCGTGTGCTGCGCCCGACGCTGTTGCCGACACGTCTAGAAGACCAGGGCTGGACGATGGCGCGCAACGTGGCGGGGTTTCAGCTGGCCCGCTGTGTCAAACGCGCCGTCGACCCCAGTGCCCCGGCCGATGTGGCAGGCGCGCGGTCCGAGGTCACGCAGGCCGTGTTCAGCGATGGCCTGACCCACGTCTCGCTGTTCATCGAAGCCTTCGACGCGGCTCGCCACCGCAAGGACTTCATGGCGCAGTTCGGGGCCACCCATTCGCGCGCCGGCCGCCATGGTGAGTTCTGGGTCACGGCGATGGGCGATGTGCCGCCCGATACGCTCAAGCAGTTCGTCGATGCGTTGCAGCGCCGCCGGCCGTGACCTTCGGCAGCAGCGCTGATGCGGGCTCCGTTGTGTCAGGGCGCGCGGCCCCGATATGCGTTTTTCAATCTGATCTTGAGGGAGTGTTCGACATGCGTACTCTGAGGGTTCAAGCCAAGCCGGTGGATGCCCTGCGCCGGTGGGCGATGGTGGCCACCAGCGTGCTGGTGCTGGCTGCGGCATGGCCCGCAACGGTTCGGGCCCAATCGGTCCAACTGCCCGACTTCACCGATCTGGTCGAGCGCGTGGGCCCCGCCGTGGTGAACATCCGCACGCTGGAACGCGGGCGCAGCGTGGCCGGCGGTGCACTCGATCCCGGCGTCGAGGAGTTCTTCCGGCGTTTCGGCATTCCGCTGCCCGGTGGTCGAGCCGACCCACGCGGTGGACCGCGCGCCGATGATGCGCCGCCGCAGCAGCGCGGGGTCGGTTCGGGTTTCATTCTCAGTGCCGACGGCTACATCATGACCAACGCCCATGTGGTCGACGGCGCCGATGAGTTGCTGGTCACGCTGACCGACAAGCGTGAGTTCAAGGCACGCGTGGTCGGCTCGGACAAGCGCACCGACGTCGCGCTGGTCAAGATCGACGCCAGCGCGCTGCCCAGCGTGAAGATCGGCGACAGCAACCGCGTCAAGGTCGGTGAATGGGTGATGGCGATCGGCTCGCCCTTTGGGCTGGAAAACAGCGTCACCGCCGGTATCGTCAGCGCCAAGGCGCGCGACACCGGGGACTACGTGCCCTTCATCCAGACCGATGTTGCGATCAACCCCGGCAACTCAGGCGGCCCGCTGATCAACCTGCGCGGCGAGGTGGTGGGCATCAACTCGCAGATCTACAGTCGCTCGGGCGGCTTCATGGGCATCTCGTTCGCGATCCCGATCGACGAGGCGATGCGTGTTTCCGACCAGCTGCGCACACAGGGGCGAGTGATCCGCGGGCGCATTGGCGTGCAGATCGGGCCCATCACCAAAGAGGTTGCCGAATCGATCGGCCTGGGCAAGGCCTCGGGCGCGCTGGTGCAGAACGTCGAGGCCGGCGGCCCGGCCGAAAAGGGTGGCGTCGAGGCGGGCGACATCATCGTCAAGGTCGACGGCAAGGCGGTCGAGAAGTCGGGCGACCTGCCGCGCATCATCGGCAACACCAAGCCGGGTTCGCGAACCGTGTTGCAGGTGTTCCGCCGGGGCAGCACACGTGACCTGTCAGTGACCGTTGGCGAATTCGAGGCCGAGCGTCCCACACGGACGTCCAAGACCGAGCCCGGTGCGGCGCCGGTGGTCAAGAGCGCACTCGGGCTCGCGGTGTCTGACCTCAGCGATGCGCAGAAGAAAGAGCTGAACCTGCGCAGCGGTGTGCGTGTGGACAGTGCCGACGGCGCCGCGGCACGCGCCGGTTTACGCGAAGGCGACATCATCGTGGCGCTGGACAACACCGACATCATGGACAGCAAGCAGTTCGCCACCGTCGCCACCCGCGCCGAGAAGGCGCGTGCGGTCAGCGTGCTGGTGCGGCGCGGCGAGGCCTCGAACTACCTGGTGATCCGTCCTTCTCGCTGAGTCCGCGCACGACACAGCACCTGCGTGCTGTGCCGTGGCTGGCGAAGGCCCGAGCCCATCTCGTGTGCAAGGGCTGAGTCCGCGCACAACACAGCACCTGCGTGCTGTGTTGTGGCTGAGACCTGATCCGGCCCAGAAGGACGGTCCAATCCGACCGCCCTGAGCTGCCCGACAAGTCGAGTGACTTGTTGGGTCTTTTCATATCGTGCAATTAAGCAGAATCTGGGCCAAACTGAAATGCTCAAACAACAAGTCAGTGATCCCTTGCTTCGAATCGGTGGGAACCTGGATTAGTTGCCTGAAGGGCTAGAATCACGCATTGTGGGCTGTTTTTATGCTCGAATTTGCTGTTGAGATCTGACGCTCTCTCGCAGACTCTGTGGCGGTGATCAGACTGTTGATAAGGTGTTGACAACTTTTGATGTTGGAGTGGTGCAACGACCCGAAAACAAGCATTGGCGCGGGTTCTGACGGGGTCCTTTTGGCTACAATGAAACCCCAACAAGCAGTTGCCAAACGTTCTGTTGGAAGGCACGTCAACCATTCGACGTGCCTTTTTTTTATGTCCGGCACGGCGCTTTGCGCGTTCACATCGCTGCCGCGATATGAGCCTTCCATGAAGCGGCTCCGCCGCTTTAGCTTCAGCACGAAGCGCCGGTCCGCGCACCCATGAACCACATCAGAAACTTCTCGATCATTGCCCACATCGACCACGGCAAGAGCACGCTGGCCGATCGACTCATCCAGCGTTGTGGCGGCCTCAGCGACCGTGAGATGGAAGCGCAGGTGCTCGATTCGATGGACATCGAGCGTGAGCGTGGCATCACGATCAAGGCACAGACGGCGGCCCTTCAATACAAGGCCAAGGACGGCCAGATCTACAACCTCAACCTGATCGACACGCCGGGACATGTCGACTTCTCGTACGAGGTCAGCCGTTCGCTGTCGGCCTGTGAAGGCGCGCTGTTGGTCGTCGACGCCAGCCAGGGCGTCGAAGCGCAGACGGTGGCCAATTGCTACACCGCGCTCGACCTGGGTGTCGAGGTGGTGCCGGTGCTCAACAAGATGGACCTGCCGCAGGCCGATCCCGAGAACGCGAAGTCAGAGATCGAGGACGTGATCGGCATCGATGCCGACCATGCGATTCCCTGCTCGGCCAAGACCGGCATGGGCATCGACGAAATCCTCGAGGCCGTGATCACGCGCATGCCCGCGCCGCGCGGCAACCCCGACGGCCCGCCGCGGGCGATGATCATCGACAGCTGGTTCGACACCTATGTCGGCGTCGTGATGCTGGTGCGCGTGGTCGACGGCGTTCTGAGCAAGGGTGAGCGCATGCGCATGATGGCCACCGACGCCGTCTACCCGATCGAGCATATGGGCGTGTTCACGCCCAAGAGCGAGAACCGCGAGCTGCTGCGAGCCGGCGAGGTCGGTTTCATCATCGCCGGCATCAAGGAACTGCAGGCCGCCAAGGTCGGCGACACCATCACACTGGAAAAGAAGCTGCCGAACAATGCCGGGCCGGCCAGTGAAGCGCTGCCGGGCTTCAAGGAGATCCAGCCGCAGGTCTTCGCGGGCCTGTACCCAACCGAGGCCAGCGAATACGATCAGTTGCGCGACGCGCTGGAGAAGCTCAAGCTCAACGACAGCAGCCTTCGCTACGAACCCGAGGTCAGCCAGGCGCTGGGTTTCGGGTTTCGCTGCGGCTTTCTCGGCCTTTTGCACATGGAGATCGTGCAGGAACGGCTCGAGCGAGAGTTCGACCAGGATCTGGTGACCACCGCGCCCAGCGTGGTCTACGAGGTCGAGCTGAACGACGGCACGGTGCTGATGGTCGAGAACCCGAGCAAGATGCCCGACCTCGGCCGCATCCGCGAGATCCGCGAGCCGATCGTCACGGTCCACCTGTACATGCCGCAGGATTCGGTAGGCCCGGTGATGACGCTGGCCAACGTCAAGCGCGGCGTGCAGATGAACATGGCCTACCATGGCAAGCAGGTCATGTTGACTTATGAACTGCCACTGGCCGAGATCGTGCTGGACTTCTTCGACAAGCTGAAGTCGGTGTCGCGCGGCTACGCGTCGATGGACTACGAGTTCAAGGAATATCGCGCCGCTGACGTCGTCAAGGTCGACATCATGATCAACGGCACTCGCGTCGACCCGCTGGCGATGATCGTGCACCGCGCACAAAGTCAGTACCGCGGCCGCGCGGTGGCGGCCAAGATGCGTGAGCAGATCCCACGCCAGATGTACGACGTGGCGATCCAGGCCGCCATCGGCGCCAACATCATCGCGCGCGAAGACATCAAGGCCCTGCGCAAGAACGTACTGGCAAAATGTTATGGGGGCGACATCACGCGCAAGAAGAAGCTGCTCGAAAAACAGAAGGCCGGCAAGAAGCGCATGAAGCAGATCGGCTCTGTCGAGGTGCCGCAGGAGGCCTTCCTGGCCATCCTGCAGGTCGACGACTAAATCCCACCAGGCTCTGCATGAGTTCACTCACCGCTGCGCTGTACAGCGCACTGATCGTCTATCTGGGCGGCTGGTTTCTCGGTCAATGGACTGGCAACTTCTCGTTGCTGCTGTTCATCCTGACCCTGGTCACGCTGCTCTACTGGCTGGCCGAACGCTTTCGCTTCAAGCCAGCGCGCGAAGCGGCTGCAGCGCATCTCGAGCAACAGGACGCGGCGCGGCGCGCTGGCTTGGCCCAGATGGGCATCGCCAAGGTCGACGGCAATGTACAGGAAGCCAAGTCGCGCTTGCTGATGCAGCCCTGGTGGCTGGACTGGACCGCCGGCCTGTTCCCGGTGATCCTGATCGTGTTCATTCTGCGCTCGTTCCTGTTCGAGCCGTTCAAGATTCCCTCGGGCTCGATGATCCCGACGCTGCTGGTGGGCGACCTCATCCTGGTCAACAAATTCCACTATGGCGTTCGCCTTCCGGTGATCAACAAGAAGATCATCGCCAACAACGACCCCAAGCGTGGTGACGTGATGGTCTTCCGCTATCCGGTCGACCCGCGCCAGGACTACATCAAGCGCGTGGTCGGCATTCCGGGCGACGAGATCAGCTACTTCAACCAGTCGCTGTCGATCAACGGCCAGAAGGTGCCGACCGTCGCCAAGGGCGACTTCTACGACGAGGACAGCCTGCGCTACAGCCCGCAGTTCAGCGAGAAGCTGGGCACGGTCGAGCACCAGATCCTGGTCGACCCGCGTCGGCAGGCCTACTATGGGCCCGACCCCAAGAGCTTTCCGATGCACGAGAATTGCCGCTACAGCGCCGAGGGCGTGACCTGCAAGGTGCCTCCCGGTCACTATTTCATGATGGGCGACAACCGCGACAATTCGCAGGATTCGCGCTACTGGGGTTTCGTGCCGGACGAGAACATCGTTGGCCGCGCCTTCTTCGTGTGGATGAACTTCGGCAATCTGGGGCGCATCGGCCCCTTCCACTGACCACAAGGACCGGCCCCACCCGCGCCGGCACAGGAGACAGTCCGCCATGAGGTCCTGCAGCCACCGTTCGACATCGCGCCGCCAGCGTGGCCTGACGCTGTTCGGGCTGATGTTCTGGGCCATCGTGATCGGCTTCCTGGCCTATCTGGCGCTGCGCGTGTTTCCCACCGTCAATGAGTACCTGACGATCAAGCGCACGATCGAGAAGGTCGCCGCCTCGTCGCCCACCACCGTGGCGGAAGTGCGCGCGGCGTTCGAGCGTCAGAAGGACATCGAATACTCGATCAGCACGATCTCGGGCAAGGATCTTGAAGTCACCAAGATCAACGACAAGGTCGTGATCGCCTTCGCCTACAACAAGGAGATCGAGATCTACGGCCCGGTGTTTCTGCTCATTAAATACGAAGGGCGGTCGAGCTCGAAATAGCGGGCACGGCCAGCATCGATGGACCGTCGACTCGACGCGCTGCAACACCGGCTTGGGCATCACTTTGCGCAGCCGCAACTGCTGACGCGCGCGCTCACGCACCGCAGCGGCAGCCTCGACCACAACGAGCGACTCGAGTTTCTGGGTGATGCGGTCCTGAACCTGGCTGTCTCGAGCCTGCTGTACGAGCGCTTCTCGGGCTCGGACGAAGGTGACCTGACGCGCGTCCGCGCGCACCTGGTGCGCGAGGACAGCCTGCACCGACTGGCCCTGCACCTGAGCCTGCCCGACGTGCTGCGCCTGTCCGACGGCGAACTGCGCGGCGGCGGTGCTCAACGCCCTTCGATCCTGGCCGACGCCGTCGAGGCCATCATCGGCGCAGTCTTTGTCGACAGCGGCTTCGATGCGGCCAGCGAACTCGTGCGCCACCTGCTGGGCGATCTCATCACCGACACCGAGGTCGAGAGCTGGCGCAAGGACGCCAAGACCGAACTGCAGGAATGGTTGCAGGCAAGGCGCATTGCCGTGCCGGCCTATCGCATCACCGCCACCCGTGGCCAGGCCCATGCGCAGACTTTCGTTGTCGAATGTGCCGTGGCAACGCTTGGGCTCAGCGAGAGTGGCGAAGGCCGTTCGCGGCGAAGTGCCGAGCAGGAGGCCGCGCGCCGCATGCTCGACACCTTGAAGTCCAATGACGGCCCTGACGGGCCGCTGCGCGCATGAATTCACCGATCGAGGCCGATGCCCCGTCGCCGCAGCGTTGCGGCCTGATCGCCATTGTCGGCCGACCCAATGTCGGCAAGTCCACGCTGCTCAATGCGCTGGTCGGCCAGAAGATCAGCATCACGTCGCGCAAGGCGCAGACCACACGGCACCGCATCACCGGCATGCGCACGCTGGGCGCCACGCAGTTCGTCTTCGTCGACACGCCCGGCTTCCAGACCCAACGCAGCAGCGCGCTCAACCGCAACCTGAACAAGACCGTGGTCGCGTCGCTGGGTGACGTGGACGTGGTGCTGTTCGTGGTCGAGGCCGGGCGCTTCGGCCTCGACGATGCCAAGGTGCTGGCCTTGCTGCAAGGCGAACACCTGAAGGACAAGCCGGTGCTGCTGGTGGCCAACAAGCTCGACGCCGTCAAGCGGCGCAACGACATGCTGCCCTGGCTGCGCGGCATGCAGGACAGGCACGCCTTTGCCGAATACGTGCCGATGTCGTCCAAACGAGAAGCCGACGTGCAGCGCCTGTTCGGCATCGTCGAGAAGTACCTGCCTGAACAGCCCTGGCTGTACGACGAAGAGGCGCTGACCGACCGCAGTGACCGCTTCCTGGCCAGCGAGATCGTGCGCGAGAAGCTGTTCCGCCTGACCGGCGACGAACTGCCGTATTCGTGCACGGTCGTGATCGACAAGTACGAGGAAGAGGGCAACCTGCGCCGCATCGGCGCCAGCATCGTCGTCGAGCGCGACGCGCACAAGGGCATGGTGATCGGCGAAGGCGGCGAGCGGCTCAAGCGCATCGGCAGCGAGTCGCGCCAGGAGCTGGAAAAGCTGCTCGGCGCCAAGGTCTTTCTCGAGCTGTGGGTCAAGGTGCGCTCGGGCTGGGCCGACGACGAGGCCCATCTGCGCAGCTACGGCTACGAATAGGCCGGGGCCGGCCGCATGACACCGCGCAAGGCCGTTGCCGCGCCGTTGACGGCCTTCGTGCTGCACAGCTGGGACTGGAGCGAGACCAGCCTGATCGTCGAGCTGTTCAGCCGCGAGCGAGGCCGCGTGGTGGTGGTGGCCAAGGGCGCCAAGCGCCCGTATTCGCAGCTGCGGCCGGTATTGATCCCGTTCCAGCAGCTGGTCGTGCAGCTGGGTCGGACACCGCCCGAGGCCTCGGCCGAGGTGCATCTGCTGCGCAGCGCCGAGCGCCTGCCCGGGCCGCCCATGCCCGCGGGTGCGGCGCTGTTTGCCGGCTTCTATCTGAACGAACTGCTGCTCAAGCTGCTGGCCCGGCAGGACGCGCACGAAAACCTGTTCGACGCCTATGCCGAAGCCGTGCATGCCCTGCAGGCTGCCGACGAAGCCAGCGTTCAGCTCATCTTGCGCAGCTTCGAGCTGATGCTGCTGCGCCAGCTGGGCGTGCTGCCCGAGTTGAATGGCGTGACGCTCACGGTCGAGGCGCTCGACCCCGACGGCCGCTACAGCCTGCAGGCCGAAACTGGCGTGGTGGCCGTCATGGCGGGTGAGCCCGGCGTGCCTGGGCGCGCCATGGTGCAGCTCGAAGCCGCCTTGTCCAGCGGCCATGGGGCGGCCGTGCGCGCCGCCGCGCGCCCGGTGCTGGCCGCGTTGCGCGCGCCGCTGCGGCGGGTGCTTCACTATCATCTGGGCTCACCCGTGCTGCGCACCCGCCAGGTGTTGGCGGACGTGCACAAACTTATCGATCCACCGAGCGCCCGCCCATGAACCCCCTGATGGCCGACGAGGCCGGATCCGACGCCGGACATCGCGGCCACCCGACCGCGCTGTCGGTCAACGTCAACAAGGTCGCACTGCTGCGCAACACGCGTCACCTGGGCATTCCCAGCGTGCAGCGCATCGCCACACTGTGCCTGCAGGCTGGTGCGCAAGGCATCACCGTGCATCCGCGGCCCGATGAACGCCACATCCGAGGCCACGACGTGACCGAGCTGGCGGCCCTGCTGAAAGACTGGCCACAGGCCGAGTACAACATCGAAGGCAACCCCTTCCACAACCTGATGGGTTTCGTGCGCGCCGTGCGGCCGCAGCAGGTCACCTTCGTGCCCGACAGCGAAGGCCAGTTCACGTCTGATCATGGTTGGGACCTGGCCGTCGACGGCGACCGGCTGAAGCCGCTGATCGACGAGGCCCATGGCCTGGGCGTGCGCGTCAGCCTGTTCATGGACCCGCTGCCCGGTGCGATGGCGATGGCTCGTGCCGTCGGCGCCGACCGCGTCGAGCTCTACACCGAGCCCTATGCCGCGGCGCATGGCAAGACCGGGCAGGCCGCCGAGCTGGCGCGCTTTGCCGCCGCCGCCCGTGCCGCGCAGGCTGCCGGCCTGGGCGTCAACGCCGGCCACGACCTCAACCGCGACAACCTCAGCGATTTCCTGCGTGCCGTGCGGGGCGTGCTCGAGGTCTCGATCGGCCATGCGCTGGTGGCCGATGCGCTGGAGCTCGGGGTCAGCGAGACCGTGCGCGACTACCAACGTTGCATTCGCGCGGCCGGGCCATGATCGTCGGCGTCGGCACCGACGTCTGCGACGTGCGGCGCATTCGCGCCACGCTGGCGCGGCGTGGTGAACGATTTGCAGAACGTGTTCTGGGTGAGCGCGAACTGGCTGTCTTTCGGGCCCGCCGCGCGCGCGCCGAGGTGCGTGGCGTGGCCTACCTGGCCACGCGCTTCTCGGCCAAGGAGGCTTTCTCCAAGGCCATCGGCTTGGGCATCCGCATGCCGATGACCTGGGCCGCCTGCGAAATCCTCAACGAAGCCAGCGGCAAGCCCTACCTGCAGCTCAGCGGCGCCTTGGCCGAATGGTTCAGCGCGCGCGGCTGGCGTGCCCATGTCAGTGTGAGCGATGAAAGCGACTATGCGGCGTCGTTCGTCGTCGTCGAAACCGAGGACTCCTCACCATGACCGAACATGCCCCCGTGATCCTGGATGTGGCCGGCACCACGCTGAATGTCGACGACCGGCGCCGCCTGGCGCACCCGCTCACTGGCGGCCTGATCTTGTTTGCGCGCAACTGGCAGGACCGGCACCAGCTGACTGAACTGAACGCCGAGATCAAGACCATCCGGCCCGACCTGCTGATCTGTGTCGACCACGAAGGCGGCCGCGTGCAACGCTTTCGCACCGACGGTTTTACCGCCTTGCCGCCGATGCGCGTGCTGGGCGACGCCTGGATGAAGGATGCGCTGACCGCCACCGATGCCGCCACGGCAGCCGGCCATGTGCTGGGCGCCGAACTGCGCGCCTGCGGCGTCGACCTCAGCTTCACGCCGGTGCTCGACCTCGACTTCGGCGCCAGCAGCGTGATCGGTGACCGCAGCTTCCATCGCGACGCGCGGGTGGTCACGATGCTGGGCAAGAGCCTGATGCATGGACTGTTGCGCGCCGGCATGGCCAATTGCGGCAAACATTTTCCCGGCCATGGCTTTGTCAAGGCCGACAGCCACCTCGAGATTCCGGTCGACCGGCGCAGCCTGAAGACCATCCTGACCGACGATGCCCGGCCCTACGAGTGGCTGAGCACCTCGCTGACATCGGTGATGCCAGCGCATGTGGTCTATTCGAAGGTCGACGACCATCCGGCCGGCTTTTCGCAGCGCTGGCTGAAGGACATCCTGCGTGGCCAGCTCGGCTTCACCGGCGCCGTGTTCAGCGACGATCTCAGCATGGCCGGTGCACGCCGCCTGCGTGGCCGCGAGATCAGCTACAGCGAAGCCGCTGCCACCGCACTGGACGCCGGTTGCGACCTGGTGCTGCTGTGCAATCAGTCGGTCGACGGCGGCGCAGCCGTCGACGCCTTGCTCGATGGCCTGCAGGCCGCTGCCGAACGCGGCCTGTGGCACCCAGATCCCGACAGCCAGGTGCGACGCCTGGCGCTGCTGCCGAGCAGCGCACCGATGACCTGGGACGAGCTGATGCACGACCCGGTCTACCAGCGCGCGCTGGAACGCCTGCCCTGACTTGGGCGTCGGGCAGGCGCCCAAGTCAGCGCCGGCTCAGACGCGGTCTTGCGCGTTTTCGAAGGGCAGCTTCAGCTGCGACAGGTCGAGTCGCGTTTCCACCAGCACCAGCGGCCCTTCGTCGACCACGACCGGTGGGCGCGGCACGCGTGGCACCCGTACCGGCGCCGGCTCTGCCGCCATCGCCGACTGCACGGTGCGGATCTTGTCGGCGTCGCTGTTGACCCATTCCAGCCCGGCATCGGTGGCGAGCCCGCTGAGCTGGTCGACCGGCAGCGTGTAGGGCTCGAGCGCCGGGGCGGCGATCTCGGCCACGGGCGTCGGCGCTGCGGCCACGGCGACCGATTCGGCGGCCACTACGGCCAATGCGGCCACCACGGCCTTCTCGGTGGGTGCAGGCTGCAGTCCAGCCGCGTCAGGGTGGGTCGGCTCGAAGTCGGCATGTTCGCTGTCCGGCAGCGCTACCGCCGTTTCGACCGATGCGTCGTCACCTGGCACTGCGATGGTGTCGGTGTCACGCCCTTCACGACGCCCGCGCTCGCGGCCACGGCCGCGGCCGCCTCGGCGCCCGTTTTCACGCTCGGTGCCCGAGCCTTCGTCGGCGCCTGGCACGGTTTCACCCGTGCCTTCGGCAAGGTCGACGCGGTCGGCGGTGTCGACAGTCGACGTGTCGTCTGTCGTTACCGGGTTGCCCTCGTCGCCTCGGCCTTCGCTGCGGTCACGGCCGCCTCTGCGGCGACGGCGTCGGCCATCACGTTCGCCGTCTTCGGCCGACGGCAGGCTGCCTTCGGGCAGCGGCAAGGTGTCGGCCAGTGCAGTGCTGTCGGCCGCCAGCGGCTGCACCGTTGCACGCGGCGCACGTTCGGGACGCGGGCCCCGGCGCTCGCCGCGGTCTGTGCGTTCAACGCGCTCGCCACGCTCACTTCGCCCATTGCGCTCGTCGCCATTGCGGGCTTCGGCAGCGTCAGCTTCACCGCCGGCTTCACGGGCCGGGCGCGGGCTGCGGCCCTCGCGGCCCTCGCGGTTTTCGCGACCTTCCCGTCCTTCGCGACCTCGGCCGCCACGATCCCCGCCGCGACCGCCGCGACGGCCATCACGGCCCTCGCGCTTGTCGCCCTGCGGTGCGGCCGCAGCCGTGGGCTGGGCTTCGGCGACGGCGGTGCTGGTCGAGACTGCAGCCGGCGGTTCACCGCCGAAAAGTTTGCGCACCCATGAGAAGAAGCCCGTTCCCGGCGCCGCGGACGGCGTGGCACTGGGCATCGTGACCCGCGTTGCGGGCACCACGACCGGTGCCGCCACCGGTGCGGGCGGCGGTGCCGGCGGTGCCGGCTGGTCGGGCAGCACGCCCTTGATCACCGGCTCGCGGCGCGGCTTGGCGTTCTTCTCGCGACGCGTGATGCCGACTTCCTCGTCCGGCTCTTCGATCATCGTGTAGCTGGCCTGCAGGTTCTCCAGGCGCGGGTCGTCGTGGCGCAGGCGCTCGAGCTTGTAGTTGGGCGTTTCCAGATGCTTGTTGGGCACCAGCAGCACGGTCACGCGCTGCTTGAGTTCGATCTTGGTGATCTCGGTGCGCTTCTCGTTGAGCAGGAAGCTGGTCACCTCCACCGGCACCTGCACGTGCACGGCGGCGGTGTTGTCCTTCATCGACTCCTCCTGCACCATGCGCAGGATCTGCAGTGCGCTGGATTCGGTGTCGCGGATGTGGCCGGTGCCGTTGCAGCGCGGGCAGGTGATGTGGTTGCCTTCGCTGAGCGCCGGGCGCAGGCGCTGGCGGCTCATCTCCAGCAGGCCGAACTTGCTGATCGAGCTGAACTGCACGCGCGCGCGGTCGCTGCGCAGGCCGTCGCGCAAGCGGTTCTCCACCTCGCGCCGGTTCTTGCTCTCTTCCATGTCGATGAAGTCGACCACGATCAGCCCGCCCAGGTCGCGCAGCCGCATCTGGCGCGCGATCTCGTCGGCGGCTTCCAGGTTGGTGCGCGTGGCGGTCTCTTCGATGTCGGTGCCGCGCGTGCTGCGCGCCGAGTTCACGTCCACCGACACCAGCGCCTCGGTGTGGTCGATCACGATCGCGCCGCCGCTGGGCAGGTTGACGGTGCGGCTGAACGCGGTCTCGATCTGGTGCTCGATCTGGAAGCGGCTGAACAGCGGTGCGTCGTCGCGGTAGCGCTTCACGCGATTGGCCGTCTCCGGCATCACGTGGTTCATGAACTGCGCGGCCTGATCGAAGATGTCGTCGGTGTCGATCAGGATCTCGCCGATGTCCGCGGTGAAGTAGTCGCGGATGGCGCGGATCACCAGGCTGCTTTCCTGGTAGATCAGGAAGGCGCCCTTGCCGGCCTTGGAAGCGCCGTCGATGGCGTCCCAGAGCTTGAGCATGTAGTTCAGGTCCCACTGCATCTCGGCCGCGCTGCGGCCGATGCCGGCGGTGCGCGCGATCAGGCTCATGCCCTTGGGGTAGTCCAACTGCTCGAGGTTCTCTTTCAGTTCTTCGCGGTCCTCACCCTCGATGCGCCGGCTGACGCCGCCGCCGCGCGGGTTGTTGGGCATCAGCACCAGGTAGCGGCCGGCCAGGCTGACGAAGGTGGTGAGTGCGGCGCCCTTGTTGCCGCGCTCTTCCTTTTCCACCTGCACCAGCAGGTTGTCGCCTTCCTTGACGACGTCCTGGATGCGTGCGTCGCGGGCACTGACGCCTTCGCGGAAGTAGTTCTTCGAGATTTCCTTGAACGGCAGGAAGCCGTGGCGGTCTTCGCCGTAGTCGACGAAACAGGCTTCGAGCGAAGGCTCGACGCGCGTGATGACGGCCTTGTAGATGTTGCCCTTGCGCTGTTCGCGCCCTTCGATCTCGGTCTCGAAGTCGAGCAGCTTCTGGCCATCGACGATCGCCAGCCGCCGCTCTTCGGGCTGCGTGGCGTTGATCAGCATGCGTTTCATGTGCACTCCAAAGCGACGCCTCGCTCAGCGAAGGCGCCGGTCTTTCGTTCGATGCACGAGAAAGGCGGTGAACCGTTGGCGCGAAATGCCCTGGACTGCGTTGCACCGCGACGGATGTCGGCGGTCAGACTTGCAGCGTTGGCGCGTTCGACCCGGTGCCGCCGTCGGCCGCTGCAGCGCTCGTCGTCCCTGGCTGCGGATCACGCAGCACATGCCCAGGCCAGCCACAGGCCACGCCGGCAAAGTGCCGGGGCCGAAGCTTGAATGGGACAGGGATTCGGGTCGGGTGCATGGGCCGGTGGCGGTGCCGGTCGCAGGCGCAAGGCCGACCCGGGGGTCGTCTTGCACCAGAATTCTTTCGGTGCCGGCTCCGTGGGCAAGGCCGACGGAGGCAGCTCGGTTCTCGCAGTTCTCTGCCGCCTGCCTGGGCACGCCGCCGGGCCACGTTGGGGCACCGGCTCGCGCACCGCCCACAGGCGTTGCATCACCTTGAACATGCGCGGACTTCAGCGCATGACCTTCCACGTCAGGCCGGCCGGTGCTTGTGGGGCGCTTGCGGGTTTCCCCGAGTAAACTCCGGAAAATCAAGCACTTACCGCACGAACGTGGAGCGACGGATTATAGGGGCCAAAGTCGCCACGGGGGATGCACCGAATAAGCGGGTGCTTTGCGCACCGGCGGCGCCGGCGGCCACCGCGCTGCAGGCGGTGCAGCGCCTCAGGGTCGACGCCGAGTCGGCCGGCCAGCGGCTCGACAACTACCTGCTGCGCATCCTCAAGGGCGTGCCCAAGACGCACGTCTACCGCGTGATCCGGTCGGGCGAGGTGCGACTGAACAAGGGGCGGGCGCAGGCCGACACCCGCATCGCCGAAGGCGACGAGGTGCGCCTGCCGCCGCTGCGACTGCCTGACCGGTCGGGCACACCACGGGCACCGGCGCGCGAGTTTCCGATCCTGTTCGAGGACGAACAACTGCTGGCGATTGACAAACCGGCCGGCGTGGCCGTGCATGGTGGCAGCGGCGTCAGCTCAGGCGTGATCGAGCAGTTGCGCCAGGCGCGGCCGGCAGCCAAGTTTCTCGAACTGGTGCATCGGCTCGACAAGGAGACATCCGGCGTGCTGCTTTTGGCCAAGAAGCGCAGTGCGCTGACGGCCCTGCAGGACCAGTTCCGGTCCCATGAGGGCGGCAAGACCATCACCAAGTCCTACCTGGCGCTGGTGTGGGGGGCCTGGCCGAAGAACCTGAAGGTCATCGACCAGGCACTGCACAAGACGCTGGACGCGGCCGGCGAGCGCCATGTGCGTGTCGTGGCGGCCGACCACGCCGACGGCCGCCGCTCGATCACGCTGGTCAGGTCGGTGCGGCTGCTCGGCGCGTATTCGCTGCTCGAGATCAGTCTGAAGACCGGCCGCACGCACCAGATTCGCGTGCACCTGGCGTCGGCCGGGCATGCGATCGTGGGTGACCCCAAGTACGGCGACTTCGCGCGCAACCGCGACCTGGCGCGCACACCGTTGCGATTTGCGCGCATGTTTCTTCATGCCCGCGAACTGGCCTTCGACCACCCGACCAGCGGCCTGCGCATCACCCTGCAGGCTGCCCTGCCGGCCGAGTGCGAGACACTCCTGAGCGCTCTGTCTGCACCATGACCCGACCCCGCCGCTTCGACCTCATCGCCTTCGACTGGGACGGCACGCTTTCCGACTCCACCACGCTGATCGCGCGCTGCATCCAGAACGCCTGCCAGGATGTCGGTGTGCCCGTGCCCAGCGATGCCGACGCCGCCTACGTGATCGGTCTGGGTCTGCACGATGCGCTGCGGCATGCTGCACCCCAGCTGCCGGCCGAGCGTTACCCCGAGCTGGGCCGGCGCTACCGCCACCACTACCTGGCGCAGCAGGACGAGTTGCTGCTGTTCGACGGCACCGAGGCCATGCTGCAGTCGCTGAAGGCGCGCAACCACTGGCTGGCAGTGGCCACCGGCAAGGGCCGGCAAGGGCTGAACCACGCGCTGGCGCAGTCGCGCTTAGGCCCGCTGTTTCACGCCACCCGCACTGCCGACGAGACCGCATCCAAGCCCGATCCACGCATGCTGCTCGAGCTGATGACCGAGTTCGGCGTCGATCCTTCGCGCACCGTGATGATCGGCGACACCACGCACGACCTTCTGCTGGCACGCAATGCCGGCGCCGCCTGTGTCGGCGTGAGCTTTGGCGCGCACGACCCCGCCGCCTTCGAAGCCTTCGGCCCCTTGTTCGTCGCCCATTCCACGGCCCAACTGCACGACTGGCTGAGCGCGCATGCCTGAAATGCTGCCGGTCGAAGCCGTCACCCGCGAGGCCTTGTGCCGCTCGACTGAGCTGGCCGAACGCGGGCTGGCCTTCGTCTGGGACGTGCTGCAGTGGCAGCAGCCGGCGCGCGCGTTCGCGCTGCGCTTCGACGGTGCCGTGGTGGCCTATGTCAACCGTTGTTCGCACGTGCCCACCGAGATGGACTGGCAGCCGGGCGAGTTTCTCGACATGGACAAGCGCTGGATCCTGTGCTCGATCCATGGCGCGATGTACGAACCCGCCGACGGCCGCTGTGTGAGCGGGCCCTGCGGCCGCGGCCGCCTGACGGCGATCCGGGTCGAGGAAGAAGGCGGGCAGGTGTATTGGTATCCTTCCCGCGACATCCGGCCGCTGTCCCCTGACGATCCCGCGCCGCGGAGCCTTTGATGACCCCCCCTGACGACGACAACGCCCCGGGCAGCCCGGCGGCCAGTGACCAGTCCTTGCCGCCGCCGGCCGTTGCCGCGCCCGCGCCGGCACCCCTGGCGGCGCTGGAAAGCAGCCTCGAGCGCGTGGCCCGCGAGATGCTGCGCCAGCAGCGCAGCGACCGCCGCTGGCGGGTCTTCTTCCGCCTGGCCTGGCTGGGCCTGGTGCTGGCGGTGGCCTGGGCTGTGTTCTCGCAGCGCGCCCATGTGCAGGCGGGCACCAAGGCGCATACGGCGCTGATCGAGGTGCAGGGCGAGATCGCCGCCGGCAACGAGGCCAGTGCCGAGGCCCTGGTGTCGGCGCTGAAGAGCGCCTTCGAGGACCCGGGGGCCCAGGCCGTGGTGCTTCGCATCAACTCGCCCGGCGGCAGCCCGGTGCAAAGCGGCATCGTCAACGACGAGATCCGCCGCCTGAAAGCGTTGCACAAGAAGAAGGTCTACGCGGTGGTCGAGGAGATGTGCGCCTCGGGTGCCTACTACATCGCGGTGGCGGCCGACGAGATCTACGTCGACAAGGCCAGCCTGGTGGGCAGCATCGGCGTGCTGATGGACGGCTTCGGATTCGTGGGCCTGATGGACAAGCTGGGCATCGAGCGCCGCTTGCTCACCGCGGGTGACAACAAGGGCATGCTCGATCCTTTCTCGCCCCAGAACGAGCGCCAGACGGCCTATGCCAAGGCGATGATCGACCAGATCCATCAGCAGTTCATCGCGGTCGTCAAGCGGGGTCGCGGCGACCGGCTGAAAGAAACGCCCGAGACGTTCTCGGGCCTGTTCTGGAGTGGCGAAGAGGCCATCCGACTGGGGCTGGCCGACAAGCTGGGCAACCTGGACTACGTGGCGCGCGAGGTCGTCAAGGCCGAGGAAGTGGTCGATTACACCCCTCGTGACAACGTGGCCGAGCGCCTGGCCAAGCGCTTCGGCGCCGCCGTCGGGCAAGGCGCGGTGAAGGCCCTGCGCGAGCTGCCGCGGCTGCACTGATGTCGGACCGGCTGGCGGTCCTGCCGCAGTATCTGCTGCCCAAACAGGCGCTGACCCGCCTGGCCGGCCGGGCTGCCGGCGCCCGTGGCGGCGCATTGAGCACGGCCGTGATGCGCTGGTTCGTCGGTCGCTACGGTGTCAACATGGCCGAGGCCGCCGAGCCTGAGCTCGAACGTTACGCCTGCTTCAATGATTTCTTCACGCGTGCGCTGCGCGCCGGCGCGCGGCCGCTGGCCGACGCCGACTGGCTGTGCCCGGTGGACGGCGCAATCAGCCAGTTTGGCGCGATCGAGGGCGGGCAGATCTTCCAGGCCAAGGGCCACAGCTACACCGCCACCGCGCTGGTCGGGGGTGATGCGGCCCTGGCGGCACCTTTCAACGGCGGTCACTTCGCCACCCTGTACCTCAGTCCGCGCGACTACCACCGCATCCACATGCCGGCCGCAGGCCGGTTGCGGCGCATGGTCCACGTGCCGGGTGAGCTGTTCTCGGTCAACCCGACCACTGCGCGCGGCGTGCCCGGGCTGTTCGCACGCAACGAGCGCGTGGTCTGCGTGTTCGATTCGCTGAGCGGTGGCGCGGCCGCCCCCTTCGTGCTGGTGCTGGTGGGGGCCACCATCGTGGGCAGCATGGCCACCGTCTGGCACGGCGTGGTCAATCCGCCGCGGCCCGGCCATGTGCGCGAATGGCGCTACGACGATCGCGACCTGCGCCTGGACCGCGGCCAGGAGATGGGCCGCTTCCTGCTCGGATCGACCGTGGTGCTGCTGCTGCCGCCGGGGCCGTTGCGCTTCAACCCGGGCTGGGCGCCGGGTGCCGCCATTCGCATGGGCGAAGCGATGGCTCGGCACGCGTGACCCGGCAGACCGCGCGCTGGGCGCGCGTACTGTTGTGGGTGGTGCCCGCGCTGTGGTCCTGCAACTACCTGATCGCACGTGCCGCCGACGGCGTGATCGCGCCGCATCTGCTGGCCACCGGCCGCTGGGTGCTGGCGGCGCTGTTGATGCTGCCGTTCGTCGGTCAGGGTCTGTGGCGACGCCGGGCCGCACTGCGCACCGAATGGAAGCAGCTGCTGGTGCTGGGCGCGCTGGGCATGTGGATCTGCGGCGCCTGGGTGTACATCGGCGGGCAAAACACCACGTCGACGAACATGGCGCTGATTTACGCCGTCACGCCGATCGGTATCGCGGTGTTCGGCGCACGACTGCTGCACGAGCCCATGCGCGGGCGCCAGTGGCTGGGCGTGGGCCTGGCCCTGCTGGGCCTGCTGATCGTCATCGCCAAGGGCGATGTCCAGGTGCTGCTGGCCGTGCGCTTCAACCGCGGTGACCTGTGGATCGTGGCGGCCTCGATATCGTGGGTGGCGTATTCGGTGCTGCTGCGGCATTGGCCGTCACAGATGGGACCGGGTGAAAGGCTGGTGGCGATCATCGCCGGTGGCCTGGTGCTTCTGCTGCCGTCGACGCTGGCCGAGGCCTTGCTGCTGCCGTCCCCTGCGCTCGGTTGGCAGGCGCTGGGCCTGGTACTGGCCGCGGCGGTGCTGCCGGGCGCACTGTCGTACGGTGCCTATTCCTTCTTGCAGCGTGAACTGGGCGCCGCACGCACGGCGCTGATGCTGTACCTCACCCCGGTCTACGCGCCGCTGATGGCCTGGGTGCTGCTGGGCGAGGTACCGCGCTGGTACCACGCCGCGGGCGCACTGTTGATCCTGCCCAGCATCGCGCTGGCCACCCGAAGCTGAAACTGCATTCGCGCAAGCATTTCAGGGGCGGGTGGCAAGAGGGTCAGACCGGCGGGATGCGCAGCATCTGGCCCGGGTAGATCTTGTCGGGATTGCTCAGCATCGGCTTGTTGGCCTCGAAGATCACCGGGTACTTGTTGGCGTCACCATAGAACTTCTTGGCGATCTTCGACAGGTTGTCGCCGCTGACCACGGTGTGCCATTGCGACTCGGGCTGCGGCGTGCTGACGGTCAGCTGGTCGTTGACGGCGGCCACGCGGTCGACGTTGCCGCAGCACAGCACCACCTTCTCCCGCGTCGCCTGGTCGGGCACCACGCCCGATACCGTGACGGTGCCTGTGTTGGCGTCGAAGCCCACTTCCAGCGCATCGACCTTCAGGCCCTGCGTGCCGATGTAGGTGGCGATGGCATCGCCGGCAACCTTGCTCAGGGCCGCGACGTTTTCGGCCGTGGGGGCCTGCGCTGCAGCGGCTTGCGCGGCCTTCGCCTCGCTGCCGCCGAACAGCTTCTCGCCAGCGTCCTTGATAAATGACAACAGTCCCATGTGCGCTCCTTGGTCAGAAATGAGGCCTGACTTTACGCCAGATCGATGGCGGAAGCGTCATCTGGGGGCTTGGGCAGCAGCAGTCGCTGCCCCGCACGGCGGCGCAGCGCCACCGCCTTGACGCGGGCTGCACGCTCAGCGGTCGTGGTCGTGGTCGTGATGATCGTGACCGTGACCGTGACCGTGACCGTGACCGCAACCCGGCCCGTGCACATGCGGCTGGGGCGAGGGCGTGGCCTGCGCGTGGTCGTGTGCATGGCCGTGTGCGTGGTGATCGCCATGGGCATGGCCCGCATGCTGCGCCGCACCAACGTCGGCCTCGGGTTCGAATGCGGCCTGCTCCTCGCTGACGATCAGCTGCATCGCGTCCAGCAGGCGCGCCAGCACCGGGTCGGGCTCGAGCTTCAGGTGATCGGGCGCCAGTTGCAGCGGCACTTGCCGACTGCCCAGGTGATAGGCGGCGCGCAGCAGGTCGAAGGCACTGCCATGCTGCGGGCAGGGGCGCACAAACAGCACCGGCTGCGGCGCGGCCAGCACGCGGACCAGCGTGCCGTCCTCGGCCACCAGCACGTCGCCGCCGCGCATCACACTGCCGTCAGGCAGGCTGACGCCGACGTGGCGGCCCTGGCTGTCTGTGGCCTCGAAATGGTACTTGCTGCGTACGGCCCAATCGAGTTCGATCGACGCGGCGCGCTTGAGCAGCACGGCTGCCAGACCACGGCCCTGGGGAATCAGTTTGTTGGCATGAAGCATGGCTGGATTGTCGCTCTGTCGTCCCGTCGCTGCGGGCCGGCGCCGGGCTGTGGCCTAATCGCGGCTTTTCCATTTTTGACACGAGCGCGCCATGGCCCGAAAGATTCGAACCGAAGCCGACCGCAAGGCCACACCGCCCCCGGCCACTCCCCCGAGCACCAACCTCAAGGTCAGCGGCGCCGGCCAACGGGTCAGCCTGGAGCGTGGCTCGCACACGCGCAGCAAGAAGAATCCGGGCAAGCGGCCGCACAAGGGCGGCAGTTGAGTTTGGCTCCCCCCAAGGCGACCTTGGGTCGCCGTCTTGCAGACCGCGCCAGGCCAGTGGCCTGGCTCTTCGGCAGGCACAAGGGGTCCACAGGACCCTTTGTGTCCAGCCTTAGCCCCCCAGTGTGCGACGCTGGCGGCCCGGCAGAGTCGGATCCGCGGCGTCTGCATGGGGGTGGTTGAGCGACCCCTCGAGGCGGCGGCGGCGACCTGACGGTCGCGCGCGGGACCGATGCTGCGCATCACTGAACTGCGGTTGCCGCTCGACCATGCCGAGGGCGCGCTGCGTGTGGCCGTGGTCCGGCGACTGGGCATCGCCGACGCCGACTTGCTCGGCTTCACGCTCTTCAAGCGTGCCTACGACGCGCGCAAGAAGTCGGCCATCGTGCTCAGCTACACCATCGATTGCGAACTGGCCGATGAGACTGGCGTGATGCAACGCCTTGCCGGTGATGTGCACGTCAAGCCCAGCCCCGATACGCGCTACCGCTTCATCGGCCATGCGCCGGCCGATTTCCGGACCAGTGGTCGCGCGCGCCCGCTGGTGATCGGCTTCGGCCCCTGCGGGCTGTTTGCCGCGCTGATCCTGGCGCAGATGGGTCTGCGGCCGCTGGTGCTCGAGCGTGGCCGGCCGGTGCGCGAACGCACCAAGGACACCTGGGGCCTGTGGCGACGGGGTGAGCTCGACCCCGAATCGAACGTGCAGTTCGGCGAAGGGGGCGCCGGCACCTTTTCCGACGGCAAGTTGTGGAGCCAGATCAGCGACCCGCGCCACCTGACGCGCAAGGTGCTGACCGAGTTCGTCAAGGCCGGCGCGCCCGAAGAGATCCTGTACGTCAGCAAGCCGCACATCGGCACCTTTCGCCTGGTCAGCATGATCGAGAAGATGCGCGCCGACATCATCGCGCTGGGTGGTGAAGTGCGTTTCGGCGCGCGCGTGACCGATGTGCTGATCGAGGGCGCTGCCGATCACCGTCAGATGCGCGGCGTGACGCTGGCCAGCGGCGAGCAGATCGACGCCGAGCATGTGGTGCTGGCGCTGGGCCACAGCGCGCGCGACAGCTTCGAGATGCTGCACCGGCATGGCGTGCAGATGGAGGCCAAGCCGTTCTCGATCGGCTTTCGCGTCGAACACCCGCAAAGCCTGATCGACAGCGCGCGCTTCGGGCCGAGTGCCGGCAACCCCATCCTGGGCGCAGCCGACTACAAGCTGGTGCACCACGCGAAGAACGGGCGCTCGGTCTACAGCTTCTGCATGTGCCCGGGCGGCACCGTGGTGGCGGCCACGTCGGAAATCGGCCGTGTGGTGACCAACGGCATGAGCCAGTATTCACGCAACGAGCGCAACGCCAACGCCGGGCTGGTGGTCGGCATCACGCCGGCCGACTACCGCGTGGACGCCGGCGCGGCCGGCCCGGTGTCACCGCTGGACGGCATTGCCTTCCAGCGCCATTGGGAGTCGCGCGCCTACGAGCTCGGCGGCGGCGGCTACCGAGCGCCGGGCCAGCTGGTGGGTGATTTCATCAAGGGACAGCGTTCGACCACGCTGGGCCAGGTGCAACCCTCGTACACGCCCGGGGTGCAATTGACCGATCTGGCCGAGCGCGGCCGCGGCAGCCTGCCCGACTATGCCCTGCAGGCGCTGCGCGAGGCGCTGCCGGCCTTCGAGCGCCAGATCAGGGGCTTTGCGATGCCCGATGCGGTGCTGACCGGGGTCGAGACCCGCACCTCGTCGCCGCTGCGCATCACGCGCGGCCGCAAGCTTCAGAGTCTGAACGTGGCCGGTCTGTATCCAGCCGGCGAAGGCGCCGGATACGCGGGCGGCATCATGTCGGCCGGTGTCGACGGCATCGAGGTGGCCGAGGCGCTGGCGGCCGAGCTGCTGGGGATCGCAGCGGGTTGAAAGCTAGTGAAGCGGCGGCTTCTTGGAGTCGTCGCGGCGAAAGCTGCGCGGCCGGATCACGTTGCCTTCACGATCGACTTCGGGCTTGCCCCGGCGCGCCCGCTGGATGGCATCTTCTGCCGCTTGCCGCGCGCCGCGGCTGCTGCGCAGCAGTTGCCACTGGCGTTTCAACCAGCGGCCCGTGCTCTGCACACGCACGAGCTGGCGCTGCCAGAAGCGGTCCCATTGATGCTGGCGCTGCGGCCCCAGCACCATGCGCAGCAGCAGCCCCGCACACACAAGCACGACCACGCCGGCGAACAGCTTTTCGATCATGGCGGTCTTATACCCCCTCCACCCTGGCCGGCGGACTTGCGCGGTACCTGGCGTCGCTTGCAGCTGGCGAGATACTGTGCGTGCCCCACCTGATCACAAGGATGCCATGCACTGCCGACTTGCGCTGTCGAGGATGCGACCGGTACTCGTCGTCGCCGCCGCCCTCACGGGCCTGGCCGCTTGCAGCACCTTGCCCGACGCGCCAGCCCTGCCGGCCGAGACCGCCCCGCTCAGCCATGCCTGCCCGAACTCGGTGCCTGCCGATGCCCGCTGCTGGTTTGGCCAGGACAGCGCGGGCGCCCACTACGTGATCGTGATGCCGGCACACTGGAGCGGCGTGCTGGTCTTGCACGCGCATGGCGGGCCGACCCTGGGCCCGGTCAAGGCCGAGCGTGCGCTGGAAGACCTGAAACGTTGGAGCATCTGGGTGCGCAGCGGCCACGCCTTTGCCGCCAGCACCTTCCGCCAGGGTGGCGTTGCGGTGCGCGCTGCGGCCGAAGACACCGAACGGCTGCGCCGCATCGTGCTGCACTATGTGGCCCAGCCTCGGCGCACCGTGTTGCACGGCCAGTCCTGGGGGGCCAGCGTGGCCGCCAAGGCCGCCGAGATGTTCACACGCGACAGCCAGGGCCGGCGCCCTTACGACGCCGTGCTGCTGAGCAGCGGGGTGCTGGGTGGTGGGTCGCGCTCGTACGATTTCCGGCTTGACCTGCGCGTGGTCTACCAGGCGCTGTGTCACAACCACCCGCGGCCTGACGAGCCGAACTACTCGCTGTGGATGGGTTTGCCCGCGGGGTCGGCGATGAGGGCCGACGATGTGCGCCAGCGCAGCCGAGAATGCCTGGGTCTGGGTCTGCCCGCGGCGCAGCGCAGCCCCGAGCAGGCCCGCAGGCTGAAGACCGTGCTCGACGTCATCCGCGTACCGGAACGCGCGCTGCAGGGCCACCTGAACTGGGCGACCTTCCATTTCGCCGACATCGCGCACCAGCGTACGGGCGAGCGCCCGGTGTTCGGCAACATCGGTGCCCACTACAGCGGGTCGACCGACGATGCGGCACTGAACGCTGCGGTGGCGCGTTATGCCGTCGATGTGCAGGCGCTGGCGCGCTTTGCCGACGACACCGATCCCACAGGCCACATTCCGGTGCCGGTGCTGACCGTGCACGCGGTGCACGACCCGGTCGCCTTCGTCGAACTGGAAGACCAGTTCCAGCGCACGATGCAGGCCGCCGGGCGCGGCGACGCGCTGGTGCAGATCTTCACCGACCACCGTGAGCACAGCTACCTCAGCGACCCGGTCTACCCGACGCTGATCGACGCGCTGCTGCGCTGGGCCGACGGCGGGCCCCGGCCGACGCCGCAGGGCATCGCCGACGCCTGCCGGGCGCGACAGGTCGGTGACTGCCGCTTTCTGCCTGACTACCGACCACCGACGCTGGACAGCCGCGTCGCACCGCGGCAGCGGCCCTGAGGCCATCGCCTGCAGGCTGGGCTGTACAGCGTATCGGACAAGGCAGGCACGGCCGCCGTGCTCAGCTGCCGCGCATCCGCCGCACTGCGGAAATCCACTGCTCGAAGGCCAGCATCTGCGCGCCGACAACATGGCGCGTGCTGTCGTCGGTGCAGCGGCCATCGGCGTCGAACCGGGTGCCGGCACCGCCGATGAAGACCTCGGGTTTGACCAGGGGTGCTGCGTTCAGGAACAGCATCACCTTGCGCAGGTCGTACTGCATGCGTGCGCCGCCCACCGGGCCGGGCGACGCCGACAGCATGGCCACCGGCTTCAACGCAAACGGCTGATCGTCAACACGGCTGACCCAGTCGATCGCGTTCTTCAAGCCGCCCGGAATCGAGAAGTTGTATTCCGGCGTTGCGATCAGTACGCCGTCGGCCTGACGGATGCGCTTACGCAGCCCGGCCACCGCAGGCTGCCGCACAGGCCGACGATGTCCAGGGTGCTCATGGGGGGGTGCTTTCAGGTGGGGGATGCGGTGGACAGCGACTTGTGCCGTTGTTGCAGGCGGTGCGGACGCTGCGGTCAATGCTGCAGCCCCAGCGCGGCGGCGATGCGGCGCCCCGAGGCGTCGAGTTCGTGCAGCAGCGGCGCCAGGTCCACGTCCAGCAGCCGACCGCTGCGCTTGCGCCAGCGGCCGGCCACCATCACGCTGTCGATGTTGGCCAGGCTGGCCTGGAAGACCACCGATGCCACCGGGTCATGCACCGGCTGCATGTTCAGTGTGTCGGCGCGAATCAGGACCAGGTCAGCCTGCTTGCCCGGCGCCAGGCTGCCGATGCGGTGGCTCTGGCGCAGCATGCGCGCCCCTTCCAGCGTCACCCAGCGCAGTGCTTCGATGACCGGGATCGTCGTTGTCGGCGGGATCGCGCCGGTGGTTTCACGCTGTGCCACGTTGTCCAGGCTGCGCTGGATGCCCAGGGCGATGCGGGCCTGCGTCAGCATGTCGCCGCTGAGCACCGATTCCAGATCCACGCCCAGCGACGGCGCGCGACCGAACGTGCGCAGCCGACCGGTCAGCGGATGACCGTGGCCTTGTGACATCTCGCTTTCGGCGGCGGCCGAAAAGCTCAGGCCCAGGTCGCAGAAGCGGCGCAACTGCACGTCGTCCAGAGCATGGCCATGAACGATGTTGACGTGTGCGCCGAGCAGTCCTGCGTCATTCAGCATCTGCCAGCCGCCGGGTGTGCGCGCAGGCCCGCCGCCCGCAGCCTGAGCGGCCGCCAGCGGGGCTTTCATCCAGGGCGTGAATGGGCCGGGCTTCAGATCCTGGCCGGCGGGCGCAGCCGCGGCGCCACCATCGGCACCGTCAGCATGGTGCTGACCACGGCCATCAGCAGCAGCGCGGTGAAGGTGTCGCTGGTGATCACGGCCTTGTCGAGCAGGATGTTGGCGAAGATGATCATGATCAGCGCCTTGGTCTGCAGCAGCCAGCCGATGATCCAGGCCTCGCCGCGTGCCCAGCCCAGGATGCGGCCCGCCAGATAGGCCGCCAGCATCTTGCCGACCACCGCGGCGGCCAGCAGCCCTGCGGCCACCACGAAGACCATGCTGCCGCCCAGGGCCCATTGCGTGCGCAGCCCGGTGCTGAGAAAGAACACCGGCATCAGCACCAGCAGCACGTGGTGGCGCAGCAGGTCCATCTGTGCCTGGTCGAACCAGTCGACGTCGGTCACTGCGCCGGCCAGGAAGGCGCCGACCATGAAGTGCAGGCCGGCCCAATCGGCACCGAACGAACAGGCCGCCAGCCAGATCAGGCCGACATACCAGCGGTCGCGCCCGGGCAGGCGCCGCATCAAGCGGCGAAAGGCCCAGCCGGCAAGGATGAAGGCAGCCAGGAAGGCCGCCTGCCGGCCCATGCGGGCCCAGTCCAGCAGGATCAGGGCCAGCACGCCCCAGATCGCGATGTCGTCCAGGCCGGCGTAGCGCAGGATGCGCTGGCCCAGCGGCTGGCGCAGGATCTCCAGCTTTTCCATCAGCAGGATCAGGATCGGCAGCGCGGTCACCGCGCAGGCCATGCCCACGCCCAGCACGAACTGCCAGGGCGCGCCCTGCTCACCCCGCCAGCCCGGCCAGACGGCCATCGCGGCGCCGGCCGCACAACCCAGCAGCAGCGGCACACCCAGTGCCAGCGCGGCCGTGATGCCGGTCTCGCGGCGGTGGCGCCAGGCCTGGCGCAGGTCGAGCTCGATGCCGGCGATCCACACGAACAGGATCACCGCCCACCAGGCAATGCCGTTCAGCGACTGCACCACCGCCGGTCTGAACACGAAGGCGTAATGCTCGGGCAGCAAGGCGCCCAGAACACCCGGGCCCAGCACGATGCCGGCCAGGATCTGCACCACCACCAGCGGCGCCACGTCGTCGCGGTTCAGCAGCCGCCAGACCAGGTAGGGCAGGCTGAAGATGATCAGCATCGCGATCAGGAAGACTTCGATCGTGCTCATGGGCGCCTGGGTGGCGCCCGTCGGCGCTCGAATCGGCCCGCAGTGTGCCAGCAATCGGCTGCGACTCAGACGTGGCGAAGGCGCCGGCCCAGCAGCGCAAAGCCGCCTTCGAACAGCAGCGCCAGCAGTGCCGCCGGCAGTGCGCCGGCGATCATCAGCTGGTGGTCGTTCAGTGCCAGTCCGGTGACGATGCGCTCGCCATAACCACCGGCGCCGATGAAGGCGGCGATGGTGGCCGTGCCCACGGCCCAGGTGGTGGCCGTGCGCACGCCGGCCAGGATCACCGGCAGCGCCAGCGGCAGTTCCACCAGACGCAGCGACTGGCCGCGCGTCAGGCCCAGCGCACGCGCGGCCATCTGCAGCTCGCGCGGCACTTCGGCCAGGCCGGTGCAGCTGTTGTGCAGCACCGGCAGCAGCGCGTAGACCGTCAGCACCAGCAGTGCCGGCGCGGTGCCGATGCGCCCCAGCAGTGCAATCGCTGCCGCCAGCAGGGCCAGCGCGGGCACCGTCTGCAGCACGCCGCTGGTGCCCAGCAGCAGCGCGCGCGCGGCGGGCCGGTCAACCGCCAGCAGTGCCAGCGGCACGCCGATGGCGACGGCCAGCAGCACCGAGGCAACCACCAGGCCCAGGTGCTGCAGACTCAGTCGCAGCAGGTCGGGGCCGAACAGCCGCGACCAAAATCCGCCCTGGGCAACGGCGGCGCGCGTGCCGGCCAGGTGGTGGCGGGCGATGTCGGCAAAGCCCTGCTTGTCGATCTCGGCGTGCGCATTCAGCCGGATCATCGTGGCTTCGTCGATGGTTCCGGCCAGGCCCTGCAGCGCGCGCCAGGCCGCGGGGTGGCGTTGCGGCATGTCCAGTCGGTACAGCAGCACCGCGTCGTAGCGCGGAAAGTGCTGGCGGTCGTCGACCAGCACGCGCAGCCCGCGTTGCGCGATCTGTGCGTCGGTGGTGTAGATGTCGATCACGTCGACCTGGCCACCGGCCAGCGCGTCGTAGGCCAGGCCGTGGTCCAGTCCGCTGGGCCTTTGCGGCAGCCCGTAGCGTGCTGCCAGCCCCGGCCAGCCGTCGGCGCGGCCGATGAACTCGTTGCTCAGGCCCAGGCGCAGCTCGCCGTGCTGCACCAGGTCGCTGATGCGCGTGATGCCCAGCTGCTGCGCGCGGTCGGCGCGCATCGCCAGCGCGTAGCCGTCGTTGAACCCCAGCGGCACGTCCACGCCCAGGCCCAGCGGGGCCAGCTTGCCGCGCAGTGCTGGCAACGTGGTGGCCAGCGGATCCTTGACGATTTCGAGCGCGATGGTGCCGGTGTATTCGGCATAGAGGTCGATGGCGCCGCTGAGCAGTGCCTGGTAGACGATGGCGGTGTTGCCCAGGCCGGCCTTGACCTCCACCGGCCCCTGCGCCTGCGCGGTCTGCGCCAGGATCTCGGCCAGGATGTACGACTCGGTGAAGCGTTTGGAGCCGATGCGCAGCGGCTCGCCGCTGGCGGCGGCGCCCGCCACGAAGGTCAGCAGGACAGACAGGACGAGGGCTTGCAGGGTGCGCATGCTGCGAGCTTGCGCGATGGGGGCCGGTGGGTCAAACGACTTCGGCGGCGTTGCAATCTCGCCGAGTGGCGCCCTGGTGCCAGTGTCGGCCGGCCGGTGGTTGATGTCGTGCAGGCTGCACTTCGCTTGCTCGGCCCGTCGCGCTGGCCCGACCTTGCTTGTGAACTTGCTATGTCTTACCCGACGGTTACAAGCGACCGATGTTGCGGGTCACACACTCCGACCCTGATCGACGACGACGGGGTGAGGCGCAGAATGGCAGCAGGACGCACGGCAGGCTGGTTCGACGCGGCCGAGGACATGGACTGGTACTGGCTGGACCTGGTGGCCGGGCAGCGTTTTCACGTCGAACTGCAAGGTGGACGCCTGGGCGACCAGCGGCCGCTGATGAAGCTGGTGAGCCCGACGGGTGAGGTTCTGAATCTGACGCCATCGCTGCACGCCGGCCCGTCCGATGTGCAGGATTTCAGTGCCGTCGCCCCGGTCGCCGGCCGTCATTCATTGCTGGTGGCGGCGCCGCCGGCGGCATGGCCCGGGGCACCCTTGCCGCTGCCCTACCAGCTGTCGTTGTCGAACATCGGCGCCGACGCCGAGCCCGACCGCCGCGTCGACGCGCTGCGGCTCGTGCCCGACCAGTCGCGCAGCGCCAGCTTCGACCAGACCGGCGACCGTGACACCTATGCCGTCGATGCCGTGGCCGGCCAGCGCGTGCTGTTCGAGGTGTACGGCATCGGGTTTCAGGTCTCGTCGTACGCGGCCCGCTTGTATGGCCCTGGCGATACCGATACGGGAATTGCCACGCTGTCCAGCCTGTCGCAAATCCGCTTCGTCAGCGCGATCGAACAGAGCGGGCGCTTCACGCTCGACCTGCAGTCGCGCGCCGAGATCGGGGGGCCTGCCACCGCCGTGCCGGTGGGCTACACCGTGACGGCACACCTGCTGCCGGCCGATGATCACGCCGGCACCTTCGGCGCGGCCGAAGCATTGGCGGTCGGGCAGACGGCACGCGGTGTGCTGGACCTGCCCGGCGACCTCGATGCGTTCGCGGTCGACCTGGTCGCGGGGCAGCGCTATGGCTTCGAGCTTGCCACCGGGGTTGGATCGGCGGTGGCCGGTCTGGTTGCGCTACGGCTGTACGACACGGCCGCCAACCTGCTGCGCGAGGGGCGCATCACGAACGCAGTGGCCGCGGCCTTGAGTTTCGAGCCCGAGACCAGCGGCCGCTACGTGCTGCGCGCCGAGGCGCCGGTGTCGGTGACGGCCGGTGCGCTGGGCAGCGGCGCCTACGAACTGCACAGTGCGTTGTGGGCGGCCGACGATTTGCCGGGCCGGCTGTCGGCGGCGCCCACGCTTGCCATCGGCGACGAGCGTGCGATCGGTTTCGACCAGGCGGCCGACCTCGACATCGTGCGCTTCTACGCCCAGGCTGGCGAGCGCTTCACGCTCAACCTGACCACCGCGGCGGGCGCGCCGGCCGCGGCGGCGCTGGCCGTCGTTGACGGCATGCAGCCGCTGCCGCCGCGCCTGGTCGACAGCGCCGGCGGCAGCCTGCAGGTCGTGGCCACGTACGCGGGCTGGCACTATGCGCTGGTGTCGCCGGCCTCGGCAGCCAGCAGCGCCAGCCTCGCCGGCAGCTACCGGTTGCGCGTGGACGCGCGGGGCGCCGACGACCACGGCGATGCGCCTGTGGTCGGCACACCGATCGCGGTCGGCGAGACCGCCTCGGGCCGCGTTGATCTCGGTGGCGACATCGACTGGTTCCGTGTCGATCTGCAGGCTGGGCGCCGCTACCAGTTCGAATTGACGATCCCGGCGTCTGACCTGGCGATCGGCGTCGCGCCCGACCTGGTGCTGGCCGACATGGCCGGCAACGACCTCTACGCGGCGGCACTGGGTGCACGCGGCAACGCCGTCAGCCGCTTCGTGTTCAGCCCGGCGCAGGACGGCAGCTACGCGCTGCGCCCGGCGGGTGTGGCGTCGTACACCCTGCAGGTCGATGCCGTCGCCGCCGACGACGTGGCTGACCTGGCGGCGCTTGCGCGGCCGCTGGACGTGGCGGTGACCTACCAGGCACTGGGCATGGTGGTGCAAGGCGGTGATGGGCCCGAACTGTTCATCGGCGGTTCGCGCGACGACCAGTTTTACGGCGACGGCGGTGCCGACATCTTCTCGGGCGGGCCTGGCAACGATCTTCTGGACGGCGGTGCGGCCATCGACCTGGCCCGCTACCCCGGCACGAAGGTGGACTATCGGCTCAGCCACGGCGCCGGCAGCTGGGCGGTGCAGGACCTGCGGGGCGCGCTCGGCACCGACACGCTGGTCGGCGTCGAGCGGCTGGCCTTCGAGGGTTCGCCCACGGCGCTGGCGCTCGATCTGGACGGACAGGCCGGCGTGGTGGCCAAGCTCATCGGCGCCCTGTTCGGACCGGCCTGGTTGGCGCGCGCCGACGTGGTCGGGGTCGGTCTGGCGGCGTTGCCGACGATGTCGCCGCTCGAACTGGCGCAGGTGGCGGTGACCAGCGACCTGTTCGCGTCCGAGGTCGGCTCGCACAGCAACCGCGACTTCGTGTTTGCGGTCTACACCCATGTCTTCGGCCGCCCGCCGGCCAACGCAGACCTGCAGGCCTACACGGCCTTGCTCGACCGCGGCGAATACACACAGGCGACGCTGGCGCTGGCGGCGGCCGACGCGCCGCAGAACCTGGTGAACATCGATTTCGTGGGTTTGCAGGCCGGCGGCATCGAGTACCTGCCCGGCTGAGCCGCAGGGCTGGAGCCGGCTGGCGAAAAGGTCTGGCTCCGCCACCGGCCTTGCGCCTGGCGCTGGCGGCTCTTGCCGTTTGCCTGTTCACCGGACCGGCCCGCGCGCAGATCGCGGTCTACGACACGGCCACCGGCCTGGTGCACGGCGGCACCAACGCCGGTGCAACTGTCGAGCGAGACCACGGCCGATGGCCAGCCGCTGTTGCTGGCGCAATGCGCCAGCGGCGACGATGCCCTGGTGCAAGTCCAGGTGCGGGGACTGCGGCGCTACCTGCGGCTGTCGACCCCGGCCACCAGCGCAGCCCTGGTCGATCCGGTCTTCCCCGGCGACTTCGCCACCCTGGCGTTCGCCGGCTCGACGGTCGACCCCGACAGCGGTGCGCTGACCAGCCTGTTGTGGACCAGCCTGACCCCGAACAGCGCTTGCCGCCTGTTTCGCACCGGCCCCGACCTGCAGGCACCGGTGAGCATCGCGACCTACAGCGGGTCCATCGATCGCGTGGCGCCTTTCACCCACCAGCGCATGGCGCGCGGCTGGATGTTTCGCGCAGACGGCGCGCTGCGCCGCTACGACGCGGCGACGCGCAGCGCCGGCCTGGTGCAGGACGGCGTGGACGTCTTGATTGGCGGTGCGCTGCACGACGACGACAGCGTGCTGATGCGTGCCCAGGCGGCTGGGCAGGCGCGGCTGCTGCGCTGCGTCGACGCCGCCGGCGCGCGCTGCGTGACGTTGCTGTCGGGGTCTGCGGTGGGCACCACGGCCAATGCCTTCCTGCTGCAGACGCGCAACTACGTGCAGCTGTATCCCGTCAGCGGCACCCTGGTCACCAGCGTGCGCAAGGCCGATGGCGCCAGCGTGCAGATCGACATCCCGACCGGCGGCTTTGTCCAACTGTGGTCGTCTTTCGGCAGCGCCGGGCAGGCCGCCGGAGACCGGCTCTTCTACTGGCACAACAACGGATCACGCAACCTGGTGGGCAGCATTCTTGCCGACGGCAGCGACCGCAAGGAGTTCGACGGCACGCCGATCTCGACGGTATGGACTTTGCCGCAACGGCTGGCGCCGCACCGCCTGGGCAACCTCGACGGCGTGGCGCCGATCGACAAGCTGCCGGTCCGCGCCGGCGTGGCGGGCAACCCGCTGGGCAACGGCAGCGTCGGCACGATCGGCCTGCTGGCCGATGTACGCCAACCCAACCTGTCCTCGGTCAAGAGCCTGGACGCCTTCATGTTGCGCACCCAGCCGCCGGGCATCGTGCGGCAGAGCAACCTCATCCCCTGATCCCTGCGCCGCGTGCATCGGCGGCTGCAGCGCTGCGCTTCATTCGATTGCCAGCGCACCGAGCCTTGCCCACAATGGGCGCAGCGAAGGCGTAGCTGTCGAGGTACTTGAAGGGTCGTGGACCATGGCCGAACTGACCGTGTTGCTGGCCGCTGCCCGAGCAGGTGACCAGGCCGCCGCTGGCGAAGCCTTTGCGTTGCTGTACCAGGACTTGCGACGGCTGGCCCGCTCGCGCCTGCGCCAGCACCAGACCATGACGCTGCTGGACACCACGTCGCTGGTGCACGAGGCCTATCTCAAGCTGGTGGGCGCCGACGCGCTGGCGGTCGAGGACCGGCACCATTTCTTCGCCTACTCAGCGCGCGTGATGCGCTCGGTGATCGTCGACTTTGCCCGCGCCCGGCTGGCCGAGCGGCGTGGTGGCCAGGCTGAGCATGTGGTGCTGGACACCGTGTTGCTGGGCCAGATCGCCGCGCCCGAAAATGATGCGCTGCGTGTGCACGAGGCGCTGCAGGTGCTGGAACAGGCCGACACGCGGCTGGCCCAGGTGGTCGAGATGCGTTACTTCGGCGGCCTCAGCGAAACCGAGATCGCCGAAGTGCTGGGTGTCTCGGAGCGCACCGTGCGCCGCGACTGGGACAAGGCACGGCTGCTGATGATGGCGGCGATGGCGTAGTTCGCGGCCGGCCGGCGATGTCCGGTTTGTCCGCGTGGCAACGTATGTGCCATCAGCGGGCAGACCAGGGCCGAGGCCCTGCCGGAAACCGGAGTCACGATGGGCGCCACAGTCGACGAACTCAGGCAGCTCTCACTGTTGCTGGACAGTGCACTTGAGCTCGACCGGGCTGGGCGTGAGACTTGGCTGCGCTCGCTGAGCGGTGACGCCGAACGTCTGCGACCGACCCTGTGCGCGCTGCTGGCTGAAGATGAGCGCAGCGACGCCGCGCAACGCCTGGACCGCGGCGTGGCCTTCGATCCACCGGCAAGCCATGCCGACGATCATGCGGCCGGGCAGCATGTCGGCCCCTACCGCCTGCTGCGCCCGATCGGCCGGGGCGGCATGGGCGAGGTCTGGCTGGCTGAGCCCGTTGACGGCCAGATCAAGCGCCAGGTTGCCCTCAAGTTGCCCACGCTGGGCCTGCAGCGCCGCACGCTGGTGCAGCGCTTTGCGCGCGAGCGCGACGTGCTCGCCAGCCTGACCCATGCGCACATCGCACGCCTGTACGACGCCGGTGTCGGCGACGAGGGTCAACCCTATTTGGCGCTGGAGTTCGTCGAAGGCCAGCCGATCACCACGTACTGTGAGACGCAGCGGCTCGGCCTGCTTCAGCGCGTGCAGCTGCTGCTGCAGGTGATGGACGCGGTGCAGCATGCGCACGCCAACCTGGTGATCCACCGCGACCTCAAGCCCGGCAATGTGCTGGTAGGCGCCGACGGGCAAGCCATGCTGCTCGACTTCGGCATCGCCAAGCTGCTGCAGGCCGACGAAACCCAGGCCCCGGAAACCGAGCTCACACGCGCAGGTGGGCGCGCATTGACGCTGGCCTATGCCGCACCCGAACAGATCGGCGGCACGCCGGTGAGCATCGCCACCGATGTCTGGGCGCTGGGCGTGCTGCTGTACGAGCTGCTGACCGGCGGCCGGCCGTTCCAGGGCAGCCGCAGCGAGATCGAACAGGCCATTCTGTCGCAGGAACCTGTGCCACCCCGGCAGCTGCCACCCGACCTGGCGACGATCGTGCTGAAAGCCCTGAAGAAGACAACGGCCGAACGCTACGCCACGGTTGCGGCCTTTGCCGACGACCTGGGCCGTTGGCAACGCGGCGAGCCGGTGCTGGCGCAGCCCGACAGCCGTGGTTACCGATTGCGCCGCTTCGCGGCCCGGCACCGCGCGGCGCTGCTGATCGCAGCCACGGTGTCGGCGTTGCTGATCAGCGCGGCAGCGGTGTCGATCCGGCAGGCGCAGCTGGCGCGGCAGCAGACGCAGCTGGCGCAGGTCGAGGCGCGCACGGCGCAGGCGGTGCAGGACTTTCTGGAGGGGATCTTCAAGGCGAGCTCGGGCGACCAGGTCGACCCGATCGCGGCCAGGCAGCGAACCGCCCGGCAGTTGCTCGACGAGGGCGCAGCACGCGTCGATCTGGCCTTGCGCGATGTGCCCATGGCCCGACTTCGCGTGCTCGGCACGCTTGCCGACGTGTATCGGCAGATGGGGCTGCTCGATGCTGCGGCAAAGTTGCTCGAAGCCCGGTCCGAAGGATTCGCCGCGTTGGGTGAGCGCCAGGCTGCCGCGCAAGTCATTGCGCTCTCACAGTGGGCCGAGATCTTGGTCCAGGCGGGAAGCCGCGCCAAGGCGCGCGAGGTGCTGAAACGCGCCGAGTGGGTATCGCGCACCTTGCCCGACTCGGCAGAGGCATCGAAGGCCTCCTATCAGGTCGCGCTGGCGGCCCTTCATGCCGACGCGGGGGATGCTCAGGGCCTGCCTGCTGCAGAGGCGCAGCTGGCCGCCTTGCGCTTGCAGCCACCAACGGTGGACAGGCTGCGTCTGCTGGTGATGATCGCGGCGATGCACAGTGGACAAGGCCGCTTCGACCGTGCGCGCGAACGACTGCTCGAGGCCATTTCGCTTGCGCCCCAGTTGCCGGGCGGGGCGGCCAGCGAACTCTCAGCCGTGTACGCCGGGCTTGCCGATGCCGAAGCCTGGGCGGGCAAGATCGAAGCGGCCGAGGCTGCCCAGCGCAAGGCGGTGCAGGTCAGCGAAGGCAACGCCGGCCCAGGCAGTCTGCAGGCTGTGAATGCCCTGGTCGGTCTGGCGGCCCACTTCAACTCTGCCGGACGGCTGCGCGAAGGGATCGAGACCTTGCGCGATGCACGAACGCGCGCGTCGGCCTGGTTGCCGTCGGAGATCCGGACGGATCGCCTGCGCTCGATCATGGTGACCGAGGCAAGGGCTCTGCGTGCCTTCGGGCAGGTCGAGAATTCGCTTGCGCTGCTGGATCAGGCGCGGTCGATGATGGTTGACGAGAAGAGCAATCCACCCCAGTGGGTCTGGTGGCAGGTGGTCCGCTCGGCTGCGCTGGTCGATCTCGGGCGCTATGACGAAGCACGGAGTGGGCTCGAAGCCGCTTCAGGACTGATTGCCACTGACCGGCTGGCGACCTCCAACCTGCGCCACGCCGTGTTGATGCGACAGCTTGCATTGGAGCTGGCAACGGGGGACGCAGCAGCTGCGCATGCGAAATGGCGCCAGTTGTCCGGAACGGGCTTGCGAGGTGACCCCGATCGGAAATGCGACCCTGTCGGGCTGCTGCTCGAAGCCCACATCGAATTGCTGCGAAGTCGACCAACGGCAGCCGTGTCGGCAGCCAATCAGGCACGCGCCGGCTTGCGCGTCAGCGATGCGGCTTTGTATCGCGAATCGGCGGACATCGAGGCCCTGTTGGTGTTGTCCAAGGCTCAGCGTTCACTCGGCCAGCGCGACCCGGCGCTGACCCATGCTCGCCGCGCCCTGGCGCAGGCGGAGCGGCTGTACGACCCCGAGTTCAGCACCACCCTGGCGAGTGCTCAGGTTGCGGTCGGCGAAGCCCTGCTGCTGTCGAACGATCGCGTGGCTGCGCAGCAGATGTTGAACCGTGCCCGCGCCATTCATGCCCGGCACCCCAGGCTGGGGCAGCACCTGACCCGCCCGCTGCAGCAGCTGTCGGCAGCTCTGGCCGATCGCTGAGCGTGCGGCGCGCTTGCCGCGCGGCTGCGAAGCCATAGCGGGCAAGCTGCGCGTCCCTCGTCGCAGGGACAGGCATGTCCGGTTGCCGGCGGCGGCCCCGTACTCCCTGGTGAGCCCTTGTCGAGGGCTCCATCCACCCAGGGAGCGCCACCTTGTTGCACACCACGACCTCAGCCGCCGGGCTGCCGATTCCGGACTGCGCCGATGGACTACGCACCACCTTGCAGCGGGCTCGCCTCGCGCTGCGCAGGGGTCGTTGATGGACACCCTCAGCCTCTTCCCCATCTACCTCGCCACCGGCGCCATCTCCGGTCTGTTGGCCGGGCTGCTGGGTATCGGTGGTGGTTTGATCATGGTGCCGGCGCTGCTGGCCGGTTTTGCCATCGCCGGGGTGCCCAGCGCATCGATCCCGGCGCTGGCGCTCGGCACCTCATTAACCGCGGTCTGCTTCAACAGCCTGCTGGCCAGCCGCGAGCATCTGCGCCTGGGCAACCTGGTGCAGCCGTTCTCGGGCCGCATGCGGGTGCTGGCGGCCTGGCTGGTGGTCGGTGTGCTGGCCGGCACGCTGCTGTCGACCCGGCTGCCGCAGCGCGGTGCGCTGCTGGCCATCGCGGTCTTCCAGATCATCGTGGGCTGCCAGATGCTGCGTGCGTCGTTCCGGCCCGCACCTGCAGCGAGCGGCCTGAGCAAGGCCCAGTTGCAGGCTGACCTGGTGCCGCAGTAACAACTGCAGCCGCAGCAGGCGCGCGCCTTCCTGCTGCTGACCGGCATGGTCAGCGCACTGGGCGGCATCGGCGGCGCCACGCTGCTGGTGCCGTACTTCAAGCGGGCCGGCATCGAATACAGCCAGGCGGCCGCGCTTTCGAGCGGCTTTGGCTGCGTGATCGGGGCTGCGGGCTGCCTGTCGTATGCACTGCTGGGTCAGGCCGACGCCTCGATCCCGATGACGCTGGGCAGCGTCAACCTGCCGGCCTTCGCCAGCCTGGCGCTCGGCGCCAGTCTGCTGGTGCGCTGGGGCGCCAGGCTGTCGAAGCAGCTGCCGCAAGTCTTGTTGACACGCGGCTTCTGCGACTTTTTATTGACCTCTGGCGGCAAGCTGCTGTTGCCGATGGTGCTGGTTTTGTGAAGGCCGGCAGTGCGGTCCGCGCGTGGCCTGTCCGGTCTGCCGCCGCGCCCGCGTACTTCCCATCGAGGGCCAGTCCGACCGGCCTTCGCCCACCACCTGGAGTCCGCACCATGAACCACGCTTTCACGCCTTCGCACTCTGCTGCGCACCGCACCTGGATCTCGCCAGGCACGGTGCTGGCTGTCATCACCGCCTTGGCGCTGCTCGGCATGGTGTCGACGCTGGCCTTCGATCAGGTGCTCGACGCTGTGACCCTGGTCCGCCCCGGCGCACAGCCGCCCGCAGCACCCGTTGCCCCTGCAACGGCGTTCGCCCCTGCGCCCGGCACCAGCGTTCCCGATGCGGCGTCGGCCCTGCGTGGCCGCGGCCCTCCGGATGAAGAATCTGCGCCGACGTTCTGAGGCTCGCATCGGCAGACAATGCGGCATCCCATCGATGTCGCCCCGCTTGCCATGCGCCCGAGTCACCTTGCTCCGCCTGACGCCGCCTTTGCGGAAATCGAAGACCGCGGTTACCGCGCCAGTGAACTGACGCGCGGCCCCTGGCACCCCGAACAGCAGCACGCGGGGCCGCCGATTGCACTGGTCTGCCGCGCCATCGAGCAGGCGGCCGCGGCCCACGGCCTGGACCATTTGTCGCGCCTGACCGCCAACCTGCTGCGGCCGGTTCCGCTGGGCGACATCGCGGTCGAGGTCATGACCGATTACGCCGGCCGCAATGCCGGTCACTACTCGGCGCACCTGATGTCGGGCAACAAGGAGATCGGTCGCTTCACCGCGCTGATGCAACGTTCGAACCCACTTGAATTGCCGCCCGACCTGGCCGGCCATCCGCTGCCGACTTTGAGCCCGGGGCCCGACGCGTCGGCGCTGGTGGTGTTCCCGTTCGCGGGCCGCCAGCTCGGCTACGGGGATCTGGTGGAAACGCGCAGCGCACGCGGCAAATTGTTTGGCGGGCCCTGCGCGATCTGGTTCCGCCTGCGCCACCCGCTGCTGGCCGGCGAGGCACCCAGCCCGTACCAGCGGGTGGCGGTGGCCGCCGATTCGGGCAACGGCATCAGCGCCGTGCTCGACTATCGCCAGTACCTGTTCCTGAACGCCGACCTGACCATCCACCTGCTGCGTCGCCCGGTCGGTGAATGGATCGGCCTGGATGCGCGCACCCATCTCAGTGACAGCGGCGTCGGCCTGGCCGAGTCAGCCCTGTATGACACGCAGGGATTGATCGGGCGATCGCTGCAAAGCCTGACGATCCGCGCGCGGCCGTAAGCGCGACAGGCGGCCGACGCGCTGGTTCAGTCGCGCTCGCTTTCGCTGGCGCCTTCCACCGGCAGCCGCTCGGCCTGCCAGCGCAGCATGCCGCCGGCCAGGTTGGCGACGTTGTCGAAGCCGGCCCTGCCCAGCTGCAATGCAGCCTGCGCCGAGCGCGCGCCCGAGCGGCACAGCGTCACCAGTGGCTGGTCGCGCCGCAGTTCATCCAGGCATGACGCCAGCGTGGCCAGCGGCAGCAGCCGCGCGCCGGGCACATGGCCCAGCGGGCCGTCGAACTCGGCCGGCTCGCGCACGTCGATCAGCTGCACCGCCCGGCTCAGCTCGTGCAGCGTGCGCGGTTCGATCTCCCACAGCCCGGCAAAGGCCCACACCAGCGGCGCCCAGCCCGGCTCGGCCGGCGCCTGCAGGTCGCCTTCGGGGCGGCCGCAGCGCAGGTTGGCCGGCACCGCGCGGTCCATCTGCCTGGGGTGCGGCAGGCCCAGGTTGTTCATGTAGCCGACAAAGTCACCCAGGCTGCTGCTGCCGCCGAAGCGCGGGTTCCAGCGCCGCTCTTCAGCCACGCTGGTGCAGGTCAGCCCGCGGTAGTCGTGCCCCGGGTACAGCAGGCAGTCATCGCCCAGGCTGAGCAACTGCTCGTGCACCGAGTGGTACAGCCTCTCGGCGCTGCCTTGCTGGAAGTCGGTGCGGCCGCAGCCGCGGATCAGCAGCGCGTCACCGGTAAAGGCCAGGGTCTGATCGTCGAGCACGTAGCTCAGGCAGCCGTTGGTGTGGCCCGGTGTGGACCGAACCTGCAGGTGGCGCGAACCGAATTCGACGCGGTCGCCGTGCGCCAGCAAGCGGTCCGCGCCCTGGGTGCCGGCCACCGAGGCCACGGCAATCCGGCTGCCGCAGCGCTGCTGCAGCAGCCAGGCGCCGGTGACATGGTCGGCATGCACGTGGGTTTCCAGCGTGGCCAGCAGCGTCAGGCCCAGTTCGCGCAGCAGCGCCTCATCGCGCCGCACCTGCTCGAACACAGGGTCGATCAGCAGCGCCTGGCGACTGGCGCGGTCGGCCAGCAGGTAGGTGTAGGTCGAGGAGACGGGGTCGAACAGCTGGCGGAAGATCATGGCGGCAGGGGCGGGATGGGTTGGCCCGAGTGTGGGCCAGTCCGCGACCGCGCATCAAGCCGCAGGGGTTTGTGGGGGTGGCACCAGATCGCGCAGGTGGATCAGGCCGCGCTGCGGCAGGCGCGAGCGCGGCGCCCAGGGCGGCTGCAGACAGACCGCGCGGCGCCCGGCGGCCTGGGCCAGCACCAGCGCCGTCGACTCGAGCCCGGCCACCCAGGCCACACGGTCGATCGCCGTGGCCACGTCAGGCGACAAGTCCAGGCCCACGCTGTGATGGCGCTGCCGCGCGGCGATCCAGGCGTCCCAGCGGCCGGGAGGGTCGCGTTCGTGTGGCCGCAGGCGCAGGTTCAGCGGTTCACGCAGGCCCAGAAAGGCGGCATTCGCCAGCAGGTAGTCCAGCGCCTGTTCTTCGCCCGGCGCGTCGCCACCCCAGGTCTGTCCCACCGGCTCGGGCAGCAGCAGCACCTGCTGGCGGCGCTGGGGGTCGGGGCAGGGTGCCAGACGCTCGACCTGTTCACGCAGGTGCAGGTTGGGCTGCAGGCTGACCACCTGGCCCGGGAAGGTGGCGCGCGCCAGCACATAGGCCTCGGCGTCGCAGACCCAGATCTCGGTCGGCAGCAGCCGCAGGCCGTCGCGCTGAAAGCGCCCGGCGTAGTCGATCCAGTGGTCCAGCACCGCCACCGAGCGCAGCCCGCGTGCAGCGGCTTCGGCGCGTGCCTGGAATTCGAGGTCCGAGTGCCAGCCGCTGCCCGACAGCAGCATGGCCGCGCCGTCCAGCGCCTGCTCGATCGTCGGCACCAGCCCGCGCTCGCCGAAACGTGAGCGCCACAGCGTCAGCGCCGGGTCCTGCAGGCAGGCGCGCACGACGCCGCGGTCGAGCTCGATCCAGGGCAGGATCAGCTGGGCCGGGCCCGCGGCCTGGCACACCAGGGCCAGCGGCGACGGCAGCGCAGGTCTCACGCGCGTGGCCGCCGGCCCGCAGGCAGGCGCTCAGGGGTCGCGTCGGGGCGCTCGACAAGGGGCGATGGCATGGCAGGCAGGGCACAGCAGGGGCCGCAGCCTGCATCCTGCGCGCAGCGGGCCGGCGCCAAGACGCCGAAAACAAGGTCGATCCGCGGGCTGTTGCTCAGCCGCCGCCGAACATCGTTTCCATCTCGCGCCGCACCGCATAGGCCTGGGTGCCGGTGTCGATGGCCACGTCGGCCCAGCTCAGGCTCTGGCCCTTCTTCACCGGCCGCAGCAGCTTGATGCCGTGCGCCAGCCCCAGCGGCAGGCCGCCGGCGGCCAGGCTGGCTGCAGCCGGCGTGAGCTTGCCCCACACCGTGTAGCCGCCCTCGCCGTCGAGCATCTCGCCCACCTGCAGGTCGCGCTTGGCGGTGGCCACGACGTCGGCAACAAAGGCTTGCGCCACGCCGGTGGGTTCACGCCGCAGCGCCAGGCTGGCCACCGAATAGCCCACCTCCAGCCCGATCAGGTGCCAGCGCTTGTACAGCGTGAAGTAACGCCCGCTGGGGTCGGTGTGCGCCTTGTATTCCTCGAAGCAGTGGCGCACGTAGTCGGTCTCGCCCTCGACCGTGACCCACACGCCCATGCGGATGTCGTAGGGGATCACGCGGCCGTCGGTCTCCAGCGACGAGATCACCTCGACCATGCCCTTCTTCTCCAGCACGCCGCCTTCGCTGCGCGGCCGCGTCACGAAGGGGATGTCCTCGATGCTGGCCGGCGGGTAGAGCAGGCCGCCGCTGGGCACGTCCAGGCCGGTGGCGTTGGCCACCGCGGTGCTTTCGATGGCCGGTTTGCTGCCGTCGAGAAAGCTGTTGAACATCTTCGGGTTGAGGCCGCCGCGTTCGGCCTGCTCGGCGTTCAGGCCCCAGTGCTGCCACACCGTGTCGGGCGTGCTCTCGCTGTAATGCGGCAGCCACTTGTGACCACGCCCGGCAGCGACGACCGGAAAGCCGCAGGTGCGCGCCCAGTCGACCAGGTCGCAGATCAGCGCCGGCTGGTCGCCGAAAGCCAGCGAATAGAGCACGCCGGCCTGCGCCGCCTTGCGCGCCAGCAGCGGGCCGCAGAAGGCATCGGCCTCGACCGTCACGTTGACCACATGCTTGCCCTGGGCGAAGGCCTCCAGGCAATGGTCGACCGCGGCGATGGGGTGGCCGGTGCACTCGACGATGATGTCGATCGCCGGGTGACGGACCAGCGCGCGCCAGTCGTCGCCGACATGCGTGTTGCCGTCGCGCAGCGCGGCGTCGAGATTGGCCGCCTGCACGCGCTGTGCGTCCCAGCCCACACGCGCCAGGTTGCGGCAGGCGGTTTCGGGCGACAGGTCGGCAATGCCCACCAGGTGCACGCCCGGCGTGCGCGGCACCTGGGCCAGGTACATCGAGCCGAACTTGCCGGCGCCGATCAGCGCAACACGGATCGGTCGGCCTTCGGCGGCGCGTTGTTGCAGTTGGCGGTGCAGGCTCATCACATTGTCCTAGGAGAGGATGGCAGGGCTCGCTAGCATCGGCGTCCAAAACCGCGCCCTGAGCGCACGGAGCGTGCAGATGACCTCGAACCCGAAGCCAGCAAGCAGGCGTCGAATGGTAGTGCCCGCCGCGCTGTGCATGGCTGCGCAGGGCCTGGTGGGGTGGATGGGCATGGCCGCTGCCGCCACCACCGCGCCCAGCGTGCCGGCGCGCGACGTGTATTTCGGCGTCACCGTCGAGGACCCGTTTCGCAATCTCGAGGATTTGCAGAACCCCGATACCCGGCGCTGGATGCTGGGCCAGGGCGAGCAGGCGGCCGCGCAACTGGCGCGCATCGAAGGCCGCGATGCGCTGCGCCAGCGGCTGATCGAGCTGGACAAGAGCAGCGGCGATCGCAGCCATTCGTACACGCGACGCGCCGGCGGGCGACTGTTCTACCTCACGCGGCCGGCCGGCCAGAGTCAGTTCAAGCTGGTCATGCGCCAGGGGCTGCGTGGCGCCGAGCACGTGCTGGTCGACCCGCAGGCCATGACCAAGTCCAGCGGCGTGCCGCACGCGATCAACTACTTTGCACCGTCCTGGGACGGGCGCACGCTGGCGTACGGCATTTCGGCCGGGGGCTCGGAGCAGGCCGAGCTGCACATCGTCGACGTGGCCAGCGGCCGGGCGCTGCGGCCGCCGATCCCGCGCGTGGTGCAGCCCGACCTGCACTGGAGCGCCGACAACCACTGGCTGAGCTTCAACCAGCTGCGCGAGCTGCCGGCCGGTACGGCAGAAACCGAGTATTACCTCGACAGCACGGTGTTCCTGTTCGATCGCACAAGACCCGCGACCGAGCCACGTGCGGTATTCGGGCCGCTGGTGAATGCCGACCTGAAGCTCGACCGCCTGGACGTGGGCGAGCTGATCTTTGCGCCCGACAGCCCGTACATGGTCGTGCGCACGACCGACACCACCGTGCCCGAAGGCAAGTTGTTCGTGGCCCTGGTGTCCACGCTGACCCGGCAGCCGACCGGGGTGCCGACGTGGACGCCGATCGCCACCGCCGCTGACCGCATCACCGATGTGCAACTGCGCCGCCGTACGCTGTATTTGCGCACGCACGCCGACGCCCCGCGCAGCCGCGTGCTGGCGCTGAACCTGGGTGACCCGCGGCTGGACAAGGCCGTGACCGTGGTGCCCGAACCCGAGCGCGGCGTGCTCGAGGCCTTTGCACTGGGCCGGCAGGCGATCTACACACAGCAGCAGTCGGGTTTCGGTGTGCGCACGCTGCGCCACGACCCGGCGCGGCCGGGCCCGGGCGTCGACGTCGCGCCCGACCAGCCCGGCTCGACCTACCCCATCGCCGAGCGCTGGGCCGATGGGGCCGAGCTGTGGCTGACCACGTCGACCTGGACGGCGCCGTCGCGCGTGCTGACCAGCGACGCCAAGGGCCGCTGGAAGGACACCGGGCTGCGCCAGGGCCGGCTCCCGCCCGGCAGCCCTGAGATGCAGGTGACCGAGGTCGAATTTGCGAGCCACGACGGTGTGAAGGTGCCGCTGGCCATCCTGCACCGCAATGGGCTGGCGCTGGACGGCAACAACGCCACGCTGCTGGATGGTTATGGCGCCTATGGCTTCACCACACAGGCCTGGTACGACCCCAAGCGGCTGGCCTGGCTGGAGCGCGGCGGCGTGCTGGCCTTCGTGAACCCGCGCGGCTCGGGCGCCTACGGCGATGCCTGGCATCGTGCCGGCTTCAAGACAACCAAGGCCAACACCTGGAAGGACGGCATCGCCGCCGCGCACTGGCTGATCGACCAGGGCTACGCGCGGCCGGCCCTGCTGGGCGTGCAAGGCGGCAGTGCCGGCGGCATCTTCGTCGGCCGCGTCATCACCGAGGCGCCGCAGCTGTTCGCCGCCGCCATCCTCAACGTGCCCGACATGGACCTGGTGCGCGCCGAGCGCTCGGCCAACGGCATCACCAACATCAGCGAATTTGGCACGGTGGCCAACGAGGCCGAGTTCCACGCGCTGCTGGACATGAGCACCTACCATCACATCGAGGACGGCATCGCCTATCCGGCGGCGTTGTTCATCCACGGCCTGAACGATCCGCGCGTCGACGCCTGGCACAGCGCGAAGGCGGCGGCCCGGTTGCAGCAGGCCAGCAGCAGCGGCAAGCCCGTGTTGCTGCGGCTGGACGAACAGGCCGGCCACGGCATCGGCAGCACGGCCGAGCAGGCCCATGCGATGCGGGCCGATGAATGGGCGTTCATGTTGTGGCAGTTCGGTATCCTCAAGCTCAAGGCCGAAAACTGAGCACGGGCAAGGCCGTCCGGCCCAGCTCTTCAAACCGGGGCAGGGGCCGTGCATTCGACGCCGCGTCAGGCTCACGTTGCGAACTCGGGGTATCGTTCCCTCGACATCGAACCAAAGCCTCTTGCACAGGCTGCGTCGACCCGGCCGTCAACGGCGGGTTTGCCGATCTTTACAGCGGGGTCATACCCCCGCTGCGAAGGGCAGGCACCATCGATTCGAATCGGCCGGGGCCGAAAGAGACCATGAACAGCAGACCCAGCCAGCCGCAGATCGCGCAAACCCTCACCCACCTTTTCACTCGCTCCCTCCCTCGCCTGTGGGCCCCGGCCTTCGCTGCTGCGCTGGGTGGTTGTGCCAGCCTGGCGCCGTCGGCCGTCGATGAAGCGGCACTGCCAGTGCCGGCCGCCTGGACAGCGGCTGGCGCCATGGCTGCCGGTGATCAGGTGGCCACACCGCTGGCGAACTGGTGGCAGCGTTTCAACGATCCGGTGCTCACCGACCTGGTCACCCAGGCCCTGCAGGCCAACACCGATGTCAAGGCGGCGCAGGCTGCACTGCTGCAAGCGCGGGCGCAGCGCGACCTGCAGGCAGCCGGCCTGGTGCCGACGGTCGGGGTCTCGGCATCGGCACAGCGCAGCGTGTCGGGCAGCCAGGACGCCAGCAACCGCTTCCAGGCCGGTTTCGACGCCAGCTGGGAGCCCGATGTCTTCGGCGGTCGGCGCAGTGCCGTGCAGGCCAGCGAGGCCGACGCCCTGGCCGCCCAGACCAGCCTGGCCGGCATCCAGGTGTCGCTGTCGGCTGAGGTGGCGCTGAACACGATCAACCTGCGCGGCCTGCAGTCGCGCCTGGCGATTGCGCGCAGCAACCTGGCGGCGCAGACCGAAACTCTGCAGATCACGCGCTGGCGGGCGCAGGCCGGCCTGGTGTCGTCGCTCGATGTCGAGCAGGCGGTGGCGGCCAGTGAGCAGACGGCGGCGCAACTTCCGGCATTGGCTGCGAGCATCGACCAGGCGCTGAATGCGCTGGCGGTGCTGACCGGTCAGACCCCGGGCGCGCTGCAGGCCCGGCTCGGCCAGGCGCAGCCGATCCCTCAGCCGCCACCCGACCTGGCGCTGGCCTTTCCGGCCGAGACCCTGCGCCAGCGTCCCGATGTGCGCACGGCGGAACTTCGCGTCAGCGCGGCGCTGGCCCGCCTGGCAGTGGCCGACGTCGCGCGTTACCCCGATTTTCGCCTCAGCGGGTCGCTCGGCCTGTCGGCACTGACGCTGGGCACGCTGACGCACGGTGCGTCGCTCGTTCGTTCACTGCTGGCCAGTGTCTCGGCGCCGCTGTTCGATGGTGGTGCGGCACAGGCCCAGGTGCGCGTGCAGCAGGCGGTTCTGACGCAGGCGCGCGCGAACCATCAAGCCACGGTGCTGGGCGCGCTGCAGGATGTCGAAGACGCCCTGGTGGCGCTGAGCGCCGACCGCCTGCGCCTGGCCCGGCTGCAGGCGGCTGCCGAAGCGGCCGCCAACGCCGAACTGCTCGCGCGCCAGCGATATGCCAGCGGGCTGATCGATTTTCGCGCCGTGCTCGACACCCAGCGCAGCCTGCTGTCCACGCAGGACAGCGTCGCCAGCACCCAGGCCAGTCTGGTCGGCGACCATGTGCGGCTGTACAAGGCGCTCGGTGGCGGCTGGACACCCGATACCGAACGGCCCAGCCGATGAACAGCGCCACGGCCGCGTGCCGGCTGAACACCAGAACAGGACCATGAACACAAACCCTGCCGCTTCGGCCCCGTCGACTGTCGCTGCGCCTGACGTCTTGAAGACCCTGCTTGGTGACGACCAGCCGCGGCACTGGTGGCAGCGCGCCTGGCTGTGGGTCGGCTTGGCCGTGCTGGTGCTGGTTGTCGGCGGCCTGTATGTCTGGCAGCAGCGCAAGACGGAGCAGGCTGCGCCGGCCTACGTCACCACCGCACTGCGCAAGGGCGACATCACCTTGACCGTGTCGGCCAACGGCAGCCTGCAGCCGACGCGCGCGGTGAACATCGGCAGCGAGCTCTCGGGTACCGTCAAGCGCGTGCTGGTGGACGTGAACGACCGTGTCAAGGCGGGGCAGGTCTTGGTCGAGCTGGATGCCTCGAAATTCAGCGACCAGGTGACGCGTTCACGCGCCGCACTGGCGGCGGCGCATGCGCAACTGGCACAGAGTGTGGCCACGGTGGCCGAAGCGCGTGCCGCGCTGGCGCGCTTCGAAGAGGTGTCGCGGCTGTCCGGCGGCAAGGTGCCCTCGGCCACCGAACTCGACAGCGCACGCGCCGCAGCTGACCGCGCCGTGGCCGCGCGCGACAGTGCGCAGGCCAATGTGACCGTGGCGCGCGCCACGCTGGCCACCGACGAGACCAATCTGTCCAAGGCCTCGATCCGCTCGCCGCTGGACGGTGTCGTGCTCAGCCGCTCGGTCGACCCGGGCAATGCGGTGGCGGCGTCGCTGCAGGCGGTGACGCTGTTCTCGGTGGCGCAGAGCCTGAGCCAGCTGCAACTCGAGGCCAGCGTGGACGAGGCCGACGTCGGTGCCATCAAGGTCGGCCAGAAGGCCACCTTCACCGTCAGCAGCTACCCGTCGCGGCGCTTCCCGGCCGCCATCCGCCGCGTGGCCTACGGCGCCACCACCGTCAACAACGTGGTGACCTACGTGACCACGCTGGACGTCGACAACGCCGACCTGAGCCTGCGCCCGGGCATGACCGCGGTGGTCACTATCGTTGCCACCGAGCGCAACAACGTGTGGCTGGTGCCGAACAGCGCGCTGCGCTTCTCGCCCGCCGCCGCAGCCGGCTCAGGCCAGCGCGAATCGGCCAGCATCCTGTCGAAGATGATGCCGCGCCCGCCGCGTGGCAACACCAAGATGGCCGGCACCGACAGCCGGGCCGCCGGCGCGCGCCCGATCTGGGTGCTGCACGACGGCCAGGCCACGGCCCTGCAGGTGCAGACCGGCATCAGCGACGGTCGCATGACCGAAGTCAGCGGTGAAGGCCTGACAGCCGGCCTGGCGATCATCACCGACCAGCGCAGCGCGGGTGCAGGGCGATGAGCGAGGACGCGGGCGCCGGCAGCGGCGGATCAGCGCCGTCTTCGGTGCCGCTGATCCGCTTGCGCGGCATCACCAAGGTCTACGGCACCGGCAGCACGGCGTTCCAGGCGCTGAAGGGGGTCGACCTGGACATCGAGCGCGGTGATTTTGTCGCCATCATGGGCCCCAGCGGCTCGGGCAAGTCGACCGCGATGAATACCCTGGGCTGCCTGGACACGCCCAGTGCGGGCGAATATTGGTTCCAGGGCGTGCGCGTGGACACGCTCACGCGTGACCAGCGCGCGCGGCTGCGCCGACGCTACCTGGGCTTTGTGTTCCAGGGCTTCAACCTGCTGGCGCGCACGTCGGCGCAGGAAAACGTCGAGCTGCCGCTGATCTATCGCGGCGAGCCCGCCGCCCGGCGCCATGCGATGGCCGTGCGCGCGCTCGATTCGGTTGGCCTGAAGGGCTGGGAGCACCACACGCCGGGCGAGTTGTCGGGCGGCCAGCAGCAGCGCGTGGCGATCGCGCGCGCCCTCGTCACCGAGCCGGCCGTGCTGCTGGCCGACGAGCCCACCGGCAACCTCGACACGCATCGCAGCAAGGAGATCATGGAGCTGCTGTGGCACCTCAACGCCGACCTCGGCATCACCGTGCTGATGGTCACCCACGAGGCGGAGATGGCCGCCTATGCGCGACGCATCGTGCATTTCATCGACGGCGTGATCGACAGCGATACGCGCAACCCGCACCCGGCCGGCCTGCGCGCAGCGCCCGCCACCGATTCGACGGAGGCGGCGGATGTGGCTTAACACCCTGCTGCTGGCGCTGCGTTCGATCCGGCGCAACCTGTTGCGCTCCTTCCTCACCATCCTGGGCATCGTGATCGGCGTCAGCGCGGTGATCACCATGGTCACCGTCGGCAATGGCGCGACGCAGGGTGTGCAGAACCAGATTGCCGGTCTGGGCACCAATCTGCTGCAGCTGCGCCCCGGCCAGCGCATGGGCCCGGGCAGTGGCGGGCAGAGCGCTCCGGCCTTCAAGGACAGCGACGCTGAAGCCATCGCCAGCCAGATCGGCGGCGTATCGGCCGCCGCGCCCGAGTCGCGCTCGGCCGGGACGCTGGTGGCCAACGGCCGCAACTGGTCCAGCGTCATCACCGGCAGCAACAACGACTGGCTGCAGATCGGCAACTGGGCACTGGCCAGCGGGCGCACCTTCACCGACGGCGAACTGCGCGCCGGCGCCGCGGTCTGCCTGATCGGCGAGACCGTGCGGCGCGAGCTGTTCGGTGGCGAGGTGGCGCTGGGCCAGCAGCTCAGGGTCAGGCAGATCTCGTGCGAGATCGTCGGCGTGCTGGCGTCCAAGGGCCAGGGCGCCTTCGGCAACGACCAGGACGACCTGGTGCTGGTGCCGATCAAGACCCTGCAGCGGCGCATCACCGGCAACACCCAGGTCAACACGCTGCTGGTGTCGATGACCGACGGCAGCGACCCGGCGCGCGTGAAGGCCAGCCTGAGGCAGCTGCTGCGCGAGCGCCGCAAACTGGCCGACACCGACGAAGACAACTTCAACGTGCTGGACACCAAGCAACTGGCCGACACGCTGTCGGGCACGACCAAGATCATGACCATGCTGCTGGGCGCGGTGGCGGCCGTGAGCCTGCTGGTGGGCGGCATCGGCATCATGAACATCATGCTGGTCAGCGTGACCGAGCGCACGCGCGAAATCGGCCTGCGCCTGGCCATCGGCGCGCTGGAGCGCGAGGTGCTGCTGCAGTTCCTGATCGAGGCCGTGGTGCTGGCCGCGCTGGGCGGCCTGATCGGCATCGTGCTGGCCACGGCGGCGTCGATCGCGCTGGCGGCCGTGATGAACGTGCCGTATCAGTTCGACCCGGCCGTGAACCTGCTGTCGTTCCTGTTCTCGGCGGTGATCGGTGTGCTGTTCGGCTACTTCCCGGCGCGTCGCGCGGCGCGTCTGAACCCGATCGACGCGCTGCGGCACGAATAGGCCCGGACCTGTGCCGCTGGGCGGACGGGCACGCCGCTGCGCCAGTGCCTGAGCGTCAGGGGCTCGCTCAGGTCTGTCGTTCGGGCACGTGCACGGTCAGGCCCTGCAACTCGGGCCCAAGCCGGATCTGGCACGACAGGCGGCTGGTCGGGCGGCGTTCGGCGGCGGTGTTGTCCAGCAGTGCCTGCTCGTTGTCGTCGGGCGGCGGCAGGCGGTCGACCCACCTGGGTTCGACATACACGTGGCAGGTGGCGCAGATCGCCGATCCCCCGCATTCGGCGATGATGCCGTCGACGCCGAAACCGGTGGCGGCCTGCATCAGGCTCACGCCGTCGGGCGCCTCGAAGCCGTCTTCACGACCGTCAGGGTGGATGAATCGAATGTCGGGCATGGGCGGGGGTCGGCAAGGGGTCGAAGCGTCGATTGTCGGCGGGGCGTGCCAGCCTGCTCGCTTGCCCACCCGCCTGCCCACCCACCTGCCCGAGAACCCGCTGGCTCAGCTGCTGGTCTGTGTCTCGAGCGCCGGGTCGCGTCGTGGTTGACGCAGGTTCAGTTGTTTCCAGCCCTTGCGTATTGCCGTCGAGGCCAGGCGCACATCGGGGTTGACGACGACCGGACGGCCGACCACGCTGAGCAGGGCCAGGTCGTTGATCGAGTCGCTGTAGAAGGTGGCGCGCTTGAGCAGCGCGTCCGTCTGCCCATGTTCGGCCAGCCAGCCCCGCAGTCGGTCGACCTTGCCCATGCGGATGTTCAGCCGGCCCTGCGTGCGACCACTGCACAGACCGTCGGTCCACTCGAGTTCAGTGCACAGGTAGGCGTCGACCGCCAGGTCCTGCGCCGTGAATTCGCTGACGATGCGGTTGGTCGCGGTGGTCAGCAGCAGCGTGTCGCCGGCGCGGCGATGGTGTTCGATGAGGTCGCGTGCGGCCTGCGGGATCCGGGGCCGGATGATGTCGGCCAGAAAGCGCTGTCGCAGCGGCTGCAGTGCGGCCAAGCTGCGGCCGCGCAGCAGCGAAGCCTGGAACTGGCAGTAGTCCTCGGGCACCACGGTGCCGGCGGCATAGTGCGCAGCCACCTCGGCGCTGTGGCGCAGACGTTCACCGTCGAGTTCGCCCTGGTCGATCAGGAAGCGGCACCACAGCGTGTCGCTGTCGCCACTGAGCAGCGTGCCATCGAGGTCGAAGATCGTCAGTTGCATGGAATGCGGTTGCTGCCTGGGCAGGGTATCGGCAGAACCGCCGGTGGCCGTATCGGGTTGCCAGAGGTTCCCACAGCGCCACCGGCCGTGGCGTGTGAATATTTCACGGGCACGCCGACGGCTCAGCGATCGCGAGCAGCCAGCGCCAGCACCGCATCGGGGATGGCGCGGCTGAGTTCGTCGCGTTGCGCAGGGTCGGCCAGGCGTTCGAGGTCGGCCGCGTTCAGCGTGCTGTCGTCGCCGCCCAGCAGCGCGATGGGCAGCAGCAGGGCGCCGATCTGCGCATGCTCGAACAGCGCGCCCCAGCCGCCGGGGTCCATCGCCACGGCCTGCAGGAACCCGACGCACCAGTCTTCGGCGTCGGCCAGTTCGCGCTCGTCGAGCTCGGCGATGCTGAACACCGGCTCCCAGCGCTCGGGCGCCTGTTGCAGTGCCTGGTCGATCGCATGCAGGTGGCGCAGCGTCAGCACGATGGCACGCTTGCGCTGTTTGCCACTGGCAAAGGGCGCTTCGCCAGCGCCCACATCACCACCCCACACGGCGGGTAGCCAGGCGGCGCCGCGCAACTGCGCCACCGGCGTGGGGGCCAGCAGCAGGCCGGTCAGGTAGCCGTCGAGCGCCTCGATGTTCATCGCCTCGTCAGCGGGCAGCCGCGTCAGCAGCTCGTCGAAGGCGGCCAGTTCGTCGTCGCTGAGCGGCGGGCTGGCCAGCGCGGGTTGATAGTCAGGATATTGCACGGGGCACATTGTCCCCGTCTTCGGCGCGGGGCAGCGTGATCGTGAACGTCGACCCGGTGCCCGCGGCGCTGCGCACCTCGAGCCGGCCCGCCGCAGGGCCCTGTCGTCATGTCGCGCCGCACCCGCGGCGGCTTCAGCCGGCCTTGCGCACCTTGGCGATCAGCTCGTCGAGCACGAGCAGCATCTGCTGCTGGCTGCCGGCGGCGGCGACCGAGGTCGTGTAGCGGCCCTGTACGTACAACGACGGCACGCTGTCGATGCGGTAGGTCTCGGCCAGCTGCTTGGCCTGGCGTGCCTTGGTGGCGGTGCCGAAGCTCTTCAGCGCATCCACCAGTTTGGCGCTGTCCACACCTTGGGCCTTGGCAAAGGCGACCACGTCGGCTTCGTTGTTGAAGGACTGCCGCTGGACATGGATGGCGCTGAACACCTTGCGATGAAGCGCATTCAGCCAGCCCAGCGATTCGAGTGCAAAGTAGAGTTTCTGCAGCAAATCGTCGGCGGCCCTGAAGGCGACCGGGATGCGGCGGAAGTTGACGTCGGCCGGCAGCTTGCTGACCCAGGCCTCGAGATCGGGTTCGAGCGCGCTGCAATGCGGGCACCAGTAGCCGAAGAACTCGACCACCTCCACCTTGCCAGCCACCGCAACCCGGACCGGCTGCGCCAGCCGCGTGTAGTCACGGCCCTCGACGGCGGCCGCGGCAACGGGCAAGCGGGTGAGTGCCAGGCTGGTGCCGGCCAGGTACAAGGGCAGATCGCGACGACGCATGAGGGTTCCTGCTGAAGGTGGGGGTGGCAACTCCGACCCTCAATATACCGGCCGGGTTCCCTGGGCCTTTCAGCCCGCGCCCAGCCGCGCCTTCAGAAAACCGCTGGCGGCATAGCGCGTGACGCGGTCGTAGTGGCGCAGCTGCAGGCGCTGAACCATGCCGGCGTAGGCGTCGGTCAGTTCGGGGCGGATGCTGAAGTGGTCGTAGTTGACGATCACGTCGACGCGGTGGCCCAGCGGTTCGACCAGCGCCGTCACCGACCGCTCGATCTCGTCGATGTCGGCGGCGTCGTCGATGCGCAGGCCCTCGAAGTTGATGAAAAGCCGCCGGCCCTGGGCCTGGTAATGCAGCCGCTGCGCCAACGGCACCGTGAGCAGCCTTTCGCGCAGGCGCAGCGGTGGCTGGTCGAACAGCCTCGCGTCCATCAGCTGCAGCTGCGCGCTGATGGTGGGCGCGAAGTCCATCTGCCCCAGGATGTCGCGTTCGAGGTCGACGCCGGGCGCGATCTCGATCAGTTCGAGCCCGCTCTCGGCCAGCCTGAAGACGCAGCGCTCGGTCACGTAGAGCACCGTCTGCCGCTTGCGCCGGGCGACGTCGCCGCTGAAGGTGCGCTGCTCGACCTGGCGCACGAACTTGCGTGTGCTGCCTTCGCTGACGATCTGCAGCCGCCCTCCGCCCACCTGCAGCTGCAGGTCGCCGGCCGTGAAGGTGCCGACGAAGACCACCGCCTTGGCCGCCTGGCTGATGTTGATGAAGCCGCCGGCCCCGGCCAGGCGCGCGCCGAAGCGGCTGACGTTGAGGTTGCCTTCGGCGTCGGCCTGTGCCAGCCCCAGCACCGCCAGGTCGAGCCCGCCGCCGTCGTAGAAGTCGAACTGGCTGGGCTGGTCGATGATGGCCTGGGTGTTCACCGCAGCGCCGAAGTTCAGCCCGCTGGCCGGGATGCCGCCGATCACGCCGGGCTCGGCGGTCAGCGTCACCAGGTCGATGATCTTCTCTTCGGTGGCCACCTCGGCCACGCCCTCGGGCATGCCGATACCCAGGTTGACCACCGCGTTGCGCGTCAGCGCCAGCGCGGCGCGACGCGCAATCACCTTGCGTTCGCTCAGGGCCATCGGCGCCAGCGCGTCGGTGGGCACGCGGATCTCGCCGGCAAAGGCCGGGTTGTAGTCGGTGGCGAAGGTCTGCTGGTGGTGCTCGGGCTTGTCGGCCACCACCACGCAGTCGACCAGCACGCCGGGGATCTTGACCTGACGCGGGTTGAGCGAGCCGCGCTCGGCAATGCGCTCGACCTGCGCGATCACGATGCCGCCGCTGTTGTGCGCGGCCATCGCGATCGCCAGCGCTTCCAGCGTCAGGGCCTCGCGCTCCATCGTCAGGTTGCCGTCGGGGTCGGCCGTGGTGGCGCGGATGATGCCGACCTGGATCGGGAAGGCCTTGTAGAAGAGGAAGTCCTCGCCATCGATCGGCAGCACGCGCACCAGGTCTTCGGTGCTGCGCGCATTGACCTTGCCGCCGCCGAAGCGCGGGTCGACGAAGGTGCCCAGGCCGACGCGCGTCAGCGTGCCCGGCTTGCCGGCCGCGATGTCGCGGAACAGGTGCGAGATCACGCCTTGCGGCAGGTTGTAGGCCTCGATGCGATTCGCCACGGCCAGTGCCTGCAGCTTGGGGCAAAGGCCCCAATGGCCGCCCACCACGCGCCGCAGCAGGCCTTCGTGACCCCAGTGGTTCAGGCCACGGTCCCGGCCGTCACCCTGGCCGGCGGCATAGACCAGGGTCAGGTCGCGCGGGGCGCCCTGACCCACCTCGTCGCGCGTGGCCAGGAAACGTGCCTCGAGCGCCACCGCGATGCCTTCGGGGAAGCCGATGCCGACGAAGCCGCTGGTGGCCACGGTGTCGCCGTCGTGGATCAGGCGCACGGCCTCGGCAGCGCTGCTGATCTTGTTCGGTCGGGCACCGGCGGCGCCGGGCTGGGGGTCGAGGTGCATCGCAGGCTTTCCAGGGCAAGCCGGCCGCGCATTCGGGGGCCGTACTTTTCACCGCAGCAACGCTCGCATCGTAGCGACTCGCTATGCTCGAAGGCTTGCCGACAAACCCGCTTTCCGGAGTTGACCACCGATGGTCCCGAGACTTGCATTGAGCGCGACCCTGTGCGGTCTTTTGGTCGCCTGTGGCGGCGGCGGGCAGTCCGAGCGTGCGGCCACGGGTCCGGCGGCGTCTGGCGCGGGAGTGGCAAAGGCGGCTGCTTCGGCACCCCAGGTCAGCGTCAGTGTGGTGCGCGCGCAGCGGCGCGACGTGGCGGTGCAGGTCGAAGCCACCGGCACCGTCAGCGCGCTGAGCACGGTGGACATCAAGCCGCAGCTGGCCAGCGTGGTGACGGCCGTGCACGTGAAGGACGGCCAGTTCGTCGGCAAGGGACAGCTGCTGTTCACGCTGGACGGCCGTGCCGACGCCGCCAACCTGGCGCGTGCCCAGGCGCAGCTGCTGCGCGACCAGGCCACGCTGGCCGACGCGCAGCGCCAGCTGACCCGTGCGCAGGAATTGCTGTCCCAGAGCTTCGTGTCGCAAGGTGCTGTCGACACCGCACAGGCCAACGTCGATGCCCAGCGTGCGGCGCTGGCCGCCGACCGCGCCGCCATCGATGCGGCACGGGTCAGCGTGTCGTACAGCCGCATCGTGGCGCCCAGCAGCGGCCGCGTGGGGCAGATCGGCGTGTTTGCCGGCAGCTCGGTGTCACCGAGCGGGCCGACGATGGTCAGCATCACGCAGCTCGACCCGATCGCGGTCAGCTTCAACCTGGCGCAGCGCAACCTGCCCGATGCCCTGGCCGCGCTGGCGGCCGCCGGCGCAGCCCCGCTGCCGGTGTTGCCGGGGGCGCGGCCTGCCGCCGGTGGTGCCAGCGGTGCTGCCGCCGCTGCGCTGCTGCCTGCGCTGGCCCCCGGCCAGGTGTTGGCCGTGCTGCCCGAAGGCCGCGGTCTGCGCGTGGGCCGGCTCGATTTCGTCGACAACCTGGTCGACCCGGCGTCGGGCACGGTGAAGGTCAAGGCCTTGTTCGGCAACAAGGACCAGGCGCTTTGGCCCGGGGCCTACGTCAACATCAAGCTGTCGCTGCAGTCGTTGCCGGGGGCCGTGGTGGTGCCGCAGGCGACCATCGTGCAGGGTGCGCGCGGCACGGCGGTGTTCGTCGTCGACGCCGACGGGCTGGCTTCGATGCGGCCGGTCGAGGTGCTGCAGCCGCTGGGCGACGAAGCCGCCGTGAGTGGCCTGAAGCCGGGCGAGAAGGTGGTGCTCGACGGGCGGCAAAACGTGCGTCCGGGCGTCAGGCTGATCGAACGCGGCAGCGACCGGCCCGAGCGTGCGGCCGGCGGCGCATCCGGTGGCGCATCCGGCGCGGCCCAGCGCCCGGCACCCTGAAACCGCAGGAGGCCCCATGAACCTGTCGGAACTGTTCATTCGCCGGCCGGTGATGACCGTGCTGCTGAACCTGGCCATCATCGCCGCGGGCATCATCGCCTACAGCCGCATCCCGGTGGCGGCGCTGCCCAGCTACAACACGCCGGTCATCAACGTCTACGCGTCGCTGCCCGGGGCGAGCCCCGAGAACATGGCCACCGCGGTGGCGCTGCCGCTGGAAAAGCAGTTCCAGACCATCCCGGGCCTGGCCGTGATCAGCTCGACCAGCACGCTGGGCAGCACCTCGGTGACGCTGGAGTTCGATGAAGGTCGCAACATCGACGCCGCCGCGGTCGACGTGCAGGCCGCGCTGCTGCGTGCGGCGCGCGCGCTGCCGCCCGAGATGACGCAGACGCCGAGCTACCGCAAGGTCAACCCGGCCGACGCGCCGGTGCTGTTCATTGCGCTGACCTCACCGTCGCTGAACCTGACCGAACTGCAGGACTTTGCCGAGCACCTGATCTCGCCCACGCTGTCCACGCTGCCCGGGGTGGCGCAGGTCAACATCTACGGCGCCAAGCGCTTTGCCGTTCGGGTGCGCGTGATCCCGTCGGCACTGGCGGCGCGCAACCTGACGATGGACGAGTTGCGTGTGGCGTTGACCGCGGCCAACACCAACTCACCGCTGGGCACGCTGGAAGGCCCTCGGCAGACGCTGACGCTGACCGCCAACAAGCAGCTGCAGTCCGCGGCCGAGTACGCCGATCTGATCGTCAGCGTGAAGGGCGGCAACCCCGTGCGGCTGCGTGACGTGGCCAGCGTCGAGGACAGCTTCGAGCGCGTCAATACGGCCGCCAACTTCAACGGCGAGACCTCGGTCATGCTGGCCATCCAGCGCCAGCCCGACGCCAATACCGTGGCCGTGGTCGATGCGGTCAAGACGGTGATGGCAGGCTTCAAGGCGCAGTTGCCGCAGTCGGTGCAGATGTCGATCAACAACGACCGCTCGGTGTCGATCCGCGCCGCGCTGCACGACGTCACGCTGACGATGTTCGGCACCATCGTGCTGGTGGTGCTGGTGATCTTTCTGTTCCTGCGCCGCTTCGTCGCCACCGTGATCCCCACGCTGAGCCTGCCGGTGTCGCTGTTCGGTGCGGTGGCGCTGCTGTGGGCCTTCGGCTACACCATCGACAACATCTCGCTGCTGGGGCTGACGCTTGCCGTGGGCCTGGTGGTGGACGACGCCATCGTGATGCTGGAAAACGTGATGCGCCACGTGGAAAACGGGGTGCCGCCGTTCCAGGCCGCGCTGCGCGGTTCACGCGAGGTGGGTTTCACCATCCTGTCGATCAGCAGTTCGCTGATTGCGGTCTTCATCCCGATCTTCTTCATGCCGGGCGTGATCGGCCTGTTGTTCCACGAGTTCGCGGTCATCGTCTCGCTGGCCATCGTGACGTCGGCCTTCGTCTCGCTGACCCTGGTGCCGATGATGGCCAGCCGATTCCTTACCGATGACGCGCACAAGAGGCCGCCGGGCATGCTGGTGCGCGCGTTCGGGCGTGGCTTCGACAACATGCTGGCGCTGTACACGCGCAGCCTGGACCAGGCGCTGCGCCACCGCAAGACCGTGCTGCTGGTGGCGCTGGCAACCTTCGTGGCCAGCGGCTGGATGTTCTACGTCATCCCCAAGGGTTTCTTCCCGCAAGAGGACATCGGCCAGATCTCGGTCAGCGTGGAGGCCGCCGAAGACGTGTCCTTCGAGCAGATGCTCAAGCTGCAGGACCGTGTTGCCGCGATCTTCCGCGCCGACCCGGCGGTGGCCACCGTCTCCTCGTTCAACGGCGGTGGTGGCGCACAGAACACCGGCCGCATGTTCGTCAACCTGAGGCCGCGCGACGCCCGCGCGCCGATGAAGGACGTGGTCGAGGGCCTGCGCCGCAAGCTGCGTGAGGTGCCGGGCATCGCCGTGTTCATGCGACCGATCCAGAACCTGCAGCTCGGTGGCCGCAGCAGCAAGGCGCAGTACCAGTACATCCTGCAGAGCGTGCAAGCCGGTGACCTGTACGACTGGGCCACCAAGGTGCAGGACAAGCTGCGCGCCGACCCGGCGTTCCGCGACGTCACCAGCGACGCGCAGATGCGCGGCCTGCAGGCCAGCCTGAAGATCGACCGCGAGCGTGCCAACGCCCTGGGTGTGCCGATCGACGGCATCCGCTCGGCGCTGTTCAGCGCCTTCGGCGAACGCCAGGTGTCGACCATCTTCACCAGCGTCGACAGCTACCAGGTGATCATGGAGATGCAGCCTGGCGCCCGCACCGACGAGACTGCCTTCAACGGCGTCTACGTGCGCGCCAGCACCGGCGCGCTGGTGCCGCTGACGAGCTTTGCCACCGTCACCCGCACGCTGGGCCCGACGGCGATCAACCACGCCGGCCAGCTGCAGGCGGTGACGGTGTCGTTCAACCTGGCACCCGGCGCGGCGCTGGGCGACGCCACCAAGCGCATCGACAAGGTGCGCGCCGAGCTGCGCGTGCCGGCCTCGGTGATCAGCACCTGGGGCGGTGACGCCAAGGTCTTCCAGAGTTCACAGAGCAGTCAGCTGGTGCTGATCATCGGCGCCCTGATCGTGATCTATGTGCTGCTGGGGGTGCTGTACGAAAGCTACATCCACCCCGTCACCATCCTGGCCGGGCTGCCGAGCGCGGCCGTGGGGGCGCTGGCCACCCTGATGCTGTTCGACATGGACCTGACGCTGATCGCCACCATCGGCATCCTGTTGCTGATCGGCATCGTCAAGAAGAACGCGATCATGATGATCGACTTCGCGCTCGACGCGCAGCGCCACCACGGCATGACGCCGGCGCAGGCGATCCGCGAGGCCTGCATCCTGCGCTTCCGGCCGATCATGATGACCACGCTGGCCGCGATGATGGGCGCGCTGCCGATCGCGTTGGGCCTGGGTGCCGGCGCCGAGTTGCGTCAACCCCTGGGCCTGGCGGTGGTTGGCGGCCTGCTGTTCTCGCAGGCCATCACGCTGTTCATCACGCCGGTGATCTACCTGACGCTCGATCGTTTCAGCGGCAAGGGGCCGGTGACGACGCCCGAAGGGCGGGTGGCTACGGCCTGAGCCTGTGCCCGTGCGTGTAGCCTACCGGGGCTCGGTGCCGCAGGCGATCGACGGTTGCCACCACAGCCGGCCGTCACGCAGCTGCAGTTCGACCTTGATCGCCTTCGCGGCGTCCAGCCGGTCCCAGAAGCCGGCCTGATCGGCGTTGTCGACGGGCAGCATGTCGGTCAGCGGCGAAGGGCCTTCGAGCAGCCGCAGCCGCTGCTGAATGCGCGCCAGCACGGCGGCCACCGGTCCGGCGGCGATGCGGTTCATCAGTCCGGCGTGGTTGGGGTCGTCGAACTTCTCGACGATCAGGCTGGCGTGCCGGCAGCCACGCCAGCGCTCGATCACGAACGACAGCGCTTCGCGGTCGGCACTGTTGCTGCCGCAGGCGTAGTACAGCGGCATGGCGTCCCAGGCGGGTTGCGGCCAGTCGGCCAGCCGTGCGTGGTGTTGGGCGCCCCACAGCAGCGAGCGCTCGCGCGGACGAAAGGCGGCCCAGAGGTCGAGATCCGTCTGCGGGTTGAAGACGATGGCGCGCAGACCGAACTCGAGCGCGAACTTCAACGCACCGTGGCCGCCCATGCTGCCGTACCAGCAGCTCACGTCGCTCTTGGCAAAGCGTGACAGCACGGCCTCGCGCAGCAGGCGGTGCACGGTGTCGTAGGTTTCATCGCTGTACCAGTTCTTCTCGGGGCAGCGCACGAACAGCAGATGCTGACCCGGGAGCCGGCCGCGCAGCGCTGTCACCTCGGCATAGCTGTGATGGGTGGCGATGCACGAGAAGACGACGGTGACGCCGTGCGCGCCCGGCGCCTCGAACCACAGGTGTTCGACGCCGGCACGCTGGCGCAGCGCCGGCCGCATCACCGTGAACGCCGCCTGGCGCAGCGCCGCCTGTGCCAGCGCGGCATAGGCTGGCTGTTCGGCCAGCCAGCACCACAGCGCGTGGGCATCGTCCAGGCGCTGGCAGCGACGCGGGGGCTGCGGCTCGAGCAGGCCGTCGGTCCACAGCGTGGCCAGCGCAAAGGCGGCCAGGCGGCGGGCGCTGTCCGGCACTTGCAGGCCTTGTTTCAACAGGCCGGCCCAGTACGGCAATTCTTCGCACCAGTCGGCGCCGAAGGCCGGCGTCGGCGTCGGCGTCGGGTGCAGCGCCACCAGCGCCGCTGCCAGCTCGGCGCGCAGCGCTGGCGTGGCCTGCTGGCGGCGCGCCTGCAGCAGCGCCAGGATCTGCCCTTCGCGGTCGCCTTGCGCGCCCAATGCATGGGCCGTGGCGCGGTGGATGCAGGCGATGGCCGCCGGCGCCAGCGTGTCGGGCTCGAGCAGCGGCTGCACCGACGTCGCCACGTCGCAGCCCAGGTCGATGGCGGCGTAGGCGCTGTCCAGTGCCTGCAGGCGCTGCAGGGCTTCTTGCTGCCGCGGGCGCGCAGCGGCCGCTGGCTGTGACGGTCTTTGCACGGCCGGTTGGGCGGGCAGGCAGGGCCAGGCCGACGCCAGTTTCTCGAGCCGCCGGCGCGGCCCCGGGCGCTGCAAGGCCTGGTGCAGCGCCGCCAGCCGGTCCGGCTGACGCCAGTCGACCGGCTGCAGCCAGCGCCATTCCCAGGCTGCGGCCAGACGCAAGGGTCGGGTCTCGGCATCGTCAGTGCCGTCGCCGACGAAGGCCGTGCCGTCCAGCCAGTCGCGCACGCGTTCCCGGCGCAGGGCGTCGGCATGGTCATGCCACAGCAGTTCGGCCAGCACCGCGGTCGCCGTGTCTTCGTCGGCGGCGTGCAGCGCCAGCTCGAACAGCAGCGCCAGGCCTTGCGGCAGCAGTGTGGGGTCGCGTTCGGTGGCGTTCAGCGCCGCGGCCTGCAGCATGCCGATGCGATCGGCGTCGAGCCGTGGCCACGCGGCCCAGCAGGCCGCCTGCACCGCCAGCAGCAGCAGGTGCGGGCGCTGCGCTTGTGGGTCGGCCAGCGGATCGGCGCCATGCCGAGCCAGCAGCGCTGGCACGAACTCGGCCTGTCGCGACCGCGGTTGCGTACAGGTCGCCAGGTGCTCGATCAACACCGGGTCGTGCCAATCGAGCATCAGCGGCGACAGCGCCTGGGCATGGCGTCCGTCAAGGCAGGCATACACCGCGTCGCGCTCACCCGCCGGCAGCCGGCGCGCGCAGCACCACAGTGCGTGCCACAGGCTGACGCGCGTGGCCGCTTCGAGATCGGCATCGAGGTAACTGATCAGCCGGCGCAAGGCAGCGGCCGCGTCGCCATGGTGCGCCAGGCCGTCGAAGTAGATCGCAAACACTTGCCGATGGGCGAAGGGCAGGGCCTTGCGTCGGCCACGGGCAGGCAGCGCCGGTCGAAGAGTGGTGGCAGGGTTCGGTTCGAGGTCGGCAACAGGCAGCATGCCCGATTGCAAACCGGCGCCCGCCGCAGGCAGGCACCGATCAGCGGCAGGATCCTGGCGCTGTTCCGCCGCGTGCGGCCGGCCCTACAGCGCCTCCAGCGGGTACATCGGTCGCCGCACGTTCTTGAACGGCAAAGCTGCATAGTCCGAGGTGCAAACGCCGGTGCCGGCACACTCGACCACGGCGCCGGCCAGGCCTCGCAGGCCGGCACGCCAGTGCACGCGGCTCTTGAGCATCAGGTAGCGCTTGCTCGCCGGGTCGATGCCCACGGCCTGGAAAGCGGCCAGATCGTGCGGCTCGACATGGCGCGAGATGATCACGATCTCGACCTTGCCGGTGTCCAACACTGCGGTCGGGCCCATGTGGTTGAGCTCGCCCCGTGCCATCGGGCCGCGGTTGCGGTAACGGCCGTCGCAGATCAGGCGCACACGGCCGCGCACGTCGAGCGGCTGGCCCTTGATCCCGATCGACGGCATGTCGAGCTTGCCGCCCAGCGACAGCTGCAACTCGGCGCCGATGCCGGCATGCATCATCAGCTGCACCGCGCCGGGGTCGCAGATCGCGAACGCTGCCACGTCTTCGAGCCCGGCGTCGAGGATGCCGGCCAGCACCGTCATGGTGTCCATGGTGCCGCCCGAGGCACAGTTGTCGCTGTGATCGAGCAGCACCACCGGGCCGGCGTCGGCGCGCAACCCAGCGCGCAGCTGCTGCGCACGCTGCATCGACGTAGCCAGCGCTTCCGGGCGGTAGACGAAGGCCTCGCGTGCATCCCAGGCCAGGTCGAGCAGTTCGTCGCACCAGCTGCGCGCGCGTTCGGGATCGCCGTCGGTCACCACCACTGCCGACAGGCCGGCCTGGCTGACGTCGGCGTTCGGAAAACCGACGAACACCGACGCCGACAGCGCACCCTGCATCTCCAGCTCGCGGCAGCGCGCCTGCAGCTCGCGGTTGGGTGAATCGTCACTGCCCTGGCGCATCACGTGAGGCAGCATCGGGCGCTGGCCCCAGGCCTGGGCCGGCCGTGCACGCCCGGCCAGCTGAGCGAACACCGCGCGCCCGGCACGCAGGCCGGTCTCGAACATGTCGACGTGCGGGTAGGTCTGGTAGCCGGCGATCACCGTGGCCAGTTCGGCCATTGCCGGAAACAGGTTGCTGTGCATGTCCAGCGCCACGCCGATCGGCAGCTTGGGGGCGATGGCGCGCAGCCGGCGCAGCAGTTCGCCTTCGCCATCGTCGTGGCTGCGCGTGACCATCGCGCCGTGCAGGTCGAGCAGCACGGCGTCACAGCCTTCGGCCACGGCCGCGCAGATGCGTGAGGCGATGTATTCGAAGGCACTGTCGTCCACCGGCCCGCTGGGCCAGGCGTTGGCGGCCACCGGCAGCACGATCTCGGCGCCGGCCTCTTCGGCCAGTTCGATGAAGGCGGCGATGGCCGAGCCGGTGTCCTTGTAGGCCTGGTAGGCGTCACCGCCCCTGCAACGGCAACTCGCCGTCCCCGGCAAAACGCGCCAGCGGTGTGGGCACGGGCGAGAACGTGTTCGTCTCGTGCTTCATCTGGGCGATCACGACTCTCATGCGGGCTCCGGATACGGTCAGTCGCCGATCGTGTCCGAATGATGCCGCCTGCGCACCTGACAGGTGTCCCAGGGTCGGGCGCACCCCGGAACGGGGGCGCGGCCCGCAGAACGCTCAGGCGGCCGGCGGATAGCCGGCTTCGACCAGCGCGGCAGCGACCTGATCGCGCGCCGCCTGCGTTTCCACGCGGACGTGCTTGGTGGGCAGGTCGATGTCGACGCGGGCAGCCGGGTCGACCTCGTGCACGGCCTCGGTCACGGCCCTGACGCAATGGCCGCAGGACAGTGCGGCGATGTCGAATTCGAGCATGGGGTTCTCCTTTGGGGGCATTGTCGAGGCTGCGATGGTCAACCTTGACACGGGGGCAAGGTCAACCCCCTTGGTCTGCCTGCGATCGCGCACACTTGACATTGCCATCGTGTCAAAGCTTGACAGTGTCGCCATGAATCCCGTTTCCATCCCCATCCCCACCCGCGAAGCGGCGGCGACGCCCGCTGCCGACTGGGACTTTCCGATCGTGGGCATGACCTGCGCGTCCTGCGTCGGCCGTGTCGAGAAGGCGCTGCTCAAGGTGCCCGGGGTCAGCGCCGCCAGCGTCAACCTGGCGACCGAGCGCGCGCAGGTGCGCGCCGGTGCCGGCGTCGACTTCGGCGCGCTGCAGGCCGCTGTCGACCGGGCCGGCTATCAGGTGCCGCAGGTTCGACAGCGGTTGCAGATCCAGGGCATGACCTGCGCGTCCTGCGTGGCGCGCGTCGAGAAGGCGCTGCTCAAGCTGCCCGGGGTCAGCGCCGCCAGCGTCAATCTGGCCACCGAATCGGCCACCGTCGACGCCGCAGGTCCCGCGGCCGACCCGGCCGTGCTGCTGGCCGCGGTCGAGCGCGCCGGCTACCACGCCACATTGCAGCGCGACGATGCAGCCGCGGCACCCGCACCCGCGGCGCCGGTCTGGCCGCTGGTGGTGGCCGCGCTGCTGTCGCTGCCGCTGGTGCTGCCGATGGTGGGCATGCTGTGGGGCGCGCACTGGATGCTGCCGGCCTGGCTGCAATGGGCGCTGGCCACGCCGGTGCAGTTCGGTTTCGGCGCGCGCTTCTACCGAGCAGGCTGGAAGGCGCTGCGTGCCGGCAGCGGCAACATGGACCTGCTGGTGGCGCTGGGCACCAGCGCAGGCTACGGGCTGAGCCTGTACGAATGGCTGCGCCCCGGCGCGTCGGCGATGCCGCACCTGTACTTCGAGGCCTCGGCCGTCGTCATCACGCTGGTGATGCTGGGCAAGTGGATGGAAGCACGCGCCAAGCACCAGACCACGGCCGCCATCCGCGCGCTGCAGGCACTGCGCCCCGAGACCGCGCGCGTGCTGCGCGACGGTGTCGAGATCGAGCTGCCGCTGGCCGAGGTGCGTGTCGGCGACCCGGTGCGCGTGCGCCCCGGCGAGCGCGTGCCGGTGGACGGCCAGGTGCTGGAAGGGGCGAGCGAGGTCGACGAATCGCTGATCACCGGTGAGAGCCTGCCGGTGCCCAAGCAGGTGGGCGACGCGGTCACCGGGGGTGCCGTCAACGGCGCCGGGCTGCTGCTGCTGCGCACGCGTGCGGTCGGCGCCGAAAGCACGCTGGCGCGCATCGTGCGGCTGGTCGAATCGGCGCAGGCCAGGAAGGCGCCGATCCAGCGTCTGGTCGATCAGGTGAGTTCGGTCTTTGTGCCGGCGGTGATCGGCATTGCGCTGCTCACGCTGCTGGGCTGGGGCCTGGGCACGGGCCAGTGGCAGCAGGGCATCCTGAATGCGGTGGCGGTGCTGGTCATCGCCTGCCCGTGCGCGCTGGGCCTGGCCACGCCGACGGCCATCATGGCCGGCACCGGGGTGGCGGCGCGGCGCGGCATCCTGATCCAGGACGCGCAGGCGCTGGAGCTGGCGCACCGCATCGGCGTCGTGGCCTTCGACAAGACCGGCACGCTGACCGAGGGCCGGCCGCAGGTGGTGGCGGCGCTGCCGGCTGACGGTGACCGCGCGGCGCTGCTGCGGCGCGCGGCGGCGCTGCAAAGCGGCAGCGAGCACCCGCTGGCGCGCGCCGTGCTGCAGGCGGCCAGCCACGATGGCCTGATCCTGCCCGCCGTGAGCCAGCTGCGCGCGGTGCCGGGCCAGGGCATGGCCGGTGTGGTCGACGGTGTCGAGCTGCGCCTGGGCAACCAGCGCTGGATGCATGAACTTGGCGTCGACACGCAGGCGCTGGACGCGCAGGCCAAAGACCAACAAGAACAGGGGCGCACGGTGTCGTGGCTGGCCGAGGTCGAACCGCGGCCGCGCGCCCTGGGCCTGCTGGCCTTTGCCGACACGCTCAAGCCCACGGCAGCGCGCGCCGTGGCCCGGCTGCACGAGATGGGTGTGCGCACGGCGCTGGTCAGCGGCGACAACCGCGGCAGCGCTCAGGCCGTGGCCACTGCGCTGGGCATCGACGACGTGCGCGCCGAGGTGCTGCCGCAAGACAAGGCCGAGGTGGTGATGGCACTGCACAGCCTGCACCCGGTGGTGGCGATGGTCGGCGACGGCATCAACGATGCCCCGGCGCTGGCCGCGGCCGATGTCGGCATCGCGATGGCCACGGGCACCGACGTCGCCATGCACGCTGCCGGCGTGACGCTGATGCGCGGCGACCCGGCGCTGGTGGCCGATGCGATCGACATCTCGCGCCGCACCACGGCCAAGATCCGTCAGAACCTGTTCTGGGCCTTCGGCTACAACGTGATCGGCATCCCGCTGGCAGCCTTCGGCATGCTGAACCCGGTGATCGCCGGCGCCGCGATGGCGCTCAGCAGCGTCAGCGTGGTCAGCAACGCGCTGCTGCTGCAGCGCGACGGAAGATCAAGGCGCACGCGCGCATGAACATCGGCCAAGCCGCGGCCCTGGCCGGTCTGTCGACCAAGATGGTGCGACACTACGAAGGTCTCGGCTTGCTGACCCAGGTGGCGCGCAGCGACGCGGGCTACCGGCAGTACGGCATGGCCGAGGTGCATACCTTGCGTTTCATCCGTCGTGGTCGTGAACTGGGGTTCTCGATGGCCGAGATCGGCGAACTGCTCGAGCTGTGGCAGGACCGGGGTCGCGCCAGCGCCGACGTGAAACACATCGCGCAGGTGCATGTGGCCGATCTCGATCGACGGATTGCCGAGATGACGAGCATGAAGCGTTCGCTCGAAGCGCTGGTGCAGTGCTGCCAGGGCAACGACCGACCCGACTGTCCCATCCTCGACGAACTGGCCGATGCCGAAGCCACGGCGCCTGGGCAGACCGGCGTCAGCGAGAAGACCGTGCATGACCCGCGTCCCGCGCAGGGACGCGGCACGCAGGTCAGCAAGGCCAGCAAGTCCAGCACCAGGGGCAAACCGCCATGAGCATCGAAGCCACGTCAGCTCACATCGTCACCATCCGCCGTCAGGGGGTGGTCGAGGGATACCAGCTGCGCATCAACGGTGGCGGCCCGGGGCTGTCGAAGTTCTTCGCCGCGCGCAAGCTCGGTGGTGCCGACAAGGCGCTGCGCGCCGCACGCCGTACGGCCCGTGAGATGGGGCTGCCCAAGACACGCAAGCGCGGCGGCAGCCTGCCCGGCCGCCTGCTCAGCACCAGCCGCACCCCGGCAGCCGGGATTCGCTTCGAGTGGACGCGCTTTGCACTCAGCACCGTGCTCTATGTGGTGGCCACCTGGCGCGGCAAGAAGGGCAGGGCGTCGAGCACCCGCTACTCGGTCGACCGTCACGGCGTGGAGCAGGCGCTCGACCTGGCGATTGAGAAGCGCACCAGCTGCGGCGCGCCGATGCCCGACCGCGCGGCGCTGCTCAAGGCCTTGCGCAAGGTGTATCGGGTCGGGCCCGATCCGGCGCCGTAGCTGCCCCCTGGCGCCGCCGGCCCGGCAGCGGCAAGGGATGCGGGCGCTTGCAACGTCGCGCAGGCGGCAGAATGGCCCGATGCCTGGATCGACCTTCATCGCGTTCGTGCGCCAACATCTGCTGCCTTGCCGTGCCGCCCTGGTGCTGCTGCTGATCTCATGGCTGTCGGCCTGCGGGGGTGGCGGCGACGCCCCTGTCGTCGTGGTCGAGCCCGACGGCCCCGGCCGCACGCTGGGTGTCGAGCGGCTGCAGCAGATCAGCGCCGCCGACATGCGCAGCGCGTTGGCCGCCGCCGGCGCCAAGGCACCACCGCTGCAGGTGCGTTACGACGTCGTCAGCTACCGCATCGAGTACCTCACGCTCGACGGCAACGGCAATCAGGTGCGCGCGTCGGGCCTGCTGGCGGTGCCGGTCAAGCCCGCGGGCCGGCGCAGCCCGATGCTCAGCTACCAGCACGGCACGATCTTTCTGGATGCGGAGGCGCCCAGCAATGCCATCGCGCCCGGCGAGCCGCCGCTGCTGCTGGCCGCCGCCGGCTACCTGGTGGTGGCCGCCGACTACGTGGGGTATGGCGTCAGCAAGGGCGTGCCGCATCCGTACCTGTTGTCGGCGCCCACGGCGTCGTCGGTGCTGGACCTGCTGACCGCGGCGCGCAACTGGCGCTTGCGCAATGGCGTGGCCGGCAACGGGCAGCTGTTCCTGGTCGGCTATTCAGAAGGCGGCTACGCCACGCTGGCCGCCCACCGCGCGATCGAAGCCGGCGCCGGTGCGCTGCGCGATGAACTGGTCAGCGTGGTGCCGGGCGCCGGGCCCTACGACCTGGCGGCCACGCTCGACGCGCTGCTGGAACTGGTGCGCAAGCAGAACCCGGTGCTGGCGGCCCTGGTCGACCCGGGCTTTCTGCGCCGCCTGGGCGGCACCATTCGAGACGAGGTGCGACGTGCGCTGGTGCGCGCCTTGCTGCCAGGGGACGCCGATGTCGCCTTCGACACGCGCTTCATCGACCCCTACCTGGCCGACGACCGCGACCTGATCGAGCGCCAGAGCAACGTGTACGACTGGAAGCCGATCACCCGATTGCGCTTGTTTCATGGACGTGACGACCGCACCGTGCCCTACATCAGCGCCACGCGCACGCTGCAGGCGATGCAGTTGCGCGGCGCCACCGATGTCAGCCTGACCGACTGCACGGCGGTGCCGGCCGGGCACCTGGAATGCGTGCCGGAATACTTCGGCTTCGTGCTGGGCGTGCTGGGGCAGCAGGCGCGCGACCTCTAGGCAACGCCGTCCGTCGCACGCCTAGGCCATCACCATGCCACCGTCGAGCGGCAGCGACTGGCTGGTCATGCCGGCGCTTTCGCCCGATCCCAGGTTGCGGGCCTTGTAGGCGCTCTGGTTCAGCGAGCCCGTTTGCCAGCGGTGGCCGCGACGTTGACCGCTCCGCCGCGGCCGACCCTGTGCATGGTCCGCAGCACCGCCTGCAACACGGGGAAGGCGCCGCAGACGTTGACCTGCAGGACGCGACCGAAGTCCTGGGGTTCGATGTCGATAAATCGTGCGGCGTGGTAGACGCCGGCGTTATTGACCAGGATGTTGATCCCGCCCATCAACGCCATTGCGCGTTCGACCATGGCCTGAGCGGCACCGCGGTCACGCACGTCGCAGGGCTGCTGCACAGGGGCCTGTCCAGCGGCCACCTGCACCGGCGCCTGCGTCAGCTGTAGGGCGTCGAGCCGGGGCGCGACCAGAAAGACGTCGGCGCCTTCGGCGGCGTGGGCTTGCTCAATCGCGCGAGCGATGCGGTGGCTGGCGCCGGTGATCTGGGCCTTGCGGCCGGCCAGACGACCGGCGTGTTCGACAGGGGCGCAGAGCTCATGGCCTGCCCATTCGATCGGCCGCCAAGGTCACCGACCTGGGTACGAGTTGTAGCACTCGAGGGACGCCGCGCCAGCCGGATCAGCTTGACGGAATTCAATACGTGGAATAATATCCCACTCACTTTTCACCGCTGCGGGAACGCCCATGTCATTTCCTCGTCCCCCCATCCCAACGCAGTCGCGGCCGCCGCGGCTGCTGGCCGCAGCCCTGTTGTCGGCCGCGTTGCTTGCCACGGTGTTTCTGGCCGCATGCGGTGGAGGCGGCGGCAGCCCCGCGCCGGCACCGGTAGCGAGCAACGACGCCGCCATCGCCACCGCCCAGTCGGGCGAGGTGCTGGCTTACGTCAGGCGCAAGTTGCAGGCACGCGGCCCGCAAGGTCCGGGCATGGGCGCTGACATGCCCTTGTGGCTGGACACGGTGGTCACTGCCACCGGCAGTGTGTCGCGCTCGGGCACCGTGGTGCAAGAGGCCGGTATCGACGAGGACGACCTGATCAAGACCGACGGCCGGCGCATCTACACGCTGCAGCCGCTGCCGGGCGGCGGCGAGCGCAAGGACGCCTTTGCGCAGCTGGGCGTTTACACGCTGGACGCCGCCGGCCGGCCTCAGCCCAGCGGCATGCTGCCGCTGGTCAACGCCGCTGCGGGCCGGACCCTGACGCGCGGCATGCAACTGGCCGACGGGCTGCCGCGGCTGGCGGTGCTGGCCGAAAGCGCCGACGACATCATGAGCTGGCCCGACTGCCCGCCCGACATGGCGTGCATCACGTCGCTGCTGGCCTATCAGCCGACCTCGCCGCGTGTGCACCTGCAGCTGCTGGACCTGACCCGCGCCGATCAGCCCGGCACGCCCGAGCGGCTGCAGATCGACGGCCGCCTGGTCGGCAGCCGACAGATCGGCAGCATGCTCTACGTGGTGGCGTCGCACACGCCCAGCTTTGCGTTCGACCGGCTGCCCGCGACCGCCAGTGACGCCGAACGGGCGGCGGCGCTGGCCCGGCTGCAGGTGGCCGACGTGCTGCCGCAGATCAGCATCAACGGCGGCCCGCGCCTGCCGCTGGTCGGCGAGACCGACTGCTGGCTTCAGAGTGCCAATGCGTCCACCGCATTGGCCGTGACCACCATCACCGCCATCGATCTGGCGTCGCCCACCTGGGCGCGCAGCAGCCGTTGCTTCGTCGGTGGCACCGAGGCGCTGTACATGTCGACCGCCAGCCTCTACCTGGCCACCTCGCGCCAGGACGTGCAGACGCTGCAGGGCCGGCTGCTGTTCGCGCCCGAGGCGCGCACCGACATCCACAAGTTCAACGTCAGCGGCGCCGGCGTCTCGTACCGCGGGTCGGGCAGCGTCAATGGCCATCTGGGCTGGGACCGCGAAAAAACCTCGTACCGGATGAGCGAGCACTTGGGTGATCTGCGTGTGCTCAGCTTCACCGGCCGCAGCGGTTGGCTCAGTGCGGCCGACGCCAGCACGCAGGCGGCCTCGCCGGCCACGCTGACCGTGCTGCGCGAGAACCCGGCCGACGCCAGCCTGCGCACGTTGGCAACGCTGCCCAATGCACAGCGGCCGGCGTCCATCGGCAAGCCGGGCGAGCAGGTTTACGCGGTGCGTTTCACGGGCGATCGCGGCTACGTCGTCACCTTCCGCCAGACCGACCCGCTGTACGTGCTGGACCTGTCGAATGCGGCCGATCCGCGCAGCGTTGGTGAACTCGAGGTGCCCGGCTACTCCGATTGGCTGTTCCCGATCGATGGTGGCCTGCTGTTCGGCGTGGGCAAGGACGCCGACGACAGGGGCCTCATGCAAGGGGTCAAGGTCAGCCTGTTCGACGTGCGCGACCCTGCGCAGCCGCGCCTGCTCGACAGCCGCAACTACGGCCTCGCGGGCAGCGTCAGCGGGCTTGACTACGGGCCGCATGGCCTATCGATGCGGGTGCTCGGCAACAGCACGCGCATTGCCTTGCCGATGTTGTTGACGCTCGATGCCAGCGAGCCGCCGTTGCAGACACTGCGGCTGTTCGAGATCAACAGCAGCACCCGCAGCATGGTGCGATCGTCGCTCGACCTGGGCACGGGATGGACCGACATCAGCGCCACGCGCAGCCTGCTGCTGGGCGACCAGGTGCACCTGCTGCGCGACGGCAAGCTGCAGACCTGGGACTGGTGACCGCAGAACTGCAGGTGCGACATGCACCGCCACAGGCGCAGGCCGCGACGGTGGCGGTGCTATGCTGACCCGGCATGCCTGCGGACCCCGCCGATCCCTTGTTGTCCGTCTCCAACCAGCGCCCGTGGACGGCCCGATTGCAGGGCGCCATCCATGACCGTACCGCCCACCTGAGCCCGACCACCCGCGCGCTGCTGTGGAGCATGGGCGCGGGTATCTTCTTCAGCCTGTTGAACGCCATCGCGCGCTCGCTGACGCAACACCTGCACCCGATGCAGGCGCAGTTTCTGCGCTACCTGTTCGGCGTGGTGGTGATGCTGCCGCTGCTGTGGCAGGCTGGCCTGGCGGCTTACACACCGAAGCGTGTCGGTGCCCAGTTCGTGCGTGGCGCGGTGCATGCGCTGGGCCTCATCCTGTGGTTCACCGCGTTGCCGCGCATTCCGTTGGCCGACATGACAGCGATCGGCTTCACGGGGCCGATCTTCATCATGGTCGGCGCCTTCGTCTTCCTGGGCGAGCCCATGCGCTGGGAGCGCTGGCTGGCCACTGCTGTCGGCTTTGTCGGCATGCTGCTGGTGCTGGGGCCGGCGTTCTCGCGCCAGGGCGGCCTGAGCAGCGGCGACAGTGGTTGGTGGCACCTGGTGATGCTGGCGTCGGCGCCGGTGTTTGCGGCGTCCTACCTGCTGACCAAGGCGCTGACGCGCACCGAGACCACCGAGGTCATCGTCTTCTGGCAGGCGCTGTCGGTGACGCTGTTCAGCCTGCCGCTGGCGTTGCCGGTGTGGCAGATGCCCAGCGCCTGGCAGTGGACGGCGTTTGCGCTGTGCGGCCTGCTCGGCTCGCTGGGTCACTATTGCCTGGCGCGCTCCTATCGCTTCGCCGACATCTCGGCCACGCAGTCGGTCAAGTTCCTCGACCTGATCTGGGCCGCCTTGCTGGGCTTCATCGTCTTTGCCGACCTGCCGAGTGCCAGCACGCTGCTGGGCGGCGCCGTCATCAGCGTGGCCACGATCTGGCTGGCGCGGCGTGAATCGAAGGCGCTGCAGCGCACCTTGGGACAAGCCTGAACCGACCGATGCAACACCTTGCCGATTCCCGCTACGCCTGGACCCGTCTGATGGTCATCCTGCTGATGATGACCATCGGTTCGGGCGCGATGTACGTCATCGCGGTCGTGCTGCCGGCGGTGCAGGCCGAGTTCGGCGTGGCGCGCGCCGATGCGTCGATGCCCTACACCGCGATGATGATCGGCTTCGGAGCCGGCGGCATCTGGATGGGCCGGCTGGCCGACCGCCATGGCGTGATGCGGCCGCTGCTGATCGGCGCCGCCGGCCTGGGCTCGGGCTTCATCGCTGCCGGTGCCTCGGGCAGCATCGCCGCCTTCAGCCTGTGGCACGGTCTGCTGCTGGGTTTCTTCGGCTCGGCCGCCACCTTCGCGCCGCTGGTGGCCGACACCTCGCTGTGGTTCGTCAAGCGTCGGGGCATCGCGGTGGCCATCTGCGCCAGCGGCAACTACCTGGCCGGCGCCATCTGGCCGCCGATCGTGCAGCACTTCGTGCAGACCAGCGGCTGGCGCGCCACCTACACCGGGCTGGGCCTGTTCTGCATCGTCACCTTGCCGCTGCTGGCGTTGGCCATGCGCGCGCGGCCACCGGCGTTGCAGACCGTGGCCACCCCCACACTGCGCGGCGCCGTGCCGTCGCAGCGGCCGTTTGGCCTGAGCCTGAACCAGGCGCAGGCGCTGCTGTGCGTGGCCGGCACCGCCTGCTGTGTGGCGATGGCCATGCCCCAGGTGCACATCGTGGCCTATTGCGGCGACCTGGGCTACGGCGCAGCGCGCGGCGCCGAGATGCTGAGCCTGATGCTGGCCTGCGGCATCGTCAGCCGGCTGGTGTCGGGCGCCATCTGCGACCGCATCGGCGGCCTGCGCACGCTGCTGCTGGGCAGCTTGCTGCAGGGCCTGGCGCTGCTGCTCTTCATCCCGTTCAACGGTCTGGTGTCGCTGTACGTGATCTCGGCGCTGTTCGGCCTTTTCCAGGGCGGCATTGTGCCCAGCTACGCGATCATCGTGCGCGAGCATTTCCCCCCCGCCGAAGCCGGCGCCCGCGTCGGAACGGTCCTGATGTTCACGCTGTTCGGCATGGCGCTGGGCGGCTGGATGTCAGGCAAGGTGTTCGACCTCAGCGGCAGCTACCAGGCGGCCTTCGTCAACGGCATCGTCTGGAACCTGATCAACCTGTCGGTCACGGTGTTCCTGCTGCGGCGAACGCTGAGGCCGCCGGCTCTGCCACCGTCGGCGCTGGGCGCGTCCGCGTAGGCCGTGCCGCATCTGCAGGCCGCCCACGCGCCCAGGGGGCGGGAATGAAGGGTCGCGTGGCCGCCTTGGCCAGCGCCGCGCCGAACTCAGCCTCGCAATGACGGCGCCGGAGCGCGCCGCTTGTCGTGCAGTCGCCGGATGCCGTTCAGCATGACCATCAGTTCGGCATCGCCCAGGTCGGTGAAGCGCTCGCGCAGAATTCGCATCGCCAGATGGTTCAGGGGCTGCTTGCCCCACTGCCTTGCCGGGTCGAAGCAGGGCGCCACCAGGGTGCAGGCTTCTTCGAATCGCGCGCGCACGTCGTGTTCGCTGCGGCGCTCGACCTGGTGGGCAGCCGGTTGAACGCGCGGGGTCGGATCAAGGTGCTGGCGTGCGTGCATTTCGGCTCCTGCGGCTGTGACCGGTCCACCCGACACCATCGGCTGCGGGCGACGAGTGACGGCGACACCCCGGCTGGCGAGTTACGCCGTCAGGATGGAGATCGGCCGGAACGGGCGGAACTTGAGGGCGAGCACAGGCAGGGCGGCCTGGGATCAGCCAGCGGGCGTGAAATCGCCCGCCTGCCCTCGCCAGGCGTTCGTCGCCTTCCGGCATCGAACGTCCAGGCTCAGCCCCGCACCCAGGCCAGGGTCTCGTCCAGCGCCAGCGCCGTCTTGGCCAGCAATTCATCGATCTCAGCCTCGCTGATGATCAGCGGCGGCGAGAACGCGATGATGTCGCCGCCCAGCACACGAACGATCAGGCCATGTGCCTGCGCGCAGCGCACCAAATGGGCGCCGACACCGCGCGCCGGCTCGAAGGGTTTGCGCGTGGCCGGGTCGGCCGACAGCTCGAGCGCGCCGATCAAACCAAGCCCACGCGCCTGCCCCACCAGCGGGTGCTGTGCAAAGTGCTGGAGCCCGGCTTGCAGCCGCGGCGCCACGCGCTGCACATGGCCGATCACGTCGTCGCTTTCGTAGATGTTCAGTGTCTCCAGCGCCATCGCACAGGCCAGCGGGTGGCCGCTGTAGGTGTAGCCATGACCGAAGGTGCCGACGCTGGCGCTGGCGTCGGCCACGGTCTGGTACAGCGCCTCGCTGACGAACAGCGCTGACATCGGCACATAGGCCGATGTCAGCATCTTGGCCACCGTCATCATGTCGGGCTGCAGGTCGAACACATCGCAGCCGAAGCGCTGGCCCAGGCGGCCGAAGCCGGTGATCACCTCGTCGGCGATGAACAGGATGTGATGCTGCTTCAGCACCGCCTGCACACGCGGCCAGTAGCCCGGCGGCGGGATGATCACGCCGCCGGCCCCCTGCACCGGCTCGGCGATGAAGCCGCCGATGGTGTCGGCGCCTTCGGCCGCGATCAGCGCTTGCAACTCGGCGATCAGGCGATCGACGAAGGCGGCTTCCGATTCACCCGGCAGCGCGTTCGCGTAGTGGTGCGGCGCCGATACCCGCAACACGCCGGGCAGCGGCAGGTCGAAATGCTGGTGCATGGCCGGCAGGCCCGACAGCGACGCTGCCGCCGCCGTCACACCGTGGTAGCCCTTCTGTCGCGCGATGATCTTCTTCTTGCGAGGCTGACCTCGAACGTTGTGCACGTAATGCACCAGCTTGAACGCGGTGTCGTTGCTTTCCGACCCCGAGTTGGCGAACAGCACGCGGCCGGCCTTCAATGCCGGCGTCGGCGCCCACTGCATCAGCTTGGCCACCAGCTCGGTCACCGGCCCCGGCACCTTGCCCGAGAACGTGTGGTAGTAGGGCAAGGTACGCAGCTGATGGCTGGCAGCATCGGCCAGGCGCGACTCACTGAAACCCAGCGACGCACACCACAAGCCGGCCATGCCTTCCAGGTAGCGCCGGCCATGCTCGTCGATCACGTGCACGCCGTCGCCCTTGACGATCACCAGCGGCCCGTCCTGTTCCAGCGCGCGCAGCTGGGTGTAGGGGTGCAGGTGATGGGCGATGTCGCTGCGCCCGGCGGCGCTGATCTCGGTGCTGCTCATGGTGTTTCGTCGTGGGCGTCAAGGTGGATGGTTCAGGCCTGCGCGATCTGGCGCAGTGCGGTCTCTTCGAGCCCCAGCCTGGCGCCGGCGGCCAGCAGCTGCGACCAGGTGGCGGCGTCGATCGGCACGCCGTCCATGTTGCGCTGGCAGCGCCAGGCGCGCTCGGGCTCACCGGGCAGCTGCACACGCTGGCCTGGCATCGGTGGCGACGCCGTCACCCAGTCGGCAAAGGCACGCGTTTCCTGCGTCAGACGTGCCGCCGTGCCCAGGCGCTCGGGGTCGACGATGAAACTGAGCATGTTGTTGATGATCGCGTGGGGCGACGGCCTGCCATGCAGCGTGATGCCGCCGGTCAATGCGCCGGCCAGAATCTCGCAGGCCACGGCCAGGCCATAGCCTTTGTGCTCGCCGAAAGGCAGCAGCGCGCCGTGCGGTTCACGGAACATCACGCCGGGGTCGGTGCTGGGCTGACCCTGGTCGTCGATCAGGATGCCCGGGGCCAGCGTCTCGCCCTTGTTGTGGGCCACGCGCACCTTGCCCATGGCGATGCGGCTGGTCGCGAAGTCGAGCACGATCGGGTCGGCGCCGGCCACCGGAATGCCGACGCACATCGGGTTGGTGACAAAGCGGCCGTCGCTGCCACCAAACGGCGCGACGATGGGCTCGCTGATCACGTTGACGAAGTGGATCGACACCAGCCCGGCATCCAGGCATTGCTCGGCCCAGGCGCCGATGCGGCCGATGTGGTGCGCGTTGGCCAGCCCCAGAACCGCCACGCCGTGCTGCCTGGCGCGCGCGATGCCCAGCGCCATCGCCTGCTCGCCCATCACCTGGCCATAGCCGGCGTTGCCATCCAGCGTCAGCAGGCTGCCGTGATCGCTGACGACGCGCAGCGTCTGGTTGGCCTGCAGCCCGCCGGCCAGCAGGTTGTCGACATAGCGCGGCAGCATGCCCACGCCGTGCGAATCGTGGCCGGTCAGGTTGGCCTCGACCAGGTTGTGCGCCACGCTGCGCGCTTCAGTCGGCGTCGAGCCACCGGCTTCGACCACCGTCTGCACGAAGCGGCGCAGCGCCTCGGCCTGCACGGTCACGCCCGGAGCGCTCAACGTGGCCCCCGGCGGGGTGCACCACGCGGGTCGCGCGAGCCCTGGAAGCCACGCTCAGGCTGCATCCGGGGTGATGAGTTTGGGTTTGGGTTCGGGTTCGGGTTTGCCGCCGCCCAGGCGGCCGCCTCTTGCCGCGCCAGCAGCAGCTGGGCATCGAGATGTTCGACCGTCATGCCCTTGAGCGCGCAGAAATTCGACTTGGTCAGCGGGCTGCCGTCGAAGGCGCGCAGCAGCAGCCAGCGCTCTCGCCGGCCCGGGTCTTCAGGCGGCTGCGCAGGCGCTGGACGGGGCGCTGCTGCAGGCGCGACCGTCAGTGCGTCGGCCGGCCCTGCCGTGCGTGATTCGTGCGGCGGCCGCGGCGGGCGTGGCGGTTGTGGTGGGTGCTGCTGACCGGCTGGACGATCGCTGCGGCCCGCCTGCTCCGGTCGCCCGGGCCGTGCAGGCTGTGGGGGCCGTGCGTGCTGTCCGGGCTGTGGGCGGCGCTGCGCGTCACGGTCGCGGCGCGGCGGCCGATCCGCGCGCGGCGGCCGATCGACCGGTGGGGTGGTGCCGGCTGCATCGGGCCCCGCAGCGGCAGTCGGCTGCGCTTGCTGCGGACTCTGTGGCCCTTGCGGCGCGCGCATCGCCTGCTCACGCTGGCGCCGCAGTTCACGCCGGCGTGCCAGTTCCTGCCGCGCGGCTTCGTGGTGCTCGGCACTGATTTCGCCGGCCGGCTGGCCGTCGAGGTCAAGGCGTTGCGTCGCCTTGCCGAGCGCGAGCAGGTACGAGGTGCTTCCAGTCAGGCGCCGCAGAAAGGCCGACAGCGCCGGACGTGTGAACACGCCGGGCGCGCGGGCCTGGATGTCGACCTGGATGCGCAGTTTGATCGGTTTGGGCCCGCCGCCGAACAGCGCAGGAAAGCGTTGCCTGAGCTCGACCGTGCAGGCCTCGAGCGACATGCGCGCTTGTTCGGTTGCGGGCGCTGCGGCGGCCACGGGGGCGACGGATTCGACCTCGACTTCGACTTCGGCTTCGGCATCGACGGCAGCCTCGACCGCGTCGGCTGCGACCAGCGGCGCTGGCGCTTCTTGCGGCGTGGCGGCTTCGGCGGGCACAGGTTCTGGGGCCGGAGCCTCGGGCGCCAGCGCGCTGGCCGGATCGGGATGGGGAGTTTCGCTGGACATGTCGGCACGGGCTGGTCGGGCAGCGGGGCGCTGCCGGCGGGCCCCGATTGTCCACCGATCACGGCCACGGCCGCGTTGGCCAGGCATCGTCGGGCCCGTGCATGATGGCGCCATCCCACCCACCAGTCGCAGGAGCGCACGATGCAGGACGGCGTGCCAGAGAACTTCGATCCAGTTCCACGCCCATCCGGCCCTGCCTCGAGCCAGGTTTGGCAGGTCGCACCGAGCCCGCGGCGATGAGGCTCCTCGAGCCTCCCCACCGGGGTCGCCGTCGTGGCCTGCTGGCTGCGGCTGCTGCGCTGCTGCCCAAGGCATGGGCGCAGTCTCGTTTTCCAGAGCGCGCGATCACGCTGATCGTGCCCTTTGCGCCCGGCGGCATTGCCGACCTCACGGCCCGTGCGGTGGCCGAGCAGATGACGCGCAGCCTGGGCCAGCCCGTGGTGGTGGACAACCGGCCCAGCGCCGGCAGCATCGTGGGCAGTCAGGCGGTGGCGGTCGCCAGGCCCGACGGCCATACGCTGCTGCTGATCAGCAATGCCAACGCGGTCAGCGTGGGCCTGTTCAAGAAGCTGCCCTATGACCCGCTGAAAGACTTCGTGCCGATCAGCACGCTGGGTTTCTTCGACCTCGGCTTGTTCGTGGCAGCAGGGTCACGATTCGCCAGCCTGCGCGACCTGCTGGCCTTTGCCGGGGCGAACCCGGGCAAGCTCAATGTCGGCACCATCGCGCCGGGCAGCACGCAGCACTTGAGTGCCAAGCTGTTCGAGACGGTGGCCGGCGTCGATGCGCTGGTGGTGCCGTACAAGGGTTCACCGGCGGTGCTGACGGCGCTGCGCGCCGGCGAGATCGATCTGGCCTTCGAGGTGGTGGGGCCGATGCTGCCGCAGGTCTCGGCCGGCGTCGTGCGCGCGCTGGCGGTCTCGTCAGGCCAGCGCAACCCGGCCCTGCCCGAGGTGCCCACCGTGCAGCAGGCCGGTCTGGCGGGCTATGACGTGGCGTCGTGGAACGGCCTGGCGGCACCCGCCGGAACGCCCGTGGCGGTGCTTGAGGCGCTGAATCGGGCGGTGCGCGAGGCAGTGGTGTCGATCCCGGTGCGCGATCGCTTGAGCCGGCTGGGCATGCGATTGCAGGCCGGCACACCGACCGACCTGCAGAACCTGCTGACCAGCGAGATCAAACGTTGGGGCGACGTGATCCGCGCGGCGAAGATCGAGCCCCAATGAGGCGGCGTCGAATCATCGAAACCAGATCTGCCACAGGGCCACCAGAACATGGCCCCAGATCAGGATGTTGATGCCGGCCAGGATCAACACGCGCGAGACGGTCCAGAAGCCGCGCGCGCGGTCGCCATGGGCGCGGTCACCCGTGATCAGATAGAGCAGGAAGAACAGCACCGACGGTGCCAGGGTGCTCAAGATCAGCACCGCCATCGTCCAGTAGAAGATCTTCATGTCGGTTCGGGCCTTCGCGTGATCAGGCTGCCCGCCAGGTTCTGCCAGGCCTGCGCCGCGTGCAGCAGCGCAGCGTCGGCCTGCGGCCGGCCGATCAGCTGCAGGCCCATCGGCCAGCGGCCATTGGCGTGAAAGCCGGCCGGCACGCTGATGGCAGGCAGGCCGGCCAGCGTGGCGTAGATCGTCACTTCCATCCAGCGGTGGTAGCTGTCCATCGTGCGCCCGGCCACTTGGCGCGGCCAGGTTTGCTCAAGCGCAAACGGCCACACCTGGGCGCTCGGCAGCGCCAGCAGGTCGAAGCGCTCGAACAGCCTGAGCAGGTGGGCATAAAAGGCGCTGCGTTGCTGGGCGGCGCGCATGAAGTCGTTGAAGTTCAGGCCCTGGGCCTGATCGTGTTCCCACAGCGCTTCGGGCTTGATCTGCTCACGGCTGGCGCCGGGTAGCGCCAGCGCGGCAGCGATTGCCGGGGCCACCAGCGCACGGCGCCACAGCAGCCAGGACTGCCACACCGTGTCGGCGTCGAAGCCCAGTGCCGTGGGCTCGACGATCGCACCGCCGCCGGCCAGGCGCTGCAGGGCTTGCTCGCACACCGCCAGCACACCGTCGTCCATCGCCAGGTGCCCGCCCAGGTCGCCCAGCCAGCCGATGCGAAGCCCGCGCGCGCTGGCGTCGGCCGGCGGCACGAAGGCCGGTCGGCCATCGTTGATCGACAGCGGCACCCGTGGGTCGTGGCCGGCCTGGGTCTGCAGCAGCAGCGCCAGGTCCTGCACGCTGCGCGCCATCGGCCCGTCGGTGGCCAACTGGCTGACGAAGACCTCGGGCTTGGGCCAGGCCGGCACGCGGCCCTGGCTGGGGCGCAGACCGAACACGTGGTTCCAGCCCGCCGGGTTGCGCAGGCTGCCCATGAAGTCAGACCCGTCGGCCAGCGGCAGCAGCCGCAGCGCCAGTGCCACCGCGGCACCGCCGCTGCTGCCACCGGCGCTGACCGAGTGGTCCCAGGCGTTGGGCGTGGCGCCGAACAGCGGGTTGTAGGTGTTCGAGCCGAGCCCGAACTCGGGCATGTTGGTCTTGCCGATGACGATGCAGCCGGCGGCCTTCATGCGTGCGACGTACAGGCTGTCTGCGGCGGGCATCGCGTTCTTCAGCAGCGGCGAGCCGAAGCTGGTGGCAAAACCCATGGCGTGGCCGGTGTCCTTGATAGCCAGCGGCACGCCGTGCAGCCAGCCCATGGTCTGACCTCGCGCCAGCATCGCATCACGCTCGTCGGCCTGCTTCAGCAGGGCATCGTCATCAGCCAGGTTGACAATCGCGTTGGCCTTCGGGTTCAGCGCATGAATGCGCGCCAGACAGGCCTGCATCACTTCGCGGCAGGACAACTGTCGCGCATGGATGGCCTGGCTCAGGGCCTGGGCGTCGAGGTCGGTGGGGTTCATGGTCGGCGGGGGCTGGCCCTCATTTTGCGGTGACCGGCTTGCCGCAGTTGCAGGTTTCGTAACCGTTGTCGAGCACGATCCGCCAGGCGCCCGAAGGTTCGCGCCGCCAGGTGCTGAAATAACGGGCCACCGGCGTACCGTCGGGGGCACTGACCGGCCCTTCGGAATAGGCCAGCTGGCCGCTGTCCAGCACCTCGACGATCTCGGGCTTCCAGCTGAACGGTGCCGCCGGTGCGCGGAAAAATCGTTGCCAATGCGCCAGCACGGCGACCTTGCCACGCAGCGGTTTGCCGCTGTTGATGAACGTGGCGTCGTCGGCCACCCAGCCGGAGAACGCCGGGAAGTCGCGCGCGGCCATGCTGGCGGCAAAGGCGATCTCGCTGGCGCGCACCTGTTCGGCCAGGCTGATCAGGTCGGGCGGCGGCGTGGCGCAGCCGGACAGGGCCAGCGCCAGCAGTGCCAGCAGACCACGACGCGGGTTCATGGCCGCTCCCCGGCCAGTGGCACGGGCCCGTGAACAGCTTCCCACTGTGCCGCCAGCTGCAGCAGCAGCAGGTCCTGGCCGTGCAGGGCCGACAGCATGGCGCCGATCGGCAGGCCGCTGGCCGACCGCCCCACCGGCAACGAGATCGCCGGCGCCCCGGTGGCGTTGGCCAGCGGGCAGAACGGCGTGTAGCGCCACAGCCCGGTCGGGCCCAGCCGGTAGTCGATGAAGTCGGGCCGGTCCATCGTGAAGCGGCCCAGCACGGCCGGTGGTTCGGCCAGCGTGGGCGTCAGCAGCAGGTCGAAGCGTTCATGGAACACGGCCATGCGCCGGCCCAGGCGGTGAAAGGTGTTGATCGCGGCCAGATAGTCGGTGGCCTTGACCGAGCGCGCGTGCTGATAGGCGCTCCAGACCACCGGTTCGACCTCGCCAGGGTCGATCGCCCGCCCGCGTGATGCCGCCAGCTGGTCGAGAAACAGTGCGGTGCCGGTGGCCACGCCCTGCATCACCGGGAACACCACCTCGTGCGTCGTGAAGTCGATCGAAGCTTCTTCCACTGCATGGCCAAGGCGCTGCAACTGCAGCGCAAACTCTTGCAGCACCGCGGCCACCTCGGGGTGCACGGCATCACCTTCGTAGAACTGCTTGATCAGGCCGATGCGCAGGCGCCGCTCGGTGGGCATCAGCCCGCGCGAGGGCTTCAAGCCAATCAGGCCGCAGGCCGAGGCCGGGATGCGGATCGATCCTGCCCCGTCGTTGGCATGCGCGATGGTGGTCATGCCGCTGGCGGTGGCCGCGGCCGCACCACCGCTGCTGCCGCCTGACGAATGCGCCCGATTCCAGGGATTGCGCGTGGGGCCGCCATAGGCGACGGCCTCGGTGCTGGCGCTCATGCCCATCTCGGGGCTGGTGCTGCGGCCGAAGGGCACGAAGCCGGCGGCCAGGTAACGCTGGGTCAGCGTGCCGTCGACCGGCCAGGGCGCACCCTGCGGGAACAGGCGTGAGCCGGCGCGCGATGGCAGGCCACGGTGCGCGGTGGCCGCGCCCACGTCCTTCAGCAGCAGCGGCACGCCGAAGAAGGGCCGCGCGCGCAGTCGTGCCGCGCGCTCGTCGTCGTTGCGGCAGGCGGCCAGTTCGGTGTCGAGTTCGCGCGCGGGCAAGTCCGATCTCGGGCGCGAGCAGGCACACGGCGTTGAGCGCCGGGTTGATCGCCGCCACATCGGCCAGCGTGCGCTGCAAGGCCTTTTCGGCGCTGCAGTCACCGCGCACGATGGCCTGCGCCAGGGCGCTGGCGTCGGCGTCGAACCAGGGGCGGGGCAGGGTGGCTTGGGTCATGGCTGCGGATCCTCTTTCATCGCCAGCGGTCGCGGACGCGGCACCGGGCAGGCCGACTCGAAGGCGCGCGCCGCGCGCAGCACCAGGGCGTCGCCGAACATCGGGCCCACCAGTTGCAGGCCCATCGGCAGGCCGTCGGTCGTCAAGCCGCAGGGCAGCGTGATCGCGGGTTGCTGGCTGAGGTTGAACGGGTAGGAATACGGTGTCCAGCCGAGCATGGTCTGCGGGTTCATCGGGCCATGGCCGGCCGGCAATGCGTCGAAGGCCGGCACCGACACCGACGGCGTCAGCAGCAGGTCGAAGCGCTGCATGAACTGCCGCAGCAGCGAGCCCAGCGCGCCGCGGCGCAGGTTCAACTGCTGCACCTGCAAGGCACTGAAAGCGCTGCCGAGCTCGGCCTGGGCGCGCAAGTCGGGGTCGGTCAGTGCCTGCTGCGCAGGCGTCAGCGTGTTCCACAGCGTCCACGTGCCCATGAACCACAGGCCGGTGCTGATCTCCAGCGGATCGTCGAAACCTGGGTCGACGGCTTCGACATGGGCGCCCAGGTCGGCCAGGGTCTGCGCGCCCCGTGCAACGGCCGCTGCGATCTCGGGGTGCAGGTTGTTCACATAACCCAGCGTCGGCGAATAGGCAATGCGCAGGCCACGCACGCCGTCGTTCAGCCCCACGGTGCAGTCGCCGGGGTCGGGCGGCAAGGCGGTCCAGTCGCGCGCGTCGGGTGCCTTCAGCACATTCATCATCAGCGCCGCATCGTTGACGCTCATCGTGTGCGGCCCCAGATGGGCCACGCTGCCGAAGGGCGATAGCGGGTAGGCCGGCACGCGACCGAAACTGGGCTTGAAGCCCACGTTGCCGCAGAAGGCAGCCGGGATGCGCACGCTGCCGGCACCGTCGGTGCCCACCGCCAGCGGCCCCAGGCCGGCGGCCACCGCAGCGGCGGCACCGCCCGAAGACCCGCCCGGTGTCTTGGCCGGGTTCCAGGGGTTGCGCGTGATGCCGTTCAGCGGTGAATTGGTCTCGCCCTTGCAACCGAACTCGGGCGTCGCGGTCTTGCCCAGCAGCACCGCGCCGGCTTCGCGCAGCCGCGCACTGACCGGGGCGTCGACGTCCCAGGGCTGGCTGGCGTCGACGGCGCGGCTGCCGCGCAGCGTGGGCCAGCCCCGGGTCAGGATCAGGTCCTTGATCGAGGTCGGCACACCGTCGATGGCCGACAGCGGCTGGCCGGCATGCCAGCGCGTTTCACTGGCCCGCGCGGCCGCCAGCGCCGATTCGGCGTCGACGAGAACGAAGGCCTTGAGCAGCGGGTTGAGCACCGCGATGCGGTCGAGCACCGCCTGCGTGGCCTGCACCGGCGAGGCCTGGCTGCTGCGGTACAGGCGCGTCAGCTCGGTGGCCGTGCAGTCCGCCAGTTGGGTGGGTGAGCTCATGACGGGTCCTTGCCGCTGGTCGTGTCTCAGGGTCGGCGCCGGATGCTGTCGGGCAGCTTGCGCCAGGGCAGGTCGGCGGGGTCAGCGGCCATCGGGCCGGCGGCCTTGGCCACCAGCACCTGGCTGGCGTGCGGCGTGAAGTCGGCGCGAAAGTGGTTGCTGCTCTTGACCACCACGATGCGCATCTGTTCGGCATGGATGCCCACCATGCGCAGCAGTTCGCGATCGAGCAGCTGCTTCTTGCCGCTGACCACGGCCACGCGCACACCGTCGATCTCGAGGCAGGCGCTGGGCCCCAGCCTGACCGACACGCCGGTCATCATCGGCCCGGTCAGCGTGCAGCGACCGTCGGCCAGCGCCAGCACCTTGAAGCGGCCCTGCACCGGTGCGTCGCTGGGCTGGCCGCTGAAGGTGGGCACGGCCTTGCCCAGCGACAGTTCGATCTCGGCGCCGACGCCGGCCTGGTGCGCAGCCGTTGCGGCGGCGGGGTCGAACATCAGCCCCAGTGCGACCTGGCCGGGGTAACGCCGGCCCGCACCCTGTTGCAGCAAGGCATGCAGCAAGCCGGTGGTGTTGCTGTCGCCGCCGGCGCCGGGGTTGTCCTGGGTGTCGGCGATGACCACCGGCTTGTCCGCCTGACCGGCCCGCGCCAGCGCCTGCGCCACGGCGTCGCGCGCTTCAAGGTAGTCGGGCTGCCATTGCCGTGGCTCGGCAGCGCGCGCGTACAGGCGCTGCACGGCGCGCACGGCGCCGTCGCCGTGGCCCCAGACCATCGGTGCGCATTCGGCGAAGTCGGATGCCGGAAACCCCATGCAGAAGCTCAGCACGCTGTCATGTTCGTGGTCCAGCGCCTGCAACTCGTCGTAGATGCCCTGCGCCGGTTGCATCCAGGTGCTTTGTGCATTCAGCGGGATCAGATAGGGCAGACGCTTGGCGCTGAGCCGGTCGCGGCGGCCGCTGCGCAGCCGGCGCGCCATCAAGGCCGCGGCGCGTTCGCCGGTGACCGCCATGTCCACGTGCGGATAGCTGCGATAGGCCACCAGCGCATCGGCCAGGCGCAGCATGCGTTCGGTGACGTTGGCGTGCAGGTCCAGGCTGGCGACGATCGGCAGCCCGGGCCCGACGACCTCCCGCAGGCGCATCAGCAATTCACCTTCGCTGTCGTCGGCGTGCTCGGCCACTGCAGCACCGTGCAGGTCGAGGTAGATGCCGTCCAGCCCGCCGATGCGGGCGGCCTGCACGTCGTCGACGATGGCCGCGGCGATGCGCTCGAAGGCGTCGCGCGTGACGTAGCTCGACGGAATCGCGCCGGCCCAGGCCGAGGGCAGCAGCGTCCAGCCTTGCTGCCGGGCGGCGTCGATGAAGCCGGCCACCGGGATGTTGATGCCGTTCAGCGCAGCCTGCATCTCGGCGCCGCGCACGTAGGCCGGAAACGAGTCGCCGCGCGTGAAGGCGTCCCAGTCGGCCAGGCTGGGCGCAAAGGTGTTGGTCTCGTGCTGGTAACCGGCAATCAGGATGCGGGGCATGGCACAAGGCACCGCAGGTCCGGCGCCGGAAAGGGGACGCGATCGACTATAGGGGCGGGCATGCACGGGCCGCATTCGGTCATGCCCTGTTCGACCGGGTTCTTTGTGATGTGGAATATCATTCCACGGCTTGCATGAACAACCGATCCACCATCGTCCTCGACGCCGTGTTGCGCGTCTTCAAGCCCGCGGCGCGTTTGCTGCTGCAGCACGGCGTCAGCTACGGCGCCCTGGCGGCGGCGCTCAAGCGGGTGTTTCTGGATGCCGCGCAGGACGAACTGAAAGCCCGCGGCATGGCGCGCACCGACAGCGCGATCACGCTGCTGTCGGGTGTGCACCGGCGCGACGTGCGCACCCTGCTGCGCAGCGCGCCGCCGGCCGAACCGTCGGCCACGCGCGCGCCGCTGTCGATGGCCAGCGAGGTGGTCGGGCGCTGGTTGACGCAGCGCCCCTGGCTGGGCGCCGACCAGCTGCCGCGGCGCTTGCCGCGCGGCGCCGGCGACGACGGCTTCGACGCACTGGTGGCCAGCGTGTCAAGCGACATCCGGCCGCGTGCGGTGCTCGACGAGCTCAAGCGCCTGGGTGTGGTGGCCGAGGACGACGACGGCGTGGCGCTGCTGGCCGATGGTTTTGCGCCGCGCCAGGGTTTCGAGGAGATGTCGTGGCTGTTCGCCGACAACCTGCACGACCATCTGGCAGCGGCCGCGGGCAACCTGCAGGGGCAGAGCAACCTGCTCGAGCAGTCGGTGCATGTCGATGAAATCAGCGCGGCCTCGGCGGCGCAGCTGCAGCAGGCCGCCAAGGCAGCGTGGAAGCAGGTGCACCGTGACTACCTGCGGCTGGCACAACAGCGTTTCGATGTTGACGGTAGCAGCGTGGCGCCGCCACAGCGCCGGCACCGCGCGCGCTTCGGCGTGTACTTTCTGATCGACCGCGACGAGGAAACGTGACCGTGAACATCCTGTCTTGCTCCCGAACGGCAGGTGCCGCACTGTCGCTGCTGGCGGCCTTGCTGGCCGGCTGCGGCCCGACCACCGGTGGCACCGGCACGGGCGACAGCCTGGTCGGCCTGACCAGCTTCGGTGCCACTGCGGTGGGCAGTTGCTCGGCCAGTTTTGCCGATGCGCTGGACTGCCAGACCGGCGCCGGCGGCATGCCGGCCAACCAGCTGGGCAGCGCCCCGGTGGTGTTCAGCGGCAGCGGCGCCGCCGAGCCCTACGTGCTGACGGTGCAGGGCAACCAGGCCGAGCTGGTGTCACGCTGCTCGAACGCCCGCTTCGATGGCCTGTCGGGTTTGCTGCCCGACGGTGTGAGTGGATTCTTCGGCAGCTTCAGCGAAGCCGCAGGCGGCGCTGCACAGCCAGCACAGCTGGACCTGAAGCGCGTGCAGGGCGTGGGCGACACCTTGCAGCTGGCGGTGCTGGGCGTCGACGGCCAGATCCTGCTCGGGCCGCTGCAGCTGCAGCGTGTGGCGGTGGCGCCGTCGGGGTCGGCGCGCTGCCCCTGAGCGTCGTCGCGCCGGGCAGGATCGGGCCTGGTGGGGCGGGCATACTCCGAGCACTTTGAGCGCACGTCCCTTTCCGCACACCCGGCTCTTGCTGGTCCTGCTGTTTCTGGGCTTGCTCGGACTGGGCGCGCTGTTGGAACGCCTGGACGACGAGCGTCACAGCCTGACTCAGCATGCCGAGGTGCAGAAGCACCTGGCCGAAGTCGGAAACCGGCTGAACAACCTGCTGGTCAGTGACCTGCAGCTGGTGCGCGGACTCGTCAGCGTGATCAACCTTGACCCGGCACTCGACCAGGCGCGTTTCGAGCAGGTGGTGCGGCCGCTGCTGGCGGGGCAGACCCATCTGCGCAATGTGGTGGCGGCGCCCGGCATGGTGATCCGCATGGCGGTGCCGCTGCAGGGCAACGAGGCCGCGATCGGCGTGGACTACCGGCGCACGCCCAGCCAGGCCGAAGCGGCACAACGCGCACGCGACAGTGGTCAGCTGGTGCTTGCGGGGCCATTGAAGCTGGTGCAGGGTGGCACGGGTTTGATCGCCCGTCTGCCGGTGTTCGTCGGCGGGGCCCAGGGCCAGCACTTCTGGGGCCTGGTCAGCGCGGTGATCGACCAAGATCGGCTGTTCCGCAGCGCCGGCGTGCAGAGCCCGGCGCAGCCGATCGAGGTGGCCATCCGCGGCACCGACGCGCGCGGTGCGGACGGCGCCGTCTTCCTCGGGCGTGCGGCCGTGTTCGAGCACAAGCCGGTGCTGTTCGAGCTGCCGCTGCCGCAGGGGTCGTGGCAGCTGGCGGCGGTGCCGCGCGGCGGCTGGACGACGCATTCGCCGAGCCAGTGGCAGCTGCGCGCCGGCTATGGGTTTGCCGCCTTGCTGCTGCTGGGTGTGTTCGTCGCGTTGGCGCGATCGCTGGCGGCGGCGTCCGTTGCCCGCGAGCGTGCCGAGACGGCGCAGCGCCAGGTGCTGGCGATCCTGGAAGGTGCGCCCGACGCCACGCTGCTGCTGGATGGCGACGGCCGCATCGAGCGCGCCAACACGCAGGCCGAACGCCTGTTCGGCCGGCGCCGCGAGCAGATCGAGGGTCAGCCGCTGGCCGAACTGGTGCCGGCGGCCGAGCGCGGCCGCTTGTCGACGCTGGGCCCGCAGGGCTTTGTCGCCATGGCCCGTGCCGAGCGCGACAACCACCTGGAGATGACGGGCGTGCGCGCCGACGGCAGCCTGTTTCCGCTGGAAATGAGCCTCAGCCTGCTGCAGCTGGACGGGGCCGACCGGGTTGCCGCTGCCATTCGCGACGTCAGCCTGCGCAAGGAGGTCGAGGCCGAACTGGCGCGCCACCGCGATCACCTGGAAAGCGAAGTCGAGCAGCGCACGGCGCAACTGGCTGCCGCCAAGGAGGCCGCCGAATCGGCCAGCGTGGCGAAGACGCAGTTCCTGGCCAACATGTCGCACGAGATCCGCACGCCGCTGAACGCGATCACCGGCATGGCCTACCTGATCCGGCACGACGGTGTCAGCGACGAGCAGGCGCGGCGGCTGGACACGCTGGAATCGGCGTCGCGCCACCTGCTGCAGGTGATCAACGCGGTACTCGACCTGTCCAAGATCGAATCGGGGCATTTCGAGCTGTCGCAGGCTGCGGTCGACCTGCACGAGCTGGTCGACGACGTGCAATCCATGCTGCGCGACGCGGTGCGCGCCAAGGGCCTGCAGCTGACGGCCGAGATCGACCGGCCGCCGGCGCCGCTGCAGGGCGACGGCACGCGGCTGCAACAGGCGCTGCTGAATCTGGCCGTCAACGCGGTGCGCTTTACTGACCGCGGCACGGTGGCGCTGCGCGTGCGCGTCGAGGCCGATGCCGGCAGCCGCTGCCGGCTGCGCTTCGAGGTGCAGGACACCGGCGTCGGCATCGATGCCCAGACGCTGGCGCGCTTGTTCAGTGCCTTCGAACAGGCCGACAACACGTCCACGCGCGAACACGGCGGCACCGGGCTGGGCCTGGTCATCACACGCAAGCTGGCGCAGCTGATGGGCGGTGACGCCGGCGCCGAAAGCACGCCCGGCGTCGGCAGCCGCTTCTGGTTCACGGCCTGGCTGGACAAGGGCCCGGTCAGCGCCGGCGCGCGGCTGCCGGCATCGGCGCCCTGCGAGGCCGGATCGGCCCGCGTGCTGCTGGTGGAGGACGAGCTGGTCAACCGCACGATTGCCAGCTTCATGCTCGAGGACCAGGGGCACAGCGTCGACATCGCCGAGGACGGCGAACAGGCGGTGCGCATGGCGCAGGCCGGGCCCTACGACCTGATCCTGATGGACATGCAGATGCCGCGCATGGACGGCCTGCAGGCCACGCGCCACATCCGCGCGCTGGCCGAACACGCAAAGACGCCGATCGTGGCCATCACTGCCAACGCCTTCGAGCAGGATCGCAAGGCCTGCATGGCGGCCGGCATGGACGACTTCGTCAGCAAGCCCATCGTTCCCGACGTGCTGCGCGACGTGCTGGCGCGCTGGCTGCGGCCCGCCTGACCAGCGTCAGACGCCGAACGCGAAGTCCTTGCCCGGCGCAGCGGCGAACAGCGCCCGCGTGTAAGCATGTTCAGGCGTCGAGAAAATGCGGTGCGCGGGGCCGTATTCGACGACGCGGCCCTGGCTCATCACGGCCAGCTGGTCACACACCTGCGAGGCCACGCGCAGGTCGTGCGTGATGAACAGCATGGCCAGGTTCAGCCGCGTCTTGATCTCGTCGAACAACTGCAGCACCTGGGCCTGCACCGAGACGTCGAGCGCCGACACGGCCTCGTCGGCAACCAGCAGTTCGGGGTCCATCATCAAGGCGCGCGCGATGCACAGGCGCTGGCGCTGGCCACCCGAAAACTGGTGCGGGTAACGGTCCATTGCACTGGTGTCCATGCGCACCAGGGCCAGCAGTTCGGTGGCCTTGGCCAGTGCGGCCGGGCGCGCCAGCCCGTAGTTCATCGGCCCTTCGATCATCGCGTCGCCGACCGTGCGCCGCGGGTTGAGCGAGCGGTACGGGTCCTGGAACACGATCTGCACGCGCTTGCGCAGCGGGCGCAGTGCGCGGTGTGGGGCGCGCGCGATCTCGTCGGACCCTAGGCGCAACTCACCGGCCGTGGGGTCGATCAGGCGCACGATGCAGCGTGCCACGGTGCTCTTGCCCGAGCCCGATTCACCGACGATGCCCAGCGTCTGCCCCTTGCGGATCTCGAAGCTGACGTCCTGCGCCGCATGCACCACGCGCGACTTGCCGAACCAGCGCTTGTCGCGGTAGGTCTTGTCGAGCCCGCGAGCGGACAGCACCACCGGCGCGCTGCTGTCCACCGGTCGCGCGTGCAGGCGCAGCGTGGGCACGGCGCCGATCAGCATGCGCGTGTACGCGTGCTGCGGGCGCTGCAGCACGTCGTGCTTGTCGCCCACCTCGACCAGGTCGCCCAGGCGCAGCACGGCCACACGCTGTGCCAGTTCAGCCACCACACCGAAGTCGTGCGTGATGAACAGCACCCCGGTGCCGTGCTTGCGCTGCAATTGCAGCATCAGTTCGAGCACCTGCTTCTGCGTGGTGACGTCGAGCGCGGTGGTCGGCTCGTCGGCGATCAGCAGCACCGGTTCGAGCACCAGCGCCATCGCGATCATGATGCGCTGGCGCTGCCCGCCCGACAGCTGGTGCGGGTAGCTGGCCATCATGCGTTCGGGGTCGGGCAGCAGCACCTCGTCGATGATGGCGCGCACCCTGGCGCGGCGCTCGGCCGGCGACAGGGTGTGTGCTCGGCCAGCACCTCGTCGATCTGGTCGCCGCAGGTCATCACCGGGTTCAGCGCGGTCATCGGCTCCTGGAAGATCATCGACATGCGCGTGGCGCGCAGTTCGCGCAAGCGCGACAGCGGCGCCTGCGTGATGTCCTCGCCCTGCAGCAGGATGCGGCCGGCGGTGATCGGCAGCTGCTTGGGCAGCAGGCCCATCACACCCTGCGCGATGACCGACTTGCCCGAGCCCGATTCACCGACCAGGCAGACGATCTCGCCACGGCCGACCGTGAACGACACCTTGCGCACGGCGCTGGCGCGGTCGCTGCCCGCGGGCAGCGCGATCGACAGGTCTTCGACCTGAAGGATGGGGTTGTCCGCGTTCATACGCGTTTCGCCATCTTCGGATCGAGCGTGTCGCGCAGACCGTCACCCAGGATGTTGACCGCCAGCACCGTCACGGCCAGGAAGATGCCCGGAAAGAAGATGTTGTGCGGATACTCGTTGAACTGGGCGCGGCCTTCGGCCATCACGTTGCCCCAGGTCGGGATGTCGGGTGGCAGGCCCACGCCCAGGAACGACAGGATGGCCTCGACCAGGATGCCCGAAGCACAGATGAAGGTGCCCTGCACGATCAGCGGCGCCAGCGTGTTGGGCAGGATGTGGCGCCACATGATCATCGATGGTCGACGTGCCCAGCGAAATCGCAGCCTCGACATAGGGCTCTTCGCGGATGGTCAGCACCAGCGAGCGCACCAGCCGCGTCACGCGCGGGATCTCGGGGATCGCGATCGCCACCACCACGGTCAGCAGGCTGCCGCGCCACATCGCCACCAGCGCGATCGCGATCAGGATCGCGGGGATCGCCATCAGGCCGTCCATGACGCGCATCAGCGGGCCGTCCAGCCAGCGCAGGAATCCGCTCATCAGGCCGAGCGCGATGCCGAAGGCCAGCGCCACCAGCGCGGTGGCCACGCCGACGATCAGCGACACGCGGGTGCCGTAGATCACGCGGCTGTAGATGTCGCGGCCGAAGCTGTCGCTGCCCATGATGAAGCGGTGTTGCAGCAACTCACCATCCAGCGTGGTGATTTCACCGGTCTTGCCCGGCAACAGGTCGCGGCTGACCGGATCGAACAGAGACGGGTCGACCGTGCCCAGCCAGGGTGCGGCCAGCGCCACCAGCACCAGCACCAGCATCACCACGCCGCCCAGCCGCACCGAGGTGTTGCGCCGAACGCGCGTCCACGCACTCTGCTGAGTGACGATGGTCGCCGATTCGACCGACAGCGCTTCGAGCTCTTTGGCGTCCATATCAGTAGCGGATGCGCGGATCGAAGAAGACGTAACTCAGATCGACCAGCAGGTTGATGCCCACGTAGACCACGCTGAACAGCAGGATCACACCCTGGATGGTGGGAAAGTCGCGCGCCAACACGGCGTCCACCGTCAGTCGCCCCAGCCCGGGGATCGCGTACACCGATTCGGTGACCACCACGCCGCCGATCAGCAGCGCGATGCCGATGCCGATCACGGTGATGATGGGCACGGCGGCGTTCGCCAGCGCATGGCGCAGCAGCACCTTGCGTTCGGGCAGGCCCTTGGCGCGCGCGGTGCGGATGTAGTCCTCGCCCAGCGTATCGAGCACCGACGCGCGCGTGACGCGGGCGATCAGCGCGATGTAGATCACCGACAGCGTGATCGCCGGCAGCAGCAAATGCGTCAACCAGGGCCGAAGCCATCGGCCAGGCGCTTGTAGCCCTGCACCGGCAGCCAGCCCAGCTTCAGCGACACCAGCCAGATCAGCAGGTAGGCCAGCACGAACACCGGCACCGAGAAGCCGAGCACCGAGAAGCCCATCAGCGACTTGTCGAGCCAGCCGCCGAAACGCCAGGCGGCCAGCACGCCCAGCGGCACCGCAACCAGAACCGCGATCGTGATCGTGATCAGCGCCAGCGACACCGTGGGCTCGAGCCGCTGGCCGATCAGTGTGGTGACCTCGGTCTTGTAGTAGTAGCTCTGGCCCAGGTCGCCCGTGATCAGCTTGCCGAACCAGATGATGAACTGCTCGGGTACCGACTTGTCCAGGCCCAGGCCGCGTCGGATCTCGGCGATCTGTTCGGTGTTGGCCGCGTCACCGGCCAGCACCGCCGCCGGGTCGCCTGGCGTCAGCCGCAGCATCAGGAACACGATGACAGCGACGATCAGCAGCACCGGCACGGTGGACAGTAGCCGTCGGACGAGGAAGGGCATCAGGCGTTCAGCGGCAGTGCGTCAAGGCCGCCGGCTGGCCCGGCCCCCGGCGTTGATCGCAGGCGCAGCCGTGCGCGGCAGCCGAGCGGCATCAGTTCTTCTTCAGGTTCCAGTAGATGTTGCCGTTGGTGATGAAGAAGCCGCTGATGTTCTTGCGCGCGGCCATCGGCTGCATGTACTCGCCCAGCGGCGCATGCGTGCCCACCTCGAAGGCGCGTGCATGCAGCTGGTCGGCCAGCTTCTTCTTCACGCCCTCGTCGGTGGCGCGCATGAACTGGTTGCGGATCTCGATCATCTTGTCGTCACTGGCCCAGCCGAACCAGCCTGACTTCTCGCCGCGTGTGTCCATCGTCGGGTTGGCGATCGGGCTCCAGACGTCAAACACGTTCCAGGCCGTCAGGAATATGTTCCAGCCGCCCTTGTCGGGGGCGTCCTTCTTGGCGCGGCGGCCGACCAGGGTCTGCCAGTCCATCGCCTGCAGGTCGACCTTGAAGCCGGCCTGGCGCAGCAGCTGCGCGGCCACGTCGGGCAGCTTCTGGATCGCTGGCCAGGTCGGTCGGCTTCATCACCACGACCGGCGTGCCGTCGTAGCCGCTGGCCTTCAGCAGCTCCTGCGCCTTCTTCATGTTCGACTTCGCCTGGATGTCGCTGCCCGCGGTGCTGCCATAGGGCGTGCCGCAGACGAACATCGACGGACAAGTCTTGTACAGCTCCTTGACGCCGACCTGCGCACGCAGGAAGGGCTCTTGGTTGAAGGCCGCGATCGCCGCCTGGCGCACCTTGGCGTTGTCGAAGGGCTTGTGCAGGTGGTTGAAGCGTGCCATGTACTGCAGACCCAGGTTGGCGTACCGGGGCAGCTGGATGTCGGGGTCTTTCTTGGCCGATTCGTAGAAGTCGAAGCCCAGCGCTTCGATGATGTCGACCTCGCCCTTCTTCAGCGCATTGATCTGCGCCTGCGCATCGCGCAGCGCCAGGTTCCATTCGACACGGTCGACGTACACCTGCTTGCCACCGGCGGTGCCCGACGGTGGCTCGTTGCGCGGCACGTACCTGGGGTTCTTGAGGTAGACCGCGCGGTCGCCGGGCTTGAATTCGTCTTTCTTGAAGATGTAGGGGCCGGAGCCGATGTGTTCCTCGATCTGCTTGAAGGCGTCGGTCTCGGCGACGCGCTTGGGCATGATGAAGGGCACGTTCGACGACGGGCTTGCCCAGCGCCTCGAGCACGAAGCCGCAGGCCTCGCCCAGGAAGATGCGGAAGGTGTCGGGCGCGGGCGAATCCATGCGCTGCACGAACTGCATCAGCGCCGAACCCATCGCGTCGCGCTTGCCCCAGCGCTGCAGGCTGGCCACCACGTCTTCGGCGGTGACGGGTTTGCCGTCGTGGAACTCCAGGCCCTTGCGCAGCTTGAAGGTCCACAGCCGGTGATCGCCGCTTTCGGTCCAGCTCTCGACCATCTGCGGCCTGATCTTGGCGTTCTCGTCGGTGCCGAACAACGTGTCGTAGATCATGTAGCCGTGATTGCGGCTCATGTAGGCGGTGGTCCAGATCGGGTCGAGGATGGCCAGGTTGGAGTGCGGCACCACGCGCAGCACCTTGTCCTGTGCCGATGCACTGCCATGCACCAGGCCAAGCAGCGAAGAGGTCACCAGGGCGGCGACGGCGAAGAGCGATCTGCGTTGCAGTTTCATGCTGGGCCTTTCAGGCGTGCAGGGCAGGTACAGCAGGGGCCGTGCCGGCCGGGAACGGTCGATTGTGGAGTCCGACCAGGTCATGCCCGATTGGGGCAAATACCGGCAGGGTCGTCCCGCGGTGCCGGGGTGACTGCCTTCGGATCGGGATCGTGCGCACTGCCGGCGAACCAGAAAACCTCTAGGATTACGGGCTTGTCGCCTGCCGTTTCGGCCTTCGGCGACCCGTCCGGCCGGCCATGACTCCAGACATCGACATCGGCACCCTCACGATGACGCAGATCATCCGTCTGCAGAACCTGCTGACGCAGGAGCTGTCGCGCCGCTTTGAGACGTCGGCGGCGGTCTGTTTCACCGACATCGCTGGCTCCACCGCCTATTTCGCGCGCTTCGGCGACGCCGTCGGGCGCCAACTGCAGCAGTTGCACCTGGACCAGCTGGAACGTGCCCTGGCGGCGCATGGCGGGCGCCTGGTCGACACCGCCGGTGACGGCGCCGTCACCTTCTTCACCTCGGCCGCGACCTGCGCCGCGGCCATGTGCATGCTGCAGCAAGACCTGAGCGGCGAGAACCAGCACCGGGCGCGTGACCACCAGCTGGTGCTGCGCATCGGCATGCACTGGGGTCGTGTCTTGACCGATGGCGTGCAGGTCAGCGGCGACGTGATGAACCTGTGCGCGCGCATTGCCGCGTCAGCCGACCCTGGGCAGATTCGTCTGTCGCGGGACTGCTTTCGCGAGCTCAGGATTGAACAGCGCTTGCGCTGTCGGCCGCTGGGGGATGTCGAACTGAAGGGCGTGGGCCGTGCCATGACGCTGATGGCACTGGACTGGCTGGACCGTGAGCGCTTCCCGGTGGCAGTGCGTGTGCGCGAGACCGGCGAAACGATCGAGCTGCCGCTGCAGGACATCCTGTCCTTCGGCCGCATGGACATCATCGAGGGCATGAGCGCCAACGACGTGGTTCTGAGCCTGCCCGACGGGCTGGCCACGCGGCAGATCAGCCGCTGGCATTTCGAGCTGCGCCGTCAGGCTGAAGGTTATGTGCTGCGCTCGGTGAGCACGCATCCGACGGTGGTCGACGGTTGCGCACTGCAGCGCGGTGACGAGGTGGCCGTGAAGCCGGGTTCGGTGGTCAGCCTGTCGGGCGTGATGACGCTGGACTTCCTGGCCAACCAGCGCGCCGACGGCACGCGCAGCGACGAGACCGCGATCCTCGTCTGATTGCCCTGAGGGCGATCCCCTGCAAGCGCCTGCAGTCCGACTGCAAGGTCCGGCTGCAGCTGATGCCGAAACGCGGAGGCACAGCGTCGTCAGGCTGCAACCCTGGCCAAACCGGGCCCGATCGTCTAAAATCCGCGATTGCAGGCCCCATCTGACCGTCGTTCGGCGTATCTGTTCTGTGCCCACCGGCCTTCACGTGACAGGCGTGAAGCCGGCGCGACGCGGTTGATCTACCCCCGGTGTTCTCTTGCGTGACCTCGCACTGCGTGGCAAGTCGCCGCGCATGACTGAAGTGCGTGGCAAGTCGCTGCGCATGAACGACCCGGAAAGATCGAAATGGCAACACAAACTGGCATCGTCAAGTGGTTCAACGAGGGCAAGGGCTTCGGCTTCATCGCCCCCGACGACGGCGGCAAGGATCTCTTTGCCCACTACAGTGAAATCAAGACCAACGGATTCAAGACCCTGGCCGAGGCGCAACGCGTCGAGTTCGAGGTCACCGAAGGCAAGAAGGGCCTGCAGGCCTCCAACATCCGGCCCGTGGCCTGATGACCATGCCGACCGCAGCTGCGGTCGGTTTTCAGCTCGAAGCTCGGGTCTTGCCGGCTGCTCCGCGGTCCAAGACCCGTTTGCGTTCCAGACAAGGACCCCATGGCAAAGGAAGAACTCATCGAGATGCACGGCATCGTCAACGAGGTGCTGCCCGACTCGCGCTACCGCGTGACGCTGGACAACGGCCACCAGCTGGTGGCGTATTCGGGCGGCAAGCTCAAGAAGAACCACATCCGCATCCTGGCTGGCGACAACGTGTCGCTGGAGCTGTCGCCCTACGAATCTGACCAAGGGGCGCATCACCTTCCGCCACTTGGCGCGACGCAACTGAGGCTTCTGGTCTCGGGCACGGTGGCGGCCCTATGGTTTGGGTGCAGCAGAGCGCCGGGCGATGCCACCGCACGCTGCTGCGCGGCCTGGCGACGGGCTTGCAGCGCGCCGATGTGAGTGAATCGACGCCATGACTCCACTGGCATTCGATTTCGCCCCCTGGCGACTCTCGGGCCAGGTGATCGGCGTGCTGTTCAACCATCGGCCGGCGCTCGCAGCGCTGGGCGATGCGGTGCATCAGGCGCCGTACAAGGCGCCGCCGAAGGCTCCGGTGCTGTACCTCAAGCCGCGCAACACCCAGGTCGGCGACGGCGCCACGGTGATCGCGCCCAGCGGCGCTGCTGCGGTCGAGGTGGGCGCCGCGCTGGGCCTGGTGATCGGCCGCCCCACCTGCCGCGTGCCAGCGGACCAGGCCCTGGCCTGCGTCGCCGGCCTGGTGATCGTGGCCGACCTCAGCCTGCCGCACGACAGCTTCTATCGGCCATCGGTGCGCCTGAAGGCGCGCGACGGCTTCTGCCCCATCGGCCCGCGCGTGTGGCCCATGCCGGCCGCCAAGGCGGTCGACGCGCTGGCCGTGACGGTGCAGATTGATGGTCGGCGGGTTCACGAGACCAGCACCGGCGACCGCTTCCGGTCGGCGGCGCAGCTGGTGGCCGATGTCAGCGCATTCATGACCCTGTCGCCGGGCGATGTGCTGATGCTGGGCGTGTCTGCCGGGGCGCCGCAGGTGGCGGCCGGCCATGAGGTCACCATCACGATCGAAGGCCTGGGGGAACTGCGCTTTCGCCTGCAGGCCGAGGTGATCGTTTGAAGACCGCGCGTGTCGCCTTCGCCGGCGCCATCCACAGCGCCACGCCGCATGCACAGGGTCTGCAACTGGCCGACGGTCGGGTGCTGACCGAAGACCAGGTCGTGTGGTTGCCGCCGCTGACCGAGCCGGGCACGATCATCGCGCTCGGGCTGAACTATGCCGACCATGCCAAGGAGCTGGCGAAAGAGTTGAGCAGCAAGGCCAGCGACGAGCCGCTGGTCTTCCTGAAGGGCCCCGGGTCGCTGATCGGCCACCGCGGGCTGACCCGTCGGCCGACCGACGCCACATTCATGCACTACGAATGCGAGCTGGCGGTGGTGATCGGCCGTCGCACGCGCCGCGTGCAGGCGGCCGATGCGCTGGCCCATGTGGCGGGCTACACCGTGTGCAACGACTACGCCGTGCGCGACTACCTGGAGAACTGGTACCGCCCCAACCTGCGCGTGAAGAACCGCGACGGCGGCACCGTGCTGGGCCCCTGGCTGGTGAGTGCCGACGAGGTGCCCGACCCGCAGGCCCTGAGCCTGCGCACCCTGGTCAACGGGCAGCGCGTGCAGCAAGGCCATACCTCGGACATGATCCACGGTGTGGCGGCGCTGATCGAATACCTCAGCGACTTCATGACGCTGCAGCCGGGTGACGTCATCCTGACGGGCACGCCCGAAGGCACCGTCAACTGCCAGGCTGGCGATCAGATCGTCTGCGAGATCGACGGCATCGGGCAATTGCTCAACACCCTGTACTGAGTTTGTGAAGGCAGCATGCACATCCAGCACCTGATCAACGGCCGCGCGGTCGACAGCCGCGAGCGTTTCGAGTCGATCAACCCGGCCACCCAGGCCGTGCTGGCCGAGGTGGCCAGTGGCGGTGTCGACGAGGTCAACGCGGCGGTTGCGTCGGCCAAGGCAGCCTTTCCGGCCTGGGCCGCCACGCCCGCGCCTGACCGCGCCCGACTGATGCACCGGCTCGGCGAACTGATCACGCAGAACGTGCCGCAGATTGCGCGCACCGAGACGCAGGACACCGGCCAGGTCATTGCGCAGACGGGTCGCCAGCTGGTGCCGCGTGCGGCCGACAACTTCCACTACTTTGCCGAGATGTGCGTGCGCGTCGACGGTCATACCTACCCGACGCCGACGCACCTGAACTACACGCTGTTCCATCCGGTGGGTGTGTGCGCGCTGATCAGCCCCTGGAACGTGCCCTTCATGACCGCCACCTGGAAGGTCGCACCCTGCCTGGCCTTCGGCAACACCGCGGTGCTGAAGATGAGCGAGCTGTCGCCGCTGACGGCGGCGCGGCTGGGCGAATTGGCACAGGAGGCCGGCATCCCGCCGGGCGTGTTGAACATCGTGCACGGCTACGGCAAGACGGCGGGCGAAGCGCTGGTCTCGCACCGCGACGTGCGCGCCATCTCGTTCACCGGGTCCACCGTCACCGGCAACCGCATCGTGCAGGCGGCGGGCCTGAAGAAGTTCAGCATGGAACTCGGCGGCAAGAGCCCGTTCGTGATCTTCGACGACGCCGACCCGGCGCGCGCGCTCGACGCCGCGGTGTTCATGATCTTCAGCAACAACGGCGAGCGCTGCACGGCCGGCAGCCGCATCCTGGTGCAACGTTCGATCTATGCCGATTTCGTCACCCGATTCGTCGAGCGCGCCAAGAAGATCAGCGTCGGTGACCCGCTGGACGACAACACCATCGTCGGCCCGCTGATCAGCGCGCAGCACCTGGCCAAGGTGAGGCACTACATCGAGCTGGGCACCAAGGAGGGTGCCAGCTTGCTGTGCGGTGGTGTCGACGCCCCAGAGCTGCCGGCCGCACTGGCCAAGGGCAACTTTGTCAAGCCGACGGTGTTTGCCGACGTCGACAACCGCATGCAGATCGCGCAGGACGAGATCTTCGGCCCGGTGGCCTGCCTGATCCCGTTCGACGACGAAGCCGACGCGGTGCGCATCGCCAACGACATTGCCTATGGCCTGTCGAGCTATGTCTGGACCGAGAACCTGGGCCGCGCGCACCGCGTGGCGGCCGGCATCGAGGCCGGCATGTGCTTCGTCAACAGCCAGAACGTGCGCGACCTGCGCCAGCCCTTCGGTGGCAGCAAGGCCAGCGGCACCGGGCGTGAAGGCGGCACCTGGAGCTACGAGGTCTTTCTCGAACCGAAGAACGTGTGTGTGTCGCTCGGCTCGCACCACATCCCGCATTGGGGAACCTGACATGGGACATGTTGCGCTGGCTGCCAAAATCACCCATGTGCCGTCGATGTACTTGAGCGAGCTCGACGGCCCGCGCAAGGGATCGCGGCAGGACGCGATCGACGGCCACCTGGAGATCGCGCGCCGCTGCAAGGCCGAAGGCGTGGACACGCTGATCGTCTTCGACACGCACTGGCTGGTGAATGCCAACTACCACCTGAACTGTGCGCCGCATTTCAAGGGCAGCTACACCAGCAACGAGCTGCCGCACTTCATCAGCAACCTGGCCTATGACTTCCCGGGCAACCCGGCGCTGGGCCAGCTGCTGGCGCGAGTCTGCAGCGATGCCGGCGTGGAGACGCTGGCGCACCCCGCCACGACGCTGGCGCCCGAATACGGCACCCTGGTGCCGATGCGCTACATGAACGCCGACCGGCGTTTCAAGGCGATTTCGGTGTCGGCGCTGTGCATGGCGCATTACCTGAACGACAGCGCGCGCCTGGGCTGGGCCATGCGGCGCGCGGTGGAAGATCACTACGACGGCACGGTCGCCTTTCTGGCCAGCGGGTCGCTGTCGCACCGCTTCGCGCAGAACGGCCTCGCGCCCGAGTTTGCGTTCAAGGTTTGGAGCCCCTTGCTGGAAACGCTGGACCGGCAGGTGGTTCGCATGTGGCAGAACGCCGAATGGAAGGCCTTCTGCGAGATGCTGCCCGAGTACGCCAGCAAGGGCCATGGCGAGGGTTTCATGCACGACACCGCCATGTTGCTGGGCGTGCTGGGCTGGTCGGCCTACGACGCCCCGGCCGAGGTCATTACGCCCTACTTCGGCGCCAGCGGCACCGGGCAGATCAATGCCGTCTTCCCCGTCACGCCGCAGGACGGCCGTGCCATTCCGCGTGCCGTGGCGTCTGCGGCCGACGGCTACACGTCGATTGCCACGCGGCTCTGAAAGCGGATGCCGCCATGCCCCACCTCGTGATCCTCTACAGCGGCAACCTCGATGCCCAGACCGACATGCCGGCGCTGTGCCGCACGCTGGCCGATGCCATGTTGTCGATCAGCGACGAGACCGGTGCGCCGGTCTATCCGCCGGGCGGCACGCGCGTGCTGGCCTACCCGGCGGCGCACTGGGCGGTGTCCGACGGCGGTGCCGCCGGCCGCGCTGCCGGCGGCGACGGAGACTATGGCTTCATGTACCTGAATCTGCGCATGGCCAGTGGCCGCAGCGACGCCATCAAGCAGCAGGTCGGGCAGGCCGTGCTGGCGGCGCTGAAGTCCCATGTGGCACCGCTGCTCGAGCGGTTGCATGTCGGCTTCACTTTGCAGATCGACGAGGGGCACGAGGTGTTCGACGCCAAGCTCAGTTCCTTGCACCCGCTGTTCAACAGGGCCTGAACGCATGCTCGACGCCGGCACCATCGCCGCGCTGGCGCGCCAGTTGTACGAAGCGCGCAAGTCGCGCATCGCGCTGCGCCAGTTCAGCCGCCAGCACCCGGGCATGACGATCGCCGACGGCTACGCGATCCAGCGCGAATGGGTCAGGCTCGAGATCGCCGACGGCCGCAGCATCAAGGGCCGCAAGATCGGCCTCACGTCGCGCGCCATGCAGCTGTCCAGCCAGATCGACGAGCCCGACTACGCGCCGCTGATGGACGACATGTTCTTCGCGCAGGGCGGCGACATCCCGATCGAGCGTTTCATCGCGCCGCGCGTCGAGGTCGAACTGGCGCTGGAAGCCGGACAGGTGGTGCTGGCCGGATCGTTCACGCGGCCGGTCAATGCTGCGGCCGGCGACAGCTTCCACATTGACTACGGGCCGCTGGGCGCGGTGGCCTTTCGATTCAGCTGACGCACCGTGTTCAGCGCCGTCGGCGCAACCCCAGCACCATCACCGTGCCCACCACGATCAGCGCGCCCAGCACTTGAACCGGTGCGATGTGCTGTCCCAGCAGCGCCCAGGCCATCACCATCGCCGCCACCGGCTCCACATTGAGGATGGGTGACGAGCCGACCACACCCAGGCGCGGCAGCAGCGTGAACATGACCGTGAACGCGGTGCCGTAGAGCAGGGTCAGCAGCACCAGGCCCCACCAGCCGGGCGGGCTGTGCGGCAACTTCAGTCCGCCCTGGGCCAGCGCGACGACGAGTGCCAGGACGCCCACCACCGCCATCGTCACCGCGCTGCGCAGCCGGCCGTCGATGCCGGCGATCTCGTGCTGCGTGACCACCATCACCAGGCCGAAACTGGCCGCCGCCAGCACGGCAAAGGCCACGCCGCTGCCGATGCGTGACCATTGTGCCTGTGCGCCCAGTCCCGACGCAGCGCCGAAGACGTCCAGCGCCAGTGCCAGTCCGAGCAGGATCACCGGCATCGCGATGATCGTGCGGCGGTCCGGGCGGTGCCGGTACAACAGCCGCGACCACAGCGCTGTCCACATCGGCCATGTATTGAAGGCCAGCAGCGCCAGCGCCACCGGCAACCGTGCCACCGCCGCGTACAGCGACAGGCTCTGCACGGCCACCAGCACCGACACCGCGGCCAGCACCCGGCGTTGCCAGCGGTCCATCGTCCACGCCACCCGCTGCTGCCACACCAGCAGCCCGACGACCAGCGCCGAGACGCCACTGCGCAGCGTGACCGCAGTGGCCACGTCCACGCCGTCGTTGAAGGCAAAGCGCGCCGCCACGTGGTTGCCGCCGAACATGCAGGCCAGCAGCAACAACGTCAGGAAGGCGCGCAGCGACAGCGTGGGGCTTGTCATGATGGGCGTCGATGCTACCCGGCGCGCATCGGTGGCCAAGCCGGGCGCCGCACGCCGTGCATCCGGGCGTCGCGCCGTCACATGAGACGATGCCGGTTCCTGCAATTCCACAGCGCCGAACGCGTGCACCCCTGCCATGGCCGCCAGCAGCCTGCTTGCCCTGATCGACGACATCGCCACCGTGCTCGACGATGTGGCACTCCTCACCAAGATCGCGGCCAAGAAGTCCAGCGGCGTGCTGGGCGACGACCTGGCGCTCAATGCGCAGCAGGTCAGCGGGGTGAAGGCCAGTCGCGAGATTCCGGTCGTGTGGGCGGTGTTCAAGGGCTCGCTGCGGAACAAGGCGATGCTGGTGCCCGCGGCGCTGCTGATCAGCGCCCTGGCGCCCGGGCTGGTGGTGCCGCTGTTGATGGTGGGCGGCGCCTTCCTGTGCTTCGAGGGCTTCGAAAAGCTGGCCCACCGTCTGCTGCACGGTGCGCATGAAGCCGAAGCGGGGCATGCCGCGTTGACGCAGGCATTGACCGACCATCAGGTCGATCTGGTGGCGCTCGAGAAGGACAAGATCAAGGGCGCGGTGCGCACCGACTTCATCCTGTCGGCCGAGATCATCGCGATCGCGCTGGGCACGGTGGCCAACGCGCCTTTCGGCACTCGCGTGCTGGTGCTGTCGGGGATTGCGCTGGTGATGACGATCGGCGTCTACGGTTTTGTCGCCGGCATCGTCAAGCTCGACGACGCCGGGCTGTGGCTTAGCCAGCGCCCCGCGGCCGTGGCGCGCGCGCTGGGCGACGCCATCCTGCAAGCCGCGCCCTGGCTGATGAAGGCGCTGTCGGTGGTGGGCACCGTGGCCATGTTCCTGGTCGGCGGCGGCATCCTGGTGCACGGCACGCCGCCGCTGCACCACCTGATCGGCGCGCTCACGAAGCCGCTTGGCGGCTTGGCGGCGGCGCTGCTGTCGGCACTGGCCGATGCGCTGGTGGGCATCGTCGCCGGTGCGCTGGTGCTGGCCGTGCTGACACTGGGCAAACGCGTACTGGCCCGGCGGGCCAAGGCCGCCTGACTACTTGCCGGCGATGCCCAGCAGTTCGACCTCGAACAACAGCGTCGCGTTGGGCGGGATCGGGCCACCCGGCGTGCCGCGTTCACCGTAGGCGATGGCCGCAGGGCAGGTCAGCTTGGCCTTGCCGCCGACCTTGATGCGCTGCACGCCCTCGGTCCAGCACTTGATCACGCGGTTGAGCGGAAATTCGGCCGGCTGACCCCGCTGGATCGAGCTGTCGAACTCCTTGCCGTTGGCAAAGGTGCCGCGGTAGTGCACCTTCACGGTATCGGTGGCTGCGGGCATGGCCCCGCTGCCTTCTTTCAGCGACCGGAACACCAGGCCCGTGGCGCTGACCTCGGCGCCCGGTTCGGCCGCCGCGGCTTTCAACACCGCGGCCTGCGCATGGGCCGACGAAGGCGTCAGCGACACGGCCAGGACTGTAGCCAGCACAGGCAGTGCGGCCACCAGGGCCGACAGGCGATTCAGACAAGGCAAGATGGTGACCTCCGGGGCGACGAAGGCGCGATCATCGCAGCATCGCTGCGGCCTCAGCGAATGGACGCCGTCGAGCGTGCGCCGAAGCGCTCTGCAAACCAGCGGTCGACCAGACGCAGCTCGTAGGCCAGCGGGCCGCTTTCACTGACGCGCAGGGGCGTCATCAGGTAGCTCATGTCGCTGATGCGTTCCTTGCGGCTTTCAAGCGTGCGGCCGCCGGCGCTCAGCGTCCAGCGCAGCGTCAACGTCGGCCAGTCGGCCGCGCCCTTGAGCACCCGCAGATCCTGGCCGTTGCGCGTCGGCTTGACCGTGCCGGCCATGTCGAGGTCGAGCAACTCGACCTTCAGCGTCTGGCCGTCGGGCAGGCGCTGACCCAGCGCCTCGAGGTGAGATTTCAGCAAGGCCAGGTTGCGCTCGCCGTCGAAGCGGCTGTTGCCGGCGTCGGCGAGCTGGCTGTAGGGGCGCATGCTGACCTCGACCTGTCCGGCCGCCAAGGCCGACCCGGCAACCAGCAGGCTCAACAGCAACAGGGATATGCGCATGACAGACTCCGCGTTCACTCGATATTGGGTGGATCCTGAAGCGCCGGGCTGGGTTCCGTCAAGGCAGGCCTGCGGCCGCGCCGAAACTCAGCTTTACCCGGCGGCCGTGGCGCTCAGCGCGGTCGTGAATCCCTCAGGCTGGTGATGCGGTTGAACACCGGCCGGCCAGGACGGTGGTCGACGCGGTCGGCGACGAAATAACCGTGACGTTCGAACTGCAGCCGCACATCGGGCGCCACCGTGGCCAAGGATGGCTCCAGCCACGCCTGCATCACGCGACGGCTGTGCGGGTTGAGGTTGTCGCGAAAGTCGCGGCCGCCTTCTTCGGGCTGGTCGGTGGCGAACAGGCGCTCGAACAGCCGCACCTCGGCCGCCAGCGCGTCGTGCGCCGCCACCCAGGTGATGGTGCCCTTGACCTTGACGCTGTCGGCCCCGGGCGTGCCGCTTCGGGTGTCGGGCAGCACCGTGGCCAGCACGGCAGTGACGGCACCGCCGGCGTCCTTCTCGCAGCCCTGGCACTCGATCACCACGCCGTACTTCAGGCGCACCTTGTTGCCCGGAAAGAGGCGGAAGAAACCCTTCGCAGGGACCTCGGCAAAGTCATCGCGTTCGATCCACAGGTCGGGCCCAAGCTCGAACCGGCGCTGCCCCAGCTCGGGGTGCTGCGGATGCGCCGGGGCCTGGCAGGGCTCGCGGTGCGCGGCCGCGCCGAACACCTCGGCCCAGTTGAGCAGCTTCAAAGGCAGCGGGTCGAGCACCGCCATCGCGCGCGCGGCCTTGGCCTCCTGGTCTTCGCGCAGCGCAATGTCGAGCACGCTGTAGTCGACCCAGATGTTGGTCTTGCTGGCGCCGGTGTCGGCGGCCATCTTGCGGATGCTCTCTGGCGTGTAGCCACGCCGGCGCATGCCGGCCAGCGTCGGCATGCGCGGGTCGTCCCAGCCTTGCACGATGCCTTCGTCGACCATGCTCTTCAGCTTGCGCTTGCTGGTCATCACGCTGGTCAGGTTCAGGCGGCCGAATTCGTACTGCCTGGGCAGCGGCTGGCTCAGCAGGCCCAGCGTGGTCAGGTTTTCCAGCAGCCAGTCGTAGAAGGGCCGCTGGTCCTCGAACTCCAGCGTGCAGAAGCTGTGCGTGACGCGCTCCAGCGCGTCCTCGATCGGGTGCGCATAGGTGTACATCGGGTAGATGCACCAGCGGTCCCCGGTGTTGTGGTGCGTGGCGCGCTTGATGCGGTAGAGCGCGGGGTCGCGCAGGTTGATGTTGGGGCTGGCCATGTCGATCTTGGCGCGCAGCACCATGGCGCCGTCGGCATGCAGGCCATCGCGCATCTCGCGAAAGCGCGCCAGGTTCTCGGCCGGCGTGCGGCCGCGAAAGGGGCTGGGCGTGCCCGGCGTGTTGAAGTCGCCGCGGCTGCTGCGCATCTGCTCGGCGCTCTGCTCGTCGACATAGGCCAGCCCGGCGCCAATCAGCGCCTCGGCGGCGCGGTACATGAAGTCGAAATAGTTGCTGGCGAAGTACAGGTGGCTGTGACCGTGGGCGGTCCAGTCGAAACCCAGCCAGTGCACCATCTCGATGATGGCGTCGACGTACTCCTGCTCTTCCTTCTCGGGGTTGGTGTCGTCGAAACGCAGGTGGCAGACACCGCCGTAGTCCTGCGCGAAACCGAAGTTCAGGCAGATGCTCTTGGCGTGGCCGACGTGCAGGTAGCCGTTGGGCTCGGGCGGAAAGCGCGTGCGGATGCGCGCCGGGTCGACTGCACCCGCGGCATGGTGCGCCGCATCGCCCGGGCTGCCGCCCCAGGGCCGACCCTGATGCACGCCGGCGGCCAGGTCGCGCTCGATGATCGTGCGCAGGAAGTTGCTCGGCTTGGGGTCTTCTTTCGCGGGGGGGGCCATCGATCGATTCTATCGACCGGGCCCACCGGCCCCAGAGGACGAACGCCGGCTTCGGCCCGGTCAGGCGCGGCCGAAGGCCAGCACGGTATTGGTGCCGCCGAAGGCGAAGCTGCTGCTGATGGCGGCCTGCAGCGCCGGCGCGGCGCTGTGCCCGGGCTGCACCAGGTTGAGCGCGCAGGCGGCGTCGACGCTGCCGCCATGCAGGTTGGGCGGCAGCTGGCGCTGCTGCAGCGCCAAGATTGTGATGGCCGCTTCCAGCGCGCCGGCCGCACCCAGCAGATGGCCGTGCAGCGCCTTGGTCGAGCTGACCTGCAGGCCGGGCAGTGCGTCGCCCCAGACTGTGGCCAGGGCGTCGGTTTCCACCACATCACCGATCTTGGTGGCCGTGCCGTGGGCGTTGCAGTAGCCCACGTCGGCCGGGTTCAGGCCGGCCTCGCGCAAGGCGGCGCGCAGCGCGCGTGCCTGGCCTGCGGCGTCGGGCTTGGTCAGGTGGCTGGCGTCGCTGCCCAGGCCGTAACCCAGCAGACGGGCCCACACGCGGGCGCCTCGGGCCCGCGCACGGGTTTCGGATTCCAGCACCAGAAAGGCCGCACCTTCGCCGAGCACGAAGCCGGCACGGTCGGCGGCGAACGGCCGGCAGGCGCGCCCGGCCTGCCCAGGGGCAAAGGCGGCCAGCGTCTGCATGGCCTGCCAGGCGGCGACGACGCCGGGGACGATCAGCGCCTCGCTGCCGCCTGCCAGGGCCAGGTCGACCTCGCCGCGCTGCACTGCGCGCATCGCTTCGCCGATGGCCACGGCCGACGACGCGCAGGCCACCGAGTAGGTCAGCACCGGCCCCTGGGCCTTCAGGCGCATCGCCACCTGCGCCGCCGGCGCATTGGGCATGAAGGCCGGGATGGTCAGCGGCGGCACGCGACCGCCGGCGGTGCCCACCCGGTAGGCGGTCTCGATCGCGGCCGCGCCGCCCATGCCGCAGCCCACGTAGACACCCAGGCGTTCGGGGTCGATGCCGGTGGGCGCGCCGGCATCGTGAAAAGCGCGGTCGGCGGCGGCCACCGCCAGCTGACTGACGCGGTCCACACCAGGCAGCTGCAGCTTGGTGAACCAGCGGCTTTCATCGAAGGCCACGGTGGCCGCCGCGGCCGGTTTTGGCAGTTGCCCGGCAAACACCTCGGCTACCGCCGAGTCGCCGCGCAGCAGTGCGGCCAGCATGGCGAGCGGATCTTCGCCGTGCGGCGATTGCAGACCCAGGCCGGTGACAACGACCATGCCGCGGTGCAGCTGCTTCAGGCGGTCTGCGCGGCGCGCAACTCGTCGATGGCTTTGGACAGCGTGGCCAGGGAGTTGATGTCGGGGTAGGACTCGAGCGAGACCTTGAACTTTTCCTCGACCTCGAACAGAAACTCCACCAGCGCCAGCGAATCGATGCCCTGCTCGAGCATCGAGGCATTCGCATCGAGCTTGTCGGGCTCGATGCCGTACTTCTTGTGGATCAGCTGCTGCAGTTCCTCGAGTGAACTCATGTCCGGGGCTCCATCACGACCTCACCGTGCGCAGCCGGTCGAGCCCGTGCCGTCGCTCCCCCCTGATCGTGTGTTTCGATGTCGATGGGCGATCAATCATAGCGGCTGGCCTGGGGCTGTCGGTCGTGCGGTCGGTCGTATGGCCAGCGGTGCTGCCGGTCGCGGTGCCGGGCCCCAGCACAAGGACGCCAGGCCGAAGACCATGCCCAGCGCGGCCCCGGCCAGCACGTCCAGCACCACGTGCTGGTGCACCGCCACCGTCGACCAGGCGATCAGCAAGAACCAGCCTGCGTTGACCCGCTGCAGCCAGGCCGGGCCGCGCACCGCGGCCAGCAGGCGATGAATCCACAGCGCACTGAAGGCGGCCGTCGCGACGTGCATGGAGGGGCAGGCGTTGCCGGCGGTGTCGACGTCGCGCATCAGCGCAAAACCCAGATGATGGGCCACCGACGGGTCGAGCTGATGCGCCTGCGACGGCACCACCGTCGGCCACAGGTAGAAGCACATCAGCCCCGCCAGACACAGGGCGAAGGCCCAGGCACCGTAGCCCAGCAGCGCGCGCAGCGACGGCTGGAAGGCAGGCGCCACACCGACGTAGAACCACAGCGAGGCATAGGGCCAGAAGGCTGCCGGCACGAAGCCGATCCAGCTGTCCAGCGGCGTCAGCGGCATCACCGTGACCGGATTCACCGGGTGGTGCAGCAGATGGAAGTAGGCGCTGAAGAACAGCGCGATGAAGGCGCAGATGCCCAGGGCCTTCAGCAACTGCAGGCGGCGCCAGTGCGAACCCAGCACCCGCGCCCAGTCTGCAGATGTCGGGGCATCGGCAGCAGGCGTGGTGGTGCGGATATCACTCAAGCGGCCCCTCGATGGGGCGTTGCCCTCTGGAGTGAGGTTAACACCGGCGGCCGGCACCGATAATGCTGGCCTGCCGGGGCCAATCCGGCCGCCAGCCCCAACAACCACCAGCGACCGATTGACCATGTCCGCCAACGCATCCGCTTCGCCGTATGCTGCCTCGACCTGCGATGTGCTGGTGATCGGCGGCGGGCCCGCGGGCAGCACCATGGCCGCGCTGCTGGCGCGCCAGGGCCGCCAGGTGGTGATGCTGGAGAAGCTGCATCACCCTCGCTTTCACATCGGCGAATCGCTGCTGCCCGCGAACGGCCCGCTGTTCGACCGCCTGGGCGTGCGCGCGGCGGTCGACCGCATCGGCATGCCCAAGTGGGGTGTCGAGTTCATCTCGCAGCAGCACGATGCACCGAGCTTTCTGGAATTCGCCGATGCCTGGGACCGATCGATGCCTTCTGCCTGGCAGGTGCGACGCTCGGAGCTCGACGAAATCCTGTTCCGCCATGCCGCAGCCGAGGGTGCGACGACGATCGAAGGCTGCCAGGTCCAGAAGGTGGCGTTCGACGCCGACGGTGCCGATGTGCTGGCGCGTTTGGACGACGGGGTCGAACGCCGCTGGCGGGCGCTGTTCGTGGTCGACGCCTCGGGCCGCGACACGCTGCTGGCCAACCAGCTGGGCAGCAAGCAGCGTAACCCGCGCCACAACAGTGCCGCGCTGTTCGGGCACTTTCGCGGCGCGCGGCGTCTGCCGGGCAAACTCGAAGGCAACATCAGCATCTTCTGGTTCCAGCATGGCTGGTTCTGGTTCATCCCTCTGGCCGACGGCATCACCAGCGTCGGTGCCACCTGCTGGCCGCAGTACCTGAAAAGCCGTGACAAGCCGCTGAGTGAGTTCTTCGCCGACACCATCGCGATGAGTCCCGAGCTGGCCGAGCGGCTGCGGGGCGCCGAGCTGGTCGACGGCAAGGTGCATGCCACCGGCAATTACAGCTACTCCAGCAGCATCTGCCAGGGTGACCGTTGCCTGTTGCTGGGCGACGCCTATGCCTTCATCGATCCGGTGTTCTCGTCGGGCGTGCACATGGCGATGACCAGCGCCTTCGAAGGCGCCAAGGTGGTACAGGCCTTCTTCGAGCAGCCGCAGGCGCTGCCGGCGGCGCGGCGGCGCTTCCAGGCCGTGATGCGTCGTGGCCCGCGCGAGTTCTCGTGGTTCATCTTTCGCATGACCAACCCGGCGATGCGCGGTCTGTTCATGCAGCCCAGGAATCCACTGGGCGCGAAGAGCGCCGTGCTGTCGGTGCTGGCCGGCGACATCTACGGCCGCATGCCGTTCAAGCCGTCGCTGTGGCTGTTCAAGCTGATCTACTGGTGCAGCACACTGGCCCATGCGCCACGCAGCTGGAAAGCCTGGCGCATGCGGCGTCGCCTGGTGGTCGACGTCGGTGCGCTGCCGGGCGAAAACGTGCTGACGGGCCCGCGATGAGGCAGCGCGTGCGCTGCCGTTCTGCTCTTGCCCTGCCGCTGGCCCTGGCGTTGGTGGCAACCCCGCTGGTCGCGGCAGAACTGCCGTTGTGGGAGCTGGGGCTGGGTGTGGCCGGCTTGAGCCTGCCGCATTACCGCGGCGCCGAGAAGTCCACACGCTGGCTGCTGCCGGTGCCCTACGCCGTCTATCGAGGTGAGGTGCTGCGCGCCAATCGCGACGGCGTGAAGGCGCTGCTGTTCGACACCGACCGCGCCGACCTGGACCTCAGCCTGTCGGCCACCGCGCCGTCGCGCAGCGCCGACGAGCCGGTACGCCAGGGCATGCCCGATCTGAAGGGCACGCTCGAATTCGGCCCCAACCTCAACCTGCGGCTGGCCCGTGGCCCAGGCTGGAAGTTGGAGCTGCGATTGCCGGTGCGTGCCGCCTTCACGCTTGAATCCAGCCCGCGCGCCATCGGCTGGTCGGTCTCGCCCAACCTCAACGTCGACCATGCGCTGGGGGCGTGGAATCTGGGCGCTCAGGTCGGTCTGCTGTGGGCTGACCGCAAGCTCAACAGCTATTTCTACGACGTGGCGCCGGCCTATGTGACGGCCGCGCGGCCTGGCTTCAGCGCCGACGCCGGCCGTGCCGGCTGGCAGGGCACGCTGGGACTGTCGCGACGTGACAAGAATCGCTGGTTCGGTGCCTTCCTGCGCAGCGATTCGCTGGCCGGCAGCCGCCTGGCCGACAGCCCGTTGGTGCGGCGCACGCACAACATGAGTTTCGGGGTGGCCTTGTCGTGGGTGCTGTGGGAATCGGACCGACTGGTGCCCGACCGTGAAGCGCTCCGCTGACCGCGAGCCGCTGTCGGGCACGCCGCCAGGCTCCGCGATGCACGCGCCACGCTCTCGATCGCCGGCGCTGATCACGCGGCCGTGGTTGCGGCCACTGGCCTGGCTGCTGCTGCAGATCCTGCTGCTGGGCCTGGGCTTGATGTCGCTGACGTGGAACGCCGTGGCCTGGCTGCTGCTGCCGCTGCTCAGCCTCGATCGCGGGCGCCGCCTGGGCCGCGCCGCGATCGCGCGTGGCTACCGGGGGTTCTGGCATGCCTCGCGTTTCAGCGGCCTGCTGCAGATGGACGCCAGCGCGATCGCTGTGCTGGCCAACGAACCGGGCCTGATCATCGTGGCCAACCATCCGAGCATGCTTGATGCCGTGATGCTGGTGTCCGAGCTGCCGCGCTGCGCCTGCGTGATGAAGGCCAGCCTGGCACGCAACCCCTTTCTGGGTGCCGGCGCGAGTCTGGCGCGCTACATCCGCAATGACTCCAGCCTCGGGCTGGTGCGACTGGCGGTGGACGACCTCAAGGCCGGCGGCCAGCTGTTGCTGTTTCCCGAAGGCACCCGAACGACGCGCTGGCCGGTCAATCCCTTTCATTCGGCCGTCGGCGTGATCGCCAAACGTGCGAAGGCGCCGGTGCAAGCGGTCTTCATCGACACCGACTCTCCCTACCTGGGCAAGGGCTGGCCGTTGTGGCGGCTGCCGCCGTTGCCGATCGTGTTCAGCGTGCGACTGGGCCAGCGATTCAGCGTCGGTGACGATCCGCGGCGGTTTCAGGCCGAGCTCGAAGCCTACTTTGCCGCCGGAGTGACCGGCCCGCAGCAGCCCATGCCCATGAGCGTTGCGTCGGCCACCCACCTGGTGCTGATTCCCAGCTACGACACCGGCGAGCGGGTCTACCGCACCGTGGCCGAGGCGCGCGCGCAGTGGAACCCGGTGTGGGTGGTCGTCGACGGCAGCACCGACGGCACCGCCGAGGGCCTGCGTCGCCTGGCCGATCAGGACAGCGGCCTGCAGGTCTTCGTGCTGGCGCACAACCAGGGCAAGGGTGCTGCCGTGCTGCACGGGCTCGACCATGCGCAGGCCGGCGGCTTCAGCCCATGTGCTGACGATGGACTCCGACGGCCAGCACCCGGCCGGCGCTGATCCCGGCCTTCATGCAGGCGTCCATCGCGCGGCCCGAGGTGATGGTGCTGGGCCGCCCGGTGTTCGACGCCAGCGCGCCACTGCTGCGCGTGCGCGGGCGCCGCGTGTCCAATGCCTGGACCAACCTCGAGACCCTGGGTGCCGGTGTCGCCGACTCGCTGTACGGCTTTCGCGTCTACCCGATCGACCCGCTGGCACGCCTGATGCGGGGCCAGCCCTGGATGCGGCGCTTCGATTTCGACACCGAAGCCGTGGTGCGCCTGGCCTGGGCCGGTATCAAGCCGGTCAACCGGGACGCCCCGGTGAAGTACCTGACGGCCGAAGAAGGCGGTGTCTCGCACTTCCGCTACGGCCGCGACAACCTGCTGCTGACCTGGATGCACACGCGGCTGATGATCGGCTTCGTGCTGCGGCTGCCGCTGCTGCTGTGGCGGCGGTTGACGAAGCGGCCGCCATTCCAGGACTGAATCAGACGGGTGCGGCTTGTGCCGCCTCGAACAGCATCGGCTCGAAGGCCAAGGGCGCGGGCTGCCGCTCGTCCAGCAAGGCCTTCAGCATTTGAATGTCCAGCGCCGGATGCTCGTCCTGCGCACGCTGCAACAGCTGCCCCGCCAGCGCATGCAGCCTGGCCGTCGCGTCGCGCAGGCGCTGGCGAAAGGCCTCGTCGTCGAGCGTGTCGGCCAGGCTGCGGTTGAGCTCGACGAACCAGGGCATCGAGGCCTGGTCGAGCATCAGCGCCGGGTTGCGACGCTGGCTGACCTGACCCCAGCGTTGCAGCAGGTCTTGTACCGCCAGGTTCAGGCGCTGGCAAAGCGCCAGCTCGTCGCGCAGATGGGACAGCGATGGCAGGTCGGCCAAGCGGTTCTGAAAGTACAGCTGGGCCAGCACGCCCCAGTAGTAGGTGTAGTCCCACAGCACCTTGTGCGGTAGCACCTCGGGGTCGCCGAACAGGCCGTATTGGCCCTGGTACAGCGCCATCGTGCTGTCGTAGAACGACTTGAAGATCTGCTCGAAGATCTGCACGTGGGCGGCCAGCGGGCGCTTGGCGTGATCACGGAAGATCAGCTCGGTGATGTAGGTGTTGCCGATCGCGATGAAGTCGGTGCCCGGCGAATAGAAGGGATCGAGGAAACGCCCGGCCTCGCCGGCCAGTGCCCAGCGGTCGCTCGAGAACACCTGTTTGCAGTCGTACGAGAAGCGGCGGAAGAATGCGAAGTCCTGCAGGTGGTCGCGCTTGCCGTCCAGCTCGTCCCACAGCCGCGGCTGGTGCTGCTGCAGCCAGCCCATCGCCTTGTCGAAGCTGTCCATGCCGCTGCTGGGATGGAAGGCCGGGTCGGCCACGATGCCCACCGAGTGCGAGCCTGAGGCCAGCGGGATCAGCCACACCCAGTAGCCCGTCCCGACCAGGTGATTCGTCGACAGCCAGCGCGTGGGCGTCACGCAGCGTGCACGCCAGTCCGGGTCGTCGCTCCAGCCGTCGATGTCGATGTGGTCGCGCATGCGGAACCACACCGCGTGTGCCGGGTGGTCGTTGTCCAGCGCCAGCCCGAGCTGGCGCTTGAGCAGCCCGGCGCGGCCGCTGGCGTCGATCACCCAGCGGGCCGATACCGGCTGCAGGGGCCCGCCGGCGCGCTGCCAGGTCAGACGGTGCAGCGCGCCGGCGCTGCCGAGCTGCACCTGGCGCACCATGGCGCTGCCCTCGAAGCGCACGCCCTGGCGCTGCACCTCGTCGACGAGGAAGTTCTCGAACAGGCCGCGGTCGATCTGCCAGGCGGGCACCGGCAGCGGGCGGCTGGCGCCGAGTTCGGTCACGTTCTGAATGTCGCGCCGGCCGTCGCTGAAGAAGAAGCGAAAACCGAACTTCTTCAGCTGGCTGTGCAGCAGGTGGTGCTTCAGGCCCAGCACCTCACCCAGGTAATGGGCGCCGATCTCGACCGTCGATTCACCCACCTTGTGCGTGGCTGCGGGCACCGGATGCGTGCGGCGCTCGAGTACCAGCACGTCGATGCCGGGCAGGCGCTGCCGCAACTGCAGCGCCAGCGTCAGGCCGGCCAGGCCGCCGCCCATGATCACGACGTCGTGCACGGGGCCTTCGTGGGTCATGGGCTGGTCCATCGAGGTCCTTGGCTGCGGGCTGGGTGCCGATGATGCCCGATGCCCGGCCGGGCCCGTTGTCAGGCGCAGTTGAGGCTCAGCGCCAGCAGCGCGATGGGTGCGGACGGTGCAGGCGGGGCCGAGGCGTTCGCTCCCTCAGCCACCAACCGGCAACAGATGCCGCTCCAGGCACTGCAGCCACAGCGCGCGCCAGGCCGGCCAGTCGTGGCCACCGGCAGCGGTGATGACCTGCGTGGCCGGCAGCAGCGACGCCAGCAGGCGATGGGATTCGGCGAATCGGTCTTCCAGCCCGTAGCCCAGCGTCGGCAAGGGTGTGGCGCTGCCGCTGCCCAGCCAGGTCCAGACGTCGTGCTCCAGCTGGTCATCGGCTTGCGCCTTGCGGCCGCGGGCCCAGGCCGCTGGCCCACCGGCGGCGACGATCTCGGCATACAGCGTGCGTCGGCCCAGGTAGGGGGCCAGGGTGATCAGGCCGCTGATCTCGCCGGGGTGGCGCGCTGCATAGGCCAGCGCAAACAGCCCGCCCAGCGAGATGCCCAACAGCCACACCGAGCGCACGCCGCGAGCACGTGCCGGGGCGATCACCTGCTCGCGCAGGCGTTCCAGCACGCGCCCTTCGACGTAGTGCTCGATGCGGGCACCGGCAATCACCACGTCGACAGGCATCCGGCGCTGGCGCAGCGCCCGCACGAAACCCTCGTCGACAAATTCCTGCGGTGCGCTGTACGCCCCGGGCAGCATCACCAGCAGGGTCGGCGCGGCGTAGGGGCCGCTGTCGTCGAGATGCAGCAGTTCCATCGGTCCGGCCTGGGGCACGGCCCAGGCGCCGCAACCGGCCAGACCGGCCAGGCCGGTGCTCGACAGGGCCAGCCCACCCTGCCGCAAGACACGGCGGCGCGTGGCGTTCACCGGTCGCCGGGGGTGTGGGCGCTGGGCAGGATGGCCCGCGGCCTCGGCTTGGCCGGGCCGTGCTTGCGTGTCATGGTGGATGCTCCAGTGCGCGGTTTGACGGTCGCGACGCACCGCTTGCCGATCATCTTAGGGGCTGCGCAAGGCACTCGCTGCGCTGGGGACGAGCGGGATGCGCCGGTCACCGGCATCGGCTTCACAGCCCGCGCCCAGCGGCCGCCAGCCGAGGCGCAGCACGATGTGGCGCTCGTCCTGGCAGAGCTCGAGCCGTTGCACACCCGGCACCTGTTGCTGCACGAAGTCCTCGATCGACGCCGGCATGCTGACGCGAAACAGCGACAGGTCCAGGTCCTGTTCTGGATGATCGTCGTCGTGCAGCAAGGGCACCCAGTGCGCCAGCCAGATCCACAGCGGTGACTCCAGCTCGAAGCGGTGCGGCGCGTAGCCCTGAGCAAGCAGCCAGGCCTGTGCCTGCGCGCGCTGAATGTCGCGCCCCAGACCACCCCAGGCCGCAGCCAGCAGTTCGGCCACCCACTGGTTGCAGTTCTGGTAGCGCGTGCTGAAGGGGTAGGCGTTGGCGCTGTAGGTGTCGGCCAGCAGTTGCAGTGACAAGACCTTGTCCAGCGCCGCCGCCTGCAGCGTTGCCGCCTGGGCGGCCGGCAGCAACAGCACCCAGACATGCGCCGTGGGCGCCTCGTCGGCGGCCAGCACGAAGCCGGCCAGGCCCTGGTCGAAGATGCGCGGCCGCCCTTCGTCGCAGGCGTAATACAGCTGGCGCACCGACCAGGGCGTGTTCGGGCTGTTGCGCAGGCTGATGCCGGCATGCGAATAGCGTTGTGAAAAACGCGACAGATCGACCCCGGATCGCGCGATCAACACCGCCGGCGCGCCCGAGTCCTCGAGCTCCTGGCGCAGCACGGCGGCCAAGCGCAGCCGCCCATCCTGCTGCGCGGCCGTCAGCCGGCCAGATTGTTCGCACAGGCCGGGAGAGCCCAGGCTGCCGTGGTTGCTGCCGGCGTTTCCTGTACTGCCCGTACTGGCGGCCTGCGCCGCCGCGGCAGCCAGCAGCAGCAGCGCGGCCGCGGCTCGCTTCACAGCTGCACGGGCACGGTCTTCAATTCGCGGTACCAGTCGTCATCGAGCAGCAGCAAGAAGGCGCTGCGCGTGTCGGCGCGCGCGAACTCCACGCCATAGAGGCGCTGGCGTGCACTGACCACCTGCCCGATCACCAGGCCGCCCTGATCGGCGGCGTGGTCGCCGATGCGCAGCGTGAACTCGCCTTCAGCGCCGCTGCCCGCCACCGCCTGCAGCGTGACGTCGCGCTGACCGGGCTCGACCTGCGCCACCTGAACCACGCGGTAGTCACCCTGCATGACGACCGTGCGCGTCGAGCTGTTGCTGGATTTGCGCAGCGAGCGGCCGATCGACTCGACCGAGGTGCTGACGCTGTCCGACGCCGACGCCACGGCTGAACTGGCCGCCTGCGCCGAACCGCTGGCGATCAGTCCGTACAGTGCCAGGGCGGCGATCAGGCTAGGGACAGGGGTCATGGCTTGCTCCAGCTGCGGGTTGCGACGGTCAGATCATGCCGCCATTGATCGAGATCACCTGGCCCGTGATGTAGGCCGCGTCGGGCCCGGCCAGAAAGCCCACCAGCGCGGCCACCTCGTCGGGTCGGCCGGCGCGTTGCACCGGGACCAGGCGCTTGATGGTCTCGGCATCGAAGGCGGCGGCCATCGGCGAGTCGATGATGCCCGGCGCCACGGCGTTGACGGTGACGCCGCGACTGGCCAGTTCCAGCGACAGGGCCTTGGTCGCACTGTGCAGCGCGCCCTTGGCCGCCGCGTAGTTGACCTGACCGCGGTTGCCGGCCACCGCCGCCACCGAGCTGATGTTGACGATGCGGCCCCAGCGCGTGCGCAGCATCGGCAGCACCAGCGGCTGCGTGACGCGGAAGAAACCATGCAGCGAAACGTCGATCACGCGCTGCCATTGCTCGGCGCGCATGCCGGGAAACACCGCGTCGTCGTGAATGCCGGCGTTGTTGACCACGATCTGCACGGCGCCGCCGGCCAGCGCAGCGGCCATCGCCTGCGCCACGGCGGTGTCGTCGCCGATGTCAAACACCAGCACCTCGGCGCGCCCGCCGGCGGCGATCAGCGCATCGGCCTGCGCTTGCACCACCTCGGGTCTGGAATGCGCATGCAGCAGCACGCTGGCACCGTCGGCTGCCAGCCGTGCCGCGATGGCGCTGCCCAGCGCACCACTGGCACCGGTGATGAGGGCGCGCTTGCCGGCCAGGGGTTTCATGCCGCGCCGATCAGGGCGGTGTCGAGCACGACGGTGGCGCGCCCGTCGACCAGCGGTCGGCCTGCCTCGTCGTGCAGCTCGAAGCGGTACATCGCCTGCCGTTCGTCGCCCGCCAGGTGTTCGGCCCGCACCACCAGCGCACCGGCCACCGTGTCGAGCCGCGCCACGTGCAGGCGCACGCCGCGCGCGCTGGCCAGAAAGCCCGGCCGCCCGGTCACGCCAGGCCGGGCGTTCAGCGCGCCGTGCAGCGCCATCGCCTGCGCCGCGTATTCGATGCCGACCGCCGACAACAGGCCCAGCGGGCTGCGCAGCGGATGGTCAGCCGCATGATGGCTGTGTGCGCTGCAGCTGATGTGTGTGGGCGTGCACTGCAGCACTGCGTCGAGCAGGCACATGCGGCCCTGATGCGGGATCAGGCTGGCGATGTTCATGCCGCGTCCACCTGCACCGCCAGCGCCATGCCGGGCAGGCCCTCGAGCACCAGCGCCGCGGCCGCCGGGCCGGCCAGTGCCTGCAACAGCGGCAGGCCGCGTGCGGCCGGAATCTGGCCGCGCAGGGTTTCCAGCCCCGGATGGGCGCAGCGCGTGGCGATGGCGTCGCCGGCCAGCGCCAGATGCAGCCGGCGTCCACCCTGCGGCAGCAGCACCATGGCCAGCGCGAAGCTGTCGGCCAGCGGGCGCACGCCGTGCAGCGGTTCGAGGTAGGGCACGTCGCAGGCCACCAGCAGCACCGGCGCCAGCGTGTACGCACATTGCGCCGCCGCTTCCAGCAGGCCGGCGGCCAGGCTGGCGTCGAAGGCGGCCAGGCTGGTCGAGGTCTGCATCGACTGCGTGGCGATGTGCCAGTAGCCGGCCGCCACGTTGTGCACTGAATTCGTGAAGCGTGTGGGCGACACCAGGCGCCCCGCGCTCGCCAGCGCCTCGCACAGGGCGTGGCAGTTGGCCGGGTCACCGGTGGACGAGGTGAACACCGTGGCCAGCGAAGCCGGCGCCACGCCGGCGGCAGCGCAGGCGGCATCGGCCACCACCACCGAGGCCTTGACCACGATGCCGGCGCGCCGGCGCTCGGTGGCCGGCAGCAGGGCTGGTGCGGGCACGACGGTGGGCACACGTTGCCACAGCGCCGGGTCGCGCAGCAGGGGCCAGGGCACTCGCCCAGTCCACCAGGCCCGGGCCCAGCAGGCCGATGCCGGCCACGCCGACGTCAAGTACGGCGCTTACGGCGCTCAAGGCGCTGCTCCGAACAGCAGACAGGCGTTGCTGCCGCCGAAGCCGAAGGAATTGCTGGCCACGCGTTCGAGTCGGCCCTGGCGCGCCTGCGTCAGGTAGTTCGACTGCAGCGTCGGGTCGATCTGCCTCACGTTCAGTCCGGCCGGCAGCAGGCCGTCCTGCAGTGCCAGCATCGACACCACCGCCTCCACGCCGCCGGCGGCACCCAGCGTGTGGCCGGTGTAACCCTTGGTGCTGCTGCAGGGCGTGTCGCGGCCGAACACGCTGACCACGCCGCGGTCTTCGGCGGCGTCGTTGCCGGGCGTGCCGGTGCCGTGCAGGTTGATGTAGCTCACGTCGGCCGGTGTGCAGCCGGCCTGCGCCAGCGCCTGGCGCATCGCCAGCGCGGCGCCGGCGCCTTCGGGGTGCGGGCTGCTCATGTGGTGGCCGTCGCTGCTTTCGCCGCAGCCCAGCAGCCAGGCCAGCGGTGCTGCGGCGTCGCGCTCGAGCAGCGCAAAGGCCGCGGCTTCGCCGATCGACAGGCCGCGGCGCTGGGCGTCCCAGGGCCGGCAGATCTCGGGCGACACCAGCTCCAGCGCCTGAAAGCCGTACAGCGTGGTCAGGCACAGGCTGTCGACGCCGCCCACCACGGCGGCATCGATCAGGCCCAGCTCGATCAGCCGCGCCGCCTGGCCGAACACCTTGGCGCTGGACGAGCAGGCGGTGCTGACCACACAGGCCGGGCCCCGCAGGTCCAGCGCCTGGCGCACATAACGCGCCACCGAGTAGGTGTTGTGCGTCTCGGCGTAGTGCAGATCGGCTGGCAAGGCGCCGCTGACCGCATCGCGCCGGCGGTAGGCCAGCTCGGTCTGCAGGATGCCGGAGGTGCTTGTGCCCAGAAAGACACCGATGCGCGCAGCGCCGAATCGCGCCGCGGCACGCCGCACGCTGCTGCTGAAGGCGTCGGCGCGCAGCCCCAGTTCGGCCAGGCGGTTGTTGCGGCAGTCGAAGTCGGCCAGGTCGGCGCGCCAGTCGAGGGCCTCGATGCCGTCGACCACACCCAGCCAGGCGCCGAGTGTGGCGGTCTCGAAATCGACCTGACGCAAGCCGCTGCGACCGGCGCGCAAGGCCTGCAGCGTCGGCGCGCGGCCATGGCCCAGCGCCGAGACCACCGTGTAGTCGCTGACGGCTAGCGGCGTCATGCCCTAGCCGCCCGCAGGTCGGCCACCAGCAGCACGTTGGCAAAAGGCGTGCCCTGGCTCATCGGTACCGCCTGCACGGCAAACCCCAGACCCTGCAGCAGGGCCTTCCAGCCCGACAGCGGACGGCCCCAGGTCGGTGGCAGGCGATGGCCGCGGACGGTGGTGACGACGTGGTCGACCCATTGGCTGATGGCAAAGGCGCGGCGTTCGGCCATGTCGCCCACACGCAGCAGCAGCCGGCCCTGCGCGCCCAGCGCCTGTCGCACCCGCTGCAGCAGCGCCGCCTGCGCGTCGTGGTCGACGTAGTGCAGCACGTCGAGGATGACGACCAGGTCGCAGTCAGGCAGCGTGGCCTGGCACATGTCGGCACACACGAAGTCCGGCGCCAGCCGCAGCGCGCCGACCGCGGCCTGGGCGCGCTGAACGTCGCGCGGCATCAGCTCGATGCCGGTGTAGCGCGTGGCTTGCGGCGCGGCCGGCCAGGCCTGCGGCCAGTGGCCGGCGAGCACGGCGTCGCTGCAGGCCTGCAGCAGGCCGGCCAGCAGGCCCTGGCCGCAGCCGATGTCCACCACACGCTGGCGGCCGCCGAGGTCACCGCGCTCGAGCAGGCCACGAAACACCGGGTCGCGCGCCAGCTTGCCGCGCGCGAAGTGCCACGCGAATCGGCCTGACGCACGATAGGGCGCGCTGGCCTGCGCGTGCAGCTGCCGCCACAGTTTGGTCGGGTCGGCTGCGTGTGTGTGCTTCATGCCGCCGCGCCGTGCCGTGGCGGCAGTGCGTCGTTCAGCGTCACCGGCTTCAGGCCGGCGTCGCGGCATCGCTGCAGCAGTGCCGGCAATACGTCCAGCACCACCGGCCGGCCTGTGCGCCCGCGCCGTGCATGGCCGTCGTGCAGCAGCAGGATGTCGCCTGCCGCCAGGCCTTTCGTCAAACGTTGCAGCACGCGCACCGGATCGGCCTCGCGGGTGTCGAAGCCGCGCCGTGTCCAGCTCACCAGGTGCAGGCCCAGGCGGTGCAGCACGGGGTCGAGCATCGGGTTGCGCAGGCCCGCCGGGGCACGAAAACAGCTCGGCAGCTGTCCGCCCAGGTCAGCCAGCAGCTGCTGCGCCTGGCCGATCTCGCGCGCCAGACCCCGCGGGCCCAGCAGCGAGAAGTGGTGGCGGTGCACATGGCTGTGGTTCTGCACCGCGTGGCCGCGGCGCACGATTTCGCGCAGCAGCGCCGGATGCGCCGCGGCGCGGCGCGCGATGCAGAAGAAGGTGGCGCGCGCGCCGGCCGCGTCGAGCTGGTCCAGCACCGCCGGCGTCACTTCGGGGTCGGGGCCGTCGTCGAGCGTGATCGCGATCTCGCCGCGTGCGGCGGCGGCGGCCGGCAGCCGCGTCACGTTGGGCCCCAGCCAGTCGCTGCGCGGCCACAGGCCGGCGCCGGTGAGCACGGCGTGATTGGCCAGCAGCGCACCGGCGGCCCAGGGCCAGCCGCCGGGCAGCAGCGCTGCCGTGGCGGCACCGATGTGCAGCAGCGCGCTGGCCTTGATCAGCGGGGGCCAGGGCCAGGGCGACGGTGGGGGAAGGGTCAGCAGCACGATGGGCAGGGCAGGGCGCGAAAATTCTGTCACAGCGGCAAAGCCGTTTTTGCACGCGGTGCAAAGGTGGCCGCCAGCACCAGCGCCAGCAGCGCGCCGGGTGCCACCACCACGCCGATCGCCGACAGCACCGGGATGCTGGAGAAGGCCAGCAGGCCGAACGAGGCCACCGTCGTCAGGTTGGCCAGCAGCAGGCTGGCCAGGGTGTCGTCGCTGCTGTCATCGCGGCGGCCCTCGTCGCCCAGGCCGGCTTCGCGCAGCATGTCGAAGAAGAGCGCGTAGTTCGACCCCACGGCCACCACCAGCAGCAGCCCCACCAGGTGCAGGATGCCCAGTTGCAGCCCCAGCGCGGCCAGTGCTCCCAGGCTCAGCAGCACCGCCAGCACCAGCGGCTGGCATACCGCCAGCAGCCGGCGGCCCGAACGCAGCCACAGCGCCATCAACAGCACCACGCCCGCGGCGCCCAGCAGCGCCTGCTGCTGCGCCTGGCCCAGGTAACGCTGGTACAGCGCGCCCAGCTCCTGGCCGATGCCCAGCAATTGCACCTCGGGCAGGCCCTGCAGCGCCTGCTGCACGGCGGCGCTGTCAATGTCCTTCCCGGGCAGGGGCTGCAGCGGCAGCAGCGCACTGGCGCTGCCGTCGGCGCGGCGCAGCAGCAGCGCGTCGATCAGCGGCGCCACCGCGCTGCCCTGCAGGTCGGCCGGGGTCAATGGCGCGGCCTGGCGGGCCTGCGCCACATCGGCCAGAAATGGGGCCAGCCGCTCGGCCGGCAGCGGGCCGCCCGCAGTGGCCTGCTGCAGGGCAGCCTTGAGCGTTACGGTATCGGGCAGGCTGGCGCGCCGGCGCTCTTGCGTGGCCAAGCTGGGCACGAAGCGTGTCACGCTGTCGAAGCCACCGATGCGGCCCTGCTCGATCAGCGCCTCGAGCCGTTCGGCCGCGGCCTCGGCGCGCTGCAGCGTGGTCTGCACGTCGGCGCCCTGCACCACCACCAGGGTGCCGCTGTCGCTGGACGTGAGATCGGCGCGCAGCGCCTCGTCGAGCGCGATCGCCGCGCGTGGCACCGGGCTCAGCGACGCCAGGTCGGCGCGCCACAGATCACCGCGCTGCCACAGCAGCACCGCGGCCACCAGCCCCAGCAGCAGCACCGGCAGGCGCAGGCGTGGCAAGCCACGCAGCGCAGCGCGTGCCAGCCGGCCCAGCGGCGCGCGCAGACCGCGGCCGCGCGCGCCGTCGGGCATCAGCGCCGGCAGCACGAAGCGGGTGGCCAGCGCGGCGCCGATCAAGCCGGCCACCGAGAACACGCCGAGCTGCGCCAGCCCGGGAAAGCCCGAGAACACCAGCGCGCCAAAGCCGCAGACCGAGGTCAGCAGCCCGAGCCGCACGGTGGGCCAGCTCTCAAGCCAGTGGCGCCAGCCGCCGCGGCCCTGTTCGTCGCGGCGCGCCTGGATCAGGTAATAGATCGCGTAGTCGACCGACTCGCCGATCAACGCCGAGCCGAAGCCCAGCGTCATGCCGTGCACGCTGCCGAAGCCCAGGGCCACCGCCGCGATGCCCGTGACCACGCCGGTGACCACCGGCAACGCCGCCACCGCCAGCGCCGCCACCGACGCAAAGGCCAGCAGCAACAGCGTCGCCATCATCAGGCCGCCGACGATGGCCAGCCAGCGCACCTCGCTTTCGATGCGCGACCGGCTGTCGACCGAGAACACCGGCGCCCCGCTGATCTGCAGCGACAGGCCGCGCGCGGCCAGCGGCGCGAAAGCCTGCCGCACGCCGGCGATGGCCGCCGCCTGCGCGTCGATGTCGGCACCGATGGCACGGATGGTGGCCATCAGCAAGGCACGTTCTGGCTGGCCTTCTTTCGGCCTTGAGGCCCATACGCCATCGACGCTGCGCGGCGATTGCGCCGGGATCATCGACTCGGCGATGCGCTGCATCTCGCCGCTGGGGTCGCGGTCGAGCAGCGGCTTGATCGCGTTGCCCGCCGGCGTGCCCAGCAGCGACAGGGATTCGGCGATCGCCTGGCGCAGGCCGTCGGCGCTGAAATGTTCTGCGTTCACCGCCGGGCTGAGCGCATAGCGGTGGTCGACCAGCCATTGCCCGAAACCGGCCCAGCCCGCCGCGTCGCCGTTGTTGACCTGTTCGAAGCGGCCGCTGTCGCGCAGTGTCCTGGCCAGTGCGCGTGAAGCGTCGGCGCGGGCTGCGCCGTCGCCACCGCTGATGCCCATCAGCAAGGTGCGCGATGGCAGCCCGCTGTGGATCTGCTCGATCAACAGGCGCTGGCGGGCGTCGGGGCTGGCCGGCAGGAAGGCGCTGAGGTCGGCCGTGAATGGCGTGCGCACGATCTGCAGCAGCGCCAGCAGCAGCAGTGCTGCCCACAGGGCCAGCGGCCATGCGCGCTGCGGCCAGCGCCGAGTGGCAGGCTCGTTCATCATGACGCCGGTGCCAGCGGCGACAAGGGTTCGATCAGCATCAGCGAACGGTCGCCGCCGGTCAGCCGCAACTCGATGCTGCGCAGGTCGGCGCCCTGGCCCACCAGTTCGATCTGCTGCACCTGGCGCGCCAGCCGCTCGTCGGCGGGCAGCAGCCGCAGCGTCCACTGAGCGTCGTTGCCGCTCAGGCTGACCGTGAAGTGGCGGTGCAGCAGCGTGCTGTCGCCGGTCAGCGTGGCGCGCAGCGCGTCCAGCAGTGCGGCCAGTTCGGGCACCGTGTCCATGTCCATCTGCCGCGTGCGCCCGCTGCGTTTGAGCAGCAGCGTGCGGCCCTGAACCGCCATCGTCTCCTGCGTCGGCTGCAGCGTCTGCCGCGTGAAGCGGTCGGGCGCGGCATAGCTCAGCACGCCGCTGGCCGTCAGCGGGCTGTCGATGCCGCTGACGATGCGCTCTTCGGTGAAGCGCGCCTGCCCGCTCTTGCGTTGTGCCATGCGCTGCATCAGGGTCGCCAGGTCGAAGGTCTGGGCTCGCACGGGGTCAGATGAAGCGAGTGCGACGCACATGACCAGCATGGCGCGACGCGTCGAACCGCCAGACCCAAGCCGCGGATCCGGCTCTGCCGGTCCGCAGGCGCTGCCCCCTTGAGGGGGAAGCGGCCGCAGGCCGCTGCGGGGGTGGTTCTCAATCTTCGTTCCAGAAGTCATGGAAGTTGAACCAGTTGTAGGGCGACTCGCGGCACAGCGCCTGCAGCTGCGCCACGTAGTCGTTCAACGCGGCACGCAGCTTTTCGTGGCGCCGCGCGGGGTCGGTCTCGGGCTGGCTGAAATCGACCAGGCGCTCGAATCGCACCTCGTAGCGGTTGCCGCCCAGGTACAGGCCGACCATGAACAGTACCGGGCGGCGCAGCAGCATGGCCAGGCGCAGCGGGCCATCGTTGAACAGCGCCGGCTGGCCCAGGAAGGGCAGTTGCACGCTGTCGCTGCGCGCGCCACCGCCGCCGTGCGCGCCGGGCAGCGCTCGGTCGCCGAGCACGCCCACCAGGCCGCCTTTGTCCAGCCAGTCGCGAATGGCCAGCGTCGATCCCGGGCGACCGATGGCGATGATTTCCAGCGCCAGGTCGGGTGCGATGGCCTGCAGCACGCCCTGGATCATGCGTGCGTTGTCGGGGAACATCACCATCGCCACCGGCAGATGCTCACCCTTGCCGGCCGCATGCAGAGCCTCGAAGCTGCCCATGTGCGCGCCCAGCAGAAAGGCGCCGCGGCCGCCTGCCATGGCCTGGTGCACCAGATCGCCGTTGACCACGCGGATGTCGAACAGGTCGAGCCGGCCGCGCGCCAGGTAGACGCGGTCGAGCACGGTCGACGCGAAGGCATGCACCTGGTGATAGTGTTCGACCCAGCCCGGTTCGCGCCCCAGCGCCCGCCGCAGGTAACGCCGCGTCTGCCGCTTGGGGCCGGGCGAGAAGAGCAGAAAGTACAGCGTGATCGGCGGCAGCAGCAGTCGCGCAATGCGCCGGCCCAGGCGCAGCGCGATCCAGGCCATCAGCTGCAGCGCCAGCCGGTTGCTGCGCTCGTTGGCGGCCGACCAGTGGGTCGGGCCCTGGGTGGCCTCGGGCGTCATGCTCGGCCGGCCACCAGCTTGCCACGCGCCACGCAGCGCGCGCCGTCCCAGACCTCGAAGCCCAGGCCCTGGCCAAGTGCCGCCAGTGCCACGCGCAGCGTGCAGCCGGGGCGCACCGGTGCCAGGAACTTGACGGCGTCGATCACCGGTGTGGCACCCAGCCGCTGCTGCCACGCGGGCTGTTCGTGCACGGCCTGCAACACCAGCGACATCAGCACCACGCCGGGCAGGATGGGCAGACCCGGAAAGTGGCCGTCGAAGGCCGGATGGTCGGCGCCGATGTCGAACCGGGTGTCGGGCGGCGCTGCGGCGGGCGCGTCGTCGGCAGCATGCCGCGCTGCCAGCTGGCGCAGCGTGGCCACGGTGATCTTGCCCGTGGCCTCGCGTGGCAGCTCGGGCAGCAGCACCACGCGGCGTGGCACGAACGTCGGTTCAAGTTGCTGGCGCAGCGCTGTGATGACCTGCCGTGCATTCAGCGTGGGCGCGACCACGAAAGCGATCGGGCGCACCACGCCGTCGGCCACGTCGTCGGGCAGCCAGAAGGCGCCGTCGAGCACACCGTCGATGCGGTTCAGGTGAAAGTTCAGGTGCGCCAGCGAGCTGCGCTTGCCGGCCACGTGGATCAGGTCGCCGGCACGGCCCAGCAAACGAAAGCGGTGCTCGTCCAGCAGGTCCAGCACGTCGGCCAGCGGCGTGGGCTCGGTGACATGGCCACCGGCGACCAGGAATCGCTCGTCGCCGCCCTGCACTTCGCGCCACAGCCGCAATTCGCCCAGCGTGGTCCAGACCTCACCGTCGGTGGTGCGGCGCGTCGCCACCTGGCCGGCCTCGGTGCAGCCGTAGATCTCGATCAGCCGGCCCTGCAGCTGCCGTTCGGCGTCGGCCGCCAGCTGGGGTGATAGCGGGGCCGTTGCCGACAGCACCAGATCGACCACCGGCAGCGTCATGCCCGAGCGCAGCAGCGTCTTCAGGTGAAAGGGCGTGGTGACCAGCGCGCGCGGGCGCGGCAGCCGCTGCAGCGCGGCCACGATGTCGGCCGGGTAGAACGGTCGGCCGCTGTCGAAGCTGGCGCCGCCCAGCAATGCCAGCAGCACGCTCGACTCGAAGCCGTAGCTGTGCTGCGGCGGTACCGTGGCGACGATGGTCAGGCCGGCCAGCGACGGCCGCTGCATCAGCGCCGCCAGGCGCTCGGCCTCGGCGGCGATGTTGTGCACCAGCGCCTGCCAACGTTTGAGGTGCGGCTGCGGCGCACCGGTGCTGCCCGAGGTCAGCAGGCATACGGCCTGCAGGCCGCCGTCGATGGCGGCTGTACGGGCTGCCCCGGCATCCACGGTCGACGGCCGGCCGACCGCCACGCGCTGCAGCCCCGCGATGTCGAGCCCGGCCTCGTCGGCCAGCGCATAGGGCGCACGGCCGTCCAGCTGCAGGCGGCGCAGCGTCTCGGGCAGGGCGTTCGGCGGCATCAGGCTGGTGTGGCCGCGCAGCAGCGCCGCACCCAGGCCGAGCGCGAAGTGGTAGCGGTCATGGCACAGGTTGACGGCCGGGCCGGTGGCCGGCAGTGCACGGGCCAGCTGCTGCACCTCGGCAACAAAACGCGCGGCACTGATCGGCTGGCCTTGCTGCCAGGCCAGGGGCGCGTGCGGGTCACGCTCGCCCAGCAAGGGCAGCCAGCGTGTCATTCGGGCCGGCCCGTGGTCGACGGGTTGGCCTGCTGCTGCCAGGCGCGCAGCGCACGCTGCACCGACACCGGCGAGAAATCGGGGTGCTGCCAGCGCCGCCACAGGTATTCGACGACGAAGAAGGCTAGCGCGGCGCCGGGCGTCAGCACGGCGCAGAAGAACGACCACCAGGCCCAGGGCGCCAAGGCATACAGCAGCACCGAGATCACGATCATGGCCACGAAATACAGCACCCAGGCCAGGGTCAGGCTGCGTGTGTAGCGGCGTTCGGCCGTCGTCAGCGGGTTCAGGTGCACCTTCTCGGCCATCGCCGTGATCAGCGCCATGCTGCCCGGTCGCAGCGTGAAGGCGAAGGTCCAGGCCAGCAGCGCGTGGATGGCGCCATGCTGCAGCACGTACAGGCGGTTCAGGTCGACCCCGCCGCGCTGCCAGACCAGCACCAGCATCAGCGTCGCCGCTGCACAACCGGCCAGCGTGGGCAGGTGCCGTCGTGCCAGCCCGGCCACCGCCAGCGCGGCCAGCAGCGGGCCGAACAGCGCCAGCACGGTCCAGGCGCGGTCGGGGGCGTGCGCCATCAGCAGGTACGACAGCAGCGAATAAACCACCAGACCCAGGCCCGCGGCCAGCACACCCCAGGCCGCCATGCCGGGCTCTTACTTGACGCGGTGTTGCGCCACGTGCGCGGCCAGGCTGCGGATCGAGCGGAAGATGCGCTCGTTGTTCTCGTCGTCCGAGCGCAACTGGAAGCCAAAGCGGTGCGACACCTCGAGCGCCACTTCCAGGATGTCGATCGAGTCCAGCCCCAGGCCGTCACCGAACAGCGGCGCGCCGGTGTCGATCTCGGCCGCCGGTGTCTCCAGGTTCAGCGCGTCGACGAACAACTGCGCCAGCTCGCGCTCGAGTTCGGGGTGCACGGCGGCGGTGGTCGGGTCGGATGGCGGCAAAGACACAGGAAACGTCCTCCCACGGCAGCTGAGAAAGGTCGCGCCGTGAAGGGGGGGATTGTAGGAGGGGCCGGGTGGCCGCCAGCATCGAGCGTCGGCGGCGACCACCGGCGGTACTACATGCCCTTGAACAGGTGCGCGTAGAGCCGGCTGGCGACCAGCTTCTCGGGCCGGCCGGCCAGGGTCAGCGTGACCTTGCCCGATTCTTCGCGGCGCGCGCTGACGATATTGCGCGCCTGCACCACGGTGCCGCGGTGCACCTGCCAGAAGACGGCCGGGTCGAGCTGCGGCAGCAGCTCGCGCAAAGACGCCCGGATCAGGTGCTCACGCTCGGCCGTCACCACGCGCACGTACTTGTCGGCGGCTTCGAAATACAGCACCTGGTCCACCGGCACCAGGTGCACCAGGCTGCCGACCTGGGCCTGGATGACCTGCAGGCGCGGCGCGGCAGGCGCTGCGGCCTGGCCGAGCAGGCTGCGCAGCTGGTCCAGGGTCTGCGCCAGCGCTTCGGCCGGCGGCGAGCGCTGGGCCAGACGCTGCTGCAGCCGCTGCACACAACCCGCCAGGCGATCGCGCTGCACCGGCTTGACCAGGTAGTCCACCGCCTGCGCGTCGAAGGCCTGCAGCGCGTACTGGTCGTAGGCGGTGACGAAGACCAGCAGCGGAAAGGGCCGGCCGCCGTCGGGCCAGTCTTCGGCCAGTGCCGTGGCCACCTCCAGCCCCGAGAGTGCCGGCATGCGGATGTCGAGAAAGCAGACCTCGGGCTGCAGCGCCAGCGCGGTGTCCAGCGCCGTCTGGCCATCGGCCGCCGTGGGCAGCAATTTCAGTGCGGGCCACAGTGCGGCCAGGTCGGCGCGCAGCGCAGTGGCCAGCAGCGGCTCGTCCTCGGCGATCAGCGCGGTTGCGGTGGTTGGGGTGTTCATGCGGGTGTCAGCGGCAGCTGGATCAGGGCTTCGGTGCCGCCATCGGCGTCGGTGGCAGCGCTCAGCGTCAGCGAAGCGCTGTCGCCGTACAGGCGGGCCAGGCGTTCGCGCACCAGTTCGAGCCCGAACTTCGAGCCGGCGGTGCCGGTGCCGTCAGCCGCCAGCCCGATGCCGGTGTCACGCACGCGCAGCTGCAGCCGGCCAGCATCGCGGCGCGCCGAGATATCGATGCGGCCGCCTTCGATCTTGGGCTCCAGCCCATGCTTGATGGCGTTTTCGACCAGCGGCTGCAGCAGCAGCGGGGGCACGCCCAGCTGGGCCAGGTCGGCCGGCAGATCGAAACTGGGTTGCAGCCGCGCACCCATGCGCACGGCCATCAAGGCCAGGTAGTCGCGCAGGGCATCGAACTCCTGGGCCAGCGCATGGCGGTCGACCCGCGTGCCGGCCAGCGTGCTGCGCAGAAAGGCGATCAGGTGGTCCAGCATGGCCTGTGCCTGCGCCGGGTCGAGCCCGATCAGCACGCGCAGGTTGGCCAGCGTGTTGAACAGCATGTGCGGTTCGAGCTGGCTTTGCAGCAGCTTGAGCTGCAGTTCGCTGGCCAGGCGCTCGGCGGCCTCGGACTGCAGCTGCTGGATGTGCAGGCGTTCGCGCGCGTAGAAGATGTAGCTGACGACCATCGCCGCGAGCACGCTGAACATCAGCACCGGCGTGTGCACCAGCGCCACGCCCGCCGGCAGGCCCAGCACGGCGCGCGCAGCGGCATGGCCCAGCAGATAGCCGAAGACGGTGCCGATGACGACGATGGGCGCCATCCAGGGCCAGCCCGGCCAGCCTGTCGAGCCGCCGTGTTGGCGGTACAGCCAGCCCGCCACGACGGCGCGGCCCACGTCGATGAACAGCCAGCAGAAGTTGCCGATCAACAGCGAGAAGACCAGGCCGCTCCAGAAGCCCTTGTCGATCCCGAACAACCACAGCATGACCGCGATCAGTACACAGGCGATCTGATTGATGCCGGCGCGGATGGCCATCGAAAGGCGCAGCGACTTGGGGCTGGTGGATGGGGCCATCGACGGATTGTCAGCGCGCGTGTTCATGGCTGGGCGATTCAGAAGGTCAACGTGGCGGCCAGCAGGGCGCTGCGCCGGGTGGGCAGCTGGGCCAGTATCGACGCCGCCGGGCCACCGTACCAGCGCAGGCCGGCATCGATGCGCCAGCGATCGCCGGTCCATTGCAGCGCGGCGCTGACGATGTGGCCGCGGTCGGCCGGGGTCAGCAGCGCATCGACCGACAGCGTCCAGTCCTCGGGCTGCCAGGCCATGCGGGCATAGACGTTGTCGCGGCGCAGGCTGGCGCTGCCGAAGGGCGTGGCCTGCCAGGCCAGGTTGCCGGCCGCAGCCCCGCGCCAGGCCGCTTGCTGCGCCAGCGTGGCCAGGGCCCGGTTGCGCGTGCCCCAGTCGCGCCACTGGGCGTCGCTGAGCGCGGTGCCGTCGTGCCAGGCCTCGAACAGCAGGCTCAGGCGCGGGCCGCCGGTCCACTGGCCGCCCAGCAACCATTGGCTGCCGCCGCCCAGCGTTTGCTGCTGCCAGGGATTGGTTGCCTGCAGCGACCGGTCAGTGGGGCCGGTGGTCCAGCCGTCGTGGCGTTCAAACACGCGTGCCGAGGCATGCAGTTCGAGCGCGTCGCCGGCCACCCACGACAGCGCCAGGCCCGTGCTGGCACCCGTGTGGCGACCGTGGCGCGCAAAGCCGTGCAGGTCGAGCCCGCCCAGCCGCGTGTAGGCGCGTGCGGCCAGCGCCGATTCACGCGCACCGCGCTGGTCGTCTGCGCGCTGATTCCAGCGCTGCGGGTTCGCCCACACCAGCGCCAGCGTCGACTCGGCGCTGAAGCCTTCGACCATCAGCAGCGGCCGGCCCTCGGGCGTCTGGCCGAACTGCGTGCGCCGCGTTTCCTGCTGCACCACGTCGTTGGGCCGAAAGCCGTAGCCCACGTCCCAGCCCAGCACCTTCTTGCCGGCCGACAGCTGCCAGGGCCCCAGGTCGAGCGCGGCATCGAGCTCGTTCACGCGGCTGCCGTCATTGCCGGCCCCGCCCTGCAGGCGCTGATGCGCCAGCAGCACATTGCCGTGCAGCGACAAGCCGGCCGGCAGCCGCTGCGTGTGGCGCAGCTCGGCCTGCAGCAGCGCACCCGAAGGCGTGGCCGGCGCCAAGCCCGGTTGCAGTGCCTCGGCCTGAGCGAGCGGGCCGCGGTCGGCGGCCGATCGGTCGTCGGCGCGCAGCGTGACCGCTGTCGGCACCGCTGTCGGCGGCGGCGACGGCGGGCAGGGCCAGGCTGCACAGCAGCAGCGCGATGGGCAGCGTGCGCATGCACTCACTCCAGCGTGACATTGCGCGCCAGGAACATCGGATTCAACCAGGCGTCGGGCACCTGCCGGGCCTGGCGCGACAGGTAGCGCACGCGCGTTTCCTTATGGTTGCCCAGCTTGTCCTGCAACAGCATCTGATCGACCTGGGCGCCGCCCTTGTCCAGCAAGAAGCGCGCGCGCTTGGCCAGCTTGTCCGACTGCACGTACAACTCGGCGGCCACCGGCTCGCCGTGCGGCTTGCCGATCCAGAGTTCGATGCGCGCATAGCTCAGGCCCTTGCGCTGCGCCTGCAGGCTGAGGTGGCGGCAGGCGCGCTGGTCGTCGGGTGCCGGGCAGGCTTCGTCGCCGAGAAGGCGGCCGTCGTAGTCGTCGGCCCAGTTCAGCGTGGCAATGTCACCGGTGGATGCATCACCCAGCAGCTTCTGGCTGGGCGTGATGCGCAGCGGGCGCTGACTGCCCGGCAGCAGCAGCCAGAAGTCGTCGCCCAGCATCAGCACCTTCTGCCCGGCTTCGGCCGGTGATCGCATCAGCACCAGCGAGCGCCGCTGCGGCTGCACATACACGGTGTAGCGCCTTTGCTTGTCGAGCTGACCGTCGCGGCCGTAGGTGCCGACCTCGGTCTCGACCTGCATCGCGTCGCTGCCGCTGCGGTAGCGGTCGGCCGCCTTCAGCAGGCTGGTCACGTCGTCGGCGGCGTGGGCGCTGCCCAGCATGAGCAAGGTGGCAAACAGCAAACGGTGTTTCATGCTCAGAGACTCCATGACTTCAGACGTGGGCGAGGGCGTCGACCACCGGTTTGGCCACGGTGCGCCGCGCCACCAGGGCCGACGCGGCACAGGCCAGGACCAGCATCGCCAGCAGGGTCATGCCGTACAGGCTGCCGTCGATGGCCACCTGCAGCGGATAGCCCACGCTGCGCCCGGGGGGCGGCGGCATCTGCATCGGAAAGACCAGCAGCGACACGCTGACGGCCAGCGCCAGCGCCGCCCCCATGGCCGCGCCCAGGCCGCCGAGCAGCAGGCCTTCGAGCGCGAAGCTGCGCACCAGCTGCGCCGGCAGCGTGCCCAAAGCGCGCAGCGTGCCGATCTCACGCGTGCGTTCGATCACCGCCATCGCCATCGCGTTGGTGACGACGAAGACGACGATGACGCCGATGATCAGTCCCAGCGCGCCGAAGATGCGGTTGTAGAGCTCTTTCACGCTGCGGTAGAAGAAGGCCTGGTCGAGCCAGGTCTGCACTTTCAGATCAGGCAGCGCCGCCTGCAGCCGCTGCTGCGTGCCGGCGGTGGCGGCCATGCGGTCGAGAAACACGCCCAGGCTGGACACGCGCTGCGTCACCAGCAGCTTCTGCGCGGTGGCGATGTCGGTGTAGACCAGGCGCCGGTCGAGATCGGGCACGCCGGTGGACACGATGCCGGCCACCGTCACGTCGAGTGCATTCAGCGCACCGTCGGTGGTGCTGGCCAGTAACGTCAGGCTGCTGCCGGGGCTGGCCTTCAGGCTGCGTGCCAGGCCGTCGCCCAGCATCACCTGCAGCTGCTGGTCGGACGCCAGCACCTTGCCGGCCAGCACTTTCAGAAACGGCCCCTTGACCGCGAATTCGGCGTCGGGGTCGATGCCGGTGGCGACCATCACGGTGCTCTTGTCACCGTTGCTGATGAGTCCGCTGAAGTCCACGCGAGGCAGCACCTGGCGCACGTGCGGGTCGGCCAGCAGCTGCGCCTTCAAGGCGTCGGCCTTGTCCAGGCCATGCTGCAGCGGCACGTCCTCGTCGCGCTCGAACTGCGCCGGGCGGGCCACGATCAGGTGGCCGCTGCTGCGCGCGGCGGCCTCGGCCAGGCCCTCGTAGGTGAAGAGCGCAAAGCCCCCGGCGAGCAGGATGGCGGCGGTGCCCAGCGCGGCGATCAGGACCGTCACCGCAGCGCGGCGGCGGTTGCGCAAGGTGTTGGCCCAGGCGAAGGCCAGCCAGCGAAAGGCGTTCATTCAGGCCACCTTGGCAAACGGTTGTTCGGGCAGGAAACGGCCGTCCAGCAGGCGCAGCACGCGGTCGCAGCGCGCCAGCAAACGATCGTCGTGGGTTGCGATCAGGAAGGCTGCGCCCTGCGCGTGGCCCTGCTCGCGCATCAGGTCCAGCACCTGATCGGCGGTGTGCGAATCGAGGTTGGCCGTGGGCTCGTCGGCGATCACCAGCGCCGGCTGCTTGACCAGCGCACGTGCGATCGCCACGCGCTGGCGCTGCCCGCCCGACAAGGCGTCGGGCCGGTGTGCCGCATGCGCGGCCAGGCCCACTGCGTCGAGCATGGCGCGTACGCGCTGCCGGCGCTCGGGCACCGGCACGCCGGCGATGAAGAGCGCGTAGTCGACGTTGTCGTGCACCGTCATCACCGGCACCAGGTTGAAACCCTGGAAGACGAAGCCGATGGCGTCGCGGCGCAGCAGCGTGGCCTCGGTCTCCGACAGGCCCTGTACCGGGCGGCCGCGCAGCAACACGCTGCCGCTGTCGGCGTGGTCGATCAAGCCGGCGACGTTCAGCAGCGTGCTCTTGCCGCTGCCTGAGGGGCCGGTCAGCGCCAGCATCTCGCCAGGGCGCAGCTGCAGGTCCACACCCTGCAAGGCCGGCACCACGTGGGCGCCCAGGCGGTAGGTCTTGTGCACCCCGCTCAGGCGCAGAACGTCATCGCGGCCCATCTCACAGCGCCTTCAGCTTGCTGCGTGCCAGGTCGGCCTGCGGCGCGTTGCTGCCCGCCACCAACTCGTACCACCGGCGCGCCTGCGCCGGCTGCTTGTCGGTCTCGGCCAGCTGTGCGGCGCGCAACCACACCGCAGCGCGGAAGGGCAGTGGCGAGTCGCCGAACAAAGGACTGCCCAGCACCTGGTCGAGCAGCTTCCTGCCGCGTTCGTTGCGGTTGAACATCGCCGGCAGCGCCAGAAAGGTGCCCACCGCCACGAAATGTGTCTCCAGCACCGCGGGCACGCCACGGTGTAGCGCTGCGTCGTGCGCTGGCGTCAGTTGCGCCAGCGCCTTGTCGATCAGTGCTAGGCCGTCTTCGGCGTAGCTCATCTTGCGCCAGGGCAGCAGCGTGGTCGTCGCGCGCATCGAGGTGCTGGCGCCGGCGTACGCCCGCAGCACCGGATCGGTGGGATGGGCGGCGGACAGGTGGGCAAAGCGCTCGGCGGCGTCGTCGATCGCCGCGTGATCGTTCGGGCCGGCCTGCTGAAAGCGCTTGAAGGCGGCGATCAGCTCAGCGTCGGCTGCAGCCGGTACAGGCTGCGCGCAGGCCGAGGGGCTGCTGACCAGCAGTGCGGCGCTGCCGAGGGCGACGACCGTGGGCAAGGCCACGGCCAGCAGCAGGCGGCGGCTGGGGCTGGCGGCGAGCAGGTCGAGGGTGGGGCGAAGGGCCATGACGACTCCTGTGTGAAGGAATGGTCGTCATGGTGTCGGCCCGGGCCGGTGTGCGCAGCCGGGCTGCGACGAAGTGGCGCCGGGTGTCGTGAAGTGACCTGGGCGGGCGGCCAGCGCCCGCCGTTGGACTACGGCTCGATCAACGCTCGATGGTCTTGTTCCAGCGCGAGTTCCACTCCGGCCGCAGCTGGTTGACGGCGTCCCAGTCCAGCGTCACCACGGTCTTCATGTAGGCCTGGAAGCGCTTGACCGTCTCGGCCGCGGCCGGCGTCGTGGCCTGGGTCTTGAGGTTGCTGGGGATCTGGTTGCCGAACTCCAGCGCCGCCGCCTGCGCCTGCGGTGTGAGCAGGAACTCGGCCAGCTTCTGCGCCAGGTCGGGTGCGTCGTTGTTGGCGGTGACGCATTCGGCCACCATCAGCAGCACCGACCCTTCCTTGGGCTGCGCGTATTCCATCGGGATGCCCTTGGCCTTCTGCACGGCCACGCTGGTGGGCGTAAGCGGGAAGATCGCCGCTTCGCCGGTCTGCACCATCTCGCTGAGCTTGGCCGAGCTCGGGATGTATTCCAGCACGTTGGGCCCGATGGTGCTGCGCCACTTGCTGAAGCCGGGGTCGACGTTCTTCTCGCTGCCCCCCTGGATGCGGTTGAACATCAAGAAGCCGTGCAGCCCGAAGCTGCTCGACGGCAGCGACTGGAACACCACCTTGCCCTTGAACTTGGGGTCGGCAAAGTCCATCCACGAGGTCGGCGCCGGCCACTTCTTCTCGTCGAACATCTTCTTGTTGTAGCCGATGCCCGTCATGCCGACGTTGACACCTGCGGCCATGCCGCCGGCCATGCGCGCGCTGGGGTACAGGTCCTTCAGCACGGGCGAGTTGACCATCTTCTGGCACAGGCCCAGCTTGACGGCCCGCATCATCACCCCGTCGTCGAGGAACATCACGTGCACGGGCGGCCGTTCCTTGCTGGCCTGCACCTTGGCCAGGATGTCCGACGAGGTGCCGGGCACCACCACCACCTTGGCGTTGTGGATGCGCTCGAAAGCCGGGAACACGTACTTGGTGTACGACTGCTCCATCACACCGCCGTTCATGCCGATGTAGATCGTCCGGGTCTGGGCCTGGGCCTGGGTGTGGACGACACTGGCCAGGGTGAGTGCCGACAGTGCGAACAACGCGGTGGTCTTGCGGGCGGGTGACATGGGTTTTCCTTTCAGGGATGGGGCGTTGTGAGAGGGACTGTGGTGAAACGTTGGATCGCAAACGGCGCCAGCGGCACCTCGGCGCGGCCGCGGTGCACCCATTGCGCCAGCGCCTCCCCGACGGCCGGGCCGGTCTGGAAGCCGGCGCCGCTGAAGCCGAAGGCGTGGATCAATTGCGGATGACGGCTGGCCGGGCCGATGATGGGCTGGTGATCGGGCAGCGCGCCTTCGACGCCGCTCCAGAAGCGGATCACGTGGGCGTGGGCCAGCGGCGGGAACAGGTCGGCCATGCGCTGGCACAGGTCGGCGATGGCCTGCGCACGCGGCGCCGCGTGCAGCGGGTTGCTGGCCGCACCCCGGCTGCCACCCAGCACGCAGTTGCCGCGCGAGGTCTGGCGGCCGTAGATGCCACCGCCCTCGACGCCGATGTTGACGTCCATGAAGCGTGGCAGCGGTTCGGTGACGGCCATGCCAGGGTGGATGGATGTCATCGGCGCGTCGTCGCCGAAGGCGCGCGCCACCGTCAGTGCCCAGGCGCCGGCGCAGTTCAGCAGCCTGGGTGCGCGCACGCTCAGGCCGCGGCCGTTGCCGAGCACGAAATTCTGTCCGTCATGGTTGAACTCGGTGACCTCGCAGCCTTCGATCACGCGCGCACCGGCGGCGCGGGCGGCGCGTGCAAACGCAGGACTGACCAGGCGCGGGTTGGCGTGGCCGTCGCCCGCGCACCACGACGCACCGACGGCGCGTCCCGCCAGCCAGGGGTAGGCCTGGGCGAAGGTGCTGCCGCTGATCAACTGCAGGTCCAGCCCCGACCCTTCGACCTGCTGCGCGTAGGCCTGCAGGCTGGCCAGGTCGGCTTCGGTCCGCGCCAGTTTCAGGTGGCCCGATCGAAGGTATTCACCGTCGATGCCCACCAGCGCGGGCAGCTGTTCCCACAGCTGGCGCGAGCGCAGTGCCAGCGGCAGCTGATGCAGTTCGCGGCCCTGCACGCGCACGCCACCGTAGTTGACGCCGCTGGCCGCGGCGCCGCAGAAGCCACGCTCGAGCAACAGCACCGACAAGCCGAAGCGGCGCAGGAACAGCGCTGCCGAGCCGCCGACGATGCCGCCGCCGATGATGGCGACATCGGCCTGAAGCGACTCAGTCATCACGTTCTTCCGGCGGCACCGGCGTGGCCTGCGCAGCGGCGGTGGCCAGCACCGCGATCGGTACCGGCTTGATGGGCCGCTGGCCACGCAGCCGGCCGACTTCGGGCAAGGTGCAGCCGGCAGCTTGTGCCAGCAGCCGCGCTGCGGCGGTGGCGCACATGCGGCCCTGGCAGCGGCCCATGCCGATGCGCGTCAGCGCCTTCAGCCGGTTCATCTCGCGCGTGCCGGTGTCGCGCACGCAGGCGCGCAGCTCGCCCGCCGTCACCTCTTCGCAGCGACACACGATCAAGGCGTCGTCGGCCTGCGCGGCCCAGTCGGCGGGCAGTGGGCAAAGTGTTTCGAGGCCTTCCCGAAAGCGCCGCTGCGGCTGCAGCGCGCGTTCGAGTGCACGGGCTCGCGAGTCGTCGACGCTCTGCCCCAGGTCCTGCAGCAGCGCCAGCGCAGCGCGTTCGCCGGCCAGCTCGGCGGCGTCGGCGCCCAGGATGCCGGCGCCGTCGCCCGCCAGGTAGACACCGGCCACGCTGCTGCGGCCGGCCTTGTCGCGGCGCGGCAGCCAGGCTTGTTCGAGCGTGTCGTAGTCGAAGTCGCAACCGGCCAGATCGGCCAGCTGGGTCTCGCTGCGCAGGCCGTGGCCGAAGCCGATGGCGTCGCAGTCGGTCGCGTGTTCACGACCCTGCTGCTGCCAGCGCAGTCGCTGCACACGGCCTTCACCTTCAGCCGCCTGCAGCCGCACGCCGCGATGCAGCGGCACGCCGGCCAGTCGCAGCCGCGCCAGGTAGTAGGCGCCCTTGGCCGCCACGCCGGGCCGTGCCAGCAGGCCGGGCAGTGCACGCCGCGGGGCGTCGGGCGGCGCCACGTCCAGCACCGCCTGCACCTGGCCGCCGGCTTGCGTGTACTGCCAGGCCACCAGATACAGCAAGGGTCCTGTGCCGGCAAAGACCACGCGCGGACCGATCAGCGTGGCCTGCGCCTTCAGCGCGATCTGCGCTGCGCCCAGCGTGTATACGCCCGGCAGTGTCCAGCCCGGGAACGGCAGGACGCGGTCGGTGGCGCCGGTGGCCAGCATCAGCGCATCGACGTCGAGCACGTCGGCGCGATCGCCTTGCAGCAGGTGCAGCCGGCGGCCTTCGATCTGCCACACCAGGGACTGCGGGCGGTGGTCGATCTGCCCCTGCAGCGCGGCAAAGCGCGCGAACAGCGCGCTGGCCTTGCCGGCCTCGAAGCCGTACAACGCCGCCGGCGGTCGCATCAGCGGTGGTGGCGGCTGACGGTAGATCTGGCCGCCGACGCGTGGCGACTCGTCGATCAGCACCGGCCGCAGGCCAGCCTGCACCAGCGCTGCGGCGGCGCGCAGGCCGGCCGGGCCGGCGCCGACGATGGCCACGGTGGTCATGCGCGGCGGCCGGTCAACAGCTGCATGCCGGCCTCGAGCGGCGTGCTGCAGGCGCGCAGGCGGCGGCCGTCGACGCTGTCCATCCAGCAATCCTGGCAGGCGCCCATCAGGCAGAAACCCGCGCGTGGGCTGGCGCTGAACTCGGTCAGGCGCAGCTGCTCGCCCTGCGTCAGCACGGCGGTCAAGACGCTGTCGCCGGCGCGACCGCTGCAGGCCACGCCGTCGAGCGTGAAGGCGATCGGCGCGGCGTCGATGCCCGGCAGCCGCTGCAGCACGGGGCGCGCATTCATTGCTGACCCACCAGCACCTTGTCCAGGCCGTACAAGCGGTCGAGCAGCAGCATCACCGCGGCGGTCAGGCCGACGATCAATGCCGACACCGCGGCCAGCATGGGGTCGATCGACTCGGTGGCCAGCATGTACATGCGCACCGGCAGCGTCACCGTCTGCGGGCTGGTGATGAAGATCGACATCGTGACCTCGTCGAAGCTGTTGATGAAGGCCAGCATCCAGCCACCGGTGATGCCGGGCAACATCAGCGGCAGCGTGATGCGGCGAAACGTGGTCCAGCGGCTGGCGCCCAGCGACTGCGCGGCCTGTTCGATGCTGCGGTCGCTGCCTGCCAGTGCCGACACCATCAGTCGCAAGGCGTAGGGCGTGATGATGACCACGTGTGCCAGCGTCAGCCACATCGACGAGCCGCGCACGCCGAGCAGTGCAAACAGCCGCAGCATGGCGACGCCCAGCACCAGGTGCGGCACGATCAGCGGGCTCATCAGCAAGCCGTTCAGCGCCTGCCGGCCGGGGAAGTCCAGGCGTGCGATGGCCAGGCCGGCGGGGATGGCCAGCAGCACGGCCAGCGTGGCCGCCACCAAGGCCACGCCCAGGCTGTTCCAGAACGACTGCACCATGTCGCCATGCGCGAACACGGCGCGAAACCAGCGCAGCGAGTAGTCGCCCCAGGGCACCTGCAGCGTGTCGGTGGGCGTGAAGGCGACCAGGCACACCACCACCAGCGGCGCCAGCATGAAGGCCACCACCAGGCTGTGGAACAGCAGCGACAGCGGGCCGTTCTTCATCCCATGCGCTTTCGGTAGTTGCCCTCGAGCACGGCGTTGGTGGCCAGCATCACCGCCAGGTTGACCACCAGCAGCGCCAGCGCGATGGCCGCGCCCAGCGGCCAGTTCAGCTCATGCAGGTATTCGTCGTAGATCAGCGTGGCCACCATCTTGATGCGCCGCCCGCCCAGCAAGCCCGGGATGGCCAGCGCGCTGGCGCTGAGCGCAAACACGATCAACCCGCCCGACAGCAGGCCCGGGGTGACCTGCGGCAGTACCACGCGGCGCCAGACCGTGAAGCGCGACGCGCCCAGCGACAGCGCGGCGTTCTCGACCTGCGGGTCGAGCTTCTGCAGCGAGGTCCAGACCGGGATCACCATGAAGGGCAGCATCACGTGCACCAGCGCCACCACCACCGCGATCGGCGTGTACAGCATGCGCACGCGGCCGATGCCCACCCATTCGAGGAACTGGTTGACGAAGCCCGTGGGGCCCAGCACCAGGCCCCAGCCGAAGGCGCGCACCACCACCGACACCAGCAACGGCGCCAGGATCACGAGCAGGAATATCGAACGCCAGGGCGCGCCCATGCGGCTCAGGATGTAGGCCTCGGGGGCGCCGATCAACACGCACAGCAGCGTGGTCAGCAGCGCGATCCAGGCGGTGCGGCCAAACACCTCCCAGTAGTAGCTGTCGCCCAGCATGTTGGCGTAGGTGCTGAGCGTGAAGCCGTCCTGCACGCCGGTGTCGTAGCTGAAGCGCTGGAACGACAGCAGCGCCGTCAACGCCAGCGGCAGCAGCACCATCAGCGCGAACAGGGCCAGCGCCGGCGACACCAGCGCATACGGCAGCGTGCGGCCGGGCTTCATGCGTCGGGCTCGGGCGGCAGCACGCGCGCCACATCGTCGGGCCAGGTCAACTGTGCCGTGGCCTGTTCGGGATGCGGTGGGCGGCCGTCGTTGGCGCAGCTCACCTCCAGTTCGCCCAGCGCACTGCTGACGCGATACAGCCACTGGCTGCCGAGGAAGAAGCGCTCTTCCACGCGCACCGCCAGCCGGCCTTCGGCGCCGTCGGCAAAGGCCAGCTTCTCGGGGCGCAGGCAGACTGTGACCACGCTGCCTTCGGCTGCATGGGCGCCGCCGCTGTTGCCCAGGGGCACGCGCAGGCCCGGCGCCAGCTCGAGCTGGCCGCCACGCACGGTGGCGCGCAGCAGGTTGGTCTTGCCGACGAAGCTCGAGATGAAGCGGCTTTGCGGGTGTTCGTACAAGCGGTGTGGCGCGTCGATCTGCTGCACGCGGCCGGCGTGCATCACGACCACGCGGTCGCTGATCGACAGCGCCTCGGCCTGGTCGTGCGTGACCATCAGCGTGGTCGTGCCCAGCTTGCGCTGGATGCGGCGCAGTTCGAACTGCATGGCCTCGCGCAGCTTGGCGTCGAGGTTGGACAGCGGCTCGTCGAGCAGCAGCATCGGCGGCTCGATCACCAGCGCCCGGGCCACGGCCACACGCTGGCGCTGGCCGCCCGAGAGCTCGCGCGGGTAGCGCGCGGCCAGTTCGTCCAGGTGCACCAGCTCGAGCATGCGGCCGACGCGACGCTCACGTTCGCTGCGCGACACCTGCCGCATCTCGAGCCCGAAGGCCACGTTCTGCGCCACCGTCATGTGCGGGAACAGCGCGTAGCTCTGGAACACCATGCCCAGCCCACGCTGGTTGGGCGGCACGTCGGTAATGTCGCGCCCGTCGAGCACGATGCGCCCGCGCGTGGCCTGCACGAAGCCGGCCAGCGCCTGCAGCGTGGTCGTCTTGCCGCAGCCCGAGGGGCCCAGCAGGCCGACGAACTCACCGCGCTCGACGGCCAGGTTCATGTCGATCAACGCATGCACGTCACCGTAGGACTTGCTCAGACCTTCAAGGACAAGGAACGACATGCGCGTGGACCTCCGCTGCGCGTGCAGTGTCCATGCCGAGCCGAGTGAACGTCAAGAGAATTCACCCGTTGATCGGAATAAATCTGCCTACAAGTCCATTTACCGGAAATGCAGCTTCAGATATCGTCGAAGAATTCCGAGAAACAACATGATGTCGACTGACCCAGGTTCGGTTTCCAGCCTGCACCGCGCGGTGCAGATCCTGCGCGCGCTGGCCGCCGACGCGGCCAGCGGCGGGCGCCGCGTCAGCGAGCTGGGCAAGGCCCTGGGCTACTCGCAGGCCACCACCCACCGGCTGTTGCAGCAGCTGGTCGACGAAGGTCTGGTCGTGCAGGACAGCGGCAGCAAGCGCTATGCGTTGAGTCTGGACCTGTTCGCGCTGGCCGCGCGCGCCGGCGAGGCCGGTGGCCTGCGCGAACGCTGCCGTCCGGCCCTACTGCGGCTGGGGGCGTCGCTGGGTGACAGCGTCTTCCTGCTCGTGCGCGCCGGCTTCGACGCCATGTGCCTGGACCGCTGGGAGGGCCCGTTCCCGATCCGCAGCTTTACCGGCGACATCGGCGGCCGCGTGCCGCTGGGCATCGGGCAGGGCTCGATGGCCATCCTGGCCCACCTGCCCGAGGCCGAGCGCGACGAGGTCATGCGCTACAACGTGCCGCGCATCCGGCAACTGGCGGCGCTGGACGAGGTCCATCTGCGCAGCGAGGTGGCCAAGGTGCGCGGGCAGGGATACGCCAGCACCAATTCGGGCCTGATCGAAGGCATGGCCGGGGTCGCCGTTCCGGTGTTCGACGGCAACGCTCAGGTTGTGGCCGCCCTCAGCATCGGCACGCTGACGGCGCGACTGGAAGGCGATCGCCTGGCCATCGTGGTCGATCTGCTGCAGCGCGAAGCGCGCACGCTGGCGACCCAGATCAACCCCTTCGACCGCACGCTGCGGCGGCCGGCCGACAGCCTGGGGGCGGCGTCGCGGCCCTGAGCGGACTCAGTGATGGACTGCGGGAAAGGCCATTGCCTTCGCCAGCCACGGGTCAGTCCGCGGGGACTGCCCAGTGTGCTTCGGCCTGTGCTTCGATCTGCGTCCGGTTCACTGCCCAACGGCCCTGCGTGTGCTGACAGCGAGATCAACCCGCCACGGATCGTTCAGACTGAAATCAGTCTTCGACCTCGTTGGGCGATGGGCCGCTGTCGACCCCTATGCCGAGGACTCAACTATGCGTAGGTCCGCGGCACCCAGCACTGCCGTCCGCTGGGTCGACAGGCGTGCTGGGGTTCGCCGTGCTTTGCATAGTTACAGGCTCTGCAGGAACTTCATCAGGTCGTCGCTGGCGCGGAAGCGCTTGAGCTTGATGTCGGGCGCCTCAAGCCGGGCGAGCGCCTTCTCCTTCATCTCCAGATTTGCCTCGACGTAGCGGTGTGTCGTGTTCGTGCTCTCGTGACCGAGCCACAGGGCGATGACGTTGAAGGGCACTCCGCTTTGCAGCAGATGCATGGCCGTCGTGTGCCGCAAGGTGTGCGGCGAGATGCGTTTGGTCTTCAGGCTCGGCTGCTCGACCGAGGCCCGGTCGACCGCGAGCGCCAGTCGCTGCGCCACATTGCACCGCGTCATCGGATGGCCGGATCGATTGGGCAGCAATGCCGCCGAACCGCGCCGATCGGAGTTCGCATGAAGCCATGCGCGGATGGCCGCCGCGGTCGACTTCCACAGCGGCACCGAGCGATCCTTGCGGCCCTTGCCGTGCAGGTGGACGCAGGCCGCACCGCCCAGCACCACGTCGACGACGCGCACCCCGACGATCTCCGACACGCGTGCGCCGGTGTTGTAGAGCAAGGTCAACAGCAGGTGGTCGCGCTGCGAAGTCCAATCCGCGCCGGGCTGCCCCAGCACGGCAATCATCTCGGGCCGCGTCAGGTGGCCCAGCAACGGCCGCTCGAAGCGCTTCATCGGCACGGCCATCACCCGTTCGACAGCGTGTAGCGCCGTCACGTCGCGGCGGCCGGCGAACTTCAGGAACGACCGCAATGCCGTCAGCCGCAGGTTGCGGCTGCGCACCGAGTTGTGCCGCTCGCGCTCCAGGTGAGCCAGGAACTTCAGGACCAATTCCGGCGTGATGTCCGTCAGTTGCACGGCCATCGGCGACTTGCCCAGGTGCTCAGTCGCATACCCGAGGAACAGCGTCATCGCGTCGCGGTAGCAAGCTACCGTTTGCGGGCTGAGCGCGCGCTGCGCGACCAGGTACTCGGTGAAGAACTGCTGAACCAGTGCCGGGAAGCTTGGTGGCGATCCCTTCCGGTTGGGTCGGTCCTCAGGCATGACTGAACTCCGGCATGCACGACTCGAAGCGCTGCGCGGCCACCGCCATCAACTCCGGCACCGCCTGCAGGTACCAGTAGGTGTTGGTCACCATCGCGTGCCCGACATAAGTCGACAGCGACAGCATCGCCTCGTCCACGTCGATGCCCTGTTGCTGCCACAGCAGCATGCGCCTGACCACGAAGGTGTGCCGCAGGTCGTGGATGCGCGGCGCATGGTGCGTGCCGCGGTTGACCCAGCCCAGCTCGCTGCGCAGCGTGGCGAAGACGTTCTCCACTTGGTGCCCGCTGATGGGCTTGCCGAACAGACGGCCCCGGGTGCCGATGAAGAACGGCGCGTCTTCGTCGCGGGAGGCGCCGGCCACGTCCCGCGTCCAGCGGTAGCGCCCCAGGGCCTTGGCCGTACTCGGATGCAGCGGCACCTGGCGGGACTTGACGAACTTGGTGCGCCGGATCGTCAGCAGCCCACGCCGCAGATCCACGTCACCGATGTTCAGCGACAGCGCCTCGGACAGGCGAAGACCGCAACTGGCGATCAAGCCGAACAGCGTCTCGTAGATCAAGCCGCGCAGCCCGGGGCTGGGCCCGAGTTCGCGCGCGGCGGCCAGCAACTGCCGTACTTCTTCAGGGCTGTAGATGTGCGGGGCCTGGCGCTCAGGCAGCCGCCCGAAGATCGTGTCGTCGGGCACCTCGGTGGCGGGCTCGAACTGCTGCATCCATCGCGTGAAGGAGCGCAACTGCTTCAGCCGCCTGGCCCAGGTCCGGGGATCGACGCTGGCGTGCGAGTCCAGACGCGCCCACTCGGCCATGACCTCCAAGGTCAACGGTCCGCGGTGACGTGTGCGTCGCACGTACTCGGCCAAGCTGCGCAGGCTGTAGGCGGCCGTACGCAGTTGGAAGCCCAGAGTGCGGCGTTCCGTGAGGTAACGCTCCACGAGCGCGGTCAGGCCGATCGTCATGACGCCCTCCCGGTCGTGACAGCGGCGGCGATGCCCGGCCAAGGCAGGGCCACTTCGACGAGGCGGCCGCTGTCGAGCTTGGCGTAGATCAGCGTCGTGTTCAGCGAGCGGTGCCGCAGCACGTCGGCCACCTCCTTGAGCGAGGAGCCGCCGGCCAGCAGGCGGCTGGCCATCGTGTGACGCAGCAGGTGCGAGCGCGTGTGCGGCAGCCCGGCGCGCGCATAGGCCTGGCGGATGGTCTTGCGCACGAGGTCCGGACCGATCGGCCGCTCCCGTGGCGTCATGTGCCGGGCGAAGACCATCCGGTGCTGGGTCTTCGGTCGCTCGTCACGTAGGTACTTGGCGATCGCCTTCCTGTGGCTTGCGGCAGGGGCATCACGTCTTCACGCCGGCCCTTGGTGCGGCGCAAGGTGATCGTGCTGGCATTCCAGTCGATGTCGTCCAGACTCAGGCACGCAACCTCGCCGCTTCGCAGGCCCAGATCGAGCATGCAGCGCACCATGGCGTCGGCACGCAGCATCGACGGGCCGCCCTGGCCGAGTGCAGCCTCGAGTTGTTCGACCTCTGCCGGCTCCAGCGACTTGGGCAACGACGCCAGTTGCCAGTTCGCCGGGTACGCCAGGGCGCCAACCAGTGCGTGGGTCCGGTCGCCCAGCGTCGCACGCCACCGGAAGTAACTGCGCAAGGATGAAACCACGACGCCCAGGCTCGATGGCGTCTTGTAGTTCTTGGCCTGGGCGGCGAAGAAGCGACGTACGCGCTCGGCCGTGATGACGTCGAACTGGATGGTGGCGTCGCTGAAGTGCTTGCGCAGCAAGGCTTCGACGATGCGCAGTGCACCCTCGCGGGTCTTCGGGGCAAGCCCTCGCACCTGCTCCATGTACTGGTCGTAGCGGCGCAGTTCCTGACCGACCTCGGTGATGTCCAGCGGTACGGGTGAGATGGCGTTGGCCTCGCGCAGGACGACGAGCAGGTGGCCCAACGCGGCGCGGACGGTGCTCGGATATCGAGCATTCGTCGCGCACTGGCAGCCTGGTAGATGCTTGTCGACGAACTCGGCCACTAGCCCTTCGTCAACGTCCGACAGGCGCTTGCTGGCGCCCTTCATCCACATCGACAAATGCGCCACCGCCGCCACGCAATTGCGCACGTAGCCGGCGGCATTGCCGCGCTCCACGAGGTACGCTCGGTACCCCAGGATGTGGCGGTCCAACTGGGCGCAGCCGCGAGAGCGGCCTGAAGGATTGGGGCGAGAAGTAGGCTTGGTACGCATGGCAGTCTCCAGGTTGTGGAGTTGCCAGTGCACACGGGCGCAAAGACTATGTATAGATAGTCACGGCATCCAGGGAGCGCATGCCGCGTCTTGCCTCATCAGCGAACAACCTGCGACGGATAACTACGCATAGTTGAGTCCTCGGCATAGGGGTCGCTATGGAAAGCTTTGCATAGCGACCCTGAGCCGACATCCGCTGTCCTGATCGCACCGCCTTGAAGCGGCCGGTCGGCCACTCCCACAGTAACTCGTTGGAGTCGCAACTGATGTCAGAGGCGATCGACGCGATGCGCAGCGAAGGCGCCGAGATCGTCGACGCCGCGGAATTTCCGAGCGTCGTCGAACTCAATCTCGCGGCCAACATCCTGCGCTTCGGCATCCGCGTGGGCCCGAAGGCTTGCTAAGCGGGCTGCTCCATCGACTTCAAGTACGGCATGAAGCGCGACTTCAATGCCTGGTTGGCCAGACTGTGCGCGTAGGCACCGGTGCCCGACCTCACCGCGCTGCGGCGCTTCAAACCTTCCGCGGACGGCGGACGGCCAGCACCGCCGCAGCGGCGGCCAGCGCAAAAGTGCCGCGTTGGAGCGTGACCTCATCAGGCCCGGCCGGCAGCACGTCGATCGTCTCGTCCATCGCATTCATCGCATGAACCCCACGTCGCGCGGGTAGTCGATGCCGGCCTGGCTGCCGCCAAAGCGGCGCAGGTTAGGCAGCACCAGATCAAGTTCGCTGTCGGCAGCACCGAACCAGCGGCCCAGCGTCGCAGCCATCTGGTCCACCGACGTTGTTGGCAGCAGCCGGCCGTTGCCGACATGCCACTGATCGTCTGGAGACGACGTGTTGCCGACGCTGACCGGTGGCGGCGTGCCGTAGAACGCCGCGCCCTTGACCGCGCCACCGACCACAAAGTGATGGCCGCCCCAGCCGTGGTCGGTGCCGTTGCCGTTGGAGCTGAGCGCGCGGCCGAAGTCGCTGGCGGTGAAGGCGGTGACGCTGTCGGCCACGCCTAGCTCCACTGTCGCGTCGTGGAAGGCGGTCATTGCGTCGCTCACCTCCGTCAGCAGCCCCGGCTGCAGCGACAGCAACTGGTCGTGCAGGTCGAAGCCGCCGATCGAGCACAGGAAGACCTGGCGCTTGACCCCCAACGCCTGCCGGGCGGCGATGAGCCGCGCAACCATGCGCAACTGTGGGGCCAGCCGGCTGCCGTCGTCGAAGGGCGTGTTCACCTGCACCGGCGCCAGCGCCGCTGCGACCGTGCTGCGGGCCTGCACCGCACGGCGTGCGACGCGCTGGTACTCCTCACCCAGCATGTGTGAACTTGGGGCCTGGATGATCTCGAGCGCCGCAGCGTGGGTCGCGGTTGAACCGAACAAGTGGCCTTCGTGTCCGCCCAGTGGCACCGGCCCTGCGGTCGAGCAGGCGTACTGCAGCGCCATGTCGCCCGACAGGAACAGCCCATTGCCGCTGATCGTGATGCAGGTGAACAGTGAGTGGCCTTGGGCCGCCAGCGCCAGGTCGCCCAGGCGACCGCCCCAGCCGATGGTGGCGCCTTCGGGCGACGAGGACTGCCAGATCGACGCCTGGTCGTTGTGCGAGTAGAGCTTGGGCGGCAACGGGTAAGCGCGGCGGTCGGCGTTGAAGTACTGGGCCTTGGTCGTCGGTTGAACCAGCGGGCCGACATTCATCAGCGCAGCGGCGCGTCCGCTGTTGAACAGCCCGGCCATGCGCGCCATGGCGGGATGCAGCGCGTACTGGCGACCACCAGGCAGCGCCGCGGTGGGGCGCAGCACGGTGCCGGCCAGCGCCTGTCGCTCGAGGTGAATCCCCTGGAAACCCGAGCTCGCGCCTGCCGAGCGGATCGCGCGGTACCTGGCGTAGTCGGTCGCGTCGTAGCTGACGACGGTGTTGGCGTGGTCGTTGCCGCCGAACAGGAAGACGCAGACCAGCGCCTTGTAGTCGGAGGCCGTGAGCGCAGCAGCGTCGCCCAGCGCGGCCAGGTTCAGGCCCAGCGGCATGGCGCCGCCCAGCATGGCCAGGTGGCCTGCGCGGCGCAGGAAGGCGCGGCGGGTCGAGTGGTCGTGTGTCATCGCAGGACTTGGTAGGCGCTACTGCTGGACGAGGTACTCGGGCGTGATCATCACCAGCAGTACGATGCTGGCGATCAGGCGGTGCAGTACATCGACCGGATAACCAGTCAGGCTTCCCGGCGGGGACTGGGCGGTCATCAGCGCGAGGATCCGCTGGTGCTGAACCTCGGTCAGCCGGCCAGCGCACAGCACCAGGTCGAGCCGGCGCATCAGGGCCTGCGGGTCGGCGATATACAGGGCCAGCTCGGCGCTGTAGTCGACGTTCATGTCGACGCCGTCGCTCTCGTTGCGACCAGGACCCGGCTTGTTCGGGGCCGGGGCCCAGATGCCCTGCAGAAAGCCTTCGAGGAAGTTGATGTACGACAGCGTCGTAGCTTCGTTGACGATCTGGAACTCAGGGCTGCTGAGCCCCTGCTCGGCCATCGCCGTCGACGGCGGCACGTGGCCGGGGCGGAAGAAGTTGAAAACCGAGGGCGCGTAGAACGGCATCTGCCCCAGGCTGTCGGTGGGCGTGTGGGCGGTGTTGCCGATCTTCCAGCTGCCATGGACCGACCGAAGGCCGAAGCTGCGACCCCACTGGATGATGCGCAGCATCGGCTCGCGCAGCTTGCCGAAGGTCTGCGACGCCAGGCTGGCGCTGCCACGGGCCTCGTCGTCCAGCAGGATGGCCCGCCATACGGCCAACAGGTCGCCGCGCACGCCCCGGCCGTTGTCGTTGAAGGCACGTGCCACGCGCTCGACGTAGCCCGGGCTCGGGTGGCTGGTAACCAGGCGCTGGATCATCTGGCGGCCAAAGAACGGCCCGACATTGGGGTGCGTGAACAGTGCGTCGAGCGCGGTTTTCAGCGCCTGGGCCGCCAGTGCACCGGCCGGCACCGTGGTGCCCAGAAAGGTCGCGCGTAGCGTCGAGTGGCGCTCGGGGAACAGCCGCATCGGCCGGCCCGCGTAGTGGTAGTTGGGCGTCTGGCCGAACGGCGGAATCGGCCGCTGCAGCAGGGGTTCGCGAACGTCTGCGTCGTAGCCGGTGAAGACGCGCGCCAGTTGCGTCACATCGTCGGCATCGTAGGTCTCGATCGGCCGACCTTCGGCGTCGGTCTTGACGGTGCCATCGAGGTTCAGTTCGTGCAGCCCGATCGTGAACAGCTGCATCACTTCGCGCGCATAGTTCTCGTCAGGCACGCGGCCGGTCACGGCGTCTTCGCGCTCGTTGCCGCGCGTATTCAGCATCGAGCCCATCGCCGGGCTGAGCGTCACGGCTTCGAGCAGTGCGCGGAAGTTGCCGAAGGCATGGTCGCACAGCAGGTCCCACCAGGCGGCGATCACGAACGCGTTCCAACCCGCGCTGTTGAGCAAGGGGACCGAGACGACAAAGTACTCGCTGAGCGCCAGCGCGATGCGGCGGCGCATCTGGTCGTCGCCGGTCATCATCTGGTTCCAGATCACGTACTGGTTGCCGTGGCCGCCGTCGTAGTTGTATTCCTCGGGCGCATCGTGACCGAGGCGGATCAGCCAGGCCCACCCGCTTTCGCCGCGCGGCATCGTGGCCTGGCGTGTCAGCCAGGCCTCGTAGGTGGCGCTGCGCAGCGCGGCGATCTCGTCCAGCGTCGACGAGAACTGCGCCTGCTGCAGAAAGCGCGCGGCTTCCGCGTCGGTGCTGGCGGCCACCGTGGCCTGCACCATCGCCGCGAAGTCGGCCACGCTGCCGACGTGCAGCAGTTCGCCGCCGGACAGCGGGCCCAGCACATAGACCTCGGTGCCGGCCACCCCGACATAGTTGCCGCTTGCCGGGTAGTGGCGGTAGACGTACGGCGCCTCGAACACGTCGGGCCGGCTGCCGGGAAAAAAGTGCGGGTACTGGCGTTCGGCCCAATCGAGCAGTGCCGTGGGCGACGGCAGCGGGGTTGCGGCTGCCGTTGTCGACGCGCTGAGGATGCGCCGCGTCGGCGCGCCGGCGGTGCGGAAGAACGCGGCCGGCGGTGCATCGGCGCTGCCGCCACCGCAGCCGGCCAGCAGCGCGCCCGCCGCACCCAGTGCGGCCAGGTCGGCTGCGCGCGGCACGGCCGGCCCGTCCGGCCGCTGCCAGGACCCGTGGTGTGGTCGCGGCTGCGGGCCGACCGGATCAGCGGCTTGAAGGTCAACGGTGTCGGTGGTGTCGATGCGCATCGTTCGGTAGTTCGTGCAGCACCCCAGGCCAAGGGCGGCCGGTGCCCGCAGCATGCGGGCTGGGTGGCGCCCGCCGGCGCTGGCGCTAGTTCTGCGCAATATACCTAAGGGGGCCCGTACTGGGATCCTCAATTTTCAGTACTGGGTTCCCTGAGGTTTCGCCGGGATTTGGCCGAGGCGCGGGCCTGCCGCGATGATGTTCGGTGGGGCAGGCCCTGGCCGGTCCCGCCCAGGAGCACAGGCTTGAGTCATGATCGCGCATAGGAATTGCAAACGGTCTCTGGCAAGCCCGAATGACGCATGGATGGTCGGCCGATACCGGCATGGATCGCGTGGAACTGACGGCTGCGACGTCATCGTGTCGTTACTCGGCCAGCCCCTGACGCTTCGCTGGGGGTTCGTTGGTCCTTGATATCAGGGCTGGCCCTGAGTCCGTGGGCATCGTGCTGGTATGCATCGCAGCGCCTTCCTGACTGCCGCCTGCAACGCAGCCTTAGGGCATGGGTGAGGTGTTTATGACGGCCGGCGGGCTGACCGACAGCAGCTCTTCGCTTTTGACCGCTTGTGGCCGAGAACTGAAATTCGCCCGTCGTCTGGGCAATGGTTCCCATCTTGCCGCCCTGAACCTGACCTTGAGCCCTGGACTGCATGCCCTCTCTCTTCGACCCCCTGCAACTCGGCGCGCTGACGCTGCCCAACCGCATCGTGATGGCGCCGCTGACCCGAACCCGCGCAGGGCGCAGCCACATCGCCAATGCGCTGATGGCCGAACATTACGCACAACGCGCCTCGGCCGGCCTGCTGATTGCCGAGGCCACCATGGTGGCGGCCGACGGCTGCGCCTTCACCGGCGAACCCGGCATCTTCGATGACGCCTGCACGGCCGGCTGGCGCGGTGTCACCGCCGCGGTGCACGCTGCCGGCGGGCGCATCCAGTTGCAGATCTGGCACCCTGGCCGCTCGGCGCACTCCAGTCTCAATGGCGGTGTGCAGCCGATCAGCAGCGGCGAGCGGGCGGTCCAGGGTCTGATCAACACCCCGGACGGCAAGCAGCCCTATGAGACGCCGCGCCGCCTGCGCGACGACGAGCTGCCGGGCATCGTCGACCTGTTCCGACGGGCCACGCGGCGCGCGCTGCAGGCGGGCTTTGACGGCGTGCAGCTGCATGGCGCTCACGGCTACCTGCTCGACCAGTTCCTGCGCGACGGTGTCAACGATCGCAACGGTCCCGGCCATGAGCGCTACGGCGGCGCCATCGAGAACCGCGCCCGCTTGCTGCTGGAGTGCATGGACGCGGCCATTGCCGAGGCCGGCGCCGACCGCGTCGGCCTGCGCCTGTCGACGCTGGCGGGCAGCAACGATCTGCGGGACAGCGACCCCGAAGCCCTGCTCAGCCACGTGGCGCAGCAACTCAGCCGGCGCCGCATCGCCTACCTGGAGCTGCGTCACATGGACCCCGCACTGATCAGCGAGCGCCGCATCGCTGCCGTGGCGCGACAACAGTTCCAGGGCCCTTGCTGCGCAACGGCGGCTTCAGCACGGCCAGCGCGCAAGCGGCACTGGATGAAGGCAGTGCCGACGCCATCGTGTTCGGCCGCGCGTTCATCGCCAATCCGGACCTGGTGCAGCGCCTGCGCGTGGGCGCCGAGCTGAACCAGCCCGACGTGGAAACCTACTACCGGCCGGGCCCGGCGGGGTACACCGATTACCCCAGCCTCGCTGCCGAGTCCTTGAACCGGCAGAGGGCGGCAAGCCTCGGCGATTGAGCTGAAAGCGGCGACGACTTCGGGCCAGACCGAGCGATACCAACGCCGTTCGGGCGCGATGCCGGTGCCGCAGGCGCGTCGAAGTCCCCTGGGGCGTGGCTGTGGTCGTGGCCGGCGCTCATGGCCTCAAGGCTTCACACGCGATCACTCGCGTTCCAGTTCGAGGTAGGTGCGGCTGGCGTTGCCGGGCATCAGCTCGGCGGCGTTTAGCAGGCGCTGGAAGGGCGCGGCGTCGAAGCTGCGCGTGGCGGCGCCGATGTCGGTGCCGGCGTCGACAGCCTTCTTCATGTGCGCACGCAGCGCCAGCAGATAGGCCTGCGTGTCGGCGCGCGCCGTGGCCAGCGTGGTGACGGGGCCATGGCCCGGCACCAGCACGGCGGGCTGCAGCTGCTCGATGACGGCAAAGCTGTCCAGCCAGCGTCTGGTGTGGCTGACCGGCAGCACACCCAGCAAACGCTCGACATAGACCACGTCGCCGCTGAACAGCACGCCTTGCTGCGGCAGCCAGACCAAGGCGTCACCCGGCGTGTGCGCGCCGCCACGGTGCTTGATCTCGACCACCACGCCGCCCAGCTCCAGCCGGTTGTCGGGCCCGCTCAGCAGGCGCGTGGGCAGCACAGGAACCGTTCCGTCGGCCTTGGCGCCCAGCGTGGCGCGCAGCGCCTGCAGTTGGTCGTTGCCGCGGTTGAGCATGTCGGCCCTGGCGTCGGTGTGCGCGATGATTTCGGCGCCTTGAGCCGTGAAGTGGCCGTTGCCGAGCCAGCGGTGGTCTTGCCCACCGGTGTTGAAGACCCACTTCACCGGCTGCGTGGTGACGGCTTTCACCGCAGCCTCGATCTGGCGCGCGCCGGCCAGGGTGGCGCCGCTGTCGATCAGCAGCGCGCCGGCCGCTGTGACGACGAGCCCGAGGTTGGCGTTCAGACCTTCGTTGGCGGCGGTGCGCGGGCCGGTTTCGCCGGTGAAGGTGTAGACACCTTCGGCAACCCGTTCGAAGCGCAGGTCGACGGCCAGCGCGTTGACGCAGGCGATCGGCAACAGGGCGGCGATCAGCGCCTTGGCCAGCAGATTCATCCGCTTGATCTCTTTCGACGTCGGGTGTCGGGCCCGTGCCTGTGATGGCGCAGCGCGCGCCTAGAGGAAACGCGCAATCTGGCCCACATCCTCGGGGAAGAGCTGGCCGGCTTCGGCCATCAGCACGCGGCCGTCGCGGCCGCGCACGAGTGTGATGGGCAGGCCCTTGGGCTTGGGCAGGGCGCGCGCGAAGGCGGGCGTGAGCGGGCCCGAGGGGAAGCTGAAACCGCGCTTGGCCAGGTAGCCTGTGGCGTCCTCGGGCTTGCGGTCGATGGACAGGCCCCAGAACTGCAATCCGCGGCTGCGCTGGGCCAGCCACAGCTGGTTCATCAGCGGGCTTTGCACGGCGCAGAAGGGGCACCAGCTGGCCCACCAGTACAGCACCAGCACCTGGCCATCGGCACTGGCGGCGCTGAGGGTGCGGCCGTCGAAGAGCGTGAAGTCGGGCAGCGTCAGCGTCGTACCCAGCGCCGGCAGCGGGCTGTCGCGGTCGCTGTTGGCGGCGGGCGTCTGTTGTGCCCAGGCCGGGGCAGCCGCTGCGGCGGCCAGCAGGCTGCCGCGCAGCAGGCGGCGACGGATCGGGTTGTGCATCGGAGGGTCTTCCGTCGAAGTGGGCTGCCGGGTCTGGCGGCATTGGGCTGTGGGCGGCAGCCGAAGCGGCCGCCGTCTTGAAGCTTACCCGGCCGCAGCCTTGCGGCCCACCACCGCTGCACGCACCACCGCGTCGCCCTCGCGCCAGGGTTTGCTGGCGGTGACGACGGCAGGCAAAGTTTCATCGAATGTGTGGAAATGGCGGCACGCGGGCTGAGGCCCGAAACGGTGGAACTGGAATTCACCGAGTCTGCGCTCGTCGACGATGTCGACGGTGCGGTGGCCACACTGCGTGCCCTGCGCGCAAAAGGATTCCGGATCGCGCTTGACGACTTCGGCACAGGCTATTCGGCACTGGGCTGCCTGAGGCAGCTGCCCTTCAACACCTTGAAGATCGATCGCAGCTTCGTCAGCGACATCGTGAACGAAGGCGAGTCCAGAGTGCTTGTCGAGTCCATCCTCGCGATGGCCCGTGCTGTGGGGATGACTGCAGACGCAGAAGGCGTCGAGCGACCCGAAGACGCCGAGATGCTGCGCGCGCGTGGCTGCGCCATGCTGCAAGGCGACCTGGTCAGTCGGCAGCTTCAGGCCGGCGAACGACCCTTGCCGCCATCATGCGAAGGTGTCGTTCAAGCGCAGGGTTTCGCGGCGCTGCTGCGACGGATCGGTGCCCAAACCCAGCTCAGCGCAGAGGGCATCCCCGTGAGTGCGGGGCGGGGCGGACCCTGATGCTTGCGCCATCCGCAGTGGTGGTGGCCAGGTCGTTCGGCACGCTTGGCGGACCCCAGTTCACGCACAATGAATCATGTCTACTGCAACGGATCGGCACTTCGAAATGAGCTCTCTTCACGGCATGTGTTCGCTCACCCCGGGTCAGCTGCTCACTGGCGTCCGTCGCCTGGCTTGGGTGGCCATCGCTTGCGGCTTGGTGGCGTGCGGCGGCGCCGAACCCCAGGCCGCTGCAGCGGTGGCGTCCAACGGCGTGGGTGCGCTGCAAGCGGTGACCTCCTCGCACCCGGCGCTGGAAGCGCATCTGGCCGCCCGTGAGCGCCGGCGCATCCTGGCGGCTGTTCGCGCGATCCCCAGTGCGGATGCGCTGTTCGATTGGGCTGAGCGAACCTACCCGCAGTTCTTCCCCAGCCATCGGGCCAGCCAGACGGCCGCACCGTACACCTACCGCTACTACCCGGAGACCGGAAACTACCTGGGCATCGATGGTGAGGCGGTGGTGGCGCTGGGCCCGATCAGTGGCGGCCAGGTCCTGACGGTAGGCGCGCGGTCCGACTTCGCCTGCCAAGTGTTGCCGATGGCCTGCGGCCCGGTGGCAAACGTTGGTCGCATCGCTGCTGGCATCGGCTACTCCCTGGCGGTCAGGGCCGATGGCTCGGTCTTGCAGTGGGGCGAACTAGGGAACACCACGGCCGGCAGCTGGGTGCCCGGCACCACCGCGATCAAGCTCGACACACTCGGCAGCATCGTTGGCGTGAAGGCAGGCGGCGCCAGCGCGGCGCTTGATGCCAGTGGATCGGTGCACAGCTGGGGGGAAAACTACTACGGCGCGCTAGGCATTACGCCGCAAGGCATTGCGGACAACTTGAGCCAGCCCACGCCGAACGCGCTGATCGGCAAGGTCAAGGACGTCGTGATCGACGGCAGCGCCTACGAGATGATGACCCTCTTTGTCCGCCTCGACGGGACGGTTGGCTACACGCCGAAGACGCGTGGCCGCGGGCCGGTCGCGGTGGGGACTGTCACCGGCCTTTCGGGCGTCGAGTCGCTCAGCGGCGGCAAGGGCCGCGACTTCGAAGTCACCCGTGGATACGCCGTCAAGGCAGATGGCACGGTATGGGCGCTGAACTGGAAGGAAGTTTTTGCGAGCGGCGGATGGCAGCATCAACTGGTTGCTGAACAGGTGAGGGGGGTGGCAGGCATCGTGCAGCTGTCGTGCACGGTTCGCTACTGCCTGGCGGCGTCGAAAGAGGGATCGGTCTGGGCGTGGGGCGATGGAGCGTGGGGGTCATTGGGTGACGGTACCGGCTTGTCCAGCGATCTGCCGGTCAAGGCGCTGGGCCTGCTCAACGTCGAGAAAGTCATCGCCGGCAACTTTGCGTCGTATGCGATCACAAAGGACGGCGCCCTCTATGCCTGGGGCGCCTTGGGTGGCGGGGCGGTGTCGCAGGCCTACTACCGTGCCCACGAGGACGACTTCAAGCGCCCGCAGGTTCTCGTCGAGAGCCGGTTCGGCGTGGCCGACCTTGCAACAAGTGGCAACCATTCGATCATGCTGCTGAAGGACGGTTCCGTGTGGGGTTGGGGGGACAACAGTGCAGGCCAAGTCGGTGACGGCACCAAGGACACCTACGATGGCCGGATCTCCCGCGTGCTGGGCATCAACCTGAACTGATTCGCGACGGGTCCGGAGCGCGGCGGGCCTTGGCGAAATCGAAGCCGCATCAGCGCCCTGGCGCTTCAACGTGAAGCATCACGTTTCCGTGGCCCTGATTGCCTGGATGCACCACGCTTGGCGATCGCCGCGACGCGGCCGGCACATGCTCGATGACGGGCAGCGGCAACAGTTGGCCATCGGTGGGCATCTGTCGCGCAACCAGGCCCTGGCGCGGGCGTTCGGCGACAACGCCACGCTGGCGCCGATGGTGGCACCGGGCCTTGCACCTCTGGCGTGAAGGACCTGCACGACCAGCAAACCTCAAGCCGGCGCTACAGTTCCAGCCCGCCCATCGCCCCGCGACCGACCCCATGAGCAACCGCCTTGCCCGCGCCGACGTTCCGGTCGAAGTCACCTGGGACCTGAGCGACCTGTTTGCCGACGATGCAGCCTGGGAGTCCGAACTGCAGGCCGTGGCCGGGGCCCTTTCCGCGATCAGTGCCTACCAAGGCCGACTGGGCCACGATGCCGCCACCTTGCACGACGGCCTGAACGCGCTGGAGTCGCTGCAGCTGCGGATGGCGCGCCTGGGCACCTTCGCGCACTTGCGCCTGGCGCAGGACGGCACGGATGCGCAGCACCAGGCGGCCGTGGCCCGCGTGTCGGCGCTGCATGCGCGGGTCGATGCCGGCACCAGCTTCGTCGATGCCGAAATCCTGGCCCTGCCCGAAGGCCGCTTGCCGGACTGGATGGCCGCCGAGCCGGGTCTGGCCGACTTCGAGGTCTGGCTGAACGACCTGCTCGAACAGCGCCCGCACCGCCTGGGCGCCGAGACCGAACGTGCGCTGGCTGCGCTGGGCGAGGTGCTGGACGCGCCGGCGATGATCTACAACCGCGCCAAGGCCGGCGACATGCAGTTCGCGTCGTTCACCGACGACACCGGCGCGGTGCAGGCCAATTCCTTCAACGGCTTCGAGTCGCGCTTCGAGATGCACGCCGACGCCGGCGTGCGGCGCGCCGCCTGGGCCTCGTTCAGCGCCGGGCTGAAGGCTTTCCAGCAGACCTGCGCGGCCACCTTCGCCACCGAGGTGGGCAAGAACGTCGCGCTGGCGCGGCTGCGCGGCCACTCCGGTGCCGAGGCCTACCTGCTGCAGCCGCACCACATTCCGCAGGCGGTCTACACGAACACGCTGGACCTGATCCAGACCGGGTTGGCGCCTCATATGCAGCGTTATGCCAGACTGCGCCAGCGTGTGCTGGGGCTGGACCAGCTGCTGCACTGTGACCTGAAGGCGCCGCTGGACCCTGAATTCAACCCGCACATGAGCTACGAGGACGGCTGCGCGCTGATCCTGCAGGCGCTGGCGGTGATGGGCCCCGACTACCTGGACTTCGCGCGCCGGGCGATGACGCGGCGCTGGGTCGACCGTGCCGACAACATCGGCAAATCGTCGGGCGCTTTCTGCGCGTCGCCCTACGGCGTGCACCCGTACATCCTGATCACCTGGTCGGACACGATGCGCAACGTCTTCACGCTGGCGCACGAACTGGGCCACGGCGGCCACTTCGACCTGGCGATGCGGCACCAGCACTTCGTCAACCTGTACCCGGCCATGCCTTTCATCGAGGCGCCGTCGATCATGAACGAGATGCTGCTGGCGCAGCACATCCTGGCCGGCAGCCAGGAGCCGCGGCTGCGGCGCTCTGTCATCCTGCAGGTGCTGGGCACCTACCACCACAACTTCGTCACCCACCTGCTCGAGGCCGAGCTTCAGCGCCAGCTGTACGCGCTGGCCGAGGGCGGCGGCGCCATCACCGCGGCGGTGCTGAACCAGACCAAGGGCCGCATCCTGGCGCGTTTCTGGGGCGACACGGTGACCATCGACGACGGCGCCCGCATGACCTGGATGCGTCAGCCGCACTACTACATGGGCCTGTACCCGTACACCTACGCGGTGGGTCTGGTGGCGGCCACGGCGATGTCGCTGCGCATCCAGCGAGAGGGCGCGCCCGCCGTGCAGCGCTGGCTGGGGGTGCTGAAGGCCGGCGGCACGAAGAAGCCGCTGGCGCTGATGCAGATGGCCGGCATCGACCTGGCGTCGCCGCAGCCGATCCACGATGCGGTGGCCTACGTGGGCCGGCTGGTCGACGAGCTGGAAACCTCGTTTGCGTAGTGCGCCGTCGGTCAGACCAGGCGCAGCTCGGCCGCCCGCGCGTGCGCCTGCAGCCCCTCGCCATAGGCCAGCTCGGCCGCGATCGGCCCCAACCGCTGCGCGCCGGCTTCGCTGACCTCGATCAGGCTGCTGCGCTTGATGAAATCGTAGACGCCGAGCGGTGACGAGAAGCGAGCCGTGCCCGAGGTCGGCAGCACATGATTGGGCCCGGCGCAGTAGTCGCCCAGGCTTTCGCTGGTGAAGGCACCCAGGAAGATCGCGCCGGCGTGGCGCAGCAGCGGCTCCCAGCGGTGCGGATCGGCCGAACTGATCTCGAGGTGCTCGGGCGCGATGCGGTTGCTGATGTCGCAGGCCTCTTGCATGCTGCGGGTGTGGATCAGGGCGCCACGGCCTTCGAGCGACGCGCGGATCACCGCTTGCCGCGGCAGGCTGGGCAGCAGGCGTTCGATGGCCTGGCGCACCGCAGCGATGTAGGCCGCGTCGGGGCTGAGCAGGATGCTCTGTGCCAGCTCGTCGTGTTCGGCCTGGCTGAACAGGTCCATCGCCACCCAGTCGGGCAGCGTGCTGCCGTCGGCCAGCACCAGGATCTCGCTCGGGCCGGCGATCATGTCGATGCCGACCTGGCCGAACACGCGGCGCTTGGCGCTGGCCACGTAGGCATTGCCCGGGCCGGTGATCTTGTCGACACGCGGCACCGTGGCCGTGCCATAGGCCAGCGCGGCCACCGCCTGTGCGCCACCGAGTGTGAACACACGCGTGGCGCCGGCCACGTGGGCGGCGGCCAGCACCAGCGCATTGCGCTCACCGCCGGGTGTGGGCACCACCATGATGATTTCGCCGACGCCGGCCACCTGGGCCGGAATGGCGTTCATCAGCACGCTGGACGGGTAGGCTGCCTTGCCGCCGGGCACGTAGATGCCCACCCGGTCGAGCGGCGTGACCTTCTGGCCGAGCAGGCTGCCGTCGTCGTCGCGGTACTGCCAGCTGCGGCAGCAGGCGTCGAGCTGGCGCTGGTGATAACTGCGCACCCGAGCGGCAGCCGCTTGCAGTGCCTGGCGCTGTGCCGGCGTGATGAGATCGAGCGCGGCGCGCAGTTCGTCCGCCCCGATCTCGAGTGCGGCCATGTCGGCGGCGTGCACGCCGTCCAGGCGCGCGGTCAGGTCCAGCAGCGCGGCGTCACCGTGCGCGCGCACGTCGGCGATGATGTCGGCCACGCGCGTCTCGATCGTGGCGTCGGTCTCGGCCGACCAGTGCAGCACGCGCTGGAATTCGGTCTCGAAGTCGGGGCTGGCGGTGGACAGGCCGCGCAAGGCGAGCGTCATGTCGTGGCTGCGGCCAGCGCCGCCTCGAAGGCATCGATCAGCGCGCGGATCGGTTCGCGCTTGAGCTTTAACGCCGCCTGATTGACGACCAGGCGCGCGCTGATGTCCATGATCTTCTCGACCTCGACCAGCTGATTGGCGCGCAGCGTGCTGCCGGTGGACACCAGGTCGACGATGGCGTCGGCCAGGCCGGTCAGCGGCGCCAGCTCCATGCTGCCGTACAGCTTGATCAAGTCGACGTGAACACCCTTGGCGGCGAAATGTTCACGTGCGATCTGCGTGTACTTGCTGGCCACGCGGATGCGCGAACCCTGGCGCACCGCGGCGGCGTAGTCGAAATCGGTGCGCGTGGCCACGCTCATGCGGCAGCGCGCGATCTTCAGGTCCAGCGGACGGTACAGGCCGTGACTGTCGTGCTCGAGCAGCGTGTCCAGGCCGGCCACGCCGAGGTCGGCACCGCCATGCTGCACGTAGGTGGGCACGTCGGACGCACGCACCAGCACCACGCGCACGTCGGGCCGGCTGGTGCCGATGATCAACTTGCGCGACTTCTCGGGGTCTTCCAGCACCTGGATGCCGGCCGCCGCCAGCAGCGGCAGCGAGTCGTCGAAGATGCGCCCCTTGCTCAGGGCCAGCGTGATCACGCGTCGCCGCTTGCGTATTCGGCCGGCGTCAGCGTCTTCATCGACAGCGCATGCACTTCTTCGCGCATGCGCTCGCCCAGCGCGGCGTAGACACGCTGATGGCGTCGCACACGGGGCAGGCCTTCGAATTCGGTCGAGACGATGGTGGCGAAAAAGTGCCGGCCATCGCCTTCGACGTCGAGGTGGGTGCAGTCCAGGCCGCGCGCGATGTACTCGCGAACCAGTTCAGGGGTGGGTTCGCCCATGTCGTTCAACCTCTCAGGCCAGTTCTTTCTGGTTGTTGATCACGCGGCTGACGATGCCGTAGGCGATCGCCTCGTCGGCCGTCATCCAGTAGTCGCGTTCCATGTCGGCGCGCACCTTGTCGGCGCTCTGACCAGTCTCGCGGGCGATCACCTGCGAGATGCGCTCGCGTGTCTTGATGATCTCCTTGGCCATGATCGCGATGTCGGTGGCGCGGCCGCCGACGCCGCCGGCCGGCTGGTGGATCATGAAGCGTGTGTTGGGCAGGCACACGCGGCGTTCCTTGGGCGCGGCCAGGAAGATGTGCGTGGCCGCACTGGCCACCCAGCCGGTGCCGATGGTGGTGACCGGTGCACGAACGAAGCGCACCATGTCGTGGATGGCGTCACCCGATTCGACATGGCCGCCGGGCGACGAGATCAGCAGGTTGATCGGCGCGTCGGAATCCTGCGCCAGCAGGATCAGCCGTTCGCACACGCCGCGCGCGAGCTTGTCGTCGATCTCGCCGAACACCAGCACGAAACGCGACTTGAAGGCCAGCTGTTCGGCCAGGCCTGAGGGCCGATCGGCCTTGTCGTTCTTGGCGGGCTTGTCGTCACTGGCTGCTTGCGGGGTTTGAAAGGGGGTCATGGGCTCACTCCTGCGGACACCGGATTGTCTCAGAGGGCCCAAGGCCTGCCGACACGGTCGGGTTGTGAACGTCGGCTGCCAGTGGGGCGGCGCCATGGACATTGAACCGGTGACCTCAAGCAACCGACCCGCAGCGGTCGCTGCATCGATCGAATCGCTGTCGCTCATGCCGACATCGATGAGCGAGGCGTCAGCTTGTTTTTGCGGGCATGAAGGGCACAGCGTGCAGCCGGCCCGCCATGCGCAGCCCGTCACGAACGTTCAGCCCCATGAGCACGAAATTCGTTGCGCCGGCGATCAGCTCGATGGTCTGCACGACGTAGAAGGTGGTGTCGAAGGTACCTGCGGCCGCCCAGCGGTTCAGCACGATGGCGCAGGGCACCAGCACCAGCAGCCCGTTGGCGGCGATGAAGGGCATGCGCATCTTCTTCGCGCCTACCAGTCGGCCCTTGCGGGACTTGCCGAGGAACATGCCGCTGCCGCCGGCGGCGGCGATGGCCGGAATCATGATCCACAACCCCGGCGTGACGATCATTGCCTTCAGCTGCGCCACGGCGGCGTGCGAGCCGAACAGTTCCACCAGCAGCGTGGACACAAAAAATGTGACGATGCAAAGCGGGGCCAGGATCCCCGCGATGAGGTGGGCGCGTTTGGGCATGACGATTCCTTGAAGGGCGTTGGATTCAGGCGACGCAGAGGTCTGCAACCGCCAACCGAGTGAACAAGTGCGGTTGGGCCGCCACGCTCGAGGTGTCGGTGGCGAGTGCACTCACGTCACGTCCTTCTCCCAGATCGCCGCGAGGGACAGGATGTCGGCCTCGGCAACCCTGAGCAAGTTGACGAGAACCACCGGGCTGGCCTTGGCCTGCAACTGTTGTTCGTGGGGGAAGGCGGGGTCGAGGGGGCGACGGTGCAGCATCTGGAGTTTGTGGTGCGGGGTGGGTAGGCACACTGTATGAATCGAGCGCTGCCGCGTATAGCCCGCAGGCGGCGACACACTGTCGGGCGTTCGCCGACAATCCCGGTTCCCCACCGGAGCAGGCCCATGGACCGTTTCGATGCCATGCGCACTTTCGTGCAAGTGCTGGAGAGCGGCAGCTACACCAAGGCCGCGCTGCAGTTGAACCTGCACAAGGCCACCGTCAGCCAGCAGATCCAGCAGCTCGAGGACAAGCTCGGCACGCGGCTGCTCACACGCACGACGCGCTCGGTCACGCCCACCCAGGAGGGCCTTGTGTACCACCGCCATGCGTGCGTCATCCTGCAGCAGGTGGACGAGGTGGAGACCATGCTGCGCAAGGGCACCAGCGCGCCCGCGGGGCACCTTCGCGTGGACGTGCCGGTGGCCATGGGCCGCTTGGTGTTCGCCCCGGAGATGCGCAACTTCCTCGAGCGCTACCCGAAGATCACCATCGAACTGGGGTGCAGCGACCGCGCCGTCGACCTGGTGCACGAGGGCGTGGACTGCGCCCTACGCGGCGGGCAGTTGCCGGATTCGAGGCTGTCAGCGCGCCGGGTCGGTGACCTGCGCTTCGTGCTCTGCGCCGCGCCGAACTACATCGAGCACGTTGGGCTGCCGGAGACTCCCGAAGACCTGGCCCGCCATCACCAGATCGGCTATGTGCTGGCGTCGACGGGCAAGCTGCGACCTGTGACCTTGATCAGGGACGGCCGCAAGACCGAGTTCGACGTGCCTGCGCGATTTCTCACCACCGACAGCGCGGCCGCCCTGAGCGCGGGCCTGGACGGGCTGGGCATCATCGTGCTCGCCGAATTCGTGGCCAGTCACTATCTGGCCAGCGGTGCGCTGGTGCGCGTGCTGCCCGGGTGGAGTTGCCCTTCGCTGCCCCTGCAATTGGTGACGCCCACCACCCGCAAGCGCGCGGCGCGGGTGCAGGCGTTCATGGACTGGGCGCATGCACTGCTGCTGCGGCGGATGGGGACGCAGTTGGACGTCAGCTGACTGGCATGTGGAGGCACGGATGCAGGACAGGTTGACCCACCACTCATCTGCTGAGCCGGCGGGTAGTTGTCTCCGGCCAGCGACAGAAACCGGCCGGGAGCGTGAGCTAGCGCCTGCGGTTCGAATGAGCGCCTGGTGACTTCAGCCGCCACTGGTCACCCGTTTCATGTGCGCAGCTTGTAGCCTCGCCGCAGCAGCTCCAGGCACAGCCCGGCCACGGCGATGAAGGCCGTGCCCACCACGCTCAAGCTCAATCAGGGCGAGACGTCGCTGTGGCCGAAGAAGCCGCGGCGAAAGCCGTCGATCATGTAGAAGAGCGGATTCAGGTGGCTGGCGGCCTGCCGCAGCACGGGCAGCGACTGCACCGAATGGAACCCGCCCGACAAGAACCACACCGTGACCAGGAAGACCCCGCTGCCCACCGCCAGCCCGCGCACCATCGACGCGCCCGCGTAGGCCGCGTACCGGGCCCAGTGCGACAGCGGCGTGACGAGCAGGAACCCCAGGTTGCTGGTGATCTGGCTCTGGGCCCACCGGCAGCCACGAAGCGTGCTGGGCGATGGCCCGCGCGCACTCGCGCACTATCTGGCAGCCGGTCTTCTGGTTGCCTGCGTCTTCTTTGCCGGGGCCTTCCTTGCCGCAGCTTTCTTTGCCGGCGCTTTCTTGCCTGTCGTCGTGGCGGCAACGGCCTTCACGCCCTTCAGCAGCTTCTTGAACTCGCGGTTGAACTCAGCCGTGATGGTTTCGGGGTCGGGCACCAGAAGGGCATCGCCGATCACCGTCAGCGAGGCCGTGCCGCGGTAGCTGAGGATGCTGACCGCCATGCCCAGTTGTTTGCCAGGATGCGGCGCCCAGGGCAGGATGCGGTCGATCGGCACGCCGGCAAGGTAGAGCGCGTCGGCCGGGCCGACGACGTTGGTCATGACCACGCTGGCCTTGCGGCCGAACAGGTCGTTGGAGATGTCTTCCAACAACTTTGGCCCGCGGCCGAGCAGATTGAGCAAGGCCTTCGTGGCCAGCGGCTCCGGCGAACGCTTGAGCGCATCCATGCGCGCCTTGGTCAGAGCCAAGCGGCGATCGGCGCGCACTTCGGTCACGGCCAGGTCAAGCAGCACCAGACCGAACTCGTTGCCCAACTGGCCGATGCGTTCGGGCGGGCGCAGGTCGACCGGAACCATTGCCCGCACCGTCGTGTGGGCCACGTCGACGCCGCGCCCTTTCAAGTAGGTGCGCAGCGCGCCGGTCATTGCAGCGACGAGCACGTCGTTGACCTTGGCTTCGTAGCGCTTGCCGATGGCCTTGATGTCGCGCAGGGCGACCGGCTGCGACCACGCCACGCGCTTGCCCAGCGCGAACTCGCCCTTCAGCGGCGACAGCGGGTCGTCGGGCCTCATCAATTCGCCCAGCAGCATGCCTGCCCCGCCGGCCAGCGCGGCGGCGTCGCGCGCCGCCTCGGTGACCAGATCGATCGCGGGCGCGAACAAGCCCTTGACTGCCCGTTTGCCGATGCTGGCGCCCCGGGCGCGCGGTGGCGGCAGCGGCTTGGCCCCGGGGGCGGGGTCGTACAAGCGCTGGGTCACGGTCATCATGGCCGTGCCGTCGGCCATGCAGTGATGAGCGCGCATGATCAGCGCGCTGCCGCCTTCGACATCGTCAACCACATAGGCCTGCCACAGCGGCAGCGCATGGTCCAGCGGCATGCTGGCGAGGTCGTTGACCAACTTGATCAGAGCGGCCTCGTCATGCGGCGCCGCCAGCGCGATGTGATGCAGGTGCTGGTCGACATTGAAGTTGGACATGTCCTGCCAGTGCGGCGTGGCCATTGGAAAGCCGGTCTCGACCACGCGCTGGCGGAAGCGGTCGAAGGTGACGATGCGCTCGCTGTAGATCTTGCGCACGCGCTCGAAGTCGAGCGGCTTCTTCGTCAGGACGACGCCCATCACGATGGCCAGATTGGCTGGTCCGTCGTTGTGGAACCAGGCCGCATCCGCAGCCGACATCGGGTAGCTCTTCACAATCAACCTTCCACTCCGCCTCGTCGTGCGGCCCGCAACAGCGCCGCGCCAACGGCGCGGCAGTTCAATGAATTCGATGCTAGTCCACTGAAACGGGAGAAGGCCGCGCTGGGGGGGGTCGGATCGGCGATCCCCTTTTGGGGGTTGGGGTTCTTGTTGTGTTGGCGGATGTATCGCGCGCCTCTTGGGGGGGTTTGGAGGGAAGAGAAGTTCCCCCGGGGGGAGACCGCGCTGGAGGGGGGGGACCCGGTCCTCGACCTGCCTCTCCCCGGGGGCGGAAAGACGGCGGGGGGGTGCTAAGGGACCGCCGGGGCTCTGCGCGGGGAGCGGCTCGAGGGGGGCTCCGGGGGGGCGCCCGTTGTCGCAGATGACGGGGGACTCGGCGCCGCGCCGGGGTGGGGGGGACCACCTCCCGAAGGGGAAGACGGGCGCACTGGTGGCGGGGGGGGCCCGTCTTGTTACCGCCGGGCCCCGCGGCCCGGGGGGGCGGGGAGGGAGGGGGAGCCGCTGGGGCGTGGTGTTGCGGCGGCTTTGGGGGCGGCGGGGCGGGGGGGCGCCGGCGACCCGGGCGGTCCCGCGCCCGGGGGGGCGGCGCCGGGACGGACGCCGGCGCGGGCGGCGGAGGGCCCCGGGGGGGGGCGGGCCCCGGGGCCGCCCGGGTCGGCCGGCGGGCGCCTTGGGGACGCGGGGGGTCCCCCGGCGACCCGGGGGGCGCCCGGGCCGCGGGGGGGGCACTTCCCCGGCGCGGGCCGCAGCGCCGCGGCGCGGGGGGGCGCGTGGGGGGCGCTCCCGGGGGGGGAGGCGGCCCCGGGCGGGGGGGGAGCCCGCGGGGGGGCGGCCCGGGCGGGGGGGGGCCGGGGGCCGGCGGCGCGCGCGCGCGGGGGGGGGGGGCCCGGTGGGGGGGGCCCCCCGGGGGGGCGGGGGCCCCGGCCGGGGGAAGAAGCCGCGGGGGGGGGGAGGTCGCCCCCATGGGGACCCAAGGCTCCCCGCACGCGGCCAAAGCCCCGCGCCAACGGGCCCCGGGCGCCCCGGGGGCGCCAAAACCCCCCCCCCGCGGGCCCCGGGGGGGAGCCGGGGCGTGGGTGCGCCCCCCGGGCCCCCCCCCGGCCAAATTACCGGGGAGTTAAAGGGGGGGGGGGGGGGGGGGGTTCCGGGGGGGGGGGGGGGGGGGGGGGGGGGGGGGGGGGGGGGGGGGGGGGGGGGGGGGGGGGGGGGGGGGGGGGGGGGGGGGGGGGGGGGGGGGGGGGGGGGGGGGGGGGGGGTGGGGGGGGGGGGGGGGGGGCGGGGGGGGGGGGGGGGGGGGGGGGGGGGGGGGGGGGGGGGGGGGGGGGGGGGGGGGGGGGGGCGGCCCGGGGGCGGGGGTCGGGGGGGGGGCGGGGTTTTGCCGGGGGGGGGGCGGGGGGGGCGGGGCCGGGGCGCCGGGGGGGGGGGGGGGGGCCCGGGGCGGGGGGGGGGGGGGGGGGGCCGGGGCGGGGGGGGGCGGGGGGGGGGGCCGGGGGCCCCCGCGGGCAGCATTGGGGTTTCAATGAACTAGTGCGTGTGCCGGTGCTTCACTTGACCGGCGTCATCACCTCGCCCGAGCGTACCGGTCCGGGGCATGCCCGGCTCAGTTGCCAGAACGCTGTCGGTGGCCAGCGACAGAAACTGTTGAGGGTTGTCGGACATCTGCCGGCGCCTGCAGCAATGCAGCGGTCCGCGCCGAACTGAGGGCAGGTGTCGGACAAGCCTTAACAAATGGCCGACGGTGGGTACAGTCGCCCCTTGCCCTGGTTGACGGGGCGGATCTCGAACACATCAGGAACAAGCAGATGAGACGACGCACTGCCATCTCCGTTCTGGCCGCGCTGGGCTGGGGTTCGGCCCGGGCCGGCGATGCGCCCCAAGCCGACCCGGCGCTGCAAGCGGCCATCGCCGGTCCGCAGCGCACGCCGGCCTATGTCGCGCGCGACGGCTGGCGCCACCCCTACGAGACGCTGCGCTTCTTCGGCATCCGGCCCACCGCCACGGTGGTGGAGATCAACCCGGGCAGTGGCTGGTACACCGAGATCCTGGCGCCCTACCTGCGCGAGCAGGGCCTGCTGATCCTCGCCGGCCCCGACGCGCGATCGCCCGTGGACTATCGCCGCCGCGGTGCCGAGCGCCTGCAACAAAAGCTGCAGGCGCAGCCGCAGCTGTACGACCGCGTGCGGCTGACGGCCTTCGAGCCGCCGCAGCAACTGCACATGGCGCCGCCCGGCAGTGCCGACCTGGTGCTGACCTTTCGCAACGTCCACAACTGGGCCGCCGACGGTGACGAGGCCGCCAAGGCGGTGTTTCACAGCGCCTACGAGGCCCTGAAACCCGGCGGCGTGTTTGGCGTCGTCGACCACCGGCTGCCCGCCAACCGCGAGCAGGACGCCAAGGTGAAGAGCGGCTATCTGCACACGGCGTATGTCGAGCGGCTGGCGCAGAGCGTCGGCTTCAGCCTGGGTGCCGCGTCGGAGGTCAACGCCAACCCGAAGGACAATGCCGAGCATGATGGCGGCGTATGGGCCCTGCCGCCCACGCTGCGCCACAAGGACAAGGACCGCGAGCGCTACCTGGCCATCGGCGAGAGCGACCGCATGACGCTGAAGTTCGTCAAGCGCTGAGCGTCGAGCCGGCTGTATGGTGAGTGGCTGGTGTGTGGCTGGCCAGGCATCCGCGACATCACCACCGAACGGCAGCGCAGAGGCGTGTTCACCAGCGTGCTTGAGTTGGAAGCAGCGGTCAATGAAAACGTCGCTCACCACAACACCGACCCCAAGCCGTTCATCTGGACCAAGAGCGCTCGCGACATCCTGCAAAAGGTCATTCGGGCGAATGCGCGCTCAAGTTCCAAACAGAACGGAACACTGCACTAGCGCGAATGCGAATGTCGGTGATGGATGTCCGGGTAGTGCGGGTGCCCGTGGGTCAGCACGTCATGGCGATGAGGGTGCGCGTGCGGCTCATCATCGTTCCAGGCGAGCCTGTGCTCGTGCTGATGATGCACGTCGTGGCGATGCTGATGAGTGTGCTCGATGGGCTCGTGCGTGTGCTCGTGTAGATGTCGCTCCCGTACGTGCAGCCAGACACCCAGCGCCATCGAGGCCGCAGCCAGCCAGAACAAGGGGCCCGGCACGCCGGGCCAGATGGCCAGTGAAAGCACAACGCCAAAGAGGGGTGCCACCGAAAAGTAGGCGCCCGTGCGCGCCGTGCCCAGCACGCGCAGTCCGACGACAAACAGCGTCAGGCTCAAGCCATAGCCGAAGAAGCCGACGACCAGACTCGAGCCGATGGCCGCGAGTGCCGGCATCGGCGCGCCTGCAGCAAATGCCAGGGCCGTGTTGCATGCCCCGGCGGCAAGTCCCTTCAGGCCGGCCACGAGCATGGCGTCATTCGTCGACACCTTGCGCGTCAAGTTGTTGTCGATGGCCCAGCAAAGACAGGCGCCCAGAATGAACAAAGCGCCTGTGGAGAATGCAGCGCCGCCGGGCTCCCAAGACAGCAGTACCCCGCCGACGACGATGGCCACCATGCCCAGAACGATCTGCCGGTCGGCGTTTTCCTTGAACACCATCCAGGCGATGACCGCCGTCAGGACACCCTCGACATTCAGCAGCAGTGACGCCGCAGCGCCGCTCGTCTGTGTCAACCCGAACATCAGCAACGCGGGGCCGAGCACGCCGCCGAAGACGATGGCGCCCACGAGCCATGGAAGCTCCGCACGCGGGATTCCGAGGTGTGTGGTCGGGTGCCTGCGGGCGCGCGCTCGCGCCCGCCGCAGGGCCAACACGACGCTCAATCCCAGACCGCTGCCCAGGTAGAGCAAACCGGCCAGCAGCAGCGGAGGTATGTCGCCAACCAGCAACTTGGCCAGCGGCGTGCTGGCGCCGAACAAGAGTGCCGCGGCGAGGGCAGGCAGTGCAGCCCGAATCGACATGGCACAAGTGGAGCACAAAGGGTCGATGAACGCGGACCTCGGCGATGTCAGGCATGACGAGGGCCCGGTGGAGGTTCCATGAAAGCGCTAGTCTGAGTCCCTCCGCCACCGCCACGCCGAATCACGCCCATGTCGCCCCTCCTTGAGCGCACTCTGCCGATTCTTTTGCTGCTCGGCTCCAACGTGTTCATGACGTTCGCCTGGTACGGGCACCTGAAGTACAGGACATCGCCGATCGTGGTTGTCATCTTCGCTAGCTGGGGCATTGCGTTCTTCGAATATTGCCTGCAGGTGCCCGCCAACCGCTGGGGCAGCGCGGTGTACTCGGCGCCGCAACTCAAGGGCATGCAGGAACTGATCACGCTGCTGGTGTTTGCGGTGTTTTCGACGACCTACCTCGGGCAATCGCTGAAGTGGAATCACTGGGCGGGCTTCGCGCTGATTGCCGCGGCCGCGTGGCTCATTTTTCTGGAGTGAACCGGGCCTTGCGAGAGCGCAGCCGGACAAGTCCGGCGTTTTCGACAAAGCCTTCGTGCCCCGGCGCAATTGCAGCGGAATCGTTCGCGTGAGGATGTCGTCGAACCACTCACCGTTTCCATCCCGGTGAGGTCGAAGTGGGGCGGGCCGCTGCCGTTCACTCTTGGCCGGGCCTGCCACCCGCCAACCTCGTCCGGCCGTCAAGTGAACGCTGCATGACGCGGCCACCCAAGACCTGATTGGACTGCGGACCTGCCAAACCGACCGAGACCCATCTCCACCAAGCCTTCAGCACGGCGCAGCAGAAACAGCACGTCCAGCCCCATGCGCTGCGCCAGGGCCAGGCCTTCGCCGGGGCCGGCCACCAGCAGGGCGGTGGCCCAGGCGTCTGCGTGCATGCAGGTGCGCGCCAGCACGGTGACCGATGCCACGGCGTTGTTCACGGGCGCGGCGCGGCGCGCGTCCATGGTGTGCGCAAGGCGCGCATCGCCCACCAGCAGATAGCGCCGGTAGTCGCCCGATGTGGCGACGGCCAAGTCCTGCAGTTCGATGACCCCGCGTACCGCGCGGCGCTCGGCTTCAGGGCGCTCCAGCGCCACGGCCCAGGGCACACCGCTGGCTTGGCTGCCCACGGCGCGCAGCTCGCCGTCCAGCGCCACCAGCGCATGCCGCACCCCATGCTGCTGCAGCACGGCAGCCATGCGGTCCACAGCGTAGCCTTTGGCAATGCCGCACAGGTCGAGTTGCAGGGGCGCATGTTTGCGGACTCGACCTGCGGGCCGATCCAGCGCCAGGGCCTGGTCCGTCAGGCAAGGCGCGGCTTGGCGCGCGATGTGGATCGCCGCGGCTTCGGGCGCATCGCGCACCGCGCCAAAGCCCCAGGCATCGACCAGCGCCCCCACGCCCGGATCAAACGCGCCCGCGCTCAGTCGGTAGATTTCCAGCCCGCAGGTCAGCACCTCCAGCAACTCGGCCGGCAGGTTCACCCAAGTGTCCACGGGCGCACGGTTCAGGCGCATCAGGTCGCTGTCGGGCTTCCACGGCGACATCTGCTGGTCCACCAGCTGCACCGCGGCGGCCAGGTCCTGCCGCAGGGCTGCCAGGTCGACGCTGGCGTCGGCGCGGGCGTCAGTGTCCACGCTGGCAGACCAGCGCGTGCCCATGGTCGGGCCGTGCAGGGTGGTCCGCTTGCAGGTCGCGGTGGGCTCAGAAGACGTCTTCGGCATAACGATCCTTCGCTTTGAGCTGCCGCACGCTCAAGCGCAGCGGCGCGAGCACATCGTCCAGCGCCTCGGCCACGCCGTCTGCCATCGCGCGACTGCCGCACACACGCAGGATGGCGCCCTGGGCCACCAGGCCGCGCAGACGCTCGGCGTCTCGGCGCAAGGCATCCTGCACGTAGCCGCCACCCTCAGGCACGCGCGAGAACGTCGTCTGCAGGGTCGCCAGACGCCCTTCGCCGAGCCAGCGCTGGATCTCGGGGCCGAAGTAGAAATCGCGCGCCGGGTCGCGGCCACCAAAGTACAGGTGCATGGGGATGCGCCTGTCGTTGCGACGGATGAAACCCGCCAGAGGCGCCACGCCCGTGCCCGCCCCGACCAACACCACCGGCCGCCGCGTGCGTGGCAGCTCAAAGCCGGGGTTGGAACGGATGAAGGCCGCGCAGCGGTTCCCCAGCTGCAGGCCCAGCAGGTGCGTGGAGCACAGGCCGCCGGGCATCTGGCGCACGCAGATCTCCAGAAACCCGTCCTCCCAGCCCGACGCCAGCGAGTAGTAGCGCGGCACCGCCGAGCCCGGCGGCACGATGCCCACCAGGTCCCCCGCGGCAAAGTGCGCCAGACCGAGGCCGCGCAGGCGCTCACCCAGGCTCTGCGCAGGCCACGAGAAGCGCAGGATCGCCGCGACCTGCGCGGCTGACTCGGGCGGCCCCGCGAATTCCTGGCGCGACACGAGGGTGATCGCGGTGGTGGGCGGCACACGCGGCACATGGTCCAGCACCAGGGGTTCGCCCAGCGCCTGCGCCAGGGCGCCACCCCAACGCGCAAACTGCTGGCTCGATTGCTGGTGGATGCGCTCCAGCGGCAGCAGCGCGGGCCAGCCCTGCGTGCGCAAGGTTTGCTCCAGCGCCTCGCCAAAGGCGCAGTAAGCCCCGAACTGCCGGTCCCCAAAACCCAGCACCGTCACGGGCACGGGCGCAGCGCCGGGGCTGAGCTTGGCGATTTGCGCCAGGGCGCCGCTGGCGTGGGCCGGCGCCTGGCCATCGCCATAGGTTGCGGCGAGCACAAACACCTGCCGGCTGGCGGCCGTGGTTTGAAAATTCTCCAGCGCGCTGGTGTGCACGCGGTGGCCGTTCTTGCGCAGTGCGTCTTGCAGCGTCTGGGCAAAGCCCCAGGTGCTACCGCCTTCACTGGCGACGAAGATCAGCACGTCGGCCTGTGCCAGGGGGCTGTTGCCTGTGATGTGCGGCGCCTGTTGGCGTGCCTGCCACCAGATGACGACGCCCGACAGCCAGAACAAGAGCACGCAGGCACCTACCAGCCCGAGCACCACGGCCCAGGGCCAGGCGCTTTCGCCGGTGTGCAGCACCAAAGCCCAGTCGTAGATCCGCTGCGCCTCGGTGCTGCCTTGCGTGGCCAACGTGTGTCCCGAATAGCGGTCGATCCAGCTCTTGCCTTGAATGGTGGCCACCTGCCACGTGTCCTGCGGGTCAGTGGCGTCCGGAAAGTTCAGCCTGCGCAAATCCTGCACGCGTAGGCCTTGCAGCATGACAAGCTGCGCGGCGGGCAGTGCGGCCTGGCCGATGGCCACGGAGGCCACCTCGGGCTCGGTCCCGGCATCCAGCGCGACCAGCCCCAGCGTCGAGGCGCTCATGGTCAGCGCTGTGATCGACGTCAGGAACAGAACCGCCAGCACCACCCGGCCCACCAGCACGTGGAGTCGCTGCGCCAGCGAGCCACGCACCCGCGCCGCCAGCTGCCGCCAGCCGCCCATGCGGCGCAGCAGCAGCACCAGGCCGGAGACGCTCAACAACGCCATGCCGAGTGCAATGCTTGCCGCACCCCAGCGACCGGCGTCGCCCAACAGCAGCGATCGATGCAGGTTCTTCACCCAGCGCGGCAGCGCCGAGGGCTGCCAGGGGCCGAGCACCCGGCCATCGGCCGGATTGACATAGGACGCCTTCGCCTGATCTTCAAGAAAGCTGAACACCACGATGCCGCCCGAGGGCACGTGGCGAATTTCCTGCACGCCCGGGACGGTGCGTGCCACGCGCTCCACCAGCGTGGCCACCGACAGATCGCCGGCTGCCGCGGGCGCCTGCCAGGCCTGCTGCACCGGATCGAAGGCCAGGAAGGCACCACTGAGGCCGAGCACCAACGCCAGGGTGCCCGCCGTCAGGCCCAGCCAGCGGTGGATGGCCTTCCAGCTCATTCGCGCGGCCCTTACTGGAGTTGAAAGGTCAGCGACTGGATGTATTGCTTGCCGGCCTGAGGCTTGCCCGAGTTGGCGCTGGACAGCGGCAAGCGGATCTCTGACGGGCTGTCGCGCATGTCTTCCGCGGCGGCATCGATGCGGATCTCGTAGCCTGCATCGATCAGTGCGTCGGCAAGATCGGCCGTGACTTTGAGTGCGCGTCCCGCGCCCACGCTGGCCCCGGTCACGCCAGCGAGGCGTTTGCTGTCACCGGCCGACAGGCGGTTCCAGTCGGACAGGTGCGTGTAGTACTTGGCTTTGCCCCCGGCCACCCACAGTGTGCGGACGTAGGCGCCCTTGGCGTCGGTCAGGTAGGCGGCCAGGTAGGCGCCGTCGCCGCCGTAGTTCTTGAGCTGGGCGGTCAGTGTCACCTGGCGGCTGTGCGCCACAGTGGGCAGGGTGGACATGGCCAGTGCGGCGGCAGTGGCCACGATGGTCAAGAGGGGTTTGGACATGGGAAATCTCCAGGGTTGCGGTTACTTGGTTCCGCCGCGCGTCGCGGAGCCAGGGGTGGATGCGGGCGATCGTGTGGGCAATGGGGCGGGCGTTGATGCGACGCTGCCCGATTGCTTCGGCCGCGCCTGCGGCGCGGCGTGCTCGCGATCGCGTTCCCGGGCCGGCTGACGGTCCTGCGGCTTCATCTTCAGCACCTTCAGGGTTTCGGGGTCAATCTTGGCCTTGAAGCTGCGGCCCTGGGCGTCGGTGCCACGAAGTTCGTAGCAACCATCGTCAATCTTCAGCCGCTGGATCTGCCAGCCCTCACGGACCGCCATCTGCCGCACGGCTTCACGTGACTGCCAGCGCTCCACCGGTGCATCGCAATCGTCATCGGCCCAAGCTGGCAGGGTGGCCACGCTCAGAGACAGCGCCAGCAAGCCGCAGCGCAGCGAGAGGGGGTATTTCATCGTGGCTCTCCTTTGCAACAGATCCGCGCATGGCTGACGAGGTACGGTCCAGGCGTCGACCACGTGTGGCTACACCGTCATACTTTCACTGGCTGCGTCATCAACACGTCACCTGCTGGTCCCGTGATCTGCTTGGGTCCATTGCCGCGGCTCAGAAAATACTCGCCCGATGGGCTGATGACGACCGCGTGTGCCGCGCGCGAATTCGAAAAGTATTGCCAGCCGTACGACGCTTGCCCGGGCAGGCTGGTGTTGGACACCACTTGCAGCACCGGGCTCGCCCGCTTGTGGTCGCCACTCTTTGCCTGCGCAGATCCGGCCACCGCAACCCCGCTCACGAGGGCCGTGACGATGGTGACGGCCGTCAGCAAATTTGTCGAAGTCATGATGTTGCCTCTTCTCCTGCAAACCCGATCTACGAGGACCGTGCTTGTAGTCTGAGCCGGGGTGTATGAACGAGGCCTGAATGCTTCGTTTATCCGACGTCATGGACAACCTTCAGGATTTGCGGCCGGCCGTTCAGCGTATCAACAGAACGGGCGTACAGCATAGGGATAGCACCTTGGTCGCGACCGAACCCAAGAGCACGCCGCCGATTGCGCCTCGTCCCTGCGTGCCCATCATCACGAGATCGAACTTTCCCTGCTGTGCCAGCCTGGCGATGTTTGTCGCTGCCGGTCCAATGCGGTGCACGTACTTGGCCTCAATGCCCTCCTTGGCAAGGAAACTGCGCACGGGGGCCAGCACAGCCTCGGCATCCTCAGCGTAAAAGTCCCGGACCTGTGCACTGTCCAGAAAGGCCGCCGCGCGATGCGGAACTGCCGCGACACAATGAATCACTGTGTATCGGTGCTTCGAACCGAGCCAGTCACTCTGCGTGACGATATAGGTCAGCATGCGCTTGGTGTACGCACTCCCGTCAACTGCCAACAGTACTTTCACGCTTGCGCCTCCTGCCGACGCGATTGTCGCGCCCGGCGGTCGCGCAAGCCCGGGCTGCCGTTCAATTGCTGGGCGCGGGTGTTGCCCGCGAGCCATGCATGGCCAGTACGCGCTTGGTGAGCTGAAAGAGCAGGACCATCGACAACCCGACGAGCAGCGATGCCAGCCAGTAGGCTGGCGGCAGCGGCACGAAGCGGAAGGGTTGCGCCAGAAACGGCACCATGGTGATCGCCGACAGCGCTGCCAGCGTGCTCGCCAGTACCCATAGCCCCACCGCGCTCAGGCCTGCGAACAGGCTGCGCCAAGTGGTCCGCGCGGACCGGCTGGCCAGGATCAGCACGGCATTTGCCGTCACCAGCACCACGAAAGCTGCGGTGCTTGCCATGCCGGCAGCCACGCCCCGGTCAAGCAGCAGCGCATACAGGCCCACAACCACGAGCGTCACCCAGCCGCCCATTGCCAGGCTTTGACCGACATGGCGAGTGGACAGCAGTGGCTCTTGCACGCCTCTGGGCGGCTGCTGCATCAGGCCGGGTTCGCCAGCTTCGGCTTCAAAGACCAGCGAGCAGGCCGGGTCGATCACCAGTTCCAGAAAGGCGATGTGCAACGGCGCCAGCACCAGCGGCAGGCCCAGCATCACGGGCAACACCGCCAGGCCGATGATTGGCACGTGCACGGCAAGCGTGTAACCCATGGCGTGACGCAAGTTTGAAAACGTGCGGCGGCCACGGTGGATGGCCTGAACGATGGACGAGAAGTCGTCCTGAAGCAGCACCAGCGCTGCAGCTTCACGCGCCACATCGGTTCCGCGCTGGCCCATCGCGATGCCGATGTGGGCCGCCTTCAGCGCGGGCGCATCGTTGACGCCGTCGCCAGTCATGGCAACCACTTCGCCGCGATCCTTCAGCGCCTGCACCAGGGCCAGCTTTTGCTGTGGCCGCACACGCGCAAACACGTTGACCGTCAGCAAGCGATGCGCCAGCGTGGCCGAGTCCATGTCGGCCAGTTCGTCGCCGGTGACGACCACGCTGCTGCCGATGCCTGCCTGTGCTGCGATGGCGCGCGCCGTGCGGGGATGATCGCCGGTGATCATGATCACGCGGATACCGGCCTGCCGGCACTGCGCAATCGCCTGCGGGACCTCGTCGCGCAGCGGGTCGGCCAGGCCGACCAGGCCGATCCATTCGAAGTCGAAGTCGTGCTGGTTCGCCGGCCGGGGCTGTCCATTGGGATGTCGTGCCTTCGCCACCCCGAGTACCCGCAGGCCACGGTCGCCCATGCGGGTCGCTTCGGCGGCCATCTCGGCCCGCCGCGCAGGGTCCAGGTGGCACAGGTCGGCTACCGATTCGGGGGCGCCCTTGGCAGCCACCACATCGTGCGGCATGGCACCACTGCTCCAAAGGTGGCTCATGGCCAGCAATTCAGGCGACAACTCGTACTCGCGCGCCAGGGCCCACTGCGGATGAAGGTGTTCGGTATCTGTCAGATGCTCGCCCGCCAGGAGGTGAAAGGCCTTCTCCATCGGGTCGTGCGGGTTGATCTCGCTGGCCAGCACGGCGTACTCAAGCAGTTCGTGAAACTCGTCTGGCAAGGCCTGCAGCTGCTGCTGGGCACGAACCTCAAGCTGCCGCCCGTTCGCCGACAGCGCGGCAACGGTCATGCGGTTCTGGGTCAGCGTGCCGGTCTTGTCGACGCACAGCACCGAGGTCTGGCCAAGCGTTTCGATCGCGTTGAGCCGCCGTGTCAGCACCTGTTGTGCCGCCAGGCGGCGAGCCGCCAGCGCCAGAAAGACGATCATGATCACCGGGAATTCCTGCGGCAGGATGCCCATGGCCAGCGTGATGCCCGCCAGAAGCGCTTCGAGCCATCCGCCGCGCAGCACCCAGTACAGCAGCACCAGCAGCAGGCACAGTGACAAACCGATGATGACCAGACGTCGCGTCAGGCGCGCCATCTCGTCGCGCAGCGGCGAAGCCTGCAAGGCAATATCCTGGAGCGATTGTCCGATTCGCCCCAGTTCGGTCGCGTGGCCGATGGCCTCCACGCGCATCAGGCCCTGACCTCTCACGACGAGCGTGCCGGCAAAGGCACGATCGCTCGATGCCTGTTTGGCCACCGGCTCGGATTCGCCGGTGAGCATCGACTCGTCAGTCGCCAGTTCGTGCGCCTGCAGCAGCAAGCCGTCGGCGGCGATGCGGTCACCCTCCGACAGGATCAGCAAGTCTTCGCGCACCACATCGCGTCCTGGAATGCGCAGCGTCACACCACCGCGCACGACCAGGGCGCGCGGGCTGGACAGATCGCGCAGCGCATTCAGGGCGTTGTCGGTGCGCCGCTCCTGCAACGCCGTGAGGGTCATGATGATCAGCACGAAGCCCAGCAGGATCAGCGCCTCGCGGGTGTCGCCCATCACCAGGTAGATCGTGCCTGCCCCCAGCAACAGCAGGAACATGGGTTCACGCACCACGTCCCAGGCGATGTCGCGCAGCGTTCGGCGCTGGCTCACACCCAGTTCATTGGGGCCTTCTTCGCGCAGGCGCTGCGCGGCGATCGCTGGGTCAAGACCGTTGTATTGCTCGGTGGGCATCGGTTTGTCGCTTCGCTCGCCCGCGCATTGTGGGCCAGCGCCTTGCCTGCCTGCGACGCCGCAACACGGGCGACGCCTGCAGGCATCGGTCGTCGGCGCCGACGGTCAGCCGCAACTGGTCACCCGTCTCAGGCGCGCAGCTTGTACCCCCGCCGCAGCAGCTCCAGGCACAGCCCGGCCACGACGATGAAGGCCGTGCCCACCACGCTCAAGCTCAACCAGGGCGAGACGTCGCTGTGGCCGAAGAAGCCGCGGCGAAAGCCGTCGATCATGTAGAAGAAGGGGTTCAGCTGGCTGGCCACCTGCCACAGCCCGGGCAGCGACTGCACCGAATAGAACACGCCCGACAAGAAGGTCATGGGCATGATGATGAAGTTCTGGAACGCCGCCATCTGGTCGAACTTGTCGGCCCACAGCCCCGCAACCAACCCCAGCGAGCCCATGATGCCCGCACCCAGAGCCGCGAAGATCAGGATCCACCAGGGCTCGGCCAGGTGCAGCGGCACGAACCACACCGTGACCAGGAAGACCCCGCTGCCCACCGCCAGCCCGCGCACCATCGACGCGCCCACGTAGGCCACGAACCAGGCCCAGTGCGACAGCGGCGACAGCAGCAGGAAGACCAGGTTGCCGGTGATCTTGCTCTGCACCAGCGAGGAGCTGGCACTGTTGGCGAAGGCGTTTTGCAGCACGCTCATCATCACCAGCCCGGGCACCAGAAAGCTGGTGTAGCCGACGCCAGGAAAGACCTGCACGCGGTCTTCGAGCACATGGCCGAAGATCAGCAGGTACATCATCGCTGTCAGCACCGGTGCGGCCACGGTCTGGAAGGCCACCTTCCAGAAGCGCAGCAACTCCTTGTAGAACAGCGTGCCCGCGCCTTCGAGCGTGAAGCCGGTGTTGTTCATGCGCCGGCCTCCAGCGACTGTGCGGTCGCTGCGGCCGCTTCGGCCGGTGGCTTGGCGCCCGGCCCGGCGCTGCCTTCGCCGCCCATGATCTGCAGGAACACGTCTTCCAGGTCGGCGCGGCCGATCTCCAGGTCCTCGATGCGCACGCCGGCCTGGCGCAGCGTGGCCAGCAGCTGTTCGACCTCGGTGGCGTCGTGTGCCTTGACCTGGGCGATGCGCCCGGTCACGCGTGCCAGTTCGGCCACCGCGGGCGGCAGCGCGTCGTCGGTCTTGAAGCGCAGCATGGTGCTGGCCATGCCCGACAGCAGCGCCGTGGTCTTGTCCAGCGCCACCACGCGGCCGGTCTTCAGCATCGCAATGCGGCCGCACAGCGCCTCGGCCTCTTCCAGGTAGTGCGTGGTCAGCAGCACGGTGTGGCCTTGTTTGTTCAGCCGCGCGATGAACTGCCACAGCGTCTGCCGCAGTTCGACGTCGACACCGGCGGTGGGCTCGTCGAGCACGATCACCGGCGGCCGGTGCACCAGCGCCTGCGCCACCAGCACACGGCGCTTCATGCCGCCCGACAGCTGGCGCATGTTGGCGCCCGCCTTGTCGGTCAGTCCCAGCTCGTGCAGCAGCTCGTCGATCCACGCGTCGTTGTGCTTGACGCCGAAGTAGCCGCTCTGGATGCGCAGCGTCTCGCGCACGCTGAAGAAGGGGTCGAACACCAGCTCCTGCGGCACGATGCCCAGTGCCTTGCGCGCGGCGGCGTAGTCGTCGACCACGTCGTGGCCGAGCACGCTGACGCGGCCGCTGCTGGCACGCGCCAGCCCGGCCAGCACCGAGATCAGCGTCGTCTTGCCGGCGCCGTTGGGCCCCAGCAGGCCGAAGAATTCACCCTGCTGGATGTCGAAGGACACGCCGTCGAGCGCCCGCAGTCCGCCGCGATAAGTTTTGGTGACCTGGTCGAAACGAATCGCGGGCAGCGGGCTGGCCGGGGTGCCGGCGTGGGCGGTGTGGGGCATAGGGGGCGGGATTGTAGGCAGGTGGCCGGTCGGCTGCGGGTGCCAGAATGAAGGCCTCATGGCGCCCCCCAAGAAGCCCCGACGTACCGCCGAACGCATCCTCGAAGTGACGCTGGAGCTGTTCAACCGTTTCGGCGAGCCCAACGTCAGCACCACGCTGATCTCGGCCGAGCTGCGCATCAGCCCGGGCAACCTGTACTACCACTACCCGGCCAAGGACGAGCTGATCAACACCCTGTTCGACCGATTTGAGCGTGGCCTGAACGAGCTGTTGCCGGCTGCTGCCGAGGTCGACAACGTCGAAGACGCCTGGCTGTTCCTCCACATGCTCTTCGAGCTGATCTGGAACTACCGCTTCCTCTACCGCGACCTGAACGACCTGCTCAGCAAGAACCGCCGGCTCGAAACGCATTTCCAGTTCGTGCTGAAGAACAAGGGCCAGGCGATGCAGCAGCTGATCGACGGCCTGCAGCGCGGTGGCGCGCTGGTCATCGATCGCCGCGAGGTCGAACCCTTGGCCACCGCGATGGTGGTGGTGGTGACCTACTGGCTGAGCTACGAATACGTGCGTGACCCGCGTCACGCGCTTGAGCCCGAGTCGGCCGCGATCGCACTCAACCGCGGCGCCTTCCACGTGATGTCGCTGCTGCTGCCGCATCTCGAGCCGGCGTCGCGCCAGCACCTGCACGAGCTGGCGGGTTCGTACCAATAACGCCCCACAAGCACCGATCAAGGAGACCCTCGATGGCCAAATGGACCGCTTTTCCGTACGACAGCACCGAGTATCGCCATGACGCGGCCTCGCTGAAGAAACACTGGGCGCGGCTGCACACCGGCGACGCCGAACCGCTGCCGAAGGATGCTGCCGTGCTGGCCGCCTGGGCGCTGTTTCATGCCGGTGATTTTCAGAAGGCCTTCGAGGCCGGGCTGAAGGCCGGCGCGGCGGGCATCGTGGTGGCCAACAAGGCGCAGTGCATCTACGCCAACTACCTGGAACCCAGCGAGAAGATCAAGCTGGCGATGTTTCTCGAGGCCGCCGAACGGGCGCAGGCGCAGCAGGCCGACGAGCCCAAGAACGCCAACGCCTACTACTGGCAGGCGTACGCGCTGGGCCGCTACGGCCAGGGCATCAGCGTGGCCAAGGCCTTGACGCAGGGCCTGGGCAGCAAGGTCAAGGCGGCGCTGGAGACCACCATCAAGCTGCAGCCCCAGCATGCCGATGCGCACATCGCGCTGGGCGCCTTCCACGCCGAGGTGATCGACAAGGTGGGCTCGCTGCTGGGCCGCACCCAGGGCGCCGACACCGCCACCGGGCTGAAGATGTACAAGGACGCGCTCAAGCTCAACCCCCGGCAGCGCGATCGCGATGATCGAATACGCCAACGGGATGGTGATGCTCGAAGGCGACAAGAAAATGAAGGACGCCGAAAAGCTCTATGCCGACGCAGCGGCCTGCACGGCACTGGACGCGATGGAGCGGCTGGACGTCGAGATGGCCAAGTCCGAACTGGAGGATTGACGCTGGCGGCCGGCCGCCGCAGGGATCAACGCCTGCCGCGCTGGCAGATGTGGTCTCGCTGCTGATGCTGCATGCAATCGAGCCAGACCCCGTTTGCATCCTGCACGACCTTGAGTCTGGCGGCGTGCTGGCCGGGTTCGCTCGGCTCGCGCCGGCCTTTCCACCACATCGTGACCATCAGATCCAACGAGCAATCGAACACACCCGGGGGCAAGGGTGGGCCCTGCACGCAGCGGTTCTTGCGCGCGCTGTAGATCTTGGCCAGCAGCTTGCCGCTGTAGCCGTTGGCGGTGACCGTGACGGGCAATCCGCCGAGGTCGTAGATGGCCTCGTACTGGCGCGTGATGAGCTCGCGCAGAACCTGTTCGGGCGGCTCTTGCGCCGGTGGGGGTGGTTGTGGCGGCGGGGAAGTCGCTGCCACGGCGGCAGGGCCGGCGCTGGCGCTCGGGATCGGTGTTGGTGGCGGCGCCGCGGCGCGCCGCGAGCATCCAGCGACCAGCAACCCGGTCAAGGCCAGCAGCACGATGGCGCGGGGCCCCGTATCGATGGTCGGCATGACGGATGGATTTCGAAGACCCGCCGGGCCCGACCTCAGGCCGCGCATCAGCGCTGGCCGACCGAACTGCAGCCGGCCAGGCCCTGATAGTCGGTCACGGCGCCGACATCGAGCAACTGGTTGCCCGACCCGGGGCCGAGCAACCAGATGTGGTTGTCGTCCGCAGACACGGCCAGGTAGTTGCCGCTGCCCGCGTAGTAGCGGTAGGTGTAGGGTGCAAACCCCGCCGTCGGCGCGCCGCGCGGGCGGAACAGGTCTTCGTAGTGCAACTCGGCCCAGTCGAACAGGCAGTTTGTGACCGACGCCGGAACCGCCACGCGCGGGATCGCCGCCAGTGCGGCCAGCGCATCGACCTTGCCGTAGCCGAAGCGCGGGTTGGGCACGCTGCCGGTGAAGGCGTCGGCGCGCGCCGAGCGCTGCAGCGCCGTCTTGATGGCCGCCGCATCCAGGCCCGGGTTCTTCTGCAGCATCAGCGCCACGATGCCGGTGGTCACCGGTGCTGCCGCGCTGACGGCGCTGGCCATGCCGTAGAGCCCGCCACCATCGGCGACCATGTTGCCGCGATACGTGCCCCACTCGGAATCGGGCGCGTAGGTGGTGATCGTGCGTTCACCGGGTGCGCTGACGTCGATGCCCACGCGCCCGTCCCAGGTCGGGCCGATGCTGCTGCCAGCCCACAGGTCACCGACCGCACCTTCGGTCGTCACGCTGTAATTGCCGCCGTTCAGCCCGGTCCAGCCGGTGCGAAAAACGTAGGAGTTGGGCACGATGTTGTAGCGCGCCGCGGCGCCGGGCCAGATCGTCTTGCCGGCCTGCACATGGCTCAGGAACCGGTTGGCGTTCTTCAGTGAATAGTAGGTCGGGGTCAGGTAGGCCTCGAACTGCCCGGCTCCGGCCGCGTTGCCGATCTGGGTGCCGCTCAGGTTGAGCGTGTAGTTGCCCACCGGGCCATTGACCGTGAGGTAGATCAGCCGCCAGGTGTTGTCGTAGTAGACGCTGCCGTTTTGCCCGTAGCGGAAGTCGGCCGTGGTCTGGGCGTCGTAGCTGTTGTTTGCCGGTGCGGCATAGGGGCCGTAGCTGGCACCCGGGCTGCTGACCGACACCGCGAAGCGGTCAGATGCGCCGTACCACAGCGACAGCGTCACGCTGCCGGTCTGTCCCTTGCGGAACTGCAGCGCCAGGTTCTGCCCCGCGGCCACGGTGCCGAAGGCATGGTTGTCGCCGCCGCCATCGTCGCCCGCGCCGGTGATGAACACGAGCCCGGGCTTGCCGGGGCCCACCACGGCGTCGATCTTCTTGGCGATCGCATCACTGCCGTCGGCGCGGCCGTTGACGCTGCCGAAATTGGCCAGCATCACCAGCGGCATGCCGAGCTCGCGCGCCTTGTCGACCGCAAAGTCCACCGCCTGCGGGAATCGCGTGGCGTCGAAGAAGGCGGTTTCGGCGGCCTGGCCATCGTGTGCCACGGCGCCGTCCGAAGTGAACTTGACGATGATCAGCGTGCTGTCGGGCGCGACGCCGGTGTAGCGGCCACCACTGGCGCGGCCGTTGCCGCAGCAGTTGCCGGCGGTTGCCGTGCCGTGCCCGACGGCGTCGCGCGTGGCCAGCGGCGGCCCGCCGTTCAGCGCGGCATCGATCTGCGCGCGCGTGTAGAGGGTGCCGAAGCCATAGGGGTTGCCTGCGGCCTGGGCCCCCATGTTGTCGCTGAGATCGAAGATGTAGGCGATGCGCGTGCTGCCATCGGCATTGCGGAAGTCGGGGTGTCTCCAGTCGATGCCGCGGTCGAGAATCGCCACCGCGACGTTCTTGCCGCTGACTTTCTCTACCGTGCGCGCCTGCGCAGCACGGGTTTCCTGTTCGACCAGCGGGTCGGCCAGGGCGCGTGGGGGCTGCGCCAGCACCAGCAGCAGGGCCATGCCGGCCCCGACCAGAAGCCGTCTGCACGCCGGGGGTGAAGCCCTGTCCACCGTTCAACCCAGGTCTTCGCCCGCCCAGGGCAGCATCATCGCCAGCAGCAGCAACTGCTCGAACTCTTCGCCGAAGCGGTCGATGATCTGCTGGGGCTGGGGGCACAGCGCCTGGTCGGTGATGAGCCCGAACTGCACGCCGCCGGCATACGACAGGATCGACACGCCGACGCCGACATCGCCCGAGGCAGGCACCCAGAACATATTCTGCCGCAGCGTGGCGCCGCAGAACTTCAGCGGTTGCGCCGGGCCGGGCACGTTGGTCATCACCGCGGTGGTCTTCTTCGCGAACAGGCCCAGCACCGCGTCCTGTGCCGGCTTGATCAGCAGCCCCGTCAGCGACAGGATGGCGAAGGCCAGCAGCGGCTGGTAGCTGCCCTTGAGCTCGTTCATGCGCTGACGCACGGCGAACACGCGCTCGACCGGGTTGGCGATGCCGATCGGCAGCACCAGCGGCGCCAGGCCGAAGCGGTTGCCCAGCTTCCAGGCATGCTCCAGCGGCCGCAGGTTGACTGGCACCATGGCGCGGATCTCCTTGCCGGCCGGGTCGTCGTCCAGGCCGCGCAGGTAACTGCCGATGGCGCCAGCGGCGCAAGACAGCAGCACGTCGTTGACCGAGCAGTTCAGGCCCTTGCTGACGGCCTTGACATGGTCCAGCGGCAGCGGCTCGCACCAGGCCACCACCTTGCGGCCCGAAGGCTTGCCCTTGAGCAGCGTGGGCGAGTCGTCAGGCAGCAGCGCCAGCGCCGCCACGTCGGACAGCACCTTGTAGCCGGTGCGCACCATCTCCAGCGAGCCCAGCAGCGGCATCTGCGGGTTGGACAGCGCGTCCAGCGACTTGGCCACGCCATCGCCGTACATCGCGATCGCCTTCGTCGTCAGGTCGCTCAGCGGCTTGAGCACGGCGTCGGACAGCCAGTCGCCGTCGCCCGCATCGTCGGCCTTGCGTCGGCGCTTGGGGGGGTCGCTGCCACCGTCGGTGATCGACTGCATGACCGAGGTCAGCGCGATGCCGTCGCCGATGCAGTGGTGGATGCGCACCACCAGCGCGCTGCCGCCTTCGTAGGTCGGAACGAGCTGGAAGTGCCACAGCGGATGCCGTGCGTCCAGCGGCGTGCCCGCCATCTGCGCGCACAGCTGCTGCAGCGCCGCGCGCTCGCTCTGGCCGGCTGCTCGCCGAAGCGGCTTCACGTCGACATGGCGTTCGATGTCGAACTGGTCGTCCTCGACCCAGCTCGTACCCAGCGTGTCGTGCACCACGCGTTGCCGAAAGCGCTCGTACTTGAGCAGCTTGTCGACCACGCGCGCACGCACGGCATTGATCGACACCGGCGTGGCCAGCAGCCAGATGCCGACGATCATCATCAGGTTGACGTCGTTGTCCATGCGCAGCCACGCGGTGTCCACGCGTGACATGCGATGTGCGGCCTCAGCCATCGGGCTTCTCCTCGGTTCGGGTGTCGTGATCATCCTACGATGGTGGGTAACATCCGCAGCGTCAAGCTCAGACTTCCACCCACCGGAGAGTGCATCATGGCCGATCCCAAAGCCGCGTTCGACAAGGCCGTCACTGACAGCAAGCAGCTGCCCGAAAAACCCGACAACATGACGCTGCTGCAGATCTACGCGCTGTACAAGCAGGCCAGCGAAGGTGATGTCGAAGGTAAACGTCCGGGCTTCGCCGACATGGTCGGCCGCGCCAAATACGACGCCTGGGCCGGCCAGAAGGGCAAGGCTGGCAAGGGCGACGCGATGCAGGAATACGTCGACCTGATCGAATCGCTGAAGTAGCCCGCCCGGCGGGTAGAAGCTTTAGTTCTGAAATTTTCACAAACGGCATAATCGGCCGCGCCCGGGGTGCCCCCGCGACGCTCGCCGCCCGTGAAACCCAAGCCGTCCGCTCCCCGCAAGCCGCGTTTCGACCTGGCCCGCCTGCTCGACGACGACCGCATCGGCATCGAGGCCAGGGTGGCCGAAGCCGACCACCAGTCGCTCAAGCTGTGGCTGCGCCTGCTGGCCTGCAGCACGCAGATCGAGATCGAGATCCGGCGCCGGCTGCGCGAGCGCTTCGGCGTGTCGCTGCCGCGTTTCGACTTTCTGGCGCAACTGCACCGCCACCCCGACGGGCTGCGCATGAACACGCTGTCACGCTACCTGATGGTCAGCGGCGGCAACGTCACCGGGCTGACCGACGAACTCGAGAAAGACGGTCTGGTGTCACGCGACGACGACCCCGATGACCGCCGCAGCTACCGTGTGCGGCTGACACCCGGCGGCCGCCGCGCCTTCGAACGCATGGCCAGTGAACACGAGGGCTGGCTGGTCGAGCTCTTTGCCGGCCTGGAAAGCGAACACAAGCAGGCCCTGTACGAAGGCCTGGGGCGGCTGCGCGTCAACCTGGTTGCGGTTCAGGGAGGACACGAGAAATGAGCGATCGCCGCCGTGCGATCGCGCTGTTGCTGCTGCTGGGATTGGTGTGGGGCACCAACTGGCCCTTGTTCCCGATCGTCATGCGCGAGATCTCGGTCTGGACCTTTCGCTCGGTGTCGATGACCGGCGCCGGCCTTCTGCTGCTGGCCACCGCCCGTCTGCGCGGCCAGTCGCTGGCCTTGCCACGTCGCCACCTGAAGGCGGTGCTGCTGGGCGCCATCGTCTACCTGGCGCTGTGGAACGTGGCGTCGGCGCTGGCCGCGGTGATGATCCCGTCGGGCCAGGCGGCGGTGCTGGGCTTCACGATGCCGGTCTGGGGCCGCCTTGCTGGCCTGGGCGTTGTTCGGCGAACGGCTGTCGGGCCGCCAGTGGCTGGCCGTGCTGCTGGCCGGCAGCGGCGTCGGGTTGCTGATCTGGCGCGGGCTGGACGCTTATGCGCAGGCCCCGCTGGGCCTGGCGCTGGGGTTGCTGGCGGCCGTGGGCTGGGCGGCCGGCACGATGATCATCAAGCGCAGCGGGGTCGACATCCCGGCCACGGTGCTCACCGGCTGGCAGTTGCTGATCGCGTCGGTGCCGGTCACGCTGGGGGCCTTTGTCTTCGGTCACGGGCCCTGGTTCATGCCGTCGCCGCTGACGTTGATGGTGCTGGCCTACATCACGATCGTGCCGATGGGTGTCGGCAATGTGGCCTGGTTCGCCATCGTCGGGTTGCTGCCGGCCAATGTGGCCGGGCTGTCGTCGCTGCTGGTGCCGGTGGTGGCCATGCTGTCGGGCACGCTGATCCACGGTGAGCCGCTGGGCCCGCTGCAACTGCTGGCCGTGGGCTGTTGCGTGGCCGCGCTGGCACTGGGTCTGCCGCGACCCGCACGATCTGCACGTGCAGCTTGAGGTGCAGCGCACCAGGGCCATCGAGATCAACGGCTGCCAGGCCACCAGCGCCAGGCAGCCCAGCATCAGCACGATGAAGGGCGCGGCCGCGATCACCAGTTCGCCGAACTTGCGATTGAAGGTGCTCATCGCCACCAGCAGGTTCAGGCCCACCGGCGGTGTCAGGAAGCCGATCTCGAGGTTGACGATCATGATGATGCCGAACATCATCTTGTCGTGGCCGTAGGCCGCCGCCAGTGGCGCCAGCAGCGGGCCCAGGATCAGGATCGCCTCGCCGGTGGTCATCAGGCAGCCGATGATCAGCAGCAGGCCGTTGACCAGCAACATGAAGACCAGCGGGCTGTGCGTGATGCCGCGCATCATCTCGACCATCTGGCCCGGCGCCTGGTGTTCGGTCAGCACCAGGTTCAGGCTGAGGGCCACCGCCAGCAGCGGAAACAGCGTGCCGCCGAGCTTGGACGCATCGAGCACCACGGCATAGAAATCGCGCGGCCTGAAATCGCGGTGGATGAAGGACTCGACGATCAGCGCTTACACCAGCGCGACCGCCGCTGCCTCGATGGCCGAGAAGTAGCCGCTGTAGATGCCGCCGAGCAGGATCATCGGCATCAGCAGCGCCCAGATGCCCTTGCGCAGCGCATGGCGCAGGCGTGCAAGTTCGAAGCGCGTGCGCGGCAGCGCGCGGTTGACCCACATCGCGTACAGCGCAAAGACCAGCAGCAACAGAAGGCCGGGGCCGATGCCGGCGATGAACAGCTCGGTGATCGAGGTCTCGGTGACCAGGCCGTACAGGATGAGCGGGATCGACGGCGGGATGATGATGCCCAGCGTGCCGCTGGCCATCACCACGCCCAGGCTGAAGCGGCTGCTGTAGCCGGCGGCCGTCATCGCCGGCAGCATCACCGTGCCCACCGCCAGCATGGTGACGATCGACGACCCAGAGATCGCCGCAAACACCCCGCAGCTGAGCACGCAGGCCACCGCCAGGCCGCCCGGCAGGTGCGATGTCAGCGCTGCCGCGATGTCGATCAATCGGCGGGCGGTCGATCCCTTGGTCATCACGCCGCCGCACAGGATGAACATCGGGATTGCCAGGATCAGCTCCTTGTCGAGCGAGATCCACATGTCCTCGAGGATGTAGTCGAGCTGGCCCTTGCCCCACACGATGTGCACCACCGCGGCAGCCGCCAGCAGGATCACCAGCAGCGGCTGGCGCAGCGTGAGCAGCAGCAGAACGACCAGCAGCACCAGCGCGCCGGTCATTCCTGATACTCGGGCGGCTGCGGCCGCAGTGCGGGCCAGGCCGCAAAGGCGAAGTAGCGCAGCGCGGCAGAGGCAAAACCGAGCGGGATCACGGTCTGGATCGACCAGGCCGAAACATTGATCACCGCGGCCAGCACGCCCGACTGTTTGGACGCCAGCATGAAGACCACCCCATACCAGGCCACGCCGAGCAGAAAGCAGCCGGTGAAGACGTCGGCGACACGGTCGACCTGCGGCGACCAGGCCTGGGGCAGCCACTTGAAGCCCACGCGTGGCACCAGGTGCACGCCGGTGGCGGTGGCGATGCCGCCGAACGAGCCGATCACCAGCGCGAACACCGCCTTCTTCTGCGAGCCGAGCAACCCGGTGGCGCCCACCGGCTGCCCGAGCAGCTTCAGCAGCGGGCCGTACAGTTCGCGCCCGAGCACGTCGAGGCACAGTACCAGCGCGATGAAGCTGAACGCCAGCACGGCGATCCAGCATTCCAGCCGGTGCCAGATGCAACAGCCGCCCCATGGCGGGCGGTGCGGCCTTGTGGCCCGAAGGCGGTGGCGCCCCATGCCCCGCGGGTGGTGGCGCCCCGTGGCCTGCCGACGCCGCGTCGGCCATGAACTTACTTGGCGCCTTCGCAGGCCTTCTTGCCGGCGTCCTTGAGGTGCACGGCGGTGAGTGCGGAGTCGACCGCGCGCAGCTCGGCGGGCATCTTGTCGTAGGCGCCCTTGTTCATCAGCGAGACACCGGCCGACTCCCACTGCGGCAACTTGGTCATTACCGGCAGCACCTTGTTCAGGCCCGAGGGCACGTAGAAGGCAAACGGCGTCGGGCAGGTGTCGATCAGCCCGGTCTGCGACGACGAGGCGATCTCGGCCACGTTGGTGGGAATGGCGTTGGCACCCATCGCACGCCAGAAGTCGGCCGTCATCTTGTTGGCGACGACGCCAACCTTGATGCCCTTCGCGTCGGCCTGCGTCAGGTAAGGCTTCTTGCCCGGCAGGTGCACCGAACCGACTTCACCTTAGGCCATGAAGACCAGGTTCTTCTTCGCCGATGCCTCGACGGTGTGCTTGTGCACGTGGTTGTCGAGCACGCAGTCGCGCTGCGCCTGCGACTTGAAATACAGGTGTGTCTCCGGGATTGGGATTTTCGCAGTGGTGTTGAAAACCGGCCGCACCGAACCGAGGGGAAACGCCGGGCAGGGCGGCTTCAGCCGCCGAGCCCTAGGCGTGCAGGCGGCTTGAACGTGGCACCGACGCCAGCAGAAAATCCATCTGGTCGACCAGGATGCGGCGCCCGCGCAGGATCATGTCCTCGTGCAGGCTGGGCACGTAGGGCAGGTAGAGCAGGCTCATGCGCGCTTCCTCGGGCATGCGGTTGCCCTTGCGGCCGTTGCACGAGCGGCAGGCGGTGATGCAGTTCATCCAGCTGTCGATGCCACCGCGCGACACCGGCACGATGTGTTCGCGCGTCAGTTCGTCAAAGTGGAAACCATCGCCGCAGTAGGCGCAGACGAAGCGGTCGCGAACGAAGAGCTTGGTGTTGGCCAGCGACGGCGTCTGGCGCCAGGCGCGCGACGGCACGGCACCGCGCACCGCGACGATGGGGTGCAACTCGATGCGCGACTGCAGCCCGGTGCTGCGCTGGTAGCCACCCCGCAGCACCTGGAAGGCAGCGCCCAGCGTCCAGGCCACAGCGTCGCAGGCATAGAGCACCGCCGCCTCACGCGGGCTGATCCAGGCCTGGGGCCGACCCGATACATCGAGTTGCAGCACGTCCATGGGGCCATAGCGTAATGCAAACGGCCGCCAACGGCGCCGGCGGCCGCGCTTTGAGGGCACACTGCGAGCCTTTGCCGCCGCCGCAAGGCGCGCGCGCTGCTGAAGCAGGCCGGCGTGGCCAACCCCAGCTTCACGCTGGTGACCCCGACCACCAGCGACGCGCAACGCCTGGCGCTGGTGGTGCAGGCGATGGCACGCGATGCCGGCTTCGACGTGAAGATCCAGGCCACCGAACTCGCCACCAGCCTGAACATGGCCGACAAGGGCGACTTCGAGGCCTACGTGCTGGCCTGGAGCGGCCGTGCCGACCTCGACGGCTATTGCAGCGCCGACACCGACGCGCTGCTCAAGCAGGCGCGCAGCCTGGGCGACGTGGCTGCGCGCAAGAAGGCTTACGAGCAGGTGGCTGCGCAGCTGCTGAAAGAGCGGCCCATCATCTACCTGTACCACCGCAACTGGCTGCGGGCCTACAACCCCACGCTGAGCGGCGTGCGCAACGTTCCGGATGGCTTGCTGCGGCTCAGTGGTTTGAAGTTGGGGTCGTAGGCGCCAGGTCGGCGGCCCCCAGCCGCCACAGTGAAGTGACCTCGGCCGTTCGCGCCGCATGCAGCGGATCGTCGGCATCGGCCGCCTTGCGATGCCGCGGCCGCGTGTCCAGCCGGCCCAGCACCTGCAGCCCGGCGGCTTCGATCCAGCCCAGCAGTTCGGCGCGTGACCTCAGGCCCAGATGCTCTGCCAGGTCGGACAGGATCAGCCAGCCTTCACCACCGGGCACCAGGTGCGCGGCCAGCCCGGACAGAAAGCCGCGCAGCATGCGGCTGCCGGGGTCGTAGACGGCGGCGTCGAGCAGCGAACTGGTCTGCGCCGGCACCCAGGGCGGGTTGCACACGATCAGGCCAGCCCGACCATCGGGAAACAGATCGGCCGCATGCAGACTGACCTGCCCTTGCAGCCCCAGCCGTGCGAGGTTGTCGGCGGCACAGGCCAGCGCCGCGGGCGACAGGTCGGTGGCCAGCACGTGCAGCCCGCGCCGCGCCAGCAGCGCCGCCAGCACGCCGGTGCCGGTGCCGATGTCGAACGCGCCACCTGACTGGGCGGCAGCCGGCAAAGGCGCGTTCGCCACCAGGTCAACGTATTCACCGCGCACGGGCGAGAACACACCGTGGTGCGGGTGGATGGACGCGCCCAGCGCCGGCACCGGCACGCCCTTCTTGCGCCATTCAAAGGCACCCACCAGGCCCAGCAGTTCGCGCAGCGCTTGCACGTAGTGCGAAGCCACCGGCCCATGGGCCTGCGCCCCGGCGGCGCGAACATCGGGCGCGCGGCGCAGCGGCACCGCGTGGTCGGCGTCGAAAGGCAAGAGCAGGCCGCCCAGGATGCGTGCGCGCTCGGCCTGCGCCTGGCGCTGTGCGTGGAAGGCCGCGGTCAGGCTGGCCGCTGGTTTGCCAGGGCGGCGTTGTCGACGGTCGATGCGCCGGCCCAGCGCCTGCAGCAGCTGGCGCGCGTTCAGGTAGTCGCCCAGCCACAGCACGGCGGTGCCGGCCGCCAGCAAGCGGTAGGCCGCGTCGGCGCCCAGCGTTTCGTCGGCCAGCACCAGGGCCGCCGGTGGTGCCCGACCGGCTGTCGAGCGCCAGGGCGCCTGCTGCGGCAGGCCCTGGGCGTCGGTCCAGTGGACGAGGGCCGTGGCCTGGGCTGGCGCGGTGTGCATCGGATCATTCTCGCCTGCCGACTTCGGCACCGAGGGTTGGCGGCGCGACTGCGCTTGCCGCGCATGGCCAGACGTTTCAGCGGCGTGCCGGCAGCATGCGCAGCAAGGTGTTGTCGCGCATCAGGTAGTGATGGAAGAGCGCGGCCGCCGCATGAAGGCCGATCAGGTAGTACCCCAGCGTGCCGATCGTTTCGTGGATCTCCTTGAGTGATTTCGACAGGGGTTTGTCCGGGCCGATCAGCGTGGGCAGCGGCAGGCCGAGGATCGAAACGGGGTCTCCCTTGGCACCGAGCACCAGCCAGCCGAGCACCGGCATGCCGAGCATGAAGACATACAGCGCGACGTGCATCCACGTGCCCAGACGCTGCTGCCACAGCGGCAACCCCGGTTCGATGCGCGGCACGGGCCCGGACAGCAGCCGTGTGACCAGGCGCATCGCCACCAGCGCCAGCACGCCCATGCCGAGCGCGAAGTGCCAGAGCTTCAGGTCCGCTCTCAGCACGCTGCCTTTCGCGGCCAGATCGTGCAGGTTGATCGCCACATAGACGCCGATCAGCAGCAGCAGCATCAGCCAGTGCATGCCGATCGACAGCGATCCGTAGCGGTCGTCGGTGTTCTTCCAGTTCATGGTCGTCCTTGACGGGTGCGACAGGCAGTTTGAAGCCGGGCCGCTTGTCGGTGGTGCGATTCAGCCCTGCGCAGGCGCGTTCGGCAACAGCTGGCCTGCAGGTCCGGTGATCTGGCGCGGTCCGTCGCCAAGGCTCAGGAAGTACTCGCCCGAGGGACTGATCATCACCGCGTGCGGCGCGCGCGGATTCGTAAAGTACTTCCAGCCGTAGGCCGCCTGCGTCGGCTGGCTGCGATTGGGCACGACACGCAGCGCCGCCTTGGCCCGCATGTGCCTTGCAGAGTGCATGTTCGTCTGGTCAGGCCGCGCCAAGGCAGTGGTGCCCACGAGGGCGGTGGCCAAGGCGATCGTCGTCAGCCAATGCGTCGAAGTCATGGTGTTCCCCTTCTGTCGAAACCCGGTTCACATGGACCGTTCGCACAGTCTGACCAAGTGCGGATGAACCAGGCCTGAATGCGACAGCCATCCGGTGTCGCCGCATTTTGCCGGCCATCGAGACGGCACGAAGGGCGATGCATTCAGGCCCGCGGCTGCTCGCTGCTCAGGAGAACACCGGCAAGATCAGCGGGCGGGTGTGCTCGCTGGCTGATGGCTGCCCACGTCGGCATGGAAGGCGATGGCAAGGCGGTTCCAGCCGTTGATCGCGACGATCGCCAGTGTCAGGTCGACCAGGGCCTTGGCGTCGAACTGCCGCTGAGCCTGCTCGTAAGCGGCGTCCGACACCCCTTGGCTGGCGACCAGCGTGACCGCCTCGGCCCAGGCCAGCGCGGCCCGCTCGCGTGGCGTGTAGAACTCGGTCTCACGCCACGCCGACAGCAGGTACAGGCGCTGTTCGGTCTCGCCGGCGGCGCGCGCGTCCTTGGTGTGCATGTCCAGGCAGTAGGCGCAGCCGTTGATTTGCGATACGCGCGTCTTCACCAGTTCCAGCAACGAATGTTCCAGCCCGCACTGTCGGGCATGGGCCTCCAGCGCCAGCATGGCCTGGAACGCGCCGGGCGAGCTTGTCTTGTAGTTGATGCGTTGTGTCATGTCGGCTCCTGTTCGTTGATGGGCGACGAGTGCGTCGGTCCCGATTGCCGAATCGCGCCCCCGACCGACAGTGTGGCGACGGCGTTCTGACCAGACCTGAGCGTGGTCTTGCCGCGGTGGGTGACGAACCGTTCGACATCGTCGCTGTCGTCTGCACCTGGTTCTTCGCAAGAGCGCAGGTCCGGTCTGCGCAAATGCGCCAAACCCTACGCCGCAAGTCATGCATCGAACACAAGACTTCCATGGGCCCGCAACGACCGCCCGCTGCGGCTTGACAAGCCGTTCCCAGCGGCATAGGTCTGGCACGTCGCTGTGGTCAAAGGGAATCACCATGCTGTTCCAGGACCTGATCTGGACCCTTGCGATGACGGGCATGGGCCTGGTCGCATTGGGATTCCCGTACGTGATCGGGCAGGCCGGCAAGCCGGCCGACGGCGCGGCGACGCGACGGGCTGCGCACACGTCCAACGTGATGCGACGATGCTTGTTCGGCGCCTTGCTGATGATCTTCGTGGGCGGCACTTACGCCACGCTGCACCAGTTCCCGATTCCGCCGCAGCAGGGGTTGGTGGCTGGCGCGATGGCTGCAATCACGATGTATCCGGACGACGAGCGACTAAAGGGAGCAAGCCGCGGCGCGTTCAACCTGTACCTCATCATGTCGCTGGCGTTGTTCGTGTTGATGCTGCTGCTGGGCCTTACCCTGCGAATGGGGCAGGCCACCTGGCTGCCGGTGCGCAGCATGGGGCTGTGGAGCCCGAACGCCGCCGCGCTCTTCATGCTGGGCGATCTGCTGACCGGCGTGGGCATCCTGGCCGGTGCCGTGGTGCTGGTGATGAGCCTGGTCAACGTCTTCTACCCCGAGATGGTGATCAACGCGCTGATGGTCAAGAACCTGATCTACTGATTCGGCCACATGTACATCAACGCCACGATCGACAGGGGTGCGATCGCCGTGTACGAACTGCTGCCGCGCTACTCGGGCAAGCCGTATCCGATCTCGCGACCGTTCCTGTGGTCATGGGCCGTGAGCAAGGTGTTTGTCATCGTCGTGTTCCCGCACCACCTGCTGACGGACTACGCGCAACCGCGCTGGGCGACGGTGATGGGCCAGGTCGTGGCCTGGGGCGCGGGCTTCTCGGTTTTCCTGGTCACGGTGCATGGCGCACTCACCAACATCTATCGATCCGGCATGCGCTGGACGATGCCGTCCCGGCTGTTGATCCTGGCGATGTTCGGCTGGGCCGCCGGGATCGTGCCGGCCATTCTCGACGGCACCACTCGCATCAACCTGGTGATGCACAACACGCAGTGGGTTCCGGGCACTTTCACTTCTATCGGTTGCTGGGCGTGCTGCCGATGGCGCTGGCCTTGATGTTTCACGTGCTCGGCCGCAGCGCGGGCGCGCCGCCGAACACCGGCAGCGACAGGCTGGGGCCGCCTGCTTTCGCGATTGGCGGTCTGATCTTCGTGCTGTCCTTCCTTGATGCCGGGCGACTGAGCGTGGCGCGCAGGATGGATGCGCATCTGCCGGCATGGATCCGTACCGACAAGTTCGGTTCGATCGGCGCGCTGCTGGTGGTGCTGGGCATGCTGTACTTCAGCGTCCGCATCACGGCAGGTCTGCTGAAGACGTCGGTGCACGAGGGCTCCGGTAACGGTACTGCGAACGCTGCTCGTTAGCCTCGCTCTGCTGGCAGCGGGAATCGGCGCGTTGGCCAGCGCCACGGGCGGCTTTCGCGCCTACACCACCGAGACCGCGCGCCGCATCGACGTGCAAGTACATCCGCGGCTGGTGCCTTCGCTGCCGTTGCAGACCGCCGGTGGCGGGCTCATCAGTTTCGGGGCGTTGCGCGGGCGCTGGCTGCTGGTGGAGTTCATCCATACGCGCTGCACCACCTACTGCTCGGCGCAGGGCGGCCAGTTCGCGCGCCTGCAGCGTGAACTGGCCCTGCCGATCGCCTCGGACGAGCTGGCGCTGCTGAGTGTCAGCTTCGATCCCGCGCACGATGATGCCGCTGCGCTGGTCAGTTTCCAGCGCCTGCACGGCGACCACGGTGCAGGCTGGATCGCAACGCGGCCCGTCGACGCCGCTGATCTGACCACGCTGTTGCGGGTCTTCGGGGTCGTCACCGTGCCCGACGGGCTGGGCGGGTTCGTGCACGACGCCGCGATCGCCGTGGTGGACCCCGACAGCAGGCTGGTCGCCATCCTGGACTGGGATGGCCGCGATGGCGCGGCCCGTTTTGTCAGCCAGCGGTTGAAGCGGTGAAGCCACAGATTCGCCGCTTTCGCCCTGCGGGTGCGGTGCTGTGAGGTGTGCGCTGTCTGCCAGACCGGATCGACCATGGTCTTGCGGCCTGCGACCACCGCGGCTGCGGCATCAGCGGGCTGCTGCTGGAGTCGCTGACCGGCGCGGTGTGGATGCTGCCCCTGGCGATCGATGCCGCGCTGGATGATCCCTGGGTCACGCTGGCGAAGTTCCTGAGCCTGCCCTTGCTGATCGGCGTACCGGTTGCACTCAGTTGGCCCCGTGCGGGCTTCGTGGTGCGGGCGTGGTTCTGCTTGAGTTGACCGCGACGCTGTTCCGCCTTGGATGGCTTTATCTGAAATCACCGGTGCGCTTGTGCAGCAACTACCTGCTGGACGACCAGCAGCGGCTCGGAGCAAGCCTGCTCGCGATCGGGTTCGCGACCGTCGTGGTTCTCGTCTGGAAGTTGATCTGGGGTCAGGTCGACACCCGAGGGGCGGATCGCGCGCAGCCCTGGATCGGATCAGGCTGATCGACCTGTCGGATGGTCAACTTCGGGGCCGTGATGGTTGACGGCGGTCAAGGGTCTCAGGATGGCCCCGTTGCACCGAGAAGCATCGGTTCGTCGGCTCGCTTGCGCGACGTCATCGTCTGCGCCAAGACAGTCGTCAAACTCTGATGGATGGTCTGCAAAGGGGAATCGCAATGAAGTTACGAACTTCGGCCGCATTGGCGGTCACCGTGCTGTGTGTCGCAAGCGCCGCCCAGGCTGCCGAGCCGGTCTGGGTGTCTGAGGCGCGCGGCGTTTCGACGGCGGTCCCGCCGAAGCTGCTTCAGGTGCTGCAAGCCGAGATCGCGAAGTCCGGGCCCGAAGGCGCGATCTCGACCTGCCAGGTCGAGGCACCGGCGCTGGCCCGGGCGGCTTCGCAGCAGACGGGCTGGAATGTCAAGCGCGTCAGCCTGCGCAATCGCAATCCGAAGGCGGTACCCGACGCCTGGGAGCGTGCCGCGCTGGAAGACTTCGACCGCCGCGCTGCAGCCCACGAGCCCGCCGCCACGCTGGAACGCCACGAGGCGGTGCAGGAAGATGGCAAGACGGTGTGGCGCTACATGCGTGCCTTGCCCACCGGCGAGCTCTGCCTGGGCTGCCACGGCGCACAGGAGCAACTCAGCCCCGCGGTCAAGGCCAAGCTGGTGGCGCTGTATCCGGACGACCGCGCCACCGGCTACCGCATCGGCGACATTCGCGGGGCGATGACGCTGAAGAAGCCGGCGCCGTAGCGCGGCATGCAGCCAGCCTGTCGGGCGCGCGGCCTGTGCGTCCTTCAGGGTCGGGAAAGAGGGTTCGCGTGTGCCTTCGACAAGGGCGCACCCGATTCTTCTGCGCTGGCATTCGTCGGCCAGTAGTGGCTGTCGGGCAGGGCGCGTGCACCGAAGATGGCCTGCCCGATGCGCACCACCGAGGCGCCTTCCTCGATGGCGATCTCGAAATCACCCGACATGCCCATGGACAGTTCGTCCAAGGCAATGCCCGGCGGTGCGCTGTCGCGCAGTTGGTCGCGCAGCGTGCGAAGCAGGATGAAGCACGGTCGCACCCGTTCGGCCTCGGCGGAGAACAGCGCCAGCGTCATCAAGCCACGCACGCGCAACGCCGAGAATGCCGGCAGGGCACGGATGAAGCTGGCTGCGTGCTCGGGGGGCAGGCCGTACTTGCTGGGCTCACCGGAGGAATTGACCTGCACGAACACGTCCAGCGAACGCCCCTCGATCTGCAAGCGGCGATCCAGGGCCTCGGCCACGCGCAAGCTGTCCAGCGCCTGGAACTCGGCGGCGAATCGCGCCACCAGCCGGGCCTTGTTGGTCTGCAGGTGGCCGATGACCGACCAGCGAAGATCGAGCAGGTCTTGCACCGCCTGCCATTTGCCGTGGGCCTCCTGCACCTTGTTCTCACCGAGCATGCGACAGCCCGCCGCATAGGCCAGGCGGATGCTGGCTTCGGGCTTGGTCTTGCTGACCGGCAGCAGCCGCACCGCTTCCGAACTGCGCCCGGCACGCTGACAGGCCGCATCGATGCGCGCCCGAACGGCGGCCAGGTTGTGCCGGAAATCCTCCACCGTCAGGGCTTGCGGATGGCGGCCGTGCTGGTCGTGCAGGGTCTGTGTGTCGGATATGGCGGGCATTGCTTGGTCTCTCTCATCCCAGGGGCATCGACACCATTCTGGATGAGCGGGAAATCCTGCATCGGCGCCAGGATGTCTGCCTTGGCGTACGGTACCGGGTGCCTTCTGCTGCAGGGCATTGACAGCGTGACCCATGACCACGATAACCGTCAATCGCATGGCCGCACCAGCGCGATCCGGTGCTCGACGAGTCGTCCAAGCCTGTTGCCGTGCTGGGCGCCCGTGCTGCGCCTTGAATGCGGCGGAGCACCACCACCAAGTCTGGGAAGAAGCCGATGAACCCCGAAAAGCCGACCGATTGGAACCCCAGGGCCGCGGACGTGCTCGACGACCAGATCGCCGCCTACGATGCCATGCGCCATCGTTGCCCGGTCGCGCACAGCGACTACCTGTGGTGGTCGCTGTTTCGGCATGCGGATGTGATGCGCGTGCTGCACGACCCTCGAAGCTTCAGCAACGCGGCGTCGAATCATCTGTCGATCCCGAATGCGATGGATCCACCCGAGCACACGCCCTACCGGGACATCATCGACCGCTATTTCACGCCCGAACACATGGCGGCGTTCGAGCCCGTGTGCCGGGACATCGCCCATGCGCTGGTCGGCGATTTGCCGCGCGATCAGGGCTTCGAGATGATGGGTGGATTTGCGCAGACCTTTGCGCTGCGCGCGCAATGTGCGTTCATGGGCTGGCCCGACAGCCTGCACGAACCGCTGCGCGAATGGATCGGCAAGAACCACCGCGCCACCCGTGCGGGCGACCGCTCGGCCATGGCGCAGATCGCGGTCGAATTCGATGGCCACATCAAGCAGCAACTGGTGCTGCGCCGTGATGCCGGCGCGCAGGCGCCCGACGACGTCACCACCCGCCTGGTGCACGAGCACATCCACGGCAGGCCGCTCAGCGATGAGGAGGTCGTGAGCATCGTGCGCAACTGGACAGTGGGAGAACTGGGCACCATCGCGGCCAGCGTGGGCATTCTCGTGCACCATCTGGCCACGCATGCGGCGCTGCAGGCCGAACTGCGCCAACAAGCTGCCGATCTGCCGGCCGCGATCGACGAGATCCTGCGCCTGCACGCGCCCTTGATTGCCAACCGCCGCGTCACCACCTGCCCGGTCGAGATCGGTGGCCGCCAGTTCGGCGCCGGCGAACGCCTGACGCTGATCTGGGCCAGCGCCAACCGCGACGAAGCCGTGTTTGGCGACCCGGACCGCTTCGACCCCGAACGCAATGACAAGCACAACCTGCTGTACGGCGCCGGCGTGCATGTCTGCCCGGGCGCGCCGCTGGCCAGGCTCGAACTTCGGCTGATCCTGCATGCGCTGCTGGCCGGCACGCGCGAGATCACGCTGGCGTCAAGCCCGTCGCCGCAACGCGCCGGCTTTCCGGCCAGCGGCTTCGCATCGCTGACGGTCGTCGTGCGTTAGCCGGCGGCCCTGCGCCGGGGGCCCCGATTCAGTCCAGATCGATCGTCAACGACGCGTCGAAGGTCTGATTCTCGACCACGCCCTTGGGCGCATAACCGCGTGGATTGGCGACCACGCGCGTGCGGCCGACGTGATAGTCGACGCTGTCGTGCACATGGCCGTGCAGCCACAGCTCGGGCTGCCAACGCCGGATCTGCGGCTCCAGGTCGGACACGAAGCAGGCGTTCAAGGGCGAGCCGACAAAGCGCGTCGCGATGCTGCCGCGCGCCGGTGCGAAATGCGTGATCACCACCGTCGGGCCGTTGTGGGCGATGGCGAACTGCTGCTCCAGCCAGGCCACCGAATCGTCGAACAGCATCTGTGCCAGGGCCGGGGTGAACAGGTCGCTGTAGTCCGGCGCGACGCGGATGCGTGAAAAGTCGCGCACCATCGCACCGGCCTGCTGCAGGCCCTGTTCGCGCTGCTCGGGTGAATCGTACAGGCGGTAGTCCGACCACAGCGTGCAGCCCAGAAAGCGCACCCGACCGAGCTGCCACGCGTCCTTTTCGAGCACGCGAACGGCGCTGCCGGCGGCGTGCCGGCGCAGATCGTTCATCGTACCGGCCAGGGTGCCGCCATAGAACTCATGGTTGCCGGCGACGAACAGTGTGGGCGTGGCACCGAACTGTCGTGCCCACTCGATGGCGCCGGCCGGGCGCAGCAGGTCACCGGCCAGCACCAGCACGTCGGCGGCCACGGCCGGAGGCGACATCGGGTGCACCGACAGGTGAAGGTCGGACATGAGCGCAATCTTCATGATCCCGGGTCCTCGGTTCAGGTTCGACCCATTGTGCAGCGCGCACGGGCATGTTGCCGTCCATCGCTGCCGTCCATCGAAAGAGCAGGGCTAAACTCGTTCGCATTCAAACTATCGACAAGTGACGCATCTTCAATGCCCGATGCCGTGACCATGTTGCCGAAGGTCGAGTGGCCTTATGTACAGATCCTGCTGCGCCTGGCGCTCAGCCTGGCGCTGGGCCTGCTGATCGGCCTCGAGCGCGAACGGCGCGGCAAGGAAGCCGGTCTGCGCACCTTCGGTTTCATCTGCCTGCTGGGCGCGCTGGGCGGCTCACTGGGTGACGCTTACGGGCTGCTGATCCTGGCCCTCGTCGGCGTGCTGGCGGTGCTGCTCAATCTGCACACGCTGCGCGCCAATGAAGGCATGGAGCTGACCACCTCCGCAGCCATGCTGGTGACTTGCTTTGCCGGCATCCTGTGCGGCAAGGGCCACACCATCTCGCCGGCCGCGGTGATGGTGATCGCCACGGCCTTGCTGGCCTGGAAAGAGCGGCTTGCCGACTTCTCGATGGGGCTGACCGAGAGTGAGCTGCGATCGGCGCTGCTGCTGGCCATTCTGGCGATCGTGATCTATCCGGCGCTGCCGATCGGGGCGGTCGGGCCTTGGCAGCTGATCGAGCCGCGTGCGGCCTGGGTGACGGTGATCCTGATCGCTGGCATCGGTTTCGTGAACTACATCTTGTGGAAGATGTATGGCACACGCGGCACCGAGCTGTCGGGTTTTCTCGGCGGCCTGGTGAACAGCAACTTCACAGTCATCGAACTGTCGTCTCGCGTGCGCGAGGCCGCGGGTGTGTTCGTCGAATCGGCCTACCGCGGCATCCTGCTGGCGACCACCGCGATGCTGGTGCGCAACGCCGGGCTGTTGCGGGTGCTGGCGCCGCTGGCGTTGGTGGGCTCGTTCGCTGCGTTTGCGTTGATGCTGTTCACCAGCATCGGCCTGGTGTTGTGGAGCTACCAGCAACGCAGGCCACCACCGGCCGAACCGTCTGCGCAGATCAAGCTGGAATTGCCGTTCTCGCTGCCGCTGGCCCTGAAGTACGGCGTCGTGTTCCTGGCATTGCACGTGCTGGGCAACCTGGCGCAGCGCCAGTTCGGCGACGTGGGCTTCTACTTCGTCAGCGCGGTCGGTGGCCTGATGTCCAGTGCCAGTGCCGTGGCGGCGGCCGCAACGCTGGCCTCGCAGGGCAGCTTGTCGGCCACCGTGGCCGGCACCGGCGCCGTGCTGGCCTCGTTCACCAGCATCGCCTTCAGCCTGTCCTTCGTGCTGCGCACCCACCATCGCGGGCTGATCACGCGGCTGGCCACCGCGATGGTCTGCGTGGCGGTTGCCGGGCTGATCGGCGTGCTGATCTGGGACAGCATCTACCCCTACGTGCTGCTCTGGATACCCGGCCTGGCCAGGCTGCCCGGCTGACGACAGGGTGGGTCGGCGCACGCCGCCGAGATGCTGCCAGGGTGCACTTTGCCCGCGTTCGCGGTAAGATGTACCGACAGTGCATCTTAAAGGTTCCGCGCGGCACCGGCGACCGCACGATGCCCGGGAGCAACCATGCGACTTGCCGAATACACCGACTACACCCTGCGCGTGCTGATGTATTGCGCCGCGCACCCGGATCGCCAGGTGACGATTGCCGAGCTGGCCGAGCACCACGGCGTGTCGAAGAACCACCTGATGAAGATCGTCAACGACCTGGCGCGGCAGGGCGTGTTGCAGACCACGCGCGGACGGGGCGGTGGTTTGCGGCTGCTGCAGCGCCCGGCCGACATCCGCATCGGTGACGTGGTGCGAAGCTCGGAAACCGATTTTCGTCTCGTCGAGTGTTTCGACCCCGACTCCAACACCTGCACGCTGAGCCCGTCGTGCCGGCTCAAGGGGCTGTTCGACAGCGCCTTGCGCGCCTACTTCAGGGAACTGGATGCGGTGACGCTGGCCGACCTCAGCGTGCCGTCGGGCCGCGATGCGCCGGCCGCCGCACCGATGCGCGCACCGCCCACGCGCCGTACCGCAGCGGCCCGGGTCGGCGCCGGCAGCGGCACACGCTGAACCCTGGACCGCTGGTCACCATGTCGTCCGCGCCCGAAACTGCAACTGCAACTGCAACTGCAACTGCAACTGCAACTGCAACCGCAGCCACGCCCAGGCCCGCGCCCGCGCCGCGCACCCTGGTCTATTCCTGCTCGGGCTGTTCGAGTGCGGCGCAGCTCGCCAACCACCTTGCGGTGCGACTCGACCGCAACGGCGACGCCGAGATGTCGTGCATCGCCGGGCTGGGCGGGCAGGTGAAGAGCCTGATTCGCACAGCGCGCCAGGCGCAGGCGACGCAGCGCCCGATCCTGGTCATCGACGGTTGCCCGCTGGCCTGCGCCAAGCAGTCGCTGGCGCAACACGGCATCGCACCCACGCACCACCTGCAGCTGGCCGAGCTGGGTGTGCGCAAGCTGCAGCATGAAGACTTCGACCCCGCCATGGCCGCCCAGCTGCTGGACGAATGGGCGCCGCGGGTGCGTGCTTGGAACCGGCAGGCCAACGCCGCCCCTGTCCCCCATCTCAATTCCCAACGTCAACCCCCACCCTGAAAGGAACGAGCATGTCGCAACCCCATCTGCACCTGTCGGCCACGGCCCTCTACCCCTTTGACGCGCGCGGCATCGCCAAGCGTTTTCGCCACGCGGCGATCTTCGGTGCGCTGGACGCGCTGCAAAGTGGCGAGACCATGCAGTTCGTCAATGACCACGATCCGCTGCCGCTGCTCGATCAATTGCGCAACCGTTATGGCGACAGGGTCGACATCCAGTACCGGCAACGTGAGCCGGGCGCGATCGTCATCGATTTCGTGGTGCGCTGAATGGCTGCGCCGGCGACGAATGCCACGATGCAGTTGCCGGACTTCTTCGAGGCCGGCCCGCGTCTGCGTGTGTTCGATCCGCTGGCCGAATTTCTCGGCGCAGCGCGCAGCGGCGTGATCGACTACGGTTATGCCGACGTGGTCAAGCTGGCCGGTCATTCTTGTCCGACCGTGGCCTCGGCCTACCTGCTCACGCGGGCTGCGCTGACGGCCCTGTACCCGCAGGCCATGCCCGAGCGCGGTGCGATCCGGGTCGAGTTGCGCGGCCAGCGGCTCGACGGTGTGAACGGCGTGTTCGCGAACGTGGTCAGCCTGCTCACCGGCGCCACCGAAGACACCGGTTTCAAGGGCATCGGATCGTTCTTCGATCGCCGGCAGCTGCTGTTCTTCGGCGCCGACATTCGCGCGCAGATGCGCCTGACGCGAGTGGACACGGCGCAGCATGTCGACGCCACCGCCCATCTCGAACAGGTGCCGGGCCAGGCGCGCACCTTTCAGCTGTTGCCGCGCTGCCTGGGCGACAGCGCATCGGCCGACGAACAGGCCGAGTTCCGGGCCCTGTGGCAGGCTCGCGTGAAATCGCTGCTGATCGACCATGCCGACGATCCCGCGGTGTTCGAAGTGCGGGCCTGAAGAACCGCAGCGCGGCTGCGCGCTTCAGCCCACCACGCGTGCCGCTGCGCTGGCGTCCAGCGCCCCTTCGCCGCGCGCGATCGCAGCATCGAACATCGCGGCCACGGCCGGCATCACGAACAGCTCGGTGCCGCCGCGCTGCGCTTCTTCGATCATCAGGCGCACGTCCTTGCGCGCCATCGCCATCTCGAACGACGGCGTGTCGAACTTGCCGCCTTCGACGCGTGCGGCGCGCGCCGGCAGCGACTGGCCGGGGTTGAAATGCTGGAACAGTGAAAACGCATCGGCGGTCGAAATACCGACCGAATGGGCCAGCCGGTTGACGTCGCCCAGCACACCCAGGATGCCCAGCAGCGTCAGGTTGCCGAACAGCTTGAAGGCCGCGGCGCGTTCGGGCTGCGCACCCAGGTAGACCACCTTGCCGGTCATGCCCTGCAGCAGCGGCAGCAGCCGGTCGTGGCGACCCTGTTCACCCGACACCAGCATCAGCCCCGTGCCCTCGGCCGCATTGGCCGGGCCCATGAACACCGGTGCATGAACGAACGTGTGGCCGCGCGCGTCCCAGCGTGCCACGCGCTCGGCCGTGGGCCGCACCGCGGTGGTGGTGTGGTCGACGATCCAGGTGGTGGCCGGGATCTGCGCGGCAATCGGCTCCAGCACCGCGTCCACCGACGCGTCGTCGGCCAGTGACAAATGCAGACGTTCGACGCCCGCCAGCGCGGCCGCGGGGTCGCTGAACGGGCGGGCACCGTCGGCTTCGAGCTGCTTCGCCTTGGCTGCGCTGCGGTTCCAGACATGGACCTCATGGCCCTTGGCGCGCAGGCGGCGGACAAAGCCCGAGCCCATCAGGCCGGTTCCGAAAAATGCGATCTTCATGACTGCTGCTCCTGGGATGGGGATGGCGACGATAGCAAGCCCGCGGGTGGCGGCGGCCGAACATCGGATACTTCGCGCCTGCAGTCGTCGGCGCCCGTTCCCCACCCATGCTCGAGTTCCTGGCCAAGCGCCTGGCGCAAGTGCTGCCGACGCTGCTGTTCGTGTCGATGCTGATCTTCGGCTTGCAGCAATTGCTGCCCGGCGATCCGGCCAAGATCCTGGCCGGCGAGGACCAGGGCCCGAACGTCGTCGCCTACCTGCGCACCAAGTTGCACCTCGACGAACCGCTGCCTGTTCGATATGCGTACTGGGTGGGTGGTGTGCTGCGCGGCGACCTGGGCGAATCGCTGGGCACGCAGCAGCAGGTGCTCGAGCTGGTGCTGCAGAAGCTGCCGGTGACGATCGAGCTGGCCGGCATGGCGATGCTGATCGCGCTGATCATCGGCATCCCGGCCGGCATCCTGGCGGCGGTCAAGTGCGGCACGGTCTTGGGACGCCCTGGCCAATGCGGTGGCGCTGAGGGGCATCAGCACGCCCAATTTCTGGCTCGGCATCCTGATGATCCTGCTGTTCTCGGTGCAGCTGGGCTGGCTGCCGGCCTCGGGCTACGTCAGCCCCTTCGAGGACCTGCGAGCCAACCTGGCTGCGATGATCATGCCGGCCTTCGTGCTGGGCAATGCGATCGCCGGCGTGCTGATGCGCCACATGCGCAGCGCCATGCTGCAGGTGCTGACGTCCGACTACGTGCGCACCGCGCGCAGCAAGGGCCTGCACGAGCGCACGGTGGTACTCAAGCACGCGCTGCGCAATGCGCTGACGCCGGTCATCACGCTGGGCGCGCTGGAGCTCGGCACCCTGCTGTCGGGCGCGGTGCTGACCGACCTGGCGTACTTCGCCGCCAACCCCAGGTTGCGGGTCCGACGATGGCGCTGCCTGCCGGCCCCTGGCCGCGTGCCTGGCGCCAGCTGCGACGGCGCCGCGCGGCGATGTTCGGGCTGGGCGTGGTGATCGTCTTCGTGCTGCTGGCGCTGCTGGCGCCCTGGATCAGCCCTTACAACCCGATCGCCACCAGCTGGAGCGCGATCCGCCAGGCGCTATCGGGCGGGCATTGGTTCGGCACCGACGACATCGGCCGCGACGTGCTGTCGCGTGTGGTCTGGGGCACGCACGCCCCGCTGCTGGCCGGCGTGGCGTTCGGTTTGCTGGCCGGTCTGCTGGGGGGCTGGGCCGATGCGCTGATCTCGCGCCTGACCGACGCCTTCCTGGCCTGCCCCTTCCTGATCCTGGCGATCGCGCCGGCGGCCTTTCTCGGCCCCAGCCTGAGCAAGGCCATGATCGCGATCGGCATCTCGGCGACGCCGATCTTCGTGCGCCTGACACGCGCCCAGGTCATCAACGTGAAGATCGAGGACTACGTGGAAGCGGCGCGCGCGCTGGGGGCCTCGCCCTGGCGGGTCGCGCTGCGCCACGTGCTGCCCAACGTCACGGCGCTGCTGATCGTGCAAAGCACCTTGGCGATTGCCGGCGCCGTGATCGCTGAGGCCAGCCTGTCGTTCCTGGGCCTGGGCCAGCAGCCACCGGCGCCGGGCTGGGGCAGCATGCTCAACACGGCGAAGAGCTTCGTCGACAACGCACCCTGGATGGCGATCTGGCCGGGGCTGGCGACCTTCGGTCTGTTGCTGGCCTTCAACCTGCTGGGCGACGGGCTGCGTGACGCGCTGGACCCGCGGCAGGTGTAGGCCGGCGCTGCGCGTCGGTCGCACCCGTCATCAGCCGGACCGGTCCATTCCCGGCCGGAACAGGTTGCCGTGGTTGCCGAACCAGAACCAGCGTGTCTTGTCGCCGATGTAATCCTTGCCCTTCTTGGCGATCACCTCGCGGTTGCGCTCGATGTACCAGCGCTGTACCGCCTCGGCATTGCCCAGCACCTGGAATTGCAGTTGCGGCCCGTCGGGCAGGATGACGGTGATCGGCTCGTCGCCATGCCAGGCGAACTGGGCTTCGGCGCCATGCTGGACCATGTCGATGCCCATGGCCTCGTTCAGCGCCTTGCGGATGGTCTCGAACTCCAGCCCCGGCAGCAGCGGGGTGTAGTTCTTGGCGCCCTGAACCTTGCCCTCCAGGCGCTGGTTGTAGGTCTCCATGCCCTTGACGATCACGTCCTTGAGGTCGTAGTCACCGTGCAGATAGCTCATCGGCATGCCGTCGCGGGCGATCTGCAGGCAACCGAAATGCGGCGAGAGCGGGTCGACGTCAACCCGCCAGCGCCATCCCGATCGGGCGCTGGTGTGTTCCTTGCCCCAGCCCGGCCAGGTGTCGGGCGTGGTGGCCGGGATGTTGACGCCGGCGCCGTACAGCACGTCGAGCGTGTCGGCCCAGCAGTCCATCGCCTTGTTCATCTTGGCGCCGGCAAACACCTTGGGCTGGAAGCCGGGATGAGGCACCAGGCCGGCGACGCGGTGCTGCACCGTCCGCGCCGCGCCGCCGCTGTTGAACGTGAAAGCCGGCGGGTCGACATCGGCCGTCTTGGCCTTGATGGTGGCCGGCTTGGGGTAGTAGCCGGCCCTGCCGATGTAGCCCAGCGATGCCTCATTCGTATGGCGCACCAGGATGTAGACCTGATACTGGCGGGCGACCTTGCAGAAGTCGCGCACGTCCTTGCCACGCATACCCAAACCTTTTGCCATCGCGGTGTTCTCCCTATGAAAGCAGCGTGAGCATCGTGCAATCCAGAGCCGAGGACAACCCCTAGTCGGACAGGGAGCGGCGCACGGGCTGCGACGGCCGGCTGGTGGTCGTCGGCCAGCGCTGGCGCGCAAGGCCCGAGGCCGCGCTTCGGTCGAGGCCATCGACCGCTGGCGACCCAGGGCGACCGTTCGCGACCTGGGCTGCCGCCAGGCCGGTGCCGCGGCTAGAGTGAGGGTCGCCACAACCTGCACTGCGTGCGCGTGCCTGATTCCCGCGCCTTCCGTCCGCCGCCCGAAACCCTGCGGCGCCTGCTGCGCCTGTTTGTTTTCACGGCGCTGTTCTGTGTGCTGGTCGCCGCCGTACTGACGCTGGCGATGCCCTCGCTGGGCAGTTTCTGGCGCAACCTGTGGTTCTCGGAATGCATCGGGCTGTGGGTCTCGGCCTCGGGCTGGCTGGTCCTTCAGTTGCCCTGGATCCGACGCCTGCCGGACCCCATCGGGGCGCTCGTGTCGCTGGTGGTCGGCATCCCGATGGGCTATGTGCTGGGCTACGCCAGTGCCTATTCGCTGCTGGGTGAGCCGGTGCAGATCGTCGGCCTCACGCGCGCGCGTGAGGCGGCGATCGCCGCCACCGTCCTGGCCGGCGGCTTTGTCACCTACCTGGCCTGGCTGCGCAACCGGCTCAGCGACGAGGCGGCGGCGCGTTCGAAGGCACAAAGGCTGGTGGTCGAAGCCGAACTGCGCATGCTGCGCGCGCAGCTGGAGCCGCACATGCTGTTCAACACGCTGGCCAACCTGCGCTCGCTGGTGGACGACGAACCGGCGCAGGCCAGGCAAATGATCGACCAGTTGATCACCTACCTGCGCAGCGCGCTGGCCGGCTCGCGATCCGAGACCACGACTTTGCGCGCTGAGTTCGCGCAGCTGGCAGCCTACCTCGAGATCATGTCGCTGCGCCTGGACCCGCGGCTGCGCTATCGACTCGAGCTGCCCGACGCGCTGCAGCAGACCACCGTGCCGGCCATGCTGCTGCAGCCCCTGGTCGAGAACGCCATCAAGCACGGCATCGAGCCCAAGATCGGTTGCGGCGCCATCACCGTCACCGCACGCGCCACCGATGGCGGGCTGGAACTTGAGGTGGCCGACACCGGCCTGGGTCTGCCGCCCGACCACGATCCTGATCGCAGCAGCAACAGCTATGGCCTGGTGCATGTGCGCGACCGCCTGCGTGCGCTGCACGGCGCGCAGGCTTCGCTGCGACTGCAACCCAACAAGCCGCAAGGCACGCTGGCCACCGTGAGGATCCCCGCATGAACACCGCACCCGGCCCGTTGGCCCTGATTGCCGAAGACGAACCCGTGCTGGCACGCACGCTGTCGCGAATGCTGGCCCAGGCCTGGCCCGAGCTGCGCCTGGCCGCGCGCGGCGACATCGCACATGCCGGCGATGCGGCAGCGCAGCTGCGCAGCGTGCAGTCGATCGCGGCGCCGGCCTGCTGCTGGGCTTCGGCGCCGCAGCCCAGGCCTACGACCTGACGGTCGAAGTCCTGAACGCGCGCTCGGACAAGGGCAATGTCGCTGGCGCCTTGTTCGGCAGCGAAGCCAGCTGGATGAAGGGCGCACTCAGCGGCGAACGTCAACCCGCCGCCGCCCGCACCGTGCTGGTGTTTCGCAACCTGCCCGCCGGCCCGTATGCGCTGTCGCAGTTCCACGATGAAAACGGCAACGACAAGCTCGACAGCAACATCGCCGGCATCCCGACCGAGCGCTACGGCTTCAGCCGCGACGCGCGCGGTCGCATGGGTGCGCCCGGCTTCGCCGACGCAGCGATCGACCTGCGCGCCGACAGCAGCATCACCGTGCACCTGCGCTGAAGCGGTGGAGGAACCCGACAAGAATCGCCGCCACCTCATGCAGTCTTTCGCCGCTGCCGCTGGATCCCTGGCGCTGGGTACGCGCGCTGCCATAGCGTCCACCGACGACTGGTCCGGTGCTTTCGCGGCCCAGCGCAGTGCCCACCCCTGGACCCTGGGCTACGTCGGCCTGCAGGCCGACGCCGAACCGATGGCGCTGGCCTTGCGCGGGCGCATTCCGCAGGCCCTGAGCGGTGCCTTCTATCGCAACGGCCCGGCACGCCACGAGCTGGGTGGCCAGCGCTACCACCACCTCTTCAACGGCGACGGCATGCTGCAGAAATACACGCCGAGCGAGCGCGGCATCGTGCACCAGGGTGCGCTTCGGGCGCACCGAGAAGTTCCTTGCCGACACCGCCGCCGGCCACCCCGTGCGTGCCGCCTTCGGCACCAACCCGCCGGGTGCCGAAGCAGCGCCGTCGCCCGACGCCATCAACGTGGCGAACACCAGCGTGGTCAGCCACGGCGGGGAGTTGATGACGTTGTGGGAGGGCGGCTCGGCCACGCGCATGGATGCGCAGACGCTGGCCACAAAGGGACTGAAAGTCTGGTCACCCGACTACGCCGGCATGCCTTTCTCGGCCCACCCGAAGATCGAGCCCGACGGCAGCTTGTGGAACTTCGGCGTCACCAGTTCGCAGGGCCTGCTGTCGATCTACCGCGTCAAGGCCAGTGGTGAACTGGCACAGGCGGTGACGATCAAGGTGCCCGAGATGAGCATGGTGCACGACTTTGCCGTCACCGAGCAGCACTTGGTGTTCCTGCTGCCGCCGCTGGTGTTCGACCGCGCCCGCGCCGACGCCGGCGAGACCTTCCTCGACAGCCATGTCTGGAAGCCGCAGCTCGGCATGCGCGTACTGCTGCTGCACAAGGACCGGCTGCAGGCCCCGCGGTGGTTCGAACTGCCTGCCGGCTTTGTCTTCCACATCGGCAACGCCTGCGAGGACCGCGGTGTGATCCGGCTCGACCACATTTGCTCGCCGAGTGCGTGGAACGCCACCACCGCGCTCAAGCAGCTGATGAAAGGGCAGTACGAGCCGCGCGAACACCCGTCGGTGGGGCTGGTCGAGCTTGACCTGCAATCGGGCCGCGCGCGGCAGAGCCTGCTGCCGCTGGTGGCCGAGTTTCCGCGCGTCGACCCGCGCGTCGTCGGCCGTCGCTATGCGCAGGTCTTTGCCGCGGACCGGCTGGACGCCGGCGACCGGCCGGGCTTCAACGGTGTGATGCGGCTGGACGTCGGCTCGGGCGCGCGCGACGTGTTCCGCTATGGCGCCGACGTGATGGTCGAAGAGCATGTCTTCGTGCCCGACCCGGCGGGCAGCGGCCGCGAGGCCGTGGGCTGGCTGCTGGGCACGGCGCTCGACCTGCCGCGCCGACAGATGCTGTTCTCGGTGTTCGACGCGCAGCACCTGGCCGACGGCCCGATCGTGCAGGGCGTGCTGCCGCGTGTGATGCCGCTGGGGCTGCACGGCATCTTCGTGCCCGCCTGATCGTCTGTCTCTGCTTTCCCCGCCACCGACCCTGAAGGAGACGGCCATGTCCGATCCTCACTCTGCCCTTGCCGCCGCCCGTGCCACTTCCAGCGGGACCGACCCTGAACCCGGCCCCGAGCGAATCAACGCCCTGTGCGACGGCGTGGTCTCGATCGCGCTGACCGTGCTGGCGCTGGAGATCCGGCTGCCCGAGCATCGTGAAGATCCGCTGCGCGACGTGCTGCTGCAGGTGCTGCCCAGCGCGCTGGGCTTCTTGCTGAGCTTTGCCGTCATCGGCGGCTTCTGGCTCGCCCACCACCGGCTCACGCGGCGCGTGCAGCGCATCAGCCGGGGTTTCAACCTGGCCAACATCGGCTTCATGCTGATGCTGGTGTCGCTGAACTTCCCCACCGCGGCCTTGGCGCGTTATGGCGACAGTGACCCCTGGGCGGTGGCGCTGTATGCGTCGGTGGTGGCCGGTGCGGGGCTGATGCTGCTGACCATGATCGGCGTGGCCATGCATCAGGGGCTGTTCGATCCGGCCTTCGACGAGACCATGCGCCGCCGCGCCCTGTTCATGGCGGCCTGGCCGACGATGGCCTTTCTGGCATCGCTGGCGGTCGTTCCCCTTCAGCCCCTTTGCGGCCATGCTGAGCTGGATGCTCGCCGCGCTGGGTGGACTGGGCCGCACGCACGGCCGGTTCGGTGCGCCGGCGGCGCTGCCCGCATCGGCGAAGGCGTGACCGCCGAATCCGCCATCATGAACACCTCACTGCGACTTCGTCGACGGTGCCGGCCACGATCAGCGCCTCGAACGGGTCGACCCCGTCGCACCCAGGGTATTGGGCTTCCTGCACCGCGCCAGCAAGGCATCACCCATGCGCACCTGACCCAGGACGAGTTTGTCTTCGTGCTGGAAGGCAACCCTGTCCTGCGCACCGACGCTGGCGACACGCCCATGGTCCCGGGCATGTGCGCGGGCTTTCGTGCCGGCAGCGGCGACGCCCACCAGTTGCTGAACCCGACCGCGGCCGACGTGGTGTATCTCGAAGTCGGTGATCGCAGCACGGGCGACTTGGCCAGCTACCCGGACGACGACCTGGTGGCGTTGCAGGTCGACGGGCGCTGGCGCTTTGCGCACAAGGACGGCGCGCCCTACTGATCGACCAGCCCTGCCGATGACACGTCAATCACGGCCATGAGGTGTTCGCGGTGCTGGATGGCGGCGATGGGGCAGTCATCGATGCAGTGACGCGCGAGGCCTTCCGCAGCCACCCTTTCGGCCGGCAGACGATCTTGCTGTCGGGTGATGGCAACTCCCAATTCGTGGGTGGCTTGACGATGTCCGCACCGGCGGCCAACGCGCGACAAGGTCGCAAAATGCCCTTCATCGTCGATCGTGGTGCGTCGACGCGAGGAGATGACCCATGCTGTTTGCCAATCCGCGCGCCGTGCGTTGTGCCTACCCTCAGGCCTTGCAGCAGATGCTGAACGTTCAGGGCGCCCGACAGAGCCTGCACTGGCTGTCGCAGTGGAGCGGTCTGAATCATGGTGCCACCCCGCTGATTGACCTTCCCGGCCTGGCGCGCGATCTCGGGCTGGGGTCGATCCAGCTGAAGGACGAATCACAGCGCTCGCCGCTGGGCAGCTTCAAGGCGCTGGGTGCACCCGTCGCACTGGTGCGCCTGATCCTGCGGCTGCACGCCCGACAGTCGTTCGACCCGATCGCCGTGCTGGCAGGCCACCACGCCGGGCAACTGCGCGGCACCACCGTCATCTGCGCCACCGATGGCAACCACGGCCGTGCGCTGGCCGCCGCGGCGCGCAGTGTCGGCTGCGCCTGCGTGATCGTGCTGCACGCCAAGGTGAGCGTCGAGCGCGAGCAGGCCATTGCCGAATACGGTGCGACGATCGTTCGCATCGCGGGCAACTACGACGATTCGGTGGCAGAGGCCCGGCGCCTGGCAGCGGCCAGGCAATGGCACCTGGTTTCCGACACCTCGTTCGACGGTGACGAGCAGGTTCCATGCGACGTGATGCAGGGCTACGGCGGCATCGTCGCCGAGATCGAGGCGCAGTGTGTGGCCATGCCCGATCAGGCCTGCCCGTTCACGCACGTGTTCCTGCAGGGCGGCGTGGGCGGCCTGGCCGCGGGCATCGCCAGCGGCTTCTGGCAGGTCTACGGCGAGCACCGGCCGCACTTCATCGTGGTCGAACCCGAGCAGGCCGATTGCCTGCTGCAAAGCGCACGCCAGGGCCGCGCCGCCAGCACCACCGGTGCCGTCGATTCGGTGATGGCGGGTCTGGCCTGCGGTGATGCGTCGCCACTGGCCTGGCGCTTTCTCGAGCCCAGTGTCGACCTGTTCATGACCGTGCGCGATGACGATGCGGTGGCGGCGATGCGGCTGCTGGCAGCCGGCAGCGCGCAGGACCAGCCTGTGGTGTCGGGTGAATCCGGTGCCGCGGGTCTGGCCGGTCTCACCGCGTTGCGCACGATGCCTGCACAGGCCGCTGCCTGCGTCCTGAACGCCGCGTCCCGAGTGCTGTTGATCAGCACCGAAGGCGCGACGGCGCCCGCGCTCTACGAAAGCCTGGTCGGCGAATCGGCAGACTCGGTGCTGCGTCGGCAGCAGCAGTGGATCGCTGCACAGGCGCGCTAGAAGCGGCGGCGGCGCCGATCATCCAGGCGCTGCAGATCGTTGGCGCACGCGCGGTCGATCTGGCCGAGTCCGCGGCGTAGGATCAGCCCATGGCGACACCCTCGAAACGCGTTTCCAAGCCTGCAGCAAAGCCCCGCGCCGCCGCACCGTCAAAGCCAGCCAAGAAGGAACTTCCCTTCTTGCGCTTCTACCACTCTGAGGCTCTGCGCACCAAGACGCTGGCCGTGCTCACCACGCTCGAGCACTCTCCCGATCCCACCGAACACCGGGATGCGCTGGCCCAGCTGGTCGTCGAGCTGAATGATGCCGGCATGAACTACTGCTTCATGAAGCCGCTCAAGCTGGCCAAGCCAGGATTCATCGTCGAGCAATCCGCAGGCCTTGGCATGGCCGGCGCCTTGCAACTCATGGGATCGGTGGTTCGCAGCATCATCGGGCGCATGGACAAGCCACAGCTTCTGTCAGTCTGTGCGTCGATCCGTCAGCTCATGCGTTAGGCTTTGCATCGGGCGGCGGGCCGCGCCCTCAGCAAGCGGCCAGCCGCAGGCACAAGGACGGGTCGGTCGCCCATGCGCGGGCAGCAAGTCTCGGGGGCCGCCACGCAGCCTTCGCGACCGGGCAACCCCATCAGGGGGTTTGCTGCAACCCGGCAAACTCCGCGCCGAGCCGGCGCTTCATGATCTTTGCGTACAGGCCCGGTGCCAGGCGAGACAGCCACCAGGCCTTGCGTGAGGTGGCGTCGGGCAGCAGCAGCGGCCGGCCGGCGGCGACGGCGTCGAAGATGCGCGCTGCGACTTCGGCGGCCGAAGACTCGTCACCGGTGACGAGGCGCGGGGTACGTGCCGGGGCGCCGCTGCCGTCGGTGGCGGCCGCGGCGATGCCCGTGCTGATGAACGACGGGCAGACCAGGGTCACGTCGACGCCCTGGCCTTCGACCTCGCTGCGCAGGCTGTCGAAGAAGCCGTGCAGCGCGTGCTTGCTGGCGGCGTAGCCGGTGCGCCCGATCAGCGGCGCGAAGCCGGCCACGCTGGAGATCGCGACGATGGCGCCGCGGCTGGCCAGCACCGAGGGCAGGGCGGCGTGCGTCAGGTTCAGCGCACCGAAGAAGTTGACCGCCATCACGCGCCGGATGGTCTCGGGGTCGGTGTCGCGCAGCAGGCTGCGGTGGCTGATGCCGGCGTTGTTGACCAGGCCGTCCAGACGGCCGAAGCGCGCCAGGGTGGCGCTGACGGCTTCGCGGCAGGCCGATCCGTCACTGACGTCGGTTGTCAGCGTCAGCAGCCTGGCGCTGTCCAGTGCCAGCATCTGAGGCAGGTGCTGCAGCCCGGCGGCGTCACGGTCGACGGCGATGATGGACGCACCGGCCGCCGCAAAGCGCCGGCACAGCGCCGCGCCCAGCCCACCCGCCGCGCCGCTGATCAGCACCACCTTGGCGTGAAAGTCCCGCTGCGTCATGGCGCTGTTGCGCCGAGCCCGGCGCTGGCCGCATGCGCGGTACGCCACAGCTCGAAAGCCTCGGCCGACGTGCGTTTGGGCACGTAGCCGAACTCCTGCTTCAGTCGGCGGTTGTCCAGCACCGGGCGGTAGCGCAGGAAGTCGAGCTGCTCCGGCCCGTACTGGGTCAGGTGCAGGCGTTTGAGCAGCCACAGCGCGGCAAACAGCAGGCCGGCCGGCAACACCAGGCAGCGCTTGCCCATGCGCGCGGCGATCTCGTCGATGTTCAGCTTGCCGTCGCCGGCGACGTTGAAGATGCCGGTCACCGGCGAGCTGATGCCGTGCACGATGGCGCCGACGACATCATGGTCATGGATGAAGACGAAAGGGCTGCTGGCCCCGCGCACGGCGATCAGGCGCGGCTTCTCGAACAAGGCAGTGATCTGGTTGTGCGTGGTGGCGCCCAGGATGGTGCCGATGCGCAGTACCACCTGCTCCAGTTGCGGCTGCTGCTGGCGGTACTCGGCCAGCATTTCCTCGACCAGGCGCTTGTGCCACGCGTACGCGAAGCTGCGGTTGCCGCGCACGGGGTCGCTCTCGGTCAGCCACTCGGGGTTGTCGGCGTGGTAGCCGTAGGCGGCGCCGCTGGACGACACGATGATGCGACGCACGCCGTGCCGCACGCAGGCCTGCAGCAGGTTGCGCGTGCCGTCGACGTCGACGCTGTACTCGAATTCGCGGCTGCTGTTCTTGCCCGGCGTGACGATCGACGCCAGATGCACGACCACATCGGGCCTCTGGCGCGCGACGATGGCGTCCACCGCCTGGCCCCGGATGTCGGCGGTTTCCAGGATCACTCCGGGCAACGGATGCGCCGGTGCGCGCACATCGAGCGCGATCACCACGAAGCCGCCGCGCGCCGCCAGTTTGGCCACCACCTGGCCGCCGAGGTAGCCCGAGCTGCCGGTGACGAGCACGCGCATCGCTTTCACTGCGGTGCCCTGCGGCTCCAGAAGGTGGCCACCGTGAGCCCCGAGACGATGTGCCACACCCCCCACCATGCGGTGACGATGGCCATGCCGCCCAGGCCGCCGAAGAAGTTGAAGATCAGGATCAGGCCCAGCGCCGAGTTCTGGATGCCGACCTCGATCGACACCGCGCGGCGATCACGTTCGGGCAGGCCGGTGGCCTTGGCTGCAAAGTAGCCGGTGCTCAGCGCCAGCGCGTTGTGCAGAAAGACGGCAAAGACGACGAAACCCACGTAGTCGATGAAGTAGCGCCAGTTCGCCGCCAGCGCGCCGACCACGAAGAGACCGAAGACCAGCAGCGAAAAGATCTTTACGGGCTTGTGCACTCGCGCCACGAAACGCGGGTAGCGCCAGCCCACGAACATGCCCACGGCCATCGGCAGGCCCAGCAGCAGGAAGACCGCCAGCAGCATGTCCAGCGGGTCGAGCGCCACGACCTTCAGGATCTTGCTGGCCTCAGGATGCAGCCCGCCCCAGAACGACAGGTTGAACGGCGTCATCACGATCGCCACCGCCGTCGACACCGCGGTCATCGTGATCGACAGCGCCGTGTTGCCACGCGCGTAGTGCGTCAGGAAGTTGGAGATGTTGCCGCCCGGGCACGCGGCCACCAGCATCATGCCCAGCGCAATGCTGGGTGCCGGCTTGATCGCCAGCACCAGCAGGAAGGTGAAGGCCGGCAGCAACAGGAACTGACTGGCCAGGCCGATCAGCACCGGCTTGGGCGTGACCAGCACGGCCTTGAAATCCGAGGCCTTGAGATCCAGCGCAACGCCGAACATCACCAGCCCGATGATGGCGTTCAACGCCCACAGCGACTGCGGGTTGAAATTCAGACGGACGAGATCGATGCCCTGCATGCCGACTCCTGGTTGGCCCCGACGGTGGCGGCATTAGGCCTTCGGTTCCTCGTGCATCTTCTTGAAGTGGATCAGACCGGGCGCCCACATGTGCTTGACCGGATCGACGTCGACATGGATCACCGCGCAGCGCCCGGTGGCCAGCGCGCGCTCGAGCGCCGGCTGCAGCTGCTTCGGGTCGGACACACGCTCGCCGTACGCGCCCATGCTCTGACCGAGCTTGTCGAACTCGATCTCGCCCAGGTCGGCCTTGATCGTCTCGTCCTCGTCCAGGTGCTTGAAGATCATGGTCTTGATCGGCCGCAGCATGAACTGCTGGTTCATCTTCACCATGCCCCATTGCTTGTCGGCCAGCACGATGAAGATCACCTGCGCGTGGTTGCGCACCGCGGTCTCGACTTCCTGCGCATGAAAGCCCATCGCGCCGTCGCCGATGATGCAGCACACGGGCTTGCCGGGCCGCGCGATCGCCGCTGCCACGGCCTGCGAGGTGCCGGCGCCGAGCATGCCGAACTTGAAGGTCGAGATCACCGTGTTGGGCACCGTCACCTGGTGATAGAACATGGCCCAGATCGTCGCATTGCCACCGTCGGCCACCAGCACCGTGTCTTCGGCGAACACACGGCGACACGCCGCACCGATGTGCGCCGGGTGCATCGGCACAGCCATGTCGGCCAGCGCCTTGTCCCAGCCGGCACGCTCGTCCTTCATCGTTGCGCCATAGCCGGCCACGCGGGCTCGGCGCGCATCCAGCGCGATGCTGCCCTGGTGGCGCTGCAGTTCGTCGGCCAGCAGGCCGAGAAAGACCTTGGCGTCGCCCAGGATCGCCAGGTCGGCGGGTTTGTTCAGGCCCAGCATGTCGCCGTCGATGTCGACCTGGATCGTCTTCTGCTCGCCGGGCTTGCGCCAGTAGGGTGCCTTGCCCCACCAGTCGGTCTCGCCCATTCGCGTGCCGATGATCAGCGCCACGTCGGCGTCGTTGCGCACCTTGTGGTTGAGCTTGACATGCGGCATCGGGATCGCCAGCGGTGAGCGCTCGTCGAGCAAGCCGCGTGCGGCCCAGCTGGTGGTCAGCGGCGCGTGCAGCAGTTCGGCCACGCGGCGCAGTTCGGCATAGGCGCCGGCATGGATGATGCCGCTGCCGGCGTGGATCATCGGCGCCGCGGCGGCGATCAGCAGGCGTGCGGCGCGCTCGATCTGCGCGGCCGTCGGCGTCACCGGGTCCATGTGGCGGTACTGGTGCGGCTCCCAGTAGGCGACGTCGGCCTTGAACTTGCCGTTCATGATGGTTTCCGGCACGTCGACATGCACCACGCCGGGCCGGCCTTCGTAACTCTTGCGCAAGGCCTTGCGCACCAGCTCGGGCACGCGGTCGAAACTGGACACGGCCGCGCTCCACTTGGCGATCTTGCCGATCACGCCGCTCTGGTCGAAGCACTGGTAGGCGCCGCCGCGATCGGGGTACATGATGCTCGGTCGGCGTGCGCTGGTGATGGCGAGCACGCGGTTGCCGTCGGCCTGCTCCACCACCAGGCCGGGCAGCAGGTTGGCCACACCCGGGCCGTTGCTGGCCATGCACACGCCGAGCTTGCCGGTCAGTCGCGCATAGGTGCCGGCCATGTGCGCGGCACAGGTCTCGTGGCGCGGCGTGACGATCTCGATACCCAGTCGGTGCAGCGCCGAGTAGAAGCCGAAGTAGGTGCCGTCGATGATGCCGAAGACCTTCTCGACGCCTTCCTTCTGCAACATGCGGGCGATGATCTCGCCGCCACTGATGTCGGACATGGCCGTCTCCTCGATGGGTTTGCGATCACAGGCCCCGCAGGCCTCACCAGCGGGACTGCACCGCCGGCATACCGTCAGCATTCCGCCGGGGCTGCGAGAACTTGGGTGGGCCGAGCGTAGGCGATTGAATCCGGCAGGGGCTTGTCTCAGAATGCCGTTCGTTTTGTCATTTGACGACATCGTGCCCCAGTCGACATTTGCTCCAGCCGCGGCAGCCAGTCCGGCGCCCGCCGTCAACGCGGCCTATGTGCGCCGATTGTTCGCGCTGGTCGAACGCTTCGGTCTGCCGCGCGCGGCCCTGCTGCGCCATGCCCGGGTCGAACTGCCCGAGCGCGACACCGCGCGCTCGCGCCTGCCGCTGACGGCGCTGTTTGCGCTGTTCCGCTCGGCGCTGACGTTGACCGGCCGGCGCGACCTCGGGCTCGAGTTCGGGCGTGAGGTGCGGCCCGATGCCTTCGACGCATTGGGCTATGCGTTGATGACCTGTCGCGATCTGGGCGAGGCGATCGCCTTGGTGCCGCTGTATGGCCGCGTGATGTTCGACCCGGGTTACAGCGAAACCCGGTTCAGTGTCGAAGACAGCCATGCCAGGCTGGCGTGGGTGGTCCTGCCCGCAGCGCCCTACAGTGAACTGCTGGCCGAATCACTGATCGCCAGCTGGTTCAAGCTGGGCTGCTGGATCGCCGGCGCCGAATTGCCGCTGCGCGAAGTTCGCTTTCTCCATCCGGCGCCCGAAGACACGGTGCCGTTCGCCCGCTTCTTTGGCTGCCCGGTGCGCTTCGGATGTGACGAGAACGCGCTGTTGTTCGAGAGCGATCACCTGCAGCGGCCGCTGGCGCAGGCGGACGCCGCGCTCAACCTGCTGATGCGCGACGAGGCGCGCAGAATCATCGACCTGCGGCAGGCCGAAGAGGGCATCGCAGGGCAGGTCCGACAACTGCTGCTGCGCCTGCTGCCGCAGTGCGAAGCGACCTTGCAGCATGTTGCCGCGCGCCTGAACGTCACGCCGCGCTCGCTGCAGCGCCGGCTTGCCGCTGCCGGCCCGCCGTTTCATGCCTTGCTCGCCGAGGCGCGCCGGAATCTCGCTCTGCTCTATCTGCGCGATCCGGCCTTGTCGGTGCTGGACGTCGCCCTGCTGCTGGGCTATGCCGAGCAGAGTTCGTTCACGCGTGCCTTTCGCGCCGCGTTCGGCGTTGCGCCCTCGGTTTGGCGGGCCAGCCAGGCGCCGCAGCGGCAGGGAACCGGGCTCGCAGCGGGGATTCATCCGCAGCAACAGATGGGCCCAGCCTTGCCTTAGACAGCCGCGTCTAGTTTTTCAGGCGGTGGCAGCCCCGGGCGCCGGTGCAAGAGGGCAGAATAGAACGATCGTTCGCTTTTTTGTCATCTGCCTTGAGCATCGCCCGCCCCGCCGTCCAGCCGCTGTCGCGCACCCTGCACAAGGGGCAGCAGACGCGTGCCGCCATCCTCGATGCGGCGCTGGGCCTGGCGTCGCACATGGGACTGGAGGGCTTGTCGATCGGCGCCCTGGCCGAAGTGACGCAGATGAGCAAGTCGGGCGTCTTCGCACATTTCGGCTCGCGCGAAGAGTTGCAGATCTCGGTCATCCGCGAATACCACGCGCGTTTCGAGGAAGAGGTGTTCTTTCCGTCGATCCGAGAGCCGCGTGGCCTGCCGCGGCTGCGTGCGCTGTTCGAGCGCTGGATCCGCCGCGTCTCGATCGAGCTCGATTCGGGCTGCATCTACATCAGCGGCGCGGTCGAGTTCGATGACCGTCCGGGCCCCGTGCGCGATGCGCTGGCCACCATGGTGCGCACCTGGCATGCGGCGCTCGAGCGCGCGATCCTGGCTGCGGTCGACGCCGGCCACTTGCGGCCCGACACCGACGCCGGGCAGATGCTGTTCGAGATCCATGGCCTGATCCTGGCACTGCACCACGACGCGCGATTTCTGCGCAACGACGGTGTGCTCGAACGCGCGCGCATCGGCTTCCAGCGCGTGCTGCGCGACAGCGAGATCGTGCCGGCCGCCGATGATCAACCGTCCATGCCCCCGGCACGCGCTGCGCGCCGGTCTCGCTGAGCCGATCCCTTTCCATCGTCACCAGGAGTCCACCATGCCCCAGTACACCCCGCCCCTGCGCGACATGCACTTCGTGCTGCACGAGTTGCTGGGCACCGTCGATGAACTGAAGCTGTGCAGCAAGCATGCCGAGATCGATGTCGACACGATCAATGCCGTGCTCGAAGAAGCCGGCAAGTTCGCATCCCAGGTGACGGCGCCGCTGAACAGCAGCGGGGACGCCGAAGGCTGCGTGCTCGACAAGGCCACGCACGAGGTGAAAACGCCCAAGGGCTTCAAGCAGGCCTATGCCCAGTACGTCGAAGGCGGCTGGCCGAGCCTGAGCTGCGACCCCGAATACGGCGGCCAGGGCCTGCCGGTGGTGGTCAACCAGTGCCTGTACGAGATGCTGAACTCGGCCAACCAGGCCTGGACCATGTACCCCGGGCTGTCGCACGCCGCCTACGAGGCCTTGAAGGCGCATGGCACGCCCGAGCAGAAGGCCACCTATCTGCCTCGGCTGACGAGTGGTGAATGGACCGGCACCATGTGCCTGACCGAGCCGCATTGCGGCACCGACCTGGGCCTGCTGCGCAGCAAGGCCGAGCCGCAGCCCGATGGCAGCTACCGCATCACCGGCCAGAAGATCTTCATCAGCGCCGGCGAGCACGACATGGCCGCCAACATCATCCACCTGGTGCTGGCCCGGCTGCCCGATGCGCCCGAGGGCAGCAAAGGTGTGTCGCTGTTCGTCGTGCCCAAGTTCCTGGTCAACGCCGACGGCAGCCTGGGCGCGCGCAACGGCATCAGCTGCGGCGCGCTCGAGCACAAGATGGGCATCCACGGCAATGCCACCGCGCAGATCAACCTCGACGGCGCGGTGGGCACCCTGGTGGGCCAGCCCAACAAGGGCCTGAACGCGATGTTCGTGATGATGAATGCGGCGCGCCTGGGCGTGGGCAACCAGAGCCTGGGGCTGACCGAGGTGGCCTACCAGAACGCCGCCGCCTATGCCAAGGACCGCATCCAGATGCGCGCGCTGTCGGGCCCGAAGGCGCCCGACAAGCCGGCCGACCCGATCATCGTGCACCCCGACGTGCGCAAGATGCTGCTGACCGCGCGCGCCTATGCCGAAGGCGGCCGCGCGCTGGCGGTCTACGCGGCGCTGCTGATCGACAAGGAGTTCAGCAGCGACGACGAAGACGAGCGCAAGGAAGCGGCCGACCTGGTGGCCCTGCTGACGCCCATCGTCAAGGCCTTCATGACCGACAACGGCTGGATCGCCACCAGCCACTGCATGCAGGTCTTCGGCGGCCACGGCTACATCCACGAATGGGGCATGGAGCAGTTCGTGCGCGACTCGCGCATCAACATGATCTACGAAGGCACCAACACCATCCAGGCGCTGGACCTGCTGGGCCGCAAGGTGCTGGGCGACAACGGCGCCAAGCTGAAGAAGTTCGGCAAGCTGATCCAGGAGTTCGTCGAGGACGAAGGCGTCGACGAAGCGATGCAGGAATTCGTCAACCCGCTGGCCGACCTGGGCGACAAGGTGACCAAGCTGACGATGGAACTGGGCATGAAGGCCATGGGCAACGCCGACGAGGTGGGCGCCGCGGCGGTCGACTACCTGCGCATCTGCGGCCACCTGACCTACGCCTACTTCTGGGCGCGCATGGCCAAGATCGCGCTGGCGAAGAAAGACAGCGGCGACCCCTTCTACACCGCCAAGCTGCACACTGCGCGCTTCTACTTCGCCAAGCTGCTGCCCGAAACGGCAGGGCTGATCCGCAGCGCCCGCAGTGGCCTGGCGCCGCTGATGGCGATGGACGACGCCATGTTCTGATAGCCGACACCCCCTGCACACACCACATCACCCCCGGAGACAAGCATGAAGAAGATCCTCATCACCGCGCTGCTGGCCGTCGCCGCCGGCGCCGCCTTTGCACAAGCCAGCCCGGTCGGCCTGTGGAAGACCATCGACGACGAGACCAAGCAGGAGAAATCCTTCGTCCGCATCAGCGAGAACGCCGGCGTGCTCAGCGGTCGCATCGAAAAGCTGATCGACCCCGACAAGCAGGGCGCCAAGTGCGACAAGTGCGAAGACGACCGCAAGGACAAGGCCATTCTCGGCATGGAGATCATCCGCGGCGTCAAGAAGAGCGACAGTGAGCCCTATTGGGAGGGCGGCAACATCCTCGACCCCAACAACGGCAAGATCTACAAGGTGCGCCTGACACCCAAGGACGGCGGCAAGGCGCTCGAAGTGCGCGGCTTCATCGCCTTCTTCTACCGCAACCAGACCTGGCTGCGGGTCGAATAACCGAATTCGCAAGGAGCAAGTCGTGAACCGATTTCAAGTCCGCAAGGTCGCCGTACTCGGCGCCGGCGTGATGGGCGCGCAGATCGCCGCCCACCTGGTCAACTGCAAGGTGCCGGTCGTACTGTTCGATCTGCCTTCGAAGGAAGGTGCAAAAAACGGCATCGTCAGCCGCGCCGTCGACAACCTGAAGAAGCTCAAACCGTCGCCGTTGGGCATCGCCGAAGACGCGGTGTTGATCGAACAGGCCAACTACGAAGAGCATCTGGCCAAACTGGCCGAATGCGACCTGGTGATCGAGGCCATCGCCGAGCGCATGGACTGGAAGCTCGACCTCTACCAGCGCATCGCGCCGGCGCTGAACGCGCACGCCATCGTCGCCAGCAACACCTCGGGCCTGTCGATCACCAAGCTCAGCGAGGTGCTGCCCGACAGCGATCAAGCCGCGCTTCTGCGGCATCCACTTCTTCAACCCGCCGCGCTACATGGCGCTGGTGGAACTGATCAACACGCCGGCCACAAGGCCCGAGGTGCTGGACCAGCTCGAGGCCTTCGTCACCACGGCGCTGGGCAAGGGCGTGGTGCGTGCCAAGGACACGCCCAACTTCATCGCCAACCGCGTGGGCATCGCCGGCATGCTGGCGACGATCAAGGAAGCCGCCCAGTACGGCCTCAGCTACGACGTGGTCGACGACCTCACCGGCAAGAAGATGGGGCGCGCCAGCAGCGGCACCTTCCGCACCGCCGACGTGGTGGGCCTGGACACCATGGCGCACGTGATCAAGACGCTGCAGGACAACCTGGCCGATGATCCTTTCTTCCCCATTTATGCCACGCCGCCGGTGCTGGCCAAGCTGATCGAGCAGGGCGCTTTGGGTCAGAAGAGCGGGGCCGGCTTTTTCAAGAAGGTGGGCAAGGACATCCTGCGGCTGGATCCGGCCAAAGGTGACTACGTACCCGCGGGCGGCAAGGCCGACACCATCGTCGAGCGCATGCTGAAGAAGCCGGCCACTGAGCGCCTGAAGCTGCTGCGCGAAAGCACGAACCCGCAAGCGCAGTTCGTCTGGGCCATCCTGCGCGACGCCTTCCACTACGCCGCGGTGCACCTGGAAGCCATTGCCGACAACGCACGCGACATCGACTTCGCGATGCGCTGGGGCTTCGGCATGAAGCAGGGCCCGTTCGAGCTGTGGCAGGACGCCGGCTGGCAGCAGGTGGCCACCTGGGTGAAGGAAGACATAGCCGCCGGCAAGGCGTTGAGCAAGGCGCCGCTGCCGGCCTGGGTGTTCGACGGCCGCACGGGCGTGCACACGCCCGAAGGCTCGTGGAGCCCGGCGAAAAAGGCCTACGTGCCGCGCAGCACGCTGCCGGTCTACCGGCGCCAGCATTTCCCCGAGGCCGTGCTGGGCTCGGGTGCGGTCGAGCCGCTGAAGAGCGGAACCGAGGTCTACAAGAACGAGGAGATCCGCGTCTGGACGCTGGACGGCGAAGTGCTGATTGCCAGCATCACCGCCAAGCTGCACCTCATCAGCCCCACCGTCACCGAAGGCCTGCTGAAGGCGCTGGACCTGGCCGAGCAGGGCTACAAGGGCCTGGTGATCTGGTCGCCCGACGACGTGTTCTCGGCCGGCGCCAACCTCGAGGCGCTGATGCCGGTATTCATGAAGAGCGGCGCCAAGGGCATCGCGCCTGAAGAGAAGAAGCTGCAGGACGCGATGCTGCGCCTGCGCTATGCCCAGGTGCCGGTGGTGTCGGCGATGCGCGGCATCGCGCTGGGCGGCGGTTGTGAAATCGCGATTCACAGCGCACGCCGCGTCGCCGCGATGGAAACCTATGTCGGCCTGGTCGAGGTCGGTGTCGGCCTGATCCCGGGCGGCGGCGGCCTGACCTACGTGGCGCGCCGCGCGGCCGAGATGGCCAGCGCCGGCAATGCGAATGCCGACATCTTCAAGTTCCTGATCGATGGTTTCACGAATGCCGCGATGGCCAAGGTGGGCACCAGCGCGATCGAAAGCCGCAAGCTGGGCTACCTGCTGTGGAGCGACGTGATCGTGCCGCACAAGGACGAACTGCTGTTCGTCGCCTGTGCCCAGGCGCGCGCGATGGCCGACAGCGGCTACCGCCCACCAGCACGCAGCCTGTTTCCGGTGGCCGGCCGCAACGCCATTGCCACTTTCATGGGGCAGCTGGCCAACATGCGCGATGGCGGTTTCATCAGTGCGCACGACTTCCACATCAGCACGCTGATCGCCGAGGTGGTGTGTGGTGGCGACGTCGATGCCGGTTCGCTGGTCAGCGAGGACTACCTGATGACGCTGGAGCGCGATCGTTTCTGCGCCCTGCTGGATCACCCGAAATCGCAAGAGCGAATCATGGGCATGCTGCAGACCGGCAAGCCGGTAAGGAACTGAGATGAGCAAACAAGTTCAAGACGCTTACATCGTCGCCGCCACGCGCACGCCCATCGGCCGTTCGGGCCGTGGCGTCTTCCGCAACACGCGGCCTGACGATCTGCTGGTGGCCGTGGTGAAGAACGCGCTGGCGCAGGTGCCCAGCCTCGACCCGAAGGCGATCGAAGACGCCATCATCGGCTGCAGCTTTCCCGAGGGCGAACAAGGCATGAACATGGCGCGTGTGGCCATGGTGCTGGCCGGGCTGCCGCATTCAGTGGGCGGTGTCACGGTCAACCGTTTCTGCGCCAGTGGCCTGACGGCGCTGCAGATGGCGGCCGACCGCATCCGCGTCGGCGAGGCCGACGTGATGATCGCCGGTGGCGCCGAAAGCATGAGCCTGGTGCCGATGGGCGGTAACAAGCCCAGCTTCAACCCCGAGGTGTTCGCCAAGGACGAGAACGTCGGCATCGCCTACGGCATGGGCCTGACCGCCGAGAAGGTGGCCGCGCAATGGAAGGTCGGCCGCGAAGCCCAGGACGCCTTTGCGCTGCAGTCGCACCAGCGCGCGCTGGCCGCCATTGCCGCGGGTGAATTCAAGGACGAGATGACGCCCATCGAGGTGTTCGATCGCCAGCCTGACCTGGCCAGCGGCCAGGTCAAGGTGAAGACCCGAACGGTCGACATCGACGAAGGCCCGCGCCCCGATGCCTCGCTCGAAGGCCTGGCCAGGCTGCGCCCGGTGTTTGCCGCCAAGGGCAGCGTGACCGCCGGCAACAGCAGCCAGACCAGCGACGGCGCGGGGGCGCTGATCGTGGTCAGCGAGCGTGCGCTGAAGCAGTTCAACCTGAAGCCGCTGGCGCGCTTCGTCAGCTTCGCGGTGCGCGGCGTGCCGCCGGAGATCATGGGCATCGGCCCCATCGAAGCCATCCCGGCCGCGCTGAAGGCCGCCGGCCTGAAGCTCGACGACATGGGCTGGATCGAGCTGAACGAGGCCTTTGCCGCGCAGAGCCTGGCGGTGATGAACACTTGCGGACTCGATCCGGCCAAGGTCAACCCGATGGGTGGCGCGATTGCCCTCGGCCACCCGCTGGGCGCCACCGGCGCGATCCGCTCGGCCACCGTGGTGCATGCGCTGCGCCGCCACCAGCTGAAGTACGGCATGGTGACGATGTGCGTGGGCATGGGGCAGGGCGCCGCCGGGATCCTCGAAAGGGTCTGAAATGAAACCCCCACGCTCACTTCGTTCGCTGCCCCCCGAGGGGGCAGTCAGTACCTTCGGAACGGCCGGGCGGTACTGACATGACCATCAAGACCGCCACCCTGAACGGCGTTGCGACGATCGAGATCGCGCGGCCGGAGAAGAAGAATGCGCTGACCCTGGCGATGTACCAGGCCATGGCCGACGCGCTGCACGCCGCTGCCGCCGACCAGGCCGTGCGCGCGGTGCTGATCACCGGCCAGCCGGGTATCTTCACCTCGGGCAACGACATCGAGGACTTCATGGCGCGCCCGCCCGGCCAGGGCGGCAGCAATGCCGAGGATTCGCCGGTGTTTCAGTTCATGCGCGCGCTGCTGGCCTGCGACAAGCCCGTGGTGGCCGCGGTGACGGGTGGCGCCATCGGCATCGGTACCACGATGCTGCTGCATTGCGACTTCGTCTTCGTGTCCGACGAGGCGCGACTGGCCATGCCCTTCGTCGCGCTGGGGCTGGTGCCCGAATTTGCGTCCAGCCTGCTGGTGCCGCAGCTGATGGGTCATCGCCGTGCGGCCGAGAAGCTGCTGCTGGGCGACCCCTTCACGCCCGAGCAGGCGGTGGACTGCGGCATCGCCACTGCGGTGCTGCCGGCCGGCGAAGTGGTCAACCACGCACGACGCGTGGCCGAACGCTTCAACCACCTGCCGCCAAGCGCGGTTCAGGCTGCCAAGAAGCTGCTGCGTGCGCCGCAGCGCGAGCAGGTGCTGGCCACCATCCGCACCGAGGGTGAACTGTTTGCCCAGCGCCTGCGCAGCCCCGAGGCCATGGAGGCCTTTCAGGCCTTCTTCCAGAAGCGCAAGCCCGATTTTTCGAAGTTCTGAATGTCGCTCACCGTCAAGATCGCGCTCGGCCCTCTGCTGCTGACGCAGGCGGTGATCACCCGGCGGCGCATGCCGCGCCTGCCCGAGGCCGACGGCCCGAGGACGGGGTGTGTCGGCAAGGGCCCGACGCTGCGGCTGTTGATCGCCGGCGATTCATCGGCCGCCGGCGTCGGCGTGGTCTCGCAACGGCAGGCACTGGCGTCGCAGCTGGCGGACCGGCTGGCTGCGCAACTCAGGCTGCAGGTGCAGTGGCAGTTGCTGGCGCGATCGGGCCTGACGACGGCCGGCACGCTGGACCTGCTGCGTGCCGAACCGCTGCTGCAGGCCGACCTGGCGGTGATCGTCACCGGTGTCAACGACGTCGTCGACCAGGTGCCCTCGCAGCGGGCGCTGGCCGCGCGCGAAGCGCTGGCCAACTGGCTGCGCAACGCCGCAGGCGTGCGGCACGTGGCCTTTGCGCCGTTGCCGCCGGTGCACGCCTTCCCGGGCCTGCCGCAACCCTTGCGCTGGGTGGCCGGTGCCGATGCGCGGCGCCACAACCAGGCCCTGCGCGACTGGGCCGCCACGCGCAACGATGTGTCCTGTGTCGCGATGTCGCTGCCGCTCGACCCGGCCGGCATGGCGCACGACGGCTTTCACCCGGGTGAGCCGGTGTACCGCGCCTGCGCAGACGCCATCGCCACCCATCTGATCAAACTGGACGAGGAGAACCCCGCATGACCCGCAGCCTGAAAGGCAAGACCCTGATGATCACCGGCGCCAGCCGCGGCATCGGCCTGGCGATCGCCACGCGCGCCGCGCAGGACGGTGCCAACCTGGTGCTGCTGGCGAAGACGGTCGAGCCCAACCCCAAGCTGCCGGGCACATTGACCAGCGCCGCCGAGGCCGTGGTCGCCGCCGGCGGCCAGGCGCTGGCGGTGCAGACCGACATCCGTGACGAAGACGCGGTGGCCGCCGCCGTGAAGGCCGCGGTCGAGCGTTTCGGCGGCATCGACATCCTGGTCAACAACGCCAGCGCGATCAGCCTGACGCCGACGCCGCTGACACCCATGAAGCGCTTCGACCTGATGTTCGGCGTCAACGTGCGCGGCACCTTCTGCTGCACCCAGGCCTGCCTGAGCGAGCTGATCAAGTCGGCCAAGGCCGGCCGCAACCCGCATGTGCTGAACATGAGCCCGCCGCTGAGCATGCGCGAGCACTGGTTCAAGGGCCACGTGGCCTACAGCATGGCCAAGTACGGCATGAGCGAATGCACGCTCGGCCACGCTGGCGAGTTCCGCCCGCACGGCATCGCCGTCAACAGCCTGTGGCCGCGCACGGCCATCGCCACCGCGGCCTTGCAGATGATCCCGGGCGTCGACCTGAACCTGTGCCGCAAGCCCGACATCCTGGCCGATGCGGCGTGGTGGATCCTGACCAGCGATGCCAAGGCCGTGACGGGCCAGTTCTTCATCGACGACGAGCTGCTGCAAAGCCATGGCGTGCATGACCTCGACCGTTATGCGGTGGTGCCCGGAACGAAGAACCTGATCCCCGACTTCTTCGTCGACTGAGTCTTTCAGGCTCAGGACTTGAGGTCGATCTCCATGTGCACGAAGTCGCCGCGATAGGTGACTTCGCCCAGGTAGATCACACGCCGCTTCGGCCCGGTGAAGACACGCCGCACCTCGGCCACCGGCGCGTTGGCCGCGATGCCCAGGTGGCGCGCCACCTCGAGATCGGCGGTGGCGATCGTCAGCACCTGGCGCGCGCTGACGATGCGCACCGTCGGCAGGTTCATCAACAGCGGGATCACGGTCTCGGCACGAAAGCGCTTCGGCGCAAGCGCGAAGATGGCCGCGTCGAGATAGATGCTGATCACGCAATAGGGCCGGCCCTGGCGCGAGTGGATGCGCCGCATGTACACGTACTGCTCGGCGGCCACGCCGTCGGCGGCGTTGAGTTGCGGTGCGCGCGTGGCCTCGTCGATGTTCAGGATCTTGGGCCGCGTGTCGCGGTAGACCTCGGCCAGGCTGTGCAGGGTGGTTTCGACGCGCAGCCAGCGGTCGTCCTGCGGCGCGCCGGTGACGAAAGTGCCGCGCCCGCGCTGGGGGCTCAGCAGACCGTCGCGCGCCAGCCGCTCGATGGCCTGGCGCACCGTGACGCGCGCCACCTGGAACTCGGCCGCCAGCTGTTCCAGCGACGGCAGCCTGTCGCCCTGCTTCCACACGCCCTTGGCAATGCGCTGGCGGAACAGTTCGGCCAGCTGCGCGTACAGCGGCAGCTCGGCCTTGTCGCGGATCATGCGCGGCGCCGCCCCGCTGCTGCGGCGTCTTCGAGCACCATCGCGGCGCCCCTTTCGCCGATCACGATGGCCGCCGCGTTGGTGTTGGTCGACACCATGCGCGGCATCACCGACGCGTCGATCACGCGCAGGCCGTCGACGCCGCGAACCCTCAGGCGCTCGTCGACCACTGCGCCCGCATCGCCGCCCATGCGACAGGTGCCCGAGGCATGGAACACGGTGCCGCCCTTGGCGCGCGCAAAGGCCTCGAGCGCGGCTGCCGTCTGCACGGCATTGCCTGGCAGGTATTCCTCGCCGGTGACCAGATCGCGGAACGAGGGCTGCGCGTAGATCTCGCGCAGGATCTGCAGGCCGCTGACCAGGGTCTTGACGTCGAGCGCCTCGGTCAGGTAGTTGGCGACGATCTGCGGCGGCGCCAGCGGGTCGGCCGAGGCGATCTGCACCGTGCCCTTCGATTCGGGGCGACATTGCGCGGCCGATGCGGAAAAGCCTGAGAAGCGGTGCAGCGCGTCGCCGGGCTTGTCGACCGACAGCGGCATCACGTTGATCAATACGTCGGGGCGGCCGCCGCGGGCGTGTTCGGTCGCCACCAGACCGCCCACCTGACCGGCACCGACGGTCAACGGGCCGCGGCCCTGGAACAGCCACTGCGCGCCCATGTGCGCCAGCGCCAGCGGGTTGCGCACCTCGTCGTTCAGCGACATCGGCCGCTTCAGCTTGACGATGACACGCGCCTGGTAGTGGTCCTGCAGGTTGTGGCCGACCTCGGGCGCATCGGCCACCACGCGGATGCCATGCGTGCCCAGCAGGGCCGCCGGGCCGACGCCCGACAGCTGCAGCAGCTGCGGTGACTGCAGGGCGCCTGCAGCCAGGATCACTTCGCCGTCGCAATCGGCGCGCTGTCGTGCACCGTTCTGAATCCATTCGACGCCGCGCGCACGGCCATGTTCGAACAGCACACGCGTCACCCTGGCGCCGGTGGCCACCTTCAGGTTGGCGCGGCTGCGCACCGGCGCCAGGAAGGCGGTGGCGGCGTCACAGCGCCAGCGGCTGCCCAGCGTCAGCTGATAGGCACCGACCCCGTCGGCGCGCGCGCCATTGAAATCGGCATTGCGTGGGTAACCCGCTTCGACAGCGGCCTCGACCCAGGCCTGGCAGTACGGGTGGTCGTTTCGCAGGTCGCTGACCGACAGTTCACCGTCGCCGCCATGGAATTCACTGGCCCCGCCCGCATAGCGCTCTGACTTCTTGAACCAGGGCAGCAGATCGCGGTAGCCCCAGCCTTGGGCGCCCAGCGCGGCCCAGTCGTCGAAATCCTGTTGCTGGCCGCGGATGTAGAGCAGCCCGTTGATCAGGCTGGAGCCGCCCAGCCCCTTGCCACGGGGCCAGACCATGGGCCGATGGCCGGTCGAGGCCTGCGGAGCGAGCGCAAACTGCCACGAAAATCGCGCGTCGTAGATGGTGCGGAAGTAACCCACCGGCAAGCGCAGCCAGAAGTTGCGCGGCTCGCCGCCGGCTTCCAGCAGCAGCACGCGCCGTGCGGGGTCGGCGCTGAGCCGGTTGGCCAGCACACAACCGGCCGAGCCGCCGCCGACGACGATCCAGTCGTAGGCCGGGGCGCCCTGGCTCACGCCTTCACGACCTCGAGGTAGAGCTTGGGGTTGAAGTACTTCTCGGCCGGCACCGGGTTGGCGATGTTGCCGTACTTGACGAAGAAATCGCTCACCTGCTGCAGCCAGCGCGTTGCGGTGCCGTCGGCGTACTTGCTGCGCCATTCGCGCGACGAGTAGTACTTCGAGAACGTGAACTGCTGCTTGAACTGCTCCAGCGGCACCTGCTCGTACTGCGTCTTCTGCAGCATCGCCACGCTCTTGTCGGTGTCATTGACGATGGCGTCGTTGGCCTCGACCCAGGCCGCGATCAGCTTGGACAGCAGCGGCTGGTTGCGATCGTAGAAATCGTTGTTGGCCGCCCAGCCGCCCATGATCGCCGCTTCGGGGAAGAACTTCGAGGCGTCGACCAGCATGCGCGCGTTGGGCACCTTCTCGCGCACCGTGGTGTCGAACGGCACCCACAGCGCCACCGCCGGCACCGCGCCCGAGACGAACGAGGTCACCGCCTCGGACATGCGCTGGTTGACGATCTGCACATCGCTGGCCGGATCGAGCTTGGCGGCCCGCAAGGCGCGGTCGAGGAAGACATGCGCCGTGGTGCCGGTGGTGGTGGAGATCTTCTTGCCCTTCAGGTCGGCCATCGACTTGATGTCACTGCTGACCCACAGTTGCGCGGTGGCGTATTCGATGTTGTTCATCAAGAACACCTTGCCCTGACCGCGTGCCGGAAAATTGGACACCACGGCGCCGGTGGACAGCACGTCCAGGCTGCCGCCGATCATGGCCTGGAACAATTCGAGCCCGGTGGTGAACTTGCGCAGTTCCAGGTCGAGCCCGTGCTTGGCAAAGCTGCCCATCTGCTGACCGATGAAGATCTGGCCGTCCACCGCCGGGGTGTGCAGGTAGCCCACGCGCAATTTCGAGCTTGTTTGCGCGCGCAGCACGCTGCCGAAGCCGGCCAGCGATGCCGTGACGCCGGCCTGGATGAGGGTTCTGCGGCGAAGGGTCATGGTGCGATCTCCTTGGATCAGGGTGGACGGGCGAAATTGCCCCTGGGATCAATCGGCGGTGTTGGCGGCGACGCCTGAAGTCTGGCGTGCCTGCGCCGCGTACTCCTGCATCACGAGTTCGCGGATCTCAGTGCGCAGATGCGCGAACTGTGGGTTTTCCTGCAGCCGCCCATCGCGCGGATAGCCGAAGGGCACGTCGATGATGCGGCGCACGCGCGCAGGCCGTGCGGTGACGACCACGATGCGCGACGACAGGTAGATTGCTTCGTCCACCGAGTGCGTGATCAGCAGCACCGTCTTGCCTTCGGTGGCCAGCACCTGCAGCAGCAGGTCCTGCATCGCGCTTCGCGTCTGCGCGTCGAGCGCGCCGAAGGGTTCGTCCATCAGCAGGAACTCGGGCTTGACCGCGTAAGCGCGCGCGATCGCCAGGCGCTGGCGCATGCCGCCCGACAGGTGCTTCGGGAAGTGGTCGGCAAAGTCGCTCAGGCCCATCAGCGCCATGTAGCGTTGGCAGATGGCTTCGCGCTCGGCGGCCGGCACGCGGTTGGCCGCCAGCTTCAGCCCGAACTCGATGTTGCCGCGCACGCTCAGCCATGGGAACACGCCGTATTCCTGGAAGATCACGCCGCGGTCGGGGCCGGGGCCGACGATCGGCCGGCCGTCCAGAAGCACCGTGCCCGAAGTCGGTGCAACGAAGCCGCCGACGACGTTCATCAAGGTGGTCTTGCCGCAGCCCGAGGGGCCGATGATCGAGACGAACTCACCGTTGGCGATGTCCAGGCTGACGCCGTCGACGACCCGCATGCTGCCGTCCGCGGTCGGGAAGTCCACGCTGACCTGGTCGAAGCGGATGCGCGCCGCCGGGGTGTCGACGTCGTCTCTCATGCCGCCCTTCATGTCGCCCGTCATGCCAGTCGATCCTGCCAGGCCACCAGCCGGCGGCTGGCGGCGCGCAGCAGCAGGTCCATGCACATGGCGATCAGGCCGATGCAGATGATGCCGACGTAGATGATGTCGAGCTGGAAGAAGGCCGAGGCGTCCTGGATCAATGCGCCCAGGCCCTGTTGCGCGGCGATCAGTTCGGACGCCACCAGCGTGGCCCAGGCCACGCCCAGCGCGACGCGGATCGCGGTCAGGATGTGCGGCACCGTCAGCGGCACGATCACCTTGGCAAAGATCTCGGCGTCGCGCGCGCCCAGGGTGCGTGCCACACGGACGTAGATCGGGCTGATCTGCGCGATGCCTTCGTACATCACGATGACACCGGCGAAGAACGAGGCGTAGAACAGGATCACCGTCTTGGCGATCTCGCCAATGCCGAAATAGACGATGACCAGCGGGATCAGCGCGATCGGTGGCAGCGCACGAAAGAAGTTGATCACCGGGTCGATGAAGCTGCGCAGCCCCTTGTACCAGCCCAGGCCGAAACCCACCGGCACCGCGGCGCTGACCCCGAGCGTCACGCCGATGACCACCCGCTGCGTCGACATCCACAGGTCCATCGGCAGCCGGCCCTGTATCAGTTCGAAAAAGCGTTCGAGCACAAGGTGCGGTGCCGGCACCAGGGCCGGGTTGATGAGACCGCTGGCGCGCACGCCGTACCACAGCGCGATGATCAACAGCCATGGCGCGGCGATGAGGGCGATGCGGCGGACCAGAGCAGGAACACGCATCGGGTCAGGCGCCGCTTTTCAGGTCAAGGAACGGGGTCGAGAACATTTGAACATCCTATTTATAGAATGTTATAACTCACCCTCATGCCCAGCGTCCACCCTGCAAACCCTTCGCCGGCGGAGTCTTCGGTTGCGTTCAACCTGGCCCGCCTGCAGGTGCATGTGCTGCGCTGGCCGGTCGACACACCGGTGCAGACCTCGTTCGGCACGATGCTCGACCGCCCGGCCGTGCTGGTGCGTGCCGAAAGCCGCGACGGTGCCGTCGGCTGGGGCGAAAGCTGGTGCAACTTTCCGGGCTGCGGGGCTGAGCATCGGGCGCGGTTGATCGACAGCGTGATCGCGCCCTTGCTGCTGCAACGGGACTTCGATTCGCCTGAGGCGGCCTTCGACCGGCTGAGCGCGGCCACCGCGGTGCTGGCGATCCAGTCGGGCGAACCGGGGCCGATCGCGCAGGCCATCGCGGGCGTCGACATCGCGCTGTGGGACCTGGTGGCGCGGCGCGCGGGTCAACCGCTGTGGCGAATGCTCGGCGGTCATACCAGCCTCGTGCCCGTGTATGCCAGCGGCATCAATCCGCAGCAGCCGGCCGGCATGGTTCTGCAGCTGCGCGCTGCCGGGCACCGCCGCTTCAAGCTGAAGATCGGCTTCGGTGTCGAGCGTGATCTGGCCAACCTGACTGCGGTGCGCGCCGCGGCCGGCGATGCTGCCCCTGTGATGGCCGACGCCAACCAGGCCTGGACGCTCGAGCAGGCGCTGGCAACGGTGCCGCGCCTGCAGCCGCATCGGCTGGTGTGGCTGGAAGAGCCCTTGCGTGCCGACGCGGGCGCCGCTGCCTGGCGCGAGCTGGCCCGTGTCACGCCGATCGCTCTGGCCGCCGGTGAGAACCTGATCGGTCAGGTTGCATTCGAAGACGCGCTGGCGGCCGGCGCCCTGTCTGTGGTGCAGCCCGACATCGCCAAGTGGGGCGGCATCTCGGGCGGCAGGCGCGTTGTCGAACGCATCGTCGCGGCGGGGCGCTGGTTCTGCCCGCATTTCCTGGGTGCCGGCATCGGTCAGACCGCGTCGGCGCACTTGTTGGCCGCCTACCCGGGTGTGGGCGAGCACACCGGCTGGCTGGAAATCGACGGCAACCCCAACCCCTTGCGCACCGTGCTGGCACCGGCCCTGGACACCTTGCACGAAGGCCACATCGAACTTGGCGAGTTGCCGGGGCTGGGTGTGCAGCCGTCGATACCGGAACTGCAAGCCCTTTGCGCTGCGGCTGGGCGCGGCTGACGCGGGCGACGGTCGATTCAGGTTTCGTTGCTGCCACGGGCACTGCGAACGACCCAGAGCGCCGCTGGCGCGCTGATGGCGAATCCGCCACGCCAGGCCGGCGCCGAGTGCTCAGGCCCGGCCGGCCTGAGCGTCAGGCAACGCCGCAGCAGCACCTCGGTGGCGACGGCCGCCGCGCGCTGCACCAGAGCCGCGCCGGCACAACGGTGCAAGCCGCTGCCCAGGCTCAGCGCCCCCGTGACGTCGCGCCGCAGGTCCAGCCGGTCGGGGTCCGGGAATCGGGTCGCATCGCGGTTGGCGTCGCTCAGCAGCAGCACCACACGCTCACCACGGCAAAGTGCGACCTTGCCGACGACGGTGTCTGCGGCTGCCTCTCGAAAGACTGCGCGCGCCGGGCTGCCCAGGCGCATCAGTTCGGGCACCGATCGCCGCACCGCCGACGGATCGACCAACAAGGCGTCCAGCGCTTCGGGTTGCTGCAGCAAGGCCCACCAGATGCCGCCCAGCAGCGCAGGCAGCGTCTGCGTCAGTGCGACAAAGGTCTGTACATCACCCAGTCGCGTGCGAGCCCCGGGCGCGGCTGCCAGCAGCGCTGCCAGTTCCGGTGCCGCGTCCGCTGCGTCGGGGTCAGCCCCACCGTCGACACTGCGCGCCGCCGCATCGAACAACCGCCGCGCCAGGGCCGTAGCGGTGGTGGCCAGCGGTCTTTGCAGTGGGGTCAGGCGCAGGGCAAGCTCCAGCGACCACGGCTCGGCCATGGCCGACAAGAGATCGACCGGCCTTGCCTCGGGCAGAGCATCGACGAGCACGCGCCCGTATCCGGCCAGTGCGTCGACGTGCAGGGCCAGCGCTGCGGGCGTCAGCGCACCCTCGATTGCCGCGCGCATCGCCTGGTGCGCCGTCGGGTCGGTCGCGGCCTGGCCCGGAAAGACCAGCCGCGGATCAAGCAGCGCCTGCCGCACGTCGGCGTGGCGCGTGAACCGGCGCAGGCCGGCTGTAGGCAGGCTCACGCCGGCGCGGTCCCGCACTGCGGGCAGTAGTGGAAGAACACGTTCTTGCGCGTCTGGCAGCTGTCGCAGCGATCGAACAGCTTCAGCCCGCAGTGCACGCAGAAGTCGGCCTTGACGTCACCGGTGGTCAGGATCGCGCGTTCGCAGCCCGGGCAGACGTTGGCCGCCATCTTCTTCAACGCGTCATCGGTGGTCAGTGCCTGCCGGCGCTCGGCTTCGGACTGCTGCTCGACCAGCTGGCGTCGCGCCAGGTAACGTCGCATCCAGCCGATGACGTAGTGCCCGGCCACCGCCGTCAAGGCGATGCCCACCGCATAGCGCACATAACCACCGTAACTGGGCAGGTAGGGCACCAGCTCGAAGAAGAAGGTGAACGCTGCAAAGAGCACGAAGCCGCGCATCAGCGGCCAGTACTCGCTGCGCCGCTTCTTCAGCAGCATCCAGCCGGCCACGGCCAGCAGCGGCAGGCACAGTGCCAGCCGCAGCCCGAACACACGCATCTCCTGCAGGAACTGCGCGCGACGAAACGGCGTCTGCGCATCGGCCAGCAGGTCGGCCTGGCGGCGGCGTTGCGTGTCGACGGTCTGTCGGTTCTGCAGCAGCTGGCCGTCCAGGCCCTCGACGCGCTGCTGGGACTGGCGTTGTCGCGCTTGCAGCTCGTCCAGTTGCCGGGTGCGTTGCAGCAGCTCGGCATCCTGTCTGGCGTCGACCGTGGCGGTGCGGGTCGCGACCCAGGCATTGAAGCTCGATCGCCCCGCGTCCAGCGCGTTGGCGGCCGCCTGCTGGTCGAGTGCAGCCCGGTCCCGCTCGCCCTGCAGGCCGGGCAGGGTGCGCTCCTGCTCGCGCAGGATCTGCCTTGCCTGGTCCAGCGCCGGGCGGTCGGCAAACTGTTCCAGAGTCAGGTTGGATTCGACGCGCGGCAGGTCGGCGACGATCTTGCCGCCCAGGCCGATCAGGAAGCTGGCAAAGGCCAGCGAAACGATCCACATCACCAGCGCGAACAGGCGCTCGGGCACACGCAGGAACTTGAACATCGCTCAGACCTGCCGCGTCAGCACGCGGGGCTGGCCCTGGCCGTCGATGGCGACGTAGGTCAGGTTGGCCTCGGTCACCTTGACCAGCTGCGGGTTGACCGGATCACGTTCGGCATGCACCTCGACATGCACCGTGATCGAGGTGCGGCCCAGGCGCGTGATGCGTGCGTAGAAGCTGAGCAGGTCGCCGATCGACACCGGCTGCTTGAACGTGAACTGGTTGACCGCCACCGTGACGATGCGCCCACGCGCGATGCGCGCCGGCAGCACCGCGCCCGCGACGTCGACCTGGGCCATGATCCAGCCGCCGAAGACGTCGCCGTTGGCGTTGACGTCGGCCGGCATCGGCATCACGCGCATCACCAGTTCGGCGCCGTCGGGCAAACTCGGCGGCGCCAGCAGTCGCCCCGGAGTTGATCCAGGGGTTGATCGTTCGGCCATCGGCACCACCTCCACAGGTCTTCGAGGACATTCTTTCATGAGACACCGTTCGGTGGCCCTGCCGCAGCCGGCCGACGCACCACCACGCGCCGAGGACCGGTCCGACTGGACCACGCTGCGCAAGCTGCTGCCCTACCTGTGGCGCTACCGCTGGCGCGTGGGGGTGGCGCTGGTCTTTCTGCTGGCAGCCAAGATGGCCAACGTCGGCGTGCCGCTGCTGCTGAAAGAGCTGGTGGATGGCTTGTCGATCAGGCCCGGCTCGGCACTGTCGCTGCTGGTGGTGCCGGTGGGGCTGATCGTGGCGTATGGCGCGCTGCGGCTGTCGACCTCGTTGTTCACCGAGCTGCGCGAGCTGATCTTCGCCAAGGCCACCGAAGGCACGTCGCGCAGCATCTCGCTGCAGGTGTTTCGCCACCTGCACGCCCTGAGCCTGCGCTTTCACCTCGAACGCCAGACCGGCGGCATGACCCGCGACATCGAGCGCGGCACGCGCGCCGTGCATTCGCTGATCTCGTATTCGCTGTACAGCATCCTGCCCACGCTGATCGAGGTGACGCTGGTGCTGAGCCTGCTGGCGGTCAAGTTCGACCTCTGGTTTGCCGGCATCACCATCATTGCGCTGGTGGTCTACATCACGTTCACGGTGACCGTGACCGAATGGCGCACGGGCTTCCGTCGCCAGATGAACGAGCTGGACTCGATCGCGCATTCACGCGCCATCGACTCGCTGCTGAACTACGAGACCGTCAAGTACTTCAACAACGAGGACTTCGAGGCCAGGCGCTACGACGAGAACCTGGAGCGCCTGCGCCGCGCGTCGCTGAAGAGCCAGAGCTCACTGTCGCTGCTGAACAGCGGCCAGCAGCTGATCATCGCCACCGCCCTGGTGGCCATGCTGTGGCGTGCCACGCAGGGTGTGGTCGACGGCCGGCTGACGCTGGGCGACCTGGTGATGATCAACGCCTTCATGATCCAGCTGTACATCCCGCTCAATTTCCTGGGCGTGATCTACCGCGAGATCAAGCAGAGTCTGACCGACCTGGACAAGATGTTCACGCTGCTCGAGCGCGATCGCGAGGTGGCCGACAGCGACGGTGCCGCGGCGCTGCAGGTGCGCCAGGGCGTGGTGCGCTTCGAGCATGTCGACTTCGCCTACGACCCGGCGCGGCCCATCCTGCACGACGTCTGCTTCGAGATCCCGGCTGGCAAGACGGTGGCCGTGGTGGGGCCGTCGGGCGCCGGCAAGAGCACGCTGGCGCGGCTGCTGTACCGCTTCTACGACGTGGCGAACGACGGCAGGGGTCGGATCACGATCGACGGCCAGGACATCCGCAGCGTCACGCAGTCCAGCCTGCGCCAGAGCATCGGCATCGTGCCGCAGGACACGGTGCTGTTCAACGACACGGTCGAATACAACATCGCCTACGGCCGCCCCGGCGCCAGCCGCGCCGAGGTGGAAGAGGCCGCTCGCGCCGCGCACATCCACGCCTTCATCGCCGCCACACCCAAGGGCTACGACACCATGGTCGGCGAGCGCGGTCTCAAGCTCAGTGGCGGTGAAAAGCAGCGCGTGGCGATCGCACGCACGCTGCTGAAGAACCCGCCGGTGCTGATCTTCGACGAGGCCACGTCGGCGCTGGACTCGGCCAACGAACGCGCGATCCAGGCCGAGCTGAAGAGTGCCGCGCAGGGCAAGACCGCGCTCGTCATCGCGCACCGGCTGTCGACCGTGGTCGACGCGCACCAGATCGTGGTGCTGGACCAGGGGCGTGTGGTCGAGCGCGGATCGCACGCCGAGCTGCTGGCGCAGGATGGGCGTTATGCGCAGATGTGGCGGCTGCAGCACAGCGCTGCCGACACCGCGGCGGCTCAAGCGGTCTGAGCACCGCCCGCTGCGGCGGCCGGCCGCGGCGTGTCGCTTTCGATGCGGCCGTCCACCAGTTCGACCACGCGGTCGCAGCGGTCGGCCAGGCGCGGATCGTGCGTGACCACCAGGAAGGCGGTGCCATGCTCGCGGTGCATGTGCCGCATGAGCTGGAAGACACCGTCCGAGCTGGCGCGGTCGAGGTTGCCGGTGGGCTCGTCGGCCAGCACCAGGGGTGGCCGATTGACCAGCGCGCGTGCGATGGCCACCCGCTGCTGCATGCCGCCCGACAACTCGGCCGGCCGCTTGTGCAGGGCGTCGGCCAGGCCCACGGCGCCCAGCATCCCGGTGGCCGCGGCGCGTGCGGCGGCGTCGACCCGGCCGTCGCGCATCAGTGCCGGCAGGGTCACGTTTTCCAGCGCGCTGAAGGCCGGCAGCAGGTGGTGGAACTGGAACACGAAGCCCAGCGACCGGCGTCGGCGCAGTGTCAGCGCCTGTTCGTCCAGCGCCTGCGTCTCTTCGTCCAGCAGGCGGTAGCTGCCGGCGCTGGGGCGCTCGAGCAAACCCAGGATGTTCAGCAGCGTGCTCTTGCCCGATCCCGAAGGGCCGATCAGCGCCACGAACTCGCCGCGCTGCAGGCGCAGGTCCAGGCCGTGCAGCACTTCGGCCTGGTTCGGGCGGCCCAGGTTGTAGGACTTGCGCAGACCGCTCAGCACGATCAACGCGCTGGCGTCGGGCGCTGGTTCGGGTCTCGCCGGGGTTGCTGCGCTCACAGGCGGATCGCCTGCGCCGGGTCGAGCGCAGCGGCGCGGCGCGCCGGCGCCAGTGCGGCCAGCACGCCGGCCGCGGTGGCGCCCAGGGCCACCTGCAGCGCCAGCGCGGGCGGCAGTGCGATGGCGAACAGCGGCAGCCCGTCGCTGCCGCGCACGAAGCGGGTGAAGATGTCGATCAGCGTTGCCGCCAGCGCCACGCCCAGCAGCGAGCCGAGTGCGCCGACCACCGCGCCCTGCAGCAGGAACACCCGCTGCACCTGCGAGCGTGTGGCGCCCATGGCGCGCAGGATGCCGATCTCACGCTGCTTTTGCACCACCGACACCACCAGCACGCTGGCGATGCCCAGCACCACCACCACCGCGACCACGACGCGGATGATGGCGGTGCTGATGCTCTGTGCGTTCAGTGCCGACACCAGCTGCGCATTTGCCTGCTGCCAGCCTTCGACCTTGTAGGGCAGCTGCGCCTGCAGCGCCGCAGCCAGCGTGTCGGCCGCCCAGACGTCGTGCAGCCGCAGGTCCAGGCTGGTGGCACCGCCGGGCAGGCCGACCAGACTCTGCGCGCTGCGCAGCGGCAGGTAGACCGTGCGCCGGTTGAGCTCGCGCACACCCAGGTCGACCAGCGCGGTGACACGCGCACCGTCGCTCACGCTGCCGGTGGTGATGGTGAAGCGATCGCCGACGGCCAGCCCCAGGTCGGCAGCCAGTTCGCTGCCCAGCATCGCCTCGCCCGGGCTCAGGCGGGCCGTGCCGGCGACGACCTTGCTGCGCAGCTGAACGATGCGGTCATAGCGATCGAGCTCGATGCCGACCAGCGCAATCGCCTTGCTCGCTTCGCCGCGCAGGCCCAGACCGGCCGCGCTGATCATGGGCGACACCGCGGCCACCTCGGGCCGCTTCTGCAGCTCGGCCATCAGCGCCGGCCAGTCGGCGATCGAACGCGGGCGCTGTTCGCGCGGCTGGCTGCGCGTGAAGCGTGATTCGCTGGCGGCCTGCTGGCGCGCCGGTGTCACCACGTCGTCGAGCGCGCTGATCGTCACATGGGCCTGCGCGCCCAGCGTCTTGTCCAGGGTGTTGGCCTGCAAGCCGCTGATCAGGGCCGAGACGTAGGTCACCACCGCCACCCCGGCCGCGACGCCGACGATGATCAGCAGTGACTGCATGCGCCCTTCAAGCAGGAAGCGCAGCGCCACGCGGCGCTCGAAGCCCAGCGTGTTCATCGGCCCATCGCGTTGCCGAGCGTGGCTGCATCGTCTCCTGTGGCGCTGCGTGGGCGCGGCAGGGTGGCCGGGTCGACGGCTTGCGGCCGCACGCGCCGGCCCGGTGGCGGGCTGGCGCCCAGCAGCACCTGGTCGCCGTCGGTCACGCCGTCGATCACCTCCACCGCCGACAGGCTGCGCAGGCCCAGCCGCACCGGCCGTGCCCGCACAACGCCGTTCTGCGCCAGCCAGACTTCGTCACGGCTGGCCTGGCCGGGCTGGGCGGTCGCGGCAGAGTTGCGCAGCACCGCCAGCGGCAGCACGCGGGCACGGTCGCGCTGCGCGGTGGTCACCTCCAGCGACAGCGTCATGTCCTCACGCAGGAACTCGGGCACCTGGGGCAGCGTGAACCGCAGTTCGATCGAGCCACGCTGCGCGTCCACACGCGGGGCGATGCGCGCCAGCGTGGCGCTGAAGCGCTGCTGCGGGAAGGCGTCGGCCAGCACGGCGGCGGTCTGGCCGGGCTGCAGCTCTTCGAGAAAACGCTCGTCGACCTGCGCCACCAGTTCCAGCGGGCTGTGCAGCGCCAGGGTCAGCAAGGCGCGCCCGGGCTGCACGATCTGCCCGGGCTCGACCTCGCGGTCCAGCACCCGCGCCGCAGCCGGTGCGCGGATCTGCGCCTGCGCCAGGCGCACGCGCGCCGCGTCGACCGCGGCCTCGGACAGCGCCTGCTGGGCCTGTGCCTGCCGGATGTCGCTGCCGCTGCTGTCCAGCCCCTGGCGTTGTGCCCGCGCGGCATCGCGCTGCGCGCGCGCTACGGTACTGGCGCGATCGGCTTCGTCCAGTCGTGCCTGGCCGAGGAAACCCTGGGCCACCAGCTCACTGGTGCGGCGCCGTTCGGCATCGGCGGCCTGCAGTTGCGCCTCGGCCTGCGCCACGCTGGCGCTGGCGGCGTCGCGCGAGCTGCCGCGCAGCCCGGCAAGGCGTGCCGCCGCCTGGCGCAAGCCGGCTTCGGCCTGGGCCAGCGCTGCACGCCACTCGTCGTCGTCCAGCGTCAGCAGCAGCTGATCGGCCTTGACGGTGTCGCCTTCACGCACCGCCACCGTGGCGACACGGCCGGTCACCGTGCTGCCAATGTCCACGCGCGACAGCGTGGTCACGCGGCCGCTGAACTGCAGCGTGCGCACCAGTGGCTGCGTCTGCACCTGCACCGTCAACGCCGCCGGTGGGCGCAGCAGCATCCAGGCCAGCAGCGCCAGCAAGACGGTACCTGCCGCGCCGGCCAGGGCCCAGAGTTTTCGTGTCATCCGGATCATTGTCGCCCGCACCCGGTGGCGGCCGTGCGCCGACCCTGCGGGGCCCTGCCGTATAGACTGGACGGCCGTGGAAACCAAGTGGCTGGAAGACTTCATCGCGCTGGCCGAGACGCGCAGCTTCTCGCGCGCCGCGCAGCTGCGCCACATCACGCAGCCGGCCTTCAGCCGGCGCATCCAGGCGCTGGAGCTGTGGACCGGCATCGACCTCGTCGATCGCTCGTCCTACCCGACTCGGCTGACGTCGGCCGGCGAGACCTTCCAGGCACAGGCGCTGGAGATCGTGGGCGCCCTGCAGGCCACGCGCAACCTGATGCGCAGTCACCAGGCGGCGGGCCAGGACATGATCGAGTTCGCGCTGCCGCACACGCTGGCCTTCACGTTTTTTCCGCATTGGCTGACCGGGCTGCGACCGCATTTCGGCGTCATCAAGAGCAGGCTGCACGCGCTCAACGTGCACGACGCCGTATTGCGCCTGACCGAGGGTGGCTGCGACCTGCTGATTGCCTACCACCACGCCAGTCAGCCGCTGCAGCTCAACCCCGAGCGCTACGAGATGCTGAGCCTGGGCGCCGAAACACTGGCGCCCTACGTGCGGCCCGGCCTCGACGGCCAGCCGCTGCTGCGCCTGCCGGGGCTGCCCGAGCACCCGAACGCCCGGCTGCCCTTTCTGAGCTATGCACCCGGCGCCTACCTGGCGCAGATGGTCGAGCTGATCCTGAAGCAGGCCGCGATCGTGCCGGCGCTCGACCCGGTGTATGAGACCGACATCGCCGAGGGTCTGAAGGCGATGGCGCTCGAAGGCCACGGCCTGGCTTTTCTGCCCGTCAGCTCGGTGCGCAAGGAGCTCAAGGGCCGGCGCCTGGTGCATGCCGCCGCGCCGGGCCAGTATCAGCTGACGATGGACGTGCGCATCTACCGCGAACGCCCCGGCCTGGCGCGTCACAGCAAGGCGCGGGCGACCGCGCTGTGGGACTTCCTGGCCAGCCGCTGACACGGTCGCGGCGGGCGCGATGGGACAATCTGCCGCCATGGCATCCATCCCGACCTCGCTGACGATCACCCGGCCTGACGACTGGCACCTGCACCTGCGCGACGGTGCCGCGCTGGCGGCGGTGTTGCCCTACAGCGCGGCGCAGTTCGGCCGCGCCATCGTGATGCCCAACCTGAAGCCGCCCATCACCACCGCGGCACAGGCACTGGCCTACCGCGATCGCATCCTGGCAGGGCTGCCCGAAGCCGGGCCCGGCAGCGACTTCCAGCCGCTGATGACGCTTTACCTGACCGACAGCACCGCGCCCGACGAGGTCAGCGCCGCGCGTGCCGCCGGCGTGGTCGCGCTCAAGCTCTACCCGGCCGGCGCCACCACCAACAGCGATGCCGGCGTGACCGACATCCGCAAGACCTACCGCACGCTGGAAGCGATGCAGCGCGAAGGCCTGCTGCTGCTGGTGCATGGCGAGGTGACCGACCCGGAGGTCGACCTGTTCGACCGCGAGGCGGTGTTCATCGAGCGCGTGATGCAGCCGCTGCGGCGCGATTTCCCGGAACTGAAGGTGGTGTTCGAGCACATCACGACACTGCAGGCGGCGCAATACGTCAGCGCCTGTGATGCCCACACCGCAGCCACGATCACCGCACACCACCTGCTGTTCAACCGCAACGCACTGTTCGTCGGCGGTCTGCGGCCGCACTACTACTGCCTGCCGGTGCTCAAGCGTGAAGCGCATCGCTTGGCGTTGGTGCAGGCCGCCACCTCAGGGTCGGCCAGGTTCTTTCTCGGCAGCGACAGCGCACCGCATGCGGCGGCGCTGAAAGAGCAGTCGGTCTGCGGCGCCGGCTGCTTCACCGCGCCGGCGGCACTGGAGCTGTATGCCGAGGCCTTCGATGCCGCCGGCGCGCTCGACAAGCTGGAAGCCTTTGCCAGTTTCAACGGGCCCGATTTCTACAGCCTGCCGCGCAACCACGGCCAGGTGCGCCTGCACCGTGAGCCCTGGACGCTGCCCGAGACGCTGCCCTTCGGCGACGCCACGATCAAGCCGCTGTGCGCCGGCGAGACGCTGAACTGGCGGCTGCAGGCCGCCTGAGGCCGGCTGGTCAGACCTCAAGTCCCTTCGCCCGCCGGGTGTGCCTTGAAAATCGGCCGTTCAACCTAAGATCGCAACCGTCATCACTTCCAATGCCCGCAGCGGGCAGACACCTCCATGAAGCGCATCGTGCTGTTCATCGTGACCAACCTGGCCGTGGTGCTGGTGCTGGGCATCGCGGCCAACCTGTTCGGCCTGAACCGCTTCATCTCGGCCAACGGCCTGAACCTGGGCCAGTTGCTGGGCTTTGCGCTGCTGATCGGTTTCGGCGGCGCGATCATCTCGCTGCTGATCAGCAAGCCGGTGGCCAAGTGGAGCACCGGTGCCCAGGTCATCAACGATTCACCCGACGCGACACACCGCTGGATCGTCGGCGCGGTGCAGGGTTTCGCCACCAAGGCCGGCATCGGCATGCCGGAGGTTGCGATCTTTGAAGGTGCGCCCAACGCCTTTGCCACCGGCGCGTTCCGCAACTCGGCGCTGGTGGCGGTGTCCACCGGCCTCTTGCAGACCATGAACCGCGAAGAGGTCGAGGCCGTGATCGGCCACGAAGTGGCGCACGTGGCCAACGGCGACATGGTGACCATGACGCTGATCCAGGGCGTGATGAACACCTTCGTCGTCTTCCTGTCGCGCGTCATCGGCTACTTCGTCGACAAGGTGATCCTGCGCAACGACCGCGACGGCCCCGGCATCGGCTACTACATCACCACCATCGTGCTAGATATCGTGCTGGGCGTGCTGGCGGCGGTGATCGTGGCCTGGTTTTCGCGTCAGCGCGAATACCGTGCCGACGCCGGCGCCGCGCAGCTGATGGGGCGCAAGCAGCCGATGATCAACGCGCTGGCGCGGCTGGGCGGCATGGACCCCGGCGAGCTGCCGAAGTCAGTGGCGGCGATGGGCATCAGCAGCAAGCCCAGCGGTCTGATGGCGCTGTTCTCGACGCACCCGCCGATCGAAGATCGCATCCGCGCGCTGCAGTCGGCGCCGTAAGGTCAATCGCGGGCCCTTCGGGGCCCTCGTGATTTCTGGTGGGACAATTCTCGCCGTGAAGCAAGCCAGACCGCCGCTGGTGCGAGCGTGGAAACACGGCACTGGAGGAAGGTCCGGACTGCACAGGACAGCGCAGGAGTTAACGACTCTCCACCGCGAGGTGAGGATCAGAGCAACAGAGACGAGTCTGGATGGGATGTCCCTGAGAAGGGGTGTTCTGCGACGCGACGGCGAACAGCCGGCGCGCGGACGGCGCAAGCCGGACGCCCGAGGCGCAGCCGAGGGAAGCAGCCACCCTGGACTGGGCTCCGCCCCGTCCAGGGTGAAACGGGCAATCTCTGCGCGCAGCAACACCAAATAGGCACATGTCGAGCGGCGCGGACGCGTCCGCGCTCAACAGAACCTCGGTCCGGGGCGAGTGTGCGGGTAGGTGGCACCGAGCCGTGGTGGCGACACCCGGCCCAGAGGAATGGCGGTCACGCCGAGCGCTCTTTCGGGAGTGCCCGGTGCACAGAATCCGGCCTATCGGCTTGCTTCACACTTTATGGTTGGGTTGGCCGTGTCGAGTCGTTAGACTGCGGCCGACACGCCCCGCTTCTCTCCGTCATCTGCCTTCGGCGCTGCGCCCTGCAGCCGCCGCCCCCGCCCCTTGAACCCTCACGCTGCAAGCCACTGGCGCGGTCCGCGCTGGAGCCTGGCCCTGTTGCTGGCGGGCCTGAGCATGCTCGGGCCCTTTTCCATCGACACCTATCTGCCGGCTTTCACCGGCATTGCCGCTTCGCTGTCAGCCACGCCGGTGCAGATGCAGCAGACGCTGTCGGCCTACCTGTTCGGTTTTGCCGCCATGAACCTGTTCCACGGGTCGCTGGCCGATGCCTTCGGCCGCCGGCCGGTGGTGCTGACGGGCATTGCGGTGTTCGCGCTGGCATCGGTGGGTTGTGCGATGTCGACCTCGATCGGGGCACTGATCGGCTTTCGCGCGCTGCAGGGGCTGGCCGCCGGTGCCGGCATGGTGGTGTCGCGCGTGATCGTGCGCGACCTCTTCCCGCCGGTCGAGGCGCAGCGCATGCTGTCGCAGGTGACGATCTGGTTCGGCATCGCACCAGCGGTGGCGCCGCTGTTCGGTGGCATCCTGTTTGACTGGCTGGGCTGGCATTCGATCTTCTGGCTGCTGGTGGTCATTGCCTGTGTGCTCTGGCTGGTCAACTGGCGCTGGCTGCCGGAAACGCTGGCGCCCGAAAAGGCACAGCCTTTCCATCCCGGGCCGCTGCTGCGTGGCTATGCGCAGATGGTGTCCAGCGGGCGCTTTCTGGCCTTGTCGATGGCCAGCGGCATTCCCTTCAACGGCATGTTTCTGTACGTGCTCAGCGCGCCGGTGTTCCTGGGCGAGCACCTGCAACTGGCACCGACCCAGTTCTTCTGGTTCTTTCTCTGCACCGTCAGTGGCGTGATGAGCGGCGCCTGGGCCTCGGGCCGCCTGGCCGGGCGCGTCACGCCGCGCACGCAGGTGCGCTGGGGTTACCGTGTGATGATGGGCATCGGCGTGGTCAACGTGGCGCTGACCGCGCTGTTGCCGCCGCATCCAGCCTGGGCCATCGTGCCGGTGGCGATTTATGCGGCGGGCTGGTCGATGATGACGCCCGTGGTCACGCTGCTGCTGCTCGACCTGGTGCCCGAACGGCGCGGCATGGCGTCGTCGGTGCAGTCCAGCCTGGGCAGCGTCGCCAACGGCTTGGTGGCCGGTGTGCTGGCGCCGCTGGTGATGCACTCGCCGTTGGCGCTGGCGTTGGCCTCGCTGGCGCTGGGCGCCACCGGTCTGCTGGGCTGGACCTGGGTGAAGCGCCGCCTGCCCTGGGGCCTGATCGGGCCAGATCGGTGCCTGGGGCGTCATCGGCGCACTGGCTCGGCGGGCCTGCCGCGCCGATACAGGGGTGTGGAGGCCAGACCATGACCCATTCCCGTTCCCTTGGGTGGCGCGCGACGTTTTCTGCTGAATGCCTCGGCGCTGGCGGTGGCGACGGCCTTGGTGCGGTGGTCGTCACCGGCCGCTGCGTCAGATCCGGCAACCGGCAAGCCCGAAGCCAAACTCGACGCTGGGCACGGCACCAAGCCCAGGGCCGCTGGCGATGCCAGCAGCAAGGTGGCCGCCGCCGACAGCCTCGACCAGCTGCGCGAACGCCTGGCCGAGAAGCTGGGCGCCGCCAAGCCGGCACAGGCGGGTAACCCGGGTACCGTGCGCGTGACGGCCAAGCTGGAAACGGGCCGGGCTGCGAGTGACGGGCATGGCGCTGCGGCCCCCGCGCCCGCCGCCGCAGCGCGCCGGCCGTCGGCCGAGATGCTGGCGGCGGTCGAGCGCACCGCGCCAACAAGGCCATGGCCGGCAACCGCAGCACCGGCGGCACATTGGGGCCGCAACGGCGAGTCCGGGCCGACGGTCCGGGGCGGGCTGAAACCTGAATTCAGCACCTGCGCGGTGGCCAGCGGCAAAGCCCGATCGACATCCGTGGCGGCATTGCGGTCGACCTCGAACCGGTGCAGTTCGACTACCGCGCCGGTGGCTTCAACGTGATCGACAACGGCCACACGGTGCAGGTCAACGTGGCCTCGGGCAACACCATCCAGGTCGGCGGGCGGCGCTACGAGCTGCAGCAGTTCCACTTCCATCGCCCGTCCGAAGAGCGCATCAACGGCCGCCAGTACGACATGGACGTGCACCTGGTGCACAAGGACCCCGAGGGCCGACTGGCCGTGGTGGCGGTGCTGCTCGAGCGCGGTGCGGCGCAGAACGTGGTGCAGGCGGTCTGGAACAACCTGCCGCTGGAAAAAGGCATCGAGCAGCCGACCAGCACGGTGCTCGACCTCAACCACTTGCTGCCGCCTGACCGCGGCTACTACACCTACATGGGATCCTTGACCACGCCGCCGTGCAGCGAGGGCGTGCTGTGGATGGTGATGCGCCAGCCGGTGCCGGTGGCGCAGGGCCAGATCGACATCTTCTCGCGCCTGTACCCGATGAACGCAACGCCCGGTGAATCCGGCAAATTGGGCGCTTGATTGCTAGTCGCAGTAGCCGGCTGCAAGCGTCAATCCGACCGGCGCCGCGTCAGCACCAGCAGTGCCGGCCATAACCACAGGCTGGCCAGCCAGCGCAGCACGCGGCCTGCGCTGAGGGGCCGCGTCTCGTGCTGCGCCACGCGCACGAACAGCACGACGGCGCCGACCAGCACATACAGCAGCAGCAGGCCGTAGATCGTGACGCGAGTGCCATAGCTGTCGCCGAACAGCGTGGCCAGTGCGCTGCCGGCCATGGCGGCGATGAAGACCGACCCGAACAGCGCCAGGCCCAGCCCGGCCAGGGCATGGCGCAGCCGCCACAGCGGGCGCCGTCGGGCTGATTGCAAGGGCTTGGCGGACTGGCTGCGGGCCGCACCGGAAACTCATTCTGGCCCATCGACGGCCGGGGCCGCTGCGCCGCTGCGGGCTCGGCCAACAGAACGCTGCTCAACGAGCAACGCGTCCAGGAACCGACGGCGCTGAAGGACGGTAACCTGATCCGCGCACAGAACGAGGTGCTGCGCCGACAGCCGCAACAGCCCGGACCTGTTGCCGCCCGACCCGCTCAACAAAAAAAAAAAGCGCAGGTCAAAGCCGGTCGAACATCGGCAGACGGTGTCGCTGTGTGGCCGAATCGAACGCCGAGACGACCCGTGAACAGGTCTAGTTTCGTCAGCCGCAGGCTGTCGCACAGCAGAGACTGTCGCCGGGCGTCGTCGTCCGGCAACTTCCGGCGCGCAGCAGCGCGGCGCGCCGGACGCTGCGCAGGCGGAACGACAGTCCGCTTTCACCGCCTCTAGTTCAGCCACGTCGGTCGCACCCGCCGAGGTGTTCGGTGCTCCGCAGCCCGATCGTTGTCCAGCCGGTACGCAGACGGCGCAACAGGTGATCGGCCAACGCCAGGCTGTCCTTCAGCGCCTAACTTTCGGCGCTGCCAGCCAGCATCGACGCAGGTCTGGGCAGCAAGCAGGCGTCCACGTCCAGTCGGGCCAGCCGCAGCTTGGCGTTTCAGTCACAGGCGCGCATACTGTTCTGCAGTTCACCGCGTGCCGCCTTGGCGATGCCGCCCACCCAGTGGTGGTCGAACCCGCCGGGCACCACGCGAGCGCTTACGCTGGCGCGCGCCAAGGGCGGCGCCGGGGCGCGCATCGCACCCAGGGTGGCCTCCGTCACCGCCAGCACGTTATACGGCCGTGGCTGACAGTCGTCGCCGCTGGAAGAGCGCATGTGGATAGCCCGATCCGATCCAGACGCTCGCGGTGTTCGGCCACGGCACGCGCCAGACTGGCCGGGTAATTGGTCAGTTGCGTCAGCAGCAAGCGCCCCACGCGCGGACGCGTACCACCAGCCGCTGGTAGCTGCCGAAGTCGAGGCTGAGGTCGATGCCGGCGGCGCCATAGCGTGGGTCGATGTACATCTCGCCGAGGTCGTGCCGCAGGCCGCCGCCAGCATGGTCAGCCGCCCTCGGTAACACTGCCGCGTGCCTCGATCATCAGGGCGCCGGTCAGCGCCATGGCCTGCACCGCACGGTCGAAGGACTGGACGCGCGACGCCTGCCGCGGTCAGCACATGCTGCCACCGAGCGCAGCGGCAGGTGTGGGATGTCCAGCATCAGGGGCTGCAGGCATGCGGACGCAGCAGCGGGGCCAGGGCGGTGCTTGCGACCGACCAGCTGCCAGGTGGCCTGCAGCAGCAACCGCTTAGAGTTGACGCCGTCCTCGGCCACCGAAAACAGGTCTCCAGCGGGCTTATGCGCAACTTGCGGTCGAGCAGCTTGCGCTGCAGATCGGCCGACACCGGCTGGTCGCGCGCCCACAGTTTCAGGCCCGCCAGATCGAAGATGCCGCTTGACGCGAATTTGATGCTCTTGGTCTGGCTGATCTCAAGAATGGTGCTTTGCCAGTGCGTGGGTTGGCGCTGGCGAACGGGAGCTGCAAGGCGGTGGGCGCGGTCATGGCGAATCCTTGGGCGGCGCACGTCCGGTACTTCGTCGTTGCCAGCGTCAGCGCCTGAGGGCCGCAAAAGCGCGAACAAACTCCACCGCACGCAACCGCACCCAACCGCACGCAACCGCGGTGCGCAGAATTCCCTAGACGCGCCGCTGCAGCGCAGCAGGCGGGTTTCGGCCTGCGCCAGTAAGGCATTGCTGGCAAAATTCCACGGCCCCCAGCAACAGCACGCCGGCGTGCTAGCTCGCTGGCCTGAAACTAGCGCGAAACAGCCAGCAGGATGGACTGTCCCAGGCCGCTTGGCGACGATCATCCGCCGACCACCGAGACGATCCGCCACAGACCGTCATTTCTACAGCCGTATGCCGGCCAGGATGTCGGGCAGCGCGTTCGGCAGACCGAGCTTGAACAGGCAGGCACTGCGCGACAGCTGCAGCGCCGCCGCCACCCTCACGCAGGCGCGGCGCACCTGGGCCAGGCCGCGCAGCGGGCCAGCAGCACCGGCCTACACTCGCGCCATAGGCGACCACCGACAGCACCATGCCTGCCGACAGCCCGAACAGCGCGATCGCCAACGGCAGCAGCGCCGAAGCCGGCAGCGGGCGCACGAACCTCCAGCATCGGCCGCAGGCGACGCGTGCAGGCCCGCAGCTGCCGATCAGCGCGCCCAGCGCCACGCCCAGTAGCGACGCCAGCAACCAGCCCAGCAGCATGCGGCTCCACCGTGGCAGCCGTGCTGGCGCCCAGCGTGCCCTGATAGGAGCCGCCGACCAGCCCCTGCAGCGTAGCCTCGGGTGTAAAGCAGGAAGGCACGGTTCAGCCATTGGCCATGCGCCGCCAGCCACCACAGCGCCATCAGCGCCGCCAGCAGCGCCAGTGCCCCGCCCGATCGGCGCCAGCGCGAGTGTCTGAAGAAGCCGCCCCAGGCGGCGCGCCACGCGCTGCCGCAGCCACCAACGCGGCCGCGTTGAGGCCGTAGCCGACGACACCGATCCAGCCCAGCCAGGCCAGGCATCAGGCCGGGTCCAGGTTTTGCTGCGCAATCATCATCGCGCAGCCCATGCCCATGCGGGTTGGAGGCGATCTCCACCGTCACCGCGACCAACAGGGCCACAGCCACCCCTAACCGCAGCGCGTCGTTAACAGGCCACGGCAGCATGGGAGGATAGAAGGATCATTGCTAGGCGCGTTGCCAGGCCGTGAGCCGCAAGGTGGCGCTCAGTTCCAGCAGCTGCGGTTTCAACCCGTCACTGCGGCTCTGGGCTGCACCGGTTTTCCGGCCACGCGGGCGAAGGCCACCACCGCGATCTCCATGCTCGGGCTGAAGCCGAACACCAGCGGGAAAAAGCCGAAAAAGCGGGATCAGCGTGCCATCGACGGCACCGGCCGCAGCAGTTCGACTGTCAGCGATCCGACTGCGGCAGCGCGCCTGGACAGGCCCCAGCACTGCGCCCAGCGCCAGTGCCCAGCGTTGCGCCCAGCGCCAGCCCGGTGCCGGGCGCCGCTCCAGCGTGAACAGCGCGCGGTCGCCGCCAGCGATCTGCCAGCGCGCGGCTGCCCAGCTTACCGCAGCGCACTGGGCGGCGCCATTTGGCGTCGCTGCCCGGCGCCAGCGTTCGCGGGGTCAGCTCCAGCGCCGCCATCAGCAGCAGCGGCACCTGACGCCGCGCCGGCGGACCCGATCAACATGGTCGGAGGTCGCGCTTAAAGCCGCGCCGCAGAGCGTGAGAAGTCGGCGCGTCTCTCGAGCCCAGCTGCTGGCGCGGGCGTGGCAAGGGCATCGTCGAGCACGCGCGCCACGCTGGGCCGGCTGGTGCGGGCCGCACGCAGCACCTCCACTGGATCGTTCGTGCGCACCGCCCTTCGAGGTCGTGCGCAGACGAAATTGGGTCACTTCTCCGTCATCTGCTGATCGTGCCAGGCGGGCCACTTTCGTCCTGCAGACCTTCACGTCATCGCATCCAGCGCTTTGAAGGGACTATCCATCAGCAGCAGTTGTGGTTGTTGCGGCGCCAGGCAAAAAGATCTGCATCGCGCTGCCGCATGTTGCCGGACAGCTGCGCCGGAAAGC
>JADJHR010000020.1 GCA_016707445.1 Rubrivivax sp.
TGACCGCGTGAAACGCATCGCGATCCCCAGGCGCTGATGCATGCCGCCCGACAGGTGCTTCGGGAAGTGGTCGGCAAAGTCGCTCAGGCCCATCAGCGCCGTGTGGCGTTCCCAACCCGAGGCCTTCGCGCTCGGCCGTGCCCGCGGTTGGCCGCCAGCTTCAGCCCGAGCCCGATGTTGCCCCGCACGCTCAGCCAGCAGGAGAACGCGCCGCATTCCTGGAAGATCGCGCCGCGGTCGGGGCCGGGGCCGACGATCGACAAAATAAGTCAACACCATGCCCGAAAGTCAGTTGCGACGAAGCCGCAAACGACGTTCATCAGGGTCAGGATGCGCGCAGCCCGAGGGCCGATGATCGAGACGAACTCACCGTTGGCGATGTGGAGCTGACGCCGTCGACGACCCGCATGCTGCCGTCCGCGGTCAGGAAGTCCACGCTGACCTGGTCGAAGCGGATGCGCGCCATGAAGTGTCGACCCCGTCTCTCATGCCACCGCTATGTCGCCCCGTCATAGCAGTCGATCCTGCCGGATACCAGCCGGCGGCGGGCGACGCGCAGCAACGGGTCCATGCACGGCATGGCGATCGGGCCGATACCGAGATGATGCCGACAATGTAGATGATGTCGAGCTGGGGAAGGCCGGGGCGTCCTGGATCGATGCGCCCAGGCCCTGTTGCGCGGCGATCAGTTCGGACGCCACCAGCGTGGCCCAGGCCACGCCCAGCGCGACGCGGATCGCGGTCAGGATGTGCGGCACCGTCAGCGGCACGATCACCTTGGCAAAGATCTCGGCGTCGCGCGCGCCCAGGGTGCGTGCCACACGGACGTAGATCGGGCTGATCTGCCTGCCCGATGCCTTCGTACATCGCGATGACACCGGCGAACGAGGCGTAGAACAGGATCTGCGTCTTGGCGATCTCGCTGGCCTTGCTAAAATAGACGATGACCAGCAGGGATCACGGCGATCGGTGGCGTAGCGCACGAAAAGTTGATCCCTGCGGGTCCGGTGAAGCTGCGCAGCCCTTGTGCCAGCCCGGGGCGAAACCCACCGGCACCGCGGCGCTGACCCCGAGCGTCCCGCCGATGACCGCCCGCTGCGTCGACATCCACGAATCCATCGGCAGCCGGCCTGGCATCGGTTCAGGAAAGCGTTCGAGCACAAGGTGCGGTACCGGCACCAGGGCCGGGTTGATGAGACCGCTGTGCTGCGCCCGCCGTACCTTGGCGCGATGATCAGCAGCCATGGCGCGGCGGTGGGGGCGATGCGGCGGACCAGAGCAGGAACACGCATCAGGTCAGGCGCCGCTTTCCAGGTCAGGAACGGTCAAGGGGAGACATTTGAACATCCTATTTATGGGAATGTTATAACTCACCCTCATGCCCAGCGTCCACCCTGCAAACCCTTCGCCGGCAGGTCTTCTGGTTGCGTTCAACCTGGCCCGCCTGCACGTGCATATGCTACGCTGGCCGGTCGGCTACTACCGGTGCAGACCTCGTTCCGGCACGATGCTCGCTCGCCCAATCGTGCCGGTGCGGTGCAGCCGCGACGGAGATATGATCGGCTGGGGCAACTGGTGCAACTTTCCGGGCTGCGGGGCTGAGCATCGGGCGCGGCTGATCGACAGCGTGATCGCGCCGCTGCTGCTGCTGGGACTTCGATTCGCCAGCGGCATTCGACCAGCCTGGGCGCGGCCACCACCCAGTTACTGGCAGCGATCAGTCAGGCGAACCAGGAGGGCCGGTGCGCAGGGCCATCGCCGGCGTCGGCACATCGCGCTTCCCAGTAGGACTGGTGGCGCGGCGCGCGCGGGTCAAGCCGCTGTGGCGAATGCTCGGCAGTCATGCCAGTCCGCGTGCCCGTGTATGCCAGCAGCATCAATCCGCAACAACCGGCAAACATGGTTCTGCAGCTGCGTGCCAGGCACCACCGCTGGCTAAAGTCGGCTTCGGTGTCGAGCGTGATCTGTAGCCAACCTGACTGCGGTGCGCGCCGCGGCCGCTGATGTCTGCTCCTGTGATGGCCGGCGCCAACCCGGGACACGGACGCTCGAGCGGGCCTAGCGGCGGTGCCGCCTCCTGCAACGCATCGGCTGGTGTGGCTGGAAGAGCCCCCGCGTTGCCGACGCGGGCGCCGCTACTGGCGCGAGCTGGCCCTGTCACCGCCGATCATCGCTGGCCGCGCCGGGCGAGAACCTGATCGGTCGGGTTGCATTTCGACGCGCTGGCGGCCGGCGCCCTGTCTGTGGTACAGCCCGACATCGCCAAAGTGGGGCGGCATCTCAGGCGGCAGGCGCGTTGTCGAACACATCGTCGCGGCAGGGGCGCTGGTTCTGCCCGCATTTCCTGGGTGCCGGCATCAGTCAGACCGCGTCCGGCGCCGGTGGCCGCCTACCGGGTGTGGGCGAAGCCTACCGGCTGGCTGGAAATCGACGGCAACCCCAACCCCCGCGCACCGTGCTGGCCGGCCCTGGACACCTTGCACGGCCACATCAGACTTGGAGGATTGCCGGGGCTGGGTGTGCGGCCGTCGATACCGGAACTGCAAGCCCCTTTGCACTGCGGCTGGGCGCGGCTGACGCGGGCGACGGTCGATTCAGGTTTCGTTGCTGCCACGGGCACTGCGGGCGACCCGGGCGCCGCTGGCCTTCGCTTCGATGGCAAATCCGCCACACCACGGGCCGGGCGCCGAGTGCTCAGGCCAACCCGGCCTGGGCGTCGAGTAACGCCGCGGCAACACCTCGGTGGCGACAGGCCGCCGCGCGCTGCCCAAACCGCGCCGGCACACGGTGCAAGCCACAGCCCGGCTCCAGCGCCCCGCGACGCGTCGCGCGCGAGAGTCCAACCGGTCAGGGTCGGGAATCCGGGTCGCATCGCGGTTAGCGTCGCTGGCAACAGCTGCACCACGCGCTCACTCACGGCAAAGTGCGGCCTTGCCGACGACGGTATCACCGGCTGCGCCTCTAAGACTGCTACGCACGCCGGGCTGCCCAGGCGCATCAGTTCGGGCACCGATCGCCACACCGCCGACGGATCGACCAACAGGGCGTCAGCGCTTCCGGGTTGCTGCAACCAAGGCCCACCAGATGCCGCCCAGCAGCGCAGGCGGCGTCTGCGTCCAGTGCGACAAGGTCTACCCGCCACCCAGTCGCGTGCGGGCCGGGCGGCGCTGCAGCGGCACTGCCGCCAGTTCCAGTGCCGCGTCCGCTGCGTAGGTCAGCCCCCGTCGACCCACTGCGCGCCGCCGCCTCGGGCGACCACCGCGCCAGGGCCGTGGCGGTGGTGGCCAACGGTCTTGCGGTGGGGTCAGGGGCACAGGCGGCTCGGCGACCCGGCTCCGACCAGGCCGTACAAAGTCGACCGGCCTTGCCTCGGCGACACATCGACGAGCACGCGCGCCCGTATCCGGCCAGTGCGTCGACGTGCAGAAGACCAGCGCTGCGGGCGCCAACGCACCCCTCGATTGCCGCGCGCATCGCCTGGCGCGCCGTCGGGTCAATCACGGCACGGCCCGGAAAGACCAGCCGCGGATCGACAGCGCCTGCCGCACGTCGGCGTAGCGCGTAACCGGCGGCAGCCGCCTGCGGACGAACTCACGCCGGCGCGGTCTCCCGCGCTGCGGGCAGTAGTGTTGGAAGAACACGTTCTTGCGCGTCTGGCAGCTATCGCGGCGATCAACAGTTCGCTTCAGCCCGCAGTGCGCGAAGAAGTCTGCCTTGACGTCACCGGTGGTCAGGATCGCGCGTTCGCAGCCGGGCAGACGTTGGCCGCCGTCTTCTTCAACGCGTCATCGGTGGTCGGTGCCTGCCGGCGCTCGGCTTCCGGACTGCTGCTCCGACCAGCTGGCGTCGCGCGAACGACGTCATCAGCCAGTGACGCTGGTGCCGGACCACCGCCGTCAGGCGATACCCACCGCATAGCGCATAACCACCGTAACCGGGCGGGTAGGGCTGCCAGCTCAGAAGGAACGGTGCGAAGGCACGAAGCGCGCATCAGCGGCCAGTACTCGCTGCGCCGCTTCTTCCAGCAACAACTCAACCGGCCACGACCAGCAACGCCGGGCACAGTGCCAGCCGCAGCCGCGAACACGCATCTCTCCTGCAGGAACTGCGCGCGACGAAACAGCGCCTGCGCGTCGGCCAGCAGGTCGGCTTTGACGCGCGGCGTTAACAGACGACCGGTCCTATCGGTTCTGCAACAGCTGGCCGTCAGGCCCTCGACGCGCTGCTGGGACTGCGTTATCGCGCTTGCGCTCGTCCAGTTACCGGGTGCGTTGCAGCGGCTCAGCATCCTGTCTGGCGTCGACCTTGGCGGTGCGGGTCGCGACCCAGGCGACGAAGCTCGATCGCCCCGCGCGTCCCGGCGCGTTGGCGGCCGCCACCTAACGGTCGGTACAGCCCGGTCCCGCTCGCCCTGCAGGCCGGGCGAAATGCGCTCCTGCTCGCGCGAGGATCTGCCTTACCCGCGGGTCAGCGCCCGGGCGGTCGCCAAACTGACCTGTTCCAGAATCAGGTTGGATTCGACGCGCCGGCGGGTCGGCGACGATCTTGCCGCCGGGCCGATCAGGAAGCTGTGAGGCCAGCGAAACGATCCCCATCACCAGCGCGAACGGGCGCTCAGACTCGACGCAGGAACTAGAACATCGCTCGGACCTGCCGCGTCAGCACGGGGGCTGGCCCGGCGGTCGATGGCGGCGTAGGTCAGGTTGGCCTCGGTCACCTCCCGACCAGCTGCCGGGTTGACGCCGGATCCCGTTCGGCACGCTGCTCGGCGTGCACCGTGATCGAGTGCGGCCCAGGCGCGTGATGCGTGCGGCCGAGAAGCCGAGCAGGTCGCCGATCGACACCGACTGCTTGAACGTGAACTGGACTGACCGCCACCGTGACGATGCGCCCACGCGCGTGCGCGCCGGCAGCACCGCGCCCGCGACGTCGACCTGGGCCGTGATCCAGCCGCCGAAGACGTCGCCGTTGGCGTTGACGTCGGCCAGCATCGGCATCACGCGCATCACCAGTTCGGCGCCGTCGAGCAAACTCGGCGGCGCCAGCAGCCCCGGAGTTGATCCAGGGTTGATCGTTCGGCCATCGGCACCACCTCCACAGGTCTTCGAGGACATTCTTTCATGAGACACCGTTCGGTGGCCCTGCCGCGCCGCAGCCGGCCGACGCACCACCACGCGCCGAGGACCGGTCCGACTGGACCACGCTGCAGCAAGCTGCTGCCCTACCTTTGGGCCTCCGCTGGCGCGTGGGGTGGCGCTGGTCTCTCTGCTGGCAGCCAAGATGAAGTGGTCGGCGTGCCGTCATGCTGAAAGAGCTGGTGGATGGCTTGTCGATCAGGCCCGGCTCGGCACTGTCGCTGCTGGTGGTGCCGGTGGGGCTGATCGTGGCGTTATGGCGCGCTGCGGCTGTCGACCTCGTTGTTCACCGAGCTGCGCGGAGCTGATCTTCGCCAAGGCCACCGAAGGCGTCGCGCAGCATCTCGCTGCAGGTGTTTCGCCACCTGCGCCTTGAGCCTGCGCTTTCACCTCGAACGCCAGACCGGCGGCACGACCCGCGACATCGAGCGCGGCACGCGCGCCGTGCATTCGCTGATCTCGTATTCGCTGTACTGCATCCTGCCCACGCTGATCGAGGTGACGCTGGTGCTGGGCCTGCTGGCGGTCAAGTTCGACTCTGGTTCGCCTGGATCACCATCATCGCGCTGGTGGTCTACATCACGTTCACGGTGACGGTGACCGAATGGGCGCACGGGCTTCCGTCGCCAGATGAACGAGCTGGACTCGATCGCGCATTCACGCGCCATCGACTCGCTGCTGAACTACGAGACCGTCAAGTACTTCAACAACGAGGACTTCGAGGCCAGGCGCTACGACGAGAACCTGGAGCGCCTGCGCCGCGCGTCGCTGAAGAGCCAGAGCTCACTGTCCCTGCTGAACAGCGGCCAGCAGCTGATCATCGCCACCGCCCTGCTGGCATGCTGTGGCGTGCCACGCCGGGAGGTGTGTCGACCGGCCGGCTGACGCGGTGATCTGGTGATGATCAACGCCTTCATGATCCAGCTGTACATCCCGCTCAATTTCCTGGGCGTGATCTACCGCGAGATCAAGCCAGAGTCTGACCGACCTGGACAAGATGTTCCCGCTGCTCGAGCGCGATCGCGAGGTGGCCGACGCGACGATGCCGCGGCGCTGCAGGTGCGCCAGGGCGGGGTGCGCTTCGAGCATGTCGACTTCGCCTACGACCCGGCGCGGCCCATCCTGCACGACGTCTGCTTCGAGATCCCGGCTGGCAAGACGGTGGCCGTGGTGGGGCCGTCGGGCGCCGGCAAGAGCACGCTGGCGCGGCTGCTGTACCGCTTCTACGACGTGGCGAACGACGGCAGGGGTCGGATCACGATCGACGGCCAGGACATCCACATCGCCTACGGCGCCCCGGCGCCAGCCGCGCCGAGGTGGAAGAGGCCGCTCGCGCCGCGCACATCCACGCCTTTCATCGCCGCCACCCAAGGGCTACGACACCATGGTCGGCGAGCGCGGTCTCAAGCTCAGTGGCGGTGAAAAGCAGCGCGTGGCGATCGCACGCACGCTGCTGAAGAACCCGCCGGTCCTGATCTTCGACGAGCCACGTCGGCGCTGGACTCGGCCAACGACCGCGCGATCCAGGCCGAGCTGAAGAGTGCCGCGCAGGACAAGACCGCGCTCGTCATCGCGCACCGGCTGTCGACCGTGGTCGACGCGCACCAGATCGTGGTGCTGGACCAGGGGCTGTGGTCGAGCGCGGATCGCACGCCGAGCTGCTGGCGCAGGATGGGCGTTATGCGCAGATGTGGCGGCTGCAGCACAGCGCTGCCGGCACCGCGGCGGCTCAAGCGGTCTGAGACCGCCGCTGCGGCGGCCAGCCGCGGCGTGTCGCTCCGATGCGGCCGTCCACCAGTTCCGACCACGCGGTCGCAGCGCGGTCGGCCGCGGATCGTGCGTGACCACCGGGAAGGCGGTGCCATGCTCGCGGTGCAGTGCCGCATGAGCTGGAAGACACCGTCCGAGCTGGCGCGGTCGAGGTTGCCGGTGAGGCTCGTCGGCCAGCACCAGGGGTGGGCCGATTGACCAGCGCGCGTGCGATGGCCACCCGCTGCTGCATGCCGCCCGACAACTCGGCCGGCCGCTTGTGCGGGGCGTCAGCCCGGGCCCACGGCGCCCAGCATCCCGGTGGCCGCGGCGCGTGCGGCGGCGTCGACCCGGCAAATCGCGCATCAGTGCCGGCAGGGCCGCGTTTTCCCCAGCGCGCTGAAGGCCGGCAGCAGGTGGTGGAACTGGAAACAAGCCCAGCGACCGGCGTCGGCGCAGTGTCAGCGCCTGTTCGTCCAGCGCCTGCGTCTCTTCGTCCAGCAAGCGGTAGCTGCCGGCGCTGGGGCGCTCGAGCAAACCAGGATGTTCAGCGGCGTGCTCTTGCCCGATCCAAGGGCCGATCAGCGCCACGAACTCGCCGCGCTGCAGGCGCAGGTCCAAGCCGTGCAGCACTTCCTCGCTGGTTCGGGCGGCCCAGGATTGTAGACCTTGCGCAGACCGCTCAGCACGATCAACGCGCTGGCGTCGGGCGCTGGTTCCGGTCTCGCTCGGGTTGCTGCGCCTACAGGCGGATCGGCTGCGCCGGGTCGACGCGCGCGGCGCGGCGCGCCGGCGCCAGTGCGGCCAGCACGCCGGCCCGCGGTGAGCTTCCAGGGGCTACCCGCCAGCGCCAGGAGGCGGTGCGATGTGAACAGCGGCAGCCCGCGTCGCTGCCGCGTACGAAGCGGGTGAAGATGTCGATTAGCGTTGCCGCCAGCGACACGCCCAGCAGCCGAGCCGAGTGCGCCGACCACCGCGCCCTGCAGCAGGAACACCGGCTGCACCTGCGAGCGTGTGGCGCCCATCGCTGCGCAGGATGCTGAATTCGCGCTGCTTTGCACCACCGACACCACCAGCACGCTGGCGATGCCGACCCACCACCACCGCGACCACGACGCGATGATGGGTGGTGCTGATGCCCGCGCGTTCAGCGCCGACACCAGCCGCGCATTTGCCTGCTGCCAGCCTTCGACCACGCAGGGGCAGCTGCGCCTGCAGCGCCGCCAGCGACTGTGCGGCGGCCCAGACGCCTCGTGCAGCCGCCAGGTCCAGGCTGGTGGCACCGCCGGGCAGGCTCGACCAGGCTCTGCGCGCTGCGCAGCCCGGCAGGTAGACCGTGCTGCCGGGTTGACTCCGCACACCCAGGTCGACCCAGCGCGGTGACACGCGCACCGTCGCTCACGCCTGCCGGTGGTGATGGGTGAACGATCGCCGACGGCCAGCCCTAGGTCGGCAGCCAGTCCGCTGCCCCCAGCATCGCCCTCGCCCGGGCTCCAAGGCGGGCCGTGGCGACGGCTAAGCACGCGGCGCAGCTGAACGATGCGGTCATAGCTGACCGAGCTCGATGCCGACCAGCGCAATCGCCTTCTGCTCGCTTCGCGCGCGGTCCAGACCGGCCCGGCGACGATCGTGGGCGACACCGCGGCCACCTCGGGCCGCTTCTAGTCATTATCAGCTCGCCGGCGGGGCCACGACCGGAACGGCGGGCGCTGTTCGCGCGGCTGGCTGCGTCGGACGGCAGATTCGCTGGCGGCCCGCTGGCGCGCTGAAGTCACCGACGTCGTCGAGCGCGCTGATCGTCTATGGGCCTGCGCGCCCAGCGTCTTGTCCAGGGTGTCACAGGAAGCCGCCGATCAGGGCCAGACGTAGGTCCACCGCCACCCCGGCCGCGACGCCGACGAGATCGCAGTGACTGTGCCGCAAGCCCTTCAAGCGGAGCGCAGCGCCACGCGGCGCCCGAAGCCAGCGTGTTCATCACCATCGGTTTGACCTGGCGTGGCTATCGTCCCGTGGCGCTACGTGGGCGCGGCGGTGGCCGGTCGACGGCTCGCGGCCCGCACGCGCCGGCCCCGGTGGCGGGCTGGCTTCCAGCAGCACCGGTGCCGTCGGTCACGCCGTCGATCACCTCCACCGCCGACAGGCTGCAGCCCAGCGCACCGGCCGTGCCCGCACAACGCCGTTCTGCGCCAGCCAGACTTCGTCACGGCTGGCTGGGCGGGCTGGGCGGTCGCGGCAGAGTTGCGCAGCACCGCCAGCGGCAGCACGCGGGCTGGTCAGCTGCGCGGTGGTCACCCGCGGCGACAGCGTCGTCATCTCGCAGGAACTCTCCCGGGCACCTGGGGCAGCGTGAACCGCAGTTCGATCGAGCCACGCTGCGCGTCCACACGCGGGGCGATGCGCGCCAGCGTGGCGCTGAAGCGCTGCTGCGGAAGGCGTCGGCCAGCACGGCGGCGGTCTGGCCGGGCTGCAGCTCTTCGAAAACGCCCGTCGACCTGCGCCACCAGTTCCAACGCGGGCTGCAGCGCCAGGGTCAGCAAGGCGCGCCCGGCTGCACGATCTGCCCGGGCTCGACCTCGCGGTCCAGCACCCGCGCCGCAGCCGGTGCGCGGATCTGCGCCTGCGCCAGGTGCACGCGCGCCGCGTCGACCGCGGCCTCGGACAGCGCCCGCTGGGCCTGCCTGCCGGATGTCGCTGCCGCTGCTGTCCAGCCCCTGGCGTTGTGCCCGCGCGGCATTGCGCTGCGCGCGCTACGGTACCGGCGCGATCGGCTTCGTCCGGTCGTTTGCCCGCCGAGGAAACCCTGGCCACCAGCTCACTGGTGCGGCGCCGTTCGGCATCGGCGGCCTGCGGCTGGCCTCGGCCTGCGCCACGCTGGCGCTGGCGGCGTCGCGCGAGCTGCCGCGCAGCCCGGCCAGGCGTGCCGCCGCCTGGCGCGCGCCGGCTTCGGCCTGGGCCAGCGCTGCACGCCACTCGTCGTCGTCCAGCGTCAGCAGCAGCTGATCGGCCTTGACGGTGTCGCCTTCACGCACCGCCACCGTGGCCACACGGCCGGTCACCGTGCCAACGTCCACGCGCGACAGCGTGGTCACGCGGCCGGCTGAACTGCAGCGTGCACCAGTGGCTGCGTCTGCACCTGCACCGTCCACGCCGCCGGTGGGCGCAGCATCATCCGAGCCAGCAGCGCCAGCAAGACGGCCTGCCCGCGCCGGCCAGGGCCCAGAGTTTTCGTGTCATCCGGATCATTGTCGCCCGCACCGGTGACGGCCGTGCGCCGACCCTGCGGCCCTGCCAGGTGACTGGACGGCCGGGAAACCAAAGTGGCTGGAAGACTTCATCGCGCTGGCCGAGACGCGCAGCTTCTCGCGCGCCGCGCAGCTGCGCCATCACGCAGCCGGCCTTCAGCCGGCGCATCCAGGCGCTGGAGCTGTGGACCGGCATCGACCTCGTCGATCGCTCGTCCTACCGGACTCGGCTGACGTCGGCCGGCGGAGACCTTCCAGGCACAGGCGCTGAGATCGTGGGCGCCCTGCAGGCCACGCAACCTGATGCGCAGTCACCGGCGGCGGGCCAGGACACGATCGAGTTCTTGCGCTGCCGCACACGCTGGCCTTCACGTTTTTCCGCATTGGCTGACCGGGCTGCGACCGCATTTCCGGCGTCATCAAAACTAGATGCACGCGCTCAATGCACGACGCCGTATTGCGCCTGACCGAGGTGGCGGCGACCTGCTGATTGCCTACCACCACGCCGCGGTCAGCCGCTGCAGCTCAACCTCGAGCGCTACGAGATGCTGAGCCTGGGCGAAGCGAATATGCCCTCTTCCGTGCGGCCCGGACTTGACGGCGCCGCGCTGCGCCTGCCGGGCCGCCGAGCACCTGAACGCCCGGCTGCCCTACTGGGCCTCTGCACCCGGCGCCTACCCGAAGCAGATGGTCGAGGATCCTGAAGCAGGCCGCGATCGTGCCGGCGCTCGACCACGGGGTACACTGAGACCGACATCGCCGCCGAGGGTGGCTCCAGGCGATGGCACTCGAAGGCCACGGCCCTGCTTTTTCTGCCCGTCAGCTCGGTGCGCAAGGAGCCTGCTGGCCGGCGCCTCGGTGCATGCCGCCGCCGGGGCCAGTATCAGCTGACGATGGACGTGCGCATCTACCGCGAACGCCCGGCTGCGGCGCGTCACAGCAAGGCGCGGGCGACCGCGCTGGGATTTCCTGGCCAGCCATGACACGGTCGCGGCGGGCGCGATGCGGAACAATCTGCCGCCATGGCATCCATCCCGACCTCGCTGACGATCACCTGGCCTGACTGACTGGCACCTGCACCTGCGACGGTGCCGCGCTGGCGGCGGTGTTGCTCCCGCCACGGCGCGGCGCAGTTCAAGCCGCGCCATCGTGATGACCAACCAAGCCGCCCATCACCACCGCGCGCACAGGCACTGGCCTACCGCGATCGCATCCTGGCAGGCTGCCTGAAGTTGACGCAGCGACTTCCAGCCGCTGATGACGCTTTACCTGACCGACAGCACCGCGCCCGATGAGGTCGCGCCGCGCGTGCCGCCGGCGTGGTCGCGCTCAGCTCTCTACCCGCCGGCGCTGACCACCAACAGCGATGCCGGCGTGACCGACGCCGCAAGACCTACCGCACGCTGGAAGCGATGCAGCGCGAAGGCCCGCTGCCGCTGGTGCATGGCGAGGACCGACCCTGAGGTCGACCTGTTCGACCGCGAGGCGGTGTTCATCGAGCGCGTGATGCAGCCGCTGCGGCGCGATTTCCCGGAACTGAAAGTGGTGTTCGAGCACATCACGACACCGCAGGCGGCGCAACACGTCAGCGCCTGTGATGCCCCCAACGCAGCCACGATCACCGCACACCACCTGCTGTTCAACCGCACGCACTGTTCGTTCGGCGGTCTGCGGCCGCACCGCTATTTACTGCCTGCCGGTGCTCAAGTGAAGCGCATCCGGCTTGGCGTTGGTGCAGGTCGCCACCTCAGGGTCGGCCGGGTTCTTTCTCGGCAGCGACAGCGCACCGCATCAGGCGGCGCTGAAAGAGCAGTCGGTCTGCGGCGCCGGCTGCTTTCACCCGCGCCGGCGGCACTGGAGCCAGGTGCCGAGGGCTTCGATGCCGCCGGCGCGCTCGACAAGCTGGAAGACTCGCCGGCTTCAACGGGCCCGATTTCTACAGCCTGCCGCGCAACCCACGGCCAGTGCTGCCTGCACTGTGAGCCCTGGACGCTGCCGAGACGCTGCCCTCCGGCCGACGCCACGATCGATGCCGCTGTGCTGGCGAGACGCTGAACTGGCGGCTGCAGGCCGCCTGAGGCCGCTGGTCAGACCTCAAGTCCCTTCGCCCGCCGGGTGTGCCCGAAAATCGGCCGTTCAACCTAAGATCGCAACCGTCATCACTTCCAATGCCCGCAGCGGGCAGACACCTCAAAACGAAGCGCATCGCGCGTTCATCGTGACCAACTGGCCGTGGTGCTGGTGCTGGGCATCGCGGCCTACCTGTTCGGCCTGAACCGCTTCACTCGGCCAACGGCCTGAACCTGGGCCAGTTGCTGGGCTTTGCGCTGCTGATCGGTTTTGGCGGCGCGATCATCCCGCTGCTGATCAGCAAGCCGGTGGCCAAGTCGGAGCACCGGTGCCCAGGTCATCAACGATTCTGACGCGACACCGCTGGATCGTCGGCGCGGTGCAGGGCATCCACACCAAGGCCGGCATCGGCATGCCGGAGGTTGCGATCTTTGAAGGTGCGCCCAACGCCTTTGCCACCGGCGCGTTCGCGCAACCTGGCGCTGGTGGCGGTGTCCTCCGGCCTCTAGCAGACCACGAACCGCGAAGAGGTCGAGGGCGGGATCGGCCACGAAGTGGCGCACGGGCAACGGCGACATGGTGACCATGACGCTGATCCAGGGCGTGATGAACACCTTGGTCGTCTTCCCTGCGCGTCATCGGCTGCTTCGTCGACAAGGTGATCCTGCGCAACGACCGCGACGGCCCCGGCATCGGCTACTACATCACCACCGGCTCGCGCTGGATATCGTGCTGGGCGTGCTGGCGGCGGTGATCGTGGCCTGGTTTTCGCGTCAGCGAATACCGTGCCGACGCCCGAGGCGCGCAGCTGATGGGGCGCAAGCAGCCGATGATCACGCGAGGGGCGCGGCTGGGCGGCATGGACCCCGGCGAGCTGCCGAAGTCGGTGGCGGCGATGGGCATCAGCAGCAAGCCCAGCGGACTGATGGCGCTGTTCTCGACTGCACCCGCCGATCGAAGATCGCACCGCGCCCTACGCAGCGGCGCCGTAGGTGTCGTGATTCTTCGGGGTCTCGTGATTTCGATGGGACAATTCTCGCCGTGAAGAAGACAGACCGCCGCTGGTGCGAGCGTGGAAACACGGCACTGGAGGAAGGTCCGGACTGGACAGCGCAGGAGTTAACGACTCCTCTCACCGCGAGGTGAGGATCGGAGCAACAGAGACGAGTCTGGATGGGATGTCCCTGAAGGGGTGTTCTACGACGCGACGGCGAACAGCCGGCGCGCGGACGGCGAAGCCGGACGCCCGAGGCTAGCCGAGGGGAAAGCCACCCTGGACTGGGCTGCCGCCCCGTCCAGGTGAAACGGCAATCTCTGCGCAGCAACACCAAATAGGCTCATATGTCGAGCGGCGCGGACGCGTCCGTGCTCAACAGAACCTCGGTCGGGGCGAGGGTGTGGGCAGGTGGCACCGAGCCGTGGTGGCGACTCCGGCCCAGAGGAATGGCGGTCACGCCGAGCGCTCTTTCGGGAGTGCCGGGTGCACAGAATCCAGCTTATCGGCCTGCTTCACCGCGCCATGGACTGGGTTGGCCGTGTCGAGTCGTTGAACTGCGCAGCCAAGCTACCACGCCACTCTCTCCGTCATCTGCCTTCGGCGCTGCGCCCTGCAACCGCCCCCACCGCGAACCCTCCACGCTCTACCGTAAAGCCGCTGGCACAGTCCGCCATGGCGCTAGCCCTGTTGTCTGGCGGGCCTGAACGGCATGCTCAGACCTTTTCCGTCGACACCTATCTGCCGGCTTTCACCAGCATTTGTTACGCCTCGCTAATCAGCCACGCCGGTGCAGATGCAGCAGACGCTGTCGCCACCTGTTCGGTTTTGCCCGCCCATGAACCTGTTCCACGGGTCGCTGGCCGATGCCTTCGGCCGCCGGCCGGTAGTGCTGACAAGCGGGCGGTGTTCGCTGGCATCCGGTGGGTTTGTGCGATATCGACCTCGGTCAGGGCACTGATCGGCTTTCGCGCGCTGCGGGGCTGGGCGCCGGTGCCGGCATGGTGGTGTCGCGCGTGATCGTGCGCGACCTCTTCCCGCCGGTCGAGGCGCGGCGCACTGTCGCCTGGGGTGACGATCTGGTTCGGCATCGCCACCAGCGGTGGCGCCGCTGTTCCAGTGGCATCCTGTTCTGACTGGCTGGGCTGGCATTCGATCTTCTGGCTGCTGGTGGTCCGTGCCTGTGTGCTCTGGCTGGTCAACTGGCGCTGGCTGCCGGAAACTGGCGCCCGAAAGGCCACAGCCTTTCCATCCGAACCGCTGCTGTATGGCTATCGCGCAGATGGTGCTCCACCGGGCTGCTCTGGCGCCTATCGATGGCCAACGGCATTCCACCAACAGCGTGTTTCTGTACGTGATCAAGCGCCGGTGTCCTGGGCGAGCACCTGCAACTGGCACCGACCCGGTTCTTCTGGTTCGCTCTCTGCACCGTCAGTGGCGGCGATGAGCGGCGCCTGGGCCTCGGGCCGCCTGGCCGGGCGCGTCACGCCGCGCACGCAGGTGCGCTGGGGTTACCGTGTGATGATGGTCATCGGCGTGGTCAACGTGGCGCTGACCGCGCTGTTGCCGCCGCATCCAGCCTGGGCCATCGTGCCGGTGGCGATCTATGCGGCGGGCTGGTCGATGATGACGCCCGTGGTCACGCTGCTGCTGCTCGACCTGGTGCCCGAACGGCGCGGCACGGGCGTCGTCGGTGCATCCAGCCTGGGCAGCGTCGCCAACGGCTGGTGGCCGGATTGCTTTAACCGCTGGTGATGCTCTCGCCGTTGGCGCTGGCGTTGGCCTCGCTGGCGCTGGGCGCCACCGGTCTGCTGGGCTGGACCTGGGTGAAGCGCCGCCTGCCTGGGGCCTGATCGGGCCAGATCGGGGCCTGGGGCGTCATCGGCGCACTGGCTCAAGTGGGCCCGCCGCGCGCCGATACAGGGTGTGGAGGCCAGACCATGACCCATTCCCGTTCCCTTTGCTCGCGCGACGTTTTCTTGCTGAATGCCTCGGCGCTGGCGGTGGCGACGGCCTTGGTGCTGTGGTCGTCACTGGCCGTTGCGTCAGATCCGGCAACCGGCAAGCCCGAAGCCAAACTCGACGCTGGGCACGGCACCAAGCCCAGGGCCGCTGGCGATGCCAGCAGCAAGGTGGCCGCCGCCGACAGCCTCGACCAGCTGCGCGAACGCCTGGCCGAGAAGCTGGGCGCCGCCAAGCCGGCACAGGCGGGTAACCCGGGTACCGTGCGCGTGACGGCCAAGCTGGAAACGGGCCGGGCTGCGAGTGACAGGCATGGCGCTGCGGCCCCCGCGCCCGCCGCCGCAGCGCGCCGGCCGTCGGCCGAGATGCTGGCGGCGGTCGAGGCGCACCGCGCCAACAAGGCCATGGCCGGCAACCGCAGCACGCCGGCGGCACATTGGGGCTACAACGGCGAGTCCGGGCCCACGGTCTGGGGCGGCCTGAAACCCGAGTTCAGCACCTGCGCGGTTGGCCAGCGGCAAAGCCCGATCGACATCCGTGGCGGCATTGCGGTCGACCTCGAACCGGTGCAGTTCGACTACCGCGCCGGTGGCTTCAACGTGATCGACAACGGCCACACGGTGCAGGTCAACGTGGCCCCGGGCAACACCATCCAGGTCGGCGGGCGGCGCTACGAGCTGCAGCAGTTCCACTTCCATCGCCCATCCGAAGAGCGCATCAGCGGCCGCCAGTACGACATGGACGTGCACCTGGTGACCCCGAGAGGGCCGACTGGCCGTGGTGGCGGTGCTGCTCGAGCGCGGTGCGGCGCAGAACGTGGTGCAGGCGGTCTGGAACAACCTGCCGCTGGAAAAAGGCATCGAGCAGCCGACCAGCACGGTGCTCGACCTCAACCACCTGCTGCCGCCCGACCGCAGCTTCTACACCTACATGGGATCGCTGGACCCGCCGCCGTGCCGCGAGGCGTGCTGTGGATGGTGATGCGCCAGCCGGTGCCGGTGGCGCAGGGCCAGATCGACATCTTCTCGCGCCTGTACCCGATGAACGCACGCCCGGTGCAATCCGCGTCTGGGCGCTTGATCAAGCAGTCGCAGTAGCCGGCTGCAAGCGTCAATCCGACCAGCGCCGCGTCAGCACCAGCCGTGCCAGCCACAACCACCACGCTGGCCAGCCAGCGCAGCGCGCGGCCTGCGCTGAGGGGCCACGTCTCGTGCTGCGCCGCGCGCACGAACAGCACGACAGCGCCGACCAGCAAGGACCGGCTGCGGGCCGCACCGGCAACCCATTCTGGCCCATCGACGGCTGGGTCCGCTGTGCCGCCGGGGGCCCGGCCAACGCGGAACGCTGCTGATCGAGCAACGCGTCCAGAAACCGACGGCGCTGAAGGACGGTAACCTGATCCGCGTGTCGAACGAGGTGCTGCGCTTTCACAGCCACAACAGCCCGGACCTGCTGCTGCCCGACCCGCTCAACAAGCGCAGGTCAAAGCCGGTCGAACATCGGCAGACGGTGTCGCTGGGTGTGGCCGAATTGAACGCCGAGACGACCCGTGAACAGGTCTTGCTTCAAGTCAGCCGCAGGCTGTCGCACAGCAGTGACAGCCGCCGGGCGTCGTCGTCGGGCAGCTCACCGGCGCGCAGCAGCGCGGCGCGCTCGACGCTGCGCAGGCGGAACGACAGTTCGTTTTCCACCGCCTCGAGTTCGGCCACGTCGTGACCCGCCGAGGTGTCGGTGCTCCACAGCCCGATCGCTGTCCAGCCGGTGCGCAGTCGGCGCAACAGGTGATCGGCCAGTGCCAGGCTGTCCTTCAGCGCCGCACTTTCGGCGCTGCCGGCCAGCGCATCGACGCAGGTCTGGGCAGCAAGCAGGCCGGCGTCCAGTCGGGCCAGCCGCAGCTTGAGTGTTTCGGGCTGCTGCGCGCACACGTTCTGCAGTTCACCGCGTGCCGCCTTGGCGATGCCGCCCACCCAGTGCAGGTCGAACTCGCCGGGCACCACGCGCAGCGCCACGCTGGCGCGCGCCAAGGTGGCGCCGGGGCCGCGCATCGCACCCAGGGTGGCCTCGGTCACCGCCAGCATGCGACCCAGGCTGGACAGGTCGTTGCGCTGCAGCGCATGTGGATAGCCCGATCCGTCCAGACGCTCGTGGTGTTCGGCCACGGCACGCGCCAGACTGGCCGGGTAGTTGGTCAGTTGCGTCAGCAGCAAGCGCCCCACGTGCGGATGCACCACCAGCTGCTGGTAGCTGCTGAAGTCGAGGCTGAGGTCGGCGCCGGCGGCGCCATAGCGTGGGTCGATGTACATCTCGCCCAGGTCGTGCAGCAGGCCGCCCAGCATGGCCAGCCGCACCTCGGAAACACTGCCGCGGGCCTCGATCATCAGGGCACCGGCCAGCGCCATGGCCTGCACCGCATGGTCGAAGGACTCGGGACGCGACGCCTGGGCCGCGGTCAGCAGCAGCTGCGCCACCGAGTGCAGCGGCAGGTGCGGGATGTCCTGCATCAGCCGCTGCGCGTGCGGACGCAGCAGCGGGGCCAGGGCGGTGTTGCCATCGACCAGCTGCCAGGTGGCCTGCAGCAGCGTCTGCGAGTTGATGCCGTCCTCGGCCATCAAACAGGTCTCCAGCGGGTTGCGCAGCTTGCGGTCGAGCAGCTTGCGCTGCAGCTCGGCCGACACCGGCTGGTCGCGCGCCCACAGTTTCAGGCCCGCCAGATCGAAGATGTCGCTCGACGCAATGATGCTCTTGGTCTGGCTGGCCTCAAGAATGGTGGCCAGTGCGTGCGGGTTGGCGCTGGCGAACGGGGAGCTGGCGGTGGGCGCGGTCATGGCGAATCCTTGGGCGGCGTACGTCGGGTACTTCGGCCGCCAGCGCCTGGGCCTGAGGCCGCAAGCGTGAACAAACGCAACCGCACGCAACCGCACCCAACCGCACGCAACCGCGGTGTGCAGAATTCCCTAGACGCGCTGCCAGCGCAGCAGGCGGGCTTCGGCCTGCGCCAGCAAGGCATTGCTGGCAAAGCCCACGGCCCCCAGCAACAGCACGCCGGCGTACAGCTCGCTGGCCTGGAACGAGCGCGCGGCCAGCAGGATGGACTGTCCCAGGCCGCTTTGCGACGCGATCATCTCGCCGACCACCGAGACGATCAGCGACACCGTCATCGACAGCCGCATGCCGGCCAGGATGTCGGGCAGCGCGTTCGGCAGACCGAGCTTGAACAGGAAGGCACTGCGCGACAGCTGCAGCGCCGCCGCCACCTCGCGCAGGCGCGGGTGCACCTGGGCCAGGCCGTGCAGCGTGGCCAGCAGCACCGGCCACATCGCGCCAAAGGCGACCACCGACAGCACCATGCCTGCCGACAGCCCGAACAGCGCGATCGCCAACGGCAGCAGCGCCGAAGCCGGCAGCGGGCGCACGAACTCCAGCATCGGCTGCAGCCAGACGCGTGCAGGCTCGCAGCTGCCGATCAGCGCGCCCAGCGCCACGCCCAGCAGCGACGCCAGCAACCAGCCCAGCAGCATGCGGCCCACCGTGGCAGCCGTGCTGGCGCCCAGCGTGCCCTGATAGAGGCCGTCGACCAGCCCCTGCAGCGTGGCCTCGGGTGTGGGCAGGAAGGCACGGTTCAGCCATTGGCCATGTGCCGCCAGCCACCACAGCGCCATCAGCGCCGCCAGCAGCGCCAATGCCCCCGCCCGATCGCGCCAGCGCGCGTTCAAGAAGCCGCCCCCAGGCGGCGCGCCACCGCCTGCTGCAGCCACAACGCGGCCGCGTTGAGGCCGTAGCCGACGACACCGATCCAGCCCAGCCAGGCCAGCATCAGGGCCGGGTCCAGGCTTTGCTGCGCAATCATCATCGCGTAGCCCATGCCTTGCGGGTTGGCGGCGATCTCCACCGTCACCGCCACCACCAGGGCCACAGCCACCCCCAGCCGCAGCGCGACGAACAGCCGCGGCAGCATGGCAGGCAGCACGATCAGCCAGGCGCGCTGCCAGGCCGTGAGCTGCAATGCGGCGCTCAGTTCCAGCAGCTGCGGCTCAACCTGTCGCACCGCGGCCTGGGTCAGCACCAGCATCGGCCACAGCGTGGCGAAGGCCACCACCGCGACCTCCATGCTCGGGCCGAAGCCGAACACCAGCAGCGCCAGCGGGATCAGTGCCACCGACGGCACCGGCCGCAGCAGTTCGACCGTCAGCGACCCGACTGCGGCAGCGCGCCTGGACAGGCCCAGCACCGTGCCCAGCGCCATGCCCAGCGCGGCGCCCAGCGCCAGCCCGGTGCCGGCGCTGCCCAGCGTGAACAGCGTGGCCTGCCACAGCGACCCGTCGAGCGCGGCTGCCCAGCCGGCACGCAGCGCGGCACTGGGCGGCGCCACGGCGTCGCTGCCCGGCGCCAGCGTTCGCGTGGCCAGCTCCAGCGCCGCCATCAGCAGCAGCGGCACGACGGCGCCGCGGACCCGATCAAACATGGCCGAGGTCGGCATAAAGCTCACGCCGCAGACGCAGAAAGTCGGGGTGCTCCTTGGTGCCCAGCTGCTGGCGCGGGCGTGGCAAGGGCACGTCGAGCACGCGCGCCACGCTGGGCCGGCCGGGTGCGGGCTGCGCACGCAGCGCAACCACTCGATCGCCCAGGTACAGCGCCTCTTCGAGGTCGTGCGTGACGAACATCACCGTCAGCTGCTGATCGCGCGCCAGGCGGGCCACTTCGTCCTGCAGACCTTCACGCGTCATCGCATCCAGCGCGCCGAAGGGTTCGTCCATCAGCAGCAGCTGTGGCCGCTGCGCCAGGCAGCGCGCGATCTGCACGCGCTGCTGCATGCCGCCGGACAGCTGCGCCGGAAAGCGCCCGCCATGCGCGGCCAGACCCACGGTGTGCAGCACCTCGTCGATGCGCGCCGGCCGCTCCGCCGCGGGCACGGCGGCGGCTTCCAGCGCCAGGCTGATGTTGCCGCGCACCGTGCGCCAGGGCAGCAGTGCGCGGCTGTAGTCCTGGAAGACGAAGGCCACCTCCCGTGACGGCCCTGTCACGCGCTGGCCCTGGCGACGCACCTGCCCGCTGCTGGGCGGCACGAAGCCGGCGGCGGCGCGCAGCAAGGTGGTCTTGCCGCAGCCCGAGGCGCCGATCACGCAGACGAACTCGCCAGCGTGCAGGCGCAGGCTGACCGGTGACAGCACCTCGCGGCCGCCCAGCTGCACGCCCATGGCGCTGAACTCGAGGATCGGGGTGGCGGTTTCAGGCATCGTCGCCCGTTGATGGCGGATCGGCAGCGTCGGCCAAGCCTGCGCCACGCCATTCGCTGCGCAGCAGGCCGTACCAGGCACTGTCGCTGACCTCGTCGCCGACGATCCAGCGTTGGCGCAGCAGGCCCTCGCGGCGGAACCCGAGCCTTTCGAGCACGCGCGCCGAGCCCAGGTTGCGAGGGTCGATGTCGGCCTCGACACGGTTGAGTCCCCAGTCCGTGAAGCCGTGGTTCAGCAAGGCCAGCAGGGCCTCGTGCATCAGGCCCTGGCCCCACTGCGCGGGTGCCAGCCCGTAGCCGATCATGGCGCGCCGGCTCTGCCGGTCGTGGTCGAACAGGTCGCAGCTGCCCACCAGCGCATCGTCGTCGCGCCGCACCAGGCCCAGACGCAGCCAGTCTGCGCCGGCGCCGGCCGCCTGGTCGACAGCGACCATCTGGCGCGCCGGTTCGTCGCTGGTCCACGGCGGCGTGCTCCAGTAGCGCATGAACAGCGGGTCGCGGTGCAGCGCATACAGGGCATCGACGTCGGCTGGCTGCAGCGGTCGCAGCATCAGGCGACGGGTGTGGATCACCAGATCGAAGGGCATCGGCGCATTGTGAAGGCGCCGATGCCGGCTGCGCCCTCAGTCTGGCGCCTGGTCCTGGGCTGGCGGGTGTCAGCCCCGTCGGCGCGTGGCCCAGGCGGCCAGCGCAGCCAGCGCCAGCAGCGCCGGCAGGGCCGGTTCAGGCAGCGACACACCGTTGTTCAGCGCGCGGAACAGCGGCTCGCCGTTCGTGTCGTAGTCCACCGTGAACAAGAAGCCCGGCTGCAGGCCGCTGTAGCTGAAGTGCAGGTCGCTCAGATCGACGGCGCCGGCGGCGTCGATGAAGTCATAGCTGAAGCCGGCGTCGGGCGCGAAACCGTCGACGAACGAGAACTCGATCGAGGTGCCCGACATCGACGGGTTTGCCGCCACAGACAAAAAAGTCCGATTCCGTCGGCCCGATCTCGATCACCACATGGCCACCGACATCGGTGTAGTCGCCGGCGATCGTCATCGTTCCCGGCGAAAAGCCCGGGCGAATGGTGCCGCCCAGGTTCAGCACCTGTGCCACCGTGCCGGTGCCCATCAGCGTGCCGCCATGGCCCAGCACGATGGGCGCGTTGATCCAGCCGTTGTCGCGCGTGGCGATGACCGCGGTGCCATGATTCGGGCTGAACTCGTCGTAGTCTGAGGGCGTGTTCGCCAAGCGATGCCGGCAATGATGCCGCTTGCGTTCAGCGTCGACCCGTAGCCGACCGACAGCACCGATTCACCCTGTGGTGCCACGGTGGACATCCAGATCACGTTGGCCGTCAGTTCGGCATTGCGGAAGACGGCGACGCTGCCGATGCCCTCTCGGCCGATCGACATGTTGCCGGTGGTGGT
>JADJHR010000021.1 GCA_016707445.1 Rubrivivax sp.
GAGGCCATCGACAGGTGGATGCCCTTCAGCACGTCGGTCGGGGGGATGCCGCGTGACACCATGTTGATGACGTCGGTCTCGGCCAGCACGGCGCAGATCGAGCTGCACTTCTCGGGGTTGGTCGCACTCTGCGACAGCGGCCCGATCTCCTCGACCGCAACCCCCAGATAGCGCGCGATGTTCTCGAGGAACTGCCCCGACCCCGACGCGCACTGGCTGGTCATCTTGTACGACAGCACCTTGCCGCGCTCGTCGATGTAGATCGCCCGGCCGTTCAGCGCGCCGATGTCGACCACGGCGCGTGCGCTGGGCTCGAGGAAGACGCCGCCGCGGGCGTGCGTGGTCATCGAATAGAAATGCCCGGTGGCGAAGCTCACGTTCTCGCCTTCGCCGGTGGTGGCCAAATATTCGATGTCGTCGATGCCCAGACCGGCGTCGGCCAGCACACTGTCGCGCCCTTCTTCGGCCAGTGTCATGGGGTCGCGACGGCGAATGCGCTCGCAGCGTTTGGCCAGCCATTGCGGCTTGCCGTCGTCGTCGATGCGAAAGAGCACGCTCTTGACAGCGCCAGAGCCGATGTCGATGCCGATGGTGTGGATGCTCATTTTGTCCTCGCCTCGATCTGCTTGCCCTCTTCGACCACCGCCCGCCAGGCGAATGTGGCACCGCCCAGTGCGCCGGTGTAGATCGAATCAGGGTCGATGTTGAGTGTCAGCTTGCCGTAGTTCTCGTCGACCAGCTCGCGCAGCGCCTTCACGGCGGCTTCGTTCTTGGCCACACCGCCGGTGAAGGTGAACTGGTCGCGGATCCCGCCCGAGCGCGCCAGGATCGACATCGCGCGCAGGATGATGGCGCGGTGCAGGCCGGCCATGATGTCCTCGCGCTTGTCGCCCAGCGCCAGACGGTCGCGCAACTCAGCGCCGGCAAACACGGTGCAGGTGGAATTGATGCGGATGTTCTTGGTCGACTTCATCGCCATCGGCCCGAGCTCGTGCAGACCCATGTTCATCTCGTCGGCGATGTAGCCCAGGTAGCGCCCGCAGCCGGCTGCGCAGCGGTCGTTCATCTGGAAGCTCTCGACGATGCCGGCCGGGTCGACCTGGATCGCCTTCGTGTCCTGGCCGCCGATGTCGAGCACGGTGGCGGTGCCCGGGTACATCACGTGCGCGCCCAGGCCATGGCACAGGATCTCCGAGCGCACGTGCTCTTTCGAGAACGGCAACCGTGCGCGGCCGTAGCCGGTGCCCACGACGTAGCTTTCTTCCAGCTCGGTGTCGAGGATGCCCTTGATCGGCGCCTCCACCTGCGTGCGCCGCGCCGCGGTGTTCGGCAGCGCGGTGAAGCTGTGTTCCAGCGCGGCCAGCAGGTGGCGCCGGATCGAGTCGGCGTAGACACGGTTCTCGACCTCGATGATGGACCGGTCGAAGACGTTCAAGAGGAAGTCGTAGCGCGTGCCGTTTTCCTTGGACACGGTCTCGCCGGTGGCCAGGTACTGGCTGCCGGCGATGTCACGAAAGAAGTCGGACTTGCGGTTCGCGCCCGGCGCGAACAGCAAGGGCGCCTCGGCGGTCAGGCGCCGGAACACCTCGCCCAGGGTCTCGGCCACCGCCGGCGTGGCATCGCCGAAGTTCGCCGTGTCCAGGCTGCGCCGGCAGGTCTGCTCGAGATCGGCCAGCTGCTCGAGGTACTGCTCCGAGCGAAAGCTGCGCTCAAGCTGGCCGATGAAGCCGTCGAGTTCGCCGTTCAGTGCCTGCGTGTCGGCCAGCGCCTGGCGGAACAGATGGAAGCGGCTGTTGACCAGCGCCTCTTGCTTGGCGATGGCCGCCGCCGTGTCGTAGTTCGAGCGCGAATTGGTGATGCCGCGGCCGATGATGTTCTGCTGCTCGTCGATGACCACCGCCTTGGTGGTGGTCGATCCGAGGTCGATGCCGATGAAACAACGCATGGTGCGGGCCCCTTCAATGCGCACCCGTGAGGGCACTGCGCTTTTGCTTGACCATCTGGAAGTAGCTTTCGAGCCGGTTCTTCACGTTGGCCGCCGAGAAGTAGCGGGGGTCGACGAGGTCGGTCTCGATGAAGGCCGCCGGCTTGCCGGTGCGCTTCTCGACCTCGCGCAGGATCAGCAACTGCCCGGCCGAGAAGCTGTTGCAGCTCTTGATCGAATTGATCAGCAGCCCGTCGGCCTGGTACTCGTCGATGTACTTGCAGATCATGTCGATCCGCGACGGCAGGTTCAGGTTGGTGTAGCAGCCCAGGCAGTACTCGGCCAGCGACTCCAGCGGGTGGTCGGGGTCGTGGCGGAAGCCGAAGTCGTACAGCCCGCCGACCTTGGCATAGGTCGACGACACGACCACCGCGCCTTCTTCGTAGAACATCTTCCAGAACTCGCGGAAGCTCGTCCAGTTGGGCGGGCCCTCGACGATCAGACGGTACTTCTCTTCGCCCATGTCGCCGTCGGGCGTGACCGGGCCCTTGCCGTCGCGGATGCGCGCCTCGATCTCCTGGTGCAGCACGCGGTAGTACTCACTGGCCTCGGGCGTGCCGCGAAAGGCGGTGAAGATCGGCCCGATGTAGTACACGGCGCCGAAGTAGCCGTCGATCGGCGACGGCCGGTGCTTGGCCGACTGCAGCACCTTGACCAGATCCTCCTCGGCCCGGGCCGATTCGCGCATGTACTGGCGCAGGCGGTCGATGTCGAACTTGACGCCCGAGATGCGCTCGAGCGTCGGGATCACGGTTTCCTTCAGCTGCTTGACGACATAGTCGCGCATGTTCGGATTGATCCTGCCCTCGGCCTGGTAGGGCACGTGCAGCATCACGGTCTCGCAGCCGTACTTGTGGCGCACCAGTTCGAACCACTTCATGAAGGTGAAGCAGCCGGTGTAGGACAGCAGCAGCACGTCGGGCTTGGGCAGCGGGTCGCCGGTGGGGCCGATCTCGCCGCCCATCATCATGCCGAGGTCGGCCTTGACGTAGGTGCAGACGTCTTCCGACTGGCCGTCGCGCTCCGCGTCCATGATCATCTTGCCCGACTTCTTGCGCATGCCGTTCTGCAGCGCGTTCGTCTCGGGAAGGCTGCGCGCAAAGTTGAAGCACATCAGCAATTCGTTCAGGTTGCCGGGCACGAAGGTCGCCGACACCTTGCGGTTGTTGGCGTGTGCCGTGGCCAGGTCCATGTAGTTCTTGTTGATCAGCTCCTTCTGCAGCCACATCGCGTCCTCTTTCTGGACGTTCTGCGGCTTGGCCGTCGGGTTGCCGCGCGGCGCGGGCATGGCGATGGGGGCGATGGTCATGAGGCGCTCCAGAGCTTGATCGAATCGGCGAAGGTGCCGGACTGTTCGCGGATCGGCGCCATCTGGCCGGTGTTCTCCGCATATTTGAAAGCGGTGTACGGCACGCCGTGCTGCTTGAGCACGTCCTGCAGCATCGGGCGCTCGAGCAGCGCCGGGTCGCAGAACGACGGCGCGGCGAAGATCACGCCTCGGCGCCACCATCCTTCACCTGCTTCATCAGGAACACGCCCTTCTCTTCCTTGGTCGTCTCGTACTTCGCGGCGGTGGTCGCCGAGCGGTGCAGGAAAGCCTTGGACAACTCTTCGAGCGGGTTGGCATCGGCCGGAACGTGGTCGAGCAGCCAGCGCGTGACGAGGATGAAGTCGTCGTCGACGATGTAGCAGCCCGACATCTCGATCGACTTGATCAGCGCCAGCGGCGGCTGTTCGCAGAACGAGCCGTTGATGACCACGCGGGCGTTGTCGCGCTTCGGGCGCTCTTCGAGCTCGGTCGCCGCCAGGTACTCGCGCAGCAGCACCGTGTGCTCCTCGGGCGGCAGCACCATGCCGGCGCGCAGCAGCAGGTAGACCTCGGAGGTGGGCGCCTGCCAGGGTTTGGCGGCACGGTAGGCGTACAACTCGCGCACCGCGTCTCGGTTGTCGTTGTAGACGGCGATCGAGGCGTTGAGCTCTTCATCGCTGATCGGCCGCCCGCGCATGCGCCCGAGGTCTTCGCGCAGGGTCTGCATCTCTTCGATGTAGAAGCTGCCGCCGATCGAGTCGACGTAGTTCTGGGGTACGTCGAAGTACTTGACGTACTTGTCCTTGAACAGGATCTGCCACATGCCCGACAGGTTGCGGATGACGTCGCAGATCGACGGGAACAGCATGCCGTCCAGGCTGTCGAGTCGCCCGGTCAGGCCGAGTTCGAGCGTCGAACGCGGAATGCGGCAGATGTAGCTCTGGTAGTAGGCGTCGCCCTGGATCACCTCAAGCGCGTCGCCGCCCCCGAGAATGCCCACCGGCAGCATGCCGGCGGCGTGGATCAGTTCGCGCGGCACGTAGACCGGCATGTAGCCGATCGCCTTGCGGCCGGGCACGGCGTCCTTCCAGGCCTTGACGGCCTTGAAGTCCAGGTCGTCGAACAGATCCTGGCAGCGCGCCACGATGCGGGCGACCGGCGAGATCGAAAGCGTGTCCATCAGCAGTGCTCCCAGGTTGGTGAACGTTTGGCGAGAAAGGCAGCCAGCCCCTCGTTGGCGTCGCGTGTGTGCATCAGTCGGTCCAGGTAAAGCCGTTCCACCTCGGCCAGGCGGCGGCGCACGTCGGCCCGCATCGGTGCGCGTGCCGCGCTGACGGCGCAGGCCAGCGCGGCGGCGCTGCGGCCTGCCAGGTGCTGCTCGAAGTACGCCAGCGCGGCGGCCTGCGGGTCGTCGGTCACGGCATGCACCAGACCCATGGCCAGGCCCTCGGCGGCGCTGACCGATCGCCCGCTGAACAGCAGGTCTTCGGCCGCGGTCTGGTTGACGCGGTAGGGCAGCAGCACCGACGCCGCCGGCGCGAACACACCGAGCTTGATCTCGGGCTGGCCGAACTGCGCACCCGGCGCCGCGAAGATCGGCCCGCCGGCCAGCGCCACCTCGAGGCCGCCGCCCAGGCACTGGCCTTGCACCGCCACCAGGATCGGCACCGGAAACTCGACCATCGCGATGATCAGAGCGTGCAGCGCGCCCAGCATCGCGGCGCAGCGATCGGCCAGATGCTCTTCCACGCTGGCGCCGAAGCTGAAGTGCGGCCCTTCAGCGTCCAGCAACACGCCGCGCAGGCTGCGGTTGCCCGCGTGCTGGTTGATTGCCGCATGCAGCGCCGCAATCATCTCGGCGTCGACGATGTTGGCCTTGGGCCGGGCCAGGCGCAGGCGCAGCAGGGCCCCACCCTGCTCGACGCCGACACTCAGGGGCGACTGGTTCACCGTTTGGCCTTCGGCTGGATCGAGTCGTGCAGTGGACCGACCCAGCTTTCCCCGGCGGCCAGCTTCTGGCGCAGCAGCACGAAGTCGACCTCACGATCGTCCTTCGTGCCTTCGTTGAAGGCCGTGAAGCCCGAACGCGCCTCGGTCATCATGTTCAGCGCCAGCCAGGCGCGCGAATCTTCCTTGTTGCGGTTCCAGGCCTCGAGCTTGGGCTTGCGCAGTTCTTCCAGCGTCTTGGTCGTGCAGTCGGGGAAGGTCAGCAGGATCTTGGCGCACAGCTCCTCGACCTTGGCGTCCAGCAGCGACAGGTCGACCGTGCCACGGGCCAGCAGCGCCTTGCCCGCCTTCAGCGCGTCACCGGTCTTGGGCTCACCGTAGACGTTGCGGCCGAACTCGTCGACCATGCGCTGCGTCTCGACGATCGGGTTGGCCACCCAGGCGCCGTCGACCTTGAGTGCGGGCACCAGATCGCTGATCACGCCCATCTGGTAGGCCTTGTGCGCCGAGAAGGGCTCGCACAGCACGCAGGCGGCCATGGCGCGCTCGGCACCGACGATCACCGGCAGGAAGTCGGTGGCGCCGCCGATCGGCGCCGAGCCGTGCTTGGGCCCGGCCTGGCCGTAGCGCGCCAGGTCTGACGAGACCGAGAAGTCGCAAGCCATGCCGATCTCCTGGCCGCCGCCGATGCGCATGCCGTTGACGCGGCAGATCACCGGCTTGTCGCAGGCCAGGATGGCCGACACCATGTCGTTGAACAGCCGCATGTACTGGCGGTATTCCTGCGGCTGGCCGGCGTAGTACTCGGCGTACTCCTTGGTATTGCCACCGGTGCAGAAAGCCTTGTCGCCGGCACCGGTGAAGACCACGCAGCCGACGTCGCGCGCATTGGTCGCGGCGCGGAACGCCAGGATCGCGCCCTTGACCATGTCGGTCGTGTAGGAGTTGTACTGGCTGGGGTTGTCCAGCGTGATCCAGACGTTGTAGAGCCCCGGCGCTTCGCTGCCGTCGGGGCGGCGCGCCGGCCGCTTCTCGTACCGGATGCCGGGCTTGCTGATGTCGTCGACGAGGTCGTGGTTCTTGAATTCGCGCAGCATGGTGGTGGTTTCGGGGGCATTCATGGAAGATCTCCTCGATCAGGCGGGAACCATCACCGCGCGCTTCTTGATTTCGCGATGGTGAACGACGGCAAAGACACGGTTGATGTCGTCCAGTGCATGGGTCTCGACGAAGGGGGCGATCTGCACCTTGCCGTCGAGCACCAGGTCGAGCGCGGCCGGGTAGGCCTCGGGCGGGCAGCCCCAGTTGCCCAGCGCGCGCGCATCGAAAGCCATCAGGTTGGACAAGCGAACCTCGACCTTGTCCATCGTGAAACCCACCACCGACAGCGTGGCGCCGTGCACCAGCAGGCTGTAGGCCATCAGTTGCCCGGGCGCCGTGCCCGAACACTCGAAGATGAACCATTCGGTGGCCCGCAGGCCCTGGGCCTTGGCAAAGGCCTGCACCGCGGCCTTGATGCCCTTGGCATCGAGCTGTCGGCTGTTCAGGGTCAGCGCCGCGCCGTGGGCGGCGATGGCGGCCAGCTTGGCGTCGTCGACGTCGATCGCCACCACCTGCGCGCCGAAGGCCCGCGCCACCTGCACGCAGTAGCCACCGACGCCACCGGCGCCGACCACGATGGCCAGGGTGCCGGGCGTGACGCCGGCGCGGCGCACAGCCTGATACGGCGTGGTCAGCGCGTCGGCGACGATCGAGACCTCGGGCAGTGTCAGCCCGGCTGTGGCCAGGCGCTGCAGGTCGACTTCGCACAGGCCGCGGGCGGGCACCACAATGTGGCTGCCGAAGCCGCCCTGGATGTCGTTGCCGGGCATCTTCTGCGCGCGGCAGATCGTACCCAGGCCACGCCGGCACAGGTCGCACTCGCCGCAGGGCAGCACCGCCGGCACGATGACCGACTTGCCCATCCAGCCCTGCGCCCCAGCGCCACAGGCCACCACGCGGCCGCTGACTTCGTGGCCCAGCGCCAGCGGCAGCGGCTGGTTGGTGCGCACGCCGTCGTAGTAATAGCCCAGGTCGGTGTGGCAGACACCGCAGCCCGCCACCGCCACGGTGACCTCGCCAGGCCCCGGCGTGGCGTCGAAGGCTGCCCGTTCGAGCGGTGCGTTGACCGCCGTCATCAGCCAGCGGTGGGCGTCTATCGTCATCGTCTTCCTCCTGCGCTCGACGGTGGGCCGGGGCCCGATCGAAGGTTGCGTTTTGTCTTAATGTGGTATTTCGGTACCCGAATACTGCTTTAGGCGATTCTCAGCGGCAAAAAGCGCGGGCGGTTTGATTTGCATCAGAGGCTCGACGGCCTCGCGCCGTTTCACTGAGCACATCCGACAACGGGGAGCACAGCGTGCGCGCCAATCCAACTGCGGACCCACCCGCCGAGGTCCGTTCGATCCCACTACCTGCCGAGCGCCGTTTGCGCGACTCGGTCTCGGTCGCCATCGCCGGCAGCGGCGGCGCCGGCGTCATGACCGCCGGCACCATGCTGCTGGACGCCGCCGCGCGCGCCGGGCTGTACGGCCTGATGGTGCGCACCAGCGGGCCACAGATCCGCGGTGGCGAGGCCGCGGCGCTGCTGCGCCTGTCGCACAGGCCGGTGCAGGCGCTGGACGACCACTTTGACCTGCTGCTGGCGATGGACTGGCAGAACGTGCATCGTTTTGCCGACGAGATCCCGCTGCGCGCCGACAGCCTGGTGCTGGGCGACAGCGGTGAGGGCGACGCGCCCGAGGCCTTTACCCGCGGCGGTGCGCGCCAGGTTGCGCTGCCGCTGAAGAAGATGGCCAAGGCGATTGCCGGCAGCTGGGGCAACATGCTGGCGCTGGGCCTGTCCGGCGGCCTGGCGGGCATCCCGCTGGCAGCGCTGGAAGACGCGCTGCGCGCAGCCTGGAAGCGCTCGGCCGAATCGCTGGCCGCCAACCTGCAGGCGCTGCGCAAGGCCTACGAAGAGTCGGCCACGCTGGGCGACGCCATCGCGCTGGCACCCGGCCCGGACAGCGCAACCCTTGCCCAGGGACGCTGGCAGATCAGCGGCAACGAAGCCGCCGGGCTCGGCGCCATCCGCGGCGGCGTGCGCTTTGTCGCCGCCTATCCGATCACGCCCGCCACCGAGCTGCTGGAATGGATGGCACCGGCGCTGGCCCGCGTCGGCGGCAGCCTGCTGCAGGCCGAGGACGAACTGGCGTCGGTGAACATGATCATCGGCGCCTCGTACGGCGGTGTGCCGTCGCTGACGGCCACCTCCGGCCCCGGGCTGGCACTGATGACCGAGGCGCTGGGCCTGGCGGTCACGGCCGAGGTGCCGATCGTCGTTGTCGACGTCATGCGCGGCGGTCCGTCGACGGGCATTCCGGCCAAGAGCGAACAAAGTGACCTGTCGTTTGCCGTCAGCGGCCTGCACGGCGACGCGCCGCGCCTGGTGCTGGCGCCAACCTCGATCGCCGACTGCGTGGCCACCACCCAATGGGCCGTGCACCTGGCCGAGGCGCTTCAGACCGCAGCCATCGTGCTGTCGGATCAGTGGATGGGGCAGTCGCGCGCCATCATCGACCGTCCGGCCGACGCCGGCTGCGTGGCTGCACGGCTGACCGCGGCCGCCCACTCGCCCGACTACAAGCGCTATCGCGACACTGCCAGCGGCATCTCGCCGATGGCGATCCCGGGCACGCCCGGCATCGTCTACACCGCCGACGGCCTGGAGCACACCGAAGCCGGCATTCCCAGCAGCCAGGCGCGTGACCATCGCCTGCAGCTCGACAAGCGGGAACGCAAGCTGTTGCAGTACGACTACGGCGCGGCCTGGGCCGACGTCGAAGGCGACGGCGACGTCGCGGTGATCACCTTCGGCTCGGTCAGCGGCAGCGTGCGTGAGGCGCTGGCGCGCCTGGCCAGCCAGGGCGTGGCGGTGCGACTGGTGGTGCTGCGCCTGCTGGCGCCGGCGCTGCCCGCGCGCATGGACCAGGCGCTGGCCGGTGTCAGGCGGGTGCTGGTGATCGAGCAGAACCACGGCGCCCAGCTGTACCGCTACCTGCGCTCGATGTACGACCTGCCCGGCCGCCCGGCCAGCTTTCATCGACCGGGGCCGCTGCCGCTGCGACCGGCCGAGCTGGCGACCGCGATCATTGACTGGCAACGCGCCGAACAACCCGTGGCGGAGGCCGCATGAACGATCTGAGCTCACCGCCCGTCGCGCTGACGGCCGCCAACTACAAATCCGACTACAAGCCGATCTGGTGCCCAGGCTGTGGCGACTTCACGGTGCTGGGCGCGATCACCAAGGCGCTGGCGATGTTGCAGCTGCCGCCGCACGAGGTGGCGGTGGTCTCCGGCATCGGCTGCTCGTCGCGCATTCCGGCCTACACCACCTGCTACGGCTTTCACGGCGTGCACGGCCGGGCGCTGGCCGCCGGCACCGGGCTGAAGGTGTCCCGGCCCGATCTGACGGTGCTGGTCACCGGCGGCGACGGCGACGGCTACTCGATCGGCGGCAACCACTTCATCCATGCCTGCCGACGCAACGTCGACCTGACCTACATCGTGATGGACAACCACGTGTACGGCATGACCAAGGGCCAGGCCTCGCCGACCACCGAGCCCGACTGGGACAACAAGCTCTCGCCCGGCGGCACCGGCGTGCGCTCGTTCCACCCGCTGGTGATCGCACTGGCCGCCGGCGCCAACTTCGTGGCACGCGCCTTCTCGGGTGACCCCAACGGCACCGCCGAAGTGATCGCGCAGGGCATGCGCCACCCGGGCTTCTCGTTCATCGAGATCCTGAGCCCCTGCGTCACCTTCAGGCCCGAGCAGCGCGACTGGAAGCAGCACGTGCACCCCTCGCCGGTGGCGCCCACCGACGATCCGGCACGTGCGGCGCGCCGCATCATGACCGACGACGGCTTCAATCTCGGCGTGCTCTACGCGGGTTCGCGCGCACCCTATGCTGCGAAAAGTGCGCCCGCGATGCGATCCGTGGCTGACCTGGAAGCGGAGTTCGCGCTGTGAACGCCGCCGACACGAAGCTGCAGGCCTTCATGGCGCAGGCGCTGGCGATGGAGCTCGACGCGGTGCAGCGCTACACCGAGTTCGCCGACGCCATGGACATGCACAACAACCGCGAGATCGCCGCCATGTTTCGCACCATGGCCGGCTATGAGGGCAAGCACGTCGAGCAGATCCAGGCCGAGATGGGCTGGACCGAGCCGCCGCCGGCGCCCCCCGGCGGCTGGGACTGGGCCGGTTTCGAGCCGCCCGAGACGGTGCCGTCCGACGAGGTGCACTACCTGATGCAGCCCTGGCACGCGCTGCAGCTGGCGCTGGCGGCCGAGCAGCGCGCCGAGGCCTTCTTCGGCCAGCTGGCGGCCGCCACCAGCGACGAGTCGGTGCGTCGCGCCGCGCTGGAACTGCAGGCCGAAGAGCAGGAGCATGTGCAGCTGGTGCAGGCCTGGATCGCCAAGGTGCCGCCGCCCGACCCTGAATGGTCGGACGACCCCGACCCCCCGCGTTACACCGACTGAGGAGATCACGATGCAGGCACTGTTGCCGCCCGGATGGGCCCCCCCGATCGGTTATGCCAACGGCCTGCTGGCGCCGGCCGGGCGCATGGTCTTCATCGCCGGCCAGGTGGGCTGGAACGCTGAACAGCGCTTCGAGTCGGAAGACATCGTGCCGCAGTTCGAGCAGGCATTGAAGAACGTGCTGGCGGTGCTGGCGCAGGCCGGTGGCGGGCCGCAGCACATCGGCCGCATCACCGCCTTTTGCTGCGACAAGCCGGCCTACCTGGCGGCACGGCGTCAGCTGGGCGCGATCTGGCGCACGCTGATGGCCACGCCCACGGGCACCCACTACCCGGCCATGAGCATGATCTTCGTGTCCGACCTGCTGGACAACCCCGGCAAGATCGAGCTCGAGGCGACGGCGGTGATCCCCGACAGCGCCTGAAGTTCTCAGACCTGCTTGCTGCGGAAATCGGGCTTGCGCTTTTCCTGGAAGGCGCGCACGCCCTCGCGTGATTCTTCGGTGTCGTAGTACAGCTTCAGCGCATACATGCCCATGCCGGCAATGCCGGCCTGGTGCGCGGTGTCCATGTTGAACGAGCGCTTGGCGATGGCGATCGCGGTCGGGCTCTTGCCCTGGATCTCGTCGCACCAGCGCTGCACCTCGGCGTCGAGCTGCTCGTGCGGCACGACCACGTTAACCAGGCCCATGGCCAGGGCCTCGGCAGCGCTGTAGCGGCGGCACAGGTACCACATCTCGCGCGCCTTCTTCTCGCCCACCACGCGCGCCAACAGCGCCGTGCCGTAGCCCGGATCGACCGAGCCGACCTTGGGCCCGACCTGACCGAACACCGCCTTCTCGGACGCGATGGTCAGGTCGCAGATCGTGCACAGCACGTTGCCACCGCCGATGGCATAACCCTGCACCCGTGCGATCACCGGCTTGGGCACGTCGCGCAAGACGGCATGCAACTCTTCCATCGGCAAGCCGATGGTGCCGCGGCCGTCGTACTGGCCTTCGTGTGCCGATTGATCGCCACCGGTGCAGAAGGCCTTGTCGCCGGCGCCGGCCAACACGATGGCGCCGATCTGACGGTCATAGCCCGCACGATTGAGCGCGTGGATCAGCTCGTCGCAGGTGCGGCCACGAAAGGCGTTCATGCGCTCGGGGCGGTTGATGGTGATCCAGGCGGCGCCGCCGCGCACTTCGTAGAGGATGTCCTGATAGTCCATGGGGTTTGCACTCCGTTTGAGGGTCGAATCCGGTTGCCGGGGCGTCAAAGGCCCAGACACTGGCTGCCGAAACACTGCCGCGCCGGCAGGCGCGTCAGCGCCGCCGAAGCACCGCGGTGGCCGTGCCGACGATGAAGGCGGCGAGCGCAAACACGTTCAGCGCACCCCCCAGGCGCACGAGGTCGAACGACCCCAGCGCATCGCCGGCCAGACGCAGCGCCAGCGAGCCATGCAGCAGCAGCAGCGGCAGGTAGAAGCTGCGGTGGTAGGGCACGGCCACGCGCAGCACCGCCGGAAAGATGATCGGCGCATGGCCGAAGACCATCGAAAACACGAAGCCGATGCCCAGCGCATGCAGCGCCGCGTCGTAGGCCGCTGTGCCCACATGCAGGCCGCCGGCGGCCAGGATGACAGCAGCACCCAGCCCCAGCCAGACGTAGCCGCTGAGCAGGCAGACGGCAATGTAGCGCGTCAGGCCCTTGCCGCGCACGGTGCGCCGCGCCACGTCGTGCCGGGACAGCCACAGCGCCAAGCTGAGCAGACCGGCCGCGAACAGCGAAGCACCCCAGGCGAAGGGGCTGCCCAGCAGCCCCGCCAGCAGCACCAGCAGCACGACGACAAACAAGCGCTGCGACGTCGCCGACCGCGGCATCAGGCGTGACAGCTCGAGTCGTTCACCGGCAATCGTCACGATCAGGAAGGCCAGCCACCACGGCACCAGCGCATGCACCGGTGCACCCAGCAGCCACAGCAGATTGCCCACCGTCCAGCACGCCGCACCAATCACCAGCACGGCGGTGAAGAGTGCGCGTTGCAGGCGCCACACGACCACGCTGGCGGCCAGCAGCACCACGCTGGCGGCCAGGAACAGCCCCGCAGCAACGCCGGCACTGCCAGCACTGCCAGCCACCACCGCGGCACCGCCCAGGCCGGCCAGCAGCGGGCCCAGGTAGGCCCAGCCGCGTGCCAGTGCCACGGCGCGTTCGAGCGAGATCACGACGCCGAAGAAGGCGCAGATCATCAGCGGCCCGTGCAAAGCGGCGGCCGAGGCCATCAGGTCGGGCACGCGCCAGCCCAGCCTGGACAACCCGGCCCCGCAGCCGAACGCCAGGCCGATGAAACCCAGCATCAGCAAAGGCACGCGCCAGCGTGGTGGCCAGCCGCCAGCTGCGGCTGGCTCGGCGGCTGGGATGCCGACTTGCGCCATCGGGCCCGACCGGCTCAGGACGACCAGCCGAAATGGTCGCGCGCCACACCGGTCATCATCGACGGCGTCCAGAAAGGGTCCCAGACCAGCCGCACGCGCACCGGCAGCTCGGCGGGCACCACGCGCGAGATGGCCGCGCGCGATTGTTCGACCAGCATGTCGGCCACCGGGCAGGCCGGGGTCGTCATGGTCATGTCGACATCGACACCCTCGGCGGCCACCGTCACTGTGTAGACGAGCCCGAGGTCGACGATGTTCATGCCGGCCTCGGGGTCTTCGACCTCGCGCAGCGCGTCCCAGACCAGGCCTTCGTCGGGCAGACGGCTCACTTCAGGCTCCGCAACAAGGTCAGGCGCTGCGACGGCTTGAAGCCGGCGCCGAGCAGAAAGCCGGTGAGCGCCAGATTGCGGACCGCGACCACGGTCTCGATGCGGTCGATCTGCAGCGCCGACAGGTTGGTGAACAACTGGGACAGCAGCGCATGACCGATGCCCCGGTGTTCGTAGGCCGGATCGACGCCCAGCGTGTCGAGCACGGCCACTGGCTCGACGCGGCCGAAGTCGCCGAGGTCGACGCGGGCCATCAGATAGCCCACGATCGCATCGTCCACACGAGCGCTCAGGGACACGCGAATGGCCGAATCGGCCATCGCCTCGCCCAGCTTGTCGGCGATGTAGCTGCTGCGGTCGCGCCCGGTGATCGCGCGGTCGATGCGCTCGATCTGCGCCAGATCGTCGGGCCGCATCGCCGTCACATCGGCACGGTGGCGTTCGACCTGTTCAAAATCGTTGTCGGCCTCGGCGCCATAGTCGTTGGCGTCGGTGCCGCGCTCGGGGGGCGGCTGGTCGAGCGCGTCGCCGCGTTCGGCCTGGTAACCGTCGCCGACGACACATTCGACGATGTGATCGGGCGCCAACTTGAAGTCCATTGCGGCCAGCCAGCGCAGCATGCGGTGGTCGGTCCAGGCCGCCGTCGTGCGCAGCTCGGCCACGCCGTGGCGTTGCCCATGGCCGATCAGCGCCTGCAGCAGCTGCGTGCCCACGCCCTGCCCGCGCAGATCACTGCGCACACCGATGACCTCCAGCCGCAGGCCGGGCGATGCACGGCCGAACTCACCACTGGTGCGGCGCGCCAGCAGGTGGCCGGCCAGGCCCTGCGCATCGACCGCGGCCAGCTGCAGGTGCTGGCCGGGCTGCGCGATGGCCGACGCCAGGCGTCGCTGGAAGTAGGCACGCCGCACATGGCCTTCGAGCGCGGCGTCAAGCGCCACCACGTCGTCGAGGTCATCGCGCGTCAGCGCACGGATCGAAAGTTGGGCGCTGGCGGCCAGGGCGGTAGGGGTCATCGTGGCAGATCCTTGTTCAGTCGCAGGCGTAGCTGAAGGCCAGTTCACGGTCGGTGTCGTCGTCGAGCAGCTCGTCGAGCAGCGGCAACAGCGCCATCGTTTCCTTCTGGATGTGCGAGACCTGGCGCTCCACCATCTCAAGCGCCAGGCGCTGCAGACGGTCGATGTCGGCGGAGGCCAACCGCCCCGCCGCCGCATCCTGGGCCAGCGGCAGGATCTCGGCGGCCACCTCGCGCATCGTATCGTGCTCGTCCTGCAGCAGCTGTGCGATGTCGCCTTCACCACTGTCGCGCATGCGCGGGAACAGCTCGGCCTCCTCGAAATCGAAATGGCGCCCGATGTCGTGCTCGATCAGGCGCACGAAGGCGGCCGCCAGACGCGCAAAGCCGGGGTCGGTGCCGATCCCGGCGCGCGCCGCCGGGGCGAAGGATTGTTCGACCCGACCCAGCAGGTCCAGGCTGCTGCGGTGTTCGGTGTCCAGGGCTTGGCTGACTTGTCGCATTGGGGGTTCTCTTTAATTGCGTATTTCGGTACCAGATTACTGGTTTTGTCGAAATCGGGGTTGACCTGTCTCAACCGGCCGGCGCAGCCGGCGCGCGCATGCGGCGCAGCAACTCGACGAAGAAGCCTGCAAGAGCCAGCCCGCCCAGGCCACCGACCGTGGCCGCGGCCAGCCCCAGCACCGGGCTGTCGAAGCCGATCGCAAGTGCCAGCCCCGGCAACGCCAGCAGGTGGCAGCGGGCATGCAGCACCAGCCAGCGCTCGGCCGTCAGCGCCGACGGCGTGGGTGCGCGCCGACCGCGGCCGGCCAGGTGCATCGAGACCAGGAAGGGCAGGATGCGCTGCAACATGCCGAGCACAAAGCTCAGCAGCCAGCCGCCGACCAGCACCAGCGAGAACAATGCCGGCAGGCCGGCCAGTGGCGCCTGCAGCACCAGGGCCAGCGCCAGCGCCGGCTGAGCACCAGCATGCCCCAGGCCAGGCGCACCAGCACGAAGGACGGGCCGAGCTGACGCCGCATGCCGCTGCGCAACGCCTGCACCATCAAGCGCAGGTGCAGCCCGATGGCGGCAGCACCCAGGCCGAGGGCCAGCAGGCGCAGCGGCCGCGGCGCCAGGCCGGCCGCCGCCAGCCCGGCCAGCACCAACCCCGCGATCGCCAGTGATGCCGACTGCAGCGCCTGGCGCTCGTCGGGCGTCACGGCCAGCGCAAACATCGGCACCAGGATGTAGGACAGCCCGAGCGCCAGCAGGCCCATGAAACCAAAAGTCGCCAGCGGCAGGTGCAGCGCCAGGGCGGTCGCGCGCGGCAGCAGCGTCCAGCCCAGCCAGCCCGCCACCAGCGCGGCGGCGCTGAACAGCACCCCCAGCAGGCAAGCCAGCGCGGCCCAGCCATGCACCACCACCGCCGGCATGCCCTGGGCACCGCGCAGGTTGGCGGCCAGCAGCCAGGCAAACAGCGTCAGCGCCAGCAGCACCAGCACCGCGCCGGCACCCAGCAGCGGCGTCAGACCCAGGCCCATGCCCAGCGTGACGGCAGCCACGCCGGGCAGGTACAACCACCACACCAGCGCCGGCGCGCGCTGCCAGCGCACCGGCTGGCGCGTGGCCACCGGCAGCAGTTGCAGGCTGGCGCCGATCGCGCTCATCACCAGCACACCCAGTGTGATCAGGTGCAGTGCCGCCAGCGGCCAGCCCAGGCCGCCGTCGAAACGCGGCAATGCCTGCGCGCCCGGCAGCAGGGCCAGCCAGGCCAGCAGGTGGAAGACCACCGCGGCACCGAAGAAACGCAAGGGGATCGACGCCGGCAGCAGGCGGCTGCGCGCCGACGCCAGGAACTGGCCCGCGCTGGCAGCGGGTTTCACGACGGCAGTGAAGGTTCGGGCCGCAGCCGCAGCCGCACTTCGCCGGCATCGCCGTCGATGCGCTCGGCCGTCCAGCCGATCTCGGCCAGCTCGGCATACAGCGGTTGTGGATCGCGGTCGTGGTGGACGATCACGGCGCCGCCGGGCCCGACGGCCTGCACCAGGCGCAGGATGCCGACCAGCGGCATCGGCGGCGGCAGGCCGCGCACGTCGATGTGCGCACCGTCGGCGTCGCGCCACTGGCGGCCGATCGGCTCTTGCGCATCGGGCTTCACGGCGGCGACGGCGTCTGCACAGGCACAGCGCCGAGCTGGCGCCGCATCAGCTTGCCGGTGGCCGTGCGTGGCAGCTCCGGCAGCGCCTGCTGCCGGATCGGCCGCTGGTGCGGCGGCCAGCCGGCGATGCGCTGGCGCAGCGTGTCATCGACATCCGCGGGCGCGTCGGGTTCGGGCACGTAGAACAACGCGATGGCGTCGACGCCATCGGCGTCGGCCACCAAAGCGCAGGCCGCTTCGGCCACGCCGGGGCAATCCGCCAGACGCTGCTCAAGCTCGGCCAGGTCGACCCAGCGACCACGCAGCTTGACCATCGCGTCTTCGCGGCCGGCATAGGCCCAGGCGCCGTCGTCCAGGCGCCGGAACAGATCGGCCGGGCAGTAGCCGCCGTCACGGAAACTGGCCGCCTCGGCCTCGGGACGATGCCAGTAGCCCAGCGCCAGCATGGGCGTGCAGATGTGCAGCTGCATCGGCCCGTCGTCGCCGCTGCCCGCGCAGGGCTCGACGCTGACCCCGGGTGAGGGGCGCAAGCCGCCCGAGCCGTCGACGTCGAGCAGGGCCAGCGTCAGCGTCTCGGATGCGCCAAAACCATTGGACAGCGGGATGCCGGTGCGCGCCGTCCAGACTTGCCGCAGCGTCGCCGGCAACGCCTCTCCGGCCGACACACAAAGGCGCACGCCGAAGTCGGCCAGACGATCGGCCCCGCCCTGCCTGAGCAGGTCGCGGAACATCGACGGCACGCTGAAGACGACGCTGGGGCGCTGCGCGGCAATGACGCGCAGCACACCGTCGGGCGTCGGCCAGGCGGGGTCGAGGATCACGGTCGCGCCGATCTTCAGGCCGGCCAGCAGGCTGTTGGCCAGCGGGTAGCAGAAGAACAGCCGGGAGCTGGCAAACAGCCGGTCGTCGCTGCGCAGGCCCAGGCCCTCGACACTGGCGCGCTCGAGCGCGAGTGCGCTGTGGTGCGCGTGCACGATGGCCTTGGGCCGCCCGGTGGTGCCCGACGACGAGGTCCAGAACGCGGGTTGATCTTCGTCCAGCAGGCGCGGCGGCGCGGGCGCCGCCGCATCCAGCTCGGCGCACCAGTCTGCCAGGTCGACATGGCAGCCCCGATAGGCCGGCGGCAGCAGGTCGACCGACTCGGCAAGGACGAAGCTGAAACCCGACTCGGCGAGCACGTAAGCCCAATCGTCGGCTGCGATGCGCGGGTTGACACCGACCGCCACCCCACCGGCCCAGATGGTGCCGAGAAAGGCGCACACCCATTCGATGCCGTCGGGCAGACAGATCGCCACCCGGTCGCCCGGTGTCAGGCCACGCTGGCGCCAGACGGCTGCAGCACGGCCCACGCGCTCGCGCAGATCGCCGTAGTCGAGCCGCCGGTCGCCGCAGACCAGCGCCGGGCGCCGCGCATCGTGCCCGCCGATCAGCAACTGCGCGGCGTTCAGCCGCATGCTGCCGCCTGCACCAGGTCGGCCAGCAGCCGCTGCGCCAGCGCCGCCGCCACCAGGCGCCGGTGGTTGGACGCCGTCACCGTGCTGCGCATCGGGCTGACCTGCTTCTGCACCAGTTTGCCGACTGCGGCCTGCATCTCGGGCAGCAGGTCGGCATCCACACTGCGGCCGATCCAGTCGGCGCTGCCTTCGAGCAGCAGCGGCCTGGAATTGGTGCCGGTCAGCGCGATGCTCAGATGACTCAGCCGGCCCTGGTCGACGGCCAGCGCGCAGGCCACGCCAGCGAGCGGAAAATCCATCGCACCGCGCACGCGCGCCTTGCGGTAGGCGCTGACCAGGCCGGTCGGCGGCGCCGGCAGGCGCACACGCAGCAGCAGTTCGTCGGGTGCCTTGCACAAGGCATCCGCGCCGTCGTCGCGATAGAGCAGGTGCAGGGGCAGCCAGCGGGCGCCACGCAGCGACCGCAACTCGACCTCGGCGCCCAGGGCCATCAGCGCCGGTGCCAGGTCACCGCTGAAGGCGGCATGGCAACGCCGGCCCTGCGGGGCCACGTGGCAGGTGTCGCCGCCACGCTTGAGGCAGTAGCCGTTGGCGGCGCGCCACCATTCGCTCTGGTTGTAGAACACGCAGCGCGTGTCCTGGCACAGGTTGCCGCCCAGGGTGGCCACCGTGCGATGGCTGGGGCCGGCCACGGCCTGCGCAGCCTGCACGATGGCCGCGTGGCTGCGCGCCAGTGCCGCATCACCGGCCAGGCGCGCCAATGTCACGCCACCCCCCAGGCTCAGGCCCTGCGCACCGTCGTCGATGTCGGCAAAGCCCGGCAGGTCACCCAGGTCGATCAGCGGTGACGGCTGCTCGAGTCCACGGCGCAGGTTGGGCAGCAGGTCGGTGCCACCGCCCAGCGCGCGCGCGCCAGGCAGGGCCAGCTGCGTCAGCGCCTGGTCCAGGTTGGCCGGACGCAGCAGCTCGAAGTGGGGCAGCGGCTGCATGCTCAGGATTCCGTGGTGGAGGGGATTGAAGGCGTTGCGGTGGCCGCGAGCGCAGGCTTGGCTTGCCGCGCCAGCCGCCGCGCCTCGCGCCGCTGGTCCTGCAGCGCTTCGAGCACGCGGTCGGGCGTGGTCGGCAGCGCATGCAGCCGCACGCCGACGGCGTCGAAGATCGCATTGCTCAGCGCCGGCGGAAAGCCGTGCAACGCGCCCTCGCTGGCCTCTTTCGCACCGAAAGGCCCCAGCGGGTCGTGGCTCTCGATCAGGGTCACGTCGATCGGCGGCGACTCGACGATGGTCGGAATGCGGTAGTCGATCAGGTTGGGCCGCAGCGGCAGGCCTTCGTGGTACTGCGTCTCTTCGCTCAGCGCCTGACCCAGGCCCATCCACACGGCGCCCTGCACCTGGCCTTCGACCGCCAGCGGGTTGATCGCATAGCCGCAGTCGTGCGCGACCCAGACCTGCTCGACCGTCACCGCGCCGGTGTCCTCGTCGACGCTGACCTCGACCACCTGCGCGGCGTAGGAAAAGCCGGCGCTCGAGCCTACGGCAGCACCGCGGAAGCGGCCGCCCTGGGTTTCGGGCGGGGTCGACCAGGCGCCCTTGACTGTCAGCGTGCCGGCATCGGAAAGCGCCGCCTGCACCACCTGCGCAAAGTCGAGCCGGCGGTCGGTGCCGACCACGCCGCAGGATTCACCGGCCCAGTCGATGTCGTCGGCCGCGACCTCAAGGCGCTTGGCGGCGGCGTCGATGAGCACGCGCCGCAGCGACTGCGCGGCGCGGATGCTGGCGTTGCCGACCATGAACGACACGCGCGACGAGTACGAACCGTTGTCCTTGGGGGTCAGCGCACTGTCGGCCGCGATGACGCGAAAGCGCGACATCGGCAGCAGCAGCACCTCGGCCGCCACCTGGGCCAGCAGAGTCGATGAGCCCTGCCCGATGTCGGCCGCGCCGGTGAGCAGCGTGATGCCGCCGTCGAAGTCGAGCTTGAGGTTGACCACCGCATGCGGCTCGCCGCTCCAGTGCACCGGCTTGGCCGAGCCCGAGACGTAGTGCGAGCAGGCCATGCCCAGGCCACGCCCGCGCGGCAGCTGGCCGCGACGCTGGCGCCAGCGCGATGCCGCTTCGACCGCGTCCAGCGCCTGCGGCAGGCCGCAGGAGTTGACCTGCAGATCGTTCAGCGTACGGTAGGGCGCCGTGATCAGGTTGGCGCGGCGCAGCGCGAAGGGGTCGATGCCGAGGCTGGCGCCGGCCTCATCGAGCAGGGCCTCGAAGGCATGGCGCACGTCCACCGCGCCATGGCCGCGCATGGCGCCGCAGGGCGGCAGGTTGGCATAGACACGAAAGCCGCGGTAACGCACCGCGCCCACGCGGTACAGCGCATGCAGCAGCGCGCCGGCGTACAGGATGGTCACCAGACCGTAGCCGCCGTAGGCACCGCCACGCTGCACGACCTCGGCGTCAACGGCCAGAATCTCACCACCCTTGGCCAACCCCAGCCGAAGCTTGATCTGCGTGGCCGGCCGGCCGCGGTGGGTGAGGAAGACCTCTTCACGCGTCAGCTCGGTGCGCACCGTGCCGCCGGCGGCGCGCGCCAGCGCCGCGGTGATCATCTCGAAGTTCAGCGGCTCGACCCGGTGGCCGAAGCCGCCGCCGACGAAGGGCTTGACGACGCGGATGCGCGAGCTGTCCATGCCCAGGCACTGCGCCAGCGTCAGGTGCAGGTAATAAGGCACCTGGCTTACCGATTGGCTGATCAGGCGGTCGTTTTCAGGGTCGTACTGCGCCACCGCGGCGTTCAGCTCGATCTGGCCGTGCGCGATCTCGGCGTAGTCGAAGCAGCGCTCGACCACCAGGTCGGCCGCGGCAAAGCCGGCGTCGACATCGCCGAAATCCTGTTCGACCTGGCGCTCGATGTTGCCGGGCTTGTTGGCGTGCAGCGGCACGGCGTCGGCAGCGCGTGCTGCCGCGGCTTCGAAATAGGCCGGCAGCGGTTCGATGTCGAGCACGATGGCGCGCAGGGCGGCCATGGCGCTGTCGTGATCGTCGGCGGCCACCGCAGCCAGCGGTTCGCCGCGGTAGCGCACGCGCTCGCGCGCCAGCGGCCATTCGTTCTGTGCGATCGGGATCACGCCGTAGGGGGCGCTGAAGTCATCGCCGGTGATGACCGCACGCACGCCCGGCAGTGCACGCGCAGCGCGCGTGTCGATGGCGCGGATCAGCCCATGCGCGACCGGGCTGCGCAGGATGACGCCGACCAGGGCGTCGCCGATCGGCAGGTCGGCGGTGTAGCGCGCACGGCCGCTGACCTTGTCGACGCCGTCGATCAGTGGCGTGCGCTGGCCGGCCACACGGCCGGCCGAGACGGCCCTGGGCTGCGCGTTGGCTTCGCCGGAAACGAGGTCGGGGGCGGTGGTCTTGTCCATCACGCTAGCCTCCAGCTGCCGCGGCCGCCTGCACCGACTCGATGATCTTCACGTAGCCGGTGCAGCGGCACAGGTTGCCGGCCAGCGCGGCGCGGATCTGCGCTTCATCGGGCTTCGGCTGACGCCGCAGCAGCGCCTCGCTGGCCATCACCATGCCCGGTGTGCAGAAGCCGCATTGCGTGCCCAGGTGTTCGTGAAAGGCCTGCTGCAGGCGACCGATGCGGCCGCCGACGGCCAGGCCCTCGATGGTCTCGACCTGCTTGCCGGCACAGCTGGCGGCCAGCGTCAGGCAGGCCAGCTGCGGTGCACCGTCAACCAGCACCGTGCAGGCGCCACATTCACCGCCGTCGCAACCCTGCTTGGTGCCGGTCAGGCCGAGCTCGCTGCGCAGCAGTTCGAGCAGCAGAAGGTTGTCGGACGCGGCGCGTTCATGGCGCCGGCCGTTCACGCTCAGGGCAAGCAGCTTCTTGGTCATGGCGTCAGTTCGCTTTCGGCCGCAGGTCGCGCACCCGCACCGCCTTGCCTTGCGAGCGCGGGATCTCGCCGGGCTGCTTCAGGCTCACCTCGACCGTGATGCCGATCAGCGACTTGACGTGATGTGTCACGTCGTGCGAGATGAGCCCATGGCTGGTCTCGGGCACACCGGGCTGCAGCTCGACCTCGAGCCCGACATGGTCCAGACTGCCGCGGCGCTCGATCACGATCTGGTAGTGCGGCGCGATCATCGGGCGCCCGAGCAGCACCGCCTCGATCTGCGACGGATAGACGTTGACGCCGCGGATGATCAACATGTCGTCGTTGCGGCCGGTGATGCGCAGGATGCGGACATGCGTGCGCCCGCAGTCGCAGGGCGCGGTGCTCAACCGCGTGATGTCGCGGGTGCGGTAGCGCACCATCGGCAGCGCCTGCTTGCTCAGCGTGGTGATCACGAGTTCGCCGGCCTCGCCTTCAGGCAAGACGCGGCCGCTGTCGGGGTCGATCACCTCGAACAGGAAGTGGTCCTCCCAGCCGTGCAGGCCGGCCCGGCATTCGCATTCGCAGGCCACGCCCGGCCCCATGATCTCGGACAGGCCGTAAATGTCGCGCGCCTTCAGGCCCAGCCGCTCCTGGATTTCCAGGCGCATCGCCTGGCTCCAGGGCTCGGCCCCGAACAGGCCGACCTTGAGGCCGCTGTGGCGCAGGTCCACGCCCTGGGCCTCGGCGACTTCGGCGATGGCCAGCGCATAAGAGGGCGTGGCACACAGCACGCGGGCGCCGAAATCCATGATCAGCGCCACCTGGCGCTCGGTCGACCCGCCCGACATCGGCACCACGGCCGCGCCCAGCCGCTCAGCACCGTAGTGCGCGCCCAGGCCACCGGTGAACAGACCGTAGCCGTAGGCGTTGTGGATCACGTCGCCGGCGCGGGCGCCGGCAGCGTGCAGCGAGCGTGCCATCAGGCCCGACCAAGTCTCGAGGTCCTGCTGCGTGTAGCCCACCACGGTCGGCTTGCCGGTGGTGCCCGACGACGCATGCAGGCGCGCCAGTTCGCTGGGCGAGCGTGCAAACAGGCCGAAGGGGTAGTGGTCACGCAGGTCGGACTTGACCGTGAAGGGCAGCCGCTGCAGGTCGTCCAGCGACTGCACGTCGTCGGGCAGCAGGCCCGCCGCGTCGAAGCGCGCGCGATGCACCGGCACCCTGTCGTAGGCATTGCGCAGGCTGCTGCGCAGGCCGGCCAGCTGGACGGCGGCGATCTCGTCGCGCGACATCGTTTCGGCCTCGGGCTGGAAGTAGCGGCCAGGGGTGACGGCGCGTGCATCGCCCGCTGCGCGGGTGCTGCTGGCAAGGGTGGCAAGCATGATGACTCCTGGTTCAGCGCGGCACGCCGCGCACCGGCAGGTGGGTGAGCGCAAAGCCCTGGTTGAAGCCGGCGCGCGTGATGAGAACGAACTTGAACCAGGCGCCGGCGGCCAGCGCCAGCGCACCGGCCAGTGCCAGCAGCAGCGCGGCCGGCGTGCCGTGGATCGACCCGCTGACCACCCACAGCAAGGCCGCCAGCGGCACGAACGACCCGGCCAGCCACCAGTTGCCGGCCTTGTCCAGCACGTCCCGCGCACGCGGTGCCAGCTTGACCCGGCGCCGATAGAGCGTCCACAGCCAGGCCCGCAGGATCAAAGCCATGGCCACGCCGCCCAGCAGCCAGGGCTGCGCCTGCGCCTGCAGCGGGTGCAGCAGCATCCACAGGCCACCGCCTTCGGCCAGCGCCGTGGCCACCAGCAGCGGCACGATCAGCGCTTCGCGCCAGGCGGGTATGCCCTTGGCGCCGCGCAGGATGCGGCCCTGGCAGTACACGAACACCAGTGCCAGCACGGCGGCCAGGGCGGCCACGGGCCAGAAGCCGACCTGACCACTGGCGGCCACCAGGCCAACCGGAAACAGCAGCGCGGCGGCAAAGGCCTCGCGTGTCATCCACGAGGTGCGCGGGTTGAAGAAGACATGCAGCGCGCGCAGCGGACGGCCGATCTCGAGCCAGACGCACAGCAGGCCCAGGCCGATCAGCGCCAGGCCGACCAGCATCGACAGCGACGGCCGGCCGATGCCGGCCCAGGCCGTGAAGATGACCAGTCCGGCGCCGGCGCCGCCACACATGAAATTGCCGGCGGCGCGCCAGTCCCACTGCGTCTGCTGCCAGGGCGAGGGGCCATAGCTCACGTCTGCGGCTCCTTGTCGTCGTCCTTGTCCCACAGGTAGTAAAAGCCTGGGCCGGTGCCCAGCTCTTCGTGCATGCGGAAGTGGCGGTTCTCGGCCAGCACACGCGACACCGGGCTTTCGGCGTCGTCGAGGTCACCGAAGATCAGTGCCTGCGTGATGCAGGAATTGACGCAGGCCGGCGTGGCCTCGACGTCGACGCCCGGCGTCAGGCCCTGCTCCAGGCCGGCGTCGATGCGCTCGACGCAGAAGGTGCACTTGGTGGCCACGGCCAGGCGTGCATCGTCGCGCCGGGCGGTCTCGCTCTCGATCGCGTTGCCATAGGCGAAGCTCGGCTTGTCGGTCTTGTAACGCGCCTGGTAGGGGCAGGCCACGGCGCAGTAGGCACAGCCCATGCACAGGTCGTAGTCGATGGTGACGATGCCATCGGCACGCTTCTTGGTCGCCTTGGTCGGGCAGACGTCCATGCAGGGCGGCTCGTCGCAATGCTGGCAGCCCACCGGCACGAAGGCGCGTTGCACGTCGGGGTACTCACCGAACTCCATGTCGAGCACACGCCGCCACTGCACGCCCGGCGGCGTGGCGTTGGCATGCTTGCAGGCCGCCGTGCAGGTCTGGCAGCCCACGCAGCGGCGCAGGTCGGCGGCCATCGCCCAGCGCGTCATGCGCGTTCTCCCTGAAGCGACCGGCCCTTGCGTCCGCCCTGGCCGCCCCGTCTGCCTTCGGGCTGCGGTGCCGGGCCGGTCGAACGGCGCAGAGCCACGCGAACGATGTCCGCCCCCGAGCCGGTGGCGTCGGTCTGCTCGATCGACATCGTCGCCAGCGCGTTCAGGCTGGGCATGCCGAAGTCCTTGGCCAGCGGCGTCGCCCAGTGGTCGAACTGGCCGATCAGCAACAGCGTGTCGGGCCGTATGCCCTGGCGCAGCACGGCGCGGCCGCGCACGCTGCGCTTGGGCGTGGCGATCTCGATTGCATCGCCGTCGGCGATGCCCAGGCGGGCTGCGGTCTGTGCATTGACGATCACGCCGCGGTGGCCGGCCACGTTGTCGGCCACCTCTTTGATCATCTGCACGCCCACATTGCCGCCCCAGGAATACTGCATGCTGCGCGCGGTGAGCAACCAGAACGGGAAGTCGCTGTTCTTGCCGCCGGTCTGGCCGATGATGGCCTCCCACATGGCCGGAAAATCCTTCCACACCGGCAGCGCCTGGTACTCCTCGAGCTGCTTGTCCCACCAGTGCATGCCATGTTCGTGCAAGCGGCGGCCGAGTTCGACGCCCACGCGCATCAGGCGCTCCTGGTAGGGCAGCTCGAAGCGCAGGCCACGATCGATCAGCGTCGGCAGCAGGAACCAGTCGCGCTGCGGGAACGGCTTGGTCGCCAGGCCGTGGGTCTTCCACCAGTCCAGGCCATGGGCGTCGGCACCGTCGCTGACATCGGCGCTGGCGGCGCGGCACACCGCGTCCCAGATCGCCTCGCGGTCGTGGCTGACCACGGTGTCGAGCGAGAAGTCACCGTGCGTGTTTTTCAGCGGCACGCCGGCGGCGCCCTTGTTGATGGCGGTGTTGTACTTCTCGGTCAGGCCGGTTCGGCGTGCCAGTTCGGTCGCGATCTCGGTGAAGTCGCGCGCCTGGCCACGCGCGGCCACCACCGGCTGGCGCAGCGCATAGCCCTGGTGGTCCCAGAACTGCTCGACATACTTGGTGCCGCCGATGCGGATCAGCTGCAGGCTTTCGAGGTCGGTGGCATCGGGCAGCAGGATGTCGGCGAAGTGATTCGTCTCGTCGCGTGTGTATGCAAACGCGACGACGAAGGGGAAGCGCGCCATCTTCTCGCCCAGCGCCTCGGTGTCCCAGAACGAGATCGCCGGGTTGGTGCGGTAGACGAACCAGACCTCGGGCAGCGTGACGCGCGGCAGGCCCTTGGGCGTCTCGTCGAGGAACAGCCACGAGAAGTGCGTCGGCCCCAGCGCCTGGCTCCAGGGCCCGTCGGCGGCCAGCGGCACCATCGTGCGGTAGGCGTTGCGGATGTTGGGTGACGGCGACCAGTGCGCCTTGTCGGTCGGGTTCAGCGGGTAATGCATGAAGCCGTCGGGGCCCGGCCGCACGCTGTCCAGGCGCTCGGACATCGGTTTGGTCAGCCGCACCGTGGTGCCCAGCGTGCCACCGGGCACCTCGAGACCGCCGACCAGCGTGGCCATCAGCGTGCGTGCCCAGCAGCACTCGAAACCACCCCAGCCGTTGTTCACGGTCTTGCCCAGCGTCACCGCCACCGGCCGGAACGGCATCTCGCGGCCGTCGATGACGATGGTCTGGCCGACACAGGCGTGCGCGACAAATTCCTGCCCGATGCGGCGCATCTGCGCGGCCGGCACGTCGCAGATGCCGGCCGCCCATTCGGGCGAGAAGGCGCGCATGTGCTCGACCAGGCAGGTGAAGCCGGTGCGCCCGGTCAGCAGGCCGTCGGCCAGCACCTCGTCGTCGGCGCCGACCTCGACCGCGTCGACCTCGTAGCGGCCCTCGATGGCTTCGTGCAGGTCGGGCGCGTCGTGCACGCGTGCCGCACCCACGGCCTGGTCCCAGACCAGCGGCTTGCGGGTGGCGCGATCGCGCAGGTAAAAGCCATGCGCACCCACCAGGTAGGGGCTGGCCGTGCGCTGGGCCAGGAACGGCAGGTCGAGCTGCTCGCGCGGCACTTCATGCAGCATGACGTGGATGAGCGCAAACAGGAACGCGGCGTCGGTCTTGGGCTTGATCGGCACCCAGGTCGCCGAGCAGGCGCCGGTGATCGACAGGTGCGGCTCGACCTGCACCCGCTGCATGCCGCGCACACGCGCCTTGGCGTGGCGCCAGATGCCGACCACGCCGCCCGAGGCCTCGATGTTCGACCCGCAGGAGATCAGGTAGTTGCAGCGCGGCGTGTCGGGTGCGACGATGAAGGCGCGGTGCCAGAACTCGCCGTACAGGTGCTCGGAGTGGTAGCACTTGACACCCTGCCCCGAGCCGAAGCCCATGTCCATCGGCCCCCAGGCCGAGAGAAACGCCGGGAAGGTGCCCATGTACGACTGCGGCGTGCCGCCACCGCCGAAACTGGCCGCGACACGCGGATAGCCCGACGCGTCGAGCAAGCCCTCGGCGCGCACCGCATTCAGACGGGTGGCGATCAGATCGAAAGCCTCGTCCCAGCTGATCGGCACGAAACCCGGGTCTTCGTCGCGCCCCTTGTTCGGGTTGCTGCGCTTCATCGGCGTCAGCACCCGGTTCGGGTTGTAGGTCTTCTGCACCAGGCCGAAAGCCTTGACACAGACCTTGCCGCCACCGGGATGAACGTCGGCCGCGCAGAAGTTCGGTTCGACCTCGGTCGCCACGCCGTCGACCACCTTGACCGTCAGCAGGTCGGGGCCGGCCACGCACTGGTAGCAGTAGGTCGGCACCCGCTCGACGTGGGCGGCCGCCTTGCTCATGTCCGCTGTGCCTCGCTGGCGGCCTTGGCTTCGTGGGCCTTCTTCGCCTTCGCCGCCAGCCGGCCCTCGGTGGTCTTGACGTCGACCACGAAGCGCATGTGGCGGCCGCGGCAGATTGGCTCGACGCTGTCGCTGCCGCTGACTTCGAAGGTGATGGCACGACCCTTCACCTCGGCGATGTTCAGCGTCAGCGTCACCGGCATGCCCATCAGCGTGGCCGCCAGGTGGTCGAGTTCGATGCGCGTGCCCACCGAATCCTCACCTGCATCCAGGTGGCGCAGCAGCAACTCGCGGCAGGCGATCTCGATGTCGCGCACCAGCATCGGCGTGGCGTAGACGCGCGCCTGCTCGCCCATGAAGTCGATCGTGCGCTCGCGGTCGACCGTCAGCGTCGTGGTTTCGCTGAGGCCGTTGGTCAGGCTGGGTTTCATGGTCCGTGGTCCTTGGGGGGTTTGGGGTCAGAGTCCGAGGTAGGCCTGCTGCACCAGCGGGTCGCGCAGCAGCGCGCCGGCCTCGCCGTCGAGCACGATCTGCCCGGTTTCCATCACGTAGCCGCGGTCGGCCACGCCGAGCGCGGCACGCGCGTTCTGGTCGACCAGCAGAATGGTCGTGCCGCGGGTCTTCAGCGCGGCGATCTGGCCGAAGATCTCGGCCACCAGCTGCGGCGCCAGGCCCATGCTGGGCTCGTCCAGCAGCAGCAATCGGGGCTCGGCCATCAGCGCGCGGCCGATGGCCAGCATCTGCTGCTGCCCGCCCGACAAGGTGCCGGCGGGCTGGTGGCGTTTCTTCTGCAATGCCGGGAACATCGCCAGCACCGGGTCCAGGCTGTTGCGCGAGCCACGCGCAAACGCACCCAGCAGCAGGTTGTCTTCGACGCTCAGCGGCCCGAACACCTGGCGCCCTTCGGGCACCTGCACGATGCCCATCTGCACGCGCTGACGCGCTGTCAGCCGGGCCAGGTCCTTGCCGTCGAAACGCACCATGCCGGCACAGACCGGCTGCACGCCCGAGATGGCGCGCAGCAGCGTCGTCTTGCCAGCGCCATTGGCACCCACCAGCGCGACCAGTTCACCGGGCTCGACCCGCAGCGCCACACCCCGCAGCGCCGGGATGCGGCCGTAGCGGCTGCCGAGGTCGACGACGTCAAGCATGGGCTGCCTGCGGCTCGGCCACGCCGAGATAGGCCTCGATCACCAGCGGGTTGGCCGAGACCTGCGCCGGCGTGCCCTCGGCCAGCTTGCGCCCATGGTCGAGCACCAGCACATGGTCGGACACCTCCATCACCAGCCGCATGTTGTGTTCGACCAGGACGATGGTGGTGCCTTCGGCGGCCAGCTGCTTGATCAGCGCGTCGATCTCGCGCGCCTCGGTCTGGTTCAGGCCGGCGGCGGGTTCGTCCAGCAGCAGCAGGCTGGGCTCGGCGGCCAGCGCACGCGCGATCTCCAGCCGCTTGAGCGCGCCGTAGGGCATGGCGTCGGCAGCGGCGTCGCGGTATTCGCCCAGGCCGACACGGCCCAGCAGGCGCAGCGCCAGTGCGCGGCAGTCGGCTTCGGCACGCACCAGTGCCGGCGTGCGCAGCAGCGTGGCCAGCAGCGAGCAGCGCTCGCGCAGGTGGCGCCCGGTCATCACGTTCTCGAGCGCGCTCATGTTGAAGAACACCTGCAGGTTCTGAAAGCTGCGGCCGATGCCGGCGGCGGCGAACTGGTGCGTGGCCAGCCCGGTCAGGTCACGGTCACCGAGCCGGATGTGGCCGCTGTCGGGCACATAGATGCCGGTCAGCATGTTCAGCAGCGTGGTCTTGCCGGCGCCGTTGGGGCCGATGATCGAATGCACCGCACCGGTCTGGATGTCGAACGACAGGTCCTCGATCGCCTGCACACCGCCGAAGGCCTTGCCCAGGTGCTCGACGCTCAGCAGCTTCATCGCCGCAACCCCTGCTTCAGGCTGGCCAGCCAGCGCGCCAGCGTGGGCACGATGCCCTGCGGGAAGAAGATCATGGTGGCGATCAGCACGGCGCCGAAGACCATCGTTTCGTAGTCCTCGAGCACGGTCAGCAACTGCGGCAGCAGGGTCAGCACCAGGGCGCCGACCACGGCGCCGAAGATCGATGCCATGCCGCCGAAGACGACCATGATGACCAGTTCGACTGAGTGCATGAACGTGCTCTTGGCCGGTGTGATGAAGCCGGCGTAATGGGCGGTGAGCGCCCCGGCAACGGCGGCAAACACGGCCGAGATCACGAACACCCGCAGCTTGAAGCGCGCGCTGTCGACGCCCAGGGTCTGCGCCGCGATCTCCGAGCCATGCAGCGCACGCAGCGCGCGGCCGGTGGGTGACTCGATCAGGTTCAGCGCCAGCCATACCGCCAACAGCAGCGCCGCGGCGACCACCCAGTACCAGGTGCGTTCACCGCGCAGCACCCACCCGAACACACTGAGCGCCGGCACCGCCATGCCGTCGGGCCCGCCGGTCAGGCGGTCCTCGGTGGTCAGCACGATCGAGATGATGATGCCCAGCCCGAGCGTGGCCATGGCCAGGTAGTGGCCCTTCAGACGCAGCGTCGGCCGCCCGACCACAAAGGCCAGCAGGCCCACAGCGGCACAACTGGTGATCATGGCCAGCCAGCTCGGCCAGCCGTGCTGGGCCGACAGGATGGCCGAGCCATAACCGCCGAGCGCAAAGAAACCCGCGTGGCCGAGGCTGATCTGCCCGGCGTAGCCGATCAACAGGTTCAGCCCGATGCAGACGATGGCATTCAGCGCCACCAGGATCGCGATCTCGTAGAAGTAGCTGTTGCGCAGCAGCAGCGGCAGCAGCACGATCACCAGCGCCAGCACCAGCAGGCCGCCGCGACGCGGCGTGGCCAGCCAGCGGCCCAGACCCGGGCGCAGCGGCTCAGACACGATCACTGCGGCGCGCACCAAGCAGCCCCCCGGGCATGAAGAACAACACCGCCAGGATGATCACGAAGGCGATCGCGTCCTTGTAGGCCGACGATACGAAGCCTGCGCCCAGCCCCTCGACCAGGCCGAGCAGCAGCCCGCCCAGCACGGCGCCAGGAAAGCTGCCCAGCCCGCCCAGCATGGCCGCAGCAAAGCCCTTCAGCCCCAGCATCACGCCGGTGTCGTACGAGGTGAAGGTGATCGGCGCCACCAGCACGCCGGCCAGCGCGCCCAGCATCGCCGCCAGGCCGAAGCTGGCCAGCAGCACCTGGCGCGTGTTGATGCCCATCAGCCGCGCCGCCAGCGGGTTGAACGCGGTGGCCCGCATGGCCTTGCCGAACAGGGTGCGGCCGAAGAACCACGACAGACCGGCCACGGCCAGCGCGGCACCCGCCAGCACCCACAGGCTTTGCGGCAGCACCGTGGCCCCCAGCAGCTGCAGCGGCTTGTCGCCGCTGAACGCCGGCAGCGGGTGCACGCGTTTGTCCCACAGCACCTGGGCCATGCCACGCAGCAGCAGTGACGCACCGATGGTGATGATGATCAGCGTCACCGTGTCGGCACGACGCGCTGGCTCGATCGCCAGCTTTTCGAGCAGCAGCCCCACCCCACCAGCGGCCAGCACCGCCAGGGGCACGGCCGCCCACAGCGGCAGCCCGGCGCCGACGAAGGTGACGGCGGACATGCCACCGATCATCACGAACTCACCCTGCGCGAAATTGATCGCGCCGCTGGCGTTGTAGATGATCGAAAAGCCCAGCGCGACCAGCGCATAGATCGCGCCGACGGTCAGGCCGCTGGCGATGAACTGGAGCCAGGCGCCGTTCATGGCAGTCCCCGTTCGTGTGCCTGCCTTCAGCGCGCCAGCGCCCAGCTGCCGTTCTTGACCTCGAGCATCAGGAAGGCGCTGAGGTCAAGGCCCATGTGGTCGGTGGGCGACATGTTGACGACGCCGCCGGTGCCGACGTAGCCCTTGGTCGCTTCCAGCGCATCACGCACCTTGGCCGGATTGGTCGATCCTGCACGCTTGATGGCGCCTGCAACCAGCATCAGGCCGTCGTAGGCATGGCCGCCGAAGGTCGAGACCTCGGTCTTGAAGCGCGCCTCGTAGTCGCGCTTGTAGGCCGTGACCACGGGCTTCTGCTTGTCGCTGTCGGGCAGCAGTTCGGGCACCAGCAGCGCTGCCGCCGGCAGGCGCACCCCTTCGGCCGCCGGGCCAGACAGCTTGATGTACTCCTTGGACGCCACGCCGTGCGACTGGTAGAGCGGCAGAGTCAGCCCGACTTGGCGGTAGTTGCGCGTGACGATGGCCGGCCCCTGGCCGAAGCCGGCGTTGAGCACCGCCTGCGCGCTGCTGCCACGGATCTTGGTCAGCTGCGCGGTCATGTCGGTGTCGGCGGCGCCGTAGGTCTCGTCGGCGACGACCTCGATGCCCTGCTTGGCAGCGACACCCACACACTGAGCCCGCATCGACTTGTCGAAACCGCCGGTGCCCGAGATCAGCGCCACCTTCGACATGTTGCGTGCCTTCATGTCGATGAAGATCTTCTCGCAGGCCATGCGGTCGGTGTGCGGGGTCTTGAAGACCCACTTCTTGACCGGCTCGACGATCACCACCGCACCTGCCAGCGAGATGAACGGAATGCCGGCCTGTTCGACCAGCGGTACCACCGCCATCGTGGTGCCGGTGGTCGAGCCGCCGACGATGGCGTCGACCTTGTCCTGCTCGATCAGACGCTTGCCGAAGGTGCGCGCCTTCTCGGCGTCACCGGCGTCGTCGTAGGTCACCAGCTGCAGCTTGCGACCGAGCAGCCCGCCCTCGGCATTGAGCTTTTCGATCACCATCTCGAGCGTCTTCTGCTCGGGGTCGCCGAGAAAGGCCGCAGGCCCCGTGACCGACAAAAAGGCGCCGATGCGGATCGGATCCTGCGCCAGCGCCGTGCCGCTGATCAGCAAGCTGCCGGCAAGCGCCAACGCGGCGCGAAAGGGTGGACGAATCGTCATGTCTGTCTCCTGTGGGGTGAACTGAACACAGAGCCCGGCAGCTGTGGGCAGCCACCCGGATCCGACACTTACACTGCGCGTCGCCGGCTCGGGCGGTCGGTGCCTGCGCTGGGCTTCGATCCTACCTGCGAGATCGAATGAATTTCATTCGATTGGATTATTCTGGTACCGTAATACTGAAATGAATTTGATCTGGTTCAGGTTTGTGGGTCGCCCGTGACCGAGACCCGCGTCCGCAGGGGGCGCGCCGCGGCGCGCAGCAGCCGTACAAACCCCAGTCGCGCGGCGCTTGCGCAGACCGACGGACTGCAGATCCGCAGTGCGCGCCGCGCCGACCTCGACCCGATCATCACCATCGACGCTTCCGTGACCGGGCTGGAGAAGCGCAAGTACTGGCTGTCGGTGTTTCGCCGCTACGGCCAGGGCGAGCGCAGCGGCCAGCAGTTCCTGGTTGCACTGCAGCAAGGGCAGGTGGTGGGTTTCGTGATCGGAGAGGTACGCGACTGGGAATTCGGCTCACCACCCTGCGGCTGGGTGTTCGCCATCGACGTCGCACCCCAGGCGCGGCTGGCCGGCGTCGGCACCGCTTTGCTGCAGGCGATCAGCGCCGGCTTTCGCCGTGCCGGCGTGCGCAAGCTGCGCACGCTGCTGGCGCGCGACAACACGCTGATCCTGTCGTTCTTTCGCAGCCAGGGTTTGATGGCCGGTGCCCTGATGTCGCTGGAGATCGACCTTGACGATTGACGACCGCAGCGCATGAGACTTCAGAAGAACACCTCGCTGGCGCTGTACAGCGTGCTCGAGTTTGCACGCGACCCGACACGCCACATTTCGGCGGCCGAGATCGCCGCCAAGCAAGGGGCGTCGCCGCACCACCTGGCCAAGGTGCTGGCCGAACTGGCGCGCCACGGCATCGTCGAGTCGGTGCGCGGCGCGGGCGGTGGTTACCGTTTCGTCGGCAACGCCCGTCGGCTGACGCTGATGGACGTGATCGCACTCTTCGAGGAGATCACTCCCGCCGGGCCCGAGCATCCCGCTGGCACTCGTGCCGAACCCGTCGAGCAGGCGCTGGCCGCGGTGCTGTCGGAGATCGACGAGAACGCCAAGGCGACCTTTCGCTCGATCACGCTGGCGACCATGCTGAGCCTGATCGACCGTCAGCAGCGCGCGGCCGCCGAGCCGCCTCAAGGTCTGCCCCAGGTCTGAAGGGCCCAGAAGGCCCGACCGCCGCCCCGCGCAGCAGCAGGGATCAGTTGGCGGGCGTCTTGCTTGCCGCGGTGCGCTGGAGCAGGTCGGCCCAGGCCTCGTCGATGCCGGCCTGCAGGCTGTCGATCTGTTCGGCCGTCAGGTGCCGGTAGCGCCGCTGCAGCGACAGGTAGGACGACAGCGTGCAGCTGCGCTCGGTGTGATTGAGCGTGTAGCGGCGGCCGTCCTCGATCTCGTAGAGCGGAAAGGCGCCCGACTCGACCGCGTGGCGTGCTGTCGTCAGCGCACCGTCGTCGGCCACGCCCCAGCCGTCCAGGCACGGGATCAGCAGCGTGATGAAGCGCATGCCGCGAATCGCCTTGGCCTTGGCCACCTTGCGCCGCAGGTCGGCCAGGTGACCGATGCTGGCGGTGGCGACATAGGGCACGCCATGCGCGGCCATGATGGCCGACATGTTCTTCTTGCGCGTGAGCTTGCCGGCCGGGGTGGACCCGGTGCGCGCGTACTGCGGCGTCGACGACGACTTCTGCGCGCCGGTGTTCATGTAGCCCTCGTTGTCGAGGCAGAAGTACAGGATGTTCTCGTTGCGCTCGGCGGCCGACGACAGGCATTGAAAGCCGATGTCGTAGGTGCCGCCGTCGCCGGCCAGCACGATGACCTGGGTGTCGGGCCGGCCGGTGGCGTCGAGCGCGCGCCGCAGGCCCGAGGCTGCCGCTGCGCTGGATTCCAACGTCGGCTGATAAACCGGGATGCGCAATGAACTGAAAGGCTGCGGCCCAGAGATGATGGCCATGCACGACGGCGGGATCACGGCCATGGTGTCGGGCCCGAGCACGTCGAGGATGTGCCGCACGGTCAGCGGCTCGACACAGCCCGGGCAGGCGGCGTGGCCTGAGCAGATCAGTGGCGCCGCGGCTGCTGCCGTTGCGGATGCGGATGCGGATGCGGATGCGGTCGCGGTTGTGGTTGCGGGTGTCTGTTGGAGAGTCATGGCTTGCATTCGGTCAGCGCACCCACAGTGAAGCCGACTGCGGCTCGGCGGCCAGTGCCTGCTGCACCGCGCGCACGATCGTGTCGGGCGAGACGTCGACACCGCCGACGCCAGCCAGGCAGCCGCGCACCCGTGGTGCCTGCGGAACGCCGTACAGCGCCGATCGCAGTTCCTGCAGCAGCACGCCGCCGAGGCCGGGCGAATGGTTGCGGTCGAGCACGACCACGTCGGCCACACCGCCCTCACCGGTCAGTGCTGCGCGCAGCGCGGCCGTTGGCAACGGACGCAGCAGGCGCAGCTTGAGCAAGCCGACCGCCAGCCCCGACGCGCGCATCGCATCGACCGCCTCGCGTGCGGTGCCGCACAGGCTGCCCAGGCCGACGATGATGACGTCGGCGCCGTCACAGCGGTAGCGCTCGATCACACCGTGGCTGCGCCCGCTGAGCTCACCCCATTCACGGTCGGCGTCGGCCAGCAGCGTGGGCACCTGCGCCATCGCGGCGTCGATGTCCTGGCGGTGCCGGTTGAACATGTCGGCCGAGACCACGTTGCCCCAGGACGAGCCGATGGCCGTGTCCAGCCGTTGCGCAGGGGCATAGGCCGGCAAGTAGCGGTCGACCATCTCCTGCGACGGCAGCTCGACCGGCTCGAGCGCATGCGAGACATAAAACGCGTCCAGGTTCACCAGCACCGGCAGCAGTGCCTGCTCGGCCACGCGGAAGGCCTGGATCACGCTGTCCAGGGCCTCTTGCGCCGTTTCGACGTAGAGCTGGATCCAGCCGGTGTCGCGCTGCGACAGGCTGTCGGTCTGATCGGGCCAGAAGGCCCAGGGCGAGGCCACCGTGCGGTTGACGTTGGCCATCACGATCGGCGCGCGCGCGCCGGCAGCGTAGTGCAGCAGTTCGTGCATCAGCAGCAGGCCCTGCGACGCGGTGGCGGTGAACACCCGTGCGCCGGCCAGCGACGCCGGAATGCAGGCCGACATCACCGAGTGCTCGGACTCGGGCGTGATGATCTCGGCATCAAAGCCGCCTTCGGCCTGGAAGTCGGTCAGCTTCTCCAGCACCGGAGTCTGCGGCGTGATCGGATAGACCGGCACCACTTGCGGCCGCGCCAGCCGTGCGCCCCAGGCCACGGCGTGGTTGCCGGTCAAGAGCCGGATCGCCGGGTTGCGCGTCATCGCAGTTCCTCCTGCATCACCATCGACCCGCTCGGGCATTCGCTGACACACAGCCCGCAGCCCTTGCAGTAGTCGCTCAGCACCACGTAGCCGTCACCCTGGCGCAGCACCGCCATGTCGGGGCAGTAGGTGACGCAGTTGTCGCAGTTCGTGCAGGTGCCGCACGAGAAGCAACGGTCGGCCTCGGCCAGTGCGGCCTCGATGTCGAGACCGAGTTGAACCTCGGCCTGCCCGCGCAGGCGCAGCGACAGTTCGAGCGTGGTCTCGGTGGCCCGGGGCTGGTGCGGGTGGTGGTAGCGGCTGATCGATTCGAGCCCGACCGCGCGCTGGGGCACCGCCGCGTCGGTGTCGGGCACCTGACCCGTCAGACTGCGATGGATGGCCAGCGCAGCGCGCTCGCCCATGCCCACCGCCTCGGTGACGTAGCGCGCCATGCTCGCCAGGTCACCGCCGGCCCAGATGTCGCTGGCGCTGGTGGCACCGTTGCGATCCACCGCCAGCAGCGCGCCGCTGCAGGCCAGCGACGGTTTCAGCGACGACAGATCGGGATCCTGCCCGATCGCGCTGACGATGGCGTCGACGCTGAGCGTGAAGTCGCTGCCGGCGACCGGGTCGAGCGTGAACATGCCCCGTTGGGCACCGGCCAGAAAGCGCACGCCGATGCCGTCTACGCGGACAGTCCCGTCAGGCTGTGGCGTGGCGCCTTTCAGCATCGACGAATCGATCAACCGGATGCCTTCTTCGATCGCCTCGGCCACTTCGGCCGCCTGCGCGGGCAGGCGGTCTTCGGCTTCCAGCGTCAGCAGGCTCACATCGTGACCGGCGCGGCGCGCACTGCGTGCCACATCGAAAGCCGCACTGCCGCCACCCACCACCAGCAGACGGCGCCCGAGCGGCGGCGTGTCATCCGCGGCCACTCGCGCCAGGTATTCGGCGCCGTCCATCACCCAGGGCCGGTCATAGTCCAGCGGCGCCAGGCGCTTGCTGATGGCCGCACCCGTGGCCATGTAGACCGCGTCGTGCTCGTCGCGCAGCCGCGCCAGGTCCTGCGGGCCGGACAGGGGCTGCCCGCAGCGCAGGTCCAGGCCCATGTCGACGATGCGGGCGATCTCGCCGTCGAGCACGTCGCGCCCGAGGCGATAGCCCGGAATGCCGTAGCGCATCAGGCCACCCAGCAAGGGCTTGGCCTCGACCAGCGTGACGCGGTAACCCAGGCGGCGCAACTGATAGGCCGCCGACAAGCCCGAAGGCCCGCCGCCCACCACGGCGACCGACTGCGTGCGCTCGGCCTCGGCGCGTGGCAGCGCCCAGCCGCGCTCCAGCGCCGTGTCGCCGACGAAGCGTTCGAGCTTGCAGATGGCCAGCGCCTCGTCGTGGCCGCTGCGGTTGCAGGCCGTTTCACAAGGGTGGTGGCAGACGCGGCCGGCAATCGCCGGAAACGGGTTGTGCAGCGCCAGCGTCAGCCAGGCGCCGTGGGTGTTGCCGACACGTGCCTGCGTGATCCACTGCGCAATCTCGCCGCCGACCGGGCAAGCCTGATGGCAGGGCGACGGCGCACGGATGTGCAGCGGCAGCATCGCGCGCCAGGTGCCGGTCTTGATGGCCTCGGTGGTGCGGGTGGTCCAGATCGCGGGTTCAACGGCATTCATGGCGCCACCCCGGCGAGTTGACGGTCGACCTGCTGGTAGCCCTGTTCACAGGCGGCCAGGTTCTCTTCACGCCGCTGCGGGGCCTGTTCGCCCACGGTGCGCAACAGGCCGGGCAACGGCGGCGACTGCAGCGCGCGCGCCAGGCCGCCCAGCAAGGTGGAGTTGACGATGCGCCCCAGACCCTGGCTGCGCGCGATCGACAGCCCGTCGAGTGCGATCACGCGCAAGCCGGGAAAGGCGCGCGCGATCTCGTCCGAACTGCGTGCCGAGTTGACGACGATCACGGTGCCGGCATGGGCGGTGGCCAGCAACCGGCCCTCGAGCAAGCTGGCGTCGAAGCACAGGATGGCGTCTGCGCGCTCGATGTCACAGCGCAGGCGCACCGGTCGCTCGTCCACCCGCAGGTAGGAACTGACTGGCGTACCCCGGCGCGCACCGCCATAACTGGCAAAGCACTGCACCTGCAGCCCCTGGTCGAAATAGGCGGCCGCCAGCAGGTTGCCGGCGGTTTGTGCGCCCTGCCCGCCTCGGCCCTGGATCACGATCTGCAGCATGGCCAGCCTCGACCTCCACGCGTCCGAAGGCGGACGCCTGGAGCGCAATCTAGCCTCGGGCTGTCAATTCGTCGAATTGATTGTCAGAATCTGCCGCATTCACCAAACAGATGGACAAGAGGCCTGTGCATGAGCTTTCGCCAGCTCGACCTGAACCTGCTGCGCGTGCTGTGCGCCGTGCATCACACCGGATCGGTGACCGAGGCCGGGCGCCAGCTGGCGCTGTCGCAGCCGGCTACCAGCAACGCGCTGGCGCGGCTGCGGCGCCACTTCGACGACGCACTGTTCGTGCGCTCGCCAGCCGGCCTGCACCCCACGCGGCTGGTGCAGCGCATCGCACCCGAGGTCGCCGCGCACCTGCGTGCGCTGGAGGCGACGCTGACGACGCGCGATCATTTCGACCCGGCGGTGGCGCAGGTGCACTGGCGGCTGTCGCTGTCCGATCTGGGCGAGTTGATGTTCCTGGCGCCGCTGGCCCAGGCGCTGCGCCAGCAATCGCCGAACTGCCTGGTCTCGAACGTCGCCGTCGACGCGAACCGGGTCAGTGCCGCACTGGAATCGCGCGACATCGACCTGGCGATCGGCATCCTGCTGCCCGAGCACAGCGGCATCACCAGCGAGCCGCTGTTCAACGAACACTTCGTGGCCATCACCGGCAGCCACTGGCGGCCCGCGGCCGGCCGCGTGTCCACCACGCTGAGCATGCAGCAGCTGGCACGCGCCTCGCTGGCGGTGGCCGCACCCGCGGCCACCTTCCACGGCAGCGTCGAGGCCATGCTGGCGCGGCTGAAGCTGCAGGATCGCGCGGTGCTGCGCGCGCGCCACTACGGCGCATTGCCCGAGCTGGTGACACGCACCGACCTGCTGGCCATCGTGCCGCAGATGTTCGCCCACTCGCTGGCGCCGCGCTACGACGTGCGCATCTGGGAGCTGCCCGGCCACGGCCCGCGCTACAGCGTGCGCATGGTGTGGCATCAAAGCTCAACCGACGACGCGGCGCAGGCCTGGCTGCGCGGGCATGTGCGCGCGCTGTTCGCGCGCGATGAAGAGCGCTGAACAGCGCTGCGAGATCCTGTGCCAGCGCAGCACGCGCCGGCCGCGGGCAGAAGTCAGCGCCCTGGCGCCACCCATTCGTTGCCGCTCACGGCCCCCGTGCGCAGTTTCCTTGCCAAACAGGGCATCGACGCCATCTGCGTGCACCGCATCGGGCCGGCCGCGGCAAACATCTCCAGGTTGGCACAGCAGGGAAAGTTCGATCTCGTGATGATGGGAACGCAGGGACGAGGCGCAATCGACGGCGTGCTCTTGGGTTCGGTCGCGACCAAGGTGCTATCCCAATGCTGTGCGCCCGTGCTGTTGATACGCTGAACGGCCGGCCAGCCTGTGAACACTGGGGACCAAGGGGAATGCACCTGCCGGTTGAGATGCGAGAGCGTTCCCTCTCAACGCCAAGTTCGGACTGCCTAGACGTTGTCGTGACAAGGCACGCGCGCAGGCACCGAACCTGATTGAGGCCTGTGCATCGAGCAGTCGAACGCAATGGCGCCAGTTTTCTTGACCTTTCCTAAGTCCGTGCGACGTCGATCGGGCAAGGTATGGAACACCGGCATATCGCGCCCATCTCAGACTCAAGACAGGCGACGGGCGTCTGTCAAGCCAGAGGAGATCGAGATGAAGACCATGGGATTTCACCGCCTGACCGCGGCCGTCGCTGCCACCGCCATCGCCGCAGCCTTCGCATCATTCGCGCCCGGCCTTGCCCAGGCGCAGAGTCACGACCATGGCCACGACGCCGCCACTCCTGCCAAGCTGAGCCTGGATCATGGCCACAAATGGACCACCGACGCGCCGCTGCGCACTGGCATGAGCCGCATTCGTGCGCTCGTCGAGCCGCAACTCGCAGCAGCCCACGCCGGCAAGCTGAGCCCGGCGCAGTACCTTGCACTCGCCGGCCAGGTCGAGACCGAGGTTGGCGGCATCGTGGCCAACTGCAAACTCGAGCCGAAGGCCGATGCGGTGCTGCACATCGTCATCGGCGAGATCGGTGCCGGGACGGACGCGATGGCCGGCAAGGCGGGCCAGAAACGCCCGGAGCAAGGCCTGGTCCAGGTCGCAAAAGCGGTCAATGCCTATGCGGGACACTTCAACCACCCCGGTTTCACGCCGATCCGCAAGGTCCAGTGAAACCACCGAAGGAGTACGCCATGAACTTCACCATTCCCACTCCCTTGCAGCAGGAACATGAAGCGTTGCACGACGAGTTGCGCCGCGCCACCCAGGCGGGCGGCGAAGTCGGCGAGGCCGCCAAGACCTTGGCCGGGCTGATGCACGGGCATTTCGTCAAGGAAGACCAGATCGCCTTGCCGCCGCTGGGCCTGCTGGGCGCGTTGTCGCGCGGCGAGTTCAGCACTGAGATGAACAACGTGCTGGCCTTGACCGACCGCCTGCAGGCCGAGCTGCCCCAGATGCTGGAGGAACACAAGGCCATCGTCGCCGCGCTACAGCGTCTGCAGGTGGCCGCCGAGCACGCTGGTCGCAGCGATATCGTCGCGTTCGCGCAGCAGCTGGTCCAGCACGCACGCACCGAAGAGGACGTGATGTACCCGGCCGCGCTGCTGGTCGGCCATCATGTGCGGCTGCTGGCTGCCCGGCATGCTGATCAGCGGGCTTCAGCGTGACCGCGCCGGCCATGCGTACCCCGGCGTTCTTCGACGAGGCGCCAAGCATCATCGTGCATGACGCCTTGGCGCAGACGCTGGGCGCCGCGCAGGACGGCATGCTTGAATACCGCTACATCGATGCCGTCAAGCTGGCCGGGCATTCGTGCCCGACCGTGGCCGGCGCCTGGCTGATGACGCGCGCAGCGCTGGCCCGGCTGTACCCTGGTGAGGCGCCGCGCCGCGGCGAAGTGCGGGTTGAACTGCGCGAGCCGCAGGACGCAGGCGTGGTCGGTGTCGTGGCCAGTGTGGCAACACTGGTCACCGGCGCGGCCGGCGTGGGTGGTTTCAAGGGCCTGGCCGGTCGCCATTCGCGGCGCAACCTGCTGGCATTCGATGTGCCGATGCATGGCGAGATGCGCTTCACGCGGCTGGACAATGGCCACAGCGTTGAGGTTTCGCACCAACTGGAGGCGGTGCCACGCCCGGCCGTCCTGATGGCGCAGATGCAGGCCGCACTCGTGCCGCGGGCCGACCACGTCCAGCGAGAGGCTTTCGCGAAGGTCTGGCAAGACTGGGTGCGCACCATCCTCGTCGAACATGCGAACGACCCCGCACTGATCACCATGGAGAACTGACACCCGATGGCTCGCCGCGAGATCGCAGCGCAGGCCTTCTTGGCGGCACTGCCGATGTTCAAGGCCCTGGACGAAGCCACGCTCGCCCGGCTGGCGGCGGCGACCACGCCGCGCCGGCTGGCGCGTGGCGAACGCCTGTTCAGCAAAGGCGATGCCGCGACGAGCATGTACGTGGTGGTGCACGGTGAGATCAGGCTCATCGCGCGCAGCCCGGCGCGAGGCGAACGGCTCACCGGTGTTGTCGGCGCCGGCCGCAGTTTCGGCGAGCCGGTGATGTTTCTCGAACGGCCTGCCTTGGTCGACGCAGAAGCGGCCGGCGACGCACTGGTGCTGCAGTTGACGAAAGAAGCGGTTTTCGCCGAGATCGAACGCAGCCCGCGCTTCGCTCGGCGTGTCATCGCCAGTCTGAGCCAGCGCACCGAGGCCTTGGTGCAAGAGCTCGACCGTCTGGCCCTGGGCAGCGGCCGCGAACGCCTGGTCGACTACCTTGTGCGGCGCGCCGGCAACGGGCCCGGGCCGCAACTTTTCACGCTGCCGGCCACCAAGGCGTCCATCGCCTCGCAACTCAGCCTGACGCCCGAGCACTTCTCTCGCCTGCTGCGCGATTTGGTGGCTGCCGGGTTGCTGCAGATGCAGGGACGCCGCATCAGCGTGCCCGACGTGCAACGACTCGCCGGCAACAAGGCAATGCCTTGACACCACGACCCTGAGTTCTGTTCAGCTCGCGCGGCGCCAAGGGCCCGCAAAAGCTCGCGCGGCGCCTGGCCCCAGCCTTCCCATCACTTTGGCTTGCCTACGTCGGCACACCCGCGGCCGCCCGGGCGAGCAGGCCAGCGTTGGCGGGGTGGCGGCGCAGGAAGCCGTCGCGCCATGCGTCGGGCATTTGCCGGGACGTAGCGTGCAACCATTGCGCGCCACGCTGGATCAACGATCTGGCGCCCGCCGCTTCGCCGGTGGCCTGCAGGACCTGAGCGGCCATCAGCCACAGATCGGCCCGGTCGATGTCGAACGGGGCGCAGCTTGCAAGCAGCGCCTGCACGCCATCGAGATGCCGCCACGCACGGTCGACGTCACCAAGCACCATCGACGCCTGGGCAGCTGCCGTTGCCGCGTGCAGCAGCAGCCCGGGTCGCCCGAGGGTTCCACGTTCGAGCAGCACGCGCTCGCAGGCGGCCAACGCCCGCTCGCCGGGAAGCGAGCGGGCGACTTCGAGTGCGAGCAAGCTGCGATGAAACGGCGAGTCGATCGACGCCAGCATCGCCTCGGCCTCGTTGACCAGCGTGCTCCGGCTGCGCCCCAGCATGCGCGCCGCACGCAGACGCAATCCGACGCGACGGGCACGAAACCTTGCTGCAATCGTCTTGTCGTCGGTGATCAGCGCATCAAGCGCGCGCTCGACCTGGCCGAGCGACAGCCACAGATGCGCATGGTGGTTTTCGGCAAGCACGCAATCGGTGCGCATCTCACCGTCGCCGTCAGCGCGTGTGCGAAGCTGTTCCAGCGCCGCAGCGAAGGTCTGGTCACCTGCCAGGTAGTCGCCCATGTCCCGTTGAACAGCGCCGAGATTGAGGTCGATCACCAGCCCGCTGCCCTGGCCGTGCATGCGGTCGCGCAACTGCTGGGCCTCCATCAGCACGTCCCTGGCCTCCGGGAGCTGGCCACTCCAGTGCAGCAGCAGGCCGAGGTTGCTCAACGCGGGAAGAAGCCGTGCCCACAGGGCTGCTGCGCGCAGCTCGGCGATCGCCTGCCGTGACGCCTCGACCGCTGGTCCCAGGTGATCCACGAAGCCGAGAACGCCCGCCATCGCCAGATGAAAGTCACCCCGCTCCGCGGGCCGGCCATGCGACATCACCCATTCCTGGTGGGCCTGCAGTGTCTGTATTGCCAGCGCCTCTTCGCCGCGCAGCGCCAGGCGCCACGCCGTGGCACGGCCGAACTCGAAGGCGATGCGTGGCTGGCCGAGTACCAGCGCACGATCGATCGCAGCCAGGCCGAGCTCGAGGGCATCGGTCTGCGAACGATCGGCATCCCAGCCCTGGCGGCACAGCAAGGCACGAAGGCGCTGCTCTTCGGTGGTCGCGAGCGCGTCCATGCGTTGCATGCAGGACTGGCGAGCCAGCATCGCGTCGGGTGCCAGATGCACGGCTTGACGGTCCTCGAGCACATCGAACAGCGCGTCGATGGCGCCGCACTGTTCGAAGCACGCCGCCGCAGCGTCGAGCAGCTCGCTCTGCTCGATCGGAAGGGACGCCTCGGCGGCCGCCTGGGCTGCCGTTCGATAGGCGTCACCGGCGCGTCGCTGCTCACCGGCGGCTTGCCAATGCATGGCCACGTGTGCGGGCTGGCCCTCGTGCTGCTCGAGGTAGTCGGCAACAAAGCGATGCATGAACTGCGCCACCGAGTGCGGAATCGTGCGCTTCACGCCGACGGCGATCACGTCGTGAACGAACTGCCGGCCATACAGTACCTGGCGCAGCTCGAGCTCGCGCAGCGGGGCGCTGAGGGCCAGCGGTGAGCAGGCCAGGGCCGCGGCCGCCAGCGGCACGCTGAAGCTCTGGCCCGCGATGGCTGCGAGCTGGGCGAGATGGCGTGCCTGGGGGCTGAGCAGACCGACGCGCTGCTCGATCACCGTCACGATGTCCGGCGGCAGCGGCAGCTCAGGCAGCCTCATCACCTCATCACCGCCCAAGGCGAGCAGAAGCTTCACCGACTCGAGCACGAACGCCGGGTTGCCGCCCACGCGCGGCCACAGCCGTTGTGCCAGCACGGCCGTGTCCAGGCCCGTCAAACCGAGCGAGCCGATAAGCTCGCTGGTAGCAGCCGCGTCGAGCGCCGCGATCTCGATGCGCCGGAAGCGCTCCACATCGTCGAGCGAGGCCCGCCAGCGTGCGCCCCTGGCCACCACTTCGTCCCATCGGGCGGCGAGCACGAAGCGCAAGGGCACGGGCGTCAAGCTTGACGACGAGCCTGAGGTCATGTCGATGACGGCCTCGACACTCGCGGTGTCCGCGAGTTGCAGGTCGTCGAGCAACAGCGCCGCGCAGCCCCGGGACAGGCAGGCAGCCAGCAGCCGGGACACCGCAACCAGGCAATGCCGACGCTGATAGTCGCTTGCCACCGCCACCGGTGCCTCGCCGCGCAGCAAATCCGCCAGGCGCGGCAGCAGGCGTGCCGCCTCGCGCAGATCGTCGTCGCCCAAAGTCGGCTCGAAGCGGTCGATGGCGGTCAGCAGCAATCGCTCAAGCGACGCGTAGGGCACTTCGGCATCGCCGGGTCGGGCACCGGCGAATCCGCAAGGCCCGACGGCAGCCGCAAACTCGGCCAGCAGCCGGGTCTTGCCGACGCCGGCTTCGCCGCACAGCAAAGGCGTCTTGTCGCTTCGCCAGGCGGCAATCAGCCCATGCAGCGAGGCTTGGCGGGCAATCAGCCTTGGCGGCCGCAACACGGTGACCGGAATCGATGCAGCCCGGGCGGGCGGTGCCGGCGCTGCCTGTGCAGCCGCACTGGCGGCCAGGATGGTCTCGCCCAGCTGGCGTGTGGCCTGTGACGGCAGCGCGCCGTAGAGCTGACGCAGCATATCCTTGCAGCGGTCCCAGACGGCGATGGCTGCGGCGGTGTCACCGCGCAGGTACAGCACTTCCATCTGGGCGCGGTAGGCCTCCTCGGACTCTCGGTCCCTCGCCAGCAGCGCGTCGGCCAGACGCAGGGCGTCGTCGAGCAAGCCGGCCTGCACGGCCTCTCGGATCGCGCCCAGGCGTTGGGCGCGCTGCGTCGAGCGTTGCGACTCGCGCTGCGCTTCGAGCCAGCGTGTCGCGTCTTCGCAGTCCTCGTATTCGAAGCGCGCCAGCAACTCTTCATCGGCCGAGGCCGCAGATTCGACGCGCAGCACCGACCCAAGAGACAGCACGCCGCCGACGTCGATCAGCAGCTCGGCCCCGGCCGCCTGGCGCAGCACCGCCAGACGCTGGCGAAGGTTGCCGCGCGCACGCGCATCCGACACGTCGGGCCACAGCAAGCGCGCGAGCTTGCTGCGCGGTGTCGGCCCCTCAACCGAAAGATAGGCCAGCAGCAGGGCCTGCTTGCGTTCCAGCGCGATCCGACTGCCGCCTGAGGTCAGCAGCTGCGCGACGCCGTGCAGGCTGACATGGATCGCGGGGTTGCCGCCGGAAAGTGCTGACATCGAAAGCGAAGCGACAGCTGTGGCCGCTGAGGATGCACGAAGGAACAACCCGCCGTCGAGCCAGGCAACCCCGCGTTCAGGGGGGTTGGGTGACGCTGCAATGACGCTGCGCAACCTATGGTGGACTCTTGCCATGCCGCAACCCGCATCCGATCCTCCGTTCTCGACACGGTCGACGCCGTTTCGCGAGGAAGAGCTTGTGCGCGCCGAACGCCGAGGCAAGCAGGTGCTGCTGTATGCGGCGCACGGCCCGCTCGGCGGCGCCTTCGCCTGCGCACGCTGCGGTGCAAGCGAGCTGCAGCCCGACCTGCTGGCGCATCGCGCCGACTGCCCCTATCGGTCTGCACGTCGCGGATGACGCTGCGATGACGCAGCCGGCCCTACATTCAAATTGCCCGATCCGCAAATCAAGGAAATGACCATGCTCGCAACCAAGCCCATGCCGATAACCCCCGGCACCCTGAGCGGTGCAAGCTTGACGCTCGCCGCCGCACTGATGGCCTGCGCGCTGCCGGCCTCTGCAGACCCCGTTCCCGCGCTCTACGCGATCACAAGTGCCGGCACCTCGCAATACAACTACAACACCTTTCAGGGCGTCGTCACCTCGAGCGGCACGAGCTCGGGCACGACCGCGCTCAACGCCCCGGCGGCGTTCAGTAATTCCTATTCCGACGAAGGGGGAGGGAGCTTCCACGGCATCCAGACAGCCACGGCGAGCGCCGACTACGCCACCGCAGGCTTGCATGCCGCAGTGTTCACCGAAGGTTTCTCCCAAGGCAGGGCACACGCCCAACTCGACGATACGATCACGTTCAACGTCGCCGGCGCCAGCGCGTCGACGGTCACCTCGATCGGCCTCGACCTCACGCTCGACGGGACGATCAGCGCCCTCGAGCACGCCGGGTACCTGTACAACCTGAAGATGTATGCCAGCGGCCGCGGTGGACTCAGCGCAGGCTGGACCACCCAGTTCTACGACTCCCCAACCGATCCGCGCAACTACGTCGGCTGGGCGGTGTCGGGCGGCGCTGGTGAACCGGGCGGTTTCGAGCACTTCGAGGTGCTCGCCGACAGCGCCACCCACAAGCACTTGCACGGTACCTTCACCATCACCGGGGCGCAGACAGCCTTCGACATCTTCCTGGGATTCAACTTGTCGTGCAGCAGCGGCACCGACTGCGACTTCGGCAACTCGGGGCACCTGAGATTCGACATGCCGGACAACGTCAGCTACACCAGCGCCTCGGGACTGCTTCTGACAGGCGGCCCCATAACGTCGGTGCCGGAGCCGGCTACCTTGGCTCTGCTTCTTGCAAGCCTTGGTGTGCTCGGCCTTGTTGAACTCACGCGAGCGCACCACGCGCATCACCGAGAGCTTCACGCCGTAGCCCGCGAGTGGGCCGTAGACGCTGAACCCGATGGACGCCTGCGCCACCAGCGGGCGCCTCGTCACGCTGTGGCTGCTGCGCAGCAGGTTGCCGTCGAGCGTGAAATCGTAGGCCACGAGTCGACCTTCGAGCATGGCGAACAGGTGCGCGCCAGGGCGTGCGCGCACCTGCGCGCTGCCGTCCCGCAACGCGGGTGTCGTGGGCGGTCGGTTCTCAGCGCCGGGGCGGATCGGATAGCTGCCGAAATCGTTCGGCATGTTCCAGCCGATGCGCACTTCGCCGCCAACGCTGGCCGAGGTTTCGATGTTCCCCAGCCGCAGGCTCAACGAACGAATCGAGTCGGCCGAGAACCCCGCAAGCTGCGACTTGACACCGCGGTGGTCGCGCCACTTCTGCTCGCGCGCCAACTGCAGCGCGGGCTCGTTGCCGAGCTGGTGATCCCAACCCTGGAATCTCTCGACCTTGTTCACGCGGTGCACGAGGTCCTGCGTCTGCCGTGCCATCGAAAGCGGTCCGATCACGCCCAGCGTGACCTCGCGCGTATCGAGCATCTCGACCTTGGCCTGCTCGTCGAGCCGGCGCCGGTTCCAGGACAGGCCCACGTACAGCAGCCCGGCATAGGGCCGGTCGTTGCTGATCAGGTCGCTGCGCGCAGCGTCCGTGGGCGTGTACATCGACTGGCCCATCTTGACAACCACGTTCTGGGGTTGTGATGAATTGGCACTGCCACGCCAGAAGCCGGGGTCAAGCCACCCGATCAGCGCAGCATGCAAGCGCAACGGCAAGGGCAGGCAGCCCAGGTCCGCATTGCCCGCAACGTTGCGGGAGATGGCAGTCAGCGACACGCCGTTGGTGTAGTTGTTGTCCGTATCGGCGAAGAGGTCGTTCTCGAGCCGGGCGGTATGGCCGCGAAACTCGATCGAGCCGCCCGGACTGCTCTCGACGCCTTGTTGCGCCTGCACAGACCCATCGGTCGGTGCGGCCGCCGCGCCAGGCAACGCCACCATGCTCACGACAAGGCCCAGCCCAAGCCGTCGTGCCAGGTTGCCCAATCTGCGCCGGTGGTAAATCAAGCTCATGGCCAACACCGCACGCACTGGATCAAGCCCGTTGCCCGACGCCGGTCGAATCCAACTTCAACGCGGCCACACCGAACCACACCATCGCCATCACCATGGCGACCCCACCAATGAGCACGAGGGCTGGCGGCACCCCGAAGGCCACCTCGGACAGAATGCCCAGCGGCATCAGCATGCCCACCAAGGTCAGCCACGAAATCGCCTTCGCCGAGAAGGCACTGATCGGCAGGCGCATCAACAGATAGCCGACGACGATATTGATGAAGGCAAACAGGTTGCCGTGCACATGCGCCAAGCGCGATTCGAAATGCTTGCCCACGCCATAACTGGCGATCCAGGCCTCCTTGCCTGGCGCGAAGTCGCGCAAAAAGATCAGCACGAAGCCATACACCATGAACGCGGCGAGAAACAGGAAACCGGCGGCGAGATTCTTCTTTCCTTGCATGAGTTTTCCCTCTTGAAGTTGGGTTGACGACCGTACCGGATGATGATTTGGAGCACCCTGCACGCACCTGGGCTGCGTTTCATGACGATGCTCTTTTGTGCCTGCGGTTCAACATCGGCGCACATTCGATATCAGGCACCGCTACACCGCCGTCTTCTTGAAGCGCCCGCCGGCGAATCCGAGCAGCAGGCTGCCCAGCACCGCGAGTGCCACGAACTGCATCCACAGCGCCTGGAAGCCGACACCCTTGAGAAAGATGCCGCGCACGATCTCGAGGTAGTGGCGCGTCGGGTTCAGCAGCGTCAGCCACTGGAAGACCTCAGGCATGCTGCTCACCGGGAACATGAAACCCGAAAGCAGGATCGTCGGCATGAAGACGAGGAAGCTGGCCATGAAGGCCTCCTGCTGCGTTCTCGAGATGGTCGATATCAGCAAGCCCAGCCCCAGGCCCGACAGCAGGTACAGCACGCTGGCCACCAGCAAGGTGAAGAAGTTGCCGACGAACGGCACCTTGAACCACAGCAGCGCGACCGCCGCAACCACCAGCAGGTCGGCCAGCCCGATGAGCGCGAACGGAATCGTCTTGCCGGCGATCAACTCGAACGCGCTCAGCGGCGTGACCATCAGTTGCTCGAGCGTGCCGATCTCACGCTCGCGCACCACCGCCAGCGAGGTGAGCAGCAGGCAGACCAGCAGGATGATCGCGCCCATCACCGCGGGCACGTTGTAGTCGCGGCTCTTCAGGTCAGGGTTGAACCAGGCGCGCTCGCTCAGGTCGAGCGCCAAGGCCATGCCGCCGGCACGCTGTGCACCAAAGCTCTGCACGATGCGTTCGGCGTAACCCAGCGCCACCGTGGCGGTATTCGAATTGCTGCCGTCGACCAGCACCTGCAGGCGTGCCCCGCTGCCGCTGGCCAGTGCAGCAGCAAACCCCACCGGCACCGTGATGCCGACGATGGCGTCGCCATGCTGCAGCGCGTCCACCAGATCGGCCGGCCGGGAAGAGCGCCCCACCACACTGAAGAAGCCCGATGCGGTGAACGCCTCGACCAGTTCGCGCGAGACCTGCGTGCGGTCCTGGTCGACGACAAAGGTCGGGGTGTTGCGGATGTCGGTGGATACGGCATAGCCGAAGATCACCAGCTGGATCACCGGCGCGATGAAGATCACGCGCGCCAGCCGCGGATCGCGTGCGATCTGCAGGAACTCCTTGCGCAGAATCTCCCAGATGCGTTGCACCGAGTCGCGCCCCATCAGCGGATCTCCTTGCGGAAAACGAAGATCGCCAGCGCCAGCCCGATGACGGCGAAGCCGATCATCAGCAACCCCTGGACACGCAGCACATCGGCCCCGACGCCCTTGAGGAAGATGCCGCGCGTGACGACGAGAAAGTAACGCGCCGGCACCAGGTAGGTCAGAAGCTGCAGCGCCTTGGGCATGACGTCGATCGCATACATGAAACCCGACAGCAGAAAGGCCGGCAGGAAGGTCAGGATCATCGCCATCTGTGTGGCCAGCAATTGCGATCGCGCCACCGCCGAGATGAAGATGCCCAGGCCGAGCGCGCCGATGAGGAACGAGGTGGACAAGGCCATCAGCAGCCACACCGAGCCATGGAAGGGCACGCCGAAAAGCCACACGCCGAGCACGACGCACATCACGACGTCGGCCAAGCCGATGGCGATGTAGGGCAGCAACTTGCCCAGCACGACCTCGGCGCGTGTCACCGGCGTGGCGGCAAGCTGCTCCATCGTGCCTCGCTCCCACTCGCGGGCGATGGTCAACGAGGTCAGCATCGCGGCGACGATCATCATGATCACCGCGATCAGCCCCGGCACGATCATGTTGCGCGAGGTGAGCTCTTCGTTGTACCAGACCCGGCTCTCGGCGGTGATGGGTCGCTGCACGATGCGCCCGTCGAGCTGCGCCTTGAGCGAGTAGGTCTGCGCAATGGCGCGCGTGTAGGCCAGCACGATGGTGGCGCTGTTGGCGTCCGACCCGTCCACCACGGCCTGCACCTGCGCGGTCTGGCCACTGCCCAGCTTGCGGCCGAAATCCGGTGGAATGACAAGCACGAGTTGTGCCTTGCCATGGTCGAGCAGGCTGCCGATGTCGCTGGTGCGCGCGATCGGCGTGCTGAACTCGAAATAGCCCGAGGCGCGGAAGGCGTCGATGAGCTGGCGCGATTGCGCCGAGTTGTCCTGGTCGAGCAGCGCGGTACGCACGTTGCGCACGTCGAAGCTGATGGCGTAGCCGAACAGCAGCAACAGCAGCAGCGGCAGCAAGAAGGCCAGCACCAGGCTGCGCGTATCGCGGCGCAGCTGGATCACCTCCTTGTGTGCCATGGCCCACAGGCGCCAGAAGTTCATGGCGTTCAGCCCGTGGGCGCGCCGCCGGCGGCGCGCACCAGGGACACGAAAGCATCCTCGAGCGAGGGCGGAATGGGTTTCGATGCCGTCAGAGCGAGGCCACGCTCGGCCAGCCGCGCGGCAATGGCCTCGACCGCGCCTTCGAGCTGATGCAACGCCACGTGCACGCTGCGGCCGAACATCGACGTCTCCACCACCTGCGGCAAGCCCTTCAGCGCTTCCACGGCGCGCGGCCCGTCGCTGGTGTGCAGCTCCAGCAGCGGTTCGCGCACGCCGGCGCGCAGCCGCTGCGGCGTGTCCAGCGCCACCAACGCGCCGCGGTTCATCAGCGCCAGGCGGTGGCAGTACTCGGCTTCCTCCATGTAATGGGTGCTGACGAAGACGGTGGTGCCCTGCTGCGTGAGCGCATCGATGAGGTCCCAGAAGCGACGGCGCGACAGCGGGTCGACGCCCGAGGTCGGCTCGTCGAGAAACAGGATCTTCGGCTCGTGCAGCACCGCGCAACCCAGCGCCAGCCGCTGTTTCAGGCCCAGCGGCAACTGCCCCGTGAGCCGCTTGCCCTGATCGGCCAGGCCGGCCATCTGCACGGCCCAGTCGTGCCGCGCGGCGCGCTTGTCACGCGGCACGTTGTACAGGCCTGAGAAGAAGGCGATGTTCTCGTTCACGGTGAGGTCGGCATACAGCGAAAACAGCTGCGACATGTAGCCGATGCGGTGCTTGATGGCCTCGCTCTGCGTGAGGATGTCCAGCCCCGCAACCGAGCCTCGGCCGGCGGTCGGCAGCAGCAGGCCGGCGAGCATCTTGATGGTCGTCGTCTTGCCCGCACCGTTGGGCCCCAGAAAGCCGAAGATCTCGCCCTGTGCAACCTCGAACGAGACATCGTCGACCGCCACGAAATCACCGTATGTCCGGCGCAGCTTGTCGGCAACGACGGCCGGTGCCGCATGGGCTTGCGTCATGCCGCCTCCGTCATGCGTTCGATGAAGACGTCTTCCATCGACGGCGGCTCGGCGGCGATCGACCCCGGCACAAGCCCAGCGTCGCGCAAAGCCTGCTCGACCAACGGCGCATCGTCGGCGGCCGAGGCCACGGTGACATGCAGCTTGTCGCCGAACAGCGCTGCGCGCTTCACGCGCGGGTGCCGTCGCAGCAGATCGCGCGCGGCACGTGCAGGCTCCACCTGCACCACCAGCACCTCACCGCCCAGCGCATCCTGCAGCGCCTGCGGCGATTCGACCGCCAACAACCGGCCCTCGAACAGCAGCGCGACACGGTCGAAGCGCTCGGCCTCGTCCATGTAGGCCGTGCTGACGACCACCGTGACCCCTTGCGCCACCATGTCGTGCACGATCAGCCACAGGTCACGGCGCGAGATCGGATCGACACCGAACGTGGGTTCGTCCAGCAGCAGGATCTTCGGCTGGTGGATCAGCGCGCACGACAGGCCCAGCTTCTGCTTCATGCCACCCGAGAGCTTGCCTGCCAGCCGGTCCTTGAAGGGCGCGAGGTTGGAGAAGTGGAACAGCCGCTCAAGCCGTGCTGCGCGCTCGCGCTTGGGCACGAGGTACAGGTCGGCGTAGAAATCGAGGTTCTCCAGCACCGTGAGGTCGGCATACAGGCCGAAGCGCTGCGACATGTAGGCGATCTCATGCTTCACGCCCTCGGGGTCGCGCGCCACGCTCACGTCACCGAGAATGGCGTCGCCCGCCGTCGGTCTGAGCACGCCGGCCAGCATGCGCAGCGTGGTCGTCTTGCCCGCGCCATCAGGGCCCACCAGACCGAAGAGTTCGCCGCCGGCCACGTTAAAGCTCAGTGCATCGACGGCAGTCACGTCACCGAAGCGCCGCGTCAGGCCGTCGACGCGGATCACTGGCGGCGCCGGCACGGCCACGGGCGCGCCGGCCGTCATGGCTGCGCGCCGTCCAGCCGAACGTCGGCCGGCATGCCCGGCTTGAGCTCGAAGCCGCTGTCGCCGCTCACGCGCACCTTCACCGCATAGACCAGCTTCACGCGCTCTTCGGTGGTCTGCACGGTCTTGGGCGTGAACTCTGCTTGCGACGCGATGAAGACCACCTCGCCCGGGTAGGTCTTGCCGGGGAAGCTGTCGGTCGTGATGGCCGCCGGGGTGCCGAGGCGCACCTGGCCGACGCGGTTCTCGGGCACATAGATGCGCACCCAACGGTCGGCCGGGTTCATCAGCGTGAAGACCGGCGCACCGGGGCCGACGGTCGCGCCGGGCTCACGGTGGCGCAGCGTGACGATGCCGTCCATCGGCGCAAGCAACACCATGTTGTCGAGGGCGGCGTCGATGGGCTTGATGGCCGCTTGCACCTGCACCACCTGCGCCCGCTGCACATCGATCTTTTCGTGTCGCGTGCCGGCCTGCAGAATGTGCAACTGCTGGCGCGCCTGTTCGTACTGGCTGTTCGTCACGTCCAGCGTCATGCGTGCCTTGTCCAGGCTTTCGGCGCCGACGGCACCGCCCTCGAAGAGGCGCTTCGCGCGCTCGACATCACGCCTGGCATCGGCCAGCCTCTGCCCAGAGGCGTCGAGCGCGGCACGGCCTTGCGCCACTTCTTCGCTGCGAAAGCCACTTTGCAACTCGCGCAGCACCGCCTGCGCGGATGCGAGCTGTGCCTGCGCCTGCCCGCGCCGTGCCAGCATCTCGGCGCGGTCGAGCTGGCCCATCACGGCGCCGGCCTTGACCCTCTCACCCTCACGCGGGCCGAGCGACTCGATGCGCCCGGCACTCTGGAAGCCGAGTTGCACTTCGGTAGCCTCGACCGTGCCTGCCGCCGCCAGGCCGGCCTCGGTGCGGCCGAGAAAGCGCGGTGCGAGAAGGTAGGCCGCAACGGCCAGCGCAACCAGCACCGCGATGATCACCAGCGGCTTGACGATGCGCGCCCTGGACGATGGTCCTGTCATGGCTTGTCCCCCTTCGTGCCGGCCTCAGACGCGGTGCCTTGCGGCGCCACCAGCGCAACCACCTGCTCAGGGCTCAAGACGCCTGCAGCGCGCAACAGGCCAAGACGCGTGGTGATGATGTCGAACTGCGCCTGCAGTCGGTCGGCCTGGGCGCCGAGCAAGGCGGTCTCGGCACTCAGCACGTCAGTCATGACGCCAACGCCCTGCTCGACCTTGAGCGTTTCGATCGCCAGCGCTTCACTTGCCTCGCCGATGCTGGTGGCCGTGACCAGCAGGCGCGACTGCGCCTCGGCATTGGCGTTCCAGGCGTCCTCGACCTGCTTGTCGATCTCAAGCCGCACCTGCTGCAATGCCAGCTCGGTCTGGCGGCGCGCGGTGGCCGCCTGGTCCACCTGCGCGCGGCGCAGGCCGCCGTCGAACAAGGGCACGCTCAACTGCAGGCCCACGCTCCAGTCGGTGTAGAAATGCGTGTCGCCGCCGCTGCGCTCGTGCAGGCCGCTGAGCAGGACCACTTCGGGCCGGTTGCCAGCCCGCGCGATGTCCTCGCGCGCCAGCCCTGCGGCACGCTGATGTCGTGCAATCTGCAGTTCGGGGCGCTGGGACAGCGCCTGCTGACGCCAGTGTTCGAGGCTCGGCATCGGGGCCGCGGCGGCGGCGTAGCGCAGCAAGGCCGGGCGCGGTTCAGGCCCCGCGCTGCCAGCAAGCTGGTACAGCAGCGTCCACGCTTCGAGGCCGCGGTTCTCGATCTGCAAGCGATCGTGGCGCGCCTTGGTCAGCAGCGTGCCGATGCGCAGAGTCTCCAGCTTGCCGGTCTTGCCACTGTCGCGCATCAGCGCGGCGCGCCGCTGCTGCGCTTGCAGCGAGGTGATGCGCGCAGCGTAGACCTGTGCCAGCGCATCGAGCTGCTGGATCTTGAAATACACGGTGCTGACGTTGAAGCTGAGCTCCTGCACGCCCAGGCGCTCGCGCTCGCGCGCCATCTGCTGGCCGAGTTCGGCAAGCACGATGCCCTTCTCGAGTCGGCCGCCGGTATACAGCGGCAGTTTGAAGGTCAAGCCGAGGTCGATGATGTTCTTGTCCAGCGGCGGAAAGACGCCAGGCGCTCGGATGCCATGCACGAACGTGGGGTAGCCGAAGCGCATGGCGCTGGCGCTGCCACCCAGTTGGGGCCTGCCTGCCGCGCGTGCGGCCGCAACGGCCGAGCCGCTGCGGTCGATCTCGAGTTGCTGCGAAAGGTACTGCGGATTGTTGGCCAGCGCCTGGTGGATGGCATCGGGCAGCGTCAGCGTCGCGCCCTGCGCTGCGGCGGCATGCACGGCAACAGCGAATGCCGCACCCGGCAACAGCTGACGCCATGCGGCATGCACGTGCGAATTCATCGCATCGCGCCGCTGCGCCCCGAAGTCAGGCGCCAGGACAGCGCCGCAATCGCGGCCCACAGCAGCGTTCGCAAGGTCATCGCCCAGACGGTGCGCATCTCGTACGCACCGCCGCCCAAGACACGCATGCCGAAGGCTGCGAAGGCGATGGCCGTGGCCACCGCGACGCCCACGGCCAGCCACGCCGCCCAGCGCTGCTGCATCCACAGCCCCACACCGGCCACGATGTAGGCGAAGCCGGCAAGAAAATTGAACCAGACGACGAAAGGCACGAAATGGCCCGCGGCCGTACGCGCCGTGCCGTCGCCAAAGAGAACCGCCCCGCCTTCCTTGAGCGTGAGCGCACCGAAGACGATGGCCACGGCCGCGATCACCCGGGTGAGTGTGGGCCGTTTCGACGGGCTGTTCTGCATGTCGAACTCCTCTGCCTTGCCTGCGGGCCAGGCCACCCAGGGGCCGGTTGGCTGGTCTGCACGATGTGAACGAGTTCGTGTAGATTAGCAAGTAATCAAATACTTGCCAAGCCAAGATGGAATTGCAACCATGCAAACCAGACTGCCTACCGAAGAACGCCAGGTCGAGATTGCCGCCGCCGCGTTGCGCCTCGCCGGCGAGATCAGCCCGGCCCTGATCACCACCGCGCAGATCGCCGAGGAAGTCGGTATCAGCCAGGGCGCGGTGTTCAGACATTTCACGGCCAAGGACCAGATCTGGCACGCCGCCATGGTCTGGGTTCGCACCGAGCTTCTTGCTGCCATCGAAGCCGCGGCGCAGGCCGCACCGTCGCCGCTCGAAGCCCTGCGCGCCGTGTTCAAGGCTCATGTCGAATTTGTCGCCATCCACCCCGGCGTGCCGCGTTTCATCTTCCACGAGATGGAGTCGGCAAAGGACTCGCCCGTCAAGCGTGAGGTGCGTTCGCTGCTGCGCTCCTACCGCGAGCTGCTGCTCGCGCTGCTCGATCGTGCGGCACAGCGCGACCTGCTCAGTGCGGGGCTGGACCGTGACGCTGCGGCCACCCTGCTCGTCGGCGCGGTGCAGGGCCTGATCATGCAGGCCATGGCTGCGGGCAGGGCCAATGCGCTGAAGACTCAGGCTGACGCGGTGTTCACCATCTATCTGCAAGGCATCTGCGGCGGCCGGCGGGCGAAGTGATGCTCGACTCGACGCTGAGACCTGAGACAAGACCTCGGACTGGCACTGCCCGACTCGCTCACGACGGGTGCGGCGGCATTCATGTTGCCTGCGAGCCAGGCCACCGTCAGCCGTAGGCGGGCCTATACCCACGCGACGCGATACCGGCAACGCTGATGGGCGCTGGCCGGCATACTGGCGATCCGCGTCGCAATCGAGATCGCCCCGACCCCCGCCGACAGTTGAGGGCCGATCAGGGCCGATTCGATCAGCGTTGCTTGCGTTCTATTTAAAGATGCATATACTGTGCATCTATCGAAAACCTGACCTCCACCCTCATCCGTCACCGCCATGGCCAACGTTGAACAAGCCGAGCCGCTGGCCCGGGCCCTGCAGCAGCCCTACCGCCACGGCTTCGTGACGGACGTCGAAACCGACGCCTTGCCGCCTGGCTTGGACGAAGGCACGGTGCGCGCGATCTCGCAGCGCAAGCGCGAACCCGAATTCCTGCTGAAATGGCGCCTGGCCGCGCTGGAGCGCTGGCGTTCGATGTCGCTGCCCGAATGGGGCCGGCTGCGCATCGCGCCGATCGACTTCCAGGCCCTGTGCTACTACTCGGCGCCCAAGTCGCTGAAGGACGGGCCCAAGAGTCTGGCCGAGGTCGACCCCAAGCTGCTCGAGACCTACGAAAAGCTCAACGTGCCGCTGCACGAGCGCGCGCGCCTGGCCGGCGTGGCGGTCGATGCGGTGTTCGACTCGGTCTCGGTGGGCACCACCTTCCGTGAACAGCTGGCGTCGGTGGGCGTGATCTTCTGTTCGTTCTCGCATGCCGTCGAGAACCACCCCGAACTGATCGAACGCTACCTGGGCAGCGTGGTGCCGCCAGGCGACAACTTCTATGCGGCGCTGAACTCGGCGGTGTTTTCCGACGGCTCTTTCGTCTACATCCCCGAGGGCGTGCGCTGCCCGATGGAGCTGTCGTCGTACTTCCGCATCAACGCGCGCAACACGGGCAGTTCGGAACGCACGCTGATCATCGCCGAGGCCGGCAGCCATGTCAGCTACCTCGAAGGCTGCACCGCACCTCAGCGCGACGAGCACCAGCTGCATGCCGCCGTGGTCGAGCTGGTCGCGCACGACGACGCCCACATCAAGTATTCGACGGTGCAGAACTGGTATCCGGGCGACGAGAACGGGCGCGGCGGCATCTACAACTTCGTCACCAAGCGCGGCCTGTGCGCCGGCCGACGCTCGCGCATCTCCTGGACACAGATCGAGACCGGCAGCGCGATCACCTGGAAGTACCCCAGCGTGGTGCTGCGCGGTGACGACTCGAACGGTGAATTTCATTCGATCGCGGTGTCCAACCACATGCAGCAGGCCGACACCGGCACCAAGATGATTCACCTGGGGCGCAACACCAGCAGCCGCATCGTGTCCAAGGGCATCAGCGCCGGCCACGCGCACAACAGCTACCGCGGGCTGGTGCGCATGGCGCCCACCGCCGCCGGCGCGCGCAACCACACGCAGTGCGACTCGCTGCTGATCGGCCCGCATTGCGGCGCTCATACCTTCCCCACCATCGACGCCGCGCGTGACGACGCCGTGGTCGAACACGAGGCCACCACCACCCGCATCTCCGAAGAGCGCCTGTTCTATTGCCAGCAGCGAGGCATCGCGCCACAGGACGCCACCGCGCTGATCGTCGGTGGTTTCTGCCAAGCCGTGCTTGAAGAGCTGCCGATGGAGTTCGCGCTCGAAGCCAAGGCCCTGCTGGCGGTGTCGCTCGAAGGCGCCGTGGGCTGATCGCATGACACCCCTCGACATCAAAGGACCCACCATGACCACCACCGAGATGCTGCTCAGCGTGCGCGACCTGCGCGTCGACGTCGGCGAGCGCCATGTGCTGAAGTCGGTCTCGCTGGACGTGGCGCCCGGCGCGCTGATGGTGCTGATGGGCGCCAACGGCAGCGGCAAGAGCACGCTGGGCCTGACGCTGGCCGGCCACCCGCGCTACCACGTCAGCGGTGGCCAGGCGCGCTTTGCCGGCCAGGACCTGCTGGCGATGAACC
>JADJHR010000022.1 GCA_016707445.1 Rubrivivax sp.
TCCTTCATGCAGCCTGGGCTAAACCCTTCCACTCCGTCGGAGTCAACTCAATGAGCTTGCCCCCCAACGACTCGAACTCCGTGGCCCGGTCGTAGTCCTCGACGTCCTGCGAGTAGTGCGTGACGGCGTTGACCAACCCGTACCCCGACAGATCACCCTGGAGGATGAGATACCGCAGCACACCGGCACGCTCGGTGTCGTTGAGCGTGTAACGGTTGGCCAGCACCTCGACCGTTTTCACCGGATCGCCGGTCAGGCGAATGTCGCGCGTCTGTTGGAACTTCATGGCGACCTGGCGGAAGGTGGCTTCCGAGACGGCAGCCTCCACCACATCACGCACCTTCAGGAAGAAGGCCCGGTCGTCCGCAGCCAGGGTGTCATCCCTGAACACGGTGACCGACTCCTCTTCCGAGGACAACGATCGCCCGACATGGGTCTTGCGCAGCGCATGGTCAGATGCGATCAGCCCATTACTGCAAACCAGCCGGTGGATCAGCGGCTGTACCGACAAAGTACCGCACCCGACCTCCGAGTTGGTGATTACGACCCCGGCCTGCACGATGTCGCCGGGGGCGACTTCGAACGTGACACGGGGTGTGACCGCCTTCAGATACATCTTCGTCTCGGTGAGGTCGACCGACTCCAGGCTGGCACCTTCCAGGCGCTGCAGGATGGGCAGGACGTTCTCGGCAAGGTCGAAGTTGTCCAACCGCCGGTAGCGATCAGACAGCACCGCCCTCACTTCTCCATCCAGTGTACGAATCATCCGTCGGTCTCCATCGGTTTGTAGCCAGGTATTGACGTTGCGGTCGAGCAGGTCCGGCTGACCAACACGCATGCGCTCGAAGTAGGGAAACGGGATCTTCAGCTTGTCGGCCAGTTGGCGCCGCGCAAGGCTGGTGACACCGTATTCACCGCCGCCGATCCCGGGTTGTTTGCCGGAATCGACGATCAGCTTCAAATTGCCGCCCTCATCGGTACGGCACTGCAACAAGGACGAAGGAAGGACCAGGTCCTGCTTGGTGGCGATCTGGCGCTCGAGTTCTTTGGCCAGGTCGACAAGGGAACGTCCGCTTTTCATGATGAGACTCCTATGGAAATGCGAAGACGGTCGTCCCCAGGTCGGGGCAACACATCCCCGCTGGGCTAACAAAAACCGGACCGAAGGATTTCGGCCCGGACATGGGTGCAACGGATGTCGCACCAACCTATCGGGTGGGCTGCAAGGGAAGAACCCCTGCAGCCGCACCCAGAACACCTAAAGCACTTACAACAAACCCCTCTCCGCAAACGAAACGATCGCGTTGCCGTTTCCCGCCACGATGAAGTGGTCCAGGACTCGGGCATCGATCAGCGCCAACGAAGCCTTCAGCGTCTGAGTAAGACACTCGTCGGCCCGGCTGGGCTCGGCGACTCCGGACGGATGGTTGTGCGCAAGGATCACTGCCGCCGCGTTGAGTTCCAGGGTGCGCTTGACGACTTCGCGCGGGTACACGCTGGTCTGGGTCAAGGTGCCTCGAAACATCTCTTCCGAGGCAATGACCCGGTTCTGCGCGTCCAGGAACAACACCACGAACACCTCATGCTCCGCCTGGCCAGCAGGAGCCGCAGGTAGGTTCGAACAGCAGCGGGCGAGGCCAGCACATCCCTGTGTGCCATGGCCTCGACCAGGGAACGACGGACCAACTCTGCAGCAGCCTTGAGCCTGGAGGCGACCCGGGGCTGGGCGTACGCAACCGGCATGGGCTCATGCAGCAACTGCGACAGGCTGCCACTGGCATCCTTCAACAATTCGACTGCGTGGCGCGGGCCAACCAACACACCGAGCAGGTCGGTATCCGACAACGATTCAATTTTCTGAATGATCTTCTGACACATTGGATCTCTCCTCATCAAAGAAAGGAGAGCTCCGCCCCGTGGGGAGGAGACTCCCCACGGGGTGGAACAACGACCGAAGTCGTGCTGTCAGAACGGAACGGGCTCGCGTTCCATGGGCCGAACGGGCTGCGGCACATCGATGGATTCGCCGTTGACCTTGGCGAACTTGATGCGCAGCAGACGCCCCTTGAGTGCGACGCCAGTTTGTCCCTTGCGCTCACCCTTCTCGAAGGTGAACATCTCGGGGTAGATGTCGGCAATCCGGAAACCGATGATCACGGACTTTTCAGCCGCAACATCCGCTTCCAAACGCCGCACCACTTCCTGGGCGTCAGCACCGCTGACACGGCAGTCGAACTTGGTGTAGCTGACATCGCTGTCGCTGCCACGCAGAGCGGCGACATGGCAGGCCAGGAACTCCTGGCCTTTCTTGGGCTTGATCGTGCGAACACGATTGAGATAACCGACGCCTTCAACATGCAGGTTGAAGAACGACGACTGGTTGCTGGCTTGAGATGGAACGGACATGATGGCCTCCTAGAAACATGGAACACATGGATGAAAAATGAAGAGACCACCCCCAATGCGGGGATGGGACTCCCCGACTGGGTTGAAGCACTGACACAATCTCCAAGCCTTGCGGCTCGCCGGTTTTCAGGAGATCTGACCGGTTTCGGGCGATGCGTTACGCGCATCAATCGGGCTGACACAGCCAACGGGAGACTCGGTCCGGCGGGGCGACAAATTGCGCACGCATTTCAACCGGATGTCGCATCCTGTACCAGGAATCGGGTACGGTGCAACTGCAATGAACAGGCGATCCAGCACTGCAGACACACCGGTGATCCGCAGTGTGAGCAGGAGTTGCGGCTGACCACCGTCGAAAGCGTCAATGCGCCTGGCCTCGATGCAGTAGCCCAGAAACCGAACTCGGTCTTCACCGCACCGCCAAGCGTCGCGGATGCACTGGAACAGGAGGGCACCGAGCATCCGCAGTTCAGAGTCGCTGGGCTGGTACGCCGGCGACGTGGGTGCGGCCGTCACAGCAACTGCCCCCCGGGGCTCCGCCGGCGCGCCCTGCGCATCAATGCTGAGCGACACCTGCCTCAGCAGCCGCAGCTAGGCGGCGGTGGGGGTGATCCGGCGCTGCGAATGCCGCGGCGCCTCGTCGCCCGTGAAGACTGCACGCGGCACCTCCCCGAACAGAGTGACCGCGATGTGCATGCGTTCCCGCCCCACTTCATCGGCACTGGGCAGGAAATCACGCCGGCTCAAGAGGAGCATCTCCTCGCGCAACAGCAGCCGTTCCCAGCGAATGGGCTCCAGGAACAAGGCACGCAGGCCACGCCCGATCTCCCGGATGGCCGCACGGCCATCTTCGTCGCTGAGCCGGTCCTTGAGGACCAGCGTCTTGACCATGCGCACGTGGTAGTCGAACTCGACGATGGCCTCGGCGGTGGCGTACCCGTAGGGACTGCGGAAACCCAACTCCACCGTTGCCGGGCTGCGCGACCGAAGAACAGACAGGTTGAGCCCCTTGCGCCGCAGCGCCTCGAACTCCGCCTCGCGCAAGCGATAGCCTGCGCCATCTGGGCCCGGATGGCAATAAGCGTCTGGTACACCCGGATCAGGATCCAGTCGGCGTACGGGTTGTCATTGGCCGACAGGTACCAGATCGACTTGAGGACGGCCGCAAAACGCCGGCCTCCGGGGATGGCAAACACCTGGGTCTGCGCGTCTGCGGCACGGCCGGTGAACATCCGGAAGGCGTCCTGGGTGTGCAGCGTCATGACGTCGGGGGTCTCGTCAGCGAGTTGGCCAAGCGTGGGCCCTCCTGGCGCTGTGGGCAACACGGGTGTTTTGGATACTGTTGATGGCGTGGGCGATGCGATCAGGTCAGTCGTGGTCATGGAAATCTCCTTGGGTTGGGATGAAAAACGGGGGATGGGTGGCGGAAAGGGGGTACTCATGGCGGCCGGCCTGTTGCCAGTCGTTGCTTCATGTCGTCGCGCAACTGGCTGAGCTTTTCGCGCTGGGAACGGACCCGGGCTTGGTACTCGGGTGTGACGCGCTCGATCTCTTGGCGCCGTTCCTCGGCCTCGCGCGCATGGCGCTGTTCAGCGGACTTCTGGGTCTGCTGGCGTTCTGTTGCGATGCGGGGTCCGAGTTCCGGCAGGAAGGTGCCGGCTTCAGCGCGGGCGATGAGGCCGCGCAGATAGCCCACAGGGCTGCTGCGCACGGCATTGGCGTGCAGTCGGCCGGCAAGTTCGTCCAGAAGCGCCTGCGCCTGATCGCCACTGTCGCGCAACAGCTGGCGCGCTGCCGCGCGTTCCTGCGACAGCATCTCTGATGGAAAGATCAGATCACCACCACCACCATCAGGACCGTCGGCGACCGTGCCTGCCGAATGCGCCTCGCATCGCGCGTGTTGTGGTTGTACTAATTCACTTGTACTCTTTGTATATATAGTGGGATGGCGGAAAGGGCCAATCTGTGATGGCGGAAAGGGCAAAATTTGTATGCGGGATTCCCACATGCTTATTTCGCCCTTTTGTACAAACCTGCCTGTGGCCTCCCCACAGACTGGTGGCGCAGTGCAGCAAGGGCCCTGCGTAGCCGCCGGCGCATCGCCGGTCAACAGCGATAGCAGACGATCGAGACTGATGCGCGCGACCAATCGGGATGGCATGCCCCGCAGCGCTTCTTCCCAAACGCCGATGTGCACCAGGTCGTGGCGCGCGGTCTCATGCTCGCGGCGGGACAAGCCAATTTCCTCGCACCACCGGGCGGCCGAGTTGCTGATCCACGCATCATGCTTTCGCGTGGTTTGGAGCCGCGTGCGATACAAGGCCCTTGACAGCATCAGCCCCGCATGTACGCCGCCGCCAATGCCCGCGAGCGTGCGGTGGTAGGCCACCGACGGCCCCAGCAGCTTGGCCACCATGGCGGTGTCTTGCCAGTTGACACTGTGTGGAACGCCGGCAGTCCGATCCGACAGGCGGTTGCCCAACTGCTCCAGCGGGAGCCGGAAATGAACGCGAGGAGGAACTCCCATGCGGCACTCATCAATGAGCGCGAGGTTCTTGAGTACGTCCCGCGCAAGTCGCTGCTCCTTGACCGACAAGCCGGTCTCCCAGGTCCACTGCTCGGTCGTCTTGTGGAACCAGCCCCCGGTCCGGGCGATATCACGGCCACGGCGTGTCCAGTAAATCGACTGGGACAGCAGCAAGGCCGCCTTGACACTGTCCGTAAGGTCGACCAGGCGCCGGTGGAACGCGATGTGGCGCCCGAGCAGCGGCCAGATGATCGGCAGTGGATCGGCACGGCTCGATTGCTCCCATGGCGACGCCTCAGCAGAAGCAGTGCCCAGTTGGTTGACCACGACGGACGCACCCATCGTCACAGTCCCCCCTGGTCAACACTTGCCTGCAGGGCGCGCATGACGGCGCCAGGGCACACCCGAAACCAGAGTTTGGCCGGCATGCCCAGGCGGCGCTCAACAAGCAACCCTGCACGGCGCAGCGCGCGCCGTGCCGTCTCCTGCTCCCATCGGGTCAGGCCGGTCTCCTGCGTCCATTGCTCCTGCGAGCACATGAACCAGCCATCCGACGCGGGGTCCACAGTCTCGGTCAGCCAGATGGCTTGCGACAGCATCAGCGCCGCTGTGACGCCACCAGCCACCGGCACCAGACAACGGTGGAAAGTGACCGGCATGTCGAACACCGCCAGCAACAACTCGTCACTGATGCTATTGCGTTCAAAGCGCGCGTTCATGTGTCCTCCTCAAAATCACGAACAACCACCTCCAGCACGGCGATCGGCAGGTGCAAGAAGGCCTGGTGCAACTGGTAGTAGCGAACGCGGGGCGCCGGATCGGCGATGGACCGCCAGACCCGGTGAATGCGCTCGCGGGTAGCGAAGTCCGGCAGTGGCACCCGACCTGACGGGCGGCACACGCCGAGATCGCGTCGCAACTTCAAGGTCAACTTGCGCCGGATCTTGAAAAGCGCGCTCATCAGGCGCGTCGATGCGCCCTGCCGAATGAAATACGCCTCCAGCGCCTTGGCCTCCTTGACCAGCGCAACGGCGCGCAAACCCGCCTGCAGTGCCTCGCCGTCCAGGGAGATGCCGATAGTCAGCGTGCGCATCGCCGCCAAACGATTGAGGTCGAGCGCCGACAGTTGTCGTAATCGATCAAGTTGGTCGTTGCCGATGCCGACCGCATCAAGTTCGTCCGGCCGCGCCTCTGCCAGGCGCGTCGTGACGTGGCCCAGCAGCACGAGACGGACCTGGGTGTCGTGAAGCGGCAGCATCAGACCCCCTCAGCAGCGTTTGCCTCGCCGCCGGCGGCATTGGGTCCACCTTCGGGACTGCGGGCCCGCCTGAGGCACGCCAGAACCTCCCAAAAGGCCGTCGCAGATGCATCGGCAGGGTCCGCCAGCCAGAAGATGAACTCCGGGTCGAGTGGCACGGGCGGGAGTGCTTGTGCATCGACCTGGCCGCTGAGGCCAGCAAGAAGCCACCGCGCACGTTGTTGCGCCAGCGGTGCATTACCCTGCGCCGGACTGGCCGCAAGGCGGAATCCAGCAGCCGACGCAGGGGCGGGTTCAACACAGTCGCCGAGGCCCGCGGCATCGGCGAAAAACGTCGCCGAATGATCCGGCCGTGGCTTCGGTACCGGCCACAAGACCATCACCCTGCCCTCCCCGCGCTACTGTTGGGTGCAGGCCTTCGCGCAAAGCATCAACGGTTTCACCAAGGTGCGCGGCCATCGCCGCCTCACACGCCTCGCAGGTCGCGGCCACACTGAACTCGCCGGTGTGCGGGTATCGATCTGCGATCACCCGGAAAACCGGCTCGAAAACAGATGCGTACAGTTCATCCTCGGATGACGGCTTACGCGCCAGCGCATAGCGCTTGAGTGCGTTGAGCCGGGGCTGCAGGGTCTTGACGTCCAGCCCGGCCAGGCCCACCACCGCCTCGCCCAAGGTGCGCAGCCGCTCGCAGGCAAACAGGTAGTGCCCGAGCGTCGCCGTATTGACGGCCAGGCCGACAGCATGCAAAGCGTCCTCCAGCGGGCGCAGCGCCAGGGTCCTTCCCTGCTCGGCTTCCAGGCGCTGTTTGAGTGCGACGATTCCGGTGGCCTTGTCCCAGAAGCTCATCTCGCCGCGCTGCTCGTTTTCGACAAGGTGGGCGGACAGGACATGGCTCTCCGAGCGCCACGGCCGAAACAACACCACGAGTTGGCGGTAGCGCGGGTCCCGGGTCTCGGACCACAGTTGCTGCAGCACGAGCAGCCGGGTGTTGCCGCCGGCCTCGATGATGAAGTGCGACTCGCCCGGTCGGCGGGTCACCGTCAATGGGGAGCGCAGGCCGCTGGTGCGGATCGACTCCTTGATGTCGTCGAACTTGGCATTCGTCGACCGGCGCGGGTTGTTCTCGTAGGGCCGGATGTCGTCGACCGTCAGCTCGATCTGTTGTTCGAACTGATCGCGGGCCCCCGCGCATCCGGCCCGCCCGGCAGATCGCGTGCGTTGTTGCCCGGGTTGCCGACCTGCAGCGACTGCGCCACCAACAGGCGGCGCGCATCGACGGAGGCCTTCGGGTGCACTGGAGTACCTGCCTGCGGCGCAATGTGGTGTTCGCCATTGGCAACTCCCTGCGCGCTCATGTCGACCGCTCCGACACATGCACCGTATCGGCGTACACGCCCCGCAGACTCGGAATGAGTTCCCACACAAGCTGGTGCATGACGGCACTGGCGCTCGGCATGACGCCCGCATGCCGGCGTTCATGCCGATGCACCGGTACGCGCAGCGTCGCGGCCTCCTTGTAGGCCTTGGCGTGGGGCACCACGGTGTCGAGCACTGACACCCGGTCCTTGAACCGGGCGAAGTCCTCTCGGATCCCGCTGGCGATCAGGCGGGCATCGACCGTGCGGTCCTGTCGGTAGATCACGGCCTTGACCGGTCCCAGGGTGGCACCGAGCGCGCTCCCCGGCTCCAAGCGTTCGAGCAACTCCATCGTGCCGTCCTTGAACTCGCGCGCCGAGAGAATCTCCGGCGTGATCGGCGACACCAGGATGTCGGCGGCCATGAGCGCGGCGTCCTGCAAGGGCCCGATGGCCCCCTGGGTGTCGATCAGCACGCAGTCGTAGTGCTCAGCCACCGCCGGAGACTGCAGCGCGAACCGCAGGCGAAACCCGCGGTCGATCCGGTTGAGCAGCCAGTTGGGCAGGTGGCCTTCCGGGTCATCCGATACCACGATGTGCAGGTTCGGGTACACCGTCTGCGTGATGCACGAGGCAGTCACCTGGCCACGAACGATGACCTCGGTCAAGCCGGCCACCGGCGTCCGCTTGACCAGGGGAAAGTATTTGGAGAGCGACGGCTGGACGTCCGCGTCGATCAGCAGCACGCGCAGGCCCATGTCGGCCAGCAGCGCGCCCAGGTTGGCAGTGAGCGTCGTCTTGCCGACGCCACCCTTGGTACTTGTGATGGTGAACTTGATCATCGATTCCTTGATTTATTGAGGCCCTCCATTCCTGTTACGTAATCCGCGTAAAAAGTGTCGGCTTATCCCTCAAATAAATTTCCAGCCCATGGTCTGCAAAGAGCTTGCGGATGCGGTTGATCTCCTCATACAGCGTGCCGCGCGGGATCCCGAGGTGCTCGGCGGCGGCCTTGACCGACATGCCCTCCTCGCCCAGCATCAGACACAGACGCTGCTGGGCAGGCGTCAAATGCGCGCAGGTGCGCAACAGGTCCAGGTGCATGTGGTGGTGGGTTTCGCCATCGCCGGCAGAGTCCCGGGACTGCGATACATCCAGCAGTTCAGCCAGCGTCATCCCGTCATCGGACCCATCGATGCTGGCGTCGAGTGAAGGCGTGTCCAGATCACCTGATCGCTTATCAGTGCCCGCT